>NZ_CP192044.1:4800000-9600000 GCF_050948465.1 Dactylosporangium sp. CA-092794 | reverse complement strand
CGCCCGCCGCGGCGACCGGCCAGGCGACCATCCGCGCGCCGGCCGTCCGCCCGGCGATCCCCGCGACAACCGCCGCCGCGACGAGCGCGCCCAGCCCGGCGAGGGTCGCCGCCCGGGTGGCCAGCAGCCCGGCCAGCCCCGAACCGATCCCGAACCAGCACGCCACGCCCCCGAACACGGCCCCCGCCGACGCCCGCCGCAGCGCGGCCCCGAGCCCCGTTGCCAGCCCGAAAGCCAGGCTCAGCGCCGGTACCACCGGCCAAGGCGCTGCCGCCGCCACGCACCCGAGCATGATCGCGAGGCTCACCACGGGCCCGGCGAAGCTCCAGACGCCGGCACCGACCCGCCGCGCGACGAGCACCGCGAGCACGGCCAGCACACCGAGCCCGGCAGCGGCCGCCGCAGGCCCGAACGCCGCCGGTGTCGTTCCCCACCATTCGGTACCCCCGGGGCCCAGTCCCACGCCCACCGGCGCACCCTGCCAGACCGCCCCGAGCCAACCCAGCGGCCGCAGCAGCACCTCGGCAACCGCCGGAACCAGCGAGACCACGACCAGCACACCCGGCACCACGGCGGCCACCGCGTGCCCGAGCCGAGCCGCCGTTTGGTCCGTTCCGGCGGTGATCGGTATGCGGAAGCCGCGGGCGGCGAGCCAGGTGGCGAGGAGGGCGACGGCCGCGTACGCGCCGAACCACGTCGCGCCGCCGGCGCTCGCCGACTGAACCGTTGCGGCGACCGTGACGCCGGCGCCGGCCGTGGCGGTCGCGATCGTGCCGGCGTTGTGGGCCCGGTTGTGCAGCACCAACGCGATCGCCGTCACCGCGACCAGGCCGACCGTGGCCCCGATGAGCGCGGGCGGCAGCGCGGGCGATAGGGGTGTACCGATGCGGAGGATATGGTCTGCCGCGGCGGCCGTGACGGGCAGACCGAGCAGGGACACCACCGCCGCCGGGAGGCCGAGCCGGCGCTCGGCCGCGCGGGCCGCGACCACAGTGGACAGCGCCGAGAGGCCGCCGTACACCGCAACGGTGGTCCACGGGGTGGCCAGTCCGGTGAGCGCCAGGTGCGTCGCGACGAACGGTATGGCCAACGTGGCAAAGCGGTCGGACCGCAACGCGAACACCACCAGCGCCAGCAGCAGCGCGCCGTCCACAATGGACGCGAGCGCGACCGGCGGGTTCGGAACCGCCGCGGGGACGGCGAACGCGACGAGCGCCGCAGCGGTCCACGGCACGGACCGATGGCGCAGCAGCAGCCACAGCGCGGCGGCGAGCAGCACCAGGGCGACCGGCTCCTGCCAGTCGAACAGCCGGTGCGCCCACCACCCGCCGTCAGCGCCCGCGGCCCCCGGCCGGCCATCGGTATGCCACGCGGGCAGCGCGCGGCGGACCGATTGGGCGGCGGCGAGGACGGCAAAGTACGCGTAGGGGAGCGCGAACCCGCCCACCATGACCAATGCCCCCACCCGGACGCCGGAGCGGACCTTTTGCGGCGCAATGGTCGCGGCGGCGGCCACGAGCAGCAGCACGGCGGCGAACGCGGCATACCGTTGCGCCGGGAACACCTCCGCGGCCAGCCGCATCGCGCCCAGCGTCACGATGCCGATCGCCGCGCCGAAGCCGGCCGGCACGGTGCGTTCGTGGGCCAGCGCCGCGACCGCGACCACGGCGGCGAGCAGCACCATGACCCCGGCGTCCCGTGTGGCCGCCGGCACACCGTCCACAGTGGCCAGTGCGTGCAGCGCGGGCGGCAGCGCCGAGAGGACCGAAAGGCCCGCGGGGATCCAGGCCATTTGCTCGACGGTACGGCCGAGCAGCACCCCGATCGCCGCAACCGCAACGAATACCAGGGTCCATCCGGTCGGACCGAATCCGCGGTGCAGCGCCAGCAGCGGCAACACCGGCTGCACGGCGACGACCGCGGCCAGCCGCGGCGCGCGCAGCCGGGTGAGCGCCGCGTAACCACCGGCGACGCCCGCGGTGATGGCGCAGACCAGCCCCGCGTACGTGCTGGGCATGGTGGCGCCGGCCAGCCCGGCCAGGTCGACGTACCAGGCGGCGTACCCGTCGAGCAGCACGAGCAACACCCCGAGCGCCGCGAACGTCTCGCCGGTCGCCCGCAGCCCGCGCGCGAGGGCCACCGGCGGCACGGCGAGCACCAGCAGCGTGACCACGGCGAGAATGGCGGCCCGCCCGAACACGCCGAAGCTCGCCCACGCCACGGCGGCGAACACGATGGCGGCGCTGCCGAGCAGCAGCCCGCCGAGGATGAACAGGACATTCTGGACGGTCCGCGGCGCAGCCTCGGGCCGCCGCTCAAGCCCGCCGGCCACCTCCTGCGCTGCGCCGTTGGCGCCGGTCAGCCGATCGCCGACCGGGGCCGGGTGCCCGGCCGCGCCGCTCACGGCGGATGCCAAGCCCGTTGGGGTGGATATGGGCCGGGCGGCAGCGACGGCGGCCTTGACGCGGGCGGCGAGCATATTGCGCTGCGACATCGTCGCGTTGAAGCGTTGGACGGCGGTGCCGTAGCGGGCGCGGGCCGACTCGACCTCGGCGTACAACTCGATGGTGCGGCCGTTGAGGCGCACCACCTCCGCGGCGTCCGGGAACGGCGGGCGGCCGCAGCCGCCGCAGCCGGACTCCAGGCCGGCCGGCGCGCCGCAGAACGGGCAGGGATAGCTCACCATGCCGCTCAGGATGGGGCCTGTCCGTAGCGCGGCGAATCGGTGTCGCTACTCAATCCTGGGTGAGTACCCGTGTGTTCCGGTGTGGCAGCGGTACCGGCATGCTGACGTGATGCGGTTGCTCAGCGAGGCGGAATACAAAGCGACAATGGAGCCCGAACCGGTACGAATCGGTCCGGAGGCGGAGCCACCGTTCGATTTCTGGTCGTACGTCGACGAGATCCCGGAGGCGGACCTCGGCGGCCACGACTTCTCCGCCGGGAACGTCACCTACGCGTGGCACATGCCACATGGCAATCTGCAGCACGTCCTGGTCAACTGCGAAGAGCCGAACGTCTTCCTGGTACTCGTGCTCGACCTCGCCGCCGGCTCCGTCCTCGGCCACTACCTGCTCGACATCTACGGCCAGTACTGACCGCTCACTCGTCCAGGCCGCGCTCGATCGCATACCGCACCAGGTCGACCCGGCTGTGCAACTGCAGCTTGCCGAGCGTGTTCTGCACGTGGTTCTGCACGGTGCGGTGGGAGAGCACCAGCCGCTCGGCGATCTCCTTGTACGTCACGCCCTTCGCCACCAGCCGCAGCACCTCGGTCTCCCGCTCGGTCAGCCGCGGTGCGTCGGGATCCTCGGCCCGCGTGACGTGGGCCAGCCGCCGGAACTCGCCCAGCACCAGCCCCGCCAGCCCCGGCGTGAACACCGGATCGCCCTCCGCGGTGCGCCGCACCGCCGCCAGGAACTCCTGCCGCGCGGCCGACTTCACCAGGTACCCGGTCGCGCCCGCCTTGACCGCATCGAGCACGTCCTGCTGCTCGCCGCTCGCGGACAGCATGAGAATCCGCGCGCCCGGACAGGAACCGAGAATGCCGTGGATCACCTCCACCCCGGACCGATCGGGCAACTGCAGATCGAGCACGACCACGTCGGGCCGCACCGACCCGGCGATCCGCACCGCCTGCGCCCCTTCCCCGACGGCGGCCACCACCTCGTATCCGGCCTCGGTGAGATCCCGCGCCACACCCTCGCGCCACATCGGATGGTCATCGACCACCATCACCCGCAGCGTCGTCGCCCCCTCGTCCACCCAAGCACCATAAACGCCGGGCCACCCCGATTTCTCCCCGCCCGCCGACCACCTCGTCACTCCGCCCACATGGAGGCCGACCCCGTCGCCGCGTGCCTCGTGCGCCACAACGCCACGCACAAGCGCGCCGTGGCCCAGCCGCGAGCGTCGCCATCGACCTTCACCGGGATGCGAAGCCGGGGGCAGCGCGACCGCCCGCCGCGTCTCCGGCCCGCGCCCGCTGGGTCACGTCCGGCGGCGTGGTGTATGAGCTTGGCGTGTCCGCCACGGGACCGGCACCGCCAGCCGCGATGCGCGCCGGCGGCCATGTGGTGCCCGATCTGCGCGTGCCAGGGTGGGACGATCACGTCCCACCTGTCGGACGCTGCGCGGCGCAGCGACCGGAAGTCTCCGTGATCATGCCTAACCCGGCACCGACACCAACGGTTTTTCATGATCACGGAGTGCTGATGTACCCCCGTGTACCAGAAGTCTCCGGGATCATGGCAAACCCGTGGTGCGCGACTGCGGACTGCATGATCACGGAGACTTGGGGATTTAAGCGCCATCGGTGATCTTGGTTGCGGATCGGTAACGGGGGTGCAAAAAGGGCGGCTGTCTTGGCATGATCCAGATCGACCAAGATCAGGAAACGCCAAGCCAGCCGTTGGAGATCATTGTGCCGCACCCGCTGGGTGTCCCATCATCCGCCCCCGACCAGGCACTGCGGGCGCTGGCCGAGTTCCGCACCGCGGTGTACCGCTGTTTCGGCCGGTGGGCGGACACCCTGTTCGAGCTGGTCGATGCCCTGGCCGGGGGCGGGCGGGTGGGGTCGGTGGCAGAACTGACGTTCGAGCCGGTGCTGCGCCGCGGGCACGGCAGCGTGTACCAGGCCCTGGAACACGGCCAGGTGCACCCGGCCGCGGCGGGGACGCTGCTGGCCGGGCAGGTCCGGCCCGGCCGGGTACTGCTGCTGGGGGTGGACAGCTCGAAGTTCCCCCGGCCGGACACCCGGTACGTCCCGGACATCGGCATGCAGTACGCCGCCGAACGCGACCACACCGGCGGGTCGCCGGCAGTGCCGGGCTGGTCGATGCAGTGGGCCTGCCAGGTCGGCCTCGACACCGGCCCCGGCGCCGCATCCCCCGCGACCGGCGGGGCCGGCCGGGTGAGGCGGGGGTCGTGGGGCCTGCCGGTGGACGTGCGGCGGATCGGCACCGCCGACAACGCCAACGAGGTCACCGCCGCCCAGATCACCGACGTGACCACCCGGCTGCACGCCGCCGGCACCGCGACCGCCGGGGTGCCGCTGGTGTTCCTGCTCGACGCCCGCTACTGCCCGATCTACCTCACCCAGCACCGCCCCGACAGCGCCCAACTGCTCGTGCGGCTGCGCAGCGACCGGGTGTTCTTCGCCCGCCCCCCAGCAAAACAGCCGGGCACGCCCGGCCGGGCCCGCAAACACGGCCCCCGCTTCGCCCTCGACGAGCCCGACACCTGGCCCACCCCGACGCCGAACACACCACCACCACCAGCGCCGGCGCCGGCGCCGGCGGCACGGTGCGGACCCGGGCCTGGCACCACTACCACCCCGAACCCCGCCAACGCCGCAAATGGACCGGCACCGACATCATCGAGGGCACCCTGATCCGCCAGGACCACACCACCCCCGCCGGGCGCACCCAAGTCTGGTGGCTGTGGTGGGCCGGCCCGCCAGGCAGCTTCGACCTGCCCATGCTCGCCGAGGCCTACCAACACCGCTACACCATCGAACACGTCTTCCGCTTCGCCAAACAAGACCTCGGCTGGACCCGGCACACCCCCCTCGATCCAGACCAGGCCGAACGGTGGACCTGGCTGGTCGCCCTCGCCCTCGCCCAACTCCACCTGGCCAGACCCCTGGCCGCCGACCGGCGCCTGCCCTGGGAACAACCCTGCCACCCCGACCGGCTCTCCCCCCGCCGGGTCCGCCGGGTATTTCGCCATACTGTCGCCGCCCTGCCCACCCCGGCCCGTGCGCCGAAACCCGCCCGGCCCGGCCCCGGCCGACCCAAAGGATCGACCAACAAGAATCCCCGAACCCGCCAACCCGTGATCAAGAAGGGCCGACCCGCCAACACCGGCCACCCCAAAGGCCGCAACCCCAACGCCACAACCAAACCAAAGACTTAAATCCCCAAGGAGACTTACGTCCGGCTCGGCCGCGCAGATGGGGTGCCCGTCACGCCCGCCGCGTGCTGCCGTGCCGCGTCGCGCCTGCCGTGCCGCGCCGCGCCTGCCGTGCCGTGCCGCGCCTGCCGTGCCGCGTCGCGCCTGCCGTGCCACAGACGGCGCGTCCACCGTGCCACAGACGGCGCGTGCCACAGGCGGCGCGGGCGGCGGGCGGCGGGCGGCGGGCGGGGGAGCGGTGGTTATCGGGGGATGTGTAGCTCTACCTCCGTGCCGGAGCTGGGCAGTGAGGTCACGGTGACGGTGCCGCCGAGGTCGCGGATGCGGCCGCGGATTGATTGGGCGACGCCGAGGCGGCCGGCGCGCTCGGCTTCGGCCAGGCGGCCGTCCGGGATGCCGGTGCCGTTGTCGCGGATGGTCACGGTGATCGTGTCGGTGAGGTCTTCCAGCAGGAGCCAGGCCCGGGCGGATGGGCCGGCGTGGCGGGTGACGTTGTCCAGTGCGGCGGCGACGGCCGCGGTGACCTCGGCGGCCACCGCGGACGGCAGCAGGATCGGGGTGGCCGGGGCGGCGATGGTGACGGTGGACGACGCATGCGGGGCGAGCAGCGAGCGGAGGTCGGTCACGTCCGGCGGCGGTGGGGGAGAGGCCGGGACGCGGGATGGCGTGCGGCCGGTGCGCCGGCGCCAGCGGATGTGGGCGCCGGACGCCCCGGTCGGCTCCGCAAATCCGGTCGGGTCCGCGAATGAGGCGTGCGTGGCTCCTTCGGCCGTGTCGGCGCGGACCGTGGCGCCGGAAGCAGCCGCCGAGGGCGGAGCGGCCGGCGGGAAGGTGGCGGCTGAGGAGGGAGTCGCGGCCGGGGAAGCGGGTGCCGAGGCGGGAGTGGCGGCCGGCGAAGCGGGTGCCCAGGCGGGAGTGGCGGCCGGGGAAGTGGGTGCCGAGGCGAGAGCGGCGGGCGGGGCAGTGGTGGCTGCGGAATCCGCTGCGGCCGCTGGCGGGGCGGCGGAGACGGCCGGAGTGGCGGGCGGGGAGGTGGGTGCCGAGGCGGGAGCAGTGGGCGGGGTTGTGGGGGGCGAGGGAGGTGGGGTCGGCGGGGTGGGGTAGGGCGGTGCGGCGGCGGTGACCAGGGTGCGGAGGACGGACTCCTGCTCGCCGGCCAGGCGGCCCAGTTCGGCGGCCTCGCCGCCGAGCTCGGCGCCGCGGCGTTGGACCAGAGCTAGGACCTGCAGGACCGAGTCGTGGATGCCGCGGGCTAGGCGTTCGCGCTCGCGGGTGGCGGCCTCGAGCTCGGTCGCGCGTTGCATGCGGGTCTCGGCGTCGATGGCCAGGCGGGCGATGTGGCCGACGCCGATGCCGGCCAGGATCATCAGGACCGGGCCGTTGACGGTGGCCTGGCTCAGGCCGTCGCGGACGACCACGTCGGCGGCGCTGAGCAGGATGGCGGCGATCGCGCCGCGGCGGCGGCCGCCCGAGATGGCCCAGGCGACGACCGGGCAGGCTACCCAGGCCATCGGCAAGGTGGGTGAGCCGACGCCCAGGCCGCCGGGGTCGACGATCCAGCGGGAGGCGAGCAGGCAGCCGGCCGCGACGAGCAGGTCGGCGGTCAGCAGCGGCCAGCCGCGGCGCTCCGGGCGGGCATAGGCGAGGCTGCTCACCGCCGTCCAGGCGGTCATGATCGCGAGGATCAGCCAGCCGCCGGGCGGCCAGGCGTAGTCGCGGAAGTTGTTGACCATCAGCACGGCGGCGTAGCCGAGCGCGGCGAGGCGGAAGACCAGCAGCGCCCGCCACAGCGGGCCCTCCAGCCCCGGCACCCCGTCGCGCCCGACCCCGTCGCTCATGTCAGACCCGACGCACCGGCGAAAGCGGCGGAAGACCGGGGACGGCCGGCGGCAGCAATGCCCGCCCCAACGGCCGGCCTGGTGTGGCGGTCATGTCAGGTCCAGTGGACCGGGGGGAGGCCGGCCTCGGCGAGGGCGGCGTCGACCTTGCTGAACGGGCGGGAGCCCAGGAAACCCGCCGGGTTCATCGGGCTGGGGTGGCCGGCCTCGATGACCACGTGCTGCGGGTTGGTGACCAGGGCGGCCTTCTTGCGCGCGTAGCCGCCCCACAGCACGAACACCACGCGCCGGTCGAACGCGTTGAGGGCGTGGATGGCGGCGTCGGTCACGTGCTCCCAGCCGCGGCCGGCGTGGGAGGCGGCCTTGCCCGCGCGGACGGTGAGGACCGCGTTGAGCAGCAGGACGCCGTCGGCCGCCCACGGGGTCAGGTCGCCGTTGGACGGCGGGGTGACGCCGAGGTCGTCGCGCAGCTCCTTGTAGACGTTGCGCAGCGACGGAGGGACGGACACGCCGGGGCGCACGGAGAAGCTCAGGCCGTGGGCCTGGCCCTCCTTGAAATACGGGTCCTGGCCGAGGATGAGCACCCGGGCCTGGTCGGGCGGGCACAGCCGGAAAGCGGTGAACAGGTCGGGCAGCGGCGGGTAGACCGGGCCGGCCGCATATTCGCCTTCGACGAACTCCTGCAACCGATGCACCACCTCCAGGTCGAGGTGCGGCTTCATCACGTCACGCCAGCCGGCGGGGAGGAGCTCCAGCAGATCCAAGGACATGCACGGCACTCTACGAGCCGGGTACGACATTTTTGGTACCGGCCGAAAAGAGTATTTATCCAGATAAAATGGGACCCATGACGCAGGTCGGACCCGTGGGCAGCGGCGGCGAGCCCCTCACCGTGCTGTGGACCTGGCGGCAGCGGCTGGAGCAAGCGGACGAAACCCCACAGAAGCAACAACGCCGGAAAAATCAGCGGCCAACCGACAGCATCCCACAAGACGGGCCGGAAGCGGGCGATCATGGCTATCTTCCACAGCTGCAGGCGCGCCTGCGCGACGCGAGCGCCGAGATCCACCGGATCGTGAGTCGTCTGGCGGCGGTACCGCCGGATCAGCGCACGGTCCTGCACACCGCGTTCGCCGCGAACCCGGCCGCGGCCGAGCGCGGGCTGGCCTGGCTGCTGGAGCACTTCGACCAGCCCAGCGTCGTCGTGCCGGCCCTGGGGCGGCTGGCGCCGGCCCTCGACGCGCTGATCGGGCCGCGCGGCCGCCAGCTCGACCTGTTCGGCCAGGCGCTGCTCGACGCGGTGCGCGACGCGCGCGGCGAGCGATGGAGCGACGAGGACGCCACCGCCTGGCGCGACGGATGGCGGTTCGCGACCGGCTGGCTGCGCCAGGGCGCCCAGCTGCACCAGGGCGAAACGCCGTTCTGGACCGGCGTGCTGCTCGCGCACGACCGGCGCCGCGACGACGTCGCCGTGCTCACCGTGGCCACCGACCTGCCGTACCCCTTCCGCGCCGGCCAGCGCGCGATCGTCGAGTGCCACCAGGTGCCCGGCGTCTGGCGGGCCTGCTGGATCGGCGACCCGCCGGCATCGGACAATCACCTCGAGATTCACGTCCAGGCGGTACCGGGGGATCGCGCCACCGCCGCCCTGGTCCGCGATGCGCGGGTGGGCGACCCGGTCCGGCTGCACCGGGCGGAGGGCGACTTCGTGATCGAAAGCGGCGCGGCCGGCGCGGTGCTCATCGTCGCCGAGGACGTGCACGTCACCCCGGTCAAGGCGCTGCTGTCCGAGCTCGCCGCCGCCAACGACGAGCGGGTCGTGCACCTCTTCTGGGGCGTGTCGACCCGCGACGACCTCTACGACCTCGAGTCGCTGCGCGAGCACGCCGCCCGCTGCGCCCACGCCACCGTCCACCCGGTGGTGGCGCGCGGGCCGGCGCACCCGTACCTCAGCGGCTCCCTGCCCCAGGTCGTCGTCGACTTCGGCGAGTGGACCTCGCACGACGTGTACCTCAGCGGCAGCCCCCTCGCCGTCGGCGTCATGCGCAACATGCTGCTGCAACGCAACGTGTCACCACGGCACATCCACGCCGTGACCCTGGAGCGGCTCACGTCCCCGTAGCGGAGACCAGCGACGCGGTGACGACGGTGTTGCCTTGGTACGAGCCGCGCCGCCGGTCGAACTCCCCGCCGCAGGTGACCAGCTGGAGCTGGGCGGAGCCGGCCGGGCCGTAGACCAGCCCGGCCGGGAACGACGACTTCGGGAACAGCCGCACCGCGTCGACCCGGAACGCCGCGACCGAGCCGTCCTCCCGGGCCACCGAGACTCGGTCGCCCGGGCGCAGCGCGCCCAGCTCGTAGAAGACCGCCGGCCCGCTCGCGGCCGAGTCGACGTGCCCGACGAGCACCGAGTTCCCGCGCTCGCCGGGCGTCGGCCCCCGGCGGTACCACCCGATGTTCTTGGGGTCGTTCAGCGAAGGCGGCTGGAGCGTGCCGCCGCCGTCCACGTCGACGCGCTCGACCGGCGCGTCGACGCCGATCCGGCCGATCGCGACCCGCACCGGCGCCGACGGGCGCAGTACCACATCGGCAGCAACACCCGACAAACCGGCGTTGGCCGGCCGGAACGGCGGTGCGCCGCCCAGCGACGAGCCGATCAGCGACACCCCGGCGACCACGAACGCGATGATGCCCAGCGCCGTCAGTCCCCGCCACCGCCCGTCGGGCCGGACGAGCAGGCTCAATCCGGCCGGCGGCGCAGCAGGACCGTGCCCGCCGCGCCGATGACCAGGAGTCCACCGCCGGCGGCCATGAGTGCGTGGTTCGGCCGGCGCGCGCTCGACCCGCCGCCGGTGGGCACCCCTCCGGCCGGGGCCACGACGAGCTGGACGACCGCCGACGTGCCGTCCCCGCAGTCGATGCTGACGTTGAATGTGCCCTCCTGGGTGTTCGTCGGGATTTCGACCGACACGGAGAAGACGCCCGAGGCGTTCCCCGGCTCCATCGGAATGCGCTCGGCGAGCCCGAGCGTGGTGCCGGCCACGTCGGCCGAACGCACGTCCTCCGCGCAGACCACGCTGAACGTGACCTGGCCGCCCGGCTGGACCGTGTCGGGCGAGACGGCTCCGCTGGGGCCGGCGGACGGGGCGAGGGCGAGGGCACCGAACGCAGCGAGGAGAGTCTGCATGTGGTACATCTCACCGGAAAACGGGGTGAACCTCGCACACCCGGCGCGGGCGACGATCCCGGGATCTTGGTTTAGGAGTTCTTCCGGTGCGACGATGATTTAGGAGTAGGAAATATCGCAGTAACGCGCCCCGCCGCGCGGACGGGCGCGCGCATCTGTAATCCTCCGCGAAGGGCGCCATAAGCGCCGGTCGCGGGCAATGGGGCCGCGGCCAGGAGCCGGACTGCGGGACGAGACGGGAACGACGCGCATGAGTGAGTACAACATCACATACCCCGACGGCGAGCTCGACCTTAAGGTACGTAAAGCGACCGATGGACCGTCCGGCCTGGAGATCGGTTCACTCCTCAAACAAACCGGCCAGGTCACCCTCGATACCGGTTTCGTGAATACGGCATCGTGCGTTTCGTCGATCACCTACATCGACGGCGACGCCGGCATCCTGCGCTACCGCGGTTACCCGATCGAGCAGCTGGCCCAGGGATCCACCTTCCTGGAGAGCTCGTACCTGCTCATCCACGGCGAGCTGCCCAGCGCCGCGCAGCTGGCCGACTTCACGTCGAACATCCAGCACCACACGCTGCTGCACGAGGAGATGCGGCGCTTCTTCGACGGCTTCCCCCGCGACGCGCACCCGATGGCGGTGCTCTCCTCCGCGGTCAGCGCGCTGTCGACCTTCTACCAGGACAGCCTCAACCCATTCGACAAGGAGCAGGTGGAGATCTCCACCATCCGGCTGCTGGCAAAGGTGCCCACCATCGCGTCGTACGCCTACAAGAAGGCGATCGGCCAGCCGATGCTCTACCCGGACAACTCGCTCGGCTACGTCGAGAACTTCCTGCGGATGACCTTCGGCGTGCCGTCCACGCCGTACGAGATCGACCCGGTCGTGGTCAAGGTCCTCGACATGCTCCTGCTGCTGCACGCCGACCACGAGCAGAACTGTTCGACCTCCACGGTCCGCCTCGTCGGCTCCAGCCAGGCCAACCTCTTCGCCTCGATCTCGGCCGGCGTCAACGCGCTCTTCGGCCCGCTGCACGGCGGCGCCAACCAGGCGGTGCTGGAGATGCTGCAGCAGATCCACCACGACGGCGGCGACATCAACGCCTTCGTCCGCAAGGTCAAGAACCGGGAGGCCGGCGTCCGGCTGATGGGCTTCGGGCACCGGGTCTACAAGAACTACGACCCGCGGGCGGCGCTGGTCAAGAAGGCCGCCCAGGAGGTCCTGGGCCGCATGGCGCAGCCCGATCCGCTGCTCGACCTGGCCGTGCAGCTCGAGGAGATCGCGCTGGCCGACGAGTTCTTCGTCTCCCGGAAGTTGTACCCCAACGTCGACTTCTACACCGGCCTGATCTACAAGGCCATGGGCTTCCCGACGACCATGTTCACCGTGCTCTTCGCCCTCGGCCGGCTCCCCGGCTGGATCGCCCAGTGGCGCGAGATGATCAACGACCCCGACACCAAGATCGGTCGCCCCCGGCAGGTCTACACCGGCTACGGCGCCCGCGATTACACCCCCATTGCCGCCCGGTAAAGACCCGCAGCGCCGAGCGCTTCTTGCTCGTTTGTCTACTTGACGGAGATCGACCCCAGCTGTCTCATACATGAGTCCGTCTGGGGTCGATGTCCGTTTTCGACAAGAGAGCATTCGGAGCAGCATGAACGCGCCAACGTTGTCGCCGTTACTCGCCGCCGCCGTCCAGGACCGCACGTCCGGGGCCACCGGCGTGGCCCGCCAGGTGCTCGACGGCCTCGCCGAGCTCGTCGACGACCCGGCGGCGCTGCGCGCCATGGTGGCCCCATTGCCGGGTCTCCTGCCCGGGTACGCCTCGATGTGGCACATCGCCCGCGCCGCCAACGGCCCCGACCCGCGCACCGCCCTGCACGCGATCCGCGAGCAGCTCGACCGCGACGTCGAGCGCTCGGTCGCCCTGGCCACCCGCGTGCTGCGGCAGCGCGGCGGCTGGGTCCGCACCGCCCCGAGCAGCGCCCTGGTCAAGGCTACGGTCGCCGGCCTGCCCGCGGGCACCGTGGACGCCCCCGGCACGGAGGGCCTGGAGCCGGTCACCGGCCTGGCCGGCGCCGACGCGATCAGCCCGACCCGGGTGCTGAACATCCGGGGGACGCTGGAGCTGGCCCGCACCGTGCCCACGATCGTGGTGACCACGTCGCTGAAGCTGGTGCCGGAGGACGTGTTCGAGGGCCTGGGCTCGCCGCTGTTCGAGCGCATCCCGCTCGACGCCTTCTGGGCCGTCATCCTCGACGGCGAGCTGCTCACCCCGGCCGAGGCCGGCCACCGCGCCGCCCGCCTCACCTGACCTGCACGCGGTCTTTGCGCCGCTTTACCGAGGTGGTTGACGTCGGGTGGCGGCCGGTTCGGGTGGCGGGGGGTTCGGGTGGCCGCGGGTTCGGGTGGCCGCGGTGCCCAGCCTGCGCCGGTCCCAACGCCTTGGGGGCCTCGCCGGCCTTGATGACATATGGCTTGGGCCACGATCGGCGATGCACGTCCGGCGCGGCGACCGGAAGTCTCCGTGATCATGCCGCATCCGGCCTCGACACCAACGGTTTTTCATGATCACGGAGTGGTGATGTACCCCCGTGTACCACAAGTCTCCGGGATCATGACAAACCCGTGGTGCGGTCACCGCGAGCATCATGATCACGGAGACATCCGTCCGCCCCGGCCGCTCGGGTCGCCTGGTTCGCTACTTGCGGTCGCGCAACGGTGTTCGCAGTTCGGTCGGCTTGGCGGGCGGGCCCAGGCCGGTGGGAACCGTAAACGTTGTTTGGAGAAGGCGGCGGGAAACCCTGCCGGGGCAACGGATTGTCCGGTCGTGTGCGGTTGTGTGTTCCACATTGGACAGATCCGCACGCACGGGGAAGACGGCACAAATTGGGGACTGTGCAGTGGCCCGCAACGGGAGTACATTTCGTGCAACCCAAGGACGGCCGGGGCCGCCGCTTCCCCCGTGGCGGCGGCCCTGGTCTTTGGCCCGCGCAAGCGCGTGACCGCGGGCACGGCTCATCGCAGCGCCGTGCGCCGGCGGGAGGGCGACGGCCGTGGCGGGAGAGCAGCTGCGGCAGGCGGGAGAGCAGCTGCGGCAGGCGGGAGAGCAGCTGCGGCAGGCGGGAGAGTGGACGCGGCGGGCGCGAGCAAAGCCGTGGAAGCGGCACCGCTGGCGTCGGCGCGAGAGCGGCTGCAGCAGGCGTGAGAGCGGACGCGGCGGGCGTGAGCAATGCCGTGGAAGCGTCAGCGCGAGAGTGGCCGCGGCAGGCGGGAGAGTGGACGCAGCGGGCGCGAGCAAAGCCGTGGAAGCGTCGGCGCGAGAGCGGCCGCGGCGGGCGTGAGTTAAGCCGTGGAAGTGGCACCGCCGACGTAAAGGCGGGAAGCCGGCGCGGAGACGTTTGTTCGGCCGGGTGCCCGGAGACCACAATCGGCATGTCAGCCATCGATACATCGGCCGCACGTCCCGCGCCGCCCCAGGGGCCGCCGCCGCGCACCGTGTACCTCGTGGGTGGGCTCATCTTCGTCGCGCTCGTCGTGGTGGCGGCGGTGGCCGCCGTCGCGTGGCCGCTGCTGCAGGGGCAGCGGGCCCAGACCGCGTACTCCGTGACCGGGCCCGTCGCCGGGCGCGACGCGGCCACCCTCGACCTGCTCAGCGGCGTCACCTCGGTCAGCGTGGAGGGCGCCGACCTCGGCGGCACGCTGTACCGCGTGGAAAGCCCCCAGTCGCCCACCGTCACCGACCGGGACGGCCGCGTGCAGGTCCAGGTCACCGGCGGCGACGGAGTCGTCGCGATCCAGCTCAACCGCGGCGTGCGGTGGACGGTGCGCTTCACCGGCGGCGCCCAGAGCAACACCGCCGACCTGCGGGAAGTGGGCAAGCTGGCCGGCGTGGAGTACGTCGGCGGCGTCTCCGCCATCGAGCTCACCCTGCCCGGGGCGTCCGGCACCGTGCCGGTCAAGGTCGACGGCGGAGTCGGCACGCTGCGGGTGCACGCGCCGGAGGCGGCGCCCGTGCGGGTGAACGCGAGCGGCGGAGCGGGCGGCGTCACGATCGACGGCGTGGCGCACAACGGCGTCGGCGCCGGCTCGGTGTACCCCTCCAAAGGCTGGGACACCGCCAAGGACCGCTACGACATCGACGCCACGAACGGCATCTCCAGCGTCGTGGTGGACCGCACGGCGCCGTGAGGCAGGGCGCTAGGGCTGCGCATCCCCGAGATTCACCGGTACCCCCGACACCGGCGCGTCCTCGGGCAGCTCCGGCAGGCCGAAGAGCTCGGTCAGGCCGGTGATCTGCAGGAGCCGGTGCACGAACGGGGACGGGTTGCGCACCTCCATCGCGCCGCCCGTCTCGCGTGCCTTGTTGAAGACGGCGACCAGCGTGCCGATGCCGACCGAGTCCATGAACGGCACCCGCCGCAGGTCGACGGTCAGCACCCGGGGACGGTAGGCGTCCACGGTCTCGAGCACCACGGAGCGCAGCGCCCCGACGGTCGCCGCCTCCAGCGGCCCCAGCACTTCCACCACAACTGTGCCGCCCGGAACCTCGCCGGAGCGGTGCGTCCGGACCATCGCGTCGCCCATCCTGCTCGCGTACCCAACGCGCGGAAACGGAAACGTCACGGGCCGGCCGAGATCAACAGCGGGAGCATCAGCAGGTACAGGCACAGGAGCACGGCCGCCTCCGGCCGGGAGATCCGGTTGCCGCTCTTGAGCAGCAGCCAGGCGAGGACGCCGGCCAGGACCATCCCGGTCACCGCCGCGAACCCGAACGGCGCGATCCGGTCCCGGCCGGCCGCGAGCCCGACCACCGCCCCGCCGATCAGGCTGTTGAACAGGTTGCTGCCCAGCAGGTTGCCGACCATCAGATCGCCCTCGCCGCGCCGCTGCGCCTGCACCGACGTCATCAGCTCCGGCAGCGACGTGCCGACCGCGACCAGGGTGAAGCCGATCACCGTGTCGCTCACGCCCCAGCGGTGGGCCAGCGTCGTGGCGTTGGCGACGAGCAGCTGGGCGCCGCCGAGGGTCGCGGCCAGCCCGAGCGCGGTCCGGGTGGCCTCCACCCACCACCGGCCGGGCGGCGGAGACGGCTCGACGAACGCCGCGACGTCGTCCGGCAGCGGATCATCCGGTGGTACCCGGGACAGGCGCACCAGCAGCACGAGGGCCCCGATGCTCAGCAGCGCCAGCAGTACCCCCGCCACAAACTTCAACCCGACCAGGGCGAACGCGCCGAACACGGTGACGGCGGCGACCATGAGCGGCGCCTCGCGCACCGGCACCGACGAGCGCACCAGCACCGGCGAGACGACCGCGACCACGCCCAGGATCAGTGTCAGGTTGAGGATGTTCGACCCGACCAGGTTGCCCAGCGCCAGCCCGGCGTTGCCGCGCAGCGCCGCGGTGCCGGACACCACGAACTCCGGCGCGCTCGTGCCCAGGCCGATGACCACGACCCCGACGATCACCGGCGCCACCCGCAGCACGGTCGCGAGCCGCCCGGCCCCCACGACGAGCTGATCGGCGCCGAAGGTCAGCACGACCAGGCCGGCGAGGCCGAGCCCGGCCACCAACAGGGTCGACATCCGCCTCCTCCCAGTGATCGCCTGGCACGACACCCTACCGGCCCGGCCGCCGGCGCACGGCCCGCACCGGCGGAGTTTGGGAGCGCACCCACAGCGCACCGTGACAGTTCGATAGCTCAGGAGAGTGACGCACGGAAATTCGAAACCGGTTCCGGCGAATTGCCTTCGTGCACCGCTGGCGTAAATCGGCGGTTGCCTCTACAGTTTTCACCGAGACCGGCGTCTTCCCCCGTGGATGCCGGTCTCACCATTTTTGGGGACCCGTCAGGCTTCTCGGGCCTGTCTCCACAGTGGACGGCACGGTAGATTGACCCCGTGCGCTGTCCACGTTGCGGAGCCGAGGGCATCGATCCCGCTGGCTATTGCGTCAACTGCCGGCTGTATCGCGGCCCCGCCGCGCCGGCGCCGCAGTCGCCGCCGCCCCCGCAGCCCACGACCCAGATCCCGGTCGTCCCGCCCCCGCCCCCGCCCCCGGTCGCCGCGCCCCCGCACCCGGTGGTCCCGCCGCCGCCTCCGCCGGCAATGGCCCCGCCGCCGCAGTGGATGCCACCGCCGCCCGGCTACGGGCCGCCGCCACCGGCCCGGCGCAACCCGCTGCTGATCCCCGGGATCGTCTTCGGCGTCGTCTGCGCGGTGCTCGTCGCCGCCGTGATCGTCTACGCGGTGACCTCCGGCGACGACGCCGAGCCGGCCGCCACCAACCCGGTCGTGCAGACCACGGTCACGCCGTCGCTCCCGCCCGAGCCGTCGCCCACCGGCCTCGCGGGCGGCCTGCCCGGCCCCAGCGGCTCCGCCTCGGCCTCCGGCAGCCCCCGCCCCAGCACCTCGGCCGCCCCGTGCCTCCTCGGCGTGTGGCTGGAGGAGAAGCACGACGAGCAGGTCACCGTGCTCAACACCGGCACGTTCCCGTTCACCGGCAGCGGCGCCTACCACCGCTACAGCGACACCGGCCGCGCCGTCATCGACTACGGCGACGGCATGAAGCTGACCGGCAGCAACGGCTCCACCCAGTTCGAGTACATCTTCGCCGGGTTCATCTCCTACCAGTACAAGTTCGAGAACGGCGTGGTGACCTACTCCGCGCCCCACCCCGACGGCACCGAGACGTTCATCCGCAACGGCCACACCGACTACCAGGGCAAGCTCGAGCCCCGCGTCCCGCCGCCGATGCGGGTCAACTGCGGCTCCGTCGCGATGAGCCTCACCAACGGCGTCACCACCCTCCAGCTCAAGCGCACCAGCGCCGCGCCCTGACCGGCCGGCGAGGTTTGTCGCGGGGCGGGCTCAGGTCGGCGTCCGGGCGGCCGATCAGGCACCCGAGGGAGGGGCCTGCATGGACAACAAGCTCGCCATGGTCATCGACGACTCGCGCGCGATGAGGGGCATCCTGAAGCGCATCCTGGTACCGCTGGGCTTCGAGGTGCGCGAGGCCACCAACGGCAAGGACGCGCTCGACCGGATCTGGGACGACGACCTCAAGCCGGCGCTCGCGCTCATCGACTGGAACATGCCGGAGATGAACGGGCTGGAGTTCGTCACGGCCGTACGAAAGCAGAAACACCTGCGGCAGATGACCCTCATGATGGTCACCACCGAGAGCGAACACGGACAGATCGTGCGAGCCCTCGCGGCCGGGGCGCACGAGTATGTGATCAAACCGTTCACCACGGAAGCAATCGTCGACAAACTGACGTACCTCGGACTGGTCCCGCTCACCGACGTGCAGCCCGCCGTCAGCGCTTGATCTGCGCCGTCGACCCGAAACGCCGCGCTCTCGGTCCGATAGGCGACGGAAGAACCCCAGGCACCGAACTACCGTGCGACACATGACGATCGACTTCCCGCACGGCTGGTGGGGCACGGACCTGGGCGCCGCCCGGGCGAGCATCGGCACCTACGAGCTCTACCCCACCGAGACCCTGCCGGCAGTGGACGAGTCGCGCTTCGACGGCAGCTTCTCCTGGCTGCTCCCGCAGGCACCGCACGACCCGCTGCGGGCCATGGCGGTCGCCGCCCTGGGCGAGCACATCGCGCTGCCGGCGCCGTTCAAACGGTTCATGAGCAGCCAGGCACTGATGGACGCCATCCCGTCCTGCACCGGCTGCGACTTCGACCTGGCCCCGCGCCCGGTGCCCAGCCCGGTCGAGCAGGGCGCCCAGCTCGTGCGGTTCCTGCGCGACCAGCAGGACGCCGTCATCTGGTACCTCTACCTGCGCCCCGGCGCCGAGCCGTTCGTCATCGCCTCGCCCTGGCTGCTGGAGATCGTCGGCCTCGAGGACGTCGACCGGGACACGCTCATCGCCAACATGGTCCGCGCCGCCGACGGCTTCGAACAGTTCGTCCATCGCTTCTGGCTGGAGAACTCGCTCTGGTTCAGCGTCAACGAGGGCGACGAGTCCACCGACGAGATGAACCTCTACCTCGCGCACTACACGGCCGCTATTTAATCTCTTGCGCAGCGGCGAGAGCGCGCCTATCTTTGAATGCGTCAAGACGACCACAGACCAGCGAAAGGACCTTCCGATGAGCGGGCACCGTGAGCTACGACCGAGCGCGCTGTCAGTGCGCGGTCTGGCCGGGATGTCCTGGTCGGACCGTCCGGGCAGGTGGCGGGGCTAGGGGAGCATCCCAAGCCTCCACAGCCGCCCGGGCACCGTTCGGGCGGCTTTTTCGTGCCAATTTCACGCGGGCGTAGCTCAACGGCCAGAGCACCGGCCTCCAAATCCGACGGTTGTAGGTTCGAATCCTGCCGCCCGTGCATTCTTATGCCCTTGTGCATTGAACGTGTTCGTTGACAAATGCATATTCGCACCACGCCGTGGTAGCCCAATCGGCAGAGGCGCCCTCCTCAAAAGGGGGTCGGTGCGGGTTCGACTCCCGCCCGCGGCACGCACGAAAACGTCTGGTCCGCATACGAAGGTGTACCGAAGGGAGGAGGCCCGGTGACCGCGGTGCTCGTACTCAACGCCGACCTCGGACCCCTGCACCGAGTCTCACTCCGCCATGCCATCCGCATGCTGCTGCGCGAGGTGGCCGTCATTCACGAGGCGGAGCCCGACCGGTTAATCGGGGTCTACCCGCTCCCGCGGGTCGTGCGGCTCGTGTCCTACGTCGTCACCCGCTGGCGCTTCAGCGGCGGGCCGGCCTGGTCGCGCGCCGGCGTCCACGCCCGCGACGGCCGCCGCTGCGGCTACTGCGGGGCCGAGGCGACGACCATCGACCACATCCTGCCCCGCTCGCGCGGCGGCCGGAACAGCTGGAAGAACACCGTTGCGGCCTGCACGGGCTGCAACCAGCGCAAGGGTGACCGCACCCCCGCCGAAGCGGGCATGGTGCTGCGCGTCAAGCCGTCGATTCCGACGTGGGGCGCGCTGATCCAGCGCTGAGTGTGGCCCCGGCGGCGGCTCGCTACCGCCCGCCGCCGGGGCCCTCCGGGCTCGTAGCTCATCTGGTAGAGCGCCGCTCCTGCAAAGCGGAGGCGGCCGGTTCAAGTCCGGCCGGGTCCACGCACGTCCACGCCCGGGTAGCCCAAGGGAAGAGGCGCCTGATTCAGGGTCAGGAGGTTGGAGGTTCGAATCCTCTTCCGGGTACGTGCGGCCGCGGCGGCCCAGGTCGCCGCGGCCGGCCAGTGGAGAGTTGGCCGAGTGGTAAGGCTGCGGCTTGCTAAGCCGTCGACGGGGGACGACCCCGCGGGGGTTCGATCCCCTCACTCTCCGCGTTCAAGCAAGCCCTTGTAGCTCAGTGGAGCAGAGCGCCCCGCTACGAACGGGGAGGCCGGAGGTTCGAATCCTTCCAGGGGTACGTTGGGAAGGCCAGCCGATTGGTGCCGGCACCCGTCTCGAAAACGGCGTTGGGTTCATAGCCCGTGTGGGTTCGACTCCCACCCTTCCCGCAGTGTCCGCCTCAGCGCGGTTTTCCGAAGGCGTAGCGGGTGAGCACCCGCACGCCGTCCCCGCTGCGCTGCTTGGCGGCCGCCGGCAGCATGGTGAGCGCGTGGATGCGGGACGAGAGGTGCCAGCGCGCGGCCTTGCCGGCCCGCGGCCAGCCGTGCTCGTCCATGCGCGCCGCGACGGCGAGGAAGAACTCGCGCGCCTCGCTGAACCGGTTCCCGGTCACCGCCGAGGACGCGGACAGGCTCTCGCCGTGCCGCCGGTAATGGAACACGACCTCGTCGTCGGCGACGAGCGTGCCGCCGCGGGTGACCAGCTGCAGGATGAGCTTGAGATCCTGGATCACCGACAGCGCCGGGTCGAAGCCCACCGCCTTGATTTCCTCGGTACGCCAGACCAGCGACGGGAAGTACAACCAGTTGCCCCGCAACAGGCTGACCGCGAGCTCCTCGCCGGCCATGGTGACCGTGCCGGCGAACCGCGGCGCGTAGACCCGCCGCTTCGTCGTGTCGGCCAGCGTCCGCACGACGCTGCCGTCCGCCCCGATCACCTCGACGCCGGGCTGCACGAGCACCGCACCGGGATGCCCGTCGATGAGCTGGTGCACCCGCTCGACATAGCGCGGCAGCATGACGTCGTCGCACCCCATGATGCTCATGAACGGCGCCTCGGCGAGGTCGACGGCCTGCTGGAAGTTCTCGGTGATCCCGAGGTTGCGGGGATTGCGGCGGTACTGCACGCGCGGGTGCCCGAGCGCCGCGAAGTACTCGGCGATGCCGGTCTCCCGATCGGCGGGGTTGTCGTCGAGCACGGTGAGCCGCCACCGGTCGTCGGTCTGCGCGACGATGCTCTCCACCGCGATCCTGAGCAGCCTGAGCTCGCCGTAGTGCGGCAGCATGATGTCGAGCACGTGGCGATCGTAGCGGCCCGGCTTGGCTCGCCCCCTTCCGCGGGCTTTCGTGGTGCCTTTCCGGATATATCCGCCACTCCGTGACGGATATATCCGACATTTCGGTTATGCCGGTTCTTGCTCCTGACGGCCGCGCCGGCCGGAAGTCTCCGTGATCATGCTGAAGGCGCCGTCAACACCATGGGTTTTTCATGATCACGGATGGTCTATGTACCCAGGGCGGCGGTATGTCTCCACGCAGATGAAAAACCGGTGGTGCCGGGGGCGCCGACCTGCATGATCGCGGAGCGTTTCATCCGCTGTGCCCGCGATCCGCTCGGCGCGGCACGTAGCCAAGGCGCCTTGACATTCCGCTGCCGGCCCGCATTGGGCTGCGGTTCGGCCCGCATGGGGCTGCGGTGCCCCAGGGGCCGGCTGTTCAGCGATGGCGAGGTGGTGGCAAAAAACCGGCCCGTCCGTGGCAACGGACGGGCCGGTTCGGTGCGTCTACTTATTGCCGGGCCCGCCGCGGACCGGCCGGGGGCTGGCCCGCCGCGGCGCGTGCGGCGGTCTGCTTCTCCGGGGTGCTCGGGTCTTCGTCCCAGGCCTTCGCTCGACGGATCTCGTCGAAGAAGCCGAGCAGCCGGTCCAGTTCCTGCGTGCTCGTCTTGTCGTCCGGCCGGGCGGCCTTGCCCTTCTTGTTGTGCGAGCGGATCTCCCGGCCCGTGTTGATGGAGGAGGACTCCTCGGCGCCGTCGTTCTGCTCGTCCGGCATCGGGGCCCGCTGCGCCGGCATGCGGCCGGTGGCCTCGTCGTGCGGCCGGGAGGTCGGCGGCGTCACCGGGTCGAAGTGGTGCTCGTCGTAGTCGGGGGCGTCGAAGCTGTAACCGTGCGGCGCGTTCGGGCCGCCCGGGTGCAGCGGCTGGTCCTCGCGGTGGAACGCGTGCGGCGGCGCGACGTGCAGGTCGGGGTGCATCCCGCCGTAGCCGTTGCCGCCGTGCCCGCCGCCCTGACCGTTGACGCCGTTGTAGCCGGCGCCGTTGTACGCGCCGCCCGGACCATGCCCGTTGCCCGCCGACCCGTGGCCGTTGCCGCCCGGGCCGTGCCCGTTGACGGCCGCACCGTGCCCGTTGCCCGCCGGGCCATGCCCGTTGACGCCAGGTCCGTGGCCGTTGACGGCCGGGCCGTGACCGTTGGGGCCGTGGCCGTTGACGGCGGGGCCGTGCCCGTTGCCGCCCGGTCCGCCGAGGCTGCCGTTGAGCCCGTTGCCGCCCAGCCCAGGACCGCCGTGCCCACCGTGGCCGGCGCCGCCGTGGCCGTTGACCGCAGGACCGTGCCCGTTGCCCGCTGGCCCATGGCCGTTGGTGCCGTGACCGTTGCCGCTGTGTCCGTTAGCGCCGTGACCGTTGACGGACGCCGTGCCGTGGCCGCCGAGGCCGGGGCCGGCCGGGCCGCGGCTCGCCCCGCCGGGGACTGCGGGGCCTTGGCCGGCCGGGCCGTGCGGGCCCGGGTGCCCGGGAACGGCCGCCGAGCCGTGGCCGTTGACCGACGCGTGACCGCTGGCCGGCTGCCCACCGCGGCCGTTGCCGGCCGGTCCGAAGCCGTCGCCCGCCGCGCCGTGGAGGCCGGCCGGGCCGAACCCGTCGCCGGGCGCCCCGTGGAGGCCGTTTGCGCCGAAGCCGTCGCCGGGCGCGCCGTGGGATCCGGCCGGGCCGAAGCCGTCGCCGGGTGCGCTGTGAAGGCCGCTCGAGCCGAAGCTGTCGCCGGGCGCCCCGTGGAGGCCGTTTGTGCCGAAGCCGTCGCCCGGTGCGCCGTGGAGGCCGGCCGGGCCGTGGCCCCCAGCGGGCCCGTGAGCGCCGTTTGGCCCCGGGGCCATCGGAGTTGTCGGGGAGGTCGCGTCCGGGCCGCTACGGAAGCCTCCGGCGGCCGGGAAGGCCCCCGTGGTGTCCGCGGGCCGCTGGCGCGGCTGCGGCGCGGGGGGCTCGGCCGGATAGCTGCGGCCGTGGCGCTGCGAGCCGTTGGCCGTCAGCGGCGCGAAGGAGCCCGTCGGCGGGTCCGCGGGGAACGACCGGGTCGGCTCCGGCCCAGAGCGGTCCGGCCCAGAGCGGTCCGGCGCGGAGCGGTCGGGGAACGAGCGGCTGCCCGGGTCGGTCACCGGGAAGGAGCCGGTGTGCGAGCCGCGCGATCCGTCGAAGGAGAACGAACCCGTGCGCGGCTCGGCGGCGTAGCCCCGGTCGGTGGGGCGGGGCTCGTAGTCGCGGTCGTCGTAGCCGGCGTCGCGGGCCACCGTCGGGTGGGCGCCGGACGGGTGATTGTTGGCCGGGCGGCCGTCGACGAGATACGGCCCGCTGGCGTCGCCGTGGCGGCCGGTGGACGGGCCGGCGTGGCGGCCGGTGTCCTGGACCGCGGGGAAGGTGCCCGTGTTGGTCGTCGCGGGGGCGGCCGCGGACGGGGCGACCAGCTCGACGTCGCCCGGCTCCGGCAGCGACTCGCGCAGCGCGGTGGCGAGGATGAAGACGTTGGGCGCGGCGCCGCGCGGAACGGCCAGGTAGGCGCGCTTGCGGGCGTCGATCGGCAGCTTTTCGAGCACCTCCGCGATGGTGTGCGCCGGCGGCGGCAGCTCGGCCGCGTTGGGCGCGCCCACGATCACGGCGCAGCGGTTGACGTCGACCGGCAGGCCGCGGATCCAGTCCGCCGGGTCGTTGAGGTGCTCGGGGCGCAGCCACAGGCCGGCCTGCACGACCTCGAGGACCCAGCCCGACCCCAGCGAGAAGGTCGCCGCGCCGGCGGGCGTGTCGAGGATCTCCGGGCACGGGTTGACCCAGTCGACCGGGCGGGGCGCGCTGGTGCGCGGCGCGTGCCACAGCTCCCGGGCGAACGTGCGCCAGCGGGGCAGGCCCTTGTCGTCGATGGTGACCACGGCCCGCTGGCCGGCCGGCGCGCACAGCGGCAGGCCGGTGCGCACGTGGACGGCGCGGCCGACGACGTCGGCCACGACAGGCCCGACCGGGCCGTCGGCTATCGGCTCCTGACCATAGGGCGTGAAGACGCAACGGTCGGAGGCGAGCGTCGGCATGGCGGACACGGCGTGCGCGAGCTCGTCGCGCAGCAGCGGCTCGTCGCCGGGGTGGCCCAGGATCAGGGCCGGGTGCTCATGGTCGGTGGGCACCGAATACGCCAGGTCGGTGACGCTGCCGACGCGCCGGCGGTGCAGCCACAGGCCGGCCGGGATCTGGTCGAGCACGAGGTCGCCGGGCAGCTCGGGCAGCTCGGTGCACAGGTCTGACTCCCACGCGGGGGCCGGGAAGCGCCAGCCGACGCGGACCGGCTGCACACCGGTGCGGAAGCGCCAGAAGCCGCCGGGCCGCGATTCGCCGCGCCCGATCGGGGCGAACAGCGAGCCGCCGGGCACGCCCAGCAGCGGGCCGGCCGCGGCGATGACGTCGATGCCGAGGCGCATGGCGATCATGTGGGCGGCGGCGGGGCGCTCGTTGGTGGCGCAGGCGCCGTCCCAGGCGACGAAGCGCATCGCGGTGAACCCGCGGGGCAGCCCGTTGGCGAGGACCTCGGCCAGCTCCTCGATCATCGCCGGCTGCAGCTTCACCGTGTGGGAGCTGATCACCACCGCGCACTCGGTCGAGCCGTGGGGCGACACGACCAAGGTCGCCACGCCCGGGCCCGGCTCGTCACCGGAGTGAACGACCGCACCGGCACCGAGCCAGGACACCTTCATCCCGGGCCAGTGCCGCAGCCGCACCTGCATCGCCGTGCTCATGCGGACCTCTCAGCATTATGGAGCCGTGCCCAACCGAGAGCGGCTGCCGGCCGCCTGGCCACCGACGCGCCCTGGGGCCGCGAACGGCCGAGCGTGTCCGGCGTGCGAGCTGCGAGCGGGCAGCAACGAATCAAGATCGCCCTCCGTCGGGTATGCCACGAGCGGTGCGATGCGGAGGGGGTTCCACACCGATCACCGCAGGGCGGCTCTGCCGGATCGTACCGCGCTGAGTGACGGACGCAACCATCCCGTTTGTCGACCGACCCCCTAGATTCGCCCGACCAGCGGGCCGATTGCGCCCGATTTGCTAGCGTTGATGGCGAGTTCTCCGGAGAGTTGCTCATGCATCGAGACGCATTGCGCCGAATACTGGCTGTCACCTTCGGACCCGAGCGGCGCCTCGCCGTCATGGTCACCGGGATCGTGCTGGCCGTCGTCGCCGCATGCTCGCTGAGCGGGTGCAAAACCTCTCCAATCGGTACTTCGGGGGCGGACCCGTCGCCGGGCCGTTCTCCTGCATACCCGGCGACCGGCGTGCTTGTCCTGTATGACACAACCGGGCAATACGGGTCACTGGGCGAGCTGTACGCCGTGCAAGCAGGGAATCTGGCGTCCCACTTCGGCGCGTGGGAGGCCGCGCCAGTGACGAAGTACACGCCAGGATCGGCACGCCGGCACCGGTTGACGATCTACATCGGATCGACGTATGACGAACCCCTGCCCGACGCGTTCCTGGCCGACGTGGCCGCCGGCGCGCCCGTGCTGTGGCTCGGGGGCAACGTGTGGCAGCTGATCCGGAAGTGCCCCCAAATCGGTTTTCAGACAGCGACGCTCGACGATGCTTCGGTCACCGAGATCAGATACGGCGGCGCCGCCCTCACGCGCAATCAGGCCGCCGGCGCGCTGGTCAGGATCACCATTTCCCAGGGGGTGTACTCCCGGACGCTGGCCGAGGCGGTGCGCCCCGACGGCACGCCGCAGCCCTGGGCGGTGCGGGTCGGCGGGCTCACCTACGTGGCCGAGGTGCCCTTCACCTACGTCAGTTTCGACGATCGGTACCTCGCCGTGGCCGACATGCTGTTCGACCTGCTCGCCCCGGGAACGCCGGTGCGGCACCGGGCCCTGGTGCGCATCGAGGACGTCGGCCCGCACTCCGATCCGGCCCGGCTGCGCGAGATCGCCGACTATCTGCAATCGCGCAATGTCCCGTTCGCCGTGGCGGTCTTTCCCGTTTACGACGACGCCGCGGGCGTGTATTCCGGCGGCGTGCCCGTCCACCGCACGCTGAGCGGATCGCCGCAGGTCGTGGAGGCTTTGCGGTATATGGCCGGGCACGGCGGAACGCTGATCATGCACGGCTACACGCACGGATACGCCGGCGGCCCGAACCCCTACGGCGTCAGCGCCGAGGACTACGAGTTCTACCGCGCCCACGTGGATGCGGCCGGGGCGGTGCAGCTCGACGGCCCGGTGCCCGGCGACTCCGCGGAATGGGCGCTGGGCCGCCTGGACGCGGCCCGCAAGGAGTGGACCGCGGCCGGCCTCACGCCCCCGGACATCTGGGAGTTTCCGCACTATACGGCCAGTGCGACGGACTACCGCGCGATCGCCTCGGCCCCCGGCATCCGCGCCCGCTACGAGCAGGTCCTGTACTTCAACGGCATCCTCGGCGGCACCGGTACACGCTCCGTGAGCCAGTACTTCCCATATCCGGTAAAAGACGCATACGGTACGCCGGTCATTCCTGAAACACTTGGAAACGTGGCAACACAAAGATTTAACCAACACGGCCTGCGACTCGCCCCGGATCTTCTCGCTTCGGCCAAGCATCAACTGGTAGTCCGCGACAACGTGGCGAGCTTCTTCTACCACCCGTTCCTGGGCTTGCAATACTTACCGCAGTTGATTGATGGCATGCAGTCAATGGGCTACACCTTCGTCGCGGCCCCGTCGTTGCTCTGAGCACCGGTAGCGCCATCCGAAGACTGGAACCATCCCAGTCTTTCAATATTAACTGTCAACACGCCTTCTAGTTCGCCGCCATCGGCCGCCCCGCGTCGCCTCGATCCGCCACGACGGCTTGGGGCAGTCCGCGCGGGCCATTGCGAGTGGGCGGCAACCGGCCCACCGGTGACCGCGGCGCCGAGACAGGCGGTGGCGCTGGTGTGTGCGTTGGGCAGGCGTCCGGCGCGGTCCGATTGTGGGACGTGGGTGACTTGGCGGGTTGGCGGTGTGCCGGTGGGTAAGGTGCCCAACGTGGTGGGGTGACGTCGGCGTGGGGCGTGGGAGCTAGGCGGCCGGCGCGGCCGAGGTGGGACGTGGGTGACCGGGCGGGCGGCTGGTGTGGCGGTGGGCGAGGTGCGCGACGTGACGGGGTGGCCCGGGGTGGTGGAACGGGAGCGGGGCAGCGGCGGCCGAGACGCCGACGAGACCGACGGTGGTTCGGCGACGGGGAGGCGTCGGCGTGGCGGGGTGGGGTTTGGCGGCGGCGCGCGGTGCGGCGGGTGGCGGCGGGGCGCCGCGAGGCGGGTGGGGGCGAGGTGGCGGCGCGGTGGGTGGGGCTAGGCGGTGGCGGGGGAAGGGGCGGAGGTGGCGGAGGTGGAGGTGGTGGGGGAGGGCGACGGCGCTGGTGGGGTGGTGGGGGAGTCCGGGCGGTGGAACGGGAGCAGGGCGGCGGCGGCCGCGGCGCCGACGAGGCCGACGGTGGCGAGGCCCCAGGCGGGGGAGCCGTGGTCGATGGCCCAGCCGGCGAGTGGGGAGCCGATCGCCAGGCCCGCGGTCAGCGACGAGCCGTGCCAGCCCATCGCCTCGCCGCGGGCCGTTGGGGGGACCAGGCGGCTCACCAGGTCGGCGCTGGCGCTCAAGGTCGGGGCGCACAGGGTGCCGGCCGGCAGCAACGTCAGGAACAGCAGGGGCCAGGCGTCGCCGACCAGGCCGGCGGGGATCGTGCACAGGCCCAGGGCGCCGAGGAGGGCGACGAGCGGGACCGCGCGGGGGAGCACGCCGTAGATGAAGCCGCCGATCAGGGAGTAGACGCCCCAGGCGGCCAGCAAGGCGCCGACCAGCTCGACGCGGCCGGCGTTGCGCAGCATGGCGACGATGCCCAGGTCGGTGCCGGACAGGACGACCGTCGTGGCCGAGGCGGCGGCGCAGACGGCGAGGAAGCGCGGGGTCAGCCAGTCGCGGCGGCGCGGGCGATCGGCGGCCCCACCCACAGCAGACGACGCGGCCGAAGAGGGCGACGCATCCAACGGAGACGAGGCTGCCGAAGAGGGCGACGCGCCCAAGGGAGATGACGCTGCCGAAGAGGACGACGCGGCCGAGGGAGACGAGGCGGCCGAAGAGGGCGCGGAGGGGGACTCGTGGACGGGCGGGTTGGCGGTGTAGAGGGCGGCGCCGGACACGATCAGGGCGGCGCCGATCGACCACATCGCGGCCAGGCCGGACAGGGTGCTCGTCAGCAGCACCGCGAGCGGCGGGCCCGCCATGAAGGACAGCTCGACCGACATCGCGTCCAGTGCGTAGGCCTGGCGGCGCTGCTCGGTGGGCACCAGCGCGGCCAGGGACTGGCGGACCACCGCGAAGACCGGCAGCGCGAACACGCCCGCGACGAAGGCGCCGGCGAGCAGCGCGGGATAGGAGAGGAAGGGGGCGGCGGCCCAGAACGCCACCTCGGCGGTCGTGGTGATCAGCAGCATCGGGCGCAGGCCGCGGCGGTCGACGAAGCGGCCGTTGAGCGGGCCGCCCAGGGCCGTGCCGACGGTCAGTGCCGCGCCCACCAAGCCGGCCGCGCCCCAGCCTCGGTGGAGGTCCTGGGCGACGTGCAGGGTCAAGGTCACCCCGATAGCGGTGATCGGGATGCGGGCCAGCAGGGCCAGCACCATGAGGGGCCGCACGCCGGGTAAGGCGAGGACGCGGCGGTAAGGGTCGAGACGCATGGGGTCATCATGTCGCGGGGGTACGACAGAAAACGACCGGATAACCCGGGGCCCCCGGGGGAACCACGTGGGACAGGTCGTAGTCCAATGAGCATCACCTATGGATGGAGTGACACGATGAAGTCCCGGATCTTCGTTGCCGCCCTGCTCACGCTGACGCTCGCCGCGTGCTCCGACGACACCGGCAGCGCCGGTCAGTCGGCCTCGCCGGCCGGTGGTGGCAGCGGGCCGGCCGGCGCGCCCAGCGTGAGCAGCGCCACGAGCGGGAGCGCCGCGGGCGGCCCGAGCGCGGGGCCGCAGACGGACCCGAGCTCGTCGGCGAACACCGGCGGCAACGTCACCGCCACCGACACCCTGGTGACGTTCAACCGCACCGGCGGGCTGGCCGGCGTCAACGACACGCTCGTCGTGCGGCCCGACGGGTCGTACACCATCCAGACAAAGCAGGGCAGCAAGAACGGCACGCTGAGCGCCGGCGAGCTGGCCGCGCTCAAGACGGCGCTCTCCTCGACCGACTTCAACAAGATGCCGTCGGTCAACGACAACGGCGCGGTGGCCGACGGCTACACGTACACCATCACCTACAGCGGCCGGCAGATCACGGCGAAGGACGGTGCCATCCCGCCCGCCCTCCAGCCGGTGATCAGCGCGCTAGGCGCCTTCCTGAGCAAGTAGCCCGTCGATCCGGGCCAGCTCGTCGGGGGAGAGCTCGAGGTTGGCGAGGGCGCCGATGTTGTCCTCCAGCTGCCGGACGCTCGACGCCCCGATGATCAGCGAGGTGACCCGCGGGTCGCGCAGCGCCCAGGCCAGCGCCAGCTGGGCCAGGCTCTGGCCGCGCTCGCGGGCCACCTCGTCCAGGGCACGGATCAGCGCCAGGCGCGCGGGCGTCAGGTCGCTCTCGTTGAGGAACCGGCTGGTGCGCACCCGGGAATCCTCGGGAATGCCGTTGAGGTACCGGTCGGTGAGCAGGCCCTGCGCGAGCGGCGAGAACGGGATGCAGCCGGCCCCGGCGGACTCCAGCGCGTCGAGCAGCTCCGGCTCGATCCAGCGGTTGAGCATCGAGTACGACGGCTGGTGGATCAGCAGCGGCGTGCCGAGCTCGCGCAGGATGCGGGCCGCCTCGACGGTCTGCGCCGGGGTGTAGTTCGAGATGCCCGCGTAGAGGGCCTTGCCGGCCCGCACCGCCGCGTCGAGGGCCCCCATCGTCTCTTCCAGCGGCGTGTCCGGGTCGGGCCGGTGCGAGTAGAAGATGTCGATGTAGTCCAGGCCCAGCCGGCCCAGCGACTGGTCCAGCGACGCCAGCAGATACTTCCGCGAACCCCACTCGCCGTAGGGCCCGGGCCACATCAGGTAGCCGGCCTTGGTGGAGATGACGAGCTCGTCGCGGTACGGGCGCAGGTCGCCGGCCAGGATCCGGCCGAAGTTCGACTCCGCCGAGCCGGGCGGCGGCCCGTAATTGTTGGCCAGGTCGAAGTGGGTCACGCCGAGGTCGAACGCCCGGCGCACGATCGCCCGCTGGGTGTCGAGCGCGCGCTCGGTGCCGAAGTTGTGCCACAGGCCGAGCGAGATGGCGGGCAGCTTGAGCCCGCTCCGTCCGCTGCGCCGGTAGAGCATGTCCTGGTATCGGCCCGGGGCCGCCTCGTACGCCACGACCATGATCCTAGGTCGGGCGCACGGGACGGCCCCGGTCGGTGTGCTGCTAGTGGTGCTCCCACCAGGTGTGCGTGGTCACGGCCGCGTAGGCGTCGACGATGCCGAAGCCGTAGAAGCCGTTGAACTCGGTCGAGCCCTCGCACAGCGCGTCGAACTCGGCCGGGCGGCCGACGTCGACGTAGGACTGCAGCCGCGGCGTCGGGCACGCGTGCTCCGCCGCCGTGTGCTCCAGGATGTACTCCACCTTCCAAGGCTCGAGACCGAAGTCCCGGCCCTGCTTGCTGCCGTGCGCGCTGACGATCAGCGCGGCGACGCCCGCCGCGTGCGGCGACGCCATGGACGTGCCCTGCAGATAGGTGTAGTACCCGCACTGGCCGGCCGCGGTGCACTGCTTGAACACGGAGTCGGCGAACTCGGGCAGGACGTTGCCTGCGGCGTCGACCGAGCCCTCCTCCTGCAGCACCTTCTTCGGGTACGTGGACAGGATCTCGTTGCCCACGGTCCGATAGGTGTCGGTACCCAAGCCGTCCCGGAAGTATCCGCCGGGCGCCGAGACGCTGATGTTCTCGAGGCCGTAGTTGGAGTAGTCCGACTTGTTCAGCGACGGGCCGAGCGAGGACACGCCGATGACGAAGGGACCCTCGGTCGGCAGGTCCCAGCACGACCGGTTGTCGACCGGCCGGTCGTACGCCGAGTCGGCGGGGTAGTCCGGGCTGGAGATGTCCGTGCGCGGGTGGCCCTCGTCCTCGTGGTTGTTGCCAGCCGCGGCGACCAGGGTCACGCCCTTGAAGTGCGCGTAGGTGAGGGCGCGGAACATCCCCTTGATGATGGTGCGCTGCTCCGCCTGCGAGGCCGGGGAGTCGGCCGGGTTGGCGGTGCAGTTGTACAGCCACGGGTCGACGTAGAACGACATGTTGATCACGTCGATGCCGTGGTCGGCCGCGTACACGAGCGCGTTGACGGTGGGCTCCAGGAAGAAGTACCCGGAGTCCTGGCCGCCCTTGAGCTCGACCAGCGACACGTTCGGCGCGACACCGGACACGCCGATGCCGTTGGCCGCCGCGCCGATCGTGCCGGCGACGTGCGTGCCGTGGCCGCCGTCGTCGGTACCGACCGGGTCGAGGCAGCTGGCGACCTCGCACGGGCCGTCGATGTCGGTCTTGTCCGGCGCGAAGTTCTTCGACAGCGCCCAGTTGAAGTTCGGGGCGATGTCCGGGTTCGACGCGTCCACGCCGGTGTCGAGGATGCCGACGGTCACTCGCTTGTCCCCAGCGTTGACCTTCCGCGCCTTGTCGGACTTGACCGCCTTGAGGCCCCACAGCTTGTCGTCGAGCGGATCGAGCCCGGCCGTGGCCGGCTTGTTCCCGCCCTTGTTCTTCGCGGCCTTGGCCGCCTGCTGGGCCTCGCGCTCGACGTCGCCGGGCAGCTCCTTCTTGGGAGCTTTGCCGATGGCGACCTGGTGCGTCGCGCCGACGAGCTGGCCCGATGCGGCGGCCTTCTCGACGAAACCCTGCTGCGGCGCGACGACCGTGAACATGCCCACCGTGTCATTGCCGCCGATGACCGTGCCGCCGGCCTTCTTGATGGCGGCGGTGGCGTCGGCGGTGGAGACGTTGTCCGCGGCGACGACCGTGTATTGCGTCGTCGCCCCGGCTTCGGCGTTGGCCGGGGCCGACATGAGGCCGGCCGCCGTCACCGTCAGCGTCGCGGTGACAACCGCGGCGCCGGTGAGCTTCTTGTTGAATCCCACATAACCTCCCTGGTCGAGGGGATGTGGCTATCGAACAAGAGATGTTGCGGCGGCGAAACCCTTTCCCGGCGATTCCTTCGATGCAAGGGCGGATTTCTTCAGACAGACCGGGCGATGCGCTCCACCGCGTCCTTGGCCTCGGCCAGGCCGGCGCCGGTGACCTCTCGATAGATCTTGATCGCGGCGATCAGATTGTGCTGCTGCAACGCCTGCGTGAACTCCGGCGGCATGTTCGCCGCGCCGGGGAATGCGTCGGCCAGCTGCGGGTCGAGGCCGAAATGGCGGTACAGGAATGCGACTTGGCGCTCGAGGCGGGCCAGGCGGGAGACTTCGTCGGCGTACATCCGGACACCGTAGATCGCCGGGACACCGGATGGAGTCGGGGAGCCGCCAGAACGACGGCTCCCCGCGGGATTCCTCAGACGATCGGCTCGGCGAACGGGTCCTCGGCCGTGTCGACCGGGATCTCGGCCGCCGCCGCCCGGGCCGCCGCCGCGCCGCGGGCCGAGCGCTCCTCGTCGGTGATCGGGAAGTGGCAGGCGACCGTCTGGCCCGGCAGCAGCTCGCGCAGCGGCGGCTCCTCCTGGGCGCACAGGTCCTGCGCCTTCCAGCACCGGGTGCGGAAGCGGCAGCCGGACGGCGGGTCGATCGGGCTCGGCACGTCGCCGGTGAGCAGGATCCGCTCCCGCTGCGCCTTGTCCCGCCGGGCCGGGTCGGGCACCGGCACCGCGGACAGCAGCGCGAACGTGTACGGGTGCAGCGGCGTCACGTAGAGCCCGTCGCGCGGGCCGACCTCGACGACCTTGCCCAGGTACATGACCGCGACCCGGTCCGAGATGTGCCGGACCACCGAGAGGTCGTGCGCGATGAAGACGTACGTCAGGTTGAACTCCCGCTGCAGGTCGTCCAGCAGGTTCACGACCTGCGCCTGGATCGACACGTCCAGCGCGGACACCGGCTCGTCGGCGACGATGAGCTTCGGCTGCAGCGCCAGCGCCCGGGCGATGCCGATGCGCTGCCGCTGGCCGCCGGAGAACTCGTGCGGGTAGCGGTTGTAGTGCTCGGGGTTGAGCCCGACCAGCTCCAGCAGCCGCTGGACCTCCCGCTTCTGCCCGTGCGGCGTCTTGATGTTCTGCACCTGCAGCGGCGCGCCGACGATCGAGCCGACGGTGTGGCGCGGGTTCAGCGACGAGTACGGGTCCTGGAAGATCATCTGCACCTCGCGGCGCAGCGGGCGCATCTTGGCCACGCCGTAGTGCGAGATGTCCCGCCCATCCAGCAGCACCTGGCCGGCGGTGGGCTCCAGCAGCCGGGTCATCAGCCGGCCGGTGGTGGACTTGCCGCAGCCGGACTCGCCCACCAGGCCGAGCGTCTCGCCGGACTTCACCGCCAGGTCGATGCCGTCGACCGCGCGGACGGCGCCGACCTTCCGCTTGATGAAGGCGCCCCGCATGATCGGGAAGTGCTTCTCCAGGCCCCGGACCTCGAGGAGGTTCTCGCCGCCGCGCTCGGGTGCCGCGGCCGGCTGGGGTTGGGTGCTCGTCGACACTGTCGTGCTCCTCAGAGGTTCGGGGCGATATCCGACTTGAAGATGGCCGCGCGTTCCGCCGGCGGGATGTGGCAGGCGACGCCGTGCTCGGGCGTGCCCTCCGCCAGGGTCGGCTCGACCGTCTTGCAAGGGATGCCGTTGCGCTCCACGTACGGGCAGCGCGGGTGGAAGGAGCAGCCGCTCGGCAGGTTGATGAGCGACGGCGGGTTGCCCTTGATCGGCACCAGCCGCTCGCGCACCTCCCGGTCGACGCGCGGCATCGACGAGAGCAGACCCCAGGCGTACGGGTGCTCGGGGCGGCGGAAAATGGCCTCCGCAGTGGCGTGCTCGACGCACTTGCCGCCGTACATCACCAGGATCTCGTCGGCGACCTCGGCCACGACACCCAGGTCGTGGGTGATGATGATGACCGCGGAGTTGAACTCCGACTGCAGGTCCCGGATCAGGTCGAGGATCTGCGCCTGCACCGTCACGTCGAGCGCGGTGGTGGGCTCGTCGGCGATGAGCAGCTGCGGGTTGTTCACCAGCGACATGGCGATCATCGCGCGCTGGCGCATGCCGCCGGAGAACTGGTGCGGATAGTCGTCCACGCGCCGCTGCGGCTGCGGAATGCCGACCCGGTCGAGCATCTCGATCGCCCGCTTGCGGCCCTCGGACTTGCTGACCTTGTGGTGCACCCGGTAGGCCTCGATGATCTGCGAGCCGACCGTGTAGTACGGGTGCATCGCGGTCAGCGGGTCCTGGAAGATCATCGCCATCTTGGCGCCACGCAGGAGGCGGACCCGCTCGGGGGAGGCCCCGATGAGCTCCTCGCCGTCGAGCCAGACCTCGCCCGAGATCTGCGCCGAGCCGCGCCGGTGCAGGCCGAGGATGCCGAGGCTGGTGACGCTCTTGCCGGAGCCGGACTCGCCCACGATGCCGAGGGTCTCGCCGCGCTCGAGCTGGAACGTGAGGCCGTCGACGGCCTTGACCACGCCGTCGTCGGTCTTGAAGTGGATGCGCAGGTCGCGCACGTCCAGGAAGGACTGTGCGGTCCCGGTGGCCGGTCCGCCCGGGCTGGGTGCGGTGTCGCTGAGCAGGCTGTTGGACATGCTCATTCCTTTCCGAATGCGCCGTGCGGGGTCATCCGAGCCGTACCCGCGGGTCGATCACGGCGTAGAGCACGTCCACGATCAGGTTGGCGATGACGATGAAGAACGAGGCGAACAGCGTGGCGCCGAGAATGATCGGCAGGTCCTTCTGGGTCACCGCGTTGACGCTGAGCTTGCCGATGCCGGGCAGGCTGAACACCTGCTCGGTGAGGATCGCGCCGCCGAGCAGCGTGCCGAGGTCGAGGCCGAAGATCGTCACGATCGGGGTGAGCACCGCGCGCATGGCGTGCTTGCCGATCACGACCCGCTCCTTCAGACCCTTCGCGCGGGCGGTGCGGATGTAGTCCTCGCTGAGGGTCTCGAGCATCGTCGCGCGGGTCAGCCGGGCATACGTGGCGGCGAACAGCAGCGCGAGGCTCACCCAGGCGAGGAAGAGCTTGTTGGCCCAGCCGAGCGGGTCGTCGGCGAAGTTGATGTACTCGCCGCCCTGGAAGATCTTCCACTGGTGTACGAACAGCGACTGGAAGACCAGGCCGGTGAAGTACACGGGGAGCGACACGCCCGCGAGCGCGATGATCATGACTACGCGGTCGGAGAGTTTCCCGCGTCTCAGCGCGGATATGACGCCGCCGCCGACGCCGCCGATGAGCCACAGGATGGCCGCGCCGATGGCGAGGGAGATGGTGACCGGCAGCCGGTCGAGCAGCAGCGGCCACACCTCCCGGTCGGTGCGGAACGAGTAGCCGAAGCAGGGCGCCGAGCAGTGCGTGACCGTGGGGCCGCTGTTGTAGTCGCGCCCGACGACCAGGCCCTTCACGAACCGGCCGTACTGCACGTAGACCGGCTTGTCCAGGCCGAGCTTGATCCGGGTCGCCTCGACGTCGCGCGGGGTCGCCGACTTACCGACGTACATCTCAGCCGGATCCGCGTGCGCCGCTTTCGGGATCAGGAAGAAGATCGCGAAGGTGACCATGGAGACGGCCACGATGAGCAGTGCCGCGGTGACCAGGCGGCGCAAGATGTAGTTGATCACGTGTGCGGCCTGACACCGGCCGGCGCGACGGTGTTCCCGTCTCGCCGGCCGGCGCCGTGGCCCTCACCTGCCTTCTGTACTCGTGAAGGGCGGGTTACCGGCTGTTCGGACTTGCTGCTCCGGCGCTGGTGCCGCGAGCGGACCCGAGGGTCAGCTCACGCCCAGGCTGCCGAAGTCGTACATGCCGTAGTACTCGGTCACGAACACGTTCGTGACGCGGGGGTTGCGGTAGTTGAGCGCCTTGTCGTAGACGAACGGCACGTAGGTCGCCGAGTCCATGACCTTGTGGTCGATCTGGGCCCAGATGTCGTTGGCCTTCTTGACGTCCGTCTCCTTGGCCGCCGAGACGATCAGGTCGTTGATCTCCGGGTCGTCCAGCTCCGAGTAGTTGTTGTTACCGGACTGCTGGATCTTCTTGCCGTCGACCAGCACCTGCAGGAAGCCGGCGGGCGTCGGGTAGTCGGCACCCCAGCCGGCCATCATCAGGCCGTAGCCCTTGGCGTGCACGTTGGACGGCGCGCCGATGGTCGAGCGGAAGTACAGCGACGGGTCGGTCGGGTCGAGGCGGGCGTTGATGCCCACGTTCTTCAGCGCCGCCTGCAGGGCCTCGGCCGTCTTCGGCTCCTTGCCCGAGTTACGGGTGGCGATCACCGTGTCGAAGCCGTTCGGCTTGCCACAGGCGGTGAGCTCTTCCTTGGCCTTGTCGATCTGCGCCTTGCCCGACTTGGTGTTGTACGGGTCGTAGTCGTCGTGGCCCGCGATGTTCGGCGGCAGCATGTTGAAGGCGATGTCGCCACCGGCCTCGGCGCCACCACGAGCGGTCTGCATCGTGGTCTTGTCCGTGGCGTACTGCACGGCCTTGCGGCAGTGGATGTTGTCGAACGGCGCGACCTTGGTGTTGATCGCGAAGTACCGGATGAAGCCCGTGTTCGGGGTGTCCGCGTTCTTCTTCTTGTCCGCGTCGAGCAGGATCTTCGGCTGCGCACCCTGCTGGACACCCGTCTGGCCGGTGTCGATGTCGATCTCACCGGACAGCAGCTGGTTGTCGATCTCCTCCGGCGCGGTGCCGATGGTGAAGTCGATCTGGTCCGGCAGCGCCTTGCGGACGGTGTCCGTCTTCGCGTCCCACTGGTCGTTGCGGACCAGGACGGCCTTCTTGCCCTGGTCGTACGACTGGAACTTGTAGGGACCGGTCGAGACCGGCTTCTCGCCGTACTTGTCGCCCTTGTCGGCCCCGGCCGGGATCGGGCTGGTGTCGGGCATGGCGAGCAGGTACGGGAAGTCCGACATCGGCTGCGCCAGGTGGAAGACGATGGTGTTGTCGTCCGGCGTCTCCACCGACTTGAGGCCCAGCTTGTTCGGGTCCGTGTCCTTGTACGGGCCGGGGTAGTTCTGGCCCTGGTCGAGCGCGTCGATGATGTAGGTCGGGCCACCGGACAGCACGTCCTGCGCGAAGACGCGCTCGATGCCGTACTTGATGTCCTTGGAGGTGACCGGCGCGCCGTCCTCGAACTTCACGCCCGCCTTGAGCTTGAACGTGTAGGTCTTGCCGTCGCTGGAAACTTCCGGCATCGCGCTCGCCAGGTCGGGAACCAGCTTGAGGCCGTCCTCACCGGACTTCGCCTCGTTGGTCACCAGGGTGCGGACGTAGTAGCCCTTCATGAAGTTCCACACGTACGCGTAGTAAGCACGCGCCGGGTCGAACGAGTCCGGGTCGGCGCTGTTGACGAGCTTGAGCGTGCCGCCCTTCTTCTCGGACGGGTTCACGACACCCTTGGTGGCGGCGTTGAAGCCGGACACCCCCTGCGGCGCCGCGCTCTCGGTGCTCTTGGTGTCGCCGCCCGACCCACAGGCGGACAGCATCAGGGCGACGGCGGCCGAGCCGGCCACCACAGCCCCTGTCCTCATTCTCACTGGGTTTTCCCTCCTTGTTTGGCGCGACCCGCCGAGGGACGGGCCGTCCGAGCTGTGCTGCTGTGCGTGTGAAGCCGGGGGTGTGCACGCAGTTCCGACCCGGGCTCGCGGGTCCGGACGGAGTGGTGCTGGGGTTGCGCGCCGAGGCCCGAAGCCCGGCCGGCGGTCCGAGGGGACTACCGGTTGGACTTCGGGTCGAGAGCGTCACGCAGGCCGTCGCCGAACAGGTTGAAGGCGAGCACCATGAGGAAGATCGCGAAGCCGGGCACGAACATGTACATCGGGTCGAACTCGTAGAAGCTCACGGCGTCGGAGAGCAGGTGCCCCCACGAGGGAGTGGGCGGCAGCACACCGACACCGAGGAACGACAGCGCGGCCTCGAACAGGATGTTCGTGGGAATGACCAGCGTCGAGTAGACGAGGATCGGCGCGACGAGGTTCGGCAGCAGCTCGCGGAACAGGATGCGGGCCGGGCCCGCCCCCACACTGCGGGCCGCCTCGACGAACTCGCGTTCTCGCAGGGAGAGTGTCTGGCCGCGGACGATACGCCCGATGTACGGCCAGCTGAAGAACGCGATGACCGCGATGACCACGCCGATCCGCCAGCCGGTGCTGACCGGCACGACGGAGATGAGCGCGATCGAGAACAGTAGATACGGGAACGCGAGGATCAGGTCCATCAACCGGCTGATGGCGCTGTCGATGAAGCCGCCGAAGTAGCCGGAGACGATGCCGAGGACGACCCCGATGGTGACGGCCACGAGAGTGGCCGAGAGCGCCACCAGCAGCGAGACCCGGGCGCCGTAGATGATCTGCGAGAACAGGTCACGGCCGGTCACCGGCTGCACACCGAGGATGAAGTCCTTGCTGATCCCGCCCCACGTGCCGACCGGCGGGATACCGCCGAGGGTCGGGTCGATCTTGTCTGAATGGTACTCGTTGACCGGGTGGCCCCAGATCTTGTTCAGCACCGGGGCGAACACCGCGACTAGCACCAGGAAAATGATGAACCCCGCTCCTGCCAGCGCGACCTTGTCGCGCTTGAGCCGGGTCCACGCTATCTGACCGAGCGAGCGACCTTCGATGGCCTTCGCGGGAACACCGGCGGGTGTAGCGGTCGCCTCTTCGACCGTCGGCACCTGCTCGTCGCTCTTCGACGTGACGGGTCCCATAGTCATGGGCGTGGTGCCCCTCTCCCCGGCCGCCTGCCGCCAAATGAGCCCGCCAGCGATGGCCGTCGCACCATGGAGCGAGCGCGCGTCGGCCAGACCGGGGCCCCTGGCAGGCAGCAGCCGATCGGCTGTGTCTTCGTGGACTCCTGGTGCCCTATCCGCAGGTTCGGTCCACGGGCAGAGCGTGCACGAAGCCGACTTGGTGGTGTCGCCTTCGTTGGAGGAACCCTGTCTCCCGTTCGGCCGATCGTCAAGGGTCACCCCCTGTCCTGTAACCAAGTCCACGCCGCGCCGTGATGAGGGCGTGATCCAAGCACAGCGACTTATGGACCATACACCCCCTAAACGGGCGAATTGCCGCCGAATCGTAACGGTGCGATCACGCAATGTGGCGGAAACATGGCGGCAAGACCGACGAGAACGGGCTATCCAGGACGATCGTTGATCGTTTCACACTTAACAGTACGGTCCGGTCAGCCCTCATGGTGACACAGGGTGGTCAAATATTGAAATCGACCACAACGGGGGCGTGATCGGAGGGTCCTTTGCCCTTCCGCGCCTCGCGATCGATGTAGGCGCCGGTCACCGCGTCCGCTATCGACGGGCTCGCGTAGACCAGGTCGATCCGCATGCCCTTGTCCTGATGGAACATGCCCGCCCGGTAATCCCAGTACGTGAATGGGTTAGGGCCTTTCATCGGTTTGGGCACGATATCGGCGAGCCCGGCGTCGAGCAGTGCGGCGAGCGCCTCACGCTCCGGCTTGGTGACGTGGGTCGAGCCGACGAAGGCGGCCGGGTCGAAGACGTCGGAGTCGGCCGGCGCGACGTTGAAGTCGCCGCAGACGGTCACCGGCCCGCCGGCGGCGAGATCGGCCGCCACCACGTCGCGCAGGCCCGCGAGCCAGGTGAGCTTGTACCCGTAATGCGCCGACTCCGGCGTGCGCCCGTTGGGCACGTAGACCGACCAGACCCGGACCCCGCCGCAGACCGCCGACACCGCCCGGGCCTCCCGCCGCGGCTCGTCGAAGAGCGCCTCGGCGCCGCCGGGCTCACCGGCCCAGCCCGGGTCGCCGGCGAACCCGCGCCGCACGTCGTCCAGGCCGGCCCGGGACAGCAGGGCGACGCCGTTCCAGCGGCCCTCGCCGTAGTGGGCGGTCTCGTAGCCGAGCTCGGCGACCTCGGCCACCGGGAACCCGTCGTCGGCGACCTTGGTCTCCTGCACGCACAGCACGTCGGGCCGGGCCTGCGCCAGCCAGTCGAGCAGGCGGGGCAGCCGGGCCTTGACCGAGTTCACGTTCCAGGTGGCAAGTCTCACGCCTGCCACCTTGCCACCTTCCGGCCGTTTCCCGCCTCACCAGGTCGCGGTTGCTGTCTTCCTCAGGCTGATTCGCGCTTCACCAACTCTGTGGGCAATAGCAGGACCGGCTCGATGGTCTCGCCGGCCGCCATGCGCAGCACCTGACGGGCCGCCATCCGGCCCAGGTCGGTGATCGGCTGGCGGACCGTGGTCAGCGGCGGCTCGGTGTCGCGGGCGAAGTCCATGTCGTCGAAGCCGACCACGGCCACGTCGTCGGGCACCCGGCGGCCGGCCTGCCGCAGCGCCCGCAAGGCGCCCTCGGCCATCGCGTCGGAGGCGGCGAACACCGCGTCGAGCTCGGGGTCGTCGCCGAGCAGCTGGCTCATCGCGAGCGCACCGGACTGCCGGGTGAAGTCGCCGACCGCCACCAGCGAGCGGCGCCCGCTGTCCTGCATCGCCGCCCGGTACCCCTTCAGGCGGTCGATGCCGGCGCTCATGTCCTGCGGCCCGGCGATCGTGGCCACCCGCCGGCGGCCGGTGTCGAGCAGGTGATGCACGGCGGCGCGGGCCGCGTCCTCGTTGTCAACGTCGACATACGGCACCGAGGACTGGATCAGCAGCCGGCCGTTGCAGACCACCGGCACCCCGGCCCGGCTCAGCCGCTCCGGCAGCGGGTCGGCGCCGTGCATCGAGAAGATGATCGCGCCGTCGACGTGCCCGCCGGTCGCGTAGCGCTCCACCCGGTCGTGGCTGGGCCCCGACGGGCCGACCATCATCAGCACCAGCTGCTTGTCCACGGCCTCCAGCTCCAGGCTCACGCCCCGGATGATGCTGGAGAAGAACGGGTCGTCGGAGAACACCCGGCTGGCCGTCTCGGAGGCGACCAGCGCGATGGAGTCGGTGCGCTGGGTGACCAGGCTGCGCGCGGCCTGGTTGGGCACGTAGCCGAGCGCCTCGACGGCGCTGAGCACCTTGTCGCGAATGTGGGGTGCGACGGAGGTCGAGCCGTTGACCACGCGGGAGGCCGTGGCGCGCGACACCCCGGCGCGTTGCGCGACGTTTTCCAGAGTCGGCCGATCCCGCCCCGACATCACCATTGTGGTGTCCCCCATATCTGTTCTGCCGGACCATCATGACTGAGCCCCGGCGATGTGTAGCGCACAAATGAAGACGGGCGATGGAGCAAGTCGCTCCATCGCCCGTCGCACCCTCACACCGGTTTCACCCTGATCACGATTTCGCCGGTCCGATCCGCCGGTCACCCGTCCCGCCGCTCGGCCGGAGAGCGCTCTCAAGACTGGATTCAGACTGGCTCATGACTAGCCCAATGTCAATCAGGGAATCGGCTGAGAGCGCTCTCTGGAATATGTTGTGGGAAACGCCAAAACCCAATCATGCCGCCCGGCCGCGCCGGCTTGCCTCCAGGTGCGTGTCTCCGGACGCGCGGCGCCGCCGCCGGGGTCCCTGGGCGCGCCGGTCGTCGGGCGCCGCGGTCCCGTCCGCCGGGGTGTATGGGCGAGCATGTCCGTAGTGTGCCGTATGCGGTCCGGGGCGGCCGGCCCGCAGCCGCCCCGCGCCGCGCGGGCACCGCCAAGCTTTGTTCTCCTGTCGGGGCGTTGCACGCCTCGGGGCGCGGCGCAGCCACCGGAAGTCTCCGTGATCATGCGCAACTGGCACCGGCACCAACGGTTTTTCATGATCGCGGAGTGCTGATGTACCCCTGTGTACCGAAAGTCTCCGGGATCATGGCAAACCCGGTGCGCGGCCACCGCTGACATCATGATCACGGAGACTTTCATCCGCTCGGCCAGTCCCGCCGCGCCGGGACGACGACCGCTCGTGGCGATGGCCGGAGGCGCGGCCCGCGGTTGTCGGGTGCTGGGGTCTTCGGCGGCGGCTTACGCGGCCTGGCGGCGCTGGCAGGCCTCGAGGTGCGCGGCGATCACCGCGGCGGTGGCCGAGCGCACGCAGGCGTCGGCGCCGGCCTCCAGCACGTCGACCACCCGCTGGTGGTCGCTGTAGGGCCCGAGCACGGCCACGATCGCCGACGTCGGATGGCGCATGCAGGCCGCGCTGACCGTCCGCGCGGCGGGGTCGTCGAGTACCACGATGTCCGGATCCCGACCGTCGGCCGCCAGCGCTTCTCGGCGGATGACCAGCCACTGCGGGGGCAGGTGCCGGCCGAGGTCGGTGAGGCGGTGGGCGGCGGCGACCAGCAGGACGCTGGTCCGCTCGTCGTCGAGGTCGAGGGCCGGGCGCTGGGGAAGGGTCGAGATCGCCATGCCTCATTTATCGCGTGCCGGGCTGCGACCGCCCTCGGCGGCGCCTGCGAGAATCCTGGAAGGCCGGCGCTGCGGGGGCCATCCTGGGGCGCAGCTCCAAAGCCCGGCTGGGGAACACCCCGAAAGCGGCAATAATCGCGGCAAACCTCAGCAAGTCCGAAAGAACAGGAAAAATCCCGCCTAGGTCGGCAAAGTGGAAGCTCGGCGCCCGCCCAAAACCCGCAATCGGTCTGGACCGGCAAAACGGCCAAGGCGGGGTCGAGGCGGGCCAAGGGGCGGGCCAAGGGCCAAGGGCCAAGGTCGGCGGCGCGGGAAATCGTGGAAGCTCGGCGGCGGAATGATGGCAGGTCGGCGGCGCGGGGAGGGCTGGCGTGATCGTGTGGCTCAACGGCCCGTTCGGCGTGGGCAAGAGCACCCTCACGGCGGAGCTGTGCCGGCGCGAGCGGCGGGCCCGGGCCTTCGACCCCGAGCGCATCGGCTGGGTGCTCAAGCGCACCATCGGGCTCACCCGGCCGGGTGACTACCAGGACCTGCCCGCGTGGCGCGCGGCGACGGTCGCGGCCGCGTCGTGGCAGGCCCGCGGCGCCGATCCGCTGATCGTGCCGATGACGATCCTGCGCCGGCGGTACCTCGAGGAGATCCTCGGCCGGCTGCGCGAGCGCGGCCACGACGTGCGCCACGTGCTGCTCGACGTCTCGGCCGCGGCGCTGGTGGAGCGGATCGAGGCCGATGATCACCCGGGGCCGCAGGACTGGCGGATGGACCACCTCGGCGCCTACCTTACCGTGCGGCGCGAACTGCGCGCGCTCGGCGAGGTGATCGACACCGATGACCTGGACGCGGCCGAGGTCGCCGACGAGGTCCAGGGCCTGATCCGTGCGTGGCGCGGCCCGCGAGGCGCCTAGCCATGCCCTGAAAGGCGCGTGGCGCGGCCCGCTCCGCTCCACCAGCGCTGCGGCAGAGACGTCGAGAGGCGCCCCGCCCTGCCCCGCGAGGCGCCTAACCGTGGCCCGGCGAGGCCCCAGTCGTGCCCCGCAAGCGCAAGGCGCCTGGCGCGGCCCGCGAGGCGCCTGGTCGTGGCTCGTAAGGCGCTTTGCCGTGGTCTCCGAGGCGTCTGGTCGTTCGACGTGGCTGGTCGAGCGATGCGAACACGGGACGGGCTCCGGTGGCGGTGCACGTTCTCACTCACCGTACAGCACGCCACAAAATCGGCGGCGGGATCGTAGCGGTGTCGTCGCGGTGCGTGCAAGCGGGCGGAAATTCCGACATGCGTGGCGCGATTGACCGGGTGGGCGGGCGTAGGTCAGGGTGGCAGCCATGGTCTCGTGGGGGCGGTTCCGGAGGTCGGCCCCCGACCTCGCCGCGGCCGGCCGCGCGCTGCTCTACCGCAGCGGAGTAGGGCTGGCCTACCTGGGCACGGTGCGCGCCGACGGCGGTCCGCGGGTGCACCCGGTCAGCCCGCTGCTGGTCGAGGACGGGCTCTACACGCTGCTCATGGTCTCGCCGAAGCTCGAGGACCTGCTGCGCGACGACCGCTTCGCGCTGCATACCTTTCCCATGGAGGCCGGCGAGGAGGCCTTCTACCTGACCGGGCGGGCGATCTTCCCCCGTGACCAGGCGCTGCGGCGCAGCGTGTCGGCGGCGTTCGTGGCCGAGCGGGCGCTCGCCGCGCCGCCGCCCGGCTTCGCTCAGCATGTGCTCGTCGAGTTGCTCGTCGGCACGTGCGTGCTCAGCCAGGCGGGGCAGCACGTCACCTGGGCGGCGGCGGACGGGTCGGCGAGCGAACTGCCCGCCGGCCGCCACCGCGCGGTGCTGTAGCACCGCGCAAAAGCTACCGCCCGGTGCTGTAGCACCGCGCAAAAGCCACCGCCCGGTGCTGTAGCACGGTGAAAAAGGCAGCGTGTAGTGCGACGAAAAGGCCAGCGCCCGGTGCTGTAGCGCCGCGCCGTCGAAAGCCACCGCGCCAGCCTGACACCGCGACCGCAAGTCTCCGTGATCATGCACAAGCCATCGTGTGCACCGCGGGTTTTTCGTGATCGTGGAGCCAAAATGTACCTATGTGTACCAGAAGTCTCCGCGATCATGAGAAACCCGGGGTGCCGGGCCGAGTGACGCATGATCGCGGAGACTTGTGGTCGGTCAGGCGCAAAGGCGGCTAGGTGGAGTACACCTCCAGCTCCCACAGCGAAAAGCCGTAGCTCGTCCCGCGCGCCACGCCCACCATCCGCACGTAGCGGGCGCTGACCGGCGCGAACGTGACGTTGTCGGTGCCGCCGTTGCCGTTGTCGATGACCGCCGCGGGCGTCCAGCTGGTCCCGTTCGCCGAGACTTCGATGCGGTACCGCGACCCGTAGGCGGACTCCCAGCGCAGGATGGCCCGGGACACGGTCCGGGCCGAGCCCAGATCCACGGTGATCGACTGGTTGTCGCTCCACGAGCTGGCCCAGCGGGTGGTCGGGTTGCCGTCGACCGCGGACGCGGCCGGGTTGCCCGACTGGGTGCTGCTCGCGGTCACCGTCCGGCCCTGGGCGAGGTTGGTGATGTCGTCGCCGCGCCGGGCCGGGAACGACACGACCTGCTGGTAGGTGGGGCGGTTCTGCCAGGAGATCTTGTCGTGCGTGATGCCGCCCAGCGGGGACTGGACGATGGTGTCGGCGCACCACTGGTCGCCGGCCGAGCAGTACGAGTCGCCCGGGTAGGTGGTGTTCGCCGGCTCGGCGGCGGCCGCCGTCAGGGTCGTGGACAGCACCTGCCGGCAGGCGGTCAGGGAGCCGTTGCCGCAGTAGGTGCGGCCGAGGCCGCTGCGCACCGGGTCGCCCAGCACGGCGCGGAGGTCCTTGTCGAGGTACCCCCACCATCCGTACTGGAACGAAGACCCCTTGTGGCCCTGGATCTGGTTCAGCGAGCCGGCGCTGGTCGGCCCGGTGGCCCCGGACGGCGACTCGTCGATCTGCAACGCCCTGGTCAGGGACGCGTAGACGTCGTCGCCGAGGCCCGGGCGGAACGTGGCGTCGACCAGCTTGGGCCACCAGGCGTCGAAGGTGCGGATCGCGGCGGCGTACTGGTACACGTGCGATCCCGGCGACGTCTCGACCCGCTTCGCGCCGGCCGCCTGCCAGGCCCGCAGCGCGCTGACGTTCGGGTCGGTGCTCGTGCCGGACGGATCGAGGATGCGCAGGAGCTCGGGCAGCAGGTTCTCCGCCCGCAGGTCCGTGACGGCGGCGTCCTCGACCAGCCGGACCACCCCGGCGCGATTGACCGGGCCGGCCGCCAGCGCGGATTTGACCCGCTTGTCGAGCAGATCCGCGCGATGCACGGCGCCGAAACTGAAGTTTCCGTCCGCCGCCCCGGAGTCCTTACTTTGCTTGTTATTCCAAGAGACAAAATAATCCTGCCCAGTCGACTGCGGATGCTGGGCCACCGGAATGTAATCGGCGGTATTCGTGTCCGCATTCCAGCCCGACCATTCATATGCCGGGTCGGCCTTCGTCGGCAGGTTCGGGTTCGCGCCCGGCTTGCGCACCGGATCGCTGCCCGAGTTGAAGTAGGCGGTGTCGGTCGAGTTGACGTAGAACCAGTTGAACGCGTAGCCGATGTTGGACGCCGAGGCGATGAACTGGGCCGGGGTGCCCATGGCGGCCGGGTCGTTGAACGCCTGGAACCCGATCGCCGAGTCGGCCTCGTGCCGGTAGGTGGAGCGCAGCTGGGTGAAGGCGACCGGCTGCCCGCCGACCGCGCCGCGCCACGCGACCAGGCCGTACTTCGTGCGGTACGCGATGAGCTGGTAGGACCCGGCGGGCGTGGAGTCCGCCACGGTCGGCGTCCAGGCGTTGTTCTGCACCAGCGCCTCCATCGGCGTGCACACGCCGTGGAAGCGGTACGCCGTGGACTGCGTCGTGGCCGGCGAGCCGTCGGTGTTGCACAGCGGGACCGCGTACGTGTCGGTGATGTCCTGTTCGGAGGAGGTGGCGCTCCACGCGTAGTCCTGCCCGCGGCCGAGCAGCACGTAAAGGTTGAGCCCGGCGAAGGCGGCGCCGCGGGCGCTGATCCCGGGGCCCTGCAGCTCTTGCAGCATGAGCAGCTGCGGCGAGAAGTACCCCGTCTGCGGCCCGAAGACGGCGATCGGGTGACCGGTGGCCGAGTGTGCCGCGTCGACCACGACGGCGTTGGACATGCCCCGCTTGGTCGCCGAGCCGGGCGCGAGGGTGGCCGCGCCGGACGCCGATCCGCTCGGGTTGAACACGATCGGCTGCGCCGTCACGCTGCCCAGGTCCGGCAGCGCCACGCCGGGCGCGTCCGGGTCGGCCGCGCCGTAGGGGAAGGCCTGCCCGTTGTGCAGGGTCAGCACCGCCTCCTCGTCGTTCTGCTCGCGGAAGGCGGCCCAGAGCCGGTCGCCCTCGGCGGCGCCGTAGCGGGCCCGGGCGGTGACCCGCACCAGCGCCGACTCGACCTCGCCGCCCCCGCCGCCGCCGAACAGCCCGCCGACCACGCCGGCGATCGCGATGAGGTCGGTCATCTGGAACGGCTCCGGGCCGCCGGCGTTGGTGATCGCGTCGAGGTGCCCGGTGAGCACGTACTCGCCGGGGCAGTTGCGGGCGGCCATGCAGGCGCTGATGTAGGCGTTGATGCCGGCGACGTACTGCTGTACGTCGTCGTAGAGCTGCGCGCCCCGGGTGCCCTGGTTGCGCAGCGCCGTGACCTGCGCCTGCAGGTCGGCCTCGGTGTAGGGGGAGCTGCGCCAGATGGACTGCTCCAGCTCCCGGTTGCCCGGCGCGCCGCCGGCGAACGGGGTGACCTTGCCGCGGCCGACCCGCCGCATCAGGTCCATGACGAACAGCCGGTCCTCGGCGCCGGCGTACCCGGCGCCGAACATGGTCCCGGCCCGGGTCGTGCCGGTCACGTGCGGCACGCCGAGCGCCTTGTCCCGCACGATCGTCACGTCGGAGCGCGGGCTGTAGGTGCGGTCGACCTGGCCGGCCGGCACGCCGAACGAGGAGTCGTTGTAGAAGGAGGTGATCTGCTCGTCGGTGAGGCCGGTGTAGGCGGCGACGAGGTTCGAGTACGGCCCGAGCTGGTCGGCCGAGTGTCCGGGCCGGGTACCGAAGACCTGGTGGGCCAGGATGTCGGCGAGCGTGGCGTTGCCGTTCTCGCCCGGGGGCAGGATGTCGTTGCACTGGTCGAGGCAGTAGTCGTTGGGCGCCAGGACGGCGGCCTGCGCCGGCCCGGCGAGCACGGTGGGCGCGACGAGCACCGCGGATGCGAGCAGGAGCGCACCCAGGGTGCGTTTGACGACGGGCAGGGACATGGGCGGATCCCTTCCGAGGGGTGGCGAAGCCAACGTGAAATTGACTCGGATTACCGGATGGTAACAACGACGTCCGTCACTGAACAGAGGTCGCATCCGGTCGATACGCAGGGATTCCACTAGGCTTCCGGAGTGCTCGTGGTCCATGCCCTCTGGGTCGAAGGCCGGCTCGGCCTGTGGGCCGAGGATCCGTCGCTGCCGCAGCCGGCGCGCCCCGGCCGCCGGCACCCGTTCGCCGTCACCGGGCTCGACCTCGACGGCGACGCGGGCACCCCGGTCACCCGCACGCTGGTCCTGCCCTCCCGGGGCGGCCGCCCGGAGCCGTCGCCGGCTGCCGCCCTGCCCCCGGCCACGGGCCGCACGACGCTGCGGCCGTGGACGGTCGCCACCGTCGAGTACCGCCCGGACGACGCGATCGGGCTGCTGCGCGGGCTGGCCGCCGTGTCCGGTGACGACGTCGTGCTCGGCGACACCACGCGCTGGTTCACGGCCGTCGCCCGCTACGCCGCCGGGCTCGTCGCCCGCGGCCGCCTGCTGCCCGCGGTCGTCGGCGACGAGGCCCGCTGGCTGCCCGTGCTCACCGGCCGCGACGCCGCCTACGCCCGCTCGCTCGCCCTCGCGCTGCCGCAGGCGGCCATCGCCGCCACCCCGGATGCCACCCGCGCCGTGGTGGCCGCCGAGGTCCTCGACGCCTTCACCGACAGCGCCGCCCGGGCCGCGCTGCCGCCCGGCGAGACCGCCGGCGCCCTGCTGTCCGCGCTCGCGGGGCCGGACCGGCGCATCGCCGGCCTGCCGCCCGCCGAGCTGGAGCGGCTCCGGGCGAGCCTGGCCGCCTGGGAGGCCGACGCCGTCGGCGGCGCGGTCCGGGCCTGCTTCCGCCTCGTCGAGCCGCCCGAACCGGAGGACGGCGAGGAGCCGCCGGCCGACCCGGGGTGGACGCTCGAGTTCGCGCTGCAGGCCGCGGACGAGCCCAGCCTGGTCGTCGCCGCCGAGCGGGTGTGGCGCTCCCGCGGCGCGCTCAAGGCACTGCAGCGGCACATTCCGGCACCCCAGGAGACGCTGCTGGCCGAGCTGGGCCGGGCCAGCCGGCTCTATCCGGCGCTGGAGGACGCGCTGCGCGAGGCCCGCCCGGTCGCGCTGCGCCTGGACACCGACGGCGCCCACCGGCTGCTCAGCGAGGACGCGCCGCGGCTGGCCGCGGCCGGCTTCGGAGTGGTGCTGCCCGGGTGGTGGCGCAAGGCCCCGGCCCGCCTCGGCGCCCGGCTCACCGCCAAGACCACCGGGGCCGCGCCCGGCACCGTCGCCACCGACAGCGGGCTGGGCCTGGCTGCCGTCGTGGACTACCGCTGGGAGCTGGCCGTCGGCGACGAGCCGCTCACCGAGGACGAGCTGCGCCGGCTCACCGACCTCAAGGCGCCGCTGGTGCGGCTGCGCGGGCAGTGGGTCGAGCTCGACCCGCGCCGGCTGGCCGAGGGCCTGTCGTTCCTGGAGCGGCACCGCGAGGCCGAGTCGATGACCGTCGCCGACCTGCTCCACCTCGCCGGCGGCGCCGCGGAGGCGCCGGGCGGGCTGCCGGTCGTCGAGGTCACCGCCGACGGCTGGCTCGGCGACCTGCTCAGCGGCGAGGCCGAGCTGCGCGTCGCTGAGGCCGGGCCGCCGCCGGGCTTCGCCGGCAGCCTGCGCCCCTACCAGCTGCGCGGCCTCAACTGGCTGCGCTTCCTGGAGCAGGCCGGGCTCGGCGGCATCCTCGCCGACGACATGGGCCTGGGCAAGACCGTGCAGCTGCTGGCCCTCCTCGCCGGGGCCGCGCCCGGCCCGACGCTGCTGGTCTGCCCGATGTCCCTGGTCGGCAACTGGCAGCGCGAGGCCGCGCGGTTCGCACCCGGCCTGCGGGTGCACGTCCACCACGGCGCCGACCGGGTCCGCACGCTCGACCCGGCCGGGTTCGACCTCGTCGTCACCACCTACGCGGTCGCCACCCGCGACGCGGCGGCGCTGTCCGCCGTACCGTGGCATCGGGTCGTCCTCGACGAGGCGCAGGCGGTGAAGAACGCCGCCACCCGGCAGGCGACCGCGGTGCGGCAGCTGCCGGCCCGCCACCGGGTCGCGGTCACCGGCACGCCGGTGGAGAACCGCCTCGCCGACCTCTGGTCGATCATGGAGTTCGCCAACCCGGGCCTGCTGGGCAGCGCCACCAAGTTCAAGGAGCGCTTCGCCGAGCCGATCGAGCGCTTCGGCGACGTCGACGCCGCCGCCCGGCTGCGCCGCGTCACCCAGCCGTTCGTCCTGCGCCGGCTCAAGACCGACCGCACGATCATCTCCGACCTGCCGGAGAAGCTGGAGATGGACGTCGTGTGCAGCCTGACCCGCGAGCAGGCGAGCCTCTACCAGGCGACGGTCGACGACATGCTGGCCCGCATCGAGTCCAGCGAGGGCATCGAGCGGCGCGGGCTGGTGCTCGCCACGATGACCCGGCTCAAGCAGATCTGCGACCACCCCGCCCTCGCCCTGCACGACGGCAGCCGGCTGCCCGGGCGCAGCGGCAAGCTGGCCCGGCTGGAGGAGCTCGCCGAGGAGATCCTGGCCGCCGGTGAGCGGGCGTTGATCTTCACGCAGTACGCCGAGTTCGGCGCCATGCTGCGCGCGGAGCTCTCCGCCCGGTTCGGCCGCGAGGTCGCCTTCCTGCACGGCGGGCTGGCCAAGGCGGCCCGCGACACGCTCGTCGCCCGCTTCCAGGAGGCCTCGCCCTCCTCGCCGCCGCTGTTCGTGCTCTCGCTCAAGGCCGGCGGCACCGGCCTGACGCTGACCGCCGCCAACCACGTCATCCACGTCGACCGCTGGTGGAACCCGGCCGTGGAGGACCAGGCCACCGACCGCGCGTTCCGCATCGGCCAGCGCCGGGAGGTACAGGTGCGGAAATTCGTCACGGCCGGCACCGTGGAGGAGAAGATCGCCGCGCTGATCCACGACAAGCGCGGCCTGGCCGCGAAGATTGTCGGCACCGGCGAGCAGTGGCTCGCCGAGCTGTCCACCGCCGACCTGCGCGCCCTGCTCACCCTCGACCCCGGTGCCGCCGCGGACTAGCTCGCCGGGAGCGGGGCGGTGCCCAAGCCCCGCAACGAGCGGTGCAGCGGGTTGTTCGTGGAGACGTTGAGGAAACAGTGGGCGGCCCGGTCGCCCAGCCGCCACTGGGCTACGGTCAGGCCGTCCCAGAAGGTGTAGACGTCTTTCCGGTTGTACAGCTGCGTCTCGGTCAACCCCAGGAACGCCGCCACCGCCGTGAAGCACGCCTTGCTGACCGTCGCGTTGAGCGCCTGCGCGTCGGCGGGGAACGGCCCGGCGGGCGCCGTCCACACCCCGACGAACTCGGTGTCGTGCGGGTCGGCGCACGGCACCGGGGTGACCGCGTCGACGCTGCGGTAGAAGCCCTCCGGGGACACGTCGCCGCCCTGCAGGTCGACGCAGTCCAGGGCCAGGGGGCGGGGGTCCTTGAGCCCGTCGCGCAGGCTCCCGGTGCGCGCCAGCGGGGCGAACAGGTCGTCGGCGGCCTCGGCCAGCCCGCACACCGCGGTCCGCACCCCGCCCCGCCAGGCCGCCGCGCCGGGTATCGAGAGGTACGGCAGCAGCCGCCCGCCGTGCCAGTCCCCGCCCACGTAGGCGGTCGCGGCCGCGTCGCAGGCGGCGTAGGCGGCCCGGGTCGCGTCGGAGTCCCACGCCGGCGCCGCGGCGGCGTCCGGCATCGGGCCGGCCCAGACGACCTCGACCAGGTGCGGCTGAGCACAGTCGACCGGGGCCGGCGCCGCCCGGTCCGGCTGCTCGAACGCGCTGAACGTCCCGCCGGTCAGGCACTCGCCCGGCCGCGGCGGCGCGTAGGAGGCGGCGGGCAGCATCGGCCAGCCGTCGACCAGGTCGCCGTCGGTGCCGGCGGGCGCGGCGCAGGCGGCCAGCAGCGCCACGACCAGGAGGGTCAGCAGCATCGCCGGTCCGGAGCGTACGCCGGTCATGCGCAGACATTAGCGGCCGCGATAGGGTCGGGCCCATGCCGGCCGAGTGTGCCATCGACAAGTGTGCGGTCCTCGCGATCGGGCGGTGCCGGGAGTGCGGCCGGGCGTTCTGCATGTCGCACCAGGCCCACAACGAGGTGACCGGCGAGGGCTACGCGGCCCTGTGCATCCAGTGCCTGGAGCGGCGCCAGCGGGTCCGCGGCCGCGGCGACGGGCGGTCCGAGGCCCGCGAGGCGACCGAGCGCGACTGGGTCACCTCCGGCCAGGCGGTGCTGGACCTCTACGCGGCCGGCATCGCCCCGGCCACCGTGGTCGAGCGGCGCTCCCGCTTCGTCAAGCAGCGCCTCGGCCGGCCCCGCGAGGAGATCGACGAGATCGAGGTCGGCGGCCTGTGGGTGATCGGCCGGTTCGAGTGGACCGAGATGCAGGAGATCCCGGAGACCCGCGAATGGACGACCGGCCTGCTCGCCCACCCGTCCGGCGGCTACCCGGTCGCCATGGTCGCCCGGGCCCTGTCGCGCTGCCGCGTCCTCGACGACGGCCTGGCCATGCTGGTCCGCGACGCGCCCTACGGCGACAGCTACACGCAGCTCGAGCGCCGCGAGATCCCGCGGATCGCCGCGGCCATCCGCGCGCTCATCGCCTCGCCGAGCGGGGTCGCCCCAGGCCGTTGAGCGCCGCCAGATATTTCGGGGGTACGACGTTGGGCCCGTCCCCGGCGAACGCCGCGTCCACCTCCGCGTCCGTCGGCAGCACCGGCACCTCGGCGGCGAGCGCCTTCACGATCGGGGCGTCGCGCCAGTCGGGGTGCTCGGTCAGCAGCCGCAACGCGACCAGCGACTCCTCGATCTCGCCGACGCACTCGAAGGGCTTGTGCGCGGTGAGGCCCATGAGTTCGCGGTACCCCTCGAGCTGCGTCAGGTCCGTGAACACATCGGTGCCGAAGATGTGCAGCAGGCGGTCCCGCCCGGTGAACGGCGCCAGCGCCAGGAACACGAACCGGCACTTGGGGCAGTGCCCGCACCAGCGCTCGGACGCGTCGCGCAGCTTGAAGGCGGCGTTGCAGCTGGTCACCACCTCGTCGTAGGCGGTGAACTTTGCGAACAACCCGGCGATGTGCAGCTCGGACAGCCCGCGCAGCAGCGAGAAGTACGCGTCGGCCAGCCCGGCGTGCGCCAGCAGCGCGTCCCGCAGGTGCGCCTCGGCCGGCAGCCCCTTCGACCACTGATGGTTGATCTCCCGCCCGAGCCAGTGCAGATTCGGCACCGACGCGGAGCTCTCGTTGGACATGACCACCGGCCCGAGCCCGTGCATGAGCGACGCGGCGACGGCGATCAGGGAGTTGATCGCGGTGACCGGGATGTGCCCGTTGTAGGCGCCGGCCTCGTTGAGCTCGCGCATCCGCGGGTCGAGCTGCCGCCGCACGGTCCGCACCGGCTGCCCCGACACCTCCATCACCCCGCGGATGATCGCGTTGGGGTTGACCGAGAACAGCACCGGGTCGAGCCCGGCCAGCTGCAGCGCCTCCATCGTCACGATCGAGTCCTTGCCACCCCCGACCGCCGCCAGCGGCGCCCCGGCCGGCTGGTATCGCCACCCGGGCGCCTCCGCCGCCGCCCCCGCCTCGATCGGCAGGTCGAGCACGTACTCCAGCTTGTTGCGGTAGGCGAACTCACCCAGCCCGTCGTGGAACAGCGCCCGCACCCAGGGCAACGCCCCCTCGGCCAGCGCGACCCCGAGCTCCACCCGCCGCGGCGCGGCGATCTTGTAGTAGGACGTGGAGGCCGCGACGTACAACAGGTCGAGCACCCGCTCGATCGCCGGATGCTCAACGCTGGGCGGCCCGAAGTCGACGGTTTCGGTGAGCACGAGGTCACCGAGCGCATAGTGGAACCGCGCGACCCCGGTCCGCGCATCGAACTCCCGCCCCGGGAACCCCAGCGCCTCGACCTGCTCCCACGCGTTCACACACCGCTCCGTTCCCTGCCGCACCGCTACCGCCGGCCAATCCTAGCTTTCGCCCGCCCGCGGCTGCTCAGGTGAACGCGCCGCCACGGTGCCGCAGCCGTGCTGGCTGTTGGCTCGGCAGCGGCGACGTTGAGCCGGACGCTACCGGCCGGTCGCCTATTTCCGGCATGCACGACATCGCCGTGAATTGTGCCGCCGCCCGGACGGAGCCGCACGCCGCGGAGCACGGCGCAGCGACCGGAAGTCTCCGTGATCATGCGCACCCGGCATCGACACCAACGGTTTTTCATGATCACGGAGTGCTGATGTACACCCGTGTACCACAAGTCTCCGGGATCATGGCAAACCCGGTGTGCGGCCACCGTGGACATCATGATCACGGAGACATACCGCCGCCCAGGCCGCGCAGCTCGGAGGGTGTGTCGCCGCTGGGCGGAGGTCCGTAGCGTGCAAGCGGAGGGTGCGCGGCGGTTCCGTCAATCGCGGGGTTGCCCGGCGGCGCGGCGCATCGAGCGCCAACGATGGCGCCGTGCGGGCCGGTCCACAGGTCCGGGGCGGGCTGCGCGGCGCTGCCAGGTGCCGGGCAGGTCGAGGGTCCAGCCGCCGGCGATCAGCATCGTCCCAGCGTACGTGCCGGGTGCAGAATCGGGGCGTGCTGACGTTGCCGGAGCCGTGTCTCGTCGTGCTGGTCGGGCCGGGGGCGTCCGGGAAGTCGACGTGGGCGGCGGCGCACTTCCGGGCGGATCGGGTCGTGTCCAGCGACGCGCTGCGGGGGCTGGTCGGGGCCGGCGACGACGACATCGCGGCCAGTGCGGACGCGTTCGAGCTGCTGGAGACCGTGGTCGAGCGGCGGGTGCGGCGGCGGCTGACGACCGTCGTCGACACGCTCGGGCTGGATGCGCGGCGGCGGCAGCGGTGGATCGGGCTCGCGCGGGAGCACGGGGTGCCATGCGTGGCGATCGCGTTCGACACGCCCGCGGCCGAGTGCCGGGCGCGCAACCGGGCCCGGGCGCAGCAGCGGATTCCCGCCGACGCGCTGACCCGCCAGCTGCGCGACTGGGCCCGCACGAAAACGGTGCTCGCCGATGAGGGTTTTTCGGCGGTACACCTGGAAACAACGGTCCGGACCGTGCCGCCGGTCTTCGCCGGGGCGCCCGAGGCGGCGCGGCGCCAGGCGGACGCGCCCGCGCGGCTGCGGTTCGGGCTGCACCTGGGAGAGTTCAACGGGGTCGACGTCCGGGCGACCGCGCGCGCCGCCGAGGAGGCCGGGTTCGACGCGGTGTACGTCATGGACCATTTCCGGCAGATCCCGCAGGTCGGGCGGGCCTGGGACGACTTTCTCGAGTCGTACACGACGCTCGCGTACCTCGCCGCCTGCACCGAGCGGGTGCGGCTCGGCGCGCTGGTGACCGGCGTGACGTACCGCAACGTCGCGCACCTCGGCAAGATCCTCGCCACGCTTGACGTGCTGTCCGGCGGGCGGGCGGTGTGCGGGCTGGGGCTCGCCTGGTTCAAGGAGGAGCACCTGGCCTACGGCTGGGAGTTCCCGAGTGTCGCGGACCGGTACGCGTTACTGGAGGACGCGCTGCGGCTCCTGCCGCTGCTGTGGGGCAAGGGCAGCCCGCGCTTCGAGGGCCGGGTGCTCACCGTGCCCGAGGCGATCTGCTATCCCCGCCCGGTGCAGGAGCGCATCCCGATCGTGGTCGGCGGCAACGGGGAGCGGCACACGCTGCGGCTGGCCGCGCTCTACGCCGACGCCGCCAACGTCATGGGCGATCTGGCCACGGTACGCCGCAAGGCCGGGGTTCTCCGGCAGTACAACTCCCAGACCGAACTGACGCATCTCACCACCGCCCTGGTCGCCGCCGACGACCGCGCGGTCGCGGCCCTGGTCGAGGCCGGCCGCGGCCGGCGGCCCCGCGACGCCTACGCGGCCGCCGTGCACGCCGGCACCGTGACCGACCACATCGGACGGTTCCGGGAGCTCGCCGAGGCCGGCGTCGCCGAGGTGATGGTGCGCCTGCCCCACCCCGATTGCATGGAACCGATGTCGCAGGTCATCGCCGCGTTCCGGGAGTGAGTAGACTCCCTTGGGTGTTCGTGATCACGCTGCGGTATCTCGCCGGGCTGGACCAGATCGACGCCGTCCTCGCCGAGCACAAGGCGTGGGTCGACGGCCAGTTCGACGCCGGCGTCTTCGTCGCCTCCGGCACCCAGATCCCGCGCGAGGGCGGCGTGATCCTGGCGACCGGGCTCGAGCGCGCCGAGCTGGAGGCCCGCCTCGCGCTGGATCCGTTCCAGCAGAAAGGCCTGGCGGAGTACACGGTCATCGAGTTCACGCCGCGCCGCGTCGTCCCCGGGCTGGAGCGCCTGCGGGGGTGACGACGCCGGAGTACTGGGGATCCCGGACGGTCCGCGTCGAGGGCGGCATCCGGGCCCGCAGCACGCGCGGCGCCATCGGCGAGAGCTGGTGGTCCAAGCGCTTCCTGGCGGTGCTGGAGTCGTTCGCCCTCGGCACCCGCCTGACCCGCGGCCGCAACTACGCCCGCGCCGGCCAGGTGCTGCGCCTCGACGTGATGCAAGGCCTGGTCAAGGCCACGGTCCAGGGCTCGCGGCCCGCGCCGTACAAGGTCAGCATCGGCCTGGCCACCTTCCCGGACCCGGTGTGGGCCCGCGTCGAGCAGGCCCTGGCCGGGGAGGCTCTCGGCGCGGCGAAGCTCCTGGCCGGCGAGCTCCCACCACACGTCGAGGACGTCTTCGCCGCCGCCGGCGCGCCGCTGTTCCCGGCCCGCTTCGCCGACCTCGCCATGCGCTGCACCTGCCCCGACCAGGCCGTCCCGTGCAAACACCTGGCCGCCACCTGCTACCTGCTGGCCGAGCGCTTCGACGCCGACCCGTTCCTCATCCTGCTCTGGCGCGGCCGCCCCCGCGAGACCCTGCTCACCGCCCTGCGTACCCTCCGCTCCGGCCCGGCCGAGCCCACACCGGCAGAGGAAGAGGAACCGGCATCCCCCGCCCCCGCCTCCCCGATCGGCACGGCCGGCGCCCTGTCCACCCTCACCGAACCCGAGGTGGAACCGGAACGCTTCTGGCTACCACCCGTCCCGCTCACCGACCCCGAGCCGTCCTTCGCCACCGAACGCGACCTCCTGCTACGCCAACTCCCCACCCCGCCCCCCGACCTCGGCGGCCCCGAACTCCTGCGCACCCTCCGCCGCTGGTACCACTGACCGGCCCGACGGCCGACGCCACCCACTCGCGCGCTACAGACCTCCTGCCCGGGCTCGCGCGAAGCGCGGCGGAGGGCCGGTGGTGCGCTGCCGAGCGGCGACGCACCCTCCGATCAGTGAGCGCGGCCCCGCGGCCCGGCGGATGAAAGTCTCCGTGATCATGATGTCCGCGGCGGCCGCACACCGGGTTTGCCATGATCCCGGAGACTTGTGGTACACCGGGGTACATCAGCACTCCGCGATCATGAAAAACCGTTGGTGTCGATGCCGGGTGCGCATGATCACGGAGACTTCCGGCCGGTAGCGGCCGGTCAGGTGGCGGGCCGGTCGACCCGGTAGACGTGGTGGCGGCGGTCGTCGATCGGGTTGTCCGGCTCGATGTCGCCGCTGCCGACGCGGGTCAATCCGGCCTTCTCCAGGGCCCGCCACGACGCGATGTTGTCGGCGTGTACCGCCACGATCACGCACGCCGCGTCCGCGTGGTCCGCCCAGAGGCGCTCGAGGGCCGAGCGGATGAACAGGGTACCGATGCCGCGCCCGACGTTGCCCGCGTCGCCGATCAGGTAGTCGATCGTCATCGCGCGCGGTGGCACGGCGGTGATCGGCAGCAGGTCGGTCAGGTACTCGGGGTAGTCGTGCAGGAACGAGCGCTGCAGCAGCCCGAGCGGCGCGCCGTCGACGAACGCCAAGAGGTCCTCGTTCGGCTCCTCGCGGCGCGCGGACGGGCCGAAGTCGCGCGCCACGGCCTCCGGCGACGTCTCGTGGTGCCACCAGCGGGCCACGTGCGGCGCCGACAGCCAGCGGGCCAGCAGCGGGAAGTCGTCCGGGGTGACGTGCCGCCAGGTCATCATGCCGCCGACGGTAGCCGTGTGTCACCGCCGCGGCACCGCATTTCGGAGGCCGCTGACGTGGGCGGGCCGGGGTGCCCTGATCGCCGCGGCGCGGCGCAGGAGCAGGCCGGTCAGTACCACCGCCAGGGCCAGGCCGTAGGCGGCGCGCTGGGCGGTGCCGGTGGAGACGCCGAGGCCGGCGGCGAACTGGGGCGGGTAGGCGGCGGCCGCGACCGCCAGCCACTCGGCCGGCGCGCCGTAGGCGACCAGCATGACCAGCAGCAGCGCGTACCACGGGTACGACGGCGTGGTGACCAGCAGCGTGACCAGGACCATCACCGCGGCCGCGCGCCACGGGCGGTCCGGATCGGTCCGGCGCCACACCAGGACCGCGGTGGCGGCCAGGAGCAGCGCGGCGACCGGCGCCGTCACGCGACCGGGGAGGGCGGCGTCCAGCAGCGCGAACCGGGTGCCGTTGCCGTAGCCCTCCTCGTGCAGGTAACCGGGCAGGTAGCCCAGCACCGCCGGGCCGACGACGAGGACGTGCGGGAGATACACCGTGGCGACCGCGCCCGCCGCGGACAAGGCAACCGCGATCGGTCGGCGGCGCAGCAGCGCGGGGGCCAGCAATACCGGAATGATCTTCGTGGCGATGGCCAGTCCGAATATGGTACCCCCGGAAACCGGACGATCGCCGGCGAGCAGCCACACGGCGAGCGCGGCCAGGGCGACCGCGACGACGTCGACGTGGGCGTTGTTGCCGGCCTCCAGGGCGACCAGCGGGCACCACGCCCACAGCACCGCTCGGCGCGGATCGCGGCCCAGCCGGGACAGGGCCGTCCACAGCAGGACGGCGACCGCGGCGGCGAAAGCGGCCATGGTGAGCTGCAGCGGCCGCTCCCGGCCACCCGTGGGCGCCACGGCGGCGAAGAGCGCCTCCGCGACCGGCGGATAAATGGTTGGTACGGTCGGCCGATTGATCAGCGTGCAGCCGTCCGGCACGCACCAGTGCCCCTGCGGTGTCCACAGTGTACGGTCGCGCAGCGGGACCAGTTCGGGCGCGGCCGGCGGGTGACGGTAGGGGTCGATCCCGGCGAGCTGGACCCGGCCGTCCCACACGTAGCGGTAGACGTCGTCGCTGCTGTTCGGCGGCCCTTGCAGCGCGGCGGCCAGCGGGAGCAGCACCCCGCCGAGCACGACGAGCACCAGCGCGGCCCGCCGGTCCACCCGCGGCACCAGCCACACGCCAGCGGCGAACGGCAGCCAGGACAGCAGGTACCAGCGCCCGGGCAGCAGCAACATCCCGAGCAGCACCACCAGGCACACCGCCGCCGCGAGGCGCCGCGCCAGCCGGTGCGCCGGTCCCGCGTCGCCGTCGCTCATGAGCCGCACCACCCGCGGCGTGCCCCGCCGGTGATGAGCGGCGCCGGACCGGTCGGCCGGGTCGGGGCGGCCGTGCCGGCTCGCGCGCGGGTCACGAGCGGCGCCGGGCTGATCGGCCGGGTTGGGTGGCCGGCGGTGCGCGGGGTCGGGGCGGCCGTGTCGGCCCGGGCGCGGGTGATGGGCGGTGCCGGGCTGGTCGGCCGGGTCTGGTGGCGGGCGGTGCGCGGGGTCGGGGCGGCCGTGCCGGTTCGGGCGCGGGTCACGAGCGGCGCCGGGCCGGTCGGCCGGGTCTGGTGGCGGGCTGTGCGCGGGGGCGGGGCGGCCGTGTCGGCCCAGGCGCGGGTCATGAGCGGCGCCGGGCGCGCCGGGCCCGCAGGGCCGTCCAGGCGGCGGCGACGAGCCAGACCGCGGCGAGCAGGACGAGCAGGCCGCGGCCGTAGTGCTGGGGGAACGCCGACGGGTTGTCGGCGATCCGGCCGACGCCGATGACGAACGGGAACGCCACCGCCGTCAGCGCGGCGCTGACCACGAGCGCGGCCTGGACCGGGCGGCGGGCCACCGGCGGAACGTACCGGATCGCCAGCGCGCCCGCGCCCAGGACCAGCGGTACCACCAGGAAGTCGTGGACGGCGAGGGCGGCCGCGGCGAAGATCAGCCGGCCGGTCAGCTCGTGGCCGGGCGCGTCGAGCCAGCCGTAGGCGCCGTAGCCGACCAGGGCCAGGCCCGCGAGGGCGAGGAGGGCCCTCATCGCGGGGCCGCCGTGATCGCGCCGACCCATTTGGTCTGCAGGACGCCGGGGCGGTTCGGACCGATGAGCCGGGCCGGGTACCCGTGGTCGAGGTGCAGCGGTTCGCCGCCCAGCCGCAGGGCGAGCAGGGTGAGCGGGTCACGGGCCGGGCCCGGGTCCAGTGCGGACGACCGATACGGTCCGTCGGGCTGCAGGGACTCGACCGTGACCGGCAGGTCCAGGCCGCCGACCAGCGGGAGCAGATCCGCGAACCGTATGCCGGTCCAGGTCGCGCCCGAGCTCCAGCCCTCGACGCAGGCGATCGGCAGCTCGACCGTGGTCTGCGGCATCGCTTGAAGGTCGGCGAGACTCAGCGCGTGGCGTCCGGCCGGGCCGGTCAGCATGAGCCGGTAGCCCTCGTCGACCCGGACGACCCGCGCCGCGGCCGCGGTCTTGTTGACGGGCAGGCCCTGCGGACCGACGCCCGGTAGCCGGGGTGCGAGCAGCGACACCCGTTTCAGGGGCGCGACGGTCTGCCCAAGGGTGGCGACGGTGACCGCACCGGCGGCGGTCCCGACCACGGCGATCGCCCCCCTCCGCGTCCAGCCGCCGATGGGCGCGGCAATCGGTTCGGCCGGTGCGCGACTTGGTTCGGTGGGTGCGGGATTTGGTTCGGTGGGTGCGGGATTTGGTTCGGTGGGGCGGGCGGCGAGAGCGGACCGAATGACCGGCAGCTTCGCCGCCAGGTGCAGCAGGAGCGCCCCGGCCAGCAGCCAGGCCGTCCAGTAATGGGCGCCGAGGAAACCGAACGGCATGGCCGAATACCAGTAGGCGATGTTCAGCACGCCCGTCACCAGCTCGAAGACCGCCGCGGCCGACGCCAGGCCGGCCGCCGCCCGATCGAGGGCGTGGCCGAGGTCGCGGACCGGGGGCCAGGTGAACAGCTTCGGGTAGACCGACCAGACCTTTGCGGTCAGCAACGGTATGGCGGCCAGACCGCTCGCCACGTGCAGGCCTTGCGTGATGCGGTACAGCTGCACGGGCCGCGCCGGCCAGTGGAACCACGACGCCGGGTGCTGGATCAGGTGGCTCAGCACGCCGGTGGCGAAGCAGACCAGCAACGCCGCACCGAGCCACAGCCCGAGGTGCGCGGTGAGCACCGGCGAGCGCAGCGGGCTGGCGAACCCTCGGCCCACCCGGCTCAGGAAGCCGGGTGGCGTCCGCGCCGGGCCGGCGAACCGGCCGGTCACCCGGTTCAGGAGGCCGGGCGGCGTGCGCAGCGGGCTGGCGAACCAGCGGGTCACCCGGCTCAGGAGGTCAGGTGGACGAACCATCGGCCGGCCTCCGTCCAGGTCTCGGTGAGCCGCAGCGCGGCCCGGGCGGCGAGGGGGGCGACGTCGTCGGCCGCGACGAACGCCCACGCGAACGGTGTGCTGGTGCGGCCGTGGCCGGCGAGCGCGACCGGGCCGCTCCAGCTTCCGGCGCCGGGCGGGTCGACCTCGGCCAGGACGGCACCGCCCGGGCCGACGAGCCGCCGGCAGCGCTGCAGCAGACCGACCGGGTCGCCGCCGATGCCGATGTTGCCGTCGGCGAGCAGGGCGCCGTGCCAGGTGCCCTCGCCCGGCAGCGGACGGAACAGGTCCTGGCGCAGCACCGGCGCGCCGTGGCGGCTCGCGTAGCGGACCGCCTGCGGGCTGAGGTCGACCCCGAGCACCCGGCGGCCGCTCGCGGCCAGGGCCGCCGTGAGCCGGCCGGGCCCGCAGCCGAGGTCGACGGTGCCGTCCGGGCAGCGCGCGAGGAGGGCGCCGTCGCCGGGGCGCTGGCCCGTGTGCCAGGCGTCGGGATCGAGGCGCCGCACGGCCGCGCCGTCCGGGCCGAGCAGTCGCAGGCCGGCCGGTTCGCCGCGCTCCGCCCGCCGCAGCGCCGCGCCGAACACGGCCACCGGCCCGGTCATCGGGCCGCCTCGACAAGTGCCACGCCGAACACGCCGACGGATGCGGTCATCGGGGTCGCCTCGACAAGTGCCGTGCCGAACGCGCCGACGGGTGTGGTCATCGGGCCGCACCGACCGGGGCCATTGTGGACAGCAGCGCGGCGAAGCGGGTGTCGGGGCGGGCGGCGGCGGCCGCCGTCGCGTCGGGGGCGGTGTCCACGTCGCGGAGGGTCGCGGCGGTGGCCACGCGCAGGCCGCGCCGGTGCAGGGCGGACCGGGTGAGCGCGTAGGTGTCCGGTGTGGACATCGGCACGTCCGTGAGGACCGTGGCGGCGGACGGGTCGCGCAGGGCCAGGGTCCACCAGCCGCCGTCCTCGGCGGGGCCGAGCACCGCGTCCGCGCGGGAGAGAGCGGCCGCGGCGGCGACCAGGTGAGCGACGCCCAGCTGCGGGGTGTCCATGCCCACCAGCAGCGTGGCCACGCCGCGGCGGGCGGTGTCGGCGAAGGCCGAGGCGAGCCGCGGTCCGAGGCCGTCGCCGCGTTGCTCGCGGCGGTGCCAGCCGGGCGGGGCGGGCAACGGTCCGTCCACGACGAGCGTGCGGGCGACCGCCGGGGTCGCGGCGAGCACGTCGACCGTGTCGGCGATGGCCGCGGCGGCCAGGCGGGCCGCCTGCTCGGGCGTCCACGGTGGACAGAGGCGGGTCTTCACCCGGCCGGGGACCGGCGCCTTGGCCAGCAGCAGCAACTGGATCCGGGGCGCGCTCACCGGGCCAGGACCTTGCTCATGTCGCGGACCGTGCGCAGCGTGCCGCGGACCGTTCCGGTGACCTTCGACCGGCCGCCGGCCCGCGGCGCGTAGTCGACGTCGACCTCGCCGATGCGCCAGCCGGCGTCGGCGGCGCGGACCACCATCTCCAGCGGGTAGCCGAAGCGGCGGTCGGTCAGGTCGAGGGCGAGCAGCGCCTCGCGGCGCGCCGCGCGCATCGGGCCGAGGTCGTGGACCGGCACCCCGGCCGCGCGCCGCAGCCGCCAGGCCACGACCGCGTTGCCGGCCCGGCCGTGGGCCGGCCAGGCGCCGCGGGTCGTCGGGCGGCGCCGGCCGAGCAGCAGGTCCTGGGTGCCGGCCGCGACCGGGCCGGCGACCAGCGGCAGCTGCGCCGGGTCGAGCGAGCCGTCGGCGTCCATGAAGCACACCACGTCGGCGGTGGCCGCCTCGAGCCCCGCGTGCGCGGCGGCGCCGAAGCCGCGCGGGGTCGCGTGCACGACCGTCGCGCCGTGCTCGGCGGCGATCGCGGGTGAGCCGTCGGAGGAGCCGTTGTCGGCCACGATCGCGCGGAATCCGGCCGGCAGCCGGGAAAGCACCCACGGCAGCGCGGCCGCCTCATCGAGACAGGGCAATACGACATCGGGCATGTCCCGGACGCTACCCATGATCGCGGCGCGAGGATCTTACGAGGAACTGACCAACCATTACGAACCGCGAACTTGCCCGGTGCGCCGCGCCGGCGCGCCATAGTGTGAGCGCATGCGCATCCTCGTCACCGGCGGCGCCGGGTTCATCGGCGGTCATGTCGCGGCGGCCATGCGCGCGGCCGGGCACGAGGTCGTCGTGCTCGACGCGCTGCACCCGACCGCACACCGCGCGCCCGCCGGGTCCGCCGCGCCCCCCGCGCCCGCCGCGCCCGGCGGCTCCGCCACGCTCGTCGGGTCCGTCGGGTCCGTCGGGTCCGCACCGCAGGGGCCGTTCGTCCGCGCCGATCTGCGCGATGCCGCCGCCGTCGAGGCCGCGCTCGAAGGGATCGACGCGGTCGTGCACCAGGCCGCCGTCGTGGGCATGGGCGTGGATCTGGCCGACCTCCCGGAGTACGCCGGCTGCAACGACCTCGGCACCGCCGTGCTGCTCGCCGCCATGGCCAAGGCCGGGATCGGCCGGCTCGTGCTGGCCAGCTCGATGGTCGTCTACGGCGAGGGCGCCTACACCTGCCCGCGGCACGGCCCCACCCCGCCGGCCGACCGGACCGCCGCCGACCTCGCGGACGGGCGGTTCGAGGCCCGCTGCCCCGCGTGCGGGGCCGCGCTCGAGCCGGGCGAGGTCGACGAGGACGCGCCGCTGCGGCCGCGCAGCGTGTACGCCGCGACCAAGACCGCGCAGGAGCACCTGGCGCTCGCCTGGGCGGCCGTGACCGGCGGGTCCGTCTTGGCGCTGCGGTACCACAACGTGTACGGCCCCGGCATGCCGCGCGACACACCGTACAGCGGGGTCGCCGCCATCTTCCGGTCCGCGCTCGAGGCCGGCCGGGCGCCGCGGGTCTTCGAGGACGGCGGGCAGCGCCGCGACTTCGTGCACGTCTCCGACGTGGCCGCGGCCAACCTGGCCGCCCTGGCGGCGACCGCGGACGGGGCGGGCTTCCGGGCGTACAACGTCAGCTCGGGAAAACCGACGACGGTCGGTGCGATGGCCGCCTCGCTGGCCGCGGCGATGTCCGGGCCGGAGCCCGTCGTCACGGGCGAGTTCCGGGCGGGTGACGTGCGGCACGTGGTCGCCTCGCCCGCGCGGGCGCGGCGCGACCTCGGCTTCGTCGCGGCGATCGGTCCGCAGGAGGGCATGCGCGAGTTCGCGGGCGCGCCGCTTCGGGGATGACGGGGGATGGCCGTTATTCCCACCCGCGGGGGAGGGAATGGTCACGCGGCGGGGTGGTCCGGTGCGCCTTAGGGTCGGGCCATGAGGATCGTACTGACGGGCGGGACCGGGTACATCGGGTCCGCCGTGCTGCGGCAGTTGGTGGGCGCCGGGCATGCGGTGAGCGCGCTCGTGCGCGGGGACGAGGCCGCGGCCAAGGTGGGTAAGGCCGGCGCCGAGCCGGTGGTGGGCGACCTGTTCGACACCGGGTGGGTCGCGGAGCGGTTCGCCGCCGCGGACGGCGTGGTGCACCTGGCGGCCACCGGCGGCCCCGACAATCCGCGGTTCGACGCGGGCATCGTGGCCGCGGCGGGACAGGGGCTGGGCGGGACGGCGAAGCCGTACGTGCACACCAGCGGCATCTGGCTCTGGGGCGACAATCCGGCCATCACCGAGGAGGCGCCGCCCGCGCCGCCGGCGTTGACCACGTGGCGGCTGGACGTGGAGCGGCAGGTGCTCGACGGCGGGCTGGCCGCCACGATCGTCGCGCCCGGCATCGTCTACGGGCACGGCGGCGGCATCCCGGCGGGCGTGCTCGCCCCGGCGCGGGACGAGGCCGGGCGGGTGCGGCTCGTCGGCGACGGGTCGCAGCACTGGACGACGGTGCACGTGGAGGACGTCGCCGCGCTGTACCGGCTGGTCGTGGAGCGCGGCGAGGGGCTCGGGCGGCTGATCGCCGCCTCCGGCGCGAACCCGGCGGTCCGCGAGATCGGCGAGGCCGCCTCGGGCGGGGCCGGCGTGGCCGCGGAGACCGTGGAGGAGTCCCGGGGGCGGCTGGGCTCGCTGTTCGCCGATGCGCTGCTGCTCGACCAGCAGGCCACCGGGGAGAAGGCCCGCTCGCTCGGCTGGAGCCCGTCCGCGCCGTCGCTGCTGGACGACCTGCGCGCGGGCCGCTGAACCAGAAGGTCGTCGCATCAGAGGTCGCTCCGCTGCAAAAGGTTGCCGGGGAAACGGCGCCGGAGACAAGACGGGGAGCGCGGTCGAGGGGCCGCGCTCCTGTGGTTTGGTACGGCCGCGATCAGACCGGCAGCAGCGAGGCGTCCGACTCCGTCAGCGCCAGCACGTCGCTGGTCAGCGGCTGGTAGACGCGGCGCAGCAGGGCCGGGTCGCAGGCGCCGGCGACCGCCGCGAAGACCGCGCGGGCCAGCCGCTCCGCCTCCGCCGGCTCCACCGCGGCCCGCGCCGCCACGTCGGCCAGGAAGTCCAGGTGTACCTCCTGGTCGTAGAGGTGCTGGTAGGACCAGAGCGGCTCGGCCAGTGTCGGCGGCAGCTCCGCCGCCAGCTGGTGCACCCAGCCGTCGGGCAGCCGGTTGGCCAGCGCGTGCAGCACGCCGCGCAGCGCCCGGCGGGCGCTCTCGGGATCGGTGATGCCGGTCTTGTCGCGTACCTCCGCGATGAAAACGTCTTCGTACATGCCGCGAACGCTGCCGGGGCGGTAGGTGAGCGGCCATCACTCGGCGGGGACGGGCCGCTCCCGGGCGGGCCGCGGGTCATCCGGGCCGGGTGGGACCGCCTCACCCGCCGCTCGCCCAGCATGGCGACGTACCCGCAGCCCGCATCACTTGGGAGACGTCACCATGACACTGCTGGTCACCCGCCCCCGCCGATCGCTTTCCATGTACCCGGCCATGGGCCTGCCCGTGACGGGCGGCGCCCCCGTCGACATCGAGGAGACCGCCGACGCCTTCCGGGTCGACCTGGACCTGCCCGGGGTCGCCCCCGACGACGTGCAGATCGAGCTGCGCGACGACGAGATCCGGGTCTACGGCACGTTCGGCGAACGCCCGCGCGAGGGTACCTTGCGCCACCACGCGCGGCGGACCGGAGAGTTCGAGTACCTCATCGCGCTCCCCGGCGAGGTGAACCCCGACGGCGTGTCGGCCGACCTGGACGGCGGCGTGCTCACCGTCCTGGCGCCGAAGGCGCACGAGCGGCAGGCGCGGCGGATCGAGGTACACCAGAAGCAACAACGGGTCGTCGAGTCGACCTCGACGCCCACCGAGGAGCCCGCCCAGGTCCGGACCCCGGACGACTCCGGCGAACGGCAGCTCAAGGAGCCCGACAATCCCGCCGCCGCGGCGAAACAGATGAAAGAAGGCCAGTCCAGACGCGGGTCGGCCAGCCAGCGGGCCGGCTCCACGGGCACGGGCAGCACCGGCCAGGTCGGCCGCACCTCGATGCGCTGAGGCGGGCCAGCCGGACCCGGGGCGGGGCGGACCGTATGGCCGTCGAGATCCGCGACCCCTACGAAGTGCTGGGCGTGGCCCGCGGCGCCGGCCGCGACGAGATCCAGCGAGCCTACCGGCGGCTGGCCCGCCGGTTCCATCCCGACGTCAGCCCGGAGCCGGGCGCGGAGGAGCGGTTCAAGGAGATCACCGCCGCCTACCGCGTGCTGGCCGACCCGAAACGGCGCCGGGAGTACGACACGGCGCGCCCGGCGCGGCACCAGAAGTACCACGGCCGCGTCGACACCGACCTGTCCGGCGGGCTGTTCCGCGGCTCCGCGACGCGCGGCGCGGACGCGCGGGCCGAGCTCGTCGTGGGCGTGGAGACCGCCTACACCGGCGGCCGGCGGCGGGTCACGCTCGACGGCCCGGCGGGGCGGCCGCGGCAGTACGACGTGCACGTCCCGGCCGGCGTGGTCGACGGCGCGTGCCTGCGGCTGCCCGGGCAGGGCTCCCCGGGCGCGCGCGGCGGACCGGCCGGCGACCTGCTGCTGGTGGTACGGCTGGCGCCGCACCCGCGGCTGAAGGTGTCCGGCCGCGACGTCATGGTCGAGGTCGCGGTCAGCCCGTGGGAGGCGGCGCTGGGCTCGGTCGTCCCGGTCGGCACGCCCGCCGGCGAGCTGCGCCTCGACGTGCCGGCCGGCTCGTCCTCGGGCCGCCGGCTGCGCCTGCGCGGCCAGGGCCTGCCCAACCCGCGCGGCGCGCCCGGTGACCTGTTCGCGGAGATCCGCATCGTGGTGCCGGAGCGGCTCACCCCCGGCGAGGAGGCGCTGTACCGCTCGCTCGCCCGCGAGTCGCCCCGCACGTTCTAGCTCACCGACCAGGAAGGCAGGGGATCACAATGCTGAAGAGAGAAGCGTGGCTGCTGGGCATCCGGGGCGTGCTCGCGATCGTGTTCGGCATTCTCGCGGTGGTCTGGCCGGGGGTGACCGTGATCGCGCTCGCGCTGCTGTTCGGCATCTTCGCCATCGTGACCGGCGTCGAGCAGCTCGTGCACGCGATCCGCCCGTCGCCCGGGCCGTCGAACCCGGTCACCGGCTTCGCCGACGGCACCGGGCCGCGCCTGGCCCGCGGGATGGCCGGGGTCGCGGGGATCGTGCTGGGCATCCTCGCGCTCGTGTGGCCGGGGATCACGGCGATCGCGCTGGCCGTGGTGGTCGGGGTGTGGGCGGTGCTCACCGGGCTCGCCGACCTGTGGCTGGCGACCCGCCAGCACGGCGGCTGGTCGCTCGCCCTCATCGGCGCCCTGGCGATCGTCGCGGGGCTGTTCATCATGATCCGGCCCGCCGCGGGAGCGCTGGCCATCGCCTGGGCGATCGGGTTGTACGCCATCATCAGCGGCGTGCTGCTGCTGGTCGCCGCCTACCAGCTCACCCACCAGGGCACCGGCCGCGGCCGTATGGCCGCCGCGCACTGAGCGCCGCACCCGGCCGGGCGGCGCGGCCCGCACTCGCGGCCGCGCCGACCGCTCAGCGCAGCTCGTGGGAGACGTGGGCGTGGACGATGCGCCAGCCCACCGGGAAGCGGACCCAGGTCTGCGACTGCCGGCCCGGGCGGTCCTCCTGGCCGGGGTAGTCGAACATCGTCGTCACCGTGGCCAGGTCCGAACCGAAGACGGTGACCTTCGTGTCGTACAGGCGCCGTCCGGGCGGCAGCGGGGGCTGCGCGGCGCGCCACGCGTGCAGCTGGGCCGCGCCGGTCTGGCGGTCCGCGACGCCGAACCGGGTGACCGACTCGGCGTCCCAGAACCATTCACCGAGCGCCCTGACGTCGTTCGCGACGAGCGCCTTCTCGTAGTCGGTGAAGGCGGCCGCCACCTCCGCCACGACGTCAGGGCGATCGATGTCCATTGTGGAGTCCTCCTAGGCGGCGGCCGGGGCCGGGACGGGTTCGGGTGCGGCGGCGGGAGCCTCGCCGTGCAGGCGGTCGAGCTCGATCTCGTCGGGGTCCTTCGGCCGCGGGGTGGGGCGGGTCAGCGCGAACAGCCCGCAGACCACGGCGATGAACAAATAGCCTAGCGCCACCGGACCGTTTTCGTTCCACGCGACCTTTTCGCCGTGGATCAGGCCGACGAAGGCCAGGACCGCGCCCGCCATGGCGAAGATGCCGGCGTGGATGAACCGTTTGTCGATGATGAACGCCACGATCGAACCGAGCACCAGGCCGGCCAGGATCGCGCCCTGGCCGAGGGTCAGCAGGCCGGTGTACACCACGCCGTTGCCCTCCAGGGCCGCCTCGCCGACCTTTGCCGCCGTGGTGCCGGCGGCGGCGAGGGAGTTGTCGATCTGGCCGGTCGCCCACTGCGCGATGTTCGGCACCAGGGCCGCGATGACCGCCGCGGCGTGCGCCTTCGGCGTGAACTGGAACGCCTGTGCGCCGATGAGCAGACCGATGTACAGCAGGATCGGCACGATCGCCGGCATCGGGAAGATCGCGCCGAGCAGACCGAACATGCTCAGGAAGCACAGCACCGCGATGACGATGCCGGTGGCCATCGAGTAGCCGTTGCGCCCGCCGGCCTTCTTCCAGCCGGGGTGGCCGACGTAGACCGCGGGCGGGAACGGCGAGCCGAGCGCGGAGCCGATGATCGCGCCCGCGCCGTCGGCGAGCAGGACGCTACGCAGGTTGTAGTTGTCGCCCGCGGCGGCGGCACTCTCCACGTTGGACATGCCCTCGGTGAAGTTGTACACGCCGAGCGGGATCGCGGTGGCCAGCAGCGGCGCCACGTCGGACAGGCCGGAGAACAGCAGGTTGAGGTGGAAGCCGGGCAGGGCGAAGCCGACGTCGTGCGCGGCGGCGCTGACCGCGTTGCCGTCCATGGCGCCGCCGATCCACCCGATCGCGGTGCCGAGCAGCAGCGCGGCCAGGCCGATCGGGAAGTTGCCGGGCAGCTTCGTGTTGGTGAGCAGACCGATGAGCAGCAGCGCGAAGACCGGCAGGGCGACCCAGGCGAGGTTCCACATGCGGGCGGCCGGCAGCATCGAGATGAACGTGATGGAGATGCCGGCCAGGGTGCCCAGCAGGGCGGCGCGCGGCGCGTGGCGGCGGATGTACGGGCCCACGAAGGCGCCGATCAGCACGATGACGCCGATGATGAAGGCCCACGCCAGGCCGGCCTTCCACGCCTTGGTCGGGTCCTGCGTCTTGAGGTACACCGGCAGCATGATGACGAAGATGACGATGAACATGTGCGGGACGCTGGGCCCGTAGGGCAGGGCCGTCACGTCGGTGCGGTTCTCCCGCCGGCCCAGCCGCCGGGCCAGGAACGTGTAGTACACGTTGCCGACCACCAGCGCGATGCCGAGCGCCGGCAGGATCGCGTGGAACACGTCGTGCTCGCTGAGCTTGACCACGCCCAGGCACAGCGCGGTCAGCGTCAGCACGTTGACCAGGACGTTGACGCCGAAGCCGAAGAAGGCGTTCGTGTCGCCGCGCACCCACCAGGGGATCTTCAGTGCCGGGGTTTCGGTAGCCGTTGCCATGTGGTCACGTCCTCGAAAGCGTGGTTTGGAGGGCGGCGATGAACGCCGGGGACTCGCCGACCCAGCCGAAGATGCCGCCCTGCGCGGCGATCATCTTCAGGCCGGTCGCCTGGAACTCCGGGAAGTACGAGCCGACGCAGTCGGCGAGCACGAGGCACTCGTACCCGCGGTCGTTGGCCTCCCGGACGGTGGTGTGCACGCAGACCTCGGTCGTGACGCCGGTGACGACGAGGCTGCGGATCCCCTTGGCGGTCAGCATCTCGCCGAGTTCGGTCGCGTAGAACGCGCCCTTGCCGGGCTTGTCGATGACCGGCTCGCCCGGGGCCGGGGCGAGCTCGTCGATGATGTCGTGGCCGCGCTCGCCGCGGATGAGGATGCGCCCCATCGGCCCGGGCGCGCCGATGCGCATGCTGGGGTCGCCGCGGTTGAGCTTCGCGGGCGGGCAGTCCGACAGGTCGGGCAGGTGCCCCTCGCGGGTGTGGATGATCGGCAGGCCGGCCGCGCGGCACGCCACGAGCAGCGCCGCGGTCGGTTCGATGGTCCGGCGCAGCTGGGAGACGTCGTTGCCGAGCGTCTCGCCGAAGCCGCCCGGCTCCAGGAAGTCGCGCTGCATGTCGATGACGAGCAGCGCCGTCGAGGCCGGGTCGAAGGTGTACGGACCCGGGAGTGCGTCGACAGTGGCCACAGTAGACACTCCTAAATGGATGTTGCGGCGATGACGTCGTCCGAGGTGGCGACGCAGCCGAAGACGCCGCCCTGCATGGTGACCATGTGCAGCGCGGCCGCGTGGTTGCCCGGGTCGGTGGCGCCGGTGCAGTCCGACAGGATCAGGCACTCGTAGCCGCGGTCGTTCGCCTCGCGCATCGTGGTGTGCACGCAGACGTCGGTGGTGATGCCGGTCAGGATGATGTGCGTGATGCCGTGCGTGCGCAGCACCAGGTCGAGGTTCGTGGCGTAGAACGCGCCCTTGCCCGGCTTGTCGACGACCACCTCGCCGGCGACCGGGGCCACCTCGGGCACGATCTCCCAGCCCGGCTCGCCCTTGATGAGGATCCGTCCACAAGGGCCGGTCGAGCCGATCTCGGCGCCGATCTGGGCCGAGCGCCAGCGCTTGTTGGCCGGCAGGTCGGACAGGTCGGGGTCGTGGCCCTCGCGGGTGTGCACGACCAGCATGCCCAGGCCGCGCACGTGGTCGAGCAGCTTCGCGGTGGCCGGCAGGCCGGCCCGGGTCAGGCCGATGTCGTAGCCCATGCTGTCCACGTAGCCGCCCGGCCCGCAGAAATCGGTCTGCCAGTCGATGCACAGCAGGGCCGTGCGCTCGGCCGGCACCTGACCGTCGTACGGCCAGGCGTACGGCTTCGCGCCGACGACCGGGCCGATGGTTGCGCTCATGGTCCCTCCTCCAACCGGTGTGCCCGCCAGCCGCCGCTGGCGGTGATGTCGCGCGCGTCCGCCGCGGCGTACGCCTCGCACAGAAAGCCCTTGATGTCGGCACCGTCCTGAGTGGACACGTACCCGATCGACAGCGGCGGCAGGACGCTGGCCAGCAGCGCGCCCAGCGCCGCGCTCGGCAGCCGCCAGATCTCCACCTCGATCGGCGGCCCGCCGCCCGCCGCCACCCGGACCAGCCCCGGCACGCCGTGCGGCAGCCGGTAGAGCCGGTAATGGTCCGCGGTCCGGGTCGTGCGCACGAACCGCCCGCCGAGCGCGACCAGTTCGCCGCTGCGCGCCTCGCCGCGCATGTGGAGCCCGACCACCGCGATGTCCATCTCGGACGGTCCGGGTTCGGGGGGTACCCCCGGAGCCGCGCCGCTCAGCGCGCCCGCGAGCGCCAGCAGCGTCGGCTCGCTGAACGCCGGGCCGATCAGCGACAGGCTCGCCGGCCGCCCGTCGGCGGTGTGCCCGTTCGGCACCGTCACCGCGGCGAGGTCGAGCAGGTTGGCGAACTGCGTGTACCGGCCGAGTATCGCGTTGCGGCGCAGCGGATCCGCGGCGATCTCGTCCAGGGTGTACGTCGTGGGGATGGTCGGCAGCGCCAGCACGTCGATCCGCTCGAACAGCCGCGCGGCCGCCGCCTGCAGCTCGCGCAGCCGGTGCTGGGCGCGGAACGTCTCGGTCGCGGAGAAGCGCCGCCCGCCGCCGAGGATGCCGCGGGTCAGCGGGAGCACCTCGTCGGCGTGCTCGCGCAGGAAACCCTCCAGGTCGGCGAGGCGTTCGGCGACCCACGGCCCCTGGTACAGCAGGGCGCCGGCCTCCAGCAGCGGCTCCAGGTCGACGGTCTCGGCCTCGCCGGTGAGCCGGGCCAGCGCCACGCAGCCGCCGACGTACCGCTCGGCCTGGCCACGGTCGCCCTCGAAGTTCAAGGTCTCCGGGCGGGCGACGCCCAGCCGTACCGTTTCCGGGCTCCTTGCGGTTCTGCCGGCCGGCGCCGCCCGCGACCACGGGTCGTCCTCGTGCGCCCCGGCCACCACGTCGAGCACGGTCGCCGCGTCGGCCACGTTGAGCGCGAAGACCGACACGCAGTCCAGCGACCGGCAGGCGGGCACCACGCCGAGCGTGCTGAGCAGGCCCGGGGTGGGCTTGAGCCCGACGATGCCGTTCAGCGCGGCCGGCACCCGCCCGGACCCGGCGGTGTCGGTGCCGAGCGCGAAGGCGACCAGCCCGGCCGCCACCGCGACCGCCGACCCGCTGCTGGAGCCGCCGGCGATGAGCCCGCCGCCGTAGACGCTCTCGACCGCGCCGTACGGCGAGCGGGACCCGGTCAGCCCGGTGGCGAACTGGTCGAGGTTGGTCTTGCCGACCAGCATGGCGCCCGCGGCGAGCAGGCGCTCGACGACCGGCGCGGACCGCTGGGCGGTGTATGCGAACGCCGGACAGCCCGCCGTGGTCTCCATCCCGGCCACGTCAATGTTGTCCTTGACCGCGAACGGTATTCCGTAGAGCGGCAGATGCTCCTTACCCTGGAGCTCCGCCGCCCGACGGCGCAGCGCCTCCGGCGCCACCCGGCTGATCCACACCCCGGGCGGCGCCTCGGCGGCGCCGGCCTGCTCGGCCACGTCGCCCACCGCGAGCACCCCGCGCCGGTAGCCCTCCAGCAGCGCGGCGATCCCATTGAGCGTGGCGGTCCTGGTCATACTGTCGATTGTCGACAATCCTGTTACGCTGAGCGACCCGCCTTGTAACGCATTGATGTCCGACCGCTCTCAAACCCCGCGCCGACGTCGGCTACGCGACGCTCGTGAGCCGCTTGTCCGTGTCGCGCGTGACGCCCGGCATGGAGACGAATCTGGTGGACTGCCCGGAGTGCGGCCTGCCCGCGACCAAGCGCTCGGACGGCTGGCTGGCGAGCACGCACGGCCCGGTCGAGCACGTCCGCCTGCGCTGCATCCTGGGCCACCGCTTCTTCGGCCCGACGGACATCCTGCTGCACCGCCGCCGCCCCCACTGACCCGCCCCGCCGTCCACCCGGACCCGGGCCGGCGCGGTAAGGGACGCGGCGGGTCAATTCGGGCGGCGGCGTGTCGACCGCCAGCTCGATGGTCGACTGGGTCGCCGACAAGAGCGCACTCTGGCACCCGCTTCGACCGGAAGTCTCCGCGATCATGCCGGACTCGCGATCGACACCACCGGTTTTTCATGATCACGGAGAGATTATGTACACCCGTGTACCTTATGTCTCCGCGATCATGGCAAACCCGTGGTGCGGCCGTGGCAACACGCATGATCACGGAACATTCGTGCACTCAGCTCGCCCGCATCGGGGGTTCTCACCCTTGGCGAACAATGGGACAGGCCTACCCGAATCCGGTTAGACAGCGACGATTCGGTCACGGAAACCGGCACAGACGCCGGGCGAGATCGGCGCGACCGGGCCAACGCCAGCGGCTCGGTCCCGATGAACGCGGCCCCGCGCGGCTTGACCGTGGCGGTGTGGCCCGAGCGGCCGTGATGGCGGGGCGGTGCGACCCCAGCAGTGCGGCCGGGCGGTGCCGGCCTCGGTTCAGGTCGGTGCGGCCCCGCGCGTCTTCACCGTGGTGGTGCGGCCGGGGTAGCGGTGGTGCGGACCCGGAGGTGGGGCCGGGCAGCGCCGGGGCTCGCTCGGTGCTGGTCGGCGCGGCCCCGCGCGCCTTGACCGTGGTGGCGCGGCCTGGGCGGCTGGTGCGCGGCCAGGGCGGCGGCGGGGCCCCGGCGGTGCGGTCCGGGGCAGCGGCGGGCCTGGGGCGGCGGCGGGTCCGGGCCGCCGGCGGGGCGGTGCGGTCCGGGCGGTGCGGTCCGGGGCGGCGGGGCGGGTCAGTTGGGGCGTAGCGGGCGGCCCTGGCCGTCGACGGGGCGGCCGGCGAGCATCATGATGCCGTCGATGAGGAACCAGATCCACAGGCCGCCGGTGATGACGAAGGGGAAGAGCAGGAGGAAGCCGCACCAGAAGGCGACCCAGCCGACGACGACGCTCAGGATGAGCTGGGCGACGCCGAGGGCGATGTTGCCGGCGTAGAGGCGGCCGATGCCGCCCAGGGCGAAGAAGAAGGCGGGCAGGAGTTGGAGCAGGCCGGCGACGAGCTTGCTCTTGTCCGAATACGGCTGGCCGGTCAGCGGGTCGTAGGCGACGACGGCGGGGACGGCGATCGGGTAGCCGGCGGGCTGGGCGTAGGCGGCCTGGCCGTAGGGGGCGTAGCCGCCCGAGGTTGGGACGCCCGAGGTCGGCGGGAGCTGGTAGGCCGTCGAATACGGCTGGCCGGAGGCGGGCGGGGCGGACATCGGCGGCGCGGGCAGGGCGGGCTGGCCGTAGGGGTCGGGCTGCTGATATGGCGAAGGCTGGCCATACGGGTCCTGCGGTGCGTATGGGTTGGGGGGTCCGTATGGGGGCTGCGTCATGGGGTGGAGGTTACAGGGTGGGTACGACAGTTTTCGCCCCCGATTCGGCTGTGACGCGGTCGACGGTTCGCCCGACTTCCCAGGTCCGGGCGGGCGCCAAAGAATGACCGGTATGGAATTCGACGGGCGTCGCCCGGTGCGCACCACGTTCCGCTTGCTGGCGCCGAGCCGGTGGCGGCTCGTGCTGGCCACGCTCGCGTTCGCGGTGAAGGACAGCCCGATCTGGCTGCTGCCCGTGATCACCGCGAATATCATCGACGTGGTCGTGCAGCACCGGCCGATCACCCAGCTGTGGCTCAACGCCGGCGTGCTCGCGGTGATCGTGCTGCAGAACATTCCGATGCATCTGGTGTGGGTACGTCAGATGAGCCTCATCGTGCGCCACCTGGGCATGGATCTGCGCTCGACGCTGGCGGGGCGGCTGCAGCAGCTGTCGATCGGGTTCCACACGAAGGCGGGCGCGAGCCTGCTGCAGACCAAGCTCGTCCGCGACGTGGAGAACGTCGAGGTCATGCTGCAACAGGTGGCCGCCTCGGGTACCTCCGCCGTATTGACGCTGGTGGGCGCGATGGTGCTCACGGCGATCCGGGTGCCGCAGTTCGTGCCGCTGTTCCTGCTCGTCGTCCCGTGCACGGCCGGCCTGGTCGCGATGGTCCGGCGCCGTTCCGGGGCGCGCAACGAGGAGTTCCGGCGCCGGGTCGAGGAGCTGTCCGCGCGCGTGGACGAGATGGCGCACCTGATGCCGATCACCCGCGCGCACGCGCTGGAGCAGGAGGCGGTGCACCGGTTGCGCGGCACCGTGGAAGGGGTGCGCGCGGCCGGCCTGCGCCTCGACCGGGTCAACGGCCGCTTCGGCGCGATGTCCTGGGTCACCTACCAGCTGCTCGGCGCCGCCTGCCTGATCGGCGCCGGCTGGGCCGCCTGGACCGGCTTCGCGCCGGTGAGCGCCGGCGACGTGGTCCTGCTCAGCTCGTACTTCGCGGTGCTCACCAGCTCGGTCATCGGCCTGTTCGGCCTCGCGCCGATCGTCACCAAGGGGCTCGAGTCGATCCGGTCGATCGGCGAGGTACTGTCCGCGCCCGACCTGGAGCTCAACGAGGGCAAGCAGCGGGTGAGCGCCGTGCGCGGGGCGATCGAGCTGGAGCGCGTCGGCTACCACTACCCCGAGGCCGCGGCACCCGCCCTCGCGGACATCAGCCTGTCGGTCGCCGAGGGCGAGACCATCGCGTTCGTCGGGCCCTCGGGCTCGGGCAAGTCGACCATGCTGAACCTGCTCATCGGGTTCATCCGGCCCACCGAGGGCCGCGTGCTGCTCGACGGCGCCGACATGGAGCGCATCGACCTGCGCAGTTATCGGAAACACGTTTCGGTGGTACCCCAGGAGCCGGTCCTCTTCGACGGCACCGTCTGGGACAACGTGACCTACGGCCTGCGCGGCATGACCGAGGAGCGGGTGACCCGGGCGCTGGCCGACGCCAACGCGCTCGCGTTCGTCGAGGACCTGCCGCACGGCTGGGACACGCTGGTCGGCGAGCGCGGCGCGCTGCTGTCCGGCGGCCAGCGCCAGCGGCTGGCGATCGCCCGGGCGCTGGTGCGCGACCCGCGGGTACTGCTGCTGGACGAGGCGACGTCGGCCCTCGACAGCGAGTCCGAGGCCCTGGTCCAGCAGGCCCTGACCCGGCTCATGCGGGGCCGCACCACGTTCGTCGTCGCGCACCGCCTGGCCACGATCCGTAACGCCGACCGCATCGCGGTGCTCGACCGCGGCCGCCTGGCCGAGCTGGGCACCCACGCCGAACTGGTCGCCGCGGGCGGCCTGTTCGCCCGCCTCCACGGCCTCCAGGCCGTGTGAGGATGAGGGCATCTGCCACACTGGTTGTATGAAGGAGACCGAGGAGCTGGCCAGCGCTAGCCTGGTCGAGCTCGCGGTGTCCCGGCTGACCCGGGAGATTCTCGGCGGCGGCACCGAGCCGGGCGAGCGCCTGGTCGAGGAGCAGCTCACCCGCCGCTTCGGCATCAGCCGCGCTCCGCTGCGCGAGGCGCTGCGCCTGCTGGCGCAGCAGGGCCTGGTCGAGCACATGCCGCGCCGCGGCGCGCGGGTCGCGATCCTCTCCGACGGCGACATCCAGGAGCTCTACGCGGTCCGCGACGTTCTGGAGCGCCACGCCGTCACCACCACCCCGCCCGGCGCCGACCTGGCCGGCGTCGCCGACGCGATGAAGGCGATGCAGGAGGCCGACGCCCGCGGCGACCGCTTCGACATGGCGACCGCGCACCGCGAGTTCCACGTGGCGGTGGTGGCGCTGGCCGGCAACCGCCAGCTCGGCCTGGTCTACGAGTCGATCCTGGTGAAGATCCAGTTGTACATGGCGCTGAACCTGCGCCGCGAGGCCGAGGTGGCCCGCCCGCACGACGGCGTGCACCGCCACGAGCGCCTCTACGACGTCGTCTCGTCCCGCGACCCGGACACCATCCTGGCCGCCCTCGACGAGCACGGCGCCCGCTTCTACCTCGACTGAGCGGATCAGACGAAGGCGCCCAGCAGCAGGATCAGGACGATCGAGACGACGGAGATGATCGTCTCCATGGCGGACCAGGTCTTGAAGGTCTCGCCGACGGTCATCCCGAAGTACTCCTTGACCAGCCAGAAACCGGCGTCGTTGACGTGCGACAGGAACAGCGAGCCCGAGCCGATCGCCAGGGCGAGCAGGGCCGTGTTGGTGCCGGGCAGCTGGGCGAGCAGCGGCGCCATCAGGCCGGCCGCGGTGACCGTGGCGACCGTCGCCGAGCCGGTCGCCAGCCGGATGCCGACCGCGATCAGCCAGCCCAGCAGCAGGGCCGAGATGCCGCTCGCCGCGGCCGCCTTGCCGATCGCGTCGCCGATGCCGATCGCCACCAGGGTCTGCTTGAAGCCGCCGCCCGCGCCGATGATGAAGATGATGCCGGCGATCGGCAGCAGGCTCGCCCCGACCAGGTCGCCGACCTGGGAGCGGGTGAAGCCGCGCAGATAGCCGAACGTGAACAGGGCCACCAGCACCGCCAGCAGCAGGGCGACGAACGGGTCGCCGAGCGGGTCCAGGACGGTGCGCACCGGGTTGCCCTGCGCCGCGGTGATGTCGGCGATGGCGCGGCCCAGCATGAGTACCACCGGAAGCAGAACGGTGAACAGCGTGAGAGCGAAGCTCGGCCGGTTGCCGGTGCGTTGCTCACGCTCGCCGCTGAACTGGGCAACCAGCCGTTGCGGCGGCACCGGGTGCACAAACCGGGCCACCCAGATGCCGTAGAGCGGGCCGGCCACGACGACCGTCGGGATGGCGACGATCAGGCCGTACAGCAGCGTCTGACCGAGATCCGCGTGCAGCGCCGAGATCGCGATCAGCGGCCCGGGGTGCGGCGGCACCAGGCCGTGCATCACCGACAGGCCGGCCAGCGCGGGAATGCCGACCCGCACGATCGAGTCCTGGGCCCGGCGCGCGACCAGGAAGATGACCGGGATCAGCAGCACGACGCCGACCTCGAAGAACAGCGGGATGCCGATGATCATCGCGATCAGCGCCATGGCCCACGGCAGGCGGGCCCGGCCGGACCGGCTCACGATCGTGTCGACCACCTGGTCGGCCCCGCCCGAGTCGGCGAGCAGCTTGCCGAGGATCGTGCCGAGCGCGACGAGGATGCCGACGCCGCCGAGGGTACTGCCGAAGCCGGACTCGAAGCTGCTGATGGTCTTCGCCGCGCCGAGCCCCGCGCCCAGCCCGACGACGGCGCTGCCGAGGATCAGGGACAAGAACGGATGGATTTTGTACCGCGTGATCAGCACCACGATGACCGCGATGGCGACCAGGGTCCAGATGACCAGCGCCGTGTCGTGCAGCGTCCAGTTCATGGCGGGCACCTCCCGGGTCGGCCCGGCGGTCAGGTCACGTCGGGGTGGGCCTTCAGAATCGCCTCGACGATCTCGCCGGGCGGCGGCTCGACCGACACCGTGGTCGCGCCCTCGTCCGGTGCCGGCGGCTCCAGGTCGGCGAACTGGCTGTCGAGCATCTCCACGCGCATGAAGTGGCCGTGGCGGGCCGCGAGCCGGCGCATGATCAGCTCGCGGGAGCCCTCGAGGAACACCACACGCACCTGCGGGCGGCCGCGGCGCAGCCGGTCGCGGTAGGCGCGCTTGAGCCCGGAGCACGACACGACGCCCGGCTCGCCGGCGGCGGCGCGCTCGTCGATCCACCGGCCGATCGCCTCCAGCCACGGGACCCGGTCGGCGTCGTTGAGCGGGATGCCGGCCGACATCTTGTCGACGTTGGCGGCGGGGTGGAAGTCGTCGGCCTCGGCGTAGCGCCAGCCGAGCCGGCCCGCCAGCAGCGCACCGACCGTCGTCTTGCCGGTGCCGGCGACACCCATGACGATGAATACGGGCGGCGCGTCTGGCATGCCGACACCGTACCCGCGCGCCCGCCGCACCACACATCCCATCCCACGGCCCGCCTCCACTCAGCGCGCCGATCGGTGCCGATAAATCCGGACATTTACGAAATGTCGCGGCGGCGGAGGTTGTGGATGTCCAGCTTGTCGGGCGCGGCATCCGATCGGCGCGGCCCGGGCGGCTGTATTGCGGCTGTATCGCGGCTGTATGTCTCCGTGATCATGATGCCCGCGGTGACCGCACACCGGGTTTGCCATGATCCCGGAGACTTGCGGTACACGGGTGTACATCAGCGTAACTATTCAGGTGGTTGGCGGCAGGGACTTGATCGTCTGGGTGGTTTAGGGCACGGTGTCCGTTGTGAGTGCCGGTCCGCGTCCCAGCTATGACGAGTTGGCGGCGTTGGTGGTGGTCCAGGCTGAGCAGATCGCGGTGTTGCGGGCGCGGGTGGCGGAGTTGGAGCGGCGGTTGGGGCTGGACTCGCACAACTCGTCGAAGCCGCCGTCCTCGGATGGGCTGGGGAAGCCGGCGCCGCGGTCGCAGCGGCGGGCGGCGGGCCGCCGGGCGGGCAAGCAGCCCGGCGCGCCGGGTGCGGCGTTGACACAGGTGGATGAGCCGGATGCGGTGGTGGATCACCGGCCGGTGGCGTGCGCCGGGTGCGGTGAGGTCCTGGCCGGTGTCGCGCCGGTCGGGTTCGAGGCGCGGCAGGTGTTCGACCTGCCGCCGATGCGCTTGGCGGTGACCGAGCACCGGCTGTGGCGGTGCGCCTGCGCGTGCGGGACGCACACCACAGCCGCGGCGCCGGTGGGGGTGGACGCGCCGGCGCAGTACGGGCCGTCGATCGCGGCCCTGACGGTCTATCTGCTGGTCGGCCATCACACGCCGGTGGACCGTACCGCGCAGATCCTGGCTGATCTGTTCGGTGCGGCGCCGTCGGCGGGGTGGATCGCCGGGCTGACCGGGCGCGCCGCGACCCGGCTGACCGGCTTCACGCAACGGCTGCGGCAGGTCCTGCGCACCGCGGCGGTGGTGCATTTCGACGAGACCGGGCTGCGGGTGGCCGGCCGGCTGCGGTGGCTGCACGTGGCCTGCACCCCGCTGGGCACCTTCTACCACCTGGACGACAAACGCGGCCGGGACGCCATCGACGTCATCGGTGTGCTCACCGCGCTGGGCGCGGGCCAGACCGCGGTCCACGACGGCTTCAAGTCGTACCTGCACCCCGCCTACGACACCGCCGGGCATGCCTTGTGCAACGCTCACCACCTGCGGGAACTGGACGGCTGGGCCGAACACGACCCGGCCCACACCTGGGCCGGGACCCTGGCCGGGCTGCTCCGCGAGGGCAAACACCAGGTCAACCAGGCCGTCGCCGCCGGCCGGGACCGTCTCGACCAGACCGTCCTGACCGATCTGCTGCACCGCTGGGACCAGGCCGTCCAGGCCGGCTACGCCGCCAACCCACCCCCACCAGCGGCGGCCGCGGCAAGATCCTCGCGCTGATCGACCGGATGCACGGATTCCGGCGCGAGATCTGGCGCTTCGCCCACACCTTCACCGTCCCGTTCGACAACAACCAAGCCGAACGCGACATCCGCATGGTCAAAATCCAGCAGAAGATCTCCGGCGGCTGGCGCACCCCCCACGGCGCCCAGCACTGGCTGACCGTGCGCAGCTACGTCTCCACCGTGCGCAAAAACGGCCTGCACGTCCTCACCGCCCTGCGCGACGCCCTCACCGGCAACGCCTGGCTCCCACCCCAACCTGAATAGTTACACATCAGCACTCCGTGATCATGAAAAACCGTTGGTGTCGATGCCGGGTGCGCATGATCGCGGAGACTTCTGGTCGCTGCGGCATGCTTCGCGGTGCGCGGCGTCCGACATGTGGGACGTGATCGCCGACCGTGCCCCGGGTTTGGGACGCGCAGGCCGGGCACCACGTGGTCGCCAGCGAGTGCGGCGGGGCGCGGCGGGCGGCGCACGGCAGGCGGTGCGGTTGGTGAGGCGCGGGCGGCGGGCGGGCGGTGCGGCGGGGGGTCGGGGGAGGGGCAGGGCGATGGGTCAGGGGCGGACGCCGCGGATTGAGGCGTCGAGGACCTCCGCGGTGTGGGCCAGGCGGAGCGGCCGGCCGGCGCGGTGGGCCGCGGCCGAGATCTGCATCAAGCAGCCCGGGTTGGCGGTGACCAGCAGCGACGCTCCCGTGGACAGGACGTCGCGGGCCTTGCGGTCGCCCAGTTGTGCGGCCGGGCCCGGGTTCAGGATGTTCCAGATGCCGGCCGAGCCGCAGCAGATCTCCGCGTCCGGGATCTCGCGCAGTTCCAGGCCGGGGATGGCGCGGAGCAGAGTCCGGGGCTGGGTGCGGATGCCCTGGGCGTGCGCCAGGTGGCAGGCGTCGTGGTAGGCGGCGACGACCGGGATCGGGCGGCGCGGCGCCACCGGGCCCAGTTCGGTCAGGAACTCCGAGAGGTCGCGGACCTTCGACTGCAGCGCCAGAGCGCGCGAATCCGAAGGTAGCAGCGAAGCGATCTCCTTCAGCGCCGAGCCGCAGCCGGCCGCGTTGACGACCAGGGCGTCCACGTCGGCGAACGTGTCCACGATGCCCGCGGCGAAGCGGGCCGCCTCCTCCTTCCGGCCGCTGTGCAGGCTGAGCGCGCCGCAGCAGCCCTGGGCGGCGGGGATGACCACGTCGCAGCCCTCCGCGGCCAGTACCCGCGCGGTCGCCGCGTTGACCGACGGGAAGAACGCCTGCTGGACGCAGCCGGTGAGCATGCCGACCCGGGCGCGGCGGCGGCCGAGCGCGGGCACGAGCGGCGGCAGCGGCACCGCGCGGCGCACGGGCGGGGCCAGGTCGAGCAGCGTGCGCAGGGTCGCCGGGAGGCGCCGTTTGAAGGGCGTTCCGAGGATGCGGTACCCCACCAGAGGTGCCTTCGCGAGCCGCAGGCGCTCGGCGTAGGGGAACAGGGCGAACACCGCCGCGCGCAGCGCCCGGCCGGCCGGCGGGCGGACCTGCTCGACCATGGTGCGGGTCTCGGTGATGAGCTCGTCGTATCGCACCCCGGACGGGCAGGCGGTCACGCACGCCATGCAGCCCAGGCAGGCGTCGAAGTGGCCGGCCATGGTCTGGGTCAGCGGCTCGCCCTGCGACTCCTGCAGCATGAGCTGGATGCGCCCGCGCGGGGAGTCCATCTCCTCGCCCCACAGCACATACGTCGGGCAGGTCGGCAGGCAGAAACCGCAGTGCACGCAGTCACTGATGAGCTCGTCACGCTCGCGCTCGGGCATCAGATGCCCCCAAAAAGATCGCAGCCGGGCATCAGATGCCCCGAGAAAGTCGCGGCCGGGCATCAGATGCCGCCTACGAAACGGCCGGGGGCCAGGGTGCCCGCCGGGTCGAACTGGTCCTTGACCCGGCGCATCAGGTCGAGGCCGTCGACGTGGCCCCACATGTCGACGCGGCCGCGGACCGTGGGCGGGGCGGTCAGCACCACGCAGTGCCCGGCGCCGGCCCGGGCGGCCGCGCGCAGGTCGCTGACCACGCCGGCGACGATGCCCGGGTCGGTTCCGGCGGGCAGGCCGGCGTAGAGCACGCCGGTGCCGGCCGAGCCGCGCACCCGCATGGGCACGTCGTGCAGCTGGGCGGTCACGCCGGCGGCGGTCAGCAGATACGGCACCCGGGACAGCGCGCAGGTGAGCTTCAGGCCGACGTCGCCGGGCGCGAACGGGTATTCGCCCCAGCCCGGCGGCGGCGCGTCGGACGGCGCGGCGTCGGCGCCGAGCAGCTTCTCCAGGTCGGCGGCGCGCTGGGTGACGCCGGCCGGCACGCCCTCGACGAGCGCGGTGACGGTCAGCGGGCCGGTGCCGGTGGCCATGTCGACCTCCAGGGCGCTGGGCACGACCTGGGCGCCGAGCACCGCGGACACGGCCCGGCCGGCCTCGTCCGGACCGTCGGCGGTGGCCGAGACGAAGCGGCGGGCGGCGGGCAGCGGATGCAGCCGGAAGGCGCACTCGGTGATCACGCCGAGGGTGCCGTACGAGCCGGCGACGAGCTTGCCGAGGTCGTAGCCGGCGACGTTCTTGACCACCTTGCCGCCGGCCCGGGCGATCACGCCGTCGGCGCGCACCACCGTGACGCCGATGAGCAGGTCGCGGACCGTGCCGTAGAGCATGCGCCGGGGGCCGGAGGCGTTGACCGCGACGGTGCCGCCGACGGTCGCGCCGGGCAGCGGCTCGTCCAGCGCCAGCTGCTGGCCGGCCGGGCGCAGCGCCTCCTGCACCTCGCGCAGCGGCGTGCCGGCCCGCACCACGGCGACCAGGTCGCCGGCGGCGTGCTCGACCAGGCCGCAGACGCCCGCCATTTCCAGGATCAGGTCGAGCCGCGCCGGCGGCAGCGCCCAGTCCTGCCGGGTGCCGGCGCCCCGGGCGACCAGCGCCAGGCCGTCCTGCGCCGCGCCCCGCACGACGTCGGCGACCTCGGCGGTCGACGCGGGCGACGCCACCGCCGCGGCAGGCACACCGGCGATATCGTCGAGCACCGTCATGGCTCAGAACACCTCCGTGACGCCTGGCTCGTGCAGCGGATGGGTGCCCTTGCGCCGGCCCGGGACCTCCCCGCACAGCCGCGGGGTCGGAAACACCTTGCCGGGGTTGGCCAGGCCCAGCGGGTCGAAGGCGCACCGCAGCAGCTGCATCGTTTCGAGGTCTGCCGAGGTGTACATCCGGGGCAGGTGTTTGGCCTTGTCGACCCCGACCCCGTGCTCACCGGTGATCGACCCGCCGTGCTCGACGCAGATCTCGAGGATCGCCCCGGACACCGTCTCCGCGCGCTCCGCCTCCCCGGCGACCGCCTCGTCGAACAGCACCAGCGGGTGCAGGTTGCCGTCGCCGGCGTGGAAGACGTTGGCGACCCGCACGCCGTGCTCGTGGGCCAGCTCGCCGATGCGGGTCAGCACCTGCGGCAGCGCGGTGCGGGGGATGACCCCGTCCTGCACGATGTAGTCGGGGGAGATCCGCCCGACCGCGGCGAACGCCGACTTGCGGCCCTTCCAGAACAGTGCCCGCTCGGCGTCGTCGGCGGCGATGCGGATCTCGAAGGCGCCGTGCGCGCGGCAGAAGTCCTCCACGGCGGCGAACTGCGCGTCGACCTCGGCGGCCGGCCCGTCGAGCTCCACGATGAGCACCGCGCCGGCGCCGTCGGGGTAGCCGCAGCGCACCGCCGCCTCGGCCGCCTCGATCGCCAGGGCGTCCATCATCTCCACCGCGGCGGGCACCACGCCGGCGGCGATGATCGCCGAGGTGGCGGCGCCGGCGTCGTCGGTGCCGCGGAACGCCGCCAGCAGGGTGCGCACGGTCTCGGGCAGGCGCACCAGGCGCACCGTCACCTCGGTCGCGATGCCCAGGGTGCCCTCGGAGCCGACGAAGGCGCCGAGCAGGTCGTAGCCGGGGGCGTCGGGCGCCCGGCCGCCCAGGCGGACCAGGTCGCCGTCCGGCGTGACGATCTGCACCCCGGTGACGTGGTTGGTGGTGAAGCCGTACTTCAGGCAGTGCGCCCCGCCGGAGTTCTCCGCCACGTTGCCGCCGATCGAGCAGATCTGCTGGCTGGACGGGTCGGGCGCGTAGTAGTAGCCGTGCGGGTTCGCGGCCCGGCTGACCTGCAGGTTGATCACGCCCGGCTCGAGCACGGCCCGCTCGTCGTGCGGCGCCACCTCGCGGATCGCGCGCAGCTGCGAGGTGACGATGAGCGCGCCGTCGGCGTGCGGCAACGCCCCGCCGGAGAGCCCGGTGCCGGAGCCGCGGGCCACGAACGGCACGCCGTGCGCCGCGCACGCGCGCACCACGGCGGCGCACTCCTCGGCGGTGCGGGGGAGCAGCACGATGCCCGGGACGACCCGGTAGTGGGCCAGGCCGTCGCACTCGTAGGTGCGCAGCTGCTGCCGGTCCGTGAGCACCTGGTCCGCGCCCAGGAACCCTCGGACGGCGGCGGCGAGCGCGTCGAGGCTCATGGCATCCGTTGGTACGCCGGAATGGTCAGAAAGTCCACGAAGTCGTCGGCCACGGCCACCTCCATGAACAGGGCCCTCGCCGCGGCGTGGTCGCCGCCGAGCTTGGCCAGCTCCTCGCCGGCGATGCGCTCGACCAGCTCGGCGGTCACCGGCTCGCCGGTGTCGTCGAGCGCGATGCCGTTGTGCAGCCACTGCCAGACCTGCGAGCGCGAGATCTCGGCGGTGGCCGCGTCCTCCATCATGTTGAAGATCGCGACCGCGCCGGTGCCCTTGAGCCAGGCGTCGAGATACTGCACGCCGACGCTGACCGCGTTGCGCAGCCCGGCCTCGGTGTGCCCGCCCGGGGTCTGCGCGACGGCGAGCAGGTCGGCCTCGCTCACCGACACGTCCTCGCGGAGCCGGTCGAGCTGGTTGGGCCGGTCCCGCAGCGCGGCGTCGAAGATCTCCCGGCAGACCGGCACCAGGTCGGGGTGGGCGACCCACGAGCCGTCGAAGCCGTCGCCCGCCTCGCGGGTCTTGTCCGCCGCGACCTTCTCCAGCGCCACCCGGTTGACCTCGGGGTCGCGCCGGCTGGGGATGAACGCGGCCATGCCGCCGATCGCGTGCGCGCCGCGCTTGTGGCAGGTGCGCACCAGCAGTTCGGTGTAGGCGCGCATGAACGGCACCGTCATCGTCACCGAGTTGCGGTCGGGCAGCACGAACTCCTTGCGGTCGCGGAACTTCTTGATGACGCTGAACATGTAGTCCCACCGGCCGGCGTTGAGCCCCGCGGAGTGCTCGCGCAGCTCGTAGAGGATCTCCTCCATCTCGAACGCGGCCGGGAAGGTCTCGATGAGCACGGTGGCGCGGATGGTGCCGGCCGGGCGGCCGTGGCGCTGCTCGGCGAAGGTGAACACGTCGTTCCACAGCCGGGCCTCGAGGTGCGACTCCATCTTCGGCAGGTAGAAGTAGGGCCGGGTGGCGGCGTGGTTGTGGAAGAAGTACAGCCCGAAGTCGGTCAGCGAGCCGGAGGTCGGCTCGCCGCCGACCAGGATGTGCTTCTCCGGCAGGTGCCAGCCGCGGGGCCGCATCACGATGGTCGGCCGCGGGCCGTCGCCCAGCGCGTAGGACTTGCCCTCGGGCGAGGTGTAGGCGAGCGTGCCGGCGATCGCGTCGCGCAGGTTGAGCTGGCCCTCCACCACGTTGCTCCACAGCGGGGTGTTGGCGTCCTCGTGGTCGGCCAGCCACACCTTGGCGCCGGAGTTCAGCGCATTGATGGTCATCTTCGCGTCGGTCGGCCCGGTGATCTCGACCCGGCGGTCCTGCAGGCCCGGCGCGGGCTCGGCGACCCGCCAGTCGCCCTCGCGCACGGTGAGCGTCTCGGGCAGGAAGCCCAGCGTGCCGCCGGCGGCGAGCGCGGCCTCCCGCTCCTTGCGCAGGGCGAGCAGCTCCCGGCGCCGCCCGTCGAATTCGCGATGCAGCTCTGCCAGGAAACTCAGAGCCTCCTGGGTGAGGATCTCGGAGTAGCGATCGCCGAACGGTCCGGTAATCTCGACGCCCGTAGCGTTGCCCATACGACCGACCTTAGGCCATTTCCGGCGGGACCCGGTGGGTACCGAAGGACGTGTGGTATGGGAAGCTCTGCCGAACGAAACTCAGGTCCGTCCCGTGCCGGGCCGTCCACCAGGGGAGTCGACGAACTGTGAGCGATCGGGGCAGGAACCGCCGCCCGGCAAGGTCGACCAAGGCCACCCCGCCGAAGGCGGCGCCGGCCGAGCCGGACGCCACCACCACGGAAGAGCAGGACGCGCCGCCCGCCGAGGTTTCCACCGAGCCCGCCGCCGAGACGACCGAGGTCGCGGCCACCGAAGAGCCCGCCACCGAGGCGCCGGCCGCCGACGAGACCGAGGCCGAGGCTGTCGCCGAACCGGACGAAACCGCTGAAGTGGACGAAACCGCCGAGGCTGACGAAACCACCGCGACGGATGCCGAGGAGGCCGCGGAAGCCGAAAGCTCGGACGAAACGGCCAAGTCGGACGATACGGAACCTGCGGAGAAGCCCGAAAAGGCGGACAAGCCGAAGGCGAAGACCAAGGCGCCCGCCCCGCTGACCAAGGCCGAGAAGCGCGCCGCCGCCCGGGTCGCCGCCCGCAAGGCCGCCCGCCGGCGCCGCACCGGCCAGGCGATCGCCGGCACGATCATCGTCCTGCTCGCCGTCGGCGGCGCCTTCGCCGGCGTGTGGTATTTCGGCGACCGCGCCGAGAAGCAGAAGACGATGTGCAAGAAGTCGGACGAGTCGAGCTACCCGCCCATGCTCGGCGGCTTCGACAAGCGGCTCGCCGACGAGCCCAAGGCCGAGGCCGGCAAGGAGGCGAAGGTCGGCTCGCTCACCAAGGACGTGGTCATCCAGGGCAACTGCAAGACGGTGAAGGCCGGCGACACGGTCGTGGTGAACTACGTCGGCCTGACCTACAAGGACGGCAAGGTCTTCGACTCGTCCTGGCAGCGCAAGCAGACCTTCCCGGTGCAGGTCGGCATGCTGGAGCAGAGCCAGCAGCCCCAGGTCATCGAGGGCTGGGACCGCGGCCTGGTCGGGCTGAAGGTCGGCAGCCGGGTCATCCTGGACGTCCCGGCCAAGCAGGCCTACGGCGACCCGGCGCCGCAGGGCTACCCCAACGGCGACCTGCGCTTCTACGTCGACATCCTGGACATCCAGGCCGCCGACGCGGGCGGCGGGCTGACCGTCCCCGGCAACTGACGAACGATCGCCGCCCCGGGCGCGCGGTAGCGTTCGGGGCATGAGCGACGTACTGCTGACCGGCGCCACGTCGGGGCTGGGCCGCTGGCTCGCGCCCCGGCTCGGGGCGGCCGGGCTGACCGTCCTGCTGCACGGCCGGGACCCCGAGAAGGTCGAGCGCGGCGTGGCGGAGGTCGCGGCGGCCGGCGGCAAGGCCGAGGGCTTCGTGGCCGACCTGGCCCGCCGCGCCGACGTCGACCGGCTCGCCGCCGAGGTGGCCGGCCGGGAGCTGACCGCGCTGGTCAACAACGCCGGCGTCGGCTTCGGCGCGCCCGGCACCGGCCGGGAGCTCTCGCCCGACGGCTACGAGCTGCGCTGGGCGGTCAACCTGCTCGCCCCGGTCTGGCTCACCACGGCGCTGCTGCCCACGCTGAAGGCCAACGCGCCGGCGAGGGTGGTCAACGTCGGCTCGCTGGGCCAGGCGCCGATCGACTTCGCCGACCCGCAGCTGGAGCGGCACTACGACGGCATCACCGCGTACCGCCGGGCCAAGCTCGCCCTGGCCGCGTGGACCTTCGATCTCGCCGAGGAGCTCGCGGGCACCGGGGTCACCGCCAACTGCCTGCACCCGGCCACGTTCATGGACACCGAGATGGTGCGGGTGGCCGGGCAGGCGCCGTACACCACCGTCGAGCAGGGCGGCGCGGCGACGCTGCGGCTGATCCTCGACGAGACCCGGACCGGGCTGTTCTTCGACGGGCAGCGGGTCGCCGAGCCCCACCGCGACGCCCGCGACCCGCGGGTGCGGGCCCGGCTGCGGGAGGTGCTGCGCGCCGAGGCGTGAGCTAAGGCCGGGTGGCGACGTTGCGCAGCCGCTCGACCACGCCCGGGTGGGGCCACTCGCGCAGCCGGAAGCGCTCCGGCACCAGGTCCGGTTCGGGCTCCAGGTCGACCTCGCGGGCGACGGCGTCCCAGGCCACGAAGAACGGGTCGGCGCCGTCGGACGCCAACGCCACGTAGTCGGCCCGCGGCAGCAGCGTGTCGACGCCGTCGGCCCAGCTCGCGACCGTGAACACCGATCCGTCCGGCCGCTGCGCGACCGTGCACGCGGCCACGAACGCCTCGGAGATCAGGTGCCGGGCCTGCGCGCCGTACTCGGCGGACGCCGCCAGCACCTCCGTGCGGTGCGTCAGCTCGTACATCGGGTCGCCCGGCGGGGCCAGATACGGCACCACGGCCCCGGTGTCGTCGACGGTGAACGCCATCGGCGTGATCGGCCGGGCGGCCTCCCGATACTCGGTCTCGACCAGCTCGAACAGCTTGCCCATGCCGTCGGGCGTGTCGCCGGCGCCGAGCGTCACCAGCAGCGCGCCGGTCGTGTCCGGCACGAACATCAGCGGCCGGCCGCCGAGCCGGAGCCGCTGGCCGGCGAGCCAGCCGTCGACGAACAGGTGCGAGGCCCAGTAGGCGTCGCCGGTCTCGACCATCCGGATCAGCGCCCGCGGGCCGGGCATGTCACCCGGGTCGTCCGCGCCGGCGGTCCGGGCGGCGAGCTCGTCCATGTTGCGCCGGGCCCGGTCGAACACCGTGCTCTCCGGGACGCCCCACTCCTGGGCCTGCTTCCCCGTCACGTACATGATCGACGTGGGCTGGTCGACCACCACGAACTCGGCCACGTAGGGCCACGCCGGGCGGCGCAGCGGCCGCGGCGCCGTGCCCTGCACCCCCATGCCGAAGGTCACCGTGCGCAGCAGCGGCCGCAGCAGCGGGGCCACGTCCGTCCAGCTCGACGGCGCGCCCGGGTTGTAGATGACCGCCTCCAGGAACGCCGCGATGCGCTCCCGGCGCTCGGCCCGGCCGGTCCGCTCGCACTCGCGGTAGAGGTTGCCGAGGTAGGCGATCGCCGGCGAGGTGGCGGCAGGGTCCCGGCGTACCTCGATGGCGAACTGTTCCGGCAGGTATCGCGCCTGCGCCACGCCCGCGTCACGCATCGCGGTGAGCACCCGGCGGGCGAAGCGGTCGTGCGGCGTGCCGCGGAGCCGGTCCAGCAGTCCCATGTGGCTGCACGGTACCGGATCGGGGCCGGGGAGGTTTGGATGCGCCCGATGCGGCAAAGCGACGGACATGGGGAAGCAGACCGTAGGCGAAGCGATCATCGGGCGGCTGGCCGACTGGGGCGTCGACACCGTGTTCGGCCTCCCGGGCGACGGCATCAACGGATTGATGGAGGGGCTGCGGCGCAACGCGGACCGGGTGCGGTTCGTGCTCGTGCACCACGAGGAGGCGGCCGCCTTCATGGCCGTGGCGCACGCCAAGGCGACCGGCCGGCTCGGCGTCTGCGTGGCGACGTCCGGCCCGGGCGGCATCCACCTGGCCAACGGGCTCTACGACGCCAAGCTCGACCACGCGCCGGTGCTCGCGATCACCGGCATGCAGGAGTCCGGCGTGCTCGGCACCGCCTATCAGCAAGAGGTACACCTGGATCGGCTCTTCTCGGACGTCGCCGGCTACAACGAGCCGATCGTCAACCCGGCCCAGGTGCCCGCGCTCGTCGACATCGCGGTGCGCCACGCGCTGGCCCGCCGCGGCGTGTCCCACCTGACCATTCCCAACGACGTGCAGGTCGCCCCGGCCGGGCACAGCCCCTTCGAGGACGTCTCGCCGGTCCGCGCGCCGGCGACCGCGCCGGTGTGGGTGCCGGCGCCGGTCCGCCCGGCCGACGACGACCTGCAGGCCGCCGCCGACGTGCTCAACGCCGCCGAGCGCCCGGCGATCCTGGCCGGCGTCGGCGCCCGCGGGGCCGGCGCGCTGGTCGAGCTCACCGCCGACGTGCTCGCCGCGCCGATCGTCAAGTCGCTGATGGGCAAGATGGTCGTGCCCGACGACTCGCCGTTCTCGCTCGGCGGGCTCGGGCTGCTCGGCACGGCGCCGAGCGAGGACCTCATGGACGAATGCGACGTGCTGCTCATGGTGGGCACGAACTTCCCGTACACGAAGTTCCTGCCCGAACCCGGGCAGGCGCACGTGGTACAGATCGAGGCCGAGCCGGCCCGGGCCGGCACCCGCATCCCGACCGACGTGCCGCTCGTCGGCGACGCCGCGGCCACCCTGGAGTCGCTGCTGCCCCGGCTGCGCCGCCGGGAGGACCGCCGGCACCTGCGCAAGTACCAGGAGAAGATGCGCGACTGGCGCGATCGGATGGCGACCCTGGAGGACCCCGGGCGCAGCCCGATCGCGCCGCAGTACCTCGCCGCGGCGCTGGACCGGGCCGCCGCCCCGGACGCGATCCTGTGCTGCGACTCCGGCACCGTGGCCACCTGGGCCGCCCGGCACTGGCAGATCGTCGGCCGGCGCGAGTTCTACCTGTCCGGGACCCTCGCCACCATGGCACCCGGGCTGCCCTACGCGATCGCGCTGCAGCACGAGTACCCCGGCCGGCAGTGCATCGCGTTCGTCGGCGACGGCGGGTTCGCCATGCTCATGGCCGAGTTCCACACCGCCGCCCGGCACCACCTGCCGATCAAGGTCGTGGTGAACAACAACAACGCGCTCGGCATGATCGTCTGGGAGCAGATGGTGCTGGGCCTGCCGGAGTACGGCGTCCGCTTCGGCGAGCCCGCGCCCGACTACGCCGCCTGGGCCCGCGGCTGCGGCGGCTTCGGCGCCCGGGTCGGCGAGCCGGCCAACCTCGAGGGCGCGCTGCGCGAGGCGCTCGCCTTCGACGGGCCGGCGCTGGTCGACGTCGCCGTCGACGCCAACGAGCCGCCCATGCCGGCGAAGGTCACCTACCAGCAGGCGACCCGCTTCGCCCAGGCGTTCCTCAAGGGCCAGCCGCACAAGGCCGCCATCGCCACCACGATCCTGCAGGACAAGATCACGCAGCTGAAGGGATGAACCCATGCGCGCCCAGCCCCGGGGAGCCCGCGGCACCTTCGGGCACCCGTACAGCGCCCTGAACCTCCGCCTGGTGCTGGCCCTGTTCGGGCTCGTCGTCGGCGTCGCGCTCGGCACGCTCGCGCTGGCCGCCGGGCTCACCTGGCTGGCGGTCCTGCTGTTCCTGCTGGCCGCGACCGCCCTGGTCGACGCGGTGGTGGTCGAGCTGCGCCGCCGTGCCCGCGCCCGGGAGGGCGGCGGCCACGGCTCGCTCTTCGAGTGAGGCCCGGGCAAGATGATCGCCTTCCACGGCTCCAGCACCGCCGCCGAGATGCACATCCCCTTGCTCGCCATCCGCCCCTGGCGCTTCCTCCTCGAACCGACAAATCCAGACTTCTGCGAAGTCCGGATTTGTTGGTTATTTCATAATAAACGGCGATTCACCGGCAACTGCACCCTTAGCCCGGCACCGCAGCGCGAAAAGTCTCCGTGATCATGCCCGCCGCAACTCCGTCAACCCGGCTTTCGCATGATCGCGGAGACATACGGTACCCAGGCGTACATTTTGGCTCCACGATCATGAAAAACCCGTGGTGCACACCGCTCACCTGCATGATCACGGAGACTTTCTGCCGCGCAACGCCTCGCCGGGCCCCGGCACCGGGCATTGACAGTTGCTCGGCGAAGGGGCGTCGCACGCTGAAGGCCGAACCCGCAGCCGACCGCGGGGGCGCGAGCCGGAACGGCGGCCGACCGCGGGGGCGCGAGCCGGAAAGGGCGTCGCAACGCTGGGCCGGGCCTATGGCGCTCGATGGGTGCCGGCGCGGCGGACCGAGCGGTACCACAGCCGCGAACGGGCGACGCCCATCGACACCCCGCCGGGAATGCGCAGCCCGCCGAGCCCGGCCACGCCGCCGACCAGCACCACGCCGCCGATCGCCAGCAGCCCGGAGCCGGCCAGCAGGTACGCCGTGCGGTGGTGTTCGGCCGGCGGTTCGGCCGGCCCGCGCGGTTCGGTCGTCGCCTGGGACCGCGCCACCATCGGCGGATGCGGCTCCCGGGCCGCCTGTGCCGCGCTCAGCGTGCCCACCACCAGCGCCGCCCCGGCGACGCATTGCCATGTCCTCGTTCTCATCGCGGGGCACGCTAGGCGCCGCCCGGGTGACGGGGCCAAGCCCGCCGGCCACCCGGCCGGGGTGAACCTGCGACAGTGCTCGGGTGCCGATCTACAAGATTCTGCTGCCGGCCGAGTGGGCCGACTTCGAGGCCGCCGGCGTCTTCGCGGGCTCGCCGCTGGACCGCGCGGACGGTTTCGTCCACCTCTCCACCGCCGAGCAGGTGGCCCTGACCGCCCGGCGGTACTTCGCCGGCGCGGGCGAACTCGTCGTCCTCGCCGTCGACCCGGCGCCGTTCGGCGCCGCGCTGCGGTGGGAGCCCAGCCCCTCCGGCGGCGTCTTCCCGCACCTCTACGCGCCGCTGCCCCGCTCGGCCGTGCTCGAGGTGCACCGCTTCCCCGGTGCCGACGCGGTCACCGTCTGAGGATCGCGACCGCGCCGGGCCGCGGCCAGCAGCGCGGTGCCGGCGCCCCGGCCCCGCTCGGTCGCGTCGAGGGTCACGACCTCCAGGCCGGCCGGGCCGGTGTCGTAGGTCAGCAGCCCGGCCCGCCGGCCGTCCGCCCCGGCGACGAGCGCCGGCAGCGCGGCCGCGTCGCGGAGCCGCCCACCGACCACGACCCGGGTCTCGGCCCAGCTCGCGACGAGCACGCCGCGGATCCAGTCGCGGTCGTGGCCGGTGGCGGCGCGCACGATCACGCCCGGACCATACCGCGGCCCGGGCGCGATCCCGGGCCTCAGCCCTTGTACTGCGCGAACGTCCGGGTGAAGTCCCAGTTGCTCTGGCTCACCCCGGAGCAGGTGTCGTCGTTCGGGTAGCCGCCGGGGCACGGCCGGTCGCGGTTCTGCGACCAGTACGTCAGGCGCGCGATCTTGTGCGCCTGCGCGTAGGCCACGATCGTCTGGAAGTCGGCCACGGTCACGTGGGCGTTCTCGTCGGTGATGCCGTTCATCGAGGAGATGCCGACGTGCTTGTAGGCGGTGGCGTCGTCCCAGCCGTAGGCGGTCTTGAGCCGGTTCTTCAGCCCGTCCGCCGCCTGGGTGGTCAGCTGACCCTGGTTGCCGGTGGTGTTGCCCCAGTCGAAGGTCATGATGCCCCAGCCGTCGATGACCAGGCCGGCCGACGCGGCGCGGTTGATCAGCGAGCTGTCCGGGCCGCCGGTGCCGCTGCCGAGCGTGATGTAGATGGTGATGCCCGGGTTGTTGGCCTTGATGGTCTTCAGCGCGTCGACCGTCTTCTGCTGGTCGTTGCTGTCGTTGTACGGCGTGCCCTCGATGTCGATGTCGATCGCCTTGAGGCTCAGCGCCGTGATGACCTTCTGGTAGGCCGCGGCGAGCGCGGACGCGCTCGAGCAGTAGTGCTCCAGCCACGGGCCGCTCGCCCCGCCGAAGGACACCACCACGTCACCGCCGTTGTTGCGGATCGAGGTGATCGTCGACTGGTCGACGCCGCCGGTCAGCGCCCGGCTGCCGTCCCACAACGGGTTGCAGTTGCCGTTGTTGAGCATGAACGCCATGGTGAACCACTTGACGCCGGTCGCGTTCATGACGGTGACCGGGTTCGGCGGGCTGCCCCAGCCCTCGTAGAGGTAGGGCGCGACCGCCTTGGCGCCCGGGCCGCCGGCCGGCGGGGTGGTGGTCGGCGGCGGGGTGGTGCCGCCGCCGGTCGGCAGCGTCCACAGCTGGTTGGCCGAGCCGTAGCAGGTCCAGATCTGCAGCCGGGTGCCGTCGGCCGAGCTGGGGCCGGTGGCGTCGAGGCACTTGCCGGAGCCGGTGTTGACCAGCTGGCCGTTGCTGACCGTCCACTTCTGCGCGTTGGTGCCGTTGCAGTCGTAGAGCTGGATCTGGGTACCGTTGGCGGTGCCGGCGGCGGCCACGTCGAGGCACTTGCCGAGGGCCTGGATGGAGTTGTCGGAGTTGCCGACCGTCCACTGCTGCGCGTTGGTGCCGTTGCAGGTGTAGAGCTGCACGGCGGTACCGTTGGCCGAGCTGGCGGCGGCCACGTCGACGCACTTGCTGCCGTAGCCGACGATGGGTCCGCTGGTCGCCGCGAAGGCGGAGTTGATGCCGACCACGCCGCCGGCGACGACGACGCCGGTCACCATGGCGATGAGCGCCCAGCGGCGCCGCCGCGACGTGCGCGCCCGCGGCCGGCGTTCGGATTCTTGCGACACGCTGTGCCTCCTCTGCCGAGCCGGGAGCGGCCGGCAACGGCATGGCTGGGGGGATGGTTGACCGCCGGCCACCCGCGGTACCCCCGAACCGCCGATGACCTACGGCGCCAGCAAGTATCGATGTCTCTGAACTGTTTGGCAACCTTCTTAACAGTTCTTTGAGACTCGGCGTCAGTCTCTGTTGAGGCTCGGCGCCGGGCTCGGCCGCGGCCCGCACGGAACGTGGAGCGGCACTCGCTCGCCGTCACCCGAATGATCCAGCGGAACTGGACGCTGGCCGTATGTCTCCGTGATCATGACGCGTGCGGCGGGGCGGGTGCGGTCGGCGATCACGTCTCACCTGTCGGGCGCCGCGCGCCGCGGGGCACGGCGCAGCGACCGGAAGTCTCCGTGATCATGCGCACCCGGCACCGACACCAACGGTTTTTCATGATCCCGGAGTGGTGATGTACCCCCGTGTACCGAAAGGTTCCGGGATCATGAAAAACCCGGTGTGCGGTCGCCGCGGACAGCATGATCACGGAGACATACGTCCGGCCCGGCCGCGCGGATCGGCGGTTGCGCCCGGGGACGTCCGCACTGTCGCCGATGACCGCTTGTGCCCCACCGGCGGCCACCGACATCCAGCCCGCGGCGGCCGCCTGACATCAACCAGCGCCGCGCTGTGCTCCGCGGCGTGTGTGCGACCCGCATCGCGGATCGCGGTCGTCGGCGGGCATGGCGGCGCTGGTGGTGCCGGGTTCGCGGGGGGCGGATCTTCGGCCGCCCACGCAGGTCAGGTCTCCGACAGTGCCCGGCGCCGGCTGGGCGGCATCGGCGGGGCCCATTCGAGCACGTCGCGCGGCCAGTGCTGGAGCCGGGCGCCGGCCTCGTAGGTGCTCTGGGCGAAGTCGAGGATCGCCCGGTGCGGGTCGTCGGCCCGCCGGACCTCGTCGTAGCTCAGCACGAACTCGCCGAGCCCGGCGTCGAAGTGCGCCGGCGCCGGGCCGACCCGCTGCTCGCGCATCCCGGGCGGCTCCGGGTACGTGTAGGAGTAGAAGACCGGCTGCTCGACGCGCTCGCCGTTGAGCCAGGTCCCGCCGGGCCAGAAGCCGAGCGAGCTCTGCTCGGCGGTGTAGCTCAGCCGGGTGATGATGTCGGCGCCCGGCGGCGGGTCGGTGGGCCGGCCGGAGTAGCGGGTGGTGGCGAGGTCGAAGGAGCCCCAGTAGAACTGCACCGGGCTGGCCTTGCCGGTGAAGCGGGCCCGGAACTGGTCCAGCACTCCCTCGACCTGGCACAGCACGTGCCAGTACCGCTCGGCCTGTGCCGGGTCGTAGGTCGCGTGCACGGTGTCCTCGTCGAACGGGATCGGGTCGGTCACCTCGACCGGCCGGGTCCAGATCGGCACGTGCAGCCCGAGGTCGTCCAGCGCCGCCATGGTGCCGGCGTAGAAGTCGCGCACCGGGCCGCCGAGCGCGACGGTGCGCCGCTCGCCGCGGTCGGTGTCGATGCGCAGCTCGTGGTCGACGAGGTCGAGGTGCATCTCGAAGGTACGGTCACCGTACGGTATGGCCGCGGTCCGCAGTCCCTTCGCGGACAGTTCCAGCGCGACCTGCCACCAGTGGTTCGTCATCGGCCGCAGGGCCAGCGCGACCTTGCCGATGATCTGGGTGTACATGTGCAGCGTGTCGTATGTCGGCTCCCAATCGGCGACCGGGAGGGCCGGCCAGCGCTGCGGCTGAGTGGTCATTTCCGCCCCCAAGCGTCGGCTGTCAGCCCACGCTGCCCGCCGGCGGGCCGATCATGCGCCTCAGCGGTCGCTGCGCAGCTTGCCGTAGACGAGGATGTTGTGCCAGCCGCCGTCGCGGAAGTCGGCGTTGCGCAGGGTGCCCTCGTTGACGAAGCCGACCTTCTCCAGCGCCTTCTGCTCGGCGATGTTCTCGGGCTGGACGCGGGCCTCGATGCGCTGGGCCGGGGAGCTGGCGAACAGGTAGTCGCACAGCAGTTGCTGGGCGCGCCAGCCGACGCCGCGGCCGCGCCACTCCGGCAGCAGCACGATGCCGACGCCCCAGTACTGCGCCAGGCCCGAGCCGATCGACGACCAGCCCACGTAACCGGCCGCGGTCTCGTCGGCCTCGATCATGAGCCGGCCGTCGTCGGCGCCGAGGTAGCCGTCCTGCGCGAAGCGGCGGGCCGGGCCGTTGGGCTCCTGGTAGCCGGTCCAGGCCGCGCCGGCCAGGCCGGGCTCGGTCGCGAACCGCCGGAACATCGCCAGGTCACCCTCGAGCACCGGCCGCAGCCGCACCCACGTCTTGTTCACGTGCGCCCCCACCTCGCCTCGGCCACAAGATCGTCCGCCATCTTCGCTGAAGACCGCCGTGTCCGCCATCCGGCGTAACGTCCGTAATCGGGAGACGGTACCGTCCCGGGCCAAGGCCGTCGATGTCTAGGGGGTCAGCTCCCCGGCTTGTGCAGCGACGGGGCCACCTCGTCGCGGATGAGCTCGAACGAGCGGGCGCGCGCCTCCAGGTCGTACACCATGCAGGTGAGCATGAACTCGTCGGCCTGGGTGGCCTCGAGCAGCTCGCTCAGCTGCTTGCGGACCGTCTCCGGGGAGCCCAGCGCCTGCCCCTCGCGCCGGGACAGCACGAACTCCCGCTCCCGCTCGCTGTAGGGATAGGCGGCCGCCTCCTCGGGCGTGGCCAGCGGCTCGGGCCGCCCGGAGCGCAGCCGCAGGAACGACAGCGCGCTCGGGCCGGACAGGAACTCGGCCTCCTCGTCGGTGGGCGCGGCGATCGCGCTGACCGCGACCATCGCATACGGCTCGGACAGCCACTGCGACGGGCGGAAGTGCTGGCGGTAGAGGGCCAGCGCGGGCAGCGTGTTCTGCGCGCTGAAGTGGTGCGCGAACGCGAACGGCAGGCCCAGCACCCCGGCCAGCTGGGCGCTGAAGCCGCTGGAGCCGAGCAGCCACACCTCGGGCTTGTCGCCCTTGCCGGGCGAGGCGAGGATGCGGGTGCCGCCTTCGAAGTACGCGATGAGGTCCTGCAGCTCCTGCGGGAAGTTCTCCGCCGACAGCCCCTCCATCGTGCGGCGCAGGGCCAGGGCGGTGTACTGGTCGGTGCCGGGCGCCCGGCCGATACCCAGGTCGATGCGGCCCGGGTGCAGCGCCTCCAGGGTGCCGAACTGCTCGGCCACCACCAGCGGCGCGTGGTTGGGCAGCATCACCCCGCCGGAGCCGACCCGGATGGTGGACGTGGCGGCCGCCAGGTGCGCGAGCAGGACGGCCGGCGTCGAGCTCGCGATCGCGGGCATGTTGTGGTGCTCGGCGACCCAGAAGCGTCGGTATCCGAGCCGCTCGACCCGCCGGGCCAGCTCGGTCGTGTGGCGCAGTGCCTCGCCGTTGGACCCGTTGACCGCGACGGGTGCGACGTCGAGCACGGAAAGTGGAAGTTCACTCACAGACCTTGGTCAACACCGCGCCCAGCGCGGGTATTCCCGTAGCGTGGCCGACATGCCGTACGTCTACGAGGTGGTCCTCGGCGACCGCGTCCGCCACCTCGTGTCGCCGCTCACCCCGGACGAGGTGTCCGCGCACGGGCTGTTCACCGAGGCGGTGTACGGCCTGCTGGCCCTCGGTGTGCCGGCGCTCGAGGGCATGCCGCCGGACCACTTCGAGGAGAATCCGGCGTTCGTGCGGTTCCTGCACGAGACGATCGCCGACGACGTGTTCGGCGTGGCCGCGGTGCGCGAGCAGGCGGCCGGGATCGGGGAGGGCTGGCTCTACATCCTCGACGGCCGCACCCCGGATCCGGCCGGCTCGGTGCCGCCCGAGGACGTGCTGGGCGCGGTCCGGGTGCGCGACGGCGCGCCGGTGCCGGTGTCCTACCGGCCGAACGAGCATCACCGCGTGTACACCTCGGCGGGCTTCCTGCAACTGCCCGAGGAGCTGGACATGGCGCTGCGAAAGCGCCTGCTCGCCCTGAGCGATGGACTGGAACTAGGATCCTAGGAAGCCGTCGGCGGGGCGTGGGCGGGATCGCCAGGCAGTACCCTCTCAACGTGACAGCTGACCCCACCGTCTGGCGGGTCAACGGCATGCCGCTGGCGCCGGCCACCGGACGCGGCCCGCTGGACGGGCTCCGCGTGGCGGTGAAGGACCTCTTCGCCGTGACCGGGTTCGCGGTCGGCGGCGGCAACCCGGCCTGGCTGGCCGAGGCGCTGCCGGCCGCCGAGGACGCCCCGGCGGTGGCCCGGCTGCGCGCCGCGGGCGCCGTCGTGCAGGGCATCGCGCACACCGACGAGCTGGCGTATTCGCTGTCGGGCATCAACGCGCACTACGGCACCCCGCCGAACCCGGCCGCGCCCGGCCTGGTCACCGGCGGCTCGTCCAGCGGCCCGGCCTCGGCCGTGGCGAGCGGCCACGCCGACGTCGGGCTCGGCACCGACACCGGCGGCTCGATCCGGGTGCCGGCCTCCTGCTGCGGGCTGTTCGGCCTGCGGCCGACGCACGGGGCGGTGCCGACCGAGGGCGTGCTGCCCCTCGCCCCGTCGTTCGACACGGTCGGCTGGATCACCCGCGACGCGCGCACCCTGGCGGCGGTGGGCGACGTGCTGCTCCCGCCCGGTCCCGCGCTCGCTCCCCGGCGTTTGTTCTGTCTCGGGGGTACTTCGGGTGCCGCCGCGACGCTCGGCCTGCCGGTGACCGAGGTGACGCTGTCCACCTGGGACGATCCCGACCCGCTGCTGCTGGCCTTCCGCCGGGTCCAGGCCGCCGAGGCGTGGCGCGGGCAGGGCGCCTGGATCGAGGCGCACCCGCGCGCCCTCGCCCCCGACGTCGAGGGCCGGTTCCGCTTCGGCGCCCAGGTCTCGGCCGGCGAGGAGGCCGACGCCCGGGCCCGCATCGCCGCCTGGCGGGCCGAGCTGCTGGAACTGCTCGGCGACGACGCCTGGCTGGCCCTGCCGGCCGGCGGCCCCGGGCACCCGCGCGGGCTCGGCCCGGCCGGCCGCGACGACTGGCGCCGCGACACGCTGCGCTGCGCGGTGCCGGCCAGCGCCTACGGGCTGCCCAGCGTCGCGGTGCCGACCGGCGCCTCCCCGCCGGCCGGCCTCGCCCTGGTCGCCCCGCCCGGCGCCGACCGCGCCCTGCTGGCGCTGGTGGCCGAGCGCCTCGCCGGCGATGTTTCGCGGTGAGCGGCGCCGCGGTGGACGATGAGGAGCTGCTGCGCCGCCTCGGCGGCACGATCCGGGCGCGCCGGCACGGCCTCGGCCTCACGCTGGTGGACCTGGCCGGGCGGGCCGGGCTGAGCCACCCGTTCCTGAGCCAGGTCGAGCGCGGCGTGGCCCGCCCCAGCATGCGCTCCCTGACCGCCCTCGCCGCCGCGCTGGGCACGACCGCCCAGGCCCTGCTGGCCCTGCCCGGCGACGAGCCGGTCTCGGTGGTGCCCGGCGAGCCGTCGCTGCCCAGCGTCGACTCGCCCGGCGGTACCGTCCGCTCGCTCGTCCACGGCGAGCGGCCGATGCTGCCGCTGGAGTTCACCGGCGCCCCGGACGAGTTCGACGAGTACTTCATCCACGCCGGCGACGAGTTCCTCTACGTCGCCGACGGCACGATCGAGGTCGACGTGGAGGGCGCGCTGACCGTCCTGGAGGCCCGCGGCAGCCTCTACTACGAGGGCGGCCTGCGCCACCGCTGGCGGCGCGCCGTGCCCGGCCCGGTCCGGGTGATCCTCGTCCAGCACAACGTCCGGCACGACGCCCGCTAGGTTCGTCGAATGTTGAACGCTCTCGATGCCGTGGACTGGACCCGGCTGCACGGCGCCTACGGCCCGGTGACCGACGCGCCGGCGCTGATCCGCGCGATGGCCGGCCCGGACGCCGAGGCGGCCGCCAAGGCGCGCCGGCTGCTCGCCGGGGCGGTCTGCCACCAGGGCACGACCTACTCGGCGTCCGCGCCGGTCGTGCCGTTCCTCGCCGAGCTGCTCGCCGCCGGCGCCACCCACCACCGGGCCGAGCTCGCCCGGCTGCTCGGCGAGCTGGCCGCCCACGGCAACCAGCGCACGAAGCACGTCGCCGCGGTCCGGGCCGCGGTGACGGCCGAGGCCGACCGCCTGCTGCCGCTGCTCGACGACGCCGACCCGGGCGTGCGTGACGGCGTGGCGTTCGCGCTGTCGCAGTGCCCGAAACGCAAGCGGGACAGCGCCCCGGCCCTGCGCGCCCGCCTCGGCGTGGAGACCGACCCGCAGACGAAGGCGCGCATCCTCGCCGCCGTGGCGTGGCTGGAGCCGGCGTCCGGCCTCGCCGCCGAGGCGCTGTCCGCGGACCAGCCCGCCCCGGTCCGCGCGGCCGCCGCGCTCATCCTCGCCCGCTCCGACCGGCCGTGGTCCGCCGCGGCCACCGAGGCCGTCCGGGCCGGCTGGGCCGATGGTGAGCCGCTGGAGCGGTGCTGGTGGTGGGGCACGGCCGCGAGCCCGCTGCAGGACCTCGTCGCGGCCCTGGGCAAGCGCGGCACCGACTGCGCGGCGGTGCTGGTGATGCTGCTCCAGTCCTCCTCGGCGCCGATCCGGCAGGAGGCGGCGCGGGCGTCGGCCTGGGTGGTGAAGGTACACCGGGCCGCCCGCCCCCTCCTGGTGCCGGTGCTGGCCACCGCGCTCGCCGACCCGTCGGCCGAGGTCGGCGAGCTCGCCGCCACGGCGCTGCACGAGGCCGGCGAGGCCGCCCGCCCGGCCGCCGGCGCGCTCGCCCGATCCGCCACCGTCCCCGCGATCCGCGCCCTGGTCCACCTCGGCGACCCGCGCGGTCCGGCCCTGGTGACCGCCGGCAACGTCCTCGACGTGCTCTCCGGCGTCACCGGCCGCCCGTCCGGCCCGTTCATCGCGTACGACCCGGCGTTCGGGGCGGCCCTGGCGGCCACGGCCCCGGCGGAGAGCTGGGGAAACAGCATCCGGTGGCTGGTCGCCGCCTGGGGCCCGGCCGCCGACGCCGTGGTGCCCCGGCTGCTGGCGGGTGACGGCCTGGCACCGCTGGTCGTGCAGGCGCTCGCCGCGATCGGCCCGGCCGCGGCCGGCGCGCTGCCCCGGCTGCGGACCGCCGCCGACGGCGCCGGCCCCCTCACCGAGCGGTCCCCGTTCCGGGTCCACCACGTCGAGGAGCGCCTCGCCATCCTGCGCATCGGCGGCGACCCCGGCCCGGCGCTCGACGCCGCCCGGGCCGCGCTGGCCAAGCTCCACGACCGCGCGCCGGCCGAGGGCTACCACCACGTCCCGTACGACGACGCCGTCGCCCTGCTCGACGGGCTCGGCGAGCACGCGCGGCCGCTGCTGCCCGAGATCCGCGCGCTGCTCACCGCGCACCGCGACTTCCTCGGCCTGGCCCGGGCGGCGTGGCGGCTGACCGGCGCGGCCGACGAGGTCACCCCGACCGTGCGGCGGGTGCTCGAGCTCGCCGCCGGCGGACTGCGGCAGCGCACCCCGCAGCACCGCGGCGACCAGGCCGCCGATCTGGCCGCGGAGCTCGGCGACCCCGACCTGGTACCGCTGCTCACGCCGCTGCTGGCCGACCCGACCCCGCGGTGCCGGGTGCCCGCCGCCCGGGCCGTCTGGCGGCTGACCGGCCGCGCCGACGGGCTGATCGCGCCGCTGCTCAAGGAGGTCACGCCCCGGCCGCCGGGCTACCGCTGGGCGGCCGCCTTCACGCTCCTGACCGAGATGGGCCCGGCCGCCGCGGCGGCGCTGCCGGAGCTGCGCGGGGTCGCCGAGCATCCGTGGTGCCCGTTCGTCGAGGACTTCGAGCGCTCGCCGATCGGCGGCCTCGGCCACCTCGACGACGCCTTCCTCGCCGCCGCCCGCACCGCCGTCGCGGCCATCGAGCACGGCCAGTAGCTCGCCCCGGGGCGCGGGTTCCTCGTCGCGCCGTCGCCGGATTCCGGATCGGCGGCTACGCGACCAGGCCGCGGCGGAACGCCTCGGCGACCGCCCCGGCCCGGTCGCGGACCCCGAGCTTGTCGTAGATGTGCAGCAGGTGCGTCTTGATGCTCGCCTCGCTGATGAGCAGCTTCGTGGCCGCCTCCCGGTTGGTGGCCCCGTCCGCGATCAGCTTGAGCACCTGCAGCTCCCGCTGGCTCAGCGTGCCGCCGGACGCCGGCCGGCGGACCCGGCCCATGAGGCGCCCGGCCACCGCCGGCGCCAGCACCGACTCGCCGCGCGCGGCCGAGCGCACCGCGCGCAGCAGGTCCTCCACCGGGGCGTCCTTCAGCAGGTACCCGGTGGCGCCGGCCTCGATCGCGGGCAGCACGTCGGAGTCGGTGTCGAAGGTGGTGAGGACCAGCACCCGCACCGCCGGCGCCCGCAGCCGGAGCCGCCGGATCGCCTCGGCGCCGTCCACCCCGGGCATGCGCAGGTCCATGAGCACGACGTCCGGGCGCAGCTCGACGGCCCGCGCGACCGCCGCGGCGCCGTCGGCGGCGACGCCGACGACCTCGAACTCGGCGGTACCGGCGAAGGCACCACGCAGCCCGTCGCGCACGATCGGATGGTCGTCGACGATGAGCAGGCGGATGGGTGGCTGGGTCATGCCGGCCTCGCTTCCGGGGACAGGGCCGGTACGGTGACGTTGACGGCGGTCCCGTCGCCCGGCTCGCTCTCGATGGTGAGGGTGCCCTGCACCCGCTCCACCCGCTGGCGGACGCCGCGCAGGCCGAAGCCGCTGCCGTCGGCGCCGCCACCGGCCGGCACCGCCGCGGGATCGAAGCCGGCGCCGTCGTCGCGGACGTCGAGCATCACCACATCGTCCAGGTAGGACAGGGTGACCGCCGCCGTAAGGGCGCGGGCGTGCTTGGCGACGTTGGCCAGCGCCTCCTGCGCGGCGCGGAACAGCGTGATCTCGATCTCGGTGTGCAGCGTCCGGGCCTCACCGGTGGTCTCCACCCGGACGCCCACGCCCGACGTCCGCGACCACCGCGCGGCCAGGTCGGCCACCGCGTCGGGCAGCCGCGCCTCCTCCAGCTCGCGCGGGCCCAGCGCGGCGACCGAGCGGCGGGCCGCCGCCAGGCTCTCCCGGGCCAGCGTGTGCACCTGGTCGACGTGGTGGCGCCACAGCCGCGGATCGTCGCGCACCCGCTCGGCGGCCTGCAGCTGCGTGATGATGCCGGTCAGCCCCTGGGCGAGGGTGTCGTGGATCTCGCGGGCCATCCGCTGCCGCTCGTCGTTGACGCCGGCCTCCCGCGCCTGCTCGACGAGCTGGGCGTGCAGGCCCGCGTTCTCGGCGAGCGCGGTCCGCAGCCGGGTGACCGCGATGCGCCGCTGCTCGGTCTGCTCGTTGAAGCGGTACCCCAGGTAGCCGAACCATCCGATCAGGAACGTCTGCAGGGCCACGACCGTCGCCGACGTCGTGACCCACGCCACGGTGTCCGGCACGCCGAACGCCAGCCCGTTGATCAGCACCGAGGTCAGGAAGACTTCGAGGAAGGCCCACCGCGGCGGCAGTACCTCGTAGGCCTGGACGAAGCCGATGGTGGCGAAGACGAAGAAGATCGGCTGGCGGGTCAGCAGCACCCCCACCAGGGCCAGCTGCACGCCGGCGTAGAGCAGCATCGGCCCGGTCCGCCGCTTCCACGCCGGCGGGCGCAGCGAGTACATCAGCAGCGCCCAGGCGGCGGCGGCCGTGGCCAGCGCCGCGGTGACCAGCCGGTCGCGCGCGGTCTGCCCGGGGGCCAGCAGGGCCAGCGCCGTGGAGCAGCCGAGCAGGATGTACGGCAGCGGCGTCAGGAACCGCCGCAGGCGCAGCCGGGACTCGGGCATCTCGGGCAGCACGGCCGGCTCGGTCGTCATGGCTCCACCCCATCGCAGATTCATTCCCAGCGGAAGCAGCGCACGGCCAGCAGCCCGGTGAGCGCGGCGTAGCCCACCAGCACCGCGACGCTCGGGCCGGACGGCCAGCCGCCGTCCGCGGTGTCCCGCAGCCCCTGCACCGCCGCGCCGAGCGGGGTGCAGTCGCTGATCCGCAGCAGCGCGCCGGACATCACCTCGCGCGGCGCCCACAGCCCGGCGAAGAACATCAGCGGGAAGAACAGCACGCTGCCGATCCCGCTCGCGGCGCGGCTGGACGGCGCCACCGCGCCGATGAGCAGCCCCAGCCCGAACATGGCGGCGCCGGTGAGCAGGAACACCAGCACCAGGCCGAGCACCTGGCCCGGCGGCCGCACGCCGAGCCCGGCGGAGGCCACCACGTACAGCACGATCACCGTGGCGACGGCGAGCGTGGCCTGCACCGCGACCTGCGCGCCGAGCACCCGCCCGGGCCCGACCGGCGTCGTCGCCAGCCGGCGCAGCACGCCCTGCTCGCGGTACTGGGCCAGCAGCAGCGGGGTGGCGAACAGCGCCATCCCGGCCAGGCCCATGACCGCGATGATCGGCACGTAGAGGTCGATGACGCGCAGCCCGTCGAGCTTCGGGTCGGGCTTGCGGAAGGCGGGCACGCCGCCCAGGATCACCAGCAGCACCACGGGGAGGCCCACGCTCCAGAGGTAGGCGTTGGGTTCGCGCAGGAACAGCCGCAACTCCACGGCCGTCAGGCGGGTCAGTCCGGACAACGTCAGGCTCCTTGTTCGGTGTCGGGCCGGCGTCCGGTGAGCGCCAGGAAGGCATCGTCCAGGGTGGACTGCTCCACCCGCAGCTCGGCCGCGACGATCTGGTTGCGGGCCAGCGCCGCGATCACGGCCTGCACCAGGTTGCCGGTGCCGGTCACGATCACCGTGGTACCTTGCCGGGTCACGCCGGTGACCTCGGGCAGGCCGGTGAGCAGCCGGTCGTCCAGCGGGCCGGCCGGGCGGAACCGCATCCGCTGCTCGGCGTCCACCCTGGACACCAGCCCGGCCGGCGTGTCGACCGCGACGGCGCGGCCGGCGTCGAGCAGCGCGACCCGGTCGCAGAGCCGCTCGGCCTCGTCCATGAAGTGGGTGACGAGCACGACCGTCACGCCGCGGGCGCGGATCTGCTCGACCACCTCCCAGGTGTCGCGGCGGGCCTGCGGGTCCAGCCCCGTGGTCAGCTCGTCGAGCACCGCCACGCGCGGGTTGCCCACCAGCGCGAGCGCGATGGACACCCGCTGTTTCTGGCCGCCGGAGAGCTTGCCGAACCGGGTGCGCCGCTGGCCGGCCAGGCCGAGGTCGGCGAGCAGCGCCGGCCAGTCGGCCGGGTCCCGGTAGAACGTGGCGTAGAGCTCCAGCGCCTCGGCCACGGTCAGCCGGTCGGGCAGGTGACTCTCCTGCAGCTGCATGCCCAGCCGGTGCCGCAGCTCGGCCCGGTCGCGCCGGGGATCCAGGCCCAGCACGCTGATCGCGCCGCCGTCGGGGCGACGCAGGCCGGCGATGCACTCGACCGTGGTGGTCTTGCCGGCCCCGTTCGGGCCGAGGATGCCGAAGATCTCGCCCTCGCCGACGGTGAACGAGACGCCGTCGACCACGTTCCGCCCGCCGTACCGCTTCCGCAGCTCCGTGACTGTTATGACGTTCACGCCGTCCAGGGTGCGGCCGGCCGCGCCGCGGCGGATCGACCGCGCGGCGGCGCAGACGGTGCATGCCGGCATCGACCGATCGGTGGATACGCTCCACCGTCCGGCTTATCGCCCGGTTAACCATCGCTTAGCGCGGCCGGGCGCAGACTGGGCGGCATGAGGATGCGGTGGCCACTGGCGGTGGGCGCGTGGCTGGCGGCCGCGGCGCTGGCGACGGCGGTGTCGATCGGGGCGGTGAGCTCGCTGCGCCGCGGGCTGTTCGGCCCGTCGGACGCGCCGCTGCGCGAGGCCGAGGTCGAGGCGCAGCTGTCGCCGGCCCCCGCCCCGGCCCCGTCCTCGTCCGCGCCGCAGCCGCCGCCCTCGGCCGCGCCGGTGCCGTCCGCGGACACGACCCGCGCGCTGGCCACCGACGGCGGCAGCATCGTCGCCTCCTGCGACGGCGGCCTGGCCACCCTCGTCTCGTGGATCCCGCGGGCCGGCTACGAGGCCGACCACGTGGCGCGCGGCCCGGCACCGACGGCGTCGCTGCGCTTCAAGGCCCGCTCCGGCGGCGGCGCGGTGCGGGCCGCGGTGACCTGCGTGCTTGACACCCCGACCCTGTCCATCGCCGGCGACGACTGAACGCTGGTACCCTGATCCGCGATGAGTACCAACTCGAGCAGGACGGGGGTCTCGTTCGCTGAAGGTGAGTGCTGATGAGCACTCTGCCGGCGGACGTAAATCCTCTGGGCTACTGGCTGCGGGTGCGTGCATTCGCCGTACCGCAGCCGATGATCGTCACCGCGGCCGCTCGGCGCGCCGTCGGCGACTGGGGCGGGGCCTGCGCGGCGGCGCGGGTCGACGTCGATCTCAATCTTCGGGCGCTGGCCGATGCGCACGGGCGTGAGTTCGCCCGGACCGTGCGCCGCGACCTGCGGCGGCTCGCGCCCGACCTCCTCCGGTGGCACATGCCGCGGATCGCGCCCGACGGCCTGCTGCGCCCCGGGCTCACCGTCTCCCTTGCCCGGTACGGCTCCGGCGAGCGGGCCCCGTGCCTCGTCGCCCGCACCGCGCCCGGCTGGGCCGCGGCCGGGCAGCGGATCAGCCTGGCGCTGTGGGACGGCACGCCCGAACGGCACCATCCGCACCCGCGGCCCGACCCCCACTTCCGGCTCGACCTGCACCGGCACCTCTGGGACGCGACCCGGTCCGGCGAACTGGCCGCGCGGGCCGGCGCCGACCGCGCCGCCGAGGCGGAGCTGCTGCGGCGCGCCGACGACCGGCCGGGCACCGAGGTGCTCGTCCGCCTCGGCGGCAAGCGGCGGCTGGTCGTGCGGGCCGGCGGCGGCCTCCGAGCGGCGACCCGGCGGGACGTCGGCTTGCCGGTGCTGCCCTACGCCGCGACCTGGCCCGCGCCCGACCTCCAACTGCTCCGCGCCGGCCTCATCACCGCCGACCGGCTGCACCCGCTCGTCGCCGCCGCGCTGGCACCATCCGACGCGGTGGTACCGCCCCCCGACGACGACGCCCCACGACTCGTCGAGTGCCGCGGCGCCCGGCACCGCATCGGGCTCGCCGGCGGGGTGCTCACCGCGCTCGACCACGGCCCGGAGGAGCTCCGCCGGGAGCAACTGCTCGCCGCGCTCGGCGGCCCGCCGCTGCCCTGCCTGCGGGCCATCGCCGAGGCGCACGAGCACCCGGAGAACCTCGACGACGTGCGGGCCCGCCTCGACCACGGCGACGCGGCCGGGGCGCTGCGCACCGTCGAGCGGCTGCTCGGCCCGGCCGCTTCGCTCCCCGGCGGCGCGTTGCTGGACGCCCTCGAAGCGGCGGCGGGGCGGCGCATCCAGCACGGGCTGTTCCGCACCGGCCTGGGCCCTCAGCAACCACCACCGCCGACGACCCGCGCCGCGCGCGGCACCGGCCGGGCCAGCCTGGCCGCCCGGCAGCCCCCGCCAACGCCCCGCGCCGCCCGGCGCGCGGCCGCACTGGCCGGGCGAATGGTCTCGCTGACCTGGGCCCAGCAGCCCCTGTCAACGCCCCGCTCCGGAAGGGCCGCTTGGGTGCCCAGCGGTCCCCGGTAGCACGTCCCGCCGGGCGTGGCGCGAGTCCCGTCGGTCGCGGCGCGAGTCCTGTCTGGCGTGGCGCGAGTCCTGTCTGGCGTGGCGCGAGTCCTGTCTGGCGTGGCGCGAGTCCTGTCTGGCGTGGCGCGAGTCCTGTCGGGCGTGGCGCGAGTCCTGTCTGGCGTGGCGCGAGTCCCGTCGGGCGTGGCGCGTGCAGCGCCGGGCTGAGTGCCCAGCAGCCCCTGCCGACAACCCGCGCTGCACGGGGTGCCGCGCCGCGCCGATGCTCGCCGGCGACCGTGTGGTGCCGACCTGCGCGTCCCACGGTGGGCACGGTCGGCGATCACGTCCCACCCGTCGAGCGCCGCACGGCGCGGCGACCGGAAGTCTCCGCGATCATGCGCAACTGGCACCGACACCAACGGTTTCTCATGATCACGGAGCGCTGATGTACCCCCGTGTACCGAAAGTCTCCGGGATCATGGCAAACCCGGTGTGCGGCTACCGCGGACATCATGATCACGGAGACATACGTCCGCCCGGCCGCGCGGATCAGAGGTTGCGCCCGGGGGGAGCGCTGGCGCTTGGCGTGACGGTGCGCGGTTCGCGTGGCACTAGTAGTACCGATAAATCCGACATATCCGAAAAATCGTTTAAGGTGGTGAATCGATCCATGGACATTGCTGCGCAACTGCTTGAGATCCTTGCGGACACGGGGAGCGAGCCGAGCCGGGATCCGCAGCTCGAAGCCCTCATGCTCGCCGTATCGGCCGACCTGCCCGTCCTGCTGTGGGGCGAGCCGGGCATCGGCAAGACCGCCGCGCTCAACCAGCTCGCGGAGACCCTCGGCCTGCCGCTGACCACCGTCATCGCCTCCGTGCACGAGCCGTCGGACTTCTCCGGGCTGCCGATCATCGGCGCCGATCCGGCCGTGCAAGGTGTACCCATGGCGCCACCGGACTGGGCCGTGCGGCTGGTGCGGGCCGGGCACGGGCTGCTGTTCCTCGACGAACTGTCCACCGCCCCGCCGGCCGTCCAGGCGGCCCTGCTCCGGCTGGTGCTGGAGCGGCGGGTCGGCGCGCTGCGCCTGCCGCCCGGCGTGCGGATCGTCGCCGCCGCCAACCCGCGCGGGTCCGCGGCCGACGGGTGGGAGCTCAGCGCGCCGCTGGCCAACCGGTTCGTGCACCTGCAGTGGACCTACGACCACGCGGTCGTGGTCCGGGGCCTCGGCGGTACCTGGCCGCGGGCGCAGCTGCCCCGGCTCGACCCGCAGCGGCTCGGCCCGGCCGTCGACTTCGCCCGCCGCGGCGTGTGCGGCCTGCTCGCCGCCCGGCCCGCGCTGGTACACAAGCTGCCCAGCACCGAGGCCCGCCGCGGCGGTGCCTGGCCCTCGCCGCGCAGCTGGGACATGGCCCTGCGGCTCGTCGCGTTCGCCACCGCCGCCGGCGCCGCCCGGGACGTGCTGTCGATGCTGGTCCGCGGCACGGTCGGGGACGGTCCCGGGCTGGAGCTCCTGGCCGCGCTGGACCGCATGGAGCTGCCCGATCCGGAGGATCTGTTGCAAGACCCGGCGGCGGTACTTCCCGATCGAGGCGACCTGCGCCAGGCGGTCCTCGACGGCGTCGTCGAGGCGGTCCGCCGCCGCCCGGAGCGGGCCCGCTGGGACGCGGCGTGGGCGCTGCTGGCCCGGGCGGCCGAGACCGGCCCGCCGGACCTCGTGGTCGTGCCCGCGACCGCCCTCGCCGAACTGCGCCGCGACGACTGGGAGCCGCCGGCGGCGATCGAGCGGCTGGCCGGGGTGGTCGCGCTGTCCCAGCTGGCCGGTGCCGCCCGGTGAGGCTCGACCTGGACAAGCTGCTGGCGGCCCGGCTGCACGCCGCGCGGGTGCGCCCGTACCTGGCCACGGCCCTGTTCGCGCTGCACCCGGTCGAGTCGGGCACGGTACCGACGATGGCCGTCGACCGGCACTGGCGCTGCTACGTCTCGCCCGCGTTCGTGGACCGAACGCCGCTGACGGAGCTCGCCGCGGTCTGGGTGCACGAGGTCTCGCACCTGCTGCGGGACCACCACGGCCGCGGCGACCGGTACGCCCAGCGGCACGACCGGCCCGGCCCCGCCGAGCGCCTGCGGATGAACATCGCCGCCGACTGCGAGATCAACGACGACAGCTTCGACGCCGCCCTGCCCGCCCCGCCCGGCGCCGTCGTTCCCGCCCGGCTGCGCCTGGAACCCGGCCTGCTCATGGAGGACTACCTGGAGCAGTTCGGCCTCGGACCGTACACCGCGGAATGGGCCTGGCTCGACTGCGGCAGCGGGGCCGACGGCCTGGAACGCGGCTGGGACCTCGGCCCGGACGGCGCCCACGGCCTCACCGACGCGGAGCGCGACGCGGTACGGTTCCGCGTGGCCGAGGGCATCCGCGGCCACCCCGGCACGGCGCCCCGTGGCTGGCAGCGCTGGGCCGAGGCCGCCTTCCACCCACCGCAGCCGTGGCGCGAACTCCTCGGCGCCGCGGTCCGGACGGCCGCCTCCGCCGCCGGCGCGGGCGACGACTACACCTACGGCCGCCCGGCCCGCCGCTCCACCGCCCTGCCCGGCATCGTCCTGCCAAGCCTGCGCCGCCGCCCGCCCCGCGTCTGCGTGGTCGTCGACACGTCCGGCTCGGTCAGCGACGCCGAACTCGGCAGCGCCCTGCTGGAGATCGCCGCCATCGCCCGCGCCGTCGGCGGCCGCCGCGACCTGGTGACCGTCGTACCGTGCGACGCCGCCGCCGGCCGCGTCGTCCCACTCTGCCGCGGCGAGGACCTCCCACTGCTCGGCGGCGGCGGGACGGACCTGCGCGCCGGCTTCGACCGGGCGCTGACCGCCACACCCCGCCCGGACGTCGTCGTTGCCCTTACCGACGGCCAGACCCCGTGGCCCGCAACGCGCCCGCCGTGCCGCACGGTGATCGGCCTGTTTCCCCGCGACACCGCCGGGCGCTGGAACGAGCAGAACCCGGACTACGTCCCACCCACCCCACCCGATTGGGCCCGAGTGGTCACCATCGGCTGAACCGCGAACCGTAACCGCCAGACGCCCCCGTGCCCGTGGCGGTCCGCCCCGGTCCCGCCCCGGCGGGGCCGCCACAGGGCCGGCGCGCGGAGACGTCGTGCCGAGGCGGGATCGGCGCGCGGAGTGTGAGCGGCGCGCGCGGCGGCGGCGTGGCGTGGCGGGGCGGCGGGGCGGCGCGGCGGGGCGGCGGGGCGGCGCGGCGGGGGTCGGGCGCGCGGGCGGCGGGGTGCGGAGTCGGTGTGGCGAGGTGGGCGGGGTGCGGAGGCGTGAGCGGCGCCGCGGCGGCGGGGCGGGGTGCGGAGGTCGGGCGAGCGGGCGGCGGCGGTGCGCGGAGGCGGTGTGACGAGGTGGCGCCCGGCGCGCCGCCTGCGGCGTGCTGCGCGTTGGCCCGGTGCGTGCTGAGTGCGGCCGGGCGCTGTGGCGATCCGTTAAGTCGGGCGCTCCGCGCCACGACTTAACGGATTTTTCTCCCGACAGGGCATAAGTCCGAAAAGTCGCGGCGCGAAGCGCCCGACTTTTCGAAACAATCGCCGCTTGATTCCGCCGAGCGCCGGGCGCCGGGCATCGGGCATCGCGACGAGAACTCTCCGCGATCATGCGGAAGCCGCCACCTGCACCGCGGGTTTTCATGATCGTGGAACAAATATGTACACATGGGTACCAAATGTCTCCGCGATCATGGAAAAGCCGCCGTTTGTCAGCGGGAGTCGCATGATCGCGGAGAGATTCGTCCGCCCCGGTCGTCACCGGAGCGGCAAATACGATCAATTATCGGACATGTCGCCTGTCAGGGTATAAGTCCGAAAAGTCGTGGCACGGAGTGCCCGACTTTTCGGGCAGCGGTGGGGGATGGGTTGAGTCGAGGGGTGCGGCTGGCAACGTGTTGAAGGCGTAGCCGGGGCGAAACAGTGGCGACACGAAGCGGGGCGATCGTCCCAATGTTGAAGGTATCAACATTGGGACGGTGCGCATGCGGGTCGGGGTCTTCCTGTTCGGTGGGGTGGAGATGCCGGACGCCGGCGTCGGTGGGCCGGACCCGCTCGATCGCCGTTACGACCAGCAGGCCGTGCTGCACGCCCACCGGGAACTGCTCGAGTGCGGCGTGCTCGCCGAGCGGCTCGGCTACGACAGCTTCTGGCTGACCGAGCACCACTTCCAGCACGAAGGGTACGAAGTCGTCCCCAACGGGCTGCTGTTCTCCGCGTTCCTCGCCGCCAGGACCAGCCGGCTGCGGATCGGCACCATGTTCAACATCGTCGGGCAGTGGCACCCGCTCCGGCTGGCCGAGGACTTCGCGCTCCTGCACAACCTCAGCGGCGGGCGCGGGATTCTCGGGGTCGGGCGCGGCACGGTACCCCGCGAAATGCTGCCGCTGACCGCCGGCCAATTCTCCGTCGGCAGCCACGACAACCCCGACGCGGCCGAGGCCGACCGGCGCAACCGCGAGCTGACCGGCGAGGCGCTCGACGTCATCGAGCTGGCGCTCGGGCAGGAGTCGTTCGCCTTCCAGGGCAAGCACTTCAGCCTGCCGCCGCCGGGCATCCCCGACCGCGGCGGCGAGGTGAGCGAGCTGACGCTGTTGCCCCGGCCGGTGTACCCCTTCCAGACCTGGCAGGCCGTGACCAGCCCGCCGACGCTGCGGGAGGTGCCCCGCCGCGGCTACGGCGGCGTGTTCTGGCTCAAGGAGCGCGAGCGGCTGCAGCAGGACTGGAACGAGTTCGGTGCCCTGTTCGATCGCCACCACGGCGGCGAGCTCGACCCCGGCGAGCGGCGGCTGCTGGTGCTCAACGTGGCCGTCGCCGCCACCCGCGAGCAGGCCATCGCCGAGGTACGCCCGGGACACGACGAATTCTGGAAATTCCTCGGACCCTACGGCTGGGGGCGCGGCTACAACGGCCCCGGCGGCGGGCCCGCCCCCGCGGGATACGTGCCGACCCTGGAAGAGTCGATGGAGCAGGGCGTCTGGGCGGTCGGCAGCCCGGCCGACGTGGCCGAGGCGATCCGGGGGTACCAGTCCGAGCTCGGCCTGCAGGACCTGGTCCTCTTCCCGGGCATGCCCGGCGACTCCTACGACCGGGTGCGCGCGCAGATGACGCTCATCGCCACCGAGGTGCTGCCCCGGCTGGACCACTCGTGAACCGGCTGCTGGTGGAGCTGACCTCGCCCGCCGTCGCGGCGCTGCCCGAGCACGGGATCGCGGTGCTGCCGGTCGGCGCGATCGAGCAGCACGGCCCGCACCTGCCGCTGATCACCGACCTGCTGGTCGCGGACAGCCTGGCCCGCGACGCGGTGGCCGCGCACGGCGACGAGCACGAGCTGTGGCTGCTGCCGGCGCTGGCCTGCACCAAGTCCGACGAGCACGCCTGGGCGGCCGGCACGCTGTGGCTGAGCGCGACGACCCTCATGGCGGTCGTGCACGACCTGGGCCGCAGCGTGGCGAAGACGCCGCTGCGCAAGCTGGTGTTCCTCAACGGCCACGGCGGCAACAGCGCGCTGCTCAACGTGTGCGCGCGCCAGCTGCGCATCGATTTCGGCCTCGCCACGTTCGTCATGCATCCATCGGTACCGCCGGATCAGGGCGGCGCCTCGCCGCCGGAGGAGCTCGGCACCGGCATCCACGGCGGCAAGGACGAGACGTCGCTGGTGCTGCACCTGCGGCCCGACCTGGTGCGGATGGATCTGGCCCGGCGCAACGTGCCCGAGCATCTGGCCGATTTTTCGCGGGTACGATTCGGCGGCCCGGTCACATTCGGCTGGACCAGCGACGACTTCGGCACCGACGGCACGCTCGGCGACCCGACCCTGGCCGACGCCGGGCACGGCGCGGCCCTCTACGAGGGGATGCTGCGCACCGCCGGTGAGTCGTTCGCCGAGATCGCCCGGTTCACCCATGCCGGCTGACGTCCTCGTCGTCGGCGCCGGGCACAACGGGCTCACCTGCGCGGCGTACCTGGCCCGGGCCGGGCACTCGGTCACCGTGCTGGAGGCCCGCGCCGCGCCGGGCGGCTGTGCGTCCACAGTGGACGCGATCGGGGCCCGGGTGAACATCTGCAACTGCGACCACACCATGGTCCTGGCCTCCGGCATCGTCGAGGAACTGGACCTGGCCGGGCACGGGCTGCGCTACCTCGACGTCGACCCGGTCGAGGTGGCCATCGGCTGGGGCGATCAGCCGGCCTTCGTGCAGTACCGCTCCATCGAACAGACGATCGCCGGGCTGGAGCGCGTCTCGGCTGGGGTGGCCGCGGCCTACCGGCGCTACGTCGACGCGACGCTGCCGCTGGCCCGCCTGGTGGTGGCCGCCGCGGCCGCCCCGCCGTCGTTCGGCGGGCTGGCCCGCCTCGCCGCCCTCGACAGCGGCCCCGCGGTGGTGGCCCGGCTGCTGTCCTGGCGCCGGCGCAGCCTGTTCGACGTGCTCGGCTCGTTCGGGCTGCCGCCGTGGATCCAGGCGGCGTTCGCCACCACCGGCCCCGGCGTGTGGGGCGTGTCCCCGGCCGCGCCCGGCACCGGCATGGCCGCCGTCGGTCCGGTGGTACGCCACCTGGCCGGCGTCGGCCGGCCCGCCGGGGGCAGCGGCGCCCTGCCCGACGCGCTCGCCGCCGTCGTCACCGCGCACGGCGGCACGATCCGCACCGCCAGCCCGGTCGCCGGCCTGGTCGTCGACGCCGGCCGCCGCCCGGCCGTGCGCGGCGTGCGGCTCGCCGACGGCGGCCAGCTCACCGCGGACGCCGTGGTGTGCGCGGTCGACCCGCGCACGGTCCTCGTCGACTGGCTTCCGCAGGAGGTACGCCGCCCGCGCGACGCCCGCCGGCCGGCCCCGGACGGCTATGAGTCCAAAGTGGACGCCGTCATCGCCGCGCCGCCGGTGTGGCGGGCCATGCCCTCGGCCGGGCACGTCGCGACCACCGTGGTCAGCCCGGCCCCCGGCCGGCTGACGGCGGGCGTCACCGACCGGGTCACCGACCCGCCGATGTTCCTGGTCAACATCCCCTCGGTGCTGGACCCGGCGATGCGCCCGCCCGGCGGCGGGCACCTGCTGAGCCTCGAGGTGCTGTGGACCCCGTACGCGCTGCCCGGCGGGTGGCGCGACTCGCCCGAGCCGCGGCGCTGGCTGGAGCGGCTGGCGGAACTGGCCGAACCCGGTTTCCTCGACGGTGTCGGCGCCTGGCGGGCCATGACGCCGGAGGACTACGAACGCGACTTCGGGCTGCGCCGCGGCTACGCCCCGTCCTTCGCCGGCGGCCCGCTCAGCGCCCTGCTGGCCCGCGACCGGCCGCTGACCCGCTACGCGACGCCGGTCCGCGGCCTGTACCTCACCGGCGCCGGCACCTTCCCCGGCGCCGGCGTCTGGGGCGCCAGCGGCCGCAACGCCGCCCACGCCGTGGCCACCTGGCTCGGCTCGCGCTAGCCCGGCGCCCACTTGCCCGGTGGCGGATGGCTGGGAGAGTTCATTCGCTGGCAACCCGCAGGTAGGGCGGCGACGGGGCCGTCCGGCCTACGGTCCGGGGATGGACGCGACCGAGCTCGCCCGTCGGCTGCTGTACCCGATCCCGGCCCACCAGACGCTCGGGCTCGAGGTGCTGCGCGCCGCCGACGGCGCGGCCGAGGTCGCCGCCGAGACCCCGCCCGCGCTGACCAACGTCATCGGCTCCCTGCACTCCAGCGGGCTGATCACGCTCGTGGACGCGGCCGGGCTCGCCGCGATCATCGCCGCCTGCGAGGAGCCCGGCGGCTTCGACGGCGTCGTCCCGCTGGGCGCCGCCGCCCGGCTGCAGTTCCACGCGCCCGCGCGGGGCCGGCTGGTCGCCTCGTGCACGCTCTCCGACGACGCCCGGACCGCGGTCGCCGCCGTCTGCACCGGCGCGGCGAACCGTGCCCGCACCACCACCGAGGCCGAGGTGAGCGACGCCGAGGGGGTCGTCGTCTGCCGCGGTACCTTCGACTGGAGCATCCGCCGCCGCTGAACTCGGGAGCATCGTTGGCGACGATCGCGATCATCGGCGACGTCGGCGGCTGCCTGGAGCAGCTCGACCGGGCCGTCGCGGCGTTCGACGACCCGGACACGGTGGTGATCCAGGTCGGCGACCTGATCGACCGTGGCCCGGACAGCGCCGGCGTGCTCGCCTACGTCGCCGCCCGGCCACCGGACCGCTGGATCCAGCTCACCGGCAACCACGACGCGCAGTACGTCGGCGGCGAGATGTTCTGGCCCGAGCGCCTCGCCGACACCGACGCCGCCCGGCTGCGCGACTGGTGGCTGCGCGACCGCCTGCGGGTCGCCGCCGCGGTGCGCACCGCCGACGGCGAGGAACTGCTGCTCACGCACGCCGGCCTCACCGTGCGGGCGTGGCGGGAGCTGGACGAGCCGGTCACCGCCGGCACCACCGCGGCCCTGCTCAACACCCGCCCCGAGCCGCTGCTGTGGGCCGAGGACGGCCCGCTGTGGGCCGAGGCGGCGACGCGGGTGTACCCGTCGTGGCTGGAGTCCGGCCCGCCGATGCCGTTCTCCCAGGCACACGGCCACTCCACGATCGTGGACTACGACCTGCGGATCTGGCGCTGCCGGGAGCGCATCCAGCAACGCTCCACAGTGGACTGGGACGCCCGGCGCACCGTGACCCGGGCCGGCGCCGCGCGGTTCGTCGCCGTCGACCCCCGCCACGGCAAGACCGGCGCCCCGTCCTGGTCCCCACTACTCCTGCGCAACGCCACCGTGCTGGAGTAGCGCATTTGCGTCCCGGATATATCCAGACACTCCGTGTCCGAATATATCCGACTTATACCCTGACAGGGTATAAATCCGATAAGTCGTGGCGCGGAGCGCCCGACTTATCGGCATGTGGCCCACACGAGTGGTCGCCGGCTCGCGCCTGCCCGGGTTCGCGCGAAGCGCGGCGGGGACCGGCGGCGTGCTGCGTTGCGGCTGTCGTTTCGCGGAGTGCTCGCCTGGCGAGCGGGGCCTCGGTCCGGCTCGGCCGTGGTGCGCCGGATGTGTCCGTGATCATGCGTGTGTCGGCGACGCGCCGCGGGTTTGTCATGATCGTGGAGACATTTGGTACACAGGTGTACATGTTCACTCCGTGATCATGAGAAACCGGGGTGTCGCGGGCGGGTTCGGCGTGATCGCGGAGACTTCCGGTCGCGGCGGGCGCCGGAGCGGCACTCGCCGCCGATCGGCAGTAGTGCGTCGGGTCCCACTGGACCGATTCCAGCGGCGATGCCAGAGGTGAAGGCGCGGACAGTGACGGGGCGTAGGCGACTCGGGTGACCGACGGGCTCGAATTCGCCTGACGGGCGGGCCCGGCTTGTCGGTGCTCGCGCGGTTCACGGGTGCGGAGGGAAAGGGGCGAGTCAGGTGGTCGCGCGGGCGGTGGCGACGCTCACCGCGGCCTCGGCGAAGGTGCGACGGCTTCCGGGGCGGCCCGGCCTATCCCGGCACCGACACCGGCGCGCTGCTGGCGCTGATCGGCGCGGGCGCCGGCCTGGCCCTGCTGCCCGCCGCCGTGCTCACCGCCGACCTCCGCGGCGTCCCGGTGGGGGAGCCGCTGATCCACCGCACGGAGCTGATCCACGGCTCGCTGACCGCCCCGGCCGGCTCCGTCGCGGACGGACTTCTGCAAACAAATTCAAAAGTTTCGTTCTCCGTCGCGGTTCGGTAGGGTTGGCCGAGCAATTGAACCATGCGCATATCCCAAAGTCTGCGCCCGCCAACGTCGACCCGGGAGGCATCACCGCCATGCCAGAAACGACCACGTCCGCGCCGCTCAGCCGGCGGCAGATCCTCGGCGCCACGGCCGGCGCCGCCGCGCTCGCCGCGACCTTCGCCACGCCCGAGGCCGCCTTCGGGGCCGGCGGGCACGGCAGGCCGCAGCGGGTGCCCCGCGAGCGGATCAGCGTCCAGCTGTATACCTTGCGCGACCAACTCGGCATCGACCTCGACGGCGGCCTGGCCGAGCTGGGCCGGATCGGCTACACCCGGATCGAGCACGCCGGGTTCGTCGGGCGGACCGCGGCCCAGTTCCGCGCCGCGCTCGACGCCGCCGGGATCCGCGCCACCTCCGGCCACGTCGGCATCCCGCAGCCGTTCGACCCGAGCGCCTGGGAGCGCGCGCTCGAGGACGCCAACGTCGTGGGCAACCACTACATCGTGCACCCGTATTTCGGCACCGACTCGTCCGGCCGCCCGATCCGCACCGGCGCCACCTACCGCGCCATGGCCCGCGACCTCAACCGGGCCGGGGCGCTGGCCAAGCGGGCCGGCCTCGACTTCGGGTACCACAACCACAACCTCGAGTTCCTCCGCCAGGACGGCGGCGACCGCACCGGCTACGACATCCTGACCGCCGAGACCGACCCGGACCTGGTCCACCTGGAGGTCGACCTGTTCTGGGCCTGGGTCGGCACCGCCGACCCGGTCGACCTGATCGCCGCGCACCGCGGCCGCATCCGCCAGGTCCACGTGAAGGACCTCAACACCGCCCGCGGCTTCGAGGACGCCGGCTCCGGCCTCATCGACTTCGGGCGCATCTTCGCGCACGCCAAGGAGGCGGGCATCGTGGAGTACATCATCGAACGCGACGACGCCGGCACCCCGCCGCGCGCTCCCGCCGACGCGCTGACCACGGCCCGCAACGGCTTCGGCTACCTCGACGCGCTGCGGTTCTGACGATCGGGGGACACTAGGCTCGCCTCGTGAACCCGACGGTGTACCGGACGGCGGTCGACCGGCTGACGACCGCCGCACCCGGCGCGCGACGCGCGGCGGTGGAGGCCCTGATCGCGCTGGGCGCGGCCGAACCCGCGCTGCGGCAACCGGTCACCGACGCGATCTGCTCGTGGCTGTGCGAGCCGGGCGACGCCACGGCCGCGGAGCGGAGCGCGGCGCTCCGGCTGCTCACCGACCGGCTCCGCGCGGGCGAGCCGCCCGGCGAGGCGGCGGGCGCCGCGGCGGGCGAGGCGGCGGGCGCCGCGGCGGGCGAGGCGGCGGGCGAGGCGGCGGGCGAGGCGGCGGGGGATGAGGCGGCGCCGTGGGACGGCATCAGCGTCGACCTGTCGGGTGCGACGCTGTCCGATGCGGACTTCAGTGGCTGCCGGCTCGACGACGCCGGGTTCGCCGACACCCGGTTCCACGGCACCACGGCGTTCGACGGCGCCGCGTTCGACGGCGACGTCGCCTTCCAGCGCGCGGTCTTCCACGGCGACGCCGGCTTCACCGGCGTGCGGTTCGGCGGCGACGCCGAGTTCGGCCGGGCCCGGTTCCGCGGACGGGCGGACTTCACCGGCTCCGCGTTCGGCGGTATGGCGTGGTTCGGCCGGGGCGTCGACACGTGGTGGGAGGACGACGAGGCCTGGGAGACGGTCGACGAGATCGACCCGGCGCCCTGGGACGAGCCGAACGAGGACGATCCGAACTGGCCGGTCGCGGTGCTCGTCGAGGACTACCAGGACTGGGAGGAAGGCGGCGACGGCGCGCGGTTCGCCGGCGACGCGTCGTTTCGGGACGTCCGCTTCGACGGCCCGGCCTGGTTCTACAACGCCCGGTTCGCGGCGGCGGCCACGTTCGCCGGTGCCCGGTTCGCCGGGCGCGTCCACCTCGAGCAGCCCGCGGCCGACCTCGCCGGCGCGCACTGGGGCGGGGGCACCAACGACGGCGAGTCCGTGTGGCCGCTCGGCTGGACGGTGCGCACCGACGCCGGCGGCGACCTGGTGCCGGACGCCTCGGTGAACCCGTACGCCCGGCAGCTCGCCGACCCCGACCCCGCGGTCCGTTCCGCCGGGCTGCGGATCCTGGCCCGGCTCGGTGACGACCGGCCCGGCCTGCGGCAGCGGGTCGTGACGACGCTGTGCGCCGTGCTGCGCGCCCCCGTGACCTTCGACCTGCGCGCGGACGAGCGCACCGCCGAGCGGGCCGCGCTGCTGCGGCTGCGGCAAGAGGCGCAGCGGACCCTCGCCGAGCGGCTGCGGCCCGGCCCGGCGCACTGGCCGGACATGGACCTGTGGCTCTGCGGTGCCACGCTCGTCGACCTGGACCTCAGCGGCTGCGCGGCCGGATACGCCGACTTCGCCGGCGCGCAGTTCCACGGCACGACCCGCTTCGACGGCGGCCGGTTCCGCCGGGCCGCGTTCACCCTGGACGGGCCCTACGGCCGAGCCACCTTCCACGGCGACGTCGTGTTCGCCGCCGGCCCGCCCGAGGAGGTCGTCTTCCACGGCGCGGTCACGTAGCGGCGCCGCGGCTTATCCTCGCCGTATGGCGAAGGTGCTGATCGTGGAGGACGACCCGACGATCCGCACCGGGATCCTGCGTGCGCTGTCGGGGCGGGGGCACGTGGTGGTGCCGGCCGGCACGGCCCTCGAGGGGCTGAAGCTGGTCGTGGCGGAGGCTCCCGATGTGGTACTGCTGGATCTCGGCCTCCCCGACCTCGACGGCCGCGAGGCGCTGCGGATGCTGCGCGCCGTCAGCCAGGTGCCCGTCATCGTCGTCACCGCGCGGCGCACCGAGGGGGAGATGGTCCGGGCGCTGGACGCCGGCGCCGACGACTACGTGGTCAAGCCCTACGGCGCCGACCAGATCGACGCGCGCATCCGGGCCGTGCTGCGCCGCGCCGCCCCGGCCGCCCCGCGCGACCCGGCGGTCGAGGCCGACGGGGTGCGCATCGACCCGCGGGCCCGCACCGCGACCCTGGACGGGCGGGCGCTGGACCTCACGCCCCGCGAGTTCGACCTGCTGTACTACCTCGTCGCCCGGGCCGGGGAGGTCATCGGCAAGCGGGAGCTGCTCACCGAGGTCTGGCAGGTGGCGTACACCGCCGCCGACAAGACCGTCGACGTGCACCTCTCGTGGCTGCGCCGCAAGCTCGGCGAGACCGCCCAGGAGCCGCGGCTGCTGCACACCGTGCGCCGGGTCGGCGTGCGCTTCGGGCGGCCGTCGTGAGGCGCCGCCTGGCGCTGCTCGTCGGCGCGGCCATGGCGCTGGTGCTGGTCGCCTTCCTGGTGCCGCTGGCGCTGCTGCTGCGGGCCGCCGCCGAGGACCGCGCGGTCGCCGCCGCGGCGGCCCAGGCCCAGGCGCTCGGCGCGCTCGTGGCCACCGCCGACGCGCGGTCGCTGCGGCTCAGCGTCGAGCAGGCCAATGTGGACGGTGCGCACCCGGTGAGCGTCTATCTGCCCGACGGTACCGTCCTCGGCGCGGCCGTCGCGGCGACCCCGGCGGTGCGCCTCGCCGCCCAGCGGGGCAGCTTCACCGTCGCCCACGCCGCCGGGCGCGAGGTCGTCGTCGCCGTGCAGGGGCTGCCCGGCGGCACCGCGGTCGTCCGCTCGTTCGTGCCCGAACGGGACCTGCGCCGGGGCGTGGCCCGCTCCTGGCTGGTGCTCGCCGTCGTCGGCGCCGGCCTGCTGCTGCTCGGCCTCGCCGTCGCCGACCGGCTCGCGGTCGCCGTCGTGCGCCCCATCGGCGCCCTCGCCACCGTCTCCGAGGAGCTCGCCGGCGGCGACCTGGACCGCCGCGCCCCGGCCGCCGGGCCGCCCGAGGTCCGCGCCGTCGCCGTGGCACTGAACCGGCTCGCCGGGCGGATCCGCGACCTGCTGCGCCAGGAGCGGGAGGCGGCCGCCGACCTGTCGCACCGGATGCGCACGCCGATGACCGCGCTGCGGCTGGACGCCGAGGGCCTCGCCGACCCGGCCGACGCGGCCCGGATGCTGGAGCACGTGGCGGCACTGGACGCCGCGCTGACCGAGGTCATCGCCGACGCCCGCCGCGCGGCGAGCGCCGAACCGCCCGCCTGCGACGCCGCCGCGGTCGTCGCCGAGCGGGTCGCCTTCTGGGCCGTGCTGGCCGAGGACCAGGGCCGGGCCGTGCGCGCCGAGCTGGATCCGGGCCCGCTGCCGGTCGCGATCTGCGCCGCCGACCTCGCCGCCGCCGTGGACGCGCTGCTGGGCAACGTCTTCGCGCACACCGACGAGGGCGTCGGCTTCGCCGTGACGCTGCGCGCGGCGGCCGGCGGCGCCACGCTGTCCGTCGAGGACGAGGGCCCCGGCTTCGACCCGGCGGCCGGCGCGCGCGGCGTCAGCGGCGGCGGTTCCTCCGGCCTGGGCCTGGACATCGCCCGCCGCACCGCCGAGTCGACCGGCGGCGGCCTGTCGGTCGCCGGCTCCCGGGTGACCCTGGCGCTCTTAACCGATCCTTAGCGCGGGCCAAGGACTGCGTTGGTGTGCGCACCGGCACCGTGGTTCTCAGACAAACCACGGAAGGGGTACCCCGAAATGCGCAGACTCCTGATCCTCGGCGCCACGACCACCGCGGTCCTGGCGATCGGCGGCACCGCACTGGCCAACTCCGGCCCCGGCCGCCACGACGACCCCCCGCCCCCGTCCGTCGCCGTCTCCCCCGCGGAAAGCCCGTCCGTCTCCGGCAGCCCGTCGGTTTCCGACAACCCGTCGGATGACGTCAGCCCGTATGCCTCGGCGAGTCCGTATGTGGACGATCACGGCGGATTGCGGGGCGGCCACGGCGCCGACGACGTATCCGCGAGCCCGTACGTGGACGATCACGGTGGGCTGCGGGGCGGGCACGGGGCCGACGACGGGCCGGGCGACGACCGCGGGGGTTCCCGCCACCGCCGTTAGCTGCGATCATGGCGCGATGCCCCTGCTCGACGACGACGCGCTCGCCGATTCGGCGGTGGTGGCGAACAACGCGATGAACCGTGGCCGGCAGCTCGCCGGGGTCGACAGCTACGAGCGCGAGCTCGGCTTCAACCCGGTCGACGTGCTCACGGCGCTGCTGCGGGTCACCGGCGCGCCGGACACGGTCGCCTGGCTCGACCTGTGCTGCGGCTCCGGCCGCGCGCTGGTCCAGGCGGCCGCCCGGCTGCGCGCCGAGGGCGCGACCGAGCGGGTGCTTGTGGAGGGCGTCGACCTCGTCGACGCCTTCGACCCGGCCCCCGACGTGCCATGGCTACGGCTGACCGCGGCGCCCGTGCTCAGTTGGGTGCCGCGGCGGCGGTACGACCTCATCACCAGCATCCACGGCCTGCACTACGTCGGCGACAAGCTGGGCCTGCTGTCCCGCGCCGCCGGCTGGCTGACTCCGGGCGGCAGGCTGGTCGCCGACCTGGATCTGGCGGAGGTACGCCTGGAGGGCGGCCTCCCCGCGGGCCGCCGCCTGGCCGCGGATCTGCGCGAGGCCGGCTTCAGCTACGAGGCCCGCCGCCGGCGGATCGGCCGCCACGACCGCGGCGACGTGGCGCTGCCGTACGAGTACCTGGGCGCCGACGACCGCGCCGGCCCGAACTACACCGGCCAGGACGCCGTCCACTCCTACTACCGCCGCCGCCCGGCGTGACGTTTGTCCATATTCACCGGCATATGCAGGAGAATGTCTGTGGCACACTGTTTGCGTGGTTGAGATACCCAGGCAGGTGTCTGGTCGGTACAGGTTGATCGAACGCACTCCCGAGGGCGGCACCGGCGCCGTCTGGATCGCATACGACGAGGTCCTCCGCCGGCGCGTCGCCGTGAAGCTGCTCGCCGCGAGGCTGGACGACAACGGGCGCCTGCGCTTCGCCGCCCAGGCCGCGGCGCTGTTGAATCATCCGAACGTCAGCGCCGTCTACGACTACGGCGTGTCCGGCGACGACGCCTTCATCGTGACGGAGCTCCCCGGCGGCGTCTCGCTCGCCACCCGGCTCGCCGCCGGCCCGCTGCCGTGGCGGGCCGCCGTCGAGATCTCCGCCTACGTCGCCGCCGCCCTGTCGGCCGCCCACACCCGTGGCCTGGCCCACGGCGGCATCGCGCCCGACACGATCATGCTCACCGAGTCCGGCGTCAAGGTGGTCGACTTCTTCATCGCCTCGCTCACCGGCGGGTCCGCCCCGGCCGGCGGCGCCGCGGCGCAGGCCGCCGACGTGCGTGCCCTGGGCGCTGTGCTGTTCGCGGCGCTGACCGGCCGCCCGCCGGCCGCGGGCCGCGCGGGGCTGCTGCGCGACGCCGCCGAGCCGGCGCCGCTGCCGGTGATTCCCGGCATGCCGCTGGAGGTCGCGGCCCTCTACCAGCGCTGCGTCGGCGCGGAACCGGCCATCCGCCCGACCTCGGCGGTGCTCGCCCACCGCCTCGCCGCCCTGGCCGGCGTCCGCGTGGGCGCCGTCGACGTCCGCGCCGTCAGCCCGATGGACGACGTGACGGCCAACCTGGGCGGCACCAAGGAGCTGCCGGCGGCGCCGCCGGGCGCCCCCGCCGCGGCGTACGCCCCGGACGCCACCGCGGTCACCGTGGCGCGGGAGCGGGGCCGCCCGCGGCGGTCGCGGTCCGGCCGGCTGCGCCGGTTGGTCCTGGGTGGTGCCGTGGCCGTCGCCGTGGGGGTGGCCGGCGCCGCCGCCGCGGACGCGCTGGTGCGCTCCGGCGACTCCCACCCGGCGCACTGGTCCACCGGCTCCGGCGCACCGCTCGGCCCGGGATCGGCCGCGTCCGCATCCGCGTCGAGCCCGCCCGGCTCCGCCGCCCCCGGCGATCCGGGGGTGTCGCCGAGTGCCGGCCCGAGCCCGGCGTCGACCGGGTCGTGCACGGTCTCGTACCAGGTGAAGCGGGCCTGGGACGACGGCGCCACCGTGTCGCTGTCCGTCACCAACACCGGCCGGACGACGGTGCCGGACTGGGCCCTCGCCTTCGACGTCGACGGTCAGGTGCGCACGGGGTCGGCCTGGAACGGCACGTGGGAGCAGCAGGGCTCGCGGGTCACCGTCACCGGCCTCGCCGGCCACCCCGATCTGCCGGCCGGCACGTCGCAGAGCGACGTCGGCGTCAACATCGACGGCCCGCACGCCGGCACGATCCCGGACGCCTTCACGCTGAACGGCATGCCCTGCCGGACGACGACCCAGCCCTGACCCGCCCGCACCGGCCGGAGGAACTCGCACGAACGGCGGTTCCTCCGGCCGTGGCGTTGCTCAGCCCTGCGGGTTGAACGCGATCCCGGCGGGCTTGGACGCGGCGAGCAGCGACTCGAACGAGCCGTCCTTGATCTTGATCGTCGCCGCGCCGAAGTCGGCGGTCATCAGCCGGTCGCGCAGCGCCGTCGTGGGCCATCCGTTCCAGTCCACCAGCGGCGGATAGCGCCAGTTGTGGTAGTGGTTCTCCGGCGGCTCGTCATTGGCGTTGGCGAGCCGGAAGAAGTGCGTCGACGCGCCGTCCTTGTGGTAGACGGTCTTGGGATGGCTCCCGTCGAAGCGCACCTGCGAGCGCGCGTAGGTCACCTGGCTGCTGTGCTGCGTCGTGGTCACGTAGTCGACCTGGTTGCTCGCCTGGTTGACCCAGGAGATGACGTGCTCCCAGTCGTGCCGGTGGCCGCCGAGGCTGACGCCGGGCAGGGCCTGGTCCTTCTCGAAGTAGCTGGCGTAGACGATCGCGCACCAGCCGTTGTTGCACTTCGACCGGGCGTAGGTCTGTGACCGGTCCAGATCGGACTGGTCCCGGCAGTTGCCGTTGAGGGCCCCGGTGGGGTTGAGCCCCGGGTTGAGCGTGCCGGTGGGGCTGATGGCGGCGACGGCGTAGCAGCCGTCGGTGTCGTAGTCGTACGCGGGCGAGAATGACTGCTCGTAGCCTCCCGCGTTTTGCGGCAGGTTCGGCAGCGAGTCGGCGAAGGCCGCCGTCGCGGGCAGCACGATCGCGAGCGCGACCAGCACGGCCACGACCCCTGACGCGGTGCGCCGGCGCCGGGCCCCGGTCCTCCTCGGTGCGGCAACTGACGGCGATGACACGTGTTCCAACGCTTGCCTCTCGTGGATCGACGCTCGTCGGACGCCCGGATTGGCGACCGCCATGAATATCGATGAACACGAGTATGTCGCGCGACCGGCAAGGTGTGAACATCCCATGGCTCCCCGACGAAACCATGCCGCTCGTGGCCGTCACGCTTCCGCCCACCCGCGACTGGAGGACTGCCAAACATGAGCGACGAGTACGTCACTCTGGACAAGGACATCGACGGCGACTTCACCTGCCCGCCCTACCGAAAAGTCGGGCGCTCCGCGCCACGACTTTTCGGATATATAACCCGACAGGCGACATGTCCCGTTAAGTCACAACGCCACGCCGCCCCGGCCGGCGATAAATCTCCACGATCATGCACCAATCGCCCCCGACACCAACGGTTTTCCATGATCGCGGAGTCTTCTGGTACCAGGAGGTACGTCTTCGCTCCACGATCACGAAAAAGTGCGTGAACGGCGACCGCTGCCACATGATCGCGGAGAGTTATGGTCGCGTGGCAGTACTCGATCGGCCCGGGCCGGGTCGAACCGACGCCGGCGACCGCCGCTCGCGTCCGTGACGTCGAGCCTCGGCCGCCGAGATCGAGCAGGTCGGCCGCCGCGTCGAGCAGGGCGCGGCGGCGGCGCGGGTCAGCCGCCCAGCTTGGGCACCGGCAGGCCGGACGTGGGCAGCGGGAGCGCCGGGGTGGTCAGTGGCAATCCCGGCAGCGGTACCGACGGGACGATCTGCGTCGGCAGGCCCGGCAGGCCCTGGCCTCCTCCTCCGCCGCCGGTCGTGCCGCCGCCACCCGGGTTCGCGCCGCCGGTCGCCGGTGCGCCGCCGGGGCCGCCGCCCTGGCCCTGGCCCGGGTCGCCGGTCGGGGCCGGGGTGGGCGCCGGGGTCGCGCCGGCCGGTGGGGTCGCCGCCGGGGTGGCGGCGCCCGACGGCGCGGCGGTGGGCGGAGTGTTCACCGCGGGCAGCGCGCGGCGAAGCTGGTCGATGCGGTCGAGCAGCCGGCCGCGGGCGGCCGGGTCGTCGACCTGGGCGGCCTCGCGGGCGGCGGTGTCGAGCAGGCGGCGGGCCTCGTCGTAGCGGCCGGCCGCGGCCGCCTCGGCGGCCTGGGTGATGGCCTGGTCGGCGGCGCGTTCGTGGGCCTGCTCCGGGTAGAGCACCTGGGTCAGCGGCCACAGCGGGCCGTCGGGTCCGGAGCGCTGCGCCCCGAGCGCCAGCCCGCCGACGAGCACGACCGCCGCCGCCACCCCGGCGAACGCCCGCCGCAGCCCCCGCCCGGTCCGGCGCCGTCGTGAAATTTCGGAAATGTCCGAAACAGTGGAACTCGCCGGCGAGCCGGCGGCGGGAGCCACCGGCGGCCGCGGCGCCTCGCTCGGCGTGCCGGCGGGATCGCGGAGATCTGCCAGCTCGGGGATATCTGCCAGCTCGGGGATATCGGGCAGATCCGATAAATCGGAGGTGTCGGCCGGATCCGCGGCGGCAAGCAACGGGAGGTCGGCGGACAGGTCGGCGTGCCAGTCCGCGAGGAGGGCGGCGAGCGGGTCCTCGGCCGGAACGGGCTCCCCGCGGCCCAGCGCGGTCAGCAACTCGTCGTCGGCGTGGACGGCGGCGAAGTCGATCGGCGGCTCACCGGCGGCCGCGGCGGGCGTGCGATCCGTCACCGCGTCACCTCGATCCGTCGCGCCGGGCCGGCCTGCGGCGCCACGCGGAAGCGCGCCGAGCGGGTCCGCGGCGGCGTGCGAAAGGCCGCGCGAAAGCGCGCCGGGCCGGCCTGCGGCAACGCGCGGAAGCGCGCCGAGCGGGCCTGCGGCGGCGTGCAAAAGGCCGCGCGAAAGCGCGCCAGGCCGGCCTGCGGCAACGCGCGGAAGCGCGCCGAGCGGGCCTGCGGCGGCGTGCGAAAGGCCGCGCGAAAGCACGCCGGGCCGGCCTGCGGCAACGCGCGAAAGGCCGCCCGGCCGGCCGGCAGCGCCGTAGAAATGCGTGCCGAGCCGGCCCGCGGCAACGTGTGAGAGCCGATCATGCCGCCACCTCGCCCAGCGTGTCCCCGGCCAGCGTACGCAGCCGGGCCAGGGCGCGGGACTGCGCGACCCGCACCGCTGCCGCCGTCAGCCCGACGATCACGCCGACCTCCTCGGCGGTCAGGCCGGCCGCGACCCGCAGTACCACGATCTCGCGCTGCTGCTCCGGCAGCCGGCCCAGCAGCCCCGAGAGTCGCCGGGCCAGGTCGGTGCGCACCGCCTGCTGCTCCGGGCCGGGCGCCGCGTCGGAGATCTCGGCGAGCCGCTCGACCGGCGCGGTCGCCGGGTCCCGCACCGCGGCCCGCTGCGCGTCGGTGACCTTGTGCGCGGCGATGGCATAGACGAACGCGCTGAACGGCCGGCCCTGGTCGCGGTAGCGGGGCAGCGCCCGCAGCAGGGCCAGGCACACCTCCTGGGCCACGTCGTCGGCGGTCGTGTAGGCGCCGCCGACCCGGCCCAGCCTGGCCCGGCAGTACCGGACGAGGCCCGGGCGCAGCTGCGCCAGCAGCTCCGCGGTGGCCTCGGGCTCGGCCCGCACGGCGCGGTCGACGAGCCCCTGGTCGATCGTTGCCGTCATCGCTGTGTCGGAACACCTTCGTTACCGGGGGGTCACCGCACCGTAACTGCCCCGGGGCGATCCCACCAGCCGTGCGGCGGGGAGGTTCCGAAGAAATTTCGGGGAGGTGTGTTACGCCCGGCCGCCCGGCCGCGATGTCACCACCGAGAGGGTACGAGAGGAGGGGGCGGATGGGCGTCGAGGTGCGCGTCGAGGATCTGGCGAAATCCTTCGGCGCCCAGCCGGTGTGGTCCGGCGTGACCCTCACCCTGCCGGCGGGCGAGATATCGGTGCTGCTCGGGCCCTCCGGTACCGGCAAATCGGTCTTCCTGAAGACCCTGGTCGGGCTGCTGCGGCCGGACCGCGGGGCGATCTGGGTCGGCGACTACGACCTGACCCGGCTCAGCGAGCGCGAGCTCTACGAGGTGCGCAAGCTCTTCGGCGTGCTGTTCCAGGACGGCGCGCTGTTCGGCTCGATGAACATCTACGACAACGTGGCCTTCCCGCTGCGCGAGCACACCCGCAAGTCCGAGCGGGAGATCCGCGCGATCGTCGGGGAGAAGCTGGACATGGTCGGGCTGACCGGCGCCGAGCGCAAGCTGCCCGGCGAGATCTCCGGCGGCATGCGCAAGCGGGCGGGGCTGGCCCGGGCGCTGGTGCTGGACCCGGAGATCGTGCTGTTCGACGAGCCGGACTCGGGGCTCGACCCGGTCCGCACGGCCTACCTCAACCAGCTCATCATCGACCTCAACCAGCAGATCGACGCGACCTTCCTGATCGTCACGCACGACATCAACACGGCCCGCACGGTGCCCGACAACATCGGGCTCATCTACCACGGGCACCTGGCGATGTTCGGGCCGCGGGAGATGCTGCTGTCCAGCACCGAGCCGGTGGTCCGGCAGTTCCTCAACGCCCAGCGGATCGGGCCGATCGGCATGGCCGAGGAGAAGGACGCCGACGAGCTGCGGGCCGAGGCCGACGCGGGCGTCGAGCCGCCGCCGCTGCCGCCGATCCCGCTGCAGCTGCCGCCGTCGGACGGGCGGCCGCGGCGGGCCGAGCGGGCGCCGGGGCTGTGGTGCGCGCGGCACGGCGTGACGCCGCCGCCGGGGTCGTTCGAGGACGCGCTGGGGAGGGTCCGATGACCGCGCCGCTGCGCCAGTCCGGGTACTTCTTCGCGTTCTGCCTCGACGCGCTGCGCGGGCTGGGCCGCCGGCCGTGGCAGGTGCGCGAGTTCCTGCAGCAGGCGTGGTTCGTGAGCTCGGTGTCGATCATGCCGGCGGCGCTGGTGTCGGTGCCGTTCGGCGCGGTGATCGCGCTCCAGCTCGGCTCGCTGGTGCGCCAGCTCGGCGCGCAGTCGTTCACCGGTGCCGCGTCGGTTCTGGCGGTGGTACGCGAGGCAGGCCCCATCGTCACCGCGCTGATCATCGCCGGCGCCGGTGGCTCGGCGATCTGCGCGGATCTCGGCGCGCGGAAGATCCGCGAGGAGCTCGACGCGATGCAGGTGCTCGGCATCGACCCCCTGCACCGGCTGGTGGCGCCCCGGATCGCGGCCACGATGCTGGTCGCGGTCCTGCTCAACGGGCTGGTCAGCGTCGTGGGCGTGTCCGGCGGCTACTTCTTCAACGTGATCCTGCAGGGCGGCACGCCGGGCGCCTATCTGGCCAGCTTCCAGGCCCTCGGGCAGCTGCCGGACCTGGTCGTCGGCGAACTCAAGGCGCTGGTGTTCGGGGCGGTGGCGGCGCTGGTCGCGTCGTACAAGGGCATGACCGCGCGCGGCGGGCCCAAGGGCGTCGGGGACGCGGTGAACCACAGCGTGGTCATCACCTTCATGCTGCTGTTCGCGCTCAACTTCGTCATCACGGCGGTGTACTTCCAGATCGTGCCGCAGAAGGGGAGCTGACATGGCGGTCCTGCAACGCCTCGACGACCTCGGCGGGCAGCTCGCGTTCTACCTGCGGGCGTTCGCGTGGACGCCGCGAACGATCCGGCGGTACAAGCGCGAGGTATTCAGGCTCCTGGCCGAGGTGAGCTTCGGCGCCGGTGCGCTCGCGGTGGCCGGCGGCACGGTCGGCGTCATCTGCTTCATGACGTTCTTCACCGGCACGGAGGTCGGGCTGCAGGGCTACCAGGCCCTGGACCAGATCGGCAGCAGCGCGTTCACCGGGTTCGTCTCCGCCTACTTCAACACCCGCGAGATCTCCCCGCTGGTGGCCGCCCTGGCGCTGTCGGCGACGGTCGGCTGCGGCTTCACCGCGCAGCTGGGCGCCATGCGCATCTCCGAGGAGGTCGACGCGCTCGAGGTGATGGCCGTGCCGTCGCTGCCGTTCCTGGTCACCACGCGGATGATCGCCGGGTTCATCGCGGTGATCCCGCTCTACGTGCTGGGGCTGCTGTCGAGCTACCTCGCCACCCGTACCATGGCGATCTTCTACTTCGGACAGTCGGCCGGCACCTACGACTACTACTTCCACCTGTTCCTGCCGCCGGTCGACGTGCTGTGGTCGTTCGGCAAGGTGCTGGTCTTCAGCGTCATCGTCGTGCTCGTGCACTGCTACTACGGCTACACCGCCGGCGGCGGCCCGGCCGGGGTCGGCGTCGCGGTCGGCCGGGCGGTGCGGCTCGCGATCGTCACGGTGAACGTGGTGGACTTCTTCCTGTCGCTGGCCATCTGGGGCGCGACCACCACCGTCAGGATCGCCGGATGAGGCGGCGGGTGCTGGGGATCGCGTTCGTCGCGCTGCTCGCGGCGGCGCTGAGCCTCGCGGTCCTGCAGTACAACAAGGCCTTCGCCGGCGTCACCTGGGTGACGCTGCGCACCGCGCGCTCCGGCCTGCAGCTCAGCCGCGGCGCCGAGGTCAAGCTCCACGGCGTCGTCGTCGGCGAGGTCCGCGACCTCGGCAGCGACGGCTCCGGCGCCCGGCTGGGCCTGGCCCTCGATCCGGCGCTGGTGCCGCGGATCCCCGCTTCGGTGACCGCCCGGCTGCTGCCCAAGACGCTGTTCGGGGAGCGGTACGTCGCGCTGGTCCCGCCCGCCGGGGCGCCCGGGCGGGCGATCCGCGACGGCGACGTCATCGGCCAGGACCGCAGCGCCGCCGGCATCGAGCTGGAGCGGGTCCTCGACGACGCCCTGCCGCTGCTGCAGGCGATCCAGCCCGACAAGCTCGCCGCGACCCTCGGAGCCCTCGCCACCGCCCTGGACGGCAAGGGCGACGAGCTCGGCCGCGACCTGGTGACCCTGGACGCCTACCTGGCCGAGCTGAACAAGGACATGCCGCTCATGGCCGACGACGTGCGCCGCCTCGCCGCGGTCCTCGACGTCTACAACGGGGCGCTGCCCGACCTGCTGTCGATCCTGCGCGACGCGTCGGTCACCGCGACGACGGTCAGCGACGAGCGGGCGCAGCTGGCCACGTTCTGGTCCGACACCACCGAGGCCGCCGACGTGACCCGGTTCTTCCTCGAGCGCCACGGCGACCAGCTGATCCAGGTCGGCGACGTCAGCCGGCCCCTGCTGGAGCTGCTGGCCGCCTACTCCCCGGAGTACCCCTGCCTGATGCGCGGCCTCGTGGCGCTGCAGCCGCGGGTCGAGCAGGCGTTCTCCGGCGGGCAGATGCACATCACGCTGGAGATCACCCGCGACAACGGCAAGTACCGGGCCGGCGACGAGCCCGTCTACGGCGCGAAGAACGGCCCCGACTGCCGCGGCCTGCCCGACCCGCACGTGCCGGCGCCGCCGACGCCGATCAACGACGGCTACGACTACGGCGCCGCCCGGCCCGGCCCCGCGCCGCTGCCGGTCGGGGTGGTGCCCGGCGTCTCCGCCCCGCCGGCCGCCGGGGCGCCGGCCGGATCGACCGGGCAGCTGCCGTCCGCCGACGCCGGCACCGCCGAGGAGCGCAAGCTGCTGGAGCCGCTGCTGGGCGCGGCGATGGGCGTGCCGCCGGCCGAGGTGCCCGACATCGCGGTCCTGCTCTGGGGTCCGCTGCTGCGCGGAGCGGTGGTGAACGCGCCGTGAACCGCTCCGTGCTCGCCCCGCTGGTCAAGCTCACCGTGTTCGCGGCGGTGACCGTGCTGCTCACCGCGCTGCTGGCGCAGACCCTCGGCGCGTTCTCCGGCGGCGGCACCCGCTACCGGGCCCGCTTCACCGACGTCACCGGGCTGCTCGTCGGCGACGACGTGCGGATCGCCGGGGTGAAGGTGGGGCAGGTCCGCGACATCCGGGTGGTGGACGACACGGTCGCCGAGGTCGGATTCACCGTCGCCGACGACATCCCGCTCACCACCAGCGTCCTGGCGAAGATCCGGTACCGCAACCTCGTCGGCCAGCGGTACGTGGCGCTGTCCGAAGGTCCCGGCGACCGGGTGCCGCTGCGCGCGGACGGGCTCATCCCGCAGTCGCAGACGACGCCGGCGCTCGACCTGACCGTGCTGTTCAACGGCTTCCGGCCGCTGTTCACCGCGCTCGACCCGCAGACGGTCAACCAGCTGGCCTTCGAGATCATCCAGGTGCTGCAGGGCGAGGGCGGCACCGTGGCGAGCCTGCTGCGCAGCACCGCGTCGCTCACCGGGACACTCGCCGACCGGGACGCGGTCATCGGCCGGGTGGTCACCAACCTCAACGCGGTACTGTCCACACTGGACGACCACCGCGGGGACCTGGACACCACGATCGAGCGGCTCCAGCAGTTCGTGTCCGGGCTGGCCGGCGACCGGCAGGCGATCGGCGACGCGCTGGTCAACCTGGGCGCGCTCACCGGCGCCACGGCCGGGCTGCTGCAGGACGCGCGGCCGTCGCTGCAGGCCGACATCGGCGAGCTGGGGACGCTGTCGAGCACGCTGAACGACAACGCGGCCGTGCTCGACCAGACCCTGGAGGAGCTTCCGCAGCGGTACACCAAATTGACCCGCGTCGCGTCCTACGGCTCCTGGTTCAACTTCTACCTGTGCGACTTCGACGGCAACGTGACCGTCGGCAACAGCCATCTGGACCCGGCGAGCTTCAACTCCACCGCCGCGAGGTGCTCATGAAACCCTTCCGGGAGCGCAATCCGGTCGTCATCGGGGCCGTCGGGCTGGCCGTGCTGGTGCTCATCGTGCTCGGGGCGTTCAAGCTCGACGCGGTCGTCGGGCTGACCGCCAGCAGTTACCGGGCGGCGTTCCACGACGCGAGCGGCCTGGTGCCCGGCAACGAGGTGCGGGTCGCGGGCGTGCGGGTCGGCAAGGTCACCGCCGTGGCGCTGGCCCGCGGCGCCGCCGGGCCCTACGTGCGGGTCACCTTCCGCATGGACGACGACGGCGTGCGGCTGGGCACGACCACCGGGGCCACGATCCGGATCAAGACCGTGCTCGGGCAGAAGTACCTCGCCCTCGCGCCGGCCGGGCCCGGGCGGCTCGCCGAGCACGCCGAGATCCCGCTCGAGCGCACCGCCGCGCCGTTCGACGTCGTCCAGGCGGTGACCGGCCTGGCCGACACCCTCGACGCGATCGACACCACCCAGCTCGCCGACGCGTTCACCACCCTCGCCCAGGCCTTCGCCGACACCCCGGCCAGCGTGCAGGCGTCGCTCGACGGGCTCACCCGGCTGTCGCGGACGGTCAGCGACCGCGACGCCGAGCTGCGCTCGCTGCTGGCCCGGGCGCACGAGGTCAGCGGTGTGCTCGCGCAGCGCGACGAGGAGTTCCAGAAGCTGGTCACCGACGGCGACGCGCTGCTGGCCGAGGTCAGCCGGCGCAAGGACGCCATCCACGACCTGCTGGTCGGCACCAACGCCCTCGCCACCCAGCTCGCCGGGGTCGTCGCCGACAACCAGCAGCAGCTGGAGCCGGCGCTGCAGCAGCTGCGCGGGGTGGTCGCGATCCTGCAGCGCAACCGCGACAACCTGGAGCAGACCATCGCGAAGATGGGGCCGTTCGTCGACGCGTTCGCCAACGTCGTGGGCAACGGCCGCTGGTTCGACTCGTACGTCGCCGGCCTGCTCCAGCCCTACGTCCCCACCACGACGGGAGGCCGCTGAGATGCGCGTGCGCCGCATCGTCACGTTCGCCGTCGCGGCCGTCGTCGTCGCGGGGGTCGCGCTGGTCGTCACCGGCAGCGGGCACCCCCAGCGGCGGCTGGTCGCGCACTTCACCAGCGCCGTCGGCATCACCTCCGGCTCGTCGGTGCGCGTCCTCGGCGTGCGGATCGGCGAGGTGATCTCGGTGCGGCCGGAGGGGCGCACCGTGCGGGTCGAGATGCGCTACGACGCCGGCTGGCCGATCCCGGCCGGCGCCCAGGCCCTCATCATCCCGCCGAGCGTGGTCAGCGACCGGTACGTGCAGCTCACCCCGGCGTACAACGGCGGCGACGTGCTGACGGACAACGCCGACCTGCCGGTCGAGCGCACCGCCGTGCCGCTGGAGATCGACGACATCTACCGGGCGCTGGACCAGTTCAACAAGGCGCTCGGCCCGGACGGCGCCAACGCCGACGGCGCGCTCAAGGACCTCGTCGCGGCCGGGCGGGCCAACCTGGAAGGCAACGGCGACGAGCTGCACGCCGCCCTCGACGGGCTGGACAAGGCGCTGACCACCGTCGCCGACGGCCGGCAGGACCTCTTCGGCACGCTGGTCAACCTGCAGCAGTTCACCACCGCGCTGGCGCGCAGCGACGCGGCGGTCCGCTCGTTCAACCAGCGCCTCGCCGACGTCGCCGGGCAGCTGGCCGCCGACCGCGACGACCTGGCCGCCGCGCTGCGCGCCCTGGCCACCGCGCTGTCGCAGGTGACCGCGTTCGTCCGGGACAACCGCGACGCGCTCAAGTCCAATGTGGACGCCCTGGCGGACGTGACCGGCATCCTGGTGCGCCAGCAGCGGGCGATCGCCGAGATCCTCGACGTCACGCCGCTGGCCGTGTCCAACCTCAACCTGGCCTACAACCCCCGCTCCGGCACCCTCGACACCCGCGACAACGCGCTGGGCCCCTACGACGCGGCCGCCTACGTCTGCGCCGTCCTGGCCGACGCGGTGCCGGTCGCGCAGCTGCCCAAGGAGTGCACCGCGCTCACCCAGACGCTGAACGGGAAGCTCCCGCCGGTCACCGCCGCCGCACCGTCCACATCGGCCGGTCCCGCGACCGGCGGGCAGCCGGCCGCGCCGGCCCTGCCCTCCCTGCCCGAAGTCACCCGGGACCTGACGCTGGGCGGCATCCTGCGAGGCACGCCGTGAACCGGGCGGCCCTCGCGGCGGGCCTGGCGGCGGTGTTCCTCGCCGGCGGCTGCAGGCTGCCCGACGTGGCCGGGCTGCCGCTGCCGGGCGGGGCGCCGCCGGGCGACGGCTACCGGATCACCGCCGAGTTCGCCGATGTCCTGGATCTGGTACCGCAGGCCGCGGTCAAGGTCGACGACGTCACCGTCGGCAGCGTCGAGCGGATCTCGCTGTCCGGCTGGACCGCCCGCGTCCGGCTGCGCATCGGCAAGGACGTGCGGCTGCCCGCCAACGCGACCGCGGCCGTGCGGCAGACCAGCCTGCTCGGCGAGAAGTACGTGGCCCTCGACCCGCCCACCACCGAGCCTCCGCAGGGCCGCCTCACCGACGGCTCGGTCGTGCCGCTCGCCCGCACCCGCCGCTCCGCCGAGGTCGAAGAGGTGCTCGCCGCGCTCGGCATGCTGCTCAACGGCGGCGGCCTGGCCCAGCTCAGGACCATCGACGCGGAGCTGGCCACCGCCTTCGAGGGCCGCGAGCCGGCCGCCCGCGACGCGCTGACCCAGCTCGACACCTTCGTCGGCGGCCTGGATGCGCAGAAGGCCGACATCGTGCGGGCCATCGACGCGCTGGACCGGCTCACCGGCACGCTGTCGCGGCAGCGGGACGTCATCGGCACCGCGCTGCAGTCCCTCGCGCCCGGGCTGAGCGTGCTGGAGGACCAGCGCCAGCAGCTCACCACCGCGCTCACCGCGCTCGGCGACCTCGGCCGGGTCGGCACGCGGGTGGTCGACGACAGCCGCGCCGACACCCTCGCCTCGCTGCGCGCCCTGCAGCCGATCCTCGACCAGCTCGTGAAGGCCGGCGACGCGCTGCCCAAGTCGCTGAACTTCATGCTGACGTTCCCGTTCCCGCCTAACGTCACCGGCGCGATCGTCGGCGACTACGTCAACCTCGGCGCGACCGCCGACCTCAGCGCCACCACGATCCTGTCGAACCTGCTCGTCAACACCGCCCCGCCGCCGCCCGCCGCGCAGAAGCCGGCCGGCAACGGCTCCACCGGCACCGGCTCGAAGGGCACCGGCGGCGGCACCGGCAAGGCACCGGCGAAGCCGCCCGCGAGCACGCCCGACCCCACCCAGGTGCTGCCGCTGGGCTGCCTGCCGCTCGGCGGGGTACTGCCGCCCGGATGGAAACCGCCGAAGGAGTGCGACCTGCCGAAGGACTGCGCCCTCCTGCCGCCCGGCAGCGTCACGCCGCCCGGGAGCCTGCTGCCGCCCGGCGGGATCGTGCCGCCCGGCACCGTGTTCCCGCCCGGCACGGTCCTGCCGCCCGGCACCGCGCTGTCCCCGGCCTGCCTGCTCCCGCCCGTCACCGGCGCGGTCAACGGCGTGCAGGGCACCGTCGACGACGTCCTCGGGGGAGGGCTGCTGCCGTGATCCGACGCACCGCCAAGCTGCAGGTGCTGGCCTTCCTCGCGATCGGGCTGGTCGGCATCGCCTACGTCGGGCTGAACTACGTCGGCCTCGGCGACCTCCTGCTGGGCCGCGGTACCACCGTCTACGCCGACTTCGCCGAGGCGGGCGGCCTGTTCGCCAACGCGCCGGTCACCTACCGCGGCGTGCCGGTCGGCCGGGTCCGATCGGTCACCCTGCACGACGGCGGTGCCCGCGCCCGGCTGCGCCTGGACGAGGGCGTGCGCGTGCCGGCCGGCACCCGCGCGGTCGTCGCGGAGCGCTCCGCCGTCGGCGAGCAGTTCCTCGACCTGCGCCCGGACACCGACGCCGGGCCGTACCTGCGCGACGGCTCGGTCATACCCCGCGAGCGCACCGGCACCCCGCTGGCCCCGGAGACGCTGCTGTCCAACCTCGACGCGCTCGTGCGGTCCGTCGACCCGCAATCGCTGTCGATCGTCATCGACGAGCTCGGCACCGCGTTCGAGGGCAACGAGCAGGCGCTGCGGCACCTGCTCGACGCGACGTCGCTCATCCTGCGGGACGCGTCGGCGAACCTGCCGCAGACGCACGCCCTGCTCGCCGACGGCCGGACGGTGCTGCAAACCCAGCAGGAGTCCGCGGCCGCGATCCGGGCCTGGGCGGACGGCCTGGCCAAGCTCGCCGCCACGCTGCGCTCGGCCGACCCCGACCTGCGCCGGATCATCGCCGACGCGCCGCCCGCCGCGCAGCAGCTGGTCGGGCTGCTCGACGACCTCGATCCGCAGATCGGCACCCTGCTGGGCAACCTGGTCGCGGTGAACGGGGTCGCGGTGCGGCGGCTGCCCGGCATCGAGCAGATCCTGGTGGTGTACCCGCTGGTCGTCGCCGGCGGCTTCACGGTCACGCCGGGCGACGGGACGGCGCACCTCGGGCTGGTGCTCAACGCCGGCGATCCGCTGGCCTGCAAGTACGGCGGCTCCACCCGGTGCAGCGGGGCCGACCAGGCGGCCGGCTCGAGCGTGCGGGGCACCAACAACGCGCCGCGGCCGGGCGGCAGCGATCCCCCGCCGCCGGGCCAGTCCGCCCAGCCGGGGTACGACCCGGGCTCCGGCCTGGCCCTGGCCTCCGACGGCAACCCGCTGCTGTTCGGCTCGACCGGCGGCCAGTACGCCCTCGCCGGCGAGCAGTCCTGGAAACAACTGCTGCTCTCGGGCCTCGCCCCGTAGCTCGTTCAAGGAGGCACTCGTGTCCGATTCGGAGCACCGCACGCTGCGGCTCGTCCCGGGTGGCGCGGACCGGCCCTCGCTGCCGCCCCGCAGCGTCCGCCGGCGGGCCGCCACCCGCCGCGCGGCGCGCCGCCGCGACCCGATCACCGCGGTCCTGTCCCGGCTGGACGAGGAGCCCGTCCACGACTCCGCGCCGGACGTGGAGCCCGTCGAGGAAAAGCCGCGCACCGCGCGCCCGCGGGCGGTCCGGCGCCGGGTTCCGCAGACCCGGCGCCGGCCGCGGTTCTCCCGGCCCGGCCTGGGCCCGGCGCTGCTCGCGGTGCTGCTGTGCGCGGCGCTGGCCGGGGCGGGCGTGTTCGGCAGCCGGTGGTACGGCGACCGGATGCTGGAGCAGGCCCACCAGCAGGCCCTCGCCGCGGCGAAGCAGACCACGGTCGACTTCGTGTCGGTCAGCGCCGGCAGCGTCGACCGGGACCTGCAGCGCATCGTGGCCGGCGCGACCGGCGACTTCCGCGACGAGTTCACCCGCGGGCAGGCGCAGGTGCGGGCCGCGGTCGTGGAGAACAACGTCGACTCGCGCGGCACGGTGCTGCGCGCGGCGCTGGTCTCCGGCGACCGCGAGCGGGCGGTGGTGCTCGTCGCCGTCGACGCGACCGTGCGCAACGCGAAGGCGCCGGAGGGCCGGGCGTCGCACTACCGCATCCAGGTCGATCTGGCCCACGACCGCGACTCGGGCCGGTGGCTCGTGGCCAAGCTGCAGTTCGTCGGGTGAGGGGGAGTTCGATGCTGAAGGTACTTCGTCCGGCCCGGCCCGGCCGCGGCACGGTCGCGCTGCTGATCGCCGTGGTGCTCGGCGCCGGGCTCGCCGCCGCCGGCTGGTACGAGCACGACCGCGCCCACCGCCGCGACGTGGCGGTGCGCCAGTCGCTCGCCGCCGCCGACGCCGCCGCGCAGGCGATCTTCTCCTACGACTACCGCAGCTTCGACGCGAGCGTCGCCAACGGCCGGGCGTTCGCCACCGGGGACTTCGCCGCCGAGTACGCCCAGACAACCGCGGCCCTCAAGTCCAACGCGGTGTCGGAGCAGGCGATCGTGCGCGCCTCGGTGTCCGCCTCGGGCGTGGTCAGCGCCGCGCCCGACCGGGTGGAGCTGCTGCTCTACGTCGACCAGTACCGCCGCAACACGAACATCACCGGCGAAAAGGTCGACCAGAACCGGGTGGTCCTCACCATGGTCCCCGTCGGCGGCGCGTGGAAGGTCTCGCACGCCGTCGCGGTCTGACGCCGGCCGCGCGGGCCGGACGGGAGGCTCAGGACTGTCGCGGGTCCGAGGCTCCGGCCGCGCGGCCGGCTCCCCACCGCCGCCGTGTAACGGGCCGGCCCGGGCCCACGCTGTTTGCAGTGGGGGTTCGCCAGCGAGCGGCCGGCCTTCGCTCAGGAAGGCCGGCCGCTCGTGGTTTCGGCCCTGGCCGGACCCGGTCAGCCGCGGTGTGCGCCGACGGCGCGGCGGGCCAGCAGCGGGACCAGGCTGAGCAGGAGCCCGGCCACGGCGACGCCGGTCACCAGGTTGATTCCCGGGTGGTACTGCCCGAAGTCGTCGCCGCCGGCCGGTGCGCCGGCCGCGACCAGCGCGGTGACGACGGCCAGGACCAGCGCGGCGCCGACCTGGCCCGAGGTCTGCACCAGCCCGGAGGCCAGCCCCTGCTCGGCGTCCGCGATGCCGTCGGTGGCCTGGGCCATGATCGAGCTGAACCCGAACGCGAACCCGCCGCCCAGCAGCAGCATCGTCGGCAGCGTGGTGACCAGGTACTGCGGGGCGGTGCCGGCGGTGAGCAGGAACCAGCCGTACCCGAGGCTCATCGACAGCATCGAGCCGACGATGAGCGGGGCGGTGCCGTGCCGGGTGATGAGCCGCCCGACGAACGGCGAGCCGAAGGCGACGAGCAGGCCCGCGGGCAGCAGCGCCAGCGCCATCCGCAGGGGTGACCAGTGCAGCACGTCCTGGAGGTACAACGTCATCATGAACTGGAAGCTGAGGTAGGAACCGAACAGGGCCACCATGCTCAGGTTGGCCCGCACGATGGCGCCGATCCGCAGGATGTCCAGCCGGATCAGCGGGTGCGGCACTCGCCGCTCGATCGCCACGAACGCGGCGAGCAGCGCCACCGCGGCCGCGGCCAGCCCGAGCGTCACCGGGTCGAGCCAGCCGCGGGCCGGTGCGGAGACGACGGTGTACACCGCGAGCAGCATCCCGCCGACCAGCGTCGCCGCCCCGGCCAGGTCGTGCCCGCCCTCGGCCGCGGCCCGGTCGCGCGGGATGAGCGCGATGCCGGCCAGGAGCGCGCCGGCCGCCAGCGGCGCCGGGATCAGGAAGGTCCAGCGCCAGCCGACGCTGGTGAGCAGGCCGCCGAGGATGAGCCCGGAGGAGTAGCCGCTCGCGCCGAACACGGACAAGACCGACAGCGCCCGGTTGCGGGCCGGCCCCTCGTGGAACGTGGTGGTGAGGATGGACAGCGCGGTCGGCGCGGTGAACGCGGCCGCGAGCCCCTTCACGAACCGGGTCGCGATCAGCAGGGTACCGTCGTCGACCAGCCCGCCGACCAGCGACGCGACGGCGAACACGCCGAGCGCGACGAGGAAGATGCGGCGGCGGCCGAGCAGGTCGGCGGTCCGCCCGCCGAGCAGGAGCAGGCCGCCGTAGCCCAGGACGTATCCGTTGACGATCCACTGCAGCGCGGTGGTCGACAGCCCCAGTTCACTGCCGATCGAGGGCAACGCGACGCCGACCATCGAGACGTCGAGTCCGTCGAGGAACAGCACGGCGCACAGAACGGCCAGCACTCCCCAGAGCCGGGGAGTCCAGACCTGCTCCGCGCCCGCCCCGTGTGCCGTTGCTTCGGCTTGTGTCATAGTCACGAGCGCCGACACTAGATGCGTATGCATCCAATGTCCATGCACTAGATCCTCTTGCATTTAATGCAGCTGCAATTTCACCCGCGGTGGAGTAGGATGCCGCGCATGGGTTCGGAAGGTGCCTTGGTCGAGCGCTGGCGCTCGCTGCTGACCAGCTATAACGAGGTCGCAGGCCACCTGGAGCGAGCCCTGCAGGAGCGCCACGGCCTCACGCTGAGCGAGTTCGAGATCCTGGACCGGCTCATCGCCCAGGACTGTGAGAAGCGCCGCATGCAGGAGCTGGCCGGCGACATGTATCTGAGCCAGAGCGCCCTGTCCCGCGCCGTGGCCCGGCTGGAGAAGCACGGCTTGGTCGCCCGCGCCTTGTGCGAGGCCGACCGCCGCGGCGTGTTCGTCAACCTCACGGCCGAGGGCCTGGCCCGGCACACCGCCGCCCGGCACACCCATCTGGCGATCCTCGCCGAGCACCTGCAGCCCGCCTGACCACCCTTCCGCATCGCCCGGGTCGCGCTGGTGGACTCGCCGGCGTCTGCCCCGGCCCGGAAACTCACGGGCGTCCATGCGCCGCGCCGTGCCAGACTGTCGCGTGCCCGTGACGCATGCGGCCCCGCTGGTGCAGGGGCATCCCTTCCGGCAGTGGCGGACCTGGACCCTGCCCGGCACCGATCTGACCCTGACCGGCTACTCACGCGCCAACGACAAGACGTTCTTCTGCGTGCCGGAACTGCGCCTGGGCCTGGACGCCGGCCTGGTCGAGGGCCGGCAGCCGGAGACCGTGCTGCTCACCCACACCCACCTGGACCACGTGAAGGACCTCGACTTCCTCGCCGTCCGCCCCGGCGGCGTGGACCTCTACGTCCCGGCCGACGCGCTGGAGCACGTCCGGTCGTACCTGCGCGCCGCGACGGAGGTGAACCAGGTCGCCGCCTACGACGAGACGCTGGCCGCCGGCGCCCGCGTGCACGGGGTACGCCCCGGCGACGAGTTCACGTTCGGCCGCCGCGGCAGCCATGCCGCCCAGGTGGTCGAGTGCCGCCACAAGGTCCCGTGCGTGGGTTACGTGGTGAGCGAACGCCGCCGGGAGCTGCTCCCCGACCTGGCCGCGCAGCGCGACGCGCTCCCGAAGGCGGAGTTCGGCCGCCTGATGGCCGCCCGCCGCGCGGCCGGCGAGCCGGTCGACCGCGAGGCGAACCGCCCGCTGTTCGCCTACCTCGGCGACACCCACGCGAGCGCGCTGGCCGAGGCCGGCTGGCTCCCCGGCACCCCGGTCGTGATCACCGAGTGCACCTTCCTGGACGACGCCGAGTTGGATCGCGCCGCCCGCATCGGCCACACCGTCTGGAGCCAGCTACGCCCAGTGATCGAGGCCAACCCGGCGACGCTGTTCGTCCTGATCCACTTCAGCCTCCGCCACCCGGACACCGAGATCGTGGACTTCTTCACCCGCGAACTCGCACAGGGCGGCCCGCCGAACATCGTGCTCTGGGCCGGCCCCGACGGCCTGCTCCCCCAGCAACACGGCATCTGACCCTCAGCGGCGCTTTCCTTCCGCGATCATGCAGAAGAACGTTTCGAATGGCGGGATCGCCATGATCGTGGAGTGAAAGCGCTCGCATAGCGGCGCTTTGGCTCCGGGATCATGAGGATCCCGGCCAGTGGGCGGCTTGAGTGCATGATCGCGGAAGGAAAACCGCGCCGGCGCTGGGCCGGCTCGGGGCGGCTCCGGAGGCTGAGGGCGGTCCGGGGCAAAAGGGGTTGCACCGGGGGCGCCGCGGGCATTGGGTGAGGCGGTGGACGTCAAGCTGATGATCGAGCGGTACGACCGGGAGGTCCGCCGGCGGCCCCAGGAAGGCCCCGGCGCGGTGGTCGAGCGGGAGCCCGGCATCGTGCGGGTCGTCAACGCCGCGGACGGCTGGAGCGGCGTCACCTGGTGCGGCCTCGACGGCCTGGACGCCGGCGCGGTCATCGCCGCGCAGGTGCGCCGCTTCGCCGAGGCCGGCGTGCCGTGGGAGTGGAAGCACTACTCGCACGATCGGCCGGCCGACCTGCCCGCCCGGCTGCTGGCCGCGGGCTTCGAGCCGGGCCCGCCGGAGGCGCTGCTCGTCGCCGAGACCGGGGCGGTGCCGCAGGGGGTCGAGCTTCCGGATGCGGTACACCTGGTGCCGGTGACGACCGCGGCGGAGGCCGGACTGCTGGTCCGGGTGCACGACGAGGTCTTCGGCGGCGACCACGCGGGCATCGGCCGTCAGCTGCTGGCCAGCCCCGGCACCGTCAGCGGCGTGGTCGCGCTGGCCGGCGAGCGCCCGATCTGCGCGGCCCGGGTCGAGTTCCACGCCGGCACCGGGTTCGCGAGCCTGTGGGGCGGCGGCACCGTGCCCGACTGGCGCGGCCGCGGCGTCTTCCGGGCCGTGGTCGCCTACCGGGCCGCCCTCGCCGCCGCGGCCGGCTACCGGTACCTGCAGGTCGACGCCTCCGCCGACAGCAGCCCGATCCTGCAGCGGCTCGGCTTCACCCAGCTGGCCGTCACGATCCCGTTCGTGCACGCCTGACGCTTCGACCAGGCGCCGACGCCCGGGCGGTAGGTTCTGCGTATGGCAGCGACGCGGTGGGAGATCCGGGCCCGCACCCGGGCCGCTCTCGACGCGTTCGAGCGCCTCGTTCGCGGGCTCGGCACCGCGCTGCTCGCCCTGATCGTGACGGTGACCGCGGCCGTCACCGCGCTGGCCTGCCTCGTCGGCGTGGGGCTGATCCTGGTGCCGTTCGTGGTGCGGCTGCTGCGCGTCGTCGCCGACCAGGAGCGCGAGCGGCTCTCCCGGACCGGGCCCGAGCTGCTCGGCCACCAGCCGGCGCCGGTGCGGCTGCGGGCGATCACCGCCGACCGCGCGGTGCGCCGGGAGCTGCGCTGGGCCGCCCTGCACGGGACGCTGGGGCTGCTGGCGGGGCTGCTCGCGCTGGCGCTGCCGTTGAACGTGCTGCGCGACGGCTCGTTCGCGCTGTGGTGGCGGCTGGTGCCGCCGGAGGGGGCGACCCCGTCGTTCGGCTATCCGGTCGTGCACGACCAGGCGGGTGCGTCCCTCGTGAGCCTGCTCGGCGTGGTGTGGCTGGCGCTCGTCGTTTTCGGGCTGCCGGCGCTGGCGCGGCTGCAGGAGGCGCCCGGGCGGCGGCTGCTCGCCCCCGATCCGGGCGCCGACCTGGTGCTGCGGGTGGCCGAGCTGACCGCGACCCGGGCCGCGGCGCTCGACGCCCACGCCGCCGAGCTGCGGCGCATCGAGCGGGCGCTGCACGACGGCACGCAGAACCGGATCGTCGCGGTCAGCGTGCTGCTCGGCGCGGCCCGGCGGGCGGTGGCGCGCGACCCGGCCGGCGCCGAGGACCTGCTGGAGCGGGCGCAGGGCGCGGCCGAGGAGGCACTGGCCGACCTGCGGGCGGTCGTGCGCACGATCCTGCCGCCGGTGCTCACCGACCGCAGCCTGACCGACGCGGTCCGGTCGCTGGCCGCCACCTGCCCGGTCCCGGTCGAGGTCGACGCCGACGTGCCGGGCCGCTGCGCCGCCTCGGTCGAGGCCACCGCCTACTTCGTCGTGGCCGAGGCGCTGACCAACGTGGCCAAGCACAGCGGCGCGGAGCGGGCCACCGTCCGGCTCCGCCGCGACCGCGACCGGCTGCTGCTGAGCGTCACCGACGACGGCCACGGCGGCGCCGGCGAGGGCACCGGCTCGGGGCTGCTCGGCATCCGCCGCCGCGCCGAGGCCCACGACGGTTCCGTCGACCTGAGCAGCCCGCCGGGCGGCCCGACGCGACTCGAGGTGAGCCTGCCGTGCGGATCGTGATCGCGCAGCCACGCGACGGCGTCGTCCCGCGGAGCGGCCTGACGAGACTCGAGGAGAGCGTGCCGTGCGGATCGTGATCGCTGCGGCGTGCGACGGCGTCGTCCGGGTGGGCCGGACGAGATTCGAGGAGAGCGTGCCGTGCGGATCGTGATCGCGGCGGCGCGTGACGGCGTCGTCCGGGTGGGCCGGACGAGATTCGAGGAGAGCGTGCCGTGCGGATCGTGATCGCCGAGGACGACGCGCTGCTGCGGGAGGGGCTGGCGCTGCTGCTGCGGGCCGAGTCGCTCGACGTGGTGGCCACCGCCGACAACCCGGTCACGTTCCTGGCCGCGGTGGACGAGCACGCGCCGGATGTGGCGATCGTGGACGTACGCATGCCGCCGACACACACCGACGAGGGCATCGCGGCCGCCGTCGAGGCCCGCCGGCGCCGGCCCGGCCTCGCGGTGCTGGTCCTGTCGGCGTACGTCGAGCAGGCCTTCGCCACCGACCTGCTGGCCGGTGGCGGGGCCCGGCTGGGCTACCTGCTCAAGGAGCGCGTCGGCCGGGTCGAGGAGTTCCTCACCGCGCTGCACCGGGTGGCCGGCGGCGGCACCGCGATCGACCCCGACGTGGTCGCGCAGTTGCTCAGCCGCGGCCGGCCGGACGCCCGGCTGCAGCGGCTGAGCGGCCGCGAGCGCGAGGTCCTCGCGCTCATGGCCGAGGGGCTGGGCAACGCGGCGATCGCGGAGCGCCTGTTCGTCACCGACGGCGCCGTGCACAAGCACATCCGCAGCATCTTCGCCAAGCTGGACCTCGCGCCGACGGATCGCACCGACCGCCGCGTCGCCGCCGTCCTGCACTACCTGGAGGCCGGCATCGACCGCGGCTGAAAGCCGCGGCTAGGGCCGTGTTGAGGCCGGCGCCGGCCGCGGGTGAAAGCGGCGGCTAAGGCTGTGTCGAGGCCGGCGCCGGCCGCGGCTGGGACGAGGCCGGCGAGGCCGAAGCGGAGGGCCGGGCGGCGGTGCGCAGCCCCAGCCGCCCACGCGTGGCGGCGATGAGCAGCAGCGCCACGACGGTCGAGCCGATGAGCTGGGCGTGCATCGAGTCCCGCTGCAGGTCCAGGGTGGGGAAGACCTGGCTCCACACCAGCGAGTAGGTGGTGTTGATTCCGGCGTGCAGGAGCATCACGATCGGCAGGCTCTCCCCGGTCCGGTTGAACACCCACGTCATCACCAGGCTCAGCGGCACGCACCCGGCCACGAACTCCACCGGCGTCACCCACGACACGTGCGGCCAGCCGCCCCACTCGGTGAAGAACAGCGGCAGGTGCCAGCACCCCCACAGCACGCCGAGTACCACCGTCCCGGCCACCGCGCCGAAGCGTCCCTGCAGCCGCGGCAGCGCGAAGTCCCGCCAGCCCGGCTCCTCCGCCATCGCGGTGGTGACGATCTGCACGAGCAGCAGCGGCAGGTACCCCACGAGCACCGCCACGCCGGGCGCGCGCACGTGCCCCCACGAGCCGGGCAGCGCGAGCGTGGCCAGCAGGATCACGGCCGGCACGGCGGTCAGCACCAGCAGGTACCACCGCCACCCGACCCGCAGCCGCACCAGCCGCCGCGACCAGTGCCGCAGCCCGGCCCGTCCCTCGGCGGCGGCGGTGACCACGAACGCGGCGGTCAGCGGGCCCAGATACGCGCCGGGCAGCACCCCGGCGAACTGGGTGGTGCCCAGCACCTCCGGGAAGCGCAGCGGGATCCACCCGAGGCCGCTTTCCGAGAGGATGTACGGCGTCCAGGCCACCCAGCTCAGCCCGAACGCGAGCGCGAAGAAGACGACGACGGGAAAGCGGTGCACAAGGCCGCGAACGGCGCCCACGAGAGCCTCCACAAGGGACGGTCGATTGGTGTGTCCTCAGCACACCAGCCGCCCCGCGGCGGGTCATTCCCTCGGGCTGCCCGGCCGTGGTACAGCAGGCACCACCATTGCCGTTCAGGTACGCAGGCGGGCGATGGCCGCGAGCAGCTCGTCCTGGGTGATCGGGCCGGGCGGGCGGCCGGAGCGGGCCTCGTGCATGGCCTTGTCCAGCTGGGCGCGGCGCAGCGCCTCCTTGAGGTCCGCGCCGGTCAGGCCGTTGGAGGCCGACGCCAGGGCGTCGATGTCGACGTCGTCGGCGAACATCCGGAAGCCCGGCGTCTCGTGCCGGGCGATCAGGCCGCGGATCAGCTTGGCCGCGATGTCGGCCCGGGCCCGCCGCGACGGCAGCGGGACGGCCAGCTTCAGGTCGAAGCGGCCGGACCGCACCAGCGACGCGTCGACCCGGTCCGGGAAGTTCGTGGTGGCCACGACGATGACGTTGGGGTTGGCCTCGATGAGCGTGTTCATCTCCTGCTTGAAGATGCCGGCCACCGCGTTGATCATCTGCCCGGCGGCGTCGAAGGCCGTGCCGGTGTAGCTGATGATCGAGTCGAACTCGTCGAAGAGGAGCACCGTCGGGCTGCGCAGGCCGCGGGCCTCGGTGAAGATCCGCTGGATGTTCTTCTCGGAGTTGCCCACCCACTTGTCGAGGATCTCCGGCGTGCGGATCTCGCGCAGCTCGCCGCCGATCTCCGCGGCCAGCGCCCGGGCGAGCATGGTCTTGCCGGTGCCCGGTGGCCCGTAGAGCAGGATGCCCTGCGGCCGGGTCGCGCCCCAGCGGGCCATCACGTCCGGGTGGCGGAACGACACCGCGACGTCGCGGAACTGGGCCACCACGTCCTCGAGGCCGCCGACGTCGTCGAGGCGCACCCCGTCCGGCTCCCCGGCGGCCGCGGCCGGGCTGACGGTGACCGGGCCGTCGGACCCGGTCAGCTCCATGACGCCGAGCACCAGCGCGGCCAGCGACGAGGACTGCAGGACGAGGTCGGGACCGTCCTCGCGCACGGTGACGGCCGGGTCGGTGACGTCGGCGGGCCGCGCCGGGCGGGTCGCGCGGGCCACCCCGACGGCGACGATCGCGCCGAGCACGGCGCCGGGCAGCCCGAGCAGCCGGAACAGCGCCCCGCCGGCCGCGCCCCCGGCGAACAGCCGGGCGAACGAGGGCAGGCTGATCGCGCTGCGCACCCACCGGGCCCGGTAGCCGGCGGCGTCGACGCTGAGCTCGATGCCGCGGTGCGGCAGGTCGTGCCCGATGGACCGGGTCTCGCCGGGCGCGAGCAGGTGCCCGTCGACGATCCGCACGACCCGCCCGCCGACGTCGACGACCTCTATCGCGGGCCGCAGCCCCATCTCGGCCATGTGTTCGAGTCTGCCACGGTCGCGGCGGCGCTGCCGCTGGCCGCGGTGGCCAGGGCCGCGGCGGCTCAGGCCGGCGGCAGCTTCCCCGGATTGAGCAGGCCGTCGGGGTCGAAGCGCTTGGCCGCGGCGCGGACCCGCTCCAGGCGGTCGTGGTGCAGGACCCAGGTGTGCGGGTCGTCGACGTCGACCTCGGCCGCCTCCAGCGCGTCCATGCCCGCGTAGAGCGACGGCACGTCCACGAACCGGGTGAACAGCATGCCGACCCAGCCGGGCCGCTCGCCCAGCCGGAAGCCCTCCAGGTGGACCAGCGAGTCGGGGACGGTGGCGGCGACCTCGGGCCGGCGGTGGATCAGGCCGCGGCCCATGCACTGCAGGTGGGTCAGCTCCGGGCGCAGCTTGCGCACCCGGTGCGTCACGTGGTTGTAGGACAGCGACGCGAGCAGCGCCGGGCCGTTGGCGCGGACCTCGGTGACGGTGCCGCCGTGGGCGCGGACCGCCTCGGTCGCGGCGGGCACGTCGTCGACGGCGACGATGGCGCGCAGCGACACCTTGTCCCGGGGCATGGCCGGGTCCGCCGGGCGATAGGTGGCCACGATCCCGGCCTCGTCCAGCGACACCAGCCGGGGCGTGGTGGGCAGCTCGAACAGCGCCTCGCCGGCGCTTGCCGCGGGTACCAAGGCATCGAAAGCGGCGAACAGCGCGGTCCACCGCACCGCCGGGCGCAGCGCCACGGTGGCCCCGGCGATGACCCCGGAGACGCCGAAGGCGTGCGCCATCGCCGTGTTCTCCGGATACGGTACGGCGTGCAGCCGCGCCCGCGACGTGCACGCGGCCACCCGCAGCTCGTGCAGGTAGCCGGTCCAGATCGCGCCGTTGGCCAGCGACCCGGTGCCGCCGGAGCCGCCGGCGATGAACCCGCCGATGGTGCTGCCCACGGTGGAGGGCAGGATGGCCAGCTCCTGGCCGTGGGCGCGGGCCGCCTTCTCCAGCGCGACGAAGGAGGCGCCGGCGTCGGCGCTGATCGCGCCGTCGGTGACGGCGTGGATGGTGGTGGCCCGGCTGGTGTCCAGCACCAGCCCGCCGTAGAGCGGGATGCCCTGGCCGTAGTTGCCGGTGCCCTGCCCGCGCGGGGTCAGCGGCACCTTGTGCCGGTGGGCGAGCGCGGTGGCCAGCGCGATGCCGTCGGCGTCGGGCGGGAACACCACGACGTCGGCGACGCCGCCGGGCAGCATCGGGGCGAGGACCGGGCTCATGTGCGCCCAGTCCGTCGACGCGGAGAGCCGCCCGGCGTCGTCGCGGCGCACGGCCCGGGCCCCGAACGCGCTCACCAGATCGTCGGTGAGCGCGTCCAGGGTGGCCGGCGGTACCACCGGCACGTCGCCGGGGAGTGTTACCGGTGACCGCATTGCCGGCTACTTCAGGCCGATCGACGGGTCGATGAACTCGTTGGTGGCCAGGTCCGCGGGCTTGATGTCGGCCTTCATCTCCTTGTTCTGCGCGGTGAAGATGGGCTTGGCGATGTCGATCAGCGCCTGCAGCCGGGCGTCCTCGAAGTTGCCCAGCGTGCTGTCCTTGCCGTTGCCGACGATGCCCAGCGCCCGCATCTGCTTGACGCAGTTGTCGGCGACGCCCTGGCTGTAGGTCCAGCCGTTGTTGTACTGCTCGACCAGCTGCAGGATGAGCTTGTTCGTCGCGGCCGGGTTGTTCATGAAGTCGACCTGGGCCTGCTGCATGATCGGCACGAGCTTCTTCAGGCAGGGCGCCAGCTTGTCCTTCTCGCCCGCGCGGATGGCCAGCATCTGCTGGTAGAAGTCGAAGCCCGCGTCGGCGATGAGCTGGAACTTGATCGGCTTGCCGAAGGCCTTGATCTCGTGCTCGTAGATGTAGGGCTCGGCGGTGGCGAAGCCCTGCTGGGCGATCTTGCCGCCGGAGGCCACGAAGTTCGCGGGCGCGCCGTCGTAGGAGCCGTCGACCTGCGACTTCTTCAGGATGCCCTTGCCGGTGAAGTACTCCATGTAGGTCGCGCCCTGGAAGTACATCACCTTCGTGTCGGTCTTGCCGATGTCGGCGATGGTCTGCCAGTCCGGGTGGGCGTCCGGCGACCACATGATGATCTGCGGGCTCTTCTCCAGCCCGGCGAAGACGCCCAGGGTCGGCTGGGTCTTGGAGAACGCGATGGCATCGTCGGAGCCGCCGTAGCCCAGCGTGATGGAGGTGTCGGAGTACATCTGGGCGGCCACGTTCTGGAAGCCGATCGCCGGCCCGCCGGCCCGGATCTCCAGCTTCACGCCGGTGTCGGTGCCGTCCTTGGCCACCAGCGCGCCGGTGACCCGCTTCTTGTCCGCGTCGATCTTCGGGTTGGGCCCGAGCAACTGGTAGGTGCCGCCGTGCTCGCTCTCCGGGTTCCAGTCGGTCTGGACGACCACGGTCGACGGGCAGACGCCCGCCAGGTCGTAGGCCGACCCGGCCGCGGCCGACGGCCCGGCGGAGGCCGACGTGCTGGTGTCGTCCTCGGACGCGCAGGCGGCGAGGGCGAGTAAGGAGACGGCGGCGGTCAGCGCCGCCGCCCATTTCGGACGGTTCATGGACACGCTCCCGTTTATTGATTTACCCGCGACCGGCCTGGTACCACTTGCCGACGACCTGCCGGCCCAGCCAGCCGAAGAACACGAACACCGCGATGCCGAGCAGGCTCGCGAGGATCACCGCCGCGTACATCTGCTCGGTCTGCAGCCGCGAGCGGTAGACGTCGATGAGGATGCCGAGCCCCGGCTTGCCCTGCTTGAAGAACAGGTCGCCGACGAGCGCACCGATGACCGACAGGCCGGCCGAGATCCGGAACCCGGCGAACATGGCCGGCAGGCCGGCCGGGAACATGAGCTTGAACAGCACCGTGGCCCGGCCCGCGCCGTGCAGCCGGAACAGGTCGCGCATGCCCGCGTCGGCCGACTGCAGGCCGAACAGGGTGTTGGCGATGATCGGGAACAGCGCGATGAGCACGCAGACGAGCAGCCGGCTCTCGAAGCCGAAGCCGAGCCACAGCGCGATCAGCGGCACCAGCGCGAGGATCGGGATCGTCTGCAGGATCACCGCCCACGGATACAGCGAGAGTTCCAGCCACTTCGCCTGGCTCATGAGCACGGCCGCGCCGACCCCGACCACGATGGCGATGGCCAGGCCCAGCAGGGCCACCTCGGTGGTGAGGCCGAGGCCGCGCATGAGGGCGTCGAAGTTCTTCGGGTCACCGAAGCCGACCTCGATGATCTGGTCCGGCGGCGGGAGCAGGAAGCGGCGGCTCTGCGAGAGCACGCCGTAGGAGATGTAGTACCAGGCGCCGATGATGAGGGCGAAGACGCCGACCGGGGGCAGGACCCGCCACAGCAGCCGGGGGCGGCGCCGGCGGCCCGCGGGCGCGGTCGTGGCGGGCGCGGCGACCGCGTCGGAAGCCGCCTGCATGACGCTCATGCCGACACCTCGCTGGCGCTCGGCGTCGCCATGAGGCACGACACACGCCGCAACATGATTCGCTCGCTACGCTCACTCATGCGTGTGCTCCTCTGAGGTGGCCGGAGATCTCGCCGCACAGCGCCGCGAAGTCGGGGGAGAAGCGCAGGGCGGGATCCCGGGGGTACTCGAAAGGGATCGGCACGTCGGCGAGGATCCGGCCCGGGCGGCCCGACATGACCAGCACGCGGGTGGACAGGAACACCGCCTCCATGACCGAGTGCGTGATGAACAGCGCCGCGAAGCGCTGCAGCCGGAACAGCGAGAGCAGCTCGTCGTTGAGCCGCTCCCGGGTGATCTCGTCGAGCGCGCCGAACGGCTCGTCGAACAGGAACAGGTCCGGCGACAGGGTCAGCGAGCGGGCCAGCGACGCCCGCATCCGCATGCCGCCGGACAGCTCGTGCGGCATGTGCTTCTCGAAGCCGGTGAGGCCGACCAGCTCGATCGCCTCGGCGGCGCGCTTGCGCCGCTCCGAGCGGTCCAGCCCGTGCAGCTCGGCGAGCAGCTCGACGTTGGCCCGCACCGAGCGCCAGGGCAGCAGGGTGGCGTCCTGGAAGACGTATCCGAGCCGGTCCGCGCCGACCGTGACCTCGCCGGCGGTGGCGTCGTCGAGGCCGCTGGCGATGCGCAGCAGGGTGCTCTTGCCGCAGCCGGACGGCCCGACGATCGAGGTGAACTCGCCGGGCGCGACGGCGAAGTCGGCGCCGGTCAGCGCGACCGTGCCGTCCTTGAACGCCTTGCCGACGTCGTGGAACCGCAGTGCGGCGGTCATGGGTGGCTCCTTGCGGGCGGGGCGGCGAGGGTGCGGGTGACGGTGGTGGTGGCGACCAGCCGGCCGCCCCGCCACACCAGGCGGTCCTGGTCGGCGGCGCCGAGCGCGGCGATCAGGTCCTCACCGCGCAGGGCGACCAGGTCGGCCGGGGCGCCGGGCTCGACCGCGACGGCGGGCAGGCCGAGCGCGGCCCGGGGTGCGGCGGTGACGGACTCGACGGCGTCGGCGGCGCCGAGGTGCCCGGCGATCACCATCAGCGCGGCGACCTCCAGGGGATCCCCGCGCCCGACCGGGTGGAACGGGTCGCGCAGGTTGTCCCCGCCGGCCGCGACGAGGGCGCCGGCCCGGCGCAGCGCGTGCACGGCGGTGAGCCCGCGCGGCGTGCCGACCGGATGGTCGCGGCCCTGCAGGAACAGGTTGGTCTGCGGCAGCGCCACCACGGCGACGCCGGCCGCGCTGACCAGCTCCGACACCCGGCGCTGCTCGTCCGGCGGCTGTACGCCGAGGCTGACGCAGTGGCTCGCGGTCGCCCCGTGCTCGAAGCCGGTCCGCGACACCAGGTCGGCCAGCGTGGCCAGGGTCAGCTTGGCCGGGTCGAGGGTCTCGTCGGTGTGCAGGTCGATCGGTGTGCCGGCCTCGCCCGCCGCGTCGAGGCAGATCGCGACCGCCTTGTCCGGCTCGGGGTCGAGGTGCGGGCAGCCGCCGGCGATGTCGGCGCCACTGCGCAGCGCGTCGCGCAGGTTGGCCCCGGCCTCGCCGCCCAGCGGGTTGCCGACGAGCGCGACCAGCTGCAGGTCGACCAGGCCGGCCCAGTCGGCGCGGACCTCGCTCAGCGCCTCCAGGGCCCGCATGCCCATGGTCGAGCCGACGTTGACGTGGGTGCGGATCGCGGTGGTGCCGTGCGCGAGCATGACCCGCACCGCCCGGTCGGCGCGGCGGCGGATGTCGTCCTTGGTGAACCGGTCGGCGGCGGCGTGCATGGCCCGGATGGCGCCGAGCAGGTCGCCGGTCGGATTGTCCACCGTCGAGGCGGTGAGCGCCTTGTCGAGGTGGGCGTGCGGCTCGACGAACGAGGGCAGCAGCACGTAGCCGGTCAGGTCGGTGCCGGGCCCGGGGGCCGGGTCGGTGACGGCACCGATCCGCCCGCCGGCGATCGACACGTCGGCGATCCGGCCGTCGGCGAGGGTGGCATTGCGCAGGACCGTCACGGGCGCAGCTCCCGCCCGATGGTCGCCAGGTCGCGGGCGATGGCCAGCTCCTGCCCGGACCGGGTGCCGCCGGAGAGGTTGACCCCGTCGATGCCCGGGTGGGAAAGCAGCGCCCGGGCCAGCTCGACCGCGGCGGCGATGCCGGCGACCCGCGGGTCGGGCGCCTCGTAGATCCCGGCCAGGTAGCCCGGCGGGAGCCGACCGCCGGCGAACCCGGCGAGCACGGCGGCGGAGAACGCGTCGGTGGCGACCGGCACGCAGGCCAGCACGGTGCCGGTGAAGCCGGCCGCGCGCAGCTCCTCGGCGGCGGCGTGCACCCGCTCCGGGCCGCCGCAGTGGTCGACGACGACGATGTCGGCGCCGGCCGCGATCTTGGTCAGCGCCCGGGGGAGCCGGACCGCGGCCGGCGGCGCCGCCGGGGCGTGCGCGACGGAGACGATCAGGTCCAGCCGCCGGGCCAGGGCGGTGAGCTCGACCGAGTCGAGGTCGAAGACGGCCGCGGCGTCGGGCCGGTGGCCCAGCGCCGGGTGGTCGCCGGTGATGCAGTGCACCCCGGCCGCGCCGGCGTCGCGGCAGGCGGCCAGCTCGCCCTCCAGCGCGACCCGGTTGCGGTCCCGGCAGTTGATGCCCGGCCAGGCGGCCAGCCCCTCGTCGGCGAGGACCCGGGCCCGGTAGGACGGCGGGAACTGCACCCGCTCGCCGCCGTGGTCGCCGAGCAGGAACGCGTCGGCGGTGCCGGACAGCAGCCGGGCGGAGGCGCGCAGCGCTGCGGTGTCCAGCGGCACGGCGGGCAGGTCGGTCAGCACGAACGGCTTCGGCAGCCGCAGCCGTTCACCGATGGCCGTGTCGAACGACCATTCCAAGGGGTACGGGCACATGCCCGCCGACGGCACCTCGCACGCGCCGCCGTCCGTCACACCGGCGCACGGGCCGTGCGTCATGTGCTTCGGACAGGCCTGCCGGGCGAGTGCCCGGTCCGGCGCGATGTTGGTCACGCCAACAATCTCGACGCCCCGGCGTCATCGGTGGTTTCGCGTACGTGACGCTTCCGTTTCCACACCTCGGGCCCCGTTCGAGTCGCGGGTCCGGACAAAAGGCGGATACTGGACATGATCGCGGGGGGCTGGACATGAAACATCCCCGGAGTACTGTGCCGGGATACGAGAGGGGTGCCGATGCTCGACCGGTTCAACGGCCTCGCGCCCGAGGCCGCCGAGGAAGCCCTCCTCGCCTGCTGCGCGTCGCCCGGCTGGGCGGCCCGGGTGGCCGCCGCCCGACCATATCCGACCTCGGCCGACCTGGTGGTGGCCGGGGTGTGCGCGTTCGACGAGCTGGGCTGGACGGATCTGCAGCAGGTCCTGGCCGCGCACCCGCGGATCGGGCAGAAACCGGCCGGGGTGAGCACCGAGTCCGCCTGGTCGCGCCGCGAGCAGGCCGGGGTGCGGGGCTCCGCCCGGGAGCTCGCCGAGGTCAACGAGGCCTACGAGCGCCGCTTCGGCCACCTGTTCCTGATCTTCGCCAGCGGCCGGTCCGCGGAGGAGATCCTGGAGGCGGCCCGGGGCCGGCTGCGCAACGACGACGAGACCGAGCGCACCGTGGTCCGCGGCGAGCTGCGCAAGATCGTCGAGCTGCGCCTCGAGCGGCTCGCCGAGGCGGCTGCATGATCGTTCGGAGCGGAGTGGAGGCGACGGTATGAGCGTCTCCACGCACGTGCTCGACACCGCCCGCGGCATCCCCGCCACCGGGGTGCCCATCCGGCTGGAGACCGCCGCCGACCGGCTCCTGGTCGGGGAGGGCACCACCGACGTCGACGGGCGGTTACGGTTCGAGGACGTGAGCCTCGGCCGCTACCGGCTGGTCATCGACACCGCCGCCTACCTCGGCGAGGACGCGTTCTTCCCGGAGGTGGCGATCCAGTTCACCGTGGCCGACGCGCGGCACCACCACGTGCCGCTGCTGCTCAGCCCGTTCGGCTATTCGACCTACCGGGGGAGCTGAACCGTGTCGACTTTCCAACCGGGAGCCAAGACCTTCGAGCTAGGCCCGAACCAGTACGGCAAGGCCGAGACCCGCATCGTGCGCGTCGCGCGCGGCGGCGCCGGCGGCGACGCGATCACCGACCTCAACGTGAGCGTCTCGCTGCGCGGCGACCTCGCCGCGAGCCACCTCACCGGCGACAACAGCGCCGTGCTGCCCACCGACACGCAGAAGAACACGGTCTACGCGTTCGCCCGCGAGCACGGCATCGACGACATCGAGTCGTTCGCGGCGCGGCTGGCGGAGCACTTCGTCGCCTCGCAGCCGACGATCCACGAGGCCCGGGTCTCGATCGAGCAGTACCCGTGGGACAGCGTCGACGGCGTGCACACGTTCCGCCGCGACGGCGGCGAGGTGCGCACCGCGGTCGTGCACCACGGCGCCCACGGCACCCAGACCGTCTCCGGGGTCTCCGGTCTGGTGCTGCTCAAGACCACCGACTCGGAGTTCCACGGCTTCGTCAAGGACCGCTACACCACGCTGCCGGAGACCACCGACCGCATCCTCGCCACCTCGGTCGACGCCACCTGGCGCACGGCCGGCGCCCCCGCCGACGCCGCCAAGGCCCGCGCCGCGCTGGTCGAGGCGTTCGCCGGCACCTACAGCTACGCCCTGCAGCAGACCCTGTTCGAGATGGGCTCGCGCGTGCTGGAGCAGTGCCCCGAGGTGCTCGAGGTCAAGCTCTCGCTGCCCAACCGGCACCACTTCCTCGTCGACCTGGCCCCGTTCGGCCTGGACAACCCCAACGAGGTCTACTACGCCGCCGACCGTCCCTACGGGCTCATCGAGGGCACGGTGCGCCGCTCGGTGGACATCCCCGAGGAGGTCCGGTGGACTTTCTGAGGCCGTCCACCTGGCCGGAGGCGCTCGCCGCGAAGGCCGAGCACCCCGAGGCGGTGCCGATCGCCGGCGGCACCGACGTGATGGTCGAGCTCAACTTCGACCGGCGCCGCCCCGCCGCCCTGCTCGACCTGACCCGGGTCGCGGCGCTGACCGAGTGGGGTGGCGACGGCGAGCACCTGCGCATCGGCGCCGCCGTGACGTACCGCCGCATCATCGACGAGCTCGGCGGGCGCCTGCCCGGCCTGGCGATGGCCGCCCGCACCGTGGGATCGCCGCAGATCCGCAACCGCGGCACCGTCGGGGGCAACCTCGGCTCCGCCTCCCCGGCCGGGGACGCCCACCCGCCGCTGCTCGCCGCCGGCGCCAGCGTCGAGGTCGCCTCCGTGCGCGGCGCCCGGCGCATCCCGGTCGCCGAGTTCTTCACCGGCCCCAAGCGCAGCGCGCTCGCAACCGACGAGCTCATCGCCGCCTTTCTCCTCCCGCCGGCCGCCGGCGCCCAGCAGTTCGCCAAGGTCGGCACCCGCAACGCCATGGTCATCGCGGTGTGCTCGTTCGCCCTGGCGCTCGACCCGGCCCGGCGCACCGCCGGCACCGGCATCGGCTCGGCCGGGCCGACCCCGCTGCGCGCCGCCGAGGCCGAGGCGTTCGCGGCCGAGCTGCCCTGGGAGAGCCGCGAGCCGCTGCCGGACGCGACCGTGCACCGCTTCGGCGAGCTGGTCGGGGCCGCGGCCCGGCCGATCGACGACGTGCGGGGCAGCGCCGCCTACCGCCGGCACGCGCTGAGCGTCCTCGGCGGGCGGACGCTGCGGTGGGCCTGGGAGGAGTACCGATGCGCGTCAACCTGACCGTCAACGGCGAGCCGATGGCCGCCGACGACGTGTGGGAGGGCGAGAGCCTGCTCTACGTGCTGCGCGAGCGGCTCGGCCTGCCCGGTGCCAAGAACGCCTGCGAGCAGGGCGAGTGCGGCTCGTGCACGGTCTACCTGGACGACACCCCGGTCTGCGCCTGCCTGGTCGCGGCCGGCCAGGCGGAGGGCCGCGGGGTGCGCACCGTGGAGGGCCTGGCCCCGCCCGACGCGCTGCACCCGATCCAGCAGGCGTTCCTGCGGGCCGGTGCCGTCCAATGTGGATTCTGCACCCCCGGCCTCATCGTCGCCGTGCACGACCTGCTGGAGCGCAACCCGGACCCGAGCGACCCGGACATCCGCGAGGCCCTCGCCGGCAACCTGTGCCGCTGCACCGGCTACGAGCACATCGTCGCGGCGGTCAAGCTGGCGGCCGCTCGATGATCGTCATCGAGCGCTGCGCGATCGCGACGGTGGACGCGGCCGGGACCGAGCACACCGAGGGGCACATCGTCGTGGCCGGCGACCGGATCGCCGCCGTCGGCGCCGGGCCCTACCGCGGCGACGCGAGCGTCACCCGGGTCGACGGCCGCGGCTGCCTGGCCACCCCCGGCCTGGTCAACACCCACCACCACCTCTACCAGTGGGCCACCCGCGGCTACGCCCAGCAGGAGATCCTCTTCGGCTGGCTGCGCGAGCTGTACCCGGTCTGGGCCCGCCTCGACGCCGGCATCGTCCACGCCGCCGCGGCCGCCGGCCTCGCCCAGCTGGCCCTCACCGGCTGCACGACGAGCACCGACCACCACTACGTCTTCCCGCGCGGCGGCGGCGACCTGCTCGCCGCCGAGATCGACGCGGCCACCGCGGTCGGGCTGCGCTTCCACCCCTGCCGCGGCTCGATGGACCTGTCCGTCAAGGACGGCGGCCTGCCCCCGGACAGCGTCGTCGAGGACACCGACGCCGCGCTCGCCGCGACGAAGGACGCCATCGACCGCTTCCACGACCCGTCGCCGGGCGCCATGGTGCGCATCGCGGTCGCCCCGTGCAGCCCGTTCTCGGTCACGCCCCGGCTCATGCGGGAGGCCGCCGACCTGGCCCGCGGCGAGGGCGTGCGGCTGCACACCCACCTGGCCGAGACCGTCGAGGAGGAGGGGTACTGCCGGGAGGTCCACGGCTGCACCCCCGTGCAGTACGCGGAGAGCCTCGGCTGGCTCGGCGACGACGTCTGGCTCGCCCACACCGTCCACCTCGACGCGGAGGCGATCGGCCGGCTCGGCGCCACCGGCACCGGCGTCGCGCACTGCCCCAGCTCCAACGGGCGGCTCGGGGCCGGCATCGCCCCCGTCCGCGACCTGCTCGACGCGGGCGCCCCGGTCGGCCTCGGCGTCGACGGCGCCGCCTCGCAGGAGGCCGGGCAGCTCGGCGCCGAGCTGCGCCAGGCCCTCTACCTGGCCCGGCTGCGCGGCGGCCCGGCCGCGCTCACCGCCCGCGAGTCCCTGGCCCTGGGCACCATCGGCGGCGCCCGCTGCCTCGGCCGCGCCGACGAGCTCGGCTCGCTCGAGCCCGGCAAGCTCGCCGACATCGCGCTATGGGACCTGTCCGGCCTCGGCCACGCCGGCATCGCCGACCCGGTCGCCGCGCTGGTCCTCGGCCCGCCCGCGCCGCTGCGGCTGCTGCTCGTCGGCGGCCGGGCCGTCGTGCAGGACGGCGCGCTGTCCACCGTGGACGAGGCCGGCCTCGCGACGGCGCTGGCCCGGGCCGCGAAGGAGCTGCGATGACCAGCACGGTCGCGACCACCACGGCCAACGGGATCGGCACCTCGCCGGTCCGCCCCGACGGCACGCTCAAGGTCACCGGCGAGTTCGCGTTCTCCTCCGACCTGTGGGCCGACCGGATGCTGTGGGGCGCCACGCTGCGCAGCCCCCACCCGCGCGCCCGCATCACCGGCATCGACCTCACCGAGGCGGTCGCCATGCCGGGGGTGTACGCCGTGCTGACCGCCGAGGACGTGCCCGGCGTCAAGCACTACGGCCTCGAGCACCGCGACCAGCCGGTGCTCGCCATGGGCCAGGTCCGCTACGCCGGCGAGCCGGTGGCGATCGTCGCCGCCGACCACCCGGAGACCGCCCGCCGGGCCGCGGCCCGCATCGCCGTGGCCTACGAGGTGCTCACGCCGGTCGTGGACGCCGAGGCGGCGCTGGACCCGGCCGCCGAGCGGGTCCACGATGCCGGCAACCTGCTGCGGCACGTGCCGATCCGCAAGGGCCCGCAGGACGCGACGGCCGCGGTGGTGGTGACCGGCGACTACGAGGTGGGGATGCAGGACCAGGCGTTCCTGGGCCCGGAGTCGGGCCTGGCCATCCCGGCCGAGGACGGCGGCGTGGACCTGTTCGTCGCCACCCAGTGGCTGCACGCCGACCTCGGCCAGGTCGCCGGCTGCCTCGGCCTGCCCAAGGAGAAGGTCCGGCTCAGCCTGGCCGGCGTCGGTGGCGCCTTCGGCGGCCGCGAGGACGTGTCGATGCAGGTCCACGCCTGCATGCTGGCCCTGCACACCGGCCGCCCGGTGAAGATGGTCTACTCCCGCGAGGAGTCGTTCTTCGGCCACGTCCACCGCCACCCCGCGAAGCTGCGCTACGAGCACGGCGCCGACGCCGACGGCCGGCTCGTCTACGTCAAGGCCCGGATCGTGCTCGACGGCGGCGCCTACGCCTCCACCTCGATGGCCGTCGTCGCCAACGCCACCACGCTCGGCATCGGGCCGTACCGGGTGCCGAGCGTGAGCATGGACGGGTACGCCGTCTACACCAACAACCCGCCGTGCGGCGCCATGCGCGGCTTCGGCGCCGTGCAGGCCTGCTTCGCCTACGAGTCGCAGATGGACCGGCTCGCCGAGGCGCTCGGCCTCGACCCGGTGGAGGTGCGCGTCCGCAACGCCCTCGAGCCCGGCGATACGATGCCGACCGGCCAGGTGGTGCCCGCCCCGGCCCCGGTCGCCGACCTGCTGCGCCGGGTCCGCGACCGGCCGCTGCCGGCCGAGCCGGCGCCGGGCGAGGCGGACCCGCGGCAGCTGCCCGGCGGCGTGGCCAACACCACCCGCGGCGAGGGCGTGCGCCGGGGCGTCGGCTACGGCATCGGCATCAAGAACGTCGGCTTCTCCGAGGGCTTCGACGACTACTCCACCGCCCGGGTGCGCCTGGAGGTCGTCGGCGGCGAGCCGGCCGCGGTCGTGCACACCGCCGCCGCCGAGGTCGGCCAGGGCCTGGTCACCGTGCAGGCGCAGATCGCCCGCACCGAGCTCGGCGTCGACCAGGTCACCGTGGCCACCGCCGACACCTCGGTCGGCAGCGCCGGCTCCTCCTCGGCGTCCCGGCAGACCTACGTCACCGGCGGCGCGGTCAAGGCGGCCTGCGAGGCGGTGCGCGCCGAGGTGCTGCGCCGGGCCGGGCTGGCCGAGGGCCGGCTCGCCGGCGGCAAGCTGCTCACCGTCGCCGGGGACGTGGTCGCCGACCTCGTCACCGTGCTCGGCGACGAGCCGGTCGAGCGGACCGTCGAGTGGCGGCACCGGCCCACCTTCCCGATCGACCCGCGCACCGGGCAGGGCGAGGCCCACGTGCAGTACGCGTTCGCCGCCCACCGGGCCACCGTCGACGTCGACGTGGAGCTCGGCCTGGTCCGGGTCGTGGAGATCGCCACCGCGCAGGACGTCGGCAAGGCCCTGCACCCGCAGTCGGTGCGCGGCCAGATCGCCGGCGGCACCGCACAGGGCCTGGGCCTGGCCGTCATGGAGGAGATCCAGGTCGTGGACGGGCTGATCCGCAACCCGTCGTTCACCGACTACCTGATCCCCACCATTCTCGACGTACCCCCGATGAAGATCGACGTCCTCGAACTGGGTGACCCCGAGGCGCCCTACGGGCTGCGCGGCATCGGCGAGCCGCCGACCATCTCCTCCACGCCCGCCATCGTCGCCGCGATCCGCGCCGCCACCGGGCTGGCGCTGCGGCGGGTCCCGGTCCGCCCCGAGCACCTCACCGGCACCTGACATGGGCCTCACCGAGCGGGACCTGGAGGAGCTGGAGGCCCGGGCCGAGCACCTCGGGCAGCCGTCCGCGCCCTTCTCCCGGCAGCCGATCCACACCGTCTACGTGCCCGCCGACCGCTTCGGCCGGGCCACGGTCGGCGAGTGGGGCAACAGCGCCCGCATCCTGGTCCGCGACCACGGCCGCCCGCCGCTGCCCGACGAGATCGTCGAGATGGTCCTGGCCAAGCTCGTCACCGAGCCGATCGAGGACCTGCGGGTCGACTTCGAGGACGGCTACGGCACCCGCCCCGACGACGAGGAGGACGCGCACGCGGCCGCGGCCGGCGCCGCCCTGCGCGCGGACGCCCCGCCCTACTTCGGCCTGCGCTGCAAGAGCCTCGAGCCCGAGACGGTACTGCGCGCCGCCCGCACCCTCGACGCCTTCCTCACCGCCCTCGGCCCGCCCCCGGACGGCTTCGTCATCACGTTCCCCAAGGCGACCTCGGCCGCCCACGCCGACGTGGCCGTGCTGCTGTGCCACCAGCTGGAGCACGCCCACGGCCTGGCCGAGGGGGCGCTGCGCTTCGAGCTGCAGGTCGAGACGCCCCAGGCGGTGCTCGGCGCCGACGGGCGCTCGCCGCTGCCGGAGATGATCGTGCGCTCCCACGGCCGCCTCACCGGGCTGCACTACGGCACCTACGACTACAGCACGGCCCTGGGCATCGCCCCGGGGTACCAGAGCCTCGAACACCCGGTCGCCGACCACGCCAAGGCCGTCATGCAGCTCGCCGCCGCCGGCACCGGCGTGCGGGTCAGCGACGGCTCCACCAACGTGCTGCCCACCGGCACCACCGAGGAGGTCCAAGCGGCCTGGGCACTGCACGCCCGGCTGGTCCGCCGCAGCCTGGAGCGCGGCCTCTACCAGGGCTGGGACCTGCACCCCGGGCACCTGGTGACCCGCTGGGGCGCCACGTTCGCGTTCTACCGCGACGGCGTCGACGAGGCCCAGCGCCGCCTCGGGCACTACCTCGGCCGCCGGGTCCGCGGCCACCTCGACGAGCCGGCGACCGCGCGCGCCATGGCCCGGTTCCTGCTGCGCGGGCTGTACTGCGGGGCGCTGCGGCCCGGCGATGTTCGCCACCCGATCGAGGTGCTGGAGGCCCTGTGACCTTCTCCCTGCGCTCCCGCCAGGTCTACCTGCCCGGCGGCCCGCGGGCCGCCACCGTCACCGTCGACGGCGGCCGGATCGCGGCCGTCGGCGACTACGAGACCGAGCCGGACGGCCCGGTCACCGACCTCGGCGGGCTGGCCCTGCTGCCCGGGCTGGTCGACACGCATGTCCACGTCAACGAGCCCGGGCGTACCGAATGGGAGGGCTTCGCCACCGCCACCCGGGCCGCGGCGGCCGGCGGGGTGACCACCATCGTCGACATGCCGCTCAACTCGCTGCCGCCGACCACGAGCGTCGCCGCCCTGCGCGAGAAGCAGGCCGCCGCCCGCGGCCAGTGCTTCGTCGACGTCGGCTTCTGGGGCGGCGCCGTGCCCGGCAACGCCGCCGACCTGCGCCCGCTGCACGCCGCCGGCGTGTTCGGCTTCAAGAGCTTCCTCGTCGACTCCGGCGTGCCCGAGTTCCCGCCGCTGGACCGGGCCGGGCTCGCCGAGGCGTTCGCCGCCGTCGACGCGCTGTTCGTGGTCCACGCCGAGGACCCGGCCCGGCTGCACGACGCCCGCCCGTCGCGCGAGTACGCCGACTTCCTCGCCTCCCGCCCGGCGGCGGCCGAGGTGTCCGCCGTGAGCACCGCGCTGGCGGTCGCCGCCGAGGCCGGCGCCCGGCTGCACATCCTGCACCTGTCCGCCGCCGACGCGCTGCCGGCGCTGCGCCGGGCCCGGGCCGAGGGCGTGCGGGCCACCGCCGAGACCTGCCCGCACTACCTGACGCTGGACGCCCACGCCGTCCCGGACGGCGCCACCGAGTTCAAGTGCTGCCCGCCCATCCGCGACACCGGCAACCAGGACCGGCTGTGGGGCGGCCTCGCCGACGGCGTCATCTCCGTCATCGTCTCCGACCACTCGCCGTCCACGCCGGAGCTCAAGCGCCGCGACACCGGCGACTTCGCCGCCGCCTGGGGCGGGATCGCCTCCCTGCAGCTGGGCCTGCCCGCGGTGTGGACCGCCGCCCGGGAGCGCGGCTTCACCCTCGCCGACGTGGTCCGCTGGATGGCCGCCGGCCCGGCCGACCTCGTCGGCCTGCGCCGCAAGGGCCGCATCGCCCCGGGCGCCGACGCCGACCTGGTCGCCTTCGACCCGACCGGCACGTTCGTCGTCGACCCGGCCGCGCTGCACCACCGCCACCCGGTCACCCCCTACGCCTCCCTGGAACTGTCCGGAGTGGTGCACACCACCTGGCTGCGCGGGGTGCCGGTCGGGGACACTCCCAAGGGGGAGTTCCTGCGCCGGGAGGATGCCGCATGACGTTCACCGACCTGCCCGACCTCGCCGGCCGATCCCTGGGCGGGGGCGTGGTCGCGGCCAACGACGAGTTCTTCGCCGCCATGGACAACCTGGTCAACCCGGAGCCGTCGCAGTTCGAGACCTGGACCTACGGCCCGAAGGGCAAGGTCTACGACGGCTGGGAGACCCGCCGCCGGCGCACCCCCGGCCACGACTGGGCGATCGTTCGCCTCGGCGCGCCCGGCGTCGTCCACGGGGTGGTTGTGGACACCGCGCACTTCACCGGGAACTTCCCGCCGTACACCTCCATCGAAGGCTGTCAGGTCGAAGGACACCCGTCCCCGGCCGGCCTCGCCGAGGCGGACTGGGCGGAGCTGGTGCCCAGGTCGCCGCTCAAGGGCGACAGCCGCAACCCCTTCCCGGTTGTCGATGCTCGCCGCTGCACCCATGTGCGGCTCAACATCTACCCCGACGGCGGCGTCGCCCGCCTGCGCGTGCACGGCACGGTCGTGCCCGACCCGGCACTGCTGCACGGCATGACGGTGGACCTGGCCGCGATGGAGCTCGGCGCGGTGGTCGAGGGCTGCAGCGACATGTTCTACGGCTCGCCGGGCAACCTGCTGCTGCCGGACCGCGCCCGGCAGATGAGCGAGGGCTGGGAGACCGCCCGCCGCCGCGACGACGGCAACGACTGGGTGACGGTCCGCCTGGCGCACCGCGGCCGGATCCGCCTGGCGGAGCTGGACACCACCCACTTCAAGGGCAACGCCCCCGGCTCCGCCTCGCTGCGCGCCACGGCGTCCCCCGACGACGACTCGTCCTGGTTCGACCTGCTGCCGCGCACGCCGCTGCAGCCCGACACGCGGCACCGCTTCCGCCTCGACTCGCCACAGGCCGCCACCCACGTGCGCCTGGACATCTACCCGGACGGCGGCATGGCCAGACTCCGCCTCTGGGGCGAGACCTCCTAGCCCGCCTCCACTGGCCCGTCTTCTGCACTTTTTCCGGATAAATCCAGACACTTCGTGTCCGGATTTATCCGACTTATACCCTGACAGGCGGAAAACCGGGATTTATAGCGATTTAGTGCCGCCGGACGAGCGGAATGTCTCCGTGATCATGCGTTGAGCGGCTCCGGGACACCGGGTTTTCGGTGATCACGGATACATAATGTACACATGTGTACATTTTTGCTCCGCGATCATGGAAAACGCGTGGTGCACACGGCCAGTTGAGCATGATCGCGGAGCTTTACCGTCGCAGCGCCCCTTGTTGTGCGCCGTCGCGGCCCGCCGGCCACCCGGCGGCCACCGAACCACCCGGCGTTCCGCCGCTACCCGGCCGGTCGCAGGGCTATCTCGCGGTCGCGCGGCCGTCTCGTGGTCGCGGGCCTCTCGTGGTCGCGCGGCCTCTCGTGGTCGCGGGCCTCTCGTGGTCGCGCGGCCTCTCGTGGTCGCGGGCCCTCTCGTGGTCGCGCGGCCGTCGCGTGGTCGCGGGCCCTCTCGCGGTCGCCCGGCTGTCGCGTGGTCGCGGGCCTCTCGTGGTCGCGCGGCCGTCTCGTGGTCGCGGGCCCTCTCGCGGTCGCCCGGCTGTCGCGTGGTCGCGGGCCGTCAAGTGGTCGCGCGGCGTCGTGGGGGGGCGATTCGGTGGTCGCGCGGTCGCGTGGCCACCTCGCGGTGACGCCGCCGCCGACCACGGGCACGGCCGCGCCGATTCCACGATGCCGGGGCGAGGCGGCGGAAGCGCTCGTGGCACGGTAGATCGTGGTGGGCCGGGTAGGGTTGGGGCGTGACGATCGGCGCCATCGACTCGGGTCTGTTTCGCCGGGTCCTCCGCCGGCACGCCGCCGCCGTGGTGGTCGTCACCGCCCCCGGCCCCACCGGCTTCACGGCCACGTCGTTCACGTCGGTGTCGCTCGACCCGCCGCTGGTCTCATTCTCCGTGGCCAAGACCGCGTCGGCGTGGCCCTCGGTCAGCTCGGCCCCGCTGGTCGCCGTGCACGTGCTGACCGCCGAGCAGGAGCAGGTGGCCCGCGCCTTCGCCACGCCGGGCATCGACCGCTTCGCCGCCTACGAGACGGTCGGCTCCTGGCACCCGGGCCTGGAGGGCGTGCCGTTGCTCGACGGCGTCCTGGCCGTGCTCACCTGCCGTGTGGTCAACCACGTGGAGGCCGGCGACCATGTCATCGTCATCGCCTCGCCCGTCCACGCCGAGCACCACGACGACGACCAGGCCACCCCTCTCGTCTACCACGACGGCAGCTACACCGCCCTGCGCCGCTGGCTCTGAGCGCGCTAGAGGAACTCGACCTCGCCGGTGTCGAGGTCGTAGCGGGCACCGGCGACCTTCAGCGTGCCCGCGGCGACGGCCGCCGACAGCACCGGCCGGGCGCCCAGGTCGGCGACGATGTTCTTGACGTTGTTGCGCACCGAGGCGTCGAGCATGTCCGCGGCCTTGGCGTCCTCCGCCTGCTGTACCGCGGGCTTGATCGCGGCCACCAGCGCGTCGATGTCGTTGCCGCCCGGCGGCGAGCCTTTCTCCACCGCCTCGACGGTGGCCTTCACGGCGCCGCACTTCTCGTGCCCGAGTACGAGCACGAGCGGGATCTTCAGCTCCGCGACGCCGTATTGGATGCTGCCGAGCACGGCGTGGTCGACGACCTGGCCCGCCGTCCGGGTGACGAAGAGGTCGCCGAGGCCCTGGTCGAAGACGATTTCCGGGGGTACCCGCGAATCGACGCACGACAGCACGCACGCGAACGGGTGCTGTCCGGCCGACAGCGTGGCCCGGTAGGTGGTGTCCTGGTCGGGCCGGTGCACCCCGCCCGAGGCGAACCGCTCCGCGCCGGCCTTGAGCCGGGCGAGCGCCTGGTCGGGGTCGGTCACCGCCGGCTCCGACGGCGGCGGAGCCGGCGAACTGGGCGCCTGCCCCACCGCCGAGTCGTCGGTCTTCGTGCCGCACGCCGCGGCGACGGCGCCAACCCCGGCGAGCACCCCCAGGCGCAGCGCCGCCCGGCGCGGCCACGGTCCGTGCATGCCCATGCCGACCTCCACAATGTCATGGCTGATTACTGTGTGTAATGAATCATGACAGTTATGTGACGTTTGCGGGCGCGAACGGACCCGCTACCGCGCGGGAACGGGCCGGACCAGGCGCATCGCCGGGCCTGACTGCGCGACGAAGCCGAGCTTCTCGTAGACCGGCTGCCCCTCCTGCGACGCCCGCAGCGACACGGACGGGACGCCGTTGTCGGTGAACCAGTCCAGCAGCGCGGTGAGGCACGCGGTCGAGTAGCCGCGGCGGCGGTACTCCGGATCGGTCGCCACGCTGAAGATGTACCCGGACAGCCCGCCCGGGTTGTCCGGCGTGCCGAGCCGCTCCTGGAATATCCCGACCGCGCAGGCGGCCAGCCCGGCCCCGTCCACCGCCGGCCGGTCGACCACGAACGCGGCGATGTCCGTGCCCGGCAGCGGCAGCCGCCGGCGCAGCGAGGCCGCGGCCGCCTCCGACCACGGGCCGGGCGCGGCGGTCGTGCCGTCCACCGACTCCAGCATCACGATCCGCAGCCGGACCAGTTCCTCGGCGTCGCCGGCCCCGGCCCGCCGGGCGGCGATGGCGTTCTGCACTCCCACGACCCGGACCGTACCGGGCGGCGCGGCCCGGTCGCGAGCCGTTATCAGGGCGGCAGGACCACGACCACAGCCCCGAGCTACCCGCCGCTGAGCCGAGCGCCGGTGAGGCGCTCGCTGAGCTGCCGCAGCCGGGCGCCCCCGGCCGGGTCGTCGGCGCCGCGGGGGAGCGGCACCGGGTGGGGCGTGCCCGAGGTCTGGTCCCGGCCGGCCGGCCCGAGGAAGGCGCCGACGCGGCGAGTTGTCAAATGAACGTTCATTACCGCAGACTGGCCTGATGCGGACCCGCGACCCGGAGACCAAGCGCCGCCTACTGCTGGAGGCCGCCCTGGAAGAGTTCGCCGAGTCCGGCGTCGCCGGCGCCCGCATCGACCGGATCGCCCGCCGGGCCGGCATCAGCGCCGGGCTGATCTACTCGTTCTACGACAACAAGGACAGCCTGTTCGAGGCCGTCCACGACCTGATCGTCGAGCAGACGGTCGCCACCGTCCCCATCGACGCCGACAGCCTGCCCGAGTATGCGGCGGGACTGCACGACGCCGCGGGGGCGCACCCGGTCGTGCCGCGCTTCCTGACCTGGTATCGGCTCGAGCGCGGCGCCGCGGCCACCACCCGGGCCTCCACCGCCGCCGCGATGCGCGAGAAGGTCGAGGCCATCGCGGCGGCCCAGCTTCGCGGCACCGTCAGCGCCCGCTACACCCCGGCCCAGACCCTCGCCCTGGTGCTCGCCGTGGCCAACATGTGGCACTCCCAGGCCGGCGAATCGGTGGACCTCGTCCCGGCCGCCGACCGGCGGGCGACCGTCGTGGACGCGGTCCGGCGGCTGACTCAGGAGTAGCCGGTCGCCTGCAGGGTGAACAGCTCCGCGTAGCCGCCGCCGGCGGCCATCAGCTCGGCGTGGGTGCCGTGCTCGGTGATGTGGCCGTCGCGCAGGACGTAGATGTGGTCGGCGTGGCGCACGTTGGCCAGCCGGTGGGTGATCAGCACCGTGATGCGGTCCGGGGCGCCCGCGCGCAGGGCGGCGAACAGTGCGTGCTCGGCGCGGGCGTCCAGGGCGGCCGACGGCTCGTCGCAGATGAGCAGCGGGGCGTCGCGGTAGAAGGCGCGGGCCGCGGCCAGGCGCTGCCACTGGCCGCCGGAGAGGTCCTGGCCGCCGCGGAAGTTGCGGGACAGCAGCGTCTGGTAGCCCGCCGGCAGCGACTCGATCATGTCGTGCGCGCCGGCCCGGCGGGCGGCGGACTGGACCAGGCCGTCGGCGGGCTCGTCGTGGGTGCCCAGCAGGATGTTGCGCTCCGCGGTGAAGGGCCAGTGCCAGTACTCCTGGCTCACCATCGCCACGTGCCGCCAGACCTCGTCCGGGTCTGCGCCGGCGAGCGGGCGGCCGTCCCAGCAGACCACGCCGCGGTCGGGGTGGTAGAGCCCGGCGATCAGGCGGGCCAGGCTGGTCTTGCCGGAGCCGTTCTCGCCGACCAGGGCGATCGTCTGGCCGCGGCGGACGGTGAGCGATGCGTCCACGACGGCCGGGGTGTCGGTGTCGGCGTAGTGCAGCGTGACGCCGCGCACGGCGATGGTGTGCGGGGCGGGCAGGGGTTCCCGCTGCCGGGGTACCCGGGGCACGCGCTGCTCGGCGCGGTCGAGGAAGTCGGTGTAGTCGTTGAAGTACAACCCCTCCTCGTAGACGCGGTTGACGTTGGTCACCGCGAGCGCGAGCGCCGCCCGGGCCGCCTGCAGGGCGAGCACGGCCGTGCCGGCGGAGGCCAGCGGCATGCTGTGGTCGACCAGCAGCGCACCGAGCACCGCGTAGACGCCCGCGGTGGCGATCCCGGAGAAGACGCCGCCGACGAGCCGGGTCACCGCCTGCTTGCGCACCACCTCGAGCTCGGTCCGCGTCTCCGCGCCGGCCATCAGGTCGTACTCCCGCAGCAGAAACGGCCGCATCGTGAACGCGCGCAGCTCCGCGGCCGTCGCGCGGTGCGCCATCAGGTCCGACAGCATCCACAGCCGGCGCCGGCGGCTGGTCCGGGCGTGGTTGCTCAGGTATGCCAGGCGCGCCGCCCGCACCGCCGCCCAGGCGGCCGGGACGCTGGCCAGCAGCAGCGCCCCGAGCAGCAGCGGGTGCAGCAGCGCCAGGGTGACCGCGGTGGCGGCGAGCCCGGCCAGCCCGGCGCTGAGGTCGATCGCCGCCCGCACCAGGAACTGCACGGCCAGCGAGCCGCGGTTGCGGGCCCGCTCCATCTCGTCGGAGAAGCCGGCGTCGTCGAACGCGGCCAGCTTCACCCGCGTGGTCAGCTCGAACAGGCGCCGCTCCGCCGCGGTGAGCACCTGCGGCTCCAGCCGGGCCTGCGCCCAGCCGGCGGCGATCGACAGCCCGCTGCGCACGGCGGTGGCGATCGCCACGACGAGCAGCGAGGGCAGCGCCGCGCGGACCCGCTCCAGCGTCGGACCGGCCGCGAACAGCGCCTGCAGTACCCCCCGCGTCGCCAGCAGCCCGAAGGCGGTCGCGACGCCGGTGAGCAGGTTCAGCGCCAGCGCGGCGAGGGTGTCCCGGCGGCTGGCGCCCCAGGCCAGTGCGACGGCCCGGCGGAGGATGGCGGGCAGGCGCCTGGCCATCGCGGTGAACCGTACGTTGGCCATGGCCACGCTGTGCGAGTCCCAGCCGGCCGCCTTGAGCTCGGCCAGTGCGGCCGTGTGACCATTGATCCTCCGCGCTGCGTCCGGCATGACAATCCCGTCCGGATCGGGGAAATGGGCAGTTTCCGCTGGTCGGGACCCTGTCGGGGATAAGCCCGGCCTGGTGACAAAGATAATCCGGATGATGTACTGCCCGGGTCATTCATTCACCATCTCTCATATGAATATTGAGATTCATCGCAATTTGCGATCGACATCCTGCGCCGGTGCCCGATCCGGTGTGAACGCATCGGCGGCCGCGGCCGTTTCTGTGATGCTTGCCGGCGTCCACCCCCAGGCGAGGAGAGCCGAAGATGCGTCGTTCAGGCCGCCGCGGTCGTAACCGGCCGATCGCTGCCCGTGACGGGTGCCGGGCGCGAAGTGCGTCGGGTCCGAAGATTCGAGTACGCTGCGCGGGCGTAGTCGAGGAGGGTGCCCCATGAGTGGTGGTTACCGCGGTCGCCGCCGCTTCGGGTCCGCGCCGGACCCTGAGGACGGCTTCGACGAGGAGGGCTTCGACGACGACGAGTTCGACGACGATGCCCCGCCGCGGGAGCGGCTGTCCCGCTCCGCCCGGCTGAGCATCATCGTCGCGGCCGCCGTCCCGACCGCGACGCTGGGCGTCTGCCTAGGCTTCTCCGGCGCCGACCGGGCCGAGTCGCTCGGCCTGCCCGGCCCGCCCGGCGCGGTCGTCTCCACCGTCGAGACCCCGCCGTGGCCCGACGTCGACGTGAGCGCGGTGGCCGAGGCCACGCGCTCGACCGCACCGTCCGGCGCGCCGACGACCGCCGCGTCCGCGGCGGCGCCCCCGGCCTCGGCGCCGGGGCCGGCGGGCGCGCCGGGCCAGACCACGGCGGCGGCCGGCGCCACCCCCGGTGGGCAGGCGGTGGCCGGCCCGCCGCCGGCCGCCCCGGCCGAGGCGACCGTCGTGCCGACCCGGCCCGCGTTCCTGCTGGACAACTTCGACAGCCCCTCGGCGTATGCGAACAAGCGCAACGACCTCGGCGAGGAGACCGACGCGGAGGTGTTCGCCAACGGCGGCGGGCGGGGCGTGGTGGCCGGCGGCGGCCTCACGCTCGTCTACGACGACGACGGCTGGTTCGGCTCCGACGTCATGCGCGACGTGTCCGCCTACAAGTACCTGGTGATCCGGATCATCGGCGCCGAGGGCGGCGAGGAGCGGCACATGAAGCTGACCCTCGGCGGCGTCACCCGGTTCCTCGGCGACATGACCCTCGACGGCGGCGGGCATCCGGTCGTCACCCGGTCCTACACGGACATCCGCATCCCCATGACGGCCAACGGCATCAACACCCGCAGCCCCGGCGAGTTCCAGCTCAGCTTCTGGTGGGGCGGGCACAGCTCCATCGTGATCGACGAGATCCGGTTCGAGTGACGGTCCGGGCGGCGTGAACCGAGCCGCCCGCCCGCTCGTTCCAGGGGAGTGAAGATCGGCGTCCGGCCGCGCGCCGCCCCTCAGCCTTCGGCGCTGAGGCCGGCGGCGGAGAAGAGCGTCTCCTCGGTCCGGTCCAGGGCGAGGCGCACCCCGCCGAGCGCGACGGCGGCGTCGCCGAGCTCGGACATCTCCAGGCGGGGCGGCACCAGCGTGCGCCGCCGCACGTGCCGCTCGACGGCGTCGAGCAGCACCGGGCCGCCGCGGGACACGCCGCCGCCGATGATGACCAGGTCCGGGTCCAGCAGCAGGAACAGTGGCGCCAGGCCGCGGGCGAACCGCGCCGCCACGGTGTCCACGATGGACAGCGCGACCGGGTCGCCCTCGGCGGCGCAGTGGAAGATCGGCGAGACGTCCAGGGGGTCGGTGCGGGCGGCGAGCAGCTCGCGCAGCGGAGTCCGGCGGCGGCGTACCACGGACTCGGCGAGCGCGGCGATGGCCTCGGCGCCGGCGATGGACTCCAGCGGGCCCATCCGGTCGGTGGACAGCCGCTCCCGGGGCTCCTCGTCGAGGTCCAGAAAGCCGATCTCACCGGCGGACGCGGCGTGCCCGCGGTGCAGCCGGCCGCCGATGAGGAGGCCGGCGCCGAGGCGGGCTCCCCAGTGGACGAACGCCAGCGTGCCCTCCGGCCCGCCGCGGCGGTGCCAGTTCTCGGCGAGGACGGCGAGGTTCACGTCGTTGTCGATCAGCACCGGGCAGTCGAAGCGGGTGGTCAGGTCGGCGCCGAGGCGGTTGCCGGCCCAGCCGGGAATGCTCGGCGCCATCAGCACCTCGCCGTCGGCGACCACGCCGGGAGTGCCCACGCCGATGGCGGCGACCGACTCCGGCGCCACGCCGGCCTCGCCCAGCGCGGACTCGGTGAGGGCGAGCACGTCGGTGGCCAGCTCCCCGCCCTGATGGACGCCGTCGATCTCGTGCCGCACCTGCGCGAGGACCGTGCCGGCGAGGTCGGTCACGATCGCCATGGTCTTGTGCGGGCCCACGTCGACGCCGACGAGGTGACCCGCCTCGGCGCGGAACCGCACCCGCTGCGCCGGGCGCCCGATCCGCCGGGCGCCGCCGTCGGCCTCGTTGCGCAGGATCTCGATCCAGCCCGCGCGCTCCAGCGTGGCGACGGCCTGCGCGACGGTCGGCCGGGTGAGCCCGGTGGCCTCCATGAGGTCCGACAGGGTGGCCTGGTCCGCGGCCCGCACGACCCCCAGCACCGCTGAGGCGTTCAGCCATCGCAGGACGTGTGGTCCGCTCCCGCTTGACGTGTCTTCCATGGCACGGCATAGTACCGGATTATTAAAGCAGACTCCTTTAGTAATTAACCCACTCGATTCCACTCGCGGGAGGAACCCATGCGAAGGGGTTCATTTGTGCTGCTCAGCGCCCTGATTGTGGCGGCGCTCGGGCTGTCGGCGTGCGGCGGCGGAGACGCCGGCGGAGGCACAGGTGACAAGGTCCAGTCGATCCGGCTCGTCGCGGCGGAGTACTCGAAGTCCAACACCGCCGCGTTCTGGGCCCAGTTCGCCAAGAAGTACCAGGCCAAGACCGGCATCCGGCTCGACGTGCAGGTGGTGAGCTGGACCGACATCGATCAGCAGAGCAGCACGATGATCCAGAACGGCAGCCCGCCGGACATCCTCAACCTCAACGCCTACGCCAGCTACGCCGCCGACGACCTGCTCTACAACGCCGACGAGGTGCTCTCGCCGGAGGTCCGCGGCGACCTGCTCGACGCCTTCGTCAAGAGCGGCACGTACAAGGGCAAGCTCTACGGCATGCCGGACCTGTCCTCGGCGCGGGCCCTGTTCTACAACAAGGCTTTGTTCGCCAAGGCCGGCGTCGCCAACCCGCCGACGACCTGGCCGGAGTTCGCCGACACGGCCAAGAAGATCAGCGCGCTGGGCGACGGCGTCACCGGCTACGCCGAGCCGCTCGGGCCGGAGGAGGCGCAGGCGGAGTTCTCCATCTGGCTGGTGAACAACGGCGGGGACTGGAAGACCGACGGCAAGTGGACGATCAACTCGCCGAAGAACGTCGAGACGCTGAAGTTCCTCAAGCAGCTCGCCGTCACCGACAAGGTGACCCAGAACAACCCGGGCCGCACCAACCGCACCGACGGCGCGTTCGCCCAGTTCCGCTCCGGCAAGGCCGGCATGGTGGTCGGGTTCTCGCCGCTCGCGGGCGACCTGGACAAGGACAAGACCGTCGAGTACGGCGTCGCACCGATGCCCTCCAACACCGGCGGCCCGGCGCAGACCTACGGCGTCACGGACTACCTGATGGCCTTCAAGCGGCCGGGCAACACCGACGCGGTGAAGGCGTTCTACGACCTGTACTACTCGCCCGACGAGGTCAACACGTTCATCAAGGGCGAGGGCTTCCTGCCGGTGACGAAGTCCGGCATCAAGGAGTTCTCCTCGGACCAGGCGCTGAAGGTGTACCTCGACACGCTGCCCAACGTGCACCTGACGCCCACCGACGATCCGCGCTGGGACAAGGTCAAGCTCGCCGTGCAGCAGAACCTGGGCACCGCCGTCGCACCGGACGGCGATCCGCAGCGGGTCCTCGACGACCTGCAGAAGCTCGCCGAGTCGGGCAGCTGAGTTGGCCGTGCGAAGCATGTCCGGCATCGCGGCGACCAGCCGCGGTGCCGGGCGGATCCCCCGCCCGGCCGAGATCTCCTCGGACCGGATCCGCCGCCGGCGCCCCGGCCGCGGCTCCGGCCTCGCGGCGCTGGTGTGGGTCGGCCCGGCGCTGGCGCTCATCATCGGCGTCGTCGTCTACCCGGTGATCGCGCTCGTGCGGGCGTCCTTCGAGCGCTACTCGCTCACCGGCCTGCGCAAGGGCCCGGCCGGCACGGCCAACTACACGGCGGTGCTGCACCACGCCTCGCTCGGCGTGGTGGCGACCAACACGGTGGTGTGGGTGGTCGCGGTGGTCGCCATCACGATGCTGGCCGGGCTGGCCGTGGCCCAGCTGGTGTCGAAGGACTTCGCCGGCCGGCGGCTGGTCCGCTGGGCGCTCATCGTGCCGTGGGCGGCCTCGCTGGTCATCACGGCGCGGCTGTTCACGCTGATCTACGACTACTACCACGGCGCGCTCAACACCGTCCTGCTGCGGCTGCACCTGGTGTCCGAGCCGGTCGACTTCCTCGGCGACGACCGGTGGGCGATGGCCTCGATGATCGCGGTCGGCGTGTTCGTGTCCGTGCCGTTCACCGCCTATGTGCTGCTCGCCGGCATCAACAGCATTCCCGGCGACGTGTACGAGGCGGCGCGGATGGACGGCGCGGGGGCGTGGACGACGTACCGCTCGATCACCCTGCCGCTGCTGCGACCCACGCTGCTGGTGGCCGCGCTGCTCAACATCATCTACGTCTTCAACTCCTTCCCGATCATCTACACCCTCAACGACCGCAACCCCGGCTACCTGCACGACACGAGCATCACGTTCATGTACAAGCTGGCGTTCAAGAGCGCCGAGCGCGACGTCGGCATGTCGGCCGCGGCCGGGGTGTGCAACGTGCTGTTCATGCTCGTCGTGGTCGCCGTCTACCTGCGCCTGGTCAAGTGGGGAGAAGGGCGCCAGCCATGACCTCGGCCGTCATCCGCGTCACCCGCCGCCGCTCGGCGAGCCGGTTCCTGCTGCCGCTGGCCGGCCTCGCGGTCGCCGTCATGTCGCTGTGGCCGTTCGCCGTCATGCTGCTGGACGCGCTGCGCCCCAACGGCGAGATCCTCGCCTCGCCCGCGACGCTGCTGCCGCACCGGTGGGACTGGTCGTCGTTCGGCACGGTGCTGCACGACCCGCGCTTCCTGCACTGGCTGCGCAGCTCGGTCGTCGTCGCGGTCGCGTCCACGGCGATCGTGCTGCTCGTCGCCGTGCCGGCCGCCTACTACGCGGCCCGGGTGCGGTTCCTCGGCCGCGGCGCGTTCCTCTTCGCCGTGCTCGTCACCCAGATGTTCTCGCCGACGTCGCTGGTCGTCGGCGTCTACCGGGAGTTCTTCGAGCTGGGCCTGGTCAACACGTACCTCGCGGTCATCCTGACCAACGCCGCGTTCAACCTCGCGTTCGCGATCTGGATCCTGCACGGCTTCTTCGCCGCGATCCCCCGCGACATCGAGGAGGCCGCGCAGCTCGACGGCTCCGGCCGGGCCGGCATCCTGTGGCGGGTCATGCTGCCGCTGGTCCGCCCGGCGCTGGTGACCGCGACCGTCTTCACGTTCATCGCCGCGTGGAACGAGTACGTCGTCGCGCTGACCCTCATGCGCGACGACGCCCTCAAGCCGCTCACCGTCGGCATCAACTCCTATGTCACGGGCTACGAGCAGCAGTGGAACAACATGCTCGCCGCCTCCCTCATCGCCGTCGTCCCGGTCGTCGTGCTGTTCATCAGCGTCGAGAAGCACCTGGCCGGCGGCATGCTCGCGGGCTCGGTCAAGTAGCCCGCCACCCCCAATTTCGAGGAAGGAACCACCGATGCGATCCCGTCCCCGATGGCTGCTCGCGCCCGCCGCGGCGCTGGCCACGCTCGCGCTGGTGTCCGCCGGCGCACCGGCGGAGGCGCACGGGCGCGAGCCCGGCGGCCCGAGCCCGGCGGCGCTGCCGCTCGGCCCCCGCGACCTGCCCGAGCAGCGCACCGTCACCCAGGTCGCCCCCGGCCTCACGCTGACCACGATCACCCGCGGCCGGCCCGACCCGGCCACCCAGTTCTGGACGATCGCGGTCAACATGCCGCTGGGCGAGGTACCGCCCGACCCCGACCCGGACGCCGACGCGGGCGCGCTCGGCACGCTGGACAAGGCGCAGGAGATGGCGGCGCAGATCTCGGCGGCCCCCACCGTCGCGCCGCTGCTCGCCGAGCGCGGCTGGCAGCCGCGCGTGGAGCCGGTCGACTACGTCAAGCCGCTCATCGGCTACCCGGGCGGGCTGATCGGCTACACGCTGCGGATCGGCCGGTTCGACAGCAAGCCCACGGCCGCCGACCCGCTCTACGCGGCGCTGGCCAAGGCCGGGTTCAAGGTCTTCGCCGTGCACACCGGCCAGGACGGCCGCCCGGACAGCACCGGCCCGTGGGTGGTGCGGGTGCTGACCGTCGACTTCCACGCCTTCCACGGCAAGGTCAAGACCTCGGTCGGTGACGCCGTCTCCGGGCAGGAGACCACCACCGCCATCGCCGGCAAGGAGAACGCCGTCTTCGCCACCAACGGCGGCTTCTTCACCATCAGCACCGCCGACGGCACGCCGGGCGTGCCGGCCGGCCTGACCGTGCTCGACGGCAAGCCGGTGACGGCGGCGACGAACGGCCGGGTCGCCCTGGTCCTCGGCGACAACGGCCGCGACACCCGGGTCGAGAAGCTCTCCAGCCGCTACACCATCCGGTTCGACCGCGGCGGGCGGCCCGGGCCGTCGTACACCGTCGACGGGCTCAACCGGCCGGCCGGCCTCATCCGCAACTGCGGCGGCGTCGGCGGCGACACCCCGACGCAGCGCCCGGCGATGGACTTCACCTGCAAGGACACCGACGAGCTGGTCGTGCTCACGCCGCGGTACGGCACGGCCGCGCCCACCGGCGCGGGCGTCGAGGCGCTCGTGGACGGCCGCGGCAAGGTCATCGCCGTCCGGCCGCGCACCGGCGAGGCGGTGCCCGCGGGCGACAGCCTCGTGCAGGCCACCGGAACCGCGGCCGCCTGGCTGTCGGCCAACGCGGTCGTCGGATCCACGATGGACCTCACCACGACCACTGTGGACAGCCGTGGCCGCACCGTCCACTTCGGACACGGCGACTACGTGGTCAACGGCGGCCCGCAGCTGCTCTCCGGCGGCCGGCTCGCGGTCGACCCGGAGCAGGACGGCCTGCTGCACGAGAGCCCGGCGCTCGGCCTGCCCAACTCCGCGCTCGGCGCGTCCTACGGCTACGGCTGGTTCGTGCGCGACAACCCGCGCACCGGCGTCGGCGTGGACTCCCGCGGGCGGCTGCTCATCGTGCAGGCCGACGGCCGCCAGGAGAAGCTCAGCCAGGGCCTGACCATCGAGGAGCTGGCGAACGTCATGCGGTCGCTCGGCGCGGTCGAGGCGATCAACCTCGACGGCGGCGGGTCGTCGGCCACGGTGGTCAACGGCAAGCTGGTCAGCTCGCCGTCCGACACCAACGCCCAGGGCCAGCAGGTCGAGCGGTCCGTGGGCGATGCCCTGATCGTCACCCGGTAAGGCCGGCGGGGCGGGCCCGCCGTCGCAGGGCGGGCCGGGTGTGCGCACGCGGCACCCGACCTCCGGCCTTGTGAGGGCGGGCCCACCCCGGCGGACCGAGCACCAGATGTGGAGAACGCACATGTCCGACCACCCCGGCAACCGCCCCGCCGCCCGGCCGCCGCAGGTCCACCGCGGCGCGATCCAGCACCGGCAGCTGCTCGACGCCATCGCGGCCTCCGTCCCCTTCGACCGGCTCCCCGAGGTCGAGACGGCCACGGTCACCCGCCTGCTGCGCGCGGTGCCGTGGTACGACCGCGGCGACCTGGTGAGCCTCGTCGCCACCTACTATCCGGCGCTGGCCGTGCGCGCCGCGCGGTACATCGGGCAGCGTTGCCCGTCGGCGCGGGTGGTCAGCCGGGCCCGCCGTCCCGACCGGGAGAACCGGGTGCGCTTCGAGGTGCTCGTCCCGGCCGCGGAGCTCAGCGTCCTCACCGGCTGGCTGCGCGAGCGCTGGGCGGTCGCGGCGGCCCGGGTCACCGCGCGCAACCGGCAGGACGACCGGCTGGCCGCGGCCCGCACGATGTGGCGGGCCGCGTTGCTGGTCTCCAGCAGCGACCGGCGCCGCGCCCAGGTGCGCATCCGGGTGCCCGACGCCGAGGTGCTGCACACCCTCGCCGACGCCGGCGAGGCCCTGGAGCTGCGGGTCACCGAGCACCGCTGCCAGAGCGACTACCACTTCCTCACCGTCGACGATCCGGCCCACGCGATCCGGCTGCTGCGCGCGGTCGGCGCGGGCGGGCACGCGGAGGCGTGGGTCGCGCGGCGCTGAAGGTACCCCCCGAATCATCGACAACCAGCACCCCGGAGACTGCATGAATTGGCAACGTGCGGGCGCAGCGGCGCTCGTGGCCGGCGCCGTCCTGTGCACATCGGTCGTCGGCGTCACGCCGGCCGGCGCCGCACCCACGACCGGCACGATCGAGATCCTCGGCATCAACGACTTCCACGGCCGCCTGGAGTCCCCGGGCAACGACCCCGACGGCAAGCCGATCGGCGGCGCGGCCCAGCTGGCCGGCATGATCGCGGCGGTGCGCCAGGCCAACCCCGACACGCTCGTCGTGTCGGCCGGCGACAACATCGGCGCGTCGCCGTTCGTCTCGGCGGTGCAGCAGGACAAGCCCACCATCGAGTTCCTCAACGCGATCGGCCTGACCGTGTCCGCGGTCGGCAACCACGAGTTCGACCGCGGCTTCGCCGACCTCACCGGCCGCGTCGACGGCCTGGCCGGCTTCCCCTACCTCGGCGCGAACGTGTACCGCGGCGGCGCACCCGCGCTGCCCGAGTCGTACATCGCCCACGTCGGCGGGATCGACGTCGGGTTCGTCGGCGTCGTGACCCAGCAGACCGCGAGCCTGGTGACCCCGACCGGCATCGCCGGACTCGAGTTCCGCGACCCGGTCGCCGAGGCCAACCGGGTCGCGAAGCGGCTGCACGACAGCGGCGCGGCCGACCTCGTCGTGCTCCTGGTGCACGAGGGCGCGGACGCGTCCGGCAGCGACGCCGCGGCCTGCGCCGCGGTCGCCGACCCGGCGACCGTCTTCGGCAAGATCGTCCGCGGCGCCAACGCCGGCATCGACGCCATCGTGTCCGGGCACACCCACATGGCGTACAGCTGCTCGTACCCGGTGCCCGGGCTCGGCCACGACCGGCCGGTGCTGCAGACCGGCAGCTACGGCTCGGCGCTGGACCGGATCACCGTCACCGTGACCGGCGGCGCGGTCACCGGCGTCACCGGCAAGCTGATGCCCGCCGTGGGCCAGCCCACCGACCCGGCGGTCGCGGCGCTGGTCGCCGACGCGAAGCGGCAGGCCGACGAGGTAGGCAAGGAAAAGATCGGCACGATCACCGCCGACATCAAGCGGGCCTACAACCCCGACAACAGCGACAACCGGGGCGGCGAGTCGGTGATGGGCAACTTCATCGCCGACGTCCAGCTCGACCAGACCAGGGACGCCAACCGCGGCGGCGCCCAGATCGCCCTCATGAACCCGGGCGGCCTGCGCGCCGACTTCCTCAAGGGCGCCGACGGCGGCGTCATCACCTACGCCGAGGCGGCCACGGTGCAGCCGTTCGCCAACGACATCATCACCCAGACGCTGACCGGCGCGCAGATCAAGACCGCGCTGGAGGAGCAGTGGCAGCCGGCCGGCGCCTCGAGGCCGTTCCTGCACCTGGGCGTCTCGAAGGGGTTCAGCTACGTCTACGACCCCGCCGGCCCGCCCGGCGAGCGCGTCCCGGCCGGCGGCATCACGCTCAACGGGCAGGTGCTCAGCCCGACCGGCAAGTACCGGGTGACCACCAACTCGTTCCTGGCCGCCGGCGGCGACAACTTCACCGCGCTCGGCCAGGGCACCGACCGGTTCGCCACCGGCGACAACGACCTCACGGTGCTGGTGAACTACTTCCGGACCCGTTCGCCGGTGACCGCGGACACCGCGCAGCGGGCCTTCACCGTCGCCGAGCGCCCGCCGGGTGGCTCGGCGAGCCCGGTGCCGCCGCCCGCGGGCGGCGGCGAACTGCCGGTCACGGGCGACCGGATCGGCGTCGCGGTCGCCGTCGGGGTGCTGCTGCTCGGCGCCGGCACGACGCTCGTGCTCGTCGCCCGGCGCCGGCGCATCAGGTACGTCTCGCAGTGATGATCGGCTACGGCTCGCAGTGACGGCCGCGGGCCGGCGGACGCTGTTTCGTCCGCCGGCCCGTCATCGTGCCGGCTGCGCCTCGAACGACCACCGGGAGGAGCGGGCATGCCCCACGAACACCACGACGGTGCGTGGCGCGTGGCGCGCCGAGAGCCGCAGCACCAGGGCCGGGTCCTCACCGGGCGGGCAGAACACGACCCACGCCGGCCCGGCCGGGTCCGCCTCGGCCTCGACGGCCGCCTCCGCCTCGGCGAGCGAGCCCAGTGCCTCCGCGCCGGCCACCGGCGCGCCGAGGACCGGCCCGACGGCGGCCACCCGCACGCCGCGCCCGGCGAGCTGACCGGCCAGGTCGGCGGCGAGGCGGCGCCCCGCCCCCGCGTCGCCGGTGACGGTCAGCACGTCGGGCGCCCGGGCCAGGTCCACGCACAGCGTTCCCGCCTCGCCCGTGCCCACCGGGACGGACGTCGGACAGGCCGGCAGCGCCGCATCGGCGGCCAGCCACACCCACGCCGGCTCGGTGCCCGGCGCCCGCGCTCCGGCCAGCCGCACGGTCGCCCGGTCGGCGCCGGAGCGGGTCGCCACCACGACGTCCACGATCTGGTCGTCGGGGTTGAAACCGGCCGGCCGGTCGTCGACCAGTGTGCCGGCCGGCGTCGGCCGCGCGACCGGTGCCGCTGCCAGTGCCGGGGCCGGGACGGGGATCGGTACGAGCTCGCGCGCGGGCTCCTCCCGCACCGGCTGGATCAGGTCCTCCCGCGCCGGCTGCGCGGGCTCCTCCCGCGCCGGCCGGTCGGCGCCGACCGGCTTGGGGCCGGCCGGGCCGGCGGCGGCGCGCACCGGGGTCCGGTTGGGCGGCCGCCGGGGCCGGCGCCGCAGCCTGATCCGCCGGCCCCGGCGCAGCGCCACGATGGCGGCGAGCATCAGGCCCACGACGCCGGCGAGGGAGATCGCCCGCACGGCCGCGGCCGCGCCGGACTCCGCCGGACGGGCCGGCGGGGTCCCGCCGGCCGCCGGGGTCGATGCGGCGTCGGCCGAGGGCAGCGGCCCGAGCAGCACGCCGTCGCCCTTCGCGTCGTCGGGCAGCCGCAGGATCCAGCCCGCGTGCAGCACCGCCGGGTCGACCAGCGCGGCGCCGTCCGGCTGGCGGCGGCCCTTGTTCAGCTCGAAGATCTCCCCGGCGCGGCGCCCGTCGCCCAGCAGCCGGGTCGCGATGGCGAACAGGTACTCCGGCTGCCCGCCGACCGAGGTCTGTACGACGTAGAACTTCACCGTGCCGCTGGGCAGCGGCGTCGGTTCGGCCGCGGCCGGTGCGGGCCGCAGCGCGAGCGCGAGGAGCAGGCCGGCGGCCAGGACCAGGACGGCCGCCTTGCGGGGAATGCCGATGACAGCCATCCGCCGCTACACCACGGGCTCGTCGGTCAGGTAGCCCAGCCGCATGGCGATCCGGGTCAGCTCGGCCTTGGAGCTGACCTGCAGCTTGCTGCGGATGCGCTTGGCGTAGGTGTTCACCGTCGCCTGCGACAGCCCCATCCGGGTCGCGATCTGCGCCTGGGTGAAGCCCAGCGCGATCCAGCGGATCGTCTCGATCTCCCGGGGCGCCAGCCCGATCGCCTCGTCCCGGGGGATGCGGCCCAGCTCCGCGTGCAGCTGGTCGACCAGCGGGGCGCAGACGTAGAGCCCACCGGTGGCCGCGATGCGCAGGGCGGTCAGCAGCTCCTGCTGCTCGCACTGGCGGGTCAGGCAGCCGCGGGCGCCGGCCCGGAAGGTCTCGGCCAGGGCCATCGGCCGGTCCCACGTCGATGCGACGACCGTGCGGGCGAGCTTGGCGAAGCCGGCCACGACCGGGCCGTACGCGGGGCCGCCGGGCGAGGGCAGGGCCAGGATCACCACGTCGCAGCCCCCGGGCGGGCAGGCGGCGTCGAACTCGGCGGCGCCGGCGACCGAGGCGACGACGTCGAAGTGCGGCTGCTCGCCCACCAGCCGCTCGGTCCCGGCCCGGCTGATCGGCTGGTCGTCGACGATCGCGACGGAGTAGACGACCGGCCCCGTCCGGTCCCGCCCGCGCCCGGCCGATCTCGGCGGCCACCGGTGGGCGCGCTCGGGCGGTTGCACGGTGGCGCGGTCCTGAACGGTCACGGTCACTCCTCACATCTTCTCGGGGACGCTCCTCGGCGGCGGCGCGTACCCGTAGGACGACCACGCAGGCCGGTCGGTTCACTGTGAACGGCATCCGGGGGCGGGACGTCTCCCCGCGGAAGGGGGTCGCTATGGTCAGGGTCATGGTTCGCCGGTCGGTGCGTCCGGCTTCCATCGCGGTGGCGCTGCTCGCCGTGTGCGCGGCGTTGCTGCTTCCCGCCGCGCCGGTGTCGGCGCAGGACGGGAGCACGGTGAAGTACTACGTCGTCGGTGAGCCCGGTGCGGCGCTGCCGGAGCTCTCCGACCGGCTGCTCGGCACGCCGGCGCGGGCCGAGGAGCTGCTGCGGCTCAACGCCGGTCGCCGCCAGCCCGACGGTGCCGTCATCACCGACCCCGACGCGCTGCGCGCCGGGTGGATCGTCGTCCTGCCGTGGGACGCCGTGGGCCCCGGCGTCGTCGTCGGCCCGCTGCCCGACTCGCCCTTGCCCGCGCCCACCGCCGCTGCCGAGCACCGGCCCGGGGGCGCGGTCCTGCTGGCGGGCGTCGCGGCGGTCGTCGGCGTCGTGTGCGCGATGCTGTTCCTCCGCCGGATCCGCTCGGTGCGCGGCCCCGCCGGGGACGATGCGGCCGTCCCGCCGGCCGGGATCGTGATGCACGACACCATCGACCTCGGTGGGCCGCTGCGGCGGCACGGCCGGGGCAGCGGCGCACCACCGGGCGGTGGGCCGGCGTGAGGACGCTCGCGGGTGGGCGATCGCGGACCCCGGCGCGCGCGGTGCTGGCCGCCGTCCTCGCCGTGGCGTTCGCCGCGGCCGCCGCGCCCGCGCTCGCCGCCCCGTCGCCCGGCCCGTCTCCGGCGGCCACGCCCGTCGCGGCGTTCAAGTTCTACGAGGTGCGCCCGTCCTACCAGGGCCGCCCGGAGCGGCTCGACGACATCGCCGAGCGGCTGCTCGGCACGCCCGCCCGGGCCGGCGAGATCCTCCAGCTCAACCAGGACCGCGAGCAGCCCGACGGCGGCCGGCTCACCGACGCCGGCACGCTGCACCCGGGCTGGCTGCTGGTGCTGCCGTGGGACGCCGTCGGGCCGGGCGTCGTGCTCGGGCCGATGCCGGCCCGCGGCGCCGCGACGAGTCCCGGGCCGGTCGGTGACGCGGCCCGCCTGCCGGCCGCGTCCACCTGCGCGGCCCTGCCCGCCGAGGCCGCCGCCGACATCCCGTGGCCGCGGCTGCGGCTGGCGCCCGACCGGGCCTGGAACGCCACCCGCGGCGCGGGCGTCAAGGTCGCGGTCGTCGACACCGGCGTCGACCCGGCGGCGCCCGCGCTGGCCGGCCGGGTCGCCCCCGGCACCACCGTCGGCACCGGCGCCGGGCAGGCGTGCGCCGGGCACGGCACGGCGCTGGCCGGCATCGTCGCCGCGCAGCGCGTGCCCGGCAGCAACCTGATCGGGATCGCCCCCGAGGCCACGATCGTGCCGGTCACCGTCGACGTGGTCGGCGGGTCCGCGCCGCCGGAGCAGGTCGCCGCGGCCCTGTCCGCCGCGGTCGCCGCCGGCGCGCGGGTGGTCATGCTGGGCGTGCCGGCGGACCTGTCGGCCCCGCCGGTCGCCGCCGGGATCAGCGCCGCCGTGGCCGCGGACGTCCTGGTCGTGGTCGGAGCGTGGGGCGGCGGCGGGGGGCCGGGGGTGCTGCGGGTGGGCGCGGTCGCCGCCGACGACCACCCGGCCCGGGACTACCCGGCCGGCACGGTGGACGTCCTCGCACCGGGGGACGGCATCGTGACGATCGGTGCCGGGGGCTCCGGCTGGATCGCCGGCAGCGGCACCGACTTCGCCGTGCCCTTCGCCGCCGGGCTCGCCGCCCTCGTGCGCTCCGCCGCGCCGGGCATGTCGGCGGCGGACGCCGCCCGGCACATCCAGGACACCTCGGAGCGGGCCGCCGGCGACCCGGAGGACGGCGGCATCATCGATCCCGTGGCGGCGGTCGCCGGCCTGCCCACCGCCGGCGCGGCGCGGGGCGGGCGGATCTCCGCCGGCTGGGCGGTGCCGATCGCGCTGCTCGGCGTGGCGGTGCTCGCCCTGCTGGCGCTGCGCCGGCGGCGGCGCCCGGCCCGGCGCCGGTGACGCCCGGTACAGGGTGGATCCACCGAAGTGCGCATCGCGAAGTGTGCACTTGCACCGTAGAGTGACAGGGACCGGTCCGGATCGTTGAACCGGAAGGGTCGCGCACACGTCTTCTGGTGAACGGGCCCCACACCCGAGGAAAACGACGGCCGAGGAAGTCTGGCATGACGACACCGGGCACCGCCGACCAGCACGTGCAGGTCCAGCTTGGGCTGTACGTTCTGGACGCGTTGCCGCCCGACGAGCGGCGCGCGGTCGACGAGCATCTCGCCGGGTGCGAGCCGTGCCGGCGGGAGTGCGCGCAGCTTCGCCAGGTCCTGCCCTTCATGCAGATGCTGGAGCTCGGCGACGTCGAGGACCTCGCCGCCCCGCGACCACGCCCCGCCGCCCCGGCCGACGCCGCCCCGGCGACCGCCACCCCGGCCGACCGCCCGCCGCGCCCGGCCGAACGGGCGCCGGCGAGGAAGACCCGGCCGGCGGGGAAGAACGGGCCCGCCGGGAAGCCGCGCCCGCGGCGGCGACTGCTGAGCCGCTTCGGGGTCGTGCTGGCCGGCACGATCGTCGTCGCGCTGCTCGCCGGCCTGGGCATCGGGCTGCTGCTGCGGGTCAGCGGGCCGGTCGCGATCACCCTGGACGGCACCGAGGCCAACGCCGCGACCGGCGTGCGGATGTCCGTGACGGTGGTCAGCGACGGCGACGACCACTCGAAGGTCACCGCGCGAATCCGCGGGCTGACCCAGGGTAGCGGGTATCAGCTCATCGCGGCCACCAAGCAGGGACAGACCCGGATGGTGGCGCAGTGGGTCGCCGACCGCCAGCTCTACGACTACCAGGGCGACCTGCCGCTGGCCGCGGCCAACGTCGCGTTCTTCTCCGTCGCCCGCCAGGACGGCGCGGTCCTCGTCACGGTGAAGGTCGAGTAGCTGGCCTGAGCGGCGCTACGGGGTGCCGGCGGGCGGTTCCTCGCCCTCCAGGTATCCGCGCTCTATCAGCGCCTCGCGCAGCGCGCGCAGGGCATAGTACGTGCGCGACTTGACGGTGCCGACGGGCACGCCGAGCGACTCGGCCGCCTCCGCGCCGGACAGGTCGCGGTAGTACACCTCGATCAGCACGTCGCGGAGGCGGTCGGGCAGGTCCGCGAGGGCCATCCGCACCTCCGTCTTGTCCACGAGCCGGTCCACGCCGTCGTCCACCGACCGGCGCTCGTCCAGCCGGTCGTCGCCCAGCTCGCTCGGCCGGCTCATGCTCGCCCGCACGTGGTCGATCGCGATCCGCCGGGCCACCGTGAGCAGCCAGGCCCGGCTCCACTCGCCGTTGGCCGAGCGCGCCTCGGGGTGGCGCCACGCGCGGACCAGCGTCTCCTGCAGGATGTCCTCGGCGCGGTGCCAGTCGCCGTGGGTGAGCCGCACCAGGTGGTTGAGGATGGCCGTCCCGTGCTGGTCATACAGCCGCTGGAACACCTCGTCGGGGATCGGCTCCTCGGTGGCGCTGCTCGCAGGCTCGGTCACAATCGCAGTCCCGGGTCGGGGGAGGTGAGGCGGTGCACCTGGTGCATCTTGACCGCCCTTGATCTCCTTGGCGATTGGCAAATAGTACAAGTGATGCGGACGTCCGGCCAGATCGGTTCTCGATGGCCGGCGGGGTCACCGAAACCATTACGGCGGGGACATCCGCCGTAATGGTTTCGAAATATGTCGCTGGACACCGGATGCGCGAACCGCGTGCCCCGCGCGTCCGTTTATGTGATGTGGCGGTGGACGTAGGGATTCGCTGGAACGACGAGCGCGGCGCGGGCGCGGCCCGTCCGGCGCGCTCTGGCCCGCATGCGGTGCGCACCCGCCAGGTGCCCGGACTGTTCGACCTGGCCGTGGTGGTGGCCCCCGACGGCGGTTTCGCCGCGCCCGGTGACCCGCAACGCTCCCTCGGCGTCGCCGAGCTGGCCGCGCTGGTGCGGGCCGGCACCGGCGACGACCGGGTGGACGTGCGCGTCCCGGTGGCCGTGGGCGAGCACAACCGGCCGGCCCTCGAGGCCCTCGCGGCCGAGCTCGGCCTGGACGTGCTGGCGGCGCCGCCCGGCAGCGAGCTGCGGCCGGTGCCAGCCCTGCTGGGCGGGGCCGGCGACGGGGGCGTGGAACTCACGCCCGTCGACCCCACGACCGGCTTTCCGGTGGACTGGATCGTCGTCCCGCCGACCGGGACACCGGCCGCCGCGCCGACGTGGTTCGAGCTGGCCGGCGGCATGGTCCTGGCCCGGGCCGGGGCGGTGCTGCTGCCGGTGCCCGGCGGCGGCTTCTCGTTCGCGACCCGGCCCGACTTCGTCCGGCGCCGGGCCGCCGCCGCCGAGCTGCGCCCCGGGCACCCGGGGCTGGCCACGGTCGCCGTCGGCACGCGCGCCGGGGACTTCATCGTGGGTGACTACGGCGGCGGGGCCAACCTGTGCGACGGCCGGGCGCTGGCGGCCAGCCTCGCCGCGCTGCCGCTCTACGGCGCTACCGTCCGGCTCTGGCTCGACTGGCCCGTCAGAGCCCGGGAGCGCCAGCGGCTCCGGCGAAACCTGACGGAGCTGGCCGAGACGACGGGCGCGTGCGTCTGGGCGCCGGCCGAGGGCGGCCGGGCCGAGCCGCTGCCGGGCTGCCGCGACCTCGCCGCGGTCGGCCCCGACGGCGGGCCCGGGCGCTGGGAGCCGCACGGCGACGGCCCGGCCGGCCGGTTCGAGTCCGACGTCGACGGGCGGCTGGTCCCGGCGGGCGGGGTGTGGACCACGAGCCGTCCCGGCGTACCACTGGTCAGCGAGCCGCCCGCGGGCGAGCCGGAGCCGGCGGCGCGGCCCGACCACCGCAGGGACGGCGTGTTCCGGGCCGCCCTCGCGGTGCTCGCCGACGGGCGGCTCGCGCTGCGCTACCGCGACGGCTCGCTCCTGGCCGCCGGCGACCGGCAGCTCGCGGAGCTGCTGCACCGGGCCGGCTGGCGCGGCGACGAGGTCGTCGTGGTGTCCGAGGTCGCCCCGGAGCGCCTCGCGGGCGCCCGCCGGCACGCCGAACACCTGGCCGGCGAGCTCGGCTGCACCGTCATCCTGCGCCCGCTCGGGCCCGATGACCAGCCGGTCGACCAGCCGGTCGAGCGGCTTGTCGACCGGCCCGTCGAGCGGCCGGTCGAGGCGGTTGCCGTGCCGGAGGGGCCGGCGTCGCGCAGCAGCGCCGGGGAGCCCGGTCCGGCGCGGCGCGCGGATGTCGTCGCGGACCCGCCGGCCGAACCCGACGATCCGGCCGAAATCGAAGTCGACGTCGAAACCGAAATCGAAGACTTGGAGCCCGAGGACGAGGCCGAGGACGAGAACGAAAGCTGGGACGGGCCGGACGACGACCCGGACGACGACCCGGACGAGGATCTCGAACCGGAGTGGGAGCCGCAGGCGCGGGCGGTGAGCGCGGCGCCCCCCGAGGTCGGGGTGGTGCCGCCGCCGGCCGGGCTGTCGCGGTTCATCGACGGCCCGCGGATGGCGCCGGCCGGGCGCAAGGGCGCGCCGCACGGGCTGGCGTGGCTGGTCGCGCAGCCGCAGGTCAACCAGGAGGCGTGCGAGCTGTTCGTCGAGTGCGCCGGCGACCCGGGGCGCGCCGCCGCCGAAGGCATTCCCACGCCGTACCTCTTCCTCATCGCCCATCTCGACGGCGAGCGGCTGGCCGCCCGGACCGCCGCCGAGCACGTCCTGCGGCTGCACGTCCCCGAGGGCGTGGCCGTGGACGTCGCGGCCTCCGACGTGGTCCCGCCGCGGTCCGTGGTCGGGGCGCTGCGCGAGCCCGACGCCTACCTGCTGCCGGCGGGCTGGCTGGACCGGTGCCACCTCCGGACCGGCTACCGGGTCGGCCGGGGCGGGCGGCTGTCGGCCGAGCGCTGGTTCAACGACGCCCCGGCCGCGATCCGCAGCCTGGGCGCGGCGCACGGCGTCCCGGGGCTGCCGAACGACGTCGAGCGCTGGCCGAACGGGCGGATGCGTCAGTCGGTGGGGCAGTACCTCCTGGTCGCCGAGGACGCCCCGGACGGCCTCGGCGCCTGGCAACGGCTGCACGGCGCCCGGCCGCAGCCGGTGACCGGGCACCGCCTGCTGGAGGTGCGGGTGGAGCGGCAGCGGGCGATCGACGTCGCGGCGACGCGGGCCGCGCTGAGCGGGTTCCCGGCGGTGCACACCGCCCTGCCGCAGCTGCTCGCCGACGGCGTGGAGCACCTGCTGCCCTCGGTGTCCTACCGCGCGGTGGCCGTCGAGCACGAGTACCACTACGACGACGGGCGGTGGCGCCGGTCGAAGCGGCCGTCCGGGATGCCGCTGGACCGGTGGTCGCCGGCGTGAGGCGCCGCGGTGCCCGCCCGCGTAAGCTCGGGGACTCCCCATCGCCACACGGGCGGGAGCGGCGGCGATGCGCATGACGCGAGGCGACGGCTATGTCGGCCGGCGGCGGTGGTCGCGGCTGCGGCCGTTCGCGGCCGGCGACGCGCAGGACGCACCCGACGACGAGGAGGCCGCCCCGCCGGGGCGGCGCCGGACGGCCCGCGCGCTGCAGGCGGTGGTCGTCGTGGCGGTCGCGGTCCCCGCGACGCTGTGCGGCGTGCAGCTGGGCGTCCACACCGGCGCACCGGACGCCGGGGCGGGGCAGAGCGCGGACCCCGCCGGCACCGGCCCGGTCGTGAACGCGCCGCCCCCGGCGGCGCCGGGCGCCGTCGCGAGCGCCACCGACGCGGCCGCGGGCGCGTCGCCGGCCGGGCCGCCGGCGCAGGCCGCGAGCGTCGCCGCCGCGGGCCAGACCCGCACCGGCCCGGCGGAGGGCGCAGCGCCGCCGGCCGCGCCCGGCCGGACCGGCACCAACGCCGGCCCGGTCGGCGGCACCGGTTCGACCACGGCCGCGGTCCCGGCGGCGCCGAAGCCGGCCGCCGCGTTCGCGCCGATCCCGGTGCAGGCCGAGGACCCCGCCAACTACTGGTACGGCGCCGGCGTGCAGGACTGCGTGCCGTGCGACGGCGGCAAGAAGGTGCAGTACATCGGCGACTACGACAACGCCGGCAAGTACCTGCTGGTGTACGTGGACGTGCCCGCCGCCGGCAGCTGGCCACTGACCGTCACCTACGAGACCGACACCGCGCGGAGCCTGCGCGTCAGCGTCTCCGGCGGCTCGTCGACGTCGCTCACCCTCGCCGGCGCCGGCTGGACGGCTCCGCGGACGGCCCGGATGACGCTGACCTTCCCGGCCGGGCGGGTCACGATCCGGTTCGACAACCCGTCCGGCCGGGCCCCCGACGTGGACAAGATCGTTGTAGGCGGCTGACTCCTCCGTGAACCGCGGCCCGGCCGCGCTCGTCCGCTTGGGCGGACACAGCGCGGCTGTGGCCGGACACAGGAGGAGGCTCGGTGGAACCGATGAGGTTGCTGCGGACCGGGGCCGGACGGGTGCGGATGCCGCGCCCGGACCGCTGGCCCCGCATCGTGGCGGTGGTGGCCGCGGCGGGGGTCGTCGCCACCATCGCGATCTGGGTCGTCGCCCGGCTGGCGGGGCCGGCCGACGCGGGGGCGACCTCGCCGTTCGACGTGCCACAGGGCGTCGGCGCCGGCGTGCCGTTCGTCGAGTACGAGGCCGAGGACGCGGCGACCGACGGCACGGTGATCGGCCCGGGCTACGCGCAGGGCGCGCTCGAGTCGGAGGCCACCGGGCGCCGGGCGGTGCGGCTGACCGCGGCGGGGCAGTACGTCGAGTTCACGCTCACCAAGGCGGCGAACGCGGTCGACGTCCGCTACAACGTGCCGCGGGGCGGCTCGGGGGCGCTGTCGGTGTCGCTGAACGGGCAGCCGGTCGACGCCCGGCTCGACCTCACCGCGCGGTACACCTATCTGGACACGCCCAACATCGGCGGCTCCAAGACCCACCACCTCTTCGACGACGTGCGCACGCTGCTGGGCCGCCGCGCCGGGCCCGGCGACAAGGTCCGGCTCACCGCGCAGGCCGGCAGCCTGCCGTACACCGTCGATCTCGCCGACTTCGAGGACGTCGCCGACCCGGCCGCCGCGCCCGCCGACGCGGTGTCGGTCGTCGACGCCGGCGCCGACCGGACCGGCGCCGCGGACTCCACCGCCGCGTTCAACAAGGCCATCGCGGACGCGTCCGCGCGCGGCGGGCAGGTGTGGATCCCGCCGGGCGACTACGCGGTCAACGGCCCGCTCACCATCGACAAGGTGACCGTGCGCGGCGCGGGGCCGTGGTACTCGGTGATCCACGGCAAGCGCATCATCGACAACCAGGCGTCGACCGGCCCGATCAAGCTCTACGACTTCGCCGTCTTCGGCGACGTCACCACCCGCGACGACGGCTCGCCGGACAACTTCGTCAACGGCAGCCTCGGCAACGGGTCCGTGGTGTCGAACATCTGGATGCAGCACCTGAAGGTCGGCCTGTGGCTGATGGGGCCGAACAACACCGGCCTCACCATCGAGGGCAACCGCATCCTGGACACCACCGCGGACGGCATCAACTTCAACGGCACGGTCACCGGCTCGGTGGTGCGCGACACCTACGTGCGCAACACCGGCGACGACGGGCTCGCGATGTGGTCGCTGCACGCGGAGAACAAGAACGACACGTTCGCCAACAACACCGTCGTGCAGCCCAACCTGGCCAACGGCATCGCGATCTACGGCGGCACCGACATCGCGCTGTCGAAGAACGTCGTCGCCGACACCAACGGCCTGGGCAGCGGCATCGCCGTGTCCAACCAGCAGTTCATCGCCGGGCAGGGCTTCACCCCGCTGGCCGGGACCATCGACCTGGCCGACAACGTGCTGATCCGGGCGGGCGCGATGAACCCCAACTGGAACCACCCGATGGGCGCGATCCGGTTCGACTCCTACGACTCCGCGATCGACGGCGTGCGGATCAAGGTCACCGGCACCCGGATCATCGCGAGCCCGTACAGCGCCTTCGAGGTCGTCTCGGGCGGTGGCCTGGGCCTGCCGGTCAACGGCCTGACCGTGGACGGGGCGACCGTGCAGGGCGTCGGCACCGTCGTGCTGCAGGTCGAGGCGAAGGGCTCGGGGACCTTCACCGGCGTGCACGCCGACGGCGTGGGCCGGGCCGGCGTCTACGACTGCCCGTATCCGGCCGGCAGCGGCACGTTCGCCCGCGCCGGCTCCGGCAACTCCGGCTGGGACACCGCCTGGGAGGGCTGCGCCGCCTGGCCCGATGCGGTGCTCCCCGACGACGCGGCGACCGCCCCGGCCCCCGCGCCGACCACCCGGGCCCCGGCGACGACCAGTGCGACGACCGCCCCGCCGACCCGCCCGGCCACATCCGCACCGGCTACCGTCGGCCCGTCCACCAAGGCCCCGGGGCCCACGGGGAATCTGGCCCGGGGCGCGGCGGTGACCGCGACCAGCGTCGTGCAGGACTACCAGGCGCGCAACGCGGTCGACGGCGACCCGGCCACCTATTGGGAGAGCGCCAACCACGCCTTCCCGCAGGTCTTCACCGTCGACCTGGGCGCACCCCGGGACGTGCGGCGGGTGGTGCTGAAACTGCCGCCGTCGCCGGCCTGGGGCCCGCGCACGCAGACGGTGTCGATCATGGCCAGCCGGGACGGGGTCGACTACGCCAACGTCGCCGGCTCGCAGCGGGTCGCCTTCGACCCGGCTACCGGCAACACCGCCACGGTGGGCGTCGAGGCGGCCGGCGCGCGGTTCCTGCTGGTGCTGTTCACGGCCAACACCGGCTGGCCGGGCGCGCAATTGTCGGAGTTCGAGGTGTACGGCGGCTGAGCACACGAAGCGAGGGGCCCGTCCGGCGCGGACGGGCCCCTCGCGTTGCCGGGCTCAGCGAACCGACCAGCGCTGGTTCGAGTTGTCCTCCACGGCCGGGTCCTTGCAGGGCCACAGGATCAGGGGGGTGCCGTCATCCTGGCGGTTGTCCCACACGTCGAGGCACTTGTTGGCGTACGGGCTGTAGATGGTGCCGTCGCCGCGCAGCCGGAACTGCTGGGCCAGGTTGCCGCTGCACTTCGCGACCTGGATCGGCGTGCCGTCCGTGGTGGAGGCGGAGGGCAGGTCCATGCACAGGCGCACCGAGCGGACCGTGCCGTCGCCCTCGAACGACCACTGCTGCGGTATCGAGCCGTCGCAGCTCCAGATCACCAGCGCGGTGCCGTCGGTGGCGGAGGTCGAACTCAGGCACTTGCCGCTCTGGGCGCTGACCACGGCCTTACCGCTGGGCATTGCCGGGGGCGACGCGGTCTTGCGTGGCGCGGGCGGCGATGCCGCCAGGGCGGCGGCGGACGGCGGCGACGACGGCGAGGCCGACGGTGACGGCGACGGTGACGGGCTCGCCGACGCCGACGGCGGCGCGGCCTGTTCCTGCTGCTGCGGGGTGGGGGACTCGGTCGCGCCGCTGCCGCCGAACTGCGGCTGCAGGGCGTACCAGGCGGCGTAGCCCTCGACCTTGTCCACGTAGGACTTGGCCGCGTCGGGCACGCCGCCGGCCGCCTGCACCGCGGTGACGCCGGAGTAGAAGGCGGCCAGGCCGAGCCGCCACGGCTCGCCCGGCACGCCGGCCACCCGCACCTGCCCGACCAGGTCGCACATGTAGTGGGCGAGCCCGACGATGCCGGCCTTCGCGTCGTCGCGGGGCGCGCCGGTCCACGGCGCCCAGACCTTCCACTCGCCGTCGGTGAGCCCGGCGACGCCCTGCCCGCCGCGGTGGGTGCCGGCCGACGGTGCGAAGCCCGACGCCTCCATGACCTGCCCGGCGACGCGCGGCCCGGTCAGTGCCGGGCACGACTTCGCCGCGTCGTTGACGGTGACCAGCTGGTCGGCGGGGACGGGCACCCCGGCCAGCGGGTTGGTCCCGGCCCGGCCGATGCCCATCACCACCGTCACGCCGTAGGCCCCCGCGAAGCACACCACGGCCGTGGCGGCCGCGATCCTGGCCCGGCGGCTGATCCTGATCCGGGACACGAAGCTGGGGAGGTTCATCAGCTGTACAGACCCTCCTGCATCGCACCGAACCGGTCCTCGGCGAGGGCGCGGATGCCGGCGGCGGCGTCGCGCAGTGCGCCCAGCACGCGCCCCTCCAGCACCTCGATCGCCTGCGGGTCGGCCAGGGCCGGGTCGATGGACACCGACCGGAACTCGCCGAGGGCGGTCATGGTGATCGCGACGCCCGGCGCCGCTCCGGTCACCTCGGTCTCGGCCATGCTCGCCTGGGCGGCGACGAGGTTGTCGCGCACCGACTGCGCCATCCTCATCAGGTCGTCCAGGCCGTTGTCGGGGTTGTCGGTGCGGTTCGTGCCGGGTTGCATGTACGCCTCCCACGTGGCTTGGGTCGTCCACCCAGAGACGAGGACCGGTCCGTGCGGGTTCACGGCCGCCCGGGGAGGCCGCTGAACCGAACCGGCTCCCGGTCCGTCTCCCGGGCGGCGGCGTCCCCTTCCGGACGTCCCGGGGCAACCGAGGGAGGCGGCGGGCGTTGGCAAAGGTCCGTACATCGTTCATCGCGGCGTTCGTGGTCGTGGTCGCCGTCGGGGCCGCCGTGCTCGGCGCCGCGCAGGCGCTGGCGGCCGAGCAGTTCGTGAAGTACTACACCGTCGCCGCGTCGTACCAGGGAGCCAAGGAGACCCTGGCCGCGATCGCCAACCGCCTGCTGGGCAGCGCCGACCGCGCGGGGGAGATCTTCGACCTCAACGCCGGGCGCACCCAGCCCGACGGGGGCCGGCTGACCGATCCCAGCACGCTGCACGCGGGCTGGATCTTGACGCTGCCGTGGGACGCGGTCGGGCCGGGCGTCGTCTACGGGCCGCTGCCCGCCGCCCCGGCACCGTCCGCGTCGCCGGCCGCCTCGCCGACGAAGCAGGCCGCGGCGCAGAACCGGCCGTCGCCCCCGGCGCCGGCCACCTCCACGGCCGCGGCACCGCGGTCCGCGTCGGCCGCGCCGCCGACCGGCCGGGCCTCCTCGCCCCCCGCCGCCGCCGGCCCCTGCGCCGGCACGGTGAGCGGCAGCACCGGCGCGAGCCAGTGGGCGCAGCTGCGGATGGCCCCGGCCAAGGCGTGGACGCAGACCAAGGGCCGCGGCCAGCTGGTGGCGGTCGTCGACTCCGGCGTGGACGCCAGCCTGCCCGAGCTCACCGGGCACGTCAGCGAGGGCGCCGACATCGTCTCCGGCAGCGGCCGGGGCGACGTCGACTGCCTCGGCTCGGGCACCGCGATGGCCGCCCTGATCGTGGCCCAGCCCGGGCCGGGCGCCGCGGTCAGCGGCATCGCCCCGGACGCGACGGTCATGCCGATCCGGGTGACCAAGGACGCCACGGCCCCGCGCCCGGACGACGTCGCGGCCGGCATCGGCGTCGCCGTCTCCGCCAAGGCCGGGGTCATCGCGCTGGGGCCGCTGGTGGACACCCACGATCCGGCGGTGGCCGAGGCCGTGGTGCAGGCGGCCGGGCACGGCATCGTGGTCGTCGGGGCGGCCCCGACCGGGCCGGCGCCCCAGCCGGGCAGCGCCGAAGCCCGGGCGGAGGAGGTCATGCTGCGCGTCGGCGGCATCGAGGTCGCCGGGGACCCCATCGCCCAGTACCGGGCCGGCGCGGTCGACGTGGTCGCCCCCGGCGGCGAGGTGACCAGCCTCGGCATCGCCGGCACCGGCGTGCGCGTCGGCACCGGCACCCACCTGGCGGTCGCGTTCGCCGCCGCGGTCGTGGCGCTGGTGCGCTCCGCCCACCCGGACCTGGACGCCCCGGCCGTCGTCCAGCGCATCAAGTCCACCTCCGACGCCCTGGGCGGTCACGCCCCCGACACGCGGTTCGGCTTCGGGCTGGTCAACGCCGGCTCGGCGGTCACCGCGGTGCTGGCCGCCGAGCAGGGTCACGCCGGCGACGCCGCGCGCGACGCCGGGGGCGGAACCGGGCACGGCACGGCGCCCCTCGTGCGCACGATCGCGGTCACCGTCATGGTGCTCGTCGCGCTGGTCGCCGCGGCGCTGGTCGTGCTGCGGCTGCGGCGGGTCGTGCGGCCCGCCGAGGAACCCGGGCCGGCCGGGGCGCCGCCGGCCGGCGACGGGGCCTTCCAGACGTACGACACCGACACCGACAACGACGAGGATCCCTGGGCCGGCGACTCCGGCGGCGCGCGGGTCTGGGGACGGAAGCCATGAGCATCGATGCCAGCGTTGACCCCCGCTGCCACGGCGAGCGGCACTACGCGGTGGCCATCGTCGACGACCACCCGGCGTCGCGGACCGGCCTGGAGAAGGTCGTCTCCGACGCCCGCGACCTCACCGTGGCGGCGTCCGCGGGGACCGTCGCCGACCTTGACCCGGCCGTTCCTTTCGACGTGGTACTGCTGGACGTGCCGCAGTTCCGCAGCGGCGGACTGGTGCACGACGTCGAGCTGCTGACCGGCCGGGCCGGCGTCGTGGTGACCTCGACGTGGGGTCAGCCGCCGACGATCGGCGCCATGGTGCGGGCCGGCGCGCGCGGCTACCTGACCCGCCGCTCCGACGTCGCGGTGATCACCACGGCGCTGGCGGCGGTGGCGGCGGGCAGCCTGTTCGTCTGCCCGGAGCTGGTGGGCCGGTTCAACACCGAGCTGACCCGCGGCGCCGTGGAGGACTCGACCGAGCTGTCCCCGCGCGAGGTGGAGACGCTGCGCTGGATCGCCATGGGCCTCACCCACGCGCAGATCGCGCGCCGGATGGGGCTCACCGAGGCGACCGTGAACACCTACACCAAGCGCATCCGGGCCAAGCTCAACGCCGGCAACAAGGCCGAGCTGACCCGCATCGCCATCGAACTGGGCCACGTCAATCCCGGCGACCACCGGTTCCCGGCCGCATGAGCCTGCCGCTGCCGGGGGCGGCGCCGCCCCCGGACGAGGAGGAGTCGCCGCGGCGCACCTTCGTGCGGGCCTTCGCCGGCAACGCGTGGCGCCGGCCCAACCCGGACCGGATGCACGCGCGGCCGGTGAGCACCGTGATGATGGCGGTGGTGGCGTGCGGCCTGGCCATGCTCGTCGGCGTGGTGTGGGGCGTGATCCGCCCGGCCCGGCCGACCGCCGCGGCGCCGGAGCGCCGCTCCACCGACCCGGCGACGTTCACCGCGCTCGCCGGCTGGGACTGCGCCGGCACCGACCACTCGGGCTTCGAGGCGGTCGGGCGCACCCCGCAGTGGTACACGGTGGCCACCGGCGGCTGGGCCGCCGACGGCTGCCGGGGCACCTTCGCCGCCCTGCCGATGAGCGGGCGGGCCGGCGCCGAGGACCCCGACCAGTACGTGACGTGGTGGTTCGCCACCGGCGCGACGGTCACCCGGTGCGCGGTCGCGGTGTACCTGCCGGTGGGCGCCAAGCCCGCGGACGCCGCCGCGACCGCGGCGCGCTACGACGTGCTCGCCGGGCGGTCCGGCACCGCGTACGCGGCGTTCACCGTCGACCAGACCGCCCGGCCCGGCCGCTGGCAGGACGCCGGCACGTTCCCGGTGAGCGGCGGGCTGGCCCTCCGGCTGGGCAACCGCGGCGTGCCGGCCCGGCCCGGCGCGATGATCGCGGTCGCCCAGGTCAAGGTCGACTGTCGTGTCTGAGCAGGTCTTCGAGCACGGAAGAGGGCTGACCATGCAGGTGATGCCGGAGGCGCCGGCCGGCCTGGAACGCGTCTCCCCGCGCGGCTGGAACCGGCACCGGACGATCGCGGCGGCGGCCCGGGCCGCCGGGGCCGGCGCCACCGTGGCCGTCGCCCCCGGCGAGTACGTCGAGTCCCTCGTGCTCGACGACGCGGTCGCCGTGGTGGCCGAGGACGCCAAGGGGGCGGTGATCCTGACCGCCCCGGCCGGTGCCGGACCGGCGCTGCGGGTGCGCTCCGGCGCGGTGACGCTGCGCGGGCTGACGCTGCGTGGCGCCGACCCGGCCGGCCCCGTCGTGTCGGTCGAGGGCGGCGAGGTGGTGCTGGAGCGGTGCACCGTCGAGCGGGGCCGCGTCGAGGTGGGCGAGCAGGCCGGCCTGGTGCTGCGCGACTGCACCCTGTCCGGCGCGGCCGGTGCGGCGCTCTTCCTGCGCGACGACGCGCGGGCCGAGGTCTCCGGCTGCACCGTGGAGGGCGTGGACGGCGCCGGGCTGCTCGCCGCGGACGCCTCCCGGGCGAGCGTGAGCGGTACCGCCGTGCGCCGGTCGACCGGACCGGGGGTGCACGCCACCGGCACCGCCCGGCTCGCGCTGGCCGACTGCGCCGTCTCCGCCACCGCCGGGCCGGGCGTCCTCGTGGCCGAGCGGGCCGAGCTGCGGCTGCGGGCCTGCCGGATCAGCGACGCCGAGGGCTCCGGGCTGGAGATCTCCGGCAGCGCGCCGTTCGCCCGGCCCCTGCCGGACCTCACTCCCCTGGTGGACGCCGAGGCGGAAGCGGTACCGGTGGCGCAGCCGGAGCCGTCCGGGCGCGGCGGGGTGGTCGCCGAGTCGACCCAGATCGTGCGCCCGCGCGGCGCCGGGGTCTCCGTCGGCGGCGCCGGGCAGGTCGTGCTGCGCGAGTGCGAGATCGCCGACCCGGCCGGACCGGGCGTGGTCGTCGCCGACACCGCGCGGCTGGGGCTGTCCGGGTGCCGGGTGACCGGGTCCGCCTCGAGCGGGCTCGCGCTGCGCGGCACCGCGCAGGCCGCCGGCGACGGCCTGGTCGTGACCGGCGCCGCGGCCAACGGCGTCTACCTCGGCGAGGACAGCCGGGCGCTGCTGTTCGCGCCGCAGATCGCCGACGCCGGCTACGCGGCGGTCTACGCGTGCGACAACGCGCTGGCCGGGCTGGCCGACTGCGACGTGCGCGACACCCCCGAACAGGGCGTGCGGGTCACCGGCCGGGCCATGGTCCGCCTGGCCGGCGGCTCGGTCACCGCGGCCGCGCTGGGCGGCGTCGTGGTGGACGAGCTCGCCGACGTGGCGCTGCGCGGCACGACCGTGGCCGGCTGCGGCGTCGGGATCAAGCTCGCCACCCCGCACCGCCCGCTCGTCGCGGACTGCGTCATCCGCGACATCGCCGACACCGGCATCGAGATCGGCGTCGGCACCGGCGCCACCGTGCGCGGCGGGCGGATCAGCGGGTGCGGCGCGGCCGGCGTGTTCGTCGACACCGGCGCGGCGCCGCTGCTGGACGGCTGCGAGATCACCGCGTCCGGCGGCTCCGGCGTCATCGTGTGGGAGGGCGCCGACCCGGCCGTCCGCGACGTGCGGATCTCGCACTGCCGCAAGAACGGCGTGTTCGTCGCGCCCGGCGGCCGGGGCACGTTCGTGGCCGCCGACGTGTCGCACACCGAGTTCCCGGCGCTGTTCGTCGGGGCGGGGGCGGCGCCGGCGTTCCGCGGCTGCCACGTCCACGACACCGACGAGGACCTGGCCGCCGCGGACGGCGCCGCCGCGACGTTCGAGGAGTGCCGGGCGAGCGGCGTGCGCACGGCCACGATGCCCACCGCCGCCCCGGCCGGGCGGGCGGTGCCGGCCCCGGCCGGGCCGCGCGCGCCGGCGCCGGCGCTGTCGGCCGACGTGCCGCTGCCCGGCGCCGAGCGGCTCGACCAGCTGCTCACCCAGCTCAACGGCCTCATCGGGCTGGGCCGGGTCAAGCAGGACGTCGGCATGCTGGTCAAGCTGATGCGGATGGTGGCCCGCCGGCGCGAGGCCGGGCTGGCGCCGCCGCCGCTGTCGCGGCACCTCGTCTTCGCCGGCAACCCCGGCACCGGCAAGACCACCGTCGCGCGGGTCTACGGCCAGATCCTCGCCGCCCTCGACATCCTCACCACCGGCCACCTGGTCGAGGTCGACCGCGGCCAGCTCGTCGGCGAGTACGTCGGGCACACCGCACCCAAGACCCAGGCGGCGTTCCGGCGGGCGATCGGCGGCGTGCTGTTCATCGACGAGGCGTACGCCCTCGTGCCGGAGGGGCAGAACAACGACTTCGGGCACGAGGCGATCGCCACCCTGGTGAAGCTCATGGAGGACCACCGCGACGAGGTCGTGGTCATCGTGGCCGGCTACCCCGACGACATGAGCCGCTTCATCTCCGCCAACCCGGGCCTCGCCTCCCGGTTCACCCGCACCCTGACGTTCGACGACTACACCACCGGCGAGCTGGTCGAGATCGTGGCGCACCACAGCGCCGAGCACCAGTACCGCCTCACCGAGCCGACCCGCGCCGCGCTGGCCCGTTTCTTCGACGCCACCGAGCGCGGCGAGGGCTTCGGCAACGGCCGGTTCGCCCGGCAGGTGTTCCAGCGGATGACCGAGCGGCACGCCGCCCGGGTCACCGAGCTGCTCGACACCGGCACCGAAGAGCTGAGCACCCTGCGCCCGGAGGACCTGCCCGAGCCGGGCAGCGTCGCCTAGGAGGACCGATGACCCGCCAGATGTTCCACCGGCCGGCGCGGTTCGTCCCGCCGGAGCTGCCGGCCGACAAGGTGGTACTGCCCCAGCCGCCGGAGGCGGCCCAGCCGAACCCGGCCGGGTCGTGGATGGCGGTGCTGCTGCCGCTGCTGGGCAGCGTCGGCATGGCCGCCTACATGATCACGTTCGGGCGGCCGCTGCTCGTCGTCATCGGCATCATCTTCGTGCTCGGCGCGGTCGGCGCCACCGTCGGCATGCGCTGGCAGATGCGCGCCACCACCCGCAGCCAGCTGCGCCGCCGCCGGATCCGCTACCGGGCCCACCTGGCCACCACCCGGGCCAACGCCCGCCGGGTCGCCGAGCACCAGCAGCTGCTGGCCGCCTGGGCGCACCCGTCGCCGGAGCGGCTGTTCGCCATCGCCGGCAACCGGGCCCGGGTCTGGGAGCGCCGGCAGAGCGACGCCGACTTCCTCAAGGTGCGGCTCGGGCTGGGCGAGGCGGAGCTGGCCACGCCGCTGCAGATCGGCAACCGGCTCGACCCGATGGCCGACTACGACTGGGAGTCGATGCGCGCGGCCCGGCGGCTGGTCAGCCGCTTCGGCCGGGTGCACCGCCAGCCACTGCTGATCGACCTGGGCGGGTCCGGCGTCGCCAGCGTGATCGGGCCGCCCCGGCGGGCCGCCGAGCTGGTGTCGGCGCTCGTGTGCCAGGTCGCGGTGCTGCACGCGCCCGGCGACGTGCTGATCGCGGTCGACTCGGCCGGCGCGGCGGCGTTCGACTGGATGAAGTGGCTGCCGCACGCCCAGGAGCCCGACTCGTACGGCCCGGCCGGCACCCTGCCGCTGATCGCGACCGACGTCGAGCACCTCACCGAGTTCCTGGGCAAGCAGCTGCTGCAGCGGCAGGAGCAGGCCGCCGCACGGCGGATGCAGGTGGGCTACGACCGGCGCGGCGTCCCGGTGCAGCAGCGCCTGCTGGTCATCTTCAGCGGCTTCGACCCGGTCTCCGAGTTCGGCCGCTCGGCGCTGCTGCGTGACCTGCTGGACAACGCCGGGCCGCAGTACGGCCTCACCCTGCTCTTCCTGGTGCGCCAGGAGGGCGACGAACCGGGCCGGGTCGACCTGCGGATCCGCGTCGGCGCCGACGGCGCCCTCGCCGCCGAGGGCCGGCTCGCGCTGCTCAGCGCGCCGACCGACCGCGCCGCCGCCGACCTGGTGCCGGTCGCCCTGGCCGAGCAGATCGCCCGGCGGATCGCGCCGCTCGTGCTCGGCGACGAGCGGGAACAGCTGCTGACCCGCACCGTCTCGCTCGCCGAGATGCTGCTCGGCCGCGACCTGCGCACCGCCGAGATCACCGCCGGCTGGGTGGGAGCCGAGCAGGAGCGGGTGCTCAAGGTGCCGATCGGCACCGACGGCGAGGGCGAGCCGGTCATCCTCGACATGAAGGAGTCGGCCCAGGGCGGCTCCGGCCCGCACGGCCTGGTCGTCGGCGCCACCGGCTCCGGCAAGAGCGAGCTGATGCGCACCCTGGTGACCGCGCTCGCCCTCACCCACTCGCCGGAGCTGCTGAGCTTCGTGCTGGTCGACTTCAAGGGCGGCGCGACCTTCGCCTCGCTGGTCGAGCTGCCGCACGTGGCCGGCCTCATCACCAACCTCGCCGACGACCTGGCGCTGGTCGACCGGATGCAGGCCGCGCTGCAGGGTGAGCAGCAGCGCCGCCAGCAGCTGCTGCGCGCGGCCGGCAACGTCGACTCGGTGCGCGACTACCAGGTCCGGCAGGCGTCCGGGGCCACCGGCGCCGACGGCCGGCCGCTGCCGCCGCTGCCGTACCTGCTCATCATCGTCGACGAGTTCGGCGAGCTGCTCTCCCGCCGGCCCGACCTGGTCGACCTGTTCGTGCAGATCGGCCGGGTCGGGCGCAGCCTCGGCATGCACCTGCTGCTGGCCACCCAGCGGCTGGAGGAGGGGCGGCTGCGCGGGCTGGACTCGCACCTGTCGTACCGCATCTGCCTGCGCACCTTCAGCGCGGCCGAGAGCCGCACGGTCATCGGCACCACCGACGCCTACCGCCTGCCGGCCATTCCCGGCTCGGCGTACCTCAAGGTCGACGAGTCGATCTACCAGCGGTTCCGGGTCGCGCACGTGTCCGCGCCCTACCGCGGCCCCGGCCCGGACGAGGGGGAGGCCGCCCCGGCCACGCTGGTGCCGTTCGACCTGCGCCGCTCGGCCGCGGAGCAGGAGGCGCCCGCGCCCACCGCCCCCGCGGTCGCGGAAGGCCCCGCCGAGTCGCAGGTCGTCGTGGAGCGGCTGCGCTCCGTCGGGCGGCTCGCGCACCAGGTCTGGCTGCCGCCGCTGCCCACCGCCGTGGCCCTCGACGAGGTGCTGGGCCCGGTGGCCGTGCAGCCCGGGCGCGGGCTGGTGGCCCGGATCTGGCCGCTGCCCGGGTCGCTGAAGGTGCCGGTCGGCATCATCGACCTGCCGGCCCTGCAGCAGCAGCAGAAGATGGTCCTGGACTTCAGCGGCCCGCACGGCCACCTCGCCGTGGTCGGCGCGCCGCAGATGGGGCGCAGCACCCTGCTGCGCACGCTGCTGCTCGCCGCGATGCTGACGCACACGCCGGAGGAGCTTCAGGTGTACTGCATCGACCTCGGCGGTGGCGGCCTGCATCAGCTCGCCGGCGCACCGCACGTCGGCGCGGTGGCCGGGCGGACGGACGTCGAGCTGGTCGGGCGCACCCTCGCCGAGCTGCGCGGGCTCATCGCCGAGCGGGAGCGGCTGTTCCGCCGGCTCGGCGTCGACAACATCGCCGGTTTCCGGGCCCTGCGCGACGCGGGCACCCTGCCGGCGGGCGTCCGCGCCGCCGACGTCTTCCTCGTCATCGACAACTGGGGCGCCCTGCGCGCCGAGTTCGAGCCGGCCGAGGGGATCGTCACCGAGATCGCGGCGCGCGGCCTCGGCGCCGGGGTCCACCTCGTGCTCACCACCAACCGGTGGTCGGAGATCCGCTCCGCGCTGCGCGACAGCATCGGCTCCCGGCTGGAGTTCCGGCTCAACGACCCCTACGAGTCGGAGATCAACCGCCAGCTGGCCAAGCAGATCCCCGCCGCGGCCGGCCGCGGGATCGTCGCGCCCGGCGTGTTCTGCCAGATCCTGCTGCCGCGCGTGGACGGCGCCGCCGACACCGACGGGCTGCGCGAGGCGCTGCAGGGCACGGTCGAGGACATGCGCCGGCACTGGAGCGGCCCGGCCGCGCCGCGGGTCCGCCTCCTGCCCGAGCGGATCACCGTCGACGAGCTCGACGCGCTCGCCGCCACCCTCAACGGCTCCCTGCGCACCGACGGCGTGCGCATCGGCGTTGGCGAGACCGATCTCAATCCCGTCGGCGTCGACCTCACCGGCGGCGACGCGCACTTCCTCGTCTTCGGCGACACCGGCTCCGGCAAGACCGAGTTCCTGCGCACGTACCTGCACGGGCTCGTCCGCCACCACACCTCCGACGAGGCCCGGGTCGTGCTCGTGGACTACCGGCGCTCGCTGCTCGGCGCGCTGCCCGGCGACTACGTCGCCGCGTATGCCGGCGACGCCGAGGCGGCCGGCGCCTACGCCACCCAGGTGGCGCAGCGGCTGCGCGAGCGCCTGCCACCGCCCGACGTCACCCCGCAGCAGCTGCGCGAGCGCAGCTGGTGGGAGGGGTCGGACATCTACGTCGTGGTGGACGACTATGACCTCGTCGGCGGCGGCCTCAACGCCCCGCTGGCGCCGCTGCAGGAGTTCCTGCCGCACGCCCGCGACGTCGGCCTGCACCTGGTGCTGGCCCGGCGGGTGGCGGGCCTGTCCCGGGCCATGAACGACCCGCTGATCGGCCGGATCCGCGAGCTGGGCTGCTCCGGGCTGGTGCTGTCCGGCGATCGGCGGGAGGGGGCCGTCCTGGGCGAGGAGCGGGCCGAGGCGCGCCCGCCGGGCCGGGGCGTGCTGGTCCGCCGTGGCGCGCCCGGCCTGCTGGTCCAGGTGGCCACCGGGGCCGCGGAGCTGGCGACGGCCGGATGAGCGTTGTGGGACACCAGAATCGGTTTCTCCCGGTGCGCGGCGGCGGCTGCGACGATGCGAGGACCAGGGGACTGATGCCGACACCGAAGGGAGACCGCCCATGGCGTACTTCGAGGTAACCCCGGAAGCCCTCCAGCAGGGCGCCAGCAGCTGTGAAAGCTCGGCGGGGCAGATCAGCGACCAGCTGAACGCCCTGAAGTCCTACGTCCTGCAGCTCGGCGAGGAGTGGCTCGGGATGACCGCCCAGGAGTTCACGCTCCTGATGGACCAGTGGGACGCGCACTCGCGCACCCTGCACACCGCGCTCGTCGGCATCGCCGACGGCCTGCGCAAAAACGCGGGGGACTACGCCGAGCACGAGGGCGTCAACCTCACCAACGTCACGTCCATCGCCGGCAGCCTGCCCGCGCTGCGCGTCTGACCCGCACGCCCTTCCGGACCGCCGGCCCCTCGGCGGTCGGCCCGACCCCGACCCCGCCGCCGACCGGCGGCCCGACCCCAAGGAGAAGCCCATGGCAGACGTGATGGACACCCGCCTCAAGGTACCGCCGGAGCTGGAGGGCGCCGGACCGAAGATCAGCGGCGTCTCGGCCGAGCTCGGCGGCATCCTCGCCCAGCTCAAGACGCTGCTCGCGCCGCTGGACCAGTCCTGGACCGGCTCGGGCCGCATCGCCTACGGCGAGTACCAGCAGGAGTGGGACACCGCCGCCACCGGCCTGTTCGGCACCGGGGACGCCGACAACAACGGCAAGCCCGACGGCGTCCTGCCGCAGATCGCCAAGGCGGCCACCATCGCCTGGGAGAACTACAAGAACTGCGAGACCGGCATCACCTCCGGCTGGCGGCACAACTGACCGTGGCCATGGTCGACGAACTGAGCCGGATCACGGTGATCGGCGCGCGGCGGCGCGTCGACATCGCGGTGCCCAGTCGCGCACCGGTCGGCGAGTACGTAACCCGGCTCGCCGACCTGTGCGGCCAGGACCGCGACAACGTCCTGCCCGCCGCATGGTCGCTGGCTCCGGCCGGCGGCGCCGTCCTGCCGCTGAACGCGAGCCTCGCCGACGCGCACGTGCCCGACGGGCAGGTGCTCTACCTGCGCGACCTCACCGACCGCTCCAACGCGGACCCGGTCGTGGACGAGCTCGACGAGGTGGTCGCGGAGGCCGCCGACCGGCACCGCTGGGGCATCCTGCCGCGCGGCGTCGTGCTCACCGTCCTCGGCCTGCTGTGGGTCGCCGCGACGGCGCTGTACCTGGCGGTGCGCACCGGGCCGGCGGACGTCCTCGTCCCCGCCGTCGCGCTCTCCGGCACCGCCGTGGTGCTCCTCGCCGCCGCCTGGTCCATGGCCCAGCGGCGCGGCGGCATCCCGCCGGTGCTGGTCCTGCTCACGTCGCTGTCGGCCGTCCCGTGCCTGGCCGGCGCCGGCGTGCTCGTCGCCGTCGCGCTGGCCGGGGCGCAGTACGGCTGGGCCGGCGCCGTCATCGGCGCCAACGCCGGCGCCGCGATGGCGATCGCCGCGGCGCCCGAGCCGGTCCTGCTCGCCGTCGAGCTGCAGCTGGCCGTGGCCGGGCTGCTCACCCCGATCGTCATCGGCGCCGGCCTGCACGGCGACGGCCTGGCCGCGCTGGCCGCCGTCACCGCGATCGGGCTGCTGGCCACCGCCCGGTGGTCGGCCGGGGGCATCACCGCCGCGGCGAGCCGGCCGCCCCGCCCCGACGCCGGGTTCGCCGGCGAGGTCACCGCGCTGCTGGTGCGCGGCAGCCGGCTGCTGGCCGTGGTGATGGCCGGCCCGGCGGTGGTACTCGTCGCCGCCACCGGCACCCTGGCGAACTCGGACAACGGCTGGGCCGCGCTGCTCGCCCTGATCGCCGTCGTGGGCCTGCTGGGCCGGACCGCGCAGACCGCGTTCGGCGCCGAACTGGTCGTGCTCGGCACGGCCGGGTTCACCGCGCTGTTCGTCCTGCTCGTCGCGCTGTCCCGGCGCCTGGCGCTCGGCGGGCTCGGCGTGCTGCTGCTCGCCGTGGTCGGGCTGTTCGTGGTGGGACTGGGCGTGTCGATGGTGCTGCGGCACCGCCCGCCCCCGCCGGCGCCCCCGCCCGGCGGACCGGAAGACGTCATCGGCGCCACGCCGCCGATCCGCCGGACCGTCGCCGAGGTGCTGGTCACCCTGTGCGACCTGGCCGCGCTGCCGGTGGCGATGGGCGCCTTCGGGCTGCTCGGCTCACTGTCCGTGCTCACCCGCGGCTGGGTTAGCTGACCCAGCCGTACCGGACGAGTGCGCCCCCGCCGCGGCAGCAGCGGGGGCGCACGGTCTTTCGGGGGTCGGTCAGGCGACCGCTTCGGGCGGCTCGGACGCCGCGTCGGCCTTCGCGTAGACCTGGGCGGCGTCGTTGAGCTTGGCGGTGAACACGCCGGCGAGGTGGATGACGCCGGCGACCCCGGTGAGCAGGTTGTCCTGGATCATCTTGACCTTGTGGTTGTCGGCCGGGTCGCCGCCGCCGGTGAAGTCCCAGCTCGCCGACTCGAGGACCATCTCGCGCAGGTTGCCGTACTCGACCACCATCTTGTTGCTCTCCACGAGGATGGTGTTCTCGGCGTCGCGGATGGATCCGGTGTGGACGCTGAACCGGGTGTAGGGCTGATCCGCCCCGCCGCCGCCCGCCGTGCCGTCCGACCCGCCGTACACCATCGCGCTGGGGATGTCGGGCGCGTACCCCCACAGCTGCTCCAGCGCCGGCGGCTTGACGTCCGTGATCGGCTCGTCGGGATCGTAGCTGGGGTTCTTGGACCCGTCGGGGAGATGACTGTAGTCCGTCGCCTTCGCGTAGCCCCAGTTCTTGACCGCCCAGTCGTCCGGCCCGGGCAGGCTTCCGGAGATCCAGCGGAAGCCGCCTCTGGTGCCGGGTGCCCAGTGTCCGACCGGATTGTGCCGGTTCTCGTTCGTGACCGGATGCCAGTCCGTCATGTGCCCTCCCGGAGCCGTCGAACCTGAGATACCACCGACCCAACTCTCGGCGGCCGAGCGGGCGCGGGCAATGTCCCAGTTTCGGTGACCTGCGCGCGGGCCAACGGGACTTCTGCCCCGCCGCGCGGGCTGGCTACGGTCGCATCGACCGGCATATCCATCGCGTTGGGGGTGCACGAATGAACGGCTTCGACGTGGATCTGGGCGCGCTGCTGGCGGCGATCGGGAAGGTCCGCAGCGAGCAGGCGGGCATGGAGGAGGACGTCAAGAACCTCAAGCAGTCCTTCGACCGGATCGAGGAGTACTGGAGCAGCCCCGCCGGCGCGAAGTTCCCCCCGCTGCGGCAGGCGTTCGACACGCACTCGGACACGCTGGTCGCGCTGCTCAAGGAGGCCGTCAACCGGATGCAGCAGTCCTACGACCACTACAAGCAGACCGAGGGCGTCAACACGCGCGGCATCGCCTCGGGCAAGTGACGGGTCCGCATCGAGGCCGAGAGGTGGAACATGGCCGACTACAACAGCCCTGACACGGAGATCGCGGTCGATCCGTTGGGCCTCGATGAAGAGGTCGGCACCATCAAGACGCTCGCCCAGTCGATGGCCGACCACATCGGCGCCGTCGTCAAGTGCTGGGCCGACCTCCACGTGAGCTGGAACGGCGAGAGCGCCGACGAGGCCGCCGACTTCAACGAGCGCTGGCGCAAGGTGATGGTGCACCTGTACGGCACCGAAGGGGACGAGAAGTCCGGCGTCGTCAACCAGATCGGCCAGATCGTCACCATCGCCGCGCAGAACTACACCAACGTGGAGCGCGACGTGCGCAAGTCCTTCGTCGAGCTGCTGGACGCGCTGAACAACCCGGCGCCGGCCGGCGGCTCCGCGACCGACGACACGCACGCGCCCATCACGATCGACTACTGAGCCGCAATGCCGTCCGTAGCGCCCGCCCGGCCCGCCGCACCCCCGATCGACAACGACGCCGACGCGATCGAGACGCTGGGCAATCGGTGGATCAACATCGGCGACGGCCTGCACACCCTGAAGAGCGCCATCGAGACGGCAACCTTCACGCTCGCCTCATCGTGGTTGGGGCTGGCGTACGACGCCATGCTCTCGGTCAGCGTCGTCATCAAGAGCAAGCTCGCCGAGGTCGGCGACCAGTCGATCCAGCTCGGCCGGGCCCTGGTCCAGAACGCCCACGACCTGCACAAGAAGGCCCAGGACGAGAAGAAGAACTCGCTGATCAACATCCTGGTCGGGGTGCTGTCGCTGGGCCTGGGCTTCGTCGGGGGCTCGCTGCTGGGTGCGGTACTACGCTCCCTCACCACCGTGCTGACCAACATCCTGGGCAAGATCCCTTTCCTTTCCCTGTCGGCGGCGGGGCGCATCGCTGCCTTCTCCGCGGGCGCGATCACCGGCGCCGGCCTCGAGTTCACTATCCAGGGCCTGTCGTACCTCGTCGCGCAGGGCGTCATCGGCGGCCCGTTCAGCCCGTTCGACTGGACCGGCCTCGGCATCAACGTCCTCGTCGGCGGCCTCATCGGCGGCGGGCTCGCGTTGGGAGATCCGGCGCTCGGCAGGCCGGCCGCACCGAAGATCGGCGCGGGCGGCGCGCCCGGCGGCGGCCGGGCACCGGCGCCGGTGAACTTCGGCGCGGGCGAGGGCGCGCTCGACATGCAGTACACCCCGCAGAACCGCCCCGGCAGCTTCCAGGTCAACCCGCCCGGGGAAGGACTCGCCGCCGGCCCGGGGCCGCAGCGCTCGCCGGCGAACGCCGGCGAGCCCGTGCCGTCCCTCGGCCAGCTCGGCGACGGCGTCCGGGCACCCGCCCGCTCCTCCACGTCCGCCGGGGCCGCCGGGTCCGAGGTGCCCGGCGGCCTGCCCGGCACCCGCGCCGGGGCGCCGACCACCGCCCCGGCCGCCGCCGCCGAGCTGGCCCAGCCGCCCGCGCTGCGCCCGGCCGGCACGGCCGCCGGCGCCAGGACCGCCACCGGCGGCGGTGACCTCGCCGCGCCGCCACCACCGGCGGCCGGCTCCCGCGGCGCGGCCCCCGAGAACGCCAGCGGCTCGGGCGCGGTGGCGCAACCACCACCGACCGGCCGCTCCACCAGCGGCGCCGGCGCGGCGGTCCGCGACCCCGGCCCCGGCACCGTGGCGCAGCCCGTTCCGGCCCGCCCCACCGGCACCACGACCACGGCCGTGCGCGAGTCCGGCCCCGACACGCCGGCCGCCCCACCGCCGTCACGCACCTCCGCCGACGCCGGCCCCCCGCCGGCCGCGACCGATGGCGCGGGCCGCGCGGCGCAGCCCGCGCCGTCGCGTGCGGCTGGTGATGGTGGTGTGCCGCCGGCGGTGGCTGATGGTGGGGGCCGGGTGGTGCAGGCTGCGCCGTCGCGTGCGGCTGGTGATGGTGGTGTGCCGCCGGCGGTGGCTGATGGTGGGGGCCGGGTGGTGCAGGCTGCGCCGTCGCGTGCGGCTGGTGATGGTGGTGTGCCGCCGGCGGTGGCTGATGGTGGGGGCCGGGTGGTGCAGGCTGCGCCGTCGCGTGCGGCTGGTGATGGTGGTGTGCCGCCGGCGGTGGCTGATGGTGGGGGCCGGGTGGTGCAGGCTGCGCCGTCGCGTGCGGCTGGTGATGGTGGTGTGCCGCCGGCGGTGGCTGATGGTGGGGGCCGGGTGGTGCAGGCTGCGCCGTCGCGTGCGGCTGGTGATGGTGGTGTGCCGCCGGCGGTGGCTGGCGGTGGGGGCCGGGTGGTGCAGGCTGCGCCGTCGCGTGCGGCTGGTGATGGTGGTGTGCCGCCGGCGGTGGCTGGCGGTGAGGGCCGGGTGGCGCAGCCCGCGCCGTCGCGTGCGGCGGGCGATGGTGGTGGTGCGCCTTCGGTGGTGGCTGGCGGTGAGGGCCGGGTGGCGCAGCCCGCGCCGGCGCGGGGGGCCGGAGACGCCGGTGCGGCCACGCGCGGCGAGGGCGCGCCGGTGGCCCAGCCGGCGCCGGCGCCGAGAGGCCCCGCCGGGAGCGCGGGCACCGTTCGCGCCGGCGGCGACGGGGTTGCCGAGGCCGTCCCGCCGGCCGTGCCAACGGAGCGGCTCGGAAATCCGCCGGCCGCCGCCGGCACCGGGCCAGGGCGGACGGCGGCCCCGGGACCGCTCGGCGAGCCGGCACCATCCGCCGCCAAGGCGCAATCCGGCGGCGGGGATCCCGGTGTGGTCGGTCAGCCGGGAGTTGGGCGGCCTCCGGTTGCGGAGGGCGGGGGTCCCGCTGCCGGTAGCCCGAGGGGTTCGGTGGGTCAGCCGGGAGCCGAGCGGCCCCCGGCCGTGGAGCGAGCGGAGCCCGCCCCGGTGACCGCCGGGACGGACCGGTCGGTGGCTCAGCCGGTGGCCGGGCCCGCCGCCGACCAGGCTGCGGTCGGCGCCGGAACCGGACCCCGGCGGGCCGCGCCGACGGACACCGGCGGCCTCACGGACAACGAGCGGGCGCGGGATCTCCGGTCGTACGCGAAGTTCGACGAGCCCGGGCAGCGGGGCGAGGCCGCGCCGCCGCCCGCCCCGGCGAGGCCGCCGCAGCCGAAGGCCGCGAAGCCCGGGACGGACGATTCCGCCAACTTCACGGGCGACGGCCATCGGCTCGGCACCGGCAGCGTCGTGCGGGACCTGTACGAGCAGGCCCGCGGCGTACCACGCGGCGAGAGCCCGATGGCGGAGTCGCGCGACCAGCGCTCGTACGACACGGTGACCGGTGGGGGCCGGGCGGTGGATCCACCGGCCGCGCTGCGCAAGCCGGCGCCGGCCGAGCAGCCCGCGCCCGGCGACTTCCCGGGCGCGGGCCGGCGGCTCGGCGGCGACACGACGGTCGAGCGGCTAGGCGACGCGGCCCGCAAGCTCTACCAGAACTTCGCCTCGCCGCCGTCGCGCGGTGCGGGCTCCGCCGACGGGGCGGCGCCGGGCGAGCGCGGGCAGAGCTGGGACCACTACGAGGCGACGACCCGGCGCAACCCGGAGACGATCGACGGCAGCGGCGACCGGGCCTCCGCCGGGGCCGCGGACTCGCGGCCGCAGTCGGCGGCGCGGCCGGTGCGGCCGGTGCGGGAGGAGGACGTCCAGGGGCCGGGGCGGACACTCTCCACCGGCCGGTCCCAGCAGACCGGCATGGAGGCCCTCGGCGACGCGGTCAGCGGCGCGGCCAACCGGATCACCGGTGGGCGGATCGGCCCGCCGGAGGCATCGAAGGCCGTCAGCCAGCACTGGACGCAGCCGCGGCCCGCCCCGGACGGCGAGGCGGCCCGCGCCGCGAACCCGGCCCCTGGGACCGGTTCGGGCCGTTCGGGGGCGCCGCGTGGAGGGGCTGCCCGCGATGCCGCGGAGCTGCCGCCGCACCTGCGCCCCAAGCAGCCGCGGCCGACCGGTGACGAGCCCGGCAGCATGACCTTCAACGACCTGCGCGGCGACGAGGTGCCCGGCGCCCGGGACAACGGCGGTGGCTCCACCGGCGGCGGCGCCCGGGGCAACCAGCGCGCGGCGAGCGAGGGCTCGAAGACCGTGACGGTCACCGAGAGCAAGCCGCGCACCGAGACCGGCGGCGGCGATCCGAAGCCCACGTCGCCGTTCGACCGCGACGGGCGGGTCCTCGAAGACGGCCGGCGCGTCGCGCCGGGGGAGCGCGATCCGCAGCGCCAGTCCCAGTCCCAGCTGCAAGGGCGGCCGGGCCGGCCCGTCGGCGAGGAGAGCCTGACCCCGGCCGAACGCGATCGGCAGTACATCGAGTCCCGCACTCGGCTGATCAACAAGAACGACGAGCTGTCGGTGGCGCCGGCCGACCGGCCGCGCCCCGCCGAGCCGACCGGGGCGGCCGAGCCCGTCGCGGGTAAGCCCGGGCCGGAGCGCACCGGCTCGGCGGGGGCGGCGAACCCGCGGGCGCGGTCCGGGTTCCCCAACGAGACGAAGTTGGTCGGCGCCGACTCGCCCCGGCCGGTCGGCGCCGTCGACCGGCGCCCGATCGGCGAGCGGGTCGCCGACGCGGCGACCCAGCGGTCGGACGGGGGGTCCGATGGGGCGTTCGACCGGCCGCGGCCGACCGAAGCGGTGCGGCAGCAGCTGCGCCAGGACGCGGCGGCTGAGTACCGGCAGGAGCGGCAGGAGCAGTTGCGGCAGATCGAGCAGGAGGCGCGCGCCGCGGCACAGCGCGAGGCCGTACAGGAGCGGCCGGTCGTCCCGCGGCCGGATGCCGAGCTGGCCGCGGCGCGCGCGGCCGCGCCGCAGGGGACCCACTTGGACCGGGCCGGCGACAACTACTACGTGTACGCGGGTGAGCCGTGGCGCGGCCAGGGCTCACCGGGCGGCGCGGCGGACGCCCAGGCAGTGCGGGCGGTGCGCGGCGCGCCGACCGTCGTGGTCGATCCGGAGTACGGCGACCTGGCCGGCCTGCGCGCCGTGGTGGACCGGGTCGGCGCCACGGCGCCGAACGGGGTCGTGGTGTCGCTGGGCGGGCCGAAGCAGGTCACGCCCGAGCAGGCGCAGCGGGCCGCCGACAACATCTTCGCGCCGGAGCGGGGCGGCGCCGAGGGCGTGGCCCGGTTCCCGGTCGAGCGGTTCACCGAGCGGCCGGTTGGCGACCAGATCGTGCCGATCGACCGCGACGGCCGGGTCACCCTGCCGCCGCTGGCCGACGCCTACTACGTCTACCCGACCGGGGTCGTGCCGGATCCCCCGACGCCGTACCGGCTGCCCGCCGCGCCGGACGGCGGCTGGCGCCTGGACGAGGGCGTCGTGATGAGCGTGTCCGGCCGCGACACCATCGAGTTCCGGCCCGCGGACGGCCCCGCGGATGGCGCCGCGGATGGCGCCGCGGATGGCGCCGCGGATGGCGCTCCGGCCGGGGCCGGTCTGCCGGTCACGGTCGGCGGGACGACGTTCGTCTTCCACGTCTCGCCCGATGAGCTGAGCCCGGACACCCGGCGGCTGCTCGGCGAGATGCTGCGCCGCCCGTTGGAGATCGAGCTGCGCGATCGGCAGGCGGCCGCCGAACGGCTGGCCGCGGCCAACCTTGCGGTCGGACCCGGGTTCGCCCTCACGCCGACCGGCTCCGGCTTCGCGCTGACCCCGGACGGCCTGCCCGGCGATCCGCCGGCACCCCCGCGGCCGCTCGACCTGCCGGCGCCGCCGGCGGCTCGGGACGGCGTCACCACGATCGTCGTGGACGAGCGCGTCACCGTGGCGCCGCCGGTGCGCCGGTCCCTCGGCGTCGTGCCGGACGGCGGTACCGCCGTGGTCGTCCTGCCCGGCCCGGGGCTGGCCGCGCCGCGGATGCAGCGGGCCGCCGACCGGGTCCTCGGCCCGGCGGGCGACGGCCAGGTGTGGTTCCCGGCCGGTCGGCTCGAGGGCCCGCCCGGGGAGGGCTTCGTCCCGGTCGACCGGTGGGGCCGCCCGGCCCACGCCCCGCTCGCCGACTACTGGCGGGTGCCGGCCGGCGGCCAGGCCGAGCTCCCACCGGCGGAGCGGCCGCTGCCGAGCCTCGTCGAGGTCGCCCCCGGCGTGGTCGCCGAGCCCTACGGCGGCGCCGAATGGCTGCACGCGCCGGGCCTGCCCGCCGGGACCGCACCGGGCCGGGCGGTGACCATCGGCGGCACCGACGTCATCGTCGATCTGGCCCAGCTGCCCGACGAGCACGTCGCGGCGGTCGACGACTTCCTCGCCCCCGCGTTCCAGCGCCACGCCGAGGCGCCGCCGGCGGATCCGGGGCCGGCGGATCCGCGGCCCGGAGAGTCCGAGGCGGGACCGGCCCGGGTGGACGAGCTGCCCGGCTTCAACCTGCTCGGTGTCAACGCGGGGCCGCCGCCGGCGTGGCATGCGCTGCTGAGGCTCGCCGACCATGGCGTGCAGGACGCCGTGACCGACCTCGTGGAGCAGGTCCGGGCGCGGCTGTCGATCGAGCTGCTCGCGGGCGATCCCGCCGCGAACCGCCAGCAACTCCTGGTGACCTGGGTACAGCGGCTCGTCGACGACATCGCGCAGCGGGCCGGGCTGCCCGTCGCGCCCAGGGTGCGGGCCCTCGGCGCCGGTGGCGGCCGGCGCGGGCGGTTCGACCCGTCGACGTACACGGTCAGCATCGGCGGCCTGGACCGGATCGCCGCCGACCCGCTGCCGGCGCTGACCACGACGGTGCACGAGATGGTGCACGCCGAGCAGTACTACCGCGCCGTCGAGGGGTTCCTGCCGTCGACCGGCGTGGACCGGCAGGCCCTGGTGCAGGTGCTGGAGCAGGCTGGCACCGGTCAGCTCCGCCCGCCGGCGACCGGCTGGACCGCCGACCGGACCGCGTTGTTCGACGACCTGTTCGGCGCGGGCGCGGCGAGGAGCACCGCCGCGGAGCGCGGGCTGGAGGCGATCGCCGCTCCCCTGCGCGGCCGGACGGCGCTCACCGCCAAGGAGCGGACCGATTACACCAACGCGCTGCAGGCGTGGGCGGCCCGGCCGGAGGAGATCTCGGCGCACCACGTCGAGCGGCGCACCTCCCGGCCCGGCCTGCCGTGGTACCGCGGTGCCGGCATGGCCGGCGACTCGTACGTGAGCGCCGTCCAGCCCTGGGCCGCGGGCACGGACCTGCGGCGGTTGGCGGACCAGATCGCGGCGCTGGTGACGCCGCGCGACGCCCAGCTGGAGCGGCAGGTGAGCGACCGGGTCCGGGAGGCGCTCGCCGAGGAATCGCCCACCGAGTGGATGAGCCTGCTGCAGACCGGCATCTTCGTGGAGGAGGCGCCCGAAGGCGTCGTCGAGCGGGTCCTGGACGGGCCCAGGCGGCTGGTCCAGATGGCGACCGGCGACTCGCCGAACTGGGTCCACGTCCGCTTCCGGCTGGGCGACCAGCAGTACACCGGGCCACGGGCCGGGCTGCGCACGGGCGAGAAGGGCGCGGCGAGCCGCTACGGCGACACGTCGGTCAAGGACGCGGCCAGCAAGGACCGCGACTCCAGCCTCAGCCTCGACTACGACAACCTGCTCCGGCACGTCAACACGTTCACCGGCCTGATCACCAACAAGCCCGACATCGACTTCTCCCGCCCGTCGGCCCGCCACGAGTCGGTCGCCCGGGAGGTCCAGTCCGGCAACCGCTCGCTGACCGGCGACAACTCGGCCTTCCTGACCGACGTGGTCGTGGAGGTGGCCACCAGAGGCCAGGCCGCCGCGAACACCGTGACGTTGCCGTCCCGGCTGACGGTCGAATACCCGGCGGCCTTCTCCGCCGTCGGCGGCGCGCCGGGCAAGGCCGGCGTCGCCGGGCGGGCGGCGGGCGACGGCTGGGTCACCGTGGACAACCCGGCCGCCGTGCACGAGGTCAACACCACGCTGAACAGCTTCGACGCCAAGCCGCTGGTCGACGCGCTGGAAACCCTGATCTACACCACGAACTGGTCGGCGTTGCCCGCGCTGTTCACGAACCAGGGCCGGACCGCGGCCGCCGGCCGCAGCGTGTCGGAGCTGATGGAGGAGCTGCACGAGAAGGCGGTGAAGGACCGCAACCGCTACGGCCTCGGCGGCTCGCTGGTGCTCAACCAGTTCGAGCTGCCCGACGGCAGCGCGGCCGCCCTGGTGCTCTACATCGAGGCGGCCCAGGCCCGCGTGCTCGGCGGCGCGCCGGCGCGGATCCGCGACGACATCGCCTCGACGTTCACCACGAAGACCGGACGGAAGACCGGGTCCAAGCTCGGTGTGTCGTACGCGTTCCACGCCCTCATCAAGAGCATGCTCTCGACCGGCTTCAAGGTCGGCGGCGACTTCGGCCGCAACCTCGGCTACTCGCTGCAGGAGCAGGACCAGGCGAAGACCGCGTTCATGTCCAACGCCAAGGCCGGCGAGATCCGCTACCAGGTCAACTGGGACGTCGGCATCGCGGTGCTCACCCCGTCGCGCGCACTGCCGGTGCAGACCGTGCGCACGGTTGGCGAGATGGGCGTGAGCGCGGAGGACGCGGCCCAGTTCGAGCACCGGGCGTTCGGCGGGGTGCGCTCGCCGGGCCTGTCCGGCACCCGGGTCTACGGGCCGGCCGGCACCCCCGACCCGGCGGCCATGAGCGTCGCGCAGAGGCTCGGCGCGCTCGGCGTGGCGCCGAAGGACCTCCAAGGGATGCTGCTGCCGTTGCGACGCGGCGCCGGCAGCGCCTGGAGTCACCTCCGTTCCGGGTACCACAACCTGCAGGACCTGCTCAGGCCGCCCGCGCCGTTCGTGTCCGACCGGCCGGTGACCGACCCGGTCACGCTGCAGGCGTTCGCGGCGCGCACGGGCCCGACGCAGGTCGCCGTACCGCGGAGCGTGCTGCAGCGGCCGGCGAACCCGCGCGAGCAGGCGTGGGCCGGCCTGCGCGCCAACCCCGGCCAAAACGTGACCGTGGTCGAGGGCGGGACCGGCGACCAGCCGGTGCCGGGCGCGAACCAGGTGCCGCTGCGCTTCGTGGTGGACGCGCAGGGCGACGTCACCGGGGCGTACCAATTCGTGTCGGAAAGCGGGAACTGGCGCGTGGCGGGCTGGCTCCCGGCGCCGGCGCGGGCGGCGGCCGTGCGACCGGGACCGGCCGCCGACCAGGAACGCCAGCCGGTGCGGCTGCCGCAGCGGGAGGCCATGCGGCTGCGGTTCACCCCGCCACGGCCGGGGGCCGGGCAGCATCCCACCTGGGCCCGGGACCCGTACGAGCCACCGGAGCTGGCCGCCCGGTGGGGGCTCGGCCCGGGACAGGTCCGGGAGCTGCCCGGGGCCGAGAACATCCTGCCGGTCGCGTCGGCGATGCTGACCAAGCTGGCGCACGAGTACCACGTGGGCGACCTGCTGCTGCAGCAGGGCATCGCGAAGGTGTACCGCGACCTCGCGGCGCGCTTCGGCCTCGGCGGCATCCGATCGCGCTATCGCGACGGGCTCAGCGGTGGCGTGGACCACAAGGTGACGCTCGGCCCCTACACGGTCGAGGTCGTCGTCGCCGCGGCGCTGGGCCCCCGGTTGCGGCCCTCGACGCCGATGCTGGAGTCGTCGATCGACCGGCAGAACAAGGCCGGCGTGGCGGTCGAGTCCGGCGAGGACCGCGGCTTCTCCGTCGGGGTGGAGGCCGACCTCGGCGGCCACGTGAGCCACGGCTCGAGCGTGATCGGCGACTACGGCGGCGGTGGCGGGGCCGGCTACCAGAGCAAGCGTGCCGCGGAGTCGAACCGGGGCAGCAAGATGTACACCCGGGAACGGCTCGACGGCGTGCCGCGGCGGTTCGACTACGCCGCCGGGTACGTCGTGACCGGCACCGTCCGCGACCGGGTCACGCAGCGGCTGCTGAGCAGCGAGAGCCGGGAGCTGTACGGCCCGAAGTACTGGACGCCGGTGTACGTCCCGCGCCAGTACCTGCCGGTCGCCCTCGACGGCCAGCCGCTGCCGGCCGTGGAGACCGTGGGGCAGGCCCTGGTCCTGTCGGTGCCCGACGCCCTGGGCAACCGGCTGCGGGAGCTGAACCGGCTGATCCCGCGCGCCGGCGGGCACCAGCGGTGGGACCTGCCGGCCGGCGGCCTGGTCGGGATCTCGGCGTACCTGCCCGGCTCCGAGGAACTGGCCTGGGTCGCCGGCAACCTGGTGCGCCGCCACGGCGGGCTGCCGCCGGCCGCCGACCGCACCGACCTGCCCAGCGAGGTGCGTGACGGCCTGTCCAGCACGGTCCTGCCGGGCCGGCTCGGGCCGCTGAACTCCCCCGGCGGCATGTACCTCCCGCTGCCCGAGGACTCGGGCGGCGTCGAGCGGGCCCTCGCGGTCCGGCTGGTGATGTTCAACCCGCGCAACAGCGGCCGCCGCGACGCGGCCAGCGAGCACTACCAGGAGACGGACGGCCGGTTCAGCACCTCGTCGGGCTCGGCCACGACCTGGCCGGAGGTGCACGCCGGCTTCTCCGAGGTGGTGCGCACCTCGAACGCCGGGCAGGGCGGCGCCGGGCACCACAAGCGGTCCGACGACGAGGCGGCGCACCCGCCGGCGGCCCGGCCCTCGGACGGCGGCGCCTTCGGCAACCGCTTCCGCGGCGAGCTGGTCCCGGTGATCTTCGAGCGCAAGACCGGTACCGAGGAGAATGCCACCGGCGGCAACCTGACGCTCAACATCGTGGGCTTCGCCAAGGAGGGCTACTCGGCCCGCGCCGATGCGCTGTATGAGATCACCAGCTTCCGGTGGACGGGCGACGGCGCACCGAGCCGGCAGCACGTCTACGTGTGGCTCGAAGGGGGCGTGCAGCTGGGTGCCGCGCAAGGTCCGGCGGTCGCCAACAACTTCCCGCTGCCGTCCGACCCACGCGAGCTGGTGCCGGACACCCTGGTCCCGCCGGACCCGACCCGCGACACGTTCTACGTGGACCCCGCGGCCACCCTGCCGCTGTCCGGCGCGATCGAGATCGACGCGGCCGGCGTGCTGCCCGCCGCGAAGACCCTGCTGCAACAGCACGGCCTGCTGCCGGCCGCGCAGCGGGACACCCCCACCGACGTCGTGCGCGGCCTGACCAACACGTTCGACGAGTGGGCGCTGCTCCGGTCGGTGACCAGGCTGGCCAACGGCGGCGAGATCTCGCACCTGGTGACGGTCCGGCCGAGCGTCCTCACGCCGGGCGGCGCTGTCGGCAACGTGCAGCGGGCGCGGCTGGTCCTCAAGGCGACCTGGGGCCCGGAGACCTACGACGGATTCCGGCCGGACGCGACCAACACCGTGGGCGGCCAGGCGTTCGACATCACCCGGGACAACGCCGTGCGCGAGCGCGTGTGGAAACAGATGCTCGACCTGGGCGGCCGGGCCGGGAAGAACCTGGCCGGCGAGGGGGAGAGCCCCCGCTGGATCCAGATCAACCTCGGCGGCTCGCTCGGCATGGCGCAGCAGAGCGAGCAGAAGCAGGGCACGACGGTCACCAAGCGTGACATCCGGCGGATCACGGTCAAGAACGGCACCGACGCGAACACCGGCGCGCTCACCGGCCGCTCCGAGCAGTTCTCCCATACCCTCACGTTTCGGCTGTACCTGTACGAGGCGACCGAGCCGACGGAGCTGGTCCGGCTGCTGCGGTCCGGCTACCAGGCGGCCCGGGAGACGCTGGGGATCGCCGACACCGAGGCCCAGGCGCCGATCGCCACGAGTCCGCCGGTCAACGGCAGCGCCACGGTGCTGGTGCCGCAGTTCATGGTCCGGGACCAGCCCGCGGGCGCGATCCCCTCCGCGCGCCCGCCGGCGCCGGCCGCGGCGGCGCCGCCGACGGTGGGCGGCAACCAGATACCGGCCGGGGTGAACGACCCGCGGCACTGGGTCCATCTGCTGGCCAAGTTCGTGCTGATGTACGGCGCGTCGGGCGCGGAGCAGGTGACCGCGGCCGCGCAGCGGGCGGCCGCGGCCTCGGAGCGCTCGACGACGGTGCCGCGGATGAACCCGGCCCGCATCGACGGGGACCTGGCCTCGGTCGCCCTCGACGGGGCGAACCTGAACACCAACGTGCGGGACCTGCTGCTGCACCGGCTGCAGGTGCCGCGGATCGGCGGCGGCGAGCCGCTGAGCCAGGGCTTCACGGTCAGCCTCGCCATGCCGCTGACCGACGCCAACGCGGTCGCGCTGCTCTTCCCCGAGCACGCCGCCGAGCCGGAGGCCGAGCTCAAGGGCGCCTACGAGACGGTGCTGCGGCTCATGCTCCACGCCGTCTACCTCGACGGCGAGGACCCGAAGCGCGGCGACGGGGCCGGCATCAACTTCGAGTACGTACGCAGGATCGCCGAGGAGCTCGCCAGCACCGGCGGCGACTACACCGAGCTGAACTCCACGTTCGACACCAACTTCGTCGTCTACCGCTTCGACGGGACGTTCGTCACGCACGGCCCGCGGCGCCAGGCCGGGGTGAACGGCCGGATGTACGGCCTGCTGCCCCGCGACGTGGCCCAGGAGCTCCACCGGACGGACAGCGCCGTCTTCGGCGACCCCGACGGCGCCGGCATCACCCGCCCACCGGCCCGCTTCGCCGCGCTCGGCCCCGCGACCGTGCCCTCGGCGGCCGCGACCGTGCCTCCGGCGGCGGCGACTGCGCCTGGGACCGCGCCGTCAGGGCCTGCGAGCGGTGCGGCGCCGGCGACGTTCGTGCCGCCCCGGGTCGGGGCGGGCGGGGCGATCGAGCTGGGTAGCCGCGCGGCGGCGGCCGGTCCGTCCTCGGCGGCGGGTCCGTCCTCGGCCGCCGGCCCGTCCTCGGCCGCCGCCGGTCCTCCCCGGATCCAGGAGCTGCCCGGCTTCGACGCGCTGGAGGCGGGGGCGGGAGCGCCGCTGCCGGCGTGGCACCGGCTGGTGCGGTTCACCGACGAGGACATGAGCCGGCAGGTCTCCGTCCGGCTCGAGCAGGCCCGGGCGCGGCTGTCGATCGAGCTGCTCGCCGGCGCGCCCGGTGCGAACAAGGAAGCCGTCATGCTCGCCGGCGTGCAGGACTTCGTCGACGGGCTGGCCAGGCTGGTCGGGATGCCGAACCCGGTCGTGGTGTCCGGGGTGTCCGGCGGCCGGCGCGGCCAGTTCGACCAGCTGCGGTGGGCGGTGCGGCTGGGCGGCCTCGGCACGGTCGGCGCCGACCCGGCGGGCGTGCTGGTCACCGCCCTGCACGAGATGGTGCACGCGGAGCAGTACTTCCGGGCGGTCGAGGCCATGCTCGGTCCCGGGACACCCACCCGGGACGCGCTGGTCGGAGTGCTGGACCAGGCCGCCGCGGGGGAGGTGCCGGCGCCGCAGGACAAGGTGGTCGGCGAGCTGTGGGACCAGCTGTTCGGTGCCGGCGCCGCCCGGGCGCGCGCGACGACCGCCGCGCTGGAGCAGCTTGCCGATCAGCTGCGGGGCGGGCCGGCCGGGCCGGCGCTGCCGGCCGATCAGCTGCGGGCCTACGGCGACGCGCTGACCAAGCACGCGACGCTGCCCACGGAGCTGGTGGCCCACCGCGTCGAGCAGCGCGCCGCCCGGCCCGGCCTGCCGTGGTACGCCGGCGCCGGCATGGACGGCGATTCCTACGTCTCCGGCGTCGAGCCGTGGCGGTCCGCCGACGACCGCAGCAACGCGGCCGATCAGATCGTCCGGCTGGTGGGGCTGCCCGACGGCGACCGCCGCACCCCGGCGCTGCGCGACCGGCTGCGCGCCGAGGTGGAGGCCGCGCTGGCCCTGGAGAAGCCCACCGAGTGGACCGAACTGCTGCGGCAGGGCCTCTTCGTGGCGGAGGGCGAGCTGTGGGCCCGGGTGAGCTTCACCACGCGCAACCCGGTGTACGCCGCGGCCGCCGCCGCGAAGCGGGCCGGCGAGTCGCAGAGCACGAGCCGCTACGGCGACACGACCGTCAAGGACAACGCGGGGACGGACTCCGACCTCGACATCCGGCTGGCCGTGGAGAGCCTGGCCCGGGCGCTGACCGGAGCCCTGGGCCTGTTCACGTGGGCCCCCGACGTCGGCTGGACCCGCGTCTCCGGCCGCCACGACGCGACGGTCCGGGAGATCCAGGCCGGCAACCGGTCGCTGGCCAACGCCGCGCGGACGTTCCGCAACGACCTGACGGTGAGCGTGCTGTCCAGCGGCGGTTCGCCGGCGCGGACGACGACGCTGGCCGGGCGGCTCACGGTGAGCTACCCGACGGTGTTCTCGGCCCTCGGCGGCGGCGTGGTCGGCGGCGGCGTGGCCGGGCAGTCCGGCGACGGCTGGCACGACGTGCTCAACCCGATGGCCGTGCACGAGGTCAACAGCACCGTCAACGCCGTGGACGTCGCCCCCCTCGTGGCCGGGCTGCGGCGGCAGATCGAAGGGCAGGACTGGACCCGGTTCGGCTGGCTCGGCCTGCGGTACACCGGCGCGACGGCCGGCGCCGGGCGCACCCTGTCCGAGCTGCGCGCCGAGATCCACGAGAAGTGGATCAAGGACCGCAGCCGGTACGCCCTCGCCGGTGCGCTGGTGTCCGACGTGTTCGAGCTGCCGGACGGCTCGGACGGCGTGATCATCGTGTCGATGGCGCTGCGCCGGGTCCGCGCGGTCGGCGGGGCCTCGGCGCGGGTCCGCGACGACATCGCCTCGACGTTCACCTCGAAGGGCGGCCGGAAGCTCGGCAGCAAGCTCGAGGTCGGCGTGCCGTTCCATTTCCTGATCCACAGCGCGCTGTCGCTGTCGTTCGGCTTCGGCGGCGGCGTCGGGCGCGACGTCGGCTACTCCCTGCAGGAGCAGGGGCAGGCGAAGACCGCGTTCATGTCGCCCGGCGACCGCGGGCAGATCCGGTACGAGGGCGAGTGGGACTTCGGGGCGATGGTGCTCACCGCCGGCCGGACCCTGCCGATCGTCGTGACCCGGGTGAGGGGCGAGCTCGGGGTGGCGGCGCCGGACGCGGCGCAGTTCGAGCATCGGGCGCTCGGCGCCGTGCGAACGCCCGGCCTGTCAAGCGCCGGCGTGTCCGGTCCCCCCGGTGCGAAGGCCACCGGGGCGCCGGGACCGGATGCGCCGCTGGGCCCTCTCGGTGTGATGCCGCAGCAGCTGCAGGGACGGCTGCGGTGGCTGCGCCGCGGCGCCGATTCGGCGCTGGGCACGGCGCTGGGGCTCTACCACAACACCGCGGACCGGCTCTCGGCATACCTGCCGTTCGGCGCGGACCGGCCGGTGACCAACCTGGAGCAGCTGCTCGAGTACGGCCGGCGGTTCCCCGGCACCGAGGTGTACGTGCCCGAGCGGGTGCTGCAGCGGCCCGACTGGCAGGCGGTGCACAACGATCGGACCGCGCCGGTGCGGATCGTCACCGGCGGCCTCGACCAGCAGGTGCTGCCCAACACCACCGAGCGCAAGACGTTCGTGCGGTTCGTGGTCGACAACGACAACGAGTTCGCCGGAGCCTTCGAGTTCCGCACGGACGGTACCGGCGCCGCGCTGGCGACGAAGTGGAATCCGCTGCAGGTCCGGCGCCCCAAACCACCCGCCGCCGTCGCGGAGTCCGCGGCCGGGGGCTCCACCGCGGGCCGGGCGGCCACCGGGGGGCCCGCGGCCGCCACGGCGCCGCGGCGGGCGCCGCGGCGCGGCGAGCTCATCGGGAACGAATGGGCGGACTACGAGCGGCGGGCGGGTACACAGGGCCGGCCGGCCACGTGGGCCCGGGATCCCTATGAGCCGCCGGAGCTCGCCGCCCGGCTGAGCCTGTGGCCCGGACGGGTCCGCGAGCTGCCCGGCGCCGAGGACCTCTTCGGCGAGGCGGTGGTCACGCTCACCCAGCTCGTGCACCAGTACCGTCTCGGCGACGTGCTGCTCGAGGGCGGCATCGCGAAGGTGTACCGCGACCTCGCGGCCCGCTTCGGGGTGCCCGGCATCCGATCCCGCTATGCCGACGTGATGAGCACGAGCGTCGACTACCGGATCACCCTGGGCGACTACGTCTTCGAGATCTCGGTCGGCGGCCGGCTCGGCCCCCGGCTCGGGCCGTCGAAGCTCGCGCCCGGCTCGATCGACGTGCAGAACAAGGTGGCCGTGTCGGCCGAGGTCGGGGAGACCCGCGACTGGTCGGGCGACGTCGAGCTCGAGCTCGGCTATCACGGCCATCCGCGGCACGACATCTTCTACGACGCCGGCGTCGGCGGCGGCGTCGCCTACAAGTCCGGCAGCTCGGCGGAGACGGTGACCGGGAACAAGATGTACTCCCGGGAGCGGCTCGACGGCGACGCGCGCCGCTTCGACTACGCGGTGGCGTACTTCGTCACCGGCGTGGTCCGGGACCGGCACACCGACGCCATCCGTTCGGCGCCCGACCCGCGGGTGCTGTACGGCGACCGCTACTGGACGCCGGTCTTCGTCCCGCCGCAGTACCTGCCGGTGCACCCGGACGGCACGCCGCTGAAGGCCGTGCCGCCGGTCGGGACGGTGCGGGACCTGCCGGTGCTCCCGGCCGCCAACTGGGAGAAGGTCCTCGGCGCCGCGCTGCCGCGGCCCGGCGGCAAGGCGCACGAGCGGTGGCGGCTGCCGTCGGGCGGCCTGACCGGCGTCTCGGCGTACCTGTCCGGCGCGGAGGAACTCATCTGGGCCACCGGCGAACTGGTGCTGCGCCACAGCGGGCGGCCGGCCCCGGCGGACTGGAGCGACCTGCCGATCGAGGTACGCGACGAACTGACCACGACGGTACTGCCCGGCAAGTTCCCGAGCCTGGTCGCCCCCGGCGGCATGCTGTTCGCGCTGCCCGACCACGAGGGCTGGAGCCGGGGCGTGGCGGTCCGCCTGCGGCTGTTCAACCCCGGCTACGAGGGCCGCCGCGACGCGGGAACCGAGGACTACCAGGAGGTCGACGGCCGGTACAGCACCTCGGAAGGATCGACGTGGACGCTGCCGTCGCTGACGGCCGGCGTGTTCAGCATGGTCAAGACCTTCGGCGGTGGCTCCCCGGCGGCCGCCACCGGCGGGGCGGGCGAGGCGGACGGCGGCGGGCACCACCGGCGGGAGACGGCGGAGCACTCGTCGCCGGACGGGCACGCCGCGGGGCCCTCCGACGGCGGCGCGTTCGGCAACCGCCTGCAGTGGAACCCCGTGCGCGCGACCTACGAGAACAAACAGGGCCGGCACGCCAGCCAGATCGGCGGCAACCTGACGATGAGCATCGTCAGCTACGCCAAGGACGGCTACCGGGCCCGCGCCGACGCCATCTACGAGATCACCAGCTTCCGCTGGAAGGACGACGAGGCGCCGGAGGTCGAACGGCGCAACCTGTGGATCGGCGGCGGCGCCCTGCTGGGCGCCCCGCATACGGTCGCCGACGACCTGGGCTTCCCGAAGGCGCCGCCCGGCGAGCGGGCGGCCGATCCCGCGGTCGCCGCCGACCCGGCACGCCACACGTTCTACGTCGACCCCGACGCCGCGCTCGGGTTCGCCTCGGCCATCGGCGTCAACGCCCCCGGCGTGCTGCCCGCCGTCAAGACCATGCTGGTGCGGGCCGGCCTGCTCGCCGAGGCCCAGAAGGACACGCCGAACGACATCGTGCGCGGCATCACCACCAAGTTCTCCGACTGGGCACTCAAACGGGCCGCGCCCACCCTGCGCAACGGCCAGATATCGCACACCATGCCGGTGCCGGAGGTCCTGTGGAAGGGCGGCGGAATCTTCGGCGGCGTCCGCAAGGTCAAGGTCGTCCTGTCCGCCGACTGGAGCGACGAGCAGTACGTGCAGTGGCGCCCGGACGCCACCAACACCGTCGGCGGCCAGTCGTTCGACATCACCCACGACAGCGACGTCGGCGCGACGGTGTGGGACCTGCTGATCTCGAAGCTGGCCGGCCGGGTCGGCCGCCAGCAGGGCGACCCCAACGGGCCGAACCCGGGCCGGCTGCAGGTCAACATCGGTGGCGGCGGCAGCGTCAAGTGGGAGAGCGAGGTCAAGCGCGGTACGACGGTCACCAAGCGGGACATCCGCCGTACCACCGTCAAGGACAGCGGCGGCGCGGCGACCGGCCGCGCGGAGCAGTTCCGGCACACGCTGAGGTTCCGGATCGAGCTGTTCGCGGTCACCGAGCACAACGAGCTGGTGCGGTTGGGCCAGGCGGGCGTGCAGCGGGCCAAGGAGGCGCTGCACCGGCGCGACGAGACCCCGGTGCGGCCGATCGCGCGGAACACCACGGTCACCGGCACCGTCGACGTGCTGGTGCCGCAGTTCATGGTGCGCGACGCGCCGGCCGGGGGGCGGGCCGCCCCGGCGAAGCGGCCCGAGCCGCCCGCGCCGGCGGTCGCCGCGCTGACCCCGCCGGCGCTGCCCGGCTGGCTCGACGACGTGGTCGAGTACGCGCTGATGTTCACCACGCCCGACGCCCCGCGGATCATCACCGCGGCGCCGCGGGCGGCGGCCGCGGTCGAAGGCTCCACCGTGGTACCGCGCCTGCACCCGGCCCGGGTCGACGGCGACCTGCTCGACGTCGCGCTGAGCGCCGACAACCTCGTCACCAACGTCCGCCCGCTGCTGCGGCACGAGCTGCGCCTGCCCCAGCTCGGCGGCGAGGACCTCAGTCAGGGGTTCACGATCGAGCGGGCCACGCCGTTGACGACCTTCCGCGCCGGCGAGCTGATCTTCCCCGAGGAGGCCGCCGAGCCCGAGACGGAGCGCAAGGTCGTGCGCGCCGCCGACGGCGAGTTCGAGCTGCACATCCAGCCGGCCAGGGGCAACCCGCCGACCAAGTCCACCGGGTTCGGGTTCGCCGCCAGGTCCAAGCGCAACGCGGAGCGGGAGCTGGCCAGCACGGCCGGCGACTACATCGAGTCCAACGTCTCGTACGACACCGAGTTCCTCGTCTACAAGTTCGGCGGCACGTTCGTCACCTACGGCCCGGCCCGGCAGGTCGAGGTCCGCGGCGCGATGTACGGCATCCTGGCCCGCGACGTCGCCGAGGACCTGCACCGTCAGGCCCCGGGGGTGTTCGGTTCCCCGGACGACCCCGCGATCACCAAACCGCCCACCCGGACCCTGCCGAACGCCACGGCCACGGCCGTCCCGCAGGCCCCGGACGGGTCGTCGACCGCCGTCCCCCGGCCGCCGGTCACCGCGAGCGCGCCGCCGAAGGTCGAGCAGTACAAGGGCCCGATCGAGATGTCCGGCGCGCTGCCGCCGGGACAGACGGGCGGGCGGTCGGCGGCGGGGCAGCCGCGGGTGGACGAGCTGCTCGGGCTCGACGTGCTGCGGCTCGACGGCGGCCCGCTGCCGGCGTGGCACAGCCTGCTGCGGCTAGGCACGGCCGGCGGCGTCGGCGAGGCCGCCCGGCTGATCCACCGGCTCGCGCAGCGCCTCGCCGGCGAGCTGCCGAGCGCCACCGACGACAACGGCCGGCGGCAGTACCTCGCCACGGCGGTGCGGGACCTCATCCACGGACTCGCCCGGCATGCCGGCCTGCCGCATCCCCCGGCCGTGCAGCTGCGCGGGACGCTCGGCGGCCGGCGCGGCGAGTTCGTCCACCCCTGGACGATCCGGCTGGCGGAGCCCGGGACCATCGACCCGCCGGCGGCGGTGCGCACGCTGATCACCGCCGCCCACGAGATGGTGCACGCGGAGCAGGATTTCCGGGCGGTGGAGGAGGCGTACCAGGCGCTCCTGCCGCCGGCCGGGCCGAGCCCGGCCCAGGCCCGCGACGCCCTGCTGGCCGCGCTGGACGCGGCGGCCCAGGGCCGGGGGCGCCCCGCCGCCCCGGCGGCCGGCGCGCTGTTCGACGACCGGTTCGGCACCGGGGCGGCCGCCGCCCGGGCCGCGTTCGACGCGCTCGACCGGCTCGACGGCGGGCTGCGCGGGCTCCGGGCGGACGGGGTGAGCGGCGCGCAGCGCAAGGCCTACCGGGACGCGCTGCAGGCGGTGGCGAAGCTGCCCCTGGAGGCGTCGGCCGGCGCGGTCGAGCGGACGCTGCGGGAGCCCGGGCTGCCGTGGTACGTCAGCGGCGGCATGCGGGGCGACTCGTACATCGTGTCGGTCCGCGACTGGGCCGACGGCGAGCTCGGCAACGCGATCGGGGGGATCACCGGGCTGGTGACGCTCGCCGGCCGCCCGCACGACACCATGGTCGAGCGGCTCCGGCAGCGGCTGACCGCCGAGCTGGACACGACGAGCGACGCGGCGTGGGAGCTGCTGCTGCGCCAGGGCCTCTTCGTGCAGCACGGCAAGCACTTCGTCGAGGTGCGCTTCGAGGAGCGCAACCAGGCGTACAGCCCGGACGAGCCGGCCGGGGACCGGGCCGGCACCAAGGTCTTCACCAGCCAGTACGGCGACGTCACGGTCACCACCACCGAGGAGGAGGGCAGGCACCGGGGCATCAGCACCGGCCCGGAGTTCCTGCGCCGCCAGGCCACCAAACACCTCGGCCTGTTCACCACGGCCGTGAACGTCGACCTGGACCGGCACTCCGGCGGCCACCGGGGCACCGCCGACGAGGTGCAGTCCGGCAACCGCTCGCTGGCCAACGACGCCAACCCGTTCCGGGTGGATGTGGTGGTGCGGGTCACGACCGACGGGGTCACGAACCCGGCGTCCGTGACCCTGCCCGGGCACCTGCTCAAGAACTACCCGGCGGTGTTCGCGCCCGCGGTGGGCGGGCCGTTCGGGATCCCGCCCGGGGCGCAGGGCGGCAGCGGGTGGTACCAGGTGCTGAACCCCGCCGCGGTGCTGGAGGTCGACAGCACGCTCAACAGCATGGACCTCGCGCCGGTGGTGCACGAGTTCAACCGGCAGCTCACCCGCGAGAACTGGTCGCGGCTCGGCCTGGGCGGCGGCGGGCGGGCGTCGGCCCGTGTCGCGCGGACCAGGTGGACGGTGCAGGGGGAGTACCTCAACGAGAAGAACTTCAAGGACCGTAACCGCTATCTGATGTCGGGCTCGCTGGTGACCGGCGCGTTCGAGCTGCCCAAGCCCGGGGTCGACGGCGTGCTGCTGGTCAAGGCCGAGCTGGTGCGGATCCGCCCGCTCGACCCGGCCCGGGCGATGATCCGCAACGACATCGCCTCGACGCACACCGAGAAGCGGGGCGTCACCGAGAGCTCGAAGACCGGCATCGGCTGGCCGCTGGGCTTCCTCATCGACGGCGTCGGCTCGCTCAACCTCGCGTTCGGCGCGAACATGTCCGGCGAGGCGGAGTACACGCTGGCGGAGCAGACGCAGGCGAAGACGGCCTTCATGTCGGACCCCAACGTGCCGCAGGTCCGCTACGAGGCCGTGTGGCGCGTCGGCCTGCGGCTGCTGACCACCGACCGGACCACGGCGCCGATCGTGGTGCAGGCGAGTGGCGAGTTCGCGGTGTCGGGCGCCGACGCCGCGCAGTTCGAGCACCGCGCGCTCGGCGGGGTCCTCACCCCGGGGCTCTCCGCCGCCGGGGTCACCGGCCCCGCGGGCGCGGCCGACCCCGCCGCGCCCGGCCTGAGCGACGAGCTGCAAGCGCTCGGCGTGCCGCCGGAGGTGCTGCGCGGGCCGTGGCACGGCCCGGTGTCGAGGCGGTATAAGCAGTTGACCGCCGCGACCAAGATCGCCGTGCTGCGGACGGCCGAGCTGCTGGCCGCCCCCGACGGCGTCTTCCGGCCCGGCCGGCGGGTCACCACGCCGGCCGAGCTCATCGCGTACGCGCGCGACCTCGGGCCCGTGCAGGTCTACCTGCCGCCGGACGTGCCGCGCAACCACCCGCAGTGGCAGGGCCTGAACGGTGCCCGGCTGGTCGTGCTCCGGCGCCCCGAGCACCGCCTGCCGCAGCCGACGGACGCCCCCGCGGCGACCTCGTCGGCTGCGGCGGGTCCGTCCACTGCGGCGGGTCCGTCGGGTTCGGTGGTGCAGACCCGGGTCCGGTTCCTCGTCGCCACGGACGGCACGATCAGCGGCGCCTACGACTTCGGCGCCGACCGCTCGCGCGGCACGATCGAGTGGACGCCCAACCCCGCGGTCGTGCGGGTCACCCCGGCGGTCACCGGGCCGCCGCCGGTCGCCGGGCCGCCGCCGGCCGCCCCGTTGCCGCTGGCGCAGATGGGCCTGCCCGCCCGCTCCCCGGGGGCCGCGCCGGATCCGTACGAGCCGGAGGAGCTGGCCAGCCGCGTCGGGCTCGGCGGCGGACGCGCTCGCGAGGTGGCCGGCGCCGAGGACGTCTTCCCGGCCGTGGCCGCGTTGCTGACCGGCCTCGCCCACGAGTACCAGGTGGGGCACCTGCTCGTGAAACGGCAGGGCGTGGCCAAGGCCTACAAGGAGCTCGCGGTCAAGTTCGGCGTGCCGGGCATCAAGGCCCGGTTCCCGGACATCGAGGCGCACGGCGTGTTCCACCGGGTCACCCTGGGCCGGTACACCTTCGAGATCTCCCTGCACGCCGGGCTGGGCGACCTGCTCGGACCGTCCACTGTGGATCGCAACGTGACCGTGGACAACCAGGGCAAGCACGCGGTGTCGCAGGACCACGGCGAGTCCCGGCAGTCGGACCTCGGCTTCGAGATCGAGGGCGGCTACCACGGGCACCCGGTGGCCGACAAGTTCTTCGACCTCGGCGCCGGCGCCGGCGGCGGCTACCACAGCAAGAGCGCCGCGGGGCTGACCGCCGGCAGCAAGTCGTACTCGCGCGAGCGGCTCAAGGGCGACGCCCGCAAGTTCCGCTACGAGACCGGCTACGCCATGAACATCGTGGTCCTGGACCGGCGCGGCAACATCCTGACCAAGCGGCCCGGACCGAGGCTTTCCGGCGACCGGTACCACACGACGGTGCTCGTGCCGCCCCAGTACCTGCCGGTCCTGGCGGACGGCAAGCCGCGGCCGGTGGCCCGCATCGGCGCCGTGCGGGAGCTGCCCGACCCGCCGCGCGGCACGGACTGGCCGACGCACCTGCAAGCGACGCTCGGCACCGCCCGCCCCCGGCAGGAGTGGCGGCTGCCCGCCGGCAAGCTGACCGCCGTCACCGCATACCTCAACTCCGCCGAGCACCTGATCCGCGCGGCCGGCGATCTGGTACGGCAGCACCGGCTGGACCCGGCCGACCGCACCCCGATCGTGCGGGACACCGCGGACGTCCCGGCCGGGGTGCGCAACGAGCTCGCCACGACGGTGCTGCCGGAGAAGTTCCCCAGCCTCGCCTCCGAGGGCGGCGCGCTGATCCCCCTGGGCCAGGACGCGGACGGCTGGAACGAGGCCCTGCGGGTCAGGCTGCGCGCGTTCGACCAGCGCTACGACGGGCGCCGGGACGCCGGCACCGAGGACTACAAGGAGACCGACGGCCGCTTCGTCACCAAGAACAGGTCTGGCTTCAGCGCGGGGGTCACCCCGGTCGTCAGCTCGGTCACCAAGACCTTCGGCGCGGGGTCGCCCGCGGCGCAGCCGGCCGCGGGCGGCGGGCACGCCCGGCGGGAGGAGCCGGCCGGCGGCAGCGGGGAGCACGGCGGCACCGGCGGGCACGGCGAGACCGGCGGGACGACCGCCGGGCACGGCCCGACCGACGGCGGCGCCTTCGGTTCCCGGCTGGTGTACAACCCGCTGCGGGCGCTCATCGAGTACACCAGCAGCCACCAGGACAGCCGGATCGGCGGCAACCTGGCGATGAACATCGCCGGATACACCGACCCCGGCTACCGCAACCGCGCCGACGTGCTGTACGAGATCACCAGCTACCGCTGGCGGGGCGACCGGGCGGCGACGACCATGCGGACCAACCTGTGGGTCGACGGCGGGCTGCTGGCCGGCGCACCGCACCAGGCGGCCCTCGACCTCGGCTTCGACGTGCCGGCCGGCGAGCGGGTGCCCACTCCGGTACGCCTGCCCGACCCGGCGGTGCGGACGTCCTATGTGGACCCCGATGCGGCGGTCGGCCTGTCGACGCCCATCGGGGCGTCGGCGCCGAACCTGGTGCGGCTCATCCAGGACATGCTCGTCGATGCCAAGGTCATGCCGAGGGCTCACCTCGGCGTACCCACCGACATCAACATCGGCGTCGTCCGCACCTTTGACGACGAGGGCCTCCGGCGCGCGGCGACCAAGCTGCGGGGCGGGCGGATCGAGCACACGGTGGTCGTCCCGGTCACGAACTGGCGGGGCCGGATCCTGCGCAACGTCCGCCGGGTCAAGGTCGTCGTCACCGCGGAGTGGGATCCGGAGGAGTACCAGCGGTGGCGCTCCGATGCCCGCAACACCCGCGGCGGGCAGGCGTTCGACATCCGCAACGAGAGCGAGATCCAGGCGCTGGGCAAGCAGTTCAAGCTCGCCAAGCTGTCCGGACGCACGCCGCTGGACCGCAAGCGCGGCCGCAACAACCTCAACATCGGCGCCGAGGGTTCCTACGAGCGGGAGTCCGAGCGCAAGACCGGCGAGACGATCACCAAGCGCGACATCCGGCGGATCACGTTCAAGGCCTGGGGGTCGGAGGAGTTCGAGCACCCGGTCGACTTCTGGGTGGAGCTGTTCGAGGCCACCCAGTGGACGGATGTGATCCGGCGGGGCGCGGACGCGATCGAGTGGTTCCGCGAGCTCACCGACGCCCAGCGCCCGGCACTGCCGTCCGCCCTGGGCTACGAGCGGATCGACGAGCCCGCGGCGCTCCCCGGCGAGCCCGAGCGGCAGCGGCTGGACCGGCCGATCGCCACCAGCGCCCGGCCGGTGCCCGGCCGGATCACCCTGCTGGTGCCGCCGTTCATGGTCAAGGACGAGCCGGGCGGTACCGCCGCGCGGAACAGGGCCGCGGACAACGCGGACGACGTCGCCGGGCCGTCGCGTGCCGGTGGCCCGAGCCGGCCGCGGACCGCCGCGTTGCGCATGTTCCGGCGCAAGGCCGAGGCCCGGCAGCCCGCCCCGGGCGTGCGGGTCGGCCCCGCCGCCGCGGCCGCGGTGCCGGCCTGGATCGCGCCGCTCGCCGAGAGCGTGCTGATGTTCACGACCCCGGATGCGGTCAAGGTGGCCAAGTACGCCCACCGCGCGACGGCCGCGATCTGGCGGCTCAACCAGGGCCACACGGACAGCGACGTGCTGGACAAGGCGCTGGACAAGGACAACCTGGCCGCGAGCGCCGCCGACCTGCTGCACCACCGGATGGAGATACCGCGGCTGGGCGGCGGCGAGCTGCGGCAGGGGTTCACGCCCACCGGCGCCCGGCTCGTGGCACCCTACGGCGAGGTGGCCGGCGACGAGCTGATCTTCGGCGAGGTGGAGATCGAGGGCGAGCACGAGCTCAAGACCTCCAGCGCGGGGCAGTTCGCACCCGAGGTACACCTGCAGCCGTCCAACGACCCGCGCCGCCGGGTCGGGCCGGGGCTGAGCCTGAAGTTCCGCGGCGGCAGCGGCCAGGAGGGCTCGAGCGCCGCCGGAAACTACACCGAGTTCAACCGCTCCTACGACACCGGCTACTTCGTCTACCGGTTCGACGGCACGTTCGTGACCCGCGGCACGACCCGGCAGGTCGAGGTCGACGGGCGGATGTACGGCATCCTGCCGCGCGACGTGGCCGAGCGGCTGAGCCGGCTGGCCGGCCCGGCGTTCCAGGCCCCGCCCGCCGCGGGTACCGCGCTGCCGGCCCTGCCCGACCGGACCCTGCCGGCCGCGAACCCCGCCGCCGGGCCGCCACAGTCGCAGCCTTCGTCGCAGGCCCAGGCTCAGGCTCCATCGCAGGCCCAGTCGAAAGGCAAGGTTCGGGCGACCGGTGCCGGCCCGGCGCGGGTGGCGGAGCGGCCCGGCCACGACGTGCTCGACTTCGCCGCGCCGCCGCCGGCGTGGCAGGAGCTGATCGGCCTGGCCGCGCCCGACGTGGTCGGCCGGGTCGGCGCGGTGGTCGAGCGGGTCCGCCGGGAGCTCGCCGCCGACCTGCTCGACCTGCCCGACGGCAACGCCCGCCGGGAGGCGGTCCTGGCGGCGCTCAACGGCCGGCTGTTGCCGGAGCTCGCCGACCTGGCGGGGCTGCCCGTCGTGCCGCGGGCGGTGGCCGGCCGCGCCGGCGAACTGCACGGGCAGCTCGAGCCCGACGGACCGGCGGTGCGGCTGCACGGGCTGGAAGACACCGGCCCGGACCCGCTGGAGGCGCTCGTCACCGCCGCGCACGAGATGGTCCACCTGGAGCAGTACTTCCGGGCCGTCGAGCCGCAGTACGGGCGGCTGCCCGCGGCGTCGCCGCGGGACGCCTTCCTCGCCGCGCTGGACGAGGCCCGCCTCGGCGCCGCGACCCGGCCGGACGGCCCGCGCGGCGAGCTGTTCGACGACCTGTTCGGGGCCGGGGCCGCCCACGCCGAGTCGGTCACCCAGGACCTGCTGCAGCCGGGCGGGCCGGACGCACCGGGATACGCCGAACGGCTGTGGCGGTACGCGACCCTGCCGGTGGAGGCGTCGGCCAACGCGCTGGTCGGCGCGCTGCACGTGCTGCGCGCGACCGACCCGCTGGCCCCGCTGCCGGCCGACCCGGCCGACCTGTGGCCGATGCCGGCGCCGCTGGACGCCTGGCTCGCGCTGGACACCTGGGACGAGGTCGCGGCGCTCCTTCGCGCCTACCCCGGCCTGCTGACCAGCCCGGCCACCCGGGACAGCCTCGCCGAGCGCCTCGCCGCGCACCCGGACGACGTCCGGCTCCGCACCTTCCAGGCGCTGCTCGACCTGCACGACGAGGGGCTGGGCGGCCCGGCCCTGGACTACCTCACCGCCGCCGGCCCGCCGGCCCGCAAGCGGGCGCTGCTGAAGCTCCTGCCCGGCGCGAGCGCCAAGGTGATTGCCGCGCTGGCCGACCTGGCCCTGGGCGGGCTCACGCTCGACTCCGAGCGGGCCGTGGTCGCGGCGATCCAGTCGGTCGCCGACATCATGGAGGGCCGGCCCGGCCATCCGGGCGAGCGCGTCCTGCCACTACGGCGGTTCCTCAGCCCCGGCATGCGCCAGGAGCTGGTCATTTCGCTGTACGAGCACGGCCGCGCCCATCCGCTGATCAGCGGCCCGCTCAAGCAGCTCGGCACCGCCATCGTGACCTGCTGAACCGGGGCGGCCGGCGCGCCGTTTCCTGGGCATGACCGACCAGCTGCTGCGCTGGGCGCGCGAGGTGTGCGCCTCCACGTCCCGGCACGCCGACGACCTGGCCACCGCGATGGGCCTCGACCTGAACACCGCCGAGGTGCTCGGCAGCCAGTGGATCTTCGATCCGCCGCCGCCCGGCACCTCGTACTGCGAGTACGTCGTGGACGACGACGACACCCTGCTGTTCGCCGAGTTCATCCCGGATGCGCCGACGCGGGTCGAGGACCTCGTCCCGCTCTTCGGCGACGGCCGCGCCATCGTGGGCGGCCCGCACGACGCGGCGCCGACGGTGATGTTCGAGCTGCTGGCCCCGCCCGGCGCGAGCCACGCGTGCCGCGTCACCGCCCGGCTGCGCCCCTCCGACCCGCAGACCAGCGAGGTGGAGAGCGTGCTGCTGCACCCTCGCCTGCTGCCCGCCGCCTGAACGCCGGGCCCTCGCTCGGTTGGGCGCCGATGCGCTGGGTACGGGAACGCAGAACGGCAGCCGAAAGGAGGACCCATCAATGGATGTCGCATTTCTGGTATCCAAGGAGGGGATCGAGCAGGCCGAGCTGACCGAGCCGTGGAAGGCCGTCGAGCACGCCGGGCACACGCCCCGGCTGATCTCGCCGAGGCCGGGCCGGGTCCAGGCGTTCCAGCACCTGGAGCGCGCGGACACGTTCGAGGTCGACATCACCGCCGCCGACGCCCGCCCCGCGGACTACGCAGCCCTGGTCCTGCCCGGCGGCGTCGCCAACGGCGACCTGCTGCGCTGGCAGCAGACGGCGGTCGAGTTCGTGCGCGGCTTCGCCGCGACGGGCCGGCCGATCGCGGTGATCTGCCACGGCGGCTGGATCCTCATCGAGACCGGCACGGTCACCGGGCGGCGGCTCACGTCGTGGCCGTCGCTGCAGACGGACTACCGCAACGCCGGCGCGAACTGGACCGACGAGGAGGTCGTGGTCGACGGCAACCTGATCAGCAGCCGCAAGCCGCACGACCTGCCGGCCTTCTGCAAGGAACTGGTCGAGGCCCTCGCGACCTGACGGCACCAGCGCGGCGCCCGGCCCCCCAGGCCCGGCGCCGCGCCGCGGTGGCAGCGCCGCGGTCCCCGTGTTGCGGTCGCCGCGTCGCGGTCGGCGGGTCGGCGGGTGGTGGGCGCCGCGCTGCGGTCCCCGCGCTGCGGTGGCAGCGTCGCGGTCCCCGCGCTGCGGTGGCAGCGCTGCGGTCCCCGCGCTGCGGTGGCAGCGTCGCGGTCGGCGGGTCGGCGGGTGGTGGGCGCCGCGCTGCGGTTCCCGCGCTGCGGTCGCCGCGTCGCGGTCGGCGTGTGGTGGGCGCCGCGTTGTGGTCGCGGTCGGTCGCCCGTCGGAAAGCTCGGGCGCCGCCCTCGAAGCGGGTCGCCCGTTGCGCACTGCGTTTCGAAAAGTCGGGCGCTCCGCGCCACGACTTTTCGGACTTATACCCCGTCAGGCGAAAAATCCGTTAAGTCATGACGCCGCCAGGCGTCGTGACTTAACGGCTGCACTCACCGCCCACGGCCGGAGCGAACGAATCTCTCCGCGATCATGCGACTTTCGCTGGCGAGGGCCGGGTTTCTCATGATCACGGAGACTTATGGTACCTATGGGTACATCGACCTTCCACGATCATGAAAAACGCGTGGTACGGGCGGCGACTCAGCATGATCGCGGAGAGTTCCGGTCGCGATGCCCGCGCGACTCGAGCCCATCGAGCCCTCACCCGACATCGGCGCTATGCGGCGCGGCGTTGGCGGCAAGGGCGGCAAGGGCGGCCCGAAACGCTCGATCGCCACCGCCGCCGGTTGTCCCCGCTCCGAGTGGCTGCCGGCGGCGTCAACCGCCACGACCCGCGGCCGCTCGACCCCCTGCCTCGGCACCGTCAGCAGCCAGGCCGGCCCGCAGCGGCCCGGCCCGGTCACCGGCCGTCACCCCACCCCACCGGCTCGGCGGACCGGGGCCGGGGGCCGCCGCGTCGGCGGCGCCCCCGCGCGCCGGTCAGCTCTTCTTGACGCCCTTGCCGCTGCGGAACAGCTTCACCATGCCGGCGAAGAACCGCTCCATCTCCGAGCCGAACGGGTTGTCGCTGACCACGTAGGTCCACGTGGCGCTCGGCCGGACCAGGCCCGCGTCGGCCGGCTCCCACTCGGGGCCGTCGATCTCCTGCTCCTCGAACTCGGCGGCCGTGCGGTTGTCGATCTCGGCCAGCAGGCCGCGGAACGCCGGGATCGCCTCGCGGTGGAACTCGTCGAGCGGGTCCTGCGAGCCCAGCACCCGCAGGTGGATGCCCTCGCGCAGCTCGCTCATGTCGGCCAGGTGCTCCGACCAGGCGCTGTCGGCGTGGAACAGCGCGATCTGGCGGGCGATGCGCAGCACCGTGTCCTCGCCGAGCTCCTCGGACAGGTCGTTGTACTTGTCCGGGCACCGCTCGGCGAGCAGCTCACCGGCGGCGTCTGTGGTGAGCAGCTCCTCGCGGCGCTTGCCGTGCAGCTGGCGGTGCTGGTCGAGCAGGTAGTTGTACCGCCAGGTGTTGCGGTGGATCTCGAGGTTGACGGTCTCGGCGACCCGCTGCGCGGAGCCGATCGCCCACCGCACGTCCTCGTCGTCGATCGCGCCGTCGCCGTCGGCCCGCCCCATCGGCATGGGCTCCGGGCCGTACCGCTGGATGAGCTCGTCCTCGAGGCTCACGAAGAACATCGATTCACCCGGGTCGCCCTGCCGGCCGGCGCGGCCGCGGAGCTGGTCGTCGATGCGGCGGGAGTCGTTGCGGGCGGTACCGATCACGAACAGGCCGCCCAGCTCGGCGACCCGGTCGCGGTCCTTCTCGTTGCTGCCGCCGAGGCGGATGTCGACGCCGCGGCCGGTCATCTGGGTGGAGACGGTCACCGCGCCGACCGCGCCGGCCTCGGCCACGATCGCCGCCTCGGCCTCGTCGTTCTTGGCGTTGAGCACGACGCAGTCGACGCCCTCTTCCGCCAGCGTCGCCGCCAGCCGCTCGGACTCGGCGACGCTCAGCGTGCCGACGAGGACCGGGCGGCCGGTCGCGTGCATCGTGGCGATCTCGGCGACCACGGCGATGTCGCGCTCCTCGGCCGAGGCGTAGACCCGGTCGGGCCAGTCCTTGCGGATGTTGGGCAGGTGCGGCGGGATGACCGCGACCTCGAGCTTGTAGAACTCGCGCAGCTGATCACCGACCGGCATGGCGGTGCCGGTCATGCCGCAAATTTTCTGGTACTGCGTGAGAAACGCCTGCACCGTGATGGTCTGCAGCACCGTGCCGCCGCCACTGCTGCGGATCTTCTCTTTGGCCTCGACCGCGGCCTGCAGCCCGTCGGGCCAGCGGCGCCGCTGCGCGACCCGGCCGCGGAACTCGTCGATGAGCTCGACCTTCTCGTCGCGCACGATGTAGTCGACGTCGCGCACCAGTAGCGCCTCGGCGTGCAGCGCGAGGTTGACGGCCGTCAGCTTGTCGAAGTTCTCCTCGGCGTAGAGGTCGACGCCCAGCGCCGTCTCGACCTTCGCCAGGCCCGACGTGGTCAGGTGCGCGGTGCGGCCCTCGTCGACGACCTCGTAGTCGTGGTCGCGGTGCAGGCCCCCGGCGATCTCCGCGATGGCGAGCGGCTGGTCCTTTTCGTCGATCGTCGAGCCGGCCAGCACGAGCGGTACCCTCGCCTCGTCGATCAGAATCGAGTCGGCCTCGTCGATGATGACCGTGCCCAGCTCGCGGTGGACGCGGTCGGCCGTGTCCGTCACGATGGCGTCGCGCAGCAGGTCGAAGCCGGCCTCGCTGACCGAGACGTAGGTGATGTCTTTGGCATACGCCTCGCGCCGCTCCTCGGGCGTCGAGGACTCGTTCACCCAGCCGACGCTCAGGTCGAGCAGCTCGTACACCGGGCGCATCCACTCCGCGTCGCGCCGGGCCAGGTAGTCATTGACGGTGATCACGTGGACCGGCCCCTGCGCGGCATACCCGGCGGCGGCGATCGCGGCGGTCAGCGTCTTGCCCTCGCCGGTGGCCATCTCGACCACGTGCCCGGCGAGCAGGACCTGGGCGCCGAGCAGCTGGACGTCGTAGGGCCGCTCGTCGAGGGCCCGCTTGGCGGCCTCGCGCCCGAGCGCGCACGCCTCGACGAAGTCCTGCGGGTCGGTCCGCTGGTGCAGTGCCGTGGCGGCGGCGCGCAGCTCATCGTCGGTGAGCTCGGACAGCTCGGCCTCGCGCTCCTCGATCAGCGGCAGCAGGGCCTGCATCGGCTCGAGGTCGATCGTGGTGCCCGGCTGCTCCTGCAGCTTGCGGCGCCACGCGTTGAATTTGCTCACCAAACCCATGCCGAACACGATACGTCCCTCGCGACGGAAGCTGTGTGCCCCGTCACCGCCCGCTTCCTCGTTGGCACCCTCGACCGGCTCACGCCACCGCTTGATCGCGCCCACCATCGCCGGTCGGCCGCCCCATAGGCCCCGGCCGTCACCGCCGGCGCCCTCCGCCTGGTCGCGCCGCGTCCGCCGCGCGCTGCCGTGGCCGGTCGGGCCCCGCATCGCTCGTAGACCGGCCCGCTGCCCCGCCCGTATCCCACCGGCCACCTTTGCGGCGCCGCAGTCACGGACATAACCGCCCACATCGCCCATCAGCTCAGCCTCGCCCGCACTCAGCAGCTCAGCCTCGCCCGCATCCCAGCAGCCCCAGCGGCACCTCAGCCGCATTCCAGCAGCCCCAGCCGCTTCGGATCACGAAAAATCGTGATATGTCCGAAAAGTCGGGTGACGGAGTCGCCCGACTTTTCGTGCGCGCGGCCAACGGCGCCGGGTGAGGGAACATTGGTGGCGTGGAACAGGGTATGGCGGCGCTCAGCGCGCTGCTTGGCAAAGGGGGCGCGCTCATCCTCAGCGGCGCCGGCATCTCCACCGAGTCCGGCATCCCGGACTACCGCGGGCCGAGCGGCACGCAGCGCAACGCGCAGCCGATGACGTTCCAGACGTTCACCCGCGACCCGATCGCCCGGCGGCGGTACTGGGCGCGCAGCTACCTCGGCTGGCGCACCATCGCCAAGGCCGCCCCCAACGCCGGCCACCACGCCGTCGGCCGGCTCCAGCGCCTCGGCCTGCTCACCGGCGTCATCACGCAGAACGTCGACGGCCTGCACCAGGCCGGCGGGGCCGACGGCGTCGTCGAGCTGCACGGCGCGCTCGACCGGGTCATCTGCCTCGACTGCGGCGCGCTCAGCCCCCGGGCCGAGCTCGACGACCGGCTGGCCACGGCCAATGCCGGCTACGCCGCCGAGGCGGGCGGCGTCAACCCCGACGGCGACGTCGACCTCACCGACGAGCAGGCGGCCGGCTTCGTGGTCGTCGACTGCACGGCCTGCGGCGGCCTGCTCAAGCCCGACGTCGTGTTCTTCGGCGAGAGCGTGCCGGCACCGCGGGTACAACAGTGCTTCGATCTCGTGGAGCGCTCCGCCGCGCTCGTCGTGCTCGGCTCGTCGCTCACCGTCATGTCCGGCCGCCGGTTCGTGGTGCGCGCCGCCAAGCTCGGGATGCCGATCGCCATCGTGAACCAAGGCCCCACCCGCGGCGACGCCCTGGCCACGCTGCTGCTGGACGCCCCGCTCGGCGCCGCGCTGTCCGCCGTGGCCTGGGCGTTGCGATAGCGGCGTTACGGTGAGGTGGCCGCTCGCGACCACACCGACAGCGCCAGGCGCACGAGTTCGGCGTTGTCCGCGACCGGTTCGCCGCCGGGGCCGGTGAGGGTGTCCTCCAGCCCGATCCGCGTCGGCAGCCCCAGCCGCCCGGCCAGCGCGACCATCGGCCAGCACAGCTCGCCCTCGCCGTGCAGCAGCCGCTCGCCGGCCACCCCGGCCTCGTCCAGCCGGGCCAGGATCTGCACCGGATCGTCGTGCCGTTGCATGATTTCCACGAGTACCCGCGGCAGGCGCCCGGCGATCGAGAGCGCTCCGGCGTCGGCGAGGGTCCACACGCCCGCCTCGACCGCGACGCCGAGCCCGGTCAGGGTGGCGACCAGGGCGGTGAACCCCGGCTCGGCGACGTTCACCGAGGCGAAGTCCGGCCGGCGGTACTCCGGGAGCTCCTCCCAGCCGGCGACCGCCCGCTGCCGCGCCGCCTCGTCCCGGCCGGTGATCCACAGGCCGGTGGTCACGCCGATCGTCGTGGCGGGGCAGGACTCGCGGACCGCGGCGATCGCCGCCCCGACGTCGGCGGCCGCGAGCGACTCGGCGCCGGACGGCGCCCGCGGGTGCAGGTGGACGGCCTCGGCCCCGGCGGACACGGCGGCCCGCGCGGCGGCGGCGAGCTCGACCGGCGTGACGGGCAGACCGGGATGCGCGCCGGCCGGCCGGCCGCCGTTGAGGGCGACCTTGATCCGGGCGATCGGGCTCAGCACAACTCAACTGTCGCCCGGCCACACCGGCGGCGACAAGATCGGCCCACGAACGTGCGTTCCCCGGCGCCGTGAGCACGTCGCCGGGGAACGGGAAAGGTCCAGGTCAGGGGTTTATGTGGGTGGCCGGCTGCTGGGGTTGCGCCGACGGGTAGGTCCAGACGCCGCCGGCGACGCCCAGCGCGCAGATCGCCAGCACCGTCCCGAAGACGCTGCCGGCGGCCAGCCCGATGATCGCTCCGGTGACTGCCGCGACGGCGATGAGTACGGCGGCCACGCGGCGCGGCGTGACCCGGCGGCTCATGGCCCGGTTGAAACCGTTGACGAAGCGCGTGTCGTTGCGCAGGGCGGCCTCGATGTCCGCGAGCCGCTTCTGCTCACTCTCGCTGAGCATGACGCTCAACCTCCTCCGACGGGCGTGCCCGTTGCCGATGGGTACCCGTTGCGATCGATCGTCACACAGAATGCTGCGCAGTGGGTCGGCCGGTTGGCGCCAAGTAGGATTTCGCAGCTCAGTGGCGGTATGATTTGTGGCATTTGTCGGTTGCTGCGGTACGTGAGAGATCCCGGCCGATGTTGATCCCTCCGGCGAATGGCAGGGAATGCGGCGATGAACACTGCGAGGCGAATGGTCGCCGGTAGCCGGGCCGCGACGATCGGTTGACGGCCCCCCGACGGGGGTACTGGCCGTGGCATGGCGACGTGGATCACGCAGGTCGGCGAGCGGGCGCGGACGCGGCTGAGCGCCGCGCGCCGCGTACCGCCCTTTCCCGGTCCGATCGAGGTGCGGCCCGCGTCCACTGTGGAGGACGGCATCCCGCGCGGGATCAAGGTCGCCGGCGCCTGGGCGTGGCGGATAGTGCTGTTCATCCTCGCGGGTTACCTGCTGCTGCGCCTGATCGGCGCGCTGCGGCTGATGGTGATCCCGGTCGTCGTCGCGGTGCTGCTCGCCGCCCTGCTCGAACCGGTCGCCGGCTGGCTGCGCAAGCACGGCCTGCACCGCTCGCTCGCCGCCGCGATCGTGCTGGTCGGCGGCCTGTTCGTGGTCTTCGGCGGCCTCGGCGTCATCGTCTACACGTTCATCGCCCAGTTCGGCAACCTCACCGGCCAGGTCCGCGACGGGCTCAACGAGATCCGCCGCTGGCTCGCCCGCGGCCCGCTGCACCTGTCCGAGCGGCAGTTCAACAACATGATCGACTCGCTCCAGCACCAGATCACCGCCAACCGGGGCGTGCTCACCTCCGGCGCGCTGGGCGCCGCGGCGACCCTCGGCGAGGTGCTGACCGGCTTCTTCCTGGTGCTGTTCACCCTGTTCTTCCTGCTGCGCGACGGCGGGCAGATCTGGACGTTCCTGTGCCGGCTGCTGCCCCACCAGGCCGAGGTGCCGGTCGCCCGGGCCGGGTACTACTCGTGGTACACCCTCGTCTCCTATGTGCGGGCCACGGTGCTCGTGGCCTTCGCCGACGCGCTCGGCATCGGCATCGGGCTGCTGGTCCTGCGGATCCCGCTCGCGCTGCCGCTGGCGGCCCTGGTGTTCCTCGGCGCGTTCATCCCGGTCGTCGGCGCCACCCTCTCGGGCACCGTCGCCGTGCTCGTCGCCCTGGTCACCCACGGCCCGGTCAGCGCGCTGCTCGTGCTCGGCGTCGTCATCGCGGTACAGCAGATGGAGGGACATGTCCTGCAACCGCTGATCATGGGCCGGGCGGTCGCACTGCACCCGCTCGCGGTGATCCTCGCCATCGCCACCGGGGTCGTGGCCGCGGGCATCGTCGGCGGCCTCGTCGCCGTGCCGCTGCTCGCCGTCGCCAACACCGCCGTGCGCTACCTGGCCGAACACCCCGGGGGTGAGCCCACGCGGGAGGAGGAGCCGCCCGGCGTCGAGCCCACCGACCAGCCCGACGAGGACGAGCGACGCGAGCAGGGCGCCCGGAAGCCGGAGGACCGCTCCGCCGCCCGCGATCCGGCGAGTAGCGTCGAAACCGAGAACGATCAACCGTAAGGAGTGCAGCATGCCGCTGACCGGTGAGTACGAGCCGAGCCCCACCGACTGGTCGCGCGAGCAGGTCGAGCTGTTCGAGCGCACCGACGGCGCGGAGGGCAACCTCATGCGCGGCCGGCCGATCATCGTGCTGACGTCCCAGGGCGCCAAGTCCGGCAAGATCCGCAAGACCCCGCTCATGCGGGTGGAGCACGACGGGGAGTACGCCGTCGTCGCGTCCCTCGGCGGCGCGCCGAAGCACCCGGTGTGGTACTACAACGTCAAGTCCAACCCGCACGTCGAGCTGCAGGACGGCCCGGTCAAGCGCGACTACACCGCCCGCGAGGCCACCGGCGAGGAGAAGGAACTGTGGTGGAAGCGAGCCACCGCGACCTGGCCGGACTATGCGGTGTACCAGACCAAGACCGACCGCGTCATCCCGCTCTTCGTCCTCAGCCCGCACGACTGACCAAGTGCCTGATCACCCGGTCGTGCTGACGCTGCTGGCCATGCAGCGGCAGAACTGGGAGCAGGGCGTGGCGATGCACGCCCTGCTCGACCTGGGCCAACGGAGCCTGGCCGCCCGCCTGGCCTGCGACAGCGTTGTGCACCAGAGTCCCGACGGCCGCCTCGGCACCATCGGCAACGAGCGCGGTTCGGTCAATTCCGCGGCGTGTTTCGAGGGTGTGGTACGCCTGGGGCTCTCCGACGCCGCGCACCGCCAGCTCGACTGGATCGTCACCCGCGCGCCGCGCGCCGCCGACGGCACGCTCTACCACCTGCTCGACGCGCCCGAGGTGTGGGCCGACACCGTCTACATGGTGGTGCCGATGCTCGCCTTCGCCGGCCACCCCGACAAGGCGATCCACCAGGCCGAGGTCCACCGCGACCGCCTCTGCCGCGACGGCCTCTACGCCGCCGCCGACACCCGCCCGCAGCTGTGGGGCACCGGCAGCGGCTGGGTCGCCGCCGGCCTGGCCCGCGCCATCCACCACGACCCGGACCTGGGCGCCCCGCTGGCCGCCCACGCCCGGGAGGTCCTCGACGCCTGCCTGGCCCGCCGCCGCCCCGACGGCCTCTTCGGCAACGTGCTCGACGACCCCGCCTCGTTCCGCGAGGCGAACCTGGCGCAGATGCTGGCTTACGCGGCGTACACCGGCGTCAACGACGGCTGGCTCCCAGCCTCCTACGCGGCAAAAGCCGCGTCCCTGCGCGCGGCGGTGGCCCCCATGGTCTTCGACGGCCTGGTCACCTCGGTCTGCGGGGCCCCGACCTTCGACCGCCCCGGCACCTCGGCCGAGGCCCAGGCCTTCTACCTGCTGGCCGAGGCCGCCGCCGGGTGACCGCTCGCCCTTCGGGGCACCCTGCCCTGTTCCCGGCGCGCCGGATGTGGTTGGTTTGACAGCCGTGGCGGATGAGGAACTTCTGCTGGTCGCCTTGGTCGACCTGGCGGCCGGAGCGATCGAGGCCGGCCGGCAGTACGAGGACGAGGTACTCGCCCTGCTGGCCCGGCACGGCGGCACCCTGGAGCGCAGGCTGCGGTCGGCCGAAACCGAGGTACAGATCATCCGGTTCGCCTCGCGCACCGGCCTGGACTCGTTCATGTCCGACCCGGACCGCCTGACGATCCGCGCCCGCTACGGGGACACGGCCCCGCTCACCCGCGTCCTCGAGGTGACCGAGATCCCTCCGACCCCCTGAAACGCCGGGCGCCTCGCGCTCATCAGCCGGCATCGGGGCGCCAGCCGCTGCGCCGGCGCCCCTGCGCGGAACCGGCTTCGGCGTCGGCGCCGGACGTCAGCGGTTGCGCTGACGCCAGGTGGCCGCCGCGGCCTCGATGCGGCGCTGGTTGCGGGAGGTGCCGAGGCTGCGCTTCGCCCGCCCGTACAGCCAGACGGCGCCGCCGACCACCACCGCACCGATGATCAGATACCAGAGAATGCCGAACAGCGCGTGGAACAACCAGCTGGCGATCGCGCCGACCACGAACAGGCCCACGACCACCGCTACGGCGCCTACCAGGAAACGACCCATACATCCAGCATGCGCCGCCCACGCCACCCCGGCATCAGGGATTTCCCGGACTCGGCCGGCGGGGGTATCGCGCCCGCCGGCCGAGCCATTTTCACGGTGTCAGGTAGCAGCTTTCTGTGACGCCGCCGCTCGGGTCGCGGCCGAAGGCGCTCGCCGCGCAAGCGGTGCCGCCGGTGAACGTGCGGTAGACGTACCCGCCGCCCTCGCCGAAGGCGACCGTGCGGGTCCCGATGAACACACAGTTGCCGCCGGCACTGGCGCACTTGGTGGTGTATCCGACCGGGCCGCCGGTCCGCCGATAGCAGGCTTTCGCGACGCCGAAGATCGGGTCACCGCGGAACGAGGTGTTGTCGCAGGACGTCGTGGTGGAGGCGCGGGCCGTGACGAACGAGCCGTACGCGCCGTACACGATGGACTGTTCCCCGCTCAGGTTGCAGGTCGAGCCCTCGTTGGCACACTGTGTCCAGCTGCCGATCGGGGCACCGGACGGCGGGAAATAGCATGCCTTCACGACGCCGAAGATCGGGTCACCGCCGAACGTGTCGGAGGTGCACGCGGCCGCGCCGTTCACCTGCTTGTAGATGAAGCCTCCGTTGGCGCCGTAGGCCACCACGGTCGTACCGCCGACGTGGCAGGTGCTGTTCTCGCTTGCGCACTGCGTCCAGCCCAGCGGGCCGCCCAGGGGCGCGAGGTAGCACGACTTCAGCACGCCGAACGTGGGGTCGCCGCCGAACGTGGTGTTGTCGCATGAGGCGCTGCCGGTCGCGGTGAGGTAGCGGTACGAGCCCGCGCCGAAGGCGACCTTCCGCGTGCCGGGGAATGAGCAGGTCGCCGCCTCGTCACCACACCGGGTGTACCCGGCTGGCAGTTCGTTCGGCGTGAACACCGGCAGGGTCGCGGACAGTACCGCGGGAAAATATCCGAGGCGGTATCCGTCAGCGGTCGGGTGGAACGTCTCGTTGACGTGGTCGGACGAGAACGCGTTGATCCATGGGCTACCGGAACAGACACCGTGCCCGGCGAACGTGGGCCGCGGGTCGCTGAACACGAATCCGGCCGCGGCGGCCCGCGCCGAGAGCACCGAGTCCAAAGCGTCGGCGCCCCGATTGAGCGCTTGCCGCTTGGTGAGGCTCAAACTGCAGCTGGCCGCGGCCTCGTCCATGAGGCGCGGATAGCCGCTCACGATCACGCGGGCGTTCGGGGCTTTGCTCTGGACCGCGATGAAGGTCGCGTCGAGCTGGCCGGGCAGCGAGCTGTTGATCGTCGTGGTGGCGCCGCTGACGGCGCTCACGCACTGATCGTCGGTGCCCAGCAGGCAGGTGGCGGCGACGTTGGTGAATCCGACGTCGTTGCCGCCGGCCGTGATGGTGACCAGATCGGTGCCGATTCCCAGGTCGCTCAGCTGCTTGGACCGCACGTCGGCCGTGGTGGCACCGCTGCAGGCGCGCGACACGTACGACGAGGCGTGACCGGCCACGAGCGCCGGATACCCCTCCGGGCTGCGCGCACAGTCGCCGGACGACGAGTCGTAGTCAAGGGTCCCGACCCCGGCGGCGTAGGAGTCCCCCAGCGCGACATAGCTGAGCTTGACGGAGACGGAGGCGCTAGCCGGCGTACTGCCGGCGATCAATGTAGCCGCCATACCGGCCAGCGTCACGAGCACGAATCCGGAAACGACGAGGCGTTTTCCGGTTCTTGAGAGCCGCACGCGCATACGGCGCGTCCTCCGAATCTCGACAATAGAATGGGCCGGCGGACGAATGGGAACGCATTTCGAATGCGCGGCCAATGGGTCCGCCCGCAATAGACGTAGCCGTATCGCGGAATGCTCGCCGATGTGACGCTCATCACTATCCCGTGACGAGACGGGCGGGCCAGGGCCGGCCCGTCGACCGCCGCCGTCAGACCTTCGACCGCCAGCCGGTTCCGGCGAGGCCGGCACACCGCGGTCGGTCCACGACCTCTCTCGGTGTGCGCGGACAGCGCGCCGAGCAGCAGGCCCGGCACGTCCGCGCCGTGTTCACCGGGCCATGACCGCCGTCGACACCACCGGCCACCCAGCGGCCTGTGTCGACCAGGGTGGGCGCTGTGTCCGCCGGGTTGGGTGGTGGGCCCGTGTCTGCTGTGGGGTGGACACCTGCGGCAGGCGGCCGGTGGGTCAGGCGGCCAGGGCGGCGTAGGTGCCAGCGGCCGACAGGAGGGTGGTGTGGGTGCCGCGCTCGATGACGCGGCCGTGATCGATGACGGCGATCTGGTCGGCGTCGCGCACGGTGGAGAGGCGGTGGGCGATGGTGATGGTGGTGCGGCCGCGGGCGAGGTTGTCGAAGGCGCGCTGGACGGCGCGCTCGGTCTCGGTGTCCAGGGCGCTGGTCGCCTCGTCCAGGACCAGGATGCGCGGGTCGCGCAGGAGGGTGCGGGCGATCGCGATGCGCTGCTGCTCGCCGCCGGAGAAGCGGTAACCGCGCGAGCCGACCACGGTGTCGTAGCCCTCCGGCAGCGACGCGATGAGGTCGTGGATCTGGGCGGCCCGGGCCGCGGCCTCGAGCTCGGCGTCGGTGGCGCCGGGCTTTGCGTAGCGCAGGTTCTCCCGCACCGTCGTGTGCAGCAGATAGGTCTCCTGGCTGACCACCCCCACCACGGCGGCGAGGTCGGTCAGGCGCACGTCACGCAGGTCGACGCCGTCGATGGTGATCCGGCCGGCGGTCGGGTCGTAGAGCCGGGCGATCAGCGCGGCGATCGTGCTCTTGCCCGAACCGGTCTCGCCGACCAGCGCGAGCGAGCTGCCGGCGGGCACATCGAGCGAGACGCCGGCCACCGCGGCCGACTCGCTGCCCGGGTAGCTGAAGGTGACGTCCTCCAGCCGCAGGTGGCCGCGCACGTCAAGCAGCGGCACCGGGCGCTCCGGCTCGGCCACCTCGACGGGCAGGTCGAGATATTCGAAGATGCGCGCGAACAGCGCCAGCGAGCTCGTCAGCGCCACGCCGACGCCCAGCAGCCCCATCAGCGGCCGGAACAGCCCGGCCTGCAGCGCGGTGAACGCGACGAGCGTGCCAATGCTCAGCGTGCCCGCGGTCATCGGCAGGCCCGCGCTGAGATAGATGATCGCCGGTATCGCGGCGAAGATGATGCTCATCGAGGCCATCCGCCAGCGGCCGGCCAGCTCGGAACGCAGCTCCAGGTCGATGAGCCGCTCCGACGAGGCGGTGAACCGCCGCACCACGGCATCGCCCGCGCCCATGGTCTTGCTCAGCCTCACACCGCTGATCGACAGCCCCTCCTCGATCGTCACGTTGAGGTCGGCCAGCTCCCGCTGGCGCTGGGCGGTGATCTCGCGGCGCATGCTCGCGACCTTGCGGGTCAGGTAGATGGCGGGCGGCAGCACGACGAGCGAGACCAGCGACAGCCGCCAGGACAGCGCCGCCATCGCGACGGCGGTGGCCACCGCGGTGGTCAGGTTGGAAGCGATGGACGTCGCGGTGTTGGTGACGACCGCCTCCATGCCCCCGATGTCGTTGGTGATGCGCGACTGCACCTCGCCGGTGCGCGTGCGGGTGAAGAATCCGATCGACTGCCGCTGCAGGTGGGTGAAGACGTCGGTGCGCAGCCGGTGCATGACCAGCTGGCCGACCTTGGTCGACTGCCAGGTCTGGATCACGCCCAGCGCGGACGTGACGGCGGCCACGGCGACCATGCCGAGCACCAGCCAGGCCAGCAGGCGCGTGTCGCGCTCGGGCAGCGCGCTGTCGATGACCTCGCGCAACAGGAACGGCGACGCCATCGACAGCACCGACGACGCCACGATGATCAGCACGACGATAGCCAGGCGGCCGCGATGGTCGACGAACAGGCGGCCGATGCGGGCCAGCGAGACCTGCTTGGCCTGCGCCTTCTCGGCGGCGCTGAGCTTGCGAGACCCGCGGACGCGGGTGGGGTGATTGGGCTCCAAGGGGGTTGCCTTTCTGTTGGGAACATGATGAGGTTACCTCACTATGAGGGACCAACACAAACTTCTGGTATCTTGTTCCCGTGGAGGACGAGAGCCTCGCGGAGCTCTTCTGGAGCGTGGCGCGGCGGCTGCGGCACGGCTCGCACGAGACGCTGCAGCCGCTGGGGATCACGCCCGGCCAGGCGCGCGCCCTGAGCGTGCTCGCCCGGCACGGCACCATGCGCCCGAGCGAGCTGTCCGAGCACCTTAAGATCGCGCCGCGCTCGACCACCGAGGTCGTCGACGGCCTCGAGGACCGCGGCCTCGTCGAGCGACTGCCCGACCCCGCCGACCGGCGGGCCACACTGGTCGAGCTCACGCCCGCCGGCGGGACCGTCGCGGCGAAGATCCGCGCCGAGCGCGGCGCTCAGGGCGAGCGCTTCTTCGCTGCCCTGCCGCCGCAGGACCGCGAGGACCTGGCCCGCATCCTCACCACCCTGCGCACCTCCGAGCCGTCGTGATCCCGCATCCCGTTTGACCGAGGCTGCGGGCCGCCCGGAGCCACCATGAGCTCACCCGTCCCGGGGCCGGGCTCAGGGCGGCGCTCCGCAGATGGCGCATGACCTCGACCGCGAGCAGCCCCGGCGCGGGCGCGGGCGCGGCGCTTGGCGCGGCGCCGGCCTTGGACGCGGCGCCGACGTTGGGGGCGGTGCGGGCTTGGGCCACGCCGAGGGCCCGGCGCGGCCCGGCCCGGTGTGGCCTGTCGCGCTGCGGCCCGGCCCGGCCCTGCCCGGTGCAGTGCGGCGCGGCGCGGCCCGGCCCGGTGCAGTGCGGCGCGGCGCGGCCCGGCCCGGTGCAGTGCGGCGCGGCGCGGCCCGGCCCGGTGTGGCCCGGCCCGGTGTGGCGCGGCGCGGCGCGGCCTGTCGCGCTGCGGCTGCGGCCCGGCCCGGCCCTGCCCGGTGCAGTGCGGTGCGGCGCGGCGCGGCCCAGTCGGGTGCGCCCGGTCCGGCCCGGCGCGGTGCGGCCTGTCGCGCTGCGGCCCGGCCCTGCCCGGTGCGGCGCGGCGCGGCGCTGTGCGGCCCAGTCAGGTGCGCCCGGCCCGGCGCGGTGCGGTGCGCGGTCCGGCCCGGCGCGGTGCGGCTCGATTCGGTGCGGCTCGATGCGGTGCGGTGCGGCCCACCTCAGCCCGGCGCGGACGAGCCCGGCCCAGGCGCGGGGCACGGTTCCAACTTCCGCGAGCGGGCGGGCGCGATCGGCGATCACGTCCCATACGTCGGGTGCTGCGCGCTGCGAAGCATGCCGCAGTGACCGGAAGTCTCCGCGATCATGCGCAACTGGCGCCGACACCAACGGTTTTTCATGATCACGGAGTGGTGATGTACACCCGTGTACCACAAGTCTCCGGGATCATGGCAAACCCGCAGAACGGCCACTGCGAGCATCATGATCACGGAGACTTACACCCGGGCCCGGCCAACTGCGGATCGGAGGTTGCACCCGGCGGGTGCGACATGCGCGGCCGACAACGTCCGCCGCGCCGCGCCGCGCCGGCAGTGGGGGTCGGTGCCGATGGCTGGGGCCCGCCGGTGGTCATCGACGTCTGGTCGCGCTCGGTGGACTGGGGCTGGTTGGTGTGGTGGCGGTGATCTTGGTGGAGCAAGGCGTGGGGCGGGCGGCATACTCGGCGGGGGGCGGGTATCAGGGCGCCTGTGATCAACGCACGGGAGCATGGTCTGACCGGCGACGGGGTCACCAACGATCAGCCGGCGCTGCAGCGGCTGGTTGACGCGTGTTCGCCCGGGGAGGTGATCTACTGCCCGGCCGGGACGTACAGCATCCGTGACGTCGGGACCGTGTGGCGGACCGGTGTGTCGCTGGTCGGTGACGGGCCGTCGGCGACCCGGTTTGTGCTGGCCAATCCGGGGGCGCGGGAGACGCCGGTGCCGTTGGCGTTTTGGACCACGTTGCAGCACGGTGCGTCGGCGGAGCGGTCGATCGCCGACATCACGTTCGCCGGGTTCGAGATCGACGGCTCGCAGCTCGTGCTGCCGGCGTACGACGTGCTGGCCAAGGGGCTGGGCATGCAGTACGTGCTGCGCGGCGCGTTCCGCGACCTCTACATCCACGACACGCCCGCCACCGGGTTCGGGTGCGACTTCCTGCAGGACACCACCGTCGAGCGGATCGTCGCCGTGCACTGCGGGCGGCTCGACTCCGGGTGGGAGAAGGGTGGAGCGGGCATCGGCATCGGTGTGGGCGGGTGGGGCGCGGTCGAGCGGCTGACCGTGAGCGAGTGCGTGACGCTGCGCAACGGCACCAACGGCATCTTCGTCGAGTTGCAGGATGCCGGCTGGACGCCGCCGCGCGGCATCCGGGTGCTGGGCTGCCACGCGGAGAGCAACAAGTACGGCATCTCGGACTGGGGCGCCGACGGGCTGCTGGTGTCGGGCTGCACGATGATCGGCAACCACACGGCCGGCTTCGACGTGTCGGGGCAGGGCACCACCCACGTCGCCGGGCGGTACGGCGTGGTCACGGGCTGCGTCGTCGACGACAACATCGGCGACGGGGTGAGCATCGGCAACACGCCGGGCGGCTACACGGTCGCGGCGAGCCGGATCAGCCGCAACGGCGGTCACGGGTACCGCCAGCACAACCTCCCGGGCGCGATCAGCATCCCGGCCGCGGACATGGTCCTGGACAGCAATGACATCTGGGACAACGCGGGCGACGGCATCCGCATCGACGGGTCTCTCATCGACCCATTCCTGATCAACAATCGCATTCGCGGCAACGGTACGCCCACGAGCCCGGCCTCCGGCATCGCCGTCAACGCCCGGGTCACCTCCGCGACGATCCGCAACCAGCGCATCTGGGACCGGCACACGCCGCCGACGCAGCTCGCTCCGCTGACCGTCACCGCGCGCGGGACGCTGGCCGACCCGGCGTTCCTGGACCTCGAACCGGTCCAGCTGGAAGACGCGCCGAGCTGATCGCCATGGCGACCGTCGCGGCGGGCGGGGCCGCGGACGGGTGGTGCGGGCGCAGCACCGGCGGCACGTGGACCGGCACGTCGACCGCGGCCGACAGGATCAGGGCGAGGGCCACGCTCGTCGGGCGGGCCTCCGGCAGCTTGTCCAGGGCGGCGGCGCACACCTCGGCGAGCTCGTCCGGCAGGCCCGCGATCGCCGGCAGCGGCGTGGGCGCGGTGTGCAGGTGGGCGCGCAGCATCTGCTCGTCGGTGTCGGCCGGGTACGGCAGCCGGCCGGTGAGGCACTGGTAGAGCAGGACCCCGACCGCGTACACGTCGGAGGCGGGGCTCGCCGGCCCCGGATCGAGGCGCTCCGGCGCGACATAGGCGGGCGTGCCCAGCAGCGAGCCGTCCGGCAGGTGGTCCGGGTCGCCGGCGGGGGCCGCCACGCCGAAGTCGAGGATCTTCGCGCCGGAGGAGGTCAGCACGATGTTGGCCGGCTTGACGTCGCGGTGCACGATGCCGTGGCCGTGCGCGGCGGCGAGGCCCGCGGCGACCTCCGCGCAGACCCGGCCGGCGACCCGCCAGTCCAGCGGGCCGGCCTGCATCACCGCGCCCAGCGGCTGGCCCTCGACCAGCTCCATCACCAGGAACGCGGTGCCGCGACCGGCGCGGCGGGAGGTACCGAAGTCATAGACCGACACGACGTTGGGATGGGCGAAGCGCGCCCCGTAGCGGGCCTCGTTGCGGGCGCGGTCGAAGGCCTCGGCGTCCGCCGTGTGCTCCGGCGTCAGCAGCTTGACCGCCACCTCGCGGTCGAGCACCTCGTCGTGCGCCTCCCACACGCTCGCCATGCCGCCCTGGCCGAGCTTGCGCTCGAGCCGGTAACGACCACCCAGATACCGCACGAGGTCCTACTTCCCCCTCCGGGGGTGATTCAAGCCGGGAACCGGACCGCACCGGTCGGGCACCGGCGAAGCAACGCCATCCGGTGACCGTTGGTACATGCACGCACGCGCGCCGTTCCTCCTCGCGGCCGGTGTCGCCGCGATCGCCGGGTCGACGCTGGCCTCCGGAGCGCTGAGCCAGGTCATCTGGCTGCTTGGCGCACTGGTCTGCGGCGCGCCGCTGCTCGTGCGGATGGCCCGGGCCCGGGGCGCGGTGGCGCCCGCCTGGCGGCTGGTCGGCGCCGGGATCGCGGTGCGGCTGGTGGCCGATACGGTGTGGAGCGTCGAGGGGCTGGCCGGGCACGGCGCCGTGCCGTTCCCGTCCTGGAACGACCTGGGCTACCTCGTGTCGTACACCCTCCTCATCGCGGGGCTGGTCCGCTCGGCTGGCGGCCGGGCGCGCGCCGCGCTGCTCGACGCGTCGATCGTCGCCGCCGGCGTGGCCGTGATCGACTGGATGTTCCTGCTGCATCCGTACCTCCACCACACCTCGATCGGCCGGCTGGCCCTCGGCCTGGCGCTGGTGTACCCCGTCTGCGACCTGGTGGTCTTCGCCGCCGCCGTGCGGCTGCTCTTCACCGGCGCGGTGCGCAACCCGGCGAACCGCCTGGTGCTGGCGGGCATCGGGCTGCTGCTGGCGGCCAACACGATCTTCTTCGCGCAGGCCGCGACCGGCACGATCCGCTCGGTCGCGCCGCTGGACAACGCGCTGTGGCTGGGCTCGTACCTCGCGCTCGGCCTGGCCGGGCTGCACCCGCGCCTGGCCGGCGAGCCGGTCGCGGCGCCGAGCGGGCCGGAGCCGGTGTCGCCGCGGCGCATCCTGCTGTTCGGCGCCGCGACCCTGCTCGGCCCGGCGGCCACGATCGTGCGGCTGTCCGGCGCGCACGGCGCGCTCGCCCCCGGCGAGTGGAAGCACCTCGCGGTGCCCGCCGTCCTGACCGGCCTGCTCTCGGTACTGCTGGTCACCCGCCTCGGCGGCCTGGCCCGCCTCGCCCAGCACCGCCTGGCCGAGCTCGACGCGCACGGCCGCCGGCTCGCGGTCGCGCTGGTCGAGCGCGAGTCCCTGGAGCGCCAGCTGCGCCACGGCGCCCTGCACGACCCGGTCACGGGCCTGGCCAACCGGGCCCTGCTCGCCCAGCGCATGGAGTGGGCGCTCTCCCGCGACAACCCGGCCCGGCGCTACGCGCTGCTGCTGCTCGACGTGGACCGGTTCACCCACGTCAACGACGCGCACGGGCTCGGCTTCGGCGACGAGGCGCTGACCGCGCTCGCCGGCCGGCTGCGCGGCCTCACCGCGCCCGGCGACACCCTGGCCCGCCTCGGCGGGGACGAGTTCGCGCTGTTCGTCGAGCACGGCACCGCGGACGCGGCCACCGCCCGGGAGCAGGCGGCGGGGCTGGCCGAGCTGCTGCGGGCCGAGGTCAAGGCGCCGCTCGCCGCCGGCGGGCGGGTCGTGCACCTGGCGGCGAGCATCGGGCTGGTCGACGTCGAGGGCCACGATCCGCGCGCGGCGATCGCCGACGCCGAGCTCGCGCTGCGCGCCGCCAAGCGGGGCGGGCGGGACCGCGTCGTGCGGTACCAACCAGAACTGAGGATCGCCCGGGAGGCCTTCACCCGCATCAGCGCCGGGCTGCGCCACGCCGTGGAGCGCGGCGAGCTGGCCGTGCACTACCAGCCGGTGGTGGAGCTGCCCGGCGCGCGGATCGTGGCCGTGGAGGCGCTGCTGCGCTGGAGCCCGCCGTCCGGGCCGGTCCCGCCCGACGAGTTCATCCCGGTCGCCGAGGAGACCGGGCTCATCGTGCCGATCGGCGCCTGGGTGCTGGAGCGCGCCTGCGCCGATGCCCGCGCCTGGCACGAGCGGCACGGCACCTCGCTGACCGTGAACGTCTCCGTGCGCCAGCTCGCCGAGCCCGGCTTCGCCGACGAGGTGCTCGGCGTCCTGCGCCGCACCGGCCTGCCGGCCCGCGCGCTGGTGCTGGAGATCACCGAGTCGGTGTTCGCCGGCGACGCCGAGGCGCTGCCGGTGTCCCTGGAGCGGCTGCGCGCGCACGGCGTCCGGATCGCCATCGACGACTTCGGCACCGGCTATTCGTCGCTGTCGTACCTCCACCAGCTCCCCGTCGACATCCTCAAGATCGACCGGTCGTTCGTGCCCACGGGCCCGGAGGCGGCCGGCGACCACGCGTTCACCCGCGCGGTCCTGCAGCTGGGCAGCAGCCGCAGCCTCCCGGCGATCGCCGAGGGCATCGAGACGGCCGAGCAGGCCGAGGTGCTGCACGCGCTGGGCTGCCGGCTGGCGCAGGGCTACCACTTCGCCAAGCCCGGCCCGGCGCACCAGATCGAGGACGCCCTCACCCGGCTCAACCCCGAACCGGCCGTAGGATGAGACGCGATCCCGTCATCGCCGCCGTGGCCGCCGCAGGCGCGGCCCTGATCGGCTGGATGCTGCTCGCCGACGCCGGCCCCGCCGCGCAGGTCCGCCTGTTCTGGACGGCACTACCGGTGTTCGACGTCCTGCTGTGGTACCTCTGCCGCCGCATCGCCCGCCTGCGAATGCCCGTCGACGCGCGCCGCTTCTGGCGCCGCGCCGGCCACACCGCGATCGTCTTCATCGTCGGCGACGCCAGCCAGACGGTCGTCGCCTGGCTGCACCCGGGCGCCGGGGCGGCGGTGCCGCACCCGGTGCAGGCGACCGCGATCCTGGCCGGCGTATCGCTGATGGTCTGGACGATGCTGACCCACCCGAGCCGGCTGCTGAGCCGGCCCGCGCGCGTCCGGTTCTGGCTCGACGCCGCGTCCGTGCTCGTCGGCGCGGCCGTCCTGGTGTGGCTGCTGCTCCTGCCGCGGGACTCCGACTCCGGCCGGCCCGGCGGCGCCGCGGTCGCGCTGCTGCTCGGCACGGCCGTCATCCTCGTGGCCGCGTTCTCCGCGGTGAAGCTGATGCTCAGCGGCAACTCGCCGGTCTCGGCGCGGGCCGCCGTGCCGATGGTGGCCGCCGGGGTGACCCAGGGCCTGGCCGGCGCCCTGGTCGGCCCCGACGGGCACTACCTGCCGGTGCTGCTGGCCACCCAGCTGCTCACGCCGGTACTCCTCGCCACCGGCCTGCGCCTGCAGGAGCTCGGCGGCCCGCCGGCACCGTCGTCGCGGCGGGCGGCGCGGCCCTACAGCCTCCTGCCGTACACCGCCCTGGCCGGCATGTTCGCCGCCCTGCCGGTCGTGCTGCGCGACGGCGGCGGCCCGGACCTGTGGGTGGTGCTCGGCGGCCTGTTCGTGGCCACGGTGCTGGCCGTGAGCCGCCAGCTGCTCGCCTTCGCCGAGAACGCCGCCCTCATGCAGGAGCTGCGCGGCCAGGAGGAGCGCATCCGCTCGCTGCTGGCCCACTCCACCGACATCACCTCGCTGGTCGACGCCGACGGGGTGCTCACCTACGTCAGCCCCGCGACCGAGCGCCTGCTGGGCAAGGCGCCGGACGCCCTACTCGGTACCCCCGTCCACGACCACGTCCACCCCGAGGACCTCGCGGTGTTGCGGCCGGCCATGCGGCAGGTGCGGGGCCGCCCCGGCGCCACCGTGTCCTACCAGGTGCGCTACGCCCACGCCGACGGCTCCTGGCGCTGGCTGGACGTGGTCACCCGCAACCTGCTGCACGTGCCGGCGGTGCGTGCCTACGTCTCCAACGCGCGCGACGCCACCCAGGCCCGCCTGCTGCAGGACGAGCTGCGCCACCAGGCGACCCACGACGGCCTGACCGGGCTGGCCAACCGGGCGCTCTTCGACGCCCGGCTGTCCGCGTTGTCGGTTCCGGCGGCGGTACTGCTGGTCGACCTCAACGGCTTCAAGGCCGTCAACGACACCTACGGCCACCACGTCGGCGACGCCGTCCTCGCCGGCGTGGCCGACCGGCTGGCCGCCGCCACCACGCCCGGCGGCACCGCGGCCCGGCTGGGCGGCGACGAGTTCGCCGTCCTGCTGCCCGGCGCGGACGCCGCCGCCGCGGCCGGGGTGGCCGAGCGTTTCCTCGCCCTGCTCGCCGCCCCGATGCTCGTCGACGGCCACCACCTGCCGGTCCGCGCCACCGTCGGTATCGCCGACGGCCCGCCCGGCGACCCCGACGCGCTGCTGCGCCGCGCCGACACGGAGATGTACCGCAACAAGCCCGCGAGCGATGCCTTTCCCGGCCGCGCGCAGTCGTACGTCCGTGAAGGGATCGGATGACGACGGCCTCGGCGCGGCCGCGGTACCGGCCGGCGGGGTTAATCCGGTTGACCGGCGTGCGACGGTCGTCGGGTGAGCGAATACCTCCGACTCAACCGCGCCCAGTGGGACGAGCGCGCGCCGGCGCACGCCGCCTCACCGGGGTACAACATCCAGGGTTTGCTGGACGATCCCGGCCTGCTCAGCGAGGTGGTGCGCTTCGACCGGCCGCGCCTGGGCGACGTGGCCGGGTTGCGGGCCGTGCACCTGCAGTGCCACATCGGCACCGACACGCTGTCGCTGCACCGCCTCGGCGCCCGGATCACCGGCCTGGACTTCTCGCCCGCCTCGCTCGCCCAGGCCCGCGACCTGGCCGCCCGCGCCGGGGCGGACATCGACTACGTCGAGGCCGACGTGTACCGCGCGGCGGAGGTGCTCGAGCCGGGCTCGTTCGACCTGGTGTACACCGGCGTCGGCGCCCTGTGCTGGCTGCCCGACATCCGCCGGTGGGCCGCGGTCGTCGCCGCCCTGCTGCGCCCCGGCGGCCGGCTGTTCATCCGCGAGGGCCACCCGATGCTGTGGAGCATCGACGAGACCCGCGGCGACGGCGTGCTCGCGGTCCACTTCGCCTACTTCGAGCGGCCCGAGCCCCTCGTCTGGGACGACAACAGCACCTACGTGGAGACCGAGGCCAAGTTCACCAACAACGTCACCCACCAGTGGAACCACGGCCTCGGCGAAATCGTCACCGCGCTGCTCGGCGAGGGCCTGGAGCTGACCATGCTGCAGGAGCACGACACCTGCCCGTGGAACCCGCTGCCCGGCTTCACCGCCGAGGTGGGCGAGGGGGAGTACCGGCTGGCCGACCGGCCGGAGCGGCTGCCGCTTACATACACTCTTCAGGCACGCAAGCGGTCGAGCTGAAGGGGAGCCGAGCCATGGACGTCAACGAGGTCGTGGCGGAAGCCGCCCGCGCCGCCCGGGCGGCGGCGGGGTCACTGGCCGCGGCGCCGGCGAAGACGATCGACGAGGCGCTGCGCGGCATGGCCCGCCGCCTCACCGCGGCTCCCGATCCGATCCTCGAGGCCAACCGCGCCGACGTCGCCGCCGCCGAGGCGGACGGGATGAGCGGCGGCCTGCTCGACCGCCTCCGCCTCGACGCCGCGCGCCTGGCCGCCATGGCCGAGCAGCTGGACATCCTCGCCGGCGTCGAGCCCGAGCCGGCCCGGCGCACCGTCCGCGAGCTCGGCGGCGGCCTGGTCCTGCAGGAGTGGCGCCGCCCGGTCGGCGTGATCGGCGCCAACTACGAGGCCCGCCCCAACGTCACCGTCGACGTCGCCTCCCAGCTGGTGAAGAGCCAGAACGGCGGCGTGCTGCGCACCGGCTCGGCCGCCCTGGCCTCGGCGATCGCGCTGATGGACGAGGTCGTCGCCCCGGCCCTGGCCGACGCCGGCCTCGACCCGGCCGCCGTGCAGCTGATCCGCGCCCGCGGCCGCGGCTCGGCGGAGGCGCTGGTCTCCCAGCCCGGCCTGATCCCGCTGGTCATCCTGCGCGGCAGCGGCGAGAGCACCCGCACCCTCGCGGAGAAGGCGGCCCTGCAGGGCGTGCGCACCCTGGCCCACGCCGACGGCGGCGGCGTGCTCTACGTCGACGCCGCCGCCGACCTGGACAAGGCATTCACCCTCATCGCCGCCGGCCTCGACCGTCTCGGCGTCTGCAACCGGCTCAACCTGCTGCTCATCCACCGGGATCGCTACGCCGAGCTGGTCCCGCGGGTCACCGAGGCGGTCGGCCCGCGGATCGCGGTGTCGCTGCCGCCGCACGATCACCCGCTCGGTTACGAGTGGGCCCTGGACTCGGCCCGCGAGGCGACCATCACGCTCGCCCCCGCCGACGGCCCGCGCGACGCCGCCCGCATCGCCAACGACGAGACCTCCGGCCTGGCCGCCGGCATCGTGACCGAGGACGCCACCGCGGCCCGCGAGTTCCTGGCGGCGTATGCGGGCACCGGCGCCTTCTGGAACGCGACCACGCGCTTGCTGGACGGCTTCAAGCTGCTCAACGTCCCGGAGACGGGCATCAACATCGACCGCGTGCCGGGCCCGCGCGGCCCGGTCACGTTCCGCGACCTGTCCCTGCGTCAGTACACGGTCGTCCCCGCCGACCGCCTCGCCGACCTGGACTGAGCCGACCTGGACTGAGCCGACCCGGACTGAGCCGACCGGACTGAGCCGACCGGACTGAGCCGACCGGACTGAGCCGACCGGACTGCCTGCGCCTGCAGGCCCTCGTCCGCGCCCCTTCGTCCGCGGCTGTTTCCGTCGTCTCGGCCGTTTCCGGATATGTCGGGCACTCCGTGCCACGACATATCCGACATTTAGGTTATGCACCGAACGAGCATAATGCGACTAGAAGTCTCCGCGATCATGCCGCACCCGCTGCCGACACCAACGGTTTTTCATGATCACGGAGTGTCCATGTACACCCGTGTACCGAAAGTCTCCGGGATCATGGCAAACCCGTGGTGCGGCCACGACGGACATCATGATCACGGAGACTTACGTCCGCCCCGCCCCGATCGGATGTTCGCCCGACCTGCCCCGTGGCTGACCCGGGTTCGCGCGAAGCGCAGCGGAAGGGCGCCGGCGTAATGCGGTGCGCAAGCGCGACGTAGAGCTGCCGGCGGAAGGGGCGCCGTTCGAGGCGGCTGCAGGGGAGGGGCGGCTGCTGGGGGAGCTGTTCGAGGCGGCTCGGGTGGGAAGTGTGACGCGCTGTTCGGGAGTGGAGCGCGACCTGTGGTGTGTTCTTGGGGCTCCACCCGGTCGGCCGTTTCCGGATATGTCGGGCACTTCGTGCCGCGACATATCCGACATTTCGGTTATGTGCCGAGCTGTCGGTCCCGGGCGTCGGGCAGGGGCTGGACGGCGTCGAAAGCCACCCGGAGGAGATCGCTGAGCGGCACGGTGCCGCCCAGCCGGGTCCAGGTCTCGCCGGCGGCGTCGAGGCAGGCGATCGCGCTGGCCATGACCGCGCCGGCGCGCAGGTCTGCCAGGTCGTCGCCCGGGCCGGCGCCGAGGCGGCGCCTGACCTCGGGCAGGATGTCGGCCTGCCAACCCAGGTGCTTCTCGAAGGTGCGGGCGCGCAGCGACGGGGTGCCGTGCATCATCTCGGAGATCTTGAGCAATCGCTCCTGTTCGGCGGGGCTGACGGTGGTCCCGTCGATCGTCGTGAGCACATTGAGCAGCGCCGTCCACAGGGGCTCGTCGTCGGGCCGGGCGGCCAGCGCCTCGCGGGCGCGGACGCCCTCGCCGGCCAGGTGGCCCAGGACGATGTCCTCCTTCGTGCCGAAGTACCGGAAGAAGGAGCGCCTGGAGATGCCGGCGGCGGCCGCGATGTCGTCGATCGTCGTCGCGTCGAACCCCTTCTCCAGGAACAGGTCCATCGCGACCTCGATGATCTCCGCGATCGCCGCCCGCCGGGTGCGGCTCCACAGGCCCTCACTGCTCATCGGACCAGTGTAGCCGTCTCGGCCCCAGATGCCTGGTTGACACTTGGTGCCAGATGGTCGTACGGTGTCGTCATGCAACCCCTTGACTACCATCGGCAGACGGTCCTGGTCACCGGCGCCAGCGCCGGCATCGGCGCCGAGTTCGCCCGGCGGCTCGCCGAGCGCGGCGCGAACGTCGTGCTCGTCGCCCGGCGCCTGGAGCGGCTCGAGGCACTCGCCGCGGAGCTCTCCGGGCGGTACCACATCGAGGCGACCTCGCTCGCCCTGGACCTCACCACGCCCGGCGTCGGCGCCGCCCTCGAGGCGGAGCTGTCCCGCCGCGGCCTCGAGATCACCAGCATCGTCAACAACGCCGGGTTCGCCACCCTGGGCCCGTTCCACCGGGAGGACCCGGCCCGGCTGGCCGCCGAGATCGCCGTCGACGTGACCAGCGTCGTGGACATCAGCCGCACGTTCATCGAGCGGCTGCGCCGCGGGGACGGCTTCCTCGTCAACGTCGCGAGCATGGCCGCCTACCAGGGCAACCCCACGATGGCCGTCTACGGCGCCACCAAGGCGTTCGTGCTGAATTTCACCGAAGCTTTGTGGTACGAGTCGCGCGGCACCGGCCTGCGTGTGCTCGCCCTGTCCCCGGGCGCCACCGAGACCGAGTTCTTCGACGTCGCGGGCGCGCAAGCGGACGGCGGCACGCGCCGCATGACCGCCGCGGACGTCGTGCGCACCGCCTTCGCGGCCCTGGACCGGCGCAACCCGCCGCCGAGCGTGATCGTCGGGCGGAGCAACCGCGCCGCCGCCGCGGCCGTCCGCTTCGTCGGCCGGCGCCGGGCCACGATGATGGTCGGCGGCATGATGCGCGGCGCGGCGGACCCCTCCGCCTCCTGAAGGGGCCCGCCCCGGCCCGTTACGAGTTGCGGGTGATGTCGGCGACCTCGGCCGGCGTCAGCTGAATCCCGGCGGCGGCGATGTTGTCCTCCAGGTGGCCGACCGAGCCCGTGCCCGGGATCGGCAGGATCGAGGGGGAGCGGGCCAGCAGCCAGGCCAGCACGATCTGCCGGGTGGTCGCCTCGTACTTCTTGGCCACCGACTCGATCGTCGCGTTGCCGTCGAGGTTCTGGATCGGCGCCCACGGCAGGAAGACGATCTGCTCCTGCTCGCAGAGGTCGACCAGGGACTCCGAGTTGCGGTCGTCGACGTTGTACCGGTTCTGGATCGACACCACCGGGGTGAGCGCCTGCGCGGTGCGCAGTTGCGCCTCGGTGAAGTTGGAGACGCCGATGTGGCGGATCTTGCCCTCGGCCTTCAGCTCGACCAGCGCGCCGATCGACTCCTCCAGCGGCACGGCCGGATCCGGGCGGTGGAACTGGTACAGCGGGATCTGCTCCAGCCGCAGCTTGCGCAGGCTGCCCTCGAGCGCCTCGCGCAGGTGCTCGGGCCGGCCGTCCGGGTTCCACACGCCGGGCCCCGGACGGACCAGGCCGCCCTTGGTGGCGATGACCAGATCCTCCGGGTACGGGTGGAGGGCCTCGGCGATCAGCTCCTCGCTGATGTCGGGCCCGTAGGAATTGGCGGTGTCGATGAAGTTCACGCCCAGCTCGATTGCGCGGCGCAGGACCCGCTTGGCCTCCTCCCGGTCGCGGGGCTCGCCCCAGATCCCCTCGCCGGTGATGCGCATCGCGCCGAAGCCGAGCCGGTTGACGGTCAGGTCCCCACCGACGTCGATGGTGCCGGCGTTCTGCGCGCTGCTCTGCTCTGACATGCGTCAGGTCTCCTTCGTGGAGTCGTTCGTCCTCGCTTGGAACCTATCGCCGCGACGCGCGCACGGCACGAAGATCGATCGCCGAAGCGTGTGAGAATCTGCCGGGTTTGCGCTATGGATTAGTACATCAGCGCCTGGGTAGGGTGACGGATCAGTCGAGCATTGGGGAGCGACCACCATGAACGCGCAGGACCCGACCGGAATCGACCCCAACAGCCCGGAGGCCGCAGCCCGCGACGCGGCCCGCCACGCGGCCGAGCGTCAGCAGAGCCTCGACCACCAGCAGGGCCGCGGCGGCCTCGTGGACGAGGGCGCGGTGGACTCGACCGGCCGCAGCATCCGCGACCCCCGCCGAGGCACCCAGCTGGACGAGGACATCTAGCTTCCGGCCCGCCAGCCCCCGCGCCTTGCTCCACCCCCGCCCCAGCCAGGCCCCGCCCCGCCCCCAGCCAGGGCCCGGCAGCGCGACTCAGGCCACGGTCCGGGTCGGGGTGCCGGTCCCGGCAGCGAGGGGCCGCCTCCAGCTCGGGCCGTTCCGCTCCGCCCCGGCCCGCTCCAACCCGGCCTCCCGCCTCCGACCCAGCCACGGCCCGCCGGCGGGCGCGACCACGACCACGGTCCGGGTAAACGTGCCCGGTGGCGGCAGCCACGCCCCGTCCCAGCTCGCCCCGCGCCGCGCCGCGCCGCCCGCCCCGCGCCGCGCCGCGCCGCCCGCCCCGCGCCGCGCCGCGCCGCGCCGCCCGCGCCGCGCCGCCCGCGCCGCGCCGCGCCGCGCCGCGCCGCGCCGCGCCGCGCCGCCCGCCCCGCGCCGCGCCGCGCCGCCCGCCCCGCCCCGCCCCGCGCCGCGCCGCCCGCGCCGCGCCGCCCGCGCCGCGCCGCCCGCCCCGCCCCGCGCCGCGCCGCCCGTGCCGTGCCGCGCCGTGCCGCGCCGCCCGCGCCGTGCCGCGCCGCCCGCGGCCCGCGCAGCGGTCAGAACTCTCCGTGATCATGCTGGTCGCGCTGGCAAACTGCGTCTTTTTCATGATCGCGGAGACATTGTGTACATATAGGTACGTTCGCATTCCGTGATCATGAAAAAGTCGTGGTGCGCATTGCGATCGTGCATGATCGCGGAGACTTATTGCCGGGCCGCCCGCCGCCCAGCCGTCCGCCGTCCGCCGTCCGCTGTTCGTCCGTCGTGTGCCGTGCTCGGTCATGAGTGGTGGTCGTCTTTGGGCTGGCGGTGGGCCTGCGACGTAGCGGAATTCGAATCCGGTAAGTCATGACGCCTGGCGGCGTCACGACTTACCGGATTTTTCGCCTGACACCGTATAAATCCGATAAGTCCGGACACGGAGTGTCTGGACTTATCGGGTATCGCCGGAAGTCGGCAAGGGGCTAACGATATATCGGCGATATGCAGTAACGTGGGCGACATGAGGCTGTGGGAGATGCTCTTCGTCAAGGCGACCGTTGCCGAGGTGCAGCGCGCCGGGCGGTTCCGGCGGGTTCGGCTGCAGGCCGAGGCGCTGCGCAATGCCGAGTGGCGGCCCGGGCAGCAGGTGCGCATCGACGTCGGGGCACCGGGGGCGCTGGCGCCGCTGCTGCGGACGTACTCCGTCTGGGACCGCGACGGCGACACCATCGAGCTGCAAGGACTGGTCCATGGCGACGGGCCCGGGGCGCGGTGGATGGGCGAGGCCGAAGCCGGGCAAGCGGTGCTCATCAGCAAGCCCAAGGGCGACTTCGTCACCCGCCCGGCCGGGTATCACCTGTTCGTCGGCGAGGAGACCGCGTCCGTGGCGTTCGGGGCCATGCTGCGCGGGCTGCCCGAGGCCGAGCGCGCGGCCAGCCGGGCCGTGGTCGAGATCGCCGGGCCCGAGGACAAGCTCGCGCTCGGCGGCGACGTCACGTGGGTGGAGCGCGGCGGCGAGAGTGCGGCCGCGTCGGAGGGGCTCGTCGACGCGGTGCGGACGCTGGCCCTTCCGGACGAGCCGGGTCAGGCCTATGTCGCCGGCGAGGCGCGGACCGTGCAGGCCGTCAAGCAGCACCTCATCCGCGACCGGGGCTGGCCGCGCAAAGCCGTGCTCACCAAACCCTTCTGGACCCCGGGCAAGCGCGGCATGGAGTAACGTCTGCGCGCACGGGCGTCAATCGATCGGTTTGGGTGGCCGGGCTCGGCGGCGGCGTCGCGGCGTTCGTCGCGCTGACCGCGCGCTGGCACGGCTGGTTCGACCTGCGCGTCTACCACGGCGCGGTGCGGCTGTGGCTGGACGGCGGCGACCTCTATGCATACCGGGAGCCCGGGCCGCAGCGCAACTACGGCTTCACGTATCCGCCGTTCGCCGCCGTGTGCTTCGTACCGCTGGCGCTGCTGCCCTTCGCGGCGGCGCTGGCCGTCATCACCGCCGCGTCGGTGGCCGGCAGCGCGGCGCTGCTGTGGGTGTGGTTTCGCCGGTGGCTGCCGGTGATGGCCGGGCTGATCCTGCTCGTCGCGCTCGAGCCCTGGCGCGACACGCTGAGCTTCGGCCAGATCAACCTGGTGCTGCTCGCGCTCGTCGGGCTCGATCTGCTGGTCCTGCGGCGCGGGCCGCTCGTCGGGCTGGCGGTGGCGGTCAAGCTGACGCCCGCGCTTTTCATCGGGTACCTCCTGATCGCCAGACGCTATCGCGAAGCCTTCGTCGCCGCCGGCACCGCGCTCGCCGCGACCGGCGTGGCCTGGCTCGTGGCGCCGGGGGCGTCGCGGCGCTACTGGTCCGGCCTGGTCTGGCAGGTCTCCCGCGTCGGCCGGGTCGGGGAGCCCGCCGACCAGTCCCTCGCCGGCGCCCTGCACCGGCTGCACGCCCCCGCCGAGGTCTGGCCGCTGCTCGCGCTCGCCGTGCTGCTGTTCTGGTGGACCCGCGTGCAGGCGGCCGGCGACTGGGCCGGCCTGGCGCTCACCGGGATCGCGATGTGCCTGGTCAGCCCGATCACCTGGGTCCACCATCTGGTCTGGGAGTTGCCCGCCCTGTTGCTGCTGTGGGACCGGCTGCGCTGGGTGGCCGTGGCCCTCGCCGCCGTGCTGGCCCTCCGCCTGGTGTGGCTGGTCCCCTCCCTGAGCCTGCTGACGCTCACCGGTTTGGTCCTGCTCGCCGTGGTACCGCGGGACAGGACATCGGATGTATCGAGCTAACTCCGCCCTTGCGTCGGTGCGTATCGGACTGATAGACAGCAATCCTCCGATGTATAGGGAGTGTTCGTGAACGGTGAATTCGCCGGTCTCGCCGCCGTCGTGACCGGCGGGGCCTCCGGGATCGGCCTGGCCACGGCGCTGCACCTGGCCGCCCGCGGTGCCCGCGTCGCCTGCCTCGACCTGAAGATCGACGGCCTGCCCGAGCCGCTGCACGGGTTCGTCGCCGACGTGACCGACGACGCCGCGGTGCGCGCCGGCGTCGCGGCCGCGGCCGAGCGGCTGGGCGGGATCGACATCCTGGTCAACAACGCCGGGATCGGCGCGGTCGGAAGCGTCGAGGCCAACTCCGACGCCGAGTGGCACCGCGTGTTCGACGTCAACGTCGTCGGCCTGGTCCGGGTGACCCGGGCCGCCCTGCCCCACCTGCGCCGCTCGCCGCACGCCGCGATCGTCAACACCTGCTCCATCGCGGCACACGCCGGCCTGCCGGACCGGGCGCTGTACAGCGCCACCAAGGGCGCCGTGCAGTCGCTCACCGCCGCCATGGCCGCCGACCACATCGGCGAGGGGATCCGGGTCTGCTGCGTCAACCCGGGCACCGCCGACACGCCGTGGGTCCGCCGGCTGCTCGACCAGGCCGCCGACCCCGACGCCGAGCTCGCCGCGCTGCGCGCCCGGCAGCCCACCGGCCGGCTGGTCAGCGCGGAGGAGGTCGCGCACGCCATCGCGTACCTCGCCAGCCCCCTGGCCGGCGCCACCACCGGCACCGTGCTCGCCGTCGACGGCGGCATGCACGGGCTGCGGCCGCGGGCCCGGTCGTGAGGTTCGGGCTGGGCTGCGCGCAGCTGGGCAACCTCTACGCGGAGCGCAGCGACGCCGACGCGCGGGCCATCGTCGACGCCGCCTGGGACGAGGGGATCCGGTACTTCGACACCGCCCCCCACTACGGCCTCGGCCTGTCGGAGCGCCGCCTCGGCGCCGCGCTGCGCGACCGCCCGCGCGCGCAGTACACCGTCAGCACGAAGGTCGGCCGGCTGCTGGAGCCGGTCGAGGGCGGCGGCGACGACCTCGCCGACGGGTTCGCGGTGCCGCGCACCCACCGGCGGGTCTGGGACTTCACCCGCGACGGGGTACGCCGCTCGATCGAGGAGAGCCTGGCCCGGCTCGGCCTGGACCGCATCGACCTCGCCCTGCTGCACGACCCCGAGCACCACCCCGACATCGCGCTGCGGGAGGCCTTCCCGGCCCTGGCCGAGCTGTGCGCCGAGGGCGTCGTCGGCTCGGTCGGTGCCGGCTCCAAGGACGCCGCGGTGCTGACCCGGGTCGTCACCGAGTGCACCCCCGACGTGGTGCTGGTCGCCGGCCGGTACACCCTGCTCGAACAGCCCGCCGCCGAGACCCTGCTTCCGGCCTGCGCGGCGGCCGGCGTCGGCGTGCTCGCCGCCGGGGTGTTCAACAGCGGGCTGCTGGCGCAGGAGCGGCCGCGGGAGGGGCTGCCGTACGAGTACGGTGCCGCCCCGGCCGGGCTGGTCCGCCGCGCCGCCGCCCTCGCCGAGGTCTGCGCCGCCCACGGCACGACCCTGCCCGCCGCCGCCATCGCGTTCCCCGGCCGCGACCCGTCCGTCACCGCCGTGGTCGTCGGCGCCGACTCCGCCGAGCAGGTGCGCCGCAACGCCGCCCTGTTCGCCGCGCCGCCGCCGGCCGGACTGTGGCCGGCCCTGACCGAACGGGGCCTGCTGTGACCGTGGACGCGCACCACCACCTGTGGGATATCGCCGCCGGGTACGACTGGCTCGACGCCCCCGAGCTCGCCCCGATCCGCCGCACCTTCGGCCCCGACGACCTACGCCCGGAGCTGGCCGCGGCCGGCGTCACGCACACCGTGCTGGTCGAGGGCGGCCGCTGCGACGCCGCCGAGGCCGCGGTCCTGCTCGCCCACGCCCGGGCCACGCCGCAGATCGCCGGCGTGGTGGCGTGGGACGATCCGGCGGCGCCCGCCTTCCCGGCGTACCGCGACCTGCCTGGCGCCGAGCACCTGGTCGGCCTGCGCGCCCAGATCCAGGCCGAGGACAACGGGTACCTCGACCGCGCCGACGTCCTCGACGGCCTGCGCCGCATCGGCGCCGCCGGCCTCGCCTTCGACCTCGTCGTGCGCCCCGACCAGCTCGCCGCCGCCGCCCGCGCCGCCGCCCGGCTGCCCGACGTGCGGTTCGTCCTGGACCACCTGGGCAAGCCCCGCATCCGCGCCGGTGGCCTCGCACCGTGGCGCGCCGCCGTCGCCGAACTCGCCGCCCGCCCCAACGTCTCGGCGAAGCTGTCCGGCCTCGTGACGGAGGCCGAGTGGGACCGCTGGACCCCCGAAGATCTGCGGCCGTACACCGAACAGGCCCTCGAACTGTTCGGCCCGGCCCGGCTGATGTGGGGCTCCGACTGGCCGGTGTGCACCCTCGCCGCGTCCTACGGCCGGATCCGCTCCCTCGCCGACGAGCTGCTCCGCCCGCTGACCACCGACGCCGAGCGCGAGCGGATCCTGACCGGCACCGCCACCGAGGTGTACCGGCTGCCGGTTGGCGGCGCGGGCGTACAGTCGCCGCGGAGGGATCCATGGCACTGACCGACGAGGCTATCGACAAGATCAAGGGCATGATCACCTCGGGCGAACTCGGCCCGGGCGACCGCCTGCCCAAGGAGGCCGACCTGGCCGAGCGCCTGGGCCTGTCCCGCAACTCCCTGCGCGAGGCGGTCAAGGCGCTGTCGATGATCCGCGTGCTGGACGTCCGCCAGGGCGACGGCACGTACGTCACCAGCCTCGAGCCCAACCTCCTGCTGGACGCCCTGAGCTTCGTGGTCGACTTCCACCGCGACGACACCGTGCTGCAATTCCTGGAGGTACGCCGCATTCTGGAGCCCGCCGCCACCGCCCTCGCCACGGAGCGAATGACCGACGCCGACGTGGCGAAGCTGCAGACGGTCCTCGACCAGCTCGGCGACGACCCGACGATCGAGGCCCTGGTCGCCAACGACCTGGAGTTCCACCGCCTGATCGCGGCCGGCTCGGGCAACGCGGTCCTGTGCTCGCTGATCGACGGCCTGTCCGGCCCGACCACCCGCGCCCGCATCTGGCGCGGCCTGACCCAGGAGGGCGCGGCCGCCCGCACCCGCGAGCAACACCAGGCCATCGTCGAGGCGATCGCCTCCCGCCGCCCGGACCTGGCCCGCTCCTGGGCCTCCATCCACGTCGCCGGCGTCGAGGAGTGGCTCCGCCGCGCCCTGTAACACCCCCCGCCGCGTCCCGCCGGGGAAGCCTCCGCCGTCCGCCGCCTCGCGGGCTTGTCCGCTGAGGGTGAAGCTGTCCCGTCTGCCCGCCGCTGGCCCTCGCCGTCGCCGCGTCGGTCCGCTGGGGGTGCCGCCCGCCGCCCGCTTGCCGCCGCGTGGCCCTGCCCAGACCGCGGCCGGATCACGCGCCGTCCCACCAGCCGTTGTTGTCCAGCGGCCGCACGCCAATCGCCAGCAGTCGCGCGCCCGCCACCGCCCGACGGTGCTGTTCACTCTGCCGCGTCGATCGGTCTGCCCACGCCGCTCGTTCTTGCGCTCCTCTGGGCCCTCCGCAAAAGTCGCCCGCCGCTCCACGTGCCCGCGCCGGGCGACCGCGGCGGGAAAATTGCGCCCCGATAAGTCCAGACACTCCGTGTCCGGACTTATCGGACTTATACCCCGTCAGGAGATAAATCCGATAAGTCGTGGCGCGGAGCGCCCGACTTATCGGTAGGCGCTGTCCGCGGCGAGCGGGCGACGGGCGCCGCAGCCATAAGTCTCCGTGATCATGCGCGTGGGGCGCGCGCACCATCGCTTTTCCGTGATCGTGGAGTGGAAATGTACCTATGCGTACCAAAAGTCTCCGTGATCATGAAAAAGCCCTGGTGTCCCGGGGAGCGCGTGCATGATCGCGGAGACTTGTCGTCGTTGCGTGGCCGCGGCAGGAGGGCGAAACCGGGGCGCGACCCCTCAGGAACCCCAGCGCACCGCCGATGAGCCGCGAACGACGGCACCGCGGGCGGCGCGATCGCCGCGCTGAAGGCCGCCGGCCTGCCGCAGGTCCCGGTCACCGGCCAGGACGCGGAGACCGAGGCCCTGCAGCGCATCCTGGTCGGTGACCAGTACATGACCGTCTACAAGGCGCTGCGCGCCGAGGCCGAGGCGGCCGCGACGCTGACCGACCAGCTGCTGCGCGGCCAGCACCCGTCGGGGACGTCGACGGTCGCCAACGGCACGGGCCAGGTCCCGTCGATCCTGCTCGACCCGGTGGCGGTCACGAAGGACACGATCGCTGCCACGGTGGTCAAGGACGGCTTCGTGACCCCGGGCGCGCTGTGCGCCGGCGCCTACGCCGATGCCTGCCGGGCGGCAGGCATCGGCTGAGACGGCGTGGGTGTGGCTCGGGGGACGGCGGCCCGGTCACATTCGCGTGGCGGTGCCGGTCGGACCTCGGTGGCGGCCGGCGGTCAGCCGGGCCGTGATCCAGACCCCGATGACGGCCAGGACGATCTGGATGAGGTGCCGGAGCCAGTCTATGCCACTGGTCTGCCCGACCCCGAGCCAGGTGGCGATGAACCCGCCGATGAAAGCGGCGATGATGCCGACCACGACGGTGGCAATAACCGAGATGTTCTGCCGTCCGGGCAGGATCAGCCGCGCCAGCACGCCGATGATGGCGCCGCCGATGATTGCCCACAGGATCGTTCCGATCATGTCGACCCCCCTTGTTGCGGCGCGCCCGGGGGGCGCGCCCGTGCGTACCGTCAGCTGGTTGTGTCGCCCTCCCCGGTGTGCTCCTTCGCCGCCTGGGTGCCCTTGTCGATCGGCCCGGTGTACTTCTGCCCGGTGCGCTGGTCGGCCTGCTCGCCGGCCTTGTCCAGCCCCTTGTCGACCTTGTCGTCGTGCTTGCCCAGCAGCTCCTTGGCCTTGTCCATCAGCTTGCTCACGGCTGGCTCCCTCCCGGTTATGGGTGATCGACGCAGAGCTACCCGGGAGCACCCCGATAAACGCCTGCAATCGGAACAGAAGCCGCGGCCGGCAAGCGGCCGGCCGCAGGGTGGCTGGCCGGGTGGCTGGCCGGGTGGCTGGCTGGTCAGTCGGCGAGGTCGAGGCAGGCGCGGACGATCGACGCCGCGTCGATGCCGTGGTACTGGTACACGTCCGGCAGGGCGCCCGACTGGCCGAAGCGGGAGACGCCGAGGTGGGTCGCCGGCACGCCGCGGATGCCGGCCAGGAACGCGAGGGTGTGCGGGTGCCCGTCCAGCACGGTGACCAGCGGCGCGGACCGGGCGGCGGGGAAGACCGTGTCGAGGATCCAGGCCGGGTCGCCGGTCGGGCCGCGCCGCGCCTGCATGGCCCGGAACAGCAGCCCCGGGCTCGTCACGCAGACCACGTCGACGCCGAAGCCCTGCTCCGCCAGGCGGTCGGCGGCGGACAGGGCCTCCGGGACCACCGCGCCCATCGCGCAGATCGTCGCGGCCGGTGCCGGCGAGCGGCGCAGGGCGTAGGCGCCGGCCAGCGCGTGCTCGCGCCGCCGGGCGCGGGCGGCCGGGTCCTCCGGCACGGCGGCCAGCGCCTGGTCGACCGGGCGGGTGGACAGCCGCAGGTAGGTCGAGTGCCCGTCGGCGCGGCCGACGGCGGCCATCGCGGCCAGCAGCATCCACTCGGTGTCGAGGGCGAACGCGGGCTCGTAGGCGACGCAGCCGGGCTGCTCGAGGCCGATCGACGGGGTCTTGATCGACTGGTGCGCGCCGCCCTCCGCCGCGAGCGAGACCCCGGACGGGGTGCCGACCAGGATCGACTGGCCGCCCGCGTAGATGCCGAACGACCACGGCTCCAGGCAGCGCTCCAGGAACGGGTCGTAGAGCACGCCGATGGGGATCAGCGGCTGGCCCCAGCGGCTCCAGGTCGCGCCGAGCTCGCCGAGCAGGCCGACCAGGTTGGTCTCGGCGATCCCCAGCTCGATGTGCTGCCCGCTCGGGCGTTCCCGCCAGTGCAGCAGCGTCTCCGCGTCGTCGGCGAACCAGTTGCTGCGCTCGTCGTGGGACCAGATCCCGACCTTGTTGATCCAGCCGCCGAGGTTGGTGCTGGAGCTGACGTCGGGGCTGACCGTGACGATCCGCCCGGCCGCGCCCGGGGCGGCGCGCACGGTGTTGAGCAGGGTCCGGCCGAGGGCGGTCTGGGTGGAGCTGACGCCGGTCGGCGTCCGGCCGAGGTCGGCCGGCAGGCCGGGCGGGGCCGGCGCCGGGACCGGCGCGCGCCGCAGTGCCCGGGCGGTGTCCGCGCAGCGGCGTGCCTGCGGGCTGCCGGGCGCGAACCTGGCCCACGGCCGGTCGGGGTCGGCGCCGATATCGTCGGCCAGCCGGGCCAGCTGCACCGGCGTGAGCAGGGTGGAGTGGTTCTGCGGATGCCCCTCGGTGGCGAGCCGATAGCCCTTGATGGTGTACGCCAGGATCACGGTCGGCCGCGTGTCGTCGATCGCGTCGAATGCCTCGCCGAGCGCGTCGAGGTCGTGGCCGCCCAGGTTGCGCACGGCGGCGCGCAGGGCCTCGTCGTCGAGGCCGGCGAGCAGCTCGGCGATCGCCGGCGCGCCGGGGCCCTCGCCGGGCAGCCGGTGGCGCAGCTCCTGGGGCTGGCAGCGCAGCAGCCGCTGGTACTCGTTGTTGTCCATGTCGTCGATCCGCCGGCGCAGGTGCTCCCCGCCGGGCCGGCCGAACAGCTCGGTGAGGATCCGGCCGTACTTCACGGTCAGCACCTGCCAGCCGGCGCCGGCGAACATCTCGCGCAGCCGCTGCACGCCGGCGCCGGGCACGATGCGGTCCAGCGACTGGCGGTTGACGTCGACGATCCACACCACCTCGCCCAGCTCCCGCACGAGCGGGTCCAGCGCCGCCTCCCAGACCGCGCCCTCGTCCAGCTCGGCGTCGCCGACCAGCGAGTACTGCCGGCCCCGCCGCTGGCCGAAGTGCGAGGCGACGTAGCGGCGGGCCAATGCGCCCCAGATCGGCGCGGTGGCGCCGATGCCGACCGAGCCGGTGGAGTAGTCCACCGGGTCGGGGTCCTTGGCCCGGCTGGGGTAGCTCTGCAGCCCGCCGAACTCGCGCAGGCTGGTCAGATACCCCTCGTCCAGCTCACCGAGCAGGTAGTTGATCGCGTGCAGGACGGGCGAGGCGTGCGGCTTGACCGACACCCGGTCCTCGGCGGTGAGGTACCGGAACCACAGCGCGGTCATGATCGAGACCATCGACGCGCTCGACGCCTGGTGGCCGCCGACCTTGAGCCCGGACGGGTTCGGCCGCACCGCGTTGGCGTGGTGGATCATCGCCGTCGACAGCCAGAGCACCCGCCGCTCGATGGCGGCGAGCACGGCCGCGTCGTCGCCGGGCCCGGCCGGGCGGGGCGGGGACAGGGGAGTCGCGGTCATCGCGGCACCTGCTTTCTGCGAGCAATGTGCCGCCGAGAATGCGCCCGGGCGGGGTAATCGCGCAATTGCTGGCCTTAAGATGGAGCAATTTGATCGGTACCACCGGATCCACGACCGCCTGGGGTGAGCAGAATGGACACACTGGAGGCCCGGCTGCTGCTGGCCCTGTGCGCGGACCCCCGGGCCACCGTGTCCGCGCTCGCGCAGGACCTGGGCGTCACCCGCAACACCGTGCAGGCCCGGCTGGCCGGCCTGTTCGAGCGCGGCGTGGTGCGCTCGTTCGAGCGCAGCATCGACCCGGCCGCGATCGGCTTCCCGCTCAGCGCCTACGTCACGGTCGAGGTGACCCAGCGGCGGCTGGACGAGGTGGCCGCCGCGCTGGCGACGATCCCCGAGGTCGTCGAGGTGATCGGACTGTCCGGCCCGACCGACCTGCTCGTCGCGGTCGTGGCCCGGGACGCCGACGACCTGTACCGCATCGCCGGGCAGATCCTGGCCACGCCGGACGTGCAGCGCACCCAGACCTCGCTGGCCATGCGCCAGCTCGTGCCGCACCGCCTGGCGCCGCTGCTGCGGGCCCGGGCGGGTCAGCCGCGCGGGGCGCGCACCGCGGCGACCGGGACCACCTGACCCGTCCATCGCCCGGTGGCGTCGAGGCGGTGCCCGAGGTTCTTCACGGTGCGCAGCACGGCCGACCGGTCGCTGATCGCCACCCCGGGCAGGGTCTCCTCGATCATCACCTCGAGCCCCTGGACGTCGGCGAGGCTGCGCATCCAGACCGACAGCACCAGGTTGTAGGGCCCGATCGCGGTCACCGCCAGGCGGATCTCGTTGATCCGGCTCAGCGCCGCGCCCACCTGGTTGATGATCGCCGCCGGCACCTTGAGGAAGTACCACGCGTGCACCGGCCGGCCCGACGACGTCTTCGCCATGTCGGTGCGGATCTCCAGCCGCCCGCTCGCCAGCATCGCGGCCATGCCCTCCCGCACCCGCCGCTCGCCGGTGCCGAGCCGGCGGGCGAGCACGGAGGCCCCCAGCCGGCCGTCGAACGCCAGCTCGCGCAGCAGCTCCGCCTCCAGCCCCGCGTCGATCCGCCCCCGGCCCGGCCGCGGCACCGCGGCCGTGCGCCGCACCGCGGCCACCTCCGCCCCGCTGAGCGCCCGCAGGCGCCAATGGGCCGCCTCGGTGAACACGGTCGACATCAGGTGCGTGTGGGTCGATCGGATGGCGGGGAAGCCGGCCATCCGCTCCATCACGTACGCGCTGAGCGCGGTCATGTCATCGGCGGTCACCAGGACCAGCAGGTCCCGCGCGCCCGAGGTCAGGTCGACGGTGAACGCCTCGGCGTCGCCGGCCACCTCCTCGGCCAGCGCGAGCGTGGCGGCGGGGCTGCACTGGACCTCCAGCATCGCCGTGACCCCGCGCAGCGGCGGCCCGGGAATGCCGGCCACCCAGGCGATGCCGGCCCGGGTCAGCCGCTCCCACCGCCGCGCGAGCGTGACCGCGTCGGCCCCGACCACCGGCGCCAGCGCCGCCCAGCGGGCCCGCGGCGCGACCTGCAGCGCGTGAATGAGCCGGAGATCCACCGGCTCCAGGGCGGAATCCTGCACGGAGTGAGCGTTCTCGGCCAAAATCCTGCGATCCGATGCTGAGCGAATACGAGGTCCTTAGCATCCACCTCCGCAATGGATGCTGTCACCTGCGCGGAGGAGTGCCGATGGACACCTCGCAACGCCGGTCGGGAGGCGCGGTCGGCTTCCTGGTCGTGATGGAGCTCGGCAGCGGCATGCTGCAGGGCTGGCTCTCGCCGCTGCTCACCGCGATCGGGGCCGAGTACGGCGTGTCGAGCGCCGCGCTGAACTGGGTGAGCGCGATGTACCTGCTCGGCACCGCCGTGTGCGTGCCGATCATCGCCAAGCTCGGCGACGTCCACGGGCACCGCCGGCTGCTGGCCGTCGCCGCGGCCCTGGTCGCCGCCGGCTCCCTCACCGTCGCGCTGGCCCCGAACTTCGCGGTGTTCCTGGCCGGCCGCGCCCTGCAGGCGCCCCTCGCGGCGTTTCTGCCGCTGGAGTTCGCGATCGTGCGCAACCGCGACGAGCGGCGGACCGGGCGCAGCATCGGCTTCCTCGTCGCCGCGCTGACGTTCGGCGCGGCGCTGGGCTCGGCCGGCTCCGGGCTGCTGTACGACGCCACACACGACCTGCACCTGGTGCTCGCCGTGCCCGCCGTCTTCATCGCGGCCTGCGTGCCGGTCGTGCTCGCGCTCGTGCCCGAGACGACGGTGCGCCGGACGGGCGGCGTCGACTGGCTGGGCGGGGCCCTGCTGGGCGCGGGCCTGCTCGCACTGCTCGGCGGCGTGTCCCGGGCGCCCGCGTCGGGCTGGACGGATCTCACGTCGTCCGGTGGGGTACTGCTCGGACTGCTGCTGCTCGCGGCCTGGGTCGCCGTCGAGCGCCGGACCGCCGATCCGCTGGTCGACCTGCACCTGATCACCCGCGGCGGCATCGGGCTGCCGCTGTTCGCCGCGTTCCTCTTCGGTGCCGAGCTGTACGGCAGCCAGACCCCGAGCTTCGTGTGGGTCCAGGGCGATCCGCGGACCCTCGGCTACGGCCTCGGCCTGGGCGCCGGGGCCGCCGGCGGGGTGATCCTGGTGTACGCCCTCGCGGCGTTCGCCGGCACCGTCGTCGCCGACCCGATCGTCAAACGGCGCGGCCCGCTGCCCACGCTCACTGCGGGCGGGCTGGCCGCCGCGGCCTGCTTCGGCCTGCAGATCGCCGGTTCGGGCTCGGGGCCGCTCTTCGCCGCCGCCCTCGCCCTGGGCGCGGTCGGCAACGGCGTCGTGCTCGCCGCCCTGCCCGCGGTCATCGTCCGCGCCGCGCCGGCCGACTCGGTGGGCATCGCCTCGGCGCTCTACAACACCGCCCGCACCGTCGCGGGCGCGGTGGCCGGCGCGGTGTTCGCGCTGGTCATGTCCGCGTTCGTCGCGCAGGTCACGGTCGACGGGCGGGCCGTGCGGGAGTCGACGCCCACCGCGTTCTTCGTGGTCTGGACCGTGTGTGCGGTGCTGACCCTGGCCATGGTCGGTCTCGTCCGGCGGTTCCGGCTCCCGGCGGGCGACGCCCGTCCCGGGCCGGCCGATCGGGCCATCACCAGTGAGGAGACAGTCTGAGATGACCGAGGATCGGATCGCGGCGCGGGAGGCCGCGCAACGGACGCTGCAGGCGTGGGAGGAGCGGCTGGTCGCGCTCAGCCGGGAGATCCATGCCGATCCGGAGCTCGCTTTCGACGAGCATCGGGCCGCGGCCCGGGTCGCCGGGGTGCTGCGGGCGGCCGGGCTGCGGACCACCGCCGGCGCATACGGGCTGCCGACCGCGGTCGAGGCGGTGGCCGGGGACGGGGAGTTCACGGTCACGCTGTGCGCCGAGTACGACGCGCTGCCCGGCATCGGCCACGCCTGCGGCCACAACATCATCGCGGCGGCCGGGGTGGGCGCGGCCGTCGCGCTGGCGCCGCTCGTCGACGCGCTCGGGATTCGGCTGAAGCTGCTCGGTACCCCCGCGGAAGAACATGGCGGCGGGAAGGCCGTCATGCTGGCATCGGGTGCCTGGGAGGACAGCACCGTCTCGCTCATGGTGCACGGGGCGCCCGGCGCCGACATCTCGTGCGCGGACATCCGCTCGCAGGCCGTCGACCGGTTCGACGTGACGTTCACCGGCCGGGCGGCCCACGCGGCGGGCGAGCCGGAGCTGGGGGTGAACGCGGGCAACGCGGCGACGATCGCGCTGGTGGCGATCGGGCTGCTGCGCCAGCATCTGCCCGAAGGGATCCGGCTCAACGCGTTCGTCGCCGAGGCGGGCGAGGCCACGAACGTGATCGCCGCGTCCGCGCTGGTGCGGGTCGAGGTGCGCTCGCCCGACCTGGACCTGCTGCGCGACGGCAAGCGGCGGGTGCTGGCCTGCTTCGAGGGCGGCGCCGTCGCCACCGGCTGCGGGTGGTCGTGGCGGGACGCCGAGCCGCTGTACGCCAACGTGGTGCAGGACCCGGATCTCGCCGCGGCCTGGGATCGCAACGTGGCGGCGACCGGCCGGACCGTCACCCGCCGCCCGGGCGCCCGGGCCGGCTCGACCGACATGGGCAACGTCTCGCAGGTCGTACCGGCGATCCACCCGATGATCGGGGTGCTCGGGGTGACCGGCATGCCGCACACCGAGCAGTTCCGGCTCGACGCCGCCACGCCGGCCGCGGACCGGGCCGCCCTCGACGGCGCGGCCGCGCTCGCCGGTACCGTGATCGACATCGTGACCGACCCGGCCCTGCGCGCGGCGTTCCTGGCCCGGCAGCGCTCCCGGGAGCCGGGCGCCACCACCCGGCCGCTGGTCGACGTGCGCCGCCCCTAGGGAGACGTATCCTGGCCCGCGTGACCGAGGGTGTATCCGAAGCGACGCCGCGCACTCGGCCGGGCGGCCGCACGGCGCGGGTGAGCGAGCAGGTGCTGGACGCGACCGTGGAGCTGATCGCCCGGCACGGCGTCGCCGCGGTCACCTACGAGGCGGTCGCCAAGCTGTCCGGCGCCGGCCGGGCGACGCTGTACCGCAAGTGGCCGCAGCGCGACGACCTGATCCGGGCCGCCCTGCTGCGCTTCGCCGAGATGTCGGTGTTCGCCCCGGACACGCACGACATCCGCGCCGACCTGGTCGAGCTGCTGTGCGGCATCGGCGACACGCTCGCCACCCCGGTCGGCCGGGCGATCATCAACGCCTCCATCACGGCGGCGGACGACGACCCGGTGCGGCAGCTCGGGCAGGAGGTCCTGCAGGCCCGGCTCGCCGTGCTGCAGCGGCGCATCGACGGGGCCGTGGCCTCCGGCCAGCTGCCGGCCATGGACGTGCCGTTCCTCAACACGATGCTGGCCGCGCCGATCTACCTGTCGGTGATGCGGGACCGCCGCCCGCTCACCCGCGAGCTCGCGCAGCGGGTGGTGACCACGGTCCTCGACGGGCTGATCCCGCGCTGAGGGTTGACGGCCCGGGCGCTTAATGAGACGATTATGTCTCGTTAAGCGGCGGCTTGCCGTCGCTCGGACCCGACCAACGGGAGCCCTCCATGTCCGATGAGTACGGCGGCACCTGGGCCGGCCACGTGCCGCCCGTCTCCTTCGAGGAGTATTCGCGCAAGTACGCGGCGTTCTTCAAGATGCGCCGCGAGAACGGCGTCATCGAGCTGCGCCTGCACACCGACGACGGGCCGTACATCCACAACTGGGCCGCGCACAACGCGTGGAGCCGGGTCTGGCAGGACGTCGGCAACGACCCGGAGAACCAGGTCCTCATCATCACCGCGACCGGCGAGACCTGGTTTCAGGGCGACCCCAAGCAGACCTGGGGCAAGCCGATCGTCGAGGAGGAGTCCGACTACATCTTCCAGCAGACGTACGACGGCTGGAAGCTCATCGAGAGCTTCGTGAACAACCTCGACATCCCCACCATCGCGGCGGTCAACGGCCCCGGCATCCACACCGAGTTCGCGATGCTGTGCGACATCACGCTCGCCGCCGAGGACGCGGACTTCATGGACCCGCACTTCCTGGCCGGCAGCGCGCCGGGCGACGGGCAGGCCCTCGTGCTGCAGGCATTGATGGGGCCCAAGCGGGCGGCCTACCACATCTACGGCGGCAAGGCGATCCCGGCGCGCGAGGCGCTGCAGTACGGCATCGTCAGCGACGTGCTGCCCCGCGAGCAGCTCCTCGCCCGCGCCTGGGAGCTGGCCGAGTTCATCATGAAGCGCCCCCGGTTCTCCCGCTGGGCCACGCACAACATCCTCGCCCGCCCGTTCAAGAAGCTGGTCGCCGAGGACTTCGGCTTCCACATGTCCCAGCAGATGCTGGGCACGATCGGCGCCAAGCAGCTCATCCCGATCCGCGAGCTGATCGCCGACGCCAACGCCCGCAAGATCTGGTGAATTTTTCGGTACCCCGGGGGAAAGCCCTTTCCCCGGGGTACCGGCGATCTCGTAAAGGCAGCACCGATGATTTCGGACACCGTCGCCGTCAACGGCACCCGCACCAGCTACCGCCGGCACGGGCGCGGCCCCGCCCTCGTGCTCGTCCACGGCCTCCAGGTCGGCCAGGAACTGTTCGACAACCTCGTCGGCCACCTCGCCGGCGACTGGACGGTCATCACCTACGACCAGCGCGACCGGGGCGGCACGACCAACCCGGCTGAGCCCTACACCGTCGACGACCTCGCCGACGACCTTGCGGCGCTGCTCGGCGCCCTCGGCCTGTCCCGCGCCCACGTGCTCGGCACCTCGTACGGCGGCATGGTCGCCCAGACCTTCGCGCTGCGCCACCCGGCGCTGCTCGACCGGCTGGTCCTGGCCGCGACGGGCCGGCACCCGCTCGCCCCCGGCCGCCTGCCGGACGAGGCCGGCGCACTGCTGACCGGCGTCGCCGGCGGCGACCCGGAGACGGCTCGCCGCCTCGCGGACCGGTTCGCCGCCCCCGCCGCCGCCCGCAGCGCCTCCATCGCGGCGGTGACCTCCGGCGCTCACGCCGCGGACCCGGCCGCGCTGGCCCGCCGCTTCGCCGCGGTGGCCGGCTTCGACACCCGCGGCCGCCTGGCCGCGGTCGAGGCCGAGACTCTGGTCCTGCACGGCCGCGCCGATCCCGTCGTCCAGGCCGGGGACTCCCTGGCGATGGCCCTCGAACTGCCACGCGGCACCCTGCTGCTGCTCGACGGCGTCGGGCACACCTGGGAGAACGAGGCCCCGGCCCGCGCCGCCGCCCTCATCGGCGCCTACCTGTCCGCAGCCCGCTAAGTCACGTCCGCTGGTGGTGTATGTCGTGCCGGTCGCTGTCAGGCGGCCGTCGCAGGCCGGGCGCCGGTCGCTACCGATGGCGCACAAGCGATCATCGCCGCCGACCCCGACCGGCGCGGCGATGCGGACCGGTGCGGATGTCGCACCCGTCGGGCGCAACCGCCGATCCGCGCGGCCGGACCGGCCGTATGTCTCCGTGATCATGATGCGCGCGGTGGCCGCGCACCGGGTTTGCCATGATCCCGGAGACTTGTGGTACACGGGGGTACATCAGCAATCCGTGATCATGAAAAACCGTTGGTGTCGGTGCCAGTTGTGCATGATCACGGAGACTTCCGGTCGCTGCGCCGTGCGGCGCCCAACGGGTGGGACGTGATTGCCGATCGTGGCCGCCCCAGAGTGTTGGGAAGCGCAGGGTGGGCGCCACGTAGCCGACGGCAGGTATTGCGCCCGCTAGCCGCTCGTCCGGATGTTCATACTGATGTAGGCTCAACGGTATGACGCTGAGGATCACGGTGTCGCTGCCGGACGACGTCGCGGGGCCCTTGCGGGATCTGCCGGCCGGCCAGGTTTCGGCGTATGTGGCGGAGGCGCTGCGGCGCCGGCAGCTCGTCGAGCGGATGCAGGACGCGCTGGCCGGGGCCGGCCACCGGGAATATGCGCCGGACCCGGCCGAGGCCGCGGCGCTGCGGGACCGGCTGCGGGTGCCCGGCGACGTGCGCGACGAGACGGTGCGCCGGCTGCAGGCGGAGGGCGTCCTGCCGGCCGACTGGCAGCCGGGCCGGTGATCGTCGGGGCGGTGCTCGACAGTGGCGCCGTGATGGCGTATGTGCACGGCGCCGACCCGGTCGGCGAGCTGCTGTTCCGGGCGGCCGAGGACGGCTTCGCGGTGGCGGTCCCGAGCACCTGCCTGCTGGAGGCGTACCAAGCCCTGCGCTTCGAGGAGTTCGACCTGTTGCGCGTCCTCCGGCGGCTGCCGGTCGTGCGCGTCGACGAGCCGCGGACCGACGTGAACGGCCCGGACGACCTGCCGATCATCGGCGGCATGGCGGCGCGCGCCGGCCGGATCGGCGCCGGCCACGCCGCGCTGGCGGCGGCCGGCCACTCGGTCGCGGTCTATACCTCGCTGCCGCAGCAGCTCGAGTCCATCCTCGGCAAGGCCTGGCCCATCATCGAGGTCTAGCCAACCCCGGCCCGCTCGGTCCAGGCGATCGCCCGGAGGTGCCTTACGCCAGCGACCCTCTCGGGGCGATCCAGTCGACGGGCTGGCTCGTCACCGCGGCGATGTGGTCGAAGTCGGCGTCGTAGTGCAGCACAGAAGCCCCATAGTGCTCGGCGGCCGCAGCGGTGAGCAGGTCCACCACGCCTGCGGCGCGGTGCTGGCTGCGGGTCGCCATCAATGCCTGGACCTCGCGGGCACGCAGGGCGATCTCGTCGGCGTTGGCGAGCTGGACAAGTTGGCCGCGCACCCGGAAGATGCCCCGGTGTTCGTCCGGCGTCCGGGCCGAGTAGCCGAGCTCCAGATCGATCGTGACGAAGGTGGCCAGCGTGCCGTTGGCCGCCAGGGTCCGCAGTCGGGTCTCGGCCGCAGGCGACCGACGGGCGGCCGTATAGGCGGAGGTGTCTGCGAGGTAGAGCGTCGTCACCGCCGGGCGCCGCGCATGATCTCGGTGTCGGTCAGGTCGGACCCGCCGAGGAGGAACGGATCGTCGAGCACGGCCCGCGAACGGGCCTTACGCTCGGCTACGTAGCGCAGTGCCTCGTTGACCGTATCCTTCTTGGTCGCCGTCCCCAGCTCGGCCTGCGCGGCCTCGAGGAGTTCGTCGTCCACATCAATGATTGTTCGCACAGTAGCGATGATATCAAGATTCCCGATCAGTATACAAAGCCGGCCGGGATGCCCGCCGCGAGCAGCGAAAGGGGAGGGGCCATCAGGCGTTGACGACGACCATCTTGCCGCCGGCTTCGCCGGACTCCAGGACTCGGTGGGCCGCGCGGATCTCGTCGAAGGCGAAGACGCGGGACGGCTTCGCGCGCAGGCGGCCGGCGGCCACGTCGGCGGCGATGGCCTGCAAGGGGACGTCGGACAGGGGGAAGCCGGGCGTGCCGAAGACGAAGCTGCCGAAGAACGTCAGGTAGACGCCGCTGGCCATCTGCAGCAGCGGGTTGAAGTCGGGGATCGGGTCCAGGCCGCCCAGCCAGCCGGCCAGGCAGGCGCGGCCGCCGCGGCGCAGCAGGTCCAGGGAGTCCAGGATGGTGCTGTTGCCGACCAGGTCGAGGACCGCGTCCAGGCGCTTGGCCTCGGCGATGCTCCGGGACAGGTGCGGGGTCTCCAGCTCGGCCCGCTCCGCGCCCAGCTCCTCCAGCGCGGCGAAGCGCTCCCGGCGGCGCGTGGTGGCGATGACCCGGGCGCCGGCGTTCACCGCCAGGTTGATCGCGGCCCGGCCGAACGAGGAGGTACCGCCGCGGATGACCAGCGTCTGGCCCGCCTCGATCTCCAGGTTGCGGAACAGGCAGGTCCAGGCGGTCGCGTAGGTCTCCGGGATCGCGGCGAGCTGGGCCCACGGCAGCTCCGACTCGATCAGCGCCACGTTCTCCACCGGCGCCCGGGTGTACTCGGCATAACTGCCGTTGATGGTCCGGCCCAGGCCGCCCATCAGCGCGGCGACCTTGGCTCCGACCGGGAACTCCCCGCCCGGGCAGGACTTCACCAGGCCGACGCACTCGATCCCGCTCACCGGCGCCGCCTCGGCCCGCTCGCCCCGGCGCATGTGCAGCTCGGCGTGGTTGATGCCGAAGGCCTTGATGTCGATCACGACCTGGCCGGCCGCCGGCTCGGGCTCGGGCAGGTCCTTGTAGACCAGGCAGTCCGGTCCGCCGAACCGCTCGATGACGATGGCGCGCATCACGGGCCCTTGACCTTCCCCGGGGTACCCTCGCCAAACCACAATTCGATGTGCGCTCAAGGTCCTGGCCTGCGACGGCACCTGCTGAAAGCCCGGATCACAGGCCCTGGCACGGGTTCCCGTCGATCGTGCACGCGGTCGGCGTGGCGTCCAGCAGCGCGGCGCCGCTCACCCGGAACGACACGGTCACGGTGCGCCCGCCGGTGACCTGGGCCGTGTCGGCGGTCGGGACGAACGTCCACACCGACCCGTCGTGGGTGACCGTGGCGCCGGACACCTCGGTGACGCTGAGGCTGTTGCGCGGCAGGGTCAGCTTCGCGGTCCAGCCGTTCACCGCCACCGTCCCCGGGTTGGCGACGGCGATCGAGGCCGAGTAGCCGGCCAGGCCGCCGTCGGCGCCCTTGGCGAACCGGGCCGTCAGCGGCACCGGCGCGGCGGGCCGCGAGGTTCCCGCGCCGGGGCCGCTGGACCCGGGCGCCGGGCGGGACGACGCCGGCGGCGACGCGCCGGGGGAGATCGACCCCAGGCCCTGCCCGGCGGTGCCCGCCTGGCCGCCGCCGGTGGCCGGCCCGGGCGCCGGGCCCGCGGACGACGCCGACCCGGCCTCGGCCGGCGTCTCCGCCGGCCCGGACGGCCACAGGAACGCCGCGACCAGCACGGCCGTGCCGAGCAGGGTGGCGAGGACCCCGCCACCGACGCCCAGCACGAGCTTCCGGTCGGGGCGGCGCAGCAGGGCGGTGAGGTTGTCGAACACCGGGACGGGCTCCTTCACAGTTCACGCAGGCCGCTGAGGACCTTGCCCAGCAGCAGGTCCGACGGCGCGCCGTCCGGGTGCTCCGGGCCGGCGACCAGCAGCCCGGCGCCGCGTAGGTCGGACAGCAGCACCCGGGCGCTGCTCAGCGGCACGCCGAGGTGGGCGGCGACCTCCGCGACCGACACCGGGCGCGCGCACAGCCGCAGGATCTCCGACTGCTCCGGGTGCAGGTCCTCCAGGCCGGTCGGCGCGGCGCCGGCGGTCACCACGTCGGCGACGTCGAGGTCGGTGGTGTTCGGGGCGACCCGGCCGCGGGTCACCGCGAACAGCCGGACCACCGGGCCGGCGTCCGCGTCGTACCAGACCTCGTCGGCGAGGTCGGGCAGGGCCGTCATGGGGCGTCACCGCCGGCCGGGAAGAGTCTGCGCAGCGCCCGGGCGGCCTGCTCCGCGGTCTCGGTCACCGGGCCGTTGACCAGCTCCGGGTCGGGCGCGCCGGCGAACGCGACGGCGAGCAGGACGCCCTCGCCGGCCGGCTCGACGGTCAGCAGCACCTGCTCCATCTCGACGAACGTGCGCAACGCGGCCCCGCCGTAGAGCTGCCGGCCGGCTGCGGCGGCGAGCGCGTGGAGCCCGGACGCGGTCGCGGCGATGAAGGCGGCCGTCTCCTCGTCGACGGTACCGGACGTGGCGACCGGCAGCCCGTGCACGGACAGGAGCACGGCGAGCTCCGCGGCTTCCACCCGCTCGACGAGGTCGTCGAGCAACCGGTGCAGGTCCGAGGCCGGTGCGATCGCCGGCTGCGTCATGTGCGTCCTCCTACGGATGTGCGTTTTCGTCCACTGTGGAGTGCTGGACCGGCAGTTCCATGGTCGGCCGGTTCTCGTCGGACTCGCCGGGCCGGGGCCCGCGGGCGGCGAGGCGGTCGCGGAAGCGGGCCGTCCGGTCGACCGGCCCGCCGTCCGGACCGTCAGGGCCATCGGGGCCGTCGGGGCGGCGCCGCACGAAACCCGCCGCGGCGGCCGGCACGGGCCGCGGCCGGCGGGTCGGCAGACCGTCGGGGCGCAGCAGATCCTCGTCGTCCATGCCGTCCTCCACCGATATCGACTCCTCCGCCGGTGCATCGAGGATCATAAGTCCGATCGGGATCCGGACCCGCGCGACGGTACCGCCCCGCGGCGCCGCGTCGAGCTCGATCTCGATGTCGTGGGCGCGGGCCAGCCGGCCGGCCAGCTGCAGCCCGGTCGGCGCCGGTTCGCCGGTGGGCGACGGGCGGTAGGGCCGGTCGATCAGGTCGCGGGCGGCGGCCAGCTCGTCCGGGGCCAGGCCGGGGCCGCGGTCCTGCACGGCGACGGTGTACGTGGTCAGGCCCAGCTCCCCGGTGACCCACACGGTCGCGTCGCCGGGAGCGTAGCGGGTGGCGTTGTCGATGAGCTCGGTCAGCAGGTGGGTGACGTCGCCGACGGCCGGCCCGGCGAGCCAGGCGGGGTCGACCGAGGCGACCATGACCGCGATGTACCGCTCGACCGCCGACGCCGCGGCCCGGGCCACGTCGACGGCCGGCACCGGGCGGCGCCAGCGGCGGCCCGGCTCGTGCCCGGTGACCAGGATCGCCTTCTCGACGTTGCGCCGCAGCTGGGTGGCGAGGTGGTCGGCGCGGAACAGCGCGCCCAGGTCGGTGCCCTCGCCCTCGTGCCGCTGCAGGTCGTCCAGGATGGCGAGCTGCCGGTGCAGCAGCGCCTGGTTGCGCCGGCTCAGCCGCAGCAGCAGCGCGGCCGTGCCGTCGTCGGCCCTGGCGCCGGCCGCCGCGTCGCGGCGCCGGAACAGGGCCGCGGCGGCCAGGATGGCGACCAGCCCGAGCCCGGTGAACAGCCCCGCCTGTATGACGGCGGACACGCCGGCCGGCGCGGCGGCGCCGGCCCCGTCGCGCACCCCGGCGGCGACCGCGTCGTGCACGGCGGCCAGGGCCGGGCCGGCCGCCGCCCGCCAGCCCGCGGCGCCCGCTGCCCCGGCACCGCCGCGCAGCAGCGCGTCCTCGGCCCCGGTCAGCCCCGCCTCGGGCGCCGCGTCGAGCCGGGCCCGGTCCGGCGTGGCCAGCCCGGCGACGGCGTCGGCCCGCTGCACCCGCCGGGCGCCGGCCAGCCGCTCCAGCGCGGCCCGGTCGGCGTCGGAGAGGCCGCCGGGCGCGGCCGCGACCAGCGTGTCCTCCCGGGCCAGCAGCTCGCCGGCGCGGGCCAGCCCGGCCAGCGCCCGCTGCCGCTCGGCGGCCGCCTGGTCGGTGCGCGGCCACGGCGTGCCGGTGAGCCGCAACGCGGCGTCGACGGCGTCGGTGTAGGCGGCGAGGGCCCGCTGCGGGTCGGCCGAGCGGGCGTCGACCGCGGTGCGCGTGGCGGGCAGCGCCGCCAGCCGGTCGAGCAGCCCCGCGGCGAGGCCGGCGGCGCGCGGGCCGGTCCACGCCACCCGGGTCCGGTCGGCGGAGCGGCGCAGCGCGTCGGCCCGCAGGTCGGTCTGGGCCCGCTGGGCGGCCAGCCGGTCGAGGTCGCCGGCGCCGGCCAGGGCGAGCGCGGTGAGCCGGCGCTCCTCCTGCAGGGCGGCGATCACCGGCCCGGCGGGCTCGACCAGGTCCACCGCGGTCGCCCGGTCCTGGAAGTGGGTGAGGGCGGCGCGGCCACCCTGGAACGTGCCGAAGACCCACATGACGGCGAGGAGGAGCAGCACGGCGTGCCGCCGGCGCAGCGTCACGACCCGCCCTCCCCGCCGGTGGTCAGCACGCGCAGCTGGGCGAGCAGGTCGGCGCGGCTGGCGCAGCCGAGCCGCTGGCGCATCCGGGCCATGTGGTGCTCCACGGTCTTGGCGGCGATGAACAGCCGGTCGCCGACCTCGCGGTAGGTCAGGCCGTCGAGGACCAAGCGGGCCACCTCCAGCTCCCGGGCGCTGAGCGCCGGCTCGTCGGCGGGCGCGCCGGGGGCCGGCTCGGCCGCGACCGCACCCGCTCTCCCGGCGCCGCGCCCCTGCAGCAGCCGGGCGCACTCCAGCAGCGCGGTCATCGCCCGCCGGTCGGTGGTGCGGATCGCCGCCTGCCCGGCCAGGCGGGCGCCGTCCCAGCGGAACCCGATGTCGTGCAGCCCGCGCGCGGCCGCCTCGACCGCGTCCGGATCGACCCGGCCATTGAGCACATCCAGCCAGCTCGCCGCGGCCGTCGCGGCGGCGGCCGCGTAGCCGCTGTGCCCGCTGTGCTCGGCCAGGGCGGTGACGTGCCGCTCGGCGACCGCCGGCTGCTCGGCGATGACCGCCGCGTGCAGCGCGCTCCAGTGCAGCGGCACGGCCCACAGCGGCGGCTCGCCGACCGCGGCCAGCAGCAGGTCGGCCTCGCGCAGGTGGGTGGCGAGCCAGCGCTGCTGGCCCAGCCGGGCCGCGGCGATCGCGAACTCGCCCAGCGGCAGGACGGTGAACAGGTCGACCGGATGGCGGACCAGCGCCTCGCACGCGCCCGGCCAGGCCCGGTGCAGCGCGACGAGGTCGCTGCGCCGGCGGGCCAGGCCGATGCCCAGCGCCGCGGCGAAGACCAGGTCGCGGGCCTCCAGCCGGGTGTGGTCCGCGGTCGCCGCGGCGAGCTGCGCCTCGGCCGCGGCCAGGTTGCCGCGGACCAGCTCCAGCCACGCGCGCAGCAGCGCGTGCCGGGCGGCCAGCAGGGCGCCGCCGACCCGCGACGCGATCGCCCGGTCCAGGACCGACTCGCCGATGTCCAGCTCGCCGCAGTGCAGGGCGACCAGCCCGGCCAGCGCCGCGGGACTGTCCGGCAGCGGTACGGCGGGACCGGCCGACTCCAGCAGCGCCGCCGCCTGCACCAGCGTCGACAGCGCGCCGGTGGCGGTGCCGGTCACCGACGCCTGCACGCCGCGCGCCATAAGCGCCGCCGCGCTGCTCAGCAGCGTCGGCGGGCCGCCCGGCGGCGTCTCGCGCAGGGCCGCCTCCGCCTCGGCCGGCCGGCCCGTGCCGAGCAGGCCGATCGCGGCGAAGGCGAACGACGGGCCGTGGCTGGACCAGCGGTACAGCTCGGCGCTGCGGCTCAGCTGCCCCCGGTGCGCGATCACGGTCGCCGCGATCAGCGCGCCCTCGGCCCGCTCCGGCGAGCCCGGATCGGCGACGACCTGGTCGGCCAGGCGCAGCGCGCCGTCGAGGTCACCGGCCAGCGCCGCCGCCTGCGCCTGACGGACCAGCGTCGGGCGGCCGGCGGCGGCCGCGGCCGCGAACAGCTCGGCGGCGAGGGCCGGCTCGGCGTCCAGCGCCTCCTCGGCGGCGGCCTCGAACGCGGCCGCGAGGTCGGTGCCGCCGGACCGGTCGGACCCGTCGGGGCCGGCCCGCAGCAGCGCGCGCACCAGCGGCAGGACCGGACCGCGCCGGTCCAGCTGCAGCTCGGTGAGGCGCCGCCAGACGGCCACCCGGTCGGCGGTCGGGGTCAGCGCGGCAAGGGCCTGCCGGGCGATCGGCACCAGCTGCCCGTCCCGGCCGACCAGGCCGGTCGCGCGGCCCGCGGCGAGGACCGCGGCCACCCCGTCGGGGCCGCGGCCGAGCAGCGCGCCGAGCAGGTCGATGTGCAGGCCCAGCCCGGCCTCGGCGGCGAGCAGGGCGCGCCGCACGTCGGGGTCGAGCTCGTCGAGCTCGGCGGTGAACCCGGCCAGGGCGGCCGCCGACACCTCCAGCCGGGCGCCGCCGTGCCGGCCGCCGCTGGCCGCGAGGGCCGCGGCGAGCCGGATCACGTAGGCGGGCACGCCGGCCGTCTGCGCCGCCACGAACGTGGCGACCTCCGGCGCCGGGGTCAGCTCCCACAGCCCGGCCAGGCAGGCGTGGACCTGCTCGGGGCCGAACGGGGTGAGCGTGACCGCCGGACCGACCCGGGGCAGCGCGTCGACGAGCTCGGCCAGGCCGTCCGGGCGCGGCCAGGGCCGGTAGGCGAGCACCAGCCGGGGCCGGCCGCGGCGGACCCGCTCGCGCAGCGCCGCCAGCCGCTCGGGGGGCAGCAGGTGCGCGTCGTCGGCGAGCACCACCGCGTCGCCGCCGGGATCGTCCTCGACCTCCCACGGGGTCAGCACCCGCGCGCCGGCGCCCGTGAGGGCCTCGCCCAGCTCCCGCAGCAGTGCCGTCTTGCCGTGCCCGCCGGGCGCGCGCACCTGGGCGCAGACCACGCCGTGCGGGTCGGCGGTGACGGCCTCGAGCAGCTGCCGGGCCGGCGCGCCGAGGATCAGCCGGTGGGTCATCGCCGGGGCCCCCCTCAATGCCGCCCCCAAGCGCCGGCGGCGACCGGGGTCAGCCCGGCGGTGGTCTCGTGCGGCCACGCGGAGCCGTCGGCGCGGCCCCCGCCGGCGATGCGCCGGGCGAGCAGCGCCGCACCGCGGGCGGTGGTGCTGCGCGGGTCGGGGTCGAGCAGGATCGGGCCGGGCAGCCGGGCGGCGAGCAGCTCGGCGACGAGCGGGGTGCGGGCGGCGCCGCCGATCAGCAGTACCCCCGCGACATCGGCGGTGTCCTCCACGAGCCGGACCAGGCCGTCCACCGTGCCCAGCAGCAGCGGGCGGATCAGCGCCTCGAACGCCGCCCGGGTCACCGGCAGCTCCCGGCGGGTCTCGCCGGTCAGGTCGCCGGGCGCGTGCGCCCACCAGGGCAGCGGCACCAGCGCCTCGGGCGCCTCGGCGAGCCGCTCGCGGGCCTGCGTGCAGTCGCGGCGCAGCAGCACCGCGCCCGGTCCGGAGTCGAGGCTCTCCGGCTGGTCGGCGGCCTTGCCGATCGCCGCCCGCACGTGCGCGACGAGCGCGTCGTCGAGGTCGGCGCCGCCGACCGGGTGCCGCTCGCAGGCCAGCAGCTCGGCCGGGCGGCGGGCGGGCCGGCCGACCACGAACGTGGTGCAGGTCGTGCCGCCCAGGTCGTATCCGGCGAGCGCGTGAGCACCCGGGTGGTGCTCGGCGGCGGCGACCGGCCCGGGCACCAGCACGGTGCCGTCGAGCCCGATGGTGCGCAGCGCCTCGAACAGCAGCCCCTGCCGGTGCGCGCCCCAGCCGGCCGGGCAGGCGAGCACCACCTGCTCGCACGCCTCGCCCTCCTGCTCGCGCAGCCGGTCCACGACCAGCCGGAGCAGGGCCGCGAGGAGCTCCTGCGGGCGGTACGACCGGCCGTCGACCACCATCGGCACGTCGTCGCCGACCCGCCGGTTGAACCCGCGCAGGATCCGCCCGGGGTCGCCGGAGGTGTCCGCCCGCACCCCGTCGCCGGTCAGCAGCTCGCCGGTGGGGGAGAGCTCGATGAGCGACTCGGCGGCCGGCGACCGGGCCCCCAGCCGGACCGTCTCGGCCCCGCCCCAACCGGCCCCGTCGCGCCGGCAGACCGCGGCGGAGGTGAAGCTGTCGCCAATGTCTACTCCAAGCACGTACGGCATGATGGCGTTCCTCGATGAGCTATGCGTTTCACCGCGTCGTTCGTACCAGATGCGGCATAGACACTCTCCCCTAGACCTTCGTTCGGCCAGAAATCCCCTAACCCCCCTAACCGCAGCTCGGGAGGCATCCCCCAAGGAGTCATCCGGTTACTGGGAGCAATCCCCGATTCCGTTCCCGCCCCGCGAACTTACCTTCATCCGCGGCGCTGGACGAATGTATCCAGCCGCGTTTATGTTTGTTGGCATCCGGCGAGGAGAACGGTTCATGGCAACCCCCACACTGCACGACTTCGTGCTCAACCTGCTCACCGACCCGGCCGCGCGGGCGGCGTTCGAGATCGACCCCGAGGGGGTCCTCACCGACGCCGGGCTGGGCGACATCACCGAGGCTGACGTGCAGGAGGTCATCCCGCTGGTCATGGACTACGCGCCGCTCAACGGCCTCGCGGGTCTCGCGGGCGCCGACGAGCCGGTGCTCGGCGGGATCGACGGCGACGTGACCGGCGCCGTCCGGCAGCTGCAGGGCATCACCCAGATCGCGGTCGTCGGCCACGCCCACGGCTCCGACGTCACGCTCAAGACCACGGTGAGCGCCACCGCGGCCGCCGGCGTGTCGGTGGACCTCGGCGGGCTGCCGCTGGCCCCGGCCGGCCTGCCCGTCCTCGGCGACGTCACCGGCGGCCACGGGCTCGACCTGTCCACGCTCGGCGACCCGGCGTCCTCACTCGACGCCGTCCAGCCTGTGCTCGGCGCGGTCGACCCGGTGCTCGGCGCGACCGACCCGGTGCTGCAGACGATCGACCCGGTCGTCAGCACGGTGGACCCGGTGCTCGGCAGCGTCGACCCGGTGCTGCACGGCGTCGACCCGATCCTGGGCACCGTCGACCCGGTGCTCGGCGGCGCCTACGGCACCGTCGACGGCACGCTGAGCACGGTCACCGGCCTTGCCCCGGTCGGGCACGCGGTCGACACGCTCGGCCTGGGCGGCCTGACCGGCGCCGGGGCCGACGCGCACACCGCGGTCGACCCGGTCACCGGCGCCGTCGGCAACCCGCACGGCCTGCTCGACCCGGCCACCGGCACGGTGACCCACACGGTCGACTCGACGGTGTCCGGCGTCTCCGGCTCGGTGCTCTCGCCCGGGCACAGCACCGGCGTGGTCGACGGGCTGCTCGGCGGCGGCGACTCCGCGGCCGCCGGGACCGACCAGGACCATGGCGGCCTGCTGGGCCTGCTGCACTGACCTTCGCGAAACCGACGCCGACCTGGAGACGGAAAGCACGCCTTGATGGATATCTGGGAGGCCGGTCCGGCGCCGTACCCGCGGCCGGCCTCCCCTCTTGCGGCGCCGGCCGCCGCCGGCGCGCCGCGCTGGCTGGACCTGCTGGAGCGCACCACGAGCATCTGCGCGGCACAGGACCGGCCCGACCTGGCCCGCTGGCTGCGCCGGCGGCGCGCCCGGCTGCTCGACCCGCAGCTGCGGGTCATGGTCGTCGGCGCGGCCAAGCAGGGCAAGAGCCAGCTCATCAACGCGCTGCTCAACGCGACCGTCTGCCCGGCCGGCGACGGACCGCCGCGGCGGGTCGCCACCGTCGTGCGGCACGCGGCCGCGCCCTCGGCGCACCTGGTGCACCGGGGGCCGGCCCACCCGCAGGGCGACGCCGAGCCGCCCGAGGACCGGCTGCCGGTGCCGGTCGAGGGGCTCGCCGAGCGGCTCGACACCGGCCCCGAGCCGCTCTACGCCGAGGTCGGCCTGCCCCGGGAGTTGCTGGCCGGCGGGCTGGCGCTGATCGAGGCGCCCGCCGTGGACTGGTCCGACCCGGTGGCGGCGGTGACCGGCACCGGGTCGCTGACCCGCGCCGACACCGTGCTGTTCGTGACCGAGGCGTCCCGGGAGCTCTCCGCCGGGGAGCTGGGGCTGCTGGCGCAGCTCGGCCGGTCGTACCCGGGAATCCTGGTGGCGCTCACCAAGACCGATCTGGCCCCGGACTGGCGGCTCGCGCTGCAGCGCAACCAGCGGCTGCTGGCCGAGGCGGGCGTGCCGGTGAGCGTGGTCGGGCTCTCCGCGGCGCTGCGCCTGCACGCCGCCCGGACCGGCGACGCGGCGCTGAACGCCGAGTCCGGCTTCCCGCACCTGCTGACCTACCTGCGGCAGAGCGCCGCGGGCAAGCTCGAGCGGCTGGCGCCGGTCGCGGCCGGGCTGGTGACCCGCTCGGCGCTGGAGGACCTGGCCGCGGCCATGCGCGAGGAGCTGGCCGGGCAGCACAAGCACTCCTCGGCCGACGCCATGTCGCGGCTGCACGAGGCGCAGCGCGGGCTGGAGGACCTGCGCCGGTGCACCACCCGCTGGCAGTACGCGCTGGCCGACGAGGTCGGCGACGTGGTCTCCGACATCGAGTACGACCTGCGCGAGCGCACCCGCGCCATCCTGCGCAAGGCCGAGGAGACCCTCGACGACGCCGACCCCGGGCGCAGCTGGCGCTCCTTCGAGGAGTGGCTCGACGGCTCGCTGCGCGACACCGCCGAGGCCAACTTCGGCTGCCTCGCCGACCGTATCGAGCAGATGGCGGTGCGGGTGGCCGGGGAGTTCCCGCCGGGCACCGTCGACTACCTGCCGCGGTGGACGCCGGCCCTGCTGCAGGACGCGCCGGAGCGGGTCGACCGGCTCGGCCGGCCGTCGCTGGACAAGCTGTCGCTGAGCCAGAAGGTGTTCACCGGCCTGCGCGGGTCCTACGGCGGGGTGCTCATGTTCGGCCTGGCCACCGGCCTGGCCGGGCTGCCGCTGATCAACCCGGTCTCGGTCGGCGCCGGCGCTCTGTTCGCCGGCAAGAGCATCCGCGACGAGTCGGTGTCGGCCCGCAAGCGGCGCCAGGCCACCGTGAAGGTGGCCGTCCAGCGGCACGTCGACGACGTCTTCGCCCGGCTCAACAAGGACGCCAAGGACGTGATCCGGCAGGCGCAGCGGGTGCTGCGCGGCCACTTCACCGAGCTCACCGAGGAGCTGCAGCGCTCGATCGTCGAGTCGGCCCGCACCGCCAAGCAGGCGGTGGACGACGACGCCGCGGTGCGCGACAACCGGGCCCGGCGCATCCAGCGCGACCTGGTGGCGCTGTCGGGCCTCTACAAGCAGGCGACCGCGCTGAGCGCCGCCCGGCCCGCGCTCGTCCCGGCCCAGCGGGCGGCGCCGGCATGAGGCCGGCCGACGAGCTGCGCGACGCGGTGCGCAGCCTGCTGGGCGAGGCGTTGTACGTCTACCAGGACAACCCGCGCGCCGCGACCTGGCTGCGCGACCACCTGACCCGCTTCGACGAGCCGCTGCGCCTGGCCGTCACCGGCCCGCCCGGCGCCGGCAAGTCGACCCTGGTCAACGTCCTCGTCGGCGCCGATGTCGCCCCGGTGCGCACCGGGCTGCCCGGGCAGCCGCTGACCTGGTACACCGACGGCCCGGCACCGCGGGTCACCGTCTACCCGAGCCAGGGCCCCGCCCACGAGCTGACCGTGGCCCGCCTCGGCGACGCCCTGCGCCTGGAGCCGTCCGGCCCGCCGCCCGACGACGCCAGTGAGGTGGTCGTCGAGCTGCCGGTCCGCGCGCTCCGGCACGCGCAGCTGGTCGACACGCCGCCGGTGCGGGTCGGCACCGGCGCGGCGGCGGGCGGCGAGCCGGGCCCCGACGCGGCGCTGGCCCGCCGGGTGCTGCGCGACGCCGACGCGGTGCTGTACCTCACCCGGCACGTCGACGACGCCGACCGGCGGTTCCTGCGCCTGGCCCGGCAGGGCGCGGTCGCCGCGGCCGCCCCGGTCAGCGTGCTGACCGTGCTCTCCCGCGCCGACGAGCTGGCCGGCGGCGGCCTCGGCGCCCTCGTCGAGGCCAAGCAGCTGGCCCGCCGGCACCGCCGCGACCCGGTCTTCGGCCCGATGTCGCAGCACGTCGTCGCGCTCGCCCCGCGGCTGGCCCGGGCGGCCGGCGCGCTCACCGAGCCCGAGTTCGGCACGCTGGCGGCGCTGGCCGGCGTACCACGGCCGGAGCTGGACCCTGTCGTGCTGTCCGCCGACCGGTTCGCCGGCTGGGCCGCCGGGCCGGTCGACGCCACCGCCCGCCGGGCCCTGCTCGACCGGCTCGGGCTGACCGGCGTGCGGCTGGCCGTCACGCTGGTGCGGGCCGGCGCCGCCACCCGCGAGCAGCTCGGCGCCGAGCTGGTGCGCCGCAGCGGCCTGGCCGAGCTGCGCGAGTCGCTGCGGGAGCTGTTCCTCGACCGGCGCGACGCGCTCAAGGCCCGCTCGGCGCTCATCGCGCTGGAGTTCATGGTGCGCGCCGAGCCGATGCCGGGCGCCGACCACCTGCTCGCCGAGCTGGAGCGGATCGTGGCCGGCGCGCACGAGTTCCAGGAGCTGCGGCTGCTCGCCGCGCTGCGGGCGGGCCGGGTCAGCCTGCCCGCGCCGCTGGACGCCGAGGCGCGGCGGCTGGCCGGCGCGGTGGGCACGAGCGTGGTGGCGCGGCTGGGCCTGGAGCACGAGCCGTCCCCGGACGAGGCGTGGTCGCTGGGCACCGAGGCGCTGCGCCGCTGGCGACCGGCGGCCGAGGACGTGGCGCTCACCGCGGCCCAGCGCCGGGCCGCGACCGTGGTGGTGCGCACCTGCGAGGGCCTGCTCGCCCGGCTCGGGGCGGCCGAGGCCCTCGCCTGAGCACCCGGGGCCCGGCGCGGGGGGTTGCGCCGGGCCCCGGGCTTTTGTCTATCCGGCGGTACAGCTCGCGCTCAGGTCGGAGCCGGTGCCGTCGGCAGCCCCTTTGCCCCGCGTCAACCCGCCGCCGCCTCCGCGCGCCTGCCCCGCAGGCAGGCGCCGCTCCGCGTGAGGTATGCAGGTGTAAGGGATCTCTACTCGTGCGGCAGCAGGTAGCGCCAGTTGAGCTGGACCCGGCGCCCGTCCGGCAGCCGGAACACCGGCCACTGCGCCAGGTCGGGGTGCGGCACGGCGCGGGTCAGGGCCCGGGCCTCGCGGCCGCGCAGGTCGAGCTGGACGACGAACTCGTCCTTGCGGAAATGCGGCACCGGCACGCCGGCCGGCCACGGCTGGGCCGACGCCGCCGGCCCCAGCAGCGTCGCGACCATCCGCACCGCGTCCGGGTGAAAGGGTGAGCCGGTGCGGTTGGTACGGTCGCGCAGCTGGGCCAGGTGGTCGAGCAGCGCGTAGGCCGGCGCCGGGTAGGCCTTGTCCCGCCGGGTCTCCTCCAGCCCCTCGAAGGTCGCGCTGAACTTCCGCCCGTTGGTCCGCGCGGTGAACACGGTGGAGGGCAGGTCCGCGATCTGCGGCGCGCCGGGCCGCCGCCGCGCGTTGGCCGGGTCCCGCAGCACCGTCGTCGCGTGGTTGCGCAGCGAGCGCAGGTCCCCGCCGGAGATCCGCAGCCGCTTGAGCGCGTCGGCGATGACCAGCCCGTCGTCGTACGCCACGAGCCGCGGCGCCCGCAGCAGGTTCCACCCGGCCGGCACGAACCCACCGGTCAGCTCCCAGCTCACGACCGGCTGCGGCCGCCGCCCGGCCTCCGGCTCATCGGCGGCCACCGCCACGGCGGCACCCCCGACCGCCGCCGTGACCCCCACGGCCCCCGCCGCCACCAACAGGCTCCTGCGATCCATGCTCCCGAAGCTCCCGTCCGGCCGGACCCGCCGCCCAGCCACCACGGCACTCAACGACAATTCGGACAAAAGGAAATCTTCCGGCGTCATGGACGCGCCGGGAAGAGCGCCACGGCCTGCATCTGCCGGACCACCCTCGCGCGCCTGGACGGGGGCAAGCGGCAGGCGACCGCCGGCGCCACCGTGGAGGAGGCCGAACGGCTGTCCGAACGGCCGGACGTGCCACGGGTCGCGGCATCCGCTCACGCCGCCCCTGCTGCGAGGCGGGCAGGCCGCCCTTCGGCGGCGGCGCGGTGGCCTCGATCGCCGGCGCCGCGGCGACCAGCGTGCCGCCGCAGCACTATTCTTCCGCGATCATGCAGACGAGCCGTCCACTTGCTGGGATCCTCATGATCCCGGAGCGAAAGCACCCCCATGCGTACGCTTTCACTCCACGATCATGGCGATCCCGCCATTCGGAACGCTCTCCTGCATGATCGCGGAAGGAAAACGCTGCCGTCGGCTACTCGGCCAGGGCGGGCTCGGGTGGTGCTTCGGCGGGCTCGGGTGTGGGGCGTTCGCGGAGGGTGACGAACGCGATCAGGGCCGCGGCGAGCGCGGCGAGTCCGGCGACGGCGAGTTGGACCGCGATGCCGTTGGCCGCCGCCGCGTGGATGGCTTCGTCGACGACGTGGCGCGAGCCCGCAGGCACCTGTCGCAGCGCGTCGGCGCTGCGGGCGCCGGCGACCTCGTGCGCGAGCGTGCCGGAGGATGCGACGTGCCGGTCGGCGAGCGTATGGCGTGCGGCGGCGGTGAAGACGCTGCCCAGCAACGCGATGCCGAAGGCGAAGCCCACCTGCCGGGCGGTGTAGATGGCGCCGCCGGCCATGCCGCCGCGTTCGGCGGGCACCGCGGCGGTGCCCGCCGAGCCGAGCGGCGGCGCGGCCAGGCCGACGCCGATGCCGACGACGCAGAAGGCGGGCAGCAGTGCCGGCCACGCCGGCCAGGCGTGCACGAGCGCGACGCCGAGCAGGTCGCCGGCGCCGATGAGGAGCAGCCCGCCGCCGATGAGCCGCCCGGGTCGCAGCCGGTGCATGGCGCGCCCCAGGGCGGCCGAGACGACGAACGCGGCCGCCGACATCGGCAGGGCGACCAGGCCGGCGGTCACCGGCGACAGCCGGAGGACCGACTGCATCCAGATCGACGTGTAGCTCAACGACACGTACGCGGCGAAGTTCAGCAGGAACGCCGCGACGAGGACGCCGCTGAAGACGCGGTTGCGCAGCAGCGCCAGGTCGAGCAGCGGCTCGCCGATCCGGGTCTCCACGGCGACGAAGGCGAGCAGCACCAGGGCGCCGGCGCACAGCGCCGCCCAGCAGCTCGGGGCGCCCCAGCCGGCCTCGCCCGCGCGGCTCATCCCGTAGGCCAGCGCGGCGATCGCCGCCGAGAACAGCGCGACGCCGGCCACGTCGATGCGACGGGCCGGCCGGGCCTGCGGGTCGCGCAGCACGAGCAGGCTCGTGGCGATGGCGATCGCACTCACCGGCAGGTTGACGAAGAAGATCCAGCGCCACGACAGGAACTCGGTGAGCGGGCCGCCGAGCAGGGGGCCGACCGCCGAGGAGGCGCCCGACACGGCACCCCAGATCCCGTACGCGATGCCGCGTTCCCGGCCGGAGTAGGAGTTGTTCAGCAGCGCGAAGGTCGTGGCGATCATCGCCGCCCCGCCCACGCCCTGCGCCACCCGCGCGGCGATGAGCGGCAGCGGGGCCGGCGCGACCCCGCAGGCGAGCGAGGCCAGCGCGAACGCCGCCAGCCCGGCCACGAACGTCCGGCGGTGACCGAGCCGGTCCGCCACCGCGCCGGCGCCCAGCAGCAGGGCGGCCAGCGAAAGCGCGTAGCCGTTGACGACCCACTGCAGGGCGCTGAACGACGTCGCCAGGTCACCGGCCATGTCGGGCAGGGCCACGTTCACGATGGTCACGTCGACCAGCAGCATGAACGTCCCGAGGCAAACCGCGACGAGCGGCAACCACTTACGCATCACGTGTGCTCCCTGTTTCCCGTGTGAGATCAAGTCTCTGCGCGCGGCCGCCGGGGAGGGCCGAGAGTCGCCTGCCGCTGTACGATCGCCAATATGAATGGGGCTTCGGTGGCCGATTCCCTCAGCTTCGAGCCGGATGATCTCCGAATCATCCGGGTCCTGCAGGTCGATCCGCGAACGCCGTTCTCGACGATGGCGACGGTGCTCGGCCTGTCGGAGCCGACCGTCTCGCGCCGGTACGCGCGGCTGCGGCGCGCGGGGATGCTCCGGGTGACCGGGGTCGTCGACCCGGGTGCGCTCGGCCAGAGCCAGTGCGTGGTGCGGATCCGGTGCCGTCCCGGCGGCGCGGCCCCCATGGCCGAGGCGCTCGCGCACCGCGACGACGTCAGCTGGGTGGCGCTGACCGCGGCCGGTTCCGAGGTGACCTTGGCGATCCGATCCCGGTCGCCCGAGGAGCGCGACGATCTGCTCGGTCACCGGCTGCCCCGGGCCGCCGCCGTGCTCGATCTGGACGTGTCCGTCCTGCTCCGGAAGTTCCTCGGCGGGCGAGGCCGTTACTGGGCCGCGCTCACCGCAGTGCTGACGCCGGAGCAGGAAGCGCAGCTCGGACCGGCCGGCGGCCCCGTGGCCGAGGAGCCCATCGTGGTGAGCCGCTCACCGCAGCTCGAGCCGCACGACGAGAAACTGCTGTCCGCCCTTGCCACGGACGGGCGCGCCAGCCTCGTCGACCTCGCGACGGCGGCCGGCCTCACCCCGGGCCGCGCGTCCCGGCGGCTCCAGACGCTGCTCTCGCACCGTGTCCTCAGCATCCACCTGGAGCTCGCACCCGCGGCGCTGGGCTACCACACCCGGGCGACCCTGTGGCTACGGGTGCGCCCGTCCAGGATCAAGCCGGTGGGCCGGGCGCTGGCGCGGATGCCCGAGGTGGGTTTCGCCGCCGCCCTGTCCGGGCGGAACAACCTCCAGGCGGAGGTCCACTGCCGGGACCTGGACGAGCTCTTCGAGTTCACCACCGGCCGGGTCGGCACCCTGCCCGGCGTGGAGTCCGTCGAGGTCGGGCTCATCCACCGCCAGATCAAGCAGGCCGGGACCTTCATGGACGGCGACCGGCTGCTGTGACAACCGGCGCCCAATGGATATAAACCACAGTTCCTTGGTATGGTTTGGCGGACGGACACCGGTGGCCCTGGAGGCGTGCCTGCGATGCGGATCTCGGCGAAGGCGGACTACGCGATCCGCGCGCTGGTCGAACTGGGCGCGGATGCGGGGCGGCCGCTGGTGTGTGAAGGGATCGCGGCGGCGCAGCACATACCGTACCGCTTCCTCAAGGCGGTCATGCGCGACCTGCGCCACGCCGGGCTGGTGCGCAGCCAGCGTGGGTGTGAAGGGGGCTACTGGCTGGGGCGGCCCGCCCACGCGATCACCCTGGCCGAGGTGGTCGCGGCGGTCGACGGGGAACTGCTCAGCGTGCACGGTGAGGACCCCAACGACCCGGCCGACGCCACCCGGGCGCCGGCGGTGGCCGCCGTGTGGCGGGCGTTGCAGGCGCGCACCGAGGAGCTGCTCGCCGGGCTCACGCTCGCCGACCTGCTGACCGACAACCCACGCGAGCCGGCGGCGGCGCTGCTCGGCCTGGCTCCGGCCCGTTCCTGAAGGAGAGCGATGACCGATCACTGGCACGCGCCGCTGCGGCACATCAAGCACAGTGAGCTCAGCGGGGACACCCGGCAGACGTCGGGCATGACGCGGCTCGAGGCGATCTCCGGCAAGACGGTCGGCGCGGAGAAGCTGTGGATGGGGCGCACGCACGTCGGTCCGGCGACGAATTCCGGCGATCATCACCACGGCGAGACCGAGACCGCCATCTACGTGGTGTCCGGCAATCCCGTGTTCGTCTTCGCCGACGGCGACGCCGAGATCCGGCTGGAGACCGAGCCGGGGGACTACATCTTCGTCCCGCCGTACACCCCGCACCGCGAGGAGAACCCGGGCGCCGAGGAGGCCGTGGTCGTCATCGCGCGCAGCAGCCAGGAGGGCGTGGTCGTCAACCTGCCGAGCCTCTGGACGCCGGTCGAGCAGCCATGACCGGGCTCGCGGTCGTCGAGTACACCGACCCCATGTGCCCGTGGGCGTGGGGCTCGGAGCCGACGTTCCGCTACTTGCGGGCGGCGCTCGCGGTGACCGGCTGGCGCCGGGTGTTCGGCATCCTCTTCGACCTCGACGACGATCCGCCGCCGGACCCGGCGGCGGAGACGGCGTGGTACCACCGCCACCTCCAGGACATCAGCGGTCACACCGGCGCGCCCTGGCCCGCGGTGCTGGCGCGGGTGGCGCTGTCGAGCTGGCCGTCGTCGCTGGCCGCGCGGGCCGCGCAGGAGCAGGGCGACGCGGTCGCCGACCGGGTGCTGCGCCGGCTGCGCGAGACCGTCTTCGTGCTCGGCGAGCCCGCCGACACGCCCGAGCGGGCCCTGGCCGCCGTGTGTGGCGTGCCCGGGCTCGACGTCGAGCGGCTCGCCGCCGCGATGGCCGCGCCGGGCACCGGGCGGGCCGCGCGCCGGGACCACCGCGAGGCCCGCCGGCCCGACCCGGAGGTGGTCGGGCTGCGCGGCCCGGGACCGCACCCGGGCGCGGCGAAGCCGGCCGGCGAGGGTGTGCGCTACGGCTTCCCGACCCTGGTTTTCACCGGGCCCGCCGGGCGGGCGATCGTGCCCGGCTGGCGGCCCCTCGACCACTATCTGGACGCGGCCGAACGGGTCGCGCCGGGCAGCGTGGACCACGCGCCGAAGCTGGGCGACCTGGCTCTCCACCGCAGCCTCACCGGGCCGGAGGTCCGCCTGTTGCTGGGCGTGACGGCCCCGCCGGCGGGCGCCGTGGAGGTGCCCACCGCCGGGGGACCCGTGTTCCTCGACCAGGACGAGGCCGCCTCCCATCCTGCCACAAAGGCTCGTTAACTCCTATCAAACCCATCGGCTTTGTCTCGATAGATAGGACACATCCCGATGGCTATTGACGAGAGTTCGGCGGCGTTCCGATGATGGGCTGACCAGCGCCCCTCATCCCAGCGAAAGGCCGCCATGAAATCCTCGGTCGAACTGAGCCGCCGGTCGTTGCTCGGCCTGGGCGCCGCACTGGGCGCCGCGACGCTGCTCGCCGCCTGCGGCGACGGGACCGCCGGTCCCGCGGCCGGGGCCGCGGGCGGCACCCTGAAGTGGGGCTGGGCGCTGCCGACCAGCTGGGACCCGGTCACCTCGTCGGCCGGCTGGGACGTGCACGTGCTGTCGCTGGTCTACGCTGGGCTCACCAAGCTCGACGAGCACGGCGGCGCGGTGCCGGCGCTGGCCACCGGCTGGCAGTACAACGCCGACGGCACCGAGGTCACCTTCACCCTGCGCCCCGGCCTGCAGTTCAGCGACGGCACCCCGCTGGACGCCACCGCGGTCAAGAAGAGCCTCGAGCGCGGCCGCGACTTCCCCAAGTCCCTGGTCGGCCCGCAGCTGGTCAACGTCAAGGCGATCGCCGCGCCGGACAGCGGTACCGTCAAGCTCACCCTCGCCGTCCCCGACTACCAGATCCCCAACCTGCTCGCCGGCAAGACCGGCATGATCGTGAGCCCGGCGGCGTTCGAGTCCAACGCCGACGGCCTGGCCACCAAGCCGGTCGGCGCCGGGCCGTTCACGCTCACGTCGTACACCCAGAACGCCAAGGCCGTCCTGGCGAAGAACCCCGGCTACTGGGACGCGGCGAACATCAAGCTGCCGGGCTTCGAGGTCTACCCGCTGCCCGAGGCGGCCACGGTCGTCGCCGCGCTGCAGTCCGGCCAGTACGACGTCGCGCAGATCCCGGGCAGCCAGGTCGAGGCGGCCAAGGCGGCCGGGCTGCAGGTCCAGGTGATCCCGTCACTGGTGGTCGCCACCCTCGACGTCAACGTCGCCAAGAAGCCGTTCGACGACCCGAAGGTCACCGAGGCGCTGCGCTACGCCATCGACCGGGCGGCGCTGCTCAAGACCGCCCAGTTCGGCCACGGTGAGGTGGCCTACCAGCCGTTCCCCAAGGGCTATCCGGGGTACAGCCCGGCGCTGGACGGCATCTACGCGTACAACCCGGAAAGGGCGAAGCAGCTGCTCGCCGAATCCTCCTACAAGGGCGCGCCGGTCGACCTCGTCATCACCACCGCCGCCGCCGAGGGCGTGCCCGAGCAACTGCAGTCGCAGCTGCAGGCGGCCGGGTTCAAGCCCACGATCGAGGTGATCCCGCAGGCGCAGTTCACGCAGCTGGTGTACGTCCAGCACTCCCGCGCCCTGTCGGTGGACCAGTTCGCCGGGCGCGACTCGGCGGTGCAGGCATTCCAGGTGCTCTTCGGCAAGGAAGGCCTGATGAACCCGGGCCGGGTCCAGCCGCCGGAGATCGCCGAGGCCCTGGCCAAGGTGAGCAAGACCCCGCTGGACGACCCGGGCTACCCGGCCGTGCTGCAGGCGGCCACGGCCGTGGCGGTGCGCAGCATGCCCAACGTCTTCCTCTACACCGTCCCGCGCATCCTGGCCCGCCGGGCCGCGGTGTCGGCGATCCCCGAGTTCACCGTGGTGCAGCGCTTCGAGGGGGTGACGGTGTCGTGACGGCGACGCTCGATCGGCCGGCCGCACCGGGCAAGGCCGCGGTCTCCGTCTCCGTCCCCGCGGTGGTCCCGGCCCTCGCCACGCCGGTGGTGGTGTTCCTGTTCTCCTCGCTGCTGACCTTCGGGCTCGGCGCGCTGTCGCCGAGCAACCCGGCCGCGGCGGTGCTCGGCGAGACCGCCACCCCGGCCGACATCGCCCGGATGAACCACGAGTTCGGCCTGGACCGCCCGTTCGTGGTGCAGTACCTCGACTGGCTCGGCTCCGCGTTCACCGGCGACCTCGGCCGGTCGTACTTCACCACGATCCCGGTCTCCGACAGCATCTTCGCCGCCCTCCCCGTCGACCTCGCCCTGGCGGGCCTGGCGATGCTGCTCGCCGTGCTGCTCGGCGGCGGCGCCGGCATCCTCGCCGCGCTGCGCAAGGGCAGCCGGTTCGACCGGGCGGTCACCCTGGTCGCCTCGGCGCTGGGCACGCTCCCGCCGTTCGTCATCGGCATCGGCCTCATCGTCATCTTCTCGGTGCTGCTCAAAGCCCTCCCGGCCGGCGGCTACGTGCCGCTGGAGAGCGGCGTCGGGCCCTGGCTGCGCTTCGCCATCCTGCCCGCGCTCGCGCTCAGCCTCGACACCGCCGCGGCGATCGCCCGCCAGCTGCGCACCTCGCTCGTCGCGCAGCTCGGCGAGAACTACGTCACCGGCGCCGTCGTGCGTGGCCTCGGCACCCGGCGGGTGCTGTTCGGCCACGCGCTGCGCAACGCCATCGGCCCCGCCCTCACCGTGCTCGGCGTGGGCGTGCCGACCGTCCTCGGCGGCGCCGTGGTCACCGAGAAGATCTTCAACCTGCCGGGCCTGGCCCGGCTCACCCTGCAGGCCGCCGCGCAGCACGACGTGCCGGTCATCCAGGGCACCCTGCTCGTCACGATCACGGTCGTGCTGGTCTGCAACACCCTGATCAACCTGGCGCTGCTGCGCCTCACCCCGCAGGGGCGGCGGTCGTCATGAGGCGCGTCGCGATCGTCGTGCTCGCCGTCGTGCTGCTGCTCGCCGTCGCCGGCGGCCTGCTCGCCCCGCACGACCCGCTGCAGCAGGACCCCGACCTGGCCCTGCACGGGCCCGCCTGGGCCCACCCGTTCGGCACCGACTACCTCGGCCGGGACGTGTTCAGCCGGCTGCTGGCCGGCACCCGCGCCACCGTCGTCGCCGCCGTCGAGAGCGTCGGTATCGGCCTGCTGCTCGGCGTGATCCCGGGGCTGGCCTCGCTGTGGCTCGGCCGCGGCGTCGAGTGGGTGCTGCTGCGCGCCGTCGACGCGGTGATGACCCTGCCGTTCATCGTCTTCGCCGTCGCCGTCACCGGCATCCTCGGCAACGGGATCACCCAGGCGATGGCGGCCATCGGCATCCTGTTCGCGCCGCTGTTCTTCCGGGTCACCCGGGCCGCCGCGCTGAGCCTCACCCGGGCGCAGTACGTCGAGGCGGCCGAGCTCTTCGGCGCCTCCCGGGCCCGGATCCTGCGCACCCACGTGTGGGGCAAGATCCTGCCGACCGTCGCCGTCACCGCCGCCCAGGCCACCGGCGGCGCGCTGCTGGCCGTGTCGTCACTGACCTTCCTCGGCCTCGGCGTGCAGCCGCCCGCGCCCACCTGGGGCGGCATCCTCGCCAGCGACCTGGGCTTCCTGGCCCAGCAGCCGTGGGCGCCGGTCGTGCCGGCCGCGCTCATCGCGCTGACCGTGGCCGCGCTCAACACGCTCGCCGACCACAGGGGGACCAGTGCTGCGCGTTGATGACCTGCACGTCACCGTCGCCGGGAAGCTGGAGGCGGTCCGCCAGGTGTCGTTCACCGTCGGGCCGGGGGAGGCGCTCGGCCTGGTCGGCGAGTCCGGCTCCGGCAAGACCCTGACCTGCCGGGCCGTGCTCGGCGTGCTCCCGCCCGGCGTCACCGTCTCACGTGGACGGATCGCGCTCGGCGACACCGAGCTGTCCACATTGGACCGCAAGGGCTGGGACCGGGTCCGCGGCAGCCGGATCGGCGCCGTGTTCCAGGATCCGGCGTCGTACCTCAACCCGTCGCTCACCGTCGGCCGCCAGCTCGCCGAGCAGCTGCGGCTCAAGCGCGGCCTGCCCCGCGGCGCGACCCGGGCCGCCGCCGTCGAGCTGCTCGAGGCGATGGGCATCCGGCGCGCCCCGGCCGTGTTCGACCAGTATCCGCACGAGCTGTCCGGCGGCATGCTCCAGCGCGCCCTCATCGCGATCGCGGTGGCCGGCGAGCCCGAGCTGCTCGTCGCCGACGAGGCCACCACCGCCCTCGACCCGGCCGTCCAGGCCGAGGTGCTCGACCTGCTGCGGCAGCTGCGCGAGCAGCGCGGCCTGTCCCTGCTGCTGGTCAGCCACGACCTCGCGGTGGTGGCCGAGGTCTGCGACCGGGTCGCGGTCTTCTACGCCGGCGAGGTCGTCGAGCAGGGCCCGACCGCCGAGGTCATCGCCAACCCGCGGCACCCCTACACCGAGGCGCTGCTGCGGGTCGCGTCGCTGGGCGACTGGCGCCGTCGTGACCTGGAGGTGATCCCGGGCCGCCCGCCGGAGCTGGGCGCCTACGCGACCGGCTGCCGCTTCGCCGACCGCTGCGCGCACGTCACCGACGGCTGCCGGGCCCCGGTGCCGCTGTCCACCGTGGACGACCGGGCGGTGCGCTGCCACCGGGCCGCGGAGCTGGCGCTGGTGGGCGCATGACCACGTTGCTCGACATTGAGAACGTGTCGGTCGACTACGACCGGCACCGGGTGCTCGACGGCGTGAGCCTGGCCGTGCGTACCGGCGAGATCCTCGGCATCATCGGGGAGACCGGATCCGGCAAGACCACGCTCGCCCGGGCCGTCTGCGGCCTCGCCCCGGTGCGCGGCGGGCGGATCCGCTTCGACGGCACCGACCTGACCGCGCTGCGCGGCCGGGCGCTGCGCGCGTGGCGGCGCACCGGGGCCCTGCAGTACGTCTTCCAGGACCCGCTGCGCGCCCTCGACCCGCAGCACACCGTCGCCACCGTCGTCGGGGAGGGCCTCGCCGTCGCCGGGCAGCTGCGCCCGGCCGAGATCGCCGAGCGGGTCGACGCCGCGCTCACCCGGGTCGGGCTCGATCCGGCGCTGCGCGGGCGTACCCCCGGCCAGATCTCCGGCGGCCAGCGCCAGCGCGTGCTGCTGGCCCGCGCCCTTGCCGTGTCACCCCGGCTGCTGCTGTGCGACGAGCCGGTCTCCGCCCTCGACGCCTCCAACCGCAACCACGTGCTGCGCCTGCTCGCCGGCCTGCGCGACACGGCCGGCGTGACCGTCGTGGTCATCTCCCACGACCTGAGCTCCCTGGCCGGCATCGCCGACCGGGTCGCCGTGCTCTACGGCGGGCGGCTCGTCGAGCACGGCCCGATCGAGGACGTGCTCACCGCGCCGCACCACCCGTACACGGCGCTGCTGGCCGCCTCCTCGCCGAGCGTCCGCCGCGAGCACCCGATCCCGGCCGCCCGGCTGCGCGGCACCGGCGACGTCGCCGTGGCCGCCGGCGGCTGCTCGTACGCGGCCCGCTGCCCGTTCGCCACCGACGTCTGCGCCACCGCGCCCGAACTGTCCATCGTGGACGGCGACCGGGCGGTCGCCTGCCACCACACGGACGCCTGGGCGGCCCGGGTATGACCACCACCACCTCCCACTGGGGCGCCTACCGGGTCACCGCCGGGCCGGCCGGTCTCGAGGTCGCGCCGCACCCGGCCGACCCGGCGCCGTCGCCGCTGCTGGGCAACGTCGCGGGCGGCGTCACCCACGCCACCCGGGTGCGCGCCCCCGCGATCCGCCGCGGCTGGCTGGAGGATGGCCCCGGCCCCACCGACCGGCGCGGCCGGGACGAGTTCGTCGAGGTCTCCTGGGACACCGCGCTGGACCTGCTGGCCGGCGAGCTCGAGCGGGTGCGCCGCGAGCACGGCAACCCGGCCGTGTTCGGCGGCTCCTACGGCTGGGCCAGCGCCGGCCGGTTCCACCACGCGCAGAGCCAGCTCCACCGCTTCCTCAACCTCTTCGGGGGGTACACCGGATCCCGCAACTCCTACAGCAACGGCACCTCGGCCGTGCTGCTGCCGCACGTCGTCGGCGACGCGGAGGAGGTGCTGCGCAACGCCTCCTCGTGGCCGACGATCGCCGAGCACACCGAGCTCGTCGTGGCCTTCGGCGGCATCCCCGAGAAGAACGTCTACGTCACGCCCGGCGGCGTCACCCGGCACCGCACGCCCGGCCACCTCGCCCGGCTGGCCGAGCGCGGGGTCCGCGTCGTGGTCGTCAGCCCGCTGCGGGCCGACCTGCCGTCCACAGTGGACGCCACCTGGCTGCCGATCGCGCCCGGCACCGACACCGCGCTCATGCTGGCCCTGCTGCGGACGCTCGTCGAGGACGGCCGGCACGACCGGGCCTTCCTGGAGCGGTACACCGTCGGCTTCGACATCCTGCGGGCATACCTCGAGGACAAGACCGCCGAGTGGGCCGCGCCGATCTGCGGCATCCCGGCCACCGACATCCGCGCCCTGGCCCGCCGCATGACCGGGCACCGCACCCTCGTCACCGTCACCTGGTCGCTGCAGCGCGCCCGCTACGGCGAGCAGCCGGTGTGGGCCGGGATCGCGCTCGCCGCGGCGCTGGGCCAGATCGGGCTGCCGGGCGGCGGGTTCGGGCACGGCTACGGCTCGATGGGCGACGTCGGCGACTACGGCCCGACCGCCCGCCTGCCGTTCCTGGCCCAGGGCGTGAACCCGGTCCGCGAGTACATCCCGGTCGCCCGCATCGCCGACCTGCTGCTGCACCCGGGCGAGGAGTACGACTTCAACGGGCAGCGCCGCACGTACCCCGACATCCGGCTCGTTCACTGGGCCGGCGGCAACCCGTTCCACCACCACCAGGACCTGACCCGGCTGCGGCGCGCCTTCGGCCGCCCCGACACCGTCGTCGTCCACGAGCCGCACTGGACCGCCACCGCCCGGCACGCCGACATCGTCCTGCCGGTCACCACCACGCTGGAGCGCGACGACCTCGGCGGCGGGCGCCGCGACACGCACCTCATCGCGATGCGCCGGGCCATCCCGCCGGTCGGCGCCGCCCGCGACGACTACGAGATCCTGGCCGGCCTCGCCTCCCGGCTGGGCTTCGGCGCGCAATTCACCGAGGGCCGCACGCCGTCGCAGTGGATACGGTACTTGTACGAGGCGTGGCGCCCGGCCGGTGCGCCGGCGTTCGACGAGTTCTGGGCGGCGGGGGAGTACGAGCTGCCGCCCGGCCCCGAGCGGTTCACCCTGTTCGAGCGCTTCCGGGCCGACCCCGACGCCCACCCGCTGCGCACCCCGAGCGGGCGGATCGAGCTGTACTCCGAAACCGTCGCCGGGTTCGGCTACGACGACTGCCCGGGCCACCCCGCGTGGCTGGAGCCGCTCCGCCCGGTGGACCGCTACCCGCTGGTGCTCATCGCCAACCAGCCCGAGACCCGGCTGCACAGCCAGCTCGACGTCGGCGCGGTGAGCCGGGCCGGCAAGCGGGCCGGGCGCGAGGCGCTGCGGCTGCACCCGGCCGACGCGGACGCGCGCGGCATCGCCGCCGGTGACGTGGTGCGGGTGTTCAACGACCGCGGCGCGTGCCTGGCCGGCGCCGTCCTCGACGACGGGCTGCGCCCCGGCGTGGTCAGGCTGCCGACCGGCGCCTGGTTCGACCCGCTGGACACCGGCGACGGCGTGCTGTGCGCGCACGGCAACCCCAACGTGCTCACCGCCGACGTGCCCAGCTCGCGGCTCTCGCAGGGCTGCACCGGCCAGCACGCGCTGGTACAGGTGGAGGGGTACCGCGGGGACCCGCCCCCGGTCACCGTCCACGAACCACCGGCGATCCGGAGGATGCCATGACCCTGTCCGAAGTGGACCTCGCCGCCGTCACCGCGGAGCTCGCCGAGCGCGCCGAGGAGCACGACCGCGACGGCAGCTTCCCCTACGAGGGCATCGCGCTGGTGCACAAGCACGGCCTGCTCACCGAGACCGTGGCCACCCGCCACGGCGGGCCGGGCGCCGGCCTCGCCCGTACCGTCGACATCCTCACCGCTCTCGGCGCGGGCGACCCCGCCGTCGCGCTCGTCACCGCCATGACCCTGTTCAACCACGCCGGCCAGGCCCTCGCGCCGAGCTGGCCGGAGCCGCACTACCGGCAGGTGCTGGCCGAGTCGGCGTCCGCGCCGACGCTCATCAACGCCCTGCGCGTCGAACCGGAGCTGGGCACCCCGGCCCGCGGCGGCCTCCCCGCCACCGTGGCCGTCCGGGTCCCCGGCGGCTGGTCGCTGTCCGGCCACAAGATCTTCTCCACCGGCGCCGAGGCCCTCGCGTGGATGCTGGTGTGGGCGCGCACCGACGAGGACGAGCCGCGCACCGGCTCGTTCCTGGTCCGCGGCGGCAGCCCCGGCCTGACGATCGAGCGCACCTGGGACCACCTCGGCCTGCGGGCCAGCCGCAGCGACGACGTGCTGCTCGCCGACGTGCGGGTGCCGGCCGACGCCACGATCGAGCTGTCCCGGCCGACCCCCGACCCGCGCGGCGCCGTGCTGTTCGCCTGGAACTGCCTGGGGCTCACCGCGCTGTACCTCGGCGTCGCGAACGCCGCCCGGGACTGGCTCGTGCGCTTCCTGCACGAGCGGGTGCCGACCTCCCTCGGCAAGCCCCTCGCCACCCTGCCCCGGTTCGAGGCTGCGGTCGGCGAGATCGAGGCCCGGCTCACCGCCGCGCGGGTCCTCGTGCGCGCCCTCGCCGAGGGCGTCGACGCCGGCGACCCGGAGGCGGCCCGGCGGGCCCCGATCGGCAAGCTCACCGGCGCCCGCGCCGCGATCGAGAGCGTCCAGGAGGCGGTCGCGCTCATCGGCAACAACGCGCTCAACCGCCACAACCCCCTCGAACGGCACCTGCGCGACGTGCTCTGCGCCCGCATCCACACCCCGCAGGACGACACCATCCTGACCGCGGCCGGCAAGGCCGCGCTGTCTCAGAGCCGGCAACGGTACGGAAAGGAACCCAGCTCATGACCTCGGTCGAGTTCATCGGGATGATCGGCACGCAGCACGCCTCCGAGATCCACGCGCCCCGCGGGCCGGTCGTCGACCCCGAGTACACCCGGCGCTTCGCCCGCGCACACGAGGACGGCGGCTTCGACCGGATCCTCATCGGCTACGGCTCCGGCTGGCCCGAGGGCGGCCAGGTGGCCGCGCACGTGGCCGCCCACACCGAGCGGCTGGGCCTGCTCATCGCGCACCGCCCCGGCTTCGTCGCGCCGACCCTGGCCGCGCGCCAGTTCGCCACCCTGGACCAGTTCAGCGGCGGCCGGGTCGCGGTGCACACCATCACCGGCGGCAACGACCACGAGCAGCGGCGCGACGGCGACTACCTGGGCAAGGACGAGCGCTACGCGCGCACCGACGAGTACCTGACGATCCTGCGCCGCGCCTGGTCCTCGCCCGAGCCGTTCGACTACGAGGGCACGCACTACAGGTTCGCCGACTTCTCCGCCCACGTGCAGCCGGCGCACCGGATCCCGCTTTACTTCGGCGGTTCCTCCGAGGCGGCCTACCGGGTCGGCGGCAAGCACGCCGACACGTTCGCCCTCTGGGGCGAGCCGCTCAAGGAGACCGCGGAGCAGATCGCCGCGGTCCGCGCTGCCGCGGCCGCCGCTGGTCGCACCGACGTGCCCGGCATCAGCGTGTCCTTCCGCCCGATCCTCGGCCCGACCGAGGAACTCGCCTGGGAGCGCGCGCACCGGATTCTCGACACCATCACGTCGGGCCGGGAGAGCTGGCCGAAGCGCGCCTGGGGTACCGACGGCAAGCCGGAGAACGTCGGCTCCCAGCGCCTGCTGGCCGCCGCCGCCAAGGGCGACCTGCACGACCGTGCACTGTGGACACCCACCGCCAAGGCCACGGGCGCGGGCGGCAACTCCACGGCGCTCGTGGGCACCCCCGAAACGGTCGCCCAGGCCCTGCTGGACTACGTCGACATCGGCGTCACCACGTTGCTGATCCGCGGCTACGACCCGCTCGACGACGCCATCGACTATGGCCGCTACCTGCTGCCCTTGGTCCGCGCCGAACTGGCCCGCCGCGCCGCCTCGTCCGCCTCCGCTTCCGCGGCCGGCCCGTCCGCCGCCTCTGCTCCTGCGGCCGGCCCGTCCGCCGTCTCGGCTGCTGCGGGCGCCTCCAACGCCGGTTCCTCCGCTTCGCCCGACATTTCGGATATTTCCGATTTGCCGGGCGCGGCGGGCACCGCGGGCGAGGCCGGGACCGAGACGGTCGCGGCGGGTGCCCGGTGACGGCCTCCGTCGGCGCGCCGGTCGTCGGCGGGGCCCGCTGGGACCCGCCGGCCGCCATCGCCGTGCGCGGCACCGTGCTGCTGTTGCCCGGCCGGGGCGAGCACGCCGGGGTGTACGACCGATTCGGCCGCCGCCTGGCCGTCGACGGCTACGCGGTGCGCTCCGCGACGCCGGAAACGCTGCCGGGGCTGGCCGCCGACGCGGTCGCCCCGCTGGTCCTGGCCGGCTCCGACACCGGCGCGCTGCGCGCCCTCGCCCTGGCCCAGGCGGTGCCGGTGGCCGGCGTGATCGTGGCCGGCGTCCCGTGGGCGGCGCCCCGGCCCAAGGGCTTCCTGGACTGGGACGCCGAGCTGGACGCGCGCAGCGCCTGCCCCACGCACCGCGCCCGGCTGGAGGGCGACGGCGGCTTCGAGCGCGGCGCCCTCACCGCGGAGGTACCGCCCGCGCTCGCCGCCGCCGTCGACCCGGCCGCCGTCGCCGTGCCGGTGCTGATCGTCCACGGCGCCGCCGACCCGATCGCCCCCGTGGCCGGCGCCCGCGAACTCGCGTCCCGGCTGCCGCACGCGGAACTGGCGACCGTCCGCGACGGCCGGCACGACGCCTTCAACGACATCACGCACCGAACCGTCGCCGCCCACGTCGTGCAGTGGCTGGAGCGCCTGCGGGCCGACCCGGCGGCGCCGCCCATCCTGACGGTCTCGTAAGAGGGGGTACCGCATGCCTGCCACCATCGACGCCGACCTGTTCCGCAGCCTGCTGCGCCGGCACGCGGCCGGGGTCGTCGTGATCACCGCCCCCGGCCCCACCCGCCCGGCGGGCTTCACGGCCACCTCGTTCACGTCGGTCTCGCTGGCCCCGCCGCTGGTGTCGTTCTGCCTGGACCGCCGCTCGTCGAGCTGGCCCGCGCTGGAGACGGCCGAGCACGTCGGCGTGCACGTGCTGACGGAGGCCCAGGAGGAGGTGGCCCGCCGCTTCGCCACGAGCGGCATCGACCGCTTCGCCGCGCCCCTCAACTGGAGCGCGGGCCCGCACGCGGTCCCCATGCTCGACGGCGTCCTGGCGGTGCTGGTCTGCCGGGTCGCCGAGCGCGTCCACGCCGGCGACCACGCGATCGTGCTGGCCGAGCCGATCCACGGCGAGCACTCCGACGGCGCCCCGCTGCTCTACCACAACGGCCGCTACCTGAAGGCCGCGTAATCCGGCCAGTTCAGCCCGGTGCCGGATGCCCCCGGGCGCAACCGCCGATCTGCGCGGCCGGGCCGGCCGTATGTCTCCGTGATCATGCTGCCTGCGGTGTCCGCACCGCGGGTTTGCCATGATCCCGGAGACTTTCGGTACACGGGGGTACATCGCCACTCCACGATCATGAAAAACCCTTGGTGTCGACGCCCGGTTGCGCATGATCACGGAGACTTCCGGTCGCTGCGCTGCGCTGCGAAAGAGATCGCCGGCTGTCGCCCGCCAGCGCGCCGATGGTGTCCAGGGTGGGGTTGCCGTGACCGGCTTCGAGCCTGGACAGGGTCGCTCGCGCCACCCCGGATGCGCGAGCGAGGTCGGCCGCGCTCATCGCTCGTTCCTCGCGGAGTCGACGCAACCGCTGACCGAGGGCCGCTTGCAAGTTGGGACCAGCCATGTGTCTACTATACCGAACGAGCTGTTCGGCAAAGTGGCACCTGGGAGGATCGATGGACGCCCTCGAAGCCAACTGTGGCGTGATCCCCACGGATGAGGACCTGGCCCAGGCCCACGCCCGCCTGCGCGGACGCGTCCGGCGCACCCCGATCCTGCACGTCGACGGCCGAGATGTGGGAGCCGACGGCGCGCTGACGTTGAAGCTGGAGCAGCTGCAGCACACTGGCTCGTTCAAGGCCCGGGGCGCGCTGAACGCCGTGCTGACCATGCCCGGTGCGGCGACCTCCGTCACCGCGGCCTCCGGCGGAAACCACGCAGTGGCGGTCGCCTGGGCGGCCCGCCGAGCCGGCGTTCATGCCACGATCTTCGTGCCCTCCTTCTCACCGCAGGTCAAACAGGACGCCATCCGTCGGCACGGCGCGGACCTGCACCTCGTCGACGGCTTTTACGCCGACGCCCTCGATGCCAGCCAGCGGTACGCCGCCGACCACGACGCGGTCCACATCGACGCCTACGACCAGGTCGCCACCGTCGCGGGGCAGTCAACCGTCGGCGCTGAGCTGGCCGACCAGATCCCTCCCGGTGATGTCGTCATCGTCAGCTGCGGCGGTGGCGGCCTCTTCGCCGGTGTCTGCCTCGCCCTACGCGGCCGCAACACCGTCCTCGCCGCGGAACCCGAAACCGCACCCTCGCTCGCTGCGGCGATCGCCGCGGGCCGGCCGGTCGACATCGACATCGACCGCACCGGAGTTGCCGTCGACAGCCTCGGCGCCCGCCGGGCCGGCGCCATCGCCACCGCCGTCGCACTGGACCAGCGCTCCCGCGTCCTCCTCGCTCCTGACCGGGCGATCCGCCACGCACAACACCAGCTGTGGGACAGCCTCCGCCTCGCCGTCGAACCGGGCGGCGCCACCGCCCTCGCCGCCGCCCTCCAGCACGCCCGCGACCTGTCCGGGCACGGCGTCACCGTGCTCATCAGCGGCGCTAACGCATAGCGGTCGTAGCCGGGACGGGGGCGGCGACCGGCCGGGTCAACCGGCGCAGGGCGCGGATGTAGAGGATCACCATGCAGGCCAGGCCGGTGGTGGAGCCGGTGAGCAGGCCCCAGGCGGCGCCGTGGAGGCCGCCGTAGTCGGCGCCGAGGGTGAGGCCGCTGATGGAGACGACGGCGAAGACGACGTATTGGATGAAGAGCATGCGGGCGCGGTGCATGCCGCGCATGGCGGCGGTGAAGGGGACCTGGAGGAGGTAGACGGCGCCCTGCAGGGCGATGGGCAGGGCGAGGGGGGCGGCTTCGGCGAATTTGTGGGTGTGGACCAGGGCGAAGGAGACGGCTGGCCAGACGATGAGGACCATGAGCGCGCCGAGGATGGTGAAGGCGGTGGCGAGTTGGCGGGTCTGGCGGCGCAGGGTGTGGGCGGCGGCGGCGCCGTCGGGGCCGGGTTTGGCGGCTTGGGCGGCGTTGCGGGAGGCGCGGGGGACGAGCAGGCTCTGGATGGCGGTGATCAGGTTCTGTACGGGTTGGAGCTGGACGGTCTGCACGAAGCGGAGGTTGCCGAGGTCGATCTTGGATAGTCGGCCGGCGACGACGAAGCTGATGGCGAGGACCTGGACCTGGGCGACGATGGCGGTGATGGTGAACCAGCTGGAGAGGTGGCGGGTTTCGGTGAGCCATGCTCGGGGGCTGCCGTGCCAGGGCAGGCGGTGTTCGCGCAGGAGGTAGACGGTGATGCCGGCGATGGCGCCGAAGCCCCAGACGGTGAGCAGGGCGCCGGCGCTGGAGTGGTGGGTGGTGATCATGATGGCGACGAGGACGGCTTGGGTGCCGGCCCAGACGAGGTCGATGCCGAGGGCTTTGTCGGGGCGGCGGTCGGCGAGGTAGTCGCAGCGGGCGGTGTCGTGCAGCATGATCGGGATCATGAACGGGGCGAGCCAGATGAGTTGGCGCAGGTCGATCTCGCCGCGGCTGGGGTAGAGGGCCCAGAGCGCGATGAACACGACGGTGGCGACCAGGCCGGAGCACAGTGCGGTGGTCAGCCCGTTGCGGGCCAGCCGGGCGCGGGGCTCGCCGTCGTAGCGGGAGGCGAGTGCGAGCAGCACGTCCCCGACGGCGGCCCGGTTGAGGTACATGGCGAAGTAGCCGACGGCGAGGGCGAGGGCGAGCGCGCCGAAGTGTTCTTTGGACAGCAGGATGCCGCCCAGGAGGGTGTTCGCCGAGTTGGCGGCGGCGATGACCACCTGGTCGAGCAGGCCGGCCCCGACGAAACGGGAAGCGCCGCCCAGCCCGTCGTGCTCAGGCGTCCTGGGCTTGACCGGCATGCTCGACCACTCCCGCCAACGGTCCGTCGGTCCGGCTCGCCGGCACCGCCGGGCTGGGCACGACGAGCGCCGGCTCGTCGTAGTGCCGCTCGCCGCGGACCGTGCTCAGCACCGCGCGGACGAGCAGCCGCAGGTCGAGCCGCACGCTCTGGTGCTCGATGTAGGCGAGGTCCTTCACCAGCCGCTCCGGCGGCGGCATGTGGAACTTCTCGATCTGCGCGATGCAGGCGATGCCGGGGCGCACGGTGTGCCGTTCGGCGTAGCCGCCGACCGTCTCGAGGTGGGTGCGGACGAGCACGGTGCGCAGCGGCCGCGGCCCGACCAGGCTCATCGAGCCGCTGAGCACGTTGATCAGCTCGGGGAGCTCGTCGAGGTGCCAGCGTCGCAGCCGGCGGCCGACCCGTAGCGTGCGCGGATCGCCGGCGGGCGACACGACCGGCCCGGTCAGCCGCTCGGCGCCGTACTGCATGCTGCGGAACTTGAACTGCCGGAACGTGCGGCCGCCGCGGCCCACCGAGTTCTTGGTGAAGAAGATCGGCCCCGGCTCCTCGAACCAGATGAGCAGCCCGATGATCGGCCACAGCGGCAGCGTGAGCGCCAGGCCGGCGAGGGCGCCGACAACGTCCAGCGCCCGCTTGCCGCGCGGCTCCGGGCGCACGGCGTAGGCGGTGTGGTACCGCAGGACCGCGTGCTGGACGGCGGGCGACGGCGGCGCGTTGTCCTCCACGATCCCCGCGGTGGCGCCGCTGAGCACGATCCCGCAGGCGAACGACCCGGTGGTGAGGATCATCGCGGCCCGGGCCGGCACGTCGTAGCCCAGGCGCAGCCAGATCCACGGCGCGGCGAGCAGCGCCGCGATGACGACGAACGAGATCCGGCAGGCCCAGGCGCGCACCGGCGGCGGGACGGAGGAGGTGAGGACGACGGCGGGCAGGAATGCCAGGAACAGCGGAATGAGCAGCACCCAGTGTCTCACGGGGCCTCGTACCTCCAAGCCGTCGTCATCGGTAGGCCTTCTCCTGCTCGGCCCACATGGTGAACAGCAGCAGGATCCAGATCTCGCGGGCGTGTTCGGCGGCGCCGCCGAGGTGGCGCTCGACCATCTCGTTCACCGCGTCGAAGCGCAGGTAGCCCTGCCGTTGCAGGACGTCGCGGCCCAGGTACTCGCGGACCAGCGGCCGGAACGGGCCGCGCAGCCAGCGCGGCAGCGGGGCGTTGAAGCCTTGCTTGCTCATGGCGAGCGTCTGCGGCGGCAGCAGGCCCGCCATCGCCCGGCGCAGCAGCCACTTCGGCTGCCGGCCCGGGAGCTTCAGCCGGCCCGGCAGGGAGAAGGCGAACTCGAGCAGCGGCGTGGCCAGCAGCGGTACCCGTACCTCCAGCGAGTGCGCCATGCTCACCCGGTCGACCTTCGCCAGCACGTCGTCGGGCAGGTAGACGTGCGCGTCGGTGTATTGGAACCGGGTCAGCCGGTCGAAGCCGGCGCCGTCGTCGTAGTGCGCCTCGTGCGTGTCGTAGCTGTCGCTGCCGTACAACTCGGCGAGCACGTCCTGGCGCAGCAGCCGCGCCTTGTGCGCCTCCCGGAAGACGACCCGCCACAGGTAGTGGCTGCGGCCGGGCTCGTCGGCGGCGTTGTCGAGGAACCGGCGCGCCTTGAAGTCGAAGCTCGCCCGGGCGCTGGAGCGCGGCAGGAACCGCAGCAGGCCCGGCACGATTCCGGCCGTCACCGCGCGCGGCAGGTGGCGGTAGTAGCGGGCCAGCTCGTCGGCCCGGTAGGTGAGGTAGCCGGCGAAGAGCTCGTCCCCGCCGTCACCGCTCAGCGCCACCGTCACGTCCCGGCGGGCGAGCCGGCACAGGTAGTAGGTGGGCACCGCCGACGGGTCGGCGAACGGCTCGTCGTAGGCGGGCAGGATGCCGTCCGCGACGTCGTGCGCCACCGGTTCGACCAGCAGTTCGGTGTGGTCCGTGCGGAACCGGCGGGCGACGAGGGCGGCCGCGCCGCGTTCGTCGTAGGACCGGTCGACGAAGCCCACCGAGAACGTCTTCAGCGTGGCGTCGGGCAGGGCGCGGCGGGCGGCGGCGACGACGGTGGCGGAGTCCATGCCGCCGCTGAGGAAGAACCCCAGCGGTACGTCGGCCGCCAGCTGCTCGCGGACCGAGTCGGCGACGAGGTCGCGCAGGATCGCGCCGGCGCGGTCGGCGGTGAGATCGTGCCGCTGCGGCACGGCGGCGAGCGACCAGTAGCGCCGCAGCGTGCACCGGCCGTCCTGCCAGACCAGCGTCGTGCCCGGCGGGAGCTTGCGGACCTCCCGGTACATCGTGCGGGGCGCGGGCACGTACATCAGCGACAGGTAGGCGCTGAACGCGTGCAGGTCCGGCGTCCGGTCCGGGATCGCGCACAGCACCGCCTTGATCTCCGAGCCGAACACGAGGCCGCCGGCGCGCTCGGCGTAGTGCAGCGGCTTCACGCCGACCCGGTCGCGGCACAGGACCAGGCGGTCGTGGGCGGCGTCGTGCAGCGCGATGGCGAACATGCCCTCCAGGTGCCGGGCGAAGTCCGGGCCGTACTCCTCGTACAGGTGCGGGATCACCTCGGCGTCGCTGCCGGAGGCGAAGGTGTGGCCGCGCGCGGCGAGCAGCCGGCGAAGCTGCCGATGGTTGTAGATCTCGCCGTTGAGCACCGCGTGCACGGTGCCGTCCTCGGAGCGCACCGGCTGCCGGCCGTGCGCCACGTCGATGACCGCGAGCCGCCGCACCGCGAGGCCGGCGGTGGCGGTGATGAAGAAGCCCTCCTCGTCGGGCCCCCGGTGCGTGAGGCTGCGGCACATGGCGCGCAGCCGCTCCTCGTCCACGGCTTGCGCGCCGCCCGTCGCCACGACGCCGGCGATTCCGCACATGTACCCTCCCCCGCGTTCAGACCGGTGCGGGTTCGACCGGGCGGTGCGAGGGTGCGGGCACGGACGGCTCCCACAGTCCCACCTTCTGCGCCGAGAGCCGCACCAGATACCGGGGGCCGAGGACGAGGTACCGCCGCCACAACCGCCGCGGCTCCAGGACCAGCCGCCACAGCCAGGCCAGGCCGCCGCGCTGCATCCACCGCGGCGCATAGCTCAGCAGCCCGGCGTGATAGTCGAAGGCGGCGCCGACCGCGAGCAGCGGCATGGCGAGCAGCGGCCGCATCGCGTGGACGAACGACTCCTGCCGCGGGCAGCCCAGGCCGACCAGGACCAGCCGGGCCCCGGAGGCGTCGATGCGCTTGGCGATGCGGGCGTACTCGCCCGGCTCGGCGTCGCGGAACCGTGACGGCTCGGCGCCGGCGATCCGTAGCGCGGGCACCGTGCGGGTCAGCGTGGTGACCAGCCGGCCGACGGTACGCGCGGTGGAGCCGTAGAGGTACACCGGCAGCTGCTGCTCGGCCGCGCGGCGCAGGACCCGCAGGGTCAGTTCCGGCCCGCTCACCCACTCGCGCAGCCGGGCCTCGTGCAGCAGGTTCAGCGCCCACCGCACCGGCTGGCCGTCCGGGACCACCATGTCGAAGGCATTGAGCCGCGCGTTGTGCCGCCGATCCGAGACACCGGTCATCAGACCGTGCACGGCCAGGGCGGTCAGGATGAACGGGCGCCGCTGCTCGGCGGCCGCGATTACCCTCGCGACCGTCGCGTCGTAGTCGACCACGTCGACCAGCACTCCCATGACGCTGCGTTTGCCCGCGTCGACCAACGCTCTTCCTTTCCTCGGCTGCGGAATGTCGAGCGCGCCTGTACCCCTCCGGTTCCCGATAAACACGGCGCGCCGGGCGAGCGGAGGTGGCTTGGCGGAGTGGTCGGGCAGGTGAGCCGTCGATCGTCACGACCTCGGCGGCGACGGCCGGGGACCGCCCGCCACCTGCGGTATCACCTGCCGGACGGCCGTGGGGCAGGTCCGGAGTTCCTATGCTGGCAAGGTCAACCAGACGCCGACTCCCGGCGCGCGCCCGTTCGCGGCCCGGATCGAGGACAGTGGAGACGCTTATGGGCGACCCAATTCCCGACCGCCGCCTGCCCCGCCTGCTCATCGTGCTCGGCGTGCTGCTCATGCTGGTCAGCGCCGCCGGGATCACCGGGAGCCGGGTCCTGCTGCACCGCTACACCGGGTCGATCGACCAGCAACCCCTGCTCGGCGACGCGGCGGCGCCGCACGTCAGCATCGACGGGCCGCTGAACCTGCTCCTGGTCGGCATCGACGAGCGCGACGACGACCCGGACGGCGAGCACAACGCCGACTCGATCATGATCGCGCACATACCGGCGAGCCACGACGCCGCCTACCTGGTCTCGGTGCCCAGGGACTCCTACGTGTCGATCCCGGCCTTTTCGAAGAGCGGGTTCGACGGCGGCTGGGACAAGATCAATGCGGCGTTCCCCGACGGCTACCGCAACGGCACCGGCCGGGCGGGCGGGTTCGAGCTGCTGGCGCTGACGATCGAGCGGCTGACCGGGATCTCGTTCAACGGCGGCGCGATCGTCGACTTCGCCGGGTTCAAGTCGCTGGTGGCGGCGCTGGGCGGGGTGGACATGTGCGTGGACGAGAAGACCGTCTCCGTCCACATCGGACACGACGCGCGCGGGCAGTACCGGATGCCCTACGACATGACCGACGCCGGCCCGATTCCCGTCCCTGGCGTCACCCCGCAGGTCTACGAACCCGGTTGCCAGCATCTGGCCGACTGGCAGGCCCTGGACTACGTGCGGCAGCGCGAGCTGCTCCCGGACGGGGACTACGGGCGGCAGCGGCACCAGCAGCAGTTCCTCAAGGCGGTGCTGAAGCAGGCCACCGGCAGCGGCGTCCTCACCAATCCCGCCAAGCTCGACCAGGTACTGCGCGCCGCCGGTCAGGCGATGACGTTCGACGGCGGCGGGCTGTCCGTCCCCGACTGGCTCTTCGCGCTGCGCGACGTCCGCTCCGGCGCCGTGACCATGCTCAAGACCAACGGCGGGACCTTCAACTCCGAGATGATCAACGGCAAGGCCACGGAGATCCTCAGCGATACCAGCCTGCAGCTGTTCGCGGCGGTACGCGAGGACACCGTGCCTTCGTTCGTCGTGGCCCACCCCGACTGGGTGTCCAACGACGACGCCTGACCGCCGGCCGCTGCGCGACTACCGCCGGTGCGCCTCGATCAGCCCCGGACCGGCGTGGGCCTCGAGCTCGCCCGGCCCGACGTCGTGGCCGTGGTCGCACACCAGCCGCGCGTGGACGGGCGCCCCGCAGCCCCGGTGGACCGATTGCACCGGCGGCCCCTCGGGGCCGGCCGCCCAGGCGTCGCCCCAGTCGCGCAGTGCGGTGATGATCGGGAGCAGGGCCCGGCCCTTCCCGGTCAGCCGGTACTCGTACCGCGTGCGCTGCCCGGCCTCCCGGTACGGCACGCGCTCCAGCAGCCCGTCGGCGGTCAGCTCCCGCAGCCGGGCGGCGACCGCCGGCTCGCCGATGCCCGCCCGCCGGGCGAAGTCGTCGAACCGGCGGGCGCCGAGGAACGCCTCGCGGAGCACGAGGATCGCCGAGCGCGTGCCGATGAGCTCGAACGCGCGCGCGATCGAGCAGTTCTCCATCGACCAGGCGTCCCGATCCTGGAGCAGGTTCTTCATGCCGCGAACCTACCGATCCGGGCGGCTCAGCCGTCGAGCCGCTCGATGATGGTGGCGTTGGCCGTGCCGCCGGCCTCGCACATGGTCTGCAGGCCGTACCGGCCGCCGGTGCGCTCCAGCACGCCCAGCAGGGTGGTGGCCAGGCGGGCGCCGCTCGCGCCGAGCGGGTGGCCGACGGCGATGGCGCCGCCGTGGACGTTGACCCGCGCCGGGTCGGCGCCGGTCTCCGCCAGCCAGGACAGCACGACCGACGCGAACGCCTCGTTGACCTCGAACGCGTCGATGTCGGCGAGGCTCAGCCCGGCGCGGGCGAGCACCTTGGCGGTGGCCGGGATGATGCCGGTCAGCATGTAGATCGGGTCGTCGCCCACGACGGTCGCGGTGTGGATGCGCGCCCGGGGCCGCCAGCCCCGCCGCCGGGCGGTCTCGCTCGTGGTGAGCAGCAGCGCGGCGGAGCCGTCGTTGAGCGGGCTGGAGTTGCCGGCCGTCACCTTCCAGTCGAGCTCGCCGAAGCGGCGGGTCCAGTGCTCGGCGGCGAACGCCACCGGCAGGCCGGCGAGCCGCTCGACGCTGGTGTCCGGGCGGATCGTCTCGTCCCGGGCCAGCTCGGCGCCGGGCACCGGGGCCACCTCGGCGTCGAACCAGCCGGCCCGCCACGCCTCGGCGGCCCGGTGGTGACTGGTGGCGGCGAACTCGTCGAGCTGGGCGCGGGACAGGGCCCACTTGCGGGCGATCAGCTCGGCGCTGACGCCCTGCGGGACGAGGCCGCCGGGGTAGCGGGCGGCGACCGACGGGCCGGCCACGTCGGCCCGGACCCCGCCGACGAGCGCGCTGCTGCCGATCGGCACCCGGCTCATGGACTCGATCCCCGAGGCGATCACGATGTCGTACGCCCCGGCGACCAGCCCCTGCGCGGCGAAGCTGAGCGCCTGCTGGCTGCTGCCGCACTGCCGGTCGACGGTCACGCCGGGCACCGACTCCGGCAGCCCGGCGGCCAGCGCGGCGAGCCGGGTGGTGTTGGTGCTCTGCTCGCCGACCTGCCCGACCGCCCCGCCGATCACGTCGTCGACCTCGGCCGGGTCGAGCCCCGGCACCCGGGCCACCAGGCTGCGCAGCGCGTGTGCGTGCAGGTCCACCGGATGGATATCCGCGTAGCCGCCGCCCGCCTTGCCCTTGGCCACGGGGGTGCGTACCGCCTCGACAATGACCGCGTCTCGCATGAGTGCCTCCTCGCAGAGCTGACTTTCCTCTACCGAAGTTAGCTCGCGGGTGGCGCCTTTACCAGGGGGACGGCGGGCGGAGCAGGCCGGTCTGGGTGCGCCGGCTGACACCCGCACTACTGCGATCGCAGGAGTCGCGCGGCGGGTGGCGACCGGACGCCTGGTCGCCACCCGCCTTCGGGGGTCGGTGTCGCTCCCGGGCTCGTCGGCGTCGGGCCCGGGCACTCGCCCCATCCGCGCGCCGGCCTTCGGCGGCGGCCGGCGCGCGGACGTCACATCGCGGCGCTCAGCCGTTGTAGACGCGGAACTCCGAGACCTGGCCGGCCGGCCAGCCCGTGTTGGCGGTGAAGGTCAGCCGCAGGTAGCGGAACGTGGCCGTGGCCGGGAACGTGATGGTCGCGGTGTTGCCGGTCGCCGGGTTGAAGGTGTACCCGGCCGAGCCCACGATCGTGTTGCCGGGCCCGCCGTCGTTGCTGCCGTTCACCGACAGCGTCTGGGTGCGGGTGGCCCACGAGGACTGCGGCGGCAGCGTCAGCACGATCCGCTTGGTCGCCGTCACCGAGCCCAGGTCGACCTGGATCCACTGCGGCCACGCGTTGTTGGCGCTCTCCCAGTAGGTGCCGGTGTTGCCGTCGACCGCGTTGGCGCTGCCGTACACCTGCGTGTGACTGCTCTCGGCGGTCGGGCGCCCGGCGGCCAGGTTGGTGGTGTTGTTCGGCGGCGCGGCCGTCGTCACGCTGACGGCGTTGGAGGCGCCCGAGGCGTTGCCGGCCGCGTCGTAGGCGGCGACCGTGAACGTGTACGCGGTCGAGGCCGTCAGGCCGGTCACGGTGAAGGCCAGCGTCGTGGTCGTACCGACAACCGTGCTGGAGGATCCGGAGACCCTGGACACCCGATAGCCCGCCACGCCCACGTTGTCCGTGGACGCGTTCCACGCGAGCGCGACGGTCGTGTCGGTGGTGCCGGTGACCCGCAGGCTGCCCGGGACCGAGGGCGCGGTCTGGTCCGGCCCGGTCGGGAACGGCACCGTGAACCGGGTCTCGGTGAGCGCGACCTGCCCCTTGAGCATCCGCCCGCCGTCGTTGGTCAGCCGCAGGTAGTAGTCCGACGAGCACGGCGTGCCGTCCTCGTCCAGCGCCCGCATGCCCGAGTTGGTGGGCTGCCAGGCGGCGCTCTCGGCGGTCTTGGCGATCTGGTTGCCCTCGTTGAACTCGTCGAACATCGAGATGTACACGCTCTGCACGCCCGCGCGGGTGTGGTTGTAGAACTGCCGCCACATGAGCTCGCCGTGGCGGCGGTGGCCGGCGGCCAGGTCGCCCGGGATCACGCACGGCTGGTAGTCGATGCCCCGCGGGTTGAGGTCGGCGAGGTCGGGCAGGACGCGGTTGGTGTAGAACCAGTCGGCGCCGGCGTTGTCGGAGATGCGCCCGACCATCCACGGCGAGATCATGTTGAAGGCGTGGTACACGTCGATGAACCCGGCCCGCGAGTCGTCCGTGCCCAGCCGCCAGTGCGTCGGCACCCCGCCGATCAGATAGACGCCCTGCCCCTTGAACCAGTTGATCACGTCCAGGCAGGCGTCCGGCGCGAACGGCCGCCCCGGGTCGCTGAACCCGAAGCCCCAGATGCACACGACCGGTTTGCCGTTCTGCCGGGCGTACGCCGGGGAAGCCGTATGCGCCGACATCTTGCCGGTCCAGTCGGTCTTGATCTCCGACTGCATGTTGGTCCAGTTCGTGACGTCGTACATGACGTAGAACTTGCGGCCGGTCGCCTCCGCGGACTGCCGCACCTTCTGCGCCATCGCGTCGCGGGTCGCCCCCTCGCCCCCGTTGGGGTTGAAGCGCTGCAGCGCGGCCGTGTCGCACCCGTTCTGCTGCATCCAGCGGAAGTGCGTGTCGACGGTCTGCTGGTCGTAGGAGGAGAACAGGTTCGCCGGCTGGCCGTTGCCGAGGTTGGCGAAGTTGCTGCGGTACCCCTGGGTGAAGTCGCGCACGTCGGGCCAGCAGGTGATGCTGCACGCCCCCGGCGCCGGGGCCTGGGACCAGTTCGGGCTGTAGTGCCACCAGCCGTTGATCGGCGCACCGTCCCCGATGCAGGCGAACCAGCCCTGGTAGCCGACGGTCACCTTGCCGACGACGTCACCGGGCGGACTGACGGCGAACGCCGCTTCGGTGGCGGCGCCGAGCGGCAGCGCACCGGCGGCGGCCCCGGCGAGTGAGGTGGCGATGACGGAGCGGCGGGAAACTCCCATGTGGACTCCTCGGGTGTCGCCCCCAGACTTTTCCCCGCGCCCGCTCCGCCCGTCCCGGTTGGCGGTTGGGGGACCGGCGGCGTGGTCGCGATGGGATCCGGATCGGGGGCATGGCGGGGGCAACGGGCCGGGCGGTGGCCCGCACACCGGCACTGAGCAGCCCACGCGTGGAGGACGCGCGGTTGGCGGCGCTGACCATGTCGGCTTCTGGCTCGGAATCCTGCCAGCAGGCGCGCTCTTAGCGCAATACTTCGATGTGTCGCCCGCAACTTTGCGACAAACTTCTGTCGCAATGGCCGTTTGTCCCCCGACCCGCCGCTCGCCCCCGCCGTGACCGCGCTTGTGTCGGGGTGCCTGTGCCGGGGCGGCTGGACGGTCGGCGGGCATCGCGGCGGCCGCTGCTTCGGCCGGCACATCGACACCCGCCGGGCCGGGCGGATAAGCCGGACGGATAAGTCACGACACCTCCGGCGTCATGACTTATCCGATTTTTCGCCTGACGGGGCATAAATCCGTTATGGGTGGCGCGGAAGCAGTCAAAACTCTCCGTGATCATGCTCAACCCGCTGGTCGCGCCGGGCGTTTATCATGATCGCGGAGAGATAATGTACCCATAGGTACAGTTTTGTTCCGCGATCACGGAAAAGCGCGGTTTCGGAGCGGGCGCGTGCATGATCGTGGAGAGTTTCTGCGCCTGGCGGCGCGGACCAAGCGCGGTGCGAGGCCGGGCGCGGCGGAGTGCGGAGCGCGGCGGGGCGCGCCGGGCGCGGAGCTAGGCGCGGCGGGCGGCGCGAGGCGGTCGCGGAGGGGCGCCGCGGGGCGAGGCGCCGCGGGGCGAGGCGGGGCGGGGCGGGGCGGGGCGCGAGGCCGGCGGCGCGGGGCCGGGCGGGGCGGCGGCGCGGGGCCGGGCGGGGCGGCGGCGCGGGGCCGGGCGGCCGGGCGGCCGGGCCGGGCGGCCGGGCGGGGAGCGAGGCCGGCGGGGACGGGACGGGGCGGGGCTACAGGCGGCGGGGGAGGGCGAAGTAGGGCATCACGGCTGCGTCGATGAAGCGGGTGAACGCGCTCACGCGGTCCTCCGCCATAGTCAGTACCAGCAGGCCGTGGCCGTGGGCGACCGGGTCGCCGTCGTCGCGGCGCTGGTGGGCGCAGGGGTCAGCCGCGGGTGGACGGTGCGTGGTGGTCGTCGATGAGGAACTCGGCGCCGGCGGCCTCGGCCAGGGCCGGGCCGAACAGGGCGCCCGGGGTGAACGCGCCCGGGCGGCCCTCGCCGCGGGCCAGCCGCAGCGCCACTTCGGCGGTGACCGCGGCGGTGAAGTCCATCCCGTCACCGGCCCGCAGCCACCCCTCGCGGACCTCGCCGGAGGCCCACTCGGCCCGCGCGTGCGCCCACGAGTAGGCCCGCGGCCGCTCCTGGGCCCGGGTCCGCACGGCCGCGATCCGCCGGGTGGCGAAGCGGCCCACCGCGGGCACCCGCAGCAGCGTCGCGAGGACCGGCAGCGCGAGCCGGAGCGTCGCGCTCGCCGGCGCCGCGTTGGAGGCCGCGAGCACGTCCGCGGCGCCCGAGGCCCGCCACGCGGCCAGCAGTTCGCCGCTGGCGCCGCCGCCGGTGCTGACCGTGTCGCCGCCGGGCGTGGTGAGCCGGGTGGGGCTCGCGCCGAGCGGGCTGCGCACCAGGCGGCCGTGGCGCACCTCGCGGCCGCCGTACGACAAAACCTCGACGATCGTGGCGGCCAGCGCGGCGCCGAGGAAGCCGGGCTCGGAGGCGACGGAGGCGATCGCGTCGGCGCGCACCCGGGCGGCGGGCGGGCGGTCCTGGCACAGGCGAAGCACCACGCTCTCGGTGCCCAGCACCCCGAAGCCCGCGCCGGTGACCAGCGTCTGCCCGGCCGCGACCGCCTGCGCGTGCCGGTCGAGCGTGTACTCGGCGGCGGCCATCTCGTTGGAGACGTCGACGTAGTGGGTGCCGGGCGGGCACGCGGGGATGACCTCGGCGGCGGTGGTGGCGAACGGCCCGACAGTGTTGACCACCACGGCCGGCCGCGCCCCGGCCAGCCGGGCGAGGGCCCCGGCGAGCGGGCCGGCCACCAACCCGGGTGCGCCGTCCAGCCCGGCGGCCGTCGCCTCGAGCCGCCCGCGGTCGCGCCCCACGAGCGTCAGCGGTACCCCCTGCGCGTGCAGGCGGGCGGCGATCGCGCCGCCGGTCCGGCCGGTCGCGCCCAGCACCCATACGTCGTTGCCCATCGTCCCGATCCCCTCGCTCACGGTGCGCCATGACATTGCGTGTCATCACCATAGCGCATGACGACATGCGATGTCATCACCTAAGATGGAGCCGATGAGCAGATGGGAGCCGAACGCACGGGAGCGGCTGGAGCGCGCGGCCGTGGAGCTGTTCGTCGAGCAGGGCTTCGCGGAGACGACCGTGCCGCAGATCACGGCCCGGGCCGGGCTCACCACCCGCACGTTTTTCCGGCACTTCGCGGACAAGCGCGAGGTGCTGTTCGCCGCGGACGAGGAGATCCCCGACTTCGCCGAGCAGTTCCTGGCCGAGGCCCCGCCGGCGCTCGGCCCGATGGCGGTGATCGCCGAGGGGCTGGAGAAGGTCGCGGCGGCCCGCTTCGAGGGCCGGCTGGACTACCTGCGGACCCGCCGCGCGGTGATCCAGGCCGACGAGGGCCTGCGCGAGCGCGAGCTGCGCAAGCTCTCCGCCCTGGCCGAGGCGATGCAGCGCGGCTTCCGCCGCCGCGGCCTGGACGACCTCGCCGCGATGCTGGCCGCCCAGCTGGCCGCGACCGTCCTCAGCGTCACCATCACCCGCTGGCTCGACCAGGACGGCGCCGACCAGCCGCTGTCCGCCCTGGTCCGCGACACCCTGCGCGCCCTGCGCTCCCTCGCCGCCGACCCGTCCGCCTGACGTCCTGCCCCGGCGACGGGCGGCCGGACGCGCCGGGGCGCTACGGTCGGCGGGTGAGGTGGGGAACCGGGTCGGTGCGGGCCTCGCGGCTGTCGCTGGTGGCGGCGCTGGTCGTGGGCGGCTGGCTGGTCGTGGTCGGGCCGGCCGAGGCGCGCGCCCCGGCGCCGGCCGTGCGGGCCGTGCCGCTGCGCCAGGCGTGGCCGGCCGCCCGGATCGCCGACAGCCCGGGCCGGCTCGCCGACGGGGCCGACTACCTGCCGGTGCTGTACCTCGACCCGCAGACCTCGCTGGGCACCGCCGCGACGCCGGACGGTGCCGCGCGGCGCCTGGTGCTGCGCGGGCCCGGCGGCGAGCGCGAGCTGCGCCGGGTCGACGCGAGGCAATTTCCGCAGTTCTTCGGCTTCACCCGGGCCGGCGACGCCGTCTACTGGGCCGAGTCCACCACCACGGTCGGCGGGCCGGTCGAGACGCGCCTGTTCCGGGCGCCGCTCGACGGGCCGGCCACGCAGATCCTCGCGCCCGCCGACGCCGGCGCGGCCACGTTCTTCGGGACGCAGGACGACCTGGTCGTCGCCGACGGCCGGGTGTACTGGGCGGCCTCCGCCGGCGCCGCGACCGAGATCCGGTCCGTCCCGGTCGCGGGCGGGCCGGTGACGGTCCGGCGGGTGGAGGGGGAGTACCGGCTCTCGGCCTGGCCCTGGCTGCGCACCGTGCCCGGCGCGAAGGGCGCACTGCAGCTGCTCGACCTGCGGACCGGCGCCAGGGTCAGCGTCCCGGCGTCCGCGGCGGAGCAGCTGGTCTGCGGGCCGGTGTGGTGCCGGTCGGTGGTGACCACAGGCTCCGACCAGGCCACGATCTACGAGCTGGTCCGCACCGACGGCAGTGACCGCCGGCGGGTCGGCGACTCGTGGGTGAGCGCGGCCGTCCCCGACGTGGCGCTGCTCGACCGGTTCGAGCCGCTGCTGCAGATCGCCGACCCGGCCGCCCCCGCCTCGCCGCGGCGCCTCGTGCTCTACGACCTCCGGCGCGACTCGCTCATCACGATCGCCGAGGACGTCGGCGGCGTCATGGCCGGGCAGAGCCTGCTGTGGTGGAAGACCGGCACCGGCCCGGGGGCGGCCTGGCACAGCCTGGATCTGTCCACGCTGGACTGACGGGGCTGGGCCGATCGGGCGGGCCGGCGAGTGGGTAGGCTTCGATGCGTGGCGGAGACGGCGGTGCGGCTCGGCATCGACTTCGGTACGTTCACCACCGTCGCGGTGCTCGCGGCGGGCGACGGGGAGCCGCAGCTGCTGCTCTTCGACGGCTCGCCGCTGCTGCGCTCGGCGGTCTGCGCCGACCCGACCGGGCATCTGGTCGTCGGCCGCGACGCGTTGCATCTGGCGGCGGCCAATCCGGCCGGCTTCGAGCCCCACCCCAAGCGCTGTGTCGACGAGGGTACCGTGCTGCTCGCCGGCGCCCAGTTCGAAGTCGAGGCGCTGTTCGCCGCCGTGCTGGACCGGGTCGTCGAGGAGGCGACCCGGGTGGCCGGCGCCCCGCCCACACAGACCGTCGTCACCTGCCCCGCCGGATGGGGCGCCGAGCGGCGCGCGGTGCTGCGGCGCGCCCTGCCGCCGGGCGCGGTCCTCGTCCCGGAGCCGGTGGCGGCCGCCTTCGCGTTCGCCCGCCGGGCCGGCGTGCAGGTCCCGGAGGGCGGGGTCGCGCTGGTCTACGATCTCGGCGCCGGCACGTTCGACGCGTCGCTGGTCCGGCGCGGCGGTAGCGGCTTCACGGTCCTCGCCACCGGCGGGCTCACCGACACCGGCGGGCTCGACATCGACGCGGCGCTGGTGGGGTACCTGGCGAGGGCCGTGCCGCGGGGCGAGGCCTGGGAGCGGCTCACCAACCCGGGCGACGCGGCCGGTCAACGGCTGCGCCGGCAGCTGTGGGACAACGTCCGCACCGCCAAGGAGATGCTGTCCCGCTCGGCCACGACGCTGATCCACCTGCCGCTGCTCGACCAGGAGGAGCCGCTCGGCCGGGAGCAGCTGGAGCGGGTGGCCGCGCCGATGCTCGAGCGCACGGTCGCGGCCTGCCGCGAGGTCCTCAACGCGGGCCGGGTCGAGCCCGGGGACCTGTCCGCCGTGTTCCTCGTCGGCGGGGCCAGCCGGATGCCGGCGATCGCGACCGCCCTGCACCGGGCCCTCGGCGTGGAGCCGTCCATTGTGGACCAGCCGGAGCTGGCGGTGGCGATGGGCAGCCTGCCCGCCGCCGCGCAGGCCGGGTCCACTGAGCCCACCGGGTCCAGCGAGTCCGCCGAGTCCACCGGGTCGGCGGAGCCGGCCGTCGAGATACCGCACGACGCTCTCGCGGCTCCGGCCCCCGGTTCGGTGCGCGGTCGCCGCGGTCGCGCACTCGTCATCGCGGCGGCGGCCGCCGCCGTCCTGGCCGTGACCGCCGCGGTGGTGTTCGCGACCCGCCCGGACACCGGCTCCGAGGCGATCGGGGCGGAGGGCGGCCGGTCCGGCACGCCGTCGGCCGCCCCGCCCCCTTCGCCGTCGGCCGCCGCGTCGCCCAGCCTGTCGCCCGGCATCGATGCGTGCCTGCTCGGCACCTGGCGGCTGGTGAGCAGCCAGACGAACGGCATCCTCGACAACACCAAGGTCCAGTACACCAACGGCGCCGGCGTCATCCGGGCCTTCCGGGAGGACGGCGCCTTCACCACCGACTACGGCCGGTCGGCGCCCATCGAGACGGACTTCCGCGGCGCGCACTGGACGGTGCAGTTCAGCGGCGCCGTCGACGGCCGGTACTTCACGAAGGACGGGAAGATCTCGTGGACCGGCCTGCAGCCCAACGGCACCTCCGTGCTGTACCGCAACGGCAAGGAGCAGGCCCGGGAGAAGATCAGGCCGTTCCTCGAGGACGAGAACTACGTCTGCCAGCGCGACCGCTACGGCGCGTCCAGCACCCTCGGCAACTACAGCGAAGAGTGGGCGCGGGTCGCCGGCTGACGGGTCAGTTGGCGCCGAACCGCTCGGGCTCCACGAGGATGGCCACGCGGCCCTCGGCGGCCATCGCCCGGTCGTACTCGTCCAGGTCGGGATGCTCGCCGCCGGCCGCGTGGTAGATCTCGCGCAGCAGCAGGCGCAGCGCCTCGGGGTCGGTGTTGTCCGGGCCCAGCACCGCGGCCGTGCCGCTCACCGAGATCCACTCCCAGCCGGCCCGGAACACCAGCGTCGCCCGCGGCCGGTGCCGCAGGTTCACCAGGCGCGCCGTGCCGGCGCGGGAGACGATCCCGAGCACCGGCCGCCCGTCGCCGGGGTGCGGCAGGATGCCGGCGTTGACCACGGACGTGGACGGCTCGCCGTCCGCCCGCACGGTGACGACGACCGCGAGCCAGTGCTCACGGGAAGCCAGCTCGGCGACGCGCCGCAGCCCGTCCTCGGTGGAGACCATGCCGCCGAGCATATGCGGCGGTCGTCAGCTCCGGGCCGCGGTGGGTTCCAGGCGCGCCGCCGGGTCGGGCCCGGGTGCGGCCGGGCGGCGGGCCGGGAGCAGCGCCGCGGCGGGCAGGGCGAGGGCGGCGACGACCGCGAGGGCCAGCACGGCCGGGCGGAAGCCGGCGAGGAACGACGCCGGCGAGGCGTACCCGCCCCAGTGGGCGAAGACGGCGGCCGCGGTCGCGACGCCGAAGCTGCTGCCGAGCTCCACCATGGCCGAGGTGGGCATATCCGGGCAGGGGCGAACCTCTCCGTGATCATGCAACTCCCGCTGGCGCACGGCGGGTTCGCGGTCAGTCGTCGAACTCGAAGCCGCTCTCGTCGGCGTAGGCGACGAGCGCGCGCATGCGGGACGGGTCGGTCGCCGCGGTCCGCATGAGGTCGGACAGGGCGGCGAGCGCGGGGCGGTCCGGGCCGTCGGCCACGAACGTGCCGGCCTCCGAGTCGAACTCGAAGCGCCCGTCGAGCTGCGGCGCCTCGGTGTCGATCAGCAGCTGGGCGATGCCCTCCCAGAAGTATCCGTTCGGCTCGTGACCGAGCTCCGCGATCGTGTCGTCCACCCCGGTGCTGCCGGCGACCAGGATCAGGGAGTGCTTGCCGGGGGTCGTCTCCACCAGGCGAATCGGGTCCATGGGCACAGTCTCGCAGCAGTGGGGGGCCGACGCGGGCGGATGCCGAGGGGTACGGTGCGGTGTGCCAGTCGAGACCCGCCGGGCGCGCGTCGCCGGATGCCTGCTGTTCCTGCTCTTCGGCACGGCGCTCGGGGCCTGGACGGCGCGGGTGCCGGCGATCAAGCACGGCCTGGGCCTCGACGACGCCCGGCTCAGCATCGCCCTGCTCGGCCTCGCCGCGGGCGCCATCACCGGGCAGCTCGTCGCCGGCCGCCTCGTCGACCGGTTCGGCAGCGTGCGGGTCGCCGTGCCGACCGCATTGGCCGAGGGGGTACTGCTGCTGCCGACCGCCTACGCGCCGTCGCTCGCGCTGCTCACCACCGCCCTGCTGGTCTTCGGCGTGAACCACGGCGTGCTCAACGTGTCCATGAACGCCAACGCGCTCGGGGTCCAGCGGGCGTACGGCCGACCGATCATCTCCTCGTTCCACGCCGTCTACAGCATCGGCGGCTTCGCCGGCGCCGCCCTCGGCGGGCTGTGCGCGCAGCTGGGCTGGTCGCCCCGCGGCACGTTCCTGCTCGTGTGCGGGCTGACCACGGCGCTGGCCCTGTGGGCCCTGGCCTGGCTCGCCCCCGAGCCGCCGGCCGGGCCGGCCACCGCCGCCGATCCCCGCGGCACCCGGCTCGACGGCGTGCTCGTCCTGGGCGGGCTCGCCTTCTGTGCCCTCGTGGGCGAGGGCGCCGCCGCCGACTGGAGCGCGGTGTACCTCCGCGACAACCTCGGCGGCACGTCCGGCTTCGCGGCGGCCGGGTATGCCGCCTTCGCGATCGCGATGACCGCCGGCCGGCTCGTCGGCGACCGGCTCACCGCCCTGCTCGGCCCCGTCCGGCTGGTGCGCGCCGGTGGCCTGCTCGCGGCCGCCGGCCTGGGCGCCGCGCTGCTCGTGGACAACCGGTGGGCCGGGGTCGCCGGCTTCGCCTGCCTCGGCGCCGGGCTGTCGTGCGTGGCGCCGCAGGTGTTCTCCGCCGCGACCGCGCGCAACCCGGCCCGGCCGGCGCGGGCCCTGTCGGTGGCCGTGAGCATGGGATACGCGGGGTTCCTCGCCGGGCCGGTGCTGATCGGGGCGGCGACCCGGGCGGTACCGCTCCCGGCCGCCCTCGCCATCCCGGCCCTGCTCGCGCTGCTGGTCGCCGGCTCCGCCTCGGCCGTGCGCGTCCGCGCCGCCGCGCCCGACCCGCCGGCCGAGGCGGCGATCGACGAATCGGAACGAGGTTCCGTATAGTTCGGAACAAGGTTCCGTTTGTTGTGGAGGAGTACACCCAACATGAGCGAATCTCCGGTCCTCTCGGTCGGCCCGCTCGTGCCGCGTCCGCGAACGTCCGTCCGGCCGCATTCGCGACGTCCGCCCGCCGCGTCGCCCGGCGGCGGAGCCGATCACCGCCGCGCCCCATCGGCGGGCATCGTTGGCCCAGCCTGCGGCGGCCGCCCGAGGTGAACCACCACGATCCGGCGCTGCCCCTCGTGCACGCCGGCGGACGCGACCGTCGATGCGGGTGGGCTGGGGCGAACGGATGTCTCCGTGATCATGCATGTCGCCGTGGCCGCACCGCGGGTTTGCCATGATCGTGGAGACATTTGGTACACAGGGGTACATCTTCGCTCCGTGATCATGAAAAACCGATGGTGTCGATGGTGGTCGGGCATGATCGCGGAGACTTCCGGTCGCTGAGGGTGTGCGGTGACAAGTCCAGCGGCGTCAGGCCCTCGGCCGGGCCGGCCGGGCGCTCGGCGGCCTCGCGCAGCAGCGTGCGGAGGGCGGCCGGGTCCATCGCCAGGCCGGAGATGAGCAGCACGAGATGGGTCGGCGCGCCGGCGCGGCAGATGATGGCGGCGCGGACTGGCCATTCGGTGGCGAGGTTCGAGGGCCGGCGGCGGTACTCTTCCGCCACCGCCTCCGGGTCGGCGCCCTCGATAACTTCGGCCTCCAGCGTGCCCGAAGCGAAGACCTCCTGCTCCGGGGCGGCGCTCTCGAGGACCTCAGCCTCCAGCGTGCCCGAAGCGTCCGGAGCGGCGCCACCGAGGACCGCGGCATCGCCGGGTGGGACGTGCAGGCGGGTCCGCAACGTGACGTACCGCCGCAGACAAAATCGCAGCTCGTCGGCGAGGTCGTCGATCGTGGTGCCCGTCGGCACGGCCCGCGCGCCGCCCAGCGGCAGCCAGTGCCCGAGCCGGCGCACGGCCTGCCAGCGCTTGAGCTGACCCCAGGACAGCGGGCCGCGGCCGGCTCCCTCGCCCTCGAACGTTATGACGACGCGGGTGGGCGCGTCCATGTGCGCTCCTCGACTCGGGCGGGCATCCGCCGGAATCTAACCATGCAGGCGGGCGCCCTTGAGGATCTTGTCGACGGCGTTCTTCGGGCCGTGCACGGCGAGGCCGGCCAGGCGCAGCTCGGCCCTGGGCACGGCGCGCACGGCGGCCCGGTTGTCCTCGTCGTTGCCGGTCTTGAACAGCTCCTCGGTGAAGATCGCGCAGGCGACGCCGCGGTCGACGGCCCGGCCGTGCGCCGCGGTCAGGGTGTCGGCGTCGCCCTCGAACACGAGCACCGGCTGGCCGAGCATCGGCAGGTAGCGCGTGCCGTCCGCGTCCGCGTAGTCCGCGCCGAGCAGCTCCGGCGCGGTGCCGGCGATGCCGCTGACCACGAACGCGGTCACGTTGAGCCGCTGCCAGACGGCCAGGTCCGCGCGCAGCAGCACGGCGATCTTGGTGGGGAAGGTCATGCACCGACCATGCGCCCGCCGCCGCGCCGGGGATTGTACGTTCAACACATGGCGTCCGAGCTGGTCACGGCCTGGCGCCCGCGGGTGCCGGGCGTCGCCGAGGTGTTCCACGCGCACTTCGTCGAGCACGCCTACCCGCTGCACGTCCACGACGCCTGGACCCTGATCATCCTCGACGACGGCGCGATCCGCTTCGACCTGGACCGCCACCATCGTGGCGCGGCGGGCGCGGCCAGCGTGACGATCCTGCCGCCCAACGTGCCGCACGACGGCCGCGCCGCGACGCACCACGGGTTTCGCAAGCGGGTGGTGTACCTCGAGCCGGCCGTCCTGCCGGAGGTGCTGGCCGGCGCCGCGGTGGACCGCCCCGAGTTCGACGACCCGCTGCTGCGCCGCCGCATCCACCGCCTGCACCAGGCCCTGGACCGGCCCGGCGACGAGCTGGAGGCGGAGAGCCGGCTGGCGCTGATCCGGGGGCGCCTGCGCGAGCACCTCGACCGGCACTTCGTGGACGCCGCGGCGCCGGGCTCCCGCCGCCTCGCCGACGGGCTGCGCCAGCTGCTGGACGCGCGGACCGCGGAGGGCATCACCCTGCGCGAGGCGGGCGCCCTGCTGGGCAGCCACCCGGGCCACCTGGTCCGCGCCTTCACCGCGACGTTCGGCCTGCCGCCGCACCGGTACCTCACCAGCCGCCGCATCGAGCGCGCCCGCCGGCTGCTGCTGGCCGGACTGCGCCCGGCCGACGTGGCCGCCGAGGTGGGCTTCCACGATCAGGCCCACCTGCACCGGCACTTCAAGCGGCACGTCGGGGTGACCCCGGGCGCCTACGCCGCCGCGGCGCGTTAGGGGTGTGCCGGGCCGGGTAGGGCTCGCGCGGAGGTCACGACATGCTGGATCGCGAACCGCCCTTCCGCCCGGTGCGCCGGCGCGACGGGTTCCTGCCACTGGAGGACTTCGGGCTGATCGGCGACGGCGCGACCGCCGCGCTGGTCGGCCTGGACGGCAGCGTCCCGTGGCTCTGCGTGCCCGGCTTCGACGCCGAGCCGCTGTTCTGCGGGCTGCTCGACCGCCTCGGCGGCGGGCAGTTCGGCGCGACAGCCGAGGGCCTCGTCGAGGCCCGGCAGCGCTACCAGCCCGACACCGGCGTGCTCGTCACCGAGCTGCGCACCGAGACGGGGCTGCTGCGGCTCACCGACGCGCTGGCGCTGCGCTCCGGCGCGGATCTCACCGACGACTCGCCCGCCGACCGCGGCGAGCTGGTGCGGCTGGCCGAGGTGCTCGACGGCACCGTCCGGCTCCACGTCGACATGCAGCCCCGCGGCGGTGGCCTCGCCCGTCGCGCCTTCAGCGGGCTGGAGATCACCGCGCCGCAGGTGCCCGGCGTGCGGCTGCACCTGCGCTCCAGCCATCCGCTGAGCGGCCTGCACAACCGCTACGACCTGGCCCAGGGCGACCGGGTGGAGCTGGTGCTGTCGTGGGGCCGGATCCATCGCCACCACCGGGTGGACGTCGAGGCGAGCATCCGGCAGACGGCCGCGGCGTGGCGGCGGTGGATGACCGGCTTCGACTACGACGGCCCGCAGGAGGCGATGGTCCGGCGGGCCGCGATCACGCTCAAGCTGTGCGACCACTGGGTCAACGGCTCGGTCGCCGCGGCGCCGACCTCCTCGCTGCCCGCGCCCATCGGCGGGGTGCGCAACTGGGACTACCGGTACTCCTGGATCCGCGACGCGGCGTTCGCCGTCTTCGCGCTGCGCCGCATCGGCTTCGGCGGCGAGGCCGACGCGTTCCTCGGCTGGGTTCTCGACGCCTTCGAGCAGAGCCGCCGGCCCCAGATCATGTACACGCTGGCCGGCGGGCCGGTGCCGGACGAGCGGCTGGATCCGGGGCTGGGCGGCTACCGCGACTCGGCGCCGGTGCGCTGGGGCAACGGCGCCGCCGACCAGCGCCAGCACGACGTCTACGGCGAGGTCGTCGACTGCGCCGACCAGTGGTCGCTGGCCGGCGGCGAGGTCGAGCCCGGGCTCTGGGCCGGCCTCGCCGGCGTGGCCGACGCCGCCGCCCGCACGTGGCGGACGCCGGACCAGGGCATCTGGGAGGTCCGCGGCGAGGGCCGGGTCTTCACCTACTCGGCCGCGCTGTGCCAGGTCGCCCTCGATCGGGCGGCCGCCATGGCGGACCGGCTCGGCCTGCCCGGGCCGGCGCCGCGGTGGCGGGCGACGGCCGGGGAGATCCGCCGGGCGATCGTCGAGGACGCCTGGAACGAGCAGGCGCAGACCATCTGCGAGCACCTCGACGGCCGCGGCGGCGTGGACGCCAGCCTGCTCGCCCTGCCGCTGCGGCGGGTCGTCGCGGCCGACCACCCCCGGATGGTGGCGACCGCGAAGGCCGTCGCCGAGCGGCTCGGCGCCGGGGACGGCCTGCTGTACCGCTACCGCCACGACGAGTCCCCGGACGGCCTCCCCGGCGACGAGGGCGCGTTCCTGCTGTGCAGCTTCTGGCTGGCCGACAACCTGACCGGCCAGGGGCGCCTCGACGAGGCCGAGGAGCTGTACACGTCGCTGTGCGAGCGGGCGAGCCCGCTCGGCCTGCTCGCCGAGCAGGTCGACCCGGCGACCGGGGCGCTTGCCGGAAACTTCCCGCAGGCGTTCAGTCACATCGGGGTGATCGCCAGCGGCGTCGCCCTGGCCCGGGCGAAGGACGTCGCGCGGGCCCGGCCGAAGGCGGGAGTGGCGGCATGATCGAGCAGCTGGTGATCCTGGGGGCGACCGGCGACCTGACCGCGCGGTTCCTGCTGCCCGCCCTCGGCGCGCTGCGCGCCGGCGGGCACCTGGACGAGCGGTTCGGGCTCACCGGCGTCGGGCGGGAGGACTGGACCGACGACGCCTTCCGGGCCTGGGCGGCGCAGTGCCTCGACCGGCACGCTCCGGACGTCCCGGCCGCGCACCGGCGGGAGGTGGTGGCGGCCGCGCGGTACCGGCGGGCCGACGTCACCGACCCGGCCGCCCTGGCCGCCGTGATCCCGCCCGACCGGCCGGTCGCCGCCTACCTGGCGCTGCCGCCGTCGATCTTCCCGGCCGCGGTGTCGGCGCTGCACGGGGCGGGCACCGCGGCCGGCAGCACCATCGTGCTGGAGAAGCCGTTCGGCGAGAGCCTCCACGACGCGGTCGAGCTCAACCGGCTGCTGTCCGGCCTCTACCCGGAGCCGAGCGTCTTCCGGGTCGACCACTTCCTCGCCATGCCGACCGTCCGCAACATCCTCGGCGTGCGGCTCGCCAACCGGGTCCTCGAGCCGATCTGGAACAGCGCGCACATCGAGCGGGTCGACATCGTCTGGGACGAGTCGCTGGCGCTGGAGGGCCGGGCCGCCTACTACGACGGCGTCGGCGCGCTCAAGGACATGCTGCAGAACCACCTGCTGCAGCTGCTGTGCCTGGTCGCCATGGAGCCGCCGATCAGCCTCGGCGACCGGGACCTGCGCGACCGCAAGGTCGACGTGCTGCGCTCGGTGCGGCCGCTGACCCCGCACGACGTCGTGCACCGCACCCGCCGGGCCCGCTACGGCGCGGGGGCGGGCCGGCCCGCCTACGTCGACGAGGCGGGCGTCGACCCGCAGCACCACACCGAGACGTTCGCGGAGATGCTGCTCGAGCTCGACAACTGGCGCTGGCCCGGCACGGTCTTCCGGCTGCGGACCGGCAAGGCGCTGCGGGCCGACCGCCAGGAGGTCGCGGTCCATTTCCGGCCCGTGCCGCACCTGCCGTTCGGCGACGACGGCACCGCCGCCCCCAACGTGCTGCGCTTCGGCCTGCAGCCGGAGTCCGTCGCGCTGCACCTGACCGGCACCACGACCGGCGGCGACGGGCTCACCCCGCTCACCCTCGCCGCCACGCCGGACCCGGGCGAGTTGCCGGCTTACGGCCGGCTGCTGCTCGACGTGCTCAACCGTGACCCGGCGCTGTCGATCCGCGCGGACGAGGCCGAGGAGTCGTGGCGGGTCGTCACCCCGGTGCTCGAGGCGTGGGCGAAGGACCTGGTGCCGCTGGAGGAGTACCCGGCCGGCTCGGACGGACCGGCCCCGCGATGAACGGACTGCGCAGCCGGCAGTGGTGGGACAACCCGGCGAACCCCGACATGACCGCGCTGTACCTGGAGCGCTACCTCAACTTCGGCCTGACCCGGGAGGAGCTGCAGTCCGGCCGGCCGATCGTCGGCATCGCGCAGACCGGCAGCGACCTGGTGCCGTGCAACCGGCACCACGTCGAGCTCGCCGACCGGGTGCGGGCCGGGATCCGCGACGGCGGCGGCATCCCGCTGGAGTTCCCGGTGCACCCGCTGCAGGAGACCGGCAAGCGGCCCACCGCGGCCCTGGACCGCAACCTCGCCTACCTCGGCCTGGTCGAGATCCTCTACGGCTACCCGCTCGACGGTGTCGTGCTGACCACCGGCTGCGACAAGACGACCCCGGCGTGCCTGATGGCGGCCGCGACCGTCAACACGCCCGCGATCGTGCTCTCCGGCGGGCCCATGCTCAACGGGTACGTCGACGGTGAGCGGGCCGGATCCGGGCTGATCATCTGGCAGTCCCGCCGGCTGCTCGCCGCCGGGGAGATCGACTACGCCGAGTTCATGCGCCGGGTGGCCGGCTCGGCCCCCAGCGTCGGGCACTGCAACACGATGGGTACCGCCCTGACGATGAACAGCATCGCCGAGGCGCTGGGGATGTCGCTGCCCGGCTGCGCCGCGATTCCGGCCCCCTACCGGGAGCGGGGCCAGATCGCCTACGACACCGGCCGGCGCGCCGTGGAGCTGGTCCGCTCGGACGTCACCCCGCAGTCGATCATGACCCGGGAGGCGTTCGAGAACGCGATGGTGGTCACCGCGGCGATCGCCGGGTCCACCAACTGCCCGATCCACCTCATGGCGATCGCCCGCCACACCGGGGTGGAGCTGAGCAACGACGACTGGGAGGCGGTCGCCGGTGACGTGCCGATCCTGGCCAACTGCGCCCCGGCCGGCACCTACCTCGGCGAGGACTTCCACCGCGCCGGTGGGGTGCCGGCGGTGATGCGCGCGCTGCTCGACGCCGGCCGCCTGCACGCGGGCGCGATGACCGTGAGCGGCCGGACGGTCGCCGACAACGTGCGGGACGCGCGCAGCGGCGACCCGGACGTCATCGCGGCCTACGACGACGCGTTCGCGCCCCGCGGCGGCTTCCTCGTGCTGCACGGCAACCTCTTCCGCTCCGGGATGATGAAGATGTCGGTGGTGACCGAGGAACTGCGCGCGCGCTACCTGACCGCACCGGCGGTGACCTGGCGCGCGGTGGTCTTCGAGGGGCCTGAGGACTACCACCGGCGCATCGACGACCCGGCGCTCGCGATCGACGAGAACTGCGTCCTGGTGATCCGTAACACCGGCCCCATCGGCTACCCGGGCTCGGCCGAGGTGGTGAACATGCAGCCGCCCACGGCCCTGATCGTGCGCGGCGTCGAGGCGATCCCGACCCTGGGCGACGGCCGGCAGAGCGGCACCTCCGACGCCCCGTCGATCCTCAACGCGAGCCCGGAGGCCGCCGTCGGCGGCAACCTCGCGATCGTGCGCACCGGCGACCGGATCACCCTCGACATCCCGGCGCACCGCCTCGACGTCGAGCTCGGCGACGAGGAGATCGCCGAGCGCTGGCGCGAGCACACCCCGCCGCCGCTGTCCAACCAGACGCCCTGGCAGGAGCTGTTCCGGGAGCACGCCGGCCAGATGGATACCGGCAGCTGCCTGGACTTCGCCGTCGCCTACCGCGACATCGTGCACACGAAGGGACTGCCCCGTGACTCTCACTGACCGCGGAACGATCATGATCGCCGACTCGGACTTCGGCGACGTGGACATTGAGCGGGCCATCGCCGAGGAGGCCGGGTTCGCGCTGCGGGCGCAGCAGTGCAAGTCCGAGGAGGAGGTCGTGCGGTACGGCCGGGACGCCGACGGCATCCTCACGCAGTACGCCCACATCGGCTCGGCCGCCATGGACCGGCTGCCGAACTGCCGGGTGATCGCCCGCTACGGCACCGGCGTCGACATCGTCGACGTCGACGCGGCCACCCGGCACGGCATCCAGGTGACCAACGCGCCGAGCGAGTGGTGCGCCGAGGAGGTCGCCGACCACGCGATCGCGCTGTGGCTGTGCGCCGCGCGCAAGATCAACGAGTACGACGCGTCCACCCGGGCCGGCGAGTGGCAGTGGCAGACGGGCGAGCCGATCTGGCGGCTGCGCGGGCGCGTCTTCGGCATCCTCGGCTTCGGGGCGATCGCCCGGCTCATCGCGGAGCGGGCCCGGCCGTTCGGGGTGCGGTTGCGAAGCCACGACCCGTTTGTGGACGACGAGCGGATCCGGGCCGCCGGGGTGCGCCCGGTCTCCTTCGACGAGCTCGTCGAGGACTCCGACTACCTCGTCATCCAGGCGCCGCTGACCCCGGACACCCATCACCTGTTCGACCGGGCGACGCTGGCCCGCATGAAGCCGACGGCGATGCTCGTCAACACCGCCCGCGGGCCGATCGTCGCCGACGCCGCGCTCGCCGACGCCCTGACGAGCGGCGCCCTCGCCGGCGCCGCGCTCGACGACCTGGAGGAGGAGCCGGCCAAGCTGCGGGACTGGCGGCCGGTCAACCCGCTGCTGCACCTGCCGAACGCGGTCGTCACGCCGCACGCCGCCTACTACTCCGAGCAGTCCCTGCGGGCGGTGCGGGCGATCGCCGCCCAGGAGGCCGTCCGGGTGCTCACCGGTCAGCCTCCCCAGTCCCCGGTGAACACGCTCGGCCGGTGAGCCCCCGATCGGTGCCGGGTCAGGCCGCGTCGTTGGCGGCCACCCGCAGGCGCCGGTCGGCGGCGGCCGCGTTGCGGTGCAGCCGGTCCGTCTCCGAGCTGAGCAGGTCGCGCCCCACCTCAGTGAGCCGGTAATAGCGGCGCAGCCGGGACGCGACCACCTCCTCCCGGTCCACCTCGATCAGCCCGTCGGCGCGCAGCCGGTCAAGGATGCCGTAGAGCGTGCCGGCCTGCAGGCGCACCCGCCCCTCCGAGATCCGGCGCACGTCGTCCAGCACGCTGTAGCCGTGCTGCGGCTCGGCCGCGAGGGCCGTGAGGACCAGAAACGTCGGTTCGCGTAATGGTAAGCCAGTCATGTCCATCACTATATGAAGAACATCGATATATGCCATCAGCCGATCGGCCAACTGGCCATGGGGTGATGATGCATTAGTAAACTGTCTTAACAGCAGTGGGTCAAGAACTATTTTCAGCTGCCGCCAGCGCCAGCCGGATCAGGGTCTCGGCGCAGGCGTGGACCTGGGGCAGCGACACCCGCTCGTCCGGGCGGTGCCCGTAGCCCACGCCCGGGCCGTACCGCACCGCCGGGATGCCGGCCGCGGTCAGCAGCCGCAGGTCCGAGCCGTAGGGGGCACCCCGAACCGCCCCTCCGCGACGAGCAGGCCGGGCGGCCACGTGGTGGACGATCTCGCTTTCCGCGGCGGAACCGCCCACACTGGGCATCCGGATCAGCTCGCTGAGCGTGCCGGCCGCCTCGGCGCGGGCGGCGCGCAGGGCGCCGAGGGCGGGACCGGGGTCGAGGGCAGCGCTGGGATCATGGGCCACGAGGGCAGGGTATGACGTTCACCGTCATGACGTACAACATCAAGAACGGCGGCGCCGGGCGGCTGGAGGCGATCGCGGAGGTCATCGCGGCGGCGGCGCCGGACGTCGTGGCCGTGCAGGAGCTGCGCGGCGTGCCGGACCTCGGGGCGCTGACCGGGATGCGGCAGCTGGTGGCCCGGTCCTGGCGCGGGCAGCCGGTGGGGCTGCTGGTCGGCCGGCACCTGCGGGTCCTGGCCGCCGGCGCGGTGCCCCGGCCGTTCTTCCACGCGGCGGCCTGGGCCCGGCTGGCCTCGCCGCTCGGCCCGCTGACCGTGCTCGGCGCGCACCTCTATCCCCACTGGGGGCGGGTGCGGCGGGCCGAGGCCGGATGGCTCGCCGGTTTTGCCAGGAACCAGGGCGATTCGGTACTGCTGGCCGACCTCAACTCGCTCGACCCCTACGCCGAGCACGGGCCGGCCCTGGCCACGCTGCCGATGCGGTACCGCCGCCGGCACCTGCACCGGACCACCGGGGCACCGGACGTGGCGGCCACGGCGCTGCTGGCCCGGCGCGGGCTGGTCGACGTGTTCCGCCGGTGCGGCACCGGCCAGAGCTGGACCGTGCCGACGACCCGCGGCGGGGGAGCGGAGTTCACCGAGCTGCGGCTGGACTACGTGCTGGCCACGCCGGGCGTGGCCGGGCGGTTCACCGACTGTTTCGTCGTGTCCGGCGGGGCGGCGGAATCCGCGTCGGATCACTACCCGCTGGTGGCCCGGGCAGCGTAGAGACCTGCGCGGCGGCGGCCTGCGCGGCGCTGCCCGAGGCGCGCGGGTCGATCTGCTCGCGCGGCGGGGGCTGGCGCCGGTAGCCGCCCAGCGGCGGGTTCGCCACCCAGCGGATGACCGGGCCCTGGCCGGGGGCGGGCAGCCAGCCGAGGAAGCGGTTCCACAGCTGCTCGGCGCCGAACTGGCGCAGGTCCTCGGCGGCGTCGGCAACCCGCAGCGCCATCAGCGTGCGCAGCTCGCCCGGGCTGCCCTCATGCTCGGCGAGCAGCTGCTCGCGCTTCTGCGGGCACGGCCACGGCTCGGCACATCCCGTGCACCGCCAGGTCGGCCGGGCCGGAATGTGCGCCGCGCTCACCCAAGGCTCCCCGGCCGGGCGAGCTCGAGGCGTCGCAGGGCGTAGACAAGCACCGAGTTACGGGCCGTCACGTACTGGTCACACGGCCACGGCCGGCCGCAGTCGCGGCACAGGTCGCCGCGCTTGAACTTCGCGGCCAGCCAGTTGCGGGGGCGGGGCTGGTGGCGGCGACGCTGGCGAACGAGGTCTGGCAGCTGGTCCATAGCGAATCCTTCAGCTCGCCGTGGTCGGACGGGGAGAGGTGTCCCGCTCCGCCGGCGGCCGGGGCTTGGCCGGGCGGAGCGTGGTGTGCACGACGTGCTGGTGGTTGCCGGCGTGCGGGTGGCCCGCCGTCGAGACCGCCGCGGCCGGGACGGCCGGATGGGTCAGCACCGTGGTCAGGTGGGGCCGGTGGCGGGCGCCCTTGCTGCGATACATGGCCGCATCGGCCCGGTGGACCGCGTCGGCGAGGTGCGCGTCCGGCTCGACCGGGACGAGCCCGACCGACACGCTGACGGCGACCATCTGCCCGGCCAGCCGCATCGGGGCGGCGAGCGCCTCGGCCAGCCGGTCGGCCTGCTCCTGCGGGCTGCCGTGCTCGCGCGTGAGGACGCCGGCGAACTCGTCGCCGCCCAGCCGGGCGACGAGCCCGGAGCCGGCGTAGGCGGCCAGGCGGCGGGCGGTCGTCACGAGCACCTCGTCGCCGGCCGAGTGACCGAACGCGTCGTTGATCTGCTTGAAGCCGTCGACGTCGAGCACGACGGCGACCAGGGGGTGCAGTCCGCGGTCCGCGACGAGCTCGGTGCCGCGCTTGTAGAAGGCCCGCCGGTTCGGCAGCCCGGTGAGCGGATCGTGGCAGGCCGCGTAGCGCTCGACGGCGAGATCGGCGGTGAGCCGCTCGGCCAGCCGCTCCGCGCGGCGCGCGCGCAGATACAGCGGAAGGGCCGCACACGCCCCGGCCGCCGCGGCCGCACCGGCCAGGAAGGCGAGGGGATCCATGCGCGCGTCCCTTTCTAGATCGCAGCCGGGGAAGCCGCTCGATCATTTGGGGGCCTACGTCCGGTTTTGATCACCAACGGTGAGGAAGCCCTGACATCGGCACATGCGATAGCATGCGCTTCATCGGCTGCAGAAGCAAGAGCCGATGCACGTGCAGACGCCGTTTGCTTGGTGAAGTTTCAACCAAGGTCCTCAGAAAGATGTCGATGGAGCAGACGTACAACGGGATGCCGGCCGGCCACCTCGCGGGTGTTGCCTGGCAGAAGAGCCGCCGCAGCAATCCCAGCGGCAACTGTGTCGAGCTGGCCGCCCTGCCCGACGGCAGCGGTTTTGCCATGCGCAACTCGCGCGACCCCGAGGGTCCGGCCCTGATCTACACCTACGACGAGATTGCCGCCTTCGTCGGAGGCGCCCGTGACGGCGACTTCGACAATCTGTTGCATGAGTAATCAAGCAGTGAGAACGAGCAGGCTCGCACCCCGCCTGTAGACGCGAGCCCACTCCCGCTTACTGTCCGGTCATGGCATGCTTACTCCGGTCGCGGCGGGGGGACTCGCGGCGCGCTGTCCGAACACCACGGTCCGGAGGCAGTACGTGACGACCGGTCTACCCGAGGGAGGAGCGTCCGGAGGCCCAACGGTCCTCCGGATGCTGCTGGGCGCCCACCTGCGGCGTCTGCGTGAGGCCCAGGGGGTCACCCGGGAGGATGCCGGCTGGGAGATCCGTTCCTCGGAATCCAAGATCAGCCGGATGGAGCTCGGCCGCGTCGGCTTCAAGGAGCGCGACGTCGCCGACCTGCTGACCCTGTATGGCGTCGACGACGCCGAGGAGCGCAACCGGCTGCTGGCCCTGGCCCGCGACGCGAACAACCCCGGCTGGTGGCACCGCTTCGGCGACGTGCTGCCCAACTGGTTCCAGTCCTACCTCGGGCTCGAGGCCGCCGCGGCGCTGATCCGGACCTACGAGGTCCAGTTCGTGCCCGGCCTGCTGCAGACCCGGGAGTACGCCCGATCGGTCGTCCTGCTCGGCCACGGCCGGGCCAAGGGCGACGAGATCGACCGCCGCGTCGAGCTGCGCCTGCAGCGCCAGCAGATCCTGACCCGCGCCGAGGACCCGGCCCGCCTGTGGGTCGTCGTCGACGAGGCCGCGCTGCGCCGCCCGATCGGCGGCCACGACGTGATGCGCGGCCAGATCGAGGCGCTGATGGAGATCAACGCGAACCTGCCCAACGTGCGGCTGCAGGTGATCCCGTTCAACGTCGGCGGCCACGCGGCGGCCGGCGGCGCCTATACGATCCTCCGCTTCCCGGACGAGGACCTGCCCGACGTGGTCTACATCGAGCAGCTGACCTCGGCGCTCTATCTGGACAAGCGCGACGACGTCGACCTCTACGCCGAAGCGATGGAGCGCCTGTGTGTGGAGGCCCGCCCCCCGACGGACACCGCGAAGGTGCTCGAGGAGATTCGCAAGGACCTCGACGAGTAGCCTTCGCCGCTCGGACGAATTCTATCCAGATCGCTCGATGCGGTCCAGTGCCGCGTTGCGGGGCACGTAGCGGTGCAGCAGGTTGCCCTGGCCGGCCGCCAGGATCGCGGCCACCACCGGCGTCTCCGCCTTGCGGATCTCCAGGTCGGTCTCCTCGGCGGCGGCCAGCGCCAGCCGCGCGGCCTGCGGGCCGGGCAGGGCCTGCCACGCGGGCAGCAGGGTGCGGTTGATGGCGTCGTCGTACCACTCCGGCACGGTCGGCGGGGGCAGCCGGCCCTCGCGCCAGCGGTGGATCAGCGTCTGGGCCCAGCGGTCCCAGAACGCGAGCTCGGCCAACACGGTCGCCGTGCTCCAGCCGGGCGCGACGGGCTTGCGCAGACCCTCTTCGCCGAGGGTCTCGATGAGTGACGTCAGGCGTTGCCGCGCGGCGGCGTTCTCGTCCAGGGGTCGGTGTTCCACCCCTCAAACGTAAGCGGAGCAGCGGATCTTCGCATGATCCACAACGCTGCCCGGCGGCCGGACCCGTCACGCCCGTGCGGTTGGCCGCGCCGGACCCGGCCAGGATGTGCCGCACGTGGCTCTCCGCGGTCCGCTCGCTGAGCACCGGCCGCGCGGCGATGTCCCGGTTCGGCAGCGCCTGCGCGGCCGGCCCGGCGATCGCGCGCTCCCGGGCGGTGAGCGGGTCCAGCGCGACCGACCGCGCCGCCGGGCCGGGTATGGCCGGTGCGCGCCCACCGTCCTTCGGACGTCCAAAACATCGGGCGCTGCACGGCGCGAAGCACCGCGCGGCGGCCGGAAGTCTCCGTGATCATGCGCAACCCGGCGTCGACACCAACGGTTTTTCATGATCGTGGAGTGGTGATGTACCCCTGTGTACCGAAAGGTTCCGGGATCATGGCAAACCCGTGGTGCGGTCACGGCGGGCAGCATGATCACGGAGACATTCCTCCGCCCTGGCCGTGCAGATCAGATGGTGCGCCCGACAGGCGAGGCGTCCGCAACGCCCGCGCCGCGCGCGCGGACGAGGACAGCCGGCGGGAGATCGGCTGCGAGTTGCCGCCGCCGGTGCCAAGCGCCACACGCCACTGTTGGCTGCACGCGCGCAGACGCCGCCGATCGTTCTCCGAAGGAAGCTTCTTACCAGATGTAGGTCAATGGTGTGGGGTACCGAAGAGGTGGGTCACCTCCGGCTCGCCGTCGGCGAAGGCCCGGGCGGCCTCCTCGTCGGCCCGGTCGGCGCCGGTGGTCCGCTCGTCGTGCTGGCGGCGGTGCTCGGCCCAGGACGACACGGTGTAAAGCTCGACCATGACGCCGGCGTCCTCGCCGGCCCGGAACACGCCCCACTGGACCGCGCCGGTGCGCAGCCGGGACTCGCGGACCCGGCGCATCGCGGCCACGAACTCGTGCTGCCGGCCCGGGCTCACGCGGTAACGCAGCAGCACGACCACCGGCCCGTCGGTCTCCTCCGGCTCGATCTGCAGGTGCGGCTCCGGCCAGTGCACGGCGGTGCCGCGGTCCAGCCGGGTGGTGTCCAGGTAGGGCCACCACCACACCGACGCCACGCCCACCGCGAGCAGCCCGCCGGCGGCCAGCAGCGCGGGCACCAGCCCGAACCGGTCGGCGGCGACGCCCCACGCCGCGGCGGCCACCGCCTGGGCGCCGGAGAAGACGAACTGGTAGGCGGAGAGCCCCCGGGCCCGCACCCAGCCGGGCAGGAACAGCTGCACGGCCGCGTTGGAGTTGCTCAGCACCACGATCCACGCCGCGCCCGCCGGCACCAGCGCGACCGCGGCCACGACCGGCTGGCGGGTCACCGCCAGCACCGCCAGCACGACGGCATAGGTCAGTCCGGCCAGGGTGTACGCCTGGTTCTGCCCCAGCCGCGCCCGCGCCTCCGGCAGCAGGAACGCCCCGCCGATCGCCCCCGCACCGACCGCGGCCAGCAGCAGGCCGTAGCCGGTGGCGCCGAGCCCGAGCCGGTGCGCGGCGAGCACCGGCAGCAGCGCCCACATCGCCACCGCCGGCGCGATGAACAGCGCGATGCGCACCAGGATGCGGCGCATGACGGGGGAGAAGCGCACGTAGCGCTCCCCGGCCCGCACCGCGGCCAGGAACGGCTCCGGGCGTACCTCCGGCTCGGTGGCGGGCGGTCGGCGCAGGCCGGCGGCCACGACCGCGAAGACGGCGAACGAGGCGGCGTTGACCGCGAACACCGCGGCCGGCCCGGCCCGGGCGACGAGCAGCCCGGCGGCGGCGGGCCCGACCGCCCGGGCCAGGTTGACGCTGAGCGAGCCCAGCGCGGAGGCGGCCGCCAGGTCCGGGCGCGGGACGAGCTCGGGGATGAGCGCCTGGTACGGCGCGACGGTGAGCGCGGCGCCGCAGCCGAGCACGAACGTGAGGCCCAGCAGCCCGGCCGGGCTCAGCCGGTCCAGCGCGGCCAGCACCGCCATGGCCCCGGCGGTGACCGCCTGGCACGACTGGACGCCCACCAGCAGCCGGCGCCGGTCGAAGATGTCCGCCAGGGCGCCGCCGGGCAGCGCGAGCAGCAGCACCGGCAACGTGCTGGCGGTCTGCACCAGCGCGGTGTAGGTGGCCGCGCCCGGCGCGGCGAGCAGCGTCCACTGCGCGCCGACGGTCTGCATCCAGGTGCCGACCTGGCTGGTGAGCGCGGCGATCCACAGCGCGCGGAACGCGGCGACCCGCAGCGGCGTCCACGCGTCGGCGGCGAGGCTGGGCATGAGCGGCTCCGAGAGGCCCCGGGTCGTGACGTGGGGGTCGGGGCCCCTCGGATCATGCCACCCCTATGCCGAGACCGTCGCGAGATGATCCTTGATGCCCTGGCCGAACGCGGTGGCCGTGCCGTTGTAGTTGCTGATCAGCGCGGGGCCGGACGAGCAGTCCCAGGTGTTCCAGGTCCAGCCGAGGTACCCGACCGAGTGCGCGTCCGCCCAGTTCATCAGGGTGTCGACGAACCCGTGCGCGCAGTCGTTCTCGCCGATCTCGGTCAGCGAGAGCGGCACCTGCGCGGCCACCGGGGCCAGCTGGGCGTCGTAGCAGGAGGTGTTCGAGCAGGAGTTGAAGTTGTAGATGTGCGCGAACGCCGCGATGTTGTTCTGCGGGTCCGCCGGCTTGTACTGCAGCCACTGGGTGAGGTCGTTGGAGTACGCCAGGCCGCCGATCATGATGACGTTCGTGGCGCCGGTCGCCCGGACCGCGTTGACCAGGCTCTGGAAGCCGGCCACCGGGTAGCCGATGCCCGCGCAGGTGCCGCCGTCGCGCCAGCACGCCCAGCCGCTGGCCGCGCTGCCGGTGGCCCGCTCCGGGTACGGCTCGTTGAACAGGTCGAAGATCACCGCGTCGTTGCCCTTGAAGGCGCCCGCGACCCCGGTCCAGAACGAGGGCGCGTACTGCGCGTCCGGCATCGGCTTCTGGCAGGTCGCCTTGACGTCCGAGCAGCCGGCCGACGGACCGGTGTACTGCCCGTAGTTCCAGTGCATCTCGACGATCGGCGTGATGCCGCCGGCGACCAGCAGGTTCACGTAGGTCTTGACCGCATTCTGGTAGTTGGTCCCGCCGTAGGCGGCCTGCACGTCGCCGGTGCCCAGCCAGCACTCCTCGTTGAGCGGCACGCGCACGGTGCGGATCTTCCAGCCGCGCATGGCGGTGATCGACGCCTGGTCCATCGGCCCGTCCCAGATGCCGTTGCCCTGGATGCAGGCGAACTCGCCGCCGGAGCGGTTCACGCCCAGCAGCCGGTAGGCCGCGCCGGTGCCGGTGACCAGCCGGTTGCCGCTGACCTTGAGCCTGGGCGCGGCGCCGGACGGCGGCGGCGCCGACTGGCTCGGGCTGACCGGCGGGCTCGACGGCGGCGGGCTGCCCGGCGGCGGGCTGGTCGTCGTGCCGTTGCAGGTCACGCCGTTGAGCGTGAACGCCGCGGGCTTCGGGTTGCTGCCGCTCCACGTGCCGTTGAAGCCGATGGCGGTGCTCGCGCCGGTGCCGAGCGAGCCGTTGTACGACATGTTCGTGGCGCTCACGGCGGCGCCGGCCTGCGTCCAGTTGGCCGACCAGCCCTGGGTGAGCTGCTGGCCACCGGGGAACGTGAAGCCGAGGCTCCACGACGACAGGGCGTCGCCCAGGTTCTTGATCGTGACGGCGGCGGTGAACCCGCCCTGGCCGGGGCCGCTGGTCCAGTCGTTGGTGGTGTAGGTGACCTGACAGCCCGCGGCGGCCTGTGCCGGGCTCGGCAACAGGACCGCCCCGGCCGCGGCGAGCAGCAGGCCACCGGTCACCGCGAGGGTGGTGGTGCGGTACCGCATCGAGGCTCCATTCGGGAGACGGTTTGGAAGCGCTCCCATCCTTCGCTGCGTCTCGATGCCGTCAACCGCTTCGCCGTGTCGGTCGGCATTGTTCCTGTACGCGGGGCGAAACTTCCACGGCCGGATCTCCGATGCCGATCCGGCATCGGGCCACATAGCGTGCTGCCCGTGGCAGACCAGTACCGTCTCGGCATCGACTTCGGCACGTCGAACACCGTCGCCGCCATTCACGACGCGAGCGGGCGGCGGCGCGCCCTGCTCTTCGACGGGTTCCCGCTGCTGCCCTCGGGGGTCTGCCTCGCCCCCGACACCGGCGAGCTGCTCGTCGGCCGCGAGGCCGCGCACTCCGCCCGGGTCCACCCCGAGTGCTTCGAGCCGCACCCGAAGCGGCGCATCGACGACGGAAGCGTCCTGCTCGGCCCGGCGGAGCTGCCGGTCGCGCACCTCATCGCCGCCGTGCTGGCCCGGGTGCACGCCGAGGCGGCCCGGGTCACCGGCGCCGCGCCGGCCGGCGTCACGCTGACCCACCCGGCGGCGTGGGGCAACCGGCGCAAGGAGGTGCTGCTCGACGCGGCCGCGCGGGCCGGCCTGCCCGCGCCCGAGCTCGTGCCGGAGCCGGTCGCCGCCGCCTCCTACTTCGTGACCTCCACCGACGTGCGGGTGCCAGCGGGCGCCAGCGTCCTGGTGTACGACTTCGGCGCCGGCACCTTCGACGCGTCGGTCGTGCGCCGCACCGGCGACGGATGGGAGGTGCTCGCCAGCGAGGGCCTGCCCGACGCGGGCGGGCTCGACATCGACGCGGCGATCGTCGCCTACCTCGCCGCCACCTACACCACCGCCCGCCCGGACGAGGTGCGGCGCCTGGAGCGGCCGCAGTCGTCCGCGGACCGGCGGGCCAACCGGCTGCTGTGGGACGACGTGCGCACGGCCAAGGAGGTGCTGTCCCGGGCCACCTCGTCGTACATCCACGTCCCGCTCATCGAGGACGACGCGCCGCTGGGCCGCGAGCAGCTGGAGCGACTGGCCCGCCCGGTGCTCGACCGCACGGTCACGCTGACCCGCACGGTGATCGCCGACGCGCTGCCCTCGGGCGGCCTGGCCGGGCTGTTCCTGGTGGGCGGCTCCAGCCGTATCCCGCTGGTGGCCACGCTGCTGCACCAGTCGCTCCGGCTGGCGCCGACCGCGATCGAGCAGCCGGAGCTGGTGGTCGCCGAGGGCAGCGCCCTGCCGGCGGTGGCCCCGGCGGCGCCCGCCCCGCTGCCGCCGCAACCCGTGTCGCCCGCGTCCATGTCGATGCCGTCGGTGCCGGTGTCCGCCATGCCCGTGTCCGTCCCGCCCGAGCCGTCCTGGCCGGTGTCGGCGCCGCCCGTGTCGGCCCCCATTTCTCCGATTCCCGTCTCACCGCCGGTGCCGCGGCCGGTGCCGCGGCCGGTGCCGCCGGTCATCCTCCGTCCTATGGGTGCGCCGGCGAACCGTTCGCCGCTCGTCCCGGCGCTCGTGGCGTTCGGGGTGCTGGCGCTGCTGGGCATCCTCGGCCAGGTCGTGGGCGGGAACCTGTTCGAGTACGGCCGGTGGTTCATCGCCGAGCCGCCCGTGCTCCTGCTCCCGGCGTACATCGCGTGGGTCGCCGCCGACCTCGCCGCGCTCCCCGCCGCCCGGGGCCGCCGCGCGCTGCAGCACGGGATCGCGATCGCCGTCGCCTACTTCGTGATCATCGAGCTGGTCACCCCGCTGCGCGAGAGCCTTCCACCCGGCTTCCGGCTGCTCATCGTGCTCGCGATCGCCGGCCTCGTGACCGCCGCCCTGCTGGTGCCCCGGTTCCTGCGCCTGCCACCCCCGGCCGTGCTGCCGGTCGGCGCGCTGGTGGCGGCCCTGGTGTTCGCGCTGTCGATCGTGCCGCGGTACGCCGACCTGCCGCCCGACAACGGCGAGGAGTTCACCGGCCTGATCGGCACGCTGCTCGTCATGGCCGCCGCCCTGGTCGCCCTGGCCCACAGCGTGGTCGCCGCCCCGCACCCGGCGCCCTGGCAGAGCCCGGACCGCCTGCGCACGGCGGCCGCCTGGCTGCTGCCCGCCGCCGCACTGATCATCTTCGTTCAGGGTTGGGTGACCTACTGACCCGGGCGTTGGCACCCGGCCCGATCCCGGTGAACCGTGGAGGGGAGACCTTCGCGGAGGGAGAGGGACCATGGCACAGGCCGGACCGGATCCGTTCAACCACGCGCTGCACACCGCCAACGTGTGGCTCGCCGACATCGCGGGCGCCTTCGACACCGGCGACCGCCGGTACACCCAGCGCGCGCTGCGGGCCTGGCTGCACGCCCTGCGTGACCGGCTCACCGTCACCTCGGCCGCCAAGTTCGGCGCGCAGCTGCCGGAGCTGCTGCGCGGCATCTACTACGACGGCTGGGCGCCCAGCAAGGTGCCGGTGCGATACGGCGTCGAGCAGTACCTCCAGCGCTTCGCCGCGCAGTCCGGCATCTCGCCGGCCCAGGTGCCGGCGACCGCCGCCACCATCACCCAGGTCATCGGCGAGCACATGTCGCCCGGGCAGCTGGCGGAGAGCCTGTCCGAGCTCCCGGCCGACCTGCGGGCCGTGGTCACCGATACCGGCCGCGCCGCCCGGGAAACCGCGGCCGCCGAGCGGACCCCGGCCGGCAACGAGCGCATGGCCCGGCTCGAGGACCAGGTCGGCGCCCTCACCACCGCCGTGCGCGCCCTGGCCCACGGGCTGGAGGAGGAGCGGCCCACCGGCGGCGGCGCCGAGCCGGGCCAGGTGAGCCGGGCCGCCCGCCTCGCCGACGAGATCCTCATCGCCGCCGGCGCCGAGGCCTGACCCGGCCGCCGGGAGAAACTTACGGTTGTTTGCGACTGATGCGGTACTCCAGCGTCAGGAACGGAATGCCGAAGATCGCGAATGCGTGATCGGCGCGCAGCTCCCCGTGCTCGACGTAGACGTCGAGTTCCTCGGCGAACCCGTGCACGGCGAGGGTGGTGAGGTCGCGCGTCTCGGCGTCGACGTAGCTGAGGTAGTGCCCGGTCTGCCCGTCCCCGGCCCGGCTGGTCAGCCGCAGCCCGCCCCCGTCGCGCTGGCGGGGCGCGAGGGTCGCGGTGAAGTTGGCCTGGGGCAGCGGGAAGCCGACGCTGACGTAGCCGCGTCCCTCCCGCCGGTAGGTGGTGTAGATGCCGACGTAGATCGGTGCCCCGCTGTCGGCGAAGCTGCGGATCCAGCCGCGCACGGACACGGTGCCGTCGGCCCCGCTGATGGTGTCGATGCGGCTGTGCATGCCGCGCTGCGCCTCGCGCAGGTTCATGGGCACGTTGGCCTGGCCGAGGGGTTTCGCCACGAGGTTGCGGTACAGCAGGTAGCCCGGCCGGACCCAGGCGCGCCACCGCGGCACGATGTCGAGCGTGAAGCGGGTGGTGTGCTCGTAGAACTCGCGCACCAGCGGGTCGACGCGGGCCGGGTCGAAGTCGGGCCCGGACAGCGCGTCGATGTCGGCCACGATGCCGACGTCGGGGTCGGCCTCGCGGTAGGTCCCGCCGGCCGCCTCGGCCAGGGCCTTGACGTAGCCGGTGCCGACGTAGCGCGTCCGCGCCTCCAGCGGCACCACGAACGGCAGCCGCTCGGCCGGCACCCGGTCGGCGAGCAGCGTCACCTGCGGGTCGCGGAACGCCAGCTGCGACACGGTCCGGAAGGCGACCACGCTCGCCGCGGCGACCTGCGCCGGTGGCCGTCCCCGCATGGCCGCGCCAACCGCCAGCCCGACCACGGGCCCGAGCGCGACCTTCTGCGGCCGCACCCCCATCGCCCCGGCCGCGGCCCCGGCGGCCACACCGACCGCGAGCGGGCCGGCCCCGGCCTTCCCGGCCACCCACCCGAGCGGCGCCGCGATCGCCCCGCTGGCCGCGATCCGCGACCAGACGGCGGGAATCTCGTTCGGCCGCTGCAGCGCCCGCGCGGCCGCGTCGACGGCGGCCATCGCGCCCGCCCCGGCCAGCGCCCCCTTGACCGCCCCGCGCGGCCCGCGGTGCGCGGCGAGCGCGGCCCCGGCCGCGGCCCCCATCAGCGCGGCGAACCCGATCCCCTGCATCCGCTTGGCATCCACCGGCCCAGTTTCACACGGTCGCACCGCGGCGCGCAGACCGCCGAACTCCGCGCGGCCGGAGCGTACCGTCGGCGGCGCAAAAAAACCGATCGTCGTCATCGCTAGCGTTGGCCAGGCCGTGTTGAGGTGTGACCACGCGTGGGATGTTATCGCTGTGGATTCGCCTCGACGCTCGCCCGCATACTTCCCGAGTTGTCGGCCGTGTGGTTGCTGTAGGCATCGGCGTTGATGTTCAGCCAGAGCTTGCCGGTTCCCGGAGCGTTTGTCGTGCCGTAGCTGTCGCCGACATGGAAGACCTTTTCCGCTTCGGCGCGGACGCCGCGGTTGGTATAGCTTCCGGGCGCGGGAGGCGCGTCACCGATGTATCCGATCAGTGCGTCCTGATGCGCGGTCGGCGTCCGCGCGCAGCGGCCACAGGCGCCTAAATCCGTGAGGTTGAGAAAGTTGTCGGGTCCCGGCTCGTCCGACCCGGCGGGTCCGACCCGCGACCTTCCGTCACGCCAGGAGCCAGTAGCGGTGATCTTCAGTGGCTCACCCTGCTGGACGACCAGGCCGGTGTCTCGCCACCTTGCCGTGCTGTCGACGTCTACGGAGGTTTTGATCGGTGATGGTGGGGCTGGTGCCGGGTCCCTCCAACAGCAGTTCGGCCATCTCGTCGCGGTCGTACGCGATGTCGTCGAGGGCGACCACCGCACGTGCCTGGTTGAGCAGCGCAACACACTGCTCGCGGGTGAGCTTGACCGGCCGTTCTGGCGCGTACATTCTGAGGGCGAGCCGTTGCAGGACGTCCCCGACGGCCTCGCCCTCAGCGACCTGCAGGTAGATGCCGGCAGCGCCGATGCGTACGTCGGCTGCCGCCGCGATGTACCGCAGCAGCGTCGATTTGCCCACGCCGCACGGGCCGTGGAACTCGATCGGCACTCCGCCCCGGATCGCGTTGACCGCCTCGGTGATATGTCGTTGCCGGCCGAGTGGCTCTGGCACGGCAGGCGACGGCGGAAATCGTCTCCGGAACAACGTGTGGGTCTGCGGTTGAACACTGACGCGTTCGACGTGCCCGCCGATGTCGTCGATGAGGTCGACTTGGAAGTTGCCGCAAAGGATCGTTTCCATACGCTTCCTCCGCGAACATCGCTGCCCGGCAGAGCCGCCAGTCGGCTGAGTTCGGCGTCCAGGACCAGCTCACGCCGGTGAGCACGACTTCGAGGCCGCGTTCATCGACGATCTGCCCGCCCTGGGTGTGCAACGTGTGCAGTTCGTCCGCCATGTCACACGTGAAGAACCGGTTCACTGGCCGCTATGCGCTTCGGCAGCTCGGTGTATCGCATGCCACGACGGGTCGGTCGCATCCGGCTCTTGATTTCCAGCCGTTGGCGTGCCTGTTTGTCGGCTGCGAACGTGTCCATGCTGTTGGTCCGCGGATCGAGGAAGCCGACGTACCCGCCGGGGTTCACACCGAAGGATCGCAGCGTGCCGCCCGGGTGGGTGAGGCTCAAGTAGTCGTTGCGGCCGCCCTCCTGCTCGCCGATGGTGAAGTACAGCGGCGTGACGAAGTTCGACACCGCGATTCCGTCGATCTCGTATGATTCGGCTTGGACGGCGTCGCACATCTCGAACCAATGCAACACGTAGCCGTCCGGGTTCCGCGGATCGCGGGGGTCAGGACCGGCGGCGAGCTTGTTGACGTTGGCGTCACCGATGAGTTCCAGCGCCTCGTGCGACAGCGTGACGCTCCAGTCCTCGCCAAGCTGCGCAGAGATGTCCGTGAAGACGAATCCGAACGGTGTCCCTCGCTGGTTCTCCTCGTGGTAGCCGAGAACGCCATGCAGGGTCGGGTCGTTCGGGTCGTCGAGCAGATAGAGAATCGCGTCACCGGCCAGGTCGACCGGCCGCTCCGCATCAATGCTGTTGTCCGTTCGACCGCCCAGGCGTATCTGCGCGCCCGTTGACCAGTACGGCTGGAAGTCTTCGTTGATTTGCTGGTTCACCGAGCGAAGTACCGCCTGAACCCGGCTATCCTCCTGCCGGGAGTAGTTGGCCAGGGTGATCTGCATGTCGGTGCTCCTCTCCAATGTTGACCGCACAGCCAGCACGCGATTTCGCAGCGCTACCCGGGGCCAGTCGTGACGAAACCGCCGGCAACAGCTCGTCCCATACCGTTTCGTCGGAACGACGCGGGATTGCCGGGTGCAGCGGCCGCCAGCTGCGCGAGTGGTTCGCCGGCGGGGACGGGAGCTGTCACGTACCAGGTCCGAAACCGCCCGTCCGGCGCCAGGGACACCAGACGGGCGTGAGGTCCGAGACCAGTTGAGTGAACGAGCATTTCGGTACGCCCGCAGATGTGGTCGTCGAGGTCGACTCGACAGAGTCGGCTCACGCTGGCTCGCTCCATGAGGTGTGGCATTCGCGGAGAATGCCCGGGACGCTGGATGCATGGCACTGCACCCGCTGGCCAGCCCGGCGCCGGCGGCCCGAACACCGACCTGCAGGATCCGAAAGTGAAACGACTGCTCATCGACCGCACGGTCGAACCGGCCAAGCGACCCCAGCCGTAGTTCAGCTACATCGACGACATCCAGTCATATTCGACCAACGAGGTCGCCATCAACTGGAACTCCGCGCTGTCGTAGGTCATCTCGTTCGCAGCCGACCAGCACGACGACCGCCACGGCAACAACCACTAACGACGAACCTCGGCGCTACGTGCTGTCACTCAAGGCGTCGATGCTGTACGACCTGGCGGACAGAACCGCACGGGAGGGCCTTCGATGAGACCGCTGGTACTGGTCCGCGGGTTCGGCGGGCCCAGCGTCACCGATGAGCAGGCCAGCACCTACCAGGGGTTCAACGACGGCAGTGTCTATCCCGGCCGCCGCGGCGACAATTACATCTACGAAGGCTTCGTCCTGCGCGCGATGAAGTCGGAGCGGTACCCGTACCGTGACGCCACCAATGTCGTCGGTTACTACGCCGAAGACGTCCCGGCGCCCCCCGATCCGATGGGGTTCGCCGACGACATTGTCAAGGGTTCGGTCGTGCTTGACCCGCCGGTCGCCAAGCGCATCCTCGAGCGCGGGGTGAACGGCACGATGTGGATCTACCGTTACTACGATCTCAAGCCAAGAGCGATCGTCCGGTACGGCCAGGGCCTCGCCCGCCTGATCGACATCATCCGGCAGGGTGCCGAGCGGCGCGGCGAGGCGTTCGCAGGGGTCGACATCGTCGCGCACAGCATGGGCGGTCTGATTGTGCGAACCGCGCTGCGACACATGAAGGACAACGGCATCGACACGCTGGCACATGTGCACCGTGTGGTCACCCTCGGTGCCCCGCACCGCGGGATCGCGTTCCAGCGGCTGCCACGCTGGCTGGTCGACGCGATCCCGGGCGTCCGCGACGCCGGCGACGAGGTCGCCGCGTTCGACCCGAACGGTACCGAGTTCCTCGACATCGAGCGGTGCTTCGACCCGCGGCGGGTCCTGACTGTCGTCGGCACCGACCACCGCGGCTATGGCGTGCGGGTCTCCTCGACCGCCAATCGGATCGCGACGCTGTTCGACGAGGGGACGCTGGCGCACAACCACAGCGACGGGCTGGTCAAGCAGTCCTCGGCGCAGCTGCCGGGATCACCGCGGACGTTCGTGCACAAGTGCCACGGCGGCTACGACTCGCTGGTCACGTCCCGGGAGGCGTACGAGATCGCGATGCGTTTCCTGCACGGCACGCACCGGGTGCGGCTCTGGCTCGACGCGGCAGAGGTGAGCCGCGGCGGGGACTTCTTCAGCCGCAGCGAGTTCTACCTGGGCGTGTCGATCAAGCCACGGTACGTCGACTTCGAGCTGTTCCACCAGAGTCCCCCGGCGGAGAACTGCTACGGACCGTTCCACGACCCGCGGCTGACCGACGACTTGCCCGACCTGAAGTCCGCGCTGCGCGAGCCGCTCGCCGACGCCGACGACGCGATGGGCGGCTGGGCCGGCCCGCACCGGCTCGTCTGGGAGGGCTGGCTCGACGCGCGCAACGCGCCCGCCGGTCGCGGCGACGTGGTCTTCCGCATGGACGTGTACGTCGGTGAACGCGACTCGTTCGGCATCGGCTTCTCCGACAACGTGGTCTTCCGCAAGCAGTACTACATCCAGGCGCTGCTGCAGGACGGCCCGCCCGACCTGTTCGTGCACACCGGTGAGCAGCACCTCGGCGCCAAGGATCCGGCCGACCGGCGCGAACTGGAAGCGCTCGCCGGCACGCAGGCCACCGCCGACGTCCAGCGGGCCCAGCCGGCAACCCGGCCGGACGAGTGGACGTTCCATACCGCCGGCACCGGCTTCACCGCGACCTGGCGGATCGCCCTGGAACGCGAACCGGCCGACCGGGGCTAGGGGCAACGCCGTTCAGTGAGGGATTGCGGCGCCGACCTGGAGACGTCAGCCCAGCGTGGCCGCCTTGCGCAGCAGTACTGAGCGTTCGCGCTGGTTGGCGCACAGCCGGGCGGCCAGTTCCAGCTCGGCGCGCGCCTCCGGCCGCCGTCCGAGCCGGGCGAGCAGTTCACCGCGCACGGTCGGGACCAGATGCGAACCGGGGAGCCGGTCCGCGGCGATCAACTCGTCCACGATGGCCAGGGCTTGCGCCGGCCCCGAGGCCATGGCCACCGCGACGGCCCGGTTGAGCTCGACCACCGGCGAGGGCGCGACCCGGCCGAGCGCCTCGTAGAGCACCACGATCCGGTCCCAGTCGGTCGCCTCGACGGAGGGCGCCGACGCGTGTGCGGCGGCGATCGCGGCCTGCAGGCCGTAGGGGCCGAGGCCGCGGGTCGATGCCTTGGCCAGCGCGGCCAGCCCGCGGCGGATCGCCGCGAAGTCCCACCGCCGCCGGTCCTGGTCCTCGAGCAGGATCGGCGAACCGTCCGGGGCGGTCCGGGCCGGGAAGCGCGCGGCCGTCAGCTCGCACAGCGCGAGCAGGCCGTGCACCTCCGGCTCGGCCGGCTGCAGCGCGGCCAGCGTGCGGGCCAGCCGGATCGCCTCGTACGCGACGCCGGGGCGCAGCAGCCGGTCGCCCGACGTGGCGGTCGACCCCTCGGTGAAGATCACGTAGATGACGCTGAGCACGCCGCCCAGCCGCTCCCGGCGCTCGCCGGCCGGCGGCAGCTCGAACGGTACCCCGGCCGCCGCGATGGTCTTCTTGGCCCGGGTGATGCGGGCCTGCACGGTCGGCACTGGCACGAGGAACGCGCGGGCGATCTCCTCGCTGGACAGGCCGCCGACCACGCGCAGGGTCAGCGCCACCCGGGCCTCGGGGGAGAGCACCGGGTGGCAGCTGATGAACATCAGCGCCAGGACGTCGTCGTCGATCCGGTCGGGGTCGACTGTTTCCTCGATGGCTTCGTCGGCCGCCAGCAGGGCATATCGGTCCTGGAGGGCGGCCCGGCGGCGGATCGCGTCGATCGCCCGCCGCCGGGCGGTGGCCATCAGCCAGCCGGCCGGATTCGCCGGAGCGGCGAGCGGCCACGACACCAGCGCCTCGGCCACCGCCTCCTGAGCCGCGTCCTCGGCCAGCCCGAAATCGCCGGTGAACCGGGTCAGCGCGGCGACGATCCGCGCCGACTCGATCCGCCAGACGGCCTCGACATCGGGCGTACCCATCAGATCCGGCCGTCGCTCTCGGGCCCGGCCGGGTCCGTGACGATCACTGGTCGACCTGCGGGACCTCGTCGCTCTCGGGCACCCGCCGGACCTCGATCTTGGACCCGGGGGCCGCCGGGACCCGCTTGGCCCACTCGACCGCCTCCTGTTTCGAGGCGACATCGAGCAGGAAGAAGCCCCCGAACAGTTCCTTGGTCTCCCCGTACGGCCCGTCCGTGACCACCGGCGCCTCGCCGCTGAAGTCGACCACGACGCCTAGGCTCGGATCGTCCAGCCCTTCGGCCGCGACGTAGACGCCGGCCTTGAACAGGTCCTCGATGAACTGGCGGGTCGTGGTCATCATCTCGTCGATGTTGGCCATCATGGCCGCGTTCGACTCGTCGGTGCCCCGCATGATCAGCATGTACTTCGACAACGCATTCTCCTCGTCCGGCCGGGCCGTCTCTCGGCCCTCGCACCCACACGTCGAACGAGCCGCCCGCGGATCGACACGGCCCCCGGAGAAAATTCTCCCGCCGCGACGCCGCCGACGCCGTCGCATCCTCTGGCAGGCGCCGGTCCGTTATCCACGGTAACGAATGCGGTATTGAGAGTTATCGCGTCGCTTGGCACCCTGTACTGGTCCGTTTCATGGCTGATCGGGGGAGCATGAGTAACGAGACGCCGCCGGGTGGTGCCGGTTTGGATCACCTGCGACCGATGCGCAGGGGTTTGGCCAAAGTTGTCCTGGTGTTCGATGCCTTTCTGGCGCTCATTCCCGTGATTCTCGCGTTGGGGGCCGCGGCCGATTCGCGCAATCTTCCGCGCAGTCCCGTGCTCTGGATCGGGTGGGTCCTGGCGGCCGGCCCGATCGCCGGGTCGTTCGTGGGCGCTGTGCGCCTGCTGCGGACGCCGCCGGATGAGGATCGGGAGTGGCGGCTGGCCCGCTGGACGGGCGGGCTGTTCGGGCTCGGCCTCGTCATGCTGATCGCTGCCGGGTCGCTGAGCGGCGAGTGAAGGGAGGCGGACGATGACGCTCAAGGTGAGTCCGGCCGCCCTGAACGCGTACGCGTGGGTGCTGACCGACATGGCGGAGGCGGCCGAGGCCATGCGGCGGTATGCGCACGAGTGGTCGACGTTCGGCTTCAACGAGCACGGCATCCTCGGGTATGCCGAGTATTCGCACCGCAGGTTCGCCGACGACGTGCAGGACGTGATCGGCCACCTCGGGGAGGTGCTCGCCACGTCGGCGGCCGAGGTACGCCGGGCGGAGGAGTTCTACCTCAGCGGCGATCGCGCGGCCGCCGAGCGCCTCGATGGCAAGCCGGTGCGGCGTGCCTCGCTCGCGGACGACCAGCGCCCGGGGTCCGGCTGATGCTGGACAGTCCCGCGGCCGAGTTGAAGGTGCCCGTACCGGCCGAGCAGACGCTGGACGAGTACCTGGACGTGTTCGGCTACTTCAGCTACCTGAGCCCGTCGCACTGGATCACCGCACTCCTCGAACAGGCCATCGGCATCGACCCGATCGCCTGGTGCGCGCAGCTGCTGCAGGGCGACTGGACCGCCTTCGAGCAGTGCGGCCTCGCCTACGCCAACCTGGGCCGGGCCTGCCACCGGCTAGGCCTCATCGTGGAGCAGGAGCTGCTCAAGCTCGACGCCGAGTGGGACGGCAACGCCGCCGACGCCGCCTACGTGTACTTCTCGGACCTCGCCACCAAGGTCGCGGCGCTGCGGGGACCGCTCGAACAGGCGGCGAAGGACTATCACGACGCGGGGCGCGGCGTCTGGCTGGTCGGCAGTCAGGTCCAGAACCTGCTCGAGGCCATCATCGACGAGGCGATCATCGCCGCGGCGGCCGCCGCCATCGGGTCCGCCCTGGTCGAGACGGGCGTCGGGACGATCGCCGGCTACGGCGTGGCCGCCATCCAGATCGCGCGCATCATCGAGAAGTTCGCGCAGGTGAGCCAGAAGATCCAGTACGGCGGCACGCTCATGCAGGGCTTCATCGGCGAAGGCATGGCGATCGGCTACCAGGGCGGCGGCGACCTGGGCCGCTACCCGCTGCCCGGCAACGCCTACGACCATCCGGGGGTGGCATGAGCGACGACGGGCGGGACCAGTACGACACGGAGGCACAGGAACTGCTGCGCAGCGCCGTCTTCCGGGCGCTGGCCGACGGCAAGGCCGGCCAGCAGTGGCGCGAGATCGGCCAGGACCTCCGCAGCGGCGGCGCCACCGTCCGGGAGGTGGGTCTGGCCGGCGTCCATGCCGACCTGTTCGGGCAGAGCGCGCGGCGTTTGCGGGAGCACCGCGACGCCCTCGACCCGGCCGCGGCCGAAGCGGAACGGCGGCAGGCGGCCGAAGCGTTCGCCGCGCTGCGCCGGCACCTGCGCGACGGCAACGGACCGGGCGAGGACGACGCGGCAAATGCCGGAAATAGCGGTATGTGAATAGAGGCCAATAGGTCTTTAACCGTACATTCTCCCACCTTGGCACGACTGATCGACACATGTACCTATCGCTATGAGATCGGTGTGTGATACGACTCCCGAGATCAACTTTGCGCCCCCATCGAACAAAGGAGTGTTGATGGTGCGCACATCTGGGTGGATCCCCAGCCGCATGCGGGGCCGGACGCTCGTCGCGTTCACCGTCCTCGCCGTCGTGGTCTCGGGCGCGGTGACCGCCGCGCCCGCCGCCGCCGATCCCAAGCCCAACGCGGGCAACCCCCATGACGTCGATGCGCGGGCCTCCCGCGACGCCGACAACCGTCGCGGTACCAAGGCGCCGACGGCGAAGCAGCAGGACGCCGCCGACCGCATCGGCGCCGGCAAGGTCCGCTGGAACACGCTCGGCGAGCCGGAGTCGGTGGGCCCGGACACGGCGCTGGCCGCCGGCCTGACCAGTGACCCGGTCGCCGCGGCCCGCCAGTACCTCATCACCAACCAGGATCTCTACGGGCTCGACGCCACCAGTGTCGCGGCCATGGACCAGCTGATGGTCCAGCCCCTCGGGGCCGGCACGGTCGTGCTGCTGCAGCAGCGGTTCGGCGATCTGCCGGCCGGCCACGACGGACTCGTGTCGATCCTGGTCGACAACGGCAAGGTCGTGCGGGTGACGTCTTCGCTGTCGCGCGACACCGGCGTGCCCGAGCCGGCGACGCTGTCGGCGGCGGACGCCGTCGCCGCGGCCCTGAAGGACGCCGGGCTCGACGCCGGCCAGGTGTCGCCGCCCGACGTGATCGGGGTGGCCGTGCCCACCCCGCAGGACGGGCCGCGGGCCGCCTACCAGGTGACCCTGATCGCCACCGACGCCGAGAACCCCGCCGCGTACACCACCTATGTCGACGCGCGCACCGGCGCCATCCTGATCCGCGAGGACCTGGTCGACTTCGACTCCGACAACCCCACCTGGGCCGTCTTCCCGGCCACCCCGCAGCGGTGGTTCCTGCCGGGCATCGACCCGCGGGTGACGTGGTGCTTCACCCCGAAGCTCGGCTGCTTCAGGACCGTGAGCGACGCCGCGTCGGGCAATGCCTGGGACTTGAACCAGGTCACGGGGCAGCCGACGCTCACCTCGTCGGGCAACTCGGCCAACAACCTCGTGCAGTGGGGCGGTGGCACGGCGGCCTTCCCGGCGACCACGCAGCCGGACCGCAACTACAGGTACCCCTTCACCGATCAATGGCAACAGGCCAAGTGCAACCCTGATGTGTTCACCTCGGCCACGCGCAACGATGCGGACGCGGCCGTGTCCAACCTGTTCGCCATGCACAACCGGATGCACGACTTCAGCTACCACCTGGGCTTCACCGAGGCCGCGTGGAACATGCAGGTCGTCAACATCGCGCCGGGCGGGGTGGGCAACGACCCGGAGCAGGGCCGCGCGCAGTCCGGCGCGATCAGCGGCAGTCGGAACAACGCCAACCAGAGCACGGGCCGCGACGGCCAGACGTCGACCACCAACATGTTCCTGTGGCAGCCGGTGGCCGGGGCCGCGTATCCGCCGTGCGTGGACGGCGACTACGACATGACCGTCATCGGGCACGAGTACACCCACGCGATCACCAACCGCATGATCGCCGGTCCGAACTCGGGCATCTCCGGCACGCAGGGCGGCTCGATGGGCGAGGCGTGGGGCGACCTGACCGCGGCCGAGTACCTGTTCGAGAACAACCTGCGCGCCCCGGGCGACACCCCGTTCGTCACGGGCGCGTATGCCACCGGCAACCCGCACGAGGGCATCCGCGACTACGACGGCAGCAAGAGCCCGCTGAACTACTCGGACTTCGGGTTCGACCTGGTCGGTCCCGAGGTGCACGCCGACGGCGAGATCTGGGTCGCGACGATGCTGCGGGTGCGCGAGCAGTTCGTCAACCGCTACGGCCTGGGCACGCCCGTGCTGCAGCAGCGGTGCGCCAACGGTCTCGTCGCCGCCGCGTCCTGCCCCGGCAACCGGCGCTGGATCCAGCTGATGTTCGACTCGTTCCTGCTGCAGGCGGCCAGCAACGTCACCATGATCAACATGCGCGACAACATGCTGGCGGCCGATCAGGTCCGCTTCGGCGGCGCCGACCAGGACATCATCTGGCGGGCGTTCGCCGAGTCCGGCCTGGGCGAGGGCGCCACCGGCTCGTCGTCCGACACCGACCCGACCCCGAGCTTCCACTCCCCGTTCGCCAACAACGCGACCGTGACCCTGCGGCCGGCGGCCGGCTCCTCGGGCGCGGTCGTCCAGCTCTACGTCGGCGACTACGAGGCGCGGGTGACCCCGGTCGCCGACACCGACCCGGCGACGCCGATCCCGGACACGTTCCAGATCCTGCCGAACACGAAGTTCGACTTCGTGGTCAACGGCAAGGGCCGGGGCAGCCAGCGGCTCACCGCATCGTTCAACCCGGGCCGGTCGCAGGACCTGAAGCTGAAGCTGCCGGAGAACCTCGCCTCATCGGCGCTGGGCGCGGTGGCCTCCGGTGACGGCGTCAACGTTGACAAGATCAATGACGAGACCGAGGGTACCGACTGGGCCTCACTCGACGGCGTGGCCGGCAAGCGGATCACCATCGATCTGGCCGGCGACAAGCCGGTCACCGTCAAGTCGGTCAACGTCAGCGCCCTGCTGCGCCCCGCCGTCAACGGCGACGTCGACACCGGCACGCAGAACCGGTTCAGCGCGCTGCGGTCGTTCACGATCCTGGCGTGCAACGCCAAGAGCGCGGACTGCTCCACGGACGCCGGCTACCACGAGGTGTACCGCAGCCCGGCCGACGCCTTCCCCGGCGGAGCCTTCCGCCCGGTGGCGCCGCAGCTGAACCTGCGCAGCTTCGACATCCACCCGACGCAGGCCACGCACCTGCGCATCGTGGTGCGGTCGAGCCAGTGCACCGGCAACCCGCTCTACGCCGGGGAGCAGGACAACGACCCGCGGGCGAGCACGGACTGCGCGACGGCCAGCCAGTTCCGCGACCAGGTCCGCATCGCCGAGGTCCAGGTCTTCGGCTCCAGCGGCAACCTCACGCCCGAACACTAGTCACCACCAGCCCCGTGGCCCCGCCGATGCCCTTCGGCGGGGCCACGCCGCTATCCTCCCGTGCATGCCGCACACATCGCCCCCGACGCGACCGAAGTGCCGGACGGGGGTGCGCCGGCTGGTTGTCCTCGCCGTGTGCGGTGTCCTGGCCGTAGCCGGATGCGGGGTGCGTGACGACCGCGCCTTGCCAGGAAGTGCCGGCGTGCCGCTCGATCGCCAGATGACGGCGTATCGGGTCACAGCGCCCGCCTGCGAGACCACTGACCTGCGGTACTTCGCCAGCGACGCGTTCGGTGACACGTTCCTGCTGCAGTTCGGTGCTCCCGAGGACTGTGTCGAGGCGTTCATCGCTCACCTGCCGGTCGATCAGCTCGCGCCGGCCGAGGTGAATGTCGAACTCTTCAGCGCGATGTCGGCGTCGGGCGAGTTCAAGTGGACGTTCGCGCCGGGCGGGGACTACGCACAGTACTTCGGGGAAGCCGATCGGGTCCGCTACGACGTCGTTGTCGACCGCGGCGCGCGGCCCCGGACGGTGTACCTCATCGCAAATGGACCCGGATAGACCTCCGTACGCCACCTACCGGCGTGCGCCCCTCGCGCCCCGCCAGCGCCGAACGGCGGTCGCGGCGGGGCCGTGGAGAGTTGGCGACAGACGCGGCGATCGGGTTGGCCTTGGCCGGTACCGTGCCAGCATGCATCGGGTCGCCTGGGGTTTGTTCGTTGCAGCGAGCGGCGGTGGCTGGCGGAGGGCGTCAAGGGCACGCTGGTCGTGACGGCCGCGAGCGCTGAGTCCAGCGACGGCGGCGCGATCCGGTATGCGCTCGACGGGCGGTTGCAGGCGCCGGGGCGGACGGAAGACGCGGCGCGGTTGCGTGGGTTCGTTCCGGTCACGAGCATGGATGCGGTCGTGGAGGGGGCGGAGCTGGAGGTGACCCTGCTGGACGCCGATCCGGGGCGGTCCGAGTGCACCTGCGCGGGGACCGGCCCTCGACGTTCGCATTGTTCCGGCCCCGCTGAAACCCTGAGACCCCCGACTGGAGCACGTGCCGCTGCACGCCGCGCAGCACGGTGCAGCGACAGGAAGTCTCCGCGATCACGCCGAACCAGCCACCGCACCAAGGGTTTTTCATGATCGTGGAGTGGTGATGTACCCCTGTGTACCGAAAGGTTCCGGGATCATGGCAAACCCGTGCCGCGGCCACCGCGGACAGCATGATCACGGAGACATACGTCCGGCCCGGCCGGGAGGCCGCGGCGGACCGGGCCGACCGCAACGCCGCAGCGCACCGCCGGCCCTCCGCCGTGCTTCGCGCGAGCCCGGGCAGGCTCGGCGTGACCGTGACGCCGGACGAACACAACAGTTTTCGTCACGGCCGGCCAAGGGCTCGCCGGCGAGTTGTCGAGAACGATGAACACGGCGGCGGGCGTGGTTCCTGGCGTGGTCGCGTATGAGCGACCTCCACGATGTCCAGATCGCGCTGCTCACCAACGGCGGGCACACCCGCGACCTCTACCAGGACCGGTGCGACCCGGCCGTGACGCCCCCGAACGACCCGAGGAGCATGAGCATCGTGACCGACAGCAGCGTGGCGTCCGCCGCGGGGCCGGAGCTGGACCACGCCGCCCGGCTGGACCGCGTGGTCGGGCTGCTGCGCGCCCCGAGCAAGGCCGGCAACTACGTGGCCGGCGCCTTCGAGCGTACGTAGTACGGAGGGATGCATGAAAATCACCGGAGTCGAACTGCGCCGCGTCGCCATGCCGCTGGTCGCACCGTTTCGCACCTCGTTCGGCATCGAGACGACCCGCGACATCCTGCTCGTGCGGGTGGTGACCGGCGCCGCAGAGGGCTGGGGCGAGTGCGTCGCGATGAGCAGCCCGCGGTACTCCTCGGAGTACGTCGACGCGGCCGCGGACGTGCTGCGCCGGTTCCTCGTCCCGGCCCTGACGGCGGCCGATCTGCCCGGGGCGCACGCGGTCGCGGGCCTGCTCGCGCCGTTCAAGGGCCACCGGATGGCCAAGGCGGCGCTGGAGACGGCGGTGCTCGACGCCGAGCTGCGCGCGGCGGGCCGCTCGTTCGGCCGCGAGCTCGGGGCCGTGCGCGACCGGGTCCCGTGCGGGGTCTCGGTCGGCATCATGGACAGCATCCCGGCGTTGCTCGACGCGGTCGGCGGCTACCTGGCCGAGGGGTACCTCCGGATCAAGCTGAAGATCGAGCCCGGCTGGGACGTCGCCCCGGTTCGCGCGGTCCGCGAGCGCTACGGCGACGACGTGCTGCTGCAGGTGGACGCGAACACCGCCTACACCCTGGCCGACGCGCCGCAGCTGGCCCGGCTGGACCCCTTCGACCTGCTGCTGATCGAGCAGCCCCTGGACGAGGACGACGTGCTCGGCCACATGGAGCTGGCCCGGCTGATCCGCACCCCGGTCTGCCTGGACGAGTCCATCGCCTCGGCCCGCGACGCCGCGGCCGCGATCCGGCTGGGCGCCTGCCGGGTGGTGAACGTCAAGCCGGGCCGGGTCGGCGGCTACCTCGAGGCGCGCCGCATCCACGACGTGTGCGCGGCGCACGGCGTGGCGGTCTGGTGCGGCGGGATGCTGGAGACCGGCCTCGGGCGGGCCGCCAACGTGGCGCTCGCCGCGCTGCCCGGGTTCACCCTGCCCGGCGACACGTCGGCGTCCGGGCGGTACTACGCCGCGGACATCACCGAGCCGTTCGTGCTCGACGACGGCCACCTCGCCGTCCCGGCCGGACCCGGCCTCGGCGTGGCGCCGGTGCCGGACCGCCTCGCCGAGGTGACCACCGCGTCCGAGTGGCTCACCGGCTGAGATCGTCGGATCGGACGACGCACGCGGGCGCGATCCGTAGCGGCCGGGGCGCCCGGATCGACCTGGCCGGGTCAGGGCTCGCGGACCAGGAGGTTCTCCGCTGATCTGACGAAGTGGGCGACGAGCAGGTTGGTGTCCGCGGAGCGAGTGGCGACGACCACCTGGCAGGGCTCGATGCCCTCGACGGGAATCGTGACGAGGTCTTTGCGGAGAGTGAAGCGCCGGTCGTCGGCCGGGACGACGGCGATGGCGCGTCCGTCGGCGATGGCTTCGAGTTTGTCCTCGAAGGTGTCGACGAGCGTGGGGCCGAGCGGGGCGGGATCGCCGTCCGGCCGGGGCTCGAGCCGCCAGAAGGCGGTCCACGGCGCACCCATGCCGGCGCAGGCGACGAGCGGTTCGCCGGCGATGTCGCCGGTGCTGACCGATTCCTTGCCGGCGAGGCGGTGGGATGCGGGCACGAGCAGGACCCGGGGTTCCTCGTAGAGGACGGTCACGTCGAGATCGTCGGCCGGTATCGGCAGCGGCGTGCGGATGACCAGCGCGTCCACCTGCCGGTCGAGCAGGGCGCCGGCTTCCTCCGAGCCGAGGTGGCGGGTGCGGACGTGGGCGTCGGGATGACGGTGGCGCAGGTCGCGTACGGCCGCCGTGATGACCAGGTCGTCGACGTATCCGATGGTGACCGTGCGCGGTGGCGCCGCGCCGCGTGCGGTGAGTACCGCCTGCTGGGCGCCGTGCAGCAGCTGCTGCGCCTGCGGCAGGAACGCCGCGCCGGCGGCGGTGAGCCGGCTGCCCTGCGTGGTGCGCTCCAGCAGGCGCACGCCGAGGGCGTTCTCCAGCCGCTGGATCTGCCGGCTCAGGGAGGGCTGGGCGACGCGCAGGATCTCGGCCGCCCGCGCGAAGTTCAGCTGCTCGGCGACGACCGTGAAATACCGGACCAGCCGCAGGTCCAGATCGGGACCGGGGGCCGGGGAGGGCGGGGCTTCGTCGGGCACACCCGCAGCCTACGCGTTATGCATTTCCTGCATGACGGTGCGGAACGAGTCGTGGACCCCTGCTCCGGACGGCGGCCGCCGACATTGCGATGCTGCGGCCGGGCACCGCTATCGGCCCACCACGCCGGCCAGCAGCTCGGCCGTGCCCTCGGGCGACTCCGCCGGGAAGTGGTGGCTGCCCAGGTCGACGCGCACGACGGTGACCCGCTCCCCGAGGTGGTCGATCGCCTCCTGGGTGACCAGCTCGCGCACTCCGAAGACGGTGATCGGCTGCTTCGCCTCGCGCAGCGCCTCCTCCATGTTCCAGCGCACCAGGCCCTCGAAGGCGCGGGTGCCGGCCGGCTGGCGCACGGACAGCATCTTGGCGAAGTACGCGTCCTTGAGCGCCGGATCGGTGTCGGCCGGAGAGCCCGCCTCGACCATGCTGCGCACCAGCCCGGCGAAGTCCTCGCGGACGGGCCGCAGCAGTTCCTCGGCCTGCTGTTCGTCCAGCGCGCCGAACAGGAAGGTGTAGTGCAGCGCGTCGAGCGCGATCACCTGCGTCACCGAGTCGGGGCGTGACCGGGCGAGCTCGACGGCGACCGCGCCGCCGAGGGAGTGCCCGGCCACGACGCACTCGCCGACGGCCTCGGCGTCCAGCACCGCCGCCACGTCGCGGGCGAACTCCGCCATCGTCCAGACGTCCCGGCCGGAGCGCGACTCGCCGTGCTCGGCGAGGTCGACGGCGATGACGCGGTAGTGCTCGGGGAGGAAGCCGGTGACCGCGTCGTAGTCGGCGCGGTTGCAGGCCCAGCCGTGGATGAGCACCAGGGCCGGCCCGCCGGCCGGGCCGCTGACGGTGTATCGAATGGTGGTGTCGTCCGGCCGCTGCACCGCGCGGTGCGTCAGGGTCCGGCTTGTCAGCGCCATGAGAGCTCCTCTGTGCCACGTAGTGAAACGCCGTATCGTTCAGTAGCATGTGACGGTAGACACGGCGCCATGGCGTGTCAATGGGCGTCCGCTCCACGGAGCGTGGTCGAAGGAGTGCCGGTATGTCGGCGAATCTGTTCAGTCCGCTCGAGATCCGCGGCGTGCGGCTGAAGAACCGGGTCGTCGCGTCGCCGATGTGGCAGTACTGCGGCGTCGACGGGGCGCCGACGGACACGCACGCCGTCCACCTCGGCCGGCTCGCCGAGGGCGGGGCCGGCCTGGTCTTCCAGGAGGGCACGACCGTGGACCGCCGCGGCCGGGGCACCGTCGGCGACCTCGGCCTCTGGGACGACGACCTGGTCCCGCACTACGCGCGCCTGGTCGAGCTGGTGCGGGCCGGCGGCGCCGTGCCGGGGATCCAGCTGATCCACGCGGGGCGCAAGGGGCGCCGGAATCCGCCGTGGGCCGCGCACGAGCCGGGCCCGCCGGCCACCGACGACTGGCCGGTGCTCGGTCCCAGCGCGCTGCCGATCGCCCTCGAAGGCTCCGGTGTGCCGGTCGAGATGTCGCCGCGGGACATCGCCGAGACGGTGGACTCATGGGTGAGCGCGGCCCGGCGCGCCCATCGGGCCGGATACGAGGTGCTCGAGGTGCAGGCGGCGCACGGGTACCTGATCCACACCTTCCTGTCGCCGCTGTCGAACCATCGCACCGACCGCTACGGCGGATCGTTCGCCAACCGGGCCCGGCTGCTGCTGGAGATCGTCGACGGCATCCGCACCGTGTGGCCGGCGGACAAGGCGCTGTTCGTCCGCCTGTCGAGCGTGGATGCCGAGTGGGACCTCGACCAGACCGTCGAGCTGGTCCGGGAGCTGCGGGCGCACGAGGTGGACGTGATCGACTGCAGCTCCGGCGGTCTCACCGGCCTGCCGGTCTTCGGCGCTCCGAGTGCCGGCTACGGCTACCAGGTGCCGTATGCCGAGGAGATCCGCTCCCGCACGGGCGTGCGGACCATGGCGGTCGGGTACATCGTGCACGCCACCCAGGCCCAGGCCGTCATCGAACGGGGGCAGGCGGACCTGGTGGCGCTCGGCCGCGAGCTGCTGCACAACCCCAACTGGCCGATCGACGCCGCCCGCAAGCTCGGCGTGCCCGACCCCTACGCCCAGGCCCCGAGGCGCATCGCCTACTGGCTCCGCAAGCGCGACGGCAGCTTTCCCGGCTTCGCGCCGTCCACCGACGGGTGACCCCGGTCAGGCGGACGAGACCAGCCGGCTGATCTCGTCGGCCGCCGCGACGGCCAGGCCCGCCAGCGCCTGCTCCTGCGCGGCCTCGTAGCGCATCTCCGGGATGGAGAGCGCGACCGCCCCGACGGGCTGCCCGGCCGCGTTCGTGATCGCCGCGCCGATCGAGGCGACGTGCGGGCGGTACCACGACGACATGTTGAGCGCGTAGCCCCGCTCGGCGGTGCGGGCGATCTCCCGCCGGAGCTCGTCGGAGCTCGGCACCGGGTTGCCCGCGAACTCGCCGAGCTCGTCCCGCAGCAGCTCGTCGAGCTCGGTGGCCTCCAGGCGGGCCATGATCGCGACGCCGCCCGAGGTGGCGCGCAGCGGCAGGCGCGTGCCGACGTCGAGGATCACCCGGACGACCTGGGTGCTGTCCTCCCGGGCGATGATGACGTACTCCTCGCCGTCGCGCAGGCCGAGCAGCACGGTCTCGTCCGTCTCGGCGGCGAGGCGCTTGAGGACCGGCCCGGCCACCTCCCGGAGGTCCTGTTCCCCGGCGCCGCGCAGCCCGAGGGCGAGCACCTTCATGGTCACGCCCCAGCGCGCGTGCTCGGCGTCCACGACCCGCAGCCAGCCGGCCTGCTGCAGCGTCACCAGGCACCGCTGCACCGAGCTCTTCGGGATGTTGGTCGCGCGGGACAGCTCCGAGACGCCGATCGGCTGCCGGGCGGCGACCGCCTCGAAGACCCGCAGGGTGCTCAGCACGCTGTTCATCGACCGGATGCTGCCGTTCGACCTGTCCTGTCCGGGCGCGTCGTCGACGCCTTCACCTGTGCGCATCGGGGCGTGAGCGTACCACCCAGCGCGCTGCCATGCCTCATCTCGGCACAGACCCTTTACGCGCCGCCCGCGGCTGAACTACGATGCGGCACACCGTATCGCAATGTGGAACGGAGGACGGATGGAGCTCACCGTCGTGGGGGACGTCGTCGTCTCGGGGTGGCCGCGGCGCCCGGCCGTGACGCCCGCGGGGCCGGGGGACTCGGCGTTCGGGCTGCTGCGCGCGGGCGACCTGACGATCGGGAACCTGGAGGTCCCGCTCACCGGGTCGGGGCAGCGGGCCGAGAAGCTGGTCGCGATGCGCGCGCCGGTGTCGGGCGCGGCGGAGCTCGCGGCGCTCGGCTTCGACCTGGTGTCGCTGGCCATGAACCATGCGATGGACTACGGCGCCGACGGCATGCGCGACACGGTCCGGGCGCTGGACGCCGCGGGGGTGCGCCACGCCGGGTTCGGCGAGTCGGTCGCCGAGGCCACCCGCCCCCGGGTCGTCTCCGCCGGCGGTCGCAGCCTGGCGTTCTTCAGCTTCTGCTCCGCGCTGCCGCTGGGCTACAACGCCACGGCCGACCGGGCCGGTATCGGCGCGATCCGCGTGCGACAGAGCTTCGAGTACGACACCGGCTTCCTGGCGGAGACGCCGGGCACGCCCCCGTTCGTGCACTCCGAGGCGCACGAGCCGGACGTCCGGGCGGCCGAGGCGCTGATCCGGGCGGCCAGGCAGCGCAACGACTTCGTCGTCGTGGCGCTGCACTGGGGCGTCCCGTTCCCGTACCTGCCGGCGTCGCAGGGTCCGCTGGCGCAGTACCAGCGGCCGCTGGCGCGGCGCCTGGTCGACGCCGGGGCGGACCTGATCATCGGGCATCACCCGCACTGCCTGCACCCGGTGGAGTTCTACGGGCGCGGGCTGATCCTCTACTCGACGGGCAACTTCGTCTTCGACTGGTGCGACGGGTGGAGCCCGGACTCGATGGTCGCGAAGGAGGACGCCCACCCGTCCGCGCCCTACCGGCCCGCGCTGATGAGCGGCCCCTGGTACGAGAGCGCGGTGTTCCGCGTGGGGCTGGGCGGCGAGGGCGGGCCGGCGCTGCGCCTCGAACCCATCGTGCTCGACCCGGACAGCCAGCCCTTCCTGCCCCGGCCCGAGGTGGCGGCGTCGATCCTCGCCCGGTTCGCCGCGGCGTCGCGGGACCTGAGCCCGTCCGTCGTGGTGGGCGACGACGGGTCGGTGCGGCCGTGTTGACACCTGAAGAGATGAGGTCGTATCCCATGCCGAGCCCGGTGGCCAGGCCCTCCGACTACGAGTCGTTCCCGTACGTGCGGCGCGGAGTCGACTTCCCCGCCATCGAGCTGACCGATCCCCGCCATCGCCGCAGCGGCTTCGCCCCCGCGCTGGACGAGGAGCAGGCGGCGCGGGTCGAGCGGCTGCTCGCGGAGAACGTGATCATCAGCTTCCACGACCACCCGCAGCTGCTGCCGGCCGACCTGGCCGACACGCCGGCGTACCTGCGCACCAGGCAGGAGTTCACCGCCTTCACCGAGCTGCGGCGCTCCGGCCTGACCGCCGTCTTCGACAACTGGTTCGGCATCATCGGCAGCGCGACCCCGTCGGGCTGGAAGTGGGACGACCTGATCGCGGCCCTCGGCATGCGCCTGGCCGACCTCGCGCACCAGGACGGCGTCGTGGTGGCCCGCACGGTCGAGGACATCGCCGCGGCCAAGCGCGACGGCCGCCTCGCCTTCGTCATGGGTACCGAGTCGGCCGGACCGGTCGAGAACGAGCTGGACCGCATCGACGTGCTCTACGGGCTGGGGATCCGGCAGATGGGCCTGGTCTACGCCGAGGCCAACACGCTCGGCAGCGGCCAGAAGGAGCGGTGCGACGGGGGCCTGACCGCCTTCGGCCGGCGGGCGGTGGAGCGCATGAACGCGCTGGGCATCCTCGTCGACGTCTCCCACGCGAGCGACCGCACGTCGCTGGACGCGATCGAGGCGTCGGCGAAACCGGTCGCGATCACCCACGCCGGCGCCCGCGGCGTGTGGCCGATCCCGCGGATGAAGCCCGACGCGGTGCTCAAGGCGTGCGCGGAGCGGGGCGGCGTGCTGGGCATCGAGGCGGCCCCGCACACCACCGTGTCCTACGACCACCGCGCCCACACGATCGAGTCGGTGATGGACCACTTCACCTACGCGGCCGACCTGATGGGCATCGAGCACGTCGCGTTCGGCCCCGACACGCTCTACGGCGACCACGTGGGCTTCCACCACGCCATCAACGGCCGGCTCGGCCTCTCCTCGGTGCTCGACCCGGGCGACGTCGGCTACGACCGGGTCGCCCACGTCGACGGGCTGGAGAACCCGAGCGAGAACTTCCGCAACATCGCCGGCTGGCTCGTCGAGCACGGCTACAGCGACGCCGAGATCCAGGCCGTCCTGGGCGGCAACATCCTCCGACTGCTGAATGAGGTGTGGCGATGACCGACATCGACGACCGGGTCACGCGCGAGTTCGACCGCAACCTGGAGCTGGTTCTGGACCTGTCCCACCGGATCAACGGTAACCCCGAGCTGGCCTTCGCCGAGCACGAGACGTCGGCGGCGATCGTCGCGGCCCTCGGCCGCGGCGGCGCGTTCGCGGTCGAGCGGGCGGTGGCCGGCCTGCCGACGGCCTTCGTGGCGTCGGCCGGATCCGGCGAGCTGGTCTTCGGCATCTGCGCGGAGATGGACGCGCTGCCCGGCATCGGCCACGGGTGCGGTCACAACGCCATCGCCGCGGCGGCCGTGGGCGCCGCGCTCGCGCTGGCGCCGTTCGCCGACGAGCTGGGGCTGACGGTGCGGGTCTTCGGCACGCCGGCCGAGGAGAGCGGGACCGGCAAGGAGATCATGCTCGGCGGCGGCGCCTTCGCCGGGACACACGCGGCGATGATGGTGCACCCTTCGCTGAAGGACGTCGTCGCGCCGCAGTTCCGTGCCTCCCGGTCCTGGCGGGTCACCTACACCGGCCGGGGCGGGCACGCGTCGCGGCCGTGGAGCGCGCTGAACGCCGCCGACGCGACGGTCGTCGCCCAGACCGCCATCGGCCTGCTGCGCCAGCAGCTGCGCGACGGCATCCGGGTGCACCACGTGGTGCGGGAGGCCGGGTCGGCGGTCAACGTCATCGCCGACCGCGCCGTGGTCGACTGCATGATCCGCGCCGACACGATCGACGAGGTCGACGAGGTGTGGCAGCGGGTACGCCGGTGCTTCGAGGCCGGGGCGCTCGCCACCGGTACGGGCGCGGAGTTCACCGCGTTGCCGTCCCTCTACCGCGAGTTCCGGCACGACCCGGACCTGGCCCACGCCTTCCAGGCCCGGGCCGAGGCCGTCGGCCGGACGTTCCCCGATTATCCCGAGAAGCTGTTCGGCTCGACCGACATGGGCAACGTCTCGCAACGCGTCCCCGCGCTGCACCCCATGCTCTCCTTCGACCTGCCGGCCGAGGCCGGCAACCACACCGCGGACTTCGCGGTGGCCGCCGGCGGCGCGGAGGGCGACCGGTTCGTCCGCGACGGCGGGCTGGCGATGGCCCTCACGATCGCGGACCTCGCGCGCTCCGCGCCGATCCGGGCGCGACTGCTGACCGGCGCTCGCTGAAGGCCGCGCGATGCTCTCCATCGACCGGATCGAGTCGGGCTACGGCCTCGTACCCGCGCTGCGGGGCGTGTCGCTGCGGGTGGCACCGGGCGAGATCGTGGCCGTCCTCGGCCCGAACGGGGCCGGCAAGTCGACCCTCCTGCGCACCGTCTCCGGGCTGCTGGCCACCCGCTCCGGCGCGATCAGCCTGAACGGGCGGCGGCTCGACGGCCTGCCGGCCCACAAGATCGCCCGGCTGGGCGTGGCCCACGTCGTCGAGGGCCGCGGCATCCTGCCGAACCTCACCATCCGCGACAACCTCCGGCTCGGCTCGTTCCTGCGCGCGTCGCGCGCCGGGGAGCAGGAGGGCCTGGACGCGGCGCTGGACCGGTTCCCGTGGATGCGGCCGCGCCTGGGCGACCTGGGCGGGCGGCTGTCGGGCGGCCAGCAGCAGATGCTCGCGATCGCGCGGGCCCTGCTGGGCGAGCCGAAGGTGCTGCTGCTCGACGAGCCGTCCCTCGGCCTCGCCCCGAAGATCATCGACGAGCTGTTCGAGGTCATCGGCCGGCTCGCCACCGACGACCGGGCCGTGCTCATCGTGGAGCAGCAGGTCCACCGGTGCCTGCGCGTCGCCACCCGCGGCTACGTGCTGCAGCGCGGCCGGGTCGTGCTCTCCGACAGCGCCGAGGCGCTGCGCGGCGACGAGCGGATCGAACGGGCGTACCTGTCATGACCGGCCCGGCGCAGGCAAGCCCCCGGGCCGCGGCCCGCGACGGCGGCACCCCCACGCTGCGCGTCACGGGGCTCGGCGTCCGCTTCGGCGCCTTCAAGGCGCTGTCCGACGTCTCCCTCGACGTGTGGCCGGGCGAGGTCGTGGCCGTGATCGGCCCCAACGGCGCCGGAAAGTCCACCCTGGTCAACGCGCTCGCCGGCGTCGTGTCCCCGCACGCGGGCGGCGTCGCGCTCGACGGGCGCGCGCTGGGCCGGGCACGTCCGGTCCGCCGGGCCCGCCTCGGCCTGGTCCGCACCTTCCAGACCGCCCAGCTGTTCGGCTCCCTGCCGGTCGGCACGAACATCGACCTCGCCCGGCGCGGCGGCCGCAACCGGCCGGCCGGGGCGCTGCTCGAGTCCGCGACCGGCCTGCTGGGACTCGACGCGGTGCGGCGGCTGACCGCCGACAAGCTCAGCGGCGGCCAGCGGAAGCTGGCCGAGCTGGTCCGGGCCCTGGCCGCCGCGCCGAAGGTACTGCTGCTCGACGAGCCCGTCGCCGGCGTCCCGCTGCGCGACCGGGCGAGCGTCCTGCGGCTCATCCGCCGCCACGTCGACGAGACCGGCGGCGCCGTGCTGCTGATCGAGCACGACATGGAGTTCATCAGCAGCGTCTGCGACTGGATCTACGTCATGAACGCCGGCGCGGTCATCGCCGCCGGCCCATGGGACGAGGTCAGCAAGAACCCCACGGTCCTCGAGGCATACCTGGGGTCCGGACCCACCGCGCCGGCCGCGGCCGGCGACTGAACGAAGGGCATCGACATGATCGGTTCAGCGCAGCGCAGATCGGCCGTCGCCGTGGCGGCCGTGGTGGCCGCCCTCGCCCCGCTCGCGGCCTGCGGCGACAGCTCGTCCGCGGGCGGCGGCGGGGGAGGCGTGGCGAAGGGGGCCACGCTGACCATCGGGGTCTCCACCGTGGCCACCGGCCCGCTGGCGATCAACGACCAGTGCACGCAGGGCCTGCTCGCCTACTTCAAGTACCGCAACGCCCAGGGCGGCATCGGCGGCCACAAGGTGGAGGTGAACGTCATCGACAGCCAGGGCACCGTGGCCGGCGGCGCCACCGCCGCGCGGACCTTACTGGGCGACAAGCCGTTCGCGGTCTTCATCCTCTCCACGGCGCCCTTCACCGGGGCGCAGTCGGTGCTGAAGACGGCCCCTGAGACGCCGGTGCTGGTGCTCGCCAACGGTTCGCTGCTCAAGGCCGCCAAGCTGCCCAACGCGTTCGGCATGTTCACCGACTACACGACGGAGAGCTTCGTCGGCATCAAGCACCTGGCGGGCCTGGGCAAGAAGAAGATCGCGCTGGTGTACGACCCGACCATCGGGGAGAACGCCGCCGACGAGGACCCGGCCGAGGCCGCCAAGTACGGCGCCGAGATCATCAAGATCCCGGTGCCGTCGACGACGTCGAACTTCGCCCCGATCGTGCAGAAGCTGCGCGACTCCGGCGCCGACGGCATCGTCTTCCAGGTCGTCGCGCAGAGCATCGCCGGCACGATGAAGGAGGCCAGGAAGGCCGGGCTGACCCTGCCCGCGGTCTCCTACTCCGGCCAGCTCAACGCGTCGACCCTGCAGCTCGGCGGGGACGCGCTGGAAGGGATGTACTTCTCGGGCCTCTTCCCGCTGCTGAGCGACCCCGCCCCGGCCGTGCAGGAGTTCGCGACCCAGATCGAGCAGTACAAGCCGGACGCCAAGACGGTGCTCGGCGAGCTGGGCTGGAACACCGGCGCCATGATCGAGGCCGCCGTCACCGACGCCGAAAAGGGCGGCGAGCTGACCCAGCAGACGTTCATGGCCGCCCTGCACGGGCTCGGCGGGCGCCCGGTCGGCGTGCTGCAGACCGTGGGCTGGACGGCGACGAACACCAACTCCATCGACGCCGGCAATACCGACGTTTTCGCCCTCTACCAGGTGCGCAACGGCGCCTTCGTGAAGGTCTGACCGTCCATGTGGGTAGTCGTCGTCAGCGGCCTGCTCGCCGGCGGGCTCTACATCGCGATCTCGCTCGGCGTGGTGCTGACCTTCCGCTTCGCCCGCGTGCTCAACTTCGCGCAGGGCGCGATCGCCACCCTCGCCGCCTACGCGGCGTGGCAGGTCGTCGACGACGGTGCGTCGATCTGGCTGGGCTGGCTGGTCGCGATCGGGGTGGGAGCGGCGGTGTCGCTCCTGCTCGGCCTGGTCGTGGGGCGGTACCTCGCCGACGCCCCGGAACTGCTCACCACCATGGCCACCTTCGGCCCGGCGCTCGCCATCATCGGCATCGTCGGCGAGCGGTGGGGACAGAACGCGAAGGCGCTCGCCGCGCCGTCGTCGCTGTCGGGCACGGTGACGATCCTCGGTGCGACGGTGGGCCGGTTCGAACTCGCCTTCCTGGCGGCCATGCTGCTGCTCGTCGCGGCGATCTCGGTGGCGCTGCGGCGCACCCGCACCGGCCTGGCGCTGCGGGCGCTGGCCGACGACCCGGCGATCGCCGCGGTGAACGGGATCGGCGTCGCGGCGCTGCAGCGCCTCGCCTGGGCCGTGGCGGGCGGCATCGGCGGCCTGGCCGGCGTCGCGATCAGCATCTCGGCCCAGCTCGACCCCAACCACCTCACGACGTTTCTCATCTCGGCGTTCACGGCTGTCGTCCTCGGCGGCATCGGGACCCTGGCCGGGCTGGTCGTCGGCTGCCTCGCCTACGGGGTCATCATCGCGCTGGTCTCCTACTACGCCGGGCCGCAGTACCAGGCGCTCACCGCGCTCGCCCTGCTGACCGTGCTGTACCTGATCAGACCGACCGGGCTGCTCGGCCGGCAGGCGCTGGTGGCCGCCAACGGGCTGCCGACCCAGTCCGACGCCGCGGGCGGCGGACGCTGGATCGGCGCCCTCATGGCGGTGTCCGCGGCCGTGGACCGGCATCGGCCGCAGAGCCGGGCCGCGCGCCGGGCCGCCGGGGCCGCCGTCGCGGCCGCGGCGCTCCTGCTGGTGATCGTGCTGCCGCTGCGGCTGTCCGGGTCGCTCGTCTTCGTCCTCGCGACGGCCCTGGCGATGGCGATCGCGGTGGCCGGGCAGAACGTCGCGTCGGGGCTGTCCGGGCGGCTGGCCGTCGCGCAGGGCGGCTTCATGATGGTGGGCGGCTACTGCGCCGGCCTGCTGGTGAGCCGGGCCGGCGCGTCGCCGGTCGTGGCGCTGGTCGCGGCGACCGCCGTCGGCATGCTGCTCGGCGCCGTCATCGGCACGAGCATCATCCGCCTCTCCGGCATCTATCTGGGCATCATCACGCTGCAGTTCACCCTCGCCGTCCCGGAGCTCGCGACCGCCTGGACCGGGCTGACCGGCGGCGAGCTCGGCATCGTCCTGCCGCCCCTGGCGGCCGGGGGCCGCAGCTTCAGCGCGCCGCGCGACGTGTGGACCGTCTCGGTGGTCGCGGCCGTCGTCGCGCTGGGGCTCGCCGCCTGGTTCGGCCGTGCCCGGGCCGGCGTCGAGATCCGCGCCGCGCGGGACTCCGACCTCGGTGCGGAGTCGATCGGCCTGGACGTGCGGTGGCTGCGCGTCGGCGCGGTCGTCGCCAGCGGCGCCGGCGGCACCCTCGCCGGGGCGCTCGGGTCGTTCCAGTCCGGCATCATCACGCCCGAGTCCTTCGGGATGTGGACCAGCGTGACCATCCTGCTGGCGGCGGCCATCGCCGGCCAGGACTCGGTCGTCGCCGGCCCGCTCGTCGGCGCGGCGTTCGTCGTGCTGCTGCCCTACGGCCTCAGCGCCTCGGGCGGCTGGAGCTCGATCATCTTCGGGCTCGTCGCGACGGCGTTCCTGATCGTCCGGCGCGTCGTGGCCCGCGCACGGGTGCTGACCGCGCTGTCGCGGACGCCGGCCGCGGGCCCCGTCACCACCGTGGAGGAGACCACCCAATGGCAGGCACAGCCGGCTGGTTCCGGCCCTTCGGACGCACCGGCGTCAAGGTCAGCCCGCTGACGCTGGGCGCCATGAACTTCGGCGCCGACTTCAACCCCGACCGTACCGAGGCCGAGCGCGTCATCGCGGCGGCCGTCGACGCGGGCATCAACGTCATCGACACCGCCGACGTCTACTCCCAGGGCGAGTCCGAGGAGATCGTCGGCCGGGCGTTGCGCGGCCGGCGGGACCGGATCGTGCTCGCCTCCAAGTTCCACGGCCAGTTCGGCACCGGCGTCAACGACCGCGGCAACTCGCGGCGCTGGATCCACCGGGCCGTCGAGGCCAGCCTGCGCCGGCTCAACACCGACCACCTCGACCTCTACCAGGTGCACCGGCCCGATCCCGACACCGATTTGGACGAGACCCTGGGCGCGCTGTCCGACCTGGTCCGGCAGGGCAAGATCCGGTACTACGGCACCTCCACGTTCGAGCCGCACCAGGTCCTGGAGGCGCAGTACCTCGCCCGGGCCGGCGGGCACGTCGCCCCGTCGAGCGAACAGCCGCCGTACTCCATCCTCGCCCGGGGCATCGAACGGGCGCTGCTGCCGGTCGTCGAGCAGTTCCGGCTGGGCACGCTGACCTGGAGCCCCCTCGCCGGCGGGTGGCTGTCGGGCCGCTGGCGCCGCGGGGCGGAGGTCGCCTCCTCGGCCCGGGCCGGCATCATGGCGTCCCGGCACGACCCGGCCTCGGCCGCCAACCGGCGCAAGCGGCAGGCGGCCGAGCAACTGCTCGACCTCGCCGACGCGGCCGGCCTCGGCCTGGTGGAGCTGTCGCTGGCGTGGGTGCTGCGGCACCCCGCGGTCACCTCGGTGATCATCGGGCCGCGCACCGTGGACCAGCTCGCCGGGCCGCTCACCGCGCCGTCGATCGCCCTCGACGACGACCTGCTCGACGCGATCGACCGGATCGTGCCGCCCGGGGTCACGCTGAACCCCGCCGACGCGGGCTACGCGCCGCCCTCCATCACCGATCCGAGGACCCGGCGCCGGGCCGTGCCCCGCGGGTGAGCTCAGTCGGGGCGGTCGGCGGCGCGCGCCGTCGGCCACGCCCCGGTCTCGACCAGCCGCCGGGTCGCCCGGACGACCTCGGCCGCGACGGCCTCCAGCGCGGGCGGCACCCGGCCGCCCCGCTGCAGGGCGAGCACGACGGTGCGGGACACGTCCGGATCGGTCAGCGGGCCGCCGCTCAGTCGCCCGGTCGCCACGTCCTCGGCGACGCCCGCGGCGGGCAGGACGCTCCACCCGTTGCCCGACGCCACCAGCCGCTTCTGCAACAGCATCGAGTTGGTCTGGCAGGCCACCGCCGGCTCGACGCCGATGGCGTGCAGCGCCTGGTCGACCAGGATCCGCAGCCCGTGCCCGGCAACGGGCAGCACGAGCGGCTGTTTCGTGACGTGGCTCCAGGTCAGCACGCCGGCGTCGGCGAGCACCGCGCCGGGCGGCCCGACCGCCCACAGCGACTCATGGAGCAGCGGCGTGACGGAGATCGACGGCGTCGACGCGAGGTTGTACAGCAGGGTCATGTCGACGTCCCCGTCGTCCAGCCACTGCTGCAGGTGGCCGGAGTAGGCGCTGAGCAGGCGCAGGCCGACGCCCGGGTACCGCCGCCCGACCGCCTCCACCAGCGGCGGCGCCAGGATCTCCACGGTGCTCTCCAGCAGCCCGACCGTCACGATGCCCTGCACCGCCGCGCGATCGGGCCGGATTTCGGCCCGGGCCCGCTCCAGCTCCAGCAGCGCGCGCCGCGCCCGCTCGGCCAGGATCTCCCCGGCCGGCGTGAGCGTCATGCCCTGCCGGGTGCGCTCGAAGAGCGCGACGCCGACCTCCTCCTCCAGCGAGCGGATGTGCCGGCTGACCGCCGGCTGCACCACGTGCAGCAGGCGGGCGGCTTTGGTGACGCTGCCGACGTCGCTGACCGTCACCAGGGCGGTGAGCTGCTTGAAGTCCATCGATTCCTCTACCTGGCCATGCGCGAACCGAGTGGGGCCATCACATATCAGCATTTCACAGCCGCGGTCATCGCAAAGCAAGATGGAGGCATGTTCGAGTTCAGCGCGGATGAAGCGGCGATCGTCGCCCTGGTGCGGGACTGGGTCGACCGCGAGGTCAAGCCCGTCGTGCGGGAGCTGGAGCACGCCGACACCTATCCCGAGGCGCTCATCGAGCAGATGCGGCGGATGGGCATCTACGGGCTCGCGATCCCCGAGCCGTGGAACGACGCCGGAGTGTCCGCGGCCTGCTACGCGGCGGTGACCGAGGAGCTCGCCCGCGGCTGGATGAGCCTGGCCGGCGCCGTGGGCGGGCACAGCGTGGTCGCGAAGCTGCTCATCGCCCACGGCACCCGGCAGCAGCAGGACCACTACCTGCCGAGGATGGCCACCGGCGAGATCCGGGCGGCCATGGCGCTCACCGAGCCCGGCGGCGGGTCCGACCTGCAGGCCATGCGCACCGTGGCGCGCCGGGAGGGCGACGAGTACGTGATCAACGGGTCCAAGACGTGGATCACGAACGCGCGCCGGTCCCAGCTGGTCGCGCTGCTGTGCCGCACCGACCCCGCGGCCGAGCCGGCGCACCGCGGCATCAGCATCCTGCTGGTCGAGCACGGACCGGGCTTCGAGGTGTCCCGCGACCTGCCAAAGCTCGGCTACAAGGGCGTCGAGAGCTGCGAGCTGTCCTTCGACGACTTCCGGGTACCGCGGTCCGCGCTGCTCGGCGACGCGGAGGGGCACGGCTTCGCGCAGATGATGCGCGGGCTGGAGATCGGCCGCATCCAGGTGGCGGCGCGAGCGGTCGGCGTCGGGGCCGCGGCGCTGGAGGATGCCTTGCGGTACAGCCAGCAGCGCGAGAGCTTCGGGCAGCCGATCTGGAAGCACCAGTCGATCGGCAACTACCTCGCGGACATGGCGACCCAGCTGACCGCCGCCCGGCAGCTCGTGCAGTACGCCGCCCGCCGCTACGACTCCGGCGAGCGGGCCGACCTGGAGGCCGGCATGGCGAAGCTGTTCGCCTCCGAGACGGCCATGAAGATCGCCCTCGACGCGGTCCGCATCCACGGCGGATACGGCTACTCGACCGAGTTCGACGTCGAACGGTACTTCCGCGACGCCCCGCTGATGATCGTCGGCGAGGGCACCAACGAGATCCAGCGCAACGTCATCGTGCGGGAGCTGGTCCGGCGCCACCCGGTGGGGTCGTGACGGCCCCGGTCGCGGCGTCCTGGCTGTTCGTCCCCGGCAGCCGCCCGGACCGGTTCGCCAAGGCGGCCCGCGCCGGCGCCGGCGAGGTCGTCGTCGACCTCGAGGACGCGGTCGCCCCCGAGGACAAGGAGTCGGCCCGCCATGCGGCCGTCGCCTGGCTGGCCGGCGGCGCGACGGCCTGGGTCCGGGTCAACGCCGCGAACACCGAGTGGCACGAGGCCGACCTCGCCGCCCTGGCCCCGTGCCGGGGGCTGCGCGGGGTGATGGTGCCCAAGACGGAGGGGCCGGCCGTGCTGCGCCAGGCCGCCCGGCGGCTGCCGGCCGACACGGGGATCGTCGCCCTGGTGGAGAGCGCGCTGGGGGTCCAGGACGCGGGGGCCATCGCCGCCTGCCCGGCGGTGACCGCGCTGGCGTTCGGGTCGATCGACTTCGCGCTCGACATCGGCGCCGAGCACACGGACGAGGCGCTGCTGTTCGCCCGGGGCGCGCTGGTCGTGGCCTCCCGGGCGGCGTCCCTGCCGGCCCCGATCGACGGCGTCACCGTCGAGCTGCGGGACACCGCCGCGGTCGGGGCCGCCGCGGCCCGGGCCAGGAGCCTGGGCTTCGGCGGCAAGCTGTGCATCCACCCCGCGCAGGTCGAACCGGTCAACGCCGTCTTCGCGCCCCGCGGCGCGGACGTGGAGTGGGCCAGGGCGGTGCTCGCCGAGGCGCTGCGGCACGGCGGCGGGGTCTTCACCGACCAGGGGCGGATGGTCGACCAGCCGGTCCTGGAGCGGGCCCGCCGGATCCTGGCCCAGGCCGGCCGTCAGGGAGGTACCCCATGAATCCCCTCCAAGGCATCACCGTCGTCACCGTCGAGCAGGCGGTCGCGGCGCCCTTCGCCACCCGCCAGCTCGCCGACCTCGGCGCCCGCGTGCTCAAGGTCGAGCGGCCCGGCGCCGGCGACCTGGCCCGCCACTACGACCGCACCGTGCTGGGGGAGTCCAGCTACTTCGTCTGGCTCAACCGCGGCAAGGAGAGCGTCGAGCTGGACCTCAAGGACGCCGCGGACCGGGCGCTGCTCGACCGGCTCGTCGACGCGGCGGACGTGTTCGTGCAGAACCTGGTGCCCGGCGCGGCCGAGCGCGCCGGCCTGGACGCCGGCACGCTGCGGGGCCGCCGGCCGGAGCTCATCCACTGCTCGATCTCCGGCTACGGCCCGGACGGGCCGTACCGCGGCCGCAAGGCCTACGACCTGCTGATCCAGTGCGAGACCGGGCTGGTCATGGCCACCGGCACCCCGGACGAGCCGTGCAAGGCCGGCATCTCCGTCGCCGACATCGCCACCGGGATGTACGCCTACTCGGGCATCCTGACCGCCCTGCTCCAGCGGGCCACCCGCGGCGTCGGGGCGACCGTCGAGGTCGCGATGATCGACGCGCTCGGCGAGTGGATGACACAACCGGCGTACCACGCCGTCTACGGCGGGATCGAGACCCGCCGGACCGGCCCGAAGCACGCGTCCATCGCGCCCTACGGCCCCTACCGGACCGGCGACGGCAACCGGGTCTTCCTGGGCGTCCAGAGCGACCGGGAGTGGGCCCGGCTGTGCCGGGAGGTGCTGGGCCGGCCCGACCTGGTCGACGACCCGCGCTTCGCCCGCAACCCCGAGCGGGTCGCCAACGACGACGCCATCGGCCCGCTGATCGAGTCGGCGTTCGCGACGCTCGACGCCGGCCGGGTCGTCGAGCTGCTCGACGTGGCCGGCATCGCCTGCGCCCGCCTGCGCCGCCCGGCCGAGCTCACCACCCACCCGCAGCTGGCCGCGCGCGACCGCTGGCGCGAGGTCGCCACGCCGGGCGGCGCCGTGCGGGCCATGCTGCCGCCCGTCACGATCGCGGGCCAGGCGCCGGTGATGGGGGCGGTGCCCCGGCTGGGCGAACACAACGGGAGCATCCGGGCCGAGTTCGGCCCGCGTCGCGAGGAGGCCGCCGGATGACCGGGGAATCGGACGTCGTCGAGCGCACCGAGGTGCTCCAGCCGGAGCCCGCCGTCGCCCTCGCCCGGCTCCTGGGCGTCGACCCGCCGGACCTGCGCACCGACGGGCTGCCCCTGCTGTGGCACTGGGTCTACCTGCTGGAGCGGCCGCGCCAGGCCGACCTCGGCGCCGACGGCCACCCGGTCCGCGGCGTGATCCCCGCGCCGCCGGCGCCGGGGCGGCGGCGCATGTGGGGCGGCGGCCGGGTCACCCGGCTCGGTCCGCTGCTCGTGGGCCGCGAGGCGACGCGGCGGAGCGAGGTCGTGTCGTCGACCGGCAAGGAGGGGCGCACCGGCCCGCTGACCGTCGTCGTCGTGCGCCACACCATCAGCCAGGCCGGCGACGTCAAGGTCGTCGAGGAGCAGGACGTCGTGTACCGCGCCGCCGTCGCCACCGGCCCGCCCGCCGAGGCCGAGGCGGTCACACCGGTGCCGATCGAGGCAGGCGAGTGGTCGCTCCCGGTGGACCCGACGCTGCTGTTCCGGTTCTCGGCGCTGACCTACAACGCGCACCGCATCCACTACGACCGCGACTACGCCCGCGACGTCGAGGGCTACCCGGGGCTGGTGACCCACGGCCCGCTGCAGGCCCTGGCCATGGCCGAGTGCGTGCGCGGCACGGGCGCGCTCGCCACGGCGATCGACTACCGCCTGCTCGCACCGCTCTTCGACCACCAGGGCCTGGTCGCGCGGGCCGGCCCGGCCGGGCCGGACCGGGCGGTCTCCGTCCGCGACCTGAGCGGCCGGGTCACCGCGCGGGCGCAGGTCCGCGCCGGCGGACAGGAACGGCGGTGAAGGCCGGTGTGGTGCGCCGCTTCGGCGGCCCGGACGCCGTCGAGATCGCCGACGTGCCGCGACCCGTCGTCGCCGGCGGGGAGGTGCTGGTCCGGCTGCGGGCCGCCGGGCTCAACCGCGCCGACGTGATCGTCCGGGAAGGCCGCTTCGCCGAGCACAAACCGCTACCCATCATCCTCGGCGTGGAGGGCGCCGGAGACGTCGTCGAGGTCGGCGCCGCGGTCACCGGGCTGAAGCCCGGGCAGCGGGTCGTGCTGCTGCCGATGCTGGCGTGCGGATCCTGCGCCGGCTGCCGGGCCGGGGCGCAGAGCCGGTGCCGCGAGCTGAAGTTCCTCGGCGAGCACACCGACGGCACCTACGCCGAATACATCTCGGTCCCCGCCCGCAACGCCGTCGCCGCACCGCAACGGCTGAGCTACGCCGAATCCGCGGCCAGCGTCCTGGCCTACGGTACCGCCTGGCACATGCTCGTCACCCGCGGTCAGCTCCGGCCGGGCGAGACCGTCCTGGTCGTCGGGGCCGGCAGCGGTGTCGGCACCGCCGCCGTGCAACTGGCCCGCGCCCTGGGCGCGCACGTCATCGCCACCACCGGCACCGACGACAAGCGCGACCGGCTGATCGCGATCGGCGCGCACGACGTCGTGAACTACCGGCGGGTCCCCGAGTTCGGCGCCGCCGTGCGATCGCTGACCGGCGGCCACGGCGCCGACCTCGCGCACAACTCGGTCGGCGGCGCGACGATCCAGGAGTCCATCACCGCGCTGCGGCCCGGCGGCCGCCTGATCGGCATGGGGTCGCACCTCGGCCCGCACGCCGACATCGCCCTCTACAGCCTGTACCGCAACGAGATCGACTTCCGCGGGGCGCACGCCGCCGACGCCCGCGAGGTGGCCGAGCTCCTGCCGATGCTCGCCGACGGGCGGCTGCGCCCCGTGATCGACTCGACGTTCGCCCTGGCCGAGGCGGCGGCGGCCCACGAGCGCCTCGTCAGCCCCGACCGCTTCGGCAAGGTGACGCTGACCATACCCTGAGCCGCCGCCCGGCACGGGGTCGCGCGGCCTATCGGTCTTGGTGTATCCCTTGAGGGTTCGTTCGCCGACCGGAGGGAGTCCGTCCATGGCTGTCGACCGTCGCACGGCGCTGTTGCTCGGCGTGCCCGCGGCGCTGGCCACGCTCGCCGCCCCGGGTGTCGCCTCGGCCGATCCGCCGCCCGGCACCGGCTTCGTGCCGGCGACGGATCTGGGCATCGCCACCACCAACAGCGCCGCGACGAACCGCGCCAGCCTCGTCGCCGCGCTGTCCAACTCCGCGGTCTGCGTGGTCTTCCCGCCCGGCGACTACCCCGTCGACAACACCAACAGCCCGTCGTACCTCGTCATCAGCAATTTCGCCGGCGAGCTCGTCATGCTGCCCGGCGCGCGGTTCGTGTTCGGCACCAACACCGCCAAAGGCCTGATCTTCGACGGCGGGACGGGCGCGCGGCTCTACGGCCTCACCACCGCCTTCGCCACCGCGCCCACCGGCCGGGTCAACGCCGAGGAGTGCGTCAGCTTCCTCTCCACCACCGACACCTACGTCGAGAACGCCGCCATCGACGGTTCGGCCGCCGCCGGCCTGTTCTTCCAGCACTGCGTGCGACCCACCGTCGTGCGCACCCGCATCGCCAACACCATGGCCGACGGCCTGCATTTCAAGAACTGCCAGGACCCGCGGGCCGACCAGATCACCACCACCGACACCGGCGACGACGGGGTCGCGTTCGTCAACTACGCCAGCGGGCCGGCGAACACGGGCGGGCTGGCCACCAACATCAGCGTGACCCGGTCGAAGTCGCGGGGCGTGTCCGTCGTGGGGCAGAGCGGGGTCACCGTCCGCGACGCCCGGATCGACACCACCGCCGGGCACGGGCTCTACTGCGCATTCGAGTCGTCCTGGAGTACCCGTACCCCGACCGACGTGTGCTTCGAACGGGCGCGGGTCGTCGCCGGCGGCGTGGTGGTGGGCGGCGCCGGCGGATCCAGCTCGGGCGTGCGGGTGAGCAGCGCCGGCACGGTCAGCGTCGCGGCCGTGACCGTCGACGCTCCGGGACAGCACGGCGTGTTCGTCTCGCAGAGCACCGTCACGCTGACGGACGTCGCGGTCAGCAACACGCCCGGCAGCGGCTTCAACCTGCAGACCAGCACCTGCACCCTGGATCGGCTCCTCGCCGACGGCACCAACGGGATCGGCCTGACCGCCACCGGCAACGCGCGGGTGGAGTACGGCACCATCACCTTGCGCAACACCGCCAAGACGCACGCCACGCACCGGGCCCTGAACCTCGACAGCAACACCCGGGTCTTCGGCCAGCGCGCCTGGATCACCGACACGCAGACGACCGCGACCGGCTACGTGGTCGGCGCCTACGGCACCCAGCAGGGCAACCTCGGCACCGTCGTCGACCTCGTCAACACCCCGGACCTGCTGATCGACAACCCTTCCGGGCTCGGTTACGTGCGGGTGTGACCGGCGCGCGCGGTAGCGTGCGTCGGGTGAGCGACGGCCCGCACCACACCAATCCCGTCATCGCCGGCTTCCACCCCGGCCCGGCCGGGTGCCGGACTACGAGCCGGCGGCCGGGCCGGGCGATGGCGCGGACGCTTGAGCACCGGTGGCCCGACGTTCTCGCCGCCGTGGTCTGTCTGGCGGCGGTACCGCTGGTGCACCGCCCCGGCCCGGCGCTGCACGCGCCGTACTGGCTGGACGAGGCGTGGGTGGCGCTGGCCGCCGGTGCGCCCGGGCGCGACCTGTGGTGGGTCGGCGCGTCGAGCCCGCCGGGCTGGACGGCGCTGATCTGGGCGCTGCCCGCCCGGGGCCAGGCCGACCGGCTGCTGGTGCTGGTGTTCCTGGCGCTGTCGGTCCTGGCCGGGTACGCGTTCGGCCGGTCGCTGCGGTGGCCGGACCGGCGCACCGCCGTCGCCGCCGGGCTGTGCACCGCCGCGGGCGTGCTGCTGGTGCCGGCCCAGGTGCTGCGGCACGACCTGAAGCCCTACACCGCCGAGGCCGCGGTGGCCCTGCTCCTGCTCATGCTCGGCGCGCGGGCGGAGGCGACCTGGTCGCGCGGGCGCCTCGCCGGGCTCGCCGCCGCCCTCGTGCCCGGCACGCTGCTGAGCCACACGGCCGTGTTCGCCGGCGCGGCGGTCTTCGGCGGCCTGGCGCTCGTCCCGGCCGTCACCCGCCGGTGGCGGCGGCTGCGCGACGTGCTGATCGCCGGCCTCGGCGCCGGCCTGGGCGCGGCCGCGGTGGTCGGGTTCGCCGACCGCACGGGCCGCACGGCGGCGCTCGACGAGTACTGGGCGGGCTACTTCCCGCCGGTCGGGGAGCTGCCGCGGTACCTCGTGATGCGGCTCGACGAACTGGAGCCGGCCCTCGGCGCGCCGTGGCCGGTGTTCGTGGTCCTGGCGGTGCTCGGCGTGGCCGCCCTGGCCCGGCTCGGGCGGCCCGGGTCGGCGGTGGCCCTGGTGCTGCTGCCGCTCGTCGCCGCGGGCGCCGGGGTGGCCCGGCTGTACCCGCTGCTCGACCAGCGCACCTCGCACTTCCTGCTCGTCTGCGGCGCCGCCGCGGCCGCGCTCGGCCTCTTCGCCGCGGTCCGGGCCGCCGCCCGCCGGTTCCCGCCCGCGGTGACCGCCGGGATGCCGGCGCTCGCGCTGGCCGGGTACGCCTTCGCCAACCGCGGCGTCCTGCTGCACCCGCCGCCGCCCGGCAACGCCGCCGAGGACGTGCGGTCCCAGACCGCCTACGTGGCCGCGCACCGCGCGCCGGGCGACGTGGTGCTGGTGAACCTCTCCGGGCAGTACGGGTTCGCGTACTACTGGCCGCTCGGCCGCCCGGAGTTCGTCCGCGGCGGGGAGATGGCCACCGGCTGGCACGTCGCCTACCCGCCGGGCGAGCGGATCGTGATCTGCGACGACCGCGACCCCGCCGCCGTGTCGCGCTGCGTCGCCGAGGCCGACCGGCTGGCCGCCGGCGGCCGGATCTGGCTGGTGCGCAGCCACGTCAACCCCGCCGAGGCCCGGGCCTGGGAAGCGGCGCTGCGGGGCCGCCGCGTGCAGGACATCCCGGTCGGCGTGGAACCCTTGGGCGTGCTGACCGGCTGACGGCTCAGGCGGGCGCGTGTGCCGCCAGGAAGGCCTGGGCGATGGCCGAGGAGACGTCGGCGGGTACCGTCGCCGCGACCGCCTTGCCGCCGGTGGCCGCCGCCATCGCGTTCAGGGCGCCCATGTCGGCGTCCGCGCCGTAGCCGACCGCGATGATGGGCACCGGGCGGTTCGGGTCGCGGCCGGCGCTGAGCCGGCTCATGAACTCCTCGTTGGACATCGAGAACCGGGACTGCCGGTCGCGGCCGTCGGTGAGCACCACCACCAGGGTCACCGCGCCGTCCTTGGCCCGCGCGCGCATCGCCGCCTCACCGTCGAGCACCGTCTGGTACAGCGGGGTGCCGGCGTCGTCGTCGGGCTTGTAGGCCGCGATGGTCTCGGCGAGGGCGTCGCGCCGCGACCGGCCGCCGACCGGCTCGGCGAGCGGGCCGAACGGCAGCGCCTCCGCGTGCGCGGGGCTGCTCGGCGACGGCGTGGAGAAGAACCACATGCCGACGCTGGTGTCCTCGCCGAACAGCTGCGCGGCGCTCGCCCCCGACTCCCGCAGCAGCGCCGCCTTGGTCGTGGTGTGCCCGGCCCGGTCGGTGACGGACGCGTTCATCGACCCGGACGCGTCGATCATCACCAGGACCTGGAAGGTCAGGGTCCGGTACTGCGACCACTGCAGCGCCGGGCCGAGCAGCCGGTCGGGCCGGTCCGGCAGGGGCAGCGCGCCGGGCGTCGCATCGGTGCGGAAGCCGGCGTCGGTCAGCGCGGCGGCCCCGATCGCCGCGCGCAGCCGGGCCGCGAGGTCCCGGTCCGGGCCGGACCGCGCCACGGCGTAGGGGTAGTCGGCCTCGACGACGCCGTCGGCCGGCAGCGCGCCGACGAGGCCGGCCGGGTGGCCGCCGCGGCGGTACTCGGTGAGCTGCTGCTCGGTGACCGGGAAGACCACCGCGCCGGCCTCGTCCGCGTCGCCGCCGAGCAGGGCGGCGGTGTCGGCGGCGGCGTCCTTGAGCCGGCTGCGCAGGGTCAGCGCCCGCAGCTGGGCGATGCCGGCGTCCGGCGTGGTCTGCGCCATCGCCGCGTTGACCGCGTAGACGCTGAGCAGCCCGACCGTGCTGCGCAGCGGGTCGGGCATGGCGACCGCGGGGATGCGGTGCTTGGCGGCGCCGTCGACGAGGGCGGCCCACGAGGTCCGGCCGTCCTTGCTGTACGACTCCGCCATCGCCGCCGGCGCGGCCAGCACGATCGGGGAGTGGGCCAGCGGCGGGCCGTCGACGTCGTACTGCGCGCCGTCCACCGCCGCGATGGACAGCCAGGCGCTGCTGGAGGGGATCCATACGTCGGGCGCCGGCCGGGCCTTCGCGGTGACGGCCGGCTCCTCGGCGGTGACCTCGACGGCGCAACCGGCGCCGCCGTCGAGGCCGCGCGCGGCGGCCCGGACCACCGGGGCGATCTCGGGAGCCGCGGCCACCCGCAGCCGCGGCGCGGAACAGCTCGGCGATGCGCTCGGCCGGGCCGCCGGCTTCGGCGCGGGCCCGCGCCGCGCGGCGATCGCCGTGCCGGCGCCGATCGCGAGCAGCAGCACGACGCCGAGGGCGAGCAAAGCGTTGCGGCGCACGCGGCGGCGGGCCGGCAGCCGCATCCGGGCGAAGCGCTCGACCGCGGTGCTGATCGGCCGGTCGGCCTCGGCCGGCGCGGTGCCGGCCGCGGTGCGGAACGGGTCGTCGTGGTTGTCGGTCACCTGGGCGCGCCGCTCGCGGGCGCGCCGGGACCGGCGAACCAGCCGTGCGGCGAACACGACCAGCAGCACGACAACCAGGAGTGCGAGCAACCAGGCCGCCACGGCCGCCGCGAACGCCACGCGCTGATCCCTTCGTACGGCCGAACCGTGCGGCGGGGCACGCTACCGGATCGGAATGTCGCGGTACGCATTGGCGGATGACGAACTCCGATGATCCGGATGAAGGATCGATGAACCGGCCGGATATACGAACTCGTCATGGAAAATTCATGCGATGGCAGGGGATCGCCTCCACCGGCCCCGGCTCCCGCCACCGATCTGCCGACCATGGCGGCGAGCAGCGCATTTGCGCCCGCGTATGGGTTTGTGCGATCGGCGGGCGCGCCATCGCCCGCCGATAGCATCGCCGTAGGCCTGGACCGGGGCACGGCGGTCCGAGACGGCCTCGGTCTGAGGAGGGGTGGCGGTTGAACCTGCCTTCCTGGGCCAGTATGGGCCGCTATCTGGAGGCCCATCGGCAGGAGCTGCTGATCGGCCTGGCCCTGCTGGAACTGCTGGTCCTGGTCATCGTGGTGCTGCGCTGGTTCGACCGGCGCTACGGCCTGCGCCGCACGATCGGGCGGGCCCGGCGCCGGTTCGTCGGCCTGTGCCGCGACCTGGTGGCGCCGATCGTCACCGCCGTGCGCTTCCGCCGGGGCGTCCAAGTGGTCGCGGCCCGCTTCGGCGGCCCCGATCCGATCGCCGCCGCCCGGGCGGGGCTCGCCTCGGCCCGCACGGCGCTCGCCGAGCGCGACGAGTGCTGGCCGTATCTCGTGCTCGTCGGGCCGGACGAGCTGACCCTGCGGATCGCCGGCCGGGAAACGCCGCCGGAGCCCGACGGCTCCTCCTGGCGGGCCACCGGCGACCGCGAGTGGACCGGCCCGCTGCCCGGCCACGAGCTCGCGCCCCCGGATCCGGCTCTCACCGAGCCCGGGGCGCCCGCTGCTCCCGAGACGCCTGCCGCTCCCGCTGGTGCCGCTGCTCCCGCTGGTGCCGCTGCTCCCGCTGGTGCCGAGACGCCTGCTGCCCCCGCGGCGTCCGGTGACGGTGAGCGGCCGCCCGCCGGGACCGCCGGCATCGGGGCGCTGCCGGTCGCGGTCGGCGTTGTCGCGGACCGGCTGGTGCTGCTCGACCTCGCCTGCTCGCCCGGGATCGTCTCGGTGCACGGCGCGCCCGGCCGGGTGGACCGCCTCGTCTCGGCGATGGCCGCGCAGTTCGTCACCGCGGCCGCCGCCGGCATCATCGACCGGCTGCTCATCGCCCCCGGCATCCTGCCCTCGGCCGGTGCGACGCCGCTGCCGGACGCTTTGGAGGCGCTGCAGCAGCGCCCGATGCCGGGCGCCCGGACCGTCGTGGTCTGCGGCCGCCTCGACGAGGACGCCGACGACGGCGCCGCCGCCCGCCTGGCCGCGCTGACCGCGCACGACCCGGGCCTCGTCGTGCTCATCGCCGGCTACCTGCCCAGCTCCCGCTGGCGGCTGCGGGTGACCACCGCCGGCCGGGTCGTCGCCGCCGAGCTCGGCCTCGACGCCGACGCCGAGCCGCTGCGCTCCGGCATCGAGCTGGCCCACGACCGCCGCGTCGCGGAGCTGACCGGCGAGCGCCCGCGCGCCGCCAAGGCCCGGGCCCCCGAGCGCCGGCGGCCGGCGCGCGCCCGCGAGGGTCGGGTCGCGGAGCCGGTCGGCGCCCGCTCCGACGCGAACGCGCTCCCCGACTGGGCCGACGAAGGTCCGCGCCCGCCGTCTCACCCGCCCGCCGGATCGCCGCCGCTTCCCCCCGGATCCGAGCCGCCGGTTCCCGCTGGATCCGTGCCGCCGCCGGCTCCCGGCGGGCCCGAGCCCCCGCTCGCACCGCCGGGCGGCATCGACCCGTCCGCGCCGCCGCCGGTCGCGCCCGTCCGGCCGCCCGGGGCGCGCGGGCCGCTGCTGGGCCGGGCGCGGGGCGGCGGCGGCCAGGGTGCCCGGCCCGCGCCGCCGGCCCGCCCGGCCGCGCCGGTGGGCGCCGCGGCGCTGATCGGCCGGCCCCGCTCGACCACGCCGGAGCCGCTGGCACCCGGCGAGCCGTCGGCGTTCGTCAGCGACGACCTCATCGAGCAGGACCCCGGCCAGAACCGGTCGATGGCCCGCTCCGGCGCCGCGGACGGCACCGCCGCCACCGACAGCCCGACCGCCCGGCCCGGAGACAACTGATGCGTACCCTGCTGACCCTGGTGTCCGCGGAGTCCGGCCGCGACGTGGCGGCCGACGTCGCGGTCGACACGCCGGTCGGCGCGCTCGGCGACAAGGTGTCCACGCTCGGCGAGGACGCCGGGGTGTGGTATCTCGACGGCGCGCCCCTCGACACGACCCGGACGATCCGGGAGGCGGGCCTCTTCGCCGGCGTTCGCGTCGGCGTCGGCTCGCCGGTCCCGCAGACCCCCGTGCGCGCACTGCCCGGCGACGCCCGCCGGCACTGGCTCGAGGTGCACGCGGTCGGCGGCCCGGCCGCGGGCCGGATCTGGCCGGTCGGCCTCGGCACCCACGACATCGGCTCGGCCCCGGGCGCCGCGATCGACCCGGGCGGCCCCGGCATGCCGTCGCACGGCGCCCGGCTGACCATCGACGAGCAGGGCCAGGCGTGGGTGACCGCCGGCCGCGACGGGCGGCTCCGGCTGGCCGTGGCCCGGCCGCCCGACGACGCCGACGTGGCCGTGGCCGACGAGGACCGCCGCGACGACGCGCGCCGCTGGCCGCCCGGCGTAGACCTGGCCGTCGGCGGCAGCCTGCTGCGGCTGGTGGCCCGCGACGAGCCCGACGCGGCGGTCACCCCGGCCGTCGACGTGCCGATGCTGGACTTCAACCGGCCGCCGCGGATCGTGCCACCGCTGCTGTTCTCCCGCCGGCGGCTGCCGCAGCCGCCGCTCAAGCCGACCCGCCGCCCGATCCCGATCCTGGTGACGCTCTCGCCGATGGTGATGGGCCTGGCGTTCGTGCTCTTCTTCCACTCGCTGTTCTACCTGATCATCATGGTGTTCAGCCCGATCCTGGCGATCTCCAACTGGATCACGGACCGGCGCAGCGGGCGCAAGAAGTACCGCGCCGACCTGGCCGAGTACCAGCAGCGGCGGGCGACGATGATCGCCGAGGTGGCCGCCTCGATGGATGGCGAGCGGCTCGCCCGGTGCGAGGCCTCGCCCGACCCGGCGACCGTCTTCCTGACCACGGTCGGCCCGGGCCGGCGGCTGTGGGAGCGGCGCCGGCGCGATCCCGACCACCTCGTCCTGCGGGTCGGGACGATCGACCAGCCGTCGCTCATCGAGCTCGAGGACCCGGCCCAGCCCGAGGGCGAGCGCCAGATCCGCTGGACCGTCGCCGACGCGCCGCTGACCCTCGACCTGGTCGACCGCGGCGTGATCGGGCTGGCCGGCGAGCAGGAGACCCGCTACGCGGTGGCGCGCTGGCTGATCGCCCAGGCGGCCGCCCTGCACAGCCCGCGGGACCTGCGCGTCCACGTGCTCACCGAGGTCGCCGGGCAGGAGCGCTGGGAGTGGATCCGCTGGCTGCCGCACACCCGGCCGCCCGCCGACGGAGGGGCGCGGCCGTACACGCTGATCGGCAACGACCCGGAGACCGTGGCGAACCGCGTCGCCGAGCTGGTCGCGCTGATCACCGCGCGCACCAAGGCCCGTGGCTCGCAGCTCGGCCAGGCCATGTTCGTCGAGCCCGACGTGCTGCTCGTGGTCGACGGCGCCCGCCGGCTGCGCGACGTGCCCGGCATGGTCCAGGTGCTCACCGAGGGCCCGCACGTGCGGGTCTTCGCGATCTGCCTCGACGCCGAGGAGCGGCTGCTGCCCGAGGAGTGCACGGCGGTGGTCCGCGCGGACGTGGACGGGCTGACCGTCCGGCAGACCGCGGTGCCGGAGGCGGCCGGCGTGCGCCCCGACGCCGTCACGCCCGAGTGGTGCGACCGGATCGCCCGGGCGATGGCCCCGCTGCGCGACGTCACCCCGGACGAGACCGCCGGGCTGCCCGACAGCGTCCGGCTGCTGCCGCTGCTCGACGCCGACCCGCCCGACCCGGCCGCCCTGGTCGCCCGCTGGATCGCGCAGCCCGCCTCGACCGCGTTCGTGATCGGCGCCGGCTTCGACGGCCCCGTCGCGCTCGACCTGGTCCGGGACGGCCCGCACAGCCTGATCGCCGGTACCACCGGCGCCGGCAAGTCGGAACTGCTGCAGACCCTGGTGGTGTCGCTGGCCGCGGCGAACCGGCCGGACGAGCTCACCTTCGTGCTCGTGGACTACAAGGGCGGCAGCGCCTTCCACAGCTGCGTGCGGCTGCCGCACACCCTCGGCATGGTCACCGACCTCGACAGCGCGCTGGTCACCCGCGCGCTCGAGTCGCTCAGCGCGGAGCTGCGCCGGCGCGAGGAGATCCTGGCCCGGGTCGCGGCCAAGGACCTGGTGCGCTACCGGGTGATGCGCCAGCGCGACCCGGAGCTGCCGGCCGTGCCGCGGCTGGTGCTGGTCATCGACGAGTTCGCCACGCTGGCCCGCGAGGTGCCCGACTTCATCCCGGGCCTGGTCAGCATCGCGCAGCGGGGCCGGTCGCTCGGCATCCACCTGATCCTCGCCACCCAGCGCCCCGGCGGCGTGGTGACCAGCGACATCCGGGCGAACACGAGCCTGCGCATCGCGCTGCGGGTGACCGACCCGATGGAGAGCAGCGACGTCATCGACGTGCCGGACGCGGCGGTGATCCCGGTGTCCACGCCCGGCCGCGCGCTGGCCCGGCTGGCGCACCGCTCGACGCTGCCGTTCCAGACGGCGTACGTCGGGGCCGTGCACCAGGGCAACGACGACGGCGACGAGGGCACCCGGCCGGTGGCCCCGGTGTCCGCGATAGAGCTGCCCTGGTCGCGGCTGGGCCGGGCGCTGCCGCCGCCGATCGAGGCGATCGAGACCGACGACACCGACGAGCTCGCCGCCACCGACCTCGACGTGCTCGTCGACGCGATCGACGAGGCCGCCCGGGAGCTGGGGTGCGAGCCGCAGCCGAGCCCCTGGCTGCCCGCGCTCACCCCGATCGTGCTGCTCGACGACCTCGCGATGCCGGCGAACACCGGGCGGGGCCTGCGGCCGGTGCCGTGGGCGCGGGCCGACCTGCCCGAGCAGCAGACCCAGGCCGTGCGCCTGCTCGACCTGGCCAGCCTCGGCCACCTCTACGTGCTCGGCTCGTCCCGCTCCGGCCGCTCCCAGCTGCTGCGCACGCTGGCCGGCTCGCTGGCCCGCACGCTGTCCTGCGCCGACGTGCACATTTACGCGGTCGACGCGGCCGGCGGCGCGATGGCGGTGCTCAGCGAGCTGCCGCACTGCGGGGCCGTGGTGCCGCGCGCCGACATGGAGCGGCTCGAGCGGCTCATCGGCCGGCTGCGCACCGAGGCGTCGCGCCGCCACGAGCTGCTCAGCCGGTACTCCTGCGCCGGACTCGACGAGCTGCGGGTCGCGCTGCCCGCCGCCGAGCGCCCGGCCCACCTCATCATGATGGTCGACGGCTGGGACTCCCTCGCCCCGATCCTCACCGAGCACGACGGCGGCAAGCTCTACGAGCAGATCCTCGGCCTGCTCCGCGAGGGCCCGGCGGCCGGCCTGCACCTGATCATGACCTCCGAGCGCGGCCTGCTCTCCGGCCGCGCCGCCGGCCTCAACGACAACCGCGTCCTGCTGCGGATGACCGACCGCACCGACTACACGTCGGTCGGCGTCAGCCCGCGCCGGGTGCCCGAGGTGGTGCCGCCCGGCCGGGGCTGGAGCTCGGTGGACCGGGCCGAGCTGCAGGTGGCCCTGCTCGACCCGGACCCGTCCGGCCCCGCACAGGTCGAGGCGCTGCGCCGGATCGCGACGAAGGCGACCGTCCGCGACGGCGCGGTGCCCGCCGCCCGCCGCCCGTTCCCGGTGGCCGGCCTGCCCGGGTCGGTCACCTTCGCCGACGCTTTCGGCCAGGTACCACAGGAGGAGCGGCGGCCGCTGCACGCCCTGCTCGGCCTCGGCGGCGACGCGGCCGCCCCGGTGATCGTGGACTTCGCCGGCCAGCAGAGCACCTTCCTGGTCGCCGGCCCGCCCGGCTCCGGGCGCAGCAACACCCTGGCCACGCTGGCGGTCTCGCTGCTGGCCGCGGACACCAAGCTGGTCGTGCTGACCCCGCGCGAGTCGCCGCTGCGCCGGCTGGCGATGCACACCAACGTCCAGGTGATCGACGGCTCGACCCCGGACCCGGCACAGCTGACCGCCGCGATCGAGCGGGCCAGCGCTCCGCTGGTGATCGTGGCCGACGACGTCGACCTGTTCGGCTTCGCCAACCCGATCGACCCGGTGCTGCGCCAGGTGGTGGCCACCGGCCGGGACCGGGGCATCGGCCTGGCCTACGCCGGGACGGCCGAGACCTTGACCCAGGCCCTCGGCGGCTGGATCGCCGAGGCGAAGCGCTCCCGGCAGGGCGTGCTGCTGGCCCCGCAGAGCTCCATCGAGGGCGACCTGCTCGGCATGCGGGTGCCGCCGGGACTGCTGCGCTCCGGCAGCCGCCCGGGCCGCGGCCACATCCCCGACCCGACAACCGGGGGCCTGACCTCGGTGGCGATCCCGCACACGGCCCTGCGCTGACGGGTTCGCGCGAAGCGCGGCCCTGCGCGCCGCGGGCCCCGATCGGCGATCACGCGCCACACGCCGGGTGCTGCACGCCATGTGGCGCGGTGCGGTGCGAGCGCGGCGCGGTGCGGTGCGGTGCGAGCGCGGTGCGGTGCGAGCGCGGCGCGGTGCGAGCGCGGCGCGGCGACCGGAAGTCTCCGCGATCATGCGCAACTGGCCCCGACACCAACGGTTTTTCATGATCACGGAGTGCTGATGTACACCCGTGTACCACAAGTCTCCGGGATCATGGCGAACCCGGTGCGCGGCCACCGCGTGCGGCATGATCACGGAGACATACGTCCGGCCCGGCCCCGCAGCGACGACGGCGCCCCCGGCCGGTGGTCGGGGGCGCCGTGGTGGGATCGGTCCGTCAGGTCGACGGCTTGGAGAGCTGGTCGTCCATGTCGGTCAGGTTCTTCACGATCAGGTTGAAGCTCTGCGCGAAGGTCGACAGCTCGTTGATGGCTTTGGAAAGCGAGGTGTTGAACTCGACGTACTGCGAGCTCATCACCGGGCTGGACTGCTGCAGCCACAGGCCGCCCTGGCTGGTCAGCAGGTCGGTGACGTTGGTCTGCAGCGTGCCCAGCTCGCTCGCGATCTCGCTGCCCTCGGACGTGAGGCGGGCCGCCACCGAGTTGACCTGGGCGTAATCGACATTTACTTCGGCCATCGGGATTCTCCGCTCGTGTGGTGGGCCGGGTCAGCCGGAGCTCGACGAGGTGATCGCCTCGTCCATCGCCCGCAGCTGCGCGACGATGTTCTGGAACTGCTGGGCGAAGCTGGTGATGTTCTGCACCGCCGCGCTCACCGAGCTGTTGAATTCCTGGTACTGCGAGCTCAGCGTCGGGCTGGACGTCTGCAGCCACAGGCCGCCGTCGCTGGTCAGCAGGGTCGTCACGGCGGTCTGCAGTGACGTGAGGCGGGGCAGGGTGCTGGCGACCACGGAGTTGAGGTTCGCCGAGACGCCGTTCACCTTCTCGTAGTCGACGGTGATGTTGGCCATCCGAGCTCCAGGAGTGAGGGGGGTTAGTACATGACGGGCGCGTAGTCGGAGTAGTCCGGCGGCGGGTCCTCGTGCGAGGTGAGCGTCCACTGGCCGGTCTTCGGGTTGCCGCTGTAGACGTCGGTGCCCTTCGGGCCGACGACCGTCTTGGTGCCGGTGTCCGCGCCGGTCACCACGATGTCGGTCGTGGTGGTGTCGCCGTCCTTGTCGACGGTGACGTCGTGCGAGCCGCCGTCCGAGGTCGGCGTGACCGTGCTGGTCGTGGTGCCGTCGTCGGTGGTGGACTTGACGACGTACGACCCGTCGGTGTTGGTGTTCTTGGTGATCGTCTCCGACGAACCGTCCGAGTGCGTGATCGTCGACGAGTAGTCCACGTAGTCGGGCTTACCGTCGCCGTTCGTGTCGTGGTACGTGTAGCTCGTCGTCTCGGTATAGGTCAGCCCGTCGCCGGAGTTCACCGTCGTGGTCTCGGTGAGGATGTTGCCCTTGTCGTCCGTGGTGACCGTCGTGTGGTTGCTGCCGACGGTCGCCGTGCCGTCGATCGAGGTCGGGATCGCCCCCGGGTCGGCCGGCGGGGGGCCGCTCCACAGCGGGATGGACCCGGTCTGCAGCTGGCCGTGCTCGTCGTAGTACTGGAACGTGACGGACTTGTCCTTGATGCCAAGGTAGTGGTTGTACGCCGCCTGGTCGGCCTGCCACTGGGCGATGTTCGCCTGCAGCCGGGCGGTGTCCACCTTGCCGGCGAAGTCGGCGTCGACGTCGAAGAACGCCTTGGCGATCGAGTCGAAGTTGTCGGCCAGCTTGTCCAGCAGGTCCATCGAGTCCTGGAACGGGCCGTTGCAGGCGTAGAAGAATCCGCTCAGGGCCGCGTAGACGGTGCTGTTGCCGACCTGGCCGGAGTCGACCGTGCCGCCACCGGAGTTGACGATCGCCCGGCGCGAGCCGGCGTCCACGTCCGTCTTGATCTTGCTCTTCAGGTCGCGCATGCTGACCGCGAGCTGGTGCAGCAGCGCGTAGTCGAGCACTAGATCGGCCATCGGTCACACTCCTCCCGGTCTCCTTCATACAGTCCGACGCACGCGCCCCCGGCCACGGTTCAGATCTGAACCGGTGGGTGGATCCCCCGCGTCGGACAGAGTGAGGGCGGCACAGGCTCCGGTGACGCCCACGCGTTTGGGGAGGCACTGTTGGGACGCCCCGGTGACTGGTCGCCACTGAAGCTTTCGGGGGATCCCACCCCCGGCGACCCGGATGCGTTGCTCGGCGTCGCCGACTACATGGACGCCATGGCCCGCAACGCCGAGACCGCGGACTCCGGCCTCGGCCAGGTGGTCGCCCAGAGCGGCAACGGCGCCTTCATCGGCAAGACCGCCGACTGGCTGCGCGACCAGGTGAGCAAGGAGATGCGCGGCTTCGTGGCCGGCGTCAAGGAGGCGTTCACCGCGGCCGGCCCGGCGGTGCGCGCCTACGTGACCGCGCTGCGCAACGCCCAGGCCAAGGCCGACCAGGCGCTCAGTCAGGCGGCCGGCGCGGCCGGCGACGAGGCCCGGCTCAACTCGCTGAAGGCCGACGCGGAGGCGGCCGGCAGCGACCTCAAGTCCGCCGCGTCGACCGCGCAGACGGCCATCCACAACGCGGCCTCCCACATCACGTCGCCGACCACGCCGAAGTCGGCGTGCGACATCTTCTGGGAGATCTTCGGCTGGATCACGCTGATCATCTCCATCGTCGCGATCTTCGTCGGCGGCCCGCTCGGCCTCATCGCGTTCGGTCTCAACGCGGCGCTGGCGGTCAAGGCGATCGTCGACTTCGCCACCGGCAAGACCAACGTGCTCGGCCTGGTCCTGGGCCTGCTCGGGGTGCTCGGGCCGAGCACCCGCCCGCTGATCACGCTCACCGACCTGACGAAGCTGGCGGCCGCCGCCTGGAAGAACATCACGAAGTTCGCCGGCGTCAGCGCCTCGGGCATCGCCAAGGGCGTCGGTGAGTTCTGGCACGCGGTCTCGACGCTGAGCCTCAGCACGACGATGCGGGGCATCGGCGACATCGGGGCCACGATCGCCAACACCTTCAAGGTCGGCGCCCTGGCGATCCCCAAGGCGATCAGCTCCCTCGACGGCCTGGCCGCGCGCGGGTTCGTGGCGCTGAAGGGCTTCGCCCTCGTCACGGTACCCAAGAACCTCGGCGCGCTGCCCGGCCTGGTCGGCGCCGGGCTGAAGGCGGTCCCGGGCCTGGCCGTGGACTTCGCGCGGATCATCGGCACCGGCGCGGGCAAGGTCGGCGGGTTCGTCTCCAAGGAGTTCGGCGGCTGGAAGTGGCTGCGGATCTTCACGCCGCTGGCCGCGCACGAGATCGACAAGGGCCTCGGCGTGGCGTTCCAGGCCGGCATCCTCGGCCGCGGCCTGGGCATGGCCAAGTACGGCGGGCTGCCCAGCCTCATCGGCGGCGGCGCGCGCCTCGTCGACGGGCTCGCCCACGTCAACATCATCAAGCCGGGCGACGCCCCGCGCCCCACCAACGGCGGCTTCAACTACAGCCCCTCCGGGTTCAAGCTGCCCGATGTCCTCGAGCGGCCCATCGTCGCCTCGGACATCTCCTACTCGGCGAAGGCCATGGACCTCGCCGGCTTGAATCCCATGCCCCGCTCCTTCGACCTGGCCGGCACCAACCCGGCCGGCGACCTGGCCGGGTTCAAGAACCTCGCCCAGTTCACCAGCCCGAACGTGCACCTCCCGAGCATGGACGCCGCCCGGCTGGACACCATCGGCAAGATCGCCATTCCGGGTACGCACGGCTTCCCGTCGACCGTCGACATCAGCCAGCTGGGCCGGCTCGACGTCGGCGGCGTGAGCGGCGCCATCAGCCACGTGAACCTGCCGTCGATGGGCGGCCTGAGCGCGCCCGCGACGCACACCTCGAACTTCGGCGACCTCGGCGCCAGCCTCTCGAAGCTCACCAACGGCGTCGAGTCGCTGCACAGCTTCGGCAACGCCGAGCTGCGCAGCCTGCAGGCCGGCGACGTCCACGCCGTGCGTGTCTCCGACACCCGCGTCTCGTTCAACCTCGGCGCGCCGGAGAAGGCATTCACCGGCGGCCACGCCGCGGGGAACCTCGGCGCGATGCCGCAGATCCCGCACATCGAGCTCAACACGCTGCCCGGGATGAAGCCGGGCTCGATGCCGCATGTCGATGCGAATGCGATGCCGAGTGTGCAGGCCGGTGCGGTGCCGAAGCTGGACATGGGTGCGTTGCCGGGGATGAAGCCGGGCTCGATGCCGCACGTCGATGCGAATGCGATGCCGAGTGTGCAGGCCGGTGCGGCGCCGAAGCTGGACATGGGTGCGTTGCCGGGGATGAAGCCGGGCTCGATGCCGCACGTCGACGCCAATGCCATGTCGACCGTGCAGGCCGGCAACGCGCCGAAGCTGGACACGGGCGCGCTGCCCGGCTTCGGCGGCGGGGCCGGGCCGCACGCGTACTCGGTCGACCGGGCCATGGATCTGCTCGCCGGCCCCGACCCGGCCGCCAAGAGCCTGGACGTCACCACCGCGCACTCGGCGGTCACCGCGGTCAACCGCGACCCGTCGCTGTCGGGCCTGCCGCACCAGTCCGGGCGGCTGGACCAGGCCGGCACCGCATCGCCCGGCCACTTCGCCCATATGCAGGCGCTCGACCAGCTCAAGCGCGCCCAGGACGTCCTGGCCGGCGCGTCCGGCGACGCGCTGGCCTACGCCCGCGCGCAGAAGGACCTGCGGGTCGCCGAGTCGCTGGTCCGCCGTACCGCGGACGGCATCACGATCACCACCAAGGACTTTCACGTCGAAGGTGGTGTCCCGCAGCCGCGCCCGGGCGGTGCGGCCGAGTCGGCGCCGACGCCCGACCTGCACGCCGACCTCGTCCCGCCCAAGGCCGAGCCGGTGGACGACGGGTTCCAGGCGCTGCAGGCCCGGCTCGACAAGCTGCGCGCCGGCGACGACGTCGACCTGGCCGGCCACCAGCTGCAGCTGCGCCTCGACGCGCTGCGCGCCGGGCCGGTCGAGCACGACCCGGCCCTGCTGGCGCAGCTGCCGTCGGTCCCGGCCCACGAGGTCGGCGACGGCGTGTCGGACCTCGAGGCCCGGCTGGTGGCGCTGCGCGACGGCGCCCCGGCGACCGACCTGGGGCGCGCCGAGCACGGGTTCCACCTCGACGACGTCGACGGCGCCGGCTCGGTGCACGCGCCCGCCGGGCACGACCCGGACCTGCTGGACCTCCCGTCGGTACCGTCGCTGTCTCCGGCCGATGCGACGGCCCGCACGATCGCCCAGCAGCGCCTCGACCACCTCGAGCATCAGCTGACCATCGCCAAGGCCGAGCAGGTGCCGGCCCCGCCGGAGCCGAAGTCGCTGCACGCCGACGGGGAGGCGGGCCTGCAGGCCCGCCTGGACTCCCTGCGCGGCGGCGACGACGGGCTGCCCAACCTTCCCGACGCGCCGAAGACCGAGCCGTCGGCCCCGCCCGGCGGCAAGGAGCTCGACCTGCGCCTCGACCAGCTGCGCGGCGACGCCAAGCAGGCCGGCCTGCCCGCCGACCAGCTCAAGCAGATCACCGGGGACGTGCGCACCGCGATCGACGAGGGCCGCCACGGCGACGCCGCGCAGCGCCTGCTCGACCTGCACGAAAAGATCGACCTGCACATCGTCGACGGCCGGCTGGACGAGTTCCGCGCGCACATCGACGCGGGCCACGAGCGGGCCGCTCAGCTGGGCCTGGACAAGGTGGGCTGGCTGGAGCACGCCGTCGGCATCGAGCGGGCCGCGGCGGCCGGCGACAAGGCCCAGGTGCACGCGCTGCTCAACGCCTACGAGACCACGCTGGCCGGCCACCTCGCGGTGCAGAAGATGCTCGACCTCAAGGCGGTCGACGCGCCGCTCGGCGAGCACGCACCGCCCGGCGGCCACGACCCGGACGCACCCGGCGGCCACGGCGGTGGCGGCGACGGCGACGTCGAGGACCTGCAGGCGCGGTTCGACGCGCTGCGCGACGGCGGTCCCGGCGGCCACGGCGGCGGTGACGACGGTTTCGGGGACCTGCAGGCGCGGCTGGATGCGTTGCGCGACGGCGGTCCGAGCGTCCATGGTGGCGGTGACGACGGTTTCGGGGACCTGCAGGCGCGGCTGGATGCGTTGCGCGACGGCGGTCCGAGCGTCCACGGTGCCGGGGACGACGCGGCCAAGGACCTGCAGGCGCGGTTCGACGCGTTGCGCAACGGCGGGCCGGGGGAGCACGGCGCCGACCTCGGCTCCGTCGAGCGGCCCGGCGGAGGCGGGCACGACGCGGAGGCGTTGCCGGATCTGCCGGCGGTACCGTCGCATGATCCCGCTGACGCCGCGCTCGTCGACCGGCTGCGGGAGCTGCGCGGCGACACGCGGATCAGGCTCGGCATGGACGAGGCCGAGCGGGCGCAGTGGGACGCCGACTTCCAGCGGGCCGGCACCGAGACCGAGAGCGCCGGCCTGCTGCAGCGCTACGAGGAGCGCATCGCCGGGCTGGACCGCGACGCCCGCCTGGCCGAGCTGCGCGACGGGCCGGGCAAGTTGCCCGCGGACGAGCACCGCGCCTGGCAGGACGCCCTCGGCCGGGCCGGCGACGACCAGGCCGCCATCGACCGCGTGCTCGACGGCTACGGCGCGAGCGTCGCGGAGCACCGGGTGCAGTCCGCCGGGCACATCACGGCCGCGCTCTCCGCCCCGGACCACCTGCGCCCGCTCAACTCGCGCCTCGACGAGGGGCTCGGCGGGCTGTCGCAGGGCCTGCGCGATCGCAACATCTCGGAGCACTCGAGCCTGTCGGACCGGCTCGGCCGGCTGCGCGACGGCGAGAGCAGCCCGATCCCGGACCACGGCCCGGGCGAGGGCGTCGCGCGCACCGACGTCCCGGCATTCCCGGACGTGCCGCGGGACCTGCCCAGCGCGCCGAAGGACCTGCCGGCCACCGCGAAGGACCTGCCGAGCACGCCCAAGGACCTGCCGAGCACGCCCAAGGACCTGCCGAGCACGCCCAAGGACCTGCCGGCCACGCCGAAGGATCTCCCGGGCACGCCCAAGGACCTGCCCTCCACGCCGAAGGACCTGCCCTCCACGCTGAAGGACCTGCCTTCGACGCCGAAGGATCTGCCGAGCGCGCCGAAGGATCTGCCGGCTCCGGCCAAGGCGGGCACGGATACCGCGTCGGTCAAGGCCGGGGCGGACACCGCGCCGCCCACGGCCGGGTCGCAGACCGCGCAGCTGCCGCCGCAGGTGAAGCCGGCCGACGGCGAGACCGCCGTGCTGCCGCCGCGGGACCTGCTCGGCGCCGGCAAGCCGCCGACCAGCGCGCCGCGGGTCATCGAGGTGAACGCCGAGCGGTGGACGCCGATGCAGGACGCGTTCCGCTTCGAGCGCACCGGCCCGGACACGGCGCCGAAGGTCACCCGGCCGCCGGTCGGCGGCGAGCGGGTCGGCGTGCGTTACCAGCTCAGCGTGACCGAGCAGGAGTACCTGTTCACGCTCAACGTCCACCTGACCGACGCCGGGGCCGGGGCGCGCGGCCTGACCGACGTGCAGGCCAAGGTGGAGCAGGGCGTCGCGCAGTACATCAACGCCCCCGGCTACCGGCTGCCCGGCACCGACCGGCCGATGCGCGTCGTGGTCAAGTTCGTCGACGACCCGGCGCAGGCCCACGCCCGCGTCACCGTGCCCGGCGAAGGCGCCCGCATGGACCAGCGCACCTGGGCCGCCGGGGCGCCCGCGTCGTCGTACGCCCACGAGGTCGTCCACCACCTCGGCGTCCTCGACGGCCAGCCGCCGCCCGGGGCGCTGCTCAAGGGTCCGGTCGAGCGCGCCGACAACGACCTGATGGACATCCACGACCACGACGGGCCGTACGTGCTCACGCCGAAGGCGCTCGACCAGATCGCCTCCGTGCTGTCGCCGCACTTCGCCGGCTCGGTGACGCCGCGCCCGATCCCGGTGGCCGACCCCGGCCACATGGCCGAGGACTTCTGGAACGCCGGCGTCGACGTGCCGCCGCGGGTGACCACCACCGAGGCCAAGCCCGAGACGATCCCGATGACCACCTTCTCGACGGTGCAGCAGCCGCCGCCGCTCCCGAAGCCGCCGGCGGACCTGGCGAAGCCGGACCCGGCCGTGAAGGTTCCGGCGGAGCCGGTGAAGGTGGAGGTTCCGGCGGAGCTGGTCAAGCCCGAGCTGGTCAAGCCGGAGCCGGTTCAGCAGGTGTCGCCGGAGACGGTGAAGCCCGAGGCCCCGGTCCAGGAAGTGAAGCCGGAGCCGGTGAAGCCCGAGGTTCCGGTTCAGGAGGTGAAGCCGGAGCCGGTCGTCAAGGTGCCCGCCGAAGGGGTGAAGCCCGAGGTTCCGGTCCAGGAGGTCAAGCCGGAGCCGGTCGTCAAGGCGCCCGCCGACGAGGTCAAGCCCGAGCCCGAGGTTCCGAAGGAGGCGCCGAAGCCGGTCGCCGCCAACCTGCAGGGGGCCTACGGCGAGCGGCCGGAGCTGCTCTACGAGGTCGACTCGATCGACGACCTGAACAAGCTGGTCACCGACGTCGAGACGGGCGTGGACCGGGCCGTGCGGGACAAGGTCGCGGCCACCTGGAGTGCCTACCGCCCGCACATGCCGGGGAGCAGGGTCAAGACCGGGGACATCACCCAGGCGCTGCGCGACGACATGCAGTCGTTCTTCGCCACCGGCGGGCGCAGCTTCGACGTGGAGGACCACGTCGGGGGCTGGCACCGGGTGACGATCGAGCCGCGGTGGGAGACGGACCAGGCGAAGGTCATCGACCAGAGCGAGGACAAGGCGAAGTTCGACACCCGCGCCGACCACGTGAGCGGCTCGAAGCAGTCGGCCACCACCGGCGGTACCGGCGCGATCGCGGGCAACGTCGTCCTGCCGCAGCGCGTCGGGCCCGGCGGCGGCTTCGGCGGCGAGCTGAACCTGTCGCGGCCGCTGCAGAGCCACGAGATGAGCTCGCGGCTCACCGACTCGCACAACGTGCGCAGCGGCTCGGGCTCGCACCTGGTGAAGTCCCCGGTCGCCTTCCGGATCACGGTGTCCGACGCGCGGGCGGCCGTGCTCGGCGTACCGAAGGCGATCGATCGGACGGTCGGCGACAACAGCGTGGTGTTCCGCTCGGTCGACGACATCGCCAATGCCAAGCCGAGCGCGATGGAAAAGATCCCGATCGACACGGCCAGGCACGCCGCGCTGCTGGTGGAGAACCTCACGCCGGTGCGCATCCTTACCGCCGGGCTGAACCTCGGCGACGGCGTCAAGCCCGCCTCGACCTGGCACGACGTGTCCGAGGAGATCCTGGTGCGGCTGACGCCCACCAAGACGGTCGCGCCGGGCACGATGGGCGCCGGCGAGGCCCGCGACTTCCTCTCCGAGTCCTCGTTCCTCGCGCAGCTCATACCAGCGCTGGACGGCGCCTTCCACCCGCCGACGATCAGCAGCACGCACGGCGCGCACGCGCTGTCGCTGGAGCTGTCGGCGGCCATGCCGGAGCTGTCGATGCTGCTCGACGTCGGCAAGTCGTCGTTCCGCTGGCAGCCCGGCATGACCGTCGGCTCGAAGTCGTCGCAGGTCAGCCGGGTCGGCGGCGCGGTGTCCGTGGTGCCGATCCGCTACGGCTTCGGGGCCGGCTACGTGCAGGCCCGGCTCACCCTGGGCTTCCAGCGGGCGCAGAACGCCTCGATGTCGGGCAGCAGCACCTCGCGGATCGGCAGCGAGTTCAAGGACATCAAGAACGTCGTGGTGGAGGCGCACTTCCGGGTGACCCTCACGCCCGCCCTGCGCGAGGTGCCGGGCACCCGGGCCCCGCTGTCCAGCGGCGCGGTCAACGCGATGACCATCGACCTGGTCGTGCTCGGCCGGCTGCCCTTGAACAAGGCGATGCAGCTGGCCAAGGACATCGACTCGATCGTGCCGTCGCCGACGGTGTGGCACGTGCCGCCGTACGCGGCCACCGGCGGCCGGTCGCTGGTCACCGGGCTGAGCGCCTTCCGGCAGCTGCACCAGGACGTGACCGAGATGGTGCGGCGCTTCGAGGGCGGCTTCCTGCCCAAGTTCGGCGACGAGAACGTGAAGCGGATGCTCACCAGCCGTTCCGCGCTGGAGCGCCAGCAGAACCAGTCCGAGCTGGACCGGGTCATCTCCCCGGCCGCCCTGCGCCAGGGCAACCCGACCCTGCTGAAGCAGGGCCTGATCGCCGAGCTCAGCCGTACCAAGAAGATCGGGACGCGGCACATCATCGTGCACGTCACCGGCCGCTACACGGGCGGGTTCAAGCACCTCGGGACGGAGGAGCGCGTGGCGGTGCGCAACGCGCGCGCCGACGCCGTGCAGCAGAAGATCCAGGCCAGCGGCCAGGTGCGCGGCACCCTGGCGTTCGAGGGCGGCGGCGTGTTCCGCATGGGCAACGACAACATCTCGACCGCGCTCGTGCCGTCGGGCGCGATCGAGCTGCGCGGGCGGGTCGGCCGGCAGAGCGGCGCGCAGCTGTCCGGCCAGGAGGTGCGGCTCAACGGCGGCACCGTGGACTCGCAGGCCTTCGGCACGCACCTCGAGATCGAGGTCCACATCTACTCGTACACCATGCACGCCGGCTACGACCCGCACGCGCCGGTGCTGCTCGGCCAGGTCGTGGAGCACCGCCCGCCCCGCGCGGAGAAGGGCGGCGCGAACGGGTGGGAGACCCAGCAGGCGCCGGATGTCGGCGGGCGGCAGTTCACCCGCTACCGCCTGGTCCAGCAGCGGCCGGTGCGGGTGCTGTACGACAACGCCTCGGTCCTCGCGTCGGCGATCGAGCACCCCCCGGCGCTCGTCCGGCGGCCCGACCCGATGGGCGTCAGCCGGGCCACCAAGGTCCAGCTCGGCAGCATCCGGGAGTGGGTGGACGACGGCGGGAAGACCCCGGTCAAGGACTGGCTGTCGGTCGAGGGCATGCCGGGCAGCGACTTCGTGCTCAAGCTCGCCCAGGACGCCGTGCACGACGCGCAGCAGTACACCAGCCGCGCCTCGCGCACCAAGCTCGGCGACGTGCGCGGCACGGACGCGTTGCTGGAGGGCATGCCGGCCTGGGCCAAGCTGATCGACCGGTTCTCCGAGACCAACCAGGTCGGCTCGCTCAAATCGATGCTGAACGACCAGTGGCAGGTGGACCGGATCACCTCCGAGGAGAACGGCGCCGCGCTCGACATCGCGGTCTCCGCCAAGCTGACCAAGCCCGAGATCATTCCGGCGTACGGCAAGATCACCACCGAGAAGGCGTCGGTCGGCGCGGTCGAGGTGGACGGCACGCGCATCACCGAGCATCAGATCGTGGCCCGCGCCAACTTCTCCACCAACCTGCGCAAGCCCGGCACCCAGGAGAGCACCAGCGGCGGTGGCGGGGTGATCAACCTCGGCTACGAGCAGCTGCTGAAGGCCAAGACGACCCGCAAGAACGCGAGCGTCTCCGGCGCGATCGAGCGCAACGCCAACAACCGCAAGGGCGTCACCCTGTCGTACCTGGTCAAGTTCGACCTGAAGGTGTCGGTCGCCGCGGAGATCACCACCGAGCCGGCGAAGTACGCGATCATCCCGCAGGCCATGCGCACCGGCGACTGGCTGCACCACTTCAAGTCGATCCAGCGCGATGGCACGATCACCAACGCGGTGTACCTCCGCCTGGACGCGAAGGTCGTCGAACAACTCGGCCTGCTGCCGAAGCTCAAGGGCGACACCGGCGCGTCCGGGCGCCCCTGGCTGCCGGACCCGAAGATGCAGCTGCGGCTGGCCCCCGGGCACGGTCCGGGCCTGGGCCTCTACACCTTCACCGAGACGCCGGCGCTGACCGGGCCGATGACCGACGCGCTGAGCAAGGCCGCCGCGGCCCTGGACGACAAGGCGCTCGTCAAGATCTCCGATTCGCTGTCGGGCGACGGCCTGGACGATCCCATGCTCAACCGTCAGCGCCTGATGTACCTGTTCACGCCCGACGGCGTCGCCCAGCACTGGTCGTCCATGGTGGACGGTGGCGTGTCCGTGCTGCACATGAAGCCGGGCAAGGTCACGCAGCATTCCCGGGATGTACGCCTGATCGCCACGCCGATCGGCAAGCCCGAGTTCCGGGGCTTCGTCGCCAACAACGACGACCTCGACATCAAGACGACCAGCGTCCGCGACGCCGGCAAGACGGTGCAGCGCACGTCGGGCAGCACCGCGACCGCCAGCGTCGCCGGCACCGGCGTCACGAACCACGGCGGCGAGAACCTGGCCATGGGCCTCGGCGACGGCGTCGGCCGCTCCTCGCAGAGCGCCAACATCCAGAGCACCGGCCACACGACGGTCGACACCCAGCTCAGCTCCGGCCGCGGCGTCAAGGGGCGGATGCGCTTCGAGGCCGAGTTCTCCCTCGTCGTGTTCGACAAGGGCAAGCAGGTCGGCGACCCGATGCTGACCGTGCGGGACTTCGTCGAGCAGGACCGGTGGGCCGACGACCTGCGCCCGCCGCGGACGGCCGAGGCCCCGGCGCCGCCGCGCACGTATCAGATCACCGCACCGGCGGAGCCGGGGCCGGGCTGGAAGACGCTCAACGGCCTGCCGCTGCCGCCGCGCTTCACCGCCGAGGACCTGACCCAGCTCGCCCACCTGCAGACGACCGTGGAGGGGCTGCTGAACAGCGCCGCGAAGCGGCTCAAGACTCCCGGCTACGCGGGCGCGCACCAGATCCACCAGAGTCTCACGCCGGAGTTGTTGTTGCCGGCGGTACCCAAGATGCTGACCCCCGAAGGCTTCGACCTGCCGTCGGTGACCAGCGCGACCCTGTTCGGCCAGCAGGCGAAGATCAACCTGAAGCTGGTCCCCGAGGGCGCCTCGCTCGGCGGCGTCAGCACCAAGGTCTACCGCGAGCACGCCCCGCAGACGAGCGCCGGCTACAACGCGGGTACCAACGCGGTCGTCCAGTCGCTGCGCACGCCGCGCGTCCCGGTGATCGGCCGCGGCTTCGCCGACGACCCCTACCAGGCCCTGGAGACGGGCGGCCCGGGCGTGTCCGTCGGCGACGCGCAGACGGCGACCGAGAGCGGCAGCCTCTCCACGGGCTCGCTGGGCAACGTGAAGCCGGAGAGCCGCTCGGCCCTGGTGGACTACCTCAGCCGGATCGAGGTGACCATCGAACTGCCGCGGTCCCTCGGCCCCACCAAGACGGTCACCAGCGTCGGGGCGTCGGCCAACCGGCTGACCGTCTCGCTGCGCATGGGCCTGCACGACGCGCGGGACGCGCTGCACATCCCGAAGAGCGCCGAGGGCCTGGCGAACCTGCCGGACCGGGTCACCGCCTTCGATGCGCTGGAAAAGCACGAGGCCGCGGTGGCCAAGGCGGCGGACGCGTTCATCACGGCCGCCGACAACCTGGACGCGGCGCGGTACGAGGCGCACAGCAAGGCCCCGGACAGCCCCGAGCGGGCGGCCGCGGAGGCGAAGCTGCCGAAGCTGATCGAGTCGTGGGAGCAGGCCGGGAAGACCTGGTGGGACCTGGAGCAGCAGCACCACCGGGCGCTGGAGACGTTCCGGGACAACTACCTCGGCGTGGCGAAGGACGCCGACTCGGCGAGGCTGTCGCAGCTGGTCCAGCAGCAGGGCAAGGACGCGCTGGAGCCCCCGGCCCCGCCGCCGGCGCCGAAGCAGCCGGAGGCCCCCAAGCTGCCGGAGGCCCCCAAGCAGGAGGCGCCCAAACAGGAACCTCCGAAGCAGGAGCCCCCGAAGCACGAGCCACCCAAGCAGGAGCCCCCGAAGCAGGAAGCCCCGAAGCAGGAGCCGCCGAAGCAGCCGGAGGCGCCGAAGGTGGAGGCGCCCAAGCAGCAGGACGCGCCGAAGCTCGAGCCGCCGAAGACGGAGGTGTCGAAGCAGCAGGACGCGCCGAAGCTTGAGCCGCCGAAGCTTGAGCCGCCGAAGGTGGAGGCGCCGAAGGGCGAGACGGCGAAGAGCGCCGGGGGAGAGACCGCGGTGCAGGCGGTTCCGCCGCGGCGGCTGCAGGTGCCCGGCGACGGGCGGTGCCAGCTCTACAGCATGATCGCCAGCGACCCGGGCCTGATCGGGCAACGCCTGGCCGAGGCACACATCGGCGCTCCGGAGCTGCATGCCTGGCTCGACAACGCCGCCGAGGTCCGCGAGCAGGTCGCCATCCTGCGGGAGGTGGGGCTGCGGGACAAGCGCGGGCTGGTTCCGCGCACGACCCTGCTCGGCTCGGCGGCCGAGCACCTGCGGACCCTGGTGGAGCGGCACCTGCGCCAGGTAGGCCGGGACGGCGTGCCCGTGCAGGCGGTCGTGCAGTACCGCAACAACAACATCGGTATGTACCGTGGCACCGCGGCCGGAATGTCGCGGTCCGGGCTCGTCAAGGCGCTGCGCGCCGCCGGCCTGCAGACGGTCCAGGACGGGCAGTTGCTGCCCGTCCAGCTCCTGCGCGACCGGTACATCCAGGAGCGGACCGCAGAGCTGGTCGCGGACCACTTCCCCGAGCCGGAGGCCCGGGCCGAGGCCGAGCGCGTCGTGCCGCTCCAGCAACCGCTGGACAACTCGGACGCGGTCAACCTCGGAAATGGATCACTGTCGATGCAGGGGATGCTCGACTACCTGGTCAGGCGGGGCCGGCCGGTCGAGATCGAGGCGCTTACCGATGCCGGGCTGCGCGACATGCACGTGCAGAGCCAGCTCGACCCCGCGCGGCCGTTCACCGCCGAGGAGTACGCCAGCCTGATCGACGCGGTGCGGCACTGGGAGCACCGCTACGCCTACGCCGCCGGCGAGCTGTTCCTGCCGCTGCTCGCCTCCGCGCTCGACGCTCGCGTGCGGGTGCACCAGGCCATGACCGCCCCGGTCACCGTCGGCCGCGAGGGCGCGCCGCTGATCCACGCCCAGCGCAGCGGCGACCACTACGACGCCCTCGTGCACCCGGCCGCCCCGCCCGCCGAGGCCCAGCCCACGGTGACCGCCACGCCGCAACCGCCCCAGGCCAAGCCGGTCGGCGCAGAGGCGAAGACCGAGGTCAACGCCGCGGTAAAGCCCGAGGTCAAGGCCGAGGTCAAGCCGAATGCGGCGGTGAAGCAGCAGCCGCCCGAGGCGAAGCCGGTCGGCGGCGAGGTCAAAGCCGAAGCCAAGGCCGAGGTCAAAGCCGAAGCCGAGGTCAAGGCTGAGGTCAAAGCCGAGGTCAAGGCCGATGTGGTGGTCAAGCCGCAGCCGCCGGAGGCGAAGCCGGCCGGGAGCGAGACCGCGGTGGTTCCGTCGCGGGTGATCGAGGTGGACGCCGAGCGGTGGACGGCGTTCGACGGCGCGCTCCGGTTCTCCTCCACCGGGCCGGACACGGCGCCGCGGATCACCCGGCCGCCGGCCGGCGGGGAGCGGGTCGGCGTGCGCTACCAGCTCACCGCGACCGATCAGGAATACCTGTTCACCCTCAAGGTCCACCTGAACGACGCCGGGGCCGGGGAGCAGGCGCTGGCCGATGTGCGGACCCGGACCGAGCAGGGCGTCAACCAGTACGTCAACGCGCACGGGTACCAAGTGCCCGGCACCGGCGTGCCGATGCGGGTCGTGGTCGAGTGGGTCGACGACCCGGCGCTGGCGCACGCCCACATCAACGTGACCGCGGGCCAGGTCGCGATGGACCAGCGTACGTGGGCGGCGGGGGCGCCGGCGTCGTCGTACGCCCACGAGGTCGTCCACCACCTCGGCGTCCTCGACGGGCGGCGGCCGCCCGGCGCCGTGCTGCACGGGCCGGACGAGCACGTCCAGAACGACCTGATGGACATCCACGACCACGACGGGCCCTTCGTGCTCACGCCGCGGGCGCTCGAGCAGATCGCGGAGGTGCTGGCCCCGCACTTCTCCGGCTCGGTGGCGCCGCGCCCGATGCCGGCGGCCGATCCCGGCCACATCGCCGAGGAGTTCTGGAACAGCGGCGTCGACGTGCCGCCGCGGGTGACCACCACCGCGACCAAGCCCGAGGCGAAGCCCGAGACGATCAAGATGACCAAGCTCTCGACCGTGCCGGAGCAGCCGGTCGTGAAGCCGCCGGCGGGGGAGGTCAAGCCCGAGGCGGCGACCCCCAAGGAGGCGCCGAAGCCGGCCCCCAGCAAGCTGCCCGGGGCGTATAAGGACCGGCGCGACCTGCTGTACGAGGTCGACTCCATCGGCAATCTCGACAAGCTGGTGACCGAGGTCGAGCAGAACGTGGACCTGGCGGTGCGGGAGAAGGTCGCCAAGACCTGGAGTGCCTACCGTCCGCACCTGCCCGGCAGCAAGGTCAAGACGGCCGGCATCGCGCAGGCGCTGCGTGACGACACGCAGTCGTTCTTCGCCACCGGCGGGCGCAGCTTCGACGTGGAGGACCACGTCGGCGGCTGGCACCGGGTGACGGTCGAGCCGCGGTGGGAGCCGGGCGACGCGGAGGTCATCGACCAGAAGCTGGACAACGCGAAGTTCGACACGCGCGCCGACCACGCGGCCGGCTCGAAGCAGGCGGCGACCTCGGGCAGTACCGGCACGCTCGGCTTCTCCGTCGTGATACCGCAGCGCGTCGGCCCCGGCGGTGGTGGCGGCGGCGAGATCGCGCTGCCGCGGCCGTTGGAGACGCACGAGACGAGCGCCCGGCTCACCGACTCGCACAACGTCCGCAGCGGCTCGGCCTCGAACCTGGTGAAGACCCCGGCCACCTTCAGGATCACCGTCTCCGACGCGCGGGCTCCGCTGGGCGGCGACGGTACCGTCACCAAGACGGTCGACAACTCGGTCGTGTTCCGCTCCGTCAACGACATCGCCACCGCCAAGCCGGGCACGCTGGGCAAGGTCGACATCGATGCGGCCGAGCACACCTCGCTGCTGGTGGAGAACCTGACCCCGGTGCGCATCCTCAAGGCCGGGCTGAACCTCGGCGACAAGGAAATGCCGGAGGCGACCTGGAACGAGGTGGCCGAGCAGATCCTGGCCCGGCTCGCGCCGACCAAGGCGGTCGAGCCGGGCACGATGGGCGCCACCGAGGCCCGCGACCTGCTCACCGAGGCGACCTTCCTGGCCAACCTCATGCCCGCGCTGGACCACGCCGTGCACCCGCCGGTGATCAACAGCACGCACGGCGCGCACGCGCTGTCGGTGGAGATGTCGGCGAGCGTGCCCGACCTCTCGGTGCTGCTCGACATCAAGAAGTCCTCGTTCCGCTGGCAGCCCGGCCTGACCACCGGCGCGAAGCAGTCGCAGGTCAGCCGGGTCGGCGGGGCGATCAACGTGGTCCCGATCCGGTACGGCTTCGCGGGCGGCTACGTGCAGGCCCGGCTCACCCTGGGCCTGCATCGGACACAGACCGCCTCGTCGGCGACGAGCAGCACCTCCCGCATCGGCAGCGAGTTCAAGGACATCGAGAACGTCGCGGTGGAGGCGCACTTCCGGGTGACCTTCACGCCCGCGCTGCGCGAGGTGCCCGGCAGCCGCGGCCCGCTGTCCGCCGGCGGCGCGGTCGCGCCGATGACGATCGACCTCCTCGTGCTCGGCCGGATGCCCGCGAAGAAGGCCATCGAGCTGGCGACCGGCAACTCGACGATCGTGCCGTCGCCGGAGCGGTTCGTGCCGCCCTACGCGGAGACCGGCGGCCGGTCGCTCGTGACCGGGCTCAGCGCGTTCAAGGGCCTGCACGACGACGTGACCGATCTGGTACGCCGCATCGAGGGCGGGTTCCTGCCCAAGTTCGGCGACAAGAACGTGAAGCGGATGGGCACCAGCCGGGCCGCGCTGGAGCGCCAGCGCAACCAGGCCGAACTGGACCGGGTCATCTCCCCGGCGGCCCTGCGCCAGGGCGGCCCGAGCCTGCTCAAGCACGGCCTGATCGCCGACCTGACCCGCACGAAGAAGATCGGGACGCGGCACATCATCGTGCACGTGACCGGCCGCTACAAGGGCGGCTTCAAGCACCTGGGCACCGAGCAGGGCGTCGCGGTGCGCAACGCCCGCAACGACGCCGTCCAGCAGAAGCTGGTGGCCGCGGGCCAGGTGCGCGGCGCCGTGGTGTTCGAGGGCGGCGGCGTGTTCCGCGTCGGCGACAAGAACGTCGCGGCCGCGCTGGTGCCCTCGGGCGCGATCGAGCTGCGCGGGCGGCGCGGCCGGCAGAGCGGCGCTCAGCTGTCCGGCCAGGAGATGCGGCTCAACGGCGGCACCCCGGACTCCCAGGCGTTCGGCACCGACCTGGAGATCGAGGTCCGGGTCTACTCGTACACCAAGCGCACCGGCTACGACCCGAAGTCGCGGGTCAAGTTCGGCCGGGTGGTACGCCACCGTGCGCCGCGCGCGAGCCGGGGCGGCGCGGGCGCGTGGCAGGCCCAGAACGTCACGGGCGTGAACCGCGGCGACTTCACCCGCTACCGCCTGGTCCAGCAGCGCCCGGTGAAGGTGCTGTTCGACAACGCGTCGGTCCTGTCCAAGCCGCTCGAGCGGCCCACCCAGCTCTTCACCCGCCCCGACCCGATGGGCGTCAACCGGGCCACCAAGGTCCAGCTCGCCGCCCTGCGCCAGTGGGTGGACGAGGACGAGAAGTCCGCGGTGCGCGACTGGCTGTCGGTCGAGGGCATGCCGGGCAGCAAACACATCCTCGAACTCGCGATGGAGACGTTGCACGACGCGCAGCAGTACGCCGAGCGGGCCTCCCGTACCAAGCTGGAGGACATGCGCGGCACCGACGCGCTGCTGGAGGGCATGCCCGCCTGGGCCTCGCTGATCGGCCGCTTCTCCGAGGCCGACCAGGTCGGCTCGCTCAAGGCGATGCTCAACGACCAGTGGCACGTCGACCGGATCACCTCCGAGGAGAACGGCGCCGCCGTCGACGTCGCGGTCTCCGCGTCGCTGACCAACCCCGAGGTCATCCCGGCGTACGGCAACATCACGACGGAGAACGCGTCGGTCGGCGGGGTGGAGGTGGACGGCTCCAGGCTGACCGAGCACCAGCTGGCACTGCGCGGCAACTTCTCGACGAACCTGCGCAAGCCCGGCAGCCAGGACAGCACCAGCGGCGGGGGCGGCGTCCTCAACGCCGGCTACGAGCAACTGCTGAAGGCGAAGACGACCCGCAAGAACGCGAGCGTCTCCGGCGCGATCGAGCGCAACGCCAACAACCGCAAGGGCACGACCCGGTCGTACCTGGTGAAATTCGACCTGAAGGTGTCGGTCGCCGCCGAGGTGACCACCGAGCCCGCGAAGTACGCGGTCATCCCGCAGGCGATGCGCAGCGGGGATTGGCTGCACCACGTGAAGTCGATCCAGCGCGACGGCACGATCACCAACGCGGTGTACCTCCGCCTGGACGCGAAGGTCGTCGAGCAGCTCGGACTGCTGTCCGCGCTCAAGGGCGACACCGGCGCCATCGGCCGGCCCTGGATGCCCGCCGCGGCGACCGAGCTGGGCCTGCCGCCCGGGCACGGGACGGGCCTGGGCCTCTACACCTTCAACTCGACCCCGACGCTGACCGTGCCGATGCTCAAGGCGCTGGACGACGCCGTGCGGAACAACGACGAGCAGGCGCTCGTCAGGATCTCCGAGTCGCTGTCCGGCGCCGGCCTGGACGACCCGATGCTCAACCGGCGGCGCCTGCTGTACCTCTTCACCCCGGAGGGCATCGCGCACCACTGGCCGTCGATGGTCGACGGCGGCGTGTCGGTGCTGCACGTGCGGCCCGGCAAGTTCACCCAGCGCTCCCGCGACGTGCGCCTCGTCGCCGAGCCGATCGGCAAGCCGGAGTTCCGCGGCTTCCTCGCCGACAACGACGACCTCGACATCAAGACGACCAGCGTCCGCGACGCCGGCAAGACGGTGCAGCGCACCTCCGGGCACACGACGACCGCCGGCGTCATCGGCACCGGCGTGACCAACCACAACGGCGAGAACCTGGCCCTCGGCCTCGGCGACTCGGTCGGCCGCGCCAAGCAGGACGCGAACATCCAGAGCACCGGCCAGACGACGATCGACACCCAGCTCAGCTCCGGCCGCGGCGTCAAGGGCCGGATCCGGTTCCAGGCCCGGTTCTCGCTGGTCGTCTTCGACCAGGGCAAGCGGATCGGCGACCCGCTGCTGAGCGTCGACCGGTTCGTCGAGCAGGACCGGTGGGCCGACGACCTGCGGCCGCCGCGGACCGCGCCGGGCACCGAGCCGAGCAAGTACCAGATCGCCCCGCCGAAGGAGATGGGGCCGGGCTGGCGGACGCTCAACGGCCTGCCGCTGCCGCCGCGCTTCACCGCCGAGGACCTGACCCAGCTCGCCCGGCTGCAGGCCACGGTCGAGGGGCTGCTGGCCGACGCCAGCGAGCGGCTCGCCAAGCAGGGCTACGCGGGCGCGCACCAGATCCACCAGGGCCTCACGCCGGAGCTGCTGCTGCCGGCGGTACCGAAAATGCTGACTCCGGCCGGATTCGACCTGCCGTCGGTGACCAGCGCTACCCTGCTCGGCCAGCAGGCGAAGATCAACCTGAAGCTGGTCCCCGAGAGCGCCTCCCTCGGCGGCGTCAGCACCAAGGTCTTCCGGGAGCACGCCCCGCAGGCCACCTCCGGGTACAACGCCGGCACCAACGCCATCGTCCAGGGCCTGCGCGCGCCCCGCGTGCCGGTGATCGGCCGGGGCTTCGCCGACGACCCGTACCAGGCGCTGGAGAGCGGCGGCCCGGGCGTGTCCGCGGGCGACGCGCAGACGGCCAACGAGAGCGGCAGCCTCTCGACCGGCGCCCTGGGCAACGTCAAGCCGGAGAGCCGCTCGGCCCTGGTCGACTACCGCAGCCGGCTCGAGGTGACCATCACCCTGCCCAGGCCGGTCGGCTTCACGAAGACCGTCGCGAGCACCGGGCTCGCCGCCGACCGGGTGACCGTCTCGCTGCGCATGGGCCTGCACGACGGCCAGGTCGCGCTGGGCATCCCGAAGCAGGCCGAAGGCGTCGGCCAGGACGTCAAGGACCGGGTCGAGGCCTTCGACAAGCTCGTCGGCAACGAGGAGCAGCTGGCGACGGCCGCGGAGAACTTCATGAAGGCGGCCGAGGCGCTGGACACCGCCCGGTACCAGGCGCACAGCTTCGCCGAGGGCAGCGCGGAGCGGGCGGCGCAGGAGGCGAAGCTGCCCGGGCTGATCGAGGCCTGGGAGCGGGCCGGCAACGCCTGGTGGGACCTGGAGCAGGTGCACTACCGGCGGCTCGACGATTTCCGCGACAACTACCTCGGCGTGCCGGCCGCCCCGGACCCGCTGCCCGAGGCGGTGGTGGCGCCCCCCAAGCCTCCGGCGGCGCCCCCCAAGTCCCCGAAGCCCCCGGCGGCGCCGTCCAAGCCCCCGGCCGTCCCTGATTCCTCGAAGCAGCACACGCCTCCCGAGGCCTCGAAGCAGCAGCCGCCGGCGGTGACGACCAAGCCGCAGCGTCTGCGGGTACCGGGCGACGGGCGGTGCCAGCTCTACAGCTTCGTCGCCGCCAACCCCGCGCGGGTCGGGCAGCGGCTCGCCGCGGCCGGAATCGGCTCCGCCGAGCTGCACGCCTGGCTCGGCGGCCCCGCGCGGGTCCGGGCCCAGGTGACGCGCCTGACCCAGGGCGGGAAGGTGGCCGGCTCCGAGCTGGCGCAGGCGGCGGAGGCCCTGCGGGCGCTGGCGGAGCGGCACCTGCGCCAGGCGGGCCCGGCCGCGCTGCCGATCGAGGCGGTCACGCAGTTCCGCAACACCACCGTCGAGGCGACCCGGTGGTCCGTGAACCGGATGGACCGGCCGCGGCTGCTCCGCGAGCTGCGCGCGGCGGGCGTCGACACGGTCACCGACGGCCAGTTCGTTCCCGTAACACTCCTGCGGGCCCAGTACATCGAGCAGCGCACCGCCGACCTGGTCCGGGAGCGCGGCATCAGTGATCCGGCCGCCCGGGCGATCGCCACGCACGAGGTGCGGCTCAAGCCGCGGCTGCCCGGCTCCACCGCGATGAACCTGGCCGACAACGCGCTGTCGATGGGGAACATGCTCGCCTACCTCAACCAGCACGGCCGGCCGATCCGGATCGAGGACCTCGGCGACGACACCCTGCGTGACCTGCTCGTCGAGCACCACCGCGATCCCGCCCGCCCGTTCAGCCCGGCCGAGTTCGACGAGCTGATCCGGGCGGTGCAGAACTGGCAGCACCACTACAGCCATTCGGTCGGCGAGTTCTTCCTGCCGCTGCTCGCCGCCGCGCTCGACGTCCGCGTCGAGGTACACCAGACGAACGTCCGGGCCCAGGTCATCGGGCGGGAGGACGCGCCGCTGATCGCGACGCAGCGCACCGGCGACCACTACGACGCCGTCGTGCCCGCGACCACGCCCGCGCCGGTGCCGGCGCCGTCGAGCCAGGGCGGGCCCGGCCACGCCGGCGGGGCGGCCGGCGCCAAGCTCGCGGCGCTGACCGACGAGCAGCTGCGGCCCCTGTACGCGGACCTGGTCGCGAAGCAGCTGCAAGCCAAGGGCAACGACCTGGCCGTGGCCCAGGTGCTCGCGGCCGGCAAACCGGCGGACCGGGACACGATGCTGGCCGCGCTGATCGCCGCTCTGGCAACGGTTTGACGCATAGTGCCACCCGCGCCCGGTGTTCGCCGGAGGTTTCCCCGGCGGCCCAGTGCAGTTCGGCTCCCATCCGGAGGCACGTCCACATAGTTCATATGGATGTGTCGATTGTCTGGAGGCGTGGGGAATGCTGCTGGGGCGACGCACCGGCGTGACATCGGGCTCGATCCGCGTGGCGCCGGGAGAATCGGGTGCCGCGCAGAGCATCGATGCCGGCATCCGGGCCGCGGGGCCGGGCGGCACCGTGCTGGTCGCGCCCGGCGTCTACGACGAGGACCTGGTCATCGACCGGGCCGTGCACATCATCGCGGAGCAGGGCGAGGGGACGGTCCGGCTGGGCGGCCGCGCGCCGGTGCGGGTCATGTCCGCGGTCGAGATGGCCGGCCTGGTCCTCACCGGCGACGACCCGGGCGAGCCGGTGCTGATCATCCTGGAGGGTACGGCCGAGTTCGCCGGCTGCGAGTTCCGCGACGGCCGGGTGGAGGTCTCCGCGACCGCCCGGGCGACGCTGCGGGAGTGCCGCTTCGCCGGGGCGCGCTTCGCCGGGCTCTACGCCATGGGTGACAGCGCCGTGCACCTGACCAACTGCACGGTCACCGGCATCGACGGGATCGGCGTGGTGGCCGGCGGCGCGGCCCGCGTCACCCTCGACGACGTCTGGATCGGCTCGGTGTCCGGCTCGGGGGTGCGGGCCCGCGGCAACGCCACGGTCGAGCTGGCCCGGGGCGCGATCGCCGCGCCCGGGCGCCACGGCGTGCTGGTCGAGGAGTCCGCCTCGGTGACCGCCCGGGAGAGCGCCTTCGCCCGCAGCAGCGCCGACGGCGTCCTGGTCTCCGGCGTCGCGCAGGTCGAGCTGACCGGGTGCCGGCTCACCGACGCCGAGGCGGCCGGCGCGGTCGCCACCGAGCGCGGACGGCTGGTGATGACCAACTGCGACGTCGACCGGGCCGGCGCGACGGGGGTGGCGTGCCGGGGCGACGCGGTTGTCACGGTCACCGGGGGTACCGTGCGAAACTGCGGCGGCAACGGGGTCTTCGTCACCGAGCGAGGCACGGTCACGCTCGACGGCACCGCGATCGGCGACTCGGCCTACAGCGCGGTCCACGTCGGCGGCTCCGGGCGGCTGACGGTGGCGGGCGCCTGGTTCGGCCCGTCGGCCGAGCACGGCCTGCACGTCATCGGCGACGGTACCGTCGAGATGACCGGCGGCCGGGTGCAGGGCTGCGGCCTGGCCGCGCTCAGCGTCGAGGAGCATGCCGCCGTCTCGGTGGCCGACGCGGTCTTCGACGCCAACCGCAACGGCCTCGTCACCGGTTCGGACAAGGCGGTCACGCTCACCGGCTGCGTGATCGGCGGCAGCGAGCGGGCCGGCGTGCAGGTGGGCGTGGGCTCGTCGGTGGCGCTGACCGGGATCCGGATCGAACGCACCGGTACCGCCGGCATCGTCTTCGAACAGGACAGCCGGGGCACGGTCGAGCGCTGTGCGGTCAACGACGCCGGCGGATCGGGGATCGTGGTGTGGACCGGCGCGGCGCCGGAGGTGCGCGGTACCTCATGCACGGCCGGCGCGAAGAACGGCCTCTTCGTGGCCGAAGGGGGCGCCGGCACCTTCGAGGACTGCGTCTTCACCGCCAGTCAGTTTCCCGCGGTACACGTCGCGGCACAGGCGGCGCCGAAGCTCACCCGGTGCCGCATCCGAGACACCGAGGTCGACGCCGACGTCGACGAGCAGGCCAAGGCGGTGTTCACCGAGATCGCCCTGACCGGCGTGCAGACCTCGTTGCTGCCGCCCGACGCGCTCAGCACGGCGGTCCCGGCGCTGGGCACCGCCACCGCCGGCGGCGCCACGAGCGCGGCCGTGGTCGCCGCGCCGGCCGAGCGCACCGCCGAGCAGGCGGACCTGCCGGACCTGCTCGCCGAGCTCAACGCGCTGGTCGGGCTCAACCGGGTCAAGCAGGACGTGCAGGCGCAGATCAAGCTGATGCAGACGGTGCGCCGCCGCCAGGACGCCGGCCTCGCCGCCCCGCCGCTGAGCCGCCACCTCGTCTTCGCCGGCAATCCCGGCACCGGCAAGACCACCGTGGCCCGCCTCTACGGCCGCCTGCTCGCCGCGCTCGGCATGCTGGAGCGCGGCCACCTGATCGAGGCGGACCGCACCGCGATGGTCGGCGAGTACGTCGGCCACACCGGCCCGCGCACCACCGCCGTCTTCAAGCGGGCGCTGGGCGGGGTCCTGTTCATCGACGAGGCGTATTCCCTCGTGCCGCCCGGCCACACCCAGGACTTCGGCCAGGAGGCGATCGCCACGCTGGTCAAGCTGATGGAGGACCACCGCGACGACGTCGTCGTCATCGTGGCCGGCTACCCGAAGGAGATGAGCCGGTTCATCGCCTCCAACCCGGGCCTGGCCTCCCGCTTCTCGCGCACGCTGACGTTCGAGGACTACGGCGCCGACGAGCTCACCGAGATCGTCGAGTCGCAGTGCCGGCACCACGAGTACCAGCTCGCCGAGGACGCCCGCGCGGCCCTCTACGCGTTCTTCGCCTCGATAAACCACGGCCACGGCTTCGGCAACGGCCGCGCGGCCCGGCAGGTCTTCCAGTGGATGACCGAGCATCAGGCCCAGCGGGTGGCGGACCTGGAGAGCCCGTCCACCGAGGACCTGTTGCGCCTGACCGCATACGACGTCCCCACCTCCGACGCGGTCCGCTAGCGGGTCCCGATGGAGCCGAGCCGCGAGCTGGTGGAGTGGTTCGAGCGGGTGCTGGTGCCGGAGAGCTCGCCGGCGCTGCGGCAGTACATCGGCCGGCTCCTCCCCGGCGACCCGCACCGCGTCGAGGACATCGTGCAGGAGACCCTGCTGCGCGCCTGGCGGCACCTGGCGACGGTGGCCGCGGCCCGCTCGCCGCAGGCCTGGCTGACCCGGGTCGCCCGCAACCTGGCCATCGACTGGGTACGCCGGCACGCCGCCCGCCCGACGGAGGTGGACGAGGTGGACGAGGACAGCGCCCCGGCCATCTGGACACCGGGCGAGGGCCTGCTGGACGCCGCCCTCGACCGGGTCATCCTCGTCGGCGCGCTGCGCGACCTCTCGCCGGTGCACCGCGAGGTGCTCATCCGCGTGCACTTCCGCGACCGCACGCACGCCGAGGTGGCCGGCGAGCTGGGCGTACCACTGGGCACGGTGAAGTCGCGCGCCTACTACGCCGCCCAGCTGCTGCGCCGCGCCCTCGGCCACTACGGCGTCACCGACGCGTTCATCTGATGTTCTCGCGGTTCAGAATTCGGCTTGTTCGGACTTCGGCTTGTTCAGACTTCGGCTTGTTCAGACTTCGGCTTGTTCAGACTTCGGCTTGTTCAGACTTCGGCCGGGAGGATCGCGATGAGCTGCGTGGGCGGCTCCAGCGCCTCCACGACGGTGTCGCCCTCCAGCCAGAGCCCACCGGCCCGGCAGACGAGGGCGGCGGCGGCCTCCACGGGGCAGGGGAGCGGCGCCCCACAGGCGGCGCAGCGGGCGGGGTCGTCGGAATCCCGTTCGAGGTGACGGGTCTGCAGCTCGGCGGCGGTGGTGACCAGGACGCTGTCGGGATCGAGGCGCAACATGCCAACGATCGTGCGGTCGCCGCGCCCCGCGATCCCGCCACGAAACGGGTGATCCACGCGTTTCACCCGCCCCCACCCAACGCGCCCCCTGGCCCCACCCCGGGCGGCAACCCGGCCCCGCTCCACGCGGCAACCCGGCCCCTCCGGGCGGCAACCCGGCCCCCACACTCCGGGCGACAAACCCGGGCCTACGGCCGCTTGCCCCGGGCCGGCCTGGGCGCGACCTGGACCGGGCCATGATCGCCGGCGCCCCGGACTCGGCCGGGGGCGCCTCCAGCGATGGGTGCTGCTTCGGATCCCGGCGGTCCGGGCCCGGCCAGGCCCCTCGGGCGGTCCCTGCCGGGCGGCGCCGAGACCGCCGCCCTCATCGAGCGCGATCGCGGCTCGCGGCGGCTGCTCGAGCGACGGTGGCGCAGGCCGGCCGTGACGCCGAGCGCGCCGGGCGCTGGGCGGGTCGGGCGCCGAACGCGCCGGGCGGGTCGGGCGCTGGGCGGGTCGGGCGCCGAACGCGCCGGGCGGGTCGGGCGCTGGGCGGTCGTTTCGCCGGGCGGGTGTCACCCCGGCGCCGCGCTTCGACCGGAAGTCTCCGTGATCATGCCGTACTGGCCACCGACACCATCGGTTTTTCATGATCACGGAAGAAACTTGTACACCTGTGTACCAAATGTCTCCACGATCATGGCGAACCCGCGGTGCGTCCGCGGCACATGCATGATCACGGAGACATCCGGTCGCCCCGGTGCGCCGCAAAGCGCCGCCTCGCCGGGCCTCGCGGTGATCGCTCTGCGGCGGCCCCCTGGTTCTTGCCTAGTTTCCTAGGATGCGGAAGGCGACGCCTGCCGGAGCACCCCCTGTGGGTGTCGGCGGCAGGCGGGAGTCAGCGGCTGGGCTGGCCGGTGCCGGGGCACTGGGCGGAGCCCGAGGCGGCGGCGTTGTCGGGCTGGTGAGCCGGCGTCGGGGAGCCGGCGTTGACGTAGACGCGAGCGCCGCAGACCGGGCAGCGGCTCATGGCCTGGGCTGACGTGGACGACACAGCGGGTACACCTCCCAAAGAACGGATCGGACATCACAGTGATGCCCGGTGTCCGCCCGGTCGGAACATGGGCCGGGCCGATGGCATGATCACCTTCATGTCGGTCACCGCTGTGCTGCGCGCCGCGCAGGTCGCCCGGGTGCTTGCCGCCAGCACCCTCGGGCGGCTGCCGCTCGGGGCCGCGCCGGTGGCCCTGCTGCTGTATGCCCGGGAGACCCTGTCGATCGGCGCCGCCGGGCTGCTCGTGGGTGTGTACACGGCCGGCCTGGCCGTCGGCGGGCCCGTCCTGGCGCGGATCGCCGACCGCTTCCGGCAGCCGCCGGTAATGCTCGGCGGCGCCGCCGTGTCGACCGCCGGGTTCGTTCTGCTTGCCCAAGGGGTACCGCTCTGGGCCGCCGCCCTCGCGGTGCTGCTCGCCGGGCTCGGCGCGCCCCCGTTCGAGGCCGGTTTGCGGGTGCTCTGGCGCGACCTGCTGGACGAGGCGGACGTGCCCACCGCGTACACCCTCGACATCGCCGTGCAGGAGCTCATCTTCATCCTCGGCCCGCTGGTGGCCGGCGCGGCGGTGACGGTCGGCGGCGGGGTCGCCGGGGTGTACACCACCGCCGTCCTGCAACTGCTCGGCACGCTGTGGTTCGTCTCCACGCCCGCGGTGCGGCGCTGGCGCGGCATGCCGGGGGAGCGGCACTGGGCCGGTGCGCTGCGCTCGGGCCGGCTGCGGCTGCTGCTGACCGCGGTGGTCCTGGTCGGCGCGGGCGTGGGCAGCCTGCCGGTGGCGCTGCTGGACTACGCGGAGACGGTCGGCCACCGTGAGTGGGCGAGCTGGCTGCTGGCCGCGCAGGCGTGCGGCGCCCTGATCGGTGGCCTCGTCAACACCAGGCTCCGGGTCGGCGGCACGCTGCTGCCGGTGCTGGCCGCGCTGCTCGGCGCGGGCTATGTCCCGCTGCTGCTGACGCCCGCTTCGGCGGTACTCATGGTGCCGCTCGCCATCCTCTGCGGCCTGTGCCTGCCGCCGTTGCTCGCCGCCACGTTCCTGACGGTGGACCGGATCGCGCCCACGGGCACGGCCGCGGAGGCGTTCGCCTGGGTGGCGACGGCGTTCTCGGTCGGCGCCGCCGCCGGGGCCGCGCTCGACGGCGCGATCCTCGATGCGGTGGCCTCGACCCGGGCCGGCTTCGTGCTGCCGCCGGTGGTCATCCTGCTGGCGGTGCCGTGGCTGCGCCCGGTGGCCCGGGCGGCGCGCTCCACCAGCGGCGAAGGGGATGTCTCCACGAATGGCTGAACCCGCCCGCCGCGCGCACCAACTTGCCCGGAAATGCCGGATTTGTCGGAGGTAGCCGTGTTTACTGCAGAGGTCACGAGAACGACCGCGACCCCCACCGAAGCAGTAGTGCAACGGGGGACGGTGGGCGCCGCGAGCGAGTAACGGGCCCGGATGGCAACGACGCCGTCCGGGCCCGTTACTGCTTGGTGTGCGGCCGCCTGAGTTGCGTACAGTTCCTGCGTGACCCCGCACGACCCCGACCACGATCACGACGCCGACCGCGACCACGGCCCCGGCATCGACCCCGAGCGGCTGGCGACCTGTTTGTCGGTCTTCGACGAGCTGCAGACGCTGCCGCCCGACCATCCCGACGTGCAGCTGGTGCGCCGGGCCACCTCGCACCTGTACAAGACGGTGAAGCGCCAGCGGCGCAGCGAGCGGCGCGCGGCCATCACCGAGGCCGACCGGCAGGTGACGGCGGCGACCGCGACCGGGGCGCCCGGCCGCATCGACGACGAGACGCAGGGCATCGCGCTGGTGTCGCCGACGGCCGGGGCGAGCGCGGGACGGCTGCTGCGGGCCCGGTCGTGCTACACGTGCAAGAGCCGCTATGTCGACGTCGACGCGTTCTACCACCAGCTGTGCCCGGCGTGCGCGAAGCTCAACCGGGAGCGGCGCGACCAGCGCACCGACCTGACCGGGCGGCGGGCGCTGCTGACCGGCGGCCGCGCCAAGATCGGGATGTACATCGCGCTGCGCCTGCTGCGTGACGGTGCGCACACCACGATCACCACGCGGTTCCCCAACGACGCGGTGCGGCGTTTCGCGGCGATGCCGGACAGCGGCGACTGGCTGCACCGGCTGCGGATCGTCGGCATCGACCTGCGCGACCCGGCGCAGGTGGCGGCGCTCGCCGACGACGTGGCCGCGCGGGGGCCGCTCGACATCCTCATCAACAACGCGGCGCAGACGGTGAAGCGCGCCCCCGGTTCGTATTCGCACCTGGTCGCGGCCGAGTCCGCCCCGCTGGTGCTGGAGGGCGCGATGCCGGAGGTGGTGACGTTCCACAAGGCCGACCCGCACGCGGAGCTGACCCTGGAGGCCGGGCTCGGCGTTGACGTCGCGCCGACCCTGATCCCGCCGGACGCGCTCACCGCGCTCGCGCTGACCAGCCGCAACACGACGCCGGCGAAGATCGCCGCGCTGACCGCGATCGACGCGGGCGGGCTCGTGCCGGACCTCGCCGACAGCAACAGCTGGGTGCAGACCGTGGAGGAGGTCGACCCGCTGGAGCTGCTCGAGGTGCAGCTGTGCAATGTGACGGCGCCGTTCATTCTGGTCAGCCGGCTGCGTCCGGCGCTGGCGGCGGCGCCGGCGCGGCGCAAGTATGTGGTGAACGTCTCGGCGATGGAGGGGCAGTTCAGCCGGCGGTACAAGGGACCGGGCCATCCGCACACGAACATGGCCAAGGCCGCGCTGAACATGCTCACCCGCACCAGCGCGGAGGAGATGCTCTCCGACGGCATCCTGATGACCGCGGTCGACACCGGCTGGATCACCGACGAGCGGCCGCACCCGACGAAGATGCGGCTGCACGAGGAGGGCTTCCACGCCCCCCTCGACCTCGCCGACGGCGCCGCGCGGGTCTACGACCCGATCGTGCGCGGCGAGCGCGGCGAGGACCTCTACGGCTGCTTCCTGAAGGACTACGAGCCGTCGAACTGGTGACTAGCGCAGCTGGTACAGCAGCGTGAACTTGCCGACCTGGACCTCGTCGCCGTCGTTGAGGGTGGCGCTCTTGACCCGCTCGCCGTTGACGTAGGTGCCGTTGAGGCTGCCCAGGTCGAGCATCGAGTAGCCGAACCCGCCGGTGTTGCGGTGGAACTCGACGTGTTTGCGCGACACGGTGTTGTCGTCGAGCACGATCTGGTTGGCCGAGTCGCGGCCGCAGCGCACGACGTCGCCGTCGAGCTGGAACTCGGCGCCGGCCTCGGCGCCCTTGCGGATCAGCAGGGTCGCGCGGCCCGTGGGCAGCTTCTCCATGTGCGCGGTCAGGTCGAGCGGCTGGGTCGGCCCCTCGGGCGCGGCGATGGAGGCGTTGGCGAGCAGCTCCTCGGTCGTCACGATCGGCACGCCCCAGTGCCGGGCCAGCGCGATCGCCTCCAGCGGTGCCGCCGGCACCCGCAGGCCCTCGCCGAGCACCAGCTGGAACGGCCCTTGCGCGGCGACCACCTCGATCGCGCGCAGCGGCGCCCGCAGCGCGGTCAGCGCGCGCTGGAACAGCTCGGCGCTGATCGGCTCGTCCATGCTGCGCGGGCCGCCCTCCACGGGCAGCTGCAGATGCCGGCCCGTGGATGGGTCCTTGAGCAGGACCACGGGACGGCTCTGCCAGGTCTGCGCTCGCACACCTACCACGACGAGCTCTCGCATGCCCCGCCTCCCGCGTCCGTAGCCTACGGCTTGTCCACCCCTGTAGTGCTTAACGGTACCGTGTCGGGCGATCGACGCCCTGGCCCGGTCAGGCCGATATCTATCGCCGGATGTGTCCGATGTGTCGCATCGGTCGGTGGACGCGCTCCGACCGGCCGACATGTTCCGGCCGGTCGGGGTGGTTGCGCTGGTAGCGGTCAGGAAGCCGACAGCGGCACCGCCGCGCACGTGGCTGTGCCGGGCGAGTCTCAGGTTCGTCTAGTACGGTGTCGACGGCGCCGGCCCGGCCTCGCCCAGGGTGCGGCGCTGACTCTTGAGATCATGTCGGGCGAACTAGCACGCGGCACTGTAGGGTTGGATCGTGTCAAGATTGCTGCGGATCGGGGAGCTCGCCAATCTCTCCGGCGTGTCGACCCGCACCGTCGACTTCTACACCGGGCTTGGCCTGATCGAGTCGGCGCAACGCACGGCCGGCAACTTCCGGCTCTATGACGCCTCGTGCGTCGACCGGATCGCCGCGATCAAGGTGCTCGAGGCCAACGGCGTGAGCCTGGCCGACATGGCCGAGGCCCTGGAGCGGGGGGCCGGCGACCTGACCGGCCAGCTCAGCCAGGTCCAGGGTGACCTGGAGACATTACGCGAGGCGGCCGTGCACGCCGGCCCGGCCGCCCACCAGTTGCTGCTCGCCTTGACGGCGCGGCTGCAGTCGCTCATCCACACGGCGATCGAGCTGACCAACAACCTGCCCCCGCTCGGCTAACCCGCCTACCGCGTCCCCCTGGCGCCCCCTATGGCCTGTATCGCAGTCAGGCACAGCCATTCGTTGATCGTGGCGATGTGCACCGCGGCTTCGTCGCCCCCCCCCCAGGTGCGCCACCCCGGGCCGCGACGGCGCGGTTGCGCTCGACCCGCGTGGCACTGCTGGCGGGGTTACGGGGCCCCGAAGCCGGTGCCCGGCCGCCTTCGCCCCCGGCTTGCGCCCTCCCACGCCGCCAGATCCAGCGGCCGGCTCAACTCCGCCGATCCACAGCGGCGCGACCCCCAGCGGCCCCGCCCCGCCGCGCGCGGCGCTGGTGACCCCTGCGGCCGGTGCGGCATTTTGCTTCCGCGATCATGCACCGGAGACGTCCACTGGCTGGGATGCGCGTGATCGCGGAGTGATAGTGCCGCTCCTGGTACATCATCGCTCCACGATCATGGAGATCCCGCCATTCGGGACGCTCCTCGGCATGATCACGGAGAGAAAGCGCCGCACCGCGGGCCCTTTACGGTTCGTGGTCGTTCAACCAACGACCGGAGACCGCGCTCACTGCCGATCTCGTCCACTCTCGGCCGCCCGGGTGTCCAGATTCGGACAAAAGCGGTCAGGCGGTGCGGAGTAGCTCCGCCACCCGGCGGCCGTGCGCGGCCGCGTTCTCGTGACCGGACTTGAGCAGGTCCGCGGCCAGGCCCCGCAGCGGCGCCATCGCCGGGTTGAGGTCGGCCAGGGTCAGCTCCGCCTCCGCGACGTGCACGTCGAGGCCGAGGACCTCGCCGAGCATGCGGCGCAGATACGGGCCGGCGTGGTCCCAGCCCTCCTTCGGCGCGCCCGGGCCGTAGCCGCCGCCGCGGCTGAGCGCCAGCACCGCCGGGCGCCCGGCGATCGGCAGGTCGCCGCCGGTCTTGAAGCGCGGGTTGAGCAGGATCATGTCGAGCCAGATCTTGATCTGGGCCGGCAGGCCCCAGTTGTAGAGCGGTACCGCGAAAATGTAGGCGTCGGCGTCGATCAGCTCCGCGGAGAGCTGTTCCATCAGGGCGGTCGCCTCCGGCGCCGGTGGCGCCGACGGGTCCATCGAGGCCCGCACGGCCGGCGCCCACAGGTCCGCCGGCAGCGGATCGAGGCCGAGGTCGCGGCGGGTCACGACGGCGTCGTGGTGCTCGGCGCGCCAGGCCTGCTCAGCGGTGTCGGCGAGCGCGCGGCTCACCGAGCCCTCGACCCGGATGCTCGCGTCGAGTCGGAAGAGATGCATCTGTGGTACCTCCACGGTGTTCAACGGCAACACAGAAAGTCTGCAATGCAGAACATCTCATGACAAGAGTGAGTGACATGCGTATCATTACGACATGACCCAGGCGCCGGAGAGCCCGGCTCAGACGCACTCCGACCTCCAGTCCGACCTGGGCTGGGCGCTTGGCGTGCTGCTGCGCGGCTACGCGAAGGGCGCCCAGTCGGTCATCGCCGGCGTGCCCGGCGGCCCCCGTGGCTACCAGGTCCTGACCTCCGCCGTCGACGGCGCCACCTACACGCAGCTGGCCCTGGCCAACAAGCTCGGCATCGACCGCACCGTCATGACCTACCTGCTCGACGACCTGGAGAAGGCCGGCGTGATCGAGCGCCAGCCCGACCCCGCCGACCGCCGCGCCCGCCGCATCGTCGCCACCGACGCCGGCCGGGCGACCCTGTGCGACCTGCAGCGCAAGCTCCGCCACGTCGAGGACCTGGTCCTCGGCGCCCTGCCCGAGGAGGACCGGGCCCGCTTCCGCGCCATGCTGCGCTGCGTCGCGGTCAGCCTCGACGAGCACGATCCCCTCGACAACGTCTGCAGCGTGGTCGACGCCCTGTCCGACGAGCCGCCGACCGGCAAGGTCCGCCGCCGCCGCGCCTGACCCGATCCGCGCGGCGGCGGCGGCACGTCAGCGGGCCGCGTGCGCCGCGCGGGCCGGAGCGCCCACCTCGTGCAGGTATTGCAGCGCCTGGCGGTACGAGGTGAGCAGGCTCGTCTGTTCGTAGGCCACGCCGATCTCCTCGCAGTACGCCTGCACGATGGGCTGCGCCCGGCGCAGGTTGGGCGTCGGCATGCCGGGGAACAGGTGGTGCTCGATCTGGTAGTTCAGGCCGCCGAGCGCCGCGTCGGTGAACCAGCCGCCGTGGACGTTGCGGGACGTGAGCACCTGCTTGCGGAGGAAGTCCTCGTCGCCGGTCGGGTGCGGCATGCCCTTGTGGTTGGGCGCGAACGTCATGCCGAGGTAGACGCCGAACACCGCCTGGTGCACGAGCAGGAAGGCGACGGCCTGCAGTGGCGACAGCACGAGCAGCAGCGCCGCCAGATAGCCGGCGGCGTGCAGGACGAGCAGCGCGCTCTCCAGGCCGCGGTGTTTGGTGACGCCGTTGCGCAGTGCCTTGACGCTGGAGACCTTCAGGTCGACGGCCAGCAGTGTGAGGAGCGGGAAGAACAGCGCGGCCTGGTGCCGGGTGATGAACGCCGCCAGCCCTCGCCGGCCCACGGCCGACGACGTCGCCCACACGAGCACCTCGGGCGCGACGTCCGGGTCGAGGTCGTCGTGGTTGGGGTTGTTGTGGTGGCGGGTGTGCTTGTCCATCCACCAGCCGTAGCTCATGCCGATACCGAGGTTGCCGGCCAGCAGCCCGGCGACCTCGCTGGGCCGCCGGGTCCGGAACACCTGACGATGGGCCAGATCATGGGCCACGAGCGCCACCTGGGCGAACGTGACGGCGAGGAAACCGGCCGTTACCAGCTGCCACCACGACGAGCCGATGAGCACGAACGCGGTCCAGCCGCCGAGCAGCATGAGCGTGACGGTGCTCAACCGGGCGAGGTAGTAGGCGGGCCGGCGCTCCATCAGCCCTTCGCGGTTGATCCGGCGGGCCAGGACGGCGAAGTCACTGCCCGCCGGCGCCCGCGGCGGTGTCGTGGTGATCGTCATGGCTCCATCACACCGTGCGGTGCGCGCCTCGTCAGGAGCGCCAGGTCCTCCGCCGTGGGGGTGCTAGCACCACCGTTGCGCCGTGTCATCCGCTGGCACAATGTGGCGGTGGGCATGACCGGAACCGGCGCGCGGACCGGCCGATGGGCCTGCCGGGGCGTGCGTTCGGCGCTGGCCGGCTTGACGGCGATCGGCCTGGCGGTCACCAACCTGCCGTTGCTGGTCATCTCCGTCGTCGTGCTGATCCTCACCCCCGTGCCGTTCCTGGGGCTGGCGCTGGTGCCGTGGACGATGAGCCTCGTCCGGATGCGCGCCGATCTGGAGCGCCGGCGCGCGTCGCGGACCGGCGTGCTGGTGACCCGCCCGTATCATCCGGCGCCGGAGCGGGCGGTGGCCGGTGGCTGGCAGCGGTTCCGGTGGACGGTGACGGACCCGGCCACGTGGCGCGACCTCGCGTGGCTCGCGCCGGGTGCGGTCGTCGGATGCGGGCTGGGCGCCATCGGTGTGCTCGTGCCGCTGTACGGGCTCGCCGGCATAGGGCTGACGCCGCTGTGGATCTGGCTCGGCACCGGCTGGTACGGCTACGGCGCGATCTGGTCCGTCGACACGCTCGGCGTGGCTCTGCTCTGCCTGCCGCAGGGCGCGGTCATCCTGACCGTCGGCCTGTCGGTGGCGCCCTGGCTGCGCCGCGTCGACGCGCACTTCGCGCGGCTGTTCCTCGCGCCGACCAGGACGGCCGAGCTCCGGCTGCGCGTCACGCAACTGACGGTGACGCGGGCCGACACGGTGGACGCTCAAGCGGCCGAGCTGCGCCGCATCGAACGCGACCTGCACGACGGCGTCCAGGCCCGGCTGGTCTCGCTGCGCATGGTCATCGGCCTGGCCGACGAGATCCTCGACCGCAACCCGACCGGCGCCCGCAAGCTGCTCGCCGAGGCCCTCGAGTCCAGCGGCGCGGCGCTGGTCGAACTGCGGCACCTGGTCCGTGGCATCCACCCGCCGGTGCTCGCCGAGCGCGGGCTCGGCGGGGCCGTCCGCGCGCTGGCGCTCAGCCTGCCCGTGGACATCGCGGTCGAGGTCGACCTGCCGGGCCGGCCCGACACACCCGTCGAGTCCGCGGCGTACTTCGCCGTCGCCGAGACGCTGACCAACCTGATCCGGCACAGCCGCGCCCGCAGCGGATCGGTGACCCTGCGCCATGAGCACGGCGTCCTCAGCATCGTGGTCACCGACGACGGCGCCGGCGGCGCCGATCCGGAGGCCGGCTCCGGCCTGCGCGGCATCGAGCGCCGCCTTGCCGCGTTCGACGGCACCATGGCGCTGTCCAGCCCGCCCTCGGGACCGACCGTGATCACGATGGAGCTGCCGTGCGCGTTGTCATCGCCGAAGACCATGCCCTCCTCCGTGACGGACTGACCCGGCTGCTGCAGGCGTTCGACTTCGACGTCGTGGTGGCGGTCGACAACGGACCGGCGCTGCTGCCGGCGCTGCTGGCGCACAAGCCCGACGTCGCGGTCATCGACGTCCGGCTGCCCCCGACCTTCACCGACGAAGGACTCCAGGCCGCGATCGCCGCCCGGACCCGGATGCCGGGCCTGCCGACCCTGATGCTCTCCCAGCATGTGGAGCCGCTCTACGCACGGGAACTGCTCGGTAGCCCGCACGGCGGCGTCGGCTACCTGCTCAAGGACCGGGTATCGAACATCGGCGAGTTCATCGACGCCGTCGAACGCGTCGCCGGCGGCGGCACCGCCATGGATCCGGAAGTGATCTCGCAGCTGCTGGCCCGCAGCGAGCCGCTGGCGGTGCTCACCGCCCGGGAGCGGGAGGTACTCGGCGAGATGGCCGAGGGCCGCTCCAACTCCGCGATCGCCGTCAAGCTCGGCATCACCGAGAAGGCGGTGAGCAAGCACATCAACAACATCCTCACCAAGCTGGACCTGCCGCCCTCCGACGACGACAACCGGCGCGTCCGGGCCGTGCTCGCGTATCTCAACGCCTGACCGGGCCGCGCGCCCGGCCGCTTCAGCGTCCCCGGCGGCGGCCGCCCACCCGCGCCCGCGCGGAGAACGCCGCGGCGCCCGAGGGCCCGTCCGGCGCAGCCGGGGCGCCGGCCCCGCCGCCGGCCGCCGAGTGCGCCGCCACCCGGGTGACGGTGGCGCGCGCCCCCGCCCGCGATCTCCCGCCGCGGCCGGCGCGGCGCGGCGCCGGCGCATCCGCCGGCGCATCCGCCGGCGGCGGGCTGCCGGGCGGCGGCGCGGTGAACGACCGCTCGCCGGGAACGATCTGGCTCAGCCGCGGGTCGCCGGGGCCGAGGCGCGTGGTGGCCGGGGAGATACCCGCCTTCCGGGCCAGTTCGCGCACCTCGGCGACCTGGTTGTCGGTCATGAGCGTCACGACCGTGCCGTGCGCGCCGGCCCGGGCCGTGCGGCCGGATCGGTGCAGGTATGCCTTGTACTCCACCGGCGGGTCGGCGTGGATGACGAGCCGGACGTCGTCGACGTGGATGCCGCGGGCCGCGATGTCGGTCGCCACCAGCGTCGTCACGGTGCCGTCGGAGAAGGCCAGCAGGTTGCGGCTGCGCGCGGACTGCGCCAGGTCGCCGTGCAGTTCCACGGCCGGGACCCCGGCGGCGACCAACTGGCGGGTCAGCGTCTTCGCCCGGCGCTTGGTCCGGGTGAACACCACCGTGCGGCCCGGCGCGGCGGCGAGATTCGCCAGCACACCGAACCGCTCGTCGTCGCGCACGTGCAGCACGTGGTGCGCCATCGCCGCCACCGGCGACAGCGCCGAGTCGACGCTGTGGGTGACCGGGTCGGTCAGGAACTGCCGCACCAGCACGTTGACGCCGGCGTCCAGCGTCGCCGAGAACAGCAGGCGCTGGCCGGCCCGCGGGGTCAGGTCGAGCAGCCGCCGTACCTCCGGCAGGAACCCGAGATCGGCCATGTGATCGGCCTCGTCGAGCACGGTGATCTCCACCGCGTCGAGGTGGGCGTGGCCCGACCGCACGTGGTCGGCGAGCCGGCCCGGGCAGGCGATGAGGACGTCCACCCCCGCCCGCAGGCGCTCGATCTGGGCGGCCGCCCCCACGCCGCCGAAGACGGCCAGCGTCCGCAGCGACAGCGCCTGCGCCAACGGCGCCATCGCCGCCTGGATCTGGGTGGCGAGTTCGCGGGTGGGCGCGAGGATCAGCGCCCGCGGCCGGCCGGGCCGTCGCGGCGAACCGCTCGCGGCCAGCCGGGCCAGCACCGGCAGCACGAACGCGTAGGTCTTGCCCGAGCCGGTCCGGCCCCGGCCGAGCACGTCGCGCCCGGCCAGCGTGTCCGGCAGCGTCGCGGCCTGGATCGGCAACGGCTCGGTGATCCCCGCGGTGGCGAGGGCCCGGGTCAGCACGGCGGGCACGCCGAGGTCGGCGAACGTCGTGGACTGGGACGATGGTGTGTGACGAATGCGGCGGGCCGCCATGCATGCTCCAGACGTGAAGGGTCGTGCGGGCCGGCGCCGATCGGGAATGGTCGCGGCGCGTGGAGCCGGCACAACAAAGAGCGCCCGGGGGTCAGATACCCACCAGGCGCTGGCAAAGTATTTGGTAGTCATACTGCAACGGGTCGACAGTACCACGCCTTCAGGCCCCGGGCGACCGGCGCGGTTCGCGGCCGCTGGGTCACCGAACGGATGGCCGGCGGCGGCCCGGGCTCGCCGCCGATCTGGGCTACGCCGCCCGCTCCTGACCCTTGGCCGTGCCGCGGCGTCAATCGGTCAGGATGTGCGGCCCGACCGGACGGCCCGGCCCCGTGCCGCTTGGGCGGCGCGATCCGTGCGCGTAGGGTGGCGGCGATGTCTGTGCTGCGTATACGCCTCGCCGCGGTCGCGGTCCTCGTCGCCCTCGGCGCGGCCGGCTGCGGCGGCGGCGACGAACCCGCGCCGCCCGGTTCGGCGCCCGCCCCTCAGGAGTCGCAGGGCCGCCAGGTCGGCGACTCGCCGGCCGCCTCCCCGTCCGGCGGCGGCGCCAACGCCAACGCCGGGCTCGGCGCCTCCGGCGCGACGGGCACACCCGGCGCGACCAAGCACGTGTTCCCGGTGCAGGGCAACAAGGGGTCGTACTCCCACGACCACCACGACTACCCGGCCAGCGACATCATCGCCAACTGCGGCCTCACCGCGCTCTCCCCGGTCGACGGCACCGTGCTCGAGGTGACCCGCGTCGACACGTGGACCGCGAAGGTCAACGAGGGCTCCTCCCGCGGCGGCCTGTCGGTGTCGATCCTCGGCGCCGACGGCGCCCGGTACTACCTCTCGCACTTCTCCGCCGTCGACGAGGGCATCGAGCCCGGCACCCCGGTCACCGCCGGCCAGCCGATCGCCAAGGTGGGCCGCACCGGCGACGCGAGCGCCTGCCACATCCACTTCGGCCTGTCCCCGGCGTGCGCCAAGACCGGCGACTGGTGGACCCGCCGCGGGGTGATCTGGCCGTGGTCGTACCTCGACGCGTGGAAGGCCGGCAAGGAGAAGTCCCCGGTCGCCGAGCTCAACGCCTGGCAGAAGCAGCACGGCTGCCCCACCAAGCCCACCGTCGACCCGTGACCGGCATGCGCTAGGCGCGCAGCAACGCGGCGGTCTGCTCGGCGATCGAGCGCTCCTCGTCGGTCGGCACCACGCAGACCGTCACGCGGCCGCCGTCCGGGCTGATGACCTGCTCGTTCGCCGCGTTGCGGGCCTCGTCGACGGCGATCCCCCAGCCGTCGAGGCCGGACAGGGCGGCCGCGCGCACCTCCGGCGAGTGCTCGCCGACGCCGGCGGTGAACACGATCGCGTCGAGGCGGCCCAGGACGGCGTGGTAGGCGCCGACGTACTTGCGGATGCGGTGGCAGTACACCTCGAAGGCGAGCGTGGCGTCCGGGTCGCCGGCGGCGCGGCGCTCGAGCAGGGCGCGCATGTCGTTGACGCCGGCCAGGCCGAGCAGCCCGGCGTGGCGCTGCAGCGTGTCGTCGACGGCGGCGAAGTCCAGGCCCGCGACCCGGTGCAGGTAGCCGCCGACGGCCGGGTCGAGGTCCCCCGAGCGGGTACCCATGACCAGGCCCTCCAGCGGGGTGAGGCCCATGGACGTCTCGACGCTGCGCCCGCCCCGCACGGCGGTGGCGCTGGCCCCGTTGCCCAGGTGCAGCACGATCAGGTTGAGCGCTTCCGGCGCGCGGCCCAGCAGGGCGGCGGCGCGGCCGGTGACATACGCGCACGAGGTGCCGTGGAAGCCGAAACGGCGGATGTCGTACCGCCGGGCGAGGTCCCGGTCGATCGCGTAGGTGGACGCGGCCGGCGGCAGGGTCGCGTGGAACGCGGTGTCGAACACGGCCACGTGCGGCACCGACGGCAGCGCCGCCCGCGCGGCCTCGATGCCGATGATGCCGCCCGGGTTGTGCAGTGGCGCCAGCGGTACGAGCTCGTGCAGGGCCGCGAGCACGGTGTCGTCGACCAGCGTCGGCCGGGTGAAGCGCGGCCCGCCGTGCACGATGCGGTGCCCGACCGCGTCGATCGGCACGCCGCCGAGGCCCGCCAGCACCTGCCCGATGGCGGCCGTGTGGTCGGCCACGCCGCCCGGCTCGCCGATCTTCTCGATCAGGCCGCGCGTGTTGTGATCCGGATCGGTGAGGTCGACCACGCGGTACTTCACGGAAGAGGAGCCGCTGTTGAGCACGAGGATCATGCCAGGCAGACTACTGCCGTGGCGCGTATCGTGTACCTCGTCGAGCATGGTCCCGACTCCGGAAAGTCGGCGGTGGCCCTGGGCCTGGCCGAGCTGCTGTCGCGCAAGGTGCCCCGCATCGGCGTGTTCCGGCCGGTGGCCCCGGCGTCCGAGGACGTGCTGCTGGAGCTGCTGCGTTCGCGGTACGACATCAAGCACGACCGGCTCTACGGTGTGACCTTCGCCGAGGCGTCCAAGCTGCACGCGGAGGGCCGCGGCGAGGAGCTCGTCTCGCTGCTCGTCGAGCGGTTCCGGCCGCTGGCCCAGCAGCACGACGCGGTCGTGGTCATCGGCACCGACATCGACGACGACCTGGCGTTCAACGCGCGGCTGGCCAACGAGTTCGGCGCCGCGATCGTCTCGGTGGTCAACGGCTCCGGCCTCGATGCGTCCACATTGGACTCGGCGGCCCGGCAGGCCTACCACGCGCTGGCCGACCTCGACGCGACGGTCGCCGCCGTGATCCTGAACAAGACCCCCGGTGTGGTACCGGCGCCAAAACTCCCGGTGCCGTGCTACACGATCCCGGAGGTGCCCACCGTCGGCGCGCCGACCGTCGCCGAGGTCGCCGCCCAGCTGGGCGCCAGCGTGGTCACGGCCGGCGGCGACCCCGACTCGGCGCTGGGCCGCGACGTGCTCGACTATGTCGTCGGCGCGGCGCAGGTGCCCGCCCTGCTGACCCGCCTGACCCCGGACTGCCTGCTCATCACCCCCGGCGACCGGGCCGACCTGCTGGTCGCGGCCGGCGCCGCGCACGCCTCCGGCCTGATGCCGATCGCCGGCATCGTGCTGACCCTGGGCATCGGCCCCGACCCGGCGGCGCTGGCGCTGTTCGAGCGGCTCAAGCCCAACCTGGCGGTGCTGTCGGTGCCGACCGCCAGCTACGACACGATCGCCGCCTCGACCCGGGTCGAGCACCGGCTCAGCGCCGCCAACCCGCGCAAGGTGGAGGCCGCCCTCGGCGCGTTCGAGGCGTCGGTGGACACCGCGGAGCTGGCCTCGACGCTCGAGCTGACCGCGTCTTCGCGGGTGACGCCGCTGATGTTCGAGTACGATCTGATCGACCGCGCCCGGGCGGACAAGCGGCACCTGGTGCTGCCGGAGGGCACCGAGGAGCGCATCCTCCGCGCGGCCGACATCCTGCTGCGCCGCGGCGTGGCCGGCCTGACCCTGCTCGGCGACCCGGCCGCGATCCGGGCGAAGGCCCGCGACCTGGGCGTCGACGTCGGCGCCGCGGAGCTGGTCGACCCCGTCACCAGCCCGCTGCGCGAGGAGTTCGCCGAGGTCTACCGGGGCCTGCGCGCCCACAAGGGCATCACCCTGGACCTGGCCCGCGACGTGGTGCGCGACGTGTCGTACTTCGGCACCCTGATGGTGCAGCTGGGCCACGCCGACGGCATGGTCTCCGGCGCCACCCACACGACGGCGGCGACCATCCGCCCCGCCTTCGAGATCATCAAGACCGTGCCCGGCCTGAGCGTCGCCTCCAGCGTCTTCTTCATGCTCCTGCCCGACCGGGCGCTCGTCTACGGCGACTGCGCCGTCAATCCCGACCCCGACGCCGCCCAGCTGGCCGACATCGCGCTGTCCTCGGCCGACACCGCCGCCCGCTTCGGCGTCACGCCCCGCGTGGCCATGCTGTCCTACTCCACGGGCACGTCCGGCACCGGCGCCGACGTGACGAAGGTCGCCGAGGCCACCGCGCTGGTCCGCGCCCGCCGCCCGGACCTGCCGGTGGAGGGCCCCATCCAGTACGACGCGGCCATCGACCCGGCCGTGGCCGCCACCAAGCTGCCCGGCAGCCCCGTCGCCGGCCAGGCGACGGTGTTCGTGTTCCCCGACCTCAACACCGGCAACAACACCTACAAGGCGGTGCAGCGCTCGGCCGGCGCGGTCGCCGTCGGCCCGGTCATGCAGGGCCTGCGCAAGCCGGTCAACGACCTGTCCCGCGGCGCGACGGTGAAAGACATCGTGAACACGGTGGCCATCACCGCCATCCAGGCGCAGGGTTTTTTGTCGTACCCCTAGGGCACGATGAGAGGATGATTGCGAGACTTTCGACGGTCGTGCTGGACACCCCGGATCCGCATGCCCTGGCCCGCTTCTACGCGGAGCTGCTCGACCTGCCGATCACGAAGGTCGACCCCGACTGGATCGACATCGGCGACGGCGCGAGCCGGATCAGCTTCCAGCTGGCCCCCCACCACATCCCGCCGCAGTGGCCCGACCCGAGCTACCCTCAGCAACTGCACCTGGACATCTGGGTCGACGACATCGACGCCGCCGAGTCCCACGTGCTACGCCTGGGCGCCCAGCTGCTCTCGACGAAGGAGCCCGGCTTCCGCGTCTACAGCGACCCGGCCGGCCACCCCTTCTGCCTGGAGTACGACTGACACCTGCCGCCCCGGCGGACCGCCCACGGCCGCCTGCCCCGCCGCCCAGCACCCACCCACGCCCCGCCCGGCCCGCGTGGCATCGCCGGACTGGGCCCCGCGGCATCGTGCGCAGCCGGCCCGGACCGGCGCGTGCAGCGCACGGACCGGTCTGCCCGCGTCGGCGCGGCGTAGCGAGCAGCCAGCGCGGGCAGGCTTCGCGCACAGCGCGGGCGGCGCGGGGAAGCGCGTGCGGCGCGGGGAGCGGGCGGCGCGTGTGGCGTGGGGAGCGGGCGGCGCGTGTGGCGTGGGGAGCGGGTGGCGCGTGTGGCGTGGGGAGCGGGTGGCGCGTGTGGCGTGGGGAAGCGGGTGGCGCGGGGAAGCGCGTGTGGCGCGGGGAGCGGGTGGCGCGGGCGGCGTGGGGAGCGCGGGCGGTGCCGGGAGCGGGGGCGGCGTGGGGAGCGCGGGCGGTGCCGGGAGCGGGGGCGGCGTGGGGAGCGCGGGGCGGCGCGGGCGGCGGGGGAGCGCGCGCAGTGCGGGCGGGCAGCCGGCGGCCACCGCAGCTGGGCGTCGATGGCCATCGTTGCGGGCACGGCGGTCACCGGCCCCGTCCCCTGGGGTGGTGCGGCAGGTCGGATATTTCAGATGTATCACCCGTCAGGCGGACGTCCGATTTGTGTGGTTGGGCCGGGCGTATGTCTCCGTGATCATGATGCTCGTCGCGGCCGCACTACGGGTTTGCCATGATCCCGGAGACTTTCGGTACACGGGGGTACATCAGCGCTCCGTGATCATGAAAAACCGTTGGTGTCGGTGGCGGGTGGGGCATGATCGCGGAGACTTCTGGTCGGTGTGCTGTGCTCCGCGGCGCGCAGCGCCGGCCGGGTGGGATCGCGGATCGCGGTCGCCGTCGGCGGTATGGAGGCGCGGGCCGGGCATCGCGGTCGCCGGCGAGCCTGCCGCGCAGGACTGCCGGTGTGGGTTAGCGCCAGCTGCGGGGTGGCTGGGGGTGCGGGGGCGCTGCCGCGCTGCGGGGTGGTGGTCGCGGGCGGGCGAGCTGCGCGGGAGGGCCGGTGTGGGTTAGCGCCAGCTGCGGGGTGGCTGGGGGTGCGGGGGCGCTGCCGTGCAGCGGGGTGGTGGTCGCGGGTGGGCGAGCTGCGCGGGAGGGCCGGTGTGGGTTAGCGCCAGCTGCGGGGTGGCTGGGGGTGCGGGGGCGCTGCCGCGCAGCGGGTGGTGGTCGCGGGCGGGCGAGCTGCGCGGGAGGGGCAGTGTGAGTTAGCGCCAGCCGCGGGGGTGGCTGGCGGTGCGGGGGCCGCTGCCGCGCAGGGGGGCGCCGGCCGCCTCGGCGAAGATGTCGGCCAGGGCCTCGACGTCGTCGCGGATCAGGCCGGCGGTGATGCGGACGTGGTCGCTGTCGAGGTGGTTGACCTCGAACGGGGCGCCCGGGGCGACCGCGATGCCGTGCGCGGCCAGAGTGAGCATCGCGACCTGCTGGCTGGCCACCGCCATCCAGATGTTGATGCCGTCCGCGCCGGTGGCCGTGACGCCGCGGGTGTCGAGGGCGTCGAGCAGGGCGGTGCGGCGGCGGGCGTACTCCTCGCGGGCGTAAGCGATCTGGCGGACCGTCGCCGGGTCGGTCAGCAGGTCCACCAGCACGGCCTGCAGCAGGCGGCTCGACCAGCCCGGCCCGAGCAGGCGGCGGTCGGTGACCGCGGTGACCACCGACGCCGGGCCGCCGATCGCGGCCAGGCGCAGGTCCGGGCCGTGGCTCTTGGAGAAGCTCAGCACGTGGACGGTGCGCTCCGGCAGGCGCCGGCCCAGGCTGACCGGTGCGGCGGTGGCGATGCCGCCCGCGTGGTCGTCCTCGATGACCGTGACGCCGGGGTGCTTGGCCAGCACCCGGGCCAGCTTGTCGGCGCGGGCCGCGGTCATGCTGGCGCCGGTCGGGTTGTGGGCGCGCGGCTGCAGGTAGAGGGCGACCGGCTCGACGCCGGCCAGCGCGGCGGACAGCGCGTCCGGGCGCACGCCGTGCTCGTCGATGGGCACCCCGACCACCGTGGCGCCGACGGTCTCCAGCAGGTCGAGCACGGGCGGGAACGCCGGGTCCTCGACCAGCACGTGGTCGCCGAAGCGCACCACGACGCCGGTGATGCGGTCCAGGGCGTCCAGGGCGCCGTCGACGACGGTCAGCTGCTCGGGCGGGAAGGGCCAGCGCTCCCGCAGCGCGTCCTCCAGGCTGGGCAGCACCGCCCCGTCGAGGTAGCTGGTGGTCAGCCGGGCGTCGCCGATGCGCTTGAGGGCCTCGGTGAGGCTGGGCAGCAGGTCGTAGTCGGGCACGCCGGTGGAGTAGTCGCGCAGCAGGCCGGCCCGCAGCTCGCCGACCCTGCCGCCGAGCTGGGCGTAGCGCAGCCGCTGGCGGGGTAGGGAGGGGCCGGCCACGAACGTGCCGGAGCGGCCGCGGGTCTGGATCGCGCCGGCCCGGGCCAGGCTGCGCCAGGCCTCGCTCACCGTCGTCGGGCTGATGCCCAGCTCGCGGGCGACATCGCGGACGGTGGGCAGGCGGGTGCCGGGCGCCAGCGTCCCGGCGGTCACCAGGCGGCTGACGGCAGCGGCGATCCCCCGGGCGCTGCGGTCGTCGACCGCGCCGGCGATGAGCGCGAGCAAATTACATCTCCGAAACATTCTGTAACGGTCGAACCATTGTCCGCCTAGATTTGTGTCGTTAGTGTCCTACGGCATCCGACCCGAGACAAGGTCGCCTCCGCCGGACAATTCCCCGCTACCGGCCCACGTCGGGCGACCAGAAAGGGGTAGCCATGACAGTCATCCGGGCCGCCATAGTCCAGACCAACTGGACCGGCGACAAGGAATCGATGATCAAGGCGCACGAGGACTACGCCCGACAGGCCGCCGCCCAGGGCGCCCGGGTGATCTGCTTCCAGGAGCTGTTCTACGGCCCGTACTTCTGCCAGGTGCAGGACTCCGCCTACTACGAGTACGCCGAGTCCATCCCCGGCCCGACCACCGAGCGCTTCCAGGCCCTCGCCGCCGAGCTGGGCATGGTCATGATCCTGCCGATGTACGAGCAGGAGCAGCCCGGCGTGCTCTACAACACCGCCGCCGTCGTCGACGCGGACGGCAAGTACCTCGGCAAGTACCGCAAGAACCACATCCCGCAGGTGAAGGGCTTCTGGGAGAAGTTCTACTTCCGCCCCGGCAACCTCGGCTATCCCGTCTTCGACACCGCCGTGGGCAAGGTCGGCGTCTACATCTGCTACGACCGGCACTTCCCGGAGGGCTGGCGCGCGCTGGGGCTCAACGGCGCGCAGATCGTGTTCAACCCGTCGGCGACCAGCCGCGGCCTGTCCGCCTACCTGTGGCAGCTGGAGCAGCCGGCCAGCGCCGTGGCCAACGAGTACTTCATCGGCGCGATCAACCGCACCGGCATCGAGCCGCTCGGCGACAACGACTTCTACGGCACCAGCTACTTCGTCGACCCGGAGGGCAAGTTCGTCGGCGAGGTCGGCGACGCCAACAACCCGGAGCTCATCGTCCGCGACCTGGACCTGGACCTGCTCGCCGTGGTCCGCGACCGCTGGCAGTTCTACCGCGACCGCCGCCCCGACGCCTACGGGGAGCTGGTGCAGCCGTGAGTGCGACGTTGATCAAGGGCGGGACGGTCGTCGGGCCGCAGGGTGCGATCCCCGGCGACGTGCTGATCGTCGGGGAGAAGATCTCCGCGATCTTCATGCCCGGCGACGGGCCGACCGAGGGCGACTTCGACGTCATCGACGCGACCGGGAAGTACGTCATCCCCGGCGGCGTCGACGCGCACACCCACATGGAGATGCCGTTCGGCGGCACCAAGGCCAGCGACACGTTCGACACCGGCACGCGGGCGGCCGCGTTCGGCGGCACCACCACGATCATCGACTTCGCCATCCAGCGCTACGGCGAGGTGGTCCAGGACGGCCTGGCCGCGTGGCACGCCAAGACGCAGGGCGAGTGCCACATCGACTACGCCTTCCACCAGATCCTCGGCGGCGTCGACGACGACGCCCTCAAGGCGATGGACCAGCTCGTCAACGAGGAGGGCATCACCAGCTTCAAGCTCTTCATGGCGTACCCCGGCGTCTTCTACAGCGACGACGGGCAGATCCTGCGCGCCATGCAGAAGGCCCGGGACAACGGCGCGCTCATCATGATGCACGCGGAGAACGGCCCGGCCATCGACGTGCTCGTCAAGCAGGCGATCGAGCGCGGCGAGACCGACCCGATCCACCACGGCATCACCCGCCCCGAGGCCCTCGAGGCGGAGGCGACCAGCCGGGCGATCTGGCTGGCGAGCGTGGCCGCCGACTGCCCGCTCTACATCGTGCACCTGTCCGCCAGCAAGGCCCTCGAGCAGGTCGCCGCCGCCCGTGACCTGGGCCGCAACGTGTTCGCCGAGACCTGCCCGCAGTATCTGTACCTCACGCTGGAGGACCAGCTCGGCGCGCCCGGCTTCGAGGGCGCCAAGTGGGTCTGCTCGACGCCGCTGCGCAGCAAGCACGAGAGCCACCGCGCCGACCTGTGGCGGGGCCTGCGCAGCAACGACCTGTCCGTGGTCTCCACCGACCACTGCCCCTTCTGCTTCAAGGACCAGAAGGAGATGGGCATCGGCGACTTCTCCAAGATCCCCAACGGCATCGGCAGCGTCGAGCACCGCGTCGACCTGCTCTACCAGGGCGTGGTCGACGGCCAGCTGTCCCTGGCCCGCTGGGTGGAGACGATCGCCACCACGCCGGCACGGATGTTCGGGCTGTACCCGCGCAAGGGCGTCATCGCGCCCGGCTCGGACGCCGACATCGTGCTCTACGACCCCTCGGCGCGCACCCGTATCAGCGTCGAGACGCACCACATGAACATGGACTACTCGGCGTGGGAAGGCTACGAGATCGCCGGCAAGGTCGACACGGTCTTCTCCCGCGGGACCGTGATCGTCTCCGGCGACACCTACCACGGCCGCAAGGGACACGGGCAGTTCCTCCGCCGGGGCCTGTCCGACTACCTGGTTTAGGGGTTACAGCACATGCGTGAGATCAGACATTGGCTCGACGGGCAGGCCGTCTCGGGCACCAGCGGCCGCCGGCTGCCGGTGTACGACCCGGCCACCGGCGAGCAGCAGGCGTACGTCGTCGCCGCGACGGCCGCCGAGACCGACGCGGCCGTCGCCAGCGCGCTCGCCGCCTTCCCGGCCTGGCGGGCGGCGTCGCTGTCCCGCCGGGCCGAAGTGATGTTCCGCTTCCGCGAGCTGGTCGACGCCAACCGCAAGGAGATCGCCGCCCTGGTGAGCTCCGAGCACGGCAAGACCGTCGCCGACGCCGGCGGCGAGCTGGCCCGCGGGCTGGAGAACATCGAGTTCGCCACCGGCGCGCCGCACCTGCTCAAGGGCGGCTACAGCGAGCAGGCCTCGACCGGCATCGACGTCTACTCGATCCGCCAGCCGCTCGGCGTCGTCGCCGGCATCACGCCGTTCAACTTCCCGGCCATGGTGCCGATGTGGATGTTCTGCAACGCGCTGGTGTGCGGCAACACGTTCGTACTCAAACCCAGTGAGAAGGATCCGTCCGTCTCGCTGCTGCTCGCCGACCTGCTGCGCCAGGCCGGGCTGCCCGACGGCGCGTTCAACGTCGTGCAGGGCGACCGGGAGGCCGTCGAGCGGCTCATCGAGAATCCCGACGTGCAGGCGCTGAGCTTCGTCGGATCCACGCCGATCGCCAGGTCCATCTACGAGCAGGGCACCCGGGCCGGCAAACGGGTCCAGGCGCTGGGCGGTGCGAAGAACCATATGGTGGTACTCCCCGATGCCGACGTCGACGCCGCCGCGGACGCCGCCGTCTCGGCCGGCTACGGCTCGGCGGGGGAGCGGTGCATGGCCGTCGCCGTCGTGGTCGCGGTCGGCGCGATCGCCGACCCGCTGGTCGCCGCGATCGGCGAGCGGATCGGCCGGATCGCGGTCGGCCCGGCCACCGACCCGGCGGCCGAGATGGGCCCGCTCATCACCCGCGAGCACCGCGACCGGGTGGCCGGCTACCTCGCCGAGCCCGGCACCGCCGAGGTCGTCGTCGACGGCCGGTCGGCGCCGATCGCGGACGGCCCCGGGTTCTTCCTCGGCGCGTCGCTGGTGGACAAGGTCAGCACCGACTCGCCGCTCTACACCGACGAGATCTTCGGCCCGGTGCTGTCCGTGGTCCGCGCCGAGAGCTACGACGAGGCCGTCAAGCTGGTCAACGACAACCAGTACGGCAACGGCACCGCCATCTTCACCCGCGACGGCGGCGCCGCCCGGCAGTTCCAGTACGACGTCGTCTGCGGCATGGTCGGCGTCAACGTCCCGGTGCCGGTCCCGGTCGCCTACTACAGCTTCGGCGGCTGGAAGTCCTCGCTCTTCGGCGACCTGCACATGTACGGCCCCGAGGGCATCCAGTTCTACACCCGCAGCAAGGTCGTCACCTCGCGCTGGCCCGACCCGGCCACCTCCGAGGTCGACCTCGGCTTCCCGAAGGTCCGGTGACGGCATGGACGTAGGCGTGGTGCTGCAGTGCGACCCGCCCGCGATGGGCGTGGTGGAGCTGGCCAAACAGGCCGAGGCGGCCGGGTTCAGCCACGTGTGGACGTTCGACTCGCACGTGCTGTGGCAGGAGCCGTTCGTCATCTACAGCAAGATCCTCGCCGACACCGAGCGGGTCGTCGTCGGGCCGATGGTGACCAACCCGGGCACCCGCGACTGGACCGTCACCGCGTCGCTGTTCGCCACCCTCAACGAGATGTACGGCAACCGCACCATCTGCGGCATCGGGCGCGGCGACTCGGCGGTGCGGGTGCTCGGCTCCCGCCCCACCACCCTCGCCGAGCTGCGCGAGTGCGTGCAGGTGATCCGGGAGCTCGGCAACGGCCGCGAGGTGCACCTGCGCGACCGGGACCTGAAGTTCGCCTGGGCCGCCGACAGCCGGCTCGAGGTGTGGGTGGCCGCCTACGGGCCCAAGGCGCTCGCGCTGACCGGCGAGGTCGGCGACGGGTACATCCTGCAGCTGGCCGACCCCGACATCGCCGCCTGGATGATCACGGCGGTGCGGGCGGCGGCCGAGAAGGCGGGCCGGGACCCGGCGGCGATCAAGTTCTGCGTCGCCGCCCCGGCCTACGTCGGCGACGACCTGGCGCACCAGCGGGAGCAGACCCGCTGGTTCGGCGGCATGGTCGGCAACCACGTCGCCGACATCGTGTCCCGCTACGGCGCCGACGGCGCGGTGCCGACCGTCCTCACCGACTACATCAAGGGCCGCAAGGGCTACGACTACGCCGAGCACGGCCGGGCCGGCAACGTCCACACCGATTTCGTCCCCGACGAGGTGGTGGACCGCTTCTGCATCCTCGGCCCGATCGAGCGGCACCTCGAGCGCCTCGCCGAGCTCAAGGAGCTCGGCGTGGACCAGTTCGCCCTGTACCTGCAGCACGACGCGAAGGAGTCCACGCTCGCCGCCTACGGCGAGCACGTCATCCCGGCCGTTTCATGAAACGACTCTTCGGTGCCCTCGCGGGCCTCGCCGTCTTCGTCGCCCTCTGGGAGGGCTACAAGGCGGTCGGGCGCCCCGAGGGCACCACCCTGTTCGGGGTGCCCGTGCTGCCCCACGCCGACGACCTGTCGATGCCGCACCTGTACACCGTGGTACAGCGCCTGTTCCGCCCGGAACTGGCCGGCGGGCGGCCGATCTGGCGGGTGGTCGTCGACGCGTGCCTGTTCACCCTGGGCGTCACCGCGGTCGGCTTCGCCGCCGGCGTGCTCATCGGCTTCGTGCTCGCCGCGCTCATGCAACGCTTCCGGGTCGTGGAGCGCGGCCTGCTGCCCTACGTCGTGCTGTCCCAGACCGTGCCGCTGGTCGCGCTGGCGCCGCTGGTGGCCGGCTGGAGCGGCGCGCTGTCCTTCGGCCCGTACCCCTGGCAGGACTGGATGACCGTGTCGACGATCGCCGCCTACCTCGCGTTCTTCCCGGTCGCCGTGGGCCTCCTGCGCGGGCTGCAGTCGCCGTCGGCGAGCGGCGTCGAGCTGATGCGCAGCTACGCCGCCGGCTGGTGGCGCACGTTCGTCAAGCTGCGGCTGCCCGCCGCGCTGCCGTTCCTGTTCCCGGCCCTGCGCCTGGCCGGCGCGGCCGCGGTCGTCGGCGCCGTGGTCGGCGAGATCTCCACCGGCACCCGCGGCGGGATCGGGCGGCTGATCATCTCGTACTCCCAGGAGGCCACCTCTGACCCCGCCAAGGTCTACACCGCGATGCTCGGCGCGGCCGTGCTCGGCCTGGTCGTCGCCGCCTTCGTCTCCCTGCTCGAGCTCCCCCTCATGCGCCATCGCCGTCGAGTCGAGGTGAACGTCATATGACCGCCGTATCGCTCGACGGCGTCAGCAAGGTGTTCAACCAAGGGCGCGCCGACGAGGTGACCGCACTGTCCGAAGTGGACCTCACCGTCGGCAGCGGACAGTTCGTGTCCCTCATCGGGCCCTCCGGCTGCGGCAAGTCCACCCTGCTGCGGCTCATCGCCGACCTCATCCCGCCCACCGCCGGCGCCGTCACCGTCGCCGGGAAACCGGCCCGGCAGGCCCGCCGCGAGCAGGAGTACGGCATCGCCTTCCAGCAGGCCGGCCTCTTCGAGTGGCGCACCGTGCGGCGCAACGTCGAGCTGCCGCTGGAACTGCGCAAGGTGCCGCGGCAGCAGCGGCGCGACCGGGCCGAGGAGATGCTCGCGCTGGTCGGGCTGTCCGAGTTCGGCGGCCACTACCCGGCCCAGCTCTCCGGCGGCATGCAGCAGCGCGTCGCGATCGCCCGGGCCTTGGCGGTACACCCGCCGCTGCTGCTCATGGACGAGCCGTTCGGCGCTCTGGACGAGATGACCCGGGAGCGGCTGCAGGGCGAACTGCTGCAGATCTGCGCCAAGACGAAGACCTCCACCGTGTTCGTCACCCACTCCATCTCCGAGGCCGTGTTCCTGTCCGACAAGGTCGTCGTCATGTCGGCCCGGCCCGGCCGGATCACCGCCACCATCGACATCGCCCTGGGCAGGCGGGACGAGGCCGTGCGGCAGTCGGCGGAGTACTTCGAGCACGTCACCGCCGTGCGCAAGGCGCTGCGCGCATGAAATACCTGCGGACCGTCCTGCCGCCCGTGCTCGTGGGCATCCTCGCGATCGCCGGCTGGGAACTGACCGTCAAGGCCGGGCGGATCGCGCCGTTCATCCTGCCCGCCCCGTCGGCGATCTGGGCCGAGCTGGTCGAGCAGCGCGGCAACGTGTTCGACGCGGCCCTGGCCAGCGGCGCCAACGCGCTCGCCGGCCTGATCGGCGGCGCGGTCGTCGCCGTGCTCGTCGCCATGGCCACCAGCCGGGTGCGGCTGCTCAGCGAGATCTCGGTGCCCTTCGCCGCCGTGCTCAACGCGCTGCCGATCATCGCCCTCGCCCCGATCCTCAACAACATGTTCGAGACCACCAGCAGCGTGCCGCGCCGGCTGGTGGCCGGCATCATCGTGTTCTTCCCGGTCTTCATCAACACGCTGCGCGGCCTGCGGGAGGTCGACCCGACCCACCGCGAGCTCATGGACAGCTACGCCGCCGGCGGGTGGACCTTCGCCCGCCTGGTCCGGCTGCCGGGCGCGCTGCCGTATGTGTTCACCGGCCTGCGACAGGCGTCGTCGCTGGCCGTCATCGCTGCGGTCGTCGCGGAGTACTTCGGCGGGCTGCAGGACGGGCTCGGGTCGCGCATCACCTCCGCCGCCGCGTTCACCGCATACCCCCGCGCGTGGGCATTCGTGGTCGGCGCCTGCGTCCTCGGGCTCGTCTTCTACCTCACCACGCTCCTGCTGGAGCGGATCGCGACACCCTGGAAGACCCGTTCCTAAACGGCAACCCGGAGGATCCCCCATGAGAAGAGTGCGCCTCATCGGCGCCGTGGCGGCGGCAGGACTCGTCCTGGCCGGCTGCGGTACCGCCGACAACACCGGTTCCCCGTCGACCACCACCAGCGGCGGGCTCACCGTGGTCAAGCTGCAGCTGCAGTGGTTCTACCAGGCCCAGTTCGCCGGCTACATCGCCGCCGTGGACAAGGGCTTCTACAAGGAGCAGGGCCTCGACGTACAACTGCTGGAAGGCGGCGTGGACATCGTGCCGCAGACCGTCCTGGCGCAGGGCAAGGCCGACTACGCCGTGGCCTGGGTGCCCAAGGCCCTCGCCTCGCGCGAGCAGGGCGCCGGCATCACCGACGTCGGGCAGATCTTCGCCCGCTCCGGCACCTACCAGGTCGCCTTCGCCGACTCCGGCATCAAGGAGCCCAAGGACTTCAAGGGCAAGAAGGTCGGCAACTGGGGCTTCGGCAACGAGTTCGAGCTCTTCGCCGGCATGACCAAGGCCGGGCTCGACCCGGGCAAGGACGTCACCCTGGTCCAGCAGCAGTTCGACATGCAGGCGCTGCTGAAGAAGGAGATCGACGTCGCGCAGGCCATGTCGTACAACGAGTACGCGCAGCTGCTGGAGGCCACCAACCCGGCCACCGGGCAGCTCTACAAGCCCGAGGACTTCTCCATCATCGACTGGAAGTCGGTCGGCACCTCGATGCTGCAGGACGCCGTCTGGGCCAACACCGACAAGCTCAAGGACAAGGCATACCAGGACCAGACGGTGAAGTTCCTGACCGCCACCGTCAAGGGTTGGGCGTACTGCCGGGACAAGCCGGAGGAGTGCCGCGACATGGTCGTGGCGAAGGGCTCCAAGCTCGGCAAGACGCACCAGCTGTGGCAGATGAACGAGGTCAACAAGCTCATCTGGCCCTCGCCGCTGGGCGTCGGCCTGATCAGCGAGGGTGACTGGTCGCGCACCGTCGACATCTCCCTGACCACCAAGAACCAGACCGGTGACACGGTGCTCAAGAAGAAGCCCGAGGGCCTGGACCACACCAACGAGTACATGCAGAAGGCCCTTGACGCCGCCAAGGCCGCCGGCGTCGACATCAACGGCACCTCGTTCTCCCCGCAGACGGTCACCCTGACCGCCGGCGGCGCCTGACCTGCCGTGGGGGCGGCCGCCGCCGGCCGCCCCCACGCCTCCCGCCGCGCGGGGTTCAGTCGGCGTAGTCGGGCGCCACCCGCGCCACCAGGCGCAGCATCGCCGCCCAGGCGAGGTCGTTGGCCTGGGTGTCGGCGAACGTGTCGCCGACGTCCTCCAGGTTGAGCTGCCGGGCCGTGCGCTCCGCGACCGCCGGGCTCGGGATGACCAGCTCGCCCGACCCGTGCTGCGCCTCGACCTGGATCTGGCAGGCGCGGTCCAGATAGAACATCCGCAGGAAGGCCGCCCCCGGCGTCTCGCCGACGGTGAGCAGCCCGTGGTTGCGCAGGATCAGCGCGTTGTGGGTGCCGATGTCGGCGACCAGGCGCTGCTGCTCGTCGAGGTCGAGCGCGACGCCTTCGTAGTCGTGGTACCCCACGCGGTTGTAGAACTCCATCGACATCTGGTTCAGCGGCAGCAGCCCGCCGGCCTGCGCGGCCACCGCACAACCGGCCTTGGTGTGGGTGTGCAGCACGCACTTCGCGTCGTGCCGGGCCAGGTGGATCGCGGAGTGGATGACGAAGCCGGCCGGATTCACCCGCATCGACCCTTCGCGGACCGCCTGGCCGTCGGCGCCGATCTCCACCAGCGACGAGGCCGTGATCTCCTCGAACAGCAGGCCGTAGGGGTTGATGAGGAAGCGGTCCCCGGTGCCGGGCAGGCGCGCCGAGATGTGGGTGTAGATCAGGTCGGTCATGCCGAAGTGCGCGACCAGCCGGAAGACCGCCGCCAGTTCGCGGCGGGCCTCGATCTCGGTCTGGGTCTGGGTCTCGGTCTCGATGTTCGCTGTCATGGTCTCCCTTGTGGTTCGGCCGGCCGCGCCACGATCCCCGCGGGGGTCTCGCCGCGCAGCACCGCCGCGACGGCGGCGGCCGCACGCTCCCCGCCCTCGCGGACGGCGTCGCTCGACCACCAGGCGATGTGCGGGGTCAGCACGGCGCGGCTGGCGCGCAGCGGGTGGTCGGCGGGCAGGGGCTCGACGTCGTAGACGTCGAGGGCGAGGCCGGCTAGGCGGCCCGACGCGAGCGCCTCACCGAGCGCGTCGCCGTCCACGATCGGGCCGCGAGCGACGTTGACGAGCATCGCGCCGGGCCGGAGGCGGGCGAGCCGCTCCCGGTCGAGCAGGCCGCGGGTCCGCTCGGTGAGGGCGAGGTGGACGCTGACGACGTCGGCGGCGGCGAGCAGGGTGTCGAGGTCGGCGACCAGCTCGACGCCGCCGGGCCGCTCGGCGGGCGGCACCCGCGGCGCCCAGGCGAGCACCCGCATGCCGAGCGCCGATGCGCGCCGGGCCAGCCCGCGGCCCGTCCGGCCGAGGCCGAGGATGCCGAGCGTGGTACCGGCGATCCGCCGCGGCGTGCCCGAGGCGCCGGGCGCGACCCGCCAGCCGCCGGAGTGCAGCGCCCGGTCGTGGAGGCTGACCTGGCGCAGGAGGTCGAGGACGAGCGCGAGCGCGTGGTCGGCGACCTCCTCGACGCAGTAGTCGGGCACCGAGGTGACCCACGCGCCGCGCCGGGCGAGCCGGTCGACGGGGAGGTTGTCGTAGCCCGCGGAGGTCGACGCGACGATCCGCAGGCCCGTCATCGACTCGATCAGCCCGTCGGCCAGCCGGGTGCCCGGCCCGGCGACGATCGCCGTGACATCCCCGGGATTGCCGAGGTCGGCGACGATCCGGGCGCCCGGGATCAACTCGGCGGCCCGCTCGGCACTGAGGATCCGGTCGAGCACCGCGACCACGGGCGGGTCGCTCACCGCGCGATCATCTCGAGGATCTCCGGATTGCGGCCGGCGGTCATGTGGGGAGCCCTTTCCGCTCTTCGGTCGGTCAGAGGATCACGATACGGTCGGCGATGGCGAGCATGCCGTCCATCACGCTCCTCGACAACGGCACCGGAGGAATTCGTATATGACGGACAAGCCGGAGATCCCGCTCGGCCCGGTCGACGCGTCGGTGGTCCCGCGCTGGGCGGGCATCGCGACCTTCGCGCGCCTGCCGCGGCTGGAGGAGGTTTCCGCCTACGACGTCGCGATCGTCGGCGTTCCGTTCGACACGGGGGTCAGCTACCGGCCGGGCGCGCGATTCGGCCCGGCGGCGATCCGCGAGGCGAGCCGGCTCCTGCGGCCGTATAACCCGGCGCTCGACGTCTCGCCGTTCGCCGCCCGGCAGGTCGTCGACGCCGGTGACATCGCGGCCAACCCGTTCCACATCGGCGAGGCACTCGCGCAGGTCGAGGAGGGCGCGACCCGGCTGATCGGCGACGGCCGGCGCCTGGTCACCCTGGGCGGCGACCACACGATCGCGCTGCCGCTGCTGCGGGCGATGCACAAGCACTACGGCCCGGTGGCGCTGCTGCACTTCGACGCCCACCTCGACACGTGGGACACGTACTTCGGGGAGCCGTACACGCACGGCACGCCGTTCCGCCGGGCCACGGAGGAGGGGCTGCTCCGCGCGGCGCACACCACCCACGTGGGCATCCGCGGGCCGCTCTACAGCAAGCGGGACCTCGAGGACGACGAGCGGCTCGGCTTCGGCATCGTCTCGTCGCTGGACTTCCAGCACCGCGCGCTGCCCGAGCTGATCGAGCGGATCAGGGCGCGCGTCGGCGGCCATCCGGTGTACGTCTCCATCGACATCGACGTGCTCGACCCGGCGCACGCACCGGGCACCGGCACCCCGGAGGCCGGCGGTCTCACCAGCCGGGAGCTGCTCGCCGTGCTGCGGGGGCTCGACGGCGCGAACATCGTCGGGGCCGACGTGGTCGAGGTGGCGCCGGCATACGACCACGCGCAGCTGACCACGATCGCGGCGTCACACGTGACCTACGACCTGATCAGCCTGATGGCGCGGCATGTCTAGTTGATGGTCAGGCGGCCGTCGCGGGCTGGGCGTCGGTGGCCACCGGTGGGGGCACCAGCGGTCAGCGCCGACCCGGGGCGGTGCGGTGCGGATGTCGCACCAGGCGGGCGCAATCTGCGATGTGCGCGGCCGGGGCGGACGTATGTCTCCGTGATCATGATGTCCGCCGTGGCCGCACCGCGGTTTGCCATGATCCCGGAGCCTTTCGGTACACGGGGGTACATCAGCATTCCGCGATCATGAAAAACCGTTGGTGTCGATGCCCGGGTGTGCATGATCACGGAGACTTCCGGTCGCGGCGCCGTGCCGCGCGGCGTGTAGCGCACGACGGGTGCGATCGCGCCCGCCCCTGCGTGTTGGGGCGGGCAGGGGCGGGCACCGCTTGGTCGCCGGCGGGCATGGCGGCCGGCGGTGCCGGTTCCCGGGCGGTGCCGGCCGGCGCCGGGGTGCGGGTGAGCGCGGCGGCTTCGGGCCGGCCGCCACCGGACCGCACGCGGCGCATAGGGGGGTGTGCCGGTCTGTGGCGGACACGCCAAGCTCATCCACCGCGCCGGCGGACGTGACCAACAACCGTCGTCGGGCGGTCGATTGTTTGCCGGCGCAGCGGTGATCGATAGGAAGCGAGAGATCTCCGGTACGTGACGATCTCACCGTCGCCGGGCTGAGATTTCGTTGACGTGCGGGAAGTCAGAGACTGATCGCTGCGATGCCGGCCAGGACGACGGCGGCGCCGCTGATGCGGCGTGCGAGCTGGTCTTCTTGGAACAGTCGCCATGCCAGGAGTGATCCGATGACGATGGAGGACTCGCGCAGCGGTGCGACCAGCGCGACGGGCGCGGTTTGTATGGCGGTGAGAACGAGGATGTAGGCCAGTGGCGAGAGTACTGCGATCGTCAGGACCGGGGCCGCATCGACCCGGGCGGTGGCCGGGAGTCGAGCTCGTCGGCGCAGCGCGCTTGGCGTCAGGATCAGGCTCTGAACGAGCAATGTTCCGGCGTAGTAGGTCACGGGAGCCAGGTGCAAGGCGGTGACCGAATAGCTGTCCCAGAGGGTGTAGGCGGCGATAGCGGCACCGGTGACGCCGCCCCAGAGCAGGCCGCGCATGGGGCGGTGGTGGCGGCTTCGGAACGGGTTGCCGGTGACCACGACGACGCCGGCGACGACCGTGAGGGCTCCGAGCATCGCCAGCCCGCTGGGTCGCTCGCCAAGGATGAGGATGGCGACGAGCATCGACAGCACCGGCCCGGTTCCGCGGGCGACCGGGTAGACCACGCCGAGTTCGGCGCGGTCGTATCCGGCCTGCAATGTCAGGGAGTACGCCAGGTGCAGCGCCGCCGAGACGACCGCGCCGACCGCAAGCTGCCAGTTCAGGGGTTGCGCCTCGGAGGTCGCGACGGCGGCGCCGATCGGGACGCACAGGACGGCCGAGGCGCACGTGTAGGCCCAGACGAACAGGACGGTGTCGCCGCGTTTGTATTTCGACACCGTATTCCAGACGGCGTGCGCCACGGAGGCGATCAGGACGAGGGCGATCGTGCCCGGCTGCATCAGAGGATGTCGCGGATCGCGAGAGCGGCGGCCAGAGCATCGACGGCGACGAGCTTAGCACTTCGTCGATGGCGGCGAGGGCCGTGTCGTAGGCGGCCGGGTCCCGGGACGGCGGACGAGCGGGCCGGGCCGCCCGCTCGTCCACCGGCGCCGGCGCCGGGTCAGGCGGCGTAGGCGTCGGCGGCGTCCAGGGCGTCGTCGATGGCGTCGATGCCCTGCAGGAGCTCGTCCTCGGTGATGACCAGGGGCGGGACCACGTGGACGCGGTTGAAGTGGGTGAACGGCCACACGCCGCGGGCCTTGCAGCCGGCGATCACCTCGGCCATCGGCTTCGCGGCCGGGCCGGCGGCGTTGTACGGCACCAGCATCTCCCTGGTGTCGCGGTCGCGGACCAGCTCGATCGCCCAGAACAGGCCAAGGCCGCGCACGTCGCCGACGCTCGGGTGGCGGTCGCGGAGCTTCTCCAGGCGCGGGCGGACCACCCGCTCGCCGAGGTCGCGGACCCGCTCGTTGATCCCCTCCTCGTGCATGACCTCGATCGTGGCGACCGCGGCGGCGCAGGCGAGCGGATGTCCCGAGTACGTCAGGCCGCCGGGGAACGGGCGCTCGGCGAACGTCTCGTAGACGCGCGGGCCGAGGATGACGCCACCCAGCGGTACATAACCGGAATTGACGCCCTTGGCGAAGGTGATCAGGTCGGGCACCACGCCCCAGTGGTCGACCGCGAACCACTCGCCGCAGCGGCCGAACCCGCTCATCACCTCGTCGGCGATGAGCAGCGCGCCGTGGCGGTCGCACAGGTCGCGCACGCCGGCGAGGTAGCCCGGCGGGGGAACCAGGATGCCGTTGGTGCCCACCACCGACTCCAGGACGACGGCCGCGATCGTGTGCGGGCCCTCCAGCGTGAACACCTCCTCCAGGTGGGCCAGCGCCCGCTCGGTCTCCTGCTCGGGGGACTCGGCGTGGAAGGGGGAGCGGTACGGGTACGGCCCGAAGAACCGCACGACGCCCGGCATCGCGGGCTCGTTCGCCCAGCGGCGCGGATCGCCGGTGAGCGTGATCGAGCCGGTCGTGGCGCCGTGGTACGACCGGTAGGCGGCCAGAATCTTGTGCCGGCCGGTGGTGCCGCGGGCCATCCGGATCGCGTGCTCGTTGGCCTCCGTGCCGCCGTTGGTGAAGAACACGTGCTCCAGGTCGCCCGGGGCGACCTCGGCGATCAGCCGCGCGGCCTTGCCGCGGGCCGCGTTGCCGAAGGTCGGCGCGATCGTGGTGAGCTTCCCGGCCTGCTCCTGGATGGCGGCCACGACCCGGGGGTGCTGGTGGCCGAGGTTGAGGTTGACCAGCTGGGAGGCGAAGTCGAGGTACCGCCGGCCGCTCTCGTCCCAGAACGTGGCGCCCAGGCCGCCGTCGACGACGACGGGATCGAGGGTTCGCTGGGCCGACCAGGAGTGGAAGACGTGCGCGCGGTCGTCGCGATATGCGTCGGTGGGTTGTCCCGTCATGAGCTGAAACTAATGGCACACGTCCGGCCGTACAATATCCGCTCTGTTTCAGGTTGTTACGGCGTCTATTCTGGCGTACATGCAGATCACCTCGGCAAGAGAGCTGGAGGAGCTGCTCGGGTCGCCGAAGCCCCGGGCCGTGAGCAAGGAACGCGACCGACTCTGCCCGACCGACCGCGACTGGCTGGGCCTGTCGCCCTTCGTCCTCGTCGGCACGTCCGACGCGGAGGGCAACTGCGACGTCTCGCCCAAAGGAGACCCGCCCGGCTTCACCCACGTCATCGACGACCGCACGATCGCGCTGCCGGAGCGGCCCGGCAACCGCCGCGCCGACGGGTACCACAACATCATCGAGAATCCGCACGTCGGGCTCGTCTTCCTGATCCCCGGCCGGGGCGAGACGCTGCGCATCAACGGCCGCGCCCGGCTGCTGACCGACGCGCCGTGGTTCGACGAGCTCGTCGTCGAGGGCCACCGCCCGATCCTGGCCCTGGTCGTCGACATCGACACGATCTTCTTCCACTGCCAGAAGGCGTTCATGCGCTCCAAGCTGTGGAAGCCCGAGGCCTGGACGCCCGACGCGCTGCCTTCCCACGCGACGCTGGTCAAGAGCGTGCAGGACACGCCCGAGACCCTTGAGGAGCTCGAGGCGTACTACGACGAGTCCAACTACCGCCAGGGCCTCTACGCCTGACCCGGTCGTTGCGGTGCGCTTTGGCCGCGGGGCACCCAGAACTCGACCTCGGTGCCCCGGCCCGGCCGGCTGAAGATCTCCGTGCGCCCGCCCAGGTCGGCGATGCGGCCGCGCATCGACTGGGCCACCCCCAGCCGGCCGGCGTCGGCGGCCTCGGCGAGGCGCTCGGGGGCGAAGCCGACCCCGTCGTCGCGGACCGTCACCCGCACCGCGTCGTCCTCGTCCTCCACCAGCACCCACGCCCGGGCGCCCGGGCCCGCGTGGCGGCGGACGTTGTCCAGCGCCGCCCGCACCGCGGCGGTCAGCTCCGCCGCCGCCGCGTCGGCCAGCAGCACCGGCTCGGCGGGCGCGGCCACCTGGACCGCGGCGGAGGCCAGGGTGGAGAACCCGGCCCGCAGGTCCCGCTGCGCGGCGCGCCGCCCCGGCGGCGGTGAGATGTCGCCGCCGCCGCTGAGCAGGCTGCGCAGGGCGATCTCCTGCTCGCCGGCGAGGGCGGCCAGCCGGGGGCCGGCGCCGCCGAGCTCGCCGCCGTGGCGCTGCATCAGGGCCAGCACCTGCAGCACGCCGTCGTGGATCGGGCGGGCCAGCCGGTTGCGCTCGGCCTCGGCCGCCTCCTGGCGGATCTGCTCGGCGTGCCGGCGCTCGGCCCGCCGGTGCGCCCACTGCTGCGCCAGGCCCAGCCCGCCGACCGCGGCCGCCGCGGCGAGCAGTAGCACGGCCGACGTGGTCAGGTTGAAGTGCGCGCTACGGGAACCGTAGGTGGTCGCCATGACCTGCTGCCCGCCGGCCGCCACCAGGGCCGCGAGGGGGCCGAGGACGGCCGGCACGGCGCCGGCGGGTGCCAGGGCCGACGCGCAGGCGCCGACGACCGCGGCCACCACCGCGCCGACGAGGACCGCGATCACGAGGCCCGGGACGAAGCCCTGGCGAGCCGGTAGGACCGGGTCGCCCCCCGTCGCCGCTTGGAAGAGATACAGCGCCACCGCCACCACCCCGGCGACCGCGGCCGCCACCGGGAACCGCCGGCGGCCCCCGGCGAGGACGGCGCCCGCCACCAGACCGGCGACCACCGCGACCACGGCCGGCGACGTGAGCTGGATCCCGTACGCCACCAGGAGCATCGGCGCCGCCATGCCTACCTGCACGGCCGCCGCCGTCAGCACGCCGCCCACCGACCACGGCCCGGTCATGGCGGCGAGGCACAGCACGACGACGATCCCGATGGCCCCGACGACCGCATCGGCGACGATCTGGTGCCGGAACAGGGTGTCCTCGCGCAGGCCGAGCAGCCTGGAGACCAGCTGGACGCTCAGCAGCGACAGCGAGAAGACGATCGCCAGGGCCAGCCCGCCGGCCAGGACGAGCCGCAGCCGCGACCATTCCCAGCGGCGTCCGGTGTCCGGCCGGGCGGCCGGGTCGCCGCCGCGCAGCAGCCACACCGCCGGCACCATCGCCGCGAGCCCCAGCGCGATGGCCGCCGGATACCACGGCACCGCGGCGGTCGCCGGCCGCCGCCACCACGGGTTCTCCAGGAGCGAGGTCACCAGCGGCGCACCGATCGTCAGCCCCGCGACGATCGCGCCCCACCGGCCGGCGCCCTGCCGCAGCAGCGACTGGGCCGCGGTCAGGCCGCCGACGACCAGCAGCGGCCGCCCACCGGTGCTCACCGCGTCGACCCACGCCGGATACGGCGTGCCGACGAGGAAGGCCAGCGGCTGCAGCACGGCGGCCACCCCGCCGGCGAGCAGCGCCACCGGCCACCGGCGCAGCCCCGCCAGCCCGGCGACGATCGCGACGACCGGCACCGCGATGGCGACCGCGGCGAGCGGGTCGTGGCTGCGCACCCGCTCCGGCACGTCGAACAGCGACACCGACACGCCCGGCCGGCTCCAGTGCGTGGACGTGACCACGAGCAGCGCCGCCCCGCCCACGCCGGCCACGATGGTGGCGATCCGCCGTGCCTGCTCCATGCGGGACATCATGGCCGATCGGCCCCGGCCGCGCAGACCCGTCGATCCCCCGCGAGGCCGGGATGCGGCAGCCGGACCGGCGGCCCGTCCGGCCGGTACTCGAAGTGCCACCACTCGTTGTCGTAGGGCCGGTACAGCCGATAGCGCCCGCCGTGCCGCTCCAGCCAGCGCGCCCCTTCGCTCGGCCGCACGTCCAGCGCCGTCCCCGCCACGTGCCGCGACGCGTGCGGCGGCAGCACCCGCCGCCACGCCGCCTCGACCGACCCGTCCCGCGCCACCGCGGCGGCGAACAGGCGCGCCTGTTCGAGCGGGTCGCGGTACCCCGAAGTGAGCCCGATCAGCTCACCGTCGCACCACAACGCCTCGGCCCGCGCCCCCTCGAACGCGTCGCGGGTTTCCGGCGTCAGCCCCGCGAGGTCCTCGGCGGGAAACCGCGCCGCCAGCGCCCACTGGCACGCCAGGTGCCGCGCCCGCCCCGGCGCCACGACCCAGGCCACCGGCACCAGCACCACGGCGATCCCCCGGGTGACGATGCGGTACACCACATCGCGCCGCCGCGCGGCCTCGAGTCCATCGATGCTCGGCATAGGGGGACTCTCTCGCCCGCACCGCCCCGCGCACCTGAGTCGCGCTACCCAATCCCACTAGGTAGCGGCACTCTCCCGAAGCAGCTGCTGGGTGGCGGCGCCGGTCAGCCACGTGCGGTACCGCTGCGGGCTCCACCGGCAGTGCCGCCGCAAGAGCTGATGGGTGTGCGGTGAGGCCAGGGCGTAGAGGATGTCCGCGGCCGTCTGCGCGCTCAGGCCGGGCCGCAGCGCGCCCGCGCGGTGCAGGGTCTGCGTCAGCGTGAGCCAGAGCTGCCGGGTGGCGCGCGACCCGGCGTCGGCGGCGGCGCGCATGTCGGGGTCGGCGTCGGCGGCCTGCACGGTGACCATGATGAGGTCGCCGGCCCGCTCGAACAGCGCCACCGTGTAGTCGATCGCGCGGCCGATCGCCGCGCGCGGGTCGGTCTCGTCGAAGGCGTCCCGGATCTCCGGCCGGTCGGCCACCGCGACGGGCCGCTCGTCGCCGACGGTGGCCACGTCGAGCAGGTGCCGGAAGAGGTCGGCCTTGCCGGGGAAGGCGGCGTAGACGGTGCGCTCGCCGACCCCCGCGGCGTGGGCGATGTCGCGGATGGTGGTGACGACGTAGCCCCGCTCGACGAAGAGCGCGGACGCCGCTTCGCGGATGCGCGCCTTCGTCCGGGCGGCGGCCTCGGCGCGCTGGGGCGCGTGGTAGTGGCGGCCGGCGGGCTCGTCGGGTCCCTCGCCGGGTCGCTTGACGCGGGGTGGCATGGCGGCCATCATACACAGGTATTGGCAGCAGTTATGCTGCAGCGAAATTCTGCGGAGGTAGCCATGACCACCCGTGAGCTGGCCGGGGTGCATCACGTGAAGATCCCGGTGACCGATCTGGCCCGGTCGCTGGGCTGGTACCGGCAGGTGTTCGGGCTGCGCCCGACGGTGGAGTTCCGCGACGCCGACGGGGTGGTCCGCGGCTTCGTCGGCGACGTACCGGGCCTCGGCGCCACCACCGTCGGGTTTCGCGTCAACCCGGCCGCCGCCGAGGGCTGCCGCGGCTTCGACCCGGTCAGCTTCGCCGTGCACACCCGCGACGACCTGGAGGCGTGGGCCTCGCACCTGGACCGCCTCGGCGTGCGGCACTCGCCGGTGATCGAGGCGTCCATCGGCTGGCTGCTGGTCTTCGACGACCCGGACGGCCTCGCGCTGCACCTGTACACCTGGGCCGAGCACGGCATCGACCAGTCGCACCGCCCCGGCTACGGCCGGGCGATCACCGACCCGGACGGCTGGCAGCCGAACTGACCGGCCCCTCGTCGGTACCGTTCACCACTGCGCGTCGTCGAGATTGGACACCGTGTTCGCGAGGACCGTGAGGCCCGTCGGCAGGTGGGCCAGCTCGATCCACTCCTGTTCGGTGTGCTCAGCCGCGTCGGTGGTCACGCCGATCGCGATCGCCGGCACCCCGGCCGCGTAGGCGGCGTTGGCATCGGTGCTCGCCGCGACCGGCCGCGCCGGCCGCCCTTCCTCGCGGCGAGTTCTTCGGTGCGGGCGACCACCCGCCCAGCTGCGTCCGTCACCGCTCCACCCGACCATGCTAACCCGCCCTTGCGCAGCGGTCATCGATCTGCCCGGTCGGGGCGGGCAGATGTCTCCGTGATCATGATGCTCGCGGTGACCGCACACCGGGTTTGCCATGATCCCGGAGCCTTTCGGTACACAGGGGTACATCACCACTCCACGATCACGAAAAACCGTTGGTGCCGATGCAGAGTGCGGCATGATCGCGGAGACTTCCGGTCGCTATGCCGTGCCGCCAAGGAGCGGACGATCGGCGTTGTTCTCACGGGTCGGAGGCATGGGCGGGCACACGATCGGATCGGGCCACAGCGGTCGGGCGGGGGCGGGGTGTGTTCGGCCAGGGTTGACGGTGAAAGGAGGGCCTCGTGATCTCGGCACTCAACCGGCTCGTCGACCTTGTCGAGGAGCGCCTCACCGGGGAGCTGGACGTCCACGGGTTGGCCAGGGCGCTCGGCACGACCGAGTACCACCTGCGCCGGATGTTCTCGTCGTTGGCCGGCATGCCGCTGTCGGAGTACGTGCGGCGGCGCCGCATGACCGTCGCGGCTGCCGAGGTCGTCCGGGGCGCGGACGATCTGCTGAGCATCGCCGTCCGGCACGGATATGGCTCAACCGAGGCGTTCGGACGTGCCTTCCGGGCGGTCCACGGCGCCGGCCCCGGTGAGGTACGCCGTGACGGAGGCCCTCTTCGCACGCAACCACAGGTCAGGTTCCGCCTGATCGTCGAAGGGAGCACGCCCATGGACACCCGCATTGTCGAGCGGCCCGCGTTCCGGCTCGTCGGACACGCGGCCCGGGTTCCGCTGATCCACCACGGCATCAACCCCCACATCCAGCGGCACATCGCCGCATTGCCGCAGGAGGAGCATGTCCGGCTGAAGACCCTCAGCGACACCGAGCCCGCGGGCCTGCTGCAAGTCTGCGACGATCTCGACCCCGACGGTACCGAAGGTAGCGAACTGACCTACCTCCACGGGGTCGCTGTGGCTCGGGACACGCCGGCCCACGACGACCTCGACGCCATCGCGGTGCCGGCCGGCACGTGGGCGGTCTTCCGCACCGCCGGGCCCCACCCGCAGGCGCTGCAGGAGACCTGGGCCGCGACCGCGACCGCGTGGTTCCCGTCCAACCCGTGGCGGCTGCGGCCAGGTCCCTCGATCGTCGCGGTCCTGGAATGCGCGGATGACTTCAGCACCGCGACCTGCGAGCTGTGGTTGCCCGTCGAACCGGCGTGACAGATTCCGCGGAACCCGGAGGGCCCCCGACGATTCGGGGGCCCTCCTTTTTGCCATTGTCCTGAAAGAGCTTTATGAGCGGGCCGTCGGGGCCAGCGGCGCGACCGCCTCGTGCAGCTCGGCGGCGGCCTGGGCGACGAGCTCGGCGAGGGTCGCGTCCGGCTCGGCCAGCCAGCGGGACGTGGCGCGCCGGGAGATCGCGGTCGCCACGTCGATGATGAAGCGTGCCTTGCCGGGCTCGACGCCGCGGCGCTCGAGCGCCCGCGCGAGCGCGTCGGCGATGTCGGCGAGCTTGATCAGATCGCGCTCGGCCAGGGCCGGGCTGGCGGCGATCACCCTGACGCGGCGCAGCAGGAACTCGCGCGGGCGAAAGATCTCGTCGGCGGTCCCCAGCGCGGTCAGCAGCGCCTCGATCGGTGCGAGGCCCGGGTCGGCCGCCTCGACCTGGGCGACGAGGTGGGCCTCGAGCTCGTTGCCGGCGAAGAGGACTTCCCGCTTGTCGGGGAAGTAGCGGTAGAAGGAGCGCTCGGTCAGACCGGCGGTGCGCGCGATCTGCGCGACCGAGGTGCGCTCGAACCCCTGCGCCTCGAACAGGTCGAGCGCCGCGCGCTCGAGCCGGCCCTGTGCGTCGGACTCCCATCGCGGCATGCCCACCAGGATATGACAGCAGAGGCTGTCGTCGTTGTGGTACCGTCAATGACAACAGATGCTGTCATCAAGCGGGAGATCGCCATGAAGGCTCTTCAGTTCGACCGGTTCGGCTCCCCGGACGTGATCGTGCTCCGCGACGTCGGAAAGCCGGAGCCGCGACCCGGCCAGATCCGGATCGCCGTGCGGGCGTGCGGCCTGACCCCGGCCGACTGGGTGGTCGTCGACGGCCTCTTCGCCGACCGGCTGCCGCCGCTGCCGCGCGGGCTCGGCCTCGAGATCGCGGGCACCGTCGACGCGCTCGGCGAGGGCGTCACCGGCGTCGCGATCGGCGACCGTGTGTTCGGCCCGGCGACCTTCGACGGCCCGACGGCCGGCGCCGCCGAGTATGCGCTGATGGCGGCCTGGGCACGCATTCCCGATGGCGTCACCGCCGAGCAGGCCGCCGCGCTGCCGATGGCGGCCGAGACGGCGTGGCGCGCGCTCGACGACCTCGGCGTCCAGCCGGGTGAGCTGCTGCTCGTCCACGGCGCGGGCTCCACCGTGGGCGAGGCGGCGGTGCGCTTCGCGCTGCACCGGGGTGTCCGGGTGATCGCCACCGCCGGGCCGACCCGGGCCGCCGCCCTGGAAGCGATCGGCGCCCAGGTCACCGGCTACGGCGACGGCATGGCCGAGCGCGTCACCGCACTGGCCGGAGGCCGCGTCGACCGCGCCCTGGACGCGGCCCCGACCGGCGGCCGGATCGACCGCGCCGACCAGGCCAGCCCGGCGGGCGGCGCACTGCCGACCCTGATCGGGCTGACCGGCGACCCCGACCGCGTGCTCACCGTCTCCGACTTCGCCGCCGCGGCCGAGCTGGGCGCCCGGGTCACCACCGAGATCCGCTACGACCACATGGGCGAGTTCGCCCGGCTGGCCGGCGAGGGCGTCCTGGTCGTGCCGGTCGCCCGCACCTACACGCTCGACCAGATCCACGAGGCGGCCGAGCTCAGCCAGTCCCGCCGGCCCGGCGGCAAGCTCATGCTCGTCCTGTGACGTCCTTGGCGGGTTGGATGTTCTCCAGGTCCTCGAGGAGGCTGGGGTGCGTGGGCTGCCACCCGAGGACCTCGCGGGTGTGGGCGCTGGAGGCCGGCTGATCCATGGCGAAGATCGGTCCGAACGGGCCGAAGTTCTCCTGCGGTACCGCCTCGACCGGCAGGCCGAGCCGCCGGCCGATGACGGTCGCGATGTCTCGTACCGCGTCGCCCTCGTCGGCCACGGCGTGCCAGGCCGTCCCGGCGGGGGCCGACTCGAGAGCCAGCCGGAACAGGACCGCCGCGTCGAGCGCGTGCACGGCCGGCCAGCGCTGGGTGCCGTCGCCGGGGTAGCCGGACACGCCGGTGCGGCGCGCCTGATCCGTCAACAGGCCGGCGAATCCGCCCTTGCCCTCGTTGTGGACCGTGCGCGGCATGCGGACGGCCGTGCCGCGCACGCCGCGCGCGGCCAGATCCAGCAGCGCGTTGACCGAACGGCCGCGACCGCCCACCGGCCCCTCGGTCGGCGCGGGGTCGGTCTCGGTGGAGCGGCGGCCCGGCACCCAGGGCGTGCCCGAGACCGTGACGATCGGACGATCGCTGCCGAGCAGTTCCTCGCCCAGCGCGGCGAGCGCGGCGCCCTCCTCGGCGATCGACCTCGCGACGGCCTCGCCGGTGCTGTAGTCGCTGCCGAACGCCAGGCTGATCACGCCGTCGGACTGCGCGGCGCCGGCCCGCAGGACGTCGAGGTCGGCCAGCTGTCCGCGCAGCACCTGGGCGCCGGCCTCGGTGAGGGCCTGCGCGGACCTGTCCGAGCGGGCCAGCGCGAGAACGGTGTGACCGTTGGCGAGCAGTTCGGCAACGACGGCGGAGCCGATGGTGCCGGTACCGCCGGTGACGAAAACGTGCATGAGGCGCTCCTCAAGTGACGAGACCATTGTCCCATCACCATACACACCGACGGTACACTTGTCCCGTCACCTATGATGTTGTTCATGGCCCGATGGCAACCGGAGACGACCCAGCGACTCGTCATCGCGGCCGTCGACCTGTTTACCGAGCAGGGGTACGACGCCACCACGGTGGCGCAGATCGCCGAGCGCGCCGGCGTTACCAAGAGCACCTTCTTCCGGCACTTCTCCGACAAGCGTGAGCTGCTGGTCGCCGGCCAGGAGACCCTGAGCCGGTTGCTCGCCGAGGGGATCGCCGAGGCGCCCGCGGACGCCAGCCCGCTCGAGGCGGTCGCCGCCGGTCTGGAACGCGCGTCCAGCGCCATGGGGCCGACGAACCGCGAACTCGGCCCCCGCCTGAAAGCCGCCGTAGCGGCCAGCACCGAACTTCAGGAGCGAGACGCCCTCAAGAGCGTCGGTCTCGCCGCCGCCATGACCGCCGCGCTCCTCGCCCGCGGTGTCCCCGACCCGACCGCGCACCTCGCCGCCGAGCTGGGAGTCCTTGCCTTCAAGCGGGGCTACGCCCAGTGGTCCGAAGACGATCGTGACGACACACAAGGGCTCGCGCACCATGCGCTGGCCGCCCTGCAGGACCTGCGCACGGCAACGGCGTCGCTGGGCTGACCGCGGCCGTGCGGGGGACCGATATCGCCGAAACCGTTGATCGGGCCGGGTCCGTCCTCGGAATGCGGCTCGTCATATCGGACCTCGGCGACCGGCCCACGCTCCCCGACCTGTTGCTCGGTGAGAGTTCCGATGCCGCCTGGGCCGGCGCCCGCGGATGGGCCTACGACCTCGGCGCGATGCTGGACCGTTCGCGCGCCGTCGTTGCCGAGGCTCGCCTTCGTCTCCAACGTGACCTGGCCGGCGGCGCCGACGGTGGCGTGGGCGCAGCGGTGCGGCAGGGGTTAGCCCGCTTGGTCGGCATCGTGCCGGACGCGGACGCGGCCGCCATCGAGAACGAGTTCTCCAGCGCCGGCAGCCTCCTCGAGCCCGGCGCCGCCGACGTGCTGTGGCCCGCGGACACCGCCGCTGGTGGCTTCCGGAATGCGTCGTTCCGTCGGATGACGTGGTGTCGTCCGAACCGGTTGACGCTCCGGGTTGGCCTTACCGCAGGCGGCGCGGACTGCGAAGATGTCGCCACGATGCACCGGATCACCGGGAGTTGCAGTGGCACGACGTGGCTTCTTCGCGGAGCTCAACCACCAGGCGCAGCAGGCGGAACGGCGCCGGCGGCAGCAGGTGGCGGCGGCGATGCGCGCGCAGGCCGCCGCGCAGCGGGAGATGGAGCGGGCCCGGGTGAGCTTCGAGCGGGCGGCCGCCGCGGCGGAGCGGGCCAGCGCCGCCGAGCGGGCCGAGGCGCAGCGGGTCGCCGCGCGCATGCACGTCGAGGCGCGCACGGCGGAGGCGGCCGCGATGAATGCCGACCTGGTGCAGCTGTACGAGGACATCGACAATCTGCTCGCGTCGACGCTGGATGTCGACGACTTTGTCGACCTCGAGTCCCTGAAGGTCACGTCGGTGGAGCATCCGCCGTTCGACCCGGGACCGCTCGGCACGCCGGTGCCGCCCATGCCGCCGCTGGTGTATCCGCCGCAGCCGGTGTACCAGGAGCCGGTCGCGCCGAAGGGACTGTTCGGCGGGGGCCGCAGGAAGCACGAGGAGGCTGTCGCCCAGGCCCGGGCCGCGCACGAGGCGACCCACCGGACCTGGCACGAGCACTGCGGGCGGATGCACGCCGCCCACACGGCGGAGTTCGAACGCCGGCGTCAGGCCGAGCATGACCGCGTCGCCCGGCTGGGTGCGGCCGAGGAGTCGTACCGGGAGCAGTGCCGGCAGCGTGAGGCCGAGGCCGAGGCGCACAACCAGCGCATCGCGCAGTTCATCAACGAGCTGTCGTTCGATGTCGAGTCCGCCATCCAGGACTACGTCGGGGTGGTGTTGGCCAACTCCGTCTATCCGGACGGCTTCCCCGTCGGCTACGAGCACCGGTTCGACATCGGCACCCGCGAGCTCACGCTCGAAGCCGTCGTGCCGGCACCGGGCCGCGTCCCGGTGGTCAAGGAGTACCGGTACGTCAAGGCCGCGGACGAGATCACGCACACCGCGTTGCCGGTGAAGCAGCAGAAGGACCGGTACGCCGGCGCGGTGTGGCAGGTGGCGGTGCGCACCCTCCATGAGGTTTTCGAGGCCGACCGGGCCGGGAAGATCCGGTCGGTCGCGCTCACCGTCAGCACGCGGACCATAGCGCCGGCGACCGGGCTGCCCGAGGTGGTACCCCTGGTGATCGTCGCCGCCGACCGGGACACCTTCACCACCTTCGACCTGGCCAACGTGGTACCGCACGCCACGCTCGTGCATCTCGGGGCGGCGCTGTCGAAGTCGCCGTTCGACCTCGCGCCGGCCGACTCCAGCGTCGGCGTGCGGGTGCGGGGACGGTGACCGTGCGGTTCAACCCGCCGCCGGGATGGCCGCGGCCGCCGTCCGGCTGGGTGCCGCCCGCCGGCTGGAAGCCGGACCCGGCGTGGCCTCCGCCACCGGCGGGGTGGGCGCTGTGGCTGCCCGACCCGGCCGAGGCCGGCCCGGAACCCGCAGACCGACGACCGGAACCCGCGCCGCGGCGGCCCGACCCGCCCCACGACGACCGAGAGGCGCTGCGGGCCCGCATCGCCGAACTCGAAGCCGCGCTGGCGGCGCGGGAAACCTCGCGGGACGGCGAACTCGTCGAGCTCGACGACCGTCGCGTCCTGCAGGACGTGGGGATCTACCGGTACCACCACCCCCTCGAGGACGCCGCCGCCTACAAGGAGCGGCTCCGTGACGTCGAGGACGAGATGGACGGGATCATCAAGGCTGGTCACGCCGTGCTGGCCGCGGACATGTTCACCTTCTCCGGCTCGCTCGCCAAGGGCCGCAAGATGATCGCGGACCTGTCCAAGCTCATGTTGCGGGCGTACAACGCCGAGGCCGACAACTGTGTCCGCTCACTGCGTGCGGGCAACATCACGACCGCGAAGAAGCGCTTGGAGTCGGCCGTCACCGCGATCGAGAAGCTCGGCGTCATCATGGAGATGCGGATCAACCCGCAGTACCATGCGCTGCGGATTCGCGAGCTGGAGCTGACCGCCGACTTCCAGGTCAAGGTCCAGCAGGAGCGCGAGCGGGCCCGCGAGGAGCGCGAACTGCTGCGCGAGCAGCGCCGGGCCGAGCAGGAACTGGCCGCGGAGCGCGAGCGCCTGGACAAGGAGCGGGCCCACTACGCGAGCGTCATGGCCGCTATGCGGGCGAAGGGCGACGAGGCCAAGGCGGCCGAGCTGGCGGACCGGCTGGCCGAGATCGACCGGGCCATCGCGGACAACGACTACCGCATCGCGAACATCCGCGCCGGCTACGTGTACGTCATCTCGAACATCGGGGCGTTCGGCCCGGGGATCGTCAAGATCGGCATGACGCGGCGGCTGGAGCCGCTCGACCGGGTCCGGGAGCTCGGCGACGCCTCGGTGCCGTTCCCGTACGACGTGCACGCGCTGTACTTCTCCGACGACGCCGTCGCGCTGGAGCACGAGCTGCACAAGGCGTTTGCCGACCGTCGGGTGAACTTCGTCAACGAGCGGCGCGAGTTCTTCTTCGCCACGCCCTCGTCCGTGCGGGAAATCCTGCAGGAGAAGACCGGCGGGCTGCTGGAGTTCACCGAGGAGCCGGAGGCGGCGCAGTACTTCCAGAGCAAGGGGCAGTGGCCGGCCGTACGGTGATGCGCAGGTCGGCGTCCAGGCAAGCGCCGGGCCGCGCCGAGCACACGGGCTCGCGCACCGTGCGTTGGCCGGCCGGCAGGATCTGCGGACGGCGGACCAACCAGCGTGGAAGGCCTAACTCGATAGCCTCGTCGATTCGGCCCGTGGGATGATCCGCATGTGGGTCGTTAGCTCAACTGGCAGAGCATTCGGCTGAGTAGCGCGTCCGCCCCCCGCCTGTGCGGACATGGGGGCGCTTCCTTCTCCTAGCTGGACCGAAGGGTTCGGGGTTCGAGTCCCCGACGACCCACTGTGCTGCTGCAAGTGTCGATGGGTACAACCGGCGGAAACGGAGGACCGGGTGCTCGAGAAGCTGATCATCCAGAAGACGCTGCGCGTGCCGGCGAGTACCGGCGCGGCCGGCGACGGCACGCCCGTGGCCCGGCAGCTGGATGCGGCGCTGCTCGATGTCGGGTTCTCGGCGTCGCGGGCTCTGCTGGAGCACGTCGGCGCGCTGGCTCCCGGGCCGGCGCTGGATCTCGCCGCCACGGTCGTGTCCGCGGTGCGCGAGCTGGTCGGCGACCATGTTCAGCACAACGCCTATTTCATCGGCTTCCCGCACGACGTGCCGGACACCGTCGAGTTCTGGACGGAGCGGCTGCGGGCGGCCGTGCTCGCCGGCGGCGGCACGGCGACCGACGCGCAGCTGCGGGACGCGGTCGTCTCGGGCGCGGTGAACCTGCTCGACCTGCCGGGCTACGGCACCTATCAGCACACCTACGCCGAGCTGCTGGCCGCGCACGACGCGCTGATCACCGGGGCCGGCGACCGGGTGACCCTGCTGCGGCTCGGTGACACCGCCGGCGTGGAGGCGGAGCGGCTCTACCTGGCCCTGGCCGGGAGCTCGACGCCGCACGGCGAGGCGGACCTCGCGATCCTCGGCGAGCTCGCGGTCGCCTGCATGGACGGCCCGCAGCCGGCGCAGATCCCGGTGCGGGAGAACCGTGCCGTGCTCAACGGGGTCCGGCTCGTCCTCGGCCGGCCGCTGGTCTCCGTGGACACTACGACCGATGTGCTGCGCCTTGCCTGCCACGTCTCCGGCGGGGACGCCTCGCTGGTGACACCCACGCGATTTCGTGCCTTCCCGCGCCGGGAGCGGCGGATACTGCTGGCCGCGCTGAACGAGGTCGTCGCAGCGAGCCCGGACAAGCTCGGTGACGTCGTGCGCTACGCGGAGCGGTGGAAGCGGCTCGGCGAGCGGCTGCACCCGCACGAGTACACCGGGTGGCCGCACGCGCGGGAGGTGTTCGCCGTCGCGCGTGGCGAGCGGCGGGTGCGCAACCTCGCCGGCCGCGCCGAGGAGGCGATCCGCGCCGGAGCCGTCGGTCCGGCCGCGGGCGTGCTGTCGGCCGCGCCGGGTCTGCTCCTGCGCTCCGCGGACCGGCTGCTGCGGCTGGCGCCGGCGTCCGAGCGGACCGCGGTGGTCGAAGCCGTCACGGGCGCGCTCGGCTCGGCGTCGGGCCGGGTGCTCTGCGCGCTGCGGGAGCATGTCGGCAACCGGCTGACGCCCGCGTCCGCCCGGATGTACGCGAACCGCTCGCGGCGCGCGTGGGTCGGGCCGGACGAGCGGCCACCGCTGCCGGCCGGGCTGGTGGCCGAGTTGTCGGCGCTGCTCGACGCGGAAATCACCGCCCGGCTGCCGCGGTGGGAGCGGCCGCTGGTGGTCGACCCGGAGGTGCTCGACGTCGCACTGCCGCTGTCCGGCAAGGCGGCCGAGGGCGGGTTCGCGGTGCTGCCGAGGGGCTCGCGGGCATCGGTCCCCGGTGAGCTGCTGCGCTGCTTCACGTACTGGCGGCAGACCAGTCGTCGCACCGACTACGACCTGTCGGTACTGCTGCTCGACGACGACTTCCGCGGCGCGGGCCAGGTGTCCTGGACGAACTACCACCACGACGGCGTGGTGCACTCCGGCGACATCACCGAGGCGGAGAACGGTGCGACCGAGTTCATCGACGTGCCGCTGACGGTCGGCGGGCGCTACGTGGTTCCACAGGTCTACATCTATGCGGGCGAGTCGTTCGATGAGGTCGCCGAGGCGATGTTCGGCTACCAGACCCGCACCCGAGACCAGCACGGCGCCCCGTTCGACGCGCGGACCGTGCGGGCCCGTTCGCACCTGCGCGGCCAGGGCCGGGTCGCGCTGCCGATGGTGTTCGCCAAGGGCGAGCATGGCTGGCAGGCCGTGTGGCTGCACCTGTACCTGCGGGGTATGCCGTCGTTCAACCGGGTGGAGGAAAACACGTTCAACACCGCCGACCGGGTACGAGCACTGATGGAGCGGCGCTACCTCACCGTGTCCTACCTCGTCGACCGGTGGCGCACACGGGCCGAGGTGACGATGTGGAACGGCCGGCTGCCGGACGAGCCGGTCACGTTCATCGGCATCGAGGCACCCGAGGACCTGCCGGACGGATCGGAGGCATATACACTGGGCCGGCTCAGCGAGCTGATCCCTGCGTAAGCGGCGACGGCCGAGGCCATGCGGGCGCTTCCTGCTACTCCGTTCGATTCGGACCCTCCGCCAAGCGGGGGATCTGGTAATAGCGCCCGCGCTCTCCTCGGCCGCCGCTCCGCTCCTCCACCATGAGCTGTCAACCGCAGAGGGCTTCCATCCGGTTGTACCGGCAGGAGGACCCGGATGACCCGAGCACCCGAACCACCCGAAGGCTTCGCCGAGTTCGTGGCCGCGCGCTCCCACGTGCTGCTGCGGGCGGCGTGGCTGCTGACCGGCGACGCCGGGCGGGCCGAGGACCTGCTACAGACCGCGCTTGCCCGAAGCTGGCAGCACTGGGACAGGATCGCCAAGGGCGGCAATCCCGAGGGGTACGTCCGGCGGGTGCTCTACAACACGTACATGAGCTGGTGGCGGCGGCAGTGGCGGGGGGAACTGCCGAGCGCGGCGCCGCCTGACCGGGCCGGTGCCGAAGACCTCGCCGCCGAGTCGGCCGCCCGCGACGGGTTGCGTCGCGCCCTGGCGCGCCTGACCGGCCGGCAGCGGGCGGTGGTCGTCCTGCGGTACGTCGAGGACCGCACGGTCGCCGAGACGGCCGAGCTGCTGGGCTGCTCGGCCGGCACCGTGAAGACGCTGGCCTTCCGGGGCCTGGAGGCGCTGCGCGCGGACGCCGCCGTGCGATCGCTGCTCACCGGCGAAGGAGTTGAGCACCATGACGCATCCTGACGGCGGCCGCGACATCGGCAGGCTCCTCGAGGCGCTGGTGCCCGAGCTCGCGGCGCCGCCCGACCGGCTGGCCGCGGTCGGCCGCCGGGTGCGGCGCCGGCGGCTGCGCGCCGGCGTCCTGGCCGCGGCGTGCGTCGCCCTCGTCCTGCTCGGCGGGGTGGTCGCGGTCGCCGCCGGCCGTCCGGACACCAACGGGACGGCCGGCCCGCAACGGCCGGTCGCCGGCGACTGCCCGGCGACGCCGCCGCGGTTCGAGTACGCGAAATCGGACCTGCCGTCCACCGCGCCCGGCGACCTGGCGCCGCACGGCGCGGTCCGTGCCGTCTTGTGCCGCTACAACCCGGTGCCCGAGCTGCATGTCCAGCGCCCCGGCCCGCCGCGGCGGCTCGTCCTCACCCGCGATGTCGCCGGCCTGGTCACCGTGCTGAATGGGCTCCCGGCCAAATCCGGCATCGACCCCTGCTTCCTGGCCGGCGACGGCGGCGGGTACCTCATCCTGGAGTACGGCGACGGCGCGAAGGCGACCGTCGAACTCGCCGGCAGCTGCGGGTACGTCCGGCGCGGCGCGATCACCCGCTATCAGGGCGGCGATGCGGTGGAGGCGTTCGACGCCCGGTTCACGGCGCAGGAGCTCGCGGTGGCCAGGCCGGCCGACGTGCCCGCGGCCGGCTGCGTCCAGCGGCTCACGAGCGGACCGGCCGACGGCAGGTACAGCCCGGATCCGGCCTCCGACGTCTGGATGTACACCTACGGGCAGGACCACCGCTATCTGCCGGTGCCGCTCGCGGTCGTCACCGCATGCCGGTACGTGCGCGGCCCCGACGGCGACTGGGACCGCACCGGCCAGGTCACCGACCGCGGCGTCGCCCGCGACACCGCGACGGCGGTGGAGGCGGCGGCGAAGACGGCCGAGGGCGAGATCCCGTACATGAACTGTTCGTCCCGGCCGACAACGGTAGACGTCCTGATGCTGCGGGACGTGGTCGGGGAGACCCGCGAGGTGCGGGTCACCCGCGACGGCTGCGCGGTGGTGACGTTCGACTTCGACGGCGCCCCACCGTCCGCCGCGCTCGACAGCGTCCTCGACGGTCTGCTGGGCCGGCCGCGGTAGGCCAGAGCCGGAACTACCGCTGCGTGGACACGACGGGATCGACGGGTACACCCGGATCGACACCGGCCGGTAAGGTCGTCCGCGTGGACCTGGACGACATCGCCGCCCGGCTGGGGGTACCCGTCGAGGACGTCGACCGCGTGCACCGGCTCGCCGGCGACCGGCCGTCGGCTCCGCTGCCCGCCAAGGCCGACGCGCCCGCGATCCTCGACCGGCTCGCGGTGCGGCCGGACGACACCGCCGAGATCATGGCGGGCTGGCCCGACCCCGACTCTCCACTGTGGACTCCGGAGCTGCGCTGGCTGCTGGACCGCTCGATCGCCCTGCTCCGCGCCGATCTCGGGGGCCACGGCTGGCTGTCGCCCGGTCCGGAGCTGCCGCGCGAACGGGGCCTCGCCTGGCGGCATCTCTACGTGTATGCGTACCTCGCCCTCGTCGACGTCGTCACGGAGTACCACCGCGACCACGACATCGCCGATGCCGTGTCGTGGGCGACCCTCGCGGATCTGGGCCGCAACCTCGCGATCGACCGGCGGATGCACGGCGAGGGCTGGCCGGTCATGCAGAGCTGGCTGACGCTGCACGCGCGCGGCGGCCTCTACGAGCTGGGCCGGCTGCAGCACCAGCGCGGCGGCACCGCCATCGACCTGCACATCCCCGAGTCGGGACCGATGACCCCGGAGGCGGTCGAGGCGTCGCTCGACAAGGCCCGCGCGTTCTTCCCGCGCCACTTTCCCGACGAGCACTACACGGCCTTCGCCTGCGGCTCGTGGCTGCTCGACCCGCAGCTGCTGGAGTACCTGCCCGGGGACTCCAACATCGTGCGGTTTCAGCGGAGGTTCGAGCTGGAGCCCTACGAGGAGCCGGAAGGGCTGGACGCCGACGTCGAGGTGCTGCGGTTCGCGTTCCGCACCCTGACCACACCGCTCGACCAGCTGCCGCGCCGCACCGTGCTCCAGCGCGCGATCGCCGACCACCTGAAGGCCGGCCGCCACTGGTACTGGCGCCGCGGCCGCTTCCCGATCTAGCCCGGGCGAAACAGGCGGTCTGCGCGACCGGGGGTCATATAGTCGCGCGGTGGACAGGGAGCGGGTTCGGCAGGCATACGCGTCCGTTGCGGAGCTCTACATCGAGCTGTTCGGTTCGAGCCGGCAGGTCCACGCCGACGACCTGGCCTTCATCGGACGGCATCTGGCGGGCCGGCCCGGCACGGTGCTCGATCTGGGCTGCGGGCCCGGCCACATCACCGGTCACCTCCGCTCGCTGGGCGTCGACGCGACGGGAATCGACATCGTCCCCGAGTTCATCGCCCATGCGCGGGCGGCCCACCCGAGCGGCAGCTACCAACTCGGGTCGATGGAAGACCTCGACGTCGCCGACCACTCGATCGCCGGGATCCTGGCCTGGTACTCGTTGATCCATCTACCGCCGCAACGGCTCGACGGCGTGCTCGCCGAGTTCCGGCGAGCAATGGTCCCGGCCGGAACGCTGGTGCTCGGCATGTTCGACGGTGACGAGGTGGCCGCCTTCGACCACAAAGTCGTGACCGCCTATCGCTGGCCCGTGGACGAGCTCGCCGAGCGACTGATGCGAGCCGGATTCACGGAAGTCGAGCGCCTGCGGCGGCCCGGCGAGGGCGCTCACCGGCCGCACGCCGCCGTCGCGGCAACGGCCAGGCAACGGTGATCGGGCGGATCGGGTCAGGCCGGCTCGTGCGGCGTGGCGCGGCCGAAGGTCGGCGCTGGCCAGGCGTAGCGGCTGGAAGTCTCCGTGATCATGCTCCACCCGGCATCGACACCAACGGTCTTTCATGATCACGGAGTGGTGATGTACCCCTGTGTACCGAAAGGTTCCGGGATCATGGCAAACCCGGTGTGCGGACATCGCGGGCATCATGATCACGGAGACATACGTCCGGCCCGGCCGCGCGCATCGGAGGTTATGCCCGGCGGGCGCGACATCCGCACCGGTCCGCCGCGCCGCCGCCCCGCCGCGCCGCGCCGCCGCCCCGCCGCGCCGCGCCGCCGCCCCGCCGCGCCGCCCCGCCGCGCCGCCCCGCCGCGCCGCCCCGCCGCGCCGCCGGCGGCCACCAACGCCCAGCCTGCGACGGCCGCCGGCGGCTGACATCAACCAGCACGATCAGGCGCTGGCCTCGTATGCCACACCAGCGAACGTGATCTTCTTGCTTCCGGGCAACGCTGCTCGGCCGTGGCCGCTGAACGCCGCCGAGCGGATCGCGTATCTGATCAACACCGACGGTGGCCAACCACGGCAACGAGTCGCCGTGGTTGGCCACCGTCGGTGTCGCAGAGCGGGCCGAGGATACGGCGCTGGCTCGCGGTTCGGTTCGCAGTCGGGTAGAAAGTGCGTCGTGTTCGAACGGTTCACTGCCGAGGCGCGGCAGGTGGTGGTGCTCGTGCCGCACTACGCCATCGCCGCCGGCCGGTCGGAGATGACCCCGGCCGATCTCGCCGCCGCGCTGGCCGCCCGGCCGGTCGGCAACACCGCCGGTATCTGGACGTCGCCCGAGCCGCCTGAGCCGGCCGAACCCGCAGGCGCCCAAGACGGGCGCCTGGCGCCGACGGCGCCGCACCGGTTCGATGAGGCGGCGCGAGCGGTCCTGACGCAGTCATTGCGTGTCGCGGTCGCCGAGGCGGCCCCGCACATCGGCACCGAGCACCTGCTCGCCGCGCTCGTCCGGAGCGGGCCGCCGGACGTCGTGGCGGAGCTCGGCACGCGGGGTGCGACGGCCGAAACAGTCGATGCGCTGCTCGCCCGGCTGGCCGGAGGGCTGGGCACCGAAGGGCCGCCGGAGGAGCCGCGGGCCGTTGGCGGGACGGGCTCGGCCCTGAGCTACACACGCCTGACGGTCGACGCGCGCGCCGTTGTGCGGGAAAGCGCCGCGCTGGGCCGGGCGGCCGGACGCGCCAACGTGACGCCGGTCGACCTGGCCACGGCGCTCGCCTTGTACGACGGAGGCAACGTGGTCCGGGTGTGGACCGCGCCGCCGGTACCGCCGCCGGAGCCCGCCCCGCCGATCGAGGACGTGGCCTCGCTGTCCGGGCCGACCGAGCGGGTGCTCACGGCGGCCGCAGTGATCGCGCGGGAGACGGGCTCCGCGCAGGTGGGCACCGAGCACCTGCTCGTGGCGCTGATCCAGCACGGCCACCCCGAGGTCGTGACGCTGCTGGCCGAGCGGGGCGGCACCGCCGAGGCGGCCGGCGTCCTGCTCGCCGAGCTGGCCGGCGGTCCCGGTGCCGAGAGGCCGCCGGAGCCCATCTCGGGCCTACCGCCCGCAGCCCGGCGGCCCGCGCCGCGCCCGGTATCGGGACGGCGGGCGATCGTCGCGCTGGTCGCCTTGGTCCCGCTGCTCGTGATCGTGGTGGTGTGCATCCTGGGCCCCATCTTCGGTCCGTGATCGGGCCGGGCGGCAACGTGTGCACGCAGCCGGCGCGCCCGCCCCCGGAACGGATGATGTGCTCGGTCAGGCCGGCGCTCCCTTGCGCACGCGCGGGCCGCCGGCGGCGCCGTCAGACTGGGGCGGCTTTACCGGGTGAAGCCGGTGAGGAGCGGCCAGGTCTGGGTGGCCATCTCGTCGGGTGTGCCGGGGCAGCCGCGCTGCAGCCAGTCGGCGGCTACGCCGATGAGGGCGCCGGCGGTGAACGCGGCGGGCACGTCCAGCGGGAGGTCAGGCGGCGCCGCGTCGGTCGTGGCCGGGCAGGTGGCGAGGTGGACGGCTGTGGTGGTGCGGCGGCGGATGTGGTCGATGACCCGTGCGCTGCCGTGCGGGCCCAGCAGGCTGCGGTAGAGGCCGGCGTGCTGGGCGAGGCTGGCGAAGAACGCCCGCAGCGACCGGGTCGGGTCGGGGTCGAGGGCGGTCAGGGACTCGACCAGGTCGTCGATCATGGCGGTGCAGGCGGCTTCGGCCAGTTCGTGGACGTCGCGGTAGTGGTCGTAGAAGGTCGAGCGGCTCACTTCGGCCCGGTCGGCGACGTCGGCGACGCTGAGCTGGGACAGGTCCTGTTCCTCGACGAGCTGGATGAGCGCGCGCTGGAGTGCGGCGTGGGTGCGCCGCACGCGCCGGTCGCCGGTCGAGGGGTTGGTGTTTCGGGTCGTGACCACGGTCCCGCTAGTCCGCCGTCGAGGTCAGGTCGGCCGAGCGCTGCCACAGCCGCTGGGCCAGGTCCGGGTCCGTGGCCTGCTCGTTCCTGGGGTCCTCGCGGGTGAGCCGGTGGAAGTAGACGCCGTTCGCCGAGTGCGGATCCGCGATGGTGGCGAGCCGCAGCAGTGGTTCGGCGCCCTGCTCGGGCGTGAGCAGCGCGGCCTTGGCGGCCTTGCCCAGCGGACTGTTCACGAGCGCCCATTGCCAGGCGTTGTCACGGGCGACCTCGGTGGCGACCGCTCCGGGGTGGAACGCCGACGTGGTCACCGCCGTGCCTTGCGTCCGGCGCGCGAGCTCCCGGGTGAACAGGATCGTGGCCAGCTTGGACGCGCCGTACACCCGCATTGTGCGGTAGCGGCCCCGGGTGCTGTCCAGGTCGTCCAGGTCGAGGTGCGCCTTGCGATATTGCGCGCTGCCCGTGTTGATGATCCGTGCCCCGTCCGGGGCCGCGGCCAGCCGGTCCAGCAGCAGGTTGGTCAGCAGGAACGGCGCCAGATGGTTGACCTGGAAGGTCAGCTCGTGGCCGTCGGCGCTGACTTTGCGGCTGGCGAACATGGCGCCCGCGTTGTTGGCCAGGACGTCGATCCGCTCGTAGGTGCCCAGCAGGTCGGCGGCGAGTCTGCGCACGTCGTCGAGCGATCCGTAGTCCACCAGATGCCGCCGGCCGCCGGCCCGGGCCGCGATCGCGGCCGTCTTCTCCGGTGACCGGCCCACCACGGCCACGGTGGCGCCCAGTTCGGCGAAGCGGCTCGCCGCCGCGGCGCCGATCCCGGCGCTGGCGCCGGTGATCACGACGACTTTGCCTCGGAAGTCCGGCACTGCACACGCTCCTGTCGCTCCGGTTGGTCGGCCTGCCGGATCCTACGTTAGCCTACAGATGTAGGAATGCCTACGACTGTTGTGTAAGTGGCCGGAGCGCGCTGTCCACCAGGGAAATATGGGGGGCTAGACCTACTGTCCCGGCGGGTGCGGGCGGACAGAATGGCGACATGAGGGTCTGGCCGTTTGTGCGCCGGGGGCTGGTGACCGTCGGGCGGGTGGCGTTGGTGGGGCTGGTGTCGCTGCCGGTCGGCATCGTGCTCGTCGTGCTGACGGTGGTGTCGTTCGCGTCGACGGCGCTCGGGGTGGGGCTGGTGTTCGCGCCGCTGGTGCAGCTGTTGGTGCGGCGGTATGCGGGGATGCGGCGGCGGCTGGCGGGGCAGTGGTCGGGGGTCGTCGTCCCGAGCCCGTATCGGGTGCGGCCCAAAGGGGCGTTCGTCGGGTCGCCCAAGCGGTGGCTGTGGCTGGTGCGCGACCCGGCGACCTGGCGTGACCTGCTGTGGCTGGTGGCGGGGGCGCCCGTCGGGTTCGGGCTGGGCGTGCTGACGCTCGCGGCGCTGGGGTACGGCGTGCAGGGGCTGATCCTCGTGCCCGTCGTCGCCGCCGCGGGGGCCGACTGGTACGGCTACGGGGTCACCTGGCCGATCGACGACCCGGCCGACTTCCTGCTCGTGCCGCCGCAAGGTGCGCTGATCACCGCCGGGGCGCTCTACGCCGGGCCGTGGGTGCTGTGGGCGCTCGCGCGGTTCGATCTCGCGCTGCTCGGGCCGGCCCGGGGCGCGGCATTGCGCAACCGCGTCGAGCGGCTCACCGAGACGCGCACGCAGGTGGTCGACGCCCAGGCGGCCGAGCTGCGGCGGATCGAGCGGGACCTGCACGACGGGGCCCAGGCGCGGATCGTGGCGCTCGGCATGAGCCTGGGCATGGCCGAGGAGATGGTGATCCGCGACCCGGCCGCGGCGCAGGCGCTGATCGCCGAGGCGCGGGAGGCCAGCGGGCTGGCGCTGGCCGAGCTGCGCCACCTGGTCCGCGGCATCCACCCGCCGGTGCTGGCCGAGCGCGGGCTGGTCGGCGGGCTGCGGGCGCTCGCGCTGACCATGCCGCTGCCGGTGGAGGTCGAAGGCGAGCTGCCGGGGCGGGCGGCGGCGCCGGTCGAGTCCGCGGCGTACTTCGCCGTGGCCGAGGCCCTGGCCAACGTGGCCAAGCACAGCGGCGCCACGGCCGCCTGGGTAAGGTTGTCGTACCTCGGCGACGCCCTCTGCCTCGGCGTCGGCGACGACGGCGTGGGCGGCGCCGCCGCGCGGGCCGGCTCGGGGCTGGCCGGGGTCGAGCGGCGCCTGGCCGCCTTCGACGGCAGCCTCCGAGTCGACAGCCCGCCCGGGGGACCGACCGTGCTGACCATGGAGCTGCCGTGCGCGTTGTCATCGCCGAAGACCTCGCCCTACTCCGCGACGGGCTGATCCGGCTGCTCGGCGCCTACGGCTTCGAGGTCGTCGCCGCCGTCGACAACGGCACCGACCTGCAGGGTGCGCTGCTCGAGCACCGGCCCGACGTGGCCGTCGTGGACGTACGACTCCCGCCGACATTCACCGACGAGGGACTGCGCGCGGCCATCGCCGCCCGCGCCGTCGCGCCCGGGCTGCCCATCCTGGTGCTGTCGCAGCACGTGGAGCAGCTGTATGCGCGGGAGCTGCTCTCCGACCGCCGCGGCGGCGTCGGCTACCTGCTCAAGGACCGGGTCGCCGGGGTCGGGGAGTTCGTGGACGCGGTGCGCCGGGTGGCGGCCGGCGGCACGGCGATGGACCCGGAGGTGGTGTCGCAGCTCCTGGCCCGCAACGCCGGCGCGCCGACCCGGGCGCTCACCCCGCGGGAGCGCGAGGTCCTCGGCCTGATGGCGGAGGGCCGCTCCAACGCGGCCATCGCGACCCGGCTCTTCGTCACCGAGAAGGCGATCGGCAAGCACATCAACAACATCTTCGCCAAGCTGGATCTGCCCCCGTCCGAGGACGACAACCGCCGCGTCCTCGCCGTCCTGGCGTACCTCGACAAATGAAGGACACGATCGTGGCGCGACTGCGTGCCGCCGGCTGCGTCTTCGCTGAGGAGGAGGCGGACCGCCTGATCGGCGCCGCCCGCGACGAGCAGGCGCTGGAGGCCATGCTGGTGCGCCGCACCGCGGGCGTGCCGCTGGAGCACGTGCTCGGTTATGCCGATTTCGCGGGGGTACGCCTTGCGGTCGCCGACGGGGTCTTCGTGCCCCGCCACCGCACCGAGCTGCTGACCGCGACCGCCCGGGCGCTGCTGCACGACGGCGCCACCGTGCTCGACCTGTGCTGCGGCACCGGCGCGCTCGGGCTGGTCGCGGTGCGGGGCTTCGCGCGGGTGCGCCTGGTCGCCGCCGACATCGACCCGGCCGCCGTCGCCTGTGCCCGGCGCAACCTGGCCGCCGTGACCGCGGAGGTGTTCGAGGGCGACCTGTTCGACCCGCTCCCGGCCGGCCTGCGCGGGCACGTCGACGTGCTGCTGGCCAACGTGCCGTACGTCCCGACCGCGGAGATCGCCTACCTGCCCGAGGAGTTCCGCGTGTACGAGCGCCGCACCGCCCTCGACGGCGGGCCGGACGGCCTCGACGTGCTGCGCCGCGTGGCCGCGGTGGCGCCGCGGTGGCTGGCCCCGGGCGGGGCGCTGCTCACCGAGGCCGGCCCGGACCAGCTGCCGGCCGCGCACGCGCTGCTGCGCGCGGCCGGCCTGCGCCCGGCGACGGTGACCGACGAGGACACCGAGACCAGCGTCGTCGTGGGCCGCCGCGGCCGGTGAAGCCGCGGCGGCCGACCGGTCAGACGCTCATCACCACCCGCTGGCCGAGCTCGTGGCTGATGCGCTCGAAGGTGCCCGCGTTCTCCTGCTTCTGCACCAGGTTGGTGCGCAGCACCTGCGCGCACTGCATCTCGCCCATGAGCAGGGCCTTGTCGATGAGGCTCTGGTAGGCGGCCATGCCGAAGTGGGCCAGCTTCGTCTCCGCGTCGACGGTGTAGATCTCCATCGCCTCCATCGACGGGCGCTGCTCGGTGAAGGCCTGAAACTCCGCCCGCATGCCGTCGAGCGCCATACACGGCACGTCGTCCGGCTCCATCTCCATCATCGCGAAACACGTCTCGATGTTCTGGATCTTCTGCTGGCCCTGCTGCTGCTGGGCGCGCAGGATCTGGGCCAGCGGACTCTGCTCCGCCTGTCCCAAGATCTCACCGACCAGTTGGTTGCTCTTGCGCTCGGCGTCGTACATGCCCGACAGCTCGTAGAGGAACAGGTCGGCCGGGTTGTCGATTGCCATCTGCTTCTCCTGCCTGGGTTGGGGTCCATGGGTGGTGCCGGACGCGCTCTACCCGCCGGGCCGTCACTTTCACGCCGCCGGCCCAGGTGGCGCCCCGCCCTGGAGGGTGGTTCGCCGACCGGCAGCTGAACCGCTTCACTGGGGGCTAGGGCACGAGCAGGCGGCGCCAGCGGCCGAACAGCCGCGGATGGTCGATGGCGAGCACCGCGACCGGCTCGCCGAGGCGCTCGTAGACGGCGACGAGCGGCTCGGCGGAGACGGCGCGGACGTGTTCGCCGCCGCGCAGGTGGCCGGCGAACTGCAGGCGCACGCCGAACTGGTCGGACCAGAAGTACGGCACGGCCCGGTAGCCGTCCTCGGGCGTGCCGGCCGCATCGCCGCGCAGCAGGGCGGAGACCGCCACGACGGGCTGCTCGATCGCCGCGGTCCAGTGCTCCAGGCGGGTCGGTTCGCCGGTCCACCCGTGCTCCGGCCGGGCGCAGTCGCCGACGGCGAAGACGTTCGGCAGCACCGTGCGCATCGCGGCGTCGCAGCGCACCCCGTCGTCGATCCGCAGGCCGGAACCGGCGAGCCAGTCGACCGCCGGACGGGCGCCGATCCCCACCACGACCACCTCGGCCGGCAGGACCCGCGAGTCGGTGAGCACCACCGCGTCCACCCGGCCGGCCCGCTGCCGGACCTCGGCCACGCCCACGCCCGTGAGCAACGCCACCCCGTGCGCGGCGTACAGCCGGGCCAGCTCCCGGCCCAGCGGCACGCCGAGGACGCCGCCGAGCGGCACCGGCTGCAGCTCCACGACGGTCACCTCGGCGCCGAGCGCCGCCGCCGTCGAGGCCACCTCCGCCCCGATGAAGCCGGCGCCGACCACCACCAGGCGCACGCCCGGCAGCAACCGCGCCCGCACCGCCTCCGCGTCGTCGACCGTGCGCAGGGTGTGGACCCCGCGCAGCCGCGCCGCACCGGGCAGCTTCCGCGCGGCGGCGCCCGTCGCGATCACCACGGCGTCGCCGCGGACCTTGCTGCCGTCGGCCAGGCGCACGGCGCCGGCCGGCGGGTCCAGCGCCACCGCGGGCACGCCGAGCCGCCAGCGCAGCTCCAGCTCCTCCTCCGGCGGGGACAGGTCCAGGCTGGCGCGGTCCACCGCGCCGGCGAGGTACGCCTTCGACAGCGGCGGCCGGTCGTAGGGGCGCCACGGCTCGGCGCCGATGATGGTGACCGGACCGTCGAACCCCTGCTGCCGCAGCGCGCGGGCGGTGGACAGCCCGGCCAGCGACGCGCCGACGACGACCACGGAGCGGGGGCTCATGTGTCCACGACCACGTCACCGTCCTCGACGCGCACCGGGAACGTGCGGACCGGCCGGACCGCCGGCGGGCCGCTGGGCTCGCCGGTGCGCAGGTCGAACAGCGACGCGTGCAGCGGGCACTCGACCGCGACGCCCTCGACGAAGCCGTCGGAGAGCCATGCGTCCTGGTGCGTGCACCGGTCCTCGACCGCGTACAGCTCGCCGTCCACGTTGAACACCGCGACCCGCTGCGGCCCGTCCAGCACCGCCACCTCCCCGGGCGGCAGCTTCGCCAGCGGGCACACGGTGTGCCGGGCCATCAGAGCGCTCCCATCCGGGAGCGGTACCAGTCGTAGTACCAGCCGCCGATGATCTGCGCCTCCAGCGGCACCAGCACCCCGCCGGCGCGGTAGGCCCGCGACGTCATGTTCGGCTGGCACCACTGCGACGCCGCGAAGTCCTGCTCGTTGATCCGGTGGAAGATCTCCACCGTGTCGCTCGGGTCGAACCCGGGCGCCTGGGCGACCTCGCGGTCGAAGAGCCAGTCGCACACCACGACGGTGCGCTCGGGGGAGACCGGCTCGAACCGGTGCACGATGGCGTGGTCGGGCAGCAGCGAGACGAAACAGTTCGGGCGCAGCACCATGCCGAAGTACTTGCGCTCGTCCTCGGCCGCCAGCCCCGGCAGCAGCGGGAAGCGCGCCTGGCCGGTGATCGAGAACGCGTCGAGCCCGTCGGCGAAGCCGTAGCCGTCGGTGTGGTACTCGCCGTCGCCGAGCCGGTCGAACGAGGCGAACGTGGGGATCGCCCGGATGAGCTCCGGGTGGATCGTGCCGCAGTGGTAGCACTCCTGGAAGTTCTCCTGGATGATCTTCCAGTTCGCCGCCACGTCATAGGTCTTGCGGGCGCCGACGACGAGCTCACCCAGGCGCCAGCGCTCGATCCGCTCGGGCTGCCCGCCGAAGCGGTAGCCCAGCTGCGGTTCCAGCTGCGCGGCCAGCGGCTCGGGGTCCTCGGCCAGGTTGACCCAGACCAGCCCGGCCCACTCGGCGACGGCGACCGGCACCAGGCCGTAGCGGTCCCGGTCCAGGTTTGCCATGGCGCTCCAGTTGGGCGCGGTGAGCAGCCGGCCGTCCAGCGTGTAGGTCCACGCGTGGTAGGGGCAGCGGATCGCGTTGCCGAACTCGGCGCTGTCGGTGAGGCAGAGCCGGGCGCCCCGGTGCCGGCACACGTTGAGGAACGCCCGGATCGTGCCCGCCCGGTCGCGCAGCACGATCACGTTGTCGGGGCCGACCTGCCGGCGGACCGCCCGGCCGGGGCCGGTCAGCTCGTCGGCGCGCACCACGTACATCCACTCCCGGGCGAAGATCCGCTCCTGCTCCGCGGCGAAGACCGCCGGGTCGGTGTAGGCGTGGCCGGGCAGCGTCGGCGCCAGCGACCCACCGGCCGTCATTGCAGGAACTTCTCGTCGGTCAGCCACTGCTTGACGACGTCCGCCGGCTCCAGGCCCTTGTTGTCGACCTCGGCGTTGAGCTTCTGCATGGTCTCCGTGGTGAGCTTCTGCGCGACCGGCGCCAGCAGTTCGGCGATCTTCGGATACTTCGTCGAGGTCTCCTGCCGCATGGTCAGCGCGGCGTTGTACACCGGGAAGAAGTTCTTGTCGTCGGCGAGCACCACCAGATTGAGCGGGCTGATCCGCCCGTCGGTGGCGAAGACCTCACCGAAGTTGCAGGTGGAGCCCTTCGCCGTCTCCGTGTAGATGACGCCGGTCTCCAGCATCTTGATGTTGTCCTTGGGTACGTCGATGCCGTAGGCGGCGAGCATGCCGGGCATCCCGTCGTCGCGGGTGGAGAACTCGCTCTCGATGCAGAAGGTCGCCTCCGCCGGCTTCTCCTTCGCGATCCGGGCGACGTCGGACAGGCTCTTGACGCCGAGGCTGCCGGCCTTGTCCTTCCTGATCGCCATGGCGTAGGTGTTGTTCAGCGGCGCGCGGTCGGACCAGACCACCTGGTTCTTCGCCAGGTCGTCCTTGGCGACCGCGTCGAACTGCTGCTGCGGATCCGGAATCGGCTTGGTGTTCTTCAGGTAGCTGATCCAGCCGGTCCCCGTGTACTCCCAGTACAGGTCGATCTGCGACGAGGTGAGCGCCTCCCTCGTCGTCACCGATCCCTTGATGTTGGTCTTGTCGACGACCGTGGCGCCGTTGGCCTTCAGCATCTGCATGGTGATCTGGCCGAGCAGGATCGACTCGGTGAAGTCCTTGGAGCCCACGACGAAGGTCGCCCCGGCGAAGATGCTGGACTGGCTGGAGGTCTCGACGTCGTCGGTGGGTGGACTGCAGGCTGAGGTCGCGCCGGCGGCAAGGATCAGGACGCCGGCCAATACGGAGGCTGGGGTGCGACGCATGGGTTCCCCCTTCGATCACAGGCCGCGAGGGCGCAGAATTCGCTCGGCGACGTTGCCGAGCCAGTCGACGAAAAAGGCGATGGCGCAGGTGAGCAGGCCACCCGTGACCTGCACGGTGGTGCGTTGCAGCTTCAGGCCGTTGATGATCATGTCGCCGAGGCCGCCGGCGTTGACGAACGTCGCCAGGGTCGCGACGCCGACGCACAGGACCAGCGCGGTGCGCAGGCCGGCCAGCATCACCGGGATGGCGAGCGGCAGTTCGACGCGCCACAGCACCTGCATGGGGCGCAGCCCCATGCCGCGGGCGGCCTCCACCAGGGCCGGGTCGACCTGCTGGACGCCGGCGATGGTGTTGCGCAGCACCGGCAGGACGCTGGACGCGACGAGCCCGATGATGGCGATGCGGAACCCGACCCCGAAGCGGATGGTCAGCAGCACCAGCAGGCCGATCGCCGGCACGGCCTGGCCCGCGTTGGCCAGCCCCAGCACCAGCGGGGTGAACCGGCGCGCCCGGGGCCGGGTGAGTGCGACCCCGAGCGGCATCGCGATGAGCACGACCAGCAGCGCGGCGGTGAACGTGAGCAGCAGGTGCTGGCCGACCGCGGTCCTGACGTAGCTCGCGTTCAACGTGCGCCGCTCGATCGAGTCGAGGTCGCTGCCGCCGACCCACCACCACAGCAGCAGCAGGACCACGGCCAGGCCGATCGGCGTGACGGCCAGCCGCAGGTACTCCGGGACGGCCGACGTGAACATCGAGGGCCGCCGCGCCGCGGCGGGGGCCAGCGTCGGGTCGGCCATGAGCGGATCGGCCAGGGCCTCGTCGGCCAGGGCGGACGAGACGCGCTCAGTGTTCATCGGGCCTCCCGGCGCCGAGCACCGCACGGATCGCGTCGAACGTCAGCCGCCCGCGCACGGCGCCCCCTTCGTCGCGCACCAGCAGGTGCGGCCGCGGCGAACCGACCAGCCGGTCGAGGGCCTCCTTCAGCGACGTCGACGGGGTGACCTCGGGCGCGTCGTCCGGCGCCGCCGCGTCGTCCGGCTCCAGCGTGGCATCGTCCACCGTGGACAGTCCGAGGCGCTGCAGCGCCGCGTCGGACCCGCGGAAGCCGGCGACGTAGTCGTCGGCGGGCGCGGCGAGGATCCGCTCCGGGGTGTCGTACTGCACGACCCGGGACCGCTCGGCGAGCACCACGATCCGGTCGCCCAGGCGGACCGCCTCGGCGAAGTCGTGGGTGACGAACACGACGGTCTTGCCGAGGCTCTGCTGCAGCGTGCGGAACTGCCGCTGCAGCCGGTCGCGGGTGATCGGGTCGGTCGCGCCGAACGGCTCGTCCATGAGCATGACGGGCGGGTCGGCGCCCAGCGCCCGGGCAACGCCGACGCGCTGTTGCTGTCCGCCGGACAGCTGCCGGGGATACCGGCGGGCGAAGACGCCGGGGTCGAGGTCGACCAGCTCGAGCAGTTCCTCGACCCGGGCCCGGACCCGGCCGCGCGACCAGCCGAGCAGCCGGGGCACCAGCGCGATGTTGTCGGCGATGGTCATGTGCGGGAAGAGCCCGATCTGCTGGATCACGTAGCCGATGCCGCGGCGCAGCGTGTCCGGGTCCATGGCGGTCACGTCGGTGCCGTCCAGGGTGATGCGCCCGGACGTCGGCTCGATCAACCGGTTGATCATCTTCATCGTGGTCGTCTTGCCGCAGCCCGACGGGCCGAGGAAGCAGACCGTCTCACCGGCCCGGATGTGCAGCGTCACGTCCTCGACGGCGGCGGCCGGCTGGCCGGGGTAACGCTTGGTCACCGCCTCGAGCGCGATGTCCACCCCCGCCGTGGTACCGGCGGGCGCTGTTGCATCAGGCACGGATCCCCCTCGATGTGGTCAGCCGGCGCAGCACCACGAAGCCCGCGTCGAACAGCAGCGCGAGCAGTACCACGCCGAGCGTGCCGGCGAGTGCGTCGTTGAGCGCGTTGACCGAGCCGAGGCGCTGCAGCCCCGTGAAGATCCGGTTGCCCAGCCCCGGCCCGGCCACGTAGGCGGCGATCGCCGCGATGCCCATCGCCAGCTGGGTGGCGACCCGGATGCCGGCCAGGATCACCGGCCAGGCCAGCGGCAGCTCGACACGCAGCATGGTCCGCACGCCGCCGAGCCCCATGCCCCGGGCCGCCTCGATCAGGGCCGGGTCGACGGCCCGCAGCCCGGCGACGGTGTTGCGCACGATGGGCAGCAGCGAGTAGATGACCAGGGCGGTCAGCGACGTGGCCCAGCCGAGGCCGAGCAGCGGCAGCAACAGCGTCATGAGAGCCAGCGACGGCACCGTGAACAGGCCGCTGGTCACGGCGACCGCGATCGCCGAGGCGCGCCGGCTGCGCCAGACGACGGCGCCGATCAGCACGCCCAGCACGGCCGCCATCAGCACCGACGCGAAGACCAGCAGGGCGTGCTGGCCGGTCTCGTAGACCAGGTACTCGCGCCGGTAGGACAGGTACTCCCAGAACGTCATGGCTCAGTGCCCGGCCGCCGCGCCGGTGAACAGGAAGTCGGTCGGATGGGCCGGGTCGGTCAGGGCCGGCCGGTCCGCGGCGAACGGGGCGATGGGGTGGTCGGTACCGCCGTCGCGGGCCAGGTCCGCCAGGATCGAACCGGCCAGGCCGGCGAACTTCGCCGCGTGCCCGGCGCCGACGAACACGGCGATCCGCGGGTGCCCGGGCAGCAGGTCGAGGATGAAGTTGCGGTCCGGTGTCAGGTCGTACACGCAGGTCTTCGTGACCAGCTCCGGGCCGAGCGCCGCGGGCAGGTGCGCGGCGAGGAACGCGGTCAGCTCGTCGCGCTGCGCCGGGTCCGGGTCCCAACTGCGGGTCTCCTGCGTGACGATCGTGCCGCTGACGTCCCGCCCGGCCTTGACCGCGGCCTCGCCGTAGACCGGGAAGCCGTAGTAGGTCCGGTCCGGGCCGTGCCAGATCCAGATGCCGAACCGTTCCGGGCCGAACTCGTCCAGGTTCGCCGTCGCGTAGTAGGTGACCTGCTCCTGCGTGAGCGTGATCGGCAGCCGCACGCCGAGGCTCTCCGCCAGCGGCCCGGTCCACGAGCCGGCGGCCAGCACGAGCGAGTCCGCCGCGAACGTCCCCGCGTCGGTGTGGGCCTCGACCCGGTCCGGCAAGGACACCAGGCGCCGCACCGGCGTGCGGTCGGCGAAGGTGACGCCCGCCTGGCGGGCCAGCGCCACGTGCGCCGCGTTCGCCCGCCGGATATCGAGAATGCCGGAGTCGGCCTGGTACAGCGCGACGACGTCGTCGTCGATGTGCCACTGCGGCCAGCGGGCGCGGATGCCGGCCGCGTCCAGCGCCGTCGAGCTGATGCCGACCGCCGCGAGCGCCGCCGCGTAGCTTGCCACCTGCCGCTCGCCGTCGGCGCCGATGCCGAGGTCGAGGCCTCCGGTCGGCACGATCAGGCGCCGGCCGGTGCGCCGCTCGACCTCGTGCCACGCGGCGTAGCTGGCCCGGCCGAGCGAGGTGTAGTCGGTGCTGTGGTACGCGTACCGGATGATGCGCGAATGGTCCTCGGAGGCGCCCAGCTCGTGCCCGATCTGGTACTGCTCCAGGACCAGCACGTCGCCGCCCGAGCGCTCGGCGAGCCAGAACGCGGTGGCCGCTCCGATGGCGCCGCACCCGAGGACGATGTGCCGGAAGCGGGCGGTCGTTGCCATGGCGGCTCCTGTCCTGCGCCGGAGCGGGGGCGATCCCGCGTCGCCCCTTACCCTGGCGCAGCGCCCGCCGCGCGTCTTCAGCACGGCGTCGAGGCGTGCGCGGCGCGCCTTTGACAGGTGTCGAAGTCTCGGCTCAGGCGGCGAGCGGCGCGGCCGTCCCCGTCCCGGTGTGCCCGCCGCCCTGCATCCGGCGCAGCTTGATCGCCAGGTGCACGAGCAGCCGGTCGGCGCCGTCGGACAGCGACAGGCCGGTGAGCGCCTCCACCCGCTCGAGGCGGTAGTACAGGGTGGCCCGGTGCACGTGGAGCAGCCCCGCCGCGCGCTGCTTGTCACCGCCGCAGTCCAGGAACGTCTCGACGGTGGTCAGGAGGTGCTCGGCGGTGCCCGCGTCGAGCAGCGCGGTGAGGCCGGCCGGCAGCATCGCCGCCGTCAGCACGTCGCGCGGCAGCTGGCCCAGCAGCGCATACGGACCGAGCCGCTCCCAGCAGGCCACCCCCTCGAAGTGCGGGACGGCGGCGGCCGCGTCGGCGGCGACGGAGGCCTGCCGCCAGGCCGTCGGCGCGGCGCGCAGCCCGGTCACGACGCCGCTCGCCCCGACCGCGAACCGCGGCCCGACGCTCTGCCCGAGCTGGACGGCCATGCCGGCCAGGACGCCGGCGCTGAGCGTGGGACGGCTGACCAGCACCAGCGCCCGGTGCGGGGAGCAGTCCACGAGCGTGGTCCGCGGCGGGAACAGCCCGGCGAACCGGTACAGCTGCGCCCAGCAGTCGCTCAACGCCTCGGCCTCACCGGCCCGCGGCCGCACCAGCAGGACCCCGACGTCCGAGTCGTCCGCGATGAGCCCCCGGCGGCGCAGATCCTCCGCGGCGCCGGCGGCGCGCGCGGCGTCGGGACCGGTGACCTCGTCCAGGAGCCGGGCGACCAGCTCCCGGTTGCGGTCGGCGACGACGAGCCGCTGATGCAGCAGCTCGGCGATGCGCGCGGCCGCCCGGCAGCACGCGTCCAGCTCCGCCTCGCCGATGCGGGCGTCGCGCTCGATGAGCCACATGAACCCGACCGGCATGCCCAGGTGGCGCAGCGGAACGACCAGCCGGGGCGCCAGCTCCAGCGCCGGGTTGGCCGGAAGCCGCAGCGGGCCGTCGGCGGCCACGATCCGCTCGAAGTGCACGTCCTCGGGCCTGGTCCGGCGATGCAGCAGCGACCAGACCCGCGGCGGATCGGCGTCGCCGAAGTCCTCGCTGACGGCAATGAGCCGCAATCCGTGATCATCGATAGCGACGGCGCGCCGCAACGAGCCGGCCAGCGCGTCCACGATCTCCTGCACCTGCTCGACCGTCATTGGCCGACGATATGCGGGCCGCGTAACGGTCCAGTAAAACTCCCGTCAACCGGCGCGCAGCGCCTGCTCCAGATCGTCCAGCAGGTCATCGACGCTTTCCAGGCCCACGGAGAGCCGGATGAGGGAGTCGGGGACGACCACCGGCGTCCCGCCCGTGGTGCAGTGCGTCATCCTCGCCGGGTTCTGGATCAGCGACTCGACGCTGCCGAGCGACACCGCCAGCGTGAACAGCCGGGTCCGGGCGCACAGCGCGGCGGCCTCCTCGGCCGTGCCGTCCAGCTCGAAGGAGACCACCCCGCCGAAGCCGCTCATCTGGGTCTTCGCCACGTCGTGCCCGGGATGGCCGGGCAGGCCGGGGTAGTGCACCCGCCGCACCCGGGAATGTCCCGCCAGGTACTCGGCGATGCGCTGGGCCGAGCCGCACACCTGCGCCATCCGCATCGGCAGCGTCTTGATCCCGCGCAGCACCAGCCAGCTGTCGAACGGCTGCCCCATCGTGCCCAGCGCGCCGCTGTGGAACCCGATCGTCTCCGCGACATCGGCGTCCGCGGTCACCAGCACGCCGCCGGTCACGTCGGAGTGCCCGGACAGGTACTTCGTCGTGGAGTGCATGACGGCGTCGGCCCCGAACGCCAGCGGCTGCTGCAGCACCGGGGAGGCGAAGGTGTTGTCCACCACGAGCCGGCTGCCGTTGGCGCGGGCGAGCGCGGCGACCCCGGCGATGTCGGTGACCCGCAGGCTGGGGTTCGACGGCGTCTCCACCCACACGAGCGCGGTCTGCGGGCGCAGGGCCGCGGCGACCGCGTCGAGGTCGGTCATGTCCACGACGCTGTAGTCCAGGCCCCACCGGGCGGTGATCCGGCTGAACAGGTCCCACGTGCCGCCGTAGACGTTGTCCGGGATGATCGCGTGGCCGCCGGTCGCGCACAGCGCCAGCACGGCCGTGGTCGTCGCGGCCATCCCGGAGGCGAACGCGAACCCGGCCGTCCCGCCCTCCAGCGCCGCGACGCACTCCTCGAGCGCGGTCCGGGTGGGATTGGCGATGCGGGAGTAGTCGTAGCCGTCGCCCAGCACGACCTGCCGCTCGAACGTGGCGGCCTGATAGATCGGCACCACCAGGGCGCCGTTGTGTTCCGAGGGGTACTGCCCGGCGTGCACGGCCCGCGTCGCCGGTGCACGGTGCTCGTACCGTCGCGCGGCACGCAGGCGATCGTCCTTCATGCTGCCGGATCTCCCACGAGGCTCAGGGTGTCATCCGGGCGGCGGCGGACCATCCGGCACCGCGTCGCAGGTCTCGCGCGGCCGGTTCGTCATCTGTCGTAACCTCGGGGCCGTGGATCGCGTCGTGGTGGTCGGGGCCGGGCCGGTCGGCGTCGCCGCGGCGATCCTGCTCGCGCGGCGCGGCGTGCCGTGCCTGGTGATCGACCGGTATGCCGAGCCGTATCCGTTGCCCCGGGCCGTGCACCTCGACGACGAGGCGGTGCGCATCTTGCAGGAGCTCGGGGTGGCCGAGGAGTTCCTGCGGGTGAGCCGGCCGGGGCTGGGCCTGCGGCTGCTCGACGGCCGGCACCGGGTGATGGCCGAGTTCCGCCGCGGCACCGCGGCCGGGCCGCACGGCTACCCGCAGGCCAACATGTTCGACCAGCCCGACCTCGAGCGCCTGCTGCGGGCCCGGATGGCGCGGCTCGGCCCCCTGGTCGAGTTCGTCGGCGGCGCCGAGGTCTTCGCGGTTTCGTCGTCCATCGTCCGGTACCGCATGATGGAGAACGGCACCGAACACGCCGTGCCGGCCTCGGCCGTGCTCGGCTGCGACGGGGCCAACAGCACCGTGCGGGGGCTCATCGGCGCGCGCCTGGAGGACCTGGGCTTCGCCGAGCGCTGGCTGGTCGTCGACGGCGTGTGCGACGCCGACCTGGACGCCTGGGGCGGCGTGCACCAGGTGTGCGACCCGCGCCGCGCGGCGACCTTCATGCAGCTGGGCCCGCGGCGGTACCGCTGGGAATTCCGCCTCTTCGACGGCGAGCCCGATCCCGACCTGGACGTGCTGCTCGCACCGTGGCTGCGGGGGACCGGGGTGCGGATCGTGCGCCGGGCGGAGTACACCTTCCGGGCGAACATCGCCGACCGCTGGCGCTCCGGCCGGGTCTTCCTGCTGGGCGACGCCGCGCACCAGACCCCGCCCTTCATCGGCCAGGGCCTCGGCGCCGGCCTGCGCGACGCCTACAACCTGGCCTGGAAGCTCGCCGACGGTGCCGACGACCTCCTCGACTCCTACGAGCGCGAGCGCGCCCCGCACGTGCGCGCCCAGATCCGGCTCGCCATCGTGGCGGGCTGGGCGATGACCGGCGGGCAGGACCGGGCGGCCGCGGTGCGCCGGGTGATCCTCGGCGCGATCTGGCGCCTGCCCGGGCTGAAGGGCCTGGCGCTGCGCTCGACGAGCCCTCCGCTGCGCGGCGTCGGCCGCGGCCGCCGGGCCGGCACGCTGGCGCCCCAGCCCCCGATCGTCTGGGAGGGGCGGCCGGCCCGGCTCGACGAGGCGCTCGGCGACGGCTGGGCGGTGCTGCACCCGGGGCCGCCGCCCCGGTGGAGCGACGGCGGTCACCGCCTGATCCGGGTGACGCCCGCGCTCGACCCGACCGGCGCGCTGCGCCGCTGGCTGCGCGGCCGGGCGGTGGTGCTGCGCCCGGACCGCGTGGTGCATCAGGCGCGGCGCTCCTGAGCGGCTCGCGAGCGCTTGCGCCATGGGTCCGGGTCGCGCCAGGTCCGGGCCTGCATCAGGCCGAGTAGGGCAGCCCGTTGCCGGCGAAGAACCCGGCGACGAAGGCGAGGAGGACGGTGAGCAACATGATCCCTCCGATGCGTACAATCGGATTCGTGACTCCGATTGAACCATGCGGAGTGCTTACTCCGGATGTCAACAAGCCGCTGCGCGCCGACGCCCGGCGCAACCGGGCCCGGGTGCTGGAGGCCGCCGAGGCGGTGTTCGCCGCCGAGGGGGTCGGCGCGTCCACCGAGGCGGTCGCCAAGCGCGCCGGGGTCGGCATCGGCACCGTGTTCCGGCACTTCCCGACGAAGGAGGCACTGCTGCAGGCGGTGCTGGTCGAGCGGCTGCGCGCCCTCGCCGGGCACGCCCGCGTCGCCGCGCGGGACGAGGACGCGGGCCGGGCCCTGTTCGGGTTCCTGGAGCACGTCGTGGCGCAGAGCGCGGCCAAGAACGCGTTCGCCGACGCCCTGGCCGGGGCCGGCATCGACGTGGCCGGCGCGGTCGGCGAGGTGCGCGACGAGCTGTACGAGGCGGTCGACGCCCTGGTGCTGCGGGCGCGGGCGGCGGGGGCGGTGCGGGCCGACGTGGGCGCGGCCGAGGTGTTCGGGGTGCTCGTCGGCGCCTCGCACGCGGCGCTGTGGGCCTCGGACGAGACCCGCGCCACGGTGATCGGCGTCATCCTGGACGGGCTGCTTCCTGGACGGCCCGGGAAAATGCGGTGAGCCAGGTGGCCTCCGGGGCGCACAATCGAGGCCGCTATGGAACACAGTCAGTTAGTCAAGATCAGTAAGCGGATGTCCAAGGTGCTCCGCCACGACCCCGAGCGCGTCGGGCTCACCCTCGACCGCGCCGGCTGGGTGCCGGTGCCGGAGTTCCTCGCCGCGATGGGCCTGAGCCGCGAGACCCTCGACGCGGTCGTGGCCGGCAGCGACAAGCAGCGGTTCGCCGTGGCCGTCGGCGACGACGGGGTGGAGCGGATCCGCGCCAATCAGGGCCACTCGGTGCCGGTGGAGCTGGGCCTGGCCGAGGCGGAGCCGCCGGAGCTGCTCTTTCACGGGACGAGCCGGGCCGTGCTCGCCTCGATCCAGGCCACCGGGATCAACAAGGGTGGCCGCCACCACGTGCACCTGTCGCCGGACACCGACACCGCGCGGCGGGTCGGGGCCCGCCGGGGCGGCGCCATCGTGATCCTCACCGTGCTCGCCGGGGAGATGGGCCGGGCCGGGCACGCGTTCTACCGGTCGGACAACGGGGTATGGCTCACCGATGCCGTGCCGCCCGAGTTCATCCGGACCGCGTGAGCAGCCGCTCCAGCACGGTCGCGAGCGGGATCGACTCGCCGTCGCGGGCGCCCTCGCCGATGATCAGCCGGGCCGGCGCCGGCACCGGGTCCGCGCCGGTCAGCCAGGCCCGGGCCGACGCGGGGACGAGCAGCGAGTAGTACTGCCCGGCCTCGGAGACGGCGAGCGTGCGGGCCGGGTCGAGGTACCACCCCCGAAGCGACGTACGATAGGTGTGCCCGGTGTAGGAGCGGGCCCGCAACGGCACCGGTGCCGGTCCGGACTCGCGGGCGGCGGCGACAAACCGGGCGATCAGCTCCGCTGCTTGCGCGGCCTCGGCCTCCCGGCGCCGCTCCAGCTCCGCGCCGTGATGCGCGACCATTCGCGCACGCTGAGTTTGCCAGTCCTCCGCCATCGCCGAACCCTACCCGTCACAGGCCACCACCGCGGGTTTGGGATGCTAGAGGGGCCAGAAACGCGCAAGTGAGGAGCTCCCAGTGACCGCGAGCATCGAAGAGGATGACATTATCGGCTTCGCCGACCTGGGGCTGCGCGACGAGCTGCTCAAGGCACTGACCGGCCTCGGTTACGAGGAACCGACCCCGATCCAGCGCGAGGCCATCCCGCCGATGCTGGCCGGCCGCGACCTGCTCGGCCAGGCGGCGACCGGCACCGGCAAGACCGCCGCCTTCGCGCTGCCGCTGCTGCAGCGGATGCCCGCGCCCGGCGGCGACAACCCGTCGGCGCTGGTCCTGGTGCCGACGCGGGAGCTCGCGGTGCAGGTTTCCGAGGCCATCCATCGGTACGGCCGGGATCTGGGCGTCCGCGTCCTGCCCATCTACGGCGGCCAGCCCATCGGCCGCCAGCTGCGCTCCCTCGAGCTCGGCGTCGACGTGGTGGTCGCCACCCCCGGCCGGGCCCTGGACCACCTCGGCCGCGGCACGCTGCGCCTGCACGACCTGCACGTCGTCGTGCTCGACGAGGCCGACGAGATGCTCGACATGGGCTTCGCCGAGGACATCGAGGCGATCCTGGCCGAGACCCCCGAAGATCGTCAGACGGTGCTCTTCTCCGCCACGATGCCGCCGCGCATCGACGGCCTGGCCCGCAGCCACCTCAACGACCCGGTCCGCATCCAGATCGGCCGCGAGCCGACCCCGGCCGGCGAGGCCCCGCTGGTCCGCCAGGTCGCCTACGTGGTGCCCCGCGCCCACAAGCCGGCCGCCCTGGGCCGCGTCCTCGACGTCGAGGCGCCGGGCGCCGCGATCGTGTTCTGCCGCACCCGCGACGAGGTCGACCAGCTCACCGAGACGCTCAACGGCCGGGGGTACCGCGCGGAGGCCCTCCACGGCGGCATGGGCCAGGAGCAGCGCGACCGGGTGATGGCACGCCTGCGCAACGGCACCGCCGACCTGCTCGTGGCCACCGACGTCGCCGCCCGCGGCCTGGACGTCGAGCACCTCACCCACGTCGTCAACTACGACGTGCCGTCGGCCCCGGAGTCCTACGTCCACCGCATCGGCCGGGTCGGCCGCGCCGGCCGCGAGGGCGTCGCGATCACGCTCGCCGAGCCGCGCGAGCACCGCATGCTCAAGACCATCGAGCGCGTCACCAAGCAGCGCATCGCCGTGGAGAAGGTCCCCTCGGTGGCCGACCTGCGGGCCCGCCGCCTGGAGCTGACCCGGGCCTCGCTGCAGGAGAGCCTCATCGCCGACATCGACCTGGAGCGCTTCCGGGTGGTCGTGGAGTCGCTCGCCGACGAGTTCGAGATCATGGAGATCGCGCTGGCCGCGGTCAAGCTGGCCCACGAGGCGACCGGCGTGGGGGAGGGCGACCAGGAGGAGATCCCCGACGTGACCCTGCGCCAGCCGCGCGACCACGACGAGCGCCCCGGCCGGCGGGTCAGCGTCCGCGACACTGACGGCCACGTCCCGCGCCGCGGCCGCGAGGCCGGCGGCCGCCGGCCCGCGACGGGCGGCATGACCCGCCTGTTCGTCGGGGCGGGCCGGGCGGCCGGCATCCGCCCGCAGGACCTGGTCGGCGCCATCACCGGGGAGTCGAGCCTGACCGGCCGCGACATCGGCGCCATCGAGATCACCGACCGCTTCTCCCTGGTCGAGGTCCCCGACAGCGCCGTCGACGAGGTCATCGACACCCTGCGCCACACCACCCTGAAGGGCCGCCGCCCGATCGTGCGCCGGGAGCGCCCCCGGCCGGCCTAAAACTGTCGTACCCCACCGCTAACCTCCCGGGCATGACCGACGACCGGCTGTATTTCTACTCCGGCTCCGCCGACGCCCCGCCGGGCCAGGGCGTCCACGAGCACGTCGCCGACCCCGGTGCCTATGCCGCGCTGGCCGCCGTCCGGCACTGGCGGCGCATGCTGTCCAACTTCTGGCCGGCCGACTTCCGCCTGGGCGACCGCACCTACCGCACCGTGGAGCACGCCTTCCAGGCCGCCAAGATCGCCCTCGTCGACCCGGCACTCGCCGAGCGCTTCGCTCTGGAGAGCGGCGCCGACCTGGCCCAGGGCGACGGCGCCGCGGCCCGCAAACACCGCAAGATCGCCCTGCTCGACGAGCCCCGCCTGCGCCGCTGGGACGAGACCAAGCACACCGTCATGCGCGACGCCATGCGCGCCAAGTTCGCCCAGCACACCGACCTGCAGGCCGTGCTGCGCGCCACCGCCCCGGCCGAGCTGTGGCACGGCTTCGGCCGCGGCCAGCCCCCGATGCGCATGCCAGACCTGGAATCCGTCCGATCGGCCCTCCATCCCTGACCACAGCGCCGCCCGCCCAGTCCTTAGATCCGCCTCCGCCTCCGCCTCCGCCTCCGCCTCCGCCTCCGCCTCCGCCCACCGGGACCGTGCGGCCGCTCGGACCCGCCGCCCGGCTCCGCTCTGCCGGCGCCGGGCGGGGGTCGCCGGTGGCCCTGATGACCGGCCGCGCGTCTCAGCGCGCTGGGCTGGCATCGCGTCCCGCCGTCGCGCGCCGCACGCCGCACGCCGCACGCCGCACGCCGCACGCCGCACGCCGCACGCCGCACGCCGCACGCCGCACGCCGCACGCCGCGCGCCGCGCGCCGCGCGGCACGTCGCAGCGACTGGAAGTCTCCGTGATCATGCGCAACTGGCACTGACACCAACGGTTTTTCATGATCACGGAGAGGTGATGTACACCCGTGTACCTGAAGTCTCCGGGATCATGGCAAACCCGGTGTGCGGCCGCCGCGTGCATCATGATCACGGAGAGATTCGTCCGCCCTGGGCCGCGTCGATCGGGTGATGCGCCCTGCGGGTGTGACATCCGCAACGTCCGCCTCGCCGCGCCGCCCAGAGTCGGCGCCGATGGCCGGTCGTGCCCCGCGGGCGGCTGTCGACGCCCAGCCCGCGCCGGTCGCCTGACATCAACCACCGCGCGCGGTCGCCCGACATCAATCGCCACGATCTATACACCTCGCCGGCGGACGTGACTCGGCGGGTTGGCGGCGTGGCCGGGTTGGGGGTTAGCCCAGGGGGAGGGTGTCGCCGCCGGGCAGGGTGAGGGTCAGGGTCGCGGTGGGGGTGGGGGCGGTGAAGGCGACGGTCTCCATGGCGCTCGAGCCTGGGCGCAGGTCGATCGTGGCCGCGCGGGTGTCCGGGCGGTGGGCCAGCGCCGCGCCGTCGGCGACGACGCCGATGCCGGCCGGGTCGACGTGCTCGGCGGACCGGCTCGTGTTGGTGAAGCGCAGGGTGACCTCGAGGCGGTCGCCCGCCAGGAGGTCCAGGCTCGTGACGATCACCGGCCGCGCGGGGGCGGCGGTCGTGGCCGGGCCGGCCTCGGCGAACGACGGGGCGAGGATGCCCAGGGCGGCGCCGGCGGTGAGGCCGGCCGCCGCGGCGAGGGTGACGGCGCGGAGCGCGTCGCGGGCCAGCTGTCCCATCGTCGGCTCCCTTCGCCGTCGGCCGGTGCTGCTACCGACAGCCTCACACGGCGGGCTGTGGTTGCGGTGTGGTACCGCTGACGTCGGATTTCAGGAGCCCGGCCGAGTGCTTGTCCTCCGATGTCGGGCCCCGGCTTTCCAGTACCACCTCGGTGCCGAGTTCGTCCTCCACGGTGCGCACCCAGTCGGTGACCCGGGCGTAGACCGGCTCGGCCGTGGCCAGCGCGCGGGTCATCGCCGCCTGGCGGGCCAGGTCGCCCGGCTCGCCCGCGCGCAGCGGGTTGTGCCGGTAGTCGCGGCTGATCCGGTCGACGGGCAGGTCGAGGTGGGTCAGGGCCAGGCCGTCGACGCCGCCGCAGACCGCCAAGGCGTAGCGGTGCAGGGCCGCGTCGAAGTGGCCGACGCGGAAGGCGCCCTGCCAGGGGTTGGCGGGGTTGTTGGGGTCGGTGATGCCGAGCGCCGGGTCCTCGGTCGGCAGGGGGCCGGCGCCGTGGCGGGTGGTCACGGTGCGCAGCACCCCGAGCCGGAAGGCCGGTGCGCCGCCCAGCAGCGCCTCGGCGTTGGCGAACGTGGTCGTGCTCCAGGTGGTGTACGGGTGGAAGCCGTGCCACTCGTCCAGGAGTACCCCCTGGGCACCCTCGAAGACGCACGGACCCTGGTCGGCCCGGAAGCCGTCGACCAGCGGGGCCGTGGCCGCGAAGCCCTCGTAGGCGGGCAGGCAGGCCTCGACCGGCGGGCCGTCGACGCCGAGCCGGTCGCGCAGCAGGGCGAGCTTGCGGCGCAGGACCGCCGGGTGTTCGCAGTCGCCGGCCCGCGGGGCGTCGGCCGGGTGGGCCAGCGCGTAGGCCATCGTCTCGCCGACGCCCATCCCGCACGAGCCGTGCCGGTCCGCGCCCCGGGCGAGCTCCTTCGCCCGGTTCGCGGCGCGGTGGTAGGGGGTGGAGATGAGCGCGGCGCGGTCGACGCTGAGCCGCCGCCAGGCGTCGGTCACGCCGAGGGCGGCCAGGTGGTCGGCCTCGGCCACCAGGGCCAGCGGGTCGACCACCATGAACCGCGACAGGTGAGTGCGCACACCCGGCCGCAGCGTGCCGGCGCCGAACTGGGCGAACGTGTGCTTGCGCCCGTCGGCGAGCACGACGGTGTGCGCCGCCTGGGCGCCGCCGTTGAACCGCACGACGGTGTGTACCTCACGGGTCGCGCACAGGTGGTCGACCACGGTGCCCTTACCGCAGTCGCCGAACCCGAGGTCGACGACGATGATGTGCATGCCGGTTCGCCGCGCCTAGAGCCGGTCGACGTCGACCGGGCCGGCCAGGTCGGCCGGGGTGGCGCCGGAGGCCAGCGGGGCGCGGCCGCCGCCGATGCGGGCCAGCGCCTTGCCCACCGTGCCGGCGGCGCCGGAGCCTACGTCGTCCAGGTCGGCGAGGCCCTCGTCGAGGTCGATGCTGTCCTCGCCGAGGCCGACGGTGAGCGCGATGGTCTCGCACACGGCGTCGAGGTCGTCCAGCGCGATGACATTCTGCCCGAGCAGGTCGCGCCAGAAGTCGAGGATCTCGGCGTTGCCGGCGTAGGAGCTGCCGGCCGGCAGGATGTAGTAGGTGTCCCAGGCTCGGCGCACCTCGTCGACGATGGCGCGCAGCGCGATCGGCTCGCCGAGCCGGTCGCCGATGACCGCCTGCACCTCGCGCGGCTTCACCCGCTGGTAGGCCTGCTCGTCGCCGATGATGAACAGGTAGCCGCGCCGGCCCCGCTTCTCGAAGCAGTCGATGCTGGTGTGGCGGGCCATGAAGTACATCGCCAGCTCGTAGGACTCGGTCATCTGGCCGCCACCGCCGCCCTCGAGCACGAAGCGGCTGAGGTCCTCGTCGAGCCGGTTGTCGGACTCGAACTGGCCGATCTGCAGCGGCGCGCGGTCGCACGTGGCGTCGCCGATGGCGCCGAAGAGGATCTGCGGGTCCGTGACGTACCCCTTGCGCAACAACAGGCCGAGCAACTGCGGCAGCTTCTGCTGCAGCACGCGCGGCACGGAGCCCATCGAGCCCGTCACGTCGAAGAGCACGGCGATCGCCACCGACTCCGGGTGCTCGTCGGAGTCGCGGCTCTCGCGGGCCGTGATGCCCTTCGGGTCGAGCGCCGTGTGCACCGTGCGGGCGCCCGAGTCGCTGTAGGCGAAGGCGCTGGTGCCGGTGGCGCGCCGGTAACGGTCGGCGGCGTCGTAGACGTCGGTGGACCAGGATCCACTGCCCATCTCGGAACTTCCTCTCTAGAGCGTGAAGGGACGGAACTTGCGGGGGCCGTACAGCCGGTGCAGCAGCTCGTCGAGCTCCTCGAGCAGACGCCAGGCGTCGTCGGGGCGCTGCCGGGGCGAGGCGAGCCGGCATCCGTCGGCGAAGCGACGCAGCGCCTTCGGTGCGTGCTCGCCCATCAGGTCGGTCATGAGGCCGGCCGCCATGGCCAGGTCGGTGTACGGGCCGGGGGTGCCGCGGTCGAGGACCTCGGCGGGGTAGTGGTCGCGGTAGCGGGGCACGATCGCGGGGATGCGCTCGCCCGGCGCCGACGCGCTGTAGCACCAGTCGACGAGCACCACGCCGTGCTCGTCGGGCTCGATGAGCACGTGATCGGGCAGGACCGCGCCGTGGATCACGCCCGCCCGGTGCGCCAGGCCCAGCGCGACCAGCAGCCGGCGCCACATCCACGCCGCGTCCCGCGGGTCGAGGCCGCCCTCGCGGCGCTGCATGACCTCGGCGAGGCTGTGCAGGTTGCTCGCCGAGGTCGCGACGACGTTGCCGCGCCGCGCCTTCCCCGATGCCCCGGACTTGTGGCGGAACGTCTCCACGAGCCGGGGCACGTAGGGCAGGTAGCGCGGGTCGCCGTGCTCCGCCAGGCGGTGCAGCGCGGCGGCCTCCCGCGCCATGAGGTCGTTGCACGCCGGGTCGCGCACGAGCTTGAGGTGGCCCTCCGGCACCCGGTAGAGGTTGGCGAGGTCGCCGCGATGGTCGAGGGTGGCCGTGGAGTACACACTCCGGGGCGTGCGAATCGTGCCGTGCTGCCGCCAGAGCTCCGACAGCCGCGCGAACGCCTTCGTGCCCCGGGGCCCCGCCGCGTCCGGGTGCACCAGTTTGGCGAGGATTCGGTACTGCCGGTGCGCGTCGCCGCCACCGAACAACTCTTCGGCCGTGGCACTGTGCACCAGCGCGATCGCCTCGTCGGTGTTCACCGCGCCGCCTCCTCTCGGCTCCGCATCAGCACGCTCACCGCCCGGCCTCCCCCTCTCCGCCGGGCGGGAGCGCGTCTCGCCGCACGGTCCCCGCGCGGCTCGGCGCGCGCGAGTTCCTCGCTCCGCCGCGGCCCGACCCGCCGCGGCCCGACCCGGCGTGACACGGTCGCCGCGACCGCCTCCGCGCGGCCGGCCGTGCCCGTGTTCATCGCACGGTCTCCTCACGGCTCGGCATGAGCAGGGCCGGGTGGAGCAGCTGCGCGTCGCCGGCGCGGTAGAGCTTGGCCCGCGGGCCGCCCCGCGCCCCGCCGCGCTCGGTCGTGGCGCCGGTGCTCTCCACGAACCCCGGCACCGACAGCACCTTGCGGTGGAAGTTGCCGGCGTGCAGCGGCTCGCCCCAGACCGTCTCGTAGACGGCGCGCAGCTCGGCGATCGTGAACTCCTCGCCGACGAACTTCGTGGCGAGCGGGGAGTACTCCAGCTTGGACCGGGCCCGCTCCAGCCCGTCGGCGAGGACGGTGGCGTGGTCGAAGGCGAGCGCCTTCGGCACGTCGTCCATCGGCAGCCAGGCCGCCTCCCGCGCGTCCGTGCCCGACACGGGGTCGGGCAGGTGCGGGGCGAAGGCGAGATACGCCACGGAGAACACCCGCATGCGCGGGTCCCGCTCCGGCGCGCCGTAGGTCCCGAGCTGCTCCAGGTGCAGGCGCCGGTTCGCGGTGGCCACCCCGGTCTCCTCGGCCAGCTCCCGCGCGGCCGCCGTCGGCAGGTCCTCCCACTCGCCGACGAACCCGCCGGGCAGCGCCCACATGTCCTTCATGGGCGGACAGGCCCGCCGCACGAGCAGCACGTGCAGCACACCGTCGCGGATGGTGAACGCGACGACGTCGACGGTGACGGCGACCGGCGGATATGCCCGCGGGTCGTAGCTGGCGAGGAAGTCGGCGTCCTCATTGGTCACGGCCGGAGTCCTTCTCAGAAAGAGTTTTTCTCGGTTCGAGTATTTCTCTGACTGAGAAGAACATAAGCCCGACCGCACGCATCGCGCAACGTCGTTTTCCTGTCAGCTCCCGCCGGTGTGCGCTGAGTTACAGCGGGGCGTGATCCGATATGTCGGGCGCTGGCGCGCCCGACATATCGGATATTTCGTATTTGCCGGTTGCTCGACCGCGGTTGCCGTGTCCGCGGAATGCTCGGCTGCCCGGGGTGGTGGAGTCCGCCGCGTGTGGGCTGCCCGTGGTGATCTGTCCGCGGAGCGGTGGCCGGCTGCGGTGGCCGGCGTCAGTGGGCCGGCGTCAGTGGAACGCGGACAGGATGGTGGCGACCAGCCCGGCGCCGATGGCGGTCACGAGCGCCGCGGCCAGCAGGATGCGCCAGGTAAACCGGACCACGGGCGTGACATGGGTCTTCATCCGCGCAGCCAAGCAGCCGCCCCTGATGTCCGGCTGTGGTCTACCTGAAGTGCACCGGGACCATGCCTCAGAAACGCCACGGTGGTGCCGATCGCGGCGGTCGTGGACGTTCGGGTGCTCGGCCGGATCGAGATCATCGACCCCACCGCCACGGCCGCGGACCGTGGCCCGGCCGCCCGCCGGGAGTCGGCTGACGGTGGGGAGTCGGTCGCTCCGCGGGAGTCGGCTGACGGTGGGGAGTCGGTGACTCGGCGGGAGTCGGCTGGCGGCGGGGAGTTGGTCGCGCGCCGGGAGGTGGCTGATCGTCGGGAGGCGGCCGGGCGCCGGGTGACCGGCGATGACCTGCCGCGCCGGGCTCGCCAGGTGCTCGGCGTGCTCGCCGCCCGCCACGATCGGGTCCAGTCCAAGGATGCCCTGGCCGACGCGGTCTGGGGCGAGGACCTGCCGGGCAATCACGCCGCGGCGCTTGAGCACTACGTGTCGGTGCTGCGCCGTACGCTGGAGCCCGGGGTGCCCACCGCCGGCTCGTTCATCGTCACCCGCGCCGGGGGCTATGTCTTCGCCACCGACCGCGCCCGGCTCGACCTGGCCGACCTGCGCGCCGCCGCCCGCGAGGCCGAGGCCGACCCGCGGCGTATCGACGTGCGGGAGTATATCGTCGAGCTGGCCCGCGACCTGCCGTTCGCCGAGGACGAGTATGCCGACTGGGCCGCACCGGCCCGCGCCGAGGTCAAGGCGGTGCTGGTCGCCGCCCGGCTCGACCTGGCCGAGCACGCCCTGCCCACCGACCCGCCCCGCGCCCAGCGCCACGCCCGCGAGGCGCTGTCCCTGGAACCGTACGCCGAGCGCGGCTACCGCCTGGCCATGCGCGCCGCCGCCGCGACCGGCCGCACCGACGAGGTCCTCCGCTGGTACGACCAGTGCCGCCGCGCCCTCGCCGACGACCTCGGCATCGCCCCGTCCCCGGATACGGCCGCCCTGCGCGACGCGCTGCTCGCCACGGCGGAGTCCGCGCGGCCCACCGTCGATCGCCGCCGCGCCGACCGCCGCTCCCACCTCGCCGTGGTGAAGACCCCGCCGCCCCCGGCTGGGGCGCTCGGCCTCGCCCGGCCGGGCGACGAGCCGGCCGTCGTCCCGCCGGGCCGTGGGGCGGATGTTGCGCCGCCGGGAGGTGGGCCGGGCGTCACGCCGGTGGCGGGAATCCCGCCGGGCGGAGTCTCGGCGCCGGCCGGGCCGGGCGGCTTGGCCGGCGTCCCGGCGGGCGAAACACCTGCCGCGGGTCAGCCGAGCGGCAGTTGGAGCGTCTTGCCCGCGGCGGGCGAGTCAGACGGTGAGCCGAGCGGTGGGTTGAGCGTCTTGCCCGCGGCGGGCGGGTCGAGTGGTGGGCTGGGTGGTGGGTTGAGCGTCTTGCCCGCGGCGGGCGGGTCGAGTGGTGGGCTGGGTGGTGGGTTGAGCGTCTTGCCCGCGGCGGGCGGGTCGAGTGGTGGGCTGGGTGGTGGGTTGAGCGTCTTGCCCGCGGCGGGCGGGTCGAGTGGTGGGCTGGGTGGCGGGTTGGCGGCGCCGGAGCGGGCGGCGTTCGCGGGGCGGGTCGGCGAGCTGGCGGCGCTGTCCGGCGGGCCGGACGTGATCCACGTGGTCGGGCCCGCGGGCGCGGGCAAGTCCGCGCTGCTGAACCGCCTGCGCGAGCTCAACCCGGACCGCGTGGGCGTGGGGCGCGGGCCCGGTCCGGGTGGTGCGCTGCGGCTCGGGTGGCTGCGGGGCGTTTTGCAGCAGTTGCGCGCGCCGGCCGATGGCACGCTCGATGCTGCCATGGCCGAGCGGCGCCACCTGCGGCCGGCCGAGTTGGACGCGATCGCCGGGGCGGTCCGGCGGCGCGGCGGGGACCGGGCGGTCGTCGCGATCGACGACGCCGAGCACCTGGACGCCTACTCGGTTGCCGAGCTGCGCTGGCTGCACGAACGTGGCCTGCGCGTGGTGGTCTCCTATCGTTACCCGTCCGCCGTCGCCGAACGGCCCCTCGCCGCGCTCGACGCCGACCTCGTCCTCCGCCTCGGCCCGCTCACCGGCGCCGACCTCGACCCGGGCGAGCTCGAGGCCAGCGGCGGCATCCCGGCCCTCGTCGCCGCCCACCGCGGCCTGGCTCCGGAGCTGGCGACCGAGGTCGCCATGCACCTGGCCCGCCAGCGCACCCGCTGGATGCCGCCGGCCGCCTGGGAGGTGCTCCGGCTAACGGCCGCCCTCGGGTCGCTGCGCGTGGAACAGCTGGCGGCCGCGGCCGGCCTGGAGATCGACGACGTGCTCTCCGCCGTCGACCAGCTCGTCCACGCCCACCTGCTGGTCGAGGGCCCCGGCGGTCACGTGCGCCACCGCAGCGCCCTCATCCGCACCGCCGTAGCCGCCCAGGTCTCCGTTGCCCGAAGCCATCACCTCCGCACGAAGCTCGCCTGAAGCCACCAGGTCCGCACGAAGCCACCACGTCCGCGGGAAGCTCGCCTGAAGCAGCACGCCCGCGGGAAGCATGATGCAATCGGGTCGGACTGGGGTCAGCCGAGTGGCAGGTCGGCCCGCGCCACGATCAATCTCGGTGCCGTCATCCGCCATGCCTCCGTGATCAGGTCCGACAATTCGTCCTCGTGCGCCTTGCGCAGCCGCACCTGCAGCCAGCCGATCCGGCCCGACGTGCGGGCCTTCTTGTAGGCCCGCGGGTCGTCCTCCACCAGCGCCGCCTGCTCCTCCCGGGTCGCCTTGACGAGCATCGTCCAGTCGTCCGCGCACAGGTAGGCGAACCCCTTGTCCCACACCCGGAAGCCGATGTGGTTGCCGTGCTGGCGCTGGTCGACCTCGGGCAGCGTGAGAACCATCCGGAGCGCCTCTTCGACGCTCACTCCGCGTACGGTCCGCAATCCCATGACTCTGGTGTAACAGGCGGGTACGACACTTTTCTCGGGATCCGATTTTCCCCATTTGCCAACTTTGTCGATCATTCCCGGCCGATTCGGCATTGCCGCAGGTGGGAGCGGCTCCGGCCAAGAACGTCGGTGGGCGCGCCCGCCGGGTTCCCCCCGGCCTCCCCCGAAAACCAAACGGGAGAGACGCCCCACACGCCAGTGAAGGTCGGTGCGTCTGGGCCGAAAGGTGACTAGTGTGATCCGCCGGAACCCGTCAGACCGAGCCCCAGGGGGTTGAGCATGGCCGACTCGTTCGTGCATCTCCACGTGCACACCGAGTACTCCATGCTTGACGGAGCGGCACGCCTGAAAGAGATGTTCGCCGAGGCGAAGCGGCTCGGGATGCCCGCCGTCGCGATCACCGACCACGGCAACATGCACGGGGCGTACGACTTCTACAAGCAGGCGAAAGCGGCCGGTGTCACGCCGATCCTGGGGGTCGAGGCGTATGTCGCGCCCGAGTCGCGGCTGACCAAGCAGCGCATCCGGTGGGGGCGGCCGGACCAGAAGGACGACGACGTGTCCGGCTCCGGCGGGTACACGCACAAGACGATCTGGGCGCGCAACAAGACCGGCCTGCACAACCTGTTCCGGCTCAACTCCCGAGCGTCGATCGAGGGCCACTTCGTGAAGTGGCCGCGGATGGACGCCGAGATCATCGCCGAGCACGCCGAAGGGCTGATGGCCACGACCGGGTGCCCGTCGGGCGAGGTGCAGACCCGGCTGCGGCTGGAGCAGTTCGACGAGGCGCTGCAGGCCGCCGCGCGGTACCAGGAGATCTTCGGCAAGGAGAACTACTTCCTGGAGGTCATGGACCACGGCCTGGACATCGAGCGGCGGGTCCGCGAGGGGCTCACCGAGATCTCCAAGCGGCTCAACATCCCGCCCGTGGTGACCAACGACTCGCACTACACGCACCAGAGCCAGGCCGAGGCCCACGACGTGCTGCTGTGCGTGCAGACCGCGGCCAACGTCAACGATCCCAACCGGTTCAAGTTCGGCGGGTCGGGCTACTACATCAAGTCGGCCGACGAGATGCGCGCCGTCGACTCCTCGGACCTGTGGCAGCGGGGCTGCCGCAACACGCTGCTGGTGGCCGAGAAGGTCGACATCGAGGGCATGTTCGAGTTCCACAACCTGATGCCGCGCTTCCCGGTGCCGGAGGGCGAGACCGAGGAGTCGTTCTTCCGTAAGGAGGTCGCCCGCGGCATGGCGTGGCGCTTCCCGGGCGGCGTCGACGAGGAGCACCGGCGCCAGGCGGAGTACGAGACCGACATCATCGTGTCGATGGGCTTCCCGGCGTACTTCCTCGTCGTCTCGGACTTCATCATGTGGGCCAAGAACCAGGGCATCGCCGTCGGGCCCGGGCGTGGCTCCGCCGCCGGTAGCCTGGTCGCCTACGCGATGGGCATCACCGACCTCGATCCGCTGCCGCACGGGCTGATCTTCGAGCGGTTCCTCAACCCCGACCGCGTCTCGATGCCCGACATCGACATCGACTTCGACGAGCGCCGGCGCGGTGACGTGATCCGCTACGTCACCGAGAAGTGGGGCGAGGACCGGGTCGCGCAGATCGCAACATTCGGTACCATCAAGGCAAAAGCGGCGATCAAGGACTCCGCGCGGGTCCTGGGCTATCCGTTCGCGGTCGGCGACAAGATCACCAAGGCCATGCCGCCGGCGGTGATGGGCAAGGACATCCCGCTGTCCGGCATTTTCGACCCCAACCACCCGCGCTACTCCGAGGCGGTCGAGTTCCGGGCGCTGTATGACAGCGATCCCGACGTCAAGAAGGTCGTCGAGACCGCCAAGGGGATCGAGGGGCTGATCCGCCAGACCGGTGTGCACGCGGCCGGTGTGATCATGTCCGCGGAGCCGCTCATCGACCACGTGCCGCTGATGCGGCGCGACGCCGACGGGGCGATCATCACGCAGTTCGACTACCCGACGTGTGAGACGCTCGGCCTGCTGAAGATGGACTTCCTCGGCCTGCGCAACCTGACGATCATCGACGACGCGGTGAAGAACATCAAGGCCCGGGGCATCGACCTCGACCTGCTGTCGCTGCAGCTGGACGACAAGGCCGCCTACGAGCTGCTGGCCCGCGGCGACACGCTCGGCGTGTTCCAGCTCGACGGCGGGCCGATGCGCTCGCTGCTGCGGCTGATGAAGCCGGACAACTTCGAGGACATCTCCGCGGTGCTGGCGCTCTACCGGCCCGGCCCGATGGGCGCGAACTCGCACACCAACTACGCGCTGCGCAAGAACGGCCAGCAGGAGATAACCCCGATTCACCCCGAGCTGGAGGAGCCGCTCAAGGAGATCCTCGGCCCGACCTACGGCCTGATCGTCTACCAGGAGCAGGTGCAGCGCGCCGCGCAGAAGCTGGCCGGCTACACGCTGGGCCAGGCCGACCTGCTGCGCCGGGCCATGGGCAAGAAGAAGAAAGAGGTCCTGGAGAAGGAGTTCGTGCCGTTCCGCGACGGCATGCGCGGCAACGGCTACAGCGACGAGGCGATCCAGAAGCTGTGGGACGTGCTCGTGCCGTTCGCCGACTACGCGTTCAACAAGGCGCACACGGCCGGCTACGGGCTGGTGTCGTACTGGACGGCGTACCTCAAGGCGAACTTCCCGGCCGAATACATGGCCGGCCTGCTGACCAGCGTCGGCGACGACAAGGACAAGATGGCCATGTATCTGGCCGAGTGCCGGCGCATGGGCATCGAGGTGCTGCCGCCCGACGTCAACGAGTCCAGCGGCCCGTTCACCCCGGTCGGCAAGGACATCCGCTTCGGCCTCGCCGCCGTGCGCAACGTCGGGCACAACGTCGTCGACGCGATCGTGCGGTGCCGGCAGACGGCGAACGGGCCGTACCGCGACTTCGACGACTTCCTGTCCAAGGTCGACGCCGTGGTCTGCAACAAGAAGACGATCGAGTCTCTGATCAAGGCGGGCGCGTTCGACTCGATGGGCCACCCGCGCCGTGGCCTGCTGGCCATCCACGCCGACGCGATCGACAACTACGCCGACATCAAGAAGAACGAGGCCATCGGGCAGTTCGACCTGTTCGGCGACGCGTTCGGCGCCGACGACAAGGCGTCGGCCGGCTCGGCGATGACGGTGGCGATCCCGCAGATCGAGTGGGACAAGCGCGAGTTGCTCACGTTCGAGCGGGAGATGCTCGGGTTGTACGTCTCCGATCACCCGCTGTTCGGCCTGGAGCCGGTGCTGCAGAAGGCCGCCGACACCGCGATCAGCAGCCTGTCCGAGGAGGGCGCGGTGCCCGACGGCGCCGTGGTCACGCTCGCCGGCATGCTCACCGGCGTCCAGCGGCGCATCACCAAGCAGGGCAAGCCGTGGGCGTCGGCGACGCTGGAGGACCTCGGCGGCGCGGTCGAGGCGCTGTTCTTCCCCAATACGTACGAGCTCGTCGGGCAGTACATCGCCGAGGACGCGATCGTCGTGGTGAAGGGCCGCGTCGACCGGCGCGACGAGACGCCCCGGCTGATGGCGATGGACCTGTCCATGCCGGACATCACCGTGACCGACGAGAACCGGCCGGTCGTGCTGTCCCTGCCGGCCACCCGCTGCACGCCGCCGCTGGTCGACCGGCTCAAGGAGATCCTGATCAACCACCCGGGCAAGGCCGAGGTGCACGTGAAGCTCAGCCACGGCTCGCGGGTCACCCTGCTGCGCCTGGGCCCCTATCACGTCAACCCGACCACCGCGCTGAAGGGCGACCTGAAGGCCCTGCTGGGTCCGAACAGCTTCTCGTGACCCGCGCCGCCGCCGATCACGAGGTAGTGTCGGCGGGTGCACACGCACGCCCTCGCCGACGACCTGCGCCCGCGTCGGTCGCTCTGGCTTTCGCGGCGTGCGCGGTGGTCGGCCGCCGCGGTCGCCGTGCTCGCCGTCGCGCTGCTGGTGTTTTCCGTGGTGTACCGGGTGAGCCAGCGCCCGTACGGATTTGACCGGCTCAGCCGGATCGGCGGGGTCGCGCTGCCCGCCGGCACCGAGGGCGCCCACGCCTACCTCGACGGCGGCCGCGCCTTCCTCGGCCGCCCGACCGGCGACGGCCACTACGATCTGCGCGCCGTCGACTCCGACAAGCCCGGCGCCGCCCCGCTGTGGGTCAACACCGCCCTCACCGCCGTCGACACCTTCCGCGCCGCCCGCGGCATGATCCTGATCACCGGCCTGCCCGACCCGGCCGGCCACCGCCGCCTGACGCTGCTCAACGCCAACAACGGCGCGCCGTTCGCGACCTTCGACATGGACCCCGGCGACCGATGGTCGCTCATCGGCAAATATCTGGTGCGGTACGCCGCGACCGACCACCGCCTGACCGTCACCGACGTCGGCACCGGCAAGCAGACGGCCGCGTTCGACCAGCCCGGCGGGGCCGGCAGCTGGTGGCAGGTCGACAACTGGAGCGGCCAGCAGGTGCCGACCTCGATCACCGGCCAGCCGATCGACGAGGCGCTGACCGTCGACCCGCACATCGTGCGCGCCACCGCCGATCGCGGTCTGGAGGTCGTCGGCCTGGCCGGCGGCCACCCGATCGGCTCCGGGACCGGCGTGGCCGGCCCCGGCGACCTGGTGTACCCGTACGAGAACCAGATCTTCGTCGTCACCCACGACGCCGGCTTCCAGGTGCGCGCCTACGACCGCACCCGCCTGGCCCGGCCGCAGTGGACGTGGGACTCGCCGGACCGGCAGGCCCGGGCGCTGTTCGTGGGCGCCTGCGGCGAGCGGCGGGTGTGCATCGGCGAGGAGCACCACCTGACCGATCTCGACGCCGACACCGGCGACGTCGTGTTCCGCGCCGCCGCCGAGCGCCCCTCGCAGGCGGTGCCGGTCGGCGACCGGATCATGGTCCGCACCGCGACCCAGGCGATCGGCGTCACCGAAAGCCTGCTCGACGCGTCCGGCCAGACCGTCGCCAGCTGGCCCGGCAAGCGCGCCGCCCGCCTCGACGAGGGCAGCTACCTGCTGCTGCCCGCCATCCCGCCGCCCGGCCCGTATCCGTGGGTCGGCGTCGCCGCCGGCCGGGGCGTTGCCCGCGAGCTCGGCAGCCTCGACGCCCGCCCGGACGCCTGCACGTGGAGCCACGAGTACCTCGCCTGCGCGACCCCGGCCGAGTTCGCCTTCTACCGCATCCGGGCGCCCTGGTACTCCCTCTGACGCGCCCGGCGGGCCAGCCGGAACATGGCCACGCCACCGATGCCGACCCACACCACGTTGACCACCACCGACGGCCAGGCGTTGCTGGCCGCCGAGTTCACCGCGAGCGTCACCGCCCCGGCGATGTTCATGACCTGGAACGGCAGCCCGTCGCCGGCCAGCCGCTTGGCCGAGACCAGCGCGTAGGCGACCAGCACGAGCGCCGCGCCCACCCAGCCCAGCAGCGCGGTGAAGATTCCCATGCGATCGATGCTGTCATGCAGTACCGCTAATGTGTGAACAAGAATCTCTACAGCTGGACTTCAGTAGGGCTGAACTGTGGACCTCGACCCGCGCCGCCTGGCGGTGCTCGCCGCCATCGCCCGCCGCGGCACGCTGGCCGGCGCCGCCGCCGCGCTGCACGTGACCCCGTCCGCGGTCTCCCAGCAGCTGGCGCAGCTCGAGCACAGTGTCGGCCGCCCGCTGGTCGACCGCTCCGGCCGCCGCGCCGTGCTCACCGCGGCCGGCCGCGTCCTGGCCGCCCGCGCCGAGGCGATCGCCCGCGAGCTCACGGCCGCCGAGGCCGAGCTGGCCGCGATGTCGGGCCGCGCCGCCGGCCTGGTCCGGGTGGCCGCCTTCCCGACCGTGATCCGCTACCTGCTGGTGCCGGCGATGGCCCGCCTCGCCGCCGACCACCCCGACGTGACCTGCTCGATCACCGAGCTGGAGGGCGCGCCCGCCCTGCGCGAGCTACGCCTGGGCGGCATCGACCTGACCATCACCGAGCGTGACGCGACGCTGGGCTCCGAGACCCGCCGTCAGGTGACGTTGGTACCGCTGGGTGAGGACCCGTACCGCGTCGTCGTCCCGGTCGGCTGGTCCCCGGTCACCTCCTACGCCGACCTCGCCGACCGCCCGTGGATCGCCGGCCCGCCGACCTCGACCACCGGCCAGGTCCTGGACCGGCTGGGCCGGGAGCGCGGCTTCACCCCGCGCCGCGTCCACGCCTGCATCGACTACCCGGCGGTGCTGGCCCTGGTCGCGGCCGGCCACGGCGCGACGATCGCCCCGGACCTCGCCCTGCGCGGCGCCGACCGCGCCGAGGTGTGCGTGACCACCCTGCCGGGCGCGGGCGCCCGCCGCCTGGACGCCTACGTGACCGCCGGCCGCGCCCACCTCCCAGCGGTCGAGGCCCTGCTCACCGCCCTGAAGGCCGTAACCCCCTAAGCCGCCCGCCGCCCCGCCCGCCCCGCCCCGCACCCATCCCACTCCGACTCGCGGCGCCCGGGCTCGGCCCCGCCCGGGCTCGGCCCGGCTTGGCCCGGCTTGGCCCGGCTTGGCCCGGCTTGGCCCGGCTTGGCCCGGCCTGGCCCGGCCTGGTCCCGGCAGTCGGCCGCCGGGTCGGCGGAGGTCAGCCCGCCGGCGGCGAGGGTAGGCCAGTCTCTCCCCGTGCCGCCGCCGGTGGCCGGCGCGGCTAGGAGTTCCGCGCCACGGGTTGGGCCGGCGCGGCGCCGTGCCTGTCCCGGTCCGGCGGGCGACCGTAAGTCTCCGCGATCATGCGCATGCCGCTTCAATACCGTCGGTTTTTCATGATCGCGGAGACGTAATGTACCCATGGGTACACTAACGCTCCGTGATCATGAAAAACCCGTGGTGTCCGGATCGGTGCGTGCATGATCGCGGAGACTTACGGTCGGTCCGGCCTAGTGGGCTGCGTCATGTGCACGAGTGGGCAAAACCGGAAAATCCGGGCGGGGCGGTCAGGTGGTGAGGATGGTGCCGTCGGGCTGGCGGGTGCAGGTCACGGCGCGGGCGGGGGTCACCGCGGCCGTGTTCAGGCAGCGGGCCAGGACCGCCTGGCCGGCGGCGGTCGGGTGCCAGGACTCCTGGCAGGTCTGGAAGTACGACGCGCAGGTGTTGGCGATGCGCTCGATCGCGATCTTGTCCTTGCCGGACAGGCTCGTGACGAACGTGCCGGTCGGGCCGTCCTGCAGCCGGATCGGGGTGGCCAGGGCACCCGCCGGGCTGCCCGGGTGCTCGCACAGCCGGGCGCCGTCGAAGGCGTGCTGCACGTCCAGGAACACCAGGTCGGCGCTCGGGAACTCGGTGGCCATGGTGTTGCGCACGTTCTGCACCAGGGTGCCCAGGCCCTGCGAGAACAGGTGGCCGGCGGCCAGGCTGGCGCGGTGGATCGGGCAGCCGGCGGCGTACCGCACCGCGCCGAGCTCGCGGAACTTGTCCCGGTCGTCCTGGCGGCCGTCGGCCTCCCAGTAGGACGGGTCCAGGTCGAACGGCAGCGGGTTGGTGTAGTCCTGGAACACGACCCGGTGCTGGTGGTCGGCGTCGACCTGGTCGAGGGTGACGAGCAGCTGGCGGACGGCGGTGATCGTCTCGGCCTGGGCCGCGGCGTACTGCGCGGCGGTGGCCAGGTCGGCGGCGGAGCACGGGGACTGCTCGACCGGGCCGTTGAGGTACGCCCAGAACTCCCACCAGCCGGTCCACGCGTCGGCGATGAAGCGGTTGGCGCACTTCTCCGCCACGTCGCCGAAGGTGAACGAGCTGTTGTTCGAGCCGAGCCCGATCAGGACCAGGTCGATGTCGTGGGTCTGCGCGACCGCGCGGAGCTGGTCGAGCTGGGCGGCGACCGCGCGGCCCTTGTCGCGGGCGGAGGACGGCGCGGTGAAGTCGGCGGGGCGGCCGCCCGAGCAGGCGAGGTTGTAGCGGTCCGCGATGCCCGGCAGGCTCGCCTGCAGCAGCGAGGCGTTGGCCGAGCGGTGGCAGAAGTAGGCGTTGCTGTTCGCCGCCGACCAGCCGGGGAAGCCCTGGGCGACCCCGTTGACGTCGACGACCGGCTGATAGCTTCCGGCCCCCTCGCCGCTGATGAAGCTGTCGCCCAGCGCGACGGCGGCGGTGGGTAAGGCGGCGGCGGCCGGCGCGGCGGGCACGGCCAGGGCGCCGGCGGCGACGAGCGTCGCCACCAGTGCGGCACGGCGGATCAGGTACACGGGCGGTCTCCTCTGTTCCGGAACGTGAAGAGTTCTCGGATCAGACCATGGGACCTGCACCACCGTCAATGTCTAGTAGATGGAGAGGTGGACGTGGTTCGTATGGTCGCTGCTCGGATCGCCGTTGCCGCTGCGGTAGGCGTGCCAGCCCGCGGCCGGCGTCCAGATCTGGTGGAACCAGATCACGTACATCACGCCCAGCGCCTCGGCGTTGCGCACCAGCCACGTGGCCAGCGCCGTGCCGTAGTCCCTCGCCGCGCCGGTCGCGACGCCGCCGAAGCCGTCCGGGTCGGCGGCGAAGTCGCAGGCCCGGCCCTTCGGGTGCTCGTACGGCTGGCCCGGCGGCCGCCAGCACGACACGAAGTGGCCGAAGCCGGCCAGCCGCACCTGCTGCAGCGCGTGCAGCGTGCGCGGGGTCAGGCAGCCCTTCGTGGTCGGGTCGGGCAGGCTGCACGTCTCGGCCGGCCACGAGCCGTCGGCCCGGCGCGGGGCCGGTGCGGCGTTCACCGCCGGCGCCGTCCCGCTCGCGGTGGCGGCGGCGTCGAGGTCGAGCTGGGCCTCCAGGTTCTGGGCCGCGACGAGCGCCGCCTCCACCTCGGCCTTCTGCTCGGCCATGACGGCGAGCTGGTCCTGCTGCCGGGCCACCTCGGCATCCATGGCCGCCTTGGTCGCGGCCAGCTGGTCACGCACCGCGGCGACCTTGCGCAGCTGCTCGTTCTGCCGGCGGGCGACCAGCTCCAGGATGCTCACCCGGTCGGCGAAGACGCCCGGCGTCGGGCTGTCCAGGACCGCGGCCAGGTCCCGCATCCCGCCGCCGTTGGTGTAGGCGGCGACCGTGATGGTCTCGGTGTCGGCGCTCAGCCGGTCGTACCGCCGCTCCAGCTCCGCCTGCTGCGCGGCGAGCTCGGCCTGGCGCCGGTGGGAGGCGTCGAGCGCGTTCTGGGCGTCGATGTAGGCCCGGTTGGCCGCGTCGAGCTGCTGCGCGAGCTCGGCGGTGCCGCCCTCGGGGCCAGGGCTCGGCGCGGGTGGCGCGGCGGACGCGGCGGCCGGTGTCAGCAGGATCGCGAGCGCGCACAGGGCGGCCAGGATCCAGGGAGGTCTGGACATGTCCTCCTCCCCATCGGTCCGCCGGCGGATCGGTTGAGCGCTTCGGTACATCAAATCGGTTTGATGTATTCTGCCGGCCGTGGGACAAACGGAGCTGCCGGCGTTCGTGCGGGCCGCGGCGCATCCGGTGCGCTGGCGGCTGCTCGGTGAGCTGGCCCGAGGCGATCGGCAGGTGCACGAGCTCACCGCGCTCGTGGGGCGCAAGCAGAGTCTCGTGTCGTACCATCTGGGCCGGCTGCGCCAGGCGCGGCTGGTCGGCACCCGGCGCTCCTCCGCCGACGGCCGGGACGTCTACTACCGCCTCGACCTGACCCGCTGCGGGCAGCTGCTGGCCGCGGCCGGCGGGGCGCTGCACCCCGGGCTGCGGCTCGGCCCGCCCGCGGCGGCGGCCCCGGCGGCGACCCGGGTGCTGTTCCTGTGCACCGGCAACAGCTCCCGCTCGCAGATGGCCGAGGCGCTGCTGCGCCACCGCTCCGGCGGCGTGGTGGCGGCGTTCAGCGCCGGCAGCCGGCCCAAGCCGATCCATCCGGACGCGGTCGCGGCGATGGCCGCCCGCGGCATCGACCTGCGCGGCGCCCGGCCCAAGCACCTCGACGAGTTCGCCGGGCAGCACTTCGGCCACGTGATCACGCTGTGCGACCGGGTGCGCGAGGTGTGCCCCGAGTTCCCGGGCGCGCCGGCGGCGGTGCACTGGAGCATCCCCGACCCGGCCGCGGACCCGGCCGGCCGGCCGGCGTTCGACCGGGTCGCGACCGAGTTGGCCGAGCGCATCGAGTTCCTGCTGCACGTCATCGCCGCCGACGGTCCGGTGGCGCCGTGACCGCGCCGGAGCGGGTGAGCCTGGCCACCGTGCTGCGGGAGTGGGGCCGGATCGGCTGCGTCGGCTTCGGCGGCCCGCCGGCGCACATCGCGCTGCTGCGCAAGCTGTGCGTCGAGGACCGCAAGTGGCTCGACGCGCAGGAGTTCGAGGACGCGATCGCCGCCTGCAACCTGCTGCCCGGGCCGGCCTCGACCCAGCTGGCGATCTTCTGCGCCTGGCGGGTCCGCGGCCGGGTCGGCGCCCTGGTCGGCGGCGCCGCGTTCATCGTGCCCGGGCTGATCCTCATCCTCGCCCTGTCGGCGCTCTACCTCGAGACCGACCCGCCGGCGTGGGTCAAGGCCGCCGGGGCGGGCGCGGGCGCCGCCGTCGCCGCGGTGGCCGTGCAGGCCGGGATCGGCCTCATCCCGGCGGCCTGGCGGCGCGCGAAGCAGCAGAGCAGCCGTTCGCGATGGGTGCTGTACCTGCTCGCCGGCGCCGTCGCGGCCGCCACCATCGGGCCCTGGCTCGTGCTGCTGCTCATCGTGTGCGGCTTCGTCGAGATCGCCGCGCAGCGCGTCCCGGTCGCGCCGCGCCGAGGCCCGGCACCGGGTCTGCCGGTGCTCGCCGCGGCCGGGCTCGGCGGCGGGGTGCTGCTGACCGTCGCGTGGGTCGCGATCAAGGTCGGTGCCCTGTCGTACGGCGGCGGCTTCGTCATCATCCCGCTCATGCAGGCCGACGCCGTCGATCACTACCACTGGATGACCGGCGCGCAGTTCCTCAACGCGGTCGCGTTCGGCCAGATCACCCCCGGGCCCGTGGTGCACACCGTGGCCGTGGTCGGCTACGCCGCGGCGGGGCTCGGCGGCGGGCTGCTGGCCGCCGCGGTCGCGTTCAGCCCGTCGTTCGCGTTCGTGCTGTTCGGCGCGGACCGCTTCGACCGGCTGCGGGGCAACCGGGTGGTGCGCGTCTTCCTCGACGGGGCCGGCCCCGGTGCGATCGGGGCGATCCTCGGCTCGGCCGTCCCGCTGGCCCTGGAGCTGAGCGAGCCGTGGCAGTATGCCGTCCTCGCCGGCGCCGCCGTGCTCCTGCTGGCCCTGCGCCGCGGCCCGGTGCTGACCCTGCTGACCGCCGCCGCGGCCGGCGTGCTCATCGTCCACGCCGGCGGCCCGCTCGCCGGCTAGCCGCCGAGCCCGGTCGCCGCGGGGGCTGGCCGGCGGGGCGAGCCGGTCGCGCTAGACCTCGACGGGCTCGCCGGTCTCCAGGTCGAGCACCGAGATCGCCTCCATCGGGCAGGAGGCGACCGCGTCGAGCACGGCCTCGTCCGGCTCCACGTCCGGGGTCACGGGGTGCGAGCGGCCCTCGGCGTCGTCCAGCGCGAACCGGGCGGGCGCGATGCCCACGCAGCTGCCCGAGCCGATACACGTGCGGTTCACCGTGATGCGCCACATGCCGTACAACCTAAGCCGGCGAACCGCCGTGAAAGGCGGACAGCAGGGCCTCGGCGGCCTGGACCGGGGTGATCGTGCCGGCCAGTACGTCGCGCTCGACCCGCGGGGCCAGCTCGCGCACCGCGGGGCTGGTGCGCAGGCCGTCCAGCAGCGCGTCGCGGGTCATCGACCAGACCCAGCCCAGCTGCTGGCGCTCGCGCTTGGTGCGCAGCGCGCCCGAGGCGTCCAGGGTGTCGTGGTGGCGGGCGACCTGCGCCCACAGCTCGGGCAGGCCGGCGCCGGTCAGGCCGCTGCACGTCACGACCGGGGCCTGCCAGGCGTCGCGGCCGGTGCGCAGCAGCCGCAGGGCGCCGGACAGCTCGCGGGCCGCGGCCCGGGCGTCGGGCTCGTGCGGGCCGTCGGCCTTGTTGACCGCGATCACGTCGGCCAGCTCCAGCACGCCCTTCTTGATCCCCTGCAGCTGGTCGCCGGTGCGGGCCAGGGCCAGCAGCAGGAACGTGTCGACCATGTCGGCGACCGCGGTCTCGGACTGCCCGACGCCGACCGTCTCCACGAGTACCACGTCATAACCCGCCGCCTCGACCACCACCATCGCCTCCCGGGTGGCCCGGGCCACGCCGCCGAGCGTGCCGGAGGTGGGGGAGGGGCGCACGAACGCGGCGGGGTCGGCCGCCAGCCGGGTCATCCTCGTCTTGTCGCCCAGGATGCTGCCGCCGGTGCGGGTCGAGGACGGGTCGACGGCGAGCACCGCGACCTTGTGGCCCGCCGCCGTGAGCCGCGTGCCGAGCGCGTCGATGAAGGTGGACTTGCCGACGCCCGGCACGCCGGTCACGCCGACCCGCCGGGCCCGGCCGGCGTGCGGGGCGAGCGCGCCGAGCAGCTCCTGGGCGCGCTCGCGGTGGTCGGCGCGGGTGGACTCGACGAGCGTGATCGCCCGGGCGATCCAGGCCCGGGAGCCGCCCAGCACGCCGTCGACGAGCTCGCTCAGTGCTGCAACCGGGATCGCAGCACCTCCAGCAGCTCCAGGGCGGCGTCGGCGATGACGGTGCCGGGGCCGAAGATCGCGGCGGCGCCGGCCGCGCGCAGCTCGTCGTGGTCCTGGGGCGGGATCACGCCGCCGACCACGATCAGGATGTCGTCGCGGCCCATCGCGGCCAGCTCCGCCCGCAGCGCCGGCACCAGCGTGAGGTGGCCGGCGGCGAGGGAGTTGACGCCGACGATGTGCACGTCGGCCTCGACCGCCTGGCGGGCGACCTCCTCCGGGGTGGAGAACAGCGGGCCCACGTCGACGTCGAAGCCGAGGTCGGCGAAGGCGGTCGCGATCACCTTCTGGCCGCGGTCGTGGCCGTCCTGGCCCATCTTGGCCACCAGGATGCGCGGGCGGCGCCCCTCGGCCTCGGCGAACGCGTCGGTCGCGGCGCGCACGCGTTGCACGTTGCCCGCCCCGGCCGCCTCGTCGCGATACACGCCGGAGATGGTACGGATCTGCGCCGTGTGCCGCCCGAACACCTGCTCCAGCGCGTCGGAGATCTCGCCGACGGTGGCGTGCGCGCGGGCCGCGGCCACGGACAGCTCCAGCAGGTTCGCGCCGTTCGCGGCGCCGGCCGTGAGCGCCTCCAGCGCCGCGTCGCAGGCGGCCTGGTCACGCTCGGCGCGCAGCCGCCGCAGCCGGGCGATCTGCGCCGCGCGCACGGCGGAGTTGTCGACCTTGAGCACCTCGATCGACTCGTCGGTGTCCGGGCGGTACTTGTTCACCCCGATGACCGGCTGCCGGCCCGAGTCGATGCGGGCCTGGGTGCGTGCCGCCGCCTCCTCGATGCGCAGCTTCGGGATGCCCTCGCCGATCGCGCGGGCCATGCCGCCGGCCCGCTCGACCTCCTCGATGTGGTCCCAGGCGCGCCGGGCGAGGTCGTGGGTGAGCCGCTCCACGTAGGCGCTGCCGCCCCACGGGTCGATCACCCGAGTGGTGCCGGACTCCTGCTGCAGCAGCAGCTGCGTGTTGCGGGCGATGCGGGCGGAGAAGTCGGTCGGCAGCGCGAGGGCCTCGTCCAGGGCGTTGGTGTGCAGCGACTGGGTGTGCCCCTGGGTGGCCGCCATCGCCTCGACGCAGGTGCGCACCACGTTGTTGAACACGTCCTGCGCGGTCAGCGACCAGCCCGAGGTCTGGCAGTGCGTGCGCAGCGACAGCGACTTCGGGTTCTCGGCGCCGAAGTCACGCACCAGCCGCGACCACAGCAGCCGGCCGGCGCGTAGCTTCGCGACCTCCATGAAGAAGTTCATGCCGATGGCCCAGAAGAACGACAGCCGCGGCGCGAACGCGTCGACGCCGAGGCCGGCGTCGCGCCCGGCGCGCAGGTACTCCACGCCGTCGGCGAGCGTGTAGGCCAGCTCCAGGTCGGCGGTCGCCCCCGCCTCCTGGATGTGGTAGCCCGAGATCGAGATGGAGTTGAACTTCGGCATGTGCTTCGAGGTGTACCCGAAGATGTCGCCGATGATCCGCATCGAGGGCCCGGGCGGGTAGATGTAGGTGTTGCGGACCATGAACTCCTTGAGGATGTCGTTCTGGATGGTCCCGGACAGCTGCTCCGGGGCCACACCCTGCTCCTCGGCGGCGACGATGTAGAGCGCCAGCACCGGCAGTACCGCGCCGTTCATGGTCATCGACACGCTCATCCGGTCCAGCGGGATGCCCTCGAAGAGCCGGCGCATGTCGAGGATCGAGTCGATGGCCACGCCGGCCATGCCCACGTCGCCGGCGACCCGCGGGTGGTCGGAGTCGTAGCCGCGGTGGGTGGCCAGGTCGAAGGCGACCGACAGGCCCTTCTGGCCGCCGGCGAGGTTGCGGCGGTAGAACGCGTTGGACTCCTCGGCGGTGGAGAATCCGGCGTACTGCCGCACCGTCCACGGCTGCGTGGTGTACATCGTCGGGTAGGGGCCGCGCACGAAGGGCGCAATACCCGGGTACCCGTGCAGAAACTCCACGTCGGCGAGGTCCGCGGGGCCGTAGACGCCCTTGACGTCGATGCCCTCCGGCGTGTGCCACGCCTCGCCGGTGTCGACCGGGCCCGTTTCGGCGCGGGGGGTACCGAGGGCAACCTCGGAGAAGTCGGGGATCACGGCGCCACCACTCCCAGGTCCCGGTGTGTCTCGCGGAGCACTTCGAGCGCGTCGCAGCCGGTGTACAGGTAGGCGTCGACGCCCTCGTAGCCGGCCGGCTTCCCGGCCAGCCAGACCTTGGCGACGCCCTCGGCCTTGAGCCGCTGCGCGGTGGCCGCGGCCTCCTCGGCATACGAGCGGTCGGAGCCGCAGATGCAGGCCACCGGCGACGGGGCGTCGGCCAGCCGCACGCCGCCGGCCGCGAACAGGTTGCCGGCGAAGGACGCGCGGGCCGAGTGCGCGGCCGGCGAGCCGAGCGTGACCAGGCGCACCACCGGGGGTCGCGGCGCGGCGTCGGCGGCGTCACGCAGCCGTTCGAAGCCCCCGGAGTACCACATCCTCGGGAGGCCGCCCGAAGGCGGCGGCGGTGCCGGCGGTCGCACCGGGCGCCGCTCGTCGAGGTCGGGGAACTCCGACACGCCGGTGATCGCCTGGCGGCGGTGGGCGAGGTCGTCCTCGCGCCGCTGCCGGGTCGCCCCGATCCGGTCGCCGGCCATCCCGCTCGCCAGCGCCGCGGCCATCCCGCCGGCCCGCTCGACCTCGGTGAACACGTCCCAGGCGGCGTGCGCGAGGGCATCGGTGAGCCACTCCGCATACCACGACCCGCCGGCCGGGTCGAGCACCCGGGCGACCCCGGCCTCCTCGATCAGCAGCGACTGGGTGTTGCGGGCGATCCGCCGGGAGAACCCGTCGGGCAGGCCGAGCCGCGCGTCGAACGGCTGCACGGTGACCGCGTCCGCGCCGCCCACCCCGGCGGCGAAGCAGGCCACGGTCGTGCGCAGCAGGTTGGACCACGGGTCGCGGGCGGTCATCATCGCGTCGCTGGTGACCGCGTGCAGGCGCTGCCCGCCCAGGTGCGGCGCCTCGCAGACCTGCGCGACCCGGGACCAGATCCGCCGGGCGGCGCGCAGCTTGGCGATCGTGGCGAACTGGTCGGCGGTCGCGGCGAGGCGGAACTCGAGCTGCTGCAGCGCCATGCCGGCGCTGAGCCCGGCGCCGACCAGCTCGCGCAGGTAGGCCACGCCCGTGGCGGTGGCGTAGCCGATCTCCTGGGCGTCGCTCGCCCCGGCGTTGTGGTAAACGGTCGCGTCGACGGTGGCGACCGGGATCGCCGACATTTTCGACAGCAGTGAAATAACCGACATGTCGGGTTTTTCGCCGGTACGGGCGGAAAAGCCGAGCGGGTCGGCGCCCAGGTTGCCCGACTTGTCCGCACCGGGCAGCGCCAGGAACGCGCGGGCCGCCGCCAGGGTGTCGGCGCCGTTGTCCAGCACCACCGGGGCCAGCTCCAGGTAAACGCCGTCGAGCGCCTCGGCGAGGTCGCCGGGCGCGATGCCGGCCAGCCACAGCGAGGTCGCACCGTGCTCCAGGTCGGCCAGCGCGGCGGCGCGGGTCGTCTTCGGGTCGGGGTCGGCGTGGCGCTGCCGCACGTCCCACGGCCGCGGCCCGCCGTGGCCGCCGCGCACGAACGGCGGCTCGCCGGGCAGCCCGGCCGGCGGGACGGACGCCGCGTGGGCGGCCGTGAACAGCGGCGCGACGCGCAGGCCGTCATAGGTCTCGGTGGCCAGCAGGTCCTCGACCGCCTCGGGGGGCGTGTCGTCGCCGGCCAGCCCGGACTTGCGCAGCACGCCGAGCGCTAGCCGCCGCCAGTCCTGCAGTTGCTCCGCTGGGGCGTTCATGACCGGATGCTATGTGCGCGCGCCGCCCGAGCGGGCGGGCGTGTGACAACCTCCACCCGCGCATTTTGTCACCGTTGGTACGCGAGGGGACACCTAGTGCGGAAACGCGCGGGCCGCCCGCGGCGTCACCTCCGCGCGGAACGCCTCGATGCGGCCCGCCACCTGGCGCATGCCGAGCGTGTCCTCCAGCCGGTCCAGGTAGAGCGAGCGCGCGGCCAGCCCGGCCACGGTGAACGAGAAGTAGATCGCCATGAGCGGGTTGACGAAGAGCCGGCTGCCCGCGGTCCGATGGGTGAAGCGCACGTCGCCGAACTCGCCGCCGACCGCCGCGGCGATCTGCCCGTTGACGATGCTCGGCCGCAGCGGGGTGTGGCGCTGCGCGTGCGCGACGGCACTGCGGTAGAGCAGCGCCTCGGCGCTCGCCGACGGGATCGACAGGGCGCCGAGGTACGCCCCGGCCCGGTCCAGCGCGGCGATGTTCTCCAGCACCTGCGAGTGGTTCACCCCGTGGTAGGCGTCGATGCCGAAGCCGAGGCAGGTGACCAGCCGGGTCGGCACCTCGGCCAGCCCGTTGACGGCGGCCAGGCTCGTCATGTCCTCGGCCGGCGTGCCCAGCCCGGACTCGTCGCCGCGCATGAGGATGTCGGTGCCGCCGTCGACCAGCACGATCGCGTCGATGTCCAGGCGGCGGACGAGTTCGCGGTACGCCTCCCGGAGCGGTTGCACGCCGGTTTTCGCGAATGCGTAAACATTGGCGGGCATCTGCGCGTCACGCAGCCAGCGGGCGAGCGTCCGCTCGGGAAAATAATCGTCGAGCCCGGCGACGTCCGGCCCGACGGCGGCCAGGTTGGGCGCGAGGAACACGTCGATATCCAGCAGTTCCAATGGCGTGAAGGATAGATTTCCGAGGTGTACGTCCACGCCGTCGGCGCGCAGCGCGAAGGCGAGCGGTAACCCCGCGTACACGTCGAATCCGCCGCCGGCGCCGGCGATCAACACGTTGCGTGCTCCGCGCAATGCGGAGAAGAGCGGCGGGACCCCGAGTTCCATACCCGCCAGCCTCCCATTGATGGACAGGGTTTCCCCGTTCGCATGCCGGCGCGGTACAGTGCCGCGTGCTCAACGTAGCTACCCCCACCACGAGAGCCCAGTCGTCCGCCGGCTCACTGCGGCGTGAGGGCCGCCTGGCCGCGCTCGACGGGCTGCGACTGTGCGCCGCGCTACTGGTTGTCCTGTATCACTTCGTCGGCACAGCGAAGTCGCACATCTGGGTGCACCACAACGCCGAAGAGTTCGGCCTGCTCTACAAGTTCGCGACGTACGGCTACCTCGGCGTCCAGCTGTTCTTCATGATCAGCGGATTTGTCATCTGCATGAGCTCCTGGGACCGGTCGCTGCGGGACTTCTTCATCTCGCGCACGGTCCGGCTCTTCCCGATGTACTGGGTCGCGATCGTCATCTCCACGATCGTCGTGCGCCTCAACAAGCCGCTCGCCGACGCGACCACCGTGATCCACGGCCCGAAGACGCTGTCCGACCTGCTGGTGAACTTCACCATGGCGCAGGACGCCTTCGGTGTGCCCAGCGTGGACGCCGTCTACTGGACCCTCTGGGCCGAGCTGCGCTTCTACTTACTCTTCGCGATCGTCGTCGCGATGGGGCTCACCTACAAGCGGGTGCTGGCCTTCTGCATGCTGTGGATGGTCGCCGGCATCTTCACCTACGGCATGACCGACAACCCGTGGGTCCAGCTGATCATCCAGCCCGCCTACATGCCGTACTTCGTCGCCGGCGTCCTGCTCTACCTGGTGCACCGCTTCGGCTCGACCCCGCTGCTGTGGGGGCTCGTCGGGGTCTGCCTGCTCATCGCCCAGCACCAGGTGCTGCTCGACACCCGCCACTTCAACCAGTTCCTGCCGGCCGACATGCAGTGGATCTTCTCGGCCGCCCTGCTGTGCGCGTTCTTCGCCGCCGTGAGCGCGGTCGCGCTGGGCTGGCTGAGCTGGGCGCGCTGGAAGTGGCTGACCGTCGCCGGGGCGATGACCTACCCGCTGTACCTGCTGCACCAGGACATCGGCGTGATCACCATCCGGACGCTCAAGGGCAAGGTCGCCGCGTGGCCGCTGCTGTTCGCCGCGATCGCCGGGCTGCTGGTGCTGGCCTACCTGTGCCATCGGCTCATCGAGCGGCCGTTCGCGCCGCGGCTGAAGCAGATGCTCCGGGCGAGCTTCGACTTCAACCCGCGCCCGCGGACCATCCCGGCGCAGCGCACCGCACCGCCCCAGGAGACCGTCCCGCCCGCGCCGCCGGCGGCGGTGGCCGAGCGGCGGGCCGGCGACGAGCAGGTGGTCGAGGTCTAGCCGGTCCGGGTGGCACCGGGGGTGGCGCTCGGCCTCACGAGACCCCCTGGTGCCACTCGGCGTACACCCGCTTGGGCACCACCATGCGCCAGGCGTCGACGATGAGGCCGCGCAGCTCGCCGTCGTCGAGCCGGTCGAGGTGGGCACACACCCAGTGGTACCGCAAATCCGAGAACTGCGGCAGGAAGAACCGCTCCGGCTCGGCGGCGACCAGCGCCGCCCGCTCCTCCCTCGGAAACGCGAACCCGAGCGTGGTCTCGTCCTGGGACAGGGCGAGGTAGACGATCCGCCCGACCCGGAACTTGACCCGGTCGCGGATCAGATGCTCGGTCGTGCGCGGCAGGCTCAGCGCCACCTCTCGCACGTGATCGACGCTCCCCATCCGCCTATGTTGGCACCTCCCGGCGGCGGAAGCCTCACCTCGCCGCCGCCGCGCCGTCCTCGACGCCGACGGCGACCGCACGACGATTCAGGGCCTGTCGTTGATCGCGGCGATGTGCATGCACCGCGGCTTCGTAGCGCACCCCAGGTGCGCCACCCCGGGCCGCGACGGCGCGGTTGCGCCCGACCGCACTCCACCGTGGCGCGGCTGGTCGAAGGCGGGTGGCCGGCCGCCATCGACGCCGACTTGCGCCCTCCCACGCCGCCAGATCCAGCGGCCGGCTCAACCCCGCCGATCCAGAGCGGCGCGACCCCCAGTGGCCCCGCCCCGCCGCGCGCGGCGCTGGTGGCCCCTGCGGCCGGTGCGGCGTTTTGCTTCCGTGATCATGCGCCGGAGGCGTCCACTTGCTGGGATCTTCATGATCGCGGAGTGATAGTGCCGCTCCTGGTACATCGTCGCTCCACGATCATGGAGATCCCGCCATTCGGGACGCTTATCGGCATGATCACGGAAAGAAAGCGCCCCCGACCTCGACACGGGCGCTCAGCGGTCAGGAGATCGGCAGGGCGGGCAGGGCCATCTCGGCGATCCGGCGGAGCTCCGATCTGGTGGCCCCGTTGGCCGCCTGGGTGGCGATGCCGTCGGTGATGGCGGCGACGAGGTTGGCCAGCGTCGCGGGATCGGTGCCGGCGGGCAGGTCGCCCTCGGCGCGGGCCCGCTGCAGGCGCTGGCGCAGGGCCGCGACGCTCGTCTTGCGGAGGGCGGCGACCGCTTGCCGGATCGACTCGGCTTCCGGGCCGCAGGGCTGGACGTTGGCGACGCTGAGGCAGCCGCGCGGGGTGCCCGGACCGGCGGTCAGCTCGATGGCGCCGAAGACGAGCCGCTCGATCACCTCCCGCGCGGTGGGCAGGTCGAGCGCTTCCCGGGCGTAGGCGGCCGGTCCGGTCGTGTACCGGTCCAGGACCTTGGCGAACAGCTGCTCCTTGTTGCCGAACACGGCATACAGGCTCGGGCGGTTGACGCCCATCGCCTCGGTCAGCTCCGACAGTGCGGCGCCCTCGTATCCGTGGCGCCAGAAGACCTCCAGCGCCCGGTCGAGGGCCGCGTCGGCGTCGAACGTTCTCGGCCGTCCGCCTGGCATGGCACCTCCAATTTTACCGATCGGTACGTTACTCCTTGACCCGCCGGCGAGCGAGGGCCTAATTTTGTACCGCTCGTTTAAAAATCGGTGGAATGGGGGCGGTACATGACGAACGGCAGGATTCGGGTCGGCATCGTCGGCGCGAGCCCGGACGGAGGCTGGGCCGCACAGGCGCATCTGCCCGCCCTCGCGATGCTCGACGAGTATCGGGTCACCGCGGTGGCGACGACCCGCACCGGCAGCGCTCGCCGGGCCGCCGAGCGCTTCCGTGCGCCGTCGGCCTTCACCAGCGCGGCGGAGCTGGCCGCGCATCCCGAGGTGGACCTGGTCGTGGTGTCGGTGCGCACGGCGGGCCACGCGGAGGCCGTCCGGGCCGCGATCGGGTCGGGCAAGCACGTGCTGTCGGAGTGGCCCCTCGGCGTCGACGCGGACGAGGCCACGGCGCTGGCCCGCGCCGCCGACGGCGCGGGCGTCGTGCACGCCGTGGGATTGCAGGTGTACCACTCGCCCGGCGCCCGCTTCGTCCGGGACCTGCTCGCCGCCGGCCGGCTCGGTCGCGTCGAGTCGGTGAGCTTCGTCGGCGCCGCCGACCCGCTCGGCGGCAGCCGCATCCCGCAGTCCCTCGCCTGGAGCACCACCCCCGCCGCCGCGACCGGCGTGCTCATGATCATGGCGGGACACACCCTGGCCGCGATCGACCAGATCGCCGGTGAGCTGGTTGAGGTGAGCGCGATGGCGGCCAGCCGGCACGACCGCGTCACCGTGATCGAAACCGGGCAGCTCGTCGACAACCATATCGCCGGACAGCTGGCGTTCGTCGGCCGGTTCGGCGACGGCGCCCTCGCCTCGATCAGCCTGCACGGCGGCAGCGCGCCCGGCCCGGACGGGTTCCTGCTCAAGGTCGCCGGCACCGAAGGCACGCTGACCATCACCCCGGCCCGGACCGGCGAGTACATGAACTGGGCCGATTGGCGCGTGGGCCTGGCACCGGCCGGCGGCGCACCGCGGGAGCTGCCGGTGCCGGCCCGCTATCGAACCGTCCCGTCCGGCGCGGCCGGCGGGCCCGTTGCCAACGTTGCCGCGCTGTACCGCGACCTCGCCACCGCCATCCGCGAGCACCGCCCGGCCCATCCCGACTTCCACACCGCCGTGCGCCACCAGCGCACCCTCGCCGCCATCGACCGGGCCGCCCGGACCGGCGTCTGTCAGGTGCTTGAAACCCCGCGCCGATAAGGTTCGCCCCGCCGAGGATCCCGCGCGGAGACTTCCGGTCGCTGCATGCTCCGTGGCGGCCGGTGCCGGGCGGGTGGGACGTGAGCGCCGACCGCGCCCCGCCCAGCGCGTCGGGATGTGCAGGCCGGCCAATTGGTGCCGACACCGCGTCGAGGCGCAGCGCATCGTCGCCAGTCATGCGTCAATCGAAGCGCCCGCGGCGCCTGCCGGCACTGGGGCGGCCCGGCCAGTTGCCATGGTAGGGATTTCCCCGCCACCGTGAAAGATCGGTGAAAGCCCCGGCTGATGGACTTCGAGCGGCGAATTGTGTCGCATCGATCTACGGGGGACGGCCTTGTTCGAACGCGTGACGCGGCGGTGGTTCCTGGCCGCACTGATGGCCATTGCGGTGCTGTCGCCGGTCTCCCCGGCGGCGGCCGGACCGTCCACATCGGACACGCCGGTGAAGGCGCCGGACTCGGCGACCGCCGTGCGGCAGGCGCGTGCGTCGGGCGCCCGGGTGGAGGTGACCGGGCTGCGGTCGGCGTCCACGCGGATCTACGCGACGCCGCGCGGTACCTTCGTCGCCACGATCGCCGCGGGCGCGTCTACCCAGGCGGCCGGCGGGTTCGGCGGCGATTGGACGATGATCAACGAGCGGCACCCGGACCAGCAGTACTGGTCGTACGACCGGGGCGAGCACGCCAAGGTCGGCTACGTCGAGCAGGCGGGTGACGGCTGGGAGCGGTACCGCTCGATCTGGCAGATCGATCTGAACGCGCTGCGCGGCAAGCAGATCCTCTCCGCGACGTTCAGCTCCTACCTGCTGCACTCCTACTCGTGCGGCGACACGTGGACCGACCTGTATGCGACCGACGGGATCGGACCGGGCACCACCTGGAACACCAACTGGTTCAGCTGGCCGGGGGACCGCTGGCTCGCCAACGCGCTGAACAGCAACTGTGATGACGCGGCCGACTTCTACACCGAGTGGGGCTCGACCAAGCTGCGCGACTGGGTCGCCGGCGCGACCGGCAACGGCGGGATCACGCTGGGCCTGCGCGCCAGCGACGAGGGCACGATCAACCTGGGCTGGAAGAAGTTCGACGAGGGCCGGACGGTGCTGTCGGTGGAGTTCAACTCCTACCCCGGCGTGCCCGACGCGATGTCGGTGTCGAACAAGCCGTGCGCGCAGGGGGCCGACCGCCCGTATGTCGGCACCACGACGCCGGTCCTGCGGGCGCGATCGTCCGATCCGGACGGTGGGCTGGTCAACACCTGGTTCGCGTGGGGCGAGCGGAACGCGGACGGCAGCATCAAGACGCCGTTGACCACCGCGCACCAGGACAGCGTGCCGTCGGGCGGCACCGCCCAGGTGACCGTCGCGCCGGCGCTCGTGGCGGGCCGGACATACGGGTTCCGGACCCAGGCGAACGACGGCCTGGCGATCGGGCCCGACTCGGCCTTCTGCGAGTTCACCGTGGACACGACGGCGCCGGACCGGCCACCGGCCGCCGAGTCGGCCGACGGCCTGTACCTGAACGACAACGCCATCCACGGCGGCGTCGGCGTCAGCGGGTCGTTCCGCCTCTCGGCCGGCGGGGTCGCGGACGTGGCCGGCTACCGGTACGGCCTGGCCTCGCCGCCGCTGGACTACGTGGCGGCCGGCTCGGTCGGCGGCACGGCGATCGCCGCGGTGACGCCCGACCGGCGCGGCACCAACAAGCTGTACGTGCAGTCGGTCGACCGGGCCGGGAACACCTCGGACATCGCCGAGTACGTCTTCCGGGCCGGTTCGGGCCGCCCACCGGCGGGTGTGTGGACGCTCGGCGAGACGTCCGGCACCACGCTCGCCGACTCGTCCGGCAAGGGGCACCCGGCGACGCTGAGCGGCGGCACCCTCGGGCAGCCCAGCCGGATCGTCGACCGGCACGTTGCGCTGCACCTGAGCGGCGACCCCACCAACTACGCGGCGACCACCGGCGGGCCGATCGTGCCCAACGACGAGAGCTTCAGCGTCGCGGCCTGGGCGCGGCTCACCGACAACGGCACCTTCCGCACCGCGGTGGCCCAGGACGGCGTGCACGCCAGCGGCTTCTACCTGCAGTACAGCAAGGCGGACGACCGGTGGACGTTCAGCCTCACCGACGAGGACAAGGACAACGCGGCCACCACGCGGATCTCCTCCACCCGGCCGCCCCGGTTGGGCGCCTGGACCCACCTCGTGGGCACCTACGACTCGGCGACCCGGCGCGCGGCGCTCTTCGTCGACGGCGTGGAGCAGGGATCGGTGAGCGTACCGCCGGCGTGGAACCCGTCCGGGCCGCTGACCATCGGCCGCGGCCTGTGGAACGGCGCACCCGTCGACTTCTGGGCGGGCGAGCTGACCGACGTGCGGGTGTGGGACCGGCGCATCTACCCCAGCGAGGTGGCCGAGCTCGCGCAGGAAACGACGAACGTCGGCGACTGGCGCTTCGAGGAGGCGTCCGGCGCCGCCGGCGACTCGTCGGGCTTCCAGCGCTCGCTCACGCTCGCCCCGAGGGCCACCCGCACCACCGGGCACCGAGGCACCGGGCGAGCATTGGCCTGCGACGGTACGACCGGGTACGCCGCGTCGGCGGTGAGGGTGCTCAACACCGAGCAGAGCTTCGCGGTGTCGGCGTGGGTGCGCCTCGACGACGCGGCGAACCCGTGGCAGACCGCGGTCAGCGCGGACGGGTCGGCGACGAGCTCGTTCTTCCTGCAGTACTCGCAGGGCTTCAACCGCTGGGCGTTCTCGATCACGCCGGACGACGTCGCGGTACCCACGCCGGCCCGGGCGCTGTCCACCGCCGCGCCGCGGGTGGGGGAGTGGACCCACCTGGTCGGCGTCTACGACGCCGGCACCCGCACCGCCCGTCTCTACGTCAACGGCCAGGTCACCGGCGTGGTGGACGTGCCGTCCAGCTGGCGCGCGCCGGGCGTGCTCAACGTGTGCCGGGCCCGCCACAACGGCGGACCGGTGGACTACTTCGACGGTGCCGTCGACGACGTGCGCGTCATTGCCGGAGTGCCGACCGACGTCGACATCGTCTCCCTCTACAACGAATAGGGGCACGCCCGTATGTCCGCCAAGCACACCCGCCGGATGGCGGCGGTCCTGACATTCGTGCTGCTGGCCACGTTCGTGAACGCGGTGGCCACGCCCGCCGGGGCGGCCGTCACCCGCCTGAAGCCGCAGCACTACGACACGGTTCCGGGCGGCGACGCGACGACCACCCCGCACGCCAACGACCCGGCCGCCCGGGCGGCGCAGGCGCAGCGGCCGGCTCCGGTCTGGCCGGCGGCCGGCGAGTCCGTCGTGAACCTCGCCGCCCCCGGCGGCGCCGCGGCGAAGGCCGGTGCCCTGCCGGTCCGGGTCGCGGCCGCCGGCGACAAGGCCGCGGCGGCGACCAGGGCGAAGGTGCAGCTCCTCGCGCACGGCACGGCGCCCCGCAAGGACCGGCCGGAACTGCTGCTGCGGGTCGGCCGCGCGGACGGGGGCAAGCAGGACGCCCCGGTCACGCTGACCGTCGACTATTCCGGCTTCCGCACCGCGGCCGGCGGCGACTTCGGCAACCGGCTGCGGGTGGTCGCCCTGCCCGAGTGCGCACTGTCCACACCGGACAAGGAGGGCTGCGCGGGTACCCCGCTGGCCACGGCCAACGACGGCACCACCGTGACCGCGACCGTGCCCGCCGCCGCGGCGACGCCCGGCACGCTGCTGGCGGTGCAGGCCGGCCCGGCGGGCAGCACCGGCGACTTCACGGCGACCGCGCTGGCAACGTCGGGCAAGTGGCAGGCGGGCACGTCGTCCGGCGACTTCAGCTGGTCGTACCCGATGCGGGTGCCGCCCGGCATCAACGGGCCCGAGCCGCAGGTGGGGCTCGGCTACTCCGCGCAGAGCGTCGACGGGCGCACGGCGGCGTCCAACAACCAGCCGTCCTGGGTCGGCGAGGGGTTCAACCTCGGCGCCGGCTCCATCGAGCGGGAGTACCGCTCCTGCGGCGACGACATGGAACCGGACGCCCAGGGCCGCAAGCCCAACAACACCACCGCGACCGGCGACCTGTGCTGGGTCACCGACAACGCCACGATGTCGCTCAACGGCCGCTCGGTGGAGCTGATCCGCGACGACGCCTCCGGGGCGTTCCGCCCGCGCGACGAGGACGGCTCCAGCATCGAGCGCATCGCCGATACGGGCAACGGCGACGCCGACGGCGAGTACTGGAAGGTCACCACGACCGACGGCACGCAGTACTGGTTCGGCCTCAACCGGCTGCCCGGGTGGACCGCCGGCCGGCCGGAGACCAATTCGACGTGGACCGTGCCGGTCTTCGGCAACCACCCCGGCGAATACTGTCACGCCGATACCTTCGCCGCCTCCTCCTGCGCCCAGGCGTGGCGGTGGAACCTCGACTATGTCGTGGACACCCACGGCAACTCGATGTCCTATTGGTACGTCCGGGAGACCGCCAAGTACGCCCGCAACGGCACGGCGAGCGCGCCCGCCGCCTACGACCGCTCCGGCTGGCTGGACCATATCGACTACGGCACCCGTACCGAGGCGGAGTTCGGCCGGGCGCCGATGCAGGTGTCCTTCTCCACCGCCGACCGCTGCCTGGCCAACTGCGCCACGCACACCGCCGCCACCTGGCCCGACAGCCCGTGGGACCTGGACTGCCCGGGCAGCACCTGCCAGGTCGGCAACCCCACGTTCTGGACCACCCGGCGGCTGGCCGGCGTCACCACCCGCGTGGTGAAGGACGGCGCCTACACCGATGTGGAGTCATGGACCCTCACGCACAGCTTCCCCAGCCCGGGCGACAACACGCGGGCCGGGCTGTGGCTCGCCTCGATCGGGCACGCGGGCCTGGCCGGCGGCGCGAGGCTGGACCTGCCGCAGGTGACGTTCACCGGCGTACAGCTGGACAATCGGGTGGACTCGCAGGGTGACCAGCTGCCGGCGATGAAGTGGTGGCGGGTCGCCTCGATCCGCAACGAGAGCGGCGGCGAGGTCTCGGTCGCCTACGAGCAGCCCGAGTGCAAGCCGGGCGAGGCACGCACGCCGGAGACCAACACCCAGCGCTGCTTCCCCACCCTGTGGACCCCGCCCGGGCAGAGCGCCCCGAAGCTGGACTGGTTCCACAAGTACGTCGTCCGCCAGGTCGTGGAGGCCGACCACACCGGCGGCAACACCCGCGATGTGATCGCCTACGAGTATCTCGGCGGCGGCGCCTGGCACTTCGCCGACGACGACGGGCTGACGCCGGAGAAGTACAAGACCTGGTCGCAGTGGCGCGGCTACGGCACGGTGCGCACCCGCGCGGGCGACGCCGGCGAGCAGACGCTGACCGAGGCCCGCTACTTCCGCGGCATGAACGGCGACAAGCTGCCCGGCGGTACCCGGTCGGCGTCGGTCAAGGACTTCACGGACGCCATCTGGACCGACGACGACGCCCTGGCCGGCCTGGTCCGCGAGCAGATCGTCTACAACGGCACGGATGACAAACCGGTCAGCAGCGTCATCACCGACCCGTGGCAGTCCGCTCCGACCGCGACCCGCAGCGCGGCCGGCCGCACCGCCACCGCCCGGTACACCGACACCGGCACCGTGCGGCAGCGGGTCACGCTCGACGGCGGCCGCGAACCCCGGGTGATCTCCAAGAGCTCGACGTTCGACAAGTACGGCCGTGTGACCAACGTCGACGACCGCGGCGACGAGGCCGTCACCACCGACGACCGGTGCACGATCACCACCTACGCCCCGGACGGCGGCACCGGCCTGCGCACCGCGGTCCAGCGCACCCAGACCTACGCGCTGTCCTGCGCCAAGACGCCGGCCGCCGGCGACGTGCTCGCCGACACGGTGGTCGCCTTCGACGGTGGCGAACCGGGTGCCCCGCCCACCAAGGGCGACGTCAGCCGCCTGCGCTCGATCGCCGGCGGGTCGCCGGCGCAGCCGCAGTACGTCGACGCGGCCCGCAACGAGTACGACCAGTACGGGCGGATCGTGCGCTCCTGGGACGCCAAGGGCAACGTCACCACCCGCTCCTACACGCCGGCCACCGGCGCCGCGCCGACGTCGATGACGTCCACCGACGCCAAGGGCTTCCACACGGTCACCGAGCTGCGCCCGGAGTGGGGCCTGGACGCCGCGACCGTCGACCCGAACGACAACCGGACCGATCTGGGCTACGACCCGCTCGGGCGGCTCACCGGCGTGTGGCTGCCCGGCCGGGACCGGGGCGGCCGGGCGAACGTCGAGTACCAGTACCAGATCGGCACCTCCGGCAGCTCGGTGGCCACCTCCCGGCTCACCGCCAACGGCGGCTATGTCACCAGCTACGTCCTCTACGACGGGCTGCTGCGGCCGCGCCAGACCCAGGCGCCGGCGCCGGGCGGGGAGGGCGGCCGCAACATCACCGACACCATCTACGACAGCGTCGGGCGGGCGTTCAAGACCAACGCGCCGTACGTCGCCGAGGGCGAGGCCGGCACCACCCTGTTCATCCCGGCCAGCGACAAGGCGGTGCCCGCCCAGACCGTGACCGCCTTCGACGGCGCCGGACGGGCGATCGCCGAGACGTTCAAGGCCAAGGACGTTCCGAAGTGGAGCACCCTCACGTACTACGCCGGCGATCGGGTCGACGTGACCCCGCCGACCGGCGGCACCGCCACCAGCACGCTGATCGACGGCCGGGAACGGGTGTCGCAGCTGCGGCAGTACCGCGCCGCGCAGCCCTCCGGCGAGTTCGACGCCACCACCTACACCTACCGCGGCGTCGACCAGATCGCCGCCGTCACCGACCCGGCCGGCAACACCTGGAGCTGGGAGTACGACGTGCGGGGCCGCAACGTCCGCAGTGTCGACCCCGACCGGGGCGCCACGACCTACGCCTACGACGACGCCGACGAGCTGACGTCCACAACGGACAGTCGCGGCCGGACGGTCGCGTTCACCTACGACGAACTCGGCCGCCGCACCGGCGCCTTCGACCGGAGCAGCACTCCCGAGATCCCGCTGGCGTCCTGGACCTACGACACCGTCCCCGGCGGCAAGGGCCGGCCCGCCACCTCCACCCGCTGGATCGGCGCCGACGCCTACGGCAGCCAGATCACCGGGTACACCGCCACCTACCAGACGACCGGCACCCGGATCACCATCCCGGCCGTGGAGGGCGGGCTGGCCGGCACGTACGAGTTCGGCCAGACGTACAAAGCGGACGGCAGCCCCTCCACGCTGACCCTGCCCGGGAAGGCGGACCTGCCCAATGCCGAGGTGATCGGCTACGGCTACGACGCGTTCAACCAGCCCACCACCGTGACCGGGCAGACGTCGTACGTGGCCGGCACGGCGTACACCCGGCTCGGCGAGACCGGCGTGATCACCCTGTCGCACAAGGGCGCCAACGCCGGACCGTTCGTGGAGATCGGGTTCACCTACGACGAGAGCACCCGCCGGCTCGCCCGGCAAGAGGTGATCGCCGAGAACGTGCCGGGCACCGTCGCCGACGTCTCGTTCGACTACGACCAGGCCGGCAACGTCACCCGCACCGCCGACGCGGCCACCGGCGACACCCAGTGCTTCCGGTACGACCCGCTGCGCCGGCTGACCGACGCCTGGACCCCGACGTCCGGGGACTGCAAGCCCGCGCCGTCCCTCGCGCTCAGCGGGCCCGCGCCGTACTGGCAGTCCTGGACGCACGACAAGACCGGCAACCGGCTGACCCAGGTCGACCACCGCACCGCCGGCGACGTCACCACCGAGTACACCTATCCGGCGACCGGCGCGGCCCAGCCGCACGCGGTCACCGGCCGCACGGTCAAATCGGGCGGCCAGTCCGTCACCACCGCCTACACCTACGACCAGGCCGGCAACACGCTGACCCGAGCCTCCGCCTCCGGCGACGCCCAGGCGCTCACCTGGGACAGCGAGGGCAACCTGGCCCGGGTCACCGAGGACGGCGCCACCACCTCGTTCGTCTACACCCCCAACGGCGACCGGCTCATCCGGCGCGACGCCACCGGCAGCACGCTCTACCTGCCCGGCATGGAGGTCCGCTCGGACCGGACCTCGGGCCAGGTGAGCACCACCCGGTACTACGCGCTGCAGGACCGGACGCTGGCCCAGCGCACCGCCGCCGGGCTGACCTGGCTCGTCCCGGACCGCCAGGGCACCGCGCAGGTCGCCGTCAGCGCCGACGACCAGCGGGTCACCCGGCGCCGGGACAACCCCTTCGGCGAGCCGCGCGGCGCGGTGCCGCCCTGGCCCAACCAGCACGGGTTCCTCGGCGGCGTCGAGGACCCGACCGGCCTGGTATACCTCGGCGCCCGCGAGTACGACCCCGGTATCGGCCGCTTCGTCTCGGTCGACCCGCTGCTGGACCCGGCCAACCCGCAGCAGCTCAACGGCTACGCCTACGCGAACAACTCGCCGGTCACCTACTCCGACGCCGACGGCAAGATGCCCTGCGGCCCGGACGGCGAGCCCTGCGGCTACGGCGTGGTCCCGCCGGTGGTGCAGCAATGGACGGCCGTGGCCGCCGCGGTGCGCAACGTCGTCAACGTTGCCCGCCGGGCCATCGTGCGCACCGCGACGCAGACCACGTACAAGCACGGCACCGTGCTGACCAAGGTCATCACGATCGACAACACCGAGCTGTACTTCATCAACGGCGACTCCGAACACCCGCTCCAGTACGGCGCCGTCAAGGACGCGGACGCGTTCGCGGCCGAGTTCGACGAGTTCCTGGCCAACCAGCGGGCGAAGGACCCCGAGACCCGGACACTGGCCGCGATGGCGCTGGCGTGCGACACCGGGCGGCCCGGCTGCAGCAACGCCTTCGCCTACGGCCTGAGCGGCGCCGTCGCCAAGCACATCAGCATCACCCAGCCCGGCTGCGACGAACGCTGCCGGCACCTGGCCGACTTCCTCGCCGAGCTCGTCTTCGGCGCGGTCTTCGCGGGCGCCGGTGCCGTCGGGAGCCGCCTCGGCGGCGCGGTGCGCACGCGTGGACTCTGCGGCCCCAACAGCTTCGCCTCGGGCACGCCGGTGCTCATGGCCGACGGCACCGCCGTGCCGATCGACGGACTCAAGATCGGCGACAAGGTCCTCGCCACCGACCCGGCAACCGGCAGGACCGCCGGGAAGACCGTGACCGCGCTCATCACCGACACCGGCGACAAGGATCTCGTCCAGCTCACCGTCGATACCGACGGCCCGGCCGGCGACGCCGTCGCGACCATCGCCACCACGACCCACCACCTGCTGTGGTCACCGACCCGCGGCGAATGGGTCGCCGCCGGGGACCTGACCATCGGCGATGCACTCCGCGACAGCGAGGGCACCCCACTGGCCCTCGTCGCCCGCCGCGAGTTCGCCTTGCCCACCACCGTCTACAACCTGACCGTCGACGGCCTCCACACCTACTATGTGATCGTCGGCACCACCTCGGTGCTGGTTCACAACACGGGTCCCTATGCCTGCCTGCTTGGTGACGATGGCCTTCCGGTTGGAGGGCACACCTGGGGAACCGAAAGGCCTCCGTGGACCGGCGGCAAACCGAATTCCGTCTACACTCGTACGGGCCAAGACGGCACACCGGTGCAGAATACGATCTATGATTCAGATGGAAAGGCTGTCGGTCAATTCGACTTCAAGGACCACGGAACTGGAGGCCCTCACGGCCATGTCATCGATCCTCCGGGGACTCCAGGCGGTGGTCACGGTCCCGGTGCACCGCATATTCCGCAATCTGAACTACCGCCTGGATGGAACTTGCGCCCAGGAGGGAACTGATGGTGAACAGTCCGGATGAGTCGGCTTTGGTCACCGAATTCCTGGACAGGTTTCTTGGCTTTGAGGATGGCGTAATAAGCCGGATCTCCATCGTACTTCCACGAGGAGACAGGGGAGGGCGCCGAATCGAGTTGGAGATTCAGGCGCTTGACCGAAAGGCTCCGGCCGAAGAAGGTCCGGGGGGTCGCCTCTTCGGCTGGAAGCTGGTGCGGATATTTATGCACGGCATTGAGGAATACAGCTTGGGAGAGACAATCGAATACCCGCTCCAGGTTCTTTCCGACGGGCTGAAGATCGGATTCTTGGGCGATCGGTTCCTGCTTGACTTGGACCCGGGTCCGGATGAGTGGTCCTCGCTCGCGATCCAAGACTTATCAACCAGCTACTCCAAGCAATACATCGTCGCAAGGGGTTTCTCGTTCGAAGTAGCGGATGGGCCTTTCATCTGATGGAGTTCGGCGCTGTCGGCCGCGCTCGACGAAACTCGGCCCACACGGACTTGCGGGCCGCCCTGCACAGGCAGGATCAGCGTTTGACGATCGAGGTGATCAGGCCGTATTCGATGGCTTCCTCGGCGGTGAGGGTGCGGCCCGACTGGAGGTCGTCCTCCACGCGGGAGCGGGGCTGGCCGGTGGCGGCGGCGATGCGCAGGATCAGGTCCTCCAGGTCGCGCAGGTAGCGGCCGGCCTCGGCGACGACCTGGTCGGCCGTGCCGCCCGGGGAGGAAACCTTCGGCTCGGACAGGCGGAACCGGGCGTGGGCGAAGGCCGAGCGCTGGCTCGCCGCGCAGAACACGCCCAGGGCGGCGGCGCTCACCTCGCCGACGGCGGTGGCGTGGACCGGGGCCTGCATGGCGTCGATCGCGTCGACCAGGGTCCACACCGCGGCGAGCGTGCCCTGCTCGGCGCTCATGTGCACGCTGACCGGGTCCGGGCCGGACGCGTCGAGGGCGAGCAGCGTGGCCGCGGCGCGGGAGGCCATCTCGGGCTCGATCGGGCCGCGCAGGAACACCATGCGGCGGCCGAACAGCTGCTCGTCGAGCCAGGGGGCGTGTGGCGCCGGCGGCAGGGGTGGGTCGTCGTCGGGGCGCCGGTCGTAGCGTGAGCGCATGAGCCGAACTTAGGCCAGAACCGGCGGTCTGGCATTCCGCTGGCGGCTGAACTCGTACCGACCCGGCCAAAACCGCCAATCCGGTCGTACTGAAACCTTCGGCTGGCACCATGCGGGGGAGAGGGGCACCGGTCGGCGGTGCCGCGCGCAACCGTCGGGAGCCGCCATGGCGGACGTTTCCACCGCAGAGTCCGGGCTGGTCGACCGGGACCTCATCGAGATCGTGAACGAGGTCTGGGACGCCTACCTGCAGCAGCCCGGGGCCGCCCCGGCCGACTCCGCGGAAGCCACGGACCCGCGGGCGGTGATCGCCGCCGTCTCGATCACCGGCGCCTGGGAGGGGCACGTCCGCGTGCTCGTGCCGCCCGCCGCGGCCGCCGACATCACCGCCATCATGCTGGCCATCGAGCCGGGCGAGATCACCGACCAGGACGTCACCGACGCCATGGGCGAGCTCATCAACGTCGTCGGCGGCAACGTCAAGACCCGCGGCATCCAGCCCGCCAGGCTGGGCCTGCCCGTCGTCGCCACCGGCAAGATGCTCTTCCCCGCCACCCGCGAGACCCACCGCCTGTCGGTGCGCTGGCTGGACGACTCGCCGATCACGTTCAGCGTCCTGCACGTCAACCCGGACCGCGCCGCGCTGCCGCTGGTGGCGAAGCACCGCTGATCATCCGAACGAATCGCCGGGCCCACGTGTAACACCGCGGGGGCCTGGAGACGCTTCTTCCCAGCGGCAGCGGTCTGGGGAGGAGTCCAGGGGTTGGCGGAGCGTTGGTACCGCAACGGCGTGATCTACAGCTTCGACGTGCGCGCGTTCCAGGACTCCGGCGGTGACGGGATCGGCGACCTGCGGGGGCTGATCAGCCGCATCGACTCCCTCGGCCGGCTCGGCGTGACCACGCTGTGGCTGAGCCCGATCCACCCAGCCCGTGGCGCGACGGCGGCTACGACGTCACCGACCATTACGGTATCGACCCGGCGCTGGGCAGCCTCGGGGACTTCGCCGAGCTGCGCGAGCGCATGTCGTGGCGGCGCGGCGACGCGGTCTTCCTGGCCGAGGCCAACGTGCCCAACGACGACCTGGTCCAGTTCTTCGGCGACGCCGACGGGGCGGCGAACCGGCTGCAGATGATGTTCGCGTTCCGGCTCAACGAGGCGCTGCTGTTGTCCCTGGCCCGCGAGGACCCGGAACCGGTCGGCCGGGCCCTCGCAACGCTGCCGCCGCTGCCCCGGCACGGGCAGTGGGCGGTCTTCCTGCGCAACCACGACGAGGTCGACCTGTCGCAGCTGTCCGAGGCGGAGCGGCAGGAGGTCTTCGCCGCCTTCGGCCCGCAACGCCGCCAGCAGCTCTACGGGCGGGGCATCCGCCGCCGGCTGGCCACGATGCTCAACGGCGGCCACCGCCGCCTGCGCATGGCCTACAGCCTGCAGTTCACCATGCCCGGCACGCCGGTGCTGCGGTACGGCGACGAGATCGGCATGGGCGAGGACCTGCGGCTGCCGGAGCGCGACGCGATCCGCACCCCGATGATGCTGCACACCCGGCGCGAGTGCGGCGAGATCGGCATCGGGCACCACGGCGTGATCCCGGTCGAGCCGGCGCACGTGCTCGCGCACCGGGCCGAGGCGCCCAGCGGATCGCTGGTCTTCCTGGACAACCTCGCCGACCGGCCCGCCCGGGTCGGCCTGCCGGAGCAGCCCGACGCGGACGACGAACCGGTCGAGGTGTTCAGCGACCGGGAGTACCCCCATCTGGACCTGAACGACCTGGAACTGGACGGCTACGGCTTCCGCTGGATCCGGCTGCGCCGCACCCACGCGCCGCACTGACCGCCGTCAGTCCACGATGGACAGTGCGCGGCTCGGGCAGACGTGGACGGCCTCCCGCAACAGCTGCGAGGTCTGCTCGTCCTCGGGCCGCTCGCGCAGGATGAGGACGGTGCCGTCGTCGTCGTTCTGGTCGAAGGTGGCCGGGTCGGTCAGCACGCACTGGCCGGCGCCGACGCAGCGGCTGGTGTCCGCGACGATGCGCATCGGGCGTCCTACCGCTCGGCCGGGTCCCAGGCCACCGGCAGCTCGTAGAGCCCGTAGAGGATCGCGTCGTCCTTGAACGGCAGGTCGTCGACCGGGGCCGCCAGCCGCAGCCCCGGCACCCGGCGGAACAGCGTGTCGAACACGATCTGCAGCTCCAGCCGGGCCAGGTTCTGCCCGAGGCACTGGTGCGCGCCGAAGCCGAACGCCACGTGGTGGCGCGCCCCGCGCTCGAAGTCGAGCTCGTCGCCGTGGTCGAAGGCGGCCGGGTCCCGGTTCGCCGTGTTGCCCAGCGTCACGACGCCCTCGCCGGCCTGGATGAGGGTCCCGCCGATCTCGACGTCCTGGATGGCGACGCGGGAGGTGGCGAACTCGGCGATGGTGAAATACCGCAGCAGCTCCTCGACCGCGCGCGGGGTGACCTGCGGGTCGGCGCGCAGTGCGGCCAGCTGGTCCGGGTGCTCCAGCAGCGTCATGACGCCGAGGGAGATCATGTTCGCGGTGGTCTCGTGCCCGGCGATGAGCAGCAGGATGCCCAGGCTGATCACGTCCTCGCGGGCCTGCGGCCCCCACTCGCCCGCCAGCGCGATCTGCCGGCTCAGCAGGTCGTCGCCGGGCGTCGCGGCCTTCTCGTCCACCAGAGCGCTGATGTACGACTTGATCTCCCCGATCGACCGGTCCCGCTCCTCCGCCGGCGTCGTGGCGCGCAGCAGGTTGGCCGTGTGCTGCTGGAAGAACTCGTGGTCGGCATAGGGCACGCCGAGCAGCTCGCAGATGACCAGCGACGGCACCGGCAGGGACAGCGCCCGGACCAGGTCGGCCGGGGACGGGCCGGCGAGCAGCGCGTCGATGTGCTCGTCGACGATCTGCTGGACGCGCGGGCGCAGGGCGGCGATCCGCTTCACCGTGAACTCGCCCACCACCTTGCGCCGGGCGGGGCCGTGCTCGGGCGGGTCCATCGCGATCAGCGAGCGCCCGACGCCGTTGGGCCGCGGCCGGCCCGCGAACAGCAGCGGGAAGCCCGGGTGCCATCGATCGGAGCTGAACCGGGGGTCGGACAGCATCGCGCGGACGTCGTCGAGCCGGGTCAGCGCCCACGCGGTCGAGCCGCTGGGCAGCTCCACCCGGGCGACGGGCTCCTCCTGGCTGAGCCGGACGTGCTCGGCCGGGGGCGCGAAGGGACAGGTGCGCTGGACGGGGAGCGGGGATGCCATCATGATCACCTTACCGATCTATGTGGACGAAAATCCTCCGGTTGGCATCGACCGTACCCCAGGTGTTGTCGGCCCGTCCACGCGCGGCGGGATGCGAGAATTCGCGCATGACGGCAGATTCGACGCCGCGATTACGGGCCGACGCGCGCCGCAATCGCGACCAGATCATGGCCGCGGCCAAGGCCGTGTTCGCCGAGCTGGGCCCCGACGTGCCGATGGACGAGATCGCCCGGCGCGCCGGGGTCGGCGTCGGCACGCTCTACCGGCGGTTCCCCGACCGTGACGCGCTGCTCAAGGCGGTGATCGAGGAATCCCTCGCCGCCGTGCTGGCCGACGCCCGGGCCGGCAGCGCCGAGGAGCCCACCGCGTGGGACGCGCTGGTGCGGTTCATGGGCCGCTCCCGGGAGATGCGGCTCAGCGTCCGGCTCGCGATGGCGTCCCCGCCCGGCTGGACCCGGATCGTCGGGGAGCCGCAGGTCCGGCAGTTCCGCGACGACATGATGGCGGTGCTCACCGACATCGTGCGGCGGGCGCAGGACGAGGGCGCGCTGCGCGGCGATGTCGGGCCCGACGATGTGGCCGTGCTCCTCTCGCTGCTGCTGCACCGGTTGCCCGGCGACAGCGACGCCGTGGCCGAGCGGATGCTGGAGCGCGCGCTGGTGGTCATCCTCGACGGCCTGCGCGCCCGCCCGGGCACCCCGCTGCCGCGCGGCTGATCCGCCGGTCAGCGGAAGGCGGCGCCGATCTCGTCCAGGGCCTCGCGCATCACGTCGGGCAGTGCCGTGCCGGACGGGCGGTCCAGCCACTCCTGCACCGCGACCCGCATCGCGACCAGGAAGGCCGCGGCCATCAGCCGGGTGCGCAGCGGGCAGGTCGCCGACCACTCGGCGCGGGCGGCGATCGCGGCGGCCACCTCGTTCTCCATCGCGGCATAGGTCGACACCTGCTGCGCGGCCAGGGCCGGGTGCCGGCGGACCAGGCGCACCTGGGCCACCCAGCGCGGGTCGCGGGCGCCGAGGACGTGCTGCAGGCCGAGCGCCGCGCCGGTCAGGGCGGCCCACGGCGCCTCGGCGGCCGGGCGCTCCCGGATCGCGTCGACCAGCATGTGCATGCGCACCTGGTCGCCGTAGAGCAGGGCCTCTTCCTTGCTGGCGAAGTAGTTGGAGAACGTGCGCCGGGAGACCTCGGCCGCGTCGGCGATCGCCTCCACGGTGACCTTGTCCAGGCCGTGCTCGATCGACAGCGCCACGGCGGCCTCGTGCAGGGCCTGCCGCGTGGCGGTCTTCTTGCGCTCTCGCAGGCCCGGCCGCACGCCTCGATGTTACCTAATTCTCATTGGGCAAACTTGCGCGTTGGGCAAGTTTTTTGGATGCTTGTAGCAGGCAAGTATTCGGGAGGGCCCGGTGGAGCACGTCGACGCGCTGCGTGACGAGGTGCGCGAGTTCATGAAGGTCGTACGCCTGGTGAAACAGCATCACCAGGCGGGCAACGGCATGCTCGCGCCCGGCGTCGCGGGCATGCTGGCCGTCATCGAGCGCCTAGCCGGCGGCTGCCACCTCAAGGAGCTCGCCGTCAGCTGCGGGCTGGACCAGTCGACGACCAGCCGGGCGGTCAGCGCGTTCGTGCACGACGGGCTCGTGCGCCGGGTCGCCGACCCGCGCGACGGCCGGGCCAGCTTCCTCGAGCTCACCGACGCCGGGCGGGACGCGATGCGGCGGACCAACGACTGCTACACCGCACTGCTCGGCGCCGCGCTGCGCGACTGGAGCGCCGCCGAGGTCCAGCTCTTCTGCCAAATGCTTCGCCGCTTCGCGGAATCCCTCGCGCGGAGCGCGGAAATGGATCGCACCACCATGGAGGCAACACGATGAGTCAGACGCAAACCGACGAGGAGCCGATGACGCATCGGCAAGTCCTGGAGGCGCTCAGCGGGCTGCTGCTCGCGCTGTTCGTCGCGATGGTCAGCTCCACGATCGTCTCGACGGCGCTGCCGAAGATCATCGGCGCGCTCAACGGCACGCAGACGCAGTACACCTGGGTCGTCACCGCCACCCTGCTCGCCGCGACCGCGACGACGCCGATCTGGGGCAAGCTGGCCGACCTGTACAGCAAGAAGATCCTGGTCCAGGCCTCGATCGTCATCTTCGTCCTGGGCTCGATGATCAGCGGCCTGGCGCAGAACACCGGCGAGCTCATCGCGGCCCGCGCCTTCCAGGGCATCGGCGTCGGCGGCCTGCAGGCGTTGGTCCAGGTCGTGATCGCGGCGATGATCCCGCCGCGGGAGCGCGGCCGTTACAACGGCTACCTCGGCGGCGTCATGGCCGTGGCCACCGTCGGCGGCCCGCTGCTGGGCGGCCTGATCGTCGACACGTCGTGGCTGGGCTGGCGCTGGTGTTTCTTCGTGGGGGTACCGGTGGCGATCCTCGCCCTGATCGTGCTCCAGCGCACCCTGCACGTGGCCACCATCCGGCGTGACAACGTGAAGATCGACTACGCGGGCGCGGGGCTCATCGCGGCCGGCGTGAGCGTGCTGCTCATCTGGGTGTCGTTCGTCGACAACACCTTCGCGTGGCTGTCCTGGCAGACCGCGGTCATGGTGATCGGCGGGCTGCTGCTGCTCGCGATCGCCGTGTGGGTCGAGTCCCGCGCCGCCGAGCCGGTGGTGCCGCTGCCCATCCTCGCCCGGCGCACGACCGCGCTGTCCATCCTGGCCAGCCTGGCCGTGGGCATGGCGATGTTCGGCGGTGCCGTCTTCCTCGGTCAGTACTTCCAGATCGGCCGCGGCTACACGCCCACCCAGGCCGGCCTGCTCACGATCCCGCTGATGGCGGGCGTGCTGGTCAGCTCGATCGTGGTCGGCCGGCTGATCACCAGGACGGGCAAGATCAAGCCGTACATCCTCACCGGAACGATCGTGCTCGTCGCGGGCTTCGCCGCACTGGCGACGGTCGACCACGAGACCTCGCTGGTGTACGTCGGCGCGGGCATGCTGCTGGTCGGCGTCGGCGTGGGCATGTCGATGCAGAACCTGGTGCTGGCGGTGCAGAACACGGTGCCGCTCAAGGACATCGGCGCGGCCAGCTCGACGGTGGCGTTCTTCCGCTCGCTGGGCGGCACGATCGGCGTGTCGGTGCTCGGCGCGGTGCTGGCCCGGCGGGTCACGACCAACATCACGGACTCGCTCGCGGCGGCCGGCATCCAGGCGCCGGCGGGCGGCGAGCAGACCAGCAACCTCAACCTCAGCGCGCTGCCCGAGGCGATGCAGCACATCGTGCGCGCCGCCTACGGCGACGCCACCGGCCACATCTTCCTCATCTCGGCCGCGATCGCGGTGGTCGGCGTGATCGCCGCGGTGTTCATGCGCCCGGCGACGCTGCGCAGCACGCTCGACCTGTCGACCGCGAAGGCCGCCGAGTCCGCCGACCAGCCGATCGGGGCGGGCGCCGGTAAATGATGATAAATCCGGTAAGTCCGGACACGGAGTGTCTGGACTTACCGGAGTGAAGCTGGGCGGGACGGCACACCCCTGGAGCCGTCCCGCCCCTTTTGCTGCGTCGCGGTCGCGGTCGCGGTCGTCGTCGTCGTGGTCGTGGTCGTGGTCGTGGTCGTCGCGGTCGTCGTCGTCGTGGTCGTCGTCGTCGTCGCCCCCGATGCCGTCGCCGGCTGCAGCCGCGGACGCGGACGCCAGCCGCGGACGCCGACCCCGATGCCGACGCGGACGCCGACGCCGGCCGCAGCCGGCCGTCGCAGGTGGCCGAGCATGCGCCCGATTTGTCCGCCTCCGGTGGCGGTGCCCCAATACCGCAGCGCACCGGCGACCCTCTGCCGCACCTCGCGCGAACCCGGGCGAGCACGCCGCGCCCGCGGCGGGTGAATCTCTCCGTGATCATGATGTCCGCGGTGGTCGCACCACGGGTTTGCCATGATCCCGGAGACTTTCGGTACACGGGTGTACATCAGCGCTCCGTGATCATGAAAAACCGTTGGTGTCGGCGGTGGTGCGGCATGATCGCGGAGACTTCCGGTCGCTCCGCCGCCCCCGCGCCCCGCGCCCCGCGCCCCGCGCCCCGCGCCCGCGCCCCGCGCCCGCGCCCCGCGCCCGCGCCCGCGCCCGCGCCCGCGCCCGCGCCCCGCGCGCGCCCCGCGCCCCGCGCGCGGCGGGTGCGGGGGTGCGGGCCGGGCGCGATCATGGCCAAGCCGGCGACGCGGCCGCGAACCGTGCGAACCGCGTCGGGCGTCTCGTTGAGGTCTCGGGCGGCGGAGGTGGAGACGCGCGGAGAATTGGCGGCATGCCGCTCATCGCGCACCTCAGCGATCCACATATCACCACCGGGCCGTTAGCCGCCGAGCCGGCCGCCGGGCTCTACCGGGCCCTCACCCGCGTGCTCGCGCTGGAGCCGGTGCCCGACTGCGTGGTCATCACCGGCGACCTGGTCGACCGGGGCCGCGAGGGGGAGTACGACGTCCTGCGCGACCTGCTGCGGCGCTACCCCGTGCCGGTGCACCTGGTGCCCGGCAACCACGACGGCAAGGCCGCGCTCCAGCAGGCGTTCGGGCTGGCCGAGACCTCCTACGCGGCGGAGTACGACCGGTTCACCGTCGTCGTGCTCGACTCGCTGCGCCCCGAGCTCGGCGACGCCGGCCTCCTCGGCGACGAGCAACTCGTCTGGCTCGACGAGGCGCTCGGGCGGCGGACGGGGGTGCCCGCCTTCGTCTGCCTGCATCATCCGCCGGTCCGGGTCGGCGTCCCGGGCATGGACACCATCCGGCTGGTCGACGGGCCGGGCCTGGCCGAGGTGGTGCGCCGGCACCCGCACGTCGTGCGCGTGCTCGCCGGCCACCTGCACCGGGTGGTCACCGCCGGGTTCGCCGGCACCGTGCTCAGCGTCGCGCCGAGCACGTACCGGCAGGTCGACCTGGGGCTGCGCGAGGGCCGCCCGGTGAGCTTCGTGGCCGAGCCGGCCGGCTTCCTGCTGCACCGGCTGGAGGGCGAGGAGTGCGTGACGCACCTGGTGCAAATAACCCATACTGGTGCGCCGGTGACCGCATATTGAGCCCGATCCTCCGATAGCCGCGTGGCACGTTTCCGGGATTTGGTGCATTGCGGCTGCCCGTACCGTGAATGCAGCACCACCCCCCACGCTGACATGCACCCGAGAGGAACACCCCGATGAGCGAGTACGGCGATTTCGACGCCGGCCAGGAGCACGCCTCCCTGGAGGCCGTGCACGAGGACCAGGGCGCGGAGCTGGACCACCAGTCGCAGTACGGCATCCTCGAGCAGGACCACCACAGCGTCGAGCACGAGGAGTTCGAGCAGCTCAAGCACATTGAGTACACCGACGCGGCCGGCAACCACTACGAGGTCACGGAGTACACGCACTACGAGCACACCGAGATCGAGGACGAGCACACCTTCGCCGCCTACGGCTCGGAGAGCGACGGCCAGGCCGGCTTCGGCGAGGCGGACCACGCCTCGGAGGGCCTGCACGCCGGCGTGATCGAGTCGGGCCACCAGAGCTTCGGCGTCGAGAGCCTGAGCTCGGGCCTGGAGAGCATCACCGCCCGGTTCGAGGACTTCCTCGGCTCCGGCTTCGGCCACGACAACGAGATCAACGACGCCAGCGCGTGACCATTTCCTCTCGGGGCGGTGAGATCGCGCTCACGACGCCGGTCGGCGGCCAGGCCGCTGACCGGCGTCGTGCCGTGTCCGGCCCCCCTGTCAAGCCCTTTCCGGCCCGGAATTCGGCGGCGCGCGGCCCGCAAACCCCGCAGACTGCATCGCCATGAGCCTCGACGACGACTGGCACTACCTGCCCACCCGCACCCGGGCCGGCGCGCTGCAGCGCGGCCTCGGCCGGGGCGCCGTGGGCGCGCGGTCCGACCCGGCGGCGCCCGAGCTGGTGTACGCATGCATCCGCCGCGACCATCGCTGGCTCGCGCTGGACGACCGCGCGGTCTACCTCGCGCGGCTGGTCCGCGACCTGAAGCTGCCGACCGGCCCGATCGTCGCCCGGCTCTTCACCGCCTCCGACGAGCACGGCGAGTTCACCCACGTGCTGCGGGTCGCGGAGGCGCTCGGCCGGGCCGGGTCCGACGGGATCATCGAGAGTTTGCGGCGGTACGTCGAAATCGGCCCCTACTGGCGCGAAGCGCTCGACACCGTGGCGCACGGCTGGCCCGCCAACTGGTGGGACGACCTGCTGCCCGCCGCGGCCGACCGGCTCGCCTGCGCCGACGACCGGGTGCACCTGGCCCCGGTCCAGCCCTGGACCGGCTGGGCGGCCCGCGACGAGCGCATCGCCGCCGCCCTCGCCGCCGGCCCCGACGCCGCCGACCTTCCCGCCGGCCTCGGCGCGCTGCTCGACGCCTGCGACGACCCCGACGGCGACTGCCCCGAAGGACTCTCGGCCGAGGCGCTGCCGGCCGCCCGCCACGCCGCGACCGACCCGTCCTCGGGCGCCTACTGGCGCGGCCTGTGCGTGCTGGCCGAGCACGGCGACGAGTCCGACGGCCCGGCGCTGCTGGCCGGCCTCGAGTGGCTCGACCGCCGGCCGGACGACCTGTGCGGCTACGACCGCCTGGTCGACGGCCTGGCCCGGGTCGGCGGCGACGCGGCCAGACGGGCCCTGCCGCGGATCAGGTCGCTGTGGTTCAGCCCCCACTCCTACGAGCGCGCCGCCTACCTGCGCGCCCGCCTGGCCCTGGAGCCGGCCGCCTGCGCCGGCGCGCTCTCCGAGGGCCTGTTCGACTGCGAGCCGGACGTGCGCCTGCTCGCGGTGCGGCACGTCCCGCTCGACGGCAAGCTCGAGCGGCGCCTGACGTACCTGCGCGACGACCCCATCGAAACCCCCGAGGTCCGGCTCGCCGCCGCCGAGCGCCTGACCCTCGAGACCTCGTTCGTCGACGGCCGGTAGCGCACCGCCGGCGGCTACGACACCAGCACCACGGCGTCGAGCACGGTGCGCAGCGCCGTCCCGGGATCCGGCGGGGCGGGCCGGAACAGCATGCCGAGCGCCGCCTGCCGCCCGGTCCAGGCGCACACCGTGTACCGCTCCTCGTCGTAGCGCACCGGCGTGCACGCGGCCAGCCCGCCGTGCGTGCCCGGATCGGCGTCCGCCGTGGCCCCGACGGTCTTGTCGTGCCCGGCCGTGCCGGGGACGAAGACCAGCGTCCCGTCCCGCAACGTCGCCAGCACCGACGCGGCCCGGGCGGGCCCGATCCGCCCGCCGGTCCCGCCCCACAGCACCAGCGCCGCGTTTCCGTCGTCGGTGAGGTAGACGGCCGCGTAGCCCTGCTCGGCCCCCAGCCCGTCCCCGGGGTCCCCCGGCAACACGGACGTGGCGGCGCTCCAGTCGCCGATCCGCTCGGGCATCCCCAGGGTGACGCTCCGCCCGAACACGAGGTCGGAGGTGAGCAGCAGGAACAGCACGAACACCGCACACCCGCCGATGCCCGCCGCCCACAGCGCCGCCCGCGCCGGTGCCTGCGGCACGACGGTCTCGGGTTCGATCGAGTCGAGGTCGAGTTCGTCGCGGCTCACGCCCGGCAAGATAGCCCATCCGGTCGATCCCGCCACGAACGGAGGAAGTCGGCGCCGCGGTCGGCCGTCGAGGGTAAAGTTGATTTATTCCAAACAAGGCTCCTATGGTCGTGGTGTGACGTCCGACTCGAAGGGGTAGCTGCTGGGCGGTCTGGTGCGCGACCACCGGTGGCCCGCAGTGATACACCAGTTCGGAAGGAAGCAGATGAGCGACAACCAGGACAACGTTTCCGCCAGTGCGCAGGGCGTGGATCAGAAGGCGGCGGCCGGCTTCGCGGTCGCGCAGGACTCCGTGACCGCGCACGGCAGCGAGAGTGAGAACCCGGCGATCGACTCCCCGACCGCGCGGACCGGCGGGCGGCCGCACACCAATCGGGACTGGTGGCCCAACCAGCTCGACCTGTCGGTGCTGCACGCCCACTCGTCCAAGAGCAACCCGCTGGGGCTGAGCTTCAGCTACGCCGAGGAGTTCGGCAAGCTCGACGTCGAAGCCCTCAAGCGGGACATCGTCGAGGTGCTCACCACCTCGCAGGACTGGTGGCCGGCGGACTTCGGTCACTACGGCGGCCTGATGATCCGGATGAGCTGGCACGCGGCGGGCACCTACCGCATCCACGACGGCCGGGGCGGGGCCGGCGACGGCGCCCAGCGGTTCGCACCGCTCAACAGCTGGCCCGACAACGCCAACCTCGACAAGGCGCGCCGCCTGCTGTGGCCGGTCAAGCAGAAGTACGGCCAGAAGATCTCGTGGGCCGACCTGCTCGTGTTCGCCGGTAACGTCGCCCTGGAGTCGATGGGGTTCCAGACCTTCGGCTTCGGCTTCGGCCGCCCGGACGTCTGGGAGCCCGAGGAGATCTTCTGGGGCCCGGAGGACGCCTGGCTCGGCGACGAGCGCTATGTGTCCGAAACGCAGATGGTGCCCAACGTCGGCGCCACCGAGATGGGCCTCATCTACGTCAACCCCGAAGGCCCGCGCGGCAACGCGGACCCGGCCGCGGCGGCGCACTTCATCCGGGAGACGTTCGCCCGGATGGCGATGAACGACGAGGAGACCGTCGCCCTCATCGCCGGCGGTCACACGTTCGGCAAGACCCACGGCGCCGGCATCGCCGACGGCCATGTGGGCCCGGAGCCCGAGGGCGCACCGCTGGAGGCGCAGGGCCTCGGCTGGCTGAGCAGCCACGGCAGCGGCAAGGGCGCCGACGCGATCACCAGCGGCCTCGAGGTGACGTGGACCGACCGGCCGACGCGGTGGAGCCACCGGTTCTTCGAGATCCTCTTCGGCCACGAGTGGGAGCTCACGACGAGCCCGGGCGGGGCGAAGCAGTGGGTCGCCAAGGACGGCGAGGCGATCATCCCGGACGCCTACGACCAGGCGAGAAAGCACCGGCCGACGATGCTCACGACCGACCTGTCGCTGCGCGTCGACCCGACCTACGAGCGGATCTCGCGCCGCTTCCTGGCCAACCCCGACGAGTTCGCGCTGGCCTTCGCCAAGGCGTGGTACAAGCTGCTGCACCGCGACATGGGTCCGGTCAGCCGTTTCCTCGGGCCGTGGGTTCCCGAGCCCCAGCTGTGGCAGGACCCGGTGCCGGCGGTCGACCACGAGCTCGTGGGTGACGCCGACGTCGCCGCCCTGAAGGCGCGGGTCCTCCGGTCCGGCCTCACCACCGCCCAGCTGGTCTCCACCGCCTGGGCCTCCGCCGCGAGCTTCCGCTCCACCGACAAGCGCGGCGGCGCCAACGGCGCCCGGATCCGCCTCGAGCCGCAGCGCGGCTGGGAGGTCAATGAGCCGGAGCGGCTGGCGGCGGTGCTGCCCGTCCTCGAGGGCATCCAGCGGGAGTTCAACGAGGCCGGCGGCGCCAAGATCTCGCTCGCCGACCTGATCGTGCTGGCCGGTTCGGCGGCCGTCGAGCAGGCGGCGCGCGACGCCGGCGTCGAGGTGACCGTGCCGTTCCACCCGGGCCGCACCGACGCCACGCAGGAGCAGACCGACGTCGAGTCGTTCCGGGTCCTGGAGCCGCGCGCCGACGCGTTCCGCAACTACCTGCGTCCCGGTGAGAAGACCCAGCCGGAGGTACTCCTCGTCGACCGCGCCTACCTGCTCGACCTGACCGCGCCCGAGATGACCGCCCTCATCGGCGGCCTGCGCTCCCTCGGCGCCAACTTCGGCGGCGCCCGGCACGGCGTGCTCACCGACCGGCCCGGCGTGCTCACCAACGACTTCTTCGTCAACCTGCTCTCGCCGGGTACCCGGTGGAAGGCGGCGGAGTCCGGGGAGCACGTGTACGAGATCCGCGACGTGGCGACCGACCAGCCGAAGTGGACCGCCACCGCGGTCGACCTCATCTTCGGATCGAACTCGCAGCTGCGGGCCCTCGCGGAGGTCTACGCCAGCCAGGACGCCCGCGACAAGTTCGTCGCCGACTTCGTCGCGGCCTGGACCAAGGTGATGGAGCTCGACCGCTTCGACCTCGCCTGACCCGGTCGCGGCCCGCTAGCCCGGTCGATGCGCGAGCCCGGTCGATGCGACCGGGCTCGCGGCGTCACTCGTCAGCCGTGGTTGTCCGGCGCCGCGCCGTTGCCGGAGATCGGCTCCGGGCGGCTCCAGGCGGACGGGCCCACGATGAGCTCCGCGGGCGCCGGGGCCGGCTCCGGCGCCTCGCCGGACGGCGAAGGCAGCGACACCGCGAGCTTGGCGTGGTCGCGGTGGGCGCTGAGCGCGGCCCGGTGGTAATCCTCCAGCTCGGCGAGGAACGCGTCGTCGGCGTAGATCGAGCCGTCGATGAGCGGGCCCGGCCGGCCCTCCAGCACCGCGATGACGTCCTCGCCGGTGAGCGTCTTGTGCGTCTCCAGCGCGTGCGCCAGGGCCAGCACCAGCCGCCGGTTCTCCTTGAGGATCGCCGCGGTGCGCTCCAGCATCTCGCCGAGGTTGTCCTCGATCCGGTCGGCCAGCGCGCGGCGCGCGCTCAGCTCGTTCTTCTCGCCCTTGGGCGGGCCGCCGCCGGGGGTGCCGACGCCGAGCTGGCTGGAGGTGGCATACGACGAGACCGTCGAGCCCATACCCCAGACGCCCTCCATGTTGGTCGCCACCGCGGTCGCCGACTCCAGGTCGCCGGAGACGCCCGAGGAGCTGTCGCCGTCATAGAACATCCGCTCGCCGGCGAGCGAGGCGAGCGAGACGTAGATGTCCGACTCGTAGTGGCTGCGCCAGGTGGTGAACTGGTCCTCCGGCGGGATGCTGGCGACCATGCCCAGATACCCGCTGCCCTTCTCGATCGTCGCGATGTCGATCTCCATGTGGTGGCGGGTGCGGTAGGCGACCACCGCGTGGCACGCCTCGTGCACCGCGACCGCGTGCCGCTCGCGCTCGATGTACTCGACGTTCTCCGCCGGGCCGAGCTCCTTGAGCTGCTTGGCGCGGATGATGTCCCGCCAGGTGATGGTGTCCCGGTCGTCGCGGATCGCGGTGATCAGCGCCTCGTTCACCATGTCCTTGATGGTGGCGCCGGTCGCGTACGGCGTGATCGTGGCGAGCTTGTCGATCTGCTCCTCGTCCAGCGCGTGCTTCACCTTGTCGAGGTAGCCCTGGTAGGTGCGCACCCGCCCGGCCTTGCTCGGGTAGCCGACCTTGTAGATGCGGTCGATCCGGCCGGGCCGCAGCAGCGCCTCGTCCAGCGCCTCGGGCAGGTTGGTCGCCATCATCACGAGGATGCGGTACTTCGGCGGCGGCTTCGGCCGCATGCCGAGGGCGCGGCGCACGTAGCGGTTGACGAAGCCGCGCGGCTTCTTCAGGCCGGACAGCTCGGTCAGCAGCGCCTCGAGCGTGCCCATGCCGCCACCGCCGCCGCCCATGCCCGCGCCGTACACCACCTTGCTGCGACGGCTGCCGGCGTCGGCCTCCGGGCCGGCACCGGGCCGCACCGCCTGCCGGGCGAGCAGCCAGCGGGACTCGTCCGACAGGTAGGAGAAGCCGTGGCAGCCGTCGGACTGGAACGGTGCGGGCGACATGCCGCGCGGGAACCCGCCCGGGCCGCCCTGGGCCAGCGCGCCCCGGTTGCCCAGCGAGTCGGCCTCGTCGAAGAACACGATCACGCCGCCGTAGCGCAGGGCCAGCTTGCGCAGCTTGCGGAACAGCGACTTCACCTTGAGCACGCCGACGCCGAAGAACATGTTGATGAAGGCGCCCGGGTCGACGAAGACATACGGCTTGCCGGTCTCGCCGGCGACCGCCTCGGCCATCAGCGTCTTGCCGGTGCCGGGCGGGCCCCACAGCAGGATGCCGCCGGGCACGTAGCCGCCCTTGGCCTCGATCGCCTCCGGCCGCTCCAGGTAGACGATGTTCTCCTTCACCCGCTCCAGCACGTGGTCCTGGCCCCACACGTCGGTGAACCGGGTCTTCACGTCGTCGGGGTAGTACACCTCGACGCCGCCGCGGGACAGGAACCAGAAGATCGCCGCGAACTGCCCGACCGCGATGAACAGGATGAACACGACCTGGAGGAACATCGGCAGCGCCGACCACAGCAGGGCCGGGACCTGGAACAGCGCCATCCACGGCGAGGTCTTCAGCAGCGAGCCGAGCACGACCGCCACCACCGCGATGAACAGCACCCACTTGAACACGCGGATCAGCCGGAAGCGGGTCCAGTCGGAGAACACCCGGTGCGTGAAGCGCTCGACGCCGCCGAAGATGCCCTGGGTCCAGAGCCGGTGGTACCCCGAGGAATGCTCGCTGACCAGGTAGTGCAGCTGGCGCAGCAGCTCGATGCCGAACAGCACCATGAGGGCGATGCCCTTGCCGTCGCGCAGCTGGATGCGCAGGGCGTCGCCGAAGGGCAGGATCGGGTCGTCCGCCATCGACGTCCAGACCAGGGCGAACCAGGCCACCACGAAGAGCAGCAGGAACTTCACCCGGTCCCAGATCGGCAGCTTCTTGCGGGTCGCCCGCCCGCGGTCGCCGGGACCCTCGTCCGGCGGGCGCAGCCCCTCCAGCGGCTCGGTGGACACGGGGGTGGTCATCAGGTGCTCCTTACGGTGAAGGACTTGGCAATCGCGTCCAGTTCGCCGGCCCGCTCGCGGTAGCAGCTCGTGGAGCAACGGATGATCAGCAGGTACAGCTTGCTGCCGTCGTTGTTCACCAATGCCGTCTGGTCGAAGGTGTGCAGCACGCCGTTCGCCAATTCGTAGTCGTAGACCACGCGCACGCCGTGCAGCCCGCTGGACGGGGTGAGCACCTCGTCGTGGACCAGCTCGAAACCGGTCAGCCCGACGGCGCCCGCGGTCGCCTGGCGGGCGCCGTCGGTCACCGGCAGGAACAGATCCCGCAGCGCGTCGAGGGAGACCACGTTCTGCTGATTCTCGGTCAGTTTGGCGATCCGGACGTAGACGATCGGCTCGTCGGTGATGGCGCCGGTCAGCAGGTGTTCCGGGGACGGATCGGCGGACGCGTCGTAGGCCACCGACCACCACAACTGCTGGCGCACGTCCGCGGCGACGGAGTCGGGATTGGTCCCGCTGAGCACGTCGTCCAAGTCGCCCGTGTCAATTTGGTGCCAATCATGCGGTACCTTGAAATAGGTTTTTTCGCCCGAATTCTTGACGTATGTGAACTCGGGCGGCGCGCATGCGCCGGCACCGGCGATAACGGCCGTGGCGGCGATCGCGACCGCTCCGACGTGGATCGCTCGTTTCAGCATTCTGCAGCCCACCGCTCTGCCGGTCTGTCCGTCGTCGCAGTATGCCCCTAGGTTGTTACGGGCACGTAGCCTCCGAATAGTCGATATGCGCGATCGGGTGAGGTCATTCCCGGATGGCGATGGCCTGCGCGGGCGGGGTGCGCAGCGCGTATCGGGTCGGGATCTCGGTGGCGAGGAACGCGATCGCGGCGACCGTGGCGGCCACGGCCGGGAGCAGCCAGGCCGGGCCGGCGGCCCAGGGCCGGCCGAGGAAGGCGACGCCGAGCAGGACCAGCGGCACGGTGGCCAGCGCGGTGCCGGCGCCGAGCGCGTAAACGGTGACGAGGGCGGCCTCCCGGCGCATCATCGCGCGGATCTGCCGCGGAGTGGTGCCGATGAGCCGCAGCGCGGCCAGCTCGGTGCGGCGGGCGGCGGTGGCCGCGATCAGCTTGTTCGCGATGCCCAGCAGCAGGTAGCCGATCAGGACGCCGAGGACGGCCAGGTTGATCCAGACCTGGGGCGGCGTACCGCCGAGCCCGGCCGGCCCGGTGGTGGCGTCGACCAGCAGGCCGGGCCGGGCCGCGGCGAGGGCGGTGAGCGCCGCGCGGGCCGCGGGGGAGCCGTCGGTGCGGACGAGCACGGTCGGGGACAGCTCGGTGGTGAGGTGCCCGGCGGCGAGGTCGCGGGACAGCACGACGGGGCCGAAGCCCAGGCCGCGGGTGTACACCGCGACGACCCGGGCGGTGGCGCGGGTACCGTCGCCGAGCACGACCTCGGCCGGGCGGCCGACCGCGAGGTGCTGCGCGGCGGCGCTGTCGTCGGCCACGGCGATGGTGTCGCCGGTGAGGTCGGCGAGCGTGCCGGAGCGCACGCCGAGGTCCAGCGCGGCGGGTGCGGCCGGGGTGAGGACGAGCGCGGTCGTGTCGGTGACGGTGGTGTCGCCGGGCAGGCCGGACGGCCACAGCACGGTGGTGGTGCCGACGGGCGCGACGGCCTGGACGCCGGGCAGCGCGGCGAGGGCGGGCAGCACGTCGTCGGGCACGCCGCCGAGGCCGGGTGCGCTGACGCTGAGCTGGGCGCGGGTGCCGGCGCGCAGCTGCCCGGACGTCGCGGCCATGACGGTGGTCTGGGTCAGCGTGTAGGTGAGCACGAAGATGACGGCGAGGGCGAGGGTCGCGACCGCGCCGGCGCTGCGCATCGCATACCCGTGGCTGTTGGACACGGCGAGCCAGGTCGGCGCGGCGGCGCGCTCGGGCAGCCGCCGGGCGAGCGCCGCGCCGGCCCGCCGGACCAGGTCCGGCCCGGCCAGGGCGAGCCCGATCGCGATGACGATGCCGGACAGCGACGTGGCCGCGGCGCCGGCCTGGTTCGCCATGATCAGCGGTACCACGGACAGCGCGGTCCCGGCCGCGATCAGCAGCAGGCCGGTGGCGGCGCGGACGGCCGACGGGCGGCGCGGTTCGGCGCGGGACTCGGCGACGGCCTCGGTCGCCGGCCGGCGGGAGGTGCGCCAGGCCGCGGACCGGGCGGCCACCTGCACCACGGCGGCCAGCAGCAGGGCCGTGGCCAGCGCGGGCAGCGGGCTGCGGGCCGGCGGCAGGGCGTCCGGCAGCAGCCCGGAGTGCACCAGCAGCCGCCGGAACCGGTCGGCGAGCAGGTAGCCGAGCGCCGCGCCCGGCACGAGCGCGGCGGCGGTGACCGCGCTCGCCTGCAGCGCGGCCAGCCGGCGCACCTGCCGCGGGGTGGCGCCGACCGCCCGCAGCAGCGCCAGCTCCCGCCGCTGGCCGCCGATGGACACGGTCATCGCGCCGGCCACGATGAACCCGACGATGAGCAGCGTGATCCCGGCGAGCGAGCTCGACACGAGCAGCAGCACCGACCGGCCGGCGGCGGTGGCCGGGGCCGCGAGGTCACCCCGCCCGGCGCCGGTCGCCACGACGAGCCCGGTGCCGGCCAGCTCCCGGCGGACCGCGTCGGCGACCGGGCCGGGGTCGCCGTCGACCCGCAGCCCGACCAGGTCGACCGCGCCGGCCCGGTTCCGCGCGGTTTCGTCGGCGAACAGGATCCCGGCGCCCGGCGCGCTCACCACCGCGGTGACCCGGTAGGTGCCGGGCACCCCGTTCACGACCAGCCGCACCCGGTCGCCGGGGTGGGCGCCGGCGGCCGCGTCCAGCGCGACCTGGTCCGGCGCGGCGGGGGCCGCACCGTCGATCCGCGGCCGGTCCAGCAGCGCGGTGGACGACCAGGCGTGCCCGGCGACCCGCGGGTCGCCCAGCGGCACCGGCCGGCCCGCGCCGTCGAGGACCGCGGCGGGGAAGCTCACGTCGCCCACCGCCGCGGTGACGCCGGGCAGCCGGGACAGCCGCCCGGCCAGGTCCGCCGGCACCCGGACCCGCTCCGGCAGCGCGATCGGCGGCTCCTCCGGCTGGTGGTAGGCCTGGTCGGCGGCGACCACGATGTCGGCCCCGCCGAGCCGGCCGGCCGGCACGTGCGCGCGCAGCCCCGACTCGGCCAGCACGCCCGTGCCGGTGATCAGCGCGGCACCGCCGAGCGTGGCGCAGGCCATCGCGAACAGCGCGGCGATCCGCCGCCCGCCCATGCGCAGTGCGAGTCGCCACATGGTCTACTCCGCTCCCAGCGTGGTGATCCGCTGCGCCAGCCGCGCGGCGGTGGGTGAGGCGAGGGTGTCGACGATCCGGCCGTCCGCCATGACGAGGGCGAGGTGCGCCCGCGCCGCGACCGCCGGGTCGTGGGTCACCATCACCACCGTCTGGCCCAGCCCGTCGACCAGGTCGCGCAGCAGGTCCAGGACGGCGTGGGCGGTGCGCAGGTCGAGTGCGCCGGTCGGCTCGTCGGCGAACACCACGGCCGGCCGGGTGACCAGGGCCCGGGCGATCGCGGCCCGCTGCTGCTGCCCGCCGGACAGCTCGCCCGGCCGCCGGTCCAGGTGGCCGCTCAGCCCGACCCGCGCCACCAGCGTCTCCAGCCAGGCCCGGTCCGGCCGCCGGCCGGCCAGCCGCAGCGGCAGGGTGATGTTGTCGGCGATGCTCAGCGAGGGCACGAGGTTGTACGCCTGGAAGACGAAGCCGATCCGCTCGTGCCGCAGCTCGGTGCGCCGGGTCTCGGACAGCCCGGCCAGCTCGACGTCGCCGACCTTCACGCTGCCGCGGCTCGGCACGTCCAGCCCGGCGGCGCAGTGCATCAGCGTGCTCTTGCCGGAGCCGGACGGCCCCATGACGGCCAGGAACGTGCCGGGCGCCACGCTCAGCGAGACGTCGTCGAGGGCGGTGACGCCGCCCGCGTACACCTTCGTGACCCGGGACAGGCGCAGCGCATCGGTCTGGACGGCGGTGCCGGGGCTGGGCATCGTGGGAGCTCCTCGTTCGCGGTGACCGGATACACGCTCGACGCTACGAACGGGTGCCCCCGCCATCGATCCAGCGCGCTGCCCAACCGTGGTGGTGCAGGCTGTACCCCGGCGCGTCACGATCGAGGGGACTCCTACTTGTATCGGGGTGTCTGTCATGTCGCGGGCGGTGGACGACGTCGGCGGGCCGCGGCAGCTGGCGGACCGCACACCCGCGTCGCGGGAGCGGTCCATCGACCTGCTGCGGGCGGTGGCGATCATCGCGGTGGTGCTCGGGCACTGGCTCGTGGCCGTCGTCGGCTACGACAACGGCCGGCTGACCGGCCATTCCGCGTTGCCGGAGCTGACGTGGGCCCAGCCGATCACCTGGCTGATGCAGGTGATGCCCGTGTTCTTCCTGGCCGGAGGGTTCGCGAACGCGGCGTCGCTGACCGCCTGGCACCGCCGCGGCGGGACCACCGCCGGATGGCTGATCCACCGCGGCGGGCGGCTGGTGCGGCCCACGACCGCGCTGGTCGTGTCGCTCGCCGCTGCCGCACTGCTCGCGCGGCTGCTGCACGCCGACCCGATCCAGGTGCGGCTGGCGGTGTCGGCCGCGGCCATTCCCTTGTGGTTCCTGTCGGTGTACCTCATTGTCGTCGGACTCGCTCCGGTCATGTACACGCTGCACCGCCGCTACGGCATCGCCGTTCCCGTGGTGCTGGTCGGCCTGGTGGCGGCGGGCGACCTGGCGCGCCTCCACGGCCGGGAGTGGCTGGCCGGCGGCGGCTTCCTGTTCGGCTGGCTCGTCATTCACCAGATGGGGTTCTTCTGGCGCGACGGCCGGCTGGCCGGCCGCCGCCGGCTCGCCGCGACGCTGCTGCTGGGCGGGCTCGGCGTGCTGTCGCTGCTCACCGTGGCCGGGCCCTACCCGGTCAGCATGATCGACGTGCCGGGAGGCCGGATCCACAACGCGTCACCGCCCAGCCTCGCCCTGCTGGCCCTGGCCACCGCCCAGCTCGGCGCGGCCCTGCTGCTGCGCGACCCGGCCGAGCGCTGGTTGCGGCGAACCCGGCCGTGGCGGGCCGTCGTGGCGGTCAACGGCGTCGTCCTCACCGTCTTCCTGTGGCACATGACGGCCGCGGTCCTGCTCACCCTCGCGCTGCACGCTACCGGCCGGCTTCCCACCCCGGCGGCCGGAACGGCGGCATGGTTCGCCTGGCGCGTCCCGTGGCTGATCATGCTCACCATCGTCCTGCTCATCCTCGTGGCGATCGTCGCTCCGATCGAGCGCCGGACGCCGCGCCCGCTCCAACGACCACCAAGCTGGCCGCTCGCCCTGTCCGGCTTCGCGGCGGTCGCGGCCGGGCTGCTCGACAACAGCCTGTACCCCCGCGGCCAGCCGGCCCTGTTCGGCTTCCCTACCCGGGCGCTGATCGCCTACCTGATCGGGGCGGCCATACTCCGGCGCGCGTCTCTTCCGTGGCGGCGGTGAGCGGGAGCTCCGCGAGCAGGCTGGTGCCGGCTCCGGGCGGGCTGTGCAGCAGCACCCGGCCGCCGAGCGCCTCCACGCGGTCCTTGAGGCCGACCAGGCCGGTACCGCGGGCGAAGTCGGCGCCGCCGACCCCGTCGTCGCGGACCCCGACCCGCAGGACGGCGTGTGCGGGGACCGTGACGTCGGTTTCGACGGTGACGGTGACGGCCGAGGCGTGCGCGTGCTTGGCCGCATTGGTCAGCGCCTCGGCGACGAGGTAGTAGGCGCTGACCTCGACCCGCTCGGGAAGCCTGGCCTGGGCGCGGATGTCGAGCTCGACCGGGACCGGCGAGCGGCGGGCCAGCGCCCGCAGCGCCGCGGCGAGCCCGCTGTTGGTGAGGATCGCCGGGTGGATGCCGCGCGCGGTCTCGCGCAGTTCGTCCAGCGCGTTGGTCGCCGCGACGGCCGCGTGGTCCAGCCGCGCGCGGAGCGCGGCCTGCTCGGGCAGGAGTCCCGCCTGCGCCGTGCGCAGCTCCAGCGCGAGCGCGACCAGCTGCTGCTGCGCGCCGTCGTGCAGGTTTCGCTCGATGCGCCGGCGGGTCTGGTCGGCGGTGGAGACGATGCGCGCGCGGGAGGTGGTGAGCTCGTTGCGGCTCTCGGCGTTGGCGATGGCGGTCGCGACCAGTTCGGTGAAGTCGACCAGGCGCTGCTCGGTGTCCTGGGGCAGCCGCTGGCGCCGGGACTCGACGCCGATCGCGCCCCAGAGACGGCCCTCGACCACGATCGGGCCGGCGACCGCGCTGCGGGCCATGCCCGCGGCGGGCGCCGAGTCGTCCGCGTCGCGGCGGGCCGCCCGGCCCGTGTCCTGCACCGAGGACGTGGCGGAGCGGGGATCGAGCGGGCCGCGCAGGCCGGACCGGGACCGCTGGAACGGGAAGTCGCCCATGACGGTCGCCTCCGCGTCCGGCTCGAACCGCGTGATCGTGGTGTTGTCGGCGTCGAAGAGCGTCGCGACCTCCTCGGCCACGGTCGCGAACACCAGATCCGGCCGTACCCCCCGGGCGACGAGCGTGGCCACCCGGCGCAGGGCCGCCTGTTCGTCGGCGATGCGACGGAACTCCGCATACAGGTGCGCGTTGTCGACGGACACCGCGAGCTGGCCGGCGATGAGCTTGACGGCGTCGAGCCGTTCGGCGGTGAAGGCTCCGCGGATGAGGCGGTTCTCCAGCAGCAGCACCGCCCGTGGCGCGCCGCGGCTGACGATGGGCAGCGCGAGCAGCGAGCAGCAGGTGAGGTCGGCGAAGTAGGGATCGCGGACGAAGCGGTCGTCGCGGGTGGCGTCGGCCACGACCAGTGGTTCGCCGGTGCGCCGGACATAGCGCAGCACGGACATGGGGACCGCGCGTTCGTGGCCGGGTCGCCCGGCCGGGGTGGGCACGAGCCAGTCCTGTCGCTCGTTGCTCCACAGTGGCAGGTGTACCGCGGTGGCACCGGTCAGGGCGCTGAGCACCTTGGCCACGCGGGCGTGCAGCCGTTCGATGCTGGTCTCGGAGCTCAGCGCCTGCGACGCGGACAGGATGCCGAGCAGGTCGAGCGTCCCGGTGGTGACGGCGGCCCGCTCGTGGCGGACGTCGGCGGGCGGGGCCCTGTCGTCGTCGCGGGCCGGCGCGGCCGTCGCACCGGGCGGTGGCCGCAGGGTCGGGTAGGCCCAGTCGAGCTGTTCGACCTTCGCGGTCGCGCCCCAGGCGAGGTACTCCCGGCGCGCCCCGGCGAGCAGGTGGTAGCCGGTGTGCTCGACGCCGTGCGCGAGGTAGAACCGGGCCGCGCGCTCCATGATCAGGGCGCGCTGCCAGGGGCGCGGCCGCCCTACATCCACGCGCAGGGCGGAGTCGAAGGCGAGGACGCCGGTGTGGAAGTCGCTGACCGTCCAGGCCTGCTCGGCCTCGAGCAGGCGCAGCAGGCCCAGGAAGTTCTCCGGCGCGTCGGCGGCGCGGGCGGCCAGCCAGCGCGTCACCTCGTCCAGTTCGGACAGCAGCGGGGCGCGCTCGTCGTCGTGGCAGTCCCGGGCCTGCTGGGCGAGGGACAGCCCGCGCAGGACCCGGGCCAGGGCCGCCGGGTGGGCCCGGGCGAAGATGGGCTCCAGCGGCATCGCGGCCGCGGTGTGCCGGGCCAGGGCGGCCGGATCGCCGAAGAGGGCGGCGGCGAGGGCATGGTTGAGGTGCGCGTGGAACAGCGCCATCGGGCTGCCGGCGTACCGGTCGGGCGCCGCGTCGCCGGCCGCGAGGACGCTCTCGCCGCGCAGCACGTCGGCCAGCCACCGGTAGCCGTCGAACCACTGGCCGAACTGCTCGTTGCCGGTGCGCCGCCCGAAGGCCATCCCGGACTCCACCTCGGCGACGTATGTCTCCAGCGAGGGCGCGCTGTCCAGCAGGCTCACGACGGTCGGGTAGTACGTGTACTGGGCGTTGGCCAGGTCACCGCCCGCGATCAGCCCCTCCCGGGCCCGCCGGGCGTGGTGCACGCAGTTCTCGATCGGCTCGAACCACCCGCCGACGATGGCGACCATGAACCGCGCCTGCGACGTGTAGGGCTCGTAGCCGCGGGCCTCGCCCAGCGCCAGGATCCGCCGCATCGCCCGGTACGTGGCGGCGTAGTCGTCGCGTAGCTGCACCGCGTTCGCGGCGGCGTTGCCGGCCGCGCCGACCAGGGCCCGGGTCGGGCCGTGCTCGATCCAGATCCGCAGGGCCTCCAGGCTCAGCCAGGCCTCGGCCGGGTCCGCGGCGAAGTAGGCCGCCGGCAGGACGGCGTTGAGCAGGCAGGCGGCGCCGAGCAGGTTCGGCTCGGTGATCTCCGGGCGGGTCAGCTCGGCGGCGCCCGCGGTGTGGTCCAGCCACCGGTACAGCAGCTCGGACTGGCGGTCGAGTTCGGCCGCGAACCGCTCCGTGGCCGGAATCGCCATGCCGAGCTCGCGCAGCGACGCGATGCCCAGCGCCATCCCCTCCGCGAAGCGGTTCTGGTGGGTGAGGCTGCGCACGTGCACGCACGTCGCCTCGACCCGTTGCGCGGCGGTGTCGCACAGCCCCTCGATCGTGTGGTACTCCGCGTCGGCCTCGTCCAGGCGCCCCAGGCAGTACAGCGCCGAGTGGCGGGCGGTGTGCACCTCGGCGAGCGTGCCGGTCTCACCCAGGTCGATCAGCCGGAGCGTGGCCGCCAGCAACGCGTTGACCAACGCGTAGTTGCCGGTCAGCGACGCCTCGCCGGCGGCGCGGCGCAGCAGCCCGACCGCCACCCGCCGCTCCGCGGGATCCTCGACCGCGTCGACCACCGCCAGGTACTGCTCCGCCGCGACCGCGAACAGTTCCGGCACCCGGGCGAGCCGCCGCGCCATCGCCAGCTGCAGTGCGCGCCGCCGCCGCAGGTCGACCGCGCGCAGGATCACCTCACGGATCCGGTCGTGGCGGAAGCGCACCGCCTCATGCGGGCCGGGCTCCACCACCAGCAGCCCCTCGTTCAGTGCGGGTGCCAGGTCCCGCTCCAGCTCGTCCGGCGGTGCCGCGGTGGCGGTCTGCAGCAGGCGCACCTCGGCTCGCCCGCCGAGACAGGCCATCGTCTCCACCACCCGTCGCGTCCGCACCGGCATGGCCTCGACCCGCGTCTCCAGCAGCCCGGCGAGGTCGGACCGGCCCAGGTGGGTATGCACCTGGGCGATGTCCCACCGCCATCCGCCGGCCGTCGCGGTCAGCACGCCGTCGCGGCGCAGCGCGTTGAGCAGCTCCACCGTCTCGTAGGGATTGCCGGACGTGTAGCGTGCGATCGCCTCGCCCAGGGCCGCCGCGCCGGCCTCGTCCACGTGCAGCATCTCGGCGACCATGGTGACCAGGCCGGCGACCGGCAGGTTGTCCAGTCGCAGGTGCCGCACGCCGGGCTGGTCGCGCCACCGGGACAGCGGTGCCGCCAGGGGGTGCGCCGGGTCCACGTCGCCCTCGCGGTAGGCACCCACCAGCAGCAGGCCGTCGACCGGTTCCTCGCTCAGCACGATGTCGATGAAGCCGAGTGGCGTGCGCGCCGCCCACTGCAGGTCGTCGAGGAACATCACGATCGGCCGCTGCCGCGAGGCCACCGCGTGCATGATGTCGACCGCCGACCGCTGCGCGCGCACCTGCGCGGTCAGCGGGTCCCCGCCGTCGGGCGGCACCCGCAGCAGCGTCGCGAACTCCGGCACGACCGCCGCCACGAGGCCGGCGTTCGGCCCGACCGCCTCGAGGATCCGCGGGCGGAGCTTGTCCAGCTCGTCCTCCGGCTCGGCCAGCAGCAGCCGGCCCAGCGCGCGAAACGCCTGCTCCGCCGCGTCGAACTCGAGGTCCCGGCGGTACTGGTCGAACTTGCCCGCCACGAACCAGCCGTCCCAGCCCGTCACCACCGGCCGCAGCTCGTCGACCAGCGCCGTCTTGCCGACCCCCGGCGCTCCGCCGACCAGCACCCCGCGGCAGCGGCCCGACAGCGCATCGGCGAACCCCGCGGAGAGCTCGGCCACCTCGGCGTCGCGCCCCACCAGCATCGACGGCGCCGGCAGCCGCAGGGGTACGTCGTGCTCGCCGATGCGCAGCCCGGCCGCGGGGCCGTCGTCGCGCAGCCGCTGCAGGTCGTAGAGCACGCCGTCCGCGGTCTGGTACCGGTTGTCCGGCTCCTTCTCCAGCAGGTGCATGACGATGCCGGACAGCGGGCCCGGCACGGCCGGGTTGACCTGTGCCGGCGGCACCGGCACCCGGGTCAGATGGTCGTGTGTGAGCCGCAGCGGGTCTCCGCATCCGAACGGTGGCCGCCCGGTCGCCAGCTCGTAGAGCGTCGCGCCCAGCGTGTAGAGGTCGGCCCGCTGATCGACCGGCCGGCCGGTGCGCCCGGTCTGCTCCGGCGCCAGGTACTCCAGCGTCCCCACGATCTCCGTGTGGTGGGTGAACTCCGGGCGGATCTCGGCCAGCGTCGACGCCAGCGCGAAGTCCACCAGGCACGGCGCGTCGCAGCGCGAGACCACGATGTTCGCCGGCGTGACGTCGCGGTGCACCACCCCGCGGCGGTGCATTCCCGCCACCGCCCCGGCCAGCCCCACGGCCAGACCGATCAGCTCGTCGGGCGCGAGCGGCTTGGCCAGCGTGGCCAGGCTCAGACCGCCGGCGTCGGCCAGCATGATCGACCCGGCCCGGCGCGGCTCGTCCACCAGCTGCGCCACCCCGTCGACGCCCCGCAGCCGCTCGAGGATCGCCAGCTCGTGCCGCAGTCGCGGCGCTGCGTCCGGCCCGAGCGGCTCCTTGCGCACCACGGTGCCACGGGCGAACACCAGGCGCGTCACGCGCGTCCGTTCGCTCTCGTGGACGATCTCGGCCCGAACCGGCGGATCCAGCACCGCCACCCCCTGGCTGCCCGCGTCGGCATCCTGCCCGCCTAGACAAGCCACAAGTCCTACTCGTGCCAATCGTACCGACCGCTGGCCGGTCCGCTCGGCGCCGAGATGTGACGGCCCGCAGGCTCATCGCCAGCCGGAGCGACGGTGCCCGGAGGATCGCCGGTGCACGGGCTCGCCAGCCCCGTCGGAGCCCCGGACGAACGATTGCCGTTGCGTGTCCGGACGATTTCCGAGCTGCGACGGGACCCTTGACGATTGTATAACAATCATGCAATGCTGCGGTGCGCGAACAGCACCATCTGTGCGCACAGCGCACAGCACACCCCTGACGTAGCACCGGTCGCATCTCCGCCCGCCATCGCTCGAGAGGCCGCCAGCCATGTCTTTCGCATCTGACGCACTGCACGCACCACCCATGCCCCGCCGGATCGCCGCGCTCTGCGGCGTGGTCCTGCTGGGCGCCGCACTCACCGCCTGCGGCTCATCCTCCAAGTCGCCGGGCGGCAACGGCGGCGACAAGATCCACATCGGCCTGGCCGTCGGCAAGACCGGCTACCTGGCCGCCGTCGACACCCCCTTCGGCAACGGCGTGACGCTCGCGGCCGACTACCTGAACAAGAACGGCGGGGTGAACGGCAAGCAGATCGAGGTCACGACGCTGGACATGCAGTCCAACGCGGCCAAGGCCGTCCCGGTGACCAACCAGCTGATCAACCAGTACAAGGTGGGTGTGATCATCGGCGGATCGACGTCGGCCGCCACCGCGGCCGACGCGCCGATCATCGGGCCCCGCAAGGTGCCGATGATCGCCGCCTCGGTGCTGCCGCCCGACAGCAACTGGGTGTTCTCCACGCTGCAGCCGGTCGCCAAGACCAACGCCATCGACCTCGACTACGCCAAGTCGCTGCACGCCACGAAGGTCGCGGTGCTCTACTCGCAGACCCCGTACGGGCAGAGCGCGGCGGCCGCGATGGGGGACGCGGCCAAGGCCGACGGGCTGACGGTCGTCGCCTCGGAAGCGGTCGAGGTCAGCGCCACCGACCTGACGCCGCAGCTGTCCAAGGCGAAGGCCGCCGGCGCCGAGGCCATCATCGATGTCCTGTCCGGACCGGTGCACATCGTGGAGGCCAAGGGCGCGGCGACGCTGAACCTCAACATCCCGCTGATCATGGGGACGGACGAGGTGGCCACCTTCGAGCCCGCGTCGCAGGCGTATCCGTTGTGCTACATCACCGCCATCGCGCCCCAGGTGTACCCGAACAACAACGACCCGGAAATCAAGGCGGCCAACGAGAAGTTCCTGCCGATCTACCAGGCCGCCTACGGATCCCAGCCGGGCATCGCCTCCGCGGCGCGCGGGTGGGACTCGGTGATGATCCTGGCGGAGGCGGTCAAGGCCAGCGGGGCCGTCACCGGCGACGCGCTGCGCGCGGCGCTGGAGCAGGTCAGCTACACCGGGACGATGTCGGCGTACAAGTTCTCCGCCGGCGACCTCACCGGACAGGTCGCTACGGCGAACCCGCTGGGGATCATTCGCGAGAACGGCGGGAAGCTCGAAGTCGTCTACACCCCCGGCAAGTCGTGAAGCCGGCACCGGACACCGTCGGGTCGGGGTCGGCTGCGGCCGGCCCCGTCCTCGAGGTCGACAAGGTGGGCGTCCGCTACGGCAACGTGCACGCGCTGTCCCCGCTGAGCTTCCAGGTGGGGCGGGCCGAGCTGGTGCTCGTCCTCGGTACGAACGGCGCGGGCAAAACGAGCCTCGTCAACGCGATCGCCGGCCTGGTGCCGGTGTCGCAGGGTGAGGTCCGCGTCAACGGCGCGCCGGTCACCCGGGTCCCGGCCTACCGGCGGGTGCGCCGCGGGGTGTCGCTCGTGCCCGAGGGGCGCGGGCCGCTGCCCGGCATCAGCGTCGAGGACAACCTCATCCTCGGCTGGCGGTCCCGCCGGCAGGGCGAGTACAGGGCGCAACGCGACCGCGTGATCGACCTGTTCCCGATCCTGGGCAGCCGCCTGAAACAGGACTGCTCGACCCTGTCCGGCGGCGAGATGCAGATGCTCGCCATCGCCCGGGCGCTGCTCAGCGACCCGCAGGTGCTGCTGCTGGACGAGCCGTCGCTCGGCCTCGCCCCGAAACCGGTCGGGCAGGTCTACGAGGCGCTCGGCCGGCTCGCCGCGGGCGGGCTCTCGATGATCGTCGTCGAGCAGAAGGCGGTACCGCTGCCCGTCACGCCGTCGCTGACCGTCGTGCTGCACCACGGCGAGGTGCTCGAGCGGCGCAGCAACGGCCGGCCGACCGACGCCGAGCTGGCCGACCTCTACCTCGGAGGAGGTGGCGGGGATGCCGGAGACATCGCGCACCCGACCGCGATCCGCTGACCTGGCCCGGCTCGCCCGCACCTACGCCGGCCCGCTGATCACGGCGATCGTGCTGCTGGTCTTCTACGCCGGCGACAACCCGTTCTGGATCTACAACCTGACCCTGGTCGCGACGTACGCCATCGTGGTCGTGGGCCTGAACGTGTTCGTCGGCTACCTCGGCCTGGTGACGTTCGCGCAGACCGCGTTCATGGCCATCGGCGGCTACAGCCTCGCGATCCTGACCGTCCGGCACGGGTGGAACCCGTGGGCCGCGCTCCTGGCCGGGCTCCTGCTTTCGGTGATCGCCGCCGCGGCGGTCGGCGTACCGTTGCTGCGGCTGCGCGGGCACTACCTGACGATGACCACGTTCGCGCTCGCCCTCGGCACCTTCGGCTACATCACCGGAGCGACCTCGTTCACCGGCGGCAGCGTCGGCATCTCCGGCGTGCCCCCGCTGGCGGTCGGCCCGTTCTCGCTGGCCAACCCCCGCGATGCCTACCTCGGCTGCTGGATCGTCGTCGCCGTCGTCACCTGGATCGGGGTACGGCTGCGCAACTCGCACGTCGGCCGGGCCTGGCAGACCATCTCCAGCCGCGAGGAGGCCGGGACCAGCCTGGGCCTGCGGGTTCAGCGGTTCAAGGTCATCGGCTTCGTGCTGGCGGCCGTGTTCGCCGCCGTCGGCGGTGCGCTGTACGTCAGCTTCACCACCTACCTCAGCCCGGACCTCTACGACTCCACCATCGGCGTCAACCTGTTCGTGATGCTGTTCCTCGGCGGGCGCGGGCGCACGCTGGCCCCGATCGTCGGCGCCGCGGTGCTGATCCTCGTTCCTCAGCAGTTCTCGGCGCTGTCGGACTATCAGGCGATCCTCTTCGACTGCGTACTGCTGGTCATCATCCTGCTCAAGCCGGGTGGCCTGCTGGAGCCGCCGCAGTGGCTGCTGCGCCTGGGCCGGCGCGACCGCGGCACGGCGCCGCCGGTCACGACCCAGGCCGAACCGGTCCGTCAGGACGCTCCCGCGATCGGGGCCGACCGATGACCCGGCTCCGCGGGCACGCGACGGCGATTCCCGGCACTCGCCCGGGCGGCCTGGCCGCGGCGGGCATCACCAAGAGCTTCGGTGGCGTGCACGCGCTGCAGGGCGTCAACCTCACCATCCCGGAGCGGACGATCGTCGGCCTGATCGGTCCGAACGGCGCCGGCAAGTCGACGCTGCTCAAGGCGTTGTGCGGTTTCGTGGTACCCGACGCGGGCACGGTCACGCTGGGGCCGGTCACCATTTCCGGCCTGAGCCCGGCCCGGGTCGCGCGAGCCGGGCTGGTCACCACCTTCCAGCACGCGACGCCGATCTCCGGGCTCAGCGTGCTCGACAACGTGCTGGTGGGCATGACCGAGCAGCACGCCGGCGGGCTCTTCTCCGCGCTGTGCGGCACACCGGCCTACCGGTCCAGCGAGCGCCGGCAGCGGGAGCGGGGACACGAGTTGCTGCGGTCGTTCGGCCTCGGCCACCTCGCCGGCCTCGACGCCGGCGGGCTGAGCTTCGGCCAGCTCCGCCTGCTGGAGATCGCGCGCGCGGTGGCGGCCGGGCCCCGGCTGCTGCTGCTCGACGAGCCCGCGGCCGGGCTCAACCGGGTCGAGATCGACCGCATGACCGCCGCGATCCGCAGCCTCCGCGACGAACACGGGATGGGCGTGCTGGTCGTCGACCACGACGTCCCGTTCGTCTTCGACATCTCCAACCGCATCACCGCCATGAACTTCGGCCGCGTCATCGCCGAGGGCTCACCGACCGACATCGAGCACGACAGCGCCGTGCGATCCGCATACCTCAGCGTCGACACCGCGTCCGGCCCGGCCTCCCCCGAAGGAGAGAACAGATGACGGTTCTGGCCATCGGCGTGGCGACCGGGTTCGTCTATGCACTGGTCGCGGTCGGGTATTCCTTGATCTACCGCACCACCGGCATCGTGAACTTCGCCCAGGGCGCGTTCGTGATGGTCGGCGGCATGGCCACCTACTGGCTCTACAAGGAGCACCACGTCGCCTATCCGGTCGCGGCCGTCGGCGGCGTGCTCATCGCGGCCGCCGTCGGCGCCGTGCTCTGGGTCGCCCTCGTGTCGCCGCTGTGGCGGCGCAACAGCCCGGCCGTCGTGGTCATCCTCGCCACGCTGGTGTTCGGCGACCTCGTGGCCAACTGCGTCGCGAAAGGCATCAGCGCGGATCCGCAGACGCTGCCGACCTGGATCCCCGGCTTCCGGGTGCCGGTCGGCGGCGCCAGCATCGACGGGCAGTACGTGATCGTGATCGCGGTCGCGCTGGTGTCGATCATCGCGATCGCGGTCGCCCTGCAGCGCTCGAACATCGGGCGGGCGATGCGGGCCTGCGCCGCGAACAGCCAGACGAGCCAGCTGCTCGGGATCGCACCCCGGCGGGTCGGCGCCGCCGCGATGATCTTCACCGCGGCCCTGGCCGGGCTCGCCGGCGTGGTCTTCACCCCGGCGCAGTACACCGACTACGGCTCCGCACTGAACTACGGCATCTACGGGTTCGTCGCGGCAACGCTCGGCAGCTTCGGCGACCTGTGGGGTGCGCTGCTCGGCGGCGTGCTCCTCGGCGTGGTGACCGCGCTGACCGGACGGTACATCAGCACCAACTACGAACTGGTGATCGCCTTCGCGATACTGCTGGTGCTGCTCGTGCTGCGCCCGCAGGGTCTGCTCGGGCGGCGAGCGGCCGCGCATCACACATAGCCGGCCGCTGCCCGCGTGCGCAAGACCCGGACGAGCGAGAGGCACACCATGGTCATGAGAGCTGACGACGACAGCGACAAGTGCGACGAGCCGTCGATCAACCCCCGGGACCGCGTGGTGTCGCTGGAGCGGGGACTTGCCGTCCTGCTCGCGCTGGGTCAGGGCGAGACGATGAGCCTGCGGGAGGTCGCCGCGGCCGCCGGGGTCAGCCGGGCCGCGGCCCGCCGCTCTCTGATCACGCTCAAGAATCTCGGGTACGTCGGGGAAAGCGCGGGCGGATACGAGATCCGGCCCCGGGTGTTCGAGTTCGGCTACGCCTACCTGGGCCGCCAGCCGCTGACCGCGGTGACGACGCAGCACCTCATGGAGCTGGTGACGCGGATCGACGAGTTCGCCTCCGTGGCGGTGCTCGACGACGGGTACATCGTCCACATCGTCCGCGAGACGCCGCCGAACCGGCTGATCGCGGTCGACATCAACGTCGGCGCGCGGTACCCGGCCTACGCGACCGCGCAGGGCCGGGTGCTGCTGGCCGGGCTCACGCCGCAGCAATGGGAGGAGGTATCGGGCCGCCTGGCATTCACCCGCTTCACGTCGCACACCGTGGAGAGCCTGGCCAAGCTGGAGCAGCAGCTCGACATCGTCCGGCGCACCGGACACGCCATCAACGATCAGCAGATGACGACCGGGGTCCGCTCGGTCGCTGTGCCGATCCGCGACAACACCGGCACGACGGTGGCCGCGCTCGGGTCGATCGTCAACGCCGCGAGCTGGACGCTCAAGGCGATCCGCGGCCGCCTCGTCCCGGAACTGCGCCAGGTCGCCGAGCAGATCAGCCACGACCTGCGGCCGGCACCGATCCAGCCACGCATCAGCCGCAACGGCGGCACGCGCTGAGCACCATGACGAAACAGAGGAGCTACCTGTGACAACCGATGCGATCGCCAAGGTCCTCAACGGCGCCGTAGACCTGCACTGCCACTCGGGCCCGTCGCCGATGCCGCGGCGGATCACCCACATCGAGGCGGCGCATCAGGCCCAGGCCGCGGGTTTCCGCGCCATCCTCGTCAAGTGCCACTACCACAGCACCGTCTTCGACCTCCTCGCGATGCACGATCAACTCGCCTCGCTGTCGACCGAGGTGTACGGCGGCGTCGCCCTCAACAGCCAGGTCGGCGGGCTCAACCCGCACGCGGTCGACCTGAACCTCAAGATGGGCGGCAAAATGATCTGGTTCCCGACCATCTCGTCGGGCGCCCATCTGTGCAACGCCGAACGGGATCCGCACATCAAGGAACACTTCGTCCCGCGGGGCGTGCGCCAGAGCGACGAGGTCGACATCTTCGACGAGACCGGCGACCTGCGCCCGGAGGTGGACGTGATCCTCGAGTCCGCGAAGGAGGCCGGCGCGCTCGTCAGCGCCGGGCACATGGCCCCCGACCGCACCCTGGCCATGCTCACCGCCGCCAAGGCGAAAGGGCTGACCCGGCTGCTGGTCAGCCACCCCAACTACGTCATGAACGCCGCCAGCGGCGACGTCCAGAAGTTCGTCGAACAGGGCGCCGTCGTCGAGCACTGCCTGGTCATGTACGACAACGAGAAGCTGTTCCCGTTCACCACCCTGCTCGACTGGATCAACCTGATCGGACCGGAGAACACCTCCCTCGGCTCCGACCTGGGCCAGGTCGGCAACCCACTGCCGATGGAAGCCTTCCGGCGCGTCACCGGGCAACTGCTCGACAGCGGCATCAGCGTGAAGGACATCCGCACCATGGTCGTCGACAACCCGACCCGGCTGCTGGGCCTGGACACCTGACGCGTCGGGTCCCACTGCCGTCGCACCCGCCGGGCGGGTTTCACCGGCGGATGCCGGGTAGCGGGTCGTCGTGACTGGATCGCTGAACCCGGACCGCTCGGAGTGGGACGTCATCGTGGTCGGTGCGGGACCCGCCGGGGAGACCGCGGCGTTCTCCGCGACCCGGTTCTCGGGCCTCGACGCGGTCATCGTCGAACCCGAGCTCGTCGGCGGCGAGTGCCCGTTCTGGGCCTGCGTGCCGAGCAAGGCGCTGCTGGCCCCGGTCCATCTGCTGTCCACGGGCCAGGACCTCGGCGGCGTACGAGAGCTGCTCGCCGACCGCCACCTGGACGTCGACGGGGTGTTGAACCGGCGGGACGCGATCGTGGACTACTTCGACGACGGCAGGCAGGTCAACACCGTTCTTGACCGGGGCGTCGACGTCATCCGCGGCCGAGGCCGCGTCCGGGGCGAGAAGACCGTTTCCGTCGACGGGCGCACGCTGCGGGCCCGGCACGCCGTTGTCGTCGCGACCGGCAGCACACCGGACCTCCCGGACCTCCCGGGCCTGCGGCGGTCCCGGCCGTGGTTCTCGCGGGACGTGACCGCCGTGCAGGAGATACCGCGGCGGCTGCTGGTGCTCGGCGGCGGGCTCGTCGCGTGTGAGTCGGCGACGTGGCTGCGGGCGCTCGGCGCTGTGCAGATCACCATGGTCGTACGCTCGAACCGCCTGCTGGCGCAGCAGGAGCCCTTCGCCGGCGAGGTGGTCGCCGAGAGCCTGCGCGCGTCCGGCGTCGACGTGCGGTTCGGTCAAGCGGTGCAGCGGGTCGACCGGTCAACGGTGAACGACACCGGCGTCGGGCGCATCCACGGCGGGCCGGTGACGGTGACGCTCGACTCGGGCCAGACGCTCACGGTCGACGAGGTCCTCGTCGGCGCGGGGCGCCGCCCGGCGGCCGACGGGCTCGGCCTGCCCGACGGTTTCGGCGTCGACGAGCACATGACCGTCGACGGCATGCCGTGGCTCTACGCGGTCGGCGACGTGAGCGGCGAGTCGTACCTGACGCACATCGGCAAGTACCAGGGCCGGATCGCCGGCGAGGTCATCGCGGCCCGCGCGGCCGGCCGGCCGCTGGACGACGCGCCGTTCAACCGCCACACCGACCGGGTGCGCGGCCGCGCCGTGCCGCAGGTGGTCTTCACCGATCCCGAGGTCGGCACGGCCGGCCTGACCGAAGCGGCGGCGCGCCGGCAGGACCACGCGGTCGAGACCGTCGAGGTGGATCTGTCCAACCTTTCTGGCGGCCGGGTCCGGCGCGAGCACTACCGGGGCCGCGCCAAGCTGGTCGTCGACCGCCGCACCGACACACTGCTCGGCGCGACCTTCGTGGGCACCGACGTCGCCGAGCTGACGCACGCCGCCACGGTCGCCATCGCCGCCGGCATCCCGACCAGCGCGCTGCGGCACGCGGTCGGCAGCTTCCCGACCCTGAGCGAGGTCTGGTCCTATCTGCTGGAAGCCCTCGACACCAAGCGGATGGCCGCGGTCGGCGGGTGACCGGACGGCTCGGCCGGGACCAACGACAGGGCGAAACGGTCCGTACGGCCCCGGCCGCCGGCGCGCCGCCCGTGTCACGCTTGCCGCGCAAGGGGTGCGCTGTCGGCGAGGAGGCCATGATGCCAACGCGGATAGTCGTCGGATACGACGGTTCACCGGCCGCGAGCGCCGCGATGGAAGCCGGTGCCCGGCTGTTCCCGGACACCCATGCCTGGGTCGCGCACCTGTGGACCCCGCCGTTCGCGAGCGACAACCTGCGGGACCGTCTGTGGACGGGTACGGCTCACCTCGACGAGTTCGTCGAGGCCGTCGAGCGGGAGGGCAAGCGAGAGGCCGAGCGTATGGCCGCCATCGGGGTCACGCTCGCCGAGGCCGCCGGCTGGACCGCCGAGCCGCTCGTGATCTGCAGCTACGGCGGGGAAGGACTGCGGTTCGCCGAGCTCGCCGACAAGGTCGACGCCGATGTGGTACTGGTCGGATCGCGCGGCCTCGGCGGTGCCCGCGCCGTCCTGGGCAGTGTGTCCGACATGGTCGTGCACTACACACCACGCCCCGTGCTCGTGGTACCGCACCCGCTGCTGATCGACGAATTCGAGGCCCTCGCGGCCGGGCCCGTGCTGGTCGGCTTCGACGGCTCGGCCGGCGCCCGAACCGCGCTGACGACCGCGGCCCGGCTGTTCCCGGCGCGCACGCTGCTGCCGGTCACCGTGGACGACGGACAGACCGCCGACGAGCCCGAGGCCGGCGACATCGCCCTGGAGCGGCTGACCCTCCCCGGCGGACACGGGACGCACGGCCGCTCCGTCGCCGCCGCGCTCGCCGGATGCGCCCGCGCCCGGTCGGCGAGCGTTGTGGTCGTCGGTTCGCGCGGCCGCTCGGCGATGCGGGAGATCCTGCTGGGCAGCGTGGCCATGGCGACCCTGCACCACGTCCACCTGCCTGTGCTGGTCGTACCCTCCACCACTCGATAGCGCAGGCATCGGGCCGATGCCGGCCGCAGGGACCGGAAGTCTCCGTGATCATGCGCTACCCGGCGTCGACTCCACGGTTTTTCATGATCCTGGAGTGCTGATGTACCCCCGTGTACCACAAGTCTCCGGGATCATGGCAAACCCGGTGTGCGGTCACCGCGAGCATCATGATCACGGAGACTTCCGGTCCCCGGCCCGGCCGCGCGGATCGGAGGTTGCGCCCGGCGGGTGCGACATCCGCACCGGTCCGCCGCACCGTGCCGCCCCGGGGCCGGCGCAGATGACCGCTTGTGCGCCAAGGTGTCGGACGGGCGACAGATCGGTGCAAGTCAGCGCCAAGTGCGCGCCAAGTCGGGGTGGGCATGCTGTTGGTGTACCACCTGAAGGGATCGCGAGATCCTCGCTTCACCTACCTCGGGAAACCAGCTCTCGATATCCATATATGAGCCAGGCGGACGGCGCACCTCCCTCGTGCCGTCCGCCTTCTCGTGTCTGTACGGAAACCGACTGTGACCTTGGCTATGGGGCGGCACAGTGACGTCAGCATCGATCCTATTCGATTGGAGTGCTGATGCTTCGTCCCCGTCGTCTCGTCGCCGCCTGTACCGCCATACTGGCGGCGGCGCTGTTCATCCCCGGCTCGCCGGCCGCGGCCGCCACCGCTGACCGGTTCGGGTTCGCGTTCGTCGACAAGCCCACGGTGCCCACCTGGACGGCGCTGCCCGCGGCCTACCAGTACGGCAGCTGGGCGCCCGGGCCCGTGGCCACCGGTGGCAAGATCGGCACCGGGCGGTTCCTGGTGCGGTTCCCCAACATCGGGACGGGCCCCAAGGGCTACGCCCACGTGACCGCGGTCGCCAAGGACGGCCGGTTCTGCGAGACCGTGAAGTGGTACGCCTCCGGCGTCGACCAGATCGTCGAGGTCCAGTGCTTCAAGCCCGGCGGCGGCCCGGCCGACACGCCGTTCACGGTGCTGTGGACGGTCAGCTCCGGGGTGCTGCCGGCCGGCGTCGGCGGCTATGCCGCCGCCCAGGTGTCCGGCGGCGGGCTCGCCCAGGCGTACAACTCCTCCGGCGGCGGGGTGGTCCTCTCCGTCGTCGCGCTGGGCATCTACTCGTTGCGCTTCATCGGCGTCGGCGATCCGACCGGCGTGCTGGCCGGCAACGTGCAGGTGACCGCGCAGGAGCCGGGCGGCACGGCGCGCCGGTGCAAGATCCTGCGGTGGGGCGCGGCCGGCGCCGACGTGGTGGTCTACGTCCAGTGCCACGACCCGGCCACCGGCGGCGGGATCGCCAGCGACTTCACCATCTCCTACGCCCGGGAGCGCTCGGTCTACGCCTCGTTCGGGCCGCCGAAGTACTTCGGCTACATCGCCACGCCGTTCGGCGGACCGACGAACTACTCCTACCCGCTCGGCGTCGGGCCCAACGGCTTCGGGCCGACGGGGCCGGGCACCTACACGGTCAAGTTCCCGGTGCTGCACCAGAAGGAGACCACCGCGCAGCTGACCGCGATCGGTGACGGCCCGGTGTACTGCACCATCCAGGCCCTGTGGGTGGCGGCCGGCAGCGACGCCGTGCTGCCGGCGGCCTGCTTCGACAACGCCGGCACTCCGCAGAACAGCGAGTTCAGCGTCGCCTTCTCGTCCAGCGTCTAGCCGCCGCACGAGGGGGCAGGGCGGTCCCTGCCCCCTCCAGGGCTAGTGCAGCGGCACGGTCACCGTGGCCGGGACGGTGGCGGTGCCGGTCAGCGGCAGGTTCCGCGAGGAGTCGCCGACCAGGATCGGGTACGACCCGGCGGTGGCCACCCACGCGTCGGACGCGGTGTCCCAGTGCGCGAACGCCCGCATCGGCAGCGTGAACGTCACCGTCGCCGACGCGCCCGGGCTGAGCGACACCCGCTGGAAGCCCTGCAGCTGGTGCGGCGGCTCGCCGTCGGCGGCCGGGTGGCCGGCGTACAGCTGTGCCACCGCCGCCCCGGCCCGGCTGCCGGTGTTGGTCACCGTCGCGGTGACCGTGACCGTGTTGCCGGAGACCGCGCCGACGTGCAGGTTGCTGAACCCGAACGTGGTGTAGGACAGGCCGAACCCGAACGGGAACAGCGGGGCGACGTTGTTCGCGTCGTACCAGCGGTACCCCATCTTCAGGCCCTCGGAATACTGCACCTGCCCGTTCGTGCCGGGCCACTGCGCGGTGGTGCTGGTCGGCATCGCGCTCAGCGACGCCGGGAACGACAGCGGCAGGTGCCCGGACGGGTTGACGTCGCCGAAGAGCAGCGCGGCGATCGCCTTGCCCCAGCCCTGGCCGTCGTAGAAGCCCTCGAACACCGCCGCCACCTGGTTCAGCCAGGGCATCAGGATGGCCGCGTTGTTGTTGAGCACCACGATCGTGCGCGGGTTCGCCGCCGCCACGGCGGAGATCAGCGCGTCCTGGTTGTTGGGCAGGTTGAGGCTGGTGTTGTCGCCCTCCTCGTGGCCGTAGTTGTCGCTGGCGAAGACGATCGCCACGGTGGAGGTGCGGGCCAGGTTCGCGGCCGCGGCCTGGTCGGTGCCCTCGTTGTAGGTCACCGTCACGCCGGTGCCGGCCACCCGGTTCTGGATGCCGGTGATCGGCCAGGTCGTGCCCGAGCTGGTGACCGTGCCGCTGCCGCCGCCGATGGTCTGGGTGGCGGCGCCGGCGTCCACGCCGATCACCGCGATCGACGAGCCGGACGTGGCCGACAGCGGCAGCACGCCGGTGTTCTTCAGCAGGACCGTGCCCTCCTCGGCGCCCTGGATGGCGACCTGGGTGTGCGCGTAGGTGGTGACCGTGGCCGTCGCCGACCCGCTCGGTGCCTTGTTGAACATGCCGAAGTCGAACATCTTGGTCAGCACCCGGGTCACCATCGTGTCCACGGTGGCCTGGCTGACCTGGCCGTTCTGCACCGCCTGGGCGAGGAAGTCGGCGTAGTAGTACCCGCCGGGCATCTCCATCGTCATGCCGGCGTTGGCCGACTCGACCGTCGAGTGGGCCCCGCCCCAGTCCGAGCCGACGAACCCGGTGAATCCGGCCTGCTGGTAGAGCGGGATGTTCAGCAGCTGCGGGTTCTGGCACGCGGGCACGTTGTTGACGTTGCTGTACCCACACATCACCGACGCCGCGTTGCCCTGGGTGATCGCGGTCTGGAACGCCGGCAGGTAGATCTCCTGCAGGGTGCGCCGGTCGACGATGATCGTGCCGGCCGGCTGCTCGATGTTGTACGCCGCGGCGTGCTTGACCTGGGCCATCACGCCCTGGCTCTGGATGCCCCGCACGTCGGCCGCGGCCATCTGGCCGGACAGGTACGGGTCCTCGCCGTAGGTCTCGAACGAGCGGCCCCAGCGCGGGTCGCGGATCATGTTGATCGTCGGGCCGAGGGCCACGTTCACGCCCTTGCCGGCGAACTCGGCGCCGATCGTCTGCCCGTAGAGCTGGGCGTAGGCGGAGTCGAAGGTGGCCGCCGTGACCACCCCGTCGGGCATCTGGGTGACGCCGCCGAGCCCGTCGCCGACGCCGGACGGCCCGTCCTGGAAGTTGATGGTCGGGATGCACAGCGACGGGATGCCGACCACCTCGCCGATGTACGTCTGCGTCGGGTTGGTGCCGTGCAGCAGCATCGTCTTCTGCTGCAGGGTCATCTGCCCCAGCAGCTGCGAGACCTTGGTCGCGGTCGCCGCCGCGGAGTTGACCCACGGGCAGTTGCCGGGCGCCGGCTGGGTCGGGGTGGGCGTCGGCGTGGCGACCACGCCGCCGACCGTGTAGACCCCGAACTCCCACAGCGAGTAGCCGTAGGCGGTGGCCCGGGCCGTGCCGTACATCCGCACGTACCGCGCGGTGCCGGAGACGGTGATCGTCTGGTTGCCGCCGGTGCCGGTGCTGGTGGAGTACACCGTGTTCCAGCTGCTGGCGTTGGCCGACAGCTGGACCTGGAAGGCGGTGGCGTAGGCCGCCTCCCACTGCAGCTTCACCTGGCACACGGGCAGGCTGGCGCCCAGGTCGACCTGGATCCACTGCGGGTCGCTGAACAGGCTGGACCAGCGGGTGCCGGTGTTGTCGTCGATGGCCGCGAACGCGCCGCTGCCGTCGTTCTCGGCCGACGAGGCGGTCGCCGAGCCGTAGAGGGCGGCGTTGGTGGTGCCGCAGCCGCCGGCCGGCGTGGTGGGCGGCGGGCCGGTCGTCGGGGTGCCGGTCGGTCCGGTGCCGCCGATCGTGCCGTACACCTGGAACTCCCACAGCGAGTACCCGTAGGCGGTGGTGCGGGCGGTGCCGTACATGCGCACATAACGGCCGCTGCCGGTGATGTCGAGTGTCTGGGTACCGCCGGCGCCGGTCGTGGTCGAGTAGATGTTCGTCCAGTTGGTGCCGTCGGGGGAGGTCTGGATCTGGAAGGACCTGCCGGCGGCGGTCTCCCATTGCAGGACGACCTGGCTGATGGCGGCGGTGCCGCCCAGGTCGACCTGGATCCACTGGGGGTCGCTGAAGGCGCTGGACCAGCGGGTGCCGGGGTCGCCGTCGACGGCGGCGCTCGCGGGGAAGGCGATGTTCTCGGTCGAGGAGGCGGTGGCGGGCCGGCCCTGGGACAGCAGCGTGGTCGCGGCGCCGGCGGGCAGCACGACCAGCGTCAGCCAGGCCACCACGGCGAGCGCGGCGGCGGCCAGCAGGAGGGGTTTGCGGAGTTTCCGGGCGCGTTGCAGCGCCGGTAGGGGTTCTACCGTCATGATCTGTTCCCTGCGGTTGGGAGTGATCCAGCCGGGGAGGCTGGGCGGTTGATCACGTGAGAGAGCGCTCTCTCAACAGCGTCGTCACGACCGCGGTCAATGTCAAGCGGCCGGTCAGCCCGCGAACAACAGCAGCAGGCCGGACACGGTGTAGGCGACCATGAGGCCGAGCAGCGGCACCTGGCCGGTGACCGCCCGGGCGCGCGGGAACAGCCGCAGCGCGCGGTCGTGGGCCAGCACGGTGCCGAGCAGGTGGCCCAGCACGATCACCGTCACCTGCAGGTTGGCGACGCCGGTCGGGGTGATGATCCCGGAGTACGGCCGGAAGTCCTCGGCGCCGACCAGCAGCGCCACCGTGCGCTGGCCCTCCAGGACGAACAGCGACCAGTAGTGCGCCACGATGTAGCCGACCGCGATCGGCACGATCGAGTGGGCCAGCTCGCCCGGCATCCGCTCGGCCGAGGTGCGCCCGCGCCGCCCCGCCGCCCGGGTCGCGGCCCGGTAGGCGGCGGCCACCGCAGCGATCACCGCCAGCAGGCCCAGCGTGCCGGTCAGCGGCGCCGGCAGGCCGTTCTCCTGGACGAACCGCAGCCAGAACAGCGCGCCGGACATCGCGTCGTAGAAGGTGGCGCCGAGCAGCACGACCACGACCGCGACCAGGCCCGGTGCGGCGGCCAGCCCGGCGATGCCGTCGAGCGGGTTGCGCCACACCAGCGCGCCGTCGGGCCGCCGGCCGACCGGGGCGAGCCGGCCGACCAGGTCGCCGAGCACCTCGAACGCGTCGCCCCGGTCGAACCAGGCGGTGCCGTAGACGAGCCCGCCGGCGAGCATCGCGGCCGCGTAGACGGCCAGCCAGGCGCCGAGGACCGGCAGCGTGGCCCGGTCGGGGGCGACGAGCTCCAGCCAGGCGAACGCGAACAGGCCCGCGGCGGCCGGCCAGTAGCCGAGCCCGGCGGGCAGCGGCCGGCCGCCGTCGCGGCGGATCAGGGCGACGAGCGTGCGCAGCGGGTTCAGCTTCCGCCAGAGCGGGCCCAGCAGCAGCGACAGCGGGACCAGCCCGACCCAGAACAGCACGTAGACCAGCCCGGCGGCCGGGTTCTCGTCCGTGTCCGGCTTCGTGAACTGCACGAGCAGTACCGCCGCCAGAACGAGACCGGCCAGCCGGAAGGGCCAGGTCAGCGCGGGCACCAGCCCGGACAACCAGCCGGGGACCAGGCGGCCCGCGGCCGGGTCCAGCCGCGGCTCGCGCCAGGCCGCGCCCAGCACCAGGAACGACACGACCAGCGCCAGGGCGGCGCCGATGGCCAGCTGGGCCGGGGTCAGCGGCAGGTCCTGGCGGCCCCCGACGCCGTGGGCGAGCACGTCCGTCGCGAGCGGGGCGGTCGGCACGGATGGTCTCCCCGGGGCGGACGGGTTCGTCAGGGGAGTGAATGTACTGGGTTGTCGCCCGCTGCGGAACCCGTCATCATGGCCCGATGTCCTTGCCGGTGCGCGTGGCCGTCGTTCTGGTCGCGGCCGCTCTCGTCGTGCTGCCCGCGACCCCGGCCGCCGCCCACGGCCAGCTGGCCCTGTCCGACCCGGTGCAGGACAGCACGGTCAGCCAGCCGATGAGCGACATTTCGCTGTACTTCACCGAGACGCCCCCGTCATTCGCGTGGTTCACGCTCACCACCCCGTCGGGCCGGCGGGTCGACAACGGCTGGCGCACCGGCCAGCCGAAGCGCCTCGACAAGCCGGTCCAGGAGTACTACATCGTCAACGGCAAGCTCGAGCCGCGCACCTACGGCACCGGCTACCCGGCGCTGATCTCCGTCTCGCACTGGCCGGAGCAGGGCCTCTACGTCGCCGCGTACCAGTCCGTGGCCTCCGACGGCGACCAGGTCAAGGGCACCCTGCGGTTCACCTACACGGGCCCGGTCACCCAGCCCCCGTCCGGCTGGACGCCGCCCACGAACGGCCCCTCGGCGGAGCTGACCCGCGCCCTGTCCGGCGCGAGCCCCACGCCCGGCCTGCTGCAGGACGCCGGCTCCGCCCCCGCCCAGAGCGCCGCCGCACCGCCCGCCCCGTTCGTGCTCACCGACTGGCTGATCCCGGCCGTGATCGTCGCCGGCGTGGCCGCGATCGTGCTCGCCGCCGCCCGCCGCGCACCCGCCCGGCCGGCGAAGAAGCGCCGCAGGTCTGCCGGATCCCCTGGGTAAGGCGGTCATCGCGGCGGATGCCGTTCCCATCGGCCGGTGGTGGGGGATCGTGAGGGTCACGTTGACGGTGGCGGTACCGGTGGGACACGATGGCCAGCAGCGGATGCGGAGGAACCCGGTGCGAGTCCGGGACGGTCCCGCCACTGTGACCGGGGAGTTGCCCCTCAGCGCACGAGCCACGGCCGACCAGGCCGGAAGGCCGGGGGGCGGCGGCGATCCGGGAGTCAGGAGACTCCGGCCGCTGCTGCTCCAGCCACCTCGCGGGCGCGGACCCGCCGAAGGGATGTGTACGCGTGACGCCGCCGTATCCGTTCTCGGCCGTCGTCGGCCTGGCCGACCTGCGCCTGTCGCTGCTGCTCACCGCCGTGTCGCCGGCGATCGGTGGGGTACTGGTGCGGGGGGAGAAGGGCACCGCCAAGTCCACCATCGTGCGCGCCCTCGCCGCGCTGCTGCCCGAGGTCGCCGTCGTCTCCGGCTGCCGGTTCGCCTGCGACCCGGCCGCCCCCGACGCCGAGTGCCCCGACGGCCCGCACACGCCCGGCGCCGGGTTCGAGCGGCGCCGCTCCGCCCTGGTCGAGCTGCCGGTCGGCGCCACCGAGGACCGGGTCGTGGGCACCCTGGACCTGCAGCGCGCCCTCGGCGACGGGGTCAAGGCCTACGAGCCGGGCCTCCTCGCCGCCGCGCACCGCGGGGTGCTCTACGTCGACGAGGTCAACCTGCTGCCCGACCACCTGGTCGACCTGCTCCTCGACGCGGCCGCGATGGGCCGCGCCCACGTGGAGCGCGACGGGGTCTCGGTCAAGCACGCCGCCCGGTTCCTGCTCGTCGGCACCATGAACCCGGAGGAGGGCGAGCCGCGCCCGCAGCTGGTCGACCGGTTCGGGCTGGTCGTCGGCGTCTCCGCGCCCCAGGAGGCGGCGCCGCGGGCCGAGGTGGTCCGGCGGCGGCTCGCCTACGAGGCCGATCCGGACGGGTTCGCCGCCCGATACGTCTCCGACGACGCGGCGCTCGCGGCGCGGATCGTCGCCGCCCGCTCCCGCCTCGGCGGCGTCGCGCTGCCCGATCGGGAGCTGGATCGGATCGCGCGGATCTGCCTGGCGTACCGGGTCGACGGCCTGCGGGCCGACATCGTGGTCGCGCGCACGGCGGTGGCCCTGGCGGCGTGGCACGGTCGCACGGTCGTGACCAGGGAAGACGTGCGCGACGCGGCGCGGCTGGCGCTGCCGCATCGGCGGCGGCGGGATCCGCTCGACCCGCCGGGGGCGGACCGTGACCGGCTCGAAGAGGTCCTCGAGCAGGAGGCCGGGCCGGACTCCGACGACGATCCGCCCGCCGATCCCGGCGGCGGCCCTGCTGGAGGTCCTGACGGCGGCCCATCAGATGGCGATTCACCGGATAAATCCGATTCGCGGGGCGAATCGGATTTATCCGACATTTCGGGTATGCGCGAAGGTGCGGCAGGTGAAGATCGGCGGCGCGACGGCCGCGACAACGGCGGCCCGCGCGGCGACGGTAGCCGGCGTGGTGACGGCCGCGACAACGGCGGTTGGCATCGCGACGGCGGCCCCCGCGGTGAGGGCGGCCCGCGTGGTGACGACGGTTGGCGTGGTGCGGGCGGCCCGCGCGGTGACCGTGGCGACGCTGGCCGGCGCGGCGACGGCGGCGAGGGCGGCCAGCAGGGCGACGGGGCCGCGTGGGATTTGGACAAATCGGGCGGCACCGGGCAAGGGGTCGGGGCGCCGGGGGCGCTGGCGTTCGTGGGCCTGCCGTACAAGCCGAAACTCCTGAGCATCGCCGGGCGCGCCAACCGCCAGGCGGGCGCCCATGCCGGCCGCCGCTCGCCGGCACTGTCGCGCCACGGGCGCGTCGTGCGGTCCCGGGCCCCGCTCGGCGGGAAGCTGACCAGCCTGCACGTGCCGGACACGGTCCGCGCCGCCGCGCTGCGCGGGGTCCGGCGCGCCGAGGCCCGGGACGTCCGCGAGGCGGTGAAGGTCGGCCGCGAGGCCAACCTCGTGCTGTTCGTCGTCGACGCCTCCGGCTCGATGGCCGCCCGGCAGCGGATGACCGTGGTGAAGACCGCCATCCTGTCCCTGTTGCGCGACGCCTACCAGCGGCGGGACAAGGTCGGGATGATCATCTTCCGGGGGTACGACGCCGCGCTCGTCCTGGAGCCGACGGCCAGCCACGAGGTCGGCGTGGTGCGCCTCGCCGAGCTGCGCACCGGGGGCCGCACGCCGCTCGCCGCCGGGCTGCGCCAGGCCGCCCGCACGCTGCACGGCGAGCGCCGCCGCGACGCCCGCCGCCGGCCGCTGCTCGTCGTCGTCACCGACGGCCGGTCGACGAGCGGGCCGGACCCGCTCAGCGTCGTGCCGCTGCTGGCCGGCGTGCCCGCCGTCGTCGTCGACTGCGAGTCCGGCCCGATCCGCCTCGGCCTCGCGCGCCGCCTCGCCGCCGCGCTCGAGGCGTCCTGCATTCCGCTAGCGAGCCTGGGAGCCTGACGTGCCGCAGGGAAAAGTCGAGACCGTGCCCGACGACGGGCTCACCACCCGGCAGCGCCGGCGGCAGCACGTGCTCGCCGTACACACCGGGCAGGGAAAAGGCAAGTCGACCGCCGCGTTCGGCATGGCGCTGCGGGCCTGGAGCGCCGGCTGGCCGATCGCCGTCTTCCAGTTCGTGAAGAGCCCCAAGTGGCGGGTCGGCGAGGAGGCCGCGTTGCGTGCCCTCGGCGACACCGGCAAGGGCGGCCCGGTCGTGTGGCACAAGATGGGCGAGGGCTGGTCGTGGATCCAGCGGCCCGGCGACGAGCGCGACCACGCCGCCGAGGCCGCCGAGGGCTGGGCCCAGATCAAGCGCGACCTCGCCGCCGAGGCGTACCGGTTCTACGTGCTGGACGAGTTCACGTACCCCGTCAAATGGGGCTGGGTCGACATCGCCGACGTCGTCGAGACGCTGCGCGACCGCCCCGGCAGCCAGCACGTCGTGGTGACCGGGCGGGACGCCCACCCCGACCTGATCGACCTCGCCGACCTCGTCACCGACATGACCAAGGTCAAGCATCCGATGGACGCCGGGCGTAAGGGCCAGCAGGGCATCGAGTGGTAGCCCGGATCGTCATCGCGGCACCCGCCTCCGGACACGGCAAGACCACCGTCGCGACCGGGCTGCTGGCCGCGTTCGCGGCGCGGGGCCTGAAGGTCGCGCCGTTCAAGGTCGGTCCCGACTACATCGACCCCGGCTACCACGCCCTCGCCGCCGGCCGCCCCGGCCGCAACCTCGACCCGGTCCTGGTCGGCGAGGACCGCATCGCGCCGCTGTTCGCCCACGGCGCGGCCGGCGCCGACCTCGCCGTCATCGAGGGCGTGATGGGGCTGTACGACGGGCGCACCGGCGCCGGCGAGCACGGCTCCACCGCCCACGTGGCCCGCCTGCTGGCCGCCCCGGTCGTCCTCGTCGTCGACGCCACCGCCCAGGCCCGCTCGGTCGCCGCCCTCGTGCACGGGTTCCGCTCGTTCGGTGACGGCTTGCACATCGCCGGCGTCGTGCTCAACCGCGTCGGCTCCGACCGCCACGAGCAGATCCTGCGCGACGCCTGCGCCGAGGTCGGCACCCCGGTCCTCGGCGTGCTGCGCCGCCACGACGCCGTCGCCGCCCCGTCGCGCCACCTCGGCCTGGTCCCGGTCGTGGAGCGCTCGGCCGAGGCCGCCGCGTCCGTCGCCGCGCTCGCCGGCCTCATCGCCGCGAGCGTCGACCTGGACGCGGTCCACGCGGTGGCCCGCACCGCCGGACCCGTCACCGCGACCCCGTGGTCGCCGTCCGTCGCGCCCCCGGCCCCGGGCGCGCCCGTCGTGGCCGTGGCCGGCGGCCCCGCGTTCTCCTTCGGCTACGCCGAGACGGTCGAGCTGCTCACCGCCGCCGGCGCCCAGGTGTCCACCGTCGACCCGCTGCGCGACGAGCGCCTCCCGCCCGGCACCAGGGCGCTCGTCGTCGGTGGCGGTTTTCCCGAGGTGTACGCCGAGCAGCTGGCCGCCAACGCCCCCCTCCGGGACGCGGTGGCGTCCCTCGCCGCGGCGGGCGGCGCGATCGCCGCCGAGTGCGCCGGGCTGCTCTGGCTGTGCCGCACCCTGGACGGCCGCCCGATGTGCGGCATCCTGCCCGCGGACGCGGCCATGACCCCGCGGCTGACCCTCGGCTACCGCGACGCGGTCGCCGTCGCCGACAACGTCCTCGCCCCGGCCGGCACCCGCGTCACCGGCCACGAGTTCCACCGCACCCGGGTGACTCCCGCGCACGGCGACGCCGCGGCCTGGGCCTGGCGCGACGGCCGCGACGGCTTCGCCACCGGCACCGTCCACGCCTCCTACCTGCACCTGCACTGGGCGGGCGCGCCGGAACTCGCCTACCGGCTGGTGGCCTCGTGCGCCTAGTCGTCGGCATCGGCGCCCGCACCGGCACCGGGCCCGCCGAGGTCCTCGCCCTGCTGGCCGAGTCGCTGTCCACATTGGACGACGTGGTGGCCGTGTCCACAGTGGACACTCGGCAGGATTTGGCGGCCGCCGTGGCCCACCCGCACGGCTGGCAGGTGGTAGCGTTTCCCGCAGAGGAATTGGCTTCCGTGCCGGTCTCAGCACCATCGGCACGCGTCGCGTCGGCCATCGGCACTCCCAGCGTCGCGGAGTCTTCAGCACTCGTGGCGGCGGCCCGGATGGGTGGAGTGGGCGCCGGCGCGGCCGTCCTCATCGTCGGGAAGCGGTCATCGTCGGCCGCCACGATCGCCGTGGCGGCGGCCGCCCCCGAAGTCACCGTCGTCGGCATCGGCGCTGACGGATTCGCCGGCCTGTCCCCCGAGGGCCGGACCACGATCGCAACCGCAGCGGTGGTGTTCGGCGGGCCTCGCCAGCTCGCCTTGCTGCCACCGACCGAGCAGCAGGAGAGGATCGCATGGCCGTCGCCGCTCGTGCCTAACCTGCCCCGGCTGCTGGCCGAGCGGCACGGCAAGAGGGTCTGCGTGCTGGCCAGCGGCGACCCGATGCACTACGGGATCGGGACCACGCTCGTCCGGCTCCTCGGCGCCGCGCACGTGAAGGTCGTGCCGCAGCCCTCGTCGATGGCGCTGGCCTGCGCGCGGCTCGGGTGGGCGGTCGAGGACACCGAGATCGTCAGCGCCGTCGGGCGGGACATCGGCGCGCTGCGGCGGTATCTGCACGACCGCAGGCGGGTGCTCGTGCTCGGGGCCGGCGCTGACACGCCCGCCGAGGTGTGGCGGATCCTCGAGGAGACCGGGTTCGGCGGCAGCGTCGTCACCATCCTCGAAGAGCTGGGCGGGCCCGGGGAGCGGATGCACCACGACCCGGCCGCGGCGAAAGCGCTGCACATCGTCGCCATCGAGTGCCGCGGCGCCGGCGGGGTGCCGGTCGTGCCCGGGCTGCCTGACGGGCAGTACCACAGCGACGGCCAGCTCACCAAGCGCGAAATCCGGGCCGTCACCCTCGCCGCGCTCGGGCCGCGCCCCGGCGAACTCCTCTGGGACATCGGCGCCGGGTCCGGCAGCATCGCCGTCGAATGGCTGCGCGCGCACCCGGCCTGCCGCGCGATCGCCGTCGAGCGGGACCCCGTGCGGGCCGAACGGGTCACCGGCAACGCGCGGCGGCTCGGGGTGCCCGGGCTCGAGGTCGTCACCGGCGCGGCGCCCGGCGCGCTCGACGGCCTCACCACGCCCGACGCCGTGTTCGTCGGCGGCGGGTTCACCGCCCCCGGCGTGTTCGAGCGCTGCTGGGCGGCGCTGCGCCCCGGCGGCCGGCTCGTGGTCAACGCCGTCACCGTCGAGTCCGAGCGGCTCGTCGCCGAACTCCACGCCCGGCACGGCGGCGAACTGACCCGCATCGCGGTCAACCGGGCCGCGCCCGTCGGCGGGTTCCTCGGATGGCGGCCGATGCTGCCCGTGACGCAGTGGGTGGTCCAGAAATGACCGTGTACTTCATCGGGGCCGGCCCCGGCGCCGCCGACCTCATCACCGTGCGCGGCCGCGACCGCATCGCCGCCGCGCCGGTCTGCCTCTACGCGGGCAGCCTCGTCCCGGTCGAGCTGCTGCGGTACTGCCCGCCCGGCGCCCGGCTCGTCGACACCGCCGACCTCAACCTCGACCAGATCCTCGCCGAGCTCGTCGCCGCCCACCGGGCCGGGCACGACGTGGCCCGGCTGCACTCCGGCGACCCGTCCGTGTTCAGCGCCATGGCCGAACAGCTGCGCCGGCTCGACGCGGCCGGCATACCCTACGAGATCGTGCCCGGCGTCCCGGCGTTCGCGGCCGCCGCCGCCTCGCTCAAGCGCGAGCTGACCGTGCCGGGCGTCGCGCAGACCGTCATCCTCACCCGCACCGCCGCCCGCGCCACCCCCATGCCGCCCGGCGAGGAGCTCGCCACCCTCGCCGCCAGCCGCGCCACCCTGGTCCTGCACCTCGCGGTACAGCGGATCGCGGAGCTCGCCGCCGAGCTCGCCCCGTGGTACGGCGCCGACTGCCCGGCCGCCGTCGTCGCCTACGCCAGCCGCGCCGACGAGACCATCCTGCGCGGCACGCTCGCCGACATCGCCGGGCAGGTGCAAGCCGCCGGCATCAAACGCACCGCGATCATCGTCGTCGGCGCCGTACTCACCGCCGAGGAGTTCCCCGACAGTCACCTGTACTCCACGACCCGCCCGCGCGGGTGAGCCGGAGCCGGCCCGGCGCCTGGGACACTCGGCGTGTGACGCCGCCGCCGAGCTACCACGAGCTGATCGCCGCCCACGAGGCCCGCCTGTCCGGCCGGCTCGAGGACATCCCCGGCACCGAGGGCCGTTTCGCCTACAACCCCTGCCTGATCGCCGAGCCCGGTGGGCGCACCCTGCTCGCCGTGCGCGTCGAGTCGCCCGGCAGCTACTGGCGCGACCGGACCTCGTGGGACCCGGAGGTGCGCTTCTACGAGCGGGTCGCCGGCCGCTGGGAGCCCGCCGCCGGCACGCCCGTCTTCCCGGCCGCCGAGGACCCGTTCGCGGCCTGGACCCGCGACGCCGACGGCCGGCCCCGGCTGGTGTTCGGCGTCGTGACCCTCGACTTCGGCGGCGCCGTCCCGGTCGCGGTCACCCGGTTCTTCGCCGCGCCCGACGTGAAGTCGCTCGACCCGGAGGCGGCCTTTCTCGAAGTACCCGGAATGAAGGACATCCGGCTGCTGCAGCGGGCCCAGGACGTCGTCGTGTGCGGGCGGCCCCAGGGCGGACGGGCCGGAATCGGGCGGATCAGCGTCGCCATCGCCGGCTCGGTCGAGGCCGTCACCGCGGAGCTGATCTCCGCCGCGCACGTCTTCGTCGACCAGGTCGAGCCCGGCACCAAGCTCGGCGCCAACGAGCTCTTCGACCTCGGCGACGGGACGGTCGGCGTGCTCGGTCACGTCGCCATCGGCGAGGAAGGCTCCACCCAGCGGTACGCCGCCGCGTGGTGGACGCTCGACCCGCTCCGCCGCACCGCCACCGCGCCGGTCGTGATCGCCACCCGGGCCGACTTCCCGGCCGCCCCGGCCAAATTCCCGGCCATCGCCGACGTCGTCTTCCCCGGCGCGCTCGAACACCTGCCCGACGGCCGCCTCCGGCTCTACTGCGGCCTCGGCGACGCCCGCACCGGCTCGGCGATCCTGCCCCGCGTACCCGGGTGACGCTGCGTAAAGTACCGCTCATGGCAACTGAGGCGCCGCCCGCGCCGCCGGCACCGGCCGGGCCGGGCTACCGCGCGCTCGCCCGCAACTCGGCGGTCGCGGCCGGCGCCAACATCGCCAACGGCCTGCTCAGCGCCGCGATCCTGGCGCTGTGCGCGGCGTTCGGGCAGACCGGGGAGATCGCCGCCTACACCGTGGTCACCTCGGCGCTGGCGTTCGTGCTCATCGCCGTCGGCGGCGGGTCGGCGCTGCTGTATCTCAACGGCACCGAGGAGCAGCGCACGCTCGTGCGCAGCCAGTGGGTCCTCGTCGTGCTGCCCGCCCTGATCCTCGGCGCGGTCGCGGTGGCCGCGTTCTACGACCGGCGCGGCTACAGCCTCTCCGCGCTGGCCGCGGCCGGCGTGGTGGTCCTCGGCAACGGCCTCGCCCAGCTGCAGATCGCCGACTTCACCCGCCGGATGCGGTTCGTGTCCAGCGCGCTGCTCATGTGCGGCAGCAAGGCGGCCTCGCTGGTCATGGTGCTGTCGGGGGTACCGCTCACCGCCGCCCTCGGCGCCGCCGGCCTCGCCCAGCTCGTCGCCGGCGAGATCGTCCTCGGCCGCGAAGGCTCGCTGCGGCAGGTCCGCCGGCCCTCCGTCCGGCAGGCCGTCGCCGCCTACCGCTCCGGGCGCAACCTGTTCGGCTTCGCCGTCGGCGACCTCTACGTGGCCCGCTTCGGCACCGTCGTGCTGTCCCTGCTCGCCCCGCCCGCGGTCATGGGCAGCTTCGGCGCGGTCGTCACCGCCTACCAGGCCATCGGCGGCGTGCTGCAGTCGGCGCTGCAGGTGCCCATGATCGCTCGGGCCCGCAGCCGGCTGGGCATCGAGCGCGCCAACCACCCGGCCGCCTTCTCCGTCGCGGTCGCCCTGGCCTGCGCCCTGCCGATGGCGGCCGGCGTCGCCGCGCTCTCGCCCTTTCTCACCCGCACGCTGCTGTCGCTGCCCCACCCGCAGGCCCCCGCCTGGCTGGCGCTGTTCATGCTCGCGCTGCCGTTCATGGCCGTCACCCGGGCCCTCATGTTCAACTGGATCGGCGACGGGCACTACCGCTGGGCGACGAACGCGGTCGCCGTCCTCGCCGCCGTCCTGACCGTCACCGTCGCGCTCGGCGTGCCCCGCTTCGGCGCGCTCGGCGCCGCCGCGGCGACCGCCGCCGCCGAGGCCCTCACCGCCGCCGCCATCCTGGTCTTCGCCGGCCGCGCCGCCGGCCTCCGCCGGCGGGGTTCCCACAATTCGACAGATACCGATACCATGCGCCCGTGAGCGAGCAAGCCGTCGCCCCGCCGGTCGCTTCGCCCGCGGCCCGCGGGCCGCTGCCGATCGTGCTCGGCCTGGTCTTCGCCGTGCCGGCGCTGATCCTCCTGCTGACCTCCTACGTCGTGCCCGCCATCTGGACGATCCGGGCCGGCTTCCAGCGCCGCGACGGGCTCAGCGACCCCGTCGACGTCGGCACGCAGAACTACGACCGCGCGATCAACGGCGAATTCTGGGCCGCGTTCGGCTACGCGCTGCTCATCGGCCTGATCCCGCTGCTGCTCGTGCTGACCGTCGCGCCGGCGCTCGCCTGGGCCGCCCACCGCACCGGCGTCACCGGCCGATGGGTGACCCGCGTCGTGCTGAGCCTGCCGCTGGCCCTCCTCACGCCGACCGGCCTCGCCCTGGCCTGGGCCGTGTATCAGCAGCCGCTCGCCAGCGACCGGGGCACCGCCCGGGCGGTCGTCGCCGTGGCCATCGCCGTCACCCTCTTCGGCGCGGTGATCGCCGCCGGCGCCACCGCCTACCTGGCCGCCCTGCGCCGCCGCGACCCGGCCCGCTCGCCGTGGCCCGCGCTGCTGGTCGTGGCCGCCCTCGCCGGGCTCACCACGCTCGCCCTCGCCGTGCAGACGTTCACCCACCCGCTGCTGCTCACCGGCGGCGGCCCGGTCCACGCCACCCAGACGCCGCTGCTGCAGATCTACGACGACGGCTTCCGCAGCTTCCAGTTCGGCCCGGCCGCCGCCGCGTCGACCGTCCTGCTCGCCGTCCTCGCCGCACTCGGCCTGGCGGCGACGATCCTGGTGATCGTGACCCGGCTCCGCCTGGAGCTCGACCCCACCGCCCGCTCCGCCGACGCCGCTCCGCCCGCCTCGGGCACCGGCCCCGTCGCCCTGATCGTCGGCGGCATCCTGCTGCTCGCCGTCCTCGGCGGCATCATCTCCGGCAACGTGCCGCTGCTGCGCGGCATGTTCAACGGCGCCGCCACCCCGGAGGACCTTTCGGCGGGCAAGGCCTTCCTCGACACCTACGTGCCCCCGCTGCTCTCGGCCGGCGTGGGCGTCGCCGCGGCCGCGCTGGCCGGCTTCGGCATCGGCGCGCTGCGGCCCTTCGGCCCGCGCAGCGAGCTGCTCCTGCTGCCGTTCGGCCCGTTCCTGTTCGTGGGCACCGGGCCGTTGGTCATCCAGGGGTACACCCACCTCAAGGACGCCGGCCTCGTCGACACGCTGGCCGGCCTGACGTCGCCGAGCCTGATCGCGATCCCGGCCCTGTTCGCCTTCACCCTGCTCGGCCGCGGCCAGGCGGCCCGGGCCGAGCAACTGCGCCAGGCCGGCGCCCCGGTCCCGTGGGCGCGCACCTACCTGCTGCCCGCCCTGCCGATGCTCGCCCTCACCTTCGGCGCCACCTGGCTCGCCCAGTCCCAGGACGTGCTGTGGCAGCTGGTGGCCGGCATGCACGACGCGCTCACCGGCCCGGTCCTGGCCATCGTGGCCCAGTCCGCCTACGCCACCAACCCCGACAGCATCCCGTTCGCCGCGGTCCTGCCGCCGGCGATCGCGGCGCTCACCCTGCTCGCCGCGGTCGCCCTCCAGCTGTGGTATCTCGACCGCCTGGCCCTGCGCGTCGGCGCCCCGGAGCCCGATCCCGAGCCCTGACCCGAATCTTTTGTCCATCGCCGCGCGCTTACGACCGGCTGCGTGCGGTGAGGATACGGCAGCTGACGGCCAGGGCCCAGAACGGGAAGGCCAGCTCGGACCAGGGAACTTCGGTGACGACGACGAGCAGGACCGCGCCGACGAGGTAGCCCAGCCACACCAGCCAGCGCGGGAACAGGTTCAGGCGGCGCCCGATCGTGGTCGTCGAGAAGGTGAAGACGGCGGCTATGCGCATGCAGTAGCTCGACAGCAGCGTGAAGGTGAAGTGGTGGCTGTAGCGCCACAGCTGCGGCGGCGGTCCGCCGGCCGACGTGCCGGCGACGAAGAGCATGCTGTCCGCGTCCGTGGCCAGCGCGAACAGCATCGCGACGAACAGCACTCCGCTGCCGAGGAACACGGTGGCGAAGAACTTGTCCTCCCGCGCGCCGAGGTAGGCCCGCAGCGCCGCCATGAACCACAGGAAGGCGATGCCGGCGAACGGCAGCAGCGTCAGCGCCACCCGCAGGGCGGCGCGGCCGAGGCTGGTGGCGTGCCACGTGGTCGCGGCGGGCGGCAGCTCCGGGAAGACGATGCGGATGAGGACGATGGCGGCGGCGAGCAGGACGGCGAAGACGACGCCGGCGACACCCGCCGCCCGGGGCGGCTGGTCGGGCTGTCCGGTCGCCGCTGGCACGATGCCCCGTCAGGCCGGGCCCGCGCCGTGGCGGGTCGCGCTATGCCGGAGTGGGCCCACTCGGCCAGTGTGGCCGAGTGGTCACCGCTCGTCCCTTGCCCGTTTCGGGTGATGTGTTCTCGTCGCGTCAGCTTCTCGCTGGAGGTCGAGCTGAGCGGGCGATGGCCGTGGCAGAAGGGCGACACCGCCGCGTCCTAGATCAGGAACGCCCTAGCAGGTGGTGTCGTGGTTTGGGAGGGCGCCGGTGGTGAGGAAGGTGTTGCCGGCCGTTGTGCCGCAGGGATGCCGTTGAAGTAGACGCCGTGGCCGCCGGCGGTGATCGTCACCATGACCGAGCGGTTGGCCAGGGCCTTGCGCATGTCGCGGGCGCCCTCGATCGGCGTGTTGGGGTCGCGCTCATTCTGCAGGAGCAGGATGTTCCGCGGGCCGCCGCCGGTGATCTTGACGGCGGGCTCGGCCGGTGCGGACGGCCAGAACGCGCAGGGCCAGATGTTGGCTTCGGCGCCCGCCGACAGGGGGTACGCCTTGCGGTCGGCGGCCACGTTGCGGGCGTACGTGCTCACGTCGTGCGGCCAGCGGGCGTCGCCGCAGCTGACCGCGTAGGCGGCCGCGATCGCGTTGTCCGGCGGCACGCCGGGGTAGACGCCGGCGACGGGGCTGATCTGCGGCACCAGCCCCTGGAACACCGCGAGCGCGTCGGCGCCGCCCGTACCGTCGGCGAGCTGCCCACGACGTCCAGCCGCTGCAACCGGTCTTTCAACCGCGCCTTGAGCATGCGCAGCAGCATAGTGCCCAACGATCGACACGAATGATTCGTGCCGGCGCGCTGCGGACCATCGCTGATCGTCGCCGGCCGGGCGAGAAAATGGGCCAAGGTTCGTATATGGTGATTCTTGCCGATGCGGCAGATCACACCCCTACGACCCGAGCGTAATCGGGGCATGACAGGGAGAAGTGGGCAGGTCAGCCGCGTACCCACGGGGTGGCTCGGTGCTATACGGTCTTTTCGTGAGAGTCGAGCGTCACTGGTGGAACGGCGACCGCACCGAGCGAGGGCGGCGCGACGTATACATCCGCACCGATGGCTTGTCGTGGGAGGTCGAGGCCCGCGCCGGCGGCGGCGCCGGGCGGTCGAAGATCCACGAGTGCCCCGGCCGGCAGTCGGCGGAGATCTTGGCCGGGGCTTGGATGGAAGGCCAGCGCCGCTGGCAGCTCGTCGCCCCCTAATTGATCGTTTCAAAATGGAGCGCTACGTCGGTGCAGCGCGACGCAGCGACCGGAAGTCTCCGTGATCATGCACAACCCGGTGTCGACACCGACGGTTTTTCATGATCACGGAGTGGTGATGTACCCCTGTGTACCGGAAGTCTCCGGGATCATGGCAAACCCTGGTGCGGCCACCGCGGCGAGCATGATCACGGAGACTTTCGTCCGCCCGGGCCGGCCGCGCGGATCGGGGGGTGTGCCGCCGCGCGAAATCCGTCCTGTGGGTTACCTCCGGGCGCGCGGCACGGCCACCGGGCGGGGGCGGGAGGCGGCCGTCGCCGCGGCGCGGACGCTGTCGTGGTGCGGGGACCAGCGGCACGCCGGATCGGTCGCGGCCGGGTCGCCGGTGAGCTGGTAGGCCTGGCAGCGGCAGCCGCCGTGGTCGACCTCGGCCAGCGAGCAGCTGCGGCAAGGTTCGGGCATCCATGCCGTACCCCGGAAGGCATTGAACAGCGCCGAATGCTGCCAGACCTCGGCGAGCGGATCGGTGCGCACCGACGGCACGGCGACGCCCGGCAGCTGGCCCGCGGCGAGGCAGGGCAGGGCGTCGCCGTTGGGCGCGATCACCAGCTGCCGGCCGGCCCAGCCGTTCATGCACGGCTTCGCGGTGCCGGTGTGGTAGTCGGGCTCGACATAGACGATCTCCAGGCGGTCGCCGTGCCGGGCGTGGACCTCCGCGGCGGCGGCCGCGGCGGCGTCGACCTGGGCCGGGGCCGGCATCAGCGCGGGGCGGTTGCGCAGCGCCCAGCCGTAGAACTGGGCGTGGGCCAGCTCCAGCCGGTCCGCGCCCATCGTCACCGCCAGCTCGGCGATGCCGGTCAGCCGGGCCAGGTTGCCGGCGTGGAGCACGACGTTGACCGACAGCGGGATCCCGGCGGCCCGGACCATCGTCGCGGCGGCGAGCTTGCGGTCGTGGAACGGGCCGCCGGCGACCCGGTCGGCGCCGGCCCGGACGGCGTCCTGGATCGACAGCTGCAGGTGGTCGAGGCCGGCCCGGTGCAGCGCGGCGAGGCGGTCGGCGGTGAGCGGGATGCCGCTGGTGACGAGGTTGGTGTACAGGCCGAGGCGGGACGCGCGGCCGATCAGCTCCGGCAGGTCCGGGCGCAGCAGCGGTTCGCCGCCGGAGAGGTGCAGCTGCAGGACGCCGGCCGCGCGCGCCTGGGCGAACACCGAGCTCCACTGCTCGGTCGTCAGTTCTTCGCGGTACCGGCCGATGTCGAGCGGATTGGAGCAGTACGTGCAGCTCAGCGGGCACCGGTAGGTCAGCTCGGCGAGCAGCCCGGTCGGGTGCGGATGAGCGCTCGACCACGCGGCCGGCGTCAGCCCGTCCGGCGGGGCCGGGTCGCGACGGCCGGCGGCCTTGCCGGGCAACTCGCGACGGTCGGCGGCCTTGCCGGGCAACTCGCGACGGTCGGTGGCCTTGCCGGGCAACTCGCGACGGTCGGCGGCCTCGCCGGGCGCGAGCAGCCGGCGGTCGTGCAGGTCGGCCAGGAGCCGCTCGACGTCGGCCGCCGCGACGCCGGCGTAGTCGCGGGCCAGCAGCGCCACGATGCCGGCGACGTCCCGGCGGCCGTCGCAGGCCAGTACCACATCGGCAGCGACCGGATCGAGCAGCAGCACGCCCTCCGGATACAGCAGCGCGTGCCCGGATCGGACGGGGTCCCACACCAGGCGGACGCCCCGCCCGAGGCCGGGCCGGTTCGGCACCTGGCTCACGGCGCCGTTGCCGCGTAGTCGATCGCGTCGAGCATCGCGCCGAGGACATCGCACTTGAAGCGCAGCGCGTCGATCGCGGCCCGCTGCTGCTCGGCGGTGGTGCAGTGGGTCAGCACGATGTCGAGGGTGTCGGCGGCGTCGCCGCGGGCCACCGGGATCCGGGTCTCGAAGTAGGCCAGGCCGTCCGGCTTGACCCAGTCGTAGTACCGGCGCCACGCGGCCAGCCGGGCGGTCATGAGATCGGGCGCGAACAGTTCGGTGAGCGCCGCCGCGGCGCCCTCCGTCCACGGCCGGGTCTGGCAGAAGTGCAGGTAGGCGTCGACGGCGAAGCGCACCCCGCGCAGCACGTGCCGCTCGTCGACGACCTCCTCGCGGGTCAGCCCGACCGCCTCGGCGAGGACGAGCCAGTCGGCCAGCCCGCCCTCGCCCTCGGCGGTCCCGTCGTGGAAGATCACCCGGGGCAGCCACACCCGCCGCACCTCCGGCAGCGGGCACCGCGACATGATCGCCGCGTTCTTCTGGGCCAGGCAGCTCTGGTAGTACCAGCGGTTCGCCACCCAGGAGCGGATCTCCTCCGGCGTGCACCGCCCGGCGTTGAGCCGGACGTGGAACCGGTGGTGGTCCCAGTACTGCGCGGAGAGCCCCTGCAGCTGCGCGGCGAACGCCTCGCGGCTCAGCGGGTGCGCCGTTGCCACGGATCGCCGGTGCCGGAGTAGGCGGAAATCTCGGGCCGGGTCTCCAGGCACTCCACCCGCGGCGGGGTCCAGGGCCGCCGCTCGGGCGCGGCCACCGCGGCCGGTCGGGACGTGGTCGACATGAGGCTCTCCTCTCGTCGGGTCGACTGCCCGTCCAGCGTCGCGTCACCGCGCCCGGCGGGGCATCACCCCGGGCGGATCAGTAGTACGGTCCGTGCCAGCGCCGGCGCGGTCGGCTGGCTGGCATGCGGCAAGCGTTGTCGCGCCTGCCGTCCCGGCCATGAAGCGGCGGGGACGGCAGGCGCGGGTGGCGGACGATCGCCGCCTTTGGCCGAGCGGGCCGAAGGCGCGCGGCTCAGGCGTGGACGCCGACGCAGGGTTGCCCGAGCACCTGCCCGAATTGCGGGAAACTGATGTAGCCGCAGATCCTGCCCGCTTGCACGTTGCCGTTCACGGACATGATGTAGCCGCCCTTGACGGATGCGCAGTTGACATAGGCCCTGTCCGCTGACGTTCATACACAGCGTCGCCTGCTCGGTGGCGTTTCCGACGTAGATGCGGCCTCCGCAGGCCGAGCCCGACGCGCTTGCCGCGGTCCCCACCGCCACGACGGGCACGAGGCCGATCGCGGCGGCGACGCAGAGCCTGAGCAGTGTGCGTGCCGTTCTTCCTCGTCCTGGTCGTCGAGAAATCTGAACACTCCTTTGCGCTGGTCCGTTGGGATGGTCGTCGTGCTCCTAACGATGGCCATCGATCTCGGACCGGAGTAGTCATCTTTTACATGACACGCCTCTTTTCGCGGCGCGCGCCGGCGTGACTACTTGGCGCAGAGGGCGTGGTCGATGAGGTCGATCGTGATGTCCTTCGTGGGGGCCGGGACGCCCGGAGCAGGCTTCAGCGAGTCGCTGTTGATGGTCACCATCACGCTGCGGGAGCCGTCCGGGGTGGCGCCGTTGCGGGTGCGGAAGCCGTGGATGTCGCCGCCGTGGGACCAGGAGCCGCCGCACGAGTTCGGGATCCACATCAGGCCCAGACCGTAGCGGGCGCCGGGCCAGTTCTGCTGGAACTCGGGGTTGGTCGGCACCGTCCGCCGCATCTCGGCCAGCTGGGCCGGCTTGAGCACGCGGCCGGACAGCAGCGCCCGCAGGAAGCGGTTGCCGTCGTCGGGGGTGCTGATGATCGCGCCGGCCGCGCCGCCCCACGACGGGTTCAGTTCGGTCGCGTCGATCGGCTCGCCGTACTGCGGATCCTCCGGCGTCGCGCCGGGGCCGGGAAAGCGCTCGTAGCCGACGGCGTGCGGCGGGGGAATCACCGGCGAGGTGTCCGGCGTGTATGTGTCGTGCAGTCCGAGCGGGCGGATGATCCGGGCCCGTACCTCCTGCTGCCAGGTGTGCCCGGTGACCCGTTCAATGATCATCCCGGCGAGCGCGTAGTTGGTGTTCGAGTAGGACCAGCTGGTGCCGGGCGGGAAGTTCGGCGGGAAGGCCATCGCCAGCCGTACCGCTTCATCGGCGGTGACCGTCCGGTAGCGGTTCGCCTCGAAGTCCGCCTGGTTGAACAGCCACGGCATGCCCTGCACGTAGTCCGGCAGGCCGCTGGTGTGCTGCAGCAGCTGGCGCACGGTGATGGCGCGGCCGTCGTTGCCGTTGCCGCGCACGACGCCCGGCAGCCACCGCTCCACGCGGTCGTCGAGCGACAGCCGGCCCTCGCCGACCAGCTGCAGCAGCGTCGCCGAGACGAACGTCTTGGTGTAGCTGCCGACGCGGAACTTGGCGTTCCACGGTACCGGGGTCCGCGCGGCCACGTCGCCGTAGCCGCTGCGCACCGAAAGGTCGCCGCGCGCCGTGTCGAGGCCGACGAGGACCCCGGGGGCGCCGTAGGGCAGCAGCGCGTCGGCGTCGCGCTGCAGGATCGACCGGAGGTCGGTGCGGGGGCGCTCGCCCGCCTCGGCGGTGCCGGTTCCGGCCGCGACCCCGGCCCCGAGGACCAGCGCGGTCAGCGCCGCCGCTGTGATGCGTCGTTTCGTCATACCGGCCACGCTATGGATCGCATCGACGAACGTCGTCACCCGGCGGCGGCAACCTCGGGTACCACTCCTGGGGTATCGACGGATACCTCGTTCGGCGGTCGCCCCGTAAGGGGAGGCGCCACTACCGTCGATGGGGTGCGGATCCTCCTGCGCTCGGCCCTGGTGGACGTGCTCCTCGCCGTCGTGCTCAGCGGGCTGACCGTGCTCACCCGCGTGCAGCAGCACGACGGTGCCGTCTCGTGGGCCGAGGGCGCGCTCGCCGCGCTGACCGTCGCGCCGATCGCGCTGCGCCAGCAGGCGCCGGTGCTGACCATGGCGGTGATGCTGGCCGCGGCGACCGGGTTCGCCGTGCTGTGGACCGGCCAGTTCCCCGACGGCGGCGTGGGCATGCTCGTCGGGATGTTCACCGTGGCCACGCAGCGCCGGCGCGCCGTCGCGGCGGTGACGTTCGTGGCGGCGGTGTCCGTGGCGGTCCTCGTGGTGTACCTCACCTCGGCCGACAACCCGGCCACCTGGCCGCAGGCGGCGCAGGGGGCGCTGCTCGTCGGCGGCGCCTGGGCCCTCGGCGAGAGCACGAAGGGCTGGTCGCTGCGGGCCGAACGGCTCGCCGCGCAGGCGGCCCACGCGGCGGCGAACGAGCGGGTGCGCATCGCCCGGGAACTGCACGACATCGTCTCCCACCACATGTCGGTCATCTCGCTGCAGGCCGGGCTCGCGGAGTACGTGCTGGACAGCGACCCGCCGACGGCCCGCACGGCGATCGCGACCGTCGGCGCGGCCAGCCGGGACGCGCTGCTGGACATGCGCCGGCTGCTCGACGTGCTGCGGATCGAGCCGGGCACCGAGCCGGACGCGGGCGGCGGCGAGGAGTACCGTCCGCAGCCGGGACTGGCCCAGCTGGAGGAGCTCGTGCACCGTACCCGCAGCGCCGGACTGCCGGTCGAGGTCGCGGTGACCGGCCGGGCGTATCCGCTGCCGCCGGGGCCGGACCTGTGCGTCTACCGGGTCGTGCAGGAGTCGCTGACCAACGTGCTCAAGCACGCCGGCCCCGCGACGGCCCGGGTCGAGCTCGACTACGGCCACCGCGCGCTCACCGTGCGGATCAGCGACGACGGCGCGCGCCCGGCCCGGGCACAGCACGCGTCCCGCCCGTCGCACGGTATCCGGGGCATGCGCGAGCGCGCCGAGCTCTACGGCGGCGTGCTGACCGCCGAGCCCGCGCGGGCGGGCGGCTTCACCGTGCAACTGCGCCTGCCGGTGACGGAGTCCGCGTGACCATCCGCGTTCTCGTCGCCGACGACCAGCCGCTGATCCGGGCCGGGCTCGTCGCGCTGGGCCAGGCCGCGCCGGGCATCGAGATCGCCGGGGAGGCCGGCGACGGCGCCGAGGCCGTGGCGCTGACCGCGCGAACCCGCCCGGACATCGTGCTGATGGACATCCGGATGCCGGTGCTGGACGGCATCGCCGCCACCCGCCGGATCCTCGCCGACGGGGCCGAGCACCGGCCGCACGTCGTCGTGCTGACCACGTTCGATCTCGACGAGTACGTCTACACGGCGCTCGCCGCCGGCGCCTCCGGCTTCCTGCTCAAGGACACCCCGCCGCAGCGGATCATCGCGGCCCTGCACACGATCGCGGCCGGCGACATCCTCATCGCGCCGCGGATCACGCACCGGCTCATCGCCGCCTACGCCGACAAGCACCGGGCCGCCGCCGGCGGCGCGCGCCTGAACGACCTGACCGGGCGGGAGACCGAGGTGCTGCGCCTGGTCGGCACCGGCCTGACCAACACCGAGATCGCCGGCCGCCTGGTGCTCAGCGAGGCGACGGTCAAGACCCACGTCAAGCGGCTCATGGGCAAGCTCGGCCTGAGCAGCCGCGCCCAGGCCGTGGTCGTCGCCTACGAGTCCGGCCTGGTCGTCCCGTCGGCCCCGGACCGCTGACGGCTCCCGCCCCGCCCGCGGCGGCGGTGCCGGTCAGCGTGTTCGGTGATCGGGGCTACGAGCCGATGGGGGCCGGGGCGGGCTGGCCCAGCGGCAGGGGAGCGCTCAGCGCGAGGGCGACCACGTCGGCGGCCCGGTCCGGGTCGATGCCGGCCGCCTCCGCCACGTAGCCGATCAGGAATGGCTTGAGCTGGGCCGGGTCGCCGAACGCGGTGAGCTCGGCGAGGCCGTCGATGACGGCGCTGAGCGCGGGGGAGCCGGCCGGGGAGACGACGCAGGTGTGGTCGTGCACGACGCCGGTCAGCGGCAGCGGCAGGGGCACCCGCAGGCCATCCAGGGCTTCCGGGCGGATCGGGGGCAGGCCGGCGTCGACCGAGACGCCGCCGTGGGTGGCCAGGATGCTGTACCGGGTCAGGTCGGACGCGGCCGGGAAGTCGGGCTTCTCCGCGGTCGTCACCGCCTCGTACGCGGCCCACAGCCGCGGGTCGATCACCGCCCGGTCGACGGAGGCCAGCCGCACGCCGGCCTCCTCGAGCCGCCGGACGGTCCGCTCGGGCCACGCGTTGTGCCGGGGGCCGGTCCAGACGGTGACCGCCCAGCCGGCGGCGCGGGCCGTCGCCGCCCAGGCCAGCACGTTGTCGAGGGTGGCCGGGCGGATCTCCCCGCCGGCCCAGCAGACGTGCAGCTCGGCGGCGGGGACGGCGGAGGGCAGCCGGCGCAGCACGCCGAGGTCCGCGACGACCTCCAGCTGCTCGGCCACCTCCAGCAGCAGGTTGCCGAGCACGCCGGCATCGGCGCCCGCCGCCGTGGCGACCCGGGCGCCGGCGATCGCGTCGATGCGGCGCAGCGTCGCGGTCATCGCCGCCAGCCGGTCTTCCGTGGCGACCAGGCCCGGCGGCAGTGTCCGTTGCATGGTGTTGTACTCGTTGATCTGCCCGACCAGGTCCCGCAGGAGCCGCGAGTCGGTGAGGGTCGCGACCGGCAGGAGGCCGATCGTCCGCGTGATGCGATGCCGGAGCTGCTGGGGCTGCATTCGGCTCTCCTTATGGCTGCGATCGGCGATGGAGACGCCGAAGGAGGCCCCGGAGATACATCCTGTCGGAAGTCCGACAGGACAAATTACCGTCGGTAGTGGATCAGTGCGCGATCGCGACCGCCGGCTCGGCGGTCTCGGCCGGTAGGCGCCACGGGCGGACCACCAGCCACAGCGCCAGGCCGGCGGCGACCATGCCGCCGAAGACCACGACCGCCATCGCCACCGCGCCGACACCGATCAGGCCGACCAGCGGCGCGGCGAGCGCGCCGAGCCCGAACTGCACCGCGCCGAGCAGCGCCGCGGCGGTGCCGGCCGCCTCGCCGTGGCGGGAGAGGGCGATGGCCGGGGCGTTGGGCATGGCGAGACCGACCATGGCGAGCACCGCCCACAGCGGGATCAGCACGCCAGCCAGGCCGCCGACGTGGGTCGCGGCGAGCACCAGCAGGACCCCGCCGGCGGCGACCCCGGCCGTCAGCGCGCCGGTGAGGATCTGCTGCGGCGTCCACTGGCGCAGCAGCCGCACGTTGAGCTGGGTGGCGCCGATCAGCCCGACCGCGCCGCCGGCGAAGACCAGCGCGAACTGCTGCTGGCTCATGCCGTACCCCTCCTGGAACACGAAGCTCGAACCGCTCACGTAGGCGATCAGCGCGACCATCGCCAGGCCCGTGACGACGATCAGCCCCACGTAGACCCGGTCGGTGAACAGCCGCACGTAGTCGCGGGCGGTGCCGGCCACCCCGCCGCCGCGGCGGCGCTGCACGGGCAGCGTCTCGGGCAGCGCCAGCGCGGTGGACACCATGATGAGCAGGCCGGCCACCGCGAGCACCACGAACACGCCGCGCCACTGGGCCAGGCGCAGCACCAGCCCGCCGATGGTCGGGGCGAGGATCGGGGCGACGCCGACCACGAGCATCAGCCGGGAGAGCAGCCGGGCCGCGGCGAGGCCGCTGAACAGGTCCCGCACGACGGCCATGGCCACCACCGAGGCGGCCGCCGCGCCGAGGCCCTGCAGCACCCGCAGCGTGCCGAGCATTGCCAGGTTGGGCGCGAACACGCACAGCACCGAGGCCACCACGTGCACGCCGATGCCGGCCAGCAGCGGCAGGCGCCGGCCCATCGCGTCGGAGAGCGGGCCCACCACGAGCTGGCCGAGCGCGAGGCCGAGCAGGGTGCCGGTCAGGGTCAGCTGGACGGCCGCGGCGGAGGCGTGCAGGTCGGTGGTGATCGTCGGCAGCGACGGGAGATACATGTCGATGGTGAGCGGCCCCAGCGCGGTCAGGAAGCCGAGCAGGAGCACGAGCCGGAACCGGCGGCCGGCGGGCAGCAGCTCGCCGGGGGAGAGATCGGCGTCGGGCGGGGTCGTCGTCAGAGTCTCGGCCACGATGGGGACAAGCCCCGACGGTCATGACTTCTTCCGCGCGCGGCCGATTGTAACGTCCGTCACTCCGTTGCGGTGCTGACCGCTACCGGGCCCCACAGCCACTGGTGCAGGTTGGTGTTGTCGCTGGTGCCCAGGAACGGCTTCGGGTCGCGGCGGGCGAGCCCGGCGTCGAGGTGCGGCACGACGGTGATCTGGTCCTCGCCGCCGATGACGGCGAGCACCCCGCGGATGTCCGGGTCGGCGAACGCGGCGTTGATGTCGGCGGCCCGGTCCCGCGGCGACGCACCGACCCGCCGCGTCGTCGGATACTCGACCAGGATCAGGCCGGTCACCTCGGTGAGCCGGCGCATGGCCTGCTCGTGCACCGCGGGAAAGGCGCCGGCCGCCGCGAACGACGGCGAGAGCACCGCGATGCGGTCGCCCGGGCGGGCCTTGGGCGGATGGATCAGCTCGCGTCCCGGGCCCGGACGGATAGACGACTCTGACGCTTCGCGCACGGCCATCACGGTAGCCGGGCGAGTACTCTCTGCGCGTGCGGGTGGGCGTGCTGGGTCCGATAGAGGTGCTCGACGGCGTCCGCGCGGTCGATCCGGGCCCCCGCAAGCAGCGTGCACTGCTGGCCGCGCTGGTCCTGCACCGGCCCCGGGCAGCGTCGGTCGACGCGCTGATCGACCTGGTCTGGGCCGGCGAGCCGCCGCCCGCGGTGGCGAACTCGCTGCACGGCTACATCGCCGGGCTGCGCCGGGCGCTCGAGCCGCAGCGGGCCGTGCGGAGGCCGGCGTCGGTGCTGGTGACGGCGGCACCGGGATACGCCCTGCGGCTCGCCGACGACGACGTGGACGCCGCGCGGTTCGCCGCGGCCGTCGGGGCGGCGCACCGCCGCCTGGCCGGCGGCGACGAGTGGCACATCCCGGCCGCGCCGGCCGGGCTGACCCGCGCGGATCTGGCCGAGCTCGCGGCGCGGCTCGACGAGGCGCTCGGCTGGTGGCGCGGCACCCCGTACGCCGACCTGGACGAGGCCGACGCCGCGCTCGCCGAGCGGGCCCGGCTGGCGGAGCTGCGGCTGGTCGCCCGGGAGGACCTCGCCCTCGTCCGGCTGGAGCTCGGCGAGTGCGCCACCGTGGCGGCCGACCTGGAGGCGCTGGCCCGGCAGCACCCGTTGCGGGAGCGGCTGTGGGCGCTGTGGGCCCTGGCGCTGGCGCGCGCCGGACGGCAGGCCGCCGCGCTGGAGGCGCTGCGGGGCATCCGCCGGCAGCTGGCCGACGAGCTGGGCGTGGAGCCCGGCGCCGCGGTGCGGGCCCTGGAGGTCGGGATCCTGCGCCAGGACCCGGCGTTGTCCGCGACGGCTCCGGTCGCGCCGCCGCCGCCGGTTTCGGCCGATCCCTCCACCTGGCCGATCGTCGGCCGCGACGCCGAGCTGACCGCGCTCACCGGTCTGCTCGCGCCGGCCGAGCGGGGGCAGGCGCGCTTCGCCGCGGTGGTGGGCGAGCCCGGCGTGGGCAAGTCCCGGCTCGTGGCCGAGCTGGGTCGCCGCGCGGCCGAGCGGGGATTCGCCGTGCTCGGCGGCCGTTGTTCGCAGGATGAGGGTACTCCGCCGTTCTGGCCTTGGGCGGCCGTGCTGCGAGACCTGACCGCGGCGCTGGGCGTCGACGTCCCCGACGAAGCGGCCGGGCTCGCCGGGCCGGCGCCGGGCGGGGCCGCCGCGGGCGCTCCCGGGACGCCCGCCGTCGAGGCGGAACGATTCCGCATCAGCGACGCCGTCGCCCGGCTGCTGGCCACGGCGTCCGCCCGGCGGCCGCTGCTGGTCACGCTGGAGGATCTGCACTGGGCGGACCCGTCGTCGCTGCGGCTGCTGTACCACCTCGCCGAACACCTCGGCCCGGCCCGGGTGCTCGTCGTCGTGACGCGGCGCCGGCATCCCGAGCCGGCGGGCCTGCTGGCCGAGGCCGGCGCGGCGTTCGGCCGCCGCCACGCGCTGCGCCTCGACCTCGCCGGGCTCGACGAGGACGGCGTGGCCGGCCTGGCGACCCTCGTGACCGGCGAGCGGCCGGCGCCGGCGCGGGTCGGCGCGCTGCGCGAGCGCACCGAGGGCAACCCCTTCTTCCTGGTGGAGCTGCTGCGGCTGTCCGCCGACCCGGCCGAGGCCGTGCCGGCCGCGGTGACCGACGTCGTGGCCCGCCGGGTCGCCCGCCTGCCCGAGCGCACCCAGGAGGTCCTGCGGACCGCCGCGGTGATCGGCCGGCGGCAGGAGCTGGGGCTGCTGGCCGCCGCCGCCCAGGCCGACCCGGACCGCCTGCTCGACGATCTCGACCCCGCGCTCGCCGCCGGGATCGTGGTCGAGGGGCCCGCGGCCGAGTCGTTCCGCTTCGCGCACGCGCTCGTCCGCGACGTGGTCTACCGGCAGCAGCCGGCCACCCGCCGGGCCCGCCGGCACGCGATGGTCGCCGCGGCGCTGGGGGAGGACTCGCGGCTCGCCGAGAGCGCCCGGCACTGGCTGGCGGCCGGACCCCGCCACGCGGCGACCGCCTGGCACAGCGCGGCCCGCGCGGCCGGGCAGGCCCGGCGCATGCACGGCTACGAGGAGGCCGCGGCGCTGCTCACGGCGGCGGTGGCGGCGCAGGACCGGGACCGGGAGTGTGCACCGGCCGAGCGCTACGACCTGTCGATGGCGTGGGCGGACGCGTGCCGCTGGGCCGGCGACCGGGAGCGGCAGCTGGCCGCGCTGGACCGGGCCGGCCGGGCCGCGGACGCCCTCGGCGACGTGACGCGGCTGGCGCGCGCCTGCGTCGGCGCGGCGGAAGGCTCGGTGTGGACGATCCGGGACGTCTTCGTCGTGCACGCGCCGGCCGTGTCGGCGCTGCGGCGGGTGCTGCGCGGGCTGCCGGCCGGCGACGGCGACCTGCGGTGCCGGGCGCTGCTCACGCTGGCCGGCGAGCTGCACTTCGCCGACGCCCGGCCGGAGCGTGAGGCGCTGGCCGGGGAGGGGCTCGCGATGGCTCGGCGGATCGGCGACCCCGCGCTGCTGGCGTGGGCGGCCGCCACGGCCGGCGTGGCGATCTGGTCGGCGGACAACGTGGCCGACCGGGCGCGCACGATCGACGACGCGCTCGAGCGGGCCGGCCTGCGCGACCCGGTGCCCGACGACCGCCGGGCCGAGCAGGCCGCCCGCACGATGCTGCTGACCCGGCGGGCCGTCACCAGCCACGAATCGGGCTCGACCGGGCGGCTGTGGCACGACCTCGCGGAAGCCCGCGCGGGCGCCGAGCGCCTGCGGATGCCGTTCGCGCTGCTCGTCCTCAACAGCATCGAGATGCCGTGGCGCGCGATGCGGGGCGATGCCGGCCGGGTCGACGAGCTGATCGCCGAGGCGGAGGAGCTGACCGCGCTCTCCGGCCTGCCCCAGCGCGAGATCTTCGTGCTGGCCTCGCTCGTCTTCGTCCGCATCTGGCAGGGCCGGGCGGCGGAGCTGCTGCCGCCGCTGCGGGCCATGTACGAGACGGCGCCGGGACCGGCCCGTCCGCTGTATCTGCTGGCGTTGCTGCGCTCCGGCGACCGGGACGGGGTGCGGTCGGTCGTCGAGGCCGGCCCGTTCTGGCGGGCGGGCACCGCCTGGGGCCTGACGTTCGATCTGGCGCTCGCCGCGCATGCCGCCTTCGTGCTGGGGGCGGCGCCGCTCGCGGCCGAGGTGTACCAGTCGCTCGCCCCGTATGCCGGCCGCCCGGCGGTGGTCGGTTCGGCCGGCGCGATCGGCCCCGTCGACGCCTACCTCGCGCTCGCCGCGGCGGCGAACGGCGAGCGCGACGCCGCCCGCCGGCACGCGGACGACGCCACCGCACTCGCCACCGCCTGGGACCTGCCCGTGGTGATCGAGTGGCTCACCGGCCTGCGCGGGCGGGCCGGGTTCTGAGCTGTCTCCCGCGCCGGCTCCACTCGCGCTGCGGCTCCACTCGCGCCCGGCTCCACCCGCGCCGCGCGGGAACCGGCGCCGCTGGACGCGATGCCCGCCGGTGACCACGTGGTGCTCTGCCCGCAGGTCTCAACACTCTGGGGCGGGTGTGATCGGCGCTCACGTCCCACATCTCGGGCGCTGCACGTCGCGAAGCACAGCGCAGCGACCGGAAGTCTCCGTGATCATGCACAACCGGCATCGACACCAACGGCTTTTCATGATCACGGAGTGGTGATGTACTCCCGTGTACCGGAAGTCTCCGGGATCATGGCAAACCCGTGGTGCGGTCACCGCGAGCATCATGATCACGGAGACTTTCAGCCGCCCCTGGCCGGGCGGATCGGACGTCGCGCCCGCCGGGTGCGATGTCCGTACCGACCCGTCGCGCTGCGCTGCCCGGGGGCCGGCGCCGACGGCCGCTTGCGGCCCGCCGACGCCCGGCCTGCGACGGTCGCCTGACCATCGGCACGATCGGGCGCCGGCGACATCCACCACACCAGCGGACGTGACCCCGGCCCGCCCGGCGGCGCTACCCGGCGACGGGCAGCGTCAGCGCGAGCCCGTTGACGCTCGAGGTCACCGCCTGCCGGACCACCCGGCCGGGCACCTCGATCGGCGTCGGCGCGGCGACCCCGCCCGCGGTGCCGGTCCCGGCGCTGCCGTTGGCGTTGGCGCCCCAGGCCAGCATCGATCCGTCCGCCCGGGTCAGCAGGACGTTGGCCGAGCTGTCGTGGTCCAGCCCGATCACCGGCGCGCCGGCGGGCAGCGGGACCGGCATCGGCACCCTGGTGCTGGACCCGGGCGGCACGATCGGGGTGAGCTCGCCGTTGAGGTTGCGGCCCCACATGTACACCGAGCCGTCCTCCTGCAGCGCGGCCGCCGTGGAGCCCGAGCCGGCGATGTCCACCACCGCGCCGCCGGACCCGAGGCCGGTCACGGGATTGGGCCGGTGCTCGGAGGTCGGGCCGTTCGTGTGGTACTCCCGGCCGAGCTCCGCACTGGAGCTGCCACAGGACAGCACGGTGCCGTCCTTGCGCAGGAAGAGCATCACCGAGCCGGAGCCCGCGATCTGGCGGATGTTGTCCAGCCCCGCGATGGGCGCCGCGAAGGGCCGCGGGGCCGAGGGCGCGCCGAGGCAGCGCACGGCTCCCCAGGCCGTCACGGTGCCGTCCGCCATCAGGGCGTAGGCCGCCCCGTAGGCCGCCTCGACGTCGCGGACCCCGGTCAGCGGGGTGCCCGGCGCGGTCAGCACCAGCCCGGGCCGGTTGCGCGGGGCACCGCTGGTGCCGTCGCCGAGCTGGCCGTTGGCGTTGAACCCCCAGGTCACGACCGTCCCGTCGGCGCGCACCGCGGCCGCGGCGAAGTCGTGCGCCGCGATCCGGCGGACGTCGGAGAGCTCGCCGGTGCCGTCCAGCCCCACGACCGGCGCCGGGGTCTCCCGGTAGGGGCCGTCGAAGGTGCCGGACCCGAGCACGCCGGCGTTGTTGCCGCCCCAGGAGAGCAGCCGGCCGTCGGCGAGCAGGGCGAAGCCGGCGTTGGAGCCCAGCTCGGCCCGCACCACACCGTCGGGCACGACCGTCACCGCGGGCGTGCGCACGTCGGGACCGGCGTGGCCGGTGCCGGCCGTGCCGTTGCTGTTGCGCCCCCAGCCGTAGAGCTTGCCGGGCGGCGCGTCGGCGGAACCGCCGTCGCAGTCGTCGTCCCACCCGTTGCCGGGGAACTCGACCTGACCGGGGTGTACCGCCCGGTCGTCGTCCGCGCAGTCCACGGCGGCCGTCCAGCCGTCGCCGTCCGCGTCCGGCCACGGCGCGCCCCCGTCCGCCCACGCGGCCGGCGCGGTGACGGCCAGTCCCGCCCCGGCCGTCACCACCGCCGCGAGCAGCGCCGCCGCCCGTTTCCACCTATGCATGTCGCACTCCGTTCCACTTGAGCGCCGAGGCCGGCCCGGTCGGCCGGTCGGTCGCGGCGACAGCGTGCGGGGAGGCACTGGATGTCGACTGGGAACGGAGTGGGACGGCCCGCCGACGGACCCGTGTGACCGCGACCACCGGCGGAAGTTACGTTGCGTTTCATCGAACATCAACGTTGACTTGGGTGGTACTGGGCGAGGTTGCAACGGTAGGAGCGAGGGATGCCCGGAAGGCGGTTGACCGGTGAGGATCGGGAGCGGATCGCGGCTGGGCTGTCCGACGGGATGGGGTACGCGGAGATCGCCCGGCGGCTCGGCCGGCCGACGTCCACGATCAGCCGCGAGGTCGCGCGCAACGGCGAACCCGGCGGCTACTGGGCCGACCACGCGCAGCGGGCCGCCGCGCGCCGCGCGCCCCGGGGCCGGCCCGCCTGCGCCGCGCGGCCGGCGAGAACCGGAGACGGCTTCCCGGAGTCGTTCGCGGTCGTGCTGACCCGCACCGGGCTGCCCCGGATGGCCGCGCGCGTCTTCGCCTGCCTGCTCACCGCCGCGTCCGAGAGCCTCACCGCCGCCGATCTGGTGCAGCGGCTGCGGGTCAGCCCGGCGTCGGTGTCCAAGGCGATCGGGTACCTCGAGCCGATGGACCTCGTCGTCCGCGCGCCCGGCATCGGCAGCCGCCGCGAGCGCTATGCCGTGGCCGGCGACGTGTGGCAGCGGGCCTGGCGCGCCGACACCGGCGCGCACGCCGAGGTCGCGGCCGCCGCGCTGCGCGGGGCCGAGCTCGTCGGCCCCGACTCGCCGGCCGGCGCCCGGCTGCGGAGCATGGGCCGGTTCTTCGCCCGGCTCAGCGACCGGATGGGCGGCGGCGGCCTCGCCGACGTCGTGGTCCAGGACGCGCTCACCGTGCTCGCCGCGCTCGTGCATGCCGCCGCACCGCTGGCCGCGGCCGACCTGGCCGCGGCGCTGGGCTGGCCGCGGCCGCGGGTCGCCGACGCCTTGGCCGCGCTCGAGCGGCGGCCGGTCCTCGCCGACCCGCTGGAGCTCGTGCCGGTCGGGTCCGCGACCTACGCCGTGGCCGCGCGCCCGGACCGCCTGACCCCGGCCCAGCGCGCGGCGCTACGGCCCTAGGCAGGGGCGGTTGAGCGCGGCCGGCGCAGCCCGTCCAGCACGAGGGTGATGACACCGTCGGCCTCGGCCCGCCAATCGGGGCGGTCATGGGCCGCACCGATGCCATGCAGGGCCATCATGACGGCACCGGCACCCACGTCGTCGCGGACGGTGCCGTCCCGCACGGCGGCGGCCACCAGGTCGGTGACCGCCTGCTCCAGCGCCCGGCTGCCCTCGGCGAGCGCACCCGAGCCGGCGGCCATGAGTGTGGCCAGCGTCCGGGCGAGGCCCTGGTAGGCGTGCAGGTAGTCGACCATGCCGCGCAGGAAGGTCGCCAAGGCCTCGTCCGCGGGCAGCGTGGCCTGGAGCTGGCGGGCGCGGTCGCACAGCGTGGCGACCTCCTCGTGGTAGACCGCCTCGGCCAGCGCCTCCCGGGTGGGGAAGTGGCGGTACAGCGTGCCGGTGCCCACACCGGCCAGGCGGGCGAAATCATCGAAGCGCAGGTCGAAGAAGCTTCCGGCGTCGAAGATCTCCCGCGCCTTGGCGAGTAAGGCGTCGCGGTTGCGCTGGGCGTCGGCACGCAGCGGCTTGGCGGCGGTCATGCGAAACCTCGCGTTGACAAACGGAAACTACCTCCATATTTTGGAAAGTGGAGATGACCTCCAAATCGATTGTATCCCACGAGGTGCAGCTTGAAGATCCTGATGTTCGGCCGAGGCGTGATCGCCACCATCTACGGCTGGGCCCTGGAACGGGCCGGGCATGACGTCGAGTTCTACGTCCGGCCGGGCCGCGCGGCGGCATACGGTGAAACGATCGACCTCGATCTGCTCGATACGCGGCGGCGGGTGTGGGGGCGGCCCGTCGTCCAGCGGTGGCCGGTGCGCTACCGCGAGGAGCTGGCGGCGGACCACGACTTCGACCTGATCGTGCTCAGCGTGCAGCACTACCGCCTCGCGGAGGCCGCGGACTTCTTGGCACCGCGCGTCGGCAAGGCCACGGTGCTGGTCTTCGGCAACCTCTGGGCCGAGCCGCTGGCCGCGATCGGCGCACTCCCCGTCGACCAGGTCGCCTGGGGCGCTCCCCAGGCCGGCGGCGGCTTCGGCGAGGACGGCGTGCTCCGCGGGGCACTGCTGCGGCCGGTCGTCTTCGGCACCTTCGGCCGGCCCCCGACCGAAGGTGAGCGGGCCGTGCGCCAGGCGTTTCGCGAGGCCGGGTTCCGGCCGCGGGAGCACCCCGACTTCCGCGGCTGGCTGTGGGTCCATTGGTTGGCGGGCGCGGGCCTGCACTCGCAGAGCCTGCGGCTCGGTTCGCTGGCCAAGCTGGCAGGGGCGACGGGCGACCTGCGCGAGGCGCTGCTGACCAGCCGCGAGCTGCTGCCGCTGGTCGAGGCGCGGGGCATCGACCTGCGACGTCACCGGGGCGGTGTGCTGGCGCTGCGTGCGCCCACCTGGCTGACGGCCCGCGCACTCGCGTGGATGACCGCTCATTTCGCGCCGGTGCGCGTGAATTTTACGGCGCACTCCGACCCCGGGGCCGAGGAGCCGCGTGCGGTCTGCCGAGACACCCTGGCGGAGGCACGCCGGTTGGGCGTCGCGGTGCCGCGACTGGAAGCGGCGGAACCGAGCTTCGCCCACGAGGGAAAGCGCTGAGTGAGCGGCTACGAGGCCTGACCCCGGCCCAGCGCGCGCTGGGCCCGGGCCGCCCGCCTCAGCCGCCGGCACCGCCGGGCGCACCGGCACCGTCGGGCATGCCACCGCCGGCACCGCCGGGCATGCCACCGCCGGGAGCGCCGGGCATGCCACCGCCGGGAGCGCCGGGCATGCCACCGCCGGGAGCGCCCGGCACGGCGCCGCCGGGAGCGCCGGGGCCGCCGGGCTGGTTGCGGGGGAGCTGGTTGCAGATGGCGGCGATCTGGGACATCGACGGTTTCGCGCCGGTGCCGCCGTCGCCGCCGATCAGGGACAGCGGGGGAAGGTACTTGGTGCCGATGTGCACCTGATAGCCGATGAGCACGCCGACCACGGCCAGGCTGAGGGTGGAGAAGATCCAGAGGGTGACTCGGTGCATGGGAGGCTCCTTCGTTACCAGGTGAACTCTTCGGTGTGCAGCCGGCCGCGGGGCACGCCGGCCTTGAGCGCCGCGGTGTGGACGCTGGTCATCCAGCGCGGTGGGCCGCAGAGGTAGACGTCCGAGTCGGCGACGCCGGGCGCCAGCCGCGCGAGGTACTCGGCGTCGGAGGTGTCCGCGGGCACCGACCGCGGCAGCCACGAGTCGTCGTCACGGCGGGGCCCGGCCAGCACGTGGAGGGTCAGCCCGCGCTGTTCGGCCAGCTCGGCCAGCTCCGCGGCGAACAGCGCGCCGTCCGGATCGGACACGCGGTAGACGAGCGTGGCGTCTCCCGGCTCGTAGGGCAGCTCCTCCAGCAGCGCGCGAATCGGGGTGATGCCGGTGCCCGCGGCGATGAACACCAGCCGGTCCCTGGTCCGGAGGTCGGCGGTGAGGCGGCCGTACGGCCCCTCGATCAAGGCCCGGGTGCCGGCCTGGAGCGTGGCCGCCCGGGCGCTGCCGTCGCCGACGTCCTGGATGGTGACGCGCAGGAAGTCGGCCCGGGGCGCCATCGACACCGAGTACGGGTGGGCGCGGGACCAGCCGGGGCCGTCGAGGAATCGCCAGAAGCAGAACTGGCCGGCCCGCAGCGGCAGCTCATTCAGCCGCCGCCCGCCGACCAGCACCGACGTTGTGCCGGGGGCCTCGGTGACGACCTCCAGCACCCGCAGCCGGTGGTACCACGACCGCCACAGCGGCAGGGCGACGCGGAAGATCAGCACCGCGAGGGCGGCGGCGAGGTAGAGCGTCCACCAGTAGACCCGCGCCCAGGCGGTCTGCCGGAAGTCGGGGCCGACCAGGATCTGGTGCGGCAGCGCCAGCCCCATGCCGGCGTAGGTGTACAGGTGGATGAGGTGCCACGACTCGTACCGCAGCCGCCGGCGGGCCGCCCGGATCGACAGCGCGACGGCGACGACGATCAGCAGGGTGCCGATGACGGCCATCAGGATGCCCGGCTGCCGGATGACGACCCACCACAGCTTGTCCCACCCCGAGTCCTGCGTGGCGTAGACGATGACCGTCAGTACCACGTGCGCGACCATCAGCCAGAAGGACACGAAGCCGGCGATCCGGTGGCGGCGCGCCAGCACGTCGAAGCCCCAGGCGCGCTCGATGACCGGGATCCGGGCCACCATCAGCACCTGCAGCAGCATCAGGTTGGACGCGAGCAGGCCGGTGGGCAGGACCAGCGTGGCGGGCGCGTTGACGTCGAGTTTCTGGATTCCCTGGTTGGACACCCACAGCCAGATGACCACCACGTTGCTGGCCAGGGCGGCGACGCCGAAGAGGTCGCCCCATCCCCGCCACGCCACGCGACGGGTGCCCGGCGGGCTCAGCGTGATGTCGCTCGTCGATGTGCTCACGGAGGTCACGATGGCGCACGTTTGTCAGATTTGGATCAAACGTCGAATCCGTCGCTCTGATCCAACTTTGATCTGCGCCCGGCATCGTCGTGGCCATGGACAGCGCGCGCATCCTGGTCGTCGACGACGAGCCGAACATCTGTACCCTCGTCGCCTCGACGCTGCGGCTCGTCGACTTCACCACGCGCGAGGAGCACTCCGGCAGCGCGGCGCTGGCCGCCGTCGCCGAGTTCCGCCCCGACGTGGTGCTGCTCGACGTGATGCTGCCCGACCTGGACGGCTTCGAGGTGGCCCGCCGGCTGCGCCGCGGCGGCCAGGACGTCGCCATCCTGTTCCTGACCGCCCGCGACGCCGTGGTGGACCGGGTGGCCGGGCTCAGCTCGGGCGGCGACGACTACGTGACCAAGCCGTTCAGCCTCGAGGAGATCGTCTGGCGGATCCGGGCCATCCTGCGCCGCACCGCCGCCAAGCCGGACCAGCCGGCCGGCGCGGGGCTGCGCTTCGCCGATCTCGAGCTGTCCGAGGAGACCTACGAGGTGCGCCGCGGCGGCACGGCCGTCGCGCTGTCGATCACCGAGTTCAAGCTGCTGCGCTTCTTGATGCTCAACGCCGGGCGGGTGCTCAGCCGGGCCCAGATCCTGGACCGGGTGTGGGACTACGACTTCAGCGGCGACGGCCAGATCGTCGACACGTACGTGTACTACCTGCGCAAGAAGCTCGATCCGCTCGGGCCGCGGCTGATCCAGACCGTCCGCGGCGCCGGCTACTGCATGCGGCTCGGCCAGGGCCCGAACGGCTCGTGATCGGCGCCCGGCCGCGCCGGTGGGCGCACTGGACCGTGCGGGCGCGGCTCGCGGTCACCATGGTCATCGTCTGCGGCTGCACGTTGCTCGCGGTCAACCTGATCGGCGCCGAGCTGCTGCGCGGCTACCTGGCCGACCGCCTGGACGCCCAGCTCGACCGGATCAGCCAGGCGCCATACTGGCTCACCGAACTGCCCGACTCGCCGCGCGAGTCGGCCCTGATCCAGCGGCTCGGCGACGTGCAGGGCGCGCCGATCAACGTCGTCGTCTACGACCGGTCCGGGCGCTGGAACACGCTGCTGACCAGCCCGGAGACGGCCGGGCCGGTGGCCTCCTTCGCCTCCGCCCGCGCCCACGCCGGCCTCGGCCCCTACACCGTCGACGGCGGGGCCGACGCCGCGCCGTGGCGGGTCGTCGCGGTGACCGGCCCGGACGGTGAGATCGTCGCGGTCGCGCTGTCCGCGGCCCAGGTCAGCGCCACGGTCGACCGGATGCTGCTGGCCGGCGTCATCCTCAGCCTGTTCGCGATCGTGCTGGTCGCGGCGGTCGCGGCCACGGTGGTGCGGGTCGGGCTGCGGCCGCTGACCCGGATGCAGGAGACCGCCACCGCGATCGCGGCCGGATCGATCATGGCCCGGGTCGCCGACACCGACCCGCACACCGAGCCCGGCCGGCTGGGCAGCGCGCTGAATGCGATGCTGGGGCGGATCGGCGCCGCGCTCGCCGTGCGGGCGGCGTCCGAGCAGCGGCTGCGGCAGTTCCTCGCCGACGTCTCGCACGAGCTGCGCACGCCGCTGACTTCGATCCGGGGCTTCGCCGAGCTGTACCGCCGGGGCGGCGGCACCACCCGGCCGGAGCTCGACGTGACGATGCGCCGGATCGAGGACGAGGCGACCCGGATGACCGCCCTGGTCGAGGACCTGCTGCTGCTGTCGGCGCTGGACGAGGACCGCACGATCGAGCTGCTCCCGGTCGACGTCGTGACCGTCGCCGAGGACGCGGCCCGCGACGCCCGGGTGCGCCACCCGGACCGCGAGATCGTCGTCGACGCGGTGCCGTCCGCCCCGGTGCGGGCCGACGAGGACCGGCTGCGGCAGGTCGCCACGAACCTCGTCGCCAACGCCCTCACCCACACCCCGCCGCGGGCGCGGATCACCATCCGGGTCCGCTACGCCCGGCCGCCCGGACCCGAGCCGGCGGTCGCCATCGGCCCGGTGCCGGCCGGGCCGGTCGCCGTCCTCGAGGTCAGCGACAACGGCCCCGGCATCCCGCCCGAGCACGCCGCCCACGTCTTCGAGCGGCTGTACCGCAGCGACGCGAGCCGGGAGCGGCGCGCCGCCGGCGGGGCCGGCCTCGGCCTGTCCATCGTGGCGGCGATCGTCACCGCGCACGACGGGCGCATCGAGCTGCTGCCGGCCGACCCGACCGGGGCCACCTTCCGGGTCCTGCTGCCGGCCGATCCCAGCCTGCTGTGCCCGGGCACGGGTTAGCCGAGGGCGATCCAGACGTCGTCGAGGGTGCCGTGGAACTGGTCGTTGTCGAGGCCGTCGCCCTTGCCGCCGATGCTCAGCGGCACGGTGTTGGCGACCGAGAGGGTGGCCGGGATCGCGACGGTGGCGTGGACCGCGCCGTCGACGAGCAGGGTGAGCGCCGGGCCCGCGCGGCGGCACTCCAGGGTGTGCCATCGCCCGTCGGCGACGGAGACGTCGGACTGGGCGAGGTGGATGCCGCGGACCGTGTTGTCCGACAGCACACAGCTGGGGCGCCCGGCGGTGCCGTCGATCTGCAGCTTGTACTGCCCGCCCGCCGCGGAGTACCCCTTCTGCAGGACGTTCTCGCCGGACCCGGTGGCGTGCCGGCCCAGGCGGACCGAGGCGCCGTAGCGGATCGGGCCCGGGCCCGGGTTGAGCTCCGGGGCGTCGGCGGCCTGCAGCACCGCGTGCGGGCAGGACTTGCCGACCTTGCACTTGGCCGGGAAGGCGGCCGCCCGGCCGGAGCCGCGGCCGGCCAGCGTGATCTTGCCGCCGTGGCCGGCGAACGCGGTCAGCGTGTGGCCGTGGCCGGAGTCGTCGGCGACGGTCCGGCCGGGCGCGGTGTTGTCGAAGGTGTACCGGGCGACGACGACGGGCGCGGTCGGCGTAACGGCCGCCGCGAATGTCGCCGTGGCCGGCAGCATGACCGCCGCGGCGGCGGCCAGCGCGGCGGCGAGGTTCCCCCATGTCTTCATGTCCGGAATGTCGCATATTTAAGGCATGAACCGGTACGATTCCGCCGTCGTGTCGGTCACTATCGGCGGTCGTTCGGACGACCGAGGGTCACCCGAACCGGGTGGACGTGATCCGCTCTGCCAAACTGGCGGCATGCGGTGGGCGGCGCTGGTCACGATCGTCGCCCTGCTCGTCCTGCTGCCGGGCGCGCCGGCCCAGGCCCGGGCCGACGGCCCGCAGGAGGTCTGCCGCATCACCGACCCGGCCGTCATCGAGGCCTCCGGCTTGGCCGCCCTGCCCGGCGGCGGCTTCCTGGTCGAGAACGACTCCAACCCGGAGCCGCGCAAGATGCGGCTGTTCTACCTCGGGCCGGACTGCGCGCTGACCCGCAGCGTCGGCTACCCCACCACCGCCCGCGACCCCGAGGACCTCGCCGTGGACCGCAAGGGCGTGGTCTGGATCGCCGACATCGGCGACAACAGCCCGCTGACCGGCGGCTCCGGCAAGCGCCGCGACTCGATCGCGCTGTGGACGCTGCAGCCCGGGTCGAAGACCATGAAGATCCATCGGCTGCGGTACCCGGACGGCGCGCCCCGCGACGCCGAGGCGCTGCTCATCGACGGCGCCGGCCGGCCGGTCATCGTCACGAAGGACCCCGGCGGCGAGGTGTTCCGCCTCGACACCCCGCTGCCCACCGACAACGCCACCGGCGCCGCGCTGAGCGCGGTCGGCCACTTCACGCCCGCGCACAGCGGCACCGACAACCCGCTGGGCTTCATCGGCAACTCGTTCATCACCGGCGCGGCGGTGTCGCCGGACGGCACCCGCGCGGTGGTCCGTACGTACTCCGACGCCTACGAGTTCGACGTCAAGGACGGCGACGTCGCGGCCGCGATCACGACCGGCACCTCGCGGGTCACCCCGCTGCCCGGCGAGCCGCAGGGCGAGGCCATCGCCTACACGCTCGACGGCACGGCCTTCCTGACCGTGTCGGACCAGTCCGGGCCGGTGAGCATCCTGCGGTACCCCATCAGGAACCGGCCGACGCCGAGTCCGGCCGTCGCGGCCAGTAGTGCGCGCCCCTCGGCGAGTCCCTCGCCCGCCCCCACGCCGGTGCGCGACACCCGGGCCCGCGCGGCCCTGCTGATCGGCGCATTCGTGGTGGTCGGGCTCGCGCTGGTGGGCGCGGTGGCCCGGCGGGCCCGGCGGCGCTGACCCCTCGCCTCGACGCACCCGCAGTCGCGTGACACGATCGCTACCCAGGGATCATTCGGGGAGGACAACGCGGTGGTGCGCATCGAGGTCGAGCGGGCGACGACGCGCGACATGCGCCGGCGCAACCGCTCGACGCTGCTGTCGGAGCTGTTCTTCCGCGGCCCGCTGAGCCGGCACGACCTGAGCCGGATCACCGGGCTGAGCGCCGCCACCGCCAGCAGCGTCACGGCCGAGCTGCTGCACGAGGGCCTGATCATCGAGGCCGGGCAGATCGAGTCCGACGGCGGGCGCCCCCGGGTGCTGCTGCGGGTCAACCCCGGCTTCGGCCGATTGGTCGGCGCCGACGTGGGCGAGACCGGGGTCAAGGTCGAGCTGTTCGACCTGTCCATGAGCCGCCTGGCCACGATCGACGAGCCGCTGCCGTCCTCGCGCCCCGACCCGGCCGCGGTCGCCGGCCAGCTGGAGGCGGGCATCCGCGCGGTGCTCGCCGGCGTCGAGCCGTCGGCGCTGGTCGGCATCGGCATCGGCGTGCCCGGCACGGTGGAGCAGGCCGCGCCGGCCCGGGTCTACGCCCCGACGCTGGGCTGGCGCGGGGTGTCCTTCCACGAGCTGCTGCAGGACCGCGGCATCACCGCCCCGCTGTTCGTCGAGAACGGCGCCAAGACGCAGGGCCAGGCCGAGATGTGGTTCGGCGCCGGGCGCGGCGCGGGCAACGCCGTCATCGTCCTGGTCGGCTCGGGCGTCGGCGCCGCCGTGATCACCAACGGCACCGTCTACCGCGGCGCCAGCAGCAGCGCCGGCGAGTGGGGCCACACCACGGTCGTCTACGGCGGCCGGCCGTGCCGCTGCGGTGCCCGCGGCTGCCTGGAGGCCTACGTCGGCGCCGAGGGGATCCTGGAGCGGTACCGCCGGGCCGACCCCACCCGGCCCGCCGCCGACGGCGAGATCGCCGACCTGTCCGCGCTGCTCGCCGCCGACACCCCGGCCGCCGCCGAGACCCTCGCCGAGACCGCCGGCATCCTCGGCGCCGGCATCGGCAACCTGGTCAACCTGTTCAACCCGGAGCGCGTCGTGCTGGGCGGCTGGGCCGGCCTGGCGCTGGGCGCCCGGCTGCTGCCGCAGATTCGCGCCGCGGCCCGCGAGCAGGCCCTGGAGCACCCCTTCGGCCAGGTGAGCATCGAGCTGTGCGAGCTCGGCCCGGACGCGGTCGCCTTCGGCGCGGCGACGCTGCCGATGGCGGAGCTGCTGCGCCGCGCCTCCCGCCCCTGAGCCGCACCCCTCGGCCGGACCCGTCCGACTTACACGTCCAGGCGCGGGGTCCCGTGATGACGTCCCACCTCTCGGACGCTGCCCGCCGCGGAGCGCCGCGCGCGACAAAAAGTCTCCACGATCATGCCCAACTCCGCACCGACACCCGGGTTTTTCATGATCCCGGAGAGTCTTGGTACACGGGTGTACATCAGCACTCCGTGATCATGAAAAACCCGCGTCGCGGCTCCCGCGAGCATCATGATCCCGGAAACATTCGTCCGGCCGGTCCGCGGTCGATCGGCACTGACGCGGTCGCCTCGGCCGTCGACGCTGTTTATGGCAGAGCTGCCGTGCGGCCCTTGTCGCGCCGTGCTTGCGGTGTCGCGCCGTGCCGTGCCGTGTTGCGCTGCGTGTGCCGCCCCGCGCCGCGTCGCCTCGCCCCCGCGCCGCCCGCGCTGCCTCGCCTCGCGCCGCCCGCGCTGCCTCGCCTCGCGCCGCCCGCGCCGCCCGCGCTGCCTCGCCTCGCGCCGCCCGCGCTGCCTCGCCTCGCGCCGCCCGCGCCGCCCGCGCTGCCTCGCCTCGCGCCGCCCGCGCTGCCTCGCCTCGCGCCGCCCGCGCTGCCTCGCCTCGCGCCGCCCCGCGCCGCGCCGCCCCGCGCCGCGCCGCCCCGCGCCGCGCCGCCCCGCGCCGCGCCGCCCCGCCTCGCGCCGCCTCGCGCCGCCCCGTGTCGCGTTGCGCTTGACGCGCCTGACCTCGACGCTCGGGTTGGGGCATTAGCGATTTTCCGCCTGTCAGGCGATAAATCCGAAATGTCGGGCGCCCCAGCGCCCGACATTTCGGATATCTCTGGCTCGTGGGAAGAAGCCCGGAGGGGTGCGGTCGCGTTCACGAGCAGAGCGCTGCCGTGGCTGGCGGCGTCGCAAGAGCCCGGCTCAAGCGAACCTTAACGGCACCCCTTTTTTCGCCTCTTTTATTGACGGGCGATGGATGGCGGTCATAGCCTCGCCTCCAACTGGAAGGGTGCTTAACAGACGCCCGTCCGGACCGATCGGGTGCCCCGGTAAGCGGACGGCCGGGGCACCGACTCGCGCGTCAATTCGCAGGCCAGGACCTTAGTTCGGGTCGTGTATTGACGCGTGGCCGGGGCCAGGAATAGCCTCCGGTGGATCTGTTAAGTAACCTCACAGATCGCCCGCCCCGGACCTACCCCCACCCGGGTCCGTGCGGGCTTCCCGCCCAGAAGGGACCCACGAGTGACCCCCTCCACCACCAGACGGCGGCGGCCCCGCCTGAGGATCGGCCTCGCCGTGATGGCGACCGTCCTGGCCGCCGTCGGCATCGGCGCCGTCGCCATGAGCGCCGCCTCGGCGGCGACGGTCGGCCAGATCACCGGCTACGGCGGCAAGTGCGTCGACATCGCCGCGGCCAGCAGCGCCAACGGCACCCAGGTCCAGCTCTACACCTGCAACGGCACCAGCGCGCAGCAGTGGACCGTCGGCGACGACGGCACGATCCGCGCCCTGGGCAAGTGCCTCGACGTTGCCGCCGCCAGCAGCGCCAACGGCACCAAGGTGCAGATCTACGACTGCAACGGCACCGCCGCCCAGCAGTGGTCGAAGCAGTCCGACGGCACGCTGCGGGCGCTGGGCAAGTGCCTCGACGCCACCGGCCCCAGCTCCGCGGACGGCACGCCGCTGCAGATCTGGGACTGCTTCGCCAGCGCCAACCAGCAGTGGACGCTGCCGGGAGGCACCACGCCGCCGCCACCGCCCACCAGCACGCCGCCGAACACCGGCAACCCGGACCTCGGGCCCAACGTGTCGATCTTCGACCCGTCGATGTCGGCCTCGACCATCCAGAGCAAGCTCACCTCGGTGTTCAACTCGCAGGTGAGCAACCAGTTCGGCACCCAGCGCTACGCGCTGCTGTTCCGGCCGGGCACCTACAACGTCGATGCCAACGTCGGCTTCTACACCCAGGTCGCCGGGCTCGGCCTCACCCCGGACCAGGTCACCATCAACGGCGCCGTGCACGCCGAGGCCGACTGGTGGCCCGACGGCACGCAGAACGCGACCCAGAACTTCTGGCGCTCGGCGGAGAACCTGTCGGTCAACCCCACCGGCGGCACCGACCGCTGGGCCGTGTCGCAGGCCGCGCCGTACCGCCGCATGCACGTCCGCGGCAACCTGCAGCTCGACGACGGCGGCTGGTCCAGCGGCGGCTGGATCTCCGACTCGGTCATCGACGGGCAGATCCGCTCCGGCTCGCAGCAGCAGTGGATCACCCGCAACTCCAACATGGGCAGCTGGAGCGGCTCGAACTGGAACATGGTCTTCGTCGGCGACACCAACGCGCCGAGCGGCAACTTCCCCAGCCCGCCCTACACCCGGGTCGCCCAGACCCCGGTGGTGCGGGAGAAGCCGTTCCTCTACGTCGACGGCAACGGCGCCTACCAGGTGTTCGTGCCGAGCCTGCGGACCAACTCGGTCGGCAACTCGTGGCAGAGCGGCAACGCCGGCAGCTCGATCCCGATCAGCCAGTTCTACGTCGTCAAGGCCGGCGCCACCGCGGCCAGCATCAACGCCGCCCTGGCGGCCGGGCAGAACCTGCTGTTCACCCCCGGCGTCTACCACGTCAACGACACGATCCGCATCACCCGGGCCAACACCGTGGTCCTCGGCCTCGGCCTGGCCACGATCGTGCCGGACAACGGCGTCACCGCGATGAGCGTCGCCGACGTCGACGGCGTGAAGGTGGCCGGCCTGCTCTTCGACGCCGGCACCACCAACTCGCCGGTGCTCATGGAGGTCGGCCCGAGCGGGTCGTCCGCTGACCACTCGGCCAACCCGACCTCGCTGCACGACGTGTTCTTCCGCGTCGGCGGCTCCCAGGCCGGCAAGGCCACGGTCAGCCTACGGATCAACAGCAACAACGTGATCGGCGACCACTCCTGGATCTGGCGCGCCGACCACGGCCTCAACTCGAGCACCGTCGGCTGGAACACCAACACCGCCGCCAACGGCCTGGTCGTCAACGGCGCCAACGTGACGTTCTACGGCCTGTTCGTCGAGCACTACCAGCAGTACCAAGTCATCTGGAACGGCAACGGCGGCCGGACCTACTTCTTCCAGAACGAGATTCCCTACGACGTGCCGAACCAGTCCAGCTGGTCCAGCGGCGGCGGGGCGCAGGGCTGGGCCGCCTACAAGGTCGCCGCCAACGTCACCTCGCACGAGGCGTGGGGCCTGGGCAGCTACTGCTTCTTCAGCACCAACTCGAGCGTGGTGCTCGGCCACTCGTTCGAGGTGCCGCAGACGGCGAACGTGAAGTTCCACGACATGGTCACGGTTTCCCTCGGGGGTACCGGCACGATCGCCCACATCATCAACAGCAGCGGCGGCCCGTCGAACTCGTCGAGCAACGTCGCCAACCTGGTCAACTACCCGTAACCGTTATCATTCCCCGGTGCCCACCGTGCTCGTGCTCGGCGGCACCGGGGAAGCCCGGCAGCTGGCCTCGGTGTTGCTGCCGGCCCACCGCGTGATCTCCTCCCTCGCCGGCCGCGTCGCCGACCCGGTGCTGCCGGCGGGGGAGGTCCGCGTCGGCGGCTTCGGCGGCCCCGAGGGCCTCGCCGCGTATCTGGCCGCCGAGCGCATCGACGCCGTCGTGGACGCCACCCACCCCTTCGCCGCCCGGATGTCGGCCAACGCCGCCGCGGCCTGCACGGCCGCCGGCGTGCCGCTGGTCGTGCTGCGCCGCCCCGGCTTCGCGCCGCGCCCCGGCGACGCCTGGCACCGGGTGCCGACCCTGGACGCGGCGGCGGCCCTGCTGCCGTCCCTGGCGGAGCGGGTGTTCCTGACCACGGGCCGGCAGGCGCTGTCGCGCTTCGCGCACCTGACCCGCCTGTGGTTCCTGGTCCGTTGCGTGGATCCGCCGGTACCACCCGTGCCGCCCCGGATGACCGTGCTGCTCGACCGCGGCCCGTTCACCGTCGCCGGCGAGACGGAGCTCATGCGCGCCCACGACATCGGCGCGCTGGTCACGAAGGACAGCGGCGGCGAGATGACCTCGGCGAAGCTGGACGCGGCCCGCGCGCTGGGCGTCGCGGTGGTCGTGGTGGACCGCCCGCCCGCTCCGCCGGGCGTGCCGGTAGTGTCCACAGTGGACGAAGCCGCGGCCCGCGTGGCCCGGCGGCTCACAGGGGAGAACTGATGGTCAACGCGCTCGGTTTGGTGCTGCATCCGACGAAGCCGGTGGACCGCTCGATCGAGGCCATCCTCGCCGCCACCGCCGCGGCCGGCAAGCCGCTGCGGGTGCTGGCCCGCGAGAGCGACCGGCGGCGGGTGCCGCCCGGCATCGAGGTGGTGCCCGAGGAGCGGTTCCCCGCCGAGGTCGACGGCGTCATCGCGCTCGGCGGCGACGGCACGATGCTGGGCGCGATGCGGCTGCTGGTCGACCGGCCGGTGCCGGTGCTCGGCGTCAACCACGGCAACCTGGGCTTCCTCGTCGAGGTGTCGCCGCCCGAACTGCCGGCGGCGCTGTCCCGGCTGGCCGGGGGCGACTTCACCATCGAGCAGTACGGCTGCCTCGAAGTCGGCGGCCTGGAGCTCGCCACCCGCTACGGCTTCAACGACGTGGTACTCGCCCGCGAGGGCCGCACCGGCGCCGTGTCGGTCGACCTGTGGGTCAACGACGTGCAGTACGGCTACTACCGCGCCGACGCCGTCGTCGTGGCCACCGCGACCGGGTCCACCGCCTACAACTACGCGGCCGGCGGCCCGATCCTGTCGCCGTCCTCCGGCGCGATCGTCGTCACGCCGGTGGCCCCCATGGCCGGCATCGGCCGGGCCGTGGTGCTCGGCGCAGGGGACCGGGTCACCCTCGCCACCGCTCCGGACAGCGCCGCCATCGCGGTCGACGTCGACGGCACCCCGGCCGGCGCCCTGACCCACGAGGGCCGGGTGACCGCCGCCTTGCGCGCGGACGCCGCCCAGGTGGTACGCCTGTCGGCGGACGCGCACGCCAGCCGCAGCCGGGTCAAGCTGAGCCTGCTGGACCTCCCGCTGCGCCCCGGCCAACTGCTCGACCTGATCCCACCGGAGCTCCGCCAGCGCGCCCACCTGGCCATGACCGGCGGCGACGACCAGCCGACCGCCTGACGCCAGCGTCTGATCGCTCGACTTGATGTTCAGGCGCCCGCAGGGGCCGTCGCGGGCTGGAGGCGCAGACCCCTCGGCGCAGCCGGGCGGCACGGCGGTGCGGATGTCGCACCCGCCGGGCGCACCCTCCGATCTGCGCGGCCGGGCCGGGCGAAAGTCTCCGTGATCATGATGCCCGCGCTGACCGCACCACGGGTTTGCCATGATCCCGGAGACTTGTGGTACACGGGGGTACATCACCACTCCACGATCATGAAAACCCTTGGTGTCGACGCCCAGAGGCGCATGATCACGGAGACTTCCGGTCGCTGCGCCGTGCCCGGGCGCGGGCGCGGGCGCGAGCTGTCAGTAGCGGAAGGCGCTGACGGCGGTGCGGAGTTCGGCGGACATCGCGCTGAGTTCGCCGGCGGCGGCGCGGGCGGCGCCGGCGCCGTCGCGGGTGCTGTCGGCGGCCTGGACGACCTCGGTCATGCCGCCGCCGATGCGTTCGGTGCCGCCGGCCGCGGTGTTCAGGTCGCCGGCCATGCTGCCGGCCGTGGCGCTCTGCTCCTCGACCGCCGCGGCGATCGTCGTCTGGTACTCGTTGATCCGCCGGATCACCTCGCTGACGTTGGCGATCGACTCCACCGCGTTGCCGGTGTCCACCTGGATCGCCTGCACCCGCCGGCCGATCTCCTCCGTCGCCTTCGCCGTCTCCTGGGCGAGGTCCTTGACCTCGCCGGCGACGACCGCGAAGCCCTTGCCGCTCTCGCCGGCCCGGGCCGCCTCGATGGTCGCGTTGAGGGCGAGCAGGTTGGTCTGCTCGGCGATCGCCGTGATGACCTTGACCACGTTGCCGATCTCGGCCGAGGAGGTGCCGAGGCGCTTCATGATGTCCTCGGTCGCGGCGGCCACCTCGACGCCCTCGCGGGCGACCGTGGCCGCCTCGCTCGCGCTGGCCGAGATCTGCCGGATCGACAGGCCCATCTCGTCGGCGCCGCCGGCCACCGACTGCACGCTGCTGGAGACGCTGCCGAGGTCCTGGCCGATCGACGCGACCCGCTCGGAGGTGCGCTGGGCGCTGTGCTCCAGGTCCTGGCTGGTCTGCTCGAGCTGCGCGGCCCGCCCGGCCAGGCCGGTGCTGCTGCCGGCCAGGGTGCCGACCGCGGCCCGCATCTGGGCCGTGGCCGCGTTCAGCGACGCCGCCATCTCGCCCAGCTCGTTGCGGCTGGGCACGTGGACGGTCCCGGTCAGGTCGCCGCCGGCCAGCGCCTGCAGGGTGGCGCGCAGGCGGTGCAGCGGCCGGATGATGGTCGCGGCCACGAGTGCGCCCAGGATCAGGGCCAGCAGCAGCCCGGCGACGAGGACGATCGTCACGATGAGCCGGGCCTGCGAGTAGGTGTGGTGGGCCTTGTCGATGCGCTCCTGGCCGATCCGGGTGGAGATGGCGCTGATGTTGTCCAGGTCGGCGATCGCCTTGTCGGAGGCCGGGTTGAGCTGCTGGACGCGCATGGTGTCGTACTCGGCCGTCTTGCCCTGGGCACGCAGGTCCAGCGCCTGGGTGCGCAGGCTCAGGTACGCCTGCCAGTCCTGCTGGAAGCGCTGGTAGACGCCGCGCTGCTCGTCGGTGAGGTCGTGGCGGCCGTAGGAGGCCATCGTGGTGTTGATGTCCTTGAGCGTCTGGTCCTGCAGCGTGGTGAAGGTCTGCAGCGTCTGGGCGTTCGAGGCCGTGGTGACCGCCACCGAGGCGTACTTGAACTTCCAGATCAGCTCGTGCAGCTTGCTCAGGTCGCCCGCGGGCTCCACGGCGCGCTTGTACATCTCGTCGCCCTGGTCCGCGACCGTGCGCATCTGCACCAGGCTCAACACGCCGACCAGGAGCGCCACCAGGCCGGTGGCGGCGACGGTGAGGACGATGGCCTTGCGGACCCCGAGCGAACCGACCCAGCGCTCCACCACGTGGACTCCCGAACCTACGGGCACCCGGCCGTTCTCCCCGCGCGCCCCATCGGCGCGGCGAGCGCCGGGTTGAGAAAAAGCGCCAGGGCGCGCGCGACGGCGGCGGCCCGCGCCTGCGCCGCGCCGGCCGTGTCGCGGCCGGCGGGCAGCAGGTGCTGCTGCAGGAAGAGCGCCAGGCCGTGCGCCGCCGCGGCGACGTCGATGAACAGGTCCATGGCGGCCGCGCGGTCGGGGGCGATGCGGGGTCACCACGGGCGGCTCACCGGGACGACCCTGACCGGGTGGGTTGCCCGGGGGCGGCTCGGGTAGTGCCCGCCCCGTGACGACGTTCGGCGTCAACGGCCGGCCGGTGGAGCTGGAGCTGGACCCGCGGGAGTCCCTGCTGGAGGTCCTGCAGGACCGGCTGCACCTGTTCGGCACCAAGAAAGGCTGCGACCACGGGCACTGCGGGGCGTGCACCGTCCACGTGGACGGCCGCCGGATCGTGTCCTGCCTGATGCCGGCGGTGCAGGCCGGCGGGCGGCAGGTGCGCACGATCGAGGGGGTGGCCGGGCCGGGCGGCGAGCTGCACCCGCTCCAGCAGGCCTTCATCGACCACGACGCGCTGCAGTGCGGCTACTGCACGCCCGGGCAGATCATGTCCGGGCTGTGCTGCATCGCCGAGGGGCACGCGGGCGACGACGACGAGATCCGCGAATACATGAGCGGCAACCTGTGCCGCTGCGGCGCCTATCCCGGGATCGTGGCCGCGGTCCGCCAGGCCGCGGCGGCGCCGGGGGTGTGAGGGATGCGGACCTTCACCTATTCCGCGCCGGCTACGGTCGACGATGCCGTCGCGGCGCTGTCGGCCGCGGGGCCGGGCGCGAAGTTCCTGGCCGGCGGCACGACGCTGTACGACCTCATGAAGCTCGGCGTCGAACAGCCCTCGACGCTGGTGGACGTGAGCCGCCTCGCCGAGCTGGCCACGATCGCCGCCGGCGATGACGAGCTGGTGATCGGCGCCGGCGCGCGGATGGCCGACGTCGCGGCCGATGCTGTGCTGCGCCGCGACTACCCGGTGCTGGCCGAGTCGCTGTGGCGGGCGGCGTCGCAGCAGCTGCGCAACATGGCCACCGTGGCCGGGAACCTGCTGCAGCGCACCCGCTGCCCGTACTTCCGCGAAACGATGTTCCCGTGCAACAAACGCGACCCGGGCAGCGGCTGCGCGGCCCGCGGCGGCGTCGACCGGGGCCAGGCCGTGCTCGGCACCAGCGACGCCTGCGTCGCGACGTTTCCCGGCGACTTCCCGGTCGCGCTGCTCGCCCTGGACGCGGTCGTCGACGTGCTCTCCCCGCGCGGCGAGCGGACGGTGCCGATCGCCGGCCTGCACGTGGAGCCGGGCGACACGCCGCAGCGCGAGCACACCCTCGCCCCGGACGAGCTCATCCTGCGCATCCGGGTGCCGGCCCCGCCGGCCGGGCGCGGCTCGACGTACCTGAAGGTGCGCGACCGCGAGTCGTATGCGTTCGCGCTCGCCGCCGCGGCGGTCGCCGTCACCATCGGCCCCGGCGGGGTGGTCGGGGAGTGCCGCATCGCGCTGGGCGGCGTCGCCACCCGGCCGTGGCGCGCGGCCGAGGCCGAGCGGGTCGTCGCCGGCCGGCGGCTGACCGCGGAGACGACGCGCGAGGCCGGCGAGGCGGCGCTGGCCGGGGCGCGGCCCGGGAACGACAACGGCTTCAAGATCGAGCTGGCCCGGCGCACCGTCGCCGAGGCGCTGCGCGTCGCGGGGGAGAGGGCGGCCCGATGAGCACCGCACCGGCGCGGGTCGACGCGCACGCGAAGGTCACCGGCGCCCTGCGCTACGGCGCGGATCGCGCGCCCCACGGGCTGGCCCACGCCGCATATGCCGTGGCGACCGTCGCCAAGGGCCGGATCGTCCGGGTGCACACCGAGGCCGCCGTTTCCATTCCGGGGGTACACCTGGTGCTCACCCGCGTCGACGCGGCGGAACTGCGCTCGGCCGGGTTCATCTGGAGCGGCGGCTACGGCTTCCAGAGCCTGCAGCCCCTGCTGGACGACCGCATCGCCTACCGCGGCCAGCCGATCGCCCTCGTGGTCGCCGACACGCTCGTCGCCGCCACCGAGGCGGCCCGGCTGGTCACCGCCGACTACACCGGCGGCGAGCCGCCTACCGTGGCGATCGACGGCCCCGGCGTGGAGATCGTCGGCCAGGAGCAGGCGGTGCCGATGCCGATGTTCGCCGACACCGTGGCCGGCGACGCCGACACCGCCCTCGCCGCGGCGCCGGTGAAGGTCGACGTCGAGGTGTACGGCCCGAACCAGCATCAAGTGCCGATGGAGCTGATCGGCGCCGTGGTGCAGTGGCACGGCGACACCCTGGTCGTGCACGAGAGCACCCAGAACTCCAGCGCCCTGCAGCACGGCATGGCCCACCAGCTCGGCATCGACCCCGGGCGGGTCCAGGTGATCTCGCCGTCCGTCGGCGGCGGCTTCGGGCAGAAGAACTCGGTGCAGCCGCACCTCGGGCCGCTCGCGGTCGCCGCCCGCCGGCTCGGCCGCCCGGTCAAGCTGGTGCTGACCCGGCCGCAGACCTTCCACCAGGCGAGCTTCCGGCCGATGAGCCGCCAGCGGGTCCGGCTCGGCGCCGACGCGTCCGGCCGGCTGGTGGCGGCGGTCCACGAGATCGACCAGCAGACCTCGCGGTACGACCTGTTCCCCGCCTTCTACACGGAGGTGTCGGCGCGCCTCTACGGCATCGGCGACTTCCGCGGCCGGCAGCGGCAGGTCCGCACCGACACGCAGACCCCCGGCTACATGCGGGCGCCGTTCGAGCACATGTCGGTGTTCGCGATGGAGACCGCCGTCGACGAGCTCGCCCACGCCACCGGCCAGGACCCGGTGGCGCTGCGGCTGGCCAACGACACGGCCACGGACCCGGTGACCGGGCTGCCGTTCTCCTCCCGCCACGTCGCCGAGTGCCTGGAGCGCGGCGCGGCGCGGTTCGGCTGGGCCGAGCGCAAGCCCCAGCCGCGCTCGCACTACGCCGACGGGGATCTCGTCGGCTGGGGCGTGGCGATCGGGGCCTACCCGGCCGACTTGGCCCCGGCGATCGCGAAGCTCTCCGCCACCGCGGCCGGCACGATCGTCGTCGCGGTCGCCGGGCACGAGATGGGCCAGGGCATCCGCACCGCGATCACCCGGCTGGTCACCGACGACCTGGGCGTCCCGGCGGCCGCGGTCGAGCTCGACCTCGGCGACACCCGCCGGGCGCCGCAGCACCTGACCGCCGGCTCGTGGGGCACGGCGACGGCGCTGCCGGCCGTCGCGGCCGGACTGGCCGAGCTGCGCGCCCGGCTCGGGCTGCCCGCCGCGGGCCCGGTGGACCTGCGCGCCGCGGTCGCCGCCACCGGCGCACCGCGCGTGGACGTCGAGGCGACGACAATACCGCCGGGTCAGCCGCCGGACATCGCCGTGGAGCGGCTGCGCACGGGCCTGCCGGCGCTGGCCGGGCCGGAGTACCCGGGCTTCGTCGCATTCAGCTACATCGCGCACTTCGCCGAGGTCCGGGTGGAGCTCGCCACCGGCCGCGTCCGGGTGCCGCAGGTGGTCAGCGTCGCCGACTGCGGCCGGGTCGCGAGCCCGGTAACCGCCGCGAGCCAGGTGCGCGGCGGCGTGGTGTGGGGCATCGGCGCGACGCTGCGCGAGCGCAGCGTGGCCGAGCCGCGCTACGGCGGGTTCCTCAACGCGACGCTGGAGGAGTACCCGATCGCGGTCAACGCCGACGTGCACGACATCGACGTGGACTTCATCGACGAGCCGGACCCGCTGCTGAACCCGGTCGGTGTCAAGGGCCTCGGCGAGGTGGCGTTCGTCGGCGTCGCACCCGCGATCGGCAACGCCCTCTTCCACGCCACCGGCGTGCGCTTCCGCCGGCTGCCGATCCGGATCGAGGACGTGCTCACCCACCTGTGACCGTACAGTTTTCCGTGACGGTCCGTCCTCCTGCCGGCCACCGGCTGTTTCCGGGAGCGTCGTCCCGCACCGGGGGCGCGTGACACCCGGGCGCGCAGAGCATGGCGGCATGACTCCAGATCAAGACTCGCCGATCGAGGCCCCGCCGGTCCGCGGCCAGCTCTCCCGGCGCGGGCTGTTCGCCGGTCTGGGCGGCGCCGCCGCGCTCGCCGCCGGGGCCGGCGCGCTCGCCCCCGCCACCGCCTGGGCCGGCGACGGCACCCCGCTGTTCTGGCACCAGCCCGGCGCGGCCGGCGCGCCCGAGGTGCACGGCGTGCACCTGCAGTTCGGCGCCGACTCCGCCCGCGAGATGGTGGTCTCCTGGACCACGCCGACCTCCGTGCGCGGCGCCAAAGTGCACCTCGGCACCCTGTCCGGCGGCTACGGCCGCACCGTCGAGGCCGACACCGTCCACTACGCCGACGCCAAATCCGGCAGCGAGGTGCTGGTGCACCACGCCCGGCTCACCGGGCTGCGGCCCGACACCGAGTACGCCTACGCGGCCGTGCACGACGGCGGCACCCCGCTGCCGGGCTTCTTCCGCACCGCGCCGCAGGGCCGGGCCCGGTTCACCTTCACCAGCTTCGGCGACCAGGGCACGCCCACCCTGGGCAAGCAGACCACCCCGGCCGGGTCCACGTCGCCGATCTGGGTCAACGACAACCTCGGCTCCCCGGCCGCCGGCGACGTGGTGGCCGGCGTCGAGCGGATCGCGCCGCTGCTGCACCTGGTCAACGGCGACCTGTGCTACGCCAACCTCTCCGACGACCGGGTCCGCACCTGGTCGGACTGGTTCGTCAACAACAGCCGCTCGGCCCGCTTCCGCCCGTGGATGCCGGCCGCCGGCAACCACGAGAACGAGCTGGGCAACGGGCCGATCGGCTACGGGGCGTACCAGTCCTATTTCAAGCTGCCCGACGCCGGCGGCGACACCGAGACCCGGGGGCTGTGGTACGCGTTCACCGTCGGCTCGGTGCGCTTCATCAGCCTCAACAACGACGACATCTGCTACCAGGACGGCGGCAACTCCTACGTGCGCGGCTACTCCGGCGGCGCGCAGCGGCGGTGGCTGGAGGCGGAGCTTTCGCGCACCCGGGGCAACCGCGACATCGACTGGATCGTCGTGGTCATGCACCAGGTCGTCATCTCCACCGTCGACAACTTCAACGGCGCCGACCGGGGCATCCGCGAGGAGTGGGTGCCGCTGTTCGACAAGTACGGCGTCGACCTCGTCGTCTGCGGCCACGAGCACCACTACGAGCGGTCGCTGCCGATCCGCGGCGCGCAGCCCAACGACACGCTGACCCCGATCCCGGTCTCCACCGACCTCGCCGTCTCCGACACCAGCCAGGGCACCGTGCACATGGTGCTCGGCGGCGGCGGTACCTCCGCGCCGTCCAACGCGCTGTTCTTCGAGCCCGCGCAGTGCCGGGTCATCACCGGTGCCGGCCCGGTCGGCAGCAACGGCAAGCGGCCGCCGATCTACGTCCGGGAGAACGCGCCCTGGTCGGCCAGCCGCGACAAGACCCACCCCTACGGCTTCGCCGCGTTCACCGTCGACCCGGGCAGCCACCCCGGCGACCAGACCCGGATGGCGGTGACGTACTACGCGGTGACCGGCCCGTTCGGCGCGCTCACCCCGGTTGACACGTTCACCCTGGTCCGGCCGCGCCGCGACGGGCGCCACTGAGCGCTGCGCGGGCCGCCCTGGCGGATCCGATGCATCTCCGGTAGCGTCCAGTGCCGCTGTATGGTTGCCCCGATCGGGCCGGGCCGGACCGCCTCCGTCACCGGCCCGTGGGGAACAGGAGGGGGCGCGGTATATGCCCGCCGCGCCCCCTCGTTCCTTTGCGTGGTAACGCCCGTCACGCTCCGCTGGTTCCGTCACCGGACTGTCACGCCGCTGCGGCACTATCGCCATACGGGCTCGGCAGGGTTGGCGCCGGCGGCACCCCGCGTGCGGCGTCGGTACCCCCTTGCCCGGCGCCGCACCCCGCGGAGCCGAGACCCCGGACGCGAAGGAGCACTGGCCTGTGGACGTCGAACGCACCGCCCTGCCCGGCATCGGGCTGCGGCACGAGTTCGTGACGGCGAAAGGCCAGCATGCCGCGGTGGTCTCGCACGTGTCAGGCCGCCGTGACGTCGTGCTCTACAGCAGCGACGACCCGGACACGGTGGTCGCGACGCTCGCGCTGAACACCGACGAGGCCAACGGCGTGGCCGAGCTGCTCGGCACCGCCCGGATCGTGGAGCGCCTGGCCGACCTGCAGCGGCAGGTGACCGGGCTCGCCACGGTGCAGGTGCCGATCATCGCCGGCTCGCCCTACGACGGCCGGTCGCTCGGCGCCACCCAGGCCCGCACCCGCACCGGCGCGTCGATCGTGGCGGTGATCCGCGCCGGGCAGATCCTGGCCAGCCCCCGCCCGGACTTCGAGTTCTATCCGGGGGATCTGGTCGTGGTGGTGGGGACGGCCGAAGGTACCGCCGCGGTCGCCGACATCCTCAACAACGGCTGACCGCGCATGCATGCCGCTGCCGCGTTGATCGAGATCGGGGCGGTGATTCTCGGGCTCGGCCTGCTGGGCGCGCTCTCCGCCCGATTCGCCATCTCGCCGATTCCGTTGTATCTGCTGGCCGGGCTGGCGTTCGGACAGGGTGGCCTGCTGCCCCTGGCGACCAGCGAGGAGTTCACCGCGACCGGCGCGGAGATCGGTGTCATCCTGCTGCTGTTCACCCTCGGCCTGGAGTACACCGCGCCGGAGCTCGTCGGCACGCTGCGGCACAACGCCGTGGCCGGCGTCGTCGACCTGGTGCTCAACGCCGCCCCCGGGGTGGCCACCGCGCTGCTGCTGGGCTGGGGCCCGGTCGCCGCCGTCGCGCTCGGCGGCGTCACCTACGTGACCTCCTCGGGTATCACCGCCAAGGTCCTCGCCGACCTGCAGTGGCTCGGTAACCGCGAGGTGCCGGTGGTGCTGTCGCTGCTGGTCTTCGAGGACCTCACCATGGCGGTGTATTTGCCGATCCTCACCGCGCTGCTGGCCGGCGTCGGTGTGCTCGCGGGCCTGACCACCCTGGCGATCGCCGCCTCGACGATTACCGTGATTCTCGTGGTGGCGTTGAAGTTCGGGCGGTACGTCGAGCGCTTCGTCGCCTCCCCGAACGAGGAGGTCCTGCTGCTGAAGGTGCTGGGCCTGACGGTGCTCGTCGCCGGCGTCGCCCAGCTGCTGCAGGTCTCCGCCGCGGTCGGTGCCTTCCTCGTCGGCATCGCGCTGTCCGGCCCGCTCGCGCACACCGCCCGGGAATTGCTCACCCCCCTGCGCGACCTCTTCGCCGCGGTGTTCTTCGTGTTCTTCGGCCTGCACACCGACCCCAAGGCGCTGCCCCCGATGCTGGGCGTGGCCGTCATCCTGGCCTTCGTCAGCGTGCTGACGAAGATCGCCACCGGCTGGTGGGCGGCCCGCCGGGCCGGCATCGGCGCGCTCGGCCGGGCCCGGGCCGGCATCGCGCTGACCCCGCGCGGCGAGTTCAACATCGTCATCGCCGGCCTCGCCGTCAGCGCCGGGCTCAACGACCGGATCGGCCCGCTCGCCGCCGCCTACGTGCTGGTGCTCGCGGTGACCGGCCCGATCCTGGCCCGCTCGCTGGAACCGCTCGTCCGCTGGCGAGCCCGGCGCAAGGGCATCACCCCCGACCCGCCACCGGGCGATCCGCCCGGCGGCACCCCCGACAGCGGCGAGGCCGCGTCCCCACCACACACCACACCGGCGGCGGCATCATGACCCAACAGCTGGACGTCACCATCGTCCTGCCCTGCTACAACGAGGCCGACCACGTCCGCGCGGAGCTCGACCGGATCTGCGCGGCGATGGACAAGGCGGGCTACTCCTACGAGTTGCTCGCCATCGACGACGCCTCCACCGACACCACGCTGACCGAGTTACGCGCGGCCCAGGAGTTCCTGCCCCAGGTCCAGGTGATCCCGCTGGCCCGCAACGGCGGCGCCGGCACGGTCCGCCGGCTGGGCTCCCGCCGGGCCCGCGGCGAGATCGTGGTGTGGACCGACGCGGACATGAGCTACCCGAACGAGCGCATCCCCGAGCTGGTGGAGCGCCTGCAGGAGGACCCCACCGTCGACCAGGTGGTCGGGGCCCGCACGTCGGAGCAGGGCAGCCACCGCCTGCTGCGCATCCCGGCCAAGTGGGTGATCCGCAAGATCGCCGAGTGGCTGGTCGGCCAGCGCATCCCGGACCTGAACTCCGGACTGCGCGCCTTCCGCCGCGGCGTCGCCGCGCCGTACCTGCGCCTGCTGCCCCCCGGGTTCTCCTGCGTCACCACGATCACCCTGGCGTTCATGTCCAACCAGCACGCCGTGGCCTACGTGCCGATCGACTACGCCCAGCGGGCCGGCCGCTCGAAGTTCCGGTTCGTCACCGACGCTTACCGCTACCTGCTGCAGGTGCTGCGGATGGTGATGTACTTCAACCCGCTCAAGGCGATGATGCCGCTCGCCCTGACGCTGCTCGCCATCGGCGCGGCGAAGAGCGTCTTCGACCTGGTGGTGCATCCGCTGCGCCTGGCCAACAACACGGTCATGGTGTTCCTGACCGGCCTGATCATCGCCGCCCTGGCGATGCTGGCCGACCTGATCGTCCGCTCGCGCCCGGACCTGTAGCCGCTGTAGGTTTTGACCGGATATATCCGCCACTTCGTGACGGATATATCCGACATTTCGGTTATGCGGGGTCTTTGCTCGGGAGCCGGGCCATCGCGATGAGTCCCGGTCCGGTGCCCGGCGTGACCCGCTGCAGCAACCGGAAGGGCGCCGTGCCCCACCGGTGCAGCATTCCCCGCAGCGGTACCGACGGCTGCAGCAACCGTCCCGACGCCGCGCTGCGCTGCTCCGGCGTCGCCGCGCCGACCCGCCCGAGCCGCCGGCGGGCCACCACGTTGCGGCCGGCCTCCAGCAGGTAGCCCAGCGGCATGCCGTAGTGCCGCACCCGCACGTCGGTGAGGCCGGCGCCGGTCAGCAGCGCCCGCAGCGCCGCCGGGTCGTAGCGGCGCACGTGCCCGACCAGCTCGTCGGCGGGGCCGTAGCGGTGCTGGTAGGCCGGCACCGACAGCAGCAGCCGCCCGCCGGGCCGCAGCCGCCCCGCCCACGCCGCCACGGCGGCGACGTCGTCGTCGAGGTGCTCGAGCACCTCGAACGCACACACGACGTCGAACCGCTCCGGCGGCAGCTCCTCCAGCCGGATGTTGGCCACCCGCCCGCTCCCCGCCGCGCGCAGCCGCCGCTCGGCCACGGCGAACGACCGCGCATCGGGTTCGAGCCCCAGATACCGGTGCCGCTGCGCCAGCCGGGCCCCGAACCCGCCCTGCCCGCAGCCGACCTCCAGCACGTCGGCCGGCCCGTCGGGAAAGAGCCGCGCCACGACGTCGAGCCGCAGCCACGCGTTGAGCGACAGCGGCGCGATCCCGTCCATCCGGCCCGCGTCGAGCCGCGCCCCGCTCACCGCCGCGCCCCCGCCGCGCCGGCGGCCCTGAGGTCATCGGCCGGGCGGCCCTCGGCGAGGCGCTCCCAGAGCGGCAACGTCACCCGCGCGGCGGTGAACCGGTCCGCGGCGAGGCGGCGCGCGGCGGCCCGCAGGCGGTCCAGCGCGGCCCGGTCGGTCGCGAGCCGCTCGAGCCCCTCGGCCAGCGCCGCCGGGTCGCCGGGCGGGACGAACAGCGCGGCGTCACCGAGGGCCCGCCGCTGCGGGACGGTGTCGCCGGTGACGATCGCGCAGCCTGCGGCCGCACCCTGAAAGACCTTGTTCGGTACCACCCGGTGCGCCTTCGCCCCGGTGCCGAAGATGCCCAGGCACACGTCGTGGCCGGCGACGAGGCCCGGCAGCTCGTCCGCGCTCGCCCACGGCACCCAGCGCACCGCGGCGCCCTCGGCGGCGCGGCGCGTGTCCTCCTCGTCCTGGCCGTGGCCGACCATCGTGAAGCGCACCGGCCGCCCGGCCAGCAGCCGCGCGGCCGCGCCGATCACCGGCGCTCCCTGCAGCGGGGTGTACAGCCCGAAGAACACCACCCGCAGCGGCTCCTCCGCGGCCGGTTCGGTCGTCGCCGCCGCGAACCAGGCGTCCGGGGCGCCGACCGGGCACACCACGGCGCGCCGCCGCACGGGCGCGGGCAGGGTCGCGCGCTGCTCGTCGGTGTCGACCACGACGATGTCGGCCCGGTGCAGCGCGGCGCGGTCGAGGGCGGCCATCAGCCGGTGCCGCATCCCGGCGCCGAGCCGGCGGTCGGCCGCCGTGTCGGCGGCGCCGGCCAGGTGGTCCAGCGCGATCGGGACGCGGCGGAACAGCAGCCGGGCCAGGTGCACGTCGAGCAGCCCGAGGTAGCCGACGACCACCGCGTCCACCGGCGCCCGGCCGCGCCCGGGCCGCACCGCCCGGGCCGCGCGCGCCAGCGACCACCAGCGCCGGGCGACCCGCGCCGCGAGCGGCACCATCCGCCACGGCCGCCGCACCGCCGCGACCCGCCCGGCGGTGCCGACACCCAGCGGCGCATTGCACTCCAGCACGGTGGCGCCGTGCGCGCGCAGCCCTTGCTCCAGCACCAGCACCCGCGGGTGCGTGCCGGTGTCGTAGGTGCCGAAGAACACGACGCGCATGCCCCTCACGCTAACCACCACCGCGCCGCCGCCCGGCCGCGGCCCGGTGGATAGGCTCGGGCGATGCCCGACCGGACGCCGCCCCCGCCACCCGCGGCCGGGTCCGAGGTGACGCCGTCCCGTGCGGGATGGGTCCGCCTGGCGGCCAGGCTCGTCGGTGCGGTCGTGGGCAGCCGGTGGATCCGATGGGCGTTCCTGGCCGTGGCCGTCTTCGGGGGAGCGGCGGCCATCGCGCCGCACCGCCACGAGATCGGGGACGCGGCCGGGCAGATCGGCGCCGGCGCGGTGGTCGCCGGGACGCTGGCCGCGCTGGCCGGGCTGGGAGCCACGCTGCAGGCCTGGCGGGCGGTGCTGGCCGGGCTCGGCAGCGACCTGCCGGCGACCGCGGCGGCGAAGGTGTTCTTCGTCGGCCAACTCGGCAAGTACGTGCCCGGCTCGGTCTGGCCGATCGTGGTCCAGATGGAGCTCGCGCGCGCCCACGCGGTACCGCGGCACCGGACCGGCACGGCCGCCCTGCTCACCATGCTCATATCGCTCGGGGCCGGGCTGCTCACCGCGGCGGCGACGCTGCCGGCGGCGCTCGCCGGTGCCGACCACCGGTACTGGTGGCTGCTCGCCGCCGTGCCCGTCGTCGCCGCCGGGCTGCACCCGCGGGTCGTCAACGCCGTCCTCGCCGTCGCCCTGCGGCTGACCCGGCGGCCGCCGCTCGAGCGGCCGCTGCCGGGCCGGGCGGTGCTGGCCGCGACCGTCTGGTCGGTCGGATCGTGGCTGCTGTTCGGCGCGCACATCTGGCTGCTGCTCGCTCCCCTGGCCCGCCACCCGGGCGCGGCCGTCGCGGTGTCGGCCGGCGGGTTCGCGCTGGCCTGGTGTGTGGGCTTCCTGCTGGTCGTGGCCCCGGCCGGGGCCGGCGCCCGCGAGGTGCTGCTCATCGCGCTGCTCACCACCCAGACCGGCGCCGCCGAGGCGGCCGCGGTCGCCCTGCTGTCCCGTGCCGTGATGACCGTCGCCGACCTGGTGCTCGCCGGGGCGGCCGCCCTGACCGCCCGCTCGGTCCGCGCGCCGTCCGAGGCCGGCCCGGACGTCACCGGCTGACCCCGCCACCACCCTTCCCGGCCGGCGTCGGCCCGGGGGCCGGTCACGGGCGGACGATCCAGCACTGCAGCTTTCGCCAGCCGGCGCCGTCCGGAGGCCGGATCAGCTGGTGCTGATCCTCCTGCTCCCACTGGTCCACGACCTTCTGCGGCGGCAGGCCGTAGGGCAGCAGCGGCAGCGTCGAGTCGGACATGAGGACCGGGTCGCGGCCGGTGGCCCGCACCGCCGCCACGACCGTCTGGATGCGGGCCACGGTCGGGTCGGTCAGCGCCGCGACCGGCACGCCGCACTCGTTGCGGATGGTCGGGGCCCACTCGGTGTCCATCAGGATCACCGCGTCCGTCGGGCGGAGTGCCTTGCACACGGCCGCGGCGGCCTCGGGCTCGCCCAACTCCGTGCGCACCGGCGCCAGTTTCGCGATGACCGGCAGGGCGGGTCCCGCCGCGGCGAGCACGAGCAGCGCCGGCAGCAGCGCGAGCAGGGCCGGTCGCGGCATTCGCCGCAGCGGTGGTACCGCCGCCGCGGCCCGGCCCGCGCCGCCCCGCTGCCACGCGCGGGTGGCGCGGGCGACGGCGAGGGTGGCGAACAGCACGACGGCGGGGAGGACCTCGACCACGAGCCGGCGGTCGGCCCACGGATGGTCCGGGGTGATCGCCGGGCGCAGCAGCGTGGCCGCGCCCGATCCGGCGTAGACGAGCAGCATCGGCAGCAGCCGCCAGTCCCGGCCGCGCGCGACACCGGCGGCCGCGAGCATGATGCCGGCCCAGGCCAGCAGCACGGCGGGCCAGCCGAGGTACCACGAAATCCAGGACAGACTCTGCTCGGCGTAACCCCGGGTGCCGTCCAGCGGCAGCCCGAGCGCGCGCTGGTGGGACTCGACGTAGTCGATGGTCGCGGCCGCGGTGACGGAGTGGTCCACGTAGAGCAGCGGGCGGGCCGCGATGGCGATGCCGGCCACGGCCACCGCCGCGACCGCCAAGGTCGCGAGGCTGCGCCGGCGACCCGGCCCGAGGGGGAGGGGGCGCTGCCGCAGCACCATCGCGGCGGCCACGGTCACGGCGGAGACCACCACCAGCAGGACGATCATGAGCCGGACCGAGGACCAGTTCACCAGCACGTACGGCAGCGTCACGTACCGGCAGTCGAGGAACCCGAGGCCGCCGCCCACCGCCGTGCCGAGCAGGAACCAGCCGACGCCGGGCCGGCGGCGCAGCCACCACCAGCCGATCGCGGGCAGCACCAGCGCGAAGTCGACTCCCATGTCCAGCCGGACCAGCTCGCCGCTGGACAGCACCAGCCCGGCCAGCCCGAGCAGCATCCCCGCCGCGCCCCGCCGCGACGAGGAGGCACCGGCCGACCAGCCGTCGGCGAGGAGGCACAGGCCGCCGGCGAGCATCAGGCCGGCGATCGGCTCGGAGTAGGTCGTCTGGCTGACCCGCAGCATCGGCCACGCCAGGGCCAGCAGCAGCGCGGCGAACGGGGCCCACCGCGGGCCGATCAGCCGGGCCGCCAGGCCGCCGACCGCCAGCACCGCCGCCCCGCCGACGAGACCCGGCAGCGCGAACGCGCCGTGCCACCCGGCGAGCCAGAATCCGCCCGCCAGCAGCGTCGGCCAGCCGGTCATGAACTGCGGGACGATCTGGCCGTCCTGGACGTAGAAGCCGGGATGGGCGTAGACGACCATGTCGGAGGCCGACCCGTAGGCGTCGGCCGGCACCGGCGTGGTGAGCCCGGAGTGCCCGCTCAGCCACAGGCCGATCTGCGCGTAGGTCCCCGCGTCGCGGTGCAGGACCGCCTGCTGGCTGTGCGTCAGGACCGCGAGCGCCGCGAAGCCGGCCGCCACCGCCAGCACGGCGCCCAAGGCCCACCAGGGCGCCGGTCGGGCCGGCACCGTGGCCAGCCGGGGCAGCGTCCAGCGGATCAGCAGCCCGGCGCCGAGCGCCGCCAGCGGCAGCACCGTCCACCAGTGGAACGCGCCCAGCACGGCGAGCGGCACCGCGGTCAGCAGCCAGCCGGTCACCGCCAGCACCGGCAGCACCGGCAGGACCAGCAGCAGCCGCCCGGCCCGTTCGCTCGGGGCGAGCAGCGCCCCCATCCACCGCCCGGTGACCGGCGCGCGCACCGGGCGGGGCCGGAAGGCGCCGACCAGCATCCGGTGGTTGCGCGTCGCCGCGCCGCCCGGGCTCACCGCAGCGCTCCAGGCCCGCCGGTGCCCGGCCGCGGCGGGCCAGGGTCGACGGGGTCGGCGGGCAGCGTCCACAGCCGTAGCGCGTCGGCGAGGCTGCGGTACACGGTCACTGCCGTGGACGGCTGGGCCAGCAGCGCCGCCGCCACCGCCTCCGACGGGGCGGCGATGCGCAGGAACCCCGCGTGATCGCGGGCCACCTGCCCCGCCGCCTGCACCATCATCGCCGCGGTGGCGTCCATCTCGGTCACCCGATGAGCCTCCAAAACGATCCGTGGGGGCCGGTCGCTCAGCGCCCGTGCCAGACAAGACTCCGCGCTCAGGGCGGTCAGTGCCACGAACCGCCCGGCCAGGCGAACGACGATCAGCCCGGCGTGGTCCTCCCGGTGGACCCGCAGCCGCGGGCTCACCGGGCCGCGGGACGGCCCGCCGGTCACCAAGGCGCGGGGACCGTCGGTCGCTCCGGCCGGCATTGACGCCACCGTTCGTCGTCGCTGAGCACGCGCTATCCGTTCGCCGGACTCCCTGGACGATCGACCATTCTGGGGGACGAGTACGACGAACCTGCGGAGACAATGTGACAATGCCACGACACGCGGCGCTGCGCGCGGCGGCGTTCAGGGGCTCAGGGCCAGGAACACGAAGGCGCTGAAGACGACCAGGTGCACGGTGCCCTGCATGAGCGTGGCCCGGCCCGGCGCGACCGTGAGCACGGTCACCACGACCGTGAGCGCCAGCAGTACCAACTCGGTGGCATTGAGCCCCAGGGCCAGCGGCCAGCCGAGCGCGATCGATGCCACGCCGACCACCGGGATGGTCAGCCCGATGCTGGCCAGCGCCGAGCCGACGGCCAGGTTGAGACTGGTCTGCACGCGGTTGCGGGCCGCCGCGCGGACCGCGGCGATGCTCTCCGGCAGCAGCACCAACAGCGCGATCGCGAGGCCGACCACCGTCGGCGGGGCGCCGGCCCACACCACCAGCCGCTCGATCCCCGGCGAGACCGACTTGGCCAGGCCGACCACCGCGACCAGGCACAGCGCGAGGAGGCCGAGGCTCAGCAGGGCCGCCGCCACCGTCGGGGGATCGGCGTGGCCGGACTCGTCGCCGTCGTCGTGATCGTCGGACGTGGGGACCAGCGGCAGGAAGTAGTCGCGGTGGCGCACCGTCTGGACGAAGACGAACATGCCGTACAACACCAGCGAGGCGATGCCGGCGAACGCCAGCTGGGCGGGTGAGTAGCCCGGGCCCGGGGTCGCGGTCGTGAACGACGGCAGCACCAGCGCGAGCGTGGCCAGGGCGGTGAGCGTGGCCAGGCCGGCCGAGACGCCCTGGACCCGGAACTCGACGGTATGGTGCCGCAGCCCGCCGACGAACAGGCACAGCCCGATCGCGCCGTTGCACATGATCATGAACGCGGCGAACACCGTGTCGCGGGCCAGGCTCTGCGACCGCGTGCCGCCGGCCGCCATGAGCATGAGGATCAGCCCGGCCTCGATGATCGTGACCGCGACGGCCAGGATGAGCGTCCCGAACGGCTCGCCGACGCGGTGGGCCACCACCTCGGCGTGGTGCACGGCGGCGATGACCGCGGCGATCAGCCCCAGCTCCAGCACGGCGAGCAGCACGACGCCCGGCTTGCGGCCCCACGTCGCGATCAGCTCGACCACCGCGACCGGGGGCACGATCAGCGGCCAGCGCAGCGCGGATCGGATCATCCAGACCACGGTCGGCAACCGGCGGGTGAGAGGGCCACCCCCGGGCCGGACGACTCGCGCGGCAAGGTCGGGTTGCTGACACCCGCGCCGGTATCACACCGGGCCGAAGACCGTCTTCTCACCGCTACACACGGCAGAGGGAGAAGCGTCAATGCCCGAAGGAGCCATCTCGGCCGCGACCGAGGCGCTGCTGCGCTGGGCCGCCGGGACCGGGCTGACGGTCGCCGCCGGCCCGCCCGTGCCCGAGTCGCCCGCCGACGCGTACTGCTGGCTGCTCAACCTGCTCCCCGAGCAGCAGCTGCGGGCGAACCCGGGCGGCGGCCCGCTGCGGCTGCGGCTGCGCTACATGTTGTGCGCCGGGCGCCCCGACGACCTCGAGCCGCTCGACCTTCTGCTGCGGGCGAGCGTCGGCGGGCCGTACGAGCCGGTGTTCGAGCCGGTGCCGGCCGGGCTGTGGGAGGCGGTGCGGGCGGTACCACGGCCCGCGTTCCACGTCGACGTCGTCACCCGGCTGGACCGCCCGCGGCCCGCCACCCCGCTCGTCCGGGAGACGCTGCGGCTGGTGCCCACGCCGCTGCGGGAGCTCACCGGCGTCGTGCTCGGCCCCGGCGACGTGCCGCTGCCCGGCCTGCGGGTGGAGACCGGCGACGGCCTGGCCGCCGCCCACACCGACGCCGCCGGCCGGTTCGCGCTGCCCGGGCTGCCCGCCGACCGGCCGATCGCGCTGCGGCTGACCGGCCGCGGGCGCCAGTTCCACCACCAGGTCCCGGCGGACGACCCGCGGCCCGCGGTGATCCGCTGCGAGTTCAGAGAGGACTGACAATGCCCCACTACGCATCACCCGGGGTCTACGTCGAAGAGGTCAGCGGCGGGGCCCGCCCGATCGGGGCGGTCGGCACGAGCACGGCCGCGTTCGTCGGCACGGCCCCGGTGCCCGACGCCCGGCGCAACCAGGCCGTGGCGATCGGCTCCTGGTCGGAGTTCCTGCGCGTCTTCGCCGCCGCGGACGGGGCCGCGAGCACGCCGCTGTCCCGCGCGGTGTACGGCTTCTTCGACAACGGCGGCGGCCGCTGCTACGTGGTCAACGTCGCACCGGGCGAGCCGATCGGCGGCACCGGGCGCACCCGCACCGGGCTCGCCCTGCTGGAGGCGATCGACGAGGTGGCCATCGTGGCCGCGCCCGGCTACCACGACCCGCTCTCCCACGAGGACCTGCTGCGGCACTGCGAGCTCATGGGCGACCGGCTCGCCGTCCTCGACCCGCCGCCGGAGATCACCGACGTGGAGCGGCTGACCCGCGTCGCCGCGGCCGGCGCGAAGCCGAAGCCCAAGACCGGCGACGACGCGCCCGACGACGGCGGCCTGCGCCCGCGCCAGTCCGACTACGGCACCTTCTACGCGCCGTGGCTGGTGGTCCGCGACCCGATGAGCGGCGAGGTGGTGGCCACCCCGCCGAGCGGCCACGTGGCCGGCGTCTGGGCCCGCTCCGACTCGCTGCGCGGCGTGCACAAGGCGCCCGCGAACGAGCCGGTCCGCGGCGCGGTCGACCTCGCCTACCGGATCACCCGGGCCGAGCAGGAGCTGCTGAACCCGGCCGGGGTCAACTGCATCCGCTACTTCCCGGCGGAGGGCATCCGCATCTGGGGCGCCCGCACCCTGGCCGCCGAGGCCTCCGAGTGGCGCTACCTCAACGTGCGCCGGCTGTTCAGCATGCTCAAGGAGTCGATTGCCGACGGTACCCGCTGGATCGTCTTCGAACCCAACGACGAGCAGCTGTGGCGCTCGATCCGCCGGGACATCGGCGCGTTCCTGACCCGGGTCTGGCGCGACGGCGCGCTCATGGGCACCACACCGCAGCAGGCGTTCTTCGTCAAGTGCGACGCGGAGACCAACCCGCCCGAGGTCCGCGACGCGGGCCAGGTCGTCGCCCTCATCGGCGTCGCGCCGGTGAAGCCGGCCGAGTTCGTCGTGTTCAAGCTCAGCCAGTCCTCCGTCGGCACCGAACCGCAGTAAAGGGGAGCCCAGCGATGACCATGCCGTCCGCCGCCGCAGCGCCGTCGGCCCAGCCCGGCAACTGGGTCGACCCGTTCCGCGCCTACAACTTCAAGCTGCTCATCAACAACGTGACCGAGGGGCACTTCACGGAGGTCAGCGGCCTCGGCGTCAAGGTCGAGCGGATCTCCTACCGCGAGGCCGGCAGCAACAGCGTCGTGCGCGCGATCCCGAGCCGGGTCACCTACCCGCCGGTGACGCTGCGGTTCGGCCTCACCCGGTCGGCCGAGCTGTGGGACTGGCTAATGACCGCCGTCGAGGGCCGGGTCAGCCGCCGCAACGCCTCCATCGTGCTGCTCGACGCGGCCGGGTCCGCGGAGGTGCTGCGCTGGAACCTGGTCAACGCGTGGCCGCAGGAGTGGTACGGCGCGCCGCTCGACGCGATGAGCCGGGAGCTGGCGATCGAGACGCTCTGCCTGGCGCACGAGGGGCTGCAGCGGGAGGTCGGCAGTGGCCCAGGGCCCGCTGCGTAACGCCCCGGAGCACTGGCTGGCGGCGGTTCGCGCCCGGGCCCCGCAGCTGCTGCGGGGCGTCCGGGTCGGCGGCGTCGCGCCCGCCCCGCCCCCGGAGCGTCCGTCCGGGGCAGAGACCAAAACCGATGACTCGGGCCGCGTCACTTCCAGACCGTTGCTCCCGCCAGCCACCGGTCGGGCCTTGGCGGCCCTCCCTGCCAGGCCCGCGGCGCCAAGCACAACCGATAAGTCGGGCGCTCCGCGCCACGACTTATCGGACATATCACGATTTTCCGTGATCGGTGCGGAACCGGTCTCCGCCAGCCCCTCGATTTCGGGCCCAACCCAGGCCGAGGTCGAGCCGACGCCGGCCCGGGACGAGCCGACGCCACTTCGGGGCGAATCGGAGCGACTTCGGGGCGGGCCGGAGCGGCTGCGGGGCGGGCCGGAGGGGCTGTGGGGCGAGTTGGAGCGGCTGCGGGGCGGGCCGGAGCGGTTGCGGGGCGAGATGGAGCCGCCTCGGAGGGAGTCGGAGCCGCGCCAAGATGAGGCGACTTGGCCGTCATTGCCCGAATTGCGGAGGACCGACGACGCGGATCCCGAGCCGGTGCTGGGCCCCACGCCGGTCGCTCCCGCGGATGCCTGGCCCGTGTCTCCACGGTTCGAGCCGGCCGCGGCCGTCTGGCCTGAGGTGCTGCGGTTCGAGGCGGCCGGGGCGGTCTGGCCCGAGGTGCCGCGGTTCGAGGCGGCGGCGGACGACGACGACCCGGTGGTGTCCATTGTGGATGCGATCGCGGTGGAGCGGGAGACCGGCGCCGATCGGTGGCCGCGGCTGCCGGATGACAGGCCACAGTGGACGGTGGTGGCGCGGCGGGACGCCCGGGATCGGGACCGCTACCTGGACGAGGAACAGCGAGGACTGGCATGGAACGCGTAGCGTTCATCGTCGATGCGACCGGCGAGCGCATCGACTGCCTGCTCAACCCGGAGACCTTCGAGGTGCAGCGCCTCGCCGGCATCCGCACGCCGGCGGCCGGTGGTGACCGGCTCGTCGGCCGGGGCCGGGCCGACGACCCGGTGCGGTTCACCGGCGGCGGGCGCACCGAGCTGGTCCTGGACATGGTCTTCGACGTCGCGCTGGTCGAGTCCGGCCCCGCGCCGCAGGACGTGCGCGAGCTCACCGGCCGGCTGTGGAGCCTGGCCGAGAACTCGGCCGAGGAGCGCGGCGCCGCCCGCCCGCCGCTGGTCCGGCTGGTCTGGGGCAAGTCGTGGAACGTGCCCGGCGTGGTCTCGGCGATCGCCGAGCGGTTCGACGCGTTCAACGCGACCGGCGCCCCCGGCCGTTCGTGGCTGCGGTTGAAGCTGCTGCGCGTCGACGAGCCCGGGGACGGCGCCGCCCGCTCGTACGACGAGGAGCTGGCCCGCTCGGCCACCGCCGCCCCGGCCGCCGGCCGCCCGGCCGCGGTCCAGGCGGTCGGGGGCGGGGGCGGCGAGCGCTCCGGCGTGCGCATCGACCTGCTCGCCGCCGAGGCGCTGGGCAGCCCGATGCGCTGGCGCGAGCTGGCCGCGCACAACGGCGTGGCCGACCCGCTCGACGTGACCGCCGGCAGCGTGCTGGCCGTCCCGCCGCCGGGGAGCCCGGCATGACCCCGGCGGTGGAGGCGGCCGCGTCCGACGCGCCGGTGCAAGGCGCGCCGGTGCAAGGCGCGTGCGTGGACGTGGCCGCCGGCAGCGTGCCGGCCGGGCCGGAGCCGGGGAGTGCGGCGTGATCCCGGCGGTGGAGGTGACCGCGGCCGGCGGGCCGCTGCCGGACGGGTGCCGGGTCGTCGCGGTCCGGGTGGCCGCCCGGCTGTCCCGGCCCGCGCAGTGCGAGCTGACGCTGGACGACCCCGACGGGCGGGGCCTGGAGCTGCTCGGCGCGGCGCTGACCGTCCGCGTGGCGGGCGATGCGGGGCCGCTGTTCGACGGTGAGGTCACCGGCGTGGACCTGGTCCGCGGCGCCGACGGGGAGGCCGCGACCCGGGTCGTCGCCTACGACCGGCTGCACCGGCTGCGCAAGCGGCAGTCCCTGCGCTGCCTGGAGCGGCTCGACGCGGCCGAGCTGGCCGAGACGGTGTGCGACGGGCTCGGCGTGACCGTGCGGGCGCACGAGCGCGGGCCCCGGTTCGAGCGCGTCGTCCAGCACCGCCGCCGCGACCTGGAGCTGCTCACCGAGACCCTGGAGCGGGTCGGGCTCTACGCCGTGCTCGACGGCGCCGACCTGCACCTGCTCACCCTGGAAGGCCACGGCGCGCCGCTGCCGCTGCGCTACGGGCACACCATGCACCGGGTCGAGGTCAGCGCGAGCCTGGAGCGGGCCGCGGTGCGCTGCACGGCGCTGGCCTGGCGGCCCCGCTCGGCCGACGTGCTCACCGCCGCGGTGGAGCGCCCGCGCGCCGGGCGGGACATCGCCCTGGCGCCGCGGCCGGAGACCGCCGCCGGCGCGGCCACGCTGACCCTGGTCGACGAGGCGGCCGGCGGCGCCGACGAGCTGCGCGCGGTCGCGCAGGGCGCGCTGGACGCCAGCGCCGCGCGGACGGTCGTGCTCGACGCGGTCGTGGCCGGCGACGCCGCGCTGCGGCCCGGGCGGCGGATCCGGGCCGAGGGGGTCGCCGCCGCGCTGGACGGCACCTACGTGCTGACCGAGGTGGTGTCCACGGTGGACGCCGACGGCTACCTCGCCGCGGTCTCCACCCGGCCGCCCGCCCGGCGCCTGCCGGAGCCCGCGACCTCGCTGAGCCTGGGTACCGTCACCGCGGTCGACGACCCCGATGGCTGCGGCCGGGTCCGCGTCGCGCTCGGCGCCCACGGCGGGCTCGACCTCGGCTGGCTGGCCGTGCTCGTGCCGGGCGCCGGCGCCGGCCGCGGCCTGGTGGTGCTGCCCGACGTCGGCGACCCGGTGGTGGTGGCGCTGCCGCACGAGGCGACCGCCGACGCGGTGGTGCTCGGCGGCCTGTTCGGCACCACGCCGGCCCCGGACGCGGCCGGCGTCAGCGGCGGCGGGGTGCGCCGCTGGTCGATGCGCAGCGCCGCCGGCCAGTCGGTGGTCGTGGACGACGAGCGCCGCTCGCTGCGCCTGCAGAACGCCGCCGGCTCCTACGTCGAGCTCACCCCCGACCTGCTGCGCCTGCACGCCGAGACCGACCTGCTGCTGGACGCGCCCGGGCGCGGCATCACCGTGCGGGCGGCCACCGTCGACTTCGAGCACTCACCACTGGCAACACCGGGAGGTACGCCGTGAAGGTCGTGAACCTCGCCGCGGACGTCCGCTGCGGCCACGACGGCCGCGTGGGCAACGTGGCGTCCCAGCACTGGGTGCGCATCGGCGGCAGCGAGGTGCTCGTCGCCGCCGACCCCGAGGGGCGCACCCTCGCCGGCTGCCCGAACGTCGGCCCGACCGTGAAGCCGTGCACCACCACGCTCGCCGTGGCCGCCGGCTACAGCGGCTGGGTGCGCGTCGGCGGCGCCGCGGTCGTACTGTCCAACCTGGACGGCCTGACCGACGGCACGGTCCCGGGCACGGTGCACTACACGGTCCGCGACCCGGGCCAGACGCACGTGAGCGTGGACCGATGACCGAGCCGCAGCGGGCGATCCGGTTCGCCGAGGCCGGGCCCGCGCTGACCGCGGCCGGCACGCTGTCCATGGTGGAGGGTGACGGCGCGGTACGCCAGGCGCTGCTGCTGCTGTTGTCGACCGCACCGGGCGAGCGGCTGATGCGGCCCGACTACGGCTGCCACCTCAACCGGCTGCTGTTCGCCCCCAACGACCACACCACCGCCGGCCTCGCCGTGCACTACGTGCGCCAGGCCGTGCAGCGGTGGGAGCCGCGCGCCGACATCGTCGAGCTTGACGCGGCCGCCGACGCCGACATCCCGACCCGGCTGAACATCAGGCTGCGCTACCGGGTGCGGGCCACGGCGTCGCTCGACGTCATCGACCTGCCGCTGGACCTCGGTCCGGCCCAGAGCGGGAGCCGGCCATGACCCTGCCCGTACCGAACCTCGACGACCGCACCTTCGTGGACCTCGTCCGCGAGGCGCGGGAGCGGATCGCCCGTACCAATCCACAATGGACGGACCTGTCCGTGCACGACCCGGGCATCACGCTCGTGGAGGCCTTCGCCCACCTGACCGAGGTCCTGCTGTTCCGGGTGAACCGGCTGCCGGAGAAGGCGTTCGTGGAGTTCCTGAACCTGCTCGGGGTGGCCCGCCGGGCCCCCGCCGCGGCGTGGGCGGAGCTGACGTTCACCCGCACCGGCGACGGGCGCGGCCGGATCGCGATCCCGGCCGGCACCCGGGTCGCCGCCGCGGGCGGGGCCGACCCGCGCCCGGTCGTGTTCGTCACCACCGAGTCGGTCGCGCTCGCCGAGGGCGAGAACGAGGCGCGGGTGCGCGCCCACCACTGCGAGCCGGTCGCCGCCGAGCTGCTTGGCCTCGGCACCGGCCGCCCGGGCCAGGTGCTGCGGGCCGCGCACGCGCCGGTGGTCACCACCACCGAGGCGCTGGACGTGCTGCTGGGCGTGGAGACGCCGGCGGAGGAGGCCGGCGAGGGCGCCGCGGCCCGCGAGCACGACGGGCGCTCGTTCGAGATCTGGCGGCCCGTGGACGGCTTCGCCGGGCTGCCCGCCGGCGCCCGGGTGTACCTGCTGGACCGCGGCACCGGCACCGTCACGTTCGCGCCCGCGGTCGACGAGGGCGGGCAGCCGGTGGCCGCGGTGCCGCCCGCCGGCCGCGAGATCCGGCTGTGGTACCGCACCGGCGGCGGCGCGGCCGGCAACGTCGGCGCCGGCACCCTCGCCGCCCTGCGCGAGCCGGTCCCCGGGGTGAGCGTCACCAACCGGGAACCGGCCACCGGCGGCCGCGACCTGGAGGCGGTCGACGCCGCGCTGGCCCGCGGCCCCTACGAGTTCTTCGCGCTGCGCCGGGCGGTGACCGCCCGCGACTTCGAGCTGCTGGCCACCGCCGCCTCGGCCGCGGTGGCCCGGGCCAAGGCGTTCACCCGCAGCGCGATGTGGGCCTTCGCCCGCCCGGGCGAGGTCGAGGTGGTGCTGGTGCCGCACGTGGGTGCCGAGTCCCGGCCGGACTGGCGGCTGCCGCACGCGAGCATGCTGCGCGCGCAGACCGACGACGTGCGCGAGCAGACCCAGCGCGACCTCGACGAGCGCCGGGCGCTGGGCACCCGGGTCCTGGCCGGCTGGGCCCGCTACAAGGCGGTCTCGGTGCACGCCCGGGTCGTCGTCGGCCCGCACGAGGACGTCGACGCGGTCCGGCGGCGGGTCAACGACCGGCTGCACGCCACGATCAGCCCCTTGCCGACGCCGCTCAACCCGGCCGGCTGGGCGTTCGGCGAGCCGCTGCGCGCCTCCAACGTCTACCGGATGCTGGAGTCCGCCGAGCCGGGCGTGCGTTACGTCGACGACGTGCGGTTCGTGGTCGAGGAGGCGCCGGACGGGCCGGTGCGCACCGTGGCCGCCGACCGGTTCCAGCGCGACACCTGGTACGCCGGCTGCGGCGCGCTGCTGTTCCGCTCGACCAACGGCGGCGACGGCTGGGAGACGGTCGGGCGCTTCCCGGGCGAGGAGGTGCGCCGCGTTGTCGCGGCGCCGGCCGACCGGCGCCCGGGCGTGGTGGCCCGCCCCGGCCACCTCGCGGTGGTGACCCGCACCGAGGACGGCGGCTCGGCGGTGCGCCTGTCCGCCGACCTCGGCGAGACGTGGACGCTCGTCGCCGTGCTGGAGCCGGCCGTCGCGGACCTCGCGTGGACCGACCGGGAGGGCGTCGCCACCCTGCTGTGCGCCACCGACAGCGGGCTCTACGAGCTGCCGGCCGCCGCGGGAGCGGTACCGCTGCAGATCCTCGTCGACGCGCAGGACCCGGACCGCGGCTTCGCGGGCGTGCGATCGTTCGTCTCCGAACGGGGCGTGCACGGCGTCGCGGTCGCCGCGCAGGCGCAGCAGGGCGTGTACCTCTCCGTCGCCGGCGGCGCGGCCGGCACGTTCAGCCACGTCGGGCTGCGCGGCGTCGACGCGCGGGCGATCGAGGTGCAGCTGGACGGCTCGGCCACGGTGCTGTGGATCGGCGCCGGCGAGGCCGATCCGGCCAAGCCCGGCCAGGGCTGCCACCGGGCCCGGCTGTTCGAGGCCGACGTGCGCTGGGAGCGGGTCGGCGCCGGCTGGAGCGGCGGCACCTGCTGGGACCTCGACTTCGACGGCCGCACGGTGCTCGCCGCCACGCAGAGCGCCGGGGTACTGCGGCTGGACACCACGGCGAGCGCGCCGCAGTGGCAGCCCTCGAGCGTCAACGGCGGCCTGCCGCTGCGCGACCGCACCCGGTTCGAGCCGGTCGAGGCGCTGGCCGCCGGCGGGGTCGGCGGCCCGGCGCACCGCGGCCTGGCCGGCACCCGCCGCGGCGTGTTCCGCGGCGACGACACCGAGACGTGGGCGTTCGTCGCGGACCGCGAGACCCGCGCGCCGGTGACGATCCCCGAGACCTGGCTGCTCTGCTCCGCGGAGCACGACATCGAGGTGGTGCGCGAGGATGCGACGCGCGGACATTGAGCGGCTGCTGCCGGCCGTGTACCAGCACGCGGCCGGCCCCGGCGGCGTGCTGGCCGCGCTGCTGGACGTGATGGAGGGCCTGCACGAGCCGGTCGAGCGGCGGCTGGACGCGATCGAGGACCTGTTCGCGCCCTACCGCACGCCGGACGCGTTCCTGCCCTACCTGCTGGGCTGGCTCGCGATGGACCACGTCGGCCGGTCGCTGCCGCCGGGCCGGCAGCGCGATCTGGCCGCCCGGGCCGGCGATCTGGCCCGGGCCCGGGGCACCGCGGCCGGGCTGTGCGCCCTGCTGGAGACCATCACCGGCGTCGAGGGCTTCGCCGTCGACGAGCCGGCCGACCGGCCCTTCCACATCGTCGTGCGGGTGCCGGAGGCCGCGCGCGACCAGCTCTACCTGATCCGGCGCGCGGTGGAGCTGGAGAAGCCCGCCGCCGTCACCGCCGAGCTCGCCTGAGAACCCGAGGAGCCGTCATGTCCACCAACTGGGTGGTCACCACCGCCGGCGAGCGCATCGCGCTCAACGATGCCCGGCAGGGGGAGACCACGTTCACCGTCACCAACCCGGGCGAGCGCGCCGACCGGGTCGTGTTCGAGCCGGTGCCCGGCGCGGGCGCCGAGGCGGGCTGGTTCAGCGTCGACGAGCCCCAGCGCCGGGTGGCCCCCGCCGCGTCCGTGTCGTTCCTGGTCAAGGCGCAGGTGCCGGAAGGTACCGCGCCGGGCACCTACGAGCTGCAGGGCCGCGTGTATTCCGCCGACTCCGCCCCCGAGGAGTCCTCGGTGCTCAGCAACCGGGTGGTGTTCTCCATCGAGGCCCCGCCCGCCCCGGCCGGGCGCCGGATCCCGTGGTGGATCTTCGCCATCGCCGCCGGCCTCGTCGTCATCACCGTCGTGGTGGTGACCCTGGTGGCCACCCTCGGCCGTGGGGGGCCGGCCCAGACCACGCCCAGCGGGCCGGTGGCGGTGCCCAACCTGGCCCAGCTCGACGAGGACCACGCGGCCGCCGCGCTCGCCCAGGCCGGGCTGACCGGCACCGTCCGCCATCGCACCGACCCCGCGCACGCCGGGTCGGTGCTGGAGCAGTCGGTCGCGGCCGGCAGCCAGGTCGCCCGGGGCACGGCGGTGCCCTACGTCGTCGCGGTGAAGCTCACCGCGCCGACGCCGACGACCGCGGTCGACGCCGAGGTCAAGATCGACGGCGGCCGGCTCGAATGGACCCAGGCCGAGGCGTACGTGACGCACTGGGTGGTGTCCGTCACCCCGACGATGTGTCAGGGCGGGAACGTCCCGTTCCTGCCCGGCGGGTGCCTGCCCGTCCCGCTCATCACCGCGCGGGTCGACGTGAACTTCTACGCGCCGTCGCTGCACCCGTACGGGCCGTTCGGCCCCGCGGCCGTCACCATCTCCGACCGGTTCGGCTGGACCGTCGCCGCCGCGGACGACTTCGGCAACGCCGGACCGGCCAGCCCGGAGCGCACCGCGAGGATGGTCAACTGAGATGCGGCAGCAGCGGGTCGTGATCGCCGGCCTGGTGGTCGTGGGCGTGCTGTTCGCGCTCTCCGCGACCCACCGCGCCGGCGGCGGCGCCGGCGCGGTGCGCGATCCCGGCGGGTTCGTGACCTGGATCGGGAGGCACTTCGGCGGTACCCCCGAAGCGAAACGGGGCGACCTGAGCGCGCCCTGTCTGCAGGGCGACACGCTCACCGTCGCCGGCGGCACCTGCACGCTCACGGTGGCCGGCTCGGACACCGGACAGCGCCGCGTGCGGCTGCACACCGACAGCGCGGTCGCGGTGCGAGCCCCGGCGCCCGGCCGGGACACGGTGGTGCGCAGCGACGTCGGCGCCGGCGACACGGTCAGCGTCACCGTCGGCGGCGGCGAGACCGGCATCGACGTCATCTGCGACGGGACGCGGACCTGCACCCTCACCCTGGTCACCGGCGGGTGAGCGGGATGGGGCTGCGCACACCGTTCTTCCTCGTCGCGCTCGTCGCGATGGCCCTCGTCGTCGGCGTCGAGCTCGGCGAGCACCTGCTCATCGGCGGCGTCGACGCGGGCGGCGCGCTCACCGGGCAGGCCGCGGCGGCCGGGCTGCAGGTGCCCGCCGGCACGCCCGTGGACCGCCCGGCCGGCCTCGGCATCCCGTATCTGGCCCTGGTCGACGCGGCCGCGCTGTTCACCGTCGCGCTCATGGCGGCGGGGCTGGTCGTGCCGCAGCGGCTGCACGGCCGGCTGCAGGGTGTGGTCACGCTGATCTTCGCGATCGTGCTGCTGCTGGCCGCGATCGGGCTGCTCGCGCTCGGGATCACCAAGCTGATCGGCATGGTGACGCTGCTGCTCGCGTTCCCGTTCGGCACGATCGCCTATCTGATCGGATTCGGATCTTTTCCCAGGGGTACCGCGGCGGCGGTGCTCGCCCTGCTGATGTTCCTGAAGTTCGTGTTCGCCGGCTCGCTCACCATCGCCCAGGAGCGCTTCCTGCAGAACAAGGGGCTGGTCCTGCTGACGCTGACGTCCCTGCTGTGCACGCTGCTGGTGTCGTTCCTGCACGGCGTCGTGCCGGGCGTGCTGGCGAGCATCACCGACGCCGTCGGCGGCATCGTGTGCGCCGTCGCCGCCATTGTCTGGGCGTTGGTACTGCTGGTCGGCGCCATCGCCGCGATCGTCACCGCGGCCCGGGCGAGCCGTGCCTGAGGCGGCGGTCGCGGCTCAGCCGGCGCCGAAGCAGACGAACGCGCCGGTGCTCCACCGGTGGGCCGGGTCGGCGGCCTCCTGCGCCGCGGCCAGGGCCGCCGCCGCGCCGGCGCCGGCCGCGAGGCGCTTGTGAAAGTCGATCATCAGGGGCCGGGTCGCCTCGTCGTCGACCGGGCCCGTGCTGGCGAGCACCGTGCGCGTGCCCAGCTGCAGCAGGGCGCTGGTCAGGCCGAGCAGCTCCTCGCCCGGGTGGACGGCCGACAGTCCGGTGTCGCAGCCGGAGAGCACCAGCGTGCCGGGCGCGGCGCGCAGCGCGGAGAGGTCGTAGATGGTGAGCGGTCCGTCGGCCAGCAGCAGGGCGGAGAACAGCGCGTTGTCGCTGCGGAAGTCGCCGTGACAGGCGATGTGGCCGATCCGCGCGCCGTCCAGCGCGGCCAGCACGTCGCCGACCCGGGCGTCGGCACCGCGCAGCAGCCGGGAGCCGGGGGAGTACTGCGCGATCTGCCCCACCTCGGCCAGCGCGTGCGGCGGCTCCGGCGCCCCGACGAAGACCGGGGGACCGGCCGGCTCGGCGGCCCGGTGGGCGCGCCACCACGTCGTCGCCGACGGGGCCACCCGCACCGGGCGGCCCCGGCAGGTGGGCAGCAGCGGCCAGGGCAGCGCGTGCAGCTGGGCGGTCGGGGCGAGCACCAGGCCCCGGTCGCCGATCAGCCCGGCCAGCGGCGCGAGCAGGGTCCGGTCCAGCACGTTCACCGCGTGCTCGGCGGCGGCCGCCGCGGAGGCGGTGTGCCCGCGCCGGGTCACCAGGCGGCGCTGGGCGAAGCGCAGGCCGGTCAGCTCGTCGACGACCGGCCGCAGCGGGCCGAGCGCGCGGTGCGCGACCCGGCCCGCGGCGACCACCAGCGCGTGCAGCTCCCCGTCGACCGCGACCAGGTCGACCAGCGCCGCACCGTCGAGGTCGGCGCTCAGCCCGGCGGCGAGCCGGCCCGTGGTGAGCCCCGGCGCCCCGGCCGGGCCGGTGCCCTGCGCCCGCCACGACCGCTGCCGGATCCGGTCCTCGAGCTCGTGCTGGCGCTGCATGAGCCGGCCGGCCTGGGCGGCACTGGTCGGGGTGGCGGACAGGTCGGCGTGCAGCCGGCGCAGCAGGCTCAGCCCGCGGGCGATGACCGGGTCGCCGCTGGGGCGGGCCGGCGGCAGCCACAGCGCCGCCGAGCGGCTGCGCTGCGACGCGGCGAGCAGCCGCGCGGGGCTCTCGTGCGCGACGGCCAGGCGCAGCCGGAACTCGGCCAGCTCGGCGATCGTCGCCCCGCTGCGGACCCGCAGCTCGGTGGCGCCCAGACTGGCCCGGTGCGTCTCGAACTCGCGCAGCCCGGCGTCGGCGGCTCGGATCGCACCGGGCACGTCGCCGCCGGCCAGCCCGGCCAGGGCGCGCAGGTGCCACAGCCGGGCCCGCAGCGCCGCCGGGCCGCGACCGGCGGCGTCGGCGGCGGCCGCCAGCGCGGCCCGCAGCGCGACCGGCTCGCCCAGGGCGGCGGCGAGCTGGGCGGCGTCCAGCCAGGCCTCCCAGCCGTGGATCAACCAGCCCGCCTGGATCAGCGCGGCGGCCGTCTCCTGCAGCCGGCGCAGCGTGCCCCGGTTGGCCCGGCCGGCGGCGATCGTCGCGGACAGCTCGAGCGCGTGCGCGCGCGTCGCCAGCAGCTGCCGGCCCTGCTTGGTGAACGCGCGCCGGGAGCTCCGCGCCACCGCGTGCGCCTCGCCGGCCCGGCCGCGGGCCAGCGCGTTGCGGGCCAGCAGCAGGGCGGCCTCGCCGCGCACCGCCCACAGCCGGCCCCGCCGGCCGGCGTCCATCGCCTCCTGCGCGGCCCGCTGCGCCTCCGGCAGCAGACGCACCGACTGCAGCGCCTCGGCCAGGTCGAGCAGCCCCACCGCGTCGCTGCCGCCGCGGTTGAGCTCGGGCCGGGCCCGGGCGTAGCGGGCCAGCGCCTCGGGCACGTCACCGGCCTGCGCGGCGACGAAGCCGAGGTTGTGCTGCACCTGTGCGGCGGCGGCCGGCATCTCCATCTCGGCGTAGAGCTCGGCGGCCCGGCCGAGGTCGGCCTGGGCGAGCCGGTAGTCGCCGTGGTAGCCGCGCAGGATGCCGCGGTTGTTCAGCGCCCGGGCCTGCCACAGCCGGTCGCCGCTGCGCCGGAACACCCGCAGCGCGGCGGTGTAGCCGGCCATCGCCTCGTCCTCGCGGCCCATCCGGCGCAGGATCAGCGCCCGCTGCATGACCGTGCGGGCCCGGCGCAGGCCGCGCAGGCTCTGCAGGGCGGCGTCGATCTCCCGGACCGCCGCGGCGGGCCGGCCCAGGTCCTCCAGCACCAGGGCCAGGCTCATCCGCGCCTCCGCGGCGAGTGTGGGCAGGTCGTGCCGCAGGGCGACGTTGAGCGCGGTGCGGAGGTGTTTCGCGGCGGTCCGCGCGTCGTAGGACGCCCGGGCGGCGAGGCCCAGCGCCCGGTGCGCCACCGAGGTCGCGGCGGGGTCCCGGGACCGGCGCGCGGCGGCGAGCGCGGCGTCGGCCAGCGTCCGGGCCCGCCGAGGGTCGGCCGCCACGGTTTCGACCGCCCCCTCCGCCAGCGCGAGCGGTCCAGCCGCGGCTTCGATCACACCGCTGATCCTGCCACCGCCGAAGATTGTCGCCCAGCCGACGTATCGGGCGAGGTTTTTCGCCGTCTTACGTACGAGTCCAAGTCGAAGGAGGAGCCGTGAACGCGACCGAACGGTTGGACCGGTGGCGCAGCCGACGCGCCGCGCACCTTGCCTCGCTGCCCTGGCTGGCCACCGACCGGACCGGGCCGCACCCGGTGCGGTACGTCGCCGGCGAGTTGGTCGTCGTCGACGAGCACTACGACGACGCGCGCGCCGCGGTCTCCGCGCTCGGGCACTCCGCCCGGGACGTGACCGAGGACCGCCCGCTGCCCGGGGTGCGCCGCCTGCGCGTGCCGGGCCTGGACGTGCTCGCCGCCACCCGCCGCGCCCGCGGCCGGGCCGGCGACGGCGCGGTGGTCGGCCCGAACCACGTGCTGATCGGGTCCCCGCACGAGCAGGGCGGGCCGTATGGTCCCCCGTCCGCCGCCAGCGCGCTCACGATCGGGCCGGCCGGTGCCGACCCCGGCGTGCGGGTGGTCGTCATGGACACCGGCGTGTGGGCCGACAGCCCGCTGCCGTCGGCGCGGTACTCGGTGGTGGCCACCGACTACGAGACCGACCTGGACGCCGACGCCGACTCCGAGATCGACTCCGACGTCGGCCACGCCAACTTCGTCGCGGGCGTGATCCTGCAGAGCAGCGGCCGGGCCCGGGTGCGCATCGTCAAGGTGCTCGACTCCTTCGGCATCGGCACCGAGCTCGACCTGGCCACCCGCATCGCCGCGCTGACCGACACCGACGTGCTCAACCTGTCGCTGGGCGCGTACACCGTCGACGACGAGCCGCCGGTGCTGCTGCAGGCGGCGCTGGGGCAGTTCCTCGCCGGCCAGGACCGGCTGGTGGTCGCCGCGGCGGGCAACGAGGGCGCCGAGCCGGCGCCGTTCTGGCCGGCCGGCTTCGCCGGTGTCGCGGTGCCGTGGCGCGAGCAGGTCGTCGCGGTCGCCGCGCACGACGGCACGGCGCTGTGCACGTGGAGCAACACCGGCCCGTGGGTGACGATCGCCGCGCCCGGCGCGGGCGTGGTCAGCACCTACATCAACTGCACCGGTTTCGGCTCCGGCTGGGCGGCGTGGAGCGGCACGTCGTTCGCCACGCCGAAGGTCGTCGCCGCGATCGCGGAGGTGGCCGCGCAGACCGGCAGCCTCTTCGCCGCGGCGAAGCAGGTGTCGGCGACGGCCGCCGGGAGCTTTGGCGGGTATCCTGGCATCTTGTGACGGCTTTCGATCCGACCATCGCTCTGATCGAGGCAGCCGACGGAAATCAGCGGGCCTGGGACCTGCTCGTGTCGCGGTATTCCGGCCTGGTGTGGGCCACCGCGCGCAGCTTCCGGCTCGGCGAGGCCGACGCCGCCGATGTGTTCCAGGGCACCTGGTTCCGTCTGGTGGAGAAGCTGCATCAGATCCGCAACGGCGACGGCCTCGGCGCCTGGCTGGCCACGACCGCCCGGCACGAGGCGATCGACCTGCTGCGCCGCCGGGGCCGGGAGACGCCGGCCGAGCTCGACGAGCACCTGATCGGGGTGCGCTCGACCGCCGGGCTGCCGGAGGAGAGCGTGCTACGCGAAGAGGAGGACCGCCTGCTGTGGCAGGCGGTCCAGCGGCTGCCGGAGCGGTGCTCGCGCCTGTTGCGGGCGCTGGGCGCCGACCCGGTGCCGAGCTACGCCGAGCTGGCCGCCGCGCTCGGCATGCCGATCGGCAGCATCGGCCCGACCCGGGCCCGCTGCCTGGAGACGCTGCGTGGACTGCTGGCGTCGTGAGGAGGGAATCGTGACCGAGGGACGCGACGACGAGCTGGTCGCCGCCGTGGCGCGCGTGTATGCCGCCGCCGACCCGCCGCCCGCCCGCCTGCTGGCCGCCGCGTCGGCGGTGCTGGCCTGGCGGCGCCCGGACGCGGCCCTGGCCACCTTGCTGGTCGACAGCGCGGTGGCGGGCCAGGCGGCCGGGATCCGCTCGGCGTCGGCCGAGTCGCGGATGCTCAGCTTCGCCGAGGGCGACACCGTCGTCGACGTCGAGCTGGTCGTCGCCGACGGGGAGATCCGGCTCGTGGGGCAGGTCAGCCGGCCGGCCGCGGCGCCGCTGGAGGTGCGGCACCGCGACGGCGTCTGGACGGGCAGCACCGACGCGCTGGGCCGCTTCGCCGTGGACGGCCTGCCGGTGGGCCCGCTGCGCATCACCTGGGGGCCGGAGGCGCCCGGCGGCCCGCTGGTCAGCACGCCCACGATCCTGAGCTGAGGCTCGTCTACTTGCCCAGGGCGCGGGCGAGCCAGTCGCCCCGGGCCCGGCGGGCCTCGGCCGACAGCCGCGCCTGCGGGTAGAGCGCGTCGAAGCCGTGGAAGCCGCCCGCCCAGACGTGCAGCTCCGCCTGGCCGCCGGCGGCCCAGATCCGGGTGGCGTAGGCGACGTCCTCGTCGCGGAACACCTCGGCCGTGCCCGCGTCGATGTAGGTGGCCGGCAGCCCGGACAGGTCCTCGGCCACGGCCGGGGAGACGTGGCCGGGCACCGGCGCACCGTCGAGGCCGCCGAGCACCGACCGCCAGCCGAAGTCGTTCATCTCGCGGGTCCAGGTGTCCGGGGTGCCGGAGAACTGCCGGCTCGACGTCGTGTCGTTGCGGTGGTCGAGCATCGGGTAGATCAGCACCTGGGCGGCGACGGCCGGGGTGCCGCGGTCGCGGGCCAGGAGCGTGACGCCCGCGGCCAGCCCGCCGCCCGCGCTGGCGCCGGCCACCACGATGCGGGCCGGGTCGATGCCCAGCTCCGCGGCGTGCTCGGCGGTCCAGAGCAGGCCGCGATAGCAGTCGTCGACCAGGGTGGTACCGCCGGACTCCGGCGCCAGCCGGTAGTCGACGGTGACCACGACGGCGCCGAACCGCTCCAGCCATTCGAGGGGGATGTCGATCTGCGCGAAGCGGTCGCCCATCACCATGCCGCCGCCGTGCATCCAGTAGACACACGGTGCACCCGGGGTGGGATCGGCCGGGCTGAACACGGTCAGCGGGATCGGCGTGCCGTCCGCGGCCGGGACGGTGACCTCGCGGCGCTCGCCGGCGAAGGCGAACGGCGGCGACGGGTACTGGCGCAGCTGCGCGAGCAGCTCCGGGTTGAGCTCGGCGTTGAGCGGCATCTCGGCGAGCAGCTCGCTCAGCTCGGGGTCGCGGGCGGGGCGGGCCATGTCAGAGCACCGCCTTTCCGCCGACGGGGACCTCGTCGGTGTACACCGACTCGCCGGTGAGCAGCGGTTGCAGCTTCGCGACGAACGCCTGCGCCGCCTCGGACTCGAAGAACCGGCCGTGCGCCTCCCGGCTGGTCCAGCCCTCGGTGACGTGAACGACGTCGGGGTCGGCGGCCGAGCGGCCGACGAGGAAGACGACGCAGTCGTCGACGGGCAGCGAGGGGGCGTCGAGCAGCAGCGCGACGAGCTCGTCGCCGCGGCCCGGCTGGGCGGTCATGGTGGCGTGGAAACCGTGGGAAATCATGTATTCATGACACCAGTCTGAGCTGGCCAAACGTAGACCGATGCTCCGCCGTACTTGCCTGATCCTCTCGGGCGGGGAAGGATTGGTGGCGTGGAGCTTGACGAGCTGCGGTCCCTGATCGACCGCCACGCCCGGCCGGACATGACGACCGCGATCGAGGACGTGATGGCGTCCAAGGTCGACCGGCCGACCCCGCCGACGCCGGCGATGTCCGGCATGCTGGTCGCGGTGGTGGCGCAGGGCGGGAAGCGGATCGCGCTGGGCGAGCGCGTCTACGACTACGGCGCCGGGCAATATCTCATCGCCTCCGTCGACCTGCCGATCACCGGGCACTTCGTCGACGCCACCCCGAGCCGGCCGGCCCTGGGCTTCGGGCTCATCCTCCGCCCGGCCGTGGTCGCCGAGCTGCTGCTGCAGGCCGGCCCCGGCGACCTGGCCCCTGCCGCCGGCGCCGCGCCGTCCGGGATCGCGGTCAGCGACGCCCCGGAGGATCTCATCGACGCCGTCGTGCGCCTGCTGCGCCTGCTCGAGCGCCCGCGCGACCAGGCGGTGCTGGCCCCGATGCTCAAGCGGGAGATCCTGTGGCGGCTCATCACCGGCGAGCAGGGCGCCGTCGTGCGCCAGCTCGGCCTGGCCGACAGCAGCCTCACCCACGTCGCCCGGGCGGTGCGCTGGATCCGGGAGAACTTCGCCCAGGCGTTCCGGGTCGAGGAGCTGGCGCAGCGGGCCGGGATGAGCGTGTCGGCGTTCTACCGCAACTTCCAGGCGGTCACCGCGATGAGCCCGATCCAGTTCCAGAAGCAGATCCGGCTGCAGGAGGCCCGCCTGCTGCTGGCCGCCAACCCGGGCGACGTCACCGGCGTCAGCCTGCGGGTCGGCTACGACAGCCCGTCGCAGTTCAGCCGGGAGTACCGCCGCCGCTTCGGCGCCCCGCCCAGCCAGGACGCCCAGCGCCTGCGCGGCCTTACCCGCAGCACCACCCCGGTCCTAGTCTGACCCCTCGACCGGCCGGCGCCGGTCGACCTCGTAGGCCATCGCGAGCTCCGCGACCTCCCGCGGGTGGGTGACCGACCGGCCGGTGCGCTCCTGCAGGCGGCGCAGCCGGTGCCGGACGGTGTTCGGGTGCACGAACAGGCGGGCCGCCGTGTCGCCGGTCGAGCCGCCGCAGTCCAGCCACGCCCCGAACGTGTCCAGCAGCGTCGCCCGGTCGCCCGGCGGCAGCGTCGCCAGCGACGCGAGCACCTCGTCGGCGACCCGCCGCATCACGCTGGGCGCGCCCGCGGCGGCCGTGGCGAGCGGATCCCGCCCGAAGACGGCCACCGGCCGGCTCGGCAGCGCGCTGTTGAGCGCGACCCGGGCCAGGCGCAGCGCGGCGGCGGTCTCGTCCAGCCGGTGGTACGGCGGGCTGATCCCCACCGCGCCCGCCGCGGCCTCGGCGAGCGCGCCGGCGAGCCGCTCCAATTGCTGGCCGGGCCCCACGAGGGCGGCCACGCCGAGCTCGACGCCGTGCTGCAGCCGCCAGGCCGACGGGATGCCCAGCGCGGCGAGCCGGCGCTCGGCGAAGGGCACCGCCCGCCGGCCCACCGCCGCCGTCCGGGCGGCGATCACCACGTAGGGCCCGCGCTCCGGCAGGCGCAGCAGGCCGGCCGCCTCCCACAGGTTGGCGTCCGCGAGCGCCCCGTCCAGCAGGGCCTGCACCAGCGCCGAGCGCTCCTGCTCGCGGTCGACCAGCTGCGCGGTCGCCTCCTCCCGGTAGCCCTCGGCCATGTCGCGGGTGTAGACGTCCATCGCGAGCCACATCCGCGACGAGGCCAGCAGCGCCACCTCGGCCGGCAGGCCGGCGGCCAGCTCGGCGACCCGCTCCCAGATGAACCGCGACCCGACCCGGTAGGCCTCCATCACCGTGGTCAGCGGCACCCCGTCGCGGGCCCGGCGCCGGCCGTGCTCGCGCGACGGCGGCGACTCGCGCGCCTCGGTGTGCCCGATCGATCCGAACACGAGCCTGAGGTTGTCCAGGCAGGAGCGGCGGACCTCGTCGGGCGGGACGAGGTCGGCCCGATAGAGCGGTACCCCAGCGCGGATCTTCTCGGCCATCGCGTCCGCCAGCTCGTCGGCCCGGCCCAGCAGCTCCGCGCCGAGCCCGCCGAGCTGCTCCCCGGCCGGGTCAGTCACGGTCACTCACGCTGGCATCGTAGGCGTTGTACCCCGGGACAATCCGGCGCCGCCGATCGTGTGGCCCCGCCCAATGACGCTCGCCGCCGCGACCGCAACCCTCTATGGGCAACGCATCGAGAAACCTGGAGGCACCTCGTGTTGTCCCTGCGCACAGCGCTCATCCTGCGCGGCATCCTGGCCCTCGCCGTGGGGGTGATCGCCCTCGTGTGGCCCGGCATCACCGTGGGCGCGTTCGTCATCCTGTTCGCCGTCTACGCGTTCCTGGCCGGCGCCATGGAGGCCGGGCAGGCGTTCCGCGCGCGGGGCGGGTGGAGCGTGGCCGGCCGGATCGTCCTCGCCGTCGTCGACATCGCCGCGGGCGTGACCGCCCTGGCCTGGCCCGGCATCACGGTGCTGGTGCTCGTGTGGTGGATCGCGGTCTGGGCCGTCCTGTCCGGCGCCCTCGAGCTCGCGGCCGCCTTCGCCGACGGCCGCGCCGCCGGCGAGCGCGCGCTCTTCGGCCTCACGGGCCTCATCTCCATCGCCCTCGGCGTCGCGCTCGCCATCCGCCCGGACATCGCGGCGGTCACGCTGGCCCAGGTGTACGGCCTGTTCAGCATCGTCTCGGGCATCGCCGCCCTGGTCCTCGCCGCCAACGTCGCCCGCCTCCGCGCCGCCTTCGCCCCACCGGCACCCTGACCACCCACGTCAGGCGCCGGCAGCGCTCGGGGTCCTCGGTGAGCCCGGCGGCCAGACCTGGCGCGCCGGGCCGGGCCGGTCAGGACAGGGCTTCGAAGCCGGTCGGGGCGGACGAGCCGAACGGTGTCGGGTCCGGCGGGGCGGGTCGCGACGCCAGCCACCGGACCAGGCCGCCGATCAGCACCAGGGCGGCGCCGACCAGCAAGGGGTACCACCAAACCACCAGCAGCAGCGGGAACAGCATCCCGACGGTGACCCGCAGGAAAGCTCCGGCGCCGAAGAATATCGCCGCCGGCAAGAGCGTGCCGAGCAGCGTCGCCGGGCGCGTGCCCCGGCGGCGCAGCGCGGCGACGACGGCCCGCACGAGCAGCACCAGGCCGGCCACCACCACGAGCAGGCCGAGCTGGAAGTTGCGGAGATCGGTGATGTCCACCCGGGCGCCGGAGGCGTCGGCCTGCGTCGAGTCGGTCCACCAGATCTGCGCCGAGCGCAGGTCGGCGTCGACGAACTCGGCCTGCACCACCGAGGCGCTGAGCAGATCCGCGCCGCGCAGGTCGGCCCGGGTCAGGTCGGCCTGGTCGAGCGTGGCGTGGGCGAACCGGGCGCCGCGGGCGTCCGCGCCGTCCAGGTGGGCCTGCGCGAGTTCGGCGCTCTCGAAGTTCGCGTCGCGCAGGTCGGCGCCGCGGAAGTCGGCCTGGCCGAGCCGCGCGTGCCGGAAGGAGGCGCCGTGCGCGTCGGCCCCGTCGAAGGTGACCTGCACCAGGTCGAGGTCGTCGAACACCGCGCCGTGCAGGTCGGCGCAGGTCAGGTCGGGCAGCTTGTCGCCTTCGGCGATTCGCTGACCGGCCAGGTTGGCCCGGGTCTCGGGGCACTTCACCCCGTCCTCGGGCGCCGCCGCGGCCGGCCCAACGGCCGGCAGCACGACGGCGAACAGTACGACCGCAAGGGCGGCAACGCGACGCAGCATCGGCACAGCCACGATGGTGCCCGGCCGGGCCGCCGCGGTCAGCCGTCCGTCCGCAAATCGACACCGGCCGTGTGTCAGACGATCGCGGTCTTGGCGACGAAGTACCCGTCGGAGCCGGTCTGGTACGCCCACACGTTCAGGGCCGGAACCGCCAGGCCGCCGCCCGGCCCGAACTTGATGTGCCGGCCGAGCCCGTCGCCGTCCCAGGCGTCGACGAACTGCAGCATCGCCGGCCGGGTCGTCTTCCCGGCGCGCAGGCCGGCCAGGATGATCCGCGCGGCGTCGTAGGTCTCGGGCGCGTAGAACTGCGGCGACTCGCCGAAGCGGGCGTTGAACTGCGTGCGGAACGCGTCGATGCCCTCGTTGACCGGCACGCAGGGGCAGGTGGCGTAGGTCCCGTGGCCCGCGTCGCCGGACGTCTTGCGGAACGACTCGGTGATGATCCGATCCCCGCTCACCACCGGGATCTTCGGCAGCACCGCGCGCAGCCGCTGCACGAACGGCGCGACGTCGTCGGCGTACCCGCCGAAGTACACCGCGTCGGCGCCGCTGCCCTTGACCTGGTTCACCAGCGGCGACCAGTCGGCGGTGTCCTCGGTGACGGCCGCGTGACCGGCCACGGCGGCGCCGCCGAGGGTCGCGGCGATGCGGGCCGAGACGTCCACGCCGAAGTCGGTGTCGTCGCCGATGACGAAGACGCGCCGGGCCTTGAGGGTGTCGCGCAGGTAGCGCGCGGCGGCGTCGGCCTGGTCGTCGTCGCTGGGCAGGGTCCGGTGGAAGACCTTCCAGCCCTTGGTGGTCAGGACCGAGTCGCTGGCCGACGGGCTGATGACGGCGAGCCCGGCCGATTCGAAGACCGGGACCGCCTTCGTGGCCTCGCTGCCGTAGGTGGGGCCGACGACGCCGAGGATGGACGGGTCCCCGGCGATCAGCGACGCCGACTTGGCCACGTCGCCGGTGACGGCGGTGTCGTACTGCTGCAGCCGCACCTGGCACCCGTCGGCGTGCGCGGCGTTGTCCTGCGCCACGGCCAGCTCGACGGCGTCGAGCTCGCCCGGGCCGTCGCCGGCGCCGTCGCCGGTCAGCTCGGCCATGAAGGCGAGCGTCTGCGGGCACTCGTTCGCATCCTGGGTGGCGGTGGCGCTCGGGCTGCCGCCGTGCGGGAGGAAGTCCTGGGCCAGGCAGGTGACGGCGGCGACGAGGACCACGGCCAGGGCGACGAGGTCCCACCGGGCCCGGCCCGGCTTGGCCGGCACCGCGGGCCGCTCCGGCTCGTCCTCGGTCCGGTCTGGTTTGGCCTCCTCCGCCGCCGCGGGTTGCCGCCCGCCACCGTGGTGCTTTTCGGCCCGATTTTTCCGATTTTTCGGTACATCCGGGGAATCGGCCGAGTCTGGGCGGCCGAGCACGGAATCGGACAGGCCACGGGCCTCGGCCAGGCCGGCCCGCATGCCCTCCAGGTCACCGGTCAGCTCGGACAGCCGGGCCTCGGTGTCGCTCGCCCCGGCCGAGTCGTGCATGACGATCAGCTCGGTGACCCGCACGCCGAGCCCCTCGAGGTCGAACACCGCCGCCTCGATGCGGGCCAGCAGCGTGCGCCGGGTGGTGTCCATCCGGTCGGCCACCGCCAGCTGCTGCTCCAGCGCGTGCACCGACCGGTCCAGCTCGGCCCGCAGCGCCGCGTCGCCGGCCTCGTCGCGCTGGTGCCGGGCCGTGCCGAGGTCGCGCCGCAGCCGCTCGACCGGGATCTCGTGCAGCGAGCGCTCCAGCGCCTTGACCTGCTCGGCGAAGCGGCGCAGGTCGGCCAGCACCTCGGCGGCGTGGTCGTCGACGTCGCCGATCTGCGCGCGCAGCACCGGGTCGCTCGGCGAGTCGGTCTGCTCGCGCAGCCGCGCCACCGCCGTCTCGGCCCGCTTGACCAGCCGGTCGGCGGAGGCCGCCTCCGCCTTGGGCGGCGTCGCCGGCCGTTTGGCGTGCGGCGCGGTCGCCCGCCGGAACCGCGCGACGGCAACGAGGCGCCACAGCGCGTACCCGCCGGCGATGGCGATTGCCACGGCCAGCCCAATCTCCCACGGACCGATCATGATCGCTCCACCAGTCGTCTTCGGCGGACCACGACGATACCGCCGCCGCGCCAGCCGCTCGACGGAGCCTCGGTATATGCGGTTCCTCAGGCCGCCAGTTGCGCCAGCAAGAGGAGCGCGGCCTCGGACGGCGAGTCGGGTTCGGTGGTGGCCACGGCGAGAAATTGGTCGGGTGCGGCGGTGGCGGTGAGGGATTGCTGGGTGATGGTGAGCCCGCCGACCAGGGGGTGGTGCAGCTCGTAGGTCGCGGTGTCGCAGGCGTGGACCCGGTGGTCGGCCCAGAGCGTCGCGAAGTCCTGGCTCTGCATGGCGAGCTCGCCGATCAGCGCGGCCAGGAGGGGGTCGCAGGGGTAGCGGCCGGCCATGAGCCGAAGGTGCTCGACCACGGACTTGGCCTTGCTCTGCCAGTCGGCGTACAGGCTGCGGGTGTGGGCGTCGGTGAAGATGAGCCGGGCGATGTTGGGCCGTTGCTGCGGTCGCTCGGGTGCGTCGATGGTGACGTGCCCGGCGAACAGGGCATGCCCCATCGTGTTCCAGGCCAGGATGTCGCAGCGGCGGCCGGTCAGCACGGCCGGCACCCCGCCCATGGCCCGCAGCAGGGAGCGCATGGAGGCGGTGGGGTGTTCGGCTTCGGCCGTGACGTCCGGTTCGCGCGTTTTGGCCACCGCGAGGTCCCGCAGGTACATGCGCTCGTGCTCGTCCAGGCGCAGGGCCCGGGCCAGCGCATCGAGAACCTCGACGGAGGCGTTGAGGGACTGGCCCTGTTCCAGGCGTGTGTAGTACGAGGCGCTCACGCCGGCCAGCTGGGCCAGTTCCTCCCGCCGGAGGCCGGGCACCCGGCGTCGCTCGTCGTAGGTCGGCAGCCCGACGTCTTCCGGGCGCAGGCGGGAGCGGCGCGACTGCAGAAATTCGCCCAGTTCGGTGTGGAGCGCCATGAGTGCAGTATGCCTGCCCTTTCGCGCCCCGGCCGTGGCCGTGGGTGATCACGGCGTGGTCTGGTTGCCGGCGTCGAACCCGGCTGAGTATCGGCGCTGTCCGGGTATACAGAAGGGATGGAACGTTCGTGATTGAACAGCGCAGTGCGCACACGATCCGGCTCGGGGACGTCGACGTCAGCCGGGTGGTTGAGTGGGAGGGGCCGATCGCGCCGCCGACGGCGATTCTGCCGGATGCGCCGCACGAGGTGTGGGAGCGCAACCAGGCGCTGCTTGCCCCGCATTTCTGGGACCCGGAGACGGACATGTACCGGGCCGCGATGAATACCTGGGTGCTGCGCAGTGCCGGCCGCACGATCCTGGTGGATACGGGCATCGGCAACGACAAGTATCGGCCGTACTTTCCGGTCCTCAGCTATCTGAAGACCGACTTTCTCGGCCACCTGGCCGCGCTCGGCGTTGCGGTCGAGGACGTCGACCTCGTCATCAACACGCACGTGCATGCCGATCACGTCGGGTGGAACACCACGTTGGTGGACGGCGCGTGGGTGCCGACGTTCCCCAACGCGCGGTACCTGATCAACGCGGCGGACGTGGAGTACTGGAATCCACTCAACGGCCACCCGAAATCGGCGGTGGTCGGCGGGCTCACCGCCGAGTTCGGCAACCAGAACATGTACGAGGACAGCGTCGCGCCCGTCATACAGGCCGGGCAGGCGACGCTGTGGGAGAACGAATACGTCATCGACGAGAACCTGCGTCTCCGGGTGGAGCCGGGGCACACACCGGGCTCGTCGGTGCTCACCCTGACCTCGGGCTCCGATCGGGCCGTGTTCGTCGGCGACATGCTGCACACACCCACGCAAATCATCGAGCCGCAGCAGCATTCGTGCTTCGACGAAGATCGGAGCGAGGCGAGCGCGACCCGCCGGCGGGTGCTGTCCTGGGCCGCGGACAATGCCGCTCTCGTGCTGCCGGCGCATTTCCCGGGCGCCGGTGCGGCGGAGATCGTGCGGGAGGGGGAGCGGTTCGCCGTCAAGAACTGGGCGCCGTTCACGCCGGCGAGCGCCCGATGAGCGGGCCGGAGCCGCTGGTCGAGACCGCGCACGGCCCGGTCCGCGGCAGCCGGGCCGGGGATGTCGCGGTGTTTCGTCGCGTACCGTACGCCGCCACACCCGCAGGTGCCGCGAGGTTCGCCGCGCCGATCCCACCGGTACCGTGGCGGGAGGTCCGTGACGCGTCCGGTGAGACCGTCTCCATGGCGCCGGCGCCGGCCCGCGACCGCATCGGTGACCTGGACATGACGGCGATCAGCGGTGCACCCTGGTCGCCCGAGGCTCCCGGCGACTACCTCACCGTGAACGTCTGGGCGCCGATGACGCCCGCCGTCGAACGTCAACCGGTCGTGGTGTTCGTGCACGGCGGGGGCTTCATCGGCGGTGCCGGTTCCGCGCCCGCGTACAACGGCGCCGCCCTGGCCCGCCACGGTCTGGTCGTCGTCACGGTGAACTACCGGCTGGGAGCGGCGGGCTGGCTGCACCTCGACGGGGCTCCCGACAACCGGGGCCTGCTCGACGTCCTGGCCGCCCTGCGCTGGGTGCAGGACAACATCGGCGCGTTCGGCGGGGACCCGGACCGGGTGACCGTGATGGGCCAGTCCGCGGGCGCCACGATCGTCGCCGCCCTGCTGGCCATGCCGGCCGCGACCGGACTGTTCCGGCGGGCGATCAGCCAGAGCGGCAACGCGCTGGGCGCTTTCACCCGAGCGCAGGCCGCACGCGTCACCGTGGCTCTCGCCGCCGTCGCGGGCGTCCCCGCCACGGCCGACGGCTTCGCCGCCCTCAGCGACGCCGACCTGGTCAGGTATACCGGCGAACTGCGGGGACTGGACCTCACCATCGACGCGGTCGCCGACCCCATGCTCGGCCTCAGCCCGTTCAGCCTCGTGCTCGACGAGGCGACCGTCGCCGCCCAGCCGGCCACGCCGGTCACCGGCGCGGTGGACCTCCTCATCGGCACCAACACCGACGAGGCCAACCTGTACCTGGTGCCGACCGCCGGCGCCGGCGATGCCGCGACGATGTCGGCGCTGCTGTTCGGCGCCGGCACCGAGGCCCTCGCGGAGGCTCACTCGGCCGCCGGGGGCAGGACGTTCCGCTACGAGTTCGCCTGGCGCTCCGACGCGTTCGAGGGGGCCTTGGGCGCGGCCCACACGATGGAGCTGCCGTTCGTGTTCGGCACCGTAGGCCTGCCCTCACTGCACGGCCCGAGGTCACTGCTCGGCAGCACGTCCGACGCCGACCTGGTCAGCGCCGTCATCCAGCGCGCCTGGGCCGGATTCATCCGCGACGGCGACCCCGGATGGCCGCCGTCATCGCCCGGCACGCCGGTGGTGCAGCGCCTCGGCGCGAAACTGCCCATCAAACCCGGTAATTGGCCGGCTACCGGCTACCCGCTCTCACCTGCCGTCCGCAAGGGGAACGTTGTCGCGGTGTCCGGCCAGATCCCGGTCGACCCGGTGACCGGCCACCCGGTCGGCGCCACCGTCACCGATCAGCTGGAGCAGGTGTTCCGCAATATCACCGCGCTGCTGCATGCCGCCGGCGCCGTACCCGACGACATCGTCTCCATGCACGTCTATCTGCGCCGGCACGAGGACTTCGCGGAGATGAACGCCGCGTACGCGAGGCTGGCACCCAGCCCCCACCCGGCCCGGACCACGGTGTACATGTCCCTTCCCGGGGACCTCCTGGTCGAGGTCGACGCGATCGCGGTGCTCGACGATCGATGATGACAGACCCGGCGACGTCGCCGGCCCCGCCGCGAGCCGTGAGCGACCACGACGATCCGCGGGTGCTCGTGGTTCCCGTCTTCCATCGGCTGGCGGGGCGGGCTTCGGTCACGGTGGCCGACTTCGCCGAGGAACCGATGGTGGACTTCGTCATCCCCGGCGCTTCCGCGAAATGGCCGGCCTTCTGGTGGTCGGAGCGCCCGGAAGGTGGCCGGCTCCTCGGGCCTGGCAGCGGGAATTCTCCGCGGAGGGAGCGCCGAGCGCGACGGGTCGCCGCAGGCCGACGCGCACGATCGGCGGCACGAGCGGTGCGCCGCGAGGCGCTCTGTCTTGTCCCCAGCGCAGCTGGGAGGAGCTTGGAGGGAGGTTCCGCGCTTGATCGTGGGGTTGATGTCAGACGGCAGGCGGCTGACACCGCGGCCGTCGATGGCCGCTGGTAAGGCACAGCGTTTCCGTGATCATGATGCTCGTGGTGGCCGCGCGGCGGGTTTTTCATGATCCCGGAGAGTCGTGGTACACGGGGGTACATCAGCGCTCCGTGATGCCGAGCGGTACCGCGTCGTGTTCACCGGCGGCCAAGACAGCCGGTACCGGTTCGCCTCGGGCGAGCGAACCTTCAAATGCCGATCCGGCCGCGGGCATCAGGACTTCGACGTCAGTACCTGCTCCTAAATTTGAGCGGTACCGTCGCTGGACCCGATCATCTCCCTGAGGGAGCGACGTGTTCGACTCGGTGCACTTCGATCTGACGCCCTATGCCGGCTTCGACATGGACGCGTACGTCCGCAGGACGCACTGTAGCTGGTCGCACAACGGCTGGCAGTCGTTGCTGGTCCAACGCTTCGATCACGTCGCCGAGGTCGAGGCCATGGCGCTGCCGGCCGTCGCCGATGTGCACCTGATCCTGCCCGTCGCCGGGCGGGCGGTCATGGAGTCGAGCGACGGCGGGCGCTGGCATCGCCGGACGTGGGCGCCGGAACGGCTGGAGATGGCCGTTCCGCACCGGCCCGCCGTACGCCGCTACCGCGCCGAGCGCTCGATGAGCAGCGTGCAGGTGCACCTCCCGCACGGCACGGTCGACCGGGTCGCGACGCAGCTGGGATGCCGGGGACTGGACATGGAGGCGGTGGCCGCGTCCGTCGCCGTGGGCGACCCGCTCCTGACGGCCATGATGAGGGCGCTGAGCACGAGGGACGAGACCGACGAACTGTACGCGGAGTCCGCGGCGGAATTCATGGCCGTACATCTGCTCACCCGGCACGCCCGCACACCGGTGCCGCCGGATCGGGTCCTGCGGGACCGGCGTGTCCAGCGGGTCGTCGCCGTCATGCGCGACCGGCTCGCCGACCCGCTGACCCTCGCCGACCTCGCCGTCGAGGTGCACCTGAGCCCGTACCATCTGCTCCGCGTGTTCAAGGAGACGACCGGCGAGACGCCGCACCGGTTCCTGACCCGGCTGCGGATCACCGAGGCGCAGCGCCTCCTGCGCGACACGGATCTCGCGCTCGCCGACATCGCGGCACGGTGCGGCTTCGCCGGCCCTGGCTCGTTCTCGACCACGTTCCTCCGGCACGTCGGTGTGCGGCCGTCCGCCTACCGCGATGCCGGCTGAGCCGCGTAGCTCGCGAGGCCGTCCGCCATGCGTTGCATGAATCGGGTCAGGTACCACTCCCAGAGGCGGCCCGACAGCCGCAGTTTCGGTTCGAAGGCGGCCGACCAGACGATGTCCGTGCCGCCCGCGGGTGTGGATGCCAGCTCGACGGTGCCTCGATAGGTGCGGAACGGCCCGCCCAGGTTCTCGTAGCCGAATCGCCGGTCTTCGACGAGCTCCACGATGCGTTCCCGGGACACGTTCCGACCGGTACGGAAGATCCGGATGTCGCCTACCCGCTGCCGGTCACCGGGGTCACCCCCCTCGACGTCCGCGCCGTCGATCGGCGACCACGACGGCCAGGTCGAGGCCCTCAGAAGGATTGCGTAGACGGCGTCCGGACCAGCAGACGACCGTGACGTCACGCGATAGCTGAACACGGCTCGACGGTAGGGAACGCCGTGGCGCCCGGCCATGCCCGCGATTGCTGTCTTGCCGCTCCGAGCTTGCGTACGCTCCGTCTGCCGCGATCGGGACCGATCCGCGCGAGACGCCGTAGCGCTTTGCACAGGGCCGCGAGCTTCGTTCGTAACCTGGCCGTGGTGTGCGGGGAGAGCCGTCAGTTGCCGCGCGGATAGACCAGGAACACGTCGCCGCGGAAGTAGTCGGCTGCGGATCGGGCTTTGCATGCGTTGCCCGATCGGCGGAATCGTTCTGCGTGATTCCGCCATCACGGTCCTGGGCGTGTTCCCGACTTGGCCGTGCCGAGCCGGGCCAATTCGGACTTGATCGAGCGGATGTCGTCCTCCTTGGCGGTGATCTCCGCGAGCACGTCGACGAGAGCGTTCTCGACCTCGAGCGGTACCGCGGTCGGCCCGTATTTGGCCCGGCGCTCCTCGAGCTGATTGCGGTTTCCGATGAGGATGTTGTGCTGCGTGCGGAGACTCTGCAGACGTAGCTGCAGAACTGTCTCGCGGGCGCGGACGTCCTCCCAGTCCACGACCGTGGCCGAGCGGTGTGCCAGGTCGTCGGCCTCGCTGCTGGCGGGTTGGAGGATGCCGGCCACGTCCACCTTGCCCGGCAGGTCGGCCGTGGCGACGCCGGCGAGCGCGCTCTCGGCGTCGGCGATGCCCTCGCGCAGGCGTGCGGCGCGATCGCGTAGGGGCCCCGATCCGGTCCGGGCGAGCAGGCCTTCCAGCTCCTCGACCAGGGCGCGGAGCCGCCGGCTGTCGGTCCATTGGGTGGCCAGGGCGACCGCCCGCTCGTAGAACAGGTCAGGCTCGCTGGCCCCGTGCCAGCTGCGGGAGTACAGCACCACGGTGACCTGGCTGACGTACTGCGGCTGGCGGAACAGGAAATCGGCGGTCACCCGGGTCATCGTGTCCGCGGCCAGCTCGAACGGGAAGCTGGCCAAACCGGTGCCGAGCGCGGGGAAGGCGACATGACGCAACCGGAGGGCCTCGGCGAGGCTCAGGCATCGAAGCACGATCTGCCGCAGGCAGTCGGCATCGGCCCGGGTCTGCCGGTCCAGATCGATGGTGACCCCGCAGCCGGCTGGCGGTGGTGACCGTTTTCCGGCAGCTGCACGTATCAGCGGTTCATGCATTGACCGAACGGCCACCGTCATTCGGGGTTGGGTCGCGTTGGCCGCGGCCCCGCGACCGTTATCCTTCGTCGTCGGTGAGGGCCAGTGTGACCGGGGACTGCGGGCGGCCGACGCAGGTCAGGGTCCAGCCCTCGGCCCGCTGATGCGGGGTCAGGCAGTTCGGCTCGCTCGTGCGTACCTCGCCCGCGAGGAGCTTCACCAGGCATTCGCCGCAGTTGCCGACGGTGCAGGAGTACGGCATCGGCGCACCGGCTGCCAACCCCGCGTCGAGCAGCGTCGCGCCCGGCTCGACGACGGTGGTGGCGATGCGCTGGCCGTCCTGCTCGATGTTCAGCTCGTGCGGGCCGGTCGCGAAATCGGCACGGTCGTCGGCGGCGCTGGTGTAGCGCTCTTCGTGGATGCGCTCCGGCGGCACCCCGCGGGCGGTGATGGCGGCCCGAGCCGCTGCCAGCACCGGTTCGGGGCCGCAGAGGTAGTACCGCGCGGTAGCCGGCGGGGTCAGGCCGTCGAGCCAGCGCTCGACGGACTCGGCGTCGATCCGGCCCTGGTCGCCGGTCCAGCCCGGCGCCGGGCGGGTCAGCCGGTGCGTCACCGTGAGGCGGTCCGGGTGGCGGCGCCGCAACCGGTTCAGTTCCCTGGCGAAGAGGGTCGCGGACTCGCTGCGGTTGCCGTAGAGCAAAGCCAGGCGCGCGTGCCCGGGGCCGGACAGCGTGGTCCGGATGATGCTCATCATCGGCGTGATGCCGCTGCCCGCCGCGATCATCACCAGGTCGCCGTCGCCGGGCTCGAGGGCGAAGCGGCCGGACGGGCCGCGGACCTCCACACGGTCGCCCTTGCGGAGGCGGCGGTTGGCGTAGGCGGAGAACGCCCCGCCCGGCACGTGTTTGACGGTGACCTCGAGGGTCGTCGCGCCCGGGGTCGAGGACGCCGAGTACGCCCGGCGCACGACCTGACCGTCGACCTCGGCGACCAGCGTGAAGAACTGGCCGGAGCGGAAATGCACCGGATCGTCGCCGCGCAGCACGATGGTGACCGCGTCGGGGGTCTCGCGGCGGACCGCGGCGACCCGCATCCGGCGCGGGCCGCCGTCCGGGTGCCCGTCGTAGCCCTCCTTGGCCAGTTGGGTGCGGTACCCGACGTCGATGAGCCGGCGGGTCAGGCGCGGGAACGTCCCGGCCGCCCGCATCATCAGCCCGGTGGCGCCGCGCGTGTTGGCGGCCGCGTGCCGTGACGCCAGGGCGATGAGATCGGGTACGGCGGCGCGGTCGACGTGGGCCGCCGGGCTCCACAGCCGTGCCGACGCGACCGCGGCGCTGGTCACGACCTCGGCGTCGAGCACCCGGACGAGCAGGGCGGCGTGCGGCGGTACTCCCCGCAGCGCCATCGTGGCCAGCAGTTCGGGGTCGTCGGTGATGTCGGCGGTGCCGCGCACGTGCAGCACCTCGGGGTGGCCCGGCCGTAGCGCGGCCAGCGCGATCCGGTCGTCCTGCACCAGGTTGTGGAACGTGTCCGCGCGCTGGTTGCCGCGCCGGTCCGGGATGACGATCGTGTCGTCGCCGAGCAGCCGGGCGAAGCCGGGGGTGTCGCCGCGCGGGCTGGTGTCGGCGCCGCCGGTGGCGTCGCCGGTCGACAGGACCAGGAACGGCGAGGCGGTCAGGAACCCGCGCACGCCGTTCGCGCCGGTGGCGGCCGCGCGCGGGGGCTGCCACAGCCGGGAGCGCAGGATACAGCGGGCGCAGTGGACGTACACCTGCTGGATTTTGATCGTCAGACCGGTGCGATCGTGGGCGGTTGCCGTGCCGTTGAGCCGCAGCGTCTCGCCGACGCCGGGCAGCAGGAAGACGAGCCCGACGCCGGTGCCGTCGGGCGGGGGCGGGGCGTCGGCGGGCAGCGTGAACGAGATGCGGCGGGGGGAGTGGACGCGGGTGAAGGCGGGCGCACCGCCCACGAACGTCGCCCGCCGGTGACCGTCGCCGCCGAGGTACCCCAGGCCCGCGATCGGCGAGTGGGCGAGGATCGTCACGCAGCCCGCGTCGAGCCGGTCGAGCTGCTTCATCATGACCATGGCGGGCGGCTGCCCCACGATCGCCTCGACCTGCCCAGCCGTTATCAGGTTTCCCCTGTTCATGACATTATTGTGAGTTGTTGCTCAGATTGTTGGCTACTCGCTTTTGCCTACCCTGGGGAGGTTCGCCGTGCCGTCCGACAAGCACCGCCTCGAGCCGCGCCGCAGGCCCGCGCAGGTCCGTGCCGAGCTCACCCGGGGCCGGATTCTCGCCGCGGCTGCTCACATTTTCGCGGAGTACGGCTACGCCGCCGGCACCACGAATCGCATCGCCGAGCGGGCCCGGGTGTCGATCGGCTCGCTGTACCAGTACTTCCCGAACAAGGACGCGATCCTGCTGGAGCTGCTGCTGCAGCACATCGACGACGGGGACACCGGTGACCCGCTCGCGCTCGCCGGCCTCGAGGACACGGTGCGGGCGATCGTCCGCCGGGCGATCGACAACCACCGCGCCGACCCGCAGCTGCTGCGCATCATGATCGTGGAGGCCCCGCGTTCGCCGGACCTCGTGGAGAAGGTGCTGCGCTACGAGGAGGCGAGGGTCGCCCAGATCCGCGCTTTCCTCGCCCGCCACCCGCAGGTCAAGGTCGGCGACGTCGACGCGGCCGCCCGCCTGGTGGTGTCCACAGTGGAGCTGGTGACCCACAAGATGATGGCGACGCCGGAGGATCTGAGTCCGCAGCGCTACGAGAACGAGCTCGTCGCTATGCTGACCCGCTACCTGAGCGGAGGGGGCGGGGATGACGATGGCCGGCGGTGAGGCCGGGAGGGCTTCCGCGCGCAAGCGGGCCGACGCGCGGCGCAACGAGCAGATCCTGCTCGACGCGGCCGCCGCGACCTTCGTGGTGTCGGGCGTGGACGCGCCGGTGCGCGAGATCGCGGCCCGGGCCGGCGTCGGCGTGGGGACGATCTATCGGCATTTCCCGACCCGGGCGGACCTGATCGTGGCGGTGTACCGGCACCAGGTCGACGCCTGTGTCGAGGCCGGCCCGAAGCTGCTGGAGACCAGCGCCACGCCGTTCGCGGCCCTGTCGCGGTGGGTCGATCTCTTCGTCGACTTTCTCGTCACCAAGCACGGGCTCGCGGCGGTGTTGCACTCCGACAACGAGAGCTTCGGCGCGCTGCACGCCTACTTCGTCGACCGGCTGTTCCCGGTGTGTGACCGGCTGCTCGCCGCCGCGGCCGAGGCCGACGGGATTCGGCCGGACGTGCAGGCCCACGAGCTGATGCGCGGCATCGGCAACCTGTGCATCGGCGTCGACCACGACCTGCGGTACAACGCCCGCCGGATGGTCGACCTGCTCATCGCCGGCCTGCGCGCGCCCCTCCCGGCCGGATAGATCCGGAACATAGATCCGATTGCCATTCGATTCTGGATGAAATGGCTGCAGGCGCAATTCCAGGCCGGTGCTAAGCTCGGGCGGAGCAAGGTTCCGGTTGAGGGGAGCGCCCGTGACGGCACACACGCGATTCGGGATCATGACCGCCCCGTCCCAGGTGGGGTACGGCGACCTGCTGCGGGTGTGGCGGGAGGCGGACGCGATCCCGCAGATCGAGCACGCGTGGCTGTTTGATCACCTCATGCCGATCGGCGGCGATCCCGACGGGCCGACGTTCGAGGGGTGGACGCTGCTCGCCGCCCTGGCCGCGCGGACCGAGCGGCTGCGCCTCGGGCTGCTGGTGACCAGCAACCGCTTCCGGCCGCCGGCCGTGCTGGCCAAGATCGCCGCGACCGTCGACGCGATCTCCGGCGGGCGGCTCGAGTTCGGCATCGGTGCCGGCTCCCGGCCGGGCCTGGCGATGGCCAGGCGGGAGTACGAGGCGCACGGCCTGCCGTACCACGACGCGGACTACGCGGTCGGGAGCCTGGCCGAGGCGTGCACCATCATCCGGCGGCTGTGGACCGAGCCGGAGCCGTTCGACTTCGACGGCCGGTACCACCACCTCGTCGGCGCCTTCGGGAACCCGAAGCCCGTCCAGCGACCGCACCCGCCGATCGTCATCGGCGGACGCGCCGCCGCGACGCTCCGCGTCGTCGCCGAGCACGCCGACGTGTGGAACTTCCCCGGCGGCGACGTCGCCGACGCGGTGCGGCGCGGTGCCCTGCTGGACCGCTACTGCGCCGAGATCGGGCGGGACCCAGCCGCGATCACGCGCTCCATCGTCATTCCGGCGGCCCTGGACGATCCCGCGCACACGCGGGCCGCGATCGCGGCCGCCGTGGACGCCGGCTTCCGGCACGTCGTGCTCGGGCTGCCCGCGCCGTTTCCCGCGGGCATCGCGGAACGGGTGACCGACGAGCTGATCACCAAGTCCGCCTGAGCCCTACCCCGCTGCCAGCAAGCGCTGTGCTGCGAGGACGGCGTGCCGGGGCGGGCGAATGTCTCCGTGATCATGATGTCCGCGGTGGCCGCACCACGGGTTTGCCATGATCCCGGAGAGTTCCGGTACACGGGGGTACATCAGCACTCCGTGATCATGAAAAACCGTTGGTGTCGGTGCCAGTTACGCATGATCGCGGAGACTTCCGGTCGCTGTGCTGCGCGGCGGGGCAGCGCCCGGGGTGTGGGACGTGGCCGCCGGTCGTGGGGGGCCTTATTCCGGTCGTCCCCCAAACGCCCAGGAAGCTCACAGGGAACTCCCGGCGGGCGGGGCGTTCCGATCAGCTTGACGATCGTGGAACTATGCGCGGGTGGCGCTCTCGTTCGAGGTACAGCGCCGGGCCGGCGGGCAGGTGATCCTGCTGCTGCAGGGCGAGCTCGACCAGGATTCGGTGTCGATGTTCCATCAGGCGCTGGCGAGCGCGGTCGACGCGCTGCCGGCCGAGCTGTTGCTCGATCTCAGCATGGTCAGCGTGGCCACGGCCGGCGGGATGGGGGTGCTGCTGGCCGTGCGGCGGGCCGCGGACCAGCTGCGCTGCCGGCTGGCGGTGCGCGCGGCCAGCCCGGCGGTCCGCCGTGAGCTGCTGGCCCGCGGGCTCGCCGACGACCTGCGCCAGGGGCCGCCCGCGAGTTGAAATTTCTCTGAGTTGTAGGTCGTGGGTTCGGCCGGTGACCGCGACGCCCCTGGACTATCTGATCTGCGCGAGGTGGTGACGGACCACCGCGGCACGTCCGTCACGGTGAGTGGTAGCCGTGATCAGCCAGCCACTGCGCGAACTGCTCGGCGGTGCGCACACCGTCGTCGAGGACGGCGGTGTAGATCTGCGTGCCGCCGACGTGGTCCGGGTAGCTCGGGAGCCGATGCCACACGTCCTTGATCCGTAGCACCGCGCCGCGCTCGTCGGCGGTGATGGTCTCGCGCAGCGTCTCGTGCCACGCCGTGACGTTGGCGTGCGGGTCGTTGAGCCACAGCGTCAGGTCGATGCGCCACTCCCGATCGTTGCGGGCCACGGCGACGACCACGTGATAGCGGTCGTCCCGGGCCGTGCCGGTCGGAGAGCGCGGGCCGCGCTCGTCGCGGTATTCGAACCCGACGACCCCGGGCCGGTCGACGATCCGCCGGAGCAGCCGCAGCACGTCCTGAGGTGAGCACTCGGCGCCGACGTGCACCATGACGTCGAGGTCCGGCCAGCACATCAGGCCGGAGACATAACTGCCGGTCAGCAGCATCGGCCCGAAATCGGCGACGATCGCGGCGAGGTCGAGCCCGGCGAGGACCGCGGCCGCCTCGGCCTGCAGCGTTACCTGCCGTGCCCACAGCTCCTCGTCGTTCACGCCTGCAGCGTAATGGGCGTGCGGCCGGCCGGCGGCCGCCGTAGGCTGCTCTGCTCGTGGGCAGGTTCGTCGAGGTGGCGGTGCCGGCAAGGCTGGGTTCGGGCTTCCGGTGGCTGCTGGCGTCGTCCTGGACGAGCAATCTCGGCGACGGGATCGCGGTGGCGGCCGGGCCGCTGCTCGTGGCGTCGCTCACCGGCAACGCGTTCCTGGTGTCGCTGGCCGCGCTGCTGCGGTGGGCGCCCCCGCTGGTCTTCGGGCTCTCCGCGGGGGTGTTGTCGGACCGGCTCGACCGGCGGTGGATCGTGATGGTCGCGGACGGGTTCCGCGGCGTGCTGCTCGGCGCGCTCGTCCTGCTGATGGCCACCGATCGGCTCTCGGTGGCGGTCGCGCTGGCGGCGCTGGGGCTGCTGACGACGGCCGAGGTGTTCGCCGACAACGCCGGGGCGACGTTGACGCCCATGCTGGTGCGTCGCGACGATCTGGTGATCGCGAACGCCCGGCTCCAGGCCGGCTTCATCTCCCTCAACCAGCTCGTCGGCCCCCCGATCGGTGCGGTGCTGTTCGCGGCCGGGCGGGCGTGGCCGTTCGTCGCCGAGAGCGTCCTGGTCACGGCCGGGGTGCTGCTGGTGTCCCGGCTCGTCCTGCCGGCGCGCGACCGCGGCGCCGCCGACGCGGCCGTCGGCGTGCGCCGGGCGGTCGCCGAGGGACTGCGGTGGACCGTGCACCACGTCGCCGTCCGCACGCTGTCCCTGACCATCCTCATCTTCAACGTCACGTTCGGGGCGGCCTGGTCGGTCCTGGTGCTCTACGCCCAGCGGCGCCTCGGCCTGGACGCCACCGGCTTCGGCCTGCTCACCATGGTCGGCGCGGCCGGCGGCCTGCTCGGCACCGGGCTCTACGGCTGGCTCACCCGCCGGGTCAGCCTGGGCAACGTGATGCGGGCCGGCCTGATCATCGAGACCCTCACCCACTTGGCGCTCGCCGTGACCACGTCGGCGTGGGTCGCCTCGGCCATCATGTTCGTCTTCGGCGCCCACGCGTTCATCTGGGGGACCACCTCGCTCACCGTCCGCCAGCGGGCCGTCCCGGCGCACCTGCAGGGCCGGGTCGGCAGCGTCAATACGATCAGCACCTTCGGCGGCCTGGTCGTCGGCTCGCTGATCGGCGGCACCCTGGCGACCCGGGTCGGCGTCACGGCGCCCTTCTGGTTCGCCTTCGCCGGCTCGGCCGTGTTCGTCGTGCTGCTCTGGCGGGAGCTGACCCGCATCGCCCACGCCGAGGACCACCACGACGTGGCCCAGCCGGTGCCCTGACCTCCGCGCGCCGGTGCGTTCGCGCCGGGCAGCGGGCTCACCGGAACGGTTGGGCCGACCGTTTCCGCATCGGCACCCGTTCGGGTGGCGCCGCGACCGACCGTGCTGGAGGTGCTCACCAAAGGATCGGTGACATGGGCCAATGATCCGAACGGCCCGGACGCGCCGGCCCGGTACGGTGACGACTACCGGGCGATCCGGAAATACGCCACGGACATTCCGCGCCACCGTACACGGTCCAACGCCGTCTTCGCCGCCCTGTAGAAACTCTCCCGAAAGGCGGACCCCGTTGGAGCCCGAGCAGCAGGACAACCCGTTGATGACGCTCTGGGAACGGCAGAGCGTCTGGTCGCAGGCCGCCAACCAGGTCAAGCACGGCATCAACCGGGCCCGGTTCTGGGCGCTGCTGCTGGCGATCACCGGCGCGGTGCTGAGCACGGCCGCCGCGCAGTTCGGGCCGTTCAACGCGACCGTCGGGTGGGTGCTCGGCCTGCTGTCGGCGATCGTGCTGGCCCTGGCGCCGGCGGCCGGCCGCGGCGCGACGGCCACCGCCACGCGGGACTGGACGCGGCTGCGGTCGGTGTCCGAGGCCTACAAGACCGAGGTCTACACGTTTCTCGCCGGTGTCGCACCGTACCGCGGCGAAGACCGCCAGTCGGTGCTGCTCCACCGCTGCCAGAAGGTCGCCGACGAGGCGTCGGACCTCCTGCGGTACACCGGCGGCATCACGGGGCGGCGGCGCCAGCTGCCCGCCGTGCACGACGTCGCGAGCTTCATCGAGCTTCGGGTCAACGCTCAGATCGCCGGCTACTACCGGCCCAAGGCCGCGGAGTACCGGCGGAGGCTCTCCCGGCTGCGCGTGATCGAGGTCGGGCTCGCCGCCGCCGCCGCGCTCCTCGCCGCCGTGACCGGGTTCTTCCCGGCCGCGCACCTCGGCGCGTGGGTGGCCGTCGTGACGACCCTCGGCGTCGCCGTCGCGACGCACGTGGCGGCGCAGCGGTACGAGTACCAGCAGGTCGAGTTCACCCGCACCGCGGACCAGCTGGAGGACCTGCGGTCGCGGTACGCCATCGGCGAGTTCGACCCGGACACCTTCGTCGCCGCGGCCGAACAGGTCATCTCGATCCAGAACGACGCGTGGATGGTCAAGCTGGTCAGCGGGGAGGAGCCGGCGGCGTAGGCCCGCCGCCGGCCGCTCGTTCAGCGGGTCAGGACGGTGATCCGGTCGAGGGAGAGCGATCCGGCGTCGAGGCGCAGGCCGACGGCCGGGGCCCAGGAGGCCAGCGTGGCGGTGTCGACCGCGCGGCCGACCGGGGCGGTGTGGATCTGGCGCCATGAACCGGCGTGCTCGTACCACGTGGTGAGCTGTCCCCAGCGGACCACGACGGCGAACCGGTCGCCGGGCTGCCACTGCACCTGGGTGCAGCAGTCGCCGGTGGCGTCGCCGCGCCCGGCGCCGCCCACCTGGACGTCGACGCCCGAGGTCGCGAAGTGGTTGTTGTACCAGGCGAGCGCGTTGTCGCCGTTGCCCGCCGACTGGCCGATGAACAGGCTGTCCTCCGGCGCCGAACCGGCGAACTGCTTCGGCGCCACGATGATCGCGGTCCCGGCCGGGGAGCCGGTGACGGGCGCGGCGAGCACGCCGAACGCGCGGGCCGTGGAGTGGGCCGTGAGGGCGCCGTCGGCCACCGAGAAGGCGGGGGCCGGCTCGCCGCCGGCCGGGCGGTCGACGCGGTACTGGGCGGTGCGGTCGGTCGTGAAGTCGTCGTCCCAAGCGGTCGTCGGGAAGTCCGCCGGCGAGAACTGGTACTGGGCCGAGACGAGGGCGCTGCTCGTGCCGTCGCCACCCGCACCGGACTGGGCCAGGAGCCGGATCGGCTGGCTCGCGCTGAGGTCGGCGTCGCCCGGCACGCTGACCTTCCAGGTGGTCCTCAGCGGCCGACCCGGCGTGAGCCTCGCGGCGGTGGACGGGGTCACGGCGCGGGCCGTCCAGCCGCGGGGTACCTCCAGGGTCGCCTGGACCGCGGTCCGCGGCCGGTCGGCGGTGACCGTCGTCGTGACCGTGACGGTCCGGCCGGCGTCCACATCGAGCACGCCGCCGTCCAGGCCGGCGAAGCCGGCGGTCAGCGCCGGGTCGGGGCGGCGCCACAGCTGCAGGGCGGTGATGCCGACCGCGCCGCCGCCGTCGCGGGAGGCCACCACGCGGAGCCGGTCGGTGACGATCGGCGGGTCGATGACGACGCGGTTGATCGCCCTACCCACCGGTACCGCCGGATCTCGATGCTGCCCCGGCACGTCCTGCCACGTCCCGTCCAGGCCCTGCGCCTGCAGGGTGAAGGAGCTCGGCGTGCGGACGCCACCGTTGTCGTCGTAGAAGTCGATGCGGACGTCCGAAACCCGCGTCGCGGCGCCGAGGTCGACCTCCAGCCAGTCGCTGGCGTTGGGGGAGGCGTATGACGTCCAGCGGGTCGTGGGCACGTCGAGGTGGAAGTCCTGCCCGTCGATCGCGTTGACCGCGGCGTCGCCGGGCCACGTGTAGGAGGCCACCGCGGCCGGGTAGCCGGTCTTGGTCACGTTGGCCGCGTCGTCGACCAGCTCGGGCAGCGCCGCCCCGCCGGCCGGCCCGCCCGCCACCGGGACGGTCACGCCGGCGAGCGTGGCCCGCCGCAGCCGCAGCTTGCCGTCGACCCACACCCGCAGCCCGCTGCCCTGGCCATAGGCCGAGCCGTCACGGTCCCAGACGACGGAGAGGTTGTGGCCGTGGTACGCCAGGTTCTCCACCGCGAAGTGGCTCCAGTCCGCCGGCACCAGCGGGGAGATCCGCACCGAGTCATCGGGCTGCGGCCGGATGCCGAGCAGGCCGGACAGCACGATGTCGTTGAACGTGGAGTGGTTGTAGTCCTCGCTGTGGCCGCGCCCGTCGTAGATCCAGCGGTCCTCGTCCGGGTGGTGCGCCTCGGCGACGTAGGGCCGGCCGTTCTTGCGCTGGGTCAGCGCGTAGCCGCGCAGGACAGAGTAGAAGTCGTCGCGGTCGACGTAGGGCTGGGCCGGGTAGTCGATCAGCTCGTTGGCCAGCGCGGTCAGGGTCTGGCTGGTCGCGTAGGGCCAGCTCGGGCCGTCCCAGTGACAGCAGCCGTCCAGCGCCTGGTGCATGAACCACGGGCTGCGCCGCTCGGTGGTGGTGGGCCCGTAGGGCGCGGCGAAGCCCTGCGGGTCGGTGAGCTGCGCCCAGGCGGCCGCGTCCTGCGCCGGTGCCATGTGGAAGTACCAGGGGATGAAGCCGATCTCTTCCCGGTCGGCGACGGGCGCGAGCGACGGGTTGCCGTCCCGCATGACGTGCTTGTAGAACGACGAGGCCGGGTCCCACAGATACTTCTCGACGTTGGCCCGCAGCACCGTCGCCTCGCGGTCGTAGCGGGCCGCCGCCGCCGGCTCGCCGGCCTTGCGCAGCAGCAGCGCCAGCGCCCGGGCGTCGCCGTACTGGTATGCGTTGATGGTGGGCCGGTAGCCGTCGCCGCCGTGGTAGGGATCGCTGCTCTGGTACGAGCTCGCGGTGAGCTCCATCGCGTCCCACACCGGGGTCTGCCAGTAGAGCCCGGGCGAGGCGTCGAAATTGGTCGTCTTCCAGCCTTGGTACTGCCGCTGCAGCTCGGGCAGCCGGTCGACGAGGAACCGCCAGTCCCCGCTCACCTCGGCCCGGGCGACCGCCGCGTCGGCGGCCCAGAACGAATACTGGTGGGCCCAGTCGGTGGTGTTGTCGTTGAGGCCGTCGGTGGCGGGCTTGGCACCGGCGCCGGAGCCGCTCAGCCAGTAGTCCAGGTAGTCGTCGACGTAGCGCGGGTCGCGCAGCCAGCGGCCCTCGTAGATGTGGTGCGCGGCCGCCGCGTCGATGCCGCCGTACGGCGCGGAATACCCGACCGGGCCGAGGAACTCCGAGACGATCCAGCCGTCCTCGGGCCCGGTGTACTTCAGGGCCTCTTTGTAGGTCTGCCACCGGTAGTAGTAGGTGGCCTGGATGTCCTTGTCGGGCAGGTCGACGAAGGGGATGTTCGCTTCGTACCAGGCCGGCTCGGCGACCGGCCCGAGCAGGGCGGAGTGGTCGAGGATGTGGGTGGTCGGGCCGACCGCCGGATACACGGGAGGCGGCGCCGCCACACCGGCGACCGCGGGCGAGGGCGCCGACGCGCCACCGCCCAGCGCCGCGACGACCGCCACTGCTGCCACGAACCGCGACCGGACTAAGCCCATGGTGACTCCTTGAGGCAGGCCGCCTACGAACACTCGGGCGGAGCAGCCAAAGTCAAACAAGACTTAACAAGAGAAGTCAAGAACCATCGATAAACCAAACATCGACTGTTGGATAATGTTCGACCCCCTCTCGGGGCGCCCCATAGCAGCGCGATGGCCGCGGGCGTGCGGCGGCCGCGTGGTGCGGTCGGTGCGCGGTGCGCGGTGCGCGGTGCGCGGTGCGCGGTGCGCGGTGCGCGGTGCGCGGTGCGCGGTGCGCGGTGCGCGGTGCGCGGTGCGCGGTGGGGTGCGGCGCGGATGCGGTGCGGTGGCGCGGCGTGGTGCGGAGGCGGTGTCGCCACCGCCTGGTCGGCCGCCGTGCCTGCTGGCGATCGCGATGCTCGGCCTGCGCGTGCGAACGCCTGCGGCGGGCGCGATCCGCCATCGGGTCCGACACATCGAGCGCGGCGCGCCGCCGGTCGGCGGCGCGGCGACCGGAAGTCTCCGTGATCATGCACGGCACCACGGCCGACAGCGCACTTTTTCATGATCACGGAGTGGTGGTGTACACCCGCGTACCTTATGTCTCCGGGATCATGGCAAACCCGTGGTGCGCCGCGGTGAAGCTCATGATCACGGAGACATCTAGCCGCCTCGGCTTCGCAAAGTCGGATTTCGTCATTGTCGGCGGCCGCGACGCGGGCCGGGCCAGCCCGCGTCGTTACCCTGATGCCGTCGGCCGCTCGACGACGACCCCGTCCCCGGCCAGCTGGAACTGTTCTAGCCCCGGCCGGGTCAGGAGGGGACGTCGAAGCGCTGGAGGCCGACGACCGACAGCAGGCGCAGGGCGTCGTGGGCCGGGGTGCCCGGCTCGGCGGTGAGGAGCACCATGTGCTGGTCGCGGTCGGGCACCATCAGCATGTCGCAGGTGAGGTCGATCTGGCCGATCTCCGGGTGGTCGATCGTCTTGCGCAGGTGGCTTTCGCCGGGTACCTCGCGGGCCGGCCACAGCGCCGCGAACTCCTGGCTGTGCCGCAGCAGCTCCCGCACCAGGGCGCGGATCTCCGGGTCGTCGGGGTAGCGGGCGGCGGCGGTGCGCAGCCGGCCTGCGGCGTAGCGGCCGAAGTCCTCGGTGCTGGTCACGCCGTAGTGGCGCTGGGCCGGGTCGGGGTGGCGGAAGTACCGGCGGATGAGGTTGCGCTCGCGGCGGGGCACGGCCGAGAAGTCCTCGAACAACGCGGCCGCCAGGGGGTTCCAGGCCAGCACCTCGAACTTGGCGTCCAGGACCATGGCGGCGGTGTCGGGGAGGCGGTCGATGAGGGTGCGGATCGACTGCGGCACCTCCGAGGACGGGCCGGGCGGGGCGGGCGGCTCGCCGGCCAGCACGTGGAGGTGGGCGCTCTCGGCGTCGGTCAGCCGCAGCGCCCGGCCCAGCGCGGCGAGCACCGGCCGCGACGGGTTGGGGCCGCGGGCCTGCTCCAGGCGCGTGTAGTACTGCGTGGAGATGCTCGCCAGCTGGGCCACCTCCTCGCGGCGCAGGCCCGGCGTGCGCCTGGGCCCGGCCGCCGGCAGGCCCAGGTCGGCCGGGGTCAGCCGCTCGCGGTGGGTGCGCAGGAACGCCGCCAGCTCGTGTTTGTCCACCCGACCAGCATCGCGCGGGCCGGCGGGGCCAGCCAGGTATCGCCAGGGCCTGCCAGCGGGACGGGCGGGCCGCGCAGGCTGGGCTCATGAACGGAACACCACTGCTTGAGGGAAAGATCGCCCTGGTCCTGGGGGCCAGCCGGGGGATCGGCGCGGCCGCGGCCCGGCTGTTCGCCCGGGAGGGCGCCACGGTCGTGGTCGGGGCGCGTAGCGAGGACGCGTTGCGCTCGGTCGCCGACGACATCGTCGCGGACGGCGGGAAGGCGTCGTACGTGGTGGCCGACCTGGGCGACACGGCCAGCATCCGGCGGGCCGTGGACGCGGTCGTGGAGCGGCACGGCCGGCTCGACGTCGCGTTCAACAACGCGGGCGCCGGCGTGCCGCCGCATCCCGTCGCCGGCTTCCCGGAGGACGACTTCGACCTGGTCGTGCGGGTCAACTTCAAGGGCGTCTTCTACGCCGTCGGCGCCGAGGTGGAGGCCATGCGCGCCACCGCCGGGGGCGGCGCGATCGTCAACACCAGCAGCGTCGGCAGCCTGATCGCCAACCCGGCGCTGCCCGCCTACGGCGCGGCCAAGCGGGCGGTGAACAGTCTCACCGCGTCCGCCGCCGTCACCTACGCACCGCAGGGCATCCGGGTCAACGCCATCGCGCCCGGGCTGGTGCTCACCGAGATGGTGGCGGAGTGGGAGGCCCACGATCCGGGCGTCGTCGCGCGGATCGTGTCCGGCACGCCGCTGGGCCGGGCCGGCGAGCCGGGGGAGATCGCCGAGGCGGCCGCCTGGCTGCTCAGCGACCGCTCGTCGTTCGTCACCGGCGTGGTGCTGCCGGTGACCGGTGGTACCGCCGCCTAAACGGGATTGCGGGCCAGCTCCGGCGACTCGGTGTCCAGCGGCACGACGCGGCCCGGGACCAGGCCGAGCTGCACGCCCGGGCGCGAGCCGGCGGCGGTGAGCAGCCAGTCCGCGGCGGTGCGCAGCCGGTTGGCGGGCAGCGCGGAGAGGTGGTAGGCCCGGGTCACCGCCCGCGCGAGCAGGCCGGACATCGGCACGTGCAGCGGGTTGGCGGTGGCCTGCCAGCCGCCGAGGTCGACGACGAAGCCGAGGTCGCGGTGCTTGTACCGCTTGCGGGTGCCGGCCCCGTAGGAGGCGGCGATGTTGTGGCCGACCAGCCGGCCCTGCCGCACCGCGTGCTGGGCGGTCAGCTGGGTGTACCGGCCGGGGCGGTGCAGGTCGGGCACGGCGGCGGCGTCGCCGCAGGCGTAGATGTCGGGGTGACCGGCGACGTTGAGGTGCGCGTCGACGCGGACCCGGCCCTGGTCGGTCGGCAGCCCGGCGCGCTCGACGACCGGGTCGGGGCGCACGCCGACGCACCACACGAGCGTGCGCGACGGGATGAACCGGTCGTCGGTGAGCCGCACGCCGTCGGCGGTCGCCTCGCGCACCGAGGTGCCGAGGTCGACGGCGACGCCGCGCCGGCGCAGCACCCGCTCGGCGCCGGCCGCCATGCGCTTGTCCATGCCGGGCAGCACCTGGTCGGCGATGTCCAGCAGCAGCCAGCGCGGCGGCGTGTCGTGCAGCCGGGGGTGGCGCTCGGCGATGGCGGCGGTGAGCAGCTGTCCCTGGGCGGTGACCTCGGTGCCGGTGTAGCCGGCCCCGACGACCACGAACGTCATCCGGGCGGTCCGCTCGGCCGGGTCCTCGGCGGCGTCGGCGAGCTCGACCTGGCGCACCAGGTGGTCACGCAGGAACAACGCCTCGGGGATACCGCGGAAGCCGTGCGCGTGGTCGGCGACGCCGGGGATCGGCAGCAGCTTCGTGACGCTGCCGGCGGCGAGGACGAGCCGGTGGTAGCCGAGGTGGCCGCGCTCGCCCTCCGGACCGGTGTAGGAGACGGTCCGCGCCTCGGGGTCGACGGCGTCGACCTCCCCGACGATCAGCCGGACGCCGGGCAGCGTGTCCTGCAGCGGTACGCTGACCGCCCGCGGGTCGAGCGCGCCGCCGGCGACCTCGGGCAGCAGCGGCAGGTACAGGAAGTAGTCGGTCGGGTTGATCACCACGACCTCGGCGCCGCCGCGGGCGCGCCGCAGCAGCGTCCGGGCGGCCTGGTAGCCGGCGAAGCCGGCCCCGACGATGACGATCCGCGGTTCGGCCATGACCGGGCCCCTACCCGGGCGGAGCCAGTCCATGCGAATTGCCCGCGGTCGGGGTGACCCGTCGCAACGTGGGTAACACACGACCATGTGAATCGCGCAAGTCAGCGAAGGAGGAGTGAAAAGTGCCACGGCAGTCCTGGAGCAACAAGCGTGAGCGGCAGTACGAACACGTGAAGGACAGCGAGCGCGAGCGCGGCCGGTCGCCGCAGCGTTCGGAGGAGATCGCCGCGCGGACCGTGAACAAGCAGCGTTCCCGTTCGGGCGAGGCCCGCTCCACCGGCGGCCGGGGTCGCTCGAGCGGCCAGTCCAAGGAGCAGCTGTACAACGAGGCCAAGCGGCGCAACATCAAGGGCCGTTCGAGCATGACCAAGGCCGAGCTGGAGCGCGCCCTGCGCTAAAGGCCCTCGTCAGGGGTGTGTGCCTCGTCGTTCCGGCGCGGCCCCGGCCGGTGTCGGCCGGGACTCATCCGGGTCGTCGGGGCACCGGCCCACCGCGCCGCCTGCAACCGGTGGGCTGCCGCACTCCGGCTGGGGCGGGTGAACGGGGCCAGGGCGCCGGCTGCGGCGCCTCCGCGGGCGGCAGGCGGTCGCCGAGGAGGCGATAAGTCTCCGTGATCATGCATGTGGCCGTCCCGGCACCACGAGTTTTTCATGATCGCGGAGACATAATGCCTGCATGGGTACACGTTCACTCCGTGATCATGAGGAACCCATGGTGTGCGCCGTGGCGTTGGCATGATCACGGAGACATGCTGTTCGCGTGGTCGCTGTCCGGCCGCAGAATACGGCCGGAATCGGATTTATCGCCTGACAGGGTATAAATCCGAAAAGTCCGGACACGAAGTGTCTGGACTTTTCGTCCCGGACTGCGGCTTAGGTGGGCAGGCCGGGCCTGGCTAAACGGCGCTCAGGCTGGGACGACGTAGGGGAAGTCCGCCGCGCGCAGCCGGTCCGCCGTGGATGGCTTGAGCCCGGACGGTACCGCCGTGTTCGTCACCAGCGACAGCATCGCCTCGGGCGCGTTGTCGGCGCGCGTGCGGCCGTTGCGGGCGGCGAAGCCGTAGGCGGCCGGCGTGCCCACCACGTAGGGCAGGACGTCGGGCAGCAGCTCCCGGGCCACGATCCGGCCGTAGCCCTGCGGATCGTCCGAGGTTCCGGCGGCCGCGACCGCCGCGGCGACCCGCTCACCGAGGTAGGCGCCGTCGGCGCCGTAGTCCTGCGACGGGTGCCGGGTGTTGGCCGGGTTGGTGAACTGCGTGTCGTCGGGCCAGAAGATCGGCCACATCATCGGGTGGCCGGCCCGGTTGATCTGCCGCCAGCCGCCCGCGTCGGTGGCGAGCTTCGTGGCGCACCAGACGCCGATACGGGTACCGGGGTGCAACTGCGCCTGCTCGTGGGAGACCTCCAGCACGATCGAGTCGACGGTGGTGCCGTCGAAGCTGTTCTCCGCGCGCTCGGGCCGCCACGCCGACAGGTCGAGCGCCGCGCCGTCGTGTACCGCCGAGTTGACCATGGCGAGCAGGGACAGGTCGATGTAGAAGGCGTCGGCGACGCGCCCGGCCCAGATCCGCACGTCCGGCCCGGTGACCGTCTCGCCGGTGCGGCCCTCCAGCAGCAGCTCGCCCTCGGCCAGGTCCTCGCGGGCCTCGGCGCCGCTCAGGACGTGCAGCCGCAGCGGCTGCCGCCCGTCCGGGCCGGGCGGGCCGAAGGAGCACCGGTAGGTGAGCGTCTCGAAGTCGGCGTCGCCGGGGTGCACCTTGAACTCGTAGCGCGCCTCCGGGTGGAAGCCTGGCTCGGCGTAGGCGCCGGTGATGTTCGAGTTGACGTCCATCACGAGCACGGTGCCGCGCTCGCCGGGGAAGACGTAGAGGTCGTCGAGGTACAGCTGGCCGTTCTGGGCCGCCAGCGGCGTGTCGAGGTGGTGGGACATGCGGGCCTGACTACCCGCGCCGCGGCCGAATATCGGTGGTTTCGGTCCGCCCGCGGCGGGCAGCGTCCGGCGATGACCGAGACCGCGGCCACCGAGGACCGGCGGATCGTCCCGGCGCTGTCCAACGATCGCGTCTGCAACGCCGTCGCCACCGGCGAGGGCCGGGTGTTCGTCGGCTACCCCTCGGCGGACGGGCCGGGGCTGCAGGTCGCCGAGGTGACCGCCGCGGGCCGGCGGATCCCCTACCCGGACGAGGCGTGGAACGCGGTCCTCGACGACCACGAGCCCGACGGCGCCTTCGTCCACGTCAATGCCCTGCGGATCGGCCCGGACGGGCAGCTCGACCACCACCCCAGCACCGTCGGCGGCCCGCTGCGCGCCGACGGCCAGGTCCTGCGCGGGCGCGACGGCGACGAGATCCGCCTGCACGCCGACCAGCTCGAGGTGTCCCCCGACGGGCGGTACCTCTACTACCAGCCGGCCTCCGGCGGCCTGGCCCGGGTCGAGACCCGGCTGCTGGACGACCCGGCCGTGCCCGCCGAGGCGCTGGCCGGCGCGGTGGAGGACTGGCTGGCCACGCCCGCCACCGGCGGTACCGCCATCGACGCGACCGGCACCATCTACCTCAGCGACGTCGACCGGCGGCGGATCCTCGCCATCGCCCCGGACCGCACCGTGCGCACCGTCGCCGCCGATCCCCGGCTGGTGTGGGTCGACGCGATGTGGATCGACGCCATCGGCGAGCTCTGGCTGCCCGCCGCCCAGCTCAACCGGGCGCCCGGGCTGGCCAGCCGCACGCAGGGCGTGGACTACCCGACCTGGATCTACCGCATGCCGATCGGGGCCGGCCCTGCACCCAACGACCACGGGTAATTAATCTTGAGATGTATGAGGTTACGGCCGTACACCGAGCAGGACCGCTGGCTGACCGAGGCCCTCGAGACCGACCCGGACGTCATGCGCCACCTCGGCGGCCCGGCCCCGCTCGGGCGGGTGCCGGGCGTGCACGAGCGGCGCCTGCGCGACGGCGGCGGCGAGTGGTTCCGCACCGTGCTCGCCGACCCGGACGACACCCCGGCCGGGGTGGTGGCCGTATTCCGCAGCGCCTGGCAGGACGAGGAGATCGCCGAGCTCGGGGTCATGCTGCTGCCCGGCCGGCAGCGGCGGCACGGGCTGGCCGTCGGGGCGGTCCGGCTGATCGTGACGGAGGTGCGCGCGTCCGGGCTGGTGCCGCGGATCCACGCGTTCATCGGCGTGGACAACGTGGCCGCCGCGGCGGTGGCCCGCCGGATCGGGTTCGCCGGCGCCGGGGTGGTCGACCTCGACTACGAGGGCGAGCCGATCCGCTGCGGGCACTGGGTGCTCGAGCTCTGAGCCGGCGGGCGGGCTACGCGGCCGGCTGCACCTGCGCGGCGGCCACGTAGGCCGCGTCGAGCCACGGCGGCAGGTCGGCGTAGGGCAGCGGCCGGGTGAACAGGTAGCCCTGGCCGTAGCCGCAGCCGAGCTCGATGAGCAGCTGGCGGTGCGTCGCGGTCTCGATGCCCTCGGCGACCACGTCGAGGTCGAGGGTGCGGGCCAGCTGAACGATGCCGTGCACCAGGTCGTGCTGGCGGCGGGAGGTGGCGATGGTGTCCACGAAGGACTTGTCCAGCTTCAGCCCGTCGACCGGCACCCGGTGCAGGTAGCTCAGGGAGGAGTACCCGGTGCCGAAGTCGTCGATGGACACCCGGATCCCGGCCGCCCGCAGCGCGGCGAGGTCGGCGTTGATCCGCTCGTCGTCGCCGAGCAGCAGGCTCTCGGTGATCTCGATGGTGAGCGCGCCGGACTCCAGCCCGGCCCGGGCCAGCTCGGTGAGCACCCGCTGGACGAAGCCGGGGGAGCGGAACTGCCGTACCGACACGTTGACGCTCATCCCGAGCTCGGCGGACGGGTACCGCTCGCGGAACCGCACCGCGGCGGCGATCGCGTGCCGCATCACCCAGTCGCCGAGCGGCACGATAAGGCCGCACTCCTCGGCGATCTCGATGAACTCCAGCGGCGGCACCAGCCCCAGCGCCGGGTGCTGCCAGCGCACCAGCGCCTCGAACCCGCGCGGCAGCCCCGAGCGCAGGTCCACGATCGGCTGGTAGTGCAGCACGAACGCGTCGTCGGCGAGCGCCTGGTCGAGGTCGGTGCGCAGCCGCATGCGGCGCATGGTGCGCGCGTCCATCGCCGGCTCGTAGCGCCGCCAGCGGTTGCCGGTGGCCTTCGCGCTGTTCAGCGCCACGTCCGCGGTGGCCAGCAGATGCGCGGCGTCGGCCGCGTCGTCGGTCGTGGCCACGCCGATGCTCGGCTGCGCGGTGACGGCGCTGCCGGCGACCACGAACGGCGCGCCGGACTCGTCGAGGATCCGCTGGGCGAGCTCCTCGACGCGGTCCACCTCGTCGCCGGTGACCAGGACGCCGAACTCGTCGCCGCCGAGCCGGGCCACGGTCGCCGCGCCCGGGCACGCCGCGGCCAGCCGCCCGGCGAAGGCGCGCAGCAGCTCGTCGCCCACGTCCTGGCCCATGGTGTCGTTGACGGTGCGGAAGCCGTCGATGTCGATGAGCAGCACCGCGGCCGGCGCACCGCCCTCCCGGGCGGCCTCGGCGGTGGCCGCGTGCACGCCGTCCTGGAAGCGCAGCCGGTTGCCCAGGCCGGTCAGCTGGTCGCGGTACGCCCGGTCGAGCAGCTCCCGCTCCAGCCGGCGGCGGTCGGTGACGTCGTGCAGGGTGAGCACCCGGCCGGCCACCGTCGGCTCGCCGGTGAGGTCGCGGACGGTGACCTCGACCTCGGCGCTGGTGCCGTCGCCGCGGCGCGCCAGGTGCAGCTCGCCGCCGTCGACCGCGGGCTCGCCCGTCACCGGCAGCAGCAGCTCCTGGATCGACCCGCCGACCACGTTGCCGCCGAAGAGCTGCCGGGCCGAGGGGCTCGCGTAGCCGATCCGGTCGTCGTCGCCGACGATGAGGATCACGTCGGTGGCGTTGAGGACCAGGGTGCGGAAGTACGCCTCGCTGTTGCGCCGGGTGATCTCCCCGTTGAGCTTGATGTGGTCGATCATGCTGGCCGCCTGACCGGCCAGCACCCGCGCCGACTCCTGCAGCTCCACCAACGCCCGCTCGTCGCCGGCCACCCACAGCTCGCCGATGCGCACGCCGCCGATGGACAGCGCGCAGCGCAGCGCGAGCTCGAAGCCGGCCAGGTCGCGGGCCAGCCCGGCGGGCAGCTGGGAGACGTAGTGCATGCCCATCGCCGCCGAGTCGCCCGACTCCGGCACGCCCCGCTCGTGGACCTGCAGCACGGTGCGGTGGGCGGTGCCGGCGCGCAGCAGCGAGCCGATCGCGCCCCGCACGACCCGGTCGACCGCGGACACCTCGGTCGCCGACAGCAGCGCCTCGCAGGCCCGGCGCAGCTCGCGCTCGCGGGCCAGGGTGTGCCCGACGCTGCGGGCGGCCAGCCACACCCGGCTCAGCGACAGCGCGACCAGCGTGGCCGAGCCGACCGAGATGACCAGGCCGTTGTTCACCGGCCCGGACAGCGCCTCGGCGAACAGGATGCCGGGCGCCACCAGCGAGGCGATGCCCAGCGCCGCCCGCCGCGGCTTGAGCAGCGTCGTGCCGACCACCCGCGGCTCGGTGAGCTGCACCATCGACGGGTGCAGCGCGGCGAGGCCGCCGGCCACGTAGAAGACGATCCAGCCGAGGTCGATGAAGCTGCCCAGGTTCCAGTCACCTTCGAGGCGGCGCAGGCTGAACACGACGTCGGAGATGAGCAGCACGGCGCCCGAGGTGAGCAGCAGCGCCACGCTCCAGCAGCGGCGGGCCTCGAGCGCCAGCCGGGCCATGATGGCCAGCAGCAGCACGTCGCAGAGCGGGTAGGCGACCGACACCGCCTTCTGGGCCGCGTCGAGGCCGGGGTCGCTCAGATACGGGTCGATGAGGAACACCCAGGCCAGCAGCCCGGCGCCGGCGGTGAAGATCAGCGAGTCGATGGCGGTCGCCCAGTCGCGGGTGCGCGCCCCGGACCGGCTCAGCCGCAGCAGGCCCAGCAGCAGCAGCGGGAACGTGGCGCCCAGGCTCACCGCGTCGGTGATCGACGGGAAGGCGTCGGAGTGCAGCACCTCCGTCTGCACGACCCCGGTCGCGGTACCCACCGCGAGGGCGAACGAGCCGGCGGCCCACAGCGCCCAGGGCAGGCGCCGGCGGGGCCGGTGCCGGGCGATGCCGTAGCCGATCGCCGCGACGGTGCTGAGCACGATGCCGGCGAAGCACAGCAGGCCCGCCGCCGGTACCAGCACGTAACAGGCGGCAAGCAACAGTGCACAGATCGCATACGCCCAGGCGACACGCCTTGTCACGGCCGCTCCCTCCTGCGCGCCAAGGGCTACTGTGTCGTGCCGATCGAAGGCGGGCAAGGTCCGATCCGCCAGCACTTGTATCGGCCGGGCGGACGGCAGGATAAAGGTTCTTCCCCATCTGGCAGGGTGCGGAAATGGACTTTTCCTGGCTCGAGGTGACCACGCTCGCCGAGCGGCCCGACCGCCTGCCGCTGACCGCGGCCTTCGACGATCCGACCGTCGCGCCGTTTCTCTACCAGGACCCGGTCTCCGCCGCGCTGTTCCCGGACCTGGTCGCCCGGCACCCGCAGTACACGCTGCTGGCGGTGGAGCGCGACGGCGGGCGGCCCGCGGCGATGCTGTGCACGCTGCCGTTCACCGCGGGCGAGGCCCTGCCGCCGGGCGGCTACGACGCGGTGCTGCTCGCCGCCGCCGCGGACGCGCTGGCGGGGCGCACCGGGGCGGACGTGTCGGCGCTCTTCGCCACGGTGCGCCCGGACCTGCGCGGCCGGGGCGTGTCCGGCCATCTGCTGGGCCTGGCCCGGCGCAACGCCGCCCGGCTCGGGCACGCGGCGCTGCACGCGCCGGTCCGCCCGACCCACAAGCACCTGCATCCGCTGGTACCGCTGGAGCAGTACGTGGCCCGGCGCCGCCCGGACGGCACCGCCGCCGATCCGTGGCTGCGGGTCCATGAGCGGGCCGGGGGCCGGTTCGTGGCGGTGGCGCCGCACTCGATGACGATCACCGCCGCGCTGCCGCGGTGGCGGGAATGGACCGGCCTGCCGTTCGACGCGCCGGGCCCGGTCGTGGTGGCCGGCGGGCTGGGGCCGGTGCTGTGCGACCCGGACCGCGACATCGCCACCTACGTCGAGGCCAACGCCTGGTACCGCCACGACCTGTGACCCGGTCACGTCCGCGGCGCCAGGCCCCGCCCCGGTCGACGGCGGCGCAAGTCCGATAAGTCGGGCGCTCCGCGCCACGACTTATCGGACATATCACGATAAAGCAGCATCTCCCTGCGGCTCGCAGGAAGTCTCCGCGATCATGCGCAACTCGTCGCCGTTCACCGACTTTTTCATGATCGCGGAGACTTGATGTACTCAGGTGTACGGCAAGTCTCCACGATCATGAAAAACCGCTGGTGTCTACGGCGACGACTGCATGATCGCGGAGAGTTCATGCCGGTGCGCTGCCGAGTTGTGGTGACTTATCGGGATATGTCGGCTGTCGGGGTATAAGTCCGAAAAGTCGTGGCGCGGAGCGCCCGACTTTTCGTTTCGCTCTTGGCGCCGCGGACCTGGCAGGGCCGGGGCCGCCCTTTAGGCGTGCCCCGGCCCGGTGTCTGACGGGAGCAACGGTCGGCAGTTGCGCGGACCGGAGTCATCTTTACCGGGGCGCGGCGGCCTCGCGGGCGCGGCCGTGCTTGGCGGAGTACATGGCGGCGTCGGCGACCCGCAGCAGGTCGTCGGCGCGCGACAGCGCCCCGCAGGCGATCCCGATGCTGGCCCGGATCGCCACCCGTGCCCCGTCGATCGGCACCGGCTCGGCGAAGGCCTCGTGCACCCGCAGGGTCAGGTCCTCGGCGTGGGACAGCGTCGTGCCGGGCAGCAGCACGGCGAACTCGTCGCCGCCCAGCCGGGCCACCGTGTCGGCGGCCCGCACGCAGCGGCGCAGCCGGACCGCGACGGTCCGCAGCAGCGCGTCGCCGGCGTGGTGGCCGTAGGTGTCGTTGACGGCCTTGAATCCGTCCAGGTCGATGATCAGGATCGATGCCGTGCCGCCGGCCTCGGCGATCTTGTCGGCGAACAGCGCCCGGTTCGCCAGGCCGGTCAGCGGGTCGTGGGTCGCCTCGTGCTGGAGCTGCTCCTGGTAGGCGACGACCTCGGTGATGTCGTGGGCGTTGTACACCACGCCGCGGATGCTCGGCACGTGCAGCAGGTTGGTGGCGACCGCGGACAGCCAGCGGTTCGAGCCGTCCCCGTGCGGCACCTGCAGCCGCAGCGTCGTGCTGGTGCCGGGCCGGGCGAGCAGGTCGGCGAGCTGCTCGCGCAGCTCTTCGCGGCAGCCGGGCACGGTCAGGTCCTCCACCCGCCGGCCGATCACCGCCTCGGCCGGCACGCCGAGCGCGCGCTCCAGGGCGGGGCTGGCGTAGGAGACGATCTGCTGCGCGTCGGCGATGACGGTGACGTCGGAGGAGTGCTGGACCAGCGCCCGGAATCGCTCCTCCTGCTCGCGCAGCGCCCGCATGGTGCGGGCGACCTCGCCGAGCAGCCGGGCGTTGTCGGTGAACGCGATGAGCTGCCGGGTCACCACGATGCCGGTGACCACGACCACCCCGATGACCACGCCCCAGACCCGCACGGTCAGCGTGCCGCCGCTGAGCGACACGACCAGCAGCCCGAAGGCCGCCGCCACCCCGATGTACGGCAGCAGACTGAACGGCCGCATCCGGCGGCGGGCTAGGACGTCGGGATCGGCGTGCAGGTTGACCTCGTTGATCCGGGGTACCGCGGCCAGCAGTGCGCAGGGCACGAGGCGGACCAGCATCGCCACCGTGGGCATGGACATCTGCATCAGCCCCGGCGTCAGCCCGGTGCTCAGGCCGATCAGCACCCCGGCCAGGCCGGCGCTCCACCCGGCGATCGGGGTGAATGGCATGTTTCGCCCGAGCATCAGCTTGACCAGGCCGAACGACCCGGCCAGGCTCGCCCCGGCGGAGGCCAGCGGCAGCAGCAGCCCCAGGCCGCCGGCGCGCAGATCGACGCTGGGTGACAAATACCACACGAAGACGGCGGTCGCCGCGACGACCGTGGCGGCGTCCAGGACGAACCGCAGCCGCTCCCGCCCGGTCGTGCGGGTGGGGTGGATGACCATGGCGATGAGGGTGACCAGCGACCCGAGCGTGATCAGCGCCGACTGCGTCGAGCTGCCCTGGACCATGCCGGCGACCGGATTGGCGAACGTCTGGGCGCCCTGGATCGTGTCGCCCGCCGTGAACAGCACCGCGGCCGCGGCCATGAGCCGCCAGAACCGCCGGGTGGAGCCCGTCACGGCGGCGCTCATCCGGGCCGTGAGGACCGCGAACACCACGTCGAGCAGCACCTGGATCGGCCAGAACAGGGCGATCTTGGACCCGGTGAAGCCGGGCAGGAGATACCACGCGGTGCAGGCCACGGTGAGGATGAGCAGTGCGCGCAGCACCGGATCGCGCAGCAGTGCGGCCGTGGCCGACTGACGCGATCGCTCCTCACCGGGTGTGCTCACGGCACTCCATTTCATTTGCGCCGGACTCTACCGCGTGTACGGGTACCGTAGAGTGCCGTCCTTATCGTCCATACGGCGGTTGATCTGAGTAAGGATGAACATGCGGAAGGGCTGGCGGCGTTGACCGAGTGGGTGCCCGAGGGGGTCGACGTCACCGCGCCGAACGCCGCCCGCGCCTACGACTTCGCGCTCGGCGGCTTCCACAACTTCGAGGTCGACCGCCAGTTCGTCACCGAGGCGGCCCGGATCTGGCCCGAGGTCATCGAGCTGGCGCACGTCAACCGGGCCTTTCTCGGCCGGGCCGTGCGGTGGCTGGTCGACGCGGGCATCCGGCAGTTCCTCGACATCGGCTCGGGGATTCCGACGCTCGGCAACGTCCACGAGGTGGCGCAGGACGTCGCCCCCGACTGCCGGGTCGCGTACGTGGACCTGGACCCGGTCGCGGTCGCCCACGCCCAGCGGATCCTGCGCGACGACCCGCGGTCGGTGGCGGTGCGGGCCGACCTGCGCGACCCGGCGAGCATCCTCGGCCACCGCGACGTCGTCGGGCTGCTCGACCTGGCCGAGCCGACCGCGGTGCTCATGGTGGCCGTGCTGCACTTCATCGAGGACGACGCCGAGCCGCCCCGGATCATCCGCGAGATCTCCGACGCTCTCGTCGGCGGCAGCTTCCTGGCGATCTCGCACGGGGTGCCGGCGCTCGGCACGCTCGCCGGTCAGGCCGCGGTGAGCCAGATGTACCGGCGCACGCCGACGGCGTTCCGGCCGCGCCCGGTCGCCCAGATCACGGGCTGGCTGGACGGCTGGGAGCCGGTGGCGCCGGGGATCGTGCCGATCAACGGCTGGCGCCCGGAGCCGGATGAATGCGGCGCGGCGCCGGTGGCCGCGGTCGGCGTGGTGGCCCGCAAGCAGCCGGACGGCGTCATCCGAACGGATTACCCTCCGCCGACCGGACAGACCCCATACTGAGGTTGCTCCGCTCCGCAACGGCCGGCAGGGACAGGGGCCACATGTCAGCGGTTCCATCAGAGGGGATCGCGGCGCTCGCGAGCGCCTGGGAAGCCGATCTGCCACGCACCAGCTTCGTTCCCGGCGGCCGCGACCGGCGCCGCCGTGTGCTGCACGAGCTCATCGAGCATCTGGCGGCCGCGCTGACCGGCCCGGCCGGCGAGCCCGGCGCCGGGCAGCGGGTGGGCCAGGAGCTGGTGCGCAACGCCATGACCGATCCGCAGATCATGGCCGCGACCGTGCGCTTCCTGCGCCAGGGGCTGCTGGACGGCCTCGGGCTCGGCGGGCCCGGGCCGGTCGAGCGGCTCACCGTCCTGCTGGACGAGATCGCGCTGGGCTTCGTCACCGCGCTCGTGGACCATGTGCGCACCGCGGCGGAGCACAACGCCCGCGACGAGCGGGCGGCCTGGCGCGAGTACCAGCAGCAGGTGCGGGACGCGGCCAACTTCGCGCTGAACCACGACGCCGCCACCGGGCTGCCGAACCGCAACCTGCTGATCGACTACCTCGACCGGGTGCTGGCCGAGGGCCGCTCGGCGCGCGTCGCGGTGTGCCAGGTCGCCATCGATCACCCCGGCACCGGGGCCGAGTCGGTGCGGCAGCTGCACGACATGGCCGCCCGGCTGCGGGCCCTGGCCAGCGAGCGCGAGTTCTTCGTGGCCCACCTCGACGACGAGCATTTCGTCCTGGTCGAGGAGGACACCACCGGGCCGGACGACGCGGTCAAGGCGGCCGACGCCGTGCTGCGCACGCTGATGCCGTCCGGGCTCGCCCCCCGCTTCCGCACCGCCGTGCGCGTCCGCGTCGGCGCCGTCGAGCAGGAGACCGAGGGCGCCACCACGGTGGCGCTGCTGCGTGCCGCGCGCACGGCGCTGCGCTGGGCCTATGCCAGCGAGGGGCCGTCCGCGTGGGCGCTGTTCGACCCCGGCCGGGCCGCGGACTACCTGCGCCGCCGGCGGCTGGCCGACGAGCTGCGCGTGGCCGAGCCGTCCGGCGTCGACCTGGTGTACCAGCCGATCCTGCGGCTGCGCGACTCGTCCGTCGCCGGTTTGCACGCCCGGCCGAGCTGGTGCGGCGCCGACGGCGTGCCGGTCGGGGCGCCGGAGCTGATGGAGCTGGCCGGCGCGGCGGGAGTACGCCCGGCGATCGAGCGGAAGGTGCTGGCCGCCGCCTGCGCGCAGGCGGCCCGCTGGTGCGACGACCCGGGGCCGCCGTTCGTCAGCGTCGAGATCGGCGCCGGGCAGCTGGCCGAGCCCGGGTTCGTCGGCGCGGTCGCGGCCGTCCTCGACGCCTCGGGCCTGCCGCCGGGCCGCCTGCAGCTCGCGGTCGACGACGGCGCCCTGTGCCGGCCGGACGGCGACGTCCGGATGGTCCTCGACGGGCTGGACGGCCTCGGCGTCGCGCTGGCCGCCAACACCCTGGGCGCCGGGCAGGCCACGCTCATCGACACGCCGGTCACCGCGGTCAACCTCGACCCCGGGTTCATCGAGGGCGTGACGCCGCTGGCCGGGCGGTACCGCTCCGCCACCACCCGGGTCGCCTGGGTCCTGGACATGCTGCACGACCTGGACTTCACCGTGACCGCGGTCGGCGTGCGCAACCTCGCGCAGTACGAGACGCTCTTCGACCTCGGCTGCGACCAGGCCCGCGGCGACTATCTCGCCCGGCCCCTGCCCGCCGCCGAGGTCGACCGCCTGCTGGACCGCAAGCCCTACTGAGGGCGGCCGGTCAGGTAGCCGCCCATGGTGCGGAAGTAGTCGAGCGCCGCGAGCTCGGTGCCGTCGTCGGTGCGCACCCGCTCGATGGCCAGGCCGTGACCGGTGCCGCGGCGCGCCTCGGCGCCGGCGACGATGACGACGGCGTCGCCCTCGCGGATGAAGATGCGCCCGGGGGTACCGCCGTAGCGGCCCTCGGACACGGATGCGGCCACGATGCGCAGGCGCTGTCCCTTGTGGTAGGTGAAGGCGTTCGGGTACGGATCGGACTGCGCCCGCACCAGCCGGTCGAGCTCCTCGGCGGACCAGGTCCAGTCGATGCGGCTGTCCTCGTCCGAGCGCTTGTGGAAGAAGCTGGCCCGGGACCGGTCCTGCGGCGTCCAGTCGGTGCGGCCGGAGGCGATGAGGGCCAGCGCGTCGACGGTGATCGGGCCGAACAGCTCGAGCGTCTTGTGGAACAGGTCGGTCGTGGTGTCGCGGGGGCCGACAGCGACGGCCCGCTGCAGCACGATGTCGCCGGCGTCGAGCTCGCCGTCCATCATGTGCGCGGTGACCCCGACCTCGGGCTCGCCGTTGATCAGCGCCCAGATCAGCGGGGAGAAGCCGCCGTAGGCCGGCAGCAGCGAGTCGTGCACGTTCAGCGTGCCCAGCCGCGGCAGCTCGAAGATGCGCGGCGGGATCCAGGTCCGCCAGTTGGTGGCGACGATGACGTCCGGCTCGGCCCGCTTGAGCGCGTCGAGCAGCTCCTCGTCGTCGGGCCGGTCGCGGATCAGCACGTCCACGCCGTGCGCGGCGGCGAGGTCCGCGACCGAGTCGCCCCAGATCCGCTCGTACGGGTGGTCGCTCGCCGGATGGGTCACGACCAGCGTGACCTCGTGCACGGAGGCCAGCAGTGCTTGCAGGGTGCGGTGCCCCCAGGTCTGGTACCCGAACATGACGATGCGCATGGCTTCCTCCAGGCGGGGAGTACGGCGGTCACGCCCATCGATCGCGAAGTTAGGTTAGTCTAGCCTCACTAAGTCGATCGAGCGGGTCGTGACAACGGCGGCGAACTAAGGTTAGGCTACCTTAACTTCGTGCGCCTGGGACGCCGGAGCTGGGGTCGCCGAGCCGGGCTCGGCGTGAGGATGGGACAGCGATGGCACAGACCCGCCACGATCTTGCGGTGCCGGTGTACGACCTGGTCGGGGTCGGGTTCGGCCCGTCGAATCTGGCCCTGGCGATCGCCGTGGTCGAGCACGACGACACCGCCGGCGCCGGCGTCGACGCCGTGTTTCTGGAGCGCCAGCCCGGCTTCGGCTGGCACCGCGGCATGCTCATCGAGGACGCGACGATGCAGGTGTCGTTCCTCAAGGACCTGGTCACGCTGCGCAACCCGCAGAGCTCCTTCAGCTTCCTGTGCTACCTGCAGGAGTGCGGCCGCCTCATCGACTTCGTCAACCACAAGAGCCTGTTCCCGCTGCGCATCGAGTTCCACAACTACCTCGAGTGGGCCGCCACCCGCGTCGACGCCATGGTCCGCTACGACCACGAGGTGACCCGGGTGATCCCGGTCGTCGCCGACGGCGTCGTCGAGGCGTTCGACGTCGAGGCCCGCGACGGCAGCGGCGCCGTCAGCACCTTCCGCGCCCGCAACGTCGTGCTCGCCGGCGGCCTCCGCCCGGCCCTGCCGCCCGGCGTGACCGCGTCGCGGCGTGTGTGGCACAGCCGCGACCTGCTCACCAACGTCGAGCGGCTGGACGGCGCCGAGCCGTCCCGGTTCGTCGTGGTCGGCGCCGGGCAGAGCGCCGCCGAGGTCACCGCCTTCCTGCACGAGCGGTACCCCCGATCCGAGATCTACGGCGTGCTCAGCCGCTACGGCTACAGCCCGGCCGACGACACCCCGTTCGCCAACCGCATCTTCGACCCCGACGCGGTCGGCGAGTTCTTCGCCGCCTCCCCGCGGGTCAAGTCGATGCTGCTGAACTACCACGGCAACACCAACTACTCCGTCGTGGACACCGAGCTCATCGAGACGCTCTACCGCCGGGTGTACCGCGAGAAGGTCCTCGGCAACCCCCGCCTCCGCCTGCTCAACGTCACCCGGCTGGCCGCCGCCGACGACGACGGCGAGCGGGTCGCCGTGACGCTGGAGGCGATGCTCACCGGCGAGCGCACCGTTCTGCCGGCCGATGTACTCGTCTGTGCCACCGGCTACCGCCCCGCCGACCCGTTCGAGCTGCTCGGCGACCTCGCCGCCCGCTGCGAGCGCGACGAGCACGGCTTGGCCCGCATCGACCGCGACTACCGCCTGCGCACGGACGACGGCGTGCGGGCCGGCATCTACCTGCAGGGCGGCACCGAGCACACGCACGGCCTGAGCTCGTCGCTGCTGTCCAACACCGCGCTGCGCTGCGCGGAGATCCTCGCCTCCGCGCTCGCCGGCCGCGACGCCGCGCCCGCCCTGTCCGGACCCGTCCGGGCCGGCCTCTACGCGTGACCCCGCCCAGGAGTACGTCCATGCACATCAGCGGTGGCCCGCTGACCGTCGCCCCGGCCACGTTCCCCGACGTCTTCGCGGCCGTCGCCCGCCGCGACCCGGACGCGGTGGCCGTGGTCCACGAGGACACCGAGGTCAGCTACGCCGAGCTCGACGCCCGCGCCAACCGGCTCGCGCACGCCCTGCTCGCCCGGGGCGCCGGCCCGGACCGGGTGGTCGGCCTCGCCGTACCCCGGTCGATCGACATGATCGTCGCGGAGCTGGCGGTGCTCAAGGCCGGCGGCGCCTACCTCCCGCTCGACCCCGCCGACCCGGCCGAGCGCCTCGCCTACCTGGTCGCCGACGCCCGCCCGGCCTGCCTGGTCACCACGTCCGAGGTCGCCGACCGGCTGCCCCGCACCGGCGGCGTGGCCCGGCTGGAGCTCGACGCCCCCGCCTTCGCCGCCGAGCTGGCCGCCGCGCCGCCCACCGACCCCGCCCGGCCGGGGCTGCGCGTCGAGCACGCCGCCTACGTCATCTACACCTCCGGCTCGACCGGCCGCCCCAAGGGTGTGCTGCTCACCCACGCCGGCGTCGCCAAGCTGCTGTCCACCCAGTTCGAACGGTTCGGCATCACGCCCGACGTGCGCGTGCTGCACTTCGCCTCGCCCAGCTTCGACGTCGCCTTCTGGGACCTGTGCCTGGCGCTGCTCTCCGGCGGCCGGCTGGTCATCGTCCCGGCCGACCGGCGCGTCGCCGGGCCGGCGCTCACCGACTACGCGCTGCGGCACCGGGTCAACTTCATGATCCTGCCGCCCGCCCTGCTGGCCGCCCTGCCCGCCGGCTGCGAGCTCCCGCCCGGCATCCTGCTGGCCGGCACCGAGCGGGTCTCGCCGGAGCTGGTCGCCCGCTGGGCGCCGGGGCGGCGCATGTTCAACGCCTACGGCCCGACCGAGGCCACCGTCAACTCCACCCTCGGCGAGTGCGACCCGGAGCGCAGCGACGGCCCGTCCGTCCCCATTGGACGGCCCGACCCGGGCACCGCCGCCTACGTCCTCGACGACCGGCTGCGGCCGGTGGGTCCGGGCGTGCCCGGCGAGCTGTACCTGTCCGGCCCCGGCCTGGCCCGCTGCTACGTCAACCGCCCCGACCTGACCGCCGAACGGTTCGTCGCCGACCCGTTCGCCCCCGCCGGGACGCGCATGTACCGCACCGGCGACCTCGCCAGCCGGCGCCCCGACGGCCGGCTGGACTTCCTCGGCCGGGTCGACGACCAGGTCAAGGTGCGCGGCTACCGGATCGAACTCGGCGAGATCGAGTCGGTGCTGGCCCGGCACCCGGGCGTCGGCCAGGTCGCCGTCGTGGCCCGGGAGGACCGCCTCGCCGCCTATGTGGTACCGACCGCCGACGCCCCGTCCCCGCAGCGCGCCGAGGCCCGCGTCGCCGAGTGGAAGGAACTGCACGAGCTGCTCTACCAGGCCGGCCGGGTGGAGCGCTTCGACGAGAACTTCACCGGCTGGAACAGCAGCTTCGACGGCGCACCGATCCCCCTGTCCGAGATGCGCCAGTGGCGCGACGCCACCGTCGAGCGGATCCGCGCCCTGCGCCCGCGCCGCATCCTCGAGCTCGGCGTCGGCAGCGGCCTGCTGCTGTCCCGGCTCGCCCCGCACGCGGAGAGCTACTGGGGCCTGGACCTGTCCGAGGAGGCCATCGACACGCTGCGCGCCGCGGTCGGCTCCGTCCCCGGCCTCGCCGACCGGGTCACGCTGCGCGCCCAGCCCGCCCACGACCTCGACGGCGTGCCGACCGGCTGGTTCGACGCCGTCGTCATCAACTCGGTGGCGCAGTACTTCCCGAGCGCCGAATACCTGACCGAGGTGCTCCGCGCGGCCGCCGACCGGCTCGCCCCGGGCGGCACGGTCTTCGTCGGCGACGTGCGCAACCTGCGCTTGCACCGGGCGCTGCACGCCGCCATCCAGACCGCCCGCGGCGTCGCGCCCGCCGACCTCGACGCGGCCGTCGCCGCCGCCGTCCGCGCCGAGCGGGAACTGCTGCTCGACCCCGGCTACTTCGCCGCCCTACCGGCGGCCGTCCCGGCGGTGCGCGGCGTCGACATCCGGGTCAAGCGGGCCCGCTACGACAACGAGCTCAGCCGGTACCGCTACGACGTGGTCCTCACCACCGCCCCGCCCTCCGCGCCGCCGGCCGAGACCGAGCACGCCTGGACCGGCACTCTCGACTTGTTCTCCGAGCGGCCCGAACGGCTGCGCATCACCGGCGTCCCGAACGTCCGCCTCACCGGCGCCCCCGGCCCCACCGTCGAGGACTTCCACGACCTGGCGGAGCGCCACGGCTACCGGGCCGCCGTGACCTGGGACGGCACCTCGGCCGGCGGCGACCTCGACGTGCTGTTCCAGCTCGGCGCCGAGCCGGTCGCCGTCTATCGGCCGGCCGCGGCGTTCCCGCACGCGAACGCCCCGGCCGCGGTCGCCGACCCGGTCGCCCTGGTCAAGGCGCTGCGCATGCACGCCGAGTCCTGGCTGCCCGCCTACATGGTGCCGACCGGCTTCGTCGTGCTCGACCGGCTGCCGGTACTGACCAGCGGCAAGCTCGACCGCGCGGCCCTGCCCGCCCCCGACTACACCGCCCTGGCCACCGGCACCGCCCCGCGCACCCCGCGCGAGAAGGCCCTCTGCGAGCTCTACGCCGACGTGCTGGGCGTGCCCGGCGTCGGCATCGACGACGACTTCTTCGCCCTCGGCGGCGACAGCATCGTCTCCATCCAGTTCGTGCTCCGCGCCCGCGCGGCCGGCCTGGTCTGCACCTCGCGGCAGGTCTTCGAGCACCGCACGGTTTCCGCGCTGGCCGAGGTCGTCACCGAACTCGACACCGCCCCTCGGGACCGCCCCGACGACGGCATCGGCGACATCCCGTTCACCCCGATCCTGCGCTGGCTGGACGAGACCGGCGGTTCGCTCGCCGCCTTCAGCCAGTCCATCGTGCTCACCACCCCGACCGGCGCGGCCGAGGAGGACATCGCCGCCGTCCTGAACGCCTTGGCCGACCGGCACGACCTGCTCCGCGCCCGGCTGATCCGGACCAGCTCGCTCCTACGGGTCGAACCGAGGGACGAAAAGTCCAGACACTTCGTGTCCGGACTTTTCGGACTTATACCCGGTCAGGCGGCAAATCATGATCCTCGGTCATGGCTGATCCGGGCCGCCCCAGGCGCGTCGATCGAGGCCGAGGAGCAGGCCGCCGCCGACCGGCTCGACCCCGAGCGGGGCGTCATGGCCCAGGCCGTCTGGTTCGACGGCGGCCCGTCCGCGCCCGGCCGGCTGCTGCTCGTCATCCACCACAGCGTCGTCGACGGCGTCTCCTGGCGGATCCTGCCCGCCGACCTCGCCACCGCCTGGGAGCAGCGCGCGGCCGGCCGCACCCCGGCCCTGGAGCGCACCGGCACGTCCTTCCGCCGCTGGGCCACGGAGCTGACCGCCGCGGCCCGCCGCCCGGAGCGCGTCGCCGAACTGCCGCTCTGGCGCCAGATCCTGACCGGCCCCGACCCGGCCCTCGCGCACCGCCCGCTGCGGCCCGTCGAAGACCTCGCCACCGTCGCCCGGCACACCCTCCGGCTCCCCGCCACCACCACCGAACCGCTGATCACGGCCGTCCCGGCCGCGTTCCATGCCGGCATCAACGACGTGCTGCTCACCGCGCTCGCCCTCGCGGTCGCCGACTGGCGCGAGCGCACCGCCCGGCCCGCCGAACGCTCGGTGCTCATCGCCCTGGAAGGCCACGGCCGCGAGGAACAGGTCGTCCCCGGAGCCGACCTCACCCCGACGCTCGGCTGGTTCACCAGTGTCTTTCCGGTACGCCTCGACCCAGGCGACGCCGACCTCGCCGACGCCTTGTCCGGCGGCCCGGCCGCGGGCACCGCCCTGAAGCGGATCAAGGAACAACTGCGCGCCATTCCCGATCACGGCATCGGGTACGGCCTGCTGCGCTACCTCAACCCCGGCACCGAGCCCGAACTGTCCGCCCTGCCGGCGCCGCAGATCAGCTTCAACTACCTCGGCCGGTTCACCGTCTCCGGCACCGAGGACTGGTCGCCGGTGCCCGGCCGCGGCATCCTCGCCGGCGGCTTCGACCTCGGCATGCCCGTCGCCCCGTACACGCTGGAGATCAACGCCTACGTCCAGGACACCGCCGCCGGGCCCGAGCTGGGCGTCACCTGGGCGTACCCCCGCGACCTCCTCGACGACGCGACCGTGGCCGACCTCGCCGCCGGCTGGTTCACCGCGCTGGAGGCGCTCGTCGCCCACGCCCGCACTCCCGCCGCGGGCGGGCTCACCCCCTCCGACCTGACGCTGACCCTCAGCCAGGAAGAGATCGACGAGTTCGAGGCCGAATGGGAGCTGCCGTGACCGCGCCCTCGGGGCTGGCCGACATCCTGCCGCTCACTCCCATGCAGGAAGGCCTGCTGTTCCACACCGAGCTCGCCGCGGACGGCCCGGACGTCTACACCGGACAGCTCACCATCGCCTTGGACGGTCCGCTGGACGGGCCACGGCTGCACTCGGCCGGCCAGGCGCTGCTCGACCGCCGCCCCAACCTGCGGGTCGCGTTCCGGCGCCGCAAGAACGGCCAGGCCGTCGCCGTCGTACCCCGGCACGTGCCGCTGCCCTGGGCCGAGCTGGCCCTGCCCGCGGAGGAACTGCCCGCCTTCCTCGACGCCGACCTGGCCACCCGATTCGACCCCGCTACCGCGCCTCTGTTGCGGATGACCCTGGTCCGCCTCGCCCCGGACCGGCACCGCCTGGTCATCACCCACCACCACCTGCTCCTCGACGGCTGGTCCGTGCCGCTGCTGCTGGACGAGCTGGTCGCCCTGTATCGCGGCGGCCCGCTGCCGGAACCGGCCGACTTCCGCACCTATCTCGCCTGGTGCGCCGCCCAGGACCGCCCGTCCGCCGAGGCGGCGTGGCGCGCTGCCTTGTCGGGCCTCGACGGGCCCACCTTGCTGGCCTCGCTCGCCGACCGTCCATTGGCCCGCGCGGTCTTGCCTTCCGGTGGCGACGTGCCCGGCGGCGCGGTCGTGCCATCCCGTGCGGTCTTGCCTTCCGGTGGCGATGTGTCCGCCGGCGCGGTCGTGCCGTCCCGTGCTGTCGTGCCGGATCGCGCGGTCGTGCCGGACCGTATCGTCCAGGATCTGCCGGCCGAGCTGACCGCGCGGCTCGCCGCGCTCGGCCGGTCCCGCGGCCTCACCTTGAACACGCTCGTCCAGGGCGCCTGGGCCATCCTGGTCGGCGCCCTGACCGGCCGGACCGACGTCGTCGTCGGCGCCACAGTGGCCGGCCGCCCACCGGACCTCCCCGGCGCCGACACGATGATCGGCCTGTTCATCAACACCATCCCGGTCCGCATCGCGCTGGACCCCGCCACGTCGCCGGCCTCGGCCCTGCGCCGGCTGCAGGACGCCCAGGCGCGGCTGATGGAGCACCAGTTCCTCGGCCTGCCCGAGATCCAGCGGCTCTCGGGCCATGGCGAGCTGTTCGACACGCTCACGGTGTTCGAGAACTACCCGCTCGGCGAGACGCTCCCCGAGCCGGCCGACGGCCTGCGGGTGACCGGCGCCGAGGTACGCGACTGCGCCCACTACCCGCTGACCCTGACCGCGCGCCCGGGCCGGCTGCTCCACCTGGACCTGGAGTATCGCGGCGACCTGTTCTCCCCGGCCGCCGTGTCGACCCTGCTCGACCGCCTGACCCTGGTCCTGACCCGGATCTGCGACCGCCCGGACGCCCCGCTCGCCACCCTCGACGTGCTGGCGCCGGATGAGCGGATTCGGTTGCTGTCGCATGAACCCGGTCCGACCGTTGGCGGTTCGATTGTGGACCTGTTCGCGGCGCAGGTGCGGGCGGTGCCGGAGTCGGTGGCGTTGGTGTCGGGTGGTCGGTCGTGGACGTTCGCGGAGTTGGATGTTTGGTCGTCGCGGTTGGCTGGTGCGTTGGCGGAGCGTGGTGTCGGTCGGGGGGATTTGGTTGCGCTGGCCTTGTCGCGGCCGTTGGCGGTGCCGGGGATCCTTGGTGTGTTGAAGGCTGGGGCGGCGTATCTGCCGTTGGATGTCTATCAGCCGACGGGCCGCGTGGCGGCGATGCTGGATGACGCCGCTCCGGCGGTCCTGGTGTGCACTGTGGATGCCGATGTGTCGTGGAGTGGGCCGCGGTTGGTGGTTGGTCCGGAGTTGCCGGAGGCCATGCCGTTTGGCGGTGTTTCGGTTCGGTCTGGTGATCCTGCGTATGTGATTTACACGTCTGGTTCGACGGGGCGGCCGAAGGGTGTGGTGGTGCCGCACCGGGGGATTGTGAACCTTTTCGCGAGTCACCGGGATCGGTTGATGCGGCCCGTGGGTCGCGGGCTGCGGGTGGCGCATGCGGCGTCGTTCACGTTCGACGGTTCGTGGGAGCCGCTGCTGTGGCTGCTGGACGGGCATGCCCTGCACGTGCTGGACGACGACGTGTATCGCGACGGCGCGGCCTTGGTGGGCTACGTGCGTGACCACGCGGTGGACGTGCTGGACGTGACGCCGACCTATTTGCGTGAGCTGGTTGCGGCCGGTGTGCTCGAGGTCGGTTTGCGGGTGCTGTTGGTCGGTGGTGAGGCGATCGATGCGCCGTTGTGGCGGCGGGTGTGTGCGGCGCCGGGGTTGGTGTGTCACGACCTGTACGGTCCGACGGAGGCTTCGGTTGACGCATATGGTTGGCATGGTCCGGAGCGTTCGGCGTACCGATTGACCAATGTGCGGACCTATGCGCTGGACTCCTCCCTGCGACCGGTGCCGCCCGGTGTCGTCGGCGAGTTGTATGTCGCCGGTCCCGGCCTCGCGCATGGGTACCTGCAACGCGGCGGGTTGACCGCGGAACGGTTCGTTGCGGATCCGTTCGGTCCGGCCGGGGCGCGGATGTACCGGACCGGTGATTTGGTTCGGTGGGGCGCCAACGGAGTGCTGGAGTTCGCGGGTCGGGCGGACGGTCAGGTCAAGGTTCGGGGTTTCCGGATCGAGCTGGGGGAGATCGAGGCGGCGCTGGGCGGGGCCGCGGCCGTGGTGGTCCGGGACAACCGGCTGGTGGCCTACGTCGTGGGCGGTCCGGTCGACGTTGACGCGTTGCGGGCGAAGCTGCCCGACTACATGATCCCGTCCGTGTTCGTCTCCGTGGAGTCGTTGCCGCGGACGGTGGCCGGGAAGTTGGATGTGGGCGCGTTGCCTGTGCCGGAGTTGGGTGTGGTGGGGGGCCGGGTTGCTCGGAGTAGTCGGGAGCAGCGGTTGTGTGAGTTGTTTGCGGAGGTGCTGGGTGTGCCCGTGGTGGGGATTGATGATGATTTTTTCGGTTTGGGTGGTCATTCGTTGTTGGTGATGCGGTTGGCGGGTCGGGTGCGGGCGGTGCTTGGGGTGGATGTGCCGGTGCGGGCGGTGTTTGATGCGCCGACGGTGGCGGGGCTGTTGCCGCGGTTGGTGGGTTCGGGTCGGCCTGCGTTGGTGGCGGGGGTGCGTCCGGGGTGGTTGCCGTTGTCGTTTGCGCAGCGGCGGTTGTGGTTTTTGTATCGGTTGGAGGGTCCGAGCCCGACGTACAACATTCCGCTGGCGTGGCGGTTGCGGGGCCGGTTGAACCGGGAGGCGTTGGTCGCGGCCGTCGGGGATGTGGTCGCCCGGCACGAAACCCTGCGCACCGTGTTCGGCGAGATCGACGACGAGCCGTACCAGCGCGTGCTGCCCCCCGCGCCGGTCCCGGTCGCGGTGGAGGACCTCGCTGGGCCGGGCCTCGACGACCGGCTCGCCGAGATCGGCGCCTACGGTTTCCGCCTCGACGAGGAGCCGCCGCTGCGCGCCTTCCTGTTCCGGGTGGCGCCCGACGAGCACGTGCTGCTCCTGCTGCTGCACCACATCGCCGGCGACGAGTGGTCCGACGTACCGCTCCGCCGCGACATCGTGACCGCCTACATCGCCCGCTGCGCCGGGCAGGCGCCGGCGTTTCCGTCGTTGCCGGTGCAGTACGCGGACTTCGCGCTGTGGCAGCGCGAACAGTGGGCCGGGCCGGCGGGGCTGGCGGACCAGATCGAGGCGTGGCGTTCGGCGTTGGCCGGGTTGCCGGAGGAGCTGGACCTGCCGACCGACCGGCCCCGGCCGGCCGAGGCCAGCTACGAAGGCGAGGTGGTCGGCTTCGACGTGCCCGCCGAGGTGACCGAGCCGCTGCGTGCCCTGGCCCGGGGGACCGGGACGTCGATGTTCATGGTGGTGCAGGCGGCGGTGGCGGTCCTGCTGACCCGGCTCGGTGCGGGCACCGATGTCCCGCTTGGTTCGCCGGTGGCCGGTCGGCCGGACCCCGCCGTGGAGGACCTGGTCGGGTTCTTCGTGAACACGCTGGTGTTGCGGACGGATACGTCGGGGGAACCGTCGTTCCGGGAACTGCTGGGGCGGGTGCGGGAGACGGATCTGGCGGCGTTCGACCGGCAGGACGTGCCGTTCGAGCATCTGGTCGAGGCGCTGAACCCGGTGCGGTCGCTGGGCCGGCACCCGCTGTTCCAGACCATGGTCTCCTACCTGGCCGAGGCCGACAGCACCTGGCATCTCGGCCCGCTGCGGGTCGAGGCCGAGCGGGTGCGCCAGCAGGTCGCGATGTTCGACCTTTCCTTCGACTTCTTCGAGACTCGGGGCGGCATCCGCGGCGAGCTCGAGTTCGCCACCGACCTTTACGACCGTTCCACCGCCGAGACGCTCGTGGACCGGTTGCAGCGGATCCTGACGGCGGTAGCCGCGGATCCGTCGGTCCCCATCGGCGGCATCGACGTGCTGGCGCCGGATGAGCGGATTCGGTTGCTGTTCCACGATTCGGGTCCGACCGTTGGCGGTTCGATTGTGGACCTGTTCGCGGCGCAGGTGCGGGCGGTGCCGGATTCGGTGGCGTTGGTATCGGGTGGTGGGTCGTGGACGTTCGCGGAGTTGGATGTTTGGTCGTCGCGGTTGGCTGGTGCGTTGGCGGAGCGTGGTGTCGGTCGGGGGGATTTGGTTGCGCTGGCCTTGTCGCGGCCGTTGGCGGTGCCGGGGATCCTTGGTGTGTTGAAGGCTGGGGCGGCGTATCTGCCGTTGGATGTCTATCAGCCGACCGGCCGCGTGGCGGCGATGCTGGATGACGCCGCTCCGGCGGTCCTGGTGTGCACTGTGGATGCCGATGTGTCGTGGAGTGGGCCGCGGTTGGTGGTTGGTCCGGAGTTGCCGGAGGCCATGCCGTTTGGCGGTGTTTCGGTTCGGTCTGGTGATCCTGCGTATGTGATTTACACGTCTGGTTCGACGGGCCGGCCGAAGGGTGTGGTGGTGCCGCACCGCGGGATTGTGAACCTTTTCGCGAGTCACCGGGATCGGTTGATGCGGCCCGTGGGTCGCGGGCTGCGGGTGGCGCACGCGGCGTCGTTCACGTTCGACGGTTCGTGGGAGCCGCTGTTGTGGCTGCTGGACGGGCACACGCTGCATGTGCTGGACGACGAGGAATACCGCGACGCCGCCGCCCTGGTGGCCTACGTGCGGCGCAATGGCGTCGACGTCCTCGACGTGACCCCGACCTATTTGCGCGAGTTGCTCCCGATCGGTCTGCTGGAATCCGGGCTGCGGGTGCTGTTGGTCGGTGGTGAGGCGATCGATGCGCCGTTGTGGCGGCGGGTGTGTGCGGCGCCGGGGTTGGTGTGTCACGACCTGTACGGTCCGACGGAGGCTTCGGTTGACGCATATGGTTGGCATGGTCCGGAGCGTTCGGCGTACCGATTGGCCAATGTGCGGACCTATGTGCTCGATGCGGGGTTGCAGCCGGTTCCGGCGGGTGTGCTCGGTGAGCTGTATGTGGGTGGTCCCGGGTTGGCGCACGGCTATCTGAATCGGGCGGGGTTGACCGCGGAGCGGTTCGTTGCGGATCCGTATGGTCCGGTCGGGGCGCGGATGTATCGGACCGGGGACCTGGCGCGGTGGAACGGCAGCGGTGTGCTGGAGTTCGCGGGTCGGGCGGACGGTCAGGTCAAGGTGCGCGGGTTCCGGATCGAGTTGGGGGAGATCGAGGCGGCGCTGGGGCGGCCGGCGGCGGTGGTGGTCCGCGACGATCGGCTGGTCGCGTACGTGGTTGGCGGTCCGGTCGATGCGGAGGCGTTGCGGGCGAAGCTGCCCGACTACATGGTGCCGTCCGTGTTCGTCTCCGTGGACTCGTTGCCGCGGACGGTGGCCGGGAAGTTGGATGTGGGCGCGTTGCCTGTGCCGGAGTTGGGTGTGGTGGGGGGCCGGGTTGCTCGGAGTAGTCGGGAGCAGCGGTTGTGTGAGTTGTTTGCGGAGGTGCTGGGTGTGCCCGTGGTGGGGATTGATGATGATTTTTTCGGTTTGGGTGGTCATTCGTTGTTGGTGATGCGGTTGGCGGGTCGGGTGCGGGCGGTGCTTGGGGTGGATGTGCCGGTGCGGGCGGTGTTTGATGCGCCGACGGTGGCGGGGTTGTTGCCGCGGTTGGTGGGTTCGGGTCGGCCTGCGTTGGTGGCGGGGGTGCGTCCGGGGTGGTTGCCGTTGTCGTTTGCGCAGCGGCGGTTGTGGTTTTTGTATCGGTTGGAGGGTCCGAGCCCGACGTACAACATTCCGCTGGCGTGGCGGTTGCGGGGCCGGTTGAACCGGGAGGCGTTGGTCGCGGCCGTCGGGGATGTGGTCGCCCGGCACGAAACCCTGCGCACGGTGTTTCCCGATGCCGGCGGTGAGCCGTACCAGCTGATCCTCGGACCGGAAACGGTTCCCGTCGCGTTTCAGGATGTCGCCGAGGTCGATCTTGCCGAGCGGCTCACCGGTGCCGCCGAACACGGCTTCGAGCTCGACCGCGAAGCGCCACTCCGGGTTGACGTCTTCACCGTCGCGCCGGACGAACACGTGCTGCTCCTGCTGCTGCACCACATCGCCGGCGACGAGTGGTCCGACGGGCCGCTGCGGGCCGACCTCGCCACGGCATACGTCGCCCGCTGCGCCGGGCAGGCGCCGGCGTTTCCGCCGCTGCCGGTGCAGTACGCGGACTTCGCGCTGTGGCAGCGCGAACAGTCGTCCGGGCCGGCGGGGCTGGCGGACCAGATCGAGGCGTGGCGTTCGGCGTTGGCCGGGTTGCCGGAGGAGTTGGACCTGCCGACCGACCGGCCCCGGCCGGCCGAGGCCAGCTACGAAGGCGAGGTGGTCGGCTTCGACGTGCCCGCCGAGGTGACCGAACCCCTGCGTGCCCTGGCCCGGGGGACCGGGACGTCGATGTTCATGGTGGTGCAGGCGGCGGTGGCGGTCCTGCTGACCCGGCTCGGTGCGGGCACCGATGTCCCGCTTGGTTCGCCGGTGGCCGGTCGGCCGGACCCCGCCGTGGAGGACCTGGTCGGGTTCTTCGTGAACACGCTGGTGTTGCGGACGGATACGTCGGGGGATCCGTCGTTCCGGGAGTTGCTGGGGCGGGTGCGGGAGACGGATCTGGCGGCGTTCGACCGGCAGGACGTGCCGTTCGAGCAATTGGTCGAGGCGCTGAACCCGGTGCGGTCGCTGGGCCGGCATCCGCTGTTCCAGACCATGGTCTCCTACCTGCCGGGTGGCGACGACGAGTGGCGGCTCGGCGATGTGATCGGGCGGCCGGAATCGGTCGGTCACCGTGGTGCGATGTTCGACCTTTCCTTCGACTTCGCCGACGCCGCCGACGGGTCGGGCATCGAGGGCACGCTCGAGTTCGCCACCGACCTTTACGACCGTTCCACCGCCGAGACGCTCGTGGACCGTTTGCAGCGGATCCTGACGGCGGTAGCCGCGGATCCGTCGGTCACCATCGGCGGCATCGACGTGCTGGCGCCGGATGAGCGGATTCGGTTGCTGTCGCATGAACCCGGTCCGACCGTTGGCGGTTCGATTGTGGACCTGTTCGCGGCGCAGGTGCGGTCGACGCCGGAGAACACGGCGCTGGTGTCGGGTGGGCGGTCGTGGACGTTCGCGGAGTTGGACCTTTGGTCGTCGCGGTTGGCCGGTGCGCTGGCGGAGCGTGGCGTCGGCCGGGGCGATTTGGTGGCGCTGGCGCTGCCGCGACCGTTGACGGTCCCGGGAATCATCGGTGTGTTGAAGGCCGGCGCCGCGTACCTGCCGTTGGATGCCTACCAACCGGCCGAGCGGATCGCCGGGATGCTGGACGACGCTGCCCCGGCGATGCTCGTGTCCACCGCGGATGCTCCGGATGTGCCGTGGGCCGGGCAGCGGCTTGTGGTCGGTCCGGAGTTGCCGGAGGCCATGCCGTTTGCCGGTGCTTCGGTCCGGTCTGATGATCCGGCGTATGTGATTTACACGTCCGGTTCGACGGGCCGGCCGAAGGGTGTGGTGGTGCCGCACCGCGGGATCGTGAACCTCTTCGCCAGTCACCGGGATCGGTTGATGGGGCCGGCCGGGCCGAATCGGCGGGTGGCGCATGCGGCGTCGTTCACGTTCGACGGTTCGTGGGAGCCGTTGCTGTGGCTGCTGGACGGGCATGCCCTGCATGTGCTGGACGACGACGTGTATCGCGACGGCGCGGCCTTGGTGGGCTACCTGCGTGACCACGCGGTGGACGTGCTGGACGTGACGCCGACCTATTTGCGTGAGCTGGTTGCGGCCGGTGTGCTCGAGGTCGGTTTGCGGGTGCTGTTGGTCGGTGGTGAGGCGATCGATGCGCCGTTGTGGCGGCGGGTGTGTGCGGCGCCGGGGTTGGTGTGTCACGACCTGTACGGTCCGACGGAGGCTTCGGTTGACGCATATGGTTGGCATGGTCCGGAGCGTTCGGCGTACCGATTGACCAATGTGCGAACCTATGTGCTCGATGCGGGGTTGCAGCCGGTTCCGGTGGGTGTGCTCGGTGAGCTGTATGTGGGTGGTCCCGGGTTGGCGCACGGCTATCTGAATCGGGCGGGGTTGACCGCGGAGCGGTTCGTTGCGGATCCGTATGGTCCGGTCGGGGCGCGGATGTATCGGACCGGGGACCTGGCCCGGTGGAACGGCAGCGGTGTGCTGGAGTTCGCCGGGCGGGCGGACGGTCAGGTCAAGGTTCGCGGGTTCCGGATCGAGCTCGGGGAGATCGAGGCGGCGCTGGGCGAGAGCGCCGAGAGCGCCGCGGTGGTGGTCCGGGACAACCGGCTCGTCGCGTACGTGGTCGGCGGCGGCGACATCGACGTGGACGCGCTGCGGGCGAAGCTGCCGGACTACATGATCCCGTCGGCGTTCGTGCCCGTCGAGGCGCTGCCCAGGACGACCGCCGGAAAGCTGGACGCGAACGCGCTGCCCGCGCCGGACTTCTCCGCGCTCAGCACCGGGCGGGCCGCCGGCAACCCGCGGGAACAGCGACTGTGCGAGCTGTTCGCCGAGGTGCTCGGGCTGCCCGAGGTCGGCGCCGACGACGACTTCTTCGCGCTCGGTGGCGACAGCATCGTCTCGATCCAGCTCGTCAGCCGCGCCCGCGCGGCCGGGTTGGGGATCAGCCCGCGGGACGTGTTCCGGCACAAGACACCGGCCGGGCTGGCCGCGGCCGCAACGGTTGACGCCGCCGGCGCCGTCGCGGCGGAGGAGCCGCGCGAGGCGTGGGGGAGCGCGCCGCTGACCCCGGTCATGCGCTGGCTGCACGGGGTGGCCGGGCCGATCGGCGGATACAGCCAGTCGATGCTGCTGCGGGCGCCGGCCGGTCTCACGGTCGATGGCCTGACCGAGGTGCTGCAGGCCCTCGCCGACCGGCATGACCTGCTGCGCGCCCGCGTCACCGCCGAAGGACTGGACATCCCGGAGCCGGGCCGCCCGATCGACGCGGTGCGGGTGGCGGCATTCGACGAGGCCGCCCTGCCGGCGATCGCCGCCGCGGCCCGGGCAAGGCTCGACCCGGCTCGCGGCGTCATGCTGCAGGCCGTCCTGCTCGACCCCGGTCACGTGCTGCTCGTCGTGCACCACTTCGCCGTGGACGGGGTGTCGTGGCGAATCCTCTTGCCCGATCTCGCCGCCGCCTGGGCCGACCGTGCCGCCGGGCGGGCGATCGCGCTGCCGCCGGTCGGCACCTCGTTCCGGCGCTGGGCGCGGGACCTGGACCGCCTCGCGCGGGACGGGCGGACGACGGCGCAGCTGCCCTACTGGACTGCGGTGCTCGCCGGGCCGCGCGCAACGGTTGGCGCCCGGGCGCTGGATCCGGTCCGGGACACCGTCGGCTCCTGCGAGGAGATCGCCGTCGAGCTGCCGCCCGAGGAGACGCAGCCGCTGCTGACGACCGTACCGTCGGGATTCCACGCAACGGTGAACGACGTCCTGCTCGCCGCGCTCGCGCTCGCGCTGCGCGGCTGGTCGGGCGGCGACGGCCGGCTGATCATGCTGGAGGGCCACGGTCGCGAAGAGGATCTCGTCGAGGGCGCCGACCTTTCCCGTACCGTCGGATGGTTCACCAGCGAATATCCGGTGCGGCTCGACCTGCCGGGCGACCACCCGGGCGACGCGCTCAAGACCGTCAAGGAACGGCTGCGGGCGGTGCCGGACAACGGGGTCGGTTACGGTCTGCTGCGCTACCTCAACCCGCAGACCGTTACCGTGCTCGGCAACATCGAAGCCGAGCGCGGCCGGTCGGCGATCGGGTTCAACTACCTCGGCCGGTTCGCCGCCGGTGACGCCGGGGGCGGGGCCTGGGAGCCGGTCGGCGAGGGCTGGGGCGGCGGCGCCGACGACGACATGCCCGCCGACTACCCGCTCGAGATCAACGCTACGGCCGAGGATCACCCCGACGGGCCCCGGCTCGGCGCCACCTTCACCTGGCCGCGCGAGCTGTTCACCGAGGCGCAGGTGCGGGAACTGGCCGAGCGCTGGCGGGCGGCGCTGCGGGCGCTGGCCGCGCACGCCGCCGACCCCGGGTCCGGCGGCCACACCCCGTCCGACCTGAGCCTGGTCGAGCTGAGCCAGGACGACATCGACAGCCTCGAGGCCGAGTTCGCCGACCTCGAGTCCGAGTGGGAGACGCAGTGACCCAACAGGACCGGGCAGTGACCAAGAAGACCGGGCTCGAGGACGTCCTGCCGCTCTCGCCGCTGCAGGAGGGCCTGCTCTTCCACGCCGTGTACGACGGCGACGCGCCCGATGTCTACACCGTCTCGACGGCGCTCGACCTTACCGGGCCGCTGGACGCGGCCCGGCTGCGCGAGGCCGGACAGGCGCTGCTGGACCGGCACGCGAACCTGCGGGCCGGCTTCCGCCGTACCGCTAAAGGAACGGCCGTCGCCGCGATCCCGACTCGCGCCCGGTTGCCGTGGGCCGAGCATGACCTCAGTGGACTGTCCGAAGTGGAGCGCGACGCCGAGCTGGACCGAATCGCCGCGGAGGACCGTGGCGAGCGGTTCGACATGGCGAAGCCGCCGCTGCTGCGCATGTGGCTGGCCAGGCTCGCCGGCGACGTGCACCGGCTCACCATCACCCACCACCACATCCTGCTCGACGGCTGGTCCGCGCCGCTGCTCGTGCGGGAGCTGTTCGACCTGTACGCACGGCCGGGCTCGCTGCCCCCGGTCACCCCGTACAAGGCATACCTGGCCTGGCTGTCCCGCTGGGACCGGGAGGCCGCCGTCGCCGCCTGGCGGCAGGCGCTGGCCGGGCTGGAGGAGCCGACGCGGGTCGCCCCGGCCGGCACCGCGCCGGACCCGGTGGTGCCCGGATCGGTGGAGACCGCGCTCCCGATTGACCTCAGCGGGCGGCTCACCGACCTCGCCCGGTCCGGCGGACTGACCCTCAACACGGTCGTCCAGGCCGCGTGGGGCCTGCTGCTGGCCCGGCTCAGCGGTCGCGACGACGTGGTCTTCGGTACGACCGTTTCCGGCCGTCCGCCACAACTGCCCGGCGTCGAGTCGATGATCGGCCTGTTCATCAACACCGTCGCCGTCCGGGTCCGGGTCGACCCGGCCGAGCCCGCCCGCCACCTGCTCGCCCGCCTGCAGGACGAGCAGGCCGGGTTGATCGAGCACCAGTACCTGGGCCTGGCCGACATCCAGCGCCTGGCCGGGCACGGGGAGCTGTTCGACACCCTCACCGTGTTCGAGAGCTACCCGGAGGAGGCCGGGCAGCCGGTGCCGGGGCTGCGCATCACCGAGGCGCACGACGAGGACGCCACCCACTACCCGCTGGTCCTGGTGGCCGAGCCCGGGCCGCGGATCAACCTGGAGATCCGCCACCGCCCCGACGTGTTCGACGCCATCGCCGCCCGCCGCCTGCTCGACCGGCTGGTCCGCATCCTCGCCGCGATCGCCGCCGACCCGGCCGCCCCGGTCGGCCGGATCGACATCCTCGCCCCGCAGGAGCGGGCCACCCTCCTCACCAGGTGGAACGGCAGCACCGACGGCATCGCGCCGACCACGTTCCCGCGCCGGTTCGCCGAGATGGCCGCCGCCTATCCGGACCACACCGCCGTCATCTGCGAGGACGAGCACGTCAGCTACGCCGAACTGGACGCCCGCTCGGCCCGGCTGGCCGGCGCGCTGGCCGCCCGCGGCGCCGGCCCCGGCCAGGTCGTCGCGGTGGCCCTGCCCCGCGGCGTCGACCTGGTCACCGCGCTGGTCGGCGTGCTGCGCTCCGGCGCCGCCTACCTGGCGCTCGACCTGGACTACCCGGCCGACCGGCTGCGGTACATGCTGGACGACGCCCGGCCCGCCTGCGTCGTCACCCGGGCCGACCTGGTCGCGGCACTGCCCGGCGGCGTGCCCGTGCTGGATGTGGCCGAGCCGCCCGCCGGCCCGCAGGTCACGCCGCGCGAGCCGGGCGTCCTCGACGCCGCCTACGTGATCTACACGTCCGGGTCGACCGGCCGGCCCAAGGGGGTCGTGGTCACCCACGAGGGCGTCGCCAAGCTGCTGGCCACGCAGGAGCGGCGGCTCGGCGTCAGTCACGAGAGCCGGGTACTGCTCTTCGCCTCGCCCAGCTTCGACCTCGCCTACTGGGAGCTGTGCCAGGCGCTGCTGTCCGGCGGCGCGCTGGTCGTGGTGCCGGCGGAGCTGCGGGTGCCGGGCGCACCCCTGGTCGAGTACCTCACCAAGCACGAGGTGACCCAGCTGGCCCTGCCGCCGTCGGTGCTCGGCGCCCTGCCCGCCGACTGCCGGCTGCCGCTCGGCGTGTCCATGCTGGTCGGCACGGAGGAGGTGCCGGCCCGGCTGGCCGAGCGCTTCGCCGCCGGCCGGCGCATGTTCAACGCCTACGGCCCGACCGAGACCAGCGTCAACGCCACCCTGTGGGAGTGCGCCCCGGCCGCCACCGGGACCGTACCGATTGGCTATCCCGACCCGGGGCAGCTGGCCTACGTGCTGGACAACGGTCTGAACCCGGTGCCGGCCGGCACCCTGGGCGAGCTGTACCTGGGCGGTTTGGGCCTGGCCCGCGGCTACCTGAACCGGCCCGGCCTGACCGCGCAGCGGTTTCTGCCCGACCCGTTCGGTCCGCCCGGCGCCCGCATGTACCGCACCGGCGACCTGGTCCGGTGGACCCCCGACGGGGCGCTCGAGTTCGCCGGCCGCGCCGACCACCAGGTGAAGATCCGCGGCTTCCGGGTGGAGCTGGGCGAGATCGAGGCGGTCATCGCCGCCCGCCCGGAGGTGCGGCAGGCGGCCGTGGTGCTGCGCACCGACGGCGGCATCAAACGCATCGTCGCCTACGTCGTGCCGGGTGACGACCTGGAGCGGTTGCGGACCGACGTGGCCGCCGTGCTACCTGACTATATGGTTCCGGGCGCGTTCGTGGCCCTGGAGGCGCTGCCGGTCTCGGTAAACGGCAAGCTCGACCGGGCCGCGCTGCCGGCCCCCGACTTCGCCGCCGGCAAGGCCGGGCGGGCGCCCCGCACCCCGCGCGAGACGCTGGTCTGCGAGCTCTACGCCGACGTGCTCGGCGTGACCGGCGTCGGCATCGACGACGACTTCTTCGCCCTCGGCGGGGACAGCATCGTGTCCATGCAACTGGCCGGCCGGGCCCGCGCCGCTGGCCTGGTCATCACCCCGCGCCAGGTCTTCCAGCACCGCACCCCGGCCCGGCTCGTCGCGGTCGCCGGCACCATCACCGGCCCCGATCCGGTGCCGGCCGCGCTGTCCCTGGTCACGCTCACCGACGCCGACCGGCGCGAGCTCGCCGGCCTCGGCACCGAGGTCCAGGAGGTGCTGCCGCTGTCGCCGCTGCAGGCCGGCCTGCTGTTCCACACCCTCCTCGACGACGCCGGCCCCGACGTTTACACGGTCCGAATGGTGTACGACCTGAGCGGACCGATCGAACCGTTTCGGCTGCGCGCCGCCGTCCAGTCCCTCGCCGACCGGCACGGCAATCTGCGCGCCTCGTTCCACCACCTCACCTCCGGCGCGGTGGTCAGCGCCGTACCGGCCAGGGCAACGGTCCCGTGGACCGAGGCCGACCTTTCCGACCTGCCCGCCGAGGCCCGCGAGGAGGCCTGGCAACGGCTCCTGGCCGAGCAGGGCCGCCGCTTCGACCCGGCCGAAGCGCCGCTGCTGCGGGTCGCGCTGGTGCGCACCGGCCCGGACGCGCACCGGCTCGTGCTCACCCACCACCACCTGCTGCTCGACGGCTGGTCGCGCGGCCCGCTGCTGGCCGAGCTGTCCGCCCTCTACCGCGACGGCGACTCGGCCCCCGCCGCCGGCAGACCGTTTCGCGACTATCTGGCCTGGCTGGCCGGCCAGGACCGGCGGACCGCCGAGCAGGCCTGGGCCGCCGCCCTCGCCGGCCTCGACGAACCGACCCGGGTCGCGTCCGCCGCCCACCGGACCGCCCAGGCCCCCGAGCTGCCCGCGGACGGCACAGCCGCGCCCGCAGATGGTCATCGGGCCGGGCTGCTGCCTGAGGTGGCCGAGGCCGAGCTGCCTGCGGTCGGCACCGGTGACCGGGTCGCCCCCGCAGGTGCTCATCGGGTCGCGCTCGTGCCTGAGGTGGTCGAGGCCGAGCTGTCCGCGGCCCGCACGGCCGAGCTGGTCGCGCTCGCCCGTGCCCGTGGCCTCACCCTCAACACCGTCGTGCAGGCCGCGTGGGCGCTGCTGCTGGCCCGGCTCAGCGGTCGCGACGACGTGGTCTTCGGCGCGACCGTTTCCGGCCGTCCGCCGCAGCTGCCCGGCGTCGAGTCGATGATCGGTCTGTTCATCAACACCGTTCCGGTCCGGATTCGGTTGGACCCGGCCGAGCCGGCGCACGCGCTGCTGGCCCGCATCCAGGACGAGCAGTCGGCGCTGATGGAGCACCAGTACCTGGGCCTGGCCGAGATCCAGCGGGTCGCCGGGCGCGGAGAGCTGTTCGACACGCTGCTGGTGTTCGAGAACTACCCCGACGACGACCCCGCGGACGGCGGGCTGCCGGTCACCGGTGCCGACGGCCACGACGCCACCCACTACCCGCTAACTCTCATCGCCGAACCCGGTCCCACGCTGCGCCTGGCCGTCGAGTACCGAACGGACCTTTTCCACCGGGCGGACGCCGAGCGGTTCGCGGCCGCGCTCGTCGCCGTGGTCGACGGGCTGGCCGCCGGCCTGGACGGCCCGGTCGGGCGAATCGGTCTGCTCGATCCGGACCGTAGCGCCGCGATCCTGGCGGCCGGCACGGGCGCCGTTCGTGACCTGCCCGCGGCGACCCTGCCGGAGCTGGTCGCCGCCCAGGTCGCCGCCACCCCGGACGCGGTCGCGGTGGTCGGGCCGGACGGGGCCGCGCTGACCTACCGCGAGCTCGACGCGCGGACCGGACGGCTGGCCCGGGTGCTGACCGCGGCCGGTGCCGGGCCCGAGACCGTGGTGGCGCTCGCCCTGCCACGCTCGGTCGACCTCGTGGTTTCGATTTTGGCAACGGTACGGTCCGGTGCGGCGTACCTACCGCTCGACCTCGACCACCCCGACGCGCGCCTGGCGACGATGCTCGCCGACGCGCGCCCGGTCGCAGTCCTCGCCGTCGCCGAAACCGCCGCCCGCATCGCCGGGCTGTCCTCGGCGGAGGAGCGGACCGAATCCGCCGCCCGCGTTGCCGCGCTGTCGCCGACGGGCGAACCGATCGCCCCAGAACCGGCCGTCCCAGAACCGATTGCCTCAGAACCGGCCGTCCCAGAACCGGTTGCCCCAGAAGCGGTCGCCCCAGAAGCGGCCGTCCGTGAACCGATCGTGCCGGAGCCGATCGTGGTCGACGGGCCGCTCGGCGATCCGCAGGTCCGGGTCAGCGGGCCCGGGCCGCGTCACCCGGCGTACCTCATCTACACCTCGGGCTCCACCGGCGCGCCCAAAGGCGTCGCGGTCGAGCACGCCGGCATCGTCAACCGCCTCCGCTGGATGCAGCACGAGTACGCGCTCACGCCGGAGGACCGGGTGCTGCAGAAGACCCCGGCCGGGTTCGACGTGTCGGTGTGGGAGTTCTTCTGGCCGCTGATCACCGGCGCCGCCCTGGTCGTCGCCCGCCCCGACGGGCACCGCGACCCGGTCTACCTCGCCGAGCTCATGCGGACCCAGCGGGTCACCACCGTCCACTTCGTACCGTCCATGTTGGCCGCCTTCCTCGCCGAGCACGGCGCGGCCGACTGCACCGGCCTGCGCCGCATCCTCTGCAGCGGCGAGGCGCTGCCCACCGCGCTCGCCGAGCGCTGCCAACGGTTGCTGCCGGGAGCCGCGCTGCACAACCTTTACGGTCCCACCGAGGCCTCCGTCGACGTGACCGCCTGGCCGGCCGCTCGCGGCACCGGCACGGGCACGGGCGCGGGCGCGGGCGCGGGCGCGGGCACCGGCGGGGGCGGGGGCGGCGTCCCGATCGGCGCGCCCGTCTGGAACACCCGGGTCGCCGTCCTGGACGCGAGCCTGCGCCCGGTCCCGGACGGTGTGCCGGGCGAGCTTTACCTCGCCGGCGTACAGCTGGCCCGCGGCTACCGGGGGCGGCCGGACCTGACCGCCGACCGGTTCGTCGCCGACCCGTTCGGTCCGCCGGGGGAGCGGATGTACCGGACCGGTGACCTGGTGCGCTGGCGCGAGCCGGGCGTCCTGGAGTTCCTGGGCCGCGGCGACGGCCAGGTAAAGGTCCGCGGCCTGCGGGTCGAGCTGGGCGAGATCGAGGCGGCCATCGCCGGACAGCCCGGCGTCGATTCGGCCGTGGTACTGCTGCGCGAGGACAAGCCCGGCGTCGCGCACCTGGTCGCCTACGTGGTCGGCGGCCCCGTGGACCTGGCCGCGCTGCGGGCGCGGCTGCCGGAGTACATGGTCCCGTCGGTGATCGTGGCCCTCGATGTGCTGCCGGTGTCGGTGAACGGCAAGCTGGACCGGGCCGCGCTGCCCGCCCCCGACTTCGCCGCCGCGAGCACCGGCACCGCCGCCCGCACCCCGCGCGAACGGCTGCTCTGCGACCTGTTCGCGGAGGTGCTGGGAGTGCCGTCGGTCGGCGCCGACGACGACTTCTTCGGCCTCGGCGGCGACAGCATCGTCTCGATCGGGCTGGTCGGCCGGGCCCGCGCCGCGGGGCTGTCGCTGACCCTGCGCCAGGTCTTCCAGCTGCGCACGCCGGCCGCGCTCGCCGCCGCGGCCGGGTCCGCGTTCGCCGCCGCGGCGCCGGGCGGGGGCGCGCTGATCGCGCTCACCGACGACGAAACGGCGGAGATCGCCCGGCTGGGCATCGACGTCGCCGAGGTGCTGCCGCTGTCGCCGCTGCAGGCCGGGCTGCTGTTCCACGCCGCGTTCGACGCCGACGGCCTCGACCTCTACACCGTGCAGATGGTCTTCGACCTGCCCGGCGACGTGGACCCGGCCCGGCTGCGGGCGGCGGGGCAGGCGCTGCTGCACCGGCACGCCAACCTGCGGACGTCGTTCCACCAGCTCGGGTCCGGGCGGCCGGTCGCGGTCGTGGCCCGCGGCGCCGCGCTGCCGTGGGCCGAGGCCAATCTGTCCGATGTGGACGGTGACCGGTTCGAGGAGGCGTGGCAGCGCTGCCTCGCCGAGGAGGGGCGCCGCTTCGACCCGGCGGCCGCGCCGCTGCTGCGCATGATGCTGGTCCACACCAACAGGGCGTACCGGCTGATCCTCACCCACCAGCATATGCTGCTCGACGGCTGGTCCCGCGGGCCGCTGACGGACCAGCTCGCCGAGCTGTACGCGGGCGACGAGCGCGGGCCGGCCCCGGCGCCCTACCGGGACTTCCTGGCCTGGCTGGCCGGGCAGGACCGCGGCGCGGCCGAGCGGGCCTGGGCCGCCGCCCTCGACGGCGTCGCCGACGCCACCCGGCTGGCCCCGGCCGACCCGCAGCGCGAGCCGGCCGTGCCCGATCTCGTCGAGCTCGAGCTGCCGGCCGCGGACACCGCCGGGCTGACCGGGCTCGCCCGATCCCGCGGCCTGACGTTGAACACGCTGGTGCAGGCGGCCTGGGGCGTCGTGCTGGGCCGGCTCACCGGCCGCACCGACGTCGTCTTCGGCGCCACCGTCTCCGGCCGCCCGGCCCAGCTGCCCGGCGTGGAATCCATGATCGGCCTGTTCATCAACACCGTCCCGGTGCGGGTCCGGCTGGACCTGGCCGAGCCGGTCGCCGGCCTGCTGGCCCGGCTGCAGGACGAGCAGTCGGCGCTGCTGGACCACCAGTACCTCGGGCTGGCCGACATCCAGCGCCTCGCCGGGGCCGGGGAGCTGTTCGACACGCTGCTGATCGTGGAGAACTATCCGGACCGCACCGGCGACGGCCCGGCCGCCCTGCTGGCCGCCGCCGACGCGGGCGGGCGCGACGCCACCCACTACCCGCTGACCTTGGTCGTCGACCCGGGCGAGCGGCTGCGGATCGGCCTGGAATTCCGGCCGGACCTTTTCGCCGCGCCGGTCGCCGGGCGGATCCTCGCCGCGCTCGCCGCCGTGCTGACCGAGTTCGCCGCCGGCCCGGGGCGCCCGGTGGGGCGGCTCGACCTGGTGCCCGGGCCGGACCGGGCGGCCGGCGAGCCGCCGCCGACCCCGTTCGACGGCGACCCGACCGTCGCCGAGATCTTCGAGCGGCAGGCGGCGCAGACGCCCGAGGCGGTCGCCGTGGTGTGCGGGCCGGTGCGGTGGACCTTCGCCGAGCTCAACGCGCGCGCCAACCGGCTGGCCCGGCGGCTCGCCGCGGGCGGGGCCGGGGCGGAGGACGTGGTGGCCCTGGCGTTGCCGCGCACCGCCGACGCGATCGCCGCGATCCTCGCCGTGCTCAAGACCGGGGCCGCCTACCTGCCGCTGGATCCCGAGTACCCCGCGGCCCGGATCGAAGCCATGCTCGCCGACGCGCGTCCCGTGCTGCTGGTGACCGACGCCGGGACCGGGGTCGCCGCCGAGGGCGTCGAAACGGTCCTGGTCGACGGTCCCGGGCTCGACGCGCTGCCCGGGCACGACCTGGCCGATGCCGACCGGGTCCGCCCGGCCCGGGCGCAGCACCCGGCGTACGTCATCTACACCTCCGGCTCCACCGGGCGACCCAAGGGCGTGGTGGTGACCCACCGCAACCTGGTGAATCTGTTCCGCTCCCACCGCGACCAGCTGTACCTGCCGGCCCGGGCCGGCACCGGGCGGCGCCACCTGCGGGTCGGGCACGCCTGGTCGTTCGCGTTCGACGCCTCCTGGCAGCCGCAGCTGTGGCTGCTCGACGGGCATGCCCTGCACATCGTCACCGAGGAGGTGCGGCGCGACCCGGAGCAGCTCGCCGGGCTGCTGCTGGACGAGGGCATCGACTTCATCGAGCTGACCCCGTCGCACTTCGCGCAGGTCGCCGACGCCGGGCTGATCCGCGACGGGCGGTGCCCCCTGGCGGTGGTCGGGGTCGGCGGCGAGGCGGTCCCGCCGGCGCTGTGGCGGCGGCTGGGCCGGCTGCCCGGTACCACGGCGTTCAACCTGTACGGCCCGACCGAGGCCACCGTGGACGCGCTGTCGGCCCGCATCGGCGACACCGACGCGCCGGTCATCGGCCGGGCGGTCGCGGGCGCCCGGGCCTACGTGCTCGACCACGCGCTGCGCCGCACCCCGGCGGGGGTGGCCGGCGAGCTGTACGTCGCCGGGGCCGGCCTGGCCCGCGGCTACCTGCGCCGGCCTGACCTGACCGCCGAGCGGTTCGTCGCCGACCCCTACGGCCCGCCCGGGCAGCGCATGTACCGCACCGGCGACCTGGTGCGCCGCACCGAGGAAGGCATGATCGAGTACCTCGGCCGGATCGACGAACAGGTGAAGATTCGCGGCTTCCGGATCGAGCTCGGCGAGATCGAGTCGGTGCTGGCCGCGCAGCCCGGCGTCGCCGAGGCGGTCGTGGTCGCCCGCGAGGACCGGCCCGGCGTGCGCCGCCTGACCGGCTACGTCGTCGGCCCCGAAGACCCGGAGGCCCTGCGCGCCGCGCTCGCCGCGCGGCTGCCCGACTACATGGTCCCGGCCGCCCTGGTCCGCCTCGACCGGCTGCCCACCCTGGCCAACGGCAAGCTGGACCGGGCCGCGCTGCCCGCCCCCGACTTGGGCATGGCGGAGGCCGGCCGGGCGCCGCGCACCGAGCGCGAGCGGGTGCTGAGCGAGGTCGTCGCGGCCGCCCTCGGGCTGGGCGCGGTCGACGTGGAGGCCGACTTCTTCGCCCTCGGCGGAGACAGCATCGTCGCCATGCAGCTCGTCGGCCGGGCCCGCGCGGCCGGGCTGCGGATCACCCCGCGGCAGGTCTTCGCGCAGCGCACGGTGGCCCGGCTGGCCGAGGTCGCGACCGCCGCCGGGCCCGACCTCGACCGGGCCGGCGACGGGGTCGGCGCGTTCCCGCTGACCCCGGTCATGCACTGGCTGCGGGAGGTCGACGGGCCGATCGACGGGTTCAACCAGTCCGCGGTGGTGCAGGTCCCGGCGCGGCTCGGGTGGGAGCCGCTGCTGGCCGCGCTGCAGGCCGTCGTGGACCGGCACGACCTGCTGCGGGCCCGGCTCGACCGCACCGGCGGCTGGTCCATGCTCGTACCGTCGCCCGGATCGTCGCGCGCGGCGGACTGGACGGTGCGGGTGGACGTGTCCGGACTCGACGAGCGCGGACTGTGGGACGCCGTCGCCGAACAGGCCCGCGCCGCCCAGGCCGGGCTGGACCCGGGTGCCGGCGCGATGATCCGGGCGGCCTGGCTCGACGCCGGACCCGAGCGCCCCGGGCGGCTGCTGCTGCTCGTGCACCACCTGGCCGTGGACGGCGTCTCGTGGCGGGTGTTGCTGCCGGAGCTGGCCGCCGCCTGGAGCGACCGCCTGCCGCCGGCCGCCGGGACGTCGTTCCGCCGCTGGGCGACCGGCCTGGCCGCGCAGGCGCTGGACCCGGGCCGGGCGGCCGAGCTGCCCATGTGGGCCGAGATCGTCGGCCGCGGCGACCCGCTGCCGGTCCGCCGCCCGCTCGACCCGGCCGTCGACGTCGCCGGCACGCTGCGCGACGTCACGCTGGCCCTGCCCACCGACGCGACCGAGGCGCTGCTGACCCGGGTGCCGGCCGCGCTCGGCGCCACCGTCAACGACGTGCTGCTCGGCGCGCTGGGCCTGGCCGTCACCCGGTGGCGGGCGGCCCAGGGCGGCGCCGGCACCGCCGTGCTCGTCGCGCTGGAGGGCCACGGCCGGGAGGAGCACCTGGTGCCCGGCGCCGACCTGTCCGGCACAATTGGTTGGTTCACCAACATCTTCCCGGTCTGCCTCGACACCGCCGGGATCGACGTGGATGACGCGTTCCGCGGCGGACCGGCCGCGGCCGAGGCGGTGGACCGGGTCCGCGCGCACCTGGCTGCGCTGCCGGACAACGGTATGGGTTACGGCCTGCTGCGCTACCTCAACCCGGACACCGCCCCGGCCCTCGCCGCGCTGCCGCACCCGCCGATCCAGTTCAACTACATGGGCCGGTTCGACTTCCCGGAGGCCGCCGACTGGGAGTTCGCGCCCGAGGCGGAGGCGGCCGAGAACGGCGCCGACGACGCCATGCCCGAGTCGTACCAAATGGTGATCAACGCCCAGACCGAGGACCGGCCGGGCGGACCGCAGCTGGTCGCCACCTGGGCGTGGCCGGACGCCGTCTTCGCACCGGCGGCGGTGCACGACCTGGCCCGCATCTGGTTCGACGCCCTGCAAGCCCTGGTAACCCACGTCCGCACGAGGAGCGATGTATGAGCACCAATCCGTTCGACAACCCCGAGGGCACGTTCCTGGTGCTGGTGAACGACGAGAACCAGCACAGCCTGTGGCCGATTTTCGCGGAGGTACCGGCGGGATGGCGCATCGTGCACGGGCCGTCCGACCGCCAGGACTGTCTCGACTACGTCAACGCGCACTGGACCGACATGCGGCCGCAGAGCCTGCTCGACGCGGGCAACTGACCGCGCGGACCGGCGCGCTCAGTGCCGCTGGGCGCGCTGGTCCGACCAGGCCTGCCAGAGCGTGGCATAAGGTCCGTCGCGGCCGATGAGTTCCCGGTGGGTACCGATCTCCACGATCCGCCCGGCCTCCATCACCACGATCCGGTCCGCGGCCACCGCCTGGGTGAGCCGGTGCGCGACGATCAGCGCGGTGCGCCCCCGCAGCGCCGCCGCGGCCACCCGCTCCAGCAGGCGGGCTCCCGCGCTGCCGGCCTCGGCGGTGGCCTCGTCGAGGATGGCCACCGGCGGGTCGGCCAGGATCAGCCGGGCGAACGCCAGCTGCTGGGCCTGCGCCGCGGTGAGCGCGTGCCCGCCGGCGCCGACCTCGGTGTCGATGCCGTCCGGCAGCTGCTCCACCCAGCCGAGGGCGTCGACCGCGGCCAGCGCCGCACGGACCTCGTCGTCGGTGGCCTCCGGCCGGGCCAGCCGTACATCGTCGGCGAGCGGCCCGGCGAACACGTGGACCTCCTGGGTGATGAGCGCGACCTCGCCGCCGGGCACCGCGACGCTGCCCGCGGTCGGCCGGTGCACCCCGGCGATCACCTTGGCCAGGGTGGTCTTGCCCGCCCCGCTGGAGCCGACCACCGCGACCCGCTCGCCCCGGGCCACGGTCAGCTCGACGTCGCGCAGCACCGGGCGGTCCGGCACGTAGGCGAAGTCCAGCCCGCGCACCACCACCGCGTCCGGGCCCGGCTCCGCCTCGGCGGCCGGGCGGGCGGCGGGCGGGGCGAGGTCGGCGACCCCGACGAGGCGGTTCAGCCCGGAGGCGGCCGCCTGGGCGTCGTCGACGAGGGCGAGGGCCACGTTGATCGGGCCGAACAGGCCGTGGAAGTACAGCGCGGCGGCGGTCGCCGTGCCGATGCTCACCGCGTCGCCGCGGACCAGGTAGAACCCGGTGGCCAGCACGGCGGCCAGGCCGGCGAACTCGGCGACGTGCAGGCGGGTGTAGAAGCGGGTCTGCAGCGCGATGCCCCGCAGCAGCAGGTCCACCGCCCGCCGGGACTTGGTCGCGACCCGCCCGCCGTGCTCGTCGGCGAGGCGCAGCGCGCGGATGGTCGGCGCGCCGTCGATGGTGGCCAGCAGGTGGTGCTGCTGCTCGGCGACCGCGATCCGCTGCGTGGCGTAGAGGGGGACGGCGCGGCGGGCGTACCAGCGCACGGTGTACAGCTGGACCGGCACCGCGATCAGGGCCGCCACCAGGAACCGCCAGTCCAGCACGGCCAGCCCGCCCAGGGTGAGCACGATGGCCAGCAGCGAGCGGGTGAACTCGGGCAGCGCGCTGTTGGCCGCCTCCGCGATGACCGCGACGTCGTTGGTGACCCGGGAGGTCAGGTCGCCCGCCCCGGCCCGCTCGACCTGCTCCAGCGGCAGGTGCAGCGCCGAGGAGACGAACCGCTCGCGCAGCCGGGCCAGCATGGTCTCGCCGGCCTGGGCGAGCAGGGCGATGCCGACGCCGGCCAGCGCCGCCTCGGCCACGGCGGCGGCCACCAGCCCGGCGCCGGTCAGGACGATCGCGGCGGTGCTCCCGCCGCCGCCGGCCAGGTCGATGATCCGCCCGAGCAGGGGCGGGGTGACCAGGCCGGCCGCGGTGCCGGCGACCAGCAGCGCGAACGCGGCGGCCAGGCGGCCCCGGTGCGCCCGGGCCAGGGTGCGCAGCAGCGCGCGGGTGCGCCGCCCGGTGGCGATCGGCAGCAGCGAGTTCTCGGCCGTCATGCCAGCACCGTCTCCCGGTATTTCGCGTCGGTGGCGATGAGATCGGCGTGCTTGCCGTCGGCCCGCACGGCGCCGTCCTCGATGACGATCACCCGGTCGGTCACGGCCAGCAGCGCCGGGCTGGTCGTCACCAGCACGGTGGTCCGCCCGTCGCGCATGGCCCGCAGCCGACCGGCGATGCGGGCCTCGGTGACCGCGTCGACGGCGGTGGTCGGGTCGTGCACCACCAGCACCGGCGCCCCGGTGGCCAGGGCCCGGGCGAGCGCGATGCGCTGCCGCTGCCCGCCGGAGAGCGTGCGGGCCCCGTCGCCGAGCACGGTGTCCAGCCCGTCCGGCAGGCCCTGGGCCACCTCGTCGGCGCCGGCGGCGGCCACCGCGGCCGCGACGCTGTCCGGCCGGGCCCGCCCGGACAGCGAGACGGCGTCGCGGACGGTGCCGTCGAACAGGTCGGTGTGGTGCTCGGCGGCCAGGACCGCGGCCCGCAGCCGGTCCGGGGCCAGGTCGGCGAAGGCCACCCCGTCGAGCTCGATCGCGCCTCCGGCCGGGTCGGCCGACCGGCCCAGCAGCCGGACCAGTTCGGCCGCGCCGGCCGGGTCGGCGGCGACGATGCCGACCAGCTCGCCACCGGCGATGTCCAGCTCGACGCCGTGGAGCGGGGGGCTGTCCAGCCCGCGCAGCGCCAGCGCGCCGCGGATCGGGGTGACCGGGTCGCGCTCGCCGCCGACGACCGCGGGCGGCGCGTCCAGCACGGCGGCGACGCGCCGGGCCGACGCGCGGCCCTGGGCGAGGTCGGCGCCCACCCAGGCGAACGTCGACATCGGGCCGACCAGGAACTGCGCCAGGCCGACCGACGAGACGAGCTGGCCGACGCTGATGCTCCCGCGGGCCGCGAGGATGCCGCCGACGACCGCGATGACCGCCAGGAACAGGCCGCTGAGGGTGAGGACCACGCCGTGGTAGGCCGCGCCGGCCCGGGCCGCGAGCACGGTCGCGGCCAGTGCGCTGCGGCTGCGCCGCCGGTAGCGGGCGACGGCCGCGTCCTCGGCCCGCAGGCCCTTGACCACGCGCAGCCCGGCGACCAGGTCCGCGGCGACGCCGGAGGCCTGCGCGCCGTGCTCCTGCTCGGTCTCGCTGCGCTCCTCCAGCGGGCCGCCGAGCAGGCGGGTGAGCAGCAGCAGCGGCGGGGTGCCGAGCAGCACCAGCAGGCCGAGGGGGAGCGAGACGGACAGCAGCAGGACCGCGGCGAAGACCAGCGCCACCGACGCGGCCACGCCGGAGACGGCGGCGACGGCGACCGCGCCGACCCGGGCCGCGTCGCTGGTGGCGATCGAGACCAGCGCGCCGGGCAGCCGGTCGGTCTCGGCGCCGCCCCGCTCGTCGAGCACCCGCCGGGTCACCCGCAGCCGCAGGTCGTGCGCGATCAGCTCGGCGGCGCGCTCCCCGGTGCGCTCGCCGTAGCGGTAGCTGTAGCTCAGCGCGAGGTAGACCGCGGCGAGCACGCCCAGCCAGAGCGCCAGGCCGCCGGCGCCGCCGTCGATCGCCCGGTCGATGATCACGCCGATGAGAAACGGTACGGTCGCCTCGCCGGCCTGGAAGACGGTGATCAGCACCGTGCTCAGCGCGATGGTGCGCCGCTGCCCGGCGAGCGCGCCGGCGAGGACACCCCGGCCGCCGCTCACGCCGGTGTCCGGTCCGGCGCCAGACCGCCCCGGGTCGCGCGGCGGCGCTGCCGCCCGGCCGGCACCACCATCGGGGTGTCGGTCTCCGGGTCGGTCATCACCCGGCACGGTACGCCGAACACCTCCTCGACCAGTTCGGCCGTCATCACCTCGGCGGGGGCGCCCTGGGCGAGGATCGCGCCGTCGCGCATCACGATCAGCTCGGTCGCGTAGCGGCAGGCGTGGTTGAGGTCGTGCAGTACCGCCACGATGGTGCGGCCCTGCTCGTGCAGCTCGGCGCAGAGGTCGAGCACCTCGAACTGGTGGGCCAGGTCCAGGAACGTGGTCGGCTCGTCGAGCAGCAGGATCGGCGTCTGCTGGGCCAGCGCCATGGCCAGCCACACCCGCTGCCGCTGGCCGCCGGAGAGCTCGTCGACGAACCGGTCGGCCAGGTCGGCGACCTCGGTCAGCCGCATCGCGTCGGCGACCGCGGCCTCGTCCTCGGCCGACCACTGGCGCAGCAGCCGCTGGTGGGCGAAGCGGCCCCGGGCGACCAGCTCGTCCACCGCGATCCCGCCCGGCACGATCGGCGACTGCGGCAGCATGCCCAGCTGCCGGGCCACCTGCCGGGACGGGTACGACGCGATCGCCTGCCCGTCCAGGTACACCGTGCCCGACCGCGGCTTGAGCACCCGGGCCAGGGAGCGCAGCAGGGTGGACTTGCCGCAGGCGTTCGGCCCGACGATGACGGTGAACGACCCGTCGGTGATCCGCACGTCGAGGTCCTGCACCACCACCCGCCGGTCGTAGGCGAGGGTCAGCGCGTCGGCCCGCAGCCGGGCGTCGCTCATCGTGATACTCCAAATCCGCCGCCGCGTCGTTGGTGGAACAGCAGCCAGGTCAGGTAGACGCCACCGAGAGCGGAGGTGACCACCCCGACCGGGATGTCGTTGTGCGGCAGCGCGTGCTGCGCGGCCCAGTCGCCGGCGCTGAGCAGGGCGGCGCCCATCAAGGCGGCCGGCAGGATGCCGGCCCGGGGCGAGCGGGTCAGCCGGGCGGCCAGCGGGGGCGCGGCCAGCGCCACGAACGCGATCGGCCCGGCCGCGGCGGTCGCCCCGGCGGCCAGCCCCACCCCGGCCAGGGCGAGCACCGCCCGGCTGCGCTCGACCGGCACGCCGTGCAGCACCGCCGTCTCGTCGCCCAGCGCGAGCATGTCGAGGTGGCGGCCGTGGTACACCAGCACCGGCACCAGCACCGCGAGCGTGACGCCGACGAGCGCGACCTCGGTCCAGCCCCGGCCGTTGACGCTGCCGATCAGCCAGACCTGCGCGGCCAGCGCCTCGTCCAGGCGGCTGCGGTAGATGAGGTACGAGTTGACCGCGTCGAGCAGGGCGGACACCCCGATGCCCATCAGGACCAGCCGGAACGGCTGCACCCCGCGGCGGAACGCGAGCAGGTAGATGGCGATCGAGGTGGCCAGGCAGCCGATGATCGCGCCGGCCGCGATCTGGATCCCGCCGCCGCCCAGCAGCAGGATGACGACCAGCGCGCCGGTCGCCGCGCCGACCGTCAGGCCGACGAAGTCGGGGCTGCCCAGCGGGTTGCGGGTCAGGCCCTGGAAGATCGCGCCGCTGGCGGCCAGCGCCGCGCCGACGAACAGGGTGATCAGCACCCGCGGCAGCCGCAGCTCGTGCACGATGAAGTCGGTGCCCGGGTCGCCCTGGCCGATCAGGCTGCGCAGCACGTCGGGAACGGGGACCGGGAAGTCGCCGGTGGACAGGTTCACCACGGAGACGGCGAGCGCGACCAGCAGCAGCGCGGACCCGGCCACCAGCGTGCGCACGTGCACCCGCAGCGAGAGGCGGCCGACCCGGATTACCGGTCGCGCCGGGCCGCCGGCTCGGCGGACCCGCAGGCTCGGGGCGGTCACAGGACACTCAGCCGGCGCCGGCGGCACAGCGCGATGAACAGCGGCGCGCCGAGGAACGCGGTGACCACCCCGACCGGCAGCTCGGCCGGGCTGACCAGGACCCGCCCGAGCACGTCCGAGACGAGCAGCAGGGTCGGCCCGATGACCAGCGAGTAGGCCAGGATCCAGCGGTGGTCGGCGCCGGTGAACAGCCGGGCGGCGTAGGGCACGGCCAGGCCGACGAACCAGATCGGCCCGGAGGCGGCGGTGGCGGCGCCGCACAGCAGCGTGATCGCGGCCATCCCGAGGGCCCGGATCACGGCCGGTCGCGCGCCGAGCGCGGTGGCCGAGTCGTCGCCCATGCTCAGCGCGTTGAGCTGCCGGCCCAGCGCCAGGGCCAGCAGCGTGCCGGCGACCAGGAACGGCACGACCTGCACGAGCGTGTCGGTCTCCCGGTCGGCGAGGGAACCGACGTCCCAGTGCCGGTACCGGTCGAAGGTCGTGGGGCGGGTCACCAGGACGGCCCAGACCAGCGCGCCGAGCACGGAGGTGAGCGAGACCCCGGCGAGCACCTGCCGCTCCGGGGTGGCGGCGCGGCCGGAGCCGCCGAGGGCGAACACGGCCGCCGAGGTCAGAGCGGCGCCGGCGAAGGCGAACCAGATGTACCCGGCCGCGGAGCCCACGCCGAGGAACGCGATGGCGAACACCACACCGGTCGACGCGCCGAGGTTGACGCCGAGCAGCCCCGGCTCGGCCAGGGGGTTGCGGGTCAGCGCCTGCATCAGCGTGCCGGCCAGCCCGAGCGCGGCGCCCACGCCGACGCCCAGCACCGTCCGGGGCAGCCGCAACTGGTGGACGATCACCGCGGCCGGGGAGCCGTCGTCGTGCCACAGCACGTGCCAGACGGTGCCGAGGCCGAGCGAGCGGCTGCCGACCGCGATGCTCAGCGCCGCGGCGGCCACCAGCGCGGCGGCGCCCAGCGCCAGGCCGGCCCACCGCCGGCCGGTGCGAGACCGCGGCTCGCGCGGCACCCCGCCGGGCGCAACCGTCCGCGGCGCCGGGCGAAGGCCGGTGCCCTGGGTCAACGCGAGCTCCATCCATCCGGAGGCCTTGTAATTAGGTGAGGCTAACCTACACTCCCATCCGAGGCCACCGTTCTGGGGTCCGCGCGGTCTATGCGCGGCGCGTCGGCCTCGCCGGCAGAAAGGATTCAGCCCGTGCGGCTACCCTCATTTCGGCGGACCGCCATCGCTGTGGCGGCCGGCCTCCTGCTCCTGCTGACCGCGTGCGGGGGCAACTCGGAGCCGTCGGCCTCCTCGTCCGGTGCGGCCACGTCGTCCAGCCCGGCCGCGGCGGCCTTCCCCGTGTCGATCGAGCACAAGTTCGGTACCACCACCATCACCGCGGAACCCAAGCGGATCGTCGTCGTGGGCCTGGTCGAGCAGGACGCCCTGCTCTCGCTGGGCGTGGTGCCGGTCGCGACCACCGAATGGTTCGGCGAGAAGCCCGGCGCCATCTGGCCTTGGGCGGAGGCCAAGCTCGGCGGCGCGGCCAAGCCGGAGGTGCTGACCAACACCGACGGCATCCAGTTCGAGAAGGTCGCGGCGCTGCGACCCGACCTCATCCTCGGCATCTACTCGGGCCTGACCAGCGAGGACTACACCACGCTGGCGAAGATCGCCCCGACCGTCGCGCAGCCCAAGGACGGCATCGACTTCGGCGCGTCCTGGCAGGACGTCACGCACACGGTCGGCGCCGCCGTCGGCCGCAAGGCGCAGGCCGACAAGGTGGTCGCCGATGTTGAGGCCCAGATTGCGGCGGTACGAACCAAAAATCCGGCTTTCGCCGGCGCGACGGCCCTCATGGCGACCACCTACGAGGGCTACTACGTCTACGGACCGCAGGACGCCCGCGGCCGGCTGCTCACCGACCTCGGCTTCAAGCTGCCGCCCGGGCTGGCCGACATCACCGGCAAGGAGTTCGGCGCCGACCTCAGCCGCGAGCACACCGATCTGCTCGACACCGGCGTGCTGATCTGGCTGGTCGACAGCTACGACGAGGACAAGGCCAAGGTCCAGTCCGATCCGTTGTACTCCAAGTTGAAGGTCAAGACCGAGGGCCGCGACATCTTCCTGGAGAACGAGGAACTCGAAGGCGCCGCGACCTCGTTCGTCACCGTGCTGAGCCTGCCGTACCTGCTGGAGAAGCTGGTCCCGCAGTTGGTCGCGGCGGTCGACGGCAACCCGGCGACGGCCGTGGAGCGCGCCTCCTGACCCCTGCCCGCCGGGACCGGACCGTGGGACCCGGCCCCGGCGGGCGGGCTCGCGCTGCGGATGAGCCGCAGCTGTGTTGTCGTAGAACCGTCATGAAGTCGCCGAAAGCGCGTCATAGCGCCGAGGCAACGATGGACTGCGCCGCCGCACCCGGTGGCGCGATCCTGGGAGGGGTCGCAAGACATGACGGTGTTGCACGAACCTGACAGCGCCGACTTCAGCCTCGTGTGCGACGGCTGCGGGGCCACGGTCGATCACCTGGGCGCCAACCTGCACAACTGGGAGCTCGCCTGGAGCCTCGTGCGGCGGCACGGCTGGGTCGGCGAGCGGTCCCGGCAGGGTCCGCACGGCTGCCCGCGCTGCACGTCGCAGGCGGCGCACGCGATCGACGGGTGAGCCCGGGTAGTCGCCCTCACAGTTCACTCCCGGCCCATGCGGCTGTTGCCGGCCAAGGGCATACTCGAATGCGGTGCAACCATCGGCAACGGGCAAGGACGCTTGGGCGACATGGAGCTGGAAGGCCGGTACCGCCTGGACCGCCTCATCGGCGCCGGAGCCACCGCGGAGGTCTGGCGGGGGCACGACGCGCTGCTGCGGCGGCCGGTGGCGATCCGGTTGCTGCGTCCCGGCCGCCCCGACCGCGCCGAGCGGTTCCTGGCCGCCGGTCGCACCGCCGCGCGCCTGACCCACCCCGGCGTGGCCGCCGTCTACGACGTCGGCGTCACCGACCTGCCCGGGCGCGGCCCGACGCCGTTCGTGGTGATGGAGCTGGCCGACGGCCCGACCCTGGCCGCGCGCCTCGAGGCGGGCCCGCCGCTGAGCCGCCCGGAGGCGGCCCGCATCGCGGCCGACATCGCCGCCGCGCTCGCCGAGGCCCACGGCCAGCGGGTGGCGCACGGCGCCCTCAACCCGATCAAGGTCGTCCTCTCCGAGGTCGGCACCAAGGTCTTCGGCTTCACCGGCGACCTGTCCGCGGACGGCCCCGACCGCCTGCCCGATCGCGGCGACCGCTCCGGCGGTGCTGCCCGGGCCGGCGGCGGTGATCGGGCCGGCGGTGCTGGCCGGGCCGCGGACGTCGGTGAGGGCGTGGTCGGCGACGTGCGGGCGCTGGGTGCGCTGCTGGCGGCGTGCCTGGGCGACGATGCCGGTGGCGGGCACGCCCACGGCTTCGGCGGCCGGTCGTTCGATGCGCTGCGGGCCTTCGCGGAGCGGTGCATGGCCGCCGATCCGGCGGTCCGGCCCGGCAGCGCCGAGGTCGCGGCCACGCTCGCCGGTCTCGCCGATGCCACCCACCGGCTCCCGGCGGTCCGCCGCTTGCGCAGTGCCGCGCCGCGCGCCACCCGACCCGCCGCGGCCGTGTTCGCCGGCCTCGTCGACGCCACGCTCCGACTGCCGGTCGTCCGCCGGTCGCACCCCTCCGCTCCACACGCCCCGGCCCCACGCGCCACGCCGCTGCCCGCTACCGTGGCGTGGTCGCCGCCGGTCGGCTCCATACCGGCGCCGCGGGCCGCCGCCATGCCGCCGGACTCGCCAACCGTCCCGGTCGCGTCGGGTGCCTTCGGTGGCGCCGTGGCGTGGACCCTGCCCGCCGGGGCGTCGTCGGCCACGCAACCCGTCGTGGCGTCGCCGGCCACGCCGCACGTCGTGGCGGCGCGGCGACGGGCGTGGGATACGGACGGGCGGCGGTCGGGGCGGGATGTGGACGGGCGGCGCCGGGTGCGGTGGACGGTGCGCGCCGCCATCGCCGGGGCCGGCGCCCTGGCTCTGCTGCTCGGCGGGGTGGCGCTCGGCCAGGCCGGCGACGGCGGCCGGAACTGGTTCGAGCACCCGCCGGAGGTCGCGGTCGTCCCGCCGCCCGACGTCGTCGTCGCTCCGCCGAAGGCCACGTCGTGCGCGAACGCGGCGCTCGACGCGAAGGCGTGCCCGCCCGCCGCCGCGAGCCCGACGGCGCATCCCGCCGCGACCACCACCACCGCTCCCGCGCCCCGGCGCACCACCAAGCCGCCGCGGCCGTCGGCGACCAGGACCACGCCGGCACCGCACTCGTCCGCGCCGCCCCAGTCCCCGTCGGCCTCGCCGTCCGCGCCCGCGTCCCCGCCACCGTCGGCCTCGCCGTCCGCGCCGCCGACGACCGAGCCGCCGCCGCCCTCACCGACCGAGACGCCGCCGCCGACCGATGAGGCGTCCGCGCCGCTGTTCGCCGAGTCGGTGTAGCGCCGGCGCCCTCACCGGCTGGCACACGGCCGCCGACCAGCGAGGCGTCCGCGCCGCTGTGCGCCGAGTCGGTGTAGCGCCGGCGCCCTCACCGGCTGGCACACGGCCGCCGACCAGCGAGGCGTCCGCGCCGCTGTGCGCCGAGTCCGTTCAGCGCCGACGTCGTCACCACCGACACGCCGTCGCCGGCCGATCCATCGGCGTGGCCCGGGCCGGACGTATGTCTCCGTGATCATGATGCCCGCGGTGGCCGCGCTCGGGTTTTTCATGATCCCGGAGACTTTCGGTACACGGGTGTACATCAACGCTCCGTGATCATGAGAAACCGTTGGTGTCGGTGACGGGTGCGGCATGATCGCGGAGACTTGCGGTCGCTGCGGCCCCCCAGCGCCCGGGGTGTGGACGTGAGCCGGGTCCGTTTAGCGCGGATTCGCGGCTGAAGCGGGCCCCCGATGAGACTCGACCGGCGAGCAAACCTGGGCGCCGGCCGCCCGTTTCGTCCGGCATCCTGTGATCGGGTACCGGCTGGTACGGCTCAGTATTGGGCGCGGCGTTCGCGATTGTTTCGGGCGGTCGTCTGCTCAGCGCGAGAAGTGATAAATAACATAAATATGTACATCCGTCTTGCTCTACGCTGGCCCTTGGGCAGCGTGGATGCGATGATCGTGCAGGTTTCACTATGCAATTTTCATCGATGCCGGGCGCCGCGATGCCCGGGACCGCTGGGGGTGTCCATTGACCGCGGTCGAGATCAAAACCGTCGGCAACGCTCGCATGATTGCGTCGTCCCGGTCGGTCGGGAATTCGTTCGGAACATTCACTTACTTCCCTTACCGATTGTTAAATCCGGGCTCTCGGCATGGCCGGGGCCGGGTTCTCGGCTGAGCGGCGCGCCATGACCGAAGCACCGGCCGTCGGGCAGGATCTCGGCGGCGAGCTCGCGGCGACCATCGAGCACGGCCGCATCTGCGGGCTGGCCGCGGGCGGCCAGCGCGACCTGCAGGCCGCCGCCGACGCCCACCCGCAGCTGTTCCCGCCGCGGCCCTTCGACGCCACCGTGTTCAGCACCGTCGCGATGGCCACCGCGTTCGGCGCGCCCTGGTGCACGCGCGAGCAGCTGCGCATCGCCAACCTCACCGCGCTGTGGGTGTTCGCCGCCGACTGGCGCGTCGACTACCTGGCCGAGCGGCCGGGCGACGTCGAGGCCGTCGTCGAAGGCTGCCTCCGCGTCGCCGACGGCGAGACGCCCGCGGAGGGCGACGAGCTCGGGCGGATGCTCGCCGAGGTGCGTGACGAACTGGCGGCGGCGCCGGCGTTCGCCGCGCACCGGCCGGCCTGGCGCGAGGAGCTGCGCCGCATGCTGGCCGCGATGCGGCGGGAGTGGCAGTGGAAGCACTCGCGCACGCTGCCGGCTTTCCCGGAGTACCTCGAAAACGCCGACAACTTCGGCTCGTCCTGGGTCAATGTCTCGCACTGGATCGGCCTGGGGGAGCCGGGCACGCTGGACAATCTCGCCGCGCTGACCGGCGTCGGCCGCACCGTCCAGCGCGTTTTGCGCCTGGTCAACGACCTTGCCACCTACCGCCGCGACGTCGGCTGGGGCGACCTCAACGCCCTCATGCTCGGACTCGACCGCGACGAGCTCACCCGGCACATCGGCGAGCTGGTCCGGCAGGGCCTCGCCGAGGCCGGGCAGCTGTCCGCCCGCTGCCCGCAGGAGGCGGTGTACCTCACCCGCCAGATCGGCTTCAGCAGCGGCTTCTACCGCGTCAGCGACTTCTGGGGCGGGCTGTGAGCATCGACGACGACGTCACCGCGACCGTCGATCGGCCGGTACCAAACCTGCTGACGAGCCTCGCGGAGCAGCCCTGGGGGCAGGTGTCGGCGTCGGTCTATGAGACCGGCCGGCTGGTGAGCCTCGCCCCGTGGCTGCCGCGCCACGACGAACGGGTCAAGTTCCTGCTCGACGCGCAGCGGGGCGACGGTGGCTGGGGGCCTCCGGAAGGGTACGCCCTGGTGCCGACCCTCAGCGCGACCGAGGCGCTGCTGGCGGCCGGCGAGCCCGGCGCGGCCGGGCGCGGCCTGGAGCTGCTGGCCCGGCTGCTGGCCGCGGCGCCGCCCATCCCCGACACCCCCGCCGCCGATCTCATCGTGCCGGCCCTGATCGAGGCGATCACCGCGCGGACCGGCCGCTCCCTGCCGCTGCCGCCCGGTCTGGACGGCGCCCGGCTGGCCGCGGTCCGCCGGCGCTTCGGGGCCGGCGCGGCCGTGCCGCCGAAGCTCCTGCACGCCCTGGAGGTCCTCGGCGACGCCGCCCGCGGCGTCGCCGGTGTCGTGCTCGCCGGGCCGGGCACGGTCGGGGCCTCGCCGGCCGCGACGGCGGCCTGGCTCAGCGGGCCGCACCCGTCGCCGGCGCTGGCCTACCTCGGCGACGTGGTGCGCCGCGCGGGCGGCCCGGTGCCCTGCGCCACGCCGATCACCGTGTTCGAGCGGGCCTGGGTGCTCGGCAGCCTGACCCGGGCCGGCGTGCCGTTCGCCGCCCCGGACGACCTGGTCTCGTCCCTGACCGCCGGCTGGGGGCCCGACGGCACGGCGGCCGCGCCCGGCCTGCCCGCCGACGCGGACACCACCGCGGTGGTGCTGTTCGCGCTGCAGGAGCTCGGCCGCCCGGCCGACACCGGCGTGCTGCGCGGCTACGACACCGGCGCGCACTTCAGCACGTGGCCGGGGGAGGACGGCGCCTCCGTCACGACCAACGCGCACGTGCTCGACGCGCTCGGCGCCGAGCCGCGGCACGCCGGCGTCGCCGAGCGGCTCACCGGCTGGCTGTGCGCGCGGCAGGAGCCCGGCGGCGCGTGGCACGACCGCTGGCACAGCTCGCCGTACTACGCGACCGCCTGCTGCGTGCTCGCCCTGGCCCGCTTCGGCCGGGGTCCGGTCGCCGCCCGGGCCGTCGACCGCGCGGTCGCCTGGGTGGCGGCGAACCAGCGGCCGGACGGCTCGTGGGGCCGCTGGACCGGCACGGCCGAGGAGACCGCCTACGCGCTGCACGCGCTGCTCGCCCCGGGCGGCCCGGGCGTGCCGCCGGCGGCGTCGCTGTCCGCCGCCGCCGGCTACCTCGCCCGGCCCGCCGGTCCGCCCGACCCGCCGCTGTGGCACGACAAGGACCTCTACGCGCCGCACGCGATCATCCGGGCCGCGGTGCTGGCCGCACAGCACCTGGCTAGAGGTCGCCCAGCGCGGTGATCGGCTTCTCGATGTGATCCGCGAGCTTGCGCAGGAAGCCGCCGGCCGTGCCACCGTCGCAGACGCGATGGTCGAAGGCGAGGGTGAGCTGGCTGACCTTGCGCACGGTGAGCTGGCCGTCGACGACCCAGGGCCGGTCGATGATGCGGCCCATGCCGATGATCGCGACCTCCGGGTGGTTGATGATGGCGGCCGAGCCGTCGACGCCGAAGACGCCGTAGTTGTTGACGGTGACGGTACCGCCGGTGAGCTCCGCCGGGGCGAGCTGACCGGCGCGCGCGGACGCGGTCCGGCTCGCCAGTGCCGCGGACAGGTCCCGGGTGGAGAGCCGGTGCGCGTCCCGGACGACCGGGACGACCAGGCCCCGCTCGGTCTGTGCGGCGAACCCCAGGTGGATGTGGTCGGGGATGACGATCTCGTCGCCGGCGATGTGGGCGTTGAGCTCGGGGTAGCGGCGCAGCGCCAGGATGGTGAATCGCGCCAGCAGCGCGAGCAGGCTGACCGGCTGCTCGGGGGTCGCGCTGTTGATCAGGGCCCGCGCGGCCAGCAGGTCGGTGGCGTCGACGTCGACCCAGACCGTCGCCTCCGGGATCTCCCGGCGGGAACGGCTGAGCTTCTCGGCGACGGTCCGGCGCAGGCCGCGCAGCGGGATGCGGGTCTCGCCGATGTCCCCGCCGGTCGTGGCCGGCACCGCCGGGGCCACTGCCGGTTGCGCGGGCGGCGTCGTCTGGCGGGACCGCAGCGCCGGCTCGATGTCGCCGCGCCGGATGACGCCGGACGGCCCGGTGCCGCGGATCGTCGCCAGGTCGAGGCCGGCGTCGCGGGCCAGCTTGCGCACCAGCGGCGAGATGACGGCGACGGCCGTGACCGGCTGGTTGCCGGGAGCGCCGCGCCGCCGGCCGGGCCGGCGGCGCCGGACGCTGGTCGCCGCGGCGGTGCCGTAGCCGATGAGGACGTTGCCGCTGGCCTCCTCCACCGCTGCCGGGTTCGCGTCCGGGAGGGTCGTGCCCGGCTCCCGGAACGGGGCGGCGGCGCTGTCGACGCTGATGAGCGGCTGACCGACCTTGACGGTCGCGCCCGCCTTCGCGTGCAGTGCGGCCACGGTGCCGGCGAACGGCACGGGGACCTCGACGGCGGCCTTCGCGGTTTCCACCTCGACGACGATCTGGTCGATCGTCACCCGGTCGCCGACGTTGACGTACCACTTGATGATCTCGGCTTCTTCGAGGCCCTCGCCGAGGTCGGGCAGCAAGAAGTCAGGCACGGGCACCGCCCCGGCCGAGCCACCGCTGATCGGGTTCGTCGTCCCACTGCAGCCTGGCGATCGCGTCGAGGATGCGGTCGGCGTTGGGCAGGTGGTGGCGTTCGTGCATGGGCGCCGGGTAGGGGATGTCGAAGCCGGTGACGCGCAGGATGGGCGCCTGCAGGTGGTGGAAGCAGCGTTCGGTGAGCCGGGCGGCGATCTCGGCGCCGTAGCCGCAGAACCCGGCCGCCTCGTGGATGACGACCGCCCGTCCGGTCCGCCGCACCGACTCGGTGAGGGTCCGGTCGTCGACCGGGGACAGGCTGCGCAGGTCGATGACCTCGGCGTCCCAGCCCTCCTCGGCCGCGGCGGCCGCGGCCTCGAGGGCGGTGGCGACTGTGCCGCCGTAGCTGATCAGCGTGACGTCGGTGCCGGGCTTCACCACGGCCGCCTGGTCGATGCCCGGTCCGGCGCTGGTGAGCTCCACGGTGTCCTTGGCCCAGTAGCGGCGCTTCGGCTCGAGGAACACCACCGGGTCGGGGCAGTCGATCGACTGCCGCAGCAGGCGGTAGGCGTCGGCCGGGTTCGCCGGGGTGACGACCCGCAGCCCGGGGGTGTGGGCGTAGTAGGCCTCGGAGGAGTCGCAGTGGTGCTCGACGCCGCCGATGCCCCCGCCGTAGGGGATGCGCACGACGATCGGCAGGCCGACGGCGCCCCGGGTGCGGTTGTGCAGCTTCGCGAGATGGCTGGTGATCTGCTCGAACGCCGGGTAGGCGAAGGCGTCGAACTGCATCTCCACGACCGGGCGCAGACCGTTCATCGCCATGCCGATGGCGGTACCGACGATGCCGGCCTCGGCCAGCGGGGTGTCGAAGACCCGCCGGTCGCCGAAGCGCTCCGCGAGGCCGTCGGTGATGCGGAAGACGCCGCCCAGGGTCCCGACGTCCTCGCCGAAGACGAGCACCCGATCATCGGCCGCCAGGGCGTCGGCGAGGGCGGCGTTCAGCGCCGCGGCCATGGTGACGGGCGCCGGGGTACGCACCGGGCCGGCCGGCGCCACGCTGTCCAGGGTGCTCGTCACTGCGCCTCCTCGGCGTCGCGCAGCTCGTCGAGCAGGGTGTCGCGCTGCTCGATCAGCGGCGTGGTGGGTTCGGTGTAGACGTGGGCGAACAGCTCGGCCGGATCGAGGGCGACGTCGGCGTTCATCCGCTCGCGCACACCGGCCGCGAACCGCTCGGCCTCGGCCCGCAGCCCCTCGGCCGCGGCGTCGTCCAGCCGGCCGGCGGCCCGCAGGTAGGTCTCCAGCCGGTCGATCGGGTCGCGGCGCAGCCAGGACGCGACCTCGTCGCTTTCCCGGTACCGGGTGGCGTCGTCGGCGTTGGTGTGCGCCTCGATGCGGTAGGTGAGAGCCTCGATGAGCGTCGGCCCCTCGCCGCGGGCGGCCCGCTCGACGGCCTCGCGCACGGTCGTGTAGACGGCGGCGGCGTCGTTGCCGTCGATGAGCACACCGGGCATGCCGTAGCCGACGCCCTTGTGCGCCAGGGACGGCGCGGCGGTCTGCTTGTCCAGCGGGACGCTGATCGCGTAGCCGTTGTTCTGCACCAGGAACACGACCGGCGTCTTCCAGACCGCGGCGAAGTTCAGCGCCTCGTGCGTGTCCCCCTCGCTGGTCGCGCCGTCGCCGAGCAGCACCAGGGCCACGGTGTCCTCGCCCTTGAGCCGGGCGGCGTGGGCCAGCCCGACCGCGTGCAGGGTGTTGGTGGCCAGCGGGGTGCATTGGGGCGCGACGCGGTGCTGGTAAGGGTCGTAGCCGCAGTGCCACTCCCCGCGCAGCAGGCTCAGCACCTCGATCGGGTCGACCCCGCGCGTGGTGATGGCGACCGAGTCCCGGTAGGTCGGGAACAGCCAGTCCTGGTCGCGCAGCGCCAGCACCGCGCCCACCTCGCAGGCGTCCTGTCCGCGCGAGGACGGGTACACGGCCAGTCGCCCCTGCTTGGTGAGGGCCGTGGCCTGCGCGTCGAACCGGCGCCCGATCACCATCCGGCGGTGCAGCTCGGACAGCACCTCGCCGGCCGGCAGCCGGCCGGCCTCCCCGACCGGACGACCGGCCGGGTCGATCAGCTGCCCCGGGTCCGGGCCCGGTAGCAGGCCGATGCCGGCCGGTTTCGCCGGCGAGGTCTTGGGACGGGCGGCTATAGCGGTCACGATTCGGCTCCTGCGGCGAGTCTCGGCGAAGCGATTGACGCCAGTGTCGCGCCGATCCTGACCAACAGTCCAGGCGTGACCAACAACCCGAGAACAATGGTCACACTGGACGGGTATAGTCGGCAATGTGGTTGATCAACGGCATCCCGTGGGCGGGGTCGGCGGACAAATGGCCGAGCTGGACGAGACCGACCGGCGCATCGTGGACGAGCTGCGCGGCAACAGCCGGATGTCGATGCGCGCCCTGGCGGCCGCGTTGCACATCTCCCGGGCCAACGTCTACACGCGGGTGGCCCGGCTCGAGCGCGAAGGGGTGATCACCGGCTATACGGCGATCATCGACCCGCAGCGCTACGGGCACGCCCTGTCGGCCTACGTCTTCCTCAAGGTGCAGCAGCAGTCCTGGAAACGCCTGCAGGAGCGCGTGCTCGACATCCCCGAGGTCGACCACGCGGCGCTCGTCTCCGGCGAGCACGACATCATCCTGCTGGTGCGCACCCGCGACGCGGCCGCGCTGCGCGACCTGGTGCTGACCCGGCTGCAGGACATGCCGGAGGTGGTGAGCACGCAGACGGTGCTCATCTTCGACGAGACGACGCCTGCCTCGCGGGCCGGGCGGACGCCGCCGGAGTGACCTCCCGGCGGATCCGCAGCCCGTCGAAGGCGACGGCGCACACCGCCTCCGCGAGCCCTTCCCCCGTGTCCGCGCCGGCGCGGGCCGCCCCTCGCCGCCCGGGCCGGTACCACTCGACGAGCGAGTTGACCATCCCGAACAGCAGGCGCGCGGTGACGGCCGGCTCGACGTCCGGTCGGATGTCACCGTCGCGAGCGGCCTCGGCCACCAGCTCGGCGACCAGCCGGTCGAAGGCGCGGCGGCGGCTCAGCGCGTCACGTTCCACCCTGGTGTTCCCGCGGACCCGCAGCAGCAGCGTCACGTAGGGCAGCTGGCGCTGCAACACCCCGACCGTCTCGCGCACCAGGTACTCCAGGCGGTCGATGGCCGGCGCCTCCATCCGCTGCGCCTGCTCCGCCACCTCCGACCATCCGTCCAGCGCGCGGTTCAGGGCCAGCCGGAGCAGCTCCTCCTTGCCGGAGACGTGGTGGTAGATGGCCGATTTGGCGATGCCGAGCCGGCGCGACAGGTCCTCCATGCTGGCGCCGTCGTAGCCGCGCTCGTTGAACACCTCGACCGCGACGGCGAGCAGGCCCTCCAGGTCGTAGCCGGGTCGTCCGCGGCGGGGACGGGACGTTGCGCTCGTCATGGCCCTATTTTCGCCGAGCCGGCCGAGGCCGCCCGCGACGGGCTGTGAAACGCGTCTCGACCCCTGGCGAATTACTGAACGTCCGGTCGAGAATACCGGCTGCCGGAGCCCCGTACAGGAGGTTGGTATGCCTGAAGTATTTCTGATCGGCGGGGTGCGGACCCCGCAGGGCCGCTACGGCGGAGCGCTGGCCGCGGTGCGGCCCGATGATCTGGCCGCGCAGGTGGTGGCCGAGGCGGTGCGCCGGGCCGGCGTCGGCGCGGACGCGGTCGACGAGGTGATCCTCGGCGCGGCGAACCAGGCCGGCGAGGACAACCGCGACGTCGCGCGCATGGCCGTCCTGCTGGCCGGGCTGCCCGACACGGTGCCCGGCTACACCGTCAACCGGCTCTGCGCCAGCGGGCTCACCGCGATCGCCGCCGGGGCCCAGGCGATCCGCGCGGGCGAGGCCGACGTCGTCGTGGCCGGCGGCGTCGAGTCGATGACCCGCGCCCCATGGGTGATGGCCAAGCCCGGCACGCCGTGGGCCCGGCCGGGCGAGGTCGTCGACACCTCACTCGGCTGGCGGTTCACCAACCCGCGCTTCGCCGAGCACGACGCGGCCCTGCCCGCCGGCGCCGGGCCCGAGGTGCGCAAGGTGACGCTGTCGATGGGCGAGACCGCCGAGGAGGTCGCCGCGCTCGACGGGATCACCCGCGCCGCCAGCGACGCGTTCGCGCTGCGCAGCCACCAGCGCGCCCTGGCCGCGCAGCGGGCCGGGCACTTCGACGCCGAACTGCTGGCGATCCAGACCCGGGCGGGCACGGTCACCCAGGACGAGGGCCCGCGGGCCGACACCACCCTGGAGAAGCTGGGCGCGCTGCGCACGGTCTTCCGCGCCGACGGCATCGTCACCGCGGGCTCGTCCTCGCCGCTGTCGGACGGCGCGGCCGCGATCGTGCTGGCCAGCGCGGAGGCGGTGCGCCGGCACGGCCTCACGCCGCGGGCGCGCGTCGTCGGCGCGGCCAGCGCCGGGGTCGCGCCGCACCTCATGGGGCTCGGGCCGGTCCCGGCCACCCAGAAGCTGCTGGGCCGCATCGGCTGGGACGTGGCCGACCTGGGCGCCGTGGAGCTCAACGAGGCCTTCGCGGCGCAGAGCCTGGCCGTGATCGCCCGGCTCAAGCTCGACGACCAGATCGTCAACCGCGACGGCGGCGCGATCGCGCTCGGCCACCCGCTCGGCTGCTCCGGCGCCCGGCTGGTGGTCACCCTGCTCGGCCGGATGGAGCGCGAGTCCGCCCGCCGCGGCCTGGCCACCCTGTGCGTCGGTGTCGGGCAGGGCGTGGCACTCGCCGTGGAAGCGGCGTGAGCGAGTTCGAGAACCTCCGCGTCGAGGCGGGCGAGGACCGCGTCGTCGCCACCCTCACCCGGACGCGGGCGCGCAACGCCATCGACCGGGCCACCGTCGAGGAGCTGCACCGGCTCTGCGATCTGCTCGAGCGGAGGCCGCGGCCGCTGATCCTGACCGGCGCCGGCGGCACGTTCGCGGCCGGCGCGGACATCGCCGAGCTGCGCGAGCGGCGGCGCGAACAGGCCCTCGCGGGCATCAACAGCCGCGTCTTCGACCGGGTGGCCCGGCTGCCGCTGCCGACCGTCGCCGCGGTGGACGGCCCGGCGCTCGGCGGCGGGGCCGAGCTGGCCTACGCCTGCGACATCCGCCTGGCCACCCCGGCCGCGGTGTTCGCCAACCCGGAGCCCGGCCTGGGCATCCTGGCCGCGGCCGGCGCCACCTGGCGGCTGCGCGAGCTGGTCGGCGCCTCGATCGCCAAGCAGGTCCTGCTGGGCGGCTACCGCCTCGACGCCGAGGCCGCCCTGCGCTGCGGGCTGGTGGCCGAGATCGTCGCGCCGGAGGAGTTGCTCGGCCGCGCGCACGCGCTGCTGGACACGATGGTGCGCCAGTCCGCGCTGGCGCTGCGGCTCACCAAGCTCGTGGTCGACGCCGGCGGGGCCCATCCGGTGGCCGACGACCTGGCCCAGGCGGTGCTCTTCGAGACCGAGGACAAGCAGCGGCGGATGACCGCCTTCCTGGAACGGAGAACGCGATGAGCGAGCTTCCCGGAACGCAGAACGCGATGAGCGAGCCGATCGCGGTGGTCGGCGGCGGACGTATGGGCGCCGGGATCGCCCACGTCTTCGCCGCGGCGGGCCACCCGGTGACCGTCGTGGAGGCCGGCGAGGCGGCCCGGCAGGGCGCCCGCGACCGGATCGCGAGCGGCCTGGCCCGCGCCGCCGAGCGCGGCGCGCTCGGCGGCGCGGACGCGGACACCGTGCTGTCGCGGGTGGTCGTCGTCGGCGCCGCGAGCGAGATCGATCCGGCCACCGTGCTGGTCGTCGAGGCGGTGCCGGAGGCGGTGGAGCTGAAGCGGAGCGTGATCGCCGCCGTGGAGGCCGCGGTGGGGCCGGACTGCGTCGTCGCCAGCAACACGAGCTCGCTGTCGATCAACGGCCTGGCCGCCGCCGCGGCGGTGCCGGCCCGGATCGTCGGCATGCACTTCTTCAATCCGGTGCCGGCGTCCTCGCTGGTCGAGGTCGTCACCGCCGACGCCACCGCGCCGGGCGTCGTGCGGCGGGTCGTCGGCTGGGTCGCCGAGCTGGGCAAGAGCGAGGTGGTCGTCCGTGACAGCCCCGGCTTCGCCACCAGCCGGTTGGGCGTGCTGCTCGGGCTGGAGGCGATCCGCATGCTGGAGGAGGGGGTCGCCGACGCCGCCTCGATCGACCGGGCGATGGAGCTGGGCTACCGGCACCCGATGGGACCGCTGCGCTCGACCGACCTCGTCGGCCTGGACGTGCGGCTGGCCATCGCCGAGCACCTGCGGGAGACCCTGGGGGAGCGGTTCACGCCGCCGCGGCTGCTGCGCGACAAGGTCGCCCGGGGCGAGCTGGGCCGCAAGTCCGGCCGCGGCTTCTACGACTGGTCCTGATCCGACGCCGGCCCCGCCGGGCCGGCGCCGCGTCAGCGGCCGTGGAACTGTGGCCGCTGCTTGGCCAGGAACGCGGCGGTGGCGTTGCGGTGGTCGACCGTGAGCCCGAGCCGGTGCTGGTCGCGCCCTTCGGCGGCGAGCACCTCGGGCAGCGGCAGACCCCACGCCCGCCGCAGGGCGGCCTTGGCGGTGGCGTGGGCGAGGGTCGGCCCGGCGGCCAGCCGCTCGGCGAGGGCCCGGGCCGCGTCCGCGAGCTCGTCCGCCGCGACGACCTCGCCGACCAGCCCCCAGCTCAGCGCCCGCTCGGCGGTGAACGGCTCGGCCCGCAGCACCAGCTCGCTGGCCCGGGCCAGGCCGACCGCCTGGGCCAGCGTGGCGGACAGCCCGGAGTCGCAGCTCAGCCCGATGCCGGTGAAGGCGGTCGTGAACTTCGCCGAGTCGGCGCAGACCCGCAGGTCGCACGCCAGGGCGAGGGAGAGGCCCGCGCCCGCGCAGGTGCCGTTGATCGCCGCGATGACCGGCTTCGGCGCGGTCACGAGGCTGGTGACGATGGGGTTGTAGTCCCGCTCGACGGTGTCGAACGCGTGCTCCGGGTCGCGCTCCAGCGCGGCCGCGTGCTCGCCCAGGTCCTGGCCGGCGCAGAACACGCGGCCCGCGCCGGTGAGCACGACGGCCCGGATCGACCCGTCGGCGGACAGCTCGTCCAGCGCGGTCAGCAGCTGTTGCTTCGCGGCCGCGGTCAGGGCCGGGGTCCGCATCGTCACCACCGCGACCGCGCCGGATCGGAGTGCCGTCACGGCGGAGGCATCGGTGGCATCGGCGGTTTCGGCCACGTGCTTGTCGGAGGTCACGGCGGTAGTCTAAATTACTGAACGTCCGGTCGGGAAGTCGAATGCGAGGATCTTCATGACGGTGCTGCGAAGCTATGTGGGCGGGCATTGGGTCGCGCCCGACGACGGCCAACCGATCCACGACGCCGTCACCGGCGAGGACGTCGCCCTGATCAGCTCCGCGGGTGTGGACTTCGCCGCCGCGCTCGAGCACGGCCGCCGGGTCGGCGGACCGGCACTGCGCGCCCTGACCTTCCACGAGCGCGCCGAACTGGCCAAGGCGGCCGGCCTGCTGCTGCGCGAGCACCGCGAGGAGCTCTACGCGCTGTCGGCCCGCACCGGCGCGACGCTCGGCGACTCCAAGTTCGACATCGACGGCGGCATCGGCGTCCTGCTCGGCTACGCGAGCAAGGCCAAGCGCGAGCTGCCCAACGACCGGGTCTACGTCGAGGGCCCCGTCGAGTCCCTCGGGCGCGGCGGGCAGTTCCTGGGCCAGCACATCCTCACCCCGCTGCTCGGCGTGGCCGTGCAGATCAACGCCTTCAACTTCCCGGTGTGGGGGCCGCTGGAGAAGCTCGCCCCGGCCCTGATCGCCGGCGTCCCGTCGCTGATCAAGCCGGCCACGCCGACGGCGTACCTCACCGCCCGGATGGTCGAGATCATTGTGGAGTCCGGCCTGCTGCCCGAGGGCGCCCTCCAGCTGGTCTGCGGCGGCGCCGGCGACCTGCTCAACCACCTGACCGAGCAGGACCTGCTCGCCTTCACCGGCTCCGCCTCGACCGCCCGGCGGCTGCGGTCCCACCCGGCCGTGGTGAACCGCTCCGTGCGGTTCAACGCCGAGGCCGACTCGCTGAACTGCTCGATCCTCGGCCCCGACGCCGTACCGGGCACGCCGGAGTTCGATCTCTACGTCAAGCAGCTCGTCAGCGAGATGACGGTCAAGGCCGGGCAGAAGTGCACCGCGATCCGCCGCGCCTTCGTGCCGGCCGATCGCGTGGACGCCGTCGTCGAGGCCGTCTCGGCCCGGCTGGCCAAGGTCGTCGTCGGCAACCCGGCCGAGGAGTCGGTGCGGATGGGGGCGCTGGCCGGGCTGGAGCAGCGCGAGGAGGTGCGCCGCTCGCTCAAGGCGCTCGCCGACGCCGGGCGCGTCGTCTACGGCGACCCCGAGCGCGTCGAGGTGGTCGGCGCCGACGCCGAGCGAGGCGCGTTCCTGTCACCGATCCTGCTGGTCGGCGACGCCCAGCGGGCGGAGCCGCACGAGGTCGAGGCGTTCGGGCCGGTGAGCACGCTGCTGGCCTACCGCGACACCGCCGACGTGATCGAGCTCGCCGCCCGGGGCCAGGGCAGCCTGGCCGGTTCGATCGTCACCGGCGACGCGGACTTCGCCCGCGACGTCGTGCTGGGCGTCGCCCCCTGGCACGGACGGCTGCTGGTGCTCGATCAGGACGCGGCACCGGAGTCGACCGGCCACGGGTCGCCGCTGCCGATGCTCGTCCACGGCGGCCCGGGCCGGGCCGGCGGCGGCGAGGAGATGGGCGGCATGCGCGGCGTCTTCCACCACATGCAGCGCACCGCCGTGCAGGCGAGCCCGCGCATGCTCGCTGCGGTGACCGGCCGCTGGGTCAAGGGCGCGCCCCGGGCCGCCGAAGGTCCGCACCCCTTCACCAAGTCGCTGGCGGAGCTGCGGATCGGGGACACGATCGCCGGCGGCCCGCGCGTGGTCACCGAGGCCGACGTCGCGCACTTCGCGGAGTTCACCGGCGACACCTTCTACGCGCACACCGACGAGGCGGCCGCGGCGAAGAACCCGTTCTTCGGCACCAGGGTCGCCCACGGCTACCTGATCCTCTCGTTCGCGGCCGGCCTGTTCGTCGAGCCGGACTTCGGGCCGGTGCTGGCCAACTACGGCATCGACAACCTGCGGTTCGTCACGCCGCTGAAGCTGGGCGACGCGATGAGCGTGGTCCTGACCTGCAAGCAGATCAGCCCGCGCCCGGGCGAATACGGCGAGGTCCGCTGGGACGCCGAGGTGACCAACCACAACGGCGAGACCATCGCGACCTACGACGTCCTCACGATGGTGGCCAAGCAGTGGCCGCCCGCGAACGACGGCACGGAGGCGAGCCGGTCATGACGGCGGTCGAGGAGCCCCTGCAGGAGCACTTCCAGGAGACGATCGCGCACGACCACCGCATCGAGCCGCGCGACTGGATGCCGGACGGCTACCGCAAGACCGTGATCCGCCAGGTGGCGCAGCACGCGCACTCGGAGATCATCGGCATGCAGCCGGAGGGCAACTGGATCACCCGGGCGCCGTCGCTGCGGCGCAAGGCGATCCTGCTGGCCAAGGTGCAGGACGAAGCCGGACACGGGTTGTACCTCTACAGCGCGGCCGAGACGCTCGGCGCCGACCGCGAGGAGCTGACCGAGGGCCTCATCAGCGGCCGGCAGAAGTACTCGTCGATCTTCAACTACCCGACCCTGACCTACGCCGACGTCGGCGTGATCGGCTGGCTGGTCGACGGCGCCGCGATCTGCAACCAGGTCCCGCTGTGCCGCTCGTCCTACGGCCCCTACGCGCGGGCGATGATCCGCATCTGCAAGGAGGAGTCCTTCCACCAGCGGCAGGGCTACGAGCTGCTGCTGACCATGATGCGCGGCACCCAGGCGCAGCGGGACATGGTGCAGGACGCGACGAACCGGTTCTGGTGGCCGTCGCTGATGATGTTCGGCCCGCCGGACGAGGCGTCGCCCAACACCGCGCGGTCGATGGCCTGGGGCATCAAGCGGCACACCAACGACGAGCTGCGCCAGCGCTTCGTCGACATGACCGTCCCGCAGGCCGAGAAGCTCGGCGTGACCCTGCCCGACCCGGCGCTGCGGTGGAACGCCGAGCGCGGCCACTACGACTTCGGGCCGGTCGACTGGGACGAGTTCAACGCCGTGGTCGCCGGCAACGGGCCGTGCAACGCCCAGCGGATCGCCCGGCGGCGGGCCGCCCACGAGGACGGCTCCTGGGTTCGCGAGGCGGCCATGGCGCACGCGGCGAAGGCCGCGCGGACGGCGGGGGAGGACTGATGTACGGCGACTACGACACCACCGCGCCGAGCGACGGCGAGGCGGCGGACTCGGCGCCCCGCGGGCGCTGGCCGCTGTTCGAGGTGTTCCTGCGCGGCAAGCGCGGGCTGAACCACGTCCACGTCGGTTCGCTGCACGCGGCCGACGAGCAGATGGCCCTGCGCCACGCGCGCGATCTCTACACCCGCCGCAACGAGGGCGTCAGCATCTGGGTCGTGCGCTCGTCCGCGATCAGCGCGTCGAGCCCGGACGAGAAGGACCCGTTCTTCGCACCCAGCGGCGACAAGGTCTACCGGCACCCGACCTTCTATGCGATCCCCGACGACGTGCCGCACATGTGAGGACGCAGCCATGAGCACTGAGCACGACAGCCCGTTCGACCTGCTCGCCGACAACACCGACGACGGGCACCGCTGGGCGTTCGGCACCGGCTTCACCGACCCGCTGGCCGGCGTCGACACCGCGGTACCCGACAGCATCGACGCCCGCGCGCTGGCCGACTACTGCCTGATGCTCGGCGACGACGCCCTGATCTACAGCCACCGCCTGCAGGAGTGGATCACCCGGCTGCCGGAGCTGGAGGAGGAGACCGCGGTCGCGAACATCGCCCTCGACCTGCTCGGCCAGGCCCGTCTGCTGCTCGCCCGGGCCGCCACCGCCGACCCCGGCCGCGGCGCGGACGAGGACGCACTGGCGTTCTTCCGCAACGCCGATGAGTTCCGCAACGTCCGCATGGTCGAGGCCGCCGACGAGGACTTCGCCGAGCTGGTCGGCCGCCTGCTGGTCTTCGCCAGCTGGCGGCTGGCGCTGTTCGAGCGGCTGCGCGACTCGGCCGACCCGGTGCTGGCCGCGATCGCCGCCAAGGCGGTCAGCGAGCTGGCCTACCACCGCGACTACGCCGCCCAGTGGGTGGTCCGGCTGGGCGACGGCACGCCGCTGTCGCACCGGCGCATGCAGCGCGCCCTGGACCGGCTGTGGCCGCTGGTCGACGAGCTCTTCGAGCCGCACCCGGTCCCGGCCGTGCTCGGGGCCACCGCCGTCGAGCCCGGCGCGGTGCGCGCCGAGGTCGACGTGGTGCTCGACACCGTGCTGGCCACGGCCGGCCTCGACCGGCCGGCGGCCGCGCCGCGCGGGCGGGTGCTGGGCCGGGCCGGTCGCGACGGCGTCCACACCGAGGCCCTGGGCTACGTGCTGGCCGAGCTGCAGTCGGTCGCCCGCGCGTACCCGGACGCGACATGGTGAGCGCGACCGCGTGGTCGGTCGCGGCCGGCACGCCCGACCCGGAGCTGCCGATGGTGAGCATCGCCGAGCTGGGCATCCTGCGCTCGGTCGAGCAGGAGGGCGACGCGGTGGTCGCCACGATCACGCCGACGTACTCCGGCTGCCCGGCCATGCGCGAGATCACGGCGGACCTCCGCCACCGGCTGGCGGCGGCCGGCTACCCGAACGTCACGGTCCGGACCCGCCTGGCGCCGGCCTGGACCAGCGACTGGATCACCGACGCCGGCGCGCGCAAGCTGCGCGCCGCCGGCATCGCCCCGCCGCACGCGGCACCGCGCCGCACGGGGCCGACGCCGCTGACCCTGCTCGCCACCCGCACCGTCGTGACCTGCCCGCGCTGCGGCTCGGCCGAGACCGCCCGCACGGCCCAGTTCGGGTCGACCGCCTGCAAGGCGCTCTACCGCTGCGCGGCCTGCGCCGAACCGTTCGAGTACGTCAAGGAGATCTAGGTGAGCCAGACAGCGGCCCCCGATTTGCCGGTCAAACCGGACCGCGCGTTCTACCCGTTGCGGGTGGCCCGGGTCGAACCGTTGACCGACGACTCGGCCGCGGTGAGCTTCGACGTGCCCGAGGGGCTCGGCCCGCGCTTCGCCTTCGCGCCCGGCCAGTCGCTGACCATCCGCCGGCTGGTCGACGGCCGCGACGAGCGCCGCTCCTACTCGATCTGTGCCCCGGCCGGCCGGGCGCCGCGCATCGGCGTGCGCGAGGTGCCGGGCGGCGTCATCTCGGGCTGGCTGGTGCGCGAGGTGCGGCCCGGTGACGTGGTCGAGGTCCAGCCGCCGGCCGGTGCCTTCACTCCGGACCTGACCCGGGCCGGGCGGCACGTGCTGATCGGGGCCGGCAGCGGGATCACCCCCCTGCTGTCGATCGCCAGATCGGTGCTGGCCGCCCGCGACGACACCACGGTCACCCTGATCTACGCCAACCGGCGCAGCGACACGGTGATGTTCGCGGACGAGATCGCCGACCTCAAGGACGCCCACCCCGATCGGACCCAGGTCGTGCACGTGCTCTCCCGGGAGCCCCAGGAGGTCGACCTGTTCACCGGGCGCCTCGACCCGGCCAAGCTGCGGCAGTTGCTGCCGGCCTCGGTCGACGTCGCGGGCGTCGACCACTGGTGGCTGTGCGGGCCGTTCGCCCTGGTGACCGCGGCCGGCGAGCTGCTGGCCGAGCTCGGCGTCGAGCCCGGCCGGATCCACCGCGAGCTGTTCTACGTCGAGGAGGCCCCGCCGGCCGAGGTGCATCACGTCGACGCGCCGGCCGGGCCGGGCGCCGAGGTCACCGTCGTGCTCGACGGCCGGGCCAGCGCCGTGACGGTGCCGCCGGGGACGCCGGTGCTGGACGCGGCCCAGCGGGTGCGGCCCGGCCTGCCGTTCGCCTGCAAGGGCGGGGTGTGCGGCACCTGCCGCGCGCTGGTCCGCTCGGGCACGGCACACATGCGCCGCAACTACGCGCTGGAGCCCGCCGAGGTCGCCGCCGGATACGTGCTCACCTGCCAGGCCATCCCGGAGTCGGACACCCTGCTCGTCGACTACGACGCCTGAACGCCCGCGCTCGGCGATTGCCAACCCCGCTTACATGTCAGTAGTGTGCCAGTCATATATGAGAAGGGAGCCAGGTGTCGCAGGAAGGAACCGCCCGCGGCGGCGGTGAGCTGTTCGACGGCCCGTCCGTCGACGCGTTCGTCCACCGCGCCTTCATGCGCGGCCGCGGGCTGTCCGCCGAGCAGGTGCGCCGGCGCCCCGTGATCGGGATCTGCTCGTCCTGGAGTGAGCTGAATCCGTGCAACTCCGGCCTCGACCGGGTGGCTCAGGCGGTCAAGGACGGCGTGACCGCGGCCGGTGGGCTGCCGCTCGTCTTCCCCACCATCTCCATCTCCGAGCCGTTCTCGCGCCCGTCGTCGATGCTGCTGCGCAACCTGATGGCGATGGACGTGGAGCAGATGATCGCGTCGAGCCCGATCGACGCGGTGGTGCTGCTGGGCGGCTGCGACAAGACGGTCCCGGCGCAGCTGATGGGGGCGATCAGCGCCGGCAAGCCGGCGCTGGTCGTCACCGCCGGGCCGCGTCAGGTCGGGTGCTGGCGCGGCGAGTCCCTGACGGTCGACGACCTGTGGCCGCTGGCCGACCGCCGCCGCCAGGGGCTGGTCAGCGACGAGCAGTGGCGCGAGCTGGAGGACTGCCTCAACCCCAGCACGGGGACCTGCAACGTCATGGGTACCGCCATCACCATGGCGGCCATCGCCGAGGTGCTCGGCTTCGCGCTGCCCGGCTCCAGCCTGCCGGTGGCCACCGGGGCCAGGCGACTGGCGCTGGCCGAGGAGACCGGGCGGCGTATCGTCGCCGCGGCGGGCGAGAAGCTGCGGCCCTCGGAGCTCGTCACGCCGGCCGCGCTGGAGAACGCCGTGCGGGTGGTGTGCGCGGTGAGCGGCTCGACGAACGCCGTGGTGCACCTGGCGGCCATCGCCGGGCGGGCCGGAATTCGGCTCTCGCGGGCGAAGCTGCGCCAGTGGACCCGCGACACGCCGGTCCTGGCCGACGTGCGCCCGGCCGGGCGCCACCTGCTCGCCCAGCTGGAGCAGGACGGCGGCATCCCCGCCGTCGTGCGCCGGCTCGGCGACCGGATGCACCTGGACTGCCGCACGGCGACGGGTCGCCGCTGGGCCGACGAGCTGCCGCCCGATGAGGGGCCCACGCCTTCGCTGCGCACCGTGGAGGACCCGGTGGACGCCGACGGCGCCCTGGCGGTGCTGGAGGGCAACCTCGCCCCGGACGGTGCGATCATCAAGCGCAGCGCCGCATCGGCCCGCCTGCTGCGGCACGTCGGCCCCGCGGTCGTCTTCGACGGGGTCGACGATCTCCACGCGCGCATCGACGACCCGGCGCTGCCGATCGGCCCGGACTCGGTGCTGGTGCTGCGCGGGACCGGTCCCCGCGGCGGCCCCGGGATGCCGGAGGTCGGGCATCTGCCGATCCCGCGGCGGCTGCTGGACGCCGGCGTCGACGACATGGTCCGCATCTCCGACGCCCGGATGAGCGGCACCGCGACCGGCACCGTGGTGCTGCACGTCGCGCCGGAGGCCGCGGTCGGCGGTCCGCTGTCGCTGGTGCGCGACGGCGACCCGATCCGGCTGGACGTGCCGGCCGGAGCGCTGGAGCTGCTGGTCGACCCGGCGGTGCTGGGCGCGCGGGAGCCCGTCCTCCCGGCCGGCGTCCCGCCGCGCCGGGGCTACGACCTGCTCTACTGGCGGCACGTCAGCCAGGCGCCGGCGGGCTGCGACTTCGACTTCCTGCGCGGAGCCGAGGGACCGGGCGGCGGCGATGACTGAGCCGGCCGCGCCGCCCGCCGGCGGGCCGATCGGCTTCATCGGCCTGGGGGCGATGGGGATGCCGATGGCCCGGCGGCTGCGCGATCGCGGCGACGAGCTGGTGGTCTGGTCGCGAACGGCGGCCAAGGCCGCCGCGGTCGCGGCGGACAACGTGCGCGTCGTCGACGGCCCCGCCGCGGTCGCGCGCGCCTGCCCGGTGGTCGTCAGCTGTCTGCTCGACGGCGCCGCGATCGAGTCGGTGTACCTCGGCGCGGACGGGGTCATCGCCAATGCCGCCCCGGGCGCGTTGCTGGTCGAGCACGGCACCTTCGCCCCGGCACTGGCCCGCCGGCTCGCGGCGGCGGCCGGGGAGCGCCGCGCCCAGTTCCTCGACGCCCCGGTGACCGGCGGCGCGGCCGGCGCGGCGGCGGGCACGCTGATCGGCATGGTGGGCGGCGAGGCCGGCGCCTCGGCCCGGCTGGTACCCGTGGCCTCGGCATACTGCGCGTCGGTGGAGCGGGTCGGCCCGTCCGGCGCCGGCGTCGCGTTGAAGCTGGTCAACCAGATGCTGGTCGCGGCGCACACGCTGAGCGCGGTCGAGGCGGCCGCCCTGGTGCGGGCGGCCGGCATCCCCGTCGAGGTCGCCGATCGCGTGCTCAACGGCGGCTGGGCGGCCAGCGCGATGCTCGCCCGCAACCTCGAGCCGGCCGTCACCGGACGGTACCCGGACCAGGGGGCGACCGTCGGCCTGCTCACCGAGGTCCTCGGGCTGGTGCGCGACGCGGTCGCCGCGTTCGCGATCCCGACCGTGGTGGAGCCCGTGGTCTACGCGCACTTCCTGGAGTCGACCCGGGCGGGCTTCGGCGGCGGTGACCTTTCGGCCCTACCCATCGCCCCGGAGCGGCCTGCCGGCGGGTAACGTGGTGAGGTCTCAGCGATATATGAGAGGACCCACCGATGGTGATGGAGCAGGGCGCGGTCAAGCAGGTTGACGGCATGGCCGACCTGTCGATGACCGACCGGGTATATGCCCTGCTCAAGGAGGAGATCATCCGGGTCGATCGCAAGCCGGGGGACCTCCTCGGCGAGGGAGACCTGGCCGAGCGCTTCGGGGTCTCCAAGACGCCGGTGCGGGAGGCGCTGCGGCTGCTCGCCCGCGAGGGCTGGGTGCGTGTGCTGCCCCGCAAGGGCTACCTGATCCGCCCGCTGCGGCTGGAAGACGTCCGCGAGATCTTCGAGATGCGGCTGGCCCTGGAGCCGGTGCTCGCCGCGCAGGCGGCGGCCACCGCGAGCGCCGAATCGGTGCAGCGGCTGCGTGGGCTGGTCGACTCGCAGGCCAACGCCGGCTCCGCCGGCGAGGCCCTCGACGCGGCCCGCGCGTTCCACATCGCGGTCGCCGATCTGGTGGGCAACGGCAGGATGTCGCAGGCGCTGTTCGACCTGCTGGACGAGGTCCGCCGGCTGCACTTCCTGCTCCCGAACGTCGAGTCGCACATCACCTCCGACGAGGAGGTCAGGGCGCACCGGCGCCTGGTCGTCGCCCTGCGCGCCAAGGACGCCGAGAAGTCGGCGGACATCATGCGCCGGCATCTCAACGAGGTGGCGCGCACCCTCGTGCGCGGCTTCGGCGGCATCTAGCCCGGCTCCGGATCCGCATGTCGGAACCACCGGCGGCTCGTCTAATATATCAGACGCATTTCGTTGACATTACAGTAAAGTACGATGAGGATCACAACGTAGCGCCCGCTGCGCATGATCGGAGTCGGTGGATGAAGAACACGAATCCCGAGAGCCCGGTCCCGGTTCTGGTGGTCGGTGCGGGGCCGGTCGGGTTGAGTTGCGCGCTGTTGCTCGCGCGGCACGGCATCGCCTCGACCGTCATCGAGCGCGGCGACGCGACCCACGGCCACCCGAAGGCGCGCGGCGTCCGCATCCGCACGATGGAGCTGCTGCGGCAGTGGGGCCTGGAGCCGGCGTTGCGCGCGCAGTCCCTGCCCCAGGGCGTCGCCGGATTCATCTACTGCGACTCGCTGTGCGGGGCCGAGGCCGCGCGCTCCGAGGCGATGGAGTCGGTCGCGGGCCCGTTCAGCCCCACCTCGTCGCTGCGGGTGGCGCAGGACGCGGTGCAGGAGACGCTGCTGGCCGCGGTGCGCGCCGAGCCGCTGATCACGCTGCTCCTGCACCACGAGCTGATCGGCGTGGACCAGGACGAGCACTCGGTGACCGCTCGCGTCGCCGCCGAAGAGGGCCGCGAGCACCGCATCCGGGCCCGTTACGCGGTGGCGGCCGACGGCGTCGGCAGCGCCACCCGCAAGCTGCTCGGGCTCAACCTGGTCGGCATCCCGGTCCTGGGCTACTGGCATTCGGTCTACTGGTCCGGCGACCTGTCGCGCTGGACGGCCGACCGGCCGTGCGTGCAGTACATCACCGGTGTCCGTCACGGACCGGTGACCACGGTCGCGCCGGTCGACGGCCAGCGCCGCTGGGTGACGATGGTGATGCGGCCGCCGAGCACCGAGCCGCCGGCGTCGCTGACCCCGGAGCAGGCGCGCGCCCTCATCCGGGGCGCGGTCGGGCCGGCGGACGACCAGCCCGGCGCCGGGCCGGACGGCTCGGCGTTCGACGACATCGAACTGCTCGACATCACGACCTGGCGGCTCAGCGCCCAGGTCGCCGACGGCTGGCGCGCGGGGCGGGTGTTCCTGGCCGGCGACGCCGCCCACGTCTTTCCCCCGACCGGCGGGTTCGGCATGAACGCCGGCATCCAGGACGTGCACAACCTCACCTGGAAACTGGCCCTCGTCCTCACCGGGCGGGCCGGTCCCGGCCTGCTGGACACCTACGAGGCCGAGCGCCGGCCGGTGGTCTCCGGCTACGCGGACTGGAGCGTCGACAACAGCGGGCGCATCCGGCAGATCGTGTCCGCGATCGCCGCCGACGACAAGGAGACGCTGGCCACGTTGCTCGACGAGCAGGGCCAGCACGTCAACGCCATCCGGATGGACCTCGGCTTCACCTATCCGCCCCCCGCGGCCCTGGCCGGCGAGCTCGAATCCGACGCCGGCGCCGGCGAAGAGTTCCGGCCGGACGCGGTGCCCGGCCGGCGCGCCCCGCACGCCTGGATCGACGTCGCCGGGCAGCGCCGCTCGACCCTCGACCTGTTCGACACCGGCTTCGTCCTCTTCGTCGGGTCGCAGGCGTCCGGCTGGCGCGACACCGCGGCGGCGCTCGGCCGTGGCGACCTGGTTCGTGTCGCGAGCCCGGGGGATACGTTCAAGGCGGAGGACGACGAGTTCGAGCGCGCCTACCGGCTCGCCCCGCACGGGGCGATCCTGGTCCGGCCCGACGGACACGTCGCGTGGCGCGCCGACGCGCCCCCGGCCGACCCCGAGCAGCTGCGCCGCGTCCTGGACGGACTGCTCGGGTGAGCGCGGCCGGCGTGCCGATCGCGCCGAGTGCGTTCACGTTCCCGTCGGATGCGAACATCTCGATGCTGTTCACCCACCTGCCGCTGAACGATCGCCCCGCCGCCGCGGCCGAGGCCGGCTTCGACGCCGTGGAGGTGTGGTGGCCGTTTCCGACGCCCACGCCGTCGGCCCGCGAGATCGGCCGGTTCGAGGCGGCACTCCGCGCGGCAGGTACCCGGCTGGTCTCGATCAATCTGCACGAGGGCGACCCGCACCGTGGAGACCGGGGGCGCATCTCCTGGCCGCACGCGACCGACGCCGTCCGGGCCAATGCCGAGATCGTGCTCGACATCGCCGAGGCAACGGAGTGCCGGCTGGTGAACGCGCTCTACGGCAACCGCCTGCCCGAGCTCGACCCCACGGTCCAGCGGGACGTCGCCCTGGACAACATCGCGCACCTGGCCCAGCGGGCCGGGCCGCGCGGCATCACGGTCGTGCTGGAGACCCTGAACCGTTTCGACAGCCCGGCATTCCCGTTGATCCGGCTGGAGAACACCATCAGGCTCCTGCACGAGGCCCGGGAACGCGCCGGGCTGGACAACATCGCGCTGCTGTTCGACGTGTACCACCTGCACCGCAGCGGCAGCGACCTGGTCGAGCAGATCCGGCTGGCGGCCGACCGCATCGCGCACGTCCAGCTCGCCGACGACCCGGGCCGCGGCCGTCCGGGCAGCGGCGCCATCGACTTCCCGGCAGTGCTGGAAGCGCTGCACGACGTCGGCTACCGCGGGTACCTCGGTCTGGAGTACATCCCGGAGCCCGACTCACCCGGAGGGCGCCCGCTGCTGAACGACTTACTACGGAAGGAAACGGCATGAAGATCGTGACGTTCGGACCGGTACGCGCCGAGCAGCCGGGCATCCTGGCGGACGAGCACACCATCGTCCCGCTCGCCCCGCTGCTGATCGAGGCCGGCTACACCGATCTGCCGACGAACGCCCTCCTCGCGCTCCTGCCGCAGCTGCGGCCGGAGCTCGACAAGCGGGTCGACGCCGCGAGGATCACCGTGAGCGCGGACAGCGTGCGGCTGGGCCCGCCCGTCCCCAAACCACCGAAGATCATCGTCGCCGGCGGCAACTACCAGTCCCACGTGGACGAGGCGGCGGGCAGGAAGAACGCGCCGTCGCCGTCCGAGCCGCTGCTCATCTTCAAGCCGTCCAACACCGTGATCGGCCCGACCGACCCGCTGGTCCGGCCGGCGCAGACCGAGCAGCTCGACTACGAGACCGAGATCGCCGTGGTGATCGGCCGGGGCGGCTTCCGGATTCCGCGGGAGAGCGCCTACGACCACATCGCCGGGTACATGATCGGCAACGACGTCACGGCCCGGGACATGGCCTTCAAGGACATGGCGCTGCACCCGATGTTCTCGCAGATCACCCGGGCCAAGGGCATCCCCACGGGGGCGCCCACCGGACCGTGGCTGGTCACCAAGGACGAGATCCCGGACCCGCACGACCTCGAGCTGAACTGCTGGGTCAACGGCGAGCTGCGCCAGCACGGCAACAGCAACGAGATGATCGTCGACATCCCCGGCCTGATCGAGGACTTCAGCAAGGTGCTCGAGCTCGAGCCGGGCGACATCATCCTCACCGGCACCACGACCGGGTGCGGCGCGTTCCAGAACCCGCCGTCGTTCCTGTTCGAGGGCGACGAGGTGCGTATGGAGATCACCGGCCTCGGCACCATGCGGACGCCCATCGTCGACGAGAAGCTCGCCTGACATCTCCATCGCCACCGTCCGCCATCGGTGCATCGCACCCCGCCGATCAGGAGAGCCGACCAGTGAACTCATCGATCCCGTTACGTCGCCGGCCGTGGGCCGGAAAAGCGGTGTCCGCCGTATCTGTGTTGTCGGTCGTCGCGGTCGCGCTGGCGGCCTGCGGCGGCTCGGACTCCTCGGCGTCGAACGACGGTAGCCAGCCGGCGGCCAGCGGCCGGGTCGGCGACCTCCTCACCGTGGCCGGGCCCGCGGCGATCCGTTCGTTCGACCCGTCGCTGGCGATCTCGACCGACCGCTACGCCATTCAGCTCGCCTACGAGCCGCTGCTGATCCACGCCAACGACGGCAGCTACCAGCCGGGCCTGGCGACGTCGTGGAAGTACCTTGGCACGGACAACCGGAAATTCGTGCTGCAGCTGCGGCCGGACGTCAAGTTCGCCGACGGCGGCGACCTGACCGCCGCGGCGGTCGTCGACTACCTCAAATATGTGGCGACCGGGACCGGAGCGCAGGCGTCGCTGTTCGCCGGCGACACCTTCACCGCGACCGGGCCGCTAGAGGTGACCATCGACACGGCGAGCCCCAAGCCGGACCTGGAGTACAACCTCTCGCAGGACACGAACGGCGGGGCGGTGATCAGTCCGGCCGGGCTCAAGGATCCGAAGTCCCTGTCCTCGGGGACCGCCGGCGCCGGCGAGTACATGCTGGACCCCTCGGCGTCGATTCCGGGGAGCCAGTACACGTTCGTGCCCAACCCGAACTACTACGACAAGGGCGCCGTGCACTGGAAGAAGGTCGTCTACAAGGCGATCGCGAATCCCCAGTCGACCCTGGCCGCCCTGCAGTCCGGGCAGGTGGACCTCGCACTGGGCGACCAGAGCACGATTTCCAGCGCGAAGCAGGCCGGGCTGACGGTGACGCAGGCGCCGGCCAGCGTGGCGATGATCAATCTGGCCGACCGCCAGGGGACCAAGGTGCCGGCCTTGGCCCAGGTGCAGGTGCGGCAGGCGCTGAACTACGCGGTGGACCGCGCCGCGATCCAGAAGGCGCTCTATCCGGACATCGCCTCGCCCGCGTCGCAGCTGGCGCTGCCCGGCGGCTACGGCTACGACCCGTCGCTCGACAACAGCTACCCCTACGACGTGGCCAAGGCGAAGTCGCTGCTGGCGCAGGCCGGCTACCCCGACGGCTTCAGCCTGGACGTCTACGCGACCGACGCGGGCGGCCTGGCGAACCTCGCGCAGGCCGTCGCCCAGCAGTGGGCGCAGATCGGCGTCAAGGCCTCGGTCAAGGACGTGGCCAACGCCCAGGCGTTCCAGCAGGCGGCGCTCGGCGGCCAGGCGCCGGCCTACACCACCAACTACAACGCGCAGCCGATCGCGACCGCCGGCAAGTATCTGTACCTGCCCAAGGCGGTGGCCAACCCGTTCCACACCGCCGACAGCACCCTGCAAGGCCTCTACGACCAGAACGTGGCCGCGTCCGGCAGCCAGAAGCAGGACCTCGACCGGAAGATCGTCGGCTATCTGAACCAGCAGGCGTGGTTCGTCCCGATCGTCAGCCAGAACTCCTTCTACTACGCGACGAAGCAGATCACCGGGACGCAGGTCAGCGCCGGGCAGCCGGTGCTGTGGATCAACAACGTCGCATCCGCCAGGTAAGCCGCCCAAACCGGGCGTCATCGGCCGGTCGGCATGCCCCCCTTCGGTCGGGCGTGCCGACCGGCTTCGGCGCATGGGACCATGTGTTCATGTCCGAGGCTGCGCAACCGCGACCGCCGGCGCGTCGTGGCCGGCCGGGCTACGACCAGGCGACCGTGCTGCGCCGCGCGATCGAGCTGTTCAACGCGAAGGGCTACGACGCCACCAGCATGGGCGACCTGGCCAAGGATCTCGGCCTGACGAAGTCGGCCATCTACCACCACGTCCCGAGCAAGGAGGCGCTGCTCTCGGCCGCCCTCGACGAGGCCCTCGACGGGCTGAGCGCGGCGATCGACACCGCGGTGACCGGCCGCGGCGCGAGCGCCTACGACCGGCTGAGGACCGCGCTGGAGCAGTCGGTGCTGATTCTCACGGAGCACCTGCCCGCGGTCACGCTGCTGCTGCGGGTCCGCGGCAACAGCGAGCTCGAGCTGGCCGCGCTCAAGCGCCGCCGTCTGCTCAGCGACAAGCTCGCCGCCCTGGTCCAGGCCGCCGTCGACGAGGGTGCGCTGCGGGACGACATCTCCCCGGTGGTCATCAGCCGGCTGCTGTTCGGCACCGTCAACTCGCTAGTCGAGTGGTACGACCCCGACGGCCCGGTCGACGCGTCCGAGCTGGCCCGATCGGTCGCCGGCATGGTCTTCGTCGGCCTCGTCAAGCACTGATCCGGCGGCTCGGCGCTCCGGCGCGGGCCGGCCCGGCAGCAGCAGGCACAGCGGGACGGCGACCGCGGCGAAGCCGATCGACCACCAGAACGCCTCGCGGAACGCGTGGGCGGGGCCGGCGTCGCCGGCGGCCGCGGCCAGCAGGATGACGGCGAGCACGGCGGTGCCCGCCGACCCGCCGATCTGCTGGCCCACCCGGGCGATGATGCTGCCCGAGGGCATGTCCGGGCGGGGCAGGCCGATGTACGCGGTGCCGCTGAGCGAGATGGTCGTGGCACCCATGCCGATGCCGCGCACGAACAACGCGGCCAGGAGCAGCACGTTGCCGGTGTGGTCGGTGACGAAGCCGAACGGGAGGGTGCCGACGGTCACGATCGCGAACCCGACGAGCGCGACCCAGCGGGGCCCGATCTCGTCGATGAGCTTGCCGGCCGGCCGGCGGGAGACCAGCGTGCCGACGCCCTGCGGGATGAGCAGCAGCCCGGCGTTGAGCGCGCTCTCGCCGCGCACCTGCTGCCAGTACAACGGCAGCAGCAACAACGCGCCGTAAAGCGCCGCGCCGGTGAGAAAGCCCAGCGCGGATGAGGAGGCCAGCGGCCGGTGGCGGAACAGGCGCACGTTGACCAGCGCAGTCGAGGCGCGGGGCAGGGCCCAGCGCACGAAGCCGGCCACCAGCGCGAGCCCGCCCAGCACCGGCACGAGGACCTGGGCGCTGCCGAACCCGCCGGCGGCGTTGACCCGGCTCAGCCCGAAGATGATCGCGGCGACGCCGGGCGAGAGCAGCAGCAGGCCGACCCAGTCCAGGCGGGTGCGCGCCGACGGCCGGTCGTTGGGCAGATTGCGCAGCGCGAGCAGCGCGCCGACCGTGCAGAACGGGATGTTGACCAGGAACAGCCAGCGCCAGTCGCCGAAGTTCAGGATGATGCCGCCGAGCACCGGCCCCAGGATCGGGCCCAGCGAGGAGGGCAGGGTCACCACCGACATCACGGTGCCGACGTTGCGGCCCCCGGCGGCCTGCATGATCAGCGTCATCATCAGCGGCATGATGACGCCGCCGCCGATGCCCTGCACGATGCGGAACGCGATCAGGCTGGGCGCGTCCCACGCGCACGCGCACAGGACCGAGCCGAGCAGGAACACGCCGAGCGCGACGATCCACAGCCGCTTGCCGCCCAGCGCCGATTGCGCCCACCCGGCGACCGGGATGGTCACGAACATCGCCAGCAGATATCCGGTGCTGACCCACTGGATCGTGCTGATCGGCGCGTGCAGGTCCTTGGCGAGGTCGTTGAGCGCGACGCTGACGATGGTCGCGTCGAACACGACCACCATCGCACCGGCGATGATGGTGAACGCGGTGCGCCACACCGCCGGATCCACGCCCGGCCCGGTTGCCGTCCGCGTCTGGACTACCTGCGGTGAACTCACCCGACTGACCCTTCAAGGTACGATCTTGTACCTACTCTGGGGTCACGCTACGGCCAATGCTCTAGATACGCAAATGTTTCTTGTGGGGAGGCGTAATGGCGGGCATCCGGCGCCACGGCAGGGCACTCGAGCGCGCGCTGCTCGACGCGGCCTGGGACGAACTGGTCGAGAACGGCTACGCCGCCTTCACCATGGATGCCGTCGCCACCCGGGCCCGCACCAGCCGCCCCGTCCTGTACCGGCGCTGGGCGGACAAGCACGAGCTCGTGCGCGCGGCCCTCACCCAGGCCGTCGAGCGTGACGACATCGCCATCCCGGACACCGGCACGCTGCGCGGCGACACCATCGCCCTCATGCGGGCGGCCAACGAGACCCGGCTCAACATCGCCGCCGTCCTGACCGTCCACCTCGGCGGCTACTACCAGGAGACCGGCACCAGCCCCGCCGACCTGCGCGAAAGCCTCTTGCCCGGCCGGCCGCGCATCACCCGGATCGTCCTCGACCGGGCCATCGCCCGCGGCGAGGTGCCGCGCGACTCGGTGAGCGACCGGATCGCTTCGCTGCCCTACCTGCTGCTGCAGCAGGAGTTCCTGCTGACCCTCAAGCCGGTGCCGCTCGAGGTCATCGAGGAGATCGTCGACACCATCTTCCTGCCGGCCGTCCTGGCTCCCCCGACCGATTGATCCGCGGCTTTTGCCGCCGTTGTTCCCGGTACTCGGGCCGGTACGGCACCCTTGACTTCCCGAACGGCCGGTCATTAATGTGGCGGCGTTCTCGACGCCCGACCTTCGGTTCCGCCGCCGTTCGTGACACCCCTGGCAACGGCGGCCGGTCGCCACCGTCCGCCATTCGGTGCATCGCACCCTGCCGTCAGGAGAGCCGAGCAGTGAACTTACGAATCCCGTTACGTCGCCGGCCGCGGGCCGGAAAAGCGGCGCTCGCCGCGTCTGTGCTGTCGGTCGTCGCGGCCGCGTCGGCGGCCTGCGGCGGCTCCGGCTCCGGCTCCTCGGCGACGAGCGACGGCAGCCAGCCGGCGGTCGGCGGCCGGGTCGGCGACCTCCTCACCGTGGCCGGGCTCGCGGCGCCCAACTCGCTCGACCCGTCGCTGGCGCTCGCCAACGGCCGCTACCCGATCCAGCTCGCCTACGAGCCGCTGCTGATCCACGCCAACGACGGCAGCTACCAGCCGGGCCTGGCGACGTCGTGGAAGTACGCCGGCACCGACAACCGGAAATTCGTGCTGCAGCTGCGGCCCGACGTCAAGTTCGCCGACGGCGGCGACCTGAGCGCCGCGGGCGTGGTGGATTACTTCCACTACGTCGCCACCGGGTCCGGGCCGCAGGCGTCGCTGTTCGCCGGCGACACCTTCACCGCGACCGGGCCGCTGGAGGTGACCATCGACATGGCCAGCCCCAAGCCGGACCTGGAGTACAACCTCTCGCAGGACACGAACGGCGGGGCGGTGATCAGTCCGGCCGGGCTCAAGGATCCGAAGTCGCTGTCGTCGGCGACCGCCGGCGCCGGCGAGTACATGCTGGACCCCTCGGCGTCGATTCCGGGGAGCCAGTACACGTTCGTGCCCAACCCGAACTACTACGACAAGGGCGCCGTGCACTGGAAGAAGGTCGTCTACAAGGCGATCGCGAATCCCCAGTCGACCCTGGCCGCCCTGCAATCCGGACAAGTGGACCTCGCACTGGGCGACCAGAGTACGGTCGCCGGCGCGAAGCAGGCCGGGCTGACCGTGACGCAGGCGCCGGTGTCGGTAGCGACGGTCAATCTGGCCGACCGCCAGGGGACCAAGGTGCCGGCGCTGGCCCAGGTGCAGGTCCGGCAGGCGCTGAACTACGCGGTGGACCGCGCCGCCATCCAGAAGGCCCTGTATCCGGACAGCGGTTCACCCGCGTCGCAGATGGCCCTGCCCGGCGGCGAAGGCTACGACTCGGCCCTGGACAACAGCTACCCCTACGACGTGTCCAAGGCGAAATCGCTGCTGGCCGAGGCCGGCTATCCCAACGGCTTCAGCCTGGACCTCTACGCGACCGACGCGGGCGGCCAGGCGAACCTCGCGCAGGCCGTCGCCCAGCAATGGGCGAAGATCGGCGTCAATGCGTCCGTGAAGGACCTGCCGAACATCCAGGCGTTCGTGCAGGCGACCCGGGGCGGCCAGGCGGCGGTCTACACCACGAACTACGGCCCGCAGCCGATCGCGACCGCCGGCAGCTCGCTCTACCTGCCCAAGGTGGTGTCCAACCCGTTCCACACCGCCGACAGCACCCTGCAAGGCCTCTACGAGCAGGACGTGGCCGCGTCCGGCAGCCAGAAGCAGGATCTCGACCGGAAGATCGTCGGCTACCTGAACCAGCAGGCGTGGTTCGTGCCGATCGTGGGCCAGGACGCCTTCTACTACGCGACCAAGAAGATCACCGGCACGCAGGTCAGCGCCGGACAGCCGTTGCTGTGGATCTGCAGCGTCGCACCCGCCAAATGACCCGCTGAGTTGGATTGAGAAATCGCGCTGATGTTTCGGATGACCTTCAGGTGGCTGACCTCGTCCCTGCTGCTGCTCTTCGCGGTCACGGTCCTGACCTTCGTGCTCTCGTCCCTCGCACCGGGAAACGCGGTCGAGGTGTATTTCAGCGGCCAGGCGTACACCCAGGAACAGTATGACCAGGTCGAACACCAGCTGGGCCTCGACATGCCGCCGCCCGTGCGGTACTGGCACTGGCTGACCCACGCGGTCCGCGGCGACCTGGGCATCGATCTGTTCAGCGGGCGGTCGGTCACCAGCGAGCTCAACGCCCGCATCGGCCCGAGCCTGTCCATCATTTTCGGCGTACTCCTGCTCGCCGCGGTGGTGGGTGTCGGGTTCGGCGTGCTCAGCGCGGTCCGCGGCGGCGCTCTGGGCCGGATCGTGGACGTCGTCGCCGTCCTCGGGTTCGCGGTGCCGAACTTCTGGCTGGCGGTCGTGCTCATCGACCTGTTCTCCGTCCAGGTGCGCCTGTTGCCGTCCACCGGGTACGTCCCGTTCGCCGACGACCCCGTCCAGTGGTTGCGCAGCCTCGTTCTGCCCGTGGTCGCGCTGGCCGTCGGCACGGTGGCACTCATCGCGCGGCAGGTCCGGGACTCGGTGCTGCGGGTGCTGGCGAAGGACTTCGTCACCGCGTTGCGCGCCCACGGCCTGCCGGTCCGGAAGATCGTGTTCAAGCATGTGCTGCGCAACGCGGCGATACCGATCGTGACCGCGCTCGGCATTCTGTTCATCGGTCTGCTCGGCGGCACCGTCTTCGTGGAGAACGTCTTCGGCCTGCCCGGGATCGGGCAGGAAGCCGTGTCCGCGGGCCTGACCCACAACCTGCCGGTCATCGAGGGCGTCGCGCTGTACTTCGCGATCCTGGTCGTCGCGATCAACCTGCTCGTGGACGTGTCGTACCGGTTGCTGGACCCGAGAGCGAGAACCGCGCGATGACAACCCAGCCAACGGCCGTGCCGGGCCCGGCCGACGCGGGCGCACCGGCCGCGCGGCACGGTCTGCTGCGCACCCTCGTGTCGCGTCCCGTGGCGGCCGTCGCACTGAGCTACCTCGTCCTGCTCCTGGTGGTCATCGCGGCCGCGCCGCTGGTCGCCCGGTACGACGCCGGCACCCAGGACCTCGCCCACGTTCTGGCCGGCCCGGGCGGCGGCCACTGGCTCGGCACCGACCAGCTCGGCCGCGACGTCACCAGCCGCCTGCTCTACGGCGGCCGGACCACGGTCGTGGACGTGCTCACCGCCCTCGTGGTGTTCGTCGTCATCGGCGTGCCGTTCGGGATTCTGGCCGGGTACCTCGGCGGGCGCACCGATCTGATCATCACCCGGGTCACCGACCTGGTGTTCGCGATCCCGGGCATCGTCGTGCTCCTCATGGTCGTGGCGATCTTTCCGGGCAACGACACGGCCGCGATGGTCACCCTCGGCCTGCTGCACACGCCGGGCCTGATCCGGATCGTCCGGGCCGCGACGATCGCGTGTCGCAACGAGCTCTTCGTCAAGGGCGCGCGGCTCGCCGGCCTCAGCACGCCGAGCGTCATGCGGCGGCACATCCTGCCGTCGCTGTCCGGCCCGATCATCGTGCAGATCTCGCTGTTCTCCGCCAGCACGCTGGTCGTGGAGAGCGGCCTGTCGTTCCTGGGCCTGATGCGGCCCGACGCGGCCGGCCCGACCTGGGGCAACCTCGTCGCGCAGGCGGCGGCCGTGACGTCACGCGACGGGTGGCTGCTCGTCCCGACCGGCGGCATCATCGCGCTCACGGTCATCGCGCTCAGCCTGCTCGGTGACTCGCTGCGGGACGCGACCGTCGAACGGTCCGTCCCGGCGGTCTCGCTCAGGCGGATCCGGCGACCGGATGCCGCCACGGCGGTCGAGCCCGAGGCCGTCGGGGCGGGTGCCCCGCTGCTGCAGGTGCGCGGGCTCACCGTCGGCTTGCACCGGGGCGGGGCCTTGCGGACCGTCGTGGACGACCTCAGCTTCTCCGTGCAGGCCGGCGAAGCGGTCGGTCTGGTCGGCGAGTCGGGCTGCGGCAAGTCCACGACGGCCAAGGCGATCCTCGGCCTGCTCCCGGCCGGCGGCCGGGTGACCCAGGGCTCGGTGTACTTCGACGGCACCGACCTCGTGCGGGCGAGCGAACGGACGCTGTCCCGCTTCCGGGGCAAGCGGATCGCCCTGGTGTCCCAGGACGCGGTGAACAGCCTCGATCCGCTCTTCACCGTGCGCTCCCAGATGCGCGAGGTCATCCGGCAGCACAGCGACCTGGGCCGGCGGCAGGCCGACGAACGCGCCGCCGAGCTGCTGCGGCTCGTCCGGTTCTCCGATCCAGCCGTGATTCTCGAGCGCCGGCCGTACGAGCTGTCCGGCGGCATGGCACAGCGCGTCTGCATCGCGATGGCCGTGGCGAACGAGCCGCAGCTGCTCATCGCCGACGAGCCGACATCGGCGCTCGACGTCACCGTCCAGGCGAAGGTCCTGGCCCTGCTGCGCGATCTGCAGGCGCAGCTCGGCATGGCGCTGGTCGTCATCACGCACGACTGGGGCGTGGTCGCCGACATCTGCGACCGGACCGTGGTGATGTATGCGGGCCAGCTCGTCGAGTCCGCCCCCGCGTCCGAGATCTATCACGCGCCCCGGCATCCCTACTCCGCGGCGCTGCTGGCCTCCGATCCCCATCGGACCGCCTACGGGGAGGACCTGCCGAGCATCGAGGGAGTGGTGCCGGAGCCCGGTGCGTGGCCGGTGGGCTGTCATTTCGCTTCCCGCTGCTTGCGAGCCACCCCGGAGTGCGCCGTGGCGACGATTCCCGTCGTGGAGGTCGGTGCCGGCCGGTTGTCCCGCTGCATCCACACCGATGAACTGGTCGTGGCGGAATGAACACGCCACTGCTGGCCGTTCGGGGGCTGACGGTCGACTACCGCAAGCCCGGGCGGGGCGGTTCGGTGTCGCGTGCCCTGGACGGTGTCGACGTGGAGGCGTCCCGGGGGCGCACGGTCGCGATCGTCGGCGAGAGCGGCTCGGGCAAGAGCACGCTGGGCAACGCGGTGCTCGGGCTGGTGCCGCCGACGGCCGGCAGCATCGTCTTCGACGGGGTCGAGGTGGTCGGCTGCGACGCGCGCACGCGCCGGGAGCTGACCCGCCACATCCAGCCGGTGTTCCAGGATCCCTACGGCTCGCTGAATCCCATGCGGACGATCGGCCAGACGCTGGAGGAGCCGCTGCTGGTGCACACCTCCATGTCTCGATCCGAGCGGGCCGGCGAGGTCGCGCGGGCGCTGACGATGGTCGGTCTTTCCCCGGACGCGGCCCACCGCTACCCGGCCGGTTTCTCCGGCGGGCAACGCCAGCGGATCGCGATCGCCCGGGCCCTCATCCCCAAGCCCAGGCTCATCGTGTGCGACGAGCCGACCAGCGCCCTGGACCTGTCGATCCAGGCGCAGATCCTCAACCTGCTGCGACGCGTGCAGCGCGAACTGGACCTGACGATGCTCTTCATTTCGCATGATCTGGGGGTGGTACGCCACGTTGCCGACGACATCGTGGTGCTCTACCACGGGCGGGTGCTTGAGCACGGTCCGGCCCGCGAGGTCTGCGACGAACCGAAACATCCCTACACCCGGCGCCTGCTCGCGGCCGTGCCGGACACCGATCCGGACGTGCAGCGCCGCCGTCACGTCAGCCTGGAGGAAGACGACTCGACCGTGGACATCATCGACGCGTACATGCGGGTATCGGCACAGGCGGAGGAGCTGGTGCGGTCGATCCCGGACGACCGGTTCGGATTCGCCACGCCGTGCCCCGGCTGGGACGTGCGGGCGCTGTGCAACCACATCCACGCCGGCGACATCGTGATCTCGAGCCGCATCCGGGGAACCACCCTGCCCGACCCGAAGTCGGCCGAGGACCGGCTCGGCGACGATCCGCGAGCGACGCTCTGCGCAGGGTTCGACGAGCTGCGCGGCCTCCTGTCGAAGCCGGACGTCCTCGACCGGCACACCACGACCGTCGGTCCCCAGGGCGACGTCCACGACGCGATCGTCGGGAACCTCCTCGCGAAGCGGGTCGCCGACATGGTCGTGCACAACTGGGATCTGGCGAAGGCGCTCGGCCTCCCGACCGCCGGCTTCGCCCCCGACCTCGTCGCGTGGACGCTGGCGCACTTCGAGGCGCGGACCGCCGAGGACCGGTCGCACAACCACATCGCCATTGCCGAACGGCCGCAGCCGGCACCGCGGGACGCGACCGACGCGGACCGGCTCGCGGCGCGACTGGGCCGGCCCGTGGATTTCGCCCCGGGGCCGTTCGATCGCAGCGCCCGGCCGGGCGACCGCCCGTGGACCCCGTGGGACAAAGCGTGAAGGGGGATCCGGGATGCGTCTGGTGAGCTTCGGGCCCCGGGGCGGGGAGGTGCCCGGCGTCGTGGTCGGGGATCGGATTCTGCCGCTCGGTGCGCTCGCCGCCGAGCTGGGCCTGCCGCCGCATGCGGCGCCGCGGGAGCTGCTGCCGGTCCTCGACCGGGTCGCCGAGCGGCTTGAGTCGGCGGTCGAGCGTTTCGGTGATGATCTGGTACCGCTCGCCGGGGCCCGGCTGGGTCCGCCGGTGGTCGATCCGCCGAACATCTTCGTCTGCGGCGCGAACTACCACGCGCACCTGCGCGAGGTCGGCCGCTTCGACGACGAGAGCAAGCTGCCGACGCTGCCCGTGGTGGTGTTCCAGAAGCCGCTGTCCGCGCTGTCCGGCCCCTACGACCCGATCGTCCGGCCGCCGGAGACCGAGTGCCTGGACTACGAGGCGGAGCTGGCCGTGGTCATCGGCAAGGGCGGGCGCCGCATCTCCGCGCAGGACGCGCCCGGCCACATCGCCGGTTACATGATCTCGAACGACGTCAGCACGCGCGATCTCGGCGTCGGCGAGAGCCGGAAGCTGAACTCCGCGGCGCTGATCCAGCTGATGCGGGCCAAGGGCTGGGACACCTTTCTGCCCACCGGTCCCTGGCTGGTGACCGCGGACGAGGCGGGTCCGTTCGGCGCCATCAGGCTCCAGCTGTCGGTCAACGGCGAGCCGCGCCAGGACGGCTTCGCGAGCGAGATGCACCGCAGCCCGTTCGAGCTGATCGAGTGGCTGAGCGCGACCACGACGCTGCGGCCGGGCGACATCATCACGACCGGGACGCCCACCGGCGTCGCGGCCGGCATGAAGCCGCCGAAGTGGCTGGCGCCGGGCGACGTCGTCCGGATCGAGATGACCGGCCTCAGCGTCATGGAGACGCCGGTGGCCGGCGAAGCGATCTGACTTCCGATAGGGGATGCGGGATGCGTTTGGTGAGCTTCGGGCCCCGGGGCGGGGAGGTGCCCGGCGTCGTGGTCGGGGATCGGATTCTGCCGCTCGGTGCGCTCGCCGCCGAGCTGGGCCTGCCGCCGCATGCGGGGGTGCGGGAGCTGCTGCCGGTCCTCGACCGGGTGGCCGAGCGGCTTGAGTCGGCGGTCGAGCGTTTCGGTGATGATCTGGTACCGCTCGCCGGGGCCCGGCTGGGTCCGCCGGTGGTCGATCCGCCGAACATCTTCGTCTGCGGCGCGAATTACCACGCGCACCTGCGCGAGGTCGGTCGCTTCGCCGGCTCGGGCGACCTGCCGACGATTCCTGTGGTGTTTCAAAAGCCGTCGTCGGCATTGTCCGGTCCCTATGACCCGATCGTCCGGCCGCCCGAGACCGAGTGCCTGGACTACGAGGCGGAACTCGCGGTGGTCATCGGTACGGGCGGGCATCGCATTTCCGCGGCGGACGCGCCCGCTCACATCGCCGGTTACATGATGGCGAATGATGTCAGCGCGCGCGATCTTGGCGAGGAGGGAAGCAATTCGCTGTTTCCGTCCGACCTCGATTCCACGGCGATGGTCCAGTTGATGCGGGCAAAAGGCTGGGACACCTTTCTGCCCACCGGCCCGTGGCTGGTGACCGCGGATGAGGCGGGTCCGTTCGGTGCGATCAGGCTGCGGCTGTCGGTCAACGGCGAGCCGCGCCAGGACGGCTTCGCCGGCGACATGCATCGCAGCCCGTTTGAGCTGATCGAGTGGCTGAGCACGACCACGACGCTGCGGCCGGGCGACATCATCACGACCGGGACGCCCACCGGCGTCGCGGCCGGCATGAGGCCGCCGAAGTGGCTGGCGCCGGGCGACGTCGTCCGCATTGAGATGAGCGGCCTCGGCGTCATGGAAACGCCGGTAATTGACGAAGCACCGGCTTGAAACAATACTGATATATCACTGATACTGCCTTGACATGCTTATGGAATATTGTTTGACTCGCCGTATGGACATCATCGACGCGTACATGCGGGTTTCGGCGCAGGCGGAGGCGCTGGTGCAGTCGATCCCGGACGACAAGTTCAATTGGGCGACGCCGTGCTCCGAGTGGGACGTGAAGGCGTTGTGCAATCACATCTACGCCGGCGAGATCATCGTCTCGACCCGCATCCAGCAGGCTCCGCTGCCCGACCCGAAGTCGCGCGAGGATCGTCTCGGTGACGACCCGAAAGGGAAGATCTCCGCAGCGTTCGACGAGCTGCGCGGGCTCCTTTCCAAGCCCAACGCCCTCGATCAGATCGTCATCACCAGCCGCGACGGCGTGGATTACGAGCGGGAGCTCGAAGGCCTCGTCTCGCGCCGGATCGCCGATCTCGTCGTGCACAACTGGGACCTGCGCAAGGCGCTCGGCCTCCCGACCGCGGACTTCGACCCCGAGCTCGTCGCCTGGACGCTGCGGCACTTCCAGGACCGGTTCGAGGGCTACGAGCGGACCGCGCCGCAGATCCTCAACTCGGTGGCGCAGGAGCGCCCGACGCCGGAGGGCGCCACCGACGCCGACCGGCTCGCCGCGTTCATGGGCCGAGACGTGGACTTCACCCCCCGGGTGTTCACCGGCGCCGGGGACTGACCGCGAATGGCCGACACCACGACGGGTGCCGGTGCCGCCGACTTCAGCGGCATCCACCATCTGACCGTGCCGGTGCCCGGGCTCGGCGACAACGTGCGCTGGTATGAGACGTGCCTGCGGGCCACTCGGATGGAGCGGTTCGACCACCGGGACGCATCCGGCGCGTTGACGGCCGTGGTGCTGCGCCCGCCGGACGCCCTCCCGCTCATTGAGCTGCGCCACGACCCCGACGTTGCGGCCCGCGTGCGCGGGTATCTGCCGTTCTCCCTCGGCGTCGCCACCCGATCCGACCTCGACGCCTGGGCGGCGTATCTCGACGCCCACGGCATCGAGCACGGCGCGGTCGTCGAGCGCCGGATCGGCCAGTCCCTGGACATTCCCTGCCCCGACACCGGCATGGCGATCCGGCTCTACACCGATCCCGTCGGCGGTATCGACGCCGTCGAGTTCCGGCAATGAGCTGACCGCGGCCTTCAGTAGGTTCCCGGGCTCGCCTACCGGGACACCTGGGCGGCTTGAGGCCGTTGGAGGACAGCGTGGAGCTCGAGGTCCGGTCCACGGACCCGGACGGCGACCACCGGCCGCGCGACCTGCGCGCCCGGCGGGCCGGCTCAGTCCTGCGAGTTCAGCAGCGGGCGCAGCAGCGCGGTGAGCCGGGCTGCGGTCGCGTCGTCGAGCCGGCCGTCGTGGCGCAGCTCGTCGATGCTCTTCTGCAGCTCCTGGGCGGCCTTGCGGGACTTGCCGCGGCCGTTGCCACGGCGTAGGTCGGCGAGCTTGTCGCGCAGCTCCTGCGCCGTGTCGTCGTCGATCCGCCCGGCGGCCACGGCCTCGGCGATCGCGGCCTCGATCTGGTCCGGGACCGGCCGCGAGACGGTGGGGCTGGGCGGCGGGGCCGGCGGCGACGACGCCGCGGACTCGGCGGCCGGCGAGTCCGAAGGGGGCCGCGCCGCCGGCTGGGCCGTCTGGCCGGAGGGGTTGGACAGCAGCATCGCGGTCACGACCACCAGCGCGATGGCCAGCACCACCACCGCGAGGGCCAGCCCGGCCACCAGCGGCCGGGGCAGGCGCCGCGCGGGCGGCTCGTCCGGCTCGAGCGGCCCGGATTCGATCATGGTGGGCAGCGGCGCCGAGCCCACCGCGAAACCGCTCGGCGGGTCCTCCCCGACGGCCGCGCCCAGGCTCCAGGACAGCGCCTCGGCGGTGGGGCGCCCGGCCGGGTCGGGGGACAGGCAGTCCAGGTACAGCCGGCGCACCTGGCGCGGCAGGCCCGGCACGTCCAGCGGCGGCACCGGCGCGCCGTCGCGGTGTGCGCGGACCGCCTCCTGCCAGGTCGCCACCGCGAGCGGCCGGCTGCCGGTCAGCGCCTCGTAGAGCACCACGCCCAGGGCGTAGACGTCGCTCTCCGGGGAGGCCGCGCCCGGGCGGAGCCGCTCGGGCGCCGCGTACGCCGGAGTGCCGACCAGTCGCCCGCCGTCGGTGGCCGGCTCGCCCCCGCCCAGCGCGGCGATGCCGAAGTCGAGCAGCTTGGCGCCGCCCGGGGCGAGCATCACGTTGCCGGGCTTGATGTCGCGGTGGACGATCCCGATGCGGTGCGCGGCGGCCAGCGCCCCGGCCACCTGGGCGGCCATCGTGACCGCCTCCGGCCACGGCAGCGGCCCCCGCCGCAGCCGCTCGGCCAGGCTCGGGCCGTTGACGAGCTCCATCACCAGGTAGGCCACCGTGGCACCGCCGGGCAGCGCCGCCTCTCCGTAGTCGTACACCTGGGTCACGTGCGGGTGCGTCAGGCGGGCCGCGGCGCGCGCCTCGGTCCAGGTGGCGGCGCGCAGCAGCGGGTCGGCGGCGAGCGGCGCGGTGAGCACCTTCACCGCTACCGCCCGGCCGAGGACCTCGTCCTCGGCCCGCCAGACCTCCGACATGCCGCCCGCCCCGATCCGCCGGCGCAGCATGAACCGGTCGTGGATGCGCAGCCCGGGGGCGAACGCGGACGCCTCGCTGCTCACCGGGCGCACGGGGGCTCGATGTGATGGATGACGGGGCCGTGCGGGTCGAGATAGTCCACGATGATGTGCGGCCCCACCGTGACCCGTAACGCGCCGCCGGCCGCGGCCGCCACGATCGCGTCGGCGACGGTGGCGATCACCGCTCGGTGCCGGGCGATCGCGGTGAGGGCATCCATCTGGTGGTGAGCCTGCCTGTCGTGCCGGCCCCGCCGGGCCGGGTGTACGTGCACTTCGGGTCGATCCGCGCCGGAAGGGACCCGCGACCGGCGCAGATCGACCTCGAAAGAGCGGCTCGGGTCAGCAGCGCGTTACACCCCCATGTTAGATGCCTCTTACATTGCGATGTAAGGTTGCTCTTACATCAAGCGAGAGGGGAAGCCGATGAGCGGCGTCGACGGGAAGGTGGTCGCCATCACCGGCGCCAGCAGTGGCATCGGCCAGGCGGCGGCCCGCCTGCTGGCCGAGCGGGGCGCCCGCGTGGTGCTGGCCGCGCGGCGCGCGGAGCGGCTGGAGGAGCTGACGCGTGGCATCCGCGACGCGGGCGGCTCGGCCTCGTGCCTGGTCGCGGACGTGGCCCGGCGGGAGGACCTGCGGGCGGTGGTGGACCGGGCCCGGGCCGACTTCGGCCGGCTCGACGTGCTGATCAGCAATGCCGGGCTCATGCCCGTGTCGCCGCTGGACGAGCTGCGCGTCGAGGACTGGGACCGGATGGTGGACGTCCACGTCAAGGGGCTGCTCAACGGGATCGCGGCCGCGCTGCCGGTGTTCCGGGAGCAGGGCGGCGGCCACTTCGTCAACACCGCCTCGACCGCCGGCCTGAAGGTCGTGCCGACCATGGCGGTCTATGCCGGGACGAAGGTGGCGGTCCGGATGATCTCCGAGGGGCTGCGGCAGGAGGCCGGCGAGCGGATCCGCGTGACGGTCGTGTCGCCGGGGTTCACCGCCACCGAGTTCGCCGCGGGGATCACCAACGCCGAGGTGCGCGAGCAACTCGCCGCCACCGGCGACCGGATCGGGATGCCGCCCGAGGCGGTGGCGCGCGCCATGGTCTACGCGATCGAGCAGCCGCCCGAGGTCGACGTCAACGAGATCGTCATCCGCCCGACCGCCCAGGGCTGACCGGGGCGGGTCGGCTGGCGGCGGCGATGAGCCGCACGGTGGACCGCGCGCCCGCCGCCGCGTCCTCGGCCGTGGACAGCATGCGCGTCGAGAAGGCCGCGGCGCGCAGCTGGGCGTAGCCGTGCGCGACGGCGAAGAGCTGCTCCAGCAGGACGAGGCCGCGGGCGGGGTCGCCGGTGACCGCCTGGGTGGCCGGGAAGAGCAGGTCCATGATCCGCCGGCCGGCGTCGGCGAGCCCGGTGTCGCGTAGCTCGCGCAGGTCGGACGCGTAGACGAGGTCGATCCCGGCGCCCCGCTCCAGGTAAAACAGCGTGTACTCGCCGGCCGCCCGGGCCAGCGCCTCGACGGGTTCGGCCGCGGGGAGGCCGCTCGCCGCCTCCAGCCGCTCGGCCAGCGCGGTCGCCGTGGCGGCGGCGGTCGCGGCGAGCAGCTCGCGGCGGCCGGGGAAGTGGCGGTACGGCGCCGCGGTGCTCACCCCGGCCCGGCGCGCCGCGTCGGCCATGGACACGGCCGCGACCCCGCCCTCGGCGATGGCCTGCAGTGCGGCCTCGACCAGCGCGCGCCTGAGGTCCCCGTGGTGATAAGCGGCTTTCTGCGGCACCCGATCCACCCAACGCAATGTAAGGCCAACGTAACATGCCGGGGGTGACCGATGAGCCTGTACCCCGTCAGCGGAACTCCCCGCCCGCCGTCGCCGCGCCGGGCCCGTCACCGCTCGCGCGCTGGTGCGCGGCCGTCGCGCAGTCCCGGACGTTCGAGGCGGCGATCGTCGTCGTCATCGGCGCGAACGCGCTCGTGCTCGGCATCGAGACCTACCCGCATCTGGGCGCGGCGCACCTGCTGCTCGACGGGCTGGAGTGGTTCTTCCGGGCCGTCTTCTTCGCCGAGATCACCATCCGGATCCTGGCCTACGGCCGCCGGCCCCAGGACTTCTTCCGGCACGGCTGGAACGTCTTCGACTTCGCCGTCATCATGGCGGCGTTCATTCCGGGCCTGCACGGCGACTCCGCGGCCCTGCGGGTGATCCGCATCGCCCGGGTGGTCCGGCTGGTGCGCTTCTCGCCGGGCCTGCGCACGATCGTGGCCGCGCTGCTGCGCAGCCTGCCCGGCGTCGGCGGCTTCCTCGCGCTGGCCCTGGTGACCTTCTACGTCTACGGCATGGCCGGGTGGCTGATCTTCGGCGAGACCTACCCGCAGGAGTACGGCACCATCGGCCGGGCCGTGCTGACCCTGTTCGTGCTGCTGTCGCTGGAGACGCTGCCGAACCTCATCGAGCAGGGCATGGCCATGTCGCCGTGGACGCTGGTCTACTACGTCAGCTACGTGCTCATCACCGTGAACCTGCTGGTGAACATCCTGATCGCGGTCATCGTCAACTCGATGGAGGAGGCCCGGCGGCTGGAGATGACCGAGGGGCTGGCCGCGGACTTCGACGAGGACGGCGACGGCGTGCCGGACGACATCGACCGGATCGTCATCAGCCGGCGCCTGGACGACCTGCGCACGCTGCTGCTGGAACTGGAGCGGGACCTGCGCATCGACCGCGACGACGGCCGCCCGCGCTCGCCCGCGGACCGGTGAGCGGGCTCAGGGCGGGGGTGTCAGGCCGCGGGAGACCTCCTCGACGGCCTCGGCGACGGCGTCGGGGAGCTTGGTGAAGAGGTCCTCGGTCTCCGGGGCGATCGGGAAGTACACCGACAGCGCGCCGAGCGGGGCGCCGGCCGGGTCGCGCACGCAGGCGGCGAGGGTGGCGATGCCGGGGAAGTAGCCGCCGCGGTTGACGGCGTGGCCCGCCGCGCGGATCCCGGCCAGGTCCTTGGCCAGGGTGGCCGCGCTCGGGCCGGGGTGACCGGTCGCCGACCGGCCGGTCCGCGCCGCCGCGGCCGCCTGCTCGGGCGGGGCGTAGGCGAGCAGGGCCCGGCCGCTCGCGGTCAGCGCCGCCGGCAGGCGGGTGCCGGGGTCGACGTAGACGCTGACCGGGCCGGTGCTGCGCAGGGCCAGCAGGACGACTACCTCGTCGCCGTCCAGAATGGACAGTGAGCCGGTGGTGTACGGATGCCGCTCGACGATCCGGGTGAGCGCCTCGGTCGCGAGCTCCTCCAGCTGGTGCCCGGCGACGTAGCGCTGGCCGAGCTCCCACACCCGCAGGCCGACCCGGTAGCGGCGGCTGACCGGGTTCTGCTCCAGGAAGCCGCGGCGCACGAGCGTGGTGAGGATGCGGTGGATGACGCTCTTGTCCAGGTCGACCTTGCGGGCCAGCTCCAGCACGCCGAGGTCGCGCTCCTCGGTGAGGAACGCCTCCAGCACGCGCAGCGCCCGGTCGACGGTGGAGTTCTTCGCGTCCTCGGTCATCGCAGCGCCGGTAGCACGGACTCGGCCAGCCGCTCCGCCACGTCGTCCACGGTGGATCCCTCGGGCGCGAACAGCACGCAGGTGATGTGGTCGATGCCGCAGTCGCGGATCTCGCGCAGCCGGCGCACGCAGTCCTCGGGCGTGCCGTAGACGGCGAAGCTGTCCAGCAGCTCGGGGGAGAGCAGCGCGGCGGCCTCGCGGGCGGGCAGCTGCGGGAAGGCCCAGCCGGTGCGGTCGAGGTGGTCGCGCAGCGGGCCGGGCAGCTCGACGCCGAGCCGGTCGAGGATCGGGCGGCTGGTCACCAGGCTGGCGAGCACGATCTTCGCCACCGCCACCCGCGCCCTCTCGACGTCGTCGTCCACCGAAACATACAGCCAGGAGACGACGTCGAGGTCGCTCCAGGTCCGGCCGGACCGGTCCAGGCCCTCCGCGACCTGGCGGCGAGCATAGTCGATGCCCGCCGGGCGCGCGAAGCCACCGATGACGACGCCGTCGGCGACCTCGCCGGCCAGCCGGAGGATCTTCGGGCCGCGGGCGGCGAGGTACACCGGAATCCGCCGCAGGGGCGTGAAGTTGAGCGCGGCGTCCATCGCGAACATGCCCTCGCGCGCGGTGTACCGCTCGCCGCCGGTGAGGGCGCGCACGATCGCGGTGGTCTCCCGCAGCGCGCGCACCGGGCTGGGCCGGTCGATGCCGAACGCGTCGAGCCCGCCGCCCGCGCCGAGGCCGAGCGAGGCGCGGCCGCCGGAGAGCTCGTCGATGGTCGCGATGGCCGCGGCCGTCATGGCGGGGTGGCGGGTGTAGGGGTTGGTGACGCCGGTGGCGATGCCGATCCGGGAGGTGGCCCCGGCGATGGCGGCCAGGGCCACGTAGACGTTGCGCAGCAGCCGCTCGTCGGGCACCCAGATCTGGTCGTAGCCGAGGGACTCCAGGCGGGTGGCCTGGGCGGCGAGCTCGGGCATGGGCCGCTCGACCAGCGAGGCGACGCCGATCCGCAGGGTCTTGTCCATCACAGCACTCCCGTCGTGTCTCGCCAGATGCTACAACATTGCGTAACGCGATACATGGAGGTGAACGGTGACCCGCATCGTCCTTCGCGGCGGCCGGATCTTCGACGGCACCGGGAGCGCGCCGGCCGACGGCGACATCAGCATCGAGGACGGCGTCATCGCCGGTCTCGGCTCCGGGCTCGACGGCGACGAGGCGGTGGACGTCGCCGGCTGCACCGTGCTGCCCGGCTTCATCGACTGCCACATCCACGCGCTGCTGTCCAGCCTGGATACCATCCAGAACCTCAACATGCCTTTCTCGCTGCAGTTCTACCTCGCCGCCGAGAACCTGAGAAAGACGCTCGACGCGGGCATCACCACGGTCCGCGACGCCTCCGGCGCCGACCTCGGCGTGCAGCGGGCGGTGGAGCTCGGCCTCATCGACGGCCCCGACCTGCACATCTCGATCATCGCGCTGAGCCAGACCGGCGGGCACGGCGACCACTGGCTGCCCAGCGGCAACCACGCCGACATCATCGGCGTGACGCCGGGGCGGCCCTCGGGCATCGTCGACGGCGTCGACGAGTGCCGCCGCAAGGTGCGTGAGTTGCTGCGCAACGGCGCGAACATGATCAAGGTGAACACGTCCGGCGGCGTGTTCTCGCCCCGCGACGACCCCTCCCACGCCCACTTCACCATGGCCGAGCTGACCACGATGGTCGAGGAGGCCGAGCGGGCCGGCAGCTACGTCATGGCGCACGCGCACGGCGCCGCGGGCATCAAGAACGCGGTGCGGGCCGGGATCCGCTCGATCGAGCACGGCACCGAGCTCGACGACGAGGCGATCGAGCTGATGCTCGCCAACGGCACCTGGCTGGTGCCGACCCTCGGCGTGGGCCGGTTCATCCTGGAGCGCATCGAGCAGGGCGCGGCGGTGCCGCCGGCCGTCGCGGAGAAGGCGATCGAGAACCAGCGGCTGCGGGCCGACTCGTTCCGCCGCGCCGTCGAGGCGGGCGTGCGCATCGCGATGGGCAGCGACGCGGCCGCCGAGTCGCACGGGCGCAACCTCGGCGAGCTGGCGCTGATGCACGAGCAGGGCCTGGACGCGGCCGCGACACTGCGGGCGGGCACCCAGTCGGCGGCGCAGCTGATGCGCATCGACGAGCGGGTCGGCACCCTGCGGCCCGGGCTGCGCGCCGACCTCGTGGTGGTGGAGGGCGACCCGTACGACTTCCGCGCCTACCCCGGCAACCTCCGGGCGGTCTTCAAGGCCGGCCGCCAGGTCCGGGGCCTTGTATCGTCCAGCGCAACGCTATAGCGTTCCACGCAACACCGGATCGGGAGGACACGCATGCGGGCCGAGGAACTGCGGTGCCTGCGCTGCGCCGCGCGCTACGAACCCGGGGCGATGTTCGCCGGCTGCCCGGCCTGCGCGGCCGCGGGCACGCCGACCAACCTCTCCGTCGGTTACGACGAGGACGCCCTGGCCAAGGCGGTGCGCGAGCGCCCCGGCGAGCCGGGGTCGATGTGGCGCTACCGCGGCCTGCTGCCGGTCGCGCCGGAGGACGTGACCACGCTCGGCGAGGGCGGCACGCCGCTGGTCCCGGCGCCGCGCCTGGCCGCCCGGCTCGGGCTGCGGGAGCTCTACCTCAAGGACGAGAGCCGCAACCCGACCGGCTCCTTCAAGGACCGGCTCGCCGCGGTCGCCGTGTCGGTGGCCCGGGGCATGGGGATGCGGGTCATCACCGGCTCCTCCTCGGGCAACGCGGGCGCGGCGACCGCCGCGTTCGCCGCCCGGGCCGGCCTGCCGTGCGTCATGCTGACCACGAAACAGTTCCCGATCGCCATGAAGACCCAGATGGCCGTCTACGGCACGCTGCTGCTCGCCGCGCCGACCGTCAAGGACCGGTGGCGGATCGTCGGGCAGGCCGTGGAGCGGCTCGGCTGGTTTCCGGTGACGGTGTACACGTACCCGTTCTTCGGCAGCAACTGCTACGGCATCGAGGGCTACAAGACGATCGGCTACGAGATCGCCGACCAGCTCGGCAAGGCCCCCGACGACGTGGTCGTGCCGGTCGGCGCCGGCGACGCGTTCACCGGCGCCTGGAAGGGCTTCCGCGAGTTCCAGCGGGCCGGCGTCATCGACACGATGCCGAAGCTGCACGCCGCCGAGGTCTACGGCCCGCTCGAGCACGCCCTCGCCGAGGGCCTCGACGACTGCGTCGAGATGCCGGTCGGGCCCGACCCGACCGTCGCCGTCTCGGTCGGCTCCAACATCAGCACCTTCCAGGCCCTCAACGTGCTGCGCGACACCGGCGGCGCGGCCCGCAGCGCCGACGACGCGGCGATGCTGCGGGCGCAGCGCGACCTCGCCGCGCTGGAGGGCATCTACGTCGAGACGTCCTCGGCGCTGGCCGTGGCGGCCATCCCGCGCCTGGTCGAGGCCGGCGCGATCGACCCGGCGGGCACCGTGGTCGCGGTGCTCACCTCGACCGGGCTCAAGCATCCCGAGATCACCGCCGCGCACCTGCCGGCCATCCCCGAGTGCGGCGACGACCTGGACTCCGCGCTCGCCGTACTGCAGTCGTCGTACGGCTTCACCGCACCGTAAGGAGACCTCCGTGTTCCTCAACACCGCACGGGCGACCGCTCTGCTGCAGGCCGAGGGCGTCGACGGCGTCATCGCCGCCACCCTGGAGAACAACTACTACCTCACCGGCGTCTGGGTGCTCGGGCAGGAGATGTTCCCCCGCGACGACGAGTTCTACACCGTCATCACGGCCGCGGCGCCCGAGGCGGGCGTCATCGTCTCCTCGATCGGCGAGGCCGACCTGACCCTGTCGGCCTACCCGAGCATCCGCGACGTCGTCACCTTCGGCACGTTCTTCCGCGACACCGTGCCCGACGTCCCGCTCGACGCCGACGAGCAGCGCATCCTCGACCTCACCACGGTCCACCAGACCGGCCGCTCCTCGCTCGAGGCCATCGCCGAGGCGATCACCACCCTCGGCCTGAGCGAGTCGGTCGTCGCGGTCGACGAGCGCGGGCCCAAGGCCACCCTGCTCGCCGAGCTCGCCGAGCGCTTCCCCCGGGCCACGTTCCGGCCCGCCGCGGCGCTGCTGCGGCGCATCCGCGCGGTCAAGACGGCCCGCGAGCACGAGCTGCTCACCGGCGCGCTGCGGGCCACCGAGGCGGGCTTCCGGGCGGCCCTGGAGCTGTTCGCCGACGGCGTCACCGAGCGCGAGGTCAAGGCCGCGTTCGACCAGGCGGTCACCGCCGAGGGCGCCCGGCCCGGCTTCTGCCTCGTGCGCTTCGGCAAGGGCCTGGCGCTGGGCCAGGTGGCGGCCGGCGACACGCCGCTGCGCCCGGGCGACTTCGCTTTCTTCGACATCGGCGTCGACTTTCAGGGGTACAAGTCCGACATCGGCAGGCTCGTGTCGTTCGGCGAGCCCAGCGCGCAGACCCGGGCGCTGTTCGACGCGTCGAAGGCGGGCCAGCAGCTCGCCATCGACCTCATGAAGCCCGGCGCCGTGGCCCGCGACGTGTTCAACGCGGCCGTCGAGCGGGTGCGGGAGGCGGGCATCCCGACCTACCAGCGCCAGCACGTCGGCCACGGCATCGGCATCGAGTACTACGACATGCCGGTCCTCACGCCCGGCGCGGACACGGTGCTGGAGGAGGGCATGGTCTTCGAGGTGGAGACGCCCTACTACCGCCTCGGCGTCGGCGGCGCCTTCATCGAGGACACCGTCATCATCACCGGCGACGGCGCGCAGATCATCACCGAACTCGACCGCGACCTCATCGTCGTGGAGCCGCGATGAGCCTGCGGTTCGGCGTCAGCCTGCCGACCTGCGTCGAGGGCATGGCGTACCCCATCCGCTTCGCCGACCACACCGGCATCGCCCGGGTCGCCGCCGAGGCCGAGCGGCTCGGCTACGACTCGGTGCTGGTCAACGACCACCTGAGCACGATGCCCTACGTGCGGGCCGGGTTCGACGAGCCGCCCCGGTTCTACGAGCCGATGGTGACGCTGTCGTACCTCGCCGCGCGGACCTCGGCGATCACGCTGATGACCGGCGTGGTGGTGGCGCCGATGCGCGACCCGGTCCTGCTGGCCAAGCAGGCGTCGGTGCTCGACCACCTCAGCGGCGGCCGGCTCGTCCTCGGCGTGGGCGTCGGCGCCTACCGGGCCGAGTTCGAGTCGGTGCGCCCCGACCTCGCCGGCGTGCCGCGGGCCGAGCTCGTCGCCGAGGCGCTCGAGGCGCTGCGGCTGCTGTTCGGCGAGCGGGTCGCCTCCTACGAGGGCCGCCACGTCCGGTTCAACGACGTCGAGATGTACCCCAAGCCGGTCCAGCAGCCGCTGCCGATCTACTCCTCGGGCAACGCCGCCGGCACCCTGCGCCGCGCCGCCCGGCTGTGCGACGGCTGGATGCCGGCCGGGTTGCCGGCCGCCCGGCTCGCCGAGGGCGTCCGGACGCTGCGCGAGCACGCGGAGGCGGCCGGGCGCGACCCCGGCGCGATCGCCGTCGCGCCGCAGATGGTGCTGTGCCTCGGCGACGACGCCGCGGACGCGGTCGCGCGGTTCAAGGCCTCCCAGGTGTACGAGCACCTCGTCAGCCTGCGCGGTACCACGCTCAAGGGCATCGGCCTCGACGCGTACGTCTCGGAGAACCTCATCGGCGACGCGGCCGCGGTCACCGAGCGGATCGGCCGGCTCGCCGAGGCCGGCGCCGGCCACTTCGCCGGCATGATCGTCGTGGCCAACACCGTCGAGGAGATGCTGGAGCAGATGGCCCGCTTCGCCGCGGAGGTCGCGCCGGCGTTCCGCGAGGGCACGGCATGACCGGGGAGCACGCGGGGATCGCGCGGGACGTCGGCCTCGGCCCCTTCCCGCGGCTGATCCTGCGCAACGTGACCGTCATCGACGGCACCGGCGCCCCGCCGTACGGCCCGGCCGACGTCGTGGTCGAGGGCGACCGGATCGCGTCGGTGTTCCTGGTCGGCCCGCCGACCGGGCCTCGGCTGCAGCCGCCGGAGCGGCCCGAGCCCGGCCCGGGCGGGCACGAGCTGGACCTGACCGGGCACTACGTGCTGCCCGGCTTCGTCGACGCGCACGGGCACATCGGCTGGCCCGGGCACGTGCCCGACGCGCAGTACGTCTACGACCTGTGGCTCGGCCACGGCATCACCACCGTGCGCGAGCCCGGCTGCTTCATCAACGGCCTGGACTTCGTGCGCTCGGAGGCCGGCCGCAGCGCCCGGGACGAGATCGCCGCGCCCCGGATCAGCCCGTATGTCGGGTTCGGCGAGGGCCACCCGGCGCCGTTCACCGACCCGCGCGACGCCTGCGCCTGGGTGCAGGGCGTGGCCGAGCGCGGCGCGGAGGGGATCAAGTTCTTCGGGTACCGCCGCGACATCTACGCCGCCGCCCTGAAGGAGGCCAACCGGCTCGGGCTCGGCTCGTGCTGCCACCACCACCAGGGCTACGTCGCCCAGGCGACCGCGCTCGACTCGGCGCACTGGGGCCTGGGCAGCATCGAGCACTTCTACGGGCTGCCGGAGTCGATGCTCGCCGGGCGGCGGCTGCAGCGCTTCGCGCTGGACTACAACTACCAGAACGAGGCGATGCGCTTCGCCGACGCCGGGCGCAGCTGGGCGCAGGCGGCGGAGCCGGGCAGCCGGCAGTGGGAGGACTTCCTCGACGAGCTGGTCGCCACCGGCGTGACGCTCGACCCGACGCTCAACGTCTACATCGGCCTGCGCGACGCCGAGCGGGTGCAGAACTTCCCGTGGCACGCCGACTACACCGCGCCGCAGCTGTGGTCCTACTGGCAGCCGGACTCGGGCGCGCACGGGTCGTTCTTCGAGGACTGGGGCACCGAGGCCGAAACCGTCTGGCGGGACAGCTTCCGCCGCTGGATGGCGTTCGTCAAGGCCTACTTCGACCGGGGCGGCCGGGTCACCGTCGGCACCGACCCCGGCTCCATCTTCAAGCTCTTCGGCTTCGGCTACCCCGAGGAGCTGGAGCTGCTGCGCGAGTGCGGGCTCGAGCCGCTGGAGGTGGTGCGGGCCGCCACGCTGTGGGGCGCCGAGCTGCTCGGGCGGGGCGAGCGGATCGGCAGCGTCGAGGCCGGCAAGCTCGCCGACCTGGTCGTGGTGGCCGAGAACCCGCTGGCCAACCTCAAGGTGCTCTACGGGCACGGCCGGCTGCGGCTGCGCGACGGGCGGGTCGAGCGGGCCGGCGGCGTCGCCTACACGGTCAAGGGCGGCGTCGTCTACGACGCGGCCGCCCTGCGCGAGCGGGTCCGCACGAAGGTCGCCGCCATCAAGACACATTGATCAATGCACGTTGATTAGCGTCAACATTGACGATTGTCGCGTCAATCAACATTGACGTTCCGGTGAGCATTGACGACGGGACACAGCGTTGTCTGTTCCGACAGGCGCGGTTCGGGCAACCCTGTGTACCGAGACAGTGCGAGCCGAGCGCGCCGTCTGGTCAACTAGCGCCGTGACAGAACAGACAGCCCCGCTGGCCGGCCAGCGCGTCGCCCGGCTGCGCGCGGCGCTGCGGGACGCGCCGTTCGACGCGTTCCTCGCCGTCTCGACGGCGAACGTCCTCTATGCCACCGGGTACCGCAGCATGGGCGGCGCGGTGTTCGGCCTGCCCACGATCGGCGCGTTCGTCACCGGCGAGCGCACCGTCGTCGCCGCGCCGGTCGCCGACTCCGCCCCCGCCACCGACCCCGGCATCGGCGGCGTCGCGATCGACGACTTCGTCCCCTACGGCCGGTTCTACTTCGAGTCCGCCGAGCCGCTGCCGGCCGCCTTCGCCCCCGACGCGCACCGCGACGTCGTCGAGGCCATGTGCGCGGCCGCGCTCAGCGCCGGGCTCGGCTCGGCCGTGATCGGCGTGGACAACGCCGCCATCAACCCCAACGCGCTCGCCCAGCTGTCCCTGGCCCTGCCCGGCGCGCGGTTCGTCGACGCCTCGCCGTGGGCGCTGCGGGTGCGCTCCCGCAAGCTGCCCGGCGAGGTGGCGCTGCTGGAGCGGGCCGCGCACCTGGCCGAGGACGGCGTCGACGCGGCCATCACCGCGGCCCGGGTCGGCATGACCGAGCGGGAGCTGTCCTCGATCGTCGCGGGCGTCATCGTGGCCGGCGGCGGCGAGCCGCGCTTCGCGGTGTCGTCGTCCGGCCCCAACAGCGCCTTCGCCGACGTCTACCCGACCGACCGGCCGCTCGCGCCCGGTGACCTGCTGCGCTTCGACGTGGGCTGCGTCGTCGACGGCTACTGGTCCGACATCGGCCGCACCGCCGTGGTCGGCGAGCCCACCGCGCTGCAGGCGGACCGCTATGCGGCGATCCTCGCCGGGGAGGACCGTCAGCTGGCCGACGTGCGGGCCGGCATCGCCGCCTCGACGCTGTTCAAGGCGGCCGTGCAGGAGGTCGAGGCGGGCGGCATCCGGCCGTACCGGCGCCAGCACTGCGGCCACGGCATCGGCGCCGACGTCTACGAGCCGCCGATCGTCAACGAGGCCACCGACACGGCGCTGGAAGAGGGCATGACCTTCTGCTTCGAGACGCCGTACTACGTTGTCGGCTGGGGCGGCATGATGGTCGAGGACACCATCGTGGTGACCGCCGACGGCCACCGCCGCCTCACCCGCACCGACCGCAGCCTGCGGGTCATCCCGGCATAGCCTATTTTTTGGCCCGGGTCCGCGTCAGCTGTGGACCGTTCCTCCCGGATGACTCGCTCGGGCCTGGCGGCCCTCCCTGCGACTCCGCGGTGCCAAGGACATAGGGGCGTCGTTCTTGGCACCGCGGGCCCGGCAGGGAGGGCCGCCAGGCCCGAGCGGTGTCTGACGGGAGCAACGGTCGTGCGTTGCCCGGACCGGAGTCATCGGCTTTTCAATTGGAACCGTCTTTTCCATTGGAACCGTCTTCGAGGAGCTCCTGGGCGCGCAGGGCGAGGGAGAAACCGACCGCGTCGTCCGGTTTGCGCAGGTCGTGCCCGGTCAGCTCGCGGACCCGGCGCAGCCGGTAGGCGATGGTGTTGACGTGCACGGTCAGCCGCTCGGCCGTGATCTGCACCGACAGGCTCTGCCGCAGGTATTCCCGGATCGTCTGCACCAGCACCGGGTGCGGCTCGAGGTTGCCCAGGTAGCCGGCGATGAGCCGGCGGCTCGCGTCGGCGCTGTCGAGCAGCATCACGTCGATGGCGACGTCGCCGTAGCCGACCACCTCGTTCTGGCGGCGCCGGCGCACGGCGACCTCCAGCGCGGCGATCGCCTGCCGGCACGAGTCGCGGGCCTCGAACAGACTCGGGTAGACATCGCCGGTGCCACCGACCACCGCCATGCGGGCCTGCGCGGGCGTGACCGCCCGGCGGACCGCGGCCAGCGCGTCCCGCTCGGTCACCGGCAACAGCAGCAGCAGCGCGTTGTCGCGCAGCCCGGCGATCACCGAGGGCACCCGGGCCTCCCGCAGCCGCGCCTGGATGTGCCGGCGCAGCCGGGTCAACGGTCCGGTCGGGTCGGCCGGCTCGTCGCCGGGCAGCACGGTGAGCGCGATGCAGCGGTAGGGCATCGCCGGGTTGGCGCCGATGAGCCGCGCCTGCGTGTCGATGTCGACCTGGTCGCCGACCGAGCTGTCGACCAGGCGCGTGACGAGCATGGCGATGCTGGCCCCGCGGTCGAGCTCCAGCTCCCGCTGGGTGTCCAGATACGCCTCGAACGTGGTCCGCTCGACCCGGTCCATGATGGCGCTGATGGCCTGGATGCCGCTGCGCTGCTCGGCGCTGTTGAACGCCGAGCGGATGCAGAACACGCAGAAGGCGTCGACGAGCGCGCGCTCGGCGATGCGGAACGACTGGATCATCGCCGCCTGCGGCACGCCCTGCAGCGCCCGGCTGCGGCCCAGCACCTCGAGCCTACGCCGGTCCTCGTCGTCGATGTCGCGCCCGCTGCGCATGTATTCGAGCGTGCCCTGGATGTTGGGGCGCACATACTGTTCCAGGGCGTCGCGTTCCATGACGATGTCGTTGTAGGCGGGCACGGCCCGCCACACCTCGGCGGTGATCTGCTCCACCAGCTCGTCGAGCCGGTCGAGCAGATGCGCCCCGGCGAGCTGCACCGCGGTGGGTCCCAGCGCGTCGGTCACCCGCGCCTCCTGTTCTCCCGGCGGATCGCTGAGGTGCGACATCCCGCCGAAACAGGATCTCTGCCGAGCCGTTATGTGATTCCGTTGCTCTGTCGATTCTGACAGGTTGCGCGGGGCCAAACCTGTGGTTGCAGACAGCGATCGGGCCTCGCGACCTTTGGTCTACTGGGGCATCCCCCAAGGAGGACCCATGCGTCTTTCACGCTCCCGACTGGTCGCGTCGTTATCCGCGGGTCTGGCGCTGTGCCTGGCCACGACGGCGTGCGGCTCGTCGGACGACGGTTCCGGCTCCGCGACGCCCTCGGCCGACGTGGTCACCGACGGTACCTTTACGTTCTCGGTGGCCGACGACCCGGGCGCCCTCAACCCGATGCTCGGCTCGCGCACGGTCGCGGTCAACCTGTTCCGGTTCCTGTACGACCCGCTCGTGCATGCCGACTCCAACGGCAAAATCGTTTCCGGCCTGGCGTCGCAATGGCAGGTGGACGGCGGCAAGGTGACGTTCACCATGAAGCAGGGCGTCACCTGCTCCGACGGCAGCCCGGTGACCGCCTCGACGGTCGCCAAGATGTTCAACAACATCAAGAATCCGGCCAACGCGTCGACGCTCATCGGCATCGCACTGCCCAACAACAAGTTCTCGGTGGAAGCCGACGACACCGCGGGCAAGGTGACGCTGACGCTCGACCAGCCGTACCAGTTCATCCTGCCGGCGCTGGAGTTCATGCCGATCCCGTGCGGGGCGGCCGCGGACAAGCCGGCGTCGCTCGCCACGACCGCCAGCGGCTCGGGCCCGTACACGCTCACCGAGGCGGTCGCCAGCGACCACTACACGCTGACCCGGCGCGACGGCTACACGTGGGGCCCCGACGGGGCCAGCACCGCGGCCGCCGGTGTGCCCAAGACGATCGTCATGAAGATCGTGGCCAACGAGACCACGGCCGCCAACCTGCTGACCACCGGCGAGCTCAACGCCGCCGCCGTCAACGGCCCGGACCAGAAGCGGCTGACCGCGTCGGGCATGACGGCGAAGGCCTACAAGTCCGGCGGCGCGATGATGCTGTTCAACGAGCAGGACTCGCGCATCACCGCGGACCCGAACGTCCGCAAGGCGATCGCGCTGGCCATGGACCGCACCCAGCTCGCCTCGGTGGTGTCCCGCGGCCTCGTCAAGGACCCGTCCAACAGCGTGGCCCCGGCCTCGCCGCAGGCGTGCCCGGACGACGCGGCCGGTAGCGCCATCCCGGCCACCAACGTCGAGGAGGCCAAGAAGCTGCTCGACACGGCCGGCTGGGTGGCCGGCTCGGGCGGGGTGCGCAGCAAGGGCGGCAAGGAGCTCAACCTCAACGCGCCGTACCTGTCCACCTACGCGGGCAACCAGCCCGCCGCGGAGCTGCTGGCGCAGGAGCTGCAGGCGGTCGGCATCAAGCTGACGCTGACCCCGGTCACCCAGGGCACCCTGTCGACCACGCTGTTCAGCACCGGCGACTACGACATCTGGCCGACGCTGGCGCTGTCCATCCCGTTCCAGTCCGGTGTCTTCGGTCTGCTCGGCGGGCCGTTCCCGCCCAACGGCACCAATGCCGGACATGTCGCGAACAAGACCTTCACGGAGACCGCGACCCAGGCGAACCAGACGACCGGGAAGGAAGGCTGCGATCTGTGGATCAAAGCGGAGCAGGCGCTCTTCTCCAACGTCGACGCCATCCCGATCGCGCCGGTCATCACCAACTGGGTGACCACCAAGTCGTCCTTCTCGACGATGCAGGGCCGGATCATCCCGACGAGTATCCGCGTCACCAAGTAGCTCACTGAGTACGGAAGGGCAGGACGACGCTCCGTGTTGGACACCCTCGAACGCACGCATCCATGGCTGGCCTTCACCCTCCGACGAGCTGTGCGTCTGGTGGTCTCGCTGTTCGCCGTGGCGTCGGTGGTGTTCTTCATGATCGCGCTCGTCCCCGGCGATCCGGTGCGGGCGGCCCTCGGGCCGACCGCACCGGTGAGCCTCGTCGAGCAGCGCCGGGCGGCGCTCGGCCTCGACAAGCCGCTGCCGATCCAGTTCCTCGACTACTGGCAGCGGCTGCTCACCGGCAACCTCGGCAAGTCCATCGCCACCGACCGGCCGGTGGCGCAGACCATCGGCGATCGGCTGGTCACCACCGCGACGCTGGTCGGCGTGGCCATCGCGCTCACGCTGGTGCTGGCGGTGCTGTTCGGCATGGTGTTCGGCTCGGTGACCCACAACGGGCGCCGGCCCCGCACGCTGGTCACGTTCACCGTCGTCAGCAGCGCCCTCAACACCATCCCCTCCTTCCTCATCGGCATCCTGCTGGTGTTCGTGTTCGCGGTCACGCTGCGGGCGCTGCCGGTGGCCGGCTCCACCGGCTGGCGGTCGCTGATCCTGCCGGCGGTCGCCCTGTCGATCGGCCCGGCGGCGGGCCTGGCCCGCATCGTGCGGGCCCAGACCGACGTGGTGCTGGGCGAGGACTACATGACCGTGGCGCGGGGCAAGCGGCTGCCGTGGCGGCTGCTGTACCTGCGCCACGCGCTGCCCAACCTGCTCACCGCCGCCCTGACGATCGGCGGCCTGCTGCTCGGCGTGCTGGTCGCCGGCAGCGTGGTGGTGGAGAGCGTGTTCGCCCGGGCGGGCCTCGGCACCGCCATCATCCAGGCCATCATCGACCGCGACTATCCGCTGGTGCAGGGCGTGCTGCTGGTCCTGGCCGCCGCCGTCCTGCTCGTCAACCTGCTCGTCGACGTGCTGCTCGGCCTCGTCGACCGGCAGTCCCTGATCGGCCGGAGCTGACGATGCGAAGCCTCCTGCGCAAGGCCAACCCCATCACCGTGACCGCCGCGGTGGCGCTGCTGCTGCTGGTCGTCCTCGCCGTCATCGGGCCGATCCTCTTCTCGGCCGAGGCGGAGCGTACCGACGCCGTCAACGCCAGCGCCGGATTCTCCGGCGAGCACTGGTTCGGCACCGACCAGCTCGGCCGCGACCTGTTCGCCCGCACGCTTGTGGCGACCCGCCTCTCCCTGCTGCTCGCGGTCACCGCCGCGGTCATCGGCATGGTCATCGGCATCCCGCTGGGCATCCTGCCCGCGGTGCTCGGCGGCCGGGTCCGGCGGCTGGTGGCCGGGTTCATCGCCGCGTCGGTGGCGCTGCCCGGGCTGCTGCTCGCCCTGTTCGTCAACACCATCATCGGCGTCGGCGCGACCGGCGCGGTGCTGGGCATCGGCATCGCCAACGCGCCGACCCTGGCCCGCCTGGCGCAGACCACCTCGGCCGGCATCGCCGCCCGCGACTACGTCGCCGCCGCCCGCATGCTCGGCGCGAGCCGGTTCACGCTGCTGTTCCGCCACATCCTGCCCAACGTCGCCGAGCCGCTGATCCTCACCGGCACCATGTCGGTCGGCTGGTGCCTGCTGGAGATCTCCGCGCTGAGCTTCCTCGGCCTGGGCGTGCGCGCACCCTCCTACGACTGGGGCGACCTGCTCAACCAGGGCCTGCAGGGCATCTACGTCAACCCGATGGGCGCGCTCGGACCGGGGCTGTTCGTGGTCCTCGGCGGGCTCGGCTTCGCCCTGCTCGGCGAGTCGGTGACCAGCCTGGCCCGGCGGGTGCCGCGGCTGCGGGGCGCCGCGGCGGAGCCGGTCGCGCACGCCGGGCGGGAGCCGGGCGACGAGGCCGTCGCCGTCGCCGGGCTGCGCGTGCAGTACCCCTCCCGCGACGGCACCCCGCTCGACGCGGTCGACGACGTCTCGTTCGCGCTGCGGCCGGGGGAGCGGGTCGGCATCGTCGGCGAGTCCGGCAGCGGCAAGAGCACCACCGTCCTGGGCATCGCCGAGCTCATCGCCTACCCGGGCCGGGTCACCTGGCAGCAGCTGCGCATCAACGGCGTCGACCTGGTCGCCGCCGCGCCGCAGCAGCGCCGCCGGCTGCTCGGCGCGTCGGTGGCCATGGTGTCGCAGGACCCGATGACCGCGCTCAACCCGGCGCTGCGGGTCGGCCGGCAGCTCGCCGAGGTCGCCCAGGTCCACCTGGGCAAGGGCCGCTCGGCCGCCAACGACCTGGCCGTCCGGCAGCTCGAGCACGTCCAGATCACCGACCCGGTGCGGCGGGCCCGGCAGTTCCCGCACGAGTTCTCCGGCGGCATGCGCCAGCGGGCCGTCATCGCCATGGGCCTGATGGGCGAGCCGCGGCTGATCCTCGCCGACGAGCCGACCACCGCCCTCGACGTCACCGTGCAGCAGCAGGTGCTCGACCTGCTGGAGCGGCTCAACGCGGAGACCGGCGCGGCGCTGCTGCTCGTCTCGCACGACATCGCCGTGGTCACCAACCGGTGCAGCCGGGTGCTGGTGATGTACGGCGGGCGGGTCGTCGAGGACGCCTCCTCCGACGAACTGCTGGCCGGGCCGGCGCACCCCTACGCCCGGGCGCTGCTGGCCGCCGTCCCGACGATGACCAGCGACCGGGACCGGGCCCTGGCCACCATCCCCGGCCGCCCGCCGAGCCTGGCCGAGATGCCGCCCGGCTGCTCGTTCGCGCCGCGCTGCCCGTTCGCCGACGACCGGTGCCGGGCCGAGCAGCCGCCGCTGATCGAGCTGTCCGCCACCCGGCGGGTCGAGTGCTGGAAACCGGTGGGGGTGGCCCGTGAACACGCTTGAGATCGAGGGGCTGACGGTCACCTACGGTCACGGCCGGCACGCCGTCACCGCGGTCGACGACGTCAGCCTCGCCGTCGCGCCCGGCAAGGTCTACGGCCTGGTGGGGGAGTCGGGCTCGGGCAAGTCGACGCTCGCCCGGGCCACCGTCGGGCTGCTGCCCGTCGCCGCCGGCGCCATCACCGTCGCCGGGCAGCGCGTCACCGGCGAGAGCCGCCACGCCCGCCGGGAGCGCGCCCGCCGGGTCCAGCTCATCTTCCAGGACCCGTACTCCTCGCTCGACCCGCGCATGACGATCCGCCAGATCATCGGCGAGTCGCTGCGCCTGCGCACCGACGTGTCGGGCGCCGGCGCCGACGCCGAGATCGGCCGGCTGCTGGAGCTGGTGAACCTGGAGCCCGCCTACGCCCGGCGGCTGCCCCGCGAGCTGTCCGGCGGGCAGCGGCAGCGGGTCGCGATCGCCCGCGCCCTGGCCGTGCGGCCGAAGCTCATCGTGGCCGACGAGATCACCTCGGCCCTGGACGTGTCCGTGCAGGCGCACGTGCTCAACGTCATCCGCGAGATCCAGCAGGCCGAGGGCCTGTCGATGCTGTTCATCTCGCACAACCTCGCGACCGTGCGGTACATCTCCGACGAGATCGGCGTCATGTATCGCGGCCGGCTGGTCGAGTCGGGCCCGACCGAGCGGGTCGTCGAGGCACCCACCCACGAGTACACGAGGGAACTGCTGCGGGCCGTGCCCGTCCTGCGGATCCCGGCATCGCCAATGGAGGCAGCCTCATGAGCACCGTCATCCGGGGCGGCCAGGTCTTCGACGTGGTCACCGGCGAGTTCCAGGCGGCCGACGTCGCCCTCGACGGCGAGCGCATCGCCGGCGTGGCCGCCGGGCTGGAAGGCGACGCCGAGTTCGACGCCACGGGGCTGAGCGTGCTGCCCGGGCTCATCGACGCCCACGTGCACGTGATGGTGCCGTACTTCGACACGGTACGGCTGATGGAGACCCCGTTCTCGCAGTTCTTCTACTACGCCGAGCAGACGCTGCGCAAAACCCTCGACATCGGCATCACCTACGTCCGCGACGCCAACGGCGCCGACCTCGGCGTGCAGCGCGCCGTCGCCGACGGCATGGTCGAGGGCCCGGACCTGGACATCTCGGTGCAGGCGCTGGGCCAGACCGGCGGCCACTCCGACTTCTGGATGCCCAGCGGCCTGTGCGTGCCGCTGCTGCCGGTCCACCCCGGCCGCCCCGACGGCGTCGTCGACGGCCCCGACCAGATGCGCCTGCGGGTCCGCGAGGTCATCCGGGCCGGCGCCAACGTCATCAAGCTCAACGTCTCCGGCGGCGTCATCTCCCCGCGCGGCAACCCGCGCCACCCGCAGCTGCGCCCCGACGAGATCGCCGAGGCGGTCGCCGAGGCCACCGCGGTCGGCATCCCGGTCATGGCGCACGCGCACGGTACCGACGGCGTGAAGAACGCGCTGCGGGCCGGGGTGCGCTCCATCGAGCACGGCACCTACCTCGACGACGAGTGCATCCAGCTGATGCTCGACAACGGCGTGTGGCTGGTGCCGACCCTCGGGGTGGTCGGCGCGCTGCTGGACGGGATCGCGGCCGGCGCCAGCATGCCCGACGCCGTCGTGGCCAAGCTCAAGGAGGGCCGGGAGGCGCACCTGTCCTCGGTGCGGCGGGCCATCGAGGCCGGGGTACGCATCGCGATGGGCAGCGACGCGGCCGCCCTCGGCCACGGCCGCAACCTCGGCGAGCTCGCCGAGATGCACGCCCTCGGCCTGGCCCCGGCCGACGTGCTGCGCGCCGCCACCAGCTCCGCCGCCGAGCTGATGCGGCACGGCGACCTCATCGGCTCGGTCGAGGCCGGCAAGCGCGGCGACCTGACGCTGGTGGCCGGCGACCCGTTCGACTTCACGGCATATCCGGGCAACGTCCGCGCCGTGTTCAAGCGCGGCGTTCAGGTCCGCGACTACACCGATCTCGGGAGGTAACAGTGATCGTCGAGTTCCGCACCTACAAGCTGCACCCCGGCAAGCGCGACGAGTTCGTGACGTTCTTCCAGGAGGAGGCCCTGCCGCGGATGCAGGCGGTCGGGATGAACATCACCGGCGTGTACACCTCGACCCAGGACCCCGACCTCTTCGCCTACTCCCGCGTGTGGGAGAGCGAGGAGGAGAAGGCCGAGAAGTGGAAGGCCTTCTACGAGAGCCCGGACTGGCTCGGTGGCATGTTCGACAAGTCGCTGTCGCTGCAGGAGAGCTTCACCGCGTTCTTCGGCACGCCCACCGACAAGTCCCCCAACCGCTGATGCGGTTCGGACTCGCCGTCCCCACCGGCACCGAGGGCATGATGTACCCGGTGCCGTACGCGGACCCCGACGACGCCGTGCGCCTCGCCGTGGAGGCGGAGGCGCTCGGCTTCGACTCGGTGTGGGGCAACGACCACGTCAGCACGCAGGCCTACGTCCGCGCGGAGTTCGACACGCCGCCGCGCTTCTACGACCCCTACCTCTACCTCGCCTACGTCGCCGCCCGCACGTCGACGATCCGGCTGGCGACCGCGGTCACCGTGATGACGTTCCGCCACCCGGTCGTCGTGGCCAAGATGGCGTCCACATTGGACCAGCTGTCGCACGGCCGGTTCCTGCTCGGCCTCGGCATCGGCGCCTACCGCGAGGAAACCGAGGCCATGTTCCCCGGCACCACCATGCACCGGGGCCGCTACGCCGACGACTTCATCCAGGCGATCAACGTGCTGCTGACCGAGCGCTCCTCCAGCTTCGCCGGCGAGTACATCAAGTTCGCCGATGTGGAGAGCTACCCCAAGCCCGTCCAGGCGAGCCTGCCGGTGCTCTCCGGCGGCAACGCGCCCGGTTCCAAGCGCCGGGCCGCGCTCCACGGCACCGGCTGGATCCCGGCCGTGCTCACCCCCGCGGAGGTGGCGGCCGGCATCGCGGAGATCCGGGGGATCGCCGCGGAAGCCGGGCGCACGCTCCCGGACGACTTCGAGGTCGCACCGCAGCTGTCGGTGTCGATCGGGCGTACCCGCGAGGAGGCGTGGGAGCGGTTCGAGCGCTCGCAGCTGTGCCAGCACATGCTGTCGCTGTCGAAGTCGACGCTGCGCGACCAGCAGGGCGCGTGGGCCGAGCGCAACCTCATCGGCACGCCGGACGAGATCCGGGAGCGGGTCGCGCAGTACGCCGAGGCGGGCGTGACCACCCTCGCCGGGCTGCTGTTCGCCGCCAACGACGTGCCGGAGACGCTGAACATGATGCGCGAGTTCGCCGAGCACGTGATCGCGGGGAGCCGGTGACCTACACCGGGGTGCTGCGCTGCGTGCGCTGCGGCACGGAGCGCGCCGACACCGACCCCTACGCGCCGTGCGCGCCCTGCCTGGCCGACGGCGTTCACGTCAATCCGTTCGCGGTGTACGACCTGAGCGGCGCGCAGTGGCGCCGCGACCCGGCCCGCCCCGGCGTCTTCGGCTGGCAGCACCTGCTGCCGCTGCGCCCCGGCACCGCACCGGTGTCGCTCGGCGAGGGCGGCACGCCGCTGCTGCCGCTGGCCCGGACCGCCGCCCGGCTGGGACTCGCGCGGCTCTACCTCAAGGACGAGTCGCGCAACCCGACGTGGTCGTACAAGGACCGGCTGATCGCCGTGGCCGTGGCCCGTGCCGTGCAGGACGGCGCCACCACGGTCGCGGTGGCCAGCACCGGCAACCACGGCGCCGCCGCGGCCGCCTATGCCGGCGCCGCCGGGCTGCGGTGCGTGGTGCTCACGCTCGAGTCGGTACCGCTGACCATGAAGGTGCTGATGCAGAGCTACGGCGCGGCGGTCGTCGCGCTGCGCGCCGCGCCGGACCGCTGGAAGGTGCTGGCCGAGGGCGTGGCCACCCGCGGCTGGGTGCCGCTGTCGGGCTACCTGAGCCCGCCGGCCGGCTCGAACCCGTTCGGCGTCGACGGCTACAAGACGATCGCCTACGAGGTCGTCGAGTCGCTCGGCGCCGCACCCGATGTGCTCGTCGTCCCGGCCGCCTACGGCGACGGCCTGGCCGGCATCCGGCGCGGCTTCGAGGACCTGGTCGCCCTCGGCGTGGTACCGGACGTGCCGCGCCTGGTGGCGGCCGAGCCGTTCGGCCCCTACGCCGACGCGCTCGCCAACGGCTTCCGCCCCGGCCATTTCCTGCCGGCCGGTCCGACCGTCGCCTTCTCCATCGGCACCCCGGTCGCCACCTACCAGGGCTACGCGGCCCTGTCGGGCGGCGCCGCGGCCACCGCCTCCGACGACGAGATCATGGCGGCCCAGCTGGCACTCGCCCGCGAAGAAGGCATCTACCTGGAGGCGTCCTCGGCGCTGCCGGCCGCGGTCCTCGGCAAGCTCGTCGCCGCCGGCACGATCGCGCCCGACGACACGGTCGTGCTGCTGGGCACCTCGACCGGTCTCAAGGACATCGGCGTCACGGCCGCCCGGCTGCCGGCGGTCCCCGTCATCGAGCCCACCTTGGCGTCCCTCGACGCCGTGCTGGGCAAGGAGGCCTGATGCTCATCCTGTCCGAGGCCGACCTGCGCCGGCTGCTGCCGCCCGCGGAGTGCATCCCGGTCATGCGCGAGGCGCTGGCCGCCTTGGCCCGCGGCGACGTGGAGCAGCCGGTCCGCCGCCCGGTTCTGGTCCCGCCGGGCGCCGCCGGCCTGCTGGCCGCGATGCCCGCCTACACCGCCGCCCCGACGCCGGCCTTCGGCCTGAAGGCGGTCTGCGTCTTCCCGGGCAACCCCGCCGCCGGCCTCGACGCGCACCAGGGGGCGGTGCTGCTGTTCAGCGGTACCACCGGCGAGCCCCTCGCCCTCCTCAACGCCTCGACCGTCACGGAACTGCGTACTCCGGCCGTGACCGCGGTCGCCACCGACCTGCTGGCCCGCCCCGACGCGACCGAGCTGGTCATCGCGGGCGCGGGCGTGCAGGGCGTTTCCCACGCGCGGGCCCTGGCCCGGGTGCGCCCGTTCCGCCGCATCCGCCTCGCCGCCCGCGACGCCGAGCGGGCCCGGGCCGCCTGTGCCCGCCTGTCCGCCGAGCTGGACCTGCCGGTCGAGCCCGCCGATTCGCTGGCCGACGCCGTCGCCACGGCCGACGTCGTGGTCACCGCGACCACGTCGCCGACCCCGATCCTCGACCGCTCCTGGCTCCGCCCTGGCACGCACGTCAACGCGATCGGCTCCTCGGTCCCGTCGACCCGGGAGATCGACACGGCCACGATGGCCTCGGCGACGGTCTTCGCCGACTCCGCCGCCTCCGTGGCCGTCGACACCGGCGACTACCTGTTCGCCGCCGCCGAGACCGCCGTCTCCATCAGCGCCTCCATCGGCGAGGTCCTGATCGGCACCGCCCCCGGCCGCACCTCGCCCGACGAGATCACCCTGTTCAAGTCCGTCGGCCTGCCCGTCGAGGACCTCTTCGCCGCCCGCCACGCCGTAGCCCAGGCCAGGTCCCACGGCCTCGGCCAGCACGTCGAGATCTGATATATCCGATTTATCGGATATATCATCTCTTGCCCCGTCAACCGACTGCCGGCGGGGGCTTCCGTACTCCGCCCGCCCCCAGGGGGCGGGCGCCGTCGGCGCCGCGGCGGGCAGGGCGGCCAAGTGGTGCCCGGCGCGTCCCGGCGCGCTGGGCCGGGCGCGGTCGGCGGTCACGTCCCACGTCCCACGTCCCACGCCACGCGCCGGGCGCTGGCCGCCGCGGAGCACGGCGCAGTGACCGGAAGTCTCCGTGATCATGAGCACCCGGGCATCGACACCAAGGGTTTTTCATGATCACGGAGTGCTGATGTACCCCCGTGTACCACAAGTCTCCAGGATCATGGCAAACCCGGTGCGTGGCCACGGCGGGCATCATGATCACGGAGACATACGTCCGCCCCGCGCTGATCGGATGGTGCGCCCGGCGGGTCCGACATCCGCACCGTTCGCCCGCCGCGCCGCCCGACATGAACCACCACGGTCAGTTGCTGCCCGTATACACCACGCCGGCGGACGCGGCCCCCGTCCGGCCGCTCGCTGTTTCGAAAAGTCGGGCGCTCCGCGCCACGACTTTTCGGATTTATACCCTGACAGGGGATATATCCGATTCTCGCGGCGCCTGTTCCATGAGTCGGATGCGGTCGACGTGAACGGCGCGAACGACCGGGGCTCTCATCGCCGGTCGTCCGGCGACGGATGCGCGTCTTGACCGAATCGGTGCGACGCCGGACGAGGCCGTAGCTCGGCAGCGGCCCGCCACAATCGGCCGAGCCGCACGCGTCTGGCTGCTAGCGCGCCGCGTCGGCGACGCTAAGTGTCCGTGATCATGCTTGCGATCGGCTCGATGGGGCCGGTTTTTCATGATCGTGGAGACATTTGGTACTCATGGGTACATCTTGTCTCCGCGATCATGAAAAACGCGTGGTGTGCGGGCGGCTTTTGCATGATCGCGGAGACTTCTCGCGGGCAAATCGGATATATGACCTGTCGGGGTATAAATCCGATAAGTCGTGGCGCGGAGCGCCCGACTTATCGGTTGCGCTCTTGGCATCGACCTGTGGCGCTGGCTGGTGGGGGTGGCCCGGTAGGCTCACGTCCTCGAGACTGCCGACGCGCTGGATTGGACACGGGTGTCGCTCGTATCTCGGCGGCGCGCGCTGCTCGCCGCGAGCCGCCGGGGTGCGCCGCTGCGCGGCGGGTCCGTCGACGCCGGGCTGCTGCGCGAATGCTGCATCGCCGGTGCCCGCCTGGTCGACCCGCGCGGCCTGCGCCTGCGCGGTGTGCACGTCCGCGGCCGGCTCGACCTGGCCGGGGTCGACGTCGGGTTTCCGCTGGTGTTCGACGGCTGCCGGTTCGACGAGCCGCTGGACCTCACCGGAGGCTCGGTCCGCGCGCTCGCCGTCACCCGGTCGCCGCGGCTGCCCGGGCTGCTCGCCAACGGGCTGCGGGTCGGCGGCGACCTCGACCTGTCCGGCTCCCGGATCGCCGGCGCGCACACGGCCTCGGGCAGCAACACGGCCCGGGCCGCCGTCTGGCTGTCGGAGGCGCGCATCGGCGGCCGCCTGCTCTGCCTGGACACCACCATCGACGCCGGTAGCCACGGCGCCGTCTACGGCAACCGGGTCCACATCGAGGGCAACGTGCGGCTGGTGCACGGGTTCACCGCCACCGGCGAGCTGCGCCTGCGGGGCGCGCGGATCGCCGGATCGCTGGACCTCAGCGGCGCCCACCTCGACCACGACGGCACCGCGTTGGACCTCGGCGAGGCGACCATCGGCGGCGGCCTGTTCCTCGTGCCGCACGCGGGCACCGGGCGCGCGCCGCGCACCCGCGGGCGGATCGCGCTGGGCAACGCCGGCATCGCCGGCCGCCTGGAGATCCGCGACGCGACGCTGGAGAGAGCCGGCCAGACCGCCCTGGTCGCGCCGCGCCTGTCGGTGGGCGGCCCGCTGACCCTGGAGGGCGCCTGCCGGGTCGGCGGGCTGGACCTTTCGCACGGCAGCTTCACCACCGTGACGGTCGGTGGCGGCTGCGTGCTCGCCGCGCCGGGGCGCACGGCGCTCGACCTCACCGGGACCGAGGTGCGCTCCGACGTCACCGTCGAGCCGGGCACCGAGATCGACGGCACGGTCCGGGTCTCGCAGGCCCACATCCACGGCAACCTGACCCTGCGCGGGGTCACCCTGCGCTCGCCGCGGCCGGACGGCGCCCTGATCTCGGGCTCGGGCGTGGTCGTCGACGGTGGGGTGCGGCTTTACGGCCTGCGCGCCACCGGCGGGTTCCTGGCCTTCCGGGGCGCGATGATCGGCAGCGCGTTCGAGGCCGGCGGCGCGGTGCTGGACAACCCGGGCCGGCGGACCCTCGGGCTGCGCCAGGCGGTGGTCAAGAGCTCGGTGCGGCTGACGGACGGCTTCCGGTCCAACGGGGTCGTGGTGCTGAACCGCTGCGTCGTCGAGGGCCGGCTGAACCTGCAGGGCGGCTCGTTCGAGTGCCCGGGCCCGTCCGCGGAGAACCCGGCCGGGCACGCCATCCAGGCGGTCGGCGCCACCGTGCGGGCCGGGGTGTACCTGCGCTGGGACCGGGTCGGCCCGAGCGTGGACTTCCGCGGCCTCACCACGACCGTGCTGGACGACGACCCGGACCGCTGGCCGGAGCGGTTCGTCGTCTCCGGGATGACGTACGACCGGTTCGGCAACCTGTCCTGGGACCGGGCGGCCCGGCTGCGCTGGCTGCGCGGGCAGGCCGAATACGACGCGGGCCCCTACGAGCAGCTGGCCCGGGTGTTCCGCCGGCACGGGTACGCCGGGGACGCCGAGGCGATCCTGATCGAGCGGCGCCACCGGGAGCGGCGCGCGGCCCGGCGGCACCGGCTCGCGCCCCGCGCGGTCCTCGACGCGCTCTACGGCTGGGTGGTCGGCTACGGCTACCGGCCCGGCCGGACCGTATGGCTGCTGCTGGCCCTGCTCGTCGCCGTCGCGGCGTCGCTGTACGTTCCCGACGTCAGCGGGACGCTGCGGGCCACCGACGCGCGCGGCAACACGTACGCGGTCGACGGCCGGCTGGCGACCGCCGATCAGCCGGACGCGGGACCCCCGGCGCCCGACGCGCGGCCGTCGGCCCGGACGCCGCGGCCCGACCCGTGCGGCGACGGGCAGGTCCGCTGCTTCAACCCGCTGCTGTACGCGGTCGACACCGTCGTCCCGCTGATCTCGATCGGTCAGCGCTCCACCTGGTACCCCAGCCCGTACGCCCCGCACGGCCGGCTGGCCGAGTGGTGGCTCAACCTCGCGACGCTGGCCGGCTGGCTGCTGAGCACGGTCTTCGTCCTGTCGTTCACCCGGTTTACGCGCAGCGCCTGACAATCCGATCCGGAATTCCGCGCGGGCCCACCCGTTCCGCCGGTACGCTGCGCGCGTGATGCCCGAGTCACTGCGCACCCTGATCGAGTCGGGCCCGATGGCCCACGTGACCACCATCAACGCCGACGGCAGCCCGCAGGTCACGGTGGTGTGGATCGGCCTGGACGGCGACGACATCGTCAGCAGCCACCTCGGCTGGTACCGCAAGCTGCAGAACATCGAGCGCGACCCGCGGGTCGTGCTGTCGTTCGACGCGCCCGCGGTGCCCGGCAAGTTCATGCAGGACTACGCCTCGCTGACCACCAGCGCCACCGTCGAGGCCAGCGACGGCGCGTGGGACCTGCTCAACCGCCTGGTGAAGGTGTACGTCGGGCCGGACACCGAGTTCCCCGCGCCCCGCGGCCCGGGCTTCATCGTGCGCTACAAGGTGCAGCGCATCGGCGGCGTCGGCCCCTGGGCCGCGCCGGCGCACTGACGCCGGCGTGGCGGAGTGGTTCCGCTCGTCCATTGTGGACACCGGGCGGCTGCCGCTGTTCTGCTGCTTCGTCGGGATGATCGCCGGCTTCGTGTTCATCCGCAGCTCGACGCGGATGATCCGGGCCGGGGTGCGCTGGTGGCCGGGCAACGTCACGCCCGGCGGCCTGCACATCCACCACGCCGTGTTCGGCGTCGGCATGATGCTCGCGGGCGGGATCGCCGGGATCGCCGCCACCGGTGGCGGCACCGGCTGGCGCTCGGCCGTGGCCGCGCTCTTCGGCGTCGGGGCGGCCCTCGTGCTGGACGAGTTCGCGCTCATCCTGCGGCTGCGGGACGTCTACTGGACCGACCAGGGCCGCGCCTCGATCGACGCGGTGTTCGTGGCGCTGGCGGTCATCGGTCTGCTCCTCGTCGGGGTGCGCCCGCAGGCCCTCGACGACGCCGTCCAGACCGGCACCGGCGGCGGCGCGGCGGCGTGGATCGCGGCCGGCGTGCTGACCGCGATCCACGCCGGGCTCGCCACGGTCACGCTGCTGAAGGGCAAGCTCTGGACCGGCATCCTCGGTCTCTTCTTCCCGGTACTGCTCCTGGTCGGCGCGATCCGGCTGGCCCGGCCGCACGCGCCCTGGGCCCGGTGGCGCTACCACCGCCCCGGCGAGCGCGCGGCCCGCCGCCTCGCCCGGTCCCGCCGCCGCGAGGACCGCCTCCGCCGCCCGATCGCCCGCGCGGCAACCCGGCTGAGCGAACTGATCGCCGGCCGCCCCGACCCGGACTGAACCAAGGCACGCGCCCCGACTGAACCAAAAGGCACGCGACCCGGACTGAACCAAAGCGCGCGACCGGACTGAACCAAAAGGCACGCGACCCGGACTGAACCAAAGCGCGGGACCGGACTGAACCAAAAGCGGGCGACCGGACTGGACCAAAGCGGAGTCGCGGCGGCCAGGCGGCCGTTACGCTGATCATGCTGGCTGCTGCGACGGAAGGGCGGCGACGACGATGGGAATGCTGCGCGGGGGGCGTTCCGCCGGGTCGGGCCCCGGCGGGCCGGCGGAGGCCGACGCCGACTTCACGGCGCTCGCCTCAGTGGTGCGGGCGCTGGCCGGTGCCACCTCCTCGGCTTCGGCGGCCAAGACCGTGCTCGACACGGTCCGCCAACAGTTCGGCTGGGCGTACGGGTCGTACTGGCGGGTCGACCCCGGTGCGAAGGTGCTGCGGTTCGTCATCGAGTCCGGCGACGTCGGGCCGGAGTTTCGCCAGGTGACCCGGGAAGCGTCGTTCGCCGAGGGGGTCGGGCTCTCCGGCCGGGCGTGGCGCGCCCGCGACCTGGTGTACGTCGCCGACCTGGGCACGCTGACCGACTGCGTGCGCGCGCCGGCCGCCCGCAAGGTCGGCGTGCGCAGCGGCGTCTGCTTCCCGATCATGGCCGGCGGCGACGTGATGGGCACCATGGACTTCTTCGCCACCGACCAGGCGGCGCAGGCGCACGGTAGCGCGGGACGACACGGCCCGGGAAACGGTCCGACGGCGGAGCTGCCGGAGCGGCGCCGGGAGACGCTGCGGCTGATCGGGATGCTGGTGTCGCAGGCGCTGAAGCGCGCCGAGGACACCGAGCGGCAGGAGGCCGCGGCCGCCGACCTCGCCGCGGTGAACAGCGTGCTGCGGGACCTCGCCGTGGCCTCCGACGAGGAGTCGGCGATCCGGCGGGCGCTGGACACGATCCGGCGAGAGTTCGGCTGGAGCTACGGGTCGTACTGGGCGGTCGACCAGCAGGAGCAGGTGCTGAAGTTCGTGCTGGAGTCCGGCGACGCCGGCCAGGAGTTCCGCCAGGTGACCCGCACCGCGACGTTCCACGAGGGCGTCGGGCTCGCCGGGCGCTGCTGGAAGGCCCGCGACCTGGTGTTCGTCCGCGACCTCGGCGAGCTCGAGGACTGCGTGCGGGCCCCGGTCGCCCAGCGCGCCGGGATCCGCTCCGGCGTCTGCCTGCCGATCACCGTGCACGGCTCGATCGTCGGCACGATGGACTTCTTCACCTCGCAGACCCTCGACCTCAGCGACAGCCGGCGCGACGCCCTGCGCAACACCGCCTTTCTGGTGTCGCAGGCGCTGCAGCGCATCCGGGAGGCGAACCGGATCGGCACCGCCGGCGCGGACCTGGTGACCTCGATCGACGAGGTCGAGCGCAACGTCGTGCAGGCCACCACGGTCGCCGGCGAGGCCAGCTCGCTGACCGCCGACGCCAACCAGGCGGTCAACCGGCTCAGCCTGTCCAGCACCGAGGTCGGCGACGTGGTGAAGGTCATCAACGGCATCGCGGACCAGACGAACCTGCTGGCCCTCAACGCGACGATCGAGGCCGCCCGCGCCGGCGAGTCCGGCAAGGGCTTCGCCGTGGTCGCCAACGAGGTCAAGGAGCTTGCCCAGGGTACCGGCCGAGCCACGGAGGACGTCGCCCGGCTCATCAATGCCATCCAGCGCGACGCCGGCAGCGTGGTCGAGGCGCTCGCCGCCATCGAGACCATCGTGGGGCGCATCAACGAGATCCAGGCCACCATCGCCGGCGTGCTCACCGAGCAGTCCGCCGTGACCCGCGAGATCGTCGGCGCCGCGAAGACCGGCTGAGCGGCAACCGGTGATGAGACGGGGGTTGCCGCTGCGGTGGTACCTCGTGGGCCTGCTCGGCCTGTTCGTCGTCGCCGCCGGCGCCGGCGTCTGGTCGGGCTGGTCGCAGGCCCGCCGGGACGCGCTCGCGCAGGCCCGCGCCGACGCGGCCTTCGCCGCCCGCAACGTGGCGCACCAGCTCGACGTCGGGCTGGTCTCGGTGCGCGGCAGCGTGGACGGCGTGGCCACGAATAGCGCCGTGGGGCAGCTGTTCAGCGACCCGGGCGCGTGCCGCCTGGCGTTCTCGCTCGGCGACTCCGACAGCGGCCACCTCGACGTGCTGCGCAGCGACGGCACGGTCGCGTGCTCCTCCGTCCCGGCGACCGACGCCGCGCAGGCCCGGGCCTACGCCGGGGCGCCGTGGCTGGCCGACGCCCTGCGCGGGCCGCTCACGATCGAGGCCGCGCACGACGCCCGCACCGGCCGCCCCGCCGTGCTCATCACCGCGCCGATCCCCGGGCTCGGCGTGGTGGCGGCATTCGCCGACCTGGCGGTGCTGGGCACCTCCTCCGGCGAGCAGTTCGGCGGCGCCCGCGGCCTCGAGTTCATCTTCACCGGCACCGACGGCGCCACCATCCTGACCCGCTCGCCCGAGGGCGCCCGCTGGGCCGCCACCGCCGTGCGGGACAGCCGGTTCGTGCCGGGCGCCGACGGCATCGACGTGACCGGCCGCCGGACGGTCTACGCCGAGCAGACCGTTCCGGGCGCCGGCTGGCACGTGTACGCCGGCGCCGACCGGGCCGCCACCCTGGCCTCGGCCGACCGGCTGGCCCGCCGCCAGGCGCTCGTGGCCGGGCTGGGGCTGCTCGCCGGGCTGCTCGGCGTCGTGCTGGTCCAGCGGCGCATCACCCGGCCGGTCGGCCGGCTGCGCGCCGCCGTGCGCAACGCCGCCGCCTCGGGCCGGCTCGACCCGGCCGCGACGGTCACCGGGGCGCGGGAGGTCACCGAGCTCGGCGACGAGTTCAACGGCCTGCTGGCCACCGTGGACCGGGAGCTCGACGAGCGGCGGCGGGCCGAGGAGACGGCGCTGGAGCACGAGCGCAACTACCGGCAGATGTTCGACGCGAGCCCCTATCCCATCGTGTTGTACGACCCGGGCACGCTCGCCCTGGTCGCGGTCAACGACGCCGCGGTGGCCTACTACGGCCGGCCGCGCGACGAGCTGACCGGCATGACGTACCTCGATCTGCGCCCGCCCGGGGAGGACGGCACGGCCGACGCCGCGGAGCCGGTCGAGCGCAACCGCCGGCAGCGGCACGTCAAGCACGACGGCACGGTCACCGAGGTCAGCATCACGTCGTACATCACCTCGTTCGGCGGCCGGAAGGTGCGCTGCGCGGTGGTCGACGACGTGACCGAGCGCGAGCACCTGGAGCGCCGGCTGCGCCAGTCGGAGCGGCTGGAGAGCCTCGGCCAGCTCGCCGCCGGCATCGCGCACGACTTCAACAACCTGGTCTCCATCATCAACGGCTACGCGGGCATGGCCGCCGCCGACGTCGAGCCGCTCGCCGAGCGCGACCCCGCCTTCCGCACGCTGCACGCCGACCTCACCGAGATCGTCGCCGCCGGCGACCGGGCCACCGCGCTCAACCGGCAGCTGCTCGCCTTCGCCCGGGCCGACCCGACGCCCGAGACGCGGGTGGTCGACCTCAACGCCGTCGTCGCCGACATCGAGACGCTGCTGCGCCGGGCGCTCGGCGAGGACGTCAACCTGGTCACCGAGCTCGCCGCCCAGTCGTGGCCGGTGAAGGTCGACCCGGGCCGGCTCGAGCAGGTGCTGGTCAACCTGGCGGTCAACGCCCGCGACGCGATGCCCGGCGGCGGCACGCTCACCATCGAAACGGAGGCGGTCGTCGTCGACGCGCACTACGCGGCGCAGCACCCCGGGCTGCGGCCCGGCCGGTACATGCAGGTCCGGGTCGGCGACACCGGTACCGGCATGAGCCGGGAGGTGCTCGAGCGGGCGTTCGAGCCGTTCTTCACCACCAAGCCCAAGGGGCAGGGCACCGGCCTCGGCCTGGCCACCATCTACGGCATCATCACCCAGGCCGGCGGGCACGCCCGGATCTACTCCGAGCCCGGCCACGGCACCACCGTCACCGCCCTGCTCCCGGCGACCGAGGACACCGCGGACACCGCCGGCGCGCCGGCCGCCGCCCGCCCGCACGGCTCGGGCGAGACGATCCTGCTGGTCGAGGACGACGAGAGCCTGCGCGCGCTGACCGAGCGGATCCTGCAGCGCAGCGGCTACACCGTGCTGTCCGCGGGGACGGTCGACGACGCCCGGCGCCTCGCCACCGCGCACGCCCGGATCGACCTGCTGCTCACCGACGTGATCCTGCCCGACCTGCACGGCCCGGCGCTGGCCGACGAGATCCGGGCGGTGCACCCGGGCGTGCGGGTCGTCTACACGTCGGGGTACACCGAAACCATCCTCGCCTCGCGGGGCACCATGCCGCCCGGCGCCACCCTGCTCACCAAGCCGGTGAGCGCCGGTCAGCTCCTCGACGCCATCGGGCGCGAGCTGGGCATCGCGTTCCCCGGCCGGCCGTCCGTCGCCGGCTGACCAGCCTCGGCCGGTTCTGGTGGGGCTGGGGGCAAGGTAGAGTCATTCATCGATGGCAATGATGATCTGCCGACCATTTGCGGTACCGGAAGGTGCGTTCACCATGTCTCGACGTGCCAGCTGGATTGTCAGCCTGATCATCACCGCCGCGCTGCTCACCGCCGCCCCGAGCGCCGCTCACGCCGGGTCGGCCGAGCCGCACGGCCTCGACGCGCTCGAACAGCTCGACCGCCTGCCCTACCTCGACAGCCAGGCCCGCTCCGGCATGGAGAGCACCTACGGCCGGGACGGCACCTACAGCGACCACGACGGCTACCTCTACGAGGACGCCACCGACCGGGTCTTCGCCGACCTGCGCGGCCCGGGCGAGATCACCCGGATCTGGTCGACCGCCCTCGACCCCGCCGACGAGATCCACATCTACCTCGACGGCGAGAGCACGCCGCGGGTCAGCATGGCCGCGCTCGACTTCTTCAACGGCACCAACGCGCCGTTCCGCGGGCCGCTCGTCCTCAACGCCGACCAGTCCAGCGGCGGCTGGGTCTCCTACCTGCCGATGCAGTTCGCCCAGTCGGTGCGGGTCGCGCTGCGCAAGCGGGCCGGCATCGCCGCCTACCTGCAGGTCAACTACCAGCAGTACAGCGCCGGCACGCCGGTGACCACCTGGACCAGCGCGGAGACCGGCGGCCAGGACAGCACCGACGTGCGCAACCTGTGGAACGCCGCCGGCACCGACCCGAAGCCGCCGGCCGCCACCACCACCGTCTCGGGCACCGTCACCGCCCCGGCCGCCGGCTCCACCACCCTGCTGGACGTCGCCGGCCCGCGCTCGATCTCCTCCATCCGGCTCAAGCTGCCCGCGATCACCTCGACCTCCACCGCCGTGACCGACGACGGCCGCGCGTTCGGCGCCGGCGGTTCCTCGCAGTTCACCGTCGCCGTCGACGCCGCCAGCAGCGGGGTCACGCTGACCCGGCGGCTGGACTACGGCGTCGCCGACCAGCAGGCGAACGTCTACGTCGACGGCGCCCTCGCCGGCGTCTGGTTCGACCAGGACGGCGCCTCGGGCAGCGTCTACGACCAGTACGTCCACTGGAAGGACAGCACCTTCGCGATCCCGCCCGCGCTGACCGCCGGGAAGTCCCGCATCACCGTGCGGATCGCGTTCATCAGCTCGGCGATCGACTGGAACGAGTTCACCTACTGGGTTCGCTCGACCGTCGGCGGCACGTCCGCGCTCACCGATACGGTCGACGTCTTCAACGCCGCGTCCGAGGCGGCGCACGCCTACTCGATCAACGGTTCGAGCTGGGCCGGCGGCTCGCGGACCTTTTACTACCCGTACGACGACGGCATCGCCGCCCTGCTCAACCAATTGAGCCTGCGGATCACCTGGGACGGCGCGGCGAGCCCGGCCGTGAACGCGCCGCTGGGCTCGCTGTTCGCGGCCGGCAACTACGGCTTCACCCGGGCGCCGCGCACCCTCATGGCCGGCATCGACGCGTCGAACTGGCTGTACCTGTACTTCCCGATGCCGTTCGCGAGCCACGCCACGGTCGTGCTGGCCAACGCCGGCGCCGCGGTGACCGGCGTGCAATACGAGATCAAGCACAAGACGCAGGCCGGGTCGTTCGACAACGTCGGGTACTTCACCACGGAGTACCGCAGCCAAACCGTCCCGGCCTCGTTCAACCACGACGTCGACCTCATCGACCGCGACGGCCAGGGCGCCGTCGTCGGCCTGGTCATGTCGGCCCGCGGCGCGCCGAACACCCCGGCCGTGTCCCGCAGCTACCCCGAGGGGTATCCGCCGCTCGGCGCCTACCAGGTCGGCTACTTCGGCCACGTGGAGGGCGACGAGAAGTTCTATGTGGACGGCAACCTGACCCCGGCCCACGGCACCGGCGTCGAGGACTTCGCCAACGCCGGATTCGCCTGGAACCACGGCTTCCTGGCCACGCCGACCCACGGCTACTCGTCCTACCGGGCGTCCAGAGTGGACGCCACCAACTGGGTCAACCGCATGGCGTTCCACCGGATCCTGCTGGCCGACCGGGTGAACTTCACCAGCCACGTGCGGCTCAGCCTCGAGCACGGCCTGGTCAACGACTTCGGCATCGACGACCTCAGCACGCTCGTCTACTACTACTACAAGCCTACCCTGCGCACCGTGCGCACCGACGTGCTCGACGTCGGCGCGGCCGCCTCGGAGACGGCGCACGGCTACACGACCTCCGGCACCGTGACGGCGGCGACCAGGACCCAGTCGTTCGAGGGCGACTACCGCGACGTCTTCTACACCGACGACGGAAAGGCCGTCGGGGGGTACTCCCAGTTCACCCTCGCCATCAACCCGGCGAACAACGGTGTGCTGCTGCGCGACCGATTCGACCAGACCTACCTCGTGCAGGAGGCCGCCGTCTCCGTCGACGGCGCCGCGGTCGGCACCTGGCGGGCGATCGGCGGCAACCCGAGCCAGAGCCGGTTCAAGGAGACCGATTTCCTCATCCCGGCCGGCTACACGGCCGGCAAATCGTCGATCACCGTGCGGCTGACCAGGACGGCCTCGTCCGACCCGCTCAGCCAGTACCGAATCTCCGCCCACACGATCCTCACCGGCGCCGGCGCGCCCCTCCCGCCCGCACCCGGCCAGACCGTCACCATCGCCAACCCCGACTTCGAGAGCGGAACCCTTGCCGGCTGGACCGCGACCGGCACGGCCTTCACGAACAACCAGGTGGTCACCCAGACCGTTCAGAACGGCGTACCGTTCGCCCACCACGGCACGTACCACTACTGGGGCTACGGCGGCGGCGCCACCGACACCCCCACCGGGACCATGCGCACGCCCAGCTTCCTCCTCGGCGGCGACGGCAAGCTGCGGTTCCTCATCGGCGGCGGCAACGACATCGCCGCGCTCAACCTCGCCCTGGTGCGCGCCGCCGACGACCGGGTCCTGCTCAGCGCCACCGGCCGCAGCTACGAGGGCGACAAGACGGTGGTGATGGACGCCGGCGAGTGGGTCGGCACGACGGTGTACCTGAAGGCGACCGACGCCGCGACCGGCGGCTGGGGCCACCTGAACCTGGACGACTTCCACGTCCCCCTCTCCACCTTCACCAACAACCTCACCGGCACCTGGACCTCGGTCGGCGGCACCTGGACCGACGTCGCCGGCGGCCTGCGGGGCACCTCCGGCCCGGACGCCTGGCGGCTGAACTCCCAGACCGCGGCCGGCGCCACCGTCGAGGCCGACATCCGGCTGACCACCCCCGGCGCCGGCGCCCTCATCGTGCGCGCCAACGCCTCGGCCACCCAGTTCTACGCGGCCAACATCGACTCGGTGAACCAGCGGGTCCTCTTCTGGGGCCCGGGCGTCGCCGGCCGCTCCCAGCCGGCGTCGATCGCCCTCAACACGACCTACCACCTGAAGGTGGTCGCCTCCGGCAGCCACATCCAGGTCTACTTCAGCGGCTACTCGGGCGGCACCGCGCCGATCCTCGACTTCACCGACACCACGCTCGCCTCGGGCCAGATCGGCCTGAACGTCTGGACCGGATCGGCCACCTTCCAGAACCTCACCGTGTCGTAGGGACGTCCGGATAGCTTCGCGGCGTCCAGACGACCGCGGTCGCGGACCCGCGGTCCTGCACGCGGGTCTGCGACGAGCCGATGATGAGCAGCGTTCGCATGTCCACTTCGGACGGATCCAGGTCGGCCAGGCGGACCACGCGGACCGATTCGGCCGGCCCGCCCACGTCGCGGCCGACCACGACCGGCGTGTCGGCCGCGCGGTGCCGCAGCAGCAGCGTCCGGGCGGCCTCGACCTGCCAGGTGCGGCTGCGCGAGCCCGGGTTGTAGACCGCGATGACCAGATCGGCCCGGGCCGCGGCCTCCAGCCGGGCGGCGATGACATCCCACGGCTTGAGCCGGTCCGACAGCGACAGCACGCAGAAGTCGTGGCCCAGCGGCGCGCCGACCCGGCTCGCCACCGCCTGGGCGGCGGTCAGGCCGGGCAGCACCCGCACCGGCACCGCCTTCCAGCGCGGCTCGGCGGCCACCTCCAGCACCGCCGCCGCCATCGCGAAGACACCCGGGTCGCCCGAGGAGACGACCGCGACCCGCCGCCCCTCCTTGGCCAGGGCAAGGGCGAACTCGGCGCGCTCCGCCTCGACCCGGTTGTCGGAGGCGTGCCGGCGCTGCCGCGGGTTGTCCGGGACCCGGGCCAGATACGGTCCGTAGCCGACCAGGTCGTCGGCGGCGGCGAGCGCGGCCTGCGCCTCCGGGGTGAGCCAGTCGCGCCCGGCCGGCCCCAGCCCGACGACCACGACCTCGCCGCGCGGCGGCGCCGGCTCGGCCCGCTCGAGCGCGGCCGCGGTCTCCTCGTGCACGCGGCTGGGCAGCAGCGCCATGGAGAAGTAGGGGACCGTGGCCGGGTCCACTTCGGACAGCGGGGCGACCCGCTCGCCGGCGCCGGTGGCCCGCTCGACGTACCAGCCGTCGGCGAGCCGCCCGGCCCGCTCGAACGCGTCGCGGACCTTGCCGAACGTGCGCCCCAGCTTCATCACCGCCGCCGAGTCGGTGGCGGCGAGCCGCTCGGCCAGCACGTCGCCCGGCAGGGTACCGGGCAGCACGGTGAGGATCTCGTCGCGCTCCACCAGCGGCCGCCCCAGCACGGCCGAGGCGCCGGACACGGAGGTCACGCCCGGCACGACCTGCGTGGCATATCGCCGGCTGAGCCGCTTGTGCATGTGCATGTACGACCCGTAGAACAGCGGGTCGCCCTCGCACAGCACCACCACGTCCCGCCCCGCGTCGAGGTGCGCCGCCAGCCGCGCCGCCCACGCGTCGTAGTGCTCCTCGATGACCCCGCGGTAGTCGGCGGTGTCCTCGGTCGTCACCGGGTAGACCAGGGCCTCCTCGATCTGGTCCGCCCGCAGGTACGGCGCGGCGATCGAGCGCGCGATGCTGCGCCCGTGCCGGGCGCTGTGGTAGGCCACGACCGGCGCGGCGGCGATGAGCCGGGCGGCCTTGACCGTGACGAGCTCCGGGTCGCCCGGCCCCAGCCCGACCCCGAAGAGCCTGCCGCTGTCCACCGTGGTCATTCCTGTCGCCCGTCGCCCGGCTGTTCCACTGTGGTCATTCCTTTTCGTCCGCGATCGCGTTGACGGCGGCGGCCGTCATCGCGCTGCCGCCCCGCCGCCCGTGCACGACCAGGTGCTCCAGCCCCGAGGCGGCCAGGGCGGCCTTCGACTCGGCCGCCCCGACGAACCCGACCGGGATGCCGAGCACCGCGGCCGGCCGGCCGGCGCCCGCCGCGACCATTTCCAGCAGCCGGAACAGCGCGGTCGGCGCGTTGCCGATCGCCACGACCGCGCCGTCGATCCGCCCGCGCCACAACTCCAGCGCGGCGGCGCTGCGCGTGGTCACCAACCTGTTCGCCAGTTCCGGTACGGCCGGATCGCGCAGCGTGCAGACCACCTCGTTGTCCCGGGGCAGCCGCGCCCGGGTCACCCCCGACGCGACCATTTCGGCGTCGCACAGGATCGGCGCGCCGTTGCGCAGGGCCGCCCGCGCCGCCGTGACGACCCCGGCCGAGAAGCCGACGTCTGCGGGCAGGTCGACCATCCCGCACGCGTGGATCATCCGGACCGTCACCTGAGCCACGTCGGCCGGCAGCCCGGAGAGATCCGCCTCGGCCCGGATCGTCGCGAACGACCGCCGGTAGATCTCGGCCCCGTCCCGGATGTAGTCCGTCATACGGTTGCGCTCCGGTACCCGGCTCCCGTCGCGACCATTTCCACGTGTCTTCCTCTCGGCGCACCGCATCGACGTTCGCATCCGGCCCAGTGCACCGGCAGCGCGCCGGGACCTTCCCGCTCGTCGGCCACTGCCACGGCCGCCCGCCTGTCGGGACCTTCCCGCTTGCCGGCCACTGCCACGGCCGCCCGTGCGCCGGGACCTTCCCGCTTGCCGGCCGCTGCCACGGCCGCCCGTGCGTCGGCCCGGACGTCGGCGAGCGCCTTGGCGCAGCCCGGCCGGCCGGCGCAGGCTGTCACTCCGGCCCACGGGGAGGCGGGATCGGCGTCCAACCCGACCTCGGCCAGGCGCGCAATGGTCCGCTCAGCTTCCCGCATCGGTACGCCCGTCAGCACAACGGTCCGCCACGGCGTGACGATCATCTCGTTCGCCGACTCCGCCAGCACCGCCGACCGTTCGGCGGTCAGCAGCCCGAGCGGCACCACGACCACCACCGCCAGCGCACCGTCGCTCTGCTCAACCACCCCGCCGCTGCCGCCGGTGCTTCCACCGCCGCCCTGCTCGGTCACCCCGGCGGCGCGCCCGCCGCTGCCGCTGGTGCTTCCGCCGCTGGTCTGTTCGGTTGTTTTGTTGGTGTGTCGCCCCGCCGCGTCGCCGGCGCCCCGGCCGAGCGGTCCGTTTGTGGCGCGTGATGCCGCGTTTGCCGGACGTATCGGATTTATCGGGTTTGCGGTGATCGTGACGCCGAGCCGGGCGGCGACCCGGGCGATGCCGTCCTCGAGCTCCACCAGCCGCCACGCCCTGGAGCCCTGGGCCACGCGCTCCTGCTGAAACGCCGCGGCAGCACGAACGAGCAGCTCAGCGCCGCCGGCCGCGGTGGTCGGCCGCCCGGCGAGCAGCAGGCGCGAGCCGTGCAGGCCGACGTCACCGCCGAGCGGCGTCACGTCGCCCCGGCCGTCGTCGATCGTGGCCAGGAACCGTCCCGGCAGCCCGGCCAGCTCGGGCGTCGCGCGCAGCAACGCGTCGAACCCGGCCACGATCGGCCGCACGTCGACCTCTCCGCGCCCGTCGAGGCCACTTAGCGGACTCGCGATGATGTTGCGCACCCGCTCGTGCGACTCCGACGGCAGCAGCCCGGCCGCGAACAGCCGCGCCGCCAACTCCCGCTCCGCACCCGGGCGAAGCGCCCTGACCTGCACGTTTCCGCGCGACGTGAGCTCCAGCGCCGGGTCACCCAGCTCCGCGGCGGCACCGCGGAGCACGCCGAGCTGCGCCGCGGTGAGCCGCCCACCGGGCAGCCGCACGCGCGCCAGCCCGCCGTCGGCCGCCGGGTGTACCTGCACGGCACCGGGGCACCGGTCGGGGGCGTCACGTCCGCTGGCAGCCTGCACGGGCCGGATACTACCTGCGCCGATGCCCTTATCGGTCCGCCCCGCACCGGAGAAACGGTCCGGACCACACCCCGCGCACCACCGGACCGCCCCTGCCACCAGCCGGCGGTCTGCCGCACGTCAGCAATGGTGTGACCGAACTTCGTGGCCAGCGGCACAACCGCAGCGTGATCCCGGCGGGGAGCGGCGCGGACGTCGCGGATGTCGCACCCGCCGGTCGAAACCTCCGATCCGCGCGGGCGGGCCGGACGTATGTCTCCGTGATCATGCTGCCCGCGGTGACTCACACCGGGTTTGTCATGATCCCGGAGACTTGTGGTACACGGGTGTACATCAGCACTCCGTGATCATGAAAAACCCTTGGTGTCGACGCCGGGTTGCGCATGATCACGGAGACTTCCGGTGTAACTATTCAGGTCCTCCGAACGGAGGAGGGCGTGCTGGTCAAAGCCTTGCGCTGGCGCTAGTCGGACACTCCACAGTGGACGACAAACCTACTCAATGCGGGAGATAGCGGTTGGCCATCTCCCCGATTCGCGAATTCCGACCGCCGCGTAGGTGCAGGTCAGCGAGATGGGCGGGGTACCTGAATAGTTACCTTCCGGTCCCTGCGCCGCGCGGCAACCGACGGGCGGGACGCGATCGCCGGCCCGCCCGCCCCGACGTCGGCGGACGTGACCCGGCTTGACGCGGTGCGACCGTTTCGAGGAGAGTTGGGCTGCTGTAACGGCGACGTGTGGAGGAACCCGGTGCGATTCCGGGACGGTCCCGCCACTGTGACCGGGGAGTGAGCCTCCAACCGCGACGGCCACCGGGTGCGAGCCCGGGAAGGCTCGGGGGCGAGCGGCGATCCGGGAGCCAGGAGACTCTCCGGCGCCGGACCGAACCGTACCGACTTGGGGCGCGGACCCCGAGGGAGGACCCCGGCGTGATCCTGCTGCTGTCGACGTCCGACACCGACCTGCTCAGCGCCCGGGCCAGCGGCGCCGACTACCGGCTGGCCAACCCGTCCCGGACCGCGGTGGAGGACCTGCCCGGCCTGGCCGCCGAGGCGGACCTGGTGATCGTGCGGTTCCTCGGCGCATACCGCGACTGGGCCGACGGCCTGGACGCGCTGCTGGCCACCGGCCGGCCGGTGGTGATCCTCGGCGGCGAGCAGGCCCCCGACGCCGAGCTGATGAGCCACTCCACGGTGCCCGCCGGCCTCGCCGCGCAGGCCCATGCCTACCTGGCCTTCGGCGGCGCGGCCAACCTCGGCGAGCTGCACCGGTTCCTCTCCGACACGGTCCTGCTCACCGGCCACGGCTTCGGCCCGCCGGTGGAGACCCCGGTCTGGGGCGTGCTCGACCGTCCGGCGAGCAGCGAACCGACCCACCGCCCCACGGTCGCGGTCATCTACTACCGGGCGCACCATATGGCCGGAAACACCGCGTTCGTGAGCGGCCTTTGCGACGCCATCGAGGCGGAGGGCGCCCGCGCGCTGCCGGTCTTCGCCGCCTCGCTGCGCACCGCCCCGCCCGAGCTGCTCGAGACGCTGCGCGGCGCCGACGCGCTGGTGGTGACCGTGCTCGCGGCCGGCGGCACCCGGCCCGCCGACGCGCAGGCTGGCGGCGAGGACGACGCCTGGGACGTGGGTGCGCTCGCGGCGCTCGACGTGCCGATTCTGCAGGGGCTGTGCCTGACCGGCAGCCGCGAGTCGTGGGATGCCAACGACGACGGGCTGTCGCCGCTGGACACGGCGACCCAGGTGGCCATTCCCGAGTTCGACGGCCGGATCATCACCGTACCGTTCTCGTTCAAGGAGATCGACGAGGACGGCCTGACCGTCTACGTCGCCGACCCCGAGCGGGCGCGGCGGGTGGCCGGCGTCGCGGTCGCCCACGCCCGGCTGCGCGGCCTGCCCAACGCGCAGAAGCGGGTCGTGGTGATGCTCAGCGCGTATCCGACCAAGCACTCTCGCATCGGCAACGCGGTCGGCCTGGACACGCCGGCCAGCGTCGTGCGGCTGCTCGAGGCGATGCGCCGGCGGGGCTACGACCTGGGCGAGGGCTTCCCCACCGACGGCGACGCCCTGATGCACGAGCTGATCGCCGCGGGCGGCCAGGACGTCAACTGGCTGACCGAGGAGCAGCTGCACGGCAACCCGGTCCGCATCTCCGCGCAACGGTACGGCCAATGGTTCGCGACGCTGCCCGACGACCTGCGGGCCGGCATGGAACGGCACTGGGGACCGCCGCCCGGCGACCTCTTCGTCGACCCGGACGACGGCGACATCGTGCTGGCCGGCCTGCGCCGCGGCAACGTGGTCGTCATGGTCCAGCCGCCGCGCGGTTTCGGGGAGAACCCGGTTGCCATCTACCACGACCCGGACCTGCCGCCCAGCCATCACTACCTGGCCGCGTACCGCTGGCTCGCCGACGCGTCCGATGCCGGCTTCGGGGCGCACGCGGTCGTCCACGTCGGAAAGCACGGCAACCTCGAATGGTTGCCGGGCAAGACCGTTGGCATGTCGGCCGCCTGCGGCGCGGACGCGGCGCTGGGCAACCTGCCGTTGATCTACCCGTTCCTGGTCAACGACCCGGGCGAGGGCACGCAGGCCAAGCGCCGCGCCCACGCCACATTGGTCGACCATTTGGTGCCGCCGATGGCCCGCGCCGACTCGTACGGTGACATCGCCCGCCTGGAGCAGCTGCTCGACGAGCACGCAACGATCGCCGCGCTCGACCCGGCGAAGCTGCCCGCGATCCGGGCCCAGATCTGGACCCTGATCCAGGCCGCCCGGCTGGACCACGACCTCGGCCTGGCCGACCGGCCGCACGACGCCGAGTTCGACGAGTTCATCCTGCACGTCGACGGCTGGCTGTGCGAGGTCAAGGACGTGCAGATCCGCGACGGCCTGCACGTGCTCGGCCAGGCCCCGACCGGCGCGGCGCGCGTCGACCTGGTCCTGGCGATGCTGCGCGCCCGGCAGATGTGGGCCGGCCAGGTCGCCGCGCTGCCCGGCCTGCGCGAGGCGCTCGGCCTCGACGAGTCCACCGGCGACCGGTCCGCTGTGGACGCGACGGAGACGAAGGCCCGCGAGCTGGTCGCCGCGATGGAGGCGAGGGACTGGGCCACGGCCGGCATCGCCGAGCTCTCGGACAACCCCGAGGTGGTTCGCGTGCTCAGGTTCGCCGCCGAGGAGATCGTGCCGCGGCTCGCCCGCACCACCGACGAGCTGACCATGGTGCTGCACGCGCTCGACGGCGGATACGTCCCGGCGGGGCCGAGCGGCTCGCCGTTGCGGGGCCTCATCAACGTGCTGCCGACCGGGCGCAACTTCTACTCGGTCGACCCGAAGGCCGTGCCCAGCCGGCTGGCGTGGGAGACGGGCCAGGCGATGGCCGAGTCGCTGCTCGCACGGTACCGCAGCGATCATGACGAATGGCCGAAATCCGTCGGCCTGTCCATGTGGGGCACCAGCGCGATGCGCACCGCGGGCGACGACATCGCCGAGGCGCTCGCGCTGCTCGGCGTGTGCCCGGTCTGGGACGACGCGTCGCGCCGGGTCACCCGCTTGGAGCTGGTCGACCTGGCCGAGCTGGGCCGCCCGCGCATCGACGTGACCATGCGCATCAGCGGCTTCTTCCGCGACGCCTTCCCGCACGTGGTCGCGCTCCTCGACGACGCGGTCCGGCTGGCCGCGGCCGCCGAGGAGTCCACAGAGGACAACTACGTGCGCGCGCACGTGCACGCCGACCTGGCCGCGCACGGCGACGAGCGGCGCGCCACCCTGCGCGTGTTCGGGTCCAAGCCGGGGGCCTACGGCGCGGGCATCCTCCCGCTCATCGACAGCCGGAACTGGCGCGACGATCGGGACCTGGCCGAGGTCTACGCGGTGTGGGGCGGCTACGCCTACGGCCGCGGCGTGGACGGGGTCGAGGCACGCACCGACATGGAAGGGGCGTACCGCCGCATCAGCGTCGCGGTGAAGAACACCGACACCCGCGAGCACGACATCGCCGACTCGGACGACTACTTCCAGTACCACGGCGGAATGGTCGCAACGGTCCGCGCCCTGACCGGCCGTGCGCCCGCCGCCTACGTCGGCGACAGCACCAACCCGGACGCCGTTCGGACCCGAACGCTGAGCGAGGAGACCGCCCGCGTCTTCCGCGCCCGGGTGGTCAACCCCCGGTGGATCGCCGCCATGCGCCGCCACGGCTACAAGGGCGCCTTCGAGCTCGCCGCCACGGTCGACTACCTGTTCGGCTTCGACGCCACGGCCGGCGTGGTCGCGGACTGGATGTACGAGAAGCTGGCCGAGTCCTACGTCTTCGACCCCGACAACCACAAGTTCCTGACCGAATCGAACCCGTGGGCGCTGCACGGCATCGCCGAACGCCTCCTGGAGGCCGCCGACCGGGGCCTGTGGGAGCACCCGGAACAGTCCACACTGGACGGCCTGCGCGAGGTGTACCTCCAGACCGAAGGCGACCTGGAGGACGCCTAGGCCGGGCGCTCAGGAGCCGGCGAGGCGAAGGGCGGATACGGTCACGGTGGTGTAGTGCATGACGAAGCCGCCGCCCGCGTCGTCCACCGCCGCGCCGATGCCGTCGAGGATTTCGGTCAGCTGGTTCGGGGCCAAATGGTTGTGCCCGCCCGTCGTGGGCAGCTGGTCGAGCCACTCGTCGCGGGTATACGGCCGCTCCCACGGGTCCTGCCAATGCTCCGCCGGGCCGAACGCGCCGGTCTGCGCCATGCCCTCGGCGGCCTTGACGCCCAGCGCCGCGTAGGCGTTGCCGCCCAGCGCCGTCCAGCGGTGGAACATCGGCATGTCCGGCAGCACCCGGCGGTACACCTCGTTGAACCGTTCACCGAGCTCGGCGGGAACCTCGAAACCGTTCCAGAACAAGGCGATCCGGCCACCCGGGAACCGGCGCCGCTGGGCCGCGATGTCCGCCCGGCGGCCAAGCGGTGCCCAGCCTGCGCGTCCCAACATCTCCGGGCGGGCACGATCGGCGGTCACGTCCCACCCGGCGGGCGCTACACCGCGAGGCCCGGCCCACGGACCGGAAGTCTCCGTGATCATGCGTACCGGGCGTCGACACCAACGGTTTTTCATGATCGTGGAGTGGTGATGTACCCCTGTGTACCGAAAGGTTCCGGGATCATGACAAACCCATGGTGCGGTCACCGCGGGCAGCATGATCACGGAAAGATATGTCCGGCCTGGCCGGGCAGATCGGCGGTTGCGCCTGGCGGTGCGACATCCGCGCCGCGCCGAGGGGCCGGCGCCGCGCCTTGTGGAGGGGGCGGCGCCGATGACTGCTGGTGCCCCGCCAGCGGCCACCGACGCCCAGCCTGCGACGGCCGCCTGGCATCAAGTACCACGATCAGGCGCGGGCCTGATACACCACACCAGCGGACGTGACCGCGCGGTGGGGCGGTGCGGCGGTCGCGCGGTCGCGCAGTGGCGCGGTGCGGTGGTGGCGGTTCAGGCCGGGAAGTCGGGCACCGGCAGGCCCAGCGCGGCCAACAGGGTCGCCGTGCGGCGCGGCGTCTGGCAGTGCCGGGCCACGGCGGCCTCGTCGAGGCGGCCCGCGCGGGCCTGGTACAGCGCGGGCGCGGCCGGGTGGGCACGCATCTCGTCCGGGCCGAGGGCGGCGGCCGCGGCGCCGGCGGCGGCCGTGAGCGCCGGGAAGCTCGCGCGGAGCTCCGCGGCCCAGCGCTCCACCGCGGCGAGCCACGCGGCCGTGGCCGGGTCGGCGTTCGGTGCGTAGCGTGCGGCGGTCGTGGTCACCTCGGCCCACGGCAGGTCGTGCCACGGGCGGGTCCGCAGCACCGGCAGCTGCCAGTGCCGCTTCGCGAGCGTCCAATGGTCTGCCCGGGCCGCGACCGCTTGGACCGTGAAGTCCGGGATCGAGAGCGCGGTGAGGTTCCAGCCGTGGCAGGCGCCGGTGTCCAGACCGAATATCCGGCCGTCGCGGACCAGCGGCTCGGGGCCGGTGACGTGGTGGCCGAAGACGACCGGTTTCGCGTCGGCGTAATGGTCGTGCCAATGGCCGTCGGGGAAGCGCACGGCCAGGTCGCGCTCGCCCGTGGTCGTGCCGCAGAGGATCTCTTCAGGCTGTTCCGCCAAGGGTACGCCCGGTAGCGCGGCCGCGTGCACGACCCGCACCCGGTCGTCCTCGTAGAAGTAGGGCAGTGTCCGCATCCAGTCGACCGCCTCGGCGTAGCCGTCGCCGAGCTGGAGGCGGGTGATCTCCTGGGCGTACGAGAAGATGCCCCGCACATGCTTGCGCTCGTGGTTGCCCATGACGGCGACCGAGTTCGGCCGGTCGCGGAACAGCCGGATCACCTCGGCCGGATTCGGTCCGCGGTCGACCAGGTCCCCGACGCTCACCAACAGGTCGTCCGGGCGCAGACCGACACGGTCGAGCAGCTCCACGAGCTCGTCGAAGCACCCGTGAATGTCCCCGACGACGACGGTACGTCCCATCCGGCCAATGGTCTGGCGTCCGGCCGCGGACCACAACCGAGTATCCGATCGCGGACCGCGCGGGGTCAGGGCCGGCGAACAGCGCAGCGGACCGGAGTCGACTATTGGCTCCTGGCCCGTAGCCGGCGCAGCATGCGGGCGTCCTCGAACCCGGCGGCGTGGGCCGCGGCCTCGACGGTCGCGCCGTGCCCGATGAGGTGCTCGGCGCGTTCCAGGCGCAGCAGCTGCTGGTACCGCAGTGGCGTCAGGCCCGTCGCCTCGCCGAATGCGCGGGTCAGCGTGCGTTCGCTGACGCCGGCGGTGCCGGCCAGGTCGCGCAGTGGGAGGCGTTCGGCGAACCGGCCGTCGATAAGGTCCTGCACGCGGTGGACCACGTCGGACAAATGGTCGCGGTAGCGCAGCATGACGCTGCTCTGCGAGGCGTCGCCGTTGCGGCGGGCGTACACGACCATTTCGCGGGCCACCTGGGCGGCGACGGCCGGGCCGTGCCGGGTCGCGACCAGGTGCAGCGCCAGGTCGATGCCGCTGGCGATGCCGGCCGAGGTGATGACCCGGTCGTCGACCACGTAGAGCACGTCGCGGACCACGCGGGCCGACGGGTAGCGGGTGGCCAGGTCGTCCTGCAGGCCGTGGTGGGTGGTGCAGCGCCGGCCGTCGAGCAGGCCGGCCTGGCCCAGCGCGTCGGCGCCGGCGCACACGCTGGCCACCGTCCCGCCGCGGGCGTGGTGGCTGGCCAGCCGGGCCCGGGTTGATCCGGTCAACCGGCCGTGCCGGCCGAAGGTCTGGCCGCGCCAGCCGGGGACCAGGATCAGGTCGTGCCGGGAAAGGTCCGGCCAGTCGACCGCGGCGCGTAACGGTACGCCCTGAGCGGTCGGGACCTCTTCCCGCTCGGCCACGTAGTGCAGCTCGTAGCCCAGACCGAAGTCCCGCACGGTGGAGAACACCTGTGCGGGGCCGGCCAGGTCGAGCAGGTGCACCTGCGGCACGAGCAGGAAGACCACTTTCACCGGGCGAGGACCTCCTTGACCGTTTCGATGGTCGCGAACCGGCCGGCCAGAGCATATTCGGTCCGGGCCTGCACGTCCGCGGTCGCCAGGGTGCGCGGGCTGGCCAGGATCTGCTCGTAGGGCAGGTCGCGCTCGTCGCGGTGGGCGATCGGGAAGGTGGCGGTGGCCTCGGTGACGAAGGTGACGTCGTAGCCGAGGTCGCCGGCGACGCGGGTGGTGGTCTCGCAGCACAATTCGGTCTGGATGCCGGTGACGATGAGGTGCCGGATGCCCTCGGTGGTCAGCAGCTGCTGCAGGCCGGTGGTGGTGAACGCGTTCGCGGAGGTCTTGACCAGCTGCGGCTCGCCGGGCAGCGGCTCGAGGCCGGCCATGTACCGCACGTGGTCGTGGCCGGCCTGCGGGTCGAACACGTTGCCGGTGCCCGGCTCGGTGTGCAGGACCCAGACCACGAGGTCGCCGCGCTCGCGGGCGTCGTCGATGAGCGGTCTGACGGTGGCGACGATGTCCGGGTTGGAGACGGCCTGCCAGCTGGGCCGCTGCCGGAAGGACTCCTGGATGTCGATGATGAGCAGTGCGCTTCGCATGGACCGATCGTGCCCGCCCCGCGGGCCGCGGACCAGGCACGGCCCGGCCCGGAGCCGGACGGATCCGGTCACCTGGCGTTCTACATGATGAGAATAGTGTACCGGAGTATGGGAGAGCGATACTACATTCCGAGATATGCCAACCAATGTGTACACCCACGGGCACCACGAGTCGGTCCTGCGCTCGCACCGGTGGCGCACCGCCGAGAACTCCGCCGCGTACCTGCTGCCGAGCCTCAACCCGAACATGAAGGTGCTCGACGTCGGCGCGGGCCCGGCGACCATTACCCGCGACCTGGCCGTCCGGGTCGCGCACGTGACCGCGCTCGAGGTCACCGAGGAGGCGATCGTCGTGGCCCGCGAGGGGCTGGCCGGGGTCGCGAACACCGACGTGGTGCTGGGCGACGTGCACGCGCTGCCATTTCCGGACGACACCTTCTGCGTGGTCCACGCGCACCAGGTGCTGCAGCACGTCGCCGACCCGGTCCTGGCACTGCGCGAGATGCACCGGGTGTGCAAGCCGGGCGGCTACGTAGCCGTGCGCGACAGCGACTACTCGGCCTTCGCGTGGTACCCGCGAATGTCCGAGCTGGACGACTGGATGGCCCTGTACCAGCGGATGGCCCGCGCCAACGGCGGCGAGCCCGACGCCGGCCGGCGGCTGCTGGCCTGGGCCCGGCAGGCCGGGTTCACCGACATCACCGCCACCTCCAGCACCTGGTGCTTCGCCAACCCGGAGGACCGCGCGTGGTGGGGCGGCATGTGGGCGGACCGCGTCCGCTCCTCGGCAATGGCCCGCCAGGCCCTGGCCGCCGGCGTACCACAGGCTGAGCTGGACAGACTCGCCGACGGCTGGCGGCAATGGGCGGCCGACGGCGACGGATGGCTGTCCATTGTGCACGGCGAGGTCCTGGCCCGCCCCGCCGTGGCCTGATCGAGCGCCGGCCAACCGTTTTCGCGCCGCGGTGCGACCGCCCCGACGGCGGCGGGTTTCGCGCGATGGTCACCCCGATGTACGAGGTCCCGGAGGACGTCGTCATCCGGCCGTGACACCATGCACCCGTGACCGGAGATCAACTGCCCGCCGACCTGCACACGCACACCCAATTTTCGTGGGACACGACGACCGGGGACATGGAGGGCTCCTGCGCCCGGGCGGTCGAGCTGGGCCTGCCGGCGATCGCGTTCACCGAACATACCGATTTCATCTCGTGGACCGTCGACCCGGGCCGGCTGTCGGAGCGCATGACCCGCCACCTGGCCGACCCGACCCACCTGGTCCCGCCCCCGCTCGACGTGGCCGGTTACCTGGAGTCGGTCGACCGCTGCCGGGCCAGGTACCCGACCCTGAAAATCATCACCGGCGTGGAGCTCGGCGAACCGCACTGGTTCGCCGAGCAGACCGAAACGCTGCTGGCATCCGTACCGTTCGAGCGGGTGATCGGCTCGCTGCACTCCCTGCGGGTCGCGGACCGGCACCGCCTGGTCGAGGACGAGTACGCGCTGCGCCCCGTCCCGGAGGTCCTGCGCGACTACTTCGCCGAGGCGATCCGCATGATCGAGGGGTTCGACGGCTTCTCCACCCTCACCCACCTCGACTATCCGGTCCGCTACCTGCCGGCCGGATACGAGTTCCGGATCGCCGATTTCGAGGACGAGGTACGCCAGGTGCTCGCCGCTTTGGCCGGCACGGAGCGGGCGCTCGAGGTCAACACCCGCCGCACGCTGGAGCCGTCGCTGCTGCGCTGGTGGCGTGAGGCGGGCGGCCGCGCGATCAGCTTCGGCAGCGACGCCCACCGCCCGGATCTGGTCGCGTCGAACTTCGCCGCGGCCGCCGCGCTGGCCGACGCCGCCGGCTTCCGGCCCGGCCGCCACCCGTACGACCATTGGTTGCGCTGACCACGAAGCCGAAGAACCAAAGCCGGCCGATGTCACGCGGCCGGCCGCGGCCGTCGCAGGCCGGGCGCCGATCGCCGCCGGTGGGGGCGCGAGCGGTCATCGGCGCCGACCCCCTGGGCGCCGACCCCCTGGGTGCCGACCCCCTGGGTGCCGACCCCCTGGGCGGCGACCCCCTGGGCGGCGCGGCGGGCGTTGCGGATCCGATCTGCGGTGGCCGGGGCCGGACGTATGTCTCCGTGATCATGGTGCCCGCGGTGACCACACCACGGGTTTGCCATGATCCCGGAGACTTGCGGTACACGGGTGTACATCAGCACTCCGTGATCATGAAAAACCGTTGGTGTCGATGCCGGGTTGCGCATGATCACGGAGACTTCCGGCGCCTGCGTCGCCGGGCAGCCGTCGAAGCGCCGGGGCGGCGCAGAACGCAGTGCGGTGACAGCGTGCGCGCCCAGTGCGACCGCATGTGCTTCGAGCAGGCACCGGTTGGCGCCGCCGCACCCCACGCAACGCGTCCAGGGGGCACCGCGCGGTGGACGTGCGAGTAGGTCGGCCGCGGGGTGGCTGGGGTCAGCCGAGCAGGGACTGGCCGATCCAGCCGCCGGGAGCGCAGCCGGGCGGGATGGCGAAGACGGCGGATCCGATCGGGGTGAGCCAGTCGTTGAGCAGGTCGGCCTCGGCGAGCCGGCGCTGGATCGGCAGGAACTGCTCGCCGATGTCCCGCTGGTAGGCGGCGAAGATCAGGCCGGCGTCCGCGGTGCCGTCGGCGGCCGGGGGTTCGTCGTAGGTGTACGGGCGGCGGAAGATCCGGAGCCGTTCGTCGGCCACGTGTGCGCGGGCGACGTGCGAGAACTCCGAGATCACCGGGAGGCCGACGGCGTCGGTGGCCGCGAAGTCCGGCGGGTCGCTCTCGTGCCGGCCGGTCAGCGGCGCGCCGTCCGACAGTCGCCGGCCCACGGCGAACTCCTTGCCGGCGATGTCGACGGCGTCCCACGTCTCGAGCTCGGCGCGGATGCGGCGGATGGCGAGCGTGGTTCCGCCGCGCAGCCATTCGGGCTGGCCGTCCGCGTCGCCGATCCAGACCGCGCCGGCGAACGCGGGGCTGCCGGGCGGCGGGTTGGCGGTGCCGTCGAGCTGGCCGAGGGGGTTGCGCTGGGTGGCGCCGTCGTCCCGCATGCCGCGGCCGTGGCGGAACCCGCGCTGTACCCACCGGACCGTGGCGAACGCGCGGGCGTCCTTGACCAGCATCCGCTGCGCGTGCATGACGGCGACCGGGTCGTCGGCGCACAGCTGGAGCAGCAGGTCGCCGCCGCACCAGCGCGGGTCGAGCCGGTCGACGGTGAACGGCGGCAGCGGCCGCAGCGACCCGGGGCGCCGGTCGGCACGGCCGGCGGCGTCGAACAGTCCCGGCCCGAACCCGAAGGTGACGGTGAGGCGGGCCGGTACGGTCGCGAGCTCCGGCTGCGGATCGGCCAGCGGGGCGACGCCGCCGGTGAGCCGGGCCGCGTCGTCGGTCAGCAGCCGCATGAGCCGGCCCAGCGAAGCCCGGTCCGCGCCCGGCTTGAGGTCGAGGGCGACGAACGCGGCGTGCGCCTGCGCCGGGGTCTCGACACCGGCCTGATGCGGTCCGTGGAACGCGACGGTCTGCGTGCCGAGGTCCACTGTGGACCCCGCGGCACCCGAGCCGCCGTCGGTATCGGTGCGCCCGGCTGCGACGACGCCGACCGCGGCGGCTCCGGCGAGGGCGCCGCCGACGGTGAGGGCACCGCCGGTCAGCATCGCCCGGCGGCTGAGCGGGGCGGCTTCGCGTGGCACGCCGGTCAGCCCATCCGCATCGGGCTCGCGGACCCGTCCGGCTGGTAGCTCTCGTTGCCGCCGGCGAAGTCCTTGGCGACGGCGGTGAACCGCATCGTGCCGCCGTCGGCGAGGGTGAGCGTGAAGGTGACCTCGTCGCCGGGGCGGACCGGGGTGGTGACGTCCATCAGCATGAAGTGGTCGCCGCCGGGCTTGAACTCGTGGCTGCCGCCGGCCGGGATGGTGAACCCGCCCGCCTTCGGCCGCATCGCCATCTTACCGTCCACAGTGGTCGTCTCGTGCAGCTCCATGTGCGGGGACGCGCTCGACGTGGCGGCCACGACGACGATGTCCCGGCCGCTGGTGTTGACCAGCGTGCCGTAGGCGGCGCTCATGCCCGATGCGGCGGTCTTCACCCACGGGTCCCGTATCGTCAGGGCGGGCTGGGCGCTCGTGCCCGTCGCGGTGGGCGCCGGCGGTGCGGTGACCGGATCGCCGCTGGTACAGCCGGCGAGCAGGATCGCGCAGACCGTAAGAGCGGGCAGCGAGCGGTACAACGGCCGGGACATCGGCACTCCCTCAAACCTTTGGTGGCAATGGACAACCGGGGTAGTCGCCGCCCGGGCGCGCCTGGTTCCGGCGAGTTGGTCTTCTCACCCAACCGGTCCGAAAAGCCTTGCCGTGGTTGAAGATGGAGCGCATGCGACTGCCCGCGACCATCCGCGCGGCCCTCGCCGCGACCGCCGCCGCGCTGCTCGTGACGCTGCTGCCGGCGCGTCCGGCCTGGGCCCATGCGCAGCTGCTGTCCACCGATCCGGCCGACGGGGCGAGCGTGACGACGCCGGTGATGGCCGTGACGCTGACCTTCAACCAGCCGGTGAAGCAGCAGTTCAGCACGGTCGTGGTCACCGGCTCCGACGGCGCCGGCCACGGGCAGGGGGCGCCACGCTCTACGGACAGCACGCTGACGCAGGGGGTCGGGGCGCTGCCGCCCGGCCCGGTGCGGGTGGTGTGGCGCACGGTGTCCAGCGACGGCCATCCGATCGAGGGCCAGTTCACCTTCACGTCCGCCGCCGGCGGCAGCGCTTCCCCCGCCGCGGCTGCTGCCGTGAGTCCGTCGCCGAGCCGGCAAGGAGCCGCGGGACAATCGGACCGGGCGGCGGGGCTGTGGTGGATCGTCGCCGCGGTTGCGCTCGTGGCGGTGGTGGGTGGCGGGTTCTGGTATCGAATGGTTCAGCGGCGTTCGGCCTCCGCGGCGGCGGCGCGCAGGAAAGCGTTGTAGCGGGCCAGGTCGTCCTCCTCGCCGGTGGCCTCGGCGCGGTCGGCGGCCCGGTCCAGGCGGCGCTGCTCCCGTTCGTCGGCGCGGATCCAGCGCAGCACGAGCAGCAGCAGGATCGCCGCGGCCGGGATCTCGCCGAAGCTCCACGCCAGCCCGGCGCCGAGGTGCTGGTCGTCCAGCAGGCCGGCGGCCCACGCGGGGTGGACGGAGGTGTACCAGCCGGGCGCGATCACCGTGCGGGACTGCATGAGCGCGAGGCCGAGGAAGGCGTGGAAGACCATGCCGGCGAAGTGCAGCAGCACGAGCAGCGGCGGCGGGACCGGGCGCCGGCCCGGGTCGACGCCGATGAGGACCCAGTAGAACAGGAACCCGGCCAGCACGAAGTGGGTCAGCATCCACAGGTGTCCGAGGTGGTACCGCATCAGGACCTCGAGCAGGTTGCTGAAGTACAACACGTACAGGCTCACCACGTATATGGCCAGCGCGACCAGCGGGTGCGTCAGCAGCCGCAGCGGGCGGCTGTGCATGACCAGCAGCAGCCAGTCGCGGGCGCCGCGCACGCCCGGGTCGGCGCTCGGCCGCAGCGTGCGCAGGGCCAGGGTGAGCGGGGCGCCGCCGACCAGCAGGATCGGCACGACCATGCCGAGGACCATGTGCTGGGCCATGTGCGCGGAGAACAGCACGTAGGCGTAGCGGGCGAACCCGCCGGTCGTGAACAGGCCGAGCACGACCATACCGCCCAGCCAGCTCGCGGTGCGGGCGACCGGCCACCGGTGCCCGGACCGGTACAGCCGCCACAGCCCGATGAGGTACGCGCCGGAGCCGACGACGACCACGGTGAGGAAGAACGCGTCGAGCAGCGGTGGCCAGAACACCCGCACGGCGGTGAGCGGTCCGGGCGCGGTGAAGCCGAGGAGGTCGGTGACCGGATCCGTCTGTACCGGATCGGTGGGTACCGGGGTCGGGTCACGCGACAGCGCCACGGCCAGACCGATGGCAGCGGCGAGGAGCACCAGCTCACCGGCGGCGAGCCGGCGGAACGCGCCGGCCCGGCCGGGCGGTGCGGGCGAGGCGGTCGCGGCGGCGCGCAGCGCGGGCAGGGTGCGGGCGCGGTGCACGGCGCCGAGAGCGCCGGCCGCGACCAGCGCGGCGGCCTTGGCCAGCACGAGGAGGCCGTAGCGGGAGTGCCACAGCTGGTCGGCGGCGCCCAGGCGTACCGCCGCGTTGGCCAGACCGCTCGCGGCGACCGCCACGAAGCAGGCGAGCGCCAGCCGGCTGTAGCCGCGGGCGGCCACGGCCAGCACGCGGTCGGAGCGCAGGACCAGCAGCGCGCAGAGGCCGCCGGCCCACAGCGCGGCGGCGACGATGTGCACGGCCAGGCTGGTCACCGCCAGCTGGTGGTTGCCGGCGCCCGCCGCGTGGCCGGTGAGTGCCGGCGGGACCAGGCCGGCACAGGCCAGTACCGCCACCGCGCCGGCACCGGTCCGGGTGAGCACCAGCCGGGCGGACACGGCCACCGCGGCGGCGGCCACCGCCTGGGCCAGCGCCGACTGGCCCTGGGCGACCGACCAGGCCAGGCTGCGCACCCCCGCCCAGGTCACCCGGTCCACCGGCACGCCGAGCAGGTCGGACAGGGTGAGCGGCAGCATCGCGGCGGCCGCGACCGCCCACCCGGCGGCCCACCACGAGGCCCGGCGCAGCAGCCGGTAGCCGGCCGGTCCGATCAGCTGCCCGCGCCCGTGCCGGCCGGCTTCGCCGCTCGCCCCGGGCAGCAGGAAGGCCGCCATCACGCACCCCCCGGCGGTGAGCGTGCCGAAACCGTCCACCGCGGCCCGGGCGGCCGGCAGGCCCCACCGCGTCCACGTGCCGGGATCGGGCAGGCCGGGGATGCGGTCGCCGGCGACGCCGCCGCCGAGGCGCAGCCCCACGACCAGCGCCAGCAGCAGGCAGACGACCGCGACCGCGCCCGCGGACAGGCGCACATACCGTTGCACAGTCCGGTTGGTCGCCGCGAACGGCGAAAAGGTTCCCGAACGAGACCGCGGACACGCGAAACGGCCGCCGGGGATCGCCCGGCGGCCGTCCGTCTGGGTGGTGCCGCTGGTTACGGGTTGATGGTGATCGTGAAGGTGCTGGTGTTGTTGCGGATGTTCTCCGCGTTGTTGGCCAGGGTGAGGTGGTTGAACGTCACCGAGCCGACCGCCGGGCCCTGGTTGGGCTCGGGCAGTTCGTTGGCCCAGATTCCCATGCCCGACTTCGCGTCGAACGCGTCACCGGAGCGCCGGGCGCCGGTGATGCTGACGTTGGTGAAGATGGTGTCGGTGATGGGGTTCTGGGGCGATCCGGGCGAGCTGTAGTTGGTCTGGAACATGATGCCGGAGTAGGTCGGGTCCACGATGTCCACGTCGGACACCCGGATGCCGCGGAACTCCTTCGAGGCCGAGAAGGCCCAGATCGCTCCGAACGTCTGCTGGCCCCAGAAGTGGCCGCCGTCGCGGATCAGCGACACGTTCTGGATCGTGGTCGGCTGGGTGCCGAACCCGACGAACGCGTAGCCGAAGTCCAGGGAGCTGATCGTGATGCCCGAGTAGCACAGCATGTCCGCGATGTACATGTTGCGGAACGTGTTGTTGTACCCGCCGTAGACCGCGAAGCCGGCCGCGCGCCAGGTGAGCGTCGCGGACAGGTTCTCCCACGTGTTGTCGTGGTTGCCCACCGAGCCGCCGGAGTCGATCGCCGAGAACAGCGCGAACGAGTCGTCACCGGTGCTGCGGGCGTCGATGTTGTTCAGGTGGGTGTTGGTCGTGTCGTTGGTGAAGTTGATGCCGTCGGCGAACGTGTCGCGGATCCGGCTGTTGGTGATGGTGATGTTGTTGTTGTGCACGCCCCAGTACATGCAGACGGTGTGCTCGACCCAGACGTTGTCGATCGTCAGGTTCTGGTTGTCCTTGAGCTCGCCCCACACCTTGCCGGGGCCGTCGATGCGCTCGACGTAGTTGCCGAAGAACGCCAGGTTCTTGAAGGTCGTGCCGTTCGCCGACGTGTTCACGTCGAAGCCGGCGTTGGTGTCGGACTGGTCCTGCGGCGTGTAGAACCGGGTGTACCACGGTCCGGCGCCGACGACCTGGATCGCCTTGCCGTAGACGTTGAACTTGTTCGAGGTGGTGTAGTTGCCCGCCGGCAGGTAGACGCCGACGGCCGTGGTGCTCTGCCGCGCGGTGTCGAACGCGTTCTGCACGTCCTGCTGCGTGAACCCGGCCGGCGTGATGTAGGTCGACGGGTTCGGGTTCGCGATCGGGGCGACCTGCTCGAGGTTGATGAAGTCGATCGCGAACGTGCCGCTGTTGGTGTTGTCCTTCTGCAGCTTGATCGTGTGACCGGCCGGCACCGTGCTGTCCAGCATGATGTTGGCCTCGTCGTAGATGTGCCGCGGGCCGGCGCCGGGGGAGTTGGTCGGCGTGTTCTCGGTGCCGTACAACCACGAGAACTTCGAGGTGAGCGAGATCGCCTTGGCGAAGTTCCCGTCGACGTAGATGTTCAGCGTCGAGGAGGTGCCGTCCGGGATCGAGAACCGGGTGACCAGCGTGTTGGTGCTGGCCCGGGTCGTCCACTGCACGAAGGAGCCGTTCGTGTTCAGCGTGACGGCCTTGCGGCCGGACGCCTCACCCGCGAGGTCACCGATGGTGCGGTTCGGCCCGACGACCTGCGCGCCGCCGCCGACCGTGCCGTCCTCGGCCTCGTACATGTCGTAGGGCATGTTGGCGCCGCGCCCGACGAACAGCGACAGGTCGCTGGTGTTGTTGGCCTGCTTGATGGACAGCTCGTTGGTGTCCGCGGCGAGCACGGTGTGGACCGTGTACTTGCCGTTGACCGCCGTCCACGTGCCCAGCGTGATCACCGGCGAGCTGGCGCCCGCGGCGAGCGTGCCGGTGTAGGACCCGGTGAGCGTGGTCACCGTGCCGCCGGTCGCGTTCTGCAGCGTGAGCGTGACGCCGTGGGAACCGCCGGCCGTGGCCTGGGTGCCCTGGTTCTTGATCACGACGCTGAACGTGACCGTGTTGCCGCCGGACGGGTTGCCCGGCGACCAGGCCACCGGCGAGGCGATCAGGTCGGAGCTCTGCACCGGCTGGACCACCAGGCTCGTGCCGCTGGTGAAGGCGTTGTTCGACTCGTCCGTCTCGATGACCGAGTTGGCCTCGTCGACCTTCGCGCTCACCGTGTAGGTGCCCGCGGTCCGCGGACCGATGTTCGCGGTGAACGTGCCCTGCGCGCCGGCCGCGAGAGCGGTCACGTTCGCGGTACCGGCCAGGACCGTGCCCTGGGCGGTGGCGAGGTAGAAGTTGACGTTCGTCGCGCCCGACGCCGCGGAGCCGTTGTTGCGCACGGTCGCGGTCAGATTCACCGAGTCGGTCTCCACCGGCGACGCGGGCGCCGCGGTGATGCCGGTGACCTGCAGGTCGGGGTTGGGCGCAGCGGTACCGAAGATCTGGAACTCGGCCACCTGGCCCGACGGGGCGCCGGTGTTGGAGTTGAACTTCAGCTGCACGTCGGCCACCCGGGCGGACACCGTGATGTCCACCGAGTTGCCGGTCGCCGGGTCCCAGCGGTAGTCGGCCGCCGAGACCAGGTTGCTGAACCCGGTCGCGCTCTGCTCGCGGCCCAGCACCTGCAGGTTCTGGGTGCGCGCGCCCCACGCCGTGCTCGGGTCGAGCTTCAGCGTGATCTTGCTGATGTCGTTGTTCGCGCCCAGGTGCACGGTCAGGGTCGCCGGGTAGCCGGCCGCGCCCTCCCAGTAGGTCGTGACGCTGTTGTCGTTGGCGTTGGCCGGCACGAACGTGAACACCGAACCGCTGGCCTCGACCGCCTTGCCCAGCGCCACGTTGGTGCCCGGCGGCGGGTTGCCGGTGCCGGTGCGGGTCACCGTGTTGCTGGCGGCGGAGGCGTTGTTCGCCGCGTCGCGGGCCTTCACGTAGTACGACACCGTGGCCGAATCCGGCTGGTTGTCTGTGTAGGTCAGCACGTTGCCGGCGACGCTCGCCCGCAGCGAGTTGTTCGCGTAGATGTCGTACCCGGCGATCGAGCCGCTGTTGTCGGTCGACGCGGTCCAGGTGAGCTTGATCTGGCCGCTGGCCGGCTGGGTGTACGCGAGGTTGCCGGGCGCGGTCGGCGGCGTGGTGTCCGGCGTGGTACCGGTGCGGGTCACCGTGTTGCTCGCCGGCGACTGGTTGCCGGCCGCGTCACGGGCCTTGACGAAGTACGAGACCGTGGCCGAGTCGGGCTGGCTGTCGGTGTAGGTCAGCACGTTGCCCGCCACGCTGGTGATCAGCGTGTTGTTGGCGTAGATGTCGTACCCGGCGATGGAGCCGCTGTTGTCGGTCGACGCGGTCCAGGTGAGCTTGATCTGGCCGCTGGCCGGCTGGGTGTACGCGAGGCTCCCCGGTGCCGTCGGCGCCTGCGTGTCGCCGGAGGTCGGGCCGTACACCTCGAGCTCCGAAAGCTGTGCCGCGGGCCAGCCGGTGTTGGCCGTGATGTTGACCCGGATGTAGCGGGCCGTCGTCTGGGTGAACGGGATCGTCACCGTGTTCGAGCTGCCCGGGGCGAAGTTGTACGCCGCGGAGGCGGCCACGTCGTTGAACGTGCTGCCGGTGGTGCTCGCCTGGACCGAGAGGGTCTCGGTGCGGGCGCCCCACGAGGCGGGCAGCTTCAGCACGACCGAGCTGACCGGGACGGCCGAGCCGAGGTCGACCTGCAGCCACTGCGGGAAGGTGTTGTTCGTGCCCTCCCAGTAGGTGCTCTGGTTGCTGTCGCCGCCGTTGCTCGCCACGTACGGCGAGTTGACGCTGCTGGAGGTGAACGTCTTGCCGGCGGCCAGGTTCGTCGAGGACGACGACACGCCGTAGATCTCGAACTCGGCGACCTGCGCGGCCGGCCAGCCGGTGTTGGCGGTGAAGTTCAGCCGCACGTACCGGGTGTTCGTGGCCGTGAAGTTGATGGTCACCGTGTTGTGCGTGGCCGGGTCCAAGACGTAGCCGGCGGAGCCCACGACGGTGCTGAAGCTGGTCCCGTCGAGGCTGCCGGTGACCGACAGCGTCTCCGTGCGGGTCTGCCACGCGGTCAGGTCGGGCAGCTTGAGCACGATCTGGTCGATGTTCTTGGCGCTGCCCAGGTCGATCTGCGCCCACTGCGGCCAGGAGTTGTTGGCGCTCTCCCAGTAGGTGGCCTGGTTGCCGTCGTTGATGTTGGCGATTCCGTTTGCGCCGTTGGTGCTGCTGGAGGTGGCGGGGCGGCCGCTTGCCAGGTTGGGTCCGCCGGCCGCCTGCGCCGGCAGCGCCTGTGCGGTCACCGCGACGAGGGCGGCCACGGCGAACGCCGCGAGCACCCTCCGCGTCACGAGCCTTCTGCTCATCGGGATCCTTACGTCGTACCTCGTACGTCCGAGCGGGGTGAGGTGGTGCGGGGCGTGGCGACGCGGTGCTGACGGACGTGACTCGACCTGCGACCCGCGATGACGGGGTGGCGTGGCGCGGGCGAAGCCTTGGCGGTGGGTCGGCGTCGGTTCGCCGGACGGCGTCCCGGTTCCGGTTCCCTGGCTCGGGATCCGGGCGGGGTTGGCGGTGCCCTCCGGCGGTGCGGTCCTGTGCGGTGGCGTCCACGTGACGTGCTGGCAGCGCTGACGGCCCGGTCACTGCCGAGCCGGTTTCGTGCACGATCGCGCGGGTGGTGCGCGACCGTGCGGCGGGTAGGCCCACTGCACGGGGGTTCGGCCTCTCCGTAGGCGGGTGTGGGAGCGGTACGACCGGTTGGCGGTCCGGCTGCGACCGAGTTGCGGAGAGTAGGGTAAGTCTGTCGACCAGTTGTAGGAATCTTGCACAGCGTTGCGCCAAATGTTGCAGACTCGCTACCGACTCGTCAACGGTTCCGGCCTTCCGAGTCGAAGGAACTCGTTGTGTGCCATCGCGTGCGGTTGCCGCCCCGGATCGTGCCGACTTTTCGAAACGTTCCTGATTCGTTGCGCCGAGGTCTGGTGTTGCTGGGATGTTTCATGGTTCATTCGTCGGACTGGACCGACAATTAGGCGCGTCGATGCCGGATTCATCCGATGACTGACGTCGTCGTCGCGGTTGAGCCGGGCGAGGCCGCGCCGGGGAGGGTTGCCATGGTGAGCAAGCAGCGGGCCGGCGCCGGTTCCGCCGAGGAGCCGACCGACCAGCTCGCCCTGCGCCGCGCCAACCTGACCCGCACGCTGCGGCACCTGCGCGCCAACGGCCCCCGCTCCCGCGCCGCGATCGCCGCCGCCACCGGCCTGCACAAGGCGACCGTCTCCAGCCTCGTCGACGAGCTCATCGCCCGCCGCCTGGTCCGCGAGATCGGCACCGAGCACTCCGGCGGCGCCGGCCGCCCCGGCCGCGGCATCGCCCTGAGCTCCGACGTGGGCGCCGTCGGCATCGAGATCAACGTCGATTACCTGGCCGTCCACGGCAGCGACCTCACCGGCCGCACGGTCATCGAGAAGCGGGTCAGCTTCGACGCCATGCACCGCGACGTCGAGCGCTGCCTGGACGACCTCACGCAGGCCGCTCAGCGCTCCCTGGCGGAGCTGACGCGCCGGGGGGTGACCCCGGTGGGCCTGACGGTCGCGGTGCCCGGCCTGGTGGACGTGACGCGCGGCGTGGTGGTGCTGGCGCCCAACCTGGGCTGGCGCGACGTGCCGGTGGCCACCCGCCTGGCCCACGGCCTGGCGCCAGACCTGTGGATCGGCGTCGACAACGACGCCAACCTGGCCGCCCTGGCCGAGTACACCTGGGGCGTGGCGGCCGGCACCGACGACCTGGTCTACCTCACCGGCGAGGTCGGCGTCGGCGGCGGCGTGATCGTCAACGGCCACCTGCTGCGCGGCGCCGACGGCTTCTCCGGCGAGGTCGGCCACCTCCCGGTGGAGCCCGGCGGCGCCCCGTGCGGCTGCGGCCGCATCGGCTGCTGGGAGACGAAGGTCGGCCTGGCCCAACTGGTCCGCCGCGCCGCACCGGACGCCGCTTACGGCCCCGCCGACGGCCCGATCCCCGACCCGCAGGAGCGCATCGCCGAGATCTCCCGCCGCCTCACCAGCGGCGACCGCGCCGCGACGGACGCGGTGGCCGAGGTCGGCCACTGGCTGGGCCACGGCGGCGCGATCCTGGTCAACCTGTTCAACCCGAGGGTCATTGTCCTTGGGGGGTACTTCGCCGAGCTGGCCGACCACCTGATCCCCTCGGCCCAGGCCAACCTGGCCCGCCTGGCGGTCGCCTCAACGGCCGCCCGCTGCCACTTCGTCGCCTCGCACCTGGGCTTCACCGCCGCCTCCCGCGGCGGCGCCGGCGTGGTGGTGGAGCGCATGATCGAGGACCCGACCGCAGTCCCCCTGACCGCCCCACCCTCCCTGGCCACCGTCCGCTGACCTGTCCACCCCGCTCAGCCCCCGCCCGCCGGGCCCGAAGCGCCGTTGAGCCTCGAAAGCGGCAGTAAGTTTCCGCGATCATGCTCGACTGGCACCTGACACCACGAGTTTTTCATGATCGCGGAGTGTCTATGTACCTATAGGTACCATATGTCTCCACGATCATGAGAAACCGCGCCATCGAGACGAGCGCGTGCGTGATCGCGGAGACTTATGGCTGCCGGCCCGAGACGGCTTCGCCGCTGTGCGCATTCACGGACTGTGCGTGTCTGCCGATCGCGACGAGCCGCCTGACCGCCGCCGACCTCGCTGCTGCCGGCGGATTGTGCGCCGCGGACGTGTTCAGCGCGCCAGTCACGCAGCGACAAATGCAAGTGAGTGGCGCCAATTCCGGCTAAACCGGGATGAGTTGGCTCCCAGGCTGGATTGGCTTCGCCTGGGCAGCACCCAGCCGACCCTCCATCGCGCTTCGCGCGAGCGGGCCCGCCGGGCGGGCTCCGCTCAGCCTCGGGCCGGCTCATGTCCGGACGTGGCCCAGGTCCGGCCCGGGGCCTCGGTCCCGGCTCCGCGTCCGGCTCGCCCCCGCCCCCGGCACGGCCTCACCTCGCCCCGGCGCGGCCCAGCCCCAGCCTCCGCCCTAGCTCGACCCGGCCGCTGGCTCGGCCCTCGGCCCCAGTCCCACCTTCGCCTCCGGCTCGGCCCACTTGCTTTCTGGCTCCCTGGCTCCCTGGCTCCCTGGCCCCGGCCCCCCGGCCCCCCCGGCCCCCCGGCCCCCCGGCCCCGGCCCCCCGGCCCCCCCGGCCCCGGCCCCCCCGGCCCCGGCCCCCCGGCCCTCGGCCCCGGCCCCCCGGCCCTCGGCCCCGGCCCCCCGGCCCTCGGCCCCGGCCCCCCGGCCCTCGGCCCCGGCCCCCCGGCCCTCGGCCCCGGCCCCCCGGGCCCCGGCCCCGGCCCCCCGGGCTTGGGCGCGGGTTAGGCGACGCCGGATGGGCGGAATTGGACGCTCACGCGCGGGCCAACGGGGCGGGCTGTCTTCGGGATCGCGTGCTCCCAGGTGCGCTGGCAGGAGCCGCCCATCACGATCAGGTCGCCGTGGCCGAGGGGGAAGCGGATGCTGTCGCCGCCGCCGCGGGGGCGGAGCAGCAAGGAGCGGGGGGAGCCGAAGGACACGATGGCGACCATCGTGTCGAAGCGGGCGCCGCGGCCGATCGTGTCGCCGTGCCAGGCGACGCTGTCGCGGCCGTCGCGGTAGAGGCACATGCCGGCGGTCATGAAGGGCTCGCCGAGCTCCTCCACGTAGTAGGCGGTCAGGCGGCGGCGGGCCTCGGTGAGCAGTGGGTGGGGGAGGGTCTCGTCGGCGCCATACCACCGCAGGAGGCGCGGCACGTCGACCACGTCGTCATACATCTTGCGGCGCTCGGCGCGCCACTCGACCTCGTGCAGCAGGGTGTCGAGGATCGCGTCGGAGCCCAGCACCCAGCCGGGCAGGTGGTCGACCCAGGCGCCGCGGCTCAGGTGGTGGCGGGTCACCTGGCCGGTGAGCGACCCCAGGGAGGGGCCCGCGACGTCGAACATCGACGGCTGGTAGGCGAGGTCAATCATGGGTTGAAGTGTAGCGCGGGTTAGAACAGGCGTACGAGGGAATCGCCGATTGTGGCGGAGGGTGGTGGTTAGGTTACGGCGGTCCAGCGGACGACGGCCTCCGTGCGGCTGGTCACCTGCAGCTTGGCGAACACGTGGTTGAGGTGGTTCTTCACCGTCTTCTCGGTGAGCAGCAGCCGCCGGGCGATCGAGGCGTTGGACAGGCCCTGGCACAGCAGGATCATCACGTCCTCCTCCCGGTCGGTGAGGCCGAAGCGGGTGCGGGCGTGCTGCTGCACCCGCTCGCGGGCGAGCTGGTCGCGCACCATCGAGGCGGCCACGGACGCGGCGATCGGGGAGAGCCAGCCGCGGCCGCCGGCCACCTCGCGCACCGCGCGCAGCAGCTCGGGCGGCTCGAACTGGCCGTGCACGAGGTACCCCCGCGCGCCCTGGCGCAGCATGCCGGAGATCAGCTCCGCGTCGTCGTCGCTGGTCAGCACGAGCACGGAGGAGTACTGCGCGAGCAGGCCGATGACCGACAGCCCGTCGGCGATCGGCATCCGGTGGTCGAGCAGGGTGACCTCCGGGCGCAGCCGCCGGGCCGCGGCGAGCGCCTCCTGGCCGTTGGCGGCCTCGGCCACCACCCGCAGCTCGTCGTCGCCGTCGAGGATGCCGTGCAGCGCGGCCCGCACGATCGGGTTGTCGTCGACGACGAGGACTCCGGTCGGGGGGTACCGGTTCACCGCTTCACCGCGCGCCGACGGCGGAACGGTGGGCGCCGGCCCGGCGCGGCGGCTCGTCACGGGCCGGCAGTGGCACGCGCACCGTGATGGTCGTGCCGGCGTCCGGCGCCGAGTCGATGGACAGCTCGCCGCCCACCGTGCGGGCCCGCTCGGCCATGCCGACGATGCCGAAGTGGCCGGCCGACTGCAGCCCGGACAGGTCCCGCGGTACGGCGAACCCGACGCCGTCGTCGGCGATCTCCAGCAGCACGCCCGGGCCGATCGGCGCCAGCCGCACCAGGACCCGCCGGGCGTAGGAGTGACGGGCGACGTTGGCCAGCGCCTCGCGCAGGATGCTGGTCAGCTCGTACCCCACCGTGATCGGCGGGTCGACCGCGGCCAGCACGGTCCGCACCGGGGTGCCGGTCGCCGCGCTCCAGGTCGTGCACAGCTGCTCGACGCTCGTGGCCAGGTCACGGTCGGGCACGTCGAGCCGCATCTCCTCCAGCAGTTCCCGGGCCTGCCGGGCGGCCGCCGTGGCCCCGGCGGCGACGGTACCCGCCAGATGCTCGGCCAAGGCGGGCTGGCGGCGCAGCGACGAGGGCAGCGCCAGCGCGGCCAGCGACACGCCGCGCAGCGTCTTGGTGACCGAGTCGTGCAGCTCCCGGGCCAGCCGGGCCCGTTCGGAGGCGGCGGCCGAGCGCTGGGCGGAGGCGACCAGGCGGGTGGAGAGCTCGAGGTAGCGGGTCAGCGCGGCGGTGGCCATCGACGCGCCGATGCCGGCCAGCGCGCCCGCCATCGGGAAAGCGACCACGAACGCGGTGATCTCGGCGGGCGGCTCGGTGCGGTGCAGCACCTGGGCGATCACGGTGAAGCTCAGCGCCGCGTGGGCCGCCCACACCGGCAGTGCCCGCATGCCGAGCAGGACCCCGGCCAGCGCGCCGGCCCCGGCGGCGAAGCAGAAGTAGGCGATGCTGCCGCGGCTGATGGCGAGTACCGCGAAAATGACCAGAAAATCGGCGACGACCGCGATCACCGGCCGGCCGACCAGGGCCGGCCACCGGGCCAGCGCGCCCAGTTGCACGGCGGTGGCCACGGCCACCAGGACGAGCACGGCGACCACTCGCCACCGGTCGTCGACCAGCAGCAATCCGGCCGCCGCCGCGGTCATCGTGGCCACCGCGCGGCCTATGAGGACGGCCCGGCCCAACGCCGCCGCAGCGATTTCGCGGTCGGTACCCACCACCGGACGAACGCTACTGGGCGCCCGGGCGGCGGCGAAGTCCGGGCACGCGGCTTAATCGGAATTTGAGCCGGGGCTCAAGGTCGGCTAATTCAGGAGACGACCACCTCGTCGAGGTCCGGTGCGGGCGAGTCGTCGTTGTAGAACCGCAGCTGCAGCTCGCCGGCGGGCAGCTCGACGGTGAAGTGGAAGGCTTGCGGCGTCGTCCAGTCGGGGCCGGTCACCGGCCAGCCGCGGGCCGGTCCGCCGTTGATGCTGATCTTGATCGAGCGCGGGCCGTCGACCTCGTAGTACACCGTCACCGTGCGCTGTCCGGCGACGGGCAGGGTGGTGCGCACGAGCAGCGCGCAGGTGGCGCACAGGTAGCGGACCCGGTGGCCGCCCCGGCAGGTGGCGCAGGCGACGGCCGAAGCGCCGCCGGACAGGCGGTTGCCGGGGTCCTCGGCCTGGATGCTGATCGGGGCGAACCGCGGCGGAGCGCTCGGGCTCGCGGCCGGCGGAGACGGCGACACGGATTGCGGCGGCGACGCGGGGCCGGCCGGCGGGGCGGCGGTGTCGGTCTTCCCGCCCCGCGGGGCGATCAGCGGCGGCACCGCGACGGTCGCGGCCGCCATGCCGATGGCCACCACGGTCAGCCCGATCCACTGGCGCGACCGGCGACGCGGCGGCGGGCCGACCCGGCCGCGCAACAGGTCGGGCAGGCTGCCGTCAGTCACTGGCCCTCCACCGCGCCGAGAATACTGCACGGCGAAACGGCGCCGCCGCCCCGGCTCCGCAGGAACCCGGGGCGGCGGCGCCTGACCGTTAGGGCAGGACGTAGTCGTTGTTGAGGACGTACGGCGCGGGCTGCTGGTCGTCGCGACCGTCGTGCCCCTGGGGGTCGCACTGCCGGGCCGCCACGATGCACCCGTTGATCATCGCGGTCAGGGTCCGGTCGTCCCAGTCGTTGATGAAGTCATAGTGGAACGTCGGGCCGGCGCCGCTGGCGAAGTGCACCTTCGACATGTCACCGTTGACCGGCCAGGCCATCTTGAACTCGAGCTTCGGCACGGCGACCGGGTGGTCGTCCGGGCACACCATGCCCGCGGCGGTGTGGCTGTCGATCGGGTAGGCCATGTGGCTCTGGTGGTTGGGCGAGTCCAGGTGCAGCCCGTCCCAGCAACTCGGCGCCTGGTAGCGGATGTTGAGCTTGACGCTACGGTCGGTCGGGCAGGTCAGCGGGATGTTCTTGTTCTCGTAGCTGTCCCCGCACTCGAAGCCCTTCTCGGTCGCGGCGAGGAACTTGTCCGCGTCGGTGTTCTTCGCGTCGCCGACGACGAACCGCAGACCCTTCGGGAACGCCCGCACGCTGCGGTAGTCGGTCACGCCGGTCTTGTAGTAGATGACCTGCAGGCCCTCCGGGTTGACCGCGGTGTCGCCGTTGTACAGCGTCGGCATCCAGTAGGCGGACAGGTCACCCTTGGCCTTGCAGGTGGTCTGCCCCTTGCTCAGCGAGTCGATCGTCGAGGCCGCGTTCGTGGTGGTGTTGCCCATGAACGTGTGCGAGTGCGAGGCGCCCGGCAGGTTCGGGAAGACGATCGGGTCGTCCCCGACGTTGGACCGGCTGACCGAACAGTTGGCCTGGAACTCGTGGAAACCGCCTTTATTCGGGGGTACCTCGTGTGATGGCTTGACGTTGGTCACCGGGTTCGGCGCCATGATGTACCCGGCGGCGTTCGTCGTGCCCGGCGCGGCCGACGACGGGCCCGCTCCCGCTCCCGCGCTCGCGGAAGCCGACGCGCTGGCCGGCGGCGCGGGCGGATTCACCGTCGCGGTCGCCGGCGCCGAGGACGCCCCGAACACCTGGAACTCCCACAGCGAGTAGCCGTAGCCGGAGGACCGGGCCGTGCCGTAGAGCCGCACGTAGCGGCCCTGGCCGGTCACCGCGAGCGTCTGCTTGCCGCCGGTGGAGGTGGTGGTGGAGTACACCGGCGTCCATGAGGTGCCGTCCGCCGAGAGCTGGATCTGGTACGCCGTGGCGTAGGCGCGTTCCCAGTTCAGCACCACCCGGCTGACGGCGGTCGGGGCGCCGAGGTCGACCTGGATCCATTGCGGGTCGGCGAACGCGCTCGACCACCGGGTGCCGGTGTCGCCGTCGACCGCGGCCGAGGCCGGGAAGGCCCGCCCCTCTTCGGACGAGGCGGTCGCCGGCTTGCCCTGGGACAGCGGCTTCTCGTCGGCGCGGGCCGTACGCAGCGCGCCGGTGGCGAACCAGCCGAGGAAGCCAACGAGCGCGACCGTGATGCCGGCCAGCATGAACAGCCGCGACCGCGGCAGGCGTCGGAGGGACAGGGTCATCAATGCTCCCGTTTGGTTGATCGAACGCTTCACGCAAACCGGACGCTAGCGGCGGCCCGCGCCCCCGGCTTGGGCCCAAAGGCCCAGCGCAGGACCCAACGCCTGGGTTTTCGCGCCGATTCATGCCCGAAAGCCCGGCCCGACGGCAGGCAACGGCCACCACTTCGCCCGGCGCGGCAGCGCAGCCGTCACTCGCCGGGCGAAACATCCGATCGGGTCGGCCGGGGCGGCCGAAACTCTCCGGGATCATGATGCTCGCGGTGGTCGCAGCCCGGGTTTCTCATGATCCCGGAGACTTAAGGTACACAGGTGTACATCAACACTCCACGATCATGAAAAACCCTTGGTGTCGATGCGAATGCGGCATGATCGCGGAGACTTCTGGTCGCTGCGCTCCGCACGGCGGGCAATGCCGGCGGATGGCGAGGCGGCAACGGCCGGCCGCGCCGCAGGCGGGCGTGGCAGAGCGCCCAGCACGGCGGCGGGCGATGGGCGGCGGTGCACCGGTCGCAGGGAGGCGTGGTCGGCGGCGCGGCCCGTGGGACGGCGCGGGTGCGGCGGGCGGCGCGGTGGGGCGGCGGCGGGCGGCGCGGTGGGGCGGCGGCGGGCGGCGCGGTGGGGCGGCGGCGGGCGGCGCGGTGGGGCGGCGGCGGGCGGCGCGGTGGGGCGGCGCGGTGGGGCGGCGCCGAGCGGCGCGGTGCGGCGGCGGCGAGCGGCGCGGTCGGGTGGTGGGGCGGCGCGGCGGCGTGCGGCGCGGTGGGGCGGCGGGCGGCGCGGCGGGGCGGTGTCGGGCGGGCAGCGGCGGTGCGGTGCGGCCGCCGGCGTGGTCGATGGGGCGGGGCGGCGCGGGGCGTGGTCTGCGGCCGCGCGGGGCAGGGCGGGGCGGCGGTGCGGGGCAGGGCGGGGCGGCGGTGCGGCCGGGGCGGCGGTGCGGCCGGTGGTGCGGGGTGGCGGGGCGGCGTAGGCGGCGCGGTGCGGCCGGCGGCGTGGTCGGTGAGGCGGCGGGGTGGGGCGGCGCGCGGCGTGGTCGGCGGCGGTGGGGTGCGGCGGGGTGGGGTGGGCGGTGGTGGCGGAGGGGCTAAGGGGCGGTGCCGAGGAGGGAGCGGGTCACGGATTCGGCTTGGGACAGCATCTCGTCCAAGGCTTGGTCGAGGTCGGCGTCGGTGGGGGTGTGGCCGGCGTCGGCGGCGATCAGGACGGCGCGGCGGAGGAGTTCCTTGGCGAAGGAGGCGGTGACGCCGGCGGATCGGTCGGCGGCGCGGTCCAGGGCGGCTGCGGTGAACGGCAGGTCGCGGGCGTAGAGGCGCACGAGACGGCGGCGGGCGTCGGTGTCGGGGAGCGGGATCTCGACGGCCAGGTCGACGCGGCCGGGGCGCTGGGCGAGGGCGGGCTCGAGCACACTGACCCGGTTGGTGGTGAGCAGGAAGGCGACGTCGGCGTCGTCGCCGAGGCCGTCGAGGGTCTCCAGGACCGTGAAGAGCAGCGGCTGGGGGCCGCCGTGCCGGTCGCGGTCCTCGGCGACCAGGTCGCAGTCCTCCAGCACGACCAGTGCGGGCTGCAGGGCGCGGGCCATCCGGGCGGCCTCCGCGACGTGAACGATGGCCGGGCCGGCCAGCAGCAGCACGGTGAGCTCGGGCAGCGCGTTGAGCAGGTAACGCACCGTGTGGGTCTTGCCGGTGCCGGGCGGGCCGTAGAGCAGCAGGCCGCGCTTGAGGTGCTGGCCGGCGGCGCGCAGCCGGTCGCGGTGCTCGGCGATGCCGGTGATGTGGCGGCGGACCCGGTCCAGCACGCCGGCGGGCAGGACGATCTCCTCCTCGCGCACGGCCGGTCGCCGGTGGAAGGTGACCTCGCCGTTGCTGCGCGCGTAGGCGGAGCCGCCCAGCGACAGCACCTGTCCGCGCAGCACCGAATGGCTCAGCATGAGGGCGTGCACGGTGGCGATCAGGTCGGCCGCGATGCCCTCAGCCGGGGTGACGACCTCCATCCGCGCGAGCATCTGGCCGATTCGCGGCTCCGGCGAGCGCTGCAGCACCGCCACCGGAGCCCCGCCGTGGGTGAACAGGCGCAGCCCGAAGGAGACCGCCTGGCGGGTGGTGTCCGGGCCGGTGGCGATGGTGGTGTAGTCGACCGCGGCGACGGGGAACTGGCCGAAGCGCCCGGCGTGGTTGAGGATCTCGCTCAGCGACTGCTGGCGGCGCTGCTCCCCGCCGCCGATGCCGATCACCTCGTGGTGCTCCGAGCGCCGCTGGACCTCGCTCAGCGCGACGTCGAGGTCGGCGGTCAGCTGGGGCCTGACGTCGTCGGTGACCACGGCCAGCCCGAGCGGGTCGGCGCCCAGGTGCCGGCGCAGCACCGCATTGAGCGACGACTCGTCCGCCGTCTGCCGTTGCCGATGTTCGTTGACGACCTCGTCCAGAAATACCTGGTACGCCGAAAGAAAGGCCTCCGTGCGCTCGTCCACTGCATCCCCCGATGTTCGCCGGCGCGTGTGCATCCATGATGGCGAAGTTGTCGGGGCAGTGGGGGATTGGTTTGTGACTATCAGCTGACGGTCGCGCGGCTTTCACTGACGGTGACGGGGAGCCGGGTGGGGCTGACCATCACCCATGGGTTGCGGTACTCTGCGGATTCGACGGCGATCTCGGAGTACCGTCGCAGCAGCAACTCCATGGCGACCCGCGCCTCCAGGCGGGCCAGCGGCGCCCCGAGGCAGAAGTGCAGGCCGTGACCGAAGCCGAGGTGCGGGTTCGGCGACCGGTGCGGGTCGAACCGGTCGGGATCGGTGAACACGCGCCCGTCACGGTTGGCCGCCGCCAGCCAGATCATGACGATCGCGCCGGCCGGCACGGCGGTCCCGCCGGCGGTGGTGTCGGTCGTCGTCCGGCGGACCAGTCGCGGGAACGGGGTGTACAACCGAATCACCTCCTCGATCGCCGTGGGCAGCAGTGGCGGTTCGGCCCGCACCTCCGCCGCGGCGCCGGGGTGCGCGTCGAGGCACAGCACCGTGTTGCCGAGGGTGGCGGTCGTGGTGACGTGCCCAGCGAGCAGCAGTACCCCGGCGAATCCGACGATCTCCTCGTCGACCAGGCGTTCGCCGTCGGCCTCGGCGAGCACGAGCCGGCTGATCAGGTCCTCGCGCGGGGCGGACCGGCGGGCCCGGATGTGTTCCAGCAGATAGCCGTTCATCTCGCGTACCGCCGGTGCCGCCGCCTCCATCCGCTCCGGGCTCGTCAGCCGCGCGAGCGACTCGTCCGGACCCGCGTCGGAGCGCTCGAACAGGCGGTCGGCCCAGGTGCGGAACAGCGGCCGGTCCGTCGCCGGGATGCCGAGCAACTCGGCGATCACGATGACCGGCAGCGGATAGGCGAGGTCCTCGATGAGGTCGAACCGGCGCTCGCCCGCCACCTCGTCCAGCAGCCCGGTCGCGACCTCGGCGATGCGCGGCTCCAGCCCCGCCACCACCCGGGGCGTGAACGCCTGGCCGACCAGGCGGCGCAGGGTGTCGTGCCGGGGCGGGTCCATCCGCACGAAGTTGCCGCGCTCGAACAGGTCCAGGTCCTCCTGCCGGGGCCGCAGGTCACCCAGATCCGAGGAGTAGGTGGCAGGATCGGCCAGCACGGCGACGGCTTCAGGATGCCCCAGCACCGAGCAGCTGTGTTCACCTTGGTGGTACTGCACCGAGCCCTGCCGTCGCGACCGTTCCAGCCAGGCGTGCAGTTCGGTGAGGGTGGGGGTCGGCATCGCGGTACACCTCCGCAGATCGTTCCGGCACCCGGGCCTACCCGGCCGGCCCGGCAGCAAACCCGGATGCCCTGGGAGCCCATCCATTGATAAGGAAAGATTCCTTATTGATAATTGGCGCCAACCCCAACTCGTCCGTGGAGGTTCATCCGTGTTTCGACGCCTGCTGACCCTCGCCGCCGGCACGACGCTGGCCGGCGCCGCAGCGCTCGCGATCGCCACGCCCGCCCACGCCGCGGTCGCGGACGTCACTTTCGGTCCGCTGTCGATCGGCGATTATTGCCATTCGCGGTACCCGGCGGCCTGGATCGGCTTCTACGAGAGCGCCGGGCTGCGCTGCTACTCCGGTTCGCCCTCGCCGCAGCAGTATGTCGGGTCCGGCGATCCGTACCTCGCGTGCAAGTACCTCACCACCGACGTGGTGATGAGCGCCTTCCGCGGCACCTCCGACGCGCTGGTGTGCCGCGTCGTCCGTTAGCGCCGGTTTCCTGCATCCGGACGGGCGTCAACCGCCTCCGCGGAGGGTGAGCGCGCGGACCAGGTGGTCCACCGACCGTTCGGTCCGCGGCTCCAGCGCGACGATGAGCTCGTCGATGCCCAGGGCGGCGTAGTCGTCGATGAGCCGGGCGAACCGATTCGGGTCCGAATGGTCCGGCTCGGCGGCGGACATGCCGACCGTTACGCGGAGCGAACCCGGCTCGCGGCCCTCGTCCGCCAGGGCCCGCGCCATCGCGGCGAGGCGGTCGCGCAACCGGTCGTCCGGCGTGCCGTACCAGGCGGTGTTCCAGGCCTCGGCGTACCGGGCGGCCAGCCGCAGCAGGCGCGGGCCGCCGCCGGCGACCAGCAGCGGAATCGGTCGGTCCGGCGGTGGTAGCAGCGCTGCGTCGCGCAGCCGGTGAAATCCCCCGGAGGTGGTCACCGGTTCGCCACCCCGCAACAGGCCGCCGACGATCCGCAGGGTCTCCTCGAAGCGGGCCAGGCGGTCGCCGTCCGGCAGACCGTACATCCCGTGCTCCAGCCCGGGGGATCCGGCGCCGAGCCCGAGCACGAGCCGTCCGCCGCTGATCCCGTCGGCGGTCGCCGCCATTTTGGCCAGCAGCGCCGGAGACCGGAACGTACCGCAGGTGACCAGCGTGCCGACCGTCACCCGCCGGGTGGCCGCGGCCAGCGCCGAGAGGACGGTCCAGGCTTCCAGCACGCCCTCGGGCGGCCGCCCTTCGGGTTCGCTCAGGAAGTGGTCGCAGATCCAGACCGAATCCACGCCCGTTGATTCCGCGTGGAGGGCCAGCGCCCGCACATCGGTCCAGCCGGGCATCCGACCCGGTCCGTCCGATTCGGACATCGGCAGCGTGATACCGATTCGCACCGGACCACGGTAAGCCCGGTCACCGGCTCAGCAATGGCGCCGGTCGCCGGGTCGCCGGGTTCGGGTCGGCGGGTTCGGGTCGGCGGGTTCGGGTCGGCGGTGACGTTCGGTCGGTAGTGGCGTCGAGTTCGTGGCGGGCAGGGTTGGGGCCTGTATCAAGGTCGGTCACAGCCATTCGTTGATCGCGGCGATGTGCACCGCGGTTTCGTGGGCCGGCTCAACCCCGTCGATCCAGAGCGGCGCGACCCCAGCGGCCCCGCCCGCCGCGCGCGGCGCTGGTGGCCCCTGCGGCCGGTGCGACGTGCGGGTGGTGCGGCGTGCGGGTGGTGCGGCGTGCGGGCGGGCGGCGTGTAGGCGGTGCGGCGTGTAGGCGGTGCGGCGTTTTGCTTCCGTGATCATGCACCGGAAGCGTCCACTGGCTGGGATCCTCATGATCGCGGAGTGATAGTGCCGCTCCTGGTACATCATCACTCCACGATCATGGAGATCCCGCCATTCGGGACGCTCCTCGGCATGATCGTGGAAAGAAAGCGCCGCCGGGGGCCGTTCACCAGCGACCGGAGACCTTGCTCGTTGTCGATCTCGACGCGCCCGAACCTCAGAGCGGTCCGCCATCACCGCCCACTTTGACGCAGGCACGAACCGGCCAGGTTGCGCCAGGTGCTGGGGGCGATGCCCTCGCGCCGGCTGAAGGCGCGGCTCAGGGCCGAGGCCGACTCGTAGCCGACCAGCCCGGCGATTTCGGCGACGCCGAGTGAGGTCTCCCGGAGCAGGCGTTTGGCGCGGCATACCCGCCAGTGGGCCAGGTAGCCGAGCGGGCTCTCGCCCGCCGCCGTCCGGAACGCCGCGGCGAAGCCCGAGCGGGACATTGTCGCCTCGCGGGCCAGCGACGCCACGGTCCACGGGCGGGCGAGGTCGTCGTGCATCGCGCGCACCGCGCGGACCAGCCGCGGGTCGCGCAGCAGCCGGAGCGGGTCGGTGGAGCCCGGCGCGGCCGTGGCGGACAGGGCCCGCATCGCCTGCACGGTCAGCACGTCGGCGAGCCGGGTCGCCATCAGGTCGGTGGCCGCGTCGGAGTGGGCCCGCTCGCGTTCGATCAGTCCGAACGTGGCCCGCAGCGCCTCCGCCGCAGCGCGGTCGGTGTCGAGCCGGAGCAGCGGCGGCAGCGCGCCCGTGACCGCCGCGCCGGGGACGGCCTGGAAGGAGGCGCGGACCGCCGTCATTGCCGCCGGCCGGCCGGGTTGTCCCGCGCCGAAGCTCAGGGTGCCGCCGGACACCTCGGCGCACCCGACCGCGCCGCCGGCCACGCCGAGTCCCGGGGCGCCGCCGGCCATGCCGAGTCCCGGGGTGCCGCTGGCCATGCCGAGTCCCGGGGTGCCGCTGGCCATGCCGAGTCCCGGGGTGCCGCTGGCCATACCGAACCCCGGAGCGCCGCTGGTCGCACTGCGCCCGGGGGAGTCGGCGATCACGAAGTCCTCGCTGCCGCGGGCGATGAAACAGTCGCCGGTGGACAGGGTTGTCGTCGTGCCGCCGGCGCGCGTGGTCAGGGAAACGGTTCCCGTCGTGACCATGGCGATCCAGGCGCTCGAGCGCAGTGCGACGCGGACGCGCCACGAACCTCGCGCCTCGAGCCGGACCCAGCGCTGCATCGGCCACCTCGCGGACGATCGGTCAAGGATCTTGGACGCGAGGATACCCGCGCGGGCCGGGGCCGCCGATACGGTCGTCGGCGTGACCCATTTCCTCCTCGCGCAGCTGCGGCTGCGGTACGGCCACCAGTACCTCGAGCGTTACACGGCGATCCTGCCCGACCTGCGGACCCTCTTCGAGAGCCAGGGCGTCAGGCTGCGGCACAGCCTGGTCACCCGGGTCGGTCCGCTGTACGAGACGTGGAACCTGTGGGAGATCGACGACCAGGGGCACGTCGCGCGGGCCTTCGAAGGGATGCGGCAGCGGACCGAAGGGCCCAAGGTGGTCGCGGAGCTCGCCGCGATCGTGGAGTCGGAGCAGGTCCGGTTCGTCGAAAGTATCCCGCTGCCGGCCTGACGGGCTTATCATCGCCTGGTGACGATGACAATGGGTGAGCGCGATCCCGCACGCCGGGCGGAGCTGTCGCCGGCGGTGGCGCTGTTCCGCAGCCTGGGCGACGAGACGCGGCTGACAATCGTGCACGAGCTGGCGGGTGGTGAGCGCCGCGTCGTCGACCTCACCCGCACCCTCGGCCTGGCGCAGTCGACGGTGTCGGCGCACGTGGCGTGCCTGCGCGACTGCGGCCTGGTGGAGGGCCGGGCGGTCGGCCGGCAGATGCTCTACCGGCTCGCCCAGCCGGAGCTGCTGACCCTGCTCGACGCGGCCGAGCGGCTGCTCGCGGCGACCGGCAACGCCGTGGACCTGTGCCCGGTCTACGGCAATACCGAGCGGGAGTGCACCGCATGAGGCGGCCGTGCCGACCGGCGGCGCCCCGGGCATATATTCGGTCCGCGGCATCGCTGGGCGGGAGTGCACCGCATGAGCTGACCGATGGCGCCGTGGGCCCGTATTCGGTCCGCAGCGCTGCCGGGCGGGAGCGAACCGTATGAGCACGCCGGTGGCCGTGCTGACCGCCGAGCGGCGGCGGGTGCTGAACCGGCGCAGCCTGCGTCTGGCGTACGCCACCGCCGGCTACAACCTGGTGGAAGGTCTGCTCGCGGTGGCGGCCGGGGCCGCGGCGGGGTCGACGGCGCTGCTCGGGTTCGGGCTGGACTCGTTCGTCGAGGTGTTCAGCGCGCTGGTGGTGATCTGGCAGTTCCACGCCCAGGTGCCGCAGGCGCGGGAGCGGCTGGCGCTGCGCGGCATCGCGGTCTCGTTCTTCGCCCTGGCCGCCTGGGTCGCCGTGGAGGCGATCCGGTCCCTGGCCGGCGGTGAGCATCCCGCGACATCGCCGCTCGGGATCGGTACCGCTGCCGCATCGGTCGTCGTCATGCCGCTGCTGGTGTGGGCGAAACGGCGCACCGGCCGGGAGCTCGGGTCGGTGACCGTGGTGGCCGACAGCGTGCAGACCATGTTGTGCACCTATTTGTCGGCAACGGTACTGGCCGGTCTGGCGCTGGACGCCGTCCTCGGTTGGTGGTGGGCCGACCCGGCCGCGGCCCTGGTCATCGCCGCCGTCGCGGTGCGCGAAGGGGTCGAGGCGTGGCGCGGTGAGCAGTGCGACGACTGCTGCGGTTGAGCCGGGCTTGCAACCGGTACCCAGGTACAGGCCGCACCGCCCGCCGCGCCGCGGCCTCCGGGACCGGCTGCGACTGCGCCGAGTGCGGCCGACCAGCCAGCGCTTGAGCGTCTGCGCCTGCTGGCGCTGCGGGCCGCCTCCGGCTGCGACTGCGGTGTGCGGCTCCAGTGCTGAAGCGCCTCCGCCAGCCGCCGCTGGCGGGCGGCCGCGGCGAAGGCGCGGGGCGAAGGCGGTGGGGACGCAGCGAAGGCGCGAGGTGGTGGCGACGCAGCGCTGGCGCGGGGTGGTGGGGACGCGGCAATGGCGCGGGGTGGTGGGGACGCGGCAATGGCGCGGGGTGGTGGGGACGCGGCAATGGCGCGGGGTGGTGGTTGGGAGGTGCGGTGCGGAAGCGGAGGTCCGCCCGGCTTGGCGCACCGGCGAAGGTGCGACCGGGGCCGATCTCGCCGGGCGGCGAACGGTGGTCAGCGCAGCGGGCGGCAGTACAGGGCGGCGGGTGAACCGTTGGAGCCGATCCGGCGGGTGAAGGCAATGCCCGCCGTGTACTCGTTGTCGCCGCACTGGCCCTTGTAGTGGCCGTAGGCGAAGTCGCCGCCGTGGCCGTCCGACGGGCGGTTGTCGCCGCGGTCGAACCACACGGTCCGGCCGCCGGCTGGGAAGGTGGTGCCGGACGCGGCGCACAGGGCGCTGGACACGGCGGCGCCGCGCACGGCGTAGCCGATCAGGAACGCGCCGGCCGGGCACTGCAGCTTGGTGTAGCCGCCGGCCCAGTCCGGGCTGACGTACCGCTCGTCGGTGACCACCTGGTAGCCGGCGCCCGACGGCCACAGGTCGCCGGCGCCGGCGTCGGTGCACAGGCCGCGGTTGCCGTCGTGGGCCAGGCCGATGAGCCGCTGGCCGTCGGGGCAGGCCGCCTTGCGGGCGCCGGAGTCCCAGTCCGGCACGGCCCGCATGCGCAGCGACGCGATGAAGTCGCCGTGGTCCGGGCTGAGCATCGACCAGCGTGGTACCGGATCCACATAACCGGTCCGCCCGGGGGCGTCCACCAGGCGGTGCCACGCCGCGGAGCGCCAGTCGCCGCCGTCGTCGATGCCCATCAGGTTGCCCGCGCGGTCCCAGCTCAGCAGCGCCCAGCCGTTGCCGGTGCCGTTGTCCTGCCAGCCGACGAGCGGCCAATAGGCGAAATCGGTGTCGTTGGCGACCAGGTAGTCCACGAAGTTCTCGAACCAGGTCCGCGACGGGCCGGCGTCGGTGAACCGCCCGATGCCGAACTCGCTGATCCACAGCGGCGCGGTGAAGTGCTGGGCGCTCTGCGCGGCGACGTAGAACGCCTCCTGGTTGAGCACGGAGTACAGCTCGTCGCGGCTCAGGTCGCGGTAGCGCGGGTCGCTGGTCTCGCCGATGCCGGTCGCCCCGCTGTGGTGCGGGCCGGTGTAGTCGTAGAAGTGGGCCGAGAAGACCAGCTTGCCGGAGCGGACCAGGGTCGGCGACAGGTCCCGCACCGGCTCCAGCGTCGGGCGCCCGTGCGCGAACCCGTCGACCGGGATGCCGGTCCAGTTGATGCCCTCGACGATGATGAGCAGGTCGGGGTTGGCCTCCTGCAGGATGCGGTCGCCGACGTGCTGGGCGGCGGCATACCAGTCGTGGTTGTCGCCGAGGCCCCAGTTCGGGTCGTCCCACACCGAGCGGCGCACCTCGTTGTAGAGGTCGGCGCCGACCACGCGCGGATTGGCATGGTACCGCCGAACCATGAAGAGCCAGTCTTCCTCCCACGTCTGCGTGGACTGGCTGGCATTCCAGCGCTCGTTGCCGTCCACGCCGCAGCACCAGCGCGTGGTGTTGGTGTGGTTGTTGAGGATCACCGCGAGCCCGGCGCCGGTCAGCGCGGCGACCACGGCGTCGTACACCTGCAACGGCGTCAGCCCCCGCAGCCCGGGGTTGGCGGCCACCGCGGCGTCGGACACCGGCCGCTGGTCGTGCACCATCTCGTTGGAGAACTGCAGCCGGATGCTGTTGATGCCGATCGCCCGGAACTGCGCCACGATCTGCGCCAGCGGCACGCGGTCGAGCCCGAGCGGCATCCGTCCGGAGTTCTCCCCGGCGTGATGGTTGGCGTCCACCTCCGGATCGCCCGAGCCGTTCCAGGTACCGCTCGCGCCGTGCCAGTTGCCGGCCTTGAGCTTGAACCGCTGCCCGTTGGCATCCACGATGTACCGCCCGCGGGTGCTCAGCGGCGCCGTCCAGTCCGCCGCCGCGGCCGCAGCCGCCCGCTCCCCGCCCTCGGCCCGGTCGGCCGACACGAGCGGCACCAGCGCCACAACGACCGCCGCAACAACGAAGGACCCCAGCACCGAGCGCGCCACGGCTGCCGCCTCTCACGACATCAATCAATGATCGTGTATGTTATGGCGAACTTTCGGGCTGCGCTAGGCATGAGGCCCCGGATCCGTCCGCGTCGCGAACGGAGCCGGGGCCGCGAGCGTGACTCAGGCGGCGACCGGGCCGCGGGTGCGGCCCAGCAGCACCAGGCCGGCGCCGGCCGCCAGCAGGACCAGGGCCAGGGTGAGCAGGCCGGAGACGGCGGGGCCGGTGACCGGCAGGATCGAGGCCGCGCGGGGCGTGACCGTGATGGCGAGCTTCATCGCCCGCGGCGTGCCGTCGGGGGCCACGCCCTGGGCGATCGCGGTGTGCAGCCCGGTGGCCAGGTCGGCCGGGATGGTGACCGGCTTGGCGAAGTTGCCGTTGCCGTCGGTGACCACGGTGCCGAGCTGGATCGGGCTGGAGTACAGGTTGATCGTCACCGTCGAGTGGGCGGCGAAGCCGGTGCCGATGACCACGATGTTCTGGCCCGGTTCGGCCCGGTTGATGTCGCCCTTGTCGGTGGTCAGGGTCAGGTCGGTGGCGGGCGGTTCGGGCGGGGCCACCGGCGCGGTCGCGATCGCCTCGTTGGAGTTCGGGCTGGCGGCCGAGTCGGCGCCGGCCGTGCGGGTGATCACCGTGACCGTGTAGGTCTGGCCGGCGGTCGCGCCGAGCACGCAGGTCAGCGCGCCGGTCGTCGTGCAGGTGGCCGGGCCCGGCTGGGCGACGACGCGGTACCCGATGATGCCCGTGACGCCGGTCGGCGCCTGCCAGGTCGCGGTGAGCGACGACACCCCGCCGGTGAGCACCGGCGCCGCGGGCGTGGGCAGGACGGCGGTCAGGGTACGGCTGCCGCAGTCCATCGTGGCGCAGCTGACGTCGGCGGTGGTGTCCAGTTCGGCGACGCCGGCGGTGACGTCGAGCGTGAAGTCCGCGGCCTGCCAGGTGCCGCCGGTCGTGACCGAGATCGGCACCCGGACCCGGCACGAGTCGCCGGGATCGGGCAGGTTCGCGCCGGCGACCGCCACGGTGGTGCCGCCCTCGGTGGCCTCGACGCCTGGGCAGTACCCGATGCCGCTCGGGATGGTGCCGGTGCCGATCTTCAGGCCGGTGGGCAGCGTGGCGGTGTAGCTGATGTCCGGCACCGACCAGGAGGTGTCGTCGTCGCGGCGGGTCAGCCGCAGGGTCAGCCACGTGGAGCCGGGCACGTCGACGCTCGGGTCGTCGAAGTACGGCAGCAGGCCGGGCAGCTTGTCGACGGTCAGCGTGGCCGACGCGCCGGTGGCGGAGGCGTTGTCGGTCAGTGCGGAGAACGAGGACTCGGAGACGGCGTAGTCGCCGGAGATCGAGGACGTGACGTGCAGGGTCAGCATGCAGTCTTCGTGGGCGTAGACGGAGCCGCCGGCGAGCGTGACCGTGGTGGCTCCGCCGCTCCCGGCCACGTCGACGGTGCCGGAGCACGTGTTGTCGTAGCGGGCGGTCCCGGTGCCGACCAGTGTGACGCCGTCGGGCAGCGTGAAGGTGTACCCGAGGCCGGTGGAGTCGTCGTCCGTGTCGTCGTGCAGCGTCAGCCCAAGGTCGGAGGCGCCCCCGGGCGCGATCATCTCCGGGCTGAACTTGGCGGTGAGCGTCGACGGCACGGCGTTCTCCGGCTTGGCCGGTGCGGCTCCGGCGGGCTGCGCGCCGGCCGCGGCGGCGAGGGCGACCGCGCCCGCCGCCAGGAGACCGGCCAGCGGCCCGCGGACGCGGGCCGGCCGAGATGGATCGATCATGAGCTGTTTTCCCCCGTTGAGGCGCCGTACTCAGGCGCATTCGCCCGAGATTAGGGGACATAGCCCATTTAATCCGGAAAATCACCCATTTCCCGGCACCTCACGCCCGCGGTGGCTCGGGGTTGTGGTGGCGGCGCGCGGGCAGGCGGCGGGTCACCGGGAGGTGGCGCCGGATGGGGTGGCCTGCGGTCCGGCCTCCTCGATCAGGCGCCGGTGCAGCTCCGTGGTGAGCACGTGGATGGCGCGGGTCAGCTCGGTGTTGGTCTTGAGCTCCAGCTCCTGCTCGGTGAAGTCGTGATCGGCCTTGGCCTGCTGGAACGCGGCCTGCCGGTTCTGCCCGATCATCACGAACGTGGACAGGAAGATCGCCTCCAGCGACACGACCAGGGTCAGCGTCGGCCACGGGTTGCGCTCGGCGAACAGCATCCAGACCGCGAACAGCACGATGTGGACGTACACGAACCACATCGACCCGGCGAACGCCGTGATCGCGTCGGCGATCCGCAGCTGCAGGCTGGCCGCCCGCTGCTCCATGTGCTCGGCGACGACAGGGTGGTGGGGCTGGGGGCTCGTCATGACCGGCTCCTCGATCAGGGACGTCGCGCGGTGCGAACGTCGTTACGGTCGTCAAGGTAGAGCGCGGCGTGGAGGTTGCGCATGGCCAGCAGCGCGGAACGTACCTCCTGCAGCAGCTCCGTGGTGCTCAGCGGGCGGCCCCAGGCCCGCATCGTGGCCTCGTCGAAGCCGATCGTCTCGACCCCGCAGCCGTAGCGGGCGCCCACCAGCCGGATCACGTCGCAGTGCTGGTGCAGCACGTAGGGATCGTTGGTGACGAACAGCAGGCGCTCGCCCGGGACCGGCGTGTGGACGTGCTCGGCCCAGCCCAGCAGGGTGTCGGCCGTGTTCGCGCGCAGCGGCGGGCGGGTCGACGCGGCGGCCAGCACGTGGACCTCCGCCGTGCTGGGGCGCGGCGCGGGCCAGCTTCGGTGCCACCAGTCGTCGCCGCCGCGGACGGCGGCCGGCTCCGGCAGGTCCAGGGCGCGGCGCAGGCCGGCCGTCATCATGTCGGCCTCGGTCTCCACCGGGTCGAGGCCCAGCCGCAGCGCCTCGCGGTGCTCGCGGTCGTCGCGCCGGCGCAGGCTGCCCAGGCCGGTGACCGCGCGCGCGGCGAGCCCCTCGGTGAGGAGGCGGGCGGCGTACTCGGTGCGGCCCAGCGTGACCCGGATGCCGCCGCCGAGGACCACGACGTGGTCGTACCGGTCGTGCGCGGGGCGGTGGCTGCCGCTCAGGCCCAGCGCGTGGATCAGGGCCCGCAGCCGCGCGTCCAGCTCGCCGCCGTAGTCGATGCGCTCGGTGTCGAAGCGCTCCCTGACCCCGCCGCGGAAGTCCCACACCCGGGAGAACTCGGCCACGTGCTCCAGCGCATCGGCGACCGGGGTGCCCGGCACCGTACCGCCGAAGCGGGCGACCAGCTCCGCCAGCGCGGGCGAGGTCACCCACGCGCCGATCGAGGCCGCGATCGCTTCCGGGTCGGGGCCGCCGGGCCCGCACGGCGGCAGCGCCAACGGTTCCGTCACCATGTCCACTCCTGCCGCCGAAGACCAGCAGCCTACTGATGTGACGGCGATCGATCGCCTCCAGGTGACGTGGCTCGCGAATGCCCGTATCGTGAGAGCGGCTCGGATTGTGGAAGGTGAGCCAGCATGAGTCCCGCCGATCGCTTCGCCGTGTTTCCCGAGTTGCACATCACCGTGGATCCCCTGCCGGGGCAAGGCATCCGCGTCCGGGTCGCCGGGGAGGTGACCGTGGAGAACGTCGCGCAGCTGCGCAGCGTGCTCGTCCGGGCCGTCGACGACGTGCGGGCCAAAGCGGTCGAGGTCGACCTCGGGCTCGTCACGTTCATCGACTCGACCGGCATCGGCAAGCTCGTCGCCGCGCGGGCGCACGCCCTCACCAGCGGCAGCGACCTATGGATCACCAACCCGAGCCCGGGCGTGCGGCGCGTGCTGAGCCTGCTCGGCCTGCTCGACATCCTGGCCACCCCCGACGGCGGCAGCGGCTGGGCGCCGCCGAAGTCAGCCTGAGGCGGACCGGTCGAGCGCCCGGGCCAGCCGGCGCACCCCCTCGTCCAGCCGGTCCGGCGGCGCCGCGGCGAAGGTCAGCCGCAGGTGCGGGGCGTCGGGCTCGGCGGCGTACCACGGCCGGCCCGGGAACACCACGACGTCGTGCGCGGCCGCGGCGGTGGTCGCCGCCACGTCGTCCATGCCGTCGGGGAGGCGGAGCCAGGCGTGGAGGCCTCCGCGCGGTACCAACGGCGCAATGACATCCGGCAGGTGACGGCGGATGGCGTCCAGGAGCGCGTCGCGGCGGGCCCGTAGCTCGGCGCGCAGCGTGCGCAGATGGCGCGGCCAGGCCGGCGAGGTGACGAAGTCCAGCGCCGCCTGCTGCAGGGGACCGGCGACGAAGAAGTCGTCCAGCACGCGCGCCGAGCGCAGCCGTGCACCGGCCGGGCCGCGGGCGCCGATCGCGGCCACGCGCAGTCCCGGGGCGGCGGATTTCGTCAGTGAGCGGAGGTACACCACGTGCCCGCCCGGGTCGTCGGCGACCAGCGGCGGCGGGGGATCGCCGTCGATGGCCAGGTCCCGGGCGTAGTCGTCCTCCAGCAGGAAGGCGCCCGCGGCGCGGATCTCCGCCAGCACCGCGGCCCGGCGGGCCGGGGCGAGCGTCGCGCCGTGCGGGTTGGCGAACAGCGGCTGGCAGTAGAACAGCCGGGCGCCCGTGCGGCGCAGCGCCGCGGCCAGCAGGTCGGGCCGCACCCCGTCGCGGTCCGCCGGCACCGGCACCACCCGCAGCCCGGCCGCGCGCGCCGCGGCCAGCGCGCCCAGGTACGTCGGCGACTCCACCAGCACCGCGTCCCCGGGCGCGGCGAGCGCGCGGAACGCGGTGGACAGCGCGGACTGCCCGCCCGGACAGATGACGAGGTCCTCGGCGCGCATCGATCCGCCGGCGGTACGGGCGAACCACGCGCGCAGGTCCTCCCGGCCCTCGACGGGCCCGCGCCCCCAGCTCGCCGGATGGCGGGCCGCCCGGGCGAGCGCGGCGCCGAGGGCGGCGGCCGGCTGGAGGTCGGCGTCGAGGTACCCGCTGGACAACACGATCGCGCCCGGGCGCGGCAGGGCGAGCAGGGTCGCCAGCGCGTCCTCGCCGGCCGGCCGCGGCCCCAGCGCGATCGACTGCCACGACAGGTCGGCCGGGCCGGCGTCGCGCGCGGAGGCGGCGACATAGGTGCCGCGGCCGGGCTGCGTGTCGAGCAGCCCCTCCGCGGCCAGCGCCCGGATCGCGCGGCTCACCGTGATCGGCGACGCGTGGTGCCGCGCGGTGAGCTCACGCACGGTCGGCAGCCGCGCCCCCGCGCCCGACCGGGCCGCCAGCGAACGCAGATCTTGGATAACGCGTGCCGCTGCGTTATCGTCACTCATGAGAGACAAGGATAACGTTACTCGCCACGGGGCGATAACGGGGGCGGCCCTGGGCGCGCTCGGGGTGCTCGGCTTCAGCATGTCCCTGCCCGCGACGCGGGTGGCCGTGGCGGACCTCGACCCGTGGCTCGTCGCGTTCGGCCGGGCGGTCGGCGCCGGCCTGCTCGCCGTGGCCTACCTCGCGCTCGTCCGCGCCCCGCGCCCGACCCCGGCCCAGTGGCGCCGCCTCGCGATCGTCGCGTTCGGCGTGGTGGCCGGCTTCCCGCTGTTCACCTCGCTCGCGCTGCAGACCAGCACCGCCGCGCACGGCGCCGTCGTCATCGCCCTGCTGCCCGCCGTCACCGCCGGCTTCGCCGTCCTGCGCGCCCGCGAGCGCCCGGCCCCCGCCTTCTGGTTCGCGGGCGCGGCCGGCCTGCTCGCCGTGCTGGCCTTCCTGGTCCTCGGCGGCGCGGTCTCCGGCGCCGCGGGACCGGCGGACCTTTTCCTGCTCGCCGCGATCGGTTGTTGTGGCCTGGGGTACGCCGAGGGCGGCGCCCTGTCCCGCGAGCTGGGCGGCGCGCGCACGATCTGCTGGGCCCTCGTGCTGGCCCTGCCGGTGACGATCCCGGTCACGGCGCTGTCGGCGCTGCACCACCCGCCGCACGCCACGACGCCGGCGGCCGCCTGGGCCGGCCTGGGCTACCTCACGGTGGTGTCGATGTTCCTCGGGTTCTTCGCGTGGTACGCCGGGCTGGCCCGCGGCGGCGTCGCCCGCGTCGGCCAGGTGCAGCTGGCCCAGCCGGTGCTGACCCTGTGCTGGTCGGCCCTGCTGCTGCACGAGCCCGTCCCGCCGCGGGCCGCGGTCGCGGCGGTCGCGGTCCTGCTGTGCGTCGCCGCCACCCAGCGCCTGCGCGCGACCCCGAGCGGCGCCCCCGCGCCACTGCCCCCGGCCGGCGCGCCCGCGCCGAGTCCGCGGCCGGTGGTTCGTGCGGCTGCCCCGGGCGGCGCCCCCGCGCCGCTGTCCCCGGGTGGCGCGTCCGTGCCGAGTCCGCGGGCGGGTGGTCTGTGACGCTGTCCCGGGTGGCGGGTCCACGCCGCCGCCCCGGGCGAGCCGGGATTCCCAGCGCTTGTCGTGAGCCGGCGGCTCCCCGCGCCCGCCGCGCCGGTGCGGCCGCGCTCGACACGCTCGACGGCGGCGACCGGCGGTGCTTTCCGGTCCGCTGGGGATGGCGTTTCCGGTCTGCCCGGTCTGTCCGAGTGGTGCTTCCGGTCTGCTGGGCTGGCGCTTCCGGTCTGGCCGGGCGCTTTCGGTCTGCTGGGGTGGCGCTTTCGGTTCGTGGGGAGCGTGGGGTGGCGCTTTCGGTTCGCGGGGCCTCGCGGCAACGGTCCGGCGGGGCTTGACCTGGGCCTTCGGCCCATTGACTGTGGCGGTGCCGGGCGTCAAGACTCGTCCGCGCGTGAGCCGGGCGGCCCGGCGCGGGGAGGGACCGACATGGTGGTCAGCCGGGGCGCCTGGGTCGCCGTGCCGGCGTTGGCGCTGGCTACGGTGCTTGTCGCGGGCTGTGGCCTGCCGGGTCCCGCGACCGGGGCCGGCGGCGGGGGCGCGGCGCCGGCCCGGAACGTCGGGGCGACGCCGAAGGTGACGCTGAGCGCGCCGGCGAGTCTCGGGTCGTGGCGGCAGCCGGCCGATCAGTCGGTCGCCGGGTCGCTGGCCGGGGCGTTCACCGACGCGAAAAGCACGTTCGGCGTGCAGTACCAGCAAACCGGCGAACCACCCCGGACGCTGATCGTGCTCGGGGGCCTCGCGGCGCGCTTTCAGCCCGAGGACGAGACGATCCAGGAGGACGCGTTCTACGCGGCGCTGAACAAGCGGCTCGGTGCCAGCCGGCCGGGCGTGCCGAAGTGGGTCGACGGCCACATCGGTGGCAAGTCGGCATGCGCCCGCACCGACTCGCGCGGCACGGCGTACGCGGTGTGCACCTGGCTCGGGCCCGGCGTGCTCATCGCGTTCCTGTTCCCGGGCGCTGAGGTCGACGCCGCCGCGCGCGAGATGGAGCCGCTGGTCGGCGAGTTCCTGACCATCAGCCCCTAGGGTCCTCGAGGCCCCCGGCCGGGGGAAATGAGCCGTGCGCGATTGACAAAATCTAGTTTTACGTACAAGCTCTTTTTTGTGAGAGACGTGCTGTACCTCGAGCGGATCGAGCAGGCCGAAGCGCTGCTCAAGCCGCAGCGCATCGACGTGCTGCGGGAGCTGGCCGAGCCGCATTCGTGCACCGAGGTCGCCACACGGCTGGAGCAGACGCCGCAGCGCGTCTACTACCACGTCAAGCGGCTGGTCGAGGCCGGCCTGGTCGACCAGGTCTCCGAGCGGCGGGTGCGCGGCATCCACGAGGGGATCTACCAGGCCGGCGCCCGGTCCTACTGGCTGTCGCCGCGGCTGGTCGGGCGGCTCGGCCTGCGCCGGGCCTCCGACGAGCTCAGCCTCGGGCACCTGCTGGACCTCATGGAGCAGGTCCAGGCCGACGTGGCCGCGCTGGATCACGGCGCGCCGGAGCTGCCCTCGATCGGGGTGTCCGGCGAGATCCGGGTGCGGCCCGAGGACCGGCCGGCGTTTCTCGCCGATCTCAAGCAGACCCTGCAAGACCTGTTCGCCCGCTACGGCGGCGCCGAGGGAGACGCCTTCCGGCTCGCTGTGGCCTGTTATCCGTACGTCCCGCGCCAGGGCGGGGAGCACCGGAAAGGGGACGAGACATGACCGACGACACCACGATGCGCGTGAAGCTGCGCACCAGCGCGCCGCTGAAGGAGGTGGCGCACGCGCTCACCGACGCCGCCGAGCTGCGCGTGTGGCTGGCCGAGCACGCCGAGGCGGACCTGCCGCACCGGTATGCGTTCTGGGGCCGGTATACGCCCGACGGCGCCGAGCCGCACCAGCGTCCGTTGCACGTCGACGAGCGGACCGTGCGCTTCGCGTGGCGGCTCGACGGCGTCGACACGACCGTGGAGTTCACCCTTAGCGATGGCGAGGACGGCGGCACCATCGTGGCGCTGAGCCAGAGCGACATGGTCGGCTGGGCCGAGACCAGCGTGCGCAGCGTGCTGCACACGTTCTGGGGGCTCGCGCTGGCCAACCTGGTCGACCACGTGGAGGGCCGGCCGCTCACGCCGAAGGTCGACTTCACCAGCCCGGTGCTGCGGGCGGACATTCTCATCGACGCGCTGCCGGAGCGGGTGTACGCCTCGCTGGTCGAGCCGGAGCAGTTCGAGCGCTGGTTCGGCGCCAAGGTCGGCATCGAGCCGCACGTCGGCGGCCGGTTCTCGATGGGCGGCTTCGAGGCCGACCCGCAGGGCGCGCGGATCGTGGCCCTGGAGCCGGGCCGGAGCATGTCGATAGAGTGGCCGGCCGGTGTCGTCTCCACCTGGGAGCTGGCCGACAGCGACGGCAGGACGCGGCTGACCTTCGTGCAGAGCGGCTTCGACCCGGCCAACCCGCCCTACACCGGCTGGGCCGGCTGGCTGGGCGGGGTGGCCGAGCTGCGCCGCTACCACGAGCTGCCCGGCTGGCGGCAGACCTGGGTGGCCCTCGACGCGCCGGGCGTGCCGCAGGAGATCCTCACCATCCCGAAGGACTGATCCGCCGCCCCGCTCGCGGCTTTGCCGCGGCGGGGCAACGGTCCGCCTCGCTCGCGGCCTGCCGGCGCGGCGCAACGGTCCGCCCCTGGCGGCGCAACGGTCCGCCCCGAGTTGCGCCGTCGCGGCCTCGCGCGGTCACGTCCGCCGGCGTGGTGGATGAGGTGGCCAGGGCGCCGGCACCGCCGGCCGCCGGTGGGCGTGGCGGCCGAGTGGTGCCCGCCCAGCGTATTGCGACACGCAGGCCGGTGTCCGTGACCACCGGTCACGCTATCGCACACGAGGGGTGGCCCCGGCCAGTTGGCCAGGGCCACCCCGTTCCGAGGCGGGCCGCACCGTCGTTGTCAGGCGGATGCGCTGCCCCGCGGGTCGGCCTCGACTTCGTCGGCCGGTGCCGCCTGGCGGACCAGCCGTGACGCCTGGCGCTCATGCATCCAGGACTGCAGGGCCGGGCCGGACTCGAGGCTGGCGATCATCGCGTACCGCGGTCGCGGGCCCGTGTGGAAGGCGGCGTGCCACAGCCGCTCGGTGTCGACGACGAACTGGGCGCCGTACGGCAGCGGGACGCGGTGCTCGCTCGCCGGGTCGTCGCGGTCCTCCCGCAGGATCATGTAGCTGTCCGGGTCGTGCGTCAGGTTCAGCCAGGCGCGTACCACCCAGCCCTCGCCCTCGGGGTTCAGCCGGTTGTTGTCGTCCTGGTGCAGGTGCCGGCTCACGACCGTGGCCACGTCGGTCGACGGCCACAGCTTGATGATGCGGACCCGGCCGAACCGGGCACCGATCGACGTCACCCACTCGCGCAGCGTCGGCGCGAGCGCGGCGTTCGCGGTCCACACCGCGTCCTTGTCCGGCCGGCCGTGCTCCCAGAATCCCCGCGGGTCGTCCTCGCCCAGCGCCGAGGCCAGCACCGCGAAGTTGGTGTCGCCGCCGGACTTCCAGTCGAGGTACTGCAGGCTCTCCCACTCGACCGGGTCGAGCACCCCGCGGAACGGCTGCAGTATCTCGAATCCGGTCGAGGCGAGCTCTGGCAAGCGGTAGTGGCGCGTCTGTACGGCGGGCATGGACAACCTCCAGTCGGATAGGCCGGTCGGGCCGGCGTTTCCCGCCCGCGCTACCCGTGCCGGTCATCGCCACACCTGGGCCGGTCGGTAGCGGCATGTGATTGCCCCGCCGCAGCCGGGTCACCCGCCGCGGCCGGTCCGCACCGCGCCGCCGGGGCTCGCCGGCGTCGATGCACCGCGGCGCCGGCTCACCCGGCATCCCCCGCGGCGATCGTGTCGAACGCGGCCGGGTCGCCGCCGTCGGCGGCGCAGGCGAGCGCGGCCCGCACCCGCCAGGCGTCGGCGGCCAGGACGGCCACCGCGCCGAGCACGGGCCCGGTGCCGAATCCGCCGCGGCGCAGCAGCGCCCGGCCGTCACCGTCCAGGCGCCGCCACCACGCCGCCTCGCCCAGCCACAGCCGCGCCGGGCCGTCCACGCCGTCGAACGGCCAGGCGGCCCGGGCCGGCAGGGCCGCCACGTAGCCTTCGAACGACGGCGCACGGGCCGCGGGACCGATCAGCGGTACCTCCGGCACCCGCTCGGCCCCGGCCAGCCAGCGCTCCCGCGCGACCAGCAGCGCGGCGCCGCCCGCCGCCCAGGCGCCGGCCTCTGGCAGCGCGGCCGTCCGCCGCGCCCAGGTGAGCCGCATGCCGGTCATGAGGGCCCGATCGGTGTCCGCGTCCCGGCCGCACCACCCCGACGCCACCAGCTCGCCGCGCAGCGCGGCGGCGTCCGGTGCCGCCGCCAGCCGCGGCCACGCGGTGGCCAGCGCGCCGAGCCGGAACGCGGCGCCGGCCGGACGGCCGCGCAGGCGGCGCAGCCGGCGCTCGACGTTGGCGATCTCGAACCAGCCGGCGGCGGCGCGCAGCGGCTCGGCGCCGCCGGGCGGCAGCCACCCGGCCAGCACGCGCAGGTGCCACAGCAGCGTGGCGGCGACCGCGTCCTGCGCCTCGGCCAGCGACTGTCCGGGCCGCACGTCGTGGCCGTACGGCGTGTCGTGCAACGCGTCCAGCGCCGCGGCGAGCCCCGGCCGCGTCGCGACGTCACGCGCGGCCGCGCCGATGCGCCGCCGGGTCATGGCGTGCGCGCGGACGGCCCCGGCCGTATACCCCGCGGTCATACCCACAGGTCCAGCCTCCGCCGCGCGCGGCCCGCCCGGGAGTGACCTTCGGCCCTGCACCACCCGCCGGACGCCACCTAGCGTGGCCGGTGAGAGACCGCGGGCCCGGTGAAAGCCGGCCGGCGGGGAAGGAACGCCGCCATGGGCATGTGGGAGCTGTTGCGCCGGTTCCGCCCAGCGGGCACGCCGGGTGCCGCGGCGCCCGCCGCCGTCCCGGCGAATCCCGAGCAGCAGGCGGCCGCCGAGCTCGGGCCGGTGTTCAACGCCCTCGCCGCGGCCCGCGCCGAGGCCGCGGGCATCCGCGCGAGCGCCGCGCACGACGCCGAGGAGCGGGAGCGGTCCGCGGCGGCGGAGGCCGGGCGGATCATCGCCGCCGCGCAGGACGCCGCCCGGTCCGTCCGCGATGAGGCGTTCAGCCTGGCGCAACGCGACGTCGAGCGGACCGGCGCGGCGCTGGTGACGGCCGCTCGGGAGCAGGCGGCGGGCCTGCGCGCCCGGGACCCCGATGCGCTCGACCGGGCCGCCGACGCGGTGGTACGGGCGGCGCTGGCGGCCATCGGCGCCGCGCCGGGCCCGGCACCGGACGCCCGGACGGGATCGCCGTGAGCGCCGGCGCGCGGCTGCGGCCGGTGCGCATGCAGCGGGTGGCGCTGGTCGCGCGGGACGAGGACCTCGGCGCGGTGCTGGACGTGGTCGGCGCCGCCGGTGCGGTACAGCTGGAGCCGCTGCCCGCCGGGGACGCCGCGCCGGACGCCTCACCGGCGGACATCGCGGCCGGTGCGGTCCGCCGGGACGGCTGCGCGGCGCTGCCGGGTTGGTGCCCGCAGGAGGACCGGGCCGCGCTCGCGGACCGGATCGCGCCGCTGGGCGGTGCCCTGGTGCCCCTGCCCGCGCCGCGCGGCGTCGACCCGCCGACCCAGCTGGCCGAGGCCGGGCCGGCGCACCGCGCCTTCGCGCCGCTGGTGCGCACCTACGGTGTCGTGCCCTACGACGACGTCGACCCGACGGTGCCGGCCGGGATCGCCTACGTGCTCATGTTCGGCATGATGTTCGGCGACGCCGGGCAGGGCCTGCTGCTGCTGGCCGCCGGGCTCGTGCTGCGGCTGCGCCCGCCCCGGCGGCTGGCCAGGTGGCGCGGCGCCTGGCTGTTCCTGGCCGGCGCCGGGCTGGCCAGCACCGCCTTCGGTGCGCTCTACGGCGAGTACTTCGGGCCGACCGGGCTCGCCCCCGCGCTGTGGCTGGAGCCGCTCGCCGAGCCGGTCCGGCTGCTCGTCGCCGGGATCGTGCTCGGCGGCGCGCTGCTGGCCGTCGCCTACGCCGTCGGGGTGGTCAACCGGTGGCGGGAGGGTTCGGCCGCCTTCGCGCTCTACGCGCCGTCCGGGGTCGCCGGGGCCGGGCTGTTCGCCGGGTTCGCCGCGCTGGCCGCCGGCTGGTACTTCCGCTCGACGCCGCTGGCCGCCGCCGGGGCGATCCTCGCGGTGGCCGGGCTGGGGCTGGCCGGCGCCGGGCTGCGCGCCGCCGCCGGGCCCGGTGCGGCGGGCGCCGCGCAGACCGTGGTGCAGCTGTTCGACCTGGTGGTGCGGGTGTGCTCCAACGCGGTGTCGTTCGCCCGGCTGGCCGCGTTCGGACTGACCCACGCCGCGCTCGGCGCGGTGGTGTGGCAGGGCACCACGGGGCTGTGGCATCGCGGCGGCGGCTGGCCGGTCGCCGCCGTGGTGCTGTTCGCCGCCGGCAACGCCGTGACGTTCGGCCTCGAGGCCCTCGTGGCCGGGGTCCAGGCGCTGCGGCTGGAGTACTACGAACTGTTCTCCCGGGTGTTCGAGACGACCGGCCGGCCGTTCCGGCCGTGGCGGATCGCGCCGCCCGAGAAGGGGGTACCGACATGAACGCCGTCTGGCTCGCCGCGCTACCGGCGGTACTGCTCACCGCGGGGCTGCTGCGGCTCGGCGCCCGCCGCCCCCGGGTGCGGCGCTGGCTGCCGGCCGTGGCCGGCGCCCTGCTGCTGTCCGCGCTGACCACCCTCGCGGTCGTGCTGCTCTTCTCCGCGCCGGCCGCCGCGCAGGCCCCGGGCGCCGGGGGCGCCGGCAACTGGGCCGCGCTGCTCGGCGCGGCGATCGCCGTCGCCGGCTCGTCCATCGGCGCCGCGATCGCCGTCGCCTACACCGGCGCGGCCGCGCTGGCCGCGCTCAGCGAACGGCCCGAGCTGTTCGGCCGCGCGATGGTCATCGTCGGCCTCGCCGAGGGCATCGCCATCTACGGCCTGATCGTCGCCATCATCCTGATCGGCAGGGCCTGACCGTGGCCGCCGGTGCGGTGGTGGCGATCGGCGACCCGGCGCGGCTGCGCGGCTACGCGCTCGCCGGCGTCACCGTCGTCCCCGCCACGAGCCCGGCCGGCGCCCGCGCCGCCTGGCGGGCGCTGGGCGCGGACGTCGCCGTCGTCGTCCTCACCCGCCCGGCCGCCGCGGCGATCGGGCCCGTCACCGGCCCGCTGCCCATGCTCGCCGTCCTCCCGGAAGCCGCCGGGCCGTGAGCGCGGAGCCGACCGGCCCGGCGCTCGACCCGGTCCGCGCGGCGATCCTGCGGGCCGCGGAGGCCGACGCCGCCGAGCGCCACCGGGCCGTGGGCGCGGAGCCGACCGGCCCGGCGCTCGACCCGGTCCGCGCGGCGATCCTGCGGGCCGCGGAGGCCGACGCCGCCGAGCGCCACCGGGCGGCCGGGGAACGCGCCGGCGCCGCCCTCGCGCAGGCCCGGGCCGCCGCCGAGGAGATCCTGCGCTCGGCCCGCCGGGCCGGCGCGGCCGACGCCGCCGCCGTCGCGACCGGCGAACTCGCCCGCCGCGGCCGGAAGGCGCGGACGCTGCTGCTGTCGGCCCGGCAGGAGCGCTACGACGAGGTGCGCCGGCTGGCCCTGCGCCGGCTGCGGGCGGCCGGCCTCGACGGGGTGCTGCGGGAGCGCATCACCGGCGCGCTCGGCCCCGGCGCGACGATCACCGCCGCCCCGGACGGCGGCCTGATCGGTACCGCGGCCGACCGGACCGTGGACTGCTCACTGTCCGCGCTCGTCGATCACGCGATGGCGGCGGCGGCCGGCCGGATCGAGGAGGCATGGACATGACCCCGCGGATCCCCCAACCCGACATGACCCCGCGGACCACCCAACCCGGCGCGACCCCGCGGATCACCCGGGTCGCCGGGCCTTTGATCGAGTTCGACGGCCCCGCCGACGTCGCCATGCACGAGCTCGTCGCGCTCGGCCCGGCCGGGCTGCCCGGCGAGGTCGTCGGCATCCGGGGCGGCACGCTGACCGCGCAGGCGTACGAGTACACCGGCGGCATGCACCCCGGCGACCCGGCCGCGCCGCTGGGCCATCCGCTGGCCGCCCGGCTCGGGCCGTGGCTGCTCGGCGGCATCTTCGACGGGCTGCTGCGGCCGCTGACCGGCGCGCCCGTGTGGCTGGCCGCAGGCGCCGTGCGCGACACACCGGACGCCGCGGCCCGGTGGGCGTTCACCCCCGCCGTCGCCGCCGGCGCGCGGGTCGGCCCGGGAACCCTGCTCGGCACCGTCGCCACCGGCGGCCCGGTCGACTACCGGGTGCTCGTCCCGCCCGGCTCGGATGCTCCGGGCACGGTCGAGCGGATCGCCGGCGCCGGCCGGTACGGCCCGGACGACACCGTGGCGACCGTCGCCGGCCGGCCGGTCGGCCTGACCCTGCGCTGGCCGGTGCGCACCCCGCTGCCGAGCCGGGAGCGCCGGCCCGGCACCGAGCCGCTGCACACCGGCCAGCGCGCGGTGGACCTGCTCTTCCCGATCGTCAAGGGCAGCACCGCCGCCGTGCCGGGCGGCTTCGGCACCGGCAAGACCATGCTGCTGCAGCAGATCGCGAAGTGGTGCGACGCCGACGTCATCGTCTACGTCGGCTGCGGCGAGCGCGGCAACGAGATGGCCGACGTGGTCGGCGAGCTGGCCGAGCTGGCCGACCCCCGCACCGGCGGGCCGCTGCTCGCGCGCACCGTGGTCGTCGCGAACACCTCGAACATGCCCATGATGGCCCGCGAGGCGGGCGTCTACACCGGCGTCACCGTCGCCGAGCACTTCCGGGACATGGGCTACGACGTGGTCCTCATCGCCGACTCCACCTCCCGGTGGGCCGAGGCGCTGCGCGAGTTCGCCGCCCGCACCGGCGCCCTGCCGGCCGAGGAGGGCTACCCCGCCGACCTCGCCTCCGCCCTCGCCGCCTTCTACGAGCGGGCCGGGGCGGTGACGACGCTCGGCGGTACCCACGGCAGCGTCACGATCCTGGGCGCGGTGTCACCGCCGGGCGGAGACCTCACCGAGCCGGTCACCGCGAACACCGAGCGCTTCGTGCGCTGCCGGTGGAGCCTCGACCGGGACCTCGCCTACGCCCGGCACTACCCCGCCGTGAGCTGGTCGGGCTCCTTCTCCCGCGACGCCGCGGCGGCCGCCGCCCACCACACCCGCCACGGCGACGGCGCCTGGGCCGGCCGGCGCGACCGCGCCCTGGAACTGCTCGCCGGCGCCGACCGCGTCGGCGCGCTCGCCGACCTCATCGGCGTGGCCGGCCTGCCCGAGCACGAGCGGGCCACCCTCGTCGCCGGTCGGCTGGTCCGGGAGGCGGTGCTGCAGCAGAACGCGCTGGTCGACAACGACGCCTTCTGCACCGCCGAGAAGGCGGCGGCGCTGCTGGACGCGGCGCTGGCCGCCGGCGAGCGCTGCCACGCCAGGGTCGACGCCGGCCTCGATCCGGCCGAGATCGAACGGTTCGACTTCGGCCCGCTGCTGCGCGCCCGGGAGGAGACCGGGCCCGGCGACGCCGCCGGGGTGGCCGGGCGCGCCGCCCGCGTCCTCGCCGCCCTGGACGCGGCCGGCTCCGCCGGCGCCGGGGGGCCGGCATGAACGGCTGGCCGGTCGTGGAGTACACCGGCGTCCGCGAGCTGCACGGGCCGCTGCTGGTCATCGGCGGCGTCGACGGGGTGGGCTTCGACGAGGTGGCCGAGGTCCGGCTGCCCGGCGGCGAGCACCGGCACGGCGTCGTGCTCGACGTGGACGGCGACCTGGCGGTGGTCCAGGTGCAGGAGGGCACCGCCGGCATGGCCCGCTCCGGCAGCCGGGTCGCGTTCACCGGCTCGCCGATGCGCATCCCCGTCGGGGAGCAGTGGCTCGGCCGTACCTGCAACGGCCGCGGCGAACCGATCGACGGCGGGCCACCCATCACCGGCGAGCGCAGCGCCGCCGTCGCCGGCGACCCGCTGAACCCGGTGCTGCGGCTGCCGCCCGCCGAGCCGGTCGTCACCGGCGTGTCCGCCATCGACGCCCTCACCACGCTCGTGCGCGGGCAGAAGCTGCCGGTGTTCGCCGTCGCCGGGCTGCCGTCGCTGGAGCTGGCCTGCCAGATCGCCGCGCAGGCCGACGCCGGCGGCGGGCGGTTCAGCGTCGTGTTCGCCGCGATGGGGCTGACCCACGCCGACACCGCCTACGTCCGCGACGCCCTCGCCGAGCGGGCCGGCGCCGGCGAGCTGGTGCTGCTGCTCAACACCGCCGACGACCCCGTCGTCGAACGCATCCTGACGCCCCGGCTCGCGCTCACCGTCGCCGAGGACCTCGCCTTCACCGGCGGGCGGGACGTGCTCGTCGTCATGACCGACATGACCAGCTACGCCGAGGCGCTGCGCGAGGTGTCCGCGGCCCGCGGCGAGATGCCGGCCCGCCGCGCCTACCCCGGATACCTGTACAGCGACCTCGCGTCGCTGTACGAACGCTGCGGCCGCATCCGGGACCGGCCCGGCTCCGTCACGATCGTGCCGGTGCTGACCATGCCGGCCGGCGACATCACCCACCCGGTGCCCGACCTGACCGGCTACATCACCGAGGGCCAGATCGTGCTGTCGGCCGAGGCGCACAGCCGTGGTGTCTATCCGCCCGTCGAGCCGCTCGCCTCCCTGTCCCGGCTCATGCGGCACGGCGCCGGGCCCGGCCGGACCCGCGCGGACCACCTGGCCGTCGCCGCGCAGCTCGTCGCCGCGCTGGCCCGCGCCGCACAGGCCCGCGAGCTCGCCGACCTCGTCGGCGTGCCCGGCCTGACCGACACCGACCGGGGGTACCTCGACTTCGCCCGCACCGTCGACCGCGAGCTGCTCGGCCAGCGCGCCGACGAGCGCCGCGACCTCGACGACACCCTCGACCGGGCCTGGCGGGCGCTGCTCGTGCTGCCCGACCACGAGCTGACCATGCTGCCCGCCGACCTGCTCGCCGCGCACCGCACGACCACCACCGTCGCGGGGAGCGGGACGTGAGTGCCGTGCGTGGCCTGCCGCCCGGCCGGGCCGGGCTGCTGTGGCTGCGCCGCCGGCTGCTCACCGCCCGGCGGGGCAGCGACGTGCTGCGCCGCAAGCTGGCGATGCTCACCGCCCAGCGGGACCGGCTGCGCGAACGGGCCGACCGGACCGGCCGGGACTGGGCGGCGGCCGACGCGACCGCCCGCACCTGGCTGGCGCGCGCCGCCGCGCTCGACGGCGCCGACGCCTTCGCGGCCGCGGCGGCCGACGCCCCGCCGCTGACCGTCGTGCCCCGCTGGACCATGCTGCTCGGGGTCCGCTGCGCCGACACCCCGCAGGTGCGACCCGGCGTCCCGGCGGACCCGCCCGGCGGCGCCGCGCTGCTGGAGGCGGCGACCGCCTACCGGGCGGCCGCCGAGGCCGCCGTCCGGCACGCCGCCGCCGCTCAGGCGCTCGCCGCCGCCGACGCCGCGCTGTCGGTCACCCGGCAGCGCGTCCGCGCGCTGGACCGGCGCTGGATCCCCCGGCTGGAGAGCGCCCTCGCCGCCACCCAGGCGCAGCTGGCCGAGCTGGAGGCCGCCGACGCGATCCGGCGCCGGCAGGCGGCCGGCGACGGTATCCGCGCCGCACGACCGTGACGGGTCGCCGGTCCCGTCCCGGCGGGACGCCCGGCCCTGGCCCGGCCGGGCGCGGCGGGGCGACGCTGGACGCATCGGTTCGTTGGTCGGAGGTGCGAGATGACCGGGCCGGACAACCCGCTGGGCATCGACTGGGCGCCGCCCGCGCTTGCCGCGGACCCGCTCGTGCGCCTGCGCCACCTCGAGGAGCGCGTCGCGGCCCTGGAGGCGGCCGTCGGCGACCTCGCCGGCCTGCTCGAACGCGCCGAGGAGCGCGCCGAGCTGATCGGCAGGGCCCTGTCCCGCCTGCATCCGTGAACCCGGCCGGGACCGGTCCCGGCCGATCGTGAAGGGGTGGCCCGATGGACGAGGGCGTTGACTGCCTGACCATGAACGGCCGCGTCGTGCATATCCGCACCGTGCGGCCCGCCGACGCGCCCGCGCTGCTCGCCCTGCATCAGGCGCTCTCGCCGCACGAGCGGTACCTGCGGTTCTTCAGCGCCGGCGTGGCCGTCGACGCGGAGGTACGCCGGCTCGTGCGCCCGAGCGGCGCGCAGCACGTGAGCCTCCTCGCCGAGGACGCCGGCACCGTCGTGGCCGCCGGCTCGTACGAGCGGATCGACGCCGATCGGGCCGACTTCGCGCTCGTGGTCGCCGCCGGACGGCACGGCGAGGGCCTCGGCACGCTGCTGCTGGAGCACCTCGCGGCCGTCGCCCGCCGCGCCGGCATCGCGGAGCTGATCGGCGACGTCCTGCCGGAGAACGCCGCGATGCTGCGGGTGAGCGGCGACCTGGCGCCCGGCGTGGCCCGGCGGTTCACCGTCGGCGGCGGGACCGTGCGCGTGTGCGTGCCCACCCTGCCCGACGAGGCGGCGCTGGCCGCGGTCGGCGCCCGGGACCGCACCGCGGCGCACCACTCGCTGCGGCCGCTGTTCGCGCCGTCTTCGGTCGCCGTCATCGGCGCCGGCCGGCGCCCCGGCGGGATCGGTCACGAGGTCCTCACCGCCCTGCGCGACGGCCTCTACTCCGGCGCGCTCTACGCCGTGAACCCGCACGCCGACACCGTCGCCGGCGTCCCCGCCTTCCCGTCGGTGGACGCGATCGGCGCCGCCGTGGACCTGGCCGTGGTCGCCGTCCCGGCCGCGGCGGTCCCGAAGGTGATCCACCGGTGCGGCGCGGCGGGGGTCCGCGTCGCGGTGGTGCTCACCGCCGGGCTGAGCCCGGCGGCCACGGACGACCTCGTGCACGCCGCCCGCGCCCGAGGCATGCGCATCGTGGGCCCGAACTGCCTCGGCGTGATCAACACCGACCCGGCGGTGCGGCTGTCCGCCGCCTTCACCCCCGCCGCGCCCGCGCCGGGCGGCCTCGCGGTCGCCACCCAGTCCGGCGCCGTCGGCGTGGCCATCCTGCAGGCCGCCGCCCGCTGCGGCGCCGGCATCTCCAGCTTCGTGTCGCTGGGCGACAAGGCCGACGTCAGCAGCAACGACCTGCTCGCCTACTGGTACGACGACCCGGCCACCCGCGCCGTCGCCATCTATCTGGAATCGTTCGGCAACCCGCGCCGGTTCGCCTGGACCGCCCGGGCGCTCGCCCGGCGCAAGCCGGTCCTCGCCGTCAAGAGCGGCCGCTCCGAGAGCGGCCGGCGGGCCGGCGCATCCCACACCGCGGCCTCCGCCGCGCCGGACGCCACCGTCACGGCGCTGTTCGAGCAGGCCGGCGTGATCCGCACCGACACGCTGGGCGAACTGCTCGACGCCGCCCGCGTGCTGACCGACCAGCCGCTGCCCGCCGGTCACCGCCTCGCCATCGCCGGCAATGCCGGGGGCCTCAACGTCCTGGCCGCCGACGCCGCCGACGCCGCGGCGCTCACGGTGCCGGGCCTCGCCGGCGGCGCCGCGAACCCGGCCGACCTCGGCGCCGAGGCCGCGCCCGAGGCATTCGCCGGCGCCATCCGTACCGTCGCCGGATCGGCCGACGCGGACCTGCTCGTCGTCACGTTCGTCGCGACCCGCACCAACGACTGCGCCGCGTCGATGGCCGCCATGGCCGCCGCCCTCGACGACAGCCCGCAACTGCCGGCGGCGGTGGTCGTGGTCGGCGCCGCGGACGCGCCCCGCAGCCTGGGCCGGCGGCGGGTGCCGGTGTTCGACCTTCCCGAGCCGGCCGTCCTGGCGCTCGGCCGGGCCGCACGCTACGCCGCGTGGCGACGCCAACCGGCCGGGACCCGGCCCGCGCTGCCGGGCCTCGACCGCGGCCGGGCCCGCGACATCGTGCAGCGCGCGCTGCGGTCCGGGCTGGGCTGGCAGCCGGCCGAACTGGCCCGGTCGCTGCTCGGCTGCTACGGCATCCCCGTCGTCGACACCCGCCCGGCGGCCGACGCCGACCAGGCCGCCCGCCACGCCGCGGACCTCTGCGGCCCGGTCGCCGTCAAGGCCGCGGACCCCGGCCTGGTCCACAAGAGCGACATCGGCGCCGTGCGGCTCGGGCTCGGCGACGAGGCCGCCGTCCGGCAGGCGTACCGGGAGATCGCCGCCGCGCTCGGCGTGCCGGCGCCCGCCGTCGTCGTGCAGCCGATGGCCGAGCCGGGCGTCGAACTGGTGGCCGGTCTGGTGCACGACCCGCTGTTCGGTTCGGTGGTACTGCTCGGTCTCGGCGGCCTGCACACCGAACTCCTCGGCGACCGGGTGCTGCGGCTGCCGCCGATCACCGACCGTGACGCCCCGGCCATGTGGCGGGCGCTGCGCGGCGCCGCGCTGCTGGCCGGCTACCGCGGCGCCCCGCCCGCGGACACCGGCGCCGTGGAGGACCTGCTGCTGCGGCTCGGGCGGCTCGCCGAGGACTTCCCCGAGATCGCCGAGCTCGACCTGAACCCGGTGCTGGCCGGGCCGCACGGCTGCACCGCCGTCGACGTCAAGCTGCGGCTGGCCGCGGTCGGCGCGGAGCCCGAGTCGTACGTCCGCCACCTGCGCCGCCTCCCGGCCGCTCCCGGATGACCCGACCGGGTCGCGGCCGCGGTCAGGTGGGCCGGCGGGTGTCGTCCGGGCGCGGAGGGTGCAGGGCGGACCGCTCGGTGGCGTGCGCCACGTCGCTCGGGTCCAGCACGCCGACGAGCAGCCCGTGGTCGACGACGAGCGTGGTGCCGGCCCGGGAGACCATGTAGGCGACGTCGGCGAGCGGCTGCGACGCCTCGACCACCGGTACCGCCGGCGGCGGCGTCGCCACCTTCGAGACCGGGGTGTCGATACGCGCGGGCTCCGGCACGCGGGCGAGATCCATCGGTCGGACCAGGCCGGCGGGCCGCCCGTCGCTGGTGCGCAGCGCGATGACGGCGCCCGGCGCCGTGTAGATGTCGGCCACGGCCTGGGCCACGCTGCGGTCCGGCTCGGCATACGTCACGTCGGTGTGCATGGCGGCGGACACCGGCACCCGGCCCAGCATCGCCCGGTACCGGTCCGTGTTCGCCTCGGCGGTCGCCGCGGCCATCAGGAACCATCCGATGAGGGCGAACCACAGCCCGCCGAGCATGCCCGTCAGCACCACCTGCACGGCGCCGAGGACGATCAGCCCGAGCCCGATCGCCCGGCCGGCCCGGGCCGCGGTGACGGCCGCCCAGTAGCGGTCGCCGCGCCAGTGCCACAACGCCGCGCGCAGCACCCGGCCGCCGTCCAGCGGCGCGCCGGGCAGCAGGTTGAACACGGCCAGCAGGACGTTGATCCCGGCCAGCCAGGAGGACACCGCGACGACGCCGGCCGGCGCGCCGACCGTGCCCAGGGCCAGCGCCAGCCCGCCGAATCCGACGCCGAGCAGCGCGCTGGTGGCCGGCCCGGCAACCGCGATCAGCAGGTCGGCCCGGGCGGTCGGCGGCTCCCCGCCCAGCTCGGAGGCCCCGCCGAGCAGCCACAGCGTCACCCGCTCGACCGGTACTCCGAACACGCGGGCGACCAGCGAGTGCGCCAGCTCGTGAGCCAGCAGCGACAGCAGGAACACGACCGCCCCCGCCACGCCCAGCAGCCACGCCACGGCCCCCGGCACTCCGGGCGTGGCCCGCGGGACGACCGTGAACGCGAGGATCTGCGCCAGCAACAGCATGACGAGCAGCACCGACCAGTTCAGGCCGATCCGGATGCCGGCGATGGTGCCAAGCCGCAGGCTCTGTCTCACCAGACCCTCCTCAACGGGTCATCCGCCCGTGCTCGGTACCCGGCCGGACCCCCACCGAAACGATGTCGGCGGCCCGCCGCGGCGCGGCGACGTTTCGCCGGTTCCGGCGCCGGGAACCTGCAGACATTCGAGCTGAAGGGCGCGGGCGATGGGCGCGTGGACACTGGAGTTCGACGGGTTCGACCCGGATCGGGAAGGTGTCCGGGAGGCCCTGTGCACGCTGGGCAACGGCTACCTCGCCACGCGCGGCGCGGTGCCGGAGCGCGACGCCGGTGGCGTGCACTATCCGGGCACGTACGTGGCCGGCTGCTACAACCGCCTCGCCGACACCGCGGCCGGCGGGACGATCAGCAACGAGAGCCTGGTGAACCTGCCCAACTGGCTGCCGCTGACGTTCCGGGCCGACGACGGCCCGTGGCTGGGCCGGCCCGGGGTGGAGCTGTCCGACGAGTACCACGAGCTCGACCTGCGGCGCGGGGTGCTGACCCGCCGGTTCCGCTCGCGTGACGGCGCCGGGCGGATCACGGCGGTGGTGCAGCGGCGGTTCGTCCACCTGCGCCACGAGCACCTGTGCGGGCTGCAGACCACGCTCACGCCCGAGAACTGGTCCGGGACGCTGGCCGTGCGCTCCGGGCTGGACGCCACGGTCGCCAACACCGGGGTGAGCCGCTACCGGGGGCTGTCCGCGCGGCATTTCACCCCGGTGGCCACGGAGACGGCCGGCACCGACGCCGTGCTGTGCGCGGTGGAGACCAACCAGTCGCACATCCGCGTCGCCGAGGCCGCGCGCACCCGCGTGCTCAGCCTGGGCCGGCCGGTCGACGCCGCGCGCGAGGTCTACGAGGAGCCGGGCCGCATCGGGCACGAGATCGGTGTCGCCGTCCGCGCCGGGCAGCAGTACACCGTCGAGAAGCTGGTCGCCGTCCACACGTCGCGGGACAGCGCCACCTCCGATCCCATGGACGCGGCGGTACAGCGCTTACACCGGCTCGACGGCTTCGACCGGCTGCTCGACGAGCACGCGCTGGCATGGCGGCAGCTGTGGCGGCGGTTCCGCATCTCGTTGCGGGCGGAGCACAGCCCGGCGCTGCCGGTCGTCCGGCTGCACCTGTTCCACCTGCTGCAGACGGTGTCGGCCAACAGCGTCGACGTCGATGCGGGGGTACCGGCCAGAGGACTGCACGGCGAGGCGTACCGCGGCCACGTGCTGTGGGACGAGCTGTTCGTCTTCCCCATCCTCAACCTGCGGATGCCGTTGCTGAGCCGGGCGCTGCTGCGCTACCGCTACCGGCGGCTGCCGCAGGCCCGCGCCGCCGCCCGGGACGCCGGCCTCGGCGGCGCCCTGTATCCGTGGCAGTCCGGCAGCGACGGCCGCGAGGAGAGCCAGCGGTTGCACCTCAACCCGCTGTCGGGCCGGTGGGTTCCGGACGCCTCCCGGCTGCAGCGGCACGTCGGGCTGGCCGTGGCGTACAACGTCTGGCACTACTACCAGGCGACCGGCGACGCCGAGTTCCTCGGCCACTACGGCGCGGAGATGATCCTCGAGATCGCCCGCTGCTTCGCCGGCCTGGCCGAGTACGACCACGGGCGCGACCGGTACGTCATCCGCGGGGTGATGGGCCCGGACGAGTTCCACACCGGCTACCCCGGCAGCGACCGGGAGGGCATCGACAACAACGCCTACACCAACGTGCTGGCCGCGTGGGCGATGCGGCGCGCCCTGGACGTGCTGGACCTGCTCGGCCCCGACCGCCGCGCCGAGCTGAGTGAGACGCTGTGCATCGCCGCCGCCGAGCCGCAGCGCTGGGACGACATCTCCCGCCGCATGTACGTGCCGATCCGGCCCGACGGGATCATCGAGCAGTTCGAGGGCTACGCGGCGCTCGCCGAACTGGACTGGGCCGGCTACCGCGACCGCTACGGCGACATCCGCCGGCTGGACCGCATCCTGGAGTCCGAGGGCGACAGCCCCAACCGGTACCAGGCCTCCAAGCAGGCCGACGTGCTGATGCTGTTCTACCTGATGTCGGCCGACGAGCTCGCGGAGCTGTTCGATCGGCTGGGCTACTGGCTGCCGTGCGACGCCATCCCGAAGAACATCGAGTACTACCTGGCCCGCACCTCCCACGGCTCCACGCTCAGCGCCGTCGTGCACGCGTGGGTCCTGGCCCGCGCCCACCGGGCGGAGGCGCTGCGCTACTTCGTCGAGGCCCTCGGCAGCGACGTCGCCGACATCCAGGGCGGTACCACCGCCGAAGGCGTCCACCTGGCGGCGATGGCCGGGTCCGTGGACATTCTGCAGCGCTGCTTCGCCGGCGTGGAGACCCGCGACGACACCCTCCTGCTCAATCCCTACTGGCCGGGCCACCTCGGCACCTTGGAGTTCGGCATCCGCTACCGCGAACACCCGCTGACCCTGCGGATCACCGGCGACACGATCCGGGTCGACGCGGGCGCCGCCCGGCAACCCCCGGTCCGCCTCAGCTGCCGCGGCGAGACGGTGCTGCTCGGCCCCGGCGAAACGATCGAGTTCCCCGTCGCACCGGGCGACGGCGGCGACCAGCACCCGGGCCGCTAGGCGGTCGCCGGGCCCGGCTCCTGACCGCTGAGCCGGAAGCGGCCGCCCGGGTCGCCGTGGATCTCGTGGGTGCCGTCGGCGTGCAGCCGCGCCCACCCGGCGCCGTCGAGGCGGACGAGGGCGGCCACGGCGGTGCCGGTGCCGCCGGTCCAGTCCCAGACGCGGATCGTCGCGTCGGTGCCGGCGCTCAGCACGAGCGCCCGCCCGTCCGCGCCGGCGGTGGCGATCGCGGTCACCGTGCCGTGGTGGGCGGTCACCGGGTCACCAACCGGGTCGCCGGTGCTCAGGTCCCAGGTGCGCAGCGTCCCGTCGCGGCCGCCGGTCACGGCGTGCGGGTGCGCGCCCGGGGCCAGGACGGCGAGCGCGGTGAGTTGCCCGCGGTGCCGGGCCGGCGGCCGGCTGACCGCGGTGCCGGTGGTCAGGTCCCACACCCGCAGCCGCCCGTCGGCACCGGCGCCGGACAGCAGCACCGGCCCCGTGCCCAGGCCGGCGATGGTGACCGGCGGCCGCATGACGTTCCCGCCGACCCCGCCGCCGATCAGGGGCGCGCCGACCTGGGTACCTTCGGCGAAATCCCATACCTGCAGCGCGATCTCGTCGAAGTCGTAGTCGTCGGCGTCGCTGTCGTACGGGTGGTCCTCGACCACGGCGTGGACGACGCCGCCGTGGTAGACGAACGCGTGCGCGCCGGCCCAGTCGTCCATCGGCCCGGCCGCGAGCTCACCGGTGTCCAGATCCCAGACCCGCGCCCGGCCGTCGTCGCCGAGGCACACCAGGATCGTGCGGTCCTTCCAGCGGGCGGCGCCCATCACCCGGGTCCGCGGCCCGGCGTCGATCGGCGCGCGGAGCGGGTCGCCGGTGGCCAGGTCCCACACCCGCACCGTGGTGTCGGCGGCGCTGACCACCGCGGGCCGTCCGTCCAGCTCGACGAGGGCGAGCCCGTCGATCGCTCCCTCGTGCCCGATCAGTGGCGGGCCGACCGGCGCCAGCGCGGTCAGGTCCCATCGCCGCAGCGCGCCGTCGTCGTGGCCGCTGACCGCCACGACCCGTCCGCCGGCCGATCCGGCGGTCAGCGCCGTGACCGGCGAGGACCCGCCCCGGCTCGGTGTGCCCACCGGGACGCCGCCGGGCAGCTGCCACACCCGTACCGCGTCGTCGAGGGCGGCACTGACCAGCATCGCCCCATCGCCGACCCGGGCGAGCGCGAGCGCCTCGACCCGGTCGGGGTGCGCCAGCGGCTCACCGACCGCCTCGCCGGTGGCGATGTCCCACAGCCACACCGCCGCCCCGGCTACCCCGGCCGCGACCGGCCGGCCGCCGACCTCGGCGACGGCGAGCGCGGCGACCGGCCCGCGGGGCAGCGGGATCGGCTCACCGACCGCGGCGCCGGTCGCCAGGTCGTGCACCCGCAGCACCCGCTCACCGTCGGCGGCGCTGACCACGACCGGCCGCCCGCCGGCGGCGCCGACCGCGACGGCGACAATCGCACCCGCGTCCGCGGCCGGCGACACCGCGGCCACGGTACCGGCGGCCAGGTCGACCACCCGCAGCACGCCGTCCCGGCCGCCGGCGACGGCCACCGCACGCCCGTCCAGCGCGGCGACGGCCAGCCGGCTGGCGCCGAGGCCGGCGACCGGCTCGCCGGCCGCCTCCCCGGTGGTGAGGTCACGCAGCCGGAGCAGCCCGTCGCTGCCGGCGGTCACGACGACCGGCCGGCCGGCCACCGCCGCCGTGGCGACCGCCCACAGGTACTCCTCGTCGGCCGGCACCGGCTCCGCTACCAGCGCTCCGGTCGCGATGTCGAAGACGCGCACGCACCGCCGGTCGGCGCAGACGGCCACCGGCCGGCCGTCCAGCTCCGCCACCGCGATCGACTCGAGGTAGTCGATGCCGGTGCCGAACACCTGGACCGGCTCGCCGGAGGCGAGGTCGAGCACCTCGACCGCCGCGTCCCGCCCGGCGACGGCGACCGCACCGCCCCCGGCCACCCCGCCGACGGCCAGGCACGTCGGAGTACCGACCGCTTGATAAACCACTCGGAAACGCCGCACCACGTCTTCGTCGCCGGTCACGGCGGCGAGTCTAGAGCGCGCAGTGCCCCACCTTCGCCCGGGGCCGCCACGTGACAGGGCGACCGGAAGTCTCCGCGATCATGCTGTACCCGCCACCGACACCAACGGTTTTTCATGATCACGGAGCCCTGATGTACCCCTGTGTACCGAAAGTCTCCGGGATCATGGCAAACCCGGGGTGCGGCTACCACGTGCATCATGATCACGGAGACATACGTCCGCCCGGACGCCCTGGCAAACTCCGCCGTGCAGGCGTGACACATCACGATCCGGTGTAGAGCAGGAGGTTCGGCGAGCCGGTGCCCGGGTCGGCGACGGCGCCGGCCGTGGCGGCGGCGGTGATCGCCGCCTCGACGGTCTCCGGCGTGGCGCCGGGGTGGGCGTCGAGGTAGAGCGCCGCCGCCCCGGCGACGTGCGGGGCGGAGAAGGACGTGCCGCTGGCGGTGTAGGTCCCGGCGGTCCGCCAGTCGGAGGTGATGTCCACGCCGGGGGCGAAGAGGTCCACCGCGCTGCCGTAGTTGGACCACGACGGCCGGGTGTCGGTGCGGTCGGTGGCGCCGACGGTCAGCGCCTCGCCGACCCGGGCCGGGGAGGCGTTCGCCGCGTCGGCGCCGGCGTTGCCCGCGGCGATGGTGTAGGTGATGCCGGCGTCGATGGACCGCAGCACCGCGGCGTCCAGGGTGGGGCTGACACCGCCGCTGAGGCTGAGGTTGGCCACCGACTCGCCGGGCGCGGCGTGCTCGGTGACCCAGTCGATCCCGGCGATGACGCCCGCCGTGGTGCCGGAGCCGTTGTCGTCGAGCACGCGCACCGCGACGATCCGCGCCGACTTGGCCACGCCGAACCGCGCGCCGGCCGCGACCCCGGCCACGAAGGTGCCGTGCCCGTTGCCGTCCTGCGCGGTGGAGTCGCCGTCCACGGCGTCGTAGCCGTAGGCGGCGCGACCGCCGAAGTCGGGGTGGTTGATCCGCACGCCGGTGTCGATGACGTACACGGTGACGCCGGCGCTCGGGCCGTATTCGTAGGACGCGTTCAGCGGCAGCTGCCGCTGGTCGATGCGGTCCAGGCCCCACGACGGCGGGTATGCCTGCGTGTCGGCGACCCGCACCACCTGGTCGGCCTCGACCCGGTCGACCGCCGGATCGGCGGCCAGCCGGGCGGCCTGCGCCGCGGTCAGGTTGGCGGCGTACCCGGGCACGGCGTGGCCGTACACCCGCGTGACGCCGCCGCCGTAGCGGGCGGTCAGGGCGGTCGCCCGGCCGTGGTCGACCCGGCCGTCCCTGAGCACGACGAGATAGCTGCCGTCCACCGCCGTGCCGCTGCCGGCGTGGTAGACCGTGCCGGTCGCCGGGCTGGCGGATGCCGGCAGCGCCGCCAGCGCCGTCGCGACGGCGACCGCCGCGGCGCCGATCGCCGCCGCCCGGATTCGTGTGGCAGACCCCATGCGACCTCCCCAGGTTTCTGCCACCGTATGAGCGGGCCGGGCGCCCGCACCGCAGCGACCGGGCAGCGTCACCCGCCGCATCGCCGCCGTGGCGGCCGAAATCGCCCGCCCGGGCGGTCAGGGGCCGCTCTGCCGGCCGCGGGCGGCCGACATCCGGCGCAACCCGGCGGCCAGGGCGAACAGGGCCACCGGCCCGACGACGAGGACGGTGCCGATGGCGGCGATGACCGGCTCCACGTACATCACGACGGAGGTCCAGATCTGCACCGGCAGGGTCCGGGTGGACGGGCCGCCCATGAACAGCCCGATGAGCAGGTTGTCGAAGGAGGTCAGGAAGGCGAACAGGGCCGCCGAGAGCACGGCCGGTGCGATGATCGGCAGCGTGGTGGTGCGGAAGGCCACGAGCGGCGTGGCGCCGAGGCCCTGCGCGGCCCGCTCCAGGGTCTCGTCGAAGCCCTGCAGCGTCGCCGAGACCATGAGCACCACCAGCGGCAGCGCCACGACGGACTGGCCGATCGCGACCGCGACGACGGTGTCGGTCAGGTGCAGGTCGGAGAACAGGAAGAACATCGCGATCGACGTCACGATCTCGGGAACGATCAGCGGCGTGAGGATCGCGACGTAGATCGCGGACTTGAACGGGAACCGGCCGCGCACCAGGGCGACCGCCGCGCACACACCGACGACGACCGAGATCGCCGTGGCCAGGGCCGCGACGACGACGCTGGTCCACAGCGTCTGCGACCACTGGGGCCGGCTGAGCAGCTCGTCGTACCAGCGCAGGGACAGCCCGGGCGGCGGGAACGCGAGGAACTCGGAGGAGGAGAACGAGACGGCGATGACGATGACCAGCGGTACGATCAGCAGGATGCCGACCAGCACGGCGAAGCCGTAGAGCAGTGCCCGGCCCACGGCGCTCACTCCCGGCTTTCCAGCAGGGCGCGCAGCCCGACGAAGCGGCTGGCGGCGAGAAAGCCGACGACCGTGATCGCCAGCAGCACGGTGCCGATCGCCGCGACGTCGTCGACCTGGCCCCGCTCGGAGACGAGCGTGGTGATCAGCGAGCCGATCATGACGTCGCCCGGGCCGCCCATGAGCTTCGGGGTGATGAAGAACCCGCACGCCAGGATGAACACCAGGATCGACCCGGCCGCGATGCCCGGGAACGTCAGCGGCAGGAAGACCGTGCGGAAGGCCCGCCACGGACCGGCGCCGAGGTTCTGCGCCGCCTGCAGCAGCCGCGTGTCGACCGAGCGCATGTTGCCGTAGAGGGCGAAGACCATGTACGGCAGCAACGCGTACGTCATGCCGATGATCACGCCGGTGCGGTTGTACAGCAGCTGCACCGGCCCGGCTCCGAGCGCGTGCAGCGTCTGGTTGACGATCCCGTCCGGGGAGAGCACCACCAGCCAGGCGTAGGTCCGCACGAGCAGGCTGACGAAGAACGGGATGATGACCAGGCCGCGCAGGATGCTGCCGAGCAGCTTCGGGCCGGTGACGATCACGTAGGTCAGCGGGTAGGCGACCAGCGCCGTCGCGACCGTCACCAGGGCGGCGATCTCGAAGGTGATCCGGAAGACCGTCAGGTAGGTGGGCACCTCGAGGACCTCGCGGTACTTGTCCAGCGTGAGCCCGCCGCCGTCCCCCATGAAGCTCGTGACGACCATGCTGATCAGCGGGTAGGCGAAGAAGACGCCGAGCAGGACGCCGGCCGGCAGCAGCAGCGCCGCCCGGGCCAGCCGCGGCCGCCGGCGCGGCCGGGCCGGCGCCGCGGACCGCTCGATCGTGCCGGCGGTGCTCACGGTGCCTCCAGGACGGTGGCGCGCTCGGGCGGCCAGGTCAGCTCGACGCCGGCGCCGACGTCCAGCTGGCGGGTCGCGCCGCCCTCCTGGCGCTTGGCGAGCAGGAACGTCCCGCCGGTGTCGACCCGGTAGCGGACGGCGTCGCCGAGGTACACCTTGTCGGTGATGGTGCCCGGCCAACGGTTGAGCGCGTCCGCGGCGGCGCCGCCGGCGGGCGCGATGTGCAGCTGCTCGGGCCGGATGCTCACGGTGACCGTCGCGTCGACGGCGCAGCCGCCGGCGGCCCACAGCGACCGGTCGTCGCCGACCGCGATGCGCACCAGCTCGCCGGCCCGTTCCACGCACCGGCCGGTGACGAGGTTGGAGTCGCCGAGGAAGTCAGCCGCGAACGCCGACCGGGGCGCGTTGTAGACCTCGGCCGGCGGTCCGACCTGCTCCAGCCGCCCGGTCCGCATGACGACGATGCGGTCGGACATCGTCAGCGCCTCCTCCTGGTCGTGGGTGACGTAGACGACGGTGACCCCCAGCTGCCGGTGGATGCGCTTGAGCTCGACCTGCATCTGCTGGCGCAGCTTCTTGTCCAGCGCGCCGAGGGGCTCGTCCATGAGCAGGACCTTGGGCTCGAACACGAACGCCCGGGCGAGCGCCACGCGCTGCTGCTGCCCGCCGGACAGCTGCCGCGGCGTCCGGCCGCCCAGCCCGCCGAGGCCGACCATGTCCAGCGCCTCGTCCACCCGGCGGCGGATCTCGGCCCGGGGCAGCTTGCGCAGCCGCAGCGGGTAGCCAATGTTCGCCGCCACCGTCATGTGCGGGAACAGCGCATAGTTCTGGAACACCATGCCCATTTCGCGGCGGTACGGCGGGATCGCGCCGATGTCCCGGCCGGACATGAGGATGTGCCCGGACGTGGGCGCGAGGAAGCCGGCGATCATCATCAGCAGCGTGGACTTCCCCGATCCGCTGGGCCCGAGCAGGGTGAGGAACTCGCCCTCGATGATGTCGAGGCTCACGTCGTCCACGGCGAGGACCTCGCCGTAGCGGTGGCTCAGGTGCCGCAGCTCCACGGCGACGGCCGGGGCCGGGGCGGGCGCGACGCCGGCGATCTCGGGCGGCGCGGTCATCTCGGGCGGGGTGTTCATGCCGTCACCAGGCCCTCGCGGCGGTCGTGCTCGGCGGCGCCCGGGTCGCGCCGCGCCGGGTCGCCGTGGCCACCGCCGCCGGCGGTGCGCAGGATGAGCAGGTCGCCCGGGTCGGCGTCGAGGATCACCTTCGAGCCCAGCGCGACGCGCTCGCCGCCGGCGGTGACCCGGGTCCACGACGACGGCATCCCGGGCCGCCCGCCGTCGAGCCCCCACGGCCCGATGCGGCCGCGGTCGCCGGCGATGGTCACCTGCGCCCGGTGGCCGAGGACGCGCACCTCCCGGTGGATGCCGAGCCCGCCGCGGTGCCGGCCGGCCCCGCCGGAGTCCTCGACCAGGCCGTACCGCTCGATGAGCAGCGGATAGGCCAGCTCGATGGCCTCGACCGGCGCGTTGGCCGTGTTGGACATGTTGGTCTGGATCGCGTCGAACCCGTCCTGGCCGGCGTGGGCGCCCTGCCCGCCGCCGTATGTCTCGATGTAGGCGTACGGGCGGTCGTGGCGGGGGTCGCGGCCGCCGATGAGCAGCGCGCTGAGCGAGCCCGAGGACGCCGCGCCCACCCGGCCGGGCACGAGCTGGGCGAAGGCGCCGAAGAGGGCGTCGGCCACCCGCAGCCCGGTGACCGGGTTGGCGTTGGAGACGGCGGCGCCGGCCGGCGCGTTGACGATGCTGTGCTCGGGCAGGTGCACGTGGATCGGCCGGTAGGCGCCGTCGTTGCTGGGCACGTGCGGGTCGGCGACCGCCTTGACCACGAAGTAGGCGCACGAGTGCGGCAGCGCGGGCGGGGCGTTCACGGAGCCGGCGGCGGGCGGCGCCGATCCGGTGAAGTCGATGTGGACGTCGGATCCGTCGATCCGCACCGTGCAGCGGATCGGGATGAGCTCGTCGGTCAGGCCGTCGCCCTCGATGTAGTCCTCGAACGTCGCCTCACCGTCGGGCAGCGCGGCGATCGCGGCCCGCATCCGCCGCTCCGAGTAGTCGGCGATCGCGTCCGCCAGCGCGGCGAACGCCTCCGCGCCGTGCCGGCCCACCAGCTCGCCGATGCGGCGGGCGCCGACCGTGTTGGCGGCGACCTGGGCGCGCAGGTCGCCGCGGAAGTCCCGCGGGGTGCGCAGGTTGGCGGCCACCAGCTCGACCACGTCCTCGACGAACCGGCCGCCGCGCTGGACGTGCACCGGCGGGATGCGCACGCCCTCCTGGTAGATCTGGGTCGCCAGCGGCGGGCAGCTGCCGGAGGCCATGCCGCCCACGTCGACGTGGTGCGCCATGGTCGCGACGAACGCGATCGCCCGGCCGTCGTGGAACACCGGCGAGTACACCAGGATGTCGCACAGGTGCGAGCCGGTGATCCACGGGTCGTTCGTGACGATCACGTCGCCCTCGGCCAGGGTGTCCGCGCCGAGGCGCCGCCACAGCTCGCGGCCGGCCGAGTGCATGAATCCCAGGTGGTACGGGATGTGCTCGCCCTGGGCGATCATGGCGCCGTCCAGGTAGATCGCGCACGAGCAGTCGCGCCGGTCCTTGATGTTGGTCGAGTACGCCGAGCGGATCAGGGTCGCGCCCATCTCCTCGGCGATCGATGCCAGCGCGTTGCGCATCACCTCGAGCCGTACCGGGTCGACAGCGTCGGCGTCGGGCTTCATCGGCACCTCCGTGCGGGCGTGGGAAGGATCAGGCGGCCGGGGCCGCCACGCCCGCGCCGGGCGCGGCCGTGGTCGTCAGGCCCGGGTGGCCGGGGCCGGTGAGCAGCGCGACGAGCCGGCGGGCCAGGATCGCGTTCTGCAGGGTCAGCCGGGCGTCGGGGTCGTGCGGGTCCAGCCCGGTCAGCGTGGCGATGCGCGCCAGGCGCTGCTGCACGGTGTTGCGGTGCAGGCTGAGCAGCCGCGCGGTGTCGGCGAGGTTGCAGCCCAGCCGCAGGTACAGGCTGGTGGTCTCCAGCAGCGCCTCGGTCCGCTCGTCGTCGATCTCGGCCAGCGGGCCCAGCACCCCGCCGTAGAAGTACTGCAGGTGGGCGACCGGCCGGCCGACGAGGAAGGCGAGCGCGCCCAGGTCGTCGATGAGGATGACCCGGCCCGGGCCGCGGATGGCCCGCCCGGCCACGAGGGTCTGCTGGGCCTGCAGGATCGCCGCGGAGTCCGTGCCGCGCAGCCGCCACGCGGCGCCGCCCGCGACGGTGACGGCGACCCCGGGCAGGTACTGCCGCAGCGCCCGCCAGACCGTCTGGGCCAGCGCGCGGCGCTCGTGCATGCCGGTGACCGGGGCGGTCACCATGAGCCCCTCGGGCACCTCCTCGCAGCGCGCCGGGCGGGGCGTGAGGGCACGCCGTACCACCTGGTGGGCCGCGGGGGAGCGGTGCTCGCCCAGGTCGCAGACGAGCACGAGGTACTCGACGGGCCGGCCGGGCGGCCCGATCGCTGCCGTTCGGGTTGGATCCATCGGGCAAATATGCGCCCGTGTCCGGGGTGATCCAATAGCCAATAGATCGGAATTGGCTGGATTGGCGTCTGATCAACGGAGATCAAACAGCCTCGTAAAGGAGCGTAAACAGAACGGTAACACGACTTCCTCAGGCTGTCTGCCAGGAAAAACACCGAAACGGCGGGTTTGCCGCGGTCCGGTGGGCTCGCGGGAATGGCCTGCACTCACTCAGGCCATTACCGTGGTTGCGGCGGGGGAGTCGATCGATTGGATTGGTTTCCCACCGATTGGCATGGCGGACGGCCGGGTGGCCGCCCGCCTCGGGTGCGCTGCGCGCCGGACGGGAGGCGGGTGTGGTCGAGCCGACGTCGAACCCGACCCAGCTGCTGCGATACATGCTCGGCCCCTGGCACGAGGCCAGCGGCCCGCTCTACGTGCTGCTGGCCGACGCGATCCAGCGCGCGGTGCAGAGCGGCCAGCTGCCACTGGGCTCCCGGCTACCGGCCGAGCGGCCGCTGGCCGAGGTGCTGGCGATCAGCCGGACCACCGTCGCCGCCGCCTACGAGCTGCTGCGGCAGCGCGAGGTCGTGGCCCGCCGGCAGGGCGCGGGCACCTACGTCGGCTACTACGGCGGCGGCTCGCTGGCCGCGCGCACGATGCTCGGCGGCGGCGACGCGCCGCAGGCCGACCCGCCGGACGAGATCGACTTCTCCAACTCGGCGCCGATGGGCGACGGCGTCTTCCCCGACGGCGCCCTGGCCGGCCTGCAGGCCGGGTTCCGGCGGGCGAGCCAGGGGCACGGGTACTCCGCGGCCGGCCTGCCCGAGCTGCGCGCGGCGATCGCGGAGCGGCTCAGCCGGTGCGGCACGCCGACCACGCCGGAGCAGGTCGTCGTGACCACCGGCGCGCAGCAGGCGCTGTACCTGTGCGCGCAGCTGTTCGTCCGCCCCGGCGACCTCGTCGTCGTCGAGGACCCGACGTGGCTGGGCAGCATCGACGCGTACCGTGCCGCCCGGGCGCGGGTGATCGGGGCGCTGCTGGACCGCGAGGGCGCGCGCACCGCGGAGTACACCGAGGCCGTCGGGCGGGAACGCATCCCGGTGTTCCACGTCAGCCCGTCGCTGAACAACCCGACCGGCGTCATCATGAGCGAGCGGCGCCGCCGGGAGCTGGTCGCCCTCGCCGAGCGCAACTCGACGGCGATCATCGAGGACAACACCCTCGCCGAGCTCGCCTTCGGGCCCACGCCGCCGCCGATCGCGGCGCTGGAGGCCAAGGTGCCGGTGCTGAGCATCGGCTCGCTGAGCAAGGTGCTGTGGGGCGGGCTGCGCGTCGGGTGGGTCCGGGCCGACGAGAAACTCATCGGCCGGCTCTCCCGGATCAAGCTCACCGTCGACCAGGGCGGGCCGGTGCTCGACCAGCTGCTCGCGGTGGAGCTGCTGCGCGACATCGACGCCGTCCGCGCGGCGCGCATCGAGGCCAGCCGGGCCCGCCTGGCGGTGCTGGAGGACGAGCTGCGCGCCCACCTGCCGAGCTGGAGCTGGGACCCGCCGGCCGGCGGGCTGTCGCTGTGGGTCACCCTGCCGCAGGGCGACGCCGTCGACTTCGCGGCGGTGGCGCGCCGGCACGGGGTACGCGTCGCGCCCGGCCCGATGCTGTCCCCGACCACCCGGATGGAGCAGCAGCTGCGGCTGTCGTTCGTGCAGGACCCGCAGGCCCTCGCCGAGGGCGCCCGCCGCCTGGCGCAGGCGTGGGCGCAGTACCTGAGCTCCCGCGAGGACCGGCGCCTGCCGACGCTGGTCGGCTGACGGTGTGCACATCGACCAGCGGACGGCCCGGCCGGGCGGGTGGCGCGCCTACGATCGGCGCCATGCCCGTGAGCCCGGCCGTCGTCGCGATCGTGGGCGGCGGGCCGCGCGGCGTGATCGTGCTCGGCCGGCTCCTGGCCCGGCTCACCGCCGGCGGGGCCGGCGAGAGCCCGCGCCGGCCGGTGCGCATCCACCTCATCGACCCGTTCGACAACGGCCGGGTGTGGCCGGCCGACCTGCCCGAGTACCTGCTGATGAACAGCCGGACCCGGGACGTGACGCTGTTCAGCGACGCCGCCATGCCCGACCTGCCGGCCGTGGCCGGGGGCATGGACTTCCTGACCTGGCTGGCCGGCCGAGCCGGCGAGGACCCGCCCGGGCCGGCCGGCTTCGCCACCCGCGCCGCGTTCGGCCGGCACCTGGCCTGGGCCCGCACGCACCTCGCGGCGCTGCCCGCCCCGGGCGTCGAGGTCGTGTCCCACCGGGCCCGGGTCGTCGACCTGGTGGACGCGCCGCACGGGACGAAGCGGCGGCTCAGCCTGGTCACCGCGGCCGGAGCCACCGACGCGCTCGACGCCGACGCGGTGGTGCTCGCCACCGGCCACCACGAGGCCGCCACCACCCACCGCCGGGCCGGGCCCACCGGCGCGTTCTTCGCCCCGCCGCACATGATCGGCGAGCTCGACCTGGATCCGCTCGGCCCCGGCCGCCGGGTGGCCGTGCTGGGTGCCGGCCTGAACTGCTTCGACCTCGTCGCCGCCCTCACCGAGGGCCGCGGTGGCCGGTTCGAGGCCGATGCCGCCGGCACGCTGCACTACCGGCCCGGCGGCGCGGAGCCGCTGCTGTTCGTGGGGTCGCGCCGGGGCGTGCCGCATCTCAGCCGCGCCCGGGAGCCGCTGCCCGCCCGGCCGCGGCACTGCACCGAGGATGCCCTCCGCAACTTGCTGGCGCGTTCCCGGCCGCTCGACTTCCGGGCCGAGGTGTGGCCGCTGATCGAGCGGGACCTGGTCGCGGCCCACGCGGACGCCGGTGGCGGCCCGCTGGACATCGACCGGGTGCTCCACCCGCTCGCTCCCGGCGCAGCGCCGGCCGAGTTCGGCAGTGCGGACGCGCTCACCGCGTGGATGGCGGACTTCCTCGCCGCCGACGCGGCCGAGTCCGTCGCCCGGCCGCGCGGGCCGATGCGCGCCGTCGGCGAGATGCTCTCGGCGCTGGCTCCGGCCGTGCGCACGCTGGTCGCCGCCGGTCGTATCGACGGCCGCTCGTATGTGCGCGACGTCGAGGGCTGGTTCAACGGCATTGTCGCCCACCTCTCCTCCGGGCCGCCGGTGGTGCGCTTCGAGCAGCTCGGCGCCCTCGTCCGGGCCGGCCTGGTGCGCTTCGTCGGCGGCCGGGTCCGCCTGTTCGACGACGGGCCAGGATTCGGCGTCGAGTGCCCCAACCTCGGCACCACCCTCCACTTCGACGCCGTCGTCGAGGCACGGCTGTTCGCTCCCGACGCCCGCCGGCCGGGCGACCCGCTGACGGCCGCCCTGGTGCGCGCCGGGCGGGCCCGGCCGCTGCGGCTGCCCGCCGCGCACGGTCCGGCGGTGCCGACCGCCGCGCTCGATGTCACCCGCGACGACCTGTGCCTCCTCGGCGCGGGCGGTGCCGCCGACGAGCGGGTGTTCGCCCTCGGTGTGCCGCTGGAGGGCGTGCACTGGCTGACCGCGGCGCTGCCCGTCGCCCACCGCGAGGACCCGTCGCTGCGCGGCGCCGACCGGGTCGCGGTCGCGGTCCTGCGCCGGCTGGGCCTCGCGCCGTGACCGGCGCTGACGCGGTCCCGCACGGCTCGCACTGGGGCGCGTTCGAGGCGGTCGTGCGCGACGGGCGGCTCGTGGCGACCCGCCCGCGCGCCGACGACCCGGACCCGACGCCGATCGTCGGCGGCATCGCCGAGGCGGTCAACTCCGCCGCGCGCATCCGCACGCCGGTCGTGCGCCGCGGCTGGCTGGAGCACGGCCCGGGCGCCACGTCGGCGCGGCGCGGCGCCGACGAGTTCGTCCCGGTCTCCTGGGACCGGGCGCTGGACCTGGTCGCCGGGGAGCTGGACCGGGTCCGGCGCGAGCACGGCAACCCGGCGATCTTCGGCGGCTCGTACGGCTGGTCCAGCGCCGGCCGCTTCCACCACGCCAAGACCCAGCTGGCCCGGCTGCTGAACCTGCTCGGCGGGTGCACCGCGCAGATCAGCAACTACAGCTTCGCCGCGGCCGACGCGGTCCTGCCGCACGTGCTCGGCACCGCCCGCCCGGGCGGCGGCCACGTGACGTCCTGGGACGTGCTGGCCGGACACACCCGGCTGTGGGTCGCCCTCGGCGGGCTGCCGGCGAAGAACACCCAGGTCGAGGGCGGCGGCACGCTCCGGCACGGCTACGCGGCCAACCTGCGGGCCGTGCGGCGGGCCGGCTGCCGGTTCGTGTGCGTGAGCCCGATCCGCGACGACGCGCCCGCCCACCTCGACGCCGAGTGGATCCCGATCCGGCCGGGCACCGACACCGCGCTGCTGCTCGGCATCGCCTTCACGCTTTTGGAACGGCGGTGGCACGACGAGGAGTTCCTGCGCCGGTACTGCACCGGCTGGCCCCGGGTGCGCGCCTACCTGACCGGGGACGCCGACGGCGTGCCCAAGACCCCGGGCTGGGCCGGGCGCGTCACCGGCGTGCCGGAGGCGGTCGTCCGCCGGCTGGCCGCGGCGATGGCCCGGCACCGGACCATGCTGAGCGCCACCTGGTCGCTGCAGCGGGCCGACAACGGCGAGCAGCCGTACTGGATGCTCATCACCCTCGCCGCGATGCTGGGCCAGATCGGCCTGCCCGGCGGCGGCTTCGGCTTCGCGTACGGCTGCGAGGACGGCATCGGCAGCACCCGCTACCCGTTCCCCGCGCCCGAGCTGCCGCGCGGGGTGAACCCGGCCGGCAGCGCGATCCCGGTGGCCCGCATCGCCGACATGCTGCTGCATCCCGGGCAGTCCTACGAGTTCGCCGGGCAGACCCGCACCTACCCCGACACCCGGCTCGTCTACTGGGCCGGCGGCAACCCCTTCCATCACCACCAGGACCTCAACCGGCTCGCGGCGGCGTGGCGGCGCCCGGAGACGGTCGTCGTCAACGAGATCTGGTGGACCGCGACCGCCCGGCGGGCCGACATCGTGCTGCCGGCCACGAGCACGCTCGAACGCAACGACATCGCCGCCTCGTCGCGCGACGCCCACCTGGTGGCGATGCGCCGGGCGATCGGGCCGCTGCACGACGCCCGCCACGACCACGACATCTTCGCCGGTGTCGCCGCCCGCCTCGGCGTGGGCGCCGCCTTCACCGAGGGGCTCGACGAGATGGGCTGGCTGCGGCGCATCTACGACGACTTCCGGGCCGGCGCGGCGCGGCACGGCGCCACGCTGCCGGAGTTCGACGAGTTCTGGGCGGCGGGGCGGATCCGGGTGTGGCCCGGCGCGCGCACCGTGCTGCTCGGCGACTTCCGCGCCGACCCGCGGCGGCATCCGCTGCACACCCCGTCCGGGCGGATCGAGCTGTACTCCGAGGTCGTCGCCGGCTACGGGTACGCCGAGACCCCCGGGCACGCGGCCTGGATCCCGCCGCGCGAGTGGCTCGGCGCGCCGCTGGCCGCGCGGTACCCGCTGCACCTGCTGTCCAACCAGCCGGCCACCCGCCTGCACTCACAGCTGGACATGGCGGGCGTGAGCGCGGCCAGCAAGATCGACGGGCGGGAGCCCTGCCGGATGCACCCGCGGGACGCGCGGGCGCGCGGCATCGCGCCCGGCGATACCGTGCGGATCTTCAACGACCGCGGCGCGTGCCTGGCCGGCGCCGTGCTCGACGACGCGGTCATGGAGGGTGTGGTACAGCTGTCCACCGGCGCCTGGTTCACCCCGGCCGACCCCGCCGCCGACAGCCTGGAGCTGCACGGCAACCCCAACGTCCTCACGCCCGACCGGGGCACCTCCCGGCTGGGCCAGGGCCCGTCCGCGCACTCCACGCTGGTCGAGGTGGAGCCGGTGCGCGGACCGGCCCCGGCGCCGGACGCGTTCGCCCCGCCCGCCGGGTTGTAGGCACACTGAACACTGCCGGGCCCCGCGCGGGCGCCGGCCCGGTTACGTTCGGCGCGATGAACGACGATCCACAGGTCACCTGCGGTGTCGACGTCGGCGGGACGTTCACCGACGTCGTGCTGTTCGGCCACGGCCGCCTCGCGGTACTCAAGGTGCCGACCACGTATCCCGACCCGTCGGCGGGCGTGCTCGACGGCGTGCGCCGCATCCTCGACGCCGAGGGCGTCCGCCCGCGCGACGTCACCGGCGTCATCCACGGCAGTACCGTCGGCATCAACGCGATCATCCAGCGCCGCGGCGCCCGGGTCGCCCTGGTGACCACGGAGGGCTTCCGCGACGTGCTGCACATCGGGCGCCAGACCCGGCCCGCGCTCTACGACCTCACCCTCGACCGGCTCCCGCCGCTCGTGCCCCGCCGGCACCGGTTCGAGGTGCGCGAGCGCGTCATGTACGACGGGTCGGTCCGCACCCCGCTGGACCCGCAGGCGATCGCCGGGCTGGCGCGCGACCTGCGCGCCGAAGGGGTCGAGGCGGTGGCGATCTGCCTGCTGCACTCCTACGCCGAGCCGCGCCACGAGCGCGAGCTGGCCCGGGCCCTGCGCGACGCCCTCCCCGGGACCTTCGTCTGCACATCCGCGGAGCTGCTGCAGGAGTTCCGGGAGTACGAGCGGATGAGTACCACGGTCATCAACGCCTACATCGGCCCGCTCACCGCGGGATACGTGCGCAACCTGGAGACGGCGCTGCGCGACCTGGGCTGCGCCGGCCTGTCGATCATGCAGGCCGACGGCGGGCTCATGTCGCCCGGGCTGGCCCGCCGCCAGCCGGTCCGCACGATCGAGTCGGGCCCGGCGGGCGGGGTGATCGGCGCCGCCACGGTCGGCGCCCGGGCCGGGCGGGACCGGGTGATCGCGCTCGACATGGGCGGCACCACCACGAAGGCGAGCCTGGTCCTGCACGGCGAGCCCAGCCTGACCGGCGACTACGAGGTCTGCCAGCAGCTGGCCGGCGACCGCCTGGTGGCCGGCAGCGGCTACCCGGTGCGCACCCCGGTGGTCGACCTGGTCGAGGTCGGCGCCGGTGGCGGCAGCATCGCCTGGATCGACAGCGGCGGCAGCCTGCGGGTCGGCCCGCACAGCGCCGGCTCGGTGCCGGGCCCGGCCTGCTACGACCGCGGCGGTACCGAGCCGACCGTCACCGACGCGAACGTGGTCCTCGGCCGGATCGACCCCACCGGGTTCCTCGGCAGCGACATGCGCCTCGACGCCGGCCTGGCCCGCGCGGCGGTGGCGGCGCTCGCCGACCGGCTGGGGCTCACCCCCGAGCGGGCCGCGGAGGGCATCGTCGCGGTCGCCAACGCCACGATGGTCCGCGGCGTCCGGCTGGTCACCGTCGAGCGCGGCCACGACGCGCGGGAGTTCACCCTCGTCGCCTCCGGCGGTGCCGCCCCCGCCCACGTGGGGCAGATCGCCGAGGAGCTCGCCATCGCCGAGATCGTGCTGCCGCCGTCGCCGGGCGTCTTCTCCGCCATCGGCTTCCTGTGGGCGCAGCCGCGGGCGCAGCAGGTGCGCACCTGGCTGCGGGCGACCGCCGCGGTGCGGGCCGGCGAGCTGGACGCCGTGCTGGACGAGCTGGCCGCCGGCGCGGCCCGCGAGCTGGGCGCCACGCTGGGCGAGCCCGGGGTCGCGGTGCGGCGCACGGCGGACCTGCGCTACGAGGGGCAGAGCTACGAGCTGGCGGTACCGCTGCCCGACGGCCCCGTCACGCCCGAGGGCCTCGCCGGCGCCGAGGAGCGCTTCCACGCCCGGCACCGCGACACCTACGGGTTCGCCACCTCCGGGCCGACCGAGGTCGTCAACCTGCGGGTCACGGTCACGGCCCCGCGCGAGCGGCCCGCGATCGACGCCGAGCCGCTCGACGGCCCGGACCCCGCCCGTGCGCTGCTCGGCCGGCGCCCGGTGCACTTCGGCGACGCGTTCGTGCCGTGCCCGGTGTACGACCGCACCCGCCTGCGGCCCGGCAACGCCGTCGCCGGCCCGGCCGTCATCCAGGAGCCCGGCTCCACCTACGTGCTGTTTCCGGGCCGAACGGCCCGGGTCGATCCGTTCCGCAACATCGTCGACACCAGGGAGAGCCGATGACACGACGCTTCACGATCCGCATCGGGTCGCAGACCGCGGTGGCCGAACTGCTCGACGACGTGTCGCCGCGCACGTGCGGGCGGCTGGCCGACGCGCTGCCGCTGACCAGCCGGGTCAACCACGCGAAGGTGGCCGGCGAGGAGTTCTTCTGCTTCGTGCCGTTCCACGAGGAGCTGGAGTCGCCGGTCGTGGCACAGCAGAGCGGGAACATCGGGTACTACCCGCTGCGCCAGACGCTGTGCGTCTTCTACGCGGACATGCCCGGCGCGGGCCAGGTGACGCCGGTGGCCCGGGTGGTGGACAACCTCGAGGGCATCATCGCCGAGGGCCGCGCCGCGTGGCTGCGCCAGGGCGGCACCATCCACTTTTCGGGGCTGACCGATGAGCGCGGCTGAGCACGACGCCGACCTCGCCGCCCTGCGGGAGCGGCCCGGGCCGTTCGGGCTGACGTACTTCGTCCACGCCTACGCCGAGTCGGACACCCGGGCGCTGGTCAACGCGCTGTGGGTGCTGCGGCACAGCCGGGCCGGCGCGCCGGCCGTCGCGGTGCTGGCCGCCGAGCTGCTGGAGTTCTACGGGCGCCGGTTCCGGGGGATGTACGGCCTGAGCGACGCCGCGGCGGCGCTGGACACCGCCCGCGACGCGCTGCTCGGCGGAGCCTCCGCCGAGGCCGTCCTCGCGGGCGTCGCGGCCCGCATCGGCGAGCTGAACTTCCGCATCGACGAGGGCATCCCGCCCGCCGCCCTCGCCGAGGCGTTCGCCGCGGCCGATGCGCAGGAGTCCGGATGACGCAGCTGCTCGGGGCCCGGGACCTCGCCCGGCGGATGGCGGACGGGCCGGTGCGCGTCGTGGACTGCCGGTCCCGGGCGGAGTACGACGCCGGCCACATCCCCGGCGCCGTTCACCTGGGCGTCGGGTCGTGGCCGTACTACGCGACCACCCCCGAGGGCCTGGACCGCTTCGCCGGCGACCTGCGCGGGCACCTGCGCGACATCGGCGCCGGGCCGGGCCGGCCGGTGGTCTGCTACGAGTCCACCGCCGGCTACTACGCGGCGTTCGCGGTCTGGTGCCTGCGCTACGCCGGCGTCGCCGACGCGGCGCTGCTCGACGGCGGGCTGATCGGCTGGGCCCGCGAGTCGCTGCCGGTCACCGCCGCCGCGCCGGGCCCGGTCGCCGAGGGGTCGGCCGGGTTCGGCGCGGCCGTCGACCCGGGCCGGCTGGCGACCGCCGAGGAGGTCGCCGGGCGGCTGCACGAGCCGGGGGTGCGCGTCGTCGACGTGCGCTCGGCCAAGGAGCGCATCGGCGTGCTGCGGCGCAGCGCCCGGGCCGGCTGGATACCCGGCTCGCTGCACATCCCGTGGTACGAGGCGCTGAGCACGCACCAGCTGGAGCCGCGAGACGTGCTCCGGGCGTTCTTCGAGGCCCGCGGGCTCGCCGCGGGGGACGAGATCATCACCTACTGCCACGGCGGGTGGCGGGCCGCCCACACGCTCATCGCCTTGCGGCACGCGGGCTTCGACCGGGTCAGGGTGTACCTGGGCTCCTGGTCCGAGTGGGGCAACCGGGCGGACCTTCCGGTGCAGCTCTCGCCCTGACGGCTGTGTCGCATCTGCACACACGAGCGCCACCGCCGGCACCGCCGATCGTTAGCGTCCGAACCAGCACAACGCACCGAAGCAGGACTGAGCAACTTGGAGAAGCCCGTGACCGACGACGCCGCCGTGCTGCGCGAACGCGTGCTGGCCGCCGTGGACGCCGACCGCCTCGTGCGGACGCTGCAGGAGATGGTCCGCCAGCCCAGCCTCCCCCTCACGCCCGGCGAGGGCGAGCTGGCGCGCAAGCTCGGCGAGCTGCTGCGGGAGCGCGGCCTGGACGTGGAGCACCAGGAGCTCTCGCCCGGGCGGTACAACACGCTGGGCTGGCTGCGCGGCACCGGCGGCGGGTCCAGCCTCATGCTCAACGGCCACATCGACACCAACCCGGCGGGCGAGGGCTGGACCAAGGACCCGTTCGGCGGCGAGGTGGCCGACGGCTGCGTCTACGGCATCGGCGTGTCCAACATGAAGGCCGCCGACGCGGCGATGATCGAGGCCGCCACCGCGGTCGTGCAGGCCGGCGCGGCGCTGCGCGGCGACCTGTGCGTGGCACTCGTCTGCGGCGAGATCCTGGGCGGGCAGGGGTCGGCGCACATGATGCGCGCCGGCACGCGCACCGACCACTTCATCGTCGGCGAGCCGACGGAGCTGTCGATCCTGACCCTGCACGCCGGCCCCATCGAGCTGTGGATCAACGTCATCGGCCGGATGCGGCACATGACGCGCATCGAGGAGAGCGTCAGCGCGATCGACAAGATGTACAAGGTGATCGAGCGGCTCCGGACGATGACGTTCTCCGGCGCCGAGGATCCCAAGTACGCGAGCCTCAACCAGTTCTGCGTCGGCGCCATCCGCGGCGGCATGACCCGCGAGTACGTGGACTGGCAGCCGTCGATGGTGCCCGACTTCTGCACCATCAAGGTCGCCGGGCGGATCGCGCCCACGCAGACCGAGCAGAGCGCGGTCGCCGACGTCATCGCCGCCCTGGAGGAGCTCAAGGCCGACGACCCCGACATCGAGTTCGAGGTCGGGGTGAACCCGGTGAAGGAGTTCATGGCGCCGTTCGAGGTCTCCCTCGACGAGCCGTTCGTGCAGCGGCTCATCCGCACCCACGAGGAGGTGACCGGCGTCCCGCCGCGGGCCGGCGACGTCGCGCCCTACCGGATCTACGGCACGGACGCGGGCCACATCACGCGGCACGCGCCGCAGACCGTCGGCGTGGTGTGCGGGCCCGGCGGCAAGTACAACACCATGCCCGACGAACGGGTCGAGATCGACGAGCTGCTCGCCGCCGCGAAGATCTACGCGTTGAGCATCGTCGATGTCTGCGCGTGACAGGGAAGGAAGCCGCGATGGACGGTGAGGTTCTGCACGCCTACGTCAACGGGGAGTTCGTGCCCGAGGACGAGGCCAAGGTTTCGGTGTTCGACCGCGCGTTCCGCTCGGGCGACCACGTCTACGAGGTGCAGCGGACCTTCAACGGCCGCCTGCACGGCCTCGACGGGCACATGCGGCGGCTGTTCAAGGCCCTGCACTACACCCGGATCGACCCGCGACTGACGCCCGAGGAGCTGGGCACCGCGACCGCGAAGCTGGTCGAGCACAACGCCCGGGTGGCTGGCCCCGACCTCGATCTGGTGTCGTGCCAGATCATCACCCGCGGCAACACCAAGAACCTGCTGTCCGGCCCGCCGACGGTGATCATCTACACCCAGCTGCTGGACATGAGCACGCTGGCCCGCACGTACCTGCTCGGCAAGCGGCTCATCACGCCCGGCGTGCAGCGCGTCCCGGCCGCGGCGCTGACCCCGCGGGTCAAGATCGCCAACAAGATGAGCCTCATGCTCGCCTGGCTGGAGGTGATGGCGCTGGACCCCGAGGCCCAGGCGCTCGTCCTCGACCAGCACGGCAACGTCACCACGTGCGCGCCCGGCTCCGGCTTCCTGTTCGCCACCGACGGCGTCATCCACGTGCCGAACCGCCGCAACACGCTGGACAGCAGCGCGATGGGCTTCACCCTGGAGCTCGCCGCGCGGCTGGGCATCGAGATCCGCGAGGGCGACTACACCACCTTCGATGTTTACAGCGCCGACGAGGCGTTCACCACCAACACCAAGGACTGCATCGTGCCGGTCTCGACGCTCAACGGGCTGGCCATCGGCACCGGGCGGCCCGGGCCCATGTACCGCCGGCTGGTGACGGCGTGGTCCGAGGCCGTCGGCGTCGACATCGTCGGCCGGGCCGTGGGCCTGCTGCCCGCCGCCGAGCGTGAAGCACTACTGGAGTCGGCCCGCAGTACCCAAGCCATGGAGGAATCATGACCGCGCACCCCACCGACTGGCGCAGACAGCTGGGCGGGACCGCCAGCCGTCGGCAACTGCTGCGCGCCGCGGTCGGCATCGGCGCCGGCGTCGGCGCCGGCCGGCTGCTCACCGCGTGCGGCGCCGGCGGCAGCTCGAAGTCCGGCTCCGGCCAGGTCGTCGTCCGCACCGCCGGCGGCTCCTACGAGGAGGGCTGGCGCAAGGCCTGCTTCGAGCCCTTCGAGAAGGACACCGGCATCAAGATCGTGACGGCCTCCGACCCGGTCGAGAAGATCACCGCCGCGGCGAAGGCCGGCAACGTGCAGATCGACGTGCTGCAGCTCGGCGTGCGCCAGCTGGAGCTGCTCCGGGTCGGCGAGGCCGTGCAGAAGCTGGACTACTCGCGCTTCCAGCGCACCGACCCGAAGGACATCCGGCTGGTCGAGGACTACTACATCGGCACCATCGCGTGGGCCAGCGTCATCGCCTACAACACCAAGAGCTTCGCGGACAAGACCCCGAAGACCTGGGCCGACGTGTGGAACGTCGGCGCGTTCCCGGGTAAGCGGACCTTCTCCGACTCCTCGTCCGGGCTGATCGAGCTGGAGGCGCCGCTGCTGGCCGACGGCGTGCCGATCGATCAGCTCTACCCGCTGGACCTCGACCGCGCCTTCCGCAAGATGGCCGAGATCAAGCCCAACGTGGCCAAGTTCTACGGCAGCGGCGACGAGCAGGTGCAGCTGTACCGCGCCGGCACGGCCGTGCTCGGCATGGGCTGGAACGGCCGCATCCAGGTGCTCAAGGACGGCGGCAGCCCGATGGAAATCGAGTGGAACCAGAACCTGCAGAGCACCGACGGCCTCGGCATCACCAAGGGCGCGCCGAACCTCGACAACGCCTACAAGCTCGTCGACTACTCGCTGCAGCCGGCGGTGCTGGCCAAGCTCGCCGAGTACACCGGGTACTCCCCGCTGTGCGACAAGAGCTACCCGCTCATCCCGCAGGCGGTGCTGGACAAGCTGCCCGCGACCCCGGAGCGGGCCAAGCTCGGCGTCGTGCGCAACGTCGAATGGTGGGTCAAGAACCAGGCCGAGGTCGACAAGCGATGGCTGGAGTTCCTGGTCAAGTGAGTGTGTACCGGGGGGCGGTGGTCATCGACGGCTCGGTGTGCCCCGAGGACATGTTCGCCCCCGACCACCTGCGCCGCATGAGGGAGTCCGGCGTCACCGCCTTCGTCTGGACGGTCTGCCCGCCGGACTCCACCCTCTCGACCGGGCTGGCCCACATCGGCCGGGCGCTGGACGCCGTCGCGGCCCACCCGGACGAGGTCGTGCTGGTCCGCTCGGCCGGCGACATCGACGCGGCCAAGGCGTCCGGCCGCGTCGGGCTGATCCTCGGCCCGCAGAACGCCCAGCTGGCCGCCGGGAGCCCGCACCACCTCACGGTCCTGCACGCGGTCGGCGTGCGGGTGCTGCAGCTCACGTACAACCTGCACACCGCGTTCGGCGACGGCTGCGTCGAGCCGGCCGACGCGGGCCTGAGCGGCCTCGGCCGTGAGGCCGTGGCCGAGCTGAACCGGCTCGGCGTGGTCATCGACCTGTCGCACGCCGGGCCCCGCACGGCGCTGGAGACGCTGGAGGCCTCCCGCGACCCGGTGATCGTCTCGCACGCCAACCCCGCCGCCCTCTACGCGAGCCCGCGCAACATCTCCGACGAGCTGATCGTCCGGGTGGCCGCCGCCGGCGGCGTCGTGGGCCTGTGCCTGTGGTCCGCGCTCGTCGGGCCGGGGCGGGCGGCGGGCGGGCGGCCGGCCCTCGACGACTACGTGCGGCATGTCGCGCACGTCCTCGACCTGGTCGGCCCCGAGCACGTTTCGGTCAGCTCCGACCACGGCGAGGGCCGGCCACGGGACACGTGGTCGCCGGCGGTGAGCTCCGGCGGGGACTACCCTTCGGTCACCGCGACGCTGGGCGACTGGTACGGCTACGACACCCGCTCCGTCGAGGGCGCCGACGGATGCCGCGACTGGCCGCGCGTCGCCGACCGGCTCGCGGACCGGCTCGGCCTCGACGAGGCGCGGCTGCGCGGCATCCTCGGCGGCAACCTGCTGCGCGTCTTCCGGCAGGTGTGGCGCGGCTGACGCGTCCCCGCGGCGGCTACGTCCCGGCTCCTTCGATGGTCATGAGGACGGCGTCCTTGGCGACGCTCGCGCCGGCCCGGGCCCGCAGTTCGGTGACCGTGCCGTCGATCGGCGCGGTGAGCACGTGCTCCATCTTCATCGCCTCGACGACGGCGAGCGTCTGCCCGGCGGTGACCGATTCGCCCTCGGCGACCGCCAGGACGGTCACCGTGCCGGGCATGGGGGAGACCACGGGCCCGCCGGTTCCGGCGACGGCCTGGTCCGGGTCCGCGAGGGCCTCGTGCTGCCGGATCGCCCAGGCCAGCCCGTCCCGCCCGAGCCAGAGCGTCCCGTCCGGGTCGTGCGCGATCTCGTACGACCGGGTGACCCCGTCCTGGCGGTGCCGGCCGGCCGGGGTGGTCGCGATCCGGATGACCTCGCTGCCGTCGATCGTGATCTCGGCGTCGGCGGCCCGGCCGCGGTGGCGCACCTCGTAGGTGGCGGCTCCGGCCACCGTCAGCCGCCACGTCGTCCAGGCGGGTTCGCCGATCCGCCAGCCGCCGGGAATGTCGAAGGGATCGACCACCGGGTCCGGGTCGCCGCCCTGCGGCTCGAGGCGCCACAGCCCGAGGCCGGTGGCGGCACCCAGCACGTCCGGCGGGACGCCCCGCCGCACCAGCGACTCCAGGCGGCGACCGACCAGTCCGGTGTCGAGGTTCCCCGCGCGGACGTCGGGGTCGGCGAGCAGCGCCCGCAGGAACCCGACGTTCGTGCCGAGCCCGAGGACGACGGTCCGGCCGAGCGCCGCGTCGAGCCGGCGCAGCGCCTCGGTCCGGTCGGCGCCGTGCGCGATGATCTTCGCCAGCATCGGGTCGTAGGCCGAGCCGACCTCGTCGCCTTCGCGGATGCCGGAATCGACGCGGATGCCCGGGAGGCCGTGCGGTTCGCGGAGGGCGAGGATGCGTCCGCCGGTGGGCAGGAAGCCGGCGGCGGGGTCTTCGGCATAGACGCGGACCTCGACCGCGTGTCCCTGCGGGCGGAACTCGGCGGGCCAGGGCTCCGGCTGCCCGGCGGCCACCCGCAGCTGCAGCTCGACCAGGTCGACGCCGTACACCTCCTCGGTGACCGGATGCTCGACCTGCAGGCGGGTGTTCATCTCCATGAAGAACCAGTCGTCCGGCCGGTCACCGGCGACGATGAACTCCACCGTGCCGGCGCCGACGTAGCCCACAGCGCGGGCGGCGTCGCACGCGGCGGCGCCCATCGCCGCCCGCTGGCGGCCGGTCAGCAGCGGTGACGGCGCCTCCTCGACGATCTTCTGGTGACGTCGCTGCAGCGAGCATTCGCGCTCGCCGAGATGGACGACGTTGCCGTGGCCGTCGGCCATCACCTGGATCTCGATGTGGCGCGGGTTGGTGACCAGCCGCTCCACGAGCAGCGTGTCGTCGCCGAAGGATCCCCGCGCCTCGCGCCGGGCACTGGCGATCGCGGCCGGCAGGTCCTCGGCGCGGTGCACCTCGCGCATGCCCTTGCCGCCGCCGCCCGCCGACGGTTTGAGCAGCACGGGGAAGCCGGTCTCGGCGGCGACGGAGGCGAGCTCGTCGTCGGACAGGGCGGCGCCGTCGGATCCGGGGACGACGGGTACCCCGGCTTTGGCGACGGTCTGCTTGGCCCGGATCTTGTCGCCCATCGCCGCGATCGCCGCCGCCGGGGGGCCGATGAACACGATCCCGGCGGCGTCGCACGCGGCGGCGAACGCGGTGTTCTCGGACAGGAAGCCGTAGCCGGGGTGGATGGCCTCGGCGCCGGTCGCCACCGCGGCCGCGACGATCCTCTCGATCGACAGGTAGGACTCGGCCGCCGCGGCCGGTCCGATGCGCACCGCCAGATCCGCGGCGGCGACGTGCGCAGCGTGCGTGTCCGCGTCGGAGTGGACCGCGACCGAGCGGATCCCCAGGCGCCGCAGCGTGCGCAGCACCCGCACGGCGATCTCGCCGCGGTTGGCGACCAGCACTGTGCCGAACATACGCATCGCACTCACATCCGGAAGACGCCGAAGGCCGGGTCGGCCAGCGGCGCGTTGGCGGCGATGGACAGGGACAGCCCGAGGACGGTGCGCGTGTCGGCCGGGTCGATCACGCCGTCGTCCCAGATCCGGGCGGTGGAGTAGTAGGGGTGGCCCTGGGTTTCGTACTGCGCCCGGATCGCGTCCGGGTCGGTGCCGTCGCCGACGGTCCCCAGCACGGTGGCCGCCTGCTCGCCGCCCATCACGGAGATCCGGGCGTTGGGCCACATGAACAGGAACCGCGGCGAGTAGGCCCGGCCGCACATCGAGTAGTTCCCGGCGCCGAACGATCCGCCGATCACGACGGTCAGCTTCGGTACCCGCGTCGTCGCCACGGCCGTCACCATCTTCGCGCCGTGCTTCGCGATCCCACCCGCCTCATACTCGCGCCCGACCATGAAGCCGGTGATGTTCTGCAGGAACACCAGCGGGATCCCGCGCTGGTCGCACAGCTCGATGAAGTGGGCGCCCTTGACGGCGGAGTCGGAGAAGAGCACGCCGTTGTTCGCCACGACGCCGACCGGGTGACCGTGAACGTGCGCGAACCCGGTCACCAGCGTGGTGCCGTAGTCGGGCTTGAACTCGGCGAACCGCGAGCCGTCGACGATCCGCGCGATCACCTCGCGCACGTCGTACGGGGTCCGCGTGTCGGTCGGTACGACGCCGTAGAGCTCCGCCGGATCGACCGCCGGCTCCTCGGTCGGGATGCGCTGCCACGGCGGGGAGACCCGCGGCCCGAACGTCTGCACGATCGTCCGCACGATGCGCAACGCGCCCGCGTCGTCGTCGGCGAGGTGGTCGACGACACCGGACACCTTCGCGTGCAGGTCCCCGCCGCCGAGCTCCTCCGCGGTGACCACCTCGCCCGTCGCGGCCTTCACCAGCGGCGGGCCGCCGAGAAAGATCGTCCCCTGGTTGCGGACGATCACCGCCTCGTCCGACATCGCGGGGACGTAGGCCCCGCCGGCGGTGCACGAACCCAGCACCGCGGCGATCTGCGGGATCCGCTGTGCGGACAGCTGGGCCTGGTTGTAGAAGATCCGGCCGAAATGGTCCCGATCGGGGAACACCTCGTCCTGCCGGGGCAGGAACGCGCCGCCGGAGTCGACCAGATAGATGCACGGCAGGCGGTTGTGCAGCGCCACCTCCTGCGCGCGCAGGTGCTTCTTCACCGTCATCGGGTAGTAGGTGCCGCCCTTGACGGTGGCGTCGTTCGCGACGATCACGCACTCGCGGCCGGCCACCCGCCCGACGCCCGTGATGATCCCGGCCGCCGGCGCCTGCTCGTCGTAGAGGCCGTTGGCGGCGAGCGCCGAGAGCTCGAGGAACGGCGACGACGGATCGACCAGGGTGTCCACCCGATCGCGGGGGAGGAGCTTGCCTCGCTGGACGTGCCGGGCGCGAGATCGCTCCGGGCCGCCGAGCCGTGCGGCGGCCAGCTTCGCGTTCAGGTCGGCGACGAGCGCCCGGTGCGACGTCTCGTTCCGGTGGAACCGGGCGCTGCCGGGGTCGGCCTTCGTGCCCAGGATCGGGGCGGTCGATCGGGGCGCGGCCCGCGGTGTTGTGATCATCGAGTGCTCTTTCCTCGTCGATGACGAACGGCGCGACGATAACTGACCGCACGTACGGTCAGCAAGAGGGTGTGGTACCCCGGCCGGCTCCGTATAGTGGGCGGGTGGCTGGACGATCCCCGCGTGCGAGCTCGCGCGACGCGATCCTGCGAGCGTTCGCCGAGCACGTGGCCGAGCGTGGGTACGCCGACACGAGCCTGGGCGACATCGCCTCGGAGCTGGGGTTGAGCAAGGGCACGATCGTCCACCACTTCCGCAGCAAGGAGGCGCTGCTCGGCGAGCTGCATGTCGCCTACTTCGGGCGCCGGTTCGCCGAAGCCGATTTCATTCTGGCCGAGATCGACGATCCGGCCGGCCGGCTCGTCGCGATGATCTACGCCCTGCTCGCCGCGCACCGCGACGACCGCGCCGCCAGTCTGGCCTGCCTGCGCGAACTTGTCCGGTACTTCGAGGGCGAGCTCAACGAGTACGTCGGCAAGCAGCGGGCCGCCTATACGCGGATCCTGGTGGACATCATCCAGGACGGCGTGCGGCGCGGCGTCCTGCACGCCGGCGACGCGCGGATGGCGGCCCTGCAGATCTTCGGGATGTGCAACTACGCGTGGACCTGGTATCGGCCGGACGGCCCGAAGCCGGTGGAGGAGATCGCGCGCCAGTTCGCGCGCGACATCCTGGGCGGCCTCGCCCACCCGCCGGATGAGGATCCCGGTCTCGACGCGACGATCGCGCACGCCGTCGAGACCGTGCGCCGCGCACCGGGCCGCCTCCCCGGCTGACCGTAGCGGCACTGCTATATTTCAGCGTAAAGAATCCTATCGCTGAACTATCTGGCGGAACTATCTGGCGGAGTCACGCTTGACCGACGAGACACCGGACAGAATCGACCCGATCCTCACGTACCTGAGGAACCTGGACCCGGGTCGTGATCTGCTGGCGAAGGCCGTGGCCATGCGCCTGCGGCGGGCCGCGCACTACGTGGACACGCAGATCCGGCGCGAGCTCTCCCGATCCGACATCGAGATCTGGGAGCTGGAACTGCTCTCGACGCTGCTGCGCAAGGGCGGCACGCTGCCGGTCGGGCACCTGCAGGACGCGGCGCAGCTGACCGCGGGCGCGATCACCAACCGGATCACCCGGCTCGAGCGCGACGGCTATGTCACCCGCGCCATCGACCCCGCGGATCGGCGACAGATCATCGTGACCCTGACGGACGAGGGCCGCCAGCACGCCGCCGAGGTCATCGAGGCCAACGACCACGCGCAACGAGCGACCCTCGACCGCATCGACCCGCGGATCCTCAACCGGCTCGCCGACGATCTGCGGACCTTCCTGCTCGCGGTCGAGGGACCGGATCCCTGGGGCTGAGCGCACGCTCCGGATGCGGATCCGCCGGGGATGGCTGGGCCGGGACCGCCGCGCCCCGGGGCGGTAGCCGGCGTGGTCGTTCGACCGCGATCAGGAACGTGCGCAGGTCGTCGGCGAGGCGGTGCAGGATCTCCGGGTCGATCTGATCCAGCGTCGCGCGCTGTGCGTGGTCGTTGGCCTCGATGACCTCGGCGGCATGCCGGTGGCCCGCCGCGGTCAGCGTCACGATGATCTGCCGCCGGTCTCCCGGGTCGATGGTCCGGGTGACGTGGCCGTCGCGCTCGAGCCGGGTGATCCGGTTGGTGATCGCGCCCGCGGTCAGCTGCGCCGCGTCCTGCAGCGTGGCGACCGGGGCGCTTCCGCCGACGCGGAGCAGCGTGGAGAGCAGTTCGAGCTCCCACAGGTCCATCTCCAGCGGCGTGAGCCGGCGCCGGATCTGGCTGTTCACGTAGTGCGCGGCCCGCCGCAGGCGCATGGCCACGGCCTTGGCCAGCAGGTCGCGATCCGGCTCCAGCTCCCGCAGGTACGCCAGGATCGGGTCGACCCGATCCGGTTTTCGATCGGCCATCGGGCCTCCCCATGGATTCCGGTACGCGAACGTCATATATTTTAGCGTAGAACAGTTCGGCGCTAAGATAACACAATCGACGAGTGCGGAGTGTGACCATGCGTGCGGCGCTCATCCGAGAGCACGGAGGCCCCGAGGTGCTGCGCATCGAGGAGGTTCCCGACCCGGTTCCGGCCGCCGGCGAGGTGCTCGTCCGGTTGCGCGGCGCGGCCCTGAACTACCACGACGTGCTGCTCCGGCGGTCGGGGCTGGGCATGCGGCTCCCCCTGGTCATGGGGGTGGACGGCGCCGGAGTGCGGTGCGACACCGGCGAAGCGGTGATCATCCAGCCGTCGCTCGACTGGGGCCCCGATCCGGCCGCGCCCGGGCCCGGCTGGAGCATCCTGGGCGACCGGAGGCAGGGCACCTACGCGGAGCTCATCGCCCTGCCCGAGGAGAACCTCCGGCCGAAACCGGCCGGCTGGACCTGGGCCGAGGCGGCCGCCCTGCCCACCGCCGGGCTCACCGTCTACCGGGGCCTGTTCACCCGCGGCGGTCTCAAGGCCGGCGAAACGATCGTGATGCTCGGCACGGGCGGCGGCATCGCCACGTTCGTGATCGCGATGGCCGCGGCCGCCGGCGCGCGGGTCCTGGTCACCTCGTCCAGCGCGGACAAGATCGCGCGGGCGACCCGCGAGCTCGGCGCCGCCGGCGGCGCCGTCTACGACGATCCCGGCTGGACCGACCGGATCCGGGCGCTGACCCCGGCCGGTGCGGGCGCGGACCTGGTCATCGACACGGTCGGGCGGGACACGGCGGCGTCGCTGCGCTGCGTGCGGCCCGGGGGACGGCTCGTCGTCTTCGGCGCGCCGGTGGGCGCGGTGGCGTCGTTCGACCTGCGCGAGTTCTACTTCAGCCAGCGCTCCATCGTCGCCACCACCCTCGGCACGGGACGGGAGTTCGACGAGCTGCTCGGCTGGCTCGACGGCAACCCGTGGCGGCCGGTCATCGACTCCACGTTCGCGTTCGGCGATGTCGTCGCCGCGCACGAGCGCATGGAGTCCGGTCAGCACTTCGGAAAGATCATCCTGACGTTCGACTGACGAGGAGCGCGCATGTCCGCCTATGTGTTCGCCAACTTCGACGTGGCCGACGCCGCGGCGTTCGCCGAGTACGTGGCGCACGCGCCGGCGACGGTCGCCGCCTACGGAGGCGAGTACCTCGCCCGGGGCGGCCGGTCCGAGTCCTGGGAGGGAGACCTGCCCGCGCGGCGCGTCGTCATCCTCCGCTTCCCGAGCGTCGAGCGGGCCGAGGCCTGGTACGGCTCACCCGAGTACCGCCGGTTGCGCGAACGACGACTGCGTTGCGCGAGCGGGCCGCTGCTCATCACCGCGGGCCTCGATGAGCCGTAGCCGTCGTGTACGCATCGAGACCTCAGCTCGCCTACGCCATCGCCACCTGCGACAGCGTCGCCGCCGCGGTCGCTCAAGACGCCGGCCCGGCCGAGCTCGCGAAAGCCGTGGCGGACGCGTCGGCGAAAGCGGTCGTCCTGCTCGACCTCGACTTCGCGCCGCTCGCGCTGTCCGACAGCACCCCGCCCGGCGGCCTCGGCAGCTGGCGCGCCGCCGCGATGCGCGCGCCCGAACTGCTGCGGGTCCTGGCCGCCGACCGGCGGCCCGTGCGGGTGCCCCACCCGTCCGCGACGGAGCCCGGGGACTGGCTCGTCACCCCGGTCATCGCGGCCGGCGACCTGCTCGGCTACCTGGTCGTCGTCGAGGACTCCAGCGCGGCGGACCACCGCCTCGGCCTCGTCGCCGTGAGCTACCTGGCGCGGATGTTCGGGCTCGCCATGTCCCGGCAACGCCCGGATCACCACCTGGGCGGGCGCTACCGGTCGGCGATGCTCGACGCGCTCGTCGGGGGCGACTTCGAAGACCGCGCCGACGCGCGCGGCAAGGCTCGTGTCCTCGGTACCGCCGACGCCGGACAGTTCCGCATCGCGGTCGCGCGGGTGAGCCCGGCGCGCACCGGGAGGCGCGACGACCCCGGGGTCGCGGAGGCGGTGCTCGGCCGCCTCGTCGCCGGCGTTCCGTTCGCCTCGGTCCTGCGGGGCACCGAGTTGGTGATGCTGCTGCCGGACCCGGCTCCCGCCGCGGCCGGCGCGCGTCGCGACACCGCGCACCGCGGCCGGGACGATCCGTTCGCCGCGTTTCGGGCCGAGCCGGCCGGTGACGCCCGGCTCACCATCGGTCTGAGCGAACAAGCCCTGCCCGAGCGGGCGCCGCACGCGCTGCGGCAGGCACAGCGCGCGGCGGATCTCGGCACGCGCCTCGGCCGGTTCGGCGAAACGATCCGGTACGAGGAGCTGGGCATCTTCCGGCTCCTGCTCCAGGTGGGCGACCTGCACCACATGCGCGCCTACGCCGAGGACGTCCTGGGAACGCTGCTCGACTACGACGCGCTGCACAAGCCCGACCTGATCCGCACGCTGTCGATCTACCTGGACCAGAACGGCAGCCCGAAACAGACCGCGCGCGTGCTCCGCGTCCACGTCAACACGGTGTCGTACCGGATCCAGCGCATCGAGTCGCTGACCTGTCTGGACCTCAGCGATCCTGACGACCGGCTCAGCGCGCACGTCGCCGTGAAGATCGTCGAGTCGCTGCGCGCGGACGGCCCCTGACCGGCCGCCGGCGGGTGTGGTGGTCGTCTCTCGGCTCGATCTTTTAACGCTATAATTTTCAGCGCTATAGTAACTACGGCGACGAAGCCGTCGAGGAAGCGAGGAGTTCGCATGAAAACGATGTTCATGACCAGCTCGGCGATCCCGGTCACCCCGCAGGAGCGCCGCGCCAAGCGGCCGGTGTCGCGCGACAACGACGCGTTCCGCAACATGCTGCAGGGCTACGAGAAGCTCGCGCTCTGGGCGGACGAGCTGGGTATCGACGCGTTCGGGAGCACCGAGCACCACTTCCAGTACGAGGGTGGCGAGTCGATCCCGAACAACCTGCTGCTCTACGCCAAGCTGGCCGCGCTCACCAAGGACATCACCTTCGTGCCGATGTCGGTCGTCGTCAACGCGCACGACCCGATCCGGGTCGCCGAGGACCTGGCCCTGTTCAGCCACATGTTCCCCGGCCGGCTCGGGGTGGCCTTCGCGCGCGGGTTCCAGACCCGGTGGGTGCAGACCCTCTCGCAGACCGAGAACGCCGTGGCCCACCTCCCCGCGTCGGAGGCGGCCAACCGGCAGAAGTTCGACGAGTTCCTCGAGATCATCGAGAAGGCGTGGACCCTGGACTCGTTCAACCACAACGGCCCGAACTACCAGGCGCCCTTCCCGGCGACCGGCATCCCGGACTGGCCCCTGGCGGACTGGACCCGCGAGTTCGGCGTGCCCGGAGACGTCGACGCCGACGGCACGATCCACCGCATCGGCATCACGCCGAAGCTGCTGAGCCGGCCCGAGATCTTCATCCCCAGCACCCGCTCGGAGCAGACGATCATCGACTCCGGCCGCCACGGACGTACCCTGTTCGTGGCCGCCGGCGGCCGGGACCGCATCCTCCACGTCGCGACGACCTACCGTGACGCCGCCCGCGAGGCCGGCCGTGACGTGCGGCTCGGCGACAAGTTCGGCGTCGTCGCGAAGATCGCCCTCGGCGACACCTTCGACGAGGCGTTCGACTTCGCGGTCCGGACCGCCGGGTTCTGGTACCAGCACATCTTCCAGAAGTTCTGGTTCAACGAGGGCTACCGCGTCGACACCGATCCGCCCGAGCGTCCGCTGCGCTTCGCCGACGAGCGCGCCCTGACGCAGCGCATGTACGAGGCGGGCCAGCTGCTGTGCGGGACCCCCGAGCAGGTCAGCGAGCAGCTCGCCGATATGGCGACGCTCTACGGCCAGGGCCGGCTCGACTGGCTGATCTGGGAGTCGTGGGGCCAGTCGATGCCGTTCGACGACTGGGACGCCGTGCAGCGCTACCAGCTGGAGACCTACGCCAAGCAGGTCATGCCGGCGTTCCGGTGAGCCGCGCCCGCGCGGCCGGGGTCCGGCGGGGGACGGATCCGGCCGCGCCGGCAGGGGAAAGGGCAGAGATGGAAGACATCGCATCGTTCGACGCGGCACGCGTCCGCGCCGTCCTCGGCCATTTCGTGACGGGAGTCGTGGTCGTCACCGCCGTCGACCCCGGCGGGCCGCTCGGGTTCACCTGCCAGTCGTTCGCCTCGCTGTCGCTGAGCCCGGCGCTCATCAGCTTCAGCCCGGCGCGGACCTCGACGACGTGGCCACGCATCCGCCGGGCCGGCCGGTTCTGCGTCAACATCCTGGCCGACGACCAGGAACCGGTGAGCCGCGCGTTCGCCCACTCCGGTGGCGACAAGTACGACGGGCTCGCCTGGAGTCCCGCCCCCTCGGGCTCCCCGGTGCTCGACGGGGTCGTGGCGTGGGTCGACTGCAGCCTGCACGCCGAATACGACGGCGGCGACCACACCATCGTCGTCGGCCGGGTGCGGGCGTTGCAGTCCACTATGGACCGCCGCCCGTTGTTGTACCACCGCGGCCACTACGTGAGCTGAACGTTCGTGTCAGCGACACAAGTGCGAGGCACGCAATTTGTGCCGGGCACCGACTATTTCTGGCCGTCACAGGCTGGCAACCTATCGGTCACGTTGGTCACACCCCGCCACTACGCGACTGGAGCACCAATGACATCGTCCACCGAAGGTGCGCTCACCGACGTCGATCCGGTCACGTTCGAGGTGATCCGGCACCGCCTGCTGGGCATCGTCGACGAGCAGGCGGCCAGGCTCTCGGCCATCTCCGGGTCGAAGAACGTCACGGAGATGTCCGACTTCAACGTCGGCATCTACCTGCCCGACGGGGCCGTCGCGGTCATGGGCCGCACCATCCTGTTCCACGCCTCCTCGATGGGTTCGATGGTCCGCCACGTCATGGCGGACTGCGCGGAGAACCCCGGCATCAACCCGGGGGACATGTTCGTCGTCAACAACCCGTGGAAGGGCGCCGTCCACGGCCCCGACATGGCGATCGTGGCGCCCATCTTCGCCGGCGGCGAGCTCATCTTCTGGTCCGGCGGCCTCATGCACATGCCCGACATCGGCGGCATGCGGCAGGGCGGCATCGGCCTGGACGCGACCGAGAGCTACCAGGAAGGGCTGCTGCTGCCGCCCATCAAGCTCGTCGAGGGCGGCCGGATCCGCTCCGACGTCTGGAACATGATCCTCGCGCAGAGCCGGGCCGCCGCGGCGATGGCGCTCGACCTGAAGGGGCTGATGGCGGCCAACCACGCCGCGGGCGACGGCATCGGCAAGCTCGTGCAGCGTTACGGCGTGGACGAGCTGCGCAACGTCATGGCGGCCCTCATCCGCGGCTCCGCGGAGCGGATGCGCCGCCGCCTGCTCGAACTGCCCGACGTCACCGTCGAAGGCGTGGGCTACCTCGAGGTCAGCGACGCGAGCGGCGAGGTTCCCCGGGTCGCCGTGACCCTCACCAAGGCCGGCGACCGGATGATCCTGGACTTCTCCGGCTCCACGGACCAGCGACCCGACGCGAAGAACTGCACCTGGGCCGGGCTGATGGCCGGCATCTCGGCGGCGCTGCTGCCGACCATCGCCTACGACATTCCCTGGAACGCGGGACTGTACGAGCCGCTGGAGGTCAGCTGCCCCGAGGGCCGCGTCTGCAACGCCCGCAAGCCCGCCGCCGTCAGCGCGAACATCGCCGGCGCCGCCTACGAGGTGCAGATCGCGACGATCGCGGCCCTGTCGAAGCTGCTGGCCTGCAGCGACGAATACCTGGGGGAGGCGGAGGCCAGCCCGGGCGGGCGGCCCAGCATGTGGGCCTTCCTCGGGCTGAAGGACGACGGGCAGCACGTCATCGGCTTCACCCTCGACAATCTCGCCTCCGGCGGCTCGGCCTACCACGACCACGACGGCGTCGCCGTGCAGGGCCACCACGACATCGAGCGCACGAACATCTCCAACGTCGAGTCGCTCGAGTTCGACTACCCGCTGCTGTACCTCTGGCGTGGCCTCGCGCCCGACAGCGGCGCCGGACGGCACCGCGGCGGCCAGAGCATCGGCACCATGTACGTGCCGCACAAGGTCACCTCGTTCGTACCCCTCGGCGCGCAGGTGTTCCAGGTGCCGGACAACCACGGCGTCTTCGGCGGCCTGCCCGGCGCGCAGCCGGCCCAGACGGTCGTCCGCGGCGCGAACGTGCGCGCGTCACTCGCGGCGGGGCACATCCCCACGATCGGCGAGCTGGCCGGCGACCGCATCCCGGCCGCCGAACTGCGCGGGCCGCTGTTCAGCGACGACGTGCTGATCGTGACGGCCGAGTCCGGTGCCGGCTGGGGCGACCCGATCGAGCGGCCGGCGCAGCGCGTCGAGGCGGACCTGCGCGGCGGCGCCGTCACCGCCGAGGGCGCCCGCCGGCTCTACCACGTCGAGCTGGACGCCGGCGGGCGCGTCGACCCGGACGCGACCGAGGCCCGCCGGGCGGCGGTCCGGCAGGCGCGCCGCGGCCTCGCCGCGAAGCGGCAGCTCGACGCCGGCCCGGCCGGCGGCCCGCTCACCCGGGTGGGCCCGGTCGGCGACCGCCGCCAGGTCGCCCGCGACCCGGGCGGCCGCCTGTGGACCCGGTGCGCCTGCGGGCACGTGCTGGCGCCCGCGGAGGAGAACTGGCGGCTGTACGCGACCTCCGACGTGGCGGCCGGCTCCGACGTCGCCGTGACGCTGATGGTGCACAAGTCGGTCGAGTTCCGGCGCTACTTCTGCCCCGGGTGCGGACTGTGCCACAGCGTCGACCTCGTCCCGGCGGACTCCGCCGACCCGGACGACGTGCGGCTGGCCGCGGCGGCGCCGCGCCACGGGGCCCGGTAGCCGATGCGCACCCCGACCACAGAGCAAACGTCCGTCCGACGGCTGGAGACAAGGTGACCGCCAGCAAGTTCTCCGTAGGCACCGACATCGGTGGCACGTTCACCGACATGGTCGTCATCGACGACCGCAACGTCGTGCACCAGTTCAAGACACCGACGACCCCGTCGGACCGCAGCCAGGGCGTGGTCGACGCGTTCAACCTGGCCGCCGCGGAGTTCGGCATCTCGCCGGCCGAATTCGCCGCGCGCGTCGTCTACTTCGCGCACGGTACCACCGCCGCCACGAACGCGCTGATCGAGCGCAAGGGCGAACCGACCGGCATCATCACCACCCGCGGCATGGAGGACACGCTGCTCGTGCAGCGGTCGATGGGGTCGTGGACCGGGATCGGGCAGGTCTCCGGGCACTACAGCCGCCGGCGCAACCCCGACCCCCTGGTGGACCGGTCGCTCATCATCGGCGTCGACGAGCGGCGCGACTTCGAGGGCGACGAGATCGTCCGGCTCGACGCCGAGCAGGTCCGGGCGGCGGCGCGGCGACTGCGCGACGCCGGGGCGAAAGCGGTCGCCGTCTCCTTCCTGTGGTCGTTCGTGAATCCGGAGCACGAACGTGACGCGGCCCGCCTCGTCAGGCAGGAGTGGCCGGACGTGTTCCTGACGAGCTCGAGCGAGATCGCGCCGGTCATCGGCGAGTACGAGCGCACCGCCACCACGGTGATCAACTCCTATCTGGGCCCGGTCATCAGCCGGTACATCCGGCTGCTCGAACACCGTCTGAAGGACATGGGGTTCGTCGGCGACTTCACCGTGCTCGACTCCACCGGCGGGGTCATGGACGCCGACGAGGCCGGCGACCGGGCGGTCGGCATGATCATGTCCGGCCCGGCCGGCGGCGTCCTCGCCTCGGCGGCGCTGGCCCGCAAGCTCGGGTACCCGAACGTCATCACCAGCGACATGGGCGGTACCAGTTTCGACGCCGGCCTGATCGTCGACGGCGAGCCGCTGGTGACGACGACCAGCATCGCCGACCGCTACCACCTGGCGACGCCCCGCGTCCAGGTGACCGCGATCGGCTCCGGCGGCGGCAGTATCGCGAGCGTCGACGAGGGCGGCATCCTCGTCGTCGGCCCGGAAAGCGCCGGCGCGGACCCCGGCCCGGCGTGCTACGGCAAGGGCGGCAAACGCCCGACGGTGACCGACGCCGACGTCGTCCTGGGCATCATCGATCCCGACTTCTTCCTCGGCGGCCGCTTCAAGCTGCATCGCGAACTGGCCGAGGAGGCGGTCGGCAGGTACATCGCCGAACCGCTCGGACTGAGCGTCGTCGAGGCCGCGGTCGGCATCCGTCGCGTCGCCGACAACCAGATGGCCGACCTGCTGCGGGCCGTGACCGTGCAGCAGGGGTACGACCCCCGCGACTTCGTCGTCTTCGCCTACGGCGGAGCCGGGCCCACCCACGCCTACGCGTTCGCGGAGGAGGCCGGCATCGACACGATCGTGGTGCCCTACACCGGCACGACGCACTCGGCCTTCGGCGCCGTGTCCTGCGACCGGTACCGGTCGTTCCAGGGCAGCGACCCGCAGCGAACCCCGCCCGGCAGCGCGAGGCCGGCGGAGCACCTGGACCTCGGGCGCATCAACCGCAAGTTCGAGGAGCTCGAGCGGCAGTGCCGGGCCGCGATGAAGGACCACCCGGAGCTTCGGCTCAACCGCACCCTCTACTTCCGGTTCAACCGCCAGGCGCACGAGCTGCCGATCGCCGTGCCGGACCACACGCTCACCGCCGAGGACTTCGACCGGCTGCTGGTCGACTTCCGGCAGAGCTACGAGCGGATCTACGGCCCCGCAACGAGCCTCCCCGAGGCCGGCGTCGAGATCAATACGTTCCGGCTCGAAGGCCGCATCCCGGCGCGGTCGACCGGGGTGACCGGCGCGGGCCGGACCACCGTCGCCGAGCACACGGATGTCCCGGCCCCGATCGGCAGCCGCAGCGTCGTGTTCTCCGGAACGCCGCTGTCCACCACCGTCTATGCCGGCGAGCGGCTCCCGGCCGGCGTCGCCATCGCCGGGCCGGCGATCGCCGAGTTCCCCGGCACGACCGTCGTGATCGGCCCCGACCAGAAGGCTGTCGCGGACCGGGACGGCCACATCGTCATCACGCCCGCGGGCAAATAGCCGCACGCGAATCGCGAAGGAGACCACACACATGGCCGACATCGTGGGGGCAATGGCGTCCTCGCACGCCTACGCCCTGCTCAATCCGCAGACCTGGGACACGAGGAGGGAACTGAGCCGGCAGCGATTCGCGGCGAAGTACGGCACCGTCCCCGCCGAGCACCCGAGGCTCGCCGGCGAGCCCGCCGAGCAGAGCGCCGAGCGGTTCGGAAAGCTCGGCGACGCGTTCCGGCAGCTGCGGGACGAGCTCGTCCGGCTGGCGCCCGACACGCTGATCATCATCGGCGACGACCAGGAGGAGAACTACACCGACACCGTCCCGCAGTTCGCCATCTACACCGGTGGACACGTCAACGCCTACGACCCGGAGTCGAAGGAGACCACCGGCTACCGGTGCGACGCGGCTCTGGCCAGGGCGCTGCACGCGGGCCTGGTCGAGCAGGGCTTCGACGTGACGTCGTCCAGCGCGTTCCCCGACGACCTGCTGATCTCCCACGCGCACGCCCAGGTGCTCACGTTGCTGCGGCCGACCGCGCCGGTCGTGCTGGTGTTCGTCAACGCGATCAACCTGCCGGCGGCGACGCCGAACCGCTGCTACGAGTTCGGCGAGGGCATCCGCAGCTGCCTCGGCGGGCTGCCCGGCGCGGAGCGGGTGGTGCTCTACGCCTCCGGCGGCCTGTCCCACTTCAGCGCCGGCTACCCGTACAAGGAGTACGGCGGTTCCCTGTCGATGGGTGACATCTGCGAGGACTTCGACCGCCGCGTCCTGGGCTGGATCGAGCGGGGCGACGGCGCCGCGCTGAAGAGTCTGTCGTCGCGCGACCTGCTCGACAACGGCGAGGTCGAGCTGCGGCAGTGGATCGTCCTGCTCGGCGCCCTGCAGACCCTCAAGCCGGCAACGCTCGTCTACGAGCCGATGTACCGCGGGCTGATGGGGATGGGCGTCGGTTTCTGGCGCTTCTAGACCGAAAGGGCCGGCAATGGACCGCAAGTACACCAAGGAAGAGACCGACCGGTTCGTCGAGATCGACGGCATCCGGCTGCACTACAACGAGGCCGGCGACGGTCCGGCGCTCATCTGCACCCACGGCGGCGGGCCCGGCGCGAACGCGTGGGACAACACCAAGTGGGTCCTCGATGCGCTCGCCGAGCACTTCCGGGTCTTCCTCATCGACATGCCGGGCTTCGGCGAGTCCCAGATGCACGTCAGCCGCGAAGGCGTCCCCATGGACATCTTCTGCGCCCGGCTGAAGAGGGGCTTCATCGACCACCTCGGCATCGACAAGGCCCACCTCTACGGGTCGTCGGCCTTCAGCGCCGCCGCGCTGCGCTTCGGCATCGACTACCCCGGCCGGGTCGGCCGGATCGTCATCCAGGCCTACGCGCCGAGCCAGCACCCCGGCCCCACTGCCGGGCTGAAGGCCGTGGGCGAGTTCGCCAAGGAACCCTCGATGGCGAACATGGAGCGGATGATGGAGCAGTTCACCCCGAACCCCGAACTGCGCACCCGCGCGGCGACCGAGGCCCGCTTCCGCGCGGCCAACAACCCGGACCACCTCCAGAGCCGTCTCGAGATGAACGCCGCCTCCAACTCCGACCTCGTCGGGGAGCTCCGCTCCCTGACCACCGAGGTCCTCGTGACCTGGGGCAACCACGACGGAATGATCCCGGTCGCCGGGATCCTCGCCGCGCTCGAGGAGATCCCCAACGTGCGGGCCCATCTCTGGGGCGGCAACAGCGGCCACTTCGTCGCGACCGAGCACCCCGAGGACTTCGCCCGGCTCGTCACCGACTTCCTGCTGAGGTAAAGGAGCTCCACTGTGGACCGCCAAACGATTCCCAACCCGCCCGGCGCGCCCGAACGCATCAAGGGCATGGTGCCGGGCGTGCGCGCCAACGGGTTCATCTTCCTGTCGGCCGTGCGCGGCCGGGACCCCGAGACGAACACCCTCAGCGACGATCCGGCAACGCAGGCGCGGCAGGCCTTCGAGAACCTGAAGGTGATTCTCGACGGCGCCGGGTCCAGCCTGCGGCACGTCGTGCACGTCATGCTCTACCTGACCGACCTGAAGTACCGCAAAGATTTCCATGATGTCTGGCTGGAGTATTTCCCGGCCGACCCGCCCGCCCGCACGGCCGTCCAGGTCGCCGACGCGAGCCCCGCCCCGGGCGGCAACGCGCACTTCGCGCTCGACGTCATCGCGCTGGCCGGCTGAGCGGGTGGTTCCGCCATGCAACCGCTGAGCGTGACCTATCGGGACGTCGACCGGACGCCCTACCTGTTCACGTTGCGCCGCTGCGCGGAGAAGCTGGGCCTGGACCTGCGGATCGTCCGGTACGACATGTCACGGCTGACGGCGGGGCCCACCGGCCACGACTGGGGGGACCTGCTGCTCGACGGCGAGATCGAGGTCATCGCGGAGAACTACTGGGGTTTGCAGAGCTACCGCGCCCGCGGGCTGCCCCTGATCTGCGTCGCCTCGACCTCGAGCAGGTGGCTGGAGAAGCTGCTCGTCGGGCCGGGCATCGAATCGCTGGACGACCTGCGGGGCAGGCGGTTCGCGCTGCGCTCACCAGGTCCGCAGGCGCTGCTGCCGCAGCTGTGGGCCCGCGACGCCGGCCTCGGCCCGTCGATCGAGTTCGTCACCTATTCCGACCGGGAGTTCGGGCGGATGGGCCACTGGCGCAAGGTGGTGGAGGGGGAGTGCGATGCCTGCTTCGTGACGAACCTCTACGCCGACGAGGCGCTGGCCGCCGGCCTGCGTGAGCTGCCGTACGAGCCGTACCCCTTCGAGGGGGGCACCGTCACCCTCACGACGACCGAGGCGGTCGCCGCGGAGCGGGCGGACGCCGTCCAGGCGCTGGTGGATGCGGCCTTCGACGCGACCGAGCTGTTCAGGTCGGATCCGCAGCAGGTCGTGGACATCATGCGGTCGGAGTGCCGCGAACTGCTCGCGGAGCACTTCGGCGAGCTGGACGACGCCCGGCTCGCCCGGCTCCAGGAGATCCTGCGGGACGAGCTGTCGGACTGGCCCGTTCCCACGCCGGAGGGCGTATCGGTCGCCCGCCGGATCCGGCTCGGGTCGGCGCCGGAGCTCGAACGGTACCACCCGATGATCATGTGGGATCTCGGTTTCGCGCGGCGGGCCATCGACAGGCGCGCCGCTCGGCGGTGACCGGTTCCGAGACGCCAGGCAGGGAACGGCCTGACCGCGCCCGCGGTCAGGCCGCCGCCGTATTCGCGAACTCCCGCAGCAGTTCGGCCTTCCGGCTGCGGTACCGCTCGACGTTGCGCAGCTTGATGTCCTCGTAGCCGCGGACCAGGTCGGGCAGCGTCGCGATCCGGACGGCCAGCTCGTGGTTGTCCGCGGTGAGCCCGTCGAGCAGGACGTCGACGGCGGACTGGTAGTCGCCGACCAGCTCGCGCTCCGTCCTGCGGACGGCGGCGAACCCGAACGGGTCGAGCCGCGTTCCGCGCAGGTGACGCATCGCGATCAGGACGCGGAACACCGGCCGCATCCACGGCCCGAGGCTGATCTTGTGCCGCAGGCCGAGCGCGCGCAGCATCGGCGGGTGCAGCCGGTACCTGACGCGGGCCCCCTCGCCGAAGGCGTCGGTGATGGTCCCGCCCAGCTGCGGATCGAGGGAGAGCCGCGCGACCTCGTACTCGTCCTTGTAGGCCATCAGCTTGTGCAGGTTGACCGCGACCGCGTCGCCGAGCGCGGTCGAGCCGGTCACCTCGGCCTCTCGCGCCCGGACCCGCCGGACGCGATCGAGGAAACGCTCGGCGTACCGGGCGTTCTGGTAGGCGGCGAGGTCGTCGCGCAGCCGGTCGCAGTCCACCGACGCCGGCCGCTCGGAGGTCACACCGAACGTCCGCGGGTCCGCGCCCGCGTCCCCCGGCTCGGCGACGAGCCGGCGTCCCCGGCGGAACGCGGCGATGTTGGCGTCGACGGCGGTCCCGTTGAGCCGGATCGCCGCCTCGATCGACTCCGCGGTCAGCGGCAGGGCACCGACCTGGTAAGCCGCCCCGACCAGGATCACGTTGGCGTACTGCTCGCTGCCCAGGTGGGTGCGCGAGGCGGCCGCCGCGTCCAGGACATGCAGGGCGCGGGAGGCCGAGCGCATCGTCGCCTCGATGCCGGCCCGGCCCGGATACGGCACGGCGGGGTCGGTGACCATCGCTCCGGTCGGCACCGGCGCGCTGGACAGGACCGCGACCGTGCGCGTGGCATCGGCGGCGGCCAGGTGCTTGGCGTCGGTCGCCACCAGCGCGTCGCAGCCCAGGTAGAGATCGCACTCGCGGGCCGCCAGCTTCGGCGACCGCGCGGTCGGCGACGCGGTGATGACCAGGTCGGATACGACCGCGCCACCCTTCTGCGCGAGCCCGGTCTGGTCGAGGGCGCGCACGGCGCGGCCGTCGATCGCGGCCGCGGTCGCGAGGATCTGCGACACGGTGACGATGCCGGTCCCGCCGATGCCGGTGATCCGCATCGTGAACGGCTCGGCCGGCACCACGCGGGCCGGTTCCGGCGGCGCCGCCACCTCGGCGAGGTCGCGTGCCGTGCGGCGGCCCGGAACGACGGTCAGGAAGGACGGGCAGTCACCCTCGAGGCAGGAGAAGTCGAGGTTGCACGACGACTGGTTGATCCGGGTCTTCCGGCCGAACTCCGTCGCGACCGGCTCCACGGACAGGCAGTTCGACTTGGCGCCGCAGTCGCCGCACCCCTCGCACACCCGCTCGTTGATCAGCACCCGCCGCGCCGGTAGCGGCGCCTTGCCGCGGCGGCGCTTGCGGCGTTTCTCCGCGGCGCATTCCTGGTCGTGGATCAGCACGGTGACGCCGGGGACCCCGGCCAGTTCGCGCTGGACGTCGAGGAGATCGTCGCGGTGCCGGACCGGCACGGCCCGCCCGACCTGCTTTCGCACCGCCTTGGGGTCGTCGGTGGTCACCACGATGCGCCGGACGCCTTCGGCGCGCAGCAGGGCGACCAGGTCCGGGAGGGTCTTCTCGCCGACCGGCCGCTGCCCGCCGGTCATGGCGACCGCCGAGTTGCGCAACACCTTGAACGTGACGTTGGCGCCGGCGTCGACGGCGGCCCGGACGGCGAGGCTGCCGGAGTGCGCGAAGGTGCCGTCGCCGAGGTTCTGCACGAAGTGGTCCTGCTCGACGAAGTGCGTGGCACCGATCCACTGGGCGCCTTCGCCGCCCATCTGGGACAGGCCGGTGACCTTGCCGGCCCGATCGCCGGGCATCAGCAGCAGCATCGCGTGGCAGCCGATGCCGCCGCCGACGGTGGTGCCCGGGGCCACCTCGGTGGACGAGTTGTGCGGGCACCCGGAGCAGAAGTAGGGCATCCGGTGCGCGGCCACCAGGTTCAGCCGCTCGCGCGGTGCGGGCGGGCGCTTGAGGCCCGTCACGTCGCGAGCGTTCAGGAAGCGCCACAGCCCGGCCGAGACGGTGTCGGCGTCGTGCTCGCCGTCCGCGGCGAACAACGCCGAGCCGTCCTCGCCCCGCTTGCCGTAGACGGGCGGAGCGTCCGCCGTCCGGTAGAGGATCGCCTTGATCGCGTCCTCGAGGAACGCCCGCTTGTCCTCGACGACGACCAGCGCCTCCAGTCCGGCCGCGAACTCGCGCACGATCGCCGGTTCCACCGGGAACACGACGGCGAGCTGTAACAGGCGGACCCCGGCCCGCTCCAGCGCCGCGTCGTCGAGGCCGAGCGAGGTCAGGGCCTGGCGCACGGCGAGGTAGGTCGAGCCGGCGGCGGCGATGCCGATCCGCCCGTCGCGTGCGCCGCGGATGCGGTTGAGGCCGCTGCGGCGAACGTACTCGACCGCGACCGGCAACCTCGAGCGGTGGAACGACCGCTCCAGCGCTTCCAGCCGCGTGCCCAGCAGGTGGGCCGACGGCTCGTGGGAATACGCCGTCAAACCCCCGGGAAGGTCGTCCATCGACGGGGCGGTCCAGCCGGGCAGCAGTTCGGTGGTGGCGGCGCCGTCCGCCACCACCGTGGCGATCCGCATCGCCGACCACAGGCCGCTCGCGCGCGACAGCTCGACGGCGTGGAGCCCGTGCTCGACGATCTCGGCCGGGTCGGCCGGGCTGAACGTGGGGATGGCGAGGTCGGCCAGGGCGAACTCCGACGAACACGGGACGCTGGACGACTTCGCGGCGGGGTCGTCACCGACGAGCGCCACCGCACCGCCGCGCGGGTCCGTGCCGATGAGGTTGGCGTGGCGCAGTGCGTCGGTCGCGCGGTCCAGACCCGGCGCCTTGCCGTACCAGACTCCCGTCACGCCGTCGGGGCGCAGCGTGCCGATCGTGCGGGCGAGCTGGGTTCCCGACACCGCGGTCGCCGCCAGTTCCTCGTTGAGGCCCGGCTGGTGCACGATGCCGAGCGCCTGCAGCCGCGCCCGTTGCCGAGCGAGTTCGAGGTCGTAGCCGGCCAGCGGTGAACCCTCGTATCCGGACACGTACGTCGCGGTCTGAACGCCGTCGCGGCGGTCCACGGCCGCCCGGTCGAGCAGCATCCGGACGAGCGCCTGGATGCCGGTCAGGTACACGGCGCCGCCGTCGCTGGCGTAGCGGTCGTCGAGGGAGAATCCGCCGCCGGAAGCAGCGCGCATGGACGTCACGGGGGCTCCGATCGGATATTGATCCAATGTGAGAGTGACTATAGGATCCGTTGAACATTGAAACCATGGACGCCGGGAATGACTGGGCCATCGGTCCAGAATTTGATTCGAACGGCTGCCGCGCGAAAGGCCGAGTGACCATGCAGCTCGACGACGTGGATCTGGCGCTGCTCCGGCTGCTCGTCGAAGAGCCGCGCGCCGGCAGCCGCGAGTACGCCCGCCTGCTCGGCATCGCCCGCGGAACGGTGGCATCGCGCATCGCCCGGCTCGAACGCGCCGGCACCGTGACCGGCTACGCCGCCCAGGTCTCACCCGCCGGGCTGGGCTACGGCGTCGAAGCGTTCATCCACCTGCATCTGGCGCAGGGCAAGCTGGACGACGTCACGGCCCGGCTCACCGAGATCCCGCAGATCCTGGAGGCGCACTCGACGACCGGTGACGGCGACGTCCTGTGCCGGGTCGTGGCGGAAAGCAACAGCGGCATCGAAGCGCTGGTGCAGACGCTGCTCGCCATCCCCGGCGTGGTCCGCACCCGCACCGAGATCTCACTCAGTCAACGGGTGCCCTACCGCGTCCTGCCCTTGCTGCACCAGGCCGCCCGCCGAGCGGACTCGTAACCAGTTTCATAAGCACGTCAAAATCTGAATAAGACGTTGAAAATCCCGGATCGTCTCAGTACCGTGAGCCCTCGGACTCGTGACAGCGACGCCGGGGGAGCCAAGTGATGTCCGAAGCCGCAGCACCGATGATTGCCGCCCACGCCCTGCGCAAGACCTACGGCGCACTCGTCGCCGTGGACGGCATCGACTTCGCGGTACATCGCGGCGAGGCGTTCGGCGTGCTGGGCGCCAACGGTGCCGGCAAGTCCTCGACCATGCGGATGCTCGCCTGCGTCTCGCCGATCACCGGCGGCACGTTGCGCATCCTCGGCCGGGACGCGGCCACGGACGGGGCGGCGATCCGCGCCCGGCTCGGTGTCGTCCCGCAGGACGACACCGTGGACACCGACCTCACCGTGCGGGAGAACCTGCTCATCTACGGCCGCTACTTCGGCATCCCGTGGAAGGTCCTGCGTCGCCGCAGCGACGAGCTGCTCGACTTCGCCCGGCTGCGGGAGAAGGCCGGCGAGTCGGTGGCCGCGCTGTCCGGCGGCATGCGCCGGCGGCTCACCATCGCCCGGGCGCTGATCAACGAGCCCGACATCGTGCTGCTCGACGAGCCCACCACCGGCCTCGATCCGCAGGCGCGGCACCTGCTGTGGGAGCGGCTGTTCCAGCTCAAGCAGGACGGCGTGACGCTGCTGCTCACCACGCACTACATGGACGAGGCCGAGCAGCTGTGCGACCGGCTCGTCGTCATGGACGCCGGCCGGATCGTGGCCGAGGGCACGCCGGCCGGCCTCATCGAGCGGTACACCACGCGTGAGGTCCTGGAGCTGCGCTTCGCGGCGCACGAGAAACAGACGATGGTGGAGAAGGCGCAGGGACTGGTCGGCCGGGTCGAGGAGCTGCCCGACCGCCTGCTGCTCTACACCGGCGACGGCGAGGCGACCCTGACCGCCGTCCACGCCCGCGGGGTCCGGCCGGTCACCGCGCTGGTGCGCCGCTCCACCCTGGAGGACGTGTTCCTCACCCTGACCGGCCGCACGCTGGTCGACTGACGCCGAGGGGACCCGTTCCATGCCCAGCATCGCCTCCGCGCCGTCCCCGGCGCTGCGGGAGCTCGCGTACTGGCTGTTCCGCTACCGCCGCACGTGGCGCGGCACGGTCGTCATCAGCATCGCCAACCCGCTGCTGTTCCTCACCGCCATCGGCCTCGGCCTGGGCCGGCTCGTCGACGACGGCGGCCACCTGCACGGCCTGACCTATCTGCAGTTCATCGTCCCCGGCCTGCTCGCCGCCGCGGTCATGCAGACGACCTACGTCGAGGCGGCCGGGCCGGTCTTCACCTCGGCGCGGGCCGGCGGCAACTACCGCGCCGCGGCGGCCACACCGCTGCGCCCGGCGGACATCCTGCACGGGCATCTGCTGTTCATGCTGGTGCGGGTCGCGCTCACCGCGGTCGTGTTCACCGCCGTCGGCGTCGGCTTCGGCGCCGTGGACCCGGTGCGGGCACCGTTGGTGGTGCTCGCCGCGCTGCTCATCGGCTGCGCCTTCGCGCCGCCGGTCGCCGCCTGGGCGGTCACCGTCACGCGGCCGCAGCTGCTGACCACGATGCTGCGCTTCGTCATCATGCCGATGTTCATGTTCTCCGGGACCTTCTTCGCCGTCGAGCAGATGCCGGTCTGGCTGCGGCGGGTCGTGGAGTGCACGCCGCTGTGGCACGGCGTGGAACTGTGCCGGACGCTGTCGACCGGCACCGCCCGCCCCGTGCCGACGGTGGTGCACCTGCTGTACCTCGGCGCCCTGGCCGCCGCCGGCCTCGTCCTCGCCCGCCGCAACTACCGCCGGGCACTGCACCGCTGAACGGGGAAGCATCGTGACCACCATCGACGTGCTCCGGCCCGGGCGCGCCCGCGCCATGGTCGAACGCAACCTGCTCATCTACCGCCACACCTGGGTGATGCTGCTCGCCGAGGTGTTCGAGCCGGTGCTGTACCTGCTGGCGTTCGGCGTCGGCATCGGCGCGCTCGTCGGCACGGTGCCCGGCCTCGCCGACACCACCGTGTCCTACCCGCGGTTCGTCGCGCCCGCGCTGCTGGCCACCGCGGCGATGAACGGCGCGATGAACGAGACGACGTTCAACATGTTCGGCAAGCTCACCACCGACAAGACCTACGAGTCGATCCTGACCACGCCGATGACCGTGCGCTCGGTCGCGCTCGGCGAGGTGTGGTGGGCGCTGCTGCGCGGCACGCTGGTCACCGCCGGCTTCCTCGTCGTGGTCGGCCTGCTCGGCCTGGTGCACACCGCCGCGGTCCTCCTCGTCGTCCCGGCCGCGCTGCTCATCGGCTTCGCGTTCGCCGCCATCGGCCTGCTCGTCGTCACCTTCCTGCGCAGCTGGCAGGACTTCCAGCTGATCCAGCTGGTCATGCTGCCGATGTTCCTGTTCGCCACGACATTCTTCCCGGTCGGCGTGTACCCGCGGCCGATCCGGTGGCTGGTGGAGGCCCTGCCGCTGTACCACGCGATCGAGCTGACCCGGCAGCCGTTCCTCGGCCACGCCGGCCCGCGGCTGCTGCTGCCGGCCGCCTACCTCGCGCTGCTCGGCGTCCTCGCGCTCGCCCTCGCCGTCCGCCGCCTGGAGCGCACGCTGCGCCGCTGACGGGCAGGCCGGCGCGCGGCGGCGGTTTCGGCGCCCGGTTCGGTGGTAGGTGCGTTCGGTCACCGCAGCCCGGCATCGGGAGGATCGCAATGTCGCAGACCCGGGATCTCCTTGGCACCCTCACCCTGCAGTTCCGCCCGGAGGTGAGCAGCGAGCGCCTGGCGGCCGCCATCGACGCCATGGCCGAGTGTGAGGAGGCGGTCACGGCGTGCGCGGCCGCCATGGTGACCGAGGATGACGTCCAGGCGCTGCGGGAGGCGATCACCCGCGATCTGAACTGCGCCGACGTCGTGGCCGCCACCCGGCGCGTCCTCGCCCGCGGCAGCGACGCCGCGCTGCTGAGCTCGCAGCTCGAGGCGTGCCTGGCGGCGTGCGAGCACAGCGCCGAGCTGTGCGCGCGGCACTCCCACCATCACGAGCACTGCCGCATGTGCTCGCAGGCGACGCTGCGCTGCGCCGAGGCCTGCCGGCAGGTCTTGCACGGATTGCACGGGTGAACCATGGTCTGAGGATGGCCGGGTCGGAGGCGATGGTCCGCATCGCGCTGGTGACGACGTTCGCCGTCGCCGGGCTGTACTGCCTGCCCCGGTGCTTGCGGTCCCGGCACCCGTGGCCGGCCCGGCTGGCCGACCTGCTGCACGGGGCGATGTGCGCCGTCATGGTGGCGATGCTGTTCGGCATCGCCGGTGATCCGTGGGGCGTGCAGCTGACCGTGTTCGCCGTCGCCGCCGGGTGGCACGTCGTCCGGCTCGTCGCCGCGGCACCCGGCGGTCACCCGGATCGCTGGAGTTCCCTGACGCAGGCGATCATGATGTCGTCCATGTGCTGGATGCTGCTGCCCGGCCCGCACGGCGCGGCCGCGCCGATGCCCGGCGCGCACCTGCCCGGGCCGGACCGGGCGGAATTCGGCCCGGCGGTGACCGGTACGCTGGCCGTGGCACTCATCGCCGCGTCGGTGCTGTGGACGACGCGATCGTTCGCGCTGGCGAACCGCCCGGCTCGCCGCGGCGGCGTCACCGCACCGGGCTACCAGGCGGCGATGGCGGCCGCCATGGGCGCCTCGCTGATCGTCATGCTGCCCATGTGACGCCCGGCTAGCGAGCAGGAGAGACGTGATGGCGAGTTCGCAGGACGGGATCGTGCTGGGGCTGACCGACATGGTGCCGCGGATCGACGCCAGCGCCTTCCTCGCCCTCGGGGCCGTGGTCGTCGGTGACGTGACGATCGCGGCGCTGGCGAGCGTCTGGTATGCGGCCGTGGTTCGCGGCGACTCGGCACCCATCGAGATCGGCGAGGAGTCCAACGTGCAGGACGGCTCCGTGCTGCACGCCGACCCGGGCGCCCCGCTGACCATCGGCCGGCGGGTGACGGTCGGGCACCGCGTCGTCCTCCACGGCGCCACGGTGGAGGACGGCGTCCTGATCGGCATGGGCTGCGTCGTCATGAACGGCGCCCGGATCGGGACCGGCTCCGTCATCGGGGCCGGGGCGGTGGTGACGCAGGGCACCGAGATCCCGCCGGGCTCCCTGGTGCTCGGCGCGCCGGCCCGCGTGGCCCGCCCGGTGAACGACGGGGAACGGGCGATGATCGAGCACGGCGCGAAGCACTACGTGTATCTCGCCGAGGCCCACCGTCAGGCGGTCCCGCTCGGGTGACCCGAGGACCGCGCCCCGCGGGGCGCGGCTCAGGCCGCCGTCCGCCGCCGGCGCGCGGTCAGCCAGAGCAGCGCGCTGCCGGCCCCCAGCGCGGCGGCGCCACCGCCGACCTCCCAGGCCAGGCGGTGCCAGCTGTCGCCGGTCGTGGGGAGGTCGCCGGCCGGCAGGACGGCCGCGACCGGTGTCAGCACGGTGACGGTGGCGACGGCACGCACCAGGGAGAGCTTGCCGAACGCCGCGACGGTGGCGGTGCCGGGCTCGGTCAGCGTCACGTCGGTGCTGAAGTCGCCGTTGGCGTCGGCGTTGACGGTCTTGAGCACGCGGCTCTGGGCTTCGCCGTAGGCGACGGTGATCTCGATTTCCTCGCCGGGAATGAAACCGGTCCCGGTGAAGTGGACCGCGCCCCCGCCGCTGACCGCACCGGTCGAGGTGGTGATCTGCGGCGGTACGGCCGGATACGGCTCGGCCGCCGCGGGCCGGGCGGCCCACAGCAGCGCCGACGACAGCAGGACACCGGTCGCCGCGACGAGCAGTGACCGAAGTGGACGGTGCGGACGCATGTCTTCCCCTCACGGGACGAACGATCAGCCGTTCCCAACGTATCGGATAATCAGCACCTTTGTGTCGAACCGGTGGTAATCGCCCAAGGCCGGGCCATCGGCGTGGTCTGCAGCCGGGGCTCGATGCGCGCCGGGCCGGTGCGGGTGTCCCGGGTCAGCACCGTCAGCTCGACGGTCCGCCGGCCGCCGGGCGGCACGTCCAGCGTCACGACACCCACCATGCGGCCGCGTTCGACGCCGGTGCCCATCGGCGCGGGTGCCCCGTCGAGGGCGGCCGACGCGATGGCACCGCCGGTCGGCGCGAAGACCAGCACGTTGCTCCGGGCGACGTACGGCCCCGCCTGGGCCAGGCCGGTCACGGTCTCCGGCAGGCCGGAGCTGGGTGCGGACGAGGACAGCGTGACCCGGACCGTCAGCTCCCGCCGGCCGTCCGGGCGGCACGCGCCGACCGACACGGAGGCCGCCGGGCTGAGGTAGTAGCTGAGCTTGCCGCCGGTCCCGTCGTTGAGGAACACGCCGACGGTCGGGTCCGGGCCGTCCTCGGGCGGCAGCGCGCCCTCCAGCGCCGTGCCGGTGATGAGGCGCTGCTCGTCCGGGTGCGCGCTCCACACCAGCATGCGCCGTTCGCCGGTGGCGCGCCGCAGCGCGGCCAGCAGCGCCCGCGGTTCGGCGTCGAGCGCGGTCAGCCGGTCGAACACCGCGCGGGCCACACCGGCGAAGTAGCGGTCCTGTTCCGCGTCGGTCCGCCACGTCGCGTACGCGTCCGACAGCAGGGTCCGCACCGCGGTGCGGGCGGTGAGCGGCCCGCCGCGCGGCACCGCGATCGGCCCGGTGGCGGCCATCACGTAGGACAGCGCGACGGGATCGGTGGCCAGGACGCCGTCGACGGTCCGGCCGGAGCGCAGCCGGTACATCTCGCGCAGGGTGGCGGCCGCCGCCGGGAAATAGGGTGTGAAGTTCGCGTCGCCGGCCACCTTGCCCACCCGGTCGGTGTAGAGGTCGCGCTGGGCGGCCGGGAGCGGCAGCACGGGCCGGTCGAACTCGCCGAGCGTGGTGAAGGCGGTGCCCTGCTCGATGATGCTGATCGCGCCCCGGTCGGCGCCCAGCACCACGAACGCGCCCGGCAGGCCGCCGGTCGCGCGCACCTCGGCGAGGTTCTGGAACAGCACGAGATAGGTGCGCGGACCGTCGGCGCCCATCATCGCGGGCAGCAGCGCGGCGGCGCGGGCGAGCGGCCCGGTGATCGCGATGGCCCGCTCCAGATAGCCGCGCAGCTGCTCGATCCGGTCGCGGACCCGCGCGTCGAGCCCGCGCAGCGGTACCGCCGCGATCCGGTCCCGGTCCCGGCGCAGCACGGCGTCGGCCGCGGCCAGCCTGGGCGTGGCGGCCCGCAGGGCCGGTAGCTGCAGGCGGCCGCCGCGGGGCAGGAGCGCGCCGGAGCCGACCGATCCGGCCGTTTCGATGAGCGGGGGCAGCGCGCGGCGGGCGAGATCGTCGAGCACCTCGGCCACGGTCGCCACCGCGCTCAGCTCGTCGCCGACGGCGGGAACGTGCCCGGCCAGGCGCCAGGCGGCGCCGCCGGTCCGCTCCCGCGCCGCGCGGGTCCGCGCCTGCAGGGCGCTGAGCGTGGCCGCCGCCGCGCCGGCGTCGCCCGCGGTGAGCTGCGCGGCCAGTTGCTGGAACAGCGCCGCGGCGCGGGTGAGGTCGTCGGCCGCCCGCAGGCCGCGCACGCCGGTCCAGCCACCGCCGGCGAGCGCGACGACGAGCGCCAGTGCCAGGCCGAGACCGACCGGCCGTTTCCAGCCGCGGCGGCGCGACGGTTCCTTGGTCCGAACGAGCATGAACGCGACTTTAGACCGTTTACCGATATTTCCTGCCATTTGTGCCCGATACGTCCGGCCCTGATCCATAGTGTCTGTGGACACGCCAGTGGGCGCTGCGACCTGCGGAGGAGGTTGGGGCACGTGGACGTTGACAGCGTCGGGACGATGCCGGTGTCGCCTCCCGCGATCGCGGAGGCGGTCGAGGCGGTGTCGGGGCAGCGCCGGCCCCGTGTGGTCGTCCTGGAGGCGGCCGGGCCGTCGGCGCAGCCGGACCTGCTCGACGCGGACTGCCACGTGGTGTGCCGGGTGGCCGCGACCGACCGGCCGGAGCGGCTGTGCGCGCTGCTCGCCCACCACCGGCCCCGCCTGCTGCTGGTGAAGTGCGGCCTGGACCGCATCGACGAGCGGGTCGTCGTCGCCTGCCGGGCCAACGGCGTGACGGTGCTGGTGCTGGCGCTGCCGGTGTACGGGCTGCTGCAGCCCGGGCGGCTGCGCCGGCTCGGCGGCCTGCCCTGGATCCGGCTGCGCGGCGGCGACGAACGGCCCGGGTCCGCCGCGGCCCGGCGGTGGCTCGATCTCGCGCTGGTGCTGGCGACCGCCCCGCTGTCGGTGCCGCTCATGCTCCTCATCGCGCTGATCGCCGGCATCGGCGGGCCGCCGCTGTACCGGCAGCAGCGGGTCGGCCGGCACGGCCGGCTCTTCCGGATGGTCAAGTTCCGCACCATGCGGGTGGACGCCGAGCACGGCACCGGGCCGGTGCTGTGCGCGCCCGGCGACGAGCGGGTGACACCGGTCGGGCGGTTCCTGCGCCGGCTGCGCCTGGACGAGCTGCCCCAGCTGTGGAACGTGCTGCGCGGCGACATGAGCCTCGTCGGCCCGCGCCCGGAGCGGCCGGAGTTCATCACCGACCATCTGCGCCTGCGCTCCTACGAGCTGCGGATCGCGGTCCGGCCCGGCCTCACCGGCATCGCGCAGCTCACCAACGGCTACTCCGCCACCGCCGAGGAGAAGCTGCGCTGCGACCTGCTGTACCTCAACTGCCGCTCGCTGCGGCTGGACCTGAAGCTGCTGGTGCTGACCGCCGTCGAGTTCCTGCTCGGGTTCCCGCGTGGCTGAACCGATGACGCTGCGGCGGGCGCACGCCGGCATCGCCGCGCTCGTGCGGCTGCGGGTCACCCGCAACAGCGCCGCGATGCTGCTGTCGCGCGCGGCGATGGCGGCCGCCGCCGTGGTCACGCTGCCGCTGCTGTACGGCCGCCTGGGCGAGCACCGCTTCGGGGTGTGGATCCTGCTCAGCGGGTTCGTGACGATCCTGGCGCTCACCGATCTCGGGCTCTCCTCGATGCTCACCCGCGAGGTGGCGCGGACCGCCGCGGACGGCGGCGACCGCCGGCTGGACGCCCTGCTCGGCGTCGGGCTGGCCTGGGGGATCGGCCTCGGGCTGGTCGTGCTGGCCGTCACCGCCGCCTGCGGGCCGGTCGCCGGCCGCCTGTTCGGCCTCGGCGCGGTGGGCGTCGAGGCGTGGCACGCGATGCTGTGGCTGTCGGCCGGCGTGCTGGCCGGCGGGGTGGAACTGCCCTGGCGGGCCGTGCTCGAGGGCTCCCAGCGCTTCGAGGCGGTGGCCTGGATCGCCGGCGGCTCCGCGGTGCTCGGCGCCGGGCTCGCCGTCGCCGCGGTCCGCTCCGGCGGCCTGGTGCTGCTCGCGGCGTCGAGCGCCGCGACGGCCGTGATGCGGGCCGCCGCCACCGTCGCGACCGCCCGCCGGTACCGGCCGCAGTGGCGCCCGCGACCCGCCCTGATCCGCGCCGCCGACCTGCGCCGCGCGGCCGGGTACGGCCTGCCGGTGCAGGTCTCCAACGCCGCGGCCCTGACCAACACCGAGGTGGACGCGCTGGTGCTCGCCGGCTGCTTCGGACCGGCGATGGCCGGCCCGTTCGGCGTCGGCACGAGGCTGCTCAACCTGCTGCGGCTCCCGCCGGGGCTGGTGCTGACGGCGCTCTTCCCGGTGGCGGTCGAGGGCGCGGCCCGGCACGGCCCGGCCTGGCTGGACCGGTTCTACGTCAAGGCCACCGCCGCGCTGGCCGCCTGCATCGCGCCCGGCGCCGCCGCGCTGGTGGTCTGCGCCGATCCGCTGGTGCGGCTGTGGCTCGGCCATCCAATGCCCTGGGCCGCGGCGAACCTGGCGATCCTCGCGCCGTCCCACGCGCTCAGCCTCGTGGCGGGCGCCGCGACCGTCGTCACCCGCGCCGAGGGCCGGCCCGGCCGGGAGACCCGCTACGTCGTGCTGTCGGCGGTGCTGAACGTAGCGCTCACCGCGCCCCTGCTGTGGCTGGCCGGCCCCCTCGGGGTGTCCGTGGCGACCGCCGTCGCGGTGACGGCGAGCACCGCCTACTTCGTCGGGTACTTCCACCGCACGACGGGCCGGCCGTTCGGCGCGATCCTGCGGGTGACCGGGCGGGCGGTGCTCGCGGCGGCGGCCGCCGGAGCGCTCGTGGCGGCGGTGGCCGGCGACCTGCCCGACGGCCCCGGCCGGGCCGGCGCCGCGGCGGCCGTCGGCAGCCGCGGCGCGCTGGTCCTGGCGATCGCGGCGGCGCTGCTGTTCCTGGCCCGCGACCGGCGCCGGGAGCTGGCGCCGTGACCGGGACCATCAACGCCACCCGCTGCCCGCTGTGCGGTCCGGAGGCAGCGTGCGACCCGGCGCTCGGCGGTGTCCTGCGCCGCTGCCGGTCGTGCGGGCTGCGGTGGACCGCCGGCGCGGCACCGGACCCGGCGACCCTCTACGACGAGGACTACTTCGCCGGCGGCGGCAACGCCGACTACTTCCACCCGCGGCCGCGCCGGTTCGAGGCCGGCCGGCGGGTCCGCTGGCTGCGCTCGCTGTCCCGCCGTGGCCGCATCGCGGCTCCGGAGTCGTTGCTGGAGGCCGGATCCGCCGGCGGGTTCTTCGTCGAGGCCGCGCGGTCGGCCGGCATCCGCGCGACCGGCGTCGAGGTTTCCGCGGCGGCGGTACGGTACGCGGAGGCTCAGCTGCGCGTGCCGGTGCGGCACGGCACGTTCGAGTCGGTCGCGCCGGCGCTGCCGCCGGTCGACGCGGTGTGCGCGTTCCACGTCCTGGAGCACGTCGAGGATCCGCTGCGGTTCCTCGCGGCGGCCGGCGCCGTCCTGCGGCCCGGCGGCTGGCTCGCGCTGGAGGTGCCCAACATCGCCTCCGCCGCGGCCCAGCGGCTGGGCCTGGACTGGCCGGCCCTGCAGCCGCGGTACCACCGCTGGCACTTCACGCCGGAGACGCTCACCGCGCTGCTGGCCGGGTGCGGGTTCCGGGTCGTGCACCGCGACACCGCCGTCTTCCGCTACTACATGCCCGTGCCGTACCGGCTGCGCCATCTGCACCGCCTGCTGCCGGCCGACCTGCGCGACCTGCGCTCCGCGCGGCTGACCCACCCCCGGCGCGGCGACCTGCTGCGGATCGTCGCGCAGCGGGCCGGCCGGCGCCGAACCGACACGAACCCGGGAGGGAACCGTTGACCACGATCCGGACCGACGTCCGCTGCCTGCTCTGTGGCCCGGTGAGCCATCGCGGCGCCCTCGGCGGCGCGCTGCGGGAGTGCTCGTCCTGCGGGCTGCGGTGGACGGCGGGCCAGCTGCCGCCGCCGGCGGAGCTGTACGACGAGGCGTACTTCACCGGCGCCGGGTACCCGGACTACTTCGACGGCCCGCAGCGGCGCTTCGAGTCGGCCCGGCGGCTGCGCTGGCTGACCTCGGTGGCCCGGCCGGCCACGCTGGTCGACGCCGGCTGCGCGGGCGGGTTCTTCGTCGCGGCGGCGCGGGCCGCGGGCATCGACGCGGCCGGCGTGGAGGTCTCGGCGGCCGCCGCCCGCTACGCGGGCGAGACGCTGCGGATCCCGGTGCGGCACGGCACGTTCGAGGCGGTCGCGCCGGCGCTGCCGCCGGTCGACGCGGTGACGGCGTTCCACGTTCTGGAGCACGTCGAGGATCCGCGGGCGTTCCTCGACGCCGCCCGCTCCGTCCTGGTACCGGGTGGCTGGCTGGCCCTGGAGGTGCCGAACGCCGCCGCCGCGGCGGCCTCCCGGCTCGGCGCGGGCTGGCCCGGCTGGGACCTGCGCCACCACCGCTGGCACTTCGCGCCGGAGACGCTCGGCGCGCTGCTGGCCGAGCGCGGGTTCCGGGTGGTCGGCCACGACACCGTCTTCTCGCGGTTCTACTGGCGGGCGCCGGCCCGCTGGGCGCACGCCCGCGAACTGTTCCTCGCCGACCTCGTCGCGACCGGCTCGGCGCGGGTCGCCCATCCGCGCCGCGGCGACCTGCTGCGGCTCTTCGCCCGCCGCTACGACGGGGCGGCGGCGTGACCCCGGTGGACCTCTCCGTGCTGCTGGTCAGCTGGAACACGCGCGAGGAGACCCGCGCCTGCCTCGACTCGCTGGCGTCCACCATCAAGCCGGGGTGCCGGTACGAGGTCATCGCGGTCGACAACGGCTCCCGGGACGGCTCGGCGGACCTGCTGGCCGCCGACCCCCAGGTGCGGCTGCTGCGCAACGACCGCAACGTGGGCTTCGCCGCCGCGGTCAACCAGGCCTACCGGGCCGCGACCGCGCCGCTCGTGCTGCTGCTCAACAGCGACGTCCGGTTCCATCCCGGGGCGCTGGACACCATGCTCGACCTGCTGCGGGACCGGCCCGACATCGCCGGGGTGAGCCCGCTGTACCTCAACCCGGACGGCACCTTTCAGCAGCACTACGTGCAGCAGCCCGGCCTGGCCGCCGCACTCGGCCTGGTCACCGTGCTCTGGCGGCTGCCCGGGTTCCGGCAGGCCCGCCACCGCTTCGAGATGCGGGGCGAGGACTTCTCCCGGCCGCGCGAGCTCGCCTCCGGCAGCTGCATGCTGCTGCGCCGCTCGATCCTGCCGGCCGGCCGGGTGTTCGACGAGCGGTTCCCGATCTACTGGAACGACGCCCTGCTGGCCCGCGACCTCGCCGCCGCTGGGCACCGGCTGTGGATGCTGCCCGACGCGGTGGTGACCCACACCCGGGGCGCCTCCTGCCGGCTGCTCGGCCCGACCGTGCGGCAGCGGCACCTGCTCGGCAGCATGGTGGGCTACCTGCGCGAAACCGGCCCGGGCTACCGCATACCGCTGTTCCGGGCCCTGGTGGTCGCCGATCACCTGCTCAAGCGGATGGCCGGCCGGCCGGTCACCTTGGCGTGGCCCGACCTCGTCGCGGCGCTGCGCGGCGACGCCGGCCCGCTGCCGGACGGCGACACCCGGGAGTGGTTCGTGCACTTCAGCGCCGAGCCGTGGACCGGTGCGGCGGTGCCGGCGCCGATCGCCGCGCAGGTGGCCGCCGGGCGGCGGGTGCTGTTCGTGGAGCCGCCCGGCACCCGGCCCCGCTGGCCGGCGACGGTGACCGGGGCGGCACCGTCGATCTGGGTGGCGCGCCCGGCGACCGTCCTGCCCTTCGGCGACCGCAGCGCGGCCGTCGACCGCTTCAACCGCCGGGCCGCCACGGCCGCGCTGCGCCGCTGGCTGGACGGGTTCGCCGGGCCCCGGCTGCTGCACCTCGGCGACGCGCGGGCCAGGTGCGTGCTGGGCCGGCTGGTGGAGGACGGCGTGGTGAGCCATGCACACCGATGACGGTCCGGACTGGGTCGTCCTGTTCAGCGGTACCCCGTGGCGCGGCGGCGCGCACCGGCAGCACGCTTTGGCCCGGGAGCTGGCCGCCACGCGGCGGGTGCTGTTCGTCGACCCGCCGGGGCTGCGGCCGCGGCTGCGGCTCACCGTCCGCCCGGTGGGGGAGCGCCTGTGGCACGCGGTCGTGCCCACGGTGCTGCCGCTGGTCCGCCACCTGCCGCCGGCGAACCGGCTCGCCCGGGTGGCCGCCGCGGCGGCGCTGCGCCGCTGGCTCGACCGCCGCCCGGCCCGCCGGGTGCTCTGGCTGGACGAGGACCTCGCCGCGCCGGTCGCCGGCCGGGTCGGCGAGTCCGCCGTCGTGTACGACGCCGCCGACCTCGACTGGACGTTCACCAGGCCGTGGAACCGCCGGCACCTGCGGGCCGGCCTGCGCGCCGCGGTCGGCGCCGCGGACCTGGTCATCGCCTCGTCGTCGGCGCTGCCCGAGCGGCTGCCGCCGGCCCGCCGGGCGCCGGCGGTGCTCGCCAACGGCTGCGACCCGGACCTGTTCACGCCGGACGGTGCGACGCTCCCGCGGCTGGCCGGGCTGCCGCGCCCGCTGCTCGGCTACGCCGGCGCGATCGACCGGCGGGCGTTCGACGCCGAGCTGGTGGCCGCGGTCGCCCGGGACCATCCGGAGTGGACGTTCGTGCTCGCCGGGCCGTCGACCCGGGCCGGCCGGGCGCCGCTGCGCCGCCTGCCCAACGTCCACCTCACCGGCCCGGTGCCGTACCCCGCGGTGCCGGACCTGCTGCGCACCTGCGACGTCGGGCTGATCCCGTACCGGCTCGGCGGCCTGGTCGACTACGTGCACCCGAAGAAGTGCTTCGAGTACCTGGCGCTGGGCAAGCCGGTGGTGGCCACCCCGTTGCCGGCCCTGAGCGGCCTCTCGGACCCGGCCGGCGGGGCCGTGCGGCTCGCTGCCGGGCCCGCCCGGTTCGCCGCCGCCATCGCCGCGGCGCTGCCGGCCGCCGCCTGCCCGCGGGCCGCCGCCCGGCGCCGGGCGGTCGCGCTGGACAACACCTGGGCGGTTCGCGGCAACGTCCTGCGGCCGCTGCTCGACGAGCTGCTGGCGGCGTCGTGAGGATCGGGTGGATCGCGGCGGCGGCCGGCGGCCTGGGCGCGCTGGCCGCCGGGCTGCTGAGCACCCTGCCGGCGCCGGCCGGTCTCGCGGCCGTCGGGCTGCTGCTGTGCTGGCTCGGCTTCGCGCTGTGGCCGTGGGCCGTCCTGCCCGTCGGCATCATCGGCGGCACGCTCGCCGGCGCGCTGATCGGCGGCGGCAGCGTCCAGGCGGTGGTCGCGACGCAGCTGCTGATCCTCGGCACCGGCGGCGCCGCGGTGCTGACCCGGTGGCTGCTGCTGCCCGGCGAGCCGCCCCGGCGGCGCACGGTCGCCGACGGCGCGATGGCCGGGCTGGCCGTGCTGGCGGTCCTCGCGGCGGTGTACGGGCTGGCCCGGGGCAACGCGCCCGAGCGGGTGGCCGTCACCACCTACCAGTTCGGTGTCATCCCGACGTACTTCTTCCTCGCCACCGGCACCCTGCGCGACGACCGCGAGCTGCGCAACGCCGGGCTGCTCTACGTGAGCGCGTGCGGCCTGCTGACACTCGCCGGGCTGACCGCACCGGACCGGCACGGCGGGCTGATCCCGCTGATCGCCGTCCCGCCGCTGATCGTCGCCATCGGCCGCACCGGGGGCTGGCTCCGGGCCGGGGCCGCGCTGCTGGCCGCGCTCTTCGTCGCCGACGTGGTGCTCGCGTCCTACCGCGGGATCTGGGTCGCCGCCGGCATCGCCGGCCTGGTGCTGGCGCTGCGCGGCCGTGCCGCCGTCCGGCGCGGCCTCGCCGGTGCGGCGGCCGGCCTGGCCGTGCTGGGCATCGTGCTCATCACGCTCGTCGACCTCAGCGCCCGCTCGACCAACGTGGCCGAGGCGCTGCGGCGCTCGGCCGGTCACCGCGCGTCGGAGGCCGCGGTCGGGCTGACCGTCTTCACCGACAACCCGCTGCTGGGCGCGGGGCTCGGCCAGTCGACCCCGGACATCTACCTGCCGGGCTTCACGGTCACCGACGTCGGCCCGGTGTACCACGCCTTCTACGTGATGATCCTGGCGAACGTCGGGCTGGTCGGCATGTGCGTGGTGCTGTGGCCGCTGCTGCGCGCCCTGCGCGCGGGCCTCGGCGGGCGGCACGACCTGGCGCTGGCGTTCTCCGGGCTGACGTGCGGCTTCCTCGCCGCCGCGGTGTTCGCCAGCCCCACCGGAGGCCACTGGGAGCTGGGCCTCCTGCCGGCCCTGACGCTACTGACGCTCCAACACACGGGGGACAGCACATGTACACAGTGGACGCCGGCGCGGGCGTTGCCGATCCGGTGACGGATCCGCTGCACTGCACGGCGATCGTCGTCACCTACAACTCGGCCGGGTACGTCGCGGAGGCGCTCACGGCGCTGCTCGCCACCGGCATGTCGGTCCGGGTGGTCGACAACGCCTCGCCGGACGGCACGGCGGCCCTGGTCGCCGCCCGGTTCCCGCAGGTCGACCTGATCGTCAACGACACCAACGCCGGGTTCGCCCGCGCGGTCAACCAGGCGATGCGCCGCGGCTGCGCGGACGTCGTCCTGCTGGTCAACCCCGACTGCGTGGTGCCGCCGGACACCGCCCGGGCGCTGGTGCGCTACGTGCGGGACCGGCCGTCGGTCGGCATCGCCGGGCCCCGGCTGGTCGGCACCGACGGGCGGGTGGCGATCAGCGCCCACCCGTTCGAGTCGCTGGCCACCGTCGTCGCGTCGCGGTTCGGCGGCACGCTCGTGCCGGTCGGGGTCCGCCGGCTGCTGTGCGGCGCGAAGCGGCGGCGCGCCTACGACGCCTGCCGCCGGCCCCGGGAGCCGCACTGCGTCGACTGGCTGGCCGGCGCGTGCCTGGCCGTGCGGACCGAGCTGCTGGTCACCGTCGGCGGCCTCGACGACGGGTACTTCCTGTACTACGAGGACGAGGAGCTGTGCCTGCGGGCGTGGCAGCAGGCCTACAGCGTGGTGTACGTGCCCACGGTGCAGGCCCGGCACACCGGCGGGGCGAGCAGCCGCGATCCGGCGCACATCTGGCCGCACCTGTACCGCAGCATGCTGCTGTTCTTCGCCCGGCACCGGCGTCCGGCGTTCTCCGCGGTCCGGCTGGCCGTCCTGGTCCGGGCACTGCTCGGCATCGGGCTGGCCGCGGTCCGCTCGGCCTGGCACCGCGAGGACGGCGCCGCCCGCGCCCGCGCGTGGGCCCACATCCTGCGCATCGCCTACCGGGCGACCCCGGAGTCGTTGGAGCGCCGCCCATGCGCGTCCTGATCACCGTCGTCGGCAAGCGGACCGAGCACTGGACGGAGCTGTTCGCCGCCCTGTGCGAGCGGCCGGACATCGAGCTCACCCTGGCGGTGGCCGACGTGTCGGCCGGCACCCTGCCGGAGCTCTCCCGGCTGGCCGCGCGCTACCCCGGGCTGCGCCACCACGTCGTGCCGTACCTCATCGGCGAGGACCGCACCGGGCACATGGCGTCGGTGGTGTTCCGGCCCGGCGCGCTGCGCCGGCTGCTGCCGCGGCCGCCGCAGGTCGTCCACATCATCGGCGAGGCCGGGTACCTCTCCACCCGGCAGGTGCTGAACCTGCGCCGCCGGTGGCCGTCGGTGCCGGTGACGCTCTACGCGGCGCAGAACCTCGTGATGCGGTTCCCGCCGCCATTCCCGTGGCTGGAGCGGCGGGCGTTCCGCGCCGTCGACCACGTCCTGCCGATCACGCCGGCGGCGCTGCGCGTGATCCGGGCGAAGGGCTACCGGGGCCCGGCCACGATCGTGCCCCTCGGCGTCGACACGGACCTGTTCCGCCCCGCCGTCCGCCCGCCGGCGCGCCGGCGCTTCACCGCCGGCTTCGTCGGCCGGTTCGAGGCCAACAAGGGCCTGCCGACGCTGCTCGCGGCGGCCGAGCGCATCGACTGCGACGTGCTGCTGGTCGGCGACGGCAGCCTGCGTGAGCAGATCGCCGCCGCCGCGGCCCGCCGGCCGGGGCGCATCACCGTGCACGGCTGGGCCGGCCACGCCGAACTGCCCTCGCTGCTGCACCGCATGGACGCGCTCGTGCTGCCCTCCGTCGAGCTGATGCAGCGCAACGTGCTGCCGTGGATCGGGATCCGCTGGCAGGAGCAGTTCGGCCGGGTGCTGGTCGAGGCGATGGCCTGCGGCGTGCCGGTCGTCGGCAGCGACCAGGGCGAGATACCGCACGTCGTCGGCGACGCGGGGCACATCTTCCCGGCCGGTGACGCCGCCGCGCTGGCACGGCGGCTGGCGGCGCTGCGGGACGATCCCGCCGCCGCCGCGCGGATGGCCGGGCGCGGCGTGCACCGGGCCGCCACCGAGTTCAGCTGGAGGCACATCGCCGAAGGCATGTCAGAGGTCTGGCACGGGCTGATCGCGCAGCCCGTGCCGGCCGAGCGAGAGGTGATGCTGTAGTGAGGCTGACCACGCACATGCGGTCCGTGTTCCGGACGCTCCTGGGATACACCGCCTTCCCGGCCGCCGGGCTGTGCGCCGGTGTGATCGGGGCGCTCGCGATCACCGCGGTGCTGCCCCGTACCTACAAGGCGGAGGCGTCGGTCCTGATCGCCGCCGCGGCGCCGGGCGCACCGGCCGCCGACGACCAGCCGGCGGCGGCCGCTCCGCTGGAGCTGACCCTGGCGCAGGCGCTGCTGCCGACCATCGCCCGGGTGGCCGAGTCCCGCGAGGTGGCGACCGAGGCGGCGGCCCGGCTGCACCTGCCCGGCCGGGAGGTCATCGGTCACCTCAAGAGCTCCTACGAGCCGGGGCTGCAGGTCATCACCGTGACGGCGACCGCCGGCTCCGCCGAGCACGCCGCGGCGATCGCCAACGCCGCCACGCAGGCGCTGAGCCGCCAGCTGCCGCAGCTGCGGATGGGCGGGGGTACCCCGGTGACCGCCCGGCCGCTGGACGCCGCCGACCCGCCCTCGCGGCCCGTGTCGCCCAAGCCGCTGACCAACGGCGTGCTCGGCGCGCTGGTCGGGCTCCTCGGCGGCTTCGGCCTGCGGTCGCTGCGGGACCGCATCGACGGCCGGCTGCACGGCCTGAGCCGGACCGCGACCCTGTTCGGCCGGCCGGTGCTCGCGGTGTTCCCGCGGCTGTCCCAGCGGCTCGTGCGACGCGGCACCGAGGCGATGGCGGGCCGCCCCGACGTCGCCGGTGCCCTCGACGCGACGGTGGCGGCGCTGGCCGTGCTCACCGGTCCGCCGCGACGGCAGCGGATCCTGGTCACCAGCGCGGAGGGCGGCGACCGCGAGGACGTCGTCGCCGAGCTGCTGGCGCACGCCGCATCCCGGGCCGCCGCGGGGGAGGACGCCGCGGGCGACGGCGGCGGGCCGGACCTGGTCGTGACGGCGGCGCCGCCGGTGCTCGCCGGTCCGCGACTGGCCGAGCTGGCCCGCGGCGCCGACGGCGTGCTGCTGGTGGTGCAGAACGGCGTGAGCCGCGCGAGCGAGGCGCGCCGCGCCGTGATGCTGCTGGAGCGGCTGGGCACGCCGCTGGTCGGGGTGGTCGTGGTCAACGCCACCGGCGAGGCGGCCCGGCCCGGGCACCCGGCCGAACACCCGACCGAGTGGCCGGCCGCCGCCGCGCCCGACCGACCCGAAACGACCGAGACCGACACCGAGCAAGCACCGAACGAGGACCGAAGGAATGAGCATGACCGAGACGCTGTCCGTCGAGCGAACCGTCGAACCCGCGGCCGAGGATCCGCGGCGGCTGTACTGCGACCTGCTGAGGAACACCCTGACGCGGTACGCGTTCGGTGAGACCTACACGCCGTACCGCCCCCGGCCGCGCTCCTGGCGCGCGGGCGTCTACCGCCAGGTACACCGGCTCCTGCGCCGCCGCGGGCTGGAACTGGTGCACCGCTACGTGTTCAGCGCGCAGGCCCGGGCGGAGGGCCAGGACTGGCCGCCGGAGGCGGAGACGATGGTCGGCCTGCGCCGCCTGGACAACCTGCGGGAGTGCATCACCGACGTGATCGGCCGCGGCGTCCCGGGCGACCTCATCGAGACCGGCGTGTGGCGCGGGGGATCGGTGATCTTCATGCGGGGCGTCCTGCAGGCCTACGGCGACACGGACCGCACCGTGTGGGTCGCCGACTCGTTCCGCGGGCTGCCGCGGCCGCACCCGGACCGCACCACCGACGTGGAGGACGCCCTGTGGCGCGAGCCGTTCCTGGCCGTGCCGCTCTCCCGGGTCGAGCAGAACTTCCGGCGGTACGGGCTGCTCGACGACCGGGTGCGGTTCGCGCCCGGCTGGTTCGAGGACACGCTGCCGACCCTGCCGGTCGAGCGGCTGGCGGTGCTGCGCCTCGACGGTGACCTGTACGACTCGACGATGGTCGCGCTGCGCTCGCTCTACCCGAAACTGTCCGTGGGCGGATACGTCATCGTCGACGACTACCACGCGGTGCGGGGCTGCAAGCAGGCCGTGGACGACTTCCGGGCCGAGCACGCGATCACCGACGAACTGCGGCCCGTCGACTGGACCTGCCGGTACTGGCAGCGCACGGCGTAGCCGCCGGCCCGGCCGGCGCCGAGCCGGCCGGTGCGGGGGCCGGTGCTCGGCGCCGGCCCCCGGCCAGATCCTCCACCCAGCCCAGCAGCGGCACCGCGACCGCGATCGCCGCGGCCGGGCCGAGCGCGCGCAGTACCTCGCCCACCAGCGGATCGCCGGTGAGGACGGGCACGAGCAGGCCCGCGATCAGCACGCCGCCGGGAATGTGCCACAGGTAGATGGTGACGGCCCGGGCGTTGACGAGACCGGCGGCCCGGTCCGCGAATCCGCCGCGCGCCCGGCGGCCGTGCTGGCCGGCCCGGGGCCGGAACCGCAGCACGGCGGCGACGAACGCCATCGACCACAGCGTCCAGGCGCCCGGCGTGGCGGTGGGATCGAACCCGGAACCGGCGCGGGCGGCCACCAGCAGCCCGCCGCCGCCCGCCACGGCCAGCCCGGCGATCGCCGCGACGCACGCGCGGGCCGGCAGCCGCCGCAGCAGCCCGTCGTGGTGGGCGAAGCCGAGCAGCCAGCAGGACAGGTAGGTGGCGACGAAGTAGCCGCTGGCGGCCGGGGCGAACAGGTAGGGCAGCGGCAGGACGGTCGCGACCGCGAGGCACGGCCAGGGCCACCGGCGGAACAGCCGCAGCAGCAGCGGCGAGAGCAGCACCAGCCAGAAGTAGGTCACCAGGTACCACAGGCCGACGTTGAACGCCCAGGCCCACGCCGGCCCGCCGGTCGGCGGCACCCGCGCCGGGACGACCCACCACACCAGCGCGGCCGGGCCGAGGTCCGGGATGGACCAGCCCGCGGCGACGAGCACCGCGACGGTCACCGCCGCGTAGACCCACAGCGGGACGAGGAACCGGCGCATGCGCCTGACCACCGCCCGGTGCCCGTACCGGTCGGCGGAGGCCGCCATCAGCGAACCGGCGATGCCGAACATCAGGCCCATGGCGGGGAACGCGAGGTTGAGCCACGCCCAGCCGGTGGCGTGGAACGCGACGACGCGCAGGATCGCGGCGGCGCGCCAGAGGTCCAGGTACCGGTCCCGGCCCGGGCGGCTACCGGGTCGCAACGGCCTCACCGGCATGCGGCTGGTCCGGCTCACGGGCGGGCACGAGTTGCCCGGACACCGCTCGCCGTTGCTTCCAGCGCAGGGCCGGGCGCTCGACCAGGTGCCACGACAGCACCGCGAACCCGAGCGTGCCGAGGAGGCTGAACGCGATGAACGCGGCGACGCCGAACCGGTTGGCGCCGAGCAGGGCGAGGCTCTGCTGTACCGGGAACCCGTAGATGTACATGCCGTAGGTGTAGTCGCGCCGGCCGGCCGTGCGGCTGCTCGGCAGCGTGACCGCGGCGTAGACCACGAGGTACGCGTACGCGGGGATGCCCACGGCGATGAACCCGCCGAGCCACAGCGACCCGGCGAGCACGACGGCCGCGGCGGCCGCCACGGCGGCGTGCACGGGGATGCGGTGGGCGTACAGCCGCAAAGCCACGCCGAGCAGGAACACGAAGCCGAGATAGAGCGTCCAGTCGGCGGCGAAGGAGCCGGCCAGCGGGACGTGGATCGAACCGTGTGCCGGCGGCCGCACGGTCCAGCCCGGCGTGCTGAACAGGTCCCGCAGGATGAGCACGTAGCAGCCGGCGGCCAGCACCGGCACGACACGCGGAGCGCCGCGCAGCGCGCCGGTCACGACGAGGACGGCGACCACGCCGTAGAAGGCGAGGTCGTACCGCAGCGTCCACAGCGCACCGTCGAACGCGCTCGGCCCGTGCACGAGCCGCCCGAACGGCGTCGTGGAGAGCAGTCCGGAGATCGTGTACTGGTCCATCGACCCGAGCCAGTTGACGGCGACGTAGCGCAGCGGCCCGTCCGGGGCGTTCGCGAACCCGTCGAGCGTGCCGCGCTCGTACAGCGCCACCGCGGGGGCGAACACGAAGGCCGTCACCAGCAGGCACGCCCACAGGCCGGGGAAGACGCGCACGCACCGGGCCCACAGGTAGCCGGCCAGGGACGAGCGCAGCGCGCTGTCGGTGACCAGGAAGCCGGAGATCAGGAAGAAGCCGTAGAGCGCGAACGCGCCGAGCTCGGTCTGGGTCGACGTCAGCCAGTAGCCCGGGCTGGCCTTGCCGTACCCCAGCGACCAGGCGTGCGCTACGAGCACCGCGACGGCGAACGCGAGCCGCAGCGCGCCGAACGCGTTCTGCCGGGGCGAGTACCGCTCCGCCAGCGTCGGCAGGCCACGCGGGGTGGTGATCGGTAGGCGCACGGAAGGGCTCCTGGAGGTCCGGGCCATGGTGATGACCGGGGGATCTGTCGCGACGCCATCGGCGGCAGCACCGCAGCGTCAGCGTAGAAACTCGGAGCGCCGTACGGGCGTTTTCCCCACAAATCAGGCAGAAGTCTTTACCGCGGATCCGGCCCGGTGCCGGCGAAGGCGGTGGTCGCCGGATCGGAGCGGCCGTAGCCGGGGGTGGTGAACGCCCGGTCCCACGCGGCGTCCGGGGCGAGGAGCTCGCGCCACGGCGCGATCTCGACGTAGAGCACGCGCATCGAGTTCAAGGCGTTGAAGTGCAGGTCGACGCCGTCGGTGGACACCGCGTCCTCGGGCACCGCCACCTCGAAGTTGCGCATCATCGCCGTGCGCGCGGTGGTCTCGATGCACACGTTGGTCTGCAGCCCGGCGATGATCAGGCGCCGGGCGCCGAGGTTGCGCAGGATCGGCTCCAGCTCGGTGAAGTGGAACGCGTCCCACCGCAGCTTGTCGAGGACGATGTCGCCGGGCTCGGGGGCGACCGCGTCGAGGATCTCCGACGCCGCGGTCCGGTCGGCGATGGGCGAGGCCCCGTCGGGCGAGACGGTCGCCATCAGCCGCCGCATGCTCGGCATCGCGTCGGCGCCGTCCGGCCGGCCGACCGCCCGGGTGTAGATGACCGGAATGCCCCGGGTCCGGGCCGCGGCCAGCAGCCGGCGGCACTCCTCGGTGACCTCCTCGAGCCGCCAGATCGGCGGCCAGCCGAACACATCGCGTTTGTGCTGCTCAAGGTACATCTTCTGCATATCGATCATGAGCAGGGCGGTCGTCGTCATGGGTCTGTACCTCCGGATGCTAGTTATAGCGCGTACCACTGGTCTGTAGTACATTATTGGAGTCCATAACCGTTCTACTACCTCGACGTTTCGGCGGTGTTCCAGTTGGGCGCCGCGGCCGTGACGGCGTCCGGTGCGAGTTGGGGAAAGGCGTGCCCATGGCCTCGGTCGCGACCCGGCGGGACGAAGGTGGGGACGGCGCCGACGGACTGCCGGTCAGACCGTGGCTGGCGTTCGCCGTGCTCGGTCTGACGTCAGCACTGACGATTATGGATGTCTCGAAGGTCGGCGTGGCGCTGCCGGTCATCCGGGACGCGGTGCACGGCAGCGACGGCTCGATCCAGCTGATGGTGGTCGGCTACACGGTCGCCTACGCCGTGTTCCTGCTGCCCAGCGGGCGCCTCGGCGACATCGTGCCGCGCAAGGCGGTGTTTCTCGTCGGCTCGGCGGTGTTCGCCTGCGCCAGCGTCTGGTGTGCGCTGGCCCAGTCGGCCGGTCTGCTCGTGGCCGGCCGGCTGGTGCAGGGGGCCGGTGCCGGCATCCTGATGCCGCAGGTGCTCGGCATCATCCAGCACCTGTTTCCCCGGGATCGGCGGGCGAAGCCGCTGGCCCTGCTCGCGGCGGTCACCGCGACGACGGCCACCGTCGGCCCGGTGATCGCCGGGCTCGTGATCGACGCGGCGGGACCCGAGCTGGGCTGGCGGCTGCTGTTCTGGATCGACGTCGCGGGCGAGGGGGTCGCCCTGCCGCTGGCGTGGTGGCTCCTGCGTGAGCCGCGGGCGCCACGGCGGCCCGGCTTCGACGTGGTGGGCGTGGTGCTGCTCGTGCCGGCGATCGCACTCACCGTGATGCCGGTCAGCATGATCTCCAAGGACACGCCCTTCGCGCCGTGGATGGCGGTGTGCGTGGCGGCCGGACTGGCGTGCGGCGCCGCGTTGCTGGCGCACGAGCGGCGGCTGGCGCGTTCGGCGCTGGAGCCGCTCGTCGACCTGTCGCTCCTGCGCGCCCGGCATTTCCCGGCGGGCGTGCTGATATCGGGGCTGTCGTATGCCAACGGCACCGCCGGCACGTTGACGGTGACCCTGTTCTACGAGGAGTACGCCGGCGAGAGCCCGCTGCGCACCGCGGCCTGGATGCTCCCGTCGGCGGTGGCGATGATCTTCGGCTCGTGGTTCGCGGCCCGGGCGCCGATGCGGGCCAATCGGGGCATGGTCGTGCTGGGCTCGGCCGCCAACGGCGTCGGGCTCATCGTCGTCGCCGGCGCGATCGCCGGCCTGCCGATGTCGGCGCTCCCGGCCGTCATCGCCGCGGTCCTGCTGGCCAAGTCGTTCGGCGGCAGTTTCGCGCAGTCGCCCAACCAGGTCCGGTCGCTGCAGTTCGTCCCGCCGTACCGCTCGAGCATCGCCGCCTCGATGTTGCAGGCGTCCCAGCGGATCGGGTCCGCGCTGGGCATGGCGGTCGCGCTGATCATCTACTACGGCTACGGCCGGGACACGCTCGGCCCGACGATCGCCGTGGCGGTCTGCGGCGCGTTCTCGGTGCTGGCCGCGGTGGTCGCGGTGCTGGACCGGGACGCCGGGCAGGCGGCCGGTCCGGAGCCCGCACCGGCCGGCCGGGCGGCGGCCCTACCCGTCCAGCAGTGACGTCTCGTCGAAGATCTCGGCGATGTCGCGCTGCGGTTCCTCGAACGACTTCAGCAGCCCGTTGAGCCAGCGGAGCATCACGTTGACCTCCGCCAGCCAGAGGTCGTGCATGGCGCGTCTGGTGCGCCACACCCGGTTGTCCTCCCGCATCGAGTTCCACGTCTCGATGAGGCGGCGCAGGTCCATCTGCCGCTTGCGCTGGTAGGCGATCTCCGCCTCGATGATGTACCGCGCGGTCTCGTCGTCGAGCACCCACACGGTCAGCAGCCGCAGGATCGCGTCGTCGCGGATCGACCGGTCGACGTTGTCGTGCACCAGCCAGCGGCGCAGCTCGTCCATGCCCCCGGCGGTGATCACGTATTCGGTGCGACCGCGTTCGTCCCGCTCGTTTATCTTGATGTAGCCGGCCTGCTCCATGCGCGTGAGTTCCGCGTACACCTGTGAGGGACTGGCCTGCCAGGCCCGGTCGACGTTGCTGCGGAAGCTCGCGTTGAGCTCGTAGCCGGTGCGCGGCTCCCCGCGTGAGAGCGCCGACAGGATTGCGTGGCGAAGCGCCACCGACACACACCTCCGTATGCCACGGGTCCGCAGCTATGCGCGACAGGATACCCGCGCTACGCACCCGGGCTCGTAATCAACGAGCAATGAGACCGCAATAGTACCCCGCCATGGTACTACTATGCAGGACTACAAGGTCGGCGTTCGAAGTCGCCTGCTGCGGTATCTGGCGAGCCGTCTCGCGCTCGCCGCGTCGACGGCGGTCTTCGTCGCCGTCGTGGTGTTCTTCGCGATCCACACCCTGCCCGGCGACCCCGCGATGAACGTGCTGGGCACCAACAGCACCCCCGAGCAGCGCGCCGCGCTGCGGCAGGTGATGGGCCTCGACCGGCCGCTGCCCGTGCAGTTCTTCATCTGGCTCGGCCACATCGTCACCGGGGACCTCGGCTACTCCTTCTCGCAGGCGCGGCCGGTGAGCGAGGTGGTGACCCCGGCGCTGACGAACACGCTGCTGCTCGGTGGCTGCGCCAGCCTCCTGGCGATCGGGCTGGGGCTCGTGATGGGCAACCTGGCCACCAGCGGCAGCCGCGTGGTGCGCAGGGCGACCGACTGGTTCGAGGCGATCTTCCTCTCCGCACCGCAGTACGCGGTGTCGCTGGTGCTGCTCATCGTCTTCGCGGTGGTCTGGCACGTGTTCCCGGCCGGTGGGCTGTCCTCGCTGGGCGGCTCCGGTGCCGCCGACACGGCCAGCCACCTGGTGCTGCCGTCGATCGCGCTCGCCCTCGCACCCGGCGCGCAGATGGCGCGCTCGCTCAAGACGTCGATCGCGACGCTGCAGGCGACCGAGCTGCTGCCGGCGTTGCGGGGACGCGGGCTCAGCCTGCTGCGGCTGGCCCTGCACGCCCACCACAACGCGCTGCCGCCGATGGTCACGGTGATGGGGATCCAGGTCGGCGGCATGCTCGGCGGCGCCCTCTTCGTCGAGACCATCTTCAGCATCCCCGGGCTGGGCAACCTGATCGTGCAGTCGGTGAGCCTGCGCGACTATCAGCTCGTGCAGGGTGCCGCGCTCATCATCGCGGTCCTGTTCATCGTGGTGCTGCTCGTCAGCGACCTGCTCAACGCGCTGCTCGATCCACGGCTGCGGGTGCGGGTCCTGTGACCGCGGCCTCGGTGGTCGGTGCGCCGGCGCCGCCGGCGGCACAGCCGGCCCGCATCCAGTTCCGGCGGCGGTCGGTCGTCGCGCGTATGCCCCTGCGCTCCAAGGTGGCGCTGGCGGTCCTCGGCCTCGTCGTGGTCGCCGCCGTCTGCGCACCCGTCCTGCCGCTCGACGACCCGCTGGCGGGCGAACTCGCCGACCGGCTGCGAAACTTCGGCGCGCCGGGTCACCCGCTGGGCACGGACACCCAGGGCCGGGACATGGTCAGCCGCCTCGTCTACGGAACCCGCACATCGCTGTTCGCCGGGGTCGCCCCGATCGTCATCGCGACGGTCCTCGGCCTCGTCTGGGGCACCCTGGCCGCGCTGGCCGGGCGGATCGTCAACACCGTCATGATGCGCGCCCTCGACGTGCTGTTCGCCTTCCCGGGCGTACTGCTCTCCCTGCTCCTGGCGATCAAGCTCGGCGTCGGCGTCCGGACGCTGATCATCGCGCTCACGCTCGTCTGGATCGCCCCGGTCGCGCGGATCGCGGAGACCGAGGTGATCCGCATCAAGGACCTCGACTTCATGGCGGCGGCGCGTTCCAGCGGCGCCTCCTTCGCCGCCATCCTCGTGCGGCAGGTCATCCCGGTCGCCCTGCCCGCCATCGTCGCGTACTCGACCTCGCTGGTCGGCGCGAACATCGCGATCACCGGCGGCCTCGGCTTCATCGGCCTCGGCGTGCGGACACCCACCCCCGAACTCGGCTCGATGCTGCAGGAGATGCAGGGACAGATCTACGCCCATCCGACCCTGTCGCTCGCCCCGGTCGTGGTCGTGCTGGCCCTGTCGATCCTCTTCCCGATCGTCGGCGACGGGTTGCGCGACGCGATCGCCGGCAGGGGAGGGGACTCGTGACGGACATCGACGCGCCCGAAGCGGCGACGGGACGGACCGCGGCCCACGGCCAACTGGCCCCGGGTGTACCGCTGGCACTGGACGCGACGGCGGTGTGCGTGTCCTTCCGCGGGCACCGCGGCCGGTGGAGCCGGGTGGTCGACCGTGTCGGCCTGGGCCTCGAACGCGGCCAGGTGACCGTGCTCATCGGCGAGTCCGGCAGCGGCAAGACCGTGTTCGCCAGGACCGTGGCCGGCCTGCCGCCACGCGGTGCCCGGGTCACGGGTAACGCCGTCTTCGACGGCATGAACCTGCTCGCCCTGCACCGGCGGCGGCTCCGCGCGGTCCACGGCGACCGGATCGGCATGGTGCCACAGGACCCGAACTCGTCGCTGGACCCGATGCGCCGCGTCGGCGCGCAGATCGTCGAGACGATCGTGCAGCACCGCGCCGCGCCGGACCGGGCCGCCGCGCGCGCCCGGATGCTCGAGCTGCTGGAGCTGGTCCAGATCCGCGACCCCGTCCGGGTCGCCCACCGCTACCCGCACGAGCTGTCCGGCGGCATGCGGCAGCGCGTCGCCATCGCCATCGCGATCTGCTGCGAGCCCGAGTTGATCATCGCCGACGAGCCGTCCAGCGCCCTCGACGCCTCGGTCGGAGCCAGGGTGGTCGACCTGCTCGACGACCTGCGGGAACGGCTCGGCACGGCGATCCTGTTCATCACGCACGACATCGGCATCGCGGCGCGGATCGCCCACCGGTCCCAGGACCGCATGGCGGTGATGCTGGGCGGCCGGGTCGTCGAGCTGGGCTACGCCCAGCAGGTGCTCACCGCCGCGGGCCACCCGTACACCCGCGCGCTGATCGCCGCCGAGCCGTCCGCCCGCACGCCCCGCGGCCAGCTGGCGGTCGTACCCGACGCCATCCGCTACGCCCGCGACTGGGGCGAACTGGTCGACGTCGCACCGGGGCACGCCGTCGCGCTGCGGCACGGCGCGGCGGAGGCCGGGCTTTCCCGCGCGGAGGTGACCGGATGAGCGAGCCGCTGCTCGCCGCGAGCGGGATCGTCAAGACCTTCGGCGGCTTCACCGCCCTCGACGACGTGAGCTTCACGCTGGCCGCCGGCCGCACGCTCGGCGTCGTCGGCGAGTCGGGCAGCGGCAAGTCCACGCTGGTCCGGGTGGTCATGCGACTCGTCGCCGCCGATCGCGGCCGCGTGACGCTCGCCGGCCGCGACCTGTTCGCCCTCAACCGGGCCGAGCTGCGCCGGGCGCGGCGGCTGATCCAGCTGGTACCGCAGGATCCGCGCACGTCGCTCAACCCGGCCATGACCGTCCAGCAGACGCTGAACTTCCAGCTGCGCGCCCAGGGCGTGCCGCGCCGGCAGTGGGCCGCCCGGTCGGCCGGTCTGCTCGCCGACGTCTCGCTGCCCGCCGACTACCTGCACGCCTACCCGTACGAGCTGTCCGGCGGGCAGGCCCAGCGGGTCGCGATCGCCCGGGCGATCGCCAGCCGGCCCGACGTCCTCGTCTGCGACGAGGCGGTCTCCGCCCTGGACAAGTCGGTCCAGGCGCAGGTGCTCAACACCCTCGCCGACCTGCAACGCCAGACCGGTGTCGCGATGCTGTTCATCACCCATGACCTGGCCGTGGTCGAGCACATGAGCGACGACGTCCTCGTCCTCAACCGCGGCCGTGTCGTCGAGTCCGGTCCTACCGCGGACGTGCTGCGCGAGCCCGGCGACGACTACACCCGCGAGCTCCTGGCAACTCGCACCACGCTTGCCTAGCCCGATCGGGCGGACACGCCGGGCCCGGTGGCCGCCGGCGGCGAAGGGTATCACCCCCCACCGAAGGAGAATCCTGTGTACGAAACGGCATTGCCCGCACGACCCGCCCGCGACGCCGAGCGATCCGGGTGGTCGCTGAGCCGGCGCGGCTTCCTCGCACTCGGCGCCGGCGCCGGCCTCGCCGCCCTGCTCGACGCCTGTTCCGGCGGCGACAGCGCGGGCGGCACCGCGTCGAAGAACCAGATCCTGGTGATCGGTTCGCAGATGGCCTCGTTCCCGAGCCTCGACACCGGCGCGATCACCCTGGCCGGTTACGAAGGGCAGCGGCTGATCGGAAACCTGATCTACGAGGGCCTCACCAAGCGCGACGTGTCCGACCCGAACAAGCCGGCCGGGCTGGCCCCCGCGCTCGCCACGTCGTGGCAGGTCGCCGCGGACGGCCTGTCCTACACGTTCAGCTTGCGAACCGGCGTGACCTTCCACGACGGCGCGCCGTGGAACGCCGACGCCCTCCTCTACAACATCAACCGGTACACCAACCCCGGCGACCCGCACTACGTGAAGGCGCTCGGCACCTACTACACGGTGCTGACGTACGTGAAGGACGTCAAGAAGGTCGACGAGATGACGGTGACGTTCAATCTCAAGGAGAAGTTCGCCTACTTCCTCACCGACCTCTACAACGTCTACTTCGCCAGCCCCACCTCGCTGGACAAGGACGGCAGCGCGGGCCAGGCCAACCATCCCGTCGGCACCGGGCCGTTCACCTTCACCTCGCTCACGCCCAACCAGCAGATCACCATGACCAGGAACCCCGGCTACTGGGGCGGGCCGCCGAAGCTCAACCAGATCGTCGTCCAGCTGATCCCGGACGCCGCCGCCCGCAGCGCCGCGCTGCGGTCGGGCCGGGTGAACTGGATCGAGGCCGCGAACCCGGACGACTTCGCCGGTCTGCAGGCCGCCGGGTTCAAGACCGCGCAGAACGCCTTCGACTGGGAGTGGTCGTGGCAGCTCATGGTCAACCAGAAGCCGTTCGACGACCTGCGGGTCCGCCAGGCGATGAACTACGCCATCGACCGCGAGGCGATCGCGAAGGACCTGCTGCACGGCACGGCCGCGCCCGCCTACCAGACCTTCGCCGCGGCGAGCCCGTTCTACACCGAGGCCGACAACCTCTACAAGTACGACCCGGACAAGGCCAAGCAACTGCTCACCGACGCCGGATACGCCGGCGGCCTCGACATCAAGGTCGGCTACATCACCGCCGGGTCGGGGGCCATGCAGGCGAAGGCGATGAACGAGGCCCTGCAGGCGCAGCTGGCGAAGGTGGGCATCCGCGTGACGCTCGACCCGGTCGACTTCGCCGGCATGTACGCGAAGCTCGGCGCCGGCAACACCGGATGGCAGGCGGTCAACCAGGCATTCAGCCTCGAACAGCCGTCGAGCTGGTCGTGGCTGTTCATCACCGGCCAGAACTACTTCGGCTACGGCAACAGCGAGTTCGACGCGCTGTGGAAGCAGGCGCTGGGCACCACCGACGACGCGGCGCGGGCCAAGTTGCTCACCCAGTGCGGACACCTCGCGACGGCGGACGCGGCGTGGATGTACGTCGTCAACGACACCGCACCGCGGGCCATGGCGGGCAGCGTCCGCGGCTACGTGCAGCCCAAGAGCTGGTGGGTGCCGTTCAACACCGTCGACATCGGATGACCGCGCGGGTGCCGTCGGTTCGGTGACCGCGGCCGGGCGCGGCGCCCGGCGGTTCGCATCATCTGCGTAGTTTCGTCCGTGGATCCCCCGGATCGTCGCGCGGGCGGGCATCTATCGCTATCCTTCTATATAGCCATGTGTTGATGTGTGGCGCGCCGCCACGTGCTGCCCTGGTTGAGGAGGAACGCGTGAAGAGACGCACAGCGGTCGTCGGTGTCGCACTGCTCGCGGGTGCGCTGCTGAGCGGTGCCGGCACGCCAGCGGCGGCGGCGCCACCGCCGCAACCCGGTTCGCCGGGGGCGGTCGCGGCGGCGGACCAGGCGCTCGGCCGGCACCTGGGCGAGGCGCGCGCCTCGGCCGCCGACCGGTTCGTGGCCGTCAGGAGCGAGGTCGACGCCAACGGTGCGGCGCACGTCCGCTACTCCCGCACGTACCAGGGGCTGCGCGTGTACGGCGGGGACATCGTCGTGCACACGGCGCCCGGCGGCAGCTACGCCGGCACCTCCGTGGGCCTGGCCGCTCCGCTGTCGGTCAGCACCACCGCGAAGGTGAGCAAGGCCGGCGCGGAGCAGGCGGCGAGGGCCGGGTTCTCCGGCCGGATCACCGCGGTGGACGGCTCCGAGCTGTTCGTCGACGCCAGCTCCGGCCGCGGGCGGCTGGCCTGGGAGACGGTGATCAGCGGCTGGGCCCCGGACGGGCAGACCCCGTCGAAGCTGCACGTGATCACCGACGCGACCACCGGCGCGTACATCGGGTCGTTCGACGAGATCGAGTCCATCCTCGGCACCGGCAACAGCATCTACTCGGGCGCGGTCGGCGTCGACACGACCCAGTCCGGCAGCAGCTACCAGCTCATCGACCCGACCCGCGGCAACGGGCGCACCTGCGACATGAACAACGGCACGTCGACCTGCACCACGTTCACCGACGCGGACAACGTCTGGGGCGACGGTACCAACGCCAGCCGCCAGTCGGCCGGGGTGGACGCGGCCTTCGGCGCGGCGACGACGTTCGACTACTACAAGAACGTGCACGGCCGTAACGGCATCTTCGGCAACGGTACCGGCGTGCCGAGCCGGGTGCACTACGGCAACGCCTACATCAACGCGTTCTGGGACGGCGCCCAGATGACCTACGGCGACGGGGCCGGCAACGCCCGGCCGCTGGTCGCGCTGGACGTGGCCGGCCACGAGATGAGCCACGGCGTCACCGAGGCGGTCGCCGGCCTGGTCTACTCCGGCGAGTCCGGCGGCCTCAACGAGGCGACCAGCGACATCTTCGGCTCGATGGTCGAGTTCTACGCCAACAGCACCGCCGACCCGGGCGACTACGACATCGGCGAGAAGATCAACATCAACGGCAACGGGACCCCGCTGCGCTACATGTACAACCCGGGCCTCGACGGCGCCTCGCACACCTGCTGGTCCACGACCACCAAGAACGTCGACGTGCACTACTCCTCCGGCCCGGCCAACCACTTCTTCTTCGACCTGGCCGAGGGCACCGGCGCCACGGCATACGGCACCTCGCCGGTCTGCGGCTCCGCTCCGGCGGTGGCCGGGATCGGCCGCGCCAAGGCGGAGCAGATCTGGTTCCGCGCCCTGGACGTCTACTTCACCTCCACCACGTCGTACGTGAACACCACCACCCCGTCCAACACGGCCCGGGCGTACTCCTTGCAGGCGGCCACCGACCTGTACGGTCTCTGCTCGGCCGAGTACAAGGCCGTCCAGGCGGCCTGGACCGCGGTGAACGTGGCGGGCAACGACACCAGCTGCGCGGCGAACGACTTCACCCTCGCGGCGTCCCCGGGCTCCGGCTCGGTGGACCCGGGCAGCTCGGTCACCAGCACCGTGTCGGCCACCCTGATCAGGGGATCGGAGCAGGCGGTGGACCTGTCCGTCGCGGGCCTGCCGGCGGGCGCGACGGCGAGCTTCAGCCCGTCGACGGTCACCTCCGACGGCGGCTCGTCCACGCTGACCATCAGCACGACGGCGGCCACGCCGAGCGGCGTCTACGCGGTCACCATCACCGGTACCGGCACCGAAGCGACCCGCGCCACGACGTACTCGCTGACCGTCAACGGCGTGCCCGGCTGCACCGGCAGCAACAGCACCGACGTGGCGATCCCGGACAACACCACGGTGGAGAGCGCCATCGTGATCTCGGGCTGCGGGCGCGCCCCGTCGACGGCCAGCACGGTCGAGGTGCACATCGTGCACACCTGGATCGGTGACCTGGTGGTCAACCTGGTCGCCCCGGACGGCAGCACCTACCTGCTGCACAACCGCACCGGTAGCAGCACCGACAACATCGACCAGACCTACACCGTCAACCTGAGCGGCGAGACCGCCAACGGCGCCTGGAAGCTGCGGGTGCAGGACGCGGCCAGCTTGGACACCGGCTACATCAACTCCTGGACCCTCACCCTCTGACCGCACCCGGGTCCCGGTCCGCGCCAGTCACGTCACGGCGCGGACCGGGACACGGCAGTTCCACGCGCAGGCTGGTTCCCGCTCCGCGTGGGCTGTCGAGGAAGATCCGGCCGCCGAGCGCCTCCACGCGGTCCTTCAGGCCGAGCAGGCCGGTGCCGTGGGCGAACTCGGCACCGCCGGCGCCGTCGTCGCGGACCGTGGCGCGCAGGACGGCGTCGGTCCCGCCGGCCCCGCCGCCCTCGGTGCCGGTTTCGACGGTGACCGTGACGGTCGAGGCGTGCGCGTGCTTGGCCGCGTTGGTCAGGGCCTCGGCGATGACGTAGTAGGTGTTGATCTCGACATGCTCCGGCAGTCGCGCCTGCGCGTGCACATGGAGGTCGACCGGGATCGGCGAACGGCGGGCGAGGGTGCGCAGCGCCGGGCGGAGGCCGCCCTCGGCCAGGATGGCCGGGTGGATGCCGCGCGAGACCTCGCGGAGCTCGTCCAGCGCTCCGGTCGCCTCGGCGACGGCGCCGTCGAGCTGCTCGCCGAGCGCGCCGAGGCCGGGGGCCAGCGCCGTCCGCGCCGCGCGCAGCCGCACCAGGAGGGCGACCAGTCGCTGCTGGGCGCCGTCGTGCAGGTCCCGTTCGATGCGCCGGCGCGTCTGGTCGGCGGTGGCGGCGATCCGCGCCCTTGACGCGGTGAGCTCGGCCCGGCTGTCGGCGTTGGCGATGGCGGTGGCGATGAGCGCGGTGAAGTCGGCCAGCCGTTGCTCGGTGTCCTGGGGCAGCCGATCGTGCCGCGACCCGACGCCCATGGCGCCCCAGACCCGGCCCTCCACCACGATCGGGCTGGCGACCGCGGAGCGCAGCCCCGCGAGGGTGGCCTCGCGCAGGCGTGCCGACGCCGGGTCGTCCACGTCGCGGCGGGCGGCGCGGCCCGCCGCCTGCACCGACGCCATGACCGACTGGGGGCCGGGCCGGGCGCACGACCCCGGCCGGGCGTGCTCGAGCCCGTAGCCGCCCATCACCGTCACGTCCCCGTCCGCCTCGAACCGCACGACCGTCGTGCCGTCGGCGCCGAAGAGCGCGCCCACCTCGTCGGCCACCGAGGCGAACAGGAGATCCGGGCCGACCCCGCGAGCGACCAGCGTCGCCACCCGCCGCAACGCCGCCTGCTCGGCGGCGATGCGCCGAAAGTCGGCGTAGAGCTGGGCGTTGTCGAGGGAGACGGCGAGCTGGCCGGCGATGAGCTTGACCCCGTCGAGTCGCTCGGTGGTGAACGCGCCGCGGATGAGGCGGTTCTCCAGCAGCAGCACCGCCCGGAGCGTGCCGCGGCTGATGATGGGCACGGCCAGCAGGGAGCAGCAGGTGAGGTCGGCGAAGTAGGGGTCGGCGGCGAAGCGGTCGTCGCGGGTGGCGTCGCCCACGACCAGCGGTTCGCGCAGCCGCTGGACGTATCGCAGCACGGACATCGGCAAGGCGAGTCCGTGGCCGCTCGCGCCGCCGGGGATGGTGCCGCCGCCCGGTGCCGGCAGCAGCCAGTGCTGCCGGTCGTCGCTCCACAGCGCCAGGTGGACGGCGGTGGCACCGGTCATCGCGCTGAGCACCCGGACCACGCGGGCGTGCAGCCGTTCGATGCCCGTCTCGGAGCTCAGCGCCTGCGAGGCGGACAGGACGCCGAGCAGGTCGAGCGTTCCGGTGGTGACGACGGGCCGCTGACGCACGACGTCACCGGGCCGGCCGATGGATCGCGCGGTGGCCGCGCCGGGTTGCGGCCGCAGGGCCGGGTACGCCCAGTCGAGCTGGTCGACTTTCGCGGTGGCACCCCAGACGAGGTACTCCCGCCGCGCCTCGACCAGCAGGTTGTAGCCGGCGGTGTCGAGGCCGTGGGCGAGGTGGAAGCGGGCCGTGCGTTCGGTGATCAGGGCCTGGTGCCAGGGCCGCTGCAAGCGGGCGACCTCGCGCCGGGCGGCGTCGAAGGCGAGGGCGGCGACGCGGAAGTCGCCGACGGCCCAGGCCCGCTCGGCCTCGACCAGATGCAGCAGATGCTGGAAGTTCGCCGGTGCGCCCGCGGCGCGGGCGGCCAGCCAGCGGGTCACCTCGTCCAGTTCGCGCAGCGCGGCGCCGCGCTCGTCGGCGTGGCCGTTGCGGGCCTGCCCGGCCAGGGCCAGCCCGCGCAGCAGGTGGGCCACGGCGGTCGGGTAGAGGCCCGGGGCGTTCGGCAGCGGCGCCATCGCCGCCGCGGAGTGCCGGGCCAGGGCGACCGGATCGTCGAAGACGGCGGCGGCGACCGCATGGTTGACGTGCGCGTGGAACAGCGCGAACGCGTCGTCGACGCGCCGGTCGGGCGCCGCGTCGCCGGCCGCGGCCGCGCTTTCGCCGCGCAGCACACCGGCCAGCCACCGGTGGCTGTCGAGCCATCGGCCGGTTTGCTCGTCGCCGGTACGCCGCACGAAGGCAAGCCCCGCCTCCACCTCGGCGGCGTAGGTGTCCAGCGACGGCGCGCTGTCCAGCAGGCCCAGGACGGCCGGGTAGTAGGTGTAGCCGGCGCGGGTCAGCTCACCCGCCGCGATCAGCCCCTCGCGGGCCTGCCGCGCCGCCTGGATACCGTTCTCGATCGGCTCGAACCAGCAGGAGACCAGGGAGAACACGAAGCGCGCCTGTGAGGTGTCGGGCTCGTGGCCGCGTGCCTCGCCCAGCGCCAGGATCCGCCGCATCGCCCGGTACCCGGCGGCCGCGTAGCCGGCGCGCAGCACCACGACGTACAGGGCGGCATGGCTCGCGGGGCCGACCAGGGTGGGGTTCAGTCCGTGCTCGAGCCAGATCCGCAGCGCTTCCAGGCTCAGCCAGCTGTAGGTGTCGTACTCACCGGCGAAGTAGGCCCCCGGCAGGATCGCGGTGATCTGGCGGGCGGTGGCGAGCAGGGTCGGGTCGGTGATCTCCGGGCGAGCCAGGTCGTCCGCGGGGTCGGTGTGGTCCAGCCACCGGTTCAGCCGCCGGTACAGCCGCTCGAACTGGCGGTCGACCTCGGCCGGGAGCCGGTCCGCCGCCGGTACCGTGATGCCGAGCTCGCGCAGCGACTCGACACCCAGCCCGATCGCCTCGGGCAGGCGGCTCCGGTGGGCCAGGCTGAACACCTGCACACATGTCGCGCCCGCCCGGTCCGTGGCGCTGGTGCACAGCCGCTCGATCGTGCGGTACTCCTCGTCCGCCTCCTCCAGGCGCCCCAGGCTGTAGAGCGCGGCGTGCCGGCCGATGTGCATCTCGACGACGGTGGCGGTCTCATCCGGGTCGATCACCCGCAGCGCGGCCGCCAGCAGCGCCTCGACCAGGGGATAGTCGCCGATCAACGCCGCCTGGTCGACCGCGCGCCGCAGCAGCCCGACCACCCGGCGCCGCTCCGCGGGGTCGTTGACCGCGTCGGCCACCGCCAGGTACTGTTCCGCCGCGACCGCGAACAACTCCGGCACCGTGGCCAGCCGCCGCGCCATCGCCAGTTGCAGGGTGCGCCGCCGGCGGGGACCCAGCCCGCACAGGAGCGCCTCGCGGATCCGGTCGTGGCGGAACCGCACCGCCTCGTGCATCCCGGGCTCCACCACCAGCAGGCCCTCGTCGAGGGCGGGCGCCAGCCGCCGTTCCACCCCGCCCGCCCGGGCGCCGACGGCGGTCCGCAGCACGCTCAGCTCGGCTTTCGCGCCGAGACACGCCATCGCCTCCACCACCCGCCGCGCCGGTGCCGGTAGGGCCTCGACCCGCGCCCCCAGCAACGCGGTCACGTCGGACCGGCCCAGGTGAGCCCGCACCTCCGCCGTGTCCCAGCGCCACCCGGCGGCCGCCGTCAGCAGACCGTCGCGGCGCAGCGCGTTGAGCAGTTCCACCGTCTCGTACGGGTTGCCGGACGTGTAGGGGTTGATCGCCTCGCCCAGGCCCGCCGCCGCGGCCTCGTCCACGTGCAGCATCTCCGCGACCATGGTGATGAGGCTCGCGACGGGCAGGTTGCCCAGCCGCACGTGCCGCACGGGTTGGTCACGCCACCGGGACAGCGGCGCCGCCAGCGGATGCGCCGGGCCCACCTCCTCCTCGCGGTACGCACCCACCAGCAACAGACCGTCGATCGGCTCCCCGCTCAGCAGCAGGTCGACGAGGTGGAGCGGGGTCCGGCCCGCCCACTGCAGGTCATCGATGAACATCACCAGCGGTCGCTTCGGCGAGGCGACCGCCCGCAGCACCGCCACCGCCACGCGATTCGCCCGGACCTGCGCGGTCAGCGGATCCCCGGGATCCGCCGGCACCCCGAGCAGCGCGGCGAACTCCGGCACGATCGCCGTCAGCAGGCCGGCATTCGGCCCGAGCCCCTCCAGGATCCGCCCACGGACCTGGGCCAGCTCGTCCTCCGGCTCGGCCAGCAACAGCCGCCCCAACCCGCGCAGCGCCTGATACACCGCGTCGAACTCCAGATCCCGCCGGTACTGGTCGGACTTGCCGGAGATGAACCAGCCGTCCCGGCCCGTCACCACCGGCCGCAGCTCATCCACCAGCGCCGTCTTGCCGACCCCCGCCGCCCCGCCGACCAGCAGCCCGCGGCACCGGCCGGCCAGCGCCTCGTCGAACGCCGCGGACAGCGCCGCCACTTCCGCATCGCGTCCCACCAGCCGCGACGGCGGCAGCAGCCGCAGTGGCACATCCCGCGCGCCGGCCCGCAGCCCGGCCGCGGCACGCGTGCGCGGGTCCCGCAGCCGCTCCAGGTCGTAGACCACGCCTTCGGCCGTCTGGTACCGATTGTCCGGTTCCTTCTCCAGCAGGTGCATGATGATCTCGGACAGCGGCGCGGGCACGGCCGGGTTGACCCGCTCCGGCGGCACCGGCACCCGAGCCAAATGATCATGCGTGAGCCGCAGCGGATCGCCGGAGCCGAACGGCGGCGCACCCGTGGCCAGCTCGTACAGCGTCGCACCCAACGCGTAGAGGTCGGCGCGCTGATCCACCCACCGGCCGGTCCGCCCGGTCTGCTCCGGCGCCAGATACGCCAGCGTCCCCACGATCTCGGTGTGGTGGGTGAATTCGGGACGTATCTCGGCCAGCGTCGTCGCCAGGTCGAAGTCCACCAGGCACGGGGTGCCGCCGGGCGCGATCACGACGTTCGCCGGCGCGATGTCCCGGTGCATCACGCCCCGCCGGTGCATCCCCGCCACCGCCCGGGCCAGTCGCACCGCCAGCCCGATCAGGTCGTCGACCGCCAGCGGCTTCGCCAGGTCGGACAGCATCGTGTCACCGACGTCCGCCAGCAGGATCGACCCCGGATGCCGCGGCGCATCCACCAGCTGCGCCACCCCGTCGACCCCGCGCAACCGCTCCAGGATGGCCAGCTCATGCTCCAGCCGCTGCGGGGCGTTCGGCCCCAGCGGCTCCTTGCGCACGACGGCGCCGCCGGCGGCGACGAGGCGCGTGACGCGTGTTCGTTCGCTCTCACGGACTGTTTCGGCCCGAACGGGCGGATCCCGCCCCGTCGGCGACGCGACCGGCCCCATGCGACACTCCCACACTCCGTCGGACCCACCTTATGCCCTGCTTACACCCATTCGACCGCAACGGCGAGGAGTACATTGCCGGGCCGCGGCCCGGCTACCGCTGCCGCATGTCGGCGAGGAACCGCTCCGCGAGGCGCGGCACCTCCAGCGCGGCGGGGTCCCGTCCGCTGAGCATCCAGAAGAAGACGGGGCCGACCAGGAGGGCGCTCGCCTGGTCCACGGAGACCGGCAGCGCGCCGGTTCCGATCGCCCGCTCGATCACCACCTTCGCGCTGTCGCCGAGGACGTCTTTCGAGGCGAGCAGCCCGGCGACGGCGGCATCGTGCTGGGCCTCACCCAGCAGGGCACGATAGGCGGCGCCGGCCGGAGAGCGGACCAGAAAGCGGACCAGTGCCTCCAGGAATGCGGTGATCTCGGCCAGCGGTGTGTCGCCGGCCGGGACGGCGAGTTCTTCCGCGGCATCCGTCCAGGAGGCCTCGAAGAGGATCTCGGCCTTGGTCGACCACCAGCGGTAGATCGTCTGCCGCGAGACTCCCGCGCGCTCCGCGATGCCCTTGAGGGTCATGGCCGCATAGCCCTCCTCGACGAGGAGGTCGTCGACCGCATAGAGCACGGCCGCCCGGGCCGCCTCGCTGCGCGGTCTGCCGACTCGACCGTGCTTCGCATCCATCGCGCCATCCTACTTACTGGACACGGTGTACCGATTTGGTTATCGTTACCGAGCACGGTGTCTCGTAATGGGATGTGCTGGCCGTCGGCTTCATCGCCTCGATCAACCTGGCCGACGAGGAACGGTTCCAGGCGGCGTGACCAGGTGGCGGGCGGGTAGGGCGTCGGCGTGACAGTCGCCGCCCGCCTCGACCGGTACCAGCGCGAGCACAGCTGGGTGGGTTTTCCGATCGCCGTCGCGTACAAGTTCTTCGACGACCGCGGCCCGTACCTCGCCGCGATGGTGACGTACTACGGCTTCGTCTCGCTGTTCCCGCTGGTGCTGCTGTTCCTCAGCGCACTCGGGTTCTTCCTGGAGGCCAATCCCGGTCTGCGGCACCAGCTGGCGCAGTCCGCGCTGGCCGGCGTGCCGGTCATCGGGCCACAGCTGCACGGCAACGTCCGCGAGCTGCGCGGCAGCGGCACCCGGCTCGTGATCACGGTGGCCGGCGCGCTCTACGGCGGGCTCGGCGCGATGCAGTCCGCGCAGGCCGGGTTCAACCAGATCTACGCGGTACCCCGCAACGCGCAGCCGAATCCGGTACGGTCCCGGTTGCGCAGCTTCGTGCTGCTGCTGATGCTCGGGGGCGCGGTGCTGCTGTCGACGGTGGCCACGACGCTGGTCGCCGTCGTCGGCGCGGTCACCGCGGCCCTGGGTCCGGGCCTGCGGCTGCTGGGTTACCTGCTGTCGTTCGCGATCAACGCCGCACTGTTCACCGCCGCGATGCGGCTGCTGACGGCCCGGGACCTGCCGACCCGCCGGGTCGTCACGGGCGGGCTGATCGCCGCGGCCTGCTGGGCGGTGCTGCAGACGGAGGGGACCCGCTTCGTCACCCACCGCCTCAGCCACGCCAGCGCGCTCTACGGCGTGTTCGGCGTGGTGCTGGCGGCCTTCGCCTGGATCTATCTGCAGGCGTTCGTGCTGATGCTCTCGGCCGAGATCAACATGGTGGCGAACCACCGGCTGTGGCCGCGGGCCCTGCTGACCCCGTTCACGGACAACGCCGACCTCACCGAGGCCGACCGGCGCGCGTACACGATGTACGCCGAAGCCCAGCGGTTCAAGGGTTTCGAGCAGATCAAGGTCGGCTGGTCGCGCTCCGAGGCGCGGTGACCCAACGGGGTGATCAGCGTTCGGGCTGCTGCTCGGGCTCGCGAGCCTGGGGCTCGGCCGGGCGCCGGTGCTCGCCCCGCTCGTCGAGGCCGTCGCGGCGCTCGCGCTCCTCGGCCGCGGCATCCTGCTCGTATCGCTCCCGTGCCTGAGCGAGCGACGCTCGAGCGCGCTGCAGGCGCTCGGCCGCCGCATCGAATGCCTGCGGCTCCTCAGGGTCCGCGAGATTCGGCTCGGCGACCCGGTCGATGGCGTCCAGCTCGGACCGGTGCGCCGGATCGACCCGATCGCGCAGCGACGACGTCTCCCGCCGGTACCACGCGCGTTCCGCGTCCGTCCAGGGCCTGCGCTGCTCCTGCTCGATGGCTGTGGCGAAGCCGGCCGGGGCTTTCCAGGCCCCGTCGGGGCCGATCTGATTGGCGTAGACCACCTCACCGGACCGGCGGAACGCGAACGCGGTGTGCGCCAGCCGCCCGGTGTCGACGGCCGCGGCGCCGCGCGCGACCCCGTCGAGGCACTCGTCGTGCACGGCCGGCTCGATGTACCTGCCGCGACCGGTCGCCTCGAGCTCGTCCTGGTACCGGCTCAGGATGCCCAGACGGCTCGTCGCCGGGGACACCGCGACAACCGCCGCCTCGACGTGGTAGTCCGCGCCGCGGAACCGCTCGGCGATCTCCTCGAACTCGGCCGGGGACCGCATCGCGGATTCCAGGACCACGTTGAACCGGTTGTCGATCGCGTACTGCTGCGCCTTCTCCCACCACCGGTCGCCGTCGGGGCGCACCCGCGCGCTGGCGGCGGCCTCGTCCTCGCGCTGCCACTGCGTGAACCGGGGATGCCAGGGGTTGTAGTCATCCATATTGATCTTGGCGAACGAGCCCCGCTCGCCCATGGCGCGTTCCACCATCTTCGTGACCGCCGACTTTCCGGCACCGGTCTGGCCACCGACGATGACCACCACCGGACGCTGCTGCGGCACGGCCCGGTCGAGGTAGCGCGGCACGATCTCCTGCCGGAAGATCCGCTCGTTCTCCTCCTCGGGGAGCGTGTCGTCCGCCGCCCCGGTCACCGCTGATACGCCTCGCGCAGGAAGGCGGCGCACTCCTCGCGGATCTGTGCCACCCGCGCCGGATCGTCAAGGTCGAGGTCCCGCAACAGGTCGGCGAACCGCGACTGCGCGGCGATCGTCGCGCTGAGCTCGCCGGGGTCGACCCGGTCGTCCGGCCCGGGATGTTCGAGCTCCCACCGGCGCGCCGAGCAGACGCCGATCGCGTTGCGCAGCAGCTGCTGCGTGAGCTCGAACGCGGCGACCGTATCCGGGTCGTAGCTCGCCGATGGCAGCCGGCCGAGCACCGAGTCGTCTTCGCGTTCCGGGTCGGGCGTGGTCACTGCTGTCTCCTCGAGTCCGTGGCGAGGCCGGTCAGATGACGAACGATGTTGTACTCGGTCAATCGCAGGACGCCTTCGTCCCGGTGGAACCGAGTGACCGAGCCATTCTCCACCGCGCCGGCCGCCATGACGGCGACCAGCTCGGCGACCGAGAGCGGTTCGAGCACGAACCGGGCCGTCAACACGACGGCGTCGTGCGCGATCAACCACACCCGCTGCCCGGGATGGTCGCGGTCCAGATCGGCCAGGGCCGCGGACAGGCGGCCGGCGATGTCCTGGAAGGACTCGCCACCGGGCGGCCGGTAGCCGAATTCACCCTCCCGGGCGCGCCGGGCCGCCTCGGCCGGAAACCGCGCGGCGATCGCCGCCGCGGTCATCAGCTCCAGCTCGCCCATGTGCCGATCGCCCAGCCGGGCGTCGACCGTCGCGTCCGGCAGCCGCACCCCCCGCGCTTCGGCCGCGGCCCGCGCCGCCTGCCAGCTCTGCACCGCACGGCGGAACGGCGAGCACACGACGACCTGCGGCCGCTCGTCGGCGGACTGCTCGGCCAGCCACGCGCCCAGCATCGCCAGCTGCGCCTGCCCGAGCCGCGTCAGCGGGACGTCGGCGTCCCGGCCGGTGATGCCGCTGTCCAGCCGGCCCGCTGCCGCCGCGGCCGCGAACGCGGCGTTCGCCTCGCTCTGGCCGTGCCGCACGATCGCCAGCGCCGCGAGTCCCATGCTCACGCATCGATACTGTCAGCCGTCTGCCCGGCCCACCAGCGTTTCCGTGCGGTGTGACGGTCGCCCGCCACCAGCGGCGGTGGCGGCTCGTTGGACCTGTGGTCAGGCAGCGGCGGTGAGGAGAGACTGTGATCGCGGTACGTCGGCTGTTCGCTCCGGCGGTGTTGCTGCTCGCCCTCGCGCTGGCCGGTCCGGCGGCGGCCGGGCTCGAGCAGTCCGGTGTGGTGAGCGAGCGGCCGGTGGCCTGGACGCCGAACGTGCTGGACGGCACGGTGGACGCGATCGCCGTGACCGGCGACCTGGTCGTGGTCGGCGGCAACTTCAGCGCGGTCGCCGACGCCGCCACCGGGGTCCGCTACCGGCGCAAGCACCTGTTCGCGTTCCAGCTCGGCACCGGCCGCATCCTCGACGCCGCCCCGGACCTGGACGGGCCGGTCACGGCCCTCGCGGCGGCGCCGGGCGGCGGGGTGTTCGTCGCCGGCCGGTTCGGGCACGTCAACGGCGTGCCGCGGACCGGGCTCGTGCAGCTGGACCCGGCCACCGGGCAGGTCGTGCCCGGGTTCACCGCCACGACCGGCAAGGGACAGATCCGCACGCTCGCCGCCGCCGGGCCGTGGCTGTACGCCGGGGGCACCTTCACCACCATCGGCGGCCTGCCCCGGGTCGGCCTGGCCCGCCTCGACGCGGCCACCGGCGCCACCGACCCGGCGTTCGACCTGCGGCTGGCCCGCGCCGACCGGGGCCTGGTCAAGGTGGAGGCGGTCGCGGTCACCGCCGGAGGCGCGCGGCTGGCCGCCGTCGGCGCCTTCGACACCGCCGCCGGCCGGCGCCGCGCGCAGCTCCTCGTCGCCGACCTCGCCGGCCCGGCGCCCGCGGTGGCCGACTGGTCCACCGGCGCCTACACCTCCCGGTGCAACTCGCTGTACGACAGCTATCTGCGCGGTGTGGACTTCGCCCCGGACGGCACCTGGTTCGCCGTCACGGCCACCGGCGGCCTGTCCGGGCGGACCCGGATGTGCGACAGCGCCGCCCGGTTCGACCTCGCCGGGAGCGGCGACCATCCGCCGGTGTGGGTGAACCGCACCGGCGGCAACACGCTGTGGTCGGTCGCGGTCACCGGGGCCGCCGTCTACGTCGGCGGGCACCAGCAGTGGATGGACAACCCGGCCGGGCACAAGAGCGCGGGCCCGGGCGCGGTGTCCCGGCCCGGCATCGCCGCCCTCGATCCGGCCACCGGCGCCGCGCTGCCGTGGAACCCCACGCATAGCCGCGGGGTCGGGGTCGGCGTGCTGGTCGCCTGCCCGGCCGGGCTGATCGTCGGCTCCGACACCGACCGGATGGGCGGGGAGTACCACGGCCGCATCGGCCTGCTGCCCACGGCGTAGCCGGCGCCGGACCGGCCGCTAGGCGGTGCTGCGGTGAGTGCGCAATTCGCGCCGGAAGCGGATGCGCTTGCCCAGGCGCTGGGCGGCCTGCTCGGTGCTGACGCCGAGGAAGAACAGGCCGGGGAAGGAGCACGCCAGCGCCAGGATGCTCACCAGCAGGGCCAGCGGGCCGGCTGCGAGCGGGACGACGGGCGGGAGTGCCAGGAGGACGAACGGCACCAGCGCCACGGTCAGCGGCGAGGCGAACCGGGCGAACCGGCCGTCGCCGGCGGCCCGGTGGTGGCGCTGGATCCGCCACACGCCGCGATAGGCCCAGGTCAGCAGCGCGGCGTGCAGCGCGATGCCGGCCACGGCCAGCGCGACGGCGGGTGCCGGGGTGGCAGCGGCCGCGACCGCGGCGACGACGGCGACGACGGCACCGGGCAGGGCCCAGCGGCAGGGGTAGCGCTGCAGGGCGCGCTCGAGCGCGGCGGGGTAATACGGGTTGGTCGGCTTGTCGCGGATGACCTGCGGGTAGAGGCGGATGGCGGTGCCGTCGCGCCAGCCGGCCTCGTAGGTGTAGGCGAGGATGCCCAAACCACCCGGTTTGTCGGGTGCGGCGCGCAGCGCCCGGCGGTAGGCGTGCCGGGCGCCCCGGACATCGCCGGCTGCGAGCAGGATGTCGCCGAGCAGGGTCAGCAGGCCGGAGTTGGTGGGATCGAGGCGCACCGCCTCCTTGGCCGCGGGATACGCCTCCGCCAGGCGGCCGGCGGCCTCCAGCACCGTGGCGCGGCAGCCGTGGGTGAGCGCGGTCCGGCTCAGCGCGAGGGCGCGGTCCGCGGCGGCAACGGCCCTGTTGTGCCAGCCGGCCGCGCTGAGGGAGAAGGCGTGCTGGCGGTGGGCCTCGACGTTGCCGGGGGCGGCGGCGACCGCGGCGGCCGCGGCGCGCACCGCGCCGGCCTGGTCGTTGCGGTGCCGCAGGCAGTCGGCCAGGCTCGTGAGGGCTTCGGCGTCGTCGGGGTCGGTGGCCAGCAGGTCGCGCAGCACGCGCTCGGCCTGCGCGTAGCGGCCGATGTCGTGCAGGTTGCGGGCGGAGCGCAGGGCCGTGGCCCGCGCGCTCTGGCCGGTGGTGGGGGTGCTCACAGCAGCTTGCGCTGCTTGAGGTAGGCGGCCAGGTCGTCGTAGGCGCCGCCCTCGTTGGCGAACCGCACGACGTTGCGGGCCGTGTCCAGCCAGCTGCCGATCGAGGGGCGGACCTCTCGCCGGGCCGCCACGAGGTCGCGCTGCTCGATCATGCGCACCTCACCGGTGGTCAGCGAGTCGTGCAGGGCGAGCTCGGCGGCGGCGTCGCACAGGTGGGCCAGGTCGGCGCCGGAGAAGTTGGCGGTGGCGCGGACCAGCGGATCGATCTGGATCGCCGCGATCGGACGGTCGCGCAGATGGTACTCGAGGATCGCGGCCCGGGCCTCGGCGTCCGGGGGCGCGACGAAGACGGTGCGGTCCAGCCGGCCGGGGCGGCGCAGCGCGGGGTCGACGTCCCACGGCGCGTTGGTCGCGGCGAGAACGAAGACGCCCTCGTTGACGCTGTCGACGCCGTCGAGCTCGGCCAGCAGCTGGTTGGCGACGGTGCGCATCGCGCCGGAGCCGAGGCTGCTGCGCCTGTGGCCCAGGGCGTCGATCTCGTCGAGGAACAGCACGCAGGGAGCGCTGCGGCGGGCCGCCTCGAAGAGGCTGTGCAGGTTGCGCTCGGAGCTGCCGATCCACAGGTCCAGGACCTCGGCGATCCCCACCGAGATGAACGCGGCGCCGAGCTCGCCGGCCAGCGCCCGGGCCAGGAAGGTCTTGCCGCAGCCGGGCGGGCCGTAGAGCAGCAGGCCCCCGCGCAGGCTCTTGCCGAACAGCCGGCGCAGCGCGGGGTCGCGCATCGGGCCGAGGAACGCCACTTCGAGCCGCCGCTTCACCGCCTCCATGCCGCCCACGTCGGCCAGCCGGGCACGGACCCGCTCGACGTCGAAGATCCGGTCCGCGTCCCCGGCCACCGGCTCGGCGACGCCCGGCCGCGGCGAGCGGTCGAAGGGCGGCGGAACGACGCCGGAGAGCTCCTGCTCGTAGGCGGCCAGCGGGTCCGGGGCGTCGTCCGCGGGTGGCGCGGCGGGGGAGGAGAGCGCCCGCCGCATCAGGTCCTGAGCGGCGGGACTGGCCGGGTCGCGCTGCAGCGCCTGGGCGGCCTCGGCGACCGCCTCGCCCTGCCGGCCGGCGTCGAGCAGCACGCCCGCCAGGTGCACCCGGAGCGTCACGTCGTCGGGCCGCGCCGCCACGGCCGCACGCAGACTGTCGATCAGCGCGCCAGACACCCCGTCACGTCCCTTCCACGCCTTCGCCGGGCGAGAATACCGGACCGCCGGGCGCGGCGGCGTCCCATCGACGACCGTCACATTGGATTCGGCCCGGCAACCGGGGCGTGCCGGTTCGTGGGCGCTGTGGCGGGGTATGGCGTGCGGGTGGCACGGGTTGTTCTGGTGACGGGCGCTTCCGGCTTCATCGGGTCCCATCTCGCGCCGGCGCTGGTGGAGCGCGGGTACGCGGTCCGGGCGATGACCCGGCATCCGGACCGCTACCGGGGCGCCGGCGTGCCGGTCTACGGCGACGTCAGCGACCCCGCGAGCCTGTCCGGTGCGCTGGACGGGACGGACGCCGCCTACTACCTGGTCCACGCGCTGGGGTCGGCGGATTTCGCGGCCAGGGATGCGCAGGCCGCCCGGAACTTCGCCGCCGCCGCCGCGGACGCCGGCCTCGAGCGGATCGTGTATCTGGGCGGGCTCGGTGAAAGCGGCACGCGGCTGAGCGAGCACCTGCGATCCCGGCGCGAGGTGGAGCGGTTGCTGATGGCCGGCCGGGTGCCGGTGACCGCGCTGCGGGCCGCGGTGGTGATCGGGCCCGGCAGTATCGCCTGGGAGATCACCCGGCAGCTGGTAGAGCACCTGCCGATGCTGGTCACACCCCGCTGGGCCGGCACCCGCACCCAGCCGATCGCGCTGCCGGACGTGATCCGCTACCTGGTCGGGGTGCTCGAACCGCGGCCGGCGCGCGGCCGGGTGTACGAAATCGGCGGCCCGGAGGTGCTGCGGTATGTCGACATGCTCCAGCGCACCGCCCGGATCCGCGGCCGGCCCGTCCCGAACGTCACCGTGCCGCTGCTCACCCCGCGGCTGTCCGCGGCGTGGCTGGCGCTGGTGACCGACGTCGACATGCCGACCGCCCGCAACCTCGTCGACTCGCTGCGCACCGAGGTCGTGGTTCACGAGCACAGCATCGACGACATCGTCCCGGACCCGCCGATCGGCTTCGACGATGCCGTCCGGCTCGCCCTGCGGGAGCAGGCCGCGGCGTGAACCGGCCACGCCGCCCCGCGGGTGTCGCGGCATTGTCACAATGTCTCCGCAGGTTCGTCGTAATCGGTGTCGAGAATGTCGCTCGTCCAGGCAGCCGGGGCGAACGGGTGACGTGTGCTCAGCGACGACGAACGGTGGCGTCTGTGGCAGCTGGAGCGGCAGCTGGCCGACGACGACCCGGCGCTTTCGCGCGCCCTGACCCGGTTCGAGCCGGTGCGCCGCTGGCGCTACCGCCTGGCGACGGCGGCGATGCTCTCGGGCGCCTGCGGCATCCCGGCCGGGCTGCTCGCCCGCGACCTGAGCCTGATGCTGCTGACCGTCTCGATGCTCGGCGTCGGCGCGGGTCTGTGGTACCCGTAGCGCTGACCGCCACCCCGGTCAGCCGGCGTCGCTGTGCGTCCTCAGCGCCGCGCATCGCTGGCAACGGAACGCGTAGACCTTGAGGTCGGACGCGTCGCCCGTCGGTCCGAGGCCGGACTCCCACGCGTCCTCGACGTCGGCCGGGTCGACGTCGAGGACGATGCCGGCGAAGAGTTCGCGTCCGGCGCCGGGCCGCGCGGCGTCGAAGTCGAGGCGTCCCCACTCGCCGAGGTACACCATGGGAAGCTCGTGGCAGAACAGCCAGCGTTCACCCTGAAAGGTCGCGTAGCGGGGGGTGCGGAGCAGGTCGGTCCGCCAGTCCGGTCCGCCGCCGTGCTCCCAGCCGACCGCGCCCGCCTCGGTCACGTGAGCCTGCGCCCACCGGCCGGCCCGCAGGCACCACACGCAGCCGTGCAGCCGCGCTGGCAGTCCCTGTCGCAGCGCTTCGGCCACGTCCGGCGTGAGCACGCCGTGCAGGTCGGCCTGCGTGTGGCAGCGCGGGCAGGGATCCCGTCGGTCGGTTGCCCGTTTCCTGGGGCGTACGCACACCTGAGCCCCGCAGCCGGGGCAGGGCACGAGCACGTCGTCGAGCGGGGGACACGGGCCTCGCCGGCCGCACAGCGCGCAGTTGCGCGCCTCCGCCAAGCCCTCGACGCACGTGACATCGCCCAGAAACAGCGGCACCGAGATGCCGAGCTCAACGAAGGTGGCCATGGGTCCGCAGCATGCCATCCCGCTGCGGGCCGGTCACTGGCCGGTGTCGATGTGCGTGTCGCCGTGGAACAGCACGCCGTGCAGGACGTGGGCGAGCTCGGGCCGGTCGCGGACCGGTTGCGGGAAGTCGAGGCGGAGCCAGCGCGGCGTGCGGGCGGTGACGGTGGCGGTGGTGGTGTCGATCGTGAAGCCGTAGCGGTCCAGCCGGACCGGCATGGTGCCCGCCGGGCGGACCTGCAGGCCGGTCGCGGCCAGGCGGCGGGTGAGATAGGCGCCGATCTCGGCGGCGTGGTGCCCGGCGAGGTCGAGCAGCAGGTCCTGCTCGTCCTCGTGGAGCGGGTCGGGTGACGCCGACGCGTAGTCGGACGGCTCGAGGTCGTGCCAGACGTGTCCGTCCCGGATGGCGGCCCGCTCGACTTCCGCGCGGTACATCGTGGTGCCGAGGCCGACGTCGAGCAGATCGGCTGCCGGGTTCGCCCGCGCGAACTCGAGGGCGGCCGCGCGGGCCTCGACCGGATCGAGCCGGACCGGGTGGCCGGCGACGCGGACACGGCCCAGGCTCGGCGAGTTCGGCAGCGGTGGTACGTCGTCGACGGTGAGCACGACGGTCGACCGCCGGCGGGCCAGGTCCGACAGGTCGCGATCCGCGCCGCTGCCGGTCCGGGCGAGCAGCAGCGGACGCCCCGCGCTGTCGGTGGCATGTGCGACGGGCACGACGTCCCACGACCCGGCCCGCTGGAGCTTGCCCGGCAGCCGTCCGTACGCCAGTGTCCGGGCCACTTCCGCACGGGTCGGCCCCATGGCGGCCACCTCCTCGTTCAGGCCGAGCGCAATTTAGGTTAGCCTAACCTACATCATGGGCCGCGCCGCCGCGCGACACGAGCTGAGGGCGGACACCGACGCGCGACGGGGTCGCTCGGCCGCGGCGGCGGACTGGCCGACGCCGAGCGTGCCGTAGGCTGGGCCTCTTGACCCCGGCTCCCGGCACGACAGATGAACAGAGATGGTGACCGCGACCGAACGGTATGTCGCGATGAGGACGGCTCCGGGCTTCCTCATCCGCCGCGCGCAGCAGGTGCACGTGCTGCTGTGGCAGGGGCGTTTCCAGCGGGCGCTGACCGGCCCGCAGTACGGCGTCCTGGCCGCGCTGGCGACCGAAGGGCCGATCGACCAGCGGCGGCTCGGCGAGCTGACCGGGCTGGACAAGAACACGGCCAGCGACGTGGTGCGGCGGCTGGACCAGCGGGGCTGGCTGGCCGGCGCGGCCGATCCGGCCGACCGGCGGCGCCGGCTGTGGCGGCTGTCCGAGGACGCCGAGCGGGAGCTGCCCGGGATCACCGAGCAGGCGGCGCTCGTCCAGTCCGACCTGCTGGGCGGGTTGACGGCCGCCCAGCGGCCGGCGCTGGTCCGCCTGCTGCGCCTGCTCGCGTTCCGGGGCGGGCCGGCGCCGGCCGTGCCGGCGGCGGAGGCGCCGGTGCTCGCGTTCGCCACCACCCCCGGCTACCTGCTGCGCCGCTCGCAGCAGGTGCACACCGCGCTGTGGGCCGATCTGGTCGGCCGGGAGCTGACCGGACCGCAGTACGGCGTGCTCGTGAGCCTGGCCGAACGGCCCGGGATGGACCAGGTGACGCTGTGCTCGCTCGCCTGGCTGGATCAGTCGTCCGCGGCCGACGTGGTCGCCCGGCTGGCCGGCCGGGCGCTGCTGCACCATCGCACGCAGGCCCGGGATCCGCGGCGCAGTGAGCTGGAGCTGACCGCCGCCGGCCGGCGCGTGCTGACCCGGCTGACGCCGAAGGTGCGGCAGGTGCAGGAGGCGTTGCTGGAGCCGCTGACCGCGGCGCAGGGGGCCTCGCTGGTCTCGCTGCTGACCCGGCTCGGCTGATCGTCGCTTGACGCCCCGCGTCGTACCTTCCTACGATCGATATAGTACGTACACGGTTTATTCGGCGAGGAGGGCCATGGCCACCAAGCGATTCGCGTCCGAGGACCCCGACGTCGACCTGCTGTACAAGCAGCTCGCCGAGCACGACCTGCAGCCGCTCTGGGAGCTGCACGGTCTGCTCACCCCGCAGCCGAGGACGCGCGCCGTGCCGTTCGCGTGGAAGTCGGACGTGCTGCTCCAGCTGGCCGGCCGGGCGGGGGAGCTGATCCCGGTCGACCGGGGCGGCGACCGGCGCGTGCTGTCGTGCGCGAACCCGGGGCTCGACGGCCAGCCGTACGCGGTCGGGACGCTGTGGGCGGCGGTGCAGTACCTCGGCGCCGGCGAACAGGCGCCGGCCCACCGGCACACGCCGGCCGCGCTGCGGTTCGTGCTCGCGGGCCGCGGAGTGTGGACGGTGGTCGACGGCGATCCGATCCCGATGGAGGCCGGCGATCTGGTCCTCACGCCGAGCTGGACCTTCCACGAGCACCACAACTCGGGCGACGCGCCGATGATGTGGCTCGACGTGCTCGACCTGCCGATGGTGGCCGCGCTCGACGCGGTCTTCTTCGAGGAGGGGGAGAGCGAAACGGTGACGGTGTCCACCCCGGACTCGAGCCGGTCGGAGCGGCTGCACGGCGGGGGGCCGGGCCTGGTGCCGGTCGGGGTCGAGCCGCCGGCCGGCCGCTCGCCGCTGCTGGCCTACCGGTGGGCCGACACCGAGCGGGCCCTGGTCCGCCGGCTCGACGCGGGCGCCCGCTACGCGCACGTGCGGTTCAGCGACCCCGCCTCGGGCCGGGACGTCATGCCGACCATGCGGTGCGAGATGCTGCGCGTGCCGGCCGGCGTGGCGGTCCCGGAGCACCGGCAGACCGGGGCGCGGGTCGGCTGCGTGCTGCACGGAACCGCGCGGGCCGAGATCGGCGGGCGGTCCTTCGCGCTGTCCGAGGGCGACATCGTGGCGATCCCGTCCTGGGCTCCGCTGCGGTTGACCGCCGAGGCCGACCTCGACCTCTTCGTGACCAGCGACGCGCCGGTGCTGGCGGCGCTCGGGCTCTACCGGGAGCAGCAATCGTGACCGGATACCGTCTCAGGAAAGGCAATCCATGCAGCTGTTGAGTTTCCTCGACCCGGCGGGGCAGGAGCGGCTCGGCGTGGCCGATCGCGACGGTACCGTCCGCGACATCACCGCACCGCTGGTGGGCGCGCTGGGCCCGGCCGGCGGCGTCAGCCTCATGCGGCGCCTGCTGACCGCCGGCCTCGATCCGGCCGCGCTGAGCACGTTCGCGGCGTCGGCCGGCGTGGCCGACGTGGCGCGGCTGCTGCCGCCCGTGCCCGACCCGAGCAAGATCGTCGCGGCGCCCGTCAACTACCGCGACCACCAGGCCGAGATGAGCTCGGACTTCGCCGTGGACGGGCTCGGCGTGTTCCTCAAGGCACCGTCGTCGCTGGTCGGGGACGGCGCGGTGGTGCGGCTGCCCTACGCGGACCGCCGCTTCGACCAGGAGGGCGAGCTGGCCGTGGTGATCGGCCGGCCGGCCAGCCACGTCGCGCCCGCCGACGCGCTGCGGTACGTGGCCGGCTACACGTGCCTGCTGGACATGACGATGCGCGGCGGCGAGGACCGCTCGACCCGCAAGTCGTTCGACACGTTCACCCCGGCCGGGCCCCGGCTGGTCACCCCGGACGAGGTCGGCGACGTGGCCGAGCTGGAGCTGCACACCTGGGTCAACGGGCGGCTGCGCCAGCGCGCCGACCTGGCCGACCTGGTGTGGGACGTGCCCCGGCTCATCGGCTACATCAGCTCGGTCATGCAACTGCTGCCGGGCGATGTCATCGCGACCGGCACGCCGGCCGGGGTCGGCGAGGTCGACGACGGCGACGAGGTGGTCGTCGAGATCACCCGGGTCGGGCGGCTCGCGGCGACGGTCGACGCCACCACCACGGCCGCCTGCCCCACCCTGGGCCGGGGCCGCGGGCCGGTCCCGCCGGCGGCCCTGACCGCGGTCCGCGAGCGCCGCTGATCCGGCTCCGGCCGGGACGACCGGTCAGGCCGCGCGGGCGGCCTGACCGGTCTCCTCGTGCCCGGCCTCCGCGTTCCCGGCCTCGTCGGCCGGGGCGTCCTCGGGCACGGTGCGCAGGAACAGGAAGGCGAGCGCGGCCAGCCCGGCCAGCACCGCGAACGCGCACGCCTGCGCGGCGCCCTGGTCGGCGCTCAGCCCGGCGACCGCGGCGGTGAGCGAGACGGCGAGGATCGACCCGGTCTGGCGGAACATGCTGCGCATGCCGGTGATGGTGGCGGTCTGCGCCGGGGCCACGTGCAGCAGGGCCACGGTGATCCCGGGCGCGGCCAGCCCGGCGCAGACGCCGCTGAGCCCGGCCGCCGCCAGCAGCCACGGATAGTGCGGCAGGCCGAGCGGCGGCGGCAGGACCAGGATGAGCAGGCCGGCCACGAGGCCGGCCAGGCCGGCCAGCGCCGGGCGGCGGGAGCCGTAGCGGCGGATCAGCAGCGAGGTGACGGTGGACGAGCCGGCCATGCCGATGGCACGGACCGTCAACAGCGTCCCCGCCGCGGCGGCGCCGAGGCCGTAGCGCAGCTGGGCGTAGGTCGGCACCATCGCGTTGGAGCCGATCGCGGCCGCGCCGAAGAGCAGGTTGGTGAGGTTGAGCGCGCCGAAGTGCCGGCCGGTCAGCAGTGCGGCCGGGATCAGCGGCGCGCAGTGGCGCCGGGACCGGCGCAGGATCAGCCAGACTCCGGGCCCGGCCAGCAGCGCGAGCATGATGGCGAGCGGGAGCTCGCCCTTGCCCAGCACGGTGATGGCCAGCGTCGCGGTGAGCACGGTCGCGGCCAGCAGCAGCACGCCCGGCACGTCCAGGGCCTTGGCGGCGCCGGGCGCCCCGGTGTGGCCGATCAGCGCCGTGCCGGCGGCGAAGGCCAGGGCCAGCGGCAGCACCGACACCAGGAACAGCGCCCGCCAGCCGGGGCCCAGCACGACGGCCGAGCCGACCGCCGGGCCGATGATCGCGCCGGTGGTGATGGCGCTGGTGAACAGGGCGATGGCCCGCTTGCGCCCCGCGCCGTAATAGTGCGAGACGATTCCGGTCGCGGTGGGCACGAGCGTGCCGTAGGCGAATCCCTGAATAGTCCGGCAGGCGATCAGTTCATAGATATTTCCGGCGCCGGCCGCCGCGCAGCCGGTCACGGCGAAAACCGCCACCGCGATGAGGAATATCCGCTTGCGGGGGAACCGGGCGCCGAATAGCCCGGCGGTGGGCAGCGCGATCATCTGGCCCAATGAATAGCCGGCCACCACCCAGGCGACCCAGGGCAGGGCGACGCCGAGTCCGGAACGGATCGCGGTGAGCCCGGAAAGCACCGAGGTCTGGTCGATGGAAACGGTGAACAACGTCGCTGTCACCAGAACGAACACCCTCGTCCGCCCGGGAAGTGGACCCGGGGGGCTAGGCACGGTTCGACATGTCTCTCCTACCCTGCAATGCAGGTCAAGGGCGCTTGACGGCGCTTGAGCGGGCAACCTATAGTACCTCAACCGTCCGCTCTACAGTCAAGACTAACCGCCTGGTGGACACCCCAACCCACGCCAGGGAGCGGCCGTCAAGCATTGTTCAGCTGTCCGTCCACAGCGACGGAAGGAGGAAACGAATGATCGAGATATCTCGGCGCAATGTGTTGCTCGGTGCGCTCGGCCTGTCGAGTCTGGCCGTCCTGGGTGCCTGTAAGACGGGACCCTCCAGCACCAGTTCCACCGGCCGGCTGATTGTCGCCCTCGGCCCGCCGGACAAAGAGACGAATGTCACCTGGGAAGGCCTTTCCCAGGCGACGAACCTGCAATTACGGCACTGCCTCGAGGCGCTGATCGCGGTCGAGGCCAAGACCGGCAAGCTGGTGCCCGGGCTGGCCGAGAAATGGGAGCAGGCCGGCGACGCGAAGACCTGGACGGTGACCCTGCGCAAGGGAGTCCAGTTCCACCGCGGCTACGGCGAGTTCACCGCGGCCGATGTCGTGGAGAACTACGCCCTCACCACCCAGGACGGCGCGGTGACCAGCGACGCCGGGCGGCTGCGCAGCCTGCTGGGCCAGACGCCCGACGAGGTCCGCAAGAACATCGAGGTCAAGGACGACCACACCGTGGTCTTCCACCTGCTCAAGCCCTACGTCGACTTCCCGTTCATGATGTCGGCCAAGGTCGGCACCCTGTTCATGCACAGCGGCAAGCAGCTGCAGAAGGACGGGGTGGCGGCCATCCGCAACCCCACGGTCGGGCCGGTCGGCACGGGGCCGTGGGAGTTCGTCAGCCGGGCGCAGGGCCAGTCCATGCTGTTCAAGAAGGTGCCGAACCACTGGCGCCAGACGCCCGACTTCGACGAGCTGGAGCTGCGGTTCGTCCCGGAGGCGGCGACCATGCAGGCGATGGGGCTCAACAAGGAAGCCCACATGGTGGCGGTACCGCGGGCCCTGCAGCCCCGGCTGGTCGAGAGCGGCAAGAAGATCACCACCGCGGCCAACCCGTCCACCGGGGTCGAGTTCACCATGGGCGGGGTGCTCTACCCGGGCCTGCCCAACTACGACGCGTCGGTGCCGGTGGTCAACCCGAAGGTCCGCGAGGCGATCAACCGGGCGGTCGACCGCAACGGCATCGTGAAGGCGTTCTTCTCCACCGGCGGCGTCCAGCTGATGAAGAACATGTCGTACTACCCGACCGGCGACTACTGGAACTCCCGCTGGGACGACGAGTTCGACAGCAAGTACGGCTACGACCCCGGCAAGGCCAAGGCCCTGCTGGCCGAGGCCGGCTACCCGAACGGGTTCGACCTCACCGTGGCCACCGTGAGCTACACGGCGCTGCCCGAGTCGGCGTCCATCTCCGAGACCATCGCGCAGAATCTCACCGCGATCGGGCTCAAGGTGAAGCTCCAGACGTACCAGAGCCAGGACGTCATCGCGATGTCCAAGGCCAAGGATCCGAAGCTGCGCAACGTCCTGGTGCCGTGGCTGGTGAGCTATCGGCCGACCCTGCAGCTGCTGCAGTCCTACACCCAGTCCGGCTCCGACGGCTCGGTGACCGCCGAACCGGTGAAGGAGATCGACGACGCCTACAAGCAGCTCGCCGCGTCGTCGGACTCGGCGCAGCGCACGGCGCTGATGCAGCGGATCGGCGACCTGAAGTTCGATCTGTACGCCGAACTGCCGCTGCTGTGGATCCCGGGGCAGATCGTCCGCGACCCGGGCGTGGTCTCGGACTACCAGTTCCCGGGCGACATCGCCGCGGTGTACTCCCACTTCGAAAACGCCCGGCACTAGCGGAATCGCCCGGCACTAGAGGACAGGAAGGTCATGCTCGACGTAGGCACCGAGACACAAGAGGTCGAGATCATCTCGGACGGCAAGTACCGCTACCAGGTGATCAGGAACTGGCTGAAGCCGACGACCCCGGGCGGAGCGCATCCGTGCGACGTCGCGGTCGACTCCCGCGACCGGGTATTCATCAGCGTCCCTCAGGACCGGCGGGGTGACAAAGGGCTGATCGAGTCCGCCGACATGCCGCTGATCTTCATCTGCGACTCGGAGGGCAACCAGATCGACAGCTGGGGAACCGGCGCCACGATCAGCGCGCATGGCCTGCACATCGCCAACGACATGCTCTACGTCTGCGACAAGGACGCGTCGAAGTGCCTGATCTACACCCTGGACGGCAAGATCCTGCGGGTGATCGGCGAGCACCGGGTGCACGCCGACACCGGCGCCGTCCACAAGGGAGACCCGGTCACGAAGGAGGCGGGGCCGTTCAACTACCCCGCCCAGATCGTGCCGAGCCCCTGGGGTGACCTCTACGTCGCCGACGGCTACAAGAACGCCCGGGTGCACCGGTTCCACAGCAACGGGCAGCTGATCCAGTCGTGGGGGAAGTGGGGGCGCAAGGGGGCCGGCAACTTCCACCTGCCGCACGCCGTCCTCGCCACCGGGGACGGCCGGGTGTACGTCGCCAGCCGCTTCGGCAACAACGTGCAGGTGTTCGACCGCTACGGCGGCTTCATCGACATGTGGACCGACGTGCGCACGCCGGCCTCGCTGGCCCAGCTCGCGGACGGCAACATCGCCGTCTGCGAGCACCCCAGCGACTACTTCCTCGACGAGATCGACTTCTCCGTCCCGTTCTACATCACCATCTTCAGCCCGGACGGGGAAGTGCAGGCGAAGCTGCCGGCCGGGTTCGCGCACAGCATGGCGCTGGACTCGCAGGGAAACATCTACCTCGCCAACCACCACACCGTGCACAAGTGTGTCCGGCTCGACTAGTTCGGCAGACGGGAGGAAAGGCTGATCGATGGCGACGTTCATTGATTTTCACGAGGAACCGGTGGTCTGGCAGGACGCGTACCACTCCGACGCCATGGGTGTGCTGATGAAGCAGGTCATCACCGAGGTCCGCGAGGGCAAGGTGGACGAGTTCGGGGTGCGGTACTTCAACATCCTCATGGCCATGGACGGCCACGGGTGCTGCGTGAGCGACGCCCCGGACGCCCAGGCGGTGGTGGACTCGCACAAGGCGCGGGGCATGCCGATCGGCCCGGCGGAGGTGCACCGCGTGGTGCGCAGCCTGGCCGAGGTGGCCCCCATCGACAACGTCCGCAAGGTGGTGTGAGATGCGCTGGTCCGTGATGGTCCGGCCGAACGCGGCGGCCGAGGAGATCGAGCGGCTGATGGACTCCGACCCGGCCGCACCGGACGACTTCGGCGTGCGGTACGCCAACGTCCACCTGACCGAGGACGGGTACCTGTTCGTGCTCGTCGACGCGGACAGCCCGAACGCGCTGCGGGCCTCGCTGCGCAGCAAGGGCATCCGCTCGACCGAGGGCCTGCACTCGATCTGGCACGGATCGCTGGCGACGAGATGAGCGTCGGCCGGGCCGAGCGGACACAGCCACCCGGGGAGGGTCCTTGTTCCGGTACACGGTGAAGCGCGCCCTCCAGGCGGTGGTCACCCTGTGGGCGGTGAGCGTGGTCGGCTTCTTCCTGACCAGGCTCACCGGCGACCCCCTGCAGGTGTTGCTCGGCCCGGAGTCGACCCCGGACGACGTGGCCCGGGTCAGCCGGGCCTGGGGGCTGGACCGGCCCCTGGTCACGCAGTACCTGGTCTACCTGGGCAACCTGTTCACCCGCGGCGGCGGCGAGTCGCTCAAGTGGACCGGGTCCAGCGCGGGGAGCCTGCTGGTGAGCCGGCTCCCCGCGACCCTGGAGCTGGCCGGCGCCGCCATCGTGGTCTGCCTGGTCGTGGCCCTGCCGCTGGGGGTGCTCACCGCCGTGCGGCGGGGGACCCTGCTGGACCGGACGGCCATGGGGAGCACCCTGCTCGGCCAGTCGATGCCGACGTTCTGGCTCGGCATCATGCTGATGTGGCTGTTCTCGGTCGAGCTGGGCTGGCTGCCCACGTCCGGGATCGGCGACTGGACCCACCTGGTGCTGCCGGCCGTCACGATGGGCCTGTTCCCGGTCGCCGCGCTGACCAGGCTGCTGCGATCGTCCATGTTGGAGGTTCTGGACACCGAATACGTCAAGCTGGCCCGGATCAAAGGGCTGTCCGAGACGCTGGTGATCTGGAAGCACTGCCTGCGCAACGCGGCGCTCGCTCCGGTCACCTACTTCGGGCTGATCCTGGCCTCGCTGGTGTCCGGCTCGGTCGTGGCCGAGACCGTCTTCGCCTGGCCCGGCGTGGGACTGCTGTCCATCGAGGCGGTGCAGGCGCGCGATTTCCCGGTGGTGCAGACGGTGGTCATGTTTTTTGCCCTGGTGTACGTCGTGATGACCTTCGTCATCGACCTCCTCTACGGCGTCATAGACCCACGGATCCGAGCGGTGGGAGGCCGGTCATGACCGACGTGATGCGCACCCGCCGGTCGCGGCTGCGCGGCCTGCCGGTGGTCCCGTTCGTGCTGCTGTTCCTGGTGCTGATCGTGCCGGCCGTCTTCGCCAACGTGCTGGTGGCCTGGCACGTGATCCCCAGCCCGGTGCAGGGCACGCTGTCCGACCGGCTGCTGCCGCCGGCCTGGGTGGCCCCGCACACCCTCGAGGGGCTGGGCACCGTCCCGGGCGGGAGCACCGCCCACCCGCTGGGCACCGACATGATCGGGCGGGACATCCTCAGCCGGCTCGTCTTCGGCGCCCGGGTCTCGCTGCTCGTCGCCGGCGCCTCGATCCTGCTGGCCGCGATGCTCGGCTCCCTGCTCGGGGTGCTCGCCGGCTACCTGGGCGGCTGGGTCGAGATGATCATCATGCGGCTGTGCGACATCATGAACTCATTCCACACCATCCTCATCGCGATGGTGCTGGCCGCCGTGTTCGGGCCGAGCTTCGCCACGGTGATCACGGTCATCGCGCTGGTGTCGTGGACGCCGTTCGCCCGGATCGTGCGGGGCGAGACGCTGAGCATCCGCCGGCGGGACTTCGTTGACCGGGCCCGGGTCGCCGGCAGCTCGAGCCTGTCGATCATGCGGCGGCACGTGCTGCCGAACATCCTCAACACCGTCGTGGTGCTGGCCACGCTCGAGGTCGGTCAGGTCATCCTGCTGGAGTCGACGCTGAGCTTCCTCGGGGTCGGCGTGCCCCGGCCCAACCCGTCCTGGGGGACGATGGTGGCCGACGGCCGGTCGCTGATCATCGACTCGTGGTGGGTGTCGTTCTTCCCGGGCCTGACCATCCTGCTCACCGTGCTGTCGCTGAACCTGGTCGGCGACTGGGTGCGGGAGCGCTTCGATCCCAAGCAGAGGAATGTCGGGCTATGAGCGCAACACCCGTGTTCGACCGCCCGGACGGCGCCCCGCTGCTGCAGGTCCGCGACCTGCGGACCCAGGTGCGCACGGCCCGCGGCCCGGTCCGCGCGGTCGACGGGGTCAGCTTCGACGTCATGCCCGGCGAGACCCTCGGCATCGTGGGGGAGTCCGGGTCGGGCAAGACGATGACCGCGCTGTCCATCCTCCGCCTGCTGCCCCGGCGCGGCCCCCGCATCGTGGGCGGCGAGATCCGGTTCAACGGCGTCGACCTGGTGACGCTGCCCGACCGGGACATGCGGATGGTCCGCGGGCGGCACATCTCGATGATCCTGCAGGACCCGCACACCTCGCTCAATCCGGTGTTCACGATCGGCAACCAGGTCATCGAGGCGCTGGCCACGGCGGGGGAGGGCGGCGGCGAGCCGCGGCAGCGGGCCGTGGCGGCGCTGCGGGACGTGCGCATCGCCGCCCCGGAGAGCCGCCTGCGCGCCTATCCGCACCAGCTCAGCGGCGGGATGAAACAGCGGGTCGTCGGGGCGATCGCCACGGCCGGCGCGCCGGAGCTGCTCATCGCCGACGAGCCGACCACCGCGCTGGACGTGACCATCCAGCTGCAGTACCTGGACCTGCTGCGCGGCATCCAGGAGCGGACCGGGATGGCGATCCTGTTCATCACCCACGACTTCGGCATCGTGGCCAAGATGTGCGACCGGGTGGCGGTGATGTACGCGGGCCGGATCGTCGAGCAGGGGCCGGTCCGGGACATCTTCGACCACCCGGCCCACCCGTACACCGAGGCCCTCATCGCGTCGGTGCCGAAGCTGACCGAACGGGTGGACCGGCTGTACTCCCTCGGCGGCTACCCGCCCGACCCGGCCGCGCTGCCGGTGGGCTGCCGGTTCGCCGACCGGTGCCGGCACGCCCGCCCGCAGTGCACGCAGCAATATCCGGAGGTGTACGACGTGTCGCTCAACCACACGGCGGCGTGCTGGAGGCTGGATCCGTCATGGCCGGCCTGATGACGGTGGAGAACCTGGCCAAGCGGTTCCCCGGGCCGCACCACCCGCTCACCGGGCGGGTGACGGGCTACGTCAACGCCGTCGACGAGGTCAGCTTCTCGGTCGAGGCCGGCCAGACCCTGGCCATCGTCGGCGAGTCGGGGTCGGGCAAGACCACCACGACCCGGATGCTGTTGCGCCTGCTGACCCCGACCTCGGGCCGGATTCTGCTGGAGGGCAGGGACATCGAGTCGCTGCGCGGCAACGAACTGCGCGGCTACCGCACCGACGTGCAGGCCGTCTTCCAGGACCCGTGGGCGTCGCTGAACCCGCGCATGCGGGTCGGCGACATCGTGGCCGAGGCCATGGCGGCCAACCGGATCGGCACCCGCGCCGACCGGCGCCGGCGCGTCGCCGAGGCGCTGGAGCAGGTCGGCCTCCGCCCGGACCTCGCCGTGCGCTACCCGCACGAGTTCAGCGGCGGCCAGCGCCAGCGCATCGCCGTGGCGGCCGCCCTGGTCTCCCGGCCCAAGCTCATCGTGCTCGACGAGCCGGTGTCGGCCCTGGACGTATCCATCCGGGCCCAGGTGATGAACCTGCTCAAGGACCTCCAGCGCGACCACGGCGTGGCGTTCATCCTCGTCGCGCACGATCTGGCCACGGTGCGCTACCTGGCCACCGAGGTGGCGGTGATGTACCTCGGCCGGATCGTCGAACGGGCCCCGGCCGAGGAACTGTTCCAGCGCCCGGTGCACCCCTACACCCGGGCGCTGTTCGCCGCGTCGCTGCCGGCCCACCCGGACGACGGGAAGGCCGACCTCGTGCTGACCGGGGAGGTGCCCTCGCCGCTGCACCCGCCGACCGGCTGCGCGTTCCATCCCCGCTGCCCGTTCGTCATGGACCGGTGCACCGTGCAGCGCCCGCCGCTGCAGCGCACGCCGGACGGCCACTGGTACGCCTGTCACCTGGGGGTCCAGCGGTGATCACGGAGCGGCGGGGCGTGGCCACGGCCCGGGATGGGGCCGAGCTCGCCTACACGATCCACACCCCCGACGGGGCCGGGAACGGGCCGCGGCTGGCCCTGGTCCACTCGCTCGGGCTCACCGGGGACGTCTGGCGGCCGGTCGTCGCCGCACTGGGCGACACGGTCGCGCTCACCTACGACTGCCGGGGTCACGGCCGGTCCGCCCGCCTGCCCGGACCGTACACATTGGACACCTTCGCCGACGACCTCGGCGACGTCCTGGACGCGGTCGGCTGGTCGCGGGTGAGCGTCGGCGGCGCCTCGATGGGCGGCATGGTCGCGCAGGCCTTCGCGGTCCGCCACCCCGCCCGGGTCGGCGGGCTGGCCCTGGTCGACACGACCGCGTGGTACGGGCCGGACGCGCCGCAGCGGTGGGAAGCCCGGGCCCGCGCGGTCGAGGAGAACGGCCTGCCGTCGGTGGTGGAGTTCCAGCTGTCCCGGTGGTTCACCGACGAACTGCGGGCCCGCGACCCGGCCGGGACGCGACGCTGGGTCGACGACCTGCTCGCGGGCGACGCCGGCTGCTACGCCGCCGCCTGCCGCATGATGGGCGGCGCCGACCTGCGGGCCGCGGTGGAGGGCATCGCCGTCGACACCGCCGTCGTGGTGGGGGAGCACGACTACGCGACGCCGCTCGCCATGGCCGAGGACCTCCACGCGCGCATCGGGCGGTCCACCCTCCACGTGATTCCCGGGGTCCGACACCTCAGCCTCATCGAGGCACCCGACCTGGTGGCGCACGCCATCCGACGCATGTATCAGCCACAATGCAGTTAGGTACCCTCCGACTATGACGACGGCCGCCGAACCCATGACCGGTGTGCGCAGCGCTCGCCGGGCGCTGGAAATTGTGTCGCTGCTGAGCGACTCCCGACCGGTGCTGACCCCCCGGCAGGTGGTCGAGCTGACCGGCCTGCCGCGCACCACGGTGCTGCGGCTGGTCGAGACGCTGCTCCAACTGGGCCTGCTCTGGGAGAACGAGAGCGGCTACATCGCGGGCCCCGCCCTGCTGCGCTGGGCCCAGCTGTCCAAGCGGGCCTGGGAACTGCCGGCCACCGTCCGGGAGGCCATGCGGTCCCTCGCCGTCGCGACCGGCGAGACGGTCAGCGTCTACATTCGCGTCGACACCCACCGGATGTGCATCGCCGCCGAGGAGGGCACCTCCGGCCTGCGGCAGGTCGCCAACCTCGGCGTCGAGCGACCGCTGTGGGTCGGCGCGCCGTCACGGATCCTGCTCATCAGCACGCCGCCCGGCGACCTGCAGCGCATCGCCCAGGAGTCCCCGACCGGGCCGGCGCTGCTCGACACCCTGCTGCGCTGGCGGGACCAGGCCGAGCGCGACGGTTTCGCGATCAGCCACGGCGAGGCCGAGGAAGGCCTGTCCAGCCTTGCCGTTGCCGCCCGCGGCCCGTCCGGATCGGTGACCGCCGCCATCTCCCTGGCCGGCCCGACCTCACGATTCGGCGACGGGCGCCGGCCGGCGATGGTGTCCGGCCTCCGCGAGGTCGCGAACCGGCTGGAAGGCGCCAAGTTCCTGCACACCCCCGATTCGGGGCCGGCGCGGCACTGAGGCGTACTCGCGGAGGACCGGCCTTCGAGGCCCGCTGAGGCGTTCCGCTGCTTCCGGGGGCGCGCTGTTGATATTTAGAGACGGTCGGTCTAAATTCGGCGGTATGAGTAGTGCAGTGCTTCCCGCGGTGCCTCCCGCGCGTCGCGGCCGGCCGCCGAAGATCGCCCGGGAACACGGCGACACGCGGGAGGCACTGCTGCGCTGCGGCATGGAGGTCCTGACCGCGCAGGGCATGAGCGCGACCGGCATCGACACCGTCCTGAAGCGCGTCGGCGTGCCGAAGGGGTCGTTCTACCACTACTTCGACAGCAAGGACGCGTTCGGCCTGGAGGTGCTGCAGCGCTACGCGGACTACTTCGCGCGCAAGCTCGATCGCTGGCTGCTGGAGGAGGACCAGGCGCCGTTGCAGCGCCTGGTGCGCTTCGTCGAGGACGCCAAGGCCGGGATGGCCAGGTTCGACTTCGAGCGCGGCTGCCTCGTCGGCAACCTCGGCCAGGAGATCCTGGCGCTGCCGGACACGTTCCGCACCGCGCTCGAAGACGTGCTCCGCGACTGGGAGCGGCGCCTGGCGGCCTGTCTGCGCCTGGCTGTGGAAGCCGGCGAGCTCCCCGCCGACTCCGACTGCGACGAGCTCGCCTCGTTCTTCTGGATCGGCTGGGAGGGCGCGGTCCTGCGGGCACGACTGGCTCGCGACGTCCGCCCGCTGGACGTGTTCATCACCGGCTTCCTCGCCGGTGTCCGGCTCCGATCGAAAGGGATGTGATGTTCACCGCGATCCTGGTCGACAAGGGCGACGCCGGGTATCACGCAGAACGGCGCGATCTCGATGAGGCCCAGCTCCCCGACGCAGACGTGACGGTGCGGGTGTCGTACAGCACGCTCAACTACAAGGACGCCCTGGCGATCACCGGCGAGGGTCCGGTCGTCCGCCGGTTCCCGATGGTGCCGGGGATCGACCTCGCGGGCGTCGTGGAGTCCAGCAGCAGCCCGGCCTACGCGCCCGGCGATCGGGTCCTCCTGAACGGGTGGGGCATCGGCGAGAGCCACTGGGGCGGGCTCTCCCAGCTCGCTCGGGTGAGATCCGAGTGGCTCATCCCGCTGCCGGTGGGCCTCACCGAGCGGCAGGCGATGGCGATCGGGACCGCCGGCTACACGGCGATGCTCTCGCTCATGGCGCTCGAGGCGCATGGCCTGACGCCCGCCGCCGGCGACGTCCTCGTCACCGGCGCGGGCGGCGGCGTGGGCAGCTTCGCGATCTCGCTTCTCGCGCGCAACGGCTACTCCGTCATCGCGTCGACCGGCCGACCGTCCGAGGCCGGGTACCTGACGCGCCTGGGCGCGACGACGGTCATCGACCGGGCCGAGCTGTCGGAGCCCGGCCGCCCCCTCGGCAAGGAGCGATGGGCGGGTGCCGTCGACTCCGTCGGCAGCCACACGCTCGCCAACGTCTGCGCCGGCACCCGGGCGGAAGGCGCCGTCGCAGCCTGCGGCATGGCGCAGGGCCTGGACCTTCCCGCCAGCGTCGCGCCATTCATCCTGCGGGGAGTGAGCCTGCTGGGCATCAACAGCGTCACCCAGCCCTCCACGAAGCGCGTGATCGCCTGGGACCGGCTGAGCCGCGAGCTGGACGCGGACCAGCTGACGGAGATCAGCCACGAGATCGGGCTCGGCGAGACGATCCCGGCCGCATCCGATCTCCTCGCCGGCCGGATCAGAGGCCGCATCGCGGTCGACGTGGACCGCTGATCGTGAAGCATCCGGCGGACGGCATCCGCGCCTCGCTCGGCGTGAACAAGCCGGGCACCGACGGCGACAAGCCCTCCTGGTATTGAGCCGGACGGTGACGCTCAGCGGCAGATCCTCTTTGCCCCGGTCGCCAACGACGCAGCGCGCGGACTCGGGCCGCTAGCCCGCTTCCGCCCAGGTCCGGCCGGACGCTTACCGGTGGTGGTGGGCGACCAGGTCGTGGATCTCCGTCGAGTCGGGATCGGTGTGGATCGTCGCCGCCGTGAGGCGGGGAACGGCGTGCAGCAGCCGGTGTTCGGCCTCCACGGCGATCGCGTGCGCCTCGACGACGGTGAGGGTGTGCGGGACGAGGATGTCGGTCTCGGCGTGCAGCCGGTGGCCGATCCAGCGCATCCGCAGGGCGGCGACGCCGAGCACGCCCGGCGTGCCCCGCAGCGCGCCCTCGGCCGTGCCGACGAGGTTCGGGTCGACGGCGTCCATGAGCCGCCGGTACACCTCGCGGGCGGCGTCCTTGAGCACGAACAGGATGGCCACGGTGATGAGCAGCCCGACGACCGGGTCGGCGACGGGCCACCCGAGCGCGACGCCGCCCGCGCCGGCCAGCACGGCGAGCGAGGTGAACCCGTCGGTGCGGGCGTGCAGGCCGTCGGCGACGAGCGCGGCCGAGCCGATGCGCCGCCCGACGCTGATCCGGTAGCGGGCGACGCCCTCGTTGCCGATGCACCCGATGAGCGCGGCGGCGGCGACCCAGCCCAGGTGGCTGACGCGGGCCGGATGGATGAGCCGGTCCACGGCGGCGTAGGCGGCCAGGACCGCCGACGCGGCGATGGTCGCCACGATGACGATGCCGGCGAGGTCCTCCGCGCGGCCGAAGCCGTAGGTGTAGCGGCGGGTCGCGGCCCGCCGGCCCAGCACGAACGCCACGCCGAGCGGCAGCGCGGTCAGGGCGTCGGCGAAGTTGTGCAGCGTGTCGCCCAGCAGCGCCACCGAACCGGACACCATGACGATGACGACCTGCAGTGCCGCCGTCGCCCCGAGGCCCAGCAGTGAGACCCACAGCGCCCGCATGCCCTCGCGCGAGGACTCCATGGCCGGGTCGACCTTGTCGACGGCGTCGTGCGAGTGCGGCGTCAGCAGGTGCTCGAGCCGGTGCCGCAGCCCCCGCCGGTGGTGCCCGGCGCCACCGTGGGGGTGGCCGTGGTGGTGCTCATGCTGCTGGTCCATGGGGTCTCCCCGCTGGTGGCGGTTGGCGGTTGACCCTGGCATGATATGTGCTCATGTACGCACGCGACAACGCTGCAGGTGCCAGTGACGGGCAACAGCCACCGTCGGGCGCGCAGGTCGACGCGGCGGTCACCGCCCTGCGCATGCTGGCCGACCCGACGCGGCTGCGGCTGCTGTGGGAACTGCGCGACGGCGAGCACGACGTCACCACGCTGACGGCCGCGGTCGGCGCCGCCCGTCCGGCGGTGTCGCAGCATCTGGGCAAGCTGTTGCTCGCCGGGCTGGTCAGCACGCGCCGGGACGGGCGGCGGGTGCTGTACCGCGCCCGCGGCGGTCACGTGCGGCGGCTGGTCCTCGAGGCGCTGTACGCCGCGGATCATCACCTGACCGGCGCCCCGGAGCACGACTGACCCGTCCGCGGTCGCCGTCGATCCGGCCGCCGGCTCACGCCGCACACGGCGTCAGTTCCGGTCGGGCACGGAGGCCCAGTCCGCCGACCCGGCGAGGTCGCCGCCGTCCACCACGAGGTCGGCGCCGGTGATGAACCGGGAGTCGTCGCCGGCGAGGAACAGCACGGCGCCGGCGATGTCGGACGGCAGACCGACGCGCTTGAGGGCCACGTGGGCGGTGCCGAAGTTGGCGCCCGCGGTCATCGGCGTGTCGGTCTGCCCCGGGTGGACGGCGTTGACCCGGATGCCGTCCACGCCGAGTTCCAGCGCGGTCACCTTGGTCAGCCCGCGAACCGCCCACTTGCTCGTGATGTAGCCGGTCATCAGCGGGTACGCGCGGAACCCGCCGGCCGAGCCGATGTTGATGATCGAGCCGCCGCCGGCCCGCCGCAGGGCCGGGACCACGGCGGTGATGCCCAGGAACAGCCCCGTCACGTTCACGTCGAGCGCGCGCCGGAACGCGTCCTCGCCGTACTCGGCGAACGGCGCCACGGGAGCGATGCCGGCGCTGTTCACCAGCACGTCGACCCGCCCGTAGGCGTCCTCCGCGCCGGCCACGACCCGCGCCCAGGCCGCCGCGTCGCGGACGTCCAGCGGCGCGAACCGCGCCCGGTCGCCCAGCTCGGCGGCGACCTGCTCGCCCTCGGCCTCCCGCACGTCCGCGATCACCACGGACGCGCCCGCGGCGTGCAGCGCCCGCGCCGATCCCGCGCCGATGCCCTGCGCCCCGCCGGTGACGATCGCCGTGCGCCCGGCCAGGTTCCCTGCCATCTCGTGCCTCCTTCGTGCGTGGTTGGTGTTCCTGCTCGGACGGTACGACTCTCATTGAATGGCGTTCAATGAGATTGCTATCACTGAACGGCGTTCAACGACGTGTGCGAGACTGCACGGATGACCGCACCGCTCACCCGGCGACAGGCGGCCGCCGAGCAGACCCGCCGGCGACTGCTGGCCGCGGCGATCGAGCAGTTCTCCCGCCGCCCCTACACGGAGGTGACCGTCGGCGACATCGCCCGCGACGCCGGCGTGTCCCAGGGGCTGCTCGCCCATCACTTCACGAACAAGCACGGCGCCTACGTGGCCGCGCTGCACGAGGCCCGCCGCAACCTCGGCACCCTGCCGGCCACCGGGCCCGACCTGCCGCCCCCGGTCCGCCTCCGCCGTTACTGGGAAGGCCACTTCGCCTACCTGGCCGCCCACCCGGACCTGGCGCTGAACCTGATCCTGTCGCACGCCGGCCCGCCCGAGGCCGCCGCGGAGTTCGAGGCCGCGCGCCGGGAGGGCAGCCGCGACATCGGCGCGCTGCTCGGGCTGGACCCGGACGACCCCGCCGTCACGATGGCGATGCGGGCCTTCGGCGACGGCATCGACCGGCTCACCGCCGACTGGCTGCGGGCGGGACAGCCGTTCACCGTGCCGGCCCTCGTCGAGGCGGGCATCCAGCTCCTGGCCGGAGCGCTCCGCGGGCTGCCCCTGATCGACCCCGCCATCCGGGTCGACCGCGCGCTCCGGCTCCTCCGCGCCGGCCACTGACCCGGCGGCGCCGGCAGGGCCCGCACCGCCGCCGGACCGGGTCCGGGCGGCAGGACGCCGCCTGTTCGACGGGTGGGTCGCGGTTCGCCGGATTCTCACCTCCGCGTGGAGGTTTGCGTCATGTGGGCGTCGGGCAGGTGGCGGTCCGCCGCACGGGGGCGCCCCCCGCGCCACCGGGCACGGCCACCAGGCGAGACCCGATCATCCGAACCGCAACGAGGTGCTTGAGCAGCGTGCTTAGTCTTTCCCGGCAACGCTCGGCCGCGGCCGGCGGCGTTGTTCTCGTGCTGCGGTTCGGCGTCGGCTCCGTGCTCAACTACAGCCTCGGCGTCGTCCTGGCCTGGATGCTGACGCCGTCGCAGTTCGGCTCCATCAGCGTGCTGCAGAACCTGCTGTTTCTCTGCTCGGCGCTGCTGTCGGCCGGTTACCCCTGGGCGCTCGCGGGCGTCATCGCGCGGGCGGACGCCCGGGCCGATGTCGACGCGGTGTACCGGGCCGCCCTGGTCGGCAACGTCGGCGTCGGCGTCGTGCTCACACTGGCCTTCGTCGGCGCTCAGCTCACCCGCGGCGTGGTGCCCGGCGCGTCCGGCGCGGCGGTCGCGCTGATGGCGGCGACCATCGTCATGACGTCGGCGAGCACGATCTTGCAGGGGGCGTTGAACGGAGAGCGGCGCTTCGACGGCCTGAGCTTCCTGCAGACGGCGGACATCGGTGTCAAGGTCGCGCTGAGCGTGATGCTCGTGAGCCTGGTGCAGCTGCGGGTCGGCGGAGTGGCCGCCGGCTTCCTGGGCGGCGCCGTGACGGCGACGGCCGTCGGTGCCTGGGCCCTGCGGGACCGGCTGCCCGGGCGCGGCCCGATGGCCTGGCGCGCCACCACCACCCGGGCACTCCCGATGACCGTCGCCACCTCCGCGGTCAGCCTGATCCTGACGACCGATGTCATCGCGCTGAGCCTCCTCGGCCAGGGGCACGGCGTGAGCGCGGTCGACGTGGCGGTCTACCAGGCGGCGGCGGTCCTCGCGCGAGCGCCCTACTTCGTGGCCGAGGCCCTCGGCAGCGCCGTGTTTCCCTTCATCGCGAGGGCGGAGACCGCGGCCGCGGTGCGATCCTGGTTCCTGGCCGCCTATCGATGGGTGCCGCTCGCGCTGGTGCCCCTGCAGTTGATCCTGCTGGTCACCCCCGAGACCGCGCTGGCGTTGTTCTTCCCCGCGCCGTACGAGCGGGGCGCCGGCATCCTGCGCCTCCTCGCCGTCGGCAGCCTTGGACTGCTGACCGCCGACATGCTGCTCAAGACGCTGTACGCGCGTGGTCTCACGGCGCCGCTGGCCCGGCGGCTCCCGATCGCGCTGCTGGTCGAGGTGGTCGCCCTCGTCGTCGCCGTGCCCCGGTGGGGAACGACGGGGGCCGCCGCCGCCTTCGCCGCGGGGAGCTGGGCCGGGGCGGCGCTGCTCGGCCACCTGTTCATCAGCCGGTACGGCGCGCCCTGGCCGAGCCGGAGCATTGCCATGCGCTACCCGCTGGCCCTGGTGCCACTGGCCGCGCTGCTCCCCGCGGCCGACGTCGTGCCGGAACTGCCCGCCTTGGCGGTGATCGCGGTCGGCCTCGCCCTCTATGCGGTCACCGCCGTGCGGGTCCGGCTGTTGCGGGACGAGGATGTGACGCGCATCAGGACATTCCTGCGGCGGCTGCGACCGAAGCGACGGGCGGCCCGGGCATGAGCCGGCGGGCCGTGGTGTTGCAGTGGGTCGCGTGGGCGTGCGTCGCGGTCATGGTGCTGGGCTACGGCCTGTTCATGCACGGCTCGCGGGCCCGGCCCACCGCCGTGGATCTCGAGGCGGAGTCGATGCGGGTGACGTCCGGGGCGGCCGGCACCTACCGCGATCCTGCCGCCTCCGGCGGATCGGCCCTGCAGATGTGGACGGCCGCGACCGCGAGCACGCAACTCACCGCGCCCGCGGCGACCCGGCTCGTCGTGCGCGCCCGTGGAGACCAGTGCTCGGGGGCTCCGGTCATGCGGGTGCAGGTGGACGGCCGGGTGGTCGAGACGGTCCAGGTGCATGCGTCGTCCTGGACGGACTACCCCGTCGCCGGATCCTGGGGAGCCGGTGCGCACACGCTGACCCTGAGCTTCGCGAACGACCTCGTCACCGAGGCGTGCGATCGCAACCTCCACATCGATCGCGCCGTCTTCGCCGCGGCGAGCCAGGGCGCGGTGCCGCAGTCGCCGTCCCGGGTGCTCTGGGGGCTGGGTCCCGGGATCAGCGACGCCGTCGAGGCCCCGCTCTACCGCGACGCCGGCGTCAACATGGTCACCACCTGGTTCAACGGTCCCGATGACCTGGAGTGGATCAGCGGCTACGCCCAGCCGCCGACGATCTCCGACCTGTACGGCTCGGGCAAGGCGGTCGAGCTGGTGGTGTGGCTCGCGGACCATCCGGACTATGCGGTGAGTGAACAGTTCCAACGCGACATCACGGCGGTCACCTCGGCGTTGAAAGGCAGCGGGCCGCACTACGGACCGCTCTACGTCGTCCTCTTCACCGAGTGGGAGACCTACTCATCCGACCCGGAGTACCCCGGGCGCCTGAAGACGGCGTACCTCAGGGCGGCCGCGGCCATCCACGCCGAATACGCCGACGCGCGGGTCGCGCTCGGCTTCGGCGGCTACGAGTGGGGCGGCGAGGGCGACCGCGACCTGGCGCCGTGGTCCGACGCGATCGCCGCGAGCGACTTCACCGCGGTGCAGCAGATGCACGCCTGCGACAACGAGCAGGACGGGCAGAACGCGCTGGTCGCCCAGATCCGCAGTTCCGTGCGGCAGCTGGGAGCCTACGGCAAACCGGTCATGATCTCCCATTTCAAGCTGTGGGGCGACCCCGCGTGCCAGGTGCAGGCGTTCGACAAGTTCAGCAAGGCGATGTTCACCGATACTTCGATGGCCGAGCTGACGAACGAAGGGCTATTTGCGTGGAATTTCATGATGGATCATTACATCGATGACCCCGGCCTGGTCCGGCAGGCATCGACAAGTCTAATCGGCAGCTACTCGGCGGCGCTTCCACCGTCGCCGCACATTCCGACGGCCGGCCTTCCCGACTGAGTGCCACGGCATTCCTGCACATGGACTATGAAATGAATTCTTCGGGGTTCTTCCGCCGCCCGATATAGCGGCTGCTACGCTCGGGACAAAGCTACTGCCCGGCGTGTTGACCGCCCGTGGGCGAGGCCGCACAGGCGGCCGGCATTCAAGGATCTTGTTTCTCTCCCGGTTGGTCGCGGCTGCACCAATCATGCGTACAACTCTTTTCGGTACACATAGGTGAGGCTTGTGAATTTGTACCTGCAGGACCGACGGAATCCGGACAATTCTGAACCTGCTCATGCGGCCGGTGGCGTCAGCGGACCGCTCATTTCCGACGTCGCCCGGCCCGCCGTGGATCTCGAGGTGATCATCCCGGCGTACAACGAAGAGGACCGCATCAGCACGACGCTGCAGGACGTGGCCCGCGAGATCGCCCGGCTGCCCTGCAGCGGCGGCATCGTGGTCGTCGACAACGGCTGCACGGATCGCACCGCGGACGTCGCCGACCGCGCCCGCGTCGTCCTGCCCGTCCGCGTGATCGGTTGCTCCCGGCGGGGCAAGGGGGCCGCCGTGCGGCGCGGGATCCTGACCTCGCGAGCCCGGTGGGTCGGATTCTGCGACGCGGACTCCTCGACGCCGGCCGAGCTGATCCCGCGCGCCGCCGAGCTCCTCTTCACCGGTCACCGCATCGTCGTCGGATCCCGCTACTGCAGCGGCGGCCGGCTCCTCGTCCGCCAGCCCCTGATCCGGCGCCTCGGCAGCCTCGGATTCCGGTCGCTGAGCCGGGGCATGGTCGGCGACCTGTCCGACACGCAATGCGGCTTCAAGTTCTTCGAAGCGGCACTCGCCCGGCAACTCTTCACGCAATCGCGCCTGTCGGGCTTCGCGTTCGACCTCGAACTGCTCGCACTCGCGCATCGGTCGAACATTCCGATCACCGAGTTGCCGGTCGACTGGACGGAGCACGGTGGCTCGACCTTGCGCCTGGTCAAGGACGGTTCCCGTGCGTATCTGGAACTGATCAGTCTGCGTCTGCTCGGCGCGGCCGCAGGCGACCCGCTGGCGCTGCGGCCCGGAATCATCGGCCAGATCCGCGAGCGCGAGCCGGTACTCGTCCGCACATGACGCGCAGCTGCTGCATTCGACATTACGGGGGAACGCGGTGACCGTTCAGCACATCGCTGTGCTCAATTGGCGGGACAGGAGCCACGCACGCGCCGGCGGAGCCGAACTTTACTGCGAACAAATAGCGCAACACCTGGTCCGGCAGGGGGCGGCGGTCACCTATCTGACGGCCCGAATACCTGGCCGGGCCGCCGTCGAAGAGCGAAACGGCTATCGCATCATCCGCATGGGCGGGACGTTCACGGTTTACCTGGCGGTGCTGGTGTGGCTGTGGCGCAACCGCAAGCATGTCGACGGCGTCGTCGATTCGCAGAATGGGATTCCGTTCTTCTCCCCGCTCGCCGTGGGGTGGCGGGTCCCGGTGGTGCTGCTGATCCATCACGTCCACCGGCGGCAGTTCGCCGAGTACTTCGGCTGGCCGATGCGGTGGATCGGCCGGTGGCTGGAGAAGAACGCCACGGGATACGTCTACGGCCGCCGCGCGATCGTGACCGTCTCGCCCTCCTCGCGGGACGCGATTCGCCGGGAACTCCGCCTCACGGGAGACGTCTTCGTCGTCCCGTGCGGGATGGACGGCCCCGACGGGCCGGACGTCGGACGGCGCGCGGCCCGGCCGCGCATCGTCTGCGTCAGCCGCCTCGTGCCGCACAAGCGCATGGACCTCCTGCTCGAAGCCGTCGCCAAGGCCAGGACGGTGTTGACCGACCTCGAGCTGTCCCTGGTCGGCGACGGCCCCGAGTTGGACAGCGTTCGCGCGCACATCAAGCGGCTCGGACTTGACGATTCCGTCCTGGTCCATGGACGCGTCACCGACGCCCAGCGATCGGCGATCCTGGGCACGGCGTGGATCACCGTCAGCGCGTCCGCCGGCGAAGGATGGGGGCTGAGCATCCTGGAGGCGGCCGCGCTGGGGGTGCCGGCCGTGGCGTTGCGGGTGCCCGGGGTCCAGGACGCGGTCCGCGACGGCCGGACCGGCGTGCTGGTCGATGACGAGTCGCAGCTCGCCGACGCGATCGTCGCCCTGATCGAGCGCCTCAGCGACGTGTCGGAGGCGAAGGCCTGGGCAGCGCGGGCCCAGGCGTGGTCCGCGCGGTTCACGTGGGACCGGACCGCCCGCCGGATCCGGCTGGTACTGGAGGCCGAAGCCACCCGGCTGGCACTGCGCGGGCCCGACCACCGCTCGGCGGGCGATGTCGTCACGGTCGTCGAGCTGACCGGCGCGGCACTGCCCAGCGCCGACGAGCTGCGGATGCGGAGCCGGCGCACCGACACCTGGTCGGTGCGCGGCGACAAGATCGTCGGACTCATCCACGGCGCCGACGAGATCGACGTGCTCACCCTGCTGCAACGCGCCGGGGTGCGGCCGGGCGACCACGTCCGCGTCAGCGTCCGGGTCGGCCGGCCGCACGACCTGCTGGAGTACGCGTGAGCAACGCCACGACCCGAGAACTGACGGCGATCGCGCACGAATCCTCCGCTCAGCGGCTCGAGCAGGCGGCGGAGCCGGTCGGCGCCGGGCGCGCGGACGAACCTCGATCACCGCGCCTGGCGGTGGCGCTGGCCGTCATCGTCGCGGTCGGAGCGCTACTGCGCTTGGTCCCGCTGCGCAGCGTCTGGCTCGACGAGGCGATCAGCATTCAGCAGGCGCGCCTGCCGTACCTCGCGATGCTGCACGACCTGAGCTCGACCGACGTCCATCCACCGCTGTGGGGCAGCGTGCTCTGGCTGGACATGCGCCTGCTGGGCGACGGCCCGCTCGCCGTGCGCGTCCCTTCGCTGATCGCCGGCATCCTCACCATTCCCTTGATGTACCTGGTCGCCCGCGAGCTCTACGACCGGCGCGCGGGCGTCGCGGCGGCACTGTTCGCCGCGGTCTCGCCCATCGCCGTCTGGTACTCCGCGGAAGCGCGGATGTATGCGTTCTACATCTTCTGGTCGCTCCTGGCCGTGCTCGGGCAGGCGCGGGCGATCCGGCGCGGGGGATGGCTGGACTGGGGCCTGTTCGCGGTCGCATCGGCCGGCCTCGTCTACACGCACTACTTCTCGCTGCTCCAGCTGTGCACGCAGCACGCGGCGTTCGCCGCCATCGTGATCCACCGCCGGCTCAAGCGGGAACCGGGGGGCCGGAGGCTGCTCGTCGGCTGGCTGTCGGCGACCGTGGTCACGCTCGCGCTGCTGCTGCCGCTGGTCCCGTACGCGGCGGAACAGGTCGGAGCCTTCGTCAACTCGGGCTCGACCGGGCCCGCCGGCGGCGCGGCTTCCGGCGGCGACGGTCACCGCTTCGTCTCCTTCTACGTAGCCCTCGCCAACCTGGTCTGGGCGACGTGGGGGTACCACTCCGACGCCGCGATGGAGCAGTTGGTCGCGCTGTGGCCGATCGGCCTGCTCGTCGTGCTGCTCCTGCTGGGCAGGGGGCGTTCCCGCTCCACGGCCCTGCTGGTGTCGCTCGTCGTCGTTCCCTTCGCGCTGGCGTACCTGCTCGGCTCGAAGCAGCGGACCTTCTTCGAGATCCGGTACTTCATCTCGGTGCTGCCGCCGCTGCTCATCCTCACCGCCCGCGCCGCGACCGGATGGCTTCGCAACGCGACCGCGAGGGCGACGGTGGTCGCCGCGGTCGCGCTGAGCATGGTGGCCGGCCTCGGGGACCAGCAACTCAACCCGTCCAACCCGCGGCTCTACGACTACAACGGCGCCTTCCGCCTGGTGAACCAGGAGGCCAGGACCGGCGACCTGATCCTGTTCGCCCCCGCCTACCTCGAGGTGCTGGTCCGCTACTACCACCCGGCCGTCACCGCCGTGCCGGTCAGCGGCGGCGTCCCACTGCCGGAACAGCACGGTGGCCGGACGTTCCTCATGGCCAGCTATCTCGACAACCCGGACAACGCGAGCCTCGTGGGCCAGGCGCTGGCCCAGCTGGCCGCCGAAGGGCGGACGGTGCAGCGGCTGGAGCACCTGGAGAACGTCACGATCTGGATTCTGCGATGACCACGACCGAGAACAGAGCCGACCGGCGAGCCGACCCGAGAACCGCCGCGCCCCGATGGCAGCCCAGACAGGCCAGCCGGCGTGAGGCGATGGCGTACCGGCTGCTCATCATGGTGAGCCTGGCCGCATCCGTCTGGTACTTCGGATGGTTGCTGCAGCCCGGCCGGGTGGGCCATCCCGTCCTGTACTGGGTGCTGGTGCTGGCCGAGACGTTCAACCTCGTGCAGGCGCTCGGGTTCTGGTGGACCTGTGCGCACAACCGGGCGGGGCCGCGGCCCAGGGTGGGCCGGACCGCGAACGTGGACGTGGACGTGCTGATCCCCGTCTACAACGAACCCGTGGAGGTCGTCGAGCCCGTGGTGGCGGCCGCGGTCCGGCTCAAAGGCGCGCGGGCGCATGTGGCGATCCTCGACGACGGCAACAACCCCGACATGCAGGCCCTCGCGAAACGGCACGGGGCGAGGTACCTGCGGCGCTGGTCCAACCGGGGCGCCAAGGCCGGCAACATCAACGACGCCCTGACCCGCACGAGCTCGCCGCTGGTGGCGGTCCTCGACTGCGACCACGTGCCCGGCCCGCGCTTCCTCGAGGCCACCGTCGGGCATTTCCGCCGGCGTGACGTCGCGTTCGTGCAGTCACCGCAGTACTACGCCAACGCGGACGACAACGAGGTGGCGCGGGCCGCCTGGTCGCAGCAGGCCCTGTTCTTCGGCAGCATCGCCAACGGCAAGGCCGGACTCGACGCGATGTTCTGCTGCGGCACCAACATCGTCTTCCGCCGCGCCGCGCTGGAGCGGGCCGGCGGTTTTCCCGAGGACACCGTCACCGAGGACTTCGAGCTCTCCGTGCGGCTGCACGCGGACGGCTGGAAGTCGGTGTACGTCCCGGAGGTGCTGGCTCAGGGACTGGGACCGGAGGACATGCCGTCCTACGTGAGCCAGCAGCTGCGCTGGTCCCGCGGATGCATCTCGGCGATTCCGCTCGTGCTGCGCTCCCGGCTGCCGCTGCGGCTGCGGCTGCAGTACCTGCTGTCCGCCTCGTACTTCCTCTACGGCTGGACCCTCCTGGTGTACATGCTGATGCCGCTGGCGCGGATCGCCTTCGGCTGGCAGCCGGTGGCGTCGGCGAGCGCGGCCGACTTCCTCCTCCACTTCGCGCCGTACTTCCTGCTCTCCATCGTCAGCGTCGCGGTGGCCGGGTTCGGCACGTACACGTTCACGGCCTTCGCGCTGGCCGCGACCAGCTTCTGGATAGGGGTCCTGTGCACGGTCCGGGCGCTGCTGCGGCGACCGGCGCGGTTCGTCGTGACGCCCAAGCGCGGCGACGTGGGGTGGCAGCCCGCCGCCGTCGCGCCGTCGCTCGTCGCCGCCGGCGTGCTCGTCGCCGTGTCCGGGTGGGGGCTGCTGCACGATCCCACGCCGGGAGTCCTCAACGCCGTTGCCTTCGCGGCCGTACACTCCGCCATCCTGCTGCGGGGCGCCGCGCCCGCGCTGCGCGTGCTGCGCCGCAGGGTCGTCGCCGCCGAACCGGCGGCCGAGCGTCCCGGCGTTCCCGCCGCGCCGCCGGTGCTCGCCGATGCCTCGACCGCGCCCGCCCAGCCGCTGCCGTCCGGCCGCGCCGCCGACGGGATCGCCAAGCCCCGCATCCCGGCGGACGGCGCGGTCCCGCGCGGCGGCGACGGTACGCCGAATGCGAGCGAGACGAACGTCAGCGCATGATCCACCCGCGCGGGTGCCGGTGGACTCAGCGGGATGCCGGCCGGACCGGTTCTACGGCGCCGACCCGGTGCTCGTACGCGGCGGCGACCCGCAGCAGCAGGTCGTCGGCGAAGTGCCGGCCGACGATCTGGAACCCCACCGGCATCCGCCCCGTCCGGGTCGTTCCGCACGGGACGGACAGCGCGGGGTGGCCGGTGTAGTTGAACGGCAGCGTGTTGCGTCCGATGCCGACCAGTTGCGTGCCGGTCTTGCCGCCGAACAGGGTGCGATCCAGCGCGTCCAGCGTGGAGGTGGCCGGTTCGAAGGGCGGCGCCGTCATCGGTGCGGTGGGCATGAGCAGGACGTCCACCGACTCGAGCGCGTCGTCGTAGGCGGCGGTGAAGGCCGGCCGGAGGTTCTGGGCCCGGGCGTAGACGGCGCCCTTGAAGCGGTGGCGGCGGTACTCGGCGACGAGGTAGTTGAGCTTCATGTTGGGCGGCAGGTAGGCGAGGTCGGCGTCGCGCATCCGGCCCAGCGCGGCGCTGATGCGCTCGGGCAGGTAGTCCCTGGTGAAGGCGCCGACCCAGTTGGTGTCCCAGAGGAACCGGGCGCCCTCCACGGTCAGCGCCGAGTAGGCGTCCGGCACGACGTCGTGCAGCGGGACCGACACCCGGCTCACCGCGGCGCCGAGCTCGCTCAGCGTGGCGACGGCGGCGTCGATGCAGGCCAGTACCTCGGGGTCGATCGGTTCGGCGAAGCCCTCGGCCAGCAGCCCGATGCGCAGCCCGGCGATGCCGGGCCGGTCCGGCAGGGTGAAGCCGGGCAGGTGCGCGCCGGCCTCGGCCTGCCGGGAGTCGTGGCCGTCCGGCCCGGCGAGGACCGCCATCGCGGCGGCCATCGGCGCGACGGTGCGGGTCAGCGGGCCGATGTGGTCGATGGTCGGCTCGGACGCGCTCACCACGCCGGTGTGCGGCACCAGCCCGAACGTCGGCTTGAGCCCGAGAATGCCGCACCAGGCGGCGGGCACCCGGATCGAACCGGCCTGGTCGCCGGCGAGGGCGATGTCGCAGTCCCCGGCGGCCACGGCCGCGGCCGCGCCGGACGAGGAGCCGCCGGCGATGTGGTCGCGCCGATGCGGGTTGTGCACCCGCAGCCCGTCGCCGAATCCGCCGAGGCCGGTCGCGGCGCTGGAGTAGTTGTCCATGTTGAGCTTGCCGACCAGCCGGGCGCCGGCGTCGAGCATCCGGGTCACCACGGTCGCGTCGAGGTCCGCGACGAGCCCGCTCATCGCGTACGCGGCGAATGTCATCGGCAGCCCGGCGACGGCGACGTGGTCCTTGACGCCGAAGCGCAGCCCGGCGAGCGATCCCTCGCCGCCGCCGATCTCGCAGCGCCACACCCACGCCTGGCCGGGATCCTCCTCGGGTGTGGGCGCGTGCCCGGGCTCCCGGGCCGGGAACCGCAGCGGCAGGCGGGCCGCGGGCAGCCGCAGGTTCATCAGCCGCTCGGCGGTCTCCAGCTCCGGCCCGAGGCGGTCGTGCAGGACGGCGAGTTCCTCGCGGGTGAGCGGGATGCCCAGCCGGGCGGCGGTCGCGGCGAGTTCATCGGGATCGGGTGTCAGCATTGTCGTTCCTCACATGACGGCGGAGCGGGGTGGGGTGCGGCGGGCCGCACCCCACCCGTGATCGGGCCAATGGTCAGGAGACCCAGGTGGTACGCAGGTCCAGGAACCACGACTTGGGGTTGACGAAGTCGTGCACCGAGGCGGACATGGCCCGCGGGTTCTCGTCGGTGAGCACCGGCAGCCAGGCGGCGTCGGTGGTGACCTGCATGTTGAGCTGCCGGAACAGCTCGGTCTGCTTGGCCTGGTCGGCCTGGGCCTGCGCCTGGGTGAACAGGTCGTCCGCCTTGGGATTGCTGTACTTGCCGACGTTGAGCTTGGACGTGCTGGTGACGACCGCCCACAGTGACGGCAGGACGAAGGTCCCCGACCAGGCCGCGACCGAGGCGCCGCCGGGCATCTTGCCGGAGTTCTGCTCGGCCGAGAGGGTGGCGAACTCCATCGGTACCAGGTCCAGGGTGATGCCGACCTTGGCCAGGTCGGACTGGATGTACTGGGCGATGGAGTTGCCGTCCATGCTGCCCGAGCCGGACGAGGGATAGGACATGGTGGCCTTGACACCGTTGGCGTAGCCGGCCTCGGCGAGCAGCTGCTTGGCCTTGTCGGGGTTGTACTTGTACTGCTCGCCGATGGCCGCGTCGAAGCCCGGGTCGGCGGCCGAGGCGACCTGGTAGGCGGCGGTCGCCGTGCCGGACATGACCTTCGTGGCCAGCGCCTCCCGGTCGACGGCGAGGTTCGCCGCCTGGCGGACCCGCACGTCGTTCCACGGCGCCTTGGTGGTGTCGAACACGCCCCGCCAGACGTTGGAGTACGCGTTCTGGCTCACGGTGAAGCCCTGGGCCTTGAGGTCGGGTATGTCGTCCGGCGCGGTGGTCTCGATGAAGTTGACCTCGCCGCTGCGCAGGGCCGCGGTGCGGGCGGTCTGGTCGGGGATGAAGCGCAGCACCAGCTTGTCGAGCTTCGCGGCGCCCTTCCAGTAGTCCGGGTTGCGCTTGAGGGTGATGCTCTGCCCCTTCACCCGCGACTCGAACATGAACGGGCCGGTGCCCACGGGCTTGTCCGAGAAGCCGGCCCCTTCCGCCTTGATCGCGGTCGGGCTGCCCATCGGCAGCAGGGCCAGGTCCTGGAGCAGGAACGCGCGGGGCTGGTGGTTCGGGGTATCGATCTCGATGGTCATCTCGTCGACCTTCTTGACCGAACCGACGCCGCCGAGGAAGAGCCCGGCGACGCCGGCCGCGCCCGCGGAGTACTGCGGGGCGCTCTTGTTGACGTACCGGTCGATGTTGAAGACCGCGGCGTCGGCGTTCCACGGCGTGCCGTCGGTGAACTTCACGCCGCTGCGCAGCTTGAACGTGTACGACGTGGCGTCGGCACTGGCCGTCCAGGACTCCGCCAGCCCGCCGATGACGCCGGGAATCTTGTCCGTGCTGGTCAGGTCGAACGCGGTCAGGCCCTCGTACAGGGACAGGCCGGCCCAGCGCATGCTCTCGCCGCCGACGCTGAAGGCGTAGGAGGTGTCGAGGTTGGGCAGGTCGGTCAGGGTCATGCCGACGGTGAGGGTCCCGCCGGAGCCCTTGGTGGTGCTGGTGTCCTCGGTCGCGCCGGAGCACGCCGAGGTCAGTAACGCCACGGCTACACTCGCCGCCAAGGCTCGTGTAAATCGTTTTTTCATGGGACCTCTCTTGGTCGGTCCGGGCTGGGGGTGGTGTGGATGCGATTTCTTGGGTACGGCCGGCGCCGCTACGCCGGTTCGCGGCCGCCGTTGTGCGCGGCCGTCACCAGCAGGCAGGCCGCCCGGTGATCGGGCGCGACCAGGACCGGCGCCGGGTCGGTCGTGGAACATGCCGCGTGGACGGCGGGGCAGCGCGCGGCGAAGGCGCAGCCGGGCGGCCGCCGCCGGGGGCTGGGCGGCTCCCCGGTCAGCACGATCCGGGTGCGGCCGCCGCCGGGCACCGCCGACAGCAGCGCCTGCGTGTAGGGGTGGCGGGCGCCGCGCCACAGGTGGCCCGCCGCGGCCTCCTCGACCACGCGGCCGAGGTACATCACCGCCACGGTGTCGGCCATGTGCTCCACCACGGCGAGGTCGTGCGAGATGAACAGCAGCGCCACGCCGACGTCGCGCTGCAGCTCGGACAGCAGGTTCAGCACCTGCGCCTGCACGCTCTTGTCCAGCGCGGACACCGGTTCGTCGCAGATGATCAGCGACGGCCGGGTGGCCAGCGCCCGGGCGATGGCCACCCGCTGCGCCTGCCCGCCGGAGATCTGGTGGGGATAGCGGGAGGCCAGCGCCGCCGGCAGCCCGACCGCGTCGAGCATCCGCGCCACCCGGTCCCGCCGGGCCGGGCCGCGCCAGCCGTGCACGAGGAGGTTGAACTCGATCGACTCGCCGATGGTCATCCGCGGGTTGAGCGAGTTGTCCGGGTGCTGCGGGACCAGTTGCACCCGCGACCGGGCCTCGCGCAACGCCCGGCCGCGCAGGGTGCGCAGGTCCCGGCCCTCGAACAGGATCTGCCCGGCGTCGGCCTCGACCAGGCGCAGGACGGACCGGGCCACGGTGGACTTTCCGCAGCCGGACTCGCCGACCAGGCCGAGCGTGCCGCCCGCCGGGACGGTGAGGCTGACCCCGTCGACCGCCCGCACACCGCTCGGGTAGGTCTTGACCAGGTCGGTCACCCGCAGGACCGGCTCGCTCATACGACCTCCCGATCGTGCGGGACGTCGACCTCGGCCGATGCGGGCACCGGCCGGGGCGGGACCGGGCAGGCCACGGCGCGGCCGGGTCCGGCCGGGAGCAGCGGTGGGCGGTGCTCGCGGCAGCCGGCGACGGCGCGGTCGCAGCGGGGGGCGTAGGCGCAGCCGGGCGGCTCCGGGTCGGTCGGTGCCGGGGGCAGCCCCGCGATCGCCGCCAGGCCGCCGCGGACGCTGTCCGGGGTGGGCTGGGCCCGCAGCAGGGCCCGCACGTAGGGGTGGCGGGGATCGCCGAGCACCTGCGCGGCCGGCCCCTCCTCCACGATCCGGCCGGCGTACATCACGCTGACCTCGCCGCCCAGGTCCATCGCCACGCCGACGTCGTGCGTGACCAGCAGCAGGCTCATGCCCGAGCGCCGCTGCAGGGTGCGGAACAGGTCGAGGATCTGCGCCTGGACCGTCATGTCCAGCGCGGTGGTCGGCTCGTCGGCGAGCAGGAGCTTCGGCCCGCAGGCCACGGCCATCGCGATCGCCGCCCGCTGGCACAGCCCGCCGGACAGCTCGTGCGGGTAGGCGCGCAGGGCGCCGGCCGGATCGGGGATGCCGGCCTGGCCGAGCAGTTCGGCGGCGCGGGCGGTCGCGGCGGGGCGCCCACGGGCGATGCCGTGCTCGCGCAGCGCCTCGCCGAGCTGCGCGCCGATGCGGCGGGTGGGATCGAAGGCGTGGCGCGGGTTCTGTGGCACGAACCCCAGCCCGCGCCCGCGCACCTCGCGCCACTGCGCGGCGCTCAGCGCGCCCAGGTCTCGGCCGTCGAAGACGCGCTCGCCGCTCACCTCGGCGCCCCCCGCGCCGTGCGCGTGTTCGTGCAGGCCGAGGATGGTGCGGATGGTCACCGACTTGCCGCTGCCGCTCTCGCCCAGGATCACCCGGGTGCCGCCGGGCGCGATCGCGAAGGACACGTCGCGCACCGGCCGGACCCGGTGCGGGCCGTGGGCGAAGGCGACCGACAGCCGCTGCAGCCGCAGCAGGTCGGGTGGTGCCGCGCCGGGCATCAGCGCACCTCCGATTCCACCGAGAGCGCGTCGCGCAGGCCGTTGCCGAGCACGGTGAAGGCGATCGAGACGGCGAAGATGGGTACCGCCGGCAGCAGCGCCAGCGCCGGCGCCCGGAAGACCAGGCCGCGCAGCTCGTTGACCATCCCGCCCCAGTCGGCCGTGGGGGGTGCCACGCCGAGGCCGAGGAAGCTCAGCCCGGCGGAGTAGACGATGGCCAGCCCGACCAGCGAGGTGCTGTAGACGATGACGGCCGGGCCGACGTTGCGCAGCACGTGCCGCAGGGCGACGGTCGGCCAGGTCGCGCCGGACGCGCGGGCGACGACGACGAACTCGCTGTGCCGCACCCGTATCGTCTCGGTCTCGGCGACGCGCGCCACCGGCGGGACGACGATCACGGTGATGGCGATGAGCACGATGAGCAGCCCGGCCCGGAACGTCGCCGCGATCACGATCGCCAGCAGCAGCGCCGGGAAGGCGAAGAAGATGTCCAGGAACCGCATGACGAGGGTGCGCAGCCAGTGCGGGCCGAGGCCGGCGACGACGCCGAGGCCGGTGCCCAGCAGGCTGCCCACCAGCACCGGCACGAGGCCGGCCGGCAGCGAGACCCGGGCGCCCCAGACCATCCGGCTGAGGATGTCGCGGCCGAGCCGGTCCGTGCCGAGCGGGTGGCCGGGCGCGCCGAGGCCGAGCAGCCGTTCGCTCACGTTGCCCGCGGTGGGGTCGGCGAGCGGCAGGATCGGCGCGAGCAGCGCCACCAGCATCACCGCGAGCAGGAAGCCGGCCGCCGCCAGCCGGCTCGGGCGCAGCCGGCGCAGCAGCCCGCCCCGGGCCGGCGCGGCGGGTTCGGCGGCGGAGGCTCGTTCGGCCGCGCTCACGTCGCGCTCCGCAGCCTCGGGTCGATCGCGGCGCTGGCCAGGTCGACCAGGATGTTGATGAGGACGAAACCGGCGGCGCCGAGCAGTACCCCACCTTCGATGACGGGATAGTCGCGGGCGCTGATCGCCTCGTAGAGGCGGGTGCCCAGGCCCGGCCAGGAGAAGATGATCTCCACGAAGAGTACGCCGCCGACCAGGTAGCCGAACTGGAGCCCGACGATGGTCAGCACCGGCGGGAGCGCGTTGCGCACGGTGTGGCGCAGCACCCGCCGGGGCCGCAGCCCGCGCGCCGTCATGGTCTGCACCCACGGCTGCGCCAGCACGTCGGCGAGCGAGACGCGGACCATGCGGGCGACGATGCCGAGCATCACCAGCGACGCGGTGAACCCGGGCAGGATCAGGTGCCGCAGTACGTCCCCGGCGCCACCGGCACCGGCGCCGGACGGACTGCTCTTTCCCGAGACCGGGAACCAGGTGAGCACCTGTGCGGCCAGCGCCACCAGGCCGAGACCCAGCACGTACTGCGGCATCGCCGAGGCGGTGGTGGCGATGCCCTCGGCGAGGTGGCGCACCCACGGGTGGCGGGTGCGGGCCCACAGCACCCCCACGCCGGCGCCGAGCAGGATGGCCACCGCCGCGGCGAAGGCGGCCAGCAGCAGCGTGTTGAGCAGCGCCGGCAGCAGCAGCCCGGCCACCGGGGTCTGCTTGGAGATCGACTGGCCGAGATCGCCGCGCAGCACGTCGCCGAGCCAGCTCAGGTACTGCAGCGGCAGCGGCCGGTCCAGCCCGAGCGCGGCGGACAGCTCCGCCTTGTCCTCGGTGGTGGCGTACGGCCCGACGAGCGAGTCCACCGGGCTGCCCGGGGCCAGCTGCAGCAGCGCGAACACGAGCAGGGAGACGCCGAGCAGGATGGGCAGGGCCAGCGCGACCCGGCGCGACAGGTAGCCGATCATCGGTCTCCCTTCCCGGAATGCCTGGTGAAGTGGTTGATATAACGTTTTTTCAACGAGGTCATGCGACCATCGGGGTTTATCGGCGCCGTGCCGGGTCGGTGAACAGCGCGTAACGCGCGACGCCGCCAGGTCTCATGGCTCGCCCCCGATCGCGGCGCGCAGGTCGCGGCCGAGGCCGAGGTGGCCGTAGCACTCGCGCACGTTGTGCAGGGCCGCCCGGCGGCAGTAGCCGGGCGACGTGGTCGCGGTGCAGTCGGTCAGCAGGACGCACTCGTAGCCCAGGCAGGCCGCGTCGACCAGGGTGGCGAGCACGCACTGGTCGGTGTTGACCCCGGCGAAGAACAGCACGCCGATGTCCTGGGCGCGGAGCACGCCGTCGAGTTCGGTGTCGAAGAAGCCGCTGACCCGGTGCTTGCCGACGACGATGTCGGCAGCGCCGACCGGCAGCGCGTCGAGCACCCGGGCGCCCCAGCCGCCGCGCCCCATCGCGGGATGGCCGCGCCCGGCGACCGGTGCGCCGAGCCCGCCGCCCCCGGCCCGCCGGTAGGCGCGGCGCAGCCCCGCGGGCAGGTTCGCCGCGTCGGAGCGCACGGCCCAGTTCACCCAGATGACCCGGGCTCCGGCGCCACGCAGCGCGGCGGAGGTGGCGGCGATCGGCGCCACCAGTCCGGCGGCCGGGCGTATGTCGCCGCCGTACACGCCCGCCCAGCCCTCGGGATGGGCGCAGTCGTTGCTCATGTCGATCACCAGCAGCGCGCTGCGGGCGAGGTCGACCCGGATCGGCTCCGGCTCGGTGGCCAGCCGGACCACGCGGCCGGGCGGGCGCGACCCGGTCAGGTCGACCGTCCCGGTGCCGGCCGCCGTCATCACAGACCCCCGACCGCGCCGTTGCCGGCGCGGGGTTCGGTGGCGCCGGCGAGCACGCCGTCGGCGCCCACCTCGAGCAGGTGGGCGTGGCCGGCGTACGCCTCGGCGACCGGCAGCACCCGCACGGCGTGGCCGCGGGCGGTGAGCCCGCCGGTCCAGCCGGCCGGGGCGCCCCGCTCCAGCAGCACGGTGGTGCCCTGCGGGTGCTCCCACGTGTCGAAGCCGGTGCCGGTCGGCGCGCCGAGGCGGAAGCGCGGCGCGCCGACCGCCTCGCCCGGGGTCTGCCCGGCGTGCAGCAGCCGGGCCAGCAGCTGCAGGGTCACGTGCGGCTGCGCGTCGCCGCCGGCGGAGCCGAGGACCGCGCGCAGCCCGCCGCCCGGGCGGGTCAGCAGCGCGGGGGAGAGGGTGTGCGGCGGGCGGCGGCCCGGGCCCCACTCGGCCGGGTCCCCCGGGCGCAGGCTGAAGCCGACCCCGCGGTTGTGCAGCTCGATGCCGGTGGACGGCTCGAAGACGGTGGAGCCGAAGTTGGCCGCGTTGGACTGGATCAGCGAGACGCCCAGCCGGTCGCCGTCGATCACGCACAGCTGCGTGGTGTCGCCGGCGGCGGCGCGCAGCCCGATCGGCGCGCGGCGGTGCGCGTCGACCAGCCCGGCCCGGCGGGCGACCTCGGCGTCGGCGAGCAGCGGGCCGACGTCGGCGTGCTCGTGCAGGACCGACGGCCGGTCGTGGCCGGCCGCCACCGCCGCCTCGACCAGCAGGTGCGCCCAGGCCGCCTCGTCGGGGTCGGCGGGCAGCGGCAGCCTGGCCGCGACGGCGGCGCCGAGCAGCGTGAGGTAGCCCTGGGAGTTCGGCGGCACGCTCCACAGCCGCGCGCCCCACACCGTCACGCCCAGCGGCTCCACCCAGTCCGCCTGGCCGCGGGCCAGGTCGGCCGGGCTGAACAGTCCGGCACCCAGGGCGAGCAGTCCTTCGCCGAAGGTACCGCCGTAGAAGGCGTCGCGGCCGTGCGCCGCGATGGCCCGCAGTGTTTGCGCGTGGCCGGGGCGGCGCAGCAGCGTGCCGGCCCGCCGCGGCGCCTCCCGCAGCGCCGCCGGCGCGTGCCGCAGGTCGCCGGTCTCGTCGAGCTCGCCCATCGCCCGGGCCAGGGTGGCCGACATCGGGAAGCCCGCCTCGGCCAGTTCCACCGCCGGGCCGAAGACCTCCGCCAGGGGGAGCCGCCCGAAGCGTCCGTGCAGGGCCAGCCAGCCGTCCACGCAGCCCGGCACGGTCACGGTGCGGATGTCGCCGCGCATCGGCATGCTGCGGTGCCCCTCGGCCCGCATCCGTTGCGCGTCGGCGCCCGAGCCGGCCCGCCCGGAGGCGTTGAGCGCCGCCGGCCGCTCCTCGCCGTCGCGGTGCACGAGGGCGAAGAGGTCGCCGCCGAGGCCGCACTTCTCCGGAGAGGTGACCGCGAGCACCGCCGCGGCGGCGACGGCCGCGTCGGCGGCGCTGCCACCGGCCCGCAGCGCCGCCACGCCGGCGCCGGTGGCGAGGTGATCCGTGGTGGTCACCATCGCCCGGCGGGCGTGGAAGGTCGGCGTGGCCGGGATCTCGGCGGACGGCACCGGCATCAGTGCCCGCCCGCGAGATCGCTGTCGGGTTCCCCGGCGAGCGCGCGGTCGCACAGCGCCGCCCGCTCGCGCATCGAGAGCATGGTCTGCGTGAGTTCGTCGATCTCCTCGGCCGAGCAGGGCAGCCCCTGCGCGGCGAGCTGCTCGGCGACGCCGGCCCGCACGACGTCCGGCGCGTTCATGCCGGCACCGCCGCGCTGCTCGGCGCCGGGCGCAGCGGCGGCACGGCGAGGTGGTGGTCGGTGCGCGCCTGGAAGGCCGCGCCGGCGTGCAGGACCAGGGCGTCGGCCCCGTGGGCGCCCGCGATCTGCAGGCCCAGCGGTAGCCCGGCCGCGTTGAGCCCCATCGGTACCGACAGGGCGGGGTTGCCGACCACGTCCCAGTAGGGCGTGTAGATGGTCGAGGTGATGAGGTGGCGCAGGTCCGCCCCGTAGAGAGCGGCGATCGGGGGCGCGCCGGTGGCGGTGGTCGGCATGACGATGAGATCCACGCCGGCGAACAGGGCGGCGAGGCGCCGCTGGGCGAGCACCGCCACCCGGCGGGCCTGCACGTAGTCGGCGGCGCCGATGACCGCGCCCGCGGCGATCTGCAGCCGGGTCTGGCGGCCGTAGTCGCTCCATCGCTCGCGCAGGTTCTCCCGGTGGTAGCTGTACCCCTCCACCGGCGTGATGAGCATGGCCGCCTCGGCCGCGGTGTCGTACAGCGGCAGCTCCACCTCGCTCAGCCGCGCACCGGCGTCGGCGAGCACGGCGAGCGCCTCGTCGAAGCGCTGCCGCACGGCGGGCTCGACCACCTCGGAGGTCAGGTGGTGGGCGCGCTCGACGCCGATCCGCAGCCCGGTGAGGTCACCGGGCGCCCGCTCGGCGTGGCCGGCCGGGGCCGGCAGGCCGTCGGCGAGCGTCTCCAGCAGCAGCGCGCAGTCGGCGGCGGAGCGGGCCAGCGGGCCGAGGTGGTCCAGGGTGAACGCCCACGGGATCATGCCCTCGGTGGGCACCAGCCCGTAGCTGGGCTTGATCCCGCTGACCCCGCACCAGGCGGCGGGACAGCGGATGCTGCCGCCGGTGTCGGTACCCAGGCCGCCGAGGAACAGGCCGGCGGCGAGCCCGGCGCCCGCGCCCGAGCTCGATCCGCCGGCCCAGTTGGCGAGGTTCCAGGGGTTCGCGCTGACCGGCGTACCGTCGCGTTCGTCGGGCATGCCGCAGGCGAACTCCATGGTGAGGGACTTGCCCAGGACGATCGCGCCGGCGGCGCGCAGGCGGGCCACGGCGAGGGCGTCGCCGGGATGCCACCGCGGCGACCAGGCGTTGCCGCCGCCTCGGGTGGGGCCCTCCTCGACGGCGATGACGTCCTTGACCGCGATCGGGACGCCCTGCAGCGGCGAGCGCACCACCCCGGCGGCCCGGTCGGCATCGGCCCGTGCGGCGGCGGCGAGCGCCTGCCGCGGGTAGACCTCGACGAGGGCCCGGACCGCGTCGTTGTGCCGATCGATGCGGGCCAGGAATGCCTCGGTCAGCTCGACGCTGCTGATCTCGCCGTCCCGCAGCGCGGCCGCCGCGCCGGTGATCGTCCGGTACGGCGCCGCGTCCGTCTCGTTGCCCACTTGAGCCGTCCCTTCCTGCGCCGCGCTGCGGCGGAGGGGTACCAAAAACGTTTCGCTGAATCTCGCGCCGCGACCGCGCGACGTCAATCTCCGCGGGGTCAACTCTGCGTTACAGCACCGTTCCGGCACCGGACATAGTCGGCGCAAAGCCTCATCCCGCACCGGCGCGCCGTTGACAGCACGGCTCGGCCGACTCAGGCTGTCGTCCTGAGCGAATCGTTTTTGTACCTCCCGTAAGGCGGCGGCATGACGCAACTCAACCCGGCCCGGCTGGTCGAGGCGACCCGGGTGCACCGGCTGGCCTACGTGGACCCGGGGATCTTCGCGCTGGAGCTGGACCGGGTCTACGGCGCGGGCTGGGTCTACCTGGCGCACGACAGCCAGCTGCCCGAGCCGGACACGTTCGTGCGGTCCTGGCTGGGCACCCGGCCGCTGCTGGTCACCCGCGGCCGGGACGGCGCGGTGCACGCGTTGCTCAACCGATGCCGCCACCGCGCGGTCACCCTGGCCACCCGCGACTGCGGCAGCGCCACCTCGTTCCGCTGCGAATACCACGGCTGGACCTACCGCAACACCGGCGAACTGACCGGCGTTCCCTATCCGCGCGGGTACGGCGACGCACTGGACAAGAGCGCGCTCGGCCTGGGCAAGCTGCGGGTCGAACGCAGCCACGGCTTCATCTTCGGCACCCTCGCCGCGGATCCGCAGCCGCTGCCGGAGTACCTCGGCCCGGCCGCCGACGCACTGGCCGAGTGGAGCGCCCGCTCGCCGACCGGCCGCATCCGGCTGCGCCACGGCGCCCGGCGGGTGCTGGTCGAGGCGAACTGGAAGGTGGTGTGGGACAACGCCGCGGACGGCTACCACCCGGCGTTCACCCACCGCTCGCTGCTGGAGGTCGCCAACCGGCACCGGGAAGGTCTCTCGCTGTCACACTTCGACGGCGACCCGGACGACCTGCCGATGCGCACGTACGACTACGGCAACGGCCACGCGTTGCTCGACCAGCGCCCGAGCCTCGGCGGCGGGCTGTGGTCGCACGCCAAGCCGGTGCCGGGCGTCGAGGCCGCGGTCGCCGCGCTGCGGGAGCGCTACGGCGACGAGGCGGAGCGCTGGCTGGAGCTCGCCCCGCCGGGCGGGATGAACCTCTCGGTCTTTCCCAACCTGCTGGTGAACGCGAACTTCGTGACCACCCTGCAGCCGTTGAGCCCGCAGCGCAGCGTCATGCACGAGCACGCGGTGACCCTCGACGGCGTGCCGGCCGAGGTGAACTGGCTGCGGCTGCGCTTCTGCGAGGACTTCGTCAACTTCGGCGAGCCCGACGACATCGAGATGTGGGAACGGGCGCAGCACGGCTACGCCGCCGCCGAGATGGAGTGGAACGACATCTCCCGGGGCAGCACCGGCGAGCGAGCGGAGCCGCGCGCGGACGGCGGGACGACCGTGCGGGTCACCGACGAGGCGCCGATCCGCTCGTACTGGCGGCTCTGGCAGCGGCAGATGTCGGCCGACACCGCCCTCGTGCCGGCATGAGCACGCCGCCAGGCGGTTCTTGGCACCGCGGAGTCGCAGGGAGGCGCGCCAGCGCCGAGCGAGTCGTCCGGGAGGAACGGTCGGCGAGTGACGCGGACCCGGGCCCCGCAAATATGGAAACCCGGCTCGGGCCCGGCACGGTGCTCACCCGCGGCCTCGGCCCCGTCACCGACCCGGCGCTGGCCTGGGAGTGCGCCTGCCTGCTCGCCTACGAGGCGCGGCTGCTGGAGGAGCGGCGTTTCGACGAATGGCTGGAGCTGTACACCGACGACTGCCTGCACTGGGTGCCCACCGACCCGGACCGGGGCGCCGACGAGCAGCTCGCGATCTCCTACGAGGACCGGCGCCGGCTCACCGACCGGGTGGTGTGGCTCAAGTCCGCGTACCTGCATGCCCAGTCGCCGCCGTCGCGCACGGTGCGGCAGGTGTCCAATGTGGAGGCTTGGGAGCTCGACGGCGTCCGGCTGGTCCAGTCCACGCTGAACCTGGCCGAGCTGCGCGACGACCGGATGCGGCATTGGATCGCCCGGGTCGAGCACCACCTGGTGCCGGTCGCGGGCGCCTGGCGCATCCGCCGCAAGACGGTCCTGCTGCTCAACTGCGACAAGCCCGTCGGCAATATCGCGTTCGCCTTCTGAACCGGCGCAAGGAGCCCGATGTCCCTGTTCGACGCCGACGAGGCGGACCTGTCGCGAATCGCGGCCCGCCTGGCGCTGCCCGCACGCCTGCCGGCCGGCCTCGACGGGCTCGGCCTGCTGTACCGGGCCTGGTGCCGCACGGTTCCGTTCGACAACGTCCGCAAACGGCTGTTCTTCGCCGCGGGCGGGCGCGGCGAGGTGCCCGGCAGCGACGCCGGGCGCTTCCTGCGCGACTTCCTCGCCGGGGGTACCGGCGGCACCTGTTGGGCGAGCACCTACGGGCTGGTCGCGCTGGCCCGCTGGTACGGGTTCGCGGCCCGGCTGGTGACCGGCGTGATGCTCACCGACCCGGGGGTGCGGCCCAACCACGCCAGCACCGCGGTCACGCTGGACGGCGAGGTGTACCTGGTGGACAGCTCGATGCTCTTCGAGACCCCGCTGCGCCTGGCCGACGCGCCCGTCCGGCACGACGATCCGCTGCACCCGGTGCGCGCCCGGCGCTCCGGCGCGGACACCTGGGTCGTCGAGTGGCTGCCCGGGCACCACCGCGGCGACTTCGTCGGCTGCGAGATCAGCCTGGCCGAGGTGGCGCCGGAGCGGGTGCGGGCCTGGCACGAGCGCACCCGCGGGTACAGCCTGTTCAACGACCAGCTCTTCGTGCGCCGCAACCGGGACGGCGGCATCGACTCCTACGGCCGGGGCAAGCTGGTCAGCGTCGACGCCACCGGCGCGGTGCGGACCACGCCGGTGCCCGCGCGGGAGCGGGACGCGCTGCTCGCGGCGCGCTTCGGCCTGGCGCCGGCGGTGCTCGCGGCGCTGCCCGCCGACCGCGCGGCGGGCCCCGCGTTCCTGTGACCACCCACCCCGACGACGCACCACCGATTGGAGCCCTGTGTCCGCCTCTTCGCCGCCGTTCGCGGCCCGCCACGCCCTCGTCACCGGCGCCGGATCCGGCATCGGCGCCGCCATCGCCCGCGAGCTCGCCGCTCGCGGTGCCGCGGTCACCGTCACCGACATCGACGGCGGCCTCGCCGCCGGGGTGGCCAAGGCCATCCGCGACGAGGGCGGAACCGCGGTGCCGCTGGCCTGCGACGTGCGCGACGCGGCGTCGGTGCGGGAGGCCGCCGACGGTGCCGAGGCCGCGCTGGGGCCGCTGGACGTCTGGGTCTCCAACGCCGGGGTCTCCTCGATGCACCGCTTCGGCGACATCCCGCTCGCCGACTGGCAGCACAATCTCGACGTCAACGCCACCGGGGTGTTCATCTGCGGGCAGGTCGCCGCGGCGCGGCTGCGCCGCCCCGGGGTCATCGTCAACGTCGCGAGCATGGCCGGCAAGCAGGGGCGGGTGCCCTACCTCGCGCATTACGTCGCCTCGAAGTTCGCGGTGGTCGGGCTGACCCAGGCGATGGCGTACGAGCTGGGCCCGTCCGGCCTGCGGGTCAACGCCGTGTGCCCCGGCTACGTCAGCACCGGCATGCAGGACCGCGAGCTGGTCTGGGAGGCCGGGCTGCGCGGCACCGACGAGGCCGCGGTGCGCGCCGCGATGATCGCCGACACCCCGCTCGGCCGGCTGGAGCAGCCCGTGGACGTGGCCCGCGCGGTCGCCTTCCTCTGCGGCGCCGACGCCGCCTTCATCACCGGCGAGGCGTTGGCCGTCAACGGCGGGGCGTTCATGGACTAGGATCGGCACGGTCGAAGGAGCCATTGATGCGCAGCGTGGTAACCATCCGTGACGTCGCTGAGCTGGCCGGCGTCAGCGTGTCGACCGTCAGCAACGCCCTGTCCGGGCAGCGGGTCGTCTCCCAGGTGACCCGGCAGCGCATCCAGGACGCCGCTCAGCAACTGGGCTACCGCCCCAACACCGCGGCCCACTCGCTGCGCACCGGGGTTCACCACGCGATCGGCTTGGTGGTCCCCGACGTCACCAACCCGTTCTTCGCCGAGATCGCCCACGGCGCGGAGACCGCGGCCAACGCCCTGGGCTGGTCGGTCTATCTCGGCAACACCGAGCTTGACGAGGACCGCGAGGACAACTACCTGCGCCGGCTGGCCACCGCCTCGGACGGGATCCTGTTCTTTCCGACCTCCAACACCGGCAGCCGCATGACGCAGATCCAGTCCCTTGTGGACAACGACGTGCAGATGGTCATCTGCGACGAGCGCATCCGCGTCGCCGGCACCGGCGGGGTCTTCTCGGACAACGTCGCCGGAGGCCGGCTGGCCGCCGCCCACCTGACCGCCCGCGGCGCGCGGCGCTGCGCGATGATCACCGGGCCGGAGACGCTGCCGACCTCGAACGAGCGGCGGAAGGGCTACGGCGCCGGACTGCGCGCCGCCGGCCGGAGCCTGCCCGCCGAGCGCGTCATCCACGCGCCGTACACCATCGAGGGCGGTCAGAGCGCCACGGCGGAGCTGCTGCGCCGCGACGCGCGCATCGACGCGATCTTCGCCGCCGACGACCTGCAGGCGGTCGGCGCCCTGGAGGGTCTCGCCGCCGCCGGCCGGGCGGTCCCGGACGACGTGCTGGTCTGCGGCTTCGACGGGATCGCCTGGGGAGCGCTGGTGCGCCCGTCGCTGACCACCGTCGCGCAGCAGTCGCAGCAGATCGGCGCCGAGGCGGCCCGGCTGCTGCTGCAGATGGTCACGATGGAGGCGTCCCCGCGCGAGATCGTGCTCCCGGTCGAGCTCCTGGAGCGCGACAGCACCCGCCGCGCCTGACGCCGGCTACCAGGCCTGCGCGGCCAGGTCGTGGGAGATCGGGGCCAGGGCTTCGCGCAGCGCGCCGTAGCGCTCGTAGTGCGCGCGCAGCACGCGGTGCGCCGCCGGACTCGGCGCGAAGACCTCGTCCACCCGGGCCAGCCGGCGCACCGCCTCGGCCGGATCCAGCAGCCCGACGGCGCCCGCGGTGAGCAGCGCGGCACCCCAGCTCGACCCGGGGTGCGCGGCGATCGAGCCGAGCGGACGATCCAGCGTGTCGGCGAGGGTCTGCTTCCACAGCGCGGAGCGGGAGCCGCCGTTGGTCACCCGGACCTCGTCCACGGCGATGCCCCGTTCGGCGAACACCTCGACGTGGTGGGCGAAGCCGAACGCGACCGCCTCCACCAGGGCCCGGTAGAGGTGCGCCCGGGTGTGCCCCAGGTGCAGCCCGACGAAGGCGCCGCGGGCCAGCGGGTCCATGACCGGCGTCTTCTCGCCGAGGAAGTAGGGCAGCGCCAGCACGCCGCCCGCACCCGGCCCCACCGCGTCGGCGTCGGCGTCCAGCGCGCCGAGAGCCCGGCCGCCGGCCAGCTCCCGCTGGAACCACCGCAGCGTCGCGCCGGAGGTGGCCATGCACCCGTTGGGCATCCAGTAGCCGGGCAGCGGATGGCGGTCGAGGTACAGGCGCGGGTCGAACACCGGCGCCGCGCTCACCGCGAGGATGTCCCCGGCACCGCCGAGCTTGAGCAGGGTGTCGCCGGGCGCGAGCAGGCCGGCGGCGAAGGCCGACACCACGTGGTCGGCGTAGCCGGCGGTGACCGGTACGCCGGCCGGCAGTCCCAGCTGCGCCGCGACGTCGGCGCGCAGCGACCCGACGACAGCGCCGCTGGGGCGGATCGGCGGCAGCAGCGCGGGGTCCAGGCCGGCCGCGGCGCAGATGTCCGCCTGCCATCCGCTGTCGTAGCCGGCCAGCCCGCTCTCCAGCGCCCAGTTCTCGTCGGCCACCCGCTCGCCGGTCAGCCGCGCGATCACCCAGCCGTACGAGCCGAGCAGCGTCACACAGTCCGCGGCGACCCGCGGGCGGTGCCGCGCCAGCCAGTGCCACTTCGGCCCGATGCTCTGCGCCGTGACGGCGCTGCCGGTGCGGGCGAGCGCGTCCGGCACCGCCCGGGCGAGCTCGTCGATCTCCGCGACCGCCCGCGCGTCGTTCTGCTGGATCGAGGGATGCAGCACCCGCAGGCCCGCGTCCACCGCGACGAGCGTCGGTACCATGCCGCTCACGCCGATGCCGGCGACGTCACGCCCGTCGGACCCGGCGGCGGCGAGGACCTCGGCGACGGTCTCGGCCACGTGCGACCACCACTGATGCGGGTCCATCTCGGCGTGGCCCGGTGCGGGCGAGTCCACCCGGGCGGCGCGGGCGGCGCCGGCGACCACGGCCCCCGACCCGTCGACCAGCACGGTCTTGGTGGCGGTGGTACCGAGGTCGATGCCGATCGTGTACGCGGGCATAGGCGCTGACGGTCCGCGATCAGCGCGCCGCGGCCGCGGCGTCGACGAAGCGGGCGACCCGGTCCGGGTCCACCGCGTTCCACGTGTTGCCGTCCACTTTCAGGTCGCTGCCGACGATGACGCCGTCGGCGACGCCGAGGAAGCCCGCGACGGTAGCGGCCTTGACCCCCGTGTTGACGTACACCCGCTGCCGCGCGCCGACCGCCTCCTTCGCCTCGGCGACCGCGGAGACGTCCGGCTGCACCCCGGCCATCGGGCCCGACACCAGGATCACCTCGGGCATGCTGCTCTGCACCACCGAACGGGCCACCATGCCCAGCGGCCGGGCGGACAGCCGCGCGGCGTACTCCGGCGTGATGTTGAACCACAGCTCCACGTCCCGCGCGTCGAGGTAGCGGCGATCCCGGCCCAGCTGTCCGGCGCCGGGCTGCCAGAGTCCCATGTCGGACTCGTACGCGCCGGTGACCACCTCCCGCATGAACGCGGCGCCCGTGCCGGCGGCCAGGCCCAGCGTGGCGCGCGGATCCCACAGCACGTTCACCCCGAACGGCCGGTCCAGCGGCGTCACCCGCCCGATCACGAACGCCATCGCGGCGACGATCTCCGAGCCGGCCCGCAGCTGGTAGGGCCGGTCGCCCTCGTTGCAGAACATCACGGCGTCGATCCCGTCGACCAGGAGGTACTCGAGGTCGCGGGCCACCGCGTCGTAGATCCCCGCGACGCCTGCGGCCGCGTCGTAGTCCGGCGTGCCGGGCAGCGGCGGAAAGTGCACCATCGCCACGACGGGCTTGCGATCGAACATTCGGCAACTCCCACCAAAAACGTTTTTCTCCGAGGCGGACGCTACCGGCCACGACGAACCTTTGGCAACGCACGACTGACCGTTGTGGCCCCTTCGCCGAGATTGTTGATCCGCCGGAAACCATCGGGTGGCAGCCTGCCGCCGCCGCGCGGCCGGGGCGGATGAAAGTCTCCGTGATCATGCGCAACCCGGCATCGACACCAACGGTTTTTCATGATCACGGAATGTTGATGTACCCCCGTGTACCGAAAGTCTCCGGGATCATGGCAAACCCGCGGTGCGGCCACCGCGGGCATCATGATCACGGAGAAATACGTCCGCCCGCCCCGCGCCGATCTTCGGTCGCTGCGCTGTGCTGGCCGGCGTGCAACGCCCGAGGGGTGCTAGCGGACGACGGCCCGGGCGAGGATGCGTCGGGCCTGGCGCAGGACGGGTTCGTCGATCATCCGGCCGTCGAGGGTGAAGGCGTCGCCGCCGGACGCCGATGCGGCGAGCACGCGGTTGGCCCAGTGCAGCTCTTCGCTGGTGGGGGCGTAGGCGGCACGGACGATCGGTACCTGGCTGGGATGGATGCAGGCCTTGGCACCGAAGCCGCTCGCGGCCGCATCGATCGACTCGTCGTTCAGTCCGTCGAGGTCGGGGATGTCGAGGTAGACCGCGTCGATGGCGAGCTTGCCCGCGGCGCCGGCCGCGAGCAGCACGCTGCTGCGGGCGTGGCGCGCGACGTCCCGGTAGCGTCCGCCCGGGAACCGGCTGGAGGTGCCGCCGAGGGCCGCGATGAGGTCTTCGGCGCCCCACATCAGGGCCTCCACGTTGCCGGTGGCCGCGATCGCGCCGGCGTTGCGTACCCCCGCGGGAGTCTCGCACAGCGCCACAACCCGCAGCGGCGCCAGAGCCCGCGCGTCGGCGGCCGACTCGGTCTTCGCGAGCATCACCGTGGTGTAGGACGTCTCGTTGAGGGCGGCAAGGTCGAGGTCGTGATCCGGCGATCCGGCCGGGTTGATCCGCACCACCGTCCGGTCCGGGTCGAGTCGCTGTTCGGCGAGGGCCCGTCGGGCCGCGGGGCGGTCGCCGGGGCCGACGGCGTCCTCGAGGTCGAGGATCACCACGTCGGCGCGGTCGGCCGCCTTGGCGAACCGGCCGGGTTTGTTGGCCGGGCAGAACAGCCAGGCGACTCCCTCAGGCATCGGCTCCCTCGCCTCCGGGAGCGACCGGCCGTGCGGCGGGCGATCGCAGCATCATGACCTGTCGTGTCGCGACCGCCACCACCGTTCCGTGCTGGTTGCGGCCGGTGTGCTCGAGGGTCACGACGCCGGCCCCGGGGCGGGAGCGGGAGACTCGCCTGTCCACGACAATGCTTTCGCCGTAGAGGGTGTCTCCGTGGAACATCGGGGCGGGGAACCGGACGTCGCTGAACCCGAGGTTGGCCACGATGGTGCCGCGGGTGAGGTGGGCGACGGAGAGTCCGACCAGGGTGGCCAGCGTGAACATGCTGTTGATCAGTTGCCGCCCGAAGGGCTGGGTCGCGCTGTAGGCCGCATCGAGGTGGAGGGCTTGCGGGTTCATCGACAGGGTGCTGAACAAGACGTTGTCGTACTCGGTCATGGTGCGGCCGGGGCGGTGCTCGTAGGTGACCCCGAGGTCGAGCTCGTCGAACCAGAGCCCGCGTTGCTCGACCCTGGGCCGCTCCGGCGGCTGGTTCCGGACCGGTGTGCTGCTCACGGGTTCTCCTCGGTGTAGAGGTCGAGGAGGACTCTCGAAGCGCGGTCGCCGCCCAGGTGCACCGTCTGGGTGGCGGGGAACAGTCGCATGGTCGTCGCGGGCGACTCGGTGCCGCCCGGGTTGCGCGCGTACATCGGGTGGGCGCCGCTGGAGACCTGGATCCGGATGGCGTGGCCGGCGTCGATCCGGTGCGCGACGGGACCGAGGTCGACCTCGATCTCGACGGGCTCGTCCCCGGCCAGCCGCGGCGTGTGCGGGATGCGAGTGATGCCGTCGACGACGTTCATGCTGGTCCCGTCCGGGTGGACGTCGGTGATGCGGACGAAGAAGTCGGCGGTGGGCTCGGTGGAGTTGACGAAGAGCCGCGCTCGTACCGCCCCCACGATCGTGACCGCCTGGTCGAACGCCTCGGCGGTGTAGACGAGCACGTCGGGCCGGGCCTCGAGGGCACGGTTGTCGGTGGGCAGGGCCGCGTCCGGGCCGCCGAAGCTGGAGATCCCGACCGATGGCGTGGGGTCGCCCGGGTCGTAGGTGTAGGTGTCGGCCGCCGCGTCCGCATCGGCTACGGAGGCGGCGGCCCGGCCCGCGCTCAGGTACAGGGTGGTGGATGTGGAGCCGGCCGGCGGCCACCCCGGCGCCTCGACCCAGCCGCGATCCGGGGTGACGTAGAGCCGCACGGAGAGCTTCGCGTCCGCGGGGACGGCGTGCCGGTGGCGGTCGAACCAGCGCCGCGTCTCCTCGTTGACCACGTGCGGATCCGTTCCGATGTGGAACCAGGGGCCCATCACCAGGCGGGTATCGGCGTGTGGCCGGGACCGCAGCGTCTGGTAGTCCTGCCACATGTAGCGGCGGTGGTAGTCGTACCAGCCGTCGATGAGCAGAACGGGCACGTCGAGGCCGGACAGCAGGTCGCTGAAGTTGAGCGGGGCCCAGTGGGGGTCGTCGCCGCCGTAGCGCAGGCGCTCGCGGTAGAACGGGATGACGGCGCCGCCGAGCGCGACGTCGGCCTCCTGGAGGGGGAGGTGATTGAACGCGGCGTCGATCCCTTCGGTGGGCGAGGCGGCGGTCAGGGCACGCCGTTCCGGCTTGTCCTCCGCGCTGGCCTGGCTCGCCGACCAGGGGAGCGCGATGTCGAGGCCGAATGTTCCGCCGGGGTACCAGGAGGAGACGCGGTCGGCGCTGTAGATCTGCACCGACATGGCGCGCAGCGATGCCGGGCGGTTCGAAGCCGTTGCCCAGGCGGTGAACCCGAGGTAGCTGGCGCCGTGCAGGAACAGGGACCCGTCGAACCAGGGGGCGCGCTCGATCCAGGCCGCCGTGTCGGCGCCGTCGCCGGCCTCGGCGAAGTAGGAACTGGTGCCCCGGCAGTCCTGGAGCACGAGGCGGTAGCCGTGGGAGGCCCAGTAGACGCCGTCGTTGTGCCAGTTGCCGCGGCCGTAGGGCGTCCGCATCAGGATGGCCGGGCCCCGCTCCGCGCCGGCCGGGTGGAAGACGTCGGTGCTGAGCGCAGTCCCGTCGCGGGTGCTGACCTCGGCCGTCTCGTGCAGCACGTTGTGCTCGCCGAGACCGCCCATCGCATGCTCGGCGGCCGCCCGGAGCTCGTCGTCGATCGTGTCTGCCGCGGTCATGCGACCACTCCTTGCCGGCGCCACCGGTCTCGGGTGGCCGCATCGATGTCCAGTTCGTCGAGGACGGCGTCGGTGTGCTCACCGAGCCGCGGCGGCGGGTTCCGGGTCGCGCCACGCCCGCCGTCGAGGCTGACCGGCACGGGTACGAGGCGCAGGCCGGGAACGGCGGGATGCGGGTAGGGGACCAGCATGCCGAGGGCGTCGAGCTGGGGGTCGGCCGCCAGGTCGGCCACGGTCCGCACGCGGCTGCACGGGATGCCACGCTTGGTCAGCAGCCGCTCCCACGCGGCCGCGGTACGCAGCAGGAAAGCGGGCGCGAGCAGGGCGCGCAGTTCGCCGCGGTGGCGTACCCGTGCGGGATTGGTCGCGAATCGGGCGTCGCCGCCGATGGCGGGCAGCCCGAGCTCGGCGATCAAGCCGGCGAACAGGCCGTCGTTGGCGGCGGCGACCAGGAGATCGCCGTCGGCGGTGGGGAAGGTCTCGTAGGGCGCGATGAACGGGGTACCCGTGCCTTGCCGGCCGGGCGGTTGCCCGGTCGCGAGGTAGCCCACCAGGTGGTAGCTCATCCACCAGGTCGCGGTCTCGAACAGGCTGGTCTGAATGTGGGAGCCCGCACCGGTGGCGTCGCGCTGCATGAGCGCTGCCTGGATGCCGATCGAAGCCCACAGCGCGGCGCCGAGGTCGATGGCTCCGATGCCGACCCGCGCGGGAGGCTCCTCGGGGTACCCCGTCAGGTCCATGATCCCGGTGTCGGCCTGCAGGACCGGGTCGTAGCCGGGTCGGTGGCGCTTGGGTCCCCGATCACCGTAGGCGCTGATGGAGCAGTAGATCAGGCGCGGGGCCGCCGTCCGCAGCGTCTGGGCGTCCAACCCGCGCTGGCGCAGCGAACCGGGACGGAAGCTCTCGACAAGGACGTCGGCCCCTCGAAGCAGGCGCCGAACCAGGTCCTGTCCCTCGGGCCGGTTCAGGTCGACCGCGATGCTGCGTTTGTTGCGGTTGGCCGAGAGGAACGTGGCGCTCTCGCCGTTCCACGACGGCGGCTGCCATCCGCGCGTGTCGTCGCCCGTGCCCGGCCGCTCGATCTTGATCACATCGGCGCCCAGGTCCGCCAGCAGCATGGTGCAGAAGGGGCCGGCGAGATTCCGGGTCAGGTCGACAACCCGCACCCCACTGAGCGCGTGGGATAGTTGTGGTTCGAGGCGAAAGGTCATAGGTCCTCCGTCGCTAGTACGGAACGATCGTACGCTTCAGCGGGACGCGGTCAAGGGTGGGAGTGCTGGTGCCGGCAAGCGAAGGCGCACGACGCGAGCGCAATCCGATCGCGGCGGTGGTGCGGCTCCTGGGCGCGCTCGCCGAGCACGACGACCCGACGGCCGGGGTGCGCGAACTGGCCAGGATGCTCGAGACCGCACCGAGCTCGGTGCAGCGGACCCTGGAGGCGGCGCAGGAGGTGAGCCTCGTCGCCGTCGCCGAGAACGGCCAGTGGGAGCTGGGATGGGAGCTGTACCGCATCGCCGCGATCGCCCAGTCCAAGCGTCCGTACCAGGCCGCGGCGGCGGTCCTGGAGTCGTTGGCCAGGCAGACCTCGGAAACGGCGCTGCTGACCGTCTACGACCCCCAGCGGCGAGCCCGGATGTTCGTCGCGGCGTCCCCGAGCCGGCACAGCGTCCGATTCGTTCCCGACCTCTTCACCTGGATGCCGGCCTATGCCGGGGCAAGCGCGACGGCCATTCTCGCCTTCAGGCCCGAATCCGAGCAGGACGCCGTGTACGCCACGGCCGACACGTTCTCCGCGTTCGCGGCCGCACCGGACAAAAGCGATTTCAGAGCCGCACTCCAGGAGATTCGCGAGCGCGGCTTCGCGGTCAGCCACGATGAGGTCAACCTCGGCGCCAGCGCCGTGGCCGCACCGGTCAGGTCGTCCTCGGGCGTCACCTCGAGCGTGGCCGTCATCGCCCCCAAGCAGCGCTTCGACTCGGTTCCTCAGGAGCCGATCATCAAGAGCGTCATGGAAGCCGCGGACGCCGTCGGCCGCCGCATCGGCGATCCCCTCGCGCCCCTCGACGTCGTCGCATAGCCATCACGAGGCGAGGGTACGGTCGGTCCATTCGACGAGCAGCAGCGTCGTGTCGAGAGCCGCGACAGCACTGACATCGTGATGGGGCGGGAGGGGGCAGAACCGGGACGGGCCCATGCAGGCGCCGCCTTCCCCGGCTTGTGCCCGGCGTCCTGCAATGATCAGGCGGACTCGCTCCGAGTCCTCTGCCGGCAGGTCGAGCGCGGTCCCAGCGGCGACTCGTAACAGTCGCGCGCGACTGGCCGGGCCGCCAGCGGGGGCGGGAACTGGGTACAGCTCCGTTCGGAGGACATCCGCGTCCGGACCCCCGGGCCTCGGCCGCCGCGGAGCACGGCGCAGCGACCGGAAGTCTCCGCGATCATGCACTCCCCGCCGCCGACACCAACGGTTTTTCATGATCACGGAGCGCTGATGTACCCCCGTGTACCGAAAGTCTCCGGGATCATGGCAAACCCGGGGTGCGGCCACCACGTACGTCATGATCACGGAGACATACGTCCGCCCCGCCCCGCGCCGCCCCGGGGTCGGCGCCGGGCGCTGGAGGTGCAGTACGCAGACATCCCGCCCGAGCGTTCCCCGCTGGCCTACCCTCTGGTCCCCGCCGACCTGGCCCGGACGCCGATCCCGCTGCATCCGGCCTTTTCGTTGCCGCTGTCCGGCCGGGGCGAGGCGTTGGGCGACCCCGGGCGGGGCGTACACCCCGCCATCGACCTGGCGGCGTACGGCTGGGAGGAACGGCGTCAGGCGGCCGGGTTCTGGCTTGCAGAATTTCAATGTCTTCTGGAAAGGCGGCGTCCACGCTAGCCCGTATGACCATTCCCGCAACGCCGGCGCCCTCACCCGTGCGGCTGAGGGCCGTCGCCGCCGCCGACCAGCCCGACGTGACGCCCGCGCTCGAACAGCTCTACCGCGGCTTCGAGCGGGAGCTACTCGTTCCGCTGTGGACGGAGATCGGCGATCTCATGCCCGCCCACCCGCGGTCGAAGGCCGTCGGCCACGTCTGGAAATGGGACCGGCTCCTGGCCCTCGCGGAGCGGGCCGGCGGCCTCGTTCCGGTCGGCCGCGGCGGCGAGCGTCGCGCGATCGCTCTGGCGAACCCGGCGCTGAACGGCCGTCCCTTCGCCACCCCGACGTTGTGGGCCGCGATCCAGTACCTGTTGCCGGGCGAGGACGCGCCCGAGCACCGGCACACCCAGCACGCCTTCCGCTTCGTCGTCGAGGGCGAAGGCGTCTGGACGGTCGTGGACGGCGACCCCGTGCCGATGCGCCGCGGCGACTTCCTGCCGCAGGCCGGCTGGAACTGGCACGCGCACCACAACGCCACCGCCGAGCCGATGGCGTGGATCGACGGTCTTGACATCCCGCTGCAGTACCTCACCGAGGTCCAGTTCTTTGAATTCGGCCGCGACAAGCTCAGCGACGCCGAGCACGCCACGCCGGAGCGGTCCCGCGCCGAGCGGCTGTGGGGGCACCCGGGCCTGCGGCCGGTCTCCGCCGGCGCCCCGGCGCCGGGCTCGCCGCTGCTGGCCTACCGCTGGGAGCACACCAACCGGGCGCTGAGCGAGCAACTCGCGATCGAGGACGAGGGCTTCGGCGGGACCGTGGAGCCCGGCCACGCCGCCGTGCGCTTCACCAACCCCGCCACCGGAGGCGACGCCCTGCCGACCATCCGCGCCGAGATGCACCGCATCACCAGCGGGACGCAGACCGCACCCGTCCGCGAGACCGGTTCGTCGGTGTACCAGGTCTTCGACGGGTCCGGCACCGTCACCGTCGGCGACCGGACCTGGTCGGTGACCCGCGGCGACCTGTTCGTGGTCCCGTCATGGGAGCCGTTCTCGGCCCGGTCCGAGGCGGGGCGCGACGATTCCGACTCCGGTGCGCTGGACCTGTTCCGGTTCGGTGACGCACCGGTCTTCGAGGCGCTGCATCTGCACCGCTCCCACGTCGGCGAGGGGGTGGCGCGATGAGGCTCGCCACGCTGCGCAGCGGCGGATCCACGCGCGCGGTACGCGTCGACGGCGACGTGCTGGTCGACCTCGGGTTCAGCGATGTCGGGGCGTTGCTGTCGCTGGAGGACTGGCAGGCGCGGGCGCATGCGATCACGGGCCGGACCTATCCGGCCGATGGCGCCGAGTTCGATCCCATCGTGCCGGCGCCGTCCAAAGTGGTGTGTGTGGGGCTGAACTACCGCAACCACATCCTGGAGATGGGCCGCGACCTGCCCGCGTATCCCACGCTGTTCGCCAAGTACGCCGACGCGCTCATCGGCGCCAGTGACGACATCGTGCGGCCGGAGGAGACCGGCGGGTTCGACTGGGAGGTGGAGCTGGCCCTCGTGATCGGCCGTCCGGCACGGCGGGTGCGGGGCGCGGCGGCCGAGCGGGCCATCGCCGGCTTCACCGTCCTCAACGACATCACCTGCCGGGACTGGCAGTTCCGCACCCGGGAGTGGTTGCAGGGCAAGACGTGGGACTCCACCACACCGGTCGGTCCGGTGCTGGTGACGCCCGACGAGCTGCCCGGCGGCGTACGACCCGCGCTGGACCTGCGACTGCTCGTCGACGGCGAGGTCATGCAGTCCGACTCGACCGGCGACCTGGTCTTCGACCCGGTGACGCTCGTCGAGTACGTCTCGACCATCGTCCGGCTCAACCCCGGCGACATCATCGCCACCGGTACTCCGGGCGGCGTCGGACAGGCCCGCACCCCGCAGCGGTTCCTCGTCGGGGGCGAAACGGTGGTCGCCGAGATCGATGGCATCGGGCGGCTGGAGAACCGGGTAGTGAAGGAGATCCCGGCATGACCGGACGCACGCCGGCCGGCGCGCTGCGGTGGATGAGCGACGGCACGGCGACGTTCCGCAAGGCGGTGGCCGAGGTCGAGGACCGGCTGGACGCGGCCGGCCCGTTGCCCGGCTGGACGCGCCGGCACATTGTCGCCCACGTCGCGGCGAACGCCGACGCGCTGGGCAACCTCGTCCACTGGGCGCGGACCGGCGAGCCGAGGCCGATGTACGCGTCGGCCTCGGCGCGCGCGGAGGACATCGAGCGGGGCAGCCGCCTGGCGACGCCCGAGCTCGTCGCCTGGTTGACCCGCTCCAGCGAGGCGCTCGAGGCGGGGATGCGCCGGCTGCGCGACGAACATTGGCAGACCCCCGTCGTCACCGCCACGGCCCGGACCGTCCCGGCGGCACACATTCCGTGGTTGCGCGCCCGGGAGGTGTGGGTGCACGCCGTCGATCTGGCCGCGGACGTCGGCTTCGCCGACCTGCCCACCGACTTCCTGACCGCGCTGTGCACCGACGTGGTCGCGCAGCGGGCCAACGCGCCCGGCCCGGCGCTGGTCCTGCGGGCCAGCGACACCGGCGACCGCTGGGAGCTCGCCGGGCACGGGACACCCGTCACCGCGGACGGGCCGTGCGCGCAGATCGCCGCGTACCTCACCGGACGCGCGCACGCCCTCACCACCGCCGGCGGCGGGCCCGCACCGGCGCTACCGGCCTGGCTGTAGCCGTGAAGGGGCCGGCACCCGAGAAGGCCGCAACGGCCGCCGGCACCGCCCGCTGGGACACGACGATGAGCTGCCCGAGCAGGTGCTCGGCAAGGACACCGACCCGCTCACCGGCCGGCTCGCCGCCGCTCAGATCATGGCGGTCTTCGCGGTACTCATGATGGACAACCACGAGCGCGTGCTCGCCGAGGGCAGCGCCGCGGCCGCGCTGCCCGGCGCCCTCGACGCCGCCAACCGAGCGTTCGACCAGCTGGAGCGGGGCCTCGCCGGCCTGTGAGGCATCAGCGCAAGGAATCCTGCGTGAGCTGCGGGGGAACCGCGGGCCGCGCCTGGTGGTGCACCGCGCCGACGGCGGTCGCCGCGGCGATCAGGACACCGGCCAGCAACAACGGCCAGCCCAGCTGCACCCTCAGCAGCAGCGCACCGATCGCCGCACCGGCCAGGATCAGCGCGACCGCCAACAGGCGGCGGGGCGTGCCGCTGCGCTTGCCGTTGCCGAACACGGAGTCGGCGGCGAGACCGGTGATCGTGGACGTGACGACCACGGTGGTCACGTCCTTGACCGCGACCTGGCGCGCCGCCGCGGCCTGGGTCCCCATCGCCACCGCCGCCAGGGTCGTCACGGTGATCATCACCACGTGGCCCGGCTCCCGGCCGATCGCCAGCAGCAGCCCGCCGAGCGCGCACATCATCGCGGCGACCAGGGCGAACAGCAGCGTGACACCCCGGCTCCAGGCAACCTTGGCGCGCTTGAGCACCCGGCCGCCCACGGCCGCGCCCGCCATGAAACCGACGAGGGCCAGCGCCGGGCCAAGGGTGGGCAGCCCGGTGCCGCCGGCGAGGGCCATGCCGAGGACAACCACATTGCCCGTCATGTTGCCGGTGAAGACCTTGTCGAGCCCGAGATAGCCCACCGCGTCGTTGATCCCGGTCGTGAGCGTCAGCACCAGCATGAGCCAGAGGTGGACGGTCTCGGCGGGCAGCGCGCGCAGGCGGTCGGTCACGGCACTGATCATGCCAGGTCGCTCAGCCCGGATCGGAGACGCTCACGTTCAGGGCATTCCCCAGCCGTGCCGGCAGGCCGCCCTTGAGCTCGATGGAGATTTGCTCGGCGTCGAGTGCGGCGAGGACCTCGCGCAGCGTCCGTGAGCTGTAGGCCCCGTGCCGGCGGGCGTCGAGCAGCGCGCGGCGCTGCATGTCGATGACGGCGAGGCGCAACTCGAACCGCTGCTCCTTGGCTTCCTGGAGCACCTGGTGGCGCCGCAGGTCGGAGGCCTGGGCGACGCTGCCGCGGATCGCGCGGACGAGGGTCCGGTCGTAAGGGCCGCCGGTCGGGCGGCGCAACTCGGGATCGTCGAGCACGGCGATGCCGGCGCGGTTCATCGCGGCGAGGAGGGCGGCACGCTCGGCCTCGGCCTCGGCCGCGTCCTGATCGACGACACCGAGCGTCGTGACGAGCCAGGGCAGGGTACCGCCCTGCAGCAGCAGGGTTCCCGCGGCGACGACGAACGCCACAAGGACCAGCATCGCCCGCTGCCGCGTGTCGCCGGGCAGCGTCTGCGCCGCCGCGAGGGTCACCGCGCCCCGCATGCCCGCCCAGACAATCACCGTCCGCTCCCTGGCGGTGAAGGGCTTGGACATGAGGTACTCCGGGGCGACGCGGTGCACCGCGCCGGCCGCCTTTCGCCGTGCCTGGGCTCCCAGCCCGAGCAGCAGGGCGGTGACGTGTGCGGCCCGCACCAGGATCACCGTCGCGGCGACCGCGGCACCGATCCAGGCGGCGGTCGCCATGCTGCCGCCGGCCTCGCGAAGGTTCTCGACGAGGCCGTCGACCTCGAGTCCCATCAGCAGGAAGATGCCGCCCTCGAGGAGCAGTTCGATCGTTCGCCAGTTCTGCTCGTCGGCGATGCGGTCCTGCGGGCGCAGGTAGCGAGCCAGCCCGTTGCCGGTGACCAGGCCCGCGGCCACGGCCGCGACCAGTCCCGATGCGCCGAACGCGTCGGCGGGGACGGACGCGACGAACGGGACCACGAAGGAGATCGCCGTACCGGCCACGGGGTGGCGCAAGGCCCGCCGGATCCGGAGGTTGAGCATCCCCACGATCGCGCCGATGACGACCGCTACCGCGACCGAGACGAGGAACCGCTCGGCCACGGCCCAGACGGAGACGACGCCGGCCGTCGCCGCGATCGCGGCGCGCAGCAGCACCAGCGCCGTCGCATCGTTCAGCAGGCTTTCGCCCTCGAGTACGGTCACGACCCTCGACGGCGCGCCCAGGTGCCGCACGATCGAGGTGGCAACCGCGTCGGTGGGACTGACGATCGCGCCGAGCGCGATGCCGGTGGCGAGTCCGATGCCCGGTATCAGCCAGGCGACGAGAAAGCCGACCGCCACCGAGCTGAGGACCACGAGCACGACGGACAGCGCACTGATCGCCCGGAAGTCGCGGCGGAAGTCCATCGACGGCATCGACACCGCCGAGGAGAACAGCAACGGCGGCAGCACGCCGCTGAGAACGATCTCGGGTTCGGCCGACACCGGCGGTACCCAGGGCAGAAAACTGACGGCGATGCCGATCACCACGAGCACCAGCGGCCCGGCCACGCCGACGCGGGGCGAGAAGGCGGTCACCGCGACGACGAGCACGACGGCGCCGACAGCGATCATCAGAGCTTGCACCCGGCACCTCACACAGCGCAGCACACGCGCCACGGGAGCCTGGGGTCGGCGACGAGGCGTTCCGACGCTTCACCTCGATGACCACACCGTAGCACCCCGGCGACGCGTCCGGCCTCAGGATCGAGGGCGTCATGGGCGTCGATGGCCGCCGGTTCGGGGGCACGGCGCCCCGGGGCGGACGGTGCGGATGTCGCACCATCCGATCTGCGCGGGGCGGGGCGGACGTATGTCTCCGTGATCATGCTGCACGTGGTGGCCGCACCCCGGGTTTGCCATGATCCCGGAGACTTTCGGTACACGGGGGTACATCAGCGCTCCGTGATCATGAAAAACCGTTGGTGTCGGCGGCGGGGAGTGTATGATCGCGGAGACTTCCGGCCGCTGCGCCGTGCTCCGCGGCGGCCGAGCCGAGCAGGTTGAGGCAGATGCGGCTGGCGACCGTGGTCTGTTCACCCGGGCGAGCGAGACCCTCCGCCTGTCGGGCATCGATCCGTCGGATTTTGAAACCACAGCAAGGATCCGCGAAGACGCAGACAGATGACTGATGAGCGCCGCCCCGCCACGCCGAAGAGTGGAGTGCAGCAGAAGTGAGCGGCGCTGGCATCGAGTGCCGCCGATCAAGGAGGCACTGCCATGACTGTCACCTACGGTGTCCACGGGACCGTGCACGCACACCCGGGGCGCGGCGACGAGTTGGTCGCCCTGCTGGTCGACCTGTACCACGATGAGTGCCCGGTCTTCCTGGTCACCCGCGGCATCGACGACCCGGACCTCATCTACGTCATCGAGGGCTGGACCAGCGAGGAGGCCCACACCAGGGTCGCCGAGGCCAAGGAGGCGGAGGTGTTCCTCGCCAAGTTCCGGCCGCTGGTGGCCGGCGAAGAGATCACCGTCGCGCTTCCCGTCGGCGGCCGGGCCAAGTTCTGAGCCCGGTCGGCGTTCTGGCCGGATCGGGCAGGATCGGGCCAATCTTCGCGACTTCTGGGCAAGCACCTGCCGGGTCCGGACTGGTGTCATTGGTGTTCGGATGTCCGGATGCGGCGGCGACGCCATGCGGCGGGCACGTCGCGAGCGGTGAGGGTGCAGACAGATGACTGATGAGCGCCGCGGAGCCGGGCCCGAGAGTGGAGCAGACCAGCGGTGAGCGGTGAGCCGCAGGACACCGGCGCCCTCCGCCGCTGACACCTAAGGAGCGACCATGACCGGTAGTGAGATCACGCTGCGCGTCAATGCGGAGGATCATCGGATAGCGGTGGACAATCGCCGGACGTTGCTCGACGCGCTGCGCGAGGACCTCGGCTGCACTGGTACGAAGAAGGGATGCGATCACGGCCAGTGCGGCGCGTGTACGGTGCTGCTCGACGGGCGGCGGGTGGTGTCGTGCCTGACGCTGGCGGTCGCCGCGGAGGGCGCTTCGATCACGACGATCGAAGGCCTGGCGCCCGAGGGTGAGCTGGCGCCGGTGCAGGAGGCGTTCGTCCGGCTCGACGGGTTCCAGTGCGGGTTCTGCACGCCGGGGCAGATCTGCTCGGCCGTGGGGATGATGGCCGAGCACGCGGCCGGGTGGCCCAGCGCGGTGACCGCCGACGTGTCGCCGGACGGTCCGGGGCCGCGCCTGGACGCGGGCGAGGTGCGCGAGCGGATGAGCGGCAACCTGTGCCGGTGCGGGGCGTACCCGAACATCGTGCGTGCGGTGCTGGAGACGGCGGCGGCGCGATGAGGGAGTTCGCCTACCAGCGGGCGACCGGGGTGCGCGAGGCGCTCACCGCGGTCGCCGAGGAGCCGGGTGCGCGTTTCCTGGGCGGCGGCACCAACCTGGTCGACCTCATGAAGAACGAGGTCGAGACGCCGACCCGGCTCGTGGACGTGCGGCGGCTACCGCTCGGCGGAGTACGACAGACGGACGACGGCGGTCTCGTCATCGGCGCGACCACGACCAACAGCGACGCCGCCGCGGACCCCGAGGTGCGCCGCCGCTACCCGGCGGTGACGCAGGCCATCCTGGCCGGGGCGTCGGGCCAGCTGCGCAACATGGCCACGGTCGGCGGCAACCTGCTGCAGCGCACCCGCTGCTCCTATTTCGCCGACGTGACGGAGCCGTGCAACAAGCGGGCGCCCGGCAGCGGGTGCGGCGCGATCGAGGGCGTGCACCACAACCACGCCATCCTCGGCCGGAGCGAGCACTGCGCGGCCACGCACGCGTCCGACATGGCGGTGCCGCTGGCCGCGTTCGACGCGGTGGTGCAGTACGTGACCCTCGACCGCACCGGCGAGATTCCGCTCGCCGAGTTCTACGCGCCGGTGGGCGACCGGCCGGACCGGGAGACGACACTGCCCGCGGGCGCGCTGATCACCGGCGTCGCGTTGCCGCCGGCCGCCGTCGCGCGCCATTCGCGGTACCGCAAGGTGCGCGAGCGGGCGTCGTACGCCTTCGCCACCGTGTCGATCGCGGCGGCGCTGGAGGTCCGCGACGGCCTGGTGCACGACGTGCGGATCGCGCTCGGCGCGGTCGCGCCCCGGCCGTGGCGGGCCGGCACCGCCGAGGCGGCCCTGCTGCACGGCCCGGCCACCGCGGACCGGTTCCGGGCCGCCGCCGCGGCCGAGCTCGAGGCGGCGCGGCCACTGCGGCACAACGGATACAAGGTCGCCCTGGCGCGCAACCTCATCGAGGCCGTGCTGACCGAGCTTGCCGAAGGGAGCAACCACTGATGACGCGAGCGGTGGGAACCGCGCGGCCCCGCATCGAGGGCCCGCTGAAGGTGACCGGTGCCGCCCGGTACGCGGCGGACGAGCGGCGCCCCGGCATGGCCTGGGGCTGGATCGTGACCGCGGCCATCTCCAAGGGGCACATCGCCGAGATCGATGCCAAGGAGACGCTGAGCATGCCCGGCGTCATCGGCGTGCTCGACCACGGCAACGCGCCGCGGCTCAACCCCGAGTCCGGCAACTACTTCGGGCCGGACGGCATCCCGCAATACCTGCAGAGCGACGCGGTACCGTACGCGGGCCGGCCGATCGCGCTCGTGGTGGCCGAAACCATGGAGCAGGCGCGCGCCGCGGCCGCGGCGCTGCGGGTGACCTACCGCCAGCTGCCCCACGACACGACGCTCTCGGTGGACCACCCGGCCAAACGGCCGGCGTCCCAGGCGTTCGGCCCGGAGGCGGACACCGGCGACCTGGAGGCCGAGCTGGCGGCGTCCGCGGTCGTGGTCGACGAGGTGTACCGCACGCCGGAGGAGAGCCACAGCGCCATGGAGCCGCACGCGACGACCTCCTGGTGGCAGGACGGCGACATCTACGCCATCGACGCCAACCAGGGGCCGTTCAGCGTGTCCCAGGTGGTGTCCACGCTGTTCCGGATCGACCGCGAGCGGGTCCACATCCGGGCCGAGCACGTGGGCGGCGGCTTCGGCGCCAAGCAGGGATGCGGCCCCCAGCTCGTCCTCTCGATCATGGCCAGCCGCGTCTTCGAGCGTCCGGTCCGCGTCGTGCTCACCCGCGAGCAGGTGTTCCTGTCGACCTCGGCGCGCCCGACCACGCAGCAGCGGATGCGCATCGGCGCGGACGCCGAAGGGCACCTGCGGGCCCTGCACCACTACGCGCTCTACTCGGTGTCGCCGCTGGCCGAGTACATCGAGTGGTGCATCGACCAGTCCCACGTGCTGTATGCGTCCCCGGCGATCCGCACCCACATGGACGTGGTACCGCTCGACCTGCTGCCGCCGGACACGATGCGCGGCCCCGGCGCCACGCCCGGGTCGTTCGCGCTCGAGTCGGCGATCGACGAGGTGGCCGAGCGCCTGGGCCGGGACCCGCTCGAGTTCCGGCTGCGCAACCAGCCCGACGCCAATCCCGTGACCGGGCACCCGTTCAGCAGCCGCCGGTCGGTCGAGTGCCTGCGCGAGGGCGCCCGCCGGTTCGGCTGGGGCGGCCGCGACCCCCGGCCCCGGATGCGGCGCGAGGGACACCTGCTCGTCGGCACCGGCATGGCCACCGCCTCGTTCAGCGCCGGGACGTTCCCGTCCAGCGCGACGATCACCGCGGAAGCGGACGGCACGTTCACGGTCGGCATCGGCGCCACCGACATCGGCACGGGGGCGCGGACCGCGCTGATCGCGCTCGCCGCCGACGCGCTCGGCGTCGCGGTCGACCTGATCCGGATCCGGATCGGCGACAGCGACCTGGGCATGGCCTGGGGCGCCGGCGGATCCCGGGGCACGACGTCCTGGTCGTTCGCGATCCTGGAGGCCGCGCGCCGGCTGCGCGAGCGGCTGGACGACCCGGCCCGGCCGGTGAGCGCGACCGTCGACACCACCACGCTCATCAACTACCGGCCGCCCCGGGAGCGGCAGACCTTCAGCGCCATCTTCGCGGAGGTCACCGTCGACCCGGCCACGGGCGAGGTGCGGGTACGCCGCCTGCTCGGCATGTTCGCGGTGGGCCGGGTGGTCAACCCGCTGCTGGCCCGCAGCCAGCTGAGCGGCGCGATGATCATGGGCCTGTCCATGGCCCTGCACGAGGAGAGCGTCCGGGATCCGCGCTCTGCCCGCGACGTCAACGGCGACTTCGCCGGCTACCACATCGCCGCGCACGCGGACGTGCCCGACATCGAGGCCGACTTCGTGCCGGACTACGACCCCGAGGACCCGGTCGGCATCAACGGCCTCGGCGAGATCGGCACGGCCGGCACCGCGGCCGCGATCGCCAACGCCGTCTGGCACGCCACCGGCACCCGCCACCGGATCCTCCCCATCCGCCTCGACCGGGTGCTGGAGCCTCCGTCCGTCCTGGAGCCGAGGTAGCCCCCGGGCACCGCCGGGACTAGGCTCGAGCAGCGCGGCCGCGGCCGCCGTCGCGTGGCTCGCGGAGGGGTAAGCGTCCTGGTGGGCGCCGCGGTCTTCAAAACCGACGAGGTCGAGCATCTCGGCCTGGCGGGTTCGATTCCCGTCCTCCTCCGCCACGCGCCTCGGCCCCGCTGTTCGCCGCCCGGGCCGCTGGCATGTCCGGCCGGGTCCGGGGGTTCCGGACCCGGCCGGGCGCTCAGCCGCAGGCAGTGCCGTTGAGCGTGAACCCGCTCGGTGCGGCGGTGTTGCCGGTGTGGCCAGCGCGCCGAGGTCGCCGCGGCCGAGGACCCGGCCACCGCGCCGAGCAATCACAGCCCGGACGCCGCCTTCGACGTCGCGGTGCTCGCCGACGGCGCGCTGGTGCTGGCGGAGCTGGCCTTCCGCGCCATACGCCGCGCCTGAGCATTCGACGCGCTGGCCCCGCGCCCGCCGCCTGCCCGCCACCGGCCGCGCCCACGTCCCACATCTCGGGCGCTGCGCGGCGCCGCGACCAGAAGTCTCCGTGATGATGCGCAACTGGCGCCGACACCAACGGTTTTTCATGATCGTGGAGTGGTGATGTACCCCCGTGTACCACAAGTCTCCGGGATCATGGCAAACCCGGTGTGCAGCCGCGGCGCGCATCATGATCACGGAGACATTCGTCCGCCCGGGGCCGCGTCGATCGGAGGTTGCGCCCTGCGGGTGAGACATTCCGCAACGTTCGCCGCGCCCGCGTGACATCAACCACCGCGATCAGGCGCCGGCCGGCTGGGTAGGACGCCGCGAGGACGGTAGGCTGTATACTGACTCTGCGGATGAGACGGTGTCGATGCATCTGAGGACGGAGCTCGAAGGCGTGACCGAGCCGATCGGGACCACAAATCGCTCGTTGTCCGCCCAGATCTACGAGCACCTGCGCCACGCAATCATCGAAGGCAAGATCGCTCAGGGCACGAAGCTGCGTGAGCAGTGGATCGCGGACCAGTTCAAGGTCTCCCGCGTGCCGCTGCGCGAGGCGATCCCGCTGCTGGAGTCCGAGGGCCTGGTGTATACCGTGCCGCGGCACGGCACGTTCGTCACCCGGCTCACGCTCCGCGACGTCCACGACCTCTTCGACGTGCGGGAGACCCTGGAGACCCTGGCCGCGCGCCTGGCCGCCGAGCGCATCAACGGGCCCGACGCGCAGGAGACCGTCGAAGCGCTGAAGGACAACCTGCAGCGCGCGAAGCACGCGGTGCGCGACGGCAACGACACCGACATCGCCGCGACCAGTGCCGAGTTCCACCGCCTCGTGGTCGAGCTGTCCGGCAACGCCCTGCTGCGCACGATGATGCGCCCGATCAGCGGCCGGGTGCAGTGGCTGTTCCGGCTCACGTCGGCCCGCGATCCCAAGGCGGCCTGCCGCGCGCACGAGCAGCTGCTCCGGGCGATCCTGCGCGGCGAGGTGGACCGGGCCGGCGAGCTCGCGTTCGAGCACATCGCGAGCGGCCGCAAGCCGTCGCTGGTCCTGCTCGCCGACCTGCTGCCGGCCTGACGTCACTTCAGCCCGGCGGTCAGCATCCCGCGCACGTAGTACCGCTGCAGGCCGATCGACAGCAGCACCAGCGGGACCGTGATCACCGTCGCCGCGGCGAACATCTCGCCGTACATCGGCTGGTTGTTCGCGTCGGTCTGCAGCGCGGCCATCGCCACCTGCGCCACCTGTCGCTTCGGGTCCTGCATCGACACCAGCGGCCAGAAGTAGTTGCTCCACGACCAGATGAACTGGATCAGCGCCAGGGTGGCCAGCGCGGGCCGCACGTTGGGCAGCGCGACCCGCCAGAACGTCCGGGCGCCGCTCGCCCCGTCCACCGCCGCGGCGTCGAACAGCTCGTCCGGGATGTCGCGGAAGCTCTGCCGCATCAGGAACACCCCGAACGGGTTGCAGATGAACGGCAGGAACAGCACGGGGTACGTCGAGAGCAGCCCGAGGTCCTTCGTCACCGAGTACAGCGGAACGACGGTGGCCTCGATCGGCACGAACGCGCCCGCCATGCACAGCGCGAACAGCGCGGTGCGGAACCGGAACCGGATGCGGGCGAAGGCGTAGCCGGCCAGGGTGCAGACGACCAGCGAACCGGCGATCTGCCCGGCGGAGGCGACGGCGGTGTTCCACAGGGTCCGGCCGAATCCGAGGTCGCCGAAGAGCCGGCCGAAGTTCGACAGCGTCGGGCTGCTCGGCACCACGCTCCGCCATGTCAGCGGGTAGGCGTCGGTGACGACGCTCGCGGTCGTCTTGAACGCCGACAGCATCATCCACAGCAGCGGGAAGCCGAACAGCACCGCCAGCAGCACCATGCCGGCCGCGGCGGGCAGCCGGCGCACGGCCCTGGCCAGCGCCCGGGACCGGGAGCGGCGCCGCGCGGCGGTCGGTGTCGCGGCGGTCGGCGTCGCGGTCGCCTCGACGGAGTACGTGGTCATGACGGCTCCCGCAGGACGATGCCCTGGATGAGGGTGACGGCGGCGATGAGCACCAGCATGCACACGGTGGTGGCCGCGGCGACCCCGTAGGACGAGTACTGGAACGCCTGCTGGTAGGCGTAGTACGTCAGGTTGGTCGTCGAGTTCTTCGGCCCGCCCTGGGTCATCAGGATGATCGGCGTGAAGATGCGCGTTCCCGAGACGGTCGAGACGAACAGCGCCACCAGGAGGTACCGCCGCAGCATCGGCAAGGTGATGTGCCGGAACCGGCGCACCGGGCCCGCACCGTCGAGGTTGGCGGCCTCGTCCAGCTCCTGCGGCACGTTCTGCAGCCCGGCCAGGAAGATCAGCACCGCCAGGCCGACGTTCTTCCACGCCGACATCACGACGATGCCGGCCAGCGCCTGTGACGGCGAGGTGAGGAACGGCTGCGCGCCGAGCCCGACCGCCCGCAGCAGCGCGTTGAACAGGCCGTGGGTCGGATCGTACAGCTGGTTCCAGACCAGGATGGCGACCGTCTCCGAGGCCGCGAGACCGGCGATCACCATGAACCGCAGCAGCCCGCGCGCCGGCAGCCGGGCGTGGATGAGCTGGGCCAGGAACAGCGCGAGCGGGATCTCCACCACGAGCGTCAGCACGATGTAGAGGATTGTGTTTCGCAGCGCGGCGACGAACTGCGGGTCCGCGAAGAGGGCCGAGTAGTTGTGCAGCCCCACGTATCCGTTGCTCGCACCGGTGAACGGGTTGAACGACTGCAGGCTCTGCAGGCCGGCCACGGCGATCGGGTAGAACTGGAACAGCCCCAGGCCGGCGAACAGCGGCGTGATCAACAGCCACCCGGCCCAGGGAGCGACCCCGCGGGCCGGGCGCGCCGCGGTGCTCCGCACGCGGGGCGTGAGCACACTCGTCATCGGTCTACCGGTACTTCGCGAGCAGGCCGTCGACCTGCTTCGCCGTCGACTGCAGGGTCCCGGCCGGGTCGGCGCCCAGGGCGATGTTCTTCACCGCCGGGTTCATGGCGTTGAAGTAGTCGAACCAGCCGACCGACCGCGGCGCCCCCGAGCTGGCCTTGGCGAGGGCGACGGCGAGTTGCTGCTGCTGGCCCTGGTACTCCTGCATCTGGGTGATGAGCGACGCGCGGGCCGGCACCGAGCCCCACCCGCGGGCGAAGCCGATCCGGTTGGCGTCGTTGCACAGGTAGGCGACCAGGGCGACGGCCTCGTTCGCGTTCTTCGAGCCGGCCCAGACGATCGGGGAGTCCGAGCTGTTGCAGCCGAACAGCGTCTTGCCCTTCGGCATCGGCGAGACGCCCCAGCCGAACTTCGGCTTGCCGGCCGCCGTCTGGTACAGGTTGGCGACGCTGAAGGAGTCCATGGACAGCGCCGCGGTGCCGGCCGTCAGCTGGTCCGGGACGACGCCCTTGGGGGTCAGGCCCTCGCTGAAGAAGGTCTGGTAGTTCTTCATGCCCTGGATCGAGCCGGCGCTGTCGACGTATCCGGTGACGCTGAGCCCGTCCGGGCTGACGCCGGCCCACGTCTTGTACTCGTCGCTGTCCTTGGCCGCCGCCGGATCGCCCATCATCCGGATCCAGAAGCTCTCGTGCTGCGTGTAGTTCGAGCCGGGGCCCCCGTTGCCCGCCGTCGACGAGGCCATCGCCCACACCGAGCTGTCGTTGAGGTTCGTCTTCAGCGCCCGCATCGCGTCGATCAGCTGCTCGATCGTCCAGCCCTCGGCGATGTTCGTGGTCTCCGGCGGCGGGGCGACCTTCGCCTTGGTGAACAGGTCGCGGTTGAACAACAGGACCTCGACGTTGTTGTCCCACGGCAGGCAGTACAGGTTGCCGTTGGCCGACGCCGCTTCGCGCAGCGGGGCGTAGATGTCGGTCAGGTAGGCGTCGGTGAAGTAGCCGTTGAGGGGCAGCGCGATCTTGCCGGCGGCGTAGGCCGGGGTGAAGTCGTTGCGGCCCATCATGACGTCCGGCGCGTCACCCGAGGCGACGTACACCTTGAGCTTGGTGGGCAGGTCGCCGTACGGGACCAGCTCCTCCTTGATCGTGATGTTCGGGTACGCCGCGCTGAACTTGGTGTACAGGCCGGTGAAGAAGTCGTTCACCTCGGGCGAGTAGCTCTGTCGCATGAAGCGGAGCGTCACCGGCTTCGAGGTCAGCTCCGGGCCCTGGTAGCCACCGAGGTCGATCTTGTAACCGCCCGGGCCGGGGCCCTTCGCGACGCCGGACGCGCCCGCGCCGGGCGCGTCGGAGCCGCTGTCGTCACCGCAGGCGGCCAAGGCCGGCCCGACGGCGGCCAGGCCGGCGAATCCGGCCAGGCCGCGCAGCACGGCCCGGCGCTGGAGGCCGCCGCGGCGGGCCGGTAACTCGGAACTATGCATGGTGGTGGTCCTTCCTGCACTGGGGGAACAGCAGTGAACGGGCGGCGGTCGTGGTGGCCGCCAGCCGCTGGGTCGGCCGCGCCTGGTGCGCCCGCAGCGCGGCCAGGCGGGCGGGGAGCAGGGAGGCGGTGCACCGCACCATCGCGCGCACGACCGCGGTGTACTCGGCGAGCGTCAGGTCGGGATGGTGGGCGTGCCAGCCGGGGTCGAACGGCGCCACCGTGAACTGGCCGCGGTGCAGCTCCACCCAGTAAGTCGGAGCGGCGGCCGCGACGGCGGCGACGACGCCCGGCCAGTCGACGACGCCCTCTCCCACCGGGCACAGCAGCCGGGTGCCGACGCCGCCGGCCAGGGCGAGGACGGCGTCGTCGAGCACCACCTGCCCGACCGCCGGGAGCAGGGCGCCGGCCGCGGTGACCGGATCCTGCAGGTTGACGAGCAGGTTCACCGGGTCGAGCGATGCGCAGGCCACGTCCGCGCCGGCCGCGTCGATCAGCCGGGCGACCTCGGTGGCGGTGATCTCCTCGTGGGTCTTCAGGGCCAGCCGCAGGCCGTGGTCGCGCAGCACCGGGCCGAGCCGCCGCAGCAGCCGCGCCGCGAGGTCCAGCTGCTCCGGCCACGGCGTGAGCCGGTCGTAGCGGTCCTCGATCCGACCGATGATGACGAGCAGGTCCCGGCCCGGCAGCAGGGCGGCGGCCTCGACCATCCGGCCGAGCCCGGCGAGCGCGTCGCCGTCGCCGGCGGCGAGCAGCCGGTCGTCCTGACCGGCCCGGAACGGATGGAGGTTCACCGAGCCCACGGCCACCTCGACGCCCTGGGCCGCGGCCGCGTCGCGCCGGGCCGCGATCTCGCCGTGGTCCAGCGTCGGGCTGACGTCGAACACCGAGCCGAACAGGCAGGCGGTGAAGCCGTGGCCCGCGGCGCGGGACACGGCCGTGTCCACGTCGAGCCGCACGTCGGCGAGGCTCGACGCGAACACCCCGAGGCGGCCGGTGCCGGTCATGCCGAAGGCCCGGCCTCGTCGACGAGCGCGCGCAGCACCGCGGCGCTCTCCCGCACGGCCAGCACCGCGTCGTCGAACCCGAAGGTGTCCGGCGCGCACTCGTCGAACGACGGCAGCGTGCCGGCGGCGATCAGCGCGTCGCTGTGCTGCGCCAGGCGCAGGTAGGCGCTCAGCTCGGCGACGGACATGTCGGGGTGGCCGGCCTGCCACTCGGGGTCGAAGACCTCGACCAGCGTGCGGCCGCGCAGCGGGATCTGCTCCGCGGTGAACGTCGGGTACGTGACGGCCACCTCGTCCCAGGGCTGGGCGTTCTCGATGGTGAGGTGCAGCGCCGGGTTGGCCGCGCGCAGGATCGGCAGGATCGTGCGCAGGTCGACCACGCCGAGGCCGACCCGCCGCTCCTGGTAGAGCACGCCGCCGGCGGTCAGGCTCAGCGCGGCGTCCTTGATGTGCGTCTGCCGGACGTAGGGGGCCACGCGCCGGGCGGTCCGGACCGGGTCCTCGCCGCGCTGCAGCAGGTTGGAGGTGTCGAAGACGATGCCGAACGCGTCGGGGCCGGCGGCCTCGACCAGCCGGACGACCTCGAAGCTGGTGATCTCCTCGTGGGTCTCCAGATTGACGTGTACTGCGTGATCGCGGGCGACCGGCGCCAGCCGCGCCAGGAACTTCCCGGTCGCCGCCAGCTGATCGGCCCAGTCGACGTCGGTCCGGAACCGGTCGTAGGCGTAGCGACCGCCGTAGGGCTTGTAGTTCGCGGTGCCGGCCCACAGCTCGGTGATGCCGGCCTCGGCGCACGCCGCGATCATCCGCCGGAAGCCCAGGAGGGTGTCGCCGTCGCCCGCGGCCCGCAGCTCGGGCGCCTCGGCCATCGCATACGGGTTGACCTTGCCGAGCCCGGCCTCCAGGTAGAGGCCGAGCTCGCCGGCGCAGGCCCGCACGTCGCGCAGGACGCCCGGGTCCAGCGTCGCGGTCATGTCCAGGACGGTGCGGAAGAAGATGCCGTCCATACCCAGCTCGTGAGCGAATCGCACGTTCGCCACCGGCCCGCGTCCAACGGCGCCGGGAATCTTCCTGCCGTCGATCCCGATCCGCATGACCGTCACGCCTCCTGTGGTCGTCCGCTGTAGCTTGTATACAGAACACAAATGACCGAGCGGTTTCCGTATGTTCCAGTCGCGTTTCGCCGCCCGCCTGTGTCACGATCGGCGCCATGGACGCACTGATCACCTCCGTCCCCGGCGAGCTCCTGGAGCGCGAGCCGGCCGCGGCGCTGCGGCTGCTGGCCGGCGAGGTTCGCGCACTGCACCACCGGATGCACCCCGCCGACGTGCTGTTCATCGAGGTCGCGGACGGCGAGCTGGCGATCGGGCGGCACGAGGTTCCGGCCCTCGCCATGCTCTTCGAACACCACGACGTGGACGCGGCGACCCGCGAGGAGGCCGTGGCGCGCGCCGCCGCGCTCCTGGCGAGCGCCCGGCTGCGGCGCGGCTGAAGCATGGTCGAAACAAATCGCATTTAGTATTCGGTATTCAAAGTGTCGGAGAACGTGGAGGTACGCCGTGCTGGCAGTCGACCAAGGCCAACTCATGAGCCAGGCGCTCGACATGGCTCGCGAGGCGCTCGCCGCCGGTGACCACCCCTACGGCTCGGTGGTGGTCACGGCCTCGGGCACCGTCGCCGAGCGCAACCGGGTCAACTCGGCGAGCGACCCCACCGCGCACAGCGAGGTGATGGCCGTCCGCACCGCGGCGGCGGCGTGGGGCATCGGCAGCCTGCGCGGCTCCCTGCTGCTGACCACCTTCGAGCCGTGCCCGATGTGCCTGGGCGCGATCGCCGAGGCCGGCGTGGGGACGCTCGTCATCGGCGCCCGCCGCACCGTCGGGGAGGCCCCGCTCGGGGACTACACCGTCGAGGCGCTGCTGGGCCTGATGGGCCGCGGCGGCGACATCGCGATCACCGAGGGTGTGCTCGCCGAGCCGATCGCGCTCTTCTACGCCGCGGCGGGCTGAGTGCCGCCCGCCGCCGGCGCCCTGGCGGTGCGGGCCGCCCGCGTCGTCACCGGCGACGGCGGCGACCCCGTCCGGCGCGACGCCGTGGTCGTGGTGCGGGGCGGCGTGATCGAGGCGGTGCGCGACGGCGCCGCGGCCGGCTCCACCGCCGCGCTCGACCTCGGCGACGTGACCCTGCTGCCCGGCTTCGTCGACGCCCACGCCCACCTCTCGCTGCCGGCGGACGGGCAGAGCTACGAGCGCGTGCACCGGCTCACCGACGAGGACCTGCTGTGCTACGCCCGCGCGAACGCCGAGCTCCACCTGCGCTCGGGCGTGACCACCATCCGTGACAACGGCGCGCGCGGCCAGGTCGGCGTGCGGCTGCGGGAGCTGCTGGCGCCGGATCCGGCCGCCCCGCGGCTCCTGGTGGCCGGCCGTCCGCTCACCCCGCCCGGCGGCCACTTCCACTTCTGCGGCGGCGCCGCGGGCACCCCGGCCGAGATCCGCGACGCCGTGCACCGGCTGGCCGACGAGGGCGTCGACCATATCAAGATCATCGCTTCGGGCGGCGGTACCGCCGGCAGCCGCCCCGAGGAGTGCACCTACGCCGGGGAGCACCTGCGCGCCGCGGTCGAGACGGCCCGCGCCCGCGGCCTGGCCACGACGGCGCACTGCCGGGCGGCCGAGTCGGCGCGGCGGGCGGTCGCGGCCGGCGTCGACTGCCTCGAACATCTCGACTTCCTGCGCCCGGTCGCCGGCGGTGACCCGGTCGTCGAGTACGACGCCGAGACGGTACGGATGATCCGCGACGCCGGGACGTACCTCAGCATGACCATGCAGGCCGGCGGCTACGACACGCTGCTCGACCTGCGCACCCGGCCCGATCCCGACGAGCGCGCCGTCGCCCGCCTGGAGCGGTACTTCGCCGACAAGCTCGGCGTGCTGCGCCGGCTGCTCGACGACGGCCTCGCCGAGCGGATCGTCATCAGCACCGACGCGGGGCCCTCGGACACCCGGTTCGGCCGGTTCCACCTGGGACTCGAGCTCGCCGCCGAGACGGGCTGGCCCGTCCCGGACGTCGTGCGCGCCGCGACCACGCGCGCCGCCGAGCTGTGCGGCCTCGGCGCCACCACGGGTCGCATCGCGCCGGGCTACGCCGCCGACCTCATCGCCGTCGGCGGGGACCTGCCGGCCGACGTCTGCAGGGCGCGGGACGTCCGCTTCGTCATGGTCCGGGGCGAGACGGTGCGGCTCACGCGACCGGGTTGAGCAGCGCGGCGACGTCCCAGAGCTGGACGCCGCCAGCGCCGCCGGTCGCGACCGTCGCGCCGTCGGGGCTGAACACGGCGTGGACGTAGACCGTGTCGCCGCTGTTCTTCGGGGGTACGAGCTGCTGACCGCTCGCCACGTCGAAGATCTTGATGCCCTTGCCGCCGGACACCAGCCGCCCGCCGTCGGCGCTGAACGCCACCGCGCCGTCGGTGTCCAGCCGCCGGCCGCCGAGCAGCTTGTCGCCGGCGAAGTCCCACAGATAGGTGCCGTCGCTGGTCACCGCGAGCACGTCGTTGGCCGGGCTGGCGGTCAGGTCGCAGTAGTGGTCGAGCGGCTGCTTGAGCTGGCCCACCCGGCGGCGCGACGCGACGTCCCACAGGTAGACCGGGTCGTCGGGCGCGCCGTCGGCGCAGGTGGCCAGCAGCGTGCCGGCCGCGTTGAACGCCAGCTCGCTGGCGTAGACGGGGTAGCGGTTGAGCACGGCGCCGTTCTTCTTGCGGGTGTTGAAGTCCCACAGCTGCACGCTGTCGTCCCCGCCGACCGCCGCGAGCATGCTGCCGGCGCCCATCGCGACGTCGCTGACGCCGTTGATGCCGTACTGGTCGTCGGCGACCGCCAGGGTGCCGAGCGGCTGCCGCGTCGCGACGCTCCACAGCCGGATCTGCGACTCGCTGCCGACGTAGCCGGCCAGCACCGAGCCGTCCCGGCTGAACACCACCTTGTAGATGCCCTTTCCGGTACCTGTGTCCAGCTCACCGGCCGCGGTCCGGTCCTTCGGGTTCCACAGCCTGATCACGCCGTCCTCGCCGCCGGCGGCGAGCAGGGAACCGTCGCCGTTGTACGCGAGCGAGAGCGCTTTCTGGCCCTGCGCCCGCAGCAGCGCCACCGGCTGGACGCCCGACGGCCCCACGCTGGGGCTCGGACTCGGACTCTGGCTCGCGCTGGCGCCGGCGCCCGGCCGGGACGGCCCGCCGCCGGTGCCCCGCGGCGCGAACACGAACACCAGCCCGGCCACCAGCAGCAGCGCGAGCACCGCTCCGGCGACCGCGGGGCGGCGGACCCGGCGCCTCGGCGGCGGCCCGTCCGGTACCTCCGCCTCCGCCTCCGCCTCCGCCTCCGCCACCGCCACCGGCTCGGGCTCGGGCTCGGGCTCGGCCACCTCCTCGACCGGTGGCGGTGCGGGCGGGGCGGGCGGTGCGTAGGTCTGCCAGTCCGCGTCGGCGTGCAGCGCCCCCTCGGCCACCACCAGCTCGGGCTGCTCGAGGACGGTCGGTGCGATGCCCAGCGCCCGGTGCAGCAGCGTCGCGACGAGCGGGATCCGGCTGGAGCCACCGACCAGGAACACGGCCGACACCGCGGACCGGTCGATCCGCGCCTCCCGCAGCGCCTCCCGGGTCGCGGCCACCGTCCGGTCCAGCAGCGGCCGGGCCAGCGCCTCGACCTGGTCGCGGCCGAGCGGCGCCTCGTCGTCGTAGCCCGGGATCGGCACCAGCGTCGCACCGATCCGCGACAGGCTCTCCTTGCCGGCCCGGACGTCCGCCCAGAGCTGGCGCCGGGCCCGCCACCCGGCGGTGCTGTCCGGCTCCGCCAGCTCCCGCCAGCGCTGCGGGTCGCGGGTGCCGTACACGCCGCCCAGGTACTCCACGATGAGCGCGTCGATGTCGAGGCCGCCGACGTCGGTGAGCCCCACGGTGGCGAGCACCTCGAACCGGTCCCGCCGCCGGCGCACGACCGACGCGTCGAAGGTGCCGGCGCCGAGGTCGTACACGACGGCGCAGGAGTTGACCGGGACGTCGGCGGCGGCGGTACCGAGGAAGTAGGCCGCGGCGGCGGTCGGCTCGGTGACCAGGCCGACCCGCGGTGCGCCGGCCAGCGCGGCGGCCGCGCGCAGCGTCTCCCGCCGGGCCGGCCCCCAGCCCGCCGGATGGGTCAGCACGATCGACGGGACCGCTCCGCCGGCGACCCGCGCGGCCTCATCGAAGGCGCGCCGCAGCACGGCACCGACCATCTCCTCGACGGCCACCTCCTGCGCGCCGAGCAGCACGGTACCGTCGTCGATGCAGCGCTTGGGGCTGGGCTCGACGCTCTCGGGCCGGGCCCGCGCCACGACCGCGGCGTCGACCCCGGCCAGCAGGCCGAGGGCGGGATCCCAGCAGACCGTCGACGGCAGCAGCGGCGAGCCGTCGAACAGCAGCGGCCGCGTGCGCCCGTCGGGCCAGGCGAGCACCGCCACGGTGTGCGAGGTGCCGAAGTCGCACCCGAGCCGGAAGCCTTCGGCAGCCACGTCCATCACTGTATCCCGGCACCCCGGCCGCGCATCCAACGATGATCTTAACTGTATCGTTATCATTGTAGACTGGCCGGACATCCAGTCAACGCCGTATCTCTATGCGTATGAGAATCGGGCTCATGTTTTCGCCGTCGTCCGGGTGGCGGCGGTGGGTAGGAGGCGGGCTCGTCGCGGCGCTGGTCAGCGGCGGGCTCGTCATGGTGACCGGGGCGCCGGCCTTTGCCGGACGGCCCGTCGTGCCGGGGTGCGGCGGCGCCGGGTCGGCGCCGGTGGCCGCCTCGGTGCCGCGGATCGTCGCCGGCGTCGGCGACAGCTTCAGTTCCGGCGAGGGCACCGGCGGCTACCAGCCCAGCACCGTGGCCTCGCAGCTCTGGCGGCACGTCTCGCCGTACGCGCCGGACCACCTGGCCTTCCTGTATCTGGAGACCACGAACAAGCCGCTCGTGCCGTCATTGCAGGTGCTCGACGGGGAGATCGAGCCCGGCTGGGGCATCGACAAGTTCGCGCTGGCAGCCTCCTCCGGCGCCGAGACGAAGCACCTCAAGATCGACCAGGTCGACCCTGACACCAAACAGAACCGTAGCTCGCCGCAGCTGGCCAACGTGCCGGCGAACGCCAACGTCGTCCTCTTCGGCATGGGCGGCAACGACGCGCACTACGGCGACATCCTCAGCACCGCGCTGGCCGCGTACATCGCCGCGGACAGCGAGCTCTTCCTGCAGGGCCTGCTCACCCCGCCCGCGTCCTGGCGCACCCCGCAGCAGATGCTCGTGCAGCAGGCGGTCGCCCGGGAGACGGGCCGGCTCGACAAGGTCCAGGAGCAGCTGTACGCCGGGCTGGCCGCGACGCACGACCGCGCGCCGGGCGCGCTGATCGTCGCCGAGCTCTACCCGGTGGCGCTGAAGCCGAGCGGCAACGCGTTCGTGCCGATGATGTGGGGCCAGACGCTCGATGCCATCTACCCGTTCGCGGTGGCGCTCAACACCACGATCCGCGCGGCGGTCAACCAGTACAACGCCGATCACCCGAACCAGCCGGCCGTCGAGGTCTTCGACCCGAACACCGCGGGGCCGGGCGGCGCCAGCGTGATGGCCGGGCACGAGGTGGGCCAGCCCAACTCGTACATCAACCCGTGGACGGTGAACCTCACCGAGCTGATGAGACTCAACAAGCTGCACGCGTTCCAGGAGAGCTTCCACCCCAACCGGGCCGGCACCGTCGCGCTCGGGCAGGCCCTGGCCCGCTGGTTGCAGGCCAAGTGCCCGGGGCTATGGGCCAAGGCACCGACATTCAACCAGGTCGTGGTCCAGCCCCAGCCGCCGGTGACCGAGCCCACGTTCGCCAACATGCGCGACTTCTACGCCGCGGACATGAAGGCGTTCTGCGCGGTCAACCGGTTCTCCAGCCGGTGCGAACCGATGGACTGGAGCGGCACGGGCGGTGGCGGCGGGGCCGGCGGGCCGGCGCCGCGCGGCGACTACCCCGTCCCGGGCAGCACCATCCAGGACCTCTGGCTGGACTCGTGGATCGCCGGCGCGTCCCCGACCGGCAGCACCGAGCCCGGCTCGACCGGCACGGCCGACGCGAGCACCCCGGGCGGCAACAACCCGCCCAGCACCAGCGGTTCGGGGCAGCACTTCTACTACGTCGACGCCCGGGGCAACGTGCTGCACTTCGAGTACGACCCGGTCACCGGGCAGCGCAAGGTGTCGCTGATCGAGAGCTACAGCGACATCCCGTCCGGCTCGACGCTCATCCCCACGTGGGTGCAGGGTGCCATCGGGGTCGAGGTGTACGGCAGCTTCGACAACCCCTACGGATACAGCCCCGCCGAGATCCTGTGGTACTACGACCTGCCCGACTACCCGTCCGGCGCGAGCGGCGGAGGCGGCGGCATCTTCATCGGCTGCGACAACGTCGTGGTGATCTGCAACCCGATGCTGGCGCTGGAGAACCTGGCCTGAGCCGCCCGGCGCGGCGGTGCGGCCTACCCCATGCGCAGCCGCACCGCCGCGCCCACGGGAGGCCCCGGCAGATCCAGCGGCGCGGGCTCGCCCAGGCCGTACAGCTGGTAGAGCCGGGCCCGGACGGCGGCCAGCGGATAGGTTTCCGGGTACACGATCAGCTTGAACAGCACGCCCTCCAGGACGCTGCGCAGGAGGACCTCCTCGACGGCCGGCTCGGCCGCGCCCCGCTCGGCGAACAGCGCCCGCAGCTTGTCCTCGAAGACCCGGGCGTCGGGCTCCCGCGCGCCCTCCACCCTGGCGTAGACCTCGTGCGTGCCGGGCTGGAGCATCAGGCACAGCATCAGCCGCTGCTCGCCGGGCCGCCGGCTGGCGCCGGAGAGCACCAGGTCGATGAGCGAACGCAGCCGCTCGTCCGCCGGCACGTCCGGTCCGGCCCCGTCGAGCAGCGAGAACACCCCGGTCAGCCACCGGTCGAGGACGGTGGCGAGCAGGTCCCGCTTGCTCGGGAAGTAGTACGAGATGAGGCCGCGCGACACCTGCGCCCGGTCGGTGATCTGCGAGATCGTGGCACCCTCGTATCCCTCGTCGGCGAAGACCTCCAATGCGGCCGCCAGGATCCGCTCCCGGGACTGCTCCCGAAGCTGCTGGTTGAGCCGTTGCGACCGCGGGGACACGCACACCTCCGGTTACCGCCGACAACTGCGTCCCATTATCAATCACCCGCATGATCGCCACGGGCGGTCGTTTGGCGTACCGGCAACGGGCAGGGAGCGCCGGTGAAGCGGCGCAGTCTCCGAACGCTCCCGGGCCGGTCCGCCGCCGGGCTCGACGAGCGGTTTCAGGCGGCCACCCCGCTGCGGCGCCTGCTGAACAAGGTCTTCCCCGACCACTGGTCGTTCCTGCTGGGTGAGATCGCCCTGTACTCGTTCGTCGTGCTGCTGCTCAGCGGCACGTTCATCGCGCTGTTCTTCGACCCGTCCATGCGGGAGACGACCTACGAGGGCAGCTACACGCCGCTGCGCGGGGCCACGGTGTCCCAGGCGTACAACTCGGCCCTCACCATCTCCTTCGACGTGCGCGGCGGCCTGTTCATGCGCCAGATGCACCACTGGGCGGCCAACCTGTTCGTGGCCGCGATCGTGGTGCACATGCTCCGGATCTTCTTCACCGGCGCGTTCCGCAAGCCGCGCGAGGCCAACTGGACCGTCGGCATGCTGCTGTTCTGGCTGGCCTTCCTGGAGGGCTTCACCGGCTACTCGCTGCCCGACGACGCGCTGTCCGGCACCGGCCTGCGCATCGCCAGCGCCATCATGCTGTCCATCCCGATCGTCGGCACCTGGGTCACCACCTCGCTCTTCGGCGGCGAGTTCCCGGGTGAGGTCATTCTCGACCGGCTGTACATCGTGCACGTGCTCATCGTGCCGGGCGCCCTGCTCGCACTGATCACGGTCCACCTGGGCCTGCTGGTCAAGCAGAAGCACACGCAGTGGCCCGGCCCGGGCCGGACCAACGAGAACGTGGTCGGCGTGCGCATGTTCCCCGGCTTCGCGGCCAAGTCCGGCGGCTTCTTCATGTTCGTGTTCGCCATGCTCGCGCTATTGGCCGGCTTCTTCCAGATCAACCCGATCTGGCTGTTCGGGCCGTACCGGGCGGCGGTCGTGTCGTCGGCGAGCCAGCCCGACTGGTACGTCATGTTCCTCGACGGCTCGGCCCGCATCTTCCCGGCCTGGGAGATCAGGTTCGGTCTGCTCGGCAACCGCTACACGCTCCCGGCCATCTTCTGGCCCACGGTGGTGCTGCCCGGCCTGCTGGCCGGGCTGTCGATGGGGTATCCGCGCATCGAGGCCAGGTTCTCCGAGGACGAGGCGATCCACAACCTGCTGCAGCGCCCGCGCGACAACCCGTCGCGCACCGGCCTGGGCGCCATGGCGGTCACGTTCTACGTGGTACTGCTGCTCTCCGGCGGCAACGACCTGCTGGCCGACAAGCTCCACGTCAGCCTCAACGCGATGACCTGGGCGGGTCGCGTCGGCGTCCTGATCCTGCCGCCGCTGGCCTACTACGTCGCGTACCACCTCGCCCTGGGCCTGCAGCAGCACGACCGCGAGGTCCTGGCCCACGGCGTCGAGACAGGCATCATCCGCCGCCTGCCCGACGGGCGCTTCGTCGAGGTCCACCAGCCGCTCACGACCGGCGACGGCCGCGGCGCCGAGGAACTGGAGTACGCCGGCTGGGTCGTACCGAAGAAGATGAACCGCATCGGCGCCCTGGCCCCGACGGTCAAGGGCTTCTTCTTCCCGATCGAGAGACCCGCCGAGCGGGAGATCCCGCCCGAGGAGGAAGCGGAGGAGCGCAGGGAGATCACCGGGAACCGCTGACGCTCGGGATCCGGGACGCGCCACGGCCCCGGCCGAGGCCGCCCGCCCGCTGGCCGGCGACTCAGCCGCGTGCGGGGGCCGGCAGCGCCAGCAGCGCCAGGGGTACATGGTGCTGGCCGGCGTGCATGTCGCGGTCGTGCAGGCTGCCCTGCACGACCGGGCGCGGGAACGAGATCTTGACGACGTTGAGCTGGGGGATCCGGAAGATCTGGATGGTGTCCGCCGGCACGCGGTAGAGGTCGGCGATCAGCGCGGCGCCGAGGAAGCCGGGATCGGCGACCACGGTGTAGCCGGCGGCGTCGCGCAGGAACACCTCCATGGTGACCCAGAACGGGCCGGCGTTCTTGGACCGGACCTCGAGCGCGAGATCGCCGACGGTGCGGGGGCGGTCGTTATCGGACATCGCCGTCCTCCAGGAGGTGGATGCGGAACGGGCCGGTGGGGGAGTCCACGTCGACGACGTGGTTGAGGACGAACTCGTAGGCCGCGCCGCGCTCGGTCTCGGCGGGTGAGGTGGGGAACGCCAGGCTGGGCAGGTAGTCCATGTCCGGGGTGGGCAGGTGCAGCATGAGCGGGTTGACGAGCTTCGCGATGGCCGTGGCCGTCGCCTGGTCGGCCGCGTTGACCAGGAGCATCACGCCGACCTCGCGGGGCGGGCGGGTGTCCGGGTCGAGGTCGCCCAGGATCGCGTCGTGACCGTAGAGGCGGATGTCGAAGGCGTACTCGTCGGTGCCCAGCGCGAGGGTCTGGCCGACCCACTCGATGATCATCCGGCGCAGGAGCGCGGCCCAGGTGGTGATCTGGCCGAGGATGCGCGGGTCGCGGATCGCGGTGAAGGACATCGTCTCGTAGCCGGTGATCCGGGCGCCCTCGAGCTTGACGGTGTACTGCTCGGCGGGTTCGAAGCGGGAACCCTCCACGCGGACGCGCCGATCGTCCAGGGCCGTGTACGTGGCGTCGGCGACCACGATGGTGCCCGCCGGCTCCCGCATGGAGAACGGGTTGACCGTCTCGTACAGCATGTGCGCCGCGACCGAGGTCGGTGTGCAGGCGACGGCGGGGTCGAGCGGCTCGATGGTGAAGCCGGTGGCGTCGATCGTGGCCAGCACCCCGCCGGCGCGCGGGTTGGTGGTGCACTGCCCGCCGCACTCGACGATCTTGGCGGCGTGCCAGGTGGGGCCGGCCGGCATGCCCCGCATGAGCGGGTAGGCGGCGGCGAGCGCGGTGTCGGTGGCGCGTCCGGCCAGCACCACGTCGGCACCGGCGGCCAGCGCCTCGGCGATCGGCTCATGGCCCATCATCGCGACGATGTGCCGGCAGCTCTCCAGCGTGGCCGAGTCGAGCTCACCGGCCGGCGGCAGCGGGTGCACCCGGCCCCGGCCGAGCTGCTCCTTGAGGTCGGCGGCCTGCTGCTCGCTGTAGATGGTGGCGACCCGCAGGGCCAGTCCCTCCTCGGCCAGGATCTCGCGGGCGATGCCGGCGACCCAGTCGACGCCGGAGTCGGTGCCGCTGGTGCCGCACGAGCCGACGATCAGGGGAATGCCGGCGGTGGCCGCCGCCCGCAGCAGCACGCGCAGGTCCCGGGCCACGGCCGCGGCGGCCGTCTTGGCGGTGCCGGAGCCGAGGTAGTACGGGCCGGAGTCGGTGGAGCCGCCGTCCACGGCGATGACGTCGGCGCCGAGGTCGATGCCGCGGGACACGGTCTCGGGCGGGAATCCCCCGCCGAGCATGCCGGTCGGCACGAGGATGCGTACGGATGCAGTCATGGGTTTCCTCATCTCGGTCATGCGAGGGCCGCCGCGAGCGCCCGGCCGGCCTGCCGGCCGGAGAACAGGCAGCCGCCCAGGAAGGTGCCCTCCAGCGCGCGGTAGCCGTGCATGCCGCCGCCGCCGAATCCGGTGGCCTCGCCGGCGGCGTAGAGCCCGGGCACCGGCTGCCCGGCGCCGTCCAGCACCCGGCCGTCGAGATCGGTGTGCAGGCCGCCGAGGGTCTTGCGGGTGAGCACGTGCAGCCGCACCGCGATGAGCGGCCCGGCGGCGGGGTCGAGCAGCCGGTGGGGCGGCGCGGTGCGCATCAGCCGGTCGCCCCGGTACCGCCGGAAGTTGCGGATCGCCGCGATCTGCATGTCCTTCGTGAAGCCGTTGTCCAGTTGCCGGTCGCGCGCCTCGATCGTCCGCCGGATGTCGAGCGGGTCCAGCAGCGGCTCGGGCGTCAGCGCGTTCATGCCCTTCACCAGCTCGTCCAGGTCGCGAGCCACCACGAAGTCGGCGCCCCGGCGCTTGAACGCTTCCACGGGCGCCGGCGCGCCCGGGCGGATGCGACCCAGCACCTGGCGGACGCTGCGGCCGGTCAGATCCGGGTTCTGCTCCGATCCGGACAGCGCGAACTCCTTCTCGATGATCTTCTGGGTGAGGACGAACCAGCTGTGGTCGTGGCCGGTGGTGCGCAGATGGGCGAGCGTGCCGAGGGTGTCGAATCCCGGGTACAGCGGCACCGGCAGCCGGCGTCCCCGCGCGTCGAGCCACATCGAGGACGGCCCGGGCAGGATGCGGATGCCGTGGGCCGGCCAGATCGGGTCCCAGTTCTCGACCCCCTCGACGTAGTGCCACATCCGGTCGGGATTGATGACGGTACCCCCGGCCGCCACGGTGATACCGAGCATGCGTCCGTCCACATGGGCCGGAACGCCGCTGATCATGTGCGCCGGTGCGGCGCCGAGCCGTTCGGGCCAGTTGCGGCGGACCAGGTCCAGGTCGGCGCCGATGCCGCCGGAGGCGACCACGACGGCCTGGGCGGTGTAGGCGAAGTCGCCGGTCTCGGCGCGGGAACTGGCCGCGCCGCGGACGGCGTCGCTGGGCTCCAGGAGGCGGCCGCTCACACCCGCCACGGCGCCGCCGCTGACGGTCAGCGCGTCGACCCGGTGCCGGAACAGCAGGCGGACCGTCCCCCGCTCGGCGGCCTGCCGGACGATCGCGACGAACGGTTCGAGCAGGCCCGGTCCAGTACCCCAGGTGATGTGGAAACGGGGCACCGAGTTGCCGTGCCCGGTGGCGTCGTAACCGCCCCGCTCGGCCCAGCCGACGATCGGGAACAGCTTGATGCCGCGCTCGCGCAGCCACGCACGTTTCTCGCCGGCGGCGAAGTCGACGTACGCCTCGGCCCAGCGCCGCGGCCATGCGTCCTCGGGCCGGTCGAATCCGGCGCTGCCCAGCCAGTCCTGCCAGGCCAGCTCGCGCGAGTCGCGGATGCCCATGCGGCGCTGCTCCGGCGAGTCGACCAGGAACAACCCGCCGAACGACCAGAAGGCCTGCCCGCCGAGGCTCTGCTCGGGCTCCTGGTCGAGCACGATGACGGTCCGGCCGGCGGCGACGAGCTCGGCGGTGGCCACCAGCCCGGCGAGGCCGGCGCCGACGACGATGACGTCCGCGTCCGCGGTCTGCGTGGTCATGCGCGGTGCTCCTCACGTGGCTGGGCGATCAGGTGGGCGTTGACTGACGACGCCGGGTGCCCGCCGAGGGCGGCGACGAGCTCCTTGGCGCCGTCCAGCCCGGCGTCGCGGCGGGCCTCGGCGGTCTGCCCGGCCATGTGCGAGTAGACGGTGATGCCGTCGACGCCGCGCAGGACGCTGTCCGGCGGGAGCGGCTCGACGTCCACGACGTCGAGCGCCGCGCCGGCGATGCGGCCGGCGCGGACAGCCTCGGCAAGGGCGGCCTCGTCGACGATCGGCCCCCGTGCGGTGTTCACGAGATACGCGCCCGGCTTCATCCGGGCCAGCGCCGCGGCGTCGATGAGGTGGCGCGTGCGATCGGTCAGCGCGGTGTGCACGGACACGAAATCGGCCTCGCGCAGCAGCTCGTCGAGCGCGACGAACCGGGCCGGCGCTGCGGCGCGCAGCGCCTCCGGCACGCCGCTGGTGCACAGCACCGTCATGCCGAAGGCTCGGGCCAGCGGCGCCACCCGGCGGGCCGCCGCGCCCCAGCCGATCAGGCCGAGCGTCTTGCCGCGCAGCTCGTGACCGTCCTGGCGGGGCCAGCGGCCGGCGGCGACCCCGGTGGCCATCGGCACCAGCCGCCGGGCCAGGGCGAGCAGCAGCCCGATGGTGTACTCGGCCACGGCGTTGCCGTTGACCCCGGGCAGATTGCTCACGCTGATGCCGAGCCGGGTGGCGGCCGGCACGTCGACGGAGTCGTAGCCGACGCCGGTGCGCACGACGGCGCGCAGGCTCGGCGCCTGCCGCAGCACGTGCTCCGACATCGGCTCGTTGGCGATCAGCGCCCCCTCCACGCCGGCCAGGGCGGCGATCAGCCGCTCCGGCCGGCGCGGGCCGCGCATCGGGTCGTGCCGGGTGGTGAAGCCCAGGCCGGTGAGGTACTTGTCGACCTCGTCGCCGGGGGTCAGGTAGTCGGTGGTGATGAGGATGGTCGGCATCGCTCTCTTTCGGCTCAGGAGGTGATCGGTGCTGACCGGTGACGGCGTTGCAGGTAGCCCAGCCGCGCGACGACCAGGACGGCGAGCCCGGCGAGGATCGCGATGTCGAGCAGCATCCCGGTCCAGCCGGTGAGGTCGACCACGGCGCCGATGAGCGCGGGCCCGCCGAAGCCGCCCAGGTACCAGGTGACCGCGTACAGGCCGGTGTAGGCGCCGAGCACCCGGCTCGACGGCGCCAGGTTCCACAGCGCGACCGCCGCGTTGATCGAGAACCCGGCGGCGCCGGCGGCGGCGATGCAGAACACCACGACGGTCCCGGTGGCGGTTTGGACCATCGTGCCGGCGGCCAGCGCGACGGCGAAGATCGCCATGCCCGCGGCGATGGTCCGCAGGCGCCCGAAGCGCTCGGCGCACAGCGCGGCCGGATAGGCGGCGAGCAGGTACGCGACGCCGCTGGGCAACGTGAGCCCGCCCGCCTCGCCGCGGGTGAGACCCAGGACCTCCATGCCGTACGGCGTGATCAGGGAGCGGGAGGCGAACCACGCCCCGCCGAAGAGCAGGACCATCAGCAGCAGGAGAATCCGCCGCCGATCGTGGTCGGTGACCAGATCCGCGACGACCCGCCGGAACGGCACCCGGGACTCGCTGTGGCCCACGGTCGCGTCCTCCTCCAGCGCCGCCTGGTACGCCGCCGACTGGTTGTCGCGCAGCCTGACGATCAGCACCGCCGTGACGACCAGCAGAATCGCCGAGGGGATGAGGAAGGCGCCCCGCGGATGCTGGTCCACGACGAGCAGGCTGATCAACGACGCCACGATGATGGTCAGCGAGGTCGCGATCTTCACGACGGCGTTGGCCCGGCTGCGCCGCCGCGGCGGGATGAAGTCCGGCACCATCGACTCGGCCAGCGGCCGGACGGTGTTGGCGACCAGCGCGTACAGGAACATCACGGCGACCAGCGCGGCCAGCGACGTGGTCCACGGGAGCAGCAGGAACAGCAGCGCGGCCAGCGGCATGCCCACCGCGAGGTACGGCATGCGCCGCCCCCACCGGGTGCGGGTGTTGTCCGACCGGTTGCCGATCCAGGGTTGGACGAAGATGCCGAGCAGGTTGTCCATCCCCATGAGGGCGCCGACGAGCGCCGCGCTCGTGACGTGCTGGCGGAGCAGGACGGGCACCTGGTTGTCGTAGAAGTTCCAGGTCGACTCCTGCGCGAAGAGCGCGAGAGCAATGAAGAACGTGATCTTGCGATAGGACGTCGCGGTCTCCCGGACTTGTACATCGGCCATGTGTTGCCTCCATGTGTCCGGCGTCACGTTAATTTGCTATAGCAAACGCGTCAACAGTTGCAACGAAGTTAGTCATGGCATGCGCTAGAGTTCGGGCATGAACGCCACCGAGACGCTCGCCGACCAGGCGTACCGTCATGTCCGCACCGCCATCGCGACCGGCGAACTGGCGCCGGGGGAGAAGGTGACCGAGCGCGGCATGGCCGAGCGGCTCGCGATCAGCCCGACGCCGGTCCGCGAGGCGCTGCGCCGGCTGGAGCTCGACGGGCTCATCGAGCGGATCGGGCCGCGGACGGTGCTGGTCGCCACGATCCGCGACGCCGCCATCGACGATCTCGCGGAGGTGGAGGTCGGCCTGCGCGGCCTCGTCGCCCGGTTCGCCGCCCGGCACGCCACCGCCGATCAGCTCGACGCGCTGGACGCGATCCTCGACCGGGCGGACGACCTGCTGATCCTCCTCAAGGAGCGCCGCCGCCAGGAGCAGCCGGTGGACCGGCACCTCACCGCGCTGTTCGACGCCATGCAGGAGTTCAACGACACCGTGGACGCGTGCGCCCACAACCCCGTCCTCGTGCGGATCCTGGAGCAGAGCCGGGTGTTCTCCCGCCCGCAGCGGCGGGAGCTGATGCTGCGGCGGGTGGCCGAGGACGACACGTTCGGTCTGGAGCGGTACACCAGCCATCGCGCCCTGGTCCGGGCGCTGCGCGCCGGCGACTCGGCCACCGCCGAGCGCATCGCCCTCGAGGACTCGCAGGGCGGCCTCGCGGCGCTGCGGGCGGCGCGGTGACCCCGCATCGTCCGGCCGGAAACGCCGATCGCCGCGTACTCACGCCCGATTCGCGGACGCCGGCTCCCGGCGGCGCGGCCGTGGGATGAGGGCCGGCACCTGCCTGGCGTAGTTCGCGTAGGCGACGCCGAACCGGGCCCGCAGCGCGCGCTCCTCGAAGCGGATGCCGATCGCGATGTACGCCGACGACGCCACGGCGAAGAACAGGTGCCCGGCGGTCATGTGCGGCGTGACCCAGAACGTGACGAGCAGGCCCAGCATCATCGGGTGGCGGCACCAGGCGTACATCCACCGCCGGGAGATCCCGTGGTCCTTCGGCCGGGTCAGGCCGAAGAACTCGGCGTGGTCGACCATGAACGTCGAGGCGACGACGATGAGCCAGCCGGTCACGTACACCACCCAGAACGCCGCCGACCACGGCGCCGCGACCCGCCAGATCGTCGCCGGCACCGGCTCCCACCAGCCGAACACGGCGAACAGCAGCAGGCTCGCGACGAGCACGTAGGTGCTGCGCTCGATCGCCTCGGGGAGGTGGCGCTTGAACCGGTCGCGGGCGGCGATCGAGTGGTGCGCGGCGAAGGCCAGCAGCAGCGTGGCGTCGACCGCGAGCGCCACGGGGGCGGTGTGCCTGGCCGGCCCGTCGACGGTGGCGGCCAGGAAGCGGACGGCCCAGGCGGCGGCGAGCAGGAAGGCCGCGTAGGCGACGACGGCGTAGAGAGGGGAACGCATCCGCTCATCGTCGGCGCGGCCGGCGGCCCGGGGCAGGCGGGAAAATACCTCAGTTCGGGGCGGCGGTCGCCACGTACCAGGCCGCGATCTGCGCGCGGGAGCGGAAGTCCATGCGGTACCGGATCCGCTCCACGTGCGCCTCGGCGGACCGCTCGGTGATGCCGAGCCGCTCGCCGATCTCCCGGTTGGTGCACCCCTCGGCGATGAGGGCCGCGACCTCGCGCTGCCGCGCCGTCAGCGTGGGCGCGGCACCGCGGTGGCGGCCCGGCAGGCCGAGGAACCGCCGGATCGCGCCGGTCAGCGCGTTCGCGTCGCCGATGTACGGCAGATGCGAGCGCCCCTCGACCGAGGTGAACCGCGCTCCCGGTATGCCCTCGGCGAGCCGCCGGCCCTCGCCGATCGGCGCCGCCCGGTCCCGGTCGCGGTGCACGACGAGGGTGGGCGCGGCGATCCGCGGCAGCACGTCGCGCAGGTCCACCCGGTAGGCGGCCCGCAGCATCGCGCACGCGGTCTCGGCGTCGGCGGACTCCTGCTGGTAGCGCACGAACGCCGCCCGGGTGCCGGCGTCCGCGTCGGGCGCGAAGACGTCGGCGAGCAGGCCGGACGCGAGCCCCCAGTGCTGCCGGACGAGGCCGAGCACGTGCGTGCGGATCTCCGGCGCGGCGACGTCGGCGCCGTTGACCCAACCGCCGTACAGCACCAGCCGGGCCACCCGCCGCGGGTGCCGCGCGGCCCAGGTGGCGGCGACGGCGGCCCCGAGCGAGGCCCCCATGAGCTCGAACCGCTCGACCCCGGCGGCGCCGGCCACGGCGTCGAGCGCGTCGAGCTCCTGCGCCATCGAGTACCGCTCCGGCGGCGTCCGCTCGGACAGCCCGCAGCCCGGCTTGTCATACCGGATCAGCGTGCGCCCCTGGGCCAGGGCCTGGTAGAAGGCCCGCTCGGCCGGCAGCGCCCAGCTCAGCTCCAGGTGGGACAGCCACCCGGCCACGTACACCAGCGGCGGCCCCGACCCCGCCGCCGCGTAGGCGATCCGGGCCCCGTCGCCCGATTCGGTCGTCGCGACGCGCTGGCCCACGCGCCAAAGTTTAGGCGGCCCCGGCGGAGCGTGCGCGGCCCGTCACCTGGGCGGCGTCGCGCCGGTGAGCAGGGTCTGGACGAGCGCCGAAACCTGGGCGGTCAGCTCGGGAACGGTCGATCCGCGGGCGGCGGTCAGGTGATCGAGCGGGCCTTCGACGGACAGCATGGCCAGGCCGGCCGCGACCGACCAGATCATCGTCACCAGCGGCCCGGGGTCCCCCGGCGGGGCGGCACCGGCGCGCTGGCACGCGACGACGGTCTCGGTGAGGAGCTGGAGGCCCTCCTCGGCCGTGGCTTCGGCGGCCGGGTCCTTGTCCGACTCGGACAGCTCGGGCCGGTACATCAGCCGCACATAGGCGGTGTTCGCGCGGGCGAAGCGCACGTACGTCTCGATCAGCGCGCCGAGCGCCTGGACGGGTGAACCGGCCGCGTCGACGGCCCGGCGCACCTCGGCCAGCAGGAGCTGGTAGCCGCGGGCGGTGATGGCGTTGAGCAGCGACGCCCGGTCGGGGAAGTGGTGGTACGGCGCGCCCGGGCTGACCCCGGCCTCCCGGGCGACCCGCCGGAGGCTGACCGCGCCGATGCCCTCGCTCTCGATCAGCGCCAGGCAGGCGGTGATGAGCTCCTCGCGCAGGGCACCGTGGTGGTACGTGGACCGGCTGTCGGTGGGCGGCACCCCTTGAGCGTAGAGCGCCGCGATCTATACACTGCTTACATTCACAACGATGAGATCGAGGTGGCGACATGAAGGTCCTGGTCACCGGGGCGACGGGGTTCGTGGCCGGTCACTGCGTCGAGGAACTCCTGACGCACGGCTACCAGGTGCGCGGCACGGTCCGGAATCTGCGCACCGCCGACGTCACGCACCTGCGCGCGATCGCCGAACGCACCGGCGGGGAGCTGGAGTTCGTCGAGGCCGACCTGACGGCGGATGCGGGCTGGGCGGAGGCCGTCGCCGGTTGCGCCTACGTGTGGCACGTGGCCTCGCCCTTCCCCTCCCGGCAGCCCAGGGACGAGCACGAGCTGATCACGCCGGCGGTGGACGGAACGCTGCGCGTGCTGCGCGCCGCCCACGACGCCGGCGTCCGGCGGGTGGTGCTCACGTCCTCGCTGGCCGCGATCGCCTTCGGCCACGACGACAACAGCCGCACGTACACCGAGGCGGATTGGACCGACGTGAGCACGGTCGACGCGTATGTGAAGAGCAAGACCCTGGCCGAGCGGGCCGCGTGGGAATTCGCCCGCGACAGCGGCCTGGAACTCGTCGCGGTGAACCCTGGAACGATCTTCGGGCCGCTGCAGAACACCGACTGCAGCACGTCACTGGTGCTGATCCGCCGGTTGATGGCGGGAGGGCTCCCGGTCGTGCCGAAGATCGGCTGGGCGACGGTCGACGTCCGCGACCTGGCCCGCCTGCACCGCCTGGCGATGGAGAGCCCCGCCGCGGCCGGGAACCGCTACGTGGCCGGCGGCCGGCACGTGTGGGCGCGCGAGATGGCGTCGGTGCTGGCCGAGCGGTACCGGCCGAGCGGCTACCGGATCGGGACCGGCCCGATGCCGTACGCCCTGATGTGGCTGATCAGCCGCGTCGACCCGAGCGTCCGCCTCGCGCTGACCTTCTGGGACCGGCTCATGCTGGTCAGCGCGGACAAGGCGGAAACGGAGCTGGGCTGGACGATGCGCCCGGTCGAGGAGTCCGTGACGGACACGGCGGAGAGCATGATCCAGCACGGTCTGGTACCCCCGAGGCCCAGGCGAACGCGGTAACGTCTCTGAACCACGGAGGAATCCGTTATGCGGCTTGAGCCTCTCGTGCGGGAATTTGATCGCTTTTGATGGTGGGCGTCAGCTCGGGGAGGCTTGCATGGCATCGTTGAAGGCCCAAACTTTCCTACGGATCGGATCGACGGAGCCGCCCCCGGCCGCACTGCACGCCTCCTGCCTGTCGATGTTCCTGCACTCGGGCCAGGATCTCGACTCCTCGGCCCGCCAGTTCTTCGACCTGCAGCAGGTGGTCGTCGACGCCGCCTGGGGCATCTCCACCGGCGGTGACCTGGCCCGGCCGTCGGTCACCGCGCCCCGCCCGCGGGGCTACCGGGTCACCAGCTGGCTCTCCCAGCAGATCATCGACGCCACGGTGACCGACCCGCAGGTATGCCGCGTCTTCGACGAGGTCACTCACATGGTCCGCCACCCCGACGAACTCGCCGCGCCGGCCGTCCTGCGCCGCGCACTGACCGCTCGCCGGCACCGCCGACCCGCACCCACCGCACCCCTGGACCCGAACTGACCCGCGAAGAGCAGCGTTGCCGAGGCCGGCGTGCGGTTCGCCGGCTTGCGTGCCGATTCTTGAGGAAGCCTTGCGGATGCGACGATTTGTTGACGGGTCTCGATGCCACACCCCCGCGAGGCGCGGCGCAGCGACCGGAAGTCTCCGGGATCATGCACGCCTGGGCGTCGACACCAACGGTTTTTCATGATCGTGGAGTGGTGATGTACCCCTGTGTACCGAAAGGTTCCGAGATCATGGCAAACCCGGGTGTGGTCACCGCGGGCATCATGATCACGGAGACATACGTCCGGCCCGGCCGCGCGGATCGGCGGTTACGCCCGGCGGGTGCGATATCCGCGCCGCCCCCGGGGCCGGCGCCGATGGCCGCTTGTGCCCCCACCGACGCCCAGCCTGCGACGGCCGCCTGACCATCAACCAGCACCACACCGCGGCGGCCGATGTTACGAGGTGGCTCCCGGTGGCGTTGTGGTGCCGGGTCTGTCCGCGCGCTCCAGATGCCGGGCGAGCAGCTCGCCCGCGTGGCTGACGTGGCGGGACATGCTCTGCCTGGCGCCGTCGGCGTCACCGCTCGCGAGCGCGGCGATGATGGCCGCGTGGTCACGGGCCGAGGCGTCCGGCCAGCCGGTGATGGTTGCGTAGAAGCGCCGTGGCACGTAGCGGGCCCCGACAGACAGCAGCCAGGCGATCTTGGGGGCGTCCGCGGCTCGGTTGATGTGTCGATGGAACGCGTGGTTGAGCGCCTCCAGCCGGCCGATCTCCCCGGCCGCGGCGGCGGCCTCGAGTGCCTCCTGCAGCTCGGCGAGGTGTGCGTGGCCGGCGGGGGCCATGGTCGCGGCGGCGCGGGCGGCCAGTTCGCCGGCGAGCGTGCCCTGGGCGACGAATACGTCCCGGATGTCCTTGATCGACAGTGGGGCGACGACGAAGCCGCGGCGGGCCTCCAGCCGGACGAAGCCGTCGCCGCGCAGCGCCAGCAGCCCTTCGCGCACGGGCGTGGTGCTGACCCCGAGCCGGCGTGCGATGTCGTCGAGCCGGATGAAGTCGCCGGGACGCAGCTGACCCGTCATGATCAGCTCGCGGACGTAGTCGGCGGCCTCGTCGTTGAGCTGCATGCGCCGCGGCGGCCCGGCGCCGATCGCGTGGTCGCGCTCGAACATTCCCGCCGTCACAGGTCCGGCCCGCCGCGCTCGGCGAGCCGCCGGGTCCCCGCTGCAAGGTCGTCGCACCGGGCCGCGGTGATCTTCGTACCCATATCAGCAAGATAGTTGCCGATGGACCGGTGCTGCCAGATCGGGCGGCCGTCGTCGAATGCGGTCCGCAGCGTCAGGCATGACGCTGGATCGTACAGAGAATATTCGCTCTACGGAAGGCTGTCATTCGGCGCCCGGAATTGGCCGAATTGAGCCGTGTCCACGCACATCAAAGTGCACATCGTGGCGTTGACCGGATTCCATGGCGGTGATAGAACTCCGGAATGATGTTCCTCTGAGAGGAACAGTCCGGAGAGGAGGATCGCTCGTGCCGGACGGTGGATTCCTCGCGGGACCCCAGGCCGACGCCCTGATGGGGTCGCTGCTCGGGCTCACGGGTGAGCTGCTGCTGCTCTCGGCCCGCCAACGGCGTATCGAGGCCGCGATCGAGGGCGGGCGGGTCGATCTCGCGGCACCGCTGGGCGACGACGAGCGCGCCTGGATCGCCGAGCGGGCCGACGCGCTGGTGGCCGCGTGGCTCGATCCCTTTGCCCACGACGGCGGAGCGGCGCATGCGTCCTGACTACGCGACCGAGGTGCAGCAGGAGCTGGTGCTCGCGGTGCGCCGCTACTGGGCCGGCCCGCTCTACGGCGCGGTGGTCGAGCGGGCCGCGCGGCGCGGGCTGCCCGGCCCGGGCGAGGACCCGGCGGCGGGCGCCGAGCGGATCGAACGGGAGCTCGCCGACGACCTGGCCTATCAGGCGTTCGGCTGGCTGGAGCGCAACCTGCAGGTGGTCAAGTACACCGGCCCGCGCGGGCTGATGAAGGCCGGTGCGCGCATGGCGGGCGAGGTGACCGCCGAGCTGGACCGCGCCGCCGCGATCTGCCCAGACCGCCTCGACCTCGCGCCCGGCGTCACCGCGCCCGGCTACTACACCGAGACCGACTTCCACCTGATGCCCGGCGGCATCCACTCCCGCGACCACGACGGGCTCGTCTACGAATGGGCGGCGGGCTCGACGACGATGATGAGCAACGAGGCCGTGGAGGTCCACGACGGGCTGGCCGCGCACATCGCCGCGCTGGCGCCCGGCCGCGTGCTCGACGTCGGCTGCGGGTTCGGCCGGACGGTGCTGGCGCTCGCGCGGGTCCTGCCGCAGGCGCGCATCGCCGGCTGCGACCTCAGCGCGCCCGCGCTGCGGCTGGCCCACCGGCACGCGGTCGGCGAAGGACTCACCGTCGAACTCGCCCGGGCCCGCGCCGAGGACCTGGAGCGCTACGCCGACGGCTCCTTCGACGTGGTCACGGCGACGATGCTCGTGCACGAGATGCCGCCGGACTCGGTGCGGGCATTCCTGCGCGCGGCCAGCCGGGTGCTCACGCCCGGCGGCCGGCTCGTCGTGCTCGACTTCTACCTGATCCCGGGCGGCGCGCTCGGGATGTTCTTCCATCTCGGGCACGCCCGGCGCAACGGCGAGCCGTTCATGCCGGCCCTGCTCGGGCTGGACCTGCCGGCCGAGCTGGCCGGCGCCGGGTTCGCCGCGGCGGCGATCGCGCCGTTCCCGCCGGGCTCCGATCCGGACGGACTGCCCGGCCGGTGGCGCCTGCCCTGGACCCTCATCGAGGCGACGGCCGGGCCGGACGGGGGAGCCGATCGCGATGCCGCATGACCTGATCGTCCACGGTGGACTGCTGGTCGACGGCGACGGCGTGCGCCGGGCCGACGTCGCCGTCACCGACGGCGTGGTGGCCGAGGTGGCGCCGGAGCTGGATCCGGCCGCGGCGCGGTCGAGCTATGACGCCGCGCACCGCTACGTCCTGCCCGGCGTCATCGACGCCCACAACCATCCGTACTACGCCGACGACATCGAGGCCTTCTCGCTCGCCGCGGCGGCGGGCGGGGTCACCACGCTGATCCCGTTCGCCGGTCGGCAGTGGCACGGCGGCGGCGAGCACACGCTGGTCGACACGGTCACCGAGTTCGTCGCCAACGGCGAGCGCGGCTCGTACCTCGACTTCGGCGCCCACGCGATCGTCTCGCCCGGCGATGACATGGACACCGCCGTGCCTGCCCTGTTCGAGCGAGGCATCGCCTCGTTCAAGGCGTTCACCGCGTTCCCGGGCAACCGGATGCTCGACGACGGCCGGATCCTCGCCCTGATGACGATGCTGGCCGCGCGCGGCGGGCTGTGTATGGTCCACTGCGAGAACGGGCACGCGGTCGAACTGCTCGAGCGGCGGCTTCGGGCGGCGGGCGAGGTGACGGCGGCCGCCTACGGCCGGTCCCGCCCCGCGCTCGTCGAGGCCGAGGCGGTCTACCGCACCCTCAGCCTCGCCGAGCTGACCGGCTGTGACGCGTACATCGTGCACGTGAGCGCGGCGGAGTCGCTCGACGTGCTGCGGACCTTCCGCGCCCGGCCGGGGCCGGCCCGCTACGCCGAGACCTGCACGCACTACCTCATGCTCACCGACGAGGACCAGCAACGCATCGGCGGCCCGGCGAAGATCTCGCCGCCGATCCGCGGCGAGCGCGACCGGGACGCGCTCTGGTCGGCCCTGCGCGCGGGCGAGATCGACGTGGTGGCCAGCGACGCCTCCGGCCAGACGCTGGCCGGCAAGCGGCCGGAGGAGACCAACTTCTTCGACGTGCCGTTCGGGCTGCCCGGCGTCGAGCACATGCTCCCGCTGGTGCTGCACGCCGGCCTGCACGAACGCGACACCGGCCTGCCCGCGTTGGTGCGCGCCTTCTGCGAGCGTCCGGCCGACATCTTCGGGCTCGGCCACCGCAAGGGCCGGCTGCGCCCGGGGCTCGACGGCGACCTGGTCGTCTACGACCCCTTCCCGGCCTGGACGATCGGCAACGAGGGCCTGCACGGCAACTCCGACTACAGCGTCTTCGCCGGCCGGTCCGGCTTCGGGCGCCCGGCCCTGACAGTCCAACGTGGACGGACGATCCTGCGCGAGGGCGCCGTCCTGGCCGAGCCCGGCGCCGGCACCTTCCTGCCGGCCCAGATCGGGGAGCAGCGATGACCGCACCGTCACGTCCAGAGCTCATCCACACCAGCCCGCTCAACTTCGCGCCGGAGGTGATCCGCGGCGAGCGGATCCGGCCGCGGCTCACGATCACCGACTGCACGCTGCGCGAGGGTCAGCAGGCGGCCGAGGTCGCCTTCTCGCCCGACGAGGAGGTGGCGCTCGTCCAGGCGCTGCATGCGATCGGCGTGCCGGTGGTGCAGGTCGGCTACGCCGGCGACGACGACGAGTCCGTGCGCCGGATCCGGGCGGCCTGCCCCGATCAGTCGCTGGCCAGCCTGCTCGTGGGCTGGAAGCCCGACGCCGCCGACGCGCTGCACTCGACCCGGGAGGCCGGCGCCGACGTGTGCTCGGTGCTGTTCCGCTCCACCGACGCCCACCTGGACAAGCTCGGCCACACCCGGGCCACGGCCGTCGAGCGGGTCCAGGAACTGGTCGCCCTGGCCCGCTCGGCGGGCTTCCGCGAGGTCGCGTTCGGCCCCTCGTTCTCCACGCTGGCCGACCAGGACTACCTGTTCACCATGTACGCGGCCGCGCTGGAGGCCGGCGCGACCGTCATCTCGCTCGCCGACTCGACCGGCACCGCGAAGCCCTCGGTGGTGCGCCACGTGGTCGAGCGGATGCGCGGCCTGTCGGACACCGCCGGTGTCCGCGTGCACATGCACAACGACCTCGGCCTGGCCATGGCGAACACGCTGGCGGGCATCGAGGCCGGCGCGGACTGGATCGAGGTCACCGTCAACGGGCTCGGTGAGCGGGCCGGCAACTGCGCGCTCGAGGAACTCGTCGTGGCACTGGAGGCGCTCTACGGCATCCGGTTGCCGATCCGCTCCGAAGGGCTCTACGACGTCTCCCGGCTGGTCGCCCGGATGACCGGCGTGCCCATCCCGCCGATGAAGCCGGTGGTCGGGGCGGACGTGTTCGCCAACAAGCTGGAGATCCACGTCGTCGCGGCCCGCGCCGACCCGACGCTGATGGAGCCGTTCGATCCCGTGCTCGCGGGCAACCGCCGGACCATCCGGCTGGGGCGCGGCACCGGCCCGACCGGCGTGCGGATGAAGGCGGACGAGCTCGGCCTCGACCTGCCCGATGACGTGGTACCGGCGGTGGTGCGGGCGGTTAACGAGTGGGCCGTCGCGCACAAGCGGGCCGTGCCCGACGACGCGTTCGCCGAACTGGTGTCGGGCGACGGGGGCCGTCGTGGCTGAGGGCAAGGAGACCATCGACGTCGGGGCGCTGTTTCCCGAGCTGGCCCTGATCGGCGACCCGGCGCTGCGCGACGCGGTGGTCGAGATCTGGCAGGAGCTGTGGGCGATGAGCGAGTACGACCGGCTGCTCGACGTCCCCGTATCGGTGAAGATCGAATATCCGCAGCTGCGGCACGCCCAGGGCGTCGCCGCCGCCGCGGTCGCCGTGGCCGACGCGTGGGAGCGGGTGCACGACATCCGGCTCGACCGCGACGTGCTCATCGCCGGCGCCCTGCTCATCGACGTCAGCAAGCTCGTCGAAACGCGGCGCGGGCCGGACGGCCGGGCGACCTACACCGAGCTGGGCCGGTCGCTGCCGCACGCCACCTACGCGGCCCATGCGGCGCTCAACCGCGGGGTCCGGCTCGACGTCGTGCACTGCATCCTCAGCCACTCGCCCAACGGCGGAAAGGCACCGCACACCGTCGAGGCGCAGCTGCTCGACTGGCTCGACCAGGCCGACATCAGCGCATTCGGGTTCGACATCTGGACCCGGAAGGTCATGCACTACCAGCCCTAGCCACGCCCAGCCGCACCCGGCAGAGGGAGGAGCCGTGCTCAGGTTCGTCGGCCGGCAGGTGGTACACCTGCTCGTCGTGATGGTCGGCGCGGTCACCATCACCTTCGTCGCGCTGCGGCTGAGCGGCAACCCGCTCGACGCGCTGCTGCCCGCCGAGGCCACCGAGGAACAGCGGCGCATCCTCACCGAGCAACTCGGGCTCGACCACTCCGTCCTGGAGCAGTACTGGCTGTTCCTGACGCACGCGGCCCGGTTCGACTTCGGCCGCTCCATCATCACCGGCCGGCCCGCCGCGTCCCTCGTCGGCGACCAGTTCGGCGAGAGCCTGCTGCTGGCGGTGGTGGCGCTGGCCGTGAGCGCCGTCGCGGGGATCGCCCTGGGCGTGCTCGCGGCGACCCACCGCGGCGGCGTGCTCGACCGGGTGGTCAACGCGATCTCGTCGGTGGCCCAGGCGGCGCCGCTGTTCTGGGTCGGCCTGATCCTCATCATCGTGTTCGCGGTGCGGCTGCACTGGCTGCCCGCGTCCGGCATGGACGGGGCCGGCTCCCTGGTGCTGCCGGTCGCGACGCTCGCCCTCGGCAGCATGCCGTACATCCTGCGCCTGACCCGGACCACCATGCTCGACGTCCTCGACACCGACTTCGTGCGGTTCCACCGGGCCAAGGGCCTGCCGGAGCGGTCGGTCGTGGGGCTCCACGCGCTGAAGAACTGCCTGCCGCCGGTGGCCACGCTGATCGGGCTGCAGGCCGGGCCGCTGCTCGGCGGCGTCGTCGTCATCGAGTACATCTTCGGCCGCTCCGGCGTCGGCACGCTGCTCATCAGCTCCATCTACAGCCGCGACTACCCGGTGGTGCAGACGGCGGTGCTGGTCATCGTCCTCGCCGTGGTGGTCGCCAACGTGCTCGCCGACCTCGCCGTCGCGGTCATCGACCCGCGGGTCCGGGTCGGCAAGGGGGTCTCATGACACCGTCCCTCGGCCGGCCGCGGCGCCGGCTGCGCTTCACCGATCCGGTCCGGCGCCGGCGGGCCGGCCTGGTCAGCGCCGTGCTGCTTCTGCTGCTGGTCGTCGCGGCCGTGCTGGCGCCGCTGATCGCCCCGCACAACCCCACCGGGGGCGAGCTCGCCGACACGCTGCGGCCCCCGGTCTGGGCGCACGACGGCAGCTGGCGGTTCCCGCTGGGCACCGACAGCCTGGGGCGCGACGAGCTGTCGCGGCTGATCTACGGCGCCCGCGTCTCGCTGCTGGTGGGCCTGGTCGCCGCCGTCATCGCCGGTGTGGTCGGCGTGCCGCTGGGCCTGTTCGCGGGCTACCTCGGCGGGCGGGCCGACACGGTCGTCGCCGGCGTCGTCAACATCATGATGGCCTTTCCGTTCCTGCTGCTGGCGCTGCTCGTCGCGGGCGTGACCGGGCCGGGCCTGCGCAACGTCCTGCTCATCCTCGGGCTCACCGGGTGGCCCATGTACACCCGGGTGATCCGGTCGGTCGTGCTCGAGCTGCGCGAGCGGACGTTCGTCACGAACGCGCGCGTCATGGGCCTGTCCCACCCACGCGTGATGTTCCGGCACGTCCTGCCGGGAGTCTGGCCGACCTTCCTGGTCATCACGAGCCTGCAGATCGGTCACATGATCCTGGCCGAGGCGTTCCTGAGCTTCCTCGGTCTCGGCATCCAGCCGCCCACACCGACCTGGGGCGGGATGCTGAGCGAGGGCCGTTCCTACATCTACACGCAGTGGTGGCTCACCGCCTTTCCGGGCATCGCCATGCTCGTCACCGTCCTCTGCGTGAACCTGCTCAGCGACAGCATCCGCGACGCCCTCGCCTCGGCCAGGACCGCCGGCGAAGGCGCGGCCGCGGACGATCCGACAGCCCCCGCGGCGCGTGAGGCGCCGGCACTGTGAAGGGACGATCCATGACGGACGAACGACCCTCGACGATCTCGGCGCCGCTGACCCGGCGCAACCTGTTCCGGTTAGCCGGCGCCGGCGCGCTGGCCGCCGGGACGCTTCCGCTGCTGCAGGCGTGCGGCGGCGACGACGCGCCGGCCGGCGCGACGTCGCAGGCGGAGAAGCTCATCATCGCCAACGCCCAGGGCATCCCCACGCTCGACCCCGATCTCACCGCGGCCGACGCGCCGGCCTCGGTCATCATGGAGATCTGCGAGCCGCTGATCGACTTCGACGCCGGCAAGCGCGAGCTGGTGCCGCGGCTCGCCGAGTCGTGGAGCTTCGCCGACCCCACCACGTTCGAGCTCAAGCTGCGCCAGAACGTGACCTTCTCCAACGGCGAGCCGTTCGACGCCGACGCGGTGAAGTTCACCTTCGCCCGCACGGCCGACCCGGCGACCAAGACGGTCAACACCGCGTTCGCCAACGTGACGTCGGTCGACGCGGTCGACGCGCACACCGTGCGGCTGAAGCTCAAGGCCCCCGACGCGCTGCTCACCCAGCTGCTGGCGACGTATCCGATGCTGCCTCCGAAGCACACCGCGCAGGTCGGCACCGGCCTCGCGACCAACCTGGTCGGCACCGGGCCGTACAAGCTCAAGACGTTCACCGCGGGGTACGAGGTGGTGCTGGAGCGCAACGAGGGCTACTGGGGCACCAAGCCCGCCTACCGGGAGGCGACCTACCGCACGATCGAGGCGGCCGAGACCCAGCTCTCGGCGCTCGCCTCGGGGCAGATCCACATCGCCGCCGGGCTGCTGCCGCAGCAGGCGAAGAGCCTAAGCGGCAACCCCAAGATCAAGATTATTTCGATGCCGAAGATGCTGATGGCCTACATCGCCCTGGACGCCGCCGGGCGCACGGCGGCCGACAGCCCGATGACCAACAAGCTGGTCCGGCAGGCGCTCAACTACGCGGTCGACGTCGACTCCATCATCAAGAACCTCCTGCTCGGCTACGGCACCCGGATCGGCTCCGTCGCGCACCCGTCGCAGTTCGGCTACGACGCGGACATCAAGCCCTACACCTACGACCCGGCGCGCGCCAAGGACCTGCTCGCCCAGGCCGGCTACCCCAACGGGTTCGAGGCGCGCATGATCAGCCAGTCCGCCGGCATCGTCGCCCAGGCCGAGGCGGCCCAGGCGGTGGCCCGCGACCTGGAGAAGGTCGGCGTCAAGGTCACGCTGCAGACGATGACGGACCCCACGGCGGTCGGGCAGGTGGTCCGCGGCGGCAAGGCCGGACCGATGTTCCAGTTCGGCAACGCCGCCCGGGGCGTGTTCGACGTCGCGGCCGGGCTGTCGTCGTTCCAGACCGGAAACGCCTTCAGCTACTACGCCAGCGACGAGTTCATGCGCCTCTACCAGCAGCAGCTGACGCTCACCGACGCCGAGGCGCGCAAGCCGATCCTGTCGCAGCTGCAGCGGCTGATGCACGACGACGCGCCGGTGTTGTTCCAGTGGGCCGTGCACGCCATCTGGGCCGTGTCGACGGACGTCGACTGGCCCGGCGATCCCGGCCGCTACAACCGGCTCTACATCGCCAAGCCGAAATAGCCGTGGTGTCCGCGAACCCTCTGCTCGCCGTCCGCGACCTCGCCATCGACGTCGAGGTCCCGCGCGGCGGCGCGGGCCTGGTCCGGGCGGTGTCCTTCGACCTCGACCGGGGCGCCTCGCTCGCGCTCGTCGGCGAATCCGGCTCCGGCAAGTCGCTGACCTGCCTCGCGCTGGGCGGCCTGCTGCCCCGGGGCGTGCGGGTGACCGGCGGGCAGATCCGGCTGGAGGGCATCGACCAGGTCGGTGCCGGCCGCCGGGCGCTGCGCTCGGTGCGCGGGCGCCGGATCGGCTTCGTGTTCCAGGACCCGTCGGCGGCCCTGGATCCGCTGTTCTCGGTCGGCCGTCAGCTGGTCGAGATGATGCGCACGCACCGCGAGCTGAGCCGGGCCCAGGCGCGGCGGGAGGCGCTCGCGCTGATGGAGGATCTGGAGTTCCCCCGGCCCGCGCAGACCTTCCGCGCCTACCCGCACGAGCTCTCCGGGGGGATGAAGCAGCGCGTCTGCATCGCACTCGCGCTGGCCGGCGGCCCCGATCTGCTCGTCGCCGACGAGCCGACCACCGCCCTGGACGTCACGACCGAGCAGGCGATCCTGGCCCTGTTGCGGCGGCTGCGCGCCGAGCGCTCCCTGGCGCTGCTGCTGGTCACGCACAGCCTGCCGGTGGCCGCCGAGATGGCCGACGAGCTCTGCGTGATGTACGCGGGCGAAATCGTGGAGCGCGGCCGCACCGAGCCCTGCCTGGCCCGGCCCGGCCACCCCTACACGGAGATGCTCGCGGCGTCGGCCCGGTCGCTGGAGACCTCCCGCGACGGATACCTGGCCGGCATCCCCGGCTTCGTGCCCGGTCACGTCGCCGCGCTGGACCGCTGCCTCTTCGCGCCCCGGTGCCCGTATGCCACGGCGGAGTGCCGGTCGGCCCACCCGCCGATGGTGGCGACCCCGTCGGGCCGGGCCGCGTGTGTCCACGTCGAGCGGCGGGTGGTCGCGCGGTGACCGCCACGCTGCCCGAGACCGTGCTCTCCGTCGACGCGCTGTCGGTGGTGTTCGGCAAGCGTGACCGGCCGGGGCTGCGCCGCACGGGTGTGCCCGTGCGGGCGCTCGACGACGTGTCGCTCGAGGTGCGCCGGCACGAGACGCTCGCCCTGGTCGGCGAGTCCGGCTCGGGCAAGACGACGCTCGGGCGGGTGCTCGTGGGCCTGCAGCGGCCGACGGGCGGAACCGTCCGGCTCGACGGCAACGACCTCGGCACGGTGCTGCGGCGCGACTTCGCCCGCACCCGCCGGGCCTTGCAGATCATCTTCCAGGATCCGAACGGCTCCCTCACCCCCTGGCTGCGGGTCGGTGACGCGATCGCCGAGCCGCTGCTGGTACACCGGATGGTGCCGGACAAGGCGGCCGCCCACGCCCGGGTCGCGCAGCTGCTGGAGATGGTCGGCCTGGACCCCGAGCACGCGCGCCGCTACCCGCGCGAGTTCTCCGGCGGGCAACGGCAGCGGGTGGCGATCGCGCGGGCACTCGCGCTGGACCCCGAGGTGATCGTCTGCGACGAGATCACCTCCGGCCTGGACGCGCCGATCCGCGCCCGCATCGTCAACCTCCTGTCCGACCTGCGGCGCAGCCGGCGCCTCACCTACGTCTTCATCACCCACGACCTGCACGTCGCACGGACCGTCAGCGACCGCATCGCCGTCATGTCCGGCGGGCGGATCGTCGAGCTCGGCCCGGCCGCACAGGTCTTCGACGAACCGACGCACCCGTACACCAAGCGGCTGCTGCGGGCCCAGCCCACGCTGCCCCCGCTGCCGGCCGCCGGCGCGTAGCCGACACCCGGAAAGGACCCGCCACGATGAGGATCGTCAACGCCCGCGTGCTCGACCTGGACACCGACCAGGCGAGCCCGCCCACGACCATCACGATCGGCGACGGCGTGATCGAGTCCATCGGTCCCGACGACGCCCCGGCGGCCGCCGGCGACGTCGACGCCGCCGGCGGCTACGTGCTGCCCGGCCTGGTCAACAGCCACGAGCACCTGAGCCTCAAGGGCCGGCTGCTCGATCCCGACGGCGAGCAGTACTACGACGTCTACCGCGCCCCGGCCGAGCGGCAACTGCTCCACTGCGCCCGCAGCCTGCTGGTCTCGCTGGGCCGCGGCATCACCACCGTCCGCGACGCCGGGGCGGCGTGGATGGTCAATCTCGCCGCCCGCGACGCGGTGCGCGCCGGCGTGCTGCCGGGCCCGCGCGTCTACACCTGCGGCCAGGTGCTCTCGATCCCGTTCGAGGGCACGATGGTGAAGACGGCCGGCATGACGGTCGACGCCGCCGGGGTCGACGGCGTGATCGAGACCGTCGACGGACTCGTCAAGCAGGGCGTCGATTTCATCAAGCTCAAGGGGCACCGGCGCGACTTCTCCGACCCCAACCGCAACAACTACTTCAGCGACGAGGAGATCATCACGGCCGGGCGGGAGGCGCACCGGCACGGACTGCGGTTCGCGCTGCACGCCTGGCACTGCCACGTCGTGACGGCGGCGCTGGAGGCCGGCGTCGTCGACTCGATCGAACACGGAAACCCGCTGCACGAGCGGCCGGAGATCCTGGAGAAGATGGCCGCCGACGGGGTCATCCTCGTGCCCAACGTGGTCAGCTGGGCGCCCGGCCCGGAGGCCCGCTGGTCGCGCTACCCCGACATGGCCGGCATCGCCCTCGAACGCGTCTGGGACACCGTGCGGCTGGCGATCGAGGCCGGCGTGACCCTCGCCGCCGGCACCGACCTGCACAACGACGAGCTGCATACCGAGCTGCAGGCGTACGTGCGGCTCGGCCTCACCCCGACCGAGGCGCTCAAGACGGCGACGGTCAACGGCGCCAAGCTGCTCGGCCTCGACGGCGAGCTGGGCACCGTGGCGCCGGGCAAGCTCGCCGACCTGGTCGTGCTCGACCGCGACCCCCGCGCCGACCTCACCGCCATCGCCACCCCGGTCACCGTCGTGTCGCGCGGCGTCGCCCACGACGGCGCGCAGCTGCGCCGCCTCGTCGCGCCGGCCCGCCCGTGATCGGTTCCATGATCGGGGAGCTGGTTCAGACCAGGCCCGATGCCGGCGGCCTCGAGGCGGTGCTCGGCCACCTCGAGGCCGGCGGCGCGGGCCCGCGCCTGGTCGTGTTCCCGGAGCTCGCCCTCACCGGGTTCCCGGTCGACGGGGCCGTGCCGGCCCACCGGGTCGGCGACAGCGAGGCGCTCGCGCGCGTCGAGGCCGCGGCACGTCGCCACGGCGCGCACGCGGTCGTCGGCTTCGCCGAGGAGAATCCCGGCGGCCGCCCGTACAACAGCGCCGCGCTCTTCGGGCCCGCCGGGCTGGTCGGTGTCGTGCGCAAGCGCCACCTGCCCGGCCGGGAGCGCGAGTGGTTCAGCCCGGGCGGCGCACCGGCCGTCTTCGTCACCGACCTCGCCACCATCGGGGTCGCGATCTGCTACGACGCCTGGTTCCCGGAGTACGTCAAGGCGCAGGCGCTGGCCGGCGCCGAGATCATCGTGAACATCAACTCGATCTGGGCCGGCGGCCGCGACGGCGGCATCGGCGACGGCCCGGTCAAGCGCCGCTACTGGGCGACCGTGCCGGCCGCCCGCGCCCTGGACACCCAGACCTACGTGCTGGCGTGCAACGGTTTCGGCACGCACGACTTCGGTGGCGCCGCCGGCGTGTGGCGGCGGCTCGGCCGCAGCCGGATCGTCGACCCGCTCGGCCGCGTCCTGGCAACGGCGCCGGCCGACGGTCCCGCGGTCCTGCGCGCACGCCTCGGCGCCGCCAAGCTCGATCGGGCCCGGCGGGGCATCGCCCTGCTGACCGACTCACTGGACGACCACGAGAGGAACGAGGATCAGGCATGACCACGGAGATGACCGAGGAGGGCCGGGAGCTGCTGGCGATCATGCGAGAGCAGCGCGGCGGCCGCACGATGGCGATGCACGAGATCCTCGCCGCCCGGGACCCCGCCTTCCTGCTCGGCTACCACCACATCTTCAACGCGGCGCAGTCCGACGCCCAGGGCCTGCCCGCCTGGGTCCGCGAGCTGCTGGTGATGGCGCTCGACCTGGCCGTCGGCGTGAACCCCAACGTGGTGCGGGCGCACGCCCGCAAGGCCGTCAGTCTCGGCGCGACGGAGGCCCAGGTGCTCGGGGCGATCGAGCTCGCCGCCCTGGTCATGGCCGGCCGGGCGCTGTCCTTTCTGCCGTCGATCTTCGAGCCCGAGCAGTCCCCGGCATGACGGGGCCGATACGATGCTCCGGCTCCATCCGCCACGAGCCCGCTCAGGAGCAGCATGACCGAGACCAACGCCGTGGGGACCCCGGCGCGGACCCGCCGCGGCGCCGACGGTGCGGGCGCCGAGCCGCCGGCACCGGCCGAACGGCAGACCATCGGCTCCCTGGAGCGGGGCGTCGAGGTGCTGCTGCTGTTCACCCGGGTATCGGGCGACCTGGGGGTGACCGAGGTGGCGGCCCACCTCGACATGCCCAAGACGGTCGTGCACCGGATCCTGACCACGCTGCGCACGAGCGGGCTGATCGACTTCGACCCGGGCACCCGCCGCTACACGCTCGGCCCGGCCGCCCTCGCGCTGGGCAACGCCTATCTCGAGCGGATCGACCTGCGCGAGTTCGCGCTGGAGCCGATGCGGCGGCTGGTCGAGCGCACCAACGAGACGGCCACCCTCTCCATCCGCTCGGGCCCCGCCCGCATCTACCTCAGCCAGGCGGTTCCCGACCGCGAGGTGCGCATGACGGTACCGCTGGCGCAGCCCTTCCCGCTGCACGTCGGCGGCTCGTCGAAGGTCTTCCTCGCCTTCGCACCGGCCCAGGAGCGCAACGACTACCTGGCCGCGCTGACCGGCGTGGACCTCGCCGTCCTGCGCCGGGAGCTGGCCGAGATCACCCAGCGCGGCTACGCGGTCTCGTTCGGGGAGCGCCAGGAGGGAGCGGGTTCGGTGGCCGCGCCGGTCTTCAGCGCGGACGGCAGCCTTGCCGGAGTGATGAGCGTCTGCGGCCCCGCCGAGCGGCTGCGGCCCGTGGTGGGCCAGGCATCGGCGCTGCTGCTGATGGAGACGGCGGCGTTGTCGCGGCGGCTGGGCTTTCCGGTTCGCTGAACCGGCACCGGCCCGGGGACGCGACATGAGGATCTGGTTCCAGAAGCACACCGTCGCCGGCCGCAGTCCGTGGCTCGACCGCGCCTACGAACGGCACGCCCGCGACCTCGGCCCCGATGTCGAGGTCGGTTTCCACACGCTGCCGCCCGAGGCGTACCCGTCGAGGATGCCGGCGGACCTCGTCCGCTACGGGCAGGTCGAGGTGCTGTTCTCCTGGTACTTCGCCGACCGCGCGATCGCCGCCGAGCGGGCCGGCTACGACGCCTACGTGATCGGCACCAGCCAGGATCCCGGCCTGGGCGCGGCGCGCAGCCTCGTCAGCATCCCCGTGCTCGGCTACGGGCAGGTCGCCTTCGAGTTCCTGCGCTCGCAAGGACTGCGCTTCGGCGTCGTGGGGTTCGTGCCGGCCCTGGAGGAGATCCTCCGGGCGAACCTGGCCGCGTACGGCTGCGCCGAGCTCTGCGTCGGGTTCCGCTACGTGCCCGAGGGCCGGCAGCTGGTCGAGGCGGGCGCGCCCGAGGAGGCGGCCGCGGACGTGCGCGCGAAGATGGAGCTCGCGGCGCAGTCGCTCGCCCGGGCCGGTGCGCAGACGATCGTGCCGGGTGAGGGCATCCCCAACGAGCTGTACTGCGCGCAGGGCGTGCGGACCTTCGCCGGCCTGCCGTTCCTGGACGCCGACGCACTGGTGCTGGCCACCGCCGCGATGCACGCCCGGACCCGCGCGCTGGGCGTGTGGCACCGCGACGTGCCCGGCTATCACACGGATCGCGCGCCGGCGGGCGAGATCGACCGGCTGCGGGCGATCTTCGGGCCGGCCGTCACCCGCCGCGATCCGGATTAGGCGGCGGGATCCAGCTCGTCGACGCGATGGCAGGCGGCCCGGTGCTCCCCGCCGACCGCCCGCAGCGCCGGCGTCGCCGTGCACACGGCGGCGGCGTACGCGCACCGGGGCGCGAAGGCGCAGCCCGCTTCCGGCCGGCCACCGGTGGGCACCTCGCCGGTGGCCACCGCGGCCGGGCCCGCGGCCGCCGGCGCGAGCAGTGGGTCGGCGGCGGTGGCGGAGCCGACGAGCATCCGGGTGTAGGGGTGGCGGGGCCGGTTGTAGATCTCCTCGGTCGGCCCCTCCTCGACGATCCGGCCGAGATACATCACCGCCATCCGCTGGCTGAGGTGGCGGGCGATGTCGATCTCGTGCGTGATGAGCATGGACGTCAGGTCGAACTCGCGCTGCATGTCCAGCAGCAGGTTGATGATGCGCCCCTTGGTCGTGAGGTCGACGCTCGACGTCGGCTCGTCGAGCAGCAGTACCGACGGCTCGGTGGCCAGCGCCCGGGCCACCACCACCCGCTGCAGCTCGCCGACGCTCATCCCGACCGGCAGCCGGCGCAGGTAGTCGGGGGACAGGCCGACCTGCTCCAGCAGGGTCGCCGCGCGGCGCTCGCGGTCGTGCCGGCCGGTGCCGATGCGGTGCACGCGCAGCGGCTGGGTGAGCGCGTGCATGATGGAGCGGCTGCGGTTGAGCGACGACAGCGGGTTCTGCGGCACGAGCTGGACCGCCCGGCGATGCCGCCGCAGCGCGCGCCGGTCGCTGATGTCGACGTCCCCGACGAGGATCCGTCCGGCGGTGGCCTGGTAGATGCCCGCGATGGTACGCACGAGCGTGGACTTTCCGCAGCCGCTCTCGCCGACCAGGGCAAGGGTCTGTCCACGATCGACGGTCAGCGACACGTCGTCGACCGCGCGGACGCCGCCGGATCTGGCCGAACCGCCGTGGAACGTCTTCGACAGTCCCTCGATCCGCAACCGCTGGCTCACCGTGCTTCTCCTTCGCCGTCCTGGTAGAGGTGGCAGGCCACCAGCCCGCCGGCCGCCGCTCGCAGCGGCGGCGCCGTCGTCCGGCAGGTCTCGACGGCGATGGCGCAGCGCGGCGCGAAGGAGCACCCGTGCCGCTGCTCGGGCAAGCTGGTGACGCTGCCCTCCAGCACCGGCATCGGCTCGCGCGGCCGGTGGCGCCCGGGGATGGAGTCGAGCAGTGCCCGGGTGTAGGGGTGGCGGGGCCGGCGGAAGACGGACGCGACGTCGCCCTCCTCGACCATCTCCCCGGCGTACATGACGTACACCCGGTCGCAGAGCTGCGCGACCGCCCTCAGGTCGTGGCTGACGAAGACGATGGCGAGGCCGAGCTCGTCGCGCAGCGTCCGCATGAGCCGCAGGATCTGCCCGGCCACCGTCGGGTCCAGCGTGGTCGTCGGTTCGTCGGCGAAGAGCAGCCGCGGCCGGGCGCCCACCGCCGCCAGCGCGATGAGCAGCCGCTGCAGCTGCCCGCCGGAGAACTGGTGGGGGTAGTCGTCGAGGCGCCCGGCTACGCCGTCGAGGCCGACCCGGTGCAGCATCTCGGCGATCACCCGGTCCGCCTCCGCCCGGTCGACGCCCCGGTGGTGGCGCAGGTACCGCCGCAGCTGGCCGCGCACCCGGGCGACCGGGCTCAGCGAGGTCATCGGCCGCTGCGGCACCAGGCCGATCTCGTGGCCGCGCACCGCGCGCAGCCGCGCGTCGCCCGCCCGGCGCAGGTCCTCGCCGGCGAACACCACCCGGCCCGAGACGACCTCGGCGTTGGGCGGCAGCAGGCCGAGCACCGACATGAGCGCGGTGCTCTTGCCGCTGCCGGACTCGCCGACGATGCCGACCACCTCGCCGGGGCCGACCGCGAACGACACGCCGCGCACGGCGGTGCGGGTGCGGCCGTCGCGGCGGTAGGTCGTCCGCAGGGAGTCGACCTCCAGCAGCGGGCCGGCGGGCAGACTCGGGTCCATCTGTGCCATCCTTCGTCCTCGGGCTCAGTCGCGCAGCTGGGGTGAGAGCCAGTCGGTCAGTGCGTCGCCGACGAGGTTGAGCCCGACGATGACGGCCATGAGCACGGCGCCGGGCAGCACCGAGTACCACCAGGCGCCGAGCAGCACGTAGTTGCGGGCGTCGTGCAGCAGGTTGCCCAGCGTGGGCTCGGGCGCCTGCACGCCCAGGCCGAGGAAGCTCAGCGCGGCCTCGGCGAAGATCGCCACCGCCATCCACAGGAACGCCTGCACCAGCACGGGTGGCAGCACGTTGATGGACATCTCGCCGAAGATGATCCGGGTCCGGGAGACGCCGATGACCCGCAGCGAGTCGGCGTAGTCCTCCTCCCGCTCCACCATGGTCGCCGCGCGCGCCACCCGGGCGAACTTCGGCAGCGTCGTGATCGCGATGACGACGACCACCTGGACGGCGACCGGCATGTGCACGCCGAGGATCGCCCCGCCGCTGCCACGGCTGAGCCCGAGAAAGACCACGCCGAGGATGAACAGCGGCAGCGCCATGATGACGTCCAGGCACCGCATGATCACCTCGTCGACCCAGGTGCGCGCGAAGTAGCCGGCCACCATCCCCAGCGGCATCGCGACCGCCAGGCCGAGCACGACGCTGGCCAGCGCGACCGCCAGGGACAGCCGCGCGCCGGCGGCGGTGCGCGCGAAGATGTCGCGGCCCAGCTGGTCGGTGCCGAAGAGGTGCCCGAGGCTCGGGCCCCGCAGGATGTCGTCGCCCTGGTGCAGAGGATCGTCGCCCAGCAGCGGCCCGGCCACACAGATCGCCACGTAGACGACGATCAGGGCCACGCCAATGCGCGACGACCAGGTCGCGAGGACCACCCGGCCCGGGACGCGGATCCACCCCGCCAGGCGCGCCGCCGTCCCGGCGGATGCCGTTGTGCTCACCATGCCGACCTCCTGCCTACAGGTCCCGGACCGACAGCCGCTGCCGGTAGAGCTCGCGAAGCTTCGGGTTGATCACCGCGTAGAGCACGTCGACGATCAGGTTGAGCAGCACGCAGAAGACGGCGACGAAGAGCGTGCAGCCGATGGCCACCGGGAAGTCCTGCTTGGCGAAGGAGTCGACCATCAGCTGGCCGATCCCGGGGATGGTGAACACCACCTCCACGATCACCGTGCCGCCGATCAGGTAGGCCAGCGCGAGCCCGATGACCGTGGCGGTGGGGATGATCGCGTTGGGCAGGGCCACCCGCCCGTTGACCTCCCGGGCCGGCAGCGACATCACCCGCGCGAAGACCACGTAGTCGCGGCCGAGGGCGTCGAGCATGGACACCCGCAGCGTCCGGGCGATCATGGCGACGTACGGCAGCGCCAGCACGAAGACCGGCAGCACCGCGTGGGTGAGGTTGTCCCAGGGGTTCTGGGTCAGTGGTACCCACCCGCCCGTCGGCAGCACGCCCGGCACGTACAGCCCGAACAGGAACAGCAGCAGCAGAGCGAGCCAGAAACCCGGGATCGAGAAGCTCACCAGCGTGCCCACCCGCAGCACCGAGTCCAGCCGCGAGCCGTAGCGGGCACCCGAGAACCGGCCGAGCGCGATGCCGATCGGGGTGGCGATGACCAGCGCCAGGATCGCGAGCTCGAGGGTGGCCGGCGCGCGCTGGAGCACCTCCGTGAGCACGTCGCGACCGGTGAAGATCGACGTGCCGAGGTCGCCGGTCATCGCGTGGGTCAGGTACGCCCAGTAGCGCTCGCCCAGCGATCCGTCGAGTCCCATCTGGGCCCGGACGGCGGCGACGTCCTCCTCGGTGGCGTACTGCCCGGCATAGATGCGGGCCGGGTCGCCGGGCGCGAAGTCGACCAGCACGAAGACGAGCGTCGCCACCGCGAGGAGCACGACGAGCGAGCCGGCGACCCGGCGCAGAACATATCCGGCCATCGGCCGCTACCCTTCGTTCCCTGACGCCGGGGAGCGGCGGTGATAGACCGCCTCCGCCCGGGCCGCGCTGATGTAGCCGTCGCGCACGTCGGCGGCGACCGCCGCCGGGTGGCGCCGGGTGGGGTCGCCGTAACCGCCGCCGCCGGGCGAGCACAGCGTCACGCCGTCGCCGGGCAGCAGCCGCGCCTGGCGGACCTTGCCGTTCTCGATCGGCTCCGCCCGGCCGCCGCGGCGCAGCCAGGCGGTCAGCCCGTGTGCCGAGGTGCCGCCGTGCACGCCGAACGGGACGAACGTGACCCGGTCGCCGATCAGCCCGACGGTCACCGACGGGTCCAGCGACGTGAGCTCGTAGGTGTTGCCCAGGCCGCCCCGGTGCTCGCCGTCGCCCGCGGAGTCCGGGGTCAGCTCGATGCGCTCGAAGCGGACCGGGAAGCGACGCTCCATCGCCTCCACGGTCGGGTACTTCGCCGTGCCGTGCGGAGGCGGGGCGTTGACCAGCCCGTCATCGTGGGGGAGCGCACCCATCCCGCCGGCCGCCGGCAGCGGGATCGCCGTGTGCGCGCCGTCACGCCCGGTCGCGGCCAGCGACATCACGGCCGACGTGCCGAACCAGTCGGCCGGGACCAGCTCCGGCACGCACGCGCCGAGGGCGCCGAGCACCACCGTGATGACCCGCGACGCGCAGTCGAGATAGCCGCCGACCGGCGCCGGGCGGGTGGCGTTGAGGAAGCTGTGCTCGTCGATGACGAACTCGAAGGGCTCCAGAGCGCCGCCGTTGACCGGCACGTCGGGGAAGACATGCTTGATCGCGATGAACGCGGCGGCGGCCGTCGTGTCGCGGCCGAGGTTCATCGGGCCGCGGGCGGGCGGCGCCGAGCCGGTGAAGTCGAGGGTCATCCGGCTGCCCGCGACCCGCAGGCTCAGCCGTAGCCGCATCGGCCCGCCGCCCGCGCCGTCGTCGTCGAGATGGTCGCAGAAGGTGTACTCCCCGTCGGGCAGCCCCGCGATGATCTCGCGCATGCGGCCCGCCGCCCGGGAGCGCAGCTGCGCGATCGCGGCGCGCACGGTGGCGGCGCCGTAGCGGGCCAGCAGCTCGTCCATGCGGCGCCGGCCGACGCGCAGCGCGTTGAGCATCGCCTCCAGGTCGGCCGCCTGGTTCTGGGGCGAGCGGATGTTGGCGAAGATGAGCGCGGCGACGTCCGGGCGCTCCTGCCCGGCGCGGTAGAGCAGCACCGGCGGGATGCGCAGCCCCTCCGCGTAGCATTCGGTCGCGTCGGCCACCACGGAGCCGGGCATGCTGCCGCCGACGTCCAGCCAGTGGCCGCTGGTGGCCAGCCAGCAGAACAGCTCGCCGTCGGCGTGGTAGGGGGCGAGCAGCTTGACGTCCGGCGCGTGGGTGCCGCCCGCGTACGGATCGTTGAAGATGTAGACGTCGCCGTCGCGCAGGCCGGCCGGCTCGCCCCGCTCGCGCAGCAGCCGGATCGTGTGCCCGACGGCGTACTGCATGCCCGCCACGAAGATCGGCATGCTTTCGGGCCCCTGGGCGATGGTGGCGCCGTCGGCCGCGTCGTAGAGACCGGAGGCCCGGTCGTCCATCTCCGAGATGACGGGGGAGAAGGCCGAGCGGACCAGCGTCGTGTCCATCTCGGTGGCGACCTGCTGCAACGCCGCGCGCAGCACCGCGAGGGTGGTGGGGTCGATCTCGGTCACGGCCGCGGCTCCGCGCCGGCGGCCCGGACGACGAGGTTCTCCTGCGCGTCGACCTCGGCCAGGTACCCCTCCTCGATGAAGACCGCGGCGTCGTCGCTCACCACGGTGAGCGGTCCGATGAGCACGTCGCCGGCGCCGATGTCGTCGCGGTGGCGGGGTGCCGGCGCACCGGCCCTCGCGTCCGCACCGGTACCGGTCGCGCTCCGGTGCGGGCCCGGCGGGCGGCCGGTGCGGGCGCCGATGCCGTGCCGGGCGATCAGCGTGGAGCGCACGGTGACGATCTCGGCCGTCCCGCCGGCCAGCGTGCGCCCGTAGCGGTGCGTGTAGGCCGCCTCGAACCGCCGCTGTACCCCGGCCATGTCGACCGGCCGGTCGAGCGTCACGCGCAGGTGGTGGGACTGCCCGCGGTAGCGCAGGTCCGCTTCGACGACGATCTCGGCGTCGACCGTGGGCAGCCCCGCGCCGGCGAGCCGCGCCCGCAGGGCCGCCTCCTGCTCGGCGAGCGTGCGCCGCAGGTCCGCCAGCCGGGCGGCGGAGCCCAGCTCGGCCACGACCGCCGGCCACGACTGGCTCGTCTCGTATCGCAGATCGGCCACGACACAGCCCAGGGCGCTGACCAGCCCGGGGCGGCGGGGCACCAGCGCGGTGCGCATGCCGGTTTCCCGCAGCAGCGCGCACGCGTGCAGCCCGCCGCCCCCGCCGAAGGCGACGAGCGCGAACTCGCGCGGATCGTGGCCGCGGGCGGTGAGCACCGACCGGATCGCGTTCGCCATGGTCGCGGTCGCCACGGTCATGATCGCCCGGGCCGCCTCCTGGACGGACAGGCCGAGTTCCTGTGCCACCGGCCGCACGGCCGTGGCCGCGCGACCGGCGTCCAGGCGCGTCTGCCGGCCGGTGCCGAACGGCGCGGCCGGGTCGATGCGGCCGAGCAGCAGCGCCGCGTCGGTGACCGTCGGGGCCGTGCCGCCGTGCCCGTAGCAGGCCGGGCCCGGGTCGGCGCCGGCCGATTCCGGTCCCACCGTCAGGACCCCGAGCTCGTCGACGCGGGCGATGCTCCCCCCGCCCGCGCCGACGGCGACGACGTCCAATGTGGACGTGACCAGCGGCAGCCGGAAGTCCAGCCGGGCGTCGTTGACGTAGCGCGCCTCGCCGTCGACGATCACCGACACGTCGGTGCTGGTGCCACCGACGTCGCAGGTGACCAGGTTGGCCAGGCCCGCGCGCCGGGCGATCGCCGCCGCCGCGACCACCCCCGCCACCGGCCCCGACCGGGCGGTGCCGATGGCCAGCGCCCGGGTCTGCTCGATCGAGGCGACGCCGCCGCTGGACTGCATGACCAGGACGGACCCCTCGTGGCCCGCCGCGGCGAGCCGGTCGGTGAGCCGGCCGAGGTAGTCGCCGACCACCGGCTGGAGATATCCGTTGGCGGCGGCGGTCGCGAACCGCACGAACTCGCCCGCCTCGGCGTAGACGTCGGCCGAGCCCGTGACGTAGCGCGGCTCGGGCCAGAACTCCCGCAGCGCGGCGACGGCCAGCCGCTCGTGCCCGGGGTTGACGTCGGAGTGCAGGAAGCACACGACGACCGCGGCCACGCCGGCGGCCAGCAGCTCGCGGCCGGCGGCGCGGACCTCGTCGGGGTCGAGCGGCACGAGCACGCTGCCGTCGTGGTTCAGCCGCTCGCGCACGGTGAGCCGGTCGCGCCGCGCGACGATGGGCCGGTGCGCGCCATCGAAGCCGTAGATCCGCGGCCGGTCCCGGCGGCCCAGCTCCAGCACATCGCGGAACCCTTGCGTGGTGATGATGCCGCACCGGGCGCCCGTTCGGGAGATGATCGCGTTGGTGGCGATCGTCGTGCTGTGGACGAGCAGCGTCCGTGCGTCCCCCTCGGTGCGGATCTGCCGCACGGCCGCCTCGATGGCCCGCGCCGGGTCGTCCGGCGTGGACGGCACCTTCGCCACGGTCGTGCCGTGCTCGTCGTCGACCAGCACGGCGTCGGTGAACGTCCCCCCGACGTCGATGCCGATGATGCGACCCACATGATCCCCTTTCCGGGCGCGCCGGTGGCCGGCGCCGCGGCGTTCGGCTAGCGGAGGCTGGCCTTCGACAGGTCGAAGGCGTTGATGCGGTACGCCGCCGGGTCCAGCCCGGTCAGCTCCTTGCGGTGGCCGATCAGGAACGACGGGTAGACCGGCGGGATGTAGGCGGCCTTGGTGGCGAGCATGTCGCTCCACTTGGCGTAGAGCTTGATCCGCTCGGTGGCGTCCGCGGTGACCTCCGCCTGCTTGGCGATGGCCGTGGACTCCTCGTCGATGAACGACGTCGAGTTCGACGTGCTGTCGGCCATCAGCGAGCCGACGCTGCCGTCGATGCTGCGCCCCTGCCCGGTGCCGGCCATCTCGAAGGCGATCTTGAAGCCCCACGGGCCGCCCTTGGCGGTGGAGGTCAGCCAGTCGCCCTGCTGGAGGAACTGCAGCTCGGCGACGAGGCCGACCTCCGCCCAGTCGGCCTTGAGCACCGCGCCGACGTCGCGCAGCACGCTGTCGTCCTGCGCCACCCAGGTGAAGTTGATCTGCTTGCCCTGGTAGCCGGCCGCGGCGAGCAGCGACCGGGCCCGGTCCAGGTCGGGGTTCTCGCCGTAGACCTTGGTGATGTACTCCCAGCCCTCGTGCCCGGGGCCGATCGGACCCTGCCCGATCTCGGCCCGCCCGCCGAACACCACGTCGCGCATCCGCTTGCGGTTGATGGCGAACGCCAGTGCCTGGCGGACCCGCTCGTCGCGCAGGGCCGGGTGGGCGCAGTTGGGGCGCATGGTGATGAGCACCGGCGCCGCCGCTTCGGCGAGCACCAGGTTGCCGTCCGAGGAGATGCGCGGTGCGTCGATGGTGGTGACCGCGGGGTAGACGGTGGAGCTGCCCTGGACCAGGTTGACCAGGCGGGCGCCGGACTCCGGCACGAACCGGTAGACGATGCCGGAGATCTTCGGCGCCCCGTCGCGGTAGTCGGTGTTGGCGGTCAGCTTGACGTCCACGCCGGGCTGGTGCGACTGGAGCTTGTAGGGGCCAGTCCCCATCATCGCGTCGTCGCGGTCGAGGTACTTGCGGTGGATGATCGGGATGAGCGCGAGCTTCGAGGGCAGCAGCGCCCACTTGTTCTTGAAGGTGAAGCGCACGGTGGTCGCGTCGACCGCCTCGGCCTTGACCAGCGGGGCCAGGTGGAAGACCCACACCTTGCCCTTCACGTTGCCGGCGTTGATGGTCGCCGCCACGTCCTCGGCGGTCAGCTCGTCGCCGTTGTGGAACTTGATCCCGGGGCGGATCTTCACCTCGGTGGTGAGGTCGTCGATGACCTTCGGCTGTCCGTCGGCGAGGCGCGGGATCAGCGCCGTCGAGGAGGGGTCCAGGTCGTAGAGGCGCTCCTGCACGTGGCGGTTGATCCAGCAGATGTACTGGTTGTTGATCGTGAGCCCGTTGAGCGTGGACGGCTCCAGAGCCATGTCCACAGTGGCCACGCCGCCGGAGGCGGGTGCGGCGTCCTTGCCGGAGCACCCGGCGAGCGTCAGCGCGCCGAGCGCCAGGCCGCCGGCGCCGCCCTTGAGCAGGCCGCGGCGGGTTAAGCGGTAGTGGCCGGCTTCGCGGATCGGGCCGAATCCATCCATATGACTGCCCTCGAATCTGTCCGTCGTTCCGTGTAGTAGAACAGCAGCACCCTCGTGTTCTGGCGATTGTTGGGCTGCCGGATTCCGGTGTCAAGAGCCCGGAGGTGGGCGATGCGCGCCGATCGGGGCTCGAAATCGCTTGGAAACGTGATCGTCACCGCGGCCCGCAGGCTTCCGGCCGGATGGACACGTCCGGTATGGTCCCTAGAACATCCAGCACAACTCGTTCTATCCAACGGAACAACGGAGACACAGTGATAGACCATCCGACGCCCGGCGGGGCCCAGCCGACCATGCAAGCCCCGTCCCCGCGGACGTCGCCGGCGCTCGCCGGCGAGCGCTCCGACCGCCTGCTGGCCGCGCTCGGCGCAGGGGTGCGGGTGTTCGATCTCGGGCACCCGCTGTTTGTCGGCATGCCGCAGTCACCGAACCATCCGGCGTTCACGCACCACGTGGTGCGCCGCCACGGCGACATGGTGCGGGCCGACGGGGGATCGGCCGCGGGCGACCTGTTGCTCACCGGCACGCACGTCGGCACGCACATCGACGCGCTCGCGCACGTCTCGCACGACGGCCGCCTGCACGGCGGCGTCGCGGTCGCCGAGGCGATGCGCTCCGGCCGGTTCGCCACCCACGGCGCCGAGACCATCCAGCCGATGTTCCGCCGCGGCGTGCTCCTCGACATTCCGGGCGCGCTCGGCCTGCCGCGCTGCGATCCGGGGTACGAGATCACGCCCGACGACCTGCGGGCGGCCGCCGCCGCGCAGCGCACGCGGCTGCTGCCCGGCGACGTGGTGCTGATCCGCAGCGGCTGGGCGCAGCTGTTCGAGCACCCCGAGGCGTTCGTCGGCGCCGCCGACGGCGTGCCCGGTGTCGGCGCCGCCGGCGCGCGCTGGCTCGCCGCCCAGCGGGTGCACGCGGCCGGCGCGGACACCATCGCGTTCGAGCGCCTGGCCCCCGGCGCGGGGCACAGCCTCCTGCCGGCGCACCGGATCCTCCTGGTCGAGCACGGCATCTACCTCATCGAGGCGATGGTCCTCGAGGAGCTCGCCGCCCGCGGGGTGCACGAGTTCACCTTCGTGCTGGCGCCGCTGCCCATCGTCGGCGCGACCGGCTCGCCGGCCCGGCCGCTGGCGGTGACCGCGCGTGACTGAGCCGATCGCCCACGTCCTGGCCGCGTTCGCGCACGGGCTCGGCGCCGCGGACCTGCCCGCGGACCTGGTCGGCAACGTGCGCGACCGCGTGCTGGACACCATCGGGGTCAGCGTCGCCGCCCTCGACCTGGACACCAGCCGGTCGGTGCTCGACTACGTGCGCGACAGCGGCGGGCCGGCGCACGCCCACGCGATCGGGCTCGGCCCTGGCGTGCCGGCCGCCGCCGCGGCGTTCGCCAACGGCGTGCTGGCGCACTCGCTGGACTACGACGACACGCACCTGCCCTCCGTGCTGCACCCGAGCGCCTCGGTGGTGCCGGCCGTGCTCGCCGCGGCGCAGCGCTACGGTGCCACCGACGCCCGGGCGGTGGCCGCCCTCACCGCCGGCCTCGAGGTGTGCATCCGGCTCGGCATGGCCGGCTACGACCCGCACACCGGCAACTCGGTCTACTTCCGCTACGGACAGCACGCGACCTCCATCTGCGGGACCGTGGGCGGCGCGGTGGCCGCCGCGATGCTGGCGGGCCTCGACGAGGCGGGCGTCGCCTCGGCGATCGGGCTCGCGTCCTCGATGGCCTCCGGGGTCATCGAGGCCAACCGGGCCGGCGGCACCGTCAAGCGCATCCACTGCGGCTGGGCCGCCCAGGCCGCGATCCAGGCCGCCGAGCTCAGCCGGGCCGGCATCACCGGCCCGCCCACGGTCATCGAGGGGCGCTTCGGCCTCCTGCAGGCGTTCCTGCGCGACGACGCCCGCCCGGAGGCGGTGCTCGACGGGCTGGGCCGTTCCTGGCACACCCGCGACCTGTTCGTGAAGCCGTATCCGGCCAACCACTTCCTCCACGCGGTGATCGACGCGGCCGCGGCGCTGCGCGCCGCCGGCGTGCGCCCCGACGACCTCACCGAGATCACCGTGCTCGCGCCGGGGCCGGTCATCCGCACGATCGGCGAGCCGCCGGAGGCCAAACGCGCGCCGGTGACGGGCTACCAGGCCCAGTTCAGCGGCCCGTACGCGGTGACGGTCGGACTGCTCGGCGGCGCCGGGCTCGGCGCCGGGCGGGCCGACTTCACCGACGAGCAGGCGGGCGACCCGCGCCGGCGGGCCATCATGGCGAAGGTGACGGTGCGCGAGGACCCCGAGCTCACCCGGATCTTCCCGAACCAGTTCCCGGCCGCGATCCGGGCCCGCACCGCGGACGGCCGCGAGTACACCGAGCGGGTGACGCTGACCCGGGGCGGGCCCGGCCGGCCGCTGAGCCCGGCCGAGCTCGCCCGGAAGTTCCGCGACAACGTGGGGGACCGGCTGGGCGCCGAGGCGCGCGACGCGGTGATCGCCACGGTCGCGCGGCTGGGGGAGGACGAGCGCACGATCCCCGCCCTGATGGCCGGGCTCAGCCGGGCCCGCGTCACGCCGCGGTGAGCTCCCGCTCGCCGAGGAACAGCCGCACCTCGATGTTGCCGCGGGTGGCCCGCGAGTAGGGGCACATCTCGTGGGCGCGGCGTACCAGGTCGTCGGCGGCGCCGGCGGCCAGCCCGGGCAGCCGCACGACCAGCGTGGCGGCCAGTGCGTACCCGCCGCCGGGGTGGTGCCCGATCGACACCTCCGCCGTCACCGAGGAGCCGGTGACGGCGGTCCGCGCGGCGCGGGCCACGACGGTCAGCGCGGAGTGGAAGCAGGCCGCATAGCCGGCCGCGAACAGCTGCTCCGGGTTGGTGCCCGGGGCGTCGCCGGCGGTGCCGCCGAGCCCCGGCGGCCGGGTCAGGGCGAGGTCGAGCACGCCGTCGCCGGAGCTGACCCGGCCACCGCGGCCGCCGGTCGCGGTGACGCGGGCGGTATAGACCGGATCGATCCGTCCGCCGCCGCCCGCCGCTTCCCCGCTCATGCGGGCCGCGCCTGCGGCTGGGGGCGGAACAGGTACTCGCCGGTGGCCGGGCCGGTGGCCGCGACGCCCGCGGTGACCACGGGCACGCCGCGCACGAAGGTGTCGGTGATCCGGGCGGTCATCTCCATGCCCTCGAACGGGGTGTACTCCTGGGTCGAGGGCGAGTCGGCCGCGTGCACGGTCCACGTCGACGCCGGGTCGACCAGGCAGAGGTCGGCGTCGAGCCCGGCCGCGATGTCGCCCTTGGACGAAAGACCGAACCGCCGCGCCGGGTTGCCCGCCGTGAGCCGGGCGATGCGCCCCGGGCTCAGCCCCCGCTTGACGCCCTCGGTCAGCAGGCCGGTCAGCAGGTACTCCGCGCCGCCGAAGCCCGACCGGGCGGCGAAGACGTCGTCCGGCGCGCCGCCGAACTTCTGTTCGCTGCGGCAGCAGGCGTGGTCGCTGACGACCCAGTCGACGTCGCCGGCGAGCAGGTGCTCCCACAGGCCCTCGACGTCGGCGCGGGGCCGCAGCGGCGGGTTGACCTTCCCGCCGTTGTCGCGGGCGGACTCCACGTCGGCCAGCAGGTGCCCGATCGTGACCTCCCGCCGGAAGTCGATGTGCGGGAACGCCGCGGCCATGCGCATGGCCGCGCCGAGCGCCTTGCGGGAGGACAGGTGCAGCAGGTTGATCGTCGCCAAATTCGTCTCGTCGGCGAGGAAGGACGCGATCGTCACCGCGAGCCCCTCGGAGTGCGGCGGGCGGGACGCGTGGTAGGCGGCCAGCCCGGTCTGGCCCGGATCCGCCTCGACCAGCTTGGTGTAGGCGCGCATGATCTCGGGCGTCTCGCAGTGCAGCGACAGTGAGATGGCCTCGGCCCGCTCGGGTCGCTGCTCCCGGGCCGCCTGCACGCCGCGCATGATGAACTCGAAGTGGGCGTAGTCGTAGGACTGGTCGGGCGGGATCATCAGGAAGCCGCTCTGGTCGGCCGACCGGCCGTGCAGCCCGTGGCTGCCGTAGAACATGAAGATCTTGAAGGAGCTGACCCCGAACCGGTCGATGAGCAGCGGGATCTCGTCGATGTGCCCGGCCGTCATGGGCGCCAGGTGGAAGCCGTAGTCGATCATCGAGCGGCCCCGCACCTGGTCGAGCACCTCGGGGAAGAACTCCTCGTAGGCCCCGCCGCGGTTGAGGTAGTACTGCCCGGTGCGCATGTAGTTCAGCGCGGTGGTGACGCCGCCCAGCGCACTGGCGCGGCTCTCGCTCGCCGCGTCCTCGGGCAGCGGGTTGTAGATGCCCCAGTGCTGGTGCGCGTCGATGACGCCGGGAAACGCCAGCCGCCCCGCGCCGGCGACGATCCGGCGCGCCCGGGCGGGATCGATGCCGGGGGCGATCTCGGCGAACTTCCCGTCGCGGATGCCGATGTCCGCCCGCTGCGGCGCGTCCTCGCCGGTCGTGACCACGTCGACGGCGCGGATCAGCAGGTCCAGGTCTGCTTCGGTCATGACTGTGCTCCTTGCTGGTCGGTGCGGCCGGCCCCGGCGTCGGCCATCGCCGCCATGATCTCCACGACGTGGCGGATGCCGAGCCGGTAGTCGTCGATGCGCACGTGCTCGTCCGGCCCGTCGAAGCCGGAGTCCGCCCGGGAGACGCCGATGCCGACGATGGGCCGGTCGCCCAGGGCGGCCTGATTGCCCACCCAGGTGGTGAACGGCTCGATCACCGGGTCGCGGCCGTAGGCGCGCCGTGCGGCGTCGGCGACCAGCGCGACGAACGGGTCGCGGTGGTCGGTGTGGTACGGCGCGTTGCTCGCCACCACCGCCACCTCCACGTCGGGGAACCCCTCGGCGCGCAGGTGGTCCTCGATCGCCCGCAGGACGTGATCGGGCCGTTGCCCGGCGACCAGCCGGGCCTCGACCTTCGCGGTCGCGACGGCCGGCAGGCCCAGCGTGACGTCCGGCCGGTTGTCGCCCGCCTCGATGCCGCCGATGGTCAGCGTGGGGACGGTCCGCACGGCCACCGCGGCCTCGCGGTCGTCGAGCTCGCCGGCGAAGGCCGTCACCCCGGAGCGGCGGCGCAGGAACTCGCCGTCGAATTCGATCCGGCTCAGCAGCTCCCGTTCGGCGGGCGAGGCCGGCCGGGCGGACTCGTAGAAGCCGGGCACCCGCACCCGGCCGTCGGGGGCGTGCAGGCTCGCCAGCGCCGCCACCAGCCGGGTCGAGGCCGACGGCAGCAGCGCGGCGTTCTGGCTGGTCAGTTCGCGGCGCAGGGTGCGCACCGAGAGGGTGAGATACAGCAGCCCTTTCTCGCCGAGCTTCAGCAGGGGCCGGCCCTGGCTGTCGCACCAGGAGTTCTCCCACAGCGTGCCGTCGCTGGCCAGCCGGCCGGCGTGGTGGCGGGCGAAGGACGGCAGCCCGGGGCTGTCCAGCCGCCGCTTGCCCTCGATCAGGAAGATACTGGTCACCGGCGGGGTGAGCCCGGCCGCCCGCCACGCCGCGGCGGCGTGGATGCGAGACATCAGCGCGCCCTTGTCGTCGGCGACGCCGCGTGCGTAGAGCCGCCCGTCGCGGATCTGCGCCGCGTAGGGCGGGCTGGTCCAGGCGCTGTCGTCGCCGGTGGGTTCGATCTCGACGTCGTAGTGCAGGAAGTGCAGCAGCCGCCGGCTGCCGCCGCCGATCTCGCCCAGCACGTACGGGTAGGAGTCCGGCCATTCGACGATGTCCGCGGTGCCGCCCCAGTGGCGCAGCTCGTCGGCGATGCGGTGGACCGCCGCGAGCATGCCTTCGGGGTCCTGGCGGCGGCTGCGCAGCCGGCACAGCGCCTGCAGCCGGGCCACGAACTCGTCGAGGTGGCGGTCGACCGCGTCGAGTACCGCCTGGGTGTCGACCGGCGCGGTCATGCGGCCCGCTTGTCCTGTAACCGCTGCTCCCACTGGCCGCGCATCGGGTGCTCGGCCGGGCCGGCCTCGGCGATGATCCGGGCCAGCCGGTCCAGGTAGCGGTCGCGGCCGGTCTCCAGCGCCTCCCGCTCCCGGTCGTCGGGCTCGAACGTGTCGATCGCCGCGGGCGCCAGCACCCCCTGGCGGGTGAGGACGGTCTCCAGGGTGCGCAGCCGCCGGTCGGTCACGTGCAGCTCGGTCGCCAGCTGGAGCACCAGGTCGAGCAGCTTGCCGACGTGCGGGTCGGTGAAGTAGGCGAATTCGGCGGTCACCGCTGGTCTCCCGGTTCGTCGTCGCCGGCGGGTTTGGTCGCCGTGAGCACGGCCCACGGGAAGTGCCACTCCGGCCGGTCGCCCCAGCCCTGGGCGGCGACGCCCGCGTTGCGCTCGTCGAAGGGCAGCCAGGCCGCGCCGACCAGGCCGTTGTCGCGGCAGGCCCGCACGACGTCGGTGCCGAACAGGTCGTGGAAGTACGGCTCGTTGTTGCGCTCGGCGTGCTCCATGACGGTGGCGTCGCGCAGCGGGTCGCCGGTCATCGCGAACTCCAGGAAGCCGATGGCGCCGCCGGGCTTGAGCAGGCGGGCCGCCTCGGCGATGGTCGCCTCGATGACGGCGGCGGGCATCTCGTGCAGCACCATCGTGCCGGTCACCACGTCGCAGGTGCCGGACTCGATGCCCGTGTCGGTGGCGTTGCGCTGGCGGTAGTGGATCGCGAGGCCCTCGGCCTCGGCCTCGGCGTGCGCCAGGCGCAGGCCCGGGGCCGACAGGTCGACGCCGATCACCTCCGCGGCCGGGTACCGGCCGGCCAGCGGCCGGGTGCTCTTGCCGAATCCGCAGCCCATGTCGAGCACCCGGGTCGCGCCGGGGCGGTCGGGCAGTGCGGTGGTCACGAAGAGGCGGTGGAACTTGTAGCCGTCGTTGTCGCGCAGCATCACGATCCGGGCGCCGAGCTCGTAGACGTAGGCGGAGAGGTCGTCGGAGAAGTAGCTGCCGGGCTGGATGTGGATGTCGTAGGCGGTGTACCAGTCCGGCAGCTCGAAGCCCGGGCTGAGCTCCAGCGTGCCGCGGGCGCTTCCGGGCACCGCGGACAGCTCGCCGGTGAGCTCCTCGCCCCGGGCCAGCACCGCGTCGCCGGCGGTACGCCACAGCATCTTCTGCTGGGTGCGCTCCAGATGGCTGAACCAGGGATAGAGCCTCAGCTCGTGCAGGCGCTGTGTCGTCCCGGCCATGTCGCCGGCCGGGTCGCCGAACTCCTCCACCAGCGCCGGGTAGACCGTGCCGGCCCAGCGCTTGCGCAGGTGCAGCACGAAGTCCACCGCGGAGCGCTCGTCGAGCGTGAGTCGTTGCTCGATATCGATCATCATCTCTCCTGTCGGGATGTATCGGCCGCCGCCGGCGGTTCGTCCAGCGACTCGGCGCAGGTGTGTCCCTCGAAGACCGCCTCGAGCACCGACCGCGGCGCGTTCGCGTCGCCGGCCAGGTGCACCCGGCCGGCACCCAGCCGCCGTTCCAGCTCGCGGGCGAGGGCGTCCACGGCGTGCCCGGCGCCGGCGTCGACCACGGTGTGCACGGCGTCGAGGTGCTCCACGTCGCCGGTGAGCACGTCGACCAGCCCCGCCCGCCACCCACCGCGGGCCGGCGCCGCCTCCGGGGCCAGGCGGCGCAGCGGGTGCACCCGGATCCCGAACTCGCCGAAGCGGTGCACCACGGCCAGCCGGGAGTACGTGGTGATCCGCCCCGCGAACGTGCCCGCCGGGCTCACCAGGTGCACGTTCCAGCCCCGCCCGGCGTAGTGCTCGGCCACGCTCGCGCCGGCCCAGTCGCCGTGGTCGTCGAAGATCGCCACCACCCGGCCGTCCCCGGCGTCCGGTTCGCGCAGCTGTCCGATCGCCTGCCACAGGTCGAGCACCGGCGGGCCGGCGACCAGCGGCCGTCGCGCCGGCCGTGAGCCCGTCGCGATGACGACGGCGTCGGGTTGCGCGGCCACGACCTCGTCGGCGGTCGCGGTGCTGCCGAGCCGGATCCGCACCCCGGCCGCCCGTGCGTCGCGCTCCAGCTCGTCGGCGAGCAGCGCGAAGCGGCGCCGGGTGTCCAGGTACGACAGCATCCGGACCTGGCCGCCGAGCTCGGGCCGGGCCTCCACCAGCGTCACCGTGTGGCCCCGCCGGGCGGCCTCGATCGCCGCCGACAGACCGGCGGGCCCGCCGCCGACGACCAGGACCCGGCGCCCTGGCCCGCGCCGGGGCCGCGGGATGCCCTCGCGGCCGGCCCGGGGATTGACGACGCACGCCATGTCGAGGCCGGCCTCGATGCGACCGAGGCAGCCCTGGTTGCAGGCGATGCAGGAGCGCACGGTGTGCTGCCGGCCGGCCCGTGCCTTGCCGAACAGGTGCGGGTCGGCGATGTGCGCCCGGGCGAGGCCGACCAGGTCCGCGCTGCCGTCGGCGAGCAGCGCCGCGGCCTCCGGCAGGCTGTCGAGGCGGCACACCGCAATCACCGGCAGCCCGGGCAGGGCCCGCCGGAACAGCGCGGGGAACCGCCGGAACGGCGCGTGGCCGAAGGTCATGTCGGCGATCTGCGTGGCCAGGCTGAAGCTGCCGTGGTAGGCGGAGTGGCTCACGTTGAGGAAGCTCAGCGGGGTCTCGCGGCGCACCTGGGCCACGACCGCGACCATGTCCGGCGGGGTGAGCCCGCCGGGCAGGAACTCGTCGGCGCTGATGCGCAGCCCGATCGGCAGCCCGTCGGCCGCCTCGCGCACCGCGGCGAGGACCTCGCGGAGCAGGCGCAGGCGCCGCTGCGGGTCGCCGCCGTAGTCGTCGTCGCGGGTGTTGCTGACCGGCGACAGGAACTGGTGGATGAGGTGGCCGTGGCCGGCGTGGATCTCGATCCCGTCGAAGCCCGCCGCGCGCATCCGCCGCGCCGCGTCGGCGAACGACTCCACGACGGTGGCGATGTCCGCGGCGCTCATCGCGTGGGGGATGTGGGCGCCCGGGGTCCAGGCGATGGCCGACGGAGCCCAGGCGGCGACCCGGGCGCCGTCGCCCGGCGCCTGCCGGCCGGCGTGGACCAGCTGCGCGACGACGGCCGCGCCGTGCCCGCGGACCGCGCGGGTCACCGCGCGCAGCGGCGCCACGCAGCCGTCGTCGAAGGCGCCGAGCGTGCTCGCCCGCCCGGCGCTCGTCGGGTGGACCCGGATCGCCTCGGTGATGATCAGGCCGGCGCCGCCGCGGGCGCGCTCCGCGTGGTAAGCGACGTGCCGGTCGGTCGCGAGGTTGTCCCGGGCGAAGTTCGTGGTGTGCGCGGGCACGACCACGCGGTTGCGCAGCACCAGCCGGCCCGCCTGCAAGGGCGCGGACAGCAGGGCCATTGCATCGATCGTCAACGATTTTTAGCTTGCTCGCGAGCCATGGACATGGTCGGAACCATAGCCGTGGCGGTTGGGGCAGTCAACGAAAAACGTTCCGTTAGCTGAAACACGGAGCCGAAACGTTTGACAGAGCGGAATGGTTGGCGTCAGTCTGGCAGGGCGATCAAGTGGCGGCGTACCCCCCCGGAAGGACCTGACGTGACCCAGACGAGAAACCCGAAAGCCATGCACGGCAACAAGGTCGGGGTGATGTGGCCGCAGTCGCCGACCGGCCGGGCCAGCCTGATGGACCTCAACACCGAGCCGGATCTCGTGCTCTCCGACGACGTGCTCATCGTCGGCTTCCGCGCGGACCCCGAGGCCGTGCGCGCCTACGTGCCGGAGCCGCTGGAGCTCGACGGCTCCGGCCTGATGTACATCAAGGCGGTCCAGCGCTGGGGCTACACCAGCCGCAACGCGACCGAGTTCATCAGCTTCGAGCGGCTCAACCAGACTGAGTCGTTCTTCTGGATCCCGTGCTCGTATGAGGGCAAGGAGTTCTACTTCGTGCCGTTCTCGTGGGGCAACCGCGACTGGCTGGGCTACACCGGCCGCCTGGTCGGCATGCCGCACAAGTGGGCCAAGGTGCAGATGACCAGCTTCCACTCGTTCCACCCGACGTACAGCGGGGCCCACGCCGGGGCCCGCATCTGCGCCAGCGTCGAGAACATGGGCCTGGTCCACCGCATCTACGGCGACCTCAAGGAGGTCATCAGGCCCGAGGACACCCCGTTCAAGTGGGTCCAGGGCTCCTGCCCGCACTTCCTGGGCCATCGCTACATCTGGGACTCGGTGAAGGGCCGGCCGCTGGCCAACGATCTCGTCGCCCACTACGGCGACGACGTCGAGATGGGCCCGGTGTGGCACGGCGACGGCTGGGCCCAGTTCTACGACGCCGAGAACGACGAGGTCCTGCAGTTCCAGCCGCGCGAGATGGTCGGCTCGTGGTTCTTCACGCTGCGCTTCACCCACCAGAAGAGCTCGCCGTACATCGTGCACGACTACGGCGACCAGAGCCCCTACGCGAACCGGCCCCAGATCAAAGAACTGCTCGGCGGCTGACGGTGCACGACCTGGACGCCATGCTCTACGTGCCCGCGGGCGACGCCCGCAAGCTGGCCAAGGTCGGCGAGCTGCTCGCCTCGACCACGGTGATCGTCGACCTCGAGGACGCCGTCGCCGCCGATGCGAAGGGCCAGGCCCGCACCGCGCTCGGCCGGCTGCTCGACGAGCTTCGCGACGCCCCCGACCCGGGCCGGCGGGAACAGCTCTGGGTGCGGGTCAACGCTCCCGGGACCGACGGCTTCGCCGCCGACGTCGCGGCCTGCGCCCGGCCCGAGGTGGACGGGCTCATCGTCCCCAAGGCCACGGTCGAGTCGCTGGAGACGGTGGCGGTCGAGCTCGCCGCGCTGGAACGCTCGCGCGGGCTCGCGCCGGACGCCGTGGCGCTGCTGGGCCTGATCGAGACCGTCGCCGGGTGGCAGAGCGTATGCGGCGCCACGGCGGTGCCGCGCCGCGTGCACGGGCTCAGCTTCGGCGCCGGCGACTTCTCCCTCGAGCTCGGGATCGCGTTTCCGCCGCCGGGCGGAGTACAGGGACATACCCTGCTCGCGGCCAAGGCCGACCTGGTCCTGCACAGCCGCCGGCTCGGCCTGCCACCGCCGCACGACGGGGTCTATCCCGCGTTCCGCGACCTCGACGGACTCCGCGCCGAGGCGAGCTACGCCCGGGCCATGGGCTTCGCCGGCAAACATGCGATCCATCCGGACCAGATTCCGGTGATCCGCGCGGTGTTCGTTCCCGGCGAGGCCGAGCTGGACAAGGCGCGGCGGATCGTCGCCGCCGCCGAGGAGGCCGAGCGGCTCGGCCTGGGCAACGCCAGCGTCGACGGCGAACTGGTCGACGTCCCGGTGGTACGCCGGGCCGAACAGCTCCTGCGCCGCGGATCGGCCCTGCACGGCTCGGACGCGCCGCGATGAGCGGCGGCGCGCTCACCGGCGTTCGGGTCCTCGACCTCTCCTCCCTCTACGCCGGGCCGTACATAGCGACGCTGCTCGGCGACTTCGGCGCCGACGTGATCAAGGTCGAGCACCCGCGCGGCGACGACTCCCGCCGCTGGGGCCTGAGCAAGGGCGACGTGCCGCTGTGGTGGAAGACCATCTCCCGCAACAAGCGGCTGATCCGCCTCGACCTGCACGACGAGGCCGAGCGCCAGGCGGCCCGCCGGCTGGCCGCCGAGTGGGCGGACGTGGTGATCGAGAACTTCCGGCCGGGCCGGCTGGAGCGGTGGGGGATGGGCTACGAGCAGCTCGCCGTGCACAACCCCGGCCTCGTCATGGTGCGGGTCACCGGCTTCGGGCAGACCGGGCCCTACCGCGACCGCCCCGGGTTCGGGACCCTGGCCGAGGCCTTCGCCGGCTTCGCGGCGATCACCGGCGAGCCGGACGGGCCGCCGACGCTGCCGCCGTTCGGGCTGGCCGACGGGATCGCCGCGGTCACCGGCGCGTTCGCCACCATGGTCGCGCTCTACTGGCGCGACGCCGCCCGCGGCGGGCGCGGTCAGGTCGTCGACCTGAGCCTGTACGAGCCGCTGCTGTCGATCCTCGGCCCGCAGGTGACCGAGTTCGCCGCGACCGGAGTCGTGCAGCGGCGGCAGGGCAACCGCTCCGGCCGCACCTCGCCCCGCAACGCCTACCGCACGGCCGACGACCGGTGGGTCGCCCTGTCCGGCGGCACGCAGCAGGTCGCCAACCGTATCCTCGCCGCGGTCGGCCGGCCCGAGCTGGCCCGCGACGAGCGGTTCAGCACGCCGGCGGCCCGGCGGGCCAACGCCGACGAACTCGACGCCGTCGTGGCCGGCTGGATCGGCCGGCACAGCCAGGCCGACGTGCTCGCCGCCTTCGCCGCCGCCGAGGCGCCCATCGCCCCCGTCAACGACGCCGAGTCGCTGGCCGCCGACCCGCACGTGCGGGCCCGGGAAAGCCTCGTCGAGCTGCCCGACGACGACCTCGGCACGGTCACCATGCAGGGCCTCATCGCCAAGCTCAGCGCGACGCCCGGACGCATCCGCCACACCGGCCGCACCGCCGTCGGGGCCGACACGGACAGCGTGCTCGCCGAGCTCGCCGCCCGCCCGGCGGCCCGGCCCCGGCCGTGGGACCACCTGATCACCGACGCCGACCGGCAGACCATCCGGCGCTCCGCGTTTGGCCGCCGGGTGGGGATCGGAGCGCGGCCCGCGGTGGTGGTCATCGACGCGCAGAACTACATGGTCGGCGCGCCGCAGGGCTCCCCCCACGACTATCCCTCGGCCTGCGCCTCGGCCGGGGCCGCCGTCCCCGCCATGCGCACGCTGCTCAAGCACGCCAGGTCGGCCGGCGTGCCGGTGTTCTACACCCAGTGGACGGTCGCGCCGGACGGCAGCGACATCGGCGTCTACGGGCGCAAACGGGACCTGCTCAGCACCCAGGGCTGGGCGCTGGAGGGCAGCGAGGGCGCCGAGATCCACCCGGCCGTGGCCCCGGAACCCGGCGACGTGGTGATGGTGAAGAAGAAGCCGAGCGGGTTCCACGGTACGCCGCTGCTCGGTCTGCTGATCGACCGTGGCATCGACACCGTGATCGTGGTCGGCGGCGCGACGAGCAACTGCGTGCGGGCCACCGCGATCGACAGCGCCTCATACAACTTCCGCACCATCGTGGTCGAGGACTGCGTGTTCGACCGCATCGACGTCTCGCACCGCATCGCGCTGTTCGACCTCGACCGGCAGTTCGCCGACGTGATGAGCGCGGAGGAAGTCGTCGCCGCGCTCCCGGTCCCGCAGGGCACGCCGTGACCGGGCCGGTGCGCGACCTCGTGGGATACGGCCGGCGGCCGCCGGTGGTGCGCTGGCCGGGCGACGCGCGGGTGGCCGTGAGCATCGTCGTCAACTACGAGGAGGGCAGCGAGCGGTCGTTCGACCGCGACGGCGTCAACGAGGGGCTCGGCGAGGTGCCCCGCCGCGTCGACGGGCCCTACCGCGACCTGGCCACCGAGTCGGTGTACGAGTACGGCAGCCGCGCCGGCGTCCACCGGCTGCTGCGGCTGTTCGACAAGTACGGCATTGCCTGCACGTTCTTCGCCGCCGCGGAGGCGCTGGAGGCCAACCCCGCGGTGTGCGAGGCGATCCGCGGCGGCGAGCACGAGGTCTGCGCGCACGGCTGGCGATGGAGCGAGGAGTGGCTGGCCGGCGTCGACGCCCAGCGCGACGCGATCGCGCGGGCCGTCCGCTCGATCGAGACGACCTGCGGCCGGCGCCCCGTCGGCTGGTACTCGCGGTGGATGCCCAGCGTCGACACCCGGCGGCTGCTGGTCGAGGAGGGCGGCTTCCGGTACGACTCGAACGCCTACAACGACGACCTGCCCTACTTCGTCGACGTGGCCGGCACGCCGTTCCTGGTCGTGCCCTACTCGCTGACGTTCAACGACAGCCGGCACGTCTACGGCCAGTTCACGTCGGCCGGCGACTTCTTCGAGGAGTGCCGGCGCGGCTTCGACTATCTGTGGGAGGAGGGCGGCGAGACGCCGCGCATGATGTCGATCGGGGTACACCCGCGGCTGATCGGACAACCGTCCCGCACGAGCGCCCTGCGCGACTTCATCGACCACGTCCTCGCCCGGGGCGGCGGCTGGTTCGCCCGCCGGCGGGACATCGCCGACCTGTGGTGGGAGCAGCCGTTCCGCCCCGGACGGGCGTCGAGCTGAGGTGTCGTGCGTGTTACGTTTCAGTCCATGACATCTCCGCCGGCCACGCAGGCACAGCGGCTCTGCGCCGTCCTGGTCGCGTTCAGCGAAGGCATCGGCACGACGCTCGGCGTCTCGGAGATCGCCCGCCACCTCGACATCCCGAAGAGCGCGGTCCACCGCACCCTCGCCGCGCTGCTGGAGGTCGGGCTGATCGAGCGGGACGCCGACTCGTCGCGCTATCGCCTGGGCAGCCGGGCGGCGACGCTGGCGATGGCCGCACTGGGCGTCCCCGACGTGCGCACCTCCGCCCTGCCGTACCTGCAGGAGCTGTCCCAGCTGACCGGCGAGACCGCGACGTTCACCCTGATGATCGCCAACGAGCGGGTCTATATCGAGCAGGTGGCCAGCCCCCAGGACGTGCGGATGTCGGTCGAGATCGGCCGCCGCTACCCGCTGTATGCCGGCGCGTCCGGCCGCAGTATCCTCGCCGGCCTGCCGCAGCATGAGCTCGACGCGTATCTCCGCTCGGTCGAGTTCGTGGCGCTCACCCCGGCTACGCTCACCGACACGGAATCGCTGCGCGCCGAGGTCAAGCGGGCCGGCGAGACCGGATACGCGGCCAGCCGGGGCGAGCGCGACCCCTGGGCCGCCTCGGTGGCGGCGCCGGTCTTCGGACCCTTCCGTGTCATCGGCTCCATGAGCGTCTGCGGCCCCGCGGCCCGGATGTCCGACGCCGATCTGATTCGCTTCGGTGAGCTGGTCCGCCACAGCGCCGCAAGCCTCTCGCGATCGCTGGGCTTCCGCGGCCGCCCCGCGGCGTGACCGAGCTCGACGAGCACGGTCGCGACACCCGCACGGCAACCGTATGGCTCAGGGGCGTTTGCGGGCCACGACGCCGACGGCCGTGATCGACAGGCCGTCGTCCTCGTCGGAGTCCGGGTGCCACTCGTTCAGCGGCACGACGCCCGGCGGCAGGACCTCCCAGCCGTCCAGCCAGCCGGTGATCTGTTCCGGCGGGCGGGGCCGGAACGGTGTCGGCGTCCGCCGGTACATCTGGGTCACCGCCGCCTGGGCCGCGCGTGCCTCCGGCGCGAGCGCGGCGTGCGCGATTGCCAGGAAGCTCCCGGACACCAGCACCTCGGAGATCTCGCGGATGATCCGTGGCGGATCCGCGTCGTCCTCGACGAAGTGCAGCACGGCGATCATCAGCACCGCGACGGGTTCGGCGAAGTCCAGCAAACCGGCAATGTCCGGATGGCCGACAATGGCCGCGGGTGCCCGCAGGTCCGCCCGCACCGCCGCCGCCCGCGGATTGCCCCGCAGAATGCGCTGGCTGTGCGCCACCGCTACCGGATCGATGTCCACATAGGCGACCTTGGATTCCGGTGCCGCCTGCTGGGCCACCTCGTGGACGTTGCCCAGCGTCGGAATTCCCGAACCCAGATCGAGGAATTGCCGCACGCCGGCATCGACGAGCCGCCGCACGACCCGGCCGAGATACGCCCGGTTGGCATGCGCCGTCTCCTTGACGCCCGGCCAGTGCCGCTCCGCCTCCGCCACGAACTGCCGGTCGACTTCGAAGTTGTGGAACCCGCCCAGCGCGTAGTCATACGCGCGCGCCGCATTCGGCGTGGTGACATCCACCCCGTCAGGAACCCATTCCGTCATGCCACACCGCCCATCTGTCCCGCCGACCCTACCCGCCGGAACCATCGAATGCGGTTCAATGGCGTCGGCGATACTCAGGTGATCGTCATTCCGCCGTCGACGGGCAGCGTCTGGCCGGTGATGTAGCCCGCGGCATCGGAAGCGAGGAAGACGACGGTTGCCGCGAGCTCGCGCGGGTCGCCCGTGCGCCCGGCGGGAATGCGTCCTCGTTGGGACTCCATGTAGCCGGGCGTGTACTGGTCGGTCATCTCGGACGTGAAGAACCCGGGCGCGAGCGCGTTCACGCGGATGCCTTTGCGGCCGGTCCACTGCTGAGCGAGGTCGCGCGTGAGGCCGATCAGGCCGGCCTTGGACGCGGCGTAGGCGGCCTGGGGGAGGCCGGCGGTGGTCAGGCCGAGCACCGAGGAGATGTTGACGATGCTGGAGCCGGGAAGCATCACGCGTCCGCAGGCCTGGGCCATCCAGTAGCAGCCGTTGAGGTTGACGTCGATGACCTGCCGGAACTGCTCGGGGGTCTCGCGGGTCGCGGGGACAGCGGTGCCGATGCCGGCATTGTTGATCAGGATGTCGACATGGCCGAAGCGCTCCACGGCGGCCGCGACGAGGGCGGTGCAGGAGGCGGGGTCGCTGACGTCGGTCGCCACGGCGAGTGCCTGCCGCCCGGCCTGCTCCACCAGCCGGGCCGTTTCGGCCAGGCGGTCGGCCCGGCGCGCGCCGAGGACGACGTCGGCGCCGGCTTCGGCCAGGGCCTGCGCGAAGGCCACGCCGAGGCCGCTGGATGCGCCGGTGACGATGGCGACCTTCCGGTCGAGCCGGAACAGGTCGGTGATGGGCATGACGGCTCCCTGGGTTGACTTCGCGCGAGGTAAGCGATTGCATAGGTATGCGATTGCTTAGCTTGGCACCGAGGAGGTCGCTTGTCCACGGGGGAGCCCCAGCCGTTGTCTTCCGCGCAGCGTCATCTGCTGGCTGCGGCGACCGAGGCGTTCGCCGAGCTGGGCTTCGGGGGCACGAGCACCCGTGACATCGCGGCCCGGGCGAACCGCAGCCCGGCCGCCGTCTACATCCACCACGAGTCCAAGGAGGACCTGCTCTTCGCGATCAGCGTGCGAGGCCACGAGACCGCGCTGGCCTGCCTGCGCGAGGCCGCGGAGGCGAGCACCGATCCGGTGGCGCGTGTGCAGGGCATGGTCTTCGCGTTCAGCCTGTGGCACATGGACCACGCGAAGCTGGGCCGGGTCGTGCAGTACGAGTTCCGCGCCATGACCGAGGAGCACCGCGAGCAGATCTCCGCCCTGCGCCGGCGGATCCAGCGGCTGATGGTGGCGGCCATCGAGGACGGGGTCGCCCGCGGGCACTTCGAGGTCCTCAACGCGAGGCAGGCCGCCGAGGCGCTGCTCTCCCTGTCGATCGACCTCGTCCGCTGGTTCGACCCCGAACGGCGCCGCGACCGCCGGGCGATCGCGCGGCAGCACGCCGACCTGGCCACCCGCATGCTGCGGCGCGACCCGGTCTGCGACCACCACTGATACCGAGTCGCTGAGAGGACTGGGCGATGAAGGACAACCTGCGAGCGGTGGTCACCGGGGCCGGCTCCGGGATCGGCCGCGCGATCGCCGGGCGGCTGGCGGCCGAGGGCGCCAGAGTCGTGGTCAACGACCTCGACGCGAAGGCGGTGGCCGCCGTCGCCGAGGAGACCGGTGCACTCCCGGTGCCGGGCGACGCCGCCACGGAGGAAGGTGCGGCCCGGCTCGTCGACGAGGCCGAGTGGCTGCTGGGCGGGATCGACGTCTGGTTCGGCAATGCCGGCGTCGACAAGGGCCGGGGGCTGGGCGCGGCGGAGGCCGACTGGCTCGCGTCCTACGACGTGAACGTCATGGCGCACGTGCGCGCCGCCCGGCTGCTGGTGCCGCGGTGGATCGCCGCCGGCGGCGGGCGATACGTCCTGACCGCGTCGGCCGCGGGCCTGCTGACCATGCTGGGCAGCCCCGCCTACTCGGTGACCAAGCACGGAGCGGTCGCCTTCGCGGAGTGGCTGTCGGCAAGCTACCGGCACCGGGGCATCGTCGTGCAGGCGGTGTGCCCGCAGGGGGTGCGGACCCGCATGTTCGACGGCGCCGACGACCTCCAGGCCCTGCTCGTCCACGACGGTGTCCTGACGCCGGACGAGGTCGCCGAGGCGGTCTGGCAAGGTCTCGCGCACGATCGGTTCCTCGTCCTCCCGCATCCCAGGGTCGGTGACTACGTGCGGCGCAAGGCGGCCGACGAGGACGCCTGGCTCGCGGGCATGAACAGGATTCAGCAGCGGCTCGACAGTCCGGCCCCGCCGGCGTGAGGAGTATCCATGCAGTTTGAGCTTTCCGAGCGGGCCAAGGAGTACCAGGCCAAGGTCCTGGACTTCATGGACGAGCGGGTCTATCCGGCGGAGGCCGTCTACGCCGCGCAGATGCGCGAGTCGGGCAACCCGAACTTCCATCCGCCGATCCTCGAGGAGCTCAAGTCGGAGGCTCGCCGCCGCGGGCTGTGGAACCTCTTCCACCCGCACGAGAGCGCCGAGTGGGGCTCGCCCGGCCTGAGCAACTCGGACTACGCGCCCCTCGCCGAGATCATGGGGCGCAGCCCGTTCATCGCGCCCGAGTCGATGAACTGCAACGCGCCGGACACCGGCAACATGGAGGTGCTCCAGCTCTTCGGCACCGACGAGCACAAGCGGCGCTGGCTCGGGCCGTTGCTGGCCGGCGAGATCAGGTCCGCCTTCGCGATGACGGAGCCGGAGGTCGCCAGCTCGGATGCCACCAACATCCGGCTGCGGATGGAGCCGGACGGCGACGATTACGTGCTCAACGGCCGCAAGTGGTTCGCCTCGAACGCGCTGCACCCGAACTGCCGCGTCCTGATCGTCATGGGCAAGACCGACGTCGACGCGCCGCGCCACCGCCAGCAGAGCATGATGGTCGTGCCCATCGACACCCCCGGCGTCACCGTCGTGCGGGGCCTGCCGGTGTTCGGCTACCTCGACCGGGAAGGACACGCGGAGATCGTCTTCGACGACGTCCGGGTACCGAGGACGGCGCTGCTGGCCGGCGCGGGCGACGGGTTCCTGATCAGCCAGGCCCGGCTCGGTCCGGGCCGGATTCACCACTGCATGCGCTCGATCGGCGCCGCCGAGCGGGCGCTGGATCTCATGATCGCCCGCGCCCAGCAGCGCGTCACCTTCGGCGAACCGCTGGCCAACCGCGCGAACATCCAGGACTGGATCGCCGAGGCGCGCATCGAGATCGAGATGATCCGCCTGCTGACCATGAAGGCCGCCTGGCTGATGGACACCGCCGGCAACCAGCGGGCGCGCACCGAGATCGCGGCGATCAAGGTCGCCGGCCCGCAGGTCGCGCTGAAGGTGATCGACCGGGCCATCCAGGTGTTCGGCGGGGCCGGTGTCACCGACGACGTACCGCTGGCCAGTTTCTATGCGCACCAGCGCACGCTGCGGCTGGCGGACGGCCCGGACGAGGTGCACAAGCGCACGATCGCCCGGTTCGAGCTCCGCCGCGTCGACCCCGCCTGGAACGGTGCGTCGTAGTGGAACCGGACTTCGGCCTCGACCCTGAGCCGGTCGCCCGCTGGATCGGCTCCCTCGGCATCGGCGCGGGTGGCGGCCTGACCTTCGAGCGGATCGGCGCGGGGCAGTCGAACATCACCCTCGACGTGCGCGACGCCGGGGGCGGGCGCTGGATCCTGCGCCGCCCTCCGCTCGGCGCCCTCCTGGCCTCGGCGCACGACGTGGCGCGCGAGGCCGCCATCATGCGGGGGCTGGCCGGGACCGCGGTACCGGTACCGAAGATCCATGCGGTCAGCGCGGCCGAGCAGGTCGCGAGCGTGCCGCTCGTGCTGATGGAGCGGGTCGACGGCCTGGTCGTGGACGAGCTGGAGGTGGCCGAGGGCATGCCCGCGGACCTGCGCCGCCGGCTGTCCGAGAGCATGATCGGCACGCTCGCCGCCATCCACGCGGTCGACCTGCACCGGGCCGGGCTCGCGGAGCTGGCCAGCCACAAGCCGTACGCCCCACGGCAGCTGAAGCGATGGAGCACCCAGTGGTCGCAGTCGAAGACGCGCGACCTGCCGGCGCTGGAGGAGCTGACCGGGAAGCTCACCCGCGAGGTCCCGCCGCAGCGGGAGACCGTCCTGGTGCACGGGGACTTCCACCTGCGCAACGTCATCTCCTCGCCCGAGACCGGTGCGGTGCGGGCGGTGCTCGACTGGGAGCTCGCGACGCTCGGCGACCCGATCGCCGATCTCGGCAGCATGCTCGCCTACTGGCCGCAGGCCGGCGACGCGGCCACGGGGCTGTTCGCCGCCTCGGCCCTGCCCGGGTTCGCGACCCGGGCCGAGCTGACGGACGCCTACCTGTCGATCACGGGCCGGGACGGGGACTCCGTCGGGTACTGGCACGCGCTGGGGCTGTGGAAGATCGCCATCATCTGCGAGGGCGTGCTGCGCCGGGCCGTCGACGATCCACGCAACGCCGCACCGGTCGGGGGCCCCACGCCCGAGGTGGTGGAGCGGCTCATCGACCGGGCCTTCGCCGAGTTGGCCGGGGCCTGAGCCCTCACGCGCCGCCGGCCGCCGGCGACGGGGCGGGGTAGGGCTCGCCCCAGCGGTCGAGAAAGGTGACCTCCTCGACCGGGCGGCGCTTCGCCTCGCCCCATCGCCCGAGCGGGTAGCCGACCGGGACGAGCGCGAACGTCTGCACCTCCGCGGGGATCCCGAGCAGCCCCTTCACCTCGTCCTCGAACGTGAGGTGGACGGTGGTCAGCGTGGTGCCGAGGCCGAGTCCGCGCGCCGCCAGCATGAGGTTCTGCACGGCCGGGTACACCGACGCGTCGCGCTTCACGCCGTCGGTCTCGCCGCAGGCGATGATGAGCACCGGTGCCTCGTGCAGGTGGGCGGCGAGATGATCGGCCGAGCCCAGCACCGCCGGCGACGGGCCGGAGGAGGAGGCCTCGTAGCGCCGGCGGCTCAGCGCCCAGCCGCGCTGGTAGATCTCCTGGATCCCGCGCTTGAGCGCGCGGTCCCGCACGACGAGCCACCGCACCGGCTGCGAGTTGCCGCCGGACGGTCCCTTGAGCGCGGCCTCGAGGATCGTCCGGACGTCGGCGTCGCTGACCGGCCGGTCGGGGTCGAGCCGGCGCATGGCGCGGGTGGTGCGGATGGCTTCGAACAGGTCCATGGCGCGGCGCTCGCCTTCCCGTTGGTGACGACCTCGTTGAGCCGAGTGTAGGACGGATCCGTCACTTGCTTGCTGGCTAGCCAAAAAGTTGTTAGCGTGACAGCCGCCACATGACCTGGCGGGATGCCCCACCACGAACGAGCCGGAGTCGCGATGACCGTCATTGCCGTTGCACCGATCGCGTCGGTGGCGACGTTCCTGGGCACCGAGAGCGACCTGCTCATCGGCGGCGAGCGCGTCCCCTCGCACGACGGCGGCCGCTTCGACGTGCTGGACCCGGCGTCGGGCGCCCGGCTGGCGACGGCGCCGATGGCGCGGGCGGCCGACGTCGACCGCGCCGTGCGCGCCGCGCGGGCGGCCTTCGCGGGGGAGTGGGCGGGCGTCACGCCGGCCGACCGGGCGGCGGCGCTGTGGCGGCTCGCGGACCTGATCGAGGCCCGGTTCGAGACGTTCGCACAGCTGGAGGCGCTGAACGTGGGCAAGGTGCTGGCGCTGAGCCGGGCCGTCGACGTCACGAAGGCCATCGGCGTCCTGCGCTACATGGCCGGGTGGGCCACGAAGCTCGACGGCGGCCAGCACCCGGTCTCCCTGCCCGGCCAGTGGCTCGCGTACTCGCGCCGCGAACCGCTCGGGGTGGTGGCCGCGATCATCCCGTGGAACTACCCGATCTACATGCTGGCCGCGAAGCTGGCGCCGGCCCTCGCCGCGGGCAACACGGTCGTGCTCAAGCCGGCCGAGCAGACGCCCCTGACCGCGCTGCTGTTCGCGGGCCTCGTCGAGGAGGCCGGCTTCCCGCCCGGCGTGGTCAACATCATCACCGGCGACGGCGCGACCACCGGCGCCGCCCTGGTCAGCCATCCGGGCGTGGACAAGATCACCTTCACCGGCTCGACGCAGGTGGGCAAGGCCATCGCCCGCCAGGCGGCGGCCCGCATGGCCCGGGTCTCGCTCGAGCTCGGGGGGAAGCCGGCGAATCTCATCTTCGCCGACGCCGATCTCGACCTGGCCATCCCGGCCGCCGCGGCCGGCGTGTTCGCCAACAACGGCCAGGTCTGCATGGCCGGGTCGCGGCTCTACGTGGACCGGCGCGTCTTCGACGAGGTCGTCGGCGGTATCGGTGCGATCGCCGAGCGGACCCGACTGGGCCACCCGCTGGACCCGCGCAGCGAGATGGGCCCGCTCATCAGCGCCGGGCAGCGCGACCGCGTGGCGGCGTTCCTGTCCGAGGGACTCGCCGACGGCGCGCGGATCGCCGGGCAGGGCAGGGCGCCCGGCGGCGCCGGGAACTTCGTCCCGCCGACCGTGCTCGTCGGCACGACGCCGGCGATGCGCGTCCAGCGCGAGGAGATCTTCGGCCCCGTGGTCACCGTCGTGCCCTTCACGGACGCCGACACCGCGGTCGCGATGGCGAACGACTCGCGGCTGGGACTGGTCGCCGGCTGCTTCACGACGAACCTCTCGACGGCGCACCGGGTCAGCGCCGCCCTCCGCGCGGGCACGGTGTTCGTGAACTGCTGGGGCCGCACGGACATGAACCTGCCGTTCGGCGGGGTCAAGCAGTCGGGCTGGGGCCGCGAGCTCGGCCGCGAGGGCGTCGAGGCGTTCACCGAGACGAAGAGCGTGCTGGTCAGCCTGTGAATGCTCAGGCTCAGGCCCGCCCGGTCACCTGCCGGGCGGCCGTGATGAGGTCTCCCGGTGCCGCGCTGAGCGTCGAGTCGCTCGTGCTCGACGACCTGCGGCCCGGCGAGGTGCTGGTCCGGGTCGTGGCGACCGGGGTGTGCCACACCGACGTCAGCTGCCGGGCCGGCACGATCCCGATCGCGACGCCCGTCGTGCTCGGCCACGAGGGCGCCGGGATCGTCGAGGCGGTCGGGGCCGGCGTGCCCGGCCTGCGCCCGGGCGACCGCGTCGCCATGACCTTCGGGTCCTGCGGGGCGTGCCGGGCCTGCACCCATCGGCTCCCGTCCTACTGCGACGACGCGGTGGCGTTGAACCTGACCGGGAACCGGCCGGACGGGACGTCGGCGTACCGGGGAGCCGGCGTCCGCAGCCACTACTTCGGGCAGTCGTCCTTCGCCACCCACTCGGTCGTCCCGCACCGCAACCTGGTGCCGGTCCCGGACGACGTCGATCTCGGTATCGTCGGCCCGCTCGGGTGCGGCATCCAGACCGGCGCCGGAACCGTCTTCACCACGCTCGACCTCTCGCCCGGCGCCACGCTGGTGGTCTTCGGCGCCGGCGCCGTGGGCCTCGCGGCGGTCATGGCCGCGGCCGTGCGCGAGGTCGGCACCGTGATCGTCGTCGACCTCCACCCGGCCCGGCTCGAGCTCGCCCGCGAGCTGGGCGCGACGCACGTGGTGAACGCCCGGGACGCGGACCCGGTCGCCGTGGTCCGCGAGCTGACCGGGGGCGGGGCCGGCTTCTCGATCGAGGCGAGCGGCTCGCCCGCCGCGCTCGGGCCGGCCGTCGACTGCCTGGGCCTGCGCGGAGTGTGTGCCGTCGCCGGAGCCTGGGGACCGGCGTCCGCGCCCGCGCTGAACTGGCGGCACATCCGGACCAGGGCGATCTCGATCCGCGGCGTCTCCGAGGGCGACGCCGTGCCCGCCGAGCTGATCCCGGCCCTGCTCGACCTGCATCGAGCCGGCCGATTCCCGTTCGAGGCGCTCATCACCTACTTCGACCTGCCCGACATCGGGTCCGCGTTCGCGGCGGCCGAGTCGGGAGCGGCGATCAAGCCCGTCGTGCGCATGCCCGCCTGAGCCGCGCGCCCACCCCGGAAGGAGCTTGTTGTGAACGAAACGCTGATCGGCGTCGAGTGCCGCGCCTGCGGCTACCGCGCCCATCCCTACCAGTCCTACGGCTGCGAATCGTGCGGTGCGACCGCGGACCGGCTGATCGAGGTCGCCCTGTCGGGCTCGGGCACCGTCACGTCCTCCGCCGTGGTCCACCAGCAGACCGAGCGGTCGGCCGAGGTCCCGTTCACCGTCGTGGCCGTGGTGCTCGACGACGGCCCCTTCGTGCGGGGCGTGTTGTCGAGCGTGGCCGACGCGTCGCTGCGTGACGCCAAGGTGTACGCCCGCTTCGACCACGAGGCGAACGACTTCCGCTTCGCGCTGCGGGACGAGGTGCCGAGCCGTGCGTGAGGCCTACGTGATCGGTGTCGGCTGGCACCGGTTCGGCCCCGCGAGCGATGTCCCCTACGTGCGGCTCGGCCTGACGGCCGTGCGGGCCGCCCTCGCCGACGCGGGCATCGCCTGGACCGAGGTGGAATCCGCCTACACGGGCACGACCCGGCTCGGGATGGCGGTCTCGCGTCCGATGCTCAAGCATCTCGGCGCCACCGGCATCCCCATGACGCAGGTCGAGAACGCCTCGGCGTCGGGATCGAGCGCCTTCCGGCTCGCCGCGCGCGACGTCGCCGCGGGGTTCGCCGACGTCGCGATCGCGATCGGCGTCGACAAGCCCGCGCCGGTACGGCGGGCCGAGGACCTGACCGGGGTCGAGTCCCTCGGCGGGCGGCACATCGTGCCGTTCACGCACTACGCGCTGCTCGCCGACGAGTACATGGCCCGGTACGGGGCGACGGCGGCGGACATCGCCCTGGTCGCCGTGAAGAACCACCGCAACGGCAGCCGCAATCCGCACGCCCACCGGCAGCGGGAGCGCACGCTCGACGAGATCGTGAACGACCGGCCGATCGCCGGCCGGCTGACGCGCCTGCAGTGCTGCCCCGTGGGGGAGGGGGCCGCGGCGGTGATCGTCGCGTCCGCCGCCGCCGTCGAGCGCCTCGGCGTACCGCGCGAGCGCGCGGTGCGCGTGATGGCCTCGGCCCAGCGCAGCGAGGAGCTCTACGGTCCGCGCAGCTTCGACGCCGAGCTGACCCGCGCCACCACCGCCGACGCGCTGCGGGAGGCCGGGCTCGAGGCGTCCGACCTCGACGTGGTCGAGCTCCATGACGCCTTCGCGATCGAGGAGCTGCAGTACGTCGAGGCGATGGGCCTGTGCGCCGAGGGCGAGGCGGTCGCCCGGCTCCGCGACGGCGCGTTCGACATCGGCGGGCGGTGCGCCGTCAGCCCCTCGGGGGGACTGCTCGCCATGGGGCACCCGATCGGCCCGACCGGCGTGGCGCAGATCGCCGAGATCACGCTGCAGCTGCGCGGCGAGGCCGGCGCCCGGCAGCAGCCCGGCGCGCGGTACGGCCTGGCCCATCTCGTCGGTGTCGGCGCGGTGTGCGTCGTCCACGTCCTGGGAGCGCCCTGATGTCCCTCGGCGTGGACGTCCGGCTCGATCGCCCGGGCGACGCCCGCGAGGTGGCGGCCGCGGCGGCGCGGTGGGAGGCGGCGGGCTACGCGACGATCTGGTCGCGCGAGTCGGCCAACGACCCGTTCCTGTCCCTCGCGATCGCCGCGTCGGCGACGCGGCGGATCGGGCTCGGCACGTCGATCGCGGTGGCGTTCGCCCGCAACCCGATGAGCGTCGCCTATCTCGGTAGCGACCTGGCGCGGTACTCGGACGGACGGTTCACCCTCGGCCTGGGCACCCAGATCAAGGCGCACGTCGAGCGGCGCTTCGGCATGCCGTGGTCCCGGCCGGCGGCCCGGATGGAGGAGTTCGTCCGGGCGGTGCGGGAGATCTGGCGCTGCTGGCGGACCGGTGACCGGCTCGACTTCCGCGGCGAGTTCTACACGCACACGCTGATGCTGCCGGACAGTACGCCCGACCATGCCGCTCGTCCCGACCCCCTGATCATGCTGGCCGCGGTCGGCGACCGCATGCTCGACGTCGCGGCCCGGGTGGGCGACGGCCTGCTGGCCCACGCGTTCTCCTCGCGCGAGCACCTGCGGCGCCACACCGTGCCGGCGATCGAACGGGGCCTGGCCGCGGCCGGGCGCGACCGTGCCGATTTCGTGGTGTCCGCCCCGGTACTCATGGCCACCGGAGCCACCGGCCGTGAGCTGAGCGCGGCGACCCGGGCGATGCGCCGGCAGATCGCGTTCTACGCCAGCACGGCCGCCTACCGGACCGTGCTCGAGACGCACGGGTGGGACGACCTCGCCGCGGAGCTCAACCGGCTCTCGCGCACGCCGGACCCGAACCGCTGGGACACGATGGCGGACCTCGTCGACGACAAGGTGCTCGGCACCTTCGCGGTGGTCGCGGAGCCGGACCGCGTCGCGGACCTGGTCGTCGGCCGCATGGGTGACCTCGTGAACCGGGTGTCGCTGTACACCGCCGTGCCGACGGACGACGAGCTCCTCGCCGACATCGCCCGCCGGATTTCCACCACCCCGATCCGCCCGGGCTCGCCCGCGAGCACCGCCACGAACCAGGAGACGGCATGAGCGACATGGTTGACCTCAAGGGACGCGTCGCGTTCATCACCGGCGCCGGGCAGGGCGTCGGCCGGCAGGTGGCGATCCGCATGGCCATGCAGGGCGCTCGCGCGATCGTGGTGAACGACTACCGGCTCGAACGGGCCGAGTCGGTGGTGGCGGAGGTCCGCGGCCTGGGCGCCGAGGCCCTCGCCGTGTCCGGCGACGTCGGCGACCTCGACGGGGTGGCGGCTCAGGTCGACCGGGCGATCACCGCGTTCGCGGGGATCGACATCCTGGTCAACAACGCCGGCAACGCCGGTCCGAACCCGACGACGGCGATGGACCGGCCATTCTGGGAGCAGGGGCGCGCGGAGTGGGACAACTGGATCGGCACGAACTTCTACGGAGTGATGAACACCTGTCGCGCGATCGTCCCGGTCATGATCGAGCGCGGCTACGGCCGCATCGTCAACGTCATCTCCGATGCCGGTCGCTACGGCGAACCGCACCGCGAGGTCTACAGCGCGAGCAAGGCCGGCGCCGCCGGGTTCACCCGGTCCCTGGCCGCGTCGCTCGGGCGATATCGCATCACGGCCAACTGCGTGTCGCTCGCCGCGACGCGGACGCCCCGCACGGAGGCCGCGCTGAGTGACGCGGAGTTCACCAGGAAGGCAATGCAGGGTTACATTATCCGGCGGCCCGGCGAGCCGGACGACGCGGCGAACATGATCACGTTCCTGGCCTCCGACGCGGCGTCGTGGGTCACGGGTCAGACGGTCCCGGTCAACGGGGGCTACTCATTCGCGCTGTGACCCCCGCGACGGCGGTCCGGCGCCTGCCGGGTCGCCGGACCGTCGCCGAGACGGTGGGTAGGGTCAGGCCAACGGCGGGCCGCGCAGGCCCGCGGGGAGAGGGTCAGATGGCCAAGCAGGCACCCCAGACGCAGGTCCAGCGCTCTGAGGCGTCCCGTCGCGCGATCCTGGACGCGGCTATCAAGATCATCGCGTCCGATGGCTACCGTCGCGTGACGTTCGACCGGATCGGGCAGGAGACCGGCATGAGCCGGGGGCTGGTCGGCTACCACTTCCGCTCGAAGGTGCGGCTGATGGAGGCGGTCGTCACGGACATCCGGGAGCGCATGGCGGCCGACCTCGCCGCCGCCGGCCTCGGCAGTACCGACGGGCTGCAGTCGATCATCACGCAGCTCGACATGTACATGGACCGGCTGCAGCACCGGCCGACCCGCGCCTACGTCATGCTGACGCTCGCGACCGAGTCGGTCGCGGAGGAGCGCGAGTTGCAGCGGGCGATCCGCGACCAGCTCGCCAGCGTGCGCGCGAACTTCCGCCAGTGGATCGTCGAGGGGCACGCCGACGGCTCGGTGCGCCGCGACGTCGACCCCGATGGCTACGCGGCGCTGCTGCACGCGATCCAGCGCGGGGTGGCGGTGCAGGCGCTGGTCGATCCGGACGCGTTCGACGTCGCGCCGGCGCGGGCCGCCGCGATGGACTTCGTGCGGCACGCCATCGCCGCGCGGCCCGACGCCGTCCAGGACGCGCCCGCCGGCCGCGGTACCAAGCAGGTGGCTGCCGGCAAGACCGCCGCTTCGCGGTAGGGCTTCTCGTCGCTTCGGGGTGGGCGCCGAGCGCCCGCCGGCTTCGCCGTGCCCGAAAAAGCCCAGCGTGGGCCGCATTTCACGGCGGAGAAATCGCTCCGAAACAACACTTGCTGAACAGCCAGAAAGTTGCTTGAATCCCCATGTGACCGGCGTCATACGCGACGCGGGCAGCCAAAGGGAGCGCGATGACCAACGCACAGGCGATCCGGCCGCCGCACCGGCCGCTGCTGATCGAGGGCGACCGGGGCGTGACGCTCGAGGAGCTGGACGCCTCGGCGCGTGCGGTGGCCTCCGCGCTGAGCGACCTCGGGGTGCCGGCCGGCGGCCGCGTCATCGTGGCCACGCCGAACCGCATCGAGTGGTTCGTGGTGAACCGCGCGCTCGGGCTGATCGGCGCGCTCCAGATCTCCATGAACGCCCGCTTCACCGTCGGCGAGGTCGCCGCCACGGCTCAGCGCAGCCGGGCGGCCACCGCGATCATCGACATGCCGCACGCGGCCGACGTGGTCGAGGCCCTGCGCTCCGCCGGCGTCGCCACGCCCATCACGGTCGACGACGAGCGCCTCCCGGGCGTGCTCCACCTCGGCGAGCTGCTGGCGCATCCGACGGCGCTGGAGCCGACGGCCGAGCCCGTGGAGGGCGAGCTGGTCGTCTACACGTCGGGCACGTCGGGGCGGCCGAAGGGCGCGTTGCGGGGGACCGCTCACGTCCCGGCCGACCTGTTCGCCGAGTACGTGCGCTCGACCCAGGAGTACGCGGGCCCGCGCACCGATCCCGTCGCGGAGCGCTGCGTGATGGTGAGCATGCCGCTGTCACACGCATCGGGCCCGAAGCAGGTCCTGGAGGCGCTGGCCGCGGGAATTCCGGTGGTACTGCAGCGACGGTTCGACGCCCGGCAGGCCCTCGAGCTCATCGATCGGCATCGCGTCACCGACTGGCACGTCGTGCCGGTCATGCTGCACCGGATGCTGCGCCTCGCCGATGAGCTGGGGCCGGTGTACGACCTGTCGTCCATCCGGCGCCTGACCGTCGGCGGCGCGCCGGTGCCCGCCCGCCTCGTCGCCGAGGTCGCCGAGTACCTCGGCCCCGACGTCCTGACGAGCGGCTACGGCTCGACGGAGACCGGCATGGTGACCGGCATCTCCCCGCAGGAGCTGCGCGAGCGGCCCACCTCGTGCGGGCGCCCGTTCGCCCACGTCGCCGTCGAGATCAGGTCGGACGGTGGCCGCCAGCCGCTGCCGGCCGGCACGGAAGGGGAGATCTGGGTGAAGACCCCACGCATCATTCGCGGCTACCTCGACGAGGGCCCGCTCGGTCCGGAGGTGCTCGACGCCCGGGGATTCTTCCGGACCGGCGACCTCGGTTCGGTGGACGCCGAAGGGTACCTCTACATCACGGGACGGCGCGTCGACATGATCATCAGTGGCGGCGTCAACGTCTACCCGGCCGAGATCGAGGCGTGCCTGCGCCAGCACCCGGCGGTCGGCGACGCGGTCGTGGTGGGCGTGCCCGACGAGGAGATGGGCGAGGTGCCGGTGGCCTTCGTCGAGCTGAACCCGGGCGCCTCGGCCGGCGAGGACGAGCTGCTCGACTTCTGCCGGTCCGGGCTGGCCCGCTTCAAGCGCCCGCGCCGCCTCACGATCCTCGACGAGCTGCCGCGCAACGCGGTCGGCAAGGTGACCAAGGCCGGCCTGCCCGCGATCGCCCGCACCACGAACGAGGCGGCGCGATGAACCGGCCGGCGGCCGGCGAGCCGCTCGTCATCCAGGACCTGTCGGTGGGGTACGGACGCGACTCCCACGCGCTGCGCGAGGTGTCCATGACCATCTCGCCCGAGGGCGTCACCGCGCTGCTGGGCAACAACGGGGCCGGCAAGACGACGCTCCTGCGGGCGCTGTCGGGCACGCTCGGCCTGCACCGCGGCGGCATCCGGTCGGGACGGATCACGTGGGGCCCGCACCGGCTCGATCGCAGCGGACCGACGGCGATCGTGCGGCGCGGGCTGCTCCAGGTGCCCGAGGGCCGGCACGTGTTCGGGCGGTTGACCGTCGGCGAGAACCTCCGCGTCGGCGGGATGGCACACCACCGTCAGCGCCGGCGCGAGCTGCGCGCGCGGGTCTACGAGCTCTTCCCCGTGCTGGAGCACAAGGCCGACCTCCACGCCGCCTACCTCTCCGGAGGCGAGCAGCAGATGCTCGCCATCGGCCGGGCGCTCATGGCCGACCCGGCGATCCTCCTGCTCGACGAGCCCTCCCTGGGCCTCGCGCCGCTGGTCATCGCCGACATCGCCGATCGGCTCAGGGACATCCGCGCCGCCGGCACCGCGATCGTCGTGGTCGAGCAGAACTCGCAGTTCGCGCTGTCGCTCGCCGACCGCGCGTACGTGCTGGACGTCGGCAGGGTGGCGCTCGCGGGCCGGGTCGGTGTCGAGGTGACCGTCGACGACGTGCGGGACCTGTACCTCGGTCAGCGCCGCGACGCCGGCTCCCGCCGGAACGAGCCGGCCCGATGACCGCCCGCAAGGACTCGACGCTCGTGCTCAAGGACGTGTCGCTGCGCTTCGCCGGCGTCCAGGCGCTCGACGGCGTGGACCTGCGCGTCGAACCGCGGACGATCCACTCGCTGATCGGTCCCAACGGCGCCGGCAAGACCAGCTGCTTCAACGTCATCAGCGGCGTGTACAAGCCGACGCGCGGCAGCATCACGCTCGGCGACGCCGAACTCGTCGGCCGCCTGCCGCACCAGATCGCCGCGCTGGGTGTCGGGCGCGCGTTCCAGAACATCGCGCTCTCGGCCCGGCAAACCGTGGCGCAGAACCTGCTCCTCGGCCGGCACGTGCTCACCTCGTCCGGGCTGTTGTCGGCGGGCCTCCGGCTGCGGCGCAGCCGGCAGGAGCGCGCCGCGGGCGACGAGGTCGTCGCGCGCATCGCCGGCCTGCTGGGCCTCGAGCGCCACCTGCACCGCTCCGCCGGGGATCTCTCGTACGGCGACCGCAAGCGCCTGGAACTCGGCCGGGCCCTCGCGATGGAGCCCTCGATCGTCCTGCTGGACGAGCCCGTCGCCGGGATGAACGACGACGAGACCGCGCGCACCGCCGAGATCCTGCGCCGGGTCTGCGCCGATCTGGGCACGGCGATCCTGCTGATCGAGCACGACATGAGCCTGGTCATGGGGATCTCCGACCACGTGACGGTGCTGACGTCCGGGCGGTACCTGACGAGCGGGACGCCCGCCGCGGTGGCCGCCGACCCCGCCGTGCAGACCGCCTACACCGGCGCCGTCCACGCCGGCCACGAATCGGGAGAGGCACTATGACGAAGCTGCTCGAACTCATCCTGGGCGGGCTGTCGACGGGGGTGATCTACGCCCTCATCGCCTTCGGCGCCGTCCTCGTCTACCGCAGTACCCAGGTCATCAACTTCGCGCACGGCGCCATCGTGCTCGCGGGGGGCTGCGCCATCGCGAAGCTCAGCGCCGGACTCGGCTTCGCCCTCGGCGCGCTGCTGGGCGTGCTGCTGGTCGGCGCGCTGGCGGTGGTCGCCGAGTGGCTGATCCTGCGCCCGCTGCGCCTGCGCGCGGCCGGCCACGAGGCGGTCGCCACCGTCACGATCGGGCTCAACATCGTGCTCATGACGGAGCTCACCGTGCTGATCGGCTCCGACCTGCTGCATATTCCCGACCCGTGGCAGAACGGCGTCGTGACACTGGGCCCGGTCACCTTCCCGCAGGCCCGGGTCGCCGCCCTCATCGTGTGCATCCTCATCATCGCCGCGTTCCTCGCCCTGTTCCGATGGTCCGACTGGGGCGTCGCGATGCGGGCGAGCGCCGACGATGCGGAGGCGGCCGCGCTGACGGGGGTCAACCAGGCGCGGGTCGCGGCGATCGCCTGGGGCGTCGCCGGCGCGCTGGCGGCGGTCGCGGCCGTGTTCCTGACCTCGTCGCCCGCGCCGGGCGTGGACATCAGCGTCGCCAACGTCGCGCTCGCCGCCTTCCCGGCGATCGTGATCGGCGGCCTCGACTCGATCGGGGGCGCGCTGCTGGGCGGCGTGACGATCGGGCTGTTCCAGAGCCTGGCCAACGGATACGAGGGCTCGCTGGGGTTCCTCGGCACCGACGTGGGCACCGTGGCGCCGTGGGTGGTCATGGTCGGCGTGCTGCTGGTGCGGCCGACCGGACTGTTCGGATCGAGGTCGATGGTTCGTGTCTGACGTGATCGTCTCGCCCCGCGCCCGCCTGGTGCGCCGCCTGGGCGTCCCAGCCGCGCTCCTGGCGGCGGTGTTCCTGCCCGTGCTGTACGCCGACTCGGCGACGCTGCAGATGGGACTGTTCGTCTGCAGCGCCGCCATCGCCGCGATCGCCCTCAACCTCCTCTTCGGCGTCGGCGGGCAGCTGAACCTCGGGCACGGATTCTTCGTCGCGATCGGCGCGTACGGCTACGCCATCCTGTCCGGCCACGGCCGCTCCGGAGCCGGCCTGCCGACCTGGCTCGCGGCGATCCTCGCCACCGCGCTCGCCGGCCTGGCCGGGCTGCTCTTCAGCCCGATCTCGGCCCGGGTCAAGGGCATCTATCTCGGCATCGCCACGCTGGCCCTGGTGTTCCTCGGGCAGTACATCCTGATCAACGCGGACACCTACACGGGCGGGTTCAACGGCCGCCCCGTCGAGCCGCTGTCGCTCGGCCCGCTGCGCTTCAGCGACGACTCCGGGCTGGCGCTCGGCGCGATCCCGCTCGGCCAGTACGAGATGCTGTGGCTGCTCGGCGTGCCGCTGGTCGCGGCCACCTGGTGGTTCGCCCAGGGGATCGTGGACGGCCGGCCCGGCCGCGCGCTCATGGTGATGCGGGACAACGAGGTCGCCGCCGCCGTCCTCGGCGTCGACGTCCGGCGGGCCCGTCGCGACGCGTTCGTCGTGTCCTCGCTCATCGCCGGGCTCGCCGGCGTGCTGTACGCCCTCAGCGTCGGGCAGATCGTCCCCGACTCGTTCGGCCTCACGCTGTCCGTGGACTACCTGGCGATGGTCGTCATCGGCGGCCTCGCCTCCATGGGCGGCAGCGTCGTCGGCGCGCTCGTCGTCACCGGCATCCCGCTCATCCTCACCCGCTACAGCGCGTCGGTCCCGGTGCTGTCCGACGGCGGCCTGACGGCGAACACCGTCAGCCAGTTCTTCTACGGCGGGCTGGTCATCGTCCTGATGATCTTCGAGCCGAACGGGCTGGCCGCCGTCCTCAAGCGGACCGCACCTCGCCGCGGGCTGCCGGCGAACGACCACCGCGAACCCGTCCCGGCAACCGAAGGAGTGTGACATGGTCACCGCCCCCCGACTGAGCATCATCAGCTGCGGCTCCCTGCACGCGGATCGAACCTCGCTGCTGCTGAAGAAGGGCGTCACGATCCGCTCGCGGCACGACCACGAGCACTTCCCGTCGCCGTGGGGCGCATTCGCGACGTACTGCGTGCTCGTCGAGACCGAGGCCGGCTCGCTCATCTGGGACACCGGCTGTCCGCGGGACTGGGAGCAGCGGTGGGGACCCTCCGGCCTCAACGACTACTACCCCTACGACGACGTCACCGAGGAGCAGTACCTCGACTCGCAGCTGCGGCGGATGGGCGTCGAGCCCGGCTCGGTCGACATCGTCGCGCTGTCCCATCTGCACTTCGACCACATCGGCAACACGAGGATGTTCCAGGACGCGGGTTCACGCGTCGTGTGCAGCCGGGACGAGATCGAGTTCGCCAACAGCTTCATCGGGCCGTTCCTCGGCGGTCACGTGAAGGCCGAATACGAGGGCCTCGACCTGGAACCGCTCGTCGGGGACGTCGAGATCCTGCCGGGCGTCACCCTGCTGCAGATGCCCGGACACACCCCCGGCAGCATGTCCCTGCAGGTCGACCTCCCCGACTCCGGAACCATGGTGTTCACCTCCGACGCCGTCTACCTGGGGGAGAGCTTCGGCCCGCCGGCGGTGCCGCCGGCCATCGTCAGCGACCTGCGCGGGTGGTACGCCTCGGTGGAGAAGCTGCGCGCGATCCAGCGGCAGCGCGACGCCCTCATCGTCTTCGGCCACGACGCCGAGCAGATCGCGTCGCTCCGCCTCGCCCCCGACCACTACTACACGTGATCCGTCATGCCGATCTACGAGTTCCGATGTGACTGCGGCGCGGGCCTGGAGGCGCTGCGCCCGATGGACGCGCCCCTGCCCGACTGCCCGCGCTGCTCGAACCCGATGCGCCGCCTCATCCGCGGCGCCGGGCTGCTGCGCGGCGCGAGCCCGGGGCGCGGCCCGCAGGACATGCCCAGAACCTGGTCGCAGACCGGCCGCGGCGACCCCCGGCGCGTGACCGCCCTGCGACGTGAGCTTGACACCCGGCTGGCGCTCGAGCATCGGCATCCCGAGCTGGCGCCGGTCGAGTCCCCCGTGATCGCCCATGAGGGGCGGTTCCACCAGCGCCCGCTGCGCGTGGACGACCTGTCGGACACCCACACCCCCGCGACACCCCACCGAACAAGGAGCAGCGAATGTTAGGTCGGTTACTCATCCGGAGCGGGAAGCGGCGGACCTGCGTCGCGGTCATGGCGGCGGCCGTCGTGCTGCTGGCCGGTTGCAGCGCCAAGGCCACGAACAGTTCCGAGAAGTCCGGCAAGGGCGGCGTGACCCAGGGCGTCGGCGTCACCGACACCTCGATCAGGCTCGGCGCCATCAGCGACCTGAGCGGCCCGTTCTCCGCCGCGGACAGCGCGATCATCAAGGCCGAGCAGGTGTACTTCGACAAGGTCAACGAGGGCGGCGGCGTGTGCGGCCGCAAGATCGACGTCGAGCTCGCCGACTCCGGCTACGACGTGCAGAAGGCGACCGTCGCCTACTCGCAGCAGGAGCCCAAGGTCCTCGCGTTCGCCCAGATCTTCGGCTCGGCGATCAACGCGTCGCTGAACGGACGGTACCGCTCGGACAAGGTATTGCTTTACCCTGCCAGCCAGAGCGGGCCGACGGCGCAGGTCGAGGGCGTGCTGCAGATCGGCGTCACCTACGACTACGAGATCATCAACCTGCTCGACTACTGGCTCGACAAGGGCGTGATCAAGCAGGGCGACACGATCGCCCACATCGGTCTCGTCGGCGATCTGTCGAACACCGCGTTCGCGGGCAGCGGCCACGTGGCCAAGCAGCGCGGCATCAACGTCAAGACGATCAGCGTGCCGGCGACCGCCGTCGACATGACGGCGCAGGTGACCAACGCGCGAGCCGAGGGCGCCGCCGCGATCCTGGTCAGCGGCACGCCCAAGCAGGTCGCGTCGGTCGTCGCGGCCAGCCAGGCCGCCGGCTTCCCGGTACCGGTCGGCATCGACACCACCGGGTGGGAGAACGACCTGCTCGCCGGCAGCACCGGCCAGGCGGTCCAGCAGCGCGTGTATGTCGGCGCGCCGAACGCCGACCTGAGCATCACCGATCCGACCGTCCAGGCGCTGATGGCCGCCTTCAAGGCGGCCGACCCGAAGCACGCCGACGACTTCAAGCAGCTGTCGGCGTTCTCCGCGGCGCTGGCGATCACGACGGTACTCAAGCAGGCCTGCGACGACGGCGCCCTGACCCGCGACGGCCTGCTGGAGGCCCGCAAGAAGCTGTCCTCGATCGACTTCCACGGCATGGTACCCAAGCTGGACCTCAGCAAGGGCGGCGTCCCGACGACCCAGAGCTACGTGATGCGGCCGGACCCCTCGGCGCCGGGCATGCTGAAGTCGGTCGACGGCGGCGCCTTCGCCGGTCCCGATGCGGCGACCTACAAGCCGTCGTTCACCGTCTCCTGAGGCGGGGCCGGCGCGGGCGGGCGGCTCGCTCCGCCCGCGCCGGCACACCCGTCGCAGACCTACCGAAAGGCCCAGTTGTGGAATCCGTCGTGCACTACGAGTCCGAGGATGCCGTCGCCGTGGTGACGATGCATCGGCCCCGCGTGATGAACGCCATCGACCTCGCCCTCAGGACGCAACTGCAGGAGGCCCTCGTGCGGGCCGACAGCGATCCCGGGGTCGGTGTCGTCGTGCTCACGGGCGCGGGCGGCAACTTCTGCGCCGGCCGCGACCTCAAGGCGGCGCTGCGCGGCGAGCCCGCCTTCGCAAGCCGCGACGCGCAGCTGGCGTGGTTCAACCGCACGTCGATCGTCAAGCCGCTGATCGCCGCGGTCGAGGGCTACTGCCTCGCCGGCGGTTTCGAGCTGGCGTTGAGCTGCGACCTCATCGTCGCCGGCAGCGGCGCGCAGTTCGGCCTGCCCGAGGTCGTGCACGGGCAGGTGGCCATCGGCGGCGGGCTCTTCCGGCTACCGCAGCGCATGCCGTACCACGCCGCGATGCGGCTCGCCCTGACCGGCGAGCGGGTGAGCGCGGAGCAGATGCAGAGCTGGGGAGTGGTCGGCCGGGTCTGCGAACCCGGAGGTGCCGTGGCGGGCGCACGCGAGCTCGCGCGGCGCATCATGAGCAACGCCCCGGCGGCGGTGCGTGCCTCCAAGGCGATCGTGCGGCGGACCCACGACTTCGTCACGGAAGCCAACGCGTGGGAGGCGCAGCTGCCGTTCGCGCAACAGGCGCAGGACAGCGGGGAGTCGCGCCGGGGACTCGAGGCGTTCGCCGCCCGCTCCGGAAAGGACGCCTCATGAGCGTCGATCCCACCGGCGCCGACCTGAAGCGGTTTCTCGCCGAGGACGAGGGCGGGCCGGTCGTGATGCTGAACCTGCTGCGGTTCGCCCCGGCCGGCCGCCCGTCGTACGAGCAGTACGCGCGCGAGGTCCTGCCGTTCCTCGAGCGCGTGGGCGCGCGAATGGTGTACCTCGGCGACACGTCGACCGCGCTGGTGGCACCCGACGGCTTCGCCTGGGACGCGGTGCTGCTCGTGGAGTATCCGAGCCGCGCGGCATTCAGCCGGATGGTCGCCGACCCCGGCTACCAGCGCATCACCCACCTGCGGACGGCGGCGCTCTCCGCGGCGGTACTCCAGGCGACCTCCCCCTGGTGACTCCCGATGCCGTTCGAGAGCCTTTCGTGGGGCACGCCGACGAGGATCGCGCTGGGCCGGCTCGTGTTCGACGTCTCGATGACCGGCCCCGAGGCGGGCGACCCGGTCGTGTTGTTGCACGGGTTCCCGCAGAGCCGTGCGGCATGGGCCGAGGTCGCTCCCCGGCTGGCCGCGGCGGGACTTCGGGTGATCGCACCGGACCAGCGGGGGTACTCCCCGGGCGCGCGCCCCGTGGGGCCCGCCAACTACCACATCGACGCGCTCGTCGGCGACGTGCTCGGGCTGCTCGACGCCATCGGCCTGCCGGCCGTCCACCTCGTCGGCCACGACTGGGGAGCGACGGTGGCGTGGTTCGTCGCCGCCCGGCACCCCGATCGCGTGCGCAGCCTCACCGCGGTATCGGTTCCGCACCCGGCCGCGTTCGGCCGGGCGCTCGCCGGCGACGCGGACCAGCGGGAGGGTTCCGCCTACATACGTCTGTTCCGGACCGAGAAGGCCGAGCGGGTCCTGCTTGCCGACGACGCGCGCCGGCTGCGGAGGTGGTTTCCGGCCGCCGTGCCGCGTGCGCTGGTCGACCTGTACCTTGGCGAACTGCGGCACCCCGGAGCGCTGACCGCACGGCTCAACTGGTACCGCGCGATGACCCGCGACTTCCAGGCGCTGGGCCCCGTCGTCGTGCCGACCACCTACGTGTGGGGAGCCGGTGACGTGGCGCTGCGCCGGACGGCGGCACTGCTCTGCGCCGAACAGGTGACCGGTGAGTACCGGTTCGCCGAGCTGAGTTCGACCGGACATTGGATACCCGAGGTCGCCCCGGACGCGCTGGTGTCGCACATCCTTGCCCGCATCGCCTCCCCCTCCTACCGGGTCGAATGGTTCGATGTCAGCAACCGCGAAACGACAGTCGAGCCGGAGCGCACGGCCGAGTTCTCCGCGCCGTTCCCGCCCGGCCCCGCCGTTGTGCACCTGCACCGGACCCCGGAGGAGTGAACCATGAGCAAGGTGATCGCTGACATCTCGATGTCGCTGGACGGGTACGTCACCGCCCGCGGCGTGGACGAGGAGCACGGCCTCGGCGTCGGCGGCGAGGCGATCCACGCGTGGGTGCTCGAGGAGCCCCGCTCCCCGGTCGACGAAGCGGTGCTGGCGGACAGCTTCGCCAAGACCGGCGCCGTGGTGATGGGGCGGCGGCTGTACGACATCGTGGACGGCCCGCACGGCTGGAACGACGACATCGGGTACGGACACGACCAGAACCAGTCCGCCGCACCGCCGTGCTACGTCGTCACCCACGAACCGCCCGCCCAGGTGCGGCTCGCGTCCAGGTTCCGGTTCGTGACCGACGGCGTGGCGGCCGCCGTCGACCGGGCCCGGGCGGCGGCGGGCGACAAGGACGTCGTCGTCATGGGCGGCGCGAACGTCATCGACCAGTGCCTGGCGGCGGGGCTGGTCGAGGAACTGCGCATCCACCTGTCACCGCTGCTGCTCGGCGGCGGCACGCGACTGTTCGACCTCGCCGGCCCGGCAACGCTGGTCCAGCGGGAGGTCGCCGAGTCACCGCGGGCGACGCACCTCACCTACGAGGTCGTCAGGGACTGAAGGTCAGACCGGCGTCGCCGCGAGTGGTGCCGCGCCATTCGGGCGAACCGGCACCATACCGGCCGCCGCGAAGGCTGCCCGGACCAACTCGTGGCCGCCGCGGAGCACGGCGCACGCGAGGATCGGCGAGCCCGCGAAGGCGGCTGCCGCCGGCCCGGGCGCTCAGATCAGGCCGTGCTCGTGGGCGAACACGACGATCTGCACCCGGTCGCGCAGCGCCAGCTTGCGCAGGATGGCGCCCACATGGGTTTTGACCGTGGACTCGCCGGCGAACAGGGTGCCGGCGATCTCCGCGTTGGACAGGCCGCGGGCCACGGCGGTGAACACCTCGCGTTCCTTGTCGGTGAGCGCGAGGAACGCCGCCGGCGGCGGCGCCTCGGCCTGGAACTTCCTGTCCAGCAAGGTGGCCAGGTCCTGCGGGGCGAGCACGGCGTTGCCGCCGTGGACGGTGCGGATCGCGTCGCGCAGCATCAGCGGCGTGGTGTCCTTGAGCAGGAAGCCGCTGGCGCCGTGGCGGATCGCGGTGGCGGCCCGGTCGTCGAGGTTGAAGGTGGTCAGCACGATCACGCGGACCGGCTTGGTCCGCCGGGCGACCCGCTCGGGTGTGAAGATCTGCCTGGACGCCTCGACGCCGTCCATCTGTGGCATCCGGATGTCCATGAGAACGACGTCGGGCTGCAACTCCTCGACGAGGCGGACCGCCTCCACCCCGTCGCCGGCCGCGCCGACCACGCGCATGCCGTCCTGGGCGTCGATGATGACCCGTACCCCTTCGCGGAAGAGCTCCTGGTCGTCGATGAGCAGCACGGTGATCTCGTCGCTCGTCACGCGCCGCCCCGCACGGGCACGAACGCGGTCACGGTGAAGGTGGTGCCGGCGGGTTGCTCGCGGCGGCGGACGTCGAGGTGGCCGCCGATCGCTTCGAGCCGGCGCCGCATGCCGTCCAGACCGCGCCCGGGGCCGGCGTCGCCGGGTGCCTCCGCCACGTTGGTCACCTCGATACGCAAGGTGTCGGCGAAGCCGCCGGCCGGCTGCGTCGCCGGCCAGTGCCGCTCGGCCGTGATGGGCTGGTCCCGCCGGCCGTGCTTGATGGCGTTGGTGAGCATCTCCTGGAACACCCGGTAGGCGACCGCCCCGGCTTCGCGCGGCAGCTGACGCGGTGTGCCCAGCTCGGTCGCGACGATCTCGTGTCCGCTGCCGCGCACCCCGGCGATCAGATCGTCGAACCGGTCCGCCGCACCGCGCGCCGTGGTCGTGTCCTGGGTCGAGGAGAGCACCTGCCGCACATCCTGCAGGGACGAGCGCGCCGAGGTGGCGATCGTCTGCATGGTCTGCTTCAGCTTCACGGTCTCGTCCAGATACTGCCCCGACTCGGCCTGCGCCAGGATCACCGCGAGCGAGTGGCCGACGACATCGTGGACGTCACGGGCCAGCCGGGTCTGCTGGTCGCGCAGATGCGCGATTTCGCGGGCATGTTCCGTCTCGCGCCAGGCCTTGGCGGCGGCGTCCTCCGCCGCCAGCATCGAGGTCCGCGAGGTGCTCGCCCGTTCGAGGAACCGCATCATCAGACCGGCCGGCCACGGAGCGGCGACGACCAGCAACCCGATCAGCGCCAGGGCCAGCTGCGCGGTCGGCTCCTCGCGGACGATGCCGCCCAGCCTCGATCCGCCCAGCAGGAGGTGGAGCGTGACAACCTTGCCCGAGTGCAGGACGAACGCCACGACCACGGCGAGCGGTACGGAAAGCGCGCTCATCACCACGGTCGGCGGGCGGCCCCACCGCGCGCCGGCGAAGAACACGGCGGTCAGCGCGAACTCGGTCAGCATGATCGGCTCATCGAACAGCACGTGGAGCAGGCCCTGCCCCCATACCAGTCCGAGCGCCGCGCCCGGCGCCCGGCGGCACAGCCCCACCGCGAACGCGACGACCAGCGCCTGCGCGAAGCCTTCCAAGCGGCCGCCGGTCATCGCCCACGTCACGAGGGCCTCCGTGAAGCCGATCGCGAGCACCACGAACGCCGCGATCGCCTCGGGCACATATGGGCGCCAGCCCGTTTCGCTCATCCGGTCATCCAGGTCGGTCGGGACAGGTCAGCTCAAGCGAACCATCCGCAGGGCTTGACCTGCAAAAGCAGGTCCGGATTCAGGCCGGCAGCGCATCGCGCACCAGCAGATCGAGCAGGACGGCGAAGGACATTCCGGTCGCGGCGAACATCCTGGGCACCTGCGACTGCGCGGTGAAGCCCGGCATCGTGTTCACCTCGTTGAGGACCGGCCCCCGTTCGGTCAGGAAGAAGTCGATCCGGGCGACCCCGGCACAGCCGAGCGCGTCGTACATGCTCACCGCCGCCTGCTCGAGGTCCTTGCGGTCCGCCTCGTCCAGCGGGGCCGGGATGCGGAAGTCTGCCGAGCCGCCGTACTTGGCGGCATGGTCGAAGATCTCCCCGACGGGTATCATGATCTCCAGCGCCGGCGCCACGACCCGCGATCCGTCGGGGCGGCTCAGCACCGCCACGTCGATCTCACGGCCGGTCATGAGATCCTCGACGAGGATCCGGTCGTCGAGCGCAAACGCGGCGTCCAGGGCCGGGCCGAGTCCGGCCGCTTCGCGCACCAGGGTGACACCGTGGCTGGATCCGGCGGCGACGGGTTTGACGACGACCGGGTGCGTGAAGGTGTACGAGTCCGCGTCGGTGCCGGTGAGCAACCGGCCGGGCGCCGTGGCGATGCCGAGCGCACCGGCGACGAGCTTGGTGGCCCACTTGTCCATCGCCAGCGCGCCGGCGCCCAGCGGTGATCCCACGCACGGCACGTCGGCCAGGTCGCACAGCGCCGCCAGGGTGCCGTCCTCGCCGTGCGGACCGTGCAGTACCGGAAAGGCCACCGCGCAGGAAAGCAGGACTTGAACCGCCGCGGCCAGACCGATCGGGCGATCCTCCCGGTCGCGCCAGACGCCGGCGGGATCGATGGTGAGGCGAACGGCGTCGTAGCCCGCCTGTTCCAGGCCCTCGGCCACCGCGGCGGCCGAGGCGAGGGAGACGTCGTGTTCGCAGTTGCGGCCGCCGCCGATCACGGCGACGCGGGTCGGGGTCATGCGGAGCTCCTTCGGTGCAGCCGGGCGCTGAGGCCCGTGACGATCTCGTGTTCGAGGGTTCCGGCCCAGCGGGCCCATTGCGCCGTGGTCGGCTCGCCGTGGTCGCCCGGGCCGAAGACGGTGACGGGGTCGCCGACGGACACCGGGGTATCGGGGCCCAGATCGACGACGGTCATGTCCATGGAGATCCGGCCGGCCACCGGGCGGCGCGCGCCGGCGACCCAGACCTCGGCGCGGCCGGAGGCCGGCCAGGGCAGGCCGTCGGCGTAGCCGACCGGAATCAGGCCCAGCCGGGTCGCTCGCCTGGCCGTCCAGGTGTGCCCGTAGCCCACCGCGGTGCCGGCCGGCACGCTGCGGATGGTCACCAGCGGGGCGGTCAGGGTCAGGGCGGGCCGCAGCCGTACCGTGCCCGACTCGTCGATGCCCACCAGGCCCGCGCCGATGCGGCTCATGGTGTGGTGCGACAGCGGATCGCTGAGTGTGGCGGCCGTCGCGGCGAGGTGGTGGTCGGCCGGGCGCAGCCCCGCCGCCCTGGCCACCCGCAGACCCCAGGCGAACCGGTCACGGCCCCGTGCGTTGGCGGCATGGCCGGGCCGGTCGGCGCAGGGCAGGTGACCCATGATCCCGACGACGTGAAGCTGGCCGCGCCGCTCGGCTTCCCGGGCGGCGCGGCACAGCCGATCCCATTGGGCCGGTTCGGCGCCGTCGCGGCCCATGCCGGTGTCCAGTTGCAGGTGAATGCGGGCTCCGGGGGCGGTACGGGCGATCGCGTGCAGGTGCTCCAGCCCGGGAACGCCGAGCTCGATGTCCAGCCGCGCGGCCGCGCCGAAGTCGGCGCCGGCCGGGTTGAGCCAGCTGAGCACGCGCTGGGTCAGGCCCGCTTCGCGCAGCGGCCGGGCCTCGTCGATGCTGGTGACGCCCAAGCGGGTCGCGCCACCGGCGAGAGCGGCCCGCGCGACGTCGATCTGGCCGTGGCCGAACCCGTCGGCCTTGACCACCGCCATCAGCTCGCCGGCCGTGCGAGATTTGATGGTGCGCACGTTGGCGGTGACAGCGCCCAGGTCGACCCGCAGGGTCGCCTGCGGCCGCAGCGCCAGCACGGTCACCGAAACACCGGGCCGTACAGCGCGGCACCGGCACCGGTGGCCAGCGCCCAGTAACGGTCGCCGTAGGAGTAGTGCCACCACTCGGTGGGATAGTTGACCAGCCCTTCCCGGCACAGCACCCGGGCGAGCAGGTCGCGGTTGGCCCGCGCCCCGCGGCCGATCCCGTCGGCGGCGAAGTAGCAGCGGCCGCCGGACTGCTCCGGGGTGGCGTCGACCGCGGTGCCCAGGTCGAGTTCCTGCCCGCCGGCATCGACCAGGGTCACGTCGACGGCGGCGCCGGCCACGTGGGGCGCCACGGCCAGCGGTGCGACGTAGCGGCTGGTGAGGATGTGCAGCTCCGGCTCGCCGATGCCGGGACGCTCGGCTCGGATCTCGGCCGAGTAGCGCTCGATGATCGCCTGCTGCTGGTCCGCCGGGCGGTAGCCCTCCACCACGCGCAGGTGGATCCCCGAGGGCAGGGCCGCCCGTGCGGACCGCAGCCGGGTGGCCAGCTCGCGGCGGACCAAGGCCTGGCCGGGTCCGAATCCGGGATCGAGGACGACCAGGGGCTCATCGACGTCGCGGACCGGAACGGCGGACACCCGTGGATCGGACAGCAGGAGGGTCATGGGCACTACGGTGACCGGCGCGCTGACACCGGTGCCTCCGTCTGAGGTGCCGATGATCGGTCCTCAAGGCTGAGCCGCCGGACCCGGCCCGATGGTCGGCAGTGGTGCCGCCCGATCGCTGACGCTGTAACACACGATCCAACTCAACTGGATGTTACGCTGCCTATTTCTGCCTGCTGCACGCTGGCGATGCTGGACGAGATAGCCATGGAGACGCAGCGCGGACGGGCGACCTACGCCGAAGTCGAGGAATCAGAGGCGGGCCTCGAACGATTCCGCACCTGGCTGGGCAAGATCGAGGCACGCACTACTTCGGCGCTCCGGGCGCCGCGGACGCCACTGCCGCGGTCGAACGGTGCGCGCGCGCCTTGGCGACGTTTGAGGAGGCGGCCCTGCGCATGGTCGGGGCGGAGGACCTGGACGACGACGCGGAACCCGGGCACCGGCCTGGATGAGGACAGCATGACCGAAATCGACGACACCGCGATCACGACACCCGGTTCCATCCCGGCCTGGCATGCCATCGAGGGGACCGAGGCCCTCACGGCGCTGGGCTCGACGGCACATGGTGTCGACGAGGTCGAGCGGGCCGCGCGCCGAGCCGGATACGGCGCCAACGTCGTGGGCGGAGGGCGCAAGCCGAAACGGTGGCTGCCGGAGCTCGCCGAGTCGTTCACCGAGCCGCTGCAGTTGCTGCTGATCGCCGTGGCCGCGCTGTCGGCCGTGTTCGGGGAGCTGTCGGACGCGATCGCGATCGCGGTGGTCATCGCGATCGTCGCGGTGCTGGAGACGGCCACCGAGATGCGCGCCGCCCGCTCCATCGAAGCGCTCCGGGCGATGAGCGCACCCACCGCCCGGCTGGCCGTCGCCGGCGGGGTGCGTGAGCTGGCCGCGGCCGACCTGGTGCCCGGGGACGTGGTCGTGGTCGAGGCCGGCGATGTCGTGCCGGCCGACGCGCGGGTGCTGTCGGCCCGCGGGCTGCGCGTCGACGAGTCGACGCTGACCGGCGAGTCGGTCCCGGTGGGCAAGGACCCGGCGCCGGTCGACGCCGACGCACCGCTGGCGACGCGCTCGAGCATGCTGTACTCCGGAACCGCCGTGGTCACCGGTGACGCCCGGGCGGTGGTGACCGCGACCGGCGGGCACAGCGAGCTGGGCCGGCTCGGTCGCCTGGTCGCGGAGACCAGGGAACCACCCACTCCCCTGCAGCAGGCGTTGTCGCAGCTGGCACGCACCGTGTTGGTCGTCGCGATCGCGGCCAGCATCGCGGTTCCGGTCGTCGGAGTCCTGGCCGGCCAGCAGGTTCGGGACATGCTGCTGTCCGGGCTGACGGTGGCGTTCGCGACCGTCCCGGAGGAGCTGCCGATCCTGGTCGTGGTGCTGCTCGCCGTCGGCGGCCGGCAACTGGCCCGCCGCGGCGCGCTGCTGCGCCGGCTGCGCGCCGGCGAGACCATCGGCGCCGTCAACGTCGTGGTCACCGACAAGACCGGCACGCTCACCGAGAACCAGCTGCGCCTGGTCGAGGTCATCGGAGACCGCGCCGAGGTCCTGCGCACCGCGATGGCCGCGCAGACGGCCGGCGCGACCGGACGCGAACCGATGGAGCAGCAGCTAGCCGCCGCCGCGATCGGCCTCGGCGTCACCGCCGTCGACGACGACGTCGCCGGGTACCCGTTCGACCCTCAGCGCAAGCTTGCCAGCCGAGTGCACCGCAGCGGCACCGGGTTCTCCCTGGCGGTCGCCGGCGCGCCGGAGGCGGTGCTGACCCGCTGCACCCTCGACCCGGCGCACGCGGACGAGCTGTCCGCGCTGGTGCGGCAGCGCGCCGGCCAAGGCATGCGGGTGATCGCGTTCGCCGACCGGAGCCTGACGCAACTGCCCACCGACCGGGACGCGGCCGAGACCGGCCTCCGCTACGTCGGGCTGGCGTGCTTCGCCGACCCCATCCGCCCCGGCGTCACCGAGACCGTCACCACCCTGCACACGGCCGGGGTCGAGACGATCGTGATCACCGGTGACCATCCCGCCACCGCCGCGGCCATCGCCGCGGAGGCCGGCCTGCCCAGTGGCCACCTCGTCGAACGCGGCGACCGCCTGACCGACGCGACCGACGCCGAACTCGATGCGCTGCTGACCCACGGTACCGTGATCGCCCGGGCCACCCCGGCGGTCAAGCACCGTGTCGTGCAGGCCCTGCAACGACGCGGCCAACTCGTGGCGGTCACCGGCGACGGGGCCAACGACGCCCCCGCCCTGGCCGCGGCCGACGTCGGCATCGCTCTCGGCAAGCGCGGCGCCGACCTCGCCCGCGGCGCCGCCGACCTGGTCCTCACCGACGACGCCTACCCCACCGTCGTCGCGGCGGTGGCCACCGGCCGCAACATCGGCGCGCAGCTGCGCCGCGCGGTGACGTTCTACCTCGGCGCGAAACTCGCCCTGGTCGCCGTCCTCCTCGTCGCGCTCGCCGCCGGCCTGCCCATCCCCTTCGCCCCGGTGCACATCGTGCTGCTGGAAGTGTTCATGGATCTCGGCGCGTCGGTCGCATTCGTCGCCGAACCCGCGGCGCCACGCGCGATGCACCGCCCGCCGCGCCCGGCCGGCACCCGCTTCCTCGACCGGCCCGCCGTGGCGGCGATCGGGGTCGTCGCCATCACCCTCACCGTCGCGACGCTGCCCGGCTACCTGCTGCTCGCGAACACCTCCACCGGCGCGGCCCGCGCCGCCGCCGTGCTCGGCTGGCTGGTCGGCCACGCCTTCATCGCGTGGACGTTGCGCACTCAGCCCGGCCTGTCCTGGCGCGCCAACCCGGCCTTCCCCGCGTGGGCCGGTGTCGCCGGCGCCGCCGGGCTGCTGGCCGCGCTCACCCCGGCCGGCGAACTGGTCCACCTCGCCGCGCCGTCACCGGCCGGCCTCATCGCTGTCGCCGCCGCGATCGTCGCCGCGATCCTCGCCGCGCTGGTCGCCGGCCGCGCGCTTCGCCTGCCCGACCGGCTGTGATCGCATGGGTGCTGCCGACATTCAGCCGGTGGACGGCTCCGGCAGGTCGCCCGGCCGCACGAGGCGGAGCCCTGCGACCTCCCAGTCCTCGTTGCTCGTACCACTCAGGTCCAGGTCACGAACGGCGGCGCCGGTGGCGTCATGCAGGCGTACGGAGCCGTCGGGGTGGATGGCCCAGTATCCGTCCGGCACGACGGCGACCGCCCGCGCGTCACCCGGCAGCGCGGTGCCGGTCCCGGCGTCGTGCAGGCGTACCGTCCCCGCGCCGCCGACGACCAGCCACCGCCCGTCGAGCGCGAACCGCAGCTCGGTGACGGCTTCCAAGCCGGTTCAGGCCCAGTTCCCCGGTCAGCTGCAGCCGTCCGGCCGCAGCCGCGGGCTCAGCGTCCTGACTCATCGATCGCCTCTTCTGACAGATCGTCTCGTCCTCGCCGACCAGTTGGCGGGCCCACGCCCCTCCGACGGCGCTTTCTTTCCGTGATCATGCCGAGGAGCGTCCCGAATGACGGGATATCCATGATCGTGGAGTGACGATGTACCAGGAGCGGCACTATCCCTCCGCGATCATGGGGATCCCAGCCAGCGGACGCTTCCAGCGCATGATCACGGAAGCAAAACGCCGCACCGCCCGCACGTCGCACCGCCCGCACGCCGCACCGGCCGCAGGGGTCACGAGCGCCGCGCGCGGCTGGCGGGGCCGCCGGGGGTCACGCCGCTCTGGATCGGCGGGGTTGAGCCGGCCGCTGGATCTGGCGGCGCGGGAGGGCGCGAGCCGGCGTTGGCGACGTCTGCGATGTCGGTGGTGCGCGCGCCCGGACTGGCGGTCGGAGCCGGGCTGATGTTGCGCCTTTCAAACTACTATCTTGTTTAGTAGAGTGACCGCGCGGCCGGCCCCTGGTGTGGCAACTGCGATCCGGCCGACAATGTGCGGGTCCCGCGGTCGCTCCGGGGCCCGCACCCCCTTGCGCATCCGCGCAACGCGGATGAGGGCGGCCGACACCGACCGGCCGGCAGCCACCGAGCGGGCTGTCCGGTTGGCGGGGGTGGGTCAGTCGCCGACCCAGCAGCCGAGGATCACGCTGGCGACGGCGATGCCGACGTGGTTGCGCGGCGTCTGCCTCGCACCAAGGGCGTCCGGCAGGCCACTGACGTCCACTTTCAGGACGAACCGGTCTTTGCGCACGTAGGTGGCGGTGTTGTTGACGGCGAACGCCGCGTCGCCCATGTCGGGGAATGGCACGGCGTTCGGTGCTGCGGCCTGCTGCTCGTTGAAGTACTTCGTGGCGGCCGCGGCATCCGGCAGTTCCTTCACGGACACCGGCATGACGCCGTCGGGGTACCGGTAGGTGCAGGTGAACAGCCGGTCCTGCCACGTCGAGGTGGGCGGTTGGGACGTGGTCAGACCGAGGGCCTCGGCGATGTCTTCCTGGGCCTCGACCTCGCACACCATCGCGGTCTTCGCGTCTGGCGGTCCGGTCGCCGCGGGCGCGGCGGCCCGGTCGGTGGCCGTGGCGGAGCACGCGGTCAACGCCGCGACAGTGGCGAGCAGGGCGGCGAGCGCGAGCCGCCAGCAGCGCCGACGATGGAGGTGACGCATACCGACCTCCCGGTCTGACATCGACCATCATGGTTCCGAGGCCAGATCGTAGATGCTTTCGCCGGATCGGTGTAGTGGTCAGGCGCGGGCATCGTCTTGGTCGGCCGGGGCGCGAACCTGCGAGCATTGGACAAGAAGTCGCCACGATTCGACTAACACACCGCAAGACGGTCGGGTTGTCTAGAGACATGGACAAGCAGACAGCGGGCGAGGCGGTAACCGTGGTGACCGGCGCGAGTGCCGGCATCGGGCGCAGTGCCGCCATCGAGATCGCCGCGCGCGGCATGGGCGTCGTCGTGACGTACAACTCCCGGCCCGAGGGTGCGGAGGAGACCGTCGCGATGATTCGCGACAACGGCGGCCGCGCGGCCGCGTTGCCGCTCGACATCGGACAGGGCGAAACCTTTCCCAAGTTCAAGAGCGAGCTCGCGCGCGTCCTCGGCGACGAGTGGGGCACCGACAAGATCCACGCGCTGGTCAACAACGCCGGCTTCGGCGGGGGTCGCGGGTTCGAGGAGATGACCGAGGAAGCGTTCGACCAGTACTACCGTGTGCTCCTGCGCGGGCCGTACTTCCTCACGCAGACGCTCCTGCCGCTGATTCACGACGGTGGCTCGATCGTCAACACCTCGAGCAGCTCCGTGCGGCCCGGCGGCACCGAGGCCGGCTTCTCGGGATACGCGGCGATGAAGGGCGGCCTGGTGGTCGCCTCCCGGTTCCTGGCGAGGGAGCTGAGCCCTCGGGGCATCCGCGTCAACTCGATCGCCCCGGGACCGACCCGCACTCGCATCAGCGACGACGCGTTCGAGAAGTACCCGGAGATCATCGCCGGCATCGCCGCCAAGACCGCGCTCGGCCGGTTGGGCGAGCCGGAGGACATCGGCAAGGTCATCGCGTTTCTCGTCTCGGACGACTCCGCGTGGATCACCGGGCAGGACATTCAGGTCGCCGGGGGATACGAGCTGTGAATACCCCCGGTGAGCGGTTCGGCACGGTGGTGCTCACCGGCGCTACGAGCGGCATCGGCGAGGCGACGGCCCACCGGCTGGCGGCGGTCTCCGCGACGCTCATCGTGCTCGGGCCTGAGCCTGAGGCAGGGGTACGGCAGGTTCTCACGCGGATCCACGGGTCCGGCCGCGCCGACGTCGACTACGTCAGTGCCGACTTCACCCACCTCGCCGAGGTCGTCGAGGCGGCCCGCTCGATCACGTCGCTCGCGCCGGCGATCGATCTGTTGATCAACAATGCCGGCGTGCCGGGCGCGCCGCGGCGGATCGTCACCACGGATGGATTCGAGCGGACGCTGCAGGTCAACGCCCTCGCGCCGGCGCTGCTGACCCGGCTGCTCGTTCCTGCGCTGGCCGCGGGCGCACGAATCGTGAACGTGGGGTCGTCCGCGCACCGCGTCGAGCGGTTCCACTTCGACGACATCGACCTGGAGCACGGCTACTCGCCGGTGGCGGCGTACGCACGGGCGAAGCTGGCGATGGTGACCTGGTCGACCTTGCTCGCGGAAGAACTCCGGTCGATGCCGGTCAGCGTCGTCGCGCTCTGCCCCGGCCTCAACGACACTCCGCTCAGCGCGGCGATGATGGGCAGGATCGGCGGCCCTGCCACGGGCGGCGCGGCCCGGGTCCTCCATGCCGCGGTCGCCGACGTCCCGTCCGGCTCCTACCTCGAGGACGACCGCGTCGTGTCGCCGAGCGCGGACGTCACCGATCCCTCGAACCGGGAGCGGCTCACCGCCCTCTACTGGGAGCGATTGCTGCCCTTCGCGACGGTGAGCGCAGGCAGCGGCACCGTCGAGCCGTCGTCGGAGCCTGTGTAACGCGGTGTCCACGCCGAACGCCCTTTTCCCGCAGAGGGAGAGGATGACGTCTTGGCGCAACTGCTGGTGAGTGGTCGATACCGGCTGCACGAGGTACTGGGGCGCGGCGGCATGGCCACCGTGTGGCGGGCCGACGATCTGCACCTGCAACGCCCGGTCGCGGTCAAGGTGCTCGACTCGGCCGTGCTCGCCGCGCCCGGTATGCGCGAGCACCTGGGCCGCGAGGCGCGGATCCTGGTGCGGCTGACGCACCCCAACATCGTCGCCGTGTACGACTTCGACGTCGACTCGGACACCGCCCGGCTGGTACTGGAGCTGGTCGAGGGCCCGAGCCTGGCAACCCTGCTCCGGCAAGGGGCCCTACCCGTCGAGCAGGCGGTCGGCATCGCGATCCAGGTGTGCGACGCCCTGAGCGCTGCCCACGCCGCCGGAATCCAGCACCGGGACATCAAGCCCGCCAACATCATCGTCATGCCCGGCGGTGTCGTGAAGGTCTGCGACTTCGGAATCGCCGGCTCCGAGGTGTCCACGGCGAGCGAATACGTCGCGCCGGAACGGGCCGCCGGCGCCGACGGCGACGCCCGCGCTGATCTGTACGCGCTGGGCTGCGTGCTGTACGCGATGGTGAGCGGCGGACCGCCGTTCACCGGCCGGACGCCGGTCGAGGTGCTGCAGCAGCACCTGCACGAGGTGCCCGTGCCGCCGGCCGAACTGCGCGCCGACGTACCGGCCGAACTCGACCGGCTGGTGCTCGAACTGCTCGACAAGGACCCGGCCCGGCGGCCGGAGAGTGCCGAAGCAGTGCGCCACCGCCTCGCGGCGCTGGCCGCGCAGGCGCCCGCCACAGCGCCCGGCGACCTCCCCGTCCGGATCCCGGCCACGCACCGAGCCGCCCCGGCCTGGCCGGGCCTGCGCTGGGCGCTGGTCGCCTTCGGGGTGCTGGTGCTGCTGGGTGGAATCCTGGCGGTGGTGCCGACGCTGGGCGGCTCACCGGCCAGGCCGTCGTTCCAGGCCGGCATCGGCTCTCCGGCCGCCGCGGACGATCCCGCGCCGGCCGACCCGTCGGCGCCGGTCGGCTCGCCGTCGCCGGACGCGAGCGCGCCGCCCACCACCCCGGCCCCGGCCGCCACGCCGGGTCGCGCGGCCACGCTCGCCGACCCGTACAGCAACCTCCAGGCGGTGATCGCGCAGCAGGTCAGCGCCGGCCAGCTCGCCCCGGACGCCGGTGCCGAACTCCACGACCGCCTGGAGGACGTGGCCCGCCGGCTGAGCAAGGGGCAGAGCGACGTGACCGGCCGCCTGGACCGGGTACGGCAGAGTCTGGCCGGGATGCAGCGTGACGGCAAAGTCACCAGCGGTGGCTACCAGGCGGTGTCGGCGGCGCTGGACAGGTTCGCCAACTCGCTGCCGCACTCGCAAGACGCCTGACGCCTCCATGGCCGGCGACCCGGTAGCGCCCCGGCACCGGCGCCAGGACAGCTGAGATGAGCATCCGACGTACCCGCCGCATCACCGCCGCCACCGCCGAGCGCCTGCTCGCCGGTGCCGGTGGCGACCGCGTTGACGACGAGCACCGGGCGCTGGCCGCCGTGCTCGCCGCCTCGGCCGGCCCGGCCCGGCCGGCCGAGCTCACCGGCCTGCACGAGGCCGTGGCCGGGTTCCGGGCCGCTCAGCTTCATCGCGTCCCGGCTCCACGGAGACCATCAGTGATCAAGACTGCACTGGTCAAGCCGCTCACCGTCAAGGCCGCCGCGGTCGCGGTGGTCGTGGTCGGCGCCGGCGGCGTGGCCCTGGCCGCCACCACCGGTGCGCTGCCCAACCCGTTCAACAGCCACGCCGGCCCCGCCGGATCGGCCGGCATCGCCGGCGCGGGCGCGTCGGCCCGCCCGTCGGTGCCGGGTCACGGCCCGTCCAGCGCCGGCCCGTCACCGTCGCTGGTCGGGCTGTGCCACGCCTACACCGCCGGCGCCGATCACGGCAAGGCCCTCGACAATCCCGCCTTCAGCGCCCTGATCACCGCCGCCGACGGCAAGGACAAGGTCGACGCGTACTGCACCAGGCTCCTGGCCGCCTCCCCGAGCGAGGGCGCCCACCCGACCGGCGCCGTCGGCGACCACCCGGGCGGCGCCCCCACGAGCCACCAGGCCGGCCCCGCCGCGCACCCGACCGGCCGCCCCAGCCAGCAGCCGAGCGCCCGCGCCGGACACTGAGTCTCGCACCGGGCCCGCGGGATGCCGGGTAGCCGGCGCGGCGCCCGACGTCGACCGGGATCGCCATTCGGCGCCGAACGTGACGTCAGCGTCACATGAGTGAGACAAGATGGCCCTCACCTGCTGATACGCTCGCCGTCAGCGTGGCGGAGGTGCGTTCATGGAGTTACGGGATCTGCGCTATCTGGCTGTCCTCGGGTCGGAGTTGCACTTCGGGCGGGCGGCGGCGCGGCTGCACATGACCCAGCCCGCGCTGAGCCAGGCGCTGGCGCGGCTGGAGCGCGAGATCGGCTGCCCATTGCTGCAACGCGACACGCGCGGCGCGTCGCTCACCGAAGCCGGCCGGGTGCTGCTGGCGGAGACCGAGGGCGTGCTGCGGACCGTTGACCTCGCATGCGACCTGGCCCGGCGGGCCGGCCGGGGCGAGATCGGCGAGGTCACCATCGGGTTTGTGGACGCCGCGGTGTTCGACATCCTGCCTCCGTTGCTGCGGGCGTTCCGGCAGCGCTACCCGGCCGTCAACGTGACGAGCCGGCAGATGAAGGCGGCCGAACTGGTCGAGGGTGTGAAGGCCGGCCAGCTCGATCTGGCCATCACCCGCCGTGACGGCTCCGGCGACGAGGTCGAATATCTGCCGCTGCGCCGCGAGCGCCTGGGGCTGGCCGTCAGCCTCGCCAACCCGCTGGCGAGCGCGCCCGACGTCGCGGTGGCCGACCTCGCCGCCGAGCAGTTCATCATCCCGGTCATCGAGGGCGTGCCCAGCCTGCACGGGTTATGGCTGGACCTGTGTCACGACGCCGGGTTCGAGCCACACATCTCCGCGCACATCTCATCGATCCAGGTGCTGATCGAGCTGATCGCCAACGACATCGGCGTCGCGTTCGCCGCCGAGTCGTGGACGCACAACACCCCGGGCGTCGTCGTCAAACCCCTTCGCGGGACGAACGAGTACATCGAGGTCGGCGTCGCCTACCGGCCCAGGCAGCTGCCCGGCGCGGCCCGCAACCTGCTGGAGATGGCGCTGCGCATGGCCGAACGGCGGGAGCCGGGCGGTCTGCCCGGCGCCGCGTGAGTGGTGACGCGCGCGTCACAGCGCCGGATGGTGTTCGTGCCAGTCCGTCGCTTCCTGGTACGCGTGCCCGATACGGAACAGTTCCGGTTCGCCGAACGGCCGGCCGTACAGCTGCATGCCGACCGGCTTGGTGTCCCGGTCGAAGCCGACGGGCACCGACAGCGACGGCACGCCCACCACATTGGCCAGGAAGTTGTGGTGGATGAAGCTCGACGTCGCGGCCTCGCCGGAGTCGGTCAGGTCCACGTCCAGCTGCTCCACCGGCATCGTCGTGACCGGCAGCGTCGGCGCCGCGAGCGCGTCCAGCTGGTACGCCTCGAACGCGGCCCGGTAGCTTCGCTGCACGACCCGGCGAACTTTCTGGGCCCGCACGTAGGCGGTCGCGAGCACCAGCTCGCCCAGCTCCAGCATGGCCCGCACGCCCGGGGTGTACAGGTCGCCGCGTTCGCGCAGGTACCGCTGGTGCCACTCGCTGGTGTCGCCGAGCAGCACCGCCATGCCGGCCGGAACGGCCAGGTCAAGATTGGCCACGGTGACCTCGACGATGGTCGCGCCGCGGTCGGCCAGCGTCCGGATCGCGTCGTCGACGCGGGTCCGGACGTCCTGCGCCACGGACGGGTAGAAGAAGTAGTCCCGTTCGACGCCGATGCGCACGCCCGTGAGGTCGCCGCCGAGCGCGGCCGCGTAGTCCGGCACCGGCTCGGCGATCGCGCCCTGATCGGTGTAGCCGTCCCGGTCCGGCAGGCCCGGCCCGGCGATCACGCCGAGCAGGAGCGCCACGTCACGTACGGTGCGGGCCATCGGACCGACCGTGTCGAGCGTCGGGCTCATCGGGAAGACCCCTCGCGTGCTGGTCCGGCCGTGCGTCGGCTTCAGGCCGACGATCCCGTTGACGGCGGCCGGGGCGCGCACCGAGCCGCCCGTGTCGGTACCGATGGCCGCGTATGCGGTTCCGGCGGCCAGCGCCACGCCCGATCCGGCGCTCGAACCGCCCGGGTAGCAATCCGTCGCCCAGGCGTTGCGGGTCGGCGGCTTGTCCTGCCCGTACGCGAACTCGTGGGTGACCGTCTTGCCGACGATCACGGCGCCGCCGGCGCGGAGCTTGGCCACCACGACCGCGTCGTCGTCGGGGACGTAGCCCTCGATGACGCGCGACCCGGCCGACGTCGGGTGCCCGGCCGTGCGCAGCAGGTCCTTGACGCCGACCGGTATGCCCTGCAGCGGACCCCGGTCCACGCCGGCCGCGAAGTCGCGGTCGGCGGCACGGGCGGCTTCCAGCGCGCTGTCGGTCATGAGCGACGCGTACGCGTGCAGGACCGGATCGGTCGTGCCGATCCGGGCGAGCGTCGCCTCGGTCAGCTCGACCGAGGTGACCTCGCGGTTGCGCAGCATCGCGCCGGCCTCGGCGACGGTCTTCCAGCAGAGGTCGGTCATACCCATCGGGGATCCATCGAGGTGATCGGCGGGACATCGTCGTACGGCAGAGCCCGCAGCGTGGCGGCCATCTCCACCTGATTGCGCAGGACGTCCAGGAGCGCGGGCATGTCGCCGGCCGGCACGTCGACCGCCGCCAGGCGGGCGATCGACGTGACCAGCGCGGCGTCGAGATCGAGCTCCACGTCACGCCCCGATCCGCAGCAGGCCGCTCTGCGGCTGCGTGAGCAGGCGGAAACCGTCTTCGGTGACGACGGCCAGGTCCTCGACGTGGTAGCACTCGCGGCGCTCGGCCGACTTGAACATCGGCTCGACGTTGAGCACCATTCCGGCCTGCAGCGGCGCGTGGTTGCCCGGGTGCAGGATCGGGAACTCGTGCAGGCCGATGCCGATGCCGTGACCGACGTGCGGCATGGTGAACTTCATGCCGCGCCGCTCGAATTCGGCGGCCACGGCGTGGAACACGTCCGAGGCCGGTCGGCCGGGCTCCAGTACCGCGAATCCGGCCGCCTGGCAGGCGAGCAGATCCTGCAGGATCGACTCCTGCTCGTCGACCGGCTCGCCGATGACGCCGGTGCGGGCCAGGTCGGAGTTCATCAGCTCGTAGAAGCGGCCGCCGAGGTCGATGCGCCACAGCTCGCCTTCGACCAGCCTCCGGTCGATCGGCTCCACATGCGCGCCGAGCGCCCGCTCGCCGGTGCCGAAGAACGTGAACACCGGCATGCCGCCCGAGGTGTACATGTGCGAGCCGATCCGCGCGCACAGCTCCTGCTCGGTCTGCCCGGCGCCGGTCGCGGCCACGCCGGCGAGCACCGAGTCGAGCGTGCGCTGGCCGGCGGCCTGCAGCATGCCGATCTCGTCGCCGGACTTGACGGTCTGCGTCTCCTCGACCGGGTCGTCGATCTCCACGATCTCGACGGCCGGCAGCGCCCGGGCCAGGATGCCGGCGCTGCGCGCGGGCAGGCGGCGGCTCTCGACGCCGATCCGGCCGCTCGTCACTCCCCGGTCGATGAGCGCCTTGGCCAGCGTCTCCGTCGGGTCGTCGACGAACTCGACGAACTCCAGGATCTCGGGGATGTCGGTCTGGGTGCGCACCATCGACGCCTCGATGTCGCAGACGATCATCGCGGCCGAGCCGTCGTCGAAGCAGAGACAGAACGCCAGCCGGTCGGGCAGGCTGACCTGGGTCAGGATGTTCGTGCCGGCGAAGTACGACACCGCCTGGTACGAGTTGAGCGCGATGACGCGCAGTCCCTTGTCGCGCAACGATTCGGCGAGCGCCGCCCGCTGCGCGGCCCGGTTGCTCGGTTCCGTCGGCATCAGTTCAGCCCCTCCACGTTCGCGTATTTCTGCAGAATGCCGTACTTGGCCAGGTACTGGTTGTTGTCCACGAGCGGCGGCAGCATCTTCACGGTGGTGTTGTCGTCGTTGTAGTACTTCTGCACCGTGTCCTTCGTGAGCATCACCTGCGGCGCCGACGTCAGCGGCGGCGGTGTGACGCCCTGCGTGATGGCGACCGCCTCGGACAGCACGTAGACGCCCCACTGCTGGATGAACAGCGCGCCCTCGACCAGCCAGTTCGGGTCGGTGCGCAGCGCGGCGAGGGCGTCCGGGGTGGCGCCGAGGCCGCCGGTGAGGACCCGGTCGCCGAAGCCGGCCTGCTTGAGCGAGCGGTAGGCGCCGAGGTTGCAGTCGTCGTCGCTGCCGTACAACAGGATGTTGTTGCCCTTCGGAATGCTGCCGATCACGTTCTGCATGGCCTGGTACGCGCCATCCAGCGTGGACTTGCAGTCGATCTGGATGCCGTTCGTGCCGCCGATCGTCGTGGTGGACGCGGTGATCTCGTCCGGCTGGACCTGCTTGAAACCGGACAGCTGCTGGGCCGCCTGGACGTAGAAGTAGCGCGGGCCGTCGTTCACCTCGGTGCCGTTCGCGGCCGCGATCACCATCACCACGGTGGTGTTGGAGCCGTTCCAGCCGCGCTTCTGCGCCTCGGGAACGATCACCTTGGCGGCGTCCAGGCCCATGTCCTTGTTGGACAGGTTGAACCAGGCGCAGCCGGGGATCTGCTGATTGACCGCGAGGCACGGGACCTTGTTTCGGGTGTACTGCTGGCCGACGGCCGCCCCGACGCCGACGACGGTGTTCCAGTCGATGGCGATGTCCGGCTTGGTCTGCACGATCAGCCCGGCGTTGTTGAGCGCGGTCGGACCGTCCAGGTTGTTGTCGTACCGCTTGATCTTGATGCCGAGTTTGGTGGCGTTGTCGACGACGCCGTCACCGACTGTCTTGAAGATGCCGACGGAGTCGCCGGCGCTCGCGTACGCGATGGTCAACTTGCTGTAGTCGGTCGTGCCGCCGCTCGCCGGGGCCGCGGGCGTGTCGGAGCCGGAGCTGGAGCCGCAGGCGGCGATCAGCAGTCCGGCGGTCGCGACCGTGACGGCGAACCGAGGTCTCATATGCATGACAAATCCTTCCGGAGTCACTACGGGGCCGATCTGGCCCAGATGGCGCGCTCCACCGTGCCGCGCACGCGGCCGAGACCGACCGCCAGCAGCAAGATGGCGCCCGTGGCGATCTGCTGGTAGAAGGTGGGCACCTGCATCAGCGCGAGCCCGTTGGCGACGGTGCCGATGACCAGCACGCCGAGCAGCGTGCCGGGAATGCCGCCGGTGCCGCCGGCGAGCGAGGCGCCCCCGAGGATGACGGCCGTGATGGACTGCAGGCCCATGGTCGCGCCGACCGACGGCGCCCCGGCCAGCAGCTGATGGGCGAGCATGACGCCGGCGAAGCTGGACAGCAGACCGCTCAGCACGTAGACGAGCGTCGTGATGCCGTTGGTGCGGATGCCGGCCAGCCGGGCCGCCTCGCGGTTGCCGCCGACCGAGTAGAGCACGCGGCCGAAGACCGTGTACCGCAACGCGACGAACGCGATGATGGCCAGCAGGAACATCATCCAGACGTAGCGGGGCATGCCCCACAGGTTCAGGCCCATCGGCGCGTCGTCCGGGTTCGTCAGGGTGACGGTCAGGCCGTTGGACACGGTGAACGCGAGGCCGCCGATGATCGACACGGTGGCCAGCGTCGTGATGAGCGGGTTGATGCCCAGCACGGTGATGATGAAGCCGTTGGCCGCGCCGACGACGAGGCCGGCCGCGACCGCCACCGCGATGGCGACGAACATGTTCTGGCCGTGGTTGACCAGCTCGACGTAGATGATGCCGCCGAGCGGGACGGTGCCGCTGACCGACAGGTCGAACCCGCCGGAGATCAGCACGATCGCCTGGCCCAGGGCGACGATGCCGAGGATGGCGATGTTGCTGAAAATGTTGACCGCGTTCGGCGCGGTCAGGAAGTTCTCCGCCTTGGCCGCGAAGAACACGATCAGGATCACGTAGAACCCGCCGACGCCGAGCAACTGCGTCGCCTGCGCGGCGCCGCGCGCCACGGTCGCCTGCCGCTTGACCGCCGGCGCCTCCACGGCCGTCGCGCCGTCCGCCGCGGCCGTCATCGGGGCGTCTCTCCCGTCGCCAGCGCCAGCGCGTTGGCCTGTGTCATGTCGCGCCCGCTCAGCTCCGCGACGATGCGCCCGTCGCGCATCACCAGCAGCCGGTCGCTCACCGAAACCGCCTCCTCGATGTCCGAGGTGACCCACAGCACCGACGTGCCGCGGGCCGCCTCCTGCTTCAGGTACTGGTGGATCTGGACCCGGGTCCCGACATCGACGCCGCGCGTCGGCTCGTTCAGGACCAGGATTTCCGGCCGGGCGGCCAGCCGGCTGCCGAGCAGCACCTTCTGCTGGTTGCCGCCGGACAGGGCGCCGACGGCCTGGTTGACCGACCGGCTGCGGATCTGCAACGTGTCCCGCCAGGTCTGCGCGGCGCGGCGTTCGGCCACGCGGTTGATGACGCCGAGCCGGGACACCTGGCGCAGCGTCAGCAGGCTGAGGTTGGCCGCGATCGACGACTCGAGGCTGAGCCCGTCGCGCTTGCGTTCCGGCGGTACGTACCCGATGCCGGCCGCCCGTGACTCGCGTGGCGACGAGAACGCGGGCGTATCGGCGCCGTTCACGCCGACCGTTCCGGTAAACCCGCCGATCCGGCCGCCGAGCCCGTCGGCGACCAGCTCGGCGCCGGATCCGCGCGGCCCGAACAGCCCGAGGATCTCCCGGTGGCGCAGCTCGAACGACAGGTCGCGGATGTCCGGCAGACCGCGCCGGGACCAGCCGCGCACGGTCAGCACCGGTTCGCCGATCGTCGCGCTGCCCCCCAGCGAGCGTTCGGCCATGGCGACCTCGGCCCCGAGCATGTGGTCGATGAGCTGGCGCGGTGTCGTTTCGGCGGTCACCAGGTCGGCGACGATGCGGCCGTTGCGGAGCACCACCAGCCGGTCGGCGATCTCGAAGACCTCGTCCAGCCGGTGGGAGATGAAGATGACCGCCACGCCGGTGGCGGCGAGCGCGCGCAGCGTACGGAACAGGTTCGCGCTCTCCTCGGCCGTCAGCGACGCGGTCGGCTCGTCGAGGATGAGCACCTTGGTCTCGCGGGCCAGCGCTTTGAGAATCTCGACGAGCTGGCGTTCGGCCAGGCCGAGATCGACGATCGGCAGGCGCACGTCGATGTCGACGCCGAATCGCTCGGCGATCGCCTGAGCCTGCCGCTGGCTCGACCGCTTGGTGAGGAAGCCGCCCCGGTGCGGCCACTGGCCGACGAGCAGGTTGTCGGCCACGGTGAGGTTCGGCAGGTACGCCAGTTCCTGCGGGATGTAGGAGATGCCGGCCGCGATCGCGTCACGCGGCGAGCCCAGGCGCAGCGTCTCGCCGCCGAGCCGGAGCTCTCCGGCGTCCGGCCGGATCGCGCCGGCCATGATCTTCGAGAGCGTCGACTTCCCGGCGCCGTTCTCGCCCATCACGGCCACGATCTCGCCGCCCCGGACCCGGAATGTCACGTCGACCAGCGCCAGGTAGGCGCCGTACCGTTTGGACAGGTTTTCGGTGTATAGGCCGTTCGGTTCGGCATCCTGCGTTTCTGGGCTCATCCGGGCCTCCGGTGTTTCCGTGGAGGCTCCGAATATCGCCAGTTCAGCGGCGGGTTGTCCAATACAGGAATGGCGATGCCGTGATTCGCGGCGCTTATCGACTACGCCGTAATTGCGCTTGTGTTTCCGGCGTGTACGCGCAGATTACCGGCTAGCTCATCAACGCGGCGATCGCGGCGCGCTCCTGCGCGTCCAGCGCGATCCGCGCCGCCTGGATGGCCGCCTCGAACTGTGCGGGGGTACGCGGCGCGACGAGCGGCGCGGCCACCAGCGGATGGCTCATCACCCAGGCGAGGGCGAGACCGGCGACGGTCGTGCCGCGCTCGGCGGCCAGGCCCGACATCGTGTCGAGGGCGTCGTGCACGCGCCCGGTGAGGCGGGGACCGTACTGGGCGGGCAGCGTGGCGATGCGGGACTTCGGCGGCGGCGGCACACCGCGCCGGTAGCGGCCGGCGAGGACGCCGCCGGCCAGCGGGCTGTACGCGGTGTACGCCAGGCCTCGCTCGGCGCAGTACGGCAGCACGTCCGCCTCATCGCCCCGGCACAGCAGGCTGTACTCGTTCTGCACCCAGCTGGGCCGGATCGCGTCCAACTCGTCGGCGGCGCGGTCCCACTCGCGCAGGATCTCGACGGTCACGTTGCACATGCCGAGCGCGCCGATGACGCCGTCACGGTGGAGGCGGTCGAACGCGCGCAGGCTGTCGGCCACGGGCGTGGCCGGGTCGGTGGCGTGCACCATGTACATCGGGATCTGTTCCAGGCCAAGGCGTTCACGGCTGCGGCGGGCGTGCGCGTCGATGCGAGCGGGCGACAGGTCGCGGCCGTGCACGGTGCCGCCGGCCACTCCGACCTTCGTGGTCACGGAGACCTGCGCGGACAAGCCGCGGTCGCGCAGCCATGCGCCGATCACCCGCTCGCTCGCGCCGTCGGCATACCCGTCGGCAGTGTCGAAGACGGTGACGCCCAGCGCGACGGCGGCGTCCATCACCGCATACGCCTCGGCGTCGTCGAGCCCGGACCCGATCGCGGACAGCGTGCTGCCCATCCCGCCGAACGTCGCACCACCCAGGATGACGCGGCCGCTGCGCGCCGGGCCGATCCGGATACCTGCGGACAGCGGCGGGCCGGCCGGGGCCCCTGTCGGCTCGCTCACCCGCCGGATGGTAGGCGTGCGCCGCCTGACGGGAAAGGGGCCAGATCACATCCGGCATCGGCGCCGCCGTGCACCCCGCTAGTTGCCCCAGTTACCCCAGTTGGTCCAGTTGTTCCAGTTGTCCCACGGGGGCGGTGGCGGTGCGTTCGAGAAGTCGCCCCATGATGGCTCGGTCATGGCGTTGGTACCGTCCGCGACGCTGTCGTCCAGCAGCTTCCGCAGCGTCGGCGAGGGCGAGGAGATGAGCTGTTCCAGGATGGTCACGGCGACTCCTTAGACGGGTGTCGACAGCTCGTGCAGCGCGCTCACGAGCGCTTGCTGGGTGTTGACGCAGTAGGCGGTCTCGGCGACGTCGAACGTCCCGTGCTCGAAATAGCGGTTCCCGGCCTGGGCGCCGCCGCAGAAGTCGTAGAACTCGCAGCTCGCCGCGCACGCTTGCAGGGCCCGCTCGAATTCGGCGACATAGCGCGTTTCGTGGGCCCGGGCGAGCATGGCCGGCAGCGGTTCCCGGACCACATTGCCGATCACGAAGTTGTCGTATGCGTCATCCTGAATTCCGGCCAATTCGGGTGACAACACCACGGTGTCGCCGTTCCAGGCGACGGTTGGGATCGGCTCGTACCGCCGGTTCGACGGCATCCGGCCGGCCCGGGCTACGCGCAGGTACGACAGCATCCGCTCGATTTCGCGCACCGGGAACGCCAGGCCCTGGGCGCGGCGCCGGAACAATGCCGCCCAGAAATGTTCGGCGCTGGCGCGGGTGATGGCCGGCTCCCGGCTATTCGCCCCTTCGAACTCCTCGAGGTTGAAGCCGACGCCGGCGGCGCCGAGGTCGTTGAAGAAGTCCACGAGCTCGTCGGCCCGGCCGATCGTCTCGGCCGTGACGACGGCGATGACCGTGAACCGCAGGCCGTGGCGCTTGAGCGCGTCCATGCCGCGCATGGCCCGGTGAAAGGCCGGCCGCCCGCCCGCATCCAGCCGGTGCGCGTTCGCCCATTCCGGCCCGTCGATACTCACGCCGACGCTGAAGCCGTACCGCGAGAAGAGGTCGCACCATTCGGCGGAGATCAGGCTCGCATTGGTCTGGACGGAGTGTCGCACGCGTCCGGCGGCGCGCAACGATTCGAACGGCGCGAGCAACTGTTCGAACCGCTCCTTTCGCAGCGACAATGGTTCGCCGCCGTGCCACACGACGGTCACCGGATCGGCGCAGTCCTGGGCCGCGATGCCCCGGGCCACCCCCTCCGCCACGGCAGGCGTCATCTCGAGCCGCTGATCACGGGTGGTCAGATAGCAGTAATCACACTTCCATGAACAGCGAGTCGTCGGCTGGACGACCACCATGCGGAACTGGCGGCCGATGCGCCGGTCGGGGTCCACCATCAGAGAATGCTCCGGATTTGGCGAGAAGAGTCCATTCACGGCGGTGTTTCGTGGATACGCCACAGCCCAATTGGTGATCGACGACTGACGCCTTTCAGCGTAGGTCGCCGGTTCCCGGAACGCCTCGCCCTAACCGGCGAATCCCGACGCCACTCAAGCGGCTCATGGCCGCCGGGCTACCCACCGCCCCGCAGGCGGTGAAATCCCCGTGCGGGACGTGGCCACGGGGCGGGTGCCGTCGCTGATCGTCGCCGCTCTCGACGCACAGAATCCGGGCATCACGGAACCGGCGACCCTGTCGCCCGACAGCCGGATTCAGTGAGCCGAACGGGCAGCCTCGTGCGCCGCGGTGCCCAGACCATCCCGGCCGCAGGCAGCATGGCGGGCCCGGACATCGGTCCCTACTGTGGCCCTCAAGGTGCCGAGGCAAGGGGTGCGGGCGACGTGTCGGTGGACTGGCAGACAGGGCCGAGTCGGACGGGCGGGCTGTTTGTCACGCCCGAGCGGTGGGGCTGGGAGTTCGCCCCGCCGCCTGGCCAGCAGATGTTCCAGTGGGAGTTCAACGAGCCGATCTGGCGCCAGCCTCGGCCGTACGACCCGACCAACGACGACCGCTGGGTGCAGCGGTCCTGGGGCAGCCTGCGCACCGGCGTCGGTATCTCGATTGTCGTCGCCCTCGTCGGGGCCGCCTGCATGTGCGCCAACGTCACCAACAACGCGCCGAAGCCCGCGAACAATCCGCTGTTCAACAACGGCTTCCTCGTCGTGATCTTCGGGCTGCTGATCGGCGTTGTGCTCCTGCTGGCATTCATGCCGCGGATGTTCGCGGGCGCGCAGCGGCGCCGGCGCCAGGACCAATACAACCAGTGGGTCGCGGCTCAACGCGCCGGCTTCGAGCGCCGGCACGCGCAGTGGCGCGCCGACCGGGATCGGCACGGCTGGAGCGAGCAGCAGCGCATCGGCCGCAGTCCGTGGTGGTACCCCATCCATATCGACCCATCCGTGGCCCGCCGCGTCGACGTGTTCGGCGGTGTGCCGGAGGGATGGTCCAGCCTGCTGACCACCATGGGCGCGTCGATCCTGGCCGGCGGCGCCCGTGTGCTTGTGGCCGACCTGACCGGCAACGACGTCGCCGCGCACCTGCGCTACACCGCCGGCGTCTCCGCGTGCCCGGTCGACGACGCCGTCCTGCCGGAGCAGGCCGCGGTCGCGGACTTCTTTGCCGGTCTCGACGCCGCCGCGGTACGCCAGATCCTCCTCGCCACCGCTCGTGCCTGCGACCCGTCCGCCGACCCGCACCTGCACCGCGAGGTCCTGCAGACCGTCCTCAACGATATCGAGGCGCCATACACACCCCGGCGTGTCGCCGCCGCGCTCGCGGTGCTGCGCCGGCTACCCCGCAGCGGCGAGGACCCCGAGCTCACCGGCGAGGAGGTCGACCGGCTGCTGCACGACGCCGCCATCGCCGGCGATGCCGACCTCGGGGGCGTACGGACGCTGCACGTCCTGGTAAAGGCGATCGCCGACGACGGTCCCGGCGGCCGTGCCGGCCTCGCCGACCTGTGGCGCACCCCCGGCCTCACGGTCCTGCGCCGCTCGGCCGCCGCCGTGGCGCAGGACGGCTTCGCGCGCCAAGCCGTCGACAACGCCTTCGTGGAGGCGCTGCGCGCTTGGCTCGGCCGCACCGACGTCCGGCCGCGCGACGTCCTGGTGATCGCCGGCGGCGACCGGCTCGGCCTCGAGAGCGTCGAGGATCTCAACACCCTCGCCCGCGCCCGCGGCGTCCGCCTGGTGCACCTCATCGAACGGCTCCGCCGCAGCGCACCGGAGCTTCTCGGCAGCTCCGACAGCGCCAGCATTTTCATGCGCCTGGGCAACTCCGCCGAGGCTCGCGTCGCCGTCGAGCACATCGGCCGGGGGCTCAAGTGGATGTTGTCGAGCATCACCTACAGCCAGGGCGAGAACCGAACCTACGGCACCGAGGATGGCTACTCCCGCCAATTCGGTGAGGGTACGACAACCGGCCCCCGCGACACGAGCGAGCACGAGGAGACCTCCGCCAGTACCACATGGGGCTCCAGCGAACAGCAGGGCCGCTCGCGGGACCGCAGCCAGACCCAGGCGCAGACCCGCGAGTTCATCGCCGAGCCGGAGCAGATCCAAAACATGCCGCCGACCGGCTTCATCGTCGTGCAGGCATTCGCCCCGGCGAGCCGCCGCGCGCTGTTCGGCGACTGCTCTCCCGCCCTGGTGTCCCAGCCAGGCGTCGCGGACCGCCCTCGCGCGGTGCCCGCGTGACCGACCCGCGCGGCCTGCGCTGGAACCGGCTCCGCACGTTGCCCCGGCCGCCGGACGGGACGACCCCGGATCCGTTGCCGCCGCAGGTGTACGCGGCCCTGCTCGCCGCCCATGCCGCCGGCCCGATCGGCGTGGCGTGGCTGCGGCCCCCCGGCACCGCCGAGCTCACCGTGCTGGTCGGCGGCACCGGCGCATACGCAACCATGTACCCGCCCGGCGGCACCTGTACCGACGCGGGCCCGGTGGGGGAGCATCTGTGGCGGTTCGGGCACTGGGTCGGCTGCGCCGGCCAGATGGTGCTGCCCGAGCGCGAGGCCGTCGCGGACCCGGCGGTGCACCCCGAACCCCGCCGGCTGGAGAACTTCGTCGCCGCCCTGCCCGACCCATTCGCATGGCTCGTCGTCGCCACCCCCGTCGTTGCCGCCGCCCTCGCCGAGCAGCGCCGGCAACTCGCCCGGCGACTGCCCGCCCTCGGCCAGGCCGTCCACTCCGAGGCCGACCGACTCGCCGCCGAACTTGACCGGCTGCGCCACCGAGAGCTCACCCGAACCGACGCCATCTGGCAGGTCAGCGTCCTCGCCGGTGGCACCACCCCGATCGGCGCCCGTACCGCTGCGGCGCTGCTGTGCGGCGCCAGCGACCTCGACGCGGTTCCCTACGAGCTGACCCCCCGCGCCGAAGTCGTGGACCTGGCCGCCGCGGTCGACGCACCATTCCTCGCCTCTACGGCACTGGTCGCCGCGCTGGCCCGCCCGCCCCGCCGCGAGCTGCCCGGGCTGCGCCTCACCAGTCCCGCCCGCTTCGACGTCACCCCGGAGCCGACCCCGTCCGGCCCGACCGTCAATCTCGGCGAGGTCCTCGATGCCGTCGATCGTCCCGCCGGCTCCTTCCCGGTCAGTTTCGACACCCTCAACCGGCACGCCTTCGTATGCGGCGCCACGGGCTCGGGCAAGTCGCAGACCGTCCGCAGCCTGCTGGAGTCGGTGTCGCGCCTGGACACCCCGCTGTCCTGGCTGGTCATCGAGTCGGCGAAGGCGGAGTACGCCCGGATCGCCGGGAGGCTCGGCCCGGCGCTGCCCATCGTCGTGCTCCGCCCCGGCGACCTCGACGCGCCGCCGGTCTGCCTCAATCCGCTCGAACCGGAGCCCGGCTACCCGCTGCAGAGTCACGTCGACCTCGTCCGCGCGCTGTTCCTGGCCGCATTCGCCGGCCACGAGCCGTTCCCGCAGGTGCTCTCCCGGTCGCTGACCGAGTGCTACCGCGCGGGCGGCTGGGACCTCGTCACCGGCGATCCCGTGCCGGCCGTCAAACCCAAGTACCGCCTCGACGATCCCGACGAGCCCGCGTCCCGCCGCTACCCGACGCTGGGCGACCTGCAGACCGTCGCGCGCCGTATCGTCGAGCGGATCGGCTACGGACCCGAGATGACCGCCGACGTGCGCGGCTTCATCGACGTCCGGCTCGGCAGCCTCCGCGAGGGCACCCCTGGCCGTTTCTTCGAGGGCGGCCACCCGCTCGACATCGGCGCCCTGCTGCGCCTGCGGGCCATCCTCGAGCTGGACACCATCACCAACGATCAGGACAAGGCGTTCCTGATCGGCATGGTGCTCATCCGGATCGTCGAGCACCTGCGCGTGCACCACGGCTCGCAAGGCGCGATCGCCCTGCATCACCTCATCGTCATCGAGGAGGCGCATCGCCTGCTGCGCAAGGTCGATCACGGCCCCCAGGCGGCCGCGGTGGAGCTCTTCGCCACTCTGCTCGCCGAGATCCGCGCCTATGGCGAGGGCGTCGTCGTTGTCGAACAGATTCCGTCCAAGCTCGTCCCCGACGTCATCAAGAACAGCGCCCTCAAGATCGCCCACCGGCTCCCGGCTGCCGACGACCGCTCCCTGGTCGGCGGTACCATGAACCTGCAGGATGACCAGTCCGAGGCGCTCGTCGCGTTCCGCCCGGGCGAGGCTGCCGTTACCGTGGACGGCGCTGACCGCCCACTGAAGATCCGCATCCCGCTTGGCGAGTCCCGCGAGCATGCGGCCGTCACGCCGGCCCACCTTCCGATCGGCCGCCGCTGTCCCGGCTGCACTGCCGCGCCGTGCACCCTGGCCCAGCTCAACACGGCGCGCCGCCTCGCCGAGCAGCCCCTGCTTGTCGTCTGGATCGAGGCGCTCACGATGGCCTTCGTCGCTGGCGAGCCGCGACTGTTCCCGAACCCGGACCTCGCTCCGCTGGTCAACTCGGTCGGCCCGGAGACCCTGCGCTGCGCCGTTCGGCACGCGGCGGAGCGGTCCGTGCTGGCCCGTGCGGATGTCATCCGCCGCTACGTCGACGTCGACGACTACATCGAAGCCGTCCACGCTGCCGCGAACGCGCTGCTCACCGGCCAGCGCCGGGACGTCGACCCGCGCTTTCGCGCCGGCGTATACCGTTGGAACGACGTCCTGGACCAGCTACGCACACGCAGCGAGGCGCTGGGCGACGACGCCACGGCCCTGCCGGCCAGCGCCGACTGGGCCGCCCGCGGACTGTCGATACCTGGGCCGACGACAGCCGATCAGATCGCGCAGCTCCGGCTCCGGCCGGACGCCGGTCCTGCCGTGAACGGCGTCGCACTCGGCGATCCCGACGCCAGCGGCCTGCGAGCAGCGGTGCTCGCGCTACGCGGTCAGTGGGGCGGCGAGCCACTGCAGGCGGCCCTGCGCTACGCCTGCCACCCGTTGCTGGCCGACCTCGCCGTGCAGTTCGTCCAGTCCCTCATCGACAACGAGGTGATCCCGCAATGAGCGACGTTCCCCGGCCGCCCGACCAGCCTCCGCCACCCCCGGACTCGAAGCCTGCGGAATCCCCGGAGACGGTCCGCCAGGACAACTCCCGAGACGGCGGCCTGGTGAACAGTCTGCGCCAGGTCGCGGACCAGGCGTGGCGCATCACGGTGGCCGCCGCCCTCGTGGCCGGATTGGCCGTCGACTGGGGCATTGTGAGCCCCACCCCCAACGCGGCCGGTGTGAACGAACGGCCGGGGTTGGAGCAGCGGCATCAGCCCGACGACCACACCCTGGTGATGGCCGACGCTCGAACCGAGCACGCCAAAGCCGAGTCCTCGGCTTCCGCGGCTCCCGAGGCCGAGGTCTCCGCGGCCCCCGACGCCGAGGTCTCCGAGGCGGCCGACAGCAAAGCCGAGGAGGCCGAACGAAAGCGGGAGGGCTACGAGAATGCGGAGTATTTCCTGCACGCGCTGAACGACGCCCTCAGGGACGAAGACGACGGTGACGGTCCATGACCGATCCCCGGGCCTCCGCTGAACCCGGGACCACACGCCGGCCGCCTGAGCCACCGCGGACACCACGGGCGCCGGGACCGTCAGGCGGTACGCGCGTGCCAGGCCTGCAGCCGGTCGCGTAGCCAGTGGTAGCTGGCCTTCGGCGTGCGAATGCCGGTGGCGTAGTCGACGTGCGCGAGCCCGAAGCGCGGCCCGTAGCCGCGCGCCCACTCGAAGTTGTCGATCAGCGACCAGTAGAAGTACCCGCGCAGCTCGAGCCGATCGGCGGCCCGGCTCGCCGCGGCCAGGTGCCCGGCGATGAACGCGATGCGTTCCGGGTCCGGCTCCGGGCCGTCGCGCAGTTCGGCGCAGCCGTTCTCCGTGACATACACGGCGGGCAGGTCCGGGTAGCGCTCGGCGAGGCCGGTCAGGGTGTCGAAAAGCCCCTCGGGTTCGACCGGCCAGCCGAGCCCGGTGGTGGCCACGCCCTCCGGTCGCACCTGCCGGACGCCGATGTCGGCGGCGCTGCGCAGGGCCGGGTCGGGCTGTGCGTGCGGCGCGGCGGCGGCGTGCAGGCGGTAGTAGTAGTTGACCCCGAGGAAGTCCAGCGGCGCCGAGATGACATCGAGATCGCCGTCTCGCCGGAACGACAGGTCACTCACGCCGGCGTACAACCGCTCGAAGCCGGTCGGATACTCGCCGCTCAGGACCGGGTCGGTGAACTGCCGGTTGAGCATGAGGTCCAGCCGGTGCGCCGTCGCCCGGTCGGCGTCGGTGCCGGTGGCCGGCACGACGGGGGAGAGGTTGAGCGTGATGCCGACGCGCGTGCGCGGACCGGCCGCCGCCCGGATCGCGTCGACCGCCCGGCCGTGCCCGAGGAGCAGGTGGTGCGCGGCGGCCAGCGCGGCGTGCCCCTCGGTGGCGCCGGGGGCGTGCCGGCCCTCCGCGTAGCCGACGATCGAGGAGCAGTACGGCTCGTTGAGCGTGATCCAGTCTTCCACCCGGTCGTGCAGGGCGCCGGCGACCAGGCCGGCGTACTCGGCGAACCGCTCGGCGGTGTCCCGCGCGCGCCAGCCGCCCTCGTCCTCGAGCGCCTGGGGCAGATCCCAGTGGTAGAGGGTGACGAACGGCCGGATACCGCGCTCGCACAGCGCGTCGACGAGCCGGTCGTAGTAGTCCAGCCCCGCCTGGTTCACCCCGTAGCGCCCGGTGGGGATGACCCGGGGCCAGGCGACCGAGAACCGGTAGGCGTCGACGCCGAGCCCGGCCAGCAGGTCCACGTCTTCGCGCCAGCGGTGGTAGCTGTCGCAGGCCACCGCCCCGGACGCGGCATCGGCGACGGCGCCCGGCCGGCGGCAGAAGACGTCCCAGATCGATTCGCCGCGGCCGTCCTCGTCGACCGCGCCTTCGATCTGGTACGCCGCCGTGGCGGCGCCCCAGACGAAGCCGGCGGGCAGGTCCGGCACGTCTGCCGGCGCGCCGGTCGCGGCACGGGCGGCGCTCGCGCCGTCGAAGGTGGTGCTCATCCCTTGACCGCTCCCTGCATGATGCCGCCGACGATCTGCCGGCCGAGGACCATGAACACGACGAGGATCGGCAGCGTGGCGAGCAGCGTGCCGGTCAGCGTCAGCGTGTAGTCGGTGGTGTATCCGCTGGCCAGCGCGGAGAGGGCGACCTGCACGGTCGCATTGTTCTGCAGTACCACCAATGGCCAGAAGAAGTCGTTCCACGCCTGCATGAAGGTGAACAGGCCGAGCACGGCCGCGGCGGGACGGGCGGCCGGCAGGACCACGTGCCAGTACAGCCCGAACGTGCCGCACCCGTCGACCCGGCCGGCCTCGAGCAGCTCGTCGGGCACCGCGCGGCCGAGGTACTGGGTCATGAAGAACACCCCGAACGCGGTCACCAGGCCGGGGACGATCACGGCGGCGAGGTGCCCGGTCCAGCCGAGGTCGGCCATCATGATGTACAGCGGGATCACGCCGAGCTGGTGCGGCACCATCGACGTGCCGATGGCCAGCGCGAGCAGCCACCCCCGGCCGCGGAAGCGCAGCTTGGCGAAGGCGAATCCGGCCAGGGTGGAGAAGAACACCACGGAGACGGTGACCGAGCCGCTGACGATGAACGAGTTGACCAGCGCGAGGCCGAAGTCGGTCGTGTCGAACACCCGGGCGATGTTGTCGAACAGGTGCCCGCCCGGCACGAGGGCCGGCGGGACCTGGGTGACCGCGTCGGGGGTCTGCGAGGACACGACGAGGGACCAGTACAGCGGGAAGACCGACCCGGCCACGACCGCCAGCAGGGCGCCGTAGGTCCAGACCGAGGCTTTGCGCGGATGTCCGAACCCGCGCCGGCGGCGGGGCGGGCGCTGCGACCGCGGCGGGGCGGTGCCGGTCGGGCGGGTGTCGGCGAGGGTGCTCATGGCCATCTCCTCACTCCTCGTCGTTGGCGATGCGCCGGGTCAGCAGGAAGTTGGCGGTCGCGACGACGACGATCAGCAGGCACAGTGTCCAGGCGATCGCGGAGGCGTACCCGAACCGGAACTCCCGGAACCCCTGCTCGTACATGAACAGGGCGATCGTCTGGAACTGCCGGTCGGACCCGCCGGTCGGCGTCTGGGAGCTCGCGAACAGCAGCGGCTCGGCCATGATCTGCAGCCCGCCGATGGTCGAGATCAGGGTGGTGAAGATGATCGTCGGGCGCAGCATCGGCACGGTGATCCGGCGGAACTGCTGGCCCTGCGTCGCCCCGTCGAGGTCGGCGGCCTCGTAGAGGTGGCTCGGGATCGCCTGCATCGAGGCGAGGAAGATGAGGGCGTTGTATCCGGTCCACCGCCAGGCGACGATGACCGCGATGGCCAGGTGGGAGCTCCAGGTGTTGGCCTGCCAGTCGATCGGCCCGGCCCCGAACAGGCCGATGGCCCAGTTGACCATGCCGAAGTCGCGCCCGAACAGCTGGGTGAACACGATCGTCACCGCGACGATCGACGTGACGTTGGGCAGCAGGACGCCCATGCGCAGCGCGGTCCGCGCCCGCAGCCGGTGGTTGAGCAGGTGGGCTATCCAGAGCGCGGCGAGCAGTTGCGGCACGGTGGAGAGCAGCCAGATGCTCAGCGTGTTGCCCAGCGCGTTCCAGAAGTACGGGTCCCGCAGCAGCTCTTCGTAGTTCGCCAGGCCGACCCAGCGATGGTCGCTCGAGTCGAGCAGGTCCCAGTCGTTGAACGAGACGTACGCGGTGTAGAGCAGCGGGAACAGGCCGAACGCGCCGAACAGCAGGAAGAACGGCAGGATGTACAGGTACGGGGAGCCCTTGGTGTCGAGCCGGCTCAGGCCGGCCCGCCGGGCCTGGTGGAGATAGCTGGCCATCGTCGATCCTTCGTCGCCGGGGCCGGCGGCGGCACGGGCGGCCGCCGCCGGCGCGGAGGTGCGGCTACTTGGCGAGGCGGCCCACGTCGCCGACCATCTGCTTCCACGAGTCGTCGGGCGACTGCTTGCCCTGCTCGATGCGCACCAGGGCGTCACGGATGGTGGTCTGGATGTCGCCCGCCCGCGGGCCCTGATACTGCGGCTTCAACTGCTTCGCGGCGGCGGTGAACAGCTGCCCCACCGGTGCGTTGTTGAAGAAGGGGTCCTTGTACTGGGCGATCTCGGGCTTGTCGTACAGCGACGGGATGGACGGCAGGTTGCCCTGCTGGGTGAACACCTTGGCCTGCTGCTCGGGCGCGGTCAGCCAGGCGGCCAGCGCCTTGGCCTCCTCGATGTGCTTGCCCTGCTTGGGAACCGCGAGGTACGAGCCGCCCCAGTTGCCGCCGCCGGCCGGCACCTCCGCCACGTCCCACTTGCCGGCGGCCTGCTTCGACTGGTCCTTGATCTTCGTCATCATCCAGGCCGGGCAGGCGATGGTGGCGAACTGGTCCTTCGCGAAGCCGTTGTTCCACTCCTGGGAGCTGCCGATCAGCTTCGCCGACAGGTTGCTCTGGATGGCCTGCACGCTGAGGTCCCAGGCGGCGCGAACCTCCGGGTTGGTGCCGACGACGATGGTGTTGTCCTCGCTGTAGTACCCCGTTGAGGCCTGGCCGATGATGGCGTTGAACAGCTGGCCGCCGCCGTCGAAGAAGGCGCTGCCGGTCGGCGCCTTCTGCGCGTACTGCTTGCCGAACTCGATGTACTTGTCCCAGCCGCTGTGCCACGCGGCCGACACCTGGTCGCGGTCGGTGGGCATGCCGGCCTTCTCGAACAGGTCGCGGCGGTAGCAGATGGCCAGGCCGCCGACGTCGGTGCCGTAGGCGATCTGCTTGCCGTCCTTGGTCAGCGACGCCTTCCACTTCCAGTCGAGATACTGCGACTGGCGGTCCGTGCCCAGGTCGGCGAACAGGTTCCCCCGCTCCCGCATCTGGGCGATGAACCCGGTGTCGATGCCCTCGATGTCCCCGGCACCGGAGCCGGCGGCCAGATGGGTGGCCAGGTCGCGGTGGTGGTCGTTGTAGGCGGCGGTGTGCTCCTGGATCTTGATGTTCGGGTGGTCCTTCTCGTACTGCGCGTACAGGTCCTTGTACCCGAAGTTGCCGAACAGGTTGACGTTCAGCGTGATCGTGCCGTTGCTGCCGGCGCCGCCGTTCGTGCCACAGGCGGTCAGCAGCACGGCGGCGGCCAGCGCGACCGCCGTCATGGGCACCAGTCGGAAGCGGTGCATGCGTCTGGGTCCTTCCGTGCGGCGGTGTAACCGGTTACATAGAGCCGGTCGCATCGCCGCGTCGCTGGGGTGTGTGGGTGCAACGCGAATCGGGTGAGCGCTGTCCAACGGCGGGGCGGTTGCCAACTGGGAGCGCTTCCAGTGCCCAGTCTCGCCCCGCCTGCCCCGGTATTGTCAAGTATCAGATTGATAACGAGCAATGCCCGCTTGACCGGTTCGCGGCGCCGCAGTACGGTCCTGTAACCGGTTACAAGAAAGCGCCCGCATGGCCACCATCAGAGAGCTCGCGCGACACTGTGGCGTGTCGGTCGCCACCGTCTCGCGCGTCTTCAACACCCCGGAAGTCGTCAGCCAGGAGACCCGCCAGCGCATCCTCGACGTCGCCGTCCAGATCGGTTACCTGCCGAACGAGTCGGCCCGCACCCTCGCCACGAAGAAGTCCCACCTGGTCGGCCTGGTGTGGGACACCGACCATCGCCGGCCCGGCTGGCGGCACCCGTTCCTGCAGGAGATCCTGGTCGCCCTCAAGACGGCGCTGAGCGGGCACGGGCTGCACCTGCTCATGCTCGCCGCCGCCGACGCGTCGGGATCGGACGCCCGGCAGCGCTATCTGCGCGCGGTGCGCCGGCACAACCTCGACGGTCTCGTCATCATCGACAACGGCAACCGGGAGCCCGCCGTGCTGGCCCTCGCCGACGCCGGCGTGCCCTGCGTCGCCCTGGACCTGCGGGTGGAAGGCCCCACCTCCACCTACGTCACGTCCGACAACGCCGGCGGCGCCGCGCTCGCGGCACGGCACCTCGTCGAGCGCGGCCACCGGCGGATCGCCACCATCACCGGCCCGCAGCGGACGTGGCCGGGGGCCGAGCGACTCACCGGCTTCCGCGCCGCACTGGCCGGAGCCGGCCTCGCGCTGCCCGCGCAGTACATCGTCGAGGGCGACTTCTATCTCGACGGAGGGCATGCCGCCATGCGCCGGCTGCTCTCACTCGCCGCACCGCCGACCGCCGTGTTCGCCGCCGGCGACGAGATGGCGATCGGCGCCATGCGGGCCATCGCCGAGGCGGGCCTGCGGGTGCCCGGCGACGTGGCGGTCGTCGGCTTCGACGACATCGACGTCGCCGCGCTCGTTCCGCCCGGGCTCACCACCGTCGCCCAGGACAAGGCCGGCTTCGGCACCGCGGCCGCCGAGACTCTCGTCGCCATGCTGCGCGACGGCGACGTGTCCTGCCACCCCACCGCGCTGCCCACCACGCTGGTCGTGCGCGGCTCCACCTGATCCGGCCGGCATCCTCGCACCGCGCTATGGATGCCCCGTCACCGTCGTCAAGCGCGGGCATTTTTCTCGGGGTGTTGCCCGCCCCGCGCACGCCTGGGCGCCGCGCTCCGGAGGCGCGGCGCCCGGTGTCAAAGGGTCAGGTCAGCAACTCGGGATGGAGACGCCGTTGTCGGCGAACCCCTCGTCGTTGCCCCAGTTGCTCAGGAAGTAGGCGGAGACGTACTGGTTCTGCCACGGCGACCCGCTGTCCAGGTCGGTCTTGAGCCACCAGTGGTTGAAGCTGCTGCCGCTGCTGATCTCGCGTCCCCAGACCTTGCAGTAGACGTAGTTGCCGCCACCGTAGAGCCATCCGGACAGCGTGGTGGACCACTCCGAGGAGAAGCCGGGCGCGTCGCCGTACGTCGTCACCTGGTACTGTTCGAACGGCTTCGCACCGCCGGAGCAGGTAGGAATCGTGACCCCGTTGTCGGTCAGGGCCTCGTCGTTGCCCCAGTTGCTCAGGTAGTACGCGGAGACGTACTGGTTCTGCCACGGCGACCCGCTGTCCAGGTCGGTCCTGAGCCACCAGTGGTTGTACGAGGTGCTGTTGCCGACATTGCGGCCCCAGTACTTGCAGTAGACGTAATTCGTACCGGCGTTGAGCGTGCCGGTCTGGGTGGTGCTGGTCGCCGAGGCGTAACCGGGCGCGTTGGCGAAGGTGGTCACGTTGTAGGGTCCGCCGCTCGGCGGAGGGTTGGTCGGCGGAGGGTTGCCGCCGGCGAGGTTGACCCCGCGGGCCGCCATGAACGTCATCGGGTCGGTCGTGTTGTATTCGTCGGTCGACGTCCCGAGATGCGTCTGGAAGTGCAGGTGCGGTGTCCCCGAATCGCCCGTCGAGCCCACATGGCCGATCACCTGCCCCGTGCTGACGCTTTGACCGACGGACACCAGCGGCTGCGAGATCATGTGGCAGTAGAGGGTGCCCTCATTGGTGGAGTGGCGAATCCCGACATACCAGCCGCACCCGTTGTCCCACTGGGCCTGCTCCACGACGCCGCCCGAGACCGCGCGGATGTCCGTGTTCGCTGGTGCGATGATGTCGACGCCGTTGTGGCCGGGCTGCGGCCCCGTGTATCCACCGCTGGTGGTGTAGTTCTCCAACGGCCTCACCCAGCCCGCCGCTTGAGCCGGTCCGGCCAACGTGAGCTGGGCGGCCACCACGGACGCGGTCATCAGGACCGCCGCGACCGCGAGTCGTCTCACCGTCCTTGCCCGGCGGGGCCGTGCAGAGCTGCTTGCTTCCATGAAGTCCCCCGATTCTTCGCCTGAGTGACTGCACCGACGTCCCTCCACTGTGGATGCTGCAGGACCGGCCCGGCACCGGGCGCTGCTATCCAGCGGGGAGGGTGGATAGCCCGACGTCTGCGGGCGACACAAGTGTGCCGAGGGGCGCTTCGCGGCGGTACCTGGAACCTTGCAGGTGCTGCGGATCGGTCGTCCCGGCCGATACTGTGCCCCGGCACCGGGCCCGCGCCGCTGTCCGTGTTGCCCGTCGGTGCCCGGCCTATGCGTCCCAACAAGCGGGCACGGTCTGCGACCACGTCCCACCCGTCGGGCGCTACCCGCCGCGCGGCACGGCGCAGGGACCGGATGTCTCCGTGATCATGCGCAACCCGGCGTCGACACCAACGGTTTTTCATGATCACGGAGTGCTGATGTACTCCCGTGTACCGAAAGGTCCGGGATCATGGCAAACCCGTGGTGCGGCCACTGCGGACAGCATGATCACGGAGACATACGTCCGGTCCGGCCGCGCGGATCGGATGGTGCGACTCGGCGGGTGCGACATCCGCGCGGGGCCGCCGCGCCGGGCCGCCCCGGCGGTCGGCGCCGATGACCGCTTGTGCGCCAAGGTGGCCACCGACACCCGGCCGGGCCGGCTCGGTTTGAGCCGGCCCGGCCGTTACGGCAGTTGGTTACGCCGGTAGCGGGAGCAGGTGGCCCGACGGCCTGGCGCGGCGCCAGGCGATGACCAGGAACGCGATCAGCGCGACGAGGGGCACCGCGCACACCGCCCAGCTCAACGCCGGCGGCGGCCCGGGCTGGTCGAGGACGTTGAGGCCAGCCAGGGTGCCGGTGCCGGGGCCCTGCGGGCCGTCGATGTCGAAGGTGAACGTGTAGTCGCCCGGGCTGTCGAGGGACTCGACGTCCAGGCCCCACACGTCGAGCCGGCGGGGATGGCGCACCAGCGGCCGGTGCGCCTCGTCCGACGGCACGTCCGGGCCGGCCACCGACAGCGTCCCGGTCTTGTCGGCGATGCCGCCGCCGGGGATGAAGACCCAGTCCAGGGAGCGCTGCGCGCGCAGCGGCCAGACCGAGAAACCGATGGTCAGCTGGTACGGGCCGGCCTGGACGTCTTCGGTGTGCACGATGTTGACCGGCTGATAGGCCAGGGCCGGGCTCGCGGTGCCCAGGACCAGGACGGCGACGGCGGCGACGCCCGCGGCGGCGCGGCCCAGCGTGGTGCGGATGGTCACGGCTGCAGCCCTTCGACGGCGAGTGAGGGGCCGGGGACCGGCGCGGCGGCGGCCTCGGCGTCGCCGCGCAGCATGCCGGCGAACCGCCAGCCGAGGAACGCGCCCAGCGCGCCGAACCCGGCGGCGGCCAGCGCCCCAACGGCCAGCGCAGCCCCGGCCGGGGCCGGGTCGCCGCCGATGAGCGGGCCCTGCAGGGCGAACGAGACCGAGACGATGAGCCCGGCCAGGGCGCCGCCGACCGATGGCGCCCAGCGCGGGGACCAGCCGCGGCGGGCGGCCAGCCACAGGACGCCCTCCAGGGCCGCGGCCGCCAGCAGCAGGAACATCGGGATGCCGGCGGGCAGTTCGGGCGGCTTGCCGCCGAGATTGTCGCGCAGCGGCAGCCCGACGGCGCCGGCATAGGCGTGCGCGGCAAACGGCGCGAACAGCCACAGCGCCGCCTGCATCACGCCGAGGACCGCGGCGACGCCGAGCGCGGTGCCCGGACGCCCGACGGTGGCCAGGCCGACGACCAGCAGCATGACGCCGAAGAACGCGGTACCGGCGGTCATCGGGTCGAACGGCAACGGCAGGTCCTTGACCGCGTTCGTCGTGATGGGGCTGAACATCATGAGGATCGGCAGGCTCACCAGCAGCCCGGCGCGGCCCCAGCGTTCGTGCCGCGACGAGCCGTAGACGATGACGGCGCCGACCATGGTGACGGTGATGGCGCTGAACAACGCGATGTGCGGTGGCGAGGCGAGCGTGGCGTCGAAGCCGTAGACGGAGTGCCAGTACAGGTCGATGAGGCCGTACAGCAGGAACGAGGCGGCGCCGACGCCGGAGACCAGATACCCCAGCGGTGCGGTGAACACGCCGAGCGCGCGAACCGGCGGCCCGCCGGCGATCTCCGCCGCGTCCCGGCCGGCGCGGCGGGCCGCGGTGGCGGCGAGGACCATCGCCAGGCTGGCGAGGCCGGAGACGGCGCTGCCGGAGTACAGCAGCAGGTGCGGCAGCGTGAAGAACGTGTCGGGGCCGACGTCGACGTGCCATTGCACGTCCCAGGTGATGCCCACCAGGGACAAGGCGGTGCCGAGCAGGACGGTCGCCGCGCCGGAACGGCCGGCGGTGGGACGGGTCATGTGTGCGTGCTCCAATCGGGTGCTCACGGCAGGACGGTCAGGGGCAGAACGTGCGTGGCGCCGCCGGCGTCGACGCGCAGCTGCCAGTCGCCGGGGCTCATCAGCGGGACGCGGGCGGCGCGGAACCGGCCGCCGCCGAGCGGGGTGGCGGGAGCCGGCGCGGCGCAGAAGCCCATCGTGGGCAGGACCGCGGTCACCTCGACGGGTCCGGCGTCGTCGGCCCGGCCGGTACGGTCGGTGACGCGCACCTCCACGTCACGGTCGCCGACCCGGGGTGTGGCGACGGCGACCGTGACGACCCGGTCCGCCGAGCCGACCGTCAGCTCGGTCGCCGGGGCGCTCGAGGGCCACAGCAGCCACCCCAGTACCGCCGCCGCGAGCGCGGACGCCGTGGCGATCCGGATCATGAGGCACCGACCGTGACGGTGACCGGGACGGTGATGACGGTGTACTGCCGCTCGACCTGAATCCAGGCTCGGTAGGTGCCCGGCAGCGGGAATGTGAAGGTGAACTGGACGACCGGCCCGTAGGCGGCGACCGTCTCGTCCGGTGCCCCGTCGACGCCCGGTGCGGCGAGCATGCCGCCCGCCATGCCGTCCATCGCCATCATGCCGGCGCCCATGCCCATCGAGTGGCTGTGCGCCCACACCGGGGCCGTCGCCGGGTCGCCCGGGCCTACGACGATGAGATGCCCGAGCATGCCCAGCCACGGCTGCAGGTCCGCGTTCGCGCCGGCGCTGGCCAGGATCGTCACCGGGCGGCCCGCGACCGCGGGCGCCACGCTCACCCGCACCGGTGCCGTGCCGGCGGGCGGTGGCGCCGCCGCCACACCGGCGGCGAGGTCGAGCTGCGCGCGGATCAGCTGCACCCCGCCGCCGCGGCGTTCGAGTTCCGCGGCGGCCGAATACCGGCCGGCCGCGGGCGCTTCCAGCGGCGCACGGTACTCGCCGGGCCCGACCCGGACCGGGTGCAAGTGCCACAGCTCGCCGCCGGGGCCGGTGACCATGAGGTGGACCAGCGCGCCGTCGTGCACCACGAGGTCGTCGACCGGCAGGCCGGTGGCCGCGTCGCTCAGCCGTAGCCGCAGCCCGGCCGGTTCGGCGGTCAGCGTCGCGTTCGCCGGCGGCCGGGACGGGTCGGTGGCCCGGAACGGGCCCGCGTACGGGTCGGTCGCGTTGGCCACGGTCGCGTCGCGCTGCAGTCCTGGTTGCGGCGGGGGCGGCAGCGACCGGGTCAGCACCGCACCGGTCGTGGCCACGGCCAGGCCGGCCACCGCGGCGGCGGCCGGGATCGCTGCCCACCATGCCCGCCGTCCGGCGGCGGCGAGCAGCAGCGTGCCGAGCAGGGCGGCCCCGGCGACGGCGAAGCCGACGTACGCGGCGCGCTCCGGCGGGCTCACCGCGGGCGCGAACACGGTGAACGGCACCGTGGCGATCTGGTTCCCGTCGCCGAGCGACAACTCCCACGGCCCGGCCCGGTCGATGCGCAGGGTGGCGCCGGCCGGTCCGGGCCGGTCCGGCAGGGTCACCGTCGCGGACCCGGTCACGGCGCCCGGCGGCGGCCGGTGCGCGTTCGGAACATCGGCGCCGGTCGGCGTGACGGCGAGACGCAGCGCCCCGGCGGGTGAGCCGGCATGCGTGACGATGTCGACCCGCAGCGGGCCCGGCACGGTGGTGACGCGCCGGATCGTCACGGTCAGCTCCCGCGTTCCCAGGCTCTGCGCGACGCTGACGTCGGCCCCGGCGGCGGGCGTGTCGGCCCGTGCCGGCGCGCCCGTCCCGAGCAGGAAGGCGGAGGCGGCGGCGACGGCCAGGGCGGCTCGCGATGCGGCGTTCATCGACGATGAGGCTAGGTACCACCCGGATCCGAATCGTCCCGTCTGCGAGCGATGTCCATCCCCCGGCCGGGGGACCCGGTCCCGGGGGCCGCCAGGCAGGATCGGGTGTGGAGGTGAGGCGGCGGTGGTGGCAGGGCGTGACGCGCACGGTTCGCTGGTGCGTCAGTCGCTGCTCGTCGCCGCCGCCTGCCTCGCCGCCGACACTCTCGAATTCGTGGTGGGCGGAGACGGCCCTGGCGGCTGGCGGTGGTGGGCGGCCCTGACCATGATCGTGCTCGCCGACGCCGCGCTCGCCACGGCGGCGCGGCTGTCCGGGGCGGTGGCCGTGCTCGCCGCGGCGGTCCGCGTGCTCAGCCCATTGCTGCTCGGCGGTACGGCCGCGCCCGACGCGAACGAAGCCGGCTCGCTCATCGCGGGCTACCGGGCCGGGGCGTGGCTGCGCGGCCCGCAGGCGGTCGGCTCGGTCGTCGTGCTGTGCGCGGGGATCGCCGGGTCGGCGCTGCTCGTCGGCGACCACCCCGGCTGGCTGACCCCGCTGGACGCGCTCAGCAGCGGGGTGCTGCCGTGGCTCGTCGGGCGGTACACCACCAGCCGGCGGGCCTACCTCGACGACCTGCGGCGCCGGGCCGAGCAGGAGCGGCGCGACGCCCGGGACGCCGTCGCCGAGGCGGTCGCCCGCGAGCGCAGCGTCATCGCCCGCGACCTGCACGACGTGATCGCCCATCACGTCAGCGCCATCAACGTGCACGCCGGTGCCGCGCGGCTCGGCCTGGGCGCCGCCTCCGCGGCCGGGACCGGCGATTCGCTGCGGGCCGTGGAGACGGCCAGCCAGGCGGCCATGACCGACCTGCGCCGGCTGCTCGACGTGCTGCACGGCGACCCGCAGGACTCGGCGCGGCAGCCCGGGCTGTCCAACCTCGACGAGCTCGTCGACGTGGTCCGCGCCGCGGGCGTGCCGGTCTCGGTGCACATCACCGGCGCCGTGCGGCCGCTGCCGGACTACCTCGACGTCGCGCTGTACCGGGTGGTGCAGGAGATGCTGACCAACGCGCTGCGCCACGGCGACGGCAGCGGCGTCGAGGTGACCGTGGACCACGGCCTCACGGAGCTCATCGTCACCGCCGACAACCGCATCGGCGCGGCCGCGGTGCCGGGCGGCGACCACGGTGTACCGCGCGGGCTCACCGGCATTCACAACCGCGTGCGGACGTTCGCCGGCCGTGCCGAGTGCGGGCCCCGGGCGGACGGCTGTACCTGGCGGACCTCGGTCGCCGTGCCGTGGGATGCCGCCGCGTGACCGGATCGCCGGAGCAGCCGTTGCGTGTGTTCGTCGCCGACGACCATGCGCTGTTCCGTTCCGGCCTGCGTACCCTCATCGGAACGCAGCCTGACCTGGTCTGTGTCGGCGAGGCCGCCGACGGCCGTGAGGCGGTGGACGCCATCGCCCGTTCCCGTCCGGACGTGGCCGTGCTCGACGTGCGCATGCCGCGCCTGGACGGCCTCGGCGCGACGGAGGCGGTGCTCGCCGCGCCGGGCAACCGGACCCGGGTCCTGGTGCTGACCACCTACGACAGCGACGAATACGTCTATCGTGCGATCCGCGCCGGGGCGAGCGGCTTCCTGCTCAAGAGCCTGCCGCCGGAGGAACTCGTCGCCGCGATCCGCATCGCCGCGCGCGGTGACGCCCTCATCGATCCGTCGGTGACCCGCCGTCACATCGGCCGGTTCGCCACCAGCCTCGCCCCGCCGCCGGAGCCGCCCGAGCTGTCCCGGCTCACCGGCCGTGAGCGGGAGGTGTTGCTGCTGCTCGCCGAGGCGCACAGCAACGCCGAGATCGCCCGCCGCCTGCATGTCGGTGAGGAGACCGTGAAGACCCACGTTTCGCGCATCCTGGCCAAGCTCGGCCTGCGCGACCGGATCCACGCCGTCGTGTACGCCCACCTCAACGGTCTGGTGCGCGACCGCGGATAGCGGACGACCTCCTGTTTACCTGACGGATTTCCGGCGTACGGGAGCCGGCCGAACTGGGGGACACCCCCGTGGTCCACCCTCGACTTCCACATCGACGGGGGGATACACCATGCGGGTCCGACGAATATGCAAACTGGCCACAGTCTCGTTGCTGGCCGCGCTGGTCGGCGTCGCCGGCGCCGCTCGGCCCGCGGCGGCCGCCAGCTACGTGCCGATCTCCGGGGGCGGCTCGACGCTGTCCTACAACGCGTTCCGCTCGTGGATCGGCACGGTCGCGCAGTACGGCATGCGGGTCGACTACGAGCGGTCCGGCTCCAGTACCGGCCGGGCGAAGTTCCGGGAGGGCACGCTGGACGAGACGATCGACGTGGACGTCCCGCTGTCCGAGGGCGTGCTCACCATGACCGCCGGCGGGACGGTCGTGATGACGGACGCCGTGCTCCGGCCCGACCACACCTTCGAGTCGACCGGCGACCTCGGCTGGGTGACGATCGACGACTTCCGCGACCAGACCGTCCCCGGCTGGAGCGTCTCCGGCCAGATCGGCGACTTCGCCGGCGACGGCCACACGTTCAGCGGCAGCTTCCTGGGCTGGACGCCCGGGATCGCCGTGCAGAACCCGGCCCGGGACGTCGTCCCGGGCCTGCCGGTGGCCCCGCGGACCGACCCGGGCCTGAAGCACGGCGGCCGGCTGGCCGCCGCGCCGGCGGGCCGGGGCCTGGGCACCACCGTCATCCGCGGGGACCTCTCCCTGAAGATCCCGTCGAGCACCCAACCCGGCACGTACTCCGCGACCCTGACCATCACCGCGCTGGCGACCGCCTGACCCAGCGCTCGCGGCGCGGCTCATCGCGCCGCGTTGTTCACCTCGTCCGCCGCTCTCGCGACGAATGACTGGTCAGGAAGGAACGGGTGCCGCCGTGCGGTCGGAGGCACTCGGCGCGTAGACGGCCTGGCCGAGTCCGCGAGCGTAGCCGAGCGCGAAGAGCCGGCCGAGCGTTTCGTATCCGGGCCGCTCGTTGCGCTCTCCGGCCATCGTCGGGACGTGATCGGGCCGCAGCGGGCCGTCGAACCCGACCTCCTGGTAGGCCCGCATGCACTCGAGCATGTCGAGCTGCCCGTCGTCGTGGAACGTTTCGACGAAGTCGCTCGCGGTACCGCGGACGTTGCGGAAGTGGACGAACCGGATTCTGGGTCCGAACTCCCGGATCATCGACGGGACATCGCCATCCATCAACGTGAAGTTGCCCTGGCAGAAAGTGACTCCGTTGCTCGGAGAAGGGTCGATGCTCAGCAGCCGGCGGTAGGCATCCGCAGAGCCCATGATGCGCGGAACGCCCCGCAGTCGCGGCAGCGGCGGGTCGTCCGGGTGCATCCCGAGGCGCACCCCGGCGCGCTCGGCGACGGGGATGACCGCGCGCAGGAAGTATTCGAGGGCGTCCCACATCTGATCGTGCTCGACCGCGGGATGCTCGACCTCCGGCAGCGCCTCGGCGTCCGCCTGCCGGAATCCGGTGACGAGGGCGCCGCCGCGGCTGCGCACGTCGACGGCGGTGCGCGACCAGCTGGACAGGGCCATCCAGTTGTAGCAGAGCACGCGGATCCCCAGGTTGCCCATGGCTTCGAGCTGCTGGATGATCGCGGCGATGTCCTCGTCACGCCCCGGCAGGCCCATGCGGATGCGGTCCATCGGGACGGTGTCCTCGATCGCGACGACGGTGAAGCCGGCCTCGGCGAAGACCGCCTGGTCCCGCGCGATCGACGCCTCGCTCCACGGGAGCTGGTCCACGCGGTGGTGGTGCAGGCGGCCGTTCTGCAGCGAGGCGAACATGCGCTGCTCCTGCTCGGCCCCCTGCAGCAGGGCGACGACGTCGGTCACGCCGGCCTGGCGCACGAGGTCCCACAGGGGTTCGGGACGCGGCGACAGGAACTCCGAGAGTCGAAACACACGCTCTCCTTACGTCTTGTTATCGTGTTACCAGCTTATCATATAAGCTGCGAGCGCGGCCGACGTGGCCGCAGGTTCGGCAGTCGTGTGGGCCTCGGTCGATGGACCCGACCTATCAGGAGAGCTGAGAACCTTGTATGCTCACAGGTACGCAATCTCCTTAGGTAAGCGAGGCAGGAATGCCCCGATCGATCAAACGGACCTCGCTGACGGACCAGGCGACCGAGGCGATCATCGAGTTCATCGAGGAACGGAATCTTCGCGCGGGCGATCAGCTGCCAGGAAGCGCCGAGCTCTCGGAGATGCTGCAGGTCAGCGTGCCGGTCGTGCGGGAGGCGATGGCAGGTCTCGCGGCCATCGGCCGGCTGGAGAGACATCAGGGCCGTGAGAGCACGGTGGCGACGCCGAATTCGTCGCACCTCAGCCGGCTGTTCTCGCTGCGCGTCATCGGCTCGGCCGTCGACGACGAGAAGCTGCAACAGTTCCGCGAGATCGTCGAAGTGGGCAACGCCCGTCTGGCGGCGAGGAATCGCACCGAGGACCAGCTCGCGTCGCTGGATGAAGCCATGGCCGTCCTGGCGTCCGCGCAGAGCGCCGAGGAGCTGCACGAGGCGGACGTCGCCTTTCACGCCGCGGTGGCTCGAGCTGCCGACAACGACCTGTGCGAGCTGACGCTGGAGTCGCTGGAGCCGCTCCTGTGGCGGCTTCGCCGCCGGGTCTGGAACGGATGGGTGAACGCGGGCGGGGAGTTCACCAGCATCATCGACGCGCACCGGGTGGTCCTGATGGCCATTCGCGACGGCGACGAAGACGCCGCGGCAGCCGCCATGTCTCGCCATCTGGCCCAAGCGCGCGCTGGTCTGGAGGAGTCGATCCGCGCCGGTGACCACGAGGTCGCCCCCCGCGCCGGTTTCCCCGCGGCCAAGAAGAAGCGTTCGGTGCGTTCGGCCAAGGCGTAGGGTACGCGCCCCAGCGCCCAGGCACTCGCCCTGCTCGGCACCCTCCACGCCACCGCTCTCCGGGCTACGCCCTGATCATAGTAGTCGCTTATCTGATAAGTTGGTCTTCAAGGATGTTGGCCTGAAGACTGGTGAAGTGATGTCGTTCGACGATCTGCGGGGCAAGACCGCCCTCGTGACGGGCAGCTCCCGAGGCATCGGCGCGGGCCTGGCCGATGCGCTTGAGCATGCCGGGGCTCGCGTCCTCCGGCATGGGCCGCCCGCCCACGCCGAGCTTGTGGGGCCCGGTTCCGACGTGATCCTCGCGGACCTCTCATCCGAAGCGGGCGTCGAGACGCTGTCGGATGCGGTGAAGGCCCGGGTCGACCGGCTGGACGTGCTCGTCAACAACGCCGGCGTCGAGATCCCGCAACGGCTCGCGACCCTGAGCGAGCGGGAGCTGCGCACCGTCCTCGACGTCAACCTGGTCGCCCCGATGCTGCTCGCACGGTCGCTGCTGCCGTTGCTGCGGGCGTCGACCGGCGGCTCGATCGTCAACATCACGAGCATCCACGACGACGTCCCGGTCGCCGGCAACCTCGCATACATGTCGTCGAAGGCCGGGCTGGCCGGCGCGACGCGCACGATGGCGCTGGAGCTCGCACCGCTGGGGATCCGGGTCAACTGCCTCGCCCCCGGTGCTATCGAGACCGACATGGCCCGCGAGGCGATCGAGACGATGGGCCGCGACAAGTTCGAGTCGTGGATCCCGCTCGGGCGCGTGGGTACGGTCGACGACGTCGTCGCGCCGCTGCTCTTCCTCGCATCGGATGCGTCGCGGTACGTCACGGGCACCCGGCTGCTCGTCGACGGCGGGTACAGTCTCGCGCTGCTGCGGTACGGCCTGCTGGAATGACGCTCTACTACAGCGGCTCGGATTCGCACGGCGGGCTGTCCGAGCTCGCCCTGTGGCGCGGCACCGGTCACGGCCTCGAGCGGATCGGTGCCCTCGCGCTGCGCAGCCCCTCCTGGGTGGAGCCGCACCCTCGCCTCCCGATCCTGTACGCCACGCAGGAATCCGAACCGGGAGCCGTCATCGTGGTCGAGGCCGGGCCGGACGGATCGCTCCACGAACGGCAACGCGTGCCGTCGCACGGCGCGCTGCCGTGCCACCTGGCGGTCGACGAGACGGGTGCCCGGCTGGTGGTGAGCAACTACCTCGACGGAACCGTCGCGGCGTGGTCGCTCGCGTCCGACGGCGCCATCGAGGAGCCTGCCGCGGTCTGGCAGCTCAGCGGGTCCGGACCGGTGGCGGGTCGCCAGGAGGGCTCGCATGCCCACCTGGCCCACCCGCGCCACAACGACATCCTGGTCGCCGACCTGGGCGCCGATGCCGTGGTCGCCGTCTCGCCCGGCGGCGGACAGCACGTCGAAGCGGCACTGCCGCCCGGATTCGGCCCGCGCCACTTCGTGATGATCGGCGACGACCGCGCCGTACTCGTCGGGGAGTTGAGCGCCGAGCTCGCCTTGATCGAGTTGCGCGGGCCGGGGTCGCGCGTTCTGGACCTCGTGCCGGCGACGCGGTCCGGCGGCGCTCAGCCGTCCGGCATCACCGCACGCGGAAACGACGTGATCGTGGCCAACCGTGTCGTCGGCACCATCGCGGCGTTCGCCGTCGAGGGCGACCGCCTCGTCGCCGGCGAGGAGATCCGCCTGCCGGGCGACAACCCACGGGCGATCACCTCGGACGCCCGGCACACCTACGTCTGCGTTCAGGACGCCGGATGCATCGCGACGTACGTCGCGGGGGAGGGCGATGCTCCCCGGCTGACGCCGGCCCCGCACGTCAGCGACTTCGGGGTGATCCCGTGGTCGCGAGCGTTCGGTCGGCCGCCGCTCGGCTGAGGATCCGGGCACGATCCGGGCTCTCGCCGCCGAGATACCGGAACGGAGCTCGTCCTAGCCGGTCGTCGCGGGTGCCGGCGACTCGGCGCCTGCCTCCGGGAATCCGGCGCGCGGCGCAACCGCGTGGTCCCCGCCGCCGAGCGCTTCCTCCAGCCCGACCCGCGCCTGCGCGAGGTGGCTGGACATCGCGGCGGCCGCGGCGTCCTCATCGCCGTCCCGGATCGCCGTGAGGATCGTGCGATGGGCATCGATGATGCTGGTGACCTCCCCGCCCGTGTTGACCCAGCCGTTCCACACCCGTCGGCGGAGCCGCCGGAGCAAGGGCTCCAGCGAGTGGAGCGTCAGCTCGCACAGGTCGTTGTCGGCCGCCCGGGCGACCGCGGCGTGGAAGGCGACGTCGGCCATGTGCAGTTCCTCGGCGGTCCGCGCGGAGTTCAGCGTGGCAAGGGCTTCATCGAGCGCCGCCAACTCCTCCGGCGTCCGGTTCCGCGCGGCGAGCCGTGCGTTGCCGACCTCGACGATCTCGCGGAACTGCTGGAGCTTCTCGTCGTCGACCTCCGAGCCGATCACCCGGAGCGAGAACAACCGGCTCAGATGCGAGGCGTTCGGCGTCGCCACCGTCGTTTCCCGCCCCTGGTGTCGCTCCAGGAGACCGATGGCGGCCAGGCCGGCGATCGCCTCCCGCACGACCGGGAGACTCACACTCATCATTTCCGCGAGCTCGGCGCTGCCGGGGAGCTGATCGCCCGCGCGGAGGTTGCGTTCCTGAATGAGCTCGATGAGCCCCTCCGTCACCTGCTCCTGCAGAGAGGTGCGCTTGATGGCTGAGGGCATTGCTGCCCGACCTCCGTCCTCGCTCACCGAAGCGATCACAGCTTATCAACTGCCCTGATAAGCGGGACTGTCGATCCAGCATAGTCCGTGCCCGCGGACTCGCCCGAAACCACGTCGTCGTGCCCGGAACCTCGCTGCTTCGCATGTTGACATATAACAACCTCTCTTACATGATGGCAACGCACCGGCAATCTGTCGCGCACAACTTCAAGGAGGACGCTGTGTCGTTGAGGAAGTTTCTCGGCGGTGTCGCCATCTCCGCCGCCCTCGTCGTCGGCGCGACGGGATGCTCGGGTGGCGGAAGCGACGCGCCCGCCGGACATCAGAAGCTCACCATCGGCGTGATCGTCGACGTCGGGTCGTTCGATCCCTCGCAGTCGGATGTCGGCAACTTCATGCAGTACCTGCAGCCGGCGTACGACACGCTGATCCGGCTCGACGACAAGGGCAAGTTACAGCCGATGCTCGCCACCAAGTGGGAGTACACCGACCACGAGAACAAGGTGCTCGAGCTGACGCTCCGCCAGGGCGTGAAGTTCTCGGACGGCACCCCGCTCACCGCCGAGGCCGTCATCGCCTCGCTGAAGCGGTTCGCCGCAGCCAACGGCCCGCGGGCGACCGCGCTCGCCTCGGTGGCGTCCTACAAGGCCGTGAACGACAGCACGGTCGATCTGACCCTGTCGGCGCCGGACCCGGCGCTCACCCACAACCTCGCGCTCGTCGCCGGCATGATCACCAACCCGGCCGTCGCGGCCGCTGACCTCGCGACCACGCCCGCCGGCGCCGGCCCGTACGTGCTCGACAAGAACGCCACCCGCCGCGGCGACGTCTACGTCTTCACGCGGAACGAGAACTACTACGACACCGAGGCGTTCCCGTTCCCGGAGATCGACCTGCGGGTGCTCACCGACCCCACCGCGCGCCTCAACGCCGTGAAGACCGGCCAGGTCGACGCGACGTTCGGTGAACCGTCACGCAAGGCCGAGGCGAAGTCCTCGGGGCTCACGGTGATCTCGGCGCCCGGTGACTGGCAGGGGCTGTTCCTGATCGACCGGGCGGGAAAGACCACCCCGGCGCTCGGCGACGTCCGGGTGCGCCAGGCGATCAACTACGCCATCGACGGCGACGCGTTGCTGAAGTCGGTGGCCTTCGGTGAAGGTACCTCCTCGACGCAGATGTTCTACCCGGGCACCCCGGCCTACGACGACTCGCTCAACCGCGCCTACCCGTTCGACCCCGACAAGGCTCGCAAGCTGCTCGCCGAGGCGGGTTACGCCGGCGGATTCACGCTGAAGATGCCCTCGATCGACGTGTTCCTGCCCGAGGTGTACCCGATCGTGAAGCAGCAGCTGGCCAACGTGGGCATCACCGTCGACTACACCCCGCTCAACGTCGCCGGTGGCCTCGGACCGTTCCTCACAGGTGAGTACCCGGCTTTCGTCTTCAGCTGGGGCTCGTCGCAGAACTGGCTCGACGCCACGCTCCTGCTGAGCAAGGACGGCGCGTGGAACCCGTTCCACGTCGCCGACCCGAAGATCGCCGATCTGATGTCGAAGATCGCGGTCGCGAGCGGCGATGAGCAGGCAGCGCTGTACAAGCAGCTCTCCGCCTACGTCGTCGACCAGGCCTGGTTCGACCCGTTCTACGTGGTCAACAACCTGTTCTTCGTCGGACCGCACGTGACGGTGACCCCTCAGGCGCAGCAGTCGGTGCCGTCCATCTACAACTACAAGCCCGCCAAGTAGGGGCCACGCCGGGCAGGGGCTCCGGCCCCTCCCCAACCTGCGGAGATCTCATGCTCGTCTTCCTGCTCAAGCGCACCGGCGCGGCGCTCGTCCTCGTGTTCGTCGTCTCGTTCATCTCCTTCGCGCTCACCTGGGTCACCCCCGGCGACCCGGCGCGCGCGATCCTCGGGGTGAGCGCGACCAACGAGCAGGTCGCGCGGAAACGCACCGAACTCGGTCTCGACCAGGACGTGCTCGGCGCCTACTGGGGCTGGCTGACCCACGCGCTCACCGGCGACCTCGGGCGGTCGTGGTTCACCAGCCAGCCCGTCGCCGGCTCGATCGCCGACCGCCTCCCGGTGACGCTCACGATCACCATCGCCGCCGCCGTGCTCGCCGGCATCATCGGCATCACGCTCGGCCTCTGGGCCGCGGCACGGCGCGGGGCCGTCGACAGCGCGATCCAGCCGTTCGCCGTGCTCGGCTTCGCGGTGCCGAACTTCATCGTCGCGATCCTGCTGCTCACGGTGTTCGCCCTGAACCTGCGGATCCTGCCGGCGACCGGCTGGGTCGACTTCGCGGACGATCCCGGCGGCTGGGTCCGGTCGATCACGCTGCCCGTGATCGCCCTCGCCGTGGCGGCGACCGCCGCCGTGGCGCAGCAGACCCGCAACGCGGCGATCGAGACGCTCCAGCAGGACTACATCCGCACCCTTCGCGGTCGCGGTCTCGGCACCGCATCCATCTACCTCAAGCACGTGCTGCGCAACTCCGCGCCCGTCGCCCTGACCGTGCTCTCGCTGCAGTTCATCGGCCTGCTGAGCGGATCGGTGGTGATCGAGCGCATGTTCGCCCTGCCCGGCATCGGCGCGCTGACGGTCGGCGCGGCGGGATCGGGCGACCAGCCGGTCATCCAGGGCGCGGTCATCACCGTCGTCGTCGCCGTCGTCGTCGTGAACCTGCTCATGGACCTCGCATACGCGTGGCTGAACCCGAAGGTGCGCTCGTGATCCTGCCCCCCGACACCCTCGCCGCGGCGGCGGCGACCTCGACGATCGCTCGCCGCTCGCCGTTTCGCCGCCTGCTGCGCAGCCCGGGGATGCTGATCCCGGCCGTCCTGCTCCTCGTGATCGTGCTCGCCTGCGTCCTGGCGCCGCTGTTCGGCCTGCCGTCGCCGGACTACGCCGACGTCACCGCCGTTCGCCAGCCGCCCGGACACGGGCACCTGTTCGGGACCGACTCGTCCGGGCGCGACGTGCTCAGCCGGCTGCTGTTCGGCGGCCAGGTCACGCTCCTCGCCGGCCTGACCGGCACCGCCGTCACGTTCGTCCTCGGTGTTCCCCTCGGCCTCGCGGCCGGGTACTACAGCGGCCGGCTCGACTCGATCGCCAACTGGCTGTCGAGCCTGATCCAGGCGCTCCCCGCGATCGTCGCGCTGCTCGCGATCTCAGTGCTGATCGGCTCCAACCCGGTCGCCGTGATGGCCGTGTTCGGGGTCCTCATGCTCCCCGGAATGTTCCGCCCGGTGCGCGCGGCGGTCCTCGACGTGCGGCGTGAGCTCTACGTGGACGCCGCCAAGGTTTCCGGCATCGGAGACCTGTCGATCATGGGCAGGCACATCCTCGGGGTCGTCCTCCCGGTCGCGCTCATCCAGACCGGTTTCATCTTCGGTGTCGCGCTCATCGTGCAGGCAGGGTTGCAGTTCATCGGCATCGGCACGCCGGGCGCGGCCAGCTGGGGCGGGATGCTCGGCGACGCGTTCAAGGACATCTACAACGCGCCGTTCCTGCTCGTGCCGCCCGCCGTCGCGATCACGCTGACGGTGCTCTGCCTGATCCTGCTCGCGTCCGTGGGGCGGGACCTGATCAGCGACGGCGCGACGCCGTCCCGCCGCCGGCGCCGCGCCGCTGCCGCACCGAAGGCCGCTGCGGCGGCGCCCACGGGCCATGCCCTGCTCGAGGTTCAAGACTTGGTCGTCGAGTACCGGCTCGACCGGGTCGACCGCCGCGTCGTCGACGGCGTCGGGTTCTCGGTCCAGCGCGGTCGCGTGCTGGGACTTGTCGGCGAGTCCGGATCCGGCAAGACCCAGACGGTGCTCGGGGTGCTCGGACTGCTGGCGCCCGGTGGCCAGGTCACGGAGGGCTCGGCGCGGTTCGCGGGCCGGGACCTGGTCCGGATGACGCCCGCCGAGCTCGCCCGCCTGCGGGGGAGCGAGATCGGCTACATCCCGCAGGAGCCGATGTCGAACCTCGACCCGAGCTTCACCATCGGCAGCCAGCTCGTCGAGCCGATCCGCCGGCACCTCGGCCTCTCGCGCAAGCAGGCCCGTGCCCGTGCCCGCGACCTGCTCACGCGCGTCGGCATCGTCGATCCCGACCGCACGCTCGCCAGCTTCCCGCACCAGATCTCGGGCGGCATGGCGCAGCGCGTGCTGATCGCGGGCGCGGTGTCGTGCGACCCGAAGCTGATCATCGCCGACGAGCCCACCACGGCCCTCGACGTGACCGTCCAGGCCGAGGTGCTCGACCTGTTCCGCTCCCTCATCGCCGAGCGAGACATCGCGGTCGTCCTCGTGACACACGACTTCGGCGTCGTCGCCGACATCTGCGACGACGTCGTGGTGATGCGTGGCGGCCACGTGCTCGAGTCGGCACCGGCACCGCGGCTCTTCTCCGCACCCGAGCACACCTACACCCGCGCGCTGCTCGCTGCCGCGCCCGCGCACCTCGCGCCCCGCGAGCCCAAGTCGCTCGACGGCGCTCCGGTCCTGCTGTGCGTCCAGGACCTCCAGGTGGCGTACCCCGGTCGTCGCGGGAACCCGTTCGTCGCCGTCCGCGGGGTGTCCTTCGAAATCCGCCAGGGGGAGACGCTCGGTCTCGTCGGCGAGTCGGGCTCCGGCAAGTCGACGATCGGCCGCGCGATCCTCGGCCTCGCACCCGTGACGAACGGCGACGTGCGCTGGGCAGGCGCGAGCATCGCCCACGCCGGCCGTGCGGAGCGCCGCGCGCTGAGCTCCGACATCCAGGTGGTGTTCCAGGACCCGTACAGCTCGTTGAACCCCGCGATGGCGGTCGAGGACATCCTGGTCGAGCCGCTGCTCATCGACCCGAAGGTGACGCGTGCCGAGGCCCTCGCACGCGTGCGCGGCCTGCTGGATGCGGTACACCTCCCGCAGGACGCCGGCCGTCGCCGCGCCCGCGAGTTCTCGGGCGGCCAGCGGCAGCGCATCGCGATCGCCCGGGCGCTGTCCCGGTCGCCGCGGCTCATCATCTGCGACGAGGCCGTCAGCGCACTCGACCTCTCGACGCAGGCCAGCGTGCTCGACCTGTTCGCCGAACTGCAGCAGCGCACGAAGGTCGCGTACCTGTTCATCTCGCATGACCTCGACGTCGTCCGGCACATCGCCGACAACACCGCCGTCATCCAGCACGGCGCGCTGGTCGAGGTGGGCGACAGCGAGGAGGTCGCCACCAACCCGCGGGAGCCCTACACCCGCCGGCTGGCGTCCGCATCTCCCTACCCCGACCCCGTCATCCAGGCAGAGCGTCGCGCGCAGCGTCGTGCCGCCCTGGCCGCCGATGTCTGAAACCACCCAGAAGGAGACCCGCCGATGACCTCGACGGATCGATCACGCATGGACGCGATCCGGAGTCAGCTGTATACGCCCGTGGTCGGCGACATCCTCGACGAGCTCGGCTACCGGCGGCAGTTCATCCCACCGGAGATCCGCGGGATGCGCGAGACGATGCGCGTGGTCGGCCGTGCGATGCCGGTGCTGATCGCCGACGTGACCGGGCCGCAGCGCAAGCCGTTCGGCCGGCTCACCGAGGCCCTCGACCAGCTCGAGGACGGCGAGGTCTACATCGCGCAGAACGCGACCGTGCCGTGCTCGGCGTGGGGCGAGATCCTCACCGCCACCGCGCGTCAGCGGGGCGCGGCCGGCGCGGTGGTGGATGGCTACCATCGCGACACCCCGCGGGTCCTCGAGCAGGATTTCCCGGTGTTCAGCCGGGGGAGCTACGCGCAGGACGCGGCGGTGCGCGCATCGGTGCTCGACTTCCGGTGCCGCATCCGGATCGGTGACGTGGAGATCGAGCCGGGCGACCTGATCTTCGGTGACATGGACGGCGTGCTCGTGATCCCCGCGGCGGTGGAGGACGAGGTGATCGAACGCGCGCTCGTCAAGGCCAGCGCCGAGAACGTCGTGCGGACCGCGATCGAGGCCGGCATGAGCTCCACCGAGGCGTTCCGCACCTACGGAGTGCTGTGAGCGCGCTAAAATTCCAGGATCTCGCCGGGGCGACCGCACTGGTCACCGGCAGCAGCGCCGCACCGGGCGGAGTCGGCGCCCTCCTCTTCCTCGCCTCGGACGCATCCCGGTACATGACCGGGGCGCGCCTCCTCACCGACGGCGGCTACAGCCAGGCGCTCCCGCGCTACGGGCTCGACGACTGATCGCACACCGCCACCCACCACACCCGAAAGGAACGTCCATGAGCACGGCCATCCCGCGCTGGCGCGGCTTCAACATTGTCGACCTGTTCTCCACGAGCGTCCGGTGGAAGGAGTTCTTCCCGATGGACGACGGCGTCGTCGCGGAGGAGGACTTCGTCATGATCAAGGAGCTCGGCTTCAACTTCGTCCGCATCCCGATGTCGTACCTCTTCTTCGGCACCGGCGCCTACGGCCGCACGCCCGACCCCGAGCGCCTCGTGCTGCTCGACCGCGTGGTCGAGTTCGGGCAGAAGTACGGCATCCACGTGATGCCCGGCTTCCACCGCGCGCCCGGCTACTGCGTGACGGCCGGCTCGCAGTTCGACTTCCCGGAAAAGGGCAACCTCTTCGCCGACGACGAGGAGCTGCGGGACTTCATCACATGGTGGCGAACGCTCGCCGAGCGCTACGCCGGCGTGCCGCGGGACGCGCTCAGCTTCAACCTCGTCAACGAGCCGATGAACGTCGACGACGCGACCTTCGTGCGCACCTTCACCCCCGTCATCGAAGCGATCGAGGCCGTGAGCCCGCATCGCCTCATCCAGGTGGAAGGCAGCTTCGTCTGGAACGGCTCGTCGATCACGCTGCAGCCCGCCCCGGCGAGCATCGCGACCCGGGAGAACGTCGTGAACTCGGTGCACCTGTATCACCCGATGACGCTTACCCACTACGAGTGCCCGTGGACCGAGGGGATGGTCTCCGCCGACCTCGAGCCCCCGACCTGGCCGTACCAGCCCGCCGTCAAGCCGGGGGTCGAGCGCGTTCTGACCGGCGACGATGCGAAGCGCTGGGACAAGGAGGCCCTGCGCGAGCTGCTGAAGGGCTACCTCGACCTCTCGACCGCCGGCTACAAGGTGCACGTCGGCGAGATGGGCGCGTACTCGAAGGTCGCGCACGAGGTGTACCTCGCGTACGCGAAGGACGTTGTGTCGCTGCTCGACGAGTACGGTCTCGGCTACGCGATGTGGAACTTCCGCGGGCCGTTCGGCGTCGTCGACACCGGCCGGACCGATGCCGCGGCCGAGGAGTTCCACGGCCACCAGCTCGACCGCGCCCTGGCCGACGTGCTGCGGGGCAACTGATCCTGCGTTCCGCCCCGCGGAGTTCCGGTCGCCTCGACCCGAGGAGCGGAAACCCGCGGGGCGGACGGATGCCGTTCCCCTGTCGCGCCTTCCGATCCGCGGCCGGGGCGGACGTATGTCTCCGTGATCATGCTGTCCGCGGTGGCCGCACACCGGGTTTGCCACGATCCCGGAGCCTTCAGGGAATCTTCATGACTCGGCAGGCGGAAACCTCATCCGCACGATGCACCGTGAACGGTGCGACACGAACACGCCGGGCGGACGAAGGAGGCCGCGATGATTCCCGCGTACTGTTCCGCGCTGGGCCTCGCCGGGTGGTTGCTGATGCTGGCGTTCTGGGTGGCGGTGGTCGCGCTGGTCGTGTGGGGCGTGACCCGGCTGTTTCCGGACCGGCCCCGCACCGGCCCGCCGCCACCGCCGGCCGACGACCAGTCCCAGCGGCCGGCGGCTACCTCCAGCGGCCGGTGACCGCACATCCGCCGGTTGGGGCGGCGGCAAGTGCGGTGCGGATCTGTTCGGCGGTGGGTGGCCGCAGCACACATGCCGCCGGGCCGTGCGGGTCGGCGCCGGTGACATCCACGCCGTCGATGAGCACCGATGGCGACGGGTACGCACCGATCCGCTCGATGACCGGCACCGTCACGCTTCTCAGTCCTTGGCGAGGACGATCACACGGTCGTCCGGGCCGAACGTCACGCTTGCCGCCTTGTTCGGGTTGAGCACGATGCCGAACGCCGGCGCCGCCTGCGCGTTCGCGGCCAGCCGGTAGCCGATCGCCGACTCGCCGCGCATGCGGGCCGCTTCCAGCACCGTCTGGAAATTGAGCGGGTGGCCGTCGCGGACGTACAACTCAGCGGGTTTGAGATAGATCTCGCAGCCCCCGGCGTCGAACAGACCGCCGAACACGTCGGCGAGGTGCGGGTTCTCCGAAATCTGGGTCGTCATCAGGCTCAGCAGCTTGTCGCTGACGATGAAATCGTCGGCCTGGGTGACCTGGGCGAGCTGGCGGTTGCGGTCGTCGCCCATCTCGCTGACGATCGAGAACTTCCCGTCGAACTTCTGCTCCATGTCGCGCAGGTGCAGCAGCGTCACCAGGGTGCGCGAGTCGGCCACCTGCCGGTCGACGTCGTCGTAGCACAGCGCGATGACGTGGTCGAAGCCGGCGATGCCGAGCGACTCGAGCACGGCTCGGTCGGCGCTGTCGTCCTCGGTGAGGCTCAGCGACAGGTTCCGCACCTCGCCCGTGAGCCGCTTCAGGCTCAGCGACACCTCGTGGTGCCGCGCCACGACGACGACCTCCGAGCCGGCCGTCAGGTACTGGTCGAGCTGCTCGATGACCCCGACGGCCCGCTGGTTCCAACCGAGGATCAGCGCCCGCTTCGGCGCCGCCGCCGGGTTCGGGCCGGCCACGATCAGCTCGTGGTGGATCGGCGCGGGCGGCGCCATCACGACGGTGTCGTCGTCGGCCGAGATGGCGATCAGGTCGTCGGCGGCGGCGATGTGATAGTCGCTCGGCGGATTCAGCAGCACGGTCCCGTCGCCCTGGCGCACGCCGATGATCGCCGACGTGGGGTACGAGTGCAGCGCGGCGGCATACGTCTGTCCGGCCAGGCCCGGCTCGCGCCGGAAATAGATCTCGTCGCCGCCGAAGTCGAGCAGGCCGGTGTAGACGACGGACAGCCCGGACTGCAGGCAGGTCTGGACGATCAGGCGGGCCGCCACGGTGGTGGCGTCGATGAGGTACGCGCCGGGACCGCCGGCCAGGCGGGCGGCCGGCATGTTCGACTGGTCCGAGACGCTGCCGACGACCGTGCACCGGTTCTCGGCCTTCGTGACGGATAGCAGCATCTTGACGAGATGCGCGTCGCGGTCGTTCCCCGAGCCGGTGAGGATGATGACGGAACGGGCCTGGGCGATGTTCACCAACGCGATGTCGTCCGGGTCGAGCGGGTCGCCGGTGCGGCACACGACCTTGGTACTGCGCAGGTCGCCGACCTTCGCGCGGATCTCGTCCTCCATCTCGACCTTGTCCTTGTCGGCGAGGACTGCCACGCAGGCGCGGCGCTTGTTGCTGTTGGCCTCGACGAGCTCGCCGATGACCGTGAAAGCCTGGTCGGACCAGCCGAGGATCACCGTGTGACCGGTCTCCAGCACGACCGAGCGGCCCTTGCGCAGCTCCTGCAGCTTGCCGTCGAGGCCGGTGGTCAGCACACCGATGAACGCCGTGACGATGAAGATGCCGCCGATGGTGATGAGGAACGCGACGGCCACGAAGTACCAGTGCCCCGTGTCCCCGGCGACGGTACCGGGGTCGAGCGCATGCAGCACGGCCTGCCACACCGACGCGAAGAACCCGCGCCGCCCGCCGTCCGCCGGCGTAGGGTCGATCAGCCAGACCAGCAGCCCGCCGGCGACCACGACCGCCACGGAGGCGAGCCCCAGCCACGCGACGAGAGCCGACGTACCCTCGGACATCGTCTTGTCGAACCAGTATCTGAAACGGCGACGCAACGTAGCGGCGGCCATGGGCACCTCGGCTGGGCTGGAAATCGAGAAGATCGCCGCACAATATAACCGTTGGTAGCGGCCGCGCTGTCACATGCCCGTCGAGCGCCGCCCGCGGGCGCCCGGTGCGGCGTTTTGCTTCCGTGATCATGTGGCGGATACGTCCACTGGCTGGGATCCTCATGATCGTGGAGTGATAGTGCCGCTCCTGAGCCTGGTGCGTAACTGCTGGGCCGGGGGTCGATTGGTTTGGGGTGGTGGGTGGTGGACGGGTGCCGGTATTCCTGTCTGGTGACTTTGTGTTGTTGATGGGTGGCGGTGTGGTGGGTGTGGTGGGGGTTGGGTGTGTGGGAGCGGCCCCTGGCGCGGGTCTGCGCGGGGGTGTGGGTGTGGGGGGTCGGGTTCAGCCGGGCGGGTGGTGTTTGCGGCGGTGGCGGCTGATTTTGAGCAGGTTGTGGGTGACTGCCCAGAGGTGGAGTTCGGTGGTGACGTCGTCGTTGCCGCGGTGGTGCAGGGTGCGTCCGAAGCGGTCGAAGAGTTGGGCGAAGAGCGGTTCGATGATGGCGCCTCGTCGTTGGTAGAGGGCGCGGTTGGCGGGTTGGTCGAGGCGTTCGGCCATTGCCTGCCAGGCGTGCGTGGTGGTGCTGGCGTTGCCGGTGCGCCGGCCGGTTTGGCGGGCTTCTTGTTCCACCGCGATGAGGAGCAGGTCGGTGGGCAGGTCGGCGGTGAAGTTGGCTTCGGAGGCGTAGCCGTTGTCGAACAGGGCCGCGCCGATCGGGTCGGTGATCCCGGCGGCGTCGAGGTTGGCCCGGGCCTGGGTGAGGAGGGGTGCGAGGGCCTGTTTGTCGTTGGGGCTGTGGTGGCTGGCGATCGCGATGATGAATTGGTTGGGGGTGGCGAAGGCTTGGATGTTGTGGCGCTGGCCGTAGCCGTCGTGTTTGCCGGGCATGATCCGGCTGGCCGGGTCGGTGGTGTTGACCTTGCCGGTGGCGGGTGGGTGGGCGGCGGTGGCCTGGGCGCGGGCGGTGGCGGTGGCCAGGGCTTTGCGTGCCTGGCGGACCCGGACGTGGTCCTCGGCCGGGACTGGTCTGGTGCCGGGGATGCGGGTGCCGGCGGCCTGGGCGGTGGCCCGCCGGTCATGGGCGGCCTGGACGGCGGCGCGGGCCTGTTCGAGTCGCTCGGCGCAGCGCTGCACCCGGTCCTGATCACGGCGTAGCCGCTCGGCCCATTCGACCCGCTCGGTACTGGGATGCGCACGTAGGTGGGCCAGCGCCGCGCGCCGCTGCCGCAGCAGCCGGGACACGGTGCCCATCCGCCGCCGCAACTGCCCACCCGGCCCGCGGGACGCCGGGCCTGCCAGCCCATCCAACCCCGCCGGCTCATCGCGCAGGGCCGGGTGGTCGAACAGGGCCGGGTGGTCGAACAGGGCCGGGTGGTCGAACAGGGCCGGGTGGTCGAACAGGGCCGGGTGGTCGAACAGGGCCGGGTGGTCGAACAGGGCCGGGTGGTCGGGTTCGGTGCCGAGCTGGTCCAGCCATGCCTGCTGGGTTTCGGCGAGTTGCTGTTCGAGCTCGGCGATCTGGGCCAGCAGGCCGGCCTCGTCGGTGGTGGCATGCATCGCGGCGTTGGCCAGCACCTTGGTGCCGTCCCCGGCGGTGACGGACACGTCGACCAGGCCCAGGGCGTAGCCCAACCGCAAGGTCTGCGGCAGCAGCGCCCGCAACGCCACCTGGTGGGTGTCCAGGAACCGGCCGATCGTGCTCCGGTCGGGGTGACGGTTGCCGGTGACCACCCGCGCGCCCAGATCGTCGTGGCAGGCCGCGGCGATATCCCGGCCCGAGCGGATGCCCTTGGCGGCGCAGTACAGGACCAGGGTGAGGATCATCCTCGGGTCGTACGGGGGCCGGCCCTGCCCGTCAGCACGGTAGGCCGCCGCGAACATGGTCAGATCCAGCTGTTCGACCTGTTCCAGAATCTGCCACACCAGGTGGCCAGCCGGTAACAGATCACGAGCGTCGACCGGCAGCAGGAAGACCTGCTCGCCCCGGTCGCTGCCGAGCCATGCACGACCCACACCACAAAATCTACACAAACATCTCAAACAGGTCGATAGTCCGCACGGCCATGATCGGACATCGCACGACAGCGTGGCCAGGTGCGTACCCACACAGCACCGGCCTCCACCACACGACCAGACCACCGGCCTGGCACGGAAGAGCCTTGACAAGAACACACAACGAGTTACGCACCAGGCTCTCCTGGTACATCATCGCTCCACGATCATGGAGATCCCGCCATTCGGGACGCTCCTCGGCATGATCGCGGAAGGTGAGCGCCGCCGGGGGCCCTTATGCTCCGTGGTCGTTCACCAACGACCGGAGACCTCGCTCATTGTCGATCTCGACATGCCCGAACCTCGGAGCGGTCCGCCACCACCGCCGACTTCGACTACCCGCGCCGATCACCACCGCGCCGGCGTCACAAGGCGAGCGCATGCTCGGCCTGTGCGACGAGGTCGGCCTCGGTGATGTCCGGATTGAACTCGGCCGCGTCGTAGAGTTCCGCGAACGCGACCAACGCTGTGGAGCGTGGCGGTGCTTTGGTCCGCCCGTTCCACGGCGTCGGGATGTCGTAACTGGCGTAGAGCGCATCCTGCCACGCCGTGTGAATGCGGTCGTCGGCCCAGTCCAGGCGGCGCTCGAATGCGACGCCGGCGCCGAGGCCGAGCTCGCCGACCATCGCGCGGTATCGATCCTCCAGCAGCCCGCTCCGGTCGCGCAGCAACGCCTCGATGCGCTCCGCCGTGGTGGTGCGGCCGGCCGCCGCGGACCACGCGGCCAGGTCGGCGGCGAGCCGGGCGTGGTCGGCGGGCGGCTGCTCGGGGCCGGGCGCCCGCAACGTGTTGAGGATCTCGTGGTCGAAGCCGCAGCTTTCCCAGTCTCCACCGAGCAGGTGCGCGGTCCACGAGGGGCCGCCGGGGACGTCGGCGGCCATCTGCGCGCAGCCGACGTCGGAGATCCAGGCGGCCAGGACCGGCGCACCGGTCGCGGCGGCGATCGGTCCCGGACCGGCCCCGACCGTGGCCCACTGATGGGCCCGGACGCTGATCTCGGCCATCTGCCAGCCGTCCTCGTGGCGCACGAGGTTGAAGCAGGACGTGCCGAACGCGCTACGCACCTCGGGCAGCAACGGCAACGGAGTCGCGGATCTGGCGACGACGATCGAGTGGTGGGTGCTCACGACCCGGAAGGATAGATGTCACACCAGCGGCCGGCGGTGCGGATGTCGCACCCGCCGGGTGCAACCTGCGATCCGCGCGCCCGGGCCGAACATATGTCTCCGTGATCATGCTGCCCGTGGTGACCGCACACCGGGTTTGCCATGATCCCGGAGACTTGTGGTACACGGGGGTACATCAGCACTCCACGATCATGAAAAACCGTTGGTGCCGATGCTGCGTTGCGCATGATCACGGAGACTTCCCGTCCCTGCGGCCGCGCCGGCGGTCCGCCGTGGGCAAGATGCTGGGTAGGGCGGTGCCGTCTAGGGAAGGTCGATATTGACGGCCGCGACGCATGCCTGCATCACCGCTTCGAAGAGATCGCTGCTGATCTGTTCGTATTCCTGCCGCACGTCGCCGTCGGCGAACCCGAGGTCGTTCCATGATCCCATACCCCCGAACACCCAGGCTGCCAGCGCCATGCCGGCCAGCCGTGGTCCGTCTGGATCGGGCCAGGACGCCGGGAACAGGTCCCGCGCCGGCTGGTGGTCGGCCGCGGTGAACACCCGGGCCCAGGCTGGCAGCTGCTGCCGGTCGGCGAACTGGGCGGCGCGCCGCAGCGTTTGGTCCAGCGCTTGGGTGGCCGCGTCCATACCGGGACGTACCGGGCGAATCGCCACCGGCTCGGAAATGTAGTTGACCACCAGGATCTCGGCACCGTCGGCTACCCGCGTGCCGGCACTCCACTGCGCCTGCCACAGGCGACTGCCGGCCGGGCCGGTGCTCAACAGCCCGGCCGGTACGCCACCCATGAACGCCGCGCTCACCGGCGCCGGCAGCCCTGCGGGCCCGTCGGCGATCCCGGGGCCGGCCACGGCGAACCACAGCCGGTCTACCCCGTCCCCGGCCAGACGCTCGGCCCACGTCTCAAAACCGACCACCGAGTCGAAGGCAACCATATCCGCGAATTGCGGCAGGCTGGACAGGTCATCCGACCCGGAGCGGCCGCCGGACGGATCCGCCAGCCACATCGAGACGTGCGACGCGATGGCCAGGCACTGTGCCAGTTCACCGTTCATGGACCCGCAACATAGCGGCTCTTCACACCCGGTGCGGCGCTGGGGGCTGTGCTCAGCCGTTGCGGTGGTGCTGCTGCACGAAGGTGTAGCCGGGCTCCAGCGGGCCGGCGGTGATCTGCTCGTGCTCGACGGCCTGCCTGTGCAGCTCGAGCTGCTTCTCCGACGGCTGGGCGCCGGGCGGCAGCTTGCGGACGAAGCCGTGGACCCAGTGGTCGCGGCGGTCGGCGTCCCCCGCGTCGGCGTCGGCGGGGTGCGGGGCCGGCTCGATCAGCGGCGCGTAGAACAGCATCTCGGCGGCTTCCTGGCCGTCGACGGCGGGATAGGAGGGATGCCCCGCCGGGTCGACGCTGCCGAGCACGCGGGTGACGTAGCCCTCGCGGATCAGTTGCTCGACGGCGTTGCGGAGCAGGAACGAGCCGCGGGCACCCCGGCCGAGCCCGCAGCGCGCGGGCAGCTCCGACTCGGCGAACACGGCGCTGCCGTCGTCGAAGACGAGGCCCAGCCGGCGCACCGCGTGGAGCACCTTCCCCCGGTTCGACGTGCCCGGGGCGCATTCGTGGGTGACGACCTTCGGGTCGTACTCGTGAAAGTAGTCGACGCCGTCGATCCGCATCGGTTCGTCCAGCGCGGCGGTGCGCATGACGACCTCGTCCCGCTCGGCGTGCCAGGAGACGCTGACCAGCGCCCCGGGCCGCAGGTCCGCCGGCCATTCGATGCCGCTGAACCGCCACTCCTCGTCCTGGCGAAGCGAGGTCTCGAAGACCTGCCTGGTCGGCGTGATGGCCTGGATGTGGTGCTCGAGCACGACGGTGACGACGGGCCGGTGGCTGAGGACCTCGACGGACTCCGGCGGGGCGGGGCAGACGGCACCGTGGAGATCCGCCTGTCGCAGCGCGAGCCGGCGGGTCACCGTCCTCATGATCTACCTCCGGGTGTCCGAGCGCGAACCGAACATACCTGGTCCCGCGCCCGAACGCGGAGGCTGACCGGTGGACGGCCGCCGCCCGGCGGATCGATGACTCGCGGCAACACCCGCGATGGTGAGTGTCCGGAGGAGATCGCGCGCACCGGCGCTGGCCGGGGGTTTCGACCCGTGGCGGCGGCGGGCGCCGCGGAGTCATGGTCGGGGCATGGTGATGGTTAAGGAACCCAGCGAGAAGGTGTTCAACGGGACGTTCGACGGCAGCGGCACCGCCGGCTGGTTCTCCGCCGGGACGGATCTGACCGCGGCTGACGAGCGGCTGCGCATTCAGGTGCCGGGTGGCACGCACGTGCCCTACGACGTGATCGTCGGGCAGAACGACATCCTGTTGGAACCCAACACGCCGTACTCGATCTCGTTCACCGCCTCGGCCAGCCGTCCGGTGACGATCAAGGCTCAGGTCCAGCTCAGTGATTCGCCGTACACGGCGACGTGGTCGCAGGACGTCGGGCTCGGCACCAATCCGCAGCAGTACCACTTTTCGTTCACCGGCAACCTCGACACCAAACGGGGCCAGGTCTCGTTCCAGCTGGGCGGCTCGGGTGAGCCGTGGGTCTTCACGCTGGACGAGGTGTCCCTCGTGGGCGGCAAGCCGTATGACCGGTACATCCCGGAGACCAAGCCTCCGGTGCGGGTCAGCCAGGTCGGCTACCTGCCGGCGGCGCCGAAGCACGCCACCGTCGTGACCGACGCGCCGGACCCGTTGTCCTGGCAGGTCGTCACCGGCGCGGGCCAGGCGGTGGCGTCGGGGAGCTCGACCCCGCGCGGGCTCGACGCGTCGTCGGGGGAGAAGGTGCACACCATCGACTTCAGCACGGTGACCGAGCCGGGCACCGGATACACCCTGCGGGTCGGCGGGCAGGAGAGCTTCCCGTTCGACATCGCCGAGTCCGTCTACGACCGGCTGCGTCGCGACGCGCTGCAGTTCTTCTATGCGCAGCGCAGCGGTATCGCGATCGACAACGCGCTCGCGCCCGGATACGCCCGGGCCGCCGGTCACGTCGGTGTGCCACCGAACCTGGGCGACACCGATGTGCCGTGCCAGCCCGGTACCGGCGACTACAGGCTTGACGTGCGTGGCGGCTGGTACGACGCCGGCGACCACGGCAAGTACGTGGTCAACGGCGGTATCGCCACCGCCCAGCTGCTCGGCCAGTTCGAACGCACCACGACCGCGAAGGTGGTCACCAAGGGTGCCCTCGGCGACGGCACCCTCGACATCCCGGAGCGCGGGAACAAGGTCCCCGACATCCTTGACGAGGCCCGCTGGGAGCTCGAGTTCCTGCTGCGGATGCAGGTTCCCGCGGGCAAGCCCAACGCCGGGATGGCTCATCACAAGGTGCACGACCAGGCCTGGACCGGCCTGCCGTGCCTGCCCGACCAGGATCCGCAGCCGCGGCAGCTGCACCCGCCGTCCACGGCGGCGACGCTGAACCTGGCCGCGACCGCGGCGCAGGCGGCGCGCCTGTACCGGTCCTTCGACAGCGCCTTCGCCGACCGCTGCCTGGCCGCGGCCCGCACTGCCTGGCAGGCCGCCCGCGACCACCAGTCGATGTACGCCAGACCGGACGACAGCAACGGCGGCGGACCGTACGACGACACCGACGTCCGCGACGAGTTCTACTGGGCCGCCGCCGAACTGTTCATCACCACCGGGGAGCAGCCGTTCCTGGACTTCCTGCGCGGTTCGCCCTTCTGGACCGGCGACGCGTTCGGCAACAGCGGTCCCGACTGGAAGTCCGTCGCTGGGCTCGGCCGGATCGACCTGGCCACCGTGCCCAGCAAACTGCCGGACAACGACCGCGACGCCGCGCGCGCGTCGGTGCGGGCCGCGGCCGACCGTTACCTGAAGATCATCCAGGATCAGGCATACGGTGTACCGCTGGGCGAGAACGACTACACCTGGGGCGCCAACAGCGTGATCCTCAACAAGCTCATGGTCATCGGCGTCGCGTTCGACATCACGGACGACCAGCGCTACCGCGACGGTGTCCTGGAAGGTCTCGGCTTCATCCTGGGCCGCAACGCCCTCAACCGCTCGTACGTCACCGGGTACGGCAGCCGCTGCTCCAAGAACCAGCACTCCCGCATCTACGCCCACCAGCTCGACCCCAGATTCCCGCAGCCGCCCGCGGGCTCGATCGCCGGCGGACCGAACCCCGGGCTGGAAGACCCCAAGGCGAAGAAGATGCTGCTCGACCCGTCGACCGGTGAACGACCCAAGCCACAGTTCTGCTACGTCGACGACATCGAATCCTGGTCCACCAACGAGGTCGCGATCAACTGGAACTCCGCGCTGTCCTGGGTCGCGTCGTTCGCCGCCGACCAAGGCCGCCACGACGGTCCCAACCCGCTCGACGAGGTGAAGATCAGCATGGGGGCCAACCGCCAGGTCGACGTCGTCCTGCCCGCCGGCTGGTCGATCGTGGTTCACTCGGCTGCACCGGCTCGATGAGTGCCCGTCCGGGAAGTGATTGCTGTGTCCGTCGAACTGCACGATGCCATCGACAGCATGAGGAAGGTGCAGAATCCCGCCGAACAGACGAATCTGGTGCAGTCGGCGGTGGAGCTGCTGCCACCGGGACGGCGCGAGGCGGCCGTGGAGAACGTGGCGTCATCCGTCCTCGGCAATCCCTCCAAGTGGGTCACGGACGTCGTCTGGCTGATGGTGTTCGCCGTGCTCGGGATCGTGGTGGCGGGCGGTACTCTGCTGGGCCTGAACGCGAGCGGCAGCGGTCAGACCGCGGTGTTCGGGTTCGTCGGGATAGCGCTCGGCGCCATCGTCGGCATCCTCGCCCCGCGCCCCGGAACGAGGGCGTGAGCTCGGCATCCGGAGCGCGGTTCTGCCGGCTCAGGCGACGACGACGATCTTTGCTCCCGGAGAGGAGGTCTGCGCCGTCCAGGCGTGTTCGGCTTCGTCGAGCGGGAAGGTGTTGGTCGGCAGCGAGAGGGAGCCGGCCAGGGCAAGCGCCGCGACGCGTTCGTAGCTGGCGAGTACGTCCGGGAGCCGTGCGCCGGCGCTGCTGAAACCGATCAGTGTGAGCTGAGCCGCGCGGAGCAGTTCGACCGAGAACGGCAGTCCGTCGCCGGCTGCCGCGCCGACGTTGAGGTAGCGTCCGCCGGGCTTCAGACAACGGAGGGCGGGCGCTGCCCACTGGCCCCATACGGGATCGATGACCAGGTCGACGGGGCCGCCGTGCTGCTCCAGCTGCTGCGGTAGCGGCTCCTCGCCGAGAACGGCGACCGCGTCCGCGTGGGTGAGCCGGGCGAGCCGGTCGCGATGCCGGGCGGCCGCGATCACGCGCTGCGCGCCGGTCCGCTTGGCCAGCTGCAGGAACGCGTTGCCGAACGGCCCGGTGGCGCCGAGGACGAGGACGCTCTCCCCGGGCTTCAGCGCCGCCTTGCGCAGCGCGAGGTCGGCTGCCGTGCCGACCACGCCGATGGCTGCGGCGGCCTCGCTGCTCAGCCCGTCCGGAACCGGCACGCAGGCGGCCCGGTCGACCACTTGCAGCTCGGCGAGGCCGCCCTCGACGCCGGGCGCCAGTCCGGCCGCCGTCATCGCCCGGACCCGCAGGCCGGCATCCGGGCCGTCGACGACGACGCCGACACTCTCCATCCCCGGAATGTAGGGCAGCCGCGGCCTTCCGGCCCGGTGATGCCCGGCCGCGATGTGCAGGTCGATCGAGTTCAGCGCCGTCGCTTCGACCCGGATCAGCACCTTGCTCTCGCCGGGAAGCGACGGGTCGCTGACCATCTCGGTACGAGGGACGCCACCGATGTCGGTGATGACTGCCGCTTTCATGCTGTGCCATCCTCTCCGCGGGCGGACGCCGACGCGATCGGGCTGCTCGAACCGGCGGCGGGGAATGCCGCATCGAGCAGGGGGACGAGGTGCGCCGCGACCGCCTCCGGGTCGCTGGTGTGCGGGGAGTGCCCGCTGTCGATCACGACGAGCTTGGAATCCGGGATGAGATCGTGAGCGGTCTCGGCGGCCTTGAGCGGCAGGACCGGGTCGTGCCGGCCCCAGACCACGACGGTTGGTGCGGTGATCTGCCGTGCCTGGCCGCGGAGATCGTGCTCCGGCAGGGTGAAGCTGTGCCACATTTCCGCGACGGCTTTCCGTCCAGCGGCAGTGCGGGTGGTGGCGATCGCGTCGGCGCGCGCACGCCGGTCGGCGCTCGTGCGCGACCGCATGTACCACCGCGAGAAGGCTGGATAGACCATTCGCACGAACCAGGGGCGGCTCATCAACGCGCAGAACATGCGACTCGGCAGCCGCGATGCCTCGAAACCGCCACCGTCGATGAACATCAGCCCGGCGACGAGGGCCGGGCGCCTGACCGCAATCCGCGCGGCGACGTTACCGCCGATCGAGTTGCCGACCAGCACGGCACCACCGGGAGCGAGCTGATCGAGGATCTCCTCGACCAGTCCGGCGAGATCCAGCTCATCCGCCGACCGGCTCCCGGCGGCGGATTCGCCATGGCCGGGCCAGTCGACGCCGATGCTGCGGAAGCGTTCCGGAAGCAGGTCGCGCAATGCGTCGTAATCGCGGCGGCGGTGGGCGCCGCTGGGGAGCAAGACGACGGCAGGACCGGACCCGCGCGCGTCGTAGGCGATCTCGCCGGCCGAGGTGAGGAGGGTGAGCATGGTGAGGACAGTAGCACGGTGACCGACCGGTCGGTCACCGTGCTTTTCGCTTAAACTTCCGGGGTGACAGAAGAATCGCACGCGTCGGGAGCTCCGCAGACCCGCGAGGCGCTGCTGGACGCCGGTGCCGCGCTGGCGGAGCGGCACGGCCTGAGCGGCGTCAGCGTGAACATGGTGGTGGCGAGCGCGGGAGTCGCGAAGGGTACGTTCTACGTGCACTTCAAGGACCGCTCCGCCTTCATCGACGCCATGCACGCCCGTTTCCACGCCCGCGTCGAGGCCGCCGTGGCGGGTGCTGTGGCGGGATTGCCGAGGGGCGCCGAGCGACTCTTTCGAGCATTCGAGGTCTATCTCGACGTTTCACTGCAGAATCGCGGCGTCAAGGCCCTCTCCCTCGAGGTGCGCTCCAGCCCCGAGCAAGACGCGATGACCGCACGGCGCGAGCGCCTCGTCGAAGGCGGGTTCGCCGACCTCGAGGCAATGGGCTGGGAGGACATCGAAGCCGCGGCTCAGCTGCTGGGCGCGATGACGCGGGAGATCTCAGCGCTGGAGTTCGACGCCGGCCGTCCGCTGCCGGCGTCACGACGAGCCCTCAAGCGCCTGCTCGGCACGTAGCTCGCCCATGCGGACGCGTCCGGCGGCGAACCGGCCGCGTTCGACGCGATCGGCGCGGGGGATGCCGGGTGAGCCGGCGCCGAACGCCCACCGGCGCGGCCCGAGCGGGACCAGACTCGCGCCTGAGGGTCGTCGGATCCGACGGGAGGCGCGATGCACAGTACGCCGGAGCGGCAGCGCCGGGTGGCACGCCGCATCGAGGTGCGCGGCACCGTGCAGGGCGTCGGTTTCCGCCCGTTCGTCTACCGCCTCGGCCGGGACCTGGGCCTGGACGGCTGGGTGCGCAACGAGGGCGGCCTCGTGCTGCTGGAGGCGGCCGGGCCGGCCGGCGCGATGCGGCGGCTCGCCGCCCGGCTGCGCACGGACGCCCCGCCGCAGGCCCGGGTGAGCGAGGTGCGCGTCGACCCGGTCAGCGGCGTAGCCCCGGCGGCCGGCAGCGGCTTCCGGGTCGATCCGTCCACCGCCCGCGGTCCCGGTGCCGCGGGCCGGCCGGGGTGGGTCCCGCCCGACCTGGCCACCTGCGACGCGTGCCTGGCCGAGCTGTTCGACCCCCAGGACCGCCGGTACCGGTACCCCTTCGTCAACTGCACCGACTGCGGTCCGCGGGCGACGATCGTCGACGCGCTGCCCTACGACCGGGCCGGCACCACGATGCGCGCGTTCGCCATGTGCCCCGCGTGTACGGCGGAGTACGCGGAGCCCGCCGACCGGCGCTTCCACGCCGAGCCCATCGCCTGCCCCGCGTGCGGCCCCGCGCTCACGTGGGGCGGGCGGCCGCGCGGCGAGCGGGCCCTGTCGGCCGGCGAGGAGCTCGTCGGGCGGGGCGGCATCCTCGCGCTCAAGGGGCTGGGCGGGTATCAGCTCGTCTGCGACGCCACCAGCGAGCCGGCCGTGGCCCGGCTGCGCGCCCGCAAGCGCCGCCCGGCCAAACCGTTCGCCGTGATGGTGGCCGACCTGCCCGCCGCGCGGTCCATCGCGGTCGTCGACGCCGCCGAGGCGGACCTGCTGACGTCCGTGGCCCGGCCCATCGTGCTGCTGCGGCCCCGCCCCGGCCACCCGCTCGCCGCCGCCGTCGCCCCCGGCGCCGCCCGGATCGGCGTGTTCCTGCCCGCCGCGCCGCTGCACCACCTGCTGCTCGCCGACCTGGCCCGGCCGCTGGTGGTCACCAGCGGCAACCTGGCCGACGAACCGATCGCGATCGGCGACGCCGAGGCCCGCGCGCGACTGGGCGGCGTGGCCGACGGGTTCCTCGGCCACGACCGGGCGATCCGCGCCCGCTACGACGACTCGGTCGCCCGGGTGGTCGCCGGCCGGCCGTCGCTGCTGCGCCGGGCCCGGGGCTACGCGCCCGAGCCGGTGCCGCTCCCGCTCGCCGCGCCCGAGCCGGTGCTCGCCGTCGGCGGCCAGCTCAAGCACGCCTTCACCCTCGCCGACGGCGGCGTCGCGGTGGTCGGCCCGCACACCGGCGACCTGGAACGGCACGAGGCGATGGAGGCGTTCACCGCCGGCGTGGCGCACCTGTCCCGGGTCACCGGGATCGTGCCCGCCGTCGTCGCGCACGACCTCCACCCGGGCTACGCCTCGACGCAGTACGCGAAGGCGCTGCCGGCCTCGCTCCGCATCGGCGTGCAGCACCACCACGCCCACGTCGCCTCGTGCGCCGCCGAGCACGGGATCACCGGGCCGTACCTCGGCGTCGCCTACGACGGGCTGGGCCTCGGCGACGACGGCACCCTGTGGGGCGGCGAGGTGCTGCTGGCCGACCTGGGCTCGTACCGGCGCCTGGCCCGGTTCGGCCGGGCGCCGCTGCCCGGCGGCGCGGCCGCGGTGCGCCGCCCGGCCCGGATGGCGCTGGGCTACCTCTTCGGCGCCGAGCCCTTCGCCGACGACGGCTCCCGCGAGCGGCTGGAACGGCTCGCCGGCCCGCTGCTGCGCCGGCTGCCGGCGGGCGAGGTGGCGGACGTGCGCCGGATGGTCGCGGCCGGGGTCAACTGCCCGGTCGCCTCCAGCGCCGGGCGGCTCTTCGACGCCGTCGCGGCGCTGCTGGGCATCCGCGACGACGCCGGCTACGAGGGCGAGGCGGCGGTCGCGCTGGAGGCGTGCGCGGCCGGGCACCCGGGCGCCGGAGCGCTGCCGTGGCGGCTCGCCGTGCGCGACGGCCTGGTCGTCTTCGACCCGGTGCCGACGCTGCTGGCCCTGCTGGAGGCGGCGCGGGACGGCGCCGCGGCCGGCCCGCTCGCCGCGGCCTTCCACGCCACGGTCGCCGCGGTGACGGTCGCCGTGTGCTGCGACGCCGCGGCCGGGCACGGCACGTCGGCGGTCTGCCTGTCCGGCGGCGTGATGCAGAACCAGCTGCTGGTCGAGGCCCTGGTCGCCGGGCTGTCCGCGGCCGGGCTGACGCCCCTGGTCAACGAGCGGGTACCGCCGAACGACGGCGGGATCAGCTACGGCCAGGCGGCCGTCGCGGCCGCCCGGATGCGGCAGGGGTGACGGACCCGTGTGTCTCGGTGTGCCCGGCCGGGTGACGGCCGTCGACGACGGCTCCGGCCTGCCGATGGGGACGGTCGACTTCGGCGGCGTGCGGCGCGAGGTCTGCCTGGCCTACGTGCCGGACGCGCGGGTGGGGGAGTACGTCGTGGTCCACGTGGGCTTCGCCATCGGCCGGCTGGACGAGGCCGAGGCACTGCGCACGCTGCGGGTCCTGCGGGCGATGGACGATCTGCTGGAGCGGGAGCTCACCCCGGAGGCGGGCCCGTGAAGTACCTCAGCGAGTACCGCGACCCCGCCCTGGCCCGGCAGCTGCTCGGCCGGATCGGGGCGGCCACCACCCGGCCGTGGACGCTGATGGAGGTCTGCGGCGGCCAGACGCACACGATCGTGCGGCAGGGCATCGACGAGCTGCTCCCGCCGGGGCTGCGGATGATCCACGGGCCGGGCTGCCCGGTCTGCGTCACGCCGCTGGAGATCGTCGACGCCGCCCTGGACCTCGCCGGGCGGGACCGGGTCGTGTTCGCGTCCTACGGCGACATGCTGCGGGTGCCGGGCAGCCGCACCGACCTGCTGTCCCTGCGCGCGCGGGGCGCCGACGTCCGGGTGGTGTACTCGCCGCTGGACGCCGTCGCCATCGCCGCCGAGCGGCCCGACCGCGAGGTGGTGTTCTTCGCCGTCGGCTTCGAGACCACGGCGCCGGCCAACGCCATGGCGGTACTGCGCGCGCACCGGCTGGGGCTCGCGAACTTCAGCATGCTCGTCAGCCATGTGCTGGTACCCCCGGCGATGACGGCGATCCTGGACGCGCCGGACTGCCGGGTGCAGGCGTTCCTGGCGGCCGGGCACGTCTGCGCGGTCATGGGCTGGACGGAGTACGAGCCGATCGCGGCCCGCTACGGGGTGCCGATCGTGGTGACCGGGTTCGAGCCGCTCGACCTGCTCGAGGGCGTGCTGATGGCCGTGCGGCAGCTGGAGGAGGGGCGTTGCGAGGTGGAGAACCAGTACGCGCGGGCGGTGCGCCGCTCGGGCAACGGCGCGGCGCAGGAGGCCATCCGGCGCGTGTTCCGGGTCGGCGACCGCGCCTGGCGCGGCATCGGCACCATCCCGGGCAGCGGCCTGCGCCTCGCCGACGAGTTCGCCGGCTACGACGCCGAGCTGCGCTTCGCGCTCACCGGTGAGGCCGGGTGGGAGCACCCGGACTGCATCGCCGGGGACATCCTGCGCGGTACCCGGGTACCGACCGACTGCGCCGCCTACGGCACGCGGTGCACGCCCCGCTCGCCGCTCGGCGCGCCGATGGTGTCGGCCGAGGGGACCTGCGCCGCGTTCCACGCGGCGGGCCGGGGAGGCTCGCGATGAGTGTCGCGGATCCGGCGCGGGCGGTGTGCCCGGCGCCGTCGGTGGAGACCGGCCGGGTGCTGCTCGGCCACGGCAGCGGCGGCCGGCTCTCCGCCGAGCTGCTGCGCGACGTGATCCTGCCCGCGTTCGGCACGGCCGGCGACGTGCCGCAGGACGCCGCCGCGTTCGCCGTCGACGGCGCGCGGCTGGCCCTGAGCACCGACGCGTTCGTCGTGGACCCGCTGTTCTTCCCGGGCGGCGACATCGGCGCCCTCGCGGTCCACGGCACGGTCAACGACCTGGCGATGATGGGCGCCGCGCCGGTGGCGCTCGCCCTGGCGTACGTCATCGAGGAGGGCTTCCCCGTCGAGGACCTCCGCCGGATCTCCGCCTCCGCCGGTGCCGCCGCGGCCGCCGCCGGGACGCGGATCGTCACCGGCGACACGAAGGTCGTCGGCCGCGGCGCCGCGGACGGGCTGTTCGTGACCACCACCGGCGTCGGCCGGCGGCTGAGCGGCGCGGCCGTGTCCGCCGCGGCCGCCCGCCCCGGCGACGTCGTGCTGCTGTCCGGGCCGATCGGCGTCCACGGCACCGCCATCATCGGCGCGCGGGAGGGGTTCGGCTTCGCCGCGGAGCTCGCCTCCGACACCCGGCCGCTGCACCGGCTCGCGGCGGCGATGGTGGCCGCGGCCGGCCCGGCGCTGCACGCCATGCGCGACCCGACCCGGGGCGGGCTGGCCTCCGCGCTCAACGAGATCGCCGCGGCGTCCCGGGCCGGCATCGAGATCGACGAGGCGGCGCTGCCGGTGCCGGCCCCGGTCGCCGACGCGTGCGACCTGCTCGGCCTGGACCCGCTGCACGTGGCCGGGGAGGGCTGCCTGGTCGCGGTGGCCGCCGCCGAGGCCGCGGACGACCTCCTGAACGCGATGCGCCGCACCCCGGAAGGGGAGGGGGCCGTGGTGCTGGGCCGGGTGGTGGGGGAGCACCCGGGCCGGGTGGTGATGCACACGCTCGTCGGCGGCCGGCGGATCGTCGACATGCTGCTCGGCGAGCAGCTGCCGCGCATCTGCTGACCCGCCATGCCCGCCGTACCGGGCCGAACGGCCCTGGCCGGCACGCATACATCGCGTTGCGATGGGCAGAAGAGTCTCTCCCGGGAGGACCGCGATGACCGACCTCGGCCCGGTACTGCTGCCGGGCCTGGACGACCTGATCGCCGCGCTGCGCGCCGACGGCCGCGCCGTGGTCGGGCCGACCGTGCGCGACGGCGCGATCGTGCTGGCCGAGATCGACGGGGCGGCCCGGCTGCCCTACGGCCGGCGCACCGAGGTCGAGGCGGGCACCTACCGGCTGCGCCCCGGCGACGAGCGGCTCGCGTTCACCCACACCTCGGGCCCGCAGTCGTGGAAACAGGTGCTGCACCCGCCCCGGGAGCGGCTGTGGTCGGCCACCAGCGGCAAGGACGGGTTCACCGTCGAGGACGGCGGATCGCCGCCGCGCCGGCTGGCGCTGTTCGGCGTGCGCTCCTGCGACCTGCGCGCGATCGGCGTCCTCGATCACGTCCTCGGCGACGGCGGCCGCTACGCCGCGCGCCGCGCGAACATGCTCATCGTCGCGGTCAACTGCACCGAGCCGGGCGGGACCTGTTTCTGCGTGTCCGCGGGCGGTGGTCCCGGCGCGGACACGGGCTACGACCTCGTGCTCACCGAGCGGCCCGACGGCACCTACCTGGCCGGCGCCGGCTCCGCCGAGGGGGAGGCGCTGCTGCGGCGGGTGCCGTCCGCGCCCGCGTCCGACGGCGACGTGGCGGCCGCGGCGAGCGCGGTGGACGCCGCCGCGGACCGGATGGGCCGCACACTGCCCGAGACCGACCTGCGCACGCTGCTGGCCGGGCACCGCGAGGACGCGCAGTGGGCCGACGTGGCGGAGCGCTGCCTGGCCTGCGGCAACTGCACGATGGTGTGCCCGACCTGCTTCTGCACCTCGGTCACCGACACGACCGACCTGACCGGCGAGCACGCCGAGCGGTGGGAGACCTGGGAGTCCTGCTTCGACCTCGACTTCAGCCTCCTGCACGGCGGGCCGGTGCGCCACACGCGCGACGCCCGCTACCGGCAGTGGCTCAGCCACAAGTTCGGCACCTGGCACGACCAGTTCGGCGAGTCCGGCTGCGTCGGCTGCGGCCGCTGCATCGCCTGGTGCCCGGTCGGCATCGACGTCACCGCCGAACTGCACGCCCTGCACGCCCATCCGCCCGCGGACCCGGGAGGCCTGCCGTGATCACCACCTACGACCTGCTGGCCGCGCACCCCTTCCTGGCCGGGCTGCAGCCCCGCCACCTGGAGCGGCTGTCGCACTGGGCACACCGCGCACCGTTCCCGGCCGCGACGCGGATCTTCGACGAGAACGGCCGGGCCGAGCACTGCTGGCTCATCCGCGAGGGCTTCGTCAACCTGGACACCGCCGTCCCCGGGCGCGGCGACGTGATCGTCGAGACGCTCGGCCCGGGCAGCGTGCTGGGCTGGTCGTGGCTCTTCCCGCCGTACCGCTGGCATTTCGGCGCGGTCACCGTCGGCCCGGTGCTGGCCATCGCCCTCGACGGGCCGGGCCTGCGCGGCCTCTGCGCCGCCGACCCGCAGCTCGGCTACGAGCTGACCACCCGCTTCATGGCCGTCGTCGTGGACCGGATGCAGGCCACCCGCGTGCGGCTGCTCGACCTGTACCGGGCGCCGGTATGAGCACCATGACCCCGGCCCGGTACCGGGTCGCCGAGCGCGTCGAGGAGACCGCGGACACGGTCACCCTCGCCCTCCAGCCGGTCGACGAGCCGCTGCCGGTCTTCCGCCCCGGGCAGTTCGCGATGCTGTACGCGTTCGGCGTCGGCGAGGTGCCGATCTCCGTCTCCGGGCGGTTCGGCGCCGGCGGCCTGCTGCACACCGTGCGGGCGGTCGGCGCGACCAGCGGCGCGCTGTGCGCGGCCAGGCCCGGCGCGACGCTGGGGGTGCGCGGGCCGTTCGGCCGGGGCTGGGTGCTGCCCGCCCCGGCCGGGGCCGACCTCGTCGTGGTCGCCGGCGGGCTGGGCCTGGCGCCGCTGCGCCCGCTCGTGCGGCACGCCGCCGCCGACCGCGACCGCTACGGGCGCGTCGCGGTGCTCATCGGCGCCCGGACCCCCGGCGACCTGCTGTACCCGGGTGAGTACGACGAATGGCGCGCGGCCGGCGTCGAGGTCGCCACCACCGTCGACCGGGCCGCCGCCGGCTGGACCGGCCGGGTCGGCGTGGTGACCGCGCTCTTCGAGGAGCTGCGCACCGACCCGGCCCGCACCGCCGGGTTCGTGTGCGGACCCGAGGTCATGATGCGCTTCGCCGCCCGCGGCCTGCTCGACCGCGGCATTCCTGCCGAGCGGGTGTGGCTGTCGCTGGAGCGGAACATGCACTGTGGCATCGGCCACTGCGGCCACTGCCAGCTCGGCCCGCTGCTGCTGTGCCGGGACGGGCCGGTGGCCGCCTGCTCGACCGCCCTGCCGCTGCTGTCGGTGAAGGAGTTGTGATGGACAAGCTGAAGCTGGCGGTGTGGAAGTTCGCCTCCTGCGACGGCTGCCAGCTCACCCTGCTCGACTGCGAGGACGAGCTGCTGCCGCTCGCCGGGCGCTACGACATCGCCCACTTCCTGGAGGCCTCCAGCGCCACCGTGGCGGGTCCCTACGACGTGTCGCTGGTCGAGGGCTCGGTCACGACCGAGGCCGACGTGCGGCGGATCGAGCGGATCCGGGAACAGTCCGCCACGCTGGTCACGATCGGCGCATGCGCCAACGCCGGCGGCGTGCAGGCGCTGCGCAACCTCGCCGACGTCGAGCAGTTCCGGTCGATCGTCTATGCGAAGCCGGGGTACGTCGAGACCCTGGCCCGCTCGACGCCGATCTCGGCACACGTGCGGGTGGACCTGGAGCTGCCCGGCTGCCCGATCGACCGCGGGCAGCTCATCGACCTGCTCACCGCCGTGCTCATGGGCCGGCGCCCGAATCTGCCGGTGCACAGCGTCTGCCAGGAGTGCAAGGTCCGCGGTACCACGTGCGTCACCGTCGCGCACGGCACGCCGTGCCTCGGCCCGGTCACCCGGGCCGGCTGCGGCGCCCTCTGCCCGGCCTACGGCCGCGGCTGCTACGGCTGCTTCGGCCCGATGGCGCAGCCGAACACCGACGCCATCGTCGCCTCGCTGCGCGAGCACGGCATGTCGCCGCAGGACGTGGCCCGGGTGTTCCGCACCTACCACGTCGCCCGTCCCGAGTTCCAGGCCGCCGCCGAGCAAGGAGAGCGGGCGTGAGCCATCGCAACGACCGCGCGCTGCGGGTCGCGTCCCTCGCCCGGGTCGAGGGCGAGGGGGCGATGTACGTGCGGGTGGACGGCGCCACCGTGACCGACGTGCGGCTGCGCATCTACGAGCCGCCGCGGTTCTTCGAGGCGTTCCTGCGCGGCCGGGGGCACACCGAACCGCCGGACATCACCGCCCGCATCTGCGGGATCTGCCCGGTGGCGTACCAGATGAGCGCCTGCCTCGCCCTCGAGGACGCGTGCGGGGTGGCGGTCGGCGAGCGCGTCGCCGAGCTGCGGCGGCTGCTGTACTGCGGCGAGTGGATCGCCAGCCACGCCCTGCACGTCTACCTGCTGCACGCCCCCGACTTCCTCGGCTACCCCGGCGTCGTGGAGATGGCCCGCGACCACCGCGCCGCCGTCGAGCGCGGGCTGGCCCTGAAGCAGGCCGGCAACGCCATCCTCGAGCTCGTCGGCGGCCGCGCCATCCACCCGATCAACGTCCGCGTCGGCGGCTTCCACCGCGCCCCCGAGCCGGGCGAGCTGCGCGCACTGGCCCGCGACACGCTGCGCCCGGCCCTCGACCACGCCCTGGCCACCGTCGACTGGGTCGCCGGATTCGAGTTCGCGGACTTCACCGTCGGCCACGAGCTGCTCGCCCTGACCGATCCCCGGCGGTACCCCATCGACCGCGGCGAGCCTCGCACGTCGGGCGGCCGGTCGTTCCCGGTGCGCGACTTCGAGCGGCACGTCGTGGAGTCCCAGGTACCGTACTCGACCGCCCTGCACGCCCGGCTCGCCGGCGGCGGCGCCTACCTGACCGGGCCCCTCGCCCGCTACGCGCTGAACGCCGCCGTCCTGTCGCCGCTGGCCCGCGAGGCGGCGTCCGCGGCCGGCCTCGGGCCGGTCTGCGACAACCCGTTCCGCAGCATCGCCGTCCGCGCGGTCGAGCTCGTCTACGCTGTCGACGAGGCGCTGCGGCTCATCGACGCCTACGAGCCCCCGGCGCCGGCGCACGAGCCCGTCCCGCCGCGCGCGGCGACCGGCTACGGCGCGACCGAGGCGCCCCGCGGCGCGCTGTTCCACCGGTACACCATCGACGCCGACGGCACCATCGGCACGGCCCGCATCGTGCCGCCCACCTCGCAGAACCAGCCGGCCATCGAGGACGACCTGCGCCGGTTCGTCCAGGACCGCCTGCACCTCGACGACGCCCGGCTCACCGCCGCCTGCGAGCAGGCCATCCGCAACTACGACCCGTGCATCTCCTGCGCCACGCACTTTCTCGACCTCACCGTGGAACGCCGATGAGACCCCCCGTCGTGGTCATCGGCATCGGCAACCCCTACCGGCGCGACGACGGCATCGGCCCCGCCGTCATCCAGCGGCTCCGCGCCGCCGGCCTGCCGAGCGACGTGCTCGCCGAGAGCGACGGCGAGGCCGGCGCGCTCATCCTGCTGTGGCAGCGCCGTCGCCTCGCCATCCTCGTCGACGCCGTCCGCGCCGACCCGCCGCACCCGGGCCGCATCCACCGCACGGCGGCGCCGCCGCCGGAGTCGTGCGGCCCGCCGACCAGCACGCACGCCGTCGACCCGGGCGACGCCGTGACGCTGGCCCGGACACTCGGGCGGCTCCCCGCCCGCCTGGTCGTCTACGGCGTCGAGGCCGCCGACACGGACTTCGGCACGGGGCTCTCGCCCGGCGTGGCCGAGGCCGCCGACCGGCTCGCGGCACGGATCGCCGCCGAGGTGCTCAGCCTGGTGTACGGCCCGCGCGCGCCACATGACGCAGGTGCGTGGTGAACCAGCTCTCGGCGTGGCGGGCCGCGGCGGTCAGGGTGCCGGGCTCTTCGAACAGGTGGGTGGCGCCGGGTACCACGACGAGCTCGCTGGGGCATCGCAGCTCGGCTTGCGCGGCGCGGTTCAGCGCGAGCACCTGCGTGTCCAGCCCGCCGACGATGAGCAGCGTGGGCGCGGTGACGGCAGGCAGCCGCCGGGCGGCCAGATCGGGGCGGCCGCCCCTGGAGACGATCGCGGCGACACCGGCGTGCGGCTCGGCGGCGGCCCACAGCGCGGCCCCGGCGCCCGTGCTGGCGCCGAACCAGCCGATGCTCAGGTCATGACCCCAGGGCTGGTCATGCGCCCAGGCGCTGACCCCGGTGAGGCGCTCGGCGAGCAGTTCGATGTCGAACACGTTGGCCCGGTCGGCCGCCTCGCCCGGCGTGAGCAGGTCGAACAGCAGGGTGCCCAGGCCGGCCTGGTTGAGGATCAGGGCCACGTACCGGTTGCGTGAACTGTGGCGGCTGCTGCCGCTGCCATGGGCGAACAGCACCAGTCCGGTCGCGTCCGGAGGGAGCGTGAGGTGTCCGGCGAGGCTCCAGTCGCCGAGCGGGATCGCGACCTCCTCGTCGCGCCCGGGCAAGCCGCCGGCCCGCCGGGTCCCGGCCGGCGCCGTGGGGGACACCCGATGGGCGGCCGCCCGGACGAGCAACTCGTGGACCTCGTCGTCCGAGGTAGGGGTGAAGTCGGCGTACCACTGGCTGATCGACGACAGCCGGCTCGGCGTCCGCACGCAGACCACGGCGTCGGCCACCCGGCGCAGCGGCTCGATCAGGTCGGCCGGCGCCACCGGAACGGCCAGGACGACACGGGCCGCGCCCCGGGCCCGGGCCACCTCGCAGGCGGCCCGGACGGTGGAGCCGGTGGCGATGCCGTCGTCGACGATCACCGCGGTACGCCCGGCGAAGCCCTCCGCAGGGCGATCCCCGCGCAGCCACCGCGCACGGCCGCTCAGCACCACCCGTTCGGACTCTTCGACCTCCGCCAACTCGTCGGTGGAAACGCCGGCGAGGCTGATCACCCGCGGGTTGAGCACCCGGACACCGTCCTCACCGATCGCGCCCATGCCGAGCTCGGGCTGCTCCGGGAGTCCGAGCTTCCGCACGATGATCACATCCAGCGGAGCCCGGAGTGCCGCGGCGACCTGATATGCCACCGGTACACCACCGCGCGGCAGACCCAGCACCACGACGTTCTGACCGCGCAGGTCGGCCAGCTTGCGGGCAAGCTGCCGCCCGGCGTCCACACGGTTTGCGAACACCCGCTTCCCGAGCATCACGGTGCGCCTCCCGCCTTCGGCCTCTCACTCAACTATCACCTGCCGCTTGAGGTGCCTTACCAGCCGATGGGCTCAACGGGCGCGGGGTGGTTTGCCGGGTGGTTCGCAGGGATGAGCCGGTAGGCGAAGGGCCGGACGTTGTCAGCATCTCGTTCGGGTCAACGCACCGTGCCGAGCTGCTTGACGTGTCGGAGCAGCGGCTCCGACTCGATCCGCTCCACACCGCCCAGCGAGCCCAGCTTCTCGGTCAGGTACCGGTAGAACTCCGGCATGTCCCGGCAGATCGCGAGGGCCTGCACGTTCGTCTGCCCGGTGGTGGCCGCCGCGAAGACGATCTCCTCGTGCTCGCGGAGCGCCGCACCGACCGCCGCCAGCCGGGGCGGGGTCACCGTCAGCCAGAGCAGGACCGGGGCGCGGAACCCGTACAGCTCCGGCTCGATCTCCACGTCGGTGTAGAGCGACCCGGACTCGAACAGCTCCTGCACCCGGTGGCGGGTGGTCGACTCCGGCCAGCCGGTGGTGGCCGCCAGCTCCGCGTAGCTGAGCCGCCCGTCCCAGGCGAGCGCCTCCAGCAGCGGCGCGTCCGCGGGGGTGAGGTGCGCCGCCGACCGGTCACCGCCCCGCGCCGCCCGGAGCGGGGTCAGCGCGGCGATCTGCTCGGCGGTCAGCGCGTCGTCGTGCAGGTCCGGGCCGACCGCCCCGCCGACGAACTGGTGGATCACGCAGTGCGCGCTGACCGAGGTCACCCGCGGGGTCCGGGGCAGCTTCTGCAGCAGCAGGGTCTCCCGGTCGACCGCGGCCGGCACCCGCACGGTGCAGGCGATCTCGGTACCGCCCGAGGTGATCGACACCCAGCCGGTGTCCGGGCGGCGGGCCAGCGCGCCGGCGATCGGCAGCGCCGAGTCCGGGGCGGCGCGCAGGCGGATCAACCAGGTCTCGTACCCCAGCTCGATGGGGTTGGGCAGGCCGACGACCCGAACGCCCGCCTCGGCGCGCAACCGGCGGTATCGCCGGGCGACCGTCTGGTCGGAGACGCCGAGCACCGTGCCGATCTCCCGGTACCCGGCCCGGCCGTTGATCCGCAGCGCGTGCGTCACCTGCCGGTCCAGCTCGTCGATTTCCACAGCATCAGCCTACCGAATGTCGAGATCCGCAGAAATGGAGCATCTGGCTGGGAAAAATGATGTGTGAACCGGCATCCTGCAGTGCATGCGCAAATGGTCACCACTGATCGCCGTCTGCCTCGGCACCTTCCTGCTGCTGGTGGACGTCCTCATTGTCGTCGTCGCCCTGCCGGCGATCTCCGACGACTTCCGGGCGGACTACACCGACCTGCAGTGGGTCATCGACGGGTACGCCCTGTCCCTGGCCGCCCTGGTGCTCGGCGCCGGCTCGCTCGCCGACCGGTTCGGCCGCCGCCGCACCTACCTGATCGGCGTCGGCGTCTTCGCGATCTCCTCGCTGCTCTGCGCGGTCGCCCCGAACGAGCAGGCCCTGATCGCCGCCCGGATCCTGCAGGGCCTCGGCGGCGCGGCCATGTTCGCGTGCACCGCCGCCCTGCTCAACGTCACCTACCACGGCCACGACCGGGGCGTCGCCTTCGGCGTCTGGGGCGCGGTCAACGGCGCCGCCGCCGCGGCCGGCCCGATCGCCGGCGGCCTGCTCACCGAGCACCTCGGCTGGCGCTGGGTGTTCCTGGTCAACCTGCCGGTCTGCCTGGTCGCGGTCTGGTTCACGATGCGCGGGGTGAGCGAGTCCCGGGCGCCGCGGGGTGGCCGCTTCGACCTGCCCGGCACGATCAGCTTCACCGTGGCGGCGGCCGCCGTGACGTACGGCCTGATCCGCGCCGGTGACGCCGGCTGGACCGACGGCGTGGCCCTGGCCGCGTTCGCCGCCGGCCTGGTCGCCCTGGTCCTGTTCCTGATCGCCGAAGCCCGCTCGGACCACCCGATGCTCGACCTGACCCTGTTCCGCCGGGCGCCGTTCACCGTGCTGATCGTCGCGGCGTTCCTGACCCAGGCCGCCGCGTTCGGCTACCTGGCGTTCAGCACCGTCTGGCTGCAGCAGGTGCTCGGAAACGGCCCGGTCGACGCCGGCCTGTACGGCGCCCTCCCGATGGCCGCCGCCGCCCTGGTCGTCGGCGCGGCCGCCGGCCGGTTCCTGCAGCGGATCGCCCCACGCTGGACCGTCGGCCTCGGCCTGCTCCTGATCGCCGCCGGTGACCTGCTGCAGGCCCGGATCGGCACGGACAGCACCGGCGCGATCCTGATCCCCGGACTGATCGTGGCCGGTCTCGGCGTCGGCTGCGTGCTGCCCTCGAACGCCTCCGCGGTGCTGGCCGAGGTGCCGCGCGAGCGCAGCGGGATGGCCGGCGGGACGCTCAACACGTTCCGCCAGCTCGGGCTCGCACTCGGCGTCGCGGTCTTCGGTACCGTCTTCACCGACCGGATCGCCGCCGGGCACGGCTCGCCGGCCGGGTTCGCCGACGGGCTGAACGCGACCATGCTGGTCGCCTCCGGAACCGCCCTGGTCGCCGGGATCCTGGTGCTCGTCCTGCTCCGCAGGCCCGCCGCCGCGCCGGTCGCGGCGCAGGTCCCGGAACGGGCGGAACTGTCGGCCGATCGATGAGGCCCGTAGCGTGGCGGCGGCCGGCGAAGGCCGGGAGGTGGCACGACCCGGCCGGTCACGCCCTCGACGCCCGCGGGCGGAACACCTTGCGGTACGCGCCGGGTGTGACGCCGAGGACCTGTCCGAACTGGGAACGGAAGTTGCTCGTCGTGGGGAACCCGGTCTGGGCGGCGATCCGATCCACGGTGTGGTCCGTGGTTTCGAGCAGTTCCTGCGCGTGACGGATGCGCACCCCCGCCACCCACTGCATAGGGCTCTGCCCCGTCTCGTCCTTGAACCGGCGGGTCAGCGTGCGCACGCTCATGCCCGCCGCCCGGGCGATGTCCGCGAGCATGAGGTCGCGATGCGCGTTCGCCTCGATCCACGAGAGCGCCCGCTCAAGCGTCGACGTCCGATGGGTCGCACGGTTCCGGACGATGTACTGCGCCTGTCCTCCCGGCCGGTGCAGCGGCGCGACGGCAAGGCGGGCGGCGTCCGCCGCGACGGCCATTCCGTAATCACGCTGGACGATGTGCAGGCAGAGGTCGAGACCGGACGCGGCTCCCGCCGACGTCAGGATGTCCCCGGTGTCCGTGTAGAGCACGTCGGGGTCCATCCGGACGGCTGGATGCCGGCGCGCGAGCTCGTCCGCGGCGAGCCAGTGGGTCGTCGCGTGCCGGCCGTCGAGCAGGCCCGCCTCGGCCAGCGTGAACGCGCCGACGCAGATCGACGCGATCGGCGTCCCGCGCTCCGCCCCGGCCCGCAGGGCCGCGAGGACGGCGGGCGGCGACGGCCGCAACGGGTCGTTCCGTCCCGGCACCACGATGAGATCGGCGCGCTCGAGCGCGTCCAGCCCCTCATCGATCGCCAGCCGCAGCGGACCGGCCTGGACCGACGACTCGGAGCCGGCGACGACGATCCGGTATCCGGGGCGGCCGTCCGGCAGGCGCACACGTCCGAAGGTCTCGATGGGCGTGGCCATATCGAAGGCAATCGCATCCGGCAATGCGAGCACAACCACGGTGTACATCCCCAAACCATAAGGCATTCGCGGTTGGCCAGATTCAGGTGATTCCTGTCGCGATAGTCATTGCTCCGCCCGGCGCGGGATCGTGAACATAGAGGGGTGCGCCCAGCGGAAGGGATCATTCATGCCCCAGGTCAACGTCCAGTTCGTGCTCTTCGACGGGTTCGACCCGCTCGACGTCGTCGCACCGTTCGAGGCGCTGACCGCCGGGAGCGAGTTCCTCGGCGGCGCGCTCGCGGTGGAGCTCGTCAGCGCGAGCGGTCCCGGCGTCGTGCGATCCGGCAACCCCCGGATCACGCTGGCGGCCACCGCCGTGCTCGACCCGGACGTGCCCGGCTATGTGCTGGTCCCAGGGGCGGTCGGTCCCGTCGATGGAGACCCCGACGCCGGGGACGAGACCATCCCCGTGCTCCTGGGCCGGTTCGCATCGAGCGACGCGATGCCCCTGATCCGCCGTGCGCTCGACAACCCGGACGTCACCGTCGCGGCGTACTGCGGGGGTTCGCTCGCACTGGCGATGGCCGGCCTCCTCGAAGGCCGCACCGCGACCACGCACGTGCTCGGCATCGACATGCTCGACGCCACGGGGGTGAACGCCGTCCGTGCTCGTGTGGTGGACGACGGCGACCTCATCAGCGGCGGCGGCGTCACCTCTGGCCTCGACGTGGCCCTCTACCTGCTCGAACGTGACTTCGGCTCGCACACCGCGCACGCGGTCGAGGAACTGTTCGAGTACGAGCGCCGCGGGACCACCTGGAAGAGCACGCGCCCGCTTGCGGCCCGGCCGACGGAAGGTACCAAACAATGAGCACCATCGCCGGAACCTGGCTGCTGCGCATGAAGACGCCCGTCGGCACCATCGAGGCCGAATACCGCTTCGAGGAGGAGGATGGTGTGATCCGCGGTAGCGCGAGCGGTGGCGGCGAAACCACGCCTCTCACGGACATCGTGGCCGAGGACGGCCCGGCCGGCCGGCGCGTCACCTGGCGGCAGAGCATCACCCGGCCGCTTCGGCTCAACCTCGTCTACGACGTCACCGTCAACGGCGATGCCCTCTCCGGCGAGTCCCGCGCGGGGCGGCTGCCGCGGACGCGCGTGACCGGCGAGCGCACCGGCGAAGCGTAGGGGACTGCCGGGCCCGCGGGAGGCACCGGGGCGGTGGCCCTCCCACGGTGGTGAGAGGGCCGCGACCGTCGGTCACCTGCCGCGCGCGCGGGCCGCGGCGTAGCGGTTGTTCGCCGGCAGGAAGAGCAGCACGATCATCACCAGGCTCAGCAGCGGTGTGAGCGCGGCGATTGCCACGCTGCCGCTCGGCAGCACGTCACGGTCGCCGAGTTGCAGCCCGCTGCCCGCGCACATGTTCACCACGAGCGCCACCGTCAGCAGGATCCGCGCCACCATCGAGCCGCCACGCGCGGTGAGGGCGAAGATCAGCACGAGCACCGCGAGCGCGATGGCGACCCCGGCCTTGATGACGAGACGGTGGTACGCCTCGTCGAGCTGTTCGGCCATCACGTCCTTGACCAGACCCGAGAGGTCGGCGCCCGCGGTCTCGTCCAGGTATGCCTCGATCGACGCCTTGCCCTTGACGATCATCAGGATCGCGCCGACGAGCGACAGCAGTGCGACGGCGACGCTGCCCCAGACCGCCGTCGAGAGCGTGGCCGGGCGCACCGGTGCCGCCTCGAAGATGCCCGGGCTCGATGCCGGCGTGCCGTGTTGAGTGCTCATGCGTGAGTGCTCCCGTAGAGAGGAATGTTCGTACCCTTTTAGGCCGAACCGCGCCGAGTCTGGTGCCTGCGTGGGGCGCTAGCATCTGGCAAATGCTCTATGCGACAGATCGGTGCAATTCGCTTGGTACGGGAGGTCAGCGCGCGTGACGCGGGCAGCGGGCGGTGAGCATGTTGTCGGTGCCGCGCGGGAATACCGTCCGGCGCGGCTGGTCGGGCGCCGGGCCGAGCTGATCCGCCTCGGTGCGCTCGTCGAGGCGGCCGGCGCGGGGCCGGCCCGGACGGTGGAGATCGCCGGCGACCCGGGCATCGGCAAGACGCGGCTGCTGGCCGAGCTCGGCGACGGCGCGCGGCGATCCGGGTGGCTGGTGCTGCGCGGGCGGGCCGGTGAGTTGGAGCGGAACGCACCGTTCAGCATCATCGGCGACGCGCTCGAGCCGCACCTCGACGGTCCGCTCCCGGCCATCGCCGACCCGCACACAGCGTTGATCACCGAGCGGTACCAGCTGCATCGGGCGGTCCGCACCCTGCTGGAGGAGCTCTCCCGCCCCGCCGGGCTGCTGCTCGTGCTCGACGATCTGCATTGGGCCGACGACGGCTCGGCCGAGATCGTGGAGTACCTGTTGCGCCACCCGCCGCACGGCCGGGTGCTGCTGGCCGTGGCGCACCGGCCGCGGCAGATCGCGCACCGCCTGCGGCATGCGCTGGCGCGCGCGGCGCGGGACGGCGGGGTCGAGCGGATGGAGCTCGGACCGCTGACGCCGGCGGAGGCCGGCCGGCTCCTGCCGGCCGGCCTCGGCGCTGACCACCGGCAGCGGCTCTACGCGGCCAGCGGCGGTAACCCGTTCTACCTGGAGGCGCTGGCCGCGTGGGGCGAAGCCGAGTCCGGTCCGGCCGCGGCCGCGCTCGACTCGGCGATCCGCGCGGCCGGCGTCCCGGAGCCGGTGCGCTCGGCCCTCGTCGCCGAGTTCGTCGCGCTCGACCCGGACCAGCGGCGCACCGCCTGGGGCGCCGCGGTGGCCGGCGACGGCGTCGACGCGGACCTGATCGCGCGGACCGCCGGGCTGGACCTCGCCGGCGCGTTGACCGCGCTCGACGTGCTGGTCCGCCACGATCTGCTGCGGGAGCGGCCCGTGGGCGGGCGCTTCGAGTTCCGCCACCCGCTGGTCCGCCGGATCGCGTACGACCTGGCCGGCGCGGGCTGGCGCATCGCCGCGCATGCCCGCGCGGCCGCCGCCCTGACCGAGTGGGGCGCACCCAACGCCGAGGTGGTGCACCACCTGGAGCGCTCCGCGAAGCGGGGCGACGCGCACGCCATCGAGGCGCTGCGGGAGGCGGCCGCCGCAAGCCTCTTCGCGGCGCCCGCTGCCGCCGGGCACTGGCTGCAGGCCGCGCTGCGGCTGGTCCCGGACACACCCGAATCCCTGCTGGTCCGGCTGGACCTGCTGAGCCTGCGGGCCCGCGCCGCCGCGCTGGTCGGCCGGTTGGAGGACAGCCGCGCCCGGCTGCACGAGTTGCGCCGGCTGCTGCCGGCCGAGCTGGTCGAGCAGCATGCCCAGATCGCCGGGTTCTGCGCGTTGATCGAGCGGCTCATCGGCCGCCACGAGGAGGCGCATGCGCAACTGCTGGCCGAGCTGGCGGCGTTGCCCGACCAGGACGGCGTCGCGGCGCGGCTGCTCAAGCTCGGCCTGGCGGCCGGCGCGGTGATGCGCGCCGACCCGGAGGCCGACCGGGACTGGCCGGCCGAGGCGCTCGCGACCGCCCGCCTGCACCCCGACCCGGCGCCGGTCGCCGCGGCGCTCGCGATGTGCGTGATGGCCGAGCACATGGCGGACCGCGTCGACGCCGGTACCGCGGCCCGGCTCGACGAGGCGACCGCCATCATCGACGCCCTGCCCGACGGGGCGCTCGCCGAGACCGTCGAGCTGGTCGGGTTTCTCTGCGCGGCGGAGATCAACCAGGAGCGGCTGCCCAGCGCGATCCGTCACCTGGAACGGGCCCGGCGGGTCGCCGGCAGCTCGGGCCAGAGCCACGTCGTCGCGTTCCTGCACATGATGCTCGGTACGGCGAACCTGCTCCTGGGCCGTCTCGACCGGGCCACGGCATGCTTCGACGACGAGCTCGACGCCGCGTACCTCACCGGCAGCACGGCGCAGCGCAGCAACGCCCTGCGCGACCAGTGCCTGCTGGCCGTCATGGCCGGCGACACCGAGGAGGCCGTGCGCCTCGGCAAGGAGGCGCTCGCCTGCGCCGACGAGGGCAGGCACGCCAACGCCGGGGTGGCCGCCGGCGCGCTGGGCATCGCGTACCACCATGCCGGCGATCCGGCCGCCTGTATCGAGCTCATCCTCACCGGAGGCGGCGGCCCGCGCCTGTGGCGCGTCGACGGGATCGAGCGCAACAACTGGTACGAGACGCTGGCCGCCGCCGAAGCGGCCCTGGGCCGGCCGGAGGCGGCGGCCGGCTGGGCCGATCGAGCGTTCGCCCACGCCGCCGGTCTGCCGCGCCGGACCGGGCTGGCCCACCTCGCCCGCACCCACGCCCTGCTGCCGACGGACCCGGCGGCCGCCGCCACCGAGGCGCTGCACGCCGTGCGGCTGCTGCACGAGGCGGGCGACCGGCTCATGGCGGCCCGCGCGCACCTGTCGGCCGCCACGGCCTACGGCACGGCCGGCGACCTGGACTCGGCACGCCGGCACTTCACCGAGGCCGGCGCGCTCTACGAGGCGTGCGGCGCACCGGCACAGGCCGCTCTGGTGCTGCGCGAACGGCGCCGGATGGATGCCCGGCAGCCGCGTCCGGCGCCGGCCACGACGGCCGGTGGGCAGCCCGCCGACGCGCTCACACCGCGCGAGCGCCAGGTCGCCGAACTGGCCGCGCGGGGTCTCACCAACCGCCAGATCGGCGAAGCGCTGTATCTGAGCCCGCGCACCGTGAACATCCACATGACCCGGATCTTCGCCAAGCTCGGCGTGTCGCGCCGGGCCGCCGTCGCCGACCGCCTCGGGAAACCGGCGTAAGGACCCGACCGCGGTTCCCCACGCCGGTGCGGGTGCGGGCGGACGGTCACCAGGCGGTGGCGATGTACTTGGGTTCCAGGTACTCGGCCGAGCCGTGGAGGCCGCCCTCGCGGCCCAGGCCGCTGTGTTTCCAGCCGCCGAAGGGAGCTGCGGGGTCCGAGACGACGCCGCGGTTGATGCCGACCATGCCGCTTTCGAGACGGTCGGCGATGGCAAGGGCCTCGGCGAGGTCGCCGCTGTGGACGAAGGCGACCAGGCCCATGTCGGTGTCGTTGGCCAGCCGGACGGCGTCATCGGTGTCGGAGAAGGTGACGACCGGGGCGACCGGGCCGAAGACCTCGGTTCGCAGGATCTCCGCGTCCGGGGGAACGCCGGTCAGCAAGGTGGGGGAACAGAAGAAACCGCGGTCGGGCAGGGAGCGATGGCCCGTGGTGGTTCGGGCTCCCTGGGCGAGCGCCCTCTCGACGAGGGCCGTCACCTTGTCGCGGGCGGTGCCGCTGATCAGCGGGCCGAGATCCACGCCCGGGTCGAGGCCGTTTCCCACGGTGACCGAGCTCAGGGCTCGGGAGAACCGGGCAGTGAACTCCTCGGCCACGCTCTCGTGCACGTAGAAGCGGTTGGCTGCGGTGCAGGACTGCCCTGCGTTGCGCAGCTTGGCCGCCATAGCGCTCGCCACCGCGACGTCAAGGTCGGCGCTGGCGAGTACCAGGAAGGGCGCGTTGCCGCCAAGTTCCATGGAGCAGGAGATGACGCCGTCCGCGGCCGCGCGCAGCAGAGCCTGGCCGGTGGCGGTGGAGCCGGTGAACGACAGCTTGCGGACCCGGGGGTCGGCCAGCAGCGCGCCGACCACCCCTGGCGCGTCGCTGGTGGTCAGGACGGTGACGACGCCGGGCGGCAGGCCGGCTCGTTCCAGGATCGCGGCCAGGGCGACGGCGCTCAGCGGGGTCTCCGGGGCAGGTTTCAGCACGGCCGTGCATCCGGCCCCGATGGCGGGGGCCAGCTTCCGGGCGGCCATCGCGGAGGGAAAGTTCCACGGCGTCACGAGGACGGCCGGGCCGATCGGGTGCTGGCTGACCAGGATCCGGTTGTTCCCGGCGGGAGCGGTGCGCAACTCTCCGTCCGCGCCGAGCACCTGGGCCGAGTACCAGCGGAAGAACTCGGCCGAGTAGTCGACCTCGGCCCGCGCCTCGGCAATGGACTTGCCGTTCTCGGCGGTGATGAGCCGGCTCAGCCGCTCCTTGTCGGCGATCATCAGCTCGTAGGTACGGCGCAGTACCTCCGAGCGCATCCGCGGCGACGAGTGCGCCCACGTGCGCGCCGCTTCGGCCCCGGCGTCGAGGGCCAGCAGGGCGTCGGAGGGGGTGGCGTCCGCCACGGTGCCGATCACGCCTTCGGTGGCCGGGTCGACGACGGTCAGCACCTGGCGCGAGCTGGCCTCCCGCCAGGTGTCGCCGATCCGCAATGCCGTCGCCGCGCGGGGTTCGGTCTCGGGCAGGGACAGGGTCATGCCGGGTTCCGGCCGACGAAGAAGTCGCGGTACGGGTCCATGCTCGGATTGAGGCCCGAGTCGACGAGCCCCTTGCGCAGCGCGTTCATCTGGGCATCGTGGATCCGCTGCGTGGGTGCGCGCATCGGGCCGCCGTTGTAGCCCTGCAGCCAGCCCTCGAACTTCCAGGCCTGCCGGTTGATGAACCAGCCGCCGTGCAGCTGGGGGCCGACGGCCTGCTTGGCTTTGCGGGCCGGGTGGATCTGCCAGTAGAGGCGGGTCGCCTCGTCGTAGTCGCCCTTGGCGAGCAGGTCGAAGATTACCGGGATGGTCGGGCCGTAGTACTCGTGGTCGCTGGTGGCCGAGACCTGGATCGGGATGAGCTGCGACAACGGGATCAGGTCGGCCTCGATCGGGCAGCTGATCACCACCTCGTCGCCGAACAGCCGGTGGCACTCGATCAGGCCCATGATGCTCGGGTATCCGCCCTCGGCCTTGATGGCGACGATGTTCGGGCAGTCGTCGATCAGCCGCCGGATGACGCTCGTCGGGATGTCCGAGGGATGGATCCGCGGGGAGAAGCCCCACAGGTACATCGGAAACATCATCACGGCGAGGTCGGTGGCGTCGCAGATGGCCTTCGTGTAGTCGTAGATGTCCTGTTCGGACTCCGGGTAGAAGTTCGGGGGGTACGAGAGGAGCACGAGCTCGGCGCCGGTCGCCTCGGCCACCTGCAACGCCTCGAGGGCGTGCTCGAGATTGCTCCAGCTGGAGTGGTGCACGAACAGTTGCCGTCCGGCGGCCTCGTCGGCGGCGATCTCGCAGAATCGCCGGTACTCGGGCAGCGTGATGCTGACCTCCGAGACGAGCAGCGCGCCGGCGAAGCCGTACTCGAACTGCTTGCGTACGTCGTGCCGGATCGCCTGCTCGTTCATGCCCCGCAGGTCGTTGGTGAAGGACGGGATCAGGACGTTGATGACGCCCTTCAGGTGTTCACGGGCCCAGTCGCGGGCCTCCGCCTTGGTATACGCGGGCATGAGTTCTCCTTAGATGCCTTCGAAGGCGACGGGAAGCGGTGTGGTGAGTCCGGCGGCGCGGGCCCGCGAGAGGGCGAGCGAGGCGATGGCGATGTCCTGCAGGCCGCTGCCGACGGACTTGAACAGGGCGAAGTCCGCCGCACCGCCGATGCGGCCGGTCACCAGGTCGGACAGCGAGTGAACCTTGGACGTGAAGTCGATCCCGGCCGCGGCCGCGGCGAGGAAGTCCCCGGCCTCGGCGGTCGCCTCGCCGGGGACGTCGCACACGATCAGGTCGGCCCGGTCGATGAGGTCGGCGTCGATCTCGCGCTGCGACGGCACGGTCGAGCCGATCGACACCAGCGTGCGGCAGTGCTTCAGGTCGGCGGCCGAGACGATCGGCTGTTCGTCGTGGGAACGGGCGGCAGCGACGACCAGCTCGGCCTCGCGTACCGCCTCGGTGTTGGTCGGCGCGGCCCGGACCGGCACGCCCAGTTCGGCGCTGAGCTCCTCCGCGAAGGCGTGCCGCCGCGCCTCGGTGGTGCTGAACACCGTCACCTCGGCGATGTCGAGGACCGATACCAGCGCCCTGGTGTGCATCCGGGCCTCCAGGCCGCTGCCGAGAACGCCCAGGCGCAATGGCCCCCGCGAGGCGAGGTGCAGGGCCGCGAGCGCGGAGGTCGCGGCGGTCCGTACTCCGGTGATCGAGTGTGCGTCGACGAACGCGACGATGGCGCCGGATGCCTTGTCGAACAACACGATCAGGTATTGAGCCGTCGGCGAGGAGCCTCGGCGGCCGCCCATCACCTTCAACCCGAAGTGATCGCCGACGCCGGGCAGCGCGGGCAGCACGCGCATCCAGTTGCCGGCCGGCGTGGACGCGACGGCGCGCGGCGGCAGGGCGGAGTCCTCGGCCCCGGGGCCGTACACGATGGCGAGGGCCTCGACGCACGCGGACCAGTCGAGCGTCTGGCGGACCGCCGGCCCGGAGACGAAGTCGATGCCGGTCACGCGGGCACGCTCAGCCGAGCGGTGATCTCCTGCTGGCGGGCACCCAGGGCGGCGGCGAAGGCGGCCTTGGCCTGGGGATCCGGTTCCATCTCGTTGACCAGGATGGCGTGGGCCTGGTCCTGCACGTACTTCACGCGCTCGTAGCGGCGGGCCATGAACGTCTCCAGAGCCTGCGGAACCTCAGCGCCGTCGAGGGTTTCGGCGAGCACGATGGCGTCCTCCATCGCCATCCCGGCGCCCTGGGCCAGGTGCGGTGTCACCGCGTGGGCGGCGTCACCGATCAGCACCACGTGCCCCTTGAACCAGGGGCTGGGCAGGAAGACCTCCTCCAGCACGGCCCAGTGGATGTCGCTGTCCGGGCGGATGGTGTCGCGGACGTAGGCGATCAGCCCGCCCATCGGCCGCAACCGGTCCACGAGCATCCGCGACATCGCGGAGCGCTCGGGGATGTGCGACCACGAACCGGCCTCGACGACCAGCAGGTACATCGTCTCGGCGTTGAGGTGCAGCACGGTCGCCTTGGCCTGGCCGCTGTTCCAGTACTCACTGAGCACCATGTCCGGCTGCCGGCGCACCGCGAGCCGCCAGCAGGCGTACCCCGTCGCGACGGGGTCGTTGCCGGGGAACAGCCGGGTGCGCAGGGGGGAGCGGATGCCGTCGGCGCCGACCATGATGTCGTACCGGTTGCGGGAGCCGTCGCTGAGCTCGACCGTGACGCCGTCCGGCCCGTCGGTGAAGTCGGTCCAGGTGGTTGCGAGGCGGAGTTTCACGCCGCGGTCGGTGACGGCCTTGGTGAGGATGGCGTGCAGGTCGGCCCGGGTCATCGAGATCTGGAAGGGTACGTCCGGCGGATCCGTGGGCCGGAATTCCTCGATGAGCCGGCCGCCGGCCCCGAAGCGCCGGATGCCCTGGTAGTGGTAGCCCGCCGCGGCGACCTCGTCATAGACGCCGAGCCGCTGGAGGGCGCGCAACGCGTTGGCGGGGTGGTTGATGCCGACGCCGACGGTGAAGTTCTCCTCCTTGATCTCGGCGACGTCGACCTTCCAGCCGTTGGTGGCGAGCGTGAGGGCGGCGGAGAGGCCGCCGATCCCGGCACCGACGACGAGGGCGTTGCGGTTCAGGCGTGGCATGTCAGGGCCTTTCCGCCGTTGAGGGCCATCATGTCGAGCCGGGTCGCGGTCAGGTCGATCTCGGCGCCGGGCAAGGCGCCGTCGAGTTCGGCGTACGCCCGGTGCAGGTTCGCGACGATGCGTTCGGCATCGGCGAGGTGGTCGAACGGGTGCGGCCCGAGCGAACGCGCGGTTTCCAGCGGGGTGCGCCCGTCCTTGCGGCCCCGCTCGGCACACTCCAGCACGAACGTCAGGTAATCGATCTCGGTCTGAAACACCTCGGGACCGCAGAGCTCGCCGTGGCCGGGCACCACGACGGCCGGCCCCAGGTCACGCAGTTCGGCGAGGACCCGCAGCGACCCGGAGATCGAGCCCGCCGACATCAGCGGGGCCTGGCCGTTGAACGCGAGATCTCCGGCGAACAGCACGCCGTGCTCGGGAATCCAGGCCACCAGATCGCCGACGGTGTGCGCCGGGCCGCCGACGCCGCGTACCTCACACCGCAGATCTCCCGCCCAGAGCGTGAGCGAATCGGTGACCGTGAGATCCGGACGAGTCCTGCCGAGCCGGCCCCACGCGACGGCAGGGAACGGGCCGTGCGGATCGGGTCTGGTGGGAACGAGCTCGAGCATCGGTGCGCGGGCCGCGTCGTGGGTGACGACGACCGCGCCCTCGAACTGCGAGTTGCCGTTGGTGTGATCGGTGTGCCAGTGCGTGTTCACCAGAACCCGGACGGGCAACGGCGTCACGGCCGCGATCGCCCGGCGCAGCGCCGTCGTGCGGGCCTCGGTCGCCGCCGAGTCGACCAGCACCACGCCGTCGTCCCCGACCAGGAATCCGCAGTTGTTGATGAACCAGCCACCATCGGGCTGGAGGTAGGCGTGGACGCCGGGGGCCACCTCGACGGTCCGCGCGTCGGCGATCGATGTGCTCATGGAAAGGCGCTCCTAAATCGGGGCCGGGACCCACAGGCCGGAGTCCTCACTGGTCGCCGCGTCCAGCGCGAACAGGTCCTCCAGCCCACCGGCGGTGCCCCACTGGTCGGCGTAGTCCGGCGTCGCGGGCCAGATCCGCGGCGTCCACGCGTCCTCGTCGGCGATGCACTCCAGCTCGGTCGTGTACTCCACGACGTTGCCGAACGGGTCGGCGAAGTAGGAGAAGGTGTTGTCCCCGGCGCTGTGCCGGCCCGGTCCCCACAGCGCGGCGTGGCCGTGGCGCAGCAGCCGGCCGGTGCCGCGCATGTATTCGTCCAGGCCGCGCATCTCGAACGAGATGTGGTTCAGCGTCACCTTGTCGCGCTGGGCGATCGAGAGGCAGTGGTGGTCGGAGGACAGGCGCAGGAAGGCCATCCGCTCGGTGAGCCAGTCGGACAGCCGGAAGGCCAGATGTCTCTGGTACCACGCGATGGTCCGGCGGACGTCGGTGCTGTTGAGCACGACGTGGCTGAGCTTGCGCGGGATCGACTCGCCTTCCTCGAGGTCGCGGAACGGCTTGGGTGCGACGTCGGCGGAGACCTCGATGAGGCGGCCGTCGATGTCGAAGAACCGCATGCCGTAGCCGCCGCCGGGGGTGTCGAGCGGGCCCGGCGAGCGCACCATCTTGACGCCGGCGGTCGCGAGCTCTTCGAACAGCGTGTCCACGGACCGGCGGCTCTTGGCGGCGAAGGCGACGACGTCGATCCGCTTGTCGGTCGCCTGCCGGAGCCGGATCACGAACGGCTCGGGGCTGCCGACCGAGCCGAGGAACACCACGCCGCGGTCGTCCGCGATCCGGTAGAGGCCCCAGATGCCCTCGTAGAACGCGACGGTCCGGTGCAGGTCGGGCACGGCCAGCGCTACGTGCCGCAGGCCGCTCAGGTGCGCTCGGGCCGCCGTCTCGGACGGCCGTTCGGGCCCGAGCGGCGCCGCCGGAGGCAGGATCCGTGGCGTGAAGGTGGGCGGCTGGGCGCCGGTGATCAGGTCGGTCATGCGGTCACCTCTCTTCCCTGCTGAAGGTGACTCGCGAGATGCCGACTGTCAAGTAGTTGACGTAAACTAGTTGACGGTCGTACAAAGGTTCAGTGACCGAGACAACCGGCGTGGTGCCCGACCGGCTCGTGGTGGACCGCCTGATCTATCTGATGCACCGGATCCGTGTCAGCACGTCCGAGGCGGTGGGCGCGGCACTGGCCGATGTCGACCTCAACGGCACGCAGGGCCTGATCATCGAGAGCCTCTACGAGCTCGGCGAGGTGGGCGCGGCCGAGCTGGCGCGCCGCTGCCTGGTCAGCCGGCAGGCGCTCAGCGCGCCGCTGGACAAGCTCGAGCAGCGCGGTCTGGTCTCGCGGCCGGCCTCGCATCACAGCGCGCGGGTGCGCCCGGTGTCGCTGACCGCCGAGGGCCGGGCCGTCGCCGAGGTGGCCCGCCGCCGGGTGGCGGCGCTGGAGACGGCGTCGCGGGAGATCTTCGGTACCGAGGATCTGCAACGGTTCACCGCGATGCTCGAGCGGTACGCCCAATTCTGGGACGACACCGCCGAGGCGGCCGGAGGGCGCCGTGGCTGAGGCGGTATGGGACAACCTGCCGAAGATCGGCTTCGGGTTCGCCCGCCTCGACCTCGGCGACGGACCCGAGCTGGCCGCCGTCGCCGGCAGCGGCATCTACCCGCTGCGCGCGATCGTGGACGACGCCGGCGCGGTGGCCGACCTGCTGCCCGGGTGGGACGCCGTGTGCGATCGGGTCGAACGATGGCTTGCCGGCGGCGCGACCGCCGCGGCGGCGGTGACGCCCCGCGCCGACCAGGTGCTCGCCCCGCTCGCGGCGCCGCAGATCTTCCAGGCCGCGGCCAACTACCGCAAGCACGTGATCGACCTGATGGTCGCCTCGCCCCGGCCGGAACACGCGAACGCGAGCCCGGCGGAGCGCCGGGTGTTCGCCACCGCGCTGATGGACCAGCGGGCCGCATCCGGGACACCGACGGTCTTCGCCGGTCAGGTCAGCAGCCTGAACGGCGCCTTCGGAGCCGTCGAGATCCCGCCGATCACCGAGGAAGCCGACTGGGAGCTGGAACTGGCGGTGGTGCTGGGCCGCGACGGCTATCTCGTGCCGCGCGAGTCGGCGTGGGACCACGTCGCCGGCTATACGATCGCCAACGACATCACCATGCGCGACCGGATCTACCCGACCGGCGACAGCTCGCGCGGGGCGGACTGGCTGGCCTGCAAAGGAGCGCCGACGTTCCTGCCGCTCGGGCCGATCGTCGTCCCGGCCCGATACGTGCCCGACCCGTCGGCGCTGACCATCACGCTCCGGCTCAACGGCGAGACGATGCAGAACGAGGCCGTGTGCGACATGATCTTCGACATTCCCCGACTGATCGAGCACACCTCGGCGTGCGCGCAGCTGCGCGCCGGGGACGTGCTGCTGACCGGGTCGCCCGCCGGCAACGGCGCCCACCACGGCCGGTACCTGCGCCCCGGCGACGTGATGACCGGCAGCATCACCGGGCTCGGGACGCAACGGACCCCGGTGGTCGCCTCCACTCGAGGCCTCCGGTGATCGACCTGCATGCCCACGCGTCGTCGCCCGAGGCCACCCGGCTCGCGGCGCGGATGCCCGGGTACGCCGCTCAGCTCACCGCCTCGGCGGAGCGCTACCGCGACCCGCACACGGCGGCGCACATGGCCCGCGTCCAGCCGGAGTGGGACGTCCTGCTGTCCGACGTCGATGCCCGGCTCGCCGCGATGGACGCCGCCGGTGTCGAGCTTCAGGTCGTTTCCGTCAACCCCGGCCAGTACTGCCACTGGGCGGGCGAGCAGGAGGCGTCCGTGCTCATCGACGCCGTCAACGACGACCTCGCGGCGCTGGTCGCCCGGCGCCCGGACCGCTTCCTGGCCCTGGGTGCGATCGCGCTGCAGCATCCGGTCCTCGCCGCCCGGCAGCTCGACACGGTGCTGGACCGCCGGGGCTTCGCCGGCGCCCAGATCTCTACCCAGGCCGCCGGCCGGGATCTCTCGGATCCGGCCTTCGACGTCCTGTGGGAGGTGGCGCAGCGGCGGCAGGCGGTCCTGTTCGTGCATCCCCTAAGCTGCCCGCAACTGACCGGACGGCTGGCCCCGGCCTACCTCAACAACGTGGTCGGTCAGCCCGTCGAGACGGCCATCGCGCTGTCCCACCTCATCTTTGGCGGCGTCCTCGACCGGTTCCCGCACCTGCGGTTCTGCCTGGCGCACGGCGGCGGATACCTGCCGACCTACCTCGGGCGCAGCGAGCACGCGTACCGGGTCCGCCCGGACAGCCACACGATGCGGCATCCGCCCCGGCACTACCTGCGCCGGATGTGGTTCGACCTGGTGGTGCACTCGCCACAGGTCGCCCGGGCCCTGATCGACGTGGTGGGCGCCGACCGCGTGGTGATCGGCACCGACTACCCGTTCGACATGGGCGTCGAGGATCCCGGCGCCCTCGCCGGCGCGGTCGACGGCCTCACCGGGGGCCTCCTGCGCGACAACGCCCGCCGCCTGCTGGCCCGGACATCCGCGACGAACTCCTGAGAGGCATCACATGCGCTGGACCGCGTACCGCTCGCCCGACGACGGAACCCGCCGTCTCGGCCTGGTCGAGGGCGAGGAGGTCCTCGAGTCCGCGGACCACACCGGCCTGCTGGAACTGCTCGGTGACGACGGGACACGCCTGGCCGAGGCGGCCGCACGGGCCCGATCGGCCCCCGCGGCCCGGCGCCGGCTCGACACGCTCCGCCTCGAGGCACCCATCCCGGTGCCACCGTCGATCCGCGACTTCATGGCGTTCGAGGAGCACCTGCTGCCGATCCTCGCCGCCCGTGGCGCCACCCTTGACCCGGCCTGGTACGAGTTCCCGGCGTTCTACTTCACCAACCCGGCGGCGGTGCTCGGCCCGACGGACGACGTGCCCTGCGCGCCGGGCGGCGCCGAGCTCGACTTCGAGCTGGAGATCGCCGCGGTGATCGGAGCCGCGGGCCGTGACCTGACACCGGAGCAGGGGACGGCGTGTATCGCCGGCTACCTGCTCATGTCCGACTGGAGTGCCCGTGACCTGCAGCGCCGCGAGCGCGGGATCGGGCTCGGGCCGGTCAAGGGCAAGGACTGGGCAACGTCCTTCGGCCCGTACTTCGTCACCCCCGACGAGCTTCCGCTGGACCCCGGCGGCCGCACCCCGGACCTGCGGATGACCGCCTCCGTCAACGGTCGCCCCTACTCCGGCGGCCGGCTCAGCGAGCTCTTCTGGACCTTCGGCCAGATGATCGCCTACGCGTCGCGCGGCACCGAGGTCCGGCCCGGCGATGTGATCGGCAGCGGCACGGTCGGGACCGGGTGCATCGCCGACCTCGCCGCCCGGCACTCGCCCGAGGAGTACCCGTGGCTGCGAGCGGGGGACGTCGTCCGCCTGGAGGCCGGTTCCCTCGGTGCGATCCAGGCAACGCTCGTGCCCGCTCCGCCCGTCGTTCCGCTCGGAAAACCGTTGCGCCCCAAGGAGATCCACGGATGAAGCACTCGATCGTCTTCTCGGTCCGCTCCTTCGCGGTGCTCGCCGACGCCGCCCGTTTCGTGGAGCGGCGCGGCCTGGACCGGGCCTGGGTGACGGAGACACCTGGTCGTGACGCGCTGATGCGCGCGGTGGAGGTCGCCGGGCGCACCGAGCGGATCGGTGTGGGCACGGGGATCGCCTATGCCTTTACCCGTCATCCGCTCGCGGCGGCCGCCGCCGCGATCGAGGCCAACGAGCTCACCGGCGGGCGTCTCACGCTCGGCATCGGGTCCGGTCCGGCGGATTTCCGTTCCGCATTGGGCGTCGAGTTCGACCGCCCGGCCGCCAGGTTGGGGGAGTACCTCACGCTCGTCCGGCAGGCCCTGGTCGCCACCGACGGCATCGACTTCCGGGGCGAGTTCTACTCCGCGGCGCTGCAGACGTTCGGCAGCGCCGTTCCTCCGCAGCGCCGTGAGGCCATCCGGGTCTACGGCTCCGGCATGTCGCCCACGTCGCTGCGCGTGATGGGCCGCGTGGCGCACGGCATCGCCCTGCACCCGCTCGGGGCGTTCCCGCCCTACCTCGACGAGGTCGCCCTGCCGGCCATCGCGAGTTCCGGGGGTACGCCGGCCGTGGCCGCCTGGTGCGTCACCAGCATCGATCCCGATGCGGGCCGGGCCCTGCGGGAGGCACGAACGAGGCTCGCCCTCTACCTCTCCGTGCCCGGCCTGTCCCGGGTCGCCAGCGGCACCCGGTGGGAGGCGGACGTGACCAAGCTGCAGGAGGCGGCTCCCGCCCACAACGAGCGTCCGGACTGGAACGCGCTCGGCGAGCTCGTGCCCGAGGCGCTGGCGCACGAGCTCGCGGTGATCGGCACGCCCGAGGAGGCGGCCCAGAAGCTGGCCGCCCGCGCCCGGGAACTGCAGCGGCGGGGGATCGACGAGATGGTGCTCCAGCCGGCGGCAATGGGCGGCTCGGACGCCGACGTCCTGGCGACGATCGAGGCGACCGCGGCGGCCTGGGACGGCGTGCGCTGATCCCGTCCCGTCAGAGCCCGCACTCCCGGGCGACCGCGGCGAGTTCGTCGTCGGTCAGCAGCCGGCCGCGCCGGGCCATCGACTCCTGGGCTCGGGCGCGGAAGGCGTCGACGCCGTCGTGCGTCGGCGTGAAGCCCAGCTCCATGAGCTTGTCCCACGAGGTGAACGGGCCGCTCATCTCCGTGAGCGGGATGCGCAGGGCCGCGCCCACCCATTCCGGGGAGATGCAGTTGTGCAGCAGCGTGTCGACGTCGAACTCCTGGGTCATGAAGTCCATCCCGCCCCAGTTGTAGACCTTCTCGCCGGTGACGGGCTGGTTGTAGGCGCGCCGGTACCCCGTCATCTCCTCCGCTGCCCGGGACAGGTGCGTGAGCGTTCCAGGGTCGATGCCCGTCGACACCCCGTAGGCGGCCTCGAATGCCGCGACGGTCGTGGCGAGGTCGGCGTTGCCCGGCCCGCCGCAGTAGCCGTTGACCGAGACCTCCACGACGTCGGCGCCCGCGCGGGCGGCGGCCACGGCGACGGCGACGGCGAGGCCGAAGGTGTTGTGGGGGTGCAGCCCGATCCGGGCGTCCGGGGCGAGGGCGCGCGTGCGGCGGACCAGCTCGGCCATGGCCTCCGGTGTCATCGCCCCGGGGCCGTCGAAGAGCGCGATCTCGTCCGCGCCCGCCTTGGCCAGCGCCTCGACGGACTCGATGTGCCGCGCGTCGTCGAGGTAGGACACCATGAGCATCGGCACCGTGACCGCGAGGCCGAGGTCCTTGGCGGTCGTGATCAGGTCGAGCGCCCGCCGCAGGTAGCCCGCGCGGTCGGTGGGCTGGCCGAGGGTCCGCCAGTCCTGGCCGTTCCAGGTGGCCGCGAACAAGTGGGGCTCGTACATGGTGGAGGCCGGACCCCACGGCGGGAGCCAGATCTGGACCGCGTCGAAGCCGGCCGCGGCCGCCGCTTCCAGGTCGGGCGTCCGGAAGACCATGGGGCAGGTGATCCGGCAGTTCGGGTTCAGGCCGCGGATCTCCGCCACGTCGCGGCGGGCCTCCTCGACCGGGCGGTTGCGCACGTTCGCGACCACGATCTCGGGGATGCCGGAGGCGACCAGAGCGCGCAGGAACGAGCGCTTGGCCTCGGCCGTCGTGACGACGCCCGGGAGGCTTTCAAGCGACCTCATAGTGACATCGCGCAGCGCGATGGTGGCGGGAACCGCGCCGACGACGTCCCGATCACGGTTCAGCGGGCTCACCGACCACCGGCCGGGCTCGTACGCTCCCGGCCGGCGCATCGCGGCGATGTCGGCCCGGAATCCGGCCCGCTCATCGTCGGTGAAGACCTCGGGCTTGCGGTCCGCGGATTGCGTCATTCTCTGCTCCTTGAGCTCAGGCGGCCATGACGCCGCCGTCGACGGCGAAGTTGGCGCCGGTGACCCAGGTGGCCTCGTCCGAGGCGAGATAGACGGCGCACCAGGCGATGTCGTCGGGTACGCCGAGCCGGCCCACGAGGGTCCGGGCCTTGACGATCTCGCCGGCCGGGCCGCCGGGCAGGCCGGCGAGCGCGGTGGCGTGCGTCCGCACCAGTCCGGGGGCGATGGTGTTCGCGCGGATGCCGTCCGGACCGCCCTCGACGGCGAGCTGCTTGGTCATCGAGAGCACGGCGCCCTTGCCGGCGCAGTGCGCGAGCATGCTGAGGTGCCGGCTACCGCGGCTGGCGTTGACCGAGGCGAAGTTGATGACCGACGCCCCTTGCGCCGCCTGGAGCAGGGGCCAGGCCTCCTGGCAGGCGTGGAACACCAGGTCGACCTCGCCGGCGATGGTCGGCCGCCACTGCGTGTCGAAGTCCATCTCGTCGACGGGGGCCATGTGCGGCGGGATGGCGGCCGCATTGACCAGCACGTGTGCGAGGCCGTGACGTTCCCGGGCGACCGCGACCCAGCGGCGGACGTCCGCGCGGTTCGTGAGGTCGACCGGGTGGACGGACTCGATCGGCGTGCCCGCCTCCGCGGCGGCATCCACGGTCCGCTGGGCGCTGGCGGGATCGATGTCGCAGCCGATCACCGTCGCGCCCTCGGCGGCGAACCGCAGCGCGACGCCCTGTCCGATGCCGGCGCCGATGCCGGTCACGAGTGCCACCTTGCCCTTGAGCCGGTCAGCCATAGCAGGTCTCCCTCAACGTTCGAAGCCGAACAGCTCGGCCGGGTTGCGTACGAGCAGCCGCTCCCGGGCGGCCTCGGTCGGAGCCATCTGCGCGATCAGGTCGACGAGCAGGCCGTCGTCGGGCGCGGCTCCGGTGATGTTCACGTGGGGATAGTCCGTACCCCACAGGACACGCTCCGGGAAGCGGCAGACGAGCGACGCGGCGAGAGCCACCGCGTCGGCGTAGGGCGGGCCCGTGCGCGACAACCTGTCCACGCCGCTGAGCTTCACCCAGACGTTTCCGCGGTCCAGCAGCGACATCAGCGCCCGTGCCGGCGGCCCGTCGAGGCCCTCCCGCAGGTCCATCCGGGCCATGTGGTCGATGACGACCGGTGCCGGGATGTCACCGATCAGGGCCGCGTGCCGGACAATCCCGTCGTCCTGGACATGGATCTCGGCGTGCCAGCCGACATCGGCCAGCTTGTGCACGATCCGCCGGGTGTGCTCGGGCTGGGGATCCGGCCCGAGGTGGTTCACGAAGTGCAGCCGGGCGCCGCGGACACCGGCCGCGTCGAGCCGCCGGATCTCGGCGGCGCCGGTGTCCGCGCGGAGGATCGCGACCCCGCGGCGGCTGGCCGGATCGGCGGCCAGGGCATCCAGCAGCAGCCGGTGGTCGCTGCGGTACCCCGAGGACTGCACGATCACCGCGCGCTGGAAGCCCAGGAAGCGTTGCCGGTCCGCCACCTCCTCGTGCGGCGCGTCCACGGGCGTGAACGCCCGGTCGGGCGCGTAGGGGTAGCGGTCGGCCGGACCGAAGACGTGGCAGTGGGCGTCCGTGGCGCCGGGCGGCAGCACGAGGCTCGGCTTGCTGGGCCGGGGGTGTGGTCCCGGGTTGCCGGGGGAGGGGATGAAGGCCGTCTCAGTCACAGCGCGCTGTCATCCCGCCGTCGACGACGATCTCCGTGCCGGTGATGAAGCGCGACTCGTCGCTGGCGAGGAAGAGCGCGGCGTGCGCGGTGTCGCGGCCGTCGCCCATGAAACCGAGCGGAATCCTCGCCTGGCGTTGCCGCAGCAGGAGCTCGACGTCACCGCCGGCGCGCTGTCCCGCCAGGCGCGCTGCCACCATCGGTGTGTGCAGCTGGCCGGGGACGACGGTGTTCACCCGCACACCGTCCGGCGCGTACTGCACCGCCGTCACCCGCGATAGCTGGATGATCGCGGCCTTCGCCGACGCGTACGCGACCTGTGCGGCGCCCGTGTAGCGCAGGCCCGAGGCGGAGGAGATGTTCACGATCGAACCGCCGCCGCCCGCGCGCATGACCGGGACGGCCGCCTTGCAGCCGAGGAAGACGCTGGTCAGGTTGATCTCCACCTGTGCGTTCCAGTCGTCGAGACTCAACTCCGCCACCCCGCCCGCCCGCGACCCGCCGACGTTGTTGACGAGGATGTCGAGCTTGCCGTACTCCTCGACGCAGGCCGCGACGAACCGCTCCGCCGCCGCCGGATCCGTCACGTCCGCGAGCAGGACGGTTGGCGTACCACCGACCTCGCGGACCTGCTCCGCGGTCACGTCCAGCGCGGCCGCGTCGCGGTCGACCAGGACGACGCGGGCGCCCTCGCGGGCGAAGAAGACGGCCGTCGCCCGTCCGTTGCCCCAGCCGGGGCCCACGCTGCCGGCCCCCGTGACGATGGCGACCTTGCCGGCCAGGCGGCCGGTCATCGCGCTGCCCCAGCCGCGGTGACCTCGAGGGCGACGACGAGGCGGGAGACCATGTTGTAGGCCGCGACGACGACGACCAGCTCGACCAGCGCCGCGGCATCGAGCAGGGCGGCGATGTCGGCGAAGACCTCGTCGGGCACGCGAACGCTGCGCGTCATGGTGTCGATCAGCCGCAGGACGGCCGCCTGGAGCGGGGTGAACGCGGAGATGTCCACCTCGTCGTCGCGCAGCGCCGCCATCTGGCCGGCGGTGAGCCCGGCCGCGGCGGCATCAGCCTCGTGGGAGTCCCACTCGTACCCGGCGTCGTTGAGCACCGCGATCCGCAGGACCGCCAGCTCCCGCAGGTCCGCCGGCAGACCCGCTCCGCCCCGCAGCGTCCCGAGCAGGGAGTTCCAGCCGTCGGCCACCACCGGTGAGTGCAGCAGCATCCGGTCTATGGGGCGGAGAAGGCCGTCCGGACGCCGGGCCCGGATGCGTTCGGCGACTTCTCCGGATCCGTCGGCCTCGGGTATGCGTGCCACGCCTGTCTCCTGTCGTCGGTGTCCACGGTCGACTGCCCATCCGCACGGCGGTCTCCGCGGATCTCTTCGAGTACGCGTGTGCGGAGTTCGGCGAAGCGGGGGTGGGCGCGGGTGGTGATTTGGTTGCGGTTGGTGCCGAGGTCGATGGTGAGGTCGTCGACGACGTGGGTGGGTCGGCCGGCCATGACGATGACGCGGTCGGAGAGGTAGACGGCTTCGTCGATGTCGTGGGTGACGATGACGACGGTGATGCCGAGTTCGTGGCGGAGCTGGAGGGTGAGGTCTTCGAGGTCGAAGCGGGCTTGGGCGTCGACGGAGCCGAAGGGTTCGTCCATCAGCAGGATGGGGGATCGGTAGGCGATGGCGCGGGCGATGGCGACGCGTTGCTGCATGCCGCCGGAGAGTTGCCATGGGTACTTGTGGGTGACGTCGGGCAGGCCGACGGCGTGCAGGCTTTGCCGGGCGCGGGTGCGGCGTTCGGCTTTCTTGACGCCCGCGCCTTGGAGGGGGAAGGCGACGTTGTCCTCGACGGTCATCCAGGGCATGAGTGAGCCGCGGTAGTCCTGGAATACCACCGCGATCTCGGGCAGGGGCTTGGTGACCACCCGCCCGTCGACCGTCACGCTTCCGGCGGTGGACCGTAACAGGCCCGAGAGGCAGCGCAGGAGGGTGGTCTTGCCCGCGCCCGACGGTCCGACGATGCAGACCAGCTCCCCGGCTGCCACGGTCAGGCTGACCCCGCCGAGAACCTCGTGAGCAGCCGCACCCGAGCCGTAGGTCAGGTGCAGATCGTCGACGACGAGTGTCATGGCTTCGTCTCCAGGTCGGGGCGTGTTCCGGTGAAGTGGTCCATGCCGATGAAGAAGTAGTCGAATCGCCAGCAGCCGTCCGGCTCGCGGCGTGCTCTGGCGGTGTAGATGACGCTCGCTCCCAGGAAGAGGCCGTCCGCCGCGACCGATACCTGGCCGTACGCGAGCGCGTTCGCCGTTCCCGCGACGAGGTCGAGCTCCTCGACGACGATGTTGGAGACGAGGTGGCGGCGCTGGCCCGGCAGCTCGCCCGCCACGGCGGAGAGGCCCTTCTCGACCTCGCCGCGGCCGTGCCACGAGGTGATCGGCTCGGCCGAACCGAGCGCGACCTCGTACACGACGTCCTCGGTGAAGCACGAGGCGGCGACATCGGCGCGGTGCTCGTCGTGGCCCATGCCGAACCGGTAGAAGGCCTCGGCGATCTGGGCGCGGGCCGCGAGCGCTTCCGGGCTCCAGTCGGCCGGTCGCAGGGGCTGCAACGAGACCTTGCCTGTCCGGTGTGCCCATGCTTGGGGTGGTTCGGTCACGTCGTCTCCCTACTCGATGGCACCTTGGAGGAGCCTAAGTCGAGTCCGGCCAAGTGTCCACACTTTTGTGTCCAGACATCGACAAGCCTGTTAAAGGGCCAGCACGATGTGCTTGACACGGCGAATCTGTCGACAGTACGTTGCGCCATGTGGTGAGACTGTCGTCACAAACCGTCCTCCGGAAGGAACGAAAGATGCAGGTCAACGTTCTCGTGAGTCGGCGGAGGGCTGGCATTCTCGGACTTGCCGTCGTCGCCGCCCTGTCCCTCGCCGCCTGCGGGGATGCGAGCAGCGGCAGCAACAGCGCCGATTCGTCCGGTGGCCTGACGAAAATCACGGTGCTGCGCTCCGCGGGTTCCACCTTCGAGCCCCTCTACATCGCGCAGGATCAGGGCTACTTCAAGGCCAACGGCCTGGAGGTCGAGATCAAGGCCGGCGCCTCCGACCAGTCCCAGAACGCGCCCTCCGTTCTGCGGGCCGAGGCCCAGTTCGCCATGGCGGACAGCGTCCAGGTCACCAAGGCCGTCGCGGCCGGCCTCGGCATCCAGATGGTCGCCGGCCTGCAGTCGTCGACCACGACCACCGAGCCGTCGGACGGGCTGGCCGTGGCGAAGGACAGCCCGATCAAGTCTTTCGCCGACATCGGTGGCAAGACGATCGCCCTGCCCAACCTCAAGGGCAGCGTCGAACTGATCTGCGACTACCTCGCCGAGCAGGCCGGCGTCGACCCCAAGACGATCCATTACGTCGCCCTGCCGCTGAACTCGATTGTCGATTCCCTGAACAAAGGTCAGGTGGACGGGGCGTACATCTTCTCGACCTTCCTCGACGCCGCCCGCAATGCCGGAGACCGGATCATCGGTCAGGGCATGAACACCCTGCCCGGCTTCCCGCAGGCGGTGCTCTTCGCCGGCACCGACTGGCTGAAGAAGAACGCCGACACCGCGAAGAAGTTCGTCGACGCGGTCTCGAAGGGCATCGACTACGCGAACAAGAATCCGGAAGCCGTGCGCGATATCGACACCAAGTACACGCAGTTGTCGGCGGATTACATCAAGAATCGGACCATTCAGACCTTCTACGCCGAGATCGACAAGGACACGATGGGCATTCTCGTGACCAAGATGCAGACCTTCGGGATCGCCGAGAAAGCGCCCGATCTGTCGTCGCTGATCTGGAGCGATGCCCCGACGGGCGACATCAAGTGACGAGGAAAACGCGATGACCTCGACGACAGCGACAGCGACCGCGACCGCGGTTGCCGGGCGCCTCGGGGGCGGGCTGAACATCCGCCTCCGGCAGGTGCTGGCGGTGGTGGTGGCGATCGCGCTGTGGGCCGCCGTCTGCGCGAGCGGCTGGATCAGCCGGGATGCGCTGCCGACACCGGCACAGGTCGCGGATTCGCTCAGGGAAGCCTTCGCGACGCGCGGCTTCTGGACGGATGTCGGCGAGACTCTGCGCGGCGCGGTCGCCGGTCTGCTGCTCGCGGCGGTGGCCGGCATCCCCCTGGGCCTCGTCACCGGCACCTTCGCCGCGGCCGAGCGGTCGAGCCGCCTGCTGGTGGACATCCTGCGATCGTTCCCCGTGATCGCGCTGCTGCCCGTGTTCCTGCTGGTCATGGGGGCCAAGCCGGAAATGAAGATTACCGTCGTCTTCATCGCCTGCGTCTTCCCGATCTTCCTGCAGGCGCAGTACGGCGCCCGGGACGTGCCGCCGACCATCCAGGAGACCGCGCACAGCTTCCGCATCCCCCGGTTGCTGCGTTTCCGCAAGGTGGTGCTGCCCAGCGCGACCCCCTCGATCATGACCGGCGTGCGGTTCGCCGCCACCACGTCCGTGCTGGTCGCCCTAGGGACCGAGCTGCTGAGCACGCTGCCCGGAATGGGCCACACCATCGCGGCCTCCCAGCAGAACGGCAACTCACCGCGCGCCTTCGCGTACATCGTCGCCGCGGGCTTCGTCGGCTGGACGATCAACAGCGTGTCGGAGCGCCTGGAGCGTCGGCTCCTGCGGTGGCGCCCGCCGGCGAGAGGAGGTGCCTGATGCGGTGGCGCGGTGCGCTGGTCCAGCTGTGGCTGCCGGTCCTCGTGGTCGTCGTGTGGTGGCTCTCGTCCGCCGGCAACACCTCGTTCGGCTTCCCGCCCTTGAAGGACATGCTGACGGCGTTGTGGGACGGCCTGGCGCACGGGGAGCTCAAGGCAGACCTGTGGTTCAGCATCAAGAACACCGTCGCCGGCCTGGCGATCGCCACCGTCGCCGGGGTGATCGCGGGCCTGCTGATCGGTGAGTCCGACGGTCTGCGGCGCGCCACCGGTCCATTGCTCGACTACATCCGCGCGACGCCGACCATCGCGTTCGTCCCGGTGTTCATCCTGTCCTTCGGCCTCGGTTCGACCCCGAAGATCGTGCTCATCGCCCTGGGGTCGGTCTGGCCGATCCTGTTGAACACGATCAGCGGAGTCGCCGGCATCAACCCGGCCGTGAACGAGATCTCCAGCAGTTACCGGATCCCTTGGTGGCTCAAGCTTTTCCGGGTGACGCTGCCCGGTGCCTCGCCGCAGATCTTCGCCGGCATCCGGGTCGCCCTGCAGATCGCCATCGTCCTCATGGTCGTCAGCGAGATCTACGGATCACCCGTCGGGCTCGGCAACTTCATCCTGCAGAGCGGCACCAGCTTCCGGGTCGCCGACACGTGGGGCGGGACGATTCTCATCGGCATCGTCGGCTACGGATTGAGTGTCGCGTTGTTGCTGGTCGAGCACGCCCTGCTCGGGTGGCATTTTCAGCGGGCGCCGCGCGGGAAGCGGGCGCGGCAGGCCATGGCGGGCGCCGCGTGAACGGGCCCGCCGCGGGAACCGGCCGTGTCAAATACGACGCGCTGCCGCCGGCCACGGGCGGTGGCCGCAGCGGATGGCCCGCCGAGGGCGATGCCGCGCGCGACCTGGGGTCGATAGCGCTCCAGACAGCCCGGACCGTCGCGGCCGCGGCCGGCCTGGTCCGGGACGGCAAGGTGTTCTCGCTCAACGCGCCGATCGACGCCTTCGGTCACCAGCAGTGGGGCCGGACCCTGGTGCGGCACGACGTGGTCCACCCGGAGGGGACGCTGTTCTTCGACGACGTGCTCGACCGCTTCGCCCTGCAAGGATCCAGCCAGTGGGACTCCCTCGGACACGTGGGATACGCCGCCGGGCAGTGGTTCGGCGGAGCGACCGAGGACGACGTCCGCTCCGGGCGGCGCAACACGATCGAGCACTGGGCCCGGCGGGGCATCGCCGGTCGCGGGGTCCTGCTCGACATGCAGGGGTTGTGGGCCGACCGCGGCCTCGTCCTCGAGCCGTTCGCGCCGGAGCACTTCACCGTCGAGGACCTCGAGGCCGCCCGGGAGCGGTCCGGGCTGGAGTACCGGTCCGGCGACATCCTGCTCCTGCACACCGGGTTCGCCGCCGCCTTCGGTGAGCTGACGGTGGACGGGCGGACCGCGATGGAGCTGACGTCGCCCGGGCTGGCCCACAACGAAAGCATCTGCCGCTACCTCTGGGACCACGGCTTTTCGGCGGTGGCCTCCGACAACCTGGCCGTCGAGGCGTTTCCCGCCGACTTCTCCGCGGCGGCGGCTCCGTTCGGCGCCATGCACCGGATGCTCATCGGCCAGCTGGGGCTGGCCCTCGGCGAGCTGTGGTGGCTCGCCGGCCTGGTGGACGACTGCCGCGCGGACAACCGATGGGAGATGTTCGTGACCAGCGCCCCGCTGCACGTTCCGGGCGGCATCGGCTCACCCGCGAACGCATTGGCCATCAAATGAAGCTCTGCTCAGGCCACGAAATCGGACAAGGAGAAATATGACGCTGGAGAAGGCGATCGCACGGTTCGAGGACGTCGTCGGACCGGAGCACGTCCTGCGCGGCGAGCGGATGGGGGAGTTCCGCGACCCGTTCCAGCCGGAGGGCTGGGAGGACCACCTGCCCTCGGCGGTGGTCCAGCCCGAGACCGTGGAGCAGATCCAGGAGATCGTGCGGGTCGCGGCGCAGTGGTCGGTTCCGCTGTGGACCAACAGCCAAGGACGCAACAACGGGTACGGCGGGGCCGGGCCGCGGCTGTCCGGCTCGGTGACCGTCAACCTGCGCCGGATGAACCGGATCCTCGAGATCGAGGACGAGCTCTGCTACGCCCTGGTCGAGCCCGGCGTCAGTTTCCTGCAGCTGGACGGCGCGCTGCGCGACGGCGGCCACCCGCTGACGCTGTCGGTCCCGGACATCGGCTGGGGCAGCCTGGTCGGCAACTCTCTCGAACACGGCATCACCTATCTCAAATACGGGCAGGACTTCATGGCGCCGTGCGGGCTCGAGGTGGTCACCGCGGACGGCGAGGTCCTGCGTACGGGGATGGGCGGGGTGCCCGGCAGCCGCACCTGGAACCTCTACCGCCGCGGCCTGGGGCCCTCGCTGGATCAGCTGTTCATGCAGTCGAACTTCGGCATCGTCACCAAGATGGGGATCTGGCTCCAGCCGCAGCCCGAGGTCATCATGCCGGTAACGGTCACCGTGCCGCGTGAGGAGGACATCGTGCCGCTCGCCGACACGCTGCGCCGGCTGCTGCTGGACGGCACGATCGCGGGCGTTCCCTGCATGTACAACACCCCGAGCGCCGCAGCCATGGTGACGCAGCGGTCCGACTGGTACGACGGTGACGGCCCCATGCCCGAAGCGGTCCTCGACCGGATCGGCCGGGAGTTGGGGATCGGGCGCTGGATCGCTCGGATCTCGCTGTGGGGCGACGGGCCGGTGGTCGACCACCGGTACGCGAAGATCCAGCAGGCGTTCGGCGCGATCCCCGGCGCGACGGTGACCGGGAAGCGGACCACGCCGGCCGGCGCCCGCGAGCTCGAGCACCCCTCGGACCGGGTGGCCGCCGGTGTCCCGAGCCTCGACCTGCAGATGATGGCGGGCTGGCGGGCCGGAGCCCGGGGCGGGCACATGGATTTCGCCCCGGTCATTGCGCTGGACGGCGCCGAGCTGCTGCGGTTCCTGCGTACCTTCCGGCCGATGGTCGAGGCGGCGGGGCTGGATTTCAAGAGCGCCATCATGGCGGTCTCGGAGCGCAGCGCGGTCTACGTCAGCGGCGCCAACTTCGGCTTCGACGACGAGGAGCAGGCCCGTCTGGTCTACGACACGATGCAGCGGCTGGTCACCGAGGCGGGCAAGCTCGGGTACGGCAACTACCGGGCGCACCTCAGTGTGATGGACGTCGCCGCCGACCAGTTCTCCTTCAACGACCACGCCTACCTGCGCTTCGTCGAGAGGCTCAAGGACGCCGTCGACCCGCAGGGCGTATTCGCGCCCGGCAAGCAGGGGATCTGGCCGGCTTCGCGGCGCCGGCCGCGCTGATCCATGCGGACCGATACGCTGACGCAGACCCAGGCAGCGGAAGGATGCAGATGAGCGAGACGCTCGTGGAGCCGGCGACAGATGTCTCGGCGGAACTGGTTCGCCTCCTGAAGCTGGAGGAGCGCCGCGAGCCGGCCGTCGCCCAGATCGCGATCTGGGTGGCCACGGGCATCGTCGAGGGCCGGCTCACCCCGGGGCAGGACCTCAACTCCGTCGACCTGTCCCACCGGTTCAACAGCAGCAGGACCCCGGTCCGGGAGGCCCTGATGCTTCTGGAGTCCGAAGGGCTGGTCGAGATCCGGGCCCGCAAGCGGCCGCGCGTCGCTTCCTTCACCCCGCAGCGCGTGCGGGAGATCTACTTTGTCCGCCGTCACCTGCTGGCCCTGGTCGGGTCGCTCGTGGCGGAGCGCGTGAACGACGACGAGATCGAGGATCTGCGCGAGCGCCTCGGGCGGATGCGGGCGGCGGCCAGCGCGGGCGACGTCGACTCGTACTTCTGGGGTCACGTCGACCTGCAGAGCCGGCTCATGACCATCGCCGGCAACCAGACCCTGGCCGACATCCTCGACTCGCTGGCGCTACGGACACTGGTGCTGCGGCACGCCTCGCTGGCCCGGCCCGGCCGCCTGCACGCGTCGGTCGCCGACCAGTTCCGGATCTTCGAGGCCATCGAAGCGCGCGACGGCGAGCTCACCGCGATGCTGCTCTCCCGCGCCACCGACGCGGCGCTGCGCGCCATCGACATGTCGCTGCTCACCGAGCCGATCTGAACTCCGGCCGGCGGGGCGGCAGTGACGGGGGCTCGGCGGCCGAGTAACCGGCGGTCGTTGCGGCTGTCGCGTCCGCCGGGCACACCATCCGATCGGGGTGGCCCGGGGCGGACGAATGTTTCCGTGATCGTGATGTTCGCGGTGGCCGCACACCGGGTTTGCCATGATCCCGGAGACTTGTGGTACACGGGGGTACATCAGCTCTCCGTGATCATGAAAAACCGTTGGTGTCGGTGCCGGTTGTGCATGATCGCGGAGACTTCCGGCCGCTGCGCCGTGCCGCGCCCGCGAGCTCCACGGCCGCCCCAGGCCGCGCGGGACCGATGTGGTGAAAGTTGTGGTCCGGCGGCCGAATGCGCGATTCGGCGCCATCGCCGAAGCAAGATTGGAGGTGGCGCCGGACCGGCGGTGCGCACGGCCGGTTGAACGCATCGGCGTCGTGAGGCCAAGCCGAACGGCATCGAGAGGAAGGACAGGTGTCGTGAGTATTGCTCGCCGCCTGGCCGGTCTGTTCCGGATCAAGGCCAACAAAGCCCTCGACCGGGCCGAAGACCCCCGCGAGGTGCTCGACTACTCGTACGAACGCCAACTGGAGATGCTGACGAAGGTCCGCCGCGGCGTGGCCGACGTCGCCACCAGCCGCAAGCGCCTCGAGCTGCAGCTCGCCCAGTTGCGGCAGGCCGCCGACCGGCTGCGGGAACAGGCCGGGCAGGCCGTCGACCTCGGCCGCGACGACCTCGCCCGCGAGGCGCTGACGCGCCGGGCGGCCGTCGCCACCCAGATGGGGGACATCACCGCCCAGCGCGACGGACTGACCGCCGAGGAGGCCAAGCTCACCACCGCCGCCACCAGGCTGCAGGCTCGGGTGGAGGCGTTCCGTACGCGGAAGGAGACGATCAAGGCCACCTACACCGCGGCCGAGGCGCAGACCCGCGTGGGTGAGGCGGTCTCCGGCATCTCGGAGGAGATGGGCGACGTCGGCATGGCCGTCCAGCGCGCCGAGGACAAGACCGCCCAGATGCAGGCCCGCGCCGGCGCGATCGACGAGCTGCTCGCCTCGGGCGCGATCCAGGACGCCACCGCGACCACCGCCGGCCGCGACGACCTGCAGGCCGCGCTCGACGCGACGCGCGGCGACCAGGGGGTAGACCGCGAACTCGCGGCGCTCAAGGCCGGGCGGCCGGCGCCGGCCGTCGGCGGCCGGTCGGAGCCTCGCGCCGTGGGCGGGGGGCAGTCGGACGAGGAGGCCCAGCGATGATCATCCGGATTCTCGAGGAAGGCCAGTACGACCTGCCGGAGTCCGCGCTGGCCGAACTCAACACGCTCGACGCCTCGGTGCAGGCGGCCGTCGAGACCGGCGACACGATCGCGTTCCGGGCGCGTCTGGGCGATCTGCTCGCCGCCGTCCGTGAGCGCGGCGCCCACGTGCCCGACGACGTGCTGACCGCCTCCGAGCTGGTCCTGCCCGCGCCCGACAGCGAACTGGCGGATGTGGCCGCGCTGCTGGGTGACGAGGGCCTCATCCCGGGCTGAGGAGCAGGCGATGCGTACCCGGTTCCGCCCCGACCGCCAGCTGACCGTGCGCATGGCGTTGACCGTGTTCCTGCTCGGGCTGGTGTACGTCGCGTTCGTCGCCGTGCTGGTCGCGCTGCTGAAGTCGTGGGTCGCGATCGTGGTCATCGCGGGTGGCCTGCTGGCCCTGCAGTACTTCTGCTCCGATCGGATCGCCCTGGCGGCCATGCACGCCCGGGTCGTCGACCCGCAGCAGCAGCCCCGTCTGCACGGGATCATCGACCGGCTGTGCGCCGCGGCCGACATGCCCAAACCGCGGGTCGCCGTCGCGAACTCCGACCTGCCCAACGCGTTCGCCACCGGGCGCAACACCGAGCGCGCGGTGGTGTGCGTGACCACCGGCATTATGCGCCGCCTCGACACCGGCGAGCTGGAGGGGGTACTCGCCCACGAGCTGTCCCACATCGCACACCGCGACGTGGCGGTCATGACGATCGCGTCGTTCCTCGGCGTCGTGGCCGGCATGGTCACGCGCTTCATGTTCTACTCGCAGCTGTTCGGCGGGCGCCGCCGCAGCGGGGGCGACCAGACGTACCTGCTGGTCATGCTGGTCATGCTCGTCTCCGCGGTGGTGTACGCACTGAGCTTCCTGCTGATCCGGGCCCTGTCCCGCTATCGTGAGCTGGCCGCGGACCGCGCCGGCGCGACGCTGACCGGCCGTCCCTCCGCGCTGGCCTCGGCGCTGACGAAGGTGACCGGCGAGATGGCCCGCATCCCTACTCGCGACCTGCGCGCCGCCCAGGCGTTCAACGCGTTCTTCTTCACCCCCGCTGCCGGTCCGCGGCCGAGCCTGTCGACCCTGCTGTCGACGCATCCGAGCCTGCAGCAGCGGCTGGACCGGTTGGCCGAGATCTCGACGGAACTCGGAGAGGCGGCACCGAGCGCATGAAGTTCCTCGACGCGTTACTGGGACGCACGAGACCGGTCCAGCCGGACCTCGACGCCCTGTTCGGGGTGCCGGCCGCGGCCACCACCCTGCAGGCGGCCCTGGACCTGGTCCCGACCGGCGTCGGCGCGGTCTGCTTCAAACCGGCCGAAGGCCCGGCCGCCGCGCAGGCCCAGACCGACTCGATCTCGCTGCTCACCGCGGACGCTGTGGGCAATGTGGCCGTCAGCCAGGACGAGTACCGCTACACGTGGATCGCCAGCCGGCACGAGAGCAGCGACCTGGCCGGCCTGGTCACGGACCTGCACGCGGTGAACAGCACCCTCGCCGACGCCGGCTACGGGCCCAGCCTGCTGTGCACGATCATCGGCTTCGTCGGCGCCGCCGACAACCGCCGGCTCGGCCTGGTCTACCTGTTCAAACGCGGCACGTTCTACCCGTTCGCACCCACCGGGGCCGACACCCGCGACAACGACCTCGAGCTGCAGACCCGGGCCCAGCTCGGCGGCGAGCTTCCCATCGAGACGGACCTCGGCCGCTGGTTCCCGATCTGGACGACTCCGGCCCTGTAAGCGAATGCATTGTGGCGGGGGAGATGCGACGGACCGGTCGCGCCGCGGGCGTGACCGGTCCGTCGACGACAGTGCCCGTCGGCGTCAGCAGGTCAGATTGCCGCCCGCCGGCACGCCCAGCATGCCGACGTACTGGTTGTAGAGGTTCACCCGGTTCTGCACCGCGGGGGTGTTCCCGCCGTTGCACTCGATGCTGTTGATCGCCCGGATGGTGGTGCCGAAGCCCTGCCCGTTCACCATCGCGTTGTGCGAGGTCGTGCCGGCGTTGCCGGTGCCGGTCATCCAGTACCACAGCCCGGTCTGCCAGGAGATCGACGAGTTCGTACCCACCAGGCCCGGGTTGTTCAACAGGTCGACGCCGAGCGCGTCGCCGGCCGCCTTGTAGTTGAAGTTCCAGCTGAGCTGGATCGGGCCGCGGCCGTGGTACGCCGACTGGCCGGCCGGGCAGCCGTAGGGCTGGCTCCAGTCGCAGTAGGTCGGCCAGTTGGCGGTGTTGATCTCGTCGATGTACACCAGATTGCCGGTCTCGTGGCCCACGTTGGCCAGGAACGCCGCGGCCTCCTGGCGCTTGACCGTGTCGCTGCCGGTCGTGGCGAACGCGGGGTACTTCTTCATCGCGTCGGTCAGTCCGGCGTAGGTGTAGAACGGGTTCCGGTTCGGGAACATCTGGTTGAACTGGGCCTCGGTGACCACGAAGCCGCTCGGCGTACCGCCGCCACCGCCGCCCGGGACCGTCCACTTCTGGTTGGCGCCACCGCCGCAGGTCCAGATCTGCAGCGGTGTGCCGTCGGCCGAGCTCACGCCGGTGGCGTCGAGGCACTTGTTGGCCTGGGGGTTGACGATGTCGCGGGCCGCGTTGGCGACCCACTGCTGGGCGCCGGTGCCGTTGCAGTCCCAGAGCTGGACCTTCGCGCCGTCGGCGGTGGAGCCGCCGGAGACGTCCAGGCACTTGCCGAGCGCGCGGACGGTGCCGTCGGTGCCCACGGTCCAGTTCTGTGCACTGGTGCCGTTGCACGTCCACAGCTGCACCTGGGTGCCGTTCGCGGTGTTGGCGCCGGCGACGTCGACGCATTTGCCGCCGTAGCCGGTGATCGCGCCGGTGCCCGCGGCGGCCGCGGTGCCCGGGATGAGGATGAAGGCGCCGAGGACGGCGGAGGCGGCCGCGACGAGCACCCGGCGCAGGCGCGCCGATCGTGATCTGTCCATGGTGATGCTCCTGGGTGAGGGAGTGGGCGGGACATGGACCCTGATCTATTGGGGGCTCTTTTCATATCGCAAATTTGGCTAACTGTAAAGAGTCTTTCCTTTTGTTTGGCCACCCACCACCAGATTCGGTTCGTATGAGGTCGACCTCACCGCCCGCGACGTGCGCCTAGCCGTGCGCACGCCGACCGAATGCCGGCGTCCTGGTCTGGGGCTAGGCTGGCTCGATGGCATTCGGTGACGGGCAGGGCTGGTCGCAGCTGGGCGAGCTCGGCCTGGCGCTGCTGCTGTCCGCGATCATCGGCTGTGAGCGGGAGATCCGGCAGAAGAGCGCGGGGCTGCGCACGCACACCGTGGTCGGGTTCGCCGCCGCGCTGATCATGCAGGTGTCGAAGTACGGGTTCGCCGACGTCATCGGCGACCATGTCGTGCTCGACCCGTCCCGCATCGCCGCCCAGATCGTCTCCGGCATCGGCTTCATCGGCGGTGGCCTGATCTTCGTGCGCCGCGACGTGGTCCGCGGCCTGACCACCGCCGCCATCATCTGGCTGGTCGCCGCCGTCGGCATGGCGGCCGGCGCCGGGCTGTGGCAGCTCGCCGTCGCCGCCACCGCCGGACACCTGGTCATCGTCCTTGCCTTCACCCCGCTCGCGGCCCGGCTGCCCCGCTCGAAGTACGCCCCGTGGCGGCTCCGGCTGACCTACCTCGACCGCCACGGCGTGCTCCGCGCCGCGCTCACCGCCTGTACCGACCGCGGCTTCAGCGTCGCCGAGGTCCACGTCGAACAGCCCCGCCCCGCCGCGGAGCCACCCGTCGTCACCGTCCTGCTCACGCTGACCGGCCGCCGGGACATCGCGCCGCTGACCGCCGCCCTGGCCGGGCTCGACGGCGTCCTCGCCGTCGCCGGCGACGACGCCTCCAGCGGCAGCGCCTGACCTTCCCGCACGCCGGCTCCAGCCCGCGCTGCGGCAGCTCAGAAGAGCCACGCCGGCTCCTTGCCCGCGCTGCGGCAGCTCAGAAGAGCGTGGACAGGCGGGCCATGCCCGTGCGGATGGCGGACGGCTGGTTGGTGATGAACGAGAGGCGCAGCGTCGCCGGATCGGGGGTACCCACATAGAAGGGGGCACCCGGGACGTAGGCCACGCCGGCGGCGACCGCTTTCGGTAGGAGGGCCGCTGTGTCGTGGCCGTCGGGCAGGCGTGCCCAGATGAACATGCCGCCGGCCGGGTGGCTCCAGTGGCTGCCCTCGGGCAGGGCCGCGGCCAGGCCGGCGAGCATGGCCTCGGCGCGTTCGCGGTAGGCGTGGCGGACCGTGGTCAGGTGGGCGTCGAGGTCGTGGGTCGCGAGGTAGTGCGCGGCCGCGGCCTGGTCCACCGTGGACGAGTGCATGTCGGCCGCCTGCTTGGCCAGCGCCACGGCCCGGTGTACCGGCGCGGGCGCGTGCAGCCAGCCCAGCCGCATCCCCGGCGCCAGGAGTTTGGACAGGCTGCCGACCAGGATCGAGCGGTCGTGCACCGCCGGGTAGCCGCTGATACGCGGCAAGCGGGGTGCGCCGTCGAAGCGCAGCTCGGCGTACGGGTCGTCCTCCACGATCCACAGCCCGTGTGCGGCCGCGAGCTCGGCGACGGCCGCGCGGCGGGCCGCGGGCAGGGTGTGCCCGGCCGGGTTCTGGAAGTTCGGCACCAGGTAGATCGCCGCCGGGCGCTCGCGGCGGATCGCGTCGGCGAGCGCCTCGACGACGATGCCCTGCTCATCGGTGGCGACCGGGACAGCGCGGGCGCGGACCGCGGCGAAGGACTGCAGCGCCGAGACGTACGTCGGGTTCTCGACCAGCACCGTGTCGCCGGGGCCGAGCAGCTCGCCGGCGAGCAGCGACAGGCCCTGCTGCGCGCCGGTGGTGATGACGATCCGGTCGGGATCGGCCGCGAAGCCCTGCGACGCCAGCCGGGCGGCGATCGCCGCGCGCAGGTCCGGGTCGCCCTCGGTGGCCGAGTACTGCAGGGCCCGCCGGCCGGCCGTGCGCAGCACGTGGTCGTACGACGCGCGGAGGCCCTCGACGTCGAACAGTTCCGGCGCGGGGAACCCGCCGGAGAACGAGAGGATCCCGGGCGTCGCGGCGAGGATCAGTGAGTCGCGGACGACCGACGAGGTCTCCTGCCCGGCCCGGGCCAGGGCCGGTGGTGGCACGATGCCGACGCTGCTGGTCACGCCGCGCTCCTTCCGTCGCCGGTGGCCGCCGCCAGCCGGTTGGTCACCTCGGCCATGAACCCGTGCGTCGTGCCGTGCCCGCCCACGTCGGGGGTGCGCGCGTCGGTGCGCATCGCCTCGTCCAGACACCGGTCGAGCAGCCGCGCCGGTTCGGCGTGCCCGGCGTGGTCGAGCAGCAGGACCAGGCAGCGGGCCGCCGCGTACGGGTTGGCGATGCCCTTTTCGGCGATGTCGGGCGCGCTGCCGTGCACCGGCTCGAACAGCGCCTGCCCGGTCTCCGGGCAGACGCTGGCGCTGGCGGCGAGTCCCAGCCCGCCCATGAGCGCCGCGCCGATGTCGCTGATGATGTCGCCGAACAGGTTGGGCGCCAGCACGGCCTGGTAGCGCGCCGGGTCGCGGACCAGGTGGTAGCAGAACGAGTCGACGTACTCGTCGGACGTCTCGACGTCGCCGAACCGTTCCGCCTCCCGGTAGTACACCTCGCGCCAGAGACGGCCCGTGTTGGGCACGGCGTTGGCCTTGTGCACCAGCACCGCCCGCCGGCAGCCGAGCTCACGCAGCCGGGCGAGGCTGTAGCGGGTGAACCGTTCGACGGTGTCCCGGGTGTAGACGGACTCGTCGATCGCCACCTGGGCCACGGTGCCCCGGCTGACCGTCCCGCCCACGCCCGAGTAGAGACCCCCGGTGTTCTCCCGGAACAGCTGGATCGTGTCGCCGGAGGGCAGCGGGATCGGCCGATAGTTGACGTACAGGTCGAGCCCGCGGCGCAGGCCGAGCAGGATCGCCCTGCCGTGGGCCATGTCCGGGATCCGCGGATCGCCGAGCGCGCCGAGCAGGACCGCCGTGTATTCGTCGCGCAGTGTGTCCAGCGCACCGTCGGGCAGGCCGGTGCCGGTGGCGAGCCACTCGTCGGCGCCCCAGCCGAAGACGTCGTACCGCACGTCGAGCCCGAACGCGCGGCCGAGCAGGTCGAGCGCGGGCAGCACGGCGGGCACCACCTCGGCGCCGATCCCGTCACCGGGCACCACCGCGATCCTCATCGCGCACCGTCCACATTGAACATATCCTCGACCGAGCAGAGCCGCCCGGCGATGGCGGTCGCGGCGACCACGTAGGGCGAGGCCAGATACACCTGCCCGGGCCCCGAGCGACCGGGGAAGTTCCGGTTCTGCGCGCTCACCGTTATCTCTTCCGGGGTGTACGACGCACCGGGACCCGCGTTGATGCACGCGCCGCACGACGGCGGCAGCAGCCGCGCGCCGACGGCCTCGAACAGCTCGACGTAGCCGCGCTCCCGCGCGTAGCGCATGATCGCCTCGCTGCCCACCTGGATGTAGGCCTCGACGCCCGGTGCGACGGCGGCGCCGCGCTCGCGGGCCAGGGCGAACACGCTGGCGTACATGTCCATGTCGTGCGCCTTGCCGCCGGTGCACGATCCGCCGTATACCTTGTCGACCCGCACCTCGCCGGTGACCGCGTCCAGCCGGATGGCGTTGCGCGGGTCGCCGGGCAGCGCCACCATCGGCTCCACGGTGGACAGATCGATGTGGACGACGGCGTGATAGGTCGCGCCCGGGTCGCACGCCGTGTCTGTCGCTTCGGGGGTACTGCCGGCCGGCGCCCGTCCGGCCAGGAACCGGGCCGTCAGCTCGTCGGGCTCGACGAGCGCGGTGATCGCGCCGGCCTCGACCGCCATGTTGGCGAGCGTGGCGCGCTCGTCCATGTCGAGGCCGGACAGGCCGGGGCCGCCGTAGAGCAGCACGCGGCCCAGGGTGCGCCCGTCGCGCAGCTCGGGGTGGGCGAGCAGGCCGAGCACGAGGTCCTTGGCGCACACGCCGGGGCGCAGCGCGCCGGCCAGGTCGATCCGGATCACCTCCGGCACCTTGACCAGGATCTCGCGGTTGTACCAGGCGTTGGCGATGTCCGTGGCGCCGACGCCGAACGCGAACGCGCCCACCGCGCCGGCCGTGCAGGTGTGGCTGTCGGTGCCGATGACGACCTGGCCGGGGCGGGCGACCCGCTCGACCATGTAGTTGTGGCAGATCGCCTCCTGCGGGCCGACGAAGACCCCGCCGGCCAGCTGCGCGAACTCGCGCTGCCTGCGGTTGAGTCCCTCGATGCGCTGCACGAGCTGCGGTCCGTCGGCCCGGCGGCCGAGCACGGCCGGTGCGAGCGAGAGGTGGTCCTGGAAGAAGTAGCAGCTGCCCGCGTCGGCCAGGACCGCGCCGTCGCCGAACTGGTGCGCGAACATGCCGGCCGCCATCGCGGTCACGTACTCGTGCGAGAACCGCACGTCGGTCTCGATGAAGTACGACTCTCCGATGTGGACCGTGGCGCCGTCCGGCAGCGGGTTGCGCGCCGACAGTCGCTTTTGGACGATCTTCTCCACGCGGTTGAGCGGCCGGGGGCCGGCCCATTCGGCCGGTACCGCCGGCGTGGCGGCCTCGCCGCGGCGGCGGTTGTAGGCGAACAGTCCGCCCGCGTCGATGATGGCGCGCTCCAGCCCGTTGGCCCGGCGCACGAACGCGGTCAGCGGCAGCCGCTCGCCGGCCAGCAGCGCCTCCAGGACGTCGAAGTCGTCGCACGTGATGATGCCGACGTTGCGGCAGTTCTGCTCGTAGATCTTCTCGAACGACCGGGCGAAGACGATTTCGACGCCGGCGTACCGCTCGGCGTAGACGGCGTGCTCGCGCGAGGACCCGCAGCCCTTGGCCGCGCCGCTGACGATCACCTGTGGTGCGAACTTGCGCACGTCGCCCTCGGCGAAGCGGCGGTCGCGCAGCCCGAGGTAGGCGTAGTCGCCGAGTTTCTCGTCGTACCAGTAGCAGCACCAGCCCGGGATGATCTCGTCGGTCGAGATGTTGTCGCGCAACGGTTCCCGGATCAGCTGCCGCGGCGGGACGTCGCACGCGCCGGCGAGCTGGGCGGCGACCAGGTCCGGGTCCTCGGTGACGACCAGCACGCCGCCGGTCAGGCTGACCGTCTGGGCTGACATCGCGTGCTCAGTTGACGGTGGCAATGATGCTCCTGATCCGCTCGTCGTCCAACGGGTTGCGGTCGGCCTTGGCCGTCTCCAGCACCTTCCTGATCACCTTGTCGTCCTGCGCGAAGCCGTTGGCGGTCAGCCAGTAGCGCACGTTGTTCGCGCCGGACGACGAGTCGATGAGCACCTCCTGCTGCCGGCCGAGCAGGCTCGCCGGCACTCCGGAGTAGACCGAGTCCTTGACCGCGACGTCGCCCTTCTCGTGCGCCTTGAGGATGGCCGTCGCGTGCACGCCGGCGCTGGTCTTGAACACGTCGCGGCCCATCGCCGGGTAGTTCTCCGGCACGTCGATCTCCAGCACGGTCGCGGCATATTCGCAGTACTCCCGCAGCGCCAGCAGGTCGTGCCGCTCGTGCGCGAACAGGTGGCTGTTGAGCAGCAGCTGGTCGAGCGAGGTGTTGCCGGCCCGCTCGCCGACGCCGAGGATCGTGCCGTGCACCCGCACGCAGCCCGCCTCCAGCGCGGTCAGCGAGTTGGCCAGGGCGAGCCCCCGGTCGTTGTGCCCGTGCCACTCCAGCCCGACCGGGTGGCCGCGATCGGTGAAGTACTCCGCGGACCACAGGATCAGCGACCGAGTGCCCTCGGGTGTGGCCGCGCCGACCGTGTCGCACAGCGTCACCCGGCGCACCCCGACATCGATCGCGGTGTCGTAGACCTGCCGCAGCACGTCCGGGGTGCACCGCACGGTGTCCTCCAGCACGAGCACGAACTCGAGGCCGTCGCGCTCGCAGGCCGCGGCCGAGTCGCGGATGTTGCCGAGGATCGCGGGCAGGCTCCAGTCCTCGACGTACTGCCGGATGGGGCTGACGCCGATGAACAGGTAGGCGTCGACGGAGCTGCCGGCGTCCTGCGCGACCGCGCGGATCGCCTCGATGTCGGCCGGGTGGGTGCGTCCGGCGTAGCCCGGCACGATCGGATAGCCGCAGGCGGCGATGTGCCGGGCCAGCTCGGTGCACTCCTGCCGGGCCTGCGGGCTGGAGCCGGGAAAGCCGAGGTCCGCGCAGCGGATGCCGCACCGGGCCATGTGGTCGACGATCCGCAGTTTCTGCTCCAGCGTGGGAATCGGGATGTTCGCCGCCTGCAGGCCGTCCCGCAGGGTTTCGTCGAAGAAGATCCCCGGCGGCACGGCGTTGTCCCGCGGGGTGTTCCAGGTGAACCAGATATCTTCCCGATCGTTGTGCATGCACCTCTCCGAAATGGAAATATGATCCACGGAAGGAAGCGATACAACGAATTAACGAGCCCGAAATGGGGATCCTTTACAGCGGGTCGCCGAGCATGAGTTCCTCGCGCCACCGCTTGCTCGGCGCATCGTGCCGCTCGACCGCCATCTGCTCGGCGACCGGGCAGTCGGTGGCCACCTGCCGGGGCAGTTCCCCGGGCGCCAACAGGTCGGCGACGAGCCGCCGGTACATTTCCTGGGTGGCCCGGTGGCGGGCGCGGCTGTCGGTGTGCTCCTGCCTGAGTGTAGAGCTGATCTCGGTCCAGATCTTGTCCTGCAGCCCGGCCCGCTCGGGCGTCTCGGGAACCTCTTTCAACAGCGACAACAACTGGTGCAGCTCCGGATAGAACGGCACCCGGTTGGCGTCGACCACCTTCCGCGCGAAATCGTCGCGACCGAAGCGGAAGTTCACCGACATGCCGGTGTCGAGGTACTCCACGTAATGCCAGATCGAGGCCGGGAAATACACCGCTTCGCCGGGCGAGATGACGCAGTCGTAGGCGCCGAGGTACCGCAGCAGGTCGAGCTTCTCCTCCGCCGCCATGTTCTGCAGCAGCACCTTGCTGAAGTTCATCGACGGCGAGATCTTCTCCTGCGCGGCGAGCGGGACCATGACCACCCGCTTGCGGCCGAAGACCTGGTAGAGCAGCACCTCCCGGAAGTCGCCGTCGAAGTGCAGGTGCGCGTAGTTGCCCCGGTTGGCGACGAAGGTGAAGCTGACCAGGTCCTCCGCCGCGCCGGGCAGCGCGCACACGTCCGGCACCCGCAGGGCGTCGTGAATCCGCTCCGGCGTGCGGTACTCCACGCACAGCAGGTCGGTCTGCGGATCGGCGTCGACATGGGCCAGATACTCCTCCAGGCGCATCTCCTCGATGCGATTGCGGACCTTCTGGCTCAGGCCCTGCCGGCGCGCCTCAGCGGCATTCCTCGACAGCGGCGAGGTGTAGTTGCGCTGGACCTGGATGACGACGTCACCGAAGGCTTTCACCACGGCTTCCTGCGTGGTGACGGCGGAGATCTCGGCGCCGGCCTGCGTATCGGTGATAATGACCGGTTGCTGGCTGAGCAGGTGATTCTCGATGAATTCTTCGGGCTGGATGGATGTTACTCGCCGGACATTGTCGAGAATGTCCGGAAGACCACTCTTCGAGCCACTCAATGCAGTCTACCGTCCCAATTTAGGCGTGGGGCAACTCGGTGTGAAAAGATTTCACACGGCGATCGGCCCGCCGTTGGACAACGTTAGGTACCGAACGGAAGTCTCGCAGCCGACTCGCCCGGCGGTCAAGTGAAGGTTGTTGATTCACGCCGGAATGCGGCCTGACCAGCGCCGACCTTCGGCGTGATTGGAATGAGATCGATCGACGACTATTATCCCGGCGAACGACCGTAGTGTCCGCACCCCAGGGGAGCCGCATGTCGCACGAGTCCACGATCGGCCGGTACCTGCTCGACCGCGTCGCCGCCACCGGCGTGCGGCACGTCTTCGGGGTGCCCGGCGACTACAACCTCGCGTTCCTGGACCAGATCGAGGCGCACCCGGACCTGACCTGGGTCGGCAACGCCAACGAGCTCAACGCGTCGTACATGGCCGACGGCTACGCACGGCTCAACGGGCTGGCGATGCTGCTCACCACGTACGGGGTCGGCGAACTGTCGGCGATGAACGGGATCGCCGGCGCCTACGTGGAGAACGTGCCCGTGCTGCACGTCGTCGGCGCGCCGGCCACCGCGGTGCAGCGCCGCGGCCTGCCGGTGCATCACAGCCTGCTCGACGGCGACTTCGAGCACTTCCTGCGCGCCGCGCGCGAGATCACCTGCGCGGCGGTGAGCCTGACCGCCGACGGCGCGGCCGACCAGATCGACCGGGTGCTCGGCGCCGTGCTGAACGCGAAGAAGCCCGGCTACCTAGCACTCCCCGCGGACCTGGTGGGGTGGCCCTGCGCGGCGTCCGCGCCCGGGCTCGTCCCGGCCACCGACGACGGCGCGGCGGTCCACGCGTTCACCGAGAACGCCGCGCGCATGCTCCGCGGCGCGACGACGGTCACCGTCCTGGTCGACTCCCTCACCCGCCGGCACTGGGCGGGCGACCGGCTCGACGCGCTCGTGCGCAAGGGACGCCTGCCGGTCGCGGTGACCACCAGCGGCAAGGGCGCGGTGGACGAGACCCTGGAGACGTTCGCCGGGCTGTACCAGGGCGCCATCTCCGAGCCGGAGGTCCGCACCCTGGTCGAGGACGCCGACGTGATCATCGGGGTCGGCCTGCTCGAGACCGACCTCAACAGCGGCATCTTCACCACCCGGATCGACCCCGCCAAGCTGATCGGCATCCAGCCGTTCCACGCCACCGCGGGCGCGGCCCGCATCGGCCCGCTGTCCATGCACCGGGCACTGGACGAGCTCGGCGGCCTGGTCGGCGCGCTGCCGCCGGCCCGGGTCCCGGCGCCCGTCCAGCCGCCGGTCGAGCCGGTCGACCCGGACACGCCGCTGCGCCAGGACCTGCTCTGGCAACGGGTCGGCCGGTTCGTGCGCCCAGGCGACGTCATCGCCGCCGACCAGGGCACCGCCTTCTACGGCCTGCTCAGCTGGCGCCTGCCGGCCGACGTCGAGGTGATCGGCCAGCACGGCTGGGCGTCCATCGGCCACGCCCTGCCCGCCCTCGCCGGCGCCCAGCTCGCCTCCTCACCCCGCCGCCGCTCCATCCTGCTCATCGGCGACGGCGCGGTCCAACTGGTGGTGCAGGAGCTCGGCGTGATCGCCCGCGAGGGCCTGGACCCGATCGTCTTCATCGTGAACAACGACGGTTACACGCTGGAACGCGCGATCAACGGCTGGAACGCCGCGTACAACGACATCGTGAACTGGGACTGGACCGTCCTCCCGGCCGCTCTGGGCGCCGACGCGCACGTGTCCCGCGCCCGCACGGTCGGCGAACTCGACCGGGCCCTCGCCGCCCTCCCGGCACACGAGGGCCGCCTGCGCATCGTCGAGGTCATCCTGGACAAGCACGACCTGCCCCAGATCCTGCGCATCACCGCCGAATCGGTAGCCAAACGCAACGCCGCGTAGGCCCCCCGGGCTCAGCCAGGTCTGCCGATCAGGGAGGCAACGAGTGTGCCGAGCCGGGCCTGCGTCACGTTGCGCTGCACGGCGCAGGGACCGGAAGTCTCCGTGATCATGCGCAACCCGGCATCGACACCAACGGTTTTTCATGATCACGGAGTGCTGACGTACCCCCGTGTACCGAAAGGTTCCGGGATCATGGCAAACCCGTGGTGCGGCCACCGCGAGCGTCATGATCACGGAGACTTCTGGTCGCCGGCCCGGCCGCGCGGATCGGAGGTTGACCTCGGCGGGGGAGTGCTGGGGTCGAGACGGTTACCGCTCCCGGACGGCGTAGGTCAGGTGCGTCACTCTCGGGGAGGGTTCCGCGCGGACCAGATCCAGGGCCACGCGGGCCGCGTCCACGCCATCGAACAGGCGGATCCCGGAGCCGAACAGCACCGGCGAGAGCGCGATCGTGAACTCGTCGATCAGGCCGGCGTTCACGTACTGCAGGATCGTCTCGCCGCCGCCGGCGATGCGGACGTCGCGGTCGCCGGCGGCCTCGCGGGCCTGGTCGAGCGCGGCCTCGATGCCGTCGTTGACGAAGTGGAAGGTGGTCCCGCCCGGCCGCTCCCAGGGGTCACGCTTCTCGTGCGTCACGACGAAAACCGGCGTGTGGAACGGCGCCTCCTCCGGCCACGCGTGCTCGCCGGCGTCGAACATGCGCTTGCCCATCACGCTCGCGCCGGTGCGCTCGAACGTCTCCCGCGCGATGTCGTTGTCGCGCCCTTCCTCGCCGCCCTCGCCGAACTTCAGGCTCTCCCGCACGAACCGCAGCGGGAACATCCACGCCTGCAGTTCCATCCACTGCTGCCCCATCAAGTCCTCGATGGCCTCGGGCGCGATGAAGCCGTCCAGCGACATCGACACGCTGAAGAAGACCTTCCCGGCCATCAGCCCTCGACTCCCTTCCGAACGATCTCGGCCACGTAGGCAGCCAGGTTGCTCAGGGTCTGCTGGCCGCCCTCGATCGCGTGGTACTTCTCGATCGCCTCGTCGCGCAGTTCCTTGGTGGGGAACACCGTGCGCATCTCGATCCGGGTCGCCGCCCCGTCCGGCGCGAACGTGAGGACCGACTCGAAGGCGTTCGGGTCGCCGCGGAACTCACCGTGGAGCAGCGCGATCCGCTCCGGCGGGGCGATCTCGGTCCAGGCGATCCACTCCTGGTAGTCCGTCCCGTCCGGTCCGTGCATCACGAAGTCCCAGACTCCGCCGACGTGGAACTCGAAGGACCGCGTGGTGGTGGTGAACCCCTCCGGCCCCCACCATCGCGACAGATGCCGCACCTCGGTGAACGCCTCGAACACCAGCTCCCGCGGGGCGTCGATGACCCGGGAGAGCACGATCTCCCGGTCGGCCGCCGCGGACCGCGCCGGCGCTCCTCGTCCCGTCGCGCTCATCGGCTACTCCTCCTGCCTTGCCTGCTTCAGGTCCCGCACGTATGCGTCCAGCCGGTCGAAGCTCTCGTTCCAGAACCGCTCGAATCCGCCGGTCCACTCGTGGACCGGCCGCAGCCCGCGGGCGTCAAGGCCGTAGAGGCGCTGCTTGCCCGCCTTGCGGTCCCGCACCAGCCCGACCTCCCGGAGCACCCGCAGGTGTTTGGACGCCCGCGGCTGGGTCATCCCCAGCTCCTGGGCCAGGTCGGTCACCGGCCGCTCACCGGCCCGCAGCAGCGTCAGGATCTCCCGGCGCTGCGGCTCGGCGATCGCGTTGAAGACGTCCGACGTCGTCGCTGCTCGTGCCATGGCCGCCATCATATGCCCATATCGGCACGCGTCAAGCGTCTGGACCGGCCGGACGCCCTGATTCGACGCTTCGCCCGGCCTGCCGCTGCGCGATCCGGCCGGGTGAGGCTCCTCCCCGGGTGGGAGGAGCCTCGGGCCGATCAGGTGTGTGCGGTCACGTTGCCGTCGGCGAGCCTGATCTCACCGGTGCTGGCGCCGGTCCAGTCCGACGAGAGGAGCAGGGTCCCGCCGCTCCACAGGGTGATCCCCACGGAGTCGGACGCGTGCGGGCCGCCGCGGTCGGTGGCCGTGACCTGCAGGACCAGGCCGGTGCCGACGGTGACCGGCCGCCTCGCGTTGGTGACGTCGACCAGCGTCGCGGTGTAGCGGGCGTCCGCCGTGCCGCGGGCGCTCACGCCGACGGCGTCGAGCGAGGTCGTGCGGAGTTCGTACCGGTGGCCGCCGGAGTTGAACTTCACCGTCGCGCTCCCGGTCCGGGCGCCGGCGTGGTTGAGCTTCGCGTCCAGCGAGAAGTCCACCGAGGACTTCGGCGTCGTCGCGTAGCGGCCGGCCGTGCGGGTCGGGCGCAGCGAGCCGTTGCCGGTGATGGACCGGTCGTGGTCGGCGCTGACGGTCACCTTGGTCGTGGCCGTGCCCGTGTAGGAGCCCCGGATGACGGCCGTGATGGCGTGTTCGCCGTTCGGCAGGTTCGCGGTGCAACTCGCCGACGCCTCCGTCGTGGCCGTGCCGAGCAGCCCCACCGTGGCGGTGCACAGGGTCGTGCCGCCCTCCTGGAACGTCACCGTGGCCTGGCGGATGTCGCCGCCGGTTCGGTCGGTCGACCCGGGCAGCGCCGAGCCGTCGCGCACCGTCGCGCGCAGCAAGGTCGGTGCCCCGCGCTCGCGCGGCGACTTGAACACCAGTGTGTCCCCGGTGTAGACGCCGTCGGCGCCCTCCGCGATCACCTGGACGGTGAACGAGGTGGTGCGGCTGATGCCGGTACCGTCGGTCACGGTGACGGCGACCGGATAGTCACCCGGCACCGCGGTCGTGGCCCCGATGACGGTCCACGTCCGCCGGCCGGGCAGCGTGTCGCCGGTCGAGGTCGACGCCACCGCGAGGGACAGGCCGGCCGGCAGGCCGGTCGCCGCCGCGGTGAGCTGGTCGCCCGCGGTGTCCTCGTCGGTCGCCGTCGTGGTCACCGTCGGGGAGAGCGCGTCGGTGTAGTCGACGCTGACCGGGCCCGACGGGGCGTCGGTGGTCAACGCCGGCGCGGCGTGGATCGTGATGTCGGCGTCGTTGAGGTCGAAGAACACGTTGCCGACAGCCTCGACCTTGATGCGGCCCTTCGTGGTGGCGACGTTGGGCAGCGTCACGGTGGCACTGCCGGTGTTGGGCACGTCGTCGGCCAGCACCTGGGTGAAGTGCTGCCCGCCGTCGACGGACAGCGAGATCCGCACGCCGGTGGCGTTGACCGGTGCGGCGTCCGTGCCGGCGACGTCCCAGGTCACGGTCTGCTGCGAGCCGCCCTCGACGGTACCGGTGGTGGCCTGCGACGTGACCAGGAACGGTCCGGCCGCCGGAGCCAGCGCCAGCGCGACGTCCGCGCTGCCGATGCCGCCGCCGCCCGGGTGCCCGTCGCGGGCGGTGAGCCGGAAGTGCATGGTCCGGTCGCCGGTGAAGCCGACCCAGTCCGACGTGGGCAGGAACTCCGAGTAGCAGTCGACGAGGTCGGCCGGGACGTTCGTCGCGCCGCCGGTCGTCGGTGCCGGCGGTGCCGCCGGGCAGGTGCCGGTTGCGGCGTTGGTGTTGCCGGCCGCGATCTGCGCCGGGTCCGGGAACGTCCGGCTCGGATCAGTGGTCACGGCGTTCTCGCCCGGCGAGTTGTACTGCTGGGTGTCGCTCGGGCTGACGTACGCCGCCACCCCGAACTGCCGGAACAGCGGGCCGGCCGTCTTGGTGTTGCTGACCAGCGCCGTGCCGGCGGCCGCGCCGCGGTCGTTCTGCTCCCACATGTAGGTGACGGTGTCGCCGTCGGAGTCCGTCGCGCCGCCGGTCAGGGTGAACGGGGTGCGGACAGGGATGGTGTAGGACGCGGCCGGCAGCGTCACGACCGGCGCGTGGTTGGCGGTCGGCTCGGCGATGTTGCCGCCGTTGTCGATCGGGCCGCCCTTGGCGGTCTCACCGACGAATCCGGAGACGCCGGACGGGCCGGTGAGCGCGAGCGGGCCAACCCGGGTCGCCGCCAGGGTGCCGCCGAAGGTGACCTGGAAGCCCTGGTCGTTGAGCGCTCCGCTGCCGCCGAACGCGGCCACGGTCACCGTCGCGCCGGCGGGCCAGCCGGGGGCTGCCTCGATCGCGGCCTTGATGCCCGCGGTCGTGTAGTTGGTGCCGCGGACGATCGGCGCCGAGTCGCCGTCGTTGTACCGCAGCGTGAACGAGTCGCCGTCGGTGTCGAAGTCGTAGAACGACACGGTCTGCACGGCGTTGATCGCCGGCCGGATCGACGAGGTGTACGTCGTGATCTCCGTGTAGCTGCGCTGCGACCAGTACGGGTCGCTGTGCGGCTGCAGGTTGTCCTGCTGGCAGATGCCGGCGTAGGCCATGATGGACGACCCGCTGCCCGGCTCGTAGGAGTTGGCCGCGCTGCGGTTGCCGCCCGAGCAGTTGTACTGCGTCCCGTTGAACGTGTGGTTGCCACCGAACTGGTGGCCCATCTCGTGGGCCACGTAGTCGACGGCGTAGTAGTCGCCGACCGGCTGCGGCAGGCCCGTGCAGCCCTGCGCCTTGGAGTTGCCGCCGACGACGCCGAGGCTCGCGACGCCGCCGCCGTTGACGCCGAGGCCGATGTGCCCGATGTCGTAGTTGCTCGCGCCGATGAGCTGGCCCAGCACGACCCGGTTGCGGCTCAGCGTGCCGCTGCCGCACGACGCGAGCTGCGCCGTGGTGAAGCACGCGGCCGCGCCGCACGGCCCGTTGGGCTCGGTCGCCAGGGCGGACGTGTTCAGGTTGATCTTGTCGGTGCCGTTGACCAGGACCAGCCGGATCGCGGTCTCGTCCTCGTACACCTGCGTGACCCGGTTGATCAGGGTCACCTTGGCCGCCGTGACGTTGTCGGCGCCGAAGAAGGCGGCGTACGACGGGTCGGTGACCAGCGCGAGCCGATACGTGCGCAGCGTCACCTGCGGGCCGGCCGGGACGTCGGTCACCGCCGCGTCGATCGTCGCCTCGACGTCCTCCTGCTCGGCGAAGCCGGGACGCTCGTTGGTCAGGTCGCGCCCGAAGTAGCTGGCGTACAGGCTGTCGTCAGCGTGGTAGTAGGGGTCGATGTACCAGGCGCCGCCGGTCGAGCGCACGGAGGCGTGGAAGCCCAGCGGGGTCAGGTCGGCCCGGATGGTCGCCGTGGGGTCGTCGAGGCCGCGGCCGGTGTACGTCCTGATCTCCGGATGCTTGGCCGCGAGACCGGGCTCCATGATCGGCGAGTCGACCAACTCGAACCGCTGGAAGTCGCCGCCCGGCGCCGGCAGGGACACCACGAGTGCCGACTGACGAAGGGCCTGACGCTGTTCGCGGGGCGCGGCGTCCAGATTGGACTTCAGGCCCACCCGATCGAGGGTGAACGCCGCGAGGCGCTTCGCATTCAGGTCCGGCCTGTGGCCGTGGTTGGAGCTCGCGGGAGGCGTACCCGGCACCCGCTGCCAGGGGTTCTTGCCCTTGTCCGGTGCCGCGGACGCCGGCTGCGGAAGCATCGCGACCGGCAGCGCGAGCAGCGCCGCGAGGGCGACCGCGCCCAGCCGCGCCACACGGACCCGGGCGGAACGCCGTGCACGGGGGATGCGAGGGGATGGCCGGAGTTCGCCCGGCTCGGGGTTGTTGTCCGGCAGACCAGACTGCATCGAGCAGCTCCTAGCTGTTTCTCGGGACGAGCCCGCCGTGGTGGGCGAACTCATTGCCATGGCGAAGCGCTTCAAGCTCCAGCCATCGATGAAGAGAAAAATAGGAGTTTGTTGCCAGTTGCGACTATCCGCCGTACAGCCGAGTGCAATACGGTCGATCCCGGGCCGCGGTCAGTGGCCAGCCCGACGTTTCACCACGTGCGCCCTTCGCCGAGCAGCGTGTCATGGACCAGGTGTACGTGGGCGTTGGTGCCGGCCGTCGATCGCCGGACCAGGAAGCCGGTGTTGATGGGTGGGTCCTCGGGATCGTTGAGCAGCCGGAGGGCGCCGGAGGCCAGTTCCGCGGCGCACAGGTAGCGCGGTAGCACCGACCAGCCCGCGCCTGCGGTCACGGCTGCCAATACGCCGCGCAGGTCGGGGATCACGACTGCCGGGCTGGTGGTAAGGCGGCGGCCGAAGACGTGGCGCCAGTACCGGCGGACGATCGGTACGTCCTCCGCGTACGCGATCAATGGCGCTTGCTCGGGGTCCAGCGGGCCGGCTGCGACCAGCACGAACTCTTCGTCGGCCAGCGGTGTGGCGAGCAGGGTGCGGCCGCGCGGGCGCACGGGGGAGATCAGCAGGTCGAACCGGCCCAGCTGCAGGCCCTCGAGCAGGTCGTCGGCGAGGCCGGCGGTGACACGCAGACGGATGCCCCGGCTCACCAGCGGGGCCAGGGCGGGCATGACCCGAAGGGCGAGCAGTTCGGCGGGCCCGGCCAGATGGACCGGCTCGGGTGGCAGCTGCGGGGCCGACGACGGGGTGAGCGCCTGCGCGAGGGCATCGAGCGGACCCGCGACGCGGGCCGCCAGGTCGTCGGCGACCGCGGTCGGGTGCACACCGCGCGGCACCCGTTGAAACAGCTGGCGTCCGGACTGCTGCTCCAGCGCCTGGATCTGGCTGGTGACCGTCGACTGCGACAAGCCGACATCGCGCGCCCCCGCGGTCATGGAACCGGCTCGGTAAACGGCGAGGAACGTCCGGAGCTGGTCCAGCCTGGCATCGGAAAAGCGATTGGCCATACCGAACATTCTATTGGCAAGCCGATCGCCACCGGACCTACGGTTGCCGCCGCAAGCAGGTAAACCTCGGAGGAGCAGACGATGGCCAAGATCTTGTTCGTGATGAGTGCCGCCGACCACTGGACGCTCAACGACGGCACGCGGCACCCGACCGGCTTCTGGGCGAAGGAGTTCGCCGTCCCCTATCAGGCGTTGGTCGAAGCCGGGCGCACCGTTGAGGTCGTCGACGGCACGCTGATCACCGGTCAGAACCCGCCCTCGTCCGCGGCGATCGCCGCCGAGCTGCTCAAGGTGGTGTCCGCGTGAGGGCCATCGAGATGCAGGCGTACGGCGGGCCGGAGGTCCTGGTCCCCGCCACCCGCCCGGACCCGGTCCCGACCGGTGACCTGGTGCGGGTGTCGGTGCGGGCCCGCCCGGTCCACCCCGTGGAGGTCGCCACCCGCAGCGGCCAGATGGCTCCCATGATGCCCTGGCTGACGCTGCCCACGGTCCCGGGCTGGGACTTCGCGGGCGTCCTGCTGGACGACTCCGGCACGCTGCGGGCCGGCACGCGCGTGGCGGGTTTCCTGCCGTGGATCACCATCGGTGGAAGCCAAGGCAGCTACGCCGACATCGTTCTCGCCGACCCGGCCTGGTTCGCCGCCATCCCGGACGCTCTGCCCACCCCGGAGGCGTCGACCCTGCCGATGAACGGCCTGACCGCCGTGCAAGCCCTCGACAACCTCAAGATCACCGCCGGTGACACGCTGCTGGTGACGGGGGCCAGTGGTGCGGTCGGCAGCCTCGCCGCTCAGCTGGCCGCCCGCCGCGGCGCCACGGTGCTCGCCCAGGCCTCCCACGGCGATGAAGCGTTCCTCGCCGACCACACGGTGATCCAGCGCGACGCCGACGTCGTCGCCGCGGTCCGCGACATCCTGCCCGGCGGCGTCGACGCCGTCCTTGATGCGGCCATGCTCGGCGCTCCCGTGCTCGCGGCGATTCACGACAACGGCCGCTACCACGCCCTGGTCGAACCGTTTGCGCCGGCCGGCGAGCGCGGCATCGAGATACACACCCTGTGGGCACAGCCCGACGCGCCGGCCCTGTCCCGGCTGCTGCACGCCGGGCTGACCACCCGCATCGCGCACCGGCTACCGCTGGATCAGGCCGCCGAGGCACATCGGCTGGCCGAGCGGCGCGGCGTGCGCGGCGCGGTCCTGCTGGTCCAGACCTGACACTTCGATTCCCGCCGTCCACCGAACCAAAGGCGACGCATGACGACAACCAACCTGCCCGGCGGCACCTACACCGCGGCCGGGCTCGAATTCCCCCGCATCGGATACGGTGCGATGCAACTGGCGGGCCCCGGTGTACTGGGGCCGCCGAAGGATCACAAGGAAGCGATCCGGGTATTGCGGACCGCGGTCGAGCTGGGTATCCGGCACATCGACACGGCCGACTTCTACGGACCGCATGTGGTCAACGACCTGATCCGTGAGGCCCTGCACCCGTACCCGCAGGACCTGCTGCTGGTCACCAAGGTCGGCAACAAACGCGACAGCCAGGGCGGCTGGCCCGAGGACCGCGAACCGGACGCCTTGCGCCGGCAGGTGCACGACAACCTCCGGCGCCTTGGCGTGGACGCCCTCGACGTGGTCAACCTGCGCATGGGTGGCCTGATCGCGCCGGCGCCGGGCCCGATCGCCGAGACGTTCGAGGTGCTGGCCGAGATGCGGCAGCAGGGCCTGATCCGGCATCTGGGCCTGAGCAATGTCACCGACGACCAGGTCATCGAGGCTCAGGCCGTCGCACCGATCGTGTGCGTGCAGAACCGTTACAACATCGCCCACCGCCAGGACGACGCGCTGATCGACTACACCGCCCGGCAGAACATCGCGTTCGTGCCCTACTTCCCGCTCGGCGGTTTCACCAAGCTCCAGTCGGCCACACTCGACACGATCGCGACGTCGCTGGACACCGCACCGCACGCCGTCGCCCTGGCCTGGCTGCTGCAACGCTCGCCGAACGTGCTGCTGATCCCCGGCACGTCCTCGGTCACCCACCTGTACGACAACATCGCGGCTGCCGCCCTCACCCTGCCGGCGATCGTGGTCGAGGACCTCAACGAGCTGGCCGAAAGGGATGAACGATGACCGTGACACGAGACGAGCGCGTGGCCTGCGCAGTACGCATCGGCGAGCTGGCGGTCTCGGGCGCGGACGCGGAAGCCTTCGCGGATGTCGTCGACATCGAAAACTTCCGTTTTCACGGCCCGGACGGCAACGAATCCGACCACGCTGGGCTGGTCGCCTACTTCGCCACGCTACGCGCTGCCTTCGACAACCTGACGCTCACCCGCGGCATCATGCTGGCCGACGGCGACTACATGGCATATCAAACTCATTTCGGGGGCACCTTCGCCCACGAATTCACCGCATCACCGGTGGGGCCGCTTCCTCCGAACGGCCGCCACGTCAGATGGGACGTCATCAACATTGTCCGCCTCGACGGCCAAGGCCGTGTGGTCGAGGAATGGGCCCAGTACGACAACCGCAGCTTCCTGCGCGCGCTCGGTGCCGAAGGCCGCTGACCCAGGACGGCTCTTACGTCACCATGCCGCCGCACCCTGGCCCGGAGTGCCGGCCACCGAACTGCGGGAGGGGGTGACTCCCTTGACAGTTTCCCGCGCGGGACATAGCGTGCCGTCAAACTAGCAGGAAACTTAACAGTTTCGCTGGAGGATGCCGTGTACCGTTCCCCGCGCAACCTGCTGCTCGCCTCCGCCGTGGCCGTCGCGACCGCCGCCGGCGCCGCCTGGCTGCTGGTGGGCTCTCCGGCCAGCGCCGCGGTGAGCCTTTCCGACGTCGTGCCCGCGCCGGTGTCGGCGCAGCCCGCGGCCGGCGTGACCTACACGCTGCCGTCGAACGCCGCGATCCAGACCGCGGCCGGCGCCGCCGACGCCGGCAACTACCTCGCCGGTATCCTCCGCCCGTCGACCGGCTACGCGCTGCCGGTCTCCACCACGACCGGCACGCCGACGAGCGGCATCGCGCTGCTGCTGTCCGGCGCCGACCCGAGCGTGGGCGCCGAGGGCTACCAGCTCGACGTGACCGCCGCCGCCGTCACGCTCCGCGCGCAGACCGCGGCCGGACTGTTCCACGGCGTGCAGACGCTGCGCCAGCTGCTGCCGGCGACGGTCGAGGCGCGGACCGTCCAGAGCGGACCGTGGACGGTCACCGGCGGCCGGATCGTCGACTACCCGCGCTACGCCTACCGCGGCGCGATGCTCGACGTGTCGCGGCACTTCTTCGCCCCCGACGTGGTGAAGCGGTACATCGACGAGATCGCACAGTACAAAATCAATATCTTGCACCTGCACCTCTCCGACGACCAGGGCTGGCGCATCGTGATCGACGCGTGGCCGCAGCTGGCGACCGTGGGCGGCAGCACCCAGGTGGGCGGCGGCGCGGGCGGCTACTACACCAAGGCGCAATACTCCGACCTGGTCACCTACGCGGCGTCGCGGCAGATCACCATCGTGCCCGAGATCGACATGCCCGGCCACGTCAACGCCGCGCTCGCCTCCTACGCGCAGCTCAACTGCAACAACACGGCCCCGCCCCTGTACACCGGCACGGACGTCGGCTTCAGCTCGCTGTGCGTGAGCAAGGAGGTCACCTACACGTTCGTGCAGCAGGTGCTCAACGAGCTCGCCGCCATCACCCCCGGGCCGTATCTGCACGTCGGCGGCGACGAGGCGGCGAGCACGCCGGCGGCGGACTACACCACATTCATGAACCGCGTGCAGCCCTTCGTCGGCGCGGCCGGCAAGACCGTCATCGGCTGGCACCAGATCGGGCAGGCCGACCACACGGCCAACCGCGTCGCGCAATACTGGGGAACGTCCACGTCGGACGCCGACCTGAGCGCGGCGGTGAGCAAGGGCGACAAGATCCTGCTGTCGCCGGCGAACAAGGCGTACCTCGACATGAAGTACACCAACTCGACCCCGCTCGGTCAGACGTGGGCCGGCCTGATCGAGGTGCAGACCGCCTACAACTGGGACCCGGGCGCCTACCTCTCCGGCGTGCCGGCCAGCGCGATCCTCGGCGTCGAGGCTCCACTGTGGACCGAGACGATCACCAAGCTGGCCGATATCGAGTTCATGGCGTTCCCGCGGCTGCCGGCGCTGGCCGAGCTGGCGTGGTCGCCGCAGTCGGCACGCAACTGGGACACGTTCAAGGTGCGGCTCGGCGCGCAGGGTCCACGGTGGACGGTGCAGGGGATCAGCTACTACAGCTCGCCGCAGGTACCGTGGGGCACGCAGCCGACGACGCGCAGCGCATACACCCAGATCCAGGCCGAGAGCTACAGCGCACAGACCGGGACGCAGACCGAGACCACCACCGACACCGGCGGCGGCCAGAACGTCGGCTACATCGCGCCCGGCGACACGCTCGCCTACGACCTCGACTTCGGCGCGGCGTCGCCGGCCTCGGTCACCACCCGGCTGGCCTCCGGCGCGTCCAGCGGCACCATCCAGTACCGCCTGGACTCCACCACCGGTCCGATCATCGCCAGCGTCCCGGTCGCCTCCACCGGCGGCTGGCAGACCTGGACCACCAGCACCACCAGCCTGACCGGCGCGGCCACCGGCGTCCACCGGGTGTACCTCACCTTCACCGGCACGGCGGGCACCGACTTCGTCAACCTCAACTGGCTGCAGTTCAACGCCGGCGGGCTGCCCAACGCCTACAGCGTGCGGCAGGCGGAGAGCTTCAGCAGCCAGTCCGGCACCCAGACCGAGACCACCACCGACACCGGCGGCGGCCAGAACGTCGGTTACATCGCGCCCGGCGACTGGCTCGGCTACACCAACGTGGACTTCGGCACCCCGACCGCGGCGTCGGTGACCACGCGGCTGGCCTCCGGCGCGTCCAGCGGCACCATCCAGTACCGCCTGGACTCCACCACCGGTCCGATCATCGCCAGCGTCCCAGTCGCCTCCACCGGCGGCTGGCAGACCTGGACCACCAGCACCACCAACCTGACCGGCGCGGCCACCGGCGTCCACACGGTGTTCCTCACCTTCACCGGCACCGCGGGCGCCGACTTCGTCAACCTCAACTGGTTCCAGTTCAACCGGTAGCGCCTGCTTCACGCCGTGCGGCCCGGCTTGCGGGCGACCAGGATGTCGCGCCGGATGGACCGACCCAGGCGGTGGCGGAAGGCGTCGTCGAGCACCTCGAGGCCGGCGGCGGCGAGCACGCCGCCGGCCTCCTCGCGCCGCCCCAGCGGCGTCGAAGCCGTACATCGGGGCCTGGTTGAGGCAGGCCACCGAGCCGGCCGTGGACGAGGGGCCCGGTAGGTGACCGGTGGACGGACGTTCGTCTCACCTTCGTCGCGACACGGTGAGCCGGAGCCGGGCGCCTTCGCCGAGAACGGGGCACGCGACCGGCGGCGGAGCGATGTCGCAGTGGAAGCCGTCACCGTCGAAGGGGTGATTTTCGGCGCTGACCGGGTCGTGGTCCTCGGCGGCGCCGGGGAGTGCCGAGTTCCATGCGGTCCAGACACGCATGGCCGTCTCGGGATCGTCGTCGCGGCGCCCGACGTCGACGATGAGAGTGTCCTCCCAGTCGGCGACCTGCTCGAGGTGGTGCTCCCAGAGGAACCCGCGATGCGTCTCGGTCAGGTGGAGCACCCGCAGCGTCAGGGTGTACCGGCGGCGCGGCGGCGCCTCGGCGTCGTCGGTGCGGAACCGTGCCGGGTCGAGGAGGAAGACCGTGGCCAACGCCACCACGGGCACCGGGGCGTCGCCGCGTTGCCCGCCCGGCCCGTGGCCGAGCTGGATCGGGCAGCAGTGGGCGGAGAGCTGTTCGTGCAGGACGATCGGCAGACCGCGTACCGCCACCCGGACCTCGGCCTGCCAGGATCGCGCCGCATGCGGGGCCTGCGGGTCGGGTAGGGCGAGGCCGGTGAGGTCGAGCCGTGCCTCGTAGGAGCCGAACAGGAACCGGCGCAGGTTCTGGTAGCCCTCCTCGGAGTTGACCAGGCCGTACCGTCCACTGTGTGCCCGGTGCACGAATGCGCTGTGAGCGCCGAGTACAGAGGCGTTCCCGACCCGGACAAGCCCATCGCTCGGTGGCCCGATGGCCTTCTCGACGAGGCCGTAGTCGGTCGCGTCCGTTCCGACCAGGCAGAACACGCGGCGCACGTCGAATGCGTCCTGCGCGATCTCGTTCGGCTGCCAGCCTTCCGGCGCATGTGTACCCCGGGCGACGCCGGGGGTGAGGTAGCCGTACATCAGGTGCGGAGCGAAGATGTCCGAACCGTAGGGTCCGAATGTCTCCATCGCCCAGTCGACCAGTCCGCCGCCGATGTCGAAGACGATGCCGCCGTGCGGGGTGCCGTAGGTGAACAGCTTGTCCACCAGTTCGGAGGCCGGATCGCGGGCCTGCCCGGTGCGCGGGTCGACGCCACGCGCCACCTTCTCGATCATGCAGCGGGCGATGAGGCCGCCCATCGAGTGCGCGACGAGGTAGACCTTGGGGGCGCCGGTCTTGCGGCGTACGAGTTGCACGAGGTCGTACAGTCGCTCAGCGGCCTGTTCGAGGTCGAACGGCTCACGTGTGTCCCCGATCGAGGTGCCGAAGGTGCTGGCGGCGTAGTCGTAGAAGCGGTGCACCCAGATCGACGCGGGCGGCACGGTCCGGTCCGGGCGGGACTCCAGGTAGACGTGCTGGTCGCCGTGCACGAGGAGGGTGTACCCCTCGTCGGTCATGAGCCGCAGAATCGGACTTTCGAACTGGTAGAAGCGTGGGTCCCGGTCGCTGTTCATCCGCACATGCGTGGCGCCGGCATTGAACCCGTAGAACGGGTCATCCACCTGTTTGTCGATCCCGCGCGGCGGCCCGGCGTAGCCGCGGACGTAGATGATCGGCAGCCGCTCGGCACTGGTCATGCGCGCTGGTTCCCTGCGGCTGCGGGACGAAACCTGCCCGGTGGGCACCTCGACCGCGGTGGTCAAGGGCTGCCGTATCCGCCGCCGCCCGGTGTCTCGATGATCAGTGTGTCGCCGGCTTGGACGTCGACCGAGTCGCAGCCGGCGAGGGAGACCGTACTGCCGTCGGCGCGCTCGACCCGGGCCGCGCCGAGTGCACCGGGTGAGCCGCCGGCCAGGCCGTACGGTGGCACCCGCCGGTGGCCGGCGAGCGTGCTGACGGTCATCGGCTCCCGGAACCTGATCCGGCGTACCGCGCCGTCCCCGCCTCGCCAGCGGCCGGCGCCGCCCGTACCGCGCCGGATGGAGAACTCCTCGAGCAACACCGGGAACCGCCATTCGAGGACCTCGGGGTCGGTCAGCCGGGAGTTCGTCATGTGCGTCTGTACGGCGGCCGCCCCGTCGAATCCCTCACCCGCACCGGAGCCGGAGGCGACCGTCTCGTAGTACTGGTGCCGTTCGTTGCCGAAGCTCACGTTGTTCATCGTCCCGGAGCCCTCGGCCTGCACACCCAGTGCGGCATAGAGCGCGCCGACGATCGCCTGTGAAGTCTCGACGTTGCCGGCCACGACGGCTGCGGGGTAGACCGGTGCGAGCATCGAACCGTCCGGGACGATGATGCGCAGCGGGCGCAGGCAGCCGTCGTTGAGCGGGATGTCGTCGGCGACGAGGGTCCGGAAGACATACAGCACCGCCGCCGTGACGACCGAGGAGGGGGCGTTGAAGTTCGTTGTCAGCTGCGGTGACGTATCGGTGAAGTCGATCGTCGCGCTGCGGTGGGCCCGGTCCACGGTGATCCGTACCGAGATGATCGCGCCGGAGTCGGTCTCGTAGCGGTATTCGCCGTCGGCGAGAGCGTCGATGACCCGGCGCACCGCCTCTTCGGCGTTGTCCTGTACGTGCCGCATGTATGCCTGCACCACGTCCAGGCCGAAGTGGTCGATCATCTTGCCCACCTCTTCGACGCCCTTGGCGTTCGCCGCGATCTGCGCGCGCAGGTCGGCCAGATTGGTGGCGGGATTCCGGGACGGGTACGGCGCCTCGGTGAGCAGCCGCAGCGTCTCCTGCTCGCGGAACCGGCCGCCCTCCACCAGCAGCCAGTTGTCGAACAGCACGCCCTCCTCATCGACGCTGCGGCTGTTCGCGGGCATGGAGCCGGGCGTGAGCCCGCCGATCTCCGCATGATGGCCGCGAGAGGCCACGTAGAACGAGATCTTCCGCCGCCCGGTGCCGAAGACGGGGGTGACGACGGTGATGTCGGGCAGGTGAGTGCCGCCGTGGTACGGGTCGTTGATCGCATACACGTCGCCCGGCTGCATGCCGGTGCCGTTGCGGCGGATCACCTCCTTGACGCTGACGCCCATCGAGCCGAGGTGAACCGGAATGTGCGGCGCGTTGGCGATCAGGTTGCCGTCCGGGTCGAACAGCGCGCACGAGAAGTCCAGCCGTTCGCGAATGTTCACCGACTGCGCGGTCGACTCCAGCCGGGCGCCCATCTGCTCGGCGATCGACATGAAGAGGTTGTTGAATATCTCCAGCCGCACGGGATCGACTCGGGTCGTCGCGCCGGATGCCGCCGCGTTCGGCCGTGCCCGTTCCATGAGCAGATGCCCGAGGCTCATCACCGTGGCCTGCCAGCCATCGTCGACGACCGTCGTGGCGTTCGCCTCGGCCACGACCGCCGGGCCGCCGATCGCGGCCCCGGCCCTCAGGCACTGTCGGTCGTAGAGCGGCACTTCGTGCCAAGCCCCGCCCGTGTACAGCGATGCCGTGGCCACCGGCGCCGTATCGGTGTCGCGTCCGGGCGCGCCGGTGCCCCCGCCCAGAGCGGAGAGGTCCGGCTCCTCGGTCAGCCCAACCGCCTCGAGCGAGACCGCCTCGACGACGAGCGGCCGGTCCATGAGGAAGGAATACGTGCGCCGGTACGCCTCGCGGAACGACGCGACCATCGTGTCCAGGTCGGCCAGGTCCACCGGCACAGCGGTGTCGGTGCCGTCGAAGCGCAGATGTACCCGCCGATGCACCCGGATCCGCCGGCCCGGAACGCCCTCGTCCAGCAGCTCTGAGCGCGCCGCCGCCTCCAGGGCGTCCGCGACGCCGGTGACCCGCCGCATCGCGGTGGGCCCCAAACGGACCTCGACCGACTGTTCGCGCATGACGGTGGTGTCGGCCAGGCCGATACCGAGCGCGGACAGCACACCGGCCATGGGCGGCACGAGCACGGCGCGCATGCCCAGCGAGTCGGCCACGGCGCAGGCGTGTTGCCCGCCGGCGCCGCCGAACGTGGTGAGCACGTACTCGGTGACGTCGCGCCCCTTCTGCACCGAGATCCGTTTCACCGCGTTCGCCATGTTGGCGACCGCGATCTGCAGGAATCCCTCGGCGACCTCTTCCGGCGTGCGCTCGTCGCCGGTCTCCCCGGTGATAGCCGCTGTCAGTTCGGCGAACCGCTGCCGTACCACTGCAGCGTCCAGCGGCTCGACGCCGGTCGGCCCGAAGACCCGGGGGAACGTCGCCGCCTGGATCCGGCCGAGCATCACGTTGGCGTCGGTGACGGTGAGCGGCCCGCCGTTGCGGTAACAGGCGGGGCCCGGGTCGGCGCCGGCCGAGTGCGGGCCGACGCGGTACCGGGCGCCGTCGAAGTACAGGATGGAGCCCCCGCCGGCGGCGACGGTGTGGATGTCGATCATCGGAGCGCGCAGCCGGACACCGGCGATCTGGGCGTGGAGCACGCGTTCGTACTCGCCGGCATAGTGCGACACGTCGGTGGAGGTGCCGCCCATGTCGAAGCCGATCACCTTGTCGAAGCCGGCCAGCTGCGACATGCGTGCCATGCCCACGATGCCGCCGGCCGGGCCTGACAGCAGCGCGTCCTTGCCGCGGAAATGCCCGGCCTCCGCCAGGCCACCGTTGGACTGCATGAACATCAGCCGCACGTCGGGCAGTTGCGCCGCCACCGCCCCGACGTAGCGGCGCAGCACCGGGGAAAGGTATGCGTCGACGACCGTGGTGTCGCCCCGCGGCACCAGCTTCATCAAGGGGCTGACCTCGCTGGAGCGGGAGACCTGGCGGAAGCCGATCTGCTCCGCCAGTTCGCCGATCTCCCGCTCGTGTGCCGGGTACAGGTGGCCGTGCAGGCAGACCACCGCGGCGGCGTGGATGCCGTGGTCGTAGGCGCGCCGCAGGTCGGCGGTCAGCCGGTCGAGATCGGGCGCGCGTTGTACCGTGCCGTCAGCCAGGATCCGTTCGTCCACCTCGATGACACGCTCGTAGAGCATCTCCGGCAACGCGATGTGCCGTTCGAAGAGGCGCGGACGGTTCTGGTAGCCGATGCGCAGCGCGTCCCCGAAGCCTTTGGTGACGACCAGCACGGTGCGTTCGCCGGTGCGCTCCAGCAGCGCGTTCGTGGCGACCGTGGTGCCCATCCGGACCGTCTCGATCTGGTCTGCCGGAACCGGAACCGTGTCGGGTATGCCGAGCAGCGCGCGGATTCCGGCGACTGCCGCATCCTCGTAGCATGCCGGGTTGTCCGACAAGAGCTTGTGTGTCACCAGCCGGCCGTTGTCCGGAGTTCGGGCGACGACGTCGGTGAAGGTGCCTCCGCGGTCGATCCAGAACTGCCAATGCCCGTTCGCCACGCGAATCCTCGCTCAGCAGAGCGCTCGTTCCCCGCGCCGGACCGGCTCGCCGGCGGCCGCCAGCACGGCGTGCTCGGCCATGGACGCGGCGAGGTCGCCGCACCGCCGGTAGTAGCCACAGGCGAGGGAAGCGTCCAGCGCGGCGTCTACATCAACGGAATCCGGTTCGCGCAGCAGGAGCTGGTGGAGCCGGCGTCGAAGCTGATCCATCTCGGCGCCTCGTGCGCATATCGCCGCCTCGGCAATGCGCTGCGGCGGCCGTGCGACAGCGGCCGCCATGGTCATCATCTCCACGCAGGCCCGACCCGTGCGGCACACGATGGCCCGCACGTCCGCCGGCATCATCGGCCTTGACGGTCTCGACGCGGCGATCTCGGCCAACCGCCGCACCATGGCGGCGAGGCCCGCCGCGTCGGCGTTGACCTGCGCGGCGGCGACGACACTCGGCAGGCTGGTCGCCGATTGCCGGACGCGGGTCGCCCTGATCGCCATCGCCTGGTCACTTACTGCCAGTCGCAGTGCGTGCATTGCCGTTCCCGCGCCCGGCAAAGCGCCTGGTGCGGTTGGACTCTCGTCGCAAAGGGCTACGGTGACATGCTCCAGCGCGAGTCGTGAGAACTCGAGCACTTCGGCCAACCGGCCGCTAAGGCCGCCGGATTCGTGACGATTTCGCACACCGGACTCCTGCTGGATGGTCAGAACAGCGTGCTACCCCGCGCGGCAGATGCCAACCCGAGCGCGGCGACGCCATTACGCTTCGGTCAGGCCTGAGGCCTCACATGGGCATCCGCAGGATCCGGGCCGCTTCCAGCGCCAGGTGCAGCTCCGCGATGCCGGTCGGCCGGGTCAGGCTGCGCCCGGTGAGCTCCTCGACCCGCCGTAATCGGTACCGCACGGTGTTGCGGTGCAGGTACAGCTTCGCGGCCGCCGCCGACGTGGCCCCGTCCTCGGCGAACCAGGCCCGCAGCGTCGCCAGCAGCAGCTGGCACTCGTGCGCCGGCAGGGCGAGGACCGGCCCGAGGACCGCCTGGGCGACGCCGCTCGCCGCGGCCGGCGCGCTCGCCAGGAGTACCGCGACCGGCACCTGCTCGTAGCGAATCACACCGCGCCCGGTCTGCGCGCCGGCGGCAAAGGCGAGACGGGCCTGCCGCAGTGCGGTCGGGGTCTGCTCCAGGCTGTGGTACTGCTCGCTGATCCCCACCGGCCCGCCGGCCAGTTCGGCGAGGTGGGCACACAGCCGGTCGATGGTGTTGCGCGGGGTCAGCACCACCACGCCCACGTGCGCGTCGATCTCCACCCGCCAGGCCGACTCGATGTCGCGGGCCCGCAGCGCCTCCTCGGCGTGGGGGATCGACTCCGCGCCGAGTTGCTCGGCGTGCGCGGCGGCAACGACGAACACCCCCTGGCGTGGCAGGCGTAGCCCGGCCGCGCTCTCCCACAGCAGGGACCCGTCGCCGGTGTCGCCGTGCAGCAGCACGTCGAGCATGGCGTTGCGGGTCTGCGCGTGGCTGCGGGTCAGCTCGACCACCGTCTCGCGGTAGGCGTCGGTGACCGAGCTGGACAGCTCATCCATGATCGACCACAGCGCGGACGCGGCGGGCAGGAGCGCCTCCGCGTTGCCGTTCAGGCGCAGCCCCTCCTCGACGATCACCGACCAGATGCGCGTGCCGGCGACGCGGTACGAGTGCAGGATCGCCGGCAGCGGCGCCCCCTGCTCGGCGCGGCGGTGGCCGGTCGCCTGCGGCGGCCCGAGGTCGGGCGTGGCCCGGCCGGCCAGCCGGCTCAGGAGGTACACCAGGTTGTCGTGGACGGAGCTGTGCAGGTCGGCGATCGGCACGACATTCCCCGCGTCGTAGAACGGCTCCGCCGCACGGATCACCGCTGTCAGCTCGTCCGCAAGCTCGTCGATCCGGCCGGACAGCCGCTCGCCGATCGCAGCGACGGTCGGTCCGGGGGAGGCGGGTAACTGCGCCATCCACGCAGCGTACGGGCTCGAGCGGAGGCCAGGGAGGGTATGGCGTTGTGCGCGGGCACAACGTACCGGCCGGAGGCCGTGTTCCGGGGGACATGGCTCGCAGGCCCGCTGCCGACCAGAATCGTGGCACTTCAACCGCCACCCGGAGGTCCGCCATGAATCTTGCCGGAAACCTTGTGCGCAGCGCGCGCGCATTCCCCGACCGCCCCGCGGTCCGGCTGCACGAGACAGTCCTCACCTACCGGGAGCTCGACCGGCGCGTCGCCGGCGTCACCGGACTGCTCGTCGCCCGCGAGGTGCGGCCGGGTGACCGGATCGCCGTGATGCTGCCCAACGTCGCCGAGTTCGCGGTCGTGTACTACGCGATCCTGCGGGCGGGCGCCGTCGTGGTACCGATGAATCCGCTGTTGAAGGAGCGTGAGGTCACCTATTATCTCGGCGACTCGCAGGCCCGGATGATTTTCGCCGGCGACGGGTGCGCGGAGGCGGCCAACGCCGGCGCGGCGCGGGCCGGCATCGACTGCACGGTCGTGGAGGCCGGCTTCGGCGCCGCCCTGCCGGTGCCCGCCGATCGGGGCGTGGTGGACCGGGAGCCGTCCGACACCGCGGTCATCCTCTACACCTCGGGCACGACCGGCCAGCCCAAGGGCGCCGAACTGACGCACGCCAACCTGGCCACCAACGTCGAGGTCGCCGCGCGGGACCTGTTCCGGCTCGGGCCGGACGACGTGATCTTCGGCGGGCTGCCGCTGTTCCACTCCTTCGGCCAGACCTGCGGCCTCAACGCCGCGATCTCCGCCGGCGCCTGCCTGACGCTGGTGCCCCGGTTCGTCCCCGACGTCGTGCTCGACGTGCTCGCCCGGGATCGGGTGACGGTCTTCGAGGGCGTGCCGAGCATGTACGTGGCGCTGCTCGGTGCCGCCGGCGGCGTCGCCGGCCTGCCGCGCTACGACGCGCTGCGCATCTGCGTCTCCGGCGGGGCCGCGCTGCCGGTCGAGGTGCTGCACGGGTTCGAGAAGACGTTCGACTGCATCATCCTGGAAGGGTACGGCCTGTCCGAGACCTCCCCGGTCGCCTCGTTCAACCATCCCGACCGCCCGCGTAAGCCCGGCTCCATCGGTACCCCGATCCGCGGCGTGGAGATCCGCGTGGTCGACGACACCGGCGCGGACGTGCCGCCCGGCGACGTCGGCGAGATCGCCATCCGTGGCCACAACGTGATGAAGGGTTACTGGCGCCGGCCGGACGCGACCGAGGAGGCGATCCCGGACGGCTGGTTCCGAAGCGGCGACCTGGCCCGGGCCGACGACGAGGGTTACCTCTTCATCGTCGACCGCAAGAAGGAACTCATCATCCGCAGCGGCTACAACGTCTACCCCCGCGAGATCGAGGAGGTGCTCTACGAGCACCCCGCCGTGCTGGAGGCGGCGGTCGTCGGCATCCCTGACGCCGCGCTCGGCGAGGAGGTCGGCGCCGCGGTGGTGCTGCGACCGGGCGTCACCGAGACCGTCGAGAGCCTGCAGGCGCACGTCAAGAGCCAGGTCGCGGCGTACAAGTACCCCCGCCGGATCTGGTTTCTCGACGCGCTGCCGAAGGGCCCGACCGGGAAGATCCTCAAGCGCGAGATCAGCCCACCGGCGGCCGTGGAGTAGCCCGATACCGGGCGCACGACTTGACGTCACGGCGGGACATCAATAGTATGATGTCACGCCGAGACATCGTCGCGAAAGGGCGGTGCCGCGCGCTCTCGTCGTCGGGGTCCTCCCGCCTGACGTTCCGTCGGATCGGCCCCGCGTAGCGACAATCAACGCCATCGAAAGGACAGGCCATGTCGACAACCTCGAGTCCTACCGAAGCCCGGACGTTCATGGTGGTCGGGATACTCCGCGCCGACACGGACCTCACGGAGTTCAACGCATTGAGGGGCGACGAGCAGCAGCAGCTGGAGGTGCTGCGCTCGGCGGGCAGGATCGGCGCTCATTACGTTTCCCCCGCCCGGCGGGCAACGTTCATCGAGGTCATCGCCACGGATGAGCAGAACGTGGCGGAGACGCTGGAGACTCTTCCGTTCGCCCGGTTCTTCGATGCCGATGTCTACCCGACCACGCCTCCGGACGCCGCGGAGGTCGCCCACCGCGCGCGTCTGTGAGCCGTTCTCCCCGCGGTGACGAACGGCTCGACCGTTGCTCGACAGGAAGAGACGTAGCTGACGGGGATTGCCCGCGCCGAGCCTCAGGCCCTCTCGGATATGACCGGGCCCGTCCCACTGCTCCTCCTCCGGGCCACGGGCACGATCGTGGCGAGGAGCGACATCACGGTCTCGGTCATTGTTGTCAGGTCGGTGTCGTCGTTGCCTTCCAGCCACTGCCGGTAGGCCGTGCGGAACACCTGGCTCCCGGCGTTAGCCGCGAGTTCTGCGATGTCGGGGTCGATTCCGCGCTGACGGAGTGCGCCGCGGAGCCCGTCGGCCAGCTGCTGCTGTTTGATCAGTTCTCGCTCCAGCAGTTGAGGGTTTGCCGCGATCATCGCGTGCCGCCGGCGCTGGGATTCTCGTGGTCCGAGTTTTTCCCAGTCGAAACCGGCCAAGGTCCGGGTCACTGCCTGGAGCGGCTCCGTGACGTCGGTCGTCTGGCGGAGTTCCTGGACGAGCGCCTCGTTGAGCGCGTCCGCGTCGGAGAAAAGCACTTCTTCCTTGTCCCGGAAGTACCGGAAGAAGGTTCGGGTGGTGACGCGGGCGCGCTTCGCGATCTGGACGGCGCTGGTGACCTCGAACCCTTGCTCTTCGAACAGCTCCATGGCGGCCTGTTTCAGCCGCTCTGCACTGCCGTGTTCCCACCGAGGCATGGTGCCAAGATACCCGCCTTGATGACTCGTCGTGACAACGCACGAGGACGGCGCCGGGAGACCGGCGCCGTCCTTCGTTTCCGGGGGCTAGTTGCGGTACCGGAAGAGGATCCGGCCTCTCGTCAGGTCGTACTGGCTGAGCTCGACCAGGACGCGGTCGAACGGCAGGATCTTGATGTAGTTCTTGCGGATCTTGCCGCTGATGTGGGCCAGGACGATGTGGCCGTTGGCGAGCTCGACGCGGAACTTGGCGTCGCGCAGGCACTCCAGCACGGTGCCCTCGAGCTGGATGCCGTCGGTTGCCTTGGGCATCAGCGGATCACCAGCTCGAGGTTGCTGCCGGTGCGGCGCGCGCCGGCGGCCTCGAAGAGGGCGATGGCCGCGGTGTTGGCCTCGTGCACGTCCGCGGAGACCGTCGCGACGCCGCGGGCGTGGGTGGCCGCCAGGATCTCCGCGAGCAGGGCGCGGGCGACGCCGCGGCGGCGGCGGTCGGCCCGGACCGCGATGAGACCGATCCGGGTGTGCCTCGGCAGCGGCGCCAATCGGGCCAGGCCCGCGTAGGCGTCGAGCTCTGCGGCGACCGCGTAACAGGTGGGGTCGAGCGGTCGGGACAGTACCGCCGCCGGCATGTGATCCCAGCCGATCGTGGCCTCGATCTCGGCGCGGATCGTGCGGTCCAGGCAGCGCAGCGGGTCGAGCTCGGCGGTGCCGATGGGCAAGAGCGTCAGACCCGGCGGTGGTACCGCACGATCGCCGCCGGTCGACATGACGTACTCCCACTCGCGGCGGCGGGTGGTCAGGCCGGCTTGCACCCACCGGGTTCGCAGGTCGAGGTCGGCCTCGTCCACGACGGTGTACAGCGGTCGCGGCAGGGCCGCCAGCATGGCCTCGGCGAGGCGGGCGAAGACGTCGTCGTGCCAGGCGTCGATGCTCAGGAAGAGGCGGCCGTCCGGGCGGGGCGAGGCGCCGCCGCGGCCGACCACGAGGTCGTCGTCGAGGGCATGCCACTGCCGTTCGGCCACGCGTGTGATGACGAGTGTGTTCATCGGTGTCACCTTTCGGGAGATCCCAGAGGGACGCTCCCGGGCGGCACCTACCGCAGTCGCCCGACCGTGACGGGAATGGGGAGCACCCACATCGCTACAACGTTCACGGTGCTCACCCCCTCAGGCCGGACCACGGTCGACGGCACGTTACCGCGGCCGCCCGCCGTCCGTCCAGCGATTCAGCGATCTCAGGCGGCCTGACGTTGGGCGCGTCGCTGGACCGGCTCCTCTCCGCCGGGAGACGTCCTTGACACGACTCGTCGGCCGTGTCACGGTGAGGACATTATTTAGTGAGGCTAAGTGATTGCGTGGGGTGCGTCCTCGATGAACGCCTCGAAGGAGCGGCATGAAGCTGAGGTTGTCACCTGAGGATGCGGCCTTCCGGGCCGAGCTGCGCGAGTTCTTCACCACCCAGGTGCCGCAACACATCCGGGAAACGGTGGCGGCCCGCGAGGAGCTCACCAAGGAGCAGATGGTCGAGTCGATGCGAACGCTCGACGCCGCCGGCATCGCCGTCCCCAACTGGCCCGTCGAATGGGGCGGCAAGGACTGGACTGCGCTCCAGCGGCACATCTGGCACGAGGAGATGCAGCTGGCCTGCGTCCCACCGCCGATCACCTTCAACGCCTCCATGGTCGGCCCGGTCATCGCCGCATTCGGATCGCAGGCGATCAAGGAACGCTTCCTCCCGCCCACCCGGAGCGCGGACATCTGGTGGTCGCAGGGCTTCTCCGAGCCCGACGCGGGATCGGACCTCGCAAGCCTGCGCACCTCGGCCGTGCGCGACGGCGACCACTATGTCGTCAACGGCCAGAAGATCTGGACCTCCTATGCCCAGTACGGCGACTGGATCTTCACCCTGGTGCGCACCGACCCCGCGGCACCCCGCAAACAGGCCGGTATCTCCTTCCTCCTCATCGACATGACGACGCCGGGCGTCACCGTCCGGCCGATCCAGCTCATCGACGGCGGGAGCCTCGTCAACGAGGTCTTCTTCGAGGACGTCCGGGTCCCTGCCGGCAACCTCGTGGGCCGGGAGAACCACGGGTGGGACTACGCCAAGTTCCTCCTCGGCAACGAACGCGTGGGTATCGCCGGCGTGGGCGGCACCAAATGGCTGCTGGCGAAGGCCAAGGACTGGGCGGGAGACCGGTTGCGCGAGGATCCGCTCCTCGCAGCGGAGTTCGCGCGGCTGGAGAACGACCTCCTGGCGATCGAGCTGACGTCGATCCGGGTTGCCGCCGACTCGGCCGGCGGCAAGGCCCAGCCTGCCTCGTCCGTCCTCAAGCTCGCAGGATCCGAGCTGCAGCAGGCGGTCACCGAGCTCGTGCTCGACCTCGCGGGCGAGCAGGGGATCTCCTCCGACCCGGCCGCAGGAGCGCCCGCGTGGACGCGCTCAGCTGCTCCGGCCTACCTCCATCTGCGGGCCGCCAGCATCTATGGCGGCTCCAGCGAGGTGCAACGACAGATTATCGCCGGCACGATCCTGGGGCTCTAGGGCATGGACTTCGACTACACCGACGAGCAGCGCGCCATCCGCGAGGCGGTACGCAGCCTGCTGAGCAAGACCTACGCCACGATCGACGGCCGCCGCAAGGCCACGGCCACCGACCCGGGCTTCGACGAGGTCATGTGGGCCCGGCTCGCCGAGATGGGAGTTCTCGGTCTGCCCTTCCCGGAAGAGGCCGGCGGCATGGGTGCCGGACCCGTCGAGGTCGGGCTGGTGGCGGAGGAGATCGGGCGCGTCCTGGCTCCCGAGCCCTTCGTCGAGGCGGTTGTACTGTGCGGCGGGCTCCTCGCGCGAGCCGGCGCCGACGTCTCCGGGATCGCGGACGGCACTGTTCTACCGGCGTACGCCGGCGGTCCAGGGGTTGCCGCTCGCCGCACCGGTGACGCCTGGGTGCTGGACGGCAGCGTCTCGCCAGTGCTCAACGCCGCGCGCGCGGACCTGCTCGTCGTGGTCGCCGACGTCGGCGGAACGCCGGCACTCTTCACCACGACGCAAGGCGAACGGACGTCGTTGCGCACCTACGACGGCGGGCGGGCCGCCCGGGTGTCCTTCGACGGAGTGGCCGCGGAGCCGCTCGGCGATCCGGCGGCGGACGCCACCAACGTGATCGACTACGCGCGAGCGCGCGCACAGGTGGCCTACGGCCATGAGGCGCTCGGCGCCATGGAGCGCGCACTGGAGATCACCTGCGACTACCTGCGCAGCCGTCACCAGTTCGGGAAGCCGCTGAAAGCGTTCCAGAACCTCACCTTCCGCGCCTCCGACATGTACGTCGCACTCGAGCTCGCGCGCAGCACGGTGTTGTGGGCGTCCATGGTGCTCGCGGACGGCGATGAGGCCGAAGGCATTGAGGCCGCGTCGCGAGCCAAGCTCCGGGTCGCCGAATCCGGCCGTCATGTCGGCCAGGAGGCGATCCAGCTGCACGGCGGGATCGGCATGACCATGGAGTACCAGGTCGGCCACTACGCGATGCGGCTCACCACCATCGAGCACCTGCTCGGCGATCGGCGTCACCACCTCGCCCGCTTGGCGGCGACCGTCGGCGATCACCGAGCCGTCGATCCTCTCCGGTAGGGCGCTCTGTCACCGCTGAACTTCTCGTGAGATGTGAAGGAGGTCCCGTGGCGGCGTCGGTCACGACATACGAAGCCCGGCTCACCCACGATGGCGCGGCTCCGATCACCGCCGGTTCATTCGCGGTGATCGGGCGGGAGCTGCCGGGACCGGCGGGCGGTGAGATAGTTGTCGACGTCCGGTATGCCTCTGTGGATCCTTCGCAACGGATCCGTCTCCGGTCGGAGGGTGCCGGCTTCGTCCCGCCCGCGGGCATTGTCGGCACCGTCGCGGAGTCCCGGAGTGACGAATTCGCCGTGGGGGACACCGTGATCGCGCCGGGCGCCTGGGCCACGAAGGTCTGTATTCCGGCCGCGGTGGCCGAGCGGTACGACGCGCCACCGGGCGTCGCGCTCCATCACGCGGTCGGTCTGCTCGGGCTGACCGGCCTGACGGCCTACTTCGGCGTGACGCGGGTGCTCCGCCCGGGTGCGGGCGAGAAGATCGTCGTGACCGGCGCCTTCGGTGGCGTGGGCCAGGTCGCCGCACAGCTCATCGCCGCGAGCGGCGCCGACGTCCTCGGCATCGCGGGCGGTCCGGAGAAGACGGATGGTCTCAAGCGGCGCGGCATCACCGCTGTCGACCACCGTTGCGCCGACTGGCTGGCCGAGATCGACCACTGGGCGCCTGACGGGCTGCACGCGGTCTTCGACAACGTGTGGGGAGAGGCTTCCGCGCGACTCGTCGAGCGGTTGCGACCGCTCGGCCGCGTTGCCCTGTGCGGGCAGATGTCCGGCATCGGTGGAGCCGTGATCGCGCCGTTGCCCCTGGACAACTGGTTCAGACTGGTGACCCGCTCGCTGACCGTCCAGGGTTTCCGGGCCGCCGACTTCGCCGCGGAGAACACCGCCGCGCGCCGCGCGCTCACGGACATGATCGTGTCGGGAACGCTCGACCAGGAGATTCACCTGGTGTCCGGCTGGCCGGCCGCGGGTCCGGCATTCGCCGAACTGCTCACCGGCCGCGTCGTCGGCAAGCTCGTAGTAGAGGTGCAGGCATGAGCGCATTACAGGACGACGTACTCGCGCTGCTGGCCGGAGACGGCCGGAAGCTCGCCGATCCGTATCCGACCTGGAACCGGCTCCGCGAGGAGATCCCGGTCTGGAAACAGGGTGACGTGGTCATTCTGAGCCGGCATGAGCAGGTGCAAGAACTGCTCGGCGACAACAACATCCTCTACAGCCGGCAGGGCACGAAGACGTCCGCCCGCTACGAGCGCGCGAAGCGGGAGTTCAGCCCGCACGGCAGTGCTGCCTTCGGCCGTGTTCTCGACCAGGAGTTTCATCAGTTGGTACGGCTGGATCCGCCGGACCATCCACGAGTTCGACGGGCGGTCCAGTCGCCGTTCTCGGCGCGCAACCTGGCTCGCGAAATGCAGGACAAAGTGCATGAGCGGGTCGACCGCAACCTGACCTCGCTGGCCGAGGGCGGCGGGGCGGCCGACTTCAAGAAGTTCGCCTATTCCCTGCCGCTCCAGGTCCTCGGGGACCTCTTGGGCATTCCGATCGACGATCTCGACATGGTCCATAGCTGGGCCCAGAAGATCGCCGAGAACAAATTCAACGCCGACTCCGAGCAGGCGGCGATCGAGGCGGATGACGCCTATCGGCAGCTGATGGCCTACATCGATGTACTCGTCGCGCGGCAGCAGGCGAGCGGCGCCGAGACCGGCCTGGTCGCCGCGCTGCTGGATTCGGAGAAGAACGGCGTGGTCTCCCACGAGGAGGCGATGGCGATGATGGCGCTGATGATCTTCGCCGGCCACGAGACGACCAGCAACCTGCTCACCATCGGCCTCCTTGAGCTGCTGCGTCACCTGGATCAGTGGGACCTGCTCGTGGCGGAGCCGGAGCGGGTCCCGGCGGCGGTGGAGGAGCTGCTCCGGTTTGTCACCCCGGCGCATTTCCTTCCCTACGTCGCGAAGGACAGCCGGGAAATCGACGGCGTGCCGGTCGAGGCCGGCGACACCGTCATCGGCGTTCTCGCCGCGGCGAATCGGGATCCCGCGGTCTTCGAGCGCGCGGACGAGCTGGACATCGAGCGCTCGGACAGCCGCGCGCATGTATCCCTCGGTCTCGGACCGCACTTCTGCTTGGGGGCCGGTCTGGCGCGGATGGAGGCAACGGCGCTCTTTGGCACCGTTGTGCGCAGGTTTCCCAATGCGAGACTGGTCGAAGCCGACCTCCGCTGGGGTGGCCGTTCGCTTCGAACGCCCCTTGCTCTGCCTATCCGGCTCCTCGGCTGAGGATCTGCCTTGACGGTGGCGGGCATCACTCCTATGGTTTATTTCGCCATGCTAAATGAATGATCCGGGAGGTTCCGGTGCGATATGTCATCACGGGTGCGGGCAGTGGGATCGGGCGTGCGGTGGCGACCCTGGCGGCGCAAGCGGCCGGGAGCGACGGAGCCGGCACCGGCCCGGTGCGGCTGGCACTGCTGGACCGCGACGCGGAGTCCATCACGTCGGTCGCCGCGGAGCTACGGGAGATCGGGGCCGAGTGCCTGCCGCAGGTCGTCGACCTGAGCGATCCGGCGGCCGCCGGCAAGGCGGTGGAAGAGGCGGTCTCGGTCTTCGGCGGTCTCGACACCCTCGTGAGCAACGCCGGGGTCAGCTCGGTCTGCGCGCTCGAGGATCTCAGCCTCGAGACCTATCAGCGGACCTTCGACGTCAACACCCGCGCGACCTTCGTGCTGGCCCAGGCGGCCTTTCCGGCGTTGCGTGACTCGCGCGGCTCGATCGTCGCGACGGCATCGATCTCCGCGACCCATCCGACACCGCCGCTCGGCATGTACAGCGCCAGCAAGGCGGCGCTGAAAGTGATGATCCAGCAGATGGCCGTCGAATGGGGCCGCTACGGCATCCGTGCCAACTGCGTCTCGCCGGGCCCGACGGACACGGGCCTCACCCGCAAGTCGTTCGGCGACCCTGAGGATGCCGCCGCCAGGGCGAACCGGCGCTACCGGGAGGCCGTCTCGCCGATGCGGAAGATCGGGCGGGTCGAGGACATCGCCCGGGCCGTGCTCTTCCTCGCCGGCCCGCAGGCCGGGCACATCACCGGCGTCGACCTGCCCGTGGACGGCGGACTCTCGCTGGCCGTCATGCCGCTCACCGGGGGTACACCTGGATATCGACTCGACGAGATCGCGCAGGAGGCGACGTCACGATGAGCAACACCGCCGCCGAGACGCTGCCCGGGTTCCTCTCGCCCGAGGTCGCGGCCGACCCCGATGCGTATTATCGCCGGCTTCGGGCCGAGGACCCTGTCCACTGGGACGACGGCTATCAGGGCTACCTGATCAGCAAGCACGCGGACGTCGGGTTCGCCTACCGAAACCCGTTGTTCTCCACCCAGAACTACGAAGTCAGCCTGCAACCCGTGTTCGGGCGGTCGATGCTGCAGATGGACGGCTCGGAACACAGTCGCAAGAAGGCTCTGGTGACGCCGTACTTCCGTGGCAAGGGCCTGGAGAAGTGGGCGCCGGTCATCGCGCGCAATGTAGCGACGATCCTGGACCGCTCCGTCGCGTCCGCATCCGAACACATCACGCGCGGCTTCCTACCGGGCAGCACGGTCGATCTCCTGGCTGATTTCGGCTACTACCTGCCGGTCTACGTGATCACCGACATGCTCGGACTGCCGCACAGTGACTATGACAGGTTCTTCAACTGGTACAACCGTCACGTCGCGTTCCTCGGCAACCTCGCCCGCGACCCGGAGATCGATGAAAGTGGTCGCCAGGCGACCGGTGAGCTGTGGGCGTATCTCGGCCCGGTGGTCGAAGACCGGCGCTCGAACCTCGGCGACGACCTCATCTCCGGCCTGATCACCGCCGAGATCGACGGCGAGCGCCTGGCGGACGCCGAGATTCTCACCCACATCACGCAACTGCTCAACGCCGGCTCGGAGACCACCGGCAAGGCGCTGGCAAGCATGTTCGCCTACCTCCTGCGCGAGCGTGCGCTGTTCGAGGAGGTGCGGGACGACCGCTCCCAGGTCATCCCGGCCATCAGCGAGACGCTCCGAATCAGTCCGCCGTCGCAGATGAACGGTCGCAAGATCACTCAGGATGTCGAGATCCATGGGGTGCGCCTTCCCGCCGGTACCTTGGTGATGCTGCTCATGGCCTCGGCGAATCGTGACGAGGATCGGTTTGCCGACCCGGACACGTTCAACTACCACCGGACCGATCTCGCCCACGAGAAGACCTTCTCGGCGGCCGGTGACACGTTCGCCTTCGGCTCCGGGCGGCACTTCTGCCTCGGCGCGATGCTGGCCAAGTCCGAGCTCGAGATGGCGTCGAACGTGCTCCTGGACCGGTTCCCCGACATGCGGCTGGTCGACGGGTTCGAGCCCGAGTGGTCGGGTTTGAAGATGCGGTCGGTCCACAGCCTGAAGGTGACGCTCTGAGCGATCGGGCGCTGGTACCAGGGGCGCGCGGGCGGACGTTGTCGGCGCTCCTGGTGTGCACCGCCCTCGTGTCGGCGGCGGTTGTCACCCTTGGCGCTCCGCTGGTTCCGCAGGTGCAACAGACCTTCGGCGTTGGCGCCGAGGCATCTCAGTGGTCCTACACGATCACCTTGCTCGTCGGTGCCACGCTGACGCCGTTGCTCGGCCGGCTGGCGGACGGGCGCCGCCGCCGGCCGGCGATGCTGGTGGTCTGCGCGCTGGTCTCGCTCGGATGTGCGATCTCCGCCTTCGGGACACAGTTCGGGATCTTCCTCGCCGGCCGGGCGCTGCAGGGCATCGCGGTGGCACTGGTCGCGATGACCATCGCATGCGCCCGGGACCTGGCGACCGGTACGGCGACCGTGCGGCTGGTCGCGCTCCTGTCCATCACCACAGCGCTCGGTGCCGGGGCGGCCTACCCGGTCACGACGTTCACGGCGGACCACTTCGGCCTGCGCGCGGCCTACGGTGGCGCCGCGGTGCTCGCGCTGCTCGTCACGCTGGCGGTTGCTGCCGGGTTGCCGGGGACGGTGCCGGTGGACCGCAGCTCTCAGCTGGATGTGCGCGGGGCGGTCGTCCTGATCGCTGCCACGGCGTCCGTGCTGCTCGCCATCAGCCAGGGCAACTCCTGGGGCTGGTCCAGCACCAGGGTGCTGGTTCTCGGAGCGCTCGCCCTCGTCCTGCTGCTCCTGTGGATCCGCCTTGAGCTCCGTGCGGCGCACCCGCTGGTGGAGCTGCGTCTGTTCGCCCGGCGCAACGTGCTCGCGGCGCATCTCACGGGCCTGCTCATGGGGGTGAGTCTGTACAACACACCGGTTCTCATCACCCGCATCGGTCTCGCGCCCACAAGTACCCACTTCGGGGTGGGGCTCACCCTGAGCGCGATCGGCGTGGTGATGATCCCGATCGCCGTCGGCAACTACCTGAGCAGCCGCACCGCGACGGCGGTGGCGCGGGTATGGGGCCGGCGGGTCGCGCTTGCGTCGGGGGGCGTCGTCGGCGCCTTGGGACCGCTGATGCTGATCAAGGTCGACGGGCGCCTCTGGCTGTTGGTGGCATCGGTTGTGCTGACGTCCTGCGGGGCCGGGGCGACGTTCGGGATTCTGCCGGGACTCGTCGTCGATTCGGTCGAGCCGGGCGAGACGGGCAGCGCCACGAGCGTCAATATCCTCCTGCGAGCGGTCGGCGGGGCGGTAGGCAGTGCGGTCACCGCTGCGCTGATCGGTGCCGCCGCAGGCCCAGAGGGGTCCGGCGAGGCAACCATGACCGGGCTGACCTGGGCTGCCGCGGCCTGTGCCGCCACCTGCGCGGCCTCGGTCGTTCTCAGCTGCTGCGTACCCAGCCGTCGGGTCCGCAGCGAGCAGCGGCTAGCCGCCGTCGAACCAGTCCCACTCCCAGGGACGGATTGACAGCATCGGGGTGCTGAGCAGGACGTGTTCGACGTCGCCGGGCGCGCTGGCCCGCCCGATCCAGCCGGGCCGCTCGTCCTCGATGCGGGCGCTGGTCTCCAGCACGTCGCCGTCGAGATAGAGGATGCGAACGACCAGGTCGCTCTCGGCGCCCGTAGCCGGCGACCCGAACCCACCCGCTCCTGCCGCGAACCGGTACGTCGCCGCACCCGCAACGCCGGGAATGGCCAGCATCGCCGGGATCAGGTCGCGGTCGAGTGCCGCGAAGTAGGCGGCGCCGGCGGGCACTGAGGGAGCGGCAGTCCGCGACAGCGTGAGGTGGACGCCCCGATGCGGCCGGTGAGGTATGGCCGCCGGCGCGACGAGGACGCGAGCGGCCGCATACTCCTTGACGGGATGGAAGAAGCCCACGGGGCGCCGCTCGGTCCAGGCCAGTTCCGGGCGTCGTCCCCACCACAGCGCTCGCTGGTTCAGGTCGGTCCAGGCCTGCAGCGCCGGCTCCAGCGGGGCCCGGAAGCCGTAGGCGACGGCGTACTGGACCGGTGCGAAGGCGGTGTCGCCGACATGGCCGGCCGCCGCACAGCCGGGGGTGCGGACCCATCGGTCCCCCCAGGCGACGCCGGGAAGGAGTTCGTTCTCCGGCAGATGGTCGAGCTGGTGCCAGGCGTTGTACTCGGCGTGCCGGGTCATGTCGCGCAGATGCGTGAAGGTGAGGAAGAGCCGCTCCGTGCTCATGCCTGCAGCCACTCGCGGACGACCGCGTCGTTGTCGGCGCCGAGCCGGGGCGCCGGAGCGGGCTTGTCCCGCCCCCATCCGGGCGATCGAGTGACCGGACCCGGAACCGGGAAGGATCCGACGCCTGGCTGATCGACCTGATGGAAGAGATCGTTGGCGGTCACGAGCGGGTCGCTCACGAACTCGGCGATCGTGCGATAGTCGCCCCACAGAACGTGGCCGGCGTCGAGTGCCGCGACGGCTTCGGCGTGGGTGTGGGCGGAGAACCATGGCGCGAGGGTCGCCGAGATGAGATCGCGGTGCTCGTATCGGGCTGCCTCCTCGCCGAAGTCCACCCGGAGCGTCGTCTGCAGGCTCTCGAGAACGGTGCGTGTCCCGGTCAGCTCGACCAGCTTGTCCCAGTGGCGGGCGGTGAGCGCGACGACCATGACTCGCCGGCCGTCACCGGTCGCGAAGTCGCGCCCGTAGCTGCCGTAGAGATAGTTGCCGTCGCGGAGCCGTGCCGATCCGTTCACCACCGCGTCGGCGACGAAGCCGAGGTGGGCCATGGTCGCGGCGGCGACGTCCGCGAGGTTGACTTCGACGAGCCGGCCGCGACCTGTGGTGACGCGCTCGGCGTGCGCTGCCAGGAGCGCCAACGCGACGTGTAAGCCGGTGAGCAGGTCCCACGCGGGCAGCACGTGGTTGACCGGGAGCGAGGAGTCCACCGGCCCGGTCAGCCATGGCAGGCCCACCTCCGAGTTGATCGTGTAGTCGACGGCCGGGCGCCCGTCGCCGCGGCCGGCGATGTGGGCGACGATGACGTCGGGCCGGACCTGCTTGAGCCGCTCGTAACCGAGCCACTCCTGCCCGACGGCGTTGGTGACCAGCAGACCGTGGCCGCTCCCGGGGGCGGCCAGCAGCGAGCGCACCAGGTCGCGTCCCGGCTCCGACCTCAGATCGACCTCGACAGAACGTTTGCCCTTGTTCAGGCCGGCCCAGTACAGGCTCGTCCCGTCGACGCCGCGCGGGAGGCGCCGCGTGTCGCTCGCACCACCGACGGGATCCACGCGCACGACGTCTGCCCCGAGTTGGGCCAGCGCCAGCGTCGCCGAAGGCCCGGCGACATACGTCGACAGGTCGAGGACGTGAAGGCCGGCCAGCGGTCCGCTCATGCGAACGGCGAGGCGTAGGCGATACCCTTCGCGGCCGCGGCCGCGGCGATCCAGCCGTCGATCTGATCGGCCACCTCGTGCGAGACGAGCTCGATCCACATTCCGGGTGACTCCGGGTTGTAGTGGAAGGTGGCACGGCCGATGCCGCCGTCCTCGGCGACGCCGTTCAGCTCGCGCCGGTAGCCCTTGGCCTCGAGCATCGCCGCGGCGGCGCGCAGGTCATCGGTGTAGTAGCCGAGGTGGTGGACCCTCCGCCCACCCGTCACGTTGAGGTAGGGAGCCGGGTTGATCTGTTCGAGCAACTCGATGAAGTGCGGGCCCTGCAGCGAGTAGGTGAACCGGACCTCACGCCCGAGGATGCCGTCGGGGCATTCGAGCGGCACGGTGGAGCTCAGCGGCGGCGCCCAGTCGAGGCGCAGGGCGTCGCCCATGGCTGCCATCGCGTTGTCGAGGCTGTCCACGATGATGCCGGTGTGGTAGAGCCGGAGCAGCGGCTCGGTGGTCATGGCAGGGCCCCTCTCTGTGGCTCGGTGACGAACATTACACCATGCTAAGTAAAGGTGGCAGGGGCAACGCCGACCAACGCGGAAGGTTCCGCGCGGGCCTTGACAGAAGACGTCGTGTGACCTCAGTCTCATGCAAGTTAGCGATGTGAAGGATTCTGTACGGTCACTGCTGAGGCAACGAGGAGAGCGCATGATCTCGCTGGTCGTGGCCGGCTTGTCGCAGGCGGCGGTGCTGATTCCGCTGGTTCTGGCGGTCGGTCTGGTGTTCCGTGTGAGCGGAGTTGTCAACTTCGGCGCGGGGAACTTCTGCGTCTTCGCCGGCGCTGCGTGTGCGTCCTGGGGGGCGAGCAACGGCGCTGCCGGCGTCGTCCTCACGATCGCGGCCGGCGGCATCCTGGGCGCTCTCTGCTACGCGATCGCCATCATGCCCGCGCAGCGCAAGGGCGTGCCGGTCATCGGCCTCACCCTCGCAACGCTCGGCTTCGGCCTGCTCCTCAACTTCGTGACCCGGACCTGGTTCGGCGGGCAGCCCTCGATCGTGCAGCCCTGGATCCATGGGTCCATCTCGATCGGCACCTACGAGACCTCGAAGCAGCGGCTGCTGGTCATCGGCTTGTCGATCCTCCTCCTGCTGGTGATGTGGTTCCTGTTCGACCGGACGCTGATCGGGCACAACCTCGCGGCCGTCTCCTTCGACCACGAACTGGCGCAGGTCTACGGCGTCCGCACGATGCGGTTCGAGCTGCTTGCCTGGGTCGTTTCGGGCGCCTGCCTGGTCATCGGAGGAATCTTCCAGGCGTCCCTCGGCAGCGTCTCGGTGGACGTGGCACCGACCCTGCTCGTCCTCAGCCTCGTCGGTGCCGTGATCGGCGGGCTCGGCAGCCTCTTCGGTGCGGTGGGCGGTGCCGTCGTGGCCGGCTTCGTGATGACGTTCACCGACCAGCACATCGCCGCCAGCTACCACCTGACCTCACTCCTCGTGATCCTGTCCCTGGTGTTGCTCGTGCGGCCGACGGGGCTGTTCACCTTCCGCGGAACGGCAGAGCGCGTATGAGCACCATCGGACTGGACAAGGCCACTGGGCGCAAGGTGGGCGGTGCCCCCCGCAAGGCCGGCGGACTGAGCCAGGCGCTGACCTCGGTGTGGGCCAAACACGTCGCCGGGCCACTGGTCCTGGTGATCATCGGGCTCATCGCCAGTGGCAACGACTATTTCGTCCACCTGGCGACCGCCGCGGTTATCGCCTACATCCTTACGGCGGCGTTCAACATCGTGTACGGGTACGCGGGCATCTTCAACCTCTCGATTGTCATCACCTACGGCCTTGGCGCGTTCACCAGCGTCTATCTTGAGGTCCAGCTCGGGATGCCCTTCTGGCCGGCGCTGGTGATCTCGATTGCGGTCACCACCGCACTGTCTGTCCTGGTGGCGGTTCCGACGAGGGGTCTCAACGAGCTGTTCCTCGCCATCCAGACGCTCGCGTTCGCGCTTGCGCTCGCCGAGATCATGGTGAACTGGAAGCAGTTCAGCGGCGGCACGATCGGCATCTATGCGATTCCGCTGCCGACGTTGTTCGGTGTCGAGCTCACCGGCGGCTTCCTGTCGTACTACTGGCTCGCCGCGTTCTTCGCGTGGCTCACGTACGAGCTCGTGCTGCGCATCCACCGCTCAGCGATGCGGCGCAAGCTGACCGCGCTGCGCGAGGGCCCCCGCGTTCTCGCCGCCGTGGGTGTCTCGCCCGCCTCGACCCGGCTCGTTGCTTTCGCGCTCTCAGGCGCGCTCGCCGGGCTGGCCGGCGTCCTTTTCGCCCACTTCCAGCTGGTGATCGACCTCGAAACCTTCAGTTTCACCCGCCTGGTCGCGCTGTTGCTCGCCGCGATCCTCGGCGGCGCCGGCTACTTCCTCGGTCCGGTCTTCGGCGTCATCGCCATCCTGGTGATGGACGAGCTCTCGCTTGCCACCAGCCAAGCCCAGGATCTGGTCTACGGCGTGGGCATTCTCGTGCTCGTCGTCCTCGCCAGAGGAGGCATCGCCGGCTGGCTGGACCATCTCATGCAGTGGATCGGCCGTCGACGGCGACCGGATTCGGCCGAGTCCACCGATGAGCTGGAGCTGGATGATCCGGGTGGAGGTGGCGACGCTCGCGCGGAGACCGTGACGCGCAACCTCGCCGACTCGGTCAAGGCCGTGCATCGGGACCTGCGGGTTGCGGTGCATGGCATCTCGGTCGCCTTCGGCGGCAACACGGCGGTCAACGACGTCTCGATCTCCTTCGCGACCGGCGAGGTCGTCGGGCTCATCGGCCCGAACGGTGCCGGCAAGACCACCCTGCTCAACGCGATCACCGGCGATGTCCGGGCGACCGGCTCGATCCGCCTCGGCGACGAGGAGATTCTCGGCGCGCCTCCGCAGAACCTCGTCCGGTCGGGAATCGGCAGGACGTTCCAGAGTCCGAAGATCATCCCTGAGCTGACACTGCTGGAGAACGTCATGCTCGCCGGAGACGGCATCGGCAAGGTCGGGTGGTTCCGTCAGTCGCTGCTGAGTCCGGCCGCCCGAAAGCAGGCGCTCGCCGGCCGCGACCGGGCGATGACGCTGCTCACCGGCCTCGCCCTCGCCGACCGCGCCCACAGCCTTGCCGGGGGCCAGCCGTACGGCGTGCTGCGTCTGGTCGAGATCGCGCGCAACCTGATGCTCGACCCCGCATTCCTGCTGCTCGATGAGCCTGGTGCCGGCCTGACGGAGTTCGAACGCGAGGAGGTCGCCGCGACCGTTCGCGCGCTCGGTGCCCGGGATCTCGGCGTGGTCCTGGTCGACCACAACCTGCCGCTCATCACCAGCGCCTGTGATCGCATCTATGTCCTGGACCACGGCCAGGTCATCGCCGAAGGGCCGCCCAGCGTGGTCTTCGCGCAGCAAGAGGTCATCTCCGCCTATCTGGGGGTCCCGGGATGAGCGCGCCGCTGCTGGACGTACGCAACCTGACCGTCGGCTACGGCGACCACCGGCCCGTCCTGCATGACGTTTCCTTCACTCTCGACGAGGGCGAGCTGCTCGGCCTGGTTGGGATGAACGGCGCCGGGAAGACGACCTTGATGCGGGCCCTCAGTGGCGGGCTCAAGCCGAGGTCGGGGGAGGTCTTGTTCCGAGGTACCCGGATGAATGGGTCGTCGACCGCCGCCAGCGTGCGCAAGGGGATCGTGATCCTGCCGGAGGGGCATCGTGTGCTTCGCCCGCTCACGGTCGAGGAGAACCTGCAGATCTCCACGATGCGGCTGAGCCGGCGCGCCGTGCGACGCCGGATCGCCGAAGTGCAGGACCTGGTCTACGGGCTCTTTCCGATCCTTGCCGAACGCCGTACGCAGCTTGCCGGTCTGCTGTCCGGAGGAGAGCAGCAGATGCTCTCCTTGGCCCGCGCCATCATCCAGCGGCCCAAGCTCCTGCTGCTCGACGAGCCGTCGCTTGGTCTCGCACCGGTCGTGGTCGAGAAGATCTACTCGTCGCTGCGGTCACTGCAGGCCGCGGGCATCTCCATGCTGGTTGTCGAGCAGAACAGTGACCGGGTGGCCAGCGCTTGCGAGCGGATGATCGTCCTTCGCGACGGACGGATCGCCGCCACGGGAACACCGTCCTCGCTGCGGGGAGCCGAGCTCCACGCCGCCTACTTCGGATAGCCGGCCCGCTGCTGCGGCACTTGCTCAGTCTCAACAGATATAGAATACTTCACCATGCTAAGCAAAGCGTACGACACTCGAGGAGTTACGCCCCATGCTCACCGTTGACTACGCAGCCCGACGCCCGGTTGTCGAGCCGGCTCGGCTGCGCCGCTTCTTCGGCATTCGCAGCATCGCGATCGTGGGCGCGTCGCCAAGCTCCAGCTGGGCGCGGAATCTCCTCAACGCGATCGAGCTCGGTGGCGGCGTGAAGGACGTTCGCTTCGTCCACCCCAAGTACGCGGAGATCTTCGGCCGGCCGACCGTCGCGACCCTGCGCGACCTCGCCGAGCCCGTCGACATGGCCTACATCATGGTGGGCCCGAACCGCGTCGATCCGATCCTCGAGGACGTCGCCGCTGCCGGCATCAAGAACGCTGTCGTCCTCGCCTCCGGCTACGGGGAGACCGGAGCCGAGGGACGTGATCGGCAGCGCCGGCTGGCGGAGCGCGCGGTCGAGCTCGACCTGACCGTCATGGGCCCGAACACCATCGGGTTCATCAACGCCGTGGACGGCGTGGCGCCTTGGGCCGTTGCCACGCAGTCCGCACCCATGCCGGGTCCGGTCGGCGCCGTGTTCGAGAGCGGCTCGATGGCGAGGGCGACGTACCAGTTCGCGCAGGCACACGGCGTGGGATCGACCCTGTGGGCGTCGGTGGGCAATTCGGCCGTGCTGACCAGTCTCGACGTTCTGGACTATCTGATCGAGGACGACAGCACACGCGCGATCGCACTGTTCCTCGAGACCGTGCGTGAGCCGGACCGCCTCTTCGAGCTCGGCGCGAAGGCGCTGCGGGCCGGCAAGCCGATCGTGGTCTACAAGGCCGGACGCAGCGAAGCAGGCATGCGCTCGGCGATGGCCCACACCGGTGCGATGGCCACCGACGACGCCGTCGTCGACGCGGCGTTCCGGCAGGCAGGCATGGTCCGCGTCGAGAGCGTCGAGGAGTTGGTCGCGACCGCCGGGGTGTTCGGCTACAGCCCGCGCCTGCCGGAAGGCCGCCGCATGGGCGTCGTGACCTCGTCGGGCGGCGGTTGCAACATCATCGCCGACCTCGCCTCGCTCAACGGCCTCGCGCTGCCGGCCTGGCAGGAGGACACCCGGTCCAAGCTCGCCGCGCACCTCCCCGCGTTCGCCTCGGTCCTCAACCCGCTCGACACCACCGGTTTCGGCCACGCGCGAGCCAGGCCGCGTCCGACCAAGGCCGAGGACGACCTGATGGAGATCGCCGTCGACGACGCCGGGATCGACTTCATGTTCTCGATGATGACGCCGCTGCCGGACGAGCGCCCGGAGGACCCGACGTTCATCGAGAGCCGGATGAACATCATCGGCGGGATCGTGGCCGCGGCACCGGTGCCGGTCTTCCTCTCCTCGAACACCTGCCTCGACGTCTCGCCGTACGCCCAGTCACTGCTCTCCGCGAACAGCCTCTTCCTGCTGCCCGGCGTCGACCTCGCGGTCACTTCGCTCGGCCATGTGGTGCGGTGGGCCGAGCAACGCAGCTCGCTCCTGGTGAGCCCGACCGAGGAGCCGTCGGGTGCTGTCGTCGCCGCCGGCCCGGCGGCCCGGACCTGGGCCGAGGACGAGGGGCGTGCCCTGCTCGAGGCCGCCGGCGTTCCGATCGTCCCGGCCCGCCTGGTGAGATCCGCGGCCGAGGCCGCCGACGCGGCGCTGCAGCTCGGCGGCCCCGTGGCGATGAAGATCTGCTCGCGGGCGATCGCGCACAAGTCCGACGTCGGCGGGGTCGTCCTGGGCGTGGAAGGCGCCGAGGCCGCGGTGACGACGTACGACTCGATCATGGCAACGGTGGCGCGCAACGTTCCCGGCGCCGACCTCCGCGGCGTGCTCGTCTCGCCGATGCGGGAGCCCGGTCCGGAACTGCTGGTCGGGATCACCGTCGACCGGACCTTCGGGCCCGTGCTGGCCGTCGGCCTCGGCGGCGTCTGGGTGGAGGTTCTCAAGGACACCACACTGCGCGTGCTGCCCGTCAGCGTGCACGAGGTGCGGCAGATGATCGAGGAGCTCAAGGGTGCCGAACTGCTGCGTGGCGCCCGCGGCAGCCGGCCGGCCGACCTCGACGCGCTGAGCGGGGTCATCGTGGCGATCAGCCGGGCCGCCCTGTCTGTCGGGCCGGATCTGGACACCCTGGAAGTCAACCCGCTCCGCATCAGCGGGAGCCGCGTGGAGGCGCTGGACGTGCTTGTTACGACCACCGTTGGGGAGGACGCATGAATGATCCCGAAATTCGGCCCGGCGCGCTCGCCGGAGTCAGGGTTGTCGACCTGACGCGCTTCCTCCAGGGTCCCTACGCGACCCGCATTCTCGCCGACCTCGGCGCAGAGGTCATCAAGGTTGAGCGGCCGGGAGGCGAGTGGGACCGGCGGCTCCGCCAGGCACCTGACGGGTACGCGGGCTTCTTCACGGGCCTCAATCGCGGGAAGAAGTCGATCGCCGTCGACATCACGGCCCCGGAGGGCCGAGACATCGTGAAAGCCCTCGCCCGCGAGTGCGATGTCGTCGTGGAGAACTTCCGCCTCGGCGTCATGGAGAAGCTGGGCTTGGGCTACGACACACTGCGTGAGGAAAACCCGCAGCTCATCTATGCCGCCGCGTCGGGATACGGCCCACTGGGTCCGCGCAGCACCGAGCCCATGTTCGACATGGTCGCTCAGGCGGTCTCGGGCGTCTCGGATTTCGTGCGTACCCCGGACGGGCCACCTCGGCTGGCCAGTCGCGGAATGGCCGACTCGGCGGGCGCCGTCTTCCTGGCCATGGGCATCCTGACCGCACTCCTTGCCAAGGAGCGAACCGGACGCGGCCAGCGAGTAGACGGCTCGCTCGTCGGATCCTGCCTGGCCATGCACACCGCCGAGGTCACCATCGCGCTGCACGGCGACGAAGTGCAGCGGACCCCGGGCCGGGTGACGTCGACCTCAGGCGCCTTCCGCTGCGGGGACGACCGCTGGGTCGTCATCGGCGCCACAGATCAGAAGGTGTGGCACGGACTGACCACCGCCCTCGACCGGCTCGACCTGCGCGACGACCCGCGATTCGCCAAGAGCCGGATCCGTGAACAGCACCGCGACGTCCTTGAACCCATCCTCGAGGAGACCTTCCGGACCGCCGACCGGGACACCTGGGTGGAACGGATGCGGGACAACGGCGTACCCGTGGCTCCCGTCAACACATTCGTCGAGGCCGCCCGGGACCCTGACGTCCTGGCGAACGGCTTCGTCGTCGAGCAACCGGACGCGACCTGGGGGACCGTCCGCACGGTCGGCAGCCCGTTCCTGCTCAGCGGCACCCCCGCACGGGTCGGCGGCTGGACCCCGCAGCTCGGCGCGGATACCACCGACGTGCTCAAGGACCTCGGTGTTCCCCCGGATCGCATCGAGGAACTGGTGGCCCACGGCGTGGTCGAGCAGGCCCGGCTCGCACGCGGGCCGCACGGAGCGGAAGAGGTGGGCAACGCGTGAAGTACGGAACTCCGCAGAGCATCGCGGCCGCGGCCGGACAGGTGCTGTACGAGGTCGACGCAGCCTCCGGCATCGCCTACCTGACGCTCAATCGCCCCGAGAAACACAACGCCATGAGTGTCCCGATGCGGGACCGCATCATCGACCTCATGGCGCAGGCCGGAGATGACCCGCGGGTGCGCGTCATCGTGATCCGCGGCAACGGCAAGTCGTTCTGCAGCGGCAACGAGATCAACGAGGAGTGGGGGCAGAAGCGACCGCACGAGCGACGCCGCACGCTGACGGTCGGATACCGATACGGCGCGGACATGGCGTGGGGCCGGCTGGGATTCAGTCAGGCAATCTCTCGCTCGCCGAAGGTCACGGTCGCGCAGCTGCACGGCTACTGTGCGGCGGCCGCCTACTTCATGATCGCGTGCAAGGCCGACGTCGTGACGGCCGCCGAGGACACGCGGATCGGCGCGCTCGAGGCGCGGTTCCTGGGCCCGGCAGGTGCGGTCGCCAGCGTGCACATCAACCGGATCCTGGGCATGAAGGCGGCCCGGCGCACCGGGTTCACCGCGATGCCGATGAGCGGAACCGAGGCGCACCGTCTTGGTCTTGTCGACACTGTCGCGCCGGCAACCGCGCTTGCCGGGACCACCCAGGCGATCGCGGCCGATATCGCTGCCCGTCCGCCCGGCCACCTGCTGTACCTGAAGTCGAGACTTCGCGCCGCGGAGGGCGTGATGGACACCGGTGTTCCCTCGATCACCGGGCTCCTGGTGTCGCACTTCCTGCAATCGGGTCGGGACGAGATGGACTTCTGGAAGACCGCGAAGGAGGTCGGCGTCGGTGGTGCGCTCGACGCCGACAAGCAGCGAAAGGGCGCGGCGGATCCCCGCGCGGGGGTGACGGCATGAGTCCGGTCGACCTTCGCGTAGCCGGTGGCCGGGCATACGTCGAGGTGGACAGCTTCGCCCCGCTGACGTCACACGACCCCGCGTTCGCGGACGAACTCGCCGGCGCCGTCATCGAGGCGTCGGACCACGACCACGTCAAGGCGATCGTGCTGCGTGCCACGGGACCGGACTTCGCGCCGGCGGTCTCGACCGGGTTCCCGTCGGCTGCCGAGGCGCCGACCACGTGGCACCGGGCCTTCGCCGCGTCGACCGCGGTGTACCAGGCGACCTGCTTTGCAAAGAAGGTCGTGGTCGCAGAGGTGCGCGGTGCGTGCCACGGAGCGGGCAGCGCGCTCGTGCTCTGCGCCGACCTCGCGGTGGCAAGCGAGGACGCCGAGTTCGGCTCACCTTTCCTGGATGTGCCCGAGTCGAACTTCGTCCTCGCGGCACTGACGATCAGGCTCAATCGAGCCAAGTCCTGGTTGCTCCGGGGGACCACCTACGACGCTGCCACCGCTGGGCGGATCGGGCTTGTCAACCGGGTCGTCCCGGCGCGCCGGCTCCAGGCGGAGGTGGAGCGGATGACCGCCGCTGTCCTCGGCATGCCGTTGGACGGCGTGACGATGTCGAAGATGCTGCAACAGGCCGTCTATGACGCGCACGGAGTGGGGCGGGAGTTCGACCTGGCCGACCACTACGCGATCCACCGCACAGCGGTCGGGTCCGGTCTCACGGAGGAGGGCGCATGAGCGAGGGCAGGGTCGAGCTCAGCAAGGACCACGAGAACTACATCGCCACCGTCACCATTCGGCGGTCCGCGGCGGGCAACCTGATGACCCGTGCCATGGCCTCGCAGTTCGCGGCCCATCTCGCGGACGTCGACCAGGACGACGACGTGAAGGTGGTGCTGATTCGCGGTGAGGGCGACGACCTGTGTGCCGGTTGGGATCCCGCCGACGCCTGGAGCCAGTATCTCGAAGCGCCTGGCGGAGCGGTCCGCAAGCACCCGAGCCAACGGGCGCGGCTGATCGCCCTGGACGACGCGTGGTGGGGCAGCACGGGGCTGTACCAGAGGCTGCTGCACTGCCGGAAGGTGACCATCGTCGAGGCTCGTGGTCGCTGCTGGGACACCGGGCTCTACTTGGTGTTGTGCGCGGATCTGGTGGTCGCCGGCGAGGACGCGACCTTCGGCTCCCCGCGATGGCACAACATCGGGGTGGACGGCGACATGTCGCTGCTGTTCGCCACGGTCGGGCTCAAGCGCGCCAAGGAACTCATGTATTGCAACGTCGTATGGTCGGCGCCGACGGCCCTCGACTACGGCCTCGTCGATCGCGTCGACAAGGCCGCCCCGCACGGAGCGTCGGAACTCGCCGCCATGTGTGCGTCGATCATGCGTGACGGCATTGTCACGGAGAAGTACGCGGTCTTCGCCTCATTGGAGAAGCTCGGTATCGGGCTCTCGTTCGCGGCGACCACCGTCGTCGGCGCTTCCCTGAGCAACATCCACTTCCAGCCGGACGAGTTCAATTTCCTGCGTCAGGTGCGTGATGAGGGCGCCGAGCGGGCCTTGGTGCGCTCCCGCAAGGACATCGAGATCCGCTGATCACCGCTGCCGGTCAGGGCTGGCGCGGGAGCTCGGGATCGCAAAGCCGCTCAAGGGCGGGCAACGCGGCGAGCAGGCTGTAGAGCTCCGTGCCGTCGAGTCGGGCGAGATGTTCCTCGAGCCACACCTCGCGGCTCTTCAACAACTTCTGACGCTCTTGGACACCGCTCGGCGTCAGCTCGATCAGGGCGGCTCGGCGGTCGGCGGGGTCCGCGGTGCGTGAGACGTAGCCGAGCTCGATAAGGCGGTTGAGTGATCGGGTCACCGAGGGCGGGGAGACCCCCTCCGATGCGGCGAGCTCGCCGGCGGAAACCGGCTGGTTGCGCCCGATGTTGAACAGTAGCGAGATGAGGGCGTAGCTCAGACCTTCGTCATTCTGCTGCCGCAGGACACGTCCGAGGCGGCCAAGCGTCATCCGCAGGCGGGTCAGGTCCTCGCGGCGGATGGCGTGCTTGTGCCTGACGCCGTCGATTGAGCCGCCGGTGGTCGTCGTCATCCCTACCCCGAATCTGGGCCTTCGCCCCCATGAACTTCGCTCCGCTAAGTATGCGCCTGCCAAGCTTCGGGACGCCATGCGCGCACACGGCCCAGTGTGTCACGGCCGCGCCGAGGGAGATGCCCCGGTCGGCCGGGTTCGCGGACATCTGGACTCGTTCGCCGAACGCCCTTGCAGATGCCTGGCTCGGCGATTAGTTTTGTTTCACATGGTTAGATAAATTGTTGCGACCGTCACACGACGGTCACGTATCCCCGAGGGGAGAGATAGTGGAGGACTTCAGGCCGGAGCTGACCTACACCAGCTTCGAGGAGCACATGCACAAGGCCAAGACGCCGCTGCAGCTCAAGCATCTCGAGACGGTCGTCCACCACTCCAAGGGCGAGGTGCTGGCGGATCTGGACATGGTTCTGCCGACGCTGTCGGACGACCCGCAGTATCACGAGTACGGCGTTTTCGGTAACGTCAAGGGAGACACCGGTCCGAAGGGCATGGACGAGGTTCGGGCCAACTACACCGAGATGGTGAACAACGGCTCGTATGTCATCGAGTCGAAGAAGACCCGCGTGGTGGTCAGCGACTACGACATCGTCACCGAGGGCACCTTCCGGCAGATCCTGACTGCCGGGGTCGCGCGGAAGATGGGCTTCGTTGACGACAGCTCGCCCGCGAGCCCCTTCTACGTGCTCTCGGCCCGGACCATCGTCTTCTGGAAGTTCAACGAGGATGACAAGGCCACCGGCGAGGACCGCTACGTCCTCGACCACCACATCGTCCCGCTGGCCGAAGAGGACCTGCCCGACAGCTACCCCGACAAGTTCCGGACCAAGCCGCGGGTCGAGGGCTGAGCGCCATGACATCCAGCATCAAGAGCCGATCCCTCGAGGAGCGGATCGACGAGATCGAGAGCCGGACCGCGATCGCCGACATCATTGCCGGCTACTGCGAGGGCACCGACCGTCGCGACATCGACCGCTTCATGAGCATCTGGCACGACGACGCCGAGTACCTCATCCCGGGCGGGCGCGGCGATTTCCGCGGCACGGCGGAGATCCGTCGTTCGCAGGAGGTCATCGGCAAGGTGTGGAAGGAGACCTACCACTGGACCACCAACCACACCGCCCGCTTCGAGAACGCAGATCGTGCGACCGGTCGCAGCGACGCCATCGCCGTGTGCGTGCATCCGGACGGCAGGATCAGCTGGGTCGCCTGCACGTACCACGACATCTACGAGCGTCGCTCGGGCGTCTGGAAGCTTGCTCGACGCCTGGTCGAGCGCTACTTCGTGAGCGCTCCGCAGGACGTCGAACTGCTTCCTCCCTTCTGAGCCGGCGGCCCGATGGCATCGGGTGCACCGCTGCGCCGGGGAGACTCCGGCGCAGGGGTGTCGGCAAGCGGCGCTCAACCCGATCAGCCCGATCTTCTTCTCCGACCGGCGTAAAGGAGACATGATGAATGCCGGACGAGTGCTGGTCGCCGGTGCCAGCGGGCTCATAGGAACCGCGGCGGTCGCCGCTTTCGCCGCCGAAGGCTGGCACGTGGTCGCGTTCTCGCGGCGCGCTCCCGAGGTGGACCGCTCGGCGCGATTCGAGCACGTGCCGGTGGACCTGACGGATGCGGCCGCGACCCGGGACGCCGTTGCCGCGCTGAGGCCACGGCCAACCCATCTCGTCTACGCGGCGGCCTACGAGAAGCCGGAACTCGTCGCCGGCTGGTCCGACCCCGAGCAGATGACGACCAACCGGGCAATGCTCGGGAACGTCCTCGCTCCGCTGGCCGCCGAGGGCGGGCTGCGGCACGCCACCGTGATGCAGGGCACGAAGGCGTACGGCGCTCACCTGCATCCGATCCCCATCCCGGCGCGCGAGCGGGCGCCACGTGACCGACATGAGAACTTCTACTGGCACCAGGAGGACCTGCTTCGGGAGCTGGCCGATCGCCACGCGTTCGACTGGACCATCTTCCGGCCCGTCCAGGTGGTCGGACCGGCGTACGGCGTCGCCTACTGCACGCCTCCGGTGATCGGTGCGTTCGCCGCGCTCAGTGTTGCGACCGGTATCCCCTTCGGCTTCCCGGGCGGCACGATCCATCCGGTCCGCCAGGTCGTGGACGCGCGGCTGGTGGCAGGTGCGCTGGTATGGGCGGCGACCTCGCCGGCAGCCTGGGGTGAGCATTTCAACCTGACCAACGGAGAGGTGTTCTCCTGGCAGGAGCTCTGGCCGGCCCTGGCCGACGCGATGGGAGTGCCGTGCGCCGAGCCCCGGCCGATGAGCCTGGCCGATGAGCTTCCCCGCCTGGCCGGTGCCTGGGAGGACATCGTCACCAAGCACCGGCTTCGGGCGCTCTCGCTGCTTGACGTCCTCGGCCAGTCCCACCAGTACGCCGACTACACCTTCGGCTACGGCCTGACGTCCACGCCACCACCGGCGCTGGTAAGCACGGTCAAGGTCAAACAGGCGGGCTACACCCGGGTCTACGACACCGAGGTGACCTTCCGCGACGCGCTGAGGACGCTCGTGGAGCGACGGGTGCTGCCCGATCTGTCGGGCTCCGCCCGATGATCGCCTCAGCGCGCTCCCTCGGGGCTCCCGACCCCGCCGCCGAGCTCGGCGCGCGGCCGGGATCGCCCGCGCGATTCTCGCGCGTGCCGGTCGGCGCGAGGAGTAGCCGGTGACATCGTCGTCGACCTTCGCTCGCGCCCCGCGGCTGGTCCTGGCCTGGGGCACCGTTCGCAACGCTGCGTTCCCCGACCGCGTCGCCGCGGCCCGGCAGGCCGGGTACGACGGGATCGGCCTCGCCATTCCCTACTACCAGGCCCTGCTGGCGGACGGATGGAAGGATCGTGACCTTGCCGCGGTCCTCGCCGAATGGGATGTGCGGATCAACGAAGTCGAGGTCCTGTTCGGTTTCCACGGCGTGCCCGGACCGGCCGGCGTCCCAAGCCGTCCGGGCCTGGTCTACGCCGACCCGGAGATCGAGCGGATCGCGTTCCACCTGGCCGACACATTCGGGGTGCCGTTCGTGCAGACGGTCGGCACCTTCGACGACCGGCCGATCGGAGCGGAGGTGGCCGAAGCCTTCGGGAGCCTGTGCGACCGGGCGGCCGGCCACGGGCTGCGGGTGGCGCTGGAGTTCGTTCCCTACAGCAGCATCCCGGACCTCGCGACCGGGCTAGCTGTCGTGACCGGCGCGAACCGCGACAACGGCGGACTGTGCATCGACAGTTGGCACTTCTTCCGTGGCCGGCCGGACCTCGAGCTGTTGCGGACGGTGCCGGCGGGGCGAGTCTTCATGGTTCAGTTCAACGACGGACCGATCCCACCCGTCGACCCCGACCGAATGGTCGACGCCGTTCACCACCGGGTCCTGCCGGGCCACGGCGACTTGGACCTGCGCTCGTTCGTGACGGCCCTCGACAGGCCAGGCGTCGATGCACCGCTTTCGATCGAGGTGTACTCCGACGAGCTCTGGCGACGGCCGACCCTGGACGCGGCGCGACTCGCGGCGGAAGCCACCCGCGCGGTCGTTGCGTCGGCGGTGCGGACAGCCTGAGTGTGACCGTTGACGCGTAACTTAACATGGCTAAGGAAAATGAGGAGTGGTGAGCAGATGGTTGGAGGAGAAATATGACCGAGAACGACCAGGCGATCGTCGTTGCGGACCCGGATGTCTGCGTCGGTTCCGGGAACTGCACGATCGTGGCGCCCTCACTCTTCGACCTGGACGGCGAGGGTGCGGTGATCGTCCTGCGGGATCGGGTCAGCGGCGGCGACCGCGAGGCCGCTGTGGCGGCCGCGGCCGGGTGCCCGGCCGCGGCCATCATCGTCGAAGGCTGACGGATGCGACAGAAAACGGTGGCCGGTCCCGACGGGTCCGACCACCGTTTTGCCGAACGGACCGAGCTCGCTCAGGCCTGGGCCATCCGACCCGACCTCGCGGAAGCCTCGGCGAAACCCACGAGCATGGTGTCCTCGGCCGAGCCGAGCAGTTCGCGCTGGGCGATGATGTCCGCCAGCCGCAGTGCCTTGTCGCCGGTGATCTCGTCCGCCGGCGTCCACTCCCGCATGCGGGACACGGTCGGGCCGTGGACGACGAAGACCTGGCCCGTGATCCCCCGGGAGTACTCCGAGCCGAGGAAGGTCGTCAGAGCGGCCACGCTCTCGGGGTCCCACTCGTCGACCGATCCCTCGGCCGGCTCCATGCCCTCGACGACGCCTTCTGTCATGGCCGTCCGTGCGCGTGGGCAGATCGAGTTGGCGCGCACGCCGTACCGTGCGAGCTCGCGCGCCGCGACCTGGGTGAGAGCGACGATGCCGGCCTTGGCGGCCGAGTAGTTGACCTGTCCGAAGTTGCCGTAGAGCCCGGCCTCCGAGGAGGTCGTCACCACCGTTGCGTCGACCTGCTCCCCGGACTCCTGGTACAGCGCCTTCCAATGCGCCGCCGCGAAGTGCAGCGGACCGGCGTGCCCCTTGAGGTGGACGGCCATCACCGCGTCCCACTCGGCCTCGGAGATGTTGACGATGGTGCGGTCTCGGATGATCCCGGCATTGCAGACCAGGGCGTCGAGCTTGCCGTTGACGCTGACCGCCTGGCCGATCAGCCGCTCGGCGCCGTCCCAGGTGGAGATGTCGTCCGTGTTGGGCTCGGCGCTGCCCCCGGCCGCGCGAATCTCCTCGACGGCGTCATCGGCGGCGGATCGGCCGTCCGGCCTCCGGCCCACGTCGTTCACGATCACATGGGCGCCCGCCCGGGCGAGCGATCTCGCTTCGGCGCGTCCGATGCCCTGGCCGGCGCCGGTGACGACGGCGACCTTTCCCTGCAGTTCGTCCATGACTGTCCCTTTTCTCCGTGCTGGTGCGGCTCGGCCTGGGGGGTGTTCCGCGTGTGATCATCGGCACTGAAACACATCTGCTTAGCCATGTAAAGAGATTACCGGGTCGTTGCGCCAGCTCATCACCGATGTTATACATGGCTAACTAATGAGTGAGGCGCGTCACGTCCTCGTAACAGAGATCTCCTGCCGTCCCGCACCGTTCGCGACGAGAGGAATGGAATGAGTATGTCTGCTCCCGGGCCGGCGACAAAGGCCGACCGCGAGGCCTACTACCGCGACCATGGATACTGGACGTCCGAGCGCCTCGGGTGGTGGGTGTTCGACGTTGCCGAGCGCACTCCGGATCGCGAGTTCCTCGTGATCGGCGACCTCCGGCTGACCTACGGCGAGTTCGCCGCCTGGGCCGATGTGCTCGCCGCGCACCTGGTCGAAGCCGGGGTGGTCCGTGGCGACCGCGTCCTCATCCAGCTGCCGAACCTGGCCGAAGCGCTGCTGGGCCAGGTGGCGGCCTTCCGCATCGGCGCGGTCAACGTCCCGGTTGTGCCGATCTACCGCGAGCACGAGATGGCACACATCGTGAACGACTGCAAGCCACGAGCGGTGATCTCGATCGCCGAGAATCGCGGCCGGCGTCCTGCCGACGAACTCGACGGCATCCTTGACGGCGCATCGTGGGGACCGGTCGCACGCTTCTGCGTCGGTATGAGCGGACCGCGCCCCGGCTGGCGCCCCTTCCCGCGGCGGGATGACCCGCGGCCGCCGGTCTCCCTCCCGGACCCGCTCGAGCCCGACAAGTGCTGCCTGATGCTGTACACGTCAGGGACGACTTCGGCGCCGAAGGGCGTTGCGCTCACGGGTCAGGGGTTCGTGTCGAACGCGCGCAGCATCCGCCACACGATGTCGCTGAGCGCGAACGATGTGTTCTTCTGCGCCTCGCCGCTCTCGCACCTTGCCGGCTTCAATGCCGGCGTCGTCTGGCCCGCGTCCATGGGCGCCAAGATCGTCGTGATGCCGACCTGGAACGGTGCCGAGGCGGCGCGCATCATCGAGCGCGAGCGTTGCACCTTCACCACCGCCGCCTCGGTCTTCCTCCACGACCTGGTCGCGGCTCATCGCGACGGCATCGGGACCGGGCACCCCATCACCGTTTTCATGTCCGGGGGTGCCCCGACCGCGCCCGACCTGATCCGGGAGGCGGCGGAGGTCGGGATCACGGCGCTGCGCGGCTACGGCATGACCGAGACCGGTGGGGGAGTCTCGTGGGTCGCGCCGACCGAGCCGCTCGACATCAGGGCCGAGTACGACGGTGCCATCGTTCCCGGCAGCGAGATCCAGGCGGTCGATCCGGAGCGCCGGTTGCTTCCCCCGGGTGAGGAGGGCGAACTGCGGATCCGTGGCCCGCAGGCTCTCATCGGCTACACCGATCCGGTGATCACCCGGGAGCAGATGGATGACGAGGGCTGGTTCTACACCGGCGACCTCGGGAGGGTCGACGAGCGCGGCCTCGTGCGCGTCACGGGTCGTACCAAGGACATCATCAACCGCGCGGGCGAGAAGTTCTCCGCGCGCGACATCGAGGAACTCGTCCAGCGGCACCCCGCCGTCGAGATGGCGGCCGTCGTCGGGCTGCCCGATGAGCGGCTCGGCGAGGTCGTCGGAGCATTCGTCACCCTGGCTGCCGGCCAGGAGTGGCCCGGCGACGCCGAGATGGCGGCGTACCTGGATCAGGCCAAACTCGCCAAGCAGAAGATCCCCACCTCGTGGCGCGTGCTCCCGGAACTGCCCCGGACCGCCTCGGGCAAGGTGCAGAAGCACGAGCTGCGCAGCCTGCGCTGATTCGCGACGACCGCCGTCCGCCGTAACACATCGTTCTGCGTAACCACAAGAGGAGCTGACCTGTGACACGTCCTGACCGAACCCCGGTCATCGCCGGCATCGGATTGTCCGATGGCCCCAAGGCGCCGCACCTCGACGCGCTCGGGCATCAGGGCCAGGCCATGCAACGAGCGTTGGCCGACTCCGGGCTCAGCAAGGATGACATCGACGGGTTCGGGTGCGCCGAGGCCTGGATTCCCGGTGTCCCAGGCGTCGACCTGCCGGAGACCGCGGAGTACCTCGGCCTCGATCCGCGATGGATCGAGGGCACGTACACCGGCGGATCGGCGTACGAGTTCCAGGTGCAGCATGCCGAGGCCGCGATCAGATCCGGCATGGCGAACACGATCCTCCTGACCTACGGCAGCGACCTGCTCACGCGGATGGGGCGAAGCCTCGGTACGGCGTACGGGCGCAAGCCGGTCGGCGGTGCGGCCTACGAGGAGCCATACGGCAAGACGACCGTCGCGGCCTATGCGATGGCCGCTCAGCGCCACATGTACGAGTACGGCACCACTCCGGAGCAGCTTGCGAGCGTCGCTGTCGCGGTCCGCGAGCACGCCGCCCACAATCCTCAGGCCATCTATCGCAAACCGCTGACGGTCGGTGACGTCCTGAGCTCGCGTATGATCGCCGATCCCCTGCACCTGTTCGACTGTTGCGCGATCACCGATGGCGGCGGGGCGGTCATCGTGACCACCGAGGAGCGCGCTCGCGACCTCAAGCAGCCGTTCGTCTCGATCCTGGGGACGGCGGCCCGTCAGAATCACTGGAACATCTCGCAGGCGCCGACCGTGACCACGACGGCTGGGGCGCGATCGGGGCCGGATGCGTTCGCGCGGGCGGGGTTGAGCCCGGACGACGTGGACATGGCCATGCTCTACGACAGTTTCACCATCACGGTCATCCTGCTGCTGGAGAGCCTCGGCTTCTGCAAGCCGGGCGAGGGGGGACCGTTCGCCGAAGAGGGCAACCTGCGTCTGGGTGGCAGGTTGCCGATCAACACGGATGGCGGCGGTCTGTCGGCCTGCCATCCGGGACTTCGCGGCATCTTCCTGCTCATCGAGGCCGTCCGGCAACTGCGCGGGCAGGCCGGCGCGGTGCAGGTCCCGGACTGCGAGGTGGCGCTTGCCGCCGGATCCGGTGGCTGGTTCTCGACGATCGGGGTCACGATCCTCGGAAAGCACAGGTGAGACAGATGACCTCGGAAAACATCCGCGGCCAGCAGCGAACCCTCGAGATCGTCGACGTCACCGACACGTGGGTGAAGCCGGTCCCCGATCTCGACCCGGTCAGCACCACCTACTTCCGGGCGGCCTACGACGGAACGCTGCTGATCCAGCGCTGCCCGTCCTGCGGCACCACGCAGCATTACCCCCGTCTCGTCTGCCGCACGTGTGCGGCGACGCCCGAATGGGAGGCGGCCAGCGGGCGAGGCACCATCTACACCTTCACCGTCGTCCGGCAGGCCGGCATGCCCGGGTTCGACGAGGAGGCGCCGTACGTCATCGCGCTCGTCGACCTCGACGAAGGGCCCAGGATGATGGGAAACGTCACCGACTGCCCCGTGGACGAGGTTCACATCGGCCAGCGCGTGCAGGCCTACCAGCTGCGGATCGCCGACGGGATCGGCCTTCCCCAGTGGCGGCCTCAGCCCACTTCCGGCTGAGCCCGCGACCGTCGGCGACCACCGGACGTTCCCGGCGGTCCATCGCTTCACTCCGTTCAGCAGTGCCTCCGGCAACCCTAATACTTAGGCATGTTAAGTAATCTGGCATCTGACTCTCTTCCGCCAAGGAGCATCTCGTGCAGTTCAGGTATCTCATCAGCGTCGGCGCCTTGGCGCTGACCGCCGCAATGTCGCTTGCCGCTTGCGGCTCCAATGACGACGGCAACGCATCGAGCGGCGGCGGCAAGCCTCTGGTCATCGGCTTTGCCGCCCCGCTCACCAGCGGCAACGCCGGCGTGGCCGAGCAGATGGTCAACACCGCCAAGCTGGCCGTGAAGACGATCAACGCCGCCGGCGGCGCAGGCGGTCGGCAGCTCTCGCTCAAGGTGTACGACGACAAGCTCACCGCCGACGAGTCGGCCAAGGTCGCCCAGCGGGCAATCACGGTGGACAAGGCCGAGGTCATGATGGGCGGCTACACCAGCATCGAAGGACTCGCCATCCGCAAGCTCCTCGAGCCGCGGAAGGTCGTCTTCATCAACTCGTCAACGATCTCGCCCGCGCTGATGGACGGCGCGAAGTACACGTTCCGCACCACGGTCGACCAGAGCGACTATCCGGTCCAGATGATCGACCTGCTGAAGTCGCTCGGCTACAAGCACCCCGTGGTGACCGCCGACGACGGACCGACCGGGTCGACGCTGTGGCAGCCCATCGTTGATTCGGCGAAGCGCGCGGGCATGGACCCGGGTGAGACCGTCCACTACACGCTCGGCGCGACCGACCTGACCTCAACCGTGACGCAGCTGAAGAGCGAGCACCCCGACGCTGTCGTCCACATCGGGTCGGCGGCGGCTGACGCGGGTCTCATGCTCAAGACGATGACGGAGGCCGGAGTGACGGTGCCGGTCGTCGGGTTCGGCTCGCTGATCGCGCCGGACGCCCTGAAGATCGGCGGCGACGCCTACACCAGGCTGCCGGCGATCTACACGCTCGCCAACCAGCAGCCGTCCAAGCCTGAGTACCAGCAGTTCATCAAGGCATACGCCACCGAGTACGGCGGTAGCGCGGACGATCTCGCACTCGGGCTGGCCGAGCAGGACGGCGCCACCTGGGACGCCTTCACCGTGCTGAAGAAGGGACTCGACGCGACCGGCGGCGACACCGACGGAGACAAGCTCGCCAAGGCGATCGACGCCATCACGCCCTTCGCCGGCGCCGCCGGCAAGGAGGGAGCGCTGATCAACTTCGGCGACGGGCGCGACGGCTTCAGCAAGTCGCTGGTGGCGTTCCAGTTCGTCAACGGCAAACCGAAGGAACTGGCTCAGCAGCCTCAGTGACCGGGTCACGCAATGGACACGCTGGGCCCGACCGGGTCGGGCCCAGCGCTCCCGGCTCGACCAGATGATGACGAGGAAGGAAGCGGCACATGCGGGTGTTCGATGGCCTGACCGATCTGGTCGACTCCGCAGGAGAGGATCTCGGAGCCAGTGACTGGATCCTGGTGGACCAGCAGCGCATCGACGGATTCGCTGACGTGACCGGAGACCATCAATGGATCCACGTCGACCCGGTCCGCGCCGCCTCGAGCCCCTTCGGGCGGACGATCGCACACGGCTACCTGACCCTGTCGCTGCTCGCCGAGCTCACGACCCGGCTGTACCGCGTCGAGAACGTATCCTTCGCGGTGAACTACGGTCTGGATCGGGTGCGGTTCATCAGCCCGGTCCTCGAGGGTTCCCGGATCCGTGCCACGGCGCGGCTCGCGGAGGCCAGGCGAGTCGAGAGCGCCGTCCAGCTGAGGCTGGAGAGCACGATCGAGATCGACGGGTCGGACCGCCCGGCCGCGGTCGTCACGTCACTCGCCCGCTACTTCGCCTGAGTCTTCGGCATGCTGCCAAGCGCGCTCGAAGCACGAATCCGCAATGCCATCGCCGCTCCGGCATCCTCCGCGGCGTACGACATCGAATCAGCGCTCGACGAGGTCTTGGCCGGCGTCGGCCTGCGACGGGCGGACAGCGGCGGGCGCATCGAGTTCGTCGGAGCGGATCCTGTGGTTCCCAGCCCACTGCGGCTGGCCGGGGCCGCGAGCATCGCACTCGTGGCGAAATCGGTGGCGGTTGCCTGAGCTCAGCTTCGGAGACCCTCGGCGCGCGTCGCGGTGAGTCCGCCATCCCCTTTGGCGAAAGGGGTTCGGGGTCGATCACCCCAGGATTGAGTCCCCTGTTCGGGGGAGAGAGTGTCCCCGGCCGGTGGGACGATTCGTGGCACTCGAGTTCCTAGGTTCCTCTTGTGAGGTCCGTCACCTGGACTTCGTCAGACGTCAAGACGTCGACACCGGGAAGAGGAAGGACGCTCGATGGACAACGTTGCCGAGCGATTCGCGGACATTGTCGGGCGGACCAATCTCCTTGTGGGCGAGATGATCCCCGAGGACTACGCACACGACGAGGCATTGACGGCCGTTCCGCAGCCGCCTGCCTATCTGGCCCGGCCCGGCACCGCTGAGGAAGTGGCGGCGCTGTTGTTGTGCGCGAGCGAGCACAGCGTGCCGGTCACGGCGCGCGGCTCGGCCACCGGCCTCTCGGGTGCGGCTCGGCCATGCCCGGACGGGCTGGTGATCTCCTTCGAGCGCATGAACGCCGTCCTTGAGATCGACACCGATAACCACGTCGCCGTCGTCCAGCCCGGCGTCACCCTCTCCGACCTGGACGAGCAGACCGCGGCCGCCGGCCTCAGCTACACCGTCTACCCCGGTGAGCTGAGCGCGACGGTGGGCGGCAACGTAGGCACCAACGCGGGCGGCATGCGGGCCGTGAAGTATGGCGTGACGCGGCACAACGTCCTGGGGCTGCAGGCTGCGCTGCCGTCCGGTGAGCTCATCCGGACCGGAGGCAGGATTTCCAAGATCTCCTCCGGCTACGATCTGACCCAGCTGATCATCGGCTCCGAGGGAAGCCTCGCCATCGCCACCGAGGTCATCGTCAAGCTCCACCCACGGCTGCCGTACGGAGCCACGGTGCTCGCGCCGTTCGGGACCGTCGAGGAGGGGCTGCGGGTCGTACCGAAGATCATCGCCAGTGGCCTCGGCCCCCACATCGTGGAATACATCGATGACCGGACGCTCGCCGCGATCAGCGACTTCATCAAACTTGACCTCGGCATCCCCGAGACCGTCCGCGACACCGCGGCCGCCTACCTGATGGTGGCGCTCGAGAGCCGTGACAAGGAGCGTCTGGAGGCCGACGTCGAGGAGCTCGCCGGGCTGATCCTCGACGGCGGTGCGATGGACGGCTACGTGCTCGACGGGGCTGCCGCCCGCATGCTGGTCGAGGCGCGCGAGAAGTCCTTCTGGACCGCCAAGGCGGTCGGGGTCGACGACATCATCGACGTCGTGGTCCCGCGGAACGAGATGCCGAGGTTCCTCCGCAGGACCCAGGACCTCGCGCTCGCCGTCGGCGCGACCGTGGTCGGATGTGGGCATGCCGGGGACGGCAACGTCCACCTCGGCCTCTTCTGCCCCGACGCCGGGAAACGGAAGCAGCTCCTGACCGAGATCTTCGCGGTCGGCATGGAGTTGGGGGGAGCGATCTCCGGCGAACACGGCATCGGCAAGACCCGGTCGGAGTACTACCTCGAGCTCGAGGACCCGGCGAAGATCGCGCTGCTCCGCCGGATCAAAGCGAGCTTCGATCCGGCCGGGATCCTCAACCCGGGCATCCTGCCCGCCGACGAGGGCTGAGCACGACCGGGATGACCGAGCTGAATGGTGCGCAGTCACTGATCCGCACCCTCGTCGATTCCGGGGTGGAGGTGTGCTTCGCCAACCCCGGCACCTCGGAGATGCACTTCGTGGCCGCGCTCGACGCCGTGCCCGCGATGCGCGGTGTGCTGGGCCTGTTCGAAGGCGTCGTCACGGGTGCCGCCGACGGCTACGCGCGCATCGCCGGCAAGCCCGCCGCGACGCTGCTGCACCTGGGCCCGGGGCTCGGCAACGGGCTGGCGAACCTGCACAACGCGCGCCGGGCGCACTCGCCGATCGTGAACGTGATCGGCGACCACGCGACCTACCACAAGCAGTACGACGCGCCGCTCGAGTCGGACATCAGCGCCGTGGCCGGCAGCCTCAACGGCTGGCTGCACCGCTGCGAGCGGACTGCGGATGTCGGCGCCGACGCGGCCCGGGCAGTCGCGGCCGCGCAGGATGCGCCGGGCCGGATCGCCACGCTGATCCTGCCGGCGGACGTCTCGTGGGGTGAGGGCGGAGAGACCGCCGAGCCCGTCGAGCCGAACGGACCCCGGCCGGTCGCAGCGGCCACGGTGCAGGAGATCGCGGACATCGTGGCCGGCGGCGAGACCGTCGCGCTGCTGATCGGGGGCGCCGCCTGCCGCGAGGCAGGCCTGCGCGCCACCAGCCGGATCGCCCAGGCCACCGGCGCCCGGGCGCTGGTCGAGACATTTCCCGCACGTCTCGAGCGCGGCGCGGGCCTGCCCGCGGTGGAGCGGCTCGGCTACCTCGCCGAGCTGGCAACGCGGCAGCTCGACGGAGCGGCCCACGTGATCCTTGCCGGGGCGAAGTCGCCGGTCTCGTTCTTCGCCTATCCTGGCAAGGCCAGCGTGCTCGTGCCCGGGAGGGCGCAGGTCCACGTGCTCGCAGACGACGCGGACGACGTCGTCCAGGCCCTGGAGGACCTGGCCGAACTGGTCGCCGCGAAGACCGAGCCGGTGCTCCAAGCGGCAGCGCGCCCCGACCTGCCGTCGGGTCCGCTGACCCTGCAGAGCTGGGTCGAGGTGATCGGGGCGCTCCTGCCCGAGCGCGCGATCATCGCGGACGAGGCGAACACCTCCGGCCTGCTCCTTCCCGCAGCCACCGCCGGCGCGCCGCGCCACGACGTGCTGACCCTGACCGGCGGCTCGATCGGATTCGGGATGCCGGTCGCCACCGGGGCGGCCGTGGCAGCGCCGGACCGTCCGGTGATCAACCTGCAGTCCGACGGCAGCGCGATGTACACGATCTCGGCGCTGTGGACCCAGGCCCGGGAGAACCTCAACGTCACCACCGTGGTGCTCAACAACCGTGCCTACGCGATCTTGCGGATGGAACTCCAGCGCGTCGGCGCCGAGGGGCACGGCCCGATGGCCAACGAACTGCTCGATCTCTCGAGGCCCGACATTGACTTCGTCAAGATCGCCGAGGGCATGGGCGTGCCCGCGACCCGCGCCACGACCGCCGAGGAGCTGGCCGAGCAATTCGAACGCGCCGTGGCCGAACCCGGACCGCACCTGATCGATGCGCTCGTGCCATCCCCGCTCTGAGCCCTGCCCTGAGCCGAGACCTGAACCACCACCGACGGATCTGAGGAGATCAACAGACCATGCGATATCCGACGCGGGTGAAGCCCGTGGACTTCGGAAGCCTCTCCCAGCGACAGGAGGCAATCCGGGTGAAGATGGGGCCGTACGGCGAGGAGGGCACCTCGGCCATGATGAGGACCTTCCTCAACTACCCCGAGTTCGTGCGCTCCATCGGTCGGATCGGCACTCGGGTGACGCTCACCTCGGATCTCCCGAAGCCGCTGGCCGCGCTGGCCTCGCTGCGCACGACCTGGCTGTGCGACTGCGAGTACCTCTGGGCCCAGATCCGCCAGGAGGCACTTGGCGGCAGGATCACCGAGGCCCAGGTCGGCGCGATCGCCGCGGGCGAGTACGACGCCCTCACCAGCATCGAGCGGCATCTGGTCGAGGCGATCGACGAGATGCACGACACCCACTACCTGAGCGAGGAGAAGTGGTACCGGGTCGGCCTGCTCGGGCCGAACGCGGTGATGGACCTGATGACGACCTACGGCTTCTTCGTGACGCTCTCGGCCGCGGTGAACAGCATGGGCGTCGAGTTCGAGGACACTGTCCCAGGGTGGGGCGTGCCCCGGCCGGCGAGCGTCTCGGCGAATTCCGGCCGCACGCCCCTGCGCGAGATCCCCAAGCGCGTCTTCGAGGCCGACTACTCCCTGCTCAGCCCGCAGCAGATCGAGCAGGCCAACCGGATGGGACGGCGGGGCAAGCCGACCACCTCGAAGCTGCAGAAGGCGATGATCAACTATCCCGACTTCCTCAGGTCGATGTCGCCCTTCGGCAAGCGCGCGATCGACGACAGCTGCCTGCCACCACGGGTCTGGCAGCTCGCCGCCATGCGCACAGTCTGGCTCTGCGACAGCGAGTATCTGTGGTCCCAGCACCGCAAGGCCTGCCTCCAGCTGGGCGTCACCGACGAGGACCTGCGCGGCGTGGCCGAAGGCCCGCGGAGCACGGCGCTCAACGACTTCGATCGGGTCATCGTCAGCACCGTCGACGACATGTATCACCACAACCGGATCTCGGACGAGAACTGGAGCCAGTTCGACCAGTTCGGTCCCGAGGGGATTACCGACCTCATCCTGACCTACGGGCTCTACGTCCTGCAGTCGTGTCTCGCGCGCAGCTTCGGGACAACCCTGGAAGAGAACACCCTCGGCTACGCGCCCGAGCTCGAGGCGTACCGCGACGGCCAGCACCGCCGGGCAAGCCATGTCTGACCTGCGCTCACAGGACTGGTTCGGCGGCGGCGGCCCGAAGGGTTTCGCACACCGGGCGTGGGTACGCAGCCGCGGCGTACCGAAGGACCATTTCGACGGCCGCCCGGTGATCGGCATCTGCAACACCTGGTCCGAGCTGACCTCCTGCAACTCCCACTTCCGCGAGCTGGCACAGCACGTCCGGGAGGGAATCCTCGAAGCCGGTGGCGTCCCGATGGAGTTCCCGGTGATCTCGACCGGGGAGACGCTGACCCGCCCCACCGCCATGCTGCTGCGCAACCTGTGCAGCATGGACGTCGAGGAGACCCTGCGCGCCAACCCGCTCGACGGCGTCGTCCTGATGATGGGATGCGACAAGACGACGCCCGGGCTGCTGATGGGCGCCGCCAGTGTGAACCTGCCGACGATCGGCCTCTCGGCGGGGCCGATGCTCAACGGCAGCTTCCGTGGCCGGCCCTTCGGGATCAAGGACGTCTGGAACCTCGCGGCGGACGTCCGCGCGGGCCGGGCGAGCGTCGCCGACGTGGAGGAGGCCGAGTCCTGCCTCAACCGCACCGTCGGCGTGTGCAACGTGATGGGCACCGGATCGACGATGGCGGCCATGGTCGAGGCGATGGGAGTCGGCCTTCCGGACAACGCCGCGATCCCCGCGGTCGATGCGCGTCGTCGCGTGCTCGCCCGGATGGTCGGGCGCCGCATCGTCGACATGGTCCGCGAAGACCTCACCCTCGACAAGCTCCTGACCCGCGAGGCGTTCGAGAACGCGATCAAGGTCAACGCCGCGATCGGGGGCTCTACCAACGCGGTGATCCATCTGACCGCAGTGGCGCGCCGGATGGAGGTACCGCTCGACATCGAGGACTGGCATCAGCTGGGTCAGGACGTGCCTACCCTGGTCAACATCCAGCCGTCCGGCACCTACCTGATGCAGGACTTCCACGAGGCCGGCGGACTGCCGGTGGTCATCCGCGAGCTCTGCGAGGCCGGACTGCTGCACGGCGATGCGCTGACCGCGACCGGCAAGACCCTCGCGGAGATCAACGCCGATGCCGTGTGCCACAACCGCGACGTCATCTTCGGGCTCGACGAGCCGTTCAAGTCGAACTCGGGAATCGCGATCCTGCGCGGGAACCTCTGCCCCGACGGTGCGGTCATCAAGCCGTCCGCAGCGGAGCCGCACCTCCTCAGGCACCGCGGCAAGGCCGTGGTCTTCGAGAACCAGGACGACCTCAACGCACGCATCGACGACCCCGGCCTCGAGGTCGACGCCGACTCGGTCCTCGTGCTCAAGAACTGCGGGCCGCGCGGCTTCCCCGGCATGCCCGAGCTGGGCATGATCCCGATCCCGGCCAAGCTCTTGGCACGGGGCGTCACGGACATGGTCCGCATCTCCGATGCCCGGATGAGCGGAACGTCCTTCGGGGCGGTCGCCCTCCACGTCTCACCGGAGGCGGCGGCCGGAGGCGTGCTGGCCGTCGTGCGCGACGGCGACCTCATCGAGCTCGATGTCGCGGCTCGCAAGCTCGACCTCCTGGTCCCCGATGACGAACTGGAGCGGCGCCTCGCGGCGCGTCAGGCTCCCGAGCCCAAGGCGACCCGCGGCTATTCGAAGCTCTACATCGACACCGTCAACCAGGCCCACGACGGCTGCGACCTCGACTTCCTGGTCGGCAAGACCGGTAGCGCCGTCCCACCCAATCAGCACTGATCCGCTGCGGCGGCAAGAAAGGAATGACATTGAACGCGACAAGCCCTTGGGAGCCGGTCAGGATCTACGTGCCTGAGGGCTCCTTGGGGGTCGGGATCTTCCCCGACGAGATCGAGTACGCACTGGCACGTCACCCCCACGCGATGGCACTGGACGCCGGCTCGACCGACAGCGGCGCGGCCTACCTGGCCACCGGAAAGTCGAAGAATGATCGGGGCTCGGTGAAGAAGGATCTCGAGCTGCTGATGAGTGCCCAGCACCGGGCCGGCATTCCGATCCTGATCGGTACCTCCGGCCAGGCCGGCGGCGACCTGAACGTCAACTGGACGCGCGACATCGTCCTGGAGATCGCCCAGGAACAGGGGTACACCCCGAAAATCGCGCTGCTGTACTCCGAGCAGGACCCTCAGCTCATCAAGCGGAAGCTCGCGGACGGAAAGATCTCCAGCCTCCCACCGCTGGGCGACCTGGACGAGGCGACGATCGACCGCTGTCTGCACATCGTCGCGCTGATGGGACCCGAGCCGTACTTCGCGGCCTTGGAGGCAGGCGCCGACATCATCATCGGCGGGCGCACCTCCGACCCGGCCGTGATCGCGGCCTTTGCGCTGTGGAAGGGCGCGCCGGCCGGCCCGAGCTGGCACGCGGGCAAGATCGCCGAGTGCGGTGGCCAGGCGACCAGCGCCAACAACGGGCAGCGCGGGATGCTGCTCCAGATCGACGCTGACGGGTTCGAGGTCGAGCCGGCGGACCCGCAGTCCAAGGCGACGGTCAACGGCATCTCGGCTCACCTCCTGTACGAGAACAAGAACCCGTGGCGGCTCGCCGAGCCCGGCGGCGAACTCGACGTCACCGAATCGGAGTACATCCAGGTGACCGAGTCGAAGGTACGTGTGACGGGGTCGAAGTGGATTCCGAGGCCCTACACGATGAAGTTGGAAGGTGCCTCCGGGGATCTGTTTCAGACGATCATGATCGTCGGGATCGTCGACCCGGACGTGCTCGCGGAACCTGAGCTCTTCCACAACATGATGTTGGCGGCCCTGACCGAGCGTGCGATGTCGGCCACGGGGCTGGGCCGGGAGGAGTTCCACATCTCGCTGCGCATGTACGGCTGGAACGGGGTGAGCGGCACGACGCCACCGCCGGGCTCGACTCCCCTCGAGATCGGGATGATGTGCGTCATCACCGCGAAGACGCAGGAGCTGGCGAGCCAGATCGCCAAGGCTTGCAACCCCTACTTCTTCCACATGCCGCTGCGCCTGGGGATGGAGCTGCCGAGCTACGGATGGCCGTTCACGCCCGGCGACATCGATCGGGGGGCGGTCTACGAGTTCGTGCTCAACCACGTGGTGAGCATCGACGACCCCCTGGAACTGGTCCGAATGCACGTGCAGGACGTGGAAGCGAAGGTGGCAGCCCATGCCTAAGGTCAAGGAAGTCTGCCGGCACGTCAGGTCCAAGGTGGCCGGCCCCTTCTGGGTCACGATCGACCTGATGTTCGACAGCCAGGAGAGCTTCGACCGGTACGTCGACAGTCCGGCCCTGAGCGCGGAGGCGATCGCGGCGATCTATGGTGTCGAGGCCGAGACGGTCTCGCGCTATCCGGTCCCGAAACTGCAGGTGCTGAAGATCTCCTACCCGAGGCGGTCGCCACAGGGCGGCGTCGAGGAGCGCGACTTGCACTCCGGGCAGCAGTACGCCTATCTCATCGACACCGAACTCACCTGAGGGGAGCAGTCGTGAGCCAGTCGTTCGGCGACTACCAGCTGGAGATCTACTTCAGTGCCTTGCATGGCCGCATCTCGGACTTCCCGATGGACTATGCGACACTCGAGCGGCGTGCGGCTCACACACTGCCCCCCTCGCTGCTGTCGTACATCGCCGGAGGCGCGGGAGACGAGGCGACCCAGCGTCGCAACGTCGACGTCTTCGCCGAGTGGGGTCTCGTGCCCCGCATGCTGGTTGGCGCGAGCGAGCGGGACATGTCGGTCACCGTGTGGGGAATGACGCTCCCCAGCCCGATCTTCATGGCTCCGGTCGGTGTCGCCGGGCTGGTCACCAAGGACCAGCACGGCGACATCGCGGTCGCCCAGGCCGCCGCGGCGACCGGTGTGCCCGCCATGTTCTCCACACTGATGCAGGACCCGCTGGAGGACGTCATCGCGCACGCCGGCGAGACGCCCAGCTTCTTCCAGCTCTACACGCCCAAGGACCGCGATCTGGCGGCCAGCCTCGTCGAGCGCGCGACGCACGCTGGTTATCGCGGCATCGCGGTGACGCTGGACACCTGGATCCCGGGCTGGCGACCCCGCGATCTGGCCAGCGGCAGCTTCCCTCAGCTGCGCGGGCATGCGCTGAAGAACTACACCAGTGACCCGGTCTTCCGGCGCATCCTCGGCGGGAAGGAGGATCCTCAGACCGTCGTGAGCACGTGGGCGCAGATCTTCGGCAACCCGCTGACCTGGGCCGACCTGGAGTGGCTGCGGTCCCTGACCGATCTCCCCATCATCCTCAAGGGGATCGCGCACGCCACGGACGCTCGTCGTGCGATCGATGCCGGCGTGGACGGCATCTACTGCTCCAACCACGGCGGTCGTCAGGCCAACGGTGGCCTGACCGCCCTTGAGCTCCTGCCGGCGGTCGCTGAGGCTTGCGACGGCAGGGTGCCGGTCCTTTTCGACTCCGGTGTCCGCAGCGGCTCCGACGTGGTCAAGGCAATCGCCCTCGGTGCCACGATGGTGGGCATCGGACGCCCCTATGTCTACGGGCTCGCGCTCGACGGCGTGCCCGGGTTGATCCACCTGTTGCGGATGTTCCTCGCCGAGGCGGATCTGCTGATGGCCGTCAACGGATACCCGGATTTCGCAGCAGTACGGACCAATGTTCAACGCTCCCTGGGACGGTGGACATGACCACGACCGATATCGCCTTGGTGACGGGGGCCAACAAGGGGCTCGGCCGCGAGATCGTGCGGCAACTCGCCGAACGCGGGATGAGGGTCTACCTCGGTGCCCGGGACGAGGCTCGCGGCCGCGCGGCAGCCGGCCAGCTGGCATTCAGCGGGGACGTGCGATTCGTCCAACTCGATGTCACCGATCCTGGGTCCGTCGCAGCCGCGGTCGCCACCATCGAAGCTGAGTCCGGCCGTCTTGACGTGCTCGTCAACAACGCCGGCATCTCAAGTGAGATCGGTACCGCGGTGCCGGACATCACGGCGGACCAGATGCGCGCCACGTACGAGGTCAATGTCTTCGGCGTGGTGACGGTGACCTCGGCCTGTATCCCGCTGTTGCGAAAGTCGTCCAACGGTCGGATCGTGAATATGGCCAGCCGCCTCGGCTCGCTGACCGCCTTGAGCGCCCCGGACAGTCGGCAACGCAAGATCGGAGCGCTGACCTACAGCTCGTCCAAGGCAGCCCTGAACGTGCTCACGCTGCTGTATTCGGAGGCATTGCGGGAGGACGGCATCCAGGTCAACTCCGTCACCCCTGGCCGGGTACCGACCGATATCAACGCTGCGACGGACCGTCGCGGTGAGCGCAGCCTGGCTGATGGTGCGATGACGCCGGTCTACCTCGCAACGCTTCCACCCGGGGCGATGACCGGAGAGTTCCGGGGATCCGGCATCGACGAATCACCGGGGTGGTGACCAAGCCAGGCCGGTAGTGTCCGGTCTCCGGCATCCTGGAAGGCAGCATTGTGACTATGCCCCATGCCCGTCGGTGGCGCGAACGATGCCGTGCTGATAGGCGTAGCGCACGGCGTGTGTCCGATGGCGCAACTCGAGCTTCGTGAGGATCCGGGAGACGTGGGTCTTGACCGTCTCGTCGCCGATGTGGAGGGTGGCGCCGATCTCCTGATTGGTGAAGCCCTCGGCGATCAGCAGGAACACCTCATGCTCGCGCGCCGTCAACCGCGCCAGTTGCGACGGCAGCGCCGCGGTCGGCTGCTCGACCGGCGCGATGGCGTCGGCGATGCGCGGCGTGAGCCGCCGCACCACGGCCGGGTCGACGTAGGAGTCGCCTCGTGCGGCGGCCCTCACGGCGGCGATGAGCTCCTCGGGAGGGAGGCTTTTCAGCACGAAGCCCTGCACGCCCGACGTCAGCGCGCGGTGGAGATAGTCGTCGCTGTCGTACGTCGTCAGCATGATGATCCGGATGCCGGCGAGTCCTGAGGCTCTGATCGCCGCCGCCGCGGCCAAGCCATCGAGCTTTGGCATCCGCACGTCAAGAATCGCCAGGTCCGGACGGAGCCGGAGAGTCTCGGCGAGAGCGGCCTGCCCGTCTGCCGCTTCGGCGACGCATTCCAGGTCTGGCTGTGTGCTGAGGATGGCACGGAGGCCGGAACGGAAGGCTGCGTGATCATCGGCGATGAGTACGCGATATGTCACAAGGTCTCTCCAGACAATGGGGTGTCAGAACAAAGGTTGACCTTCGTCTCCCAGGTGCTTCCCCCGGCCACGGGGCCGTGAGAGACGCCGCCGCCGAACAAGGCCGCACGGCTTCGGATCCCGGCGAGTCCACGACCGGAGGCGGACCAGTCGTCGTACTCCGTATGCGATCCGATGCCGTTGCGCGCGCTCAGCACCACCGACTCTTCGGCGAAGCCGAGCTCGACTTCCACGGTCGTCCCGTCTCCGTAGCGCAGAGCGTTGGTCAGCATCTCCTGCGCGATCCGGTACAGCGCGATATCGAGTGAGCCGGGCAACTCGCGCGGGGTGCCGGAGACCTCGAATCGCACTGCCAATCCTGAGCGACGTACGCCTTCGAACAGCTCGTCGAGGTTGCCGATGCCGATCTGGTTGGTCGAGTCGGAGGTTCGGTGCAGGACGTCGAGGACCCGGCGGAGGTCGAGCATCGCCGAGCGGCTGGACGTCTCGACGGCCGTGAGCGAGTCGACGATCTCAGGATCGGCGAATCCGGGCCGAGCGGCGAGCTTCAGCCGCGCCGCACCGGTGTGCACGCCGATCGCGCTCACGTGGTGGGAGATGACGTCATGCAGGTCGCGTGCGATCGACGTCCTCAACCTGTCCGCGGCCCGTTCCATCTCTGCGGTGGCATCCCGCAGCTCGAGCTCGCGGTTGTGGCGTAGTTCCGAGATGTAGCCGCGTCGGGCCGAGGTGTACCGGCCGACCAGCCACGGAATGAACGCGTTCTGCGCCGCGGCGATGGCGATGGTGAGGACGGTGGAGAAACTGGCCACCGATTCCGCGAGCGCCGCCGCCAGCGCCAGAGCGAGGAGCGCGCCGATGCTCGACCTGTCCCGCAACCAGGCGCCGACACGATAGGCGGCGATCATCCCGCCCGCCAGGCTCCAGTTCGGGTCGGGTGTCGAGCGGAGCACGAGCGCCAGGCCGACGGCCGCAACCGCGTGGGCCACGGCCACGGGACCCGAGTACTTCGGCGGCAGGGCCAGTGCGGTGTCGACGCCCACGATCGCGATCAGAGCGACGATCCGGACCGAGGCGGGCAGATCCGGTGTGGCGTTGACGAAAATCGCGACGTCGACCAGGAGACACATCAGCGCGACGAGGCGGGCCTGCCGCGACAGTGACCGCATCACGCCGGGCGCCTCGTCGCGTCGCGTGGACCAGCGCGTCCCGGACGTGATCATGCTGCCAACCTCGGGCTCCCTCACTGTGTCTCGCCGCCGTACGACGCAGCGGCCGTCCCCTGATCGGGGGGCGAAGTCTCCGCGAATGGCGTGACGCTCACCACTGGCAATTCATACAGTAGCCGAAACCAAGTCATGTTATGGAGATCGTGGCGTGGTCCCGAAGCACGACGGCTGCCCACGAGTACCCCCACATCGTCGACATCGTCCCCGGGCTTCCCATGACCGCCACGGGCAAGATCCTCAAGCGCGGACTCTCCTAGCACGCCGTGTCGCGCTGCGTCCCCCGAACCGGGGACGGGCCTCCCCGGTTTGTGTGACGCTCGCCACATGACAAGTCCATAGTCTCAAAGTCCGCCGAGGGCCCGCTGCGTCATCACCTGGGCCATAGCTGCACGAACGGTGCAGAGAGGAAGCCTCATGCTGGCTTTATTGGGCTTTGGGACGATCGTCGTCTTCACCGTGCTCGTGATGTGGAGGAAGCTGTCGGCGGTCGCCGGTCTGGTCCTCGTCCCCACGGTGTTCGCACTGATTGGCGGGTTCGGCACCCATCTGGGCGACATGATGGTGTCCGGGATCGTCGCGACCGCCCCTACAGCGGTCCTGCTGACCTTCGCCCTGCTCTACTTTCTCGTGATGACCGAGTGCGGTCTGTTCGAGCCGCTCGTCCGCAAAATCCTCGCGGTGGTCGGGGAGGACCCCGTGCGGATCGTCATGGGCACGGCCATCCTTTCCACGTTTCTCCAACTGGACGGTGACGGCTCCACGGCCGCCTTCATCGTGATCACATCCATGTACCCGATCTACCGGCAGCTCGGGATGAACCCCATCATCATCGCGTTGATGCTCGCGATGATCGGCCCGACCATGAACTGGCTGCCGTGGGGCGGCCCGGCCGCACGGATGGCGACCTCGCTCCAAATCGACCTTTCCGACATCGTCCTCCCGATGCTGCCGGCTCTCGTGCTGACCGTCCTCGGTGCACACGTCTTCGCGTACTTCCTCGGGCGGAGGGAACGGCGCCGGATCAACGCCCGCAAGGCCGAGGCCGCCCTGAAGGACGAGGGCGAAGGCTCAAGCGTCGACGAGCCGCGCACGCCCACCCCGACGAAGAACGTCTGGTTCAACCTGGTGCTGACCATCGTCTTCATTCTCAGCATGGCGGTCGAGCTCCTGCCCCTGCCCGCGCTGGCCATGATCGCGTTCGCCATCGCCGTCACGGTCAACTGGCCGGTCCTGCGGGTGCAGAACGAGAAGCTGAAGCCGCACACCGGCACCGTCGTCACGGTCATCTCGCTCATCCTGGCCGCCGGCGCCTTCGCCGGCATCCTCAACGACAGCGGAATGGTCAAAGCCATGGCCAACGCCCTCGTCGCCCATCTGCCCCACGAGTGGGGGAGCGGCTTCGCCTTCGTGACGGCTCTCGCCTCGGGTCCGCTGCTCTTCATCCTGTCCAACGACAGCTTCTACTTCGGCGTCGTCCCGGTGCTGGCGGAGACCGGCAAGGCCTACGGCATCCCGCACGAGGTGATCGCCCACTCGGTGCTCCCCGGCATCTACCTCCACACACTGAGCCCGTTGAGCGCGCCGATCTACCTCGTGGCGGCGATGCTGCGCACCGACTTCGGGTCGTTGCAGCGTTTCGCCCTTCCCTGGCTGATCGGAATCACCCTGACGGCGATCGCCGCCGCTGCCGTCACCGGTGCGATCTACGTCGCCTGAGCCCCAACGTCCGCGACAGCCCGCCCTTCGACCACCCGGAGCAGAACATGCGATTCATCAGCTACGCCATCGGCAACGAGGAAGGCGTCGGGATCAAGTCCGGCGACGGCTACCGGGGGCTCCCCGCGGCTGATCTGGGCGGGGATCTGCAGTCCTTCCTGGGTCGCCAGACCGGGCTCGTCGATCTCGGGAAGATCCTCGACGCGGCGCCGGAGCTCGCGATGTCGGAGGTGACCCTGCTGCCGCCGGTCGTGCGCCCCGGCAAGATCTTGTGCATCGGGCTCAACTACCGGGCACACGCGGCGGAGAGCAGCTTCGAGGTGCCCACCTACCCGACCGTGTTCGCGCGGTTCGCCAACGGCACCGTCGCGCACGGCGCACCGCTGGTCAGGCCGAACGCCTCCAACCTCTTCGACTACGAGTGCGAGCTCGCTGTCGTGATCGGCACGGGTGGCCGCCACCTCGCCAAGGAGGAGGCCCTCAACCACGTCGCCGGCTACTCCGTCTTCAACGACGGATCCGTGCGGGACTTCCAGATGAAGTCCCCCCAATGGACGATGGGCAAAGCGTTCGACGAGACCGGAGCCTTCGGCCCCGAGCTGGTCACCCCCGAGGAGCTTCCCGACGGCTGCCGAGGCTTGCGGATCCGGACGATCTTGAACGGTGAGGTCCTGCAGGACGCCAACACCGAGGACATGATCTTCGACGTCGCCACCCTGGTCTCCACGCTGTCGGAGGTGATGACGCTCACGCCGGGCGACGTGATCGTGACCGGTACGCCCGACGGCGTCGGCGCGCTTCGCAACCCGCAGATCTGGTTGAAACCGGGCGACGAATGCACGATCGAGATCGAGCGGATCGGCTCGCTCACCAACCCGGTGGTGCAGGAGGGGACGCGGTGAGCTCCCGCATTCTGATCACCACCGACTACCTCGGGCCGGGCGACGCGGTCGACCGGTATCTACGGGAACGGGGACATGACACCGTGCACGCTCCCTTGCGCGGGCGTCGTGATCGCGATGACCTGATCCAGCTGCTCGACGGCATCGACGGCGCGATCATCGCCAACGAGCCGATGACCGCGGACGTCCTCGCCTCGGCATCGACCCTGAAAGCCGTCGTACGCTCGGGCGTCGGCTATGACTCGGTCGACGTCGCCGCGGCGTCGGAGCTGGGCATCCTCGTCAGCAACCTCCCGGGCATCAATGCCAATGCCGTCGCGGAGTTCACGATGGGCGCACTCCTGGCGGCCTCCCGGCACCTCGTCGAGATGGCCGTCGGCGTGGCCGGCGGCGGATGGCCTCGTACGGACGGACACGAGCTACGGGGATCGACGCTGGGCCTGGTGGGGTTCGGTGCCGCGGCGCGTGCCGTGGTGCCACTCGCGCGGGCCTTCGGCATGACGGTGCTCTGCCGCACCGCCATCGCCCCGGATCCGGGTTCGCCGGTGCCGGGGGTGGAGTTCGTCGATCTCGGCACTCTGCTGTCCCGTTCGGATTACGTCTCGCTCCACACCGCGTTGAGTCCCTCGACCCACCATCTGATCGATGCCCGAGCGCTGAGCCTGATGAAGCCGACCGCCGTGCTCGTCAACACCGCGCGTGGCGCGATCGTCGACGAGAGCGCTCTGGCCGATGCCGTCCGTACCGGTGTCATCGCCGGTGCCGCGCTCGACGTCTGCGAGGTCGAGCCGCTGCCCGCCGACAGCGCGCTCCGCGGCGTCGAGGGGATCACCGTCTACTCGCACATGGCGGGTCAGACCGCGCAGGCACGCGACGCCGCGGGCCGCGCGGCGGCCGTCGAGCTCCTCGGCGCGCTCGACGGTGCTCCAGCCTTCCGCGTGAACGACCTCTCGGTACGCCGGTTCCGGGTGACTCTGCGGGCGTGACGGGCTGTACGTATCACGCCAACCGGCGAGGCAACCGTTCGGCCAGAAAGTCGATGAGCTCGACGACGCGTCGCGGCACGTGTCGTTCGGCATCGTAGAGCGCGTAGACGTCAGCCTCCGGCGTGGCAACCTCAGGAAGGACACGGACAAGCGCGCCGCTCATGAGGTGCTGCCGTACCTGCCATTCCGATCGCATGATGATGCCTCGGCCGTCGAGGGCCCAGGTGGTCACCACGTCGCCGTCATTGCTGGAGAGATGACCCTTGATCTGCACGCCACGGATGCCGCGGTCACCGAAGGTCCACACGGCGGTGCTCGCCTCGTTCTCCTGCAGTGCGATGCAGTCGTGCTCGGCCAGCTCGCCGACGGTGCTGGGAGTGCCGCGCCGGGCGAGGTACGCCGGCGACGCGCAGGGCACGCGGCGGTTCTGGGCGAGCCGGCGCATCTTCAGCGACGAGTCCGGGGCGCTGCCCACCCGGATAGCGACATCGAACGCCCGTCGCTGCGGCTGCAACGGAAGGGAGGAGATCTGCAGCTGGGCATGCAGGGCCGGATGCTTGGCGAGGAAGGCACCCAGGAGTGGTGCGATGTGCGCACGGCCGATCCCCGGCGTGGACATCACCGTCATCGACCCCCGCAGAGGCCCCGAGCGATCGGCGATCTGGTCGTCGAGCTCGGCGATCTGGTCGAGGATGGCGGCGCCCCGCGTCGCGTAGAGCTGACCCTCAGAGGTCAGCGTGAGACGTCGGGCGCCGCGTTGGACCAAGCGGACCTCCAGACGCTGCTCCAGCGCTGAGAGTCGCCGGCTGACCACGGGCAGGGAGCTGGCCAGCTCGCGCGCGGCCGCGGTGAGCGACTCACTGCCAGCGACCACGCGGAAGAAGGCAAGATCGTCGACGCCCATTCCACAGCCTTTCGCGAGGAGCAAGGCTACCTTACCGTGGCGTTGCACTGATAGGTGGAGGCGCACGGGCAGGATAGAGCACCGACCGCGTACGCCGACGTACGCCGCTGCTGGGAGGAAGCCCATGTCACGCCGTCATCGCATCGCTGTCATCCCTGGCGACGGCATCGGAACCGAGGTCGTGCCCGAGGGGCTGCGCAGCCTGCAGGCGGCCGGCAAGGTGTTCGGCTTCGAGCTCGACATCGAGGAGTTCGGCTTCGCCTGCGCGGACTACTGGACCCGGCACGGCAAGATGATGCCCGACGACTGGCAGGAGACGCTCGGTCACTTCGATGCGATCTTCTTCGGTGCGGTCGGATGGCCCGAGGTGGTTCCTGACCATGTCTCCCTGTGGGGGAGCCTGCTGCAAATGCGTCGCGGGTTCGACCAGTACGTCAATCTCCGCCCGGTCAAGCTACTGCCGGGGGTGCGCAGCCCGCTGCGAGACTACGAGGCCGGCGACATCGACTTCCTCGTCGTGCGGGAGAACACCGAGGGTGAGTACTCCAGTATCGGGGGCAGGATCTTCGAGGGCACCGACCGCGAGACCGTCATGCAGGAAACCGTGATGACACGCATCGGCGTGGACCGGGTCCTCCGATTCGCGTTCGACCTCGCGGCCTCCCGGCCGGCCAAGCACGTGACCTGGGCGACCAAGAGCAACGGCATCTCAGTCACGATGCCCTACTGGGACGAGCGGGCCGAGGCGATGGCCGCACAGTATCCCCAGGTCGCCGCCGACAAGGACCACATTGACATCCTGGCCGCCAAGTTCGTCCTGCAGCCGGACCGCTACGACGTGGTGGTCGCCAGCAACCTCTTCGGCGACATCCTCTCCGACCTCGGCCCTGCCTGTACCGGGGCCATCGGCGTGGCCCCGAGCGCCAACATCAACCCCACACGTGCCTTCCCGAGCCTCTTCGAGCCCGTTCACGGATCGGCTCCCGACATCGCCGGCCAGGGAATCGCCAACCCGATCGGCCAGATCTGGAGCGGCGCGCTGATGCTGGACCACCTGGGCGAGCACGAAGCCTCAGCCGCGATCATCGCAGCCTTCGAGAGTGTGCTCGCCGACCGGCCCGACGTCCTCACCCCCGATCTGGGTGGCACGGCCACGACGGTCGCGCTGGGCACCGCCATCGCCGAACGCATCCTCACCGCGGGCCAGCACGCTTCTGTTCACCGGTAGCGGGCCAGACGGCTGGCCGAGCGGCCGCCTGGGCACTGCCGCGGCCGGCTAGGAGACCGTGAACTGCCGGGGTCTGGGGTCGCTGCGTGGTCGATTCAAGATCATTGTCTACTGCGGACTGTGCGGAGCTTGCTCGTCAGTTCTTCCTCGCTGTCACCATCGCGAAGGTGAGGAACTCGCCGGCGTCGGCGGCGAGCAGGTCGATCACCGCCTGGCGATTGTGTTGCGGGCCGGCCCGGTCGCCTGTGTGCTCGGCCACCGCCTGTGTCCATAGCAGCCAGTCCCGCCAGCCGTCTTCCTGCAGTCGTGCCGATGTGACGGTCACGAGTTCGGTGACTTCCCACTGAAAGCGCCACCACTCGGCGGTGTGCCAGGCGATCGGCTCCCAGCCGAACAGTTCCTTGATGCGCTCCGGGATCGCCCCGAGTTCCCGGACCTCCCGGGTCATTCCCGGCGTCGCCACGCCGAGCTGGCCGCCAGGCCGCAGGAACCCCATGAGGTATGGCAGGTACCAGTCGGAGGTGCCGAAATACTCGAACGCGTCGATGCTCACGATGGCGTCGAAGCTGTCCTTCCCGAACGGCAGGTTGTGCGCCTCGGCCCGCACGGCGGTCACCTGGCCGGAAACGCCGGCGTCAGCGAACACGGCCGCTGCCTCATCCGGCGCGATCCACCAATCGGCCGCCACGACCTGGACGCCGTACTCACGCGCCAGGAACACGGACGTCGCCCCCTTGCCGGAGCCCAGGTCCAGGACCTGCATTCCCGGGCGCAGGTCAAGATCCCGGGCCAGGTCCTCCAGCAGCCACAACGGGTTCGGCCCCATGTCCAGATCGAGCAGCCAGGCCGGGTCGTACCGGGACGAGCGCGGATACCGATCCGGGCGGGCAAGCTCATCGAAGATTGTCACGAGCACCGATCAAAGCTGGTCACACGCAGGCATGCAATCCCTTTGCCCACCCTGCCGACAAGGACCTGCAGGCGTCGATGCCCAGGCGCGCCGTGCACCGACGGCCCGTCCAACAGCAAGGTGTCGCGACGACTCAGGACACGAGAGACAGTCCCGCCCTGCGCGGCGCGGGATACTCGGATGCCTTTCGGGGTGTGCATCGCTGATACTTGCCCATTGTGACGATCTCGCCGCAGCGCGGCCCGAAGGCGATGGCGCGGGTGCGCAGACACGGGCAGGTGACGCCGGCGGTCGCCGGCGACGTGCTTGTGTCGGTGTCGGTGGGACCGGCCGACGAGGCGATCGCGGTGTGGGCCGCTCCCGCCGACCGGCAGGCGCTGCTGGCCCACGACGGCGCGGTGCGACCGAGTCCGGCGCGTCCGGCCGCTGTCCGGGTGAGCACCCACGGCGCAGGCACCGATGCCGTCGTCGCGATCGCCGCGCTGGACATGGCGTTCTTTCACGCCCAGCCGCTCCCCGGCGGGCGCGTGCTGATGGTCGCCGCACGCGGTGGCACGGCCGTGGTCTTCGACGCCGCCGGCCAGCCGGTCCACCAGGGCAATCTCGGTGACGGAATCGAGCACGTGCGAACCACCCCGGCCGGACAGGTCTGGGTCGGCTACTTCGACGAGGGCGTCTACGGCAACGACCCGGTCGCCCACCACGGCATCGTGCGCTTCAGCGACGATCTTCGACCTGCTTGGACGTACCCCTTCGACAGCGGGTTCGGCCCGGTCGACGACTGCTACGCCCTCACCATCGACGGGGAGGCGGCCTGGTCGTGCTACTACAACAGCTTCTCCATCGTGCGCCTCGCCGGTGACGCCGTGACCGGCTGGCACAACCGCCACGTCCACGGCGCCACCACGCTGATCGTCGACCGCGACGTGTGTGCCCTCGTCGGCGGCTACCAGACCGCACCGGGCCGGACCGCGGTCGGCCGCCTCGCGGACGGCCAGTTTCAACCGGCCGGTGAACGGCTGCTGAGCCTGCCAGACGGCCAGCCCCTGCCCCCGGGGACCCGTTTCGCGAGCCGCGGCCCCGACCTGCACCTGTTCATCGACACCACCTGGTACCGGCTGAGCCTCGATGATCTGCGCTGACGTCCACGGACCCGGCGATCCACCACCGATGGGCGACCCATCGTGTTCCACGTTCTGGTCAATCCGTCAGCCGGCTTCGCGGTCGGAGGACGAGCGATGATCCTCGTGCGAGCCTCGGTACGCCGCGGTCGATTTGTGGTCGTGTCGATCCGCGTGCCGCATGTGCCGTTCGTGCTGCCGGGCAATCCGGGATGCGATGCACAGCGACGCCACCGCGCAGGCGAGCACCAGGGCCGCGAGGACGAGAACGCCGGTCAGCACCATCGTGACCACCTCGACGAGCCGTCCCGGTCGGCGGCGGCCGAGCGCCGGGACGCACCCACGCTGCTACGGGTTGTGCGCAACTAACGCTACTCGCGAACGGCTTGCGATCGCCCCAGCGACACGTCGTCGATCCGGTCGGTGGTTGTTTGCCATGACGCGGCCCGCTGGGGTGGCGTCTCGTTGCCCGACCAGCAGGACGTAGTGGTCATCGGTGGGGCAGGCGTTGCTCCCGGGCGTCTCCGGCGGTCAGCCGGCCAGCCGCGCGGAGCAGCCGGTAGCGGGCCAGCGGGCCTGCGGAGCGGGCGAGTGCAGCGGAGGGCGGCGAGGCCGGCCAGGGATTGGGACACACCGACGACGACGCGGCGTCCACGCTCGACCACGACTCGACGGTAGCCGCGCGCGGCGCCGCGCGGCGTCAAAGGAGCGTCAAGAAACCGCAGTCGGGCGTAGGGATTTCGTCAAGACATCTGGGCAGGGAAAACGGCCGGGTCTTCACTGGCACGGGGCCGGATGGAAGGCCCCTGGCGCGAGTGTCGAAGCGGGTGCTCGATGAGCGGGACATGGTGGCTGGTGCGGGCGCGGCCCGCGCCGACCGGCATCACCCTCGCCGCCGGCTCGGCGGCGGTCGTGGCCACGGCGGTGCTCTCCGCCGCGGTGATCGCACCGTCGGCGCTGATGGCGCGGCTGGTGGCGATGGCGGTGTGCGTCGCCGCCGCCGGGGCGGTGAGCGGGAACCTGGTCTCGGCGCTCGCCACGGCCTCGATCGCCTGGACGGTGCTCAACGGGTTCCTGGTGAACCGGCTGGGCGTGCTGACCTGGCACGGTGCGGCGGACGTGGTCCGGCTCGGCGTGCTGCTCGGCGCGGCCGCGGCCGGCTGGCTGGCCGTGTTGTCGGGCCGGGTGATCCGGCACCGCCGGGATGTGGTCCGGATGCGCGTCTGGCTCTACGGCGACGGTTTCGCGTCGTCGGTCCCTGAGTTCAAGGAGGCAAGCCCCAGTGGCTGATGTGGTGTTCGTGCTGCTGACGATCGTGGCGTTCGCGGTCCTCGGCCTGGCGGTGCGGGCGGTGGAGCGGCTGTGAACGCCGAGAACCTCGTCGGCCTCGTCCTCGCGGTCGCGCTGACCGCGTTCCTGATCGCGGCTCTCCTCTTTCCGGAGCGGTTCTGATGAGTACCACGGCAGCCGGTGTGCTGTTCATCGTGTCGCTGGTCGTGGTGCTGGTGCTGCTGTACCGGCCGTTCGGCGACTACATGTACCGGGCGATCACCTCGGTGCGCCATTTCCGCGCGGAGCGGGTGCTCTACCGGGCCGTCGGCGTGAACCCCGACGGCGAGCAGTCCTGGGGGGTCTATGCCCGCAGCGTCCTCGCGTTCTCGGCGGTGTCGATCCTGCTGCTGTACCTGTTCCAGCGTGTGCAGAACCATCTGTGGCTGAGCCTCGGCTTCGACCCGGTGAAGCCGGACCAGGCCTGGAACACGGCGGTCAGCTTCGTGACGAACACGAACTGGCAGTCGTACTCGGGCGAGTCGACGATGGGCCACCTGGTGCAGATGGCGGGCCTGGCGGTGCAGAACTTCGCCTCCGCCGCCGTCGGTGTGGCCGTCGCCATGGCGCTGGTGCGCGGCTTCTCCCGATCCAAGACCGACCAGTTGGGCAACTTCTGGGTCGATCTGGTGCGGATCTGCGCGCGGATCCTGCTGCCGATCGCCGTGCTCGGCACGATCGTGTTCATCGCCGCGGGCATGGTGCAGAACCTCTCCGGCGGCACCGACGTGACCACCCTCGCGGGCGGCGCACAGCACATCACCGGCGGGCCGGTGGCGAGCCAGGAGATCATCAAGGAGCTGGGCACCAACGGCGGCGGGTTCTACAACGCCAACAGCGCGCACCCGTTCGAGAACCCGACCACCTGGACGAACTGGCTGCAGGTGCTGCTGATCCTGCTGATTCCGTTCTGCCTGCCGCGGGTGTTCGGCCGGATGGTCGGCGACAAGCGCCAGGGCCTGGCCATCGCCGGCATCATGGCGATCCTCGCCCTGGGCAGCATCATCACCATCACCGCCCTGCAACTGCACCACGCCGGCACGGTCCCGACCGCGGTCGGGGCGGCGACGGAGGGTACCGAGACGAGGTTCGGCGTGCCGCAGTCGGCGACGTTCGCCGCGGCGACGACCCTGACCTCGACGGGTGCGGTGGACTCGTTCCACGACTCGTACACGGCGCTCGGTGGCATGATCACGATGCTGAACATGATGCTCGGCGAGGTCGCGCCCGGCGGGGTCGGCTCCGGCCTGTACGGCATCCTCATCCTGGCCGTGATCACCGTGTTCGTGGCCGGGCTGATGGTCGGGCGGACGCCGGAGTACCTGGGCAAGAAGATCGGCGCGCGGGAGATCAAGTTCGCGTCGCTGTACCTGCTCACCACGCCAGCGCTGGTGCTCATCGGCACGGCGATCGCGATGGGCTCCGAGACCGCGCGTGCCTCGATGGCGAATCCGGGCGCGCACGGCCTGTCCGAGGTGCTCTACGCGTTCACGTCGGCGTCGAACAACAACGGCTCCGCGTTCGCCGGCATCTCCGTGAACACGGACTTCTACAACACGGCGCTGGGGCTGTGCATGCTGCTGGGCCGGTTCCTGCCGATCATCTTCGTGCTCGGCCTGGCCGGTTCCCTGGCGCGGCAGCAGCCGGTGCCGGAGTCGACGGGCACGCTGCGGACGTACCAACCCCTCTTCGTCGGCATGGTCGTTGGCGTCACGGTCATCGTCGTGCTGCTCACCTACCTGCCGGCCGTCGCGCTCGGCCCGCTCGCGGAAGGCATCCAGTGACCACCCCAACCACTGTTCAAGAACCGCCTGTTCAAGGAGCGCCGCCGGCCTCCTCGACACCGCGGCGCATCGGCGGCGGCCTGCTCGACCCGGCGCAGCTGTGGAAGTCCACCCCGGACGCGCTGCGCAAGCTCAACCCGGCCACCCTGTGGCGCAACCCGGTCATGTTCATCGTCGAGGTCGGCTCGGTGTTCACCACCGTCCTCGCGGTCATCCACCCCAGCATCTTCGCCTGGGCGATCACGGTCTGGCTGTGGCTGACCGTGCTCTTCGCCAACCTCGCCGAGGCGGTCGCCGAGGGCCGCGGCAAGGCCCAGGCCGACACCCTGCGCAAGGCCAAGCAGGACACGGTCGCCCGGCGGCTGGTCAACGGCGTCGAGGAGCAGGTCCCGGCCACCCAGCTGCAGCAGGGCGACATCGTCGTGGTCGAGGCGGGGCAGATCATCCCCGGCGACGGGGACGTGATCGAGGGCATCGCCTCGGTCGACGAGTCGGCGATCACCGGCGAGTCGGCCCCGGTCATCCGCGAGTCCGGCGGCGACCGCAGCGCCGTCACCGGCGGCACCAAGGTGCTGTCCGACCGGATCGTCGTGAAGATCACGCAGAAGCCGGGGGAGTCGTTCATCGACCGGATGATCGCCCTCGTGGAGGGGGCCAACCGGCAGAAGACCCCGAACGAGATCGCGCTGAACATCCTCCTCGCCAGCCTGACGATCATCTTCCTGCTCGCCGTTGCCACGCTGCAGCCCCTGGCCATCTACTCCAAGGGCGTGCAGGCCTTCGCCCCGGACAGCCAGGCGCTGACCGGCAACGGCGTCACCGGGATCGTGCTGGTGTCGCTGCTGGTGTGCCTGATCCCGACGACCATCGGGGCGCTGCTGTCGGCGATCGGCATCGCCGGCATGGACCGCCTCGTGCAGCGCAACGTCCTGGCCATGTCCGGCCGGGCCGTGGAGGCCGCCGGCGACGTCAACACGCTGCTGCTGGACAAGACCGGCACCATCACCCTGGGCAACCGGCAGGCCGGCGACCTGCTGCCCGTCGAGGGGGTGGCGGTCCAGGACCTGGCCAGTGCCGCCCAGCTGTCCAGCCTGGCCGACGAGACCCCCGAGGGCCGCTCCATCGTGGTGTACGCCAAGGAGCACCACGGGCTGCGGGAGCGCAGCACCGGCGAACTGGCCCACGCCACGTGGGTGCCGTTCACCGCGCAGACCCGGATGTCCGGCGTGGACCTCGACGGCGACCGCCGGGTCCGCAAGGGCGCCGCGACCGCGGTCATGAAGTGGGTGCGGGAGCACGGCGGCCACCCCACCGCGGAGGTCGGGTCCATTGTGGACGCGGTCTCCACCGCGGGCGGCACGCCGCTGGTCGTGGCCGAGCACGTCGAGGGTCAGCCGGCCCGCACGCTGGGGGTGATTCACCTCAAGGACGTGGTCAAGCAGGGCATGCGGGAACGCTTCGACGAGATGCGCCGGATGGGCATCCGCACCGTCATGATCACCGGCGACAACCCGCTCACCGCCAAGGCCATCGCCGAAGAGGCCGGCGTCGACGACTTCCTCGCCGAGGCCACGCCCGAGGACAAGATGGCCCTGATCAAGAAGGAGCAGCAGGGCGGCAAGCTGGTGGCGATGACCGGCGACGGTACCAATGACGCCCCGGCATTGGCGCAGGCCGACGTCGGCGTGGCCATGAACACCGGCACCTCGGCGGCGAAAGAGGCCGGGAACATGGTCGACCTCGACTCCGACCCGACCAAGCTGATCGAGATCGTGGAGATCGGCAAGCAGTTGCTGATCACCCGCGGCGCGCTGACCACGTTCTCCATCGCCAACGACATCGCCAAGTACTTCGCCATCATCCCGGCCATGTTCGCCGCGATCTACCCCGGCCTGGACCGGCTGAACATCATGCGCCTGCACTCGCCGGAGTCGGCGATCCTGTCCGCGGTCATCTTCAACGCCCTCGTCATCGTGGCGCTCATCCCGCTCGCCCTGCGCGGCGTCCGGTACCGGCCCAGCAGCTCAGCGTCCATGCTGCGCCGCAACCTGCTCGTCTACGGCGTCGGCGGGATCATCGTGCCGTTCGCCGGCATCAAACTCATCGACCTCATCATCATGTCCATCCCAGGGATCTCGTGATGCGCCTCCCAGCCTGGCTCGCCCAGCACCTCGCCGCTCTCCGCGCCCTGCTCGTCCTCACGGTCGTGTTCGGGCTGGCCTATCCGCTGCTCATGGTCGCCGTCGCCCGGATCCCGGGACTGGCCGGCCACGCCGACGGCTCGCTCGTCGACAAGGGCGGCAAGACGGTCGGCAGCGCCCTCATCGGCCAGTCGTTCACCGACGCCGACGGCAACCCGCTCAAGCAGTACTTCCAGTCCCGGCCCTCCGCGGCCGGCGACGGCTACGACCCGACGTCCACCTCGGCCAGTAACCTCGGCCCGGAGAACGTGGTCGACACGCTGCCCGATCCTTCCGTCAAGGACGACGAGGGCAAGCAGGGCCTGCTGACGCAGGTCTGCGCCCGCAGCAAGGCCGTCGGGGAGCTGGAAGGCGTGGACGGGTCCCGGCCATACTGCACGCCCGGTGGGGTCGGCGCGGTCCTGGCCGTCTACCACAGGGACGGCGCGACCGGCCCGGTCACCCGGGCGGTCAGCCTCAACGAGGCGTGCCCGGCCACGCCGTTCGTCACCACCTGGCAGGGCGTCACCGTCGAGTGCGCGAAGTTCGGTGAGGACTACAGCGGCGGGGTCGTCACCCCGGTGCGGGGCAACGCCCCGGATAAGCCGGTGGTGCCCGCGGATGCGGTGACGGCCAGCGGCAGCGGCCTCGACCCGCAGATCAGCGTCGCCTACGCCCACCTGCAGGCGGCGCGGGTCGCGGCGGCGCGCGGCATGTCCGTGCCCGACGTCGGCAAGCTCATCGACAAATACACCACCGGCCGTACCCTCGGGTTCATCGGCGAACCGGGCGTCAACGTCCTGCAGCTGAACCTGGCGCTGGACGCCGGCCACCCGGTCCGCGGCTGACCGACCGCCCGGCCCGCCGCCCTCCTCCCGGCGGCGGGCCGGGTCGCAACAATTTGGGCACCCACGATGGAGCACGGATGACTCGAGGACAGTTGCGGGTGTACCTGGGCGCGGCGCCCGGCGTCGGCAAGACCTACAAGATGCTGGAGGAGGGCCGGCGGCGGCTGGAGCGCGGCACCGACGTCGTCGTCGGGTTCGTCGAGACCCACGACCGGCCGTTCACCGAGGCGATGCTCGACGGCCTCGAGGTCGTGCCCCGCAAGGCGGTCCAATATCGGGGCAGCGACTTCACCGAGCTGGACCTCGACGCGATCCTCGCCCGCCGCCCCGAGGTGGCCCTCGTCGACGAACTGGCGCACACCAATGTGCCCGGCGGTGGCCACGTCAAGCGCTGGCAGGACGTCGACGCGTTGCTCGACGCCGGCATCGACGTGCTCACCACGGTCAACGTGCAGCACCTGGAGTCGCTCAACGACGTGGTCGAGCGCATCACGGGGGTACCGCAGCGTGAGACCGTCCCGGATGCTGTGGTGCGTCGCGCCGAGCAGATCGAGCTGGTCGACATGACCCCGGAGGCCCTGCGCCGCCGCATGGCGCACGGCAACATCTACAAACCCGAGAAGATCGACGCCGCCCTCGGAAACTACTTCCGGGTCGGCAACCTCACCGCCCTGCGCGAGCTGGCCCTGCTCTGGCTCGCCGACAAGGTCGACGAGCAGCTCGACCGCTACCGCGCCGACCACGGCATCGACAAGACCTGGGAGGCCCGCGAACGGGTCGTCGTGGCGCTGACCGGCGGCCCGGAGGGCGACACGCTCATCCGCCGCGCCGCCCGGGTCGCCGCCCGCACCAAGGGCGCCGACCTCCTCGCCGTCCACGTCGTGCGCGGCGACGGCCTGGCCGGCGCCGACCCGGCCAACCTCACCCGCCAGCGGCTCCTGGTCGAGTCCCTCGGCGGCACCTACCACCAGGTCCTCGGCAGCGACGTACCGCACGCCCTGCTCGACTTCGCCCGCGGCGTCAACGCCACCCAGCTCGTGCTCGGCGCCAGCCGCCGCAACCGTCTCGCCCAGATCCTCTCGCCCGGCGTCGGGGTCACCACCACGGCCGCGTCCGGCTCCATCGACGTGCACCTCGTCACGCACGAACAGGCCCGCCGGTTCTCGTGGCGCGCCCGCCAGCCCGGCGGTCTGGGCCTGCGCCGCCGCCTGGCCGGGCTGGCGCTGGCCGTGGCCGGGCTGCCGCTGCTGACCCTCGCGTTGGACGCGCTGCGCCCGGAGATGGCGCTGCCCAGCGACATCCTCGCCTACCTGGTCCTCGCCGTCGCCGCCGCGCTCGTGGGCGGGCTGCTACCGGCACTGCTGTGCGCGATCGGCGGGTTTCTCCTGCTCAACTGGTACTTCACCCCGCCGCTGTACCAATTCACCGTCGCCGAGCGGGAGAACGTGTTCGCCCTCGTCGCGTTCGTGTTCGTCGCCGTCGCCGTCGCGACCGTGGTCGACGGCGCCGCCCGCCGCGCCCGCGACGCCGCCCGCGCCTCGGCTGAGGCGCAGACCCTGGCCACCCTCGCCGGCAGCGTCCTGCACGGCGACAACCCCCTCGACGCCCTCCTCGAACGCGTCCGCGAATCGTTCGGCCTCGCCTGCGTCACCCTGCTGGAACGGCGCTCCGAGCACGACCCCTGGCAGATCGCCGCCTCCGTCGGCGGCCCGCCGTGCACCTCGCCCGGCGAGGGCGAGTCCGAGGTCCCCATCGACGACAACGCCGCGCTGGTGCTGAGCGGCCACCCGCTGCTGGCCGCCGACCGGCGGCTGGTCGAGGCGTTCGCCGCGCACGCCGCCATCGCCCTGCGCCAGCAGCGCCTCGGCCGGCAGGCCGCCGCCGCGCAGACCCTCGAAGAGGTCGACCGGCTGCGCACCGCCCTGCTCTCCGCGGTCAGCCACGACCTGCGCACCCCCCTCGCCGCCGCCAAGGCCGCCGTCGGCAGCCTGCGCAGCCCCGACGTCGCCTTCTCGCCCGAGGACACCGGGGAACTGCTGGCCACCGCCGAGGAGTCGCTGGACAAGCTCACCCGGCTGGTGGAAAACCTGCTCGACATGTCCCGGCTGCAGGCCGGCGCCCTGGCCCTCACGCTGCAGCCGGTCAGCGTGGCCGAGGCGGTGCCGCGGGCCGTCGACGACCTCGGCCCGGCCGCCGCCGGCGTGCGCATCAACCTCCCCGACGACCTGCCCGAGGTGTACGCCGACCCGGCCCTGCTCGAACGCGTCCTGGTCAACGTGCTGGCCAACGCCGTGCGGTACAGCCCGCCGGACCGCCCGCCGCTGATCGGCATCAGCGAACACGCCGGCCTCGTCGACATCCGCATCATCGATCACGGCCCCGGCATCCCGGCCGCCGACCGGGAGCGGGTCTTCCAGCCCTTCCAGCGCCTCGGCGACCGCGACAACGCCACCGGCGTCGGCCTCGGCCTGGCCCTGTCCCGTGGTCTGGCCGAGGCGATGGGCGGCACCCTGCAGCCCGAGCACACCCCGGGCGGCGGCCTCACCATGACCCTGACCCTGCCCAGCGCCGAAGGCGCCGGGGCGGCCCCGGTCGATCCCGCGCTGCTGGCACACCTGGACCTGCGGCGCACCGGAAAGGCGGAGCCGGTATGACCCGCACGCGCATCCTCATCGTCGACGACGAGCCGCAGCTGCTGCGTGCGCTGCGGATCAACCTGCAGGCCCGCCAGTACGACGTCGTCACGGCCGGCGACGGCACCAGCGCCCTGCGCGCCGCCGCCGACCAGCACCCCGACGTGGTCGTGCTCGACCTCGGCCTGCCCGACATCGACGGCATCGACGTCCTGCGCGCCCTGCGCGCCTGGACACCCGTACCCGTCCTGGTGCTCTCCGGCCGGCTCGGCAGCATCGAGAAGGTGGCCGCGCTGGACGCCGGCGCCGACGACTACGTCACCAAGCCGTTCAGCGTCGACGAGCTGCTCGCCCGGCTCCGCGCCGTCACCCGCCGCCGCGCCGAGCCCGAGTCGGCCTCCACGGTGCGCATCGGCGACTACGAGGTCGACCTCACCGACCGCGACGTGCGCCGCATCGACGACCCCACCCAGCGGCAGCACCTCACCCGCACCGAATGGAAGCTGCTCGAACTCCTGGTCCGCAACCCCGGCCGGCTGGTCGGCCACCGGGAGCTGCTGCAGCACGTGTGGGGCCCGACGTATGGCGAGGAGAGCCACTACCTGCGCCAGTACATGGGCCAGCTGCGGCGTAAGCTCGAAGCCGACCCGTCGCGCCCGCGGCACCTGCTGACCGAACCGGCCATGGGTTACCGCTTCCAGCCGTGAGCGTCGCCGAGGCGACCCCGGCCGCGACGGATCCGCTTCCCGCTGGGCGAAGAGGCAGGCGGTGCCAAGATGCTCAGCTCCCTTTCTTGCGTAGAGATTGCGTCAGGACACCTTGGCGGGCCGCCGCGGCGGTGCCAGCGTGGGACGCATGACGCTCACCGAAATCCTGCCCACGCTGCGGTCCTCGTTGCCCGCGCACCTCGATCCCGGGGTGTGGCCGCTGACGGCCGGCTGGGGCGACGGCGGCGACCTGCGTGTCGGCGGTGCCGGCCTGGCCGCGCTTGCCGCCGAGCACGGCACGCCCACCTACGTCGTCGACGAGGCCGATGTCCGTGACCGCTGCCGCGCCTACGCCGCCGCGTTCGGCCCGGGCGGCGCCGCGTACACCGGCAAGGCGCTGCTGAGCATCGACGTGGCCCGCTGGGTCGCCGCCGAGGGCCTCGGGCTCTACGCCGGCTCGGCCGGCGAGATCCGCGTCGCCGCCCTGGCCGGCTTCGACATGAGCCGGGTGGTGCTCTACGGCAGCGCGAAGACCCCCGAGGACCTCGACGCCGCCTACGCCGCCGGCGTCGGCACCATCGTCGTGGAGTCGCTGGGCGAGATCACCCGGCTCGCCGCCACCGCGCCCGCCGGCCAGCGCGTGCTGCTGCGAGTTCTGGCCGGGCCGGAGCCCGCCGGCGGCCACGACCGCCGGTTCGGGCTGCGCGTCGCCGGCGGGGAGGCGGCCGCCGCGGTCGCCCGGATCGCGGGCCAGCCCGGGCTGCGCCTCGCCGGGTTCGACTGCTCGCTCGGCCATCAGATCAACCGCTTCAGCCTGTACGAGCGGGAGATCGGCCGGCTGTGCGAGTTCGCCGCCGCGATGCGCCGCGCGCACGGCGCCGGGCCGGAGCGGCTCAACCTCGGTGGCGGGCACGCCGTCGCGTACCGCCCGGCCGAGCTCGACCTGGCCCTGGACGCGTTCGCCACCCGGATGCGCGCCGTGCTGCACCTGGAGGCCGACCGGCACGGCATGCCCGCGCCCCGGCTGACCGTCTCGCCCGGCCGGGCGGTGGTGGCCCGGGCCGGCGTCACCGTGTACCGGGTCCTCGCGGTGACCCGGACCCAGCGCGGCGACCGGCTCGTCGCCGTCGACGGCGGCATGTCCGACTGCCCGGCCACCGCGCTGTGCGGCAGCCGGCACAGCGCTGTGCTCATCGGCCGCACCGGCCGCGCGGTCGCGGGCCCGGCGGTCGTCGTCGGCCGGCACAACGACCCCGACGACGTGATCGTCCCCGACGCGGAACTGCCCGCCGACGTGCGCCCCGGCGACCTGCTCGCCGTCGCCGGCACCGGCGCCTACCACCACGCCCGGGCCACGAACTTCCACCTCGTCGGCCGCCCCGCCCTGCTGGCCGCCGCCGGCGGCCGGGCCCGGGTCCTGGTCCGCCGCGAGTCCCTCGACGACCTGCTCGCGCGTGACCTGGGACGGTGACATCCAGGCGGTCGTGCTCGGCAACCCGCGGAAGCGGTGAGCCGGGCATCCGCGGCCGCGTGGTTTTTTCGTCAAGACCGCTACCGGCGGCGGCACCGGCGTGCCCATCATCGGGACGTCGATCCGGGGAGAGGATGTCGTGGCACTGCAGACCGCTCAGGTGCGGCGGGCGTCGCCGGTGGGCGGGCGCCTGCGCGAGACCGGCACCGCGACCCGGATCCGGGTGCTGGCGGGTGTCGCCGCGGCGCTCGCCGTCGCGCTGGCAGTCATGCTGACCGTCGAGGCGGGACAGGAGCGGGCGGGGCTGCGGGCGATCGGCCACGAGGCCGCGCCCGAGGTGGTCGCCACCGCCGACCTGTACTTCGCGCTGAACGACATGGACGCCCAGCTCGCCAACGTGCTGCTGGTCGGCGACGACATGACGCTGGGGTTCACCCGGGCCCAGGCCCTCGACCTCTACCAGCAGCGCCGCGGCCAGGTCAGCCGTGACCTGCAGCAGGCCGCCGCGGCCGCCACCGACCCGGCCACGGCGCAGCGCGTCCGCGACCTGCTCGACGCCCTCGGCCGCTACGAGACCCTCGTCGCGCGCACGCTCCTGCTCGACGAGCAGTCCCCGCACCCGGCGGGCGCCCCGCCGGCCGCCGCCCTGGCGCAGTACCGGCTGGCGACCGCACAGCTCGCCGGCGAGCTGCTGCCCGCCGCCCGCGACCTCACCGACCGGCACGCCGCGGCCCTGGAGCGCACCTACGAGGCCGAGCACGACCGGGAGCTGGCCGTGCGCGTGTGGCTGATCGGGCTCGGCGTGCTCCTGCTGGCCGCGCTGGTGAGTTTGCAGGTGTACCTGGCCCGCCGGTTTCGCCGGGCCCTCAGCGCGCCGCTGCTGGCCGCGACGGCCGTGGCCATCGCGCTCGCTGCCGGCGGCGCGGCGCTCACCGCCGGCTCCGCCGAGCACCTGCGTGGCGCCAAGCGGGACGCCTTCGACTCGATCCTGGTGCTGGAGCGCGCCCGGGCGGTCAGCTACGACGCCAATGCCGACGAGAGCCGTTATCTGGTCGACCCCGAGCGCGCCGGGCAGTACGAGACCGCGTTCCTGGACAAGACCCGGCAGCTGGTCGCCCTGGACGGTGCGACCCTGGACACCTTCGACGGCCGCCTCGACGCGGCGCTTGCCGCCTACCGGCGCGACCACGCCGCGGTCGGCTGGCAGGGGTACTTCGGCACCGAGTTCCGCAACATCACCTTCGCCGGCGAGCGGGAAGCCGCCGAGACGGCCCTGACCCGCTACCAGACCTACCAGCTCGACGACCGGCGCATCCGCCAGCTCATCCACGACGGCGACCGCCGGGGCGCCATCGCGTTGTGCACCAGCTACCGCCCGGGCGACTCGAACTACGCCTTCGACCAGTACGACCAGGCGCTCGTCGCACTCACCGGCATCAACCAGCGGGCGTTCGACGACCACATCGCCGCCGCCGAGCGCAGCCTGTCCGGCTCGGCGTACCTGCCCGCGGCGGCCGCCGCCGTCGTCCTCACGCTGCTGGTGCTCGGGCTGCGCCGCCGGCTGGGGGAGTACCGATGATGGGCGCCTACCAGGCGGCGCTGGCGAACCTGATCGAGGAGCGGCGATGAGTCCCTGCCGCCGGGCGGGCTGCACCGGCACGTACGCCGCGGACGGCTACTGCGACGAGTGCGGTCACAAGGCCGCAGCCATCACGGATTCCGGCACCGGTGCCGGCCTCGGCGGCCCGAGCATCGGGCGGACCAGTGGCCGCACGCGGGGCCGCGGCGGGCTCGGCGCCGACCTCGTCGAGCTCGCGCCGGTGCCGTTGCGCGACCCGGCGACCGCGATCCTGCCCGATCCGCAGGTGCCCGAGGCGCAGCGGTTCTGCGCGCGCTGCGGCGCACCGGTCGGCCGGGGCCGGGACGGGCGGCCCGGCCGCGCCGAGGGGTTCTGCAGCAACGACCGGGTGCCCTACTCGTTCGTGCCCCGGCTGCGCCCCGGCGAGGTCGTCGACGGCCGGTACCAGATCCTCGGCGCCCTGGCGCACGGCGGCCTGGGCTGGATCCACCTGGCCCGGGACCGCAAGGTCAGCGAGGCCGGCGCCGACCGCTGGGTGGTGCTCAAGGGCCTCATCGACACCGGGGACCCGGACGCGGTGGCCGCCGCGGTCGCCGAGCGGCGGTTCCTGGTCACGGTCGACCACCCGAACATCGTCAAGATCTACGACTTCGCGCAGCACGCCGACCCGGCCACCGGCGACACGACCGGCTACATCGTGATGGAGTACGTCGGCGGCCAGTCGCTCAAGCAGCTGGCCCTGGCCGGCGCCGGCCCGGACGGCCGCCGGGTCCCGCTGCCGCTGCCCCAGGTGCTCGCCTACGGCCTGGAGGTCCTGCCCGCGCTCGGTTACCTGCACGAGCGCGGCCTGCTGTACTGCGATTTCAAGCCCGACAACGTCATCCACGCCGAGGAGCAGCTCAAGCTCATCGACCTCGGCGCGGTGCGGGCGATCGGCGACGACGTCTCCGCGCTCTACGGCACACCCGGCTACCAGGCCCCCGAACTGGCCGCCGTCGGCGCGTCGGTCGCCTCGGACCTGTACACGGTCGGGCGGACCCTGGCCGTGCTGAGCTTCGAGTTCGACGGCTTCTCCACCCGCTACGCCGACCGCCTGCCCGACCCGGCCGCCGTGCCGCTGCTGACCCGCGAGGAGTCGTACCACCGCTTCCTGCGCCGGGCCACCGACCCGGAGCCGCACCGCCGGTTCGCCTCGGCGGCCGACATGGCCGAGCAACTGCTCGGGGTGCTCCGCGAGGTGCTCGCCGCCGCCGACGGCACGCCGCGCCCGGGCGGTTCGGCCCGGTTCACCGGCGAGCGCGACGCGTTCGGCACCACCGCCGACCCGCTCGACGGCGCCGCCGTGGCCGCCGCGTTGCCGGTGCCGCTCGGCGACCCCGCCGATCCGGCCGCAGGGTTCCTCGCCGCGCTGACCACCGCGGACCCGCAGGCCGCCGTCGCCGCCTTGGGCGCCGCGCCCGTGCGGAGCGTCGAGGTGCGGCTGCAGCTCGTCCGGGCGCTGCTCGCCGCCGGCGACCCGGCCGCCGCGCTGCGGCAGTTGCAGGGCACGGCCCTGGACGGCGACGACTGGCGGCACGACTGGCACGCCGGGCTCATCGCCCTCGCCGGCGGGCGACCGGCCGAGGCCCGGGCGCATTTCGACGCGGTGTCCGACGCGCTGCCCGGCGAGCCGGCCGCCCGGCTGGCGCTCGCCGCGGCCTGCGAGCTGGCCGGCGACGCCCCGGCGGCCGGGCGCCGCTACGAGCGGGTCTGGCGGGTCGACCACGCCTTCGTCAGCGCCGCGTTCGGGCTGGCCCGCGTCCGGCTCGGCGCCGCCGACCGGGCCGGCGCCGTGCGGGCCCTCGACGAGGTCCCCGCGACGTCCAGCCGGCACGTCGCCGCGCAGATCGCCGCCGTGCACGCCCTGCTCGACACCGAGCCGGGCGCGCTGAGCGAGGCCGCGTTCGTCGACGCGTCGGCGCGGCTGGAGCGGTTGCAGCTGGACGCCCGGCGCCAGGCGTTGCTCGCGGTGGAGATGTTCAGCGGAGCACTGCGCTGGCTCGGCCAGGCCGGGGCTTTGGTACCGTCCGCCGGCCGGGTGCTCGGCCACGGCCTCACCGAGCGCGAGCTGCGCATCGGCCTGGAGCGCACCTACCGGGCCCTGGCGGTGCTGGAACCGCGGAAGGCGGCCCGGCACGCGCTGGTGGACCGCGCGAACACGGTACGGCCGTGGACGTTGTGGTGACCGCCGCCGGCCCGCAGTGGTGTCATGTGGTGTCACGAGTCGTTGCGATGACACCATGATGGTGCTAGCTTGGTGTCATGGACCTCGACCGGTACGTCTCCGAACTCCAGGCGCAGCTGGCTGCGGCGGCCGAGCACAGTGACGCGGCCGCGCGGGCCGTCGCCGAGCAGCTCAGTGCCGCCCTCGACGCTGCGGTGCGGCTGACGCTGCTGGGGGTCGTGAGCGACGTGGCCAGCGAGATTACGCGGGAGATCGCGCCGGGGTCGGTCGATGTCGTGCTGCGGGGGCGTGATCCGCACCTGGTGGTGTCTCGCCCCGAGGCGGCGGCGACGGATGCGGATGGTCCGTCCACGCTCGAGGTCGCGGTGCCGGCCGAGCCGCTCGACGACACGGTGACCTCTCGGACCACGCTGCGGCTGCCGGACCGGCTCAAGGCCCGGGTCGAGCAGGCGGCGGCCGAGGAAGGGGTCTCGGTGAACTCGTGGTTCGTCCGCGCGATCGCCGCCGCCCTGGAACCCAACGTCCGTCGCGCCCCGCGACGCGAGACCAAGCAAGGAGACAGCTTTACCGGCTGGGCCCGCTAGTCCCTGTCTGTCCGGCCTCGGCGCCGCTTGCGGAGCCGAACCAGCAAGCAATTGCGTCGTCCCGTCGCGAGGCGGGACTGATCCGGCACGCCCATGTGGAGGTCAGTCATGCCCAGTTACGACGTTTCCGGTCCGATCGACCTGGACGTCTCGGTCGGTGTCGCGTTCGTCGACATCGTCGCTTCGGATCGGCCCGATGCCGTCGTCGAGGTCGTGCCGAGCAAGCCCGGCCGCAGCGGCGACGAGTCGCTCGCCCGCGAGTCCACGGTCTCGTTCGACGGCGGCCGGGTGCGGGTCAAGGTCCCGCGTCGGCTCAACCTGTTCAGCAAGGGCGACTCCGTCGACGTCCGCTGTGCAGTCCCGACCGGGTCTCGGGTCACGATCGAGAACGCCTATGGGTCGGTGCGGGCCCGCGGGGTGCTCGGGGACGCGCGCATCGTGGCCAAGTACGGCGGCGTCACCGCCGACACCGTCGCCGATCTCGTCCTCGAGGCGCCGTACGGCAGCACCGATATCGCCGAGGTGACCGGCCGGCTCGACGTCACCGCCGGCCATGGTGTGGTGCGCATCGCCGAGGTGCACGGCGATGCTCGGCTGCGCGCTTCCCACGGGAGCATGGAGCTGGGTACCGCCGCCGGCGACGTGGAGGTCGCCACGTCCGGGGCGCTCACCATCGACCGGGCCCTCGGCGACGTGACCGCGCGCAGCGCCCACGGACCCATCCGCGTCCGGGAAGTCAGCGGCGGGACGATCCGGCTCGACAACGGCCACGCCGACGTCGACGTCGGCGTCCCGACCGGCATCGCGGCCTGGATCGACGCCAGCTCGGCCCACGGCCGGGTCCGCAACGAACTCACCCCCGACCCGGCAGCCGCCGGCAGCGACCGCTCGGTCGAACTTCACCTGCACGCGAACTACGGCAACGTCATCATCCGCCGCATCGGTACTCCTCGAAGGGAAGCCTCGAAATGATCCCCGATCAGGTCCAAGGGCCCGCGATCCAGGTGCGGGACCTGCAGAAGTCGTACGACAAGCTGCATGTACTGCGCGGCGTGGACTTCGACGTGGCGCGGGGCAGCATCTTCGCCCTGCTCGGCTCGAACGGGGCGGGGAAGAGCACGGTCGTGAAGATCCTGTCCACACTGCTCAAGGCCGACGCGGGGACCGCCCGCGTGCACGGGTTCGACGTCGCCAAGCAGGCGGCGAACGTGCGGGAGTCCATCAGCCTCACCGGACAGTTCGCCGCCGTCGACGAAATCCTGACCGGGCGGGAGAACCTCATGCTCGTCGCCCAGCTGCGGCACCTCAAGGGTGCGGGCAAGATCGTGGACGACCTGCTTGCGCGCTTCTCGCTGACCGACGCGGCCGCGCGGAAGGTGTCGACCTACTCGGGTGGCATGCGCCGCCGCCTCGACATCGCGATGAGCCTGGTCGGGAATCCGCCGGTCATCTTCCTCGACGAACCGACGACCGGGCTCGACCCCCAGGGCCGCATCGAGGTGTGGCAGTCGGTCAAGGAGCTTGCCGGTCGGGGTACCACGGTGCTGCTCACCACCCAGTACCTCGACGAGGCCGAACAGCTCGCCGACCGGATCGCGATCCTCCACGAAGGACGGATCATCGTCAACGGCACCCTCAGCGACCTCAAGCGGCTCCTCCCGCCCGCCAAGGTCGAATACGTCGAGCAGCAGCCCACCCTCGAAGACGTCTTCCTCACCCTCGTCGGCGCCGGCGCGAACCGCGACGCCCGCAACGTCGGCACGGACAAGTAAGGAACAACGATGACCAAGCATTTCCTCGGCGACACCGCCGTCCTGACGCGACGCTCCCTGCGCCACATCACTCGCAGCCTGGACACCATCATCACCACCACGATCATGCCGATCGCGTTCATGCTGCTGTTCGTGTACGTCTTCGGCGGCGCGATCAACTCCGGGTCGGACTCGTACGTGAACTACCTGCTACCCGGCATCCTGCTCATCACGGTCGCCTCCGGCATCTCCTACACCGCGTTCCGGCTCTTCCTGGACATGAAGAGCGGTATCTTCGAGCGATTCCAGTCCATGCCGATCACGCGGTCGTCCGTGCTGTGGGCCCATGTGCTGACCTCGCTGGTGGCCAACCTCATCTCGGTCGTGGTCGTCGTGCTCGTCGCCCTCCTCATGGGCTTCCGCTCGGGGGCCGGCGTGCCGGCCTGGCTGGCCGTCGCCGGCATCCTCATGCTGTTCACGCTGGCGCTGACCTGGATCGCCGTCGTCCCCGGCCTGTCCGCGAAGTCCGTTGACGGCGCGAGCGCGTTCTCCTACCCGCTCATCTTCCTGCCGTTCATCAGCTCGGCATTCGTGCCTACCGCCACCATGCCCGGCCCGGTGCGCGCCTTCGCCGACTACCAGCCGGTCACGTCGATCGTCAACGCGATCCGCGCCCTGTTCACCCAGCAGCCGGTCAGCAACGACATCTGGATCGCCCTCGCCTGGTGTGTCGGCATCCTCATCATCGCGTACGCCTTCGCCATGAGCATCTACCGCCGAAAGATCTCCTAGCCCTTCAGCCGGGACCTTCCGAACTCACGGTGTCCTCATGATGGTCATCCCGCCGCGAGGCAGGGCAGGCCGATCACCTCACGGAAGCGGTCAAGCAGCGCGGCTGTCGCTCGAGATTTGCTGAGGCCCCGAGCTGAGCTGGGATCTGTGGTCGGAGTGGAAGACCGCGCCGGGCTGGACCAGGCCGCGTCGGTGGTCCAGTTCGACCGCGTCGCAGACGAGGTCGGCGCGCATGTGCCCGGCCATCGCGTGCCCGACGACTTCGCGGTTGAACAGGTCGATCACGGTACCAGGTACAGCCAGCCCTCGGCGGTGGGCAGGTAGGTGATGTCCCCGACCAGCCGTTGCCCCGGCGCCGCAGCGGTGAAGTCCCGCCTGATCAGGTCCGGCGCCGGCGTGGCGGTGGCGGTCGGCTCCGCGTCGGAGATTGACCGGCTTCACGACTCGTTTCGGCTGGCAGTGCCGAAGGAGATACCGCCTTGGACGTCGCGGGCCTGCACCACGTTGCCGTCGACTGTGCCGGAGATGCTGTTGATGACGGCGCCGTCGCTGGCGTTGATGTGCGGTGAGAGGTCTTGCCAGAGGTTCCGCAACTCCGCCTCGAACGTGGGGTCGTCCGCGATGGCCTGTGCCAACGCCTCGCGAAGGGCTTCGATTCGCGAGGCGCCGGCCGGGTCGGCTTCGGCGTCGCCGAGCGCGGCTTGCGCGGATGCAAGCCCTTCGAATCTGCTGCGGACCAGCCGTGCGAGGGCCTGGAACGCGGCTCGGCCACCCGCTGCGAGCCCTTCGGCGGCCTTGGTCGCCAAGGTGACCGCGATCGCGGTCAACACCTGCTGATCGATCACCGTGACTCCCGCCGCACGCGCGTTTGTGTACTGGCTCGCTTAGCTATCATAGATACATGCCTATGTAAAGAATGCTTGCTTGTTGTCTATTCGTCATGCTAGCGTCATTATGGGTTACTTTGATCTCGGCTCCAGGAGGCGGGTTGGTGACGAGAAAATGGGAAGCAGATTCCTCTGCGTCATTTCTCCGGCGTATGGGGAAGTCGTCTCATGAACTCGGGCAGAGTCTGGCAATTCGAGTTGCCCGGACATCTGGGAACTCGACAACGGTGACGTCGCGGTCATCGGATCAGATCTGACCGCATCATATGTGGGCAGGCTGCCGGAGGGCGTGAGCGTCGATCCGGGCGAGCGGCTGGTGATCATCCCACGGAAGACCATCCTCGCGGCGAAGGCGGACATCCCCGATGCGTGACCCGCTCGGCGGCGCCGGCGGCGAGCGGATGGAGCTGGACGTCTACTACACCGATTTCGAGAAGCACTTCTGGACCATCACCGAGTTGGGCTTCTGGAAGCTGGAACGCCAACAGTTCTTCAAAGAGCCCGGATACGACAGCTGGGAAGCATTTGCGAAAGGCGACTGGAACGAATCGTTGCGCCTGCTTGAAGCCGGCCGCGCCGACATGGCCGACTACCACCGCCGAGTCGAGGAGCAAGGCTTCGTCGCACGACGGGTGCGGGTCGTCGACGAGCCGATCACCCCGTATCTGCAATGGGAGCTACACGCCCTGCGGATCCGTGATCAATGCGGCGGCAGCGTGCGGATCGTCAGCCCGGACCAGGTCGCCGAGTTTGAGCACGACGCCCCGCTTCCCGAGATCTACACCCTCGGCGCCACCGTGATGTACCAGGCGATCTACGACGACGATGGGGTGCTTGAGTCCGTGCGCCGGTTCGTCGACCGTGACCGCATCGTGCGCTGCCAGCGGTTCATTCAGGACCTGTACGAGGCCGGGCAACCCCTGCAACCGTTCTTCGACAGCCACGTCGCGACGCTGCTGCCGCCTCGTCAGCCGTAACGGCCGCCGAGTCTGACCGGGACAGGGCGATGCCGATCGACGAGCCCGACAACCGTCACGTCAATCGCCTGGAGACGTCTGGTTCCGGCGATGTGGTCCAGGCGCGTGATGTCCACGGTGGCGTGCACTTCCACCGTTCGGAAGCCGCCTTCGGGGTAGCACCGTCGCAGCTTCCTGGTGACGTGCGAGGGTTCGTCAACCGCGACACCGAGTTGGAGACCCTCACCAGCGTGGCCGCCGAACTCCGCGACGTCCCGCTCGCTGCGGCTGTTGTCGTCGTCACCGGTACTGCCGGGGTGGGGAAGACCTCGTTGGCGCTGCACTGGGCACATAGCGTCCGCGATAGCTTCCCCGACGGCCAGTTGTACGTGAACCTGCGCGGCTACGACCCCGGTCAGCCCGCCGTTCCGGAGCAGGTTCTCGACCGGTTCCTCCGTGACCTCGGCGTTCCCGCCACGGCGATCCCGGTCGACCTGGGCGACCGGGCGTCGCTGTACCGGTCACTGCTGGCCACCCGCCGGATGTTGGTCGTCCTGGACAACGCCGCGACCGCCGGTCAGGTCCGGCCGCTGCTGCCGGGTACCGCCGGCTGCCTCGTTGTGGTGACCAGCCGGAGCCGGTTGTCCGGACTGGTCGCACGCGACGGCGCGTTTCGGCTCGGCCTGGACATCCTGCTGGAGGACGATGCCGTTGCGTTGCTGGATGCTGTGTCCGCCCGGTACCGAAGGCACGACCAACGCCACGAACTGGTCGAGCTGGCCAGGCTCTGTGCCTGCCTACCATTGGCGCTGCGCATCGCCGCCGAGCGTGCCGCAAGCCGGCCGATGATGCGGCTTGAGGAGCTGATCGCCGACCTGCGCGACGAATCGGCCCTGTGGGACGCCCTGACCGCCGAAAGCGACGATGACGCCGACGCTGTCCGCACCGTGTTCGCCTGGTCCTACCGGGCCCTGCCGGAACCGGCGGCCCGGCTGTTCCGGCTCCTCGGCCTGCACCCCGGCAACGAGTTCGGCCTCCCCGCCGCCGCGGCCCTCGCCGGGATCAGCATCTCGCACGCCCGCCAGCAACTGGATGTTCTGGCCGGCGCGCATTTGCTGGAACAACGTGCACCCGGCCGGTACGAGTTCCACGACCTGCTCCGTGCCTAGGCCGTCGACCAGGTCCGTCACATCGAAACCCGCGAAGTCCAGATCGAAGTCCTGCGCCGGATGCTCGGGTGGTACCTGCACACCGCCGACGCGGCTTCGGCCCGCATCGCCCCGTTCGATCGGTACGAGCTGACCGAGCCGGTCCCCGTCGACGTGGTTGCGCTCGCGTTCGACAGCTACGAGACCGCATATCGGTGGTACCAAATCGAAAGCGCCAACCTCGTCGGCGCGACCCGCGCCGCAGCCGAGACCGGCCTGCACGCGACCGCATGGCGGCTCGCCGCCGTCCTGCGCGGCATCTATATGCACCACAACGCCTTCGGCGACTGGCTCACCACCGGAACGATCGGAGTGGACTCTGCCGAACGAGACGGTGACCGGGCCGGTCAGGCGGAAGCCTTGGAGAGTCTGGGCAGGGCGTACTTCCAATCTCGGCGGCTCGACGAGGCGGAGACCAATCTCCGTGAGGCGCGGGCCATCCGGCAAAGCCTCGGCGACCGATTCGCAGAAGCCGTCACCCTCAACGTGCTGGGCCTGATCGGCCTGCGCCGCCGCCGACTCGACGATGCCAAGTCACTCTTCGAACAAGCCAGCGCCATCTTCCATGACCTCGGCGAACGACGCTGGGAAGCCCTCATACGAAGCAACCTCGCCGAAACGCTGTGCGAGGTGCAGCAACCGCGCGCGGCTTCCGACATCCTGACCGAGGCGTTGGTCGTGTTCCGGGAACTCGGGGACCGCGCCAGCGAAGGCAACGCGCTGTTCCACCTCAGCTGGGCACAGCGGGAACTCGGTGCTATTGCCGGCGCCCGTGCCTCCATCGACCAGGCGCTGCGCATCGCCGAGGACGAGGAGAACCGGGTGTGGGAGGCGCACTGGCTCGTCGAACTCGGCGCGGTGCAACGCGCCGCCGGGCAACCCGCCGATGCACTGGTCTCCTATCAACGAGCCGCCTCCATCCAGCGGCAACTCGGCGATCACAGCCGGGAAGCGTTCGCGCTCGACGGTGCGGGCCAGGCGTACGAAGCAATGGGCCGGGCCGAGGATGCAGCGGATTTCTATCGCATGGCCGCCGGCATACACCGTGACCTGGGCGACCGGTGGCACCTGGCGGAGGCGCTACACCATCTTGGCCGCACAGCCGACAACACGAGTCCATCGCAGGAGGCCCTCAATCTGCTTGCCGACTTCGCCGATCCCCGGGCAGCCGCTTTGCGCCAGCACCTCACTGCGGTTCTGGGCCGCCAGTAGCGGAAGCCGACTCCACGATCCAGATCGGCGCATCCGCACAATCGACCCGGATGCCCTCCGTCGGTGCCAACCGGGTGCGGAACACCTTCAACCTCTGCTTGCCGACCTGGGCGACTGGTGCGTGGTCGCGGCCCATAAACGCGAACATCCGCACCTGGTTGTGCACCTCTCGTGCTGGCCGCGACCAATCCACCACGGAGAACTCCGGCTCGATGAACCCCGCCGAAGGCGCCTCAACATCGTCCTGTGGGGTACCGAGAACCTGCCGCACCACCATGTCCAGCGCTGTGGTGAGCAACTCGGCGAGGACGGGGCGGATCCGCGGCCACAGCAGCTGCGGGGCGACATCCTCGTCGAGCGGTATCCCGCCGCGCTGGGCCAGGACCGGACCCGTGTCGAACCGCTCGTCCATGCGGTGAATCGTCAGCCCGATCTCCGTGTCGCCGTTGCGGATCGCCCAAAGCACCGGCGCCGGACCCCGATACTTGGGCAGCAGGGACATGTGGACATTCACCACACCGAACCTGGGCGTGTCGAGCACGGAGGCCGGAAGCTTCCAGTTGAAGCCGTACACCACCAGCAGGTCCAGGCGGTAGCCGGCCAGCGCCGCCGCCAGGCCCTCGCCGGAGCCCGGCAGCAGGAGATCCATACCGCGCGGCAGCGCCTCAGCGATCCGACCGATCGCCACAGCGGCATGCGCGTCCGTGCTGCTGTTCGGCTTCATCGAACGGCAACACACATACGCGACGGGGACGTGCCCCGCTTCCACACACGTTGTGTGCAGTACGGCAAACTCGTCAGCGCCGAACGTCGCGAGCGCGACACGCATTCTGACTGCCACCTTCGTGATGATACCGGCGGCCCACGCACTCAGATCGCAGGGCGCTTCCGACGCCCTTCAGTAGAACGTGCATGCCAGGGGCAAGGGTCAACGGCGACCTTCTCGTGCAGGTACGCAGCGAGAGAGACGGTGGCGAGCCGACCACATCTGCGGACGGCATTCTATCGACTCGCCTCGGGTGCGGTCCAACGGCTGGCTAGCTCCTGCCGCAGCCAAGAGTCATGTGGGCGCCACGAAGGGGGCGCTCTCGGCTACGCAGCTTGCGAAGCGGGCCGAGTTCGCCACGCGCAGAGGATTGACGGCGGGCACGCTGGATGGGCCTTGGCACATCGTCAACGGGAATAGCGGCAAGTGCCTGACCATCTTCTATGCCAGCTCCGCCGACAATGCCAATGCGGTCCAATTCACCTGCGACTACTCCTCCCCCTACAACGGGGACTGGGCCTTCACGTACTGACGCGCCGGAGGTAACCGCGGCGAGCGCCGTGGGCTACCTCGACCCGACACGGCCGTTTCAAGATCGAATATCGTCGAGCTTCCCGTTTGAGGTACCACTTGATGTTGCCGGTGCGGCCGGCCAACGGGCCGGCCGCAAATCGACCGTCGATGGCAGCCGCGGACGCCGAGGTCTCCAGCTGCAGTGCGGCGCGGGTCCGCTGGATCGCTTCGTCATCGACGTCGAGGCGCAGCCGAAGGTGGCGGCGGCGCGTTGGTCAAGTTCGAGGGCGAGGTCGTGGTCGTGGTCGTGGTCGACGAGGGTCCAGGCATTGACCGGCCAGGTGGCGGCCGTGCCAGCGCTGTTGATCACCTCGTCGACCCGTCCGGCGTAGCGCAGCCGGATCAACATGACGTAAACGCCCGCGGCGGACAGGATCAGCGTGTGCTCGTCGTCGGTCTGCCGGACGTCGGCTCGGTCGACGCGCAGCGTGGTGCCGTCCACGCCTGGACCGTACCTGTATCCGGGCCGCTCATGCGATGGAAATACAACGCCCGACGCGCAGCGAATGCGGCATGAGCGTGCGCCATTTGACATTCTTCGTCGATGGTCGGGGCGGTGGTTGCGGCGGGGTTCTGGGAGAATCAATGAATGGCGCAGCTACTGAGGCCGAAGTGTCGAGGTGAGTCGATGTCGGTCCGGCGTGTCGGCGTGACCCGGGCCTGGCGGGGATCTATACCAGGAGTGTGAGGTACGCCGATGGTGGCGGGCTGAACGCGAAGGGCCGGGCCCGCCGTGAGCTGGTGCGGATGCAGGCCGCGGACCTGTTCGAGGAGCAGGTACCGGCCGGGCGGGTCGCCGCGGTGCTGCGGGTGTCGGCCAAGTCGGCCTATCAGTGGCAGCAGACCTGGCGCCGTGACGGACGGGACGGGTTGCGGTCCCGGGGTCCCAGCGGTGGCCGGTGCCGGCTGGATGCGGTACGGCTGGCCCGGTTGCGGGCTGAGTTGAAGCGGGGTCCGGCTGCGCACGGCTGGGTCGAGGATCAGCGGTGGACGCTGCCGCGGATCGCGGTGCTGATCGGCCGGCTGTTCCATGTGCGCTACACCGAGCGGGGCGTGTCGTATCTGCTGCACCGGATGGGTTGGTCGCCGCAGGTGCCGGTGCATCGGGCGGTGGAGCGGGACGAGGCGGCGGCCGTGGCGTGGCGGGAGGAGACGTGGCCGCGCCTCAGATGACGGCCCGCGCGCTCGGGGCGTGGGTGTGTTTCGAGGACGAGGCCGGGCAGTCGTTGCGGCCGCCGAAGGCCCGTACCTGGTCGCGGCGCGGGGACACGCCGGCGGTGCCGGTGTCGGGGAAGGGGTCGGGCCGGGTGTCGATGGCCGGGCTGATCGCTACCCGGCCGGGGCTGCGGACGCGGCTGTTCTTCCGCATTCACGTGTATCGCGGCCGGAAGCGTGAGCCGAAGGGCCTGGGCGAGGCCGACTACATGCGGCTGCTGACCGCGGTCCACGCCCAGTTGCGGGCACCGTTGATCGTCGTGTGGGACAACATCAATCACCATGTCAGCGCGGTGATGCGGGCGTTCGTGCAGGCCCACGACTGGCTGACCGTGGTCCAGCTGCCCGCGTACACGCCGGAACTGAACCCGGCCGAGGGCGTGTGGTCGCATCTCAAACGCGGGCTGGGCAACCTCGCCGCCTGCAGTACCGGCCAACTCGCCGCACTCGTGCGGACCCGGCTCAAGCGCATGCAGTACCGGGCCGGCCTCCTCGACGCCTTCATCGCCGAAACGGGCCTCGCCTTGGAACCCCAACCACCGTGATCACCCCGACAGTTCAGCGTCGGTACAGCTTTTTACCAGGAGCGAATTGGCTGCCATGCGCGACCGGACCAGGTCGCGCCGCTATTGCCCGGCAAAAGAACAATTCCGCCGGGAACACGAACGGCACCGGGCCTGGGGGCTGGCCAGACGTCACGCCGACAAGCTCCGCCGTATCCACGGCACCACTTCACCGGCGACCACCGTCGAGGATCGGCGGGACGACACGGCGCCCGAGACGGCGCCCGTTCCGGCCCCGGAAACAACTACTGAACAGGCCGGACCTCGCGCGCGTGACACCAGTCCGGACCGCCACACCACCGTGCCGGACCAGACGCCTGGCGCCGATCGACCCAGTCCGGTCCGCCGGCCCCGGTGCACACCCGGCCCGCCGCGCTGGCCCGCCACGGCGGCAACGAGCGGACCTGTAGGCAGCGGCACATCGCACCCGCCGACGCGTCAACGCCGTCGCTGCGAAAGGTCAGGCGCGAAACGCTCCAGCCATTATCCGAACGAGCCGCCGGCGCCATTCTTGCGAACGTTTTCACAACGACGCTGCACGCGCGGTCATCGGCAAAGCCGCGCACTTGATCAAGGGGTGCGTCGGCTTCGCGGCGGCAGCCGGGCGCACGAGATCTGCGGGCGGCACGCCAGTTCGGTGTTTGCCGTTCTGCCTCGGTTGTCCCGACGCTGGCCGGGGTTCCGGGAAGTTCTGGCGCCATACCTCGTGCCGGTGGTGGTTCTGGGTGCTGTACGAGGCTTGGGCTGAGGGGGGTGCGGTGATCGTCGTCGCTTCGAGGACAACGAGCTGGCACGCCGACGGAGGGCACTGTGCTTGGCGCAGGTGCGATCCATCTTCGGTAGCCGAAACGCGCCCCCGAGCGCACGTTGTGGCAGAGGCAAATTAGCAGGTCAGAGGTGTCGCCGGAGATGCAGTGCGCAGGTCTCGGTCCGGGGCGGGTCTCCCAGAGCGTGGGAAACGACCGTGAGTAGCGGTGATACCGATGTCGTGATCATCGACGGTTGCCGGCCGGTGCCGCCACCCGAATAGTGGCAAGCGGTTCGAGCCGTCCCGCATCGGCGATGCCGGAACGGCTCGAACCCGGCGGAGCCCAACCGGCATGCGAACTAAGGATCACGGTGAACGGCGGTGGCGGCGCCGAGTCGGTCAGGCGTGGTTGGTGCACAGGTGGGCGGGCCGTGGGCGCGCATCAGATGACCCGCATATCAGGCAGATGAGTGCGCCGGCATCGACTTAGCAGACCTTCGGGTTAGGGCGGAGTTTTCGGACGATGTCATGCTGGCGCCATGCGCCTTCGACCGCGTTTCACGTTCCCCACCAACGATTGGTCATCCGTCGACCGCACCGGCGGACCGCTGGACGGCATCCTCGACGAACTGCGTTACCGGCGCCGCGACCTCTGGGTGGAACGACTCCAAACGATCCAGCCGAGTGACGACAACAACGTCTATTTCATCGGCACCACCGACCTCCGTCATGTCGTCCAGATCGACACAGGCCCACACGGACAACCGCCGTTCATCATCGAGGCCGACGACAGAGTCCACACCTCAGAACCCGCAGGCGCCCTCGATGCGATCGAGGCAAGACTCGGTCCACCCCAATAGCAGCTGTCGGTGTCGTCGCGCACGGCGGCGCCGTCCCCGTGCGCGATGGCCGGCCCCGCCGCCGTCAGCAATGACGAGCAACCGCACATCGGCACGAGCATGGGTCAACGCTTGGGGCTAAGCCCGTCCGAGCGGTGCACGCAGCGTGACGGTCGCCGGGGAGGAGTCCCGCTCGGTACAGCCACCGCCTCGGCTGCCGATTCCAGACTTCCGCCGATGGCAGGACGTACTGGGTCTCGCCGAGGACGCGCCCGTTGAGATTGTCGACGCGGTCCGGCATCCGCTGCCGGTACGTACCGCAACTTGCCCGCCATGGCGGCCGCCCCGGCCATTGCAGCCGGACGGCATCGAGGTCATGTTCACCCCCGGTGCACAGGTCGAGTGCTACGACCGGAAGCTTCGTCAGTCGGTCCACACCGCCGGGCAACTGCGCCTGCCTTCCGGCGGTCTGATCGCCGCTGATCCCTCCTCGTTGGACCTCGGCACCAAGCCGTTCAGCGTCACCGTGCCGCCCGGGTCGTATCCGGTCTCGGTCAGCCTCGCGACTTTCGTCGACGACCCCCGTCACAGCCGGGTCACCGCCGCCCGCCTCGAGGTCGCCGACCGACCGGCTGTGCGATGGGCGCTTGCGCTGCGCGACGGCCAGGAACCACTCGACCTGGGCTACCGGGAGTTCTTCGGCTTCGGCGTGGACGCCGGCATGGCCTGCTTCGTCGACGCGGACTCCATCGACCGGATGAAGGACGTCTGGCGTACTCTCGGCGGCCTGGTCGAGCCGCGCTACCGCACGATCGGCTCGGGAGACATGGTCGCCTGGTCCAGCGGCTGGGGCGACGGCGCCTATCCCACCTGGATCGGCTACGACACCAAGGGTGCCGTGACCTGCTTCGTCGCGGACATGCTGCTGTTTTCCACCGACGACGAGGACGAGGACGGTATGTAGCACTCGGGTTGCGGCAGATCCGGATGTCTGATCACGCCGGTGTTCGACCAAGGCCAGCGCGTGTTCATGACATCGGTTGAAGCTGAACCAGGATCATCCAGTTGTCACCGTCGGCGCGGTATGTCGCACGGACCCGATATGTGCCCGGATGCAGATCGATCACGAGGTGGTTGTCGACCTCCAGTTCTGATCCGGGCCATGCGGGATCGAACAGCACGACCGGCCCGTCCACGAGCCAGCACACATCTTCATCGGCGTCCCACTCCACGCCATCGCGAACCGCTCGGCGCGCAGCGCTCACCAGTTCGTCTTCCGCGTACGCCGCCGCCCACCGCAGGACCAGCCGCTCCGACGGTAGGTACGTCGTCGTCGGCTCGTCGCCCAGCACGAGCGCCTGTCGTGCACCGATGGCAACCACGCCGATGTACCCGTCGATCGCGCACGCCCGGCCGTAGTCGCCCCAGTCCTCCAGGGGTCCATCCGTGCTGTCGGCCCCGGTCCACAGCGACAGGGACGCCTGTGGTGCGACAAGCAGCGGTCCGCCGGCCGACGATACCCACGTGTACTCCAACCACTCCACCTCCCATGCCGATCCTGCCAGGACGAGAGGGCGCACGACCGTCCGCCGACCCCGCGGGACGTACCCAACGCCAAAGCACTGGCCGGAGAGTGCGGTCAACAACCTTGCGCGATCGGTCAGTAAAAATGGCCGCGAGCGCCGCTCGATGACAGAGGCAGATGCGGATGCCTTGAGTCTCAGCTGCCTGTTGTGTTGGCGGCGATCCCGTGGGTGCGCAGGGTCAGCGTAGAGTCGCCCGGTGACCGTGTACGACGTCGCTGTGAAGTTGCCACCGATCAACGTGCTGCGTGAGCGCTGCAAAGCTCTCGCGGTGCTGGAACGCATCATCGACCGTGGCGAGCCGTACTATGCCTACACCACGCAGTGGGGTGACGCCGAGGCGGCGCTGATGAGCAACGGCGGCGGCGACGAATGGGCCGTCGTGTTCACCGCGCAGGGCGCCTTCATCCGAGTGTTTGACCACGAGTCCCCAATGACGCCGTACCGCGACCCGGACCATGAACTGTGGCCCGGTTTGCTCGACGGCATCCCCCCGATGTTCCGTCCCCAGGTCGAGGAGCCGGCGTTCGGCGACGAGGAGGGACAGTTCTTCGCCACCGCGGTGCTCTGGCGGGGCGCCGGCGACGATCGCTGGCACGCCGGAGAAAGCATTGTCTTCCCGCTGTCACGTGGACCGTACGACACGGACACCGATGGGTCCGGCATGCTTGCAATCCTGCTGGACGACATCGTCGACCGATTTGTCGAGTTCGCCGCCGACTACTACGAGATCGAGATCGACCGTGCGGCGGTCGAGCACATCGTCGCGCATCGCGGGCTCACCGAGACCGTCGTGCAGGCGCTGAATTCCAGCGCGACGGTCGCGGAGTTGCGCAACGATGTGGGCATGATTGGATACCCGGTCCAGACCGCGTGACGGTGGGCGCCAGTCTCGAATCACCGCTCCTGCGGAAAGTGCGTAGGTGACGAAACTCCGGCAGGCGGCGCGCTCGAACAGCGGCAGATCAGTGCGCACCGGCAAGTCCATTGCCGCCCTCATACTCTGATGAGCCGGACTCAAACAAGGTTTTGGCGACCCCGGTCCGTGCGCCGTCCGCGATGGACAAGATCCCAAGACAGAACCTAAGCGGCTGTGGTCGCGGACAGCCGGTCCAGCGCCGCCCGGCTCGCGTCGTCCGCGGGGCGGCAGATGACCAGGTGCTGGTCTTGGTCGCCGAGCGGTGCGAGCGTCTCAAAGTGCACCGAGAACGTGCCGACCTCGGGGTGCCGCACGGTCTTGCTGCCGCGGCCGTTCGATTTGACGTCGCCCTCGGCCCACACCCGTGCGAAGTCCTCGTCGGTGCTGAACTCGGCGATCAGGTCGGCCAGCGCCCGGTCCTGCGGGTGCGCGGCCCAGGCGGCGCGCACGTGGGCGACGCCGTCGCGGAGGACGTGGTCGCGGTCGAGGTAGTAGTCGCGCATCTCCGGGCGCATCAGGCACAGCCACGCCGAGTTGTGCCGGGCGGGCGGGAGCTGGGTGTCGAAGTCCAGTTGGAGGCGCGCCATCTCGGGATTCCAGGCGAGGATGTCGAAGCGGTGGTTGATCAGCATGGCGGGTAGCGGCGACAGGTCGGCCACCAGCCGGGCCAGCGGCGCCGCGGCGGCGGTGGCGGCGGAGTCGCCGGCTGGTCGGGAGCGGTGGCGGGCCAGGTCGAAGAAGTAGGCGCGCTCATCGGGGGCCAGCCGGAGTGCCCGGGCCAGGGCCTCCACCACGTTCGCGGAGGGGTGCAGCCCGCGGCCCTGCTCCAGCCGTACGACGTAGTCGATGCTGATCCCGGCCAGTTCGGCGACTTCTTCGCGGCGCAGGCCCGGGGTCCGGCGGGACTGCCGGCGCTGCGGGAGCCCGAAGTCGTGCGGGTCGAGGCGTTCGCGCCGGGCCCGCAGGAACGCGCCCAGCTCGCGGGCCGGATCAAGAGTGTCGCTCATCGAGGTCGATGCTAGCGCGCGAGTAGGACCGGCTTTCCCAGGAAGTGCTCTCCCTTATCCCCGGCTCGTGGCGGTCGCAGACTTCTGCCGACAACCGCACGAGTTTCAGGAGCACAACGATGTCGGTCACCCTCGACAACTACCGCCTGCTGGGCCGTTCCGGTCTGCGGGTTTCCCCGCTGGCGCTGGGCACGGCGACCTTCGGCACCGAGACGGGCTGGGGCGCCGAGAAGGATGATGCGCGTCGGCTGTTCGACCGCTACGTCGAACTCGGTGGCAACTTTCTCGACACCGCGGTGGGCTACGGCAGCGCGGAAAGCCTGCTGGGCGAGTTCACCCGCGACCGCCGGGAGAGCCTGGTGCTGGCGACGAAGTACTCGACGCTGCGCCGGCCCGGCGACCCGAACTCCACGGGCGGCTCACGCAAGAACCTGCTCGCCTCGGTGCACACGAGCCTGCAGCGGCTGGGCACGGACTATCTCGACCTGCTCTACCTGCACGTGTGGGACTTCACCACGCCGGTCGAGGAGATCCTGCGCGGCCTGGACGATCTGGTCCGGCAGGGCAAGGTCCTGTACGTTGCGATCTCCAACACCCCCGCCTGGCAGATCTCGCGTATGCAGACGATCGCTGACCTGCGGGGCTGGTCACCGCTGGTCGCGCTGCAGCTCGAGTACAACCTTCTCGAGCGTACGGGCGAACGTGACCTGATCCCCATGGCCCGGGAGATGGGACTGGCCGTGATCCCCTACTCCCCGCTGGCGGGCGGGCTGCTGGCCGGCAAGTACAGCCGCGCCGACGTGGCCGGAGTGGCCTCCGGCGACGGCACCCGCAAGGGGTTCAACTTCGCCGCGCTCGGCACCGTCACCGAACGCAACCTCGACGTCGTGGACGTCCTGAAGGAGGTCGCCGCCGAGCTGGGCTGCACCCCCGCCCAGGCCGGGTTGGCCTGGCTGCTGCGCAACCCGGACGTGACCGCCCCGATCATCGGCGCCCGTACCCCCGCACAACTGGAGGACAACCTGGCCGCCCTGACGGTGGACCTCACCGTCGCGCAGCTGGCCCGCCTCGGCGAGGCCAGCGCGATCGATCCCGGCCAGCCACACGCGCTGCTCGTCGGCGACCACATCGGGAACGTGATGCGCGGCGGGATGAAGATCCAGGCCAGCCGCTGATCACGCCCGTGGCCGGCCGCGCCGGCAATAGGCGGAGTCAACATACCTGAACCGGGCGACTGACGGAGTGCACTACTCTCGGCTTTTACGCGCTCGATCCGTCCGCTGTGGATGATGGCTGCTCGCTGCGCGCGTTCCGCCGCTCTTACCCTCCGAGGGCGAGCCGGGCGTGGAGAGGTCACGTGACCCGCGATACTACGACTGCTTGGCCAGGCGGGCCGGGGTCTGCTCGATGCCGCCGCACCAAACGCGGGTGATTGACCGCACGGCCCGGATGTCGTGCAGCGGGTCGCCGTCGACGAGCACCAGGTCGGCCCGCCGGCCCGGCGCGACGACGCCGCGGTCGGTGAGGCCGAAGTGTTCGGCGGGCAGCACCGTCGCGGCGCGCAACGCGTCGACAGTGCTGAGGCCGGCGTCGACGAGCAGTTCCAGCTCATGGTGCAGGCTGTCGCCGAACGTGAAGTCCCCCGGCGCCTCGGCATCCGTGTTGGCGTCGGTGCCGGCCAGGACCGGCACGCCGGCGCGGTACGCGGCGGCGACGCTCGCCCGCGCGCTGCCGTAGCTTGCGCCGGGCATCGCCCACTCCGTCAGCATCTGCGGCGGCGTCGACGGCCCCGTCAACGCCTCCATCATGACCAGCGTGGGGATCAGCATCCGGTCCGCGGCCGCCATCCGGTCCGCCATAGTGCGATCCAGCGGCCGGTCCAGCGGCGTGTGGGTGAGCGCGTCGGCCCCGGCCGCCAGCGCTACCTCCGCGGCCTCGTACGACAGGGCGTGCGCCACGACGAGCCGCCCGAGTCCGTGCGCGGAGGCGACGAGCGCGTCGACGGTGGCCGGGTCGGGGCTGGGCCCGGGCAGGTCGATCAGGATCTTCAGGAAGTCGGAGCCCTCGGCGAACCGTCGGGCCACGAACTGCTCCGCTTCGCCGGCGGTACGGATCAGGCCGCGCTCGCCGATCTCCGGGATATGCGAGTGGATGCTGCCCGGGGCGAGCGCGGCCGTGCCAGCGCTGCGGATGTCGGTGAGCCCGCGGATCCCGCGCATCGAGTCGATGAACTCCGGCGGGGCGTTGGCCATGTCCAGGGCGGTGGTCACCCCGAAGCGCACCAGCCGTTCGAGCGCGGACCGCCCGCCGAGGTGTAGGTGGGCGTCGGTCAGCCCGGGCAGGAGTACCGCCCCCGCGCCGTCAACGACAATCTTGGCGCCCGAGGCGTCGGATCCGATGCGGTCGCCGTCGAGCACCACCGTGCCGAGCGGGAGGAGTTGCCTGCCGTCGAACACGCGGACATTGCGCAGCGCAGTCTTCATGGGCCCGCACGTGCCCCGTTTCCGTGCCGATGAACACCCGCCGGGCGACGGAAGGGCGGCTGCAGTTGCGATGAGGCCTTCGATCGGCTCGCCCCGATGCGTTTCGGCGCCGACGGAGCGCCGGGTGAGGTGCCGGGTGGGGCACCCGTCCCTCGACGATGCACGGATCGCGCGCCGGCGCCAGCCCTCAAGGGTGGATCGACGATCCATGGATGCCCCTGCGGTCTCGTCGGTACAAACGGTGGCGGTGACCCGCACCACTCCCGCCGACGAACAGGACGAGCATGACCATCACCTCGCCCCTCCGCCCGCTGGCTCCCCGCGGTCTCGCCCTGGCGGGACTGGCGGCCTCATACCTTCTGGTCGTCCTCGACGTGGCGATGACGAACCTCGCCGGGCTGGCGATCCGTGCCGGCCTGAACCTCTCGGCCGCGGAACTCACCCTGGTGGCGAGCGGCTACCTGGTGTCGTTCGCCGGCCTGCTGCTGCTCGGCGGCCGGCTCTCGGACGTGCTCGGCGGCCGGCGGATGTACCTGATCGGCATGGCCGTCTATCTGGCGGCGACCGTGTTCTGCGCGCTGGCCGTCAGCGGGCCGATGCTGATCGCGGGACGGATCGGGCAGGGAATCGGCGCGTCGCTCCTGGTACCGGCCGCGCTCGCCCTCGCGCTGGCGATGTCCGCGACGCCGGAGCAGCGTACGCGGGTGATCGGGCTCTGGGGTGCGGCCGCCGGCATCGGTGGCGTGCTCGGCGTCGCCCTCGGCGGCGTCGTCACCGAGGCGCTGGGCTGGGAGTGGGTGTTCTGGGCGCCGGTGCCGATCGCTGCCCTGGCCGCGGTGATCGTCGTCCGCGCAGTGCCGGCGGTGCGCGGCCGGCCGGACCGGTTCGACCTCCCGGGCGCCATGACGATCACCGGCGGCATCTCCGCCATCGCGTTCGGCGTGATCTACGCGGCGGAGAGCGGACGGAACCGGCTGACCGCGCTGGTGGTCGTCGGCGTCGGTGTCGCACTGCTGGTGGCGTTCGTGGCGATCGAACGCCGTACGGTGCACCCGTTGGTCCCGCTGGAGCTGTTCCGCCGCGGCCCGGTGATGATGGCCAGTATCATCGTGCTGTTGGTGGGCGCCACCTTCGGCAGCATGTTCTTCTTCCTGCCGCTCTTTCTGCAGCAGGTTCGAGGTCTCGATGCCGGTACAGCCGGTCTGACGCAGGCGCCGGTTGGTTTGTCGATGATCGTGGGTAGTGCGCTGTCACCCCTTCTCGCCGGGCGGCTGGGTTCGTCGCGCGCGTGCTCGTTCGGCCTGTTCATGCTGTTGGCCGGGATCGCCTGGCTGGCGTTGAACCCGTCGGCCGAGGGGGCCTCCGCGCATCTGATCGGTGCCTTCGTGCTGATCGGAGCCGGTATCGGCATCGGTCAGGTCAACGCGATCGCGATTGCGGTGCGCGATGGCGCGCACGGAGAATCCGGTCTGCTCAGCGGTCTGGTGAGTGTGGCGCAGCAGATCGGGGCCGCGATGGGGGTCGCGGCGTTGAGCGGCATCGCGATCGGGGCCGCGGGCACCGCGGACGAGATCGAGTTCACCACCGCGTTCGTCAGCCAGTGCGTGCTGGTCGCGTTGGCTCTGGTCCTCGCGCTCACCCTCGTCAACAGGGCGTCGCGGCGCCGTGCGTACCGCATCCGATGACGCCGATGTTCATGACAGTTCCCGTTTGAGGATCTTGCCGGTGGCGGTCATCGGGAGGGTCTCTACGAAGGTCACCGACCGGGGATATTTATAGGCGGCCATGTGTTCCTTCGCCCAGGCGATGAGCTGGTCCGCGGTGACGGTGGCGCCGTCGGCCGGGATGACGTACACCTTGATCTCCTCGCCGTGGCGCTCGTCGGGGACTCCGACGACCGCGGCCAACGATACCTCGGGGTGGGTCATGAGCACCTGCTCGACCTCACTCGGGTAGACGTTGAAGCCGCCCCGGATGATCATGTCTTTGGAGCGGTCGACGATGTGGTACCAGCCGTCGTCGTCGCGGCGGGCGAGGTCGCCGGTGCGGAACCAGCCGTCCCGCAGGACCTCGGCGGTGGCGTCGGGCCGGTTGTGGTAGCCCTTCATGACGTTGTGTCCCTTGATCGCGATCTCGCCGATGGCGTCCGGTGCCGGATCGAGCTCGTCCCAGGTGTCGGGCTTGAGGAGCTTCATCTCGACGCCGGGGATCGGGGTGCCGATGGAGCCGGGCCGGGCGGGCTCTCCCCAGGGGTGGAAGCTGGCGATGGGTGAGGTTTCGGAGAGTCCGTAGCCTTCCAGGATCGTGATGCCGAACTGTTTCTCGAAGTTCCGGTGTATCTCGGTGGGGAGTCCGGATCCGCCGGAGATGGCGACGCGGAGACCGGCGGCCAGGGCGGCGACGTCCACGGTGCCGTCGAGGGCGCCGAGCAGGCTCCAATACATGGTCGGTACGCCGGCGAAGACGGTCACCTGCTCCTTCAGCATCAGGGTGAGGGCGGTCTTCGGTTCGAAGCGGGGGAGCATGACGACGGTGCCGCCGGTGGCGAACGCGTTGTTCTGGATGACGGTCTGCCCGAACGAGTGGAACAGCGGCAGGACGCAGAGGAACCGGTCGGGGCGCTCCGGGTCGGCGGCGAACAGCTGTCCGCTGACGAGGGCGTTGTCGCGGATGTTGCGGTGCCGCAGTTCGGCGCCCTTGGGCCGGCCGGTGGTGCCGGAGGTGTAGAGGATCACCGCGATGTCGTCCTCGCCGACCGGAACGGCGGCCCGGGCGCCGTCGACGCCGGCCAGGGCCTGGTCGAGGGTTTCGACGCCGTCGACGGCCGGTGGCGCGGCCGGATCGGCGGTCAGGAGAAAGAAGTGTTCGCAACCCTCCGTTTGCACGAAGCCGGCGTGGCCGTCGGCACCGATGGGCAGTTCAGCGGTGCCTTCGAAACAGCAGTACGCCTTCGCGCCCGAGTCGGCCAGGTGGTAGGCGATCTCGCCCGCTTTGAGCAGGATGTTGAGCGGGACGACGGTGCCGCCGGCCTTGAGGATGCCGTAGTAGACGATGGGGAAGTACGGCAGGTTGGGGCAGGACAGGGCGACCCGGTCGCCGGGCCGTATCCCGCGCGCCACCAGCAGGCCCGCGACTCGGTCGGCGGCGGCGTCGACCTGGGCGTAGGTCAGGCGGTGCTCCCCGCTGACGATCGCGATCCGGTCCGGGTAGGCGGCGGCGGTTGCTTCGAGCAATGACGTGACTGTTCGCATGACGTGTCTCCGAGGTCATTGGAGCGGTGGACGGTCGCCGGCGCCGAGCATCGCGACCGCGCTATTCGCGCGAAGCCGCAATCGCGTTGGCTGCCATCGCCTCGGTGATCTCGTCCCACAACTGGGGCGGCAGATCATGGCCCATGCCGGGGAAGGTGAGCAGGCGCGACCCTGCTACGGCGTTGGCCGTGGCTTGGCCTCCGCTGAGGGTGATCAGCGGATCATCCTCGCCGTGGATGACGAGGAACGGAATTCGCACATTTCCCAGGGCGTGCGTGCGGTCCGTCGCGGAGAGGATTGCCGCCAGCTGGCGGGCAAGTCCATCGGGAGCGTAGGAGCGGTCGTAAGCGGCGGCGGCCCGCTCCCGCAGCACGTCATCGCCCGCCGGGTATTTCGGGGATCCGATGGTGCGGCCGATCTCGACGGAGCGAGCGATGGCGTCCTCCCGGCTCGATCCGGCCGGCTGCAACAGTGCGCCGGCCGCCGCGTCGGTCGGCGCCCCGACCGTCGGGTCGCCGGTGGTCGACATGATGGAGCAGGCGGACGCGACCAGTTCCGGGTGCCGGATCGCCAGCGTCTGCGTGATCATCCCGCCGAGCGACATGCCGGCCACGTGAGCCCGCTCGATCCCGAGATGGGTCACTAGGCCGGCGACGTCCTCGGCCATGTCCTCGATCGAGTACGTGACCGAGGAGAGGTCGCCGCCGAGCACGGAGATGATGTCCGGCCGGCCGTCGAGCTTGCCGGACAGGCCGCTGTCGCGGTTGTCGAGGCGGATGACGTAGAAGCCGTGTTCGCGCAGGAGGTTTACGAAACCCGGCGCCCAGATGGTGAGCTGCAGGCCGAGGCCGGGGATGAGCAGCAGCGGCGGGTCGGCGGGGTCACCGTCGGTCACGTATTCGATGTCGACCCCGTTGACGTGGGCGCTAGGCATCAGGCACTCCTCAGAGCATCGAGCTTGGATGTGGTGGGCGCGCGCCGGGCCGGCCCTGATCGGCGGGCAGGCCCGGGCGTTTGATCAGGACGCCGGCGTCAGGCGGCGTGGGGTGTGATGAGGTATTTCTCGCCGGTCGCCCGCTTGGTGTAGGCGCTGATGGCTTGCGGGTTGAGCGCCTGTGCGAGCGACAACTCGCCGGTGTAGTGGCTGGCGAACGTGGTCGTCAGTTCCGCCGCCACCCGGCCGAGCAGCGTTCGCATGTCGCCGCCGAGGCCGGCGAGGAACGGCGTGAGCAGCCAGCCGCTGAGGCCCCAGGCGAAGCCGTAGCTCCTGGTCAGCACCATCGGGCTGGGGTCGAGGCCGCCGTAGACGTACACCTGCTTGTGTACGGTCGATCCGTACCCGGAAAAGGGGCCGGTCGTGCTGGCCGCCACCTCCATGGCGGTGAGGATCTGACTGGCCAGCGCGCCGCCGCCGGTGGCGTCGAACGCCAGCGTCGCGGAGGTCGCCGTGACGGCGGCGATGAGGTCATCCATGAACGTGCGCGCCGAGGTGTCACAGACGAACTTGGCGCCCAGCGACCGGAGCAACTCCGCCTGCTCGGGCCGGCGGACGATCGATACCAACGGCACGTCGTCCCTCAGGCACAGCTTGACCAGCATCTGGCCGAGGTTGGAGGCGGCCGCGGTGTTCACGAGCCCGGTGTGACCCTCCCGGCGGAGGGTGGTCACCATGCCCAGTGCGGTGAGCGGGTTGACGAAGGACGATGCCCCGTCCTTCGCCGTCGCCCCGTCGGGCAGTGGCAGGCAGAATGCCGCGTTGGCGACCCGGTAGTGCGCATACGTGGCGGTGCCGCCGAGGGCGACGGTCCGGCCCAGCAGTGCCTCGGCGCCGGTGCCGGTGGCCACCACCGTGCCGGCGCCTTCGCTGCCCGCGGGCAGCGACGTGCCGACGCGTCCCGCGAGCCGCCGCACCGCTCCGTCGGCCAGCGGCGCGGTGACGACGGGCCGATCGGCCGGACCGGAGAAGTCCGCCCTGCTGAGGTCGGCGCCGGCCAGAAAGTGGATCATGTCGGTCGGGTTGATGGGTGCCGCGTCTATCCGGACGAGCACCTCGTCGTCGGCGGGGACGGGCAGCGGCACTTCGACGAGGGAGAGCTCGAGCGTCCCGTCCGCGGTGACCAGGCTCCGCAGTTCCAGAGACGTGGCGGGAAGCTCGGACATCAGTGCGTCTCCTCGTCGGCGGGGGAACGGAACTCGAGACCCTCGTACCGTCCGGTGTTCCGCCATTCCTCGATGTAGAGGAAGTACTCGGCCGAGCCGTCCGGGTAGCGGGACCCGTTGAGCAGTTCCCGGCGGCCGAGCGGGCGGCCCTCGTTGTTGTAGTAGCCGGGCGTGCAGTCCGCGCTGTAGATCATCGACGTGGTCGGGTCGAGCAGACGGTCGATCCACGCGGCCTGCGCGGCTGCGGTCGGCTCGACCTGCACCGCACCGATGGCGTGCGCGTGGGCGATGACGGCGGCGGCGGTGGTGCCGGCCTCGATCAGGTTGTGGGTGACGTTGGAGATCAGGTTGGCCGCCTGTCCGGTCTGGATGACGAACAGGTTCGGGAAGCCGTGCACGTGCAGGCCGTGCAGCGTCACCATCCCGTCGCCCCACGCCTTCGACAGCGCCAGGCCGTCGCGGCCGACCGGATCAAAACCCGACCTGCGCTCGTACGGCGTGCCGAATTCGAAGCCCGAGGCCAGGATCAGGCAGTCCAGCGGGAAGTGCTCTCCGCTGACCCACACCCCGGTGGCGTCGATCCGCTCCACGCCCCGGCCGTCGGTGTCGACCAGGTGGACGTTCGGCTGATTGAACGCGTCGAGGTATTCGTCGTGGAAGCACGGGCGCTTGCACAGCTGCCGGAACCACGGCTTGAGGGCCTCGGCCGTGGCCGGATCCTGAACCACGGCGTCGATCCGGGCCCGGATCTCGTCCATCTTGTCGTCGTCGGCAAGTTCGTAGATCTTGCGGAACGACTGCGGCGTGAAGTCGGCGGCCTCGGCGACGATCCGGTCCCGGATCCGGATGGCGATGTCCGTCCACCCGTCCATGACCAGGTCCTCGTCGGCGAACCCGCCGCCCTGCAGCGTGGCGAAGTTGAGCCGCCACTCGCGTTGCCAGCCGGGGCTCAGCGTGCCGAACCACTCGGGGTCGATCGGGTGGTTGTCGCGGACGTCGACCGAGGGTGGTGTGCGCTGGAAGACGAACAGGGAGCCGGCGTCGCGGGCCAGCCGCGGAACGCACTGGACCGAGGTCGCCCCGGTGCCGATGATCCCCACCCGTTTGGTGGCCAGTTCGGTCATGGGCGCGCCGTCGGGGGTGCCGCCGGTGTAGTCGTAGTCCCATCGGGCGGTGTGGAACATCTTGCCGTCGAACGTCTCGATGCCCGGGATGCCGGGCAGCTTCGGCCGGTTCAGCGGGCCGGTGCCCAGGGTCACGAAGCGGGCGCGCAGTTCGTCGCCGCGGTCGGTGCGGACCAGCCACCGGCTGCGCCCCTCGTCCCAGACGAGGTCGGTGACCGTGGTCGAGCACAGGGCGCCGTCGTCGAGGCCGTACTGTTGGGCGATCCGCTGGGCGTGGGCGAGGATCTCGGGGGCCTCGACGTACTTGGCCGAGGGGATGTGTCCGGTCTCCTCCAGCAGGGGCAGGTACACCATGGCCGCGGTGTCGCACATGGCCCCGGGGTACCGGTTCCAGTACCAGACGCCGCCGAGGCCGCCCCCTGCCTCGACGATGCGCACATCGGTGATCCCGGCCTGGACCAGGTGGGCGCCGGTGACGAGGCCGGCGAACCCGCCGCCGACGATCACGACATCGACGTCCTCGACCACCGGGTCCCGCTCGACCCGCGGGGTGTAGGGGTCGGCGGTGAAGTGCGCGAAGCGGCCCACCGGCTCGATGTACTGGTCGTTGCCGTCCGGGCGGATCCGCTTGTCGCGCTCCTGCCGGTATCGCACCCGCAGATCGGGGCGGCCGTCCGTTGATATGTCATCGGTCATTGCTGGCTCCGGTTACTTGGTCTTCACGAGGTTCTTGGCGACGAGGCTCTGAGCGGCGGCGACGATGGCCTCCTCGGGACCGCGGGGCTTCCAGCCGAGCACCCGGCGGGCCTTCTCGTTGGAGGTCTTGCGCGAGTAGCCGAGGTCGGAGGCGATCTCCCGCATCTGCGCGTTGAACCGGGCACCGGCCTTCACGGCGAGGTCCGGGATGGTCCGGGTCGGCACATTCGCGGCGGCGGTGCCGACATGTGCCCGGATGAGGGCGCCGATCTCCTTGAACGGCACCGCCGGGCCGTTGGAGAGCAGGAACCGCTGGCCGGCGGCGTCCTTGGTCGTCATCGCCAGGATGTGGCCGGCGGCGACGTCCCGGACATCGACGATCGGGAAGTACAGGTTCGGGTAGCCCGGGATGTCGCCGTCGAGGAGCCGCCGGATGATGTTGTTGGACCCGGAGACCTGATGGCCCATGCCCGGTCCCATGACGGCGACGGGGAGCACGGTGACGAGCTCGGTCGGGCTGCCCTCGGACCGGATGAAGTCCCAGGCGGCGCGCTCGGCGACGGTTTTGGCTTCGCCGTAGGCGTCGACGTCGGGGGCGCCGACGACGGTCCAGTCGTCCTCGGTGAAGACGTGGTCGTCGTGCGGGTGACCCCAGCCGACGGCGTGGAACGCCGAGGTGAGCACGACCCGCTTGACGCCGGCGTCGTGGGCGGCGCGCAGCACCCGCAGGGTGCCCTCGCGAGCCGGGACGATCACGTCGTCCGGGTTGTCGACGTGCCCGGGCATCACGGGAGACGCGACATGCAGCACGAAGTCCACGCCGGCGACGGCATCCGCCCACCCGGCGTCGCCGGTGAGATCGGCGGCGGCGAAGCTCAGCGCGTCGCCGTTGACCATGCCCGCCTCGGTGAGCACCTCCCGGACAGCCGCCTCACGGTCCAGCGACCGGACGGTGGCGCGAACCAGGTAGCCCCGCTCGAGGAGCTGCAGGATGCAGTGGCCGGCGATGAACCCCGAGCCGCCGGTAACGAGAACGCGTTGCTGTGTCATAACCGGAATGTTTCCGAACGCGGTGGGCGCCAGCCAGGCCCCCAGCGTTACCGGTAGCGGCGGGACCAGGAACAATGCGGTCGTCGGCACTACCGTGAAGGGGTGACCGACGAACAGAATTTGCTGGGCGTCTTCCTGCGCGCCCGGCGCGAACTGGTTTCCCCGGAACAGGTCGGCATCCCCGTGCAGGGCATGCGGCGCGTGCGCGGCCTGCGCCGGGAGGAAGTCGCGATGCTCGCGGGGATCAGCGCCGAATATTACCTGCGCCTGGAGCAGGGCCGGGACCGCAAACCCTCCGCGCAGGTCCTCGAGTCGATCGCCAAGGCGCTGCTGCTGGACGAGGAGACGACCGCGTACCTGACGAGTCTCATCGCCGGGCGACGCCCGCGACGGCCTCGCGCGCCCCGGGAGGTCGTCCCGCCGGGCGTCGCGAAGCTTGTCGCGGCCATCAACATGCCGGCGTTCGTCGAGGGTCGCTACCTCGACGTTCTGGCCGTCAACCCCCTCGCCACGATGCTGTCGCCCCGGCTTGTCGTCGGCACCAACCGGCTGCGCGACCTCTTCCTCGACCCCGCGGAGCAAGCCCTCTTCCCGGACTGGGAACTGGCCACCCAAAGCCTGATCGCCGGCTTCCGCGAGGCCGTGGGCACGGACATCGACGACCCGCGCTTCATCGAGCTCGTCGGGGAGCTCTCGCTGGCCAGCGCGCGTTTCCGCCAGCTGTGGGCACGCCACGACATCAAGCCCCGGCAGAGCGGCCGGATGCGCTTCGACCACCCGCAGCTGGGCTCGGTGGTCGTCAACCACGAAAAGCTCGCCATTCCCGGCGCCGAGGGCATGATGCTCGTCATGCTGCACGCGGACCCCGGAAGCGAGGATGCCGAGAAGATCGCGCTGCTCGCCTCGGCGACATTGCCTTCGGTGGGTATCGACGGCCACACCGCCCACACCGCTCGGACCCGCGAGGCCTGACTCGATCGAGATTCATCCGTCTGCCGATCACCAGATGCTGCTCCACGCGTGCGGGGCGCCGATCGCGGACAGCAGCCGCAGCTTGTCGTAGCTTTCGCCGCCGGGGGCCGCGGTGTAGACGAGCAGCAGGTGCGACTGCCGGGGGTCGTGCAGCACCTGACAGGTGAGTTCGAGCAGACCGAGCTCCGGATGCACGAAGCGTTCCACGCCGTCGAAGCTTGCTCCGACCTCGTGCTCGTTCCAGAGGCCGGCGAACTCCCGGCTCTGCGCGAGCAACAGGTCCGCCAGACGAGCAGCCTTCGATCCGGGCCCGCGAACGGTGGTCAGCCGGCGGGCTGCCGAGACGAAGACGCGGGATATGCGGTCGTGGTCGTCGGGGTGGTAGACGGCGCGGCTGGCCGGGTCGGTAAACCACCGGTAGGGCAGGCTGCGGGCCGGGCCGGAATACTGGGTGGTGTCGCCGGTGAGGGCGACGTGCAGGTCGGTTTGCCGCAGCGTCTCACCGAGTTCCGTGATGATTTTGGCGGTACTGTCGGCGAGCCGGTCGAAGATGTGCAGCAGCCCAGGACTGATGTGTTCGCTGGTCGTGTCTCGCGGCGGCGGGTTGTGACCGGCGAGCCGGAACAGATGGTCGCGTTCCTCCAGGGAAAGGTGCAGGCCCTGGGCGATGGAGGCGAGCAGGCCTAAGGACGGGCGGGGTCCGCGTTCCTGCTCGAGCCGGCAGTAGTAGTCGGTGGACAGGTAACAGAGCCGGGCGACCTCTTCGCGGCGAAGCCCGCTGGTCCGGCGACGTTGTCCGCGCGGCAATCCGACGTCTTCGGGTTGAAGCGACTCTCGACGGCGACGGAGGAACTCGGCAAGTCCAGCTCGATCAATCATGTCTGGTTCCCGCGGGATTGTCGGAGATGCTCCGAGAGAGCGTTTGTTCCATGTTTCTCGAAGCAGCAGGCGGCAGCCAGGCCCCTGCCGTTACTGGTAGCGGCGGGGTCAGGCGGCCGCTTCGGACCGGCGTCCCCGGCACCCGAGCGGTGTCATCGAGCGGGGTGTGGGTCAAGGGTGTGCACTACGTCGAGGAACCGCTGTGCGCCGGTCACGGCCCGCGCCGTGACCGGCGCGGTGTCCAGACCGAGGTCGGCCATCGCGGTGTCGAAGAGCTCCATGTCCAGCAGCTCGACCTGTGTCATGTGCGTGACCCGCGCGTCGAGATCCTCGAACCCACGGTTCGGGAGCAGCTGCAGCATCCGGCTCGACCCGCTGCTGAGCTTCACCGCCTCGAAGACGGGCGCGGGGTCGACGCCGGCGGCCGCCAGCAGGTCGAGAATCTCGGCGACGTTCGCCCGGTTCATCATCATCACGGTGTTGTTGATCAGCTTCGCGAGCTGCCCGGTGCCGGTCGGGCCGATGTGGAGCACGTGAGCGGAGAAGGACCGGAACACCGGCTCGCACCGCTGCACGACGGCGGTCGCGCCGCCGACCATGGTGGTCAGCGTGCGCGCCTCGGCGCCGGTGCGGGTGCCGCTGACCGGCGCGTCGAGGAACCCGACCCCGCGTTGCGCGCAGAACGCGGCCATGTCCTGCGCGGCCTTCGGGGTGCCGGTGCCGTGGTTGACGACCACCGCGCCCGCACGCAGATGGCCGGCCAGGCCGTCGGTCACGAGCGTCCGGACGTCCTCGTCCGTGCTCACGCAGAGGCCGACGATGTCGCACGCCGCGGCCAGCGCCGGCACATCGTCGTGCGCGACATAGCTGACATCGCCCAGGGCTCTCAACGACTCGGGTCGCCGTGCCCAGACGTGCAGGGGAAACCCGGCGTCGGCGATGGCGATCGCCATCGGCAGGCCTTGATCGCCGAGCCCGATGAAGCCGACATGCGGCAGGCCGTTGCTGCTCATCTGTTCGCCGGACCTTTCTCCACGGTGTCGGGTCAGTCTCGGCCGGCCCGGCCGGTGCAGGCAGTACCCTTGCGTTCCTGGTAGGCCGGGTACCAGGCTGGCAGCGTCGAGGACGTGGGTGTACCACTCGTCGGTGGTCCGGGCGTCAGCGTGGCCGAGAAGATCTTTCTCGTTGATCGGTCGCGCACTTTGACTGGGCCTGGAGTTGAGACGCCTCCCGGCTACTCGACCTTGGTTCGTCGCAGATTATTCAGATTCAACCGATAGGCCGATTGAGTGCGACGAGCTACCCGGGAAGATAGGTGCGCTTGATTCTCTAGTAGCGGAGGCCGTCCCGGTGGCATCGAAAGTTGTCGTCCTGGGTCTTGGTGTCGTCGGTGCTGTGCTCGCCTGGAGCACGGTGGCCACGGCCGCAGTGCCCGCCCCGACCGTGCACGCCGGCGACGTGACCACCTGCGAGGCCGCGGGTCTGATCGGAACCGTCCTGGGCGCCGGGGAGACGCCGCCCAACGATCTTCCGCCGGACACGGGCCAGCCCGGCGTGCTCGTCGACGTCGAGCAGAGCGGGCCGGACGCAGGGCGCGAGCTCACGGTGACCGTCAGGGACGGGTACTTCGCCTCCGGTGTCGTGGTGGCCGGAGGCGGGGCGTACCACCTCTACCTCGGGCCGTTTGAGGGTCCGGAGGACCTGCCCGGGCTGGTAGCCCCGCCCGAGTCGGGGACAAGCCCGATCATCAGCCGTTACTTCGTCTGTGGCGCTGTGAACCCCGATGCGACCCCGACGGCGCATGCCGGAGACGTGACTACGTGCGCGGCCGCGGGCCTGAGCGGAAACATCCTGGTCTCCGGCGAGTTCCAGGACCCCGCAGCCCCCGATTCGTATGATTCGGTCAGCGGCACCATCGTCGATGTCGATCAGTCGCCCGGTCCGCAGGGCGGGCGCGAACTCTCCGTCATGACCGGACCCGCGTACACGCTCAGCGGCGTCGTGATCGTCGGCGGCGGCGGGTACAACGTCTACACCGGCCCGCTGACCGGCCCACTGTTCATCACGCACCTGATGCCGCCGCTGGTGGGTGGCTCCCCGCCCGTCATCCAGCGCTACTTCGTGTGTGGTGCCCCGACCGCCACGGCGACCCCCACCCCGACTGTGACCGCCACCCATACTGCGTCCCCCACCCGGACCGCGACCCCCACCCCGACCGCGACCGGGTCCGCGACCGTCAGTCCTACCGCGTCACCCGCCCCGACCGCGACCCACACCCCGACCGCGACCCCCAGCCCTACCGGGACCAGCACATCACGTCTTCCGGTGACCGGTGATTCGATTGCCAGGCTGATCGCGTTGGGTCTCGCGCTGGTCGCGGTCGGCGGACTGATCTTGCTCCTCGTGCGCCGGCGACGCACGGCTGCTGGTGAGTGATCGTGAGCTAGAAACCTGCGAACAAGAACGTCGGGATTTGTACGGGGCCGCCCGCGACGCGGCCCCTACCGCGACCATCTGGGTGCTGGCCGACATGTCACCGCTGCTGGCGTGCAAGGTCAGGCGACAGGTGGCGTTCGAGTCGCGCGGTACCTCCAGCTTCGTATCACCGGAGCCGGCGACGGCATCGATCCGCAACCGGGCCGGATGAGGCTCGGCGCGCGATCGGCGAGCACGTCGATGCCCTCGTGCGGATAGTCGTAGCCGGTGGATTTGCTGATCGCGTTGTCGCGCGCCAACTGGCGCATCCGGGCGCCGCCGAGGAACCAGCGGAGGACCGGCACCGCGGTCGTGGCAGTGGCACTCCGCACGCCGCGGCGCGCGCCCTCCTGGACGTGCGGCTGCTGCGGCATCGGTCCTTTTCCGTCGCGACCGTGATGATGTTCCTATCGGGAGTCTGCCTGTACGGCCCGCTGCTGCTCCTGTCGTTGTTCTACCAGCAGGCGCGGGGCCTGCCGGTGACCGGCTTCCTCGCCGTCGCCTTCCTCATGGTGCTGCTCCTCCCCGCGCGACCACCACGACCCCGGCCATCGGCCGGCATCACGAATCCAGAATCGAGGACCCCGACATGCGAGCCATAGTCGCCGATCACCCCGGCGCCCCCGACGTGCTGCACCCGGTCACCCTGCCCGACCCGGAGCCCGGCGCCGGGCAGGTGCGGATCGCGGTGGAGGTCGCGGCGATCACCTTCATCGACACCCTGATCCGCGCCGGAAGCTCCATCGCACCGCCCGCGACCTTCCCCGTGATCCTCGGTAACGGCGTCGGCGGCATCATCGACCGAGCGGGAGCGGATGTGGACCCGGCCTGGATCGGCACCCGCGTCGTGACCGCGACCGGCGGCAGCGGCGGCTACGCCAGCCTCGCCCTCGCGCGGGTGGCCGACCTACACCGGGTGCCCGGCGCCCTCGCCCTGCCCGACGCGGCCGCGCTGCTCGCCGACGGCCGTACCGCCGTCGGCCTGCGCGACGCCGCAGGCATCCAGTCCGGCGAGTCCGTCATCATCACCGCCGCCGCGGGCGGTGTGGGCAGCATCCTCGTCCAGCTCGCGAAAGCCTCGGGCGCTCACGTCATCGCCCTCGCCGGCGGCGGCGCGAAGCTCGATCACGCGCGGAGCCTTGGCGCCGACGTATCCGTGAACTACCGCGACCATGACTGGACTGCCCGCATCCGCACGGCGGCACCGCACGGGGTCGATGTGGTCTTCGACGGCATAGGTGCCGACACCACGGCGGCGCTGTTCGCGCTCGTCCGCCCCGGCGGGCGATATGTGCGGCAAGGGGCCGCAGGCGGGAGTTGGGGCACGATCGACCCCGGCGCGGCGGACGACAAGCACATCACCGTGATCCCCCTGTCCGCGGTCGGCACCTCCGACGATCTGTTCTCACTCACCGAACGCGCCCTCGACCTCGCCGCCCAGGGAACCATCCGGCCGACCATCGGCCAGACCTTCTCTCTCGATGACGCTGCCGCAGCCCACGCCGCCATCGAGTCCCGCAGCACGATCGGGAAGACCCTCCTGCTGCCATGACACAGCCACAACACCGTCGAATGCGGCTCGGCGTGGTCATCGCCAGCACGCGAGAAGGTCGATTCGGGCCGACCGTCGCACAGTGGTTCGCCGAGGAAGTCGAGCGGGTCGGTGCCTTCGACCTCGACGTCATCGACCTCGCCCAGATCGAGGTGCCGGCCCAACCCTTCGCCAGCCACGACGCCGCGGTCGATCTTCGAGCCCGAGTCGCCGCCGCCGATGCGTTCGTCATCGTCACCCCGGAGTACAACCACAGCTTCCCCGGCACGCTCAAGAACGCCATCGACCTCGCTCGCGAGGAATGGTTCGCCAAGCCCATCGCCTTCGTCTCCTACGGCGGGATGGCCGGTGGTCTCCGCGCCGTCGAGCAGGCGTGGGATGCCGGCGTCCGTCGCGCACGAGACCGGACATCCGAAGGACGCCGCCCGGATGTTCGCGCCGATTGTGGCCCGAACATCCGTCCACCACTCGCCGACCGCGCCGGTTATACGTACCTGATCGACCAAGTGTTCCGGCCTGCTTTTTGCGTCCGGGCGGTGGCCGACGGGTGAGCGACGGCCAGGCCGGTCGTCCGGCGAAGCATGAACGCCGAGCGTGCCGTCCTCGTCGTTAGCGGTATGTTCGATTACATCGTGGTCGGTGCGGGAAGCGCAGGATGCGTGCTTGCCGCGGAACTGTCCCGGGACGCTGCTGTCAAGGTGCTCCTGCTGGAGGCGGGCACACCCGGGCGCGGCCCGCTGTTCCGTATCCCCGCGGCGAGTCTGGTCACACAGGCCAACGGCCGGTTCTCGTACGCCTATCGGACCGAGCCGTACGGTTCCCAGGGCCGGGAGGACAGGTGGCTTCGCGGCCGGGTGCTCGGCGGCACCAGCGCCATCAACGGTTCGATGTACAACCGCGGGTGCGCGGCGGACTGGGACGCGTTGCCCGGCACCGGCTGGGCCTGGAACGACATCCTGCCGATCTTTCGGGAGCTGGAGGACCACCAGCTCGGCGCGACCGACCTGCGGGGAACCGGTGGCCCGCTGGGCGTCAGCGTCCAGAACAACGGCGAGCCGGTCAACGAGGCGTTCATCGAGGCCGCCGGCAAGCGCGGTCTCGCGCGGGTGGAAGATGTGAACGAGGGCGGCGACGAACGGGTCGGCTACACCCCGGCCACCATCGCCCGCGGTGTCCGGCAGAGCGCGAAGACCGCGTTCCTGCGTCCGGCGATGAAGCGCGCCAATCTGACCGTCCGGACCGGGGCCACGGTGACCCGCGTCCTCATCGAACGGGACAGGGCCGTCGGCGTGCTCGTCGGGGAGGGCGCCGCCGCGCAGGAGATCCGGGCCACGAAGGAGGTCGTGCTGTCGACCGGTGGCGTGGAGACGCCCAAGCTGCTGGAGCTCTCCGGCATCGGCGACGGTGCACTGCTGCGCAGGCTGGGCATCGAGGTCGTCCTGGACCGCCCCACGGTGGGCGAGAACGTCGTCGAGCACCACGTCATTCCGCTCCTGCTGCGCCTCAACCGGCCGGGGCTCGGCTACAACCGGATGCTGGGCAGCGCCGGCGGTGTCCTGCGCGTTCTCACGGCGTATCTGGTCAGACGCGACGGTTTTCTCGCCGCACCGGGCGCGCAGGTTCTCGGCTTCGCCCGCACCGAGCCGAGCGAACCCCGGCCCGACGCGCAGATCTTCATGAATCCCGTCAGCGCCGACATGGAGCGCATGCGGCTGGAGACGAGTCCGGGCGCCACGATCATCGGTGAGATCCTGCGGCCCGAGGCCCGCGGCCGGCAGCACATCACCTCCGCCGACCCGCGGACACCGCCCCGGATCGTCCCGAATCATCTGGCGGAGGACGCGGACCGCCGGCGTACCGTGGCCATGCTCCGGCGCATGCGCGACATCGCCGCGGAGGAGCCTCTCGCCGGGATGATCGAGGGCGAGACGGCGCCCGGCCCCGGCCTCCGCGACGATGAAGGGCTCCTCGACTACGCCCTGAACCACAGCATCCCCGGCTACCACACCGTCGGCGGCTGCGCGATGGGCACCGGCGACGACGCCGTCCTCGACACCCGGCTGCGGGTACGCGGCATCGGCGCGCTGCGGGTGATGGACGCCTCGGCCCTGCCGGTCACCGTCTCGGGCAACCCGAACGCGCCCCTGCTGGCCATGGCCACGCTGGCCGCGCGCCGCATCCTCGCCGACAGCTGACCCCGGCCGTACCCGCGGCGGCCGACGGGTGCGTGCCGGATCGGCTCCGACCCGTCCCGGGACCGGTCGGAGCCGGCGCAGGAAGGCACCGCACCACGGTGCAAGGATTGGCCGGAAGCGGGCGGCGGCGTGGCCGGTCCGGGGACACCGGGGCGAAACGCGCTGTGACGGCGGTTTTGCGTCCGGGTCGCCGGGTCTGTGCCGCCCTTCCGCATCGGCCTGGACGCCGTGCAGGTACCGGGGATGGTCCCGGCCCACATCGGCGCAGCTGTTGGGCGGTGTGGTGGCCGGGCCGTCGACTGGCTGATGTACGGCGCTCCGCGCAAGAGCCTGGTCCTGGGTTCGACCCGACCAGTCCGGCTTCGGACGCAGCGTAGTTCAGGCCCGGCGCCTACGGGACGACGCGGTCGCGGATGCTGTCGAGCACCGCCTCCGCTGCCCATGCGGCTGCGTCGGCGATGTCACGCCGGTCCATGCCGAACTCGCGGCGAAACGTCACCCAGGTCGCGGCGGAGTCGAGGTGGGACAGCGCCACGATGACCGCTCTGCGCTGCGCCGCGTCGAGGGATGGCACCTCGGCGTCCAGCAGCCGCTCGAGGTGCGCCCGGCCGAGCGACGGCGCCGCGCCGCTCACGCCGCGCATTGCCGTCTCGGCGACGACGTGCGCGAGCTCCGGCCGCGCGTCGTACCGCTGCATCGCGTCGCGGATCGCGAGGGGGATGTCGAAGATCGAGTGCGACTCCTCGCGGACGAACACCGTCGCCTCGATCCACGCTGCGGTCGCCAGCAGCAGATCGACCCGCGTAGGATAGTTGCGGAACACCGTGCGCTCGGCGATGCCGGCCCGGCGGGCGACGAGCCGGTAGGACACGTCGTCGCTGCCGACCTCCTCGATCAGCTCGGCGTAGGCGGCGAGGATCGCCGCTTGCGTGCCGCTCAGCGCCGGGGCGGCCATCGGCCTGCTCACGGCTCCGCCCACGTCGCGTCGGGCAGCCTCGCGAGCATGGTGCCCACGGCGCGATCAAACGCGTCGCAGATGTCGCCGGCATCCAGGTCGAAGCCCGTGCGCAGTCGCGCCCAGAACATCGCCGACGAGAAGTAACGCAGGGAGGCCGCGATCCGCCGCCGATCTCGCCGGTTGAGCGTCGGCGCCGCCACGTCGAGCATCGCCTCGATCGCACGCGTGATGTAGGCGGGCTCGGCGTCGAGCGTCAGCGAGATCGTAGCCGCCCGTGCGCCGACGTACGCGTACGCGGGCGACGCGTCGAAGGCGCGGAAGCGCTCGTGCACGGCGGCGCGGAAATCGGCCACGGTCACAAACGGCGGCAGCGGGAAATGGGTCTGCTCAATCCAGTTCGAGAGTGCCGCGAGCAGGTGCGCACGCGTGGGGTACTGCCGGTAGATCGTGCGCTCCGAGATGCCGACCTTGTCGGCGAGGGCACGATAGGAGATGTCGTCGAACGTGTGCTCACGCAGCAGAACCGCCGCGCTCGCGAGAATTGCGGTCGCGGTGTCGACCGACTCCTCCATCACGTCCCCCTGCTTCGAGCGGTCGCCCAGTGCGGGGGGCCGGTGACTTCCGGCGGAAGCACGTAGCGATCGGAATCGTCGAGCGTGAGCGCCAGCGACGAGACATACTGCACCTCGCCATGCGGTCCTCGCTGGGCCGAGGCCAGCATATCCGGCCGCTCGAACGTATACCCGGTGACATGGCAGCGGAGCCGCTCGCCCGAGGGGTTGCCGTCGTCGTCGAAGAGGGGGGAGTCGATGCCGTCGGAGCGGCGGCGGAGGTAGTAGCGCCCCCGCGTGGCGAGGGCCATGACCGGCGTGGCGACGAACGCGACGCCGATCGCGATGAGCACCGAGAACGGCTTGACGGCGGGGCCGAACAGCCCGGCGAACGCGAGCAGCGAAAGCACCGAGGCGAGCCCCACCGACACGAGCCCCACCGGATTCCAGTCGTGCAGCATGCCACGGCGGAATTCCGGGAAGCGCGGCGAGATGCGCAGCACCCACTTGTTGATCGCGATATCGGTGGCGATCGTCACGAGCCACGCCATGACGACGTTCGCGTACAGGCTCAGGACGAAGGAGATGATGGTGAAGACGTCCAGCATCATGAGCGCGTAGGCGATCACAAGGTTGAGCAGCACGAAGATCGTGCGACCCGGGTAGTGCTTTGCCACCCGGGTGAAGACGTTCGACCAGGCGAGCGAGCCCGAATACGCGTTCGTCACGTTGATCTTCACCTGCGCGACCACGATGAGCGCGAGGGCGAGGGCGATTGCGAGCCAGTCGGGGAACAGGGTCTGGTACATGCCGACGAACTGCTTGACCGGTTCGGTCGCGGAGTGCCCGAGGGTGGGATCGACTTTCACGAGGACGTAGACGGCGAGAAACACCCCGATCATCTGCTTGGTGCTGCTGAAGATGACCCAGCCCGGGCCGGACAATGCGAACGACGTCCACCACGAGCGGGCGTTCGACGGCGTGCGCGGCGGCATGGCGCGGATGTAGTCGATCTGCTCCGCCAGCTGCGGGGTGAGGGCGAAGCACACGGCCGCGCTTGAGACAACGGCGCCGAAACTGATCGAGCCGTCGGAGTTGCCGGTGAACGACGTGAAGGCGCGCACCGACTCGGGGTCGGAGAGGACGATCCACAGCAGCGGCAGCAGGGCGAGGGCGAGCCACAGGGGCGTGGTCCAGAAATGCAGGCGCTCCAGCGCACGCATGCCGTAGATGACGATCGGGATCACGACCACGGTCGAGATGAGATAGCCGAGCCACAGCGGCGTCCCCGTCGCCACCTGCAGCCCCTGCGCCATGATGGCGCCCTCCAAGGCAAAGAAAATGCAGGTGAAGCCCGCGAAGACCACGGTTGTGATGATCGAGCCGTAGTAGCCGAATCCCGAGCCACGGGCGATGAGGTCGAGGTCGAGATTGTAGCGGGCGGCGTAGTAGGCGACGGGTACGCCCACGATGACGATGATGACCGACGCGAACAGGATGCCGAGCATGGCATTGGCGGTACCGTGGTCGATGCCGATGGTCGCGCCGATCGAGAAATCGGCGAGGAACGCGATGGACCCGAGGGCTGTCGCGCCGACGGAGGCCGCGCTCCAGCGCCGGAAGGTGCGCGGCACATATCGGAAGGCATAGTCCTCGAGGCTGTCCTCCGCGGCCGCGCGCGCGTTGCCTGTTCTGCTCACAGTGGCATCCCCTCACGCGCCGGGCGTGGGGCATCTTCCGGGTTCGTTGTTACGAAAGTATTGCAGGTCCGGAAACCGGCAATGTCGGCTCAGATCGCCATGGCCGCTCGCACGGTGGAGATGGCCGCCGAGCCCCCCTCGTCGGTCTGGGTGACGAAGCCCGAGGCGAGCACGACGTATCGCTCAGCGGCCTCGAGGGCGAAGCCGATGTGCTGCTCGACGAGCAGCACGTTGATGCCCTCGCCGGCCAGCTGTACGATAGTGCGCTCGATCTCGGCGACGATCGTGGGCTGGATGCCCTCGGTCGGCTCGTCAAGGATGAGCAGCTTCGGCTCGGTGATGAGGGCGCGGGCGATCGCGAGCTGCTGGCGCTGCCCGCCCGAGAGCAGGCCTGCCTTCCTGGCCGCGAACTGCTCCAATGCGGGGAAGCGAGCCATCTGCGCGTCGATGAGGGCCTTGCCGCCCCGGCGTCCGTCGGCGACGAGCTGCAGATTCTCGAGCGTGGTGAGCTGGCCGAACGCCTGCTGGCCCTGCGGCACGTAGGCCATGCCGCGAGCGACGCGCTTGTTGGGGGCGAGCGACGCGATGTCTTCGCCGTCGAAGAACACGCGGCCCTTCGTCGGCTTGATGAGCCCGATCGCGACCCGCAGCAGCGTCGTCTTGCCGGCGCCGTTGTGGCCGAGCACGGCCACGACCTTTCCGGCCGGCACCGTCACGCCGTGCAGCACCCGTGTGCGCCCGTAGCCGGCCTCGATGTCGGTGAGCTCGAGCATGTCAGTTCTCCTCCTGCTGCTGCGTCCTGGCTGCCATCTCCGGCGAGCTTGCGAGCTCGACGGCTGCCGCTTCGGGCACGACCGACATGGCGGCCGTGGTCGCGGCTCCCGCAGTGCCGAGGTAGACCTCCTGCACCTTGGGGTCGGCCTGTACCTCGGCCACCGAGCCATGCGAGAGCACCTTGCCCTGGTGCAGCACCGTCACGCGCGTGGCGAAGCGGCGCATGAAGTCCATGTCGTGCTCGACTACCAGCACAATGCGCTTCGCCGCGACGCGCTGCAGGAGCTCGCCGGTCGCGGTCCGCTCGTCCTGGCTCATGCCGGCGACTGGTTCGTCGAGCAGCAGCACCCTCGCGTCCTGCACGAGCAGCATCGCGATCTCCAGCCACTGCTTCTGGCCGTGCGACAGGATGCCGGCCGGCGTGGCGAGCTCTCCGGCGAGTCCTGTCTCCTCAAGCGCCTGCACGATCGACGGTTCGACGCCACGCCGGGCCCGTAGCAGCGAGGCCGCGTGGCGGTGGCGTCCGGCGGCGATGTCGAGGTTCTGCAGCACCGAGAGCTCGTTGAAGACGCTCGCGGTCTGGAACGTGCGGCCGACCCCGAGCCGGACGATCTTGTGCACCGGCCTGCCGAGCAACTCCTGCTCGCCGAGCCTCGCCGACCCGGTGGCCGCGGAGAGCCCCGTGATGGCGTCGATGCAGGTCGTCTTGCCGGCGCCGTTCGGGCCGATGAGAAACCGGACCTCGCCAGGGTGCGCGTCGAAGGAGACGCCGCCGACCGCGACGAAGCCCGAGAACTCGACGTGGAGGTCCGTGACGACGAGCGAGGCGTCGGTCACGACTTCGCCTCCTCGAGCTGCAGGGCGGCGGTCGCAGCTGCGGGCTGTTCACCAGGGCTCCGGCGCGCTGCCGTGAACCTGGCGAGCACCGACGACAGCCCTTTCGGCAGGAAGAGGATGACGACGATGAACAGCAGGCCGATGATGTAGGTCCAGCCGTCGGGCCAGGTGGAGCCGAGACTCGATTGTCCCCATCCGACCGCCATCGCACCGAGCGCGGGGCCGAAGAGCGAGGCGCGGCCGCCGAAGGCAACGCCCGCGATCATGAGGATCGAGGCGGCAGCGCCGATCTCGGCCGGAGTGATGATGCCGACGATGGGTACGAACATCGCTCCGCCGATGCTTGCCATCAGCGCTGCGACGACGAAGGCGACGAGCTTGATGTTGGCCGGGTCGTAGCCGAGGAAGCGCACGCGCTCCTCGGCGTCCCGGGTGGCGACGAGGAGCTCACCGAAGCGGCTGCGGTAGAGCTGCCACACCACGAGCAGGCACACGACGAGCAGCGCGGCCGTGATGAGGTACACCATGCTCCGGTTCGCCGGGTCCTTCAGCACGAACCCGAAGAAGTACTTGAAGTCGCTGAGCCCGGTGTCGCCGCCGGTCTCGCGGATCGTGGAGCTGATCAGGGTGGCGAGCGCGACGGCGAGCGCCTGCGTCAGGATCGCGAAGTACGCCCCCTTCACACGGCGCTTGAACAGCGCGTAGCCGAGAATGCCGGCCACGACCACCGGGAGCAGCACGATCGCCAGCAGGGTGACCGCAGCACTGCGGAACGGCTCCCAGAACGCCGGAAGCGGCGCGAGCGGGTCGTAGAGCACCATGAACCCCGGAACCCCGTCACCGGCGGTCTCCAGCGTGAGGTGCATGGCCATCGAGTAGGCACCGAGGGCGAAGAACACCCCCTGCCCCATCACGAGCATCCCGCCTCGGCCCCACGCCAGGCCGATGCCGACGGCGGCCATCGCCCAGCAGCAGTACTTGCCGAGGTTGCCGAGCCAGTGGTCGGCGAGCACGAGGGGAGCGACCGCGAGGAGCAGGACGGCGAACACCGCGATGCCGAGGAGGGACAGCCATGGCTTCAGTTTGGTCATACCAGACTCCTGGTTCGCACCGTGAACAGGCCCTGCGGGCGCAGCTGCAGGAAGACGATCACGAGGATGAAGGCAAACACCTGCGCGAGGCTGCCGGTCGTCCAGTAGGCGAAGCACGAGAGGACGACGCCTACCGCCCACGCGGCGACGATGGTGCCCTTGAGCTGGCCGATGCCGCCGGCGGCGACGACGAGAAAGGCCGGGATGATGTACTGCGCGCCCATCTGCGAGTTCGTGCCGCCGACGAGCGACGCGGCCACTCCGGCGACCCCGGCCAGCCCCGACCCGACGAAGAAGGTCAGGCGGTCGATGGTGCGCGTGGAGATCCCCGCGGTCTCGGCGAGGTCCCGGTTCTGCACGGTCGCCCGGATGCGGCGGCCGAACGAGGTGTACTTGAGCCAGGCCGTCAGCGCGGCGACGCAGACGGTCGCGAGCAGGATGGTGAACACCTGCCGCAGCGGCCAGCCGTAGCCGAGGACGGTCAGCTGCCCGTCGAGCCAGCCTGGCTTCTCCACCGGGACGCCCTGGGACGGGAAGATCTGCAGTGCCGCCTGCTGCAGGATCAGGCTGACACCGACCGTGACGAGCAGGGTGTCGAGGGGCCTGCGGTACATCCATTGGATGACGCTGACCTCCAGCAGGAGGCCGAACAGTCCGGCGACGACGAACGCGACCGGCAGCGCGACCGGTATCGACACATCGCTGGAGTCGATGACCTGCTGGACGAGGTAGGCGGTGAAGGCGCCGATCATGAGGAACTCGCCGTGGGCCATGTTGATCACGCCCATCTGGCCGAAGGTGAGCGAGAGGCCGAGCGCGGCGAGCAGGAGCAGCGCACCCTGTGCGCTGCCGTTCAGCAGCGGTGAGATTAGTGCGTCCACGTGCTCTCGCTCTCTGTGCGGGGGTAACGGGGCAGGAAGGGGATTCGAATCCGGGTACGCGGGGTTGCCTGCCGCAGGCGACACGCAACCCCGCGCCCGTGTGCAGGGGGTGGGGCGATCAGCCCGCGGCTTTCACGAGCTGGTCGCGGACGTTCGCCGGGAACCAGTCGTAGCCGTTGAGGAACGGGTCGGGCTTGATGAACTTGTCGGAGGACCAGACGATGTCAAACTGGTTGCTGGCGTTGATCCGGCCGATGTGGCCCGGCTTTGAGATGTGGTGGTTCTCGCCGTCGAGCGTGACGGTGCCCTCCGGTGCGGCGAACGTGATGGTGTTCTTCTTCGCCGCGGCGTTCACCGCGTTGACGTCGAACGAGCCGGCCGCCTCGACGAGCGCCTTGTACAGGTACAGCGAGATGTAGGCGGCCTCCATCGGGTCGGAGGTGACGCCGCTGCTCTTGGGATAGGCCTTCCAGCTCTCGATGAACTTCGGGTTGGTGTCGGTCTTGAGCGACTGGAAGTAGTTCCAGGACGCGTAGTGGCCGGTGACCTCGTGGCCCATGGCCGGCGCCTCCTCCTCGGCGATCGACACCGAGATGATCGGCGTCGTCGCCGCGCTGAGGCCGGCGTCGTAGTAGGCCTTGATGAAGCCGACGTTCGACGAGCCGTTGATGGTGTTGAAGATGAAGTCGGGCTTGGCCGCCACGATCTTCGCCACCTGGGTGGTCCAGTCGTCCTTGTCGAGGGGCACGTACTCCTCGCCGACGATCTCGATGCCGAGCTTGGCGGCATAGAGCTTGATGATCGCATTCGCGGTGCGCGGGAAGACGTAGTCGCTGCCGGCGAGGAACAGCCTCTTCACCCCCTTGGAGGCGAGGAAGTCCATCGCCGGGATGATCTGCTGGTTCGTGGTCGCACCGGTGTAGTAGATGTTCGGCGAAGCCTCAAGGCCCTCGTACTGCACCGGGTAGAAGAACAGGCCGTTATGGGCCTCGACGACCGGCTTGACGGCCTTGCGGGAGGACGAGGTCCAGCCGCCGAAGATCGCGCCGACGCAGTCCTGGGTGAGCAGCTTCTCGGTCTTCTCCGCGAAGGTGGGCCAGTCGGTGGCGCCGTCTTCCTGGACGTACTGAATCTTCTTTCCGAGGATGCCGCCGCCGGCGTTGATCTCGTCGGCGGCCATGTGCAGCACGTTGGAGACGGTCTTCTCGGAGATCGCCATGCCGCCGGTGAGGGAGTTGAGGAAGCCGAGCTTGATGGTGTTGCCGGAGGTGTCGACGCAACTGGGTCCGGCCGACTTAGTGCCGGACGTTTCGTCGCCGGCGCGGGCGCCACAGCCGGCGAGCACGAGGGCGACGGTCGTCGCGAAGGCGCCCGTGGCGACAAGCATGCGCAGCCGCTTGCTGATGGTGGACATATACGGGAACTCCGTTCCTGGTCAAGGAGGCGTGACGCCGGGGTCGCGGCGCAGCGGATGGTGCGGATGTTCATGTCCCGGGCCGAGCCGCCGGCGTCCCAAGCGCCCAGCCCGGTGTCGCCAACGAGGTGCAGCCGGCTGCTGCAGGTGAGAGCAGGTTGGTCCCGCGTCATTACTCTGACATTTCTCGACCGTTCCAACTATGTAACCGCCGCCCGGCAGAGCCGCTCTGGTCTCGGAAATGCACGGAAAATCGCAGAATGGCGATGTCAGAGTTCTGCCGCGCCAGAGATGTGGGCAGGATGATGGCACACTTCTGACATCCGAGAGGGGTCGAGACGAGACGACGGTTCGACCGCGAATTTCGTGAGGGCGCGGTCCGGATCGTGCGGGAGACCAGGCAGGGCGAACGGGCAGCGGCTCCGGATCGGGTCCGTCGTCAGTTCGGCGCATCAGCGCCGGACGTGCTGTGGTGCGGCGACATGACCGAGATCGTCACCGACCAGGGAAAACTGTATCTGGCCACGGTCATCGACCTGTTCAGTCGCCGGCTGCTCGGCTACGCCATGTCCGCCCACCACGACGCGGAACTGGTCGAGGCGTCGCTCTCGGCCCGCTCGTCCTCGGACAACTGCCCAGCGGCAGCCTCGCCACGAGCCGTACGATCCTGCTGCACCCAGTTGGCGAGGGTGCCGCTATTGATCCCCAGATCACGCGCTACCTGGGCGATCGACTGACCGGTCTCCCGCACGATCCGGACCGCGCCCGCGCGGAACTCCGGATCGAACCGGCGTCTCGTCGCAGCCATGAACCTCTATCCCTCAAGTCCTGGCCTCCACGTTACGAGGGGAGCCACAAGCCGACATCGCCCGATTTGTAGGGAATTTCCGGCGCGGCAGACTTGTAAGGAACGTGGAGGGGCGGGACGGCGGACGAGCCGAGAGGAACGCGCGAAACAGGCGATAGGTTCGAGCCATGGAATATCGCAGTCTTGGACGTACCGGAATGCACGTCAGCCCGCTCTGCCTCGGTGCCATGATGTTCGGCGCGTGGGGTGAGCCCGACCACGACACGTCGGTCAGGATCATCCACGCCGCCCTGGACGCTGGGATCAACTTCATCGACACGGCGGACGTGTACTCGCAGGGCGAGTCGGAGGTGATCGTCGGCAAGGCGCTGGCCAGCGGCAAGCGGGAGGACGTCATCCTGGCCACGAAGGTGCACGGTCAGATGGGCGTACCGGTGGACGCTCCGCTGGGCGCCAAGGGCGACCCGAACCAGCAGGGCAACTCACGCCGCTGGATCATGCGGGAGGTGGAGGAGAGCCTGCGCCGGCTGAATACCGACTACATCGACCTCTACCAGATCCATCGGCCGGACGAGGACGTCGACGACGAGGAGACGCTGTCCGCGCTCACCGACCTCCAGCGGCAGGGCAAGATCCGCGCGTTCGGCTCGTCGACCTACCCGGCGCACCGGATCGTCGAGGCGCAGTGGACGGCGGAGCGGCGTGGGCTGGGCCGGTTCCGCACCGAGCAGCCGCCGTACTCGATCCTGGTCCGCGGCATCGAGGCCGACGTGCTGCCGGTGGCCCAGAAGTACGGGATGGGCGTGCTGCCGTGGAGCCCGCTGGCCGGCGGCTGGCTGAGCGGCCGTTACCGCAAGGGCGCCGACGTGCCGGCGACCCACCGGGCCACGCGCCTTCCCGCGCGGTACGACATGTCGCTGCCGGTGAACCAGCGCAAACTGGAGGCGGCCGACGCCTTGGCGGCGTTGGCCGACGAGGCCGGTGTCCCGCTGGTCCACCTCGCCATCGCGTTCGTGATCCGGCACCCGGCGGTGACCTCGGCGATCATCGGGCCGCGCACGATGGAGCAGCTCACGTCCCAGTTGGGTGCGGCCGATCTGACCCTGGACCAGAAGCTGCTGGACCGGATCGACGAGATCGTCCCGCCGGGTACGAACCTCAACCCGGTCGACGCGGGCTACCAGCCGCCGTCCCTCGTCAACCCGGGCCTGCGCCGCCGGTGAGCCGGACCGTGCTCCGGTAGCGTGGCGTCGATGACCGCGACCGCCTCGACCGCCAGGCCACGCCTGTGGTGGGTGATCGCGGCGGTCGTGGCGTGCACCGCCGCCTGTGGTGACTCCGCGCCGCCCAGGAAGTACCCGCAAGCCGGCGATCGACGGCCAGACCTCACCGGACCGCTTGGCCGTGGTCGAGGCAGGGATCAGTAACGTCGAGCCCAGCTGTCAGGCCGCTCCGGTTTCCTTCAGAAGTCGGTCAATGAAGTAGGCGGCGTCGGGGGAGCGGTTGCCGGTGCGACAAGCGGCAGTCAGGCGGGACCGGGAGACGCCGTCGACCGCGCGGGCGACCAGGCCGGGGATGGTGACGTTCGGGGGCGCCACCGAGGCCGGGTAGAACGCGACCGCCTGGCCCAGCCGGAGCACGGCGAGGACGTCGCTGGGCTTGGTCACTTCCGGGCCGCGGCGCCAGGCGCGGCCGTCTTGGTCCGCCCCGGCCCAGTGCGCGGCGTCGGCCTCGGTCATGTTCGGCCAGGTGGGGATCGGTTCGTCGCGTAGGTCGGCCAGAGCGATAACCTCCTGGGCCGCGAGGGGGTGGCCGACCGACAGCAGGACGGTCCGGGGCTCGGTAAGCAGGAGCCGCTGCTCGATGCCGGGCTCGTCGATATGGTCGCGGAGCAGGGCCACATCGTGCTGCGCGACCCGCAGGCCTTCAGGCTGCTTGCGGAGGTCGTCGGTGACGAATTCGAGGGTACCGTCGAACGCGCACAGGTCGGCCGCTAGGGCGACGTCGCAGATGTGAATGCTGACCGTCAGGTGCGGTTGGCTGGCGGCGCGCGCATTGCGCACGGCGGCGTCGGTGCGTTTTTCGAGATCGCGGGCGGATTCGAGGAGGCTGCGGCCGGCCGCGGTCAGGTCGAGCGATCGTGGCCGGCGGATCAGCAGGTCAACACCGAGCGTGCGCTCGAGGGCTTGGATCGCCCGGGACAGCGCAGGCTGAGTCATCATGAGCCGCTCGGCGGCCCGGGTGAGGTTGCGCTCCTCGGCCGCCACGGCGAAATAGCGCAGCTGGCGCAGATCGAGCTCGGCCATTAGCGGGGCCCCCTTTCCCATGCGTGCAGAGCATAGCGCGATGACTAACCGGCGTTGGACTTCAGTAACCGGTCGCCGCACGCTGAATCCCGACTCCGAAGCATCTCTGATCAAGGGGATAGTCGTGACTTCTACTGTTCTCATCACCGGATGTTCATCTGGTTTCGGCCGCGCCGCGGCGGCAAAATTTCTCGCCGAGGGCTGGAATGTCGTCGCGACGCTGCGTGATCCCGGTGCGTGGACCGGGACCGGGTCCGAGCGTCTGCTCGTCCACAAGCTCGACGTACGCGACGACGACTCTGTGAACGCCGCGGTGGCCGCGGCGGACGCGCGGTTCGGCCGACTCGACGTGGTGGTCAACAACGCCGGCATCGGCCTGCTCTCGGTGTTCGAGGCGACCCCGGCGGTGCTGATCGAAGAAGTGTTCGACACCAATGTGTTCGGTCCGATGCGGGTGATTCGAGCCGCCCTGCCGCTGTTCCACCGGGCGGGCGGGGGGTCGATCGTCAACCTGTCGTCGGGTACCGCGACCGTGCCGATGCCGTTCCAGGCGGTCTACAGCGCGAGCAAGGGTGCGCTGTATAACTTTTCGGAGGGCCTGACACACGAGTTGGCCAGCCTGAACGTGCGGGTCCGGACCGTCGAGCCGGGCTTCGTGCCCGGTTCGAACTTCTTCACCACGACGTATGAGCGTTTCGCGGGTATAGCGGTGCCGGAGTCCTACCGATCGGCGGTCGAAGCGACGCTGGCCGGATTCCGGACCGAGCCGCCTGCTGGCTTCCTCGCCACCGTCGAGCAGGTCGCCGACGCGATCTTCACTGCCGCCACCGAACCGGCCGCCGTCCTCCGCCTCCGGGTTGGCGAGGACTCCGTGGCACTCGGCGAGGCCCGCACGCTATCGGCGGCTGAATACGAGCAGTGGCGCCGGGATTTCTTCTCCCGCTGAGTGAGCCTTCCGGGTAAGGCTCTGATCACCGGGCGCAGCGTGGCGTCACGCGTGGGCACATCGGTGATGCTGCAAGCTGAGCCGGGAGCACTCAAGGTTTCGATAGCACGTCAATGATCTGTTGACATCGGCCAAGAACGGCCTGTGCCAGTGCGGGCAGCTCCTTTCTGGCTGTTGCTATCTGTTCGTCGTCCCGCACGTCCGTGAAGTGGTTGAACTCGTGGACGCATCATGTGGCGTGGCAGTGCCGCCTTGGCTTGCGCCCCGCCCGCCCCGCCGGTTCCTCAGCGTCGCGGGCGCGCCCATGACAGGCCGCGAGCTGATCGGCCTGCTCATGGACGGCGGGCTTCGGGGGCCACGGTCGTTGCCCCCGATGGCTGTGGACGCCGGCCTGGGACAGCGGTGTCAGCCCAGCCAGTCGGTCTTCGCGCGTATGGTGGTGTCGACCGAGCCGGCGGCGCGGAGCAACTGATCTTCGGGCATCCGCGCGCCGCCGGGGCCGGCGATGGCGCTGCACACCGTCAATAGGCGAGGGCTGTTGGGCTGCGGAAGGACGACGCATTGCCGCGGATTGCGGTGCGCCGGGGATTCCTCGACCACCAGCCGGCCCGTGAGGCCGCCGACCTGCACTGCCGTGCCGCCCTCGGGCACGTCGGTACTGGGCGCGAGCATCACGGTCAGGGAGGCGGCCACGTCGGACGGGTCGTCGGCCGCGACTGTGGCGTCCCACTCGGTCGGGCTGTCTCCGCCGTAGCTATAGGTGTACTCGCGGGGCTGGAACGGCGTCCACCCGATCAGCAGCGGCTGCGGCAACGGCGTCGGGTCCGGGCGCGTGGATACGGCAACGCGCAGCAGGTCTGCCTGGGACGTTACCGAGTTCGTCTCGATCACGACCGTGCGGTCCGGGCCCTCCAGCCATCCTAGGCTCGCGCCCGGATTTCCCTTCGTCGGGCCGACGTACCAGCCTGCGGCGCCGCCGACGTCGACTCGCGTGCCGTCCTCCCACGTGCGGGTCGGCAGGGTGACCAGCCTGATGTACGGGACACTGTCCAGGCGGCTGCCGCCGGCACCGAGCGGCGCCTTGGCCCATGTCCGGACCGCTTTGATACCGGCACTGGTCGACACGACGGCCCGTTGTCGCTCGCGGAAGCCGGCAGGGAGCCATCCGGGGACATGGGACCGCGTGACGTCCGGCGCCACCGACGGTACGGCCGAAGGGCTGGGCGAGGAGGGCGCGTCCGCCGGGATCCTGGTGATCGTCCCGCCGCGGTCCGGCGCCAACAGGACGGTCGCCAGCACGGCCACCGCCGCGAGAACGGTGCCGCCGGCGAGTCCGATCCGCCGGCGGCGGGTCCGTCGCACGAGCAGGGCCGGCAGCGCGCGCCGCACCCGGTCAGGGTCGGGTGCGTCCGCGGCTCGCCGCTGCTGTGCCTCGCGCAGCAGCTGCTCGAGTCGATCGGTCATCACGGCTCTCCCATCTGCGCGAGGGCGGACGGCAGCGCCTCGCGCAGCGTGGTCATCGCACGGTCCAGGTGCGTGCGGACGGTACTGGCCCGGCAGCCGAGCAGATCGGCGATCACCTCGACGGGCTGGTCCTCGTAGAACCGCAGCGCGATCACGGCGCGCTGGCGGGGCGGCAGGGTGCCGACGACCCGGATGACGGCGTCGCGATCGTCGTACTGGCCCGTCGGGTCCGGCTGCGGCGTGACGAGACCGTCCAGCGCCTCGCCGTGGTGCAGGAGCCGGGCCTGACGGCGTCGGCGCCAGGCCAGGAACTCGTTGACGACCATACGGCGCAAGTACTGCTCCGGGGCCTCCAGCCGGTCGATGCGCGACCACCGCGGCTGGGCACGGACCAGCACGTTCTGCACGACGTCCTCGGCCAGATCGGGGTCCCAGGTGACGACCGTGGCGTATCGCACCAGCGCGCCCAGTCGCGTCGCCACGAACTCCTCGAACGTCACGGTCAAGAAATGCTGCGACTCCGCCGAAAGTGCTACCCGCCCTCCAAGATTTTTTCTACGTCGATGCCTCGCGACCGACACACACTCTTGTCGGCTAGAACAGGAACCTGGGCCTCGCCGAGCCGGTCACCCTGCGTGGCGATCACCGCCGGGCAACCGCGCATCACAGAGGCGCGAGCGGCGCCAACACAGGGTTCGATGCTTCCGCAACGGCTCGATGCGCGGTGGGTCCCAAACTCGCTGACAACGATCATGGAAAGTCAACCTGCCTGGGCCCCGAAGTCGCGCGCATCTGGGCCCCGTTGCCATCGACAAAGCCAAGCGCTTGTGCCTTCTCCGGATCGTCGATGTAGTCGACAAGCTCGTCTGGTCCGGCGGCCAGGAGGTTACGCATGCGCATCACGGTCCGCGCGTGCTCGGTCGTGCCAATACCGGCCGCGGCTCCACAGGATGGAGAAGAACAGCCTGTAGTCCTTGGCATGCGCCTCCCGCGTGCCCTCGGCCAAGGCCGCGAAGCCCGACCGGCTGAAGAATCGCGCCAAAACCGAATCGATGCGGTACTGCGGGTCGACCAGGATCGGCGTGCGGGCATCGATGTCCAACCAATCACCGAGCGCCGGCACCAACCTGCTCGGCACGCGCTGACCGCGGGTCGTCCAGTACAGTGACCACTCCTGAACGCCAGCCTGACCTGGCTCCACGACCGCAACGTACTCGACTCAGGCTCTCAGTGCCGACGCAACACGCGGGGGGTCGTTCGTGGTGGAGGCCGCCGGGGAGGTCTGACCCCGGTCAACTGGCGGCCCGGCGGGTGCCGATCCGGGTGATGGCCATGACGACGCCCTCCGGACCGGCCGTCCACGTGTGGTCGATCCCCCGCACGACCACGCAGTCCCCCGGCCCCAGCGGGTGTTGGCCGTCGTCGAGGCCGAGCACGACGCCGCCGGCCACGACGGCGTCGAGGTCGATGCTGTCGGTGTGGTGCGGCGGGAAGTGGTGGCCCGGCGGGAAGTACGCCAGCCGCCACTGCAGCACTCCCTCGGGCGGCGAGTTGGCGAAGTGCGCCGCCGAGCCGTGGGGCTGCGCCGTCGGGGGCCACGAGGCGAGCTCGAAGATCTGCGTGACCTCCACCCGGTCGGCGAACGCGGCGCCCGCCTCCGTCACCGATTCCAGGCATGAACGGCCGTCGCCGTCGATCCCGGTGATCATCAGCTTCATGCGGCGTCCGGCAGCTGGACGTCGATCGGCACCTGGATCTGGCGGATCTCGAAGAACGCCTCGAGCCCCTCCACGCCGCCCTCGCGGCCCAGGCCCGACTTCTTCATGCCGCCGGCCGGCTGGTCGATCGCCCGCCCGGTCGTGTTGATCTGGAACGATCCCGACCTGACGCGCTGCGCGATCGCGTAGGCGGCGTCGATGTCCTCGGTGTAGACGGAGCCCGCCAGCCCGTACTCGGTGTCGTTCGCGATGCGGACCGCGTCGTCGACGTCGTTGTAGGTGAGCACGCACAGCACCGGGCCGAAGATCTCCTCCTGGGCGATGCGCATCCCCGAGGTGACCCCGTCGAACAGCGTCGGCTCGACGAACCAGCCCTGCTCGCGCTGCGCCGGGCGCCCGCCTCCGACCACCAGCCGCGCGCCCTCCTCCTGCCCGGCGCGGATGTACTCCTCGACCCGCTGCCGCTGCCGCTCAGTGGCGAGCGGGCCGACCTGGGTGGACTCGTCGGCCGGGTCGCCGACCCGCAGCGCGCGCAGGCCGGTCGCGATCGCGTCGAGCCACTCGTCGTGGCGCGAGCGCGGCACCAGGACGCGGGCCCGGGACGTGCAGACCTGCCCGGCCAGCCCCAGGCCGGCCGAGGCCAGCAGCAGGGGAGTGACCTTGGCCGGATCGGCGTCCTCGAGCACGATCGACGCGGACTTGCCGCCGAGTTCGAGCGCCACGCGGGTGATGTTGCCGGCGCAGCCCCGCATGATCTCGCTGCCCACGGCCGAGCTGCCGGTGAAGCTGACCATGTCGACCAGCGGGTCGGCCACCATCAGCGCCGACGTGGGGGCGTCGGCGTACACGAGGTTGAGCACCCCGTCCGGCAGCCCGGTCGCGGCGGCGGCCTCAGCCACGAACGGCAGCGTGAGCGGTCCTTCCGAGGCCGGCTTGATCACGACGGTGCAGCCGGCCGCGAGCGCGGCCGCCACCTTGAGCGAGCTCAGCAGCAGCGGGCTGTTCCACGGGGTGATCGCCAGCACCACGCCGACCGGTTCGCGGATGACCCGGGCCCGGCGGCGCGCGTCCACCGGGCGGTCGGTGACCCGCGGGTAGTCGACGGCGAGATCGGCGTAGCGGCGCCAGAGCTCGATCGCCGTGTCGACCGCGCCGCGGGTGCCCGCGATCGGCTGCCCGAGCTCCATCAGGGAGCGTTCCGCGATGCGGTCGCGCTGAGCGTGCAGGTGGTCGGCGATGGCGTGCATGGCCTCGGCCCTCTCCAGCGGCGACAGGCGCGGCCACGGCCCCGAGTCGAACGCGGCCCGCGCCGCCGCGATCGCGTCGTGGGCCTGCTGCGGGCTCGCCTGCCCGAGTTCCAGGACGACCTGCTCGGTCGTCGGGTTCACCACCGGGTGCGCGGGCATGGCCCGATCCGCCGCCACCCAGCGGCCGCCGATGTACAGCTCGGGCTCGGGTACCTCGGGCATTCAGACTCCCTGTTGTCTTGTATGCGAGACAGTCGTGGCGGGCCGCTGGCGGGGCGGCGATCGTCCCAGGCCCGTTTCGTGACGTATAGGCCCTGTTGCGGCCCAGTATGGCCGCCTAGGCTCGGATCGTAGCCGACTCGGCGAGGAGAAAATATTCTCTCTCTAGATTTTCTCGTCTCTCATATGAGACAGTGCCTTCCACGGTTGTTCGGAAGATCACGCCCGTAACACGGCCTTGACCCGAGAGGTGGTGCGCCATCAGAGCAGCTATCGCAACCGAGCCGCGGCGGCAGCTGGTCGTCGAGGACGTGGAACTGCGCGAGCCGGGGCCCGGCGAGGCGCTCGTCCGCGTGGAGGCGGCGGGCATCTGCCACAGCGACCTCAACGCGCTCGAGGGCCGGTCGGCACCGCCCGGCTGGCCGCTGATCTGCGGTCACGAGGGCCTGGGCGTCGTGACGGCGCTCGGCCCCGGGGCCGACTCGGTCCAGGTCGGCCAGCGCGTGTTGTTCTGCTTCGTCGCCAGTTGCCTGCGGTGCTCCTGGTGCCTGCGCGGCGAGCACCATCTGTGCAGCAGCTTCCGGGCCAGCAAGACGCCCAAGGGTCGGCTGGCCGGCGGCACGGAGGTCTTCGGCCACGCGGGGCTCGGCGCCTTCGCCGAGGAGGCCCTGGTCGACCACCGGTCCCTGGTGCCGGTGGACAGCAAGCTCGACGCCGCGCAGCTGGCGCTGGTCAGCTGCGGGGTGACCACGGGGGTCAGCGCGGTCGAGCACTGCGCGAAGGTGGAGCCGGCCAGCTCCGTGGCCGTCTTCGGCGCGGGCGGGGTCGGGCTGGCCGTGGTCCAGGCGGCCAGGCTCGCCGGGGCGACGACGGTGATCGTGGTCGACCCGGTGCCGCAGCGGCGGCAACGCGCGCTGGGGCTCGGCGCCACCATCGGCGTCGGCCCGCAGGACGCCGTGCTCGACATCGCCCGTGACGCGACCGGTGGCCGTGGCGTCGACTACGCCTTCGACGCCGTCGGCCGTGCGGACGCGTCGACCCAGGGCTTCGCGGCGCTGCGGCGGGGCGGCATGCTGGTGATCGTGGGGTCGGCCCCGGCCGGCGATCGCCCCGGCTGGTCGCTGTACGAGCAGATGCGCGACGCCAAGACGGTGAAGGGATCGCTGTACGGCAACGCGTTCCCGCACCGCGACTTCGCCCGACTCATCGCCCGCGCCGAGAGCGGTCAGTTCGACCTCGGCGCGATGGTCACTCGCCGGCTCCGGCTCGACGAGGTCAACGACGGCATCGAAGCACTCCAGAACGGTTCCGGACTGCGCAGCGTGATCGTCTTCTGAGCAGTCCCACCCCGCTTTCCGGGCACGAGCGGCTCGGCCGATGCCGCATGCCCGTGAACAGACACCCCTGTCATATCGGTCCAGCAGATTCGGAGTCGCAAATCATGGCCACTAACACGACGATTGACTCGGCGCCGCGCCGGCATCGCCGCGGTCGGGTCGCCGGTGCGATCGCCTTCGCCACCGCGACCGCGCTCCTCGCCACCGGTTGCTCGAGCGGTGACGACGCCGCCGCGTCCGGCGGTGGCACGTACAACGTGGGCGCGTCCCTGATCCTGTCCGGCCCGGCGGCCGCCTACGGCGCGAACACCGCCGGCGGCATGCAGGCGTACTTCCAGTACATCAACGACCAGGGCGGCGTGAACGGCAAGAAGATCCAGCTCGACATGGCCGACGGCGGGCTCACCGCCGCACCGACCATCCAGAGCCTCAAGCAATTGGTCCAGCAGAACCACAGCATCGTCATCGGTGGCATGCTCGCCTCCAGCGGCAACAGCGGCGCCGGCCCGACAATCAACAGCCTCAAGGTGACGACGCTGCTCGGTTCGCCCGGCAGCGACCTCAACCGCCCGCCGATCAACCAATACGTCTACGGCGCCGGCGCCGCGCTCTACGGCGACGAGGCGTACATGGAAGCCGAGTTCGCCAAGGCCAACATCATCAAGAAGGCCAACCCGAAGATCGCGATCATCTACGAGATCTCGTCCGAGACCCAGGTCTGGGCCGACAACATGAAGAAGATCGCGTCCGACAACAGCTGGAACATCGTCGACACCGAGGCGTACCAGGTCGGCACCACCGACTTCAGCGCGCAGGCCGCGAAGATCGCCTCGGCCCAGCCCGACTACATCATCGCCGTCTTCGACGCGTCGAACTTCGCCTTCATCAAGGCGCTCATGGCCGCGAACGTCAGCGTGCCGATCGTCAGCAACCAGGGCGGCCCGCACGCCGACCAGATGCAGCAGCTCAACTACCCGGCCCTGTACGTCGGCCGGGAACTGGTGTTCCCGATCGGCGACGACCCGGCGGTCACGCAGTACCTCGACCTGGTCAAGAAGTACGGCGGCAAGGCGGACCCGCAGTCGCACATCACGCAGTACGGCTACCTGCAGGCGAAGATCATCGTCCAGGTGCTCAAGCAATGCGGCGCGAACTGTGACGCGGCGTCGTTCAACAAGACCATCGCCTCGTTGAAGACGATCGACACCGGGGGCTTCTCGTTCGCGCCGATCACCTACTCGTCCGCGAACACGGTCGGCATCAACACCGCCCGCTTCTACACGTGGGACGCGGCGGCGCGGAAGGTCGTCCTGCTGCCCGGGACCTACACGCACGACGCCTGATGCGGATCGGGTCCCGGCGGGAGGGAGAGAGATGATCAAGTTCGAAGCTGCGCTGAACGGCGTCCTGCTGCTTTCGGCCGTCTACGGGTTACTCAGTCTCGGCATGGTACTGATCTTCAGGGCCACCCGCGTGCTGAACTTCTCCGCCGGGGCCCTCGGTCTGGTCGGCGCCTATTTCGTGTACGAGCTGGGCCTGCTGCTCGGCAACTTCTACGCGGGCCTGGTGCTCGGCCTGGTCGCCTCGCTGGCGTTCGGCGCCGTCGTCTACCGGTTCGTGCTCGCGCCGATCAGCGGGTCGCGGGCCAGCATCGGCGCGACGACCGACGTCGGCGTCGTCCTCGGCACGATCATCCTGGCCGAGGCGCTCGGGGCCGCGGTGCCGTTCTTCACCGGCTCCAGCGGGCGGGAGGTGAAGATCCCGCTGCCGGGCTGGACCTGGCACGGCGGCGGGTTCAACCTCAACATGCTGCAGATCGTGGCCTTCGCGGCGATGGTCGTCGTGGTGGCCGCGATCGCGATCGGCTCCAGCCGGCTCTCGATCGGCCTGGGCATGCGCGCCGCCGCCGACTCGCCGCGGCTGGCAGGCCTCACCGGCATCAGCACGCGCCGGGTCGCCGCCGTGTCCTGGGCGCTGGCCACCGCGGTCGGGACGCTCGGCGTCGTCGCGTACGCCGCGTCGAGCGTCCTGGAGCCGGCGACCGTGGCCGGGCTCGGCGCGGCGCTGTTCCCCGCGCTGCTGCTCGGCGGGCTGGACAGCATCATCGGCTGCGTCGTGGGGGCGGTGCTGCTCGCCTTCATCCAGTCGGCGTCGGCCGTCTACCTCGGCGGGCACTGGATGTCGGTGTCGCCGTACATGTTCCTGCTGGCGGTGCTGATCTTCAAACCGCACGGCTTCTTCGGGCGCGGGGAGTTCAGCCGGCTATGAAACTGCGGATCTCGCACAACAACGCGGGGCACGGCGCGCGGCGTGCCGCCTATGTCCTCATCATCCTGCTGACGGTGGCGGCGCTGCTGGCCAACACGCTCCCGCTGCCCAGCTCCTACATCAGCGAGGGCAACCTGGTGCTCATCGCCGCGTTCGGCGCGTACGGGCTGAACCTCATCACCGGGTACGCCGGTCAGGCATCCATCGGCAACGCGGGCTTCATGGCGATCGGTGGGCTCGGCGGCTGGTACGTCGGCCAGCACACGTCGAGTTTCCTCGTGAGCCTGCTGGCCGGGGCCGCCTCCGGGCTGATCGCCGGCGCGATCGTGGGCGCCATCGCGCTGCGGTGGCGGGGCTTCTACCTCGTGCTGGCCACGCTGGCCGTCCAGTCGATCGTGGTGTTCGTCATGCAGGAGATCCAGCTCGGCGGCAGCAAGTTCGTCGCCGGGTTCACCTTCGACGTCGCCTCGATCGGCGGGTGGGCGGTTGACGACGACCAGCGGTGGTTCACGCTGCTCGCCGTGCTGCTCGCCCTGGTCATCTTCGGAGTCGTCGGGCCGATCGACGGCAAGTTCGGGCGGGCCTGGATGGCCATCCGGGAGAACGAGGGAGCGGCCGACGTGTCGGGCATCAACGTGACCTGGACGAAGATCCTGGTGTTCTCGGTCGGCTCGGCGATCATCTCACTGGGCGGCGCGCTCTCCGCCAGCTACGCGGGCTCGATGTCGTACGAGAGCTTCACCCTGGACGTGTCGACCTCGTTCATCGCGATGATCATCGTCGGCGGCCTGGGCAGCATGACCGGCCCGCTGCTCGGGGCCATCGTGGTCACGCTCATCCCGTACCTGATCTCCAGCGGCGGCAACTCGGACCTCGGCCGGACGCTCAACGACCTCAACGGCGGCACCGGGCTGCCGTTCCTCGAAATCATCTTCTACTGCGTGATCGTGCTGCTGTTCCTGGTGTTCGAGCCGGCCGGGCTGTCGAACCTCGGTCCCCGGCTCTGGCGGGCGGTGCGCCGTGCCGCGCAACGGCGGAACGGGTCCGATGTGGACGGACCCGCGCCGGCGGGCGCGCTGCCGCAGGACAGGGAGCAGGTGCGGTCATGACCGAGCTGCGTGCGACACCGGCCGCGCCGGCGGCGGACCCGGGCCCGGCGCTCGCCGTCCGCGACCTCGTCGTCTCGTACGTCAACGGCCCGACCGCGGTGCGCGGCGTCGACCTGACCGCGCGGGCCGGGACGGTCACCGCGGTCGTCGGCCCCAACGGCGCCGGGAAGACGACGCTGCTGCAGGCGATCGCCGGGCGGGAGCGGCGCACCGCGCTGCGCCTGGTGCGCGGCTCCGTCCGGGTCGGCGGGGTGGAGCTGTTCGGCGCGCCGACCGAGAAGGTCGCCCGGTCCGGCGTCGCGCTGATCCCGGACCGGACCAAGGTGTTCTCCGACCTCACCGTCGACGAGCACATGCGACTCGCGATGCGGCACATCCACCGGCGCGAACGGGCGTCGCTGCGCACCGAGGTGCTGGACACCTTTCCCCGCATCCAGCAGTGGCGGGACCGCAAGGGCGCCCAGCTCAGCGGCGGGGAGCGGCAGCTTGTCGCCATGGCCGTGGCGCTGTGCCGCCGGCCCCGGGTGCTGCTCATCGACGAGATGTCGCAGGGACTGTCGCCCTCGGCCGTCCTGGTGGTCGCCGAGGCGCTGACCACGCTGCGCGGCCGGGACCTGGCCGTCGTGCTGGTGGAGCAGACCGCGGCGGTGGCCCACCGGGTCTCGGACACGGTGCTGGGCTTCGCGCGTGGCGAGTTGGTGAGCGTGGAGGACATGGAGGAGGCAACGCATGGCCGGGGCTGACGAAGCGGGCCGGGTGCCCGCCGGCGATCAGACGGCGCTGGTCGTCGAGGACGTGCATGTCGCCTTCGGGGGCGTGCGCGCGGTCGACGGGGTGAGCCTGTCGCTGCGCCGGGACGAGATCCTCAGCCTGCTGGGCCAGAACGGTGCCGGCAAGACGACGCTGCTGAACTGCGTCTCGCGTTCGGTACGCCACACCGCCGGCCGGATCGCGGTCCTCGGCCACGACGTCGCCAAGCTGGCGCCGTATCAGGTCACCCGGCTCGGCGTGTCCCGGACCTTCCAGTCGGTGGCGCTGTTCGGCCAGCTCAACGCGCTGCAGGTGGGGCTGCTCGGCGTCGACTTCCGCAGCCGGGCCACGATGGTCGAGTACGCGCTGCGGCTGCCCCGGGCGCTGCGCGACGAGCGGGCCGCCAAGGCGAAGGTCGTCGAAGCGCTGCGGTTCGTCGGGTTCGACGCGCCGCTGGAACGGCGGCTGGGCGAGCTGTCCTACGGCCAGGCGAAGCTGGCCGACCTGGCCCGGGCGGTCACGGCCGGCCCACGGCTGTTGCTGCTGGACGAGCCGGCCGCCGGGCTGAACGGCGAGGAGCGCAGGGTGATCGCCGAGGCGATCGAGCGGGTACACAAGGAGCTGTCCGTCCCCGTGATCGTCATCGAGCACGACATCGACCTCGTGCGCCGGCTCTCGCATCGCACCGTGATCATGGACGCCGGGCGGGTGATCGGCGACGGCCGCCTCGACGATCTGCTCGCGCGGCCCGAGGTGAGCGCGAGCCTGCTCGGGACCGCGGCGACGGCGACGTGACCGGGCCGGCTCCGCGAACAGCAATGCTCGCGCACGATTCCGACGCCGCCGAGCAGGTCGCGCACACCGGGCGGCGGCGGCACCTCAGCAACGTCGCCGCGTCGCACATCCGCGACCTGGTGGTGTCGGGCGAGATCAGCGGCGGGGAGTACCTGCGCCCCGCCCAGCTCGCCGCGCAGCTGGGCATCAGCATCACGCCGGTCCGCGAGGCCCTGCTGATGCTGTGCGCGGAGAACTTCGTCGCGCTCGAACCGCAGCGAGGCTTCGTCGCGGTCCCGCTGACCCGCGACGACATCCTCGACCTGTTCCACGCGCAGGGCCTGATCGCGGGGGAGCTCGCGGCCCGGGCCGCCGGGATGGCCGGCGAGCCGGCGCTGCGCGAGCTCAGGCGGATGCAGGACGAGCTGGAGGCGGCGGCCCGGGTGGGCGCCAACAACGACGTCGAGCAGATCAACTTCGAGTTCCACCGGTTCATCAACAAGCTGCCGGGGGCGCCGAAGCTCGAGTGGGTCCTGCGCACCTTCGTCCGGTACACGCCGCGCCGGTACTTCGCCAACATCGAGGGCTGGCGCAGCGCCTCGGTGCGCGACCACCACGACATCCTCGACGCGCTGGCCTCGGCCGATCCCGAACAGGCCCGGGCCGCGGCGCAGACCCACGTGCGACACGCGGGGGAGCTGCTGGTCGAGCACTTCTCGCGGCGCGCCGCGTGGACCGCCGGCCCGAGCCCGGAGCCGGGGCCGTGAACCGCTCAGATCCGGTGGTCGACGGAGTAGCCGGCGGGCAGCACGCCGCCGGTCTTCTGGGTGATGCGGTTGGCCGTCGCCAGCAGCGGCGGGACCAGCCGGGGCAGGTCCTGCAGCCGCGCGCTGCCGAGCTCGCCGTAGAGGTTGAGTGTCATCACGACCTGGCTGTCGGCGTTGAAGACCGGGCCGATCACCGAGTTGAGCGGCTCGTCCTCGTCGATGCCGCCGGTCGTGTAGTTGCGGATCTTGTTGGCGACGAGCAGCGCGACGTCCAGCACGTGGTTGTCGGCGGGGTCCTTGGCCACCCGCCGCAGCGCCGCCTCCAGCTCCAGGTGGACGTCATGCTCCCCGCCCAGGGAGTAGCCGCGCGCACGCAGCGCCGCGATCGAGCTCGTGTAGGCCGTGCGGTCGCCGCCGAACTCGGTGCACATCCGGTCCACCCACTCGTCGAGCTCGCGCGCGGGAGCCCACGCCTTGAAGATCGTGCCCACCGGCGGGGCGAGCGGCACCCGGGAGCCGATGCGCATGTAGAGGTGTGCCGGACGGGAGTTGCCGAGCATGTCGAGCACCACGACCTCGTCGCCGTCGCGGACGATCACCGCGCAGCTCAGCCCCGTCTCGGCGACGAGATCGATGACGTCGGGGCGGCCGATGACGAAGGGCTGGAAGCGCCGGGCGTAGGCATGGCCCAGCCCCGGCAGGCGGCTGCCGACCGTGTATCGCCGGGCGGCGTCGCGATGCACCAGCCCGTGCGCCGTCATGGTGTTGAGCACGGACGCGCACGTCGCCTTGTGGATGCCGGTCGCGCGCGCGATGTCGCTGAGCGTCATCGGCTCGGTCGGGCGCTCGGCGAGCAGGTCGAGGACCTGCATCGCGCGGTCGATCGCGGGCACGGGAGTTGGCATGGGACCTCGTTCGTCGAGCGATGTGTCTCGTGAACGATACAGCCTGGACGGTACCGAAGACGACCAGGGGCGCCCGGGATCTCGCGGCGCCCGAGAAAACGCCGGGCTGAAGCGTGCGACCCAGGATCGTGAGGATGGCTTTGTTTCTCTCTTGCAATACAGTTGTCTCGTCTAGTAGACATAAGGGTGACCGCGGCGGTCGCGATGCCCGCGAGCCAGTGGGCCGCGGGGCAATCCCCAGCCGAGCTCAGGCTGCCTCGCCGGCACCGTCCGCGCGTTCCGCGAAAGGACCACAATGACCGTTCAGACGACCGATCCGGGCTCAGGCGGCGTGCTCGCGGAAGGCCGGATCACCCAGGCGGGCCTGCAGCGGATGCGGGACCTGATCCAGGTCGAGCTCCGCCGCCCGTTCATCCTCAACACCGAGGTCACCCGCGACGCGGTGCGCCGCTACTGCTGGGGCATCGGCGACGACAACCCGCTCTGGCTCGACCGCGACTACGCGGAGTCCACTGTGTACGGTGCCGCGGTCGCGCCGCAGGGCCTGCTGTACACCACACACCCCACCTACGTGCAGGTCGGCCTGCCGGGCGTGCACGGGCTGCACGCCGGCACGTCCTGGGAGTTCTTCCGCCCCGTCCCGGTCGGCATCACCCCGCGCGTGACCTGCTGGCTCGACAGCATCGAGGAGCGGTCGAGCGCGCTGGCCGGCAACTCGGCCTGGGTCTTCTTCACCACCGTCTACGGCACGCCCGAGGGCGAGGTCATCGCGAAGGCCCGCTCGTTCTCGATCCGCAGCGAACGCGGCTCCAGCCGCGCGCGCGGCAAGGAGCGGCAGCGGGAGATGAAGACCTGGTCGCCGGAGGAGATCGCGCCGATCGAGGAGCGGATCCTGGCCCAGGAGCGCCGCGGCGCGCAGCAGCGCTCCTGGGAGGACGTCGAGGTCGGCGACGCCATCGGCGAGTTGCTGAAGGGCCCGCTCTGCGCGACGGACATGATCGCCTGGTACCTCGGCTCCCAGCCGGTCTACGCGCCCGCGCACGAGATGGCGCTACGGCACTACCGCCGGCATCCCAAATGGGCGTTCCGCAACCCGGCGCTCGGTGTGCTCGAACCGAACATCCGGGTGCACGAGAACATCGACGCCGCGCGGTCCTCCGGGCTGGCCGCTCCCTACGACGTCGGCATCCAGCGCCACCAGTGGCTGCTGCAGCTGCTGACCGACTGGGGCGGCGACAGCGCCTTCGTCAAGCAGTGCTCGGTGCAGTTCCGGGGCATGAACTACTTCGGCGACCTGACCACCATCTCGGGGACCGTCACCGGCAAGGAGATCGACGCCGCCGGCGACGCCGTCGTGACGCTGACCCTGGCCAGCCGCAACCAGAACGGCGAGGACACCATGCCGGGAACGGCCGTGGTCGCGCTGCCCCGGCGGGACGGCGGCCAGCCGGTCGCCGCCGCGCTGGCGCGATCTGTCGACTACGAGACGTACCTGCGGGAGCAGGCGCCGGACCTCCGCCGGCTGCCGGGCGCGCAGCGATGACCGAGCTCACCGTCGAGCGCCTGCGCTCGGACCGCAGTGTGTCGCGGCCGCTGGCCGGGTACCGCGTGCTGGACTTCAGCCACGCGGCGGCCGGACCGTACGCGACGATGTGGCTCGCCGACCTGGGCGCCGAGATCATCAAGATCGAGAAGCCCGGTCGCGGCGACGGCGCACGGTACATGGGCGAGCCCATGCACGGTCGCAAGGACTCCGACTACTTCATCGCGGTCAACACGGACAAGAGCAGCGTGCTGCTCGACCTCTCCCAGCCCGAGGCGGTCGACATCGCGCGGCGGCTGAGCGCCCGCTGCGACATCGTCGTGCAGAACTTCCGGCCCGGCGTCATGGAGCGGCTCGGCCTCGGCTACGAGGACCTGCGCGTCCTGCGCAGCGGACTGGTGTACTGCTCGATCTCGGCCTTCGGCGACCAGGGCCCGTGGCGCGGCCGCCCGGCGAACGACATCATCATGCAGGGCATCACCGGCATGATGAGCATCACCGGAGAGCCCGACGGCGACCCGGTGCGGGTGGGCGTGCCCATCTCGGACTTCAGCACCGGCCTGTTCGCCCTCTCCGGCGTCCTCGCCGCGCTGCTGGTGCGCGACCGCCACCCCGAGGGCCAGCACGTGCGGGTCAGCATGTTCGACGCCACCACGGCCCTCATGGCCAACTACGTCCCGGGCGTGCTCGACCTCGGCAAGGACGTGCCGCGGCTCGGGCGCGGGCACCCGCAGATCGTGCCCTACCAGGCGTTCCGGTGCGCCGACGACGGCTACGTCATCGTGGGCGCGTTCACCCAGGGGTTCTGGCGCCGGCTCGCCGCCGCGCTGGGCCACGAGGAATGGATCACGGACCCGCGGTTCGAGACCAACGCGGCCCGGCTGGAGCACCGCGGCGTCCTCATCCCGATGATCGAGGAGCTGTTTGTCCGCCGGACCCGTGACGAGTGGGGCGCGGTGCTCGAGGCGCACGACGTTCCGCACACGCCGGTCAACACCGTGCGCGAGGCGCTGCGCTCACCGCAGGCGCTCGCGAACGGTACCACCGTGGAGGTCCGCGACGAGCAGGGCACGCGCTCGGCGCACACCTCGGCGAACCCGGTCCGGGTCGCCGAGTGGCCGGCCGCCTCGCATCGCGTGGCTCCGAAGATGGGCGACGCGACGGCGCGCACGCTCACCGAGCTGTTGTCGTTGACCCCGTCCGAGGTGGCGAGCCTGGCCGAGCGGGGCGTTATCGGGACGGAGGAACAGGATGTCTGAGGACGAAGCGGCCCGGCCGCGCGGCCCGCTCACCGGAGTCAAGGTGATCGACGTGGCGCACCAGTACGCGGGCGCCCTGGCCGGGAGCATCCTGGCCGACCTCGGCGCGGACGTGATCGCGGTGGAGCACCCGCGCGGCAACATGGTGCGCACGATGCTGCCGCTCAAGGACGGCCACTCGCTGTGGTGGAAGGTCGCGGGGCGGGGCAAGCGGGCCATCACCCTGAACCTCTCCAGCGACGAGGGGCGGGCGCTGCTGCTGCGGCTGCTGGCAGACGCCGACGTCCTGGTCGAGAACTTCCGGCCGGGCACGCTCGAACGGTGGCGGCTCGGCCCGCAGGATCTCGAGGCGGCCGGGGTCGGCGACCTCGTCATGCTGCGGATCAGCGGCTTCGGCCAGACCGGCCGCAACCGCACGCGTCCCGGATTCGGGTCGGTGGCCGAGGCGATGAGCGGGTTCTCGCACCTGACCGGCATGCCCGACGGCCCGCCGGTGTTCCCCTCGACCACGCTGGCCGACGGCGTCACGGGTACTTTCGGCTGCCTCGGCATCCTGGCCGCGCTGCTGGGCAAGGCGCACGGCCGGTCGAACAGCGGGGTCGACGTCGTGGACGCCTCGCTGGTCGAGTCGATGTTCCGCCTGATCCCGACGCAGGTGATCGGTTATGATCAACTGGGGCTGGTGCCGAAGCGCCCGGGCAATTTCATCGGCAGTCACGGCGTCCTGCGCAACCTGTACCGCTCCAAGGACGACGTGTGGTTCACCGCCAGCGCCGTCGGGCCGGCCACGATCGTGCGCATCCTGACCACGGTCGGCGCGACGGACATGATCGCCGAGATCGAACCGGTGCTGGGCAGCCATGACCGGGATCGGCTCGAAGGGTTCTTCAAGAACTGCGACGACCGGGTCGTCGCCTGGGCCGAGAAGCTGACCTACGCCGAGATCGAAGCGGCGCTCAAGGAGAACGGCGTGGTCTTCGAGAAGATCTACGACATCACCGACATCTTCGCCGACGAGTTCTTCGCCGAACGCGACGACATCATCGAGGTGAGCGACGATCAGCTCGGTCCGGTGCGCATGCAGGGCATCGCGCCCAAGCTGCCCGGCTACCGGCTGCAGGTGGAGCACGCGGGCCGGGCCCGCGGTGCCGACAACGCCGAGATCTTCGGCGACGTGCTGGGGCTGGGCCCGGCCGAGATCGACCGCCTCGCCGCCGAGGGGGTGATCTGACGGTGACCCGGCTGATACGACGCGCCGCCAGGGGGCCACGATGCCGGACCTGACCGGGCGGGTCGCGCTGGTGACGGGCGCCGGTCAGGGCATCGGCGCCGAGATCGCGGCGGACCTCGCCGAGCACGGCGCCGCCGTGATGCTCCTCGACGTCAACGAGGCGTCGCTGGCCGCGGTGGAGCACCAGCTGTCGGAGCAGGGACACCGGGTCGAGCACCTCGTGGCCGACGTCGCCGACGAGGACGCGGTCGCCACCGCCGTCACCGCGACCGTGCAACGCCTCGGCGGCCTGGACGTCATGGTGAACAACGCCGGCATCACGCGGGACAAGACCATGCTGAGGATGGCCGCGGACGACTTCGACGCCGTCATCCGGGTCAACCTGCGCGGCGCCTGGCTGGGGTGCAAGCACGCGGCGGCCGCCATGCGGGCCGGCGGCACGGCCGGCTCGATCGTCAACGTGTCGTCGATCGTCGGCAAGGCCGGCGGGTTCGGGCAGACGAACTACAGCGCCGCCAAGGCGGGCATCGTCGGGCTGACCAAGTCGGCGGCCAAGGAACTGGCCGCGCACGGCATCCGGGTCAACGCGGTGGCGCCCGGCCTCATCGCGACGCCGATGACGGCCGGCCTGCCGGAGGCCGCCCTCAAGGAACGGCTCACCCAGATCCCGCTCGGCCGGCCCGGCCGGCCCCGGGAGGTGGCGGACGCCATCGTGTTCCTGGCCTCGGACTACTCCTCCTACATCACCGGGATCGTGCTCGAGGTGGCCGGCGGGAGGCTGATGTGATTCCCGACGCGCTGGGCGCGGCCACCGGCCCGCCGGGCCTCACCGACGTCGAGCGGGACATGGTCGCGGCCGTCCGCCGCTTCGTCGACCAGTCGGTCCGCCCGGCCGCGCCGGCCCTCGAGCACGCCAACGCCTACCCGGAGGCGCTCATCGAGCAGATGAAGCAGATGGGCCTGTTCGGCTTGACCGTCCCCGAGCCCTGGGGCTACGGCGCGGTCTCCATGTCGTGCTTCGCCCTCGTCACCGCCGAGTTGGCCCGCGGCTGGATGAGCCTCGCCGGCGCCGTCGGCAGCCACTCGGTCGTCAGCGCGCTGATCAGCCGGTACGGCACGGCGCAGCAGCGGGACCGCTACCTGCCCAGCCTCGCCACCGGCGAGTACCGGGCGGCCATGGCCCTCACCGAGCCGGACGGCGGCTCGGACCTGCAGGCCATGCGCACCACCGCGACCCGGGTCGACGGCGGCTACCGCATCAACGGCTCGAAGACGTGGATCACCAACTCGCGCCACGCCCGGGTGATCGCGCTGCTGTGCAAGACCGATCCGCAGGCCGACCCGCCGCACACCGGGATCAGCGTGGTGCTCTTCGACACGACGACACCTGGCTTCAGCATCTCCCGCGATCTGCCCAAGCTCGGGTACAAGGGCGTCGAGAGCTGCGAGCTGGCCTTCACGGATGCATTCGTGCGGGACGAGGACGTGCTCGGCCTGCAGCCGGGCCGGGGCTTCGTGCAGATGATGCGGGGGTTGGAGGTCGGCCGGATCCAGGTGGCCTCGCGCGCCCTCGGCGTCGGCCAGGCGGCCTTCGAGGCGGCGCTGGAGTACAGCCGGACCCGCCGCACCTTCGGCAAGTACATCTGGCAGCACCAGTCGGTCGGCAACCACCTCGCCGAGATGGCGACCAAGCTGGTGGCCGCCCGGCAGCTCATCCTCTACGCCGCGAGCCGCATCGACAGCGGCGAGCGCGGCGACATGGAGGCGGGGATGGCCAAGCTGTTCGCGTCCGAGGTGGGCATGGAGGTCGCCATCGCCGCGATGCGGGTGCACGGCGGCAACGGGTACTCCACCGAGTACGACGTCGAGCGGTACTTCCGGGACGCCCCCTTGATGATCATCGGCGAGGGGACCAATGAGATCCAGAAGACGATCATCGCTCGGCAGCTCATCGAGCGAGGACTAGGAATATGAACAGATTGACTGACGACGTGGTGGTCTGCGAGCCGGTCCGGACGCCGATCGGGCGCTTCGGCGGCACGCTGAAGGACCGCTCCGCCCGCGAGCTCGGCGTCACCGTGGTGCGGTCGCTGCTCGACCGGCTCGACATCGACCCGGCGACCGTCGACGACGTGGTGCTCGGCCAGTGCTACCCCAACGGCGAGGCGCCCGCGCTGGGCCGCGTCGTCGCCCTCGACGCCGGGCTGCCGGTCGAGACGCCCGGCTGTCAGGTCGACCGCCGCTGCGGATCCGGGCTGCAGGCGGTGATCAACGCGGTCATGCAGGTCGGCACCGGAGCGGCCGGGACCGTGATCGCCGGTGGTGCCGAGAGCATGAGCCAGGTCGAGTACTACGCGACCGGGCTGCGGTTCGGCCGCCCCGGGGCCGTCGTGTCGCTGATGGACCGCCTTGACCGGGCCCGCAGGACCCCCGGCGGCGAGAGCCACCCGGTCGAGGGCGGCATGCTCGAAACCGCGGAAAACGTGCGGCGGATGTACGACATCGGCCGCGAGGAACAGGACGAGCTCGCCCTTGCCTCGCACCAGCGCGCGGTGGCGGCGCACGAGTCCGGCCGGTTCGCCGACGAGATCGTGCCCGTCGCGGCCGGGAACGGCGCCGCCCTGGTCGACCGGGACGAGCACCCCCGGGCCGACACGACGCTGTCGAAGCTGGCCGCCCTGCGGCCGGTTCGGCTCGGCCTCGACCCGAAGTCGACGGTGACCGCCGGCAATTCCAGCGGGCAGAACGACGGCGCCGCCGTCTGCCTCGTCACGAGCCGCGACCACGCCGAGCGGGCCGGCGCCCGGGTGGCCGCGCGCCTGGTGTCGTGGAGCGTCCGCGCCGTCGGCCCCGAGGTCATGGGGCTGGGTCCGGTGCCGGCCGTCGCGCACGCCCTCGACCGGGCCGGCCTGTCGCTGTCGGACATGGACCTCATCGAGCTGAACGAGGCGTTCGCCGCCCAGGTGCTCGGCTGCACCAGGGAGTGGAAGTTCGCCCGCGCCGACTTCGACCGGCTCAACGTCAACGGATCCGGGATCTCGCTCGGTCACCCGGTGGGCGCCACCGGGTGCCGGATGCTGGCCACCGGGCTGCGGGAGCTGCAGCGCCGCGACGGCCGCTACCTGCTGGCGACGATGTGCATCGGCGGTGGGCAAGGGCTGGCCGCCGTGTTCGAGCGGGTGGCGCTGTGACCGGGTTCGCACCGCTTTCGGGCCTGCGGGTCGTCGAGCTGTCCAGCTTCGTCGCCGCCCCGCTGGCCGGCCTGACGCTGAGCCAGCTCGGCGCCGACGTCATCCGCATCGACCCGCTGGGCGGTGCCGCCGACTACGGGCGCTGGCCGCTCGCGCCGTCCGGCCGCAGCCTCTACTGGACCGGGCTGAACCGCGGCAAGCGCTCGGTCGCCCTCGACCTGCGCAGCGCGGCCGGGCAGGAGCTCGCGACCGCGCTCATCGCCGACCCGCACCCCGACGGCGGCATCCTGGTGACGAACGCCGCCGGCCGGGACTGGCTCGACGACGCGCGGCTGCGGGCCCGGCGGGCCGACCTGATCCACATCCGGGTGCTGGGCCACCCTGACGGCGGGTCCGCGGTCGACTACACCGTCAACGCCGCCCTGGGGTACCCCCTCGTCACCGGCCATCCCGACGACCCGCGCCCGGTCAACCACGTGCTCCCGGCGTGGGACCTGCTGACCGGGGCGAACGCGGCGCTGGCCGTGATCGCCGCCGAGCGGCAGCGCCGGCTCACCGGTGCCGGCGAGTGCGTCTCGATCTCGCTGTGGGACGTCGCGCTGACCTCCGCGAGCGTGCTGGGCATGTTCGCCGAGGCCGAGGTCAACCGGACGGAGCGGGCGCGGTACGGCAACCGCTACTACGGCGGCTTCGGCAACGACTTCGAGACTGGAGACGGCCGCGTGATGGTCGTGGTGCTCTCCGAGCGCCAGTGGTGGAAGCTGGTCGAGGTCACCGGCGCCGCAGGGGAGATCGAACGGCTGGCCGCCGAGCACGGCGTCACGTTCGCCGCCGACGGGGAGCGCTTCCGGCGCACCGACGAGATCGCCGCCGTCCTGGCACCGTGGTTCGGGGCCCGCAGCACCGCCGCCGTCGTCGCGGAGCTCGCGGCCGCCGGCGTCGTCTGTTCGCGGTACCGCACGTTCCGGGAGATCGTCGAGGCCGAGGCGGTGGAGTGGGCCGCCAATCCTGTCGTGGCCGTGGTCGACCAGCCCGACGTGGGCCGGGTGCACGCGACCGGCACGCCGTTGCGCTCGGACCGGCACGACCCGCCCCCGGTCCCGACCGCCCATCGGCTCGGCGAGGACACCGAGGCGGTGCTCGCCGAGCGCCTCGGCCTCACCGCCGCCGAGATCGGCCGCCTCGGCGCGGCCGGAGTCATCGCCGGGGCGGCTCGATGACGCAGCCGATCATGCGCAGCGGCCACCTCGACGCCGACGGCCTCCGGCTGCACTACGTCTCCTGTGGTCCCGAGGACGCCGAACCGGTGCTCTTCCTGCACGGCGGGGGCCTCACCGCCTACACGTGGGTCCCCCTGTTCGGGCATCTCGGCGGGCGGTACCGCTGCATCGCCCCGGATCTGCGCGGGCACGGCGACAGCGCCTGGGCCCCGGACGGCCACTACCTGCTGCCCGACTACGTCCGCGACGTGCGCGCGCTGACCGCGGAGCTGGGCATCGACGGCTGCTCGGTGGTCGGCATGTCGCTGGGCGGTCACGTCGCCCTGGCCGCCGCCGTGGACGGCCTGCCGTTCAGGAGCCTGACGCTGGTGGACGTCGGCCCGTCGGTGTCGCGCAGCGGCGGTGCCGGTATTCGCACGTTCACCCGCACCCACAGCTACCCGAGCTTCGACGCCGCCGTCGAGGCGGCCATCCGGTTCAACCCGTACCGGTCGCGCGAGGCGCTGGTGGAGAGCCTGTCGCGCAACATGGTCGAGCGCGAGGACCGCAGCTGGGCGTGGAAGTGGGACCCGCGCCGCTACGGCGACCTCGACGTGCGCCACCGGCAGGGCGAGATGCTGTGGCCGGCGATCCCGACGCTGAACCTGCCCGTCCTGGTGGTGCGGGGCGGGGAGAGCCACGTCTTCCCGCAGTCCGAGGCGGAGCGGCTCGCGGCGGCGCTGCCCGACGCCCGGCTGGTCGTGGTGCCCGACGCGGGGCACACCGTGCAGGGCGACAACCCGGCGGCGCTGGCGGCCGCCCTCGACGAGTTCCTCATCGGTGTCCCGGCGCGGGAGGGGAGGTCCTGATGGTCGATTTCAACGTGCTGAACGCGATGCGCTGCCGGCTCGGCGAGGGGCCGGTCTGGGTCGAGTCGAGCGGTGAGCTGTGGTGGATGGACATCCACCGCGGCAGCTTCCACCGCCAGGTCTGGCCCGGCGGACCGGTCGCCACCCACAAGCTGTCCGAACGCAGCACGCTCGTCGTGCCGTGCGCCGACGGCTCGGCGATCACCTCGGTGCAGAAGGGCCTGTGCCGGGTGCCGGAGTCTGGGCCGGTCGGGCCGCCCGTCGTGGTGATCGAGCCGGACACCCCGCAGACCAGCGTCAACGATGGCAAGGTCGGCCCGGACGGGCGGCTCTACTTCGACTCGCTCGACCGCGCCGAACGGCCCGGGCTGTGCGGCCTGTACCGCCTCGACGACGACCTGGTGGCCCGGCCCCTGCTCACCGGGGTCACCCTGGGCAACGGGCTGGACTGGAGCCCGGACGGGTCGGTGATGTACTTCGTCGACAGCCGCCGCCAGCAGGTCTACGCGATGGACTTCGACCCCGGGGCCGGCACGGTCGCCAGCCGCCGCGTGCTGGCCGAGGTGGATCCCGACGACGGCATGCCCGACGGGATGACCGTCGACGAAGCGGGCAACCTCTGGGTGGCGCTCTACGGCGGCGCCCGCCTGCACCACTACGCCCCGGACGGCCGCCTGCTCGACGTCGTCCCGACACCGGTGCGGTACCCCACCTCATGCGGCTTCGCGGGTCCGGGCCTGGCCACGCTCGTGGTCACCACGGCGTTCGCCCACCTGGAGGACGCGGGCGAACCGATCTCGGACATCGACGGCGCCGTCCTCACCGCCGCCGCCGGCGTTGCCGGCCGGCGGCCCGTGCTCTGCCGCACTCCGCTTCCGCTCAACCCCTCGAAGGAGTGATGACGTGTCTGCTGCGACCGCATCGCACGAGCTCGTCAGCGAACTGATCATCGGAGACCAGGTTCTGGCCGCGGGATCGGCCGATCCGCTCCCGCATTACTACGCCGCCACCGGTGAGGTGAACGGCCAGGCCGCGATGGCCGGCACCGACCAGGTGGAGGCCGCGATCGCCGCTGCCAAGGCCGCGCTGCCGGTGTGGGAGGCGCTCGGCCCGGTCGAGCGGCGCGAACGCCTGCGCCGGCTGGCCGACGTCATCGAGCGGTGGGGGGACCGGTTCGAGTCGATCTCCAGTGCCGAGACCGGCATCCCGCGACAGGGCTTCATCTGGCGGCTGCGGCTGTCCTGCGAATGGATCCGGACCTACGCCGGGTACGCCGACAAGGTCCACGGCGACATCACGGCCAGCAGCGACGACGGGACGATCGAGTACGTCCGGCGCGAGCCGTACGGCGTCGTCGGCATCATCATCACCTGGAACTCGCCGCTGCTGTCGCTGTGCATGAAGATTCCCGCCGCGCTCGCCGCCGGCAACACCGTCGTGGTCAAACCCTCGGAGCTGACGCCGTTCACGCCGACCCTGTTCGGCAAGGCTTGCCTCGAAGCGGGCATCCCGGCCGGCGTGGTCAACATCGTCTCCGGCGGCGCCGAGGCGGGGGAGTACATCACCACCCACCGCGATGTCGAGAAGATCTCGTTCACCGGCGGCCTGCGGACCGCCGCGGCGATGATGCGCTCGGGCGCGGCGCTGATCAAGCCGTTCTGCTTCGAGCTGGGCGGCAAGTCGGCGTACATGGTCTTCCCCGACGCCGACCTCGACCTGGCCGCCACGCTGGTGTCGAAGGAGATGTCCAACGCCGGGCAGTCGTGCAAGTTCGGGTCGCGGCTGTTCGTCCACGACGCGGTGTACACCGCGTTCCGCGACCGGCTGCTGCCGAAGATCGCGGCGGTGCGGGTCGGCGACCCCGAGGACGAGCACACGACGATGGGCCCGCTGATCACCTCGGCCGCTCAGCAGCGGGTCCTGTCGTTCATCGAGAACGCGCGGGACTCGGGCTACGGGACGCTGGCCCTCGGCGGCGGCAAGCCGTCGGTCGAGGCCCGCTTCGCCGACGGGTACTTCGTCGAGCCCACCATCTTCGAGGACGTCGAGCCGGGCAGCCCGCTCGGCCAGGACGAGATCTTCGGCCCGGTCTTCGGCATGATCCGCTTCACCGACGAGGCGACGATGATCGAGCAGGTCAACGCGACCCCGTTCGGGCTGGCCAACTACGTGCACACCCGCGACCTGCGCACCGCGCACCGCGTCTGCGCCCAGGTCAAGAGCGGCACCGTCTACGTCAACGACGCGAACCGCCGCAACCCCGGCGCCCCGTTCGGCGGGTTCCGGCGCTCGGGCATCGGCAGCGAGGGCGGCCGGGAGGGCCTGCTGGAGTTCCTGCGTACCAAGACGGTAGGCATCGCATGAGCGCGGGACGGATCGCCGGGAAGATCGCCCTCATCACCGCCGCCGGCTCGGGCATGGGCCGCGCCTCGGCCGAGCTCTTCGCCGCCGAGGGAGCGACGGTCATCGTCGCCGACATCGACGAGGCGGCCGCGAGCGCGGTGGCCAAGGGCATCGAGGACGCGGGCGGATCGGCGCTGCCCTTCGCCGCCGACGTGTCCGACGTGGCCGCGCTGCGGCGCATGGCCGACTTCGTCGCCGAGCGGTTCGACCGCCTTGACGTGCTGTTCAACCACGCCGGCATCCCCTGCGCGCCGGGGCTCGACGTGACCGAGGAGCAGTTCGACCGGGCGGTGGGGGTCAACCTCAAGAGCGCCTTCTTCGCGACCTCCTACCTGCTGCCGCTGCTCAAGGCGGCCGGGTCGGCCTCGGTCATCTTCACCTCGTCGACCTCCGGCCTGGTCGCGTCGCCGAGCAGCCCGCTGTACGGCATGACCAAGGGCGGCACGCAGATCCTCATGCGCTCCCTGGCCAAGCAGCTCGGGCCGTTCGGCATCCGGTCCAACGCGATCTGCCCCGGGCCGACCGACACCCCGATGCTGCGGGTCTTCACCGACCCGGCCCGGGTAGGGCTGGGCGACGACGACTACGCTCGGCAGCTCGCCGCGCGGGCCCAGGCGATCCCGTTGCGGCGGGCCGGACGGCCCGCGGACGTCGCGGCGACGGCGCTGTTCCTCGCCTGCGACGACTCGGCGTTCGTCACCGGCGTCGCCATCCCCGTCGACGGCGGCATGCTCGCCTAAGGAGATCCGATGAAATTCACGCTGCGCATGCTCAACCCGCAGGCCCAGCTCGGTGTGCTCACCGACGGGCAGGCGACCTTCGCCGACGTCGTCAACCGCCAGCTGGCCAACCGGGACGTGCTGGCCGGGATCTGGGCGAGGTACGGCGTCGTCGAGCCGACCTTCTACGGCTCCGGGCACCACTGGATGTCGCACCCGCAGCACTTCGCCGACCCGTGGCTCGTCATGGGCTACGTCGCCGGCAACCGCCCGGGTATGCACGTCAACAGCGGGTTCATCCAGCTGCCGCTGTTCTCGCCGCTGGACGTCGCGGAGAAGGTCGTCACGATCGACCAGCTCACCGGCGGCCGGTTCACCCTGGTCGCCGGCCTGGGCTGGCGGGAGGCCGAGTTCCAGGCGGTCGGCGCCACGGTCCAGGAGCGGGTCTCGCGGTTCGAGGAGTCGATCGAGCTGTGCCGGGCGCTGTGGTCGGGCGAGCCGGTCGACGTGGCCGGGCACTACACGACGGTGCGCGGCCGGCTCGGGACGCTGCCGATCCAGCGGCCGCATCCGCCGGTCGTGATCGGGGCGCAGGGACCCGCGGGCGCGCGCCGCGCGGCCCGGATCGCCGACGGGCTCAACGTGTCGTGGGTGATGAGCCACGACAGCTACCGGCGGATCAACGACGCCTACCGCGACGAGCTGGCCAAGCGCAACCGGCCGGCCCCGCGGTACTGGGCGTTGTCGAAGTTCATCTCGGTCGACGACGACGCCGACCGGGCGCACAAGCGCCTCGACCGTATGGCGACGATGTTCGACTGGTACTCGGGCGCCACGACCTGGGTGCCGTCCTCGGTCGAGGTGAAGATCTCGCGCGAGGAGGAGAGCAGCAAGCGCACCGTAGCGGGCAGCCCGGAGTCGGTGCGCGAGCAACTGCTGCCGCACCTGCGCGAGTACCCGTACACCGACGCGATCCTCACCTGGCTGGCGCCCGGCGACGACCCGGCCGAGAATCGAGAGCACTTCGAATACCTGTGCTCGCAACTGCTGACCCCGCTCATGGATGACCTGGGCCTGCCCGCGGACCGGCGGGTCCTGCGGGTCTGAACACGGCCGGGCGCTCCTCGGCCAGGCCGTACACCCTGACCTCGGTGAGCTCGGCGTCCTCCGCGGCGCCCAGGCCGGCGGTTGTCATGGCGACGGCCGCCAGCGCATAACGGTCGATGTCGTTGGCGGTCACCTCGGCGGCGCCCGCCTTGGCCAAGGGCCTGGCCGCCCGCCCAAGACGGCGTCAGCCCCGGACCTCGACAACAGCCTCATCCGCTTCGCATCCCCGATCATCCGCACGGAGGTTGAACGGCGTCCGCCGGTGTGATGATCATTGCCTTGAGGTGCTGTACCTCGATGTCACTCCCACCACATCTCGCTATCTTCGGTAAGAGGTCGCCAGCCTGCGACGCGACCGCCGTGATGCAGGACGTCAGCCACCTCGGCGAGATACGCACTCAGCGTGGGCCACGCCACGAGCGCATATTGGGGCTCGTGGGGATCGCCGCTGTTCTCGAACTTCCCGGCCTCCGTGTTTCGCTTGGAGCCCAGCCGTCCGTAGCCGGGCCCCGGTCGCAGGTCGATGACCTGATAGTCGCCGTCTTCGTGAGCGAAGGGCAGCCACAGCTCATGCCACCACGGTTCAGTGTCGTCCCCGCGTGGGACAAGGCCGCCGACGTCGATGGCCGTCTCCGTCAGCATCTGTCGGTGCTCGATGATTTCGTGGAGGGACAGCGGTACGCCCATCGGCAGGACGTTGGCCGAGTCCTGAACGCCGTTGTGCTGGCGTAGCGATTCCACGAGCTCTGGGTGAAAGGTCAGGCCGAGCGTCGTTTCGGCGGCGGCGATCAGCTCCGGCTCCGCCGGAGGTACGAGCATCGTGGCGGTGGTAGGGGCATGGCTGCGCAGCCAAGTGTCTATTGCGTTCCACGACTCAGTGATCGTCGTCATTCGGTCAGCATATCGTCGGCCTGCTCATCGATGTTTATGGATTCCTAGCTCATCGGGCGTGGAATTCAGTCTCGTCGCCGTTCGCGAGCGATCGGGCGCTGCGGCGCCGGCGTGTAGCTGCGGGACCGCACGCAGCAGCTCCCGGGTGTACTCGTGCTTCGGTGCGGCCAGCACCTCGTCGGCGGGTCCGGTCTCCACGATGACGCCGTCGCGCATGACGGCGATGTCGTCGCTGATGTAGCGCACCACTGCGAGGTTGTGCGAGATGAACAGCATCGAGAGCCGCTCGCTCGCGAGGACCCCGCGCAGCACGTTGAGCACCTGGGCCTGCACCGAGACGTCGAGCGCCGAGGTGATCTCGTCGGCGATGAGCACCGCCGGCCTCGCGGCGAGCGCCCGTGCGATCGCGACCCGCTGGCGCTGCCCTCCGGACAGCCGGCGCGGCAGGCGCTGCTCCATCTCCGGCGACAGCGACACCAGCTCGAGCAGCCGGGTGACCTCGGCGCCCCGTTCGGCGGGCCGCAGTGCCGCGCGTGCCTCCAGGCCCTCGCCCACGATGCTGCCGACCGACATCCGCGGGTTGAGGGAGCCGAAGGGGTCCTGGAAGACCATCTGCACGCGGCGCGCCCGCTCCCGGGCGTTCAGCCGGCGCAGCTCCGTGCCGCCGACCGTGATCGTTCCGGTGTGTACCGGTGCCAGGCCGAGCACCGCACGGGCGATCGTGGACTTGCCGGAGCCCGACTCGCCGACCAGGCCCAGCACCCGTCCTTCGGCCACGTCGAGGTTCACCTTGTCCACCACGGTCCGCCCGCTGTACCGCACGGTGAGCCCGCGCACCGCAAGATCCCCGCTCATGCCGCGCCCGCCCGCGTGTCGGCGAGGGTGGTGTCTGCCTGCGGGTGCCAGCAGGCGGCGAGGTGATCGCCGGACAGCGGGGCGAGTGGCGGCATCTCCGCCGCGCACCGCGCGGTCGCCACCGGGCACCGGCCCGTGAAGGGGCAGCCGGCCGGGAGGTCGTCCAGGGCGGGCGGGCGGCCGCGGACCGTCGCGAGGTCGGCCGACCGGTCGGTGGCCATGTCGGGCACCGAGGCGATGAGTGCGCGGGTGTACGGGTGGGCCGCCGACTGGAGCAGGCTGCCCGTCGGGAGATCCTCGACGATCTTGCCGGCGTACATGACGACCACCCGCTCGCACACGTTCGCGATGACCGAGATGTCGTGGGAGATCAGCAGGATCGCCGTCCCGGCCGTCCGGTTGATGTCGAGCAGGAGGTCGAGGATCTGGCGCTGCACGGTCACGTCCAGGGCCGTGGTCGGCTCGTCGGCAATGATCAGGCGGGGTGTCTCCATGAGACCCATCGCGATCATCGCCCGCTGCCGCATGCCGCCCGAGAACTGGTGCGGATACTGGCGCAGCCGGCGGCCGGCATCCGCGATCCCGACCTCGGCCAGCCGGTCGGCGGCGCGGGCCCGGGCCTGCGCCCGGGACAGGCGGGAGTGTGCGCGCGCCGCCTCGGTCAGCTGGGCGCCGATCCGCATCGCCGGGTTCAGGCTGCTCATCGGGTTCTGGAAGACCATCGCGAGATTGGTACCGAGGAAGCGACGCCGGGATTGCGGGTCCATGGTGGACAGCTCGTTGCCGAGGAACCGCAGCCGATCGGCGGTCGCGACGGCAGGATGCTCGACCAGCTGGGCGATCGCCATCGCGCTCACGCTCTTGCCGGATCCGGACTCCCCGACGATGCCGACCCGCTCGCCCGGCGCCAGCCGCAGCGAGACGCCGCGCACCGCGGGCAGCTCGCCCGATTCGGCCGGGAAGCTGACCCGCAGGTTCTCGACCTCGAGCAGGGCGTCCGGTGCCCGCGTCCCGGCGGCCATCGGGCGCCCGCGCGCGGCGGCGGCCATCGTCCGGGCTACCCTGCCCACCCGCCGGTTGGACTGGTTGTCGCCGAACGAACCGGCGATGACCTCGCCGAGCAGGCTGAACACGATGCCGGTCAAGGCGATCAGCGCACCCGGCCCGATCGCGGCCAGCGGGCTGGTGTAGATGCTGCGCAGGCCGGTGCTGAGCAGCCCGCCCCAGTCGTACTGCGGCGGCCGGGCACCGAGCCCGAGAAAGCTGAGCGCCGAAATGCCCAGCAACGACGTGCCGACCGAGGTGGTCGCGCTGATCACGAGCGGCTCGGCGACGTTGGCCAGGATGTGCCGGCTCACCACCCGGCGCAGCGGCACCCCCATGGTCCGGGCCGCGGCGACATAGTCCAGCGACGCGACCGACGCGGTGAGGGTCTGGGTGAGCCGGGCGAAGACCGGCGCCAGGGCGATCCCGACGCCGAGCACCGCCCCGGGCACGCCGATCCCGATGACGGTGCCGACGAACATGGCGGTGAGCAGCGCCGGGAACGCGATGGCGACGTTCACCACCGACTGGAAGCCGCCGGTCAGCCGGGGGCCGAAGGCCGATGCCAGCAGCCCGATCGGGATGCCGATCACGATCGCGATCCCGCTCGCCACGACCGCGCAGACGAGTGAGAGCCGGGTGGCGACCAGGGTCCGGGCGAACACGTCGCGGCCGAGTTCGTCGGTGCCGAGCCAGTGCGCGCCGCTGGGTGGCTGCCACGCCTCGGCGATGTGGATGGCCGCGGCCGGCCGGCTCCAGAGCATCGGAGCCACGATCGCGAGCACCACCAGGGCGAGCAGCAGGACGGTCGCGGCGGAGCCGGCAACGGTGGAGAAGACGGTGCGGATATGCCGGCGCATGGTCAGCCCCTCTGCCGCACGGAACGGGGATCGAACACGCCGAGGGCGACGTCGATGAGCAGATTGAGCACCAGCACGGCGCCGGCGAAGATCACCATGATCGCCTGTACGACCGGGTAGTCACGGGTGATGAGCGCCTGGACGAGCGCGTTGCCGAGGCCCGGGATGGCGAACACGTTCTCCACGACGATGGTGCCGGTCACCACCGTGCCCAGCTGCAGGCCGCCGAGGGTGAGCGCCGCGGTGAGCAGGTTCGGCAAGGCGTGGCGAAGGTACACGCGCGCGCTGGTCAGCCGCTTCGCCCGGGCCACGAGCAGGTAGTCCTGGTCCAGCACCGTGCCGGTCGAGGACCGCACGACCCGCATCATGGTCGCCGCGGAGCCTAGCGTGACGGCCACCGTGGGCAGCACGAACGACGCCGGTGTCGACGCGCCGGCCACCGGGAAGATCTTCAGGGTCACCGCGAACACGAACACGAGCCCGACCGCCACCAGGAAGTCGGGCAGGGCCGCGGCGACACCGGTGGTGAGCGTGAAACCGAAGCGGAGCCTCGGCCGGCGGCCGCGGTGCGTCGCGATGCCGACGAGCAGCCCGCCGAGGATCGAGATGAGCGCGGTGGCCAGCAACGACAGGCCGACGATGGTCGCCGTGTTGGCGATGCGGGCCTGTATGAGCTGGCCGACCGGCTGCTGGCTCAGCAGCGACTCGCCGAACCGGCCGGTGAGCATCCGGCCCCAGTAGCCGAGGTACTGGTTGACGAGCGGCTGGTCGAGGCCGAGCTGGTGGCGGCGTTCGGCCACCAGGCTCGGCGGCGCGTCGGGTCCCAGGGCGAGGCGGATCGGATCGCCCGGGATCAGCTGCACCATGAAGAAGGTCAGCGTGAGCACCGCGGCGACCGAGCCGACCAGGCGCAGCAGCTTCCAGGCGAGTGTGCGCAGCCAGCCCGGCACGGCAGTCGCGGCCGTTCGGCGTCCTTCCGGGCGTTCCGGGCTCCACCGCCGGCGCGGGCCGGCGGAGGCCGCTTGCGCGGTCTCCGCCGTACCCGTCGCCGCCGCGCCTTGGGGAGCCGCCGTCATCACGGCTCCAGCATCCGGATGCTGTCCGCGATGGGGCGACCGCCGAGCGTGTCCATCACGGCGCCCTTGACCACCCAGTTGGTCGGCCAGTTCGCGATCGGGATCATGTCGGCGTTGTCGAACAGCGCCTTCGACGCGGCGGTCCAGCTCGTGCAGGCCGCGCTGGTGGTCGTCGCGACGCGCGCCGCGACGATCGCGTCGGCGTACGTCTTGTTGATCACGTGGCCCGCGTTCGTGCCGTTGGGCGGGAACGGACCCGCCAGCAGCCCGGTCAGCGTCGACGGGAAGGGGTTGCTGAACTGCTCCAGCATCACGTCGTAGTCGCCGGTGGTGAACACGCGCTGGGTGTAGTCGGCCTGCGCGTGCGGAGAGATCGTCACCTTCGCGCCGGCCTTCTGGAAGGCGTCGGCCATGAGTTCCGCGGCGGCGGCGGCGCCTGGTGTCGCCGTGCTGTAGCCGAGGCGGAACGCCAGCTGGGTGCCGCCCTTGGTCATGATGCCGTCGGAGCCCTTGGTCCAGCCGCCGGACTGCAGCGTCGACTGCGCCGCCTGCACGTCGTACGCCGGGATCGCGGACGCCGCGGCGGAGTCGTCGCAGATCTGCGGCTGCGCGGCCGACACGCTCGTGCCCGCCTTCGGCAGCAGCCCCTGCGTGACGGCCCGTGCGGCGTCGTCGCGGTTGAGCGCCTGCGTGAGCGCGACGCGCACGGCCTTGTCGGCGGTGACCCGGCCCTCCGTCTCGTTGAACGACATCACGACGCCGCCGCTCACGTAGGTCTTCTCGGTCGCGCCGGCCCCGGTGAGGCGGGGCCGGTCCTGGCCGTTGACGACTGCGGCGTTGATCGCGCCCGACAGCAGCAGGTTCGCGGCGGTGGACTCGTTGTCGACGATCTTCATCACGACCTCGTCCGGCACGCCCGGCTGGCCGCTGCCGGGGTACCCGGGACGCTTGGTCAACACGTACTCGCTGTTCGGCGTTGCCGTCTTGAGCGTGAACGGACCGGAGCCGCTGCTCGCCGCGGTCAGGCCCTTGGGGTTGTCGGCGCCGGAGCCGCACGCGATGGACATGAACGACAGCGACGGCAACAGATTGCTGAACGGCCCGGCGAGGGTGAGCGTGAAGGTGCCGGCGGTGTCGTCGGCGCTGTAGGTGAAGTTGCGGTCGGGCAGGACGGCGCCGATCACCGTCGAGACGTTGGCCGGGTCCTTGACCCAGGCGAAGTTCTTGGCGATGACGCTCGGCGTGATCTTGCTGCCGTCCGAGCAGGTCGCCTTGTCGTCGATGGTGAACACCGCCTTGGTCCCGTCGAAGTCCCACTTGGTGGCGAGGCCGGCGGCCGGCGCACCGTCGGTCGCGCGGGTCACGAGTGGCTGGTAGAGGAAGCGGAATAACCAGTTCGCGGTCGTCGCGGTGTTGTTGAGCGGGTTGAGCGTGCCGGGGTCGCCGGCGACCGCGAAGGTGAACTTGCCGCCGTTGGCGTACTTGGGCTGCGCGGCCGAACCGCCGCCGCCGGAGTTCCCGGAACATGCGGCGGTGGTCGCGGCCGCGAGCGCGAGGCCCGCCGCGGCCAGAACGTTGAGTTTTCTCACGGGAGGGGCCTTTCTCAGGGCAATGGGGGGTGCTGGCACCGCTCCACGCGGGAGCTGTTGCGTTCAGCGGTATCCTATTGCGCTGAGAGGTAGAGGGAGACCCGTCGGGGCCGAGGTTTTACCATGCGGTTACACGCGGCCGCCGACCGGCGAGGCTGGGCGAGGCCCAAACCTCATCGAGAGCTCGCATATCGCCTAACGCAACAGTGTCTTTTCTGGTGTAGCCTGCTGGGCATGCCTGAAGATCGCTGTCGTTTCGTCCTGTTCGCACCCGCGGGCAGCTCGACGGCTGCGTCCGTCCGGCGGATCCGGCGGGATGTAGTGTCTGCGCTGACGCCGCGAGGGACAGCCGTGGCGTGAATCGGCACCTGCTTCAACCACCGGATGGGAGCGCGGCGATGGCGAGGCGTTCGCCTGTCGGCCCGCGGGCCGCGGCGGCCCGCGATGCGTCACGACAACCGGCGCTGCCCCCCGATCCGCCGTACGACCCGCGGAACTCCACAGTGGACAGAGCGCTGCGTGTGCTCGAGGCGTTCCTCGGCGAGGACAACCAGATCGGCGTGCTGGAGCTGTCCCGGCAGCTCGCCTTGGACAAGAGTGTCACCCACCGCATCCTGTCCACCCTCGTCGCCCGCCGGTTCCTGGAGCAGGACCCGGTCTCCCGGCGATACCGGGTCGGCCTGCGGATCTGGGAGCTCGGCCAGCGTTACCTCGCCGGCCAGATGCTGAAGGACGTGGCCGAGAAGGAGCTCACCCGGATGATCGCCGGGCATCCGTACGCGACGGCGTACCTGGCCCAGCTTGACGGCGGCGACGTCGTGGTCGTCTCCACGATCCGCGGGCCCGGCCCGATCAACCTGTACATGGATCCGGGCAGCCGGCTGATCGCGGAGCAGACCACGACCGGCCGCACGCTGCTGGCCTTCCTGCCGCCGGTCAAGGCCGACCAGGTCGTCGCGCGGCGCCGGCAGGCCCGCGGCTCGGTCCGGCCGTTCGCCCCCCTCGACGAGCTCAAGGCCGAGCTCGCCGCGATCCGCAGCCGTGAGTACGGCGAGAGCGAGGGGCGGTACACCCCCGGCGTGAACACGGTTGCCGTGGCGCTCTGCGACCGCGACGGTGCGCCGGTCCTGTCGCTGTCGGTCGACTACCTCACCGCGCCGGAGACCGCGGGCCTGGCCGAGATCCTCCCCCGTCAGTTGCAGGACTGCGTGCGCCGCATCGAGCGGATGATCCAGGCGTCGGGCGGCGAGGCGGAGACCTGAGCGTCACCCGGCGGCGCGGGCCGCGGCGCGCACGGCGTCGAGGGAGACCGTCCAGCCGAACAGCGATCCCATGACGTGCAGCGAGTGCTCGTGCGCCGCCGCGGAGATGTCCCCGGTGGCCTCCGCCACCACGTACGTGCGGAAGTCCCGCTGGCTCGCGTCGCGCACGGTGCTCTCCACGCAGGCGCTGGTGCCCACGCCACCGACGAGCAGGTTCTCCACGCCGAGCGCGCGCAGCCGGTCGGCGATGTCGGTCTCCACGAACGGGCTGAACCGGGACTTGCTCACCACGAGCTCGCCGTCGGCCGGGGCGAGCCCGTCGACGAACTCGGCGTCCCAGGTGCCCTCGACGCAGCTGCCGATGCCGATCAGGCCGGCGTACATCGGCACCTCGGTGAGCATCCGCCAGTCGGAGAGGTCGTTGTGGTGAATCGCCCGCGTCCAGACCACCGGCAGCCCGGCGGCACGCCCGATCTCGACGAGCTCGCCGCAGCCCGGCGTGGCGGCGCCGCAGCCGGAGACGTCGGCACCGGCCCGGCCGAACGACCCTTCCGGGTGACAGAAGCCGTTCTGCATGTCGACGATGACGACAGCGGTGCGGTCAAGGGTTAGCAGGGCCACAGCTTACTCCCGTCTCCAGTACCCGTAGCATAGTCGCGCGAAACGCAACACGATAGCGCTGAGCGCAACATGACGCCGGACGATCCGACCCTCATGCGCTCTCCTCGGCGAACGCCGGCAGGACCTCCGCCGCGAAGATCCGCATCTGCTCGCGCATCTCGTCGGTCGTGTTGGCCACCACAATCATGCCGGCCAGCTGCGTCGCGCCGGCCTCCGCGAGCCGGTTGACCCGCTCGATGATCTGCTCCGGCGTCCCGATCAGGTTCTGTGAGGTGTAGCTGCCCAGCTCGATGCCCTTGAGCGTGGACTTGCGCAAGCTCACCAGGTGTTCGTACGCCTGCGACGCGGTGAAACGCTCCACCGCCCGCTCGGGGTCCCGGTCGACGCAGAGCACCAGCTGCGGAGCCACCTCGATCGCGGCGCCGTCCCGGCCCGCCTCGGCGGCGTAGGCGTGCAGGCGCCGCACACCGCTGGCCAGCCGGTCGGTCGGCATGCCGGCGGGCATCCATCCGGCGCACCAGCTGGCCGCCCGCCGGATGGGCCCTCGGCGTTGCCGCACGAGAACATCGGGAACGGATCCTGCACCGGCTTCGGGTACATCTCCACGTCGGTGAACTGGTAGTGGGTTCCCGAGAACTCGGCAACGCGCTGGGAGAACAGCCGCGACAGCGCCTCGATGCCCTCCGCCACGAGCTCGCCGCGCGCCGCTCCGGCGAGTTCGGGATGCACCGACTCGAACTCCGCCCGATAGGCCCCGACACCGATGCCCAGCGTCAGCCGGCCGTTGCTCAGCTGGTCGATCGTGGCCGCCTGCTTGGCCAGCAGCACCGGCTCGCGCATCGGCATGACCACGACGCCGGTCATCATCCGGATCCGATCGGTGCGGGCAGCGAGGAAGCCGAGGGTGACCAGCGGCTCGTAGAACCGCGGCGGCTCGGCGAACTGCGCGCGCACGTACGGCATCGTGCTGAAATGGTCGTTGACAAGCACCGAGTGGTAGCCGAGCTCCTCGGCCTCGACGCCCAGCGCGATCACCTCGGCGTGGTCGGCGAACCGGATCGGGTACGCCATTCCCTCGACGCAGGTGGGGATACTGATGCCGAACTTCATCCGGACTCCTCGCTGGACGCCGGGCTCTACAGGACGGTCAGGTCGCGGCTGAGCGTGGTGATGATCGACGGACCGTCCTCCGTCACGACCACGGTGTCCTCGATGAACGCGCCACCGACGCCGAGCCGGTAATAGGGCGTCTCGACCTCGAAGACCATACCCGGCTCGATCACGGTATCCGCGTTGGGCGAGAGCACCGGCAGGTCGTAGTACTCGATACCGATGCCGTGCCCGACGTGCTGGCGCTTGTAGCTCGGGATGCCCGCGTCCCGCACCGCCTGCACCGCGGCGTCGAAGACGTCACGCGCGACCACGCCTGGGCGGATCATGTCGATGGCCACCTGCTGGCCGGCTTTCGAGGCGTCGAAGAGGAACCGCAGTTCGTCGGAGGGCTCACCGAAGGAGACCAGCCGGCCGATATCGGAGCGGTATCCGCGGTACTTGATGCCGACGTCGAAGAACGCGAAGTCGTTCGCGGAAAGCTTGATGTCCTCGGACGCCGGCACCTGCCCGAGCGCAAGACCCTTGCCGAACCGGACCAGGCAGAATCCGGTGCGGCCACCCTCGGCGGCCACCGTGCGCTCGAAGGCGTTCTGCACCGCCTTCTCGCTGACGCCCTCGGCGAACTCCGCGAAGGCCGCGCGCAGGCCGCTCTCCGTGATGCGCAGCGCTTCCGTGATGCGCTCCACCTCGTCGGGCATCTTGACGGCCCGGATGCTGCGCAGCAGCACCGACGCCGGCCGGAACCGCGCGCGGGGGAACTTCTCCGCCAGCGCTTCGAACAGGCCGCGGTTGGGCCCACGTTCGTCGACGGCGACCACCCCCTCGGCAAGGCCGAGCCGGGTGATCGCCTCGGCGAGTGCGTCGACCGAGGCGCGGCCCACCTGGTGGGCGACGGTGATGGTCTTGACCCGCTCCTCGTCCGCGTTCAGCGCGACACCGTCGACGAAGTCCCGGAAGAAGGTGCCGAAGGTCACCACGTCGCGCAGTGTCGGGTAGCCGCCCAGGGTGAGGTCGGCAGCGCCGATCGAGCAGACCACGATCCCCGCTTCTGGGGCGTCGGCGGTCGCGACCGTGTAGAACTCGGAGTCGAGGGGGAACAGTTCCTGCCCGTCGTCCCACACACCCGACAGGTAGAAGTTGTTCTCGAGGGTCGCGGACACGATGCCGTCGACTCCTGCGGCCTTCATCAGAGCTCTGGCCCGAGCCACGTTGATGGACATGCTTCCCCTTCCATTCGCCCCGGCGTCACGCCGGGACGGCGAAATCCTTTGCTGTGAAGGCGTAGGTGTCCGAGAGGACACGCAGCGCTGAGCCGAACTCGGCCGAGCACTCGGGGATCGGCGGCAGCGCGGCCGCAGTGGTCTGCGGATCCTTGAGTCCGTCGGAGGTGAGCACGGCGACGACGACCGACTCGGGGTCGACGGCGCCCGCGGCGACCAGGTGGGGCAGCGCCGCGACCGACAGCGCCGACGAGGTCTCCACCCAGATGCCCTCGAGGGCGCCGAGATCGCGCTGCGCCCGCAGCATTTCCTCGTTCGACGCGGTGCGCGCCGAGCCGCCGGTGCGACGCAGGACGTCGAGGGCCTGGAAGGTCGACAGGTTCGACCCGACCGACACGGCCACCGTCGGCGCGGGCACGTCGACCGCCTCCACGACGTCGGCGCCGCCCGCCAGGGCCTGCTCCAGTGGGCCGTAGACCTCGGCGGCGTGCATCACCGGCACCCGGTCGATGACGCCGGCCCGCTGGTACTCGGCCATCGCCTTGAAGGCGCCGGAGAACGCGTCGCCGGCACCGACCGGGAACACGACGTGGTCGGGCGCAACGCCCAACTGGTCGACGATCTCGTAGCCGATGGTCTTGTAGCCCTCGATGCCGTAGCAGTTGCTGCCGAAGAACGGGGAACCGTACACGGTCACCGGGAACCAGCCGAGCTCATCCACGCCGGCTTCCATGAGACTCCACCGGTCCTGCACCGTCGGCGCGGCCAGCAGGTAGGTGCCGTAGATCGCCATCTGCGTCTTCATCGCGAGCGGGAACTTCTGCGTCGTGAACATCACACACGGCAAGCCGGCCCGGGCGGCCATCGCGGCCACCGCCGCCCCGGCGTTGCCCGAGGACGACCCCACGACCACCCGCCGGCCGAGCTGGCGCGCCGCCGACACCGCCGCGGCCGCCAGCCGGTCCTTGAAGGAGCCGGTGGCGTTGCGGCTCTCGTCCTTCAGGTAGAGCCGCGGGATCCCGAGCTTGGCGCCCAAGCGGGGCGCGGCGAGCAGAGGGGTCGCACCTTCGCCGAGGGTGACGATCGACGATTCGTCGATCGGCAGCACCTCGCGGTAGTGCCACATGTCCCGCAGCGTCTCCGCGTGCCCGGCAACCCGGCGCAGTGCCCTCAGCAGTTCGGCGTCGTCGTAGACGACCTGCACGTTGCTGGGCTTGCCGTCCGCGAGGCAGGCCGGGCATCCCTTGAACGGGCCGGCGGGCGAGCCCTCGGCGCCGCAGCGGATGCAACGGGTGGCGCGTGGACGCATGAGCACGTTCCTCCAAGGCGCTGCCGGTATTGCGTCTCACGCTACTGCATTGCGTGTAGAGATATCAACCGCAGTCGGCCGGGGCCCGCGCCGGGCGGGATCTCGGGCCCCGAGCCGGCCGACGACGACATCGGTGTCCAGCAGCCGTCCGGCTCCCGCGGATCGGGAGAACAGGACGGTGACGCGGGCTGGGCGTGCCATCATGGCGGCGTGTCCCGCGCCCAGGTGTTCGTCGAGCGAGTGCCGCGCCCGGAGTTCGCGGCGATGTTCCTCCCGGGCGGAGCCCTCGCCGGCATAGCCGGCCTGGTGCGTGCGTCGGATGGGCGCCTCGACCTGGATTTCTGGGTCGACAGCCGAGCCAACCTCGAGCGGGCCTCGGTCTACTGCGGGCTGGCGAAGCTGGTCGACATCTACGCAGGCCGGGGCCGGCGACTGAGATTGGAGACGACCGGCCTGGTGCGTCGGCGCCTGTCGCTGCCCGACAACCAAGCCGCGTGGATCCGCGAGGAGGACCACACCGACTTGGCCGCCCACGTCGTCTCGCTGGTCGACCGCGCCGTGCCCGTGCTGCCGGAGAGCCACACGCGGGCCGGCCGGACGCTGCGGGCGGGCCGAGGACGCAGCGTACTCGCGCGGAGCTTCGGCCCCCGGTTCGATGACGAGCGGACGGGAGCCCCATGGCTCGCGGACATCACCGGACGTGTGCGTGACGCTCTGCTCGAGGTCGGAGGGATCCCCCGGAACCTGCCGCCGAAGCCTTCCTGCGACGCGCTGATGATCGACCGGTCGGGCCGTCTCCTGCTCGTGGACGCCGAGGCGCCGAGGTCGGCCGAGGTCGGATTCGCGCCGTCACGGGCGACACAGAACATCGCGCTCTGGGACGCCTGGGTCGCGGCGGACCCCGGCGCACTGTCCCACCTGCGGAAGATGGCCCGCCTGCGCGAGGGCCTCGGACTGTGCCGGGCCGGCACCGCCGATCTCGTGCTCTCCTCGGGGGCTCCGCGGAGCACCTTCGTTCTGGCGACGGAATCAAGCGTCAGCGCCGCGCTCATCGGACGCATGGAGCAGGCCGCGGCGGTACTCGCGAGGGCCGGACTGCTCGACGCGACGCGCTTCTGCTACGAACTCACGCCGCCGTCCGAGCCCGGGCCGGTGCAACACGGAATTTACCCAGACGCAATCGAGGAATAACGCTCGTGCTGGAACTCTGCTTCCAGCACATGGTGTTCCTGGAGCCTCGCAAGCGCGAGCCATGACAGAAATACGCGAAGTGCCTCACATGCAGCGGGATGACTCCCACGGCCGCTGAGGAGCAATCGTGTCATTTCCTGTCCCGGCAGTCTCCGCACTGCCGCAGCCGATCACCCGTCTGTCCCGCGCGCGCCTGGCCGGCGGCCGCTTGGTGGACGTGCGGATCAAGGATGGCGTCGTCGTCGACGTCGCGCCTACCGGGACCCTCCCGGTCGCGGACCCGGCCGCTGAGGTCCTCGACCTCGACGGCTGGCTGCTCCTCGCGGCGCCTGCCGAGCCGCACGCCCACCTCGACAAGGCGCTCAGCTTCGACCTCGTCCGGCCGCCGCTGGGCGATCTCGACTCCGCCGTCGCCTCGTGGGTCGGATACGCACCCAGCCTGACCGTGGACTCGATTGCCGAGCGCGCCCGGACCCAGGCACTCGCGATGCTCGCCAACGGCATCACCGCGATCCGTACCCACGTCGATATCCACCCCGGTACCGCGACCAGGGGTGCCCAGGCGCTGGTCCGGGTGCGTGAAGAGCTCGCCGGCCTGATCGACCTGCAGATCGTGGCGTTGCCCCACTGGCGAGCCGGCGACGCCGAGATCGCCGCCGCGCTGGACCTGGGGCTCGACCTCGTCGGCGGCGCACCCCACCACGCCACGAACCCCCTCGGCGAGGTCGAGCGGATGGTGGCCTTCGCCGAAAAATACGGCCTGGGTCTCGACCTCCACACCGACGAGCGCCTCGACGGTCCCGTCAGCCTCGACCACTACGCGCGACTGGTCCGCCGCCTGCCGCACGACAGGTCGTACGCCGCCAGTCACTGCGTCCGGCTCGGCACCCTGCCCCCGGACCAGCGAGACGCCGTGATCAAGGAGGTCCTCCGCTCCGATCTCGGCGTCATCGGGCTGCCCGCTACGAACCTCTACCTCCAGGGACGCCAGCACGCCGCCGCCGTCCCCCGCGGGCTCACCGCACTGCGCCCGCTGATCGATGCCGGGGTCAGGGTCGCCGCCGGAGCAGACAATGTTCGCGACCCGTTCAATCCCGTCGGCCGAAGCGACGCCTTCGAGACGGCCTCCCTGCTGGTGACCGCCGGTCACCTTGCTCCGGCCGAGGCGTGGCACCTGGTCACTGACGGCGCCCGCGCGGTCATGGGTCTGCCCCTCGTCGGCCCTCGGGTCGGCGCACAGGCCGACCTGCTCGCGGTGCCCGCGGCGAATCTGGTCCAGGCGATCGCCGAGGGTCCGGCCGACCGGCTCGTCGTGCGTCGCGGCAACCTCGTGGCTCGATCCACGCTGAGCCGCGACATGGCCCGGCCGGACCGTGCTTTTATCGCGGAGCGCCGGTCGCTGCACCCGCTCGCCTGACGAGCCCTCGGCCGCTGTCCCGTCTCGCCATTCCAGCACACCGTCGCGCCTCCGCCTCCCGCAGGAGATCAGCCATGCCCGCAACCCATCCCCGGGCCATCGAAGAACTCGTCGGGCTGCTCGGCTCCGACCGGGTCATCCCCGCCGGCAAGGGCGTCACCAGGTACCTCAGGGACTTCTCGTGGTACAGCCCCGTACTAGAGAACGAGTTCGCCGACACCACCGTCGAAGCCGTCGCGATCCCGCATTCGGTCGACGAACTGACCGAGCTGGTCTCGATCGCCGCCCGGTACCGGATGCCCCTGACGATGCGCGGCGCCGGCACCGGCAACTACGGCCAGTCGCTCCCGCTGCAGGACGGTCTCGTGGTCGACGTGCGCAAGATCGCCGGGATCGAAAGGGTCACCAACCATAGCGTCGTCGCTTTGGCCGGCACCAGAGTCACCGAGATGGAGCAGGCCGCCCGCCGGGCCGGCCGGGAGCTGGCGGTGATGCCCAGCACCTACCGCATCGCTGCCGTGGCCGGTTTCATTGCCGGAGGCTCGGGCGGCCCGGGTCAGGTCACCAACGGCAACCTCTGGGACGGAAACGTCCTGTCGGTGGAGCTGCTCACCGTCGAGGAAGAGCCCCAAGTGATCAGGCTCCTCGGCGAGGAAGTGAACAACGTCCTGCACCTGTACGGCACCGTCGGCGTGATCACCCGCGTCGAGCTGCGCACCGTGCCTGCGCACGAATACGCCCAGTATGTGATTGACTTCGAACGTTTTCCCGACTGCGTTCGCTTCGGCTGGCAGGTCACCGCGAGCAAGAAGGTCCACCTCCGCCTCGCCTCGATCCACTCGGCGCCGCTCGGCGCCACGATGAGCGGGATCGCCGACTTGTTCCCGGCCGGCAACGCCGTCGCGCTGCTCTGGGCCGACCCGGCTGATCTCGAGGCGCTGACGGCGCTCGTCGCCGCGCATGGCGGCCACCTCCAAGCGGCGCCGGAGGAGGTCAAGGAGATCATCCACTTCTCGTTCAGCCACGCCGTGATCTGGGTCCGCCGCGCCTACCCGCATTCCTCGTGGATGCAGGCCACCTACGCGGCCACGGACCAGGAGGCCCTGGTCCGGCAGGTCGAGGCGATCGCCGACAAGTACCCGGACATCTACAAGTTCCACCTGGAGTTCGCCACCCATCCCGGCGGCGTCGTCCGCGCTTGGGGCGTCGACGTCCTGCTGGACATGCCCGACCACGGCGAAGCCCTCGACGAGCTGATGGCCTACTGCCAGTCGGTCGGCGTCAAGGTCCTCAACCCGCACAGCTACGTGGTCGAGGAGGGCGGGTTTGTCGGCGACATCACCCAGATGCTCGCGCTCAAGGCCACGTGCGACCCCTACGGGATCCTCAACCCGGGCAAGCTCGGCACCAGCTTCTACGCCGGCCGCGCGTGGCGGGGCCCAGGCCAAGGCGCTCATGCAGGCACAGCAGAAGGGAACCTCTCATGACCAACGGCTCATTCACCGTGCCTACGGTTGATATCTCTCCGTACCTGGCGGAGCCGAGCGAGGCGAACGCGGTCCAGCGCGCCGAAGTCGCCGCCCAGCTCGATCGCGCGTGCCGGGAGGTGGGCTTCATCCAGATCGTCGGCCATGGCGTCGATCCCTCGACCATCGGCGGCCTCGCGGCTGCGCTCGACGAGTTCTTCGCCCTGGACGACGACACGAAGGACCACTACCGGAAGCCGGCCGGATCGAATCGTGGCTACACGCCGCCGAAGTCGGCCTCACTCAGCATGAGCCTCGGCATTCCGCCCGCCAACATGATGAACGACTTCTACGAGGCGTTCACGATCGGGCGGGAGGCGAACGACTACCCGCACGTGGACCTGCCTGAAAGGACCTATCCGCGCAACGTGTGGCCGACGGAGGCGCCGGGCTTCCATGCGGCGGTGGCGAGGTACAACGAGGCGGTCAGCGTCGTCGCCCGGGCCGTCCTCTGGGCGTTCGCCGACGCCCTCGGCGTGGGACGACCGTTCTTCGAGTCGGTAACCGACCATTCGATCGACACACTCAAGATGAACAACTACGCCCTCCCTGAGGTGCCGGTCGATTTCGCTGAGGAACTGATCGGCATGGGCGAGCACACGGACTTCGGCATCCTGACCGTCCTGTGGGCCGACCGCGTCGCCGGGCTGCAGATCCTCGACAAGGAGGGAACCTGGCACGACGTCATGCCGGATGAGGGGGCCTTCCTGGTCAACCTCGGCGACGCCATGGCGCGTTGGACGAACGACCAGTGGCTGTCGACCATTCACCGGGTGAACCCGCCCATCTCGGCGGGCCGGGTGCAGCGTCGCCGCTCGGTGGCCTTCTTCCTCGACGGCAACTACGACGCCGTCATCGAGCCCATCGCGACGCTCGTCGCCGATGGGGAGGAGTTGTACCCGCCGATCACCGTCGAGGAGAACATCAACGCGAAGCTCGCCGGCCTCGAACTGGGCAAGAAACCGGCGAACGCAGGTCGTGAGGCCGACCGGGTGCTCGGGGCCCAGGGCGCGGGCGGGATCCAAGGCCGGCCGTCGTGAGCGCCGTCTTCGACCACGCCGCGATAGAGACCACTCGCATCGAGGAGGATGCGCGCCTCTACGTCGAAGCCCTCGGCCTCAGCCAGATCCGGTGGGGAACTCACAGCGTGACGGGAGGGCGCATCGCGATGCTGAGCGACGCCGAAGGCGTCAAGATCGAGCTCATCGAAGTCGAGTCGCCCACCGGCACTCTGGCGCATCTCGCCTTCAGGAGCGAAGACGTAACCGTCGCTCGTGCCGCCGCGATCGCGGCCGGATGTGTCGGCGAGGGCGAGTTGCGATGGATCGAGGCCGCGAAGGCCACCACGGCGATGGTCAGCCTGCCCTCGGGAGCGTTGGTACAGCTCATTCGATATGAGGCCGATAGTCCTGACCTTCCGGGAGCGGGCTGACGCCGGGAGTTTCCACGAAAGGAATCCGATGAAGACAAGGCCCCTTTACCTGTTCGCCGCGGCGTTTGGACTGTTGCTGGCCGCGGCCGGCTGTAGCGCCGGCGACTCGTCCAGCGGCGACGACTCGAACCCCGCGAACACCGCGGCGTCGGGCACGGCCGGCTATCTGACGAGCGTGTGCCCCTCGACGATCAAGATCCAACTGGGCTGGTACCCCCAGCCCGACCCCTACGCGATGGTCTTCGGTCTGCTCGCACCCGGTGGGAAGCTTGACACCGGGAAGGCCGGCTACGCCGGCACGGCGCTTGCCGATCCAAATCAGAAGATCGAGATCATCGGCGGCGGGCCGCTCGTGAGCTATCAGCAGGTCTCCTCGCTGATGTACGCCGATCCCGATATTCTGCTCGGCGATGTGAGCCTGGACGAGGCGATCGCACAGTCGAAGAAGTTCCCGACGGTGGGCGTCATCGCGCCCTTCGAGAAGTCCCCCCTCGGGCTCATGTACAACCCGGACGCCGTGAGCTTCACGTCGTTGCAGGACGTCAAGGACTCGAAGACGACAGTGTTGGCGGCCTCCGGCCAGACTTCGATCGCGGCACTGGTCGGGCTCGGGAAGCTGGACAAGAGCCAGATCGACTCGAGTTACAAATACAGCCCTGCCCAGTTCGTCGCGGCGAACGGCAAGATAGCGCAGCAGGCATTCGCGACGGAAGAGCCGTACGCCTACGAGAACTCCTCGTTCTGGAAGAAGCCGACCAAGGTGCTCCTGCTGGCTGATCAGGGCTACCCCAACTATCAGAACGACTTCGTGGTCACTCCGGCGAACCTGCAGAGCAAGGCAGCATGCCTCCAGCGACTGGTACCGCTGATGCAGCAGTCGATGATCGGCTACTTCAAGCGCCCGGACGCCACGAACGCCCTGATCGCGGATCTCTCCACCAAGCTCAAGAACCCGACTCCGGTCACCATCGGCTCGGAACAGTTCGCGCGGGATGTGATGAGCTCGCAGGGCCTGGTGGCCAATGCGGCGGGATCGCCGACGTTCGGCCTGTTCGACGCCTCGCGCGTGCAGAACATGGTCGAGGTCGTGAGCCCGGTCTTCACGGGGACTGCGAACTTCGACCCGGAGGTCAAGCCCGGGGCGTTGTTCACCAACAAGTTCCTCGATCCGAGCATCGGCTTCGCGAAGTGACGGAGCCCTCGCTGGTCCTGGGCGGTCAGGCTCCCCGGGTAGGTGCTGAGACCGTGGAGTCGGTGCCGGTGCGCCGCCCACGCGCCGCAGCTGTCCGCGCGCGTGGCCGGCGTGTCCGGCGCATCGCCGCCCCAGCGGTGGTGTTCCTGCTCTGTGTCGGCGTGTGGTATCTCCTCGCGGAGGTGCTGATGCCCCCGAGTCGCCGTTTCCTGGTGCCGCCACCACACGCCGTCTGGCAGGAGAGCATCGCGAACGCGGCCAACCGGGACGAGCTCCTGCGTGGGCTGTGGGTGACGACCAAGGTCTCGCTGTGCGGCCTGCTCATCGCGATGCTCATCGGCATGGCGTTCGCCGTGGTGATGAGTCTGGCCGATTGGCTGGAGGACTCGTTCTACCCCTACGCGATCCTCCTTCAGGTCATTCCGGTCCTGGCAATCGCCCCTCTGCTGGGGCTCCTCTTCGGGTTCGGCTTCACGAGCAGGGTGATCGTCTGCGTCCTGATCGCGTTGTTCCCGATCATCACCAACACACTCTTCGGCTTGAAGGCAGCCGACAAGAGCATGCACGAGCTCTTCACGTTGATGAAGGCCGGGCGAGCGAGGCGACTGCTGACGTTGCAGCTCCCGGCAGCGCTTCCGTCGATCTTCACCGGACTGCGCATCTCGGGTGGAGCCGCGGTGGTCGGCGCGGTGGTCGGCGACTTCTTCTTCCAACGCGGCGAGGCCGGACTCGGTGTGCTCCTGCAGGCATACAGCACCCAGTTGCTGACCCCGCAACTGTACGGCGACGTCATCCTCGCCGCCTTGCTGGGGATCACCATGTTCACGGTGCTGTCAGGCTTGCTGGCGCTCATCACGGGCAAGTGGTACTCGCCCACCACCAAGTAGGAAAGAGTGTGAGCGAACTGTGGTATCCCCGTCCTCGGGCGACCCGGGTCCCCTGCGGGTGATCGTCGACACCGATCTGTCACTGGGCGCGCCCGGATCGGAAATCGACGATGGCCTGGCCCTGGCCATGGTGGTGGCTGAGCCGCGATTTGACCTGCAGATGGTCACGACCGTCAGCGGCAACGTCGATGCCGCGAGCGCCGCCTCCCTGGTGCTCGATCTGTTCGAGCGGCTCGACGTCCATGACGTCCCCGTATTCAGGGGTGCCATGTCGGCACTGTGTGACCCTGTGCCGCGTCGGCCGTCGGTCTTGACCATGCCGGAAGCTGAAAGCGTCGAGGGCCTGGCGAACGGGTACGCCGCCGCGGAGATCGCGCGCCGGGTCGTGGAATCTCCCGGGGAGATCACGGTCGTCGCGATCGGCCCGTTGACCAACCTCGCGGTGGCCATCAATATCGAGCCCAGATTCGCCGATGCCGTCAAGGAGATCGTCGTCATGGGCGGGACGTACTTCAGGAATTTCGGCTGGGGTTCGCTGCCGAGCGAGTTCAACTTCTGGTTGGATCCGGAGGCCGCCCAGGTCGTGCTGCGCAGCCGGGCCAAGGTGCGCCTCGTCGGTCTCGATGTGACCACGCAGGTGCGAATGTCACGCGCCGATGCCCAATTGCTGCGCGACCGTGGCGGACGGTTTGCCGAATACGCCGGTGCATGCGCGCTGGCTTGGATTGAACGGCTGGCGAGTGAGTACCCGGGCGACCCGGACACGGGCGACTCATGTTCGATGCACGACCCGCTGGCGGTGGCGGCAGTGGTCAGACCAGATCTTCTGGATTGGCAAGATGCGCACGTGGACCTCATCACGCACGACCAACTCGGCCGAGGCGTTGCTGTCGTCGATCGCCTCGATTCCCCGCGCAGCCGCAGCCCAAACTGTTCCCTGGCCGTCGGAGTCGACGCTGAGTCCGTTCGCGACTACGTGCTCGGACTGCTCGGTGATCTGTAACCCGGTTGAGGCAGCACCTGAGTTCTCATCGCGAAAGCGAGCCACGCGTTGAAGGCCGGCTCGTCCCAGTCGCGGTGAAGTACCATTCGGCTGTACAGCGCAGGGTCATTGAAGATGCAGAGGATGTCGGCTGCCATCTCGGGTGAAACGTCGGGGCGGAGGCCGCCTCGGAGCAAAAGCTCGTCGACTATCGCCCGTGCGCCGGACAAGCGGCTCTCCTCGACCTCGCGCATGAAATCGATCAGCTCGGGCTCCACGCCGGCGGCAACGCGAAGGGCGTCGTAGACGCGGGCGACCCGCCGGAAAACATCCAACAGAACGCGTGCGTAGGCATCCAGCACATCCGATTGGGTGCGCGCCTCATACACCTGCTTGGCCCACGGGCGCTCGGTCGCGGCGATCGGCTCGTCGTCCCCGAGGACCGCCACCCTGTAAGCCGCGCGTATCAGCGCCGGCTTACCCCCTACGGCGTTGAAGACCGTCGCTCGCGCCACGTCGGCGGCCTTCGCGATCGCGTCCACCGATGTTGCCGCGTAACCGTGCTCAGCGAAGAGGCGTGATGCCGCGGAGATCACCGCAAGGCGGCGGGCGCGCGCCCGCTCCTCACGGACGTCCGACCGGTATGGGCGCTTGACCGCCGGGTTACTGATCATTAGACTCCGAGTCTAACAAATTTTGGTTACTTTGTCGCTGAGTCACTCGCTGTGATGTCCGGGTTGTCTTGTCTGGGCGTTGCTGTGCTGTGGCGCCCAGACTATCCGGACCGCCGGCCGAGCGTTTCGCAGGCCGACCCGTGCGGAACCTGCATCCAATCCGGCTCCAAATCGAATCGGAGTAAGACATGTTCGGTACCAGCAGCAGCGCGATCGATGACGATCGCGGCGCGCTCGAGGATGCGCTAGTGGACCGGGTCCGTGAAATTGTGGGTGCCCCCGACTACCTGCAGCGCGCGGTCGACGCGGACCGAGCCGGGCAGCTGTCGATCGACAACGTCCGCGCACTCCAGGAAGCCGGGATCACCGGGCTGGTGGTCGACCCGAGGTTCGGGCCCAACGGTGCCCGCCTTGAGCTCGTCGTTCGCGTCATGGAGGCGCTCGCGTACCGGGATGCCTCCACGTCGGTCGCGCTCAACATGCACTGGCTCGGCGGGCGTACGCTCGCCCGGCTACCCTCTTTCCCGCGTCGCGACGAGGCGCTGGCCGCGATCGCCGCCCATGAGGCTCTCATCTGTGGGGCGTTCTCCATTCCTACCGGCGGCCTGGACTCCCGCAAGGCGGCGCTCACCTGTCGCGAAGCAGGCGACGATCTTGTCTTCAACGGACGGGCCGGTTTCGGTTCGATGAGCGATGCGGCGAGCTACGCGATGCTGGGCGGGACCGTCGCCGGAAGTGATGCGAGCGACCCGGCATTCGCGATCACGGTGGGCAGGTTCGGCGAGCCGGGATTGATCAACCACCACAACTGGAGCGCCATGGGGATGCGCGCGACGGCGAGCAACGACATCGAGTGCCGCGACCTGTGCATCCCGAAATCGGACTGTCTGATCGCACCGATGAGCTCGTTCAAGGCGCGGCGGCAGACCGAGACCGCGGCGGTGGCGTTCGGGATCACGGCGATCTGGCTGGGCCTGTCGCAGGCCGCGTTCGACTTCACGGTCGACTACACCCAGAACCGCTACGGCTACATGGCCTCCGGAACCTTCAACGCTTCAGCGTCACAATATCGCGCTGACGAGGCGTGGGCGCAGTCCGCGATCGGCAACATGGACCACTGGCTCGGTACCGGTCGTGTGCTGCTGCGAGACATGGTCGCGCGGCTGAACGACTACGCGGACGAATCCGTCCTGACCAGGGATCTGCTCCGTACGCTGTTCCACCTTCGCCGTATGTCCGAGGAAGTCGCCATGGGGGCGATGAAGACCTGCGGCGCGCACGGATTCGTCACCGAACGTCCGCTCGAGCGAATCTTCCGGGACCTCATCGGCGGCATCGTGATGGCGTGGAAGACGGATCAGATTCAGCAGACGCTCGGCATCGGGGCGCTCGGGCGACCGATCACGTTTACCGGTCCCGCCGGCTCTTGAGCCGGCAGGACCGGTCCGCGGGGGCGGCTCGCCGTCATCCGTTCCGGCCCGCGCGGACCTGGTCGAGGATGTCGACGAATGCGGCGCTGGTCTGCGCGCCGGCGACGCCGTACTTGCCGTCCAGAACGAAGAACGGCACGCTGCGCACGCCCAAAGCGCGGGCCTGCGCCGCATCGCGCCGCACATCGGCCAGGTGCCGATGCTCACGCAACGCGGTGACGACGAACGCCCGGTCCAGACCGACCTCGGCCGCGAGATCCGCGAGCTCGTCATGATGGCCGATGTGCCGTCCTTCGGTGAAGTACGCCCGGAACAAGCGCTCCAGCATCGCCTGCTGCACGCCGTGTGCTCCGGCGAGCTGCAGCAGCTCATGGGCAAGGGCCGAATTCGTCGGTTGTAGCCGGTCGAAGCGGTATTCCAGCCCTTCGGCGGCGGCGAGCTCGACCATAGCGCCGTGCATCCCCGCCGCCTGCTCCGGTCCGACGCCGCGCGCCCGCATCAGGAAGGTCGTGGCGTCCACGTCGATGTCGACCGGAGCGTCGGGCGCGAGTTCGAACGTGTGGAGGTGCACCCGGACCTCGCCGTCGAACCGCTGCACCGCGGATTCGAAGCGCCGCTTGCCGATGTAGCACCAGGAGCACTGGACGTCAGACCAGACATCGATGTCGATGACGTCGTCAACGCCCGTGGAAGCGACCGCTCCCGGGCCTGCTTGTCGGGTTGTCATATGCCCGCTCTCCTTCCGGGTGGATAACTGGGGTACCCCACCATTTATGTCTCGCCACGATACGGAGTGGCGCCCCGGTTTGCAAACAGGGGCAGGGCGCCGTGGTGGACAACCGGGGTGGCACCCCATATAGTTTGAGGCGGTAAACAGGGTGGCCCTCCGTTTGTGCGGCGGTCGGGCTGTGCCGGATCGGCGACGACGGTCGCTGGCGGCTCCCGCGGAGCCATCGCGAACGAGAGGGGTAGTGCCGTGAACGGACAACATGTGGGTGCGATCCGATGGGTATGGCAGCCGGATGGGATCGTGGAGGTCGTCCTCGACGATCCGGGACGGAAGTCGAACACCGTCAACCGTCGCTACTTCGACGGCATGGCGGCCGTGCTCGATGATGTCGAGGCCAACCGCGATCGCGTGCGCGGGATCATCTTGCGCTCGGCGAAGCGTTCGTTCTTCTCGGGCGACGACATCGGGCCCAACGACGTGTCGCCGGACGATGCGGCCGCCGCCTACGAGCTGATGGCGCCGGTAAAGGATCAGCTTCGCCGGCTGGAACGGACAGGACGACCGGTGGTTGCCGCGCTCACCGGCTCGGCGCTCGGCTTCGGCCTCGAGATCGGGCTCGCCAGCCACTACCGGGTGGGTCTCGACGCGCCTGGAGTCGTCTACGGGCTGCCCGAGGTCACGATGGGGCTGTTGCCCGGCGGCGGCGGCGTGGTACGCGTCACCCGCATGCTCGGCGTCGCGCGCGCGTTCCTCGAGGTTCTCGGGGCAGGGCGGATGCTGCCACCGGCCCGCGCTCTCGAGATCGGCATCCTCGACGAACTGGCGGCCGGCGAAGAGGCGATGCTCGGGGCGGCGCGCGCCTGGATCGAGCAGCAGTGGCACGACGGGGACCGGTGGTTCTCACAGCGATGGGAACGGGACGGCTACAGCATTCCGGGCGGCGTGAAGGGCTCGGCCGAGCTCGCTCGGTCGCTCCCGTCGGTCCTGGAATGGCTCGACGATCGCGTCGGCGACGCGCCGCTCGCGGCGCCGCGAGCGATCCTCGACGTCGCCATCGAGAGCACCACGACGGATGTGGACACCGCCTTCAAGCTGGAAACGGCGGCACAGCTCCAGCTGCTGGCCAATCCGGTCACGCCGAGACTGAGCAAGCTCGTATTCGTCGATGTCCGGTTGGTCCGCGATGGATTGGCGCGTCCGGACGGGCCCGTGTGGCGCCCGCGGACCGTGGCGATACTCGGCGACGGCGAGGTCGCATCCGCGCTGCGGACCAGGGCGGCCGGGGCTGGACTGACCGTTTCCGCTGCCGCGGCGACGCCCGGCTCAACCGACCTCGTGCTGGATTGCCGGCCGCAGCCGGCGGGCGATGCGGGCCATGCGCCGGACGGCGACGGGCTTGTGATCGTCGTCGAGCCCTCGACCGCACCGGCGGCGGACGATGCCGCGCGTATGACGCTGTGGGGTCTTGACGAGGAGACTCCCCTTGCGGAGATCACGCGGGCGAGCGAGTCCACCACTCGGCGGGCGTTCGACGCCGCCGTCGCCATCGGTCTGATTCCGGTACTGGCTCAGGACGCCGCGCCCACCTTCGTTCAGCGGCTCACCTCCGCCTATGCCGACGAGGTCACCGCACTGGTCGCCGAGGGAAACGATGCCCACGCGGTCCGGCGGGCCGTCCGGCGAGCCGGTTTCCGGGCGCCCGTACCGGGGCTCCCCGTGCTTGACGCCGGCAGCGCGGCGCTCGAGCCGGCCGATGGCCCGGACCCGGCAACGGAACTGCGGGCACAGCGCCTGCTCTTCGCCGTTGCGATCGAGGCATGGCGCGCGGTGGACGACGGCGTCGTGGGCTCGGTGACCGAGGCGAACGTCGCCTCGGTGCTGGGGGCGGGCTTCCCGGCCTGGACCGGCGGTGCGGTGCAGTACCTCGAGGCGTATCCGGACGGCCCGTCCGATGCGCTCGTTCGACTCGGGCAGATTTCTGCCGAGCAGGGGCCCCGCCTCGCGGCGCCCGCATCCCTGATCGAACGCCTCACTGCCGCGGCGGCCAGGGACTGAGCGGTCGGTGTATGCTGTTCCTCTGACGATCGTAAAAAATACGCACACACGAGTCGATCTTCAGGGAAGGGGCAGGCATGGCGGCGTTCCAACTCTCGACCGAAGAACAGCGATACCTCGACCGGGTGCGGCGGACCGCGGTCGAGGTGATCGCGCCGATCGAGTCCGCCGCCGACGGCCGCGTCAATCGCCGGCTGTTGCGTGTTCTCGGTGAGCATGGCCTGCTGCGTGACCTCTTCGGCGGGGAGCCCGGTGCGCCGCCGACCGACGCCGCCGCCCTGCGGCTGTGCCTCTTGCGCGAGGCGCTGTCGCAGGTCAGCGGCGAGGCGGAGACCGCGCTCGCGCTGCAAGGGCTCGGCAGCTATCCGATCCTTCAGTCCGGGTCCCGGGAGTTGACGAATCGATGGATACCCCGAGTGATTGCCGGCGAGGCGGTGGCCGCCTTCGCCCTGTCCGAACCGGACGCCGGTTCGGACGCGGCCGCGCTGTCGCTCCGCGCCGAGCGGGAGGGTGACGGCTGGCGGCTGCACGGCGAGAAGATCTGGATCTCGAACGCTCCCGACGCGGACATCTACACCGTGTTCGCGCGCACGACACCCGGTGCCCGCGCCCGCGGGGTCACCGCGTTCGCGGTGCCGGGAGACAGTGCCGGGCTGTCCGGCCGGCACCTCGATCTGCTCTCGCCGCACCCGATCGGCCATGTGTTCTTCGAGGGAGTCCGGGTCGGACCGGACGCGGTGCTGGGCGAGGTCGACGCCGGGTTCGCGGTCGCCATGCGCACCCTCGACCTGTTCCGGCCCAGCGTCGGTGCCTTTGCGGTGGGCATGGCGCAGGCGGCGCTCGACGCCACCGTCGCGCACGTCCGTAGTCGTCACGTGCACGGCGCCCCGCTCGCCGGCCAGCAGGCCGTCGCTCATCGCATCGCCGACATGGCCACGCAGCTCGAGGCGGCTCGCCTGCTCGTGTACGCGGCCGCCGCCGCCTACGACGCGGGCGAGGAGACCGGCCGGCAGACACGCCGCTCCGCGATGGCGAAGCTCTACGCCACCGAGGTCGCACAGGACATCGTGGACGGCTGCGTGCAGTTGCACGGCGCTCGAGCGCTGCAGCGCGGCCATCTCCTGGAGCACCTGTACCGGGACGTGCGCTCGCTGCGTATCTATGAAGGCGCTTCGGAGATCCAGCGCACCATTATCGCCCGTGCATTGATCGGGAAGGACGCGAGCAGGTGACCGACGAGTATCGCTTCCGCGCCTCTGCCAGGCTCACGACCGACTGGGAGCACTTCCGATTCGAGAAGGCCGACGGCGTCGCCACCGTCACGCTCAACCGTCCCGAGAAGCTGAATCCGCTGACCTTCGAAAGCTACGCCGACCTGCGGGACCTCCTCGCCGAACTGCCGCATCACCAGGACGTGCGAGTCCTCGTCGTCCGCGGCGAGGGACGCGCATTCTGCGGCGGCGGCGACGTCAATGAGATCATCGGCGAACTGATCAAGATGGAGCCGCGAGATCTCATCCGGTTCACCAAGATGACCGGCGACGTCATCCGCGCCATGCGGGAATGCCCGATCCCGATCATCGCGGCCGTCCACGGCATCGCCGCGGGGGCCGGCGCTGTCATCGCGCTCGCGTCGGACTTTCGGGTGGTCAGCGCCTCGGGGAAGTTCGCATTCCTGTTCACCAAGGTCGGGCTGTCGGGCGGTGACATGGGTGCGGCCTATCTCCTGCCGCGGGTGATCGGCCTCGGCCGGGCCACCGAACTGTTGATGCTTGGCCAAACGATCGACGCCACGACGGCGGACCGCTTCGGGCTCGTGACCCGGCTCGTCACCGACGACGCGTTGAACGAGGCGGTCGGCGAGCTGGCGACGACGCTCGCCGCCGGCCCGACGCTCGCCGTGGCCCAGACCAAATCGCTACTCACCAGGGAGTTGGACATGCCGATCGGCAGCGCGATGGAGCTCGACGCGATGACGCAAGCCCTGCTCATGACGACGCATGATCATGCCGAGTTCCATGCGGCCTTCAACGAGCGTCGAGCCCCGCGGTGGCAGGGCCGCTGACATGTCGACCGCCGCGTCCACCCAGACATCGATAGACGTCAACGATTACCTCGACATCGACGCCGGACTGTCAGACGAGGATCGCGCGATCCGCGACACCGTCCGAGACTTCGCGCGCAACGAGCTCGCACCGAACGTCGCCGAATGGTACGAGCACGGCAAGCTGCCCAAGGATCTCGGACGCAGCTTCGGCGCGCTTGGGCTGCTGGGCATGCACCTGACCGGCTACGGCTGCACCGGGTCGTCCGCCACTGCCTACGGCATCGCCTGTCGCGAGCTCGAGGCGGTCGACTCCGGGCTGCGCAGCTTCGTCTCGGTGCAGGGATCCCTCGCGATGTTCGCCATCCACCGCTGGGGAACCGATGAACAGAAGCAGTGCTGGCTGCCGGCGATGGCGCGCGGCGAGGCCATCGGCTGTTTCGGTCTCACCGAGGCCGACGCCGGCAGTGACCCGGCGTCCATGCGCACCCGTGCGGTCCGCGACGGCGGCGACTGGGTGCTGAACGGCAGCAAGATGTGGATCACCAACGGCACGATGGCCGACGTAGCCGTCGTGTGGGCCCGCACCGACGAGGGTGTCCGTGGATTTGTCGTGCCCACCGACACGCCCGGCTTCGAGGCATACGAGATCCATCGCAAGCTCTCGCTGCGCGCGTCCGTGACGGCGGAACTCGTTCTCACCGACCTCCGATTGCCGGCGGAGTCCGTCTTTGCTGAGGTCCGTGGACTACGTGGCCCGCTGTCGTGCCTGAACGAGGCCCGGTACGGCATCCTGTGGGGTGTCGTGGGGGCGGCACGTACGTGCTATGCGGAGGCACTCGCCTACACGATGCAGCGCACCCAGTTCGGCAAATCGCTGGCCTCCTTCCAGATCACCCAGCGAAAGCTCGCGGACATGGTGATCGCCGTGAACAACGCCGGCCTCGCCGCCGCGCAGATCGGGCGGCTCAAGGACGCGGGCCGTCTGCACCCCGCTCAGGTCAGCTACGGCAAGCTCGCGAACACCCGAGCGGCGCTGGAGGTCGCCCGTACGGCGCGGGGAATGCTCGGTGCCGCCGGCATCACCCTCGACCACACGGTCATGCGGCACATGTGCAACCTCGAGACAGTCTCCACCTACGAGGGGACCGAAGAGATGCACGCGCTGAGCGTCGGCGCCGCCGTCACCGGGATCCCTGCCTTCCGCTGAGGGGCCCGCGTCCTCGCGCCCCGGTCGTTGGCGCGAGGACGGCGTCCTCGTGGGTGTCGAAGGCGTCGACCACCACGTCGTGTGGCCGGGCTCGTTTCCACTCGGCTAGATGATCGCGAAGCCTTGAATCTCGACGAGTGCCTCGGCGTCCCAGAGCCGGGAGACGCCGATGCCTGCCATCGCGGGGTACTCCCGTCCGCACAGACGCCGCCACACCTCGCCGATCTCACGCGAGTGAGCGCGGTAGTCGTCCATGTCCGTGATGTAGATCGTCACGCTGGCCAGCCGCTCCGGTGAGCCGCCGGCGGCGCGGAGGGCCGTCAGCAGGTTCTGCAGGGCCGTCTCGAACTGGGACACGACGTCCCTGCCGACGATCCGCCCATCCGGGTCCATCGCGGTTTGCCCGGCGAGGAACACGACCCTGCCGGTGCCTACCACGGCGTGTGAGAAGCCCGCGGGTTTGGCCAGCTCGGCCGGGTTGACACGGCTCACACTCATGCCTGCACCGCTCCTCCGTCGACGGTGATTCCCTGCCCGGACATCCCGCCGCTGAGTACGCAGAACCAGACCGCTTCGGCGACCTCGTCGGGGGTGATCAGCCGGTTGATCGGCTGCTTCCGGGCAAGCTCCGCTCGCGCCTGCTCCGCGGATCGACCTGATGCGGCGACGATCGAGTCCACCGTGTGATCGGTCATCGACGTGTCCACATAGCCTGGACACACCGCATTGACCGTCACCCCATCGGCCGCGAGTTCGGCGGCCGCCGAACGGACCAGGCCGAGCACACCGTGTTTGCTCGCCGCGTAGGCCGCGATGTACGGCTCGCCGATCCGTGCCGCGTTGGAGGCGATCACGACGATCCGACCGAACCGGCTCCTCCGCATGGCCGGGACGGCCCGCCGGACGCACCTGAACGGGGCGGTGAGATTCAGGTCCAGCATGCGCTGCCAGTCCCCGTCGCTGGTGCGTTCGATCCGGGAGGCGAAGCCCGCACCGGCATTGGCCACGAGCACCTCGACGGCGCCCCACGCCTGCTCGACCACTCCGAAGATCGCTTCCGTGGATGTCGCCTCGGTGATGTCGGCCGGCACGGTGAGTGTGGGCCCGGCGCACATCGCCGCGGTGGCCTCGAGCTCGTGGGCGCTCCGGGCGGTCATCGCGACACGCAGTCCTTCGGCGGACAGCTTCACCGCGATCGCCCGGCCGATGCCTCGTCCCGCACCGGTCACCAGCGCGATCCTGCCGTCCGGGCTCATGGCGTCCACCGGCCGTGCGCCGTCGCGGTCGCACCCTCCCGGATCAGTTCCAGGCGTGGCCCTGGGCCTTCCGTCCGGCCCGTCTGCGGGCGCCGTGCACCCGCGCGCCACGGCGCCGGCCACTTCGCCCCTGGCCCGGAGTACGTCTGCTCCGCTGCCGCGTGCAGCGTCCAGTTGGGGTCGTAGAGGTGGGCCCGGCCCAACAGGCACAGATCGGCGCGTCCCGCCAGGAGGATCGAGTTCACGTCGTCGTACGACGAGATGATGCCAACCGCCATCGTGGCGATGCCCGCTTCATTGCGGATCCGGTCGGCGAACGGCGTCTGGTACGACCGGCCGAAGGCCGGCCGTTCGTCGGGCGTCACCTGCCCGGATGACACGTCGATGAGGTCGGCGCCCGCATCGGCGAACGCGGACGCGATGGTGACGGCCTCGTCGCCGGTGACGCCGCCGTCGTACCAGTCCGTCGCCGAGATCCGCACGCTCGTCGGTTTGTGTTCCGGCCAGACGGCGCGGATCGCGCGATACACCTCCAACGGGAACCGGAGCCGGTTCTCCAGCGAGCCTCCGAATTCGTCGCTGCGCCGGTTGGTGATCGGCGAGATGAACGACGACAGCAGATAGCCGTGCGCGCAGTGCAATTCGAGCAGGTCGAACCCGGCGGCGTCCGCTCGGCGCGCGGCATCGACGAACTGCTGCTTGATAGCCCGCATTCGATCGACTGTCAGCTCCACCGGTACCTGGCTCAAGCCCGGCCGGTAGGGAATCGGCGACGGGGCGACGATTTCCCAGTTCCCGCCGGGGAGCGGGTCGTCCATGCCCTCCCACATCAGGCGCGTGGAGCCTTTCCGGCCCGAGTGCCCCAACTGGATGGCGATCTTGGCGTCGGACCGCGCGTGCACGAATTCGGTGATGCGTCCCCAGCGCTCAGCCTGATCGTCGGTGTAGATGCCGGTGCATCCCGGGGTGATGCGCCCCTCGGCGGAGACGCAGACCATCTCGGTGAACACAAGGGCGGCTCCGCCGAGGGCCTTGCCGCCGAGGTGTACCAGATGGAAGTCAGTCGGGAGTCCATCCTCGGCCATGTACATGTCCATGGGCGACACCGCGATTCTGTTGACCAGTTCGAGCCCGCGCACCTTCAGCGGCTGGAACATCGGGGGCCGCCCGATACCGGCGGTGACGCCACGGTCGGCCTCGTGCTCGGCGAACCAGGTGTCGACCTGGGCGACGAATTCCGGATCGCGCATGCGCAAGTTGTCGTATGTGACCCGGCGGCTGCGGGTCATGATGTTGAACGCGAACTGCAGCGGATCCTGGTGGACGTACTGCTGCAAGTTCTCGAACCACTCCAGGCTCGCTTGCGCCGCCCGTTGCGTCGACAGGACGACCGGCCGGCGCTCGGCTTCGTAAGCCTCGAGGGCAGCGGCGACGTCTGGCTGTTCGTGCAGGCAGGCGGCCAGCGCGAGCGCGTCCTCCATCGCGAGCTTCGTGCCGGACCCGATCGAGAAGTGCGCGGTGTGCGCGGCGTCGCCGAGCAGCACGACGTTTGCGTGATGCCAGGACTCGTTGCGAACCGTGGTGAAGTTGATCCACTTTGAGTTGTTGGTCAGGATCCGGTGGCCGTCGATGACGTCGGCGAAGAGTTCGCGGATGATGTCGACGGACCGGTCGTCCGAGGCGCCCGGGACGACAGCATCACCGGCGAAGGCGGCGAAGCCGGCCGCTTTCCACACCTGCTCGGTCATCTCGACAATGAACGTGCTGCCGTGCCGGTCGTATGGATATCCGTGGACCTGCATGGCGCCGAAGGGCGTCTCGGCGATGTAGAACTTGAAAGCATCGAAGACTTTGTCCGTGCCCAGCCACATGTACTTGCAGTCGCGCGCCTCCAGTGTGGGCCGGAAGGAAGCGGCAAGTTGCGATCGCACCGTCGAGTTGAGCCCGTCGCACGCGACCACCAGGTCGAACTCGGCCGACAGCAGTTCGACGTCCGGCGCGACCGCGCGGAACCGCACATCGACGCCGAGCGCGCCGCATCGCTGCTGAAGGATCTGCAGCAGCCTGCGCCGGCTCATCGCCGCGAAGCCGTGGCCGCCGCTGGTCAGGACCTGCCCCCGGAAGTGCACGTCGATGTCGTCCCACCGCGCGAACTCCCGCTCCATCGCGGCGAAGATCTCGGCGTCCGCGTGCTCGATCCCGTCCAGGGTCTGGTCGGAGAACACCACACCGAATCCGAAGGTGTCGTCCATCGCGTTGCGTTCCCAGACAACGATTTCGTGGTCGCGGCACAGCTGTTTGGCGAGTGCGGCGAAGTACAGACCACCTGGTCCACCGCCGATCACGGCGATTCGCATTGCGTCTCCGTTCCCTGCTCTGGGTTCGCGTCAACCACGGGACGCCGCCGTAAGCTTCGCCGACCAACCCGCCGGCCAGCGCGCTGAGCCTTCGCCCGCCTTCGGCACGTGCACCACCGTCTGGCGGCCACGGGCGGCGATCACGCCCGCATTGGCAACGACTTCGAACTCGAACTCGAGTGAGCTCGAGCCCACGCGATCGATCCAGAGCCGGACCGTTGCGACGTCGTCGAACCAGAGCGGGCTCAGGTAGTCCACCTCATAGCGCACCCGCGGAACGGCGCCGAAGATTCCGTCGATGTCCAACTCCCGGTACAGGAGGGCTTCCGCCGCCTCGACCCACCGCAGCACCGACGAATGGTGGTAGTGCCCCGCGGCGTCGGTGTCGATCCACTGCACCCTGACCTTGTGCTCCACGCCGCGGCGTTCGTCGCTCACGCCGGCTCCGTCCCGGACCCGGCTGCCAAGGTCCGGACGGCGAAACGCTGGAGTTTGCCCGTTGACGTGTGCGGCAACTCCTCGACGAACTGAATCGCCCGCGGATACTTGTAGGGCGCGATCGTCTGCTTGACGTGGTGCTGCAACTCGGCAACGAGATCGTCGCCGGCGGTGAAGCCGTTCTTGACCACGACGAAGGCTTTCACCAACTGCCCCCGGGCGATGTCGGGGAGGCCGACCACGGCGCACTCCAACACTGCCGGGTGGGAGCCGAGCGCTTCTTCGACCTCCGGACCCGCGATGTTGTAACCGGACGAGACGATCATGTCATCGGCGCGCGCTTGGTAGTGGAAGTAACCGTCCTCGTCCTGGAAGAACACGTCGCCCGTGATGTTCCAGCCGCGGGACACGTAGGTCTTCTGCCGTTCGTCGGACAGATACCGGCAACCGGTCGGTCCCTTGACCGCCAGCCGGCCGGGGACTCCGGCGGGCACGGGGTTTCCGTCCTCGTCGAGCACGGCGGCCCGGTATCCCGGAACCGCACGCCCCGTCGATCCGGGCCTGATGTCGTCGTCCGCGGCTGAAATGAACACGTGCAGCATCTCGGTCGATCCGATGCCGTCGATGAGCTTGACACCTGTTGCCTCGTAGAACGCATGCCAGGTCGTGGCCGGCAGGTGCTCGCCGGCGGAGACCGCGCGGCGCAGCGTCCGCAGCTTGCCGGCGGTGCCGCCGGACAGCATCGCCCGGTACGCCGTCGGGGCCGTGAAGCAGATCGACACGCTGTGAGCCTCGATCGCCTCGGCCAGCGCCTGTGGCGTCGCTCGTTCCAGTAGCAGCGTCGCGGCGCCGACCCGCAGCGGAAAGACGAGCAGTCCGCCCAGCCCGAAGGTGAAGCTCAGTGGCGGAGTGCCCGTCACGATGTCGTCCGCGCGGATGCCGACGATCTGTTTGGCGAAGGTGTCGGCGTTGGCGAGCACATCGCGGTGGAAATGCATCGTTGCCTTGGGCCGGCCGGTCGTCCCCGAGGTGAAGGCGAGCAGCGCGACGTCATCGGCCGCAGTATCCACGGCGTCGAAGTGGTCGTCGGCCGTCGCGGCGAGGCTGCACAGGTCGTCCTGGGCGTCGGATCCGAAGGTCACCGTGCGGGCGCCGTGGAGGTCGGCGCTCTGCAGGCCCTCGATGAACCGGGCGTCGCAGAGCACGACCCGGGGGCGCGAGATCTCGGTGATGACCGTGAGTTCGCCGGGCCGGAGCAGCGGCATAGTGGTAACGGCCACCGCGCCCGCTTTGAGCGTGGCCAGCCAGCACGCGGCAAGCCAGGGCGAGTTCGGGCCCCGGATCAGTACCCGGTTGCCGGGGATGACGTCGAGTTGCTGGCTCAGGACGTTGGCGACGCGATTCACGGTGTCCAGCAAGCGGCCGTACGTCCAAGCCGGCCCGTCGGGCGTCAGCAGGCAAGGCCGGTCCGCTCCGAGTCGGGCCACCACGTTGTCGAGGAGCTCCGCGACACAGTTGAGCCGTTCGGGGTACCGCAGCTCGTCCAGCTCGAAGAGCAGCTCGGGCCATTCGGAGAGGGGCGGCAGGTTGTCCCGGCAGAACGTGTCCACGTGCCCGGACCGCAGCAGGGAACCAGGGCGGCTCAAGTTCATCCTTCAAGTATGCCGTCTTGGTGACGGCAGTCAAGATGGCAGCATATTAGTCACACGGGTGCCGGCGCGGAGGCACGGGGTCGAAACGGGCCGTCCGGGGTGTGGCCGCTATCGTCTACTGGTGACTGCCGTTCAAGATGAGCAAGACGAGTACGTCGCCGGCATTGCGCAGCCGCGGCAGCTGATCGTGAGCCTCTACGGTCTTTACGCCCGTGAGCACGACGGCTGGCTCTCCGTCGCGTCAGTGGTCCGGCTCCTCGCCGATCTTGGGGTCGAGGCTCAGGCCGTGCGCTCGTCCATCTCGCGCCTGAAGCGGCGCAACCTGCTGGTGGCGCAGAAGATCGACGGCGCGGCGGGCTATCGGCTGTCCGACGAGGCCGCGAGCATCCTCGATGAAGGGGACATCCGGATTTTCGGCCGGCATCGCGCCACGGTGAAGGACGGGTGGGTCTTGGTAGTCTTCTCTGTGCCCGAGTCGGAACGAGAAAAGCGGCATCTCCTGCGCACGGAACTGACCCGCATGGGGTTCGGCATCGTCACACCCGGCCTCTGGATAGCACCCGGCCATCTCGAAGACGCGGCTGTGCGCGTACTGCGGCGCCTCGGCCTTGTGGACAACGCGGTCATCTTCGCCGCGGACCATCGCGGGTTCGAAGATCTCACGGCAGCCGTCGCGACATGGTGGGACCTCGATGCGTTGCAGGATCTGTACGGCGAATTCCTCGATCGGAACTCGCCGATCCGAGACGGGTGGACCGCGTATCCCGGCCGACCTGAGCCGCGTAAGGCCTTCCGCGACTACCTGACGATTCTCACCGAATGGCGACGCCTGCCCTACGCTGATCCCGGCTTGCCGGCCGAGCTGCTTCCGCCGGACTGGCGTGCACAGGACGCATCCGAGTTGTTCACCTGGGTCCGGCGTAAGCTCGCCGGACCGGCGGCGTCGTACGCGCGTTCCGTCATCGGCCGGTGAGGCAAGCGACCCGCCTGGCGCCGCGCGGGTCATCGTACCCCGGGCGAGCGTGCCGCTAGGCCGACGCCGATGAGACCTCGGCGAAGCGGCTGCGATGGAAGAGCAGCGGCTGCGCTTCGGGCTCGAAGTCGACGGTGAGCACCCGCAGAACCGCGATGACGTGATCTCCGGCTTCGAATTCCTGCTCGAGCGCGCATTCGAACAGCGTCGGCGATCCTGCGAGGTGCACGGCGCCTCGATCGGTCACGGAGGTCGTCATTCCGGCGAACCGGTCACCCTCCCGCGCCGCCAGTTGCCGTGCCACGTCTCGGTGTTCGCTGCCCAGAACGCTGATGCCCAGGGTTGTCATCTTGCGCAGTACGGGCCAGGTGCGCGACGCCTGCTGGAGGCAGATGCCGACCAGCGGTGGCTCAAGGGATACTGGCACGAAGGTGCTCACGGCCATGCCGACCGGTGTGCCCGTGCTGTCGAGACCGCAGACGGCGACCACTCCGGTCGGGAACGTTCCGAACGCTTCGCGCAGCGACTGTGCGCCCAGGTCTACGGTGGTCATGCCGGTGAGCCTTCCAGGGGTGTGTGGTTGGCGTTCGCCCGTTCGGCAGTCACGGCGGTGGCGTGTTCCGCGAGCGCGTCGAGACGGCAGGAGGCGAGATCCAGTCGATCGGCCGCGCGGCCGCGAGGGGTGCTGGTGATCATGGCTCCCCACTTTCAAACCATCATTGATATTTTCTAACGAGCATTGAAAGTAGCAGCGGGTGGACACCCGCACAAGATGTGGACTCTCCGGCTCGGCGCGCACACCGTCGTGGCCGATCGCGGTACACCAGGCGCTCAGGGAGCGAAGCCGTCCGCATCGTCCAGGCCGGCCCGGATCTGCTCACTCCGCTCTTCGATGGCCCAGCGGTCCGTTGCGTGGGTGAAGACGTAGAAGTGGCCCGCACGGATCGCGCGGACCACACGCCTGGCCAGCTCTTCCGGCTGCTTCGGCACCATCGTCGGACGCTCCGGTTGTGCCGCCGCCCAGTTGGTGCGGCGAATCGTGTCGTTCAGCGCTTCGGGATCCGATGGTCCCCCGAATGCCGCGGGCCGGTACTTCGCCGAGTTCCGGCTGATGTTCGTCGATTCGTGCCCGTGCGGGCACAACAGCGAGACCCCGACCCGCGTCCACGCCAGCTCGGCGCTCAACGCTTCGGTGAGTCCAACTACCGCGTACTTGGTGGCCGTGTATCCATGCATCATCCCGGGCGACTCGGGGAAACCCCGGTCGCCGAGCAGCACTCGGTTGGCTCGGTTTCCCGCGCCGGCGACCATCCCCGCGATCGAGGCGGTGTTGACGACGTGACCGTCTCGTCCGCTGCGCAGCATCCGCGGCACGAAAACCTGGATGCCGTGCACCACGCCGAGGAGGTTCACCTCAACGATCCAGCGCCAGCTGAGCTCGTCGGTCATCAGCAGCGGGGTCGTCGGCATCACTCCGGCGTTGTTGACCAGGAGCTGCGCCCCGCCCAGCTCCTGGTCAACACGGTCGGCCAGCGCCTCCGTCGAGCGGAGATCGGTGACGTCGACCTCCATGGCCTGCGCGCGTCCATCTTCCGCGCGAATCTCACCGGCGACCTGTTCCGCGGCGTCCAGGCGCCGGTCGGCGACGACGACCACCATGCCCTCGGCGGCGAACGCATGTGCCATCGCCCGGCCCAGACCGCTGCCGGCGCCGGTGACCACCGCGACCTTCCCGTCCAGTTCCTTCATGATCTGGCCTCCTTCTCGTCGGACATCCCGAGGCGCCATCACGCCGTGCGGCAGGCATCTGATATCTGATATACCATACATTGATAATATTGGGTACGGCGATCGGTGACGGCGACGGCGCCGCTCACGCGAGGGTCGGGAGCACCTCACCGCAGACCCGCCGCACTGTCGCTGTCGCCGCGTTCGTGGTGTCATCGCGCCAGGCCAGCCGAACCGGGACGGGTTCGGTCTCGCCGGCCAACGGGATGAAGACGACACCGGGGTACGTGACGTTCTCGGGCACCGAAGAGAGGGTCAACGAACAGCCGAGACCCACGGCAACGAGCGACAGCATCGTCCAGGAATCCGGGGCGATCTGAACCACGTCGGCGACGAAACCCGCCTCCAGGGAGAGCCGCCGCAGGCGGTCGACCATTACCGACCCCGCATGCGGCGGCAGGGAGACGAACGGCTCGCGGGCCAGCTCGGCCATCGTCACCCAGGGCCTGCCTGCCAGCGGGTGGGTCGCACTCAGCGCGATGACGAGCGAGTCCTTGGCGACGAGTCGGGAGCTCACCCCGGCGGGGATGTGATCCCACCGTCCCAGCGCGAGATCCATGTCGCCGTTGACCACGCTCTCCAGCGCCGGATACGCGTAGTGGGAGCTGTACAGCTCGATCTGAATGCCGGGGAACGTCTCGCGCGTGCGCTTCGCGATTCGACTGACGAGCATTTGTGTGCTGGCGCTCGCATATGCGAGGCGGACGCACCCCACCTCGCCGTGCTCGGCCGCCTTCGCGGCCGACTCGGCCTTCCGTGCCGCTTCGAGCACGTCCTTCGCGGGTTGCAGGAACGCCTGGCCGGCCGCGGTGAGCGCGACCCGGCGCGTGGTGCGCTCGAAGAGCCGGGTCCCCAGTTCTTGCTCCAACTGCTGGACGAGCCGCGTCAGCGGTGGTTGCGACATGTGCAGCCGGCGTGCGGCCCGGCCGAAGTGCAGCTCCTGGGCGACTGAGATGAACGCTCGAACGTGTGCCAGCTCCATAGTGCCGGAGATTATTTCTGGCATCGAAATGAAGCAAGCCGGGATAGGTATTGGACAGCCGTGCCTGTGGGCTGAAACGTTGGCTGCGTGTCTGCGCATCCTCAACGCTCATCCGCGGCCGCCGCCGCCGATCCCTTCGGCCGCGCTCCGACCGGACCGCTCGCCGGCCTGTTGATAGCCGATTTCAGCCGTATTCTGGCGGGGCCGTACTGCACCATGCTGCTCGCCGACATGGGCGCTACCGTCGTGAAGGTCGAGAGCCCGGAGGGCGACGACACCCGCCGGTGGCGGCCGCCGGTGCGCGGCGACGAGTCCTCGTACTACCTTTCCATCAACAGGAACAAACATTCGATCGTCCTCGACTTCGCGCAACCCGGCGACCTGGCTGTGGCGAGGGACCTCGCCCGCCGCGCGGACGTCGTCGTGGAGAACTTCCGTGCGGGCGGGCTGGCCCGCTTCGGACTGGACTACGAGTCGGTGCGCAGCTCCAATCCGGCCGTCGTCTACGCGTCGATCACCGGCTTCGGCACGCGGGAAGGGGCGGACCTTCCCGGCTATGACCTTCTGGTGCAGGCGTTATCGGGCCTCATGTCGCTCACCGGCGCGCCCGAGGGACCCGGTTTCCGCAGCGGTGTGGCGGTCTTCGACGTGATCGCCGGCCTGCACGTGGGTCTGGGTGTCCTGGCGGCACTGCGGGACCGGGACCGCAGCGGCGAAGGACAGCTCGTCGAGGTGGACCTCATGTCGTCGGCGCTTTCCGGTCTCGTCAACCAGTCCGCCACGTACGTCATGGCGGGCGTCGTCCCGATGCGCATGGGGAACGAGCACCCCAGCCTCTACCCGTATGGGCCGATGCCCACGGCCGACGGTGATCTGATCATCGCCGCGGGAAACGACCGGCAGTTCCGCACGCTCTGCGGGGCACTGCGCCGGCCGGAACTCGCCGATGACGAGCGATTCGTCACCGTCGCGCGGCGAAATGCCAACCGAGCCGCGTTGCGCCCGCTGCTCGAGGAGGCGCTGTCGGCCCACGACGCGCAGGAGTGGTTCCGCCGCCTGCGCCGCGCCGGCGTTCCGTCCGCACCGATACAGGACGTCGCCCAGGGCATCGCCACTGCGGTCGATCTCGGGCTGGAGCCGGTCGTCACGGTCGGCGACGGCGACGATTCCGTCCCGATGATCCGGCACCCGGTCACCTTCAGCCGGACGCCCGCCGGCCACGATCTCGTGCCTCCCGCGCTCGGGAGCGCCACCGACCGGGTGCGCCGCTGGCTGGCCGAGCCCTCGGCCAACGGCCGGCCGCCGGGCTGAGCGACCCGAGCGACACGCCCGCGGACCTTCGTCACGCCGACATGGCCCGCCCGTCATACGCTTCGACGACATCGGTCCTGCTTCCCTGGACGGTCTGTACCGGCAGCGGCCGGGTGCCGGTGACGCGCAGCCCATACCACTCGAGGCCGGCCCACCGGCGCGGGTTGTTGGTGAGCAGCCGGACGGACCTGACCCCGAGATCGACCAGCGCGTGGGCGCCGGTGCTGTCGTCGTGGGCCTCGGCGGTGCCGGTCCGGCCGGCCGGTGCCAGGGGGAGGCCTTGGCCTTCGTGACCCCGGATGTACAGCACGACGCCACGTCCTGCCTGTGCCACGGCGGCGAGGGCGGCGCGCAGCTGTGGCGCGCAGTCGCAGAGCAGTGAGCCGAAGACGTCCCCGGCGAGGCACTCGGTGTGCACCCGCACCAGCACGTCCTCGCCGTCGCCGAGCTCGCCGCAGACGAAGGCGACGTGTTCACGCCGGTCGTAGCTGGAGGCGTAGCCGATCGCGGTGAACTCCCCGTAGCGCAGCGGCAACCGGGCCGCCGCGACTCGCCGGACGAGCTTCTCGGACCGGCGCCGGTGGGCGATCAGGTCGCTGATGCAGACGAGTGCGAGGTCGTGCTCGTCGGCGAAGAGCCGCAGTTCGTCGGCGCGTGCCATCGTGGCCGGTTCCTGCTGGCTGACGACCTCGCACAGCACGCCTGCCGGGCGGAGCCCGGCGAGCACGGCGAGGTCGACGGCGGCCTCGGCAAGCCCGCGGCGGCGCAGCACGCCGCCGTCCTGGGCACGCAACGGCACGACATGGCCGGGGCGGGCGAGGTCGGCGGCGCCCGCCCCGGGATCGGCCAGCAGCCGGATCGTGTGCGCCCGGTCGTGTGCGGAGATGCCGGTCGTGACGCCGTGGCGGGCGTCGACGGTGACGGCGTAGCCGATGCCCCGGACGCTCTGGCTCGTGTGGAACATCGGCGGGAGATCGAGCCGGTCGGCGTCGGCCTCGGCGATCGCGACCCGGATGTAGCCGGACGTGTGGCGCACCATGAACGCGACGCGGTCGGGCGTGGCCAGCTCGGCGGCGAACACCAGGTGACCGTCGGCGTCCCGGTCGTGGTCGTCGATGACCACGACCGGCCGTCCGGCGCGGACCTCGGCGACGGCTCGTTCCACGGTGTCGTGGCGGATCGGCGCGACCACGCGAGGCGCCCGGTCGGTGAGCCTTCGGTGGTCGCTGAGCGATCCCGAAAGCCGGTCTGCGCCGCCCTCGTAGGCGATGCTCGCGGAAGCGTTCATCGAGGCCCCCTGGTGTACCGTGCGGAATATTCAAATGTGATTCGAAAATGTACTGCACGTCCGGGCGCGGGGCAAGGCGCCGGCGGTCAGGAAGCCGGTCCGCCGGTCCGGGCGGCCCAGTCGCGCAAGAGCGTGGTCGGGATGCCCAGTGCGCGGGCGTGCTCCGGCCTTGCCGGGCTTCCGACCTCGTTCATCCACTCGTGGCCGTTGACGAGCTCCGGGATCAGGCCCTGTGCCAGCGCTTCGGCCGGCGACAGGGCGGGAAGCTCGATGCGGGCCGCCCAGGCCTCCGACAGGATCCGGGCGATCTCGGTCATGGGGAGGTAGTCGCCGGCGAGGTCGACGGTGACCCCGTGGAACTTCTGCGGGTCGGCGATGGCCAGGGCGGCCGTCGTGCCGATGTCGTCGACGGCGACCAGCGGCAACCATGTGTCAGCGCGCAGGACCGTGCGGAACTCGTCCTCCACCCAGTTCCTGAACAGAAAGGACGGGCGGATGAAGTTCTCCATGAAGAATGCCGGCTGGATGATCGTCCAGTGCCGGAACCCGGCCGCGCGGACCAGTTCGTCGGTGTATGCCTTGCTCTCCCAGCAGTGTTCGTTCCAGCGGCCTTCCGTCCAGCCGGGAGCAGCGCGGTGGTAGTCGCCGGCGCCCGATACGGAGGTGTGGACGAAGTGCGGCACGCCGGCGGCCTGCGCGGCTTCGACCAGGTTCTTGCCCTGGACGCGTTCGGAGTCCGAGGCGAGGTCCGACGGATCCGGGGTCTGTACCGAGAACACCGCCCGTGCTCCCGTGGCCGCCGCGACCAGCGACTCCGGGTCGTTGAGGTCGCCAAGGACGAGTGCCGCACCGCGTCGTTCCAGGTCGCGGGCCCGGTCCGCGGCCGGATCGCGGACCAGGGCGCGGACCGGCGCGCCCCGGGCGAGCAGTGCTCGCGCGGTGGCGCCGCCTTGCTTGCCGGTACCGCCGATCACCAGGACGGGGGACTCGCTGACAGCTGTGCTCATGACATCAGCTCCTGATCAGAGGAACCAGGGGGACCCCCCGGTTCGGCTGCGCTACGATATGGGGGTCCACCCCGATTTGACAACCCGGAGCCCAGGTGTCGTCGAACGCGGCTAAGGCCAGCGCAGCTGTCCGACCGCTGCGCGTTGACGCCCGCCGCAATCGCGAGCGCATCATGGCGGCGGCCGCGGCGGCCTTCGCCAAGGACGGTGCGGAGGCTTCGCTCGAGGACATCGCGCGCAAGGCGGGCGTCGGATCCGCCACCCTGCACCGGCACTTCGCGTCCCGTCACGCGTTGCTGGAGGCCGTGTTCCACGAGGGCGTCGAGTCACTGCGTGACCGGGCCCAAGCGCTCGCTCGCGAGGTGCGACCCGAGGTGGCGCTGACGGCATGGCTCCGCGAGGTCGGCACATACGTCGCCTCGACCCGGGGGCTCGCCGCATCCATGCTGCCGCTGCCCCAGGCCGGCGCCGAGGACCAGGCCGAACCGTCCACGTGCTACGCGATGCTCGCCGCGGCGGGTTCCGACCTGCTGGACACCGCGGTCCGGGCGGGCATGGTCCGTCCGCAGGTCGCCATCGATGACCTGCTCACACTGGTCAACGCGATCTCGCTGGTCACCGAGCGCCACCCGCAGGGGCCCGCCGAGGCCGACCGCTTGCTCGAGCTGATGATCGAGGGCATTCGCCGCTGAGACGGCCCGGCGCCGCGCGGTGGTGCCCGGTGACCGCCTCGGGCGCGTGCGCCGAAGACCTTGTCGCCAACGCCACCCGGTGCTACTTTCAATTCCTCTTAGAAAAAATCAACTGAGCTTTGAAAGTTCCCCCGCGACGGCGTCCGTCAGGGGGTCTTCGCTTGCGGCGGCAGCTCGATCGAGAGGAGAGCACGCGTGGCCGAACTGGCTTCGAGCGAACTGGATCTTGATCTGGAGGCCGTCCGGGAGAAGTACCGCACGGAGCGGGACAAGCGGTTGCGGGCCGAGGGCAGCGCGCAGTACCGGGCGGTCACCGGTGACCTCGCGCATTTCGTGGAGGATCCGTACACGGCTCGGGTCGAGCGGGAACCGGTCGCCGACGAGGTCGAAGTCGCGATCATCGGCGGTGGATTCGGCGGACTGCTCCTGGGCGCACGCATGCGTCAGGCCGGCATCACGGACGTGCGCATCATCGAGCAGGGCGGTGACTTCGGCGGCACCTGGTACTGGAACCGGTATCCCGGCGCGGCCTGCGATACGGAGTCCTACATCTACCTTCCCCTGCTGGAGGAGGTCGGCTACATGCCGACCGAGAAGTACGTGAAGGGCCCGGAGATCCTCGAACACTGCCGGCGCATCGCCCGGCATTTCGACCTGTACCGCAACGCGCTGCTCCAGACGCGCGTCACCGAGGTGCGCTGGAGCGACGAAACGCTCGCCTGGACCATCTCCACCGACCGGGGTGACCGGGTTCGGGCGAAGTACGTCTGCATGACGACCGGAGCGATGAGCCGGCCCAAGCTCCCCGGTGTGTCGGGCATCGAACGTTTCACGGGCCACGCCTTCCACACCACGCGCTGGGACTACGAATACACGGGGGGCGACAGCCGCGGAAACCTCACCGGCCTCCGGGACAAGCGGGTGGGGATCATCGGCACCGGCGCCACGGGCGTCCAGGCCATTCCCCACCTCGGCGAGAGCGCGAAGCACTTGTATGTCTTCCAGCGCACGCCTTCGTCGATCAACGTTCGCGCGAACCGGCCCACCGATCCCGAGTGGGTCAAGACGCTGCGGCCCGGCTGGCAGCGGGACCGCATGGAGAACTTCTCCACGTACGTCGCCGGCGGTGAGGCGGAGACCGACCTCGTCAACGACGGCTGGACCGCGATCTACCGGCTTCGCAGCCTGGGCAGCGGCGTGCTCGACGAGCGCCTCGACTTTCTCAAGATGGAAGAGGTCCGAGCCCGGGTCGACCGGGTGGTCCACGACAAGACGGTCGCCGAGGCGCTGAAACCGTACTATCGGGCGCTGTGCAAGCGGCCGTGCTTCCATGACGAGTACCTGGAGACGTTCAACCGGCCGAACGTGTCGCTGGTCGACACCGAGGGCCATGGCGTATCGGAGATCACCGAGCGGGGCGTCATCGCCGACGGCAAGGAGTACGAACTCGACTGCATCATCTTCGCCAGCGGCTTCCAGGTCGGGGGCCCGCTCGTCAACCGCGTCGGCTACGACGTCTACGGACGTGGCGGCCTGGCGTTGAGCGAGAAGTGGAAGACCGGTATCTCGACGTTCTTCGGGATGCAGACGCGAGGCTTTCCCAACTTCTTCATCGTGGCGCTTGCGCAGGTCGGCATCAGTTCGAACCAGACGCACGTGCTCGATGCCCAGAGCCGGCACATCTCCTACGTCATCGGCGAGGCCAGGACGCGCGGCGCCGGCACGGTCGACGTGATCGAGGAGGCCGAGAACAACTGGGTGCGGACGGTCATCGATGCGTCCCGGGCGAATATCGAGTTCCTGCAGTCGTGCACTCCCGGGTACTACAACAACGAGGGCAATCCGAACCTGTTGCTGTTCCGTCGCAACGGCTCGTACTCGCCGGGGATCGTCGCCTTCGACCACCTGCTGTGCGCCTGGCAGGACGAAGGGCTGCTCACCGGCTTGGAATGCAAATAGCTGACCGGCTCCCGTCCGGCCCGGCGCCGAGTGATGAGGTCCAGATGAGCCAGTACACCTTGACCGTCGACGGAAAGGCCGTCGGCACCGACTCGACCTTCGGGGTGGTCAACCCGGCCACCGGCGAGGTCTTCGAGCAGGCTCCGCAATGCACTCGCGAGCAACTCGACGCCGCCATGCGGTCGTCGGCGGCCGCCTACCGGGGCTGGCGCACGGACGAATCGGCCCGGCGTGAGGTGCTCCGAGCCGCGGCCGGCGTGCTCACCGGCGCTGTCGACGAGTTGGCGTCGATCCTCACCGCGGAACAAGGCAAGCCGTTGGCGGAAGCCCGGCGCGAGGCGGCGAGCACGGCCACCTGGTGCCGGTACTACGCGGACCTCGATCTGCCCCGCGAGGTGATCCAGGACAACGACCAGGCGTATGTCGAGGTCACTCGACGCCCGCTGGGCGTCGTGGCGGCGATCACGCCGTGGAACTACCCGCTCAGTCTCGCCATGTGGAAGATCGCGCCGGCGCTCATGGCGGGCAACACCATGGTGCTGAAGCCCTCGCCGTTCACGCCCCTGGCCACGCTGCGAATGGGTGAGCTGCTCGCCCGAGTCCTGCCGCCCGGCGTGCTCAACGTCGTCGCGGGCGGCGACGAACTGGGCCCATGGATGACGGGACACGAGATTCCTCGGAAGATCTCGTTCACCGGCTCGGTGGCCACGGGTAAGCGGGTCGCCTCGGCCGCGGCCCCCGATCTGAAGCGCGTCACGCTCGAACTGGGCGGCAACGATCCGGCGATTCTCCTGGACGACGTCGACCCGGCCGCCATCGCGCAACGACTGTTCTGGGCGGCCTTCCGCAACAACGGCCAGGTGTGCTCGGCGGTCAAGCGGGTGTACGTGCCGGAGCGGTTGTACGACGATGTCGCGGAGGCTCTCGCCGCGCAGGCGCGATCGGTGCGGGTCGGCGACGGGGCCGAAGCGGGAACCGAACTGGGCCCGCTCAACAACAAGCCGCAACTCGCGCGGGTCGCGGAACTCGTCGAGAACGCCATCGCGGCCGGCGCCAAGCCCGTGACCGGCGGACGCGCGCTCGACCGCCCCGGCTACTTCTACGAGCCGACGATCCTCGTCGGCGTGCAGGACGGCACCCGCATCGTCGACGAAGAGCAATTCGGTCCCGTTCTTCCGATCATCCCCTACCGGGACCTCGACGACGCGATCGAGCGGTCCAACGCGACGCACTTCGGCCTCTCCGGATCCGTGTGGAGCGCCGACGCCGATCGGGCCGCGGCGGTGGCCGCCCGTCTGGAGTGCGGGACGGCGTGGGTCAACACCCATCTGGTACTCCAGCCCCACCAGCCGTTCGGCGGAGCGAAATGGAGTGGCATCGGCGTCGAGAACGGGCCCTGGGGTCTCTACGGGTTCACCGAGATCCAGGTCCTGCACAGATCCAAGTTATGAGTGGAGTCCTTGATGACCATTGCTGAAGTCGCAGCAAGCACCGGTTCCGTTGGCGATCAGCGCGAACTCCAGGATCGACTGCTTCGCCAGGTCGACGCGGTCGCCGATGTCATCGCCGCCGGCACGGAATACGCGAACCGGGAGCGCCAGCTGGCGCCCGAGGTGGTCCAAGCGCTGGCCGACGCGCACCTGTTCTCGATGCTCGCGCCCGCGCGCCACGGTGGCCTGGGGGCAAACGCTCAGACGGCGAGCGCGGTCGTCGAGGCGGTCGCGAGGCGGTGTGGATCCGCCGCCTGGGTCACGATGATCACCAACGGGGGAAACTTCTACGCATCACGATTCCCGCAGCAGGCGCAGGAAGATGTGTACGGTCCCAACCCCGGAGCCCGTCTCGCCTCCGTCACGAGCCTGGCAAGCACGTTCACCGAGACCGAGGGCGGCTACATCGTCAACGGGCGCTGGCCGTTCAGCTCCGGCATCATGCACGACGACTGGGCAGTGCTCGGCAACGCCGAGTTTCAGGCCATCCTCCCGATCGGCGACGTCACCATCGAGAAGACATGGGAGACCGTGGGCCTGCGGGGTACGGGCAGCCACACGACGGTGGTCGAGGACGTGTTCGTGCCGAGTCATCGCGTCGCCACCTTCAAGAAGGTCATGGGCTATGACGCATGTACCGATCCCGGCCTGCCGGCGGAGTTGCGGCTTCCCATCGTCGAGACCTCTGCCCTGCTCCTCGGCTCGGTGATCGTCGGTATCGGGCAGCACGGATGTCAGCTCGTGTCGGAACTGGGCCGCAAGCGGCCGATCATGATGACGCCGTACGAGAAGGCCGCCGACTCGCAGGCATTCCAGGCGAGCCTGGGGGAGTGCATCATGCGGGTCGAGAGCGGACGGCTGCATCTGGCTGAGGTGGCGCGGACGCTCGACGCCGCCGCGGCCAAGGCCGAGATGCTTTCCGACGAACAGCTCGTGAGGACGCGGGCCGGCGTCGCCCACGGCACCCGGCTGGTCACGCTGGCCATCGACGAGCTGATGAACCTGGCCGGTTCGAGCTCGTACGCGACCGCGAGCCCGCTCGCGCAGGTGTGGCGCGACGCGCACACCGGGGCCAGTCACGCGGTGCTCAGCGCGCGGGTGAACTACGAGTGGGTGGGCCTCGCGGCCGTCAATCCGGACTTCCAGGTCTTCAAGCCATAGCACGTCACTACGAGCCGCATCGGAGGCCACATGGCAGATACGCACGACGGTTGGGCGACCGTGAGCGAACCGACCGACAAGGGGATCGTCATCCTGGCGCCCGGCGAGATCGAGATGCCGGAGCCGTCGTCCGCCGACTTCCTGAGCATCCTGGCCGACGGGTCGCACACCCGCGGGCTCGCGTCCTTCATCGAGTATCGGATCGCACCCCGCGGAGAGGGTCCGCCCACTCATTGGCATCCCGGGCACGACGAGCTGTTCTATGTGGTCAAGGGCGAGCTCGGCATGCGCGCCGGCGATCAGCGCGACGTATTCGGTCCACGGAGCTATCTGTTCGTGCCGCGGGGCGCGATCCATACCTTCTGGAATCCGACCGACGAGGAAACGCTGTTCGTGAGTGGGTGGACGCCGCCGGGGGCGGAGCAGACCTTCATCCGGTACCACAACTACCTCAAGCAGCCCGGCGGTATCACCGAGGAGCAGTGGCAGGAGCTCGCGGCGAAGAGCGGAACGGTTCTGGCCACCGACTGACCCCCTGTTACCCGTCGACCTGAGGCGGCGGCCGGCCCGAGTTTGCGGGTCCGGCCGCCGCCGTCGTGTCTTCTGGCGGTACCCGGCGACCGCCGTCTTGGAGACGTAACCGAAAAATCAAGCGCGCTTCAAATTTTGGCGATGTGGATCTGTTGTGGGCGTCTGATTGACGCTATGGTCGGCGTCAGCCGGGCCGGACGACCGCAGCATGGTCGACCTCAACTGCAAGGCCCACCGGCGGCGCGCGGACGCCGCCCCGGCATCCGGCTGTCACGAGCCTCAGGTCTGCGGGTACGGGGATGTTCGAATCGCACGGGCTCGGAAGCTTCACACCCCCAACGCCAGGAGAAATCGTGAATCATCCGAGACGCATTCCACTGCTTGCGGTCGGCGTGCTGACCGCGTTACTCGCCGCCGCGTGCGGCGGCAACCAGAGCAACGAAGGCAGCGCGAACGCCGACTCGCCGTCCGTGACCGCGGGCGGCGGCGGCAAGCCGGCGGACAACGGCTTGCCGCCGGTGCTCGTCGGCTTCCACGGCCTGGAAGGCGGCCAGATCTCCCTCGCCGACATGCGGCTGGGGTTCGAGGCGGGCGTCGACTACGTCAACCAGGAGCTCGGCGGCATCAACGGACATCCGCTGCGGGCGGAGATCTGCAAGACGGACGTCACCCCAGAGTCGTCGGTGAACTGCGCCAACAAGTTCGTCTCCCAGAACGTCGTCCTCGCGGTGCAGGGGGTCGACTACGCCGGGGACGCCGCGCTGCCCGTCCTGAAGCAGGCCGGCATCGTTGACGTCAGCGCGTTCGCGTACGGTCCGTCCGAGAACACCGCTTTGGGTGACGCCTACATCTCGGAAGGCTCGAACGAGGAGGGCTACGCCTCCAGCCTGGTCGCCCTGAAGAAACTCGGGGCGACCTCCGTGGCGGAAGTCCTGGCGGACGTGCCCGCGAACCACACGATCATGACGAAGGTCATCAAGCCCGCGGCGGACAAGCTCGGCCTGAAGCTCAGCCCGTTCTTCTACCCCGCGCAGACCGACTGGACGTCGTTCGCGGCCACCGTGGTGTCCGCCAAGGTGGACGGGGTCACGCTGTTCGCGACCGATGCGGACTGTCTCGGCGCGGTGCCGGCGCTGCGTTCATCCGGCTACACGGGGTTGATCCATGCGGGCGTGTGCTCGGTGGTCGTCGACAAGCTCAATCCTTCGATGCTCAAGAACGTGATCATCGGAAGCCCCTTCTACAACTCGACGATGACGCCGATTCCGGCCGGTCCGCAGAAGGACCTCGACATCTTCAGCAGGTACATGGCGGCGCACAAGGAGTTGAAGAACCGGGGGCAGGCGCAGCAGGGCTTCTTCGTCGCCGTCTGGGCGGCCGACATGCTGCGGCAGATACCAGGTGATCCGCTGACCGCCAAGACCGTCCACGACAACATCGGCAAGACCAAGGGCCCGCTCTTGTTCCGCACCAACGGTTACGACTGTTCGAAGCCGACGTGGCCGGGCACCACAGCATGCGGTGGCGGCTACATCTTCACCAAGGCGACGGCCGACCGGAAGAACGAGGTCCTTCCGGATCAGCCGGTCGACGTCAGCGTGGTCCTGCCGACCAGCTGACCGGCGGGAACTGGCGAGTGGCACCCACAGGCTCGGAACCGAAGGAGGTTTGACGTGAGCGAGTACCTGCTGTTCTTCGTGCTCGGTCTCGGCATCGGGTCGGTGTATGCGGCACTGACCCTGGGAATCATCGCAACCTATCAGGGCACCGGCGTGATCAACTTCGCCGCGGCGGCCATGGCCACCGTGCCCCTGTACGTGTACGACGACCTGACCCAGGGCAAGCTCACCCTTCCGATTCCGTGGGTGCCCTCATTCCAGCTCGACCCGCCGCCGACGTGGGCCGCGGTGCTGATCGCGTTGGCGGTCGCCGGGCTCATCGGGGCGCTCATCGAAGTGGCGATCTCACGCCCGCTGCGTACGGCGCCGGTGCTGGCGAAAGTCGTGGCCGCCGTGGGCGTCATGCTCACCCTGCAGGCGGCTGTCGGACTGAAGTACGGCACCGACGCCCGGCCGCGTTCAGTGTTGCTGCCGACAGGATCGGTCGAGATCGGCGGTGCGGCCGTCGCCGTGGACCGGCTGTGGCTCATCGGCATCGTCCTCGTCGCCGGCGGGGCGCTTGCCGTCTGGTTCAAGAAGTCCAGAACCGGCCTGGCGATCCAGGCGGCGGCGGAGAACGAGCGCGCCGCGTCGTTCGCGCGGCTGTCCCCGAACAAGCTCGGCATGGTCACCTGGGTCCTCGGGTCGCTGTTCATCGGCCTGATCATGATCCTCGCCGGTCCCGCGACCGGCGTCCTCACGCCGGACATCCTGACGCTGCTGGTGGTCCCGGCACTGGCGGCGGCGCTGGTCGCCCGGCTGCGTTCACTGCTGGTCGGGCTCGTCGGCGCGCTGCTGCTGGGCGTCATGCAGTCGGAGTTGCAGTTCCTGTCCCTGTCGAAGGCATGGTGGCCGGCCTGGGCCAAGCAGGGCATCACCGACGCTGTGCCGTTCGTCGTGATCGTCGTCGCGCTGTTCCTGCTCGGTCGATCGATCCCGACGCGTGGTGACGACACGCGTTCGGCGCTCCCGCCCGTGATACTGCCCCGGAATCGTCCCGTCGTGGTCGCCGCATTCACTGCGGGCGGGCTGGTGCTGCTGGTGTTGACCCAGGGCACGTATCGCTTCGGCCTCATCACCAGTCTGGCCGCGTCGCTGATCGCGTTGTCGCTCGTCGTGCTGACCGGGATGGTGGGGCAGATCTCGCTGGCGCAAGCCGCCTTCGCCGGCGCCGCCGGGCTGTTCCTGTCGAAGATCGGGACGGGTCTTCCGTTCCCGCTGTCGATGATCGTCGCCGCCTTGCTCGCCGCGTGCGCCGGCGTCGTCGTCGGGTTGCCCGCGTTGCGGATCCGAGGGGCTCAGCTCGCGGTCGTGACCCTGGCCGCGGCCCTGACGCTGGAGCGGTTCGTCCTCGCCAATCCGGCGCTGGCGTCATCGACATCGAACCTGATCCCGGACCCCCGGCTCTTCGGGCTCGATCTCGCCGTGCGCGGCGGCCGGGACATCGCCCGAATCCAGTTCGGCGTCATGGTGCTGATCGTTGTGGTGGTCGTCTTCGTCCTGGTGTGCAATCTGATGCGGGCCGGCACCGGCCGGAAAATGCTCGCGGTGCGCTCCAACGAGCGGGCCGCGGCGTCGATCGGGATCGGTGTCGCCGGTGTGAAGCTGTCCGCCTTCGCGCTGGCATCCTTCCTCGCCGGACTCGGGGGCACGCTCATCGGATACAGCCGCGGGCAGCTGTCCTCGGGCTCCTTCGGCGTCTTCGTGGGCCTGAGCTTCCTCGCCATGGCCTACCTGGCCGGCATCACCAGCGCGAGCGGCGCGATCGTGGCGGGTGCCTCCGCCGCCCTCGGCATCGTGTTCGTCATCTTCGACAACGCCTTGCACCTGGGACAGTACTACCCCCTGGTCACCGGGCTGTCGCTGATCCTGACCGTCGTGCTCAACCCGATCGGCATCGCCGGCCGGACGCGGGCCGACATCGACAAACTGAGCGCCTGGCTCCGGACGCGGCGCGCGGCGGACGCGCCTGACCCGGCGCGGACCGGGCGGGACGCCGACGACGAGGCGCACGCCGTGGAGCGGATCGCTCCGATACGGCGGGAGATCGGAGACGTGTTGCTCAAGACCCGGGACATCACAGTGACCTACGGAGGGCTACGGGCGGTCGACCGGGTCTCGATCGAGGTCCGGGCCGGCGAGATCGTCGGGCTGATCGGGCCGAACGGTGCGGGCAAGACCAGCCTGGTCGACGCCATCACCGGCTTCACACCGTGTGCCGGGGACGTGTACCTGCGCGGGGAGAAGCTGTCGGACGTGCCGGCGTTCCGGCGCGCGCGCAAGGGACTCGTCCGGACCTGGCAGTCGGGGGAGCTCTTCGAGGATCTGTCGGTCGCGCACAACGTGCGGGTCGCCGATGACATCGGACGGGACGCCGTGAAGCTGCTGCGGGACGCCGTGCGGCCGAATCCTGCGCCTTCGGCGTCGGTCGACCGGGCCATCGCGCTGATGGCACTCGACGATGTCGCGGAACGCCGGCCGAGTGAACTGCCGCTTGGCCGGCAGAAGGCGCTGGGCATCGCCCGCTCTCTGGCACTGGAACCGGCGGTGTTGTTGCTCGACGAGCCGGCCGCCGGGCTCGACACCAGCGAAAGCCTGCACTTCGGTACCCATCTTGAACAGATCGCCTCCACCGGCGTGGGTTGCCTGCTGATCGACCACGACATGCACCTCGTTCTCGGCGTGTGCGACCGGATCTACGTCCTCGAGTTCGGCAAGCAGATCGCCGCCGGAACGCCGGACGAGGTGCGCCGTGATCCCAGGGTGCTGGCGTCCTATCTCGGGACCGAGCATCTCGGTGGGGACCTGACCGGACCCGCGGCGGCGGTGCCGGCGACGGCCGCCGCCGCCGGCCCGCTGCCGGTGCCCAACGCGCCGGGCGTGGCGTCATGAGCGCCGCCGGCGCGGTGGTCGAGACCCGGGCACTGGTGTGCGGCTACGGGAAGCTGCCGGTCGTTCGTGGTCTTGATGTGACGGTGCGACCGGGTGAGGTCGTGTGCCTGCTCGGCGCCAACGGGGCTGGGAAGAGCACATCCCTGCTCACGATCGCCGGTGCGTTGCCGAAGCTCTCCGGAACCGTCGAGGTGCTCGGTGAGCCGGTGCGCGGCGCCCGCCCCTACGAAGTAGCGCGGCGGGGCGTGAGCATCGTCCCGGAAGGTCGCGGGCTGTTCTACCGGTTGACGGTCGCGGAGAATCTGCGGCTGCGGCGCCACCGCCGCTCGCGGGTCGACACCTCGCAGGTGTTGCGGCACTTCCCGGCCCTGACGAAGCTGATGGACCGCAAGGCCGGTCTGCTCTCCGGCGGGGAGCAGCAGATGCTCGCGCTGGCCGCGGCACTGGTGTCGGACCCCAAGGTGATGATGCTCGATGAGATGAGCCTGGGCCTGGCCCCGGCCATCGTGGAGCAGCTGCTGCCGACCGTCCGGAACATCGCCGATCAGCAAGGCATGGCGGTGCTGCTGGTGGAGCAGCATGTCCTGGCCGCCCTGAGGATCGCTGACCGGGGATACGTCCTCGCGCACGGCAATGTCGTGGCCGAAGGTACGGCCGCCGAGCTGCGTCGCGACGTGGAGCTGCTGGAATCAAGCTATCTCGGCGAGCGCAAGGCCGTCGACGAAGCAGGACGGAGGGGTCTGCTGTGAGCGCGTTCTCTGCCAGGCGGGTCGCCTCGCGCCGGGACTCGGCGCGCCGGCTGCTCCGCGCGTTCGTCGAGCGTCTGCTGCTGGAAGCGGCCGCGACGAGCGGCGCGTATGCGCCGTTCGGGATCGCGCACAGCCCCGCGCAGCTGGAGGAGATCATGAGTATCGCGAGGATCGAGGCCGAAGCGCGGCGGGGTGTGCGATGCGTGGAACGCTTCCTCGCGGCTCAGACGGGAGCGTCTCGCTGAGCCGCGGCCGGCTCAGCGAGACGCTCCGCCGGCACCTACACGGGCGGTACCCCGAGGTCCTCGAACGCGAGTTGCTCGGCCCGCCCGAGCTCGGCGTCCGCTGCGACGCCCGGCGTGTCGAAGCGCGCGATGCTCCGATCGCCGGCACGATAGGGCGTCCAGCCGCCGGCGCCGGGAGTGGCCGGTCGGCCGGTGCGCACGAACCGGCCGATCGAGCCGCTGAATGCCCGTGCGAGTGGGCGCAGGGAGTCTCGTGGAACGTCGCCGAGCATGCCGGCGTCGTCGCCCCAGGCTTCGAGGTGGTCGAACGTGAACGGCAGGTCCACACAGTGGCACGCGCCGAACGCGGAGCCGGCCCAGTCGAACCGGTACACGTACGTGGTTTCGCCGCGCGCGGCGCGTTCCTCCGCGAAGCGCAACGCCGGCCACAACATGACCCGGTCCCCGTTGACCGCCGCGACCAACTCGGCCGGCGTGGCGGTCGGGCGGAGTGCCTCGTACCGCGCGTAGAGTCGCGGCGCGGTCTCGTCGCCGTACTGGCCGCGCAGCGCCGCGATCGCGGTGTCACGCCCTATCGACGCGGCCGCGGGGTTCAACCTGGCGAACCCGAACAGCTCGTCGCGGGTCCATCCGGTCAGCACGTCCAGTCCCGAGCGCGATCCCAGCGACTGGATCGCGCCGCCGGCAGGAGCGATCGCGTCGGCGACCGGTCCGAACGGCGTGGCGACGCCGGACGCCGCCACGCGGGAGATCAGCTCGACCTGAGCCGCGAGGAGTTGGTCCACGCCGGCGTCCCGCAAGGCGGTCGCCGCCCCGCGGCGCTCGAGCCGCAGGACGGCGAGGAACTCCGCGGCCACCGAGGTCGCCTGCTCCCGGCTCTGTGCCGCGGGCGTGATGCCGCCGCTTTGGAAGATGAGCCGCTGTGCGAGGTGACCGGTCCGGGGCGAGGCGGCGAGCAGCGCCGCCGAGTGCGCACCGGCGGAGTGGCCGCCCACGGTGATCTGCCCCGGATCGCCGCCGAAGGCGGCGACGTTCTCCGCCGTCCACTCCAGCGCGGCCATCTGGTCCAGCAGCCCGAAGTTGCCGTCGCCGAGGCCGTCGAGGAGGTCGGCGAAGCAGAGGTACCCCAGAACACCGAGCCGGTAGTTGGCGGTCACGACGACGATCTCGTGCTCCGCCGCCAGGCGCGCCCCGGAGTACCAGCCCCAGCCGGCGGAGCCGCTGACCCACGCTCCGCCGTGCAACCAGAACAGCACCGGGAGATCCTTCGCGCCGGCCGGTGCCCAGACGTTGAGGGTGAGGGCGCGTTCTTCGGAGTACTCGCCGCTGGGTTTGCCCATGAGGGCGTTGAGCCGGCCGGGTGGTTGCGGCACGGCGGGCCCGGGACGGGACGCGTCGAGCACGGTGGTCCACGGCGTGGGCGGCTGCGGAGCGGCGAACCGCCGCTCGCCGACCGGGGGAGCCGCGAACGGTATGCCGAGGAAGGCGCGCACCCCGTCCTCCTCCCGGCCGCACAACGCGCCATCGCGCACATTCACGATCGGATACGGTTCCTGATTCGGCACGTTCACGCTCCTGGGATAGCCGCCGGCGGGCTGCCAAGACTGTAGCGCTTTCATGACGATCGCAACAAGAAGCGTATACATCGCGGAGTCGTTTCGATAGAATCGGCCCAACCGCGCCACCATCTGAGGGCGACGCGCCGAGCATGTTTCGGAGGACGCATGACCGCGAGCGGAAACGACAACGGTGTCCTGGCTGAGTCGGAGCCCGGGACGCCGGCGGATGGCGGCCCGGCTTCCGGCCAGCCCTCGACGAGGGAGATCGCCGATCGGTTCCTGGCCGCCACCAGCCCCGGCGGTGACGCCGACCCGGGCCTGTTCGACGCCCTGCTTGCCGACGACGTGACCTGGGAGCTCGTCGGCAACGGTGTTGAGTACGCACGCGTCTACCTGGGCAAGGCCGAGGTCTACGGCCAGTACCTGGGCAAGCTCCAGCAGCATCTGGACTCCGCCAAGTCGGAGATCACGACGAAGGACCTCTTCGTGGACGAGGCGCAGGGCGCGATCGTCGCGCACAACGTTGACGCCCTCGCGCTGCGCGACGGCGGCCGCATCAACGTTGAGGTCGTGCTCATCATGCGGGTCCGTGCGGGGAAGATCGCCACGATCACGGAGGTCATGGACCTCCGTGACGTGGTCGGCGCGTTCGGCGCCTCGCTCGACGGCTGACCCGCGGGCACCGGCGGCGGCGTCGCGGCAGGCTCTCCCCGGACGCCGCCCCGACCGGCATGGGCGATCAGCGAGACTTCCGTTCGAGGAATCGGGTCATCCGCTCGTACTTGTCCGGGCTGTCGAACAGCAACGCCTGAGCGGTGATGTCGAAGCTCGTCGTGGCCGGACGGTGTGCGCGCAGCGCCAGCTTCGTCAGCTCGAGTGCGCGCCACGACTGGCGGGTGATCACCGCTGCGACCTCGGCGCCTCGGGAGATGACGTCGTCGGCGACCTCGTCGACGAGGCCGGCGTCGGCGGCGGCCTCGGCGTCGAGGCGCAGGCCCGTGTAGAGCATGCGCCGCGCCATGCCGACGCCGACGAGTTGCGGCAGCCGCCAGTTGCCTCCCGCGCCGGCGAGAATGCCGAGGCCCAGCTCCGGTTGGGCGAATACGGCGCGCGGTGACGCGATCCGCAGATCGCAGGCCATCGCCAGCTCGCAGCCGCCGCCCAGGGCCGGGCCGTCGATCAGGGCGATGGTCGGCCAGCGATGCGCTTCCAGCCGCTCGAACACTCCGGCGTTGATGGCCAGGAACGCGGCATCCGCATCCCGCTCCCGCAGTTCGGCGATGTCCGCGCCCGCCGCGAACATGCCCGGGGTGGCCGAGTGGACGATGAGCAGACACGGCTGGCGGTGTGCCTGCGCCAGTACCTCGTCCAGCGCACCGACCGTCGCCGCGTCCAGGGCATTGCGCTTTTCCGGCCGGGCCAGGGCGAGCCACCAGATCGCGCCCTCCCGGCGAACGTCCACGAGGCTCACGGGCGACGCTCCAGGAGCAGCGAGATCCCCTGACCGACCCCGATGCACATCGACACGACCGCTCGCCGGGCACCTCGCCGCTCGAGCTCGCGCGCGGCCGTCAGCACGAGGCGGGCACCGCTCATGCCCAGCGGATGGCCGAGCGAGATCGCGCCGCCGTTCGGGTTGACGTGCTCCGCGTCGTCGGGCAGGCCCAGTTGGCGAAGCACCGCGAGCGCCTGGGCCGCGAACGCCTCGTTGAGCTCCATGACGTCGATGTCCCCGATCCGCACGCCGGTCCGGTCGAGCAGCTTCCGCGTCGCCGGAACGGGGCCGAGACCCATGACCCGGGGCAGCACACCGGCGGTGGCGGCGCTGACGACCTCCGCGACCGGCGTCAGCCCGGTCCGCTCCACCGCCCGTTCGGACATCAGCAGCAGCGCCGCGGCGCCGTCGTTGACGCCCGCGGCGTTGCCCGCGGTGACGGTCCCTCCGGCACGGAAGGCGGGCCGCAGCCGGGCGAGGGCCTCCAGGTCCGTCTCCCGGGGATGCTCGTCACGGTCGACGACCACAGGAGCACCGCGGCGCTGCGGGACTTCGACCGCCGTCAGTTCGACGTCGAACCGGTTGTCCGCCTGCGCCTTCGCGGTGCGCAGTTGTGAGCTGAGCGCGAATCGGTCCTGGTCGGCCCGCGTGATGCCGAACTCCGCGGCGATGTTCTCCGCGGTCTCGCCCATCGACTCGGCGCCGTAGGCCGTTTCCAGGGCGCGATTCACGAAGCGCCAGCCGATCGTCGTGTCGAAGATCTCCGGCGAGCGGGCGAAGGGGCTGGCCGCCTTCGGGATGACGAACGGTGCCCGGCTCATGCTCTCGACCCCGCCGGCCACCACGATGTCGGCCTGCCCGGCGTTGATCGCCCGCGCCGCGATCGCCACCGCGTCCGCGCCCGATCCGCACAGGCGGTTGACCGTGGTGCCGGAGACCGTTTCCGGGAATCCGGCGAGCAGAAGTGCCATACGGGCGACGTTGCGGTTGTCCTCGCCGGCCTGGTTGGCGTTGCCCAGTACGACATCGTCGATCTCGGCCGGGTCGATGCCGGTCCGTGCGGCCAGGCGCCGGAGGGTGAGTGCGGCGAGGTCGTCGGGGCGCACGGACGACAGTGCCCCGGCGTACCGCCCAATCGGTGTGCGGACACCGTCGACGAGGAGGGCTCTGCTCATGTCAACTCCCAACCGGTCAAGGCCATTCGGCGCAGCAGCGGCGAGGGGCGGTAGCGACCGTCGCCGTACCATCGCTGCATTGCTTCCAGTACGTGCAGCACCGTCGGCGCGCCCCAGCGCTGTCCCCACTCGAGCGGGCCGATCGGGTAGTTCGTGCCGAGCTTCATCGCCGCGTCGATGTCCCGTGCGGTGGCGACGCGCTGGTGGAGCGCGTCGACGGCGAGGTTCACCAGCATCGCCACGACCCGCGTGACGACGAGTCCGGCCACGTCATCGACGATGTGGACGCGCAGCCCGGCCGCCTGCAGCAGCCCGATGGCGTCGTCGAGCACGGCGGGCGGGCAACCGCCGGACGCCGCCAGGGCGATGCCGGTCGCGGTGCCGTCGTCCAGCGTGCGGTCGACGACGATGACCGGTTCGCCGGCCTCGGCGGCGATCGCGGTCGCCGTGCGGCCGTCGCAGCGCACGAGGCGCCCGCCCGTCGGCAGCCGCACGAACCCCTCACCGCCCCCGTGCTCCAGCACGGCCGCGCCCGACCGGCGCAGCAGCGACCGCAGCTGGGTGGCGCCGTGATCGGCGACCTCCGCCGGAGTCGGGCGGGGTGCGGCGGCGTCCGCCGGCGGAGGCGGCGCGTCACCGGTGTACTCGTAGAAGCCGCGGCCACTCTTGCGGCCGAGCCAGCCGGCCTCCACCAGGCTCCGCTGGAGCGACGACGGGGCGAAGCGGGCGTCGTAGTCGAAGCTCGCCCACACCGAGCGGGTGACCGCCTCGTTCACGTCGTGGCCGATGAGGTCGACCAGCGCGAGGGCGCCGAGCCGGAAACCGCCGGCCTCGGTGAGGACGGCGTCGATGGTGGCCGGCGTGGCCGCGTGCTCCTCCATGAGCCGGAACGCTTCGGCGTAGTAGGGGCGGGCGAGACGGTTCACGATGAAGCCCGGGGTGGGCGCGGCCCGCACCACGGTCTTGCCCCACGCCTCGGCGAGATCGGCGACGGCATCGGCCGTCTCCGGTGCCGTCGCCGGCCCGCTCACCACCTCGACGAGTCGCATGAGCGGGACCGGGTTGAAGAAGTGCATGCCGACCAGGCGCCCGGGATGCTGGAGCCGGGCGGCGATCGCGGTCGGGGAGAGCGAGGACGTGTTCGTCGCCAGCACGCACCCGACCGGAACCACCTTCTCCAGGTCGGCGAAGAGCGCGCGTTTGACGTCCAGATCTTCGGCGACGGCCTCGATGACGCAGCGGGACTCCGCGAGGTCGTCCAGCGTGGTCGCCGCACGCAGTCGCAGGGTGTCGGCGTCGATGTCGAGCCGTCCCTTGGCCACGAGACGGCGTACCCGGTCGGTGATGGTCACGAGCGCTCGTTCGGCGGCGCCGGGCATCGTGTCGTACACCGTTACCGGATGGCCGGCAACGGCGGCGACCTGGGCGATGCCGGACCCCATCGTCCCGGCGCCGACGACGCCGATCGGGTCGGTGCCCGCGATGCGGATCATGAGCCGGAACCTCCAGGATGGGACGCAGAGAGGACGATCCGGCCGGGGACGCCGCCGGCGGCCAGGCGTCCCAGCGAGGTGCTCACCCCGTCGCGATCGAGCACGCCGGTCAGGATCGGCGGCCGGGGCAGCGATCCCAGTTTCGCGAGTGCGACCAGCTCCCGCAGTTCCCCGAGGCTTCCGACATAGCTGCCCTGCAGCGTGGCGACCTTCAGTGGCATGAGCGGAGTGGGAATGACCAGTTCGCCGCCGAACAGCCCCACCTGGACCAGCCGCCCGCCCTTGGCAAGCGAGTCGAACGCCACCGCCGCGGTCTGGGTGCTGTTGACGAGGTCGATCACCGCGGCGACCGGTCCCTCGGTGACGGCGGTGATCTGGGCCGCGGTCAGCTCCGGCCCGGCGAGGACCGTCGCCGAGGCGCCGAGCTTCCTGGCGAGTTCGAGGTTGTCCTCGTTGACGTCGACCACGCAGATCTGCTCGTGGCCGCGCGCCACGAGGACCGCCACGACGGTCAAGCCGACACCGCCCGCGCCGATCACCACCACCGGTGTGCTCGGCGGCAGTGGAAGCACCTTCTGCACGGCGCCGAACGCGGTGACTCCGGAGCAGGCCAGCGTGGCGGCGTAGGCCGGCTCGACACCCTCGATGTTCAGCAGGTAACGCTCGTGCGGCACCCGGACGAGCTCGGCGTATCCGCCGTGCCGGTTCACGCCGATGACCCGTCCGGCCGAGCACAGGTGGTCGGTGCCAGCCGCGCAACGATGACACGTGCCGCAGCCGATCCACGGGTACACCAACCGCAGATCGCCGGCGCGCGTCCCGGTGACATCCGGGCCGACCCGCTCGACGACACCCACGATCTCGTGCCCCAGCACCAGCGGATAGGGGATGCCGCGATCCGTCAGCCGCATGTGGCCACGGCTGCCGAGGTCGTAGTACCCCAGCTGCAGGTGGACATCGCTGTGACAGACGCCGGCATAGCCCACGCGCAGCACGACCTCGCTGCCTTCCGGCTCGGGGACGTCCACGTCGATCGCGCGGATCGCGGGATCGTTCGCCATTACTGCATACGCTTGCACCTCAGGCTCCTCGCCGTGTGTTGTCGCTGGACGATGGGCCGCCCTGGCGGCCGGTGGCGCCGGTGACCAGGACCGGACTCTGGTGTTGTGCGGCCATCGATCCCCCGGTGATCACGCGTCTTGCCGCGCGCGGAAGTGATATGCGGCGGGGTCGAACGTGCCGTTCTCCATGCGGAAGCGGCTGACGAAGTCGGGCCAGAGCGTGGTGACCTTGCCGCTGCGCGGATCGACGTACCAGCTCGAGCAGCCGCCGGCGAGCCAGACGGTCCCGTTCATCCGTGCCTCGATGCCCGCCACGTAGTCGTCCTCGGCCTTGGCGTCGACCTCGATCGTCTCCGCGTGCCGGGCCTCCATCCAGTCGATCGCGCCGCGGATGTAGCTCGCCTGCGTCTCGATGACGTCCACGACCGAACCCACGCCGAGGCCGGCGTTGGGGCCGTTCATGAAGAAGAGGTTCGGGAATCCGTGCATACTAGTGGTGGCGAATGCGCGTTCGCCGCGATCCCAGTACTCGTGCAGGGAGACATCCTGACGCCCCACGATGCGATGGGCGATCGGTAGGTCGGTCGCTTCGAAGCCGGTGCACATCACGAGCACGTCGAGTGCGTGCAGCCGTTCCGGGGTGCGGATGCCGGTGGAGGTCACCTCGACGATCGGCGCGGTCTCCAGGGTGACGTCGGGCCTGCAGAGCGCCGGGTAGTAGTCGTCGGTCCGCAGGATCCGCTTGCAGCCGATCTCGTAGTCGGGGGTCAGCTTGCGGCGTAGCTCGGGATCGGCGACCTGGGCGGCGAGGTGTTCCTGCGCGATCGTGCGGATGCGGTCGAGCGCACCCTCGACCATGTGGCGTTGCGGCACGGAACTCTCGAGCGTCCAGTACAACTCGGCCCGCAACGCCTGGAAGGTCTCCGGCATCCGCTGGAACATGCGCCGCTCGGCCAGGGTGAACTCACGGTCCCGTTTCGGGGCGCACCACGCAGCGGAGCGCTGAAACACGATGAGATGTTCGGTGACGTCCGCGATCGCCGGCACGACCTGGACGGCGGACGCGCCCGTCCCGATCACACCGACCCGCTTGCCGTCGACGCTGAATTCGTGTCTCCACTGCGCGGAGTGGAAGATCTCGCCCTCGAACCGGTCCAGCCCGGGGAGGTCTGGCATCTTCGGGTCTGACAGGTGCCCGGCGGCGGTGATGAGTACTCGGGCGACGAACGTGCCCCGGGTCGTTTCGACTGTCCAGCGGTTCGCGTGGTCGTCCCACTCGGCCCGCAACACCTCGGTGCTGGGCCGGAAATGCTCCGTCAGCCCTTCGTTCGCGAATACGGTCTTCTGGTGCTGCCAGATCTCCGGCTGATACGCGTTCAGCCGGGACCAGTCGAACCCGGCCCCGAAGGAGAGCGAGTAGAGCGGCGATGCGACATCGACCTGGGCGCCCGGATAATTGTTGTCGCGCCACGTGCCGCCGACGTCGTCGGCTCGCTCGAGGATCAGAAACGAGCGGCGGCCGCTGCGGCGCAGCTGTGTCGCCATCGTGATCCCGGCGAAGCCGCTGCCGACGATGAGAATGTCGGTGACCTCCGGGCTGACCGCCTCCGCGGTCAGGGGATCGGTGATTTTCATACGTGCTCCATCAGCGCTGGGGCGTCGGCAATACCGGCGGGATCGACAGCCCTTCCAGGCCGGTCGGCGTCAGCACGCTGAGCGGGGCGCTGTGCCAGATCGACCCCGGCGGGGTGAGCTTTGGGTTGGCGGTGAACTGCTCGACCAGCCAGTACAGCTCGGCCGGGCGCTCGGTGGTGACCCCGTGCCCTGAGGCGATCTCGACGTATCTAGAATTATCGATGGCGCCGAAGAGTAGCCTGCTGTGATGGATCGGGGCCGTCTTGTCGTAGGTTGCGCCGACGACGAGTGCCGGAGCCTGCACCCGATAGGCGTGGGCGGCGACGTCGATCGTCCGGTTGAGTTCCATCTGCGCGCGCCATCCGGGACCGGCGCCGATCCTTGCCCGGAAGCTGGCGACGAGCGCGTCGATCTCCGCGGGCAACCGCTTCGACAGGTAGGGAGCGCCGAACGTGGTGAAGACGAGGAACTGGGCGAGCGCGTCGAGGTCCGATGCGTGCAGGGTCAACGCGATTCGGTTCCGCAGTGACTGTTCGCGGTCGGTGGTGAGCCAGCCCGCGACCAAGACGAGCGTGTCGATCAGCTCGGGGGCGTCGCTCGCCACCACCGTCGCCACGACCGCGCCGAGCGAGTAGCCCAGCAAGGTGACCGGTTCGCCGGGTGCGACGGTCCTGATCACGGCTTCCACCTGCGCGGCGAACTGTTGCAACGTCGGGGTCGCGGCTCCGGGCGGATCGGTGAGGTCCACGCCGATGACCCGCCTGCGGAAGGCGAGCATCGGCAGTAGATCGGCGAAGTGTGTGCCGGTCGTACCGCCGGTGCCGTGAACGAGGACGATCGGTGCGCCGCCGCGGCCGGGGCCGTCGCCGGTGTCGACGTACCGGACCTCCAGCGGGCCGGCGATGACCGCGCCGCCGCGCAGGCCCCGCACTCCGTCGAAGACGCTCATTCGGTGCCTCCCTTCGGGCCGCCCACGAACGTGTTGTGCAGGACGCCGACGCCCTCCACCTCGCACTCGACGGTGTCGCCCTCGTCGACGAGCACCGGCCCCACAGTGCCCAGGCTGATGACATCGCCGGCGGTCAGCGTGAGCACGTGGGAGGCGTAGCTCACGACGTCCGCCACCGGAAACTTGAAGCGGCTCGTCGACCCGCGCTGACGTTCTTGGCCATTGACGCGGGTGATGATGTCCAGGCCGTCCCGGATCATCTCCTCCGTAACAGCGGTCTCGATCCACGGACCGATCGGGCAGAACGTGTCGAACGACTTTGCCAGCGAGGCACCGCTGACCAGCTTCGGCAGCTCCGCCGGCCATTCCCCGCTCGGATGCAGCAGCTCCGGCGCGGTGACGTCGTTGACCACGGTGAACCCTGCGATCGAGTCCCATGCGTCGCGAGGACTGACGGACCGGGCGGTGCGACCGATCACGACGGCCAGCTCGGCCTCCGCGGCGAGCCTGCCCCGGAGCAGGCCCGGCACGACCACCGGCGACTGGTCTGCGCCGGGCCCGGCCCCTGTTGCCTTGACGGCGAGGTGGGGCGGGTGATCCACGACGTCCTCGGGGCTTTGCCGGAATGCCCGCCACATCACCAGTACGGTTCGCGGAACCGTGGGGCTCAGCAACTCCACCTCGTCGAGCGGTACCGGATCGGCACCGGGATGTGGCTGGCCGCCGAACGCGTCACCGAGCAGCGGCCGGAATGTGGCGCCTTCCAGCCAGCCGTGGTGAACTGCCCGGCCTCCGACGCGGGCGCGCGCGAGCCGCGTCATAGCGCGCCCTGTGCACGAAGCTCGGCGATTTCGGCGCGGTCGAGCTTGAGGATCTCCGCCAGGACGTAGTCGGTGTCCTGCCCGTAGTTGGGCCCGGAGCGATTCCAGCGACCGCCGATGTAGGTGGGTGTCTCGGAGAAGTGGGTGGGGTGTTCCTTGACCGGCCACCTGCCCAGCTCGGCCTGCTCGAGCTCGACGAGCCAACCGAGGTGGGCCAGCTGAGGATCGCGCTCCACGCGGTCCTCGGCGCTCTGGCAGACACCGGCCGGGACTCGCCGCTGCTGCAGGGCGGCCATCAGCTCGAACCCGTCCCACGCGGCGGTCGCCGAGCCGACGAGTTCGTCCAGGGCATCCTGGTGCCGCAACCGCCCGGAGAGGTCCGCGAACCGTTCGTCCGATGCCCAGCCCGGCAGGTCGAGGACCTCGGCGAGCGCCCGCCACTGGTCGTCGTCGAAGGCCGCGAGCGCGATCCAGCGGTCGTCCCCCGTGGTGCGGTAGGCGCCGTGTGGTGCGGCCCGCTTGTACGGCGAGCGATTGCCGTATCGCGACCAGCGGCGCTCGTTGACGGCATGGTCGAGCACGGCGGTACCGGTGAGGTAGAGGCCCGTCTCGCCCTGGGAGGCGTCGATGTGGCAGCCTTCTCCGGTCACGTCGCGCCGGTAGAGCGCCGCCAGCATGGCGGTGGCCATGTTGTAGGCGCCGAACCAGTCGAGGTGCGAATAGCCGATGCCGGCCGGCGGAAACGGCTCAGGGAGTCCCGACATCTCGCTGATGCCCGAGATGGCCTGCGCGCTCGGGCCGAACGTGCGCGCCCGGCCGTATGTCCCGAACTCGCCCAGGCCGCTCTGCTGGACGTAGATGATGTCCGGGTTCAGCTCCCTGAGCCGTTCGTAGCCCAGCCCCATGCGGGCCATCGTCCCGGGTGAGAACCCCTCCACCACCATGTCGGCATCGCGGATGAGCTCCTCCAGCAGTTCACGGCCGCGCGGGTGCTTGAGGTTCAGCGACATACCGAGTTTGCCCGCGTTGATCTCCATGAAGGACCCGCTGCGGTTCGGGTTGCCGGTGGTCCCGGTGATCTGCGGGGTGGGCAGCGCCGAGGTGGCCCGTTCTCGTTCCGGGCGGCCTCCGGGCGGGCAGGCGCCGAGCGGGCTGAACCGCATCCGGTCCGGGCGGCTGAGGTGCTCGACCTTGATGACCTCGGCGCCCATGGCGCTCAGGAACCGCCCAGCCCCGGCGCTGGCCAGCATCCAGCTCAGATCGACGACCCGGATGCCGGCGAGGGCGAACGGTTTGCCGCGCCGGCTGGTTGGCGCCTGCGCCGGTGCGCGGTCCGCTGTGGAGATGCGTTCGTGCCCGGGGCGCCCGACGAGCCACTCGTGCGCCACCTGCTCGGTGTGCTCGCCGACCAGCGGCGGGCGCGGCCCGCGCCGCCAGGGCATTCCCTCGGTCACCCACTTGCCGCCGACGTAGAGGAACGTTTCGTCCAGTTCGGGATGGTGTACCTCGAAGAATGCGCCGCGTTGCAGCCAGTGCGGATCGACCGCGTTCTCCTCCGGGCGGCGGATGGGCGTCCATGGCAGGTCGAGGGCCTGCGCCTCCCGCCAGAGATCGCGGTCGAAGCACAGCTGCCCGATCAGCTTGTCGACCGTCGCCGCCAGGTGGTCCCGCGCCTCGGTCGTGTCCCGGTAGTCGGTGGCGTACCTGGGCTCGTCCAGGTCGCCCTCGAGGCCGTACTTGCGCAGCAGCGCGACGGTGTTGTCCCACTCGTCGTTCTGCGACCTGACGTAGGTGCGGTAGGGCAGCAGATAGCGGCCGTCCTTGGTGATGGCGAGCGCGGGGCTGCGGGTGGTCGTGGTCGAATGCCGGCAGGTGAGCCGGCGGTGGGTCTGGCGCAGGAATATCCAGTCGGGCACGTCGGTCTCGGTGTTCTGGCTGACCGCCTCGTGCACGCTGGTCGACAAAGCCTGGCCGTGTCCGCTGCGCAGCCGGTAGGTCAGCGCCGCGAGGATCGACATGGCGGTCATCTCGCCGGCGAGGTGATACGCCTGCCACATCTGCGGTGCCACGGGCGGGGTCTCGTAGAAGCCGGCCGGATCCGGGTCGTAGCCGCAGTTCATCATCACCCCGCCCAGGGCGAGGTGGACGAGATCGCTGCCTTCGTAGTCGGCCCACGGTCCTGTGTCGCCGAACGGACTGATCCGCGTGTAGATGAGGCGCGGGTTGTCCGCTCGGAGCCGGTCGTAGCCGAGGCCGCGGTCCGCCAGGTATGTGCGGGGCCGACTGTCGATGAGCACGTCGGCCGCCGCGACGAGCCGGGCGAAGGACTCCTGCCCGGCGGGGTCGTCGAGGTCCAGCGTCACCGACCGCTTCGCGAGGTTGTAGTGCCAGAAGTACAGGCTGCGGTCGGGATGCGGCACGTCCTTGTAGAAGGGGCCGTAGCCGCGCGTCACCTCGCCACCGGGCGGCTCCACCCGCACGACGTCGGCGCCCAGGCCGGCGAGCACCTTGCCGCAGTACTCGCCGAGCTCGGCACCGATTTCGAGCACCCGGACGCCGCCGAGGAACCCGTCGAACTCCGTACCGCTCATCCGCTCCTCGCAACCTGCCGTGCCGTTCACTTCGCGCCTCGGCATCGCACCAATCCGACGTATGAGATACCGTACATGAGATGTTCGTTCGGGCCTAGTGCCTCCGGCGCCGTGATCACTGCGCCGAAGCCGCGGGCCGGGCCGCATGGCCGCCATGTGATATCTGGTATATTGCGAAGTCTTCCCGGCGACGCCGCGCAAGGTTGGAAAGGTTGTCCGCTCTTGATGTCTCCGTCTGACGCCCGCTCGGGAGCGTCTCCTGTCGCGTTCGCGCCGTTGGTCGCTCGGCCGGACAACCTCACTTCGCTGGTCTTCGCCGCGATCCGCGACAAGATCGTCGATGCGTCATTGCCGCCCGGCAGCTCCGTGAGCGAGGCCACGCTCGCCGCGCAGCTGAACGTGAGCAAGACGCCGGTGCGCGAGGCGCTCCTGCGGCTGCGGCACATCGGGCTCGTCGAGCCCACCAGTCGCGGTCTGCGCGTGATCGAGCCGTCGGTCAAGTTGATTCGCGACGCCTTCGAGTTCCGGGCGGACGTCGAGGCGATCGCGGGGCGATATGCCGCCGCCCGCTCGGGCGTGGACGCGCGGGAGGAGATCGAGCGGGCCGCGCAGGCGTCGCTGGACGCCGCTCACGAGGGGCGCACCGACGGCTTTCTGGCGAGTGATCGTCACTTCCACATGGCCGTCGCCGGCGCCGCCGGCAACGATGTGCTCGCCCAGACGGCGGAGAACTCATTCGTGCTGACGCAGGCGCTCAGGCAACGAGACGTGGCCCTGGAGCGTGACTTCGTCCCGGACGCGGAGGAGCATGTCGGTATCGCGGACGCGATCCGCGGCGGTGACCAGCAGCTGGCGAGCGCCCGGCTGGCCGAGCACATCCTCCGCATCATGGCGCAGCTGCTGGATGCCTTCCCGGGCACGACCCCGGCGGGCGCGACGCCGCGCCGCCGCGCGGCCGGCTGAGCCGCCGTGGACACCGCGATCGGGCGGCCCGTGCCCAGGCCGACCAGGCTCACCAAGCCGTTCTGGGACGCGTGCCGGGAGCGCCGGCTGCTGGTCCAGCGCTGCGCGGCCTGCACGGGATACGTGTTCCTGCCGCAGGCGTTCTGCTCGCACTGCCAGAGCACCGATCTGGCCTGGGTCGAGAGCTCGGGGCGCGGGGCCATCGTCACCTTCACCGTGGTGTGGCGGCCGCAGACGCCCGCATTCGACGCGCCGTACGTCGTCGCCGCCGTCCGGCTGGACGAGGGCCACGAAATGTTGACCAACATCGTCGGCGCCGGTCCGGAGGAGATCCGGTTCGGCGCCCCAGTCCGGGTGAGCTTCATGGACGTCTCCCCGGAAATCACCCTGCCCTGTTTCGAGCTGGATCGGTAGGCGACGCATCCGCCGCTTCCCTCCGGCTGTGCTCATCCGAAGGGTTGTGCCATGCCATCGTCGGCCCGCCGGGCTGTCATCGTCGGTGCCTTCAACACGCGGCAGGCGCGTGTCCTGGAAGGCGAGACCTCCGATTCGATCACCTTGACCGCGATCCGCGGCGCGCTCGACGACGCGGGCCTGCGGGTCGCCGACGTCGACGGGCTCAACGTGCTTCCCGGCCTGGACTACCTCAACGGTTCGCGGGTGTTCGGGTATGCCCTGGGCATTCCGTACTTCTGGGTCGGGCGAGCCGCCCCGGGGCCGGCTTCGGTCGTCGAGGCCGCGCACGCCATCGAGGCCGGAGTCTGTGACACGGTCGTGCTGGCGGCCGGGGAGGCCGGGATTCACACCGACCGCGCCGCCGTCGCGCCGTGGACCCGGCCGTCCAACGAGTTCATCGAGTGCTGGGGCTTGATGACGCCGGCCGAGTTCGCGCTGTCGGCCCGGGAGTACATGTGGCGGTACTCCGTAGACCCGGTCCAGATCGCGTACATCGCCGCGGTGATCCGCAACAACGGGTCGCGCAACCCGGAGGCGGTCTACCACGGCCGAGGGCCGTTCACCGCGGAGGACATCCTGGCCTCGCGGATGATTGCCGAGCCCTACCACCTGCTCGACTGCGCGATGACGGCCGAGGGCGGTTCGGCCCTCGTGATGACCACGGCCGAGCGGGCGCGTGACCTCAGCGGCCGGGGCGTCCACGTCCTGGGCGGCGGCTCGGAGAGCTGGGGCCCGTCGTACACGCATCCGCCCACCTACGAACGGGTCGGAATGCTGGGGCGCCGCGCGGGGGACCGGGCGTTCGCGCAGGCCGGGCTGGCCCGGTCCGATGTGGACGTTTTCGAGCTGTACGACAACTTCTCCTGGGAGATCATCCGGTACTTCGAGGCGCTGCGGTACTGCGAGGTCGGCGAAGGCGCGGCGTTTGTCGCGGACGGCGCGATCGAAATCGGCGGCGACTACCCGATCGTGACCGACGGGGGAACGATGTCGCATTCGCACACGGGAGAGTCGCAACGGCACCAGCGGGTCGTGCAGGCCGTGCGCCAGCTTCGCGGGACGAGCGCGGCGAACCAGGTCGCGGACGCGCGCGTGGCGCTCGTCGCGGCGCTCGGCGACATCGTGCTGCTCGGTGCATGAGGCACCCCGGCATCGCGTCGATCGGCCCTGCGGCACGCGCTCGCGCTTTCGACGTATGAGATATCGGTATATCATACGTCAGTAGCTCAGGGTGTCCCGCTCCGTCGCGTCGACTTCCGCGGCGTGCCGATCGTGGACGACCGACCCGCGACCGAGAGAGGTTCCGCATGACCGCCGCTGACCTGCCCATGATCATCAGCGTTGACGATCACATCATCGAGCCGCCGGGGCTGTTCGAACGGTGGTTGCCGCGCAAGTACCACGAACGCGCCCCTCGCGTCGAGCGGCGCCTGATCAGCCGGGAGTCGAAGCTGTTCAACGGTCTCGTCGAGGACCCCGACGGCATTCCGGGTGACGTGTGGCTGTTCGGCTCCTCCGCGTACGTCCTGCGGCGGCCGATCCTCATCCTCAAGGACGTCGAGACCACGGCCGCCATGCGTGGCAACGAGCCGGCCACGTACGACGAGATGCACCCGGCCTGCTACGACCCCAGCGCACGGCTGGAGGTGATGACGAGCCAGCACGTCGAGGCTTCCCTCGCGTTCCCGACCTTCCCGCGCTTCTGCGGGCAGGCCCTGAGCGAGCAGACGACCGACGACCGCGAGTTCGGGCTGGCCTGCGTGCGGGCCTACAACGACTTCATGGTGGAGGAGTGGTGCGGCGACTCGGGCGGCCGGCTCATTCCCCTGCCCGTCGTGCCGCTGTGGGATGCGGGCCTTGCCGCACAGGAGGTGCGGCGCAACGCGGCGCGCGGCGTCCGTGCGGTCGCCTTCAGCGAGATCGTCGGGCACCTCGGCTTCGACAGCATCCACGACAGCAACTGGGACCCCTTCTTCGCGGCCTGTGAAGAGACCGGCACCGTGATCTGCATGCACATCGGCTCGTCGTCGAAGATGATGCCGATGCCCCCCGGCGCCCCCGACGTCGTCGCCACGACTCTGCAGTTCTCCAACTCGTACGCCTCCATCGCTGACTTCGTGTTCGCCGGCATCCTCGCGCGGTTCCCCGCGCTCAAGCTGGCGTACTCCGAAGGCCAGGCCGGCTGGCTGCCCTACGCGATGGAACGGATGGACCACGCGTACCTGCACCACACCTGGGGACACGGTGAGGAACCGATGCCCGAGCTGCCGTCCGCCTACATCCGTCGCAACGTCTTCGGCTGCATCTTCGCCGACCGCCACGCCATCGAGCAGGCGTCCAAGATCGGTGTGCACAACCTGATGTTCGAGGTCGACTTCCCGCACGCCGACGGGCCGTATCCGCATACGTACGAGCACATCAGCCAGCAGTTCGAGGGGATCGACCCCGAGACCACCTATCGGATCCTGCGAGGCAACGCCATCCGGCTCTTCGACCTCGATCTCGATCGCGACCGTCACGAGTCGCCGCAGGCGGCCGCGGTCTCCGGGTCCTGACCTGAGCGGCCGGGCAGGGGAGCGGCTCACGCTTCCCCGCCCGGCCCTCGATGGCTACTCGCCGGTCAAGAGGCCGGCGTGCACCGTGACGACCTCGTCGAGCGCCGACACGAAGGCGTCGTGGTCCGCCGGCTCGAGCGCGACGGACAGCGCCAGGTAGCCACGGCGAGCGAAGTAGAACCCGCGCGCCATCATCTCGAGGTGGAGCAGGGCCCGTTTCGGCTCGGCGGGGCCCGGGTCGCCCGGCGCTGTGACGGGCGTACGCCGGAAGTGGATCCCGATGATGGAACCGATTCCGGTGGCCTGCATCGCGACGCCCTTGCTGGCGAACAGGGAATTCAAGCGGTCGCGCAGTTCGTCCCCGCGCCGGTTGTGCGCGACCGCGACCTCAGGCGTGAACACCTCGCGGAGTCCGGCCGCCCCGGCCGCCATGGTCAGCGTGTTGTTGTTGAAGGTTCCCGGGTGAGCGAGGCCGCCGCTTCGCCCGGGGTCGTAGCGTTCCATCAGGTGCTGCGCGCCACCGAAGGCGCCGAAGCTGAACCCGCCGCCCAGATACTTGCCGAAGGTCGTGATGTCGGGCCGGATCCCGTGGACCTGCTGCAGGCCGCCGGGCGACAGCCGGGAGGTCATCACCTCGTCGAACATCAGCAGGACGCCCGCCTGCTCGGTGGCATCCCGAAGCGCCCGGAGGAATTCGGGCGTGCCCGGGATCGCGCCGGCCCCGCCGAGCATCGGTTCGACGAGGACGCCGGCCAGCTCGTGCCGATGCCGGTCGATGAGCGAGACGGCGCCCTCGGCATCGTTGAACGCACCGACCACGAACGGAAACGGTACGTTGACCGGCGAGGCACCTCGGAAGCTCAACACGCTGCCGTGATAGCCGCCGTTGAAGACGAGGACATGGGTCCGTCCGGTGATCGCGCGGGCGGTCGCGATCGCCATCAGGTTCGCCTCGGTGCCGGAGTTGGTGAAGCGCAGCAGTTCCACGGCCGGAAAACGCACCTTGATCAGGGACGCCAGCTCGGCCTCGTGCTCGTTCGGGCCGCCGAAGGCGATGCCGGCGTCGAGCGCATGGCGTGCGGCCGCCATGATGGCCGGGTGCGAGTGGCCGTACAGCCCCGCCGAGTACTCACCCAGGAAATCGAGGTACGTGTGGTTGTCGATGTCCGTCAGTCGCTGCCCCTGCCCTGAGGCGAACGCGACGGGGAATGGGCTGTAGTACAGCGACGTCCGGGTGTTGCCCCCGGGCATCGCGGTGGCCGCCGCTCGATGGCGGCGCTCGCTGTTGGGGTTCGCCGCGGCGAAGGCTTGCTCCACCCGGCGCAGTGCCGTTGCCAGCGCCGGGTCCGCGTCCGTCTGCAGCATTTGATTCCTTTCCGTGGTCAGCTCAGATCCACGTCGAGCCAACCGTGCGGAGTCACGACCGCACGCTCGCCCGGCCGGATGAGTACCGTGGTCGTCGGAGATTCCAGGAGCGCCGGGCCTTCGACCCGCATCCCGGGCGGCAGCTCGTCCAGCGCATGCACCGGGACCTCGCTCCATTCGCCGAGGTACACCCGTCGCCGCTTCGGTTCCGCCGGCGTCGGCGCCGTCCGGCGCAGCGGCTCGGCGCGCAGCTCGGGCAGCTTGCCGACCACCGCCGTCCGGGCGTTCACGACGACGACCTCCTGCCCGGGGGCGTTGTACGCGTAGAGCTCCGCGTGACGTTTGTGGAACCGCTCGACGATGCGGTCGACGACATCGGCCGCGTCGAGGTCGATGCCGTCGATCGGCACGGTGATCTCGTAGATCTGTTCCCCGTATCGCATGTCCAGCGCCCGGCGCACTTCGATCTCACCCGGGAAGCCATTGAGCCGGGTGCGCCCCTCCAGCTCCAGGCGGTCCAGGACCTGGCGCAGCGCTTCCGGCGTCATCGAGGACGCCTCGTTCACGTGCGACCGCACCATCTCGTAGCGGAGGTCCGTCGCGAGCATGCCCCAGGCCGACAGCACAGACGCGACGTTGGGAACGATCACTCGCTCGATCTCCAGCAGCCGAGCCACCTGGGTCACGTGCAGCCCGGCCGCCCCGCCGAACGAGACCAGGGCGAAGCGACGAGGATCCACACCGCGGCGCACGGACACGATGCGGATCCCCTCCGCCATCGCGGTGTTCACCACCCTCGAGATTCCCTCGGCCGTCTCGATCGGGGTGGTCCCCAGCTCCCTGCCCACCGCCGCGACGGCGGCCTCGGCGGCGGCCACGTCGAGCTTCATCCGTCCGCCGAGGAAGTTGCCGGGGTCGAGGAAGCCGAGCACGACGTTGGCGTCGGTGACGGTCGCGGCCGTGCCGCCCCGGCCGTAACACGCGGGGCCCGGTGCCGCTCCGGCGCTCTCCGGTCCGACGTGCAGGATGCGGCCGGCCACGCGTGCGATCGAGCCGCCGCCCGCACCGAGGGTGTGGATGTCGAGGGTGGGCAGTGAGACCTTCGCGATACCGACCTGTTTCTGGTCGGTCAGCTGCGCCTCCGCGTCCTGCAGGAGCGCGATGTCGGTGCTCGTACCGCCCATGTCGAAGGTGATCAGGTTGCCCTCACCGAGGAGCCGGGCCGCGCGGGTCGCCGCGGCGATGCCGCCGGCCGGCCCCGACAGCACCGCACCGGCGGCGAGACGGCTCGAGTCGTCGATGGTGGCGAGGCCGCCGTGCGAATGCATGATCATTACCTCGCCGGCGTAGCCGGCTTCGCGCAGCTGCCCGGCCAGCCGCGACAGGTATGTGGCGAGGACGGGCCCGACGTAGGCGTTCACGACGGTGGTCCAGACCCGCTCGTACTCCTTGATCTGCGGCAGGACCTCGGACGAGAGCGACACATATGTTCCGGGCAGCTGCTCGGCGAGGGCTTGACCCGTCCGTGCCTCGTGCTCGGCGTTGCGATACGAGTGCAGATAGCAGACCGCGATGGCGTCGACGCCGAGCTTCGCCGCCGCCTGGACCGCTTCGGCGAGGGACTCGGCGGTGAGCGGGGTGGCCGCCGTGCCGTCGTAGCGCATGCGTTCCTTGACGCCGATGCGCCGGGCGCGCGGCACGAGCGGTGCCGGGGGAGCCATCCGCACGTTGTAGCGGTCGTCCTTCAGCCCCTCCCGCATCTCGATGACGTCGCGATGTCCCTCGGTCGTGAGCAGGGCGACTTTCGCGCCCTTGCTCTCCAGCAGGGCGTTGGTCGCCACGGTCGTGCCGTGCACGATGCGTTCGGTTCGTGCGAGCAACTCGGCCCGGTCCAGGCCGAGCTCGCCGGCGAGTACGGTGAGCCCCTCAAGCAGGCCTGCCGCGGGATCGTGCGGCGTGGACGACGACTTGGCGATGGCGATGCGCCCCTGGTCGTCGACGGCGGCGAGGTCGGTGAAGGTGCCGCCGATGTCAATGCCGATGCGGTACATAGGTCAACCCCTCGCGGCCGGTTGTTCGGTGACAAAGCCGTTGGCGAGATCCGCGTCGCGGGAACCCGCCGATCGCTCGGCGGGTTCCCCGTAACCGCCGCCGCCCGCCGCTTCGACGAGGAAGACGTCGTCGGGCAGCACCGGGATGTCGACCTCCTTGGTCTTGAGCGTGCGGACGGTGCCGCCGGAGAAGAGGCGGTACCGGTGCGGCTGCCCGTCGTGTCCGCCGAGGATGCCGTAGGAGGGGTGCCGGATCCCGTCGCCTGCGGTGTTGGCGACGGCGGGTTCGGTCGTCTCCATGCGAAGCCGCAGCACCGACCCGGCGCCGCCGCGATACTTGCCGTCGCCGAACGAGTCCGGGCGGAACTCATGGTGCTCGAAGAAGAGCGGGAAGCGGGTCTCGGCCACTTCCACCGAGCCGAACTTGGAGCCGCCCATCGCCTGGCCCTCGCCCGCGGTTTCCCAGCCGTCGCCGGCCGGCGATGCACCGGCGCCCGGGCGCGCGTGGAAGAGGTGCCAGATGAACTGCCGCTGCGTGCGCGGGTTCACGCCCTTGATGGCGATGCGGAAACGCCGGCCCCAGCCGGCGAAGACGCGGTCGGGGCAGGACTGCGCGATGGCCTTGATGACCGACTCGGCGATCTCCTGGGCGCAGTGGTTCGTCGCGAGCGTGACCGGCGCCGGCGGGGCGGCCCAGACCACCGTGCCTTGCTTGGCGATGACATCGACCGCTCGAAAGGTTCCCGAGTTCTTGGGCGTGCGGGGCTCGATGAGGAAGGCGACCGCCATGTGTACGGCCGACATCATGTTCGGGTACGACGAGTTGATGAATCCCGTCACCTGCGGATGGGAGTCGCTGAGGTCGACGGTAAGCGCGTCGCCGCGCACCGTCACCTCGGCGCGGATGTGGATGTCGCTCGTGCCGTGACCGTCGTCGTCCAGGATCGCCTCGCCGTGGAAGACACCGTCCTGCCAGGTGCTGATGCAGGCGCGGGTCTCCCGCTCGGCGCTGTCGAGGATCTGCTCGATCGACTCCGTCACCGTCTCGGTGCCGTATTCCGCGAGCAGCTGCAGCATCCGGCGCTCCCCGACGTGCGCGGAGCCGATCATCGCGCGCAGGTCGCCGAGGAAATCGTCGGCGTGCCGGACGTTCGTCGCGATCATCTGCATGACGTCGTCGCGGATTTCCCCCGCGTCGTACAGCTTCAGGGGGGTGATGCGGATGCCTTCCTGCCAGATCTCGGTCGCCGCCGGGTTGTAGGCGCCATGCGTCGAGCCGCCGATGTCGCTCTGGTGTGAGCGGTTGATCGACCAGAACATCAGCCGGTCCTCGAAGAAGACCGGCACGAACGCGGTGAGGTCCGGCAGGTGGTTGCCGCCGTGGTAGGGATCGTTGAGCAGGTAGACATCCCCGGGCCGGACGCGGTCGGTGAAGAACTCGGCGACCGCGCGCACCGCCCACGGCATCGACCCCACGTGGATCGGCACGTGTTCGGCCTGCGCGACGAGCCGGCAACGGCTGTCCACGATGGCCGTGGAGAAGTCGCGGCTGGAGTTGAGGATCTGGGAGTAGGCGGTGCGCAGCATCGCCTCCCCCATCTCCTGGACGATGGCCTCGAGGCGGTGCGTGACGACGGAGACGGTGATCGGGTCGGCCACGGTTGGCAACTCTCTGTGGGTGGCAATGTTGAGATATCATACTCCAGATATCGTACGTGTGAAGCGGCGTCGGCGAGCGGCCTGAAAGCGGGACCGCCGCGCCGGCCGCGAGTGGATGGAGGAGCGAACCAGCCGATGAGCGTCATCATCACCGTCGCGCCGACCGGGCCGATCGCCTCGAAGGCCGACAATCCGTACCTGCCGACCCAGCCGCAGGAGATCGCCGATCAGGTCGCGGCCGCCTACGACGCCGGGGCCGCGGTCGCGCACATCCACCTGCGCGACGAACAGGACAAGCCGACAGCCGACCTTGACGTGGCGCGGCGCACCATGGACCTCATTGCCCAGCGGTGCCCGATTCTCATCCAGCTGTCAACCGGCGTCGGCCTGTCGGTGCCGTTCGAGGAGCGCGAGGCGTTGGTCGAGCTGCGCCCCACGATGGCCACCCTGAATCCATGCAGCATGAGCTTCGCCGACGGCGAGTTCCGCAATCCTCCACTCGGCGTTCGCCGGCTGGCGGCCCGGATGCGGGAGCTGGGCGTCAAACCGGAGCTGGAGATCTACGACACCGGTCACCTGGAGGCATGCCTGCGGTTGCTGGACGAAGGGCTGCTGGTCCAGCCGTTGCAGTTCAGCATCGTCCTCGGTGTCCGGGGCGGGATGGCGGCCACCGCGGACAACCTGCTGATGATGGTCCGGCGGTTGCCGCCCGGGGCCGCCTGGCAGGTGATCGCCATCGGCAAGGCCAACCTGGAACTGACCGCGATCGGGCTCGCGCTGGGCGGCAACTGCCGCGCCGGCCTCGAAGACGCGCTCTACCTGCGCAAGGGTGAATTGGCCAACGGCAACGTCGGCCTGGTGTCCCGGGCCCGCACGCTCGCCGAGGATCTCGACCTTGAGATCGCGACCGTCGAGCAGGCCCGCGCGGCGCTGCAATTGCGCTGACCGCGGGATCGCCGCGAGTCGCCGGTCAGCACGGCGCCGCGGGCGCTGCCGACATCGTTGTTCGGCAGCGCCCGCGGCGAACGGTGGTTCAGAAGCCCAGCCGGGTGGGCGTCTCGTCCGCGACGAACGCGGCGTGCCCCGGGCCGGTCGCCGCGCCGCGCATGCTGGGGTCCAGCGAAGCGGGTATGGCCTGCAGACGCGGCAGCACCTCGGTCGCGAACAACCGCATCGACCGCTCCGCCTGCTCGGCCGGCATGGTGCCGAACTTGAAGTTGAGCACGAACTCCTCGGCACTGGTCATGCGCTGGATCGTCTGGAGCTTGTCGAACACCTGCTCCGGCGTTCCCCAGGCTTGCGGCCGCGCGCTCTTCTCGACGATCACGTCGTCGCTGGCCACGGTTTCGCCAAGCTTCGCGTACTGCTCGTACCCCTTGGTGTTGCGGAAGCGCTCGACGTCGTCGAACTGGTAGTGCAGCCGGCTGCTTCGCGACGACTCGAGCGAGTGCCGGGACATCGCATCCCATGCCTCGTGCTCGGTCTCGAAGCACGCCGCCCGGACGACGACGACCGGCTGTACCGGCGCCCATCCGCGTTCGGCGCGGACGCTGTTGAAGGCGGCGACGTCCTGTCCGTAGTCGTCCCAGCTCTTCTGGTTCGTCATCAGCATGCCGAGGCCGGCGTTGGCCGCCACCGGCAGCGTCTCGGGACTGCTCCATGCGATCCGCATGCCGTCGATGATCGCCTGCGGGTTGCGGAAGGTCGGCCGGATGGTCGTCTGGGGAATCTTGTAGTACTCGCCGTCGTAGGAGAACCACTCCTGCTGGAGCGCCCGGCGCAGCACCTCGAGCGACTCGTTGAACCTGCCGCGCGCCTCGCCCATCGGCACCCGGAAGGCATCGAACTCGCGGATCGCGGCGCCCCGCCCCACGCCGAGTGTGAGCCGGCGGCCCTGCAGGAGGTTGTCCAGCACGCTGACCTGGTCGGCGATCACGAGCGGGTCGTACCAGGGCAGCACGACGATCATGGTCCCGAAGTCGATCCGGCTGGTCTTCCCGGCGAAGTACGTCAGGTGCTGCAGCGCGCCGCCGGTCATGACGTACGGAGTGAAGTGGTGATCGATCGCCCAATAGGAATCGAAGCCGAGCGGCTCGACGAGGCCGGCGAGGTGGATCTCCTCCTCGTAGATCTGCTGATCGCTGACCTTGGGCGGGTCGGGCCTCTTCTCCAGGAACCGTTCCCAGTCCGTGTAATTCTGCCAGTTGAACTGGACGCCAACGCGCATCGGACCACTTCCCTCGAAAATTCGAATGAGACTTGAATCTGGCGGCACCGCGAAGCTAGCACGGTGGATGGTGAGTGTCGAGGGACGCGCGTGTCATCGCGGAGGGTGGCGAGCGGGCCCTGGCGCCGCGACTTGACGGGGCGTGCGAGTGGACCTAGCTTGAGCGCATCGCCAAAAGTCAAATGTCAGTAGAAAATGGTGGTGGCTCGGCGCGCTCGCCCGGGCCCGAGAGAGGGAAGCGCGTGAAGATCGGAGTTCAGTTCTTCGTCACCGGCTACACGGTCGACGCGGCAACCCTGGCACGGGCGCTGGAGGACGCCGGTTTCGAGTCGTTCTGGGCACCCGAGCACACCGTGCTTCCCACCAAGCCGGCGACGCCGTACCCCATGACCGGTGGCGCGATTCCGGCCGTCTACGGCCAGATGGCCGATCCGTTCGTCCTGCTGAGTTTCGTCGGCGCCGCGACCACGACACTCAAGCTGGGCACCGGCGTCTGCCTCGTCCCCGAACACCACCCGCTCATCCTCGCCAAGTCGGTGAGCACGTTGGACAACTTCTCCGGCGGACGGGTCCTCTTCGGCATCGGCACCGGCTGGCTGCGCGAGGTCACCGAACTCTTCAACACCGCCGCCGACACGCCCTGGCGGTACACGCGAGAAGCGGTCGAGGCGATGAAGCGGCTCTGGCGCGACGGATCCGCCGGCTACGACGGTGAGCTCGTCAAGTTTCCCGATGTCATCTGCGACCCCTTGCCGGTACAGCGACCGCATCCGCCGGTGATCATCGGAGCGCGCCCATCCGAAGCCGCGTTCAAACGGATCGCCGCCTGGGGCGACGGATGGATCGCGATGGGGGTCACCCCGGAAGACGTCGCCGCCGGGCGACGCGCCATCACCGCGGAGTGCGAACGCATCGGACGCGACCCGGCGAGCATCGAGATCTCGGTCGGAGTCCGGGACGCGAGCCCGCCGATCCAGCACGTCTTCGAGGACGCGGGTGCCGACCGGCTGATCGTGCTGCTTTACAACCATCCGGGTGTGCCGCTGCCGATGGATCGCTGGGCCGAGGCGGGGATGGCCGGCCTCGCCGCCGATCCACCGGCCGCCGCCGACACGCTGCGAGCCGTCGAAGAAGTGCACCGCCTTGCGCGGCTCTGACGTCCCACCCGGGCTGCTTCTCGACGGGTTGCGATTCGCGGAAGCGCCCCGCTGGCACGACGGCCGGCTGTGGTTCTCCGACATCTTCGCCCAGCGAGTGATGACCGTCGACGAGGCCGGCCGTGCGGACGTCGTGCTGCAGCTCAGCGGCAAGGACCTGCCGTGCGGGCTCGGCTTTCTCCCGGACGGAACGCTGCTCGTCGCGAACATGGGCCATCCGGAGATCCTCGCGCTGGACCGGGGCGGGTCCCTCCGGGTGCATGCCGACCTCTCGGAGTTCGCCGTCGGTGGCCTCAACGACATGGTCGTGGACGGATTCGGCCGTGCGTACGTAGGTTCCATCGGGACCCACAACGCGTATGCGCCCCGGCCGCTGCACGGCGACGGCAACATCATCCTGGTCGAACCCCACGGCGCCGCACGAGTGGTGGCGGAGGAGATGGATGCGCCGAACGGGCCCTGCATCACGCCCGACGGCAGCCAGTACATCGTCGCGGAGTTTCCCGCTTCCCGGCTCATCGGATTCGACCGTGCCGGCGACGGATCACTCACGAATCGCCGGGTCTGGGCCGACCTGCGGCCGGGAAGCGCGGACGGGATCTCGGTCGACGTCGAAAACGGCGTCTGGGTCGCGTCGCCGCGCGAGCACGAGTGCCGCCGGGTGCTCGAGGGCGGCACCGTGACTGCCCGGGTGCATGTGGGGCCGAAGATGCCTCTCGCATGCTGCCTCGGTGGCTCCGACGGCCGTACGTTGTTCATCCTGAGCGCGGTGGGGGACGAGGAAAGCATCCGCCGGCGGACCAACAGCTCCGTCATCGAAACGACGCGAGTCCGCGTCCCGGCTTGGTGATCGAGCGATGCGGTTCGGCCTGTACTTCGTGCACCAGCTGCCTCGGCCCTGGGCCGACGGCGCCGAGCTGAACCTGTTCCACGAAGGGCTCGCGCAGGTCGAGCTCGCCGACCGACTCGGTATCGACTATGCGTGGGTGCCCGAGCAGCACTTCCTCGAGGAGTATTCGCACTCGTCGGCGCCCGAGGTCTTTCTCGCCGCGGCCAGTCAACGGACCTCACGGATCCGTCTGGGCCACGGCGTCATCCTGATGCCACCCGGCTACAACGCCCCGGCGCGGGTGGCCGAGCGGGTCGCCACGATGGACCTGGTATCGAACGGCAGGGTCGAGTTCGGCGTCGGCGACTCGAAGTCCCGGATGGAAATCGAAGGCTTCGGGATCACGCCGGACGATCGGCGAGCGATGTCGCTCGAGGCGTTGGAACAGGTCGCGGACATGCTCACGATGGAGCCCTACCCGGGCTTCGAAGGCCAGTACTTCTCGATGCCCGCTCGCAACGTGGTGCCGAAGCCGGCGCAGCGGCCCCACCCGCCGCTGTGGATGGCGTGCTCGGACGATGCGTCAATCCGCCTCGCCGCCAGGTTGGGCGTCGGCGCGCTCGCGCACGGGTTCCACGACCCGGACGAGGCGGCAAGGGTGGTCGAGGACTACTACGAGACCTTCAAACGCGAGTGCGTCCCCATCGGTCATGCCGTCAACCCGAATGTCGCCATGCTCAACCCGTTCTACTGCCATGCCGATGGACACATCGCTGCCCAACGGGGGACCGAGGCGGCAGGCTTCTTCACGTTTGCCGTGCGGCACTACTACAGCTTCGGCCGGCACCGCCCGGGGCGGTCGGACCTCTGGGAGCGATATCTCGCGGTACGCGAGCGATTCGGCGGAGAGTTGCCGTTGCGCGGCTCGCACGCCATCGGCACCCCCGAAGAGATCGCCGCACATCTTCGGGCGTTCGAGGAGGCCGGCGTCGACCAGACGATCTTCGCGCACCAGGCCGGCCGGATGGACCACGAGCAGGTCTGCGAATCGCTGCGGCTGTTCGGCCGGGACGTGCTCCCCGGGTTCGCGGCGCGGGCAGTCGAGCAGCGACGTCGCAAGCAACAGGAACTGGAGCCATACGTAGCGGCCGCGCTGCGCCGGAAAGCGTTGATGCGGGCCGAACGCGGGCACCGGGCCATCCCTGCGTGCGACGCGTACGGGCTCGGCCGAGCCGATGCGGATCTCGCGGCTCTGCCAGAAGCGATTCGCGAGCAGGTCGCGGAGCTGCAGCGGATGAAGAGGATCGCGCTGCGGCTGGATTCCGAGATCGAGGACGGGATCACGGGGGAGACCCGGCCGACCTGAGGAACCGGCCCGCTGCCGACAACCGCCTGTGGCGGCAGCGGGCCGCCTCCTAGATCGACATTCCGCCACCCATGTCGACCATCGTGCCGGTCATGCAGCTCGCGGCGTCCGAGGCGAGAAAGGCGACCATGTTGGCGACCTCCTCCGGGAGTTCGTAGCGCTGGATGGCGGTCCGAGCCCGGGGATACAGCGTCTCCGCCACGTCCGTGGGCACCGGCCGGTTCGGGCCCCACATGGATCCGGCGTTCACGCCTAGCACCTGAATGCCGTGGTGGGCGACCTCCTTGCCCAGAAACCTCGTGAACGTCGCGAGGCCCGCCTTCAGCGATCCGTACAGGGTGAGACGAGGCATCGCGGACAGGCCCGCCTCCGAGCCGATGTTGATGATGCGACCGCTGGCCTGCGGGATCATGTAGTCCAGGACGACGCGGGAGCAGTAGAGCGTGCCGACGAGCGTGCCTTGGACCGATCGGTCGATGTCCTCTCGCGTCATCGTGGCGAAGTCGCCGTTGGCCGTGTCCGCCGCGTTGTTCACGAGAATGTCGATACCGCCCAGGCGGTCATGGCATCGGGCGAGCACGTCCTGCACGCTGTCCCAGTGCATGACGTCGCCATAGACCGGGAAGACGTTGGCGCCCCACTTCTTCGCCGCCTGCTGCGCGACACCCTCCGCGTCCGGTAGCGCCGCCCACCGTTGCCGGCCGGAGCGTTGGGCAGCGTCCGGCTCGAGGTCGACGACGGCGACGTCGGCGCCGAGCCCGGCCAGCCGGTTCACACACGCCTGGCCCAGGTTGAGCCCGGCGCCACCGGTGACGACGGCCTTCTTCCCGGTCAGGTCGAGCAGCTCCGGCACCCGCTTGTCGATGGTGTCCAGCGGGATGCGGTCCTCGTCCCACCAGTATCCCGAATCGGCCTCGCCCCGGGCGACGTGCCGTTGTAGCGTTTCGTGCATGTAGTCCCTCGGCACGAGGTCCTCCTCTATGCTGCGACCGCCGATCAGGCGGTTGTGATGAGCGCACCGCGGATGAGCGGGCAGAAGATGGAGAAAGCGACCGGGTTCAGGTTGGCGCCGACCTCGGCGCGTCCGCGCCAGTGGAAGATGCATGGGAACCGGTCGCGGCCGGTACCGCTGGCGACGCTGACGTCGGGCATCCGATGCGTGACGGCGCCGATCGCCTCGAAGAACCGCCCGGCGAGGCTCAGCTCCGGGTGGGCGAGTTCCATGGCAACGAGTTCATGCACGTTGGCACCGATCTCGTCCTCGGCCAGTTGTCGACGTGCGTCGCCCGGCGCTATCGGTTCGGCGAATCGCTGCGCCCAATCGTTGAACCAGGCCGCGTATGGGCGGTCGGGGAGCTCCGATCTATGGTCGAACGGTCGGTAGGTGCTGGTGCGTGATCCGTTCGACAAGGCGATGCCGGCGAGCTGGGCCTGCCGTTGCCAGGGTAACCGCGGCTCGATGAGGAGCGGTACGCCGAGTCGATCGCGGTAGCCGGGGGGCTGCCGGGTAAAGCGCGGCAGCGAAGCGACGTACGCCTCGGCGCTGATGCCGAGCTCGTTGTGGAAGCCCAGACGGAGGTAGGTGGCGGTGATCGAACGCCACGCGGCGGCGGGATCTGGTTTCGTCCGCGCCTTGGCAGGCGCTGCTGCGCCGGGTCGGATCGGCATGCTGGCCCCGGCGTCGGCGGCGCTCCGGCGGGGAGCGGCCGGTCGGCCGGACGAGCGGGCGCCAAGAACCGAACCATGATCCGCGGGCTCCAGGTCATAGGCGACGAGCAGCGACCCGTCCACCGGTTCCTCGTTGCCTAAGCCCTCAGCTATCTCGCTGCCGTCGAACCGTGCGGCGACCAGCCGGCCGTCCAGGCGGCTGCCGATGCGCGCCCAGGTGGACCGCTCGTCCAGATAGCGCCCGGTGAACACCTTGCTGTCCTGACTCGCCACGATGTACTCGTTCAGGCTCAGCAGGGTCCGCTGCTCCTTCGCCAGCCGCTCGACGAGCTGAGGCTCCTCGGTGCCGCGGTAAGGCGCGTCGATGGCCGCGTCGTAGTCGAACCAGCCGGAGCGGTCACCGTCGTTGGTGAAAGCGTTGTCCGGGTGGGCGGCGTAGCTGCGCATGCTCGGGAAGATGGCTGCCAGCAGCCGGCGGTTGGCCGGGGTGGCCAGCTCCGGCGGCAGGTAGCTCACCCACCGCTGGCTCGCGGTCAGATCCGCCAAATGGCCCGGGTCGTAGGGGCAGGGCGGTACGTCGAAGGTCCACGAGATCGCCGCGCCACGCGCGCTCCAGATAGCGCGAAAGGTGTCCGTGAGCTCGTCGGGCGACTTCGGGATCGAGGGCCGGTCCATGTGCGGGCCGGGCTAGTGGAGGTCGCTCGATGTCAAGGTACGCCTCGCGTTGCGCACGACCGCCTCGATGATCTGTGGTTGCGCGCCGAGCGGAATCTCGTGTCCCATGCCGGCGATCACGACCAACTTCGCGCCGGGTATGGCGGCCGCGGTCGCCTTCCCGCAACTCGGTGTCATGACCGGATCGCTGTCTCCGTGGATGACGACCGTGGGCAACCGCAGCTGCCGAAGTGCTTCCGTCCGGTCGCCGGTCGCAGCGATGGCGGCACGGTGGCGCTGTTTGCCCGCCGGGTAGTTGGCCCGGTCGAAGGCCGCGGCGGCGCGGCGGCGCACCCGCGGCTCGTCGAAGGAGAAGCCTCCGCCCGCCAGGAGACGAGCGCGGGCGACGGCGCTGCGCACGGCGTCATCGCGTGTCTCCGGCTCGGTGGCGGTCACCGCGCCGAGCGCCCGGGGATCGGCCGCGTTGACGCCGGGCGCGCCGGTCGTGGACATGATGGAGCATAAGGAGAGCACCTGGTCGGGATATCGGATCGCCATCGCCTGCGCGATCATGCCGCCCATGGACGCGCCGACGACGTGTGCACGCGCGATGCCGAGCGTGGCGAGCAGGCCAATCCCGTCCGCGGCCATGTCATAAAGCGTGTAGGCCCCGTCTTCGGTGCCCGAGGTTCCCGGCTCGCACCTCGTCGAGAGGCCGGTGTCGCGGTTGTCGTATCGGATGACGTAGAACCCCTGGTCTGCGAACGCCTGACAGAACTCCGGTTCCCATGCCGTGAGCTGAACCCCGAGGCCCATGATGAGCAGCATCGCGGGACGGGCGGGGTCGCCAAAGGTCTCGTAGCAGATCTCGATGCCGTTGGCCCTCGCCACGCCCGTACGCGTCATGCGGGTGAGTCTACTCTGAACTCCGTTTGATTCTACTACGGTTTGAAAGTTTTCTGGACCGGCCCTGACGGCCGGCGGCCGCGATGCCGGCCCAGATCATGTCGAACTGGAGATCCGCGATCTCGTCGGGCGACCGCTCATCGGCCCAGTCGTGCCAGCGGGCGACGGTGTTGCACATCCCCAGGATCGACAGCACCGCGATGGAGGGGTCGACCGTGTCGCGCACATCGCCGGACTCGATGCCCTCGGTAAGGATGTTTTGCCAGCTCCCGCGAAACCTGGCAATCAGTTGCCGATCGTGCTCCACCTCCTCCTTGGTCTCCTTGGTCGCTGCGGGACTGCTGAACCATTGCGGGAATTCGGGCAGGTGGGGGTCGACGTAGTGCAGCTGCGCCTCGATCGCCTGGCGCAGCTTCACCGGAGGCTGGTCGGAACTCTGTGAGATCCCCTCGATACGCTCCGTGATGTCGTTGAAGCGATGTCTGAGCACCAACCGCAGCAACCCGGCTTTGCTGCCGATGTGGTAGTACAGGCTTCCCTGCAAGACGCCAAGCTCGGCTCCGATGTCTTCGATGCGGGCCGCTTCGTAGCCCTTTTCGGTGAACACCTTGGCAGCAGCCTCGATGAGTTGTTGCTTGCTGCGGATCTTGGTCATCGGTCACCATTTCTCGCGTCGCCTACCTCGTTGGCGGCGCTGATGATAGCGGGGCGGGACGCTTGCAACGTGTGTCCAGCCTAGATGACCGCTTCCGACGGGCAGTTGGACTGTGGACGACGCCAGGCTCCGACTCGACCTCGAACACCCCGCGGCCGGCATCCGGCCGGCCTCGCCGGGGCCGGGGTGTCATGCCTCGGAGGTCGTCCCTTTCGGGTCTTTCAGGGCGATCACATACTTGCCTCGCACGCCGCCCGCCTCCAGGCGGGCGTGGGCCTCTGCGGTCTGTTCCATGCGGAAGACGGAATCGACCACCGGGCGGATCGCGCCCGAGTCGACGAAGCTGGTCAGTGTGGCGATGATCTCGGCCGACGGGTTGTTGCTGAACGACTTGACCCGCTTGGGTGCTGTGGCGCTCGCCCAGACTGTGTAAGCGGCCGACGCGATGATCCGGTTCGGGTCCATGGCCAGCAGGACCATGCGTCCGCGCCGGGTGAGCAGGGACCGGTAGGCGCCCAGGTCGGTGCCGACGATGTCGACGACGACGTCGAACTTGCCCAGATCGCCGGGAGCGATGGCGCGGTAGTCGAAGGCGGCGTCGGCGCCCAGTTCGCGGATCCACGCGAGGTTGCGGGCGCTGACGAGCGCCGTGACGTGGGCGCCGAGGGCTTTGCCGAGTTGTACGACGATGCTGCCGACACCACCGGCGGCACCGCGGACGAGCAGCCGTTCGCCGGCGCGCAGCGCCGCCTTGTCCACCAGGGCGGTGACCGCGGTGGTGCCCGACGACGGCAGGGCCGCGGCGTGGATGAGGTCGACGTCGCGCGGGGCGGCGGCGAGTTTGCCGGCGGGGACGGCGATGCGATCGGCGAGGCTACCGAACGTGCGGTACGGCATGAGGCCGTACACCGCGTCGCCCGCACGCAGGCCGTCTGCACCGCCGGACGCGACGCGCCCGGCGAAATCGTTGCCCACGCCCTGCGGGAAGCGGTAGGGCAGGACGCGCCGCAGCGCGCCGGAACGGAACATGGTTTCCCCACCACCCACACCCACCGCGTGGACGTCGACGAGCACTTCACCCTCGCCCGCCGTCGGCGCGGGCACCTCTCTGACGTGCAGCACTTCTGGGGGACCGAACCGGTCGAACTGAACTGCGCGCATTGGCCCGTGCATCCTCTCTCCGGCTAAATGGGGGAAGCCACCGGTTATCGTGCACACGATATGGGGTGCCACCCCGGTTGTCCAGTGGCGGGACGGCCCGCCCGGGGCGCGCCGGAGCCGGGGCGGCGCGGGTGCGCTGCGCCTAGCCGTCCATTGTGGAACTAACGCCAGCGGGCTGAGGTTGGCCAACCTTGCGTCTGCGGCTTCGGGAACGCCGTGCCGGGCCGGCCGGGGCCGCTGGACCTGTGATCCGCACGACTGTTGTTAATCCTATGGGCTTGATAGACATTTGCCCGGCGGGCCCCTATCGTTGCGGCTGTCGGTCCTTGCGGCCGACTCGGACAGGCCGTGTTGCGAGCGCCAGCGTTCAGCCCCGGCTTGTTGGCCGGGCCCCGGGCGATGACACGACCACACAACGACCGGCGGTAAGCGCGCGGCCCTGACCTTGGGCCTCGGCCGAGGGAGTACAAAGACCAACCACAGCGCATCCGTCACGGTCCGTCCGCCGATCCTCCGGCGTCCGGCGGACCGTGGCCTGCATCGGCTGCATGCCGCATTCGCCGACCCGCTGCGGGAGTAGCCGCTCCGGCTTCTCCGCACTCGACGCATCCGGGCGATCGCACCGCACACTAACGGACCCGAAGGGACCGCAAAATGTCCATTTCACCAGGCCGGCGCGCCCGAGCCTTCACGCAAGCCATCACCTTCGATCAATTTGTCGCCAGGTCCAGCACGTTCACCGCCACGTTCCGGGAGAACTACGCGGCGACCGAGCTCGACGACCGCGACCGCGTCGTGCTGGACCGAATCGACGAGCCGATCGACGTGCTGGCGATCGTCGAGGACTGGTGCCCCGACGTCGCGGCCAACCTGCCGATCCTGGCCCGGATCGCGGACGAGACCGGCAAAATCCGGCTGCATGTGCTTGTCCGCGACGACACCACCCGCGACGTCGCGGACGCCTACCCGTTCGAGGGACGCAGCCACATACCCACCTACGTGTTCAGCACCGGGGAGGAAAAGGAGCTGGGCGTCATCGTCGAGCGGACGCCGGTGATCCGGGAGCGATGCGAGGAATACCTGACGTCGTTCTTCGAGGCGCATCCGGAGCTGGATCGGGCGACCTTTCCGGTCGGCATGACCGACGAGGTGAAGGCCGAACTGGTCGAGCTGCGCCTGCGCCGCGACCTTCTCGAGCTCGAACGATCCAGCTTGGTCGAGGCACTCGGTGTGCTCTGCACCATCCGAACCTTTGAACCGGCCGGCCCGGCGACCACCCCCTGACGTCCCTGGACACTCGCAAGGAGTGACACCCCTCATGCCCACCCCCCGCACTTCATCACGCCGCGGTACCGCCGCAGCCCTGGCCCTGGCCGTCCCGATGCTGGCGACGCTGTCGGCCTGCACCGCAACGGCCGCCGGCGGATCGTCCGATGCCGGGACGCCCGTCAGCGGCGGTACCCTCACTTTCGCGGTCAACGGCGACGGTTCCTGCCTCGACCCGCACCAGAGCCCAGCCGACGTGGACGGGCTGTTCGCCCGGCCGATCCTGGACTCGCTGGTGTCGCTGAGCGCCGACGGCACGATCCATCCGTGGCTGGCCACCGACTGGTCGGTCTCCGCCGACCAGTTGACGTACTCGTTCACCCTGCGCGGTGACGTGACGTTCAGCGACGGCGAGAAGTTCGACGCCGCGGCGGTGAAAGCCAACCTCGACCACATCGTCGATCCTGCCACCAAGTCGCAGCTCGCGGCCGGCACGATAGCCACCTACAGCGGCACGACGGTGGTCGACGCCACGCACGTGCAGGTGCACTTCAAGTCGCCGAACTCGGCGTTCCTGCCCACCCTCGCCTCCGCCTACCTGGGTATCGAGGCGCCCGGCACGCTGAAGAAGTCGCCGGCGGACCTGTGCACCCACGTGGTCGGCAGCGGCCCGTTCATCAGCGTCGACGGCTACAGCAAGGGCAAGGGCATCGACTACGTCCGCAACGACGCCTACAAGTGGGCGCCGGAAACGGCCGCGCACAACGGCCCCGCGTACCTCGCCAATCTGTCCATCAAGATCGTGCCCGAGGACGCGTCGCGCTACGGCGCCCTGACCAGCGGGCAGATCGACTCGATCGCCAGCGTGCCGCCGGTCGACGTGGCGCAGCTGAAGAGCACCCCCGGATTCCAGATCCAGTCCGCCGCCGCACCGGGCGGCAACTACAACTACTACCCGAACGTTTCCCGGGGAGTCTTCGCCGATATCAACGTCCGCAAGGCCTTCCGTGCAGGCATCGACTGGCAGACGATCGTCAACAAGCTCTACTTCGGCCAGTTCCAGCCCGCGAAGGGCCCGCTGTCGCCGACGACCGTCGGCTACGACAAGTCGATCGAGTCGGCGTACGTGTACAACGCCGACGACGCGAACAAGCTGCTCGACGCCGCCGGCTGGACAGGCCGCGACAGCGAGGGTTACCGCACGCGCAACGGCGTCCGGCTCACCGTGGTGCACCCGTTCCTCAAGGCGTACGCCCGGGAGCAGCGCGATACGTTGGCGGACCAGATCCAGGCGGCCGCCAAGCAGATCGGGATCTACGTGAACAACACCAATCCCGACCTGGGTACCTTCATGACCGACGCCGCCAACGGCAACTACGACCTGGCCGACTTCAGCTGGCAGCGGTCGTCACCCGATGCGCTGCGGACCCTGTTCGGCAGCGAGAACCTGCCGAAGGGCAGCTTCGGCACCAACGCCGCCAACTTCAACGACCCGGCGGTGGAGCAGGACCTGATCGACGCCCTGGGCACGACCGACCTGGCGAAGCAGGCCGAGCTGTACGGCGACGCCCAGCACCGGATCACCGGCGCGGTCGCCGTATTCCCAGTATACGTATTCAACTACCTGCTCGGTTCGAGCGGCAAGGTCCACGGCGTGGTGTTCGAGCCACAGGCGTTCCCGACGTTCTACGACGCCTGGAAGCATGAGTGAGCGTCACATTCGTCGCCGACGCGCGGGGCAGGGCAGGCCTGAGCGCCTCCTCTGCCCGCGCGGTGGGCGCCGCTGTCGTCCGCCGGGTCGGCTCCGCGCTGGTCGTGCTCTGGGGCGCGGTCACGGTCACCTTCCTGGCGCTGCACCTCATCCCCGGCAGCATCGTCGACGCGATCATCGGGCAGTCTCGGGTCACGCCGCAGATCCGCGCGCAGATCATCAACGACTACGCGCTGGACAAGCCGCTGTGGACGCAGTATCTCGAGTATCTGAACCGGCTGCTGCACGGCGACCTGGGCCACTCCTACAACCGGGGCATGCCCGTCTCGGACACGATCGGCGAGCAGCTCGGGTCCACGTTCGCACTGCTGCTCAGCGGTGTCGGCTTCGCGGTGATCGGCTCGGTGGTGGTGGCGGTGGCCACGGCCAACCGGCCGCGGTGGATCCGCGGCCCGTTCGCCACGGCCGAGGTCGTCAGCGTCGCGGTGCCCTCCTTCTGGCTCGGCATCCTGCTGCTGACCGTCTTCTCGTTCCAGCTGCACTGGTTCCCGGCGATCGGCGCCAACGGTCTCGCCGGCCTGGTGCTCCCGGCGATCGCGCTCGGCCTCGCGCCGGCGGCGATGCTCAGCCAGGTGCTGCGCCAAGGGCTGGAACGGGTGCTCGACGAGCCGTTCATCGCTACGGCCCGGGCCCGGGGCCTCAGATCGACGGCGGTGCTGCTGCGGCACGCGCTACGGCACGCGGTGCTGCCGGTCATCACGTTGACGGGCTGGCTCATCGGCGCGTTCGTCAGCGGAGCGGTGGTGGTCGAGAGCGTCTTCTCCCGGCAGGGGCTCGGGCAGTTGACGGTCGCGGCGATCACCCAGCGCGACTTCCCGGTGGTATCGGCCGTCGTGCTGATCTCGGCCGCGGTGTACGTCGTCGTCAACTTCGCCGTCGACGCGCTCTATCCGCTGCTGGATCCGCGGCTGCGGGTGCCGGCGGCGGCCGAGCCCCGAGAACGGGACGAGCGATGACCGCCCTCGCCAGGTGGCGGCCCGGCGTCGCCCTGAGTTTCGCCTTCATCCTGGTGCTGGTCCTCGCCGCGACCTGGCCGCACCTGCTCTCCTCGACGGACCCCAACGCCGCGGACATCGAGCACACGCTCAACCCGCCCAGCGCCCAGCACTGGTTCGGCACGGACCAGAACGGGCGCGACATCTACGCCCGCCTGGTCACCGGCGCGCGGCTGTCCCTGCTGATCGGGCTGAGCGCATCCGCGCTCGCCCTCGCCGGCGGCGCGGTGATCGGCGTCCTGGCCGCGCAGGGCGGACGGGTGGTGAACGCGGTCGTGAACCGGCTGCTCGACATCTTCCTGTCGATACCGGGGCTGTTGCTGGTGTTGCTGGTCATCGCCGTGCTCGGTCCTGGTGTGCGCAACTCGATCATCGGCCTGGCGCTCATCACCACGCCCGGCTACGCGCGGGTGGTGCGCGGCGAGGTGATCCGAATCCGCGGCGCCGTCTACCTCGAGGCCGCTCGGGCCTTGGGCTGGTCGCGCCCGCAGGTCGTGCTGCGGCACCTGGTGCCCAACGCGCTCGGGCCGGTGCTGGTGCTGGCCACCATCGGCGTCGGCGCGGCCATCGGCACCGGCTCCTCGCTGAGCTTCCTCGGCCTGGGCCCGCAGGCACCGACCGCCGAGTGGGGCGCGATGTTGTCCAGCAGCCGGGCGTACTTCACCGTCGCCTGGTGGCCGGCGATCTTCCCGGGGCTGACCATCACCGGCACGGTGCTGGCGATCACGGTCGCGGGCCAGTTCCTGCAGCTACGAGTCGAAGGGCGTACCCCGCGATGAACACGACCGAGCCGACCCCGGCCGAGCCGCGCCCCGCGGCGCCGGTCCTCGTCGACGTCGAGAACCTGCGCGTCACGTTCGGGTCGGGCCGCTCGGCGGTGCACGCCGTGCGCGGCATCTCCTTCACCATCGCCGCCGGCCAGAGCGTGGCCGTGGTCGGCGAGTCGGGGTCGGGCAAGAGCGTCACCGCGCGCAGCCTCATCGGCCTGGCGGGACGCGACTCGGCCGTGCGGGCGGACCGGCTGCACATCGACGGGATCGATACGCGGCGCCTGCCCGAGGGCAGGTGGCGCCGGCTGCGGGGGAGGCGCATCGGGTTCGTGCTGCAGGACGCGCTGGTATCCCTCGACCCGGCCCGCAAGGTGGGCGCCGAGGTCGGCGAGACGCTGCGCACGCACCGCACGGTGCCGCGCTCCGCGGTCGATGACAAGGTGATCGACCTGCTGCGCGAGGTCGGCGTGCCCGAGCCCGAGATCCGGGCCGGTCAGTATCCGCACCAGCTGTCCGGCGGGCTGCGCCAGCGGGCTCTCCTCGCGTCGGCGATCGCGGCCGATCCCGTGCTGCTCATCGCCGACGAGCCCACGACCGCGCTCGACGTGACCGTCCAGGCGCAGATCCTGCGGCTGCTCGCGCAGCGCAAAGCCGCCGGGACCGCGCTGCTGCTGATCAGCCACGACCTGGCCGTGGTCTCCCAGGTGGCCGATCACGTGCTGGTCATGAAGGACGGCGTGTTCGTCGAGCACGGCCCGACCCGGCAGGTGCTCGACGATCCGCGACATCCGTACACCCGCCAGCTGCTTGCCGCCGTGCCGGTCGCCCACGCGCGCGGCACCAGGCTGTCGCCGACCGCGGGCGGCTCCGTCGCCCAGCCGCGGCCGATCATCGGCGCCGAGATCGTGCTTGAGGCGAAGAACCTGGTCAAGACGTTCAGCGTGGCCGGTCACGGCGTGCTGACCGCGGTCGACGACGTGTCCCTGCGGCTGCACGCGGGCGAGACACTGGGCATCGTCGGCGAGTCCGGCTCGGGAAAGACCACCACCGCGCGCTTGTTGCTGGACCTCGAACGCCCGGACTCCGGCACCGTCGACGTCGACGGCACGATCTGGAGCGAGATCGACGCCAGGGAGCAGCGCACGCTCCGCAGGCGGATCCAAGTGGTGTACCAGGATCCGCTGAGCTCGTTCGATCCCCGTTATCCGGTGCACCGGATCATCGCCGAACCGCTGGCGGTGGCCGGGCTGCCCCGGTCTGGGCGCCGGGCACGCGTGCTTGAGCTGCTCGACCAGGTGGGGCTCAACGCGCAGGTGCTGGACCGCCGGCCCGCACAGTTGTCCGGCGGGCAGCGGCAGCGCGTCGCGATCGCCCGGGCGCTCGCGCCGCGGCCGAGAGTCATCGTGTGCGACGAGCCGGTGTCGGCGCTCGACGTGTCCATCCAGGCCCAGGTGCTGGACCTGCTGGCCGACCTGCAGGCACAGTTCGGGATCTCGTACGTCTTCATCTCCCACCACCTCGGCGTGATCTACCACGTCAGCGACCGGGTGCTGGTGATGAAGGACGGCAAGGTCGTCGAGTCGGGCGACGTCGAGCAGATCTTCCATCATCCACGGCACGAGTACACCAAGCGCCTGCTTGCCGCCGTGCCCACGCTGGACGGCGTAGCCGCCCGCGCGCACGGGGCCGGCACCGTGGGCCCGCCGGCCTCCCCGGTCGCGGCGACGATGAAGGAGTACTCGTGACCATCTGGACGACGGCGTGCTGATCTCCCACGAGCACTACGACCATTGCGATCTGGACGCGCTGGTCGCATACCGGGATCGTGAAAGATCTGCGTGTCAGCCGAGGCAGTAGGTCATTGCGAAAGCTTGTAGTCCTCCAGCAGCCGGCGTCCGATGATCATCCGCTGGATGTCGCTGGTACCCTCACCGATGAGCAGCATCGGCGCCTCGCGGTACAGGCGCTCGATCTCGTACTCCTTCGAGTAGCCGTAGCCGCCGTGGATGCGGAAGGAATCCTCGACGATTTCCGTGCAGTACTCACTGGCGAGATATTTGGCCATGCCGGCCTCGAGGTCGTTACGCTGCCCCGCGTCCTTCTTTCGGGCGGCCATGACCATCATCTGGTGTGCGGCCTCGACCTTCGTCGCCATCTCGGCCAGCCGGAACAGCACCGCTTGGTGGTCGGCGATCTTCTTCCCGAACGTCTCGCGTTGCTGGGCGTATGCGATACCAAGCTCGAACGCCCGCATCGAGACCCCGCACGCCCGAGCCGCGACATTCACCCGCCCGACCTCGACGCCGTCCATCATCTGATAGAAGCCGCGACCAGGCTCGCCGCCAAGCAGCTGACCGTCGTCCGTCCGGTGGCCGTCCAGCACGAGTTCCGTGGTATCGACCCCCTTGTAGCCCATTTTTTCGATCTTGCCGGGAACGACGATCCCCTGGGCCGTCTCGCCGAAACCGGGCCGCTTCTCGATGAGGAAGGTCGACATGTTCCGGTAGACCGAGTCCGCGCCGGTCTCCGTCCTGACCAGTGCGGCCACGAGGTTGGCCGAACCGCCGTTGGTGAGCCACATCTTCTGCCCCGTCAGCGTCCAGGTGCCGTCGTCGCCGCGCACCGCCTTGGACCTGATGCCCGAGACGTCCGAGCCGCAGCCCGGCTCGCTCATCGAGAACGCGCCGCGCACGTCGCCGGCGGCCATGCGCGGGAGGTACTTCCGCTTCTGCTCCTCGGTGCCGTGCCGCAAGAGCATGTACGCAACGATGAAGTGCGTGTTGATGATGCCTGAGACGCTCATCCACCCGCGCGCGATCTCCTCGACCGTCAACGCGTACGTCAGTAGCGACTCACCCAGCCCTCCGTACTCCTCAGGGATCATCAGGCCGAAGATGCCCATCTGCTTCATGCCCTCGACGATCTGGGTGGGGTACTCGTCGGCGTGCTCCAGTTCGTTGGCCACGGGGATGATCTGCTCGTTCACGAACTCGCGCACCAGTTTCAGCAGATCCTGCTGATCTTCGGTCAATCCATCGGTCTGCTGCAGGTGGCCCGCGGCCCTGCCTCTGCTCGTGCTCAACGTCGAACCTTCCCTGAGGCCACTGTTCCGCGAGCTCGCAGAGCATCGATGTCCGACTCCGACAGGCCCAGCTCATCGCGGAGAATCTCGTTCGTATGCTCACCGAGCACGGGAGCGCGCACCGGCCGAGGCCGCTCTGGCCCACCTGTGGAGAGCGGGGACCCGGGTGCCAGGTGCTGACCAACGCCGGGTTGGTCGATGACCCCCATCATCGGATTGGTCCGGATCCCTGCCACGTGCTCGTCGACGAGCTCTGAAAACGTGCGGTACGTGGACCACAGCAGCGATGTGGCCGTCAATTGTCGCTGGACGACCGCGAGCGTTCGATCGCCGAACCAACGTTGCAGGAGCCCGGCGAGAACCTCGCGATACGCGAAGCGGTCGTTCTCGCGAGAGAAGTCCACGCCGAGGGCACCTTCCAGCGCCGAGACCGCCTCGCCCAGGTCCGTGACGGCGACAAGGTCTCGCCAGTGACGGCCGGTCAACGCCACCACCATGACCCGGCCACCGTCTCGGGTCGTGAAGTCGCGCCCGAACCCGCCGTAGAGGTAGTTTCCAAGACGTGGCCGCGCCGCCTTGCCGACCTCGGCCTCGGCGAGAAAGCCGAGGTTGCCGGCCATGGCCAGAGCGACGTCGTAGAGCGCGACACTCAGACGCTGGGATTGCCCGGTCAGACGCCGATGACGCTCGGCACTCACGATCGCCAGCGCTGCATACAGGCCGCACGCGATGTCCCACGCCGGCAAGACATGGTTCACCGGGTCGGCGTGCCCCTGAGGCCCGGTCACCAGCGGGAAGCCCACCGCCGCATTGACGGTGTAGTCGACCGCCGGTGTTCCGTCGTGGTGGCCGTTGATCTGCAGGTGGATGAGGTCAGCCCGGTGCTTGACCAGCGCATCGTAGGACAACCAGGATCGGCCGACCGCGTTGGTGAGCACGATTCCACCGTCGCTGCCTGAGTCTGTGATCAGTCGGGTGACGATCTCTTGCCCCTGCTGCGAGCGGAGGTCCACACACAACGACCGCTTTCCCTTGTTCAGCCCCGCCCAGTAAAGGCTGGTCCCAGACGGCGCCAGGGGCCAGCGCGTGTGGTCCGGCGCGCCGCCGATCGGGTCGACCCTGATGACGTCGGCGCCGAGCTGGGCCAGCGTCATCCCGCCGAGCGGCGCCGCGACGAATGTGGACACCTCGACGACCCGCATGCCGGCGAGGAGTCCGCCGGCAGCAGGGTCAGCCCTACGATGCTGAGTCAACGGCGCGGACGCCCTTCATGAGGTTCACCATTTGTACGGCCATATTCTTGCGCGCCAAGACGGGTGTCAAGCCCGGGAGCGGCTCGTCACATACCGGCGGGTACGGTGTCTGTCACGTCCGCGAGCGGCGGGGTTGACACCAGCACCACGCTTGGTGATATTTGGCCGGACATTTGCTCCGCACGTTCCTGAGAGAGGCCACACAGCCTTGCCTCGCAGAGAGGACCTTTGTGTCGAGCGAGGGTGTGGCGCGTCGGTCGTGCCTGTCTGTGCCGGCGTCGGAACCGGCAAAACTTGCAAAGGCTCACCGCCTGGGTGCTGACGAGGTGGTGTACGACCTCGAGGACCCGGTGACCCCAGCCGCGAAGCCGGCGGCGCGTGCTGCCCTGGCCGGTCCTTCCGTTACCCTCACCGAAGGTCTGGCGGCCGCACACCAGGCAACGGTCGGCTGTCGTCTGCCGCTCGCCCTCGATCGAGAGCTGTCACAACGGGTCCTACGGTCGGCATCGGCGCTCGCCTACCCGGCCTTGGTCTGGGACGTAGCCATCGGACAGTCCACAATCGCCACCCACACCGTTACGGCGAATCTGTTCTACCCGGGGGGGGGGGGGTCGTGTTCCGGCGCGCACCCTGCCTGGGCGACACGTTGACCACGGCCACGACTGTCGTGGGCCTGCGTCAGAGGCCTGGAGCCCTTGGCTCGGGGCGGCGGCCTGGCTCATCTTCGCTCCCGGGTGCGGACGGTAGCCATCGGCGGTGAGAACGACGTCCTGGACTGGCGATTCGTGGCCGTTCTCGCCTAGCCCGGCGGCCGTCGCGCGCAGCGGCGCGGCAGGCCCTGGGAAGTGCGCGTCGAACGAGGCCGTAGAATGCCGGACCGTCCTGTCCTTGCACCTGCCGAGCGCCAGGCGATCAACGGTCCGGCTGGCACGGCACGGCGCCAGTCCTCGATAGAGACGAAACCAGTACATGAGCACCCGTCGACCGGAGAGCAGTTACCAGGCGCTGGCGCGTGAGCTACGCGGCCAGATTCTGCAGGGCCGTTTCGCGGACGGACAACGGCTGCCCACCGAGGCCGAGCTGGCCGAGCACTATCGGTTGAGTCGCCAAACGGTCCGTCGCGCCTTCCAGGACCTGGTGGCCGAAGGAATGGTGCACCGGGTTCCCGGCCGTGGCACTTTTGCGGCACCGAAGGATGGCAGGTACATCCGCCAGATGGGCTCGGTGGAGGACCTGATGAGCCTGTCGGCCGATACACATCTGGAGGTGACGGTTCCGCTCCACCGCCACGTCGACGTCACCGCGGCGAGCCGGCTCAGGCTGGCCTCCGACGCGGTGCACAGCATCACTTTCAGACGGCTGCACAACACCACACCGTTCTGCCTCACCACGGTCCATCTGCCGCCGGACGTCGCGGCCACGATTTCGTCCATGCCGGGCCTTCTGAGCGCCGGATCGACCAGCGAGGCGACGATCATCGGGCTTCTCGACGCCAAGCTGAAGGCTCCTATCGCCGAAGCACAGCAAAGCATCACCGTTGAAGTAGCCGATACATCGACCGCAGCCTCGTTGGGTTGCGACGAAGGACACCCGCTGCTTCGGATCGATCGCCTGTACCTCGACACCGAAGATCGCCCGGTGGAACTGGCGATCAGCCATTTCCTGCCGGAGCACTACTCCTACCGCATCAGCCTGCGCCGAAGCGTGACCTGACGGAGAGCCCTCGCTTCACCTCAGGGGCGGCGGCTTCCCGGTCCGGCAGCACGTCCACCGGGCGGTGGGTGAGCATGTCCAGTAGGACCGATCCGTAGATCCTGCCTTTGCGCAGGGCGAAATCATCGACGCCGAGGACGGTGATCTCACCGGCGTCCGGGTCTGGCAGGCCACGCAGCAGCTCGAGCAAGGTATCGCGGCCAGCTCGCGGGCCCAGCGCCGCGGCCAGCCGGGCGCCGGGACGACCGGCCAGGGCGACCGCGATCGCGGTCAGGGCCGAGCGCAACGGCGGGCTGTACCGGGCATGCGGTGCGGTCAGCCCAATATCGCACCGCGATCATCTACCACAGTCCATGTTGGACGGCCCGGCGACACGCACACACCCACGATCACAAGATCGTCGACAGAGCCATTTTTCAACGTCCGCGAGCACGACCGACCACGGCCGTCGTTGTCGTCCTCAACACTGCCTGCATGCTTATCGTGGGGCGGCGCAACACCGGCCAGACGGCTCTTGGATGGTCGAACTATTGTGTACGCCACAGGATCGCGTGGTCCTGGTCGTATGGCTTGTGACCGTATCCGGCGATCATCCCGTGGTCGTTGAGGAATTGAGCCCGAGCTGACGTGTAGCCGGGTGGGTAGGGCAGTGCGAAGGCGTGTCGGCTGGTGTCCCAGCGCATCGCTTGCAGGTCAGAGGTCGGTGGGGCGAGGCGGTTGCGGTAGCCGACGATCACACCGTCGTCGTTGATGGTCTCGGGGAAGCCGGGAGTCCGTAGCTCGGTGAGATGACCTCTGGCATCCCAGAGCACCGGGGAACCCGACGAGACGCCGAGGATGGTGCCGTGGTTGTTGACGGCGATCGGCTGCGCGGTACCGCCGGTCGGGCTGGTGAGTACGGCGATCGTGCCGTTGGTGTCCCACCGGATCGGCCGGAGTGAGCCGGGGTCGTCGTCGACGGTGGCGTAGCCGGCGATCACGCCTTGGTCGTTGATCGCTTGAGCCCACGCCCCGTATCAGCGGTACCTCACCCGTCCAGTACCCCTTGGGCTCGGGAACTGTAAAAAGATCGGCTCTGGCGCAAAGACGGTTGGCGCCGGAGCCGTTATCTTGACAGTCCCGTCGAGGGAGTAGGAGCGGGGTCGTCAGGATGAGGGAGGCCGGTGAGCGCGGTCGCCCCGGGCCGGTGATGCGGCGCACCAGGCCGCACACGGCGGGTCATGGCGACGGTGTCGACCCGGTTGCCGCGGGCCGAAGGGCTCTTCGCCGGGCCTGCGTGCGGGTGTGGGATGAGCTGGTGGAGATACACGGCGGGCGTCGGCCGGCTTGGGGACGGTTGTGGTGAGGGCGAGGCGTCCGGGCGTCGTGGTGCGGGACCGGCGGGACCTGGGGATCGCCGAGGCGGCGGGCCTGGTAGGGACCGAGGTCCTGGCGCGGCTGCGGGTGGACGAAACAGGGCTGACGGCCGGTGACGCCGCGGCGCGGCTTGCCGTGTACGGGCCGAACGCCGTCGTTTCGCACCGGGCTCGGGCGCTGCCGGTGTTGTGGCATCAGGTCCGTTCACCGCTGTTGGGGCTGCTGCTGGCCGCGGCGCTGGCCTCGGCGTTCCTCGGCGAGGGTGCCGACGCGATCATCATCGGTGTGATCGTGGCGTTGTCGGTGGGGTTGGGGTTCGTCAACGAGTTTCGCGCGGAGCGGGCGGCCCAGGCCCTGCATTCGCAGATTCGCCACCGCACGATTGCGATCCGTGATGGTCGGCCGGAGCCGGTGGACGTGACGGTCCTGGTTCCGGGTGATCTTGTTGAGTTGCGGCTGGGCGATGTGGTTCCGGCCGACATCCGGCTGCTGGAGGTCACCGGGCTGGAGTGCGACGAGTCGGTGCTGACCGGTGAGCCGGTGCCGGTGGAGAAATCCGTGCCGCCCGTAGCTGTCGGGGGCGCCCTGGCCGATCTGTCCTGTGCGGCGCTGATGGGCACGGTGGTGCACGGCGGGCAGGGCCGTGGCGTGGTGGTCGCCACGGGCGGCCGTACGGCATTCGGCCGTATCGCCGCCGGGCTGAGCACCGGGCAGACCGAGACCGAGTTCCAGGCCGGGTTGCGTCGGTTCTCGATGCTGCTGGTCTATGTGGCGGGCGCGCTGACGACGTCGATCTTCGTTATCAACGTCGTGTTGGACAAGCCGCTGCTGGACGCGTTGCTGTTCTCCCTCGCCATCGCGGTCGGGATCACTCCGCAATTGCTGCCGGCGGTGGTCTCCACCAGCCTGGCCGCGGGGTCGCGGCGCATGCGGCGCCGCAAGGTCCTGGTCAAGCGGCTGGTGTGCATCGAGGATCTCGGCGACGTGAGCGTGCTGTTCACCGACAAGACCGGCACCCTGACCCAGGGGCGGATCAGTTTCATGCGCGCCGTACCGACCGGCGGCTCGGGTGACGACCCGCTGCGGTGGGGGCTGCTATGTACCGAGGCCGATGTCGTCGACGGCCAGGCGGTTGGCGGCAACCCGCTCGACCTGGCGCTGTGGGCATCACCGGCCGCCGCGGCGTACCGCATCGGGCTGGACAGGTACCGGCGGTTGGCGACGCTGCCGTTCGACCACGACCGTCGGCTGGTCTCCGTCCTGGCCGCCGACGGCGCCGGGCACCGCGTGCTGGTCACCAAGGGCGCGCCGGAAGCGGTGCTGGCCCGCTGCGCGAACGTTCCCAATGGGGCTCGTGACGTGCTGGCCGCCGAGTTCGCCGCCGGCAACCGGGTGGTGGCCGTGGCCACCCGGCCGGCCGGGGACGTGTCCACGCTGACCGCCGAGGCCGAGCGGGACCTGCGCCTGTCCGGCCTGCTGGTCTTCCTCGACCCGCCCAAACCGGATGCGGCGCAGGCCCTGCAACGTCTCGCCGGGCTCGGCATCGCTGCCAAGATCGTTACCGGGGACAACGCGACCGTCGCTGTGAAGGTGTGCCAGGACCTGGGTCTGCCGGTCACCGGTGCGCTTACCGGCGCCGACATTGACCGCCTCGACGACGCCGCGCTTGCCGCCGCGATCCCGGCGACCGCCGTGTTCGCCAGGGTCAGCCCGGAGCACAAGGCGCGGCTGGTCCGGCTGCAGCGGTCGGCGGTTGGCGGGGTGGCGTTCCTCGGCGACGGGGTCAACGACGCCCTCGCTCTGCATGCGGCCGACGTGGGCATCTCGGTCGACTCGGCCACCGACGTGGCCAAGGACGCCGCCGACGTGATCCTGCTGGAGAAGGACCTCGACGTGCTCGCCGACGGCGTGGTCGAGGGCCGGCGGATCTTCGCCAACACCATCAAGTACGTGCTGATGGGAACGTCCAGCAACTTCGGCAACATGTTCAGCGCGGCCGGGGCGTCGCTGTTCCTGCCGTTCCTGCCGATGCTGCCCTCGCAGATCCTGCTCAACAACCTGCTCTACGACATTAGCCAGCTGGCCATCCCCACCGACAATGTCGACGAGGAGCAGCTGCGCCGGCCGTCGCACTGGGACATCCGGTTCATCCGCCGGTTCATGCTGTACTTCGGCCCGATCAGTTCGGTGTTCGACTTCGCCACCTTCGCCATCCTGCTGTGGGTCTTCCACGCCGGCCCGGAATTGTTCCACGCCGGCTGGTTCGTCGAGTCCCTCGCCACCCAGACCCTGGTCATCTTCGCGATCCGCACCCGGTGTGTCCCGTTCCTGCGCAGCCAACCCAGCTTGCCGTTGACCCTGACCGCCTTCGGCGTGGTCACCGCCGGTGCCCTGCTGCCGGGCAGCCCACTGGGACCCACGCTCGGTTTCCAGCCGCTGCCCGGCATCCTCTTCCCCGTCCTGGCCGGCATGATCGTCTGCTACCTGGCCCTTATTGAGACCGGCAAACGCCTCTTCTACGGCGCACCGCACCGCCCGCCCAAAGCCGCAGCCGTACCGGCCCGCCGCCACCAGCGCCGCCGCGCCGCCTACTTCAGCATCGGCCATCAACCCCCGGGCCGGTGAGCGTCGCCGACACCTGCAGGCCACATCACGTTGCCGACGGCACGGTCGACGAGGCGGCCACGCTCAGCGCGTCGCCACTGCTGTCACGCGGCGTGGCGCCGCGCTCTCCGGCGGATGCCACGGTCACAAGGGCGATGACGGCGACGGACACCACGCGGTGCCCCACGATGCGAGCGTGCGCTGGGCCCCGTTCGGCACGGCAGGGCCGGAGGCCACCCTCGGATGACCTGGTCGGCCCTGATACGCGGCTCAGGGCAGCGCGTGACCACCGGGGTGCCCGAGGCGCCCCACCGCCAGGCGCAGCAGCGCCACGGCCTGCGCGAAGAGCGCGATGCCGGTCCCGATCAGTGCCACGACCAGCACGATTCGCGCAGCGAGCGCCCAGTCGAACGTCCACGCGGTGAAGTCGAACGGGAACACCTGCCAGATCCGGATGAGCACGGCCAGACCAATCGTCGTCGTGGTGAGGTCGCCGAGCGTCTTCACCCATGGGCCGTCGGCCGCGATGTAGATGGCGTTGGCGATGATGCCGGCCAGCAGCGACAGGTTGACCAGCACGAGTACCCGCGGGGTCGCGTCGGTCAAGAACGGTGCGGCTTGCCATTCGGGTCGGACATTGAGTACGTACAGGATCACGAGGTTGATGAACACGGCGATCGCGTAGCCGAACCGGCGGGTCCGATCGGTGGGTGCCATGGCGGCGCTCCTCTCACAGCTTGTACCCGATGGTGCGCAGCAAGCTGCGGCGCTCGGTGATGTCGTCGTCGGATTCCACGGCCGCGGGTGGCGAGCCGTCGACGACGCCGACGATGCCCCGGCCGCGCTCGGTCACCGCGACGAGCACGTCGAGCGGGTTCGCGGTGGCGCAGTAGATGCCGCACACCTCGGGCACTGCCTTGACCGGGTTGAGGACGTTGAGCGGGAATCCGTCGCGGAGCAGGATGACGAAGCTGTGGCCGGCACCGATGGATCGGGCGATGTTCGTGGCGGCCTTGGTGAGCTCGTCGTCGTTGCCGGAGTGGCGCACGAGGCAGGGGCCGGATGCCTCGCAGAAGGCGATGCCGAAGCGCAGGTGCGGGCTCACCCCGGCGAGGGCTTCGTGGAGGTCGTCGACGGTCTTGATGAAGTGGGCCTGCCCGACGATGACGTTGGTGTCGTCGGGCTTGTCGACGGTCACGATGTCGATGAGCAGGGGAGTGGCAGCGGCCATCACGGGCCTCCTCGGGTCCGGTCAACAGGGATCCGGCACCACGGCCACCGGGCAGGCCGCGTGGTGGAGCACGGCCTGGCCGGCCGAGCCGGGCGGCGTCGTTGCGCGGGCCGCCGTCCGGCGGCCCGAGCGGTAAGGGGCCGAGCGGGCCTGCAGGCCGGAGGAACGCGTGCACGACGTGCAGCTGGACTCCGCGGCCTCCAGGTCGACCGCGGCGAGTGCGAGGCCGAGCCGTCGATGTCGGCCACGCTGAACATGCTTCAAGCGTTCACCAACCCCGGGGCTTCGCCAGGGCCGGTCGACCTGTTTTCAGCGCGGCAAGCTCCCGGCCACGGTCGTTCGGGCGCGGTCCAGCGGGAAACGGGACAGCGGCAAACCGGTGCGTGGCGTCGGAGGCGATCTACCTGTTGCGGGCAACGAACGTCCCGGCCAGGCGCCGACACAGCGCATCGGTACCCTCCAGTTCGCGTGGCCGGTTCGGGCAAGATCGGCGACGAAGCGATCACTGCCCTGCTCGTCGTCGCCTCCACCCGAGTCCGCCGCACCCGTGGCGGCTGACGGTGCGGCCTGAGCGCTGGTCGGGGCTTACTGGATGGCGAATTCGATCAGCAGGAGTTGATCGGTTTGCTCCCGTTGGACGTGTTGGCGTTGGTCGTAGGCACGCCAAGCCGGCTCGTATGACGGGTCGTCGGGTGCGACGAGCCGGCAGGTCCCGGCGCGGAGTTGGCCGCCGCGGCGGACCTGGACCGATGCGGGCTGGGTGAAGTTGCGCCACCATCGCTTGTGGGGCGCGTCTCCGACGATCACCACGAACTGCTCGCCGTATCTGGCATACAGGACCGGTAGAGCCACCCGGCGTCCCGTCCGCCGGCCGTGGTAACGCAACTCGGCAACTTCCTTGCCCACGAGAATGCGGCGGCCACCGCGCGGATCGCCGGGGCGCCCGTCGCGACCATTGTGTCGAGCGGCGCGGTCGCGGCGGTGCCACCGGCCGCGTGACCATCGCACACGTCGCCGGCCGGCCGGACCGGCCGGCGACTGTGTGCGCCCGGCCGCGGCGCGAGCTGGCCGAGTGGACGACGGAACGGTCGGGCCGGCGCGACGGGGTGGGGCTCAAAGCGTGGATGGTCCGTGTCCGGCATCCGCAGTGCAGGATCTCGGCCGGCCGCAGCGTCGCGGTGCAGCTGCAGTCGGCGCGGGCCAGGTCGTGGAGCCGTCGATCGCGTAGTGGCGGCGGACAATGGCGGTATGGAGTTGCATTGGATCCGCGAGGCCACGATCCAACTCGTCGACGGCTACTCGGTGCGCGACCATGACGGCCGCGAGATCGATCTTGTAAGCGACGGTTGGGTCGCCTTCGACGGCGGCTTCGCCCACATCGTCGTGCCGAATGTCGCCATCGTTCAGGTCGTCGCCTCGACGGCCGTGTGGCGGGTGAGCTACCGGCGGCGCGACTGAGTCCCGCACGGCAGCGACCGGCACACGGTGCTACGAACCGCGGTGACCGAGCACTTCGCGCCCGGTCGCCAATCGCTTGCCAGTGACACAGGTCTCGGCGCGACGTGCCACCGGCCCGGACACAACGGGGCGCTGAGCACGACCAGATCTCACCTGCGTCGGGTGCTGGGCCGCCGCGCACCGCACGTGTCCGTCGCGGTGGCCGACGGCCGCGTCGTCCGCGATCGTGTCCGTGCGGATCACCTCGTGGGCGACGCCACCGGTGCGCCGGCCCGGACCAGCGCGGCCAGCCGTCGCTGTGCCGGCATCCGTCGCATCACCACGAACGGAATCCGGTCAGGCCGAGCGGGCGGACGTCACCGCGCCGACGAGGTCCTCTCCATTCTCGTCCGTGTCGGGCCTATCGTGCGGTGGTGGCCCGCGCTCCGGCCGGGCCGAAGGTCCCGCCGCGGGCGCCTCAACGTCCCTTGTTCCGACGCCTCGCACCCGGCCGCGCGACAGGGACGAAGGTCTCCGCGCGGCCGGGACGGACGGCTCTGGGATTTCTCTCCGTCCGGTGGTGGAGTTCGGTCGCAGGAATCCATCCACATTGATTGGAGGGCGTGATGATCTCCCTGCGTAGTCTGACCGTCCTCGCCGCCGCCGCGCTCGTCGTGGCCACTCCGGCGGCCTGCGCCCGCGGTGGAACTGTCAGTGGCACCGCCACCGCTGGGCCCGTCCCGTCGGCGGCGCCTGCGACGGAGCCCCCCGTGACCGTGTCGCCCACCACCGGCCCGGCCACCACCGGCCCGGCCACCACCGGCCCGGCCACCGGCGCCGGCTCACCCGCCCGGGTGGTCTCGGCGCGCGTGGCGTACCAGTGGCACTGGCCGAACGACGCGGCCCGGCCCGGCGTCGTGCGGCACGAGTACGGGGTCCCGCCGACGCCGGCCCTGATCCGCATCGGTGCCGGGGACCATCCGAGCGATCGTGGCGAACGGCCGTTCAACCGGATGTCGTTCACCTTCAGCACCGCGATGCCCGGGTACACCTTCCAATTCGCCGACGAGCTTGCCGGCGACGGCAGCGGCCGGCCGATCCCGGTCGCGGGCCACGGGGTACTGCGGATCACCTTCCGCCAGGCGCGGGCCCATACCGCCGACGGCACCGCCTCCACCGTCGTCACGCAGCCGGTGCGGCCCCTGGGAATGGCGGTCATGGCCGACTACGCACCGGCCGGGGACTACGAGGGCGTGCTGACGTACGGCATCGGTGTCGGCCGGGCCGGCCAGGGCAACCCGCAGCCGCTGGTGCGCGCCTATGAGGTCGTCCGCGCCGTCGCCGGCGGCAGCTACGAGTACACCGTCGCCATCGACATCGCCGCCCGTTGACGGCGGCCCGTCGCTGAGCACCGGCAACGCCGGGCTGGCATGCCGTTCCCCGCGTGGGCCGATCCGAAGGAGGATCAGATGCTGACGCGATACCGGCGCCCGTTCGGGCGCCTCCTGATGGCCGCGACCGTGGCCGCCGCCGTGGCCATCCTGCCTGCCGTTGCGGGCGTCGCCGCGGCAACGCCCGTCGAAGTGCCGCTCGGCACGCATGAGTTCGGCCGTCTCACGCCTCCGGGGCCGATGGTCGTGCAGGCCAATACCGCCCAGGTAGGCTTCTCCAAGCCGTCAGGCGACGGCGACATCTTCGGTCCCTGGTCGATCCAGATCGACCCGGACGGTACCATCTGGATGCTCGACGAGGTCAACGATCGGCTGCTCGCCTGGAGCCGCGGCCACCCGGATGCGCCGAGCCGCACCGTGGCGCTCGAGCCGGGCGTGTGCGACTTCGCCGTCACCGGCGGCACGATCTACTACACCCGATCGCTGCTCGGCCCGAAGCTGTACTCGAGATCCGTCTCCGGCACCGTCCGGTGGGTGGCGCCGCTGGCCGTGATGGGCCCGCTCCGTATTGGCCCCGACGGCGTGCTCTACGTCGTGGACCCGTCCAACGGCGGCTGGGAGCCGGTGACGACCCGCGCGGGCGAGCCGCTGAGCCTCGACGACCAGCGCCGGCTCACCCGGCCCGACCAGCCCCTGCCGGGCGGCCGTTCGCTGCTGGTCACCTGGACGGCCCCACACCGGCTGGACGTGGCCCTGCGCGGTCCCGCCGGGCAGCCGATCCGGTCCTGGCGGATCACCAGCGTCACCGACCTGGAAGGCGTCGGGATGGTGCCGGGGCTCAGCGGTGACGACCCGGTCGTCGCGTTCAACGTCGTGCGGTGGCCGGACGACGAGAACGAGCCGCCCAAGGTCGAGGTGCTGGTGCTGCGGCTGGTGCCCACCGGCGCGGCGCCCCCGATCACCCTGACCCGGCACACGTACGGCGCGGTCACCACCGACCTGCGCGTCGGCCCCGACGCCGCGGTCTACCTGCTGCGCACCGACGCGAAGACCGGCGCGACGGTCACCAGGTATCGGCTGGGTGCCCCGCCTGGCCCGTCGCCGAGTGCCCGCACCGGCGGCGGCGCAGGCGGAGGCACCGTTGTCTCGCCAGCGTCGCCCCCGGCCGCCACGAGCGACAGCCCCGTCGTCGCCGGCACCGGGCCGGTCCGCCGGTCCGTCGCCTGGCCGTGGCTGGCCGGCGGCGGCGTCGCTCTGCTGCTCGCCGTGGGCGCGGGGATCGCCATGCTGGTCCGGCGCCGGCGCCCGCCGTGCGAGCCAGGGGAGGGCTCCGGAGGATGACCGGCGTGCGGCATCGCCGCCGCTTGGACATCGTCCACCGGCTGGCTGCGCGGTGGCAGGGCCGGACGTCCGCCGCCTACGGCACGAGAGGGCACGACCGGCGCGCTCAAAGTCCCGGCGCCTCAGGGAATTCGGCCATGTCGCCGCCGTTGCGGACGTGACACGTTGAGAGACGTCTCACCCGCACTGGATTTCGGAGGTGAGCGGCCGTGGCCGAGGTGAAGCTGGAAGACGTCAGCAAGGTGTTCGCGGGCGAGACGGTGGCCGTCGACCACGTCAGCCTCGCGGTCGCCGACGGCGAGTTCCTGGTGCTGGTGGGACCATCCGGCTGCGGCAAGTCCACCGTCCTGCGTATCGTCGCGGGCCTGGAGGATGCCACCGAGGGCGTGGTGTCCATCGACGGCAAGGTGGTCAACGACCTGGCACCCAAGGACCGCGACATCGCGATGGTGTTCCAGAACTACGCGCTGTATCCGCACATGACCGTCGACGACAACCTGTCATTCGCGCTGCGGCTCCGGCACGTGCCGCGCGCCGCCGCCCAGCGCCGCGTACTGGAGACGGCACAGGTGCTGGGGTTGGAGGAGTACCTCAGCCGGAAGCCGAAAGCGCTGTCGGGCGGCCAGCGGCAGCGGGTGGCGATGGGCCGGGCGATCGTGCGGGAGCCTCGGGTGTTTCTGATGGATGAGCCGCTGTCCAATCTCGACGCCAAGCTGCGTGTGTCGATGCGGGCCGAGCTGACCCGGCTGCACCAGCGCTACCGGACCACCACGATCTACGTCACCCACGATCAGGTTGAGGCGATGACGCTGGGCGACCGGATCGCGGTGCTGGACCACGGCCGCCTGCAGCAGGTCGGCACGCCCGACGAGCTGTACTTCCGGCCGGCAAATGTGTTCGTCGCCGGCTTCATGGGCTCGCCGAGCATGAACCTGATCACCGCCGAGGCATCCGGCGGTGACCGGCTGGTGCTCGCGGTCGGCGGGAACCGCTGGCCGGTGCCGGCCGAGGGGCTCGCGCAGGTACCGGCGCTGGCGGGCTACGCAGGCCAGAGCATCGTGGTGGGTCTCCGGCCGGACGCCTTCGCCTGGCCGCCGACCGATGACGGTCCAGCCATCACGGTGACGGCGCTCGCGGTCGAGTCGCTGGGCAACGAGAAGCACATCGTGTTCGAAGCACCGGGTGCGGCCTCGGGCCCGGCGGCCGGTCGGGCGCTAGGCGTCGAGGGCGATGAGCGTTTGTGGACGGCGAAGGTGAACCCACGGTGCCCCGCGACCATCGGCGACCGGCTGACGCTGGGTGTTGACATGGCCGCCGCGTACTACTTCGACCCTGGCACGGGCTTGGCCCTGGCGACGGATCGGGGCCCGGCCGCGCCGCGCGGGGCCGGGGAGCGAGCCGCCGCGACGGCGCACGACTGAGGCCCCTGACCGGCGCCGGGCCGGCACGACCTGCGCCGGCGGGCGTCATTGAACTCGCGCTCCAGCCCGATGACGGCGCCCAGCACGGCGGCGGCCAGGATCTGCCCGGCCCGCGATGTCTGCGTAGACCTGGTGATCACCAGCGAGACGGTCGACGGGCGTCCAGTGCCGGCGCTGCTTGCCGCGTCGCGGCACGCGGCGGCCGTGGTGGTGGGTAGCCGAGGCCACGGCGGGTTCGCGGAACTGCGGCTGGGCTCCGTCAGCCGGGCCGTCCTGCACCACGCGCCATGCCCGGTCGCGGTCGTCCGCCGGTAGCGTCACGCGCAGGCAACAGTAGCGGAATGAGAGCACAATGGTCTGGGAAGCGCGTGCGGGATCGACTCGATAACGCGTGAGTGCGGCGTATGACCAGGGTGACGTTCGGCCGTGTGTTCCGGGCAGGTGTCAGACCGGCGCGTGCCCTGCTGGCAGCTGCAGTCGCATTCCCGCTCGTCGCTGTCCTGGTCTCCTATGCCGGGCCCTATCTCACGATCCCGGTCGTCGTCGTACTTGGTATCGCCGGCATCGTGGCGATCACGTATTTCGCCGGCGCCGCGTTCGGTGTCCCGGTGGCGCTCGCGAGCTTCCTCGCCTTCGACTGGTACTACCTGGATTCGACGCATCCGGCCGGGCGCACGAGTGTCACCGACATGGCGGAGGCCGCGTTGTATCTCGTCCTGGCGACCGCCATCGGCGAAGTCGTCGCTGTCGCCCAGAGCCGTGAAGTGGCCTCCGAGGCGATGCGCGGCGTCCTCGTCGGCGAGCAGACAGCGTTGCGGCGAGTGGCGATGCTCGTCGCGCGGAACGCGCCGCCGGCCGAGGTGTTCGCCGCGGTGGCCGCCGCGATCGGCGGTATCCTGCACGCCGACATCGCGCTCGTCGCACGCTACGAGACGGACGCCACCGCGACGACGGTCGCCCGCTGGCGCCGTGTCCCGGGCCTGTTGCAGGTGCCTGCCAACTATCCGCTCGGTGGCAACGACGTCTCAACACTGGTTTTCCGGTCGCGCCGCCCGTCGCGCCTCGACGACTACAGCCAGGCAGCCAGTTCTATCGGGGTCGCCGCGCAAGACGCGGGCGTTCGCTCGGCCGTCGGTACTCCGATCATCGTCGACCAGCGGCTGTGGGGCGTCGCGATCGCCGCGTCGACGCGCGGCGCTCCGTTTCCGGCGGACGCCGAGGACCGCATCCGCGAGTTCACCGAGTTGCTGGCCAGCAGCATCGCCAACACCGAGAGCAGGGCCGAGCTGACCGCCTCCCGCGCACGCATCGTCGCCGCAGCGGACGAGACGCGGCGGCGGCTGGACCGCGATCTGCACAACGGCGTGCAGCAACGGATCATCTCGCTGGCCCTCGGCATGGCGAACGCCGAGTCGGAAACCCCGCCGGAGCTGTCCAAGCTGAAGGCCGAGTTGTCGGACATGAGGAAGGGCCTGAAGGAACTGGCCGATGATCTCCGCGAGCTCGCGCGGGGCATTCATCCGGCGATCCTGTCCGAAGGTGGCCTTGAGCCTGCGCTCAGGGGACTCATCCGCCGTTCTGTGGTTCCCGTCCAAGGCGACATCCGCATCGATGGCCGCCTTCCCAAGGCCGTCGAGGTGGCGGCGTACTACGTCGTGTCGGAGGCGCTCGCCAACGTGGTCAAACACGCCCGCGCTTCGGTGGCGAAGGTATGCGTCAAGCACTCGGACGGCACGCTCGCCCTGTCGATCCGTGACAACGGCGTCGGAGGTGCCGACCCCGCCAGAGGTTCGGGCCTGATCGGTCTCGAGGACCGGGTCAAGGCCTTGGGCGGCACCATCGCTGTCATGAGCCCGTCCGGTTGTGGCACCGAACTGTCCGTAACGCTTCCCATGAGCCAGCATTGATCGCCGCCGGCGGTGTATGGCCGACGCATGTCGAAAAGTGGCTCGACGCCGCGGCGCATGGATCTGCTTTCACGGACGAAAGCGGATGGGTGCAATTGATCAGCGAAGTTGATGGTTGGGCTGCTGCGGGCGGCCTGACTGGATGGCACGGAGGACCAGGTCGATCCCGGCCTCGACGAGTTCCTGAAGGGACGGCCCGTCGTCGCCCTCGCGGACCCATCGGAAGGAGGCGCCCATGAGGATGTCACTGAGCGTGCGAGCGATCGTGGCGGCGTCAGCGGCCGCATCGATCTGGCCGCGAGCCTGCCCTTCCTGGAGCATCGGCGTCAGGTCGGCAAGGAGTTGCGACTCGTAGCGGATGGGGCCAGCCGCAGCTGTCCAGCCCAGCAGCATCTGCGCGGACAACTCCGGCTCGGCCTCAACCATCTCACTGATGAACCGGAAGTAGCCGCGGATCCGCTCGGTGGCCTGGTCGCACTCGGGGGCACCTGTCACGTCGATGGCGAGGTCAGCCATACGCCGTACCCATCGCATGGGGATGTCGCTTTTGCTGGGAAAGTGGTTGAACGCCGTACGTCGCGAGGTTCTGGCCCGTTGGGCGATCTCGGCCATGGTGGTGTTCTCGTACCCCTGCTCGACGAACAGCGCAGCCGCCGCCTGGTAGAGGAGGTCGCGGGTGGCTTCGGCGCGCTGCTGCCCCGGCCGCTGCACCCGTCCGGGCTCCGCTGCGGTCATGCGCTACCCCTCACGTTCGATGTGATGCCTTGACATGTTCTGCACCCGAGTGCAGAGTGACTCACATCACTCTGCACTCGGGTGCAGTTTTCGAGGAAGAGGTTCCTCCATGACCAACCTATCGATACAGGCGCCGATCCAGCCGAGCGAACTCGACCCCTACCGGCCGGCTGCGCTGGCCGACCCGTACCCGGTCTACGCGCGGCTCCGCGAGCAGGGCCCGGTCGTCTTCGTCCCCGGCCGTGACATCTGGCTCGTACCCGGCTACACCGAAGTGGTCAAGGTCCTGCGCAGCCATGACGACTTCGTGTCCGGCGACGGGGTGACCTATGCGGCCGCCACGCTGCGCACCGAGCGCTACCCGCTCATCGAGAGCGACCCGCCGGACCACAACCGCATCCGCCGGTCGCTGCAGCCGGCGTTCATGAAGGACCCCATCGAGGCGCTGCGACCAGAGATCGAAGCCGCCGCCGCGCGGATCGCTGCAGAGGTCGCCGGCTTGGGCGAGTTCGACGCAGTGCAGGTGGTGGCACAGCCGATGCCCGACCGCGCGATGCAACTGCTGACCGGGCTCACCCCGCCGAGCCGCCAGACCCTGGCCGAATGGAGCGACGCGGTCTCGCGCGCCGAGGAACCCGCCGGAACACCGCATCACTTCGAACTGCTGACCGAAGCCTTGAACTGGCTGGTCGCTGAGGGCATCGCCGCGATGCCGGCGCACTGCCTGGGCCGCCTGATCATGAGCGACGGCGGCACCGACGGCCGGCTGGACCCCGAGGGCCCGGAACGGTTGATGACGCTGGCCTCAATCTGGATGGCCGGCATCGACTCGACCGGGGCACTGCTGGGCAACGCCATCGACGCCTTCATCGAGCACCCCGACCAGTGGGAGCTGCTGCGGTCGCGACCGGACCTGATCCCCAACGCGGTCGACGAGCTCCTGCGGTACGAGGCGCCGTTCCGGGTCTTCTACCGGCACACGCGGGCCGAGGTCGACCTCGGCGGAGTCACGATCCCGGCCGGAGCGTCGGTGGGCGTGCTGTACGGGTCGGCCAACCGCGATCCCCGCCAGTTTCCCGAGCCGGACCGCCTCGACATCACCCGGGAGAACGCCCGCACCCATGTCGCCTTCGGCACCGGCCTGCACTTGTGCCTCGGGCAGCCGCTGGCGCGCCTGGAGGCGGCCGCCATGCTCACCGAGCTCACCACCCGCGTGGAGCGGTTCGAACGAGCGGGCGAGCCGGTGCGCGACCCGAGCCAGACCGTGCGCAAGTTCGCCGCGCTGCCGGTGCGGATGATCCCCGCCAAGGGCGCCGCGTGATGAGCGGCGGCGCTTCCGGCCCGCACGACCTGGGCGTGGACTGCCACGCCTGGCTGGTCGGCGCGGGAGGATGGGGCCAGAGCAACACCGGCCTGGTCCGCGGAACGGGCAGCTCGCTGCTGGTGGACACCCTCCTCGACCTGCCCCACACCGCCCAGATGCTCCAGAGACTCGCCCCGCTCACCGACCGCCACCCGATCCGGACAGTGGTCAACACCCACTCCGATGGCGACCATTGGTTCGGCAACCAGTTGGTCGCCGAACCGGGGGTCGAGATCATCGCCTCGCAGGCCGCCGCGGCCTCGATGACGCCCGCCACGGCCGTCGAGCTGGCAAGCCTGTGGGCTCGTGACGACCGGATCGGGGAGTTCGTCCGCGCGGTCGCCGGATCCTTCGACCCGGCGGGGATCACCCCCACCCCGCCCACCCGGACCTTCAGCGGTGAGCTCGACCTCGACGTCGGCGGGCGCCGGGTGAGGCTGGTGGAGGTCGGCCCGGCCCATACCGCCGGCGACACGGTCGTTCATGTTCCCGACGCCAGAGTCGTCTACACGGGCGACATCGTCTTCATCGGTGGGGCGCCGCTGGTGTGGGACGGCCCGGTGTCCCGCTGCATCGCCGCCTGCGACCTGCTCCTGGACCTCGACGTCACCGCCATCGTCCCGGGCCATGGACCGGTCACCGACAAGAGCGGCGTGGGGCGGGTCCGTGACTATCTCGCGTACGTCGAGCTGGAGGCGACCAAGCGGTTCGAGGCCGGACTTGACGTCGCCGAGGCGATCTCCTCGATCGACCTGGACGGCTTCCCGGAGATGTCCGAGCACGAACGCATCGCCGCCAACGTGACCAACGTCTACGAAGAACTCGACCCTACGAGGCCGCGAGCCGGCCGCCTGGAGCAGTTCGACCTGATGGCCACCGTTCACCTGTGCGCCGCCGCGCCGAGGGTGCCGGCCAAACGTCAGTCGGGGGATCGCGCATGAAGATCGCCCGGATCGAGCTGGACGGCATGACAGGGCTGGGAATCGTCGGGGACGGCCACGTCCAGCCCCTCGCCGCGGGAACCGACCTGTCCGAGGTGCTGGCTGTCTCCGTGGAGGAGCGAGCCGAGCTGGTGGCCGGGGCCACGGACGGTGATCCGGTACCCCTGTCGCAGGTGCGGTTGCTGGCCCCGGTCCAACCCGGGGCGCTGCGCGACTTCCTCGTCTTCGAGGAGCACCTCGAAGGCAGCCTGGGCGTGCTCGGAGCGCAACGGCCCCACCCCGCCTGGTACGACCAGCCGTTGTTCTACTTCTCCAACGCGAACGCGGTGATCGGCCCCGACGACCCGGTCGAGGTGCCACCGGGATGCCGGCAGCTCGACTTCGAGCTGGAGTTGGCCGCAGTGATCGGCAAGCCCGGCAGGGACCTGACACCCGAGCAGGCAGCCGGGCACATCGCCGGCTACACCCTCTTCAACGACTGGTCGGCGCGTGACCTGATGGCGCCGGTGATCCCCTTCGGCATGGGGCCGGTCAAGGGCAAGGACTTCGCCAACACGCTCGGCCCGTGGATCGTCACCGCCGACGAGCTCGAGCCCTACCGCCACGGCGACCGCCTCGTCCTGGAGATGCACGCCGAGCTCAACGGCGTCCCGCTGCCGGCGGGAGGAGACAGCTCGGCCAACATGTCGTGGTCGTTCGAGGAGATGGTCGCCTTCGCGTCACGTGGAGTGGAACTGCGTACCGGCGAGGTGCTCGCCTCCGGCACGTGCGGCGGTGGCTGCTTGCTGGAGCACTGGGCCCGCACCGGAGTCGAGGATCCGCCACCGCTGAAGCCCGGCGACGTCGTCACCCTGGTCATCGAAGGCATCGGCTCGGTCTCGAACCAGGTCGTCGCCGGAGCCGACCCGATTCCGGTGCCACGCGCGCGGGTGGGAATGCCTCGTCGACCGCGCCCCTGGCACGCGGGAGCGAAGTCGTGACGACCCTCCAGCCCGCCCAACTCTGGGCTCCTTCGGACGGAGTCACCAGCCGAGCGGCGATCACGTCGTTCGCGCGGCTGGCCGCCGATCGCGGTGGGCCGCCCCCCGGCGCCCCCTACGACGACCTGTGGCAATGGTCGGTGCGAGACCTGCCGGGATTCTGGGGCAGCGTCGCCGAGTTCTGCGGTGTGGCCTGGGAAACCCCGCCCGACCGGATCGTCGACGACGCTGCCATGCCGGACACCAAGTGGTTTCCCGGCGGGCGTCTCAACTACGCCTCCCAGGTCTTCCGGACTCCGCGGAGCGGGGTGGCGATCGTCGGGCACGACGAGACCGAGACCAGCCGGACCTTGACCTGGGACGAGCTGGAGGCCCACGTCGCCGCCCTTGCCGCCACGCTCACCGCCCTCGGAGTCCGGGCGGGCGACCGGGTGGTGGGATACCTGCCTGACATTCCCGAGGCGATCGTCGCCTTCCTCGCCACGGCCAGCCTCGGGGCGATCTGGGCCGGATGCGGCACCGACCTGGCCGCCGAGGCCGCGCGTGCTCGCTTCTGCCAGATGGGCCCCTCGGTGCTCGTCGCTGCGGCCGGACACCACCACCGAGGCCGCTGGGTCGACCGGACCCACGAGGTCGCACAGCTGCGCGAGGGGCTGCCGAGCCTGCGGGCCAGTGTGCTCATCGGGAACGGGCACCGAGATGGGCCCGGGCGTCACGACGAGACCATCGCGTGGGCTGAGGCCGCCGCTCCCTCGGCGGACGCGGCACTGTCTCCTCTTCCGCTCCCGGCGGACCATCCGCTGTGGGTCCTGTTCACCTCCGGGACGACAGGGCCCCCGAAGGGTATCGTTCACGGCCACGCCGGCGTCGTAGTGGAGCACCTCAAGACCCTGAGCCTGCACCTGGACATCGGTGCCGGCGACCAGTTCTTCTGGTACACCACGCTGAACTGGATGATGTGGAACCTGCGGGCCGCTGGACTGCTCCAGGGAGCCACCGTCCACTGCTTCGACGGCGCCCCCACCCCCGCCAACCTGTGGGGGCTCGCCGAGCGCGCCGGAATCACCCACCTCGGGATCAGCCCGGGGTTCCTGAACGCCACCCGCGACGCCGGAGTCCACCCCGCGGCCGACTTCGACCTCTCCGCCCTGCGCTCCGTGGGCTGCACCGGCTCGGTGCTGACGGCCCCGGTACACGAATGGGCCGCCGCCGAGCTCGGCCCGGGCGTGCTGATCGGGTCCACCTCGGGGGGAACCGACGTCGTCAGCGGCTTCGCCGGGTCGGTTCCCACTGAACCGATCCGGGCAGGTGAGATCGCGGTGCGCTGCCTCGGCGCCGACCTGCACGCGTGGTCGGCCACCGGGGAGCCGCTCCTGGACGAGGTCGGCGAGCTCGTCGTCACCTCGCCCATGCCGTCAATGCCGCTGCGGTTCTGGAACGACCCCGACGGCAGCCGCTACCGCACCGCCTACTTCGAGGAATTCCCCGGCGTGTGGAGGCACGGCGACTGGGTCACTCTCACCAGCCGCGGGTCGGTGATCCTCCATGGCCGCTCCGACGCCACCCTCAACCGGGCCGGCATCCGCATGGGTAGCGCCGACATCTGCCAGGCCGCCGAGGACCTGCCCGAGGTCAGCGAGGCACTGGTCGTCGGCCTGGAGGAACCCGACGGCGGCTACTGGATGCCGATGTTCGTCACGCTCGCCGAGGGGATCACGCTCGACGCGGCGCTGGCGAGCGCCATCAAGGCAGCCGTGCGAAACCGGGTTTCGCCCCGGCACGTGCCCGACGAGGTGATCCAAGCCCCGGGCATTCCGCACACCCACACCGGCAAGAAGCTCGAGGTCCCGGTCAAGACCATCCTGCGGGGCATCATCACCGCCGCCCAGGCGCACGCCGTCGACCGCCCCGAGCTCCTGGACTTCTACCGGCACATCGGCGAGGCCCGCCGGGAGAGGAGCTGACCGAGAGGCATGCCTACCACCGACACCTTCGAGACCGTCCTACTCCGCAAGGAACTCGTGGCCGACCAGGTGGTCCTCCTCACCCTGGCCACACCGGACGCCAGCCAGTTGCCGGCCTGGCAGGCCGGAGCACACATCGACCTCCACCTCGGCGACCCCGCGGTGGTCAGGCAGTATTCACTGTGCTCCTCGCCCGCCGACCGCACCACCTACCAGGTCGCGGTGCTGCGCGAGCCGCAGAGCCGGGGAGGGTCCGCTTTCGTCCACGACTCCCTGGCCGTCGGGGACAAGGTCCTCGTCGGCGGCCCTCGCAACAACTTCGACCTAGTCGACGCGAGGCGCTACATCTTCATCGCCGGCGGAATCGGCATTACCCCGATGATCCCGATGATCGAAGCCACCAACCGAGCCGGAGCGGACTGGACGCTCCTCTACGGCGGGCGTACCGCAGCCTCGATGGCCTTCACGGAACAGCTCGCCGCCATCGACGCCCAGCGGATCCACGTCCGGCCCCGAGACGAATGTGGACTGCTCGACCTGGCCGGCCTGCTCGCCCAGCCCGAGACCGGGACCGCGGTGTACTGCTGCGGCCCCGAGCCGCTGCTCAAGGCCGCCGAGGAAGCGTGCGGCGTCTGGCCCGCCGGGTCGCTGCACGCGGAGCGCTTCGCACCCCTCGCCAGAGGCAACGATGGCACCGACTCCGGCTTCGAGGTCGAGTTCGCCCAAACCGGCATCACCCTCGTGGTCCCGCCGGAGGAGTCGATCATCGACGTCGCGGAGGAAGCCGGGATCCCCGTCGTCTACTCCTGCCAGGAAGGCACCTGCGGGTCCTGCGAGGTCGCCGTCATCGACGGCCAGCCCGACCACCGCGACTCCATACTCACCGAAGCCGAACGTGCGGCAGGGAAGACCATGATGATCTGCGTGTCCCGTGCGAAGACCCCTCGACTTATCCTCGATCTGTAAGGACCCGAGCACCCGGCACCGGCGTATGCCGGCGGCGGGGCCGGCACAGCGCCGCGCGTCGTGCACGACGAGCACCGGGCAGTGCGCGTGTGCGGCCAGCCGTTCGCCCGCGGAGCCGACCGGCAGCGCCTCGAAGCCGCCCGCGGCGTCCACGGCGGCCCATCGCACGGCCGCGAGGCTCTTGTCCGAGCCGTCCACCCCGACGACGACCATTTGTTCGCTGCTCACCATGAACCCCTCTCGCCGGCGCACCGAGCGGGGGACATACCCTGCGGCCATGGCCGGTATGCCGGGTCTCGGCGAGCGGTTGGTTCCTGGCGGCGGCGCTCAGCCGGCGACCGGAGCCGGTTCTGGGACAATCACCACGGGGCATCCTGCTCGTTCCGCGCAGGCGTGGGCTCGCCGGCGCCGCCCCGCCTGCGACACCGTCGGCTCTCGGTGCCCCGGGCGGGCCGGTGACGGCGGGCGTGGGCGGCGGGTCGCCGTCGCTGCCTTCCGTGTGCTCGGCGAGCGATGCGCGGGGTGGTGTTTCGGGTGGATCGTTTGTGGCGAGGGGTACCGGACACGCGGAGCTTGTCACGATCCCGTGCGTGCGAATCAAGCAAGCTGCCTTGGTCGGCCTGACTCTCATTGCCGCCGCGTTCGTCGCCGGGGCCGGTGCCTGTACGAACGCCGCAGAGCCGGCCGCAGTCGGGCGATCGGTGTCACCACCCGCCGCCTCCCTGGCCCGCCCCAGGACGCTCAGCGTCGTCGCGGCGGGGGACCTGTTCGTGCCGCCCGACCTGACCGCGCAGGCCGCCGCCGATGCACGCGCGGCCGGCAAGCCCGGCCACGACTTCACGCAGATCCTCGCCGCGGTCGCCCCGATCGTTCGGTCGGCGGATCTGGCGGTCTGTCACGTGGAGCAGCCGCTCGCCCCACCGGAGGGCCCGTTCACCGGCTGGCCGACCTTCAGCGCGCCCCCGCAACTGGTCGACGCGGCCGCCGGCGCCGGCTTCGACACCTGCTCCACGGCCTCGAACCACACGCTGGACCACGGAGAGGAGGGCGTGCGGCGCACGCTGGACAACCTCGACCGGGTGGGGCTGCACCACAGCGGATCGGCGCGCTCCGCGGCGGAAGCCGCCACGCCCAACGTCTTCAGCGTGCACGGCGTGAAGGTCGCGCAGCTGGCGTACACATTCAGCTTCAACGGTATCCAGCGGCCGCCGGGCAAGCCGTGGATAGCCAACCCCATTGACGTCCCGAAGATCCTCCACGACGCGCACGCGGCGAAGCAGGCCGGTGCGGAGATCGTCATCCTGTCCATGCACTGGGGGTGGACCGAATACCAGAACGCGCCCGATGCCGACCAGGTCAGCCAGGCCAGGCAGTTGCTCGCCAGCCCCGATGTCGACCTGATCATCGGCATGCACGTCCACGTCGTGCAGCCGTTCGAGAAGATCGGCGACAAATGGGTCGCATACGGCCTGGGCAATCTCCTGTGTCGCTTCTCGGACGGCACAGCGGAGAACACACAGGACTCCGCCGTGCCACGGTTCACGTTCACCGAAGTCACCCCCGGAACGTGGCGGGTCACCGACGTCGAGGTACACCCCATGTTCATGGCGTACCACCCGCAGGCCCGCCTGGTCGATGTCGCCGCGGCAGCCAACGGCGTCGCGCCCGGCACCGGATACGCCCGCATCCTGCAGCGCATCTCCGGCGACGTGAACATGCGCGGAGCCGAGGCCGCCGGGCTACGCATGGTTCGCCCAACCTGACACTGAATCGGAGGCTGCTTGCGCCACTTCGCCGCCGTGCGCGTCGTTGGAGCGAGGGCATCGGTTCAGCCGATTGGCGGCGTCAAAGCCGTCGCGGTTGATAGAGCCGTGGGTCGGTTCCGTTCGGACGTTCGCCTCTGGCCGGTCGGCACGGTGTCCCGGCATCAGGTACTGCAGGCGATATCGCTGTCGGATCCCTGCAACCGTGACGAGTTTGCCGGTGACACTGTGCGGCCTGATGAGATGTCCTTCGGCGGTATGAGCGACGATGACCGGTGGGATCACCAGACCCGCGTGCGTGCGCCATCCGGCACTGCGCCAGTAACGCCGGGTAGTGGCCACCGGGCCGCACACTGCGGCGTGAACCGCGCCCCGGCAAGCTCGGTCAGCGAGCGCTGGTCCGGGCCGAAGGCCGGCTGCCACACGCCGGCGAGGTGCCATTTCAGCAGTTGGTCACCGGGTGGATCGATGATTTTCCGGTACGCCATCCAGGGCGCCTGCAGCAGGGCGCCGCCGGCGGCGGTGAGCCCGAGGTGCTGCCAGGAGGGGCGGTAGCGGCGCCGTAGCAGCAGGAGCCCCATCGGCAGCAGCGTGAATGCCACGCCGGCGTGAGCCACCATGCCGGCTCCGGCCGCCACACCGGCGAGCGCCCACATGGAGCGTGCCGGTCGGCCGAAGAACAGCAGCGCGAACGCGGTCAGCGTCATGCTCGCGGCGAGGAGCTTGGGCCAGACGAAGACGCTGTTGTACACGAAGAAGCCGGTGAACAGGAACATGGTGAGTACGACGATGAGTCGGTAGCCGGTCAGCCGCAGGGCGCGCAGCAGCGCCCACACAGCAGGCACGCACAGCACCTGGAGCAGGACCGCGACCGGCGGTCGCAGCGCGAGCAGGGCGACGGCGCCCACGGCGGTGAGGTAGCTGTAGATTTCGCCGGCGGCGCGGTTGGCGAGGTAGATCCAGACGGCGGCGTAGCTGAACACGCCGCCGGCGACGGGCACCACGAGGTATCGGGCGATGAGGTCCCGCCGCGCGAGTTCGGCACCGATGACGAGGCCTGGCGCCAGCAGCCAGATGGCCTGGATCAGCAGCAGGAACGGCGTAAACTAGCCAGAGGCCATGGCGGCGATCTCCCCGGGAACCGCGGTCGGTGCTGCGGGAGAACCGCCGCCACGAGATCGAGTCGGACACCTCCGCGCATAGCCGAGGCGGTAGCGGTGCTTGAGGAACATCAGCCGCAGGTACGTCTCCATCGGCACGCTCGGGCGGCCCATCCGTGGCGAGAAGTGCGGTACGAACGGGGCGAAGAACCGCTCGTCGTCCAGACGGCCGTACACGCCGACAACCGTCGATCTACCTTTTCAGGTCGAAGTAGCTAGGACCTCTAGGGGAACGAGTCGGGGATGGCGGAGACACCGAGAAGGTTTGAGCAGGGTTTCAACGATAGTGCGGTGCGACGGTAGGCGAAGCATCAGCGCTGTTCACCGGGAGAGGAAGCTCGCCAACCGGCGTTTCACCCTTCGACGGCTGCGATGATTCCGGCGGTTCGCTCCGCGAAGAAGGAGACCACGGCGATCGCGATGAGGAGGACGGGGACGGCCGAATTGGTCGATGATCCGCGGTCCGGGGGTGTGCGCCGCGACAGGATCACGAGCGCGAGCATGGCGGCGACGGCAAGCGCCCCGATGGAGACCGCGAGGCTGAGCAAGAACGAGATGATTCCCCACGGCGGTATCGACATGACGGGGAAGAACGTCTCTGCGATCACCACGACCCAGCTGCCGACGAGCAGGAGCCAGCCGGTCCGCGCGAGGCGTCCGTCACTGAATCGATCGACTCGTGCACCGAGCGATCGGATCAGCATCGCCGCGCCGCCTGAGACGAACAGCCACCGCAATAGTTGGTTGAGCAAGGGTCTCCGTTCCTGGCGCGGCGAGGAGGAGTATCACGCCCGGGCACGCGGCCTCCGCCGCGCCCGCGCCGCCATCATGCTCGCCCTCGCGCTTCCCGGGAGCATGTATCTCTACCAGGGCGAGGAACTCGGCCTCCCCGAGGTTGCCGACATCCCCGCCGACCGACGCCAAGACCCCGCCTTCTTCCGCACCGGAGGCGCCGAAGCGGGCCGCGACGGCAGCCGCGTGCCACTGCCATGGACGTCCAGCGGCATCTCGCTCGGATTCGGCGAGGCCGACCCTCACCTGCCCCAGCCGGCATGGTTCGCGGCCTACTCGGTCCAAGCCGAGGAGGCCGACACCCGCTCCACGCTGTCCCTATACCGCCGGGCCGTCGAACTCCGGCACCGCCTGCAGACCGCCGCACCGCTGCAATGGCTGGGCGAGCATGACGACTTCGTCGCCTTCACTCGCGGCGACCGATGGATCTCAGCGACGAACTTCGGGACCCGTCCGCTGCCGCTGCCCGAGGGCACCGTGCTGCTCGCCAGCGCCGACCTCGCCGAATCCGGCGTGCTCCCACCCGAGACCACGGTGTGGTTGCACAGGCCCGACGAGCACCGCTGAGACCATGACCGATCATCTGCGCTGGGGCATCCTCGGCACCGGGGTCATCGCCCAGATCTTCACCCGCGACCTCACGCTCGCGGGGTTCCCGGTGGCCGCCGTCGGCTCACGAAGCATCGACAAGGCCCGGTCATTCGCCAGCGGCGGCGCGCACGGCGTCACCTTCGACGTCGGCCGGGCGCACGGTAGCTACCAGGCCCTCCTCGAGGACCCGCACGTCGACGTCGTCTACGTCGCGACGCCCAACCCGTTCCACGCCGAGCACGCCATCGCCGCGCTCCGAGCCGGCAAGCACGTGCTCGTCGAGAAGCCCTTCGTCATGAGCGAGCACGAGGCACGACAGGTCTTCGAGGCCGCGGCACGTTCACCTCGGTGACCGCCCTGATCGCCAGCATCCGTGACTACGTCGCGCACCTGGAACACCGACGCGCGGCCGTGCACCTGGACCGCTACCGCCGACGAGATCCTCGCCGAGGTCCGCTGGGTCCAGACCGGCATCAAGCAACTTGTCGAGCACAACACCAAGTAACACCCAACAGGATCACGCGACGCTAGGGGACGACGTTGCGATACCTCGTGCGGAAGCCTGTGAGCCGGTGGTCCCGCCCAGCACCCGCCAGATCGCCTCGAACGCGGCATCACCGAGGGCCTCTGCCGCGGCCGGCTCTCGGATGATCGCGTCGATGGTGGCGTCGGCCATTGCGGTGACGAGGGTGAGTACGAAGCCCATCGGCTGGTCTTGCATGGGACCCTCGGCAAGACTGCGGGTGAGCACTTGCGCCATCCCTCGCTGGGACTCGCGAACCAATTGATGGCTCTCTTCGCTGATCTCGTCGGCGACCTCGAGCTGGGCCAACGCGCGACGCTTCTCCGGATGGGCGGTGGCCCAGCCAAGCCACCGTGTCCACATGTGAAAGACCTGCTCGTACGGGGCCGCGTCCGTGGGCAAATCACGGACGGCGGCAGTTCCCATTTCCGCCTTCAACTCAATGAAAAGCTCATTGAGGAGCGCGGACTTGGTGTCGAAGTACACGAACAATGACCCGTTCGAGACCCCGGCCGCCTCGGCGATCGCCGCCGTGGGCGCCCCAAGGCCCCGGCTGGCGATGACGTGAGTCGCCGCCGAAAGGATCGCATTGCGCCGGTCCTGGCTTCTCGGTCTCGCCATACCGCCAATATAATAAAGAGTGTCCAGTCGGTCAAGTGTTCGAAACGGTCCGACCGAGTCGTCCGGATGGCCGCCCGTACCTCCGAGTGGCGATGGGCCGATGGTTCCGGCGCATCCAGGGAGTTCGGCGCCACAGTGCACCGCTGATCGGCGGGATGCCGAAAGCCGGCCGGCACGCGTCCCGCGCCCGAGCTAAGTCCCGCGTGCGCTCAGACGGCAACTGGCGGATCGCTCGGACGACACCGTCGCGCACGCCAACACCCTCGGTGGCATCGGACCGCCGTTGTGTTGACCGACTAGACACTCTCTTATAAGCTCGGTGTATGCCGAGACCACGGAGCGCGGACCGTCGCAACGCGATCCTGGCGGCGGCGACGCGGGTCATCGCCGCTCAAGGGCTGGGCGCTGCGACAGCCACGATCGCCAGGGAGGCAGGCGTCTCCAACGGATCCCTGTTCGTCTATTTCGATACGAAGGTGACACTCCTGAACGAGCTGTACATCACCCTCAAGGCCGGCATGGGCGAGGCCGCCGTCGATGGGCTGCCGACCGGGAGTGACGTGCGCGAGCAGTTGCGCCACATGTGGAACCAGTGGTTGCGCTGGGCCACGTCCTTCCCGGAGAAGCGACGAGCGCTGGCCCGGCTTGAGGTGTCGGACGAGGTCACCGCGGAGAGTCACCGGGTCGCGAGCTCCGCGTTCCGCGGCATCGCAGACCTGCTGGCCCGAAGCGTGGCCGCCGGGCCGATGCGGGAGGTGCCGCTGGGCTTCGTCGTCACTCTGGCCGGCGCGCTCGCCGACTCGGCCAGCGACGCGATGATCCGTGAGCCGGACCAGGCGGAGACCCACGCCCGGATCGCGTTCGACGCGATGTGGCGAATGATCGCCGGACCTGCCCTTCCCGCTATCTGATCAGACCATCAACAACTACCCAGGAGCCGACATGGCACAGTCCACCCCAGCTTCCTCGATCGCGCAGGCTTGGATCATCACCGGGCCGACCGCGGGCATCGGTCGGCGCACCGCGCTCGGGCTCGCCAAGCACGGCACCGTCGTGCTGGTCGGGCGCAATCGCGCCAAGCTCGACGGCGTCGAGAAGGAAATCCGAGAGCGGGGCGGCCGAGCGGTCTCGGTCGTCGCCGATCTGTCCGATGTCACGAGCGCGCGGCGCGCGGCCGCGCAGATCGCCGCGCTCGGTCTGCCGATCGCCGGCCTGGTGAATAACGCGGGCATCATGCCGAGCAAATCCTTCAAGAGCGCGCAGGGCTGGGACGGGACGTACGCGACCAACCACCTTGGACCGTTCGCCCTGACCGAGGCGCTTGTTCCGTACCTCCCCGACGGTGCGAACGTCGTCTTCGTCGTCTCCGCCGTCGAGGATCCTGAGCGCAAACCCGCTGTGGCCAGCGGCTTCCGCGGCGCTCGCTACATTTCCGCAGCGGCCAGCGCACGCGGCGAATGGGCGCCCGGCGGCTCGTCCAAGCCCGGCTTCGATGCCTACGCCACTTCGAAGCAGGGCAACCTTGCCACCGTCTACGCCTTTGCGCGTGAATTCCCGCGGCTGCGCTTCAACGCTGTCGAACCCGGCTTCAACCCGGGCAGCGATCTTGGCCGCGACGCGAACGCCGCGCTCCGGTTGATAGCGAAGTACCTTCTCTCGCCGATCGCGCCGATGATCAAATACTGGAGCACCCCGAAGGTCGCCGCGCGCTTGATCACCAACGTCTTGACGGATCAATCGCGTCGGACCGGCGTCTACTACGACGAAAAGGGTCAGCCGATGGCCGGATCCGCGCAGATCCGGAACACGGCATTCCAGGATCGCGTCGTCGCTGAGACCCGCGCTCTGCTCGCCGCGGTCCCCATTGATGAGGCGCCGCGCAGCAACAGGAAGGTACGTTCATGACCTCGGCGACACTTCCCTCGGTGGGCTTCATCGGTCTCGGTGACCAGGGCCTGCCCATGGCGATCGCCATCGCCGAAGCCGGTTACCCCCTGCACGCCTGGGCGCGGCGCGCTGGATCCCTCGACGCGCTCGCGGGGGTCCACCACGTTCGCCACGGCGACATGGCGTCGCTCGCTGCGGCCAGCGAGATCGTCTGCCTGTGCGTCAGCACCGACGAAGACGTGATGGCCCTGCTGACCGGCGGATTGCTCGCCGGCCTGCGCCCCGGATCCGTCGTCGTCAACCACGGCACCGGGACCCCGAGCGCCGCTGTGGCCTGCGCCGAAGCCTGCGCCGTGGCCGGGGTCGAGTTCCTGGACGCCCCCGTCAGCGGCGCGCGCGTGGGCGCCGAGGCTCGAACCCTGACGACCATGGTGGGTGGTCCCGTAGCGGTCGCCCAGCGCTGCGAAGCGCTGTTCCGCACCTTCTCCGCGCACGTCGTCCACCTTGGCGGGCACGGCGCGGGGGAGATCGCCAAGCTCTTCAACAACACCCTGATGATGATGAATCAGGCCAACGTCGCCGAGATCGTCGACCTGGCCAGGCTCGCCGGGGTCGAGCCGACCGGTCTCGTCGAGGTCATCAAGCAGGGGAGCGGTTCGAGCCGGGCACTCGAGCTGATTCCCGTGCACAGCGCGGTGAACCTCGAAGCGGCGCTCGAACGCCCGATGGCCGCGCTGCGGATCGACCTGGAACTGTTCGACGCCACGATGCAGGAGCTCCATGTCGACGCCGAAACGGTCACCGCGCGGGCCGCGCTCGGCGCGGGGCGGGTACCCGAACTTGTGCGGACGCTGAACCCGTGACCGTCGCCAACCCGGCGCGGGCCGCCGCCGACTTCAACGGTCGGCGGTCGGCCAGCGGGCGCCGTTCCACGCTCATCGTCGTCTACCTGTCGCTTGGCGGTCTCGCGTTTTCGGTGCTCCAGTCCCTGGTCGCTCCGGCGCTGGGAACGATTGCACGAGACCTGAGCGCCTCCACCAGCGAGACGAGCTGGGTGCTCACCGCCTACTTGCTGTCGGCCTCCGTGCTCACCCCGGTCCTCGGCCGGCTCGGCGACATGGTCGGCAAGCGCCAGATCCTGATCGTGGTGCTGGCCGTGCTTCTCGCCGGAACCGTGTTGGCCGCGCTCGCCTCGAACCTCGGGGTCCTCATCGCGGCGAGGGTGTTGCAGGGCGCCGCGGGCTCGGTCATGCCGCTGTCCATCGGCATAGTGCGCGACGAGCTCCCGCGTGAGCGGGTCAGCGTGACGATCGGTCTGCTTTCGGCGACCTTCGGTGTCGGCGGCGGCATCGGCATCGCGGCCGCGGGCCCCATAGTCCAGAGTTTGAACTGGCACTGGTTGTTCTGGTCGCCCACAGTACTCATCGTCATCGCGTTGCTGGGCGCCGTCTTCGGGATGCCGGAGTCGTCGGTGCGCAAGCCAGGGCGCCTCGACATTCTCGGCAGCGTCATCCTGTCGGCAGCGCTGGCGTCCATCCTGCTTGCCGTCAGCAACGGCCGAAATTGGGGCTGGGAATCCGACCGCACCTTGGGCCTGCTCGCTCTCGGCGTGATCGCCCTCGTCGCGTTCGTACTCGTGGAACTGCGGGTCAGGGAGCCGCTGGTCGACCTCAGACTGTTCACGATCCGCGGCGTGTGGACCGCTCACCTCGTCGCGCTCGTCATCGGGTTCGCCATGTTCGCCGTGTTCGTACTCATCCCGCCCCTGCTCGAACTGCCGAACAACGCCGGCTACGGCTTCGGCATGACCGTCACCCAGGCGGGCCTACTCCTGCTGCCAACCGTCATCGCGATGGTCGCCCTCGGCCCCATGGCCGGCGTGCTGGTGCGAACGCGGGGAGCGAAGCTGCCGATGCTACTGGGCAGCATCCTCGTCGCTGCCGCTTTCGGACTTCCGGCGATCGCCCACGACCGACTCTGGCAGATCGTGGTGTCAGGAATCCTGGTCGGCGCCGGCATAGGGCTCGCACTCGCCGCTACGGCCAACGCGATCATCGATGCCGTCCCCTCCACCCAGAGCGGCGAGGCCATCAGCGCCAACGCCATCGCCCGCACGGTCGGCAGCAGCATCGGCACGGCCGCGATCGCCACACTGCTGACCGCGCACATTTCGGCGCCAGGCGTGCCCAGTGACGGCGGATTCACGATCGCCTTCTGGACCGGCGCCGCTGTGACTCTCGTCGCGGTCCTGGCGGTTCTCGCCGCGCCCTCAGTCCGCCGTACCCCAAGGCGTTGATCCCTCTGCTTACCGGCGCGATCGCGACACCGGTATGGGTGTATTCGCCGCCGCCGCAGCGGCGGAACAGAGCTGGAGGCAGCCTAATCCGGGGCGCCGGTGTAGGCGAGCAGCCTGGCCGCCGCCTTCCACGATGCCGCGCGTGCGTGGGGTGCCGAGGTACGGAGGGCGCGCTGAATCAAGCTGAACCGATCAGACCGCTCGGACTTCGGCGAGCCGCTTGACTGAGCACTCGTCGTCCCAGCAGACGTCGGCTTCCCAGGATGTCAGAGGTGTCGCCGGAGATGAAGTGCGCAGGTCTCGGTCCGGGGCGGGTCTCCCGGAGCATGGGAAACGCCCGGCCGCGGTAGTGAGCCCGGCCTCGCCGTTGCCGGCGTCCGCCCTCGCGGCCGTGATCGGTGGCGAGGTCCCGGTGCCCGGCGGCACCGCATCACCGTGTACACGGCCGAACCGGGCACCGACGACGCCGAGCGCCTCGCGCTGGCCGTCGTCCTCGGCGCGCAAGCATTCGCCGCGGACACGTCTTCCTGACAGCGTTGTCCGCCCCTCGAGCCGGCCGCGGACGGGCAGCCTCACCTCAGGGTCGAGGTCGCGGCCCGCACGTCGTCGAGGGCCCGGCGGACGAACTGGCCGAACGGCGCGTCGCCGGTGGCTTCCAGCCAGTTGGTGTAGGCGATGTTCAGCGCCAGGTCTCCGATCGCCGCGGCCAGCCTGGCGGCCAGGTCCGGCACGCCGCGTTGACGCAGTCCGGCGGCCATGGCCTGGGTCATCGCCGCGCGTTTGACCAGCTCGCGCTCGCGGAGCTCGGGGTGGGCGTCGATGATCGACTGCCGGCGGCGGACCGCTTCGCGCCGATCCGGCGGGAATGCCACCTCCAGCCCCTCCAGCGCCGCCCTGATCGCGGCCATCGCGGTGGCGTCGGCCGGCGCGTCGGCGACCGCCTGGACCAGGAAGTCGTCGAGCATCTCCTGGCCGAAGAAGAGCACCTCGCGCTTGTCGGTGAAGTGCCGGAAGAACCCGCTCTTGGCAAGCCCGGCTCGCTCCGCGATCTCGGCCGCCGTGGTGTTCTCGTAGCCCCGCTCACCGAACAAGTCCATCGCGGCAAGGTGCAGGCGCTCGCGTGCGTTCGGTTCCCAACGTGCCACGCTGCCAGTCTAGGTCATAGGACTAGGTCCTATGAGTGGTGTACAGTGATAGGACCAAGTCCTATCTCGTTGAAGGTGGCCATGACACCGCAGAACACCGCACTCTGGCTTCCCAAACCCGGAGCCGACTTCAAGATCGGGCCCGCGCCCTACACCGCGCCCGGGGCGGGCGAGATCGTCGTACGGGTCCACGCCGTCGCGGTCAACCCGGTCGACGCGATGCCGGGCTTCGCCTACCGCATCGTCCTGCCCTGGCTGACCTTCCCGGCGGTCATCGGCGGCGACGTGGCGGGCGAAGTGGTCGAGGTCGGCCCCGGCGTCACTCATCTGCGGCCGGGCGACCGGGTGCTCGGCCTCGCCGCAGGCACCGAGCGCAACCGCAACCGAGCCGCCGAGGGCGCCTTTCAGCTGTACGCCGTGTTGATCGCCCACATGGCCGCGCGGATCCCGGCCGACCTCGTGTACGAGCAGGCCGCGGTTCTGCCGCTCACGCTGTCGACCGCGGCTACCGGACTCTTCCAGTCCGATCACCTCGGGCTACCGCTGCCGACCGTACAGCCGGTCGAGCGGGGTGAGACGGTGCTGGTCTGGGGCGGATCGACCAGCGTGGGCAGCAACGCCATCCAGCTCGCCCGCGGCGCCGGGTACCGGGTGGTCGCCACCGCGTCGCCGCGCAACTTCGACTATGTCCGCTCGCTGGGGGCGGCGGCCGCCGTCGACTACCGCGACGGGAACGCGGTGGCGAAGGTCGTGGCCGCGCTCGGCGACAGCCCGCTGGCTGGCGCGCTGGCCATCGGCCGGGGCTCGGTGCCCCGGACATTGGCGATCGCGGCGCGGGCGCGTGGTCGGCGGCGCGTCGCGGCCGCCCAGCCGGGATTCGCGCTGCGTCTGACGCTTCTCGGCCGGCGGCGTCATGGCGTCGAGGTGAGCGGGATCTGGGGCGGCACGCTGAAGGACAACGAGGTCGGTCCGGCCGTCTTCGTCGACTACCTGCCGGATGCATTGGCCGCCAAGGAGTACCGCGCGGCCCCGGAAGCGGTCGTGGTCGGCGAAGGACTCGATCAGATTCCGGTCGCGCTCGATCGGATCCGGCGTGGCGTCTCCGCCCAGAAGCTCGTCGTGCGCCTTTGACGGATCCGCATGCGGCGGTCGCCGGCCAACCCGTGGCGCGGCCGGACCCATCGTCATCGCCAGAATCGGATATGGATCTCTATGTTCGCACGCCGCCGGTTCATAGCCGGCACGCTGTCACTGATCGCAGCGGCGATCGTGTTCTGGTCCGCTGAAGCCATCACCGCATCAGCGTGGACCTCGCCCGGCTACAGCCTTCGCTGGAACGCTACAGATCTTGAATGGTCAGGTTGATCGATGGTGTTGCGGCGTGTCGGCGTGACATCGGTCGATGGGTTCTTGTAGGCCGGGGGGATGAGGTATGCCGATGGTGGTGGCCTGACCGCGCAGGGGCGGGTCAAGCGGGAGGCGGTGCGGCGGCAGGCGGCTGGTTGGTTCGCTGAGGGTGTGTCCGTGCCGGAGGTGGCCCGCAGGTTGCGGGTGTCGCAGACCGCGGTGTACGGGTGGCGGCGTCGCTGGAAGGCTGGTGGTGTCACGGCTCTGGCGTCGAAGGGGGCCGGTGGGAGCCGGTGCCGGCTGGACGGGTCCCGGCTGCGGCGTCTTGCCGACGCGTTGGACGAAGGCCCTGCCGCGCACGGGTTCGGTGAGGATGAACGCTGGACTCTTGCGAGGGTGTCGGACCTGATCGCCCGGATGTTCCACACCCGGTACACCCTGCGCGGGACGGCGAACGTGTTGCATCGCCTCGGTTTCTCGGTGCAGGTCCCGAAGCATCGGGCGGTCGAGCGTGACGAGCAGGCGATCGCGTCGTGGCGGCGGGAGGCGTGGCCGGAGGGAAAACGGTAGCGGCGCAGCGTGACGCGTGGATCTGCTTCGAGGACGAGGCGGGTCAGACGTTGCGCCCACCGAAAGCGCGTACCTGGGGCCGCCGCGGGCATACCCCAGTGATCCCGGTGTCCGGTAAGGGATCCGGACGCGTGTCAATCGCCGGGCTGGCCTGCTACCAGCGTGGCCGGTGCAGCCGGTTCATCTACCGCACGATCGTGCACCGCAACCGCAAGGGCGAACGACGCAGCTTCAGCGAACGCGACTACATCGGCCTGCTCGACGCCGCTCACCAGCAACTCAACGCCCCGATCGTGGTCATCTGGGACAACCTCAACACCCACATCAGCGCCGCCATGCGCGAGCTGATCGCCGCCCGGGACTGGCTGCACGTCATCCGGCTCCCCGCCTACACCCCGGATCTCAACCCGGTCGAAGCGGTCTGGTCACACCTGAAACGCAGCATCGGCAACCTCGCCGTCAACGGCGTCGACCACCTCCAGGCCATCATCAAGAACCGGCTCAAAAGCATCCAGTACCGCACCGACCTGCTCGACAGCTTCCTCACCCACACCGGGCTCACCCTCGAACCCAACACAACCTGACCATTCAAGATCTGTATCAGCGACCTCGGCGATCCCGTACCACACGACTCCACCATGGGGCACGCGATTCATTCTCCCTGGTACTTCGTGATGAATTTCGGCTTCTCGCTCTCCGGCATCCTCTACGGCACCGCAGTCATACTGCTGCACCGGATCTTCGCTGGCCGCGCTCGCCGCGCAGTGCTGACCATGGGCATAATTCAGGCCTCCGGGCTGCTGATCGTCTCCGTCTTCCACGAACAGTCGGTCAACGCCTTCGAGATGGCGGTGCACTACCTCGGGGCGGGGCTGATCTTCGCCGGCGCGGTGGTGGGCATGCTGATGAGCGCGGCCGCCGGCCACACCGGCGCACCGAAGTGGTACCGGTTGACGACCGCGGTCGTACTCGCTTTCAGCGCCATCTCCTTCGCCACGCTCTTCGCGGCTCCCGGTGTGGCAAGGGCCGTCGGAGGGGGTGCCCTGGACCAACTCGCCATGTCGGGAGCACAAGCCTGGCAGGTTTTTACGGGCGTCACGCTGCTCGCCGCAGGGTATCGCCGCTTTACCGGCCTGCCGAACACGGTGAACGGTGCCGAAGCCGTGCTCGCGTGATCTCACCGCACGCCCAGCCATTCGATGTGCCAACGGTTCAACCTACCCCAAGGATTGCCATGTCTCTCTCCGTGCGTCACGACGATGAAATAGGCCCTCCGGTGCCCTTCGATCCCGAGCTCGTCGACGCGCTCAGCGGCATCGCGGCGGGTAACCTCCCCGAAAGCCTGACCGATCAGGATCTGAGCCTCAACGGCGCCTACACCGTGTCCGAACGGCTCGTGCTCGGGCCGCCGGGAGCCCCGCCCGTTTCGCTGCTGATCTGCCGCCCTACCGGGGCAAGCTCGGCTGTGCCCGCGCTGTACTTCATGCACGGTGGCGGCATGGTGCGCGGCACCAACCGTGGACAGGGCGCCGGTGAGGCGCATGCCGCCGCCGCCGAGCTCGGCATGCTGTTCGTTTCGGTCGAGTATCGCCTGGCGCCGGAACATCGCCATCCCGCCCCGGTCGACGACTGTTACGCGGGCCTGACGTGGACCGCAGAGCATGCCGAGGAATTGGGCATCGATCCGGATCGTATCGTCGTCGGCGGCGGAAGCGTCGGCGGCGGACTCGCCGCCGCCGTCGCTCTCCTGGCCCGAGACCGTCGCGGACCCCGCCTGGCCGGCCAGATGTTGCTGTGCCCGATGCTGGACGACCGCAACGACAGCTATTCGGCGCGACAGATGGACGGCCACGGAGTCTGGGATCGCACGGCGAACCAGATGGGATGGCGCGCACTACTGGGTGACGCCCAAGGGACGCCCGACGTCTCGCCGTACGCCGCGCCCGCCCGGAACGCCGACTGGTCCGACCTTCCGCCCGCGTTCATCGATGTCGGGTCGGCGGAGACATTCCGCGACGAGGCCGTGGACTACGCCTCGCGGATCTGGCGTGCCGGCGGCTCGGCCGAGCTGCACGTATGGCCCGGCGGCTTCCACGGCTTCGGCTATCTGGCCCCGGACGCGGCGATCTCCCGGACGGCCAGGGCCGCGATGGTGCCGTGGCTGCGCCGAGTTGTGCGGCGTTGAAGCCGCACCGGGCGAAGCTCCCGCCACTCACTCATTACAAGCGTCTGCTGAGGCGATCGCGGGTTCGGTCGATGGGGCCCCGGTTTCGCGGAGACGACCCGAAGGAATCGCGGCCGCGGCCAGCGCCGTGGCAAACGGGGAGGAGCGCATCATTGCCTGTAAGCCATAATCAGGGTGAAGGCCATGGAAGCGACACCTACCTGGGCGTGCTGCCGCTGTTCCACTCGTTCAGGCAAACGGTCATCCAGAACAGCGCCATCGCTTTCGGTGGCACCATCGTGATGCTGCCGCGGTTCGACGCGCACGCCACGATCAGATTGATGCTGCACGAGCGGGTGACCTTCTTCGCCGGGATGCCGACGATGTACTGGGGACTGCTCCGTGCATACGAGGATGGCGCCGACGTCTCGGCAATCGCCGAGCGGCTGCGTGCCGCCGTGGCCGGCGGGTCGGCCTTACCTGCCGAGGTCCACCGCGGCTTCGAGCAGCGCTTCGGGGTCACGATCCTTGAAGGAGACGGACTGTCGGAGACGTCGCCGGTCGCGTTGGCCAGGTGACCGCTCGGCTCCATCCCGGCGATGCCGTGCGCGCTCGACATCAGCAGCGCGCCCTGCGCGCGGACGTCCTCGGCGCCGACGACCGGTCGCACGATCGCGAGGAACGCCTGCTGGGACCGTTCCGCCGCGCGCACGACGGCCTGCGGGTCACCCGTGGGGGTGCGGAACATCTGGGCGTACAGGTGTGGCTGGTGACGGGCCACGTCGATGAACGCGATGAGGGCCTGCTCCAGCCGTTCGGTGGTGCTGAGGCCGGCGTCGGCGCGGAGTCGTTCCAGTGCGTCGGCGACCGCGGTCCAGCCGTCGACCGCGATCTGGGTGAGCAGCGCCTCCTTGTCCTCGAAGTGGCCGTAGGCGGCGCCGCGGGACACGCCGGCCAGTGCGCCCACGGCGCGTAGCGTGACGGCCTCCGGCCCGCCTTCGGCAAGCAACTGCGCGGCTGCGCGGACGAGAGCGGCTCGTGTGGCGGCGGCGGACTCTGTGCGGGTGACCATGTTCGCAGTCTAGTTGACAGTGTCAGATCAACGGCTACAGTGTTTCATGTGACAACGTCAAATGAAACCGAGCTGGTCGTCGTCTCCGGAGCCTCCACGGGTATGGGCGCGGCCACCGCACGAGAACTCGCGAGTCGTGGATTCCACGTTCTCGCCGGCGTACGGCGCGAGAGCGACGCGGATGCGCTACGCGCTGACGGCATCGAACCCGTGATCCTGGACATCACCAACGAGGAGCACGTCGCCGCCCTCGCGGCGCGCGTCGCCCCCGACTCCGAGGGCCGCCGCCTGCGGATCCTGATTAACAACGCCGGCATCTCGATCAACGCGCCCGTCGAGACCCTCTCGCTGGCAAACTGGCGCCTGCAGTTCGAGGTCAACCTGTTCGGCCACATCGCCGTCACGCAGGCGTTGCTGCCGAGCCTGCGCGCCAACGGCGGACGCATTGTCAACATCAGCTCCGTCGGCGGCAAGATCGCTATGAGCGCATACGGCGCCTACGCCGGCGCCAAGTTCGCGCTCGAGGCGATGAGCGACGCACTGCGCCGTGAGCTGGCACATCTCGGCGTTCAGGTCGTCGTCGTCGAGCCCGGTGCCGTGCAGACCGAGATGGCTGGCCGCGGCATCAAGGCCGCCCAGGAGTTCACCGATGCCATGACCCCCGACCAGCGGGCTATCTACGGCGACCTCATGACCGCGGTCATCAACCAGGCAAGCACCTTCACTGCACACGGCGTCCCGGCCGAGGAGGCCGCCCTCGTCATCGCCGAGGCCGCAACCACCGCGACGCCGCAGACCCGCTACACAATCGGCGAGGAGGCCGCCGCGATGGCCAAAATGTCGCGCACGCTCTCCGACGAGCAACTCGACGCCGCCCTCGCGCAGAACTTGGCCCCGTTCTTCCCGCAGCAGGACGCGTCGTGACCGCGGCACCCCTGTCCGGCAAGACCGCCATCGTCACCGGGGCGGCGCGCAGCATCGGACGCGAGATCGCCCTGGAGCTTGCTCGGCAAGGCGCGGCCGTGGTCGTGCACTACCGCAGCCGGGAACAGGAGGCAGGCGAGACTGTCAAAGCTGTCGCCGAGCTCGGCGGTGAAGCGGTTGCCGTGCCGGGCGACCTTTCCGACAGCTCGGCGGTCACGTCGCTGTTCGAGCGTGCCTTCGCCGAGTTCGGGGGCGTCGACATCGTCGTGGCCAACGCCGGCGCGACGACGCCGATGACAGCGGTCGCGGACGTCTCCGATGAGACCTACCGCCAGATGACCGCGAACAACACACTGGCAACGTTCTGGGTGCTGCGAGCCGCGGCGCGCACAGTCCGCGACGGCGGGCGGATCATCAACATCGGATCATCCTCCGGGCACTTCGCGGCCGCTGGCTTCGCGATCTACGCATCCACGAAAGCCGCCGCCGTGGTCACGACGCGGGTCCTAGCGTCCGAACTCGGACCACGCGGCATCACCGCGAACACGGTCATCGTGGGGCCGGTCGGGACCGGGTTCCTCGCCGCGGACGCTCCTGGCGTGGTCGCCGCCCCGCCCGGAGCGCTCGAGCAGATGGCCACGCTGATTCCCACGGGTCGACTCGGCCTGCCCAGCGACATCGCGCCCGTGGTGGCCTTCCTCGCCACCCCAGCCGCCGGGTGGGTTAACGGGCAGAGCTTCCTGGTGAACAACGGGGCACCGATCTAAGGCGTGTCCGGTCGGTCATCGACATCAGGTCAGGGCACCGATGACCAGCACGAACAGAGATGGAGGGCCGTGCGCTGCCCCCTGACGCGCGGCCCTCTGGCGCACTAAGCCATCCGAAAGTAGGGAGTTCGAGATGCAGGAACTGATCGTCGTGACCGGCGCGTCCACCGGGATGGGCGCGGCCACCGCACGAGAACTCGCCGGCCGGGGCTTCCACGTCCTCGCGGGCGTTCGCAAGGACAAGGACGCCGACGCGATCCGCGCGGACGGCATCGAACCGGTGATCCTCGACATCACCGATCCCGACCAGATCGCGGCGCTCGCGGCGCGGGTCGAGGGCGACCCGCGGGCGGTGCGGGCAGTGGTGAACAACGCCGGCATCGCCGTGAACGCGCCGGTCGAGTCACTGTCGATGCACGACTGGCGATGGCAGTTCGAGGTCAACCTGTTCGGCCACATCGCCGTCACGCAAGCGCTGCTGCCCGCGCTGCTGCGCAGCAAGGGCCGGGTGGTCAACATCAGCTCCGTGGGCGGCAAGATCGCCATGGCCACGTACGGCGCCTACGCCGGCACGAAGTTCGCGCTCGAGGCCGTCAGTGATGCCCTGCGCCGCGAGCTGGCGCCGCTCGGCGTTCAGGTCGTCGTCATCGAGCCCGGTGGGGTCCAGACCGAGATGGCGGGCCGCGGTATCGCCACCGCGAACCGGCTGGTGACCGGTATGACGCGTGAGCAGCATGAGCGATACGGCGACCTGGTCCAGGCGATCACCGCGCAGGCGACCGCCTTCACCAAGGCGGGCCTGCCCGCCGGTGACGCCGCCAAGGTCATCGCCAAGGCCGTGACCGTGCGCAATCCGCGCACGCGCTACACCATCGGCCGTGACGCCGCCGTGCTCAGCCGCCTGCCCCGCATCCTGCCCGACCGCGTCCTCGACCGTATTCTCGCCGCCAACCTGCGCCCGCACTACCCGGCCAAACGGTGACCAGACGGGGAACCTCTCGCCGAGGTCGTGACAACCGAACTGCTATCGGGAAGACGCGACCCCTCACTGCGCTCGTTCGGCCTCGACCGCTTCGCGTCGTGTCGCGAGCCCAGCACCATGCCGGGCCGGGAGGTCGCCCAGGCCCCAGATCACGTCCGCATGGACCGTCCAGCTGCAGCCACGTGATGGACTCCCCCTGTGGTCGCAACTCGGCACCGGCGACGCGGCAACGATCGTGAAGACGGCCAACGCTGCGGGCGCGCTGGGCTGGTTGGAGTCGCTGTGGCCGGTGCACAAACTGCCGCCACGCAAGAGCCATCGATCGAGGTGAGAGGGACTGTAAGTTTAACTTACAGTCCCCGCGTCGGCCCCAAGGGCGCGGTGAGGAGGTGGAATCAGGGCTCGGGACGGTGCTGGCCGTTCGTGGGCCGAGGAGGTCGGGCGCGGGACTCCGCTGGGTCAGTGCCTCGCCCCGCGGCGTGCCGGGGCGGCGATCGTGGGTTGTTGCCGGCGGCGTCGGGCGGGCGCCCGCCGTCGCCCGCCGCTGGTGTCGGTGAGGTGTCGGGTTGCGGGTGGGGGCTTGCCGGCTGGGCGGCGGACGGGGCGGGTGGCGCCGGGGGCGGGGGTGGTTCGTCGAAGCTGGCGCCGATGAGGGCGTCGAACTCGGCGCGGACCAGGTCGGGGTCGCCGCTGATGAGTTCGGTGAACGCTTCGTCGAAGCCGCGGTCCCACTCGGGGGACAACGCGGTGCCCGCCTGCGCTACGGGATCACTGGTCATGCCGGTCACCACCCGCCACGTCCGGTCTTCCTGGGAAAGGTGCTGGCCTGTCGAACCGCCAGGTCAGCTGGTGATCACCTTCTGCTCGGTGTGCTCCCGCCCGGCCACGGAGACCTTGCGGGGCTTGGCCTTCTCCGCGATCGGGATCCGCACGACCAGCACGCCGTTGTCATAGGCGGCGTCGATGTGGTCGGTGTCCAGCGCGTCGCCGAGGAACAGCTGCCGGGAGAACACCCCGAGCGGGCGCTCGCTCAGCTGCGCCGTGGCCTGCTCGCCCAGGTCGATCGGGCGGCGCTCGGCGCGCACGGTCAGCACGTTGCGTTCCACGTCGATGTCGATGGCGTCGGCGTCCACCCCGGGAAGGTCGAACGCGATCACGAACTCGTCGCCATTGCGGTACGCGTCGGCGGGCATCGCCGTCGGCCGTGACCAGGTCCCGGTCACCGGGACCCCGAACAGCTGCTGGGCGATCCGGTTGACCTCGGTGAAGGGTTCGCTGCGCATCAACATGGTTTCCCACCTCCTGCGGTCTCGACTTGGCAGTCAATGCGCGATACCGTTTTTGTAACACGTCATCGCTCCGATGACAAGTAGTTCGTCATCAGAACGACGACACGGAAGGAGGGGTGCATGCTCGACGCACCTGCCCCCGGCGCGGGCCCGCTGCCCGAAGATCGCGATCTCGCCTCGATCGCGGCCACGATCGCCGTCACCGCGCAGGCGGTTCAGCGGCCCACCACCGACCAGCCGCCGATCACCGGCGCTGACCTGCTCGACGCCTTGGTGCTGCTGCGCTGGGCCCAGACCGAGCTGGCCGGCCTCGAGCCGGTCCTGATCGCCGCCGCCCGCGCCGCCGGAATCTCCTGGCAAGCTCTCGCCCCCGCCCTGGGAGTGGCCAGCCGCCAGGCCGCCGAGCGGCGTTACCTGCGCGGCGCCGCCGCCCCCACCGGCCAACCGGGCGCCACCCGCGACGACCGGGTGCAGGCCGAACGCGACCGCCGCGCCGGCAACCGCGCCGTCGCCCAATGGGCCAACGACAACACCGCCGACCTTCGCCGCCTCGCCGGCCAGATCACCGCCCTCACCGATCTCGGCCAAGCCGCCACCGACGACCTCACCCAACTACACCAAGCCCTCGGCGACGCCGACGCGACCACCCTGCCCGCCCTGCTCGCCGCGGCCCACCAACACCTCCCCGATCACCCCGACCTCGCCGCACAGATCGACACCATCACCACCCACACCGACCAGATCCGCCGACAAACCCCACGCCGCAGCGGGGAAACCTCCTGAACCACACACGCAAGCGCATCTTCGAAGTTCCCAAGCCGCTCGAAACCACCGAGGCTCAGGCGACAGCCTTCGATCCTCAACCGGGCAGGCCAGATCAATACCGTGAGCCGACCCCGGACCAATTACGTGAGCGGGACTGTAAATTTAACGGTGTAACTCGGACAAAGGGGACACCGGGATGACGATGACAGTGGTACCGAAGAGCGATGCGCCGGCGGATGGGCCGGGGTTGGTCGATGTGGTCGACGACGAGCTCGTCGCGCGGTTGGCTGGGCAGGCCCGGGCGCGGGGGGTGAGCCTGGTCGGTGAGGGCGGCTTGTTGCAGCAGTTGACGAAACGGGTCCTGGAGGCGGCGCTCGAGGGTGAGCTGGACTCGCATCTGGGTTCGGGGAAACACGAACGTGCGGGGCGCACGCCGGGCAACGCGCGCAACGGGCGGCGGGCCAAGACGGTGCTGACCGAGGCCGGGCCGGTCGAGGTGGACGTGCCGCGGGACCGGGACGGGTCGTTCACGCCGCAGATCGTGCGTAAGCGGCAGCGGCGGCTGTCCGGTGTGGACGACCTCGTCGTGTCGCTGACCGCGAAGGGACTGACCACGGGTGAGGTGTCGGCGCATCTGGCCGAGGTGTACGGGGCGTCGGTGTCGAAGGAGACGATCTCCACGATCACCGACCGGGTCCTGGACTCGATGGGTGAGTGGCAGTCCAGGCCCCTCGATCGGGTGTATCCGGTGGTGTTCATCGACGCCATCCAGGTGAAGATCCGCGATGGGCAGGTCGCGAACCGGCCGATCTATGTAGCGTTGGCCGTGACGGTGGACGGGCACCGCGACATTCTGGGCATGTGGGCCGGGGAACACGGCGACGGTGAGGGCGCCAAGTTCTGGCTCCGCGTGCTGACCGACATCCGCAACCGTGGCACGAGCGACGTGTGCATCGTGGTGTGTGACGGGTTGAAGGGCCTGCCCGATGCGGTCGCTACGGTGTGGCCGAAGACGGTGGTGCAGACGTGCATCGTGCACCTGTTGCGCAATTCGTTCAAGTACGCGTCCCGCAAGGACTGGACCGCGATCGCCGCGGCGCTCAAGCCGGTCTACACCGCACCCTCGGAGCAGGCCGCGCTGGACCGGTTCGCCGAGTTCGCCGCCGCCTGGGAGCACAAGTATCCGGCGATCGTGCGGCTATGGACCAACGCCTGGGCGGAGATGGTGCCGTTCCTGGCCTTCCACACCGAGATCCGGTCGATCATCTGCACCACCAACGCCATCGAGAGCCTCAACGCCCGGTTCCGCCGCGCGGTCAACGCCCGCGGCCACTTCCCCAACGAGCAGGCCGCGATGAAGATCCTCTACCTCACCGTGATCAGCCTGGACCCCACTGGCCGTGGCCGGCAACGCTGGTCCAACCGGTGGAAGTCGGCGCTCAACGCGTTCGAGATCACCTTTGACGGACGCCTCTCCAATCCACGTACATAGACAACCATCACCACTACAGCTCAGACCTGAACAACACTTCCACCGTTAACTTGACAGCCCCAGGGAGACGGAGACTAGCCCTGTATTTCGCACATTGTTTTGAGTGGCGGTGTGTGGTGTTGGGGGTTGGGGGTGGTTGGGTTTGTGGATGGGTGTTGGTGGTTCGTCTCGGGGTCGTGGGTTGGTGGGCAGGCGGCGGGCGGAGCTTGCTGCGGTACCGGTGTTGGAGAAGCGGTTGGGGTCGTTGCCGGTGATCGCGGAGTTCTCCCGCCGTCTGGACATCGCGGGGGTGATCGACCGGGTGTGCCCGGTGCGGGACGTTGCCCATGCGACGCATGGTCAGGTGATCGAGGTGTTGATCGCGAACCGGCTGACGAACCCGGCGGCGATGGTCGGGATCGCGGCGTGGGCGTCGGCGTGGGCGGTCGAGGAGGTCTACGGCCTGCCGGCCGCGGTGCTCGGTGACGACCGCCTCGCCCGGGCGCTGGACGCGATCGCCCCGCATCTGGACGGGATCGTCGGATCGATCGGCGCGACGGCAATCGCGGCGTTCGGGATCGACGTGGCCCGGTTGCACTGGGACATGACCAGCGTCTCGCTGCACGGCGCCTACGACACGCTCGAGGACGGGTTCCCGGCGCCGGGGTGGGGACATCCGAAGGACCGCCGCCCCGATCTCAAACAGATCCAGGCCGGGATCGCGGTCGCCGGGGATGGTGCTGTCCCGATCTTCCATCAGGCCTACGACGGCGGCGCCGGGGAGATCTCCCAGGTCGTCGAGGCCATGCAACGCCTGCAGACCCTGGCCGGGCCCCGCCGGTTCCTGCTCGTCGGGGACTCGAAACTGCTGTCCTACGGCAACATCACCGCGATGCGCGAGGCTGGTGTCGGGTTCATCGCACCCCTCGCCGCGAAACGGGTCCCGGCAGGGCTGTTCACCGCGGCTGAGGCCGACCGGGCCGTGCCGGTGGACTACATCGCGCAACGCGACACGGGCAAGCCCGCCGACCGGCGTGGCGCCTACCGGGTCGCCGAGGACGTCATGGACCTGCCCGGGCCGCGCAAGACCGATCCGGTCCACCACCTGCGGCGGATCCTGGTGCACTCCACCGCGAACCAGACCGCCGCGGCCAAGGCCCGGACGTTGAAACTCGACAAGGCCGCCACCGAGCTGGACACCCTCACCCGGACCGCGGGCACCCGCTACCACCCCGATACCGCCGCCGTCACCGCGAAAGCCGAGCAGATCAGCCGGCACCGCCGCATCGGCGGCTACCTGCGCACCCGGGTCACCGAGCACCCCGGCACCGGCAAACCCGTGTTCACCTGGCACTACGACCAGGCCGCCATCGCCGCCGAGGCCGCCACCGACGGCTGGTACGCCCTACTGTCCAACCTGCCCCCCGACGAGGCCGACCCCGCCGACATCCTGCGCCGCTACAAGGGACAACCCGCCGTGGAACAGCGCTACGCCACGATCAAAGGCCCGCTCGCGGTGGCGCCCATGTTCCTGCAACACAACCGGCGGATCACCGCACTCATCACCGTCATCTGCCTCGCCCTGCTCATCTTCAGCCTCATCGAACGCGAAGTCCGCACCAACCTCGCCACACAGGGCCACACCGACATGGCCGGGTTCTACGCCTACGACAACCGGGCCACCCGACCCACCGGCCGGCTCATCCTGCAAGCCCTCCACGACCTACGACTCATCCCCGCCCACGACCAGCAGCCACCCAGAATCCCCCACCCCGGATGGCTACAAGCCCAACTCCTCGCCCTACTCAACGTCGACCCAACCCAACCCCGATGGCCATAACCACCACCCCACAACCATGTGCGAAAGACGGGCCTAGCCCGAACGAGTTGGCGCCGCTGTTGCGGCACCTGCGCGCCGCCGTCGCGGCGGTCGCTGACGGCGCGCCTTCCGATCCGGTCAACCGGCTGCTTGCGGCCTATCCGCCCCGGCTGCACGTCAGCACGCACGAAGGCGCGGGCCTCGCCCACCTGCACTACGCGCGCGACGGCGAGCCCGGCGTGAGCTGGCTCGGGCGCAGTTGCGGTGCGGCGCTTGCGCACATCGGGTGCGGCGTACCCGAGGTCACCATTGGGCGATGCCAGGCCGCCGGTTGCGCAAGGTTCTTCGTCGACCAGTCGCGCAACCGCAGCCGCCGCTTCTGTGGCAACAAGTGCGCCAGCCGGACGACCGTTGCCGCATACCGGGCACGCAGTCGATAAGGTTTGGTGGCCCTCAACGTGTTGCGGCCCTTGACTGACCCAGTCACCCACCGGACGGGCTGGGTGCTGTCATGTGGTGCGGGCGCGGTCGGTGTGGAGGAGGACCAGCGCTGCGGCGACGATGTCGCCGATGCGCCAGGGGTCAAGGCTGACGTTGCGGAGGGCTTTGAAGGTCGTCTTCAGTAGGGCGTTGCCGCGCTCACCGATCGCGCGGAGCCCGTTGTGAGCCTTGTTGAACATCTGCTGCTCGCCGGTGAGCTGGCCGTTCTTGGGCTTCTTGAACGCGATGGTGATGGTGTCGGCCTCGCCTTCGTAGCCGAGGTCGCCGAGCGAGCGCAGGTCGTCGGCGATATTGGTGAGGGCGGGCAGGATCTCGGTGTGGGTGCGTACGGCGGTGGTGTCGTGCTCGCGACCCGGCCGCACTTCGGAGGTCCAGATCGGCCAGCCGTCGGGTGCGGTGATGACCTGGACGTTGCCGCCATGATTGTGGTGTTTGGCCGACCACCACAGGTCCACCCCGGGCGTCGGGCCGGGCGTGGCCACCCGGTCGGTCTCGATCAGCGTGCCGTCAATGTTCACGTGGCTGTAGCCGGCCGCCTTCGCGGCCAGCAGCGCCCCGTGCAGGCTCGGCGAGCGGGCGGCCAGCACGTCGATGCCCTCGTGCAGGTAGTCGTAGCCGGTGGACTTGCCGATCGCGTTGTCCCGGGCCAGTTGGCTCATCCGGGTCCCGTCGCAGAACCAGCGGATCACCAGGATCGCCTGCTTGAAACAGCCCAGCGCGCGGGTGCGGGCCCGGGTACCACGCCGCTGCCGTTCGGCGTGCAGGAGGGTTGAGACGAACAGCACGGTCTCCTCGCGCACGCTGAGCGTGGCGGTGTATGTGACACTCATCGTCGGCGCAGAACCCTTTATGAAGTTGATCTGTGGAAGGACCACCTTCATACCGGGGTTTTGCGCCTTTTCCTTGCACCACAACGGTGTCGGCGTGTCACGACCGACCCGACCGGGCGACTACCTACCGTTCAGCCACCGTTACGCGGAATGGCTCAATGTCCGCGAGAAAGCGGGCGCCAGCGAGGCGACCACCATGCTCGTCCGCACTCACGGTGCTCTTCGGCCGCAGTCCCGTTCCCTATCTAGCGAGTAGCATATCCAGCCATTCGCTGTCCAGGGCGTGGAAGGGATCGTCCAGTCCGGCCGGTTCCTCGGGATGTTCGTGGCCTCCGGAAGCCGGAGCCGGCCGCTTCGCGGCCGGCTCCGGCTCTTGGGCGTTGAGACGATTCTCCTCAACGGCGGAGACGTCGGCCGCCGACGATGGCCACATCAACGCGAGCACGACCATGCCGGCTGCCCCGGCCACAGCAAAGCAGCCGACGACCTCGGGCAGCGGACGCCACCACGTTGCGAGCCAGCCGACCACCAGCACCCCAGTCCCCTGAGACAGATGCACCCCGCTTTGCATGACCTGAAACGCCGGAACGCGGTACTGCGTCGGAAGCACCCGGACAAAGAGCCCGTTGGTCGTAGGGAGCACGAGGGAGAGTGCGACGCCTGAGATCAGTGTCATGCCGACAACCGTGAGGATGCCAGGGGAAAACAACGACGGTACGAGAGCAGCCACGGCGACGACCGCAAGGGGCCGCGCGAGAAGGATGCGCCAGCCGGGTGCAATCAAGCTTGTCGCAAAAGCGCCGGCTACGAACCCAACAGCCGCCGCTGTCATGATGGCGCCCATATATAGGGGACTTGAGTGACCGGCCAGTTCGGCTGCCCAGGCCGCAGCCAGGCCCTCTGGGATGACAGCGATGCCGACGCCGAAGAAGACAACGAGGGCGATGGTCCGCAGGACGGCGGAGCGAAACACGATCGTGGAACCTTGTGAATAGTCCCGGATCAGGGTGCTGAGTGAACGGTTGGATGAGCTGGAAGGGCGCTCTCTTACCCAAAGAGCGATCAGCAAAGCCGAAATGCCGAATGTCGCGAGCGTCAGCAGCAGACCGAGGGACGAGCTCACTGCCGCGAGCGCGGCCCCCATCACATAGCCGGCCACCAACGTCGCCTGACCAGATGCGCGCTGCAGAGAAAGCCCGACCAGGTGACGGTCACCCTTTAGGATCTGCGGTAGCAGGGAGGACCGTGCGGCGTCCGCCGGCGAGGCAAGGAGCGCGCTGACGAACACCAAGGCGATGGTCAAGCCGTAGGGCACGTTGCTGAAGATCACCAATGGGAGCATCGCGGCGGCTCGGACGAGATCGCTGACAACAATGGTTCTGCGCGGCGGAAAGCGTTCCGCCCATGTCGTAAGCACCTGTCCGAAGCCGAGCCACGGTAGATAGGTGGCGGCGAAGGCGGCGGTCGTCACTAGGGGATTGTGGGTTTGGTCGTAGACCATCGCCATGATCACGACACGGGCTGCGTAGCTCCCAAAGGTCGACAGAGTCCAGGCTGTGAATATCGCTCTGTACTCTGTGTTCGCCAGCGTTTGGCGGAAGGTGGGCGGCGTATCCGTTGCCCGTGGCCAGGCCTGCCAGACGAGGCTGTGTTCCGGGGTGCCAGGCTCGGGACGGGCGAGGGCGACGCGGTGAAGGTTCGCGGCACGAACGAGGCGTACCAGTGCCTGTGACTGCGGCGTGTCGGGCCGTTCGCTGTCTCGAAGGGCGGCGACCAGCGCGAGTGCTGCGGGCGTGAGGTCAGGCAGGCCCAGGGCGAGTGCCTTGCCGGCGAGGCGGCCTGCCTCTGCGATGTCGTCCGCGGCGCGGCGCAGGGTCGCCCGCAGGGCGAGGCAGTCCGGGCTGGAGGCGGGCATGGTCCGCGCTATCCGTTTGGCCAGTTTGACGTCATTGAGGCGCAGCGCGACGAAGCCAGCGAGGGCCACGCCCGCTGGTGGGAGGTCCGGGAGGCTGTTGCGGAGCACGTGGAGGGCTGCGTCGAGGCGGTTGTGCTCAACGAACGCGACTGCCGCCTCGTAGGCCGTCATGGGCCGCGCGGTATCGTCGACGGACAACCCGTTGAGCGGCACCTGGACCGTCCCGGGTTTGTCAGGTTCCACTTCGACGACGGTCCGGAACAGCGGGCCGCTGGGGATGGGGACCGAGATCGCGTAGCGGCCGGGCGGCAGACTGATGGGGTGGCCGACGCTCCCCGTGGTGACCAGGTCCAGCCGGTCGTTGCGTACCTCGACGGGGAGAGGGATGTCGCCGTAGACGGCGATGATCGTCCCATGACGGGGATCGGGCGCTGGCGTCATCGGAGTGTTACCGTTTGCTCGACGCGCGGCGGGTGTACCTGAATCGCGATGGCGGGCTTGTCGATGTACGGCGGGCACGGCGGATCGAACGTGACGGCCAGCGTCCAGAAGCCACCCAGCACTGGCACGTCGGCGACCGGCAGCGGGCGCCGTTCCAGGATTCGCCGGGCTGTGTCGCCGTCGAAGATCTCCGCGCCGCAGCCCTCGACCTCCTGTGCCTCGGCTGGCGACACCACGAGCGTTACGGGCACCAGTGGCGGCTCACGCTCCAGGAACGTGGCGTTGGTCAGCGAGCCGCCGACGACGACCGCCTGCTCCCGGTCATCCAGGGCGGCCAGCTCACGCACCCGAACGTCGAGCGCTTCACCCAGCGACTGCGCCGTGATGCCCCATCCACCCGCTGCGTTCTTGAGCGGCACCAAGGCGTGCAGCTCAAGACAGTCGCGCAGTGCCTGGACGAAGACGCTGCCCGCCCGCGACTGCCAAGACTCTCCGCCGGGCGTAGTAGCGAAGAAGATCGGACGGTGCCCGACCGCTGAGCCGCGTCGGCGTTTCAGCGTGATCCCGCCCTGCGCCGGGCCCTCGAGGCCGATCAGATCGGCACTAGGCACCCGGCAGGCGTCGGCGAAGTACCACTGCCGGGCTGGACTGCCGTCGCCTTTCAGGCCCGCCCGCACGCCGGCGACGTCGAGCGCCCCGTCCAGCACGTCGTCGGGAACCGCACCGGCGTCGTGCATGAACACGACTACGCCGTCGTCGGCTTCCTGCACGCCATGCCCGCAGACGTATAGCACCGCAACGTTGTCCGGAGAGCTCATGCAGTCCCACGCCCATTCGTTCAGCGCCTGGTGCACCGTTGCCCGGTCCGGAAGATGGACCCCAGGACCGGCGCTGACGTCCGGCCGTTCATCGCCGGAGGGCGCTAACAACAGCCGGATGCTGCCCAGCCGGCGGTCGCGGCCGGGATAGCGACCGCGCAGCCAGCGCGCGAACAGGTCGGCGGACACTGCGGCACCGGGCAGATCGTCGACGCCGAGCGGCCGGTGCGGATAGTGCGAGACGCCGATGACGAGGGCATGAGTCGCTGGTCCCGGGTCCTCGTCGCGGAACCAGCAGGTGAGCGGTGCCTTCACGGTCGCAGCATCCTTCCCGCGACGATTCGGTCCAGCGCGCTTGCCAGGACGTTCAGACCGGCCTGAGCGCCGAAGCCCCACACGCCGATCGCCACGTAGTCGCGCCAGGTGCCGAACGCGCGGTCGAAGTACAAGGTGCTCAGCCCGGTCCAGACCGTGACGCCGGCGATGGCCGCGAAGACCAATGAGTTGCGTAGACGCCGTGTCTGCGTCATGCGCCGGGCCATTGTGAAGGCACCGTCGCCGCGCCCGACCGGCGGCGCTGGCAGGACAGGCTGGGGCGCGGCCACGGGGCCCGTGTTGGCTTCATCGACGCCTGCAGAAACAAGCCTGAGGTATCGGTCGCGCAGCGCGTTCAGCACCCTGGCCTGTTCCTGCAGCCGGGCGGCCACGTCAAGGTCGAGGTACGCGGCGCCGTCGGATGCGGTGGAGGACGCTTCCCGTACGGCCTCCACCTCCGCCAACGCCTCGCTCAGGCTGCGAGCGTCGGTGTCGGAGCGCTGCGTAGCCGGTCTGAGCCGCTCCGCCAGCGCCGCCAGCTTCGCCATCGCCTCACGGTCGGATAACCACGCGGACAGTGCCGTCGAGGTGGCCTCGACGTCGGCGACGAGCGGGGCAAATCCGGCGATTGAGACAGGTTGGTCGCCGCTGAGCAGTACGGTGCCATGCTCGGCGATGGCCGACGATTCCGTGACACTGTTGCGGGCGGCAGCAAGCGCCGCGAGCCGTTCGGCGAAGCCCTCCCAAGCGTCGACGAGGTTTCGCACCTCCGCAAGCGCGTCCACATGCTCCTTGTATGGTCCCTTGTCGATGGTAAGTTCGGTGTAGCCCCAGCGCAAGCGGCCCAGCCGGGCCCGGATCTCGTCGAGCCGCGTCGTGACGGCTGGCAGCAGTGAGTACCGCTGCCAGGCCGCGCCGCCGGCCGCCGCCCCGAATCGCTGCTGGGCGGCGTCGGCCTCGACGTGTAGGAGCCAGGTTTCCTCGCGGGCCTGTGACACGGCGCTTAGCCGCCCGGACTGCCAAGCCGCCAGCAGCGCGACGGCGATGCCCGCGAGCAGGAGCAGCATTGGGAAGACGACGTCGTCGGTTTGCCGCACCGTCAGCGTGAGCGTGCCCGTGGCGTCGTCGTCCGGGGCGAGGTCGATGGTGCCTTTGTAGTCGCCTGCTGTCGCGATGCCGTCAACCGACAGTTCCACCCAGGGCCGACCGGCCTGGCAGACGGCGGTCACCGTGGCAACGCCGGAACCCGGCAGGACCAAACCACCAACCGGCGCCGTGGCGTCGCGAGTGCCGCAGCTCGCGCCTCGCGCCAGCGGTAGCCGGGTGTTGCGCATACCGTGTTGCGCCGGACCGCGCGTCGACGTGATGCGCCACTCCGCTACCAGGGGCGTCCACGCGGCGGACGATGAGGCAACCCGGAACGGGCGTCGGGAGACGCTCGGCGACGCGCTTGAGGATCGTGCCAGGACGACGACGAATCCCTTCGCCCCGGCCGCAGCGGGTGCGGCGACCTCGACGGCCGCGATCGAGCCCGGGTCGAGGTGCAGGTCCGCCGGACTGACTGCGGCCGCGGCCGCGACGCCGTCCGTGACCACGATCGAGGCCTCGACCTCGACGGAGTTGCCACCGTCGTTGACCAGGACGATCCGCTCGTGGCCACCGGGTTGCAGCCGCAGGAGTCCGCTCTCGGCGAATCCGACCGTCCCCGGCTCGGCGAACGCGGGCGCGGGTGTCGTCACGATCACGAGGGCCACGGCCGTGGCGACACCGACGCTGCGATACACATACCCTCCGCTCGGCCACCCACCCACCTATCGGCGGCCACGATGTCACAGTGCGCAATGGAACGAATCGCCCGTGCGGGCAGATTCAGCACGCCCAACAGCCATCGATGCCCCTCACCCGGCGCCCTGTTGACCACCCAGGGGTGCGACGCTGTACCCGGCGGACGATTGAACCCGGCTATGGCTGCGAGGACGGCGTCCACCGGCCAGGTTCAGGGCTCGGGCGAGGACCGGCCCCAATCGCCCAATTCCATGGCTTCTGTCAGGCGTCTTCGCCTGCGCTGGTGGGTCACCCATTGGATGTCGGACGAATGGCCGAAGACGCGTCAGGCTCGTGTCGTTCCGGCCGACCGATCTCCACCTGTTTGTCACTATTGTGCAATGGCCGCCCGCAGTAGAACGCTGGTCCTCGTTGCGTTGACGGGCCTGCTGCTCTGCGCCGGCGTTGGCCTGGCAGCGACGACGCATCAAACGGCGCCGCACTCGTTGTCGCAGAGTGGCGCCGGGGTCTGTGGGCCGACTTCGTCGGTTTCGAGCCCGGACCAGGTCGGAGGCCTGCCGCTGGGTTGGAGCCGGCGGTGGGTCGCGTCGGACCGGTCGGTGACGGACAGCCAGGGGCAGGTGTGGGAGCCTGACGCGGCGGTGGCGCGCGGCGGGATGATTCGGCCGGCGGCACGATCGATCGCCGGCACGGGGACGCCGGCGCTGTACCGGCACGAGCGCACGGGCGTCACGCAGTACGCATTGCCTGTGCCGACCGCGGGTCGGTGGATCGTGGTGGTGTATGCGGCCACGGCCGTTCAGCCATTCGACGTCACGGCCGGTAGTGACATTGCCCGCGTCCGGGTCGGCGTTGCGGGCGTGCGGCAGGTCGCCCTCGTGGCTTCGACCTCGGCGTCAGTCCTGACGGTCGCCTTCAGCGTGGGTGCGGCTTCGGTGAACGCGATCGCCGTTGGCCTCGCGGGGCCGGCTGCGGATACCTGGTCCACGCGATTCTGCGACGATTTTGCGGGGTCGGCGGGCCGCGGGCCGGACGCGCGCAAGTGGCGGCATGAGACAGGGCCGGTCGGATCGTGGGATGGGCAACTGCAGACGTACACGGACCGCCCGGCCAACGCCGGCCTCGACGGGCGGGGGCACCTGTCCGTTGTCGCGCGACGGGAGCGGATGTCTTTGCCCGACGGAACGGTCCGCAACTTTACGTCGGCCCGGCTCAACAGCATGTTTGCGGGAAGGTACGGACGTATCAGCGCCCGCATCCAGGTTCCTGCGGCCGCCGGCGGGTTGGCCGCGTTCTGGATGCTCGGTGCTGATCTGCCCGACGTCGGCTGGCCCGAGTGCGGCGAGATCGACATTCTCGAGTCACTCGGCGCTGCGCGGCCCGGCGTTGTTTATGGCACGTTGCACGGGCCGGACGGCAGCGGGGGCGGCTGGCAGTCGGGCGCCGCAGCCATGCCGGCGGCCGGTTCCTCCGCGGCGTTTCACGAGTACAGCGTTGATTGGTGGCCCGGTATCATCCAGATCGCGGCCGACGGCGTGGTCTATGCCGCGTTCACACCGGCCGACCTGAGCCCGGGCCAGCGCTGGAGCTTCGATCGCCCGGCCTACATTCTGTTGAGCTTCGCGGTCGGCGGAAGCTGGGCCGGCGCACCAGCGGCGTCGTCACCGTTCCCGCAGGTCATGCTCGTCGACTCGGTCATCTGGCGCAACTGATCCTCGATCGACGCCGGTTCCGTGGCGCTGAACCATGAGAACCGCGTCCGCGGCTCGTGCGTATGGTCGGCGTCCAGCGTGGACAGTGGCACGGTGCCGTGCGTGTCGACGGCCACCACCGCGGCGAAGCCGACTGTTTGGACCTGACAGATTCCGACGAAGCGTCGGGGCGGGTCGGCGGGCATCACCACATTCGGGGTCGTGCGCCTGCGGGCCGCCGCGACCAGGGGTGGGATCATCACCGCCGTTTCGATCGCGCACGCGAGGGAGAACCACGTCGCGACCCCCAGAATGCCGTCGAGACGCCCGCCGAGCCACGCGGCTGCCAGCTCCGCGGCCGCACCGGCGGCCGCCACGATCGCGGCCCGGCGCAGGGTGCCGGTCACCCTGGCCACCGCCATGTACAGCTGCTTGACGACCGTGGGGGCGTACGACAAGGTGAGCAGCGCCAGGCACTGCGGGCCGGCTGTGAGGTACGCGGTACCGAAGATACCCATGACGGGGCCGGCCAGGACCATCAGCAGCAGGCTTCCGGGCACACCCAGCACCGCCGACACGGCGAGGGCGAAGCGCAGCTTTGTGCGCAGGGCCGCGCTGTCGCCGGCCGCGATGGCAAACAGCGACGTCGACAGGTGGGTCGGCAGCATGTAGAGGAAACCGACGATCATCCAGGCGATGAAGAAGGTGGCGTTGGCGGTGGGGGAGAGGGCGGACGCGACCACCAGGGGCAGTCCGACTCTCGGAATCGTGGTGGCGAGGTTGAGGGCGTTGTGGCCCAGCGCCGCTCGCGCCAGGCCGCGCAGCGCGGACGGACGGGGCCGGGTGAGCAGCCGCACGCCGCGGCGGCGCAGGTGCGGCGCGACGAGCGCGAAGGATCCCAGTGTCCCGGCCACCCAGGTGGCAGTGATCGCGGCCGGGCCGGCGGCGCCGATGCCGGCGCCCAGCAGCGCGATCAGCAGCAGCTTGCCGGCGGCGAAGTAGGTGTTGCGCCACATCTGGACGTGGCTGAGCCGGAGGCCGACCAGTACCTGGTCGAACACCAGGCCCACAGCGGTCGCCGTGACGCCGCCGACCAGGATCGTCGCGAGCCCCCACGCCCCGGGTCCGGCGAAGAGGCGAGGGCTGAGCAGGGGAGCGACACACACATACACCAGCGCGAGTACCGTGGCTGCCGCCCCGGCCGCAGCCAGACCTGCGCTCACCAGCTCCGGTGCGCGGTGTGGGGACCGGCCGAGCTCGGTGATGAGCAACGTACCCAGGCCGAACATGCCGAGCGAACCGAGCAGGGTCAGGGCCGAGACCGCCGCCGAGGCGACGCCGACGACCTGCGCGTCGAACATGCGAGCCGCCACGATCCAGTAGACGAAGCCGAGCGCCGAGGTGACAGCGGTACTGCCGAGCAAGGAGCCGGAGCTGAACAGCAGATCGACGTTGTGCCCGAGCGCAGCGGCGAGGCCGCCGGCGCGCCGGCGGTGTTTCGGGGCATACGCGGACGCCGTGGTGAGCCCGGCCATCAGGACGGGTCCACCTCGGCGGCGAATCGCTCGTAGAGCCGCTGGGACGAATCCGCCATCCGGGCTGCCGCGGCGGTGATGTCCGTGCGTAGCTCGTATGGCGCGTGCCAGGCATGGGACAGCCGGTCGGCGAGCGTATCGGGCCAGTCGTGTGCGTCGAGCCGTACGGTGTTGCACGCCCCGTCCGGGAACAACACGCGGAGTGCCTCGAATTTGAGGTCGTAGTAGCTCGATCGGGAGAGTCCAACCACCGGAATGCCGCGGGCCAGCGCGAAGACGCCGGCGTGGTAGCTCGACGTCAGTACCGCGCGGCAGCCGGCGACGGCGTCGGCCAGCTGGGCGGGGGAGTGGATGTCGGCGCTGACGGACTCGACGGCGGGCAACTCGGGCAGGACGGACTCGGTGGCGCGCAGATCCTCGTCGCCGTGCCGGGAGATCGGCAGTGAGACCACCCGTCCCCCGGGGGCCACCTCTGCCGCGGCGAATCTTGTCACCTCCCGGCGGAGCCGTTGCACGACGGCGGAGTCCATTCCTGTGTACCGCGTGACCCGGACATTGACGCCGAGGGCTGTTCCCACCGCGGCGGCGCGCCCGGCACCCGCGAGGGCGAGGGCGTCGTCGCCGGTCACGGACATGACTCGCGCTGGTACACCCATGGCGCGCAGCATGGCGGCGGACGTCGGCTCGCGCATGCCGAGTGTGCGCAGCCGGGGCAGCACGAGCCGGGCCCGGCGCAGGACCGGGCGGGAGGTCAGCGGCCCGATTCCCTGGCCGAACATCGCGGTCGGCCGGCCGAGGCGCTGCGCCGCGGCGAGCAGGTTGAGCACGCCCGCCGCGTGCAGGCGGAACGAGTCGTTGACGAAACCGCCGCCGGTCGAGACGACGACATCGGCACGCCGGACGGGGTCCAGCAGCGCGTCGGGTGGCGCAAGTCGCGCGATCAGTTCCGGGGCTAGTACTTTGTGCGCCCAGGACAGTGCCACGCGGCCCCGGTGCGAAAGGACGGTGCGTAGCGCGCCGGTCGGCCAGCCCAGCGGCACTGGCACCGCGCCGGGGCAGTGCTCGGCGAGCCGCTGCGGCGAGTTGGTGACCACGTGCATCGTGGCGTGCGGCCAGAGCTTCTGCAGCCGCTCGTAGCCGGCTACCAGCATGGCCATGTCGCCGAGATTCAACAGCTCGTATCCGCTGCATTCCACCAGGATGTGCATGACTGCCCCCATGGGCGCTCAGGCCGGCGAACCGCCGGCGAATACCGTTCGATAGGGATCTGCCGATCCGTCCTTGAACAGGACGACGGTGACCCGCTGTCCCGGGGGCGCCGGCTGCTGCGACGTCCACTGCTCGCCGTCGGCCAGGCCGAACGTGAACTGCCGTGGCGGCTGCGCGGCGACCGAAACCTCGAGGCGGTATTGCATCGGATGGCCTTCCTGGTTGTGCACGCCGATCAGCACCTCCCGTCCGGCCGTGCTGTGCTCGGTTGTCCACAGCGCGGTGAAGGCGGCGGTGTCGTGGCGCTCGGCGCTGCGTACGGACCAGCCGGCCGCGACCGCCAGCGCCACCGCGGCGACGGTGACGATCGCCAGCGGCATGGTGCGGCGGGGTCGCCGGCGCGGGCCGGGCTCGCCCGTTTCGGGTACCCGGGGCGGATCTGCCGCCGACGCCCGGCTGAGCCGCAGCACCGCGGCGGCGGCCGCGACGGTGGTAACGGCGGCCGCCGCCCACGACCAGGTCACGGACGTCAGCCTGATCCCGGCCGCGTGCATGAGCAGGCCGGACACGACGAGCGCGGCGAGGCTCGCGGCCGGAATCAGCACAAGCCGCTCCGGCCGGGTGAGCGTGGGCCGCGGGAAGAGTGCGGTGACGACGGCCGTGCCTTGCAGTGCGATCGCCAGTAGCAGGCCCAGGGGAACTCGTATGGCCAGCGGCGCGTGCGGTACGACAGCGGCGGCGGCCGGTGCCAGCAGCCCGATGCCGATGTGTGCCAGGACGTTACGGGACATAGTCGGAGTTCCTGATGTCGTAGAGGCGGATGTCACCGCTGTCGTAGATCCGGCTGATGCCCGGGACCGCGTCGAACTTGGTCATGCAGTCCAGCGGCAGGGGACTGGTGTGGCGGTTGGCGAGCGGATCGACGGGGAAGTACGAACCAGACGCCGGCAGCGCCGCGGCGAGCCGGAGGTCGACGTAGACGTAGCCGATCGACTGGTCGGCGACCAGCTTCCGGTCGTCGGCGGTGACGGACCGGTCGTAGTACAGCGGCGCGGCGTTGCGGACCGTCTGCTGCTCGCCGTAGGTGCTCAGCAGCGTGTACGAGGTGAAGTCGGTGGCCCACCGCCGATGCGGGCCGACGTGGTCGCGCACCCAGCGGGCCGCCTGCACCCCCTCGGGCTCGACGGAGCGTTCGAACCCGGAGACGAGGAATCCGCCCGGTAGCCGCGCCCAGTGCGGCGGCCAGCCGTTGGTGATCCCGGACGCGAACAGCAGGCTGACCGCAACGGCGCCGAGGATCGCCGGGTTGCGTACGGCACGCCAGCGGTACAGCCCGTCCTGCTCGATCACGGCGGCAACGACGAACGCGACCGGGACGAAGACGAACGTCGAGGCCCGGCCGGAGAGCTCAGCACCGTCGGAGGCGACCAGGCGGATCACCATGAAGATGCCGAACGCCGACGATCCCAGCAGGAACGCCAGGTGCCAGGGTCCGATCGAGCGACGGCGCCGGAGCTGCCACCAGCCGCGGACCAGGTACATCGCGGTGATCAGCAGTCCGGCGACGGCGATCACGCGGTCGGACAGCGGGACGATGAGCGGTGCGCTGCCCTCGCCGAACGCGCCCAGCCGGCCGTGGACCAGCTCGGCGACGTTGCCGGCTAGTTCCTCGGCCGGCGGACGCAGGTAGCCGGCGGCGTCACCGGCGACGAACGTCAGCCAGGCCGTCACGACCGCGGCTGCCACGACCGTCAGTACAAGCGGCCGCAGCTGCCGGGGCCGGCCCCAAGCGAGCTCGCACAGCGCGACGAGCAGCAGCGTCGCGACCATCACCATCGACGTCACGTGGTGGGCCGCCGCGGTGACCACGATCGCGGCCACACCGAACAGCAGCAGCGCCGGGCCGTCCGCGCCGCCGCGCCGCCACATCCGGGCCACCCAGACCACGAGCATGAAGAACGGCAACGCCAGCGTCTGGTACAGAAACATCGAGTCGAAGAACAGGAAGTGCGGACTGGCGCAGTACACCAGCGACGCGATGGCGGCGTGGCGGCCCGACCCGGATACCCGGGCGACCACGATGTAGAGCGCGCCGACGAACAGCGCATGGGCCAGCCCGGCCACCATCGCGCCGACCACATTCACCGACAGACCCGTTATCGACACGAGCGCGGCCGTGACCACCTCCAACGCCGGGTAGTGCGTCGAGACCGGCAGGGCGTCGTTGGGGACGAAGAGCCGGCCACTGTCCAGGACGTCGGTGGTGCCGCGCCAGTGCTGCAGCTCATCCGGGAAGCGGAACTCGTCCGGGCTGTACATCCACTTGACCAGGTAGAGCTCGGCGACAACCCAGCCGACCAGGAACGCCGCGCCCGAGTCCTTCACTCCGCGCCGGGCGAGCACGCCGGCCGCGACGGGCACGAAGATCAGGGCCACCGCGAGCCAGTAGAGCGCCCGTGCCGAGGGCAGCCCCGCTCGGCCGGCGGCGTAGGCGGCGGCCATGGCCACGACGCCGAGCGACGACGCGAGCGCGATCATGGCGACGGTCCTCGCCACCGGGAACCGGCCACCCGGCCGCGGGAGCCGGGCTCCCGGCGGGCTGTGTTCGTGGTCGCCGTCACGGGACCTCGGGATGAACGGCAGCGACCCGACCATGTCGCCGACCGGCCGACCCGTCATGCAAGCACCTCCGATGTGTTCGCGGCATCCGGCCGGGGACCCTTCTGCGGTCCGACCAGCCCGGCCGTGCGTCCCAGCTCCCACAGCGCCTGCTTCGTCCGGCCGGCCCAGCGCTCGGCCCCGCCGTACCTGCGGCCGATCGCCGCCACCACCGCCGAGCCGTCCATGTCCTGAGTCACGGCGATGCGTGGCAGCGCCCGGACATCGTGACTCCGCGAGGCGGGCAATCCGATCACGGCGCATGCGGCGTCGTACCCGGCCGCGCCCGCCATCCGCCGGGTCACCGCACGGTGATAGCCGAAGGGGTACGCGAGGCTGCGCACGCCCAGACCGAGTCCGTCCTCGAGCAGCGCCCGGCTGCGCCGGAACTCGTCAAGCATGCGATGCTGCGGGCCAACGTCGACCGGGCAGTGCCGGTGGCCGTGCGATGCGACCTCGATGCCGGTCGCCGCGGCCTCGCGCAGCTGCGACCAGCTCAGCATCGACCGGTGCGTGTCCTCGCCCGGCAGCCACCGCGCCGAGCCGCCGATGTACGCGGTCGGCACGAACAAAGTCGCCGTCGCCCCGTATGCCTGCAACAGCGGCATTGCGGCGGTGTGGAAGTCGGCGAGCCCGTCGTCGACCGTGACGACCACGGTTTTATCCGGTAGCGCCGTGCCGTCGCGCAGCGCGGCGGCCGCCCGGCCGAAGGTGACGGTCTGCCATCCTTCGGCGCACAGCGCGGCCAGATGCTGCTCGAACCGGGCCGGTGTCACCGTCCACCGGCGATATCCGGGCGTCATCTGGTCCGAGACGCTGTGGTACATCAGGATCGGTACCGAAGCTCCGGTCACCGGGCGGCCTCCGTTCGAAGCCGGCGCGCGGCGCGCCGGGCCCGCAGATATGCGCCAGGGCCGGCCAGCAGCCCACGCTGGTTGGCGGCGAGCAGCGACGGCGGGAAGTCGGACGGGACACCGTCGGACCGCCCGGCCCGGGAGCGCAGCGCGGCGGGGAACAGCCGCAGCAACGGCAGCAGCAACGCCGGACGGTCGAGCAGCAGACGCGTGTAGAACGCGCCGAGCCCGACCCCGTAGCCGCGCATCTGCCGGGTGAGCCCGTCCAGGTCACGGCGATGGTAGTGGCGAACCAGCGCCGGCGGGTGATAGACGATCGTGCCACCGCCGAGCAGGTGCAGCGTGAAGGCCAGGGTGTCCTCGGCGCCCATGGCGGCGGTGCCGGCGCCCAGCGCCGTGTCGAAGCCGCCGATGGCCACCAGCGCCTCTCGGCGGAAGGCCATGTTCCCGCCGGCGCCGAACGCCGGCAGCGGATACAGCGGGCTCTGCGCGGCCGCCGTCGCCGGCGAGTGCACCGAGCCTCCGAACCCGCGGCCCTTGCTATGCCCGCCGTACCCCTCGAACCACTCCTGGGGTTTCGTCGCCACCTCGGCCGGCACGATGACCCCGGTCACGCAGCCGGCCTCGGGGTGGCGGTGCAGCGCCCGGGCCACTTCGCTCAACCAGTGGCGATCGGCGACCTCGTCGTCGTCGATCCAGGCCAGGACACCGCTGGTCACCTCGGCGATCGCGCGGTTGCGTGCCCAGGACAGGCCGGGCCGCGGCTCGCACACGTATGCCATGCGGGGGTCGGCGAGCTCGGCGACGACCCGCCGCGCCGCGCCGGTCTCCGGCGCGTTGTCGACCACGAGCACCCGCCAGGCCGGATAGTCCTGATCGCGGATGCTCTCCAGGCAGCGGCGCAGCCCGTCGGGCCGATCGCGGGTGCACACCACGACGGTGATCGGCTCGGCCCGTTCGTGCACCCGTCGCCGTTCGGCCAGATACGGCGAGCGGGACGGGTCCAGTCCGGTGAGCTCCTGCGGTGGGGCGGCCGGGAACCCGGCGGCGACCAGGCGGGTCGCGATCTCCTCGCGCAGCCGGCGCTCGATGAGCTCGGCCACGCATTGCGCCGGCACGCCATCGCCGGGCACCGGCACGACGAACATTCCCAGCGGCTCGGTCCACAGCCGCACGATCAGCCAGACCGCGTCGGCACCGGCCGGGTACAGGGCCGGTATCGGCTCCGTCAGCTCGATGTCCCGCACGACCGCGGGCGCCGACGTCACGTCAATGCCCATCACGCCACCCCGCCGTCGGCGACGACAACCGGGCGGCGTCCGGGCCGGGCGAGGCTCACTTGCGCCCGCACCACGCCGAGGGCGGTGGCCAGTACCCCGGCCACGATGGCCGCCGAACGGGCGGCGCCCCAGGGCCGGCCGCGGATGGTATCGGCCAGGCCGTGCACGACGGCCGCCGGGAGCAGGCGGCGGAGGTACGCCGACTCGGAGGCCAGGCTGCCGGGCCGGTTCAGCAGGCGGGCCAGCTCGATCTTGCCCCATCCCTCGTGGTAGCACCGGCGCAGGAAGAACCGGAAGGTCGACCGGTCCGCCGGGACACGATGGTCGGCGACGGCGTCGGGGACGTGCAGCCACACCGCTCCGAGGCGCGCAGCGGCCATGCGGATGCACAGGTCGGTGTCCTCCGGGCGGGACCGGTCGCCGAGCTTGCCGAATCCGATCCGGAATCCACCGACCGCCGCGAACACCGAGCGTCGTACGGCCATGTTCTCCGACCAGACGTTGCGCACGCGGGTCCGCACGACCGGCATGCCGGCGTAGGAGGCGCCGACGACCCAGTGGAACTCGGCGGGGAACCAGCGCGGCCGGCCGACCTCCCACAGCGGCTGGACGTCGCCGCCCGTGCCGACCACGGACTCGTCGCTGAACGGCTCGACCAACGCCGCGAGCCATCCCGGCCGGGCCGCCGCGTCGTCGTCGAGGAAGGCGATCAGGTCCGTGCGGGCGTGCTCGGCGCCGGTATTGCGGGTGCCGGAGGCGCCGCGATGGTAGCGGTTACGCAGAACCGTGACGGCGGGGATCTCGGCGACGACCCGGCCCAGCAACTCCTCGTTGTGATCGACCACGACGACGATCTCGGCCGGGGCCGGCTGCTGGGTACGTGCCGACTGGACCGCCCGGCACAGGTACGGCCAGCGCCGCATGCTGTGCGCACCGACGACAACCGTGACAGGAGCGCTCACTCGAACGCCTCCCGCTGCACGACGAGAGCGCCGGGCAGGTGCCCCGCCGTCACGACCGGCCGGCGGCGCACGCGCTCACGCACGATGGTGACCAGCACGCGGAACCCGTCGCGGAACGTGCGCAGGTTACTGTCGCCGAACAGCCGGCGGCTCTCGAAGCTGGGCACCTCGCGAATCGCCAGGCCCGCGCGCGCCACCCTCGTGTTGATCAGCGTCTCGATCTCGAACCCGTCGCCCCAGCGCTTCTGGGCGGTCGTGTCGTGCGGATCCGGCAGCGCGAACGCCTCGATGCAGCCCAGCCGGAAGGCGTTGAAGCCGTAGCACAGGTCGGTGAAGCGAGTGCTGAACAGGCCGTTGGTGAGCGCGTTGAGCACCAGGTTGCCGAGGCGCCGCACGGTGGTGATGTCGTCGCTGCCGCCGCCGAGCACAAAGCGGCTGCCCTTGGCATAGTCGGCCCCGGCCTCCAGTGCGGCGATGAACAGCGGGATCTCCGCCGGATCCATGGAGCCGTCAGCGTCGATCATCACGACGAAGTCGCCTCGGCACGCCGCGAACCCGGCCGCGAGCGCGTTGCCTTTGCCGCGCCGGGCCTGCTGGACGACCCGGATGCCGGGCCACGAGCGCCGAGCGACCCCGACGGTGTCGTCGACCGACCCGCCGTCGACCAGGATGACCTCGTGGACCCCCGCCGGCATCCGCGCCAGCACGTGTGGAAGATTCCTTGCTTCGTTGCGCGCCGGAACAACCACGCTGACCCGTGACAACCCGCTCGCCGACGTGATCGGTGGCGCGTCACGCAATCCGCCCCCCGGATGGTCGTTCTGTGCTGCAGGCATGGATCTCCTCCGATGATCTGTACTGGGAAGCGGCAATGCGGTTCGCGGCTGCTCGGGCTCAGCAATGCACATACATCATGCAATGCGCACGAATGCCTATAAACCTCTGCAAGTGCTGTCCTATACGGACATTCGCGAGCCCTGGCCAGCGGTGCGGCGGCCGGGCTCCGATCAATCCGCGGCTGAGCGCATCCGTTCGGGTTAATCCGTACGAGGGCGGTTCATGAACGTCTCTCGTTTTGGCGACCGTCGGGCACGGCCTGTTCCGCTATGGACGTAAGGTCAACACAATGACGAGCTGTAGATGCGGCCACGAGCGCTCGGCGCACGAGCACTACCGACGTGGACGGGAGTGTGCGCTTTGCGACTGCCGGCGGTTTCGATCCGCGGGCGGTCCCGGTATTGGCCTTTCCGGTTTCCTGCAATGGTTCCGGCGGGAGCAACCGCCGAATCGCTGACGCGGCGTACGTTACCCGGGACGGCCCGATTGGGCCGACGCCCGAACGAGTGAAACCCCGACATGCGCGCAAGAAATCCGCTGAGCCAGGCGGAACGCATGGACCGGACGGTCATCCGCAGTGGAATGAACGGTCGAATTGCATTCATATTCACTCGGTTCAGGTATCGCCAGCCGCCACTGCGGAACCTACTGTTCCCGGCATGCCCACCTCTCTGCGCGTCCCATGAACTGGCTGGTCACCGGCGGTGCCGGCTATCTCGGCGCACACGTGGTCGCCGCATTGCGAAACCGGGATGATCGGGTGGTCGTCGTCGACGATCTGTCGACCGGACGGACCGATCGGCTATCCGACGGCGTCGTATTCGTCCGGGAATCCGTCTGTAACGAGAATGAAATAAGGCTCCTGCTGAACGATCTCCGTGTCGATGGCGTCATGCATTTCGCGGCGCACAAGTCGGCCCCGGAGTCCGTCGCCGACCCGGCCCGTTACTACCGGGAAAACGTCGGTGGGCTGGCGGCGCTGCTCGGTGCGGTCCGGCAAAGTCCCGTACGCCGGCTGCTCCTGGCAAGTTCGGCCGCCGTCTACGGAGTATCAGCCGAGGTGCCGCTTGCTGAGGACCGGCCGACCCGTCCAATCAATCCCTACGGCCACACGAAGCTCATCTGCGAACAGCTGCTCGCGGCGGCGGGGCCGGCCTACGGCCTGTCGTGGTGCGCGCTGCGGTTCTTCAACATCGCCGGCGCTGGCTCCGCGATGCTCGCCGACCACGCCGGACAGAACGTCTTTCCGCTGCTCTTCCGCGCCCTTCAGGAGAGCCGGCCGTTCCGCATCGCGGGCGGCGCGTTCGCCACCCCGGACGGCACGGGCGTCCGCGACTACGTCCACGCCGAAGACGCCGCTCTGGCCTGCCTGGCTGCTGCCGACCGGCTCGGCGGCAGGCCGCTGGCCGGCGTCTACAACGTCGGTACCGGTCGCGGGTACTCGGTCCGGCAGATCGTCGAGGCTGCCGAGGAGATCACCGGCATTCGAGCGCACACCGCGATCGCCGCCGCCCGCCCCGGCGATCCGGCGTCCGTCGTGGCCAACGCTGACCGGATCCAGCGTGACCTCGGCTGGACCGCAAGGCGTTCGTTACGTGACATCATCCGATCACACTGGGAGTCCGCTGTCCGGTTGGTACCCATCCGTTAACGTCCGCTCGACCATCGGAACCCACAGAGACTCGGCGGCGTCGATCTCGCAGGCGGCGCCTCTACGGCGGGCCGATAGGCGGGACAACGGCACCGGCCGCCGCTCGATCGCGTCTGGCAGGCCCGTTCCTCCCGGGCAGGCCACAAGCAATGGGCGCGCCCAGGGCGGTTACCACTCAGGGCTGGCCGGATGATGAGCGGTATCGGCGAGCGAGATAGGCTTTTGCCCCGGCGTTTCGGGGAGTCGGTCACCGAGGGGCACGCGAGATGGGTTCGTCCTTTGGCGTCCGGGTACCCCGGGTCTGCCGGATCCGGTCCGGGTCCGTAGCGGACGAGTTGCCCTTTCCCGTGAACGAAGACGGATTCCTCGCCACGTCGTGGAGGGAACCGAGCGGTTCGGATGGCGGTGACATCGTCGGCCGCCTCCTGCCGCTGCAGGATGCACTGCGCAGCGGGGCCGTCGTGTTGCTAGGGGAGCCCGGACTTGGCAAGTCGACCGAGTTCCGCCGACTGCGCGAATACGGCGACGCCGGTGGGCTAAGGGTCGAGGAGCCCGTCGATGGCGCTGACCTCGCCGATGCGGCCTCATTCGAGGAGCTTGTCGGCTGCCACCTGAGGACGCTCCCGCCCAAGCCGGTCCCAGCGGGTGCCGCGACGGCATCGGGCCGGCCCACACCCGGCCTGGTCATCATCATTGACCAGGTCGATGAATGCCCGATCCTGCAGCAGCTCGCGGGGCACCTTCGGCGCGCGCTCGACGGCCGCGACACCGCCGGCTTACGCCTCGTCCTCGGATGCCGTACGGCAGACTACCCGGCAAACCTCACCGTGGTGCTGAGGACAGCGTGCGGGTCTTGCCACCTGGCCGATCTGGCTCCGCTCACCCGTGCCGAGGCCACGGCTCTGGCGTCCAGCGTCGAGGGTGTCGACGGCGAAGCGCTGGTCGCGGCGGCTGTCGAGTGCGGCGCGGGAGCCCTCGCGAGTGTGCCGCTCACACTCGAACTGCTTGTCGGCACCTACCGCAGGCGCGGTTCCCTCGACGCGCTGCCGGTCGACCTGTTCGCCGACGGTGTGCTGCAGTTGCTGGACGAGCATGACTCGGATCGCAGCACCGTGAACGGAGATTCGACCCCGAGCCAGCGGCAGGCGGTCGCGGAGCGGATCGCCGTCCGGTTGGTGCTGTCAGGCCGACGGACCATCTGGCGCGGGCGCGCGCGGAGCGGAGGCCCAGGACGTCAACGCCGCCGGGTTCGCTGGAGGTGAGGAGACCTGCGAGGGCGGGACGTTCCATGTCGCCCCCGGGGTCGTCGACGCGACGCTGGCGACCCCGCTGTTCACCGGTCGCGGCACGAACCGGCTGGCGTTTCGGCACGCGTCGTTCGCGGCCTACCTCGCCGCCCAATATCTGGTCCGGCACCGCGTTCCGTCCGCGCAGCTGCGGCCGCTGTTTCTCATGCCGTTTGGCCGCGCCGATCATGCTGTTCCCGTCGCGCTGCGCGAGACGGCCGCCTGGCTGGCCGGCGCGGCCGACATAGACACGCGCTGGCTTGTCGAGGCCGACCCGGAGAGCCTCGTGCCGCACAGCCCGCTGGTCGACTCACCCGCGGTACGCGAGACGATCGTTGCCGCGATGCTGCGCCGAGCAGGCGAGATCGAGGTCGCGGATCGGCCGTGGGCCCGGGCCGGACGACACCTCGCCCATCCAGCCCTCGGCCGGCAATTGCGGGAGGTTCTGGCTGAGTCGGACGCGGGACCGCCCGTGGAGTGGGAGTCTCGGGCGCGGGTCCGGTTGGCTGTCCGGCTGGCCCGCGACGCCGCGGACGCCGATCTGGTCGACCGGCTCCTGCAGCTTGCCGAGGACGACGCGTGGGACGACTCGACCCATGTGCTGGCCGCGTCGTCCGCATTCGCGGGCGACCCGGACCGCGCGTCGGATCGGCTGCGAGGGCTCCTGCGCCGGTTCACGGATCCGGCGGTCGCGGTTGGTGAAGACCCGGACGGCGAGCTTCGCGGCGGCTTGCTGCGCATGCTGTGGCCGCGGCATATCGCGACCGTGGACGTGCTGCCGGTGCTGCGGCACCGCGGCAAACCCAGGCGCATCGGCACGTTCCGGCTGTTCCGGCGCATCTTCGCGGAACGCCTGCCAGAGGGTGACCTCGACACGGTGCTGCGATGGGCGGCGGAGGAGTAAAACCGGGGCGAGGAGTCGAGCAACCTCCCCGATTCCTTCGACGACTTTGTCGACGACCTGGTCGATCGGGCTCTCTCGGCGCATTCCCCGGCCGCTCACGTGAGTGGCGTGGCTGCGGTCGTGCGACACCGGATCGAGCAGTACCAACCGGTGCCGATGCCCTGGGCGCTCGACCTCGTCAACGCCGACGGACGGGAGCCAGCAGAAGTCTGTGCGCTGCGCCGCAGTGTCGCGCACGAGTTGATCCAGCAGTGGGTCGAGGCCGGGACGTTCAACCACGACAGCGCCTGGGACATGCTCGGGGGGTGGACGGGCCGTCGCTATCGACGCAATGCCGGCGATGCGGAAGGCGCGCTGCGGTCGGCTGGGCGGCCCGCGTTGCTGGATTCTGGCGACTTCGTGTGGCTCTACCGGCTGGCGACCGACGCCACAACGGGCGGCCGGGGCGAGATGGCCGAGGCGTTCGCCGTTGCGGCCGCCACGGTGTTCGACCTGGCCGACGACGAGTCGGCGACGCTTGTCCTCGAAGACCGGACCCACCGCGTGTGGAAGCACGTCAGTTGGTGGTTCGATCCCGTTCCGCTCGACAGCGAGGTAGCGCGGTGTCCTGCACCGGGTTTGATGGAGACATCGAAACCTGGGAGGAATACCAGCGATGCCTGCACCGAAGAAGTACCCCGATGAGTTGCGTGAGCGTGCGACCCGGTTGGCGGTCGAGGCCCGCCGGGACCCGGTGTCGGCGGTGGGCGCGATCCGGCGGGTCGCCGATCAGCTCGGGGTGCATCCGGAGGCGTTGCGGACGTGGGTGAAGCAGGCCGAGACCGATGCCGGTGTGCGGCCTGGCAGCACCAGCAGCGACGCGGAACGCATCGCCGCGCTCGAACGGGAGGTGCGTGAGCTGCGGCGGGCGAACCAGATCCTGAAGTCCGCGGCGAGTTTCTTCGCGGCGGAGCTGGACCGTCCGTCGCGATGAAGGTCGATTTCGTCGACTCCCAGAAGGAGCAGTACGGTGTCCAGCCGGTCCTGCAGGCGCTTGATGGCACGCCGGCACAGATCGCACCGTCGACGTACTACGCGGCCAAGACCCGCCCCGCCAGCGCCCGGTCCCGGCGCGACGAGGAACTGACCGCGCTGATCGAGCAGGTCCACGCGGAGAACTACGGCGTCTACGGGGCCCGCAAGATCTGGCACGAGCTGCACCGGCGTGGTGTCCGGGTGGCCCGCTGCACGGTCGAGCGGCTGATGCGCGCAGCCGGGCTGCGCGGGCTGCTGCGTGACAGGTCGCCGCGCACGACCCGGCCTGCAGCCGAGACCAGCCGGCCCGCTGACCTGGTCAGACGGGACTTCACCGCAGCCGGTCCGAATCAGCTGTGGGTCGCTGACCTGACCTACGTGCGCACTGCCGTGGGCTGGGTGTACGCCGCGTTCGTGCTCGACGTGTTCTCCCGCATGATCGTCGGCTGGCAGGTATCGACGAGCCTGTACACCGACCTCGCGTTGGACGCGTTGAAGATGGCCATCTGGCGCCGCGAGAACCAGGGCACTGACCTGGACGGACTCGTTCACCACTCCGACCGCGGCGTGCAATACCGGGCGATCCGCTACAGCCAGCGCCTCGCCGAGGCCGGCGCCGCCGCCTCGGTCGGGTCCAGGGGCGACTCCTACGACAACGCGATGGCCGAAGCGTTCAACTCCCTCTACAAGGCCGAACTCGTCCGCAACCGAGGACCCTGGCGCGGGCTTGACGACCTGGAGATGGCCACCGTCGAGTACATCGACTGGTACAACAACCGGCGCCTGCACGGCGAGCTCGGGCACGTCCCGCCCGCCGAACACGAAGCGCTACACGCGATGACCCACCCACTCACCGCAACCCTGGAAACCAAATAACTTCGTCTCCATCAAACCCGGGGCTTGACACGGCGGTGGCGACGGAGGCGCCGTGACGATGAGCCAGAGGCCTCGCCCGAGGACGTCGCCGCGTTTCATCAGCGGATGCAGCAGGTGCTTGTGGAGAGCGAGGGCGGCGAGCCCGATGCGTTCTGGCGCCTGGCGTATCTGCTGCAGTGCGAGCCGGAGACGGCCAGGGGCCAGCCGCGCCAGGACGACAACCTGCTCGACTTTCCTGGCATCGCAGTCCTGCCCGCCGATCACCCGGACCGCCTCACCAACGCCGCGCTGCGGTACCTCTCCGTCCAGGACGACCGCGCCGCGGAGTGGGTCGGGCAAGGGATACTCAACTACCGGGCCTGGGCGGGCTACCTGGCCATGGCGATGCTGTATCGGCAGGGCCGACTCGGCGAACTGCCGCCCGAGCGTTGGGCGTGCTGGACCCATGCGCTCATCGACTCGATCACGACGCAGCCCGAGGGCGACGACGTCAAGCGGAAGCTGCTCGCGATCGCCGCCCAGCATGCGCCCCAGCGGCTGGCGGACAGCGTGAAGGAGTACGTCCGGGCGGAGCTCGCGCGGGGCAGTTCGCCGTTCGATGTGCGGTACATCGATCCCGGATGGGCGCCGCCACTAGCCGCCGCCTGGGCGGACATGGTGACCGAGGTCGCAGCGGCCATTACCCGAGTGGAGCGGGTGCGGGTCTCGCTCGTCTCCGACAAGCATCGGGCGATCGCCATGGAGACCTGGGAGACGATGGTCGCGGCGCTGCTGACCGCCGGGGACGCCCGAGGCGTCGAGCTGGCCGTTGACCGGCTGCGCGCCGGTAGCGACGATCCCGGGGGACTCGCTCTGGCCGGTCGCGCTGGCCGGGCGCTGCTGCGGGCGGACTGTGCGGGTCGGCTGGCGACGGTGCTTGCCGCCACCTCGGCCCATCCAGCGACCGGCCGCGAGATCGCACTCGCCACTGGGGCGGCGTACGACGGCAGAACGTTGCTCGAGGCGCTATCCGTGGAGCAGCTCGTAGGCGTCTATCGGTGGCTCAGTGAGGTGCTTCCGCCGGACCAGGACCCACCCATAGTGCTGGAGGGGCGTTTTGTCGGGCCCGAGGAACAGGCCCGACGATGGCGCGACAGCGTGCCCGAGGCGCTTGTCACGCTTGGCACGTCGGAGGCGGTCGAGGCACTGGCCGGGTTGCGTGAGGCGTTTCGCGACCGCCAGTTCCTGCTGTACTGCCTGGTCCGCGCCCGCTGGGTCGCTGCTGCCGAACGCTGGCGGGCGCCGGAACCGGCCGAGGTCGCGAGGCTGCTCGACGATGCGACCCGCCGCTTCGCCCGCAGCGACGCTGAACTGATCGAGCTCCTGCTTGAGATCCTCGGCCAGATCGGTGCCGACCTCCCCAAGCACGGCGATCTGCTGTGGAATCACCAAGCGGACGGCAGCTGGCGGCCAGAGTACGAGTACGCGCTGCAGGCATACCTCGCGCATGAGCTTGAGCTTCGGCTCGTCGGGCGGGGCGTCATCGTGAACCGCGAGGTCATGGTTCAACCGACGGATGCCCTCACCGGCGCTGGCGACCGAACCGACATCCTGGTCGAGGTCACGCCTCGCACCAACACTGCCGACGGGCGCACGGCTGCTCGCGCGGCGGTGGTTATCGAGATCAAGGGCTCGTGGAATCCGGAGGTGCCCACCGCGCAGCGGACGCAGCTGGCCGACCGCTACATTCCGGCGGCCCGCAGCTCGGCGGGCATCTACCTCGTCGGCTGGTATCCGCTCGACTCTTGGACGAAGAACGACTGCAGGAGGACGGCCGCGGCGCGCTACAGCAAGGAGCGCCTGCTCGCCGAGCTCAGCTCGCAGGCCGAGGAGATCGCCGCCGACGGCGTGGTTTCCACCGTGCCCTGCCTGCTCGACGTAAACCTGCCGGTGCGGAAACAGCCAGAGCCCGGCTAATTTGCCAGAGCCTGGACCCGAACCCGATGTACGCCGTAGGGCCGCCGGGTCCAGCGCTACGACCCGGATCCGGTCAGGGCGCCGACCGGCCGGTGGATCTTTTGCGCAGCGGCTACTTCGGCGCAGCGTGTCGAGCATCACCGTGGAGCTGGCTACCCGCTACAAAACACCTCGAATGTTCCTCGGGTTACTGCGTGGACGTATGACTCCGCGCCGGCAAGCAGGCGGAGGTGTTCGTCGGTGCATTCCGCTTGAGACAGGCCAGGCTGAACGAGCAGCGTGCGGAACCTTGGTCGTAGCTGGGTGGCGAGCTGTCTGATGCGGTAGAGGCTGCCGATGTCGCCGAGCTCGTATGGCGAGATGCCGGTCCGGTTCGCGTAGTGTTGCGCACGTCGGTCGAGATGACGTAACAGGGGCTGTGCCCCATGCTGTCGCCATTTGGCACCGCGGACCGCCTGGCCGCACAGCTCGTAAAGATCGGTGAGGCGTGCGCCTGGGTCGGGCTTGGACGAGTACTTGCAGTGCACGAGCGTCACGATGAGTTCCCTGTCGAGAACGCGAAGGCCGACGAGATCGGCCGCCTCGCCCGACCGGTCATCGTCAAGGAGTACGTCGAACACGTCGGTGCTTTGAAGGTGTTTCGACATGAAGGCCTGGATGGAATCTGGGCGCCGCTCGGGCCCTTGGGATTCCACCCGGAGATCCACGCCGGGCCACCTCAACGTCACGAGCCGGGTCCGGTCGAAGGGCTCGATGTCGTAGTTGGGGTGCAGTAGCCGGTCTTCGCTGGTGATCATGCGGTCCCCATCGAGGAACAGAGTGGGTTTCCGCTTGTTGATCCATGCCTCTAGAGGGACCGGGGCAGGGCGAGAAAGAGCTTCTGCATCGTCGCCGACTGGTGCATACGTGAGCCCCTGTCGCGTGAAGTCGGCCTGATAACGGACCCGCCATGCGGCTGTGACCAGTGAGAAGCGGAACGGCCCCGCAGTACCGTAGTCGTCGACCTCGAACCCTACGTCGGTGACCGGGTAAGGGGCGTCACCGTAACTGATCGATACGCCGGTGCCGTTACCCATGAACAGCTCCCACGGCCACTCGAGACCGAGGAGGACATGTGGCGGTCGCTGCGTGAGGTCGACGGGAACGATGAGTCCGTTGAAGACGTCCTTGAGATCGATCCGGTCGTCGAGCAGCTTCTCGCCCTGAACGTCGCACCACTCCGCCCAGGCTTTCAGGTTCGGCGCGGATCGCACCGACCAGAAACGGCCGGACAGGGCGGCGCTGATCGTGACTCGCTCGCCCTGGTCGAACCCAGACGTGGCGATGTGCGTCTGACTCTTCCCCTGCCGGTCAGCGGTATTGAGGGCTTCCATGACGTCGCTGCCGACATACATGGTGAACCGGTTGAAGTGGTCACGGGCATCGAGCAGTCCGATGTTGCTTGGTATCAGTCGGTCGAGCTTGGCGAGCACCCGGAACGTGTGCGGCCCCTTCAGCGGCATCGGCTCACCACCAAGCACAGCGTTCGCGAGGTCCGCGTACGTTCCGGCCTTCTGGGAGCCGTGGATGTACAGCAGTCGTGTCCGCTCGTCGAAGTGCAGGATGATTAGCTCGAATATCACCTGCTCGAGGTCCGGTACGCTGCCCCAGCTGACGCTGGTACGGTGTTCGACCACGAACCAGGCGATTGAGGCCGAGGCTCCGATGGCGACCCGGTCGTCGAGGATGCGACCCTCTCCGTAGAACGTCAGCGCGCGTTCGGGGTGCCAGGACGAAAAGGGAGCTCGGTATGCAACCGCGCTCATTTTCGGTTCCAGCAGGGCAACGGCGACGTCGTCCGGCGCACCTGTGAAGGACGCTTCGAATTCGCTGACGCTTTCCGCAGCAGCGGTGGCACGTTCGGTGATATCGGTGAGCAGAAGGTTCCAGTCCGCATCCTCCCGCAGTAGGTCACGAAGCGGTGACAGCGCGACCGAAGGATCACGGGCAACGAACGCGGACGCCGTGCCGATCGTTGGAGTGTCAGGCGCACGGGTGAATCGTCCGATGAACTGGATCATCGGACTTAGGCTCTTCTTAACGTCGTGCAAGGCCGCGACCTTGAGGGACGGCAGGTCGAACCCTTCGCCGAGCATGTCGACGCAAACGACGACGCGACAAGAGCGTTCCTCCAACGCCTGCATAACTGCGCGGCGCTGCTGGGGACGGACACCGTCGTAGAGCACCGCAGGTGACAGGTCGCTGGCGCGCGCTTGGTAGAGAGCGACGATTTCCTTGGCACGCCGCACGCTCCTGGCACGGGCCATGAGGATATGGTCGAATCCGGCCGCCAGGTCGCGACGTAGCCGATCGACCGCGAGGTCGGCGATCATGGCGTCCGCGCCGGTCAGGCTTAGAACCGCCTGATAGTCGATGTGGGTGAAGTGCCCGTCTCGCTGGGCTTCGCGTAGCGGGAATCTGAAGATGGTGCGACCTGGAAGTCCCTTGCCGTCCTCGCGGAACGGCGTGGCCGTGAACAGCAGCACCGGCCGGTCCTCGAAAGCCTGGATGATGGCGGCCCAGCTCGGCGCCGGAGCATGATGAGCCTCATCGACCATGAGGTGCGTGAACTGCTCCAGAAGGGCTCCGCGCGCTTCTGGAGAGCAGGCGCCAAGCGCTTGGGGCGTTGCGACGAGCACGTTGCACGCGGCTGCCAGTGCTTCGGCGTTCGCACGGTCCCGCATCCCATGCTCAAACCGGGCGACTCGGGGCCGCAACGCCGACGGTTCGATGATCCTTTGCTCTTGGAGGATGCCGAGTGATTCGAACTTGCCCGCGACTTGGTTTCGTAGCGCCGTCGTCGGGACAATGACCAGTAACTTTGTTATCTGACACGCCACCAACAGCGCGATCATCGTCTCGGTCTTTCCCGTCCCGGTCGGCATGACAACGATGCCGGGGTCGGTGAGTCCCGAAGACCAGTAACCCACTACTGAATGCAGCGCGCCTATCTGCGGCCGGCGGAGACTGTGCGGCTCATCGTGAGACCGAAATGTGAAGGCTCCGGCATAGGATGACTGCACGTCGCTCGGATCGCTAGGCTGCCGAGAACCGACCCAAACGATACGCACCCCTTTGGTGCGTAGGACGGGAAGCTGCGCCGTCAGTGGGTCGGCTTCGTCCATGCCGCTGGCCCTCGTCGCGGGCCACCTGCCAGACGACCCGGCGACCCAAAGTCCAGTCGGCGTGTCTTCGACGTCAAGACTTCCTTCGGGAACCAGAAGTTGGCGCACCACATTGCCGTCCACCGTCAGTTGGTGGGCCCACACATTTGCGGTGACGGCACGCAGTGTCTATACCCCTTTGCGGAGGCGAGGTCATGAAGAGGTTGAGCAGACCTACTCCTGCCACGGAACGTACAGCCGCGATCCGAGTCGTGGAACAGGGCAGTTGCTGCTTCGCGGCACCAGGTCCAAACAATTGACCGGATGGCCTAGTCATTCCGTGTAGTCAGGCGGCTTCGCCGTTGATCAGGATCGCGTCCATGAGTTGCGCCGCTTTGCGTTCGGTCTCTGGCAGTAGGTGGGTGTAGACCTCGCGGGTGGTGCGTGCGTCGGCGTGGCCGAGGCGGCGTTGCATGACGTGTTCGGGGACGCCCGCGTCGGCTCCGGTCGTCGCGGATGTGTGCCGGGCGTCATGCAAGGCGATCACGGCGACGCCCGCCTGGATGCAGGCATGCTCCCATTCGCCGGTGAAGTACTTCGGGTAGTACGGCTCGCCGTCCTCTTTGCAGAAGACGTAGTCGCGGTCGTGGTAGACGACGCCGGCGTGGTCCTTCTCCGCCTGCTGCCGTTTGCGGTGGGCGCAGAGTTCGGCGACGAGTGCTGGGCCGATCGCGACGGTGCGCTTGCTCTTGCCCTTCGGTTCCTTCTCGACCACCCCGGCGCTGGTGGTGGTTCGCTGCCAGTGCAAGAAAAGGATCCCCGTTCGAAGTCGACGCGCTGCCACTTCAGGCCGGCGATCTCGTCGCGTCGCGTGCCGACCACGATCGCGAGCGCCCATGCCGCCCGCATCCGGTGCCGGGCGTGGAATTTGAGGAAGGTCCGCGACTGGTCCGGTGGCCACACGCCTTTGCGGCCCATCGTCTCCTTGGCCTCGCGGCGTGGCTGGCGGACGCCGTTGACGGTGATTCCGATGTCTTTGAGCGCCTTCATCAGCACTCGGTGCACGATCCGCACGGTGCCCGGAGAGAGCGGGCTGCCCTGCTTGTTGCCGCAGCGTAGCAGCGTCTTGAACAGGCCGTTGATCATGTTCTTGTCGACGGCGTAGAGCTGGTTCCGGCCGATGTGCGGGTTGACGTAGCAGCGGACGATGTCGCGGTAGTTTTCCAGCGACGTTTCCTCGAGGTCGAGTTCGCGCTCGTTGAGCCAGGCGTTCAACTCGGCGCCGAGCGTGCCGTCGGCGTTCATCTCGGCGCCGGCGAACGCCGCTAGGAGTTCTCGCTCGGCGTTCAGCGCGGCGGTCCGCGACTTGATTCCGCGCTTCTTCTTCTGCTGTCGCTTGCCGTCCGGGCCCGGAGGAAGATCGACAACGTAGAACCAGCGCGTCTGTCCGTTGGCGAGGTGCTAACTGAATACGGCCATTGGTGCCCCCGTGGTCACAGCGTGACGATGCGGGGCACTGTAGCTGATCGCTGTTACCACGCCCGTGAACACAAGATCACAGGCGGCGATCTATACGGCCTGCTCAGAACCCGTCGGGACGGCGGGATTTGAACCCACGACCCCTTGCCCTCCGCGAGGCGTGTCGGCGCTGGCGGCGACCATCAGAACGTGTGGGCCGCCGCCGGCGCGGTGTGACGTGGTCGGTCATGCCAGCGGATGAGGCTCGCCGGTGAGTGCGGCCAGTGCGGCTGCGATCTCCTGCAGGCTGGCCCGCACATAGGTAGCGGTGGTGCCGGCGGCGCTACCTTCGGCATGTCCGGCGTAGGCGCGGTGTCAAGCCCCGGGTTTGATGGAGACGAAGTTATTTGGTTTCCAGGGTTGCGGTGAGTGGGTGGGTCATCGCGTGTAGCGCTTCGTGTTCGGCGGGCGGGACGTGCCCGAGCTCGCCGTGCAGGCGCCGGTTGTTGTACCAGTCGATGTACTCGACGGTGGCCATCTCCAGGTCGTCAAGCCCGCGCCAGGGTCCTCGGTTGCGGACGAGTTCGGCCTTGTAGAGGGAGTTGAACGCTTCGGCCATCGCGTTGTCGTAGGAGTCGCCCCTGGACCCGACCGAGGCGGCGGCGCCGGCCTCGGCGAGGCGCTGGCTGTAGCGGATCGCCCGGTATTGCACGCCGCGGTCGGAGTGGTGAACGAGTCCGTCCAGGTCAGTGCCCTGGTTCTCGCGGCGCCAGATGGCCATCTTCAACGCGTCCAACGCGAGGTCGGTGTACAGGCTCGTCGATACCTGCCAGCCGACGATCATGCGGGAGAACACGTCGAGCACGAACGCGGCGTACACCCAGCCCACGGCAGTGCGCACGTAGGTCAGGTCAGCGACCCACAGCTGATTCGGACCGGCTGCGGTGAAGTCCCGTCTGACCAGGTCAGCGGGCCGGCTGGTCTCGGCTGCAGGCCGGGTCGTGCGCGGCGACCTGTCACGCAGCAGCCCGCGCAGCCCGGCTGCGCGCATCAGCCGCTCGACCGTGCAGCGGGCCACCCGGACACCACGCCGGTGCAGCTCGTGCCAGATCTTGCGGGCCCCGTAGACGCCGTAGTTCTCCGCGTGGACCTGCTCGATCAGCGCGGTCAGTTCCTCGTCGCGCCGGGACCGGGCGCTGGCGGGGCGGGTCTTGGCCGCGTAGTACGTCGACGGTGCGATCTGTGCCGGCGTGCCATCAAGCGCCTGCAGGACCGGCTGGACACCGTACTGCTCCTTCTGGGAGTCGACGAAATCGACCTTCATCGCGACGGACGGTCCAGCTCCGCCGCGAAGAAACTCGCCGCGGACTTCAGGATCTGGTTCGCCCGCCGCAGCTCACGCACCTCCCGTTCGAGCGCGGCGATGCGTTCCGCGTCGCTGCTGGTGCTGCCAGGCCGCACACCGGCATCGGTCTCGGCCTGCTTCACCCACGTCCGCAACGCCTCCGGATGCACCCCGAGCTGATCGGCGACCCGCCGGATCGCGCCCACCGCCGACACCGGGTCCCGGCGGGCCTCGACCGCCAACCGGGTCGCACGCTCACGCAACTCATCGGGGTACTTCTTCGGTGCAGGCATCGCTGGTATTCCTCCCAGGTTTCGATGTCTCCATCAAACCCGGTGCAGGACACGGGCTATGGCGTAGCCGAAGTTGCGTTCGACCCAGGTGATGGTTGTGTGCCGTAGCCAGTGGGTGCTGATCTCCTGTTTGGCGACCCATGGCAGGTGTCTGCCGATGCGTTCCCAGAGGTGGTCGTAGCGGCGGTGGGTGATCGGCTGGCCGTTGCGGTACCGCAGCAGTTGACCGTCTGGTGGTGCGTGGCGTTCGTCGGCGTGCTGGCGCAGGTGTCGCATGAGGGTCGGTGAGACGGGCTGCCACCGTACCGTGTCGCCCTTCTCGTGCAGCCTGATCAGGCACTGCTCCTCGTCGAGGTCGGCGGGTTGCAGCGCGAGCGCGCCGCCGCGGCGGCAGGCGGTTTCCGTGTGCAGCCGCAGGAGGAGGCTGTCCAGGACCGGGTCGTCGCCGGTGCTGGCCGCGACCTGGTTGATCTCCGCAAGCCGTGTGTCCGGCACAGCCCGGCGGGTGCTGGGCAGCCGCTTTGGTTTGGCGACTTTGGCCGCTGGGTTTTCCGCCTCGGTGAGGTATCCGTCGGCGACGGCGCGGCGGTACAGGCAGCGCAGCGCGGTGATGGTGTTTTCGGCGGCGCTGCGTCCGCCGCGGGCGTTGCTGCGGACGACCACGTGGGCTTTGACGTGTTCGACGAGCCGTTCGATGTCGGACGGCCGTACGTCGTCCAGCCGGCGGTCGGCCCACTGCTCCAGGACTCGGTTCCAGTAGCTGGTGTACGCCCGGCGGGTGCCGTCGCTGACCGCCGCGGCCACGATCGGGACATACTCGGCGAACGTCGGCGCCGCCGCCCGGGCTGGGGTCAGTTGCAGCAGGTCGGCGGGCGTGACGCCGAGCCGGGCCAGCAGCAGCCGAGCCGCTTCGAGCTCTGCCTGGCCGGCCGGTGCGTGCGGGACGGCGGTCATGATTCGTCCTGCCCGATGCGCAGCGCGTGCAGGTGGGCCACCATGGCGTCGAGCGCCTCGGGCGGGTGGACGACCAGCAGCTTTCTCGCGGGGTCGGCGCTGAGCAGTAGCCGTTCGCCGATGGTGAGCCGGCACCAGTGCCGCACCGTGGCCGGGAGCTGGACGTATCCCTGGCGGCTGATGCTGAACACGCCCTGGGCGTCGGCGGTGACCAGGACCAGCCCGGACTGCTCGCGGATGTGGACCCGGGTGCCCGGCGCCCACCCCATGGCCCGGACGAGGGCGCCGTCCGCGACACGGCCGCGGTTGTCGAGCGTGGCCAGCCCATACCGCATCGGGCTGGTGTGCGGCGAGGGGACCGGTGCCAGGGGCAGCGGCCGCCGGGGCAGCCCTCGCGGCCCCTCCGGCCCAGCGGCGGCCAGCGCGCTGGGCGGGACGATCGGGGCGATGGTCAGCGCAGCCATGCTGCCACCACCCGACCGAATAGACGGGCGTCAGGAAGCAGGGATGCTACGAAACGGTGCTCAAGCGTGCTCGACCAGGAAGCACTCAAGTGGTGCAGGTATGCAACACATTGGTGTCGAAGGGGGGACTTGAACCCCCACGCCCTTAACGGGCACTAGCACCTCAAGCTAGCGCGTCTGCCATTCCGCCACTTCGACTGGCTGAACCATTGTACGCGGTGGTTCTCACCCCGCTCCAACGGCCCTGCGACACATTACACGGTTCCCCGAGATCTTGACGAATCGGGGGTGAGACACGCGGCGGCCCCCGGCGCGAGGGGCGCCGGGGGCCTTGTGCCGCGGGCGGCCGGAGGGGGAGCCGGCCGGCCCGGGGTTCGTAGCGTCGAGGGTGGCGGTGCCCTAGACGTTGAAGATGCTGACGCCACCCGGGCCGATCAGCAGTGCCACGACGATGAGGATGATGCCCCACAAGATTTGCCGGCGCAGGAGTGCGACGACACCGGCGATGCCGATCAGCACCGCGATGATCCACAGGATGGTTGCCATGCCTGTTTGATACCGCTGTGGACCGATCGATAAACGTTCGCCGGCTTACAAGTCCTCTTCCCACGTGGTACGCCGGGAAAGCGCGTCCATCACCTTGTCCACCACGCCGATCGCCGGGTCGACGACCTTGTTCAGCGGCGGGGTGGACGGAGTGCCGGGATGTGGCCTGGTGGGGGCCGCCGAGCGGGCGATCTCCACCCGGTTGCCCAGCCGTACCAGCTCAGTATCGGTGCATCGCTCGCGCAGGGCCGGAAAAACTTCGCCGTCCGTGCGCCTGGTGTGTGCTCGAACGCGTTCCGTCACCGAGTGCAGCGCGGCCTGGTCCGCGGGCGTCGCGTGCAGCCGCCGCAGCGCTACCAGCAGCTCCGCGTCGGCGGCGAGTTCGCGTTCGGCGATTTCCGGGCCTTCCGGCAGTACCGAATGGATCGCCGGATAAAGATATTGCTCCTCGGCCGACAGGTGGCGGGCCAGCATCGCCACCAGGACGTCTGACGCCTTCGGCTCCGTCGTCGCGCGGGCGCACAGCCGGTCGAGTTGCTCGTGGTCCTCGTGCAGCAGGTCGAGCATGCTGGGGCCGGCCGGTTCCAGTTCTTCGTCGGTGACGCCTGGCACGGGCGGCAGCGGGGGGAGCGGGGCCGCGCTCACGGGTCGACCTCCTCGGTCGTGGGAGTGGTGACGCGCGGTTACCCGAGTCCGCATTCCTTGAAACGGCGGTACCATCGCATGCACCATCTTCAATTGAAGGGGCCGCCATGTCTGTGACCTGGCGGGGGTCCGCCGCCCTCGCCGCGCTCACCGCCGCCGTCATCACCGCCGCGCAGCTCGGGACCGCCATCCCGGCCGCCGCGGCCCCGGGCCCGCCGCCCGGATCCATCGCCTCGATGGGCGACTCGATCTCCCGCGGTTTCAACGCCTGCGGCTGGTACGTCGACTGTCCGAGCCGATCGTTCAGCACCGGCACCGACACCGGCGTGAACAGCCACTACCTGCGCATCCGGGCGGTCAACCCGGCGATCAGCGGCCACAACTTCAACGACGCCGAGTCCGGTGCCACGGTCGCCGACATGCCGGGGCAGGCCGCCGCGGCCGTCAGTCAGGGCGCGGGGTACGTCACGATCCTGATCGGCGCCAACGACGCCTGCACGAGCTCCGAGTCCACCATGACCGGCGTCGCCGCCTTCCGCTCCACGCTGGACGGCGCGCTGGCCACGCTGAAGTCCGGGCTGCCGAACGCGAAGATCCTGTTGATCAGCATCCCCGACATCAAACGGCTCTGGCAGGTCGGCAGCACGAACGCCGCCGCGCGGACGGTGTGGTCGTTGTTCGGCATCTGTCAATCGATGCTCGCCAACCCCACCTCGACCTCGGCCGCCGACTCGGCCCGCCGCGACCGCGTGCGCCAGCGCGTGATCGACTTCAACGGGCAGCTCGCCGCCGCCTGCATCGCCTATGGCGCGAACTGCAAGTACGACGGCGGGGCCGTCTTCGGCTACCAGTTCTCCCTGTCCGAGGTCTCGACCTGGGACTACTTCCACCCCAACGCGTCCGGGCAGGCCGTGCTCGCCTCGATCAGCTACGCCGCCGGCTTCGCCTGGTGAATCTCAGGGTGGTCCGGCGACGACTCACCGTAGCCGTCGCCGGACCAACCGCCAAACTGTCACACCCGCCTGATATGACTTCACCATGGACGCCACCGACGAGGTCATCGACATCTGCCGCGACCTGTTGCGCATCGACACCACCAACACCGGCGACCTCGGCACGAGCGTCGGTGAGCGGGTCGCCGCCGAGTATGTCGCGGAGAAGCTCACCGAGGTCGGGCTGGAGCCGCAGATCTACGAGAGCGAGCCCGGGCGGGCCAGCGTCGTGGCCCGGTTCGAGGGTGCCGACCCGACGCGCGACGCGCTGCTGATCCACGGCCACCTCGACGTGGTGCCCGCCGAGGCCGCGGAGTGGTCGGTGGACCCGTTCGGCGGCGAGCTCAAGGACGGCTACCTGTGGGGGCGCGGTGCCGTCGACATGAAGGACTTCGACGCGATGGTTCTCGCTTTGGTACGCCAAATGAAGCGCGAAGGTCGCAAGCCCCCGCGCGACGTCGTGCTCGCCTTCGTCGCCGACGAGGAGGCGGGCAGCACCTACGGCGCACAGTTCCTGGTGGAGCGGCACCGCGAGCACTTCGACGGCGTGAGTGAGGCCATCGGCGAGGTCGGCGGCTTCTCCGTGAGCGTCGGGGGCGACCAGCGCCTCTATCTCGTCGAGACCGCGGAGAAGGGCATCGACTGGCTGCGCCTGCACGCCAAGGGCCGGCCGGGCCACGGCTCGATGATCAACGACGACAACGCGGTCACCGCGCTCGCGGAGGCCGTCGCGCGGGTCGGCCGGCACCGGTTCCCGGTGATCCTCACCCCGACCGTGCGCGAGTTCCTGGTGCAGGTCTCCGAGGTGCTCGGCATCGAGTTCGACCTCGACGACCCGGAGGCGGCGGTCGGCAAGATCGGGCCGATCGCGATGATCATCGGCGCCACGCTGCGCAATACCGCCAACCCGACCCGGCTCGCCGCCGGGTACAAGGACAACGTCATCCCCGGCCGCGCCTCGGCCACCATCGACTGCCGCACCCTGCCCGGCCAGTCCGAGGCGTTCGAGGAGGAGCTGCGGCGCATCGTCGGGCCGGACATCGAGCTGGAGTACATCCACCGTCAGCCGGCGCTGGAGACCAGCTTCGACGGGGCGCTGGTCGGGGCCATGTCCGCGGCGCTGCGGGCCGAGGACCCGGGAGCGCTCCCCGTGCCGTACATGTTGAGCGGCGGCACCGACGCCAAGCAGTTCAGCCGGCTCGGCATCCGCTGCTTCGGCTTCTCGCCGCTGCGCCTGCCCGCCGACCTGAACTTCGGCGCGTTGTTCCACGGCATTGACGAGCGCGTTCCCGTGGAGGGACTACAGTTCGGCGTGCGAGTTCTCGACCGGTTCCTGCAGCAGTCCTGACCAATACAGCGTTCATCGATTCAGGGGGAGTCCCATCATGACCGACCGGCACGCGGAGCTTGACGCCGCGCTCGAGCGCGTGATCGCGGCGGCACGCGAGCACCTGGCCGCGGTCAAGGCCGCCAACGGGCGGGCCGACGACGACGAGGTGTGGCGGGCCTACGTTGAGCTCAACAACGCCTCCAACAGCTACGACGAGCTGCTCCTCGATGAGTTCGGCGAGGTCACCCCGTGGGACGTGGAGGCGATCGACCCTGAGGAGGCCGACCGCCAGCTGGGCGTCGGCATCGGCGGCGTCGACGGCACCGAGGCCGAGGACCCGCACCCGCAGGTCATCTCGGTCCGCCAGCGCCGCGACTACCGCGTGCCCAGCGTCGCCGCCCTGCTCCGCCTCGCCGAGGCCGCCCGCCGCGCCAACCCGGGCGAGGGCGACAGCGCCTCCGTCGAGACGGTCGGCGAGGCCGTCCTGGAGCTGATGCAGGCCGGCGACGGCTCGCTCGGCGCCCTGGACATCCCGGAGCTCGAGTCCCTCGACGGCGTCGTCATCGTCGCCGAGGTCGACACCCCGCTCGACCCCGAGACCTACGAGGACACCGACGGCGCCGGCCCCTTCACCCTGGCCGACGGCGACCGCGTCGTCGACCGCCTCGACGAGCACGCCTTCGTCGACCTCGACGACGAGCTCACCGAGGACGAAGACGAAGACGAGGAGGAGGACGAGGAAGCCCAGGACACCGCCGACCGCCGCTGACGGCCGCCGGCCGACGGCTGACGCCCCGCGTCCCGCCCTTCCGCCTCGCCCCACTACAACCGCCGCGCGTCGGGGCCGGTCCCGCACCGCCCCGACCCGCCGTCCGCCACCCACCTCCGCCGGCTCCGCGCCGCTTCCCGCCACGGCCCGCCCCCCGTCGACCGCCTCGCGCCACGGCCCCGCCTCGCGCCACGGCCCCGCCTCGCGCCACGGCCCCGCCTCGCGCCACGGCCCCGCCTCGCGCCACGGCCTCGCCTCGCGCCACCCGTCGGTCGCCGCCAGCCACGGCCCCGCGCCGCTCATCCCGCCACGGTCGGGCACTCGCGCCGCCCGTCGGTCGCCGCCAGCCACGGCCCCGCGCCGCTCATCCCGCCACGGTCGGGCACTCGCGCCGCCTTCCCGCCCGCCGGGCTCTGCCTGCCACGGCGCCCCGTCCCGCGAAGCGTCGCGTTGCCCGCCGGCCCGTCCCGCCGCCGTCTGCTGGCCTGCGCCGTCTGTTCGTCCGCGCCCCCGGCCATCCGCGCCGCCCCGGCTCGTCCCCCCCCGTCGCCCGCTGCCGGAGCGCGTCGCCGGGCGTCGTTCGCCCGCTTGCGCTCGGGTTGTCGGCCCGCACTCTGGGGTGTTGCTCGTCCGCGCTCGCAACGGCGCCCAGCGTCGCACCCGGCGGGTGCAACCGCCGATCTGCGCGGCCGAGCCGGACGTATGTCTCCGTGATCATGCAGTCCGCAGTGGCGCACCACGGGTTTGCCATGATCCCGGAGACTTGTGGTACACGGGGGTACATCAGCACTCCGTGATCATGAAAAACCGTTGGTGTCGGTGCCGGGTTGTGCATGATCGCGGAGAGTTCCGGTCGCTGCGCCGCGCCTCGCGGGGTGGAGCGCCCGACGGTGCGACGTGATCGCCGGTCGCGGCCCGCTTCCCGCCGCGGCCTCCCGCCGCTCATCCCGCCACGGCCCGCCCCGCGTCGCCTGCCGGTCGCCGCGCGCCACGGCTCTGCGCCGCGCGCCACGGCTCTGCGCCGCGCGCCACGGCTCTGCGCCGCGCGCCACGGCCTTGCGCGGCGCTGCCTGTCACAGCCCTGCGCAGCGCCGCCTGCCGCCCGCCATGACCCTGCCCCGCGCCGCCTGCCACTGCCCGCTTTCCGCCACGGTCCGCTCCGCGCCGGTCGCCGCCCGCCAACCGCCCCGACCCGCCAGCGGCTCGACCGGTGCCGCTTCGCGGCGGTGTTCCGGGTGGTGGCGGAGCGGCGGGCGCGGCGGGGGGATGCGCTACTCTCGCCGACCATGAGGCTGGGGATCGACTTCGGCACGTCGACGACCGTCGCGGTGCTGCAGCGGTCCGATGGGCGGGTGCAGCAGCTGCTGTTCGACGGGTCGCCGTTGTTGGCCTCGGCCGTGTTGCTCGGGGTGGACGGGCGGCTGCACACCGGGCGGGACGCCGCGCATCTCGCGCGGAGTGCGCCCGAGCGGCTCGAGCCCAACCCCAAGCGGCGCATCGACGAGCGTGCCGTGCTGCTCGCCGATGCCGAGGTCGGGGTCGCCGAGCTGGTCGGGGCGGTGCTCGGGCGGGTCGCGGTCGAGGCCGGGCGGGTCGGCGGTGCCGTGCGGGAAGTGGTGCTCACCCATCCCGCGGACTGGGGCAGTGCCCGGCGGGCGGTGCTGGTCGAGGCGGCGCGGCGGGTCGGGTTCGGTGACGTCGAGCTCGTCGCCGAGCCGCTGGCGGCCGCGGCGGCGTTCACCGCCACGCACGGTGGTGCGCTGCGCGTCGGTTCCTTCCTGCTGGTGTACGACCTCGGCGCCGGCACCTGCGACATCACGCTGCTGCGGCGGGAGAGCGGCGGGTTCCGGCAGGTCGCCTCGCACGGGCTCAACGACGTCGGCGGGCTCGACGTCGACGCGGCGATCGTGGCGGCACTGCAGGGGACGTACGGCGCGCTGTGGAGCGATCCGGGCTCGCGCCGGCAGCTGTGGGACGAGGTGCGCTCGGCGAAGGAGATGCTGTCGCGGGCGGCCGGCACGGTGATTATGGTGCCGGCGCTGCGCCGGGAGGTGCCGCTCGGGCGGGAGGAGCTGGAGGCGCTGGCCCGGCCCGTGCTGCGGACGACGATCGGGATGACCGTGGCGCTGCTGCGCGAGGCCGGGGTCGGGACGGGCGACATCGGCGGGCTGTTCCTGGTCGGCGGGTCGAGCCGGATTCCGCTGGTCGCCACGATGCTGCACGACGCGCTCGGCGTCGCGCCGACCGTCGCCGAGCAGCCCGAGCTGGTCGTGGCCGAGGGCGCGCTGCGGCTGACCGCCCCCGCCGAGGCCGCGCCGACGGTCGCCGAACAAGCGGCGCTGCGGCTGACCGTCCCTGCCGAGGCCGAGCCGACGGTCGCCGACCAGCCGGCGCTGCGGCCGGCCGCCCGGCTCGCGGCGGAAACGGCCCGGCCGCCGATCCAGCCGCCGCCGGACCGAGCCACAACACCGGACCGTCCCACAAGGGCGCGGTGGAAGGGCGTGGTCGCGGCCGCCGCGGCGCTGGTACTGGCGTTCGGGGCGTTCGCCACGTACGTGACGATCCGCACCAACCAGGACGACGGGGGCGACCTGGGCGGCGGTGCCACGCCGAGCCTGGCGGCGACGAAGTACGACTTCGCCAAGGCTCCGGACGACCTCTGCGCCGCGGTCGACCTGAAGCCGTTCGCGGCCCTGTACGAGTCGCGGGAGGAGGAGCCTCGCGCCGACCGCAACCTCACCGACCAGATCAGCACGGCGAACTGCCAGATCCGCCTCGTACACCAGAAGGGCGCGATCCTCGCCCTGTTCGTCGTTTCCGTCACCGTGCGCGCCGACCCGGCGGCGATGCCGATCACCTACCAGCAGCTGGTGAGCGGGTCGGCCCAGAACAACCTGGACCCGGTGGAGCTGACCGGGATCGGCGACAAGGCCGTCGTGTACACCAACAAGGGCACGTCGCAGCAGGCCAAGACCGAGCTGACGCTGATCGTCGGCGCCATGGACGGCAACCTGATCTGGCAGCTGCGGCTGAGCGCGACCCGCCGCACGGACACCAAGGGCTGGACGGCGGCGGAGGTGCGGGACCAGCGCGACAAGCTGGTCGAGGTCACGCGGGCGTCGCTGCCGAAGCTGGCCGCCGCGTTCGCCTGAAAGGACGGGGACGACATGCTGCAGCGGCCGGCCGGGGTGGCCGAGGCGGAGCGGCGGGCGGCCGCGGCGGGGTTCGGGTACTCGTGCGAGCCCGACGCGGGGCGCCTGCTCGCCGCGCTCAGCGCCGCCGTCCCGCCGGGCGGGCGGATCCTGGAGCTCGGTACCGGTGCGGGGGTCGGCGCGGCCTGGATCGTGCACGGCGTGGGGGAGCGCGGCGACGTCACGGCCGTGTCCGTCGAGCTCGACCCGGCGACCGCGGCCGTCGCGGCGGCCGGTGCCTGGCCCGGGTGGTTGCGCTTCGAGGTCGGCGACGCCGAGGCGCTGCTGCCGGGGCTGGGCGCCTTCGACCTGATCTTCGCCGACGCGCCGGGCGGCAAGTGGTCCGGGCTCGAGCGCACGATCGCGGCCCTCGCGGCGGGCGGCGTGCTGCTGCTGGACGACATGGACCCGGGCCGGTACCCGCAGGCCGAGCACCGGGAGATCGTCTCGGGCATCACGCGGACGGTGCTGACCCACCCCGGCCTCGTCGCGACGGCAATCAACACCGGCAGCGGGTTCCTGCTGGCGACCCGCCGCTGAACCGGCTCAGCGGCCGGCCCGCTGGGTGTCGAGGTAGGCCTCGAAGCGCTCCGCGACCGACGGGCCGCAGAACAGCGGGCCCTGCGCGAGCCGGCAGCCCGCGGCGGTGACGGTCCGCAGCTCGTCGTCGTCGCGTACGCCGTCCACGGACACGTCGACGCCGAGCTGGCGGGCCAGGTTGACCACCGCCGCGACGACCGCCGTGTCGGCGCCCGCGAACGTGTGCCGGTCCACCCGGACCAGGTCCAGCGGCAGCCGGCGCAGCAGGCTCAGCGACGCCGCCTGCACGCCGAAGCCCTCCAGTGCGGTCCGGGCGCCCAGTGTGCGTACCGCCGCCAAATGATCGATCAATCCGGGCTGCTCCGGGTCGGGGACGGCGAACTGCACCACGAGCCGCGACGCCGGGAACCCGGTCGCGCCGACGAGGTCGACGAGGCCGCCCTGGCCGAGCAGCGCCGGGGACACCGGCAGCGCCAGCCACAGCGGGGAGCCGGCCGGGCCGGCGCCGCCCCACGCGGCGAGCTGGCGGCCGGCCGCGCTGAGCAGCCAGGCACCCAGCTCCAGGTGCAGGCCGAGCTGGTCGGCGACGGGCAGGAACTCGGCGTCGGCGACCGGGCCCAGGCCGGACCGGCGCCAGCGCGGGCGGGCCTCCACGCCCGCGACGCGGCCCGAGGGCAGCTCGACGACCGGCTGGTACACCAGGTCGAGCTCGCCGCGGGCGAGGGCGCCCGGCAGGTCCTGCTCGATCATCAGGCGGCGGCGCAGCAGGGCGGCCGTCGCCTCGTCGTACCACTGCGGCGGCTGCGCCGGGCCGAGCTGCCGGGCCCGCTGCAGGGCGAGCTCGGCCTTGGCCAGCGCGGAGTCGGCGCCGCCGCCGGCGGTGTGCTCGGCCAGCCCGGCCGAGGCGGACAGATGCGAGGAGACGCCGAGCACGGGGTACGGATCGGACAGCAGCGTGAGCAGCCGGCTCGCGGTCATCTGGGCGTGCACGGCGCCGCCCGCGGTGAGCACCGCGAACTTGTCGCCGGTGAGCCGGGCCGCGACCTCGCCGGGGCCGAGCGCGGCCCGCAGCCGGCGGGCGGCCTCGACCAGCACGGCGTCGCCGATCTCGTGGCCGCGCAGCTGGTTGACGCTGCTCAGCCCGTCCAGGCCGAGGACGATGAGCACGCCGGGGGCGGTGCGCTCGCCGAGCCGCCGGCCCAGCTCGGTGCGGTTGGCCAGGCCGGTGAGGTGGTCGCTGCGGGCCGCCTGCCGCAGGGCGTGCTCGAGCTGGCGGCGCTGGCTGATGTCGCGCACGTGCACGACCACGGCCCGCACCGACGGGTCGCCGCGCTGGTCGCTGACGCTCCACTCGGTCTCCCGCCAGATGCCGAAGCCGTCGCCGATGCGGGCCTCGACCAGCACGGCGCCGGCCGCGAGGGCCGTGCCGGCCGCGTGCGCGTCGTCGGGATGGACCCGGTCCAGCAGCGGCCGGCCGATCACGTCGGCGTCGGCGAGGCCGAGGCGGCGGGCGGCGGCGGGGGACTGCCACCGCACCACGAAGGCGTCGTCGAGCATCATCGTCACGTCGGCGGAGCCGGCCACCAGGGCCCGGAAGCGGGCCTCGCGTTCGGCGAGCCAGCGGGTGTACTGCCGGATGTCGGCGACGGCGAGCCCCTCCCGCACCGCCACCAGCAGTACCCCCACGATCGCCAGCAGCGCCGAGGGCTCGTCGAGGTGGCCGACGACCACGAGATGGTAGGCGGCGGCGACGAGCGCGCCGGCCATCGGCAGGGCGAGCAGCGGGTAGCGGGCGAAGCTGCCGTCCGGGGTGACGGTGCCGGGCGCCTCGACCGCGACCCCGGCCGGCAGCACCCGGCCGGCCAGCAGCGGCCCGGCGGCCAGCGGCACGCCGGCCAGCAGCAGCCAGCCCGGCGCGAGGTGGTAGTCGAGGATGAGGATCAGCGCGGTCTGGGCGATGATCGTGACGAGCACGCCGAGGCCGCGCAGCAGGGCGCCGGGCTGCAGCGGGGCGGCGCGCAGCGTGCCGACGACCGCGGCGCCGACGGCGACGCTGGCCACCAGCACGGCGGTGAGGCCGGCGCCCTTGAGCCCGGCCGCCTCGAACACGAGCAGCCAGGCGACGAAGAACAGCAGGATGCCGATCCCGACGCCGTCGATGAGGCGGCGGATCCGCCCGACGTAGGTGGCGGCCTGCCCGGGCAGGTGGAACAGCCCGGCGAGGAACGTGCCGGCCACGAAGAACAGCCCGATCAGCGGCAGCTCGGCGGCCAGCGGCACGTCGGGGAACAGCACGTGCGGCGCCACCACGTCGGCGGCCCCGGCCGCGGCGGTCGACAGGCCGCTCAGCACCAGCCCGGCGGCGACCGGCCGGTGCCAGCCCGGCACCCGTCCCCGGCCCGCGCGGACCCGCACGAGCAGCACCGCGGCCCGCGCGGCGGCCGCCAGGCCCACGACCGTGAGCGCGGCGCCGGCCGGGATCAGCCCGGCCAGGGCCACCGTGAGCGCGACGGCGCTGAGCGTAACGGCGACGGACAGCACGGCGATTCTTTCCTCGGAGGGGTCGAGGCTCGTCCTCGGGGGTTGAGGCGAGTTTCGCGCACACTGTCCAACGCATCAAGCATCGACAAGGTTACGTTCGGCGAGCACGCCGGCGAATGGCGGAGGCTACGTGCTGAGGCCGGGGAGCGTCTCGCTGGTGACGCGGCGGCGGAGCATGACCTGGCGGGTGCCGTCCGGGTAGAGCCGGACCCGGGCCAGCTCCCAGCCGCCGTACTCGGCCTGGATCGTCAGCTGTGCGTTGGCGGTCATCCGGTCGACATTCGACGGTAACCGCAACGGCACGTATTCGTAGTCCATGTCCCGATACTGCTACGCCCGTATCCGCCGCACCACCCCTTCCAGGGCGGTACCGTCAGGTCTGGCGCTCCGGATAACCCGAGGTCGGCGCCGATACGTCGTCGAGCGCGGCCCGGATCTCCCGCGGCAGCGTGATCTCCTCGGTCTGCAGCGCCCCGAGCAGCTGCCCGACCGTGCGCGCCCCCAGCACCGGCGCCACCACGCCCGGCCGGTCGCGGACCCAGGCCAGCGCCACCTCCAGCGGCGACACGCCGAGGCCGCCCGCGGCCGTGGCCACCGCCTCCACGATCCCGGCGCAGCGCTCGTCGAGGTAAGGCGCCACGAACCGCTCGAAGTGCGGCGACGCGGCCCGCGAGTCGGCCGGCACGCCCGTGCGGTACTTGCCGGTCAGCACCCCGCGGCCCAGCGGTGACCAGGGCAGGATGCCCAGGCCGAGGGCGGCGCAGGCGGGCACGACCTCGCGCTCGATGCCCCGCTCCAGCAGCGAGTACTCCACCTGCGTCGACACCAGCGGCGCCCGGCCCGGCCACGCCCCCTGCCAGGTGGCCGCCCGGGCGGTCTGCCAGCCGGAGAAGTTCGACACGCCGGCGTAGCGGGCCCGGCCGCTGCTCACCGCCGTGTCGATCGCCGAGAGCGTCTCGTCCAGCGGCGTGTCCGGGTCGTAGCCGTGGACCTGCCACAGGTCCACGTAGTCGGTGCCGAGCCGCTGCAGGGACGTGTCCAGGGCGCGCACGAGGTGCCCGCGGGAGCCGTCCCGCCGCCGCGCCATGCCCGGGCGCAGGCCCGCCTTCGTGGCGATCACCAGCTCGTCGCGGGGCACCAGGCGACCCACCAGCGCGCCGATGACGGACTCGGCCTCGCCGTCGGCGTAGACGTCGGCGGTGTCCAGCAGCGTGCCGCCGGCGTCGCGGAACGTCTTGAGCTGGGCCGCGGCGTCGTCGGCGTCGGTGTCACGGCCCCAGGTCATGGTGCCGAGGGCCAGCCGGGATACCGCCAGCCCGCTACGGCCGAGCGGTCGCTGCTGCATGCATGGAACGATACGGCCGGACGGCGCCTTCGTCCGGTAGGCGTGCCCCGGGCTACCCTGGTGCCGCCCGTGCAGGGTCGCGCGGGGGTACCTCTGGAGGCGGTTATGCGGCTTGCGCTGAATCTCGGATACCTGTCGTCGTGGAACGACCCCGCCGGTCACCTGGCCGTCGCCCGGGAGGCCGACCGCCTCGGCTTCTCCTGCGTGTGGGTGGCCGAGGCCTACGGCTCCGACGCGCCGTCGATGCTCGCCTGGCTGGCCGGGCAGACCGAGCGCATCGAGCTCGGCTCCGCCGTGTTCCAGATCCCCGCCCGGACCCCGGCCATGGCCGCCATGACCGCCGCCACGATCGACAAGCTCTCCGGCGGGCGGTTCCGGCTCGGCCTCGGCGTGTCGGGGCCGCAGGTGTCCGAGGGCTGGCACGGCGTGCGCTTCGCCAAGCCCCTCGCCCGCACCCGGGAGTACATCGACATCGTCAACCTCGCCCTGACCCGCAAGGTCGTCGAGTACGACGGCGAGCACTACCAGCTGCCGCTGCCCGGCGGCCCGGGCAAGGCGCTCAAGCTGATCCTGCACCCCGTCCGCGACCACGTGCCGATCTACCTCGCCGCGGTCGGCCCGAAGAACCTCGAGCTCGCCGGGGAGATCGCCGACGGCTGGCTGTCGGTGTTCTTCTCGCCCGAGTTCGGCGAGGAGTCGCTCGCGCCGATCGCCGCCGGGCGGGCCAAGGCCGGCAAGACGCTCGACGGCTTCGAGGTCGCCGCGAGTGTACCGGTGGTGTTCGGCGACGACGTCGAGATGTGCGCCGAGCTCGTCCGGATGTACGCCGCCCTCTACGTCGGCGGCATGGGCTCGCGGGAGCAGAACTTCTACAACGCCCTCGCCGTGCGCATGGGCTACGCCGACGCCGCCCGCGAGGTCCAGGACCTCTACCTGGCCAAGCGCCAGCGGGACGCGGCCGCCGCGGTGCCGCTGGAGTTCATCGACCGCACCTCGCTGCTCGGACCGGTCGAGCGGGTCGCCGAGCGGCTGCAGGCCTACCAGGAAGCTGGTGTGACCGAGATCTCCACCCTGGTGTTCGGCGACGCGGAGTACTCGATCAACACCATCCGGCAGCTGGCCGGCGCGTGGGAGAAGGCGGGCCTGTAGGGGTGACGACCGTACTGCTGCTGCGGCACGGCCGCACCACCACCAACGCCACCGGCGTGCTCGCCGGGCACCAGCCGGTCGCCCTCGACGAGGTCGGCCGGGGCCAGGCGGTCGCCGTCGGCGAGCGCCTCGCCGCCGCCAAGCTGCCCCTGGCGGCCGTCGTCAGCAGCCCGCTGCCGCGCTGCCGGGAGACCCTGGCCCTGGCCCTGCCCGAGGTCACCTCCGTGGTCGACGACGAGGGCATCATCGAGTGCCGGTACGGCGACTGGACCGGCCGGCCGCTCAAGGATCTGGCCAAGGAGCCGCTGTGGACCACGGTCCAGGCGCACCCGTCCGCGGCGGTGTTCCCCGGCCCCGACGGCGAGTCCATGGCCGAGATGTCGGCCCGGGCGATCGCCGCCATCCGCGGGTGGGACGCCAGGATCACCCAGTCGCACGGGGCCGAGGCGGTGTGGCTGGCCTGCAGCCACGGCGACATCATCAAGGCCGTCGTCGCCGACGCCCTCGGCATGCACCTCGACCTGTTCCAGCGCATCGCGGTGGAGCCGGCCTCGGTCACCGTCATCCGCTACACGCCGCTGCGCTCGTTCGTCCTGCGCCTCAACGACACCGGCGGTGATCTGTCCGGGTTTCAGCCGCCGGAGCAGCCGGAGGGCGAACCGACCTCGGATGCCGCGGTCGGAGGCGGTTCGGGCGGTTCTGTGTGATCTTGCCGCCCGGCTGCGGCAGCCGCCGCCGAGAGTGGATAGAGTTCTGAGCATGAGCCACCACGTGTACGCATTCGAGCCGCCGGAGCGGTTCGTTGCCGGCACCGTAGGTGCGCCGGGGGAGCGGACCTTCTTCTTGCAGGCGCGCGGCGGGGGCCGGCTGATCAGCGTCGCCCTGGAAAAGGTGCAGGTCTCCCTGCTGGCCGAGAAGCTCGAGGAGCTGCTGCAGGAGGCCCACCGCCGCTTCGGGGTGGACCTGGCCGCGGAGACCGTCACCGAGACCGCCGACAACGAGCCCCTGGACACGCCGCTCGACGAGGAGTTCCGGGTCGGCACCCTCGGCCTGCAGTTCGACGTCGACACCGCCACGGTCGTCATCGAGGCCATCGCGGTCGGCGAGGACGAGACCGAGGAGCCCGCCGACGAGGACGAGGACGACGAGCTCATCACCGCCGACCGCGACCGGCTCCGGGTGCGGCTCACCCCCGCGGCCACCCGCGCCTTCATCGAGCGGGCCAAGCGGGTCGTCGCCTCCGGCCGCCCGCCCTGCCCGCTGTGCGGGCAGCCGCTGGACACCCGCGGCCACCTCTGCCCGCGGCACAACGGCTACCGCCGGTAGCCCCGCGTGCCGGCCCTGCCCGAGGACGAGGCGCTCGAGCTGCTGCGCCACGGCACCATGGAGCTGGAGGGCCGCATCATGGACGCCTCCAACGCCACCCTCCGCGCCGTCATCACCCGCGGCGACACCGTCGCCCGGTGCGTCTACAAGCCGGTCAGCGGCGAGCGGCCGCTGTGGGACTTCCCCGACGGCACCCTCGCCGGCCGGGAGTACTCCGCCTGGCTGCTCTCCCAGGCCACCGGCTGGGGCATCGTCCCGCCCACCGTGCTGCGCGAGGGCCCGCTCGGCCCCGGCATGTGCCAGCTGTGGATCGACGACGAGCTGCAGAGCGACGAGCTGCTGCTCGGCTTCGTCCCGGCCAACAAGGTGCCCCGCAACTGGCGGCGGATCATGTCCGCCCGCGACGAGAACGGCCGGCCGTATGTGCTCGCCCACGCCGACGACCCCCGCCTGGCCCGGCTCGCCGTCTTCGACGCGGTCGCCAACAACGCCGACCGCAAGGGCGGCCACGTGATCGACACCGTCGACGGCCACGTCCACGGCGTCGACCACGGCATCTGCTTCCACACCGAGGACAAGCTGCGCACCATCATCTGGGGCTGGGCCGGCGAGCCGATCCCGGACGAGTGCCTGGAGGTGCTGGAGAAGCTGCGCGCGCAGTATGCCGCCGGCCTCGCCGAGACGTTGTCGCAGCACCTGACCCCGGCCGAGGTGGCGATGGTGTCCGTGCGCATCGGCGCCCTGCTGCAGTCCCGGAAGTTCCCCGAGCCCGACGAGGACCGCCACGCCATCCCCTGGCCCCCGATCTAAAGATCACATGCATGACTCCGGTCCGTGCGACGCACGACCGTTGCTCCCGTCAGACACCGCTCGGGCCTGGCGGCCCTCCCTGCCAGGCCCGCGGTGCCAAGAACAAGGCGGGCATCGTCACATCCCCCGCGAACGGTGCTCGCAGATACGCTGTTGGTCATGGAGTCCTGGACCGCACCGGCGTTGCCCACGCTGCCCCGCCCCGGAGCCGGCGCCGCGCCGCTCGCCCTCTTCGACTCGGCACGCCGGGAGATCGCCCCGGTGGAGCTGGCCGGGCGGCCCGCCACCATGTATGTCTGCGGCATCACCCCGTACGACGCCACCCACCTCGGCCACGCCGCCACCATGATCGCCTTCGACCAGGCCAACCGCGTCTGGCGCGACGCCGGGCACGAGGTCGACTACGTGCAAAACGTGACCGACGTCGACGACCCGCTGCTGGAGCGCGCCGCCCGCGACGGCGAGGACTGGGTGGTCCTGGCCATGCGGGAGACGGCACTGTTCCGCGAGGACATGGAGGCGCTGCGGATCATCCCGCCGAAGCGCTACGTCGGCGCGGTCGAGTCGATCCCGCAGATCGCCCGCAAGGTGTCGGCGCTGCTCGCCTCCGGGCACGCGTACCCGTTGGACGACGGCACCGGCGACGTGTACTTCTCCGTGGCCACCGCGCCCGGCTTCGGCAGCGAGTCCAACCTGTCCCGCACCGAGATGCTCCGCCTCGCCGCGGAGCGCGGCGGCGACCCGCAGCGGCCCGGCAAACGCGACCCGCTCGACCCGCTGCTGTGGCGGGGCCTGCGCGAGGGCGAGCCGGCCTGGGACGGCGGCGACCTCGGCCCCGGCCGCCCCGGCTGGCACATCGAGTGCGCGGTCATCGCCCAGAGCCTGCTCGGCGACACCATCGACGTGCAGGGCGGCGGCAACGACCTGCTGTTCCCGCACCACGAGTGCTCCGCCGCGCACGCCGAGGCGCTCTCCGGCAAGGTCCCGTTCGCCACCCACTACGTGCACGCCGGCATGATCGGCCTCGACGGCGAGAAGATGTCCAAGAGCCGGGGCAACCTGGTCTTCGTCTCCCGCCTGCGCGGCGACGGCATCGACCCGATGGCGGTGCGCCTGGGCCTGCTCGCCGACCACTACCGCAACGACCGGCAGTGGACCGACGACACGCTCAAGACCGGCCAGCAGCGACTCATCCGCTGGCGGGCGGCGGCCCGCGCCGGCATCGGCCCGTCCGGCCCCGAACTGCTCGCCCAGCTGCGCGAGCGGCTCGCCGACGACCTCGACACCCCCGGCGCCCTCGCCGCCGTCGACGCCTGGGTCGACGCCACCCTCGCCGACGCCGGCGACGACCGCGAGGCCCCGGCCCTGATGGCCACCGCGGTCGACGCCCTCCTCGGCATCAAGCTCTAACCCCACCGGCTCTTCGGCGCCGGCCACCCGTCGGACGGTGGCCGGCGGCGAAGCTACCTAGGTACGGCTCAGAGCCCGCTGAGTAGCACGGCGGATCCGCCGCCCGGCCCGCATGCGGCGCAATGGTGTCCATGGAACACATCTGCTGCGACGGGATCTGGGACTGACCGGACCGCCTCACCAGCGCTCGCGGTGTACGACGTCCGCCGCCGCCCGCCGGTCGGGCCGCTCGATCGGCCGCAGCGGCCGGTCGGCCGGATAGCCCAAGGGGATGAGGTACCCGCAGAAGCGGTCCTCGGGGAAGCCCAGCACCTCCCGGGCCAGCTCCTGGTCGCCGACCGCCGAGTGGCCCGACGCCACACCCAGGTCGGCGGCGGCGATCTGCAGGCTCATCGCGGCCTGACCGAGGTCGAACATGACCTGCCCGCGCCGCCCCTCCGCCGGGACGGGCGCGACGAGCGCCACCGTGGCCGCCGACCCGGCCACGTGCCCGGCCCCCCGCCAGACCGTGGCCAGCTTCGCCAGCCGGTCCCGCTCGGTGACCACGACGAAGTCCCACGGCTGAGTATTCTGCGACGAGGGCGCCCGGCGCCCCGCGTCGAGGATGCGATCGAGGTCTGCCGGCGGTACCGGCCGATCGGCGAACTGCCGCACATCGCGGCGCGCCCGGATGGCGTCCCAGGTCTCCATCGGCCCATTGTCGCCCCCACCGTCCCGCCCCGCGGCCCAACCGGCGGTAGCCGGCCGGGTGGTCCGCAACCCTCCAGCCTCCGTTTGGCGGCGCCTCCGTTTGGCGGCCGGGGCAGACGTATGTCTCCGTGATCATGATGCGCGTCGTGGCCGCACCACGGTTTTTCATGATCCCGGAGACTTGTGGTACACGGGTGTACATCAACACTCCGTGATCAAGAAAAACCGTTGGTGTCGGTGCCAGTTACGCATGATCGCGGAGACTTCCGGTCGCTGGGCCGCGCTCCGCGACGGGCGGGGCCCGGCGTGTGGGACGCGCAGGCCGCGCACCAACGTGGCCGCCGTGACCGCCGCCGGGTTTGCCGCGGTGGCCGCGCCGCAGGCCCTGCCGGCCGACACGGCCCGCCCAGACCGAGCGCTGGGCCCGGGCTCCGAGCTTGCCGCGGTGCCCGGCCGGGGCCGTGGCGATCCGCCGCGCGGGCCGGGGGCCAGCGCCACCGAATTGGAGCTTGCCCGTTCAGCGCTTGGTTTCTACCGCTCGCCGATTCGCCGGCGGCGGGGCTCGGCCGGTCGGCAGGGATCAGGTTACGTCGATCACCAGGGACCTGCCGCCCAGGTCCCGACGACACCCCCTTCGAAGGAGAGGTCTGCCGTGACCGGTCCTGAAGAGCCGAACACCCGGCGGGCGGGTGACCGCAGCCCCTGGAACTGGCTGCTGATCATCCCCATCGTCGTGCCGCTGCTCACGTTCATCTACAACGCCGACAGCCCCCGGTTCCTCGGCTTCCCGCGGTTCTACTGGCTGCAGCTGGCCATGATCATCCTCGGCGTCGGCACCACCACGCTGGTCTACCAGATGACGAAGCGGCGGTGAGCATCCATGTGGCGTGACCACGGACTCGAGATCACCATCTTCGTCGTGCTCTTCGCCGCTGTCAGCGCGGTCGGCTTCATCGCCGCCCGCTGGCGCCGGCCCGACACCCTGGCCCACCTCGACGAGTGGGGCCTCGGCGGGCGCAGCTTCGGCGGCTGGATCACCTGGTTCCTCGTCGGCGGCGACCTGTACACCGCCTACACCTTCGTCGCCGTGCCGGCGCTGCTGTTCGCCTCCGGCGCCGCCGGGTTCTTCGCCGTGCCGTACACCGTCATCATCTACCCGCTGGTGTTCCTCGTGCTGGCCCGGTTGTGGTCGGTGTCGCACCGGCACGGGTTCGTCACCCCGGCCGACTTCGTGCGGGCGCGGTTCCAGTCGCCGACCCTGGCACTGCTGATCGCGATCACCGGCATCGTGGCGACCATGCCGTACATCGCCCTGCAACTCGTCGGCATCGAGGCCGTGCTCAAGACGATGGGCGTCACCGGCTCCGGCACCCTGGCCCGGCACCTGCCGATCATCATCGCCTTCGCGATCCTGGCCGCGTACACGTACTCCAGCGGCCTGCGCGCTCCGGCCCTCATCGCGTTCGTCAAGGACTCGCTGATCTACATCGTCATCCTGGTCGCGGTCTTCTACCTGCCGGCCAAGCTCGGCGGCTGGGGCGCGATCTTCGACGCCGCCGACGCGAAGTTCGACAAGACACCGGCGGTCGCCGACGGCATCCTGCTCAACGCGAACAATCAGGTGCAGTACTTCACTCTCGCACTGGGCTCGGCCTTGGCGCTCTTCCTGTACCCGCACAGCATCACCGGCGTGCTGGCCAGCAAGAACCGCGACGTCATCAAGCGCAACATGTCGGCCCTGCCGGCGTACTCGTTGCTGCTGGGCCTCATCGCCCTGCTCGGCTACGCCGCCATCGCCGCGGGCGTGGTACCCCTGAAGAACCCCAGCGGCACCAATGACACCAACACCGTGGTACCACTCCTGTTCGACAAGCTGTTCCCGGACTGGTTCGCCGGCATCGCCTACGCCGCCATCGGCATCGGCGCGCTGGTCCCCGCGGCCATCATGTCCATCGCCGCCGCGAACCTCTTCACCCGCAACATTTACCGGGAGTACCTCAAACGCGACGCCACCCCGGCCCAGGAGGCCACGGTATCGAAGCTGATGAGCCTGCTGGTAAAATTCGGGGCGCTGATCTTCGTGGTCTTCGTCGACCCGCAGTTCTCCATCGACCTGCAACTCATCGGCGGCGTGATCATCCTGCAGACGCTCCCCGCCGTCGGCCTGGGCCTGTTCACCCGCTGGTTCCACCGCAGCGCGCTCATCGCGGGCTGGGTCGCCGGCATGGGCCTGGGAATGTGGATGCTCTACCAGATCCCCAACCCGGCCACGAACCACGCCCACTTCGGCGGCTCGGCGTTCGCGCTGAGCGAGTGGGGCCTCGACACGAAGAAGACCATCTACGTCGGCTTCGTCTCCGTGGTGGTCAACCTCGTCGTGGCGGCAATCCTGACCCTGATCCTGCGCGCCACCTCCGTCACCGACGGCGGCGACGCCACCACGCCGGAGGACTACCTCGCCGACGAGGGCGACCCGCGCCTGACCGCGGCCCCGACCTCGCCGGCCCCCGCGGCCGCCGCCCCCGATCCCATCACCTGACCACCGTCGCCCGGGACGGCGGCCGTTCGCCGCTGTCCCGGCCCGGGCATGGGCGGCCGACCGCGACACTGCCACGGCGCAGCCGCTGCCACTGTCACTGTCACGGTGGTGAACGCTGACACTGTCACGGTGGTGACGCTGACACTGTCACGGTGGTGAATGGTGACACTGTCACGGTGGGGACGATGACAGTGTCACCCTTGGGGTGCGGCGGGGCGGCGTGGGGTCGTGCTGCTGGCACTGTCACGGTGGGAACGCTGACACTGTCACGGTGGGGGATCGTGACAGTGTCACGGTTACTGCGCCGTAGGTCGCCAGGGCGGCGGGCCGCCGCCGATGTCCGGTCTTGGGCCGCGGAACGAGGGCGCCTTGCGAGGGAAGCGAGCGGGCGGGCGGCTAGCCCAGCGCCAGCCCTGGCTCGTCGTCGGGCAGCCCGGGCCGGGGCGCCGGGATGCGGTACTCCTCGGTGAGCGCTGTCATCGGGCCCGGCCAAGCGGCCTGGGCGACCTCGATCGGCTTGTGGTCGTCGTCGTAGGCGACGTGCAGCAGCACCAGTACCGGCGTGTCGGGCCGGATCTGCAGCAACTCTGCCTCCTCGCGGGTGGGCAGCCGGGCGGTCACCTGGTCCCGGGCGCTGGTGTAGCGGCGGCCGAGCTCTTCCTCGACCTCCTGGTACAGCGGCCGGTCGAACACGTCGGCCCGCTCGATCGACGTCCCGCGCACGTCGTTGGGCCGGAACCAGGATGCCCCGACCTCGACCGGCGCGTCGCCGGTGCGCACTAGATGCCGCCGCACCAGCAGCGGCGCCCCCGCCTCCAGTCCGAACGCCTCGGCGACGTCAGCGGGCGCCGGCATCTGCGCCACGATCATCAAATGCTGCCGGTACCGCGCGGCGAGCTCCGCGTGGTATCCGCGCTGCGCCCCATAGCGCCCCCGGGAGAGCCGGTTCATCCGCCGCTTGGTACCGCGCACATAAGTCCCCGACCCGGGCCTCGTGATCAGTAGCCCCTCGATCCGCAGCTGGTCGATGGTGCGCTGCACGGTCTGCTTGGCCACGCCGAACTGCGCCGCGAGCGCCGGAATGGACGGTAGCCGCTCCCCGGGCCCCCAGTCCCCGCGCTGAATCTGCGCCCGCAGTTGCGCCCCGATCTGCCGATGCGGAAACTCCGCCGCCCCCGGATTGATGGTCATAGGGCCAAACCTAGCCTCCTAGGAAGCCAAGCGCAACGCCTTCGGCCTCACTCGTGCCGTCCGTTTTGCGGCCCCAGGCGACGCTTTCTCTCCGTGATCATGCAGCGCCCGCCCCGAAAACACCGGTTTGCCATGATCGTGGAGACATAGTGTACCTATGTGTACATAGACACTCCGTGATCACGAGAAACTGGCAGAACGGCGCCACGTCGGCCATGATCACGGAGACTTACGGTCGCGCCGCCCGCCCGAGCCCGTCGCGGTCCCGGCCCAGCCCGGCGCTGTCCGGCCCATCCCATCCCATCCCATCCCAGTCCGGCCCGTCCCAGCTCAGCTCGACCCGCCCGCGCCCGCCCCAGCACGGCCCGCCCCAGCACGGCCCGCCCCAGCACGGCCCGCCCCAGCACGGCCCGCCCCAGCCCAGCCCGCCCCAGCCCAGCCCGGCCCAGCCCGCCCCAGCCCAGTCTGGCCTGGCCTGGCCTGGCCTGGCCTGCCTCGGCCTAGCCCAGCTCAGCCCCGGCCCAGCTCATCGCGCAGCCACAGGCCGGCGATCAGCCCGGGCCAGCCCGCCCCGCCCCGGCCCGGCTCAGACCGGCGCAACCCAGCCCGGAGCCCGTCGGGCGCGCGAGAACCCGCCGCGCCGACGCGTGGGAACAACGGACAAATGCCACAAACAGCGCCAGTCGCGGCCGTTCCCAGACGCGCGTCGGAGGCCGGCGGCTCCGGCCCGTGCCGGGTCGATGCGCCGTGCCCATCCGCGGGGCGGGATGCCCACCCGGACAAACGCGGAAGTGGAGCGGCCGCGCGATACCGGGCGAGCCGGCTACCAGGCGCCGGTGGCGGAGGGGCCGGCCTGGCCGCCGCGGCGGCGGAGGTACTTCTCGAACTCCTGGGCGATCTCGTCGCCGGTCAGCGGCTGCAGGCCGGCGTCGCCGGAGCGTTCCTCCAGCTCGCGCACATACTCGGCCAGCTCCGCGTCCTGCTCGGCGGCCTGCTTGAGCCGCTCCTCCCACTCCGCCGACTGTTTGGCCAGGTCGCCGGTGGGCACGGGCAGGTCGAGGATCTCCTCGACCCTGTGTAGCAGGGCCAGGGTCGCCTTGGGGCACGGGGGGTTGTTGGCGTAGTGCGGCACGTGGACCCAGAACGACACGGCGTCGAGGTCGGCGCGCAGGCAGGCGTCGTGCAGCACGCCCACGATGCCGGTCGGGCCCTCGTAGCGGGTCGGGATCAGGCCCAGCCGCTCGACCGTCTCGGCGGTGGAGCGGGCCGGGGCCGAGCCGGACACCGGCAGCGGGCGGGTGTAGGGCACGTCGGCCAGCAGGGCGCCCAGCAGGACGATCCGGTTGACCTCCAGGCTGTGGCAGACCTCGAGGATCTCGTCGCAGAAGGTGCGCCAGCGCATGCTCGGCTCGATGCCGCGGATCAGGACGATGTCGCGCTCCGCGTCGGGCGGGCTGGCCACCGCGAAGCGGGTCGTCGGCCACTCGATGCGCCGGGTCTCGCCGTCCGACATGAGCACCGTCGGGCGGTTGACCTGGAAGTCGTAGAAGTCCTCGGGGTCGAGCGAGGCGATGGTCTCGGCGCCCCACTCCTGCTCGAGGTGTTCGACGACGGCGGTGGACGCATCGGCAGCGTCGTTCCACCCTTCGAACGCGGCAATCGCGACAGGGGAGCGCAACACGGGCAGGCCGTCGAACTCGGTCACGGTCCCAGCCTACGTGCAGCGTCGCGAGATGGCTTGCCGGCCGCGCGGGGACGGACCATATCCGGGTGAATACGCTGGGCTACGGGCGCTGGGTGATCTGTTACGCCCCGTACAAAGCGGCACAAGATCCCTCGGTAGCATCCGGGAATGCGAAACGGACGCAGGTCCTGGCTCGTGGCGTTCACGGCGTTTTTCCTGATTTTCGGGGCGTGGTGCTTCGCTGCGCCGTTCGACGGGCCGGCCGACGAGGTCCAGCACACCATCCGGGCGGCCGGGGTGGCCTCGCTCGACCCGGGGCAGATCTTCGCCCGCCCGGAGGTCGTCCCGGACGCGTTCGGCCGACCCGGTATGGGTGCCTATCAGCGGGTGCCGGCCGGGCTGGACGCGCATGCGGTGTGCTTCGGGTCCAAGCAGAACGTTTCGGCCAAGTGCGCGGCGGGGCTGCACGGCGGGCCGATCACGGAGGTCAGCACCAGCGCCGGACGGTACAACCCGCTCTACTACTTCGTCGTCGGGCCGCCGCTGCGCTGGTGGCCGGGGTGGGGTGGGCTGGTCCTGGCCCGGCTGATCAGCTCGGCGATCTGTGCCGCGCTGCTGGCCTCGGCGTTCGTGTCGCTGCTGCGCTGGTCGCGCTTCGGGCTGACGGCCGCGGCGCTGCTGGCGGTGGCCACGCCGATGCTGGCGCACCTGGCCGGCGGGGTGAACCCCAACTCGGTGGAGATCGCGGCCGGGATCGGGCTGTTCGCGGCGGGCATTCCGCTGCTGCTGGAGCCGCCGGACCCGGTGCGGAAGCGCTCGCTGGTGACGTTGCTGGGCATCTGCGCGGTACTGCTGCTGACCCTGCGTTCGGCGGGGCCGGCGTGGTTCGCGTTCGGCTTCTTCGCCCTGGCGGTGCCGGTGCGCTGGCGGTGGCTGCGGGAGTACTGGCGGCTGCTGCGGGTGAAGCTGTGGACCGCCGGCGTGGCGCTGGCCGCGGTGCTGTCGGCGGCGTGGATCGTGGGCATGAAGACCGGTGAGCTGGTGCCGCCGCCGCCCGGGCTGTGGGACTACAAGTTCGGCGAGGCGTTGGCGATCTACATCAACAGCTGGTGGGTGTACATCGAGGGGATGATCGGTGTCGCCGGCTGGTTCGACGTGACCATGTGGACGCCGTTCTACCTGGTGTGGGCGATGCTGGTGGGCGGGCTGGTGTTCCTGGGGGCGATCTTCGGCGACTGGACCACCCGCTGGCGGTATGCGGTCATCCTGGCCGGCGGCGTGGTGCTGCCCGGCGTGCTGCAGGTCAGCCAGGTGAACATGACCGGTTTCATCATCAACGGGCGGTACATGTTGCCGCTGCTGGCCGGGCTGCCGTTGCTGGCGGCGTGGACGCTGGAGCGGCGGCTGTTCGACGCGGGGCAGAGCCGTGCCTTGGCGCGCACGTTCGTCATTTTCCTGTTGCCGGTACACCTGGTGCTGCTGGTGTGGGCGATGGTGCGCTGGCAGCGGGGGCTGCCCACGAGCGCCGGCCTGGGCTATTTCAACCCCCTGGTGGGCAAGTGGCACCCGCCGACCGGCTCGTTGACGCCGCTGGTGATCATGGGGGTGGGCCTGGTGTTCACGGCTGTCGTCTTCTGGCTGGTACCGCGGGACGGGGCCCCGGTCGCGCCGCCCGCCCCGCCGGAGCAGCCGGCCGGCGACGTGCCCAACCAGCGGGAGCTGCTGTCCGACGCCGCCGCCGGCGCGCCGGGGCCGCGCGGCGACGGGCCGCCCACGACGGATACGTGGCAAGGATCGCGCGTGCCGGGGGCGGATACGGCAACCACGTCCCGATAGCCTTTGGGTTATGCCGGACCTACTGAAGACGCTCGCCGAGCGCGTGCTGCTCGCCGACGGCGCGATGGGCACCATGTTGCAGGCGGCCGACGTCACCCTCGACGACTTCGAGGGGCACGAGGGCTGTAACGAGGTGCTCAACGTGACGCGGCCCGATGTGGTCCGCACCGTCCACGAGGAGTATTTCGCGGCCGGCTCCGACGCGGTGGAGACCAACACCTTCGGCGCCAACCTCGGCAACCTCGGCGAGTACGGTATCGAGTCGCGCATCCGGGAGCTGTCCGAGGCGGGGGCCCGGCTGGCCCGGGCGGCCGCCGACGCGCACAGCACGCCGGAGCGGCCGCGGTTCGTGCTCGGCTCGATCGGCCCCGGCACCAAGCTGCCGACGCTCGGCCACGCGCCGTTCGGCACGCTGCGCGACGCGTATTTCGACAACGCCGCGGGCCTGATCGACGGCGGCGCCGACGCGCTGATCATCGAGACCTGTCAGGACCTGCTGCAGACCAAGGCGGCGATCATCGGCGCCCAGCGGGCCATGTCCGCCGCCGGGCGGGTCGTGCCGGTCATCACCCACGTCACCGTCGAGACGACCGGCACGATGCTGCTCGGCTCGGAGATCGGCGCCGCGCTGACCGCGCTCGAGCCGCTGGGCATCGACCTCATCGGGCTCAACTGCGCCACCGGGCCGGCCGAGATGAGCGAGCATCTGCGGTATCTCTCCCAGCACGCGAAGGTGCCGGTCTCGGTCATGCCCAACGCGGGCCTGCCGCAGCTCACCGCGAACGGGGCCTACTATCCGCTGACCCCGGACGAGCTCGCCGAGGCCCTGCAGCGGTTCGTGGCCGACTACGGCGCGGCCCTGGTCGGCGGCTGTTGCGGTACCACTCCGGCACACATCCGCGCGGTCGCGCGGAAGCTCGGCACGCACCTGCCGGTCGGCCGCGCTCCGCAGGTCGAGCCCGGTGTGGCCAGCATCTACCACCATGTGCCGTTCCACCAGGACGCCAGCGTGCTCATGGTTGGCGAGCGGACCAACGCCAACGGCTCGAAGGCGTTCCGGGAGGCGATGCTCGCCGGGGACTACCAGACCTGCCTGGAGATCGCCCGGCAGCAGGCCCGCGACGGCTCGCACATGCTCGACCTCAACGTCGACTACGTCGGCCGCGACGGCGCGCAGGACATGCGGGAGCTGGCCGGCCGGTTCGCCACCGCCTCCACCCTGCCGATCATGCTGGACTCGACCGAGCCGGAGGTCATCGCCGCCGGTCTGGAGATGCTCGGCGGGCGCTGCATCGTCAACTCGGTCAACTTCGAGGACGGCGACGGTCCCGGCTCCCGGTTCGCCCGGATGATGCCGCTGGTCAAGGAGCACGGTGCCGCGGTGGTCGCGCTCACCATCGACGAGGAGGGCCAGGCCCGCACCGCCGAGTGGAAGGTGCGGGTCGCGGGCCGCCTGATCGAGGACCTGACCACGAAGTGGGGTATGGCGGTCGAGGACATCCTGGTCGACTGCCTGACCTTCCCGATCACCACGGGTCAGGAGGAGGTGCGCCGGGACGGCATCGAGACGATCGGGGCGATTCGCGAGATTTCCCGGCGGTACCCGGGCATCAACTTCACGCTCGGCATCTCCAACGTCTCGTTCGGGATCAACCCCGCGGCGCGGCAGGTGCTGAACTCGGTCTTCCTGCACGAGTGCCAGCAGGCCGGGCTGACCAGCGCGATCGTGCACGCCTCGAAGATTCTGCCGATGAGCCGGATCCCGGACGAGCAGCGGGAGGTCGCGCTCGACCTGGTCTACGACCGGCGGCGCGAGGGCTACGACCCGCTGCAGAGGTTCATCTCGCTGTTCGAGGGCGTCGACGTCGCCTCGGCCCGCGCGTCCCGCGCCGAGGAGCTGGCCGCGCTGCCCCTCGACGAGCGGCTCAAGCGGCGGATCATCGACGGCGAGCGGGCCGGTCTCGAGGCCGATCTCGACGAGGCGCTGACCGGCCTGACGGCCCTGGCCATCATCAACGACGTGCTGCTCGACGGCATGAAGACGGTCGGCGAGCTGTTCGGTTCCGGGCAGATGCAGCTGCCGTTCGTGCTGCAGTCGGCCGAGGTGATGAAGGCCGCCGTCGCCTACCTCGAGCCGCACATGGAGAAGTCCGCCGACGACGCCGGCAAGGGCCGCATCGTGCTGGCCACGGTCAAGGGCGACGTGCACGACATCGGCAAGAACCTGGTCGACATCATCCTGTCCAACAACGGCTACGAGGTCGTCAACATCGGCATCAAGCAGCCGATCTCGGCGATCATCGAGGCGGCCGAGACCCGCCAGGCCGACGCGATCGGCATGTCCGGCCTGCTCGTCAAGTCCACGGTGATCATGAAGGAGAACCTGGAGGAGATGAACACCCGCGGCGTGGCGGAGCGCTGGCCGGTGCTGCTCGGCGGCGCCGCGCTGACCCGCGCCTACGTCGAGGACGACCTGCGTGCCCTCTACCACGGCGACGTGCACTACGCCCGCGACGCCTTCGAGGGCCTCGCCCTGATGGATCGGGTGATGACCGCCAAGCGCGGCGGCGCGCCGGTCGTCGACGCGGACCGGGAGGCGGCCCTGGCCGCCCGCCGCGAGCGCCGCGCCCGCACCGTCGAGGTCCGCGAGGACCTGCCCCCGCTCGACGACGCCTCGGTCCGCTCCGATGTCGACCACGGCGTTCCGGTCCCGGAGGCGCCGTTCTTCGGCACCCGGGTCGTGAAGGGCATCCCCCTGGCGGACTACGCGGCCCTGCTCGACGAGCGCGCCACGTTCCTGGGCCAGTGGGGCCTGCGCGGCGCCCGCGGCGGCAAGGGCCCGTCCTACGAGGAGCTGGTGGAGACCGAGGGCCGCCCGCGGCTGCGCTACTGGATGGACCGGCTGGCCGCCGACCGCGTCCTGGAGGCGGCGGTGGTCTACGGCTACTTCCCGTGCTACTCGGAGGGCAACGACCTGGTCGTGCTCGACGAGAACGCGCACAGCGAGCGGGCGCGGTTCTCGTTCCCGCGCCAGCGCCGCGACCGCCGCCTGTGCATCGCCGACTTCTTCAAGCCCCGCGACTCGGGCCGCCTCGACGTGATCGGCCTGCAGCTGGTGACCGTCGGCCAGCCGGTGTCGGACTACACGGCCAAGCTGTTCGCCGGCAACGCCTACCGCGACTACCTCGAGGTTCACGGCCTGTCGGTGCAGCTGACCGAGGCTCTGGCGGAGTACTGGCACCGCCGGGTCCGCGAGGAGCTCGTGCTGCCCGGCGGCCACGCCGTCGCCGACGAGGACCCGAAGGACCTCGACGGCCTGCTGCGCACCGAGTTCCGCGGCTGCCGGTACAGCTTCGGCTACCCGGCCTGCCCCGACCTGGAGGACCGGGCCAAGACGGTCGCGCTGCTCGACCCGGCCCGCATCGGCGTGACCCTGTCCGAGGAGTTCCAGCTGGCGCCGGAGCAGTCGACCGACGCCATCATCGTCCACCACCCGGACGCGTCCTACTTCAACGCGAAATAGCCGGTTCGCGGCCCTGCCGCCCGAGTGCTCAGTCCTGGATGTAGGTGGAGAGGAACCGGCCGAGCCGGGTCACCGCGTCCTCCAGGTCGGCCACGCGCGGCAGGGTCACGATCCGGAAGTGGTCCGGCTGGTGCCAGTTGAACCCGGTGCCCTGCACGACCAGCACCTTCTCCGCCTGCAGCAGGTCGAGGGCGAAGCGCAGGTCGTCCTTGATCGGATACACCTCCGGATCGAGCCGGGGGAACATGTAGAGCGCGCCCTGCGGCTTGACGCACGACACGCCGGGGATGTCGTTGAGCATCTTCCAGGCGATGTCGCGCTGTTCCAGCAGGCGGCCGCCCGGCAGGATCAGGTCGTTGATGCTCTGGTACCCGCCCAGAGCGGTCTGCACCGCGTGCTGGGTGGGCACGTTGGGGCACAGCCGCATGTTGGCCAGGATGTCCAGGCCCTCGATGTAGCTCGACGCGTGCTGCTTGGGCCCGGCGAGGACCATCCAGCCGGTGCGGAAGCCGGCCACCCGGTAGGCCTTCGACAGCCCGTTGAACGTGATCGTCAGCAGGTCGGGCGCGACCGCGGCGGTCGAGGTGTGCTCGGCGCCGTCGTAGAGGATCTTGTCGTAGATCTCGTCGGAGAAGATCAGCAGCTGGTGGCGGCGGGCGACCTCGGCGATGCGCTCCAGCAGCGCCCGGTGGTACACGGCGCCGGTCGGGTTGTTGGGGTTGATGACGACGATCGCCTTGGTGCGGGGCGTGACCTTGGCCTCGATGTCGGCGATGTCGGGCAGCCAGTCGTTGCTCTCGTCGCACACGTAGTGCACCGCCCGCCCGCCGCACAGCGACACCGACGCCGTCCACAGCGGGTAGTCGGGGGAGGGGATGAGCACCTCGTCGCCGTTGTCGAGCAGCGCCTGCAGCGACATGACGATGAGCTCGGAGACGCCGTTGCCGAGGTACACGTCCTCGATGTCGACGCCGGTCACGTCCTTCTGCTGGTAGTACTGCACGACCGCCCGGCGGGCCGACAGCAGCCCCTTGGAGTCGCCGTAGCCGTGCGCGGCGGGCAGGTTGAGGATGACGTCCTGCAGGATCTCTTCCGGCGCCTCGAACCCGAACGGCGCCGGGTTGCCGATGTTGAGCTTCAGGATGTGGTGGCCGTCGGCCTCCATGCGCTTCGCGGCGGCCATCACCGGTCCGCGGATGTCGTAACAGACGTTGGCCAGCTTCGCGGACTGAGTCACCTGCATGGCAGGCAACCTTACGGCCCGCCGTCCCGGAGTCCAGTAACCACTTCCCACGATGTGGCTCGCAGCGCCCGGAATCGGTACGGTCGTCCCGTGCGATTCGTGATCGTGGGCGCCGGCGCGGTCGGCGGGGTCGTGGCCGCCCGCCTGGCCGGCGCGGGGCAGGACGTGGCGCTGGTCGCCCGGGGCCGGCATCTGGAAGCCATCCGCCGCGACGGCCTGCTGCTGCGCGAGGCCGGCGGCGACTCCCGGCACCACCTGCCCGCCCACGCCTCCGCCGCCGAGGTGGACTGGCGCCCGGGCGACGTGGCCGTGCTGGCCGTCAAGAGCAATGACACGGAGGGGGTACTGCCCCAGCTCCCACGCTGGCTACCGGTGGTCTGCCTGCAGAACGGCGTGGCCAACGAACGCGCCGCGCTGCGCTTCTCCGCCGACGTCTACGGTGTGTGCGTCATGCTGCCGTCCGCCCACCTCGCCCCGGGCGTGGTCGTCGCCCAGTGCGCCCCCGTCCCCGGCATCCTGGACATCGGCCGCTTCCCGACCGGCACCGACGGGGCATGCCACGAAATTTCCGGACATCTCGTCGACGCCGGCTTCCACAGCGAGCCGCGCCCGGACGTCATGCGCCGCAAGTACACCAAGCTGTTGTTCAACCTGGGCAATGCCGTCGAAGCCCTGTGCGGCCAGGTCGACGGCCTCGGCGAGGCGGTGACCCCGCTCCGCGAGGAGGGCGAGGCGGTCCTGCGCGCCGCCGGCATCCCCTACGCTTCGTTCGAGGAGGACGCCGAACGCCGCGGCGACATCCTGCAACTGCGCACCGTCGCCGGCGAGCACCGCACCGGCGGCTCGACCTGGCAGAGCCTGGCCCGCTCCACCGGCGCGGTCGAGGCCGACTACCTCAACGGCGAGATCGTGCTCCTGGGCCGCCTGCACGGCGTGCCGACCCCGGCCAACGAGACGGCCCGCCGCCTGGTCGTGGACGCCGCCCACCGCCGCACCGGCCCCGGCACGCTGACCCCGTCCGCCTTCCTGACCGCCGTCGCCGAGGCCAAAGCGACCGCCTGACCCTTCACCACAGCCGCCCCAGCCACGCCCGCCCGCGCCGCACCGGGTTGTGCCGGGCCGGGCTGCTCTGGGACGTCCTGTTTGAGTGTATTTGCCCGATTGTCCGAGTCGCCAAGACCGAAAGTCCGGGTGGAGTGGCTGGGCTGGCGGGCGGCGGGGCCGTGAGGTTCAGCACGTCGGGCTGTGCGCGGGCCGTGGCAGGGGCGGAGCTTGGCAGGATCCTCAGCGTGGCGATGCAGGCGGTGCTCTTCGATATGGACGGGACCCTCGTGGACAGCGAGAAGGTCTGGGAGGTCGGGCTGGCCGAGCTCGCCGCCCATCACAACCAGCCGTTGTCCGATCAGGCGCGGCGGGACATGGTCGGCACCAACATGTCCGACTCGATGCGGATCCTGCACGCCGACCTCGGGCTGCCGCTCAGCCGGGAGGCCATGGACGACAGCGTCGTCTGGCTGGAGGAGCGGGTCAAGGAGCTGTTCCTCCAGGGGGGCGTGCCGTGGCGGCCCGGTGCGCGGGAGCTGCTCGCCGCGCTGCGGGCCGAAGGGGTGCCGCTGGCGCTGGTCACGGCCACGAGCCGGCATCTGGTCGACGTGGCGCTGCTGACCATCGGGGCGGAGAACTTCGACGCGGTGGTCGCGGGGGATGAGGTGGACGAGACCAAGCCGCATCCGATGCCCTATCTGACCGCGGCGCGGCTGGTCGGGGCCGAGCCGGGGCAGTGCGTGGCGGTCGAGGACTCGCCGAACGGGATTCGCAGCGCGCGGGCGGCCGGTTGTGCGGTGCTCGCCGTGCCGTGCGAGGTCGAGCTCGATCCCGACGGTGTGACCCTGGTGGGATCGCTGCTCGACGTCGACGTGGACTACCTGCGCAAGCTGGTGGGGTAGCGGCGGGTGCCCGCGGTCACCAGGACCGCGGGCGCCGCCGTTCCCCAGGGGTGGAACGTTCGTTCAGTCGTGCGCGATGGCCTGCAGCACGTTGACCCGCGCCGCGCGGATCGACGGCAGCACCGCGGCGACGACCCCGACCAGCGCGGCGAGCAGCAGGTAGGTGGCCATCTGGGTCCACGGGAAGGCCATCTCGGTGAAGCCCTGGCTCTTCAGGGCCCGCACCACCGCGGCGCCCAGGCCCACGCCCACGCCCAGGCCGAGCAGCGCGCCGAAGACCGAGATGACGACCGCCTCGACGGTGACCATCCGCATGGTCTGGGCCCGGCGCATGCCGATCGCCCGCAGCAGGCCCAGCTCCCGGGTCCGCTCCAGCACCGACAGCGCCAGCGTGTTGACGATGCCGAGGACCGCGATGAGGATCGCCAGGGCCAGCAGCACCTGGATCATCGTGAGCAGCTGGTCGAACTGGGCCGACTGGGCCGCGACGTACTCGGCCCGGTTGGCGACCGAGACCTCCGGGTTGTCCTTGAGCAGGGTGTCGACCTGCCGCTCGACGTCGGTGACGGACGTGCCGGGGGTGACCTTGACGTACCCCCAAGCGGGCTGCTGGACCCGGAAGTCCTTCACCAGGTCGGGCGAGACGACCACGCCGGACGTGACGTCGCTCTGGGTGTAGATCCCGACGATCGTGACGTGGTGCGGGTCGCCCCGGCTGAATTGCATGTCGACCGTCTGGCCCAGCGCGAGGTGCAGGTCCTTGGCGGTGTCGGGGTCGACGACCGCCTGGTCGGGGCCGGTCCACTGCAGCGTGCCCTGCTCGGCCTTGAACTTGAACATCGACGCCCAGGCGGCCGCGTCGGGCACCGCCGAGACCCCGTCGCGGCGGTCGCCGATCTGGGCGTACTCCCAGTACTCGCTCGCCACGCTGCTGACCCCGGGGATCTTCGCCGCGGCGGTCATCACCTGCGGGTCGAAGGTCGCCGGGCCGTTCTGGTCGCCGTCGCCGCGGATGATCAGGTCGACGGTCACCTGCGTGTCGGCCTGGTTCTGCAGGGTCTGCTTCGCCGAGGCGAGGATGACGTTGACGCCGGTGATGAGCGCCAGGCCGACCATGAGCGCGGCCGCGGTGATCGCGGTGCGCCGCGGGTTGCGGCCCGAGTTGAGCCGGCCCAGCTTGCCCGGCACCGACCAGGAGAACAGCCGGCCCAGCAGGTTGACGACCGGGCGGGCCAGCAGCGGGGTGAGCAGCGCGACGCCGATGAAGGTGACGAGCACGCCGCCGAGGATCAGCCACAGGGTGGTGTTGCCGCTGCCCGCGCCGGACAGGCCCAGGCCCAGCAGGGTGCCGCCGACCGCGCCGACCACCGCGCCGCTGACCGTGAGCTTCGTCAGCGGCCGGTCGGGCGTCGACACCTCCTGCAGCGCGGCGATCGGCGGGATGCGGCTGGCCCGCAGCGCCGGCATGACCGCGGCGACCACGGTGACCAGCAGGCCGACCACGAACGCGCTGATCACGGCCGAGGCGGGCACGCCGACGGAGGCCAGCGCCACCCCGGTGAGGTTGCCGAAGACCCAGGCCAGCAGTACCCCGACGCCGATCCCGGCCAGCAGGCCGAACACCGACGCGATGAGCCCGATGGCCACCGCCTCGGTGAGCACCGAGCCCAGCGTCTGGCCGCGGCTGGCGCCCATCGCCCGCATCAGCGCGAGCTCCCGGGTCCGCTGCGCCACGATGATCGAGAACGTGTTGAGGATGAGGAACGTGCCGACGAACAGGGCCACGCCGGCGAAGCCGATCAGGACGTTGTTGAAGAAGCCCAGGCCCTGCTTGAAGGACTGGCTGGTCGCGGCCTGCAGCTCGGCGTTGGTCTGCACCTTGTAGTCGGCGCCGACGGCCGCGGCGACGCGGTCGCGCAGCTGCTCCTCGGTGACGCCGGGCTGGCGGTGCACGTCGATGCTGCTGTACACGTCCTGCTCGCCGAGCATCAGCTCCTGCGCGACCGGCGTGGTGAACGCCACCTCCAGCGCGCCACCGAGCGAGTCACGATTTCCGCTGTACCCGAAGATGCCGACGAGCTTGAACGTGCGCTTCGGCTGCAGGGTGAGCACCCCGACCTCGTCGCCGACCTTCAGCCCCGCGTCGCTGGCGGTGGTGACGTTGACCGCGATCTCGTCGTCGGCGCTCGGCCCGCGGCCCTCGCGCAGCTGCAGCAGGTCGTTGGTGCCGGTCCAGTTCTCGCCGATCCGGGGCGGGCCGAAGGTGGTGACGACCTTGCCGTTCTTGCCGACCACCCGGGCGCCGTCGGCGGACGCCTGCGCGGTCACGCCGGCCACGCCGGGCACGGCCTTGATCTGCTCGACCACGGAGGCCGGGATGCTGGCGCTGGTCGGCGGCCCGTCCATCTGGTCGGCCTGGACCTTGGGCTTGTGGGTCACCTGGACGTCGATGCCGGAGTACACGGAGGCGAACAGGCTGTCGAAGGAGCGGCTGAGGGTGTCGGTGAGCACGAACGCGCCCGACACGAACATCACGCCGAGCACGACCGCCAGCCCGGACAGGATCAGCCGCAGATTGCGTGACAGCAGGCTCTTGAGCGTTGCCTTCAGCATCGGACTCAGGCCGCCTTGTCGCCGTGCGTGTCGAGCCGCTTGAGCCGGTCCAGGACCGCGTCGGCGGTCGGCGCGTAGAGCTCGTCGACGATGTGGCCGTCGGCGAGGAACACCACGCGGTCGGCGTAGGAGGCGGCGTTCGGGTCGTGGGTGACCATGACGATGGTCTGGCCGAAGTCGCGGACCGAGTTGCGCAGGAACGACAGCACCTCGGCGCCGGAGCGCGAGTCGAGGTTGCCGGTGGGCTCGTCGGCGAAGACGACCTCGGGCCGGGACACCAGGGCCCGCGCGCACGCGACGCGCTGCTGCTGGCCGCCGGAGAGCTGGCTGGGCCGGTGCTGGAGCCGGTCGCGCAACCCGACGGTGTCGATCACCGTCTGGTACCACGCGGGATCCGCCTTGCGCCCGCCGATCGACAGCGGCAGCAGGATGTTCTCCTCCGCGGTCAGCGTCGGCAGCAGGTTGAACTGCTGGAAGATGAAGCCGACCTTGTTGCGGCGCAGGTTGGTCAGCCCCCGGTCGGACAGGTTGGTGATCTGGGTGTCGCCGACGAAGACCTCGCCCCGCGTCACGGCGTCGAGCCCGGCGAGGCAGTGCATGAGCGTGGACTTGCCGGAGCCCGACGGGCCCATGATCGCGGTGAAGCGGCCCTTCTCCAGCTCCACCGACACCCCGGCGAGCGCGTTGACCTGCGCCTCGCCCGAGCCGTAGACCTTCCACACGTCGACCGCCCGCGCGGCCACCTCGGTGCGCGTCGCAACCGATGCAGTCATGATTCTCATTCCCCCTGGTGAACGATGTGTCCTCATCGTCGGGCCGGAACGACGCCGAAACGTCAGCCCGCGGGGGTACCCGGCACGGATATTGTGCTGGGGGAGCGTCCCGGATCCGCACTCAGGGTCTTCCCCGAGCCGGGCCGCGACCGCCGCAGGCGGCCGCGGCCCGGGCCGCTCGGGGTCCTACTCGTAGGCGATGGCGCGCAGCACGTTGAGCCGCACCGCCCGCAGCGACGGGATGAACCCGGCGACGGCGCCGACGATGACCGCCGCGATGAAGTACACCACCATCAGCACCCACGGCAGGGTGACCGAGCCGAAGCCGAGCACGTCCTTCAGCGCGGTGACGATCGCGGCCCCCAGCGCGGCGCCGACGGCCAGGCCGAGCACCGTGCCGAACACCGTGATCACGATCGACTCCGTGGTCACCATCAGCCAGGTCTGCCCCCGTCGCAGCCCGACCGCCCGCAGCATGCCCAGCTCCCGGGTCCGCTCGATGACCGACAGCAGCAGGGTGTTGATCACGCCGAGCACCGAGATGGCCAGCGCCACCAGCAGCAGCACCTGCACGATGCCGAGCACCACGTCGAACTGGAGCTGGCTGTTGTGCACGTACTCGTCCTTGGTGTATGCCGTGACCTGCGGATTGTCCTTGATCACGTCGTTCACCGCGTCCTTGGTCGCGCTCACCGAGGCGCCGTCGCGCACATCGACGAACACGTCCCACGCCTGCGGGAAGTTGAAGCCCTGCTGCGCGTCGGCGTAGCTGACCACGATCCCGGAGGCCACCGCCGACCGGCCGGAGATCCCGACCAGCTTCAGCGTCTTCTGCGGCCCCTTCGCGAACGTCACCGTGATCGTGTCGCCGAGGTGGTAGTTGTCGTCCTCGGCGGTCTTCTGGTCCACCACGAACTCGCCGCTGTCGATCCGGTCGATCCGGCCGGCCGTGACGGTGCGCTTGAGCACCGTCGCGGCGGCCGCCGGGTCCGCGTACGAGCTGATGTAGGCCGTCTTGCCGTTGACCTGGACAATGTCGGCGGTCACCGACGCCACCGTCTGCGCGTCGGGCAGGGCCGCGATCCGCCGCACCTCGTCGGCGCTGATCGTCGGCGGCAGCTGGGAGGTCTGCTGGCCGAAGACGATGATGTCGGCCTGCAGGCCCTCGTCGATCGTGGCGCCCAGCGCCGCGGACAGCGAGGTGAAGATCGTGCTGATCGCGGTGACGATGGCGATGCCGACCATCACCGCGCCGGCCGTGATCGCGGTACGCCGCGGGTTACGGGCCGAGTTGCGCTTGCCCAGCTTGCCCGAGACGAACCAGGAGAACGCCGAGCCCAGCGCCGCCACCAGCGGCCGGCCGAGCATCGGGGTGAGCAGCGCCACGCCGACGAGCACGCCCAGCACGCCGCCGAAGACCAGCGCCAGCGTCGACCCGCCGGCGCCGGCCAGGCCCCAGCTCAGCGCGCCGATCCCGAGCGCGGTGATCACCCCGCCGACGATGGTCAGCCGGGTCAGCGGCCGGTCCGGGGCCGCCGACTCGCGCATCGCGGCGATCGGGGGCACCCGGGACGCCTTCAACGCCGGGGACAGCGCCGCGATCATGGTCACGCCGATGCCGATGACGAACGACGCGACGATGGCCGAGACCGGCGCGCCGAGGCTCGCCACCTGCAGGCCGCCGACCAGGCTCGACATCCCCGCCGCGCCGGCCGCCCCGACGCCGAGACCGACCAGGAAGCCGAACACCGAGCCGACGACGCCGATGATGAGCGCCTCCAGCAGTACCGACCGCATGATCTGCCCGCGCCCGGCACCCATCGCCCGCAGCAGCGCCAGCTCCTGCGTGCGCTGCGCGACGATGATCGAGAACGTGTTGAGGATCAGGAACACGCCCACCAGCAGGGCCACCGCGCCGAAGCCGAGCAGCACGTAGTTGAAGTACTTCAGCAGGCCCTTGATCGCCTCGCTGGACTCGTCGGAGAGCTCCTTGCCGGTCTTCACCACGAACTGGTCGCCCAGCTGCGCCTTGACGTTGTCACGCAGCGTGTCGTCGCTGACGCCGGGCGCCGCCCTGACGTCGATGACGTTGAACTCGTCCGGGGCGCCGAGCATCGCCTGCTGCGCCTTGGGCGTGGTGAAGAAGATCGCGCTCTCGCCCGCCATCGAGTCGCGGCCGCCGGCGTACTGCATCAGCCCGACGATCGTGTAGCCCGCCCGTTTCTGGTCGCGGGTGATGATGTCCATCGTGTCGCCGACCGTGTAGCCGGTCGTCGTGGCCAGACCCTTGTTGATCACGACCTCGTCGTCGGCGGTCGGCCCGCGGCCCGCGGCGAGGTGGACCAGCTCGTCCTCGCCGGTCCAGTTGCCGCCGAACTGCTGCCCGGTCGGGTTGATCGCGACCTTGTGGTTCTTGCCGATCGGCAGCGCCCCGGTGAGGAACACCTGGCCGGTCGCCTTCGCCACGCCGTCGGCCTTCGCCACCCGGTCCACCGTCGCGGCCGGGAACGGCGTGCTGCCGTCACCCGCCTGTGCCAGCTGGGACTTCGCCGTGACCTGGACGTCGGTGTACGTGTAGATGTTGGCGAACAGGTTGTCGAACGTGCGCCCGAGCGTGTCGGTGAGCACCAGCGAGCCGGACACGAACATGACCGACAGCACGACCGCCAGGGTCGACAGCGCCAGCCGCAGCTTGCGCGCCAGCAGGCTCTTCAGCGTCGCCTTCAGCATGGCGGTCAGGCCACCTCGCCGGCCAGGCTGCCCGGCACGTCCCCGGGCACCTTGTCCAGGCCCTTGAGCTTGTCCAGCACCGCCTCGGCGGTCGGATCGCGCAGCTCGTCGACGATCTGCCCGTCGGCCAGGAAGATGACCCGGTCGGCGTAGGAGGCGGCGTTGGGGTCGTGGGTGACCATGACGATCGTCTGGCCGTGCTCCCGGACCGAGTTGCGCAGGAACGACAGCACCTCGGCGCCGGAGCGCGAGTCGAGGTTGCCGGTGGGCTCGTCGGCGAAGATGACCTCGGGCCGGGACACCAGGGCCCGCGCGCACGCGACGCGCTGCTGCTGGCCGCCGGAGAGCTGGCTGGGCCGGTGCCCGAGCCGGTCGGCCAACCCGACCGTCTTGATCACGGTGTCGTACCACGCCGAATCCGGCTTGCGCCCCGCGATCGACAGCGGCAGCAGGATGTTCTCCTCCGCGGTCAGCGTCGGCAGCAGGTTGAACTGCTGGAAGATGAAGCCGACCTTGGTCCGCCGCAGGTTGGTCAGCGCCTTGTCCGACATCCCGGTCAGCCGGGTGCCGCCGATGAAGATCTCCCCGCGGGTGACCGAGTCGAGCCCCGCCAGCGTGTGCATCAGCGTCGACTTGCCCGAGCCGGACGGCCCCATGATCGCGGTGAAGTGCCCCCGCTCGAGCTCGACGCTCACCCCGTGCAGCGCGATGACCTGGGCCTCGCCGCTGCCGTACACCTTCCACACGTCAACCGCGCGGGCGGCGGCCGCGCCGTCCCCGGTCGTGACAGTCGTGGTCACGCTCAGCTCCCCCTCGAAGTGGTACGCCTATGTCGTCCACTTCACGCTAAGGCGCGCCGTCACCCCGGCCGTCGTTCCCGAGGAGGACGTCACGACCCGGGGCGGACCAGTCCGGTCTCGTACGCGAGGACGACGGCCTGCACCCGGTCGCGGAGACCGAGCTTGGTCAGCACGTGACCCACGTGCGTCTTGACCGTCGTCTCGCTCACCGACAGCGCCCGCGCGATCTCGGCGTTGGACAGCCCCCGGGCCAGCTGCACCAGCACCTCCCGCTCCCGGTCGGTGAGCACCCGCAGGTCCCGCGGCGGCGCCGCGTCCGGGTCGGGCAGCGCGACGGCGAACTTGTCCAGCAGCCGCTTGAGGATCCGCGGCGCGACCACCGCCTCGCCGGCCGCCACCGTGCGGATCGCGATGACTAGGTCGTCGGCCGGCACGTCCTTGGCCAGGAACCCGCTGGCCCCGGCCCGCAGCGCACCGACGACGTACTCGTCCAGGTCGAACGTGGTCAGGATCAGCACCCGCACCGGCAGCTTCGCGTCCACAATGATCTTCGTGGCGGCCACGCCGTCCATCCGCGGCATCCGGATGTCCATGAGCACCACGTCCGGCAGCAGCCGCCGGGCCAGCTCCACGGCCTCCACCCCGTCACCGGCCTCGGCCACGATGTCGAGATCGGGCTCGCCACCGAGCACCATCCGGAACCCGGTACGCAGCAGCGGCTGGTCGTCGGCGAGCAGCAGCCGGATCGGCCGCGCCGCACCGGCCCGGTCCTCGCCCCGCAGCGCACCGTCGCGGCCCTCGCCCGGCTGTGAGCCCGGCCGCGCCGCGGTGCTGCGGTCCTCGGCCGGTTGTGAGCCCGGGCGCGCCGCGGTATTGCGGTCGTCGCCCGGTTGGGAGCCGGGACCCGAGCCCGGGCGCAGCGCGTCGGTCAACTCGCCAACTGCCTCTCTGCCGGCGCCTCGATGGGGATCCTCGCGTGCACACGGTATCCGCCGCCGGGCCGCGGCCCGGTGCGCAGGGTCCCGCCGAAGAGCATCACCCGCTCCCGCATCCCCAGCAGCCCGTGCCCGACCGCCGCGGTGCCCAGCTGCGGCCCCCGCCCGGTGTCGCAGATCTCCACGGTGACGTCCGCCCGCCCGAACACCAGGTGGACGTCGACGGTCGCCGCCCCGGCATGCTTGAGGGCGTTGGTGAGCGCCTCCTGCACGATCCGGTACAGCGTCAGCGACACGCCCGGCTCCAGCGGCCCCGGCTCGCCGTCCACCCGCAGGACCGCCGGCAGTCCCGCCTCGCGGATCTGCTCGACCAGCCCCTCGATCCCCGCCAGCCCCGGCTGCGGCGCCAGCTCCCCGGCCGGCTCGGCCTCGGTCCGCAGCACACTGAGCATCCGCCGCATCTCCCGCAGCGCCGTCCGCCCGGTCTCCTCGATCGTGGCGAGGGCCTCGTCGGCCGCGTCCGGGTCCCGCTTGAGCATCCGCCGCGACCCGGTGGCCAGCACCCCCATGACGCTGACGTGGTGCGCCACCACGTCATGCAGCTCCCGCGCGATCCGCCGCCGCTCCTCGGCCACCGCTTTCTCGGTCAGCGCCCGCTGGCTGGTCTCGGCGGTCCGGGCCCGATCCTCCAGCGCCGCGATGTACGCCCGCCGCGTCGCCACCGTCCGCCCGACCGTGAAGCAGACCAGCGCACTCATCGCGTTGAACGCCAGAAACACCTGCGTGTCCGGGTAGAACAACGCCTCATCGGCCCGTCCGAGCAGCGACCCGAGCACCATCCCCGGCACCCACATGAGCACCGCCGCCCCGACCGCCCGCCGAACCGGCAGGTGCGCGGCCGCCGTATAGGTCATGACCACGAGCCCGAGCCCGCCCTGCACCAGCGACACCCCGGCGGCGAACGGCACGAGCCCGTGCACCGCCGTCCACCCGACCCCGGCCCACAACCACTGCCGGCGCAGCGCCACCGCCACGAGCCCGATCGAGTCGTACACCAGCTGCAGCGGCAGATCCCGAATCCCCAGCGCCCGCTGTCCAACCACCTCGACCAGCGCCATGAACACCATCAGCCCGACGGCGAACACGGCATCCTGGGCCAGCGGCCGCCACTGATGCCACCGCCGCCCGACCCGCTCGCTGCCTGCCGCCACGCTTCGACGGTATCGGCTGCCCGACCCGCCCCGTTCATCGCCGCGCCCGACCCGCCCTCCTCCTCAGGGATGACCCCCTTCACCCCAAGAACGACCCGCCCACCCCGCGGCGGGGGCGAGCCGGACCAAGGCGGCCCGCGGAGCGGAGTGGTGCGGCCCGGCGCCACGAGCCGCGGCGCGGCGCGACGCCCGGAGCGGGGTGGGGCCGGGGCGGCGCGGGGCGGCGCGGGGCGGCGCGGGGCGGCGCGGGGCGGCGCGGGGCGGCGCGGGGCGGCGCGGGGCGGCGCGGGGCGCGGGGCGGGGCGGGGCGCGGGGCGAGGCGCGGGGCGGCGCGGGGCGAGGCGCGGGGCGGCGCGGGGCGAGGCGCGAGGCGGGGCGACGCGGCGCGCGGAGGGGCGGGGCGCCAGGCGTGGCGCGGCAGGTGACGCGGCGCCAGGCGGGGCGCGAGGCGTGAGGCGGGGGCGACGCGGCGCGCGGAGGGGCGGGGCGCCCGGCGAGGCGGGGCGCCAGGCGTGGCGCGGCAGGTGACGCGGCGCCAGGCGGGGCGGGGCGCGAGGCGCGGCGCGGGGCGGGGCGAGGCGCGAGGCGGGGCGACGCGGCGCGCGGAGGGGCGGGGCGCGAGGCGGGGCGAGGCGGGGCGCCAGGCGTGGCGCGCCAGGTGACGCGGCGCGAGGCGGGGCGAGGTGCCCGCCGCGCCGGGTGCCGGGCCGCTCTCCGCGGCCCCGGGTTCTGCTCCGCTCGGCCGTGGACTCGATCTCCAACCGCTGCCGGGCGCGGTCCGGCCGTAAGTCTCCGCGATCATGCATGAGGCCGGTCCGACACCACCGGTTTGCCATGATCCCGGAGACTTAATGTACCTATGTGTACACTTTCATTCCGTGATCATGAGAAACGCATGGTATGGGCGACTGGTCCTGCATGATCACGGAGACTTATGGGCGCGCCGTCACCGGCCTCTGCTCGTCACCGGCCTTAGCCGTCGCACGGTCACCGGCTGCGGGCGCCCGCTCGGCGACATCAGTCGCTGGCTTTAGCTCGTCGCGGGCCTCAGCCCGGCTCCAGCCTCAGCCCGGGCCGGCGCCGGGTCGATCGAAGGTCGTCCACATCGCGGAATGCGCGCATCGTGGACACGCCGAAGACCTTGGCGCCGCGGACCCGGCAGGGCCAGGGCCAGCGGATGCTGGGCCCCGGCCCGGTGTCTCACGGGAGGAACGGTCCGGTGTTGCGCGAACCGGAGCCATCCGCCTTAACCCGGCGCCCGACCGTAGCGGCGTCACGCGGCTCGGACCTCGCGCCCAAGCCCCGTCGAACCGGGCGCCCGACCCGCGGCCAGCACCAACGTCGAACCCCGCGTCCAGGCAGCTCCCGCCCGCCCCGGCCCCCGGCCCCGGCCCGGAAGGTTTCGGCAAAGTGGCTAGTCGCGCTCCACCACCAGCTCGTCCAGCTCGGCGGCGGCGACCGGGAATGGCGGTGGGGTGCCGCCGTAGGCGGGGCACAGTGCCTGGTGGGCGCACCATCCGCACAAGCGGCTCGGCTTGGCGCGGAAGTCGCGGGTCTGCGTGGCGAGCTCGATCGCCTCCCACAGGGCCAGCAGCGTCCGCTCGAATCGGGTCAGATCCTCCGCGTCCGGGGCAAAGTCACAGACCTCCTGGTCCCGCAGATACATCAGGCGCAGCACCCGGGGCACCACGCCGCGTGTCCGCCACAGCACCAGGGCGTAGAACTTCAGCTGGAACATGGCGCGGGCCTCGAACGCCTCCCGCGGTGCGCCGCCGGTCTTGTAGTCGACCACCCGCAGCTCGCCGGCCGGGGACACGTCGAGGCGGTCGATGATGCCCCGGATCACCAGGCGGCCGTCGACCTCGGCCTCGACGTAGGTCTCCCGCTCGGCCGGCTCCAGCCGGTTGGGGTCCTCGACGGTGAAGTAGCCCGAGAGCAGCTCCGCCGCGCCGGCCTGGAACTCCTCGGGGGTCAGCGGGCTGCCGTCGAAGATCGCGGCCAGCTCCGGCTCCTGCTCCAGCAGGCGCTGCCACTGGGGGGCGACCAGGGCGGCGGCGCGCTGCGGGGTGCGCTCGCCGGCCGGGGCGTCGAAGAGGGCCTCGAGCACGGCGTGGACGAGGGTGCCGCGGGCCTGGTCGGGGGTCGCGCGCTCGGGCAGGCGGTCGATGGTGCGGAAGCGGTAGAGCAGGGGGCAGGTCTTGAAGTCCGCGGCGCGCGACGGCGACAGGGTGGGGAGGGTGGAGGTTGCGGGCACCGTCATGGGGATGAGGTTAGACGGGGGGTACGACAAAAAACCCGTAGCATCGGTGACGATGGACGACTACCGCACGGCATCGGCGCCGCCGTCCCAGGCCACCCGCCAGCGGCCCCGGGAGCGCGGGGCGGGCATCCCCCTGGGCCGGCTCGCCGGCGTCCCGATCTACCTGGCGCCCTCCTGGCTGCTGCTGGCCGCCCTGATCACGCTGACGTATGGCCAGTTCCTGTCGAGCCGGTCGGCGGCGCTGGACGTGACCACCGGGCTCGCCATCGGGTTCGGGTTCGTCGTCTGCCTGCTCGTCTCGGTGCTGCTGCACGAGCTCGGCCACGCGGTGACCAGCCGGCGCAGCGGCATCGGTGTGCGCGGCATCACGCTGGAGATGCTCGGTGGGTACACCGAGATGGAGCGCGAGGCGCCGAGCCCCGGCGTCGAGCTGTTCGTGTCGCTGTCCGGGCCGGTGGTGTCGCTGGTGATCGGCCTGGCCGCGGCCGGCGCCTCGGCCGTGCTGCCGCCCGGCGGCATCGCGGCGACGTTCGCCTTCCAGCTCGCGCTGTCCAACATCGTGGTCGCCGTGTTCAACGCGCTGCCGGGGCTGCCGCTGGACGGCGGCCGGGCGCTGCAGGCGCTGGTGTGGAAGCTCAGCGGCGATGCCAACACCGGGCGGCTGGTCGCCGGGTGGGCGGGGCGGCTGCTGGCCGTCGGGACCGCGCTCGCCGCGCTGGCGCTGGCCCGGTCCGGGATCGTCCACGGGTACTTCGGCGTGCTGTTCACCCTGCTCGTCGCCATCACGATGTGGGTCGGCGCGAGCCAGTCGATCCGCCACGCCCGGGCGGCGGCCAACCTGCCCCCGTTCAGCGCCCGCGAGCTGGCCCGGCCGGTGGTCGCGGTGACCGCCGACACACCGCTGTCGGAGGCGGACCGGATCGCGGCGGCCGGCGGCGAGGAGCGCCAGCCGGTGGTGGCCGTCGTCGACCGGGGCGGCAGCCTGATCGGCTTCGTGCACGGCGCCTCGGCCCGGGCGGTGCCCGCCGAGCGGCGGCCCTGGGTGCCGATCGGCGACGTGACCCGGCGCATCGACCGTGATCACGTGCTCGCCGGCGACCTGCGCGGCACCGACCTGCTGATGGCGATCAGGGACGACCCGGGCGGCGACTACCTGGTGGTCACCGGGGAGGATGTCCACGGCGTCCTGCGCGGCGCCGAGCTCGTCTCCCTGGTGGCCCCCTCCCGGCGGCCGCGCAGGCCGACCGTCCGGAGGAACAGCACGTGACCGTGGAAAGCCCCGTCCAGACCCCGTCCGCCGTGCGGCGCGGTCCCTTCCGCCCGGGCGACCGGGTCCAGCTCACCGACCCGAAGGGGCGGATGCACACCATCGTGCTGGAGGCGGGCAAGGAGTTCCACACCCACCGTGGCCGGCTGGCCCACGACGAGCTCATCGGCGCGCCGGACGGCAGCGTGGTCACCTCCACCGGCGGCACCGCCTACCTGGCGCTGCGCCCGCTGCTGAGTGACTACGTGCTGTCCATGCCCCGCGGCGCCCAGGTCATCTACCCGAAGGACGCCGCCCAGATCGTGGCGATGGGGGACATCTTCCCCGGCGCGCGGGTGCTCGAGGCCGGGGCCGGCTCCGGGGCGCTGACCTGCTCGCTGCTGCGCGCGGTCGGCCCGCACGGTTCGGTGACGTCATACGAGCAGCGCGCGGACTTCGCCGAGATCGCCCGGCGCAACGTGGAGGCGTTCTTCGGCGGCCCCATGCCCGGGTGGACCTTGCGGGTCGGTGACGTGGCAGGATGTGAAGATGTCGGGTTTGATCGGATCATTCTGGACATGCTGACCCCGTGGGAGATCCTCCCGCTCGTCTCGCGCGCCCTGATCCCCGGCGGGGTCTTCATCGGCTATGTGGCGACTACGCCGCAATTGTCGGAGTTGGTGGAGGCCTTGCGCGAGGATGGTGGGTACACGGAACCTCGAGCGTGGGAGAGTCTCGTGCGCGACTGGCATGCCGAAGGCCTGGCCGTGCGGCCGGACCACCGCATGATCGCGCACACGGCGTTCCTGGTCAGCGCCCGGAAGCTCGCTCCGGGGGTGACCGCGCCGCCACGCCGGCGCAAGCCGAGCAAGGGGGCCGAGGCGTACGCGGCACGGCGGTTGGCGGCCGCCGCGGCCGCTCGGGCAGACGAGGAGGCCGAAGGCCATGAGCCGACCGAGCTTCAGTGACCTACCCGCGGTCTTTCCGGACTGGTCGCCGTACCCGGACCTCGAGTCGGCGGCCCGGGCATACCTGCGCGATCCGGACATCGCGCTCGATGCCATGGCAGGGGTACTCCGAGGTCAGAGTGTGCTGGGTTTCACCCTCGAACGGTTCGTCAACGACGTCAACGGCGTGTGGCAGGAGGTCGTCGTCTGCGACGGCACGCGGCTGATCCTCTGGCACGGCGAGGACATCCCGCCGGAGGAGGCGCCGCCGGGCTCGATGACCTCGTCGCTGCGGGTGGTCGCGCTCTCGGCGGTGACCGAGGTCGGCTGCCGGCGCCGGATCAGCCGCAACCCCAACGGCACCCACCGGGTCGACAGCGTCGACGTATATCTGCTGCTCACGTCGCTGGACGAGGCCAACGTGGCGGCCGAGGAGGCCGGTTCGGTGATCCGGCACGACGCCCTGCGCTTCGGCAAGACGCTCGACGACGGCGGGGCGGGCCAGATCGCCCGGCTGGAGGAGTTCGCCCGGCTGGTGAGCTCCCTGGTCGGCAAGCCCATGCTCTAGTTGTAGGACGTGGGATCAATCCTCGGCGCCGGGCCCGGCGACCGGCGCGTCGTCGCGCTGGCGGCGCACGTGGATACACTCGCCGGGGCACTCCTTCGCCGCGTCGATGACCTCGAGCCGCAGGTGGGAGGGCACGTCAACCCGGCTGCCGGGCGCCAGCAGCAACTCGCCGCCGGGGCCTTTGACATAGGCGAGGCCGTCGACGTCGAACTCGAAGACCTCCGGGGCATACTGCACACACAGGCCATCGCCGGTGCACAGGTCCTGGTCGACCCAGACCTGCAGGGTGTCCTCGGTAGTCTCGACGCTCACATCCATGACGCTACCCGACAGGCCCGCAACCATGCAGGGGGCCGTGACACACGCCGCAGGAGACCGGAAAGGGTACTGGATAGGGCCCTTTGAGCTCGCCGGTTTTGTAAACACCCTGTGGCGCACGTGTTCGAGGGGGCCCGAACCGGCGATCAGCAGTTAGTGTTAGAGCACAACGTTCAAAGCCCCCGGGGAGGTGGGACGTGGCACGCAGCGACGACGCGGAGACGCGCGCCGCACGATGGGAGAAGGACGCCCACGATCTCTCCACGCAGGTCGCGTTTCTTCAGGAGGAACTCGCCCTGGTGCGGCGCAAGCTGACGGAGACACCGCGACACGTGCGACAGCTCGAGGAGCGGCTCGCCGCAGCGCAGGCGCAGATTGCCCGGCTGACCGAAAACAACGAGCGGCTCGTGGCCACCCTCAAGGAGGCCCGAGCCCAGATCGTGACGCTGAAGGAGGAGGTCGACCGCCTGGCACAGCCGCCGAGCGGCTACGGCATCTTCCTCGCCCGCCACGACGACGGCACCGTCGACGTGTTCACCGGCGGGCGCAAACTGCGCGTGGCGGTCTCCCCGGCGATCGAGACCGAGGAGCTGCGCCGAGGCCAGGAGGTCCTGCTCAACGACGCCCTCAACATCGTCGACGCGCTCGGGTTCGAGCAGGTCGGCGAGGTCGTCATGCTGAAGGAGATCCTCGAGGGCGGCGATCGGGCACTCGTCATCTCGCACGCCGACGAGGAACGGATCGTCCACCTGGCACACACGCTCGCCGACGCGCCACTGCGCGCCGGCGACTCGCTCATGATCGAGCCCCGCTCGGCGTATGCGTACGAGCGGATCCCGAAGAGCGAGGTCGAGGAGCTGGTCCTGGAGGAGGTGCCCGACGTCGACTACCACGACATCGGCGGCCTGTCTCCGCAGATCGAGCAGATCCGCGACGCGGTGGAACTGCCGTTCCTGCACGCCGAGCTGTTCCGCGAGCACAAGCTGCGCCCGCCGAAGGGCGTGCTGCTCTACGGCCCGCCCGGCTGCGGCAAGACCCTCATCGCCAAGGCGGTGGCCAACTCGCTGGCGAAGAAGATCGCCGAGCGGCGCGGCGAGGAGAAGCGGACCAGCTACTTCCTCAACATCAAGGGTCCGGAGCTGCTCAACAAGTATGTCGGCGAGACCGAGCGGCACATCCGGCTGATCTTCCAGCGGGCCAGGGAGAAGGCCAGCGAGGGTACGCCGGTCATCGTGTTCTTCGACGAGATGGACTCCGTGTTCCGCACCCGCGGCTCCGGCGTCTCCTCCGACGTGGAGAACACGATCGTTCCGCAGCTGCTCAGCGAGATCGACGGCGTGGAGGGGCTGGAGAACGTCATCGTCATCGGCGCGTCCAACCGGGAAGACATGATCGACCCGGCGATCCTGCGCCCGGGCCGGCTCGACGTGAAGATCAAGATCGAGCGTCCGGACGCCGAGGCGGCCAAGGACATCTTCTCGAAGTACATCCTGACCGACGTACCGCTGCACAGTGACGACATCACCGAGCACGGCGGTTCGGCGGACGCGACGGTCGCGGCCATGATCGACGCGGTCGTCCTGCGGATGTACTCCGAGACCGAGGAGAACCGCTTCCTCGAGGTGACCTACGCCAACGGCGACAAGGAGGTCCTGTACTTCAAGGACTTCAACTCCGGCGCCATGATCCAGAACATCGTCGACCGCGCCAAGAAGATGGCCATCAAGGACTTCCTCAGCAGCGGCCAGAAGGGCGTGCGCCTGCAGCACCTCCTGGACTCCTGCGTCGACGAGTTCCGCGAGAACGAGGACCTGCCCAACACCACCAACCCGGACGACTGGGCCCGCATCTCCGGCAAGAAGGGCGAGCGGATCGTCTACATCCGCACGCTCGTCTCCGGCGGCAAGGGCGCCGAGGCCGGCCGCTCCATCGAAACCGCCACCAACACCGGCCAATACCTGTAAATCCGACAAATCTCCGGCGGGCGGCGACCACCAGGTCCCGCCCGCCGCTGTTTGGGGCGCCCGGGGTTCCGGACACCCCAAGGGCTCATGGCTCCGGTCCGTGCAACACCGGACCGTTCCTCCCGTGAGACACCGGGCCGGGGCCCAGCATCCGCTGGCCCTGGCCCTGCCAGGCCCGCGGTGCCAAGACCCCCGGCGAAAAGTCTCCGCGATCATGCTGACGCAACCTCCCAAACGGCGCGTTTCACATGATCACGGAAAGAAACCGTACAGATAGGTACATTACCGCTCCACGATCATGAAAACCGTCGGTGTCCGACCCCGTTCGTGCATGATCGCGGACCCTTACCGCCTACACCCGCGGGCGCGACACGGGGCCGCCGGGCGTGGTAGAAACGCCCGCCGAGCGGGCATGCAGCGCTGGAGCATGAGACACCGAAGCCCAAACTGGCCCGCCCGGTGTGGGCCGAGTGACGGTCCATACGACTAGGGTTGTGGCATGAGTGTGCGGCGCGTGATGGGGACCGAGGTCGAGTACGGCGTGTCGGTGCCCGGCCAGCCAGGTGCGAACCCGATGGTGACCTCCTCGCAAGTGGTCAACGCCTACGGGGCACGGCCCGAGCTCACCAAGGGTGGGCGGGCCCGCTGGGACTACGAAGAGGAGTCGCCGCTGCGCGACGCGCGTGGGTTCACCTACTCGGGCGCGCTCTACGATCCCGCGGAGGCGCTCGCCGACGAGGATCTCGGGCTGGCCAACGTGATACTGACCAATGGCGCCCGGCTCTACGTCGACCACGCTCACCCGGAGTATTCCACGCCCGAGGTGACCAACCCGCGCGACGTGGTGCTGTGGGACAAGGCCGGCGAGCGGGTCATGGCCGAGGCCGCCCGGCGGGCCGCGACGATTCCCGGCACGCTGCCGATCCACCTGTACAAGAACAACACCGACAACAAGGGCGCCAGCTACGGCGCCCACGAGAACTACCTGATGCGCCGGCAGACACCGTTCGCCGACATCGTCATGCACCTCACCCCGTTCTTCGTCACCCGCCAGATCGTCTGCGGCGCCGGCCGGGTCGGCATCGGGCAGGACGGCTCGGGGCCGGGGTTCCAGCTCTCCCAGCGGGCCGACTTCTTCGAGGTCGAGGTCGGGCTGGAGACGACGCTCAAGCGTCCCATCATCAACACCCGCGACGAGCCGCACGCCGACGCGGACAAGTATCGCCGGCTCCACGTGATCATCGGCGACGCCAACTTGTCGGAGATTTCGACGTACCTCAAAGTCGGAACGACCTCGCTCGTGCTCGCGATGATCGAGGACAAGGTGCTCGCGGGTGACCTGGGCATCGCCGACCCGGTCACCGAGCTCAAGTCGGTCAGTCACGACCCGGCGCTCAAGCACCTCATCCGCATGCGGGATGGGCGGCGGCTCACCGCGCTGGACATCCAGTGGGCCTTCTACGAGCGGGCCCGCGCCTTCGTCGAGGAGCGGCAGGGCGCCGACGCCGACGAGATCACCCTCGACGTGCTCGACCGGTGGGAGGACGCGCTGGACAAGCTCGGCCGCGACCCCATGCTGTGCGCCGGCGAGCTGGACTGGGTGGCCAAGCTGCGGCTGCTGGAGGGCTACCGGGAGCGGGAGTCGCTCGGCTGGTCCTCGCACAAGCTGCAGCTCGTCGACCTGCAGTATTCCGACGTCCGGCCGGAGAAGGGGTTGTACCAGCGGCTGGTGGCCCGCGGCTCGATGGCCACGCTGTTCTCCGAGGATGAGGTCCAGCGGGCGATCGTCGAGCCGCCGGACGACACCCGGGCGTATTTCCGCGGGCGCTGCCTGGCCAAGTACCCGGCCGAGGTGGTGGCGGCCAGCTGGGACTCGGTCATCTTCGACGTGGGCCGCGAGTCGCTCGTGCGGGTGCCGATGATGGAGCCCGAGCGAGGGACCAAGAAGCACGTCGGCGCGCTGTTCGACAAGTGCCCGAGTGCGAAGGATCTGCTCGAAGCGATCACTTCCGGGTAAGTTCGATGCAGCGGTTCGTTTGGTGGTCCCCCCGAGGAGGATGAGGCATGGCTACGAGGGATACGGGCGGGCAGTCCCAGTCCGGCAAGTCTCGGCGCGAAGACGAGCAGGAAGCCGTCGCGCCCGAGGTCAACCCGGAGACGGCCGAGCGGGTCGAGCAGCTGGGCGAGGACGTCGACGACCTCCTCGACGAGATCGACTCCGTGCTCGAGGAGAACGCCGAAGAGTTCGTCCGCGGATACGTGCAAAAGGGCGGCGAGTAACCCTCGTCGTCTGTTCCTGACCGACGCGGGGCCGCGCGAGGCACCCGCGACAAGCCGGCCCGGCCCGGTGCCGGGCGGTGTCCCGTGAAGCCCGCTGCCCGGCACCGGTAGCGTGGCGTTCGCGGGCCACCGGGCGAAGTCCAGCCCGCCCGTCCGGCGCTCGCCGGGCGGGCGGCGCTTGTTCGCCCACAGCGTTGTGGCGCGCCGCTTGCGGGACGTTCCGCGGCGTATTGTTGGCGCACCAGAGTCGATCACTGCCACGAAGGAGGAGCTCCGTTGCCGACGGGTCTTGACCACTCAGGGCGCCTGCCCGCCGCGTTTCACGCCGCCGGGACCTCGTCGTTCAGCGAGTTCCTCTCCTCGGTGGCGCCCGAGATGCTCCCGGGCCGGCGGCCGCTGCCGCCGGGAATGGCGGTCGACGTGAGCGCACACGCCACCACGATCGTCGCGATCAGCTGCGCCGACGGGGTCCTGATGGGCGGCGACCGGCGCGCGACGATGGGCAACCTCATCGCACAGCGCGACATCGAGAAGGTCTTCGCCGCCGACGCGTATTCGCTGGTCGGCATGGCCGGCACGGCCGGCTTCGGGCTCGAGATGATGCGGCTGTTCCAGGTCGAGCTGGAGCACTACGAGAAGATCGAGAGCAGCATGCTCTCCCTCGAGGGCAAGGCCAACCGGCTGGCCAGCATGGTCCGCAACAACCTCGGCGCCGCGATGCAGGGCCTCGCCGTCGTGCCGCTGTTCGCGGGCTTCGACCTCGACGCCAAGAGCGTCGACAAGGCCGGGCGCATCTTCAGCTTCGACGTCGCCGGCGGCGTCTACGAGGAGCGCGGCTACGACTCGATCGGCTCGGGCTCGCTGTTCGCCAAGTCGTCCCTCAAGAAGCGCTACCGCCCGGGCGTGACCACCGAGGAGGCCGTCAAGCTCGCCATCGAGGCGCTCTACGACGCCGCCGACGACGACACCGCGACCGGCGGCCCCGACCTGCTGCGGGGCATTTTCCCGGTGGTGATGACCGCCACCGCCGAGGGCACCCGGCGGTATACCGACGACGAGACCCGCGCGCTCGCCGAGCAGATCATCGCCGAGCGCACCGACAACCCCGGCGTCTGACCGTAGACCTCCCCACCAGCAGAAGGAGAACTCGCCACCGTGGCCATGCAGTTCTACGCCTCGCCCGAGCAGATCATGCGGGACCGCTCGGAATACGCGCGCAAGGGCATCGCCCGTGGTCGCAGTGTCGTGGTGCTCAGCTACGAGGGCGGCGTGCTCTTCGTCGCCGAGAACCTGTCGACCGCCCTGCACAAGGTCAGCGAGATCTACGACCGCATCGGCTTCGCCGCGGTCGGCCGCTACCCGGAGTTCGAAAACCTCCGCTCCGCCGGCGTGCGCCTGGCCGACCTCCACGGCTACTCCTACGGCCGCCGCGACGTCACCGGCCGCCAGATCGCCAACGCCTACGCCCGCACCCTCGGCGCGATCTTCACCCAGGAGCAGAAGCCCTACGAGGTGGAGATCTGCGTCGCCGAGGCCGGCCCCACCGCCGCCCAGGACGAGCTGTACCGGATCACCTACGACGGCTCCGTCCAGGACGAGCCCGGACTCGTCACCATGGGCGGCCAGTCCGACACCATCTCCGGCGCCGTGAAAACCCGCCTGCGGCCCGACCAGACGCTCGCAGAGGCCCTGAAGCTGGCCGTGGAGGGTCTGGGCAGCGTCGGCGGCGAGGGCGGCCAGCCCCGCAAGCTGGCGGCCAACCAGCTGGAGGTCGCGGTCCTGGACCGCCACCGCCCGGGCCGCACCTTCCGGCGCCTCACCGGCCTCGCGCTGACCGCGATCCTGGAGGAGCAGTCCCCGGCCAAGACCGAGGACGTCGAGGACGGCCTGGAGGACAAGCCCCAGCCGCCCGCCTCGCCGAGCACCCCGGCCGACAACGCCTCCGGCCCCGCCCCGGCCGAGCCAACCCCCGACGAGCCCGAGGCCCCCGAGGCCGAGTAGCACCGCCCGCGGCCCCCGGCTCCGGCGGCCCGCGGGCCCGCGGCCCGGCAGCGGGTGGCTTCGGCAGCGCCCCAGCTCCGGCGGCCCACGCGCGGCTGCGGGGGCCCGGCGGCAGGGCTCTGGCAGCGCCCCAGCTCCGGCGGCCCGCGCGCGGCGGGTGGCTTCGGCAGCGCCCAGTTCCGGCGGCCCGCGCCCCAGCGGCGGCCCGCGGCGGGGCTGCGGCGCGGCGGCGGCCCACGCGCGGCGGCGGCCCGCGCGCGGCGGCGGCCCACGCGCGGCGGCGGCCCACGCGCGGCGGCGGGGGCGGCGGCGGCCCGCGGCGCGGCGGCGGCCCGCGGCGCGGCGGCGGCCCGCGGCGCGGGGGCGGGGCTTCGGCAGGCCCACCTCTGGCAGCCCGCGCCCCAGCTCCGGCCTGCGGCGCGGCGGCGGCCCAGGGCCCGGGGGCTTCGGCAGCGCGCCAGCTCCGGCAGCCAGCGGTCCGGCGGTGGCCCATGGCCCGGGGGTTCCACCGTGTGGTCCAGGAACTCCAGCGTGCCGCCCAATGGCCCTCAGGGGTCACGTCCGCTGGCGTGGTGTGTGAGGCCAGTGCCCTTGATTGCGCTGGTTGACGTCCAGCGCCGTCGCAGGCCGGGAGCCGGTGGCCGCCGGTGGGGCGTGAGCGGTCAGCGGCGTCGACCCCTGGGCGGCGCGGCAGGGCGGACCGGTGCGGATGTCGCACCCGTCGGGCGCAACCGCCGACCTGCGCGGCCGAGCCGGACGTATGTCTCCGTGATCATGCTGTCCGCAGTGGCGCACCACGGGTTTGCCATGATCCCGGAGACTTGTGGTACACGGGGGTACATCAGCACTCCGTGATCATGAAAAACCGTTGGTGTCGGTGCCGGGTTGTGCATGATCGCGGAGAGTTCCGGTCGCTGCGCCGTGGCGCAGGCCCCGCTGCGCGCCCGTTGGTGAAACCCTCGCGACACATATCCGGCATGTCCGAAATATCCGGCCGGGACCTGGTTGACGCCGCCCGCCGCGGTGGGGCCGCGGCGGGGCGGGGTGACGGTCAGGCGCGGATGAGCGCCAGTAGCAGGATCACGAAGGCGCGGCCCAGGTAGATGGTGGCCTTCACCGGCGAGTTGCTCGGCGTGCCCGCCATCCGGGGGCGCATCGCGACCGGGATCTGCGTGATCTTGTAGTTGTTGCGCGCGAGCCGGACCAGGACCTCGATCGTGTCGCCGAGGTACTCGGCCGGGTACCAGTGCGCAAAGAACTCGATCACGCGCCGGTTGCATGCCCGGTGGCCCGACGTCGTGTCCGTGAGGCGGGTGTGCGAGATCCGCGAGATGACGGCCGAGAGCATCCGCATCGCCCACTTGCGCGGGCCCTTGACCGAGTAGCCGCCCTCGCCGGCGAAGCGGGCCCCGATGACCAGGTCGTGCTCCTCGAGGGCGTCGACGAGTTTCGGGATGTACCGCGGGTCGTGCTGGCCGTCCGCGTCGACCTGGATGGCCACGTCGTAGCCGTGGTCGCGGGCATACCGGTAGCCGGTGCGCATCGCGCCGCCCACGCCCAGGTTGAACGGCAGCTTGGCGACGATCGCGCCGGCCGCGGCGGCCCGGGCCGCGGTGTCGTCGGAGGAGCCGTCGTCGACGACGATGACGTCGACGGTCGGCAGCTCGCCGTGGACCTCGCGCACGACGTCGGCGATCGAGGCGGCCTCGTTCCAGGCCGGGATGATGATGAGGACGCGCTTACCGTTGATCATCCGGGACCACCTCCTGGGCGGGCAGCTCCTGCGGCACCGGCTGCCCGGGTCGGGGCCGGCCCAGCTCGCTGCGCAGCAGTGCCAGATCCTCGGCCAGGGTGCGCGTCTCCTCCTCCAACCGGCTGACCTCCCAGCTCAGATGGACGGTCACCAGCAGCAGGAAGACGATGCCGAGGAACAGCACCAGGCTCACGCCGGACACGATGCCGAGCAGCTTGGCGAGATTGTCGGTGATGAACGGGAAGAACGCCAGCGGCACGATCACGATGCTCACGAGGAGCCACAGGATGGCGTACTTCTCCTGCAGCTGCCGCCGGCGCAGCAGCTCGACCATGAAGGCGAGCACCGCCAGCGCCGTCAGGCCGGTGACGATCGTCAGCTTCACCGGGCACCTCCCTCGGACGTCGCTGCCAGCATGTCACGCAGCATCTCGGGCCAGGGCCGCAGCGGCGCCAGGCCGGCCGCGGCCCACCGGGCGTGGCCCAGCACGCTGTAGGAGGGGCGGGGGGCCGGGCGCACGAAGGCGGCGCTGGTGGTGCGGTGCACCCGCGCCGGGTCGTGGCCGGCGCCCTCGAAGACCGCCTCGGCCAGCCCGTGCCAGGAGGTCTGGCCCGACGCCGTGCCGTGGTAGACCCCGGCGGGGGCGCCCGCGCCGGCGAGCGCGACGAGCCGCTCGGCCAGGTCGCGCGACCAGGTGGGCTGCCCGACCTGGTCGTCGACGACCTCGACGAAGTCGCGTTCGCGCGCGAGGCGCAGCATGGTGCGCACGAAGTTGTTGCCGTGGGTGCCGTACAGCCACGCCGTGCGCACGACGTAGCCGGTCTCGGGCAGCGTCCGCAGCACGGCCCGCTCGCCGGCCAGCTTGCTGCGGCCGTAGGCGTTCAGCGGCGCGGTCGGCGCGTCCTCGGCGTAGGGCTCGGTGGCGTCGCCGGCGAAGACGTAGTCGGTGGAGACGTGCAGCAGCCGGGCGCCGGTCGCGGCGCAGGCGGTGGCGAGGGTGGCCACGCCCGTGCCGTTGACCGCGGTCGCGCCCGCCTCGTCGGACTCGGCGCCGTCGACGTCGGTCCAGGCGGCGGCGTTGAGGACCACGTCGTGGCCCTCGACGACGTCGCGGACCTTGGCCGCGTCGGTGATGTCCAGCTCGGCGCGGGTGGCGGCGGTGACGTCGCGCCCGTCGAGCACCGCCAGCAGGTCGTGCCCGAGCATGCCGCCAGCCCCGGTGACCAGGTATCGGGTCATGAGCCCAGCGCCGCCCGGGCCTTGAGCGGCTCCCACCAGGACCGGTTGGCCTGGTACCAGGCCACCGTCTCGGCGATGCCCTGCTCGAACGTCACCTGGGGGGTGTAGCCGAGCTCGTTGCTGATCTTGTCGATGTTCAGCGAGTACCGCCGGTCATGGCCCTTGCGGTCCTCGACGTAGCGCACCGAGCTCTCCCAGTCACGGCCGGTGGCGGCGAGCAGGGTCTCGGTGAGCTCCCGGTTGGTCAGCTCCCGGCCGCCGCCGATGTTGTAGACCTCGCCGGGCCGGCCCTTCTCCAGGGCGAGCTGGATGCCGGCGCAGTGGTCCGACACGTGCAGCCAGTCGCGGATGTTGCCCCCGTCGCCGTAGAGCGGGACCGTCCCGCCGTCGATCAGATTGGTGACGAACAGCGGAATCACCTTTTCGGGGAACTGGTAGTGGCCGTAGTTGTTCGAGCAACGGGTCACCACCACCTCCATGCCGTGGGTGCGGTGGTACGCCAGGGCCAGCAGGTCGGAGCCGGCCTTCGACGCCGAGTAGGGCGAGTTGGGCGACAGCGGCCAGTCCTCGGTCCAGGACCCTTCCTGGATCGAGCCGTACACCTCATCGGTCGACACGTGCAGGAAACGCCCGACCCCGGCCGCCCGGGCCGCGTCGAGCAGCACCTGCGTGCCCAGGATGTTGGTCGTCACGAACGGCCCGGCGCCCAGGATCGAGCGGTCCACGTGCGACTCGGCGGCGAAGTGCACGACCGCGTCGTGGCCCGGCATCAGCTCGCCGACGAGGCCGGCGTCGCAGATGTCGCCCTGCACGAACGTGAGGGCCGGGTCGGTGGCGACCGGGGTGAGATTCTCCCGGTTGCCGGAGTAGGTGAGCTTGTCCAGGACGGTCACGGCCGCACCGGCATACGCGGGATAACCGCCGCTCAGCATGGTTCGCACATAGTGCGAGCCGATGAAACCGGCGCCGCCGGTGACGAGGATTCTCACGGGATCGGGAGTCTAGTCGAACCCCCTCGTGTCCGGGTCGACCCCGCCCGCGCACAGCCCGTAAGGTGGCCGCGTGCGTGGCATCATCCTTGCCGGCGGGACCGGCTCGCGTCTGTGGCCCCTGACCAAGGCCGTGTCGAAGCAGCTGATGCCCGTCTTCGACAAGCCGATGATCTACTACCCGCTCACCACGCTGGTGATGGCGGGCATTCACGAGATCCTCGTGATCACCACTCCCGAGGACGCCGACCAGTTCCACCGGCTGCTCGGCGACGGCGGCCAGTGGGGCCTGCGGATCAGCTACGCGGAGCAGCCCCGCCCCGAGGGCCTGGCCCAGGCGTTCATCATCGGCGCGGACTTCATCGGCGACCAGAGCGTGGCGCTGGTCCTCGGCGACAACATCTTCCACGGCGCGGCCCTCGGCCAGCGCCTCGCCGACAACGCCGGGGTCGCGGGCGGCCGGGTCTTCGCCTACCCGGTCGCCAACCCCCAGGACTACGGTGTCGTCGAGTTCGCCGCGGACGGGCGCGTGCTCTCGATCGAGGAGAAGCCCGTCCGCCCCAAGTCCCGCTACGCGGTGCCGGGGTTGTACTTCTACGACAACCGCGTCGTGCAGATCGCCCGCGAGCTCAAGCCCAGCGACCGCGGCGAGCTGGAGATCACCGCCGTCAACGCCGCCTACCTGGAGCGTGACGAGCTGCACGTGGTCGTGCTCGACCGTGGCACTGCCTGGCTCGACACGGGTACCTTCCACACGATGGTGCAGGCCGCCGAGTTCGTCCGGGTGATCGAGGAGCGGCAGGGCTTCAAGATCGGCTGCGTCGAGGAGGTCTGCTGGCGGGCCGGCCTGATCACCGACGACCAGCTACGGGACCTCGCCGAGCCGCTGCGCAAGAGCGGATACGGCGAATACCTCCTCCACCTGCTGGATTGGGAGAACTAGGGGAGCGGGGCAGAATCGCACCCGCCACCAAGACCGACACGCTACGGAGCGGCACGTGAAGATCCGACAGCTCTCGATCGGCGACGCCTGGGAGATCACCCCGGTGCTGCATGGGGACCCCCGGGGCCTGTTCTCGGAGTTCTACCGCTTCGACCACCTGGCCGCCGAGGTCGGCCACCCCCTGCGGCTGGCACAGGGCAACCTGTCGGTCTCCGCGCGCGGGGTGGTGCGCGGCATCCACTTCGCCGACGTGCCGCCGGGCCAGGCCAAATATGTGACGTGTACCCGCGGTGCTGTGCTCGACGTGGTCGTCGACCTCAGGGTCGGATCCCCGACATTCGGCCGCTGGGAGGGCGTCCAGCTCGACGACGTCGACCGGCGCGCGGTCTACCTCTCCGAGGGGCTCGGCCACGGCTTCTGCGCGCTCAGCGACGACGCGACCCTGACGTACCTCTGCTCGGAGAGTTACAACCCGCTGGGTGAGCACGGCATCCACCCGCTCGACCCCGAGCTGGACATCGCCTGGCCTGCCGCGGAGCCGATCCTGTCGGCCCGCGACGCGGCCGCCCCGACGCTGGCGGAGGTGCTCGCCTCGGGCGGGCTACCCGACTACGCCACCTGCCAGAGGTATACCGAAACTCTGCGCTCCCAAAAGGGCTAGATCCGCCCCGCGGCGGCTAATGTCTTTACATGGACCGGCGAATTTTCGGCCTTGAGACCGAATACGGTGTCACGTGCACCTACCGGGGGCAGCGCCGCCTGTCGCCGGACGAGGTCGCCCGCTACCTGTTCCGGCGTGTCGTTTCGTGGGGCCGTTCCAGCAACGTGTTCCTGCGCAACGGCGCGCGCCTCTACCTGGATGTGGGCTCACACCCGGAATACGCCACGCCCGAATGCGACTCGGTGCCCGATCTGGTCGTCCACGACCGGGCCGGCGAGCGCATCCTCGAGGGACTGCTGGTCGACGCCGAGCGCCGGCTGCACGACGAGGGGATCGCGGGCGAGATCTACCTGTTCAAGAACAACACCGACTCCGCCGGCAACTCCTACGGCTGCCACGAGAACTACCTGGTCAGCCGGCACGGCGAGTTCGGCCGCCTGGCCGACATCCTGATCCCGTTCCTGGTCACCCGCCAGCTCATCTGCGGCGCCGGCAAGGTGCTGCAGACCCCGCGCGGCGCCGTCTACTGCCTGTCCCAGCGCGCCGAGCACATCTGGGAGGGCGTGTCGTCGGCGACCACCCGGTCCCGCCCGATCATCAACACCCGCGACGAGCCGCACGCCGACGCCGAGCGGTACCGCCGCCTGCACGTGATCGTCGGCGACTCCAACATGAACGAGGTCACCACGCTGCTCAAGGTCGGCACCGCCGACATCGTGCTGCGGATGATCGAGGCCGGCGTCGCCATGCGCGACCTGTCGCTGGAGAACCCGATCCGGGCCATCCGGGAGGTCTCGCACGACATCACCGGCCGCCGCCGGGTGCGCCTGGCCAGCGGCAAGGAGATCTCGGCGCTGGAGATCCAGCAGGAGTACTTCGACAAGGCCAGCGAGTTCCTGGACCGCCGCGGCGCCGACGCGGCCACCAAGCGGGTCATGGACCTGTGGGGCCGGGTGCTCAACGCGGTCGAGACGGGCAACCACAAGGAGGTCGAGCGCGAGGTCGACTGGGTGACCAAGCTCGGCCTGATCGAGCGGTACCAGGCCAAACATGACCTGCCGCTGTCTCACCCCCGGGTGGCGCAGATGGACCTCGCCTACCACGACCTGCGCCGGGGCCGGGGCCTCTACGGTCTGCTGGAGAAGCGCGGGCAGGTCGACCGCGTGGCCACCGACCTGGAGATCTTCGAGGCGAAGGAGACCCCGCCGCAGACCACCCGGGCCCGGCTGCGCGGCGAGTTCATCCGCCACGCCCAGGAGCGCCGCCGCGACTTCACCGTGGACTGGGTGCACCTGAAGCTCAACGACCAGGCCCAGCGCACCGTGCTGTGCAAGGACCCGTTCCGCGCCTACGACGAGCGGGTCGACCGGCTCATCGCGAGCATGTGACGAACCGGGCATCCGGGGGTTAGGCTGGCCCGCGCTATGTACGACGCGCCGGACCAGCCGCCCCCGCCCAAGCTCACCGCCGACTTCAACCCGGACCGCCCTGCCCGGAGCCGGCAGGGCCGGCGGCTGCAGCGCATCCGCGAGGAGATCGAGCGCAACCGGACCGAGGGCCCGAAGTATCCGACCTGGCTGCTCGCCCTGATCCTCGTCGTCATCATCGCCGGCTTCACCCTCATCGTGATCTACGCGTGAGGCGCGCCGCCCTCGTCGCCTTCGCCGTCTCGACCCTGCTCGCCGGCTGCACCGACGACGGCCCCCGCCGCTCACCCTTGCCGGCGGCATCGCCGCCCGCGGCCGAGGCGTCCCATCCGGCGATACCGTCGCCGAGCCTGCCGCCCGCGGTGAACTCCGACGGCTGCCAGGGCCTCATCGCCGCCGCGCAGGTCCAGCAGGCCACCGGGCTGCCCGTCCAGCCCAGCCAGGGGGACGGGGCGGCGGCGGTGGCGCAGTACGGCCAGGCGGTGCAGAGCCTGGGCCTGTCCGCGCGGGCCCGGATGTGCCCGTTCGGCAGCCCGGCCGGCGACCAGGTGACGGTGGTCGCCCTGACCTTCCCCGACGCGGGCCAGGCCCAGAAGCTGTGGACGACGATCGCCTCGCTCGAGGCGGTCGGCGGGGTGGGGGAGGCGGCCTTGAGCGACAGGTCGAAGACGCTGCTGGCCCGCCGCGGCAAGGCCATCGTCGCCGTCTACCTGGTCGCGGCCGCCGCCCCGGACGCCGACCATCTGGCTCAACTCCGCTCGGTCGCGAACACGGCCCTCTCCAAGGCCTGACCCGCTCCGCCGCCGGCGTCGATGCCCGACTTTCCGGAAATGTTCGCCACTCCGTGACGGACATTTCCGACATTTCGGTTATGCGCTGATTGCCCCGGGATTGGCCGATGCGGCGACCATAAGTCTCCGTGATCCTGCATGCGATCGGCTCGTCACGCCAGTTTTCGATGATCGCGGAGACATATGGTACTCATAGGTACATTTTGGCTCCACGATCATGAAAAACCGCGGTGCGCCGACCGTGTTCGTCATGATCGCGGAGTCTTTTCGCCGCTGAGTGTTCCGGTGCGTAACCGAAATATCGGATATGTCCGCCACGAAGTGGCGACATATCCCGTCCGTAGCGTGCCCCGTCCGTAGCGTGCCCCGTCCGCAGCGTGCTGCGGCTGGGGGCTGGGGGCTGTCAAGTTAACCCGCGGCCGGGCGGTGTGGGGCGCTGCGGTGCGGGGACGTGGGGTGGCGGTGGGTTGGGTGGGTCAGGGGTGGGGGGTGGTCGATGTGGCGGCGTGGCGGCCGGCGGCGGCGGCGGAGAGGAAGTAGGCCGTGTCCTGGGTGAAGTCGCGGCCCATCGTCGAGAGCTTCACCGGCAGCGCGGCCAGGGCCTCGGCGAGGTCCGTCGAGGGCACCTCGACCAGGGTATGGGGCGGGCACAGGGCGGACAGGGCCGGGCGGACCACGGCGGCCAGGGCGGGGGAGAGGTCCGCAGGCATCACCAGGTCCGCCGGGGCCAGGGCGACCCGGCCGAACGCGGTCAGGCTGTGGTGCGACACGCCCCGGTGGCGGGGGCGCGGGTCGGCGTCGGAGATGCGGGGTGCGGCGACCGGGTGGCCGCCCAGGGCTGCCACCGCGTTCACCGCCTCGCCGGCGGCGACGCCGGAGAAGCCCCAGCTCGTACCGGTGCCGAGGTTTCCCGGGCCCTGCGTGACGACGGCCAGGTCGGCGCCCAGGCCGTGCCGGGCGGCGAGCAGGGCGCTGTGGACGTTCGTCGACTCGAGGTCGCCGCCGAAGGCCTGGCCCGCGGTGACCGTGCCGGCGAGCAGCGGGCGCAGGGCGTCCAAGGTCCGGGAGAACCAGGCGGGCAGGGCGCCGCCGTCGGTCATGACGTAGGCGATGCGCGCGTCCGGGCGGGTGGCCAGCGCGCCGGCCACGACGGCCGGGAGGGCCGAGTGCAGGTCGGCCACGACGACCGGCATGGCGGCCAGGTCGCTGGCGCCGGCCAGGGCGGCGCGCAGCGGCGAGGCCTCCTCGTCGGCGGCCAGGACGATCGCCTGCAGCGGCGTGTAGCGGGCCTTGACCACGTGGCCGGGGGCGTCGACGTCCTCGGGCAGGCGGTCGGGGAGGGCCACGACCAGCGCGTACCCGCCGGTGCCCAGGCCCAGCGCGAGCGCGTTGAGGTTGAGCAGCACCCGGTCGCCGGGGCGCGGGGTGCCGACGAGCGCGGGGTACGCCAGTGCGCGTACCGAATCGGGATCTTCTGCTCTTCGGGTTTCGACGGTGACGTCGAGCTCCAGGCTGCCGCGCCACTCGCGGCGGGCGGCGACGACGGTACCCCAGCGCCAGCGGATCACGGCGCATACCGTAACGCAGCGACGCAGCGCGCATCCCCCGTGACCGTGTGAACGCTCACCGCGTGGGTGGCGCAGAACAGGCGTTCGGGCTGGTAGGTTCGCTCCGTGTCGCGGACCCGAACCGAGCGCCTGGTGAATCTGGTCATCTGCCTGCTCGCTACGCGCCGCTTCCTGACCGCCGAGCAGATCGCCGCGATCGTGCCCGGCTATGAGCACGACCCCAACGACGAGCGTGACCACGAGGCGTTCCAGCGCAAGTTCGAGCGGGACAAGTCGGAGCTGCGCGAACTCGGCGTACCGCTCGAAATGGGCACGGCGAGCATCTTCGACAACGAGCAGGGTTATCGCATCGCGCGCCGGGAGTATGCGCTGCCCGACATCCCGCTCGCGCCCGACGAGGCGGCCGCGGTCGGCATCGCCGCGCGGCTGTGGCAGCAGACCGGGCTGGCCGCGGCGGCGTCGTCGGGGCTGGCGAAGCTGCGCGCCGGCGGCATCGACGTCGACCCGCACGCCACCCTCGGCGTCGAGGCCGTGGTGACGGTCGACCCGGCGTTCGAGCCGCTGACGGCGGCGGTGCGCGACCGGCAGGCGGTCACGTTCTCCTACCGGGTCCCCGAGCGCGACGGCGCCGGTGTGCGGCGGCTGCAGCCGTGGGGTGTGGTCTGCTGGCGCGGGCGGTGGTATGTCGTCGGCCACGACCTCGACCGGGGCGCCGAGCGCTGCTTCCGCCTCTCGCGGATCGTCAGCGGGGTGCGCCGGATCGGCCGCCGCGGGGCCTACGAGCCGCCCAAGGCCGACCTGATCGGCTATGTGGCCAGCTCCAGCGGCCCGGTCGAGCGCACCGGCCGGGCGACCGTGCTGGTGCGGCCGGGCAAGGCGGCGGGGGTGCGGCGCTGGGCGGAGCGCAGCGTCGGCGGCCCCGACGGCGACCGGCTCACGCTGAGCTACGCCGACGTCGACCAGTTCGCGGCCTGGCTGGTCGGCTACGGCGCCGACGTGGTCGTGCTCGACCCGCCCGAGGTGCGCGACGAGGTGGTTCGCCGGCTCCGCGCGGTCGCGGCCGCCTACGACTCGGCCGCCGCCGGGATCGGGGTGCCCGCTTGACCAACTCCGCCGACCGGCTCGGCCGGTTGCTCAACCTGGTGCCGTATCTGCAGGCCCGGCCCGGTATCACGATCGCCGAGGCGGCCGCGGACCAGGGCATCACCGACCGTCAGCTGCGCGAAGATCTCGAACTGCTGTGGATGTGTGGTCTTCCGGGGTACGGTCCGGGCGACCTCATCGACATGGCACTCGTCGGCGACAGCGTGACCCTCACCTACGACGCCGGCATCGACCGCCCGCTGCGGCTGACGCCCGACGAGGCGCTGGCCCTCATCGTGGCGCTGCGGATGCTCGCCGAGACGCCGGGCGTGACCGCGGGCGACGGCGTGCACCGCGCGCTGGCCAAGATCGAGCGCGCGGCCGGCGACCTCGCCGACGCGCCGGTCGAGGTGCGGCTGCCGGGTAACACCGACCGGCTGGAGGAGCTGCGCGGCGCGGTCGACCGCCGGCACGCGCTGCGTATCACGTACTACACCGCCACCCGTGACGAGACCACCGAGCGGATCGTCGACCCGATGCGGGTGCTGGTCGTCGGCCGGTGGGCGTATCTGGAGGCGTGGTGCCGGCGCGCCGAGGCGGTCCGGCTGTTCCGGGTCGACCGCATCGACGCCTCCACCGAGCTCGACGAGCCCGCCCAGGTGCCGCGCCAGGCCCGCCCGACCGACACCCGCACCGGCAGCCTGTTCACGCCGACCCCGGACCTGCCCCTGGTCACGTTGCGGGTCGGGCGGGGCGCGCGGTGGATCACCGAGCAGTACCCGTGCGAAGAGGTCGTGCGCGGCCCGGGCGAGCATTGGACCGTCTCGCTGCGCGCCTCCGACCTGGCCTGGGCCCGCCGGTTCGTGCTCGGTCTCGGCGCCGAGGTGACCGTGCTCGCCCCGCCCGCCCTGGCCGAGTCCGTCGCCGCCGAGGCCAACACGGCGCTCGCGGCTTACCTGCAGTGAGGCGCCCACGGGCATAGCGGCCGGTGGCGCGCTGGCGGCCCTACCTGCGGTGAGCGGCCACGTGCATTAAGGTCGATCACGTGCTGTGGTGGATCTCGGGCGGAATCGTCGTCGTCGCGCTCATCGTCCTGATCGCGGTGGCCATGAGCGTCCTGGCGCGGCTGCGCGCGTTCGACAACGCCGCCCGCGCGATGCAGGCCCGCCTGGTCGACGGCCAGCAGCGGGTGGAGCCCCGGCTCGCCGCGCTCCAGCAGACCGTCGAGACGATGCTGCCCCAGCTGGAGGCCATGCAGGAGCAGTCCCTCGCATTGCAGGCCCGGCGCGGCGTCGACCCGGAGAACAGTTAACAATCCTGGCGGATGAACCGGGCAAAGCGCACCTTTGTCCGGTCGGACAGTTGACGATCAGGCCGAACAGCGTCAACACTCGTCAGGACTTCAGCGGCCGGACCATTCCCGCTGACCCGGCCACTGCCTTCACCCGTCGGTGGTCAGTAGGATGGGTCCGGCAGCTCAAATACAGTGAGGTGGCTTCACATGGGTGCAGTTAGGCCGTGGCACATCATCGTTCTGGTGGTGGTGCTGATCCTGCTGTTCGGCGCCAAGCGACTCCCTGACGCGGCGCGCGCGCTGGGTCGCTCGATGCGCATCATCAAGGCGGAGACCAAGGGCCTCGCCGATGACGACGTCGACGCCAAGGCCGAGGCGCAGTCGGGCCGTCAGCCGCTCAGCGGCCAGATCGCCGACAACCAGCCGTCGCCGAAGCCGCAGGTGGACCCCGTAGACCACGCACGTGAGCGCTGAGGCGCGCTCCCGTCGTGAGCATCATCGCACGGCGGCGTAACAAGCAGCCGTCGAACTTCCAGCGCGCCGCAGATGGCTCCATGACGCTCCTGGAGCATCTGCGCGAGCTGCGCACCCGGCTTTTCCGCGCCTCCGTGGCGATCGTCATCGGCATCGTCATCGGGTATCTGCTGCACACGAAGATCCTGGAGATCCTGCAGGATCCGTATTGTCAGATCGCGGCCAAGAACGCGATGAACGCCAACAACGGCGTGCTGCCCCCCGGCTACCGGTGTGAGTTCGTGGCCCTCAAGGTCACCGACCCGCTGCTGCTCACACTGAAGATCTCGCTGTGGACCGGGCTCATCGTGGCCTCGCCCTTCTGGATGTACCAGCTGTGGGCCTTCGTCGCCCCCGGCCTGCACCGCAACGAGCGCCGGTGGGCCTACGTGTTCGCCGGCCTCGCCGCCCCACTGTTCGCCGGCGGCGCGGTGCTCGCGTTCATCGTGGTCTCCAAGGGCCTCGAGTTCCTGATCAGCTTCATCAACCCGAACACGTCGATCATGCTCGAGGCGATGGCGTACATCGACTTCGTCACCGGCATGATGCTCGTCTTCGGTGTGGCCTTCGAGTTCCCGCTCGGCATCATGCTGGCCAACATCGCCGGCATCGCGACCGGCAAGCGCCTGCTGGGCTGGTGGCGGATCGCGGTCTTCATCTTCTTCGTCTTCGCCGCCATCGCCACCCCGACCGCCGACCCGTTCGGCATGTCGTTCCTGGCGGCGTGCATGTCGCTGCTGTACTTCGGCGCCGTGATCTTCGCGCTCCTCAACGACAAGCGCCGCGGCCGCAACCGCCCGTCGTATGCCAACATCGATGACGACGAGATCTCCTCCCTCGACTACGACGTCGAGCCGGTGGAGGCGGCCACCCCGATCGACGGCTACGACCCGATCGCCGCCCCGACCCCGGTCGCCGCGCCAACGGCGATCGAGCGCCCCCAGCCGCTGGACCGCGGCTACGACGACATCACGTAGCGCCCACCTCCGGCATCCAGTGCCCCGGGAGTCCTCTCCCAGGGCACTCGCCTGTCCGCCCGCCCCGACTCGCCTGTCCGCCCGCCTGCCCCGGCTCGCCTGTCCGCCTGCCCCCGACTCGCGCGGCCGTCTGCCCCGGCTCGCGCGGCCGACCACGCTCCCGCCTGGTCCGGGCGCGGTCGGCGACTGGACCCACACGCCGGACGCTGCACACCGCGAAGCCCGGCGCAGCGACCGGAAGTCTCCGTGATCATGCGCATCGAGCACCGACACCAACGGTTTTTCATGATCACGGAGCGCTGATGTACCCCCGTGTACCGAAAGTCTCCGGGATCATGGCAAACCCGCAGAACGGCCAGCGCGGGCATCATGATCACGGAGACATACATCCGCTCCGGCCGCGCAAATCGGAGATCGCGCTGGCCGGGTGCCACATCCGCAACGTTCGTCCGCCGGGCCGCGAGCCCGTGAACCCACCGGCCGGGCACGCGTCGGGGCGAAGTCCCGGGCGACATTTCGGATATGTCGCCCGATCGGGGATAAACCGGCCGCAGGCTCCGGTGATCGCGTTGGCGGGGCTGAACGTTTACAGTCTCCGCCGTGAACATCGCGTTGCTCGCCAATCCGACCGCCGGCAAAGGGCGCCGGGCCGGGCTGCTGCCGGCCGTCGTGGAGCGGCTCCGGGAAGGTGGCGCGGCCGTGACGGTGCTGCCCGGGACGCTCGACGGGGCGCGCCGGGCCGTCGACGAGGCCCGTGACGCGGCGCGCCGGGCCGTCGACGAGGGGTGCGACGCGCTCGTGGCCATGGGCGGCGACGGGACGGTCCACCTCGGGCTGCAGGCCGTGGCCGGGACGGGTGTGCCGTTCGGGATCGTGCCGGCCGGCACCGGCAACGACTTCGCCGTGCGGCTCGGGCTGCCCGCCTCGCCGGTGGCCGCGGCCGGGGTCGCCGCCGACGCGCTGCGCGACGGTGGCCGCCGGGCGATCGACCTGGCGCGGGCGGTCGGGGCCGATGGCACCGCCGTGTGGTTCGGGGCGGTGCTCGCCGCCGGGTTCGACGCGTTCGTCAACGAGCGGGCGAACCGGATGCGGTGGCCGCGCGGGGCGCAGCGGTACAACCGGGCCATCGTGGAGGAGCTGCTGACGCTGCGGCCCCGGCGGTACACCATGTGCCTCGACGGCGTCAAAAGCGAGTTCGACTCCGTGCTCGTGGCGGTCGGCAACACGGAGAGCTACGGCGGCGGGTTCCGGATCGCGCCGGGCGCCGACCCGACCGACGGCCTGCTCGACGTCGTGGTGGCCGAGCCGCTCGGGCGGCTCACGCTCATGCGGCTGCGGCCGAGGGTGCTCAAGGGTACCCACGTGCACGACCGCCGGGTGACCGTGCACCGGGCGCGGACGGTCGAGCTGGACAGCGCCGGCGTGACCGCGTACGCAGACGGGGAGCGGATCTCGCCGCTGCCGGTCGCCATCACCTGCGTCCCGGGCGCGCTGACCCTCCTGGGCTGAGTCGCTGGGAACGCACCGTTTTGTCCCCAGCGAGCCCGATATGTCCCGCTGCCCGGAAATAACCGATAAATCGGATAAGTCGTGACGCCGGAGGTGTCATGACTTATCCGGCTCCCGCAGGCCCGGCTCCCGCAGGCCCGGCTCCCGCAGGCCCGGCTCCCGCAGGCCCGGCTCCCGCAGGCCCGCACACCGCGCACGAATCAAGCCGCGCACGAATCAGGCCGCGCACCGGTGCGGGTCAGGCGGCGTTGTGGATGCGGATCTTGACGCCGCTGGCGGTGGACTCGGTGGAGACGTCGGACTGGTCCACCTCGGCCGGGACCGAGAAGCTGCGGGTGAACGAGCTCGAGCTCGACGACGTCGAGGAGAAGTGCGCGCCGCCGGAGTCGCTGCTCGACGAGGAGCTGCTGCCGCCCTTGCCCGAGATCGTCAGGCGGCCGCCGGAGACCTGGACGTGCACGTCCGACGGGTCGATGCCCTCGACCGTGATGACCAGGTCGTCGCCTTCGGTGGCGGTGTGGACCGACGCGGAGTGGGCGTGGTGCGCGGCGCTGCCCAGGTCGTCCTGGAGGCGGGCCAGGGCGTTGGTCGGGTCCCAGCGGTTGAGCGGCATGGTGTACCTCCGGAAGATTCGTGTCGTTGCCTGCACTGTCGCCTTTGGGGCAGGGCGCGACAAGCGCAGAGCCGATGTTGCGACAGTGTTTCCCGGCCGGCGCACTTTCCACACCCGGCTCAGATCAGCCGCAGTACCCCTCCCAGGCCATGAACCTTGCCCGGTTCACTCTCCGGGAGGACAAGCACGCTGCAGCCGGCCGCCGCGGCGCCCGCGTCGGCGGGGGAGTCGCCGACCATCAGGGCGCGTTCCGGATCGACCCGCAGCGTCGCGCAGGCCTGCCAGAAGATCGCCGGGTCCGGCTTGGTGCGCCCGACCTCGTAGGACAGCACGAACGCGTCGACGAGGTCGGCGAAGCCCAGGTCGGCGGCGAGGGCGCGCAGGTCGAAGCCGATGTTGCTGACCACCGCGACGGGCACGCCGGCCTCCCGCAGGGCGCGCAGCGTGGGTACCGTGTCGGCGTAGAGCTCCCAGCCGTCGGCGAGCAGCAGCCGGTCGTAGAGCGCCGTGGCCAGCGACTCGTCGACGGTCGCCGCCAGGCCGGTGTAGCAGGCCCGGTGCGCGGCCGTGGACAGGTCGCGCTCGGCCCACACCTCGGCCAGGTGGGCCGGCACCCGGTGCGGCCTCGGGCCGCCGGCGCGCCCGGCCGTGGTGAGCCGGTCGGCGAGGACGGTCGCCCGGCCCCGGTCCAGCGTCGTCCCGACGCTCTCCGCCGCGAGATTCACCCAGCGCACCGGGTCCTCCACCTGCGCGAGCGTGCCGTGAAAGTCCAGCAGCACCGCCTCAATCGGTCGTCTGGAAGTGAGGGACTCATCGCTTTCCGGCACGCCAGCACGATACCTAGGAGCGGATCCGGGCATCCTTCGCCTAGCCTTGGGGGCGTGAGCGGCACCGAGGACACGCAACAGAGCCCCGCAGACCGCTACCAGGCCGCCCGTGAGCGGGCCGAGGAAGCCACCCGGCGCCCGGCGCTCACGGAGTTCGCCGAGGAGCTGGACTTCGCGCTCGATCCCTTCCAGGCCGAGGCCTGCGAGGCCCTCGAGCGGGGCACCGGGGTCCTGGTGTGCGCGCCGACCGGGGCCGGCAAGACCGTGGTCGGCGAGTTCGCCGTGCACCTGGCGCTGCGGCAGGGGCGCAAGTGCTTCTACACGACGCCGATCAAGGCGCTGTCCAACCAGAAGTACAACGACCTCGTGCGCCGCTACGGTCCCGACCGGGTCGGGCTGCTGACCGGCGACAACGCGATCAACGGCGACGCGCCCGTGGTGGTCATGACCACCGAGGTGCTGCGCAACATGCTGTATGCCGGCTCGGCCACGCTGGAGGGCCTGTCGTACGTCGTCATGGACGAGGTGCACTACCTCGCCGACCGGTTCCGCGGCGCGGTGTGGGAGGAGGTGATCATCCACCTGCCCGAGTCCGTGACGCTCGTGTCACTGTCGGCGACGGTGTCCAACGCGGAGGAGTTCGCCGACTGGCTCGTCACCGTGCGCGGGGAGACCTCGGTCGTGGTCAGCGAGCACCGGCCGGTGCCGCTGTGGCAGCACATGCTCGTCGGCCGGCGGATGTTCGACCTGTTCCACGACGTCGAGGCGGCGCAGAAGCACGACGTGCATCCAGAGCTGCTGCGGTACCACCGGGAGATGCTCCGCCGGGTCGAGCTCGCCGGCGGCGATCTGCGCCGCGGCAAGCGGGGCCGGTGGACCGGCCCGCACCGGCCCGAGATCGTCGAGCGGCTCGACCGTGAGGGTCTGCTGCCCGCCATCCTGTTCATCTTCAGCCGGGCCGGCTGCGACGCCGCGGTGCAGCAGTGCCTGGCCGCCGGGCTGCGGCTGACCGGGCCCGACGAGCGGACCGAGATCCGCAGCATCGTCGAGGAGCGCACCCGGCACATCCCGAGCGAAGACCTGCAGGTGCTCGGGTACTGGGAATGGCTCGACGGCCTCGAGCGCGGCCTCGCCGCCCACCACGCCGGCATGCTGCCCGCGTTCAAGGAGGTGGTCGAGGAGCTGTTCGTGCGCGGCCTGGTCAAGGCCGTCTTCGCCACCGAGACCCTCGCGCTGGGCATCAACATGCCGGCCCGCTGCGTGGTCCTGGAGCGGCTGGTCAAGTTCAACGGCGAGGCGCACGTCGACCTGACCCCCGGCGAGTACACCCAGCTCACCGGCCGGGCCGGGCGGCGCGGGATCGACGTGGAGGGCCACGCCGTCGTGGTGTGGGCGCCCGAGGTCGACCCGCGGCACGTGGCCGGGCTCGCCTCCACCCGCACGTACCCGCTCAAGTCGAGCTTCCGCCCGTCGTACAACATGGCGGTCAACCTCGTCGGCGGCGTCGGCTTCGCGGCCGCCCGCGAGCTGCTGGAGAGCTCGTTCGCGCAGTTCCAGGCCGACCGCTCGGTCGTCGGCCTGGCCCGGCAGGTGCAGCGCAACACCGACACCATGGCCACCTACGCCGGGGAGATGACCTGCCACCTCGGCGACTTCGCGGAGTACTTCGCCATCCGCGTCGCCATCGCCGACCGCGAGAAGGCGATCGCCCGCCAGGGCGTGCAGCAGCGCCGCGCCGCGGCCCTGGAGTCCCTGGAGCGCCTGCGCCCCGGCGACGTCATCCGGGTTCCGGCCGGCCGCCGCTCGGGCCTGGCCATCGTCATCGATCCGGGTACGGGTGGCTTCGGCGAGCCGCGCCCGCTCGTGCTCACCGAGGACCGCTGGGCCGGGCGCATCTCCGGCGCCGACTTCACCGCCCCGGTCGAGCCGCTCGGCCGCGTCCGGGTGCCGCGCCAGTTCAACTACCGCTCCGCCCAGGACCGCCGCGACCTCGCCGCCCAGCTGCGCCGCCTGGAGCTGATCCCGGCCGAGCGCGGCCGGCCGGGCCGGTCCCGCAACGCCGCCGCGGCCGACGACCACGAGCTGGAGACGCTGCGCGCGTCCCTGCGCCACCACGCCTGCCACCGCTGCCCCGACCGCGAGGAGCACGCCCGCTGGGCCGAGCGGCGCTGGCGCCTGGAGCGCGACACCGAGGGGCTGCGCGGCAAGGTGGCCAGCCGGACCGGGTCGCTCGCGCGCACCTTCGACCGGGTCTGCGGGCTGCTGACCGACCGCGGCTACCTCACCGAGGCCGGCGGGGTCACCGACGCCGGCCGGATGCTCGCCCGGATCTGGTCGGAGACCGACCTGCTCGTCGCCGAGTGCCTGCGCCGCGGGGTGTGGGACAAGCTCGACCCGGCCGAGCTCGCCGCCGCCGCCAGTGTGCTGGTCTACGAGGCCCGCCGGGAAGCCGAAGACCGCGCTTCGGTACCGCGGGGCGAGGTCACCGACGCCATCGACGCGACGCTCAAGCTCTGGACGGACCTCCGCGACGACGAGGATTCGCGGGGCCTGCAGCTGACCCGGGAGCTGGACCTGGGCTTCGTCTGGCCGATGTACCGCTGGGCCCGCGGCGAAAGCCTCACCAAGGTGCTCGGCAGCGTCCACGGCATCGACGGCGACATGCCGGCCGGCGACTTCGTGCGCTGGTCGCGCCAGGTGCTCGACCTGCTCGGCCAGCTCGCCGAGGCCTCCGGCGCGCCGGATTCCGTGCGGCGCACCGCCCGGCAGGCGATGGCGGCCATCACCCGCGGCGTGCTCGCCTACAGCGTCATGGCTTGATCACGTTGCGATTTTTCCGTTCTTTCGGGTGATGCTGATTAGCAAAAATCGTTCGGATCCGTGATGATGCTCTGGCCGGTTCGCCGTGGGCGGCGCGCGTGCTTGGTTGGAGGAACATTCGTGGGCCAGCTTGACCATTTCACGTATGGAGCGATCACCCCTATCTTCGCTTTCGCGATGTCCTTTTTGGGCTCATTGCTCGGCCTGGTCAGCACGGCCCGCGCCCGCAGCGCGACCAATACCCGCCGCCGCGCGTGGCTGCTCGTCCTCGCCGCGTGGGCAATCGGCGGCACCGGCATCTGGGTCATGCATTTCATGGCGATGGTCGGTTTCAGCGTGAAGGACAGCCCGCTGCGCTACGACGTGCCGATCACCGTCGCGAGCTTCTTCATCGCCGTGGTGACCGTGGGTATCGGCTTATTCATCGTCGGTCTGGGCGAGCCGAAGCTGTGGAAGGTCCTCGTCGGCGGCCCGATCACCGGCATCTCGGTCGCGTTCATGCACTACACCGGCATGGCGGCGATGCACGTCAACGGCTCCTTCGAGTACCAGCCGGGTCTCTTCTACGCCTCCTACGCCATCGCCGTCGTCGCCGCCACCGTCGCCCTGTGGTTCACGGTCGTCGTCCGCGGCATCGTGGCCACGATCGCCGCGGCCGCGGTGATGGGGGTCGCGGTCTGCGGCATGCACTACACCGGCATGTACTCGATGCGCGTCCACCTCGACCACGACGTCTCCACCGTGCCGGGCGTGGATGTCAACTGGTTCCTCGCCCCGATCGTGCTGTTCGTCCTGGTCGTCGTCATCGCCCTGGCCAGCGCCGTGATGGCCGTCCCGTCCGAGCGCGAGCAGGCCGAGGCCGAAGCGGTCCGCGACAAGATCGCCGCCGGCCAGGCCCTGCGCGCGACCTCCGCCGGCCCGGTCTTCGGCGGCGGCTCCAACTCCGCCGTGACGCCCGCCACCCAGCCGCCCGGCCAGGCCTTCGCCGCCCGCGCCGCCAACGGCATCGCCGACGCCCGCCGCCAGCGCGGCCGCTGACCCTCCACCTCCGGCCTCCACCTCCCGCCCCCGGGCGCCCGGCCCCACTAGCCCCCGTGCCCCCGGCTCTCACCCCGCCCGGCCACATCCGCTCCTGGGCCCGGTCCCTGCTCGGCTCGGCCTCCGGTTGGCCCGGTCGAGCACCTCTGGCCCACGACGCCTGATCCGGTGGCGCACCGCCGACCCGATCACGCCGGGCCCGGCCGCGGACGACCCAGCCTATGGCGACCGGTATGAACCGTTCTGGGTGGTCTGTGCGATTCGGCCGGTAATGGGTGCCGCCTGCCCGTTCTGGGCGATCCGGGTCGTAGGCTGATCCGGCTGACGGTGGCCGACCAGAGTCGTGGCCCCTGTAGCCGATCACGCAGTGGCATTAAGTCTCCGTGATCATGCGCAATCTGCACCGGCACCATGAGTTTTTCGTGATCGCGGAGAGAAAATGTACCTATTGGTACCATATATCTCCACGATCATGGAAAACCGCGGTATTCGAGTGGCCGCATGCATGATCGCGGAGAGTTTTGGTCGTTTTTTGGTCGTCTGGCCGGACGCGCCTTGCGGGCGGCGGGCGGGGAGCCGTCGGCGGTCCGGCGCGCTGAGTGCTCGAGGTCCGGCTGAAGCGCGAAGGCAGCGGCGCGGTGCGAGAAACGGGCGGCGGGTCGGGCCGAAACGGACACCGCGCACTTTATTACGAAATAGGCGATAAATCCGGCGACGGAGTCGCCGGATTTATCGGGCATAGCGCGATTTAGTCGGTGTAGGGGAGCCGGATGAAGGGGGTGAAGGGGCGAAGCGGAGCGGGGCGCGCGAGATACTGAAGGGGTGACCGATCCTCGGCCCCGGGCCCACATGCGTTCCGTCGGCAACACGCCGGAAGACTTCGAGCGGGACCTCATCAGCAACCTGTATTACCAGCGCGGGACCACGCTGGAGTCCGCCAGCGGATCCGACGGGTATCAGACGCTCGCCCTGACCGTGCGCGACCGGCTGGTCGAGCGGTATGCGCGCACCGCGGCCGCGCACTACGCCGCCAACCCGCGGTTCGTCTACTACCTGTCCGCCGAGTATCTGCTCGGGCGGCAGCTGCGGCAGAACCTGCTCTACACCGACACCGAGAAGTTCGCCCGGCCGATCGCCGAAGAGCTCGGGGTGAGCCTCGAGGACCTGGAAAGCTACGACGTCGAGCCGGGGCTCGGCAACGGCGGGCTCGGGCGGCTCGCCGCCTGCCTGCTGGACTCCATGGCGACGCTCGACATCCCCGCCGTGGGCTACGGCATCCGTTACGAGTTCGGCATCTTCAAGCAGGCGTTCCGCGACGGCGCGCAGGTCGAGCGGCCCGACGACTGGACCTTCTACGGCAACCCCTGGGAGTTCCCGGCGCCCGACGACCGGCAGGTGGTCGGCTTCTACGGCACGACCGGGCCGGCGCTGGACGACCCGAGCGGGCTGCGCCGGCAGTGGACCCCGGGCGAGACGGTGCGGGGCGAGCCCAGCCACATGCTCGTGCCGGGGTACGCCACGCAGACGGTCAACATCATCCGGCTGTGGCAGGCCCGGGCCAGCCGCGAGTCGTTCGACCTGTCGCGGTTCGGGGCCGGGCAGTACAAGGAGGCCGTCGAGGACATCGTGCGGGCCGAGAACATCAGCAAGGTGCTGTATCCGGACGACAGCACCGAGCAGGGGCGTGAGCTGCGGCTCAAGCAGCAGTACTTCCTCGTCGCCTGCTCGCTGCGGGACATCATCCGGCGGTACCGGCTGCGCAACTCCGGCTGGGACGCGTTCCCGGCGAAGGTGGTCATCCAGCTCAACGACACGCACCCGGTCATGGCGGTGACCGAGCTGATGCGGCTGCTGGTCGACGAGTACAAGGTGGACTGGGACCTGGCCTGGTCGATCACCCGGCGCACGTTCAACTACACCTGCCACACGCTGCTGCCGGAGGCCCTCGAGACCTGGCCGGTGGCGCTGCTGGAGCGGCTGCTGCCGCGGCACATGGAGATCATCTACTCGATCAACTACTTCTTCCTGCAGGAGGTCGAGGCGACGTACCCGGGCGACCTGGACCGCGTGCGGCGCCTGTCGATCATCCAGGAGGAGCCGGAGAAGCGGGTCCGCATGGCGCACCTGGCGGTGGTGGCCAGCACCGCGGTCAACGGCGTGGCGGAGCTGCACACCAAGCTGCTCACCGAGACGACCCTGCGCGACTTCGCCGAGCTGTGGCCGCAGAAGTTCCACAACGTCACCAACGGCGTCACCCCGCGGCGGTTCGTCCGGCTGGCCAACCCGCGGCTGTCGGGGCTGATCACGCGGCGGCTCGGCGACGAGGGCTGGATCACCGACCTGGACCGGCTGCAGGAGCTGGCCGCGGCGGCGGACGACCCTGAGTTCCTGGCGCGCTGGCGCGAGATCAAGCGGGCCAACAAGGCCGACCTCGCCGGGCAGGTGGAGCGGTCCACGGGTGTGGTCATCGACCCGGGCGCGCTGTGCGACGTGATGATCAAGCGCTTCCACGAGTACAAACGCCAGCACTTGAAACTGCTGCACGTCATCACGCTGTTCAACCGCATCCGGGACAACCCCGGGCTCGACGTGGTGCCGCGCACGGTGTTGTTCGGCGGCAAGGCGGCGCCGGGGTACCACGCGATGAAACTGCTGATGCGGCTGGTGAACGGCGTCGCGGACGCGGTCAACACCGACCCGGTGGTGTCGCGCTGCCTCAAGGTCGTGCTGCCGCCCGACTACAACGTGACCCGGGCGCAGGTGATCATCCCGGCGGCGGACCTGTCGGAGCAGATCTCGCTGGCCGGCAAGGAGGCGTCGGGCACGGGCAACATGAAGCTCGCGCTCAACGGCGCGGTCACCATCGGCACGCTGGACGGGGCGAACATCGAGATCCGCGAGCGGGTGGGGGAGGAGAACTTCTTCCTGTTCGGCCTCGACGCGCAGCGGGCCGCCGATCTGCGCCGCGACTACCACCCGCGGGCGTATTACGAGAGCGACCCGGAGCTGCGCGCCGCCGTCGACGCGATCGCGAGCGGCCAGTTCGCCAAGGGCGACCGCACGCTGTTCGCGCCGATCGTGGAGTCGATGCTGGGCCGCGACGAGTACCTCGCCCTGGCCGACTACCGCCCCTACATCGAGGCCCAGGAGCGGGTCGAGCGGGCGTGGCGCGACCAGGACGGGTGGGCCCGCATGTCGGTGCTCAACGCGGCCCGGAGCGGCTTCTTCTCCTCCGACCGCACCGTGCGCGACTACTGCGACCTGATCTGGCGGGTGGAGCCGGTCAGGGTCTCACACTGAGGACAGGGCGTCGACGATCCGCTTGCCCGCCCCGGCCAATCCCCAGCGCTGGGCCAGCTCGATGAGCCGGTCGGGATCGGCCGGGACGGCGGGCAGCTTGGTGTCCAGCGCCGGGATCGGCACGGTGCGCGAGACGGCGACGACGTCGCGGGCGCTGGCCAGGTACTCCCGGCCGGCCACCAGCTTCGCCCGCAGCCCCGGCGCGAAGCCCGACTGCGGGTCGTCGACGGCGGTCAGGATCGCGTCGAGGCCGCCGTAGCGGTCGACCAGCCGGGCGGCGGTCTTCTCGCCGACGCCGGCCACGCCGGGCAGCCCGTCGCTGGGGTCGCCGCGCAGGGCGGCGAGGTCGGCGTAGCCGGCGGCCGGCACGCCGTACTTCGCGTGCAGCGCGGCGTCGTCGAGGACCTCGAGCTTGGCGACGCCGCGCCCGCAGTACAGCACCCGGACCGGCTTGGCGTCGTCGATGACCTGGAAGAGGTCCCGGTCGCCGGTGGCGACCTCGACCGGGCCGGGCTCACGGAAGGCGAGCGTGCCGATGACGTCGTCGGCCTCGAAGTCGGCGGCGCCGACGGCGGTGATGCCGAGCGCGGCGAGGAAGTCGAGGATGATGGGTACCTGCGCCTCGAGGGCGGCCGGCACCTCCTCGCCGCCGGCCGGGGTGAGCCGGTGCGCCTTGTAAGAGGGCAGCAGCGCCACCCGCCACGCCGGGCGCCAGCTCGCGTCGAGGCAGCACACCATGCGGTCGGGGCCGCGGCCGCGGATGAGGGTGGCGAGCATGTCCAGGAAGCCGCGCACGGCGTTGACCGGCGTGCCGTCGGGGGCCTTCGCGGCGGCTTCGGGCACGCCGAAGAACGCACGGAAGTAGAGGCTGGCGGAGTCGATCAGCAGCAGGGGGCGGTCCATCCGGCAAAGATTACTCAGCGCAACACGTGAATGCGCGTGGTGGTGCCGGTCGGGCTCGCGTGTCGCTGCACCAGGTCGGCGAGAAAGTGGACCATCACCAGGCCGTGCCCGCGGCCGAAGGGCGGGCGGAGCCGGCCGGTCATCGCGTCGGTGACGTGGCCGAAGTCGCGGACCTCGCACACCACGCGGTCGTCGTCGTACCAGGTGCGCAGCGTGCCGGAGCCGCCGCCGTGCTGGACGCTGTTGGTGGCCAGCTCGTTGACGGCGCTCTGCAGGTCGACGATCCGGTCCGGCGGCAGGTCGGCGGCCAGCCCCACCTCGGCCACCAGGCGGCGCACCTGCACCAGCCCGGACAGCTCGAAGCGCAGCGTGCTCGCGCCGGAGGGCGGCTCGGACAGCGGCACGTTCCAGGCCTCGGCGATGCCGTGCGGGTCGTAGGACCGGCTGGGGAACCGGCCGTCGTCGCCGGCCATCACCGGGTGGGTGGCGTGCGCGTCGGCGACGGCCCGCCGGTGGAGCCGGCCCACGTCATACGGGCACAGGATGGCCGCCTCGCGCCCGGCGAACGCCACGTTGATCATCGCCTCGTGCTGCACGCAGGCCGGATACTCATCGGCGGTGCGCCCGGCCCAGATCGGCTCGCCGATGATCCGCACCCGCCGGCCGGGGTGCTCGTCCATGAACCGGCTGAGCACCCACGGGATGATCCGGCCGGGGTTGCGCCCGGCGACGGTCATGTCGATGAACCGCACCCCGTCGGCGAAGGCGCCAAGCCGCTCCCGCAGCAGCGCCAGGTTGCCCGGGGGCACCGCGACCGCGGTGGGCTCGTCGAGGGAGAAGCCCTCGTAGATGAACTTCATGGTGCCGTCGAGGAACGCCGAGGTGTCCGCGTAGAGCAGCGCCTCGTGCACGAACGGACCGGTGGGGCTCATGGGAATCGGAGACCTTAGTTCGGGTCTTTACTTATCGTCGGGGGTCAGATTACGCCACCGCCGTCCGGCCGGCACTTACCCGCCGGTACCCGACGTCAGGGCTCCCGCCGGAAACCGAACGAACGTTAAGCTGATGCGGTGGAGCTGTATACCCCCGAACGGCTGGCCGCCGCCCGGCGCGCCGCCGCCGAGGCCGGCCTCGGCGCGCTGCTCATCGGGCCGAGCGCCGACCTGCGATACCTGACCGGCTACGACGCCCACGCGCTGGAGCGGCTCACCCTGCTCGTGCTGCCGGCCGACGGCGAGGCGACCCTCATCGTCCCGCGGCTGGAGCGCCCCGCCGCCGAGGCCTCGCCCGCGCCCGGCATGGGCGTGCGGCTGGTCGACCACGAGGACGGCACCGATCCGTACCATATCGTGCAGGATCTCATCGGCGACCGGGCCAAGACCGTCGGGCTCGGGGACCGCCTGTGGGCCGAGCAGGTCCTCGCGCTGCGCGACACCCTGCCCGACGCCACCCAGCGCCTCGCCGGCGCCGTGCTGCGCGGCCTGCGGCTGCGCAAGACCCCGGCCGAGATCGCGGCGCTGCGCCGGGCCGGGCGGGCGATCGACGCCGTGCACGAGCGGATGGCCGAGTGGCTGCGGCCCGGGCGCACCGAGGCCGACGTGGCCGCGGACATCGCGACCGGGATCCGCGAGGCTGGCCACGCCACCGTCGAGTTCACCATCGTCGCGGCCGGGCCCAACGGCGCGAGCCCGCACCACGGGGTGTCCGACCGGGTGATCGCCGCGGGGGAGCCGGTCGTGGTCGACATCGGCGGCAAGATGCCCGACGGCTACTGCTCCGACTCGACCCGCACCTACTGCATCGGCGAGCCGCCGGCCGATTTCGCCGATTATTTCGCGGTACTCCGGGACGCCCAGCGCGCCGCGGTCGCCGCCGTGCGGCCGGGCGTCACCGCCCAGGCCGTCGACGCCGCCGCCCGTGACCGCATCGCCGCGGCCGGGTTCGGCCCGCGGTTCCTGCACCGCACCGGCCACGGCATCGGCCTCGACGTGCACGAGGACCCGTACCTCGTGTCCGGCAACGACACCCCGCTCGAGCCCGGCATGGCGTTCTCCGTCGAGCCCGGCATCTACCTCGCCGGCCGGCACGGCGCCCGGATCGAGGACATCGTGGTGTGCACCGGCGACGGTGCCGAGCGGCTCAACACCATCGACACGGAGCTGGTGATCCTATGACCGTCGATCGGCCGTTCCTGAGCGAGGAGGGCGCCGCCCTCATCGGCCTCGTCCGCGACATCGCCGACGGCGAGCTGGCGCCGCGGGTGGCGGAGTTCGAGGCCCAGCGCCGGTTCCCGCGCGAGCTGTTCCGGCTGCTCGGCCGGGCCGGGCTGCTCGGCCTGCCGTATCCGGAGGAGCACGGCGGCGGCGGGGTGCCCTACGAGCTGTACCTGCAGGTGCTGGAGGAGCTCGCGGCGCGCTGGCTGGCCGTCGCCGAGGGCGTCTCCGTGCACACGCTGTCCTGCTACCCGATCGCCCGCTACGGCACCGACCTGCAGCGCAAGAAGTTCCTCGGCGACATGCTCGGCGGCGAGCTGCTCGGCGCCTACTGCCTGTCCGAGCCGCAGAGCGGCTCCGACGCGGCGTCGCTGACCACCCGCGCGGTGCCCGGCCCCGACGGGTACGAGCTGCGCGGTACCAAGGCCTGGATCACCCACGGCGGACAGGCCGACTTCTACAACGTGTTCGCGCGCACCGGCGGCGCAGGCGCCCGCGGCATCTCCTGCCTGCTCGTCGACGCCGCCACCCCGGGCGTGCTGCCGCAGGCGCCCGAGCAGACCATGGGCCTGCGCTCCTCCGTCGTCGCCCAGATCGTCCTCGACGGCGCCACGGTCGGCGCCGACCGGCTGATCGGCGAGCCCGGCGGCGGCTTCCGGATCGCGATGAGCGCCCTGGACGGCGGCCGGCTCGGCATCGCCGCGTGCGCCGTGGGCCTGGCCCAGGCGGCGCTGGACTACGCCGCCGGCTACGCCCGCGAGCGGCAGCAGTTCGGCCGGCCGGTCGCGGACTTCCAGGGCGTCGGGTTCATGCTCGCCGACATGGCCACCCAGATCGCCGCCGCCCGCGCGCTGTATCTGCACGCCGCCCGGCTGCGCGACGCCGGCCTGCCGCACGGCGCCGAGGCGGCCAAGGCCAAGCTGTTCTGCACCGACACCGCGATGCGGGTCACCACCGACGCGGTCCAGGTGCTCGGCGGCGCCGGCTACGTGTCCGACCACCCCGTCGAGCGGTACATGCGCGAGGCCAAGGTCCTGCAGATCTTCGAGGGCACCAACCAGATCCAGCGGGTGGTGATCGCCCGGTCGCTGTAACCGATTTGCGCGGCAGGCTAGGGTTCTTGACCGTGGAAGAGACCGATCGCGCGATCGTGGCGGCCCTGGCCGTCGACGGCCGCCTGTCCTACACCGACCTGGCCGAGCGGGTCGGGCTGTCGGTGTCGGCGGTGCACCAGCGGGTGCGCCGGCTCGAGCAGCGGGGCGTCATCAAGGGCTATGCGGCGCGGGTCGACCACGACGCGCTCGGCCTGTCGCTGACCGCGTTCGTCGCGATCCGGCCGCTCGACCCGTCCCAGCCCGACGACGCCCCCGAGCGGCTGGCCAAGCTCCCGCAGATCGAGTCGTGCTACTCGGTGGCCGGCGAGGACTTCTACATGCTGCTGGTCCGGGTCGAGAGCCCGCTCGCGCTGGAGCGGCTGCTGCAGGAGATCCGCTCGGCGGCCAACGTGACCACCCGCACGACGGTCGTGCTGTCCACGCCCTACGAGCAGCGGCCTACCGCGCGGCAGCCCTGATCGCGTCCTCGACCCGGCCCGTGTCGGCGAGGCTCGGCAGCGTCACGTGGGCGCCCGCGCGGTCCAGTTCGGCCGGGGTGTACCGCCCGGTCGCGACCCCGACCACGCCCGCCCCGCTGGCCAGCGCCGCCCCGACGTCCTCGGGCGTGTCGCCGACCAGCACCGTCTTGGTGAAGGGCCGGTCGTATCGGCTCCGGGCATTCTGCCGGGCGATGCCGACCAGCTCTGCGCGCACCTCGTGGCTCCAGCCGTAGGCGCCCGCCTCCAGGTCCAGGTGCCCGATCAGCCCGAACGGCCCCAGCTTCACCTCGGCGAAGCGGCGCACGTTGCCGGTCAGCAGCGACTGCACCGTGCGCGCGCCGACCGCGGCCAGCGCGTCGGCCGCCCCGGGCAGCGCCCGCCCGCGGGTGGGCAGCAGGTGCGCCAGCTCGTCCAGGGCCGCCTCCGCCTCCGCCCGCAGCTCCTCCAGGTGCGCCGGCGTCACCGGCACGCCGTTGAGCCGTAGCATGTCCATCGCGATCGCCCGGTCCGTGCGCCCGGCCATCGGCGGCTGGTGCACCACCGGCGCGCCGAACCGCCGCAGGAACGCCAGATCGAAGGCCTCACGGCCCAGGCCATCGACGTCGACCAGCGTGTGGTCCACGTCCCAGAGCACCAACACCCCGTCCACGCGGTGCAGCCTATCCGCAACCGGCACAATGAGACGATGGGCGAGATCGTGGTGGTACGGCACGGACAGACCGAGTGGAGCGCCAACGGGCGGCACACGTCAACCACGGAGCTGGACCTCACCCCCATGGGTGTGGCGGGCGCCAAGTCCCTCAGCCGCGCGCTGGCCAACCGCCGCTTCGTCGCGGTCGTCAGCAGCCCCCGGGTGCGCGCCCGGCGCACCGCGCAGCTGGCCGGCCTCACCGTGACCGCGATCGACGAGGACGTCGCCGAGTGGAACTACGGCGACTACGAGGGCCTCACCAGCACCGAGATCCACGCCCAGCACCCCGGCTGGGACCTGTGGACCGACGGCGGCCCCGGCGGCGAGACGCCCGGGCAGGTCGGCGACCGGATCGACCGGTTCCTCTCCCGGATGCGCCCGACGCTCGTGCTTGGCGACGTGGCCGTCGTCAGCCACGGCCACGCCGCCCGGGCGCTGGCCGCCCGCTGGCTGGAGCAGCCGCTGACCTTCGGCGCGCACCTCACCCTCGGCACGGCCACCGTTTCGGTGCTCGGCCACGAGCACGGCGTCCCGTCGCTGCGCGCCTGGAATGCCCCGCCCGCCTAGCGTCGCAATAAATGCATTGTGCGGGTGCCGGCGAATGCGTACTCTATTCATCAGTACCACGGAAGAAGAACTCACACCGACACGGACCAGGAGATCGCCATGATGCGGCGCCTCGAGCTCGAACCGCAGCGGCTGATGCCGCTGGGTGCGGGTGACGCCTGTCTCGGCGGCGGTTACGCCCTGGGTGGGTGGAGCGGCTAGCGGCCGGCTAGCGACGTCTCCGCCGCCCACCCCAACCGGGGACCGGGCGGCTTTTCTTTGCTCATTTCCGTCGTTGGCGGAAAAAGCGCCCCGGCAATTCGCCGGCGGATTCGCACATTGATAACTCCACAGTGGATGGCACGCATTTTGAAATGGGCCTGTGGCGCAGCTGGTAGCGCATCGGTCTGGCAGACCGAGGGTCAGCGGTTCAAATCCGCTCAGGTCCACAAGGGGAGCCCCTGGGGGGAGGCGCCCCGCACCGCCCGTGAGGCTGAGGAAGGTAGACCGCCGGACTCTCAATCCGGCAGACCGGGTTCAACCCCCGGACGGGCGACGCGGTTGTAGCTCAGTCAGGTCAGAGCGTCGCCTTGCCATGGCGAAGGTCCCGGGTTCGAATCCCGGCTGCCGCTCTTCACGCCCTCGTAGCCCAACGGCAGAGGCACGACGTTGAGGACGTCGACGGTGCGCGTTCGAATCGCGCCGGGGGCACTGGTTCGGATCGTGGCGCGGTGGACGAATTGGGGAGAGTCGCCTGGTTTTCACCCAGGACATGTGCGGGTTCGAGTCCCGTCCGCGCTTCGCAGCACCGGCCGCTTCGCGGCACGTGGCGCCGGCCGCTTCGCGGCACGTGGCGCCGGCCGCTTCGCGGCACGTAGCAGGGTAGAGGAGTTCGGTCGTCCTTGCCGGTCTCATAAGCCGGAGATCGTGGGTTCGAATCCCACTCCTGCCACCAGGTTTCTCGTTCGACGCGGGTCGGTCGGCCACGGGGGTGGATCGACCCGCCTCGCGGGTGCGCCGACGTCGGAGAGTCGGGGCTGGCTGTAAACCAGTTGCTTTGTCTGAGGGGGTTCGAATCCCTCCGCCCGCACGCCCTTGTAGCTCAGTGGAGAGAGCATCAGGATCCGAGTCTGAGGGTCGCTGGTTCGAGTCCAGCCGGGGGCACTGCCGTCGCGACCGCATGCCCGAGTGGTGAGGGAGCCGTCTGCAAAGCGGTCTACGCCGGTTCGAATCCGGCTGCGGTCTCTTCCCGCGTCGCCATCCACTGTGGAGCTTCGCCACCCGCGTGGCCCGGCCCGAGGCCCAGGCAATACCCTCGGCCGGTGACCACGATCCACATCGTCGCCGCCGTGATCCTGGATTCCGGCGGCCGATGGCTCCTCGTGCGCAAGCGCGGGACGACCGTGTACATGCAGCCCGGCGGCAAGCTCGAACCGGGCGAGGCCGCCCCGGCCGCCCTGGTCCGCGAGCTGGATGAGGAGCTGGGCCTGCGGGTCGCCGCCGACCGGCTCGGCCACGTCGGCCGGTTCACCGCACCCGCGGCGAACGAGCCCGGCTTCACCGTCGACGCCGAGGTCTTCACCGCCCCGCTGACCGGCCCGGTCGAGCCGCTGGCCGAGATCGAGGAGATTCTCTGGCTCGACCCGTCCGACGCGGGCGACGTATCCCTGGCCCCCCTGCTCCGCGACCACCTGCTGCCCCGCCACGGCCTGGCGCGCGGCACGTCGTGACGGCGGCCACTTTGCCCACGAACGATCTGTGTGGAATATTATCTACATGACCGACTATGGGCACGACCTGCTCTTCGGTACGTTCCTGCCGGCCGAGGCCGCCGGCGTCGCAGAGGCGTTGCGGCTCGCCGCGCGGACCGAGGAGCTGGGGCTGGACCTCACCAGCGTCCAGGACCATCCGTATAACGGCCGCCTGATCGATGCCTGGACCCTGCTGTCGGTCATCGCCGCGCGGACCGAGCGCATCTCGGTGTTCCCCAACGTCGCCAACCTGCCGTTGCGCCCGCCGGCGGTGCTGGCCCGCGCCGCGGCGAGCCTGGACGCGATCAGCGGCGGCCGGGTCGAGCTCGGCCTGGGCGCCGGCGCGTTCTGGGACGCGATCGCCGGCTTCGGCGGGCAGCGGCGCAGCGCCCCGGAGGCGCTCCAGGCCCTGGAGGAGGCGGTCGCCGTGCTGCGGGCGCTGTGGAGCGACGACCGCTCCGCCCGGGTGGCCGGCGAGCACTACCGGCTGCAGGGCGCACATCCCGGGCCGGAGGCGGCGCACGACATCGCGATCTGGATCGGCGGGGTCCGGCCGCGCATGCTGTCGCTCATCGGCCGGGTCGCCGACGGATGGCTGCCCAGCGCGCCGTATGTGCCACCGGACCGGCTCGCGGAGTCCAACCGGCGCATCGACGAGGCCGCGGTGGCGGCGGGGCGCCGGCCGGAGGACATCCGGCGGCTGTACAACATCGGCGGGGCGTTCCGCGGCGACGGGCGGGAGTTCCTGCAGGGGCCGCCGAAGATCTGGGTCGAGCAGCTCGCGGAGCTGGCGGTGACCGAGGGCATGAGCGCGTTCGTGCTGATGACACAGCCGGGCGGCGACGCGGACCTGTCGCGCTTCGCGCTGGAGGTGGTCCCCGCCGTCCGCGAGCTGGTCGCCGCGGAGCGGGCGGCCCCGCGCCGCGGCGAATCCGGCCAGGTCTCACGCGAGCCGGTCGAGGCGGAGCGCGCGGCGCTAAGCCGCGCGGAATCCGGCCAGGTCGCATTGCATGCCCCGTCGGGCGATAAATCCGAAATATCCGGCTTGCCGGATATTTCGGCTACGGGAGGCGGTGCTGGCGGTGTGGTCATCGTCCCGGCCGGCGGGCGGCTCGATCCCGACGGGCGGGTCCGCAACGAGTCCCTGGCCACGCCGACGCCCGACGACGGGACGCGGCTGTCGAGCGTCCGGCTGTGGGACGAGAGCGAGCGCCCGGCCGGCCCCGACAGCGACCTCACCGTGCGCTTCTCGGCCCGGCAGCGGGCGTCCGGCGAGCATCTCATCCAGGTGCACGATCATCTGCGGCAGGAGCTCGCCCAGGTCCACGACCTCGTCGAGCAGGTCGCGGCCGGGGCGATCGACCTCGGGCGGGCGCGCTCGATGATCAACACGATGGCGATGCGGCAGAACAACTGGACGCTGGGCACCTACTGCGAGAGCTACTGCCGGGTCGTCACCACGCACCACACGATCGAGGACGTCAGCCTGTTCCCGCAGTTGCGGGCGGCCGACCCCCGGCTGGTGCCGGTGGTCGACCGCCTCGAGGCGGAGCACCACGTGATCGCCGAGGTGCTCGAGCGGGTGGACGCCGCCCTGGTGGCGATGGTGTCCGATCCGGACGGCATCGCCGCGGTGCGGGGAGCGGTCGACCTGCTCAGCGACACGCTGCTGTCGCACCTGTCCTACGAGGAGCGCGAGCTGGTCGAGCCGCTGAGCCGCTACAACGTGCTCTGAACCGAAGCGAGCGTGACGTCCCAGAGCCGGGCGGCCGACTCGGGGTCGAGCGCGTAGGCGGCGACGCCGGTGCGGGTGCCCGGCTGGTTGGGGCCGGCCTCGTTGCAGTCCTCGTAGTAGCGGCCGCCCACGCCCTCGGTCAGCGGCGACGCGGCCAGCAGCACCGAGGTCGCGGCGCCCTGCTCCACGCTCTTCCAGCGGGCCTGCGCGCCCGCCGCCGCGGCGGTCCGCCGCAGCTCTTCCACGTCGACGTGGCGCTGGAGGTTGGTGTGGATGCCGCCGGGGTGCAGGGCATTGACCCGGATCCCGTCGCCGGACCAGCGGCGGTCCGCCTCGACGGCGAACAGGACGTTGGCGGTCTTGGACTGACCGTAGGCCAGCCACGGGTCGTACTCCCGGCGCTCGAAATGAACGTCGTCGAACACCACGGGGGAGCGCAGGTGCGCGGCCGAGCTGACCGCCACAACCCGCGCACCGCCGGCCGCGCGCAGTGCCGGCAGCAGGCCGGTGGCGAGCGTGAAGTGGCCGAGGTGGTTGGTGGCGAACTGCATCTCCCAGCCTTCGGCGGTACGCCACAGCGGCGAGGCCATGACCCCGGCGTTGTTGACCAGGATGTGCAGCGGGCCCTCCCACGCCTCCGCGAACGCGCGGACGCTGGCCTGGTCGGCGAGGTCCAGCCGGCCGACCCGGATCTGCTTGTTGCCGGTGCGCTCGATCAGATCGGCGGCGGTGGTCTCGCCCGCCGCGGCGTCGCGCACCGCGATGGTCACCTCGGCGCCCGCGCCGGCCAGGGCCCGCGCGGTCTCGACGCCGATGCCGGAGGCCCCGCCGGTGACGATGGCCCGTTTGCCGGTCAGGTCGACGCCGTCGATCACTTCCGCGGCGGTGGTCTCGAATCCGAAGCTCATGCTGCCGTGCTCCCAACGTGTTGAAGGGTGACGTCCCACAAGCGGGCGGCCGCCTGCGGGTCGAGCGCGTAGTCGGCGACGCCGCGCGGCGTGTCCGCCCGCAGCGGGCCGGCCTCGTCGCAGTCCTCGAAGTAGCGGCCGCCGACGCCGTCGAGCAGGGGAGAGGCGGCCAGCAGGACGGAGGTCGAGGCGCCCTGCTCGGTGGTCTTGCGCGGGATCGCCGCCGCGCCGGCGCTGTCCCGGCGCCGCTGCAGCTCGGCCGGGTCGACGTGGCGCTGGAGGTTGGTGGCGATGCTGCCCGGGTGCAGCGAGTTGACCCGGATGCCGTCGCCGGACCAGCGGCGGTCCGCCTCGACGGCGAAGAGGATGTTGGCGGTCTTGGACTGGCCGTAGGCCGACCAGGGCTCGTACTCCCGCCGCTCGAAGTGGATGTCGTCGAAGACGATCCCGGAGTACCGATGGGCGCTGGAACTCACCGCGACGACCCGCGCGCCGCCGGCCGCGCGCAGCGCCGGCAGCAGGCCGCTGGCGAGCGTGAAGTGGCCGAGGTGGTTGGTGGCGAACTGCATCTCCCAGCCCTCGGCGGTACGCCACAGCGGCGAGGCCATGACCCCGGCGTTGTTGACCAGGATGTGCAGCGGGCCCTCCCACGCGGCCGTGAACGCGCGGACCGAGGCCTGGTCGGCGAGGTCCAGCGAGGCGACGTGGATCTGCTTGTTGCCCGTGGTCGCGACGATCTCCTCGGCGGTGCGCTCGCCCGCCACGGTGTCGCGCACCGCAAGGGTGACCTCGGCGCCCGCGCCGGCGAGGGCCCGCGCCGTCTCGACGCCGATGCCGGACGCGCCGCCGGTGACGACCGCGCGCCGGCCGGCCAGGTCGACGCCCTCGATGACCTCCTCGGCGGTCGAATCCCAGCTGAACGGTGTGGTGATCGGCATAATCGCCTCCAAAGCGAAGCCGGCGGTACCATTTGAAACGGAGGAGCCTCCAGATAACCTAAACCATAACCGGAGGAGCCTCCAGATGTCCGAAGTTGGAGTGTGACGTGACCCACCCACAGCGCCCGTTACGCGCCGACGCCCGGCGCAACCGCGAACGCCTGCTCGACGCCGCCCTGAAAGCCTTCTCGACGGAGGCCGCCGCCGAGGTGACCCTGGACCGAGTGGCCCGCGACGCCGGCGTCGGCATCGGCACGCTCTACCGGCACTTCCCCACCCGCGAGGTTTTGATCGAGGAGGTGTACCGCACGGAGCTGGCCCGCCTGTGCGACGCCGCCCCGCGCCTGCTGGCGGACCTGCCACCGGTCGAGGCCCTGCGCGCCTGGATGGACGGCTACATCGACTACATGGCCGCCAAGCACGGCCTGGCCGACGCGCTGCGCGTGGTCATCGCGGCCGGCGGCCAGCCCTTCGCCCAAAGCCGCGCCCGCCTGGTCGGCGCGATCACCGAGCTACTCCAGGCCGGCGCGGGCGCGGGCCTGCGCCCGGACGTGGAGCCTGAGGACGTGCTGGTCGCCCTCAGCGGCGTATCCCTCGCCGCCGGCGACCCGGCCCGCCGCGCCCAGGCCGGCCGAGTCTTGGACCTCCTGATGGACGGCCTCCGCCAAACCCCCTGACCCGCCACCGCCCTGCCCCGCCCCGCGCGCTCCGTCAACTCGAGCCCCCGCCGCGCGGTCCGTCCAGTAGGGCGCCCTGCGCCGCGCGGTCCGTCAAGCCGGGCGCCTCGCCCACGTCGTTCCGTCAAGCCGAACGCTCCGCGCCGCGTGGTCCGCTAAGTCGGGCGCTCTGGCGCCGCGTGGTCGGCTAAGTCGGGCGCTCCGCGCCGCGCGGCTGGTTAAGCCGGCGGCCTGACCCGCGTGGTCGGTGAAGTCGGGCGCCTCACGCAAGTCCGTTAGTCGGGCGCTCCGCGCCGCGACTTAACGGATTTTTCGCCTGACAGGGCATAAGTCCGAAAAGTCGTGGCGCGGAGCGCCCGACTTTTCGACGTGCGGTGAGCGGACGGCGAGCTACCGGCCCGCGGCGGCCGCGGGCAATGCCGCGTCGGCCCGGCTGCGGCCGGAGCGAACGAATCTCTCCGTGATCATGCGGCTCCCACCGACGCGCAGCGGGTTTCTCATGATCGCGGAACCTTAAGGTACCCCGGGGTACATCGCCTTTCCGCGATCATGAAAAACCCGTGGTGTGCAAGGCGATTCGTGCATGATCGCGGAGACTTTTGGTCGCGATGGCCGACTACCGAGGCTGAAAGGTCGGGGTGATCACGGCGGTTGGGGTTGCAGAGCGAGGCCCGTTTCAGCGATGAAGGCGTCGAGGAGTCGCGGCCGATACTGCATGCTCTTGAGCCGCGTGCGCACGATCGTGGCGAGTTGGTCGGTGCTGCAGGCGGCGAGGTTGCCCAGCCCGCGCTTGAGGTTCGACCACACTCCCTCGGTCGGGTTCAGTTCCGGTGTGTACGCGGGCAGTTGGACCACAGTCAGCCAGTCGTGGGCCTCGACGAATGCCCGCATCGCCGCGCTGACATGGTGATTGAGGTTGTCCCAGATGAGCACGACCGGCGCGCGCAGCTGGGCGTGGACCGCGCCGAGCAGCCGGATGTAGTCGGCCTCGGCCAGGCCCTTCGGCTCACGTTTGCGGCCGTGATACACGCGGATGCGGAAGAACAGCCGGGTGCGCAGCCCCGGCCGGGCGGCGATCAGCCCGGCCATCGACACCCGGCCCGATCCCTTACCCGACACCGGCACCACCGGGGTCACCCCGCACCGCGACCAGGTGCTGGCCTTCGGCGGCCGCAACGACTGCCCGGCCTCGTCCTCGAAGCACACCCACGCCCCGAGGGCCCGGGCCGTCATCTGACCCGCGACCACGTCTCCTCCCGCCACACGGCGACCGCTCGCTCATCGCGTTCGACGGCCCGATGGACCGGCACCTGCGGGGTCCAGCCGATGCGGTGCAGCAGATACGACACGCCCCGCTCGGTGTAGCGCACATGGAACAGCCGGCCGACCAGCACGGTGATCCGCGGCAGCGTCCACCGCTGGTCCTCGACCCAGCCGTGCGCGGCCGGCCCCAGGTCCAGCTCGGCCTGCAACCTGGCCAGCCGGACCGGGTCCAGCCGGCACCGGCTCCCGCTGGGCCCCTTGGACCGCAACCCATCGCGCCCGGCCCGCCGCCAGGTCTGCTGCCACTGGTAGGCCGACTTCGCCGACACCCGCAACACCGAGGCGACCCGACCGGCCGGCACCTGCTCCTCGAACAGGTCAACAGCCTGCATCCGTACCATCTCGCGGCGGGCCCGGCCCTTCGCGCTCAGCCCGCCGCCATCGGCGTACCTCACACTGTCGGTATAGATCCCCGCCAGGCCTGGGTCACGCCGACACGCCGAGCCAACATCGACTCACCTCGACGTTTCGGCCTCAGTAGCAGCACGGACACACGGCCGGCCGACCACCCGACGGTGCAAATGAGCCGATTGAAGTTCGCCCGTAACGGATTTTTCGCCTGTCGGGGTATAAGTCCGAAAAGTCGTGGCGCGGAGCGCCCGACTTTTCGATGTGCGGTGAGCGGGCGGGACTACGGAGCGCCGTCTCGCGTCGGGGCGGGCCGGCGGCGTCAGTCGTGGTTGTGTTCGCGTTGGAGGGCCAGTTCCAGGGCGAGGACGGCGCACAGGATCAGGAGGTGGTTCTCGCCGTCGGCGATGTTGACGGCGTAGCTGTCGCGGATGCTCAGCCAGCGCTTCGACACCGTCGCGACCTCGCGGCCGCCTCGCTCGACGGTGAACTCGCGGTCGAAGAGGTTGCCGGACATCTCCAGGTCGTCCGGGCCCGGCACGTCGATGGTGAACTTGTCGTGGAACGGCGTGAACAGCTTCTTGCGGACCGTCGCGGCCTCCTCGCCGCCGATCTCGATCTCGTACGTCGGGCGGAGCGACACCAGCCGCCGGTGCACCGACGCTACCTCGTTGCCCGAAGGGTCCTCGATCACGAGGCGGTCGCGCAGGCTCAGCACCTTGCCGTCCACGTGCAGCACCTTGCGGCCGTGGTCGTCGGTGACGTCGAAGTCGTCGCCGATGTCGAAGAAGCGCTCCTTGATGACATACATACGTCAATTGTCGGACCCCGCGGCCATCCCCGCTCGCCGGCCAAGACGTGCCGGGTCCAGCCAGTGCCAGGCCATCGCGCACCCGGCCACGGTGGCGTCCGGGTAACCGCGACCGCAGCACGGCCGCCATCCGCGGGTCGGGCTCGACGCAGGTCAGGGTCCCGCCGAGGAGCCGCAGCACCGCAGCACCGCGATGCCCTTGCCGGTGCAGGCGGCGATCTCCCCGGCCAGCTCCGGCGGGTAGCCGGGCGGCACGTGCTCGTAGACCTCGGCCACCTCGCCGAACCGCGTCCCGTCCGCCATGCCGCCCGGCTGCCCGCCGCCGAGGATCAGAACGCCGGGATGGCCACGGCCGTGTAGGGCGTGTCCGGGGCCGGCGTCGTGGTGAAGCGGGCGTTGGGCAGGTACAGCCGGTGTCCGAACTGCGCGATCGTCGTCGGCACGTCGAAGCGCGGGTCGGTGCGGGTGGCCCGGACCTCGCCCGCGGTGCCGGCGCGGTCGAGCCGGAGCGCGACCACGGTGTTGTCGCGGTTCTGCACCACGTAGAGCGTGCGGCCGCTCGGCCACAGGCCGTCGCCGTTGACGAAGGTGCGGCCGGCGGTGTCGAGGCGCTTGGTGGCGCCCGTCGCCGGGTCGATGCGGAACAGGAACCCGGTGTTGGACTGCACGGCGATCAGCGCCCGGCCGTCGGGTGTGGCGGCGATGCCGTTGAGGTTGTTCACGCCCGGCGTGAGGACGAAGTCGCCGGTCAGCGGCAGTGTGGTGAACGTGCGGGGCAGGCCGCTGGCGACCTTGTAGAGCACCGCGCGGCGGGAGTCGGTGAAGTACGCGGCGCCGTCGAGCAGTACCACGTCATTGACGAACGTGGTGTCGGTGGTGAACTTGTAGGAGGCGAGGACCTTGCCGTTGCGGGTGTCGATCACCCGGCCGTCGCCGCCGCCACCGCCGGCGACGAACAGGCGGCCGTGGTGGTCGACCTTCAGGCCCAGCGACGCCGTGCCGACCGGCGGGCTGAGCTGGGTGCCTTTGCCGCTGATCAGGTTGATCCGCCAGATCCGGCCGTCGGCCCGGGAGCCGAAGTAGGCGAACGCGCCGGGGCCGATGGCGATGCCCTCGGGCTGGAAGCCGTCGGGCAACCGCAGGGTGGTGGGCAGCGGGCGGCCGGGGCCCGAAGCCGATGCCGCGGCCGGGGTGGCCAGCAGCGTGGCCGTGATCGCGGCGGCCAGGGTCAGCACGACTGTCACGCGTCGATGTACGGTCATGTCTTGCGGTACCCCCGAAGTGCGAAGACGGTTCAGTAGCCGACGGCGGTGACCCCCGTGAGGGTGCCGACGTAGCCGCGGCCGCGGGCGACGGTGGGCGAGGCGAAGTGCGGTGAGCGGCCGATGCCGAGGCGGGCTCGCTCGTGGCCGTCGGCCGGGTCGAGCAGGTAGAGCACACCGGACTCGACGTCGACGACCCAGACCGCGCCGCCGGCCAGGACGGGGGAGCCGGTGGCGCCGCGTGGCCCGTGCCAGCCGATGGTGATCTTGCCCGACGCCGGGTCGACGACGGCGGCCCGGATGCCGTCGCCGCACGGTAGGTACAGCGTCGTGCCGGCGGTCGCGGCGCCGCCGAACGGCTTGCACACGTCGGCCTGGGCCCGCTGCCCGCCGATGCCGCCGAGGTTGGCCGGGTCGAGGACGTAGCCGACGCCGCGCTTGCCGGCGATGAACAGCCGGTCGCCCACCTCGGCCGGGGTCATCGAGCCGAGGTCGAGGTCGCGGGCGTTGTCGTCGGCCCAGGTGGAGGGGGCGAAGAAGCCGGTGCGCTGCAGGTTGTGGTCCAGCGCGATCACCGTGTCGCTGCCGTCGAAGCCGCTCGTGGACTCGCCGTTGCCGACCGCGAAGTACAGCTGCTGGCCCACGACCATGCCGCCGGCCGGTGACCAGATGCCGCCCTCGCGCGGGGTGGGCACGGCGTAGCTCTGCAGCGGCCCGTCGCCGGAGGTCGGGGCCGACACGACCGATCCGATGTACTTCGCGCAGTCCCCGGCCAGCCCGCCGTAGGCGATGTAGACCCGCCCGGCGTACACGGTCAGCGCGGCCCGCTGCTGGTGGGCGATCGGGTCGCCGAGCGGCGGCTCCACCGCCCGGCGCAGCTTCACCGTGCCGGTCGCGACGTCGACGCCGAGGAGGGTGTGCGCGCCGCCGGTGGTCTCGGCGACGGCGAAGACCAGGCCGGTCTGCTCGTCGTAGGCCATCGTGCCGGTGATGCCGAGCGGGTCGATGTTGCCGCAGGGCAGGTCCGAGCGCGGCACCGGATCGCCGGCGTCCACCTTCCACAGCGGCGCGCCGGTGCGGGCGTCGAGGGCGTGGATGGTGTCCCGCTCGGTCGCGGCGAGCACCCGGTCGCCGATGACGAGCGGCTGGCCGTAGACGGCGCCGCCGAGGTCGGCCGACCACGCCTTGGTCAGCGTGGTGGCCGTGGGCTGCGCGGAGCCGTTGCCGGTTCGCCGGTTGTCGCGATGGTACGTCGGCCAGTCCCCGTCGGTGACGGTCTGCGTCGGCGTGGGCACCGGCGCCGGGGCGTGGGTGCACGCGGTGAGCCCTGCCAGCAGCGCGGCGGCGAGGAACGCTGATCGACGCATGTCTTGCAACGTACCCGCTCAGGCGGCGGCGCTGACGAACCGCCCGATCCGCTCGACGGCGGCCGGGGGCGGGGCCAGGAACTGCACCCCGATCTCGGTCAGCCCGGCCCGCTGGACGCTGTGCACGACCTGGCCGCGCAGCCGCAGCGGCGCGGCGTCCAGGGTGAGATCCACCGTCACGGTGTCGCCGGCGCGGATCGGCGCCTCGCCCTCGGCCTCGCAGCGCAGCCCGCCCGCGCTGAGGTCCATCAGCGAGCCGACGGCGAGCTCGGCGCCGTCGCCGTCGCTGAAGCGCACCGGGCCGGTCGCGGCGATCCGCTCGGTGTGGCGCCGCTCCAGCTTCTCGGCCAGCGCCGACATGCCGTTGATCCGCTCCATCGTCTGCCCGACCCGGCCGGTGAGCCGCTCGACCGTGGCGTGCTGGTCCTGCGCGACGGTGTGCAGCACCGTGGTGGCCTCGCCGATGCCGCCGACCCCGGCCACCATGGCCCGGATGGTGCCGGTCATCTGCGCGGCCGTGCGCTCCAGCTCGGCGATGGTCGCGGCGATCCGTTCGGTCGATTCGGCGGTACTGCCGGCCAGATCCTTCACCTCGTTGGCCACGACGGTGAAGCCGCGCCCGGCCTCGCCGGCCCGGGCCGCCTCGATGGTCGCGTTGAGCGCCAGCAGCCGGGTCTGCGCGGCGATGCCGGCGATGAGCTGGGTGGTCCCGTCGACCTGGCGGAGGCTGTCGCCGAGGGCGGCGACGACCCGCTCGGCCTCGCCCGCCCGCTCGACCACGGACGCGGTGGCCCGGTCGGCCTCGGTGACCCGCTCCTCGATGGTCCGGGCGGCCTCGCGCACCTCGCCGACCTGGGCCACGACGTCGTGCAGCTCGGCGGAGATGGCGCCGATGGACTCGTCGACCACGCCCTGGGCCCGCTCGCGCAGCTGCCGCTGGCCCTCCCGCTGCTGCTCGAAGCTCGCGTGCAGCTGCTCCTCGCGGATCCGCTGGCCGTCGCGCAGCTGGTCGTCCTGCTCGGCCAGGCGCCGCCGGGACCGTTCGAGGGCCCGGCCGATGTCGCCGAGCTCGTCGCGGCCGGCGGGCACCTCCCGCTCGGCGAGGTCGCCGGCCGCGGCGGCGGTCACCGCGGCGACGGCGAGCCGCACGTCGTGGCGGGTGCGCCACCACACGGCGGCGGCGAACCAGATCGCGGCGATCGCGGTGACCGCGGTGACGGTGAGGTTGGTCGCGCGGTCCCGGGAGAGCCGGTGGTACCGCGCGTCGAGGAGCCGCTGCAGCACCGCCCCGGCCGGCCCGGCCGCCTGGCGTACCGCATCGGTCGCGACGCTCACGTCGGCCGGGCCGGGGCTGTCCAGGGTGTCGGTGAGCTTGCCGGCGAGCGCGGAGAGCGCGTCGGCGGTACCCCCGAGCACCGACAGGTCGCCACTGAGCCGGGTGTCGGCGGTGTGCGCGACCGCGGTCTGCACGCCGGTGCGGATGGCCGCGGCGGCGCTGTCCAGCAGGCCGGCGTCGACGGCCTGGGCGGCGACCCGCTTCGGCAGCGGCGCCGACGCGTCCGGGGCCGCCGCCTCGGCCGCCGAGGTGAGCGCCTTGGGCAGCTCCACGATCAGGATGTCCATCACGTAGAAGGAGTCCAGGTCGGGGTCGAGGATCAGGTTGGAGTTGTTGCCGGCGTCGGTGATCAGCGCCGCGAGCGCGGTCGTGGTGCCCGCCCCGCCGCCGGACGGCACCGCGGCCAGCCGGTCGCGCAGGCCCAGCCCCGGATGCCGGCCGACCGCGGCGCGCAGGTCGGTCAGGTCGGGCGACCGCCCGGCCGCCGCGTCGGCCATCGCGGCGAGGGCCGGGCGCACCACGTCGTTGCCGTCGCGCTCGGCGCCGGTGAAGTCCACCTGGCCGCCGATGGAGCTGCTGTACGCGTAGGTCGCGCCCAGCCCCGGCACCAGCAGGACGACGACCAGTACCGCGAGCCGCGTGCTCGTGCGCATCCGGTCGGCCAGCCACAGGACCGGAACGAGCAGCGCGGGACGCCGGGATCCGCTCATATCGGGCTGATCGACCCGGGCGGGTACCAACCTGAGGAATTTGGGCCTCGCCCGGGCCGATCGGGAGTTGCTGAGGGAACTCGCTACAGGAACCGGTACGCCGTGCCGCCGCGCACCGGTGCGACGCGCACCCCGGCCGACGGGTTGGCCGCCTCGACCATCTTGCCGCCGCCGATGTAGATCGCGACGTGGCCCGAGGTGTGGATGACATCGCCGGGCATCCACTGCCCGGACGGCACCTGCCGGCCGCGGGCCGCGATCTGCTCGCTCTGGTGCGGCAGGCTGATGCCGACCCGGGCGTAGGCGGCCATCACCAGGCCGCTGCAGTCGTAGGCGTTCGGGCCGGACTTGGCGTACACGTACGGCTTGCCCACCTGCGCCAGCGCGAAGTTCACCACCGTGCCCGCGGCTCCGGACGGGGGAGCGACATTGGTCGCCGGGGCCTTGCCCGACGTGCTCTTCGTGGTGGACTTCGTGGTCTTGCCCGACGTGGTGGTCTTCTTCGCGGCCGGCTTCGACGCCGCCTTCGGCTGGGCGGGGGCCGGTGGCGCCGGCGGCGCCGGAGCGACCGCCGCGTCGGGCCGGGATCTCGCCACGAACGCGAACCGGTGCTCGCGGTAGGCGCGATCGGCGTGTTCGTAGGCGGTGAGCAGGGCCTCCTGCTCGGAGAGCGACAGGGCGGGCGAGCCTTCGGCGTTCGCGGGCGGTGTCGCGGGTTGTGGTTGGGCCGCGGCGGCGGAGGGGCCGAGCCAGACGGCGGAGATGGCAAGGGCTGCGGTGCCTGCTGCGATCCGGTGCAGCGGCTGGCGTGCGTTCAGGTCGGCTCCACGGTCGGCCCGGTGCTCTCACGCGTGTCTCGGGTGGGAGCACCGCCGTGGAGGCCGGAGCTGACCCGAAGTACCGGGCGAAACGGACAATCTCGCTTTCCGGCCCCGCGAGGGGGCCGTCGGCGACGTTAGGCCGGATGCAAGCCGGCTGCCGAGGGTCGTGACGTTCCTCACCAGCCATCTCACCCGCAACTGTGCGGGTATCGACCGATATGTCCATCCCACCCGGACAACCTTTTCTGGCCGTTAGGACGTCCCGGTGCGCCATTTTTCCGGCGGGCAATTCGAGGGATTTTGAGCGCATATGCTGCGTTCATGGGTTTTGCGTGGGTACCGCGCATTGCCGTGCTGTGCGTGACCGTGGCACTGCTGTGCGCATGTGCCGCGACCGATGCGCAGGGCCCGCCGCCGACCCGTCCTGTGCCCGATATGCGGCGTACCGCGGCCACGACGGCGCGAGCGTGACCATCTCCTCGTCGATCCGCGACGTCGAGGCCGACCGGCTGATCAAGGCCTGGGACGCCTTCCAGACGACGATCCTCACCGATCCGACCGTCACGCTGCGCTTCGACGGCTCCGACATGATGCCGGCGTCCGTCGGCGCCGGCACGTTCTGGGCCGGCATGACCGGCTGGATCAAGCGCGCCGACACCGCTACTGTCTTGCACCGCATCGAGACGGGCTGGCCCGCTTGATCCGCTTCGCGAAGTGCCGATGTTCGAACCGTGTACAAGCGGGTGCGGCGCTGGCTGGCGGATCTGCGGATCGCCACGAAGATCATCAGCGTGTCGCTCGTCGTCACCGCGATCTTCACCGCCTCCGGCGTCGCCGGCCTGATCAACCTGCGCCTGCTCGTGGCCGAGCAGGACCGCGAGTACCGCGTCAACATCGTCGCCCTGGACCGCATGACCAGCGTCCGCTCGGCCGTGAGCAACCAGCTGGAGGCCGTGCTCGCCTACATCCTGTCCGACCCCGGCTTCTACCGCGACACCTACACCCAGGTCATCTCCGAGTCGGACCGCCAGATCGACGCCCAGATCGAGCAGCTGCGCACCATCGGCCTGCCGCAGAGCGAGCAGACCGGCCTGCGCGCGTTCGCGGCCACCATCACCATGTGGCGCACCGCCCGCGACTCGGCCCTGGACGCGGCCAAGGCCGGCGACCAGCAGAAGGCCGCCTCGGTCGTGCTGGTCCGCTCCGAGTCGATCGCCCGCGCCGTGAAGGACCGCGCCGACTCGTTCCTCGAGCAGCTGGTCGAGGCGGTGCGCGACGGCGCCCGCCGGGCCAAGGCCAACAGCGCCCGCACCGCCCAGCTCACCGAGGCCCTGCTGGCCGCGGGCGTGCTCACCGCCGTGCTGCTGTCGGGGCTCACCGCCCGGGCCATCTCCCGCCCGCTGCGCGAGGTCGTCGACGTGCTCGCCCGGGTGGCCCGCGGCGACCTGAGCCGGCGCGTGGAGCTCGACCGGGGCGACGAGCTCGGCCAGATGAGCCGGTCGCTCAACGACACGCTGGGCGTGCTGCGCCACGCTTTCGAGGAGGTACACCACAGGGCCTCCCACGACGGCCTCACCGGCCTGGCCAACCGCGCCCTGCTGCGCGAACGGATCGCCGCCGCCCGCCCCAACGCCAACGCCGGCGCCCCGGTCGCGATGCTGCTCATCGACCTCGACGGCTTCAAGGCGGTCAACGACGCCCACGGCCACGCCGCCGGCGACCACCTGCTGACCGTCGTCGCCGGCCGCCTGCTGGCCGGCGTGCGCGCCGACGACACGGTGGCCCGCCTCGGCGGTGACGAGTTCGCGGTACTCCTGGACGGCATGGACGCCGCCGACGACGTCTACACGGTCGCCGACCGCCTGCTCGCCGCTCTGCAGCAGCCAACGGAGTTCCGCGGCGCCGTGATCACCCCGCGGGCGAGCATCGGCGTGAGCCTGTGGGACGGCGAGATCCCGATCGACGCCCTGATGCACGACGCCGACCAGGCCATGTACGCCGCCAAGACCGGCGGCAAGGGCCGCGTCGTCCACGCCCCCCTCGGCGCCTAGCCCTTTGCGTGTCACCATGGCCGCCATGACGGCGTTCGAGGACCTCCTTGACGCGCTCGACGACGCCGGGCTGTGGTCGCACCTCCCCGAAGATCACAAGCGCGCGGCGCAGCGGGCCCTGGCGTCCGGCGACGGCGTGACGTGGCCCGCCGGCGGCGCCTGGCGGGCGGACGGCGAGGACCTGGCCGAGGGAGACGTCGAGGCCTGGCTGGGCAGCATGGCCGGCCCCCTGCACGACTGCGGCGTGGACCTGCGAGTCGCTACGGTCATCGGTCCCTGGGATGCCGGCTCGGCGGGCTACTCGGTGTGTGTGAACGGCACGACGCTCGATCTGTACACGTTCGTCGAGGGCGAGCCCGCACGTCCGGCGACCGAAGACCCGTGGATGGACTGCTCCGTCCGGCCCGCCGCCGAGGTGAACCGCCTGCTGGAAGCGGCCGGAAGCAGCCGCCGTGTCGCGCTGTTCTGGCCGGGTGGCAATGACGGGTTCGCGGTGCTGGGCGAGGGGCGCGTGCTGCGGCGGATCTCCGCCGCGGCCGCCAGCTGGTGCAACGCCCTCATTCCGTAAGGCGGTCGAGCCATTCCAGCTGCCCTGATCAACCGTGTTCGTCCGCCGTCACCGGGTGGCGCGGCCAGACCGTGACCGCGCCGGTATCCCGCCGGCACCGCGGGACCTGGTGGAGGGTCCGGGCCCGGATGTGCGGGCGCGGTCGGCGGAGGCACCGCCGAGCCCCGCATCGCCCGGTGTCACCCGGGATCCGGCACCGCCGGCCGCCGGTGGGTATGGCGGTCGAGTGGTGCCCGGCCGCGGGTCCCGACGCGCTGGGCGGGGCGCGGTCGGCGAGCACGTCCCACCCGCCGGGCGCCGGGCCGCCACGAAGCACGGCGCAGCGACCGGAAGTCTCCGCGATCATGCACAACCCGGCGTCGACACCAACGGTTTTTCATGATCACGGAGTGGTGATGTACCCCCGTGTACCGAAAGGTTCCGGGATCATGGCAAACCCGTGGTGCGGCCACCGCACGCTCATGATCACGGAGACATACGGCCGCCCCCGCCCCCGCGCAGATCGCATGGTGCGCCCGGCGGGTGCGACAGCCGCACCATTCGCCCCGTCGCGCCGCCCCGGGGCCGGCGCCGATGATCGCCGCGCCCCCGACCGGCGGCCATCGACACCCTGCCCGCGGCGGCCGCGTTGTCCACGGCGGCCCAGACGCGGGTGCCGTGAGTGAGGCCGAGGGCCCGGCGCCGGTCGGTGTAGTCGGTCAGGGTGGGTCCGCCTGGCTCCAGGGCGTCGGGCCGTCGGCGGGGCCACAGCCCGACAGCGTGCGCCTGCGGACGTTTCAAGGTCGTGTCGAAGCTGCCCTGATCGACCGCATTCGTCCGCCGCCTGAGCGGCCGGGCCGGCCTGTCTCACCGCTCGGCGCCGCAGGCCGGCCGGATGCCGTCAGTCGTCCACGCCGGCGCCGGAGTAGGTGGGTACCTCGGCCAGCATCGCGGCCACGCCGGGGTTGAGCTCGTTGCGGCGGCGGTGCAGTTCCTGGATCTTCGCGTTCAGCTCGGGATCGTCGTCGTCGCTGACGTCGAAGATGGTGAGATCCTGGACCAGGTTCAGCCCGAGGTGGTCGGTCTCGAAGGTTGTCGGGTGCGTCAGGTACTCGAAGAGGCCGTCGAGGTCCTCGACGGCGAACACCGAGCTGTACTCGAAGTCGCCCCCGTGGTCGCGGCCGACGATGAAGGACTTCACCGCGGGAATCGACCGGCCCTGGTTACGCCAGCTCTCCAGCGCCGCCTCGATCTGCTCCGGGCTCGCGCTCGCCTTCATGGTGGCGCGATTGATGTGGTAGATCATGCCTTGCACCCCAGTTCATAACGTTGTTAGATTTTCTAACGCCGTTAAGTTAGCTACACCGTGACGGCGCTGTCAAGAGGGGGCGGCTAGTGTCCGGGGACACCATGGAAGCGAAGTGACGGGACATGCCGAGCAGCACACGACGCGCCCGCGAGCGGGCGAGCACGCGCGAGCGGATCATCGAGGCCGCGTTGCGCGTCCTCGAGACCGAGGGCGCCGCTGCGTTGACGATCCGGCGCATCGCGGCCGACGTGGAGTACACGGCGCCGGTCGTCTACCAGCACTTCGCCAACAAGGACGCGCTCGTGCTGGAGTTGGTCGCACACGGCTACGGCCTGATGCTGGCCGAGCTCAAGCGGGTCGCCGAGGAGCCGGACATCGACCGGCGCATGCTGCGGGTCGCGTCCGAGTACGTGCGGTTCGCCCGCGAGCACCCGTACCTCTTCGAGGCCATGAACGGCACCGAGGTCGACGCGGACGAGCGCCGGCGCGCCGCCGAGCCGGCCATCGACGTCCTGAAGGAGCTGCTCACGACCTGGTCGGACGCGCACGGCGTGGTTCTGGCCGACCGCGCCGAGGCCTGCGAGATCGTGTGGGGCACGCTCTACGGCATGGCCTCGATCGGCTACCTCGGCACGGTCGGGACCGAGCGCGCACAACGCCTGGCCGAGCAGGCGCTCGGCGCGATCCTCCTCGGCTGGCGGACCGGGGGGTGACGGCGTCGCCGGCGGCCCGGCGCGCGGCCTGCCGGTGAGCGATCGCGCGGTCAGCCGTCGTCGCGGCAGAGGCAGAAGGGGTGGCCGGCCGGGTCGAACAGGACCCGGACGTTGTCCTGCGGCTGGTGGGTCGCGACCGAGGCGCCGAGTGCGACGGCCCCGGCGACCGCCCACCTGGAACACGCACCTTCCAAAGGCTGAGAGCCGAGCACCCATTGTGCGCGTGACGATTCGGCGCCGCCTGGTTCGTCATCCCGGTGACGACGCCGCCGGGGCGTCACACTGGGAGCGAAGGAGAGAGCGATGCGCTACGCACTGCTGATGCACTACCGCGAGCCGGGCGAGGGAGAGCTGAGCGAGGAGGTGATCGCCGACGCGATGCTGGCGTTCGACACGTACGCCAAGGCGCTGGAGCGGGCCGGGGTGCTGCTGTCGGCGGACGTGCTGCACCCGACGGAGGCGACGACCACCGTGACCCGCCGGGAAGGGGCGCCGCGCGTGCAGGACGGTCCCTTCGCCGAGACCAAGGAGGCGCTGGCCGGGGTGTTCCTGGTCGACGTGGCGGATCTGGACGCGGCCATCGGCTGGGCCGAGCGGTGCCCCGGCGCCCAATGGGGCGCGGTGGAGATCCGCCCGGTCGCGACGGCCTTCATCGACGGCGCATGGCGGCGCTGACCGACGCCGCCCGCGACAGCTACGGCAAGCTGCTCGCCCTGCTGTCCGCGGCGACCAGCGACCTCGCCGCCGCCGAGGACGCGCTGGCCGACGCGTTCGAGCGGGCCGTGCGGACCTGGCCGGACGAGGGCGTGCCGGCCAATCCCGACGCCTGGCTGCTGACGGTGGCGCGCAACCGGCTGCGGGACCGGTGGCGGTCGGCCGAATTCCGCCGGACCGTCGTCCTCGACGTCGAGCGGGACGCGCCGGTCCACGTCGACGACGTCGACGTGGACGCGATCCCGGACCGGCGGCTGGAGCTGATGCTCGTCTGTGTGCACCCGGCGATCGACCGGGCGATGCACACGCCGCTGATGCTCAACACCGTGCTGGGCCGCACCGCCGAGCAGATCGGCCGGGCCTTCTCGACGCCGGCCTCGACGATGGCCACCCGGCTGGTCCGGGCCAAGCGGCGGATCAAGATCGCCGGCATCCCGTTCCGCCTCCCGGACCGGGCCGACCTGCCGGCCCGGATGGTGGCGGTACTCGAGGCGGTCTACGGCGTCCATGCCATCGACCGGGGCCGCCTGCCCTCCGCAGGTCTGCAGCTCGCCGAGCTGCTCACGACGCTGGTGCCCGACGATCCCGAAGCGCACGGGCTCGCCGCCCTGGTCCAGCTCTCGGCGGCCCGGGCCGGGGCGGGCACCGACGCGCGGGGGCGGTTCGTGCCGCTGAGCGAGCAGGACCCGGCGGCGTGGGATCAGCGCCTGATCGCCCGGGCGCACGAGCACCTGCGGGCCGCGCACGCCCGCGGACGGCTGGGGCGCTTCCAGATCGAGGCGGCCATTCAGGCGGTACACGGCGCCCGGGCCCGGACCGGCACGACCGACTGGCCGACGCTGCTGGACCTGCACCGGCTGCTGCGCTCGGTCGCGCCGTCGCTCGGCGGCGACGTCGCGCTCGCCGCGGTCACCGCCGAGGTCGACGGTCCGGCGGCCGGGCTCGCCCGGCTCGACGCCGTGCTGGCCGATGCCGGTGAGCCGGCCCGCCGCTTCCAGCCCGCCGCCGCGACCCGCGCGCACCTGCTGGAGCGGCTCGGCCGCGGCGACGAGGCCGTAGCCGCCTATGACACCGCCATCGGCCTGACCCACGACCACGCCGAGCGCGAGTATCTACAGCATCGGCGGACCCGCCTCGGCGGAACGTCGTGCCCGCAGGACGGTGTCGTGGCTGTGGTGGGTACCGGGCGGAGCCGGGGCCGTGCGGGGGCGGGTCTCGTCGATCAGGACCGTCCAGCCGTCGCCGAGGAGGGCGGCGATCTCGGCGGGCCGGTAGAAGTCGTTCGGGTCGAGGTCGTGCACGCCGCCCGGCGGGAGGTCGGCGAGGTCGTGGCCGGCGACGAGCAGGGTGCCGCCGGGGGCGACGGCGGCCAGCAGGCCGCGCAGCGCGGCGTGGCCGGGCCGGCGTAGCAGCGGGAAGTACTGCGCCGACACCAGGTCGAAGGCGCCGGCCGGCGGCGGCGTGACCGACAGGTCGGCCCGGGTCCACCTCACCCGGCCGGCGACGTCGGGGCCGGCGGCGGCGCCGCGCTCCAGGGCGGTCGCGGAGATGTCCATCGCGGTGACCTCCCAGCCGCGCCGGGCCAGCCACAGCGCGTCGCCGCCCTCGCCGCAGCCCACGTCGAGGGCCCGGCCGGGCGGCAGGTCCGCGACCTCGGTGACCAGCACCCCGTTGGGGTTGCCGCTGAACAACCGCTCGCTGCCGCGGTACCTCGTCTCCCAGAACTCGGTGTCCATGGGGTCAACCTCCCCCAACGGCGCCGAGCGGGCAACGTTCTTTGCCAGGACCGCAAAACCGGATCAGACGGCGACCCAGCCGTCGAAGCCGCTCGGCGACATGCAGCGCACGCGGCCGCCGAGGCGCAGGGACGGGTCGGACTCGTAGCGCTTGGTCAGCTCGCGCTCGGCGTCGAAGTCGCCGCGGTCGGCGGAGAGCAGCAGCTCGGCCAGCTCGTCGGCGGTGCGGTCGGTGATGGCGCCCCACTGGTCCCACAGCAGGACCTCGTCGCCCTGGCGGTGGGCGAGCTCCAGCAGGACCTCGTCGAGCAGGAACTGGTGGCCGTGGAACGGCAGGGCCGGGTCGAAGCCGTAGCGGTCGGCGTCGATCAGGCCGCGGCGGTGCGCCGTCCAGGCCTGGGCGGCGGTGATGAACTGGGGGACGTCGGCGGTGTCGAACGGATACTGCGCCGGGTCGAGCTGGGCGTCGGCGAACACCCAGCGGCGGCCGTTCCAATACTCGGCGACGACGTGGTCGTAGTTCCAGTCCTCGGCGAAATACGGCGCGAACCCCACCCGGCTGCGGGCCGGCACTCCGCGGTGGCGCAGCGCGGCGATGGTCAGCAGCGTGAAGTCGCGGCAGCAGCCGACGACCCGCTCGGCCTCGGGGCGGGGCTCGGCCAGCGGCGCCGGGAAGCGCTCCTGGTCCAGCTGCAGGATGCGGGTCAGCCAGCGGGAGTCGATCTCGGCCAGGCGCGGGCCGGCGAACGTGATGCCGGCGGCCCGGAAGGGCACGACCACGTTACGCACCGTCGCCATCAGCGACGGCAGGTCCTCGGGCAGATCGTCGAGGAGCGCCGCCAACGGGCCGGGAGTGCTGAAGCGGGTCTGCTCGCGGTACCGCTGCATCATTCATCGAACCTAGCAACATTCGGTGGCGTCCAGCATGCTCCGGCCGAGCGCCGCATACGCCAAATTTGCCGGGTGCGTGCCGGCGTAGTCCTCGGCGTGGCCGAGCCCGTCGGCGAACAGGCTGTAGACGAGCGCGGGCGCGCCGCCGGGGGCGAACATCACGCCGGCCTCGTGCCGGGCCGCGCCGCGCTCGTCGCGGTCGGCGCCGTGCTTCGTGGCGACCCGGGCGCGCTGCGCGGAGGTCAGATCACGGCGTACCCCATCGTGATGACCGGCGGCGGCGCGCAGCACGCCGAGCAGGAACGCGCCCGACGCCGGGGCGAGCAGGGTGCCGCCGGCCAGCCGGGACAGCAGGTCGTGCGTCTCGCGCGGGGTGGTGTCGCCGAGCCAGAACCGGGCCGGGTCGGCGGCGGGCTCCACCCGGGTGCGCGCGAACCCCTTCGCGGCGAGGGTCGCGTTGATCTCGGCGGCCGGCACGAGCCGCCCGCACAGCCGCACCGCCGTGTTGTCCGACACCAGCAGCAGCGCGGTGAGCACGCCGGCCACGGTCAGCTCGTCGCCGTGCACCGGCTGCAGGTGGTAGGTGCCGCTGCCGCCGAGCACGTCCCCGGCCGCCAGCCGCACCCGCCGGGCCAGGTCCAGTTCGCCGCGGTCGACCTTGTCGAGCACGGCGACGGCGATCGCCAGTTTTTGGATGCTGTACGCCTTGACGAGGCGGTCGGCGTCGTCCTCGACGACGACACCGTGCCCGGCGAGGGTCACCAGGCCGTGCCAGTCACCGCCGGCCCGGGCGGTGTGCCGCGAGTACGCCCGGCGGATCCGCGTGACGGGTGACAGCTTCGCGCTCAACGGGCCCACGCTACCCCGGCTACGGTTGAGGGGTGCTGAAAATCAGGTTCGGCGTCGGGCTCGGCGCGGACACCGCTCCGGCGGAGCTGGCGGAGATCGTCGAGCACCTGGAGGCCTCGGGCGTCGACTCGCTGTGGCTGTCGGAGCAGGTGTATTCGAGCGCCGTCGAACCGGTCGTCGGCCTGGCCTACGCCCTCGCCCGCACCCGCCGGCTCAAGGTCGGCACGTCGGTCGCGGTGCTGCCCGGCCGGCACCCGGCCCTCGTCGCCAAGCAGCTCGCCTCGCTGGCGGCGCTCGCGCCCCGGCGGGTGCTGCCGGTGTTCGGCCTGCGCCCGGCCCGCAGCGGCGAGGTCGCGCTGTTCGCCGTGCCGGAGGGGCGCCGGGCGGCGGTCTTCGACGAGTCGCTCGTCCTGCTGCGCCGCCTGCTCACCGAGGACGAGGTCAGCTTCTCCGGCGAGTTCTTCACCGTGCAGGGCGCGCGGATCGGCCCGCGGCCGGCCCGGCCGCTGGACATCTGGCTGGGCGGCAGCGCCCCCGCCGGGCTGCGCCGCATCGGCCGGCTCGGCGACGGGTGGCTCGGCAGCTTCGTCACCCCGGCCGAGGCCCGCGCGGCCGTGGACACCATCCGCGCGGCCGCCGCCGACGCCGGGCGGGAGATCGAGCCGGACCACTACGGCATCAGCCTCGTCGTCGCCGGCGGCGACCTCCCCGACGCCCTCGCCGCGACGCTGCGCCAGCGCCGCCCGGACCTCGACCCGGCCGAGCTCGTCGCCCGCGACTGGCCGCACCTGCACCGGCTCCTCGACGAGTACATCGCCGCGGGCCTGTCGAAGTTCGTCATCCGCACTGTGGCCGGCCCCGCACCGATCGAGTTCATCGACCGGTTCGTCACCGAGCTGCTCCCGCGCCAGAACTAGAGTCCTGCGGCATGGATGGCGAACACCTCGCCGCGGCCCTCGGCGCGCACCTGGACCGGCTCGCGTTCGCCGACCGCGGCACCGACGACGTCACCGAGCTGCTCATCGCCGCCGTCGTCGACTGGGCGGTCGGTTCGGGCTGGCGGGCCTACCGCCGGGCGGCGAGCGTGGTGCCGCTGCCGGCGCCGTATGAGGCGCAGTTCTCCGTCGTCGACGTCGGCATCGCCCGCCCCGGCCTCGCCCCGGTCGTGGTCGAGATCGACCACGCCGACCGCCGCCGCACCCTGGACAAGCTGGCCGCCGAGGCCGCCGCGGGCCGGGTGGCGCTGTGGGTCCGCTGGGGCGCCGGCCGCCTGACCGCGCCGCCGGCCCCGGTCCGCCTGGTGCCGTTCCCGGTCATCTCCCGCCGCGGGCCGTCCGGCGCCCGCGTGCACTCGCACGCGGCGAGCTCCCACCGCCCCGCGCCCGCCCACACGGAGCCGCTGGACGGGTACACCCTCGAACCGATGACGCTGCCGGGGGATCACCATCCGCCGTCGTAGAAGGCCAGCAGCGCCGGCGCCGGGTCGGCCGCGGTGCTCGCGTTCGCCAGCGCGACGACCGTCACGGCCAGCGCCAGCACCGCCGACAGCACGCCGTAGGACCCGAACACCGCCCGGGCCCCGCCGGCCTTCGCGGCGCCGGCGAACCTCCGCCACAGCACCACGCTCAGGCCGGCGAGGGCGACCGCCACGATCGTCGCGATCACGGCCAGGGCCAGGTGGTACACCGCGAAGTCGTCGATCATCGCCGTGAGGGCCGGCTCGGTCCCGCCGCCCGCCAGCTGGTCCCTGATCTGCGCCAGCGTGCCGGCGAGCGCTCCGTCGGCCGGCCCGTCCATCAGCATCGGCCCCAGCGACGCGAAGGGCGCCACCGCGCCGTGGGCGTTGGCCATCGCCGTGACCAGCGACAGCACCGCGAGCATCGTGACCGCGCCGCCCGCCGCCGCGAGGGCGACCCGCCGGCCCGCCCCGCCGGCGCCCAGGAAGGCCCGGCACAGCCGGACGATCAGCGCGATCAGGACGATCAGCAGGATCGCGCTGATCGCGGCCTTGACCACGTGGTAGCGAAGCCAGTAGTCGACGACCCGCTGCAGGTCCGCGGGGAACCGGTCGCCGCCGGAGTTCCAGTACTCGACGAAGCCCTTGCGGAAGGCGGCGTTGAGCCGCCGCTCATCGGCGAGGTCGCCGGTGGCGGGGATCGCCGCCAGCGGCCCCGGTGCGACGACGAAGGCGACGACGAGCGCTGCGGCGATGGCGGCGAGCGCACGGGTTGATTTCATAGGCCCAGAGCCTGGCGCCGCCGGCCGGCGCGAACCATGACGCTGGAGCGAGACTTCCGGGTAATCCCAGCATTACCCCGCCGCCGTCGCATGATGGGGACATGCGCGACCCGGTCGGCCACACGTGGCAGCGGATCACCCGGTGGTTGCACGGCCACGCGCCGGCCACCGCGGCGCTGATCCGCGGTCCGGCCGGCGCCGCGGCGGTCGACGCCGTCGAACGTGACGTCGGTACCCCGCTGCCGGCCGACCTGCGCGCCTGGTGGGCCTGCACCGACGGTTTCCCGCCGGGGACGGTCGAGGCGCTGATCCCGGCCCTCCACACGCCGCTGACCACCGCCGCGGTCCCCGCGGAGCTCCGGTCCCGGCTGGCCATCTCGTCCACCGCCGCCCAGCCCCACGACGCCGAGGCCGGCCGCTTCAGCCATGGGTACCAACCGGCCTTCGTACCGATCTCCACGGACAACTGCGGCCAGGTCCTCTTCGTCGACCTCCGGCCGGGCCCGTGGCACGGCTGCGTCAGCGAGTGGGACCACGAGCAGGGCTTCCTGGACGCACCGCGCTGGCGCAGCGTCGCCGTGATGCTCGCCGACATCGCCGGCGCCCTGGAGTCAGGCGGACCCGCCCTGGCCGACTACACCGACCGGCGCCGGGCCCTCGGCTTCACCCACGACACCCGCGTCTGGGCGGCCGTGGACAACGCCGGGGAGCTGGAATGGCTCGACCGCCTTACGGAATGAGGGCGCTCCACCGGCTCGGGGCCGCGGCGGAGGTCCGCCGCGGCACGCAGCGCCTGCTCGTGGTGGTCCATGCCGGGCGGCCGCCGCGAGCAGGGCCGTCGATGGCCGCCGGTCGGGGGCACGGCGATCATCGGCGCCGACCCCGGGGCGGCGCGGCAGGGCGGACGGTGCGGCTGTCGCACCCGCCGGGCGCACCATGCGACCTGCGCCGGGGCGGAGGCGGCCGTATGTCTCCGTGATCTGTGAGCGTGCGGTGGCCGCACCACGGGTTTGCCATGATCCCGGAACCTTTCGGTACACAGGGGTACATCACCACTCCGTGATCATGAAAAACCGTTGGTGTCGACACCGGGTTGTGCATGATCGCGGAGACTTCCGGTCACTGCGCCGTGCTTCGTGGCGGCCCGGCGCCCGGCGGGTGGGACGTGCTCGCCGACCGCGCCCCGTCCAGCGCGTTGGGACCCGCAGGCCGGACACCACCCGACCGCCACCGACCTCGACATCGCCATCCGCGACCAGGTCGGCGCGGTCACGGTCTGGCCACGCCACCCGGCGACAGCGGACGAACACGGTTGATCAGGGCAGCTTCGACACGACCTTGAACGTCCACAGGCGCACGCTGTCGGGCTGCGGCCCCGCCGACGGCCCGGGATCCGACTGCGAGAGCAGCGCCGCGTAGCCGACGGCGTGCGCGGTCGCGGGGTCGAAGAACAGTTCCGTGGGGCCGCTGACGCCGGCATAGCGCACGGCGTACTGCCGCTTGCCGCCGATCGTGACCTCGCTCGCGCGCACGCCGGGGGTGGCCGCGAGGATCTTGAGCAGCGCGAGCCGGAGCGGCCCCGGCAGCAGCGGATCCGCGAGGGAGAACACGGCGGCGCACCGGGAGGCCGTCGGGTCGGACTCCGGGACGCCGGCCCGCAGCACCGCGACCAGCCGGTCCGGGTCCGTGGGCAGGGCGGCCAGCCACGCCGGCGTGGGGTGCAGCAGGTCCGGCCCCTCCTGGGCCAGCCGCTCGCGCGCGGACCGGGCGATCTCGGCAATGCTGGGCCGGCTGTCGACATCCTGGCCGTCCACGCGCTGCTTGACCGGGACGAGGCCGTTGAGCTCCTCCCAGTACTCGAACACCCGAGGGCCGGGCTCGTCCACCGTCTCCCGCCGGGAGTACAGGTAGCCGCCGGCGGGCAGGCGCGGCACCCGCGTCTTCGGCGCCGCCGCCTCCAGCTCGGCGAAGACCGCGGCGACGTCGAGCTCCGGTCCGCGGGTGAAGCCGGCCGGCGGCGGTTCGTCGTGCCGGGCGAGCAGCCCCACGGCGGCGATCGTGGCGAGGGCGACCGCGGCGGCGGTGAGCGGGACCGCCCAGAGGTACCACCGCCGGCGGGGCCGAGGGCCGGCGAGCACCCGGTTCCGCAGCCGCGGCGACGGTACCGTGGCCACCCGCCCGTTCATGAAGTCCCGCACGGCGCGCAGATCGTCGCTCATCGCTGTGCCTCCGTCCCCGGAAGATCCGCCCGGACGTCGGCCAGGGCGGCGCGGACCTTGGCGCGCGCCCGGTGCAGCGACGACTGCACCGAGCCGAGCGGGATGCCCAGCGTGCGGCCGATCGTGTCGTAGTCGAGGTCGGCGAGCGCGAACAGCAGCAGCACGTCGCGCTGCCGGGCCGGCAGGGCCGCCAGGGCCGCGGCCAGGCGGCGCTGGAGCACCGCCGCGTCGGCGCGGTCGACCGCCCGCTCGGCGATGTCGGCCAGGAACGGGTCCTCGCCGGTCCGGGCGAGCGCCCGCAGCGCACGCGTCTCGCTACGGTGGTGCCGGCGCACCAGGTTCGTCGCGACCCCGTACAGCCACGCGCGCTCCGGCCCCTCCGCCAGCCGGTCCCGCCGCCGGTGCGCGACCAGGAACGTGTCGGCCACGATGTCCTCCGCGACCACCGGGCCGACCCGGGCGGCGCAGTAGCGATACAGCTCGCCCCCGTAGCGGTCGAACAGGTCCGCCACGTCGGGCGGCCGCCGCGGCGGGTCGGCCATGGTGTGCAACATACCGATGACTGCCCGCACCCGGGCCCCCTGTTCCCGGCGCGCACCGGCCAATCGGTAAATGCCCGGCGGCGGGCTCAGCGCCAGGTCGGCCGGGACACCGTCGAAGAAGCTCAACCGGCGGCGCGGGCCTCGGCGGCCCGGCGCAGGCCCTCGGCCTCGGTGCGGATGTAGCGGCGGATCAGGCCGGCGTAGAACAGGGTCACGACGCGGGCGAGGGGGCCGGCGAAGGACAGGGTCAGCTCCGCGGTGCAGGTGCCGTCGCCGTTGTCGATGGCCCAGTGGCCGGCCACGTTGCGCACGCCGGGGGTGGAGGCCGAGGTCCACTCGAAGCCGTTGGCGTCGACCCGGGTGACGGTCCAGGTCGCGGGGCGCAGCTTCGGCTGGGTGACGACGATCGTCTCGCCCGGGGTGAGCGGGCCGGTCGCCGGGCGGTCCACGGTGGACACGGAGGCGGTCCAGGAGGGCCACTCCCGGACCGCCTTCATGACGTCGCCGGCCACGGCCGCCGGAGCGGCGATCGTGATCGTGTCGCGAAACCGCACGGTCATGCCGAAGAAGCTAGCCGAGGCGGAGCCAGAGGGCGCCGAGCGGGGGGACCCGCAGCACCGCGGAGGCGGGCAGGCCGTTGTAACCCTCGCCGACCGCCTCGACCGTGCCGAAGTTGCCCACGCCCGAGCCGCCGTAGACCTCGGCGTCGGTGTTGACGACCTCCGACCAGCGGCCGGTGAAGGGCAGGCCGATCCGATAACCCTCGTGCGGGTGGCTGTTGAAGTTGACCACCACCGCGACCACCGAGCCGTCGGCACCCCAGCGCAGGTACGAGAACACGTTGCCGCCGGAGTCCTCGTTGTTGATCCAGCGGAACCCGTCCGGCGTGGTGTCCTGGCTCCACAGGGCCGGGGTGCGCCGGTAGACCGCGTTGAGGTCGTGGACCAGCCGCTGCAGCCCGGAGCGGAACGGGTCCTCCAGCAGGCCCCAGTTCAGCCCGCGCTCCTCGCTCCACTCCTGCTCGTCGCCGAGCTCGCAGCCCATGAACAGCAGCTGCTTGCCGGGGAACGACCACATGTAGCCCAGCAGCGCGCGGGCGTTGGCCACCTTCTTCCACAGGTCGCCGGGCATCTTGCCGACCAGCGAGCCCTTGCCGTGCACGACCTCGTCGTGGCTGATCGGCAGGACGTAGTTCTCGCTCCAGGCGTACACCGTGGCGAACGTCATCTGGTTGTGGTGGTACTGGCGATAAATGGGATCCTTGCCCACGTAGGTGAGCGTGTCGTGCATCCAGCCCATGTTCCACTTGAAGCCGAAGCCCAGGCCGCCGGAGTCGGTGGGGCGGGTCACGCCCAGCCAGGCGGTGGACTCCTCGGCGATCATCATGATGCCGGGGTGGTACTTGTAGACGGTGGCGTTGGCCTCCTGCAGGAAGGAGATCGCGTCGAGGTTCTCCCGGCCGCCGTACTGGTTCGGCGTCCACTCGCCCTGCTCGCGCGAGTAGTCCAGATACAGCATCGAGGCGACGGCGTCGACCCGCAGCGCGTCGGCGTGGAACTCGTCGCACCAGTAGAGCGCGTTGGCCACCAGGAAGTTGCGCACCTCCTTGCGGCCGAAGTCGAAGATGAGCGTGCCCCAGTCGGGGTGCTCGCCGCGGCGCCAGTCGCCGTGCTCGTAGAGCGGCGTGCCGTCGAAGCGGGCCAGGGCCCAGGAGTCCTTGGGGAAGTGGGCCGGCACCCAGTCCAGGATCACCCCGATGTCGGCCTGGTGGAGCCGGTCGACCAGGTAGCGGAACTCGTCGGGGGAGCCGAAGCGCGCGGTCGGGGCGTAGTAGCCGGTGACCTGGTAGCCCCACGAGCCGCCGAACGGGTGCTCCATGACCGGCAGGAACTCCACGTGGGTGAAGCCGAGCTCGGTGACGTACTCGGTCAGCTGGTCGGCCAGCTCCACATAGGACAGTCCGGGCCGCCACGAGCCGAGGTGCACCTCGTAGATGCTCATCGGCTCCTCGTGCGGCCGCCGGTCGGCCCGGGCGGCGATCCAGTCCGCGTCCTTCCAGTCGTGGCCGGAGGCGTAGATCACGCTGGCGGTCGCCGGCGGCTTCTCGGTGTGCTGGGCGAGCGGATCGGCCTTCTCCACCCAGTCGTTGTCCGGAGTCAGGAGGCGGAACTTGTACTTCTGCCCGGCCTTGGCCCCCGGCACGTACAGCTCCCAGACGCCGCTGCCGCCCAGCGACCGCATCGGCCAGCCGTCGTGCGCGCCCCAGCCGGTGAAGTCGCCGACCACCCGCACCCCGCGGGCGTTGGGCGCCCACACGGCGAAGGCGACGCCGTCGGCGCGCACCTGCGCGCCCAGGACGGTCCACAGCCGCTCGTGCCGGCCCTCCCGGATGAGGTGCAGGTCCAGGTCGCCGAGGGTGGGCAGGTGCCGGTAGGGGTCGTCGGTGAGGGTCCCGTCGGCGTCGACGCGGTAGTCGGTGACGATGCCGGGCACCTCGACCTCGAACACGCCGTCACCGTGCACCTGGGTCATCGGGTGGCGCTCGCCCCCGGCCACCGCCGCCACCTCGCGCGCGCCGCGGCGCAGCACCCGGATGAGGGTGGTGTCGGTGTCCTTCCGCGGCTGCGGATGGGCACCCAGGATGCCGTGCGGGTCGTGTGACCGACCGGCGATGAGGTCGTCGAGATTCATGTGGCTGCTCACCTTGTCGTCAGGTCCGAACCGTTCACGATGCGCTCGATCGACTGCAGGGGGATCCGCAGCCAGCCCGGCCGGTAGCGCGCCTCGTACGTGGCCTCGTAGACCGCCTTGTCCAGCTCATACGCCCGCAGCAGCGCCGGGTCCTTCCGCGGGTCGTAACCGGCGGCCGCAGCATAGCCCTCGCAGAAGGCGTCCCGGTTACGCTCCGCCCACTGCCGGGCCCGCCGGGCCAGGTCCGCGTCGTCCTGATCGAGCAGCAGCTGGTAGGCGGCGTACTCGTAGGAGCGCAGCATGCCGGCGACGTCCCGCAGTACCGAATCGGGCTTGCGCCGGTCCTCGAAGGGCGCGCCGGGCTCGCCCTCGAAGTCGATCAGCAGCCACGCCTCCGGGGTGCGCAGCACCTGGCCGAGGTGCAGGTCGCCGTGGATGCGCTGGCTCTGGATCGGTTCGTCGCCGGCCGCGCGGAACACCGCGGCGATCCCGTCCGATGCCTCCGCCAGCTCGGGAACGGTGGCGACCGCCGCGTCGAGCCGGCCGAGCATGGCGGCCACGGGCGCGGCGGCGGTCTGCGTGCCGAGCTCGGCGGCGAGCGTGCGGTGCACCTGCGCGACCGCCTCGCCCAGCCGCGCCGACTCCGCGGCGAGGTCCCCGCCGACCTCGTCGGGGTTGAGGTCGTGCTCGGCGAACAGGTCCCGGGCGCTGGTGGCGGCCATCGCCCAGCCCTCGGCCGAGTTCTGCGCGTACTCGGTCACCATCGCCAGGTCCAGGTGCTCCCCGTCCGGCGTCTCGCTCTCCACGGCGCCGAGCAGGCGGGCCACGTTGGGGCAGCCGGCCCGGGCCAGCACCCGGTTGAGCTCCAGGTCGGCGTTGATGCCGGCGTGGATCCGGCGGAACACCTTGAGGATCGCCGAGGTGTCGAACACCACGCTGGTGTTGCTCTGCTCCGCTCCGCTGATGCGGGCCGGCGCGTCGACCGGCAGCGCCACCCCCGGCTCGGGGGAGAACCGCACCCCGTCGACGACGGCGCCGGTGTCGATCAGCGCCAGCAGCCGCTGCGCGGAGTGCTCGTCGTAGAGCGCGTCGGAGGCGGCCCCGTCCCCGTCGGCGCCGATCAGCGCCGCCGCCGACAGCTCGGCGGCGATGTTGAGGTTCCAGCCGACGAAGACCTGGTACCGCTCGGTGCCGCCGTCGGCGTAGTGCGCGTCGAGCAGCACGTGGTCCAGGTTGTCGGGCAGGTGCGTCACCGCCGCCGGCTCGACGTGGGTCAGGGCGCGGGTGCGCCCCGCGTACCACCGCTGATGCGGCAGCCACTCGGTGAACGGCAGGGACGTCATGGCACTCCTCAGCTCTGCTCTGGTTGCCCGCCAGGCTGGGATCCGCTCAGCTGGAACCAGTAGAAACCGTGCCCCGGCAGGGTCAGCAGGTAGGGCAGCTGGCCGATGGCGGGGAACTGCACGTGCCCGGTCAGCTCGATCGGGGTGTACCCCGCCCACTGCTGCAGGTTGAGCTCGATCGGCTGCGGGAAGCGGGACAGGTTGTTCACGCACAGCACCACGTCCTCTTCGTGGACGCGCACGAACGCCAGGATCGACGGGTTGGAACCGCCCAGCTCGCGCAGCTCGCCGGCGGCGAACGCCTCGTGCCGGCGGCGCACCTGCAGCATCGTGCGGGTCCAGTTGAGCACCGACGTGGAGCTCTCCTTCTGCGCCTCCACGTTGACCGACTGGTACCCGTACACATGGTCCTGGATGACCGGCAGATACAGCCGGCCGGGGTTGGACTGGGAGAAGCCGGCGTTGCGGTCCGGCGTCCACTGCATCGGGGTGCGCACCCCGTCGCGGTCGCCGAGCCAGATGTTGTCGCCCATGCCGATCTCGTCGCCGTAGTACAGCACCGGCGAGCCGGGCAGCGACAGCAGTAACGCGGTGAACAGCTCGATCTGGTTGCGGTCGTTCTCCAGCAGCGGGGCGAGCCGGCGGCGGATGCCGACGTTGGCGCGCATACGCGGGTCCTTGGCGTACTCCGCGTACATGTAGTCGCGCTCCTCGTCGGTGACCATCTCCAGGGTCAGCTCGTCGTGGTTGCGCAGGAAGATGCCCCACTGGCAGTTCGCCGGGATCTGCGGGGTGTGCGCCAGGATCTCCGAGATCGGGAAGCGCGACTCGCGGCGGACCGCCATGAAGATGCGCGGCATGAGCGGGAAGTGGAAGGCCATGTGGCACTCGTCGCCGTCGCCGAAGTACTCCACCACGTCGGCCGGCCACTGGTTGGCCTCGGCGAGCAGGACCCGGCCCGGGAACTCGTCGTCGATCACCTTGCGGCAGCGGCGCAGGAACTCGTGCGTCTCCGGCAGGTTCTCGCAGTTGGTGCCCTCGGACTCAAAGAGGTACGGCACCGCGTCCAGCCGGAACCCGTCGATGCCCAGGTCCAGCCAGAACCGCAGCACATCGATCATCTCGCGCTGGACCTCGGGGTTGGCGTAGTTGAGGTCCGGCTGGTGGGAGAAGAACCGGTGCCAGTAGAACTGCCGCCGCACCGGGTCGAAGGTCCAGTTCGACTCCTCGGTGTCGACGAAGATGACCCGCGCGTCGGCGTAGGCCTTGTCGCTGTCGGACCACACGTAGTAGTCGCCGTACGGCCCGGCCGGATCCCGCCGCGACTCCTGGAACCACAGGTGCGAGTCGGAGGTGTGGTTCATGACCAGGTCCGTGATCACCCGGATGCCGCGCTTGTGTGCCGCGTCGAGCAGGTCGACGAAGTCCTCGACCGTGCCGAAGTCGGGCAGCACCTTGTAGAAGTCCCGGATGTCGTACCCCCCGTCACGCAGCGGGGAGTCGTAGAACGGCGGCAGCCACAGGCAGTCGACGCCGAGCCACTGCAGATAGTCCAGCTGGCCGATGAGGCCCTTCAGGTCGCCCGAGCCGTCGGCGTTGGAGTCGGCGAACGCGCGCACCAGCACCTCGTAGAACACGGCCCGCTGGAACCAGCGCTCCTCCGCGGGTAGTACCCGGGCCTGGCCGAAGTCGCTCGAGGACGGGTGCTCGACGGCTGCGTGCTCGGCACCCGCCGGCTGGACCGTTTCGCTCATGCTCTACCCACCTGCCTGCCTTGCCTCACCGGTGGCGATGCACCGTGAACACGTGAGCCGGCTCGTAGTAGGGGTCGAGCCGTACCGCGTTGTGCTGTCCCCAGTCGAACATCGCACCGGTGATCTCGTCGCGCACCGTGAACCGCTCGTGCCAGTCGAAACCCAGCGCGGGCATGTCCAGCGTCGTGTTACCCCACTGCACGTTGTGCGAATCCAGCGACACCACCACCAGCACGGTGTCGTCGGTCTGCGGGTCGCGCTTGGAGAAGCACAGGATCTGTTCGTTGTCGATGCCGTGGAAGACCGTGTTGCGCAGCCGCTGCAGCGCCGGGTGCTCGCGCCGCGTGGTGTTGAGCTTGCGCAGGAGCGGGGCGAGCGACTCGCCGGCCGCCTCCGCCGCGGCCCAGTCGCGGGGGCGCAACTGGTACTTCTCGTTGTCCAGGTATTCCTCGGAGCCCGGCCGCGGCAGGTGCTCGTAGAGCTCGTAGCCCGCGTACATGCCCCAGGACGGGCTGAGCATCGACGCCAGCACCGCGCGGATCTTGAACATCGGCGGGCCGCCGTGCTGCAGGTGCTCGGGCAGGATGTCCGGGGTGTTGGGCCAGAAGTTGGGCCGCATGTAGTCGGCCGCGGCGATCAGCTCCTGCACGTATTCGCGCAGTTCCCAGCCCTGCACGCGCCAGGTGAAGTAGGTGTACGACTGGGTGAAGCCGGCCTTGGCCAGCCCGTGCATCATCGCCGGGCGGGTGAACGCCTCGGCCAGGAACAGCACGTCGGGGTCGACCGCCTTGACCTCGCCGATCAGCCAGTGCCAGAAGCCGACCGGCTTGGTGTGCGGGTTGTCCACCCGGAACGCCTTGACGCCCTGAGCCACCCAGTGCAGCACGATCCGCAGCACCTCGGCCCGGATGCCCTCGGGGTCGTTGTCGAAGTTCAGCGGATAGATGTCCTGGTACTTCTTGGGCGGGTTCTCGGCGTAGGCGATGCTGCCGTCGGCGCGGGTGGTGAACCACTCCGGGTGCTCGGTGACCCACGGATGGTCCGGCGCGCACTGCAGCGCCAGGTCCAGCGCGATCTCCACGCCGACCCGGCGGCCCTCGGCGACGAACGCCCGGAAGTCCTCCAGCGTGCCCAGCTCCGGGTGGATGGCGTCGTGGCCGCCCTCGGCGGCGCCGATCGCCCACGGCGAGCCGACGTCGTCGGGGCCGGCGACCAGCGTGTTGTTCGGGCCCTTGCGGTTGACCCGGCCGATCGGGTGGATCGGCGGGAGGTACACCACGTCGAAGCCCATCTCGGCGACCTGGGCCAGGCGCGGCGCGGCGGACGCGAACGTGCCGTGCTTGACCGGCCGGCCGTTCTCGTCGACGACCGCGCCCTCGGAGCGGGGGAAGAACTCGTACCAGGCGGAGAACAGCGCCCGCTCCCGGTCGCACCACAGCGGCAGCGCCTCGCCGCGGGTCACCTGCTGGCGCAGCGGGTGCCGCCACAGCACGTCGGTCAGCCCCAGCGCCGGCGACACCCGGGCGAACAGCGGGATGGCGGCGTCCGCGAGGGCCCCGGCCGCGCCGAGCACGCGCCGGCGCTCGTCATCGTCCGGTACCCCGGCCGCCGCGTCCCGCAGCAGCGCCGCGCCCTCGGTGAGGTCGTTGGCCAGGTCCTCCAGCCCCTGCCCGGCCGCGATCTTCTTCGACACGGCGCTGTGCCAGGTCAGGTACGGGTCGCTGAACGCCTCGACGGCGAACGTCCACGCGCCGACCGCGTCCGGCCGGATCTCGCCGAACCAGCGGTCGGTGCCGGGCGGGCCCGGGCGCAGCCGGTTGAACGGCCCCTCCCGCCCGTCGGGGCCGGTGAGCACCACGTTGGCGCCCATCATCGCGTGGCCCTCGCGGTAGGACACGGCGGAGACCGGCACCAGCTCGCCGGCGACCGCCTTGGCCGGGAAGCGGCCGCCCTCGATCTGCGGGGTCACGCTCTCGATCGGGAACCGCTGGCCGACACCGTCCGCCGGGGCGCTGAACGCCGCCGCCGGCGAGTCGGGGCTCTCCTGGGGTTCCACCGGGTCCGCGGCCAGTGCCAGCTCCGTCTCGGTCTGCGCCGTGGTGGCGATCTCGGTCTTCAGGGCTTCGGGGGCGTGCTGCTCCACGGGGTTACCCATGATCCTCACCGTATCGAATCCGCGTTGCCCGATCAGGGCCTTTTGGGTAGTTCCGGACTGCTCAGGGCTCGACGCGCTGGCCCTTGCCGACGACGACCACGCCGGCGTCGGACACGGTGAAGCGGCGCCGGTCACGCTCGAGGTCGACGCCGATCTCGGCACCCTCGGGGACGATCACGTTCTTGTCCAGGATGGCGTTGCGCACCACGGCGTGCCGCCCGATGTCGACGCCCTCCATGAGCACCGAGCCCTCGACGTGGGCCCAGGAGTGCACCTTGACGTTCGGCGACACCACCGAGTTCTCCACCAGCGAGCCGGAGATGACCGCGCCGGGGGAGATCATCGAGCCGACCGCCCGGCCGACCCGCTCGCCCCAGCCGTGCACGAACTTGGCCGGCGGCCAGGGGCTGTTGCCGGTGAAGATCGGCCATTCGAAGTTGTACAGGTTGAAGACCGGCTGCACGGCGATGAGGTCCATGTTCGCCTCGTAGTAGGAGTCGAGCGTCCCTACGTCGCGCCAGTAGCCGCGGTCGCGTTCGGAGCTGCCCGGCACCACGTTCTTCGCGAAGTCGTACACGGCGGCGTCGTTCTTCTCCACGAAGTACGGAATGATGTTGCCGCCCATGTCGTGCTTGCTGGCAGCGTCCTGCGCGTCGCGGGTCACGGCGTCGATGAGCGCGTCGGCGGTGAACACGTAGTTGCCCATCGAGGCGAAGATCTCGCCGGGGGCGTCCGGCAGGCCCTTGGCGTCCTTCGGCTTCTCCCGGAAGGCACTGATCTGCTGCCCGTCGTCGCCGACCTCGATCACCCCGAACTGGTCGGCGAGGGCCAGCGGCTGGCGGATGCCGGCCACCGTCGCACCCGCCCCCGACTCGATGTGCTGGCGGACCATCTGCTCGGGGTCCATGCGGTAGATGTGGTCGGCGCCGAACACGATGACGTAGTCCGGCCGCTCGTCGTTGATCAGGTTGAGGCTCTGGTAGATGGCGTCCGCGGAGCCGGCGAACCAGCGCGGCCCGAGGCGCTGCTGCGCGGGGACCGGCGTCACGTAGTTGCCGAGCAGCGTGGACATCCGCCAGGTCTTCGTCACGTGCCGGTCCAGCGAGTGCGACTTGTACTGGGTCAGCACGACCATCTTCAGATAGCCGCCGTTGGCCAGGTTGGACAGCACGAAGTCGATCAGCCGGTAGATGCCGCCGAACGGCACCGCCGGCTTCGCCCGGTCGGTGGTCAAGGGCATGAGCCGCTTGCCCTCGCCTCCGGCGAGGACGATCGCGAGGACCTTCTTGGCAGCCATGGCGCAGACGCTAAACGTGTCCGGCGTGTTGCGCCAGACGAACGGCAATTAGGGTTGGGACGTGCGAGTAGACCTGCTCAGTCGAGAGTACCCGCCGGATGTGTACGGCGGCGCGGGCGTGCACCTGGAGTACCTGGCCCGGGAGCTTCGGGCCCTGGTCGACGTGCGCGTGCACTGCTTCGGGGGGCCTCGCGACGAGCCCGGGGTCACCGGCTATCCGGACCCGCCCGGGCTGGCCGGCGCCAACGCGGCGCTGCGCACGATGGGCGTCGACCTGGAGATGGCCGCCGGCTGCTCGGGGACGGACGTCGTGCACAGTCACACGTGGTACGCCAACCTCGCCGGCCACACCGCCAAGTTGCTCTACGGCGTCCCGCACGTGGTGACCAGCCACAGCCTGGAGCCGCTGCGCCCGTGGAAGGCCGAGCAGCTCGGCGGCGGCTACGCGCTGTCCTCGTGGTGCGAGCGCACGGCGATCGAGGCCGCCGACGCGGTCATCGCCGTCTCCGCCGGCATGAAGGCCGACGTGCTGCGGGCCTATCCGTCCGTCGATCCGGACAAGGTGCACGTCGTCTACAACGGCATCGACACGGAGCAGTATTCGCCCGACCCCGGGACCGACGTCCTGCAGCGCCTCGGCATCGACCCGGACCGGCCCAGCGTCGTCTACGTCGGGCGGATCACGCGGCAGAAGGGCCTGCCGTATCTGCTGCGCGCCGCCCGCGGCCTGCCGCCCGACACCCAGCTGGTGCTGCTCGCCGGCGCACCCGACACCCCCGAGATCGCCGCCGAGGTCACCGCGCTGGCCGGCGAGCTGCGGGCCACCCGCTCCGGCGTGGTCTGGGTCCAGGAGATGCTGCCCAAACGCGAGGTCATCCAGGTCCTCACCCACGCCACGCTGTTCGTCTGCCCGTCGATCTACGAGCCGATGGGCATCGTCAACCTGGAGGCGATGGCCTGCCGGACCGCGGTCGTGGCGACCGCGACCGGCGGCATCCCCGAGGTGGTCGCCGACCGGGAGACCGGCCTGCTGGTCCCGATCGAGCAGCTCACCGACGGCTCCGGCACCCCGCTGGACGAGGCGAGGTTCGTCGCCGACCTGGCCGGCGCGATGACCGCCCTGCTGGAGGATCCGGCCCGGGCCGCCGAGCTGGGCCGGGCCGGGCGGCGCCGGGCCGTGGAGCACTTCTCCTGGGCCGCCGTCGCCGACCGTACCGTGGCGATCTATCAGTCCGTGACATGATCCATGATCAGCCGGCCCACGACGTCCGGTTGCTCGACGTTGGCGAGATGTGCCGCATTCGGTACCACCACCAGGCGGCTGCCCCGGATGCCCGCATGGAGGCGTTCACCGTGCTCCGCGGGCGCGGCCGGGTCGTCCGCCCCCGCGATGACCAGGGTCGGCGCGGCGATGCGGGCCAGGTCGGCGCGCTGGTCCATGGCGGCGATCGCCTCGCAGCCGGCCGCGTAGCCCTCGGCCGGGCAGGCGGCGATCATCGCCCGGTAGGGCGCGACCCGGGCCGGTAACGCCGCCCGGAACCGCGGCGTGAACCAGCGCCCCAGCACCGCGTCGGCGACCGGGGCCATCCCGCCGGCCCGCACCTGCCGGGCCCGGGCCAGCCAGCTGTCGGCCGGCGGCAGGTAGGCGCTGGTGCAGATGAGCACGAGCCGCTCGACGCGCTCCGGGGCGTGCGCGGCCAGCCATATGCCGACCATGCCGCCGAGGGACAGCCCGCAGTACGACGCCTTCTCGATCCCGAGCCGGTCCAGCAGCGCCAGCGTGTCGCGGCCGAGGTCCTCGATCGAGTAGGGCCCGGGCGGCACCGGCGAGCCGCCGTGCCCGCGGTGGTCGAAGCGCACCACCCGCAGCCCGTCGCCGAAGCGCGGCAGCTGCGGCCGCCACATGTCCAGGTTGCTGCCCAGCGACCCGCCGAGCAGCAGGAAGGGCGCGCCGAGGGGACCCGTGGTCCGCTGGAACAGCGTCATTGCCGTCACCGCATTCTTGTATCACCCCGCTTCGCTCTCAGCGGAACGGTGGCCACCCCGATGCGATATATGGTGGATCTCGGGCAGCGCGCCTGCCCGAGCCGCTCCTGCGGCGCCGTTCGTTTCGTTGCGGCGTCGCTGTGGCCAAGAGGCTTCGACTCAGCGCATCCTCCCTTCACCACGAGGGCGGGTGCGGTTGCTCAGGCGTCGCATCCGCCGGAAGGCGTCGATGACGATGTTCGAGCGCTTCACCGACAGTGCCCGCCGGGTCTTCGTCCTGGCCCAGGAGGCCTCCCGCACCCTCAACCACAGCTACGTCGGCACCGAGCACCTGCTGCTCGGCCTGCTGCAGGAGGGCGATGGCCTGGCCGCGGCCGCGCTGGGCGCCCTCGGCGTCTCCCGGGAGGCCGTCCAGGCCCAGGTCGAGGAGATCGTCGGCACCGGCACCCGGGCGCCGGTGGGCAACATCCCGTTCACTCCGCGCGCCAAGAAGGTCATGGAGCTGGCGTTGCGCGAGGCGCTCCGCCTGGGCCACAACCACATCGGCACCGAGCACGTCCTGCTCGCCGTGGTCCGCGAGGGCGAGGGCGTGGCCGCCCAGATCCTGGCCCGCCTCGGCGTGCCGGCCAACGCGATCCGCGCCCAGGTCACCGACGGCCTGACCGGCACCGTGACCGACCCGGCCGGCTCCGGCATCTCCGGCGCGCCTGAGGGGCACCCGGCCGGCACGGCTCACAGCCCCACGCTGGAGCAGTTCGGCCACAACCTGACCGCCGCCGCCCGCGACGGCGCCCTCGACCCGGTGATCGGCCGCGAGCGCGAGATCGAGCGGGTCGTGCAGATCCTCACCTGCCGCCGCAAGAACAACCCGATCCTCACCGGCGAGCCCGGCGTCGGCAAGACCGCCGTCGTGGAGGGCCTGGCCCAGCGCATCGCCGCCGGCACCGTCCCAGCGGCGCTCGCCGCCCGCCAGCTGTATTCGCTCGACCTGGGCGCCCTGGTCGCCGGCTCCCGTTACCGCGGCGACTTCGAGGAGCGCCTCCGCAAGGTCATCCGCGAGATCCGCACCCGCGGCGACGTCATCATCTTCATCGACGAGATCCACACCTTGGTCGGCGCCGGCGCCGCCGAGGGCGCCATCGACGCCGCCTCCTTGCTCAAGCCGCTGCTGGCCCGCGGCGGCCTGCAGACGATCGGCGCCACCACCACGGAGGAGTACCGGCGATACATCTCCCGCGACGGCGCCCTGGAGCGCCGCTTCCAGCAGGTCGAGGTCCCCCCGCCCACCGTGGCTGAGTCGATCGCGATCCTCCGCGGCCTGCGCCCCGGCTACGAGGAGCACCACGGCGTGACCTACACCGACGCCGCCCTGACCGCCGCCGTCACGTTGTCGGACCGCTACCTGCCGGACCGCCGCCTCCCGGACAAGGCCATCGACCTGCTGGACGAGTCCGGCGCCCGCGCCCACATAGCCTTCGCCGCTTCCGCCCTTCCCACGTCCACTCCCACTTCCTCGCTTCCCATCTCCTCGCCTCCCATTTCCTCGCTTCGCACTCCCGTGCCGTCCACTCCCGTGCCGTCCACTCCCGTGCCGTCCACTCCCGTGCCGTCTGAAGTCCGCCGGCTGCCGGACGTCCCTCGCCCGCCGGCTGTTGCTGGGCAGCCGAACTATCCCGTTTCATCCGATGCATCCGGATTGCTGCCGCTCGATCGCCCCGTGGTCGACCGCGACCGAATCGCGGAGGTGCTGGCGGCATGGACCGGCATTCCGGTCGGCACCCTGTCCGCCGCCGAAGCGACCCGCTTGCTGGCCTTGGAGGAGGCCCTGCACCGCCGCGTGGTGGGCCAGGACCACGCCGTGACGGCGGTCTCCCAGGCAATCCGCCGCACCAGAGCCGGCCTGTCCGACCCCAAACGCCCAACCGCGTCGTTCATCTTCGCGGGCCCCTCGGGCGTAGGAAAGTCTTCCCTGGCCAAGGCCCTGGCCGAGCACCTGTTCGGCACCGAGGACGCCCTGATCCAACTCGACATGTCGGAGTACCACGACCACCACACGGTCTCCCGCCTGATCGGCGCCCCACCGGGCTACGTGGGCCACGACGACGGCGGCCAGTTGACCGAACGAGTCCGCCGCCGCCCGTTCTCCGTCATCCTGTTCGACGAGATCGAAAAGGCCCACCCGGACGTCTTTAACGCCCTGCTCCAAATCCTGGAGGACGGCCACCTGACCGACGCCCAGGGCCGCCGCGCCGACTTCCGCCACACGATCCTGATCCTGACCACAAACCTGGGCACCTCCACCACCCCGGCCGGCTTCACCGCCACACCCTCGAGCGCCCGGAGCCCCGCGGCGGCTGCCTCGAGCGCCTGGAGCCCCACCCACGCGGCCGCCTCGAGCGCTTGGAGCCCCGGCCACGCGGCTGCCTCGAGCGCTTGGAGCGCCGCGCACGCGGCCGCTTCAGCGGCCCCCCAATACGCCCGCGACCTGCACCGCCACTTCCGCCCCGAGTTCCTCAACCGCATCGACGACGTCCTGGTCTTCCACCCCCTGACCGAGCCCCACCTCCTGCAAATCGTCGACCGCCACCTGTCCCGAGTGACCGCCGAACTGCATTCCCGCGGCATCGCCCTGACCGTCACCCACCAGGCCCGCCACCACCTGGCCACCGCAGGCATGGACCCTCAGTTGGGCGCCCGCCCACTACGCCGAACCATCCAGCGCGAGCTGGAAAACGAACTCTCCACCCGCCTCCTGGCCGCAACACTGACCCCAGGCGACACCCTGACCATCGACGCCACCCCCGACGCAGCCCTGACCTTCACCACCGCACCAGCCCACCCGAGCCCAACCACCCCCAAACCGGCCGCAGTCGCCTAGCAACCCACCGCCCAAACCCCCACCCCACTCAAACCCCCACCCCACCCAACCCTCACGCCACCCACGCCCCGACGTCCGACGCGCAATCGACGCCGTGCAATGCTCGGCCCGCCTGCGCCACCACGCGCCAACCGCCGTCGCGGCCGACGGCGGGCGACGCCCGGCGCCCGACCAGCGCCACGTGACCCCCGCGCCCAAGCGATACCGCGCCGGATGCCCTCGGCGCTCCGATGTCGCGGGGGCGCAGCGACGATAACGTTCCGTGATCATGACTGAGCCACTTACGTAACGGCCGTTTTCCGTGATCGTGGAGTCAAAATGTACCTATAGGTACCGTATGTCTCCGCGATCATGAAAAACCCGTGGTGTCGAAGTGGCGCAGCGCATGATCCCGGAGACATACGGTGCCCGGTGCCCGGTGCCCGGTGCCCGGTGCCCGGCGTCGGGTTCGGTGCGCGGTGCGCGGTGCGCGGGGGCGCGGGGGGCGCGGCGCGGTGGCTGGGGGCGCGTGCCGGTGGCATAGGTCGCGCGCTCAGGGCACGGCGCCGGTGCCCTGGTGCACGCGGTCGGTGTCCGGTGCCGGGCTCGGCGCACGGCGCCCTAAGCTCGGTGTGCGCGGCGCGGTGCCCGGGCCGCGGCGTGGTGCCCGGGCGTAGGACACGCGCTCAGGCCGCAGCGCTGGGGACACGCGCGGTGCCCGCGGCGCGGCGCACGCGGCACCGAGCTCGGGCTTGGGGCGACCCGGTGCCTTCGGGCTGCCGGTGCTCGGGGTCGCGGGGCTCTTGGCTGCGGTGCTCGGGCCGCGGGCTCGGGCCGGGCGCGGGGCTGCGGGCTCGGGCCGGGCGCGGGGCTGCGGGCTCGGGCCGGGCGCCGGGCTGCGGGCTCGGGCCCGGGGGCGGGGCTGCGGGGGCGGGGCTGCGGGGGCGGGGGTCAGTGGGTCAGGGCTGGGGCATCCGACTCCTGGGCTGGGAGGATGACGATTTCCGACGGTTGGACTGTGTGCACGGTGGGGTCGTTGTCGAGGGCGATGTCGTACGCGGTCGGGGAGCCCGTTGGTGGCCAGTGCGCGCCGAGCAGGGTGCCCTCGGGGCGGGGGGCTTGGCCTGGTAGGCGGATGCGGGTGCCTGGGGCGTGGCCGTCGTCGGCGATGACCAGGAGGGCGTCGAGGGTTTGGCGGACGCCGGGCCATGGGGCGGTTGGCACGTGTGGTTCGCCGGCGGGGTCGGCGACGGGGGTGCTCAGGCGGCGGTAGGCGAGGGTGAGCAGGTCGGCGGCGTAGCGGGTGGCCGGGTCGGGGTCGTGCTGGGCGGCGGTGAGGGCCGAGTCGATGCGGTGCCAGCGGGCGGCGGCGCCGTCTGCGAGCAGAGCCCGGGCGGCGCGGTCGGCGTCGGCGCAGGCCATGTCGACGGCGGTTTCCTCGCCCAGTTCGGCGGTCCAGGCCAGGTCGAGCGGTGGCGGCACCAGACCGGGGGACTCGTGGGCCACCGCCAGATAGACCAGGGCCAGCAGCTCGGTGCGGAACTCGCCGCCGTAGAAGATCGTGCCGTTGGTCTCGCCCGGGGGGAAGCGCTCGGTCAGGTGGTGGGCGCGGCCGGACGGCAGGCGGGCGGCCTCGCGGGTGCCGGCGAGCTTGGCGTCGGCTGGGCGCAGTTCGCGGGCGATGACGGTCCAGCGGCCGTGGGACAGCGCGACCGGGTACACCGTGCGGCCTGCGTTGCCGAGCGTCTCGCCTGGGCCCAGGCCGGCGGCGGCGAGTTGGCGGGCCGCGGCCGAGTAGGCGAGCCCGGTCTGGGCGGCGTGGGCTCGCACTGCCCGGCGCCGGGCCCGGTCCCGCCCGGATCGCGATCCCGCCCGCGGCCGCGCCTCGGCTCGCGGCGCTCCGACCGGCTGTGGCCCGCTCGGTGGCAGATCGGACGGCCCGCCGGATGTCGGTGAGGGGTGCGGGGGCGACGGCTCCGGGGAGGTGGCCCCGCGGCGAGCTGTGCCGGGCGGTGGTGCCTCGGCGCGGGCGGCGGCCCGGCGCGGCGACCCGGGCGCATGCGCATCGGCAAGGGCTGCCGGCGGTGAAGGCGGCGCGGTCGGAGGCGCGTCGGAGGCGGCCGCCGGCGGTGGAGGTGGTGCGGTCGGAGGCGCGTCGGAGGCGGCCGCCGGCGGTGGAGGTGGTGCGGTCGGAGGCGCGTCGGAGGTGGCCGCCGGCGGTGGAGGCGGTGCAGGCGCATGCGCGTCGGAAGGGGCTGCCGAGGGTGCAGGTGGTGCGGGTGAAGGCGTGTCGGAAGGGGCTGCCGAGGGTGAAGGTGGTGCAGGTGGAGGCGTGTCGGAAGGGGCTGCCGAGGGTGGAGTTGGTGCCGCCGGAGGGGGCGGCGACGGGAAGGCGTCGGGGGTGGATGGGGGAGTTTGGTCCTGCGCTTCAGCGGCCATGGCGAGTCCTCCGGCGTCGACCCACGCTCGCACCGATCGGACGGCGAATGCCTCCGCCGGGCAGGGGTGCCCGGAACGGTGCGCTGAGTCGGAGCCTCTTGGCCTCGGGCCCGGTCGGCGTGGGCGGCCGGGTAAGGCGCGGGCAGGCGCGCTGCCCACCGACACCATACCGCCCGCCCGCGACCGGCGTCCGCCCCCGGTTCGGGGCGTTTCGGATCCAATTCACAGAGTGACGAAGGAGCGGACCGCCAGGGCTGAGCCGACCAGGAGGACGAGGGCGGCGGTGCCGGTGGGGGCCAGGTGGGTCAGCCGGGACAGGCGGGCGCCCAGGTTGAGGCGGCCGGACCAGCGGTCGCGGACCCGGATGAGCAGCAGGCCGGCGGCGGTGAGGACGGCGGCCATGCCGGCGCCGTAGGCCAGTACCAGCAGAATGCCGAACCAGGTGCGGCCCAGGGCGATCGCGCCCAGCAGGACGACCAGGGCAGACGGGCTGGGCACCAGACCGCCCGCGATGCCCATGCCGACGATGGCCAGCCGGCTCGGCCGCCCCGCCTCAACGTGGTCGTGATCATGCGAGTGCGAATGCGACTCGCCCGAACCATGCGAATGCGACTCGCCCAAACCATGCGAGTGCGCGTGGTCCGAACCATGCGAGTGCGAGTGCGACTCGCCCAAACCATGCGAGTGCGAGTGCCCCGAACCAACAGTGTGACCCGCACGAGAGGAGCGCAGGCGGCGGAGCATGCCCACGCCGACGGCTGCTACCAGCAGGCCGCTCACCACGCCCAGCCACGAAAGCACAGCCTCGCCGGCCAGGCCGGCCACCGTCGTGAGGAGCAGGCCCAGGATCAGCACCCCGCCGGTGTGGGTCAAGGTTACCGTCGCCCCAACCGCCAGGGCGTCGCGTGGGCGGCCCTGGCGGCCCGCGAGGTACGCCGCCATCACCGTCTTGCCGTGCCCGGGCAGCGCGGCGTGCGCGCCGCCCAGGAGCAGCGCCAGGAGTACCGCCAAGAAGCCGACCCACGGCGTGAGCGACCGTTCGCCCACCCAGCCGCGCAGCACGGCCTCCATCCGGCCCAGGAAACCCGGCAGCGGCGCCGCGGCGGGCGTGGACGGCGCGGCCACCGTGGCGCCGCCAGGGGCTAGGTGCAGCGAGGCCGTGCGGACGTCCGGCGGCGAGGACAGCAGGTCGTCAGGGTAGCTGCGCAGGCCGTCGGTCCGGGAAGCGGTGGGCAGCGGCGACGACACCAGGTGTACCCCCGAAGCCGTAGCGGTCAGCTCCCGCCAGCCCACCCGATCGTCCCGGTAGCGGTTGGCGACGTCGACCGTGGACTCCGCCGGCGACAGCGAGGCCGGCGCGGAGAGCGCGCACGACAGCCGGCTGGTGCGCAGCCCGGCCGCGCCGTCGGAGTACACCAGGGAAGCAGGGCCGATCTGCCAGGTCAGCGGGGTGCCGCCGACCCGGACGGTGAAGGCCGAGGCGAAGACCGCGCACTCGGCCGGCGCCGAGAGCGACGGCTGCTGCAGCGTCGGCAGCTCCGCGTAGTCGACCGTGGCCGCGACCGCGACCTCGGACGGCGTGAAGGTCAGCTCGGCGAGCTGGTTGACCGAGAAGTTGCCCAGCGGGTGGGCGTGTGCGGTGCCCGGCACGAGCACCAGCGCGAGGATCGGCAGGAACACCAGCACCAGCAGGCGGCGCATCTCACGGCTCCAAGGTGGTCAGGGTGCGCTGGGCGGCCGGCGCGTCGATGGGGGAGAAGTGCGGGTTGAGCGACAGCGCCAGCTGCAGCTGCAGCTTCGCGGTCACCCGGTCGCCGGTGGCCAGGGCGATCATGCCGTGGTGGTAGGCGACCATCGGGTCGAGCTGGCCGAGGGCCTCGGCGCGCTGGATGAACGGCAGCGCCTCGGCGGGGCGGCCGGCGGCGTTGAGGCTCCACGCGACGGCGTCGGCGACCTCGGCGAACTGGCGGCGGCCCCACTCCTGCTCGGCCAGCCGCACCGCGTCCTCGACCTTGCCGGAGGCCAGGGCCAGGGCGGAGCCGCCCAGGTCGTCAGTGCCGCCGTTGGCGACGAACAGCTGGTGTGCGGCCTCGGCCAGGCGCAGGGCAGGGCCGGGGTCGCGGCCCGCGGCGGTGAGCATGCGGGCCTGCTCGATGAGCGCGTCGACGGTCGGGGTGCGGGAGACGACCTTGTCCAGGTCGGCCAGGGCGGCGTCGAGGCGGCCGTCGGCGGCGTCGAGCCGGGAGCGCAGCTGCCACAGGCCGGCGACCGTGTCGTCGGCGGCCAGGCCGAGGCCCACCTCGCCGGCGGCGGTGGCCAGGTCGCCCGCGGCCCAGGCGAGGGCGGCGAGGTGCTGGTGGCAGAAGGCGATGTCGGCGGGCTCGGTGGCCGCCGCGAGCGCCTGCCGCATGAGGGCGATGGCCTCGGTACGCCGGCCGTGCTGCTCCAGGTCGTAGGAGGCCCGGGTGTAGGAGGCGAGGCCGGGCCGCAGGTCCAGCATGTGCTGTACCGCATCGGTGGCCTCGGCGGGGTGGCCGAGCTGGGTCTCGGCGTCGGCGAGCACGCCGTAGGCGGTGTCGGAGTAGGGGTCGGCGGCGAGCGCCTGCTGTGCGTAGGTCCTGGCGCCGGCGAAGTCGTGCCGGGCGTTGGCCAGGGCGCCGAGGCCGGCCAGCGCGCCCGGGTTGCCGGGGCGGACCTGCAGCGACTGCTGCAGCGCGCCCTCGGCCTTCGGGTAGTACGAGGGGTCGGCCCCGACCCGGGCCTGGTCCAGGTAGGCCGAGCCGAGCGCCGCCCAGGTGGTCCAGTCGCCGGGCACCTTGCGCAGCCGCTCCTGGTAGGCGGCGATGGCCGCGGGGAGCTTGGCGGCGGGCCGGGCCGTTTCGGCGCTTTCCTTCCAAACCGCCGCGGGGGTACCCCCGGTGCGCCCGGCGACGGCGCCGAGCCCGAAGAGCAGCGCGGCCGCCAGTACCACCGTCAGGATCATCCGAACTCGCACTGCATCCTCCTCGGGAAAGGCCGGGGCGGGCCGCACGCCCGCCCCGGGTCGACGGTCGTCAGGACAGCGGGGAGCGGCGGCGCCGCCACCAGCCGAGGAAGAGCGCGGCGCCGAGGCCGGCGGCCAGCGCCGACGTGCCGACGGTGACCGCGGTCATGCCCATGCCGGACTCGAAGGCCGAGGGCTTGGTGTTCGGGTTCTCCGCGGCCGGCGAGGCGCCCGTGCCGCCGGCGGTGCCACCGGTGACCGCTCCGCCGCCCGTGCCGCCACCTTTGTTGACCGCCGACGTGTTGGGCAGCGCGAGGTACGGGAACTCGCCCGAGAACGCGTTGTCGTTCGCGTCGACCTTGTCGCCGGCGGCCAGCGCGGCGACGGGCTTGCCGGTCACCGCCGCGCCCTCGACCGCCTGCAGCGAGATGTCCACGACGTCGTCGGTGAGCCGGCGGCCGTTGGGGAAGCCCTGCAGGTCGCCGCCGAGCACGCCGAGCCGGCTCGGCTGCGCGGTCACCGGGACGCCGAGGTTGAGCCGCAGCATCTCCGACGGGCGGAAGCCGGCCGGGTTGACGTCGGCGTTGTTGAGCTGCGAGTTGAGGTCCGCCTTGATCGGGCCGTTGGCCTTGGTGGTGATGCCGGTCAGGAAGATCTCGGTGAGGTCGTCGCGGGGCGTGGCCGGGGCCGGAACCTTGTAGATGCCCTCGATGAGCTTGGGCAGCTCCGGCTCGGTGACCCGCTTGACGACGGCCGGGATGCCGGCGTCCTTGTCCGGGCTGATCGAGTTGAACGCGTCCTTGAGCTCGGCCGGCACGACGACCTCGTTGACCAGCGGGTTGCCCAGCCGGGACACCTGCACCCGCTCGGCGTTGCGGATGTCGCCGCCGGCCGCGGCCGGGCCGGTGATCCGGGTCTTGGCCCGCTCGGTGGTGGTCCAGACGCCGATCACCGGGTTGCGCTTGGCGTCGCCCTTGAGCGCGACGTCGGAGAAGGGCACCTGCAGGGCGATGGTGTTGACGTTGTACCCGGCGAGGGTGTCCTGCCCGACCTCGCTCAGGTCGCCGCCGTAGAGCAGGTCGAAGACGCGCAGGTCGAGGAAGAACGGGTCGTCGGCCTGGCCGGCGTAGACGTTCCAGCCGCCCGGGAGGCGCTTGTTGGCGTCGGCGCGCAGCTTCGCGTAGTCCGGCATGGTGGCCGCGCCGACCCGGGACGGGGCGACCGGCGCGCCGGAGATGCGGGTCTTGAACGGCTCGCCGTGGAACGAGGATTCCAGGGTGTACGTCTGGCGGAACAGCAGGTTCTCGTCGTCGAGCGAGGTGACCGGGCCGTTGGCGTACAGGAACGTGTCGCCGCCGCGGTTGTCCACGTTCTGGAATGTCCACCGGAACACGGCGTCGGGCTTGGCGTCGCCGTCGCTGTCGACGTTGATGAGGTACACCGCGTCGGTGGCGAACGGGAAGAAGTTCGGCCCGCCGTTGGGCTCTTCGAACGGCTGCCAGTTGGCGATGAACGTGACGTAGCCGGCCCGTTCGGGGCTCACGAACGCGTAGAGGTCGGTGTTGTCCACCGCCGGGTCGGCGGCGATGAGCGGCGCCTCCCGGTGACTCGACGCGGACGAGGTGACCGGCCCGAGACCGGCGAGCGCGACGCCGGCGGCCACCACCGTGGCGGCGCCGGCCCGCAGGACGGTTGCGAGTCGCATCTGTGTGGTCCTCCCACATCCGGGGCGGTCCGGGCTGTCGAACCGCCTGCGGGAGGACTTCGGAGCACCACGCCCCGGTGGTGGGTCACTGTGAGATTGCCGTCAGCGACCCATCCGCCGCGTGACCGGCGCCGAATCCGTCGATTCAGCGCTTGACGCCGACCCCGCCGTAGCCGTGGGAGACCTGCTCGCCGCCGGCCGCGTCGGGCCGCCACCGGCCGATCCACACCAGGCCCGGGTCGACGAGGTCGTAGCCGGTGAAGAGCCGCTCGATGCCGGCCCTGGTGCGCGGGACGATCGGGGCGTTCGCTTGGCGGTACACCTGCCGCCCCTCCTGCGCGGGCGCCTCACCGACGCCGTCGAGCGTCAGGTGCGACACGACGAGGTGGCTGCCGGGCGCGGTGGCGTCGCGGAGCCGGGCGATGAGCCCCCACGGGTCGGTCTCGTCGGGGACGAAGTGCAGGATCGACACCAGCAGGATCGCGACCGGCTCGGCGAGGTCGAGGTGGTCGCGCACGTGCGGGTCGGCCAGCAGCGCCTCGGGCTCGCGCAGGTCGGCCAGCGCCACCGACACCCGCTCGTCGCCCTCGACCAGGGCGCGGGCCTGGGCGACGGCCACCGGGTCGTTGTCGACGTACACCACCCGGCCGTCGGTGTGCTCGTGCACGTTGCCCTGGGTCGGCAGCCCGGCGCCGATGTCGAGGAACTGCCGCACGCCGGCCTCCCGGCCCAGGTAGGCCACGGCCCGCTGCATGAACCGCCGGTTGGTCCGCGCCGCCGCCGGCGTGTCGGGAAAGATGGCCAGGATCTTCTCGGCGGCCTCCCGGTCGGTGGCGAAGTTGTGGTAGCCACCGAGGTAGTAGTCGTACATCCGGGCGACGTTCGGGACCGTGGCATCGATCGGCATAACCGTCACCCTACTGACCCCCGTGACTTTTGCTGTACGGCAAGTTCTTGTAAGGTGTACTCGTCCCACCTCGCACGGGTGAGTTCATCCTCGTGCGGCCGGGTCCCGTCCAGACAGCGGCGGGCCACCCGGAAGCGTGGCGACGCCGGAGGAACTGCGCCGGCGCTCAAGACATGGGCGCCGCAGCGTCACCCGACCGGATTCGAGCGCGCGTGCCCGCCTGCCCTGCCGCAGGGGTTCCCGCTCGTACACCACCGAAACCCCGGATGCGCGAGGCGTGCACCGGGACATGTCGTGGCGCCGGTCATGCGGTACCAGATGGAAAGGCTGAATCCTGCCATGAGCATTGACGTGCGGAGCACCCACCAGCACACCGACGAGCAGTCGCACGGCACCCGCGCGACCCGCGAGAACGACGCCCAGGCCCGGGCCCTGCTGTCGCTGCTGGCCGACCTGCCCGCCGGCACCGACCGGGATCGCGTGCGGGCGCGGCTGATCGAGCTGTACATCCCGCTCGCCGAGTACCTGGCTCGCCGGTTCCGCAACCGTGGCGAGCAGTTCGACGACCTGGTCCAGGTGGCCAACCTGGGCCTGATCAAGTCGGTCGACGGCTTCGACCCGACCCGCGGCGCCGCGTTCACCAGCTACGCGATCCCGATGATCGTCGGCGAGCTCAAGCGCCACTTCCGCGACAAGGGCTGGGACGTGCGCGTGCCGCGCCGCCTGCAGGAGCTGCGCCTGGAGATCGGCAAGGTCTCCGGCGACCTGGCCCAGCAACTGGGCCGCTCGCCGACGGTGACCGACCTCGCCGAGCGCCTGGGCGTGAGCGAGGAGGAGGTCATCGAGGGCCTCGACTGCGGCCAGGCCTACCGCGCGCTCTCCCTGGACGCCCCGGTCGGCGACGGCGGCGACGGCGGCGCGAACGGCCTCGGCGACCTGCTCGGCGGCGAGGACGCCGACATGGCGAACGTGGAGAACCGCGAGGCGCTGCGCCCGCTGCTGGCCAAGCTGCCGGAGCGCGAGCAGCGGATCATCGCGATGCGCTTCCACGGCAACCTGACCCAGTCGCAGATCGCCGCCGAGCTGGGCATCTCCCAGATGCACGTCTCCCGCCTGCTGGCCGGCGCCCTGCGCGCCCTGCGCGCGCAGCTCACCCACGAGGGCTGACGCTCACTCACACGGGGGCCCCCCCGCGCGCTTGCCGCGGGGGCGGGGCCGCGCGTCGTACCGTTTCCGGTGGGGGTGGGTGAAATGGGCAAATTGCCGGAATTGAAGTGGGTACTACGACCGAGCCGCGCGGACCTCGCCGAGCACGACGGCAAGGAGATCTACGCGTTCGGCGACACCGACGCCGCGGGCCGGGTGGAGGTCACGCTGACCGACGGCACGCGCGTGCGGGTGCGCCGCACGGAACTGATCCCGTGCTGAGCCCTGCACCGGACGGGACCCCGGTGCGCGCGGGGTCCTCGTGCTGAGGCTCTAGGGTGTCGGGGTGGGGAGCGACTTCGAGATCGTCTGCGAGATCGAGCCGCCGACGCGGCCGGACATCCGCCACGTGCGGCACCAGATCGGCGTGCTCGGCCCGGTGGCGCACGCGTTCCTCATCCCCGACAACCACATCGGCCGGGCCACCGTGTCCAGCATCGCGGTCGCGCACGAGGTGGCCGCGATGGGCGGGCGCAGCATCGCCTGCCTGAACTCCCGCGACCGCAACCTGCTGGGCTTCCAGCGCGACATGCTCACCGCCGCCGCCTACGGCGTGGACGAGTTCCTGTTCGTGCACGGCGACAAGCCCACCGCCGGCGACCGCGCCGCCGACCTCACCGTGCGCACGATGATGGCCGAGGCCCGCTCGATGGGGGAGCGCCCCGGCTTCACCCGCCCCCGCATCGGCGTGGCCGCGGGCCTGCGCCGCGTGCCGTCCTGGAAGCGCGACGCCGACTTCGTCTTCGCCCAGATGTCCTTCTCCCTCGACGCCCTGCTGCGCTGGCGCGACGAGACGGCCCTGACCCAGCCGGTGTACGCCGGCGTGCTGGTCCTGGCCAGCGCCGGGATGGCCCGCCGGCTGTCGGCGACGATCCCGGACATCGACATCCCGTCCGCCCTCGTCGACCGCGTCGAGGCCGACCCCCGCCACGGCGTGGCCGCCGCCTGCGAACACCTCGAGGCCGTCCGCGCCACCGGCGCCTTCGCCGGCGTGCACCTGGTCACCGTCTCCCGCTACCGCGAGATCGCCCTCGCCCTCGAGCCCTGAAGCCGCGCGAGGGGTCGCCGGGGGTAGCGTCGCGCGGGTGGAGCGGGGTTCGGCGCGGTGGACGGCGGCGGTGCGGGCGCGGGAGTCGGCGCGGCCGGATCGGCTGTTCGAGGACCCGTGGGCGGAGGTGCTCGCCGGCGGGGCCGATGCCGGGCCGGACAACCCGTTCCTGGTCGTGCGCACGCGGTACTTCGACGACGCCGTCACCGCGGCCGGGTGGCTGCGGCAGCTCGTCCTGCTCGGCGCCGGGCTCGACACCCGGGCCTGGCGGCTGCCGCTGCCGGCCGGCGCGACCGTGTTCGAGGTGGACCTGCCCGTGCTGCTGGCCGCCAAGCACGAGCGGATCCCGGCCCGGCCCGGGTGCGCGGTGCGGATCGTCGAGGCGGACCTGCGCGGCGACTGGGGGCCGGCGCTGCTCGGCGCCGGCTTCGACCCGGGCGCGCCGACCCTGTGGCTGGCCGAGGGGCTGCTGTTCCACCTGCCCGCGGCAGCGGTCGGTCCGCTGCTGGCCGGTGCCGCCGCGCTGACCGGCGGCGGGCGGTTCCTGGCCGACGTGTTCGGCACGGGGCTGCTCCGGCTGCCGTCGCTCCAGCCGATGATCGAGTCGCGGCGGCGGTACCACCTGAGCCCGCCCTTCTGCACGGACGACCCGGCGGGACTGTTCCGCGACGCCGGCTGGGCGGACGTGACGTGGGACCTCGCCGGCTCGCCGGCCGCGAACCACGGCCGGCTGACCGGGCGGGCCGAGCCGGACGACCCGGGGATGCGGACCTACCTGGTGGCCGCCGCCGTGTAGGCGTCGATCTCGGCCAGCAGCGCGGCCTTGCCCGGCTCGTCCAGGAACGAGTGCCGCACCCCGGCCCGTGCCAGGTCGGCCACCCCGGCCCGGGACAGGCCCAGCAGCCGCGCCGCCACCAGGTACTCCTGGTTGAGCGTGGTGGAGAACATCGGCGGGTCGTCGGAGTTGATCGTGATCGGCACCCCGGCGGCGACCAGGGTGGGCAGCGGGTGCTCCGCCAGCGACGGCACCGAGCGGGTGCAGACGTTGGAGGTCGGGCACACCTCCAGCGCGATGTCGTGCTCGCGCAGGTGGGCCAGCAGCTCCGGGTCCTGGGCGGCGGCGATGCCGTGGCCGATGCGCTCGGCGCCGAGGTGGCGCAGGGCGTCCCAGACCGTGGCCGGGCCGGTGGACTCGCCGGCGTGCGGGGCGCTGCGCAGCCCGGCGGCGCGGGCGGCGGCGAAGTGCGGGGCGAACCACTCCCGCGGCACGCCCCGCTCGGGTCCGCCGAGGCCGAAGCTGACCAGGCCGGCGGGGCGCTGCTTGAGCGCCGTCTCCAGGGTCACGTCCGCCGACGGCACGCCGGCCTCGCCGGGGATGTCGAAGCACCAGCGCAGCTCGACGCCGTGGTCGCGGGCCACCCGGGCGCGGGCGTCCTCGACCGCCTCGCAGTAGGCCTCGGCGGGGATGCCGCGGATGATCGACGAGTACGGCGTCAAGGTCAGCTCGGCGTAGCGGACGCTCTGCGCGGCCAGCCCGGCGCCGATGTCGTAGGTCAGCGTCGCCACGTCCTCGGCGTCGCGGATCAGGTCCACGACGGTGAGGTACACCTCGATGAAATGCGCGAAGTCGGTGAACGTGAAGTAGTCGGCCAGCAGCTGCGGATCGGCCGGCACCGGGGTGTCGCCCGCGTGGCGCTCGGCGAGCCGGGCGACCGTCTGCGGCGTCGCCGAGCCGACGTGATGGACGTGCAGCTCGGCCTTTGGCAGGCCGGCTACGAAGGCGGCGAGCTCGTCGTCAGGTGGGGTGTGCATCGACCCGACCGTAGCAAAGCCGCCGCGCCGGCCGGGTCGCGCGTTCCCGGTCAGCGGCGGCATGGCTTCGGTCGGGTCGGCGCGGCTCGCCCGGCCCAGCCGTGCCTGCTCCATCACAGCATCCCGCCTCTTGTGCACCGATCGGTACCGAAGTGCTAGGGTCTCATTCGGCACCGATCGGTGCCGAAATACGTGCAGGTCAGCGATGCTCCGCTACCGAGCGGTGCAGCAGGAAGGGGCAATCCGATGACCGAGAACGGTCTGCGCGACTGGTACATGCGCTACGCCGCGGCGCTCAACGCCCATGAGTTCGACGGCATGGACGAGTTCATCAATGACGAGGTCCTGCTGGGCGGCGAGCCCGGCACCCGGGACGCCGTCGTCAGGGTCCTGAAGGGCATCGTCGACGCCGTTCCGGACATTCACTGGGAGCTCAAGGAACTGCTGTTCGACCGGGACGGCATCGCCGTCCGCGCGATCAACACCGGCACTCCGGTGAAGGAGTGGCTCGGTGTTCCTCCTTCCGGCGCCTCGTTCGAGATCGTCGAGTACGCCATCTACAAGGTCAGGGACGGCCGATTCGTCCAGATGACGAACCTGCACGATTCGGCCGAGCTGCTCCGGCAACTGACCACCGGTGCGGCCACCGCGGTCCGGCCGTAAGTCTCCGTGATCATGCTGAGGCCGGTCCGACGCCACCGGTTTGTCGTGATCCCGGAGCCTTAATGTACCTATATGTACACTTTCATTCCGTGATCATGGGAAACGCCTGGTATGGGCGAGTAGTCCGGCATGATCACGGAGACTTATGGTCGCGCCGGCCCTGGCCTCAGCCCGGCCGCCGCCGCCCAGGCCCGGCGCCCGGGAACTGGACTCCGAAGCGTTACAGGGCGTCGACGCGGTGTAGCAAGGTTGGAAGGGGCAAAAAAATCTGATCGGGCTGTCGATTCGGTCGCGGTCTGATTGACGTAGAGGTGACAGTGACACCACTACGCAGCTCAAGGAGAGTCCGATGGCTCAGTATCTGATCCTGATCTACGAGGACGAGACCGGCTACGAGAACCCCGACCCCGCCGTCTGGGAGCAGGCGATGGTCGCGCACAACCGGTTCGCCGAGCAGGTTGGTGAGCTCGGTGGCACGCTCGTGGGCGGTAACGCGCTCCAGCCGACGCCGACCGCGACCTCGATTCGTGGCGACGTGGTCACCGATGGGCCGTTCGTGGAGACCAAGGAGGTGCTCGGCGGTTATTACCTGATCGAGGCGAAGGACCTCGACCAGGCGCTGGAGATCGCCAAGCTGTGCCCGGCGCCGTTCGGCGGCGTCGAGGTCCGCCCGGTGATGGTCTTCGAGTAGCGAGCGCCGAAAGAGTAGCGAGTTGCCGGAAGCGTAGCGAGTTGCCGGAAGAGTAGCGAGTTGGCGGAAGCGGCCGACGTCCGGTCGGCGATCGCCGACGCGCACCGTCGCGAGTGGGCCCGGGTGCTCGCCGCGACGGTGCGTGTCGCGCGTGACCTCGACCTGGCCGAGGAGTGCGTGCAGGACGCCTACGTGTCGGCCATGGACGCCTGGCTGCGCCAGGGCGTGCCGGACAACCCGGGTGCGTGGTTGACGACGGCCGCCCAGCGCCGCGCCCTGAACGCGCACAAGCGGGCGGCAACACTGCGCTCAAAACTCCCGCTGCTCGTCGTACCCGAAATATCGGAAATATCCGAAATGTCGACCTTTCCCGACGACCGGCTCCGCCTGGTGTTCACGTGTTGCCATCCCGCGCTGGCGCGCGAAGCACAGCTCGCGCTCACGCTGCGGCTGGTGTGCGGGCTAACCACGGCCGAGATCGCGCACGCGTTCCTGGTCAGCGAGCCCACGATGGCCGCCCGGGTGACCCGGGCGAAGAAGAAGATCGCCGCGGCCCGCATCCCCTACCGGGTGCCCACCGCCGAGGAGCTGCCGGAGCGCCTCGACGCCGTGCTCACCGTCGTCCACCTCGTGTTCACCACCGGCCACGCCGCCCCGACCGGGCCCGACCTGCTGCGCCCGGACCTGGTCGAGCGGGCCCTGGACCTGGCCCGGACGCTGTGTGCGCTGATGCCCGACGAGCGCGAGGCGACCGGCCTGCTGGCGCTGATGCTGCTGCACGACGCCCGCCGCGCCACCCGAGTCGGCCCGGACGGGCACCTGTTGCTGCTGGAGGAGCAGGACCGCGGGCAGTGGGACCGGCCCGGGATCGAGGAGGGCCTGGGGCTGGTCCGCGCGGCGCTGCGCGGCGGCCGGCCGGGCCGCTTCGCGCTGCAGGCGACGATCGCCGCGCTCTACACCGAGGCCCCGGCCTACGCCCTGACCGACTGGAAGCAGCTGCGCGACGTGTACGACCTGCTCCTGGCCGCCTGGCCGTCGCCGGTGGTGGCGCTGAACCGGGCCGTGGTCGTGGCGATGCTCGACGGCCCGGCGGCCGGCCTGGCGCTGATCGACGGCCTGGCCACCGACCCGCGCCTGGCGGGCTACCACTACCTGCACGCGGCCCGGGCCGACCTGCTGCGCCGGCTGGGCCGCACCCGGCAGGCCCGGGACGCCTACGAGTCCGCGATCGCCCGGTGCGAGAACGAGGTCGAGCGCGCCTTCCTGCGGCGGCGCCGGGACGGGCTGGAAAACACGGACGGACCGGCACCCCACTCCCCGGGGTGACCGGCCCGCCCGTGGTGCCGCGGCGCGGCCCGTGGCTGTACCGGCGCGGCGGTCGTGCGAGTGGAAGACTCAGGCGGCGGTGTCGCCGATCTGGTGCTTTGCGGGCTTGATCAACGACGCGAGCGCGCCGATCACGGCCATCGCGATGGCCAGCCAGAACACGATCACCAGGCCGTCGTGGAACGGGCCCGCGACCAGGTGCGGGAAGAACTCCCGGCCGGTCAGCGTCGCCGCGTTGTCCGGCGGAAGCTGGCCGAGCAGCTGCGGGCCGAGCAGGGACTGGATCGGGTTGTACCCGAGGAACGCGGCGAACAGCGTGCCCACCGGCGGCAGCCCGGCGATCTGGTTCGCCGCCGCGGCCGGCACACCCTGGGAGGTCAGGCCGGTGCTGAGCGTGCTCGGCAGCGAGCTGGACAGGCCGGCGATCATGAGCGAGAAGAACACGCCGATGGACAGCACCATGCCGGCGTTCTGGAAGGTGGCCCGCATGCCCGACGCGGCGCCGCGCAGGTGGGCCGGGACGCTGGACATGATCTGCGATGTGTTGGGCGCGGCGAACAGGCCGCCGCCGAGCCCGTTGAGGAAGACCAGCAGCGCGAACGCCCAGTAGCTGAAGTCGGTCGGCAGGATCAGCAGGCCGCCGAAGGACAGCGCCATGACGAGCAGGCCGACGGCGCCGAAGAGCCGGGGGCCGTATTTGTCCGACAGGTGCCCGGAGATGGGCCCGGCGGCGAGGAAGCCCACGGTGAGCGGCAGCAGGTAGATGCCGGCCCACAGGGGCGTGGACTCGTAGCTGTAGCCGTGCAGCGGCAGCCAGATGCCCTGCAGCCAGATGATCAGCATGAACTGCAGGCCGCCGCGGGCGATGGCGGCGAGCAGGCCGGCCACGTTGCCCGAGGAGAACGCCCGGATCTTGAACAGGCCGAGCGGGAACATCGGCTCGGCGACGTGCCGCTCGATGAGCGCGAACACGCCCAGGATCGCCACGCCGCCGATCAGGCCGGCGAGCACCCACGGGTTGGTCCAGCCCTGGCTGTGGCCGCCGTAGGGCTGGATGCCGTAGGTGATGCCGGCCAGCAGCGCGGTGAGCCCGGCGGCGAAGGTCAGGTTGCCCCACCAGTCGATGCGCCCGGGCCGGCGCAGGCCGGTGTCGTGGAGGGAGCGGTACGCCCAGAGCGTGCCGATGACGCCGATGGGCACGTTGACCCAGAAGATCGCGCGCCAGTCCCACTCGGCGAGCACGCCGCCGACGACCAGGCCGATGAAGGAGCCGGCGATGCCGGCGACGATGTTGACGCCCAGCGCCATGCCGCGCTGCGCGGCCGGGAACGCGTCGGTGAGGATCGCCGCGGAGTTGGCCATCAGCATCGCGCCGCCGACGGCCTGCAGCACCCGCCAGCCGATGAGCCACAGGGCGCCGTTGCCGCCGTTGAACGGGTCCAGCGACAGGGCGATCGAGGTGATGGTGAACAGCGCGAAGCCGAGGTTGTAGATGCGCACCCGGCCGAACATGTCGCCCAGCCGCCCCAGGGTCACCACCAGCACCGCGCTGACGAGCATGTACCCCATCAGCATCCACAGCAGGTAGGAAACGTTGCCCGGGCTGAGCGGGTTGAGGTGGATGCCGTTGAAGATGGCCGGCAGCGAGATCAGCACGATCGACGAGTTGATCGTGGCGATGAGCATGCCGAGCGTGGTGTTGGACAGCGCCACCCACTTGTAGTGCGGGTGGTCGGCGCCGGCGGCCAGCGCCCCGCGGAAGCCGGACTTCTTCGACGCCTCAAGTGTGTCGGTCACTTGGCGAGCCTCTCCAGCGCCGGCAGCGCAGCCGCGATCAGCGCCTCGTCTTCTTCGGACAGGTCCACGAGCAGTCCGGCGAGGTGCTCCGCGCGCACGGCGCGGCGCCGGGCGAGCAGCTCGACGCCGGCCTGCGTCACCCGCACCAGCACGACCCGGCCGTCGGCGGGGTCGGTGGCCCGGTCGGCCAGCCCCTCCCGCTCCAGGCGCTGCACGAGCTGGGTCATCGCGGGCTGGGTGACGCCCTCCGCGGTGGCGAGCTCGGTGAGCCGCCGTGGTCCTTCGCGCTCCAGGCGCCGCAGCGTCGAGGCGGCCGTGAGACTGATGTCGTTCGGGGGGTTGCCCTGCCGCAGGAGGCTGAAGACCCGTTCGATGGCGACCGTCAGCCGCGCAGGATCCAATGCGGTACGAGCAGCGGGCATGTCTCCATTCGTATCACGCGCTTATAGAAGTGGCTTATGCAATGCGACCTAGTTCACCCCCGCTTGACAAAGAATGAAGCCGGTCGATGCGCAGGCTCGCGCACCGACCGGCCACCTCCGCGTCAGATGCAGTTCGGGTTCTCCACGATCGTCAGCCCGTCGACCAGGTTGCCGTAGCCCGGGTCGGTCGCGGCGCTGTCCACCGCGGTGAGGGTCACCCGGGTCGAGGTCTGGCCGGGGCCGGTCTTGTACCAGCCGTGGAGCCGCTTCCAGCGCACGTCGTCGGAGGAGTTGGCATAGGCGAACGCCGAGCCGACGCCGTTGACGCTGCCGTCGTCCTTCGGGGTCTTGCCGAAATGGATCTGCGTCGCGTCGATGTCCTTGCCGCCCGAGGAGTCCCGGGCCCGGATCCAGAACGACCAGTAGATGCGGGTGTTGGGCCTGGTCTTGATGTCCTGGTAGATCGAGTTGCCCTGGCCGGTCGCGTTGAGCTCGGCGAACTGCGTGCCGAAGCGGGCCGGCACGCCCATCGCGCCGCTCCAGATCTCGATCTTCCCGGCCGGGTCGTCGGTACCCCACGCCGGGACGTCGTCCTCGTCGAACAGGTTGTACTTCTTGCCGCCGAGCTTGGGCGTCTCGAAGCCGCCGTTCACGGTCAGCTCCTTGCACGCGGGCCCGGGGCCGGGCCCGGGCCGGGCGGCCTGGAATGTGGCGCTCCCGCCCCCGGCGGCCTCGGCCGCGTGCGCCGGCGCGCCCAGCAGCGTCGCCAGCATGGTGGTCGCCCCGATCACCGGCAGCATCCGGTTGTGCTTGAGCATGGTGGTTCCCCCGTCGTCCGCCACGGCTGCGCTGCCGTGGCACCTCCGACGCAGAGCCAAACACGCCGGTCGCCGCGAGACCCGGCAGATGAGAGAATTTCCGCATTTCGGGCACAGTTGTCTGCCCGAGTGCGGGGGCCGGGCTCAGCCCAGCAGGGCGGCGGCGAGCTCGCGGGAGGCGCGCTGCACGCTGGCGGCCACGTCCTCGGTGTGCTCGTCGGTGAGCCGGGACAGGGGCACCGCGACGCTGATCGCGTCGGTCACCGGCTGCCGCCCGGTCTGCACCGCCGCGGCCACGCAGCCCACGCCCGGCACCAGCTCGCCGCGCTCGTAGGCCCAGCCGCGCACCCGGGCCTCGCCCAGCGCCCGGTAGACCGCGACCCGGTCGACCGCCGAGTCGACGGTGTGCGCCTCCACGCCCGCGTCGAGCATCGCGTCGACCTCGCCCCGGTTGCGCTGGGCCATGATGGCCCGGCCGCTGGCCGAGGCGAGTGCCGGATAGCGCCGCCCGATCTGCGGCCCGGCCGGGTCGTGCGAGGCCTCCCGGCTGGCCAGGCAGACGATCGCGGTGCCGTCCAGGCGCACCAGCCGCACCGACTCGTCGAGCTGGTCGCGCACCCGGGTCAGGATCGGCCCGGCCAGCCGCGTGGTCCGGTCGCCGTAGAGGTAGGCGCTGCCCGGCCGCAACGCGCCGACGCCGATCGCGTAGGAGGTGCCCTCCGGGTCGGCCTCGACCCAGCCGCGGGCCACGAGCCGGTCCAGCCGGCCGCGCAGCACGCCCTCGGGCAGCCCGAGCTGGCGGACGAGGGCGTCGAACGTCACCCTGTCGGGCGCGGCGGCCAGCCGCTCCAGCAGGTCCAGGGTTGGGCTCTCATCGGCCATTCGGACCGCGTTTCCCCTCGGCCGGGACGGCAAACGCCCCGGGGGATTTTCGATGCATGATCGTTATGTTGAACCGTTCCAGATTCTATCCCTGCTGTCACGGTTTAGCGCAGGCCAATGCGCCACCTCGCGGCCCGGCTGCTCAGCGTTCCGTCCGGTGGCCCGGTTTGACCAGCGGAAAGGGCAGCGTCTCGCGGATCGTCCGGCCGGTCAGCAACATGACAAGGCGGTCCACGCCCAGCCCGAGCCCGCCGCTGGGCGGCATCGCGAACTCGAAGGCGTCGAGGAAGTCCTCGTCGAGCTCCATCGCCTCCGGGTCGCCGGCCGCGGCCCGCAGCGACTGGGCGGTCAGCCGGGCCCGCAGCTCGACCGGGTCGACCAGCTCGGTATAGGCGGTGCCCAGCTCCATGCCGAAGGCGACCAGGTCCCAGCGCTCGGCCAGGCGAGCATCCTGGCGGTGCTGGCGGGTCAGCGGCGAGACGTCCACCGGGAAGTCGGTGTAGAAGGTCGGGCCCACGGTCGCGCTCTCCACCAGGTGCTCGTAGAGCTCCAGCACCAGTTGCCCGTGCGTCCAGGCTTCCTGCCACGGTACCTGGAGCTTCTCCGCGAGCTCGCGCAGTTCCGCCACCGAGGTGCCGGGGGTGAGCTCGGCGCCGGCGGCGTCGCTGACCGCGGTGTAGACCGGCACGACCGGCCACTCGTCGCGCAGGTCGACGACGGTCCCGCCGCGCTCGAGCACCGGCCGGTCGCCGGCCGCGGCCAGGATCAGCTCCCGGACCAGGGCGCGCATCGTGGTGTAGTCGCCGTACGCCTCGTAGGCCTCCAGCATCGTGAACTCGGGGTTGTGGGTGGCGTCGACGCCCTCGTTGCGGAAGTTGCGGCCGATCTCGAAGAGCCGCTCGACGCCGCCGACGGCGAGCCGCTTGAGGTACAGCTCCGGCGCGATGCGCAGGTAGAGGCGCATGTCGTAGGCGTTGCTGTGGGTCACGAACGGCCGGGCGTTGGCGCCGCCGTGCACCGGCTGCAGCACGGGCGTCTCCACCTCGACGAAGCCTCGCCCGTGCAGCGCGCTGCGCAGCGCGAACGTCACCGCCGAGCGGGTGCGCACCAGGTCGCGGGCCGGGCGGTTGACGATCAGGTCGACGTGCCGCTGGCGGACCAGCGCCTCCGGGTCGGCCATGCCCCGGTGCTTGTCCGGCAGCGGGTGCAGGCACTTCGCGGTCAGCCGCCAGCCGTCGGCGAAGACCGACAGCTCACCCCGCTTCGACGTGCCCACCTCGCCGGTCACGCCGACGTGGTCGCCGAGGTCGACGGTGCCGGCGAACCCGGGGTCGCGCAGGATCACCTGCAGGTCGCCGGTCCAGTCGCGCAGCGTGGCGAAGCACAGGGCGCCGTGGTCGCGCAGCCGCACCACCCGCCCGGCGACGGCGACCCGGTCGCCGGTGTGCGCGTCCGGCCCCAGTGCCGGGTGCGCCGCGCGGACCTGCGCCAGCTCGTGGGTGCGGGGGAAGCCCGGCGGGTAGGGCTCGACGCCCGCGGCCCGCAGCGCGTCGAGCTTCGCCAGCCGCACCCGGACCTGCTCCGGCCGGCGCGGCTCGGGCGGCGCGGCCAGCCGCAGCGTCTCCGACTCCGGCATGATCAGCTCGCGGCGGTCGCCGACGAACGGCGCGGTCACGCCCCGGCGCAGCAGCGTGCGCAGCCGCGGTACCACCACGAAACCCTCGGCGGCGGCGGAGGCCAGCCCGACCTTGGGCAGGTCCCGCACGTCCTCGAAGCACAGGAACCGGGGCAGCCACTGCGGGTGGTACTTCACGTTCGAGCGGTACAGCGACTCCAGCTGGAACCAGTGCGACGCCATCAGCAGCACCGTCCGCCACAGCCGCAGCACCGGCCCCGCGCCGATGCGCGCGCCCTCCTCGAACACCGCCCGGAACACCGCGAAGTTCAGCGACACCCGGTGCACCCCGATGCGCGGCGCCTCCCGCATGAGCGCGGCCACCATGTACTCGATCAGCCCGTTGTCCGACGAGCGGTCGCGGCGCATCAGGTCCAGCGACAGCCCGCCGATCCCCCACGGGGTGAACGACAGCAGCGCCACCTCCCGCCCGTCGCGATCGTGCGCCTCGACCAGCACGCACCGGCCGTCGTTGGGGTCGCCGAGGCGGCCCAGCGCCATCGAGAAGCCGCGCTCGGTCTCGGTGTCGCGCCAGCGGGCGGCGAGCTCGATGGTGTGGGCCATCTCCTCGGCGGGGATGTCGGCGTGCCGGCGGATGCGCACCGTGTAGCCGGCCCGCTCGACCCGGTGCACCGCCTGGCGTACCTGGCGCAGCCGCGGCGCGTCCAGGTCGAAGTCGCGCACGTGCAGGATGGCCTCGTCGCCGAGCTCGATGACCCGCAGGCCGGCCCGGGCGTACGCGGTGGCGGCCTCCTCGCTCGCGCCCATCGCGGCCGGCGTCCAGGCGTACTCCCGCGCCTCCCGCAGCCACGCCTCGATCGCCGGCGGCCAGGCGTCCGGCTCGCCCAGCGGGTCGCCGCTGGCCAGCGACACCCCGAACACCACGCGGTAGGTCAGCGCCGAGCGGCCCGACGGGGACAGGATGACCTCCTTGTCCCGGCGGGTGGCGAAGTAGCCCAGCGAGTCGCGCTCGCCGTGCTCGGCGAGCAGCCGGCGCACGGTGCGCTCCTGGTCCTCGTCCAGCGTGGCGATCAGCCGCTGCGAGCGCAGCAGCGCGAACAGGGCGGAGAACAGCGCGATCGCGCCGAACGTGCCGAGCACCAGGTTGACCCAGCCGGGCGCGCGCCCGTGCCGGCCCACGTCGAAGGCGAACGCGCCGCCGAGCACGATCCGGCCGCTGTACCCCAGCCGCGCGATCCCCGGCCCGAGCGAGCCCGGGAACAGCTCCAGCAGGCCCCAGCCGACCAGTGTGAAGGCGAGCAGCAGCACACCCAGCGTGACGAGGGCCTTGGGCAGGCTGGCCCGCTGGACCCGGGCCCGGAACTCGCCCCGGCCCAGCCACAGCAGGCCGAGCAGCGCGGCGGTCACGATCAGGTTGGTCGTCGCCGCCGCCACCCCGTGCCAGGGCAGGTGCAGCTCGTGCGCCTCCTCGCCGCGCTCGCCGACGTCGAGCAGCACGAACGCGTCGTAGAGGCCCTGCAGCGCGAAGATGATCGCCAGCAGCCACAGGGTGATGTGCTTGCGGTTGTGCACGCCCGCGGCGAGCGTCACCAGAAACGCGGCGTAGCCGACGTTCGGCGGCGCAGGGATCAGCAGCGCGTCGACGCTGGCCCGCAGCGGATGCACCCGCGCACCGAGCGCCGCGCTGACCGCGGCGACCGCGCACAGGGCGGCCACGAGCAACAGTCCGACGGCGAACCAATCCGGGATTCGGGCACGCTTCACCGGGACATCATGCCCCCGACACTCAACTGTTCTCTTGGATGTACCGCTTCGGATCCTTGTCGGTGAACTCGAGCCCCCGGCCACTGGGGTGCTCGCCGTAGAAGGTCAGCCAGCGCTTACCCAGCTCCAGCCGCAGCTCCATGCCGGCGTGCCGGCGGAAGTCGGGCAGCACCTCGTCCTCCTCCTCGGCGAGGTGCTCGCTGTTCTCCCGCCGGGCGTCCCAGACCGCCTTCCACCACTCGCCGGAGCCGGCCGGGTGCCCCTTCGACGCCTCGATCGCGTCGCGGATCTTGTTGTGGTCGCGGATCGCGTCGTCGGTCTCCTCCTCGGCGTCGTCGGTGCGCTTGCGCAGCAGCTGCGGGTAGAGGATCAGCTCCTCGGCCTCGGCGTGGATGTCCAGGTGCAGGGCGAGGGACGCCCAGATGGCGGCGAGCTGCTCGTCGCCCTCGGCGTCGTCGAGGCGGGCGAAGCCGCGCCGGAAGGCGGCGTGGTCGTCGAGGATGAGCGCGGTGATGTCGTCCATGCGCACATCAATCACCCGTTTGCGCTCCACCCAAACCCAGCGCGTCCTCCACCGCCCGGCACACGGTCTCCACCACGACGACCCGCGCGGTCGGCTTGTCGTCCGCCGGTACGACGTGCCACGGCGCCGCCGGGTGGTCGGTGCGCGCCAGCATGTCCTCGACCGCCCGCTTGTACTCCGGGCGCTTGTCGCGGTTGCGCCAGTCCTCGTCGGTGAGCTTCCACGAGCGCAGCGGGTCGGCGGCCCGGCTGCGGAACCGGCGCAGCTGCTCCTTGGCGGAGATGTGCAGCCACAGCTTCACCAGGATCATGCCCTCGGCGGCCAGCGTGCGCTCGAACTCGACGATCTCGTCGTACGCCCTGGTCCACTGCTCCTGCGTGGCGAAGCCTTCGACCCGCTCGACCAGGACCCGGCCGTACCACGAACGGTCCAGCACCGTCATCCCGCCCCAGCCCGGCAGCACCGGCCAGAACCGCCACAGGAAGTGGTGCCGCTTCTCGTCGAAGGTCGGCGCGGCGAACTGGGCCACCCGCACGTGCCGCGGGTCGAGGTGGTCGACCAGGCGCTTGATCGAGCCGCCCTTGCCGGAGGCGTCCCAGCCCTCGAACAGCACGCACAACGGCGGGCCGAGCGTGCTGCCGCCGATCTGCCCGCCGAGGGTCAGCCGCAGCCGCAGCAGCCGCTCCTGGGCCGCGGTGAGCCGGTCCAGCGCCACGTCCTTGGGCAAGGTGTCGTCCAGGTCGAGGTTTGACAGCCGCTTCATGTTCATCAGCCTGCCACGTCCCGCACGTGACGAGCGCAACTGAGAACGACCTGAGCGAAGCGGCAAATTCGCTACCGGCGGATGGGAACCTGATCTCGTGGGCGTGCGAACCAGGACCGTGCTGCGGATCACAGGGCTGCTCGCCGTGCTGGCCGTCGCCGGCGTCACGCTCGAGGACAATCTGCCCGACCTGGGGCAGACCGCCCACGCGCTCGGCTCGGCGCACCCGTGGTGGCTGGTGCTCGCCGCCACCGCGGAGATGACGTCCCTGCGGCATTTCGCCCTGCAGCAGCGGCGGCTGCTGGCCGGCTTCGGCGTGCGGATGTCGGTGCCGCGGGCGGTCGCGGTCAGCTTCACCCGCTCGGCGATCTCGTTCAGCCTGCCGGCCGGCTCCGCGGTGTCGGCCGGCTACGCGTTCCGGCAGTTCCGCACCGCGGGCGCCACGCGCCGCACGGCCGGCGCGGTGGCCGTGCTCTCGAGCGTGCTGTCCGGGGTCGCGCTCGTGCTGATGTACGGCGCGGTGGTGCTCATCCCGCGCGGCGGGGCCACCGGCAACACCGACACGCTGGTGCTGGTGCTGGGGCTGCTCGCCACGGCCACGCTGACCTTCGCCCTCGACTGGCTGCTCACCCGCGGCCCGGTCGAGCCGCCCGCGGAGGACGACGCGCCGGAGCCGCCGGGTGCGGGCTGGATTGGCCGCGGCCGGGCCGCGGTGCGGCGCACTCTCTACGACCTGCGCCGGCTGCCGCCGCGCTCGTGGGTGCTGTCGCTGGTGCACGCCACCGTCAACTGGGGCCTGGACCTCGCCTGCTTAGCCGCCACCGCGGCGGCGTTCGGCATCGACGTGAGCCTGGTGCGGCTGGCCACCGTCTATCTCACGGTGCAGCTGGTGCGGCAGGTGCCGCTGAGCCCCGGCGGGATCGGGGTGGTCGAGGTGGCGCTGCTGGCGGGCCTGGTCTCGGCCGGCGCCGCGCAGGCCCCCGCGGCGGCCGCGATGCTGGTCTACCGCCTGCTGTCCTGCTGGATCATCATCCCGGTCGGGCTGCTCACCTATGCGGTACTGCGCCGCGGCACTCCGCCCGAGCCGGCCCCGGCCGAGCCGCCGGTGCTGGCCGGCCAGGGCTCCTGAGCCAGGAAGCCCCGCCGCGGACGGCGGCGGGGCTTCGTCGGTGCTCGCAGGTGTTCGGGTCAGTGCATGACGACCGGCGCCGGGGCCTCCGCGGCCACGTCGTCGTTGAGGTGCGAGACCTCCCGCTTGCGCGGCAGGAACGCGATCGGGATGAAGGTCGCCAGCACCAGGAAGAAGCCGACCCAGTACGTCGAGGCGAACGAGTCGGCCACGAACTGCAGCCCGCGGTGGATCACGTCGGGCGGGAACTGCTTGAGGATCTGCGGGCCGGAGACCGGATCGTGCGAGGCGATCGCGATCTGCGCCTCGGTGAGCGTCGCGCCGCTCTTCGGGTCGACCGCACCCGGGATCTTCGCCGAGTCGTTGAGGTGGCTGGTGAGGATCACCGACATGACCGCGCTGCCGATCGAGCCGCCGATCTGCTGCAGGATGTTCACCAACGTGGACCCGCGGGCCACCTCATGGCTGGTCAGCGTGCGCAGCGCCGAGGTCATGATCGGCATCATGGTGCCGCCCATGCCCAGGCCCATCACGAACAGCGAGCCGCACAGCATCACGTAGGACGTGTCGACGCCGACCTGGGTGAAGCTGAAGAAGCCCACCGCGATGAGCGCCATCGCGAACGGCACCGTCCGCCCGACCGGCAGCTTGTCCGAGAGCATGCCGGCGATCGGCATCGTCAGCATCGCGCCGAGGCCCTGCGGGGCCATCAGCAGACCGGCGTGCAGGGTGGTCTGGCCGCGCACCTGCAGGAAGTAGCTCGGGAAGAGCAGGCCCGCGCCCATGAACGCGATGATGAACACGAACAGCGAGAGGCTCGCGACCGTCAGGTTGCGGTTGCGGAACAGCCGCAGGTCCAGCAGCGGGTGCTTCGGCTTGAACGAGTAGAGGACGAAGCCGACGACCAGGACGGCGCCGACGAGCATCGGCACCCACACCTTGGCCTTGGTGATCGTGCCCGCCTCGGGCAGCGACGACATGCCGTAGAGGAACAACGCCAGGCCGGGGGAGAGCATCAGCATGCCGAGGAAGTCGAAGGACTCCGAGGGCTCGGTGTGGTCCTTCGGCAGCGCGATCGCGGCGTAGACCAGGGCGATCGCGCCGATCGGCAGGTTGATCAGGAAGATCCAGTGCCAGCTGGCCGCGTCGATCAGCCAGCCGCCGAGGATCGGGCCGCCGATCGGGCCGAGCAGCATCGGGATGCCCAGCACCGCCATGAGCCGGCCGATCCGGGCCGGGCCGGCAGCCCGGGTCATGATGGTCATGCCCAGCGGCATGAGCATGCCGCCGCCGAGGCCCTGCAGGACCCGGTAGCCGATGAGCTCGTTGATGGAGCCGGCGGTGGCGCACAGCCCGGAGCCGGCGGTGAAGAGCAGCAGCGCCAGCATGTAGAGCCGCTTGGTGCCGAAGCGGTCCGCCGCCCACCCGGACAGCGGGATGACGGTGGCGAGTGCCAGCGTGTAGCCGGTCATCGTCCACGCGACCTTGGCGTAGGTCGCGTCGAACTCCCGCTGGAACGTCGGTAACGCGACACTCACGACGGTGACATCGAGGATCGACATGATCGCGCCGAGGACGATCACGCCCGCGATCTTGAGCACCGCGGCGTCGAGTTTCGCCGGCGCCCGACCGCCTCCAGCGGCCACGGCGGCTTCCTGTTGGACCACGAGTTCCCCCCAGACGCGCAACTATCACGTGCAAGTGATCGGATTTGGCCTCAGCCTACGCGGCCTGTGTTGCAGGCCGCGAACGAGATTGCCGGTGACCGGGGCACTGCAATGGAGTAAGGCTACGCTAAGCTTTTCGGGTGAATGACCAGGCCCGCGAATTGGATGCGCAGCTCGACTCGCACCCCGTCCGCCGCAACACGCGGCAGCGCGACGCCGTCATGACGCTGCTGGGCGACGTCGACGGCTTCTACAGCGCCCAGGAGCTGCACGTCATGCTCCGCGAGCGGGGCGCCAACGTGGGCCTCACCACCGTGTACCGCACCCTCCAGCTGCTCGCCGAGACCAACGAGATCGACGTCATGCAGGTCCCGGGCAGCGACACCCGTTACCGCCGCTGCAGCGACAAGCACCACCACCACCTGGTCTGCCGCAGCTGCGGCCGCACGGTAGAGGTGCTAGGCCCCGCCGTGGAACGCTGGGCCGACCGAATCGGCGAGGAACACGGCTTCACCGAGGTAAGCCACACCTTGGAGATCTTCGGCACCTGCGGCCGCTGCGCCCGCTAACCCGCACCCGCGCCAGAGGCGCAACCGGGCGGTCCTGAGCCACTGCGCCGAAGGCGCAACAGGGCGCCCAAGCCACAGCGCCGAAGGCGCGAGAGGGGACCGCACCCAGGACGCAGGGGCGCGCAGCGCGAAAAGAGTGGCCGCGCAGCGGCCATGGGGGGTCTGGGGTGGGAACCCCCCAGGGTTAGCGCCGCGACGGAGTCGCGCGTGGCTAGCTTACGGCCGCACCCACTGCGCCGGAGGCGCAACAAGAAACCTCAGCCACCGCGCCGAAGGCGCAAGAGGGCACCTCAGCCACAGCGCCGGAGGCGCAAGAGGGCACCTCAGCCACAGCGCCGGAGGCGCGGTAGGGGGCCGCGCCCAGGACGCAGGGGCGCGCAGCGCGGCAAGAAGTGGTCGCGGAGCGGCCATGGGGGGGTCTGGGGTGGGAACCCCCCAGGGTTAGCGCCGCGACGGAGTCGCGCGTGGCTAGCTTACGGCCGCACCCACTGCGCCGGAGGCGCAACAAGAAACCTCAGCCACCGCGCCGAAGGCGCAAGAGGGCACCTCAGCCACAGCGCCGGAGGCGCGATGGGGGGCCTGAGCCACTGCGCCGGAGGCGCAAGAAGGGGCCCGAGCCACGGCGCCGGAGGCGCGACAGGGGCCTCAGCCACTTCGCCGGAGGCGCGACAGGGGACCGCGCCCAGGACGCAGGGCCGACCGTCGGCCTTCCGCCGCACTTCGCGCGAACCCGACCGCACTTCGCGCGAACCCGACCGCGCAGCGCGAACCGGGTACCCGCAGCGCGAACCGGGTGCCCGCAGCGCGAACCGGGTGCTCGCAGACCCGCCATGGAGGGTCTGGTTGGGGGCCCGCGCCGACCGAATGTCTCCGTGATCATGCCCCCGCCAAAGCCGCACCACGGATTTGCCATGATCCCGGAGACTTTACGTACACCGGTGTACATCCCCACTCCGTGATCATGAAAAACCGCTGGTGTCGGCGGCGGGTACAGCATGATCGCGGAGACTTCCGGCCGCTGCGGCGCGCAACGCACGACGTGGTCACGGATCCCGCAAGCAGGGAGCGCTAGAGCAGCTCGGTCAGCGACTCCACCAGCAGCCACGCGCCGAAGACGAAGAACAGGGCGGCGGCGCCATATCGGACGGCCCGCTCCGGCAAGTGCCGGCCGAGCTGGCGGCCGACCACGATGGCCAAGGCGTCGGCGGCGACCATGCCCACCGTCGAGCCGATCCAGGTGCCCAGCCAGCCGTGCTGGGTGGCGAGGGTGATCGTGGCGAGCATGGTCTTGTCGCCGAGCTCGGCGAGGAAGAACGACACCGCGACGGCGACGATCGCGGAGCGGGTGGTGCGTTCGGCCTTGGTGCGCTCATCGTCGGTGAGCGTGTCGCCGCGCAGCGTCCAGAACCCGAAGGCGACGAACGCCAGCGCGGCGACCAGCGAGATCCACCCGGTCGGCAGTGCCGCGCCGAGACCGTAGCCGACGGCGACCGAGACCAGGTGCACGACGGCGGTGGCGACCGTGATGCCGATCAGGACCGGCATCATGCGGAAGCGGGTGGCGAAGGTCAGCGCCATCAGCTGGGACTTGTCGCCCAGCTCGGCCACGAAGATGACGCCGAAGCTGATGACCAGCGCCGCGAGGAAACCGCCCACGTGTGAACCCTTCCCGGAGGACCGGGAGGTGGCTGGACGGCCTCGACCCGGCCGTCCAGCGTAAATGTGGCCGCCCGGAGGACGGCCGTGCCGACAGCTGAGCCGAAAGTCTCGTCCGCTTCCCGCGGGAAGCCGCGCGGCCGGGAACCACGAGTGGCGCCAGTATGTCGACCGGGCAGTTGAGGACTACTCCCCTTCGTGCCCCACCACTCTAGCGCTTCTTCGGGCGGGTGATGCGATCGGTCCCCACCCGGTCGCGGAGGACCTCCGGCACCAGCACCGAGCCGTCGGACTGCTGGAACTGCTCCAGGATGGCCGGGAAGATGCGGCTGGTCGCCAGGGCCGAGCCGTTGAGCGTGTGCACGAACTTGTTGGTCTTCGAGCCGGGCACCCGGTAGCGGATGCCGGCCCGGCGGGCCTGGTAGTCGCCGGCCCAGGAGACCGACGAGACCTCCTTGTACTTGCCGGTGCTGGGCATCCACACCTCGATGTCGATGGTCTTGCGCATCGAGGCGCTGGCGTCGCCGGCGGCCAGCAGCGAGCGGCGGAAGTGCAGGCCGAGCGAGTCGACCAGGCCCTCGGCGTAGTCGACCATCTCCTCGAGGGTCTGCTCGCCGTCCTCCTGGGTGGTGAACTGGAAGATCTCCACCTTGTTGAACTGGTGGCCGCGCACGGTGCCGCGCTCGTCGGAGTGCGAGCCGGCCTTCTCGCTGCGGTAGCAGGGGGTGTACGCATACGCCTTGTGGGGCAGGTCGGCCGGGTCGAAGATCTCGTTCTGGTAGGCGCCCAGGATCGCGGTCTCCGACGTGGGCAGCAGGAAGCGGCCCCGCTCGTCCTCGTCGGCGGCGATGTGGAACACCTCGTCGTAGAACTTCGGGAACTGCCCGGCGGCGTAGCCGGCCGAGTCCAGCAGCAGGTGCGGCGGGAGCATGAACTGGTAGCCGCTGGCGAAGTGCCGGTCGATGAACCAGTTGACCAGCGCCCACTCCAGGCGGGCGCCCCAGCCGGTGTAGATCCAGAAGCCGGAGCCGCCGAGCTTCACGCCGCGCTCGAAGTCGACCAGGCCGAGCTCGGTGGCCAGCTGTACATGATCGCGGACGTTGTCGATCTTCGGCGCCTCGCCGAAGACCTTGACTACCTGGTTGGCCTCCTTGCCGCCGGCCACGACGTCGTCGCTGGGCAGGTTGGGCAGCTCGCTCATGGCGGTGGTGAGCCGCTCCTGCACGCCGGCGAGCCGGTCCTCGAGCTCCTGCAGGGCCGCCTTGGCGTCGCGGGCGCCGGCCTCGACCGCCTGGCCGGCCGCCTTGGCCGCGGCGAACGCCCGGGCCTCTTCCTTGCGCCGGGCCCGCTCGGCGTCGATGTCGCCGATGAGCTCGCGCCGCTGCTTGTCCAGCTCGGCGATGCCGCTCAGCGCGCGGGACACCTCGGACGGGTCGAGCCTCTTGGACAGAGCGGCCTCCACCGAGGCCCGGTCCTTGCGAATCAACTCGATGTCGAGCATGCTGCCGCGCACCTTTGTGGTCGGGAAGAAATGGTCACTGCGATGTTACCGGGCGCTCCGCAGCCATTTTTTCCACGGCACCCATGACCAGGTCGATGCCGAAGGCGAAATACCGGTCCAGGTCGGGCTGGGTGCGGTAGCAGTCGGCCAGGGCCACCATGTGCGGGAACCGCTCCACGGGCAGGCTCTCCATCCTGATCCGGCTCCGGCGCAGCCACTCGTCGGCCTGATCCGGTTGCACCGAGACGGGCCACCCGGGCTGCGCGGAGACGAGGCCGAGCGCGGAGTACATCAGGTAGGTGGCCACCCAGTAGGCCTCCTGCAGGTTGAAGCCGGCCGCCGTCAGCAGCCCGAGCGCGGCCTCGGTGGCCCGGGTGAAGCTCTCCACGACCTTGACGTCGGTCGCGTGCATGAGCTCGGGCAGGCAGGGGTGCGCGCGCATGGCGCGGACCAGGGCCTCGAGCATGGCGCGCAGCTGGACCGGCCAGGGACCGGCGGCGCCGCCGTCGGGGCTCACCCCGGCCAGGACGTGGTCGGTGATGCCCTGCAGCAGCTCGTCCTTGTTCTTGAAGTGCCAGTAGAGCGCCATCGGGGTGACGCCGAGCTCCTGGGCGAGCCGGCGGATGGTGATCGCGTCGAGGCCCTCGGTGTCGCCGATGCGCAGGGCGCGCTCGGCCACCGCGGTGCGGGTGAGGCGATCGGGGGTGTTCTTGGCGGGCGGCACTTGACAACTGTACAACGTACGGTCTCTCCTATACAACGTACATGTACGCCGTATAGGGGAGAAGCATCGTGAGAAACCGCTGGCTGGCCCTGGTGGCCGTGGCCCTGGGCACGCTCATGACCTATCTGGACAACAACGTCGTCAACGTCGCGCTGCCGTCCATCCAGCGCGACCTGCACCTGAGCATCTCCGGCCTGGAGTGGATCGCGAGCGCGTACATCCTGGTCTTCGCCGGCCTGCTGCTGGTCGGCGGCCGGCTCGCCGACGTGCTCGGCATGCGCGGCACCTTCTTCGCCGGGCTGGCGATCTTCACCGCGGCCTCGGTCGCCGCCGGCCTGGCCGGCAGCCAGGAGGTGCTCATCGGCGCCCGGGCGCTGCAGGGCGTCGGCGCGGCGCTGCTCACCCCGACCGCCCTCGCGCTGATCACCGAGCTGTTCCCGGACCCCCGGGAGCGCGGCGCCGCGATCGGCGTCTGGGGCGCGGTCGGCGCGCTCGCCCTGGCCATCGGCCCGTTCACCGGCGGGTACCTCAGCCAGCACGCCTCCTGGGGCTGGATCTTCCTGATCAACGCCCCGATCGGGGTGGCCACCGCGGTCATCGGCGGGCTCTCGCTGCCGCCCGGCCGGCGCAGCCACAACCGCACCCTCGACCTGCCGGGCCTCGCGACCAGCTCGGTCGCGCTGTTCGCGCTGACCTACGCGCTCATCGAGGGCGAACAGCGCGGCTGGACCTCGGGGGTCATCCTCGGCGCCTTCGCCCTCGCGGCGGCGAGCGCGATCGCCTTCGTGTTCGTCGAGGCCCGCACCGAGCACCCGATGGTCGACCTGAACTTCTTCCGGTCCCGGGTGTTCAGCGGCGGCCTGGCCACCATCGGCCTGTGGGCGTTCGGCGTCTTCGGCATCTACTTCTTCACCGCGATCTTCCTGCAGAACGTGCTCGGCTTCTCCCCGACCGAGGCCGGCTCCGCGTTCATCCCGATGGCGCTGATCATGGCCGTGATGGCGACGCTCGCGCCCCGGCTGGAGGCCCGCTTCGGTGCCGGACCCGCGGTCGCGGCCGGCATGGCGCTCATGGCCATCGGCGTCGCCGGGCTCGCCACGGTCGGCGAGGGTGCCGGGTACACCGACCTGCTGCCCTGGTTCGCCGTCTTCGGCGTCGGCGGCGGCCTGCTCGTCCCGCTCAACAACGTGGTCCTCGGCGCCCTGCCGCCCGCCCGGGCCGGCATGGCCTCCGGTCTGCTCAACGTCTCCCGCGAGGTGTTCGGCCTGCTGGGCATCACCATCCTGGGCGCGATCCTGGCCAACCGGCAGCACGCGGCGACCGGCGCCGAGCTGCACCGCTTCCTGTCCGGCTACCAGTTCTCGCTGGTCATCGCGGCCGTCCTGGTCGCGGCCGGCGTGCCGATCGCCCTGGCGACGCTGCGGCGGATCAGGACCCCGCAGCCGTCGGTGGAGGAGACGCCGGTGCCGCAGCCGCAGCCCGTCTGAGCACCGCCGCCGGGGGAGCGTCCAGGGCGCAGGAGCGCCAGGGCCGCTCCCTGGGCGGCGGGGCCTTCGGGTTGCGGATCGTCACCGCGGCCAGCAGCCCGGCCAGCACGCACAGGGCGGCACAGATGAGTACCGCCCGATGAAAACCGGACGACAGCAGCGCGGGCGACGCATAGGCGGCGCTACTGATCCCGGCGGCGGCCGGCAGCACGGCCACCGCGATCAGCCCGGCGGCCCGGGCCACGTCGTTGTTGACCGCCGAGGCCATCCCGGCGTGGGTCGACGGCGCCGAGGACAGCGCCGTCGAGGTCAGCGGGGCCACCGTGATCGACAGGCCCAGGCCGAGGACCAGCACCGCCGGCAGCACCTCGGTGAGGTAGCCGCCGCCGGCGGTGATCCGGGCGTACAGCGCCATCCCGCAGCCGGCCACGACCGGCCCGGCGCTCATCTGCAGCCGCGGGCCGATCCGGGCGGCCAGCGCCCCCGAGCGGGCCGACAGCAGCAGCATCACGATCGTCACCGGCAGCAGCGAGACGCCGGCCTCCAGCGGCGAGTACCCGGCCACCCGCTGCAGCTGGATCGGCAGCAGGAACAGCGCCCCGCCGAGCGCGCCGTAGATGATGAAGGTGACCACGTTCGTGGCGGTGAACTGCGCCGAGCCGAACAGCTCCAGCGGCAGCATCGGGTGGGGCAGCCGCGTCTGCCGCCATAGGAACAGCGCCATCAGCAGCGCCCCGCCCGCGAGCGCGCCGAGGACCGGGGCGCTGCCCCAGCCCAGCGCCTGGCCCTCGATCAGCCCGAACGTCACGCCGATCAGCCCGGCGGTGACGAGCGCGCCGGAGAGCAGGTCGACCCGGCCGGACGCCTCCTCGTCCCGGGATTCGGGGACGTGGCGCCAGGTGAGGTACACCACCGCCACCGCGATCGGCACGTTGATCGCGAAGATCAGCCGCCAGGACGACGCGCCGAGCCCGACCAGCCAGCCGCCGACGAACGGCCCGATCGCGGTCGCCACCCCGCCCAGCCCCGACCACGCGCCGATCGCCTTGCTGCGGTCGTCGGCGCGGAACGACGCCTGCAGGATCGCCAGGCTCCCCGGCGTCAGCAGCGCCGCCCCGACGCCCTGCAGCGCCCGGGCCGCGACGAGCACCTCGGCGGTGGGCGCGATCCCGCACAGCACCGACGCGATCGCGAACCACACGACGCCGATCGCGAAGACCCGCCGCCGCCCGTAGCGGTCGCCCAGCGCCCCGGCGAGCAGCAGCAGCCCGGCCAGGCTCAGCGTGTAGGCGGTGACGACCCACTGCAACGTCTGCAGGCCGGCCCCGAACGTCCGCCCGATCGCGGGCAGCGCGATGCCGACGACGGTCGCGTCGATGGCCGCGATGCCCGACCCGAGAATGGTGGCGGTGAGTACCCACCGCCCGGCCGCACTGGCATAGGCGAGCCCGCTGCTGCTCATGTCCCCAACCTAATAGCCTGGCCGCCGTGCGCCTCATTCTGCTCAACGGCCCGCCCGGCTGCGGCAAGTCGACGCTGGCCCGCCGCTACGCCGACGCGCGCCCGATGACCCTGGATCTCGACGTGGACCGCGTCCGCGACCTGATCGGCGCCTGGCCCACGGATCCGGCCAACGGCGGGATCCTCGCCCGCCGCATCGCCCTGGCGGCCGCGGAGGTGCACCTGGCGTCCGGTCATGAGGTGGTGGTACCCCAATTCCTCGGCCGCCTGCCGTTCGTCCTCGGCCTGGAGGCGCTGGCCCGCTCCGCCGGCGTGCCGTTCGTCGAGGTCGCGCTGGTGGAGACCCGGGCGGGCGCGCTGCGCCGGTTCGTGCCGCGCCCCGGCCCCGCGGTGACCCAGGCCGAGGTGGGCGAGATGTACGACCGCCTGCAGACCGTCATCGCCGCCCGCCCCGCCACCCGCCTGGTCCCCAGCATCGAGGGCGACCCGGACGCCACCTACGCGTCCCTGCTGGCCGCCATCGGTTAGGCCGTGCGCTCCGGCACGACGTCCTCCGCGCGGGTCAGTCTCGCCCGTCGGTCGCCCGGCTCGGCCGCGTCACCGCCGACCAGGCGCCGCACCCGGCAGCGCGCCGTGGTCGGTGAGCCGGTTGAATAGGCCCAGGGTTTTTGACAATGATTGTCATCGCCAGCGAGACTGTCGGCATGCTCGGGAGGGTGGCGGCGGTTGTGATGGGGCTGTTGGTACTGGCCGGATGTGCCCGGCCCGCGCAGCCCGCCGACGGGCGGGTGCGGGTGGTGGCCGCGTTCTATCCGCTGCAGTTCATCAGCGAGCAGGTGGGCGGGGACCGGGTCGTCGTGGACAACCTGACCAAGGCCGGGGCCGAGCCGCACGACCTGGAGCTGCAGCCGCGGCAGCTGGCCGGGATCGAGGACGCCGACCTGGTCGTCTACCTGCGCGGGTTCCAGCCGGCCGTCGACGAGGCGATCGACCTGGGGGACCGGGGCAAGACGTTCGACGTGGGCAAGGTCCAGGCGCTCACCGAGGGGGACCCGCACGTGTGGCTCGACCCCGTGCGGCTCGCGACGATCGTGGAGCGGCTGGCCGGGCGGCTGACGGAGAACGTGGACGCCGCGGCCGCCGGCGGGGTCCGGGCGCGGGCCGCGGAGCTGGTGGCGCGGCTGCACGAGCTCGACGAGGAGTACTCGGCTGGGCTCGCCCGCTGCGCCCGGCACGACGTGGTCACCAGCCATGAGGCGTTCGGGTATCTGACCGCGCGGTACCACCTCGTGCAGGTGCCGGTGACCGGGATCAGCCCGGACGAGGAGCCCGGGCCGCGGCAGGTGCGCGACGTGGCCCGGCTCGCCCGTGCGCACGGGGTCACCACGATCTTCTTCGAGTCGCTGGTCAGCCCCAAGCTGTCGGAGACCGTGGCGCGGGAGATCGGGGCGAAGGCCGCCGTCCTCGACCCGATCGAGGGGGTCGAGGACGGTGAGACGTACTTCACCGTCATGCGGGCGAACCTCGCGGCCCTCCGGGACGCGCTGGGCTGTGGTTAACCTTGGGCCGGTGCGCCGCGCCCCCGCCCGAGCCGTTGCCGCCGTCGTCGTCTCCGCCGTGCTGTTCGCCGGCGGGTGCTCCACTTCCCAGCCCGTGGCGGCGCGCCCGCTGCCGGTCTCCGTGGCGAGCGCGGACGCGGCGGGTCAGGGCAACCGCGACGGCACCTCCACACCGGTCGCCGACCCGATCTATCCGGCCTACGGCAACCCGGCGCTCGACGTGCTGCACTACGGCCTGGTGCTGGACTGGGCGCCGCAGCCCCGGCGGCTCACCGGCACGGCGACTATCCGGTTACGGGTGGTGACTGCCGTTTCGACGGTACGGCTGGACTTCTCTCCGGCGTACACCATCGGCAACATCAGCGTCGACGGCACCGCCGCGACCGGGCGCGTGAGCGACGGCGACCTGGTCGTCGACCGGGCGCTGCCGGCCGGAGCGGTCGCGACGCTGGTCGTGACCTACAACGGCACGCCGGCGACGGTGCCGATGCCGTCGCACCGCGGCGACGTCGAGCCGCTCGGGCTGACCGTCACCGCCGACGGCGAGCTGTGGACGATGCAGGAGCCCTATGGCGCCTCGACCTGGTACCCGGCCAACGACCAGCCGTCGGACAAGGCGCTGTACGACATCGCGGTGACGGTGCCGGACGGCTGGGCGGCGATCGCCGGCGGGACGCCGCAGGGGCAGGACGGCGACACGTTCCGGTACACCTCGGCGGCGCCGATGGCGAGCTACCTGACCACGCTCGCGGTGGGGAAGTACACCAAAACCGAGGTGCAGGGCCCGGGCAACCTGCCGGTGACGCTGTGGACCCGCACCGGAGACGACGCCGCCCGGCTCGCCGCGCTGCGCCGCACACCGGACTACCTGCGCTGGCTGGAGGACCGGTTCGGCCCGTTCCCGTTCCCGAGCATCGGCGTGGTACTGGTGCCGTCGCAGTCGGCGATGGAAACCCAGCAGATGATCACCGTCGGCGCCGACGTGGTGAAGGACGCGGCGGTCGCCTCGAGCGTGCTCGTGCACGAGTTCGCCCACCAGTGGTTCGGCGACGAGGTCGGCCCGGCGACCTGGCAGGACGTCTGGCTCAACGAGGGCTGGGCCAGTTACACCGAGGAGTTGTACCGCCAGGACGGCGTCTCGGGCGGCATGGACCGCTGGGAGCGCCAGGCCCGCGCCGCCGACGCCGACCTGCGCCACCGCTTGGGCCCGCCGGGTCATCCGCGGGCGGACAGCTTCGCGGAGAACAACGTCTACCTCTGCCCGGCCCTGATGCTGCACCAGATCCACAAGGCGCTGGGCGACCAGCGGTTCTTCGCGCTGGCCCGGGCATGGGCCACCCAGAACGCCGGCACGGCCCGCGACCGGGCGGCCTTTACCGCCTTCGTGAACCGCCAGACCGGCCGCGACTTCACCGACCTGATCAACGCCTGGCTCGACTCCCCAACCACCCCGTCCTGACCCGCCCCGTTTCGCCGCGCCCGCCCTGATCCGCCTCGACTCGGCCGGACTCGCCCGATTCGCCAACACGCGGCCCGGCTCGGCCCGGAGCGCCCGATTCGCCCTGGCGTGGCCCGGCCCGGCTCGGCCCCGCTTGACCCGAGCGGGCCTGGCTTGAGGCCGCGTGGCCGCGTGGCCGCGTGGCCGCGACCAGCCCGGCCGCGGTGGCGCGGCCTGGTCCAGCCTCGCGAGGCGTCCCAGGCCGACCGATGCCAGCGGCGAAGAGGCATCACCGAGGGCTGGGCGGTGGCTACTCGTGCAGGCCGCCGGCGACCACGTGGATGAACGAGGCCTGCACGTCGTCGGCGCTGACCGCGTTGTCGACGTACGCCCCCATCGGCTGGAGCGCGGTCTTCAAGCGGTCGGCGGCGTCCTTGCGGCCCAGCACGACGACGCTGATGGTGATCGGCCGCTCCGTGTCCTTCAGCCCGCTCAGCTTCTGCACCATCTCGGCCGTGGCCTGGGCGTTGGCGCTGTCCTTGTTCTGGTCGTCGGTGAGGATGAAGATCTGGTTGAACATGTCGTCGTGCCAGTCGTCGCGGACCGACTGGTAGCCGGCGACGATCGTGTCGAACAGGCCGGCGCCCGCCTTGTGGACGCTCAGCGCGGTCACCGCCCGGCCGTAGGCGGTGCGGGACACGTCGTCGAGGCGGTTGGACGGCAGCAGCTTGCGGTAGCCGCCGGGCTGGCCGGGGCTCACCTCCCACAGGCCCAGGACGGAGCCGACCGGCATGAGGTCGCCCACGACCCGGCAGCCGGTGCGGACCACGTCGATCGGCTGCTGGCGGCCGCCGGGCGGGGCGCTGGAGGAGGTGCCGGGGCTCGACGCCACCCCCGAGATGTCGACGATGATGAGCAGGTTGCTGCGCCGGTCCTCCGGGTCCCAGGTGGCGAAGATGTGCTGGATGTGGTGCGCGGCGAGCACGTCGAACGGCTGGGCGGTGGGCTCGGGCAGCGCGGCGGCGCCGTCGAAGGGCGGGCGGGCCTGGCCGGGGGCGCGCAGGCCGCCCGCGGCGAGGGCCTGGCGAGCCTCCGTGCCGGCGAACGCGTCGAAGAGCCGCCGCAGGGCCGCGGCCCGCTGCGGGTCCCGGGCCGCGGCGGCGGAGGGCAGCCAGGTGTACCGCATGAGCGCGGTGTGGTCGGCGCCGGCCAGGTAGGTGCGGCCGGGGCCGGCGAGGCGGATGGTCGGCAGCAGCGCGTACTCGGGGACCAGGCCGACCTCGCCGGCCTCGTTGGGGGTGGCGGCCAGGTCGTGGTTGACCGTGCGGGTCACCGCCATCGAGGTGTTGAGCGCCAGGGAGGAGGCGTCCATGCCCTTGTCCAGCCAGACCGCCTCACCGACGGCGCCGGCGGCGACCAGGCCGTCGCCGGACAGCGACGGGTCGCGCACGACCAGGCGGACCCCGGAGCCCTTGGCGTCGAGGAGGTTGGCCAGGGCGAGCCAGCCGCCGCCGGCCGACTTGATCTTCTCGGCGGTGGGCTGGTCGGTGACCATGTAGATGGGGCTGGTGGCCAGGGTCTGCCCGGCCCCGAGCGCGCCGCCCTTGTCGGTGGGCACCAGGAAGCCGGGCGGGGCGAGCGCGGCCCAGGCGTCGTCGTCGGGGATCCACACGTCGGCGGAGACCTGGCCGAGCTGGCCGACGGCGGGGCGCCCGTCGGCGCTGGTGACGTCGAGCAGGACGCAGTCGCGGCCGGAGCGCAGGGTGCGGCCGGCGGCGGAGACGACGTTGCTGAACGACGACGCGGTGATCACGCGCAGCGTGGTCCGGCAGTCGGTGCCGTCCCCGGCGTTGCCGGCCTGGTCGCGCAGCACGAACCAGCCGGCGCCAGCGAGCAGGCCGGCGGCGAGCAGGAGCACCAGAGCGCGCAGCGCCACGCCGGGCGCGGGGAGTCCCGACTGGGGCTTGGTCATGGTCCGGTAACCGTCCGCGGTCGAAGTCGTGGGGTGTGGGTGTGCGAACGAACGCGGGCCAGTATGACATCGAGTGAGGCGGATCGTGTCGCCCGATCAGGTGGAATTGTCCATAGTGGACAAAGTGAACGGCATCTGAACAGGTGCTTACCGTGATGGGGTTGCGCGCGAAGGGCAGAATCGGGGCGTGAAGCGGACCGGTCCACTGATCGTCCTGGTGCTCGTGCTGGCCGTCATCGGCGCCGTCGTGGGTAACCTGCTCGGCCGCTCCGCCCGTGGCTCCGGCGACCTGACGCCGGTCAGCGCCATCGTCGGCTCCGAGAAGAAGCCCTTCTTCGACGACCCCGAGGTCAAGCGGGCCCTGGCGAGTCACGGCTTCGCGGTGCGGGCCGACCCGGCCGGCTCCCGGCAGATGCCGAGCCGCGCGGCCGGCTACGACTTCGCGTTCCCTAGCGGCAAGGCCGCCGCCGAGGAGGTCCGCGCGCACGGCAACCCGGCCGGCGACGACGTGGTCGTGTTCACCTCGCCGCTGGCCGTCGCCACCTTCCAGCCGATCGTCGACCTGCTCCAGAATGCCCAGCTGGCCAGGCTCGACCCCGCCACCAAGGTCTGGCGGCTGGACCTCAAGGCCCTCGCGGACGCGAACCGGCGCAACGTGAAGTGGACCGACATCCCGGGTAACCTCATCCATCCGGTCGGGCAGAACGTGCTCGTCGCCACGACCCGGCCCGCGGACTCCAACTCGGCGGCGATGTTCGCCTGGCTCACCGACCAGGCCACCGGCGACGACCTCGGCGCGGTCGCCAAGCTCTTCACCGACCAGGGCGCGGTCGACACGACGAGCGAGGAGCCGTTCGAGAGCTACCTGCGCCGCGGCATGGACTCGGCGCCGCTGGTGCTGATCTACGAGGCCCAGTTCGTCGATCATGCGGTCAACGAGGGGTTCACCGCCCGGCAGACGCTGATGTACCCGTCGCCGACGCTGGTGAGCGAGCACACGATCGTGCCGCTCACCGCCGCGGGCGTGCAGGTCGCCCGGCTGCTGGCCACCGACCCCGGCCTGCAGCGGCTGGCCGCCAAGCACGGCTTCCGCACCGCGGACACGGCGCTGAGCGCGCCGGTGCTGGCCAAGGCCCGATCCGGCGACGCGCCGCTGCCCGGCACGATCGGCGCCGCGGTGCCCAGCCCCGGCTTCACGGACCTGAAGACCCTGCTGGACCGGCTCGAGGAGAAGATGTCATGAGGCGGCGGAATGCTGCCCTGCTCGTCGTCGCGGCGCTGCTGCTCGGCGCCTGCACGCCCGGCACGGGCGGCGACCCGGCCAAGTCCATCGCGAGCGAGGGGCCCTTCCTGAAGGGCTCCGGCACGCTGCGCGTGCTCGCCAGCAGCGAGCTGGCCGACCTGCAGCCGGTCCTCGACGGGGCGAGGCAGGCCACCGGGGTCGAGGTGAAGCTGCAGGCCACCGGCACCCTCGACGGCGTGGAGAACGTCGTGTCCGGCAACGCGGCCACGCAGTACGACGCGATCTGGTTCGCCAGCAACCGCTACCTGCAGCTGCACCCGGGCTCCGGCGACAAGATCGGTACCGCCACCAAGGTCGCCACCTCGCCGGTGGTGCTGGGGCTGCGCCAGTCGGTCGCGCAGCAGCTCGGCTGGACCGACCACCGGCCCACCTGGAGCGAGATCGCGGTGGCCGCCGGCGAGCACAAGTTCACCTACGGCATGACCAACCCGGCCAGCTCCAACTCCGGCTTCTCCGCGCTGGTCGGGGTCGCCGCCGCGCTGGCCGGCACCGGCGCGGCGCTCACCGCCGAGCAGATCGCCCCGCTCACCCCGCGGCTGCGGGCGTTCTTCGCCGGGCAGAGCCTCACCGCCGGCTCGTCGGGCTGGCTCGCCGACGCGTTCGTCAAGAACGCCGCCGACCATGGCAAGGCCGTCGACGGGCTGGTCAACTACGAGTCGGTGATCCTGTCGCTCAACGCCTCGGGCAAGCTGCCGGAGCCGCTGACCGTGGTGTACCCCTCCGACGGGGTCGTCACCGCCGACTATCCGCTCACCCTGCTGGCCGGCGTTTCGGAGCAGACCAAGACCAATTACGCGGCGGTCGCCGACTACCTGCGCCGGCCCAGCGTGCAGCAGCAGATCATGGCCAGGACCTGGCGCCGGCCGGCGGTGCCCGGCGTGTCCCTCGCCGCCGGCTTCGGGCCCAAGGACGGGCCGCTGCCGGAGCTGCCGTTTCCCGGCAAGCTCGACGCGGCCAACGCGCTCATCGGCGCGTTCGGCGATGCCCTGCGCAAGCCGGCCCGCACCATCTACGTGCTGGACCTGTCCGGCTCGATGAAGGGGGAGCGCATCCAGGGGCTCAAGACCGCCCTGGTCGGGCTCACCGGCGCCGACACCAGCCTGTCCGGGCAGTTCAGCCGGTTCAACGGCCGGGAACAGGTGATCATGGTGCCGTTCAGCACCAAGCCGGGGGAGGTGCGCCGCTTCGACGTGCCGGAGGGTGACATCCAGCCGGCCCTGGACCAGATCCGCTCCTACGCCGGCGGGCTCAGCGCCAACGGCGACACCGCGATCTACGACGCGCTGTTCGTCGCCTACGACCAGGCCGCGGCGCTGATGAAGGACGACCCGGACCGGTTCACCTCGATCGTGCTGCTCACCGACGGCGAGCTCACCAAGGGCGCGAACGTCGACGCCTTCCAGGCCCGGCTGCCCCAGCTGCCGAAGGTGCCGGTGTTCACCATCCTCTTCGGCGAGGGCAACGTGGGCGAGATGCAAAAGGTCGCCGACCTCACCGGGGGCAAGTCCTTCGACGCGCGGACCGGGTCGCTGCCGGCCGCGTTCAAGGAGATCCGGGGGTACCAGTAATAGCGGCCGGTAAGGCGCTGTTCAAGCCCCGGAGGTGGTGAACCGCCGGGGCTTGGGGTACCACATGAACATGACCGAACTCTCGCTCGACGACTACCTGGTCGAGGACGACGATGACGACGACCCGGTGCTGCTGCGCAAGGACGGGCAGCCCGTCGACACGTGGCGGGAGGACTATCCGTATCCGGAGCGCATGACGCGCGGGGAGTACGACCACATCAAGCGGCTGCTGCAGATCGAGCTGCTCAAGCTGCAGAACACGATCAAGGACCGGGGCGAGCGGCTGGTGGTGCTCTTCGAGGGCCGCGACGCGGCCGGCAAGGGCGGCACGATCAAGCGCTTCATGGAGCACCTCAACCCCCGCGGCGCCCGGGTGGTGGCCCTGGAGAAGCCCAGTGAGCGCGAGTCCACGCAGTGGTACTTCCAGCGCTACGTCCACCACCTGCCCTCGGCCGGCGAGATCGTGCTCTTCGACCGGTCCTGGTACAACCGGGCCGGCGTCGAGCGGGTGATGGGCTTCGCCACCCGCGCCGAGTATCTCGAGTTCATGCGCCAGGCCCCCGAGCTCGAGCGGATGCTGGTCCGCTCCGGCATCCGGCTGGTCAAGTTCTGGTTCTCGGTGTCGCGCAACGAGCAGCGCACCCGGTTCCTGATCCGCCAGGTCGACCCGGTCCGGCAGTGGAAGCTCTCCCCGATGGACCTCGCCTCGCTCGACAAATGGGACGACTACACCGAGGCGAAGGAGGCGATGTTCTTCTACACCGACACCGCCGACGCGCCGTGGACCGTGGTGAAGAGCAACGACAAGAAGCGCGCCCGGCTCGAGGCGATGCGGCACGTGTTGAGCCGGTTCGACTACGAGGGCAAGGATGTCGATCTCGTGGGTACCCCGGACCCGCTGATCGTCGGCCCGGCCGCCCTCGCCGACGACGCGGCCGACGACGCACCCCGGCTCTGATCGACCACCGTCATAAACCGATACAACGGCTGAGTAGTTTCACGGTTACGGTTGAGTAATGTCCGGGCCCGGTTGGGCCGCGAGGCGATCGCGGGGCCCGGGCCGGCATCGTAGGGTGGAGCGGTGCCGGACCGGAGCGCGGAGCAGGAGGCCTGGCCGGGCGTGTTCTCCTCGCACGCGACCCTGACCTACTCCGCCGACGACGAGTGCCGGACCCTGTTGACCGGGTTCGTGCGCCGGGCCGTCGCCGCCGGCCACCGGGTAGTGATCTTCCTCGACACCGCATCCGCCGAGCTCGCGCGGGCCCTGGCCGCCGCCGCGTCCGGGGCCGCCCCCGGCCAGTTCTCCGTGCTGCGCTTCGACACCGGTCATACCGGTGCCCGGCTGCCGGCGGGTGGCGTAACGGCGGCGTCCGGCGGGTCGTCGTCGGGCGGGTCGTCGTCGGCCGGGTCGTCGTCGGGTGGCGGCTCGACGTTCGGCGGCCCGCTGTTCGGCGTGGCCGACATGCTCTCCACCCTCGCCGGGCTCGCCGAGGGCACGTTCGCCGCCGGGTATCAGGCGATCTCCGTGGCCGGCGACATGGTCTGGACCCAGCGGGCCGGCTACACGCCCGCCGACCTGGTCGGCTACGAGCACCGGGTAAACCGGTTCTTCGGCGACCCGCGGGTCACCGGCCTGTGCCTCTACGACCGGCGCCAGTTCGGCACCGAACTGCTCGGCCGGCTCAGCGCCGGGCACCCCGGGCCGCTGCTGCGCTTCACGCTCGGCGGCTGGGGCGCCCACCTGCGGCTCATCGGCGAGCTCGACGCCTCCAACGCGGGCTCCCTGCCCTCGATCCTCGACCTGGTCGGCACCGCCGACTCGGTGGTCATGCTCGACGCCAGCGAGCTGACCTTCGTCGACGCCGCCGGGGCCGGCATCATCGTGCGGTTCGCCGCGTCCCGCCCCAACCGGCACACCGTCGTGCGCTGCCGGCGCGCTGTCCGCCAGGCCCTGCAGCTGGTCGGCGCGGAGTCGGTGCCGAGCCTCGTGCTTCGCGACCAGGTCGTGGGGGTATGACGGCGGCGTGACGCTGGAGGACGAGGCCGCCGCGCGCGGCGTGGCCACCTGGTACGAGACCGCCGGCCACCGGCGCGTCGACATCGATCCCGACGTGGTGCGGGCGGTGATGGCGCTGCTGCCGCCGCGCGTCCTGCCGGAGGTGCCGCGGACGTGGGGGTGGATGATCCAGTTGTACGGCGTCCGCTCCGCCGGCTCGTGGGGCGCCGGGGACTTCGCCGACCTGGCCGCGTTCGCCCGCTGGGCCGCGGCGTCCGGCGCCGGGGCGATCCTGGTCAACCCGCTGCACGCGGTGGCGCCGGTCGACCCGCTGCCCGCCTCGCCCTACTCGCCGTCGTCGCGCCGCTTCGTCAACCCGCTCTACCTGCGCATCGAGAACCTCCCGGAGTATGCGGCGGCCGACGCGGCCTTGCGTGCGAAGGTCGACGCGCTCCGCCCGCCGAACCGCGAGCTGATCGACTACGGCGAGGCGTGGCGAGCCAAGCACGCCGCACTGAAAGCGCTATTCCGCGAAATTTCGGATATGTCCGATGTGGGCGACGGTGCCGCGGGCGGGGGCCGGGGGGCCGGCGAGGAGCGGGCGTTGCGGGACTTCGCCACGTATACGGCGCTCGCCGAAGTCCACGGCGTCGACTGGCGGGAATGGCCCGAGGAACTACGCAGGCCGGGGGAGCGGGCGTATGCGGCGGCCGACCCCGAACGGCGCGCGTTCCATGTGTGGGTGCAGCGGCGGTGCGCCGAACAGCTCGCGGAAGCCAACGCCGCGGCGGCCGGCATGGCGGTGGGGATCGTTCACGATCTTGCCGTCGGGATCGACCCCGGCGGGGCCGACGCCTGGACGATGCAGGACGTCATCGCGCAGGGCGTGCGGGTCGGCGCGCCGCCCGACGCGTTCAACCAGCAGGGGCAGGACTGGGGGCTGGCCACCTGGCGGCCCGACCGGCTCGCCACGGCCGGCTACGCCGCCTACCGCGACCTGCTGCGCGGCATCCTCGCCCACGCCGGCGGGCTGCGCGTCGACCACGTCGCCGGGCTGTGGCGGCTGTGGTGGATCCCGCCGGGCCGCGGCGCCGCCGAGGGCGCCTACGTGCACTACGACGCGGCCGCCATGCTCGGCGTGCTGGTCGAGGAGGCGGAGCGGGCCGGCGCGGTGGTCGTCGGCGAGGACCTCGGCACCGTCGAGCCGGTCGTCACGCGGACCCTGCGGGAGCGCAACATCCTCGGCTCCGCCGTGCTGTGGTTCACCCGCGGCGACGACGGCGCGTTTCTCGCGCCCCGGCGGTGGCCGGCCGGCGCCATGGCCAGCATCTCCACCCATGACCTGCCCACCGCGGCCGGTTTCCTCACCGGCGAGCACGTGCGCGCCCGGGCCGAGGCCGGCGTGCTGACCCGCCCCGAGGCGGACGAGCGGGCCGACGCCGACGAGGACCGCGACGCGCTGCTCAAGCTGCTCGCCGAGGAGGGGCTCGCCGGGCCGGACAGCACCGACGCCGAGCTGGTCGTGGCCATGCACCGGCTGCTGGCCCGCACGCCCTGCCGGATCCTGCTCGCCTCGCCCTACGACGTGCTCGGCGAGACCCGCCAGCCGAACCTGCCCGGCACCACCGGGCAGTACCCGAACTGGCGGATCCCGCTGCCGCTGCCGCTGGAGGAGCTCACCGGGGACCCGCGCATGCGGCGGATCGCGGAGCTGTTCAGCTCGGCAGTGTGACGTCCCCGCACAGGTGCACCTGGACCCCGAGGGCGGCGAACAGGGCCGCCTTCGCCAGCAGCGCCTTGTCGGCGGTGGCGGCGTCCGGGGCGTAGGCGACGTTGAGGTGGTTGGCCTTGTGCCGGGCCATGAACTGGTCGCGGGTCACGCCGTGCAGGACGGCGTGCATGATCGGCCAGGCGGGGGTGGTCGCCTTGGAGCGGCGCTCGGACTCCTCCTCGGGCAGCGACACCGCGCTGGCCCGGCCCAGGTCGGCGTGCAGCGCCCCGCCCTGCACGAAGACGCGGCTCCACACCACCTCGCCAGGCTTGCAGATGCCCTTGATCGTCGAGCCGCCGAGCGGGAAGTACACCGGGTCCTGCCGCCAGCCGACCGCCTCGGCGTAGCCGGTGGCGAAGTGCGACGCCGGCACCGAGCCCGAGATCTCCCACACCCAGACGAACTGGCCGTCGAAGTCCTCGCCCCACCGCACGTCGTGCAGGGTGGTGGCCGGGTCGAGGCCCATCGCGGTCCAGATCCGGTTGGTGAGCAGCGCGTCGACGGCGACGCCCTCGTCGGCCTCGTTGAAGTGCGGCAGCGGCCGGCCCTCCCACAGCACCCGGGAGCCGTCGCGGGAGGTCACCGGCGGCCGGTCGGCGTTGTTCAGCAGGCCCTCGGCCAGGTCCGAGGCCGGGCAGATGTCCTTGAGCCCCTGCTGGTACTGGATGCCGACGGCGTCGAGGCCGAAGTCGTCGCTGATGCGCAGCGCCGCGACGTACATCTTGTACTGCCAGCGCAGCTGCGCCTCGGTCAGCTCGGTCGCCTCGTCGGTGCCGAGCTGGAAGGTCATGCCCTTGGCCAGCAGCCAGGCGCCGACCGCGTCGGCCTCGGCGTCGCTGACCCGCTGCATCTCGGCCCACAGCGCGCTCTGCGACAGCCGCTCCTTGTAGATGCCGATCGGGTTGAGCAGCTCGTCGTCGATGATGGCGTTGTACATCCCCATGCAGCCCTCGTCGAAGACGCCGAGGATCGCCTTGTCGGCGAGCAGCTGCGCGGCCAGGGCCCGGCCCAGCTCGGTCTCGGCGGTGCCGGGCAGCGCGGCGGGCAGGTCGCGCACGTGCGAGGTGTCGTGGGCGATGGTGCCGGTCTCGACCCAGCCGCGGATGCCGGTCTTGAACCAGTCGTCGGTGAAGTCGACGGACCAGATCGTGGAGTACGCCACCCCCATCTTGGCCATGCCGGCGTTGACGCCGAGCAGCCCGACCAGCCCCGGCCAGTCGCCGGCGAAGTTCGCCACGGTGAGGATCGGGCCGCGGTGGGTGCGCAGCCCGGCCAGCACGTGGTGGCTGTACTGCCACACCGCCTCGGCCACGATCAGCGGCGCGTCCGACGGGATCGTCTTGAACACCTCGAGGCCCATCCGCTGGCTGGAGATGAACCCGTGCCCCGCCCCCGGGTCGAACGGGTGCGCCCGGCGCACCGTCCAGCCGAGCTCGGCGAACGCGGCGGTGACGGCGGCCTCCATGGCCACCTGGGTGGGCCACCCGGCCCGGTTCGCGGCGGGGCGCAGGTCGCCGCTCGCGATCAGGAAGGCGGTGTTCGGCTCGGCGGCCGGGCGGGACGGAGCGAGGGGGAGGGCGTAGGTGCTCATGGGTTCCTCCGGGAGACGGTCACGCGCGCGGTCGCTGGCGGGCCGCGAGCGTGTGGGCGATGGTGCGGGTGGCCGGGTAGAGGTCGCGGTAGAGCCCATAGAGCTCGTCGTAGCCGGCCCGGTTCGCCGGGTCCGGCTCCACCGTCTCGGCGACGGGGTTCCAGTCCGCGATCGACACCGGCGCGGCGGTGCGGGCGGCGAGGTAGGCGGCGCCGTAGGCCGCGCCGATGGTGACGGCCGGCACGACCTGGGGCAGCCCGGTGACGTCGCTGACGATCCGGGTCCACAGCCCGCCCCGGGTGCCGCCGCCGACGGCGACGACCCGGCGGATCGGCGCGCCGGCCGCGCGCAGCGCCTCGACGTTGTGCCGCACGCCGAGCGCGGTCGCCTCCAGCGCCGCCCGGTACAGGTCGCCGCGGGTGTGGCTGAGCGTGAGGCCGGCGACGATCCCGCGGGCGTCGGGGTCCATCAGCGGGGTGCGTTCCCCGGCGAAGTACGGCAGCATCAGCAGCCCCCGCGCCCCCGGCCCGGACGCCTCGGCCTCGGCCAGCAGCTGTGGGTAGTCGGCGCCGGTCAGCTCGCGCAGCCAGGCGGTGAGCGCGCCGGAGGTGGCCATGCCGCCGGCCAGGTTGCGGGTGCCCGGGTAGGCGCCGACCGTGCCCCACATCGCCGGGCTGGTGACGACCTCGGCGAAGGGCCGCTCGACGGTGGCGATGAGGAACATCGTGGTGCCGTACATGAGCATCAGGTCGCCGGGCCGCTGGGCGTCGACGCTGACCGCCTCGGTCCACGCGTCGATGGTGCCGGTGATGACCGGGGTGCCGGCCGGGATGCCGGCGATCGGCTCGCGCGTGGTGCCGGCCGGGTCGCCGGGCCAGGCCAGGGGCGGCAGCTCGAGCGCGGGGGCGATCGGGCCGGCCCACTCGGAGTACCACTGCAGCGTGTGTGTGTCGAACAGCGGTGTGCACTGGCTCGCCGAATGGAAGTCCAGCGCATAGGCGCCGGTGAGCTTGTACGCCAGCCAGGACGCGGGCATGAACAGCCGCCGCGCCGCGCCGAACGTCTCCGGCTCGTGCTCGGCCAGCCAGGCCAGCTTCGGCCCGACCGCCTGTGAGGAGAGCACCGATCCGCAGCGGGCCAGGATCGCCTCGGCGCCGCCGAGCCGCCGCGTGAGCGTCTCGATCTGGGCGGTGGCGCGGGTGTCGACGCCGTAGAGGATGGCCGGGCGCAGCGGCGTGCCCGCGGCGTCGGTGAGCAGCACGCACGGCCCCATGCCGCTGACCCCGACCGCCACGATCCGCCGGCCGGCGGTCAGCTCCTCGGCGAGGGAGACGAATTCGGCCCACCAGATCTCGCCGTCCATCTCGACGTGGCCGGGGTACGGCCGGGAGACGGCGTGCTCGCGCGTCGCCGAGCGCAGCACCCGCCCGTCGCCGTCGACGAGGACGCCCTTGCTGCTGGAGGTGCCGATGTCGACACCGAGGAAGAGGCTCATCGCCGCTCCTGGTCTCGGGTGCGCAGGACCACCGTCTTGGCCGGGCCGTCGTCGCCGTCGATGCGCTCCAGCAGCAGCGTGGCGGCGGCCTCGCCGAGCTCGCGGGCGGGCAGGTCGACGACCCGGATGCCCCGGCGGCCGAACGAGGCGAACGGCAGGTCGCCGAAGACGGCCAGCCCGAAGCCGGGCGGGGCGAGCCCGGCGTCGTGCAGGGCGTCGAGCGCCCCGGCCGCCATGAGGTTGTTGGCCACGACCGCGGCGTCCGGCGGGCGGGGCAGGGCGAGCAGGTCGGCCATCGCCTGCCGGCCGCCGTCGACCCGGTAGTCGGCGTAGCGCAGCAGCTCCTCCAGGTCCGCGCCGTCGGTGCCGGCGCGCCGGCTCGCCGCCTGCCGCCAGCCGGCCATGCGCAGCTGGGCGGTCTCCACCGAGCTCGGCCCGGTGATGCAGGCGACCCGGGTGAATCCGGCGGCGAACAGCGACTCCGCCGCCGAGCGGCCGCCGGCCCGGTTGTCGACGGTGACCGCGTCGACGTCGGACCGGGCCAGGCTGCGGTCGACGGCGACGACCGGCCGGTGGTGCGCGACCAGCCGGCTCACGTCGCTGGCGTCGTCGGCCGGGGCGAGGATGACGCCGGCCATGTGCTCGGCGAGGGCGATGGCGATGTAGGTGGCCTCCCGGCCGGGGTCGTCGTCGGTGTTGCACAGCACGACCGAGTAGCCGGCGGCCCGGGCCCGGTTCTCCACCCCGCGGGCCAGCGCCGTGAAGAACGGGTTCTCGATGTCGGGGATGATCAGCCCGATCACGGCGGAGCGGTGGCCGCGCAGCCGCCGGGCGGTGCGGTTCGGCGTGAACGCCAGCTCCGCGGCGGCGGCCCGGACCAGCCGCTCCGACTCGGCGGACACCCGTGCGCCGTTCATGACCCGGCTGACGGTGGCCGGGGAGACCCCGGCCCGGGCGGCCACCTCGTAGATCGTCACCACGTCCGGAAGTCCTCGGCCAGGCTGCGGCGCAGGGCGTCGAGGCGGCGGGCGCGGGTGGCCCGGCTGATCGCGGCGTCGGGGGCGATCGCCTCGAACGCGTGGACCGCGCCGGGCACGAGCTCGAACCGGGTCGGTACCCCGGCCGCTTCGAGCCGCCGCGCGTAGTCGGCGTCCTCGTCGCGGAACATGTCGCAGTCGCCGGTGTCGAGGTACGTCGGCGGCAGGCCGCGCAGGTCGGTCGCCCGGGCCGGGGCGGCGAGGCCGTCGGCGGGGCGCCCGCCGAGGTAGGCCGCCCACGCGACGTCGGCCAGGCGCCGGTTCCACACCGGGGCGTCGGCCAGCTCGCGGGAGCTGGGCGTCTCGCGGTCGTCGAGCATCGGGTAGTACAGGTGCGCGGCGGCGATCGCCGGCCCCTGCTCGTCCCGGTTCAGCAGGCACAGCGCCGCCGCCAGCCCCGCGCCCGCGCTGGCGCCGGCCACGACGACCCGGTCGTGGTGCGACGCGCACCAGTCCAGCGCCGCGCGGCAGTCGTGCAGCGCGGCCGGGTACGGGTGCTCGGGCGCCAGCCGGTAGTCCACGGCCGCGACCGCGACCCCGAGCTCGGCGGCCAGGTCGCAGCAGAACGCGTCCTCGTTGCGGGCCGAGCCGAGGTACATGCCGCCGCCATGGATCCACAGCACGCAGACCCGGCCGGTGCCGTGCACCCGCAGCTCGACGCCGCCGTCACGGACCACCTCGGGCGGGACCGCCGGCGCCGGCAGCGGGTTCGTCGCGCGGCGCCGGTCGTCGATGGCGCGGACCGTGGCCACGTCGAGCGGGCCGTCGGGCAGCTGCGGGGTGAGCGTGCCCGCGATCCCGCCGAGCAGCTCCGGGTCGATGTTCACCGCGCACCGCCCTGGATGGTGTCGATCTCGTCCAGCAGCGCGGCGGTCTGGCGGGCGGCGATGGTGAGGACCAGCGGCGCGGCGAGCACGGCCAGGACGCCGGCCGAGGCGGCCACCGCGAACCCGCCGAGCACGGCGATCGCGGCGAGGGTGAGCGTCCAGGCGGGGCGGTACGCGGCGAGGATGACCCCGCCGCGCAGCGCCGCCAGGCCGCGCCGGTCTCGAACCGCACCGTAGGCCAGCGCGTATGGCCCGACAAGCAGGACCGCCGCGGCCGGCACCGCGCCCCAGGGGGCGATCAGCGCCAGGCCGGCGGCGGAGAGGAGGACGGCGAGCACCGGATCGGCCCGGCGCACCAGGGCCAGATGGGCGGTCTCGCCGCGGGCGGTCGCGGCGGCGAGCCGGGCCAGGCCGGTCAGCGCGAGCGCGGCCGGCAGGGTCGCGGCCGCGGCGAGCCAGCCGGGCGCGCCGGTGAGCAGCGCCGCCGCCAGGGGCGCCGCCGCGAGCGCGGTGACGGCGCCCGCGGCGAGGGTGCGGGGCAGCTCGTGCCAGGTGGCGGTGGCGCCGGACCAGGCCAGCCAGGGCAGGGTGGGGTTGTCCATTTACAGCTTCAATCCGCTCGATGCGATCGATTGCACGATGTAGCGCTGGGCGACGATGAACACCACCAGGACGGGGACGATCGCCATCGCGATGCCGGCCGCGATGGTGCCCAGCGAGCCGGTGGAGAACCGGCCGGCCAGCAGCACCAGGCCGACCGGCAGGGTCTGCCGCTCGGTGTCGTTGATCATGACCAGGGGCAGCAGCAGGTCGTTCCACCAGTACGTGAAGCACAGGATGCCCAGCGTCGCGATCGACGGGCCGGACAGCGGCAGGATAACTCCGGCGAAGATGCGGAAGTGCCCGGCGCCGTCCAGCCGGGCCGCCTCCTCCAGTTCCACCGGCAGCGCCAGGAAGTGCTGGCGCAGCAGGAAGATGCCGAAAGCGCTGAAGATGCCCGGCAGGATCAGCGCCCACAGCGTGTTGGTCAGGTTCAGCTTCGACATGACCAGGAACAGCGGCACGATGGTGACCTGGATCGGGATCATCAGCGAGCCGATGACGACGGCGAAGAGCAGGCCCTTGCCGCGGAAGCGCATCCGGGCGAAGGCGTAGCCGGCGGTCGAGCAGGTGATGAGCTGCGCGACGGTGATCGTCGTCGAGACGATGATCGAGTTGAGGAAGAAGCGGAAGTACGGCACCTGGTCGGTGACCTTGCCGAAGTTGCCGACCGTGAGGTTGTCGGGGGCGAACGTCGGCGGCAGGCGGTAGAGCTCGGCGTCGGAGGCGGAGAACGCGCCGCGGAAGATCCACAGGAACGGCGCGGTGATCGCCAGGGCGGCGACGGTGAGGATCACGAAGGTCGCGATGCGGGAAAGGAGGCGGCTCATTCGTAGAAGGTCCATCTGCGGGAGAGCCGGAACTGGATCGCGGTGAGCACGATGAGCACCAGCATGAAGGTGATGCCGATGGCGGAGGCGTAGCCCAGGTCGAAGTCGCCGAACGCGCGGTCGTAGAGGTACTCCACGATCGTGCGGCTCGCATCGCCCGGCCCGCCCTGGGTCAGCACCCGCGGCTCGGCGAAGATCTGGAACGAGTTGATCGTGTTGATCACGACGAGGAAGAAGATCGTCGGCGAGAGCAGCGGGAACGTGATGCGCCAGAAGCGGGTCCAGGCATTCGCACCGTCGACGATCGCGGCCTCCTTGAGCTGGTCGGGGATCGACTGCAGGCCCGCGATGTACACCAGAATCGAGAACCCGATGGTCTTCCACGAGTTCACCACGATCACCGACACCGGCGCGAACGCCGAGGACCCGAGCCAGTCGATCCGCCCGGCGCCGGTCAGCCCGATCAGGTAGTTGACCAGGCCCAGGTCCTTGTTGAGCAGGAACCGCCAGATCAGTGCCACCGCCGATGCCGACACCACGAACGGGAACAGGAACGACAGCCGGAAGAACCCGCGCAGCCAGCGCGGCATCCGGGTCTCCAGCAGCACCGCCAGCAGCAGGCCCACGACCACGTTCACGGCCAGGATGACCAGCGCCATGTAGGTGGTGGAGCCGTACACGTCGAGCAGCCGGCCGTCGTGCACCAGCCGGTCGAAGTTGTCGAAGCCGACGAACTCGCCGTCGCTGAGCAGGTTCCAGTCGTAGAAGCTCAGGTACAGCACGCCCACGGTCGGCGCGAACACGAAGACCAGGAACGTGACGATCGAGGGGGACAGGAAGGCCAGTGCGGCGAGGCCGTCCTTGCGCTTGCGTCTGGCCGGGGCCCTCCGGCCGTGGTCGGTGACCACGGCCGGAGGGGTGATGCCGGATTCGGTACTGGTGGTCATTACTCAGCCTTTTCAGCAGGTGACGATGCTGCTCAGCTCACTCTGCATGTTCTTGAGCCCGTCCGGGACGCTCTTCTCGCCCGCGAAGATCAGCTGCAGGTTGCGCAGGACGGTCGACTCGAAGGCGCTGTACTTGGCCGGCGCCGGGTAGGGGACCAGGGTCGGGTACTTGTCGATGCTGTCGTAGTACAGGTCGGAGTTGGCGGGCGGGACGCCGACCTTGGAGATCGTCTGGGCGAGCGAGCGCCGCGACGGGATGGAGTCGCCGGGCTTGTCCGGGGTGCCGACGTACTCCTTCTCGATGTCGGTGCTCACCGTGAACTTCTGGTACTCCCAGGCGAGGTCCGGGTTCTTCGACGACTTGAGGATCGGGTAGCCGGCGCCGCCGAACACGGTCTTGTAGGTGTCGCCCTTCGGGTACAGCTGGATGTCGAACGCCTTGAACCCGGCCGGCAGGAAGGTCGCGATCGGCCAGCGGCCCGCGCCGAACATGGCGATCTGGCCGTTCTGGAAGCGGGTGAACACGTCGCTCATCGGCATCGGGGCGGGCGCGATGTTCTGCGTGATGAGGTCGCGCAGGAACTGCACGGCCTTTTGCACCTGCGGGCTGTCGGCGGTCGGCTTGCACACGTCGTCGCTGGTCAGGTTGCCCCCGGCGTTGGCCACCCAGGGCATGATGCCGGGGAAGATCTCGTTGCTGGCCCAGGTGAAGCCGTACTGGTCGGGCTTGCCGTCGCCGTTGGTGTCCGCGGTCAGCTTCTTGGCCGTGGCCTTGAAGTCGTCCCAGGTCCAGTCGGCCTTCGGCGGCTCCACGCCCATCTTCTTGAATACGTCGGTGTTGTAGTAGACGACCATGTCGTTCCAGCCGTACGTCAGGGTGACCACGTCGCCCTTGACCGTGAAGCCGTCGATGAGGCCCTTGGCGATGTCGCCGGTGAGCGTCTTGGCGTCGGCGTCCTTGTCCAGGTACTTGTTGATCGGCAGCACCAGGTTGTTGGCGTGCACGAACTGGGCGCCCTCACCGGAGATGACCATCAGGTCGGGGTGTTTTCCGGAGGCGATCAGCGTCGCGACGTTCGCGTAGTAGGTGCCCCAGTTCTCGCCGGCGACGGGCGTGAGCGTCACCTTGACGCCCGCGTGCGCGGCCATGAAGGCGTCGGCGGTGGCCTTGTTGCCGCTCTCGGCGGCCGGCCCGTAGTCCCAGTAGGCGATCTCGAGCGTCTTGTCGCCGCCGGAGGAGGCGTCCGAACCGCTGGAGCAGCCCGCCAGTGCGGATACCGCCAGCACGGCCGACGCGCCCAGCAGCGCGATCTTGCGTAACGGGGTGTTCATGTGCCTGCGTCCCTCTCGGATTGGGAAGCGGTTGGGAGGCGGTGCGGTGGGCACAGTGAAGTCCAAGAAATCGATTTCGTCAAGGAGTCCTCCAGGGATGCTTTCTATCGGCCCTGATCAGGCAACTTTTCTTCTGGTATCGATTGCAGCAAGGTCGGTAACGGAAGGGTCTCGTTCTGGACCGGGTCAGGCCAGCTCGGCGCGCAGCACGACCGTGCGCGGCGGCTGGGCGTCGCCCGCGATGCGCTCCAGCAGCATCGTCGCGGCGGTGGTGCCGAGGTGCCGGGCCGGCAGCCGCACCTGCACCACGGCCGGCGGCGTCAGGAACATGAACGGCAGCTCGCCGACCACGGCCAGGCCGAACTTCGCCGGGTCGACGCCGGCCTCGACGATCGCCTGCAGGGCGCCGACGCCCATGAGGTTGTTCGTGGTCAGCACCGCGTCCGGCGGCTCCGGCAGGTCCAGCAGGGCCCGCATGGCGGCGTGCCCGCCGTCGGCGCGGAAGTTCGCGTGCCGCAGGTAGTCCTCCGGCAGCGCGGCGCGGCGCGCGGTGACCACCTGCCGCCAGCCCAGGAACCGGTCCTCGGTCGCCTCGATCCCGGCCGGGCCGGCGATGCAGGCCACCCGGCGGTACCCGGCGTCGAACAGGGCCCCGGTCGCGGCGATGCCGGCCGCCCGGTTGTCGACCTTGACCGCGTCGACCGGGTACGGCGTGGTGCGGTCCACGGCCACCACGGGCCGCCCAAGCGAGGCGATCGCGCCGAGGTCGACCTCGTCCGAGGCGGGCGCCAGGATGACCCCGGCCATCTCCTCGGAGGCGGCGATCTGCAGGTAGCGCAGCTCCTTGCCGGGGTCGTCGTCGGTGTTGCACAGCACCACGGAGAAGCCCGACTCCTGGGCCCGGTCCTCCACGCCGCGGGCGAGCGCGGTGAAGAACGGGTTCTCGATGTCGGGGATGAGCAGGGCGACGACCTCGGAGCTGCGCTTGCGCAGCCGGCGCGCGGTCTTGTTGGGCGTGAAGGCCAGCTTGGTGGCGGCCTCGCGCACGGCCCGCTGCTTCTCCGGGGAGACCGTCATGCCGTTGAACACCCGCGACACGGTTGCGGGCGATACCCCGGCGAGCGCGGCTACCTCGTAGATCGTGGCCATGGGCCAACACTGTAACTAGCCTGGCGGCGACTTCGTCGCAGCGCTGCCTGGGGGGTTCCCACCCCAGACCCCCCATGGCCGCTTCGCGGCCACGGCCAGCACTGTAGCCAGCCTGGCGGCGACTTCGTCGCAGCGCTGCCTGGGGGGTTCCCACCCCAGACCCCCCATGGCCGCTTCGCGGCCACGGCCAGCACTGTAGCCAGCCTGGCGGCGACTTCGTCGCAGCGCTGCCTGGGTGGCCACCTGGTCAGTGCGCCTTCGGCGCACGCGGCTTGACACCGGCGGGGAGAAGATCTACGTTCCGTGAAATCGATTTCATGATGGCCTGAGGAGACAGCGTGGCGGTCTACACCGGGGACGCCCGGCGCGCGGTGGCGTTCCCGCTCGGTGGCATCGGCACCGGCCATGTGGCGCTCTGCGGGGATGGGGCGCTGCGGCAGTGGCAGCTGTCCGGGGTACCGAACCATCGCGGGTTTCTGCCGGACAGCTTCTTCGCGCTGCGGGTCTCCTCGCTCGAGCCGCCGGACGACGTGGTGCGGCTGCTGCGCTCCGCGCCGATCGCGCCACACCCGCGGCCGGCCGCGAACGTCTCCGACGCCGAGGTGCCGGACCGGGACGAGCCGCCGCTGTGGCCGTACGTCGAGTCGACCACGTTCGAGGCGGCGTACCCCTTCGCCCGGGTGACCTACCACGACCCCGCGCTGCCGCTGGCCGTGTCGCTCGAGGCACACACGCCGTTCGTGCCGCTCGACGCCGACGCCAGCTCGCTGCCGCTGGTGCGCTACCGGTTCACACTCACCAACGACAGCGCGGAGTTCCGGCACGGGTTCCTGCTCGGCACGCTGCAGAACGCGGCCGGCTGGGACGGGGTCACCCCGATCGCCGGCACCCGCGGGGCCGGCTACGGCGGCAACGTCAACCGGGTGCTGCGCCGGCCCGGGCAGAGCGGCGTGCTCATGGACAACCCGGCGCTGGCCGACGACGACCCCGCCGCGGGGGAACTGCTGCTGTGGACCGACGCGCCGGCCGCGATCCTGCCGCGGGCCCTTGACGCCGCCGCGCTGCTGCGGTTCGTGGAGACCGCGAAGCTGGTCACGCCCACGCAGCTGGGCGACTACTCGGGCGCCGCGCTGCGGGCGGCGCTCGCGCACGGGCCGTCGCCGATGCGGGCGCCGAGCGGGCCGAGCCCGGCCGGGCACACCTGGGACGCCGGGGCCGCCGTCGCGTTCGCGCTGGCGCCGGGGGAGCGGACCACCATCGACATCGTGCACGCCTGGTGGTTTCCAAATCGGTACGCCGACATGGACCGCTTCGGCCCGCAGCACCCGTACGGGCCGACCCGGTTCTGGGTCGGCAACCACTACGCGACCCGGTTCGGCGGCGCGCTCGACGTGCTCGACGCCTACCTGGCCGACCGGGAGCGGCTCGACGCGGCCTCCCACGCCTGGGCGGACGCCGTCGCCGGCAGCGACCTGCCCGAGCCGCTGCGCGAGGTGATCGCCGCGCAGGGCACGCTGGTGCGCTCGCCGAGCGTGTTCCGCACCGCCGACGGGCGCACCTACGGCTTCGAGGGCGCACTGGGCGCGTCGACCCGCAACTGGAACGGCGACGCCGGCGGCTCCTGCCCGCTCAACTGCAACCACGTCTTCAACTACGAGCAGGCCCTGGCCCGGCTCTTCCCGGCGCTCGGGCGGGACATGCGCGAGACCGAGTTCGCGATCCAGGACGCGGCCGGGTCGATCCCGCACCGGGTGGTGCTGCCGCTGTACCTGCCGCAGCTGCACGGGGTGCCGATCGGCGGCCCGGAGCGCCCCGCTCTGGACGGCATGCTGGGCGCGATCCTGAAGACCTACCGCAGCGTCCTCGACGGCGCCGGCGTTGACTGGCTCCGCTCGCAGTGGCCGTCACTGGACCGGCTCATGTCGCATATTTCCGAAATGTGGGACAAATCGGGCGATGGGGTGCTGCGTGGCGACCAGCCCGTCACGTACGACATCTCGCTGCACGGCCCGAACATGTTCGTGGGGGCGTTGTGGCTCGCCGCGCTCCGGGCCATGCACGAAATGTCGGGAATACTCGGCCTTGAGTCGAAATTTCAGGACAGGTTCGTGCAGGCGTCGGCGGCGTACGACGAACTCCTGTGGAACGGCGAGTTCTACGCCCAGCCACCCACCGGCGAGGCCTACGACTTCGGCGCCGGCTGCCTGTCCGACCAGCTGCTAGGCCAGTGGTGGGCGCACCAGCTCGGGCTGGGCCACCTCCTGCCGGCCGACCGGGTCCGCACGGCGCTGGCTTCGATCGTGAAGTACAACCTGAGGCACCACTTCGAACCGCACGGCTACCGCGAGTTCGCCGACGGCGACGAGACCGGCCTGGTAGTTTGCAGCTGGCCACACGGCGGCCGCCCCGCCGTCCCACTACGCTACTGCGACGAGGTCTGGACCGGCGTCGAGTACCAGGTCGCCGCCCACTGCTTCTACGAGGACCTGCCGGAGCTCGGCCTGGCGATCGTGAACGGGGTAAGGGGCCGCTACGACGGCACCCGCCGCAACCCATTCAACGAGGTCGAGTGCGGCGACCACTACGTGCGCGCCATGGCCGGCTGGTCACTGCTGCCAGCCTGGACCGACGGCGCCTTCCGCCCCGGCCGCTACCCCTACGTCGCCGGCACCGAGTGGGGCGAACTCACCATCGCCGACGACACCACCGTGACCCGCCAGCGCCGCTAACCGCAACCACCACAGCCCGCCCTGCGGCCCACGCACCGCGCCGGCCGCCCTCAGCCCCGCTCCCGCACCCGCGCCTTCCGCGCGGCCTGCCGTTCACGTCTTGCGCCTGGGCCTCCGCGCCTGGGCCTCCGCGCCTGGGCGCCGCCGCTCATCCCGCGTCTTCGCGCTGTGCTCGCGCTTCCGCGCCACTAGCGTTCGCGCCCGCGAGGCTTGGCGTTCGCGCCCGCGAGGCTTGGCGTTCGCGCCCGCGTGCCTGGGCGCTCGCGGCTCCGCGCCTGGGCGCCCTTGCGGCCGTGCGGCTTGGCGCCTGCGGCTCAGTGCCGCCGCTCAGTCGCGTCGTCGCGCCGCGCGCTCCCGGGTCCCTGGGCTTGGCGGCCGCGGCTTCGCTCAGCCGACGTGTCGTCGCGCCGCGCAGCGCGGCGTAGCGAGCCTGCCGCACGGCCGCTGTCCGAAAAGTCGGGTTCTGTGCGCCACGACCCGCGTGGCGTGGTGTGGTGTGGTGTGGTGAGCCTGTCGGCCAGCCGCTGTCCGAAAAGTCGGGCGCTCCGCGCCACGACTTTTCGGATTTATACCCCGACAGGGCATAAGTCCGAAAAATCCGGACGCGAAGCGTCTGGATTTTTCGCGACGACCGTAAGTCTCCGTGATCATGCAGGTCACCCCGCCGAAACCCCGGTTTGCCATGATCGCGGAGACTTACGGTACACCCACGTACATCAAGGCTCCGTGATCATGAAAAACCCGGCGTGACACACGCCGGCCGAGCATGATCCCGGAGACATACAGCGGGCGTTGGCAGGGCCGATCACAGGATCGCGGCGGACTCGCCGGGGAGCGTGAGCAGGCCGGACTGCAGCAGCGTGGTCTCGTCGGTGGCGAACAGCACGCAGTCGGCCCGCAGTGGCACCGTGCGCGGGTCGGCGGTCAGGTTCGCCACCACCGCCTGCTCGCCGCGGCGGATGACCAGGACACCGTCGTCGTGGACCACCTTCACCCGGTCCAGCCGCGGGTCGGACAGGCCCGGCAGCCGCTTGCGCAGCGCGATGAGCCGCCGGTAGAGCTCCAGCATCGCCAGGTCCTGGGCCGCCCAGTCCAGGTGCGAGCGGGCGAACGTCTCCGGGTCCTGCGGGTCGGGCACGTCGCCGGGCGGCCAGCCGTGCGCGGCGAACTCCTCCCGCCGGCCGTTGGCCACCGCCGCGGCCAGGGCCGGCTCCGGGTGGCTGGTGAAGAACTGCCACGGCGTGCGGGCCGCGAACTCCTCGCCCATGAACAGCATCGGGGTGTACGGCGAGGTCAGCAGCAGGGTCGCGGCGACGCGGAGCAGGCCCGGGGAGAGCGTCGCGGTGAGCCGGTCGCCGGTGGCCCGGTTGCCGACCTGGTCGTGGTTCTGCAGGCAGACCACGAACCGGTGGCCGGGGATGCGGGCGCGGTCGACCGGCCGGCCGTGCACCCGGCGGCGGAACGACGACCAGGTGCCGGCGTGGAAGAACGCCGACTCCCAGACCTTGGTGAAGCACTCCGGGGAGCCGAAGTCGGCGTAGTACCCCTGGCGCTCTCCGGTGAGCATCGCGTGCAGCGCGTGGTGCACGTCGTCGTCCCACTGGGCGGTCAGGCCGTAGCCGCCGGCCTCGCGCGCGGTGATCAGACGAGGGTCGTTGAGGTCGGACTCGGCGATCAGCGACAGCGGCCGGCCGAGCGCGGTCGACAGGGCGTCGACCTCGGCGGCGAGCTCCTCCAGCAGGTGGGTGGCGCCGCGGTCGACCAGCGCGTGGACGGCGTCGAGGCGCAGCCCGTCGGCGTGGTAGTCGCGCAGCCACTGCAGGGCGCTGTCGATGATGTATCGGCGGACCTCGCCGCTGTCGGGCTCGTCGAGGTTGAGCGAGCGGCCCCAGGTGTTCGCGCCGGCCGACAGGTAGGGGCCGAACTGCGGCGCGTAGGCGCCGGAGGGGCCGAAGTGGTTGTAGACGGCGTCGATGAGGACGCCGAGGCCGTGGCGGTGGGCGGCGTCGACGAAGCGCTTCAGGCCGTCGGGGCCGCCGTAGCTCTCCTGGACCGCGTACCAGCCGACGCCGTCGTAGCCCCAGTTGTAGTCGCCGTTGAAGGCGTTCACCGGCAACAGCTCGACGAGGTCGATGCCGAGTTTTTTGAGGTACGGCAGCCGCTCGATCGCCCCGTCGAACGTGCCCGCCGGGGTGAACGTGCCCACGTGCAGTTCGTAGACCACGCCGCCGGCCAGCTGGCGGCCGGTCCAGCCGGCGTCGTCCCAGGCGAACCGGGTGTGGTCGTAGACCCGGCTGCGCTCGTGCACGCCGGCGGGCTGCCAGCGGGAGCGCGGGTCGGGCAGGACCCGCTCGCCCTCGTCGAGGGAGAACCCGTAGTCGGTGCCGTGCTCCGCGGGGCGCTCGGCGGTCCACCACTGTCCGTCCGCGGTCATAGGGATGGATTCGGTACCGCAGTGCAGCGTGACCCGGTGCGCCGCCGGCGCCCAGACGCGAAACTCCATCGTCAGCCCCTCACCAGCAGCGCGACCGGGTAGGTGGCGAGGAGGTCGCCGACCGCCGGAGACGCGACCGCGCGCCCGGTCAGCGCGTCGGTCCACTCGCCGCCGGGCAGCTTCAGCTCGGTGTCGCCCCAGCCGCCCGCGTTGGCCAGGGCGACCGGCAGCCGGGTCGCCACGCTCAGCGCCCCGCCCCGGTCGAAGGCCACCACGTGCCGCTCGGCGGCCCCGGCCGCGGCCACCGGCTGGTAGCCGCCGAACAGCTCCGGCCGGTCCCGGCGCAGCCGCAGCGCCCGGCTGACGAGCAGCAGCTTCGCCGCGCCCGAGACGTCGACCGGCGGCAGCGGCAGGCCGGCGTCGAGCGCGGTCAGCAGGTCGCGGCGCTCGGCGAAGTCGACCGGGCGCCGGTTGTCCGGGTCGACCAGCGAGTTCTCCCACAGCTCGGTGCCCTGGTACACGTCCGGCACGCCCGGCATGGTCAGCTGCACCAGCTTCTGGCCCAGCGCGTTGCTCCAGCCGAACGGCGTGATCCGGCGGGCGAACCCGGTCACCTCCGCGCGCAGCTCGCCGTCGGCGTAGACCCGGGCGAGGGTCGCGCGGACCGCGCCCTCGAACTCGGCGTCGGGGGAGTCCCACGACGTCGAGCGGTTCGCCTCGCGGGCGGCCTTCTCGAAGTACCCCCGCAGCCGCTCTTCCTCGATCGGCCAGACGCCGACGATGGTCTGCCAGAACAGGTCCTCGAAGGAGGGGTCGGGCAGAGGCGCCACCGCCCGCCAGCCCTGCTGCACCGCGGCCCACTCGGCGGGGACCTCGCTGAGCACCGCCAGGCGGGCCCGCACGTCCTCGCCGCGCTTCGTGTCGTGGGTGGACAGCGTGGTCATGCCCCTGGGCCGGTCGCGCTGCCGGCCGGCGGCGGCGTCGTGGAACTCCGCCGGCTCCACGCCGCGGCGGGACGGGTCGCCGCCGACCTCGTTCAAGGCGATGAGCCGATTCCAGCGGTACATCGCCGTGTCTTCCACGCCCTTGGCCATGACCGCGCCGGTGAGCTGCTGAAACCGCTGGGCCAGCTCGTCGGCGGGGTCCCTGAGCCTGGGCGCCAGCGCGTCGAGCGTGTCGCCCAGGTCGGGCCGCCGCTTGCGGGTCGCCTCGAGCGCCTGGTCGAGCTGCTCGGCGCCGTAGGGCAGGTACGTCCGATAAATCCAGAAATTCGCCGACAGCTCGGACAGGGCGTCCTCGATGCCCGGCCGGGCGGCGACGCGGGCCAAGCGGTGCAGCTCGGCGCCGAAGAGGCGGCGGGCGACGTCCAGCTTCTGCTCGTGAGCCTCCTCCGCCCAGGATCTCTCGGACTCCTCCGGGAACGACGGATCGACGAACAGTCCGCAGACCTCGGCCAGGGCGTCGTAGCCGGTGGTGCCATCGACCGGCCACCGCGGCGGCAGCGGCTCGCCGTGCTCCAGGATCTTCTCGACCAGCAGCCAGGTGTCCGGGGCCCGCTCGCGCAGCCGCGCCAGGTAGCCGCCGGGATCGCGCAGCCCGTCGGGGTGGTCCACCCGCAGCCCGTCGACCAGGCCCTCGGCCACCCAGCGCAGGATCTCCGCGTGCGTGCCCTCGAACACCGCCGGGTCCTCGACCCGCAGCCCGGCGAGCTCGGTGACGGCGAAGAACCGCCGGTAGTTGAGCCGCTCGTTGCCCTCCCGCCAGTAGACGAGCCGGTAGTGCTGCCGGTCGTGCACCTCCTGCGGCGTGCCGCCCTCGGTGCCCTCGGCGATGGGGAAGCGGTGCTCGTAGTACCACAGTTGGTTCTCGGAAACGCGCAGCTCGTCCAGCGACGGCGAGCCGAGCACCGGCACCACGATCGGCCCGGCGTCCCAGTCGATGTCGAACCAGTCCGCGTAGGGGCTGGTCCGGCCGCGCTTGAGCACGTCCCACCACATCGGGTTTGCGGCCGGGGCGAACAGGCCCATGTGGTTGGGCACGATGTCGGCGATCAGGCCTAGGCCGTGCGCCCGCAGCGCCGCCACCAGCCGGTCCAGCGCCGCCGCCCCGCCCAGCTGCGGGCTGACCTGGCGCGGGTCGACCACGTCGTAGCCGTGCGGCGAGCCGGGGGTCGCGGTCAGCAACGGCGCCGAGTACAGGTGGCTCACGCCCAGCTCGCGCAGGTAGCCGGCCAGCCCGGCGGTCGTGTCGAGGTCGAAGTCCGGCCGGACCTGCACCCGATAGGTGGCTGTCGGCTCCCTCATACCGTGCGGTCCAGCACGACGAGGGACCGGTCCGGCACGGTGATCGTCCCGCCGGCCGTGTAGGAGACACCGTCGCGCGCCGGGCCGGTCGCGGTCGCGATGACCAGCTCCCATTCCTTGCCGAACTCCTGCGGCGGGACGACGAACTCGAGGGGGTCGTGCCAGGCGTTGAAGCACAGCAGGAACGAGTCGTCGACGTGCCGCTCCCCGTGCGAGCCCCGCTCGGTGATCGACTCGCCGTTGACGAACAGCATCAGCGCCCGGCCGAAGTGGTTGTCCCAGTCCTCCTCGGTCATCAGCCGCCCGTCGGTGGCGAACCAGGCGACGTCCGGCAGGGGAGTGCCCTCGGCCCGGGCGACCGGCCGGCCGGTGAAGAACCGGCGGCGGCGGAACACGCGGTGCCGCTCGCGGAACAGCGCCAGCCCCCGGGCGAAGGCGAGCAGCTGCTCGTCGACGGTGCTCCAGTCGATCCAGCTGATCTCGTTGTCCTGGCAGTAGGCGTTGTTGTTGCCCTGCTGGGTGCGGCCCAGCTCGTCGCCGGCGCAGATCATCGGGGTGCCCTGGGAGAGCATCAGCGTGGTCAGGAAGTTGCGCCGCTGCTTGGCCCGCAGCGCGTTGATGGCCGCGTCGTCGCTCGGCCCCTCCACGCCGCAGTTCCAGGACCGGTTGTAGCTCTCGCCGTCGCGGTTGTCCTCGGTGTTGGCCTCGTTGTGCTTGTCGTTGTACGACACCAGGTCGTTCAGCGTGAAGCCGTCGTGGCAGGTCACGAAGTTGATGCTGGCGAACGGGCGGCGGCCGTCGTCCTGGTACAGGTCGGCGCTGCCGCAGATGCGCGAGGCGAACTCGCCCAGCGTCGCCGGCTCGCCGCGCCAGAAGTCGCGCACGGTGTCGCGGAACCGGCCGTTCCACTCCGTCCACAGCGGCGGGAAGTTGCCGACCTGGTAGCCGCCCGGGCCGACGTCCCACGGCTCGGCGATCAGCTTGACCTGGTTGACGACCGGATCCTGCTGTACCACTTCAAAAAAGGTGGACAGCCGATCGACCTCGTAGAACTCGCGGGCGAGCGTGGAGGCCAGGTCGAAACGGAACCCGTCGACGCGCATCTCGGTGACCCAGTAGCGCAGCGAGTCCATCACCAGCTGCAGCGAGTGCGGGTTGCGCACGTTGAGGCTGTTGCCGGTGCCCGTGTAGTCCGTGTAGCGCCGGTTGTCGTCGTCCTCGAGCTTGTAGTAGTGGCCGTTGTCGATGCCGCGGAAGCTCAGCGTCGGGCCCAGATGGTTGCCTTCGGCCGTGTGGTTGTAGACCACGTCGAGGATGACCTCGATGCCGGCCGAGTGCAGCGCCTTCACCATGCCGCGGAACTCCTGCACCTGCTGGCCGCGATGCCGGCGGGCGTACCCGTGGTAGGGGGCGAAGAAGCCGATCGTGTTGTAGCCCCAGTAGTTGGACAGCCCCACCTCGACCAGCCGCTGGTCGTGCACGAAGTGGTGGACCGGCAGCAGCTCCAGCGCGGTGATGCCGAGCCGCTTGAGGTGCTCGACGATGGCCGGGTGGCCGATGCCGGCGTACGTGCCGCGCAGTTCGTCGGGCACGTCCGGGTGGCGCATCGTGAGGCCCCGCACGTGCGCCTCGTAGACCACGGTGTGGTGGTAGGGCACCCGCGGCGCGGCGTCGTTGCCCCAGTCGAAGTAGGGGTTCACCACCACGGCCTTGGGCATGAACGGCGCCGAGTCGGCGGTCGACATCCGCTCGGGGTCGTTGAAGTCGTAGCCGTACACCGCCGGGTCCCAGCTGATGTCCCCGTCGATCGCCTTCGAGTACGGGTCCAGCAGCAGCTTGTGCGGGTTGCACCGCAAGCCCCGGGCCGGATCGTAGGGCCCGTCGACGCGGAAGCCGTACCGCTGGCCCGGCTCGATCCCGGGCAGGTAGGCGTGCCACACGAACGCGTCCACCTCGACCAGCCGTACGCGGTCCTCGTGGTCGTGGTCGTCGAAGAGACACAGCTCCACCGAGTCGGCCACCTCGCTGAAGATCGCGAAGTTGGTGCCCTGCCCGTCGTAGGTCGCCCCCAGCGGGTACCGGTTGCCCGGCCAGACCTGCATACTCGCTCCTGCTCTCTTGCCTTGCACCGCGGTTCAACGCGGTGCCCGTTGCCACAGTGTTACGTGCGTCGAAAGTTCACGCGCGGGTACGCGCGAAGCTGGCTGGGATATGCCCACCACACTCGATAATGAATCGTGCCCGGTGGGCCGTCGGATTTCCGACAGGGTTTCGGGATGAACCTCAGGCGAATTCGGTCGTGGCGTGTGTTTCAAGCGAGGGGGAACGGATCATAGTTGGGCACATGCCCCCAGGATCGGTGATGACCTTCGGCCCGCATGCCTGCGGCGCGGCGGCTGGGTTCGAGTCGGAGTGGCTGGTCACCGACGGGCTCGGGGGATACGCCAGCGGCACGGTCGCGGGTCTGCGCACGCGCCGCTACCACGCGCTGCTCGTCACGCCGCAGCGCCGCGTCGCGCTCGCCGCGCTCGACCCGGTCCTCGGCCTGCCCGGCGGCGCCGACGTCCGCCTGGCGGTGCACGAGTGGGCCTCCGGCGCGGTGGATCCGGCCGGGCACACGCACCTGTCGTCGTTCGACATCACGGATTCGGTACCGCGCTGGCGCTGGCGGATCGGCGAGTTCGTGCTCGAGCGCGAGGTCGCCATGACCTACGGCCGCAACGCGGTCGCCGTCGTGCACCGGCTCGTCGCCGCCCCGCCCGGCGCCTCGGTCAGCCTCACGCTGACCGCGCTGTGCACCTGGCGCGAGGCCGACTCGGAGCGCTCCCACGAGGGCCCCGACCTGGCATTCGACGGCATGGTCGCCGAGGGCGGCGCCTACCGGCTCGGCGGGCCCGGCTGGAAGCCGACCGGGATCTGGTATCACGGCGCCTACCACCGCGAGGAAGCGGCCCGCGGCCTCAACCCGGTCGAGGACCTGTGGGCCGCCGGCACGTTCGAGGCCACCCTGCGGGTCGGCGAGACGCTGACCGTCACCGCCTGCTCCGGCGACCTCGACGCGCCGCTGCCGGCCGGCCCCGCGATCGTCGACGAGGCCCGCCGGCGCGCCCGCAAGCTGGTCCGCCTCGCCGGCGCCCGGGACGCCACCGACCGGCTGCTGGTGCAGGCCGCCGACCAGTTCATCGTCGCGGACCCGTCCGGCGACGGCGCGCCCGCGGTGGTCGCCGGCTACCCGTGGTTCGGCTCGTACCTGCGCGACACGATGACCGCCTACGAGGGCCTCTTCCTGCACACCGGCCGCCACGCCGAGGGCCGCCGGCTGCTGCAGGCGCACGCCGGCCTGGGCGTGCGCATGCGCGAGGAGGAGCTCAACAACGCCGACGGCCCGCTGTGGTATGTCCACGCCGTCGAGCGCCACATCGCCCGCACCGGCGACACCGCGCTGTGCCAGGAGCTGCTGCCCGCGGTGGAGGGGGTCGTCGCGGCGTACACCAAAGGCACCCGCGACGGGGTCGTCGTCGACCCGCTCGACGGCCTGCTCGCCCTCGACGCCGACCACGCCGGCCTCACCTGGATGAATGCGATGTTCGGCCGCGCGGACGGCCCGCCCAAGGCGGTGACCCCGCGCGACGGCAAGCCGGTCGAGCTCAACGCCCTGTGGGCCAACGCCCTCGGCGCCGTCGCCGCCATGCGCGAGCGGTGCGGCCGGGACGCCTCGGTCGTGCACGCCCGCCGCGACGCGGTGCGGGCCCAGTTCGTCAAGCGGTTCCGCGCCCCCGACGGCTGGCTCTTCGACATCGTCGACGCCGGCCCCGCGCCCTACCCGAAGGGCGGCAGCGGCGTGCACGACGACTCCGTGCTGCGCCCCAACCAGCTGCTCGCCTTCAGCCTGCCCTATGCCCCCGCCGCCGACGAGCCACAGCTGCGGGACAACGTGCTGCGCGCCATCGGCGAATCCCTGCTGACGCCGGTCGGATTGCGGACGCTTGCGCCGGCCGAATACGGGTATGCGGGGCACCATCGTGGCGGCGTGGTCCCCCGGGACACCGCATATCACCAGGGTACGGTGTGGCCGTGGTGGCTCGGGCCGTACGTCGACGCGATGTGCGCCGCCGGCCGTCCGGTGGACGCGCTGCTGGACGCCCTGACGGGACATTTGACCGAGCACGGGCTGGGCTCGGTCAGCGAGATCGCGGAGGGTGACGCGCCGCACCGCCCGACCGGCGCGCCGTTCTCGGCCCGCTCGGTCGCGGCACTGCTGCACGCCCGCGCGGTGATCAGGCAGAACTGCAACTTGCACCAGGCATCGGCAAAACCAAAATTGGCCCGCGAAGCCGGTCCGCGCAAGCGCCGGAACGCGCTACGGTGACAGTCGGCGACGAGAGGTATCCGTCATGCGCGTGTTGATGATCGCCTGGGATTTTCCGTCGAGTGTTGACATAACCGCCTCCGGCGACGCCCGCCACGGCCGCATCGCCGCCCTGTCCACCGCTTTGGTCGCGGGCGGCCACGAGGTCACCGTGGTCAGCCGCCACCACCCCGACACCCCCGCCAACGAGACCTTCGGCGGCGTCCGGGTGGTCCGCGCCGCCGCGCTGCCCCCCTTCGACGACGCCGACCTCGGCCACACCATGGCGGTGAACCACCTGCTCGCCGAGGCCGCCATCCGCACCGCCCCGCCGTCGGCTTACGAGGTGATCCACGCCCACGACTGGCTGGTCACCCACGCCGCGGTCACCCTCAAGGAACACTTCGGCATCCCGTTCGTCGCCACGCTGCAGGACACGGAGGCCGGCCGCCACCAGGGCTACCTGCCGGGCGAGACCAGCCGCTCGGTGCACTCGGTGGAGTGGTGGCTCGGCACGGAGGCCTGCCGGGTGATCGTGCCCACGGAGTACCTGCGCTGGGAGGTCCAGCACCTGTTCGACGTCCCCGCCGAGCGCGTCGACGTCGTGCCGAGCGGCATCGACCCGGACATCTGGACCGCCGAGCCCCGCGCCGTGCTTTCCGCACGCCTCCGCTTCGCCGGCGAGGGCCCCCTGATCGTCTACGCCGGCCGCCTCATCGCCGAGAAGGGCGTGCAGGACCTCCTGGCCGCGATGCCCTCCATCCGCGAGCGCCACCCCGGCACCCGGGCGGTGGTGGCCGGCGACGGCGACTACCGGGGCACCCTGATCGAGGAGTCCCGCCGCCTGAAACTGCACCGCGCGGTCTCCTTCCCCGGCACCCTGGACCAGCCCACCCTGGCCGCCGTCCTGGCCGCGGCCGACGCTTTCGTCATGCCCAGCCGCTACGAGCCCACCGGCACCGTAGCTCTGGAGGCCGCCGCCTCGGGCGCCGCTCTCCTGGTCGCCTCCACCGGCGGCCTGGCCTCGATCGTCGAACACGGCGTCACCGGCATCCGCTTCCCCGCCGGCGACCCCGACGGCCTGGCCGACGCCGTGACCGCTCTGCTGCAGGACCCGATGCTCGCCCAGAGCCTGGCCTCCCGCGCCCGCCAGATGGTCCGCGAACACCACTCCTGGCGCGCCACCGCAGCCCGCACCGCCGCCGTCTACGGCGCCGCCATCGACGAGTCCCCAGCCTTCGAGGCCCGCCGCCACGCCGCCCTCGTGGGCAGCGGCCTCCCGGTGGTCTTCGTCCCCCCGGGCAACCTCCTGGCCGACCCTCCAGCGGTCCCGGTAGGCGCCCGCCCGTCCACTCCCACCAGCCCCGGCGCCCACCTGGCCACCTCCAGCCCCGGTGCCCGCCTATCCGCCCCCGCCAGCGCCGCCGACCACCTGCCCGGCTCCGTCGGCGCCGCCGATCGCCTACCCGGCTCGACCTCTGCCAGCGACCGCCTGCCCGGCTCCCTCGGCGCCGCCGACCGCTTGCCCGGCTCGACCTCTGCCAGCGATCGCTTGCCCGGCTCCACCAGCGCCAGCGACCGCCTGCCCGGCTCGGCGTCAGGCAGCGGTCGCCTGCCCGGTTCGGTCGGCGCCGCCGACCGCCAGCCCGGCTCCGCCGACGCCAGCGACCGGCAGCCCGGCTCCGCCGGCGCCAGCGACCGCCTGGTCGGCCCAGCGAGTGCCGACGACTCCTTGGCCAGCGCAGCCGACGCCGGCGATCGCCAAGCCAGCGCCGCAGGCCCCGGCGGAGTCGGCGATCGCTCGGCCAGTTCCGCGGGCGTCGGCGACCGCTCGGCCTGCCCCGCCGAAGTCGCCGCCGACGAGGCCGCCTGGCAGGCCGGTGCCGAGGCCGCCAGAGCCGCCATCCGCGCCGAGGCCTCCTACTGGACCGAGCAAGCCGTCGCGAGAGAAGCCGCCGCCCGCGAGGCCGCCGCAAAAGCCGCCGCCGCCCCCTTCGATGTCCTGATGGCCGCTGTAGAACGCCGCTAATCACCCCTCTTCCGTCGCACTGCCCGCCCCAGCCCACCCGGGGAACCGGCCCGCCGGGTCCGCGCCAGCGAGCCGGTGCCGCGCCGGAGCGTCGCTGTGCCTCCTGCCTTCGAAGCCGCCCGGGGTCGCGCCGCTGGCGCGTGATCGTGGTAGTTCAGGTCGGGCCACCGCCGCAGGCCGGGTGTCGATGGCCGCCGGTCGGAGCGCGGCGCCCATCGGCTCCAACCCCCTGGGCGGCGCGGCGGGCCGGACGTTGCGGATGCCGCCCGCCGGGCGCACCATCCGATCTGCGCGGCCGGGGCGGACCTATGTCTCCGTGATCATGATGTGCGCCATGACCGCACGACGCGTTTGCCATGATCCCGGAGCCTTTCGGTACACGGGCGTACATCACCACTCCGTGATCATGAAAAACCGTTGGTGTCGGTGCCGGGTTGCGCATGATCGCGGAGACTTCCGGTCGCCACGCCCGTGCTCCCCGGCGGCCAGCGCCCCCAGCGTTCACGGTCCGTGGCGCGCCCACAACGACGGTGGCGGCCCGGTGCACCGCAGTTGGAGCGCGGTTTGTCCTGTGTCCTCCGCGGTCGTCCGGCCTTCGGGACCCGCCCCGCGCTCGTCCGCGCCGAGGCGGTCCCCAACAATGTCGCGCTCGCCGCGTCGAACCGCTGCCGCCCGAGTGGCCTCCCCAGCTGCGGCGGACCCGAGGTCTGCCCTGCGGCGGTGAGGCCGGGCCGGTCCCGTTGGCCGCGGAGGGCCGTTGACCTCGTGGTGTCTGGGGCGCCGGTGCTGTGGGTCCATGGTTCTCCGTGGGCGGATGTGGCGCTGCCGACTCCTGTCGCTTCGAGGCCGTTCCGGGCGGTTGCTGTGCTGCGGACTTCTGCGCCGCTGCAGGCTCCGGCGGCTGCGCCGCCGCCGGCTTCTCGCCCACCCCCGCGCCATCACTGACGCCGGTCGGCGTGGCAGTGCAGTCGGGATCAACGCCCAGGCCGGCCCGCTCTGCCGAGTGGACGGCCCGGTGGGCTGGCGTGCCGGCCCGTCCCAGGCGGTCGGTGGTCCCGCGGTGGTGGACTGCCACGCCCGTCCGCTCCACCGGGTCGTTGTCCACGCGCCCGTCGGCCGGGCCATGGTCGACCGGCGCGCGGGGCCGCCCCGCGAGCCGGTCGTCACGCGCCCGGACCGGGGCGGGCACCTCGCGAGGCCGCCCGGTCAGCCCGGCGTCGCGATCGCGCGCGCGGACCGGGGCGGGCGCCTCGTGAGGCCGCCCGGTCAGCCCGGCGTCGCGGTCGCGAGCCCGGGCGTCCAGCCGCATGAGCTTCGCGGCATGGCGAGCCTGCAGGCCGTGCCGCCGTGCCTCGGCGAACTCGGACCGGGTCGCGGCCCGCGCCTCCCTCCGGCGCCGCCGCAACAAGGTAGCCGCAGCGTGTGCCTCCGCCATCCAGGCTTCCCAGCCGACCTGATCACTCACCGGCGCCACCCCCGCTCATGCCGACACTTTAGAACAGGGGTACGACAAAAAATCTGACTAGGGCCGGGCGTGTGTCGCCAGCCAGTCCTGCAGCGGCCCGCACCCGCGCAAGAACTGCTCCACGTGGGCGCGGGCCTTGGCCGTGCCGAGCCACGGCTTCAGCGGGAACTGATGCCAGGCGATCAGGCCCTTGTGCCGCAGCAGGTGCGCCCGGGGATGCTCCTTGTCGAAGCCGCGCGGTACCGACTTGAGCTGCTCATGCGACGTCACCGACCAGCCGCGCGCCTCCAGGTCGGCGATGATCGACTCCAGAGGTTCGCCGGAGGACGGGTCCGCGACCGCCTGGCGGAAGCGGGCCAGCCGTGGCGGGTCCATCATGTACGCGCCGGCGCCCGCCGCCAGGCCGGCCGCGGTCAGCTGGAGATAGCCGCCGCGTTCGAACGTGGCCGCGCACGAGGTCTTGTACGGCGACTTGTCGGCGCTGAAGCGCACGTCGCGGTACGGCCGGAAGATCCTCGCCGGGCCGAACTCGGCCTCCAGCTCGGCGAGCAGCTCGCTCATCGGGCCGCGCACCAGGTCGTCGTAGACCGCCTTGTGCGCGGTCCAGTACGTCTTCGAGTTGTCCGCCTCGAGCCCGTCGTAGAACTCGAGTGCCTCGACCGGCCAGCCGTGGAACGTCACGAACAGGAAGCCTACGGCGTGATGACCAGATGCCGGTTGGCCCGCAGGAAGCCGACCACCTCCTGGGGCGCCGTGACGGGCAAGCCGGCGGCGAACGGCAGCCGCGGGTCGTATCGATCGCCAGCTGGATCGCCTGCGCCACCTCCGGGCCGGCGATCCGGGCGGCGAGCGTCAGGCCCAGGTCGATGCCCGCGGTGACGCCGGCCGAGGTCGCCACCCGCCCGTCGCGCACGAAGATCGGGTCCGGATCGACCGTGATGTCCGGAAACCGCCGCGCCAGCGCCTGGCAGTGATCCCAGTGCGTGGCCGCCCGCCGCCCGGCGAGCACGTCTCCGATCCTCGCGGCCTATGCCACGGCCGCCCCGTTTTTGTCGTACCCCTGTTCTAAGTTTGGCGGCATGAACGAACGTGGCGGCGGCATGGTGCTAGGGCCAGCTCGCAAACGTGATGGGTGCTCCAGTTTCGGCTCTTCGCCGCGCTGCCCGGACCCGATTGCGCCCGGATGCGCCCGCCCGCCGCCATAGGCCGACCTGCCGACGAGCGTGCGGTGCCCTTGCGCCGTGCGCGGGTTCCGCGCCGCCACGAGGCTGCCTTGGAGCCTGCGTGCGTGGTGCCTTCGGCCGCGTCGGCCCGGCTCAATCGGGACGCCACGGTTGGGGACGGCCCGCGGAGACCGCCGCCGAAGCTGCCGTCCATCCCCAGGGCCTGGTCCACCGCGGCCCCGCCGGCAACGCCAGCCGGCTCCGGAGCCAGCGGGGTGTCGGCCGCCGAGCTCAGCGAGCGACGGCAGCCGCCGATTGTGAGCAGGCGGGCGCCGGCCGCCGGGGGTCAGGCCGGCGCGGCGCATGGCGAGTTCGTCGCCGCCGGGGGGTTTCAGCCGGCGCGGCGGCGGGCGCGGCGCATGGCGAGTTCGTCGCCGCCGGTGAAGTCGTCCGTCGCGAAGTCGCCGGTGGCCGGCGGCGCGGGGAGTTCCTCGCCGGTGGTGGCGGCCTCGGCGGGCAGGTGCGACAGGGTGCCCTCGATCTCCTTGAACGCCCCGGAGATCGCGATGCCGAACACGCCCTGCCCGCCCTGGAGGAGGTCGACGACCTCTTCGGGGGAGCGGCACTCGTAGACGGTGGTCCCGTCGGAGATGAGGGTGATGCCGGCGAGGTCGCCGACGCCGCGGGAGCGCAGGGTGTCGATCGCCTTGCGGATGTTCTGGAGTGAGACACCGGCGTCGAGGAGGCGCTTGACGACCTTGAGCACGACGATGTCGCGGAACGAGTACAGGCGCTGGCTGCCGGAGCCGGCCGCGTCACGAACGGAGGGAACCACGAGACTGGTGCGAGCCCAGTAGTCGAGTTGGCGGTAGCTGATCCCCGCCGCGTGGCAGGCGGTCGGGCCGCGGTAGCCCACGTCGTCCGCATCCGCAGCGCCCGGCATTGCCGCAGCGCCGGCGCTCGTGGCCGCGTGGGTGTCGCCGGCCACGCGGGAACCCGGGCCGCCGGCCGCCGAGGCGGTGCCGGGTCCTGCGGCGGTGGCGGGGTCGCCCCCTACGCGGGAGCCCGGGCTGCCGGGCCCCGAGGCGGTGCCGGTGGCCGTTAGGGAACCCGGGTAGTCGGGCGTCACCTCGGCGTGCTCATCGGCATGGCCAGGTATCCCGGGATCGGGCGGCTGTTGCATTGCGACCCACCTCCAGCGTCAACACCCGCAACCCTATAGCGCACCTTGAGGGTCTGCGGGGAGGTAACGCCGCGACACGCCGCGTGCCGGTGCGCGAAAGTTTGCGCGCGCCTGACCACGGCCCCGGACCGGCGTCCGGCGACGGTGGCCGACATCACCGCCGACCCGCTGCGCCGGCCCACCGAGCGGAGCCGCTGCGCCGACCCGCCAACCCGCTGCGCCGATCCACCCGAGCCGACCCCTCTGTGCCGACCCGCCGACCCCCGCTGTGCCGACCTGACCCGCTGTGCCGAGCCGACGCCGCTGCGCCGACCCACCGAGCCGAGCCGACGTCGCTGCGCCGAGCCGACCCGCGGAGCCGAGCCGAGCCACGGAGCCGAGCCGACGCCGCTGTGCTGAGCCGACCCACCGAGCCAAGCCGACCCACCGAGCCGAGCTCGCTGTGCCGACCCACCGGGCCGTTGTGCCGCCGAGCCGTCCGCGGCGCGGGCTTAGCGAGCGGCTCGCTGACCCGCCGATCCGGACTAGCTGAGCCGGAGCGGTGGCGGCGTGAGACGGGCTGGCGCCCACCCGGTAAATCGCCCCGACCCAAGGCCCAGTGGCATCGACGCTACCCGGCGAATGGCCATGCGCAAGGCCCGTTCGCTGAAGTGAGCGCAACAAACTACCGTGCGTTACGAAAGTCGTGGTGCGCCGCACCGAGCCGCTGCGGTCCGCTCCGTACATCACGCATCGCCCAGCACGCGGGCGGGCTGGGCCAGGTGCTGGGCGACTGGGGACCGGGTGGGTCAGCCGGCGAAGTCCTCCGGGCGGACCTGCTCCAGGAACTCGCGGAACTTTTCGACCTCGTCTTCCTGTTCGTCCGGGATGACGATGGCGGCCTCGGTCAGGACCTGGTCGGCGCAGCGGATCGGGGCGCCGACCCGCAGGGCTAGGGCGATCGAGTCGCTCGGGCGGGCCGAGACGCGCACGTTGTCGCCGATGACCAGTTCCGCGTAGAAGATGTTGTCGCGCATCTCCACGATCTCCACGGCGTGCAGCGGCGTCTTCAAAGCCGCCAGCATGTCGCGCATCAGGTCGTGGGTGAGCGGCCGGGCCGGCTTGACCCCCTGCTGCTCGTAAGCGATCGCCGTCGCCTCCACCGCGCCGATCCAGATCGGCAGGTAGCGGTCGCCGTCGACCTCCTTGAGCAACACGATGGGCTGATTGGTAGGCAGCTCCACGCGAACTCCGACCACATTCAGCTCTCGCACTGCCGCCTCCGTGTCGACTTGCCTCTCCCGTCACGTTACACGGCCCCCCCGGCAGTCGTGCCACTCGCAAGGCCGCTGTTCTGTGCCGAGTGGCGAAGATCGCCCGGCCTTCGCCGGGCGAAATGTCCAAAGCTGACCGGGCTATTTGCCCAGTATCTCCCGGAGGCCCGCGCGGACCAGGGCGGCCTGGATGCGCTGGGTGAGGGCGGCCAGCTCGTGCACCGTGTCGGCCGCGCGGGCCCGGCCGGCGGGGCTGTTCTGCCTGGTCAGCGGGGTGACCAGCTGGCTGAACAGGCCGATCTCGCGGTCGGCGGCGGCCCGGTAGGCGCGCAGGTGCCGCGGCTCGAGGCCGAACTCCGCCAGGCGCGCGGCGGCCGTGGCGACCTCCAAGGCGTCGGCGTCGTAGCCGCTGCCGGGGCGGGGCTTGAGCAGGCCGTGGTCCTCCAGGGCCTTGAGCGCGGGCTCGCTCAGGCCGGTCTTGTTCAGCAGCTCGTCGCGGGTGAGCCGGACCTCGCTGGGGGCCTCTTGGGGTACCACCTCGGGAACCTGGGTCAGCGGCTCACGCATGGTGGCCAGGTGCTCGCGGATCACCCGCAGCGGCAGGTACTGGTCGCGCTGGGCGGTCAGCACGTAGCGGAGCCGGGCGATGTCCGTCCAGGTGTACTTGCGGTACCCGGCGGGCGTGCGGCGCGGCTCGACCAGGCCCTCGGTCTCCAGGAAGCGCAGCTTGGAGATGGTGACGTCGGGGAAGTCGGCGCGCAGGTGCGCGAGCACCTCGCCGATGCTCATGAGACGCTCGCCCCGGGTGACGTCGTCACCCGGGGTGGGGGAGTTCCAGGCGGCCGCGGACGCCGTCATCGCCTCAGCTCTCGTCGGGGCGCGGTCCTGCCACGAATACGAGGCGGAACTTGCCGATCTGGACCTCGTCGCCGTTGCTCAGCGTGGCGGCCTCGACACGCTCGCGGTTGACGTACGTGCCGTTGAGGCTGCCGACGTCGCGCACGGTGAAGGTGCCGCCCTCGCGGTGGAACTCGGCGTGGCGGCGGGAGACCGTCACGTCGTCGAGGAAGATGTCGCTGTCGGGGTGGCGGCCGCTCGTCGTCACGTCGTGGTCGAGCAGGAAGCGCGCGCCCGCGTTCGGGCCGCGGCGCACCGCGAGCAGAGCCGTTCCCGGCGGCAGCGAACCCGACATGCGCGTGGGGACCATGTCGTTGTCCGGGCCCTCGATGGCATCCTCAATGGCGCCAAGGTTGAGCGTGGAAGTGACGTCGAGCGGGGGAAACTCGTCGTCTGGGCGCGTCATCGAACCACCTCACGGTCGTATGTCAGGGCCGGCCGGATGCATTCGAAGACCGCGAGCGCATACGGTTGGCTGAGCGAGCCTAGTCACGCCCGGAATAGCGGGTCAACGGGACGCGCGGCAGGATTCGGCGGAAAATTCGTTCAGGCGACGGTCAGTTCCTCGTAGGCCTTGGCGTCGAGCAGCGCGTCGACCGCGGCCGGGTCCGCCGCCTTGAGCTCCACGAGCCAGCCGGCGCCGTACGGGTCCGAGTTGATCAGCTCCGGGGCGCTCGCGAGCTCGGGGTTCACCGCCACGACCTCGCCGGCGACCGGCGCGTAGATCTCCGAGACGCTCTTGGTGGACTCGACCTCGCCGAGCGCGTCGCCGGCCTGGAACACCGCGCCGGCCTCGGGCAGCTGCACGAAGACGATGTCGCCGAGCGAGTCCTGCGCGAAGTGGGTGATGCCGACCCGGAAGGTGGCGCCCTCCGCGGCGGGGGCGAGCCACTCGTGCTCGGCGGTGTACCGCAGATCCTCGGGAATCACGTCGACCCTTTCAGGCTCAGGCGGGCTTGGCGTATTGCAAGGCACCGGCAGTGTGCAGCGCGGTCACGTGCACCGGATCCGCTTCGCGCACGGAAACCGTACCGCCACGCTGGCGAACGCTGTCCACGACCCCTCCCGGGATGTTCAGCGCCGTCCGCATGGTGTCCGGCCCTCCGATGACCGTGATCGTATATGGCGGGGCGAGCGTCGTCCCGTCGACGGTGAGCCGACCCCCTTGCGGGGCATCCACGAAGTACGTCGAGGCCACGATCCGGACCGCCGGACCGCCGGCTCCGGAGATCTGCATCGCCTCCGCCCCGGCGCCGCGGAGCTCTTCGACAGCGTCGAGGATCGTTTCAGACTTTATGGCATCGGTACCCTGCGTGACGTCGATCTGCAGACCCGGGCCCTCGGCCGGCCCGGTTCCGGCGAGAATGCCCAGCTCATCGGCGCGCTTGCGGGCCTCGGCAAGGGCGGCGTCGCGGCCCTGCGCGCCCGAGTCGAGCTGACGCTGCGTCTCCTCCAGGTCGCTGATCTCGCCGCGCAGCCGCTGCTGCTGGGCGTCGAGGTCGGACAGGATGCGCACCAGGTCCTCGGGCCGCGCGGACGACAGCTCCTTGTCGGACCCGCCCGCCTTGAACTGCACGGCGACTGCGAAGCCGAGCAGTGCGAGCAGTACCGCGATAACGAGATTGGCCGGAAGTTTCACGTTTTTACGCCTTGAACAGGTGCCGCCGGATCGCGGCCACGTTACCGAAGATCCGCACGCCCAGCACGACGACGACCCCGGTGGAGAGCTGACCACCGACGCCGAGCTTGTCGCCCAGGTACACGATCAGGGCCGCCACCAGCACGTTCGACACGAACGACACGACGAACTGCTTGTCGTCGAAGATACCGTCGAGCTTGGCCCGCACCCCGCCGAAGACGGCGTCCAGCGCCGCCACCACGGCGATCGGCAGGTACGGCTGCAGCCCGATCGGTACCGTCGGCTCGAGGAAGATGCCGGCCGCAACCCCGATGACCAGGGCGATCACGGCGATCATCGCGTGGGACCTCCAGAGGGTGTCGTCGCGTATTTCAGCGGCGGCTCCGCGGCCGCGGCCAGGGTCAGGTTGGTGCGCTTCTTCACGCTGAACTGCATCCGGTACTCCTCGACGTACCGCTTGAACCGCTTCGCGGTGGCGGACCCGCCGAAGGTGTCGGCGATGTCCGGCGGCCCGATCGCGGTCACCTCGTAGGGGCTGGTCACCGGCCGGAAGTCGACCAGGATCACGCCGCCGGCGGCCCGGATCGTGCTCGTCGCGGTCAGTCGCTGCCCGTTGACCGCGACCGCCTCGGCGCCGGCCTGCCACAGCCCGTTGGCGATGTCCTGCAGGTCGCGGTCGAGCACCTGGCCGAGGTTGTCCGCCGCGGCCTGCCCGGTCACCGGGTCGACCTGCGCCGGCGCGTCGGCGACCCGCACCGCGACCCCGTCGCCGGTGACCTTGCCGGTGCCGTTGGCGGCGGCGAGGTTCTTCAGCCGGGCCGCGCTGTCACTGTCGGCGAGCGCGTTGTCACGCGCCTGGTCGACCTGGTCGCGCAGCTCGGCGGCGCGGCGCTGCAGGTCGTCGGCGGCGCGCTGGCGCGACCGGACGTCGGCCACCAGGTCGTCGCGGGCCTTCGTGGTGCCCGGGGCGGCGGCCACGACCTGGTGGTACGCCACCGCCAGGAGAAAGCCGATGATCAGCATCGCCGCGGCCGTCAGCCAGCGCCCGGACCTCGGCGGGGGAGCGCCGCCGCGGCGGGCGGCGGCGGCCGCGTACCCCGGGTCGAGCGGGTTGCGGAACAGCTCGCCGAGCAGGTCGTCGCGGCGCGGCGAGGTCACGACGCGCCGGCAGCCGCCGCGCGCCCGGCCCGCACGTGGATGCCCGCCTGGATGAAGTACAGCACGGCGGCGACCCAGTACAGCACGATGCCCCACCACAGCAGCGCCCAGCCGCTGGGCAGCGCCCACGGCCGGGCCGCCTCGCTGAAGCGCGCCAGCAGCATCATCGGGAAGCCCATGAGCAGGATCGCGGTGGCGGTCTTGCCGACGTAGTGCACCGGCGGCGGCCCGTGGCCGAGGATCCGCAGCACGACCAGGCACAGCACCATGACGGCCTCGCGGCCCAGCAGCGCGATCGTGAACCACCACGGCACGACGTCCTTGACCGTCAGCGCGATCAGCGTGGCCAGGATGTAGAGCCGGTCGGCGAGCGGGTCGAGCAGCTCACCCAGCCGGCTGACCTGCTTGAGCCGCCGCGCCGCGAACCCGTCGACCCAGTCGCTCAGCCCGCCGACGGCCAGCACGGCGATCGCCCAGCCGGTGGCGTCGGTGGCGAGGAAGAGGTACAGGAACAATGGCACGCCGAGCAGGCGCGTGAAGCTGATGAGGTTCGGGACGGTGAGCACCGGCCCGAGACCCTGCCCGTCTGCCACGCCGGGAATGCTAACAGCCCGCCCGGGTGACCTTGTGGAGGCGCCGCGGCCCGCCGGGTAGCGTCCCGCACCATGAAGTTTCCGGCGGCGATTCTGGCGGCTTTGGTACTCCAGGGATGCTCCTCGGCCCCGGCCGCTTCTCCCGCACCGTTGGCGGCTTCGCCTGCCTCGTCCTCGCCCTCGTCCTCGCCGGCCCCGCCCGTCTCCGCCGCGCCTTCCCCCTCGGCCCCGTGCTCCGTCTTCCCGGCCGACAACGTGTGGCACGCCAACGTCGCCAAGCTGCCCGTCCACCGCGACTCCGCCGCCTGGGTCGCGAGCATCGGCGCCACGGCTCACGCCCATCCCGACTTCGGCCCGGCGTTCGGCATCCCGATCACCGCCGTACCGGCCGGTCAGGCCAAGGTCAAGGTCTCGTTCGCGTATGCCGGCGAGAGCGACCCCGGCCCGTACCCGATCCCGAAGAACGCCCGCGTCGAGGGCGGTGCGTCCGCCACCGGCGACCGCCACGTGATTCTGCAGGACACGTCGGTCTGCAAGGTGTACGAGCTGTTCGACGCCCACCCCAACCCCGACGGCACCTGGAAGGCGGGCTCGGGGGCGATCTTCGACCTGCGCGGCAACGCGCTGCGCAAGCCCGGCTGGACCTCCGCCGACGCGGCCGGCCTGCCGATCCTGCCCGGCCTGCCCCGCGCCGACGAGGCCGCCGCCGGCAAGATCGACCACGCCATCCGCTTCACGGCGCCGAAGACCCGCAAGGGGTACGTCTGGCCGGCCCGCCACGCGGCGTCGTCGGCCACCGACCAGTCGCTGCCGCCGATGGGCGCCCGGTTCCGGCTCAAGGCGTCGGTGGACATCGCGAAGTTCCCGCCGCAGGCCCGGGCGGTCGCACAGGCCCTGAAGACCTACGGCGCGATCCTGGCCGACAACGGCTCACCCTGGTTCTTCTCCGGCGCTCAGGACGACCGGTGGAGCAACTCGCAGCTCGACGCCCTGAAGTCCTTGACCGGCTCCGACTTCGAGGCGGTGGATTCCTCGCTGCTGCAACTGGACCCCAACTCCGCCCGGTGCCGCGCTACCTGAGGTCGCTTGGCTCTTGTTTCTTCCATCGCTCAGCTGGGCTGTTTCCTTCGCCGCTCAGCTGGGCTGTTTGATTGGTCGCTCAGCTGGTCTGTTTGATTGGTCGCTCAGCTGGGCTGTTTGATTCGTCGCTCAGCTGGGCTGTTTGAGCAGCGCGATGGTGAAGTCGGCTCCGGCCGGGTGGTAGCCGTGGTCGATCACCCACCGGTCCGTCAGCGCCCCCGCGAACCGCGCCAGCACCGCCGGATCGGCGTACAACTCGTCCTCGGCCCGATCCTCCTCCCGGCGCTGCCCGCTGAGAAAGTTCGCGGCGGCGGCCAGTCGAGAAATGTCGTACGCGTGTTCTAGTATGTCGAGGTAGTAGAACGGGTCAGCGGGATCGGCAAACTGGAAGATCCCGCTGGCGAAGACGTAGTCGACCTCGCCGACGGGAGCACGTCCGGGCGAGAGCAGCTCGACATTCGGCACACCACGAGACCGGGCCAGCTCGACCATGCGCGGGTCGATGTCGACGCCGGCGTATGCCAGCGGGAGGTTCATGGAGCGCAGGAAAAAGTAGAGATCACCGGGCCCGCAGCCCCAGTCGAGCACGGTGCCGCCCCGGTAGCCGCTCGTCCGGACCAGCGCGTCGAACCGGACGCGCTGCAACCTGGCGCTGCCCCAGCCCGCAATACGCCACGACGGCCCGTCCAGCCCGCCGTGGAACGCCGCGATGACCGCCGCCCGCTCCGGCGACGGCCCCGCTCCGCCCGAGCGTGCCGACTCCGGTCGGTCCGATGGCTTCCGTGTGTCCGACGGCAATGGTCCGCCTGGCCGCTCTGGCACCGGTCTGCCTGACAGCGCCGCTCCGTCCGAGCACGGCGGCGGTGATGCCTGGGTTGACGGCGGCGGCGATGTCGGGTGGGACGGCGGGTGATCGAAATCGGTCATGCCGTGGCCTTCGTCGGCGTATCGGACAGGCGGGTGCGGATCAGGAGGTCGTGCAGGGCCGGCCCGGCCGACGGCGCTGGCGGGAGCTTCGACGCGTCGCGGGCGGCCTCCAGTTCCGCGGTCAGCCGCGCCACGTCCGCGGTCAGGACCTCGGCGGAGACCACCGCGGGCGGCAGGAGGTCGTGCTCACCGGCGCGCTTGGCCTCGATCAGGTCCGGAACGTAGGGGAGGGTGTTGAGCACACGCAGGTCGGCCTCGACCTCGCCGGTGCGCAGGAGGTGGATGCCGGTGTGCAGGACGCGCAGCGTGTACAACGCCGGCTTCAGCTCGCCGGTCTTCTGGTACAGCTGCCACTGCCCGGCGGCGAAGCCCAGGTAGTGCCGCGCGTGCTCGGGCGTCAGGCAGTGCGGGGCCAGGAACTTCAGCTCCTCGTGCAGCGACGAGGTACGGATCACCAGCGGAGAGAGGAGTTGCTCGAGGACGTAGCCGTTGGGCTTCAGCAGTAGCCGGATGAACTTGGCCAGTTCCTGGCTCACGACGTCCAGCTCCATGCCGTCGCGCTCGCCGCCGGTCTGGACCGTGTCCGGGCCCGTCTCCAGGCCCACGACCCGCTCCAGCGGCAGCACGTGGCACCCGCGGAGGTCGAGGTCCGAGTCGACCGACGCGAACCCGTACAGGTGGGCCCCGCTGACCGTCGCGAAGATCAGCGGATAGGGGTGAGCATCCGCCACCTCGCCCGCCCACTCCGGCACGCCCGCCTCCGCCATGGACTTGCCCGGCGCCGCTGCCCGGCCCGGCGAGGCCGCGCCGGCCCGGGACGGCACGCCCGCGGCCGTGGCCCGGTCCGGCGCGGTGCCCGCATGCGGCGGTGCGCCCGTGATCGCGGCCCGGTCGGGCACTGCGGTGCCCGCGTGCGGCGGCGTGTTCGTGGTCGCGGGCCGGTCGGGCATTGCGGTGCCCGCGTGCGGCGGCGTGTTCGTGGTCGCGGGCCGGTCGGGCATTGCGGTGCCCGCGTGCGGCGGCGTGTTCGTGGTCGCGGGCCGGTCGGGCATTGCGGTGCCCGCGTGCGGCGGCGTGTTCGTGGTCGCGGGCCGGTCGGGCATTGCGGTGCCCGCGTGCGGCGGCGTGTTCGTGGTCGCGGGCCGGTCGGGCATTGCGGTGCCCGCGTGCGGCGGCGCGTTCGTGGTCGCGGCCGGGTCCGGCTCGGAAGTGCCTGCCTGGGCTGGCGTGCCCGCGGCCGGGACGGGAGAGGGCTGAGTGACCGGCGGGGCAGGGGGCGGGGCGGGAGAGCGGAGGGCGAACAGGAAGTCGTCCACGGCGCCGCGGTCCGGCTCGTCCGGGAGGGTGGTCGTGGCGGCGGCGCGGGCCAGGTCCGACTCCAGGTCGGCGGCCAGGGCGACGAAATCCTCCCAGCTCAGCTCGCCGCGGCGGATGGCCAGCAGTTCGTCGCGGGCGGCCGAGACGTCGACCAGGACCTCGCCTGTGCGCAGGACGTGGGCGCCGGCGCGCAGGAGGCGGGCCATGTGCATCGCCTGCTTCCAGCGGACCTCGCCGGTGCGGGCCTTGACCGAGGTGAGCTTGGCCAGTTGGTCGCGGGCGTAGTCGCCGTAGGTGCGGGCGGCGCGGCGGGACAGGAACGCGGGGCGCAGGTCGAGCAGGGCGCGGCCGGCGTCGGTGATGTGCTCGACCAGCGGCGAGGACAAGCATTCCCAGACGGTCGGGTTGGCCGCCAAGGCCAGGGTGCAGGCGCGCTCGGCCTCCCACGAGAACTGCTCCGGCAGCGGGCCCTCCACGTGGGTGGGTGGCTTGTCCAGGCGCCAGAACAGCTCCGCCGGGGCCGCGTAGACGCCTCGGCGGTCGGTGTCGGAATCCGGACCGGCCAGGCCGTAGGCGCGGGAGCCCACGATCGCCGAGTAGATCGTGTGCGACGACACGATGGTCAAGTCCTGCACACGAGGTAGGGTAGGCGGGCCGACAACACCCGCGCGCGAGAGACCGGTTGCCCCCTGGGATGACCGGCGCCGAAGGGGCAAATCCTCCCCGGAACCTCTCAGGCAAAAGGACCGCGACGGGTTGGCGCCTCTGGAGTCTGCGACAGAGGGGGAGGGAGCGCATCGCACCGCCCCTGTCCTCCCAGACGCGAACCAGAGAGTGTGGCTATGACGAGTTTCGCCGCCCGGCATATCGGCCCCTCCGCCGACGAGCAGGCCCGCATGCTCAAGACCGTGGGCTACGAGTCGGTCGAGGAGCTGATGAGCGCCGCGATCCCGGGCTCGATCCGCTGGCACGAGCCGCTGGACCTGCCGCTCGCGGCGTCCGAGGCCGAGGTGCTGGCCGAGCTGCGGGCGCTGGCGTCGGCCAACCGGCCGCTGGTGTCGATGATCGGGCTCGGCTACTCCGGCACGCACACGCCGCCGGTGATCCGGCGCAACGTCATCGAGGACCCGTCCTGGTATACGGCCTACACGCCGTACCAGCCGGAAATCAGTCAGGGGCGGCTCGAGGCGCTGCTGAACTTCCAGACCGTCGTGGCCGACCTGACCGGTCTGCCGGTCGCCGGGGCGTCGCTGCTCGACGAGGCGACCGCGGCGGCCGAGGCGATGACGCTGGCGCGGCGTTCGTCGAAGGTCAAGTCCGACGTGTACGTCGTTGACGCCGACGCGCTGCCGCAGACCCTCGCGGTGATCCGGACCCGGGCGCTGCCGCTCGGCATCGAGGTGCGCGTGGTCGACGTGGCCGTGGAGGAGCTGCCGGAGGAGTTCTTCGGGCTGCACCTGCAGTATCCGGGGGCGTCCGGCGCGGTGCGCGACCACGAGGCGCTCGTCGCGCGGGCCCACGAGCGCGGGGCGATCGTGACCGTCGCGGCCGACCTACTGGCGCTGTGCGTGCTCCGCGAGCCGGGTGCGATCGGCGCCGACGTCGCCGTGGGCAGCGCGCAGCGCTTCGGGGTGCCGATGGGCTTCGGCGGGCCGCACGCCGGCTACATCTCGGTCCGGGCGGGGCTGGAGCGCACGCTGCCGGGCCGGCTCGTCGGCGTGTCGCGCGACGCCGGGGGCGCGCCCGCCTACCGGCTCGCCCTGCAGACCCGCGAGCAGCACATCCGCCGGGAGAAGGCGACCAGCAACATCTGCACCGCCCAGGTCCTGCTCGCCGTGGTCGCGAGCATGTATGCGGTGTACCACGGGCCGGAGGGGCTGCGCGCGATCGCCGCCCGCACCCACGACATGGCCGTCCGGCTCGCTGCGGGGCTGCGCTCCGGCGGGGTCACCGCCGAGCACCGGGCGTTCTTCGACACCGTCACCGCGGTGGTACCGGGCCAGGCCGGACAGATCGTCGAGGCGGCCGCCGCGCGCGGGATCAACCTGCGCCGGGTCGACGCCGACCGGGTCGGCATCGCCTGCGACGAGACGACCACGTTCGGCCACGTGCGCGACGTGCTCGCCGCGTTCGGGCTCTCGCACGTCGACGTCACCGAGCTCGACACCACCGACGTCATGCCGGCCGAGCTGCGCCGCGCCTCGGCGTACCTGACCCATCCGGTCTTCTCGAGCCACCGTTCGGAAACCGCGATGCTGCGGTATCTTCGCAAGCTCTCCGACAAGGACTACGCGCTCGACCGCGGCATGATCCCGCTCGGTTCGTGCACGATGAAGCTCAACGCGACGGCGGAGATGGAGCCGATCACCTGGCCCGAGTTCGCCAACATGCACCCGTTCGCGCCCGCGTCGCAGACCCAGGGGTACCGCCGCCTGATCGGCGACCTGGAGCGCTGGCTGGCCGAGGTGACCGGCTACGACGCGGTGAGCCTGCAGCCCAACGCCGGATCGCAGGGCGAGCTGGCCGGGTTGCTCGCGATCCGGGCGTACCACCTCGATCACGGCAACGCGCAGCGGGACATGTGCCTCATCCCGTCCAGCGCCCACGGCACCAACGCGGCCAGTGCCGTCATGGCCGGCCTGCGGGTCGCGGTGGTGGCCTGCGACGAGCTCGGCAACGTCGACCTGGGTGACCTCGAGCGGAAGATCGAGCAGCATCGCGACCGGCTCGCCGCGATCATGGTGACCTACCCGTCGACCCATGGGGTGTACGAGACCGCCATCGCCGACCTGTGCGCCAAGGTGCACGAGGCGGGCGGGCAGGTCTACGTCGACGGCGCCAACCTCAACGCGCTGCTCGGCTACGCCAAGCCCGGCAAGTTCGGCGCCGACGTGTCGCACCTCAACCTGCACAAGACCTTCTGCATCCCGCACGGCGGGGGCGGGCCCGGCGTCGGGCCGGTGGCGGTGCGCGCGCACCTGGCGAAGTACCTGCCGTCGCATCCGTTCCTGACCACCGACGCCGCGGTCGGCCCGGTGTCGGCGGCACCGTGGGGCTCCGCCGGGATCCTGCCGATTCCTTGGGCGTACCTGCGGCTGATGGGCCCGGACGGGCTGACCAAGGCGACCGCGATCGCGGTGCTGGCGGCGAACTACGTGGCGGCCCGGCTGCGGGAGCACTACCCGGTGCTCTACACCGGCGCCGACGACCTGGTGGCCCACGAGTGCATCCTCGACCTGCGGGGGATGACCAAGGCGACCGGCGTGACGGTGGCCGACGTGGCCAAGCGGCTCATCGACTACGGCTTCCACGCCCCGACGATGTCGTTCCCGGTCACCGGCACCCTCATGGTCGAGCCGACGGAGAGCGAGGACCTGGGCGAACTGGACCGCTTCTGCGACGCGATGATCGCGATCAAGGGGGAGATCGACCGGGTCGCGGCGGGCGAGTGGCCCGCCGGCGACAACCCGCTCGTCAACGCGCCGCACACGGCGGCGGTCGTGACGGCCGACGAGTGGGAGCACGCCTACCCGCGGTCGGTGGCGGCCTTCCCGAGCGCGTCGGCCCGCGAGGCGAAGTACTGGCCGCCGGTCCGCCGGATCGACGACAGTTACGGCGACCGTAACCTGGTCTGCTCGTGCCCACCGGCCTCTGCTTACGAAGAGTGACGGCGGGTTAACTACACAGCGTTACGCTACGCCGCACCGACGAGCGTGTGTGGCGCCGGCCCCCGGTGCGGTTCGATCACGCTGCAGTCCGGGAGCAGTTCGCCGGTGTCCTCGAAGACGATCACACCGTTGCATAGGAGGCTCCAGCCCTGCTCAGGGTGGCTGTGGGTGATCCGGGCGGCCTCACGGTCGACGTCGGCGGCGGTTGGACAGGCTGGCTGGTGCTGGCAGAGCATCGGGGGTCTCCGATTGAGAGATTCAGTTGAGGTCTGTGTGGTTGTTCACTTGACCAGTGATGCACGCTACTACGGCCAACGACACTATTCCGAACATGTGACGACACATTTTGGGGATAATCCACCCTTCGTATGAGCACACTAGGACCGGTCGTCGGGTACTGGCCCGAGACTGTGGATCTTCACCCGCCCGGGCTACCCGCCGCTTGTCGCGGGAGCGTCTGGGAACGCTCCCGCATCGAGTGGCGGGTTGGTGACGGTGGTGACCCTCTGTTCTTGCTGAGTGCCTTCGCGGCATCACACGGAGTACCGGTGAGTGACCTCGGGGCAACACGGAGGGTGACAGACTCCTCCGTCTGTGGGATCGCGGTGCTACTGTCGCCACCCTCCGTGACGTCATCCCCGGCCCCGTCCGTGCCCGATCTCGTCGCCATCGCCTATGCCCACGACGAAACTGCCCACCCGTCCGGGGGTTCTCGGCCATCCGGAGCTGTCGGAACTGTCGGGAATCGGACACCTGGCGCCGGCCCTGCTTCGGGCCCCGCCGGAGACTGGACGCCGAGCTGGACTCCCGGGGAGCACGCCGCCGCGGTCGAGGAGGTGCGTGCCGCCATCGCCCGCGGCGACGTCTACGTGGTGAACCTCGTCGGCCACGCCGCCGCCCCGTTCGCCGGCGACCCCGCCCCCGCCCTGGCTCGCGTCGCCGCGCTGCCCGGCGCCCGCTACGGCGGCGTGCTGCGCGGCGAGCGCTGGTGGGTCGCCTCGGCCTCCCCGGAGACCCTGGTGGCCGTGGCCGGCGGCCGCGCCGTCACCCGCCCGATCAAGGGCACCCGCCCCGCCACCCCGGCCGGCCGCGCCGACCTGCTCGCCTCGGCGAAGGAGCGCGCCGAGCACGTCATGATCGTCGACCTGGAGCGCAACGACCTGGGCCGGGTGGCCCAGGTCGGCTCGGTGCGCGTCGAGGAACTGTTCGCGATCCGCCGCTGGTCCGGCCTGTGGCAGGCCGAGTCGACGGTCAGCGCCCGGCTCGCCCCGGGCGTCGGGCTGGCCGAGCTGCTCGGCGCGGTCTGGCCCGGCGGCTCGGTGACCGGTGCCCCGAAGCTCGCCGCGATCGACGTGGCCACCCGGCTCGAACCGGTCGGCCGCGGCCCGAGCATGGGCGCCTGCGGCTGGCTCGGCCACGGCCCGGACGGCCACGTCGAGGTCGACCTGGGCCTGACCATCCGGACGGTCGCCGTCGCCGACGGCCGCGCCCACCTGTGGGCCGGCGGCGGCATCGTCTGGGACAGCGACCCGGACGCCGAGGTCGCCGAGGCGGCCGCGAAGACCGCCCCGATCAAGGCCGTGCTTAGTTCACGCCGGCGGTGAGCTCGCCGAACAGGCGGTTCGCCGCCGGGGAGGTCCACTGCCGCTGCAGTTCCGCCCGGGCGATCTGCTTGCGGAACTCTCCCGCGTAGGAGGCATCGCCGGCATTGTGCATGACCTCGGTGATCCAGGCGGCGAACGCCTGATAGTTCCAGATGTGGCGCAGACAGGTCTCGGAGTAGCTGTCGAGCAGGCTCGCATCGTCCTTCTGGATCCGCTGGATGACGGCCCGGGCGAACACCTCGGCGTCGTACAGGGCCAGGTGGATGCCTTTCGCGCTCATCGGGGGGACGATGTGTGCCGCATCGCCGAGCAGGTACAGCCGGCCGTAGCTCATCGGGCTGTACACCACGCTCCGCAGCGGCACGAGTTGCTTGTCGATGATCCGGCCGGTCGCCACCGGCGTGCCGAACCGAGCGTCCAGTTCGCGCCAGATGCGCTCGTCCGGCCACTGCGCGACGGTGTCGTCGAGCGGGATCTGCAGGTAGAGGCGACTGGCGGTCGCGCCGCGGGGGATCACGCCGGCGAGCCCGCGAGAGTGGATCGCCATGCCGGAGGGATTCGCCGGTACCTCGGCCAGGACGCTCAGCCAGGCATAGCCGTACTCGTGGGCGTACCGCGTCAGGGCGCCGGCGGGGATGGTCGCCCGGCTGACGCCCCGGTCGCCGTCGCACCCGGCGACGAAGTCGCAACCGATGACCGTCGTCGAACCGGCGGCGTCGCGATAGCGCACCACGGGACGCTCGCCGTCGACGCCTTCCAGGGAAACGTCGACGGCCTCGAAGCGCAGGTCTCCGCCGCCGCGCAGGAACACGTCCGTGAGGTTGCGGACGAGGACCTGCTGGGGGCAGAAGCGACTGTCGCTGTTGTCGTCGTCCTCGAACTCGACCGGGAGCTCTGCTCCGTCGATGAAGAAGCCGCCTTCCGCCTGCGGGATGGGGTCACCCTCCACCACCGCTTCGAGCCCCCACTCGCGAAACATGCGCACACCGCGGCTGTCGATGGTCCCGGCCCGTTGCCGCTGCTCGACGTACTCCCGGCTGTGCTTTTCCAGCATGATGCAGCCGATGCCGTTGCGCTGCAGGAAATTGCCGAGGGTGAGGCCGGCGACCCCGGCCCCCACGATAACGACGGCGGTATTCATGGACTTCCGTGCCTCCCTGAAGCAAGCGGCCAGTGCGTGGACGAGCACCACTGTGGCCTCGGCAGCGGATACCGCCAACCGGTGAACGGCCACCGAATGCCGAAAAGCCGCCAACTTCCCGGGCTACCTCGAGTCTGCTTGGTACCGACCCGGCGTCTGCCCGACGACCTCGGTGAACGCGTCGATGAAGCTGGAGGGGTTCGACCACCCGCACTCCGTCGCGGTTTCGGTGACGGACCGCCCGTCGGCGAGATGGACCAGGGCGTGGTGGATGCGCAGGATCGTGCGCCAGCGGTGGAAGCTCATGCCGAGCTCGCTGTGGAACAGGCGGCTGAGGGTGCGCTCGCTCGCCCCCGCGGCTCGTCCCAGCTCGGCCAGGGTCGCGGCCCGGCCGGGATCGGCGTGCAGGAGATCGGTGACGGCACGCAGCCGGTCGTCGCGGGGCTCGGGCAGGTGCAGGGACTGCTCGGGGGTCTCGGCGAGTTCGTCGATCACCACCGCGCGGAGCCGTTCGTAGGCGCCGGGCCGGGTCTCCGGCCGATCGGTCAGGGCCAGGAGGGCCTCGCGCAGCAAGGGGCTCACCGCGAACACGCTGGGGTGCGCCACGAGCGCGTCGCAGAGGTCGGCGGGGACGGCGACGAGGCGGGCGTCGGTCCTGCCGTAGAAGCGGTGGGAGTGGCCGAACCCCGGCGGCGTCCACGTCACCCGGTTGGCCGGGGCGACCCAGGTCCCGCGTTCGGTCGTGGTGGCCAGGGCGCCGGCGGCCGCGTACACCAGCTGCCCGTGGGCGTGCGAGTGGGTGTGGAGGTGGAAGCCGTGCGGGATCCAGCCCCCGCCATGAGACGTCGCCACCCAGAGCGTCGCGGGCGGCAGGGAAGCTTGGCGGGTTTCCGGCATCGGCCGTCAGCTTACCGGTGGTACGGCACCGGCGGCGGGCCAAGGATCGCCATGTGAGTGGCCTCGGATCGATGGCGATGGCGGCCAGATCGCTGACCGCGCCCCGCCCGGCGCGTCGGGACGCGCAGGCCGGGCACCATTTGGCCGCCATGCCCGCCGGCGGCCGGCGTCGGCGGTGTGCCGGCGTGCCGGTGCAGGTCCGTGGCGCCCGGCACCATGGTCGCTCCGCGCCGGGCACCGCGGTCGCTCCGCGCCGGGCACCGCCCCGCCGGCGGCCGATGTTGCGCATTGTGGCAACGCAGTAACGAGTCAGTGGTGGTCGCGGCGCAGGAGGATTTCGAAGGAGCGGGTTTCCGGGTGCGGGTCCTCGTGGAACTTCGCGAAGAGGGTGCAGGTCAACGGGGCGTCGGCGACGGCGACGCGGTGGGCGGTCAGGTACGGGGAGTCCCAGTGCACGCGGGGCACATTCTGGCTCGCGCCGAAGCAGGCGTCCAGGTCGGCGCGGGTCAGGGCGGGCTCGGTGAAGCGGATCTCGACCGAGGCCAGGCCGGCGCGGTCGTTCATGGACAGCTGCAGCCAGGCCGTGCCGGGCGGGCTCGGGTGCACGAAGAGGCGGCCGAACTCGTCCTGGGTCGGGGCGGGCAGGCCCAGCAACGCGGCGACCTCGGCGGCGTGCTCGGTGGTCACGCCGCAGATGCGGCGGGCCCAGGTCCACAGCAGGGTGGTGGTCACCGGGCGGGCGATCAGGTCGAGCAGGTGGTTCGGGATGGGCGGGCGGCGCCACGTCGACGGCCAGTCGTCGAGGTCGGCGAGCTCCGCGCCGTCGACGATGAGGGTGTAGAGCGGCTCGGCCGGGAAGTCGTTGACCCGCACGGTGAGCGTCCGGCCGTCGATCTCGGCGTGGTACGGGAACTCGCCGTCGCCGGAGTGCTCCCAGGCGATGGGCCGGTCGGTCAGGGCGGTCAGGTCGGTCATGACTGTCCTCAAAACGGCAAAGCAGACCCCGACAGCGTAGGCGGTGTCTGCAAACCCACAGTTGAGGGCGTCACATAATCGTCGTGATCGGGTCGCGGACCGATAGCGTCGAGGTTGCTATGCGCCGCTACCTCATGTGGAGCGTCGGGCTCCTCGCGTACATTGTCGCCGTCTTCCACCGTTCCTCCCTCGGCGTGGCCGGGGTTTCCGCCGCCGAGCGCCTGGGTGTGGGCACCGCGCTGCTGTCGATCCTGTCCGTGGCGCAGCTGGCGGTGTACGCCGGCATGCAGATCCCGGTCGGCGTGCTGCTCGACCGGTTCGGTTCGCGCCGGCTGCTGGCCGCCGGCGGGGTGCTGATGCTCGCCGGGCAGCTGGTCTTCGCCTTCGCCGGGGACATCGGCACCGCGATCGCCGCGCGCGTGCTCATCGGTGTGGGTGACGCGATGACGTTCATCAGTGTGCTGCGCATCGTCGCGCTGTGGTTCCCGCCCCGGCGCAATCCGCTCATGGTCCAGCTGACCGGAATGGTGGGCCAGCTGGGTGCGCTTTCCTCGGCGGTACCACTCGTGCTCCTGCTGCGCCACGCCGGCTGGACGGTGACGTTCGTCGCCGCGGCGGGGCTGGGCGCGGTCGCGGTGCTGATGGTGGTGGCGGTGCTGCGCGATCCGCCGAAGGCGGACGGCGTGCCCGCGCCGAGCCTGCGGCGGGAGCTCGGCCTGCGCACGTCGTGGGCGCACCCGGGCACCCGGCTGGGGCTGTGGACGCACTTCGTGACCGGGTTCTCCGGCGGCGTGTTCGCGCTGCTGTGGGGCTACCCGTTCCTGACACAGGGGGAGGGGCTCGCGCCCGACACGGCGGCGCTGCTGCTGTCCCTGCTGACCGTCGGCGGCCTGGTCCTCGGGCCGGTGGTCGGGCACTTCTGCGGGCGGCTGCCGTACCACCGCTCCAACCTCGTCCTGAGCATCGTCGGCGCCTCGGCGCTGGCCTGGACCGTGGTGCTGCTGTGGCCGGGCCGGGCGCCGCTGTGGCTGCTGATCGGGCTCGTGCTGGTGCTCACCATCAACGGGCCCGGCTCGATGATCGGGTTCGACTACGCGCGCTCCTACAACCCCGCCAACCGCATCGGCGGGGCGACGGGGATCGTCAACGTCGGCAGCTTCGTGGCCTCGATCCTGCTCACGGTCACCGTCGGGGTGCTGCTGGACCTGCAGACCGCGCCGGGCGCCGAGCATCCGTCGCTCGGCGCCTTCCGGTGGGCGTTCGCGGTGCAGTATGTGCTGTGGGGCGTCGGCGCGGTCCAGGTGTACCGCTACCGCCGCACCACCCGCCGGCACGTCGCCGCCGAGGAGCGCGTGGCCCTAGCGGTCGCCTGACAGGGTCCGCCACAGGAACTCGAAGGCCAGCGCCCACTTGTAGGCCAGCTGGGCGTTGTCGGCCGCGCCGCCGTGGCCGCCCTCGATGTTCTCGTAGTAGGTGACGTCCTTGCCGTGCTCGCGCAGCCGGGCCACCATCTTGCGGGCGTGGCCGGGGTGGACCCGGTCGTCGCGGGTCGAGGTGGTGATGAGGGTGGGCGGGTAGGGCACGCCGTCGCGCACGTTCTGGTAGGGCGAGAACAGCGACAGGTAGGCCCAGTCGTCCGGGTTGTCGGGGTCGCCGTATTCGGCCATCCACGACGCCCCGGCCAGCAGCAGGTGGTAGCGGCGCATGTCCAGCAGCGGCACCGCGCACACGATGGCGCCGAACAGGTCGGGGTAGCGGGTCAGCATCACGCCCATGAGCAGCCCGCCGTTGGAGCCGCCCTCGATGCCCAGCTGGTCGCGGGTGGTGATGCCCCGCTCGACCAGGTCGGCGGCGACCGCGGCGAAGTCCTCGTAGGCCCGCGGCCGCTTCTCCCGCAGCGCCGAGCGGTGCCAGGCCGGGCCGTACTCGCCCCCGCCGCGGATGTTGGCGACGACATACGTGCCGCCGCGGGCCAGCCAGCCGAGGCCGATGATGGGGTTGTACGCCGGGACGCGCGACACTTCGAAGCCGCCGTACCCGGACAGCAGGGTGGGGCCGGGGCCGGCGTCCGGCCGGCTAACGACGAAGTAGGGCACCTGCGTGCCGTCCGCCGACGTGGCGAAGAACTGCCGGGTGGTGATCCCGTCGGCGGCGAAGTACGCCGGGCCCTGCTTGAGGGTCTGCGGCGCGCCGCCGCCGAGCACGCCGTGGCGCAGCGTCGGCGGCAGGGTGAAGCCGCTGGACTGCAGCAGGTACTGCTCGTCGGCGTCGGCGTTGGTGTCCCACACGTCGGTCTGGCCAAGCTCGCTGCCCAGCACCGTGCGGTGCCACTCGCCGCCGTCGTACCGCAGCAGCTCGAGCCGGCTCCGCACGTCGGCGAGCAGCACCAGGATCAGGCCGGTGCGGGTCCAGTCGGTGTACGACAGCGACGTGTGCGGGTCGGGGCTGAACAGCACCGTCAGGTCCCGGCCGCCGGCCAGGTACTCCTCCAGCCGGGCGATGAGCAGGGTGCCGGCCGGATGGGTGGTACCCCCGACGTGCCAGTCGGTGCGAATACGGATGAGCAGCCACTCGCGGTGCACGTCCACCCCGGCGTCGTCGGGCACGTCGATCCGGGTGAGCTCGCCGCCGGCGTAGACGTGCCGCTCGGCGTGGAAGAAGTCCAGCGAGCGGCGGACGATCGCCCGCTCGCCCTCGGCGCTGGGGTCGGTCGAGGCGCGCACCGACACGTCGCTCTCGGTACCGGTGAAAATCACCGGTGCGTCGGCCAGCGCCGTGCCGCGCCGCCAGACCCGCACCTGCCGCGGATAGCCCGACGAGGTCATCGTGCCGGGGCCGAGGTCGGTACCGACGAAGATGCGGTCCTCGTCGATCCAGCTCACGTCGCTCTTCGCCTCGGGCAGGGTGAACCCGTCGGCGAGGAACGAGCGCGTGTCGACGTCGAACTCGCGCACCACGGACGCGTCGGCGCCGCCCCGCGACAGCGCGATCAGGCAGCGGCGCTCGCCGGCGAGCGGGCCGGTGCGCAGGAACGTCACCCCCTGCCACACCCAGTTCTCGCCCTCGGCGGTGGCGAGCGCGTCGAGGTCGAGCACGGTCTGCCAGGCCGGCTCCGGGCTGCGGTAGTCCTCGAGGGTGGTGCGCCGCCACAGCCCGCGCGGGTGCTCGGCGTCCTTCCACAGGTTGTAGACGCGCTCGCCGTGCCAGGCGATCATCGGGATGCGGTCGTCGGCGTCGAGGACGGCGCGCAGCCCGTCGCACAGCTCGGTGAAGCGATCATTGCCGGTCAGGGCGGCGGCGGTCTCCGCGTTGCGCTCGCGGACCCAGGCCAGTGCCCGCTCGCCTTCGACGTCTTCCAGCCAGAGGTACGCGTCTTCCCGGGTGATCGTTTCCGTCATCCCGTCAGTCTGACCGAAGGGCGGCGGGTTCGCCCACCGCGACGGGCGCTTCATACTGCCTTCTCTGTGAATGTTGTTCGGATTGCGGGCGGTGCAATCTTCACGGCCGCTACGACCGGCACGCTGTCGAGACACCGTGGCAGAAGCGCTACGTGGCCCGCCTCACTGCGTAGGGGTGCGCGTCGTCTCGTCATCGCTGCGGGCGGGCCGGGTGATCACGAAGAGGGCGATGCACAGCGCGATGCCGACGAGCACCGTGGACGCCTGGTACGCCCGGGCGGCCTGCTCGGCCTGGCCGTCCGCTTGCGCCGCGATCGCGACCAGCACGGCGAGGCCGACCGAGGCGCCGACCCGCTGCATCGCCTGGAGCAGCCCGGATGCGGCGCCGGTGTGTTTCGGCGGCGTGTTGGCCAGGATGATGCTGTTGAGCGGCATGAAGGTGAGCCCGATGCCGGCGCCGATGAGCACCAGCGGCCCGAGCACCCCGCCGGCGAAGCCGCTGCCGGCGTCCAGAAATGAGAGCCATGCTATGCCGGCGGTGATCAGCGCGGTACCGACGACGGTGACGGGCTTCGCCCCGGTCCGGGCCAGCAGGGCCGCGGCGATGCGGGCGGTGGCGAACAGCGGCACCGTCATGGTGAGGAAGGCGAACCCGGTCTCCAGGGCGGAGAACCGCAGCGTCTCCTGTAGGAACAGGGTCAGGAAGTAGAACACGCCGATCATGGCCCCGCTGATCACGAGCATGTTCACGTACGCGGCCGTCCGGTTGCGCTGCGACAGCAGGCTGAACGGCACGATCGGGGCCGCGGCGCGCCGCTCCACGGCAACGAAGGCGAGCAGCAGCAGCGCGGCGGCGGCGAAGGCGGTGATGCTCCACCGGTCGCCCCAGCCTTCTCCGGCTCCGCGCACGCAGCCGTAGGCCAGCGCGGTCAGCGCGACACCTGAGGTCAGTGCGCCCGCGACGTCGAAGCGCCCGGGGTGCCGCTCGGACTCGCGCACGTGCCGCGGCGTGAGCAGCAGCACCGCGAGGCCGACCGGGACGTTGACGAACATCACCCAGCGCCAGGACGCCCACTCGGTCAGCATGCCGCCGGCGATGATGCCGAGCGATCCGCCGCCGCCGGCCGCCGCGGAGAACGCGCCCAGCGCCCGGTGCCGCTCGGGGCCCTCGGCGAAGTTGTTGGCGATCAGCGCCAGGGTGCTGGGCCCGGCCAGCGCCGCCCCGACGCCCTGCACGGCCCGCGCGGCGATCAGCCACCCGGGCGTCGTGGCGAGGCCGGCGACCAGGGAACTCGCGGTGAACAGCGCGACACCGACGACGAAGATCCGGCGCCGGCCGAACACGTCACCGGCCCGGCCACCCAGCAGGAGCAGGCCGCCGACGGCGAGGACGTAGGCGTTGACGACCCAGGACAGGCCGGTGACAGTGAAGCCGAGGCTGTGCTGGATCGCCGGCAGGGCGACGTTCACGATCGTGCCGTCGACGATCACCATCAGCTGGAAGCCGACGATGACGAATAGTGCGATGGCGCCCCCGCCGGCTTTGACCTCGCTTCGTCCGGTCGATGTCTCTGGTACCGCTATCCGCTCGGCCATGTTCGCCCTCCGTACTCGACAATGACGTACGTACCAGCAACTGGGGAGCTTCCCCACTTACGTACGGTACAGTATTGGGGAGACTCCCCAGTTGTCGAGTACGCAAGTTCGAGGAGCGAGATGGGCGCAGCCACGACGACCGGCGGGCCGCGGCGCTCCGACGCCCGCCGCAACCGCGAGCGGCTCGTCGAAGCCGCCCACCGCGTCTTCAGCGCACAGGGGATCGACGTCCCACTCGACGCGATCGCCCGGGACTCAGGTGTGGGCAACGCCACCATGTACCGCAACTTCCCGACCCGCGACGCGCTGCTGGAGGCGGTGCTGCACGAGCGCCTGGAGGGGCTCACCGCCACCGCCGAGCGGCTCATGACCGCCACACCGACCGACACCGCACTGCTGGACTGGCTGCGGGAGTTCCTGACGTACGTTCAGATGTACCGCGGACTGCCCGACCCGGTGATGGCCACGATGCGCGACAGCGACTCGCCGCTCTACGCCTCCTGCAAACAGATGCGGGACGCGGCCGCACAACTGCTCGTCCGCGCCCAGACCGCCGGCACCGTCGCCGCGGACATCGAGGCGTCAGACCTGTTCGCCCACGCGACCGGCATCGCCTGGGCGGCCCAGCGAGCCCCGAGCCCGGGCCGCGCCGACCGCCTGCTCGCCATCCTGGCCAACGGCATCCGCCCGCTCTGACCCACCCCGCCCATCGACCCACCGATATACGCTGGCCAATGCCATGTCCGCCTTGAGGCGCGCTAGGCGTTGAAGAGCGTCTGGCGACCCTGCCGGAATAGCTGGCGACCTTCCGCCGCCAGATCTCCTGGGTGGCGTTTGCGGTCGCGTGGGCTGGTCGTCTCGGCGTGCCGCAGCCGGGGCGGGTCTGCGGCCAGGGCCTGCAGGGAGTCCGTGGCCGGCAGGGGCGGCTTGGTCGCCTGCGCCTGGGCCAGCGCGGCACGGCAACGCGTTGGCCCCGCAACGGATGGAAAGGGTGAGTGATCACCAATGAGGGACGGGCACGGCCCACGCCGCCGCGAAGATGTCCGGCGGCACCGCCCGGCCCCACAGCCAGCCCTGGGCCAGCGGCACCCCGAGCGCGGCGAGGACATCGCGCTGGGCGGTGGTCTCCACGCCCTCGGCCACGACGCTCAGGCCGAGCGCGCTGCTCATGGCGACGACGGCCCGCACGATCTCCTCGTCCTCGACGCAGCCGCCGAGTCCGCCGACGAACGACTGGTCGATCTTCACGCCGGTGACCGGATGGCGGCGGAGGTACCCCAGGGCGGAGAAGCCGGTGCCGAAGTCGTCGACGGAGATGCGCACGCCCATGTCCCGCAGCCGCCGCAGGAGCCGCTCGGTGAGCTCGCCGCCCTCGACCATCACCGACTCGGTGATCTCCAGCACCAGGTTCCCGGCCGGCACCCCGGCCTGGGCGAGGGTCACGGCGAGCCGGTCGGCGAACCCGGCGTCGCCGAGCTGGCGCGGCGAGACGTTCACCGACATCCAGAAGTCCTCGTCGACCACCCCGGCGGCGCGCCAGCGGGCCAGCTGGCGCACCGACTCGCGCAGCACCCAGGCGCCGAGCGCGGAGATGAGGTTGGCGTCCTCGGCGACGGCGATGAACATGTTCGGCCCGATCCACCCGCGCACCGGATGCTGCCAGCGCACGAGCGCCTCCGCGCCCGCCGGCCGGTCGGTGGTCAGGTCCACGATCGGCTGGTACTCGATCGAGAGCTGCTCCTGCGCGACCGCCGCGCGCAGCGCCACCTCGATCTCGACCCGCTCGCGCACGGCGTCGCGCATCGAGGCGTCGAAGACGGTCCAGCGGTTGCGGCCCTCTTCCTTGGCGCGGTACATCGCTGTGTCCGCGTCGCGCATGAGCGCCTCGGCGGTGTCGTGCCGCTCGGCCCGCACGATGCCCATCGACGCGCCGACGACGACCTCCGCGGTGGCGCCCTCGGCCCCGTCGAGCAGCAGCGGCCGCTCGACGCACTCCATGATCCGCCGCGCGGCCGCCATCGCCTCCGGCTCGGTGCACCGCTGCACGATCACGAACTCGTCGCCGCCGACCCGCGCGACCGTGGCCTGCGCGGGCAGCGCGTGGCGCAGCCGGCCGCCGACCTCGGTGATGAGCCGGTCCCCGACCGGGTGCCCCCAGGAGTCGTTGACCAGCTTGAACCCGTCGAGGTCGAGGTAGAACATCCACACGTCGCCGGGCCCGGACTCGCTGAGGCGCCGCTCGACCATGAGCGCGAGCATGCGCCGGTTGGGCAGGCCGGTCAGCGGGTCGTGGGTCGCCTGGTGCTCGAAGCGCCGCTGTGCCGCGGCGTGGCTCTGCACCGCGTCGGAGGCGCGCACGAGCAGCAGGGCGACGATGGCGGCGCCGCCCACCCCGAGGATCCAGCGTGCCAGCGGCGACTGATGATTGAGCAGTACCTCGAGCAGAAACGGCACGGCGACGGCCGGCCCGATGACCGCCATCCGGGCCGGCGACCAGGCCTGGATCGGCAGCGGGGTGGCCCGGCCGAGCGCCCGCGCGCTGGGGTGCAGCGGCGCCGCCCCGCCGAGCGTGAAGGCGAGCAGGAACGGCAGCGTCATCAGCCGCGGCCCGTTGACGTCACCGCCCCGGCCGATGACGGCGTAGCCGAGGTCGCCCGCGAAGATCAGCACCATCATCCCGCCGAGCAGCACGAACGCGGGCTGGCGCACGGCGGTGGTGAACGCCAGGTTCACCCCGAGCAGCACGACCACGACGTCGAGCAGCGGGTACAGCCCGGCCAGCACACTGACCAGCAGCGGCCGCCCGGCGATCGCGGTGGCCGGCAGCACGAACAGCAGCGTCGAGGCGATCGCCGCGCCGATGCAGACGATGAGCCCGTCCAGCAGCGCGCGCCGGTCCATGCCCCACCGGTTGAGGAACGTGAGCATCGCGGCGATGAAGAACCCGAACCCGCATACCGAGAACGCGTCGCCGAGCTGCGCCAGCGGATACGGCCGGTCCGCCAGCAGCCCGCGCACGACCACGCCGGTCAGGAAGAAGAACCCGGCGGCGGACAGCAGCCACCACGGCCGGCGCGGCCGGATGTCGTGCAGCCGGGGCCCCAGCGCCCAGCACAGCACCGACAGCCCGCCCATCAGCGGGAAGACGACGGCCTCGGACAGCAGGCCCAGCGTGAACAGCACGGTCGCGGCGGTCCCGACGCCGAGCAGCACCATCCAGAGCCAGTCGCGCACGGGACGGGCGAGCGTCTGCATGCTCACCCCCAAGCGCACTCGAATCCATGGGCTCATCGGCGGTACGACTGCGGATCTTAAGGCATATCCTTTGTTGCGTGATCCGAAACCTTGCGTGACGCGCATGTATCGTTACGCTTGAGGCATGGAACCGGGCCTGCGCGAGCGCAAGAAGCAGGCGACCCGGCGCGCACTGGCCCTCGCCGCCCTGCGCCTGACCGTCGAGCGCGGCTTCGAGGGCGTGCTGGTCGAGGACATCGCGGCCGAGGTAGGCGTGTCACCCCGGACCTTCAACAACTACTTCTCGAGCAAGGCCGAGGCGATCTGCGCCCTCGCCGTGGACCGCGCGCAACGGGCCGGCGAGGCGCTGCGCGCCCGCCCACCGGCCGAGCCGCTGCGCGACGCGATCACGGCGACGATGCTGACCGAGCTCGCCGGCGGCGCCGTCCCCGAGCACGTCCCGGACCGCGTCTGGATCGAGGGCCTGCGCCTGGTGTTCTCCACCCCGGCGATGCAGGGCGAGTACCTGCGCGTCCGCGCCGCCATGCAGCGCGCACTGTCCTCGGCGATCGCCGACCGCCTCCGCCTGCCCCCGTCCTCCCTGTTCCCGGACGTGATCGGCGGCGCCGTGGCGGCGGCCTGCGACGCGGCGACCTACCGCTGGCTGCAGTCCGACCCGCCCGTGCCCCTGCTACCCCTCCTCGAAGAGGCCCTGCATTGCCTGGCCGACTACTGAGGCCCGCTACTGAGGCCCGCCCCCGGCCGGCCCGTTTCATCCGGATAAATCCAGACACTTCGTGCCCGGATTTATCCGACATTTCGCATTTGTCGCCCACGCGGCCGCCAGCTATGACGTCCCTTGGCGCGCAGCGCCAGGGTGGCGCGCCAGGGTGGCGCGCCAGGGTGGCGCGCCAGGGTGGCGCGCCAGGGTGGCGCGCCAGGGTGGCGCGCCAGGGTGGCGCGCCAGGCTGGCGCGCCAGGGTGGCGCGCCAGGGCGGCGCGCCAGGGCGGACATTTCGTATATTTTGCCCGTCGGGCGGAATATCCGATCGGCGCAGCCCGGGGCGGACGTATGTCTCCGTGATCATGCTGCTCGCGGTGGCCGCGCCACGGGTTTGCCATGATCCCGGAGACTTCTGGTACACGGGAGTACATCAGCACTCCGTGATCATGAAAAACCGAGGGTGTCGGTGCCAGTTGCGCATGATCGCGGAGACTTCCGGTCGCTGCGCTGGGCTGCGCGGCGTGCGGCGACCGACGTGTGGGACGTGATGCCGGCCCGGGGCGTTGAGCCGCGCCGGCCGCCCGCGCTCAGGATCATCAATTATCGTGAAATGTCGGAAAAGTCCGGTGCGGAGCCCGGCTCGACGAGCTGCTCCCGGCGGTGGGCGACGGCGGTGGGCAACGGCGGTCCCGGCCCGGGTGGCGCCCGGGAGGGAAGCCAGGGCGGCCGGCGGGGGATCCGGAGCAGCGAACAGGGCGCCGAGGGTGAGGGGTGTCGGGCGCTTCGACGGTACCGCCGCCGAAGCGACGACAGCGCCTGTCGGGCGTTCGGCGCGAAGTCGTCACGGACCAGTGACTTTCGGTGACAGGCGGCCCATCGTGGTGACTCGGACGTGCGCTGGAAGGGCGTCCGTGCTCCATGGATGGGGAGATGTGCATGAGGAAACCTCTGACGGCCGGCGCCCTGGCGGCCGCGGTGGCGGCCGGGCTGCTCGCCCCGGGCGGGACGGCGACGGCCGTGCCGGCCGGCACGGACCCGGCGGCCGTGGCCGGTACGGACCCGGCGGCCGTGGCCGGTACGGACCCGGTCGCCGCGGCCGGCGCGGAAGCGGTCGCCGCGGCCGGCGGCGGCGCCGGCTTTCTCGCCGACGAGTGGCCGGCCGGGGCCGGCACGACGGTGCGGAGCGTCCGCTCGATCGTGCGGGCCGACGCCGGGCCGGCCGCGGCGCTGACCGGGCAGGGCGTCGGCATCGCGCTGGTCGACACCGGCATCGCGCCGGTCACCGGGCTGCCCGCCGGGCAGGTGGTCAACGGCCCCGACCTGTCGTTCGAGTCGCAGTCGAGCCAGCTGCGCTACCTCGACACGTTCGGCCACGGCACGCACATGGCCGGCATCATGGTCGGCAACGACACCGCCGCCGGCACCGAGGGCCTGGCGCCGCGGGCCAAGGTGACGTCGGTCAAGGTCGGCACCGCGACCGGCGCGGCGGACGTGTCGCAGATGATCGCGGCGATCGACTGGGTGGTCGCCAACCGCGACTACGACCCGGCGAACCCGATCCGGGTCCTCAACCTGAGCTACGGTACCGCCGGGATGTCGGCCTCCACCGTCGATCCGCTGATGTACGCCGTCGAACAGGCCTGGCAGGCCGGCATCGTGGTGGTCATCGCGGCCGGCAACGACGGCGCCGCCACGGCCGCGCTGACCAACCCGGCGATGGACCCGTTCGTCGTGGCGGTCGGCGCGTCGACCACGAACCAGACGGTGACCACGGCCGACGACACGATCGCGCCGTTCACCAACGGCTCGGCCGCCGCCCGCAAGGTCGACCTGCTGGCGCCGGGCACCTCGATCGTGTCGCTGCGCGACGTCAACTCCTACGTCGACACGCAGTACCCCAACGCCCGGGTCGGCGCCACCGGCTTCAAGGGCTCGGGCACCTCGCAGGCGGCGGCGGTGGTCTCCTCGGCCGCGGCGCTGCTGCTGCAGCAGCGGCCCGGGCTGACCCCGGACCAGGTCAAGGCGCTGCTCGTCCGGGGCGCGACGGCGCTGCCCGCCGGGCGGAACCTGCGGGAGCTCAACGTGGCCGGGTCGGCGGCGCTGGCCACGCCCGCGATGACCCAGACGTTCGCGAAGGGCAACGGCACCGGGCCGCTGGAGACCACCCGCGGCGGCAACCACCTCACCGTCGACGGGGTCGCCCTGTCCGGGGAGCGGAGCATCTTCGGCCCGTGGAGCAGCGCGGCGTGGGCGGCCCAGGCCGGGCGGCAGGCCTCGTGGAGCGGCGGGGTCTGGATGGGCTACCGGATGGCCGGCGACACGTGGACCGGCGCCGGCGGCGACGGCGGCACCGGCCAGATCTCGGGCTACGCGGGCAAGTGCGTCGACGTGATGAACCGGCGCACCGCCAACGGCACGCCGATCCAGCTCTACGACTGCAACAACACGCCGGCGCAGTACTGGTCGCTCCAACCCGACGGCTCGATCCGGGCCCTGGGCAAGTGCCTGGACGTGACCTCCGCCGGCACCGCCAACGGCACGAAGGTCCAGCTGTACGGCTGCAACGGCACCCCGGCCCAGCTCTGGCAGGTCACGCCGGCCCGGCAGCTGGTCAACGTGGGCTCGGGCAAGTGCCTGGACGTGACCGGCTGGAACCAGGCCAACGGCACGCAGCTGCAGATCTGGGACTGCGGCGACCAGGACAACCAGCGCTGGGTGCCGCCGTACACCTCCCGCACCTGGTCCGCCGCCACCTGGGCCGGCACGCCGTGGACCGGCAACGGCTCGTGGAGCGACCCGGAGTGGTCCGGGCAGTACTGGACCGGCCATTACTGGTCGGGGCACTACTGGTCCGGTCACTACTGGTCGGCCGACGACTGGTCGACGACCGCCTGGTCCTGAGCCGCGCTGGAGCGGAGAGATCCGGTATATCCAGCCACTCCGTGACCGGATATACCGGATTTGTCGCCCGCCGGGGTATTACTGCGGTTAGTAGTTACAGAATTTGAAATCTGTTACGGTTCCCGCGTGGAGATGAGACGACTCGGCACCGAGGGCCCCCGCGTGGCCTCGATCGGCCTCGGCTGCAACCAGATGTCCACCGATACCGCCGACGAGACGACGAGCGTGGCCACGATCCACGCCGCGATCGACGCCGGCATCACGCTGCTCGACACCGCCGACTTCTACGGCAACGGCCACAACGAGTGGCTGATCCGCCGGGCGCTGCGCACCGGCGACCGCGACCGCGTCGTGATCAGCGACAAGTTCGGCGCCCTGCGCGACCCCGCCGGCGCGTTCGTCGGGCTCGACACGCGACCGGTGTACCTCAAGAGCGCCCTCGCCTACTCCCTGCAGCGCCTCGGCACCGATCACGTCGACATCTACCGCCCGGCACGGCTCGACCCGGCCGTGCCGATCGAGGACACCGTCGGCGCGATCGCGGAGATGGTCGAGGCCGGACGGGTCCGCCACATCGGCCTGTCCGAGGTCGGCGCGCAGACCATCCGCCGCGCGCACGCCGTGCACCCGATCGCCGACGTCCAGATCGAGTACTCGCTGTTCAGCCGCGGCCCGGAGCGCTCGATCCTGGCCACCTGCCGCGAGCTGGGCATCGGCGTCACCGCCTACGGCGTCCTCGCGCACGGGCTGCTCACCGGCGCCTACGCCGGCGGCGGCGAGGTAGGCCACCTGCCGCGCTTCCACGGCGCGAACCTCGCCGCCAACCTGGCCCTGGTCGAGCGGCTACGCGCGGTCGCCGACGCCCGCGGCGTGCCGGTCGCCCAGCTGGCCACGGCGTGGGTACTGGCACAGGGCGACGCCGTCGTCGCGCTCGTCGGCGCCAGCCGGCCGGGCCGGATCGCCGACGCGGTGGCCGCGGCCGGGCTGGCCCTCACCGGCGCCGACCTGGCCGCCATCGAGGAGGCGGTACCGCCCGGGGCCGTGGCCGGCGAGCGCTACGCCGCGCCGCAGCTCGCCATGCTCGACAGCGAGCGCTAGGGTCACGCGATGATGGCCGCCCTGGACGCCGAGACGATCATGCTGGCCACCGAGGACGTCCTGCGGCGGTTCGGCCCGTCGAAGGCGACCGTGGTGGACGTGGCCCGATCGCTGGGTGTCAGCCACGCGGCCGTGTATCGGCACTTCTCCTCGAAGGCGGCGCTGCGCGAGGCGGTGGCCCGCCGCTTCCTGGGTCGCGGGGGCGGCGAGCTGGCCGCGCTGGCCGGGGACGCGCACCTGCGCCCGCCGGAGCGCCTGCGCGCCTGGCTGACCGGGCTGTACCAGATGAAACGCCGCTCGGCGAGGACCGATCCGGAACTGTTCGCGACCTACCGCGTCCTGGTGCTGGAGCACAGCGCGGTGGCCGCCGAGCACGTCGCGGCCCTGCTGGCGCAGCTGGAGGGGATCCTCGCCGACGGCGTCGCCGCGGGCGACTTCGCCGTCGCCGACACCGCCGCCATGGCCCGCGCCGTGTTCGAGGCGACCAACGCCTTCCACCACCCGGCCCACGTGGAGGAGTGGGACCGCCCCGGCCGCGAGGAGCTCCTCGCCGACGTCTGCACCCTCGTCGTGAACGGCCTGCGCCCTTAGCCGGCCTGATCGCTGAGGACGGCGTCGGAGAGGGCGGGCCACGCCTCGGCCGCCCACTCGCCGAAGTCGCGGTCGGTCAGGCAGGCCAGGGCCAGCCCGGCGGCCGGGTCGACCCACAGGAAGGTGCCGGTCCGGCCGAAGTGGCCGAACGTGCGCGGGCTGTTGCGGGCCCCGGTCCAGTGCGGCGACTTGCCGTCGCGCAGCTCGAAGCCCAGCCCCCAGTCGTTCGGGTCCTGCCGGCCGAAGCCGGGCAGCACGCCGGACACGCCCGGGAACTGCACGGTGGTCGCCTCGGGCATCAGGTCGGGGACCAGGGACGGGTCGAGCAGCTCCTGGCCGAGCAGCGCCAGGTCGGAGACCGGGCCGATGGCGCCGGCGGCGGGGGAGCCCTCGAGGCGGGTGCCGCCCATGCCGAGCGGGCGCAGCACCGACTCGGTCATCAGCTCGGCGAACGTGCCGCCGGTGCGGGTCAGCACGAAGTCGGCGAGCAGCTCGAAGCCGCGGTTGGAGTAGATGCGCTTGCGGCCGGGGGCGGCCAGGATCTGGCCCTCGTCGAAGGCGACGCCGGAGGTGTGGGCCAGCAGGTGGCGCACGGTCGCGCCCTCGGGGCCGGCGGGCTCGTCCAGCAGCACGTCACCGCGATCGACGGCGATGAGGACGGTCAGGGCGGTCAGCAGCTTGGTGACCGACGCCCACGGCAGGGCGGTGTCCGGGCCGTAGCGGTCGCGGACACCCTTGGCGTCCACGACCGCCACGGCGGCGGTCTGCACGGGCCAGCTGCTCACCAGTTCGAGTGCGCTCACCCGGTGAAACCTACGGCAAGGAGTTCAGGAACGGTCGCTGGGCGTTCTGGAACTCCCAGTTGTAGTACCGGTCCCAGTTGATCGACCAGGTCATGAGGCCGCGGAACGCGGGCGAGGTGCCACCGCGCAGGGTGTAGCCGCCGCAGCCGGAGCCCGACACCAGGCAGGTGACGGCGCTCTGCACCACGGCCGGGGCGACGTAGCCGTTGCCGGCGCTGACCGCGGCCGGCACGCCGATGCCGATCTGGTCGGGGCGCAGGCCCGGGAACGTCTGGCCGGTGTTGGCCACCGGGAACCCGGCCTTGAGCATGTCGGTCATGGCGATGAGGAAATCGGCGCCGCCCATGGTGTGGTACTGCCCGTCCAGCCCCCAGATCGGGCCGGAGTTGTAGTCCTGGACGTGCAGGATGGTCAGGAAGTCGCGGACCGCGTAGATGACCGGCAGGTAGGACCCGGCCCGGTTGTCGCCGTTGCTCGTACCGCCGTAGAACTGGTAGCCCAGCTGCACGAAGAACGTCTCGGGCGCCATGGTGAGCACGAACTTGCTGCCGTACCTGGCCTTCAGCGACTTCAGCGCGCTGATCAGGTTGACGATGACCGGCGTGGTCGGGTTGTGGAAGTCGCTGTCGCCGGCGTTGAGGTAGAGCGAGTGGCCCTCGAAGTCGACGTCGAGCCCGTCCAGGCCCCACCGGTCGATGATCGCGCCGACCGAGGAGACGAACGCGTCCCGGGCGGCGGTCGTGGTCAGCTGGACCTCCCCGTTCTGGCCGCCGATCGAGAGCAGGACCTTCTTGCCCTGGGCCTGCTTGGCCTTGATGGCGGCGAGGAAGTCCGCGTCCGACTCGACGTTGGGGCACTCGCTCGCCGAGCACCGGTTGAACCGGATGTCGCCGGAGGTGACGCTGGTCGGCTCGCCGAACGCGAGGTCGATCACGTCCCAGGCGGCCGGCACGTCGGCCATGCGCACATAGCCCGACCCGTTGGCGAAGCTGGCGTGGAGGTACCCGATGAGGGCGTGCTTCGGCAGCCCGGTGGGCGGCGTCGGGCTCGTGGACGGGCTGGTCGACGGCGAATGCGACGGCGACGGCGAGGCCGAGGGCGACTTCGACGGCGACGGGGAGGAGGTCGTCGGCGGGGTGGTGGTGGGCGGCGTGCCGGGCCCGTCGAGGGCGACGTCGTCGGCGTTGTAGACGCCCTGGCCGTACCACCCGTGCAGGTAGACCTGGACCGAGGTCTGGCCGGCGGCGGTGGTGAACGGCACGGTCAGCTGGGTGTAGGCGGTCGCGGACGGGGTCCAGGTCGAGGCGCCGCCGGTGACGCCGATGTAGACGTAGTTGCCGCGGACCCAGCCGGAGAGGGTGTACGCCGTGTTCGGCTGGACGGTGACGGTCTGCGTGCACTGGGCGTTGTCGGAGGCGGTGGCGTTGCCGTTGAGGGCGTACGACCCGGAGTGCACGGGCGACGTGACCGTCCCCGAGCCGCTGCCGGTGCACGCCCAGCCCGACAGCGAGCCACTCTCGAAGCCGGGATTGGACAGCAGATTGGCCGCGTACGCGTTGGTGGCCACGAAGATCCCCGTGACCAGCAGTGCAGCGGCGCCAAGAATGAGCGCGACGCGCTTCATGGGCGACCTCCATCGACGGTGGTCGCCATTATTAGGTTTGTTAACTGTTCTTGTCCAGACTTTGACGCCCGCGTTCGCCCCGGCACGACCTGGTGAGCGCGGTGGTGCGGACCGCGGAAACGCGATAAGTCCGGCGCTGGCGCGCCGGACTTATCGGACATTTCACGATTTAGCGGGATCGAGTCCCGGTTATACCGTGACGGGCTCCTTGACCGGCTCGGCGGCCAGGTGCTTGCGCAGGCGCTCGCCCTCGATGTCGACGTTGGGCAGTGCGCGGTTGAGCCAGCGCGGCAGCCACCACGCGGACCGGCCGAGCAGCGACACCACCGCCGGGACGATCGACATGCGCACGATGAACGCGTCGATCGCCACGCCGGTCGCCAGGGCGAAGCCCATCGACTTGATGATCGGGTCCTCGACCAGGACGAAGCCGCCGAACACCGACGCCATGATGATCGCGGCCGCGGTCACCACGCGGGCGCCGTGGCCCATGCCGTTGATTGTGGCCTGCCGCGGCGTGTCGCCGTGCACGTAGTCCTCGCGCATCCGCGAGACCAGGAACACCTCGTAGTCCATGGCCAGGCCGAACAGGATGCCGATGAGCAGGATCGGCAGGAAGCTCACCAGCGGCCCGGCCTGATCCAGCCCGACCAGCGAGCCCAGGTGGCCGTCCTGGAAGACCAGCACGGTGATGCCGAAGGTCGCGCCGACGGTGAGCAGGAATCCGGCCGCGGCCTTCAGCGGCACCAGGATCGAGCGGAAGACGAGCATCAGGAGCAGTACCGACAAACCGACGACCAGCAGCAGGTAGATCGGCATGGCGTCGGAGAGCTTCTCCGACACGTCGATGCCGACGGCCGTCTGTCCGGTGACCGCGAAGTCGGCCCCGCCGATCGCCTTGACCTTGGCCCGCACCGCGTGGACGAGGTCCTCGGTGGCCGCGTCGGTCGGGCCGGTCTTCGGGATGAGCGCCACCAGCGCGGTCTTGCCGTCGCGGCTGAAGTTCGGCGGGGTCGCGGCGAGCAGGTTCTCGGTGCCCTGCAGCTGCTGGACCGCCTGCCCGGCCTTCTCCTTGGTCACGTCGGGCGAGTCGGTGGAGATCACCAGCGCGAGCCGGCCGTTGAAGCCGGGGCCGAAGCCCTGGTCGATGAGGTCCGCCGCCCTGCGGGCCGGGGTGTCTTCCGGGCCGGCGCTGGCCCCGGGCAGCGCGATGCGCATGTGCGAGGCGGGGATGGCGAGGGCCGCCAGGCCGAGCACGCCGACCAGGATCACCGGCACCCGCAGGCGGATCATCCAGCGGGCCCACCGGAACCCGAAGCCCTCGGTGTGGTGCGCCGTGCCGTCCTTGACCGCCCGGCGCTGGCGGCGGGAGAGGATCCCGTGCCCGGCGAAGGACAGCAGCGCCGGCTGCAGCGTGATCGCGACCAGCACCGCGACGGCGACCGTGCCGGCCGCGGCCAGGCCCATGACGGTCAGGAACGGGATGTTCACCACGGCCAGGCCGGCCAGCGCGATGACCACGGTGGCGCCGGCGAACACGACCGCCGACCCGGCGGTGCCGACCGCCCGGCCCGCCGCCTCCTCGGGCGCCAGGCCCTCCAGCAGGTGCTGGCGGTGCCGGGAGCTGATGAACAGCGAGTAGTCGATGCCGACGGCCAGGCCGAGCATCAGCGCCAGGACGGGCGCGGTGCTGGTCAGGTGCACGACGCCGGACAGCGCGAACAGCCCGGCCATGCCCGCGCCGACGCCGAGCAGCGCGTTGAGCATCGTCATGCCGGCCGCGACGATCGAGCCGAACGTCACCAGCAGCACCACCAGGGCGATGACGACGCCGATGCCCTCCTTGCCGCCGATCTGGGGCTCCGTGTTCATGACCTCGCCACCGTGCTCCACCCGCAGCCCGGCCTCCTGGGCCGCCGCCCCGGTCGCCTCGTAGGCGGTGCGCTGGTCCTTGGTGACCTTGTCCGCGCGGTCGGTGAACTGCACGGTGATCAGGGCATACCGCCCGTCGGGCGTCAGCGCCTTGGTGCTGTAGGGGTCCAACGCCCCGACCACGCCGGGCAGCTTGTTGGCCTCCTGGACCAGGCCCATCACCGCCGCCTTGTTCGCGTCGGCCGCGAGCGTCGCGCCCTGCGGCGCCTCGATGACGATCGTGCCGGTGGCGCCGCTGGCCTCCGGGAACTGCTGCTTCAGCGAGTCGATCGCGCGCTGCGACTCGGTGCCGGGCATGGTGAAGTCGCTGGAGGTGGGGCCGTGGAACGCGGCCGCGGCGGCGCCGAGGCCGCCGAGCACCACGATCCACAGGATCAGCACCAGCCAGCGGCGCCGGAACGCGGCCCGGCCGAGCCGGTAGAGCACAGTAGCCATGACGTTCGTGTCCTAACGGTTAGCGAAGGGTGAGCGGTGCCAGGGCTCGCGTCGCCGCCTCGAACAGGGCGGCGCGCATCTCTTCGTCGGTGTGGCCGTGCATGTCGTGGTCGATGCCGAACGCGATCGCCGGGATTCCGGCGAGCACGAGCTTGGCCGCCACCAGCGACACGGGCGTGTCGTCCGGGCCGGCGAGGATCGCGCAGAGTGTCTGCGTCATCTCGTATACCCGTTGGAACGCGGGTTGCTGCAGCAGTGCGGGCAGGTCCCCGTAGATGACCTGGATCTGTTTGCGGTACCGCAGGCAGAGATCCACGAAACCCTCGATCGCGGCCGGCCGGGCCTCGTCGCCGTCCAGCTCGCCCAGCCGCGCGTGCAGCTGCTCGAGCTCGGCGATGGCCGGCGCGCACATCTCGGTGAGGATCGCCTCTTTGCTGTCGAAGTGATACAGCAGGGCGGCCTTGGAGCATCCGACGTCGACCGCGATGTCGTGCAGCGAGGTGCCCTTGTAGCCGGCGGTCGCGAACAGCCGCGCCGCCGAGAGCAGGATCTCGTCCCGGGTGTTGCTGCGTGCCATCACCGGGGGTTCACCTCCCACGCTGTCCGATCGGTCAGGACCCGCTCCGGACAGCATGCCTGGCCGATCGGTCAGATGTTGACCGATCGGCCAGGTTTGAGAGTCACCTCACACCGCGGCGCGGACCGCGGCCTCCACCTCCGGCGGGCAGGTACCGCCGTGCAGCGCGTCCAGGGCCAGCAGCGCGGCGCCCGCCACCGGCGGGGACGACAGCACCGTCACGGTCGCCTTCGGCGACAGCGCCGCGATCCGCTCCAGCACCGGCTCGTGCAGCTGCGGGTGGCGGGCGGTCAGCACGCCGCCGCCGAGGACCACGGTGTAGGGCTTGTCGAGCAGGTCCAGCCGCCCGGCGCAGACCCGCACCAGCGCCTCGATCTCCTCGGCCTGGCGGCGGATCACCCGGCCGGCCAGGTCGTCCCCGGCGGCGGCGACCGCGAACAGGATCTCGCAGAGCTCGTCCAGCCGCTCGGTCGGCAGCTCGCCCAGGTGCAGGCCGATGCTCACCGCCTCCACGGTGGGCTGGCCGAAGTGGGCGCGGACCGCCCCGGTGAGCGCGGTGGCCGGCCCGCGGCCGTCCTCGGCCCGGCAGGCGTGGTAGAGGGCCAGGGCGGCCAGGTGCTGCCCGCCGCCCCAGTCGCCGGAGAGCTGGCCCAGGGCGGGGAACCGGGACGTGGCGCCGTCGGCGCGGCGGCCGGCGGCGTTGATCCCGGCGCCGCACACCACGCCCACCGCGTCGGGGGTGGTGGTGCCGGCGCGCAGCAGGGCGAACAGGTCGTTGTCGACGGTCGCGGCGCCGGCCAGCGCCAGCGCGGCCACGCCGGCGTTGAGCCGCTCCACCTCGACCGGCAGGTCGGCGCCGGCCACGTACACCGACAGCTGGGCCAGCTCGGCCGCGGCCGGCAGCGCGGCGGCCGCCCGGGCCGCCTCGACCAGGCCGGCGATCTGGGCCAGGGCCGCGGGCAGGCCGAGCACGTGCGGCGACGTCGTCGGGCCGGTGACCCGGGCCAGGACGCGGCCGGTGGTGTCGCCGAGGACCACGTCGGTCTTCGAGTTGCCCCCGTCGGCCGCGGCGTAGAGCCGGAGCGTCACGACAGCCAGGCCAGGTGGTCGCGGTTGGCGGCCAGCAGGTCGTCGGTCAGCCGGGCCGCCGTGTCGTGCTGCCCGACGAGCGGGTGGGCCAGCAGCGCGCGGTAGACCCGGTCGCGGCCGCCGCGCAGGGCGGCGTCGACGGCCAGCTCCTCGTAGGCCGACACGGCGGCGACCAGCCCGGCCAGCTCCGGGCGCAGCGGCGGGGCGGGCAGCGGCGTGGCGCCGCCGGCGCCGACCCGGCAGGTGGCCTCGATGACCGCGTCGTCGGCGAGGAAGGGCAGGAACCCGCGGTTGCGGACGTTGACCGCGTGGATGCCGCCGTCGTCCTGGTGCAGCGACGCGATCAGCCCGACCGCCGCCTCGGAGTAGAACGCGCCGCCGCGCTGCCCGAGCAGGTCGGGCTTGGTGGTCAGCGCCGGGTCGGCGTACATCCGCAGCAACCGCCGCTCGATCTCGGCGACCTGCTCGCCGCGGGTGGGCTGCCCGCGCTCCTCGGCGACGACGGCGTCGTGGCTGTAGAAGTACCGCAGGTAGTACGACGGCACGCAGCCGAGCGCCGCGATCACCTCGGCCGGCAGCTGCAGGCCGGCGGCGATCTCCGCCAGGCCCCGCTCCAGCAGCCACGGCAGCCGGTCGACGCCGTCGACGTAGGCGGCCCGCTCCCAGGTCAGGTGGTTCAGCCCGACGTGGTCGAGGGTGACCGCGGCCGGGTCCACGCCCAGCGCCTCGGCCCAGCGCCGCTGGAACCCAATGGCCACGTTGCACAGGCCGGCGGCGCGGTGGCCGTCGTCGAGCAGCGCCCGGGTGACGATGCCGACCGGGTTGGTGAAGTTGACGATCCACGCGCCCGGGTCGGCCCGGCGGGCGATGTCGAGCACCACGGGAACCGTGCGCAGGGCCTTGGCGAAGCCGCCGGCGCCGGTCGTCTCCTGGCCCACGCAGCCGCAGGCGAGCGGGAACGTCTCGTCGCTGATCCGGGCCCGCTGCCCGCCCACGCGCAGCTGGATGACCACCGTGGCCGCCCCGGCCAGGGCGTCGCCGACGTCGGAGGTCCAGCGCAGCTTCGCCGGGCTCCCGTGGTGGCGCAGGACGCGCTCGGCGAACTGTCCCACGACGGACAGCCGTTCCCGGGCCGGGTCCAGCAGCACGATTTCCGAGGCGAACGGCGCCAGCCGCGCGAACCCGTCGATGAGCTCCGGGGTGTAGGTGGACCCGCCCCCGACGACGGCGATTTTCAACCCTTGACTCCTGTCAGTGTCACGCCCTGCACGAAGGCGCGTTGCGCGAAGAAGAACAGCGCGACGACCGGCACCATGGTCACGATGGTCGCCGCGCTCACCAGGTTCCATTGCACATGGTGCAGCGTGCGGAACGAGGCCAGGCCCAGCGAGAGCGTCCAGTTGCGCTCGTTCTCGCTGGTGTACAGCAGCGGCCCGTAGTAGTCGTTCCAGGCGTAGAAGAACTGGAACAGCGCCGCGGCGGCGATGCCGGGCCGGGCCATCGGCAGCACCACGCGCAGCAGCGTGCGCCACTCGCCGCAGCCGTCGACCCGGGCCGCGTCCAGGTACTCGCCCGGGATCGTGACCAGGAACTGGCGCAGCAGGAAGATCGAGAACGCGTCGCCGAACAGCATCGGCAGCACCAGCGGCCACAGGGTGCCGGTCAGGCCGTAGTTTGCCCACATGAGGTACAGCGGCACCGTCGTGACCTGCGGCGGGATCATCATCATGCAGACGATGACCACGAGGACGGCGCCGCGGCCGCGCCACCGCAGCTTGGCCAGGGCATAGGCGGCCGGCACGCTGGAGAGCAGCATGAACAGCGTCGCCAGGCTCGCGTAGAGGACCGTGTTGGCGAGGTACCGCGGCATCGGCGTGCGCCGGAACACCTCCGCATAGTTCGCAGGGTGCCACGGCGAGGGCCAGTAGGAGGCGGTCAGCGCCTGCGCGTCGCTCATGAAGCTGGTCAGCAGCAGGAAGCCGACCGGCGCGACGAACATCAGGCACAGCGCGATCGCGAGGCTGTGCCGGGCCACCCACACCAGTTTCGGGTTCACGCGGCGCTCTCCGGGTTGACGGTACGACGCAGCAGCAGCAACGACACCGCGAACGCGACCACGAACAGCACGACGGCCAGGGCGTTGGCGTAGCCGAGCGCCTGGTAGCGGAACCCGACCACGTACAGCCACAGCGGATAGGTGAACGTCGAGCCCTCCGGGTAGCCGAACGTGGTGGAGATGCCGGCGCCGGTGGTGGCCTGGCCACTCGCGGCGGACGCGGCGACGGCGGCCTGGGTGAAGTACTGCAGCGTCGTGATGACCCCGATGACCGCGGTGAACACGACGACCGGCCGGATGTGTGGCAGGGTCACGTGCCGGAATCGCTGCCACGCGTTGGCGCCGTCCAGCGCGGCCGCCTCCAGCTGCGCGGCCGGCACGTCGAGCAGGGCGGCCAGGTAGAGCACCATGACGTCGCCGACGCCCCACAGCCCCAGCAGTACCAGCGACGGCTTGGACCAGTCGGGGGAGTTGAACCACAGCGGCCCGGCCACGCCCAGGTGCGACAGCGCCGAGTTCACCGGGCCGACGCCGGGCTTGAGCAGGTACACGAAGGCCAGCGTCGCGGCGACCGGCGGGGCCAGCGCCGGCAGGTAGAAGATCGTGCGGTACACCCCGGCACCCCGGCGCAGCTTCGTGAGCAGCACGGCGCTGCCCAGCCCGCCGAGCATCCGGGCCGGCACCATGACGACCACGAACCACAGCGTGTTGCGCGCCGCCGTGGCCAGCTGCGCGTCCTCGGCCATGTGCCGGTAGTTGCGCAGCCCCACCCACTGCGGCACGGTCAGCAGATCGAACTTCGTGAACGAGAAGTAGATCGCGGACACCAGCGGGTACCCGAAGAACACCACGATGCCGACCGCCGCCGGCGCCATGAACGAGGCGACGGTCAGCCGGTGGCGGAGCCGATGGTGCACCGCTACCCGCCCAGCTGCAGCAGCGAGTCGATCTGCTTGTCGACCGACGCCAGGCCGCCCGGCAGGTCACCGGCCTTGCCGCTCTGCCAGCTGTCGCAGAACGTCTGGAACGTCTCCTGGTAGGCCGGGCCGGCCGAGGACGGCGGCGTGGTCGTGGTCTTCGGGTGGTTGAAGATGTCGATGAACGTCTTGAACTCGGCGTCGAGCTTGAGATCGGGCGAGGCCAGGGCGTCCTTTGTGGACGGGATGTTCTTCAGGCTGTTGGCGAGCTTGACGATCGCCTTCGTGTCGGTGGTGAGGTACTTGATGAGCTCCCACGCCGCCTCCGGGTTCTTGGCGGTCCTGGAGATGCCGATCACGTTGCCCGTCACGTACCCGGAGCCGTAACGGTCCGATGTGGACGCCGGCATCGGCGCGACCCCGAACTGCAGGCCGGGCGCCTGGTCCTTGGCGAAGGCGATCCGGTACTCCCCGTCGATCGCCATCGCGACCTGGCCCTTCTGGAAGGCGTTGGCGTCGGAGTACTCGTCGCCCAGCCCGGCCCGGAACGCCTCCAGCTTGTCGTAGCCGAACCAGTCGACCAGGCTCTTCTGCCACTGCAGCAGCTGCGGCCAGCCCGGGTCGCCGCCGATCGCCGACGAGCCGTCGGCCTTGAGCCACTGCGCGCCGACCATCGGGGCGAGGTGCGACGGCGTGTTCTCGTAGAAGCCGAACAGCGGCAGGAACCCGGCCGTTTCGATGGTCCCGTCGGCGGAGCGCTTGGTGAGCTTCTTCGCGTCCTCGGCGAACTCGTCGAGGGTCTTCGGCGGGCTCGCGATGCCGGCCTCGGCGAACAGCTGCTTGTTGTAGTAGAGCCCGTAGGCGTCGGCGAGCACCGGCATGGCGCAGCGCTTGCCCTTGTACTCGGTGTACTGCTTGACGGTCGCCGGGAACGCGTCCATCGACACCTTGTCGCGGGCGATATACGGCGCGAGGTCGAGCCAGGCGCCGGACGAGCAGAACTGCCCGACGATGTCCGTGGAGTACGACAGGCCGACGTCCGGGCCCTGCCCGCCGCCGATCGCCTGGGTCATCTTCGAGTCGTCCTGGCCGGACTTGACCACGACCTTGATCTTCGGGTGGCTGGCCTGGAAGTCGGCGACGACCGAGTCGATCGCCTCCGCCTCCCGGTCGGTGAAGAAGTGCCAGAACTCGACGGTGCCGGACGCCTCCGCGCCGGCGTCGGCGATCGGCTTGTCCTTCGGCGCCGGGGTACACGCGGCCGTCAGCGCGACGGCCGCGGCGAGCACGAGGATGCGACGCACGGGGTCCTCACTTCCAGAGGGCTAGGACTTCAGGGGGTGGGCTTGCGCAGGGCGGCGAGGAGGCTCTCCCGCACCGCGTTCACCGCCGCGTCGCCCGCGCCCAGCAGGGGAGCGTCGCCGTCGACGGTGCTCACCGCGATCGCCGTCTCCAGCGGCGCGGCGTGGGACATGGCCTTGGTGACCGCCTCGCCGAGCGGCTCACCGTAGACCCGGGCGAGCTCGCCACCGATGACGACCAGCGGCGGGTCGAGCACCGCGACCACGGCCGCCAGCCCGAGCACGATCCGCCCGGCGAGCTCCTGGAGCAGGTCGTTTCGGGTTTGGTACCGGGCGGTGAGGGCCCGCACCGCGTCCGGCCCGACGAGGTCGTGGAAGTCCCCGTCGCCGACCGGGATGTAGCCGATCTCGCCCGCGCCGCCGCGCGCGCCGCGCAGCAGCGCACCGCCGCCGAGGTCGATGGCCAGGCCCAGCCCGCTGTCGCCGAGCCACAGCAGCGCGAACCCGTCGACGCCGGCGGCCGCCCCGTGGGCCCGCTCGGCCAGCGCCGCGAGGTTGACGTCGTTGTCGACGCCGACCTCGCACCGCAGCTTCGCGGCCAGCTCGTCCACCAGCCCGGCCCGGCTCCACCCCGGCACGTCGACGTGGTGGATGACCCGGTCCCGCGGGTCGAACGCCCCGGCCACCGCCAGCTGCACGTGGGCGACCGACGCCCGCCGGGCCCCGGCCGCCGTGCACAGCGCCCCGACCGCCGCGCCGACCGCCGCCGCCGGATCGGTGCCCGCGAAGTCGACGGCTCGTTCGAGCCGGGCCCGCTGCACACCGCGCAGGTCGTAGAGCGCCGCGGTCAGTGCCGGCGCGTGGTCCCGCACCGACATCGCCACCGCGTACGCCGCGTCGGGATTGACCGCGTACACCTCCGCGTTGGGCCCGGGCCGCCCCGTCTCGTGCCCGACGCCGACCACGAGATCGGCCTCGGCCAGCCGGCGGATCGCCTCCGACACGGTCGGCTTGGACAGCCCGGTGAGCCGCCGCAGCTCGGCCCGCGTCAGCTCACCGTGGTCGAGCAGGTGCCCGAGCGCCGCCGCTTCATTGAGCGCCTTGAGCAGCTTGGAGGACCCGCCGACGGCCACCGCTTCCCCACCCAACTAATAGGCAGATTGACTAACAGTGCTGGGAAAGTTATGCGCCCGCGTGCCCCCGTGTCAATGGTTTCTAGGTGCGGTTGCGCCAGGCTTCGACGGCCTCGTCGGGGTTCAGCGGGCGCAGGATGGTGCTGGGGCCCTCGATCAGGCCGCGCTTGGCGCGCTCGATGCGGGCGTTGAGGTCCGCGACGGCCCGGCGTACCGCCGCCTCGCTCTTGAACTTCGGCAGCGCCTCCGGGAAGTCCTCGACCTCGCGGCGCAGGCGGAGCGTGGGCGGGATGCCGCCGGGAAGCCGCTCGCGGCGGGCCAGGTCCTTGATCCACCAGTCTTCGTCGTAGAGCTCGCCGTGGTCGGGCAGCGGCCGGCCGGCGCCGGGCAGGTCGTCGAACTCGCCGCGCTCCTGGGCCTCGCGGATCTGCCGGTCGATGTGGGACTCATACCAACTGGTCATCGATCTCGAGTGTACCGGCAGCTACGTTATGTCACCGTACGGGTGCATTGCGTGACGTGATTTCACGAAATATCCGTCCAGGGCTCGCATTTCGGGTTAGGTGGAGGGCGCGACGGACGTTCCCCGTCGATCACTCGTCGAAAGGTCGTCATCATGAAACGCTGGCTCATCCGGTCGGTGCAGGTCGCAGCGCTGGCAATGGGTGGCCTCGCGCTCACCGGCACCGCGGCCCACGCGGACTGGGACAGTGGTCCCAACGTCGGTTTCTTCAACGGGAACCAGAGCTCGACCACCATCCAGACGCCGGTGAACATCTGCGGCAACTCCCTGGCGATCATCGGTTTCGCCAGCGCGAACTGCAACGGCGGCGCGTTCGCTTACAACGGCAGCGGCGGCGCCTTCAGCGGCGCCGGCTACTCCAACGGCTCCGGCGGCGCCAACGGCTACGGGGCCAGCAACGGCGTCAAGCACAAGAAGCACAAGAAGAACGGCGGCGCCAACGCGAACGGCTACGACAACGGCAACGGCGGCGGCGCGTACGCGGCCAACAACGGCGGCGACTGGAACACCGGCTACAACGTCGGCATCGGCAACGGCAACCAGTCGTCGTTCACGCTCCAGGCACCGTTCAACTACTCGTGCAACTCGGTCGCGGTGATCGGGTTCGCCTCCAGCTGCTGAGCCGCTGCGCCGGGGACGCCGCCTGTCCCCGCGCCACGTGAGCGTTGGCCGATGCCCGCGGAAAGTTCAGCCCTTCCCGCGGCTCCGCATCGGCCAACGCTCTTCGCTCTTGCCGCCCGTCGCATTTCGTTCCGGCGCCGGATTCGGCCAATCCCGACTTATCACGACTCTTGCGGCGGCGTTGGCAGCGGCAGCGCGGCGAGTGGGCGCCGACGTGGACGCGATGTTTCCGTGATCATGCGTGTCGCCGCAGCCGATCGCCCCTTCGCCGTGATCGTGGAGACTTGTGGTACCCAGGTGTACACGTTCCTTCCGTGATCATGAGAAACCGTTGGTGTCGGTGGCGTGTTCTTCATGATCACGGAGACTTCCGGTCGCAGCGGGTGCCCGAGGTGGCACTCACCATGATCGGCAGCAGCGCTGCGGTTCCCGCCGGCCCGGCTCAGCGCCGGAGCGTCCCGTCGTGTGACAGACCGTAAGCAGCTCGCGCTGATCGACGGCATCCGTTCCGACCGGATTCGCCCGCCATCGCGCATTATTGTGGGATATTTCCGGCTATATCGAGCCGTAGGGTCCGATTCGGACAGCGGTGCCAGCGACGGCGACGCAGGCGCTCGGGCCGGCCTCGAGACCGACCCGCAGCAGGCTGGGCCGCCCCATGCCGTGCCCCTGATGAATCGGCAACGTCACCGGCACCCGCACGGCGCCGAGCTCACGCAGGTACCCACCGAGCGCCGCCGCGGCCGCCCCCGTCGCCGGGTCCTCGTAGACCCCACCGGGCGGGAACGGGTTGCGCGCGTGGAAGACAGTCTCGCTCTCCCGCCACACCAGGTCGACCGTGGTCCACCCCTGCCCGGCCATGAGATCACCCAGCGCCGCCTCGTCGTAGTCGAGCCGCGCGAGCCGCTCGCGGCTGGCGACGGCGACGATCGGGTGCCACGCCCCGGCGTACGCAGCCCGCACCGGCAGCGCCGCGTCAAGCTCCTCGGGCCGATACCGCAGCGCACTCAACAGCCGCCCAAGCACGTCGTCACCGATCGCCCGCGACGCCGGCGCAACGCTGCGCAGCGTGGCGCTCAGCCGCTGCCCAACGGCGTCGGCGCCACCCGCGATCGCGCCGTCCACCCCGCTCCCGCCGTCCGCGGTCCCCGCGCCGACCCCGCCCTGGCCGCCGGCCCCGTCCCGGCCGCCGGATTCGCTCTGGCCGTGGGGCCCGATCGGACCGCCGGCCGCGATCCCGGTGCGAACGCCGATCGGACCGCCGGACGCAATCTGGCCGAGGGGCGCGCGACCCCGGCGCCGACCGGCATCTCGGCGCCCGCTGTGAGCCCGCTGTCCGTCGTGATCGCGGCGTCCGTCACGGTCTCGGTGGCGACCGCGATCTCGCCGACCGACGCGGTGAGGCGGAGCACGCCGGCGCGCTCGGCGTAGAGGCCCGTCGCGTCGAGGACGACGCCGGCCGGGTTGCCGCCCGATGGGTCGCGGGTGAAGGCGGCGCACCGCAAGATTTCCGTGCCCGTCGCCAGAGGTGGTGCCGCCGGACAGCTTCAGCACACTACCACACGCCGAAAAACGCGATGCTCAGTGTAGCCGGGCGGCTACACCGGCGGCGGCAAGGGGCCGCCGCCGGTGGGGGCTGGGAGTCAGCGGTCGGCGACGCCGAGCTGGCCCTCGCCGCCGTGGACCTCGGTGCCCTCGGCGAAGGCGGCGTCGAAGCGCTGCTCGAGCGCGTCGAGGTTGTCGAACTCGGCCTGGTGCGAGTTCTCCGAGCCCTCGGCCGCGAAGACGTGGTCGTCGGAGGTCGCGTCGTGGCTGTAGTTGGTGAAGTCGTCCGACTCGTAGTGCACCGCGGCCGGCTGGTCGTACTCGACGTGGTGGCCCTGCGAGAAGTCGGTGGACTCCGCCGCGTGGTGGTCCTGCTCGTACACGCCGTACTGGTTGTTGTAGTCGGCCTCGGACCCGTGGTCCTGGTGCAGCTGGTCGAGGGCGTTGTGCTCCTGGCCCTCGGCGTAGTGGCCGTAGTCGACGTCGTGGCCCGCGTCGCCGTAGCTGTCGCCGGTGTCGATGTCGCTCATGGAGTGTTCCCCCTCGGTTGCCTGCAAAGTGCGATGTCTCCGACGTTACGGTCTGTATCGCCGTAGGGAATCCCCCGAACGTGCCACCCGTCACAGTGTTTCGGGCCGGTTGCGCCGGCGCGCCCGCACGATGCGCCCCGAACGGCGTTTGACCTGTTCAGGGCGGTCGGATCGGCGCAGACCGATGGCGTGTCGAGTTTCCGACTGGGGGGAAACCGGTGGACCGAACGTGTGGCGCACAGCGACGATCGGCCGATGGTTCAAGCTTCGGGGGTACGGATCGGTTGGGCGGATTTGCCCGGTTCCGTGCGCGAGGGGATCGAGGGTCTCCTGGGGGAGCCGGTGGTCGGGGCGGTCTCGCAGCCGGGCGGGTTCTCGCCCGGCACGGCCGACCGTGTGGTCACCGCCGGCGGGCGGCGGGCGTTCGTCAAGGCTGTCGGGGCGGCGCTCAACGAGCACAGCCCGGTCATGCACCGGGCCGAGGCCCGGATCGCCGCCCTGCTGCCGGCGGGCGTGCCGGCGCCGCGCCTGCTCGGAGTACACGATGACGGAGACTGGGTGGCCCTGGTCTTCGAGGATGTGGTGGGGCGGCTGCCCCGCACCCCCTGGGAGTCCGCCGACCTGACCGCCGTGCTCGGCACGCTGCGCGAGGTGGCCGTGCCGATCGCGGGGCTGCCGTCGCTGCGGGAGGGCTCCGCCGAGGACTTCGGCGGCTGGCGCCGGCTCGCGGCCGCGCCGCCGGCCTCGCTCGACCCGTGGGCGGCCGGGCGCCTCGACCTGCTCGCCGGCCTCGCCGACCGGGGGCTGGCGGCGCTCGCGGGCGACCGCCTGGTGCACGGCGACATACGCGCCGACAACCTGGTCATCCGCGCCGACGGCTCGGTGTCGGTGGTCGACTGGCCGCACGCGTGCGTGGGCCCCGCCTGGTTCGACACGCTGTCCCTGTTGCTCAACGTGCGGCTGTACGGCGGCCGGATCGACGACGCGGTCGTCGACGCCGACCCGGACGCCGTGACCGGCTGCCTGGCCGGCCTGGCCGGGTTCTTCGCCGAGCGGGCCCTGCAGCCGCCGCCCCCGGGCCTGCCGACCCTGCGCCGGTTCCAGCAGGCCCAGGCCGAGGTGCTGATCCTGTGGCTGCGGGACCGGCTGGCCGGGACGTGAGCCGCCGCTACCAGGGCACCGTGCCGGCGTCCTCGAAGAACCCGCCGGTCGGGCCGTCGCCGGGCAGGGTCGCGAGCCGGATCGCGATGGCCGCGCCCTGCTCGGGGGTGCGCACGCCGTGGAAGCCGTTCAGGTCGGTCGCGCAGTAACCGGGGCATCCGGCGTTGATGAGGATGTTCGTGTCGTGCAATTCCCTGGCGTACTGCACGGTGACCGCGTTGAGGAACGTCTTCGACGGCGAATAGGCGATCGAGATCGGGCCCGTGGTCTGGGCCGCGCCGCCGTCGCTTTGCCGGGTGAGGGACCCGACGCTGCTGGACATGTTCACGATCCGCGGCGACGCCGAGCGGCGCAGCAGCGGCAGCATCGCGTTGGTGACCCGGATGACGCCGATCACGTTCGTCTCCACCGCCGTGCGCACCGCCCCGAGGTCGGCCCGGGTCGGCAGCTGCGACCCGCCGCCCGTCACGCCGGCGTTGTTGACCAGCACGTCGAGGCGGCCGGCCTGCCCTTCGATCAGCTCGGCGGCGGCGGTCACGCTCGCGTCGTCGGTGACATCGAGCGGTACCCCGAAAGCGTCGACACCCGCCGCGCGCAGCTTCTCTACGGCGGCCTCGCGGCGCGCGTCGTCCCGGGCGCCGACTCCCACCTTCCAGCCGAGCGCGCCCAGCCCGGCCGCGATCTCGTATCCGATGCCCTTGTTCGCGCCGGTGACCAGCGCAATTGTCGTCTCGCTCATGGTTTCGATCCTGTCCGCGCCCGGCCGCGCCCTCCAACACCCGTTGGGTGGCCGGCGATACCCGTCCGGTATCGATCCGGTTTTCGCGGCGGTACCGTGGGCGGCATGGAGACGCGGGAGCTGCGGTATTTCGTCGCCGTCGCCGAGGAGCTGCACTTCGGCCGGGCGGCCCAACGGCTCGGCATCGCGCAGCCGCCGCTGTCGCGGGCGATCCAGGGGCTCGAGCGGCGGCTGGGGGTGGCGCTGCTGGAGCGCACCAGCCGGGCGGTCGCGCTGACCGAGGCGGGGGAGGTGCTGCTGCGGGAAGGTCGCGCGGCCCTGGATGCGATGGACGCCGCCGACCGGCGCACCCGCCGCGCCGCCCGGGCCGATGGCGGGGCGGCCGGCCTGGTCCTCGTCGCGAAGGCCGGTGCCTCGGGCGAACTGCTGCCGAAGCTGCTGGACGCCTACGCCGCCGAGCCCGGCGCGGTCACCGTCGACGTGGTCCTGTGCGGCGTCGCCCAGCAGGAGCGCCTGCTGCGCGACGGCCGCGCCGACGTGGCGCTGCTGCACCTGCCGTTCGACTCGACGGCCGGGTTCGACGCCGAGGAGCTGAGCACGGAGGGGCAGGTCGCGATCCTGCCCGCCGGGCACCCGCTCACCACCCGGTCCCACCTGCGCCTGGCCGACCTCGCCGACCTGCCCGGCCTGCCGATGCCGCGCTGGCCCGACCGCGACGGCACGTATCCCGAGGGCCCCGGCCCGGAGGTGCACGAGAACGCCCAGCTGTACCAGCTGATTGCCCTCGGCCGGGCGGTGGCGGTCTTGCCGGAGTCGTGCCGGGCCCACCTGCGCGGCGACCTGGCCGCCGTCCCGGTGGTGGACGCCCCGCCGGTGACCACGGTGATCGCCTGGCCCCCGCACAGCCGCTCCCGCCCCCTCGCCCACTTCATCCACACCGCCACCCGCCTGTAGCGCCCGCCCCTCACCGCGCGCGTCGCGCGCAGCGGTTGGTGCGCTTCAGCGGCGCCACCCCCAGCCGCTCGAGCCGCTGGATCGCCCGCGACCGCGGCGGCCGCGCGATGCCGAGCCGCAATATCCGGCGTGCCGCCCACCGGATCCGCAAGACGGCCGCGGCGGACGGACGGCCCCGCGGTCGGCCGCGCCCGCGCGGTGGCCGAGGCGGGTGCGGTCAGAGAAGGGAGAGCGGACGGCGGCGACGGCGGGGTGGTGGGCCGCTCCCGCGTGGTAGGCGAGGCGGGTGCGGTCAGAGAAGGGAGAGCGGACGGCGGGGTGGCGGGCCGTGCCCGCGCGGTGGGCGAGGCGAGTGCGGTCAGGGAACGGGGGAGAGGGCGGCGGCGAAGGCGGCGACGGCGGGGTGGTGGGCCGCTCCCGCGCGGTAGGCAAGGCGGGTGCGGCGGCGAAAGTCCAGCGGGGTGAGGACCACGCCGGGCGGCGGGTCGGCGGCCGCGAGCTCCGGGACCAGGGCCACGCCCTGGCCGGCGGCGACGAAGGTCAGCACGGTGACGAAGTCGTCCGCGTGGTGGCGCACGCGCGGGGCGAAGCCGGCCGCCTCGCAGGCCCGCTCGGTCATCGTGTGGCACAGCGTGCCGGGGCTGGCGAGGATCCACGGGTCGTCGCGGCACTGCGCGAGGCCCCGCGGGCCGGTGGCCGCGATGAAGATCGTCTCGTCGAGCAGGGGCGCGGTGTGCAGGGCCGGGTCGGGCTCGATCGGGACGAGGTCGTAGTCGTGCACCAGGGCCACGTCGAGGGTGCCGTCGCGCAGCAGGGGCGGTACCGCCGCCGGGTCCAGCTCGTGGACGGTGAGCTCGAGCGCCGGGTGGGCCTCGGCGAGCGCGACCAGGGCGGGCGGCAGCAGGGTGCGCATCGCGGTCGGGAAGGCACCGATGCGCAGCGGGCCGGACAGGCCCTCGCGGGTGGCGGCGAGCGCGGCGCCGGCCCGCTCCAGGGCGGCGAGCACCTCCTCGGCGTGCGCGACGAGCGTGCGGCCGGCCGGGGTGAGCGTCACGCGCCGGCCGGTGCGCGCGAGCAGCGCCACGCCGGCCTCCCGCTCCAGGGCGGCGAGCTGCTGCGACACCGCCGAGGGCGTGTAGGTGTGCGCGGCCGCGACCGCCGCGATCGTGCCGTGCTGGGCCAGGTCGCGCAGCAGGCGCAGCCGCCGGACGTCGAGCATCAGCACAGCTTACGCTCGACGGTGTGATCGTGAACTGGACCTGGCGCTCGGTACCGCCGAGGCTGTTGGCATGGAAGGCATTTACGTTCCGCTGGTGACCCCGTTCGACCGGGCCGGCGCCGTGGACACCGTGGCGCTGCGATCGCTGGCCGAGTCGGTGCTCGCCGCGGGCGCGGCCGGTCTGGTCGCGCTCGGCACCACCGGCGAGCCGGCGACGCTCGGCCCGGCCGAGCGGGCGGAGGTGATCGAGGTCTGCCGCGGGCTCGGCGCGCCGCTGCTGGTCGGCGTCGGCGGCAGCGCGACCGCGGCCTGCGCGGCCGAGGTCGCCGCCCTGCCGCCGGGGGTGACGGCGATGGTGGTCGTCCCGCCCTACACCCGCCCGGGCGAGGCCGGCGTGCTGGCCCACTTCCGGGCGGTCGCCGCGGCGTCGCCGGTGCCGGTCGTCGCGTACCACGTCCCGTACCGCACGGGTCAGGCCCTGTCCGTGCCGGCGCTGCTGGAGCTGGCGGCGATCCCGAACGTGGTGGGCATGAAGCTCGCCGACGGCCCGGTCTCCGCCGACACCGTCGCACTGCTGGCCGCCGCGCCGGCAGGCTTCGCGATCCTCGGCGGCGACGACGCGGTGATCGCACCGCTGCTTGCCCTGGGCGCGGCCGGCGGCATCCTGGCCTCGGCGCACGTGGCCACCGCGGACTACGTGGCGCTGCTCGGGGCGTGGCGGCGCGGCGACCCGGCCACGGCCCGCCGCCTCGGCGCCGGCCTGGCGCGGCTGTCGGCGGCCCTGTTCGCCGAGCCGAACCCCTCGGTCATCAAGGCCGTCCTGCACGCGCAGGGCCGCATCCCGACCCCGGCGGTCCGCCTGCCACTGCTCCCGGCGAGCACCACCGCCCGCGACGCCGCACTCGCCCTGCTGTAACCGCCCACCACCACTCCGCGCCCGCGCCGCCGGGCCGCGCCGTTCAGCACCGCACCGCGCCGCGCCGCGCCGAGCCGCGCCGCGCCGAGCCGCGCCGCGCCGAGCCGGGCCGCGCCGGGCCGCGCCGCGCCGGGCCGCGCCGCGCCGGGCCGCGCCGCGCCGGGCCGCGCCGCGCCGGGCCGCGCCGCGCCGGGCCGCGCCGCGCCGGGCCGCGCCGAGCCGGGCCGCGCCGCGCCGGGCCGCGCCGAGCCGGGCCGCGCCGAGCCGGGCCGCGCCGGGCCGCGCCGGGCCGTGCCGGGCCGTGCCGGGCCGCGCCGGGCCGTGCCGGGCCGGGCCGCGCCGGGCCGTGCCGGGCCGCGCGACACTGGCGGCGCGGGGTCCCGCGGCGGCGGGCGCCGACCGGTGCTGGCCGCGCCGGGGCGCGAGAAACGCGGCCTACTGGTCCTTGGGCTCGTCGCGCTTGCGGAGTTCGTCCTCGCGGCGGCGCAGGTCGGCCTCCCACTTGGCGAACATCTCCTCGTCCGCCTGGCGGTTGCGGGCGAGGTCGCGCAGGAACGCCGGGTCGTCGTCCGGGGCCAAGGGCCGCTGCCGTGGCTGTGGGCGCTGGTCCTCCGGGAAGCCCGCGCCCGGCCGCCACTGCGCGCCCGGCCGGACGCCCGCGCCGGCCTGCTGCGGGCGGCCGGCCACGAACCAGGCGATCCAGCCGACCGGCGAGAACAGCAGGATGATGAACACCCAGGCGAGCTTCGGCACGTTCCGCACCTGGTGCTCGTCGGTCGACAGGCAGTCGATCAGCGCGACCAGCAGCATGACGAGGTCGATGAGGAACAGCAGTCCATAGAGGCGAATCACGCCGGACATCATGCCGGAACGGGCCGCCGCTGTCCGCCCCGTCCGGTCCCGGCCTCAGCCGGTCAGGGAAACCCGCAGGTGGCCCAGGTCGAGCTCGCCGCGGCGGAGGCGGGCCAGGTCGGTGCGGTGGGCGTCGAGCGGCACGATCAGGGCGTGCCGGGTCGCCGCGGGCCGTGGCTGCGGGGCGCGGCGCGGCGGCGGGCCGGCGGCCAGTGCCTGCGGGAGGTGGCGCTCCGGGTGGCCGGCGCCGAGCCGCTGCCGGATGTCGGACCAGCGCTCGGCCGGGAAGCGCAGGGACTCGTCGGCGAGCACGAGGTCGTAGGGGATGCCGGCCGGGTCGCGCAGCGGGAACGCGACCAGGGTGCGGTCCCCGGCCAGCTCGGCCAGGGCCAGCATCCGCAGCGCGGTGCGGCGGGGCACGCGCAACTCCCCGGCGCGGGTGAGCACGGCGCCGGTCAGCGGGTAGGCCGGGCGCAGGACGCGGTACGAATACGGCCCGGCCTGCACGTCGTCGCGGAGTGCGGGGCGCCCCGGCGCGCGGCCGGACGGTACCGCATAGGCTTTGCCCTCATGGTGCGCATCGAGCGGCTGGTCACGTCGGGCACGTTCTCGCTCGACGGCGAGACCTTTGACGTCGACAACAACGTGTGGCTCGTCGGGGACGACGAGGAGGCGCTCGTCATCGACGCCGCTCACGACGCCGGGGCGATCCTGCACGCCCTGGGCCACCGCCGCGCCGTCGCGATCGTGTGTACCCACGGTCATGACGACCACATCGATGCCGCGCCCGAGGTGGCGCTGCGCACCGGCGCGCCGATCCTGCTGCACCCCGACGACCTGCCGCTGTGGCACATGAAGCACCCCGCTCTCGAACCGGACACGCACCTTGCCGACGGCCAGGCGCTCACCGTAGCGGGTATCGCATTGACGGTGCTACACACTCCCGGCCACAGCCCGGGCGCGGTGTGCCTGCACGCGCCGGCGCTGGGCGCGCTGTTCTCCGGGGACACGCTGTTCGAGGGCGGGCCGGGCGCGACCGGTCGATCGTTCTCGGACCGGCCGACGATCCTGCGCTCGATCCGGGCGCGGCTGCTGACCCTGCCGGCGGAGACCGTCGTGCACACCGGCCACGGCCCGGACACCACGATCGGTGCGGAGGCGGCCGCGTTCCCCGCCGAGTAGCGGGAGCGTCAGTCCAGGTCGGCGAGGCGGGACAGGATCGCGGCGGCGCGCAGCAGCACGTCGCGCTCGTCCGCGCTCACCTCGTCGTGCATGACCCCGGCGAGCCACTCGTCGCGCACCCGCATGTCGGCGGCCAGCGCGGCCCGTCCCGGGTCGCTGATCGAAAACACCCGCTGGCGCTTGTCGGCCGGGTTCTGCAGGCGGGTGATGTACCCGTCGGTCTCGAGGTCGGCCAGCACCCGGGTCACCGACTGCGGCTGCAGCCGGTCGGCCGCGGCGAGCGCGCCGGCCGTCAACGGGCCCCGGCGGGCCAGGTGCCCCAGCATGCTGATCTTCGTGAGGCTCAGCCCCTCGGCCGCGCGCTGCAGTTGTAGCCGGCGGGAGAGCCGCTGGGTGGCTCGGCGCACCGCGCGGGCGGCGCTGAGATCCGGATCGGGTTCCACGGTGCCCTGTCGGAGCGAGGTCGAAGGAGCTTGACGCTCACGGTACCCCGCTGAGATATTCAGCAGGTGCGTAATATCTGGCCGGCGGTCGCCGGGTTCGCGCCCGTGCTCGCCACCGTCGTCACCCTCGCGCCGATCGGCGGCGCCGCGCACACCGGCGTCGGCATCGTGGTGCTGGGTGCCGCGGTCAGCCTGATGGCCGGCCGCTCGGCGCAGCGGCACAGCCCGTGGCGGCTGCTGCTGGTGCCGGTCGGCGCGGTGGTCGTCGCCGTGTTCGCGGTGCTGTTCCACGCCGGGCACGCCTACGGCGACGCGTTCTTCGTCGTCGCGGTCGCCGGCGCCACCGCCGCCCGGGCGCTCGGCCCGGCCGCCGGGCGGTTCGGCCGGGCCCTGGTCCTGCCGCTGATCGGCATGCTCATCGCCCCGATCGACCCGACCGGCCATCCGCTACGGACCCTGGCGTGGGCGACGCTGGCGGTGTTCGTGGCCGAGGCGTATGTGCTGCTCGCCCGGCTGATGCCCGGTACCACCGCGGCAGAGGAACCGCCGAGCACGGCGGCGCCCCGGATCCACGTGTGGCGGGGCGTGCAGTCGGCGCTCGCCCTCACCCTGGCCTTCGCGGCCGGCCAGGCGTTCTTCGGCGAGCACTGGCCGTGGCTGGTGATCAGCGCCTACACGGTGGGCGCGGCCGCCCGTTCGCGCGGCGAGGCCCTGCTGCGCGGCGCCCACCGGACCCTCGGCGCGCTCGGCGGCACCCTGGTCGCGACGGCCGTCGCCTTCGCCATCGGCGACCGCCGTCCCCTGGCGGTCGTGCTCTTGTTGGTGGTACTCGCGGCAGGCTTCTATCTGCGCCAGTACGCCTACGCCTGGTGGGCCGCGAGCGTGACGGCGGCGCTGGCCCTGCTGTACTCGCTGCTCGGCACGGGCGCCACCGACGCGCTGCCGCTGCTCGCGCTGCGCTTGCTGGGCGTCGTGGCCGGCGCGCTCTGCGCGATCCTGCCGGCGACGCTGCTCGCCCCGATCCGCACCGGCGCCGTGCTGCGCAAGCGCACCGCCGAGGCGCTCCGCGCGATCCGGGACGGCCTGTCGGCGGGCGACCTCGGACCGGCCGAGCGGCACATCGCCGCCCTGCGCGAGGCGGCCGCGCCGCTGCTGGCGATCCGCCGCTTCCACCGCCGGCGCGAGCTGGACTGGGTGGACGCCCTCACCGGCCTGCGGCCCGACCTGCGCACCCTGTCGGCCCGCCCGGACGACCGGGCCGCGCTCGGCCGGGTCCGCCGCGTGCTGGGCGAGGTCGCCGCCGACGTCCGCGCCGCCTCGGCCGAGGCCCGCGGCGAGCCCGTGACCGCCGGTGCCTGACCGGCGTTCAGGGCCGTTTCCGGTCCGCCCAGACCTGGTCCGCCACGGCGCGGGCATCCCACTCGGCGGTGGCCGAGGCGATCAGTCCGTCCGGGCCGAACCGGAAGCGCTCGGTGCCGCCGAAGCGCACCGGCGAGCCGAGGAAGCTCACCGCGTCGAACTCCCACCGCACGGCCGCGCCCGCCCCGTCGATGGACAGCTCGGAGTAGCTCGCCCGGATCTTGGGGAACAGGGCGGCGAAGGACCGGAAGCCGGTCGTCAGGTGGCCCCGGCCCCGGTACGGCCGGGTCGCCGGCAGCAGCCGGAACTGGCCGTCGGCGGCGAACAGGCCGGCCCACGCCTCGGCGTCGGCGTCCGAGACGGACGCGAAGTAGGCCTCGACGGCGGCCCGGATCGTCTCCGGCGGGCACGGCACCGCGTCCGGGTCCGGATCCGCGGCCGGGCCGTCGCCGGTCTCGGCCCGCAGGATGTCGACGCCCTCCTCGGCGGCGTGCCGCAGATGCATGATCATCGAGAGCTGGTGCCGCTCCAGGTCGAGATCGGGCATGGGCGGCCGGATCGCCCGCTCGCCGATGCCGCGGATCGCGTAGCCGAGCGTGCCGGCGCCGTGCGCGCCGTGCACGTTGGTGACGAGCAGGTAGTGCATGAAGAAGAACGCCTGGCAGCTCTTCGCGACCGCCTGCACGGCGTGGAGGTAGCGGAACTCGGCCAGCGCGGTCCCCGGCCGGTCGAGCAGGTCGGCCGGGGAGCGGCCCTGCCGGGCCAGCGCCGCCACCAGCGGGCGGATCAGGTCCCGGGACAGCAGCGCGAGGCGCTGCGCGGCCGGGGACTGGGCGCCGCTCGCGTCGCGCAGCCGCACGCTGAGCGGGTGATAATCGGCCAGGTTCATCAGCTCGAGCAGCTGCCCGGCGGCGGAGGCCAGGTCGATCGCCCGGGCCGCCGACTCCGCCCGGGCCGCCGCCGGCTCCCACCGGCCCTCGCCGGCCAGCCGGGCGGCGTCGTCGTGGTAGTGCCGGGCGACCCGCAGCCAGCACTCGGTGATCTGGTGGGCGATCCGGAAGAGGTGGTCCTCCGGGCCGGACGGCGGGACCGCGCGCGGCGCGCGGACGACGTCGGGCCGCACCACGGACCGGTACCGCAGCCGCGGCCGGGACGCGTCGATCACGGGGCCGGCCACGCCGTGGCGGCCGCACGCGGCGGCGAGGTGCTCCTCGACGCCGATGCGGTAGTGCGCGGGGGTACCGAAGGCGCGGGCGACCCGCTCCAGCGCGGCGGGGTCGAGGCGGTCCAGCGCCGCGAAGCCGGTGGGCAGGCCGGCGCCGGCCTCGGCGGGCCCGGCGGAGCGGTCGAGGAACGGCTCGGGGGGATCGGCGGGCTCGGCCGCGATCAGCTCCCGCTCGAGGGCAAGGCCGTCGGCGAGCAGCGCGACGTACCGGCGCAGCCGCCGCTCGGCGAACGCCTCGGGGCGGGCGTCGGCCAGCGCTTCCTCGACCAGCCGCAGGCACAGTTCGGCGGCCTGGAATCCGGCGGCGACGACCACGCCGAACGGCCAGCCCGGCTGATCCCAGTGCGCGCTGAGGCGGGGGAACTCGATGTACAGGGAATACGGTGTCGATGACATCGCCGCGACTCTCGACAGATCCGCCGGAAATGCCGCGGACGCTCGCCGACGCGAACATAGATCACGACCGGCACGGTGGCAATGTGGAACTGGTCACCGTCGTCGATGTGCAGCGCATACCGGCGGTTGGCGTACGTTGCCCACGTGGACGGTGCTGATCGGCGAATCCCGGACTGGGAAGCCGTCCTGGCGGCGATCGGGCCCGAGTTCGGCGATTTCCTGCTCGCGCACCGCGACCCGACCCGCTTCGCCACGTTCGCCGCCACGCCGGCGGTCGAGACGCTGGCCCGGCGGCCCCGCGCGCTGCCGGAGGAGGGCACCGGCCTGTCGGAGCCGCTGCGGGAGGTCCGCCGCCTGGTCCTGGACGAGGGCTACGCCAACGGGGCGCACCCGCAGTACTTCGGCTACTTCCACCCGCGGCCCCTGCCGGCCGCGGTGCTCGGCGACGCCATAGCGGCCCTGCTCAACCAGAGCCCGGCCGCGTGGCGGATGGGGCCGGCGGCCACCGCCCTCGAGTGCGAGGCGCTGGCCTGGGTGGCCGACTTCGTCGGCTACCCGCCCGCCGCCCCGGGCGCACTGCCGGGCGTCTTCACCTCCGGCGGCTCGGCGGCCAACCTCGCCGGCCTGAAGCTCGCCCGCGACGTCGTCCTGGGGCGCGCGACGCAGGAGACCGGCGTCGCCGGCAGCGCCGTGCGGCCCACCTTCTACGCCTCCACCGAGAGCCACTACTCGATCGCCCGGGCGCTGGACATCCTCGGCGTCGGGCGGGCCGCGCTGCGGCTGGTGCCGGCCGGCCCGCACGGCGCGGTGCCGGCCGCCGCCGTGCGCGACCAGGTGCTGCGGGACATCGCCGCGGGCCACACCCCGGCCTGCGTGATCGGCCTGGCCGGGGCGACCGCGACCGGGGCGGTGGACCCGCTGGACGCGCTGGCCGACCTCGCGGCCGAGCACGGCATGTGGTTCCACGTCGACGGGGCGGCCGGCGCGCCGTTCGCGGCACTGCCCGAGACCCGGGCCGCGTTCGCCGGCCTGGCCCGGGCCGACTCGGTGACCGTGGACCCGCACAAGTGGTTCTTCGTGCCCTACGGGCTGGGGTGCCTGCTGACCCGGGACAGCGCCGAGGCGGCCCGCAGCTTCCGCGGCGGCGCGCACTACTGGCGCATCGAGGACCAGATCGACATGGTCTTCATGGGCCCCGAGGGGGCGCGGCCGTGGAAGTCGCTCGGTCTCTGGCTGGCGCTGCGCCAGCTCGGCCGGCAGGGCTACGCCGAGCTCCTGCTGGGCAACCTCGCCGTGGCCCGGCACCTGGCCGAGCTGGTGCGCCGCCGCGACGGCTTCGAGCTGTTCGCCGAGCCCACCGTGCCGATCTGCTGTTTCCGGCTGCTGCCGCCGGGGGAGGGCCACGGCGACGCCGAGGTCGACGCGTTCAACGAGGACGCGCAGCGGACCCTCGTCGAGGGCGGCGAGTTCTACGTGACGACGTGCCGGCCGGGCGAGCGCACCTACCTGCGGGTGGCCGTGAGCAACTTCGCCTCGCGGCCCGGCCACGTCGAGGCGCTGCTCGACCGGCTCGACGACATCCGCCGCCGCTGACCGGCTGGCTGGCGGCCGGGGCCGTCACTCGAAGCGGGCCGGATCCCCGGCGCCGACGCGGAGGATCTCCGGCTCGTCCTCGGACAGGTCGACCACGGTCGTCGGCTCGGTGCCGCACTCGCCGTCGATGACCGCGTCGAGCTGGTGGTCGAGCTGCTCCTTGATCTCCCAGCCCTGGGTCATCGGCTCGTCCTGGCCGGGCAGCAGCAGGGTGCTGGACAGCAGCGGCTCGCCGAGCTCGGCCAGCAGGGCCTGGGTCACGGTGTGCTGCGGGATGCGCACGCCGACGGTGCGTTTCTTCGGGTGCAGCAGCCGGCGCGGCACCTCCGGGGTGGCCGGCAGGATGAACGTGTAGCTGCCCGGGGTCGCGGCCTTGACCAGCCGGAACACCGAGTTGGAGATCTGCACGAACTGGCCGAGCTGGGCGAAGTCGCGGCACACGAGGGTGAAGTGGTGCCGGTCGTCCAGGCGGCGGATGTCGCGGATGCGCTCGAGCCCGGGGCGGCTGCCGAGCTGGCAGCCCAGCGCGTAGCAGGAGTCCGTCGGGTAGGCGATCAGGCCGTCGTCGCGCAGCAGCGCCACGACCTGCTGCAGCAGCCGCGGCTGCGGATTGTCCGGGTGCACGTCGAAGTACCTCGCCACGGCCCCAAGCCTACGTGTACGAATAGCCCATGACGGATCTGGAGGCCGTAACCCAGTGGGTCGAGGGTTACGTGCGGGCATGGAACAGCAACGAACCGGCGGACATCGGGGCGCTGTTCGCCGAGGACGCCGCCTACTACCCGGCGCCGTTCCGCGAGCCGTGGCGGGGCCGGGCCGCGATCGTCGCCGAGTGGCTCACGCACGCCGACGCGCCCGGCCGGACCGCGTTCAGCTGGTTCCCGGTGACCGTCGGGCCGGACCTGAGCATCGTGCAGGGCACCACGACCTACCCGACCGCGGTCTACAGCAACCTGTGGCTGATCCGCCTGGACACGGTGGGCCAGTGCCGCGAGTTCACAGAGTGGTGGATGGAGCATGACGCGGGTTGAGCCGCCGCCACACCACGAGCACGAACGCGCAGAGCAGCGCGAGCATCACGATCCGCAGCGCGGCGAACATGGCGGCGGTGTGGCCGACCGTGAGCGCCTCGGCGACGAACGCCGCCGGATCCTGGGGCCGGGTCTCGTCGCGGGCCGCCTCGGCGATCAGGTACAGCACCAGCGGGACCAGCGCCAGCCGCCAGCCGAGGTACGTCCAGTGCCGTAGCACCGTCCGCCGGTCCCGGCCGAGCCGGTCGGCGGCCCGCCCGACGAGCCCGAACCACACCGCGAACATCAGCAGCGTCACCCACAGCGCGACGGTCACCGCCCCGGCGACCCGGTCGGCGAGGTCGAGGATCGAGCCGCCGGCGGGCTGGTCGGCGCCCGCGGGGTCGGCCTCCCACCGGCGCAGCAGCGTGTCCTGGCGGCCCAGGACCCACAGGTCGAGCACGAGCAGCGCCACGTGCAGGGCGGTGACGGCGAGGAACAGCCAGGTGTACGCGCGCAGGGCGACCGGCGGCCGGTCCGGCAGCTCCTCGAAGTCCTCGGCCGCGGCCGCCTCGTCCGCGACGGTCTCGTCGGGCCCGGGACCGGGGTCGCCGACGAGCGCGGCGAGATACGCGGCGGACGGCACGCCGCCGTGCCGGACGCACAGGTTGATGCCGCGGGTGGCGTGGCCGGGTGCTCCACAGGTCACGCAAAGCATCGCCACAAGCTCTGCAGCCTAGCCGCCGGCGGGGGAGCACGCGTGACCCGGACCGCCCGTTTGCCCCGGCCGTTCGGTCCGGATTCACCGTCCCGCCATGTTCCGTCCGATTTGGGCCGCCGTCAGCCCCACGCCCAGGCGTCGACCGCCTGCCGCACCGCCTCCCGGGCCGGCGTGGGCGCCCGGCCGAGCAGGGCCGCCAGGTCGCCGGTCACCGTCCCGGCCCAGCCGGCCCGGAAGCCGGTGTAGAGGGCGAGCAGCTGGTCGGCGGCCGCCTCCGGGAAGCCCTTGGCCACCCAGCGGGCGCGGAAGTCGGCCTCGCTCTCCGGCCGGTACTCGATGCCGGGCCCGGCCAGCTCGGCGAGCTCGGCCCAGCCGACCGTGTCGGGTCCGGTGAGGTCGTAGCGCGCCCCGTCGTGCGCACCGTCCGCGGCCAGGATCCGCGCCGCCGCCTCGGCCTGGTCGGGCGTCGCGCCGACGGCGGCCCGGGCGTCGCCGGCCGGGGCGGTCAGCACCCCGTCGCGCCGGGCCGCGACGACGTCCCGGGCCAGGGTGGTGGCCAGGCCGTAGCCGACCCGGACCAGCGTCCAGGGCAGCGGCTGCGCGCGTACCGCCGCCTCGGTATCGGCGAAGTCGGTCAGCGTCGGCACCGGGTTGCGGTCGCAGTCCTGCCAGCTGGTGACGACGATCCGCCGGGCGCCGGCGGCCCGGGCGGCCGCGACGGCGGCGCGCAGCTGCGGCCCGCGCACGTCCGGCGCGGCGCCGGCGTATGTGCCGTTGACGAACACCGTCTCCGCCCCGGCGAACGCGCCCGCGAGGCTCTCGGGCCGCCCGAAGTCCGCCTCGCGCACGTCGACGCCGCGCTCGCGCAGTGCCTCGGCGCCCGCCGCGTCGCGCACGCTGACCGCCACGCCCTCCGCGGGCACCAGCGTGAGCAGGTGCTCGGCGACGAGCCGGCCGAAGGGGCCGTTAGCCCCGGTCACGATAATCATGCTCAGCCTGTCCTCCCGATATCCGGGTCTTGCGCCCCGGTTCTCGGCGAGACTTTACCGGGGCGATGACCCCGTTTTCAAGGTGGGGGGTACCGCATGCCAGAACGCCGGCCGCGCGCCGACGCCGTCCGCAACCGCCAGCGCGTGCTGTCCGCGGCCCGGGAGGCCTTCGCCGCGGAGGGCCCGGCGGTGAGCCTGGACGACGTGGCCCGCCGCGCCGGCGTCGGCCCGGGCACCGTGCACCGCCACTTCCCGACCAAGGACGCCCTGTTCGCCGCCGTGATCGCCGACCGCCTGGCCGACCTCGCGGCCGGCGCCCGGGACCTCGCGGACGCCCCGGACCCGGGCCGGGCGTTCTACGACTTCTTCCACCGCCTCGCCGCCGAGGCCGGGCAGAACCTGGCCCTGTCCGCCGCCCTGACCGACCCGGCGCAGGTCGGCGCGGCGATCCACGCGGCCGGTGCCGACCTGGAGACGGCCCTGGCCGCGCTGCTGCGCCGGGCCCAGGACGCCGGCGCGGTCCGGGCCGACCTCACGACCACCGAACTGCACGCGGTGATCGCCGGCGCGCTGCTCATGGAGCAGCGCCTGCCGGAGTCGTCGAAGGGCTACGGCCTGCGCCTGGTCGCCGACGGCCTGGCGCAGCGCCCCGGCTGAAATTGCCCGGCCGGCGCTGTCCGGATCCGTCGGGCCCGTCCGTCTCTAGGGTTGAGTCCAACGGTTGTGAGGAGAGCCCGATGAAGTACCTCATGTTCGTCTGCAGCGACGCCGAGCCCGACACCGACACGGCGGACGAGCCGGACATCGACGTCTGGGTGCGGGAGAACGACGAGGCCGGGCGCCGGGTGCGCGGGGCCGTCCTGGCACCCGCGTCGACGGCCACGACGGTCCGGGTCCGGGGCGGCGACCTGCTGGTCACCGACGGGCCGTTCGCCGAGACCAAGGAGGTCATCCTCGGCTTCGACCTGCTGGAATGCGCCGACCTGGACGAGGCGATCGAGGTGGCCCGGACCCACCCGATGGCCCGCGGCGGCCGCCTGGAGATCCGGCCGTTCGCCGACTTCGAGCAGTGACCGCTCCCTCGCCCGCCGCTTCGCCGACTTCCCCGGCCGCGTCTTCAGCGGCGTTTTTGGTGGCCGCCGCCGCGAGCGCTGTTTCGGCGGCCGCTGCGGCGTCTGCGGCTGAGGCTTATCCGCGGATCGTGGGCGCGCTCATCCGGCTCACCGGCGACTGGGACCTGGCCGAGGACTGCGCGCAGGAGGCCCTGGCATCGGCGCTGCAGCACTGGCGGGCCGCCGGCGTGCCGGACAACCCGGCGGCGTGGCTGATGACGGCGGCCCGCAACCGCGCCGTCGACGTGCTGCGCCGGGCCACGCTCGAGCGGGCCAAGCTGCGCGAACTGGCCGTGCTGGAGCACGGGGACCCCGAACCGCCGCCCCCGGGCGGCCTCGCCGACGACCGGCTGCGACTGATCTTCACCTGCTGCCACCCGGCGCTGCCGCTGGAGGCCCGGGTGGCGCTGACGCTCCGCACGGTCTGCGGCGTCCGTACCGCCGACATCGCCCGCGCCTTCCCGGTCACCGAGGCGACGATGACCCGCCGCCTGACCCGGGCCAAGACCAAGATCGCGCAGGCCGGCGACCTCCAGCGCGCCGCCGCCCTCTTCCGCCGCGCCGCCACCCTGGCCCACACCGAGCCCGAACGCACCGCCCTCCTCACCCGCGCCGCCGAGACCGCCCCCTGATGTCCGCTTCGTCGCAGGAGGCCGAAGCGCCGACTGCCGGACTGATGGTTGTGGGCTTGGGTCCGGCCCGGCGTCGGTAGTCTCCAGATCATGGGGAAGCCGGCGGCCCTGGGCATGGCCGTGCTCGTGCTGGGGTTGGCCGCGTGTCGTCCCGGCGCGACGGCTGAACCGCAGTCGTCCACGGCGCCTCCCACGGCCGGGTCCGCCGGGCCGGTCACCGGGCAGTGCCTCACCGGCAAGCCCGTGAGCCCGTTCAGCCCTCGCTACTACCGCAGCGAACCAACCGCCTGCCGTCGGCCACACGGCGGGAGGTCGTCACCGCCGGCACACTGCCTGACGGTGTGGCGCCGCCCGCCCCGGGCAGCGACGCCTACGTGGCCGCGTACGCCGACTGTGGCGTCGCGGTCAGCCGCTACGTCGGCGGCGACTGGCACGACGCCCGGCTGGGCATCCACGTCGCGCTGCCCGACACGTCGTCGTGGGCCGCCGGCGGGCGCGCCGCCGTCTGTACCGCCTACGTGTTCGAGGATGTATCCACCGGGCTGGCGTCCGGCCGCTCCGGCCCGCTGCTGGGCGCCCTGGCCGGCCGGACGAACATGACCGACCTCCTCGATCTGCAGCTGCACTGCGTGGATGTGGTCTCGCAGCCGAGCTCCGACGGCTGGTACCAGACGCTGAACGGCCTCAGCACCGGCCGCTGCGACCAGCCGCACGCCGGCGAATACATCGGAACGGTTCCCGTCGCCGGGGCCACCCGCCCCACCGACGACGAACTCGCGACGGCGATGACCGCCGCCTGCCGGACCAAGGCGGCCGCGTTCCTCGGGCTCGGCCAGGTCCAGTTCGACCAGCGCACCGACATCCGCGTCACCTGGCCCGGCCTGAGCAACGACCAGTGGCAGGCCGGCGAGCACACCCAGCGGTGTTTCGCGCTGGTGCCCTACGCGAGCAAGGTCCAGACCAGCCTGAAGGGGCTCGGTGCCGGTGCGCTGCCAACCCTGAACTGACACGGGACCGTTCCGCCACCGGCGGTCGAGATCCGTTGCCCGGAACTATTCCCCTAGCTCCGTCGAGATCCTCGACCAGCTCGACGCCGCAGCCGAGCCGTTCGCGTTTCCGGATCTGGGCGACGCGCGGCGCTGCAACCTCACCGACATCCTCCACGTGTTCGGTAACTGTCCGACCAAGTGGCGTATCAAGGCTTGCGGCCTACCGCGCAGTACACGTCGAGGGCGGCCGGTGCTGTTCCCGGCGCAGGCCGCCACAGCGACGTCGGCACCAGGCCGGGCTCGAGCAGTTCCAGGCCCTGGAAATAGCCACCGATCTCCTCGGGCGTGCGCAGGTTGTACGGGTGTCCGCTCTGGTTGGCGACCCGCTGGCTCTCCACGCTCCGCGCGCTGGTGCTTGTCCCGTCGCTCACCGCCAGGTAGCTGCCCGAGGGCACGGCATCGAGCAGCCGCTCCGCGATCGAGCGGGCCTCGGCGTAGTCGGCGACGTTGCCCAGGATGCCGATCATGGTCAGCGCCACGGGCTTGCTGAAATCGAGTGTCCGGGCAGCCTCGGTGAGGATCCGTTCCGGATCCTCCACATCGGAGTCGACGTACGCGGTCTCCCCCTCGGGTGAACTCGTCAGCAGCGCGCGGGCATGCGCCAGCACGAGCGGATCATTGTCGACATACACGATCCGTGACTCGGGTGCCGCTCGCTGCGCGACCTCGTGGGTGTTGTCGGCCGTCGGGAGACCGGTACCGATGTCCAGGAACTGCCGGATGCCCACCTCACCGGCGAGGAGCGTGACCGCCTGGTTGAGGAACCTCCGCTGCGCCTTGGCGACGGCCGCGATCTCCGGGTTCGCCGAGCGGAGCGCCTCGCCCAGCTCCCGGTCGACGGCGAAGTTGTCCTTGCCGCCGAGGAGGTAGTTCCATACCCGAGCGCTACTCGGCCGGGTTGCGTCGATTTTGGGATCGGTCATCAGGAATGCCCTCCGATGAGGCGGCCGTTGGACAGTGATCCTAGGCAATGCCTCCCAGACTCCGCGAATGCCCAGGGACGACGAGGCGCGGCCGGCCACCGTCGGGTGGCCGACCCGTCCCCGGCAACCGCTGCCGAACCGAGCGCGGTCGATCGCTCGAGGCACCGCCGGTGGCAGCGGGACCAGCACGGCCTTGTCCCCCTTGCCGCGGACTTTCAGCACGCGGTGGCCGGGTTCCTCGCCGACGCTCGCGCCGCAGGCAGCCGAGCAGGCCCCGCATGGCGATCAAGGCGAAGCCGTTGACGTTCACCGGCGATTCAGCACCGCGCGGAGGGTGACGGACGTACCAGCAGGCCGCGCACGACTCGCGGCATGAGCGTGCGCCATTTGACATTCTTCGTCGATGGTCGGGGCGGTGATTGCGGCAGGGTTCTGGGAGAATCAATGAATGGCGCAGCTACAGCTTTTTACCAGGAGCGAATTGGCTGCCATGCGCGACCGGACCAGGTCGCGTCGCTATTGCCCGGCAAAAGAAGAATTCCGCCGGGAACACGAACGACACCGGGCCTGGGGGCTGGCCAGACGTCACGCCGACAAGCTCCGCCGCATCCACGGCACCACTCCACCGGCGACCACCGTCGAGGATCGGCGGGACGACACGGCGCCCGAGACGGCGCCCGTTCCGACCCCGGAAACAACTACTGAACAGGCCGGACCTCGCGCGCGTGACACCAGTCCGGACCGCCACACCACCGTGCCGGACCAGACGCCTGGCGCCGATCGACCCAGCCCGGTCCGCCAGCCCCGGTGCACACCCGGCCCGCCGCGCTGGCCCGCCACCGCGGCAACGAGCGGACCTGTAGGCAGCGGCACATCGCACCCGCCGACGCGTCAACGCCGTCGCTGCGAAAGGTCAGGCGCGAAACGCTCCAGCCATTATCCGAACGAGCCGCCGGCGCCATTCTCGCGAACGTTTTCACAACGACGCTGCACGCGCGCTCATCGGCATGAGCGCGAGGCGATGTCGCGGTGCACCGTTGGGCGAACGACCACTAAGCGTGACGATCTTCGAGTTGACCGCCGCACGGTACTCGCGGCATGTGCGGATGCCTAGATCGCCGAGGTGTTAGTCGACCGGTAGCGCCGAGGCGTCGAGTTCCCATGCGCCGGCGGGGAGCAGGACGCACACGGGCCGCTCCTCCGGCGATGTCGCCGACTCGTAGGCCATGGTCACCTCCCGGGCGGCCCGGCTGTGTGGCGGCAGTAGCCGCATCACGATCCAGTAGGCCGGCCCGTCGCCGCGCTCCGCCGCATGCCGCAGCAGTGCGAACGCTGCGGCGTCGTCGCCTTTCTGGTGCAGCAGCCCGGCCAGGTTCACCTGCACGTCCAGGTCCCCGTCCGCGAGCGCGGCGCGCAGCAGATCCTCGGCCCCGTCCAGCACCCCGTCGTCCCAGAGCGTGACGCCCAGCATGTGCCGCGCACCCGGCACATCGGCCGCCACCGCTTCGCCCAGCAACCGCAGTGCCTCCGCGTGGGAGGCGGCGTCGGCCCTCGAATACTGATGCAGCAGGAACTCGGCCAGCCGGACCCGGGCCGGCCCGTAGCCGGCCGCCACCGCCGCGTTCAACAGCGCCAGCGCTTCGGCCTCGGCCGCTGCGCCCTCGTCGGCGAGCTCATCGCCGCGCCGAAACCACCGCTCCGGGTCGTCCACCCCGCCATGAAAGCACGCCTGCGGAAAGCATGCCCATGCGTAACGCTCTGGAGCGTTGGCCGGTCGGCGCGCCGATCACGGCACAGCGGGATGAGCGATCCCGGTGCAGCATTCGGACACTCGACGCGGGCGACCTGCATGCCGTGGTCCGCACGCTACTGACCGCCGCGGCCGGCGCGCCGACGCCACCGTCGGCGACAAACTCGTCACGCTGGGCCCAGTTGGTCACCGCACTCATGAATGACCCGCGTCGCGCTCGTGGCCCGGCACCGTTTGCGGCGGGCCGTTTGACGGGAGCGGCGTCGATGTCTGCGGTGAGTTCAGCTGCGCCAGCGGTACACCACGGCGCTCTTGTCGTTTCGGCAAGCCTCGAGTAGCCGGCCGGCGCGTTCTCGCAATGTCGTGGTGTCGGCGCTCTGGCGATGCCTGGCGGCCCAGATGTCGGCCTCGAGCGCGATAGCCGCGCGTTCCCATTCCTGTTCCGGGCCGAAGACTCGCTATCCGCTGCATCGCGGCTGTCACGGTAGCTCCTGCGTCCCCACGCCTGCCGTGCCAGCCCGCTGGAACCGACGATTGCGCACCAGGGCGGTTGTTCAAGATCGATCAAGGTCGGGCTTGGTTCGGCGGCCCCGGGCAGACCGAGCGCCGGCAGCAGTTCGAGCGGCAGTTCGTGGCCCCAGCCGGAATTACCGCGATAGTCATAGGCCGCGATGGCCCGGACCTGCTCCGGGACGGGAGTCAGCCCGGCGTTGCGGGCCCACTGCTCGAGATCGGCGCCGACGGCCTCCCGCGTACGCGCCGCCGGCCGAGGGCGATGCCGGTAGGTGCACGGAGCCTGGTCGACCGGCAGGTGGAACGACGTGGTCCAGCCCTCGGGCGTCCGCCCATGGACGCCGATGCAGTTGCCGTCGTTCACATACGCGGCGAGCACGCCACCACCCGTGGCGGCGACGAACCGTTCGCTGGCGGCAGCGAGGTCCTGCCGGTCCGCAATGCCCCGCGTCTCCAGCAGCTGCCAGCCCCGGCCGAGTTCGTACAGACGCTCATGCTGATATCCGAAACCGAGCGTCGCCTCCTCGTTAGCGAGGAGACGGTCGGACCGCGCCAGCACGAACGTCCCGAAGAAACCCACGGGCGCACGGTACGCCAAGAACTCAGCGACGACCGCCGGCACCGCCGTGGCCCTTGCCGCACGAGGCCGAGGCTCGACAGGTAGCCGGCCGCTGTCCACCGAGGCGCCCATTGCCCAACCTGCGGCGGCCCATCAAACTCTGATCGACACCGACGGCGGCCAGCCACGGCAACGAGTCGCGTTCGTAGACTCTTCGCGTACAGCTCAAATTTATTGCTCTTCCCTCTTGGATTTAAATCGCTTTTTGCTTTTTGCTTTTGCTCTGGCCGGCGTGACCACTGCAACCACGGGCGGGGCAGCGCACCGTGGCGCCGCGCTCCGTGAACATCGCAGCCAGCACGTATACGGGTTTGGGACTAAAGCAAGAGCAAAAGCATTTTAATTTTGAGAGAGAAAGGGCAATGATTTGGGCGATGCGCGAACAGTATTCGATCGCGACTCGTTGCCGTGGTTGGCCGCCGTCGGTCGAATCTCTCCGTGATCATGCAGGTCCCGGCAGTGCGGGGCGGGTTTTTCATGATTGCGGAACCTTACGGTACCTATGAGTACATTGACCTTCCACGATCATGAAAAACCCGTGATACGGCGGCGGCTTCGGCATGATCACGGAGAGTCTTGGCCGCGAGGCCCGAGCCGCGAGGCCTGAGGCCCGAGGCGCGAGCCGTGAGGCGCGAGGCCCGCTGGAATCACGCCGGTCGAGGGCTTGCCCGAGGTGGGACCGCCGTGCGGCGTGGGCAGTGCCGGTCGGGGCGGCCCCGGTCAGTGGTCCTGGGCGGCGAGCCAGCCGGCGATCTGGGTGCGCGAGGTGAAGCCGAGCTTGGTCAGGATGCTGCGCACGTGGCTCTCCACCGTGCGCTCCGAGATGAACAGCCGGGCGCCGATCTCCCGGTTGCTCAGCCCCTCGGCCACCAGCCGGGCGACGCCGGTCTCGCGGCGGCTGAGGGCGCCCGGAGCCGGGCCGGGCGGCGGTGCCGCGGCCTCGGCCGTGGCCGCTGATGGACAGCGCGGTGGTCTGCATGCTGGTGGGGATGTCGCTGCTGGGCCTGCTCGGGCTGCGGTATCCGGTGCGGCTGCTGCCGATCATGCTGTTCGAGGTGGCGTGGAAGGCCATCTGGCTCGGCGTCGTCGCGCTGCCGCTCTGGCTCGATCACCGGATGGACGCGGCCACCCGCGACCTGACCGGCGAGGTCCTCTGGATCGTCGTGATCGTGGTGACTATTCCGTGGGGGTACGTGTACTCGAACTCCGTGACCCGCCGGGGTGAGCGCTGGCGCTGACGACCAGGTCGTTGGCGGTGCGCAGGACCGGGGGAGCGGACCAGACGGCCGGGCCGGTCTCGGCGGTGCCGCGGACGCGGAGCGTGACCGACTCGCCGGGCAGCAGGGTGAGCAGCTGGCGGTCGACGGTGGCGGCCGGGTCGACCCGGTCGGCGAAGACCGTCAGGTCGCGCAGCAGGGTGCCGGCGGTGATCTCCAGGTCGACGCCGTCGCCGGCCGGGTGGACCGTGACGTCGGCGGCCGGGGCCGGGTAGGCGAGGTCCACGTCCTCGGCGAAGAACCACAGGGCGCGCTCGCCGGCGCCGTCGGCGACGACGAGCTCCGCGGCCGGGTCGTCGGGGGTGGTCAGCTCCGCGGGCAGCGTGACCGTCGCCGCGCCGGCGGGCGGGACGTCGAGCTCGATCGTGGCCTTGGCGCGCGGGTCGCCGGCGAAGGTGAGGCGGCGCACCTCCACCCGGGCCCGCCAGGGCGACAGCGTGTCGTTGACCGCCACGAGCGCCGGGGCGCCGTCGCGCGGCTGCAGCGTGACCAGCCGCTCCGCATAGCTTCGGCGGAGGGTGTACCACAGGGGCTTGCGCCGGCCGTCGCCGTCGACCGCCGACCACGAGGTGACCGGCCAGTTGTCGTTGAGCTGCCAGACGATCGTGCCGGTGCACAGCGGGCGCAGCGAGCGGAAGTGCTCGACGCCGAAGGCGATCGCCCGGGCCTGGTTGAGCTGCGTGGCCCAGTGCCAGTCGTCGAACCCCTGCGGCGGCGGGAAGTGGCCCTGCAGGCCGCGGGCGAGCTTCTCGTTGCCGCCGGTCGCCTTCTGGTGGTACCACACGCCGGGCGAGTCCGGCGCGAGCGGCTCGTCGCTGACCGCCCGGCGCAGCGTGGCGAACGTGGGCGGGGCCTGGAAGCCGAACTCGGCCGCGAAGCGCGGGCGGTAGCTGCCGTAGTGGCGGTAGTCGTGGGTGTTCCACACGTCCCAGATGTGGGTCGTGCCGTGGGCCGGGTCGTTGGGGTGGATCGCGGGATCGCCGGAATACGGGGTGCCGGGCCAGTAGGGCCGGGTCGGGTCGAGCTCGGCGACGATCCGCGGCAGCACGCCGAGGTAGTAGCCCTCGCCCCAGGTGCGCCCGGCCAGCTCCTCGCGCCAGCCCCAGTCGTGGAAGCCCCAGATGTTCTCGTTGTTGCCCACCCACAGCACCAGGCTCGGGTGCGGCATCAGCCGGACCACCTGCTCGCGGGCCTCCGCGGCGACCTCGCCGCCGATCGGCTCCTCTTCCGGGTACGCCGCGCAGGCGAACAGGAAGTCCTGGCCGACGAGCACGCCGAGCTCGTCGGCCAGGTCGTAGAAGTCGTCGCTCTCGTAGCGCCCGCCGCCCCACACCCGCAGGTAGTTCACGCCCGCGGCGATCGCCTGGCCGATCCGCTCGGCGTAGCGCTCCCGGCCGACCCGGGTCACGAACGCGTCGTCGGGGATCCAGTTGACCCCGCGCGCGAACACCGGCGTGCCGTTGATCCGCAGCACGAAGCGGGTGCCGTCGGCGTCGCGCCCGGTGTCCAGCTCGACCGTGCGGAACCCGACCCGGCGCCGCCAGGCGTCGAGGACGGCGCCGTCGCCGTCGCGCAGGGTCACGTCGAGCTCGTAGCGTCGCGGCTCGCCGTAGCCGCGCGGCCACCACAGCTCGGCGCCGGGCACCTCGACCCGGACCGAGGCCTCGGTCGCGCCGGCCGGCACCTCGGCGGTGGCCTCGTGGCCGCCGATCGCGGCGGTGAGGGTCAGCGGCCGGTCGGCGGCCCGCTCGACGGTGACCCGCACCTCCACGGTGCCGGTGCCGCCGGCGACCGTGACGAGGGGGCGCACCGCGGCGAGCCGCGCCGTGGACCAGGCGTCCAGCCCGATCGGCCGCCAGATCCCGGCGGTGACCACGGTCGGGCCCCAGTCCCAGCCGAAGTTGCTGGCCATCTTGCGGATGTACTGAAACGGTTCAGGATAGGCGTTGGGCCGCGGGCCGACCGCGTCGCGCACCGACTCGGCGTAGTCGTAGGCGGAGTCGAAGCGCACCCGCAACTCGTTGCCGGTGGGGCGCAGCACGGCGCCGACGTCGAAGCGGTACTCCCGGTGCATGTTCGCCGTGCGGGCCACCTCGACCCCGTTGAGCTCGACGGTCGCGACCGTGTCCAGCCCGTCGGCGACGAGGTCGATCCGGTCGCCGCGCAGCCCCTCCGCGTCGAACGTGGTCTCGTAGAGCCAGGCCGAGCGGCCGATCCAGTGCAGCCGCCGCTCGTTGTCGTCGAGGAACGGATCCGGGATCGCGCCGGCGGCCAGCAGGTCGGTGTGCACGCAGCCGGGCACCGCGGCGGGAAAGGCCACGGCCCCGGGCTCGGCGGCCCGGACGGTCCAGCCGGTGTGCAGGGGCCGCGGTGCAGGCATGGAGAACTCCCGAACTGAACCGGATAAGTAACCGAAAGCTGAACCCTATTTCGGCGCGCGAAGCGGTGTCAACCGCGCGATCGCGGCGGCCGGGTGGACTGGCGGGCGGTCAGCGTGCCCGGCGGCAGCGTCACGTGCGTCTCGCCGTTGCCGGCCAGCGCGGCCAGCAGCGCCCGGGCGGTCAGCTCCGACTGCAGGGCCGGGCTCTGCGTCACGGCGGTGATCTCCGGCACCGTGATCTGGCACAGGTCGGAGTCGTCCCAGGCGACGACCGAGAAGTCGGCCGGCACGGCCAGGCCCATCTCGTGCGCGACCTTCAGCGACGCCGCGGCCATGACGTCGTTGTCGAAGACCAGCGCGGTCGGCGGATCGGCCAGGCTCAGCAGCTCCCGCGTCGCGCGCATGCCGTCGGCGGCGCTGTAGTTGGTGTACACCACCTGGTAACTGATCTCGCCGAGCTCCTCCACGGCCGCCTCGTAGGCCGCGTCGCGCTGCCCGGTGTGCAGCAGTTCCTGCGGCCCGGCGACCCGCGCGACGACCCGGTGCCGCAGCGCCCGCAGGTAGCCGACGATCCCGCGGGCGGTGCCGGCCACGTCGGCGTCCACCGAGCTCAGCCCGGACAGGTCGGGGCCGCCGCCGATGACCGCGGCCGGCAGGCCGATGGCGCGCAGCGCGGCCGGGCGCGGGTCGCCGTGGCGCAGGTCGGTGAGGATCACGCCGTCGACGTGCCGGCCGGCGTACCACCGGCGGTACACGTCGATCGTCTCGGCGAAGTCGTCGACCAGGTGCAGCACGAGCGCCACGTCGCCGCGGTTGAGCTCGGCCTCGACGCCGCTGAGCATCTGGGTGAAGAACGAGTCGACCACCATGACCCGCGGCGGCCGGACGAGCACCATGCCGACCGCGTTGGCCCGGGCGGTGCCGAGCGAGCGCGCGGCGATGTTCGGCGTCCAGCCCAGCTCGCGCGCGGCGGCCAGCACCCGCTCCCGGGTCCGTTCGGAGACGCCGGGCCGCCCGTTGAGCGCATAGGACACGGCGGCCTCGGACACGCCCGCGTGCACCGCGACCTGCCGGATCGTCACCCGCCCCTGCTGCTCAGTCATCGCTGCGGACCATACACGCTATTTGGTTGCCCCTGCCGTGAAGCCGTTGTAGATGAAGCGCTGCAGCAGCAGGAAGACGATGAGGGTCGGGACGATGACCAGAATGACTCCCGCCGAGATGACCTCCCACTGGGCGCCGAAGGGACCCTTGAAGCGGAAGAGGGAGGTGGAGATGACGCCGAGCTCCTGGGAGGGCATGTAGAGGAAGGGAATGTAGAACTCGTTGTAGATGGCGATGCCCTTGATGATCACGACGGTGGCGATCGCCGGTTTCAGCAGCGGCAGGATGATCTTCCGGTAGATGGTGAACGGGCCGGCGCCCTCCAGGGCCGCGGCCTCGTCCAGTTCGGTCGGGATGCCGCGCAGGAACTGGCGGAAGATGTAGATCGCGATGATGTCGGTGCCGAGGAACAGCGCGACCGCCGACCAGCGGGTGTCGTAGAGGCCCAGCGTGTCGACCACCTTGAACGTGGCCACCTGCGTGGTCACCCCGGGCACCAGCGTGGCCAGCGTGAACAGCGCGATGACCGCCGAGCGCAGCCGGAAGTCGAACCGGTCGATGGCGTAGGCGGCCATCGAGCCGATCAGCACCGTGCCGGCCAGCGACACGGCCAGGATGATCGAGGTGTTGGCGAAGCCGCGCAGCATGTGGCCCTGGGTGAAGGCGGTCGCGTAGTTGCGCAGGTTGAGCCAGTCCCGCGGCGGGTCGAACGGCCCGGTGGTGGCGAACTCCTGGTGCGTCTTGAGCGAGGCGAACACCAGCACCAGCGGCGGCAGCAGCACGACGGCGGTCGCGCCGAGCAGCGTGAGGTACTTCAGCGCCGCCCTCACGACAGGGTCGCCTGCTCGTCCGGGGCGACCCGCCGCTGCAGCCACGTCACCAGCAGGATGATCACCAGCAGCACCACGGCCATCGCCGAGGCGAGCCCGAGCTTGTAGTACTTGAACGCCATGTCGACGGTCTGGATCACGAACGTCTCGCTGTCGTTCGCCCCGCCGGTCATGATGAACGGGATCTCGAACACCGACAGGGCGCCGGACATCGCCAGGATGAAGGAGAGCCCGACGATCGGGCGGATACCGGGCAGAATGATGTACCGGAACTGCGCCCAGCGGCCGGCGCCGTCGAGCTCGGCGGCCTCGTAGAGGTGCGCCGGAATCGACTGGACAGCGCCCAGGAACAGGACGAAGTTCAGTCCGAGGTACCGCCAGATCGACGTGCCGGCCAGCGAGTAATTGACCACCGACGGGTCGCCCAGCCACTGCTGGCTCAGGTCACCCAGGCCGAAGGCGGACAGCGCCGAGTCGAGGGTGCCGCCGGGCTGGAAGAAGAACAGGAAGATCATGCCGATGGCGACGCCGTTGATGAGGTACGGGAAGAAGATGACGCCCTTGAACACGGTGCGGAACCGGGTGTCGAAACTCAGGACCGTGGCGAAATAGAGCGCCAGCAGGATCTGCACGACGGCGCCGCCCACGTAGTACAGGCTGACCTTGAGCACGCCGAACAGCTCGGGCCGGGTGAAGATCTCGACGTAGTTGCCCAGCCCCACGAAATCCTTCGTGGGGCTGAGCCCGTCCCAGGACGTGACGCTGTACCAGAACATGTTCGCGACCGGGATGTATGTGAACGCGACCAGGAATGCCAGCGGCAGGACCAGGAATGCGTAGGGCGTGAGCCGGCCGCGGCGGGTGCTCACTTGAGCTTCGCCCGCGCCTGCGACCATTTCTTGTTGAGATCGGCGAAAAGCTGGTCCTTCGACTCGTTCTTCGCGCCGCGGGCCGCGTCGACGATGCCCTGGCGGTACTTGCCGTCGTAGAGCGCGATCTCGGCCGAGTTGCCTATCTTGTCGGCCCGCCCCTCCTCGCCCGGGGGCGCCGGGTTCAGCTCGATGAACTCGGTTTTCACCGCGGTCAGGTCGGCCAGGGTCGCGGGCATCGCGGCGTTCTTCAGCGCCGACACGCCGCCCTGGTCGGTGGCGTAGTTCGACTCGTCGGTGAACCAGTCGATCCAGGCCCGGGCGGTCGCCTTGTTCTTCGAGTTGCGGTTGATCGCGTTCTTGTAGTCGCCGCCGACGACCGTGTAGAACTTGCCGTCCACCTGGTGCGGGAACGGCCAGTAGCCGATGTCGTCCGTACTTGGCGCGGCCTGCCGCATCTGCACGATCGACCACGAGCCGAGCATCATCGTGGCGATCTTGCCGGTGCCGAGCAGGCCCTTGGACTGCTCCCAGTTCGTGGTCGCCGGGTCGGGCTCGGTGTAGCCGGCCTTGACCGCGTCGTAGAGCAGCGAGTCGAGGATGTAGTGCTCCTTGCCCGGGCCCCACGGGGCGTCGTCGCGGGCCAGCTTGATCGCCGCGTCGGGGTCGCCGCTGATCGCGCCGCGGGCCCCTTCCCACTGGCCCAGCGGCCAGCCGTCCTTGTAGTTGGTGTACAGCGGGATCGCGCCGGTCTTGTCCTTGATCGCCTTGAGCGCGGCGAGGAACTCCTCCGGCGACTTCGGCGGCTGCGTGATGCCGGCCTGCGCCCACACCTTCCGGTTGAACACGTACCCCTGGGCGTTGCCGGTGATCGCCAGCCCGTAGACCTTGCCGTCGTACGTCTGCTCGGTGCGCACGAAGCGGTACTTGTCCTTGAGCTCGTCGACCGTGCCCAGCGGCTCGAAGAACGCGGGCAGCTGGTCGGTGTTGACCGAGTTGGGGATGAGCAGCACGTCGCCGTAGTTCTTGGTGTTCATCCGGACCCGGACCTCGCCCTCGTAGTCCGTGATCGCCTCGAACTTGACCGTGGTGCCGGGGTACTTCGCCTCGAACGTCTGCTTGTAGCCGGCGAACACCGTGTTGACGATGTCCGTGCGCTGGGTCAGCACGGTGATCTCGCCGCCGATCTTCCCGTCGCCGCCGGTGTCGCCGCCCCCGCAGCCGGCCAAGCCGGTCAGGGCGAGCGCGCCGGCGAGGGTGGCGGCAAGCGTTCTGCGGTACATCGTGACCTCCTGGCGGGGAGGGTTGATTAAGCGGTTAACACTCGCTGACGATACGAGCGGAGCTGATCGCAGTCAAGGATTCCGATGTTTCGAAAGGGGCCCGGAGTTACCCGGTTCAGTCGGCCTGCAGCGCCTCGGCGGTGAGCAGGGCGCGCACGCCGAGGCGGGCCCGAACCTCGGCGCGGTCCCCGAGGTCGTCGACCACGCAGGCCAGGCCGAGCCACGCGGCGCCGATCTCGGCCACCATGTCCTGGATCGCCAGGGCCTGCCCGCCGCTCTCCACCCAGTCGTCCACGCACAGCACCCGGTCGTCCGGGCGGACCAGCGCCCGGCGGAAGCTCAGCCGCGCGCCGCCCTCGTGGTAGCCGGCCGGGAGGTCCCGGGCGATGTGGAACGGCGAGTGCAGCGCCATCCGGTCGTTCTTGCGCACCTCGACCAGGCCGACGCCGAGGTGGGCGGCGATCAGGGCGCCGAGCAGCGTGCCGCGGGAGGCCGGGCCGAGCACGACCGTCGGCACCGGGCCCGGGACCAGCGCGGTCAGGGCCGGCGGCAGGTCGCGCAGGACGACCGGGTCGCGCCACCACTCGGTGATGTCGGCGAAGACCACGTCCGGGCCGCCGCGCCAGTGGAACTCGATCCGCAGCCGGGCGGCGAGGTCGGGCACGGGCTCAGGCGCCCAGCGCCGGGGCCGGCTGCCAGCGCCAGCGCGGGGCGCAGTCGGGGTCGTTGGCGGCGAGCACGGCCCGCAGCACGCCGTCGGGGTCGCAGCTGTAGAGCCCGGAACTCCACACGTTGTTGACCTCGAGCACCGCGAACTGCCCGGCGTCGGTGCGCCCGACGTCGATCACCGCGGTCGGTGGCACGTCCGGCGCCGGCAGTTCGGCGAGCATCATCGCCACGAACTGCGCCGCCTCCTCGTGCCAGGACGCGCGGTGCATGCGCAGCGACGGGCTCCACTCCTCGCCCTCGACCAGGTACGGCGACCAGGCCACCGGCTCCCGCCCGATGGTGAACACCCGGTACTCCGAGGCGAGGTCCAGCCAGTGGTCCATGATGATCAGCGTGCTGTCGGCCGGCAGCCGCGCGGTCCGCAGCCGCTTGCGCAGGTCGTCGGCGTTGCGCACCCACGCGGCGGAGAACGCCGGGTGCTTCTCGTCGGCGAGCTTGGCCACCGCCGGGCGTGGCCCGACCACGTCGGGCGCCTCACCGACGCTGACCAGGCGGATGTCCCGGCCGGTCACGTCCTTGGGCAGGGCGGCGAACCAGGACGGGGAGGCGCCGTAGAGGCAGACGTCGGCGCCGCCGGCGATCAGCGTGGTGAGGTAGCCGCCCGCGGCCCGCCAGGCCACCCCGTCGGCCGAGTGCAGCCCCTTCACCTCGGCCGGGTCGCCCGGCAGCTGCTCGACCGGCAGGCCGATGCGCTGGGCGGCGTGCGTCAGCGCCGCGCTCGCCTCGGGGGAGCGCACCCGCATAGCCAGGGTCCGGAACTGACGCACCCTCACATCCTGCCAGCGAGCTTCGTCAGTGTCGTTGGCGGAGGTCATAGACGGCACACCGAAGGCCCGATCGTTCACCCTCGGCAGCCGGGGCGACACGTTCGGGGTGGAGTCAAGGGTCGCCGATTCCGGACCTTTGGTGGCTAGTACGCAAATCGGCCACCGATCGGCTACCTGGCATTTATGTGCCTCGATATTCTGCTTTCAACATCATTGAAGGAGGCAGGCATGTCGATGGTTCGGATCGGGCGGTTCGTCGCCGCCGTGCTGCTCGGCGCCGGTGGCGTCGTCGTGGCGGGGGCAGTCGCGGGCGCACCGGCCGGGGCGACACCGCCCGGGATCCCCTCCAAGGCCACGGCGCAGTCGGAGCTCAACACGCTCACCGTGGCCGCCGAGGGGTCCACGAGCGGGTACTCCCGCGACCTCTTCCCGCACTGGATCACCATCAGCGGCTCGTGCGACACCCGCGAGACCGTGCTCAAGCGCGACGGCACGTCGGTCGTCACCAACAGCTCCTGCTCGGCCACCTCCGGAAACTGGTACAGCCCCTACGACGGGGCGACCTGGACGGCCGCCTCCGACGTCGACATCGACCACGTGGTGCCGCTGGCCGAGGCGTGGAAGTCCGGCGCGAACGCGTGGACCACCTCGAAGCGGCAGAGCTTCGCCAACGACCTGAGCCACCCGCAGCTCATCGCCGTGACCGACAACGTCAACCAGTCCAAGGGCGACAAGGACCCGTCGGCCTGGCAACCGCCCCTGGCGTCGTACCGGTGCACCTACGCGCGGATGTGGATCAGCGTGAAGTACACCTGGAGCCTGAAACTGCAGTCCGCGGAGAAGTCCGCGCTGCAGACCATGCTCAACTCCTGCTGAGCGTATTGGTTCCGGCCTCGACGACGTAGGACGCGCTCGTCGACACCGGCGCCGTGCGCGTGGCGATGGTGTCGACGGTGCGCGCGTCCGTGCGCCACAGGTCCTTGCCGACCTCGCAGCGCAGGTAGCCGCGGCGCGAGCCGTCGAAGTACTGCACGTGCGGGTTCAGCACCGGGTTGACCTGCTTCAGCGGCGCGTCGAAGGCGATCGGGAAGTCCGAGCTGACCGACGTGGCGGTGAACTCGACCGCCACCGGGGCCTGCTCGGGCCGGTCGAAGTCGACCTTGAGCTCGCTGAACCAGCTCGAGTGGATGTCGCCGGCCAGCACCACCGGGTTCTTCACCCGGGCGTCGGCGAGGTGCTTGAGCAGCCGGGTACGCTGCGGCGCGTAGCCGTCCCACTGGTCGAGGTTGGCCAGCAGCGGCGGGACGCCGCCGGTCGGGTTCGGCAGCTTCGTGCGGCTCATCATGACCTGCTGGGCGATGACGTTCCAGCGGGCCGGCGAGTGGTCCAGGCCGTCGCGCAGCCACCGCTCCTGGTCCTCGCCGGTCAGCGTGCCGGCGGTGTTGCCGGTGCCGGCCTCGATCAGGCCGAAGTCGCCCGGGAAGCCGCCGGGCTGATCGGTGCGGTACTGCCGGGTGTCGAGCACGTTGAACCGGGCCAGCCGGCCGAAGTCGAACCGGCGGAAGATCCGCAGGTCGGCGCTGCCGGGCTTGAGGTTGGCGCGGATCGGCATGTGCTCGTAGTAGGCCTGGTACGCCGCCGCCCGCTGCCTGGCGAACCGGTCCGGCGACTGGTGCTGCGCGCCGGTGTCGTCGATCTCGTCGATCAGCCCGGCGTAGTTGTTCTCGGTCTCGTGGTCGTCCCAGGTGACGATCCACGGGAAGGCGGCGTGCGCGGCCCGCAGCGCCGGGTCGCCCTTGTACTGCGCGTGCCGGGCCCGGTAGTCGTCGAGCGTCTGCAGCTGGTCGAGGCCGGGGGTGTGCGGCGTGGTGTGGTTGCGGTCGGCGAAGGCGCTGTGCGGGTCGTACTCGTAGATGTAGTCGCCCAGGTGCAGCACCACGTCGAGGTCCTCGGCGGCCAGGCCGGTGTAGGCCGGCCAGTAGCCGTTCTGGAAGTCCTGGCAGTTGACGATGCCGAAGCGCAGCCGCCCACCGTCGCTGGACGGCGGCGGCGCGGTCTTCGTGCGCCCGGCCGGGCTGAGCTCGCCGAGGGCGCGGAAGCGGTAGTGGTACTCGTGCCCGGCCAGCAGCCCGCGCACGTCGGCGTGCACGGAGTGGCCCAGCTGCGGCAGCGCCGTCACCCGCCCGGCCCGCACCACCCGGCGGAACCGCTCGTCGAGGGCCACCTGCCACGCGACCTCGACCGGCCGCGCCGGCAGCGGCGCCCCGCCCCGCAGCAGCCGGGTCCACAGGATGACCCCGTCGGGCAGCGGGTCGCCGCTGGCGACCCCGAGCGCGAACGGCGAGTCCGGGCCGTGGTGGTCCCCGCCGTGGCCGCCGCGCACCGGCTCGGCGGCGGACGGGTCGGCCGCGGTCAGCGGCAGGATGATGGCGCCGGTGGTGGCGGCAGCGCCGGTGAGCAGCTGGCGTCGGGTGAACATGGAGGTCACTCTCGCGGCGGCTCCTGTCGCGGCCGGGAACGGCGGGCGAACATCAGGCACGCGGGGGACATCCCCGCGGCTTCCCGGTACCGTCGGGCGCATCGAGCTCCTCCGGGACGATGGTGTGCATCGAGCTCCTCCAGGACGGTGGTGCGCATCGAGCTCCTCCGGGACGATGGTGCGCATCGAGCTCCTTCGGGACGGTGGCGTGCGTCGAGCTCCTCCAGGGCGACCCGCACCGGGCGGTGGTGCGCATCGGTGACACCGTGCGGCGGCCCCTGCACCCGTGGAGCCCGTCGGTCCACGCGCTGCTGCGTCACCTGGAGGCCGCCGGATTCCCGCACGCGCCCCGCTTCCTCGGCGTCGACGCCGAGGGCCGCGAGGTGCTCTCCTACCTCGACGGCGAGTCCGGCGCCTCGACGGCGAGTCCGGCACCGCCGGCTGGGCGCACGCCGCCCGCAAGTCCGGCCTGGTGGCCATCGCCCGGCTGCTGCGCGACTACCACGCCGCGGTGGCGGACTTCCGCCCCCCGGTCGGCGCCGCCTGGGCCGCCCACCCCGGCCGCCACCGCTTCGCGGACTGAGCGCGGCCGGCCCCAACCCCCGGGACGCCGCGATCGGCGACCACGTCCCACATGTCGGACGCCGCCCGCCACGCAGCCCGGAGCAGCGACCACAAGTCTCCGTGATCATGCAAACCGGGCACCGACACCAGCGGTTTTTCATGATCACGGAGCGTTGATGTACACCCGTGTACATCAAGTCTCCGGGATCATGGCAAACCCGTAGCGCGGGCATTGCGGGCATCATGATCACGGAGACATTCACCCGCCCCGGCCGCGCCGCCCCGGAGTCGCCTTCCCCTCGGGCCCGGCCTTCGGGTCGGAGAAAGCGATCGAATCCGGCGCCGACGGATAAATCCGATAAGTCCGGCGACGGAGTCGCCGGACTTATCGGATATTTCGGGTATGTGCCGACTAGCCTGCAGTTGGGCCAAGCCCGGCCAAGCCGCGGGCCGGGGCCGGGCCGGAGCCTGGCCGGTCACGGTCGAGGCGAGACCGAGCCGAGCCGGCTACGGCCGAAGCCGATCGAGCCGAGCCGGCTACGGCCGAAGCCGATCGAGCCGAGCCGGCTGCGGCCGGAGCCGACGGGCAGAGCCGGTCGGGCGGAGTCGAGCCGGCGGCTGGCTGGGCCGAGGGTGTGGCGGGCGCTACCAGCCGGTGCCGATCTGGACCGGGGGCTGGCCGCTCAGGGCGCGGGTCGACTCGCCCGGGTAGAGCCACAGGTCGTTGTTCGTCATGCGGGCCAGGATGTCCTGGTTGCCGTCGTTGTCCCAGTCGGTCACGCCGGCGAAGTCGTAGCCGTTCCAGCCGGTGCCGATCTGGACCTGGGGCTGCGTGGAGGGGGCGCGGGTCGACTCGCCGGGGAAGAGGAACAGCTCGCCCAGGGTGCCGCGGGCGATGATGTCGGTGTTGCCGTCCTTGTCCCAGTCGGCGATGCCGGCGAAGTCCAGGCCGTTCCAGCCCGAGCCTAGCCGCACCGGAGCCGCCGTGCTGTACCCCCGGATCGACTGGCCCGGGAAGAGCCACAGCTCGCCGCTCAGGTCGCGGGCGACGATGTCGGTGTTGCCGTCCTTGTCCCAGTCCGCGAGGCCGACGAAGGTGTAGCCGTTCCAGCCCAGGCCGATCTGCACCGGTGGCGTCGTCGCCACGCCGCGGAGGGAGGCGCCGGGGAAGAGGAGCAGGTCGCCGGAGACGGTGCGGGCGATGATGTCCTGGTTGCCGTCGTTGTCCCAGTCGGCCAGGCCGGTGAAGGTGTAGCCGTTCCAGCCGCTGCCGATCTGGGCCGGCTTGGCGGAGGACGGCGCGCGGGTCGACTCGCCCGGGAACAGCCACAGGTCGCCGTTCGGGTCGCGGGCGACGATGTCGGTGTTGCCGTCGTTGTCCCAGTCCGTCACGCCGGCGAACGAGTACGTGCCCGACGCCGAGGCCGGTGCGCCCGTGGTCACCGCCATCGCCAGCCCCAGGCCGAGCGCGACCGCGGTGTGGCCCAGTCTGCTGATCTGCATCCTTCGTGCTCCCCCGTGATGTGCGGGCCGCGCCCATCGCGGCCCGCCCACCAAACAGGATGTGTGCAAATGACTACCTGGCGTGAGATTTTGCCCGAATGGCCGATGATCAGCGGTCACCGGACGCGTTCGCCGGTGGGGTCGTACAGGGGGCGCAGCGAGGCGCGGGCCGGATAGGTGGCGCCGGCGATCTCCACGGTGAGCGCGCCGGCGTCGAGCCACGCCTGGTCGAGCGGGTCGGCGCCGGCGTCGAGCATGGCCAGGCCGACGGCGCCGCCGAGGGTGTGGCCGTAGGAGGCGGCCCGCACGTAGCCGACGTCCCGGCCGTCGCGGCGCACCACCTCGCCGTGGAACAGCAGCGCCTTCGGGTCGGTGACCAGCACCTGGACCAGGCGCCGGGTCAGCGGCCCGCGCTCCCGCCGGGCCAGCACCGCGTCCCGGCCGATGAAGTGGCCCTTGTCCAGCGCCACCGCGAAGCCCAGCCCGGCCTCCAGCACGTGGTCGGTGTTGTCGATGTCGTGGCCGTAGTCGCGGTACCCCTTCTCCATGCGCAGGCTGGCGAGGGCCTTGAGCCCGGCGTGGCGCAGCCCGTGCCCGGCCCCGGCGGCGACGAGCCGGTCGTACACGTGCACCGCCTGCTCGGCCGGGACGTAGAGCTCGTAGCCCAGCTCGCCGACGTAGGTGATGCGCAGGCACAGCACGCGGGCGTACCCGATCTCGATCTCGGCGGCGCCGCGGAACGGCAGCCCGGCCTCGGCCTCGGCGGCCGCCTCCAGCACCGCGCGCGACCGCGGCCCCTGCACGTTGATCTGCGCCCAGCCCGAGGTGACGTCGGTGACGAACGCGTGCCGGTCGCCCAGGTGGCGGCGCAGCCGGGTCAGCGCGTGCCGGTGCGCGGTGTCGGAGGCGACCACCCAGAACCGGTCCTCGTCCAGCTGGGTCACGGTCAGGTCGGCCTCGATCGTGCCGCCCTCGTTGAGCCACTGGGTGTAGGTGACCCGCCCGGGCTGGCACACCCGGTTGGCCGACAGCTCCTCCAGCGCCGCCCCGGCGTCCCGCCCCTGGACCAGGAACTTCGCCATGAACGACATATCCATCAGCACGGCGTCCTCCCGGGCCGCCCGGTGCTCGGCCGCCCACTGGCCGAACCAGTCCGGGCGTCCCCACGACGGTACGACATTGCCGGAGAACTCGTAGAAGTCCGGCATCTCCCAGCCCGACACGTCCCGCCGATACGGTCGCAGGGGCTCGACGGCCGCGTGCAGCGGGGAGCGGCGCGCGTCCCGGGCCGACGTCAGCGCCTTGTTCGGCAGGTGGGCGGCGTAGACCTGGCCCAGGGCCTCCACGGTCCGGCGGCGACGATAGTCGCGATTTCGCTGGTACGGCTGGAGCCGGTCGATGTGCATCCCGGTCACGTCGACGTCGGGCCGGCCGTCGGCGATCCAGGTCGCCAGCGCCCGGCCGATCCCGCCCCCGGTCAGGATGCCGATCGAGTTCATCCCGGCCGCCACGAAGTAGTTGCGCAGCTCCGGGGACTCCCCGAAGATCGGCGCCAGGTCGGGCGTGAAGCTCTCCGGCCCGCAGAAGAAGGTGCGCACCCCGGCGGTGGCGGTCACCGGGATGCGGGCCATGGCCGCCTCCAGGTAGGGCGCCATGCGGTCCCAGTCCGGTGGCAGCGTGCCGAACGAGAAGCTCTCCGGCACCCGCTCGACGCTCCAGGGCGCCGCCCGCCCCTCGAACAGCCCGACCATCAGGCCGCCGGTTTCTTCCCGGAAGTACCCGTACGACCCCGGATCCTCCAGCACCGGCAGGGCGGCGCTGACGCCCTCGATCGGCTCGGTGATGAGGTAGTAGTGCTCGGCGGCCTGCAGCGGGACGCTCACGCCGGCCTCCTCGCCCAGCTGCCGGGCCCACATGCCGGCGCAGTTGACGACCGTCTCGGCCGCCACGTCACCGAACGGCGTGCGCACCCCGGTGACCGTGTCCCCGCGGCGCAGGGTCCCGGTCACCGGTACCCCTTCCAAAATCGTCACGCCCCGCAGCCGCGCCCCCTTGGCCAGGGACATGGTCACGTCCACCGGGTTGGCCCGGCCGTCCTCGGCCACGTAGAACCCGGCCAGCACGTCGTCGGTGCGGGCGAGCGGGAACAGCTGGCGGACCTCGGCCGGGGAGATCTCCTGCACGTCGACGCCCAGGTGCCGGTTGAAGGCGGCCACCCGGCGGTACTCCTCGAGCCGGCCCTCGTCGGCGGCCAGCTCGATGAAGCCGCACTGCCGCAGCCCGGTGGACAGCCCGGTCTCCGCCTCCAGGGACGCGTAGAGGTCGCGGGTGTACTGTCGCAGCCGGGTCGAGGTCTCCGACAGCGACCCGAACGTCACGATCAACCCGGCGGCGTGCCAGGTGGTGCCGGCGGTGAGCCGGTCCCGCTCCAGCAGCAGGACGTCGGTGACGCCGCTCTTGGCCAGGTGGTATGCGACGGAGGTGCCGATGACGCCGCCGCCGATGATGACGACTTGAGCCCGTTCGGGGAGGTTCATGCCGTAGCACTGTAGTGCGCGCAGGCGGCCGCGGCTGCCACCGCCGTGTTCGGCCGAATGGTCTGCGACGGGTCCTGAGCTGCGGTTTTCCGTGTGGCCCGGCGACATGTCCGCGGAGTACGGCAAAAGTCGGCGGATAGGCGACCCGGCGAGGTAGCCTCGTTGGCGCTGCCGCTGTTGATAAGTCCACAGTGGACCGAAACGGCGCCGTTCCCCGTGAATCGGCGTGAGTCGGGCCACACCGGGATTCATTCATGTCGGTCGGGAACACATCCGAGGCCGGCGGCGTTCTTTGCACCACCAAGTCACCAAGAGAGGGTGAACGCCATGGCCATCAGCACCGACTACGACGCGCCGCGCCACCCGGTCAGCAGCGACCTCGCCGAGGACAGCCTCGAGGAGCTCACTGCCCGCCGGTCCAACGTGCAGTCGTCATCGGTCGACGTCGACGACAGCGAGGCAGGCTTCGAGCTACCGGGCGCGGAGCTGCCCGACGAAGAACTGACCGTGCCCGTCGTCCCGATGCGCGGCGATGAGTTCCGCTGCTCCAGCTGCTTCCTCGTGCACCACCGCAGCCAGCTGGCCCGCGAACGCAACGGCGCGCCGATCTGCAAGGAATGTGACTGACTCACGACCGGTTAGCCCCGAGCCTCAGCCGCGGATCCTGACCCGGATCAGGTCCTCGGCCACGACAACCTCGCCGTCGAACACCGCTTCCGCCTCCCGCCGGAAGCGCGACGGGTCGTCGTAGCGCTGCGAGAAGTGGGTGAGCACGAGCGTGCCCACCCCGCACTCCGCGGCCACCCGCGCCGCCTGCCGGGCGGTCAGGTGCCCGTGCTCGACGGCCAGTCCCTCGTCCTCGGAGAGGTACGTGGACTCGATCACCAGCACGTCGGCTCCGTCGGCCAGCCGTCCGATGCCGGCGCAGAGCCGCGTGTCCATCACGAACGCGAAGCGCTGCCCCCGCCGGGGCTCGCTCACCTCCTCCAGCCGCACCCCCCGCAGGATGCCGGTCCGCTGCAGCACCGCGACGTCGGGCCCCACGATGCCGCGCTCCCGCAGCCGGTCCGGCAGCATCCGCCGCCCGTCGGCCTCCACGAGCCGGTAGCCGAACGCCTCGATGCCGTGGTCGAGCGCGTGCGCCTCGATCCGGAACCGGTCGGTCTGCGCGATCACGCCGTCGGCGGTAACCGGATGTTTCGTGACATTCGCGCGGTCGTGGAACGGGGTGGCGTACCGGAGGCGGTCGAAGTACCGCTCGCCGCCGGCCGGGAAGTAGGCCTGCACCTCGCACGGCGACCGGTCCAGCGAGATCCGCTGGATCACGCCCGGCAGCCCCAGGCAGTGGTCGCCGTGGAAATGCGTGATGCAGATCCGGGTCACGTCGCCCGCCGCCACCCCGGCGTGCGCCATCTGCCGCTGGGTGCCCTCGCCCGGGTCGAACAGGATCCCCTCGCCGTCCCAGCTCAGGAAGTACCCGTTGTGGTTGCGCGTCCGGGTCGGCACCTGGCTGGCGGTGCCCAGCACGACGAGCTCACGAGGCGACACCCGCGCACTCTACCGGCGCGGCGACGCGGGTCAGGACAGGACGCGGACCTGGACCGTGGTGGCCATGCCGGCCAGCTGGGCCAGGATGTCCTGCGGGTAGTCGATGGCGATGTCGGTGAGGAGGTAGCCGTACTCACCGCGGGTCGCCAGGATCTGGCCCTCGACGTTGACCTTGTGGCCGGCGAAGATGCTGTTGACGTCGGCGAGCACGCCCGGCACGTTGTGGTGCAGCAGGGCGATGCGGTGCGTCTCCGGGGCCTGCTGCAGGTTGAGCGAGGGCAGGTTGACGCTGAGCGTCGTGGAGCCCTCCGCGATGTACTTGTGCAGCTTCTCCGCCACGAACGAGCCGATGTCGGACTGGGCCTCCTCCGTCGAGCCGCCGATGTGCGGCGTCAGGATGACGTTGGGCAGGCCGCGCAGCGCCGAGACGAACTCGTCGCCCTTGGCCTTGGGCTCCTTCGGGAACACGTCGACGGCGGCGCCGGCGAGGTGGCCGTTGCCGAGGTGCCGGCCCAGGGCGTCGTGGTCGATGACGAAGCCGCGGCTGAGGTTGAGGAAGATGCTCTTGGGGCGCATCCTGGCGAACTGCTCCTCGCCGAAGAAGCCGCTGTTGCCGGGCCGCCCGTCGACGTGCAGCGTGACGATGTCGGCGACCTCGAGCAGCTCGTCGAGGGAGTTGCAGCGCACCGCGTTACCGAGCGCGAGCTTCTCCGACGTGTCGTAGAAATACACCCGAAGCCCGAGATTCTCGGCGAGGACCGACAGCTGCGTGCCGATGTTGCCGTAGCCCACGATGCCGATGGACCGTCCGCGGATCTCGTGCGAGCCCTCGGCGTCCTTGTTCCAGACGCCGTCGTGCATGCCGGCGTTCTTCTCGGTGAGCCGGCGGGTCAGCGCGATGATCTCGGCGATGGCCAGCTCCACCACGCTGCGCGTGTTGGAGAACGGGGCGTTGAACACCGCGATGCCGGACTCGGCGGCGCTGCGCAGGTCGATCTGGTCGGTGCCGATGCAGAACGCGCCGATCGCGCGCAGCTGCGTCGCGGCGGACAGCGCAGCGGCGGTGACCTGCGTCTTGGACCGGATACCCAGCAGGTGGACACCGTCGAGCCGGGCGATCAGCTCGTCCTCGTCCAGGGCGCGGCCGACGGTCTCCACTTCGTATCCCTCGGCGCGCATCCGCTCGACCGCGATCGGGTGGATGTTTTCGAGGAACAGGACCCGCAGCGGGTCGGCCTGAGAAGTCTGTGGCTGCACGGTCCCTACCCTATGTGACCTTCCTGATCACCGGTACGTGAGCCGCGACTCGTCGGGGCCGCCGCGACCGCGTGCCGCTCCCGGAGCTTGGCCCTGACCTCTTCCGGGGTGTACGCCAGGCGCCGCCGCTCGGCCCGCACGACCAGCACGCCCGTGGCCGCCACCCCGACGACACCCGCGAGCCCGAGCACCTTCCACCACTTCATGCGCATGAGCCCCTAGGGTAATGCCGGTGATGGTCGATCTCGACGAGGCCGTGCGGATGACCCGCACGGGTGACGTGTGGGTGTTCCGCGGCCGTACGACCGCCGACCGCGCCATCCAGACCCTGACCAACAGCCCGGTCAACCACGTCGGCATGGCGGTCGTCCTCGACGACCTGCCGCCGCTGATGTGGCACGCCGAGCTGGGCCGCTCGCTGCCCGACCGGTGGACGGGCAGTCACCAGCGCGGCGTGCAGCTGCACGACCTGCGCGACGCGGTCCTCGTGTGGGGCCGCCGCTACGGGCAGCGCGCCTGGCTGCGCCAGCTGTTCCCGGAGGCGAATGCCGCGATGGAGGATGCGGTACTGCGCACGATCGCCCGGCTGGACGGCACCCCGTTCCCGTCCACCGCCCGGCTGGCCGGCCGCTGGTTCAAGGGCCGCCTGCCGCACCTGCGCGAGCAGACCTCCGGCACCCTGGAGACCGCCTACTGCGCCGAGGTGGTCGCGGTCACCTACGAGGACATGGGCCTGCTCGCCAAGGGACGGCGCGCCAACTGGTACGACCCGGGCCGGTTCTGGAGCGGCGACGGCCTGGAGCTGCTCGGCGGCGCGGCCCTGGGCGAGGAGATCGCGGTGTCCCTGCCGCCGGCCTGAGCGCCGGTCCGGGGTCGTCCGGCCGGGGGATGTGCGGATGTCCATAGGGCTTTGCGCAAAGTTTGCCCGTTCGGGTGTGCCGCGTTCCCGAACGCCCCGGGTTAGCTATCTCGCGTGACCCAGCCGCCCCGCCAGACCCTGGAACACCCCCTCGATCCCGGATCGCACGATCTCGGGCCGCACGACCCCGAGGCGACGCAGCCGCTGCCGCCCCCGCCGCCGCGGGAGCACCACATCCACCGTCCGCCCGCCCTGCTCATCGCCCTGCTCGCGGCCGGGGTCGTGCTGGCCGGGGCGCTGCTCGCCGTGCTGATCGGGCGGATCGACCGGGAGCCGGCCGCCGCCGCGGAGTCCCCGCCGCAGCGCTTCCCGTCGCCGCAGGCGCTCGTGGACTACCTCGACCGGCGCGGGCTGGAGTGCACCGGCTACGAGGCCGTCGAGGGCGCCGGCAACGCGCTCGGCCAGGGCCGCTGCACGGCCGCCGGCGCCGAGGTCGGCATCGGGGTGTATGCGGCACACAGCGACGTCGAGGCGCAGTGGACGGCCCTGTCCGGCCGCCGGGTGCCGCTGTACATGGCGATCGGCGACAACTGGGCCGTGGACGGCCCGGCCGAGTGGACCAAGCGCGTCGCCGAGGCCCTCAACGCCCAGTACCGCGTCCAGGGCTGAAGCACAGCCTAGGATCTGCTGGTGCTCGAACGGTTCCTGCGGGCCTGGCTGGGCGACTGGCCGCCCCCGCAAACGCTGGTCGTGGTCGGCAGCCCCCGCCGGGAGCAGCCGCGCTGGGACGGCGGCGAGCAGCGCGCCCTCGGCGTGACCGACGCGGCCGGCCGCGGCGTGCTCTCCGTGCCGCCGGCCTGCCGCGACGCCGTCGCCGCCCTGGTCGCCGGGCTCGACCCGGCCCAGGCCGAGGCGGCGCTGGCCGAGCGGCTGCCGGCCCTCGTCGGCCGGCCCGAGCAGCACTTCTTCGCCGGGATCTTCCGCTGGAGCGAGGCGCCCGCCGGCCTGCCCGACGCGGGGGCGTGGGAGCCGTCCGACGGCCCCGGCCTGCCCGACTGGCTGCGGCCGTTCCCCGGCGAGGTGCTCGTCGCCCGGGAGCCGGGCACGGGGGAGTACCTGGCCGGCGTCGGGCTCAAGCCGCACGACCCCACCGGGATCGAGATCTCCGTCGGCACCGAGGAACGGGCCCGCGGCCAGGGCCTCGCCCGGCGCCTGGTGGCCCGGGCGGCCCGGCGGATCGTCGCCGCCGGTGCGGTACCGACCTATCTGCACGAGCCGGCGAACACCGCCAGCGCCCACGTCGCGGTCGCGGCCGGCTTCCCCGACCTGGGCTGGAAGGTCCACGCCCTGGCCGGCGCCGCCTGACCGACCCCGCCCCCGCGGAAATCCGCAGATCGCGGCCGGTGGAGACGATGTGTGCGGTATGTTTCCCGCTTCCGGCGCAGTCCATGTCGGCCGCCAGCCGATCTTCGCCGCGGACGGCGCCGTCCACGGCTACGAGCTGCTCTTCCGCGGCGACGCCGAGGCGGTCGAGGCCGACGAGCGCGGCGCCTACGCCACCAGCCGGGTGATCATCACCGCGTTCACCGAGATCGGCATCGAGCCGCTGTGCGGGCGCGGGCTGTGCTTCGTGAACCTGACCCGGGAGTTCCTGGTCGGCGACCTGCCGCTGCCCTTCGACGCCGAGCAGGTGGTCCTCGAGGTCCTGGAGACCGTGCGGATCGACGACGCCGTGGTGTCCGCCGTGGCGGGTCTGGTCCGGCAGGGGTACCGCATCGCGCTCGACGACTACGTCTTCGGCCTCGGCCACGAACCCCTGCTCGAACTGGCCACCTACGTGAAGATCGACGTGCTGGAGACCCCGCCGGACGAACTCGCCGCGACGGTCGCCCGCTGCCGGCGGTACCCCGGCATCAACCTGATCGCCGAACGGCTGGAGACGCCCGAGCAGCTCGAGCGGGCCCGGGCCCTGGGCTTCGACTACTTCCAGGGCTACGTGCTGGGCCGCCCGCAGGTGGTCAGCGCCGCCGCGCTGTCACCGTCCCGGCTGGCCCGGGTGGAGCTGCTCAGCCTGCTGGTCGGCCCCGGCATTCCGCTCGCCCGGGTGGTCGCCCTGGTCACCAGCGACCCGGCGCTCAGCCTGCGGCTCATGGCGGCCGCCAACGCCGACTCGCTCGGCCTGCCGGTCCGGGTCGCCTCCGTGCACGAGGCCGTGCTACTGCTCGGCGTCGACCGGCTGCGCGACTGGGCCATCCTCATGCTGGTCAGCGATCTGGACGACCCGGGAACCCAGCAGCTGTCCGGGGCCATCACCCGGGCCCGGATGTGCCAGAACATCGCCGGCCGGATGGGCCTGCCGCCCGAGGCCGCGTTCACCGTCGGCCTCGTCTCCGCGGTCGCCGAGCTGCTCGGCCAGGCCGCCGCCGAGCTCGCCGTGCGGCTGTCGCTGACCGGCGAGGTCACCGACGCGCTCGTCCGCGGGGCCGGGCCACTGGGGGAGCTGCTGTCGCTCGTGGCCGCATACGAGGCCTCCGACCTGCCGATGCTGCTCGCCGCGCCGCTGCCGGTGCAGGACGCGGCCCGCGCCTACCTCGACGCCGTCGCCTACACCGGCCAGATCATCGCGCCCCGGGCCGGTCCCGCCGGCTGACGCCCGTCAGCGGCGGCGCAGGTCGCCCCGGCTGACGCCCAGGTACACCCGGTGGTCGCGGTGGTCGATACGCTCCACGCTGTTCACGTCCACCTGCAGCAGCGCGCCGTCGGCGTCCGCCACCAGGACCTGCCGTCCGTCGTACGTCCGCCGGTCGATCGCGCCGACCTCGCCGTCGGTCGCTTCCACCAGGTAGCCAACGAGCCCCATGCGCACGCCCCCTTTGTTGCGGTCAACGCTGTATGTACCCAGCGGGGTGCGTTTTCTCCCGTGTACCGCCGAAATACCCCCAGATCATGACAGACGCCCCGACGACGCCGAGCGCGATCGTCCCGATCGCGCATCCGAGCAGCGTGGGCCGCGCGCCGAACGCGGTCACGAGCGGCCCGCCGATCGCGGTACCGAGCGGTACCGCGATCACCGTCATCGATCCGAAGGTCGCCAGCACCCGCGGGAGCCGCCCGGCCGGCGTGGTCCGCTGGAACAATGCCATGACCGTCGGCAGGTACGGCGCCCAGCACAGCCCGCCGACCGCGAACGCCGGCAGCGCCACCGCCGCGGGCGCCCCGAGCCCGAGCGGCAGCAGGGCCGCGCCGAACGCGATCACGATGCCGACGACGGTCGGCCACAGCGGGAGCCGCCGCAGGTACCCGGTGGCGATCCCGCCCGCGACCGCCCCCACCCCGAACGCGGTGAGGTACAACCCGAGCACGGTGGCCGAGGCGTGCAGCTCGTCGGCGACGTAGATCGGCAGGGCGACGTAGAACGGCCCGAACAGCAGGAAGAACACCACCGACAGCCCGATGAGCGCCCGCCGCGTCGCTGCCGCTTCGGCTTGGGCTTCGCTCGTCGCCTCCGCCTCGTCTTGCGTCTGTGCCACCGCGTCGGCCTCGGCGGCCGCGGTGCTGACTGCGTTTGCCGCGGCGCTGTCCGCGTCGGCCGTCGTGCTCTCCGCGTCGGCTGTCGTGCCGGCTGGGCTGGCCGTCGTGCTGGCTGGGCCGGCCGTCGTGCTGGCTGGGCCGGCTTGGCTGGTCGTGGTCCTGGCTGCGGTGGCTTTTGTTCCGGAAAGTCCAGACACTCTGTGTCCGGACTTTCCGGATTTATCATTATTTAGCGGTGTCGAGGAGAGCTTGGGCATGGCTAGGCGGTATGTCGCGGCCAGGACCGCGAAACTGGCCGCATCCAGCGCGATCACCGCCGCCGCGTTCGACCAGCCGATGAGCACGCCGGCCAGCGGCGGCCCGACGATCGTGGCGAACTCGCCGATCGCGGTCATCAGGCTGTTCGCGGCCAGGTGATGCTCCTGGGGCAGTAGCTCGGCGATCAGCGTGTACCGCCCCGCGGAGCCCCACGCCGCCAGCAGGGACGACAGCGCGAGCAGCACGACGTACAAGCCGATCTGCAGGAATCCGGCCACATAGGCGACCGTGACCGCACCGAGGCACGCCGCGCGCAGGACCGCGTTCCAGCCGGCGAGCTGTGCGCCGCTGCGATCCTTGAGGTACCGGCCGAACAGCACCCCGCCGAGCGCGCTCGGCAGCGAGTACGCGGCGACCGCGGCCGCGACCCAGGCGCCGCGACTCCCGCCCGGGGCCAGCTGCAGCGCCAGCCACCCGACCGCGACGAGCGACATGCCGTCGCCCAGGGCCGAGACCGCCAGCCCCGGAAGCACGCGGCGTAGGACGGGGTGGCTCAGCACGGGACCGTACGGCGTCGAGGGCATGCGTGAAAGCCGACCTCACCCGGTACCACCGAAGCAAGAAGGATCGCTCTGAGCGCAACTGGTCGAAGTGGGCTATCTTGCCAGCCATGCGTGGGTGGCCGATCGGTCTGGCACTGTGGCTGCTGCTGGCGGCCGCTTTGGAGGCGGCGTCAGCCTTGGCGGTCTGGCGGTTTTTCGTCAACAGCGAACACGGCCAGCTGCTGGACTACGTCGCGATCACCGGCAACAGCATCGGCCGCGCCCGCGTCGAAAGCCTGGTCGACAACACCCTCAACGGCATCTCCATCGTGTCGCTCACCGCCGCGACGATCGCCATCGGCTTCATCGCCCTGGCCCGCCGCCGGGTCGCCCTGGCGGCGGGCGCGCTCCTGCTCATCGGCGGCGCCAACGCGACCACCCAGCTCCTCAAGGCGGTCCTCTTCCGCCCCGACCTGGGCGTCGACCCGGAGCGCGCCGCGGCCGGCAACAGCCTGCCCAGCGGCCACACCACGATCGCCGCCTCGGTCGCCGTCGCTCTGGTCCTGGTGGTACCCGCGAGGGCCCGCGGCCCGGTCGCCCTCATCGGCGCGGTCTTCACCTCCCTGGCCGGCGTGGCCACCTTGTCGGCCGGCTGGCACCGCCCGAGCGACGCGGTGGCCGCCCTGCTCGTCGTCGGTGCCTGGGCCGCGATCGCCGGCCTGTTCATCGTCATCGCCCAGGGCAGCCACGGCGGCGTACGCTACGGCCCCGCCAGCACCTACACCGCCACCTTCCTGGCATTGATCTCCGCCGGCTTGCTGGCCGGCGCCCTGCTCTCCCTGTACCTGACCGACGGGGTGATCGCCCGCACCGTCGACGACCTGAGCCGCCGCCGCCTCTTCGCCGCCTACGCAGGCGGCGCCCTCGGCATCGCCGGCACCGCGGGCCTGATGATCGCAACGGTCCTGGCCACCGTCCACCGCGTGGTGCCCCAGGTCGTGCCGGATGACGACGACGAACCAGCCTCCCCAGCGATCCCACCGTTCTCAGCCCCGTTGACGCCGTTCGACTACCAGCCCCGGCCCTCCTCTCCTCAGCACGGCCCGCCGCCGCGACCACCCGACGACGAAGAGCCCACCACGCAGGTCATCGTCGGCTCCTGACAGCCGCCTCCCGCGGCGGGCGCTGCGCGCCGCGGACCACAGCGCAGCGACCAGAAGTCTCCGCGATCATGCCCGACCCGCCACCGACACCAACGGTTTTTCATGATCACGGAGTGCTGATGTACCCCCGTGTACCGAAAGTCTCCGGGATCATGGCAAACCCGGTGTGCGGTCACGCGGACAGCATGATCACGGAGACATACGTCCGGCCCGGCGACGCCGATCGGAGGTTCGTCCGACGGCCGAGACATCCACAACGCGCGACCTGCCGCACCGCCCGGGGCCGGCGCCGATGACGGCCGTGCCCCACCGGCGGCTATCGACACCCAGCTGCAGTGGCCGCCATGCCGCCTAACGGGAGCTGCCAGGTCAGCCGCTGGCAGACTCGGTGCCTGGTAGCCGCGGGTGGGTGAGCACTCCCGTTGCCTGGACCGTTCTGGCAGCAATCAATACGATCAGGCGCCGGCCACCCATAGACCACGCCGGCGGACGTGACGCCCGCAGCGGGGTGATTCGCCGTCGTCGGCCCCCAACCGGGTGCTCCGCCGTCGGCCTGCAGTCGGGTGGTGCGCCGTCGACCGGCCGCCGCGTCCGGCCTGCATTCGGGTGTGCCGTCGTCGGGCCCGTAGTCGGGTGGTGCTGCGTCGACCGGCCGCTGCGCCCGGCCTCCAGCCGAGTGCTCCGCGGACCGGCCGCCGCGTCCGGCCTGCAGTCGGGTGCTGCGCGGACCGGCCGGCGTGCCCGGTCCGCGGGCGCGGGCGCAGGCGCAGCGCCGTGGCCGCGTTGGTGCCAGGCCCGCGCGGGCGGCCAGGCCACGGCCGCCACGGCGACTATGGCCTGCCCGGTCCGCGGGCGCAGGCGCAGGCGCAGCGCCGTGGCCGCGTTGGTGCCAGGCCCGCGCGGGCGGCCAGGCCACGGCCGCCACGGCGACTATGGCCTGCCCGCCAGTGCCGGTTCCGGGCCGCCGGCGGGCCGGGCCTCCGCGGGCGGAGTGCACCGGCGGCATTGGTGCCGCACGCCGTCCTCACCGGCGGGGCGCGGCAGCCGGCAAGTGCGCGGCCGTGCGCTTGCGGCGCCTGGGCCGGGTGGCAGGGGGCGGGCGGGCTCCGGTTTGGTGGGTAGGGGGGTTGGTGTTGGGTGGTCGGGCGGGTCGGCACCTGGATCGGATCTGGCGATTGCGGTCTGGCTCGGTGGAGAGCATCCGGGGTCGTTGGCGGCCGGTCATCGGCTCGGGTCCAGGACGAGCTTGCCGATGGTGCGGCGGTCGCGAAGGTGTTCGTGGGCGCGGCCCACCAACGACATGCCGTAGTCGCCGCCGTGGATGACCCGCAGGCTGCCGTTTGCTGCCAAGGAACAGAGCTCGGCGTAGGCCTTGGCGAGCAGCTCCGGGCGGGCGAGGGCGTGCTTGAGCCAGAAGCCGCTGACCGTTGTCGAGCGGCGCTGGAGATTGTGGGGCGGCACGCTCGACGGCTCGACGCCGCTGGCCATGCCGTAGAAGGCGAGACGGCCGAGCGGTGCCAGCGCGGCCAGGCTCTGGTCGGTGACGTGGCCGCCGGTCATCTCGAGCACCACGTCGATCTGCTCGCCGTCGTTGGCGGCGCACAGCTCGGCGGTCAGGTCGTCGGCGGCGGGGTCGACCGCGTTGTCGGCGCCGAGCGTGATGGCTACGGCACGCTTCTCGGGCGTGCCGGCCGCGGCGATCACCCGGCCGGCGCCGGACAGCAGGGCCAGCTGGATGGCCAGCGAGCCGACGCCGCCGGCTGCGGCGTGAACGACGACGGTCTCGCCCGGCTGGACGCGGGTCGTGTGGTTGATCAGCCACCATGCCGTCAGGCCTTGTGCGAGCAGCGCGAGCGCCTCGACGTCGTCGACCTCGTCGGGGACGTCGAACAGGTGCGCTTCCGGAACGGCCACTCGCTCTGCGTAGCCGCCGCTGGGAACCATTCCGGCCACCCGCCGGCCGTCGGGCGCGCGGCCGACCACTTCGCAGCCGGGAATCACCGGCAGCGTTGTCGGGGCGATGTAGCCGTCGTCGCGCAGGAGCGAGTCTGCGAAGTTGACCCCGCATCGTGCGACCTCCACGAGCAGTTCGCCGGGCCCGGGATCGGGGTCCGGCAGGTCATACACCTGCAAGACCTCGGGACCGCCGAACTCCCTGATCTGCACCGCTCGCATGACTGCCTCCTTGGTATCGAGTTCGTTTTGGTACTGGGTACCGTAGCGGACTGAGTTCAAGAACGCTAGACTGTTCCCGTGGCCGTTCACGAGGTGTCGCTGCGGGAGCGTAAGCAGCAAAGGGCGCGAGAAGAGATCGTCGCGGCGGCGTATGACCTGTTTGCGGAGCGCGGGTATGCCGAGGTGACCGTTGCCGACATCGCGGAGCGGGCCGAGGTGGGCCGGACGACCTTCTTCCGCTACTTCGGCGACAAGCAGGAGGTCGTGTTCGCCGGCGAGCGGGAGTGGCTCGACGGGCTGGAGCTGCCTCGCACTGAGCGCGGGGGAGCGCCGAGCTTCGGTGAGGCGCTCCGGCTCCTGCGGGCCGTTGCCGAGCGGATCTGCGCCGGGGTGACGAGCGACCCCGAGCAGTATGTCCAGCGCGAGCGGCTGCTCGCCGAGAACCCGGAATTGGAGGACCGCCACGCCCGCAAGCACCGGATGTTCGCCGAGCGGATGCGCAAGGCGCTTGCCGAGCGGGGCGCCTCGTCGGAGACCGCCGTGCTGGCGCCGCGCCTGGCGCTGGCCTGCTACTACACGGGGCGCGAGCTCGCCGAGGGGGACCCGGCGGCGCTGTGGCCACACGTCGCCGCCGCGTTTGACGCGATCAGATGGGAGTGATTTGCCCAGATGAGATCGGAGTGACGCCACGAGGTCGGAGTGGTCGGCATGCCGATGGGACTGCCCGGGTCGTCAGTCGGCCCGCGTAACCCGATCGATGGGAGACCCGGGGACGTCGAGTGGTTTGCGCGGAGGTGGAGGCGGATATCGGGTTTGTATGGCGAAGACGGATCACATCGGAGTACCGCGGGTGGACGAGGCCATCGACCTCGCCACCATCCGGGACGAAGCGGAAGAGATTGCTGTGCCGGCGTTCGACTACATCGCGCAGCCCATCGACGCGGTGGTGGACGGGCTGATCGGCCACGGGCACGAGGAAGATGTGGACACCCAGAAGACACAGGTTCCCGAGCAGTCGGAGGAGGCGCGCAGGACCAGAGCTGAAGGCGGGCAGAACCAGAGCTGAGGCGGGCAGGACCGCTAACTGAAGAGGGGCAGGAGCGGAGGCTGAAGACTGGCAGGGGCCGAATTGAACACAGGCGGGAGCTGAGGCTGACGGTGCGGGTACGCTCTCGGGCGTGAAGATCGTCGCCGATGTGCTTGTTGCGCTTGTTGCTGCTCTGCACCTCTACTTCCTGGTTCTGGAGATGTTCCTGTGGACGGCGCCGCGGACGCGGGCGGCGTTCGGTACGACGGCGGAGTTTGCTGCTGAGAGCAAGGCGCTTGCGGCGAATCAGGGGCTGTACAACGGGTTTCTGGCTGCTGGCCTCGTGTATGGGCTGGTTGCCTCGAACCTGGCCTTCGAGGTGTTCTTCCTGATCTGCGTGATCGTCGCCGGGGTGTACGGTGCGGCAACCGCCAACCGCCGGATCCTGCTGGTGCAGGCGCTGCCAGGGGCGCTTGCGTTGGTTGCGGTGCTCGTGGCGCGCTGATCCGAGAACTGGCCGGCTAACAGCGAGCCGGCTAACGACGCGACCGGCTCATGAGCGTGCCCGCCAACGAGCGAACGGGTCGGCGACGAGCGAGTCGGCTGATGTGCGAACTGGCCAACGAGCGAGCCCGCACAACGAGCGAGTCGGCTGATGAGCGAGGCCGCCAAACCACCGAGCCCGCACAACGAGCGAGGCCGCCAAACCACCGAGCCCGCACAACCACCGAGCCCGCACAACGAGCGAGCCCGCCAAACCACCGAGCCCGCACAACGAGCGAGCCGACCGACGAGTGAGCTGGCCGACGGGCGATCGGGTCGGCGACGGGCGGGGCTGGCGACGAGCGCGGTCGGCGACGAGCGAGAACCCGGACCGCAGCAGCGTCGTCATCGGGCCCGCGACGAGCGGATTGCCCCGCTGGCTCGGCAAGGAGCGGATGGTCGTCGTCGAGACTGGTGGTGGGCTGGTGCCCGCGTTCGCCGGCTGACCCGGCGGTGCGGAGGTGGGCGCGCGTTGGTGTTGTGGCTGCCTGGTAGCGGCGCTTCGTGGTTCGGCTTGGGACGGGCTCAGCCGGCGGTGGGGGTCGCGCGGAGGTCGATCGCGTTCCAGGTTGTCGGGTTGGCGGGGCGGTCTGCCCACCAGACCACGCCGGCCCGGGCGGACGTCACGCCTGTGTCGGCGGCTAGGGGCTGGATGGTGGAGGTTGTCAAGTCGTATGCGACCAGGGCGACGCGATCGCCGCTGAGCTGCGTGAAAATCTCGTAGTGGCCGGCAATTGCGGTGTCGACCGTTACGGCGGTCAGGTCGCCGGGGATGCGGCGGCGGGCGGAGCCGTCGGGGTGGCGGGCGTCGAACAGGCTGCGGCCGGCGCCCAGGACCATCGAGCGGCACCATTCCGGCGTGCAGACTACCGATTCGGCGGCGGCGCGGGAGACGGTTCGGCGTTCGCCGGTCAACGGGTTGGCCAGCTGCAGGGGGGCCTGGTCGTCGACGCTCAGCAGCCAGGGCCAGGTGGTGTGGCGGAAGCGGCCGTCGAAGGCCTTTGTGGTGACGGGGCCGCCGGTGATCGGTACGCTACGCAGCTCCGTGCGCTGGGAGTTGTCGGGGTCGGCGGCGACCCAGTTGACCCGGTTGTCGGCGATGACCAGGTCGTATTCGGAGTCGAAGAAGACCGCGGCGCCGGTGTTGGCGGTTAGGGAAGCCGGCGGGGCGGAGCCGTCCAGCGGGGCGCGCCAGAGCCGGGTCTCGTAGGGGCCGGCCTGGGTGGCGGCGGACTCGGCCCAGTACAGGGTGCCGGCGGACGCCGTGAAGCCCAGGAACTGTGCGTAGCGGTCTTGCGGGAAGCGGCGGAGTTCGCGGTCGCCGGTGGAGGAGCGCAGGATCAGGCGGTCGGCTGAGCCGTCGGGCGTGGGGGCGGTGCCGACAGCGGTGGTCGCGTCGACGTAGAAGAGGGGGGTGTACTCGGCGCCGTCGGTGAGCTTGGCCGGCATGCTGTGCGGGGTGGGGAGCTTGGCGGCGGGGGCGGCCGTGGCGGTCGGGGAGCCGGGTGGGGTCCGGGGCGTTGCCGGGCGGGCGGCCAGGAGCCAGCCGCCGACGGCGAGCGCAACGGCCAACGCGATCAACGGGCGGGCCCTCTTCATCCGGGCCAACCTACCGGGTCGTGGGCAAGGCCGGGCGAGAAACCCCGCGAGGCCAAGCTGCCGAGTCGTGCCAAGCTGCGGGGTCGTGGGCAACGCGGCGCGCGGTTAGCCGCGGTGCGGGAGACGAAAGCGGGATGGAGCGTGCGTGAGAGTTTCATGGGGTACGGGGGTTTGACCTGCCTGCGCGGGTCGGGGGTTTGACCACGAGTTGAGGGCGCTCACAACATCCGCGCATGCGAAACAGATCGGTGAGGCTCAGCGTCGGGGGCGTGCTGGTCGTGGCGGTCGCGGCCATCGGGGTTGCCGTGCAGAGCGGGGCGCGGCCGGCCGGGGCGGCGGCGGCCGACCCTTATGCGTTCAAGAATGTGCAGATTGAAGGGGGCGGATTCGTCCCGGGGATTATTTTCAACCAGGGGCAGGCCAACCTGGTGTACGCGCGCACCGACATCGGTGGGGCGTACCGGCTCGATGCGGCCACGAACCGGTGGGTGCCGCTGCTGGACTGGGTCGGGCAGGACAACTGGGGGTACAACGGGGTGGTCAGCCTCGCCACCGACGCCGTTGATCCGAACAAGGTGTACGCCGCCGTCGGGATGTACACCAACTCCTGGGATCCGAACAACGGCGCGATGCTGCGCTCCTCGGACAAGGGGGCGACCTGGCAGGCGACGCCGCTGCCGTTCAAGCTCGGCGGGAATATGCCGGGGCGCGGCATGGGCGAGCGGCTGGCCATCGATCCCAACAAGAATTCCATTTTGTACTTCGGGGCGCCCAGCGGCAACGGGCTGTGGCGGAGCACCGATTCTGGGGTCAGCTGGTCGAAGGTCACCGCTTTTCCCAACCCCGGCAACTACGTTCAGGATCCGAGCGACAGCAACGGGTACCTCACGGACAACCAAGGCGTCGTCTGGGTGACCTTCGACAAGCGCACCGGCTCGGTCGGCAGCGCCACCCAGACCATCTACGTGGGCGTCGCCGACAAGCAGAACACTGTGTACCGCAGCACCGACGGCGGCGCGACGTGGGCGCGGCTGGCGGGGCAGCCGACGGGGTACATCGCCCACAAGGGCGTGCTCGACACCAGCGGCGGCTTCCTGTACCTCGCGACCAGTGATACCGGCGGGCCGTACGACGGCGGCAAGGGCGACGTGTGGAAATACGCCACCGCGACCGGGACCTGGACGCAGATCAGCCCCATCCCGTCGAGCAGCAGCGACGACTACTTCGGCTACAGCGGGCTGACGATCGACCGGCAGCACCCGAACACGATCATGGTCGCCACGCAGGTGTCGTGGTGGCCGGACGCGATCTTCTGGCGCAGCACCGACGGCGGGGCGACGTGGACGCGGATCTGGGACTGGACGAGCTACCCCAGCCGCAGCTACTGGTACAAGATGGACATCAGCCGCTCGCCGTGGCTCACTTTCGGGACCAATCCGCAGCCCCCGGAGGTCACGCCGAAGCTGGGCTGGATGAACGAGTCGCTCGAGATCGATCCGTTCAATGCCGACCGGTTCATGTACGGCACGGGCGCCACGATCTACGGCAGCACCGACCTGACCACCTGGGACGCCGGCGGGCAGATCACGATCAAGCCGATGGCCCCGGGCCTGGAGGAGACCGCCGTCCTCGACCTGATCAGCCCCCCGGCCGGGGCGCCGCTGGTCTCGGCGCTCGGCGACATCGGCGGGTTCCGGCACACCAGCCTCGACACGGTACCGCCGGCGATGTTCACCGGGCCGGTCTTCACCTCGACCACCAGCCTCGACTACGCCGAGCTCAACCCGAGCGTGCTAGTCCGGGCGGGCAACTTCACCGACTCCGACCGGCCGAACGACAGCCACGCCGCGTTCTCCACCGACGGCGGCACGAACTGGTTCCAGGGCGGCGAACCGGGCGGGATCAACGAGGGCGGTACCATCGCGGCCGCCGCGGACGGCTCGAGGTTCCTGTGGGCGCCGAAGAACAGCCCCGTGGTGTACAGCGTCGGCTTCGGCAACAGTTGGACGCAGTCCAGCGGCATCCCGCAGAACGCGATCGTCGAGTCCGACCGCGTCGACCCGAGCACCTTCTACGGGTACTCCTCCGGCACCTTCTACGTCAGCCACAACGGCGGCGCGAGCTTCGCCGCGGCGGCCACCGGGCTGCCCTCGACCGCGAAGTTCAAGGCGGTGGCCGGCGCGACCGGCGAGATCTGGCTGGCCGGCGGCGACGGCGGGCTGCTGCGCTCGACCAACGGCGGCGCGTCGTTCGCCAAGGTCGCCACGGCGCAGGCGGCGAGCGCGGTCGGCTTCGGCAAGGCCGCGCCCGGGCGCGCCAACCCGGCCGTGTTCCTGGTCGGGCAGGTCGACGGCGTCAAGGGCGTCTTCCGCTCCGACGACGCCGGCGCCTCCTGGCTGCGGATCAACGACGACCAGCACCAGTACGGCAACATCGGCGACGCGATCACCGGCGACCCGCGCGTCTTCGGCCGGGTGTACCTGGGCACCAACGGCCGCGGCATCATCTACGGCGACCGGACCGGCCCGCAGCCGTCGTCCTCCGCGAGCGCCTCGCCGTCGGTCTCGCCGTCCCGGTCGGCCTCGCCCTCGGTGTCGCCGTCGCGCTCGACGTCACCGTCGGCCTCGTCGTCGCCGTCGCGCTCCGCGTCGCCGTCGGTCTCCGCGGGCGCGTGCGGCGTGGCCTACAGCGTCGCCGGGCAGTGGGGCGGAGCGTTCCAGGGCGCGGTGAAGATCACGAACAACTCGCCGGCCGCGGTCAACGGGTGGACGCTCACGTGGACGTACCCCAACGGCCAGACGATCAGCCAGATCTGGGGCGGCGTCGCCTTGCAGAGCGGCGCGAACGTGACCGTCACCAACGCCGACTACACGCGCACCATCGGCGCGAACGGCGGTACCGTTGAATTCGGCTTCATCGCGAGCTGGAACAACGCGACCAACGCCAAGCCGGCGGCGTTCACGCTCAACGGTACCGCCTGTTCCGTGAGCTGACGCCCCGCGGACCCGCCGGCCCCCGCGACGCCAACCGCGGGGACCGGCGCCGCCGGCTCGATAGGCTCCCGTCATGCTGTCCATGGATCGGTACCGGCTGCACTGGCCCGACTGCCGCAACGTGCGCGACCTGGGCGGCCTGCCCACGGCCGACGGCGGCACCGTGCGCGAGCGGGCCCTCGTGCGCTCCGACTCCCCGCACCGGCTCACCGCCGAGGGCCTCGCCGCGCTGCGGGCGCACGGGGTGCGGCGCGTGATCGACCTGCGCGGCACCGCCGAGGCCGCGGCGCTGCCGAGCGTGCTGTCCGGTGAGGAGTTGTACCGTCTGATGCCGTTCGTCGACGAGGTCAACGACCCGGCCCGGGACCTGCCGGACCTGGCCCCGATCGCGGACGTGTACAAGGCGAGCATCATCGGCAACGCCCCGCACATAGCCGCCGCGGTCGGCGCGGTCGCGGACGCCCCCGCCGGCGCGGTGCTCGTGCACTGCGCCGCCGGCCAGGACCGCACCGGCCTGCTCGTCGCCGTCCTGCTCCGGCTGGCCGGCGTCGCCGACGAGGTCATCGCCGCCGACTACGCCTATTCGGCGGTCTGCTGGGAGCGGCCGGGGGAGTGCGAGCCGGCCACGATCCGCGCCGCGCTGGCGCGCATCGACGAGGCGTACGACGACGTGCCCGACTACCTGCTCGCCCACGGCGTCACCACCGCCCAGCTGCAGGCCGTCCGGGACCGCCTGCGCACGGCGACCTGACCCCTCCGGCGTTGACCCGATAAATCCAGACACTTCGTGTCCGGATTTATCGGATTTATACCCCGACAGGTGGAAAATCCGATGTGGGCGGAACTCTCGCCCGCGTTCGCCGGCATCGCCGCGGGAACCGGTCGCGGCGCGGGTCCGCCGTGCCGCCGCCCGGTCGCGGCGCGGGTCCGCCGTGCGCCCGCCCGATCGCGGCGAGAGCCCGTCGTGCCGCCGCCCGATCCTGGCGCGGGCCCGTCGTGCCGCCGCTCGGTCGCGGCGAGTGCCATCCCGGCTCCACGCTATGACTGGAAGGTAACTATTCAGGTTGGGGTGGGAGCCAGGCGTTGCCGGTGAGGGCGTCGCGCAGGGCGGTGAGGACGTGCAGGCCGTTTTTGCGCACGGTGGAGACGTAGCTGCGCACGGTCAGCCAGTGCTGGGCGCCGTGGGGGTGCGCCAGCCGCCGGAGATCTTCTGCTGGATTTTGACCATGCGGATGTCGCGTTCGGCTTGGTTGTTGTCGAACGGGACGGTGAAGGTGTGGGCGAAGCGCCAGATCTCGCGCCGGAATCCGTGCATCCGGTCGATCAGCGCGAGGATCTTGCCGCGGCCGCCGCTGGTGGGGGTGGGTTGGCGGCGTAGCCGGCCTGGACGGCCTGGTCCCAGCGGTGCAGCAGATCGGTCAGGACGGTCTGGTCGAGACGGTCCCGGCCGGCGGCGACGGCCTGGTTGACCTGGTGTTTGCCCTCGCGGAGCAGCCCGGCCAGGGTCCCGGCCCAGGTGTGGGCCGGGTCGTGTTCGGCCCAGCCGTCCAGTTCCCGCAGGTGGTGAGCGTTGCACAAGGCATGCCCGGCGGTGTCGTAGGCGGGGTGCAGGTACGACTTGAAGCCGTCGTGGACCGCGGTCTGGCCCGCGCCCAGCGCGGTGAGCACACCGATGACGTCGATGGCGTCCCGGCCGCGTTTGTCGTCCAGGTGGTAGAAGGTGCCCAGCGGGGTGCAGGCCACGTGCAGCCACCGCAGCCGGCCGGCCACCCGCAGCCCGGTCTCGTCGAAATGCACCACCGCCGCGGTGCGCAGGACCTGCCGCAGCCGTTGCGTGAAGCCGGTCAGCCGGGTCGCGGCGCGCCCGGTCAGCCCGGCGATCCACCCCGCCGACGGCGCCGCACCGAACAGATCAGCCAGGATCTGCGCGGTACGGTCCACCGGCGTGTGATGGCCGACCAGCAGATAGACCGTCAGGGCCGCGATCGACGGCCCGTACTGCGCCGGCGCGTCCACCCCCACCGGCGCCGCGGCTGTGGTGTGCGTCCCGCACGCGCAGGCGCACCGCCACAGCCGGTGCTCGGTCACCGCCAAGCGCATCGGCGGCAGGTCGAACACCTGCCGCGCCTCGAACCCGACCGGCGCGACACCGGCCAGGACCTCACCGCACCCGGCGCACGCCACCGGCCGGTGATCCACCACCGCATCCGGCTCATCCACCTGTGTCAACGCCGCACCCGGCGCGCCGGGCTGCTTGCCCGCCCGGCGGCCCGCCGCCCGCCGCTGCGACCGCGGCGCCGGCTTCCCCAGCCCATCCGAGGACGGCGGCTTCGACGAGTTGTGCGAGTCCAGCCCCAACCGCCGCTCCAACTCCGCCACCCGCGCCCGCAACACCGCGATCTGCTCAGCCTGGACCACCACCAACGCCGCCAACTCGTCATAGCTGGGACGCGGACCGGCACTCACAACGGACACCGTGCCCTAAACCACCCAGACGATCAAGTCCCTGCCGCCAACCACCTGAATAGTTACACTGGAAGTCTCCGTGATCATGCTGGACCGGCCACCGACACCACCGGTTTCTCATGATCGTGGAGTGAACGTGTACCCCCGCGTACCGTATGTCTCCACGATCACGGCGAACCCGGTGTTCCGCCGTGGCAACGTGCATGATCCCGGAGACATTCGTTCACCCGGGCCGGATCCGATCCGGGACGTGGGCCGGTGTCGCCGCGTGGGCTGGCGAGCCGTCGTCAGGCCGCGGTTTCCAGGGTGGCGGCCAGTTCCGCGGCGCGGGCGGCGAAGTTGCGCCACTCGGCGGGCGTGGCGGCCAGGTAGCGCTGGGCGCGCGCTTCGGTGCAAGGGCGGCGGGTCCACTCGTCGAGGCGTCCCTGGCGTACCGTGAAGATGACCAACTGGCCGTCGGCCCAGCCCGCCGCGCGCAGGCCGACCGGCTTGAGCGACGACACCCGCTGTGGGCTGGTGATCCAGTCCAACGCGTGCAGCTCTTCGTGGATCTCCGCCGCCAGCTCGAACGACAGGCCCGCGGAGGCCCGGTCGCGCAGCGCCGTGAGGTCCTCGCGGGCGGCGGCGATGGCGGCCGGCTCGCGGCGCAGGATCGCGGCCACGGACGCGGCGAGCGCCTCCCGGTCCGCGGGCGTGATGCCGCGCTTGGCGGCCAGTTCCAGTTCGGCGCCGGTGAGTCTCGCTCCGGTGTACGCCAAGGGCCGGATCCGGTGCAGCGCGGACACGGCCTGCCGGGCGCGCGTCCCGCCGAGGTAGGGGCCGAAGCACCCGGCCGCGGGCGTGTAGATGACGCGCAGCCCGGGCGCGGCCGACCCGGCGTCGAGTCCGATGTGGACGGTCGACTCCTGGCCGCCGCGGGTGCGGTTCCAGCGGGGCTTGCGGCGGGTCAGCAGGTTGTGTTCGAGCCACGCCGCTTCGTGCACGGAGTCGCACACGACCGCCTCGACGCCGGTGACGAGGGGTACCATGCGGCGGAGGCGCGGCCGGTCGCGCAGATCCGACCAGTAGGACGCCACGCGTGCCCGCAGCTGGGTGGCCCGTCCGATGTAGAGGATGCGGCCGGCGTCGTCCCGGAAGCGGTACACCCCGGCCTCGAGCGGCAGGCGTCGGACTCCCGGCGGCATGGACATCTCTGCGAGTATGCCAACCCAGGCGGCCATTTCGCCCTCCACCCCGCCCCGGCGGGGTTACCTTGGTGTTCGATACACCAATGCATCGCACGGGGCAAGGTCAATAAGGTCAATGACGCTGAAAAAAACACTGACGTGGGCCGCTGGGGTCTTCATCGTCTGGTTCGTTGCATTCCGCCCGGACGCGGCGGCCAAGGTCGTCCGCAGCATCGGCGGGCTCATCGGCGCGCTGGGCACCGGGTTCGGCGACTTCTTCACCCGCCTGATCGGCTGACGGACATCGGATAAGTCGGGCACTCCGTGCCGCGACTTATCCGACTTATCGGTTATCAACCATTCGCCTGATTTGATGCGGCCGTCCGCCCCGGCCGCCCTCGGGGCCGCCCGCTCCGAGCGGGACCGCCCGCCTGCTCCGGAACCCGACTCGGTCGTGATGCGGCGAAGGTCGTGATGCGGCGGGTGGCCGTGAGGCCGCAGGTCCGTGAGGCCGCAGGTCCGTGAGGCCGCAGGTCCGTGAGGCCGCAGGTCCGTGAGGCCGCAGGGCGCCAGGTCCGGTGAGGCCGTGGCGAAGCCGCGGGGCCGCCGAAATCCTGGCAATGCTGGGGGTGCCGCGGGGCTGCGGTGCCGCGGACGGCTGCGGTGCGGCGAGGTCGCTGCGAGGCACGGTGGGGGTGCGGTGAGGCCGTGGTGCGGTGAGGTCGCGGTGCGGTGAGGCCGTGGTGCGGTGAGGCCGTGGTGCGGTGAGGCCGTGGTGCGGTGAGGCCGTGGTGCGGTGAGGCCGTGGTGCGGTGAGGCCGCGGGTTAGGGTCGGGCCGTGCACTACTGCCAGCGCTGCGACGAGCCGATCGTCATGGCGCCCAGCGGCGACCAGGCCGTCTGCCCGGTCTGCGGCGCCGCCGAACCGGCCCGGCGCCTGCCGCTGTTCGTCGTCACCGGCGCGTCCGGATCTGGCAAGACGGCCGTGTTCCCGCACCTCGTCGCCGCCCTGCCGGACTGTCTGGTGTTCGACGCCGACTGGCTGATCGGGCCGTTCGAGCGCGCCTGCGAATTCGGCGAGGTCGACTGGCCCGCCCTGCGTGACGCCTGGCTGAGCGTGGCCCACGGCGCCGCCCAGAGCGGCCGGCACACTGTCCTGCTGGGGCCGTATACCCCTGAGCAGCTCGACGACCTGCCCGGCCGCCGCTGGGTCGGTGAGCTGCACTTCGCGGTGCTGGACTGCGCCGACGACGTGCGTACCGAGCGGCTGGCCGCCCGCTCGCGATGGCGCGAGCGGGCGATCGACCGGCACCTGGCGTTCGCCGCCCAGCTGCGGGCGACGATCCCGGCCGTGGTGCGCACCGACGACGGCCCGCCCGAGCGGTCGGCGCGGCGCGTGGCGGACTGGGTCCGGAGCCGGACCGGTTGACGGCCGAAAGTTGGCCGCTGGCCGAGCCGGGCGTCACCGGAGCCGCTTCTCGCCGCCGCGGCCCCGCTGTGGGGTCGCTTTGCCGATGCTGCCCAGGCTGTTCCGGACCACTCGCGCCGCCGTCCGCGAGCGCAGGTGTGGTGCAGCGACCGGAAGTCTCCGTGATCATGCTGCTCCCGCCTTCGGCACCACGCGTTTTTCATGATCGCGGAGTGTAAATGTACCTATAGGTACCATATGTCTCCAAGATCAGCGCAAATCGAGTTGTCGGCGCAATGACGTGACTGATCACGGAGAGTTTTGTCCGCCGCGGTCTCAGCGGCGTGGGTTTCGCGAGCATTTGCATCCCGGCGACGGGCCAAGGCCGCCGGTCATCACAAGGCGGAAGCCGTTCCGGTCGCGGCTCGGGCGGGTTGAACGGCGCGGCGGTTGGTAGCCAGGCTGGGCTGCGGAGCCGTGGGCTGGGCTGCCGCGCCGCAGCCGGCTGCCGGGCGGTGGGGGCTGAACCGTTGGGCTGCCGGACGGTGGGTCGCCGGGTGGGCTGGCGGCGGGGCCGCTGGTGGCAGGGCCGCCGGGTGGGGACGCTGAGTGGCTGGCCTGCCGGACGGTGGGCCACGGGGGTGGCTGAGCTGCGGGTGGCTGGCCTGCGGGCGCCGGGTGGCTGGCCTGCGGGGCGGTGGGTCGTGGGGGGTGGCTGGGCTGCGGGGTGGTGGGTCGCGGGGTGAATGGGCTGCGGGGCTGCTGGATGGGCCGGGCGGCGAGGCGGTGGGCGGCCAGGCTGCCTGACGCTGGGCTGCGGGGTGGCTGGCCTGCGGGAGATCGGCCGCCGGGTGGCTGGCCTGCGGGAGATCGGCCGCGGGGTGGCTGGGCTGCCGGGTGGGCGGCCGGGCGGGCTGGGCGGCGGGGCTGGGTGGTGCGGCGGGGCCGGCCGGGCTTGGTGGGCCGGCCCCGGCGCGGGTTACTCGAAGCGGAGGCCGTCGGGGCGCATCAGGCGGAACAGCGGCGGCAGGCTGGCCAGCGTGACCAGCAGGACGACGGTGGCGGCCAAGGCGGTGACGGTGGCCACGCCCGGCCAGTCCAGGTAGACGTCGACGGCGACGATGCGCAGGAGGGCGGCGCCCAGGGAGAGGCCCAGGGCGGCGGCGACCAGCAGGCCCAGGGCGACCGGGAGCAGCGTCTGCCACAGGATGGAGAAGGCCATCGTGCCGCGGCGGGTGCCGAAAGCGACCAGCGCGGCCAAGGTGCGGCGGCGCTCGCGGAGTTGCTCCAGGGTGCCGACCAGCAGGCTCAGGCCGACCAGGACCAGCACGACCGTGGCGCCGGCGAACAGGCCGCGGCGGATGCTGGCGAACGTGTTGCTGACCCGCACCACCCGCAGGATCGAGACGTCCGTGGTCGGGCTCATGGCGATCGCCGCGGTGCGCAGGCGCTCCTGGGCGTCCGGGTCGGACTGGTCCAGGCCGATGAACGAGTAGATGTGCGCGTAGACATGCGCGTCGAGCATGGTCGACGGGGCCATCGACGGCGTGAGGAGCAGGCCCTCGTGCAGCGTGCCATACGGGTCGCGGATCGCCTGGGCCGGCAGCAGGCGGGCGGGCACGGTCCACTTGGTCGCGCCGTCGTCGCCGAGGCCGATCGGGTTGCCGGCCAGGTCGGCCTTGGCCGCGGTGGCCTGGGGGAACACGAACGCGTCGCCGTCGGCGCAGGAGGGCAGGTCGGCGAGCAGGCGCAGGGTCGCGCAGTCGGCGACCACCACCTCGATGTAGGTGTCGCCGGACTGGGACCACACCGCGGTGTAGGAGTGCACGGCGGTGACGCCCGGCGTGGCGCGCAGGGCCGCGTCGGCCTCGGCCGCGGTGCTCGCGGTGCTCAGTGGCGGCGCCGGGGTCAGGACCGTGACGGCCTGCGCGCGGGCGGTGTCCTGCTGGCTCTCCGCCGTGTTTTGCGCCTCGGCCGCGGCGAAGACCATCTGCAGCGCGATGGTGCCGGCGGCGGCGACCGCGACCGCGTTGACCGCCCGCAGGGCGCTGTCGCCGGAGAGCTGCAGCCGGCGCACGGCGATCTGCCAGGACACGCCGCCGTGGCCGCCGAGGGCGCCGACGACGCGGTCGACCAGCCACGGCAGCAGGGCGGCGACGCCGAACAGGAACAGGATGATGCCGATGGCCGCCTGCCAGACGTTGAACCGCTCCGGCTTCCCGCCGATCAGCGGCACGAGCAGGGCGAGGCCGGCCAGCGGCAGCAGCAGCCGCCACCAGATCCGCCGGCGGGTGCGGGCGGCCGCCTTGCGCACCACGCCGAGCGGCTCGACGACCACCCGGCGCAGGGCCAGCAGCGTCATGGCGAGCGCCGCGAGCGGCACGGCGACGACGATCAGCACGGCGAGCGCCGGCGCCGGCGCGATGTCGGTGGCGAAGACGCTGATCCCGGCGAGCTCGAGGCGCTCCGCGAACAGCCGGCCGCCCAGGAAGAGCGCGCCGCCGAGCACGACGCCGAACGCGGCGCTGACCACCGCCTCGCCGGCGGCGACCCGGCGGGTCATCCAGGTGTCGGCGCCGACGAGCCGGACCGCGGCGAGCCGCCGATCGCGCTGCTCGCCGCCGAAGCGGGTGGCGGCGGCGACGAACATGGCCACCGGCATCAGCAGCACCACGAAGATGACCACGACGAGGAGCAGCAGGACCGGGGAGAGCGGGTCGTTCACGCTGGGCGAGCCGTAATCGGCCACCCGCATGACGCCGGGCCAGGCGATGTCGAGGTCGCCGCGGGTGCCGTAGAAATACAGCTCGTTGGGGCCGGACAGGCCCTGCTTGGCGATGGTGCCGGCGATCGGCTGCGGGAAGCGCTGCCGCAGCAGGGCGCCGTCTGGCGAGGCGAGCAGGTCGCGCAGTGCGGGGGAGACCACGATCGAGCCGTCGGGCGGCAGCGCGGACACGCCCGGCGGCAGGACCGGGTGTGCGCCCTCGGCGCGCACGAACCGGCCGGTCACCTGGCGGTCGTGATACGAGCTGAGGACCGGCATCGACAGCACGGTCGTGTCGGTCTTCGCCGGGCGGTCGCCGAGGTGCATGTCGTCGCGCGCGTCGGTGCGGGCGTGCCGGCCGTCGAGGATGCCCGGGACGGACACCGCGAGCAGCAGCACGGCCACGCCGAGCCCGACGCCGAGTGAGGTCAGCCCGGTGCGCAGCAGGCCCTCCCGGCCGCCGCCGAGGGCCAGCCGGGCCCCGAACCCGATCTCGGGCAGCCACCTCCGCACGCTCATCGGGCGCCTTCCAGATCGAGCGAGAGGTCCAGCGCGCGGCCGTCGCGGACCACGATCTCGCGGTCGGAGTAGGCGGCGACCCGCGCCTCGTGCGTGACGAGCACGACCGCGGCGCCGCTGTCCCGGGCCGCGGCGGTGAACAGCCGCATCACGCGCTCGCCGTTGAGCGAGTCGAGCGCCCCCGTCGGCTCGTCGGCGAACACCACCCGCGCCCCGGTGACCAGCGCACGGGCGACCGCGACCCGCTGGCCCTGCCCGCCGGAGACCTCGCCGGGCCGCTTGCCGGCCACGTCGTCGATCTCCAGCCGGGACAGCCACTCCCGGGCCCGCCGCTCGGCCTCGCGGCGGCGCGTGCCGTCCAGCCGCAGCGGCAGCGCCACGTTTTCCAGGCAGGTCAGCTCGGGCACCAGCTGCCCGAACTGGAACACGAAGCCGAACTCGCCCCGGCGCAGCGCGCTGCGCCGGGCGTCGGACAGGGCCGACAGCTCCTGGCCGCGATACCAGACCCGGCCGGCGTCGGGCCGGATGATCCCGGCCAGGCAGTGCAGCATCGTCGACTTGCCGGAACCGGACGGCCCCATCACGGCGACGATCTCGCCGGCCGCGACCGACATCGAGGCGCCGGCCAGCGCCGGCGTGGCGCCGAACGTCTTGTGCAGGTCCTCGGCCCGCAGGATGGCGGTCACCGGGTCACCAGCCCGGCGAGCTCGCTCAGGCGCGCGGCGGTGAGCTCCAGCCAGCGCAGGTCGGCCTCGAGATGGAACAGCGCGTGGTCGCAGATGAGCTGGTCGGACAGGTCGCCCGCGGTCTTGCGGCGGGTCAGCTCACGCATCATGCGCAGGTGCTCGGCGCGCTGGACGTCGAGCACGCCGGCGGCCGGGCGGCCGCTGAGCAGCGCGAGGACCACCTTCATGTAGAGAGTGCTCTGCAGATATGGCTCGGGCTTCTCCGGCTGGGCCAGCCAGCGCTCGACATCGGCGACCCCGGCGTCGGTGATCGCGTAGCGCTTGCGGTCGGGCCCCTCGCCCGACTCGACGCTGTCGACGCTGACCAGGCCGTGCTTGAGCAGCCGGGACAGGGTCGCATAGACCTGCCCGTAGGCGAGCGGGCGATCGGTGCCGAAGCGCTCGTCATAGGCCCGCTTCAGGTCGTAACCGTGGCGGGGCCGGGCCTCGAGCAGCCCGAGGAAAGCCTGACCGATGGACATGCCGAACACTCTACACGACAGGTATACATGCTGTGTATACCTGTCGTGTAGAGCACAGTGAACTGCTACAACTCGAGCGTCTTGCGGTAGGCCGCCTCCAGGTCGGCCCAGCCGTAGTTGAGCGCGTCCTGCCCGCGCACGGGCGGGTGCGGGGTGCCGTCCAGGTCCAGTTCCATGACCCGCACGCACTGGTGCCAGCCCGCCGCGACCTTGGACACGAAGTCCCGGTCGGCGAGGGTGTGCCACAGCGTCAGCCGCGTGACGTCACCGGCGGGCTCCAGTTCCCACCGCAGGAGGTCTTCTCCCCAGGTGTACTCCAGGAGGCTCGGCGGCTCGGCCCGGAGCACCTCGGCGGCCAGGGGCTGCGCCGTGTCCCCGTCGATCATCGTCAGCGTCGCCGGCCCGGGCGTGCCCAGGTCGCGGTCGGCGGTGAACGGCGCCCACCGGGACAGCGGCCCCGGCTCGGTGAGCATCCGCCACACGCGCTCCGGCGGGTGGTGCAGGTCGCGGACGAACCGCAGCGTCCAGCGCCCGTCCGGGGCGGCGGCGTAGCTCACCTCGGCGGTCGGTCCAGGATCGAACATCGCTCCTCCAGGTGCTATATGCCTTAGTAGGAATATACGGCGTCCGGCAGTACCAAATGAACTCCTGCAGTTGTAGGAGTTTTTGTGCCATGTTGCCCCTCTCATGTGGTCTAGATCACATAGAGGGGTTTTTGTCCTTTTCATGCGGCTTGTCGGCCGCTAGGTTCGCCAGAACGCGCGGCAATCATCCGTTCCATCACCCGAATTCCTGCCGCGGCGTGGACCCCCTGACCCCGACCACCGAGGAGAGCTGTGCGTCTGCCCGCCTTCCTGGTTTCCCGCAAAGCCCGCCTGGCCGCCATTGCCGCCGCCGCCGTGATCGTGGCCGTGCCGGCGGTGACCCTGCCGATCGTCTTCTCCGGACCCGGACACGAGGGCGGCCTGACCGGCACCGTCGGCACCGACAGCGCCTACGCGTTTCCCGCCACGCCTGACCACATCCCGGACACTCCCGTGCGGGTCAACCAGGTCGGCTACCTGCCCGACGGCCCGAAGCGCGCCACCGTCATCTCCGACGCCACGCAGCCGCTGGATTGGCAGCTCAAGGACGACGCCGGCACGGTCGTCGCCTCCGGCAAGTCGCAGCCGCACGGCATGGACGCCAGCTCCGGGCAGAACACGCACGTCGTGGACTTCAGCTCGTACCGTGGCGCCGGCCGCACCTACACGCTCGAGGTCGACGGCAAGTCGAGCCTGCCCTTCGACCTGGACCCGAAGGCCTATCAGCAGCTGAGCATCGACTCGCTCTCCTTCTACTACCCGCAGCGCAGCGGCATCGACATCGCCGACCAGATCGCCCCCGGCTACGCCCGCAAGGCCGGCCACACCGCCGACACCCCCGGCGGCGGCGACAGCAAGGTGCCCTGCCAGCCGGGTGTCTGCAACTACACCCTGGACGTGACCGGCGGCTGGTACGACGCCGGTGACCAGGGCAAGTACGTCGTCAACGGCGGCATCTCCGTCGCCCAGCTGATGAGCCTCTACGAGCGTTCCCCCAAGGCCGCGCAGGCCCGCGCCCTGCGCCTGCCCGAAGCCGGCGGCAAGACCCCCGACGTGCTCGACGAGGCCCGCTGGGAGCTCGACTTCCTGACCAAGATGCAGGTCCCGGCCGGGCAGCCGCTGGCCGGCATGGCGCACCACAAGGTGACCGACGCCGGCTGGACCGCCCTGCCGACCGACCCGGCCGCCGACACCCAGCCGCGGCAGCTGCACGCCCCCTCGACGGCGGCCACCCTGAACCTCGCCGCCGCGGCCGCGCAGGGCGCGCGGGTGTTCGGCGCCTATGACAAGGGGTACGCCGAGAAGCTGCTCACCGCCGCCAAGACCGCCTACGCCGCGGCACTGGCGCACCCGACGATGTACGCGCCGGACTCCGACTCGACCGGCGGCGGCGCCTACGCCGACAGCGACGTGTCCGACGAGTTCTACTGGGCCGCGGCCGAGCTGTACCTCACCACCGGCGACAAGGAGTACTCCTCGGCCGTGCTAGCCTCCCCGCTGCACAAGGCCGACGTGTTCGCCCGGGCCTTCGACTGGCAGAACACCGCCGCGCTCGCCCGGCTCGACCTGGCCACCGTGCCGAACAAGCTGATCGACCGTGACCGGGTGCGCCAGAGCGTCGTCGACGGCGCCGACCGCTACCTCAAGGTGATGGCCGGGCAGGCCTACGGGCAGCCGTACGCGCCGAGCACCGGGTACGACTGGGGCTCCAACAGCCAGATCCTCAACAACCTGGCCGTCGTGGCCACCGCGTCCGACGTCACCGGCAAGGCCGCCTACCGCGACGGCGTCATGTCCGGCATGGACTACATCCTCGGCCGCAACGCGCTGAACCAGTCCTACGTCACCGGTTACGGGGAGAAGGCCTCGAAGAACCAGCACAGCCGGTGGTACGCCCACGAGCTCGACCCGAAGCTGCCCAACCCGCCGCGCGGCAGCCTCGCCGGCGGCCCGAACTCGCAGCTGCAGGACGAGGTCGCCGGCGCCGCACTGCGCGGCTGCAAGCCGCAGCTGTGCTACATGGACGACATCCAGTCCTGGTCGACCAACGAGCTGACCATCAACTGGAACGCGTCGCTGGCCTGGGTCTCGGCCTTCGTGGCGGACCAGGCGTAACGGTTCACGGCAGGGAATGGGGCGGCCACTGGTCGCCCCATTCCGCGTCCCGGGCCGCCTTGTAGAGCGGCCCCTCCCGCTTGGGCACCAGCACCGGGCCGACCGCGGTGTCGGGCCGGCACACCTGCAGCGTGACGAGGCCCTTACGGAACGCGGGATGCCGCACGACGCGGCCCGGCGCCGTCGGGGCGGGGCCGCGGGTGGCGGCGACGAAGGTGTACTTCTCGTCCTCGTAGCCCAGGCTCGCGTCCTTGAGCCGGCGGTGCAGCGCGGAGCGGTTGACCCGGGCGGCGAAGTGGCACCAGTCCCGCCCCTGCAGGCCGCAGCCGAGCTGGTGCGGGCAGGGCGCGGCGATCTGCCAGCCGGCGGCCATCAGCCGGTCGCGGGCGTTGAGGATTCGGCGGTACCCCGGGGGAGTCCCGGGCTCGATGAGCACCACGGCACTCGTCGCGGCCGCGCTCGCCTGCGCCACCAGCTCTTCCTGCTGCGGCTCGTCCAGTTCGGTCAGCACGTATGCCGCCGTGACCAGGTCGGCGCCGGGCACCGGCTCGCCGAGGCGCCACTGCTGCCACGCGATGCCCTCGTTCCCGGCGATGCGGGCGCCCAGCTTCAGCGCCTCCGGCACCTGATCCAAAACGGTCGTCGTGATCGGGCCGTAGGCGTCGCGGACCGCCCACGCCGCCGCGCCGGTGCCCCCGCCGAGGTCGACGTGGCTGTCCGGGGCGAGGCCGGGCAGCCGCGCGAGCGCCGCGGCGACGGCGGCGTGCGTGGCAGGCATGCGGTAGGCCGCATACGCGGTGGCGTCGACCATGTTGCGCAGCAGGGGCTCGCCGGCGGGCAGGCCGCCGCGGTACACCTCGATGAGCCGGCGCACCGAGTCGGTCAGCCGGGCCGGCGGCACGTCCTGCAGCACCGTGTCGAGGGCCTCACGCAGTTGCGGCATCCGACCATTATCCGGCCCCCGATTTTTTGTCGTACCCCGTCGCTAGGCTGTCGCCGACCCCTCATCGAAAGAAAGGTGCCGGCCGATGCCGCAGACGACGTATCTGGAGCTGTCCGAGGAATCCGGGAGCGCGCACAAGTTCTACGAGGTCGTTGTGGACGGCAACCAGATGTCGGTCCGTTACGGGCGCATCGGCGATGCCGGGCAGACGAAGACCACCACCTATGCCGATTCGACGAAGGCGCTGGCTGACGCGGCGAAGAAGATCGGCGAGAAGGTGCGCAAGGGCTACGCGCCGGCGGTGCCCGGGCAGCGGGCGCCGCGGTCGGTGACCCGGCGGGTGATCGTCAGCCAGCGCTCGACCGCGAAGACCGCTCCGGTGCTGTGGAAATATCGTTCGGGCGCCCCCGCCTTCGGCATCTTCATCGACGACGACGGGTGCATGGTCGGCAACGAGAGCGGCACCATCACCGTCCTGCGCCACGACGCCACGGTGGAGCGGCAGTTCCAGCTGCCCGACGGTGTCAAGTGCATCGTCGCCGACGACGCCTGGATCTATGCCGGCTGCGACGACGGCAACGTCTACGACCTGTCCGGCAAGGTGCCCCGGCTGGCCTACGCGATCGCCCCCGACATCGACATCTACTGGCTCGACATCCACGACGGCATCCTCGGCGTCTCCGACGCCAAGGGCGGGGTGTGCAGCATCGACCACGAGGACGAGTTCCTGTGGCGGCGGCAGGGCCGCGGCCAGTCGGGCTGGATGGTCCGCTGCGACGCCACCGCCGTCTACCACGGCCACAGCCAGGGCGTCACCAGCTACGACTGGCGCACCGGCGACGAGCGCTGGCACCGGGGCACCAACGGCGCGGTGCTGTTCGGCTGGCAGGAGCGCGACAAGGTCTACGCGGGCATGTCGTCCAACTCGGTGCTCGAGTTCGGCAAGGACGGCCGCCCCGGCGTCACCTACCGCTGCGACGACACGGTCTTCTCCAACGCCACCGCCCCCGACGGGCGTTACGTGTTCGCCGGCGACCACCGCTCCTCGGTCTATTGCTTCGCTGCCGACGGGCAGCGGCTGTGGAAGCTCGGCACGGGCTGCGGCAGCGCCTACTCGATGCAGTATCACGACGAGAAGCTCTACATCGTCACCACCGACGGTTCGCTGGCCTGCATCGACGCCAGCGAGGAGGCGGTGCGGGCGGCGGAGCAGGGTGTGGTGCCGGAGTTCGTCGACGTGAAGGCGCCGGCGCGGATGGACCGGGTCGCGCCGTCCACCACGGTCGAGGTCGCCACCGACGCCGCCGGTGGCGTGGTCGTGGAGTGCGTGGAGGAGGGCGGGCGGCTGCGCATCCGGGTCGTCAGCCCGGGCTACCACCAGGACTGGCAGGTCCAGTTCCCGAAGGGCATCCGCGAGCCCAACGCCCGCTACGTGGTCACCGAGGTCCGGGAGGCCACCCGCGGCGGCTTCTACCGCGCCCGCGGCGACATCCGCCGGCTCGTCTGACAGCAGGGCGGGGGCCGGGGTCTGCCGGCTCCCGGTCCCGGGTTCGCCGCGAAAGGGAGGCGGAAACACGTGGAGGATGTGAACCTGCGGCTCGCGGTCGTCGACGCGTTGCTGGAATCGGGGGTGCTGCCACCGTTCGATCTCGAGGCGTTCAACCGGACCCTCGACCCGGCCGACACCGACGACGATGACGATGACGACCGCGACTACCGGTATCGCGACGAGGTGGCCGACGCGCTGCTGGCCATTCCGGTCTCCCGGGAGCAGGTCGCCTCGGTCCGGCGGCTGTACTGGTACGCGGGCGGCCCGAGGGTCATCCGCATGATCTGGACCTACTGGGACGGCGAGAGCGACGAGTTCCACATCGAGTCGCTCGCCGGCATCGCCGAGGCGTTGCCGGCGCTGGAGGAGCTCGGCCTCGACCTGTGCCGGGTGAGCGACCTGACGCCCCTGGCCGGCTGCACCGGCCTGCGCAGCCTGGACCTCGACGGCGGATTCGGGATCACCGACGTCGGCCCGCTCGCCCGGCTTCCCGCGCTGCGCGAGCTGCGCCTGGGGCACCAGGCGGTCACCGACCTGGGCCCGCTGGCCGGCACCGCGATCGAGGAGCTGCACCTGTGGGGCAACGGCCAGGGCACGGCCCCGTGGGCCGTCGACCTGTCCGCGCTCGCGGACATGCCCGCGCTGCGCACGTTCAGGTGCGTCCAGTCCGTCCGCCGCTCGGGCGAAGAAATCCCGATGCTGACCGCGTTCGACAACGCCCGCGTCCTGACCGACCTGCGCGACCGGGGGGTAACCGTGAAGCTCGGCTGACCCCCATCCCCGAGCGCCGCGCGCGCGTGGCGGTGCCCTGGGCCGTGCGGCGCCGCCTGGCGCGGAGCGACTGCCGGCCGTGCCCGCCACGGCCGCCGCCGGCCCGTCCGTGGCTCCGCGCGCGGCCGGCATGGCCCGCCCGCAGCCATCGTGCCCCGCGCTCCCGCCGCGCCCCGCGTCCCCGCCGGGCACCACGTCCGCGCCCGCGCCGGCTTGGCGCCCGCGCCCCGCGCCGGGCCTCGCGCCTGCGCTGCGCCCCGCTTGCGCCTCGCGCCGGGCCCCCGCGCCGCGTCCGCGCCCTGCGCCGCGTCCGCGCCCTGCGCCGCGTCCGCGCCCTGCGCCGCGTCCGCGCCGGCCTGGCGTCCGCGCCCCGCGCCGGGCCTCGCGCCTGCGCTGCGCCCGCGAACCGGCGACGCCAGCGGCGCCATGCGCGCCGGCGCCGCGATGCCCGGGTCTGCGCGTCCGGGCCGGGCACGGCGGGCGTGATCCGCGATCCGGGATCAAGGTTCCACGCGGCGGGTCGCGATCAGGTCCCACACGGCCGGCGCTGCACCCCCGGAGCACAGCGCCGCAAGCACAGCGCAGCTCAGCGGCCAGAAGTCTCCGCGATCATGCCGAACCGGCTGCGACACCAACGGTTTTTCATGATCACGGAGTGTTCATGTACACCTGTGTACCGAATGTCTCCTGGATCATGAAAAACCCGCGGTGCGGCGATCGCGGACAGCATGATCACGGAGACATACGTCCGGTCCCGGGCGCGCCGACCGGATGTTCGGCGCGACGGGGATACGTCCGCGACGGCCGGCCGCGTGGCTATCGTCCCGGCTCGCTTCGGGCCGACGTGGCTGCCCGGGCGGAAGGCGGCGCAACCGCATCCAGCGTCGCCGGTTGCGTGGGCGTGGTTCACTGGCGCTGTGGCAGGAGGAACCAACACGTGGGCGCGGCCGGTCGGCATCGGGCTGTTCGCCTTCGCGGCGCTGGCCATCATCGGGATCCGGGTCGAGATCGGGTCCGAGTCGGGCAACTGGCTCATCATGACCGTGTGGGCGGTGCTCGGCGCCGTCGCTCTCCTCGTCGGGGCGTTCCTCATGGCCGTTGCCCGCCGCTCCTGACGAATGGCTGTTGCCCGCCGCTCCTGACGCGGAGCCAGCGCAGGGCGGAGCGGCCCAAGGTCGCGGCCATGGTGCGCAGGGCCGGGTCGGTGGACGGGGCGGCCGTGGCGGCCAGGCGGAGCAGGTAGCCGGCCTGGGCGGCCAGGTAGGCGTCGATCTCCTCGGCGGCTACGCCGCGGGTGAGCGGGTTCGCGGCCAGCAACGGCTCCGGGTTCAGGCCGCTCAGTGGGGCCGTGGACAGCAGCGTCAGGACGTCGCCGTAGGGCGGGCCGACCCAGGCGTGCGGCCAGTCGACGAGACGGACCTCGTCGGGGGTGAGCAGGATGTTGAACGGGTACAGGTCGCCGTGCAGCAGCGTGTCGCCGGTGAACGGGCCGCCGGTCAGGCGGGGGCGGGAGGCTTCCGCTGCGGGGATCGGTGACGGGGTGAGCGCCTCGGCGGCCGCGGTGGCCGCGGTCAGGGCGCGGGTCAGGTCGGCCGGGTGCCACGGCTGGGCCGGCAGGGCGCCGTCGACGTGCTCGAACACGAGCGCCACCCAGGTGCCGTCGTCGTAGGCGTCGAGCAGGCGGGGGACCGGGGCGGCCGGCGGCAGGCGGCGGTTGATCGCGATCTCCCGGCGATGAAACCCGGCCTCGGGGTCGCTGCGCGTGACTTTGACGAACACCGCGCGGCCGGTGGCGAGGTGCAGGGTCGCGGCGACGCCGGGGGAGAAGCCGCCGGGGCGGTCCGCGGCGGCCGTGACCCGGGTGCCGAGGCGGCGCTCGACGGCCGAGCGGATCCCGGGCGGGAGCGCGGTCCAGGGGATGCGTCGGCGGCCGGTCAGCTCGGGCATCATGGGGTACTCCAGCGGTCTGGGACAGGGGAACGATGACGGAGACGGCGATCGGGGACGATGTCGTGCGGGCGGCGCTGGTCGAGGCCTGCCCGGGGGTGCGGGTCGGCGGGATCCGGCGGCTCGACGGCGGCCACACCAGCCGGCAGTGGGTCGCCGACACCGACGAGGGGCGGCTGCTGGTCAAGACCCCGGTGCGCGACCCCGACCCGGAGCACCTGCGCGGGCTCATCGCCGCCACGCGGCGGGCGGCCGAGGGTGGCGTGCCCGTGGTGCGGTTCCGGGCGTTCGTGCCGCGGAGCGACCGGCTGGGCGCGCCGCTGCTGGTGCAGGAGTTTCAGGAGGGTACACCGGCCGCCGACGCCTGGGACGGGATGGACGGCGGGCAGCGGCTGGCCTTCGCCGCGGAGCTGGGGCGGCTGGTCGGGCGGGTCCACGCCTGCGCCGGGGACTGGTACGGCGACGTCCTCGGTACCGTCAAGTATCCCGACGCCCGCGCGTTCCTGCACGCCCACATCGACGGCAAGCTCGCCCAGGCGCCCGGGGATCTCACCTCGGCCGGGCGCGACCGGCTCGGCGCGGCGCTGCACCGGGCCGTGGACGCCGTCGGCGGCGACGACGGGGCGCGGCTGGTCCACCGGGACATGTGGCCGCCCAACCTGCTGCTGCGCGACGGGCGGATCGTCTGCCTGCTCGACTTCGAGCACGGCAAGTACGCGGACCGGTTCATGGAGTTCGGCAAGCTCGACGAGCACGTCTTCGCCGGCTTCGCCGAGGGGCGGGCGGCGTTCCTGGCCGCCTACGACGAGGTGTGCCCGCTGCCGGCGGACTGGCCGGCGCGGATCCGGCTCGGCAACGCCATTCACTCGCTGGCCACGTGCGTGTACTTCCGGCGGTGGAACCCGCGGTTCGCGGCGCGGTATGCGGCCGAGTTGGAGGAGTGGCTGGCGGGCTCCGCCTGATTGTCAGGGCTGCGAGCAGTGATCGGCCAGGGCACCCTGCGGGTCGAGGTAGGCGGCGGCGACGAGGGCGACCCATTGGTACACGGCGTCCTCGTTGTCCGCCAGCGGCCCGGGCACGTAGTGCGGGGAGCCGATGCCGCGCTGCACCGACTCGCACGCCGCCCAGTCCTGCCGGTTGGTGAGGTCCCAGAAGTCGGCGGCGTACGCCGGGTCGACGGCCGGGTCGGGGAAGTACCAGCTGCACTCGATGTCGGTGCGGTCGGGCGCGACCGGCGTGAGCCGGTGCGTCATCACGTAGTCGGGGTGCGCGGAGATGATCAGGTTGGGGAACAGCGCCACGTAGAGGATCGTGCGGCGCGGGGCGCCGTCGATGAACACGCCGGTGCCGCGGCCGTCCAGCGACATGGTCTCCGCGTGCTCGCGCAGGTCCATGGCGCCGCCGACCCACGCGCCCGGCAGCGCCCAGTTCTTGCCGGAGGCCGGCGGCGAGACCCGGCACAGCTCGGGGTGGATGAGCGGGCAGTGGTAGCACTCGTGGTACTGCTCGAGGATCACCTTCCAGTTGGCGGCGACCTGATACTGGTGCCGCGCGCCGAGGTGCAGGCTTTCCGGGTGGTACGGCGCGATGAGCTCCTCGAGCGCGCCGACGTAGTCGGAAAGCGGCGGCGCGGCCGCGGCCGCGTTGACCAGCAGCCAGCCGTGCCACACCGCGACCGGCAGCTCGACCAGGCCGAGCCGGTCGGGGTCGAACGCCGCCACGCCGGCCATGTGCGGCGCGGCGGCGAGGGAGCCGTCGAGCTTGTAGGACCAGCCGTGGTACGGGCAGACGGCGGCCGGTCGGTCCGCCGCCGCACCGTCGGGCAGCAGCTCGTGGCCGCGGTGCCGGCAGAGGTTGGCGAATGCGCGCACGCCGCCCGCGCCGAAGGTCAGCAGCACGCCGGCGTCCCCGGCGGTGACCGCCCGCTGGGTGCAGCCCCGGCTCAGCTCGTCGAGCCGGCCGAGGCAGGTCCAGGCGCCGGCGAAGAGGTGCCGGCGCTCCCAGGCGAGCACGGCCGGGTCGGTGTAGGCGGCCGCGGGGAGCGTGGTGGACGCACCGAACGGCCGCAGCGCCGCCTCGATGCCGGCCGGATCGAGGGGCGCCGCGGAAGAGTTCGTCATGCCTGCACAGCATGCCCCTATGCCTCGCGCAACGCTACCGTCGCGTGCAGCCGGCGCAGCGGGGCGGGGGAGTACCAGTTGAGCCGGCCCAGCCCGCGCACGATCGCCGGGACCAGCACGCCGCGGATCAGCGTGGCGTCGACGATGATGGCCACGCCGCTGCCGATGCCGAACATCTGCAGGAAGCTGACCGTGCTGGTACCGAAGGCGAAGAAGCTCACCGCCAGCAGCGCCGCCGCCGCGGAGACGATCCGGCCGGTGCGGGCCAGCCCCGCCCGCACCGCGTCCTGGGTCGGCAGGCCGCGCTGGTGCAGCTCGGCGATGCGCCCGATGAGGAACACCTCGTAGTCCATCGACAGGCCGAAGACGATGCAGAACATCAGCACCGTCATCGCGGTGTCCATCGGCCGGGGCGTGAAGTCCAGCCAGCCGGACAGGTGCCCGTCCTGGAAGATCCACACCAGCACGCCCATGGTGGCCGACAGGCCGAGCACGTTGAGCAGCAGCGCCCGCAGCGGTTGCACGATGCTGCCGGTGAACAGGAACAGCAGCACGAACGAGGCGAGCACGACGATCGCGATGCCCAGCGGCAGCCGGTCGCCGATGGATCGCTGGGTGTCGACGAGCGCCGCGTCGACGCCGCCGACGTAGGCCGTCGCCGGCGCGGGCGCCGCGCGCACCTGCCGGACCAGCCGCTGGGCCGCGTCGGACTTCACGGCGAGCCGGCTGCTCAGCGTGAGCCGCTCGGCGCCGGGCCGGCCCAGCGCCGGGTTGCCCTCGCCGACCCGGGTCCCGCCGCGGTACACCCCGGCGCTGCTGGACACCTGCGCCGCGCCGTCCAGTGTGGACAGCCGCTGCGCGTAGCCGGCGAGGTCGGCCCGGCTCACCGCGCCGTCGAGCACGACGTCCATGTCCGCCTGCTGGTTGCTGGGGAAGCCGGTGGCGAGCCGGTCGCCGACCTGCCGGCCGGCGCTGCCCGGGCGCAGCACGCCCTCGTCCGGCGTGCCGAACGCGACGTGGGCCAGGGGGCTCGCGGCGACGAGCAGGCCGAGCACGACCGGCAGCGCGGCCAGCGCCGGGCGGCGCATGACGGCACCGGCGAGGCGCCCCCAGAACGGCTCGCCGGCGGTGGTCGCCGGGCGCCGCCGCCACGGCAGGCGGCCGGCGTCCACCCGGCGGCCCAGGACCGCCAGCAGCGCGGGCGCCACCACCAGGGCGCCGAACGCGGCGATCACCACGACGCCGATGCCGGCGTAGGCGAAGGAGCGCAGGAAGTACAGCGGGAACACCAGCAGCGCCGTGAGCGCGGTGGCGACCGTGGCGGCGGCGAAGAGGATGGTCCGCCCGGCGGTGGCCACTGTCGAGGCGAGCGCCTCGCCGACCGGCGTGTCCGCGCCGAGCTGTTCGCGGAACCGGCTCACCATGAGCAGCGCGTAGTCGATGCCCAGCCCCAGGCCGAGCGCGGTGGTGAGGTTGATGGCGAACACCGACACGTCGGTGACCGCGCCCAGCGCGGACAGCTCGGCGAACGTGCCGACAATGGCGACGCCGCCGATGGCCAGGGGCAGCAGCGCGGAGACGACGCTGCCGAAGACGATGATGAGCAGCAGCATCGTGAGCGGTACGGCGATCGCCTCGGCAATGGCCAGGCTCCGCGCGACCTGGTCGTTGACGTCGACGTTGGTCGCCGCCAGGCCACCGGCCCGCACGGAGAGCTCCGGCCCGTCGACGGCGTAGCGGCCGATGATCGCCTCGGCCCGCTGGCGCAGCTGCGTGTCGTCGCCGTCGATGTGGGCCAGCACGAGCGCGTCGGCGCCGTCGGCGGAGCGCAGCTCGGGCACGCCGGTGGCCCAGTAGGAGACCACGTCCCGCACGCCCGGCTCGCGCCCCAGCTCATCGGCGAGCCGCTGACCGGCCGACTTGGCGTCCGGGGTGTCGACCGAGCCGCCGGCCGCGTGGGCGAGCAGCACCAGGTTGGGCTGGCCGCCGAAGCGCTCGTCGACGAGCCGCTGGGCCTTCGACGACTCCGACGCCGGGTCGTCGAAGCCGCCCCCTTCCAGCCGGCCGAAGACGCCTGCGCCGGCCGCCGCCGCGGCGGCCAGCAGGAGCACCGCGACGACCAGCACGAGCCGGGCGCGACGGTGGATGAAGGTGCCGTACCGGTACAACACGGGTCTGTCCCCCTTCATGTTCACGCTGTAAACTTAACGCCGTAAACATCGCACAGGATGTGAACGTTGTCAACATGAGGCAGACTATGAAGGTGCAATCCGGCAAGATCACCCGCCCCTCGTACCACCACGGCGACCTGGCCAACGCGTTGACCGGCGCCGCGCTGGAGCTCGCCCGCGGCGGCGGCCCGGATGCCGTCGTGCTGCGCGAGGCCGCCCGCCAGATCGGCGTCTCGCCGACCGCGGCGTACCGCCACTTCAGCAACCGCGAGGACCTCATCCACGCGGTCAAGGACTGCGCCCTGCTGGAGCTCGCCGGGCGCATGCAGCAGGAGGTCGGGCGCGCCCCGGCCGAGGGCGAGCTGGTCGACCAGCTGCGGGAGCGGCTGCTCGCGCTGGGCCGGGGCTACATCGGCTTCGCCCTGGAGAACCCGGGCCTGTTCCACACCGCGTTCGCGCACATGACGCCGATCGTCGCGGGCCCGGGCGCCGACCGCCCGGCCGTCGACCCGATGGAGACCCCGCCGTTCCGGATGCTCGTCGACCTGCTGGACCGGCTCGCCGAGGCGGGCGTCATCGCCGCGGGCCGCCGCCCGTTCCTGGAGTTCGCCGCCTGGGCCACCGTGCACGGCATGGCACAGCTGCTCCTCGACGGCCCGATGCGCGACATGCCCGCCGACCTGCAGCAGGCCGCCGTCGCCCGGGCCCTGGACATGGTCACCGACGGCATCATCGCCTGCGCCCCGGACGGCACCTAGCGTGGACGCTCGACAGGGCTCAGTCGAACAGCCCGAGGTCGATCGAGTCCGCGAGCGCTCGGTAGCCGGCGTCGTTGCCGTGCATGTGGTCGCCGAAGTCGTAGCCGGCCGCAATACGGGCGGGGTCCTCGGGATCGCGCCACACGGCGTCGAAGTCGAGGACCGCGTCGAAGGCTCCGCTGCCGCGGATCCAGTCATTGACGTGCTGGCGGGCCGCTTCGCCGTCCGGGGTGCTGGAGCCCGCACCGCCGCAGGGCGTGAGCGTGGCGCCGAACACCGCCACGCCGTGCGCGTGCGCCCGTTCGATGATCTGCCGGTACGCGGCGATGACGTCCGCCGTGCCGATCGGTGCATCGGTCGTCATGATCCCGGCGAACTCCGGGTCCACCTCGCCGGGCGCGATGGAGAAGGTGATGTCGTTCATGCCCCCGAGCAGGACGAGGTGCGTCACCCCGGGTAATGCGAGCACGTCGCGGTCGAACCGGGCGAGGATCGACGCGCCGAAGCCGTCGTTGAGGAGACGGTTGCCGCTGATGCCCTGGTTGGCGACGGCCGCCGGTCGGTTCGAGGCGGCGGCGAACCGGGCGGCGAGCTGCTCGGGCCAGCCGCCGCCGGCCGCGTTGGTCGCGCCGGCCCCGTCGGTGACGGAACTGCCGATCGCGACGATGCCCACGGCGGAGGAGGGGACGAGCGTCTCGACGCCCGAGAGCAGCGCCCGGCCGTCCAGGCGTTCGGCGGCGGGCGGCAGGCCGGCGGCCGAGGTCTGGTCGCCGGGGATGATCCAGCCCGGCCCGGCGACGAGGTTGTGCCCGGTGACGTCGTTGACGTGTCCGGGCAGGTAGACGCTGACGACCAGGGTGGCCAGGGCCGGAACGACGAGATCCACCGGGTCCGAGATCGCGGGGGCTCCGGCCGGGACGAACCTGGACGGGGCGCCGGCGAAGGTGAGGCCGCGGTCGCTGCCCGGCAGTACCGTCCCGTCGGGGCCCGCGATGCCCACGCGTGCCGCTCCGATCGTCACCCCGGTTCCGCCGAACTCGTTCGTGAACCGGATCCGGAGCCGGCTGCCCCCGCAGCTGATGCGCACCGCTTGGCGCAGGGTCGCATCGGCGATGTCGGGGAGATCCTGATCGGCCCGCTGCGGTGCGGCGGCCCACGATCGGACCCAGTGGCCGCCGGCGGCGTCGACGGTGCGCGTCATGACGGGTCCTGCCTTCGGCTCAAGGAGACGATGTGGACGTGGAATGTCGTTCCAGGGATAGTTTGGAACGTAGTTCCAGAGATGTCAAGGCGGTCGTGTGAGCGGAAGCGAGCGGCGTCGCGGAGCTTTCGCCCGGCGCGGGAGGCGTGCCGGACCGCTTTATCGTGATCGCCGGCGTCCTCGGCGCGGTCGCGGTCGCCGCGATCGGCGTCGCCGTCGGCACCGCACCGGGCCTGATCATCACAGTGCTGCTCGTGCTGCTGCAGTCGCACGTCACCCTGCCGGTGATCTTCCCGATCATCTCCTCGATCGTGGTGCTGTGCGCGGCCGGGATGCTGATACTTGGACTCAGGTCGCTGCGGGGCCGTTGGCTCATTGATGGGCAGGTCGCGGCGGCGCACGCCTAACAAGGGGACAATTCGGGTCACTCCATCGGGGTCGGCCGATCGGCCCATTCCGCGCGAATCCGCACAGGCCGCCCGATCCGGGCCGACATGATGCCCGCATGACGCATGCGGGGGGCCGCGATCGCTACCTGGACGCGCTGCGCGCCCTGGCGATCGCGCGGGTCGTGGTGTTTCACATGTTCAGCCTCACCTGGCTGACCTACGCGCTGCCGGCCATGGGCGTCATGTTCGCCCTCGGCGGGTCGCTGATGGCCGCGTCCCTGGAGCGGTCGGGGGCGCGGGCCATCCGGGGCCGGGTCCGGCGGTTGTTGCCGGCCCTGTGGGTCATGGGCCTGATCGTCGTGCCGGTGATGATCTGGCAGGGCTGGACGCCCGACGTGCCTTCGCTGTTCCTCTGGGTGGTACCGCTGGCCGACCCGCCCGGCAGCGACTGGGCCGCCGACGCCACGGTCGTCCTGTGGTACCTCGTGACGTACCTCTGGCTCGTCCTGCTCTCCCCGGCCGCGTGGTGGCTGTTCCGCCGGCTGCCGCTGCTGGCGATCGCCCTGCCGCTCGCGGTCCTCGCGATCACCCAGGCCGGCCCGATCGCCGACGCCCTGTCCGACAGCCGGGCCGGCGCGGTCGTGATCGACGTCGCCACCTACGGCGCCTGCTGGTGCGCGGGCTTCGCGCACCGGACCGGGGCACTGCGCCGGCTGCGGCTGCCGCTGCTGCTGGGGCTGGCCGCCGGGCTCATCGCGGCCGGCGCCGGCTGGGCGGTGACCCACCCCGGCGAGGACGGCGCCGGCAACCTCAACGACATCCCGCTCGGCAACGCGCTGTACTCGCTCGGCTTCGTCCTGCTGGTGCTGCGGGCCGCGCCGGCGATGGGCTGGCTGCGCCGGATCCGGCCGCTCGACGCGCTGGTCACGCTGCTCAACGCGCGGGCCGTCACGATCTACCTGTGGCACAACGTCGCGATCGCGCTGTGCTTCGCCGTCGGCGACCGGCTGCAGGTCTGGAAGCTCGGCCCGGCCCTGATCCAGGACGGCTACTTCGCCGTGGCCCTGGTCCTGCTAGCCGTCGCCGTCCTGGCGCTCGGCTGGGTGGAGGACGTCGCCGCCCGCCGCCGGCCCGCGCTGCTGCCCTGGGCCCCGCCCCCGCGCCGCCGCGCGCCCGCGCCCCGGCATGCGGCGGCGCCCGTGCCGCGCGGGGCGACCCCGGTCGCGGCCACACCGCAACCGGCGGTTCAGCAGAGCGCGGGCTCGAACGGGCCGGCCACGTCCACGCCCGGCTTCACCATCTCGTAGCTGGACTCCGCGACCGGCTGCCAGGCGCCGACCAGCCCGCCGAGCGGCTCGGAGACCACGATCCGGGTCTGGTCCGACACCCGCTGCAGGGCCTGGTTCTCCGGATACATGCAGCGCAGCGTGTCCACGGCGGTGCTGCAGTACAGCGACCGGCTGTTGCGCTCGCTGGAGTACCGGAACGCGTAGAGCCGCTCGCCGTCGGTGGTGGCCACCGTCATCTGCATCGGATTGTCGATGCCGTGCCGGCGGCCCGCCGCCTCGACGCAGCCGACCATGCGCTGGACGGCGCCGACCGGGTCGCGCTCCAGGCCGTAGGTCAGCGCCAGGTAGAACATCAGCTCCGAGTCGGTCGAGCCGCTGATGTCCGGGAACAGCTCCGGGTCGACCGCCATGACCAGGCTCCGCTTGAGGTGGGTGTACCCGCGGATCCGCCCGTTGTGCAGCCACAGCCACCGGCCGTGCCGGAACGGGTGGCAGTTGGTCTGCTGGACCGGCGTGCCGGTGCTGGCCCGGATGTGGGCCAGGAACAGCCCGGAGCGCACCGAGTGGGCGAGCTCGTGCAGGTTCTCGTCCCCCCACGCCGGGCCGATGCCGCGGAAGAGGGTCGGCTCGGCCGGGCCGTCCGGGGTGTACCACCCGACCCCGAACCCGTCACCGTTGGTCGTGCCCACCCCGAGCCGGGCGTGCATGCTCTGGTCGATCAGCGAGTGCTCGGGCTTGTAGAGCAGCTCGGCGAGCAGAATCGGCGATCCCGAATACGCGAGCCATCGGCACATCACGCACCTCCTGCCCACATCCTCGGCACTCGGCCAACCCGGGCCACTCACCCGCCCGGGATGACGTGCGGTGACGCGGGCCGGGGCGAAGCTCACCCAAAGAGACGCGAGACATGGGTCGTGGGGGGAGGCGGGGCGAATGCTCACCGTCGGCGTGGAAGAGGAGTTCCTGCTGCTGGAGCCGGACGGCGCGGTGGCACCGGTGTCGGCCGGGCTGCTCGGGGTCACCGGCGGCGACGACCGGGTGCGGCACGAGTACACGGCGTATCAGCTGGAGACGGTCACCGGCGTGCACACCGGCCTGCGGTCGCTGCAGGCCGAGCTCGCCGAGCTGCGCCGGACCGCCGCGCGCGCCGCCGAGCTCAACGGCGCGCGGCTCGTCGCGGCCGGGGCGCCACCCTTTCGACGCGGGCCGCTCGAGGCGGTGACGGACGAGCCGCGGTACCGCCGCCTCGCCGACCGCTACCCGGACGCGACCGCGGCATCCGCCGGCACCTGCGGCTGCCACGTCCACGTCGGCGTGGCCGATCGCGACCTGGCCGTCGCCGTCCTCGGCCGGCTGCGACCCTGGCTGGCCCCGGTGCTCGCGCTGACCGCGAATTCACCCTGCCGCGACGGCGCCGACAGCGGCTACGGCAGCACCCGCTACGCGGCGCGCCGGCACTGGCCGACGTTTCGCGCGCCCGAGGTCTGGGCCGACGCCGCCGACTACGACCGCGCGGTCGCCGGGCTCATCGCCGCCGGCACCGCGCTCGACGTCGGCGGCGTCCACCTGCTGGCCCGGCTGTCCGGCCGGTACCCCACAATCGAGATCCGCGTCGCCGACACCTGCCTGGACGTCGCCGACACCGTCCTGCTCGCCGGGATCGTCCGGGCCCTGGTCGCCACGCTCATCGACGACGTCCGCCAGGACCGCGCCGCCGAGCCGCGGTGCGCCGCCGACCCGGACGCGGACCTCGCCACCGCCGCCCGTCACGGGCTCACCGGCCACGGCCTGCGCGCGCTGCTGCGCAAGATCGGGCCGGCGCTCGCCGAGTCAGGCGATGCGGCCGTGGTCCACCGCGCGCTCGCCCGCCTGCTCCACCACGGCACCGGCGCGGACCGCCAGCGGGCGCTGCTGCGCCGCAGCCCGAGCCCGGACGCCTTCGTGGCCGGGCTGGCCGCGCTGACCGCCCAGGGCTGAGCCGCGCCGAGGCGAACCGGGCCGGGTCGCCTTCGTGGCCGGGCTGGCCGCGCTGACCGCCCAGGGCTGAGCCGCGCCGAGGCGAACCGGGCCGGGTCGCCTTCGTGGCCGGGCCGGCCGCGCTGACCGCCCAGGGCTGGGCGGCGCCGAGGCGAACCGGGCCAGGGCGCCGAAGTCCTGGCCCGGAACGCCGGTCAATCCGGCCGGGTCACGGCAGGAGCGTCGCGACCGGGTGCAGGTGGCGGTCGGCGCCGACCTCGCGGCGGGGGCCGACGACCGGGACGCGCAGGGTGGTGTGGGTGTCGGTGCTGGAGCGGCCGACGTGGAGCTCCACGTCGCCGGGCTCGACCACCCGGGCGCCGTCCCGGCCGGTGTAGGACAGCAGGTCGGCGTGCAGCGTGACGACGAGTGTCCGGGACTCGCCCGGGGCCAGGTCGACCCGCGGCGCGGCGATGAGCTGCCGCACCGGGCGGGCCACCGAGGCGACCGGGTCGTGGGCGTACACCTGCACCACCGTGCTGACCGCGCGCTGCGACGGGTTGTGCAGCGGCACGCTCAGCTCGGCCTCCCCGTCGGTGGCCCAGCCGTCCGGCGAGCGCAGGGCCGCCGGGCCCCACTCCGCGTCGGCGTAGGACAGGCCGTGGCCGAACGGGAACAGGGCGCTCGGGTCCACTGTGGACACCTCGCTGCGCCGGGCCAGCTTCGCCGCCAGGTAGGTGGCGGGCTGGGCGGCGCCGTCGCCGGGGAAGCCGATCGGGAGCTTGCCCGACGGGTTGACCCGGCCGGTGAGCACGCCGGCGACGGCCGCCGCGCCCTCCTCGCCCGGGAAGAACGCGCAGACCGCGGCGGCCAGCCGGTCGGCCTGCCGGGCCAGCTCGTAGGGCCGGCCGGCCAGCAGCACCAGCACGACCGGGGTGCCGGTGGCCAGCAGCGCCTCCAGCAGCTCCTCCTGCCGGCCGGGCAGGCGCAGGTCGGCCGCGTCGCAGCCCTCGCCGGAGGTGCCCAGGCCGAACAGGCCGGCCAGGTCGCCGAGGACCGCGACGCAGACATCGGCGCCGGCTGCGGCGCGGGCCGCGGCGGCGATGCCCTCGTCGTCGCCGCCGAGGACGGGGCAGCCGAGCTCGTAGCTCAGCGCGAAGTCCGGCCCGAGCGCGTCCACGATGGACGGTGCGGCGACGCCGAGGTCCAGGCCGGGGTGGTGCACGCCGACGTGGCGCGGGAAGGAGTAGCAGCCGAACAGCGAGTCGGGCCCGGCCGCGCCCGGCCCGACGACGGCGAGGCGGGTGCCGGGGCGCAGCGGCAGCGCCGCGTCCTCGTTGCGCAGCAGCACGACGGCCCGCTCGGCGAGACGGCGGGCGATGTCGCGCGCCGCGGCGTCGTCGAGGTCGCCGGGGGCGGCGAGGAACTCGGGCTCCGGGCTCCAGTCCGCGTTGAGCAGGCCCAGCTCGCACTTCTGCCGCAGGATCCGCTCCACCGCGCGGTCGATCAGCGCCTCGTCGACGTCGCCGGCCTCCAGGGCCTTGAGCAGCGGGCCGCCGTAGCAGTTCACCCCGGGCAGCTCGACGTCGATGCCGGCCCGCAGCGCCGTCGCGGCGGCCTCCCCGCGGTCGGCGGCGACGCCGTGCAAGGTCTCCAGGAACGCGACCGCGAAGTAGTCCGACACGACGGTACCCGTGAAGCCAAGACGATCCCGCAGCATCCCGGTGAGCAGGGTGGCGTCGGCGGCGACCGGCACCCCGTCGATGTCGGTGTAGTTGTTCATCACCGAGCGGGCGCCGGCCCGCAGCGCCATCTCGAACGGGGGCAGCAGCACGTCGGTGAGCTCGCGCGGGCCGATCGAGACGGGGGCGAGGTTGCGCCCGGCGCGCGAGGCGGAGTAGCCGGCGAAGTGCTTGAGGGTGGCCACGACGCCGGCCGACTGCAGGCCGCGCACGTAGGCCGAGCCGATGGTGCCGACGAGGTACGGGTCCTCGCCGATGGTCTCCTCGACGCGGCCCCAGCGCAGGTCGCGGGCGACGTCGAGGACGGGGGCGAGGCCCTGCTGGACGCCGAGGCGGCGCATGGTACCGCCGATGTGCGCGGCCATCAGCTCGACCAGCGCCGGGTCGAAGCTCGCCCCCCAGGACAGCGGCGCCGGGAAGATCGGCGCCTTCCAGGCGGCGAAGCCGGTGAGGACCTCCTCGTGCACGATCGCCGGCAGGCCGAACCGCCCGGCGTCGATGATCTGCCGCTGCAGGTCGGCCACGCGCCGGGCGCCGGCGGCGGGCTCGATCGGCGCGGAGCCGTAGACCCGGGTCACCTGGCCCAGCCCGTGCCGGATCAGCTCGGGCCAGTCGATCGGGTCGGGGGCCTGGTCGCTCTGGTGCGGGGCGACCTCCCCGGCCGTCTCGTCGACGTGGAGCCAGGCACCGTACATCTGCGCGACCTTCTCGCGCAGCGACATCCGGGCCATGAGGTCCGCTACCCGAGCATCGATGGGTAGCGTGGCATCCCGCCACGCTCCGGCGGCGCCGCTGTCTGTCACGCTGGTTCGCTCCGTTTCGCCAAAATTTCAGATTGCGCCGGTCGACTGCCGCACCACGAGGCGCGTCGCCAGCCGGATGTGCGTGTTCTGCACCTGCTCGCCGTGGATCAGCTGGATGAGCAGGTCGATGGCGCGGTGCCCCATCTCGGAGATGGGCTGCTCGACGGTGGTCAGCGGCGGGTTGGCCAGGGCCGCCTCGGGCACGTTGTCGAAGCCGACGACCGACAGGTCCTGCGGGACCTTCAGCCCGATGGCGCCGGCGACCTCGATGGCCGCGAGCGCCGAGATGTCGTTCGCGGCGAAGATCGCGGTGGGCCGGTCCGGGCTCTCCAGCAGCCGCCGGGCGGCGGCGGTGGAGTCCTCGGCGTCGTAGTTGCCGGGCTGGATCAGCTCCGGGTCGACCTCGATGCCGGCGTCGCTGAGCTCGTCGCGGTAGCCCTGCTCGCGCAGCTTCGCCGACTCGAGGTCCGGCCGGCCGCCGATGAGCGCGATCCGCCGGTGCCCGAGGTCGAGCAGGTGGCGCACGCCGGTGCGCGCGCCGGCCAGGTTGTCGGAGTCCACCGTGGGCAGTCCGGTCGGCCCGGTGTGCGGGTCGACGGCGACCACCGCCTGGCCGAACTCGACGTCGACGACGGTCGGGGTGACCAGCACCGCGCCGTCGACGAGGGTGCCGGACAGGCGGGAGAGGTAGCGCTGCTCCCAGCCCGCGTGGTCCACCGTCCGCCCGCCGGCGGAGTAGACGACCAGCTCGTATCCGGTGCCCTTGATCGCCTTGGCGGCGCCCTTGAGCAGCTCGGTGCTGAACGGCTCGAGGTCGGCCACGAGGATGCCGATCACGTTGGTCTTGTGATTGCGCAGGCTCTGCGCGACGAGGCTGGCCTCGTAGCCGAGCTCGCGGATCACGGCCTGGACGTGGGCGCTGGTGGCCGCGGACACGCCGTAGCGGGCGTTGAGGACCTTGGACACCGTCGCGACCGAGACGCCGGCGGTGGCCGCCACGTCGCGGATCGTGACTCGGGAGCTGGGTTTCACGAGGGCACAATAACGTCCGATAACGTTATCGACAACGATTGACAATCGCCGTAACAAAGGCGAGACTCTGCGGTCATCGAGGGCCGAGCCCGTGAGCTCGCCCACGCCCCCGTCAGGAGATGATCACTTTGAACGTCCGCCTGAGCACCCCACGGAGGCTGGCCGCAGTCGCCATCGCACTATCGATGGCGGTCCCCTCCCTGACCGCTTGCGGAGACGACAGCAGTAGCGCACCGACCGACGCCAACGCCCCGGTGACGCTCACCTGGTGGCACAACCAAGCCCAGGACCCGGGCCTGAGCGCGTGGCAGTCGATCGCGGACCAGTACCACAAGGACCACCCGAACGTCACGTTCAAGGTCGAGCCGACCCAGAACGAGGCCCTCAAGACGAAGATCTCGGTGGCGCTGCAGTCGCCCAACCCGCCGAGCATCTTCCAGCAGTGGGGCGGTGGCGCGCTCGCGACGCAGGTCGAGTCGGGCAAGATCCAGGACATCACCGCCCAGACGTCGAGCTGGATCAGCCAGCTCGGAGCGGCCGCGAAGGGCTGGCAGGTCGAGGGCAAGCAGTACGGCATCCCCTACGACCTGCACGTCGTCGGGTTCTGGTACCGCAAGGACCTGTTCGAGCAGGCCGGGATCGCCGCGCCGCCGAAGACGATGACCGAGCTCAACGACGCCGTCACCAAGCTCAAGGCCAAGGGCATCACGCCGATCTCGGTCGGCAGCAAGGACAAGTGGCCCGACGCGTTCTGGTGGGCCTACTTCGCGATCCGCGAGTGCTCCACCGACGTCGTGCAGAACACCGTCAAGAACCTCAAGATGGACGACCCGTGCTGGGTGAAGGCCGGCGAGGACCTCAAGGCGTTCCTGGCCACCAACCCGTTCCAGGACGCGTTCCTGGGCACCCCGGCCCAGCAGGGCGCGGGCAGCTCGGCCGGTCTGGTCGCCAACGGCAAGGCCGCGATGGAGCTGCAGGGCGACTGGGAGCTGCCCACGATGATCCCGCTGACCGACGACAAGCAGTTCGCCTCGAAGCTCAGCTGGTTCCCGTTCCCGACCGTCGAGGGCGGCAAGGGCACGGCGGGCACCGCGCTCGGCGGCGGCGACGGCTTCTCGTGCAGCGTCAAGGCCGGGCCGGCCTGCGCCGACTTCCTCAAGTACATCGCCAGCACCGAGGTGCAGACCAAGCTGGTGCAGAGCAGCACCGCCACGCTGCCGGCCAACCCGCAGGCGATCACCGCGATCCAGGACCCGTCGCTCAAGACGGTGCAGGAGGCGCTGAACAGCGCGCCGTACATCCAGGTGTACTTCGACCAGGCGCTGCCGACCAGCGTCGGGCAGGCGCTCAACGACGCCGTGGCGGACTTCTTCGCCGGTAAGGGCTCCCCGCAGGGCATCGTCGACGCCTTCACCAAGGCCGTCGCGAACAAGTGATTGGTTCAGCATGACGCAAACAGGTGGTATCGCCGTCGAGGCGGCACCATCGGCCCGGGCCGGTCGCGCGGCATCGCGACCGGCCCGCCGGCCGGGCGGGCGCCGGGCCAAGCGGCTGGAGCTGACGCTGCTGCTGACCCCGGCGCTGGTGCTGTTCATCGGCTTCGTCCTGCTGCCCATCGCGGCGGCCGTCTACTACAGCTTCTACAAGTGGACCGGGTTCAGTCCCCGCACCTGGTACGGGTTCGGCAACTACACGCGGGTGTTCTCCGACGACGTCTTCCTGAACTCGCTGCTGCACAACCTGATCATCGCGGTGCTGTCGGTGGCCATCCAGCTGCCCCTGTCCATCGCGATCGCGCTGCTGCTCAACCGCCGGATCCGGGGCCGATCCGTGCTGCGGCTGATCGTGTTCGCGCCGTACGTGCTCTCCGAGGCGATCACGGCCGTGGTGTGGCTGCTCATGCTGCAGCCGGGCGGCTTCGTCGACCAGCTGTTCAAGGCCGTGGGCCTGGGCGGGCTGATCCAGGAGTGGCTCGCCAACAGCAGCCTGGTGCTCTACACGCTGTTCGTGGTGTGCACCTGGAAGTACCTCGGCTTCGGCATCATCCTGCTGCTGGCCGGCCTGCAGGGCATCCCGGCCGAGCTGCGCGAGGCGGCGTCGGTCGACGGCGCCGGCGCGTGGCAGACCACCCGCAGCATCGTGCTGCCCCTGCTCGGGCCGACCATCCGGATCTGGATCTTCCTGTCCATCATCGGCTCGCTGCAGCTGTTCGACCTCGTCTGGATCATGACGCTCGGCGGCCCGGCCAACGCCTCCAGCACGATGGCGACCTACCTGCTCGACCACGGCTTCAGCCGCTACGAGTTCGGCTACGGCAGCGCCGTCGCGGTCGTGCTCTTCGCGGTGTGCTTCATCTTCGCGCTGATCTACCAGCGCTTCGCGATGCGCCGCGACACCCAGGGCGCACTGACTCGGATCGTGGAGTGACCGCTATGGCAGTGACCGTCACGCCCAGGCGCCGTCCCGCCATGACGCTGGGCACCCCGTTCACCTACCTGGCGGCCCTGCTCGTCGTCGGGGTCACGGTGATCCCGCTGCTGTTCACCATCATCGGCGGCTTCCGCACCAACGCCCAGATCAACAGAGCGCCCGCCGGCTGGCCGCACCCGTGGGTGTTCGGCAACTTCACCGAGGTCCTCAGCTCGAGCGTGTTCTGGCGGGCGATGGGCAACAGCGCGTTCATCGCGGTCGTGGCGACCGTGCTCGCGGTGGCCACCGGTGCCATGGCGGCGTTCGCGCTGTCGCGCTACCGGTTCGCCGGCCGCGAGGGGCTCTACACGCTGTTCACCATCGGCCTGCTGTTCCCGCTGACCGCCGCCGCGCTGCCGATGTACCTGCTGCTGCGCCAGCTGAACCTGCTCGAGCAACCGCTCGGCGTGGCCCTGCCCGAGGCGGCGTTCTCGCTGCCGATCACCATCGTCATCCTGCGCCCGTTCATGCACGCCATCCCGGGCGAGCTGGAGGACGCCGCGGCGATGGACGGGGCCAGCCGGCTGGGCTTCTTCTGGCGGATCCTGCTCCCGCTGAGCCGGCCCGCGCTGACCACGGTGGCCATCCTGGCGTTCGTGACCAGCTGGAACGCCTACCTGCTGCCGATGCTGGTGCTGTCCGACCGGGCGGACTTCACGCTGCCGCTGGGCGTCGCGGCGTTCCAGACGCAGTACTCGCAGGACACCGCCAAGATCCTGGCGTACACGGCGGCCTCGATGATCCCCGCGATCGGCTTCTTCGTATTCGCCGAACGGCACATCGTGGGCGGCCTGACGGGCTCCGTGAAGGGCTGAACGTAAGTTTCACGAATCGCATTTTCGATAACGCCTTTGACCTGGCCAGACCGGCCGAACCGTTTCGTTCCGGAATATTTCCGGGAATGCTGAGCGCGGTCCGCACATCAGCGGACGTCGAAACGTTCGGAGGTCTCCCGACATGAAGAAGGTAAGGGCCCGGGTGGCGATCGCGGTGGCTGCTGCCGCTGCGATCGCGACCATCGTTGGGTTCGCGACCGCCGCACAGGGTGCCGCCACCACACTCGGTGCCGCGGCGGCCCAGTCGGGGCGGTACTACGGCACCGCGATCAGCGCCGGCAAGCTCAGTGACTCGGCGTACACCACCATCGCCGCCCGCGAGTTCAACATGGTGACGCCCGAGAACGAGATGAAGATCGACGCGACTGAGCCCTCGCAGGGCCAGTTCAACTTCACCAACGCCGACCGGATCTACAACTGGGCCACCCAGAACGGGATGAAGGTCCGCGGCCACACCCTGGCCTGGCACTCGCAGCAGCCAGGCTGGATGCAGAGCCTCAGCGGCAGCTCGCTGCGCACGGCGATGATCAACCACATCAACGGCGTGATGGCCCACTACAAGGGCAAGCTCCCCTACTGGGACGTGGTCAACGAGGCCTTCAACGAGGACGGCACCCGCCGCCAGTCCAACCTCCAGGCGACCGGCAACGACTGGATCGAGGTCGCGTTCAACACCGCCCGCGCCGCCGACCCGTCGGCCAAGCTCTGCTACAACGACTACAACATCGAGAACTGGTCGTACGCCAAGACGCAGGGCGTCTACAACCTGATCAGGGACTTCAAGTCCCGTGGCGTGCCCGTCGACTGCGTCGGCCTGCAGACCCACATGACCGGCGGCAGCTCGCTGCCGAGCAACTTCCAGACCACCCTGCAGAACTTCGCCGCGCTCGGCGTGGACGTCGCCCTCACCGAGGCCGACGTCACCAACGCGTCGACCACGCAGTACTCCGCGATGACCCAGGCGTGCATGAACGTCTCGCGCTGCGTCGGCATCACGGTGTGGGGTGTGCGCGACAGCGACTCGTGGCGCTCGGGCGAGAGCCCGCTGCTGTTCGACGGCAGCGGCAACAAGAAGCCCGCGTACACGTCCGTGCTGAACGCCCTCAACGGCCCGGGCAACACCCCGCCGCCGACCACGCCGAACACCTCGCCGTCGCCTTCCACCTCGCCCTCGCCGTCCACCTCGCCGTCGAACCCGGGCAACCCCGGCGCCGGCTGCACCGCCACGGTCTCGGTCAACCAGTGGCAGGGCGGTTTCGTGGCCACCGTGCGGGTCACCGCGGGATCGGCCGCCATCAACGCGTGGACGGTGACGCTGGCCCTGCCGTCTGGCGCGACCGTGGTCAACTCGTGGAACGTCACGCGCAACGGCAACAGCTGGAGCAACGTGTCGTACAACGGCCATGTCAACGCCGGGCAGTACACGGAGTGGGGCTTCCAGGCGGGCGGCACCGCCGGCACCCTGACGCCGAGCTGCTCGGGGAGCTGACATGCTGCGACGCCTGATCGCCGGCGCATCGGCGCTGGCCGCCGCGCTCATCGGGGTGTTCGTCCTCGCCCGGCCGGCCGCCGCGGCGACGCTGACGGAGATCATCGGGTTCGGCGGCAATCCCAGCAATCTACGGATGTACATCTATGTGCCGAGCACCGTGCAGTCGCGCCCGGCGATCCTGGTCGCCGTGCACTACTGCACCGGCTCGGGGCCGGCCTTCTACTCCGGCACCGAGTTCGCCTCGCTCGCCGACCGCTACGGCTTCATCGTGGTCTACCCGTCGGCGACCCGCAGCGGCTCCTGCTTCGACGTGTCGTCGCCGCAGGCGCTCACGCGGGGCGGCGGCAGCGACCCGGTCGGCATCATGTCCATGGTCACGTACACCGAGCAGCACTACAACGCCGACGCGAACCGGGTCTACGTCACCGGCGCCTCGTCGGGCGGCATGATGACCAACGTGCTGCTCGGCGACTACCCGGACGTGTTCAAGGCCGGCGCCGCGTTCATGGGCGTGCCGTTCGGCTGCTTCGCCACCACCGACGGCTCGTCGTGGAACAGCCAGTGCTCCGGCGGCCAGCGCATCTACACGCCGCAGCAGTGGGGCGACATGGTCCGGGCCGCCTACCCGGGCTACACCGGAGCGCGGCCGCGGATGCAGGTCTGGCACGGTACCGCCGACACGACCCTCGCCTATCCGAACTTCGGCGAGGAGATCAAGCAGTGGACCAACGTGCTCGGCGTCAGCCAGACGCCGGTCGCGACCGACACCCCGCAGCCGGGCTGGACCCGCACCCGCTACGGCAACGCGACCACCCAGCCGCCGGTGGAGGGCATCAGCATCAACGGCGTCGGGCACTCGCTGCCGCTGGCCGGCCAGGCGGCGATGGCGATCGCGTTCATGGGGCTCAACGGCTCCGGTCCTTCGCAGCCGTCGTCGCCCTCGGCGTCCTCCTCGCCCCCGTCGTCACCGTCGCCCTCACCGTCCGGCCCGGGCGGGGGACCGGGCGGGTGCACCGCGACGGTGTCGCTCAACCAGTGGCAGGGCGGGTTCGTCGCCACCGTCCGGGTGACGGCCGGGTCGGCCGCCATCAACGCCTGGAACGTCACCCTCGCCCTGCCCTCCGGGGTGAGCGTGACCAACGCGTGGAACGTCAACCGGTCCGGCACCAGCTGGACCAACGTGTCCTACAACGGGCACGTGAACGCGGGCCAGTACGCCGAGTGGGGCTTCCAGGGCACCGGCACCGCCGGTAGCCTGACGCCCACCTGCGCGGCGAGCTGAGCTCCGACGCCCGGCCCGCACGGCCGCCGCGCCCGCGGCGGCCGTGCGTCCTGCGCTGCGCCACTTCCCTCGCGGATGCCGATAGGCTGCGGGGATGGCAGACGACCCCGACGCCGTCGCGGCGGTCGTGCGGGAGGTCCTCGCGGTCGTGCCGGCCGGCTGCACCTGGCTGCGCCCGGTGCGCGACGCCGGCGGGCGGGTCGCCGACTTCCGCATCGCGGCCACCAGCGGCCACGGCGATGACATCTACGGCCGTGGCATCGGGCGGGTCGGCCGGCTGCTCGGCGAGCTGTACCCGGGCCTGCCCGACGGGCCGCTGTGGGCTGTCTACCTGCGTGTGCTCGACACCGGCAGGCCGGCCACGCTGGCCGACTTCCACTACGGCGGGCACGCCGTGGGCGTGGTGGCCGACTCGCGGTTCGAGATCACCGTCCACCGCGCCCTGGACGGGCTGCTGGTGTGGTGGCGGCGGGTCGACGAGGCCGACCGCCGGCTGGAGCGCACGGAGCTGCTGGGCATCCTCGGCTGGGCGGAGTACGACCTCGTCGCCGGCCGCAGCGAGTGGTCGGCCGGGATGTACCGCATCTTCGAGCGCGACCCGGCGCTGGGCCCGATGTCGCGGGCCGAGCAGAGCGCCGCCGTGCTGCCCGAGGACCGCAGCATGACCGAGCCCGCCTGGCAGAGCCTCGACAGCGGCAGCAGCTCCGACGTGACCGTGCGCTTCCGCGTCGGCGCCGCGGTCAAGCACCTGCGGATCCTCTCCGACGTGGTGCGCGACCCGTCCGGCGCGCCGCTGAAGATCTACGCCGTCGTGCAGGACGTCACCGCCCGGTCCGACGCCCGCAGCGCCATCGAGCGGCTCAGCGACCAGCTGCGCAACCGGGAGATGACGGCGCTGGCCGAGCACCGCCTCGCCGGGCAGCTGCAGCAGCTGATCCAGCCGGTGCCCCGGGAGCCGTTCCCGCTGGCCGGGCTGCGCGCCGCCGTCGGCTACCTGCCGGCGGAGAGCGCGCTGCGGGTCGGCGGCGACTGGTACCACGCCCAGACCCTGCCCGACGGCCTCGTCGTCCTCGCCGTCGGTGACCTGGCCGGCCACGGCCTCGAGGCCGCGAACGGCATGGCCCACCTGCGCTTCGCGCTCGTCGCCTGGCTGTCGATCGGCATCCGCGATCCGGGCGCGATCGTCGGCCACATGAACCGCCTCTGCGTCCAGCTCGCACTCACCGGCACCGCGATCGTCGGCGTCTTCGACCCGCCGGCCCGCACGCTGTCCTGGGCCCGGGCCGGCCACCCGCCCCCGCTGCGCGCCCGCGCCGGCGCGGCCGGCGAGCTGCCGCCCCCGGCCGGCCTGCTGCTGGGCGCGGACGCCGACGCCGGCTACCCGGTGGCGTGCACCCCGCTCGCCGCGGGCGACGTGGTGCTGCTCTACACCGACGGCCTGGTGGAGCGCCGCTCGGCCGACATCGCGCGGAGCATCCAGGACGTCGCCGACGCCCTGGCCGCGGCGACCGGCCGGCCCGGCGAGGACCCGCTGCGCCTGATCGGCGCGCTGCTGCACCGCCCGAGCCCCGACGACGACACCTGCACCCTCGCCATCCAGGTGCTCTAGGCTCCGCCTTCTCCGCCTTCTCCGCCTTCTCCGCCTTTTACGCTTTTACGCCAGGCCGAGCCGCATCCGGACGACGGTGCCGCGGTTGCTGGCGAAGGCGGCCACGTGGTCGCAGACCATCTCGACGATCGCCAGCCCGCGCCCGCGCACCGCGTCGGGCGGGGGCATCCCGCCGCCGAAGGCGCGCACCGGCCCCTGGTCGACGACGTCGCAGACGAGATCCCCGGAGTCGGTCCACAGCTGGACCTGTCCGCCTTCCCGGGTGTACTGCAACGTGTTGGTCGCCAGCTCGTTGACGGCCAGCGTCAGCAGGTCGGCCCGGGCCGGCTCGAGGCCGAGCGCGACGGCCCGGGCGGCGACGAACGCGCGGACCGCCGCCAGGTCGGACACTAACGCATACACCATGGACTCGCCGCGCACCGGATCACCCATCGTCGCCACCCCGCTCGCGCAGCAGCCCCGCGACGCCGGTGATCTCCAGCACGTGCGCCACCATCCCGGCGGCGTTGACCACGCTGATCCACCCGCCCCGGGCCAGGGCCGCCTGGTGCGCGGTCACCAGCGCGTGCACCCCGGTGGAGTCCAGGAACGTCACCGCGCCCAGGTCGACGACCACCGCGGGCGCGGACCGAACCGCGCCGAGCAGCGCGGCGGTGCAGTCGTCCCGGGCGGCGAGGTCACACTCGCCGGACAGCACGACGTCCGCCCGATCCCCGTCGAGCGACGTCACCGCCTCGAACCGCGCCATGCGCCCGCGGCCCCTTCCTCGCCCGGTATCCGCTCAGACATCATGGCATCCGCCGCGGTCGTTGGCCGCCCGAGGTGCGGGATCACGCCCGAACGCGGGTCGCCACCGGCCCGACCGGCCCGCACCCCGACACCTGATCGGCTGACCGCGACCGGCCCCCATCGCGCACCGCTGATCGAAAAGTCGGGCGCTCCGCGCCACGACTTTTCGGACTTATACCCTGACAGGCGAAATATCCGTTATTGGCGATACGAGGGTACTTGGGCGGCCAAATGTCTCCGTGATCATGCGTGTTGCCGTGGCCGAACCACGGGTTTGCCATGATCCCGGAGCCTTTCGGTACACGGGTGTACATGTTCGCTCCGCGATCATGAAAAACCGTTGGTGTCGGCGGCCGGTCCGGCATGATCGCGGAGACTTCTGGTCGCTGCGCGTCCGGGCGTGGCCCGGCGTGCGGTCCGGTCGGCGGGATCCCGCGGGTGGTGTCGTGGGCGGGATCCCGCGGGTGGTGTCGTGGGCGGGTCCCCGGAGCATGGAAAACGGCCGTGACTCGCGCCGATACCGACACTGCGCCGGTTCCTGCTCGGACGGGTTAGGGCGGGCCCGAGGGCGGGCGCAGGATCCCGCGGCTGAGCGCGGCGGTCACGGCCGCGGTGCGGTCGCTGACGCCGAGTTTGCCGAACGCGCGCACGAGGTGGGTCTTGACGGTTGCCTCGCCGATGTACAGCGCCCGCCCGATCTCCACATTGGACAGTCCAAGGGCGACGAGGCCGAGCACTTGGACCTCGCGCGGGGTCAGTTGCTCGACGGCCGGGCCCCGGGTCCGGGTGGCCAGCCGAGCGGCAACCGGGGGCGCCAGCACCGCTTCGCCGCGTGCGGCAGCGTGGATGGCGTCGAGGAGTTGGCCCATCGGGGTGTCTTTGAGCAGGTACCCGACGGCGCCGGCCTCAATCGCGCGCAGAATGTCGGCGTCGGTGTCGTAGGTGGTCAGCACCAGCACCCGGGTCTGCGGGAACCGGGCGGCGATCCGCTCGGTCGCCTCGACCCCGTCGATGCTGGGCATCCGCAGGTCCATCAGTACCACGTCCGGGCGCAAGGCAGCGACCAGCGTCAATGCCTCCCGGCCGGATGCCGCCTCGCCGACGACCTGGAGGTCGTCGTTCACCTCGAGCATGCCGCGCAGGCCGACACGGACCACCGGGTGGTCGTCGGCCAGCAGCACCCGCACGGTCACGCCGGCAACACCACCCGGACCGTGGTGCCGGCGCCGGGCGCCGACTCGATCGTGCAGCTACCGCCGAAGCCGGACACCCGGCTGCGCAGCCCCGGCAGGCCGTAGCCGGCGTGGTCCTGCTCGGGATCGAAGCCTCGGCCGTCGTCGATGACCCGCATCGTGTGCGGGGTCAGCACGATCCGCACCGTGGCGGCGTTGGCGTGGCGGCGCACGTTCATCAGCGCCTCCTGCACCGCACGCAGCAGCACCGGCCCGTGCTCCGGCCGTGGGGGAGTGGCGGGGTCGGTGACCTCGACGCTGACCGGCACGCCGGTGTCGCGCGTGTGTCGCTGCGCCATCCGTTCCAGCGCCTCGGCGACAGTGCCGGCGTGCAGGTCCGGCGGCCAGAGCGCGGCGACGAGCGAACGCGCCTCGGCGAGGTTCTCCCGCGCCGTCCGTTCGATGAGGTCGAGCTTTTCGCGCAGGACGTCGGGGCGGTCCAGCGTCATCCGGGCCGACTGGGTCAACATCAGGATGCTCGTGAAGCCCTGCGCGACCGTGTCGTGGATCTCCGTCGACAGCCGTTCCCGTTCGGCGGCCACCCCGGCGTCGTGCCGCTCCCGGGCCAGCTGCACGCGGGTCTCGGTGAGCTCGGCGATGAGTACGCTGCGGGCCCGGCTCTGCGTGATGACGGCCGAGATGTACGCGCCGAACAGTGTGCCGATGAGCAGCGGGGCGAAGAGCAGTGCGGCGAGCGTGACCGCGGTGTCGGACGTAAGGCCGTTGTGCCACACCGTGCCGGCGACGCAGACGGTGGCGATCGCGCCGAGCGCCACCAACCGGTCCCGCCAGCGACGCAGGGTGATGAAGATCTGCATGGTCAGCACGGCCAGCTGGAACATCGCGGCCATCGACACCGCCAGCACCCCGGCGAACAGCAGCATCTCGCCGGCGAGGTGGAGGGAGCCGGCCCGGTCGTCGGTGCGCCGCAGCGCCGGGGCGCCCTGCCACCAGTACCAGGCCAAGATGAGCAGCAGCAAGGCGCTCGCCAGCACGCGTCGGACTGTCGGCAGGCCGCTGTCGGACCAGATCACCGCGGCCGTGAGCACCGGCACCGCGGTGGCCAGGAAGTGCCAGGCGACGCGGTACCGGTCCCAGGCGTCTTCGGCCTGCTCCGCAGCGGTCAACGGTCCTCCTTGGTGGTCCACCGGAACGTGAGCAGGCACAGCACCAGTCCGATCACGACCCAGGCCACCAGCATGACGGCTACCCGGCCCAGTTCCCAAGTGCCGGCCGGCTCGTTCGCGGCGTAGGAGCCGGGCAGGAACACCGAGCGCATGCCCTGCGCCATCCACTTCAACGGGAAGAGCGCGCCGATCTGCTGCATCCAGCCCGGCAGGTCGGTGAAGACGAAGAACACACCGGAGATGAACTGCAGGACCAGCGCGACGGGCGTGACGACCGCCGGCGCCCGTTTGCTCTCCCGGGGGATCGACGAGAACGCGATGCCGCACAAGGTGCAGGCGGCGATGCCGAGCAGCGACACCCAGGCGAACGTCCACCACTTTTGGCCGGTCGTGGGCAGGTCCACATGGAAGAAGGCGGTCGCGATCGCGAGCATGACCACACACCCGGCGATCCCGATGAGATAGACCATGACCACTTTCCCGATGAAGTACGACGCGGCCGGCATCGGGGCCCCGGCGAGGCGCTTGAGCACGCCCCGGTCGCGCTCGATCGGGATCTGGATGGCCAGGGTCTGAAAGCCGTTGGTGAGCTGCGCGGCGGCGATCATGCCGGCCACGAAGTACTGGGTCAGGGTCACGCCGGGCGCGAGATCCTGGCCGCCGAAGACCGAGCCGAACACGACCAGCAGCAGGATCGGCAGCGCGAACGAGAAGATGACCGACTCGCGGCCACGGAAGAACTGGCGCAGTTCGAGGCCGCTGCGCAGCAGGCCGAGCCGGATGGTGAGGGCGGTCACTGGTCCTCCGTGGGTTTGATCATCGACAGATAGACGTCTTCCAGTGAGGGGCGGCTCACCACGAGGTCCGGCACCTCGCCGCCGAACTCGTCGACGAGCTTGGCCACGAAGGTGGCCGGCGTGTCGGTGTCGCGCACCTCCGGGCCGTGCGGCCCGGTCCAGCGCACCTTCGCGGCCGCACTGCCCCGGCCGCCGAGGGACGCCGGGGTGGCGACCTCGATCAGCCGGCCGCCGGCGATCACCCCGACCCGATCGGCCAGCGTCTCCGCCTCGTCGAGATAGTGGGTGGTGAGCAGGATCGTGGTACCGCCGGCGGCGAGGTCGCGGATCAGCTCCCAGAACTCCCGGCGGGCCTGCGGATCGAAGCCGGTCGTCGGCTCGTCCAGGAACAGCAGCTCCGGCCGGCCGATGATGCCCAGTGCCACGTCGAGCCGGCGGCGCTGACCCCCGGAGAGCACCTTCGCCCTGGCCTTGCGCTTGTCCTGCAGCCCGACCCGCTCGATCACCCGGGCCGGCTCGTCGGGATCGGAGTAGTAGGCGGCGAAGTGCCGCACCACCTCCTCGACGCTGAGTTCCTCGAACTCGCCGGTGGACTGCAGCACGATGCCGATCCGCGCACGCCAGGCAAGCGTGCGCCGCTGCGGGTCCTCGCCGAGCACGCGGACCTCACCGCCGTCGCGTTTGCGGTAGCCTTCGAGCATCTCGACCGTCGTGGTCTTGCCGGCGCCGTTGGGCCCGAGCAGAGCGAACACCTCGCCACGCGCGACGGCGAGATCGAGCCCGTTCACCGCGTGGTGGCTGCCGTAGGTCTTGCGCAGGCCGTGCGTCTCGATCGCGTATCCATCGGTCACGGCTCCTATCCTTGGCCCGGCCGCGGCGTCGCCGGGTCAACCGGTCGATGGACAGCTACGATCGGTGCCCCCGGGACAAAAGCGTTCGAGACCCGCCGGCAAGGCGACGTAGCACCCAGTCCGGTCGAGGTGTTCGACGGGGCCTTCACGATGGCGGGCGCGTGGCGGGGTCTGGTCCAAGCGATCCCTTCGCGGCCTGTGTGGATGAGCAAACGGACGCGCTCACTCCTGCAGCGGCATGACCGGATGCCGAGATCGCTGTGCGGTTGCCGACTGGAATGTGGCCCTCGTCAGTTCGGATCGCAGGTCGTCATAGCCGAGGTTCGCGGCTACCGCATGGCAACCACCGGTCGCCGACCGCGTCGGGTGTCGTGTAGTAGGAACGCGGTCGGATGGTGTTCGTCGGTCGGTCGCTGGTGCGGTCTGGACGCATGACGTGGCATGGCATCGAGACATCAGCGATCTTCGTAGCGTTGTTGACCGTGGGTGACAGCCACGGGCTACGGTCGCGAGCGCGTAGCCGTTTCAATGGTGCTGTGGGTGCGGACGGCCGGTCGATTCTGAACACGCCGCCGAAGCGTGTGCTCGTCATGCTCGGCCTGTACGCCGTGGTGGCGGCGGTGAGCGCGGTCTTCGCCGGCACTGCTGCCCTTGGCACCCTTCGCATCGGCGGCTTCCACGAGCTGGATCCGCCCGGCACTGCACTACGGATCGGCGCCGCAGTCTTCGGGTGGGAATTCGTCGCCTGCCTGTTCTGGGCGGCAAGGCGTTGGCGAGGCCCCGCCGGCATGTACGCCTTCCTGCGAACGGGCCGAGCCGAGCGACGCCACAAGCCCGGCCGGCGGTCTCGGGTGCTCCGGTGGGCTCGTGATACTGCGGCGCTGGCGGCCATGGTCTCCGCGATCCTGCTGCTCCGATTCCCCGACGAGCCCTCAGCACCGCGTGCCGTCATCGCGGCCCGAGGTCGGTGCGATCGCTATCTATTGGGCCGTCTTGGCTCCTTGCCGCGAGCTGCAACATGCATGTTTTGCATGAAACGGATACAGAAGAGGTCTTGGACGCGTATGTCCGGGCGTTCGTAGCGTCTATCCCATGATCTCCCAGTTCATGACCGGGACGTTGCCGCCGGGTGACCTGATGCCAGGCACCGGACCCGATCGAAAGGCGGATTTCGAGTTATGACTGGCCCGCACCTCGAGTTCTTCGAGCACCTGGACTGGTACCGCCACGAGGACTGCGAGCGTCTCCCGCAGGAGCTCGCCTGGTCGCGCGGGGAGTGCCCGGTTGTCCGCTCAGGCTACGACGGCGGTCAATACGTTGTCAGCCGGTACGACGACCTGCGGACGATCGGCGAGCACCCGGATGTCTTCAGTTCCTCGACCCCGGGCGTCCACCACGTCCCGGTCCCGCTGCCACCATTGGATCTCGATCCGCCACTGCATCGCGACTTCCGGCAGTTCCTCAACCCATACTTCTCCCGGTCGTTCCTTCAGCGGTACGTGCCGGAGATGCGGCGACTGGCCGACTCACTGATTGACGACGTGATCGACAAGGGCCAGGTCGAGTTTGTCAGTCAGTTCGCGATCCCGTTCACGGCCGGGTCGCTGGCTCGCGTCGTGATCGACGACGACAACGAGACCCGCATGGAGCTCGCGATTCAAGCGGTGACCGGCGTAGCCACCGGCGACCAGACGGCCTACGCGCGAGTGGCGGGCGTTGCCGCGGAGATCCTGGAGGAGCGGGCCGCCGGCCCTTCCGGCCGGGACGACGTTCTGCAATCGCTGGTCACCGCTCGAGTCGACGGCGGCCGTCCCCTCTCCGGCGCCGAGCAGCTCGGTGTCGTCACCGTCCTGTTGCTCGGCGGCCTGGACACGACCCGCGGCGCGATCGCCCATATCGGGCGGTATCTCGCCGAACTTCCCGGCTTCGAGCAGCGGCTGCGCCGGCCCGAGTGGGTCAAGCATGACCTGGAGGAGCTGTTGCGGTACACCTCGACGGTCTCGGTCATGGGCCGCACCGTCACCAAGGACAACGAGTTGCTGGGCTGTCCGCTCAAGGAAGGCGACCGGCTGGCGGTGCATTGGCAGTCGGGCAACCGCGACGAGACGAAGTTCGAGCACGCGGACGAGCTCTGGTTCGACCGCCAGAAGAACCCTCACATCGCCTTCGGAGTAGGGATCCACCGCTGCATCGGCCAGCATTTCGCCCGACTCCAGATCGAGGTTGCCTTCGACCGCCTGCTGCGCCGCCTGACGAACTTCTCCATCGTGCCCGGCACGACGGTCAAGGAGACGGCCGGAGTTGTACTCCTGGCGCCTGCGGAGATGTTCCTGTCGTTCGACCCGATACACGACTCAGCAGCAGTCTAGCGGTTCAGCCGGTTCGCGGCGTGCCGCGGGTCGGCTGAACGTGCCACAGGAACGATTGTCTGCCCAATCCAGGAGGAACGCCTTGGCTACCGTCACCGTCGGCGCCGAGAACAGTGCGCCGGTAGATATCTATTACGAGGATCACGGCAGCGGTCAGCCCGTCGTCCTGATCCACGGATATCCATTGAGCGGCCACAGCTGGGAGCTGCAGACGCGTGAGCTGATCGGCGCCGGCTTCCGCGTGATCACCTACGACCGCCGCGGCTTCGGGCAGTCGAGCAAGGTCGGTACCGGCTACGACTACGACACCTTCGCCGCGGACCTCCACACTGTGCTCGAGACGCTCGACCTGCGCGACGTCATCCTGGTCGGATTCTCGATGGGCACCGGCGAGTTGGCCCGGTACGTCCGCATCCACGGTCACGATCGGGTCGCCAAGCTCGCCTTCCTCGCCTCCCTCGAGCCGTTCCTCGTCCAGCGCGACGACAACGCGACCGGCGTGCCGCAGAGCAAGCCGGCACTGATCCTGCACGGGACGGCCGACAGAATCCTTCCGATCGACTCGACTGGGCGGCCGTTCCATGAGGCCCTGCCCGGGGCCAGGTACATCGAGATCGACGGCGCCCCTCACGGCCTGCTGTGGACCCATGCCGCCGAGGTCAACACGGCGCTGCTCGACTTCGTGACAGCCGCCTGAACAGGCGGCGTCCGGTCCTGGCACCGCGTGGCAAGGAAGGCGCCACTCCGGCCCGCACATCCGGTTGAGAAGAGCTGGCTCATCTCGGCGGCCGACAAGACCCACCGCGCAGTTGCGCGATCTCGGCCGTAGGCGTCTTGGGAACACGCGTCCCACGTCAGGAAGGGCCAGCGATGGCCTGTGTAAACGAGCCCGAACCCGCACTCGCGTGCCGGTTCCGACCAAGGAGGAGTGGAAATTGGTTACCCAGATGCAGGCGGTCGTTGTTCCCAAGGTGCATGCCCGGTGGGAGCTGCAGAACGTGGATCGGCCGGAGGCCGGGCCCAACCAGGTGCTGGTGCGCGTCCACGCGTGTGCGATCTGTGGCACGGACGTGTGGATGGCGAACGGCACGTTGTCGTTCCGCGAGTTCCCGCTGGTCCTCGGGCACGAAGGCGTCGGCGAGGTCGTCGCCGTCGGGGCGGGCGTCACCCAGCGCAAGGTCGGCGATCGCGTCGGGATCCCGATGGTTCAGAAGCGGTGCGGCAAGTGCGACTTCTGCCGTGAGCAGCACCCCAACAGCTTCGTCACCGCCGCCAACTGTGCCAACCCGATCCTCACCGGTGTCAACGTCGACGGTGCGCACGCGGAGTACATCGTGGCCGACGTCGACGGAACGGTGCTGCTGCCGGACGCCGTGTCCTATGAACTGGCCGCACCGACCCTGTGTGCCGGCTTCACGGTCTGGGCCGCCCTCCGTCGCGCGGACGCCAAGCCCTCCGGGCGGGTTGCCGTGGTCGGTATCGGTGGTCTCGGCCACCTCGCGATCCAGTACGCGAAGGCCGCCGGCTACCACGTCACCGCGGTGACGCACAGCCCCGACAAGCAGGACCTCGCCCGGCAACTCGGCGCGGACGAGGTCGTCACGGACGGGGCGGGGCTCAAAGCGGCCGGCGGAGCTGATCTGATCATGCACACGAGCAGCAACCACGCCGCCGTCGCCGGCGCGATGGACGGTCTGCGCCCGTGGGGCAAGGTCGTCATGATGGGCATCGCCACCGACCAGATGACACTGCCGGCGCTGCCGCTGGTGTCCAACAGCTACCAGATCATCGGCTCCGCTCACAACGGCTTCGAGTACCTCGTCGAGGCGCTCGACTTCGTCGCGCGCGGCGCGGTCACCCCCATGATCGAGCTCTTCCCCAAGGAGCGCGTGGCAGAGGCCTACGACCGGGTCGCCAACGGTGACATCCGGTTCAAGGCAGTGGTGACATACTAGCGGATTCATGACGTGCGGCCCGACCGGTGGCGCAAGGAACAACCGCCGGCCGGCCGCGCGTAACGCGGTGGCTTTGCCACGAAAGGCCCTGCTGCGATCCCCGGTAGGAAGGTCGGCGTCATGCCACTGATCTATGTCAACTCACCGGTCGGTACGTTTTCAGACTCCGCCCGCGACGCCTTGGCCGAGGAACTCACGGTTATTGCGCTCGAATCCGAAAAGCTGCCGATGGCGCCGTTCGACAAGAGCACAACCTGGATCGACTTTCACGACATGGTCGGCGGCGTGCCGCTCATCGTCCGCGGTCGGCTCGTCGGTGCGGTCGGCGTCAGCTCGGGTGCGGATGCCGAAGACCGGATGGTCGCTGAGGCAGCTCGCGATGCCCTCCTCGAGGCGCTCGCCGCCCAGCAGGGGTGAGATGGATGGCTCTTCACCGTCCCTTGGCTCTGCCGGGCCGCGGAGCGATCCGCAGGGTGCGGAGCGTACCGATCGGAGCCTCTCGACGTCGCCGCTGGTCGGGTGAACCTGGCTAAAATCTGGAGCCATGGCGGATCTCGACCTGCGGCTGGTGCGGTATTTCACCGTCGTCGCCGGACATGAGCACATCGGCCGGGCGGCTGCCGAGCTGCGCGTCGCGCAACCTTCGCTGAGCCGTCAGATCCAGCGTCTCGAGGAGCAGCTCGGTGTCCGGCTGTTCGACCGCAACGCCCATGGCAGCCGGCTCACCGCGGCCGGCCGGGTCTTCCTCGCGCAGGCGAATGACCTGCTGGGGGCCGCCCGACACGCCGTGACGAACGTTCGGGCCGCTGCGACATCGGGAAGGATCACTATCGGCTACGCACCCGGCTTCGTCATCACCCCGGCGGTCCGCGACCTGCGTGAGCGCTTCCCCGACGCGGAGATCCATACCCGCTATCTGACTTGGGAGGACGTCCGCTCCCTGGCGGAGTACCGGGTGGACGTGGTGGTCGCGTGGCAGCCGTTCGCGTTACCGATGGAGGGTTACCGCGTCACGGTGCTCTACGACGATCCGCGGGTGCTCGTGGTTCCCGTCTCCCATCGGCTGGCGGGGCGGGCTTCGGTCACGGTGGCCGACTTCGCCGAGGAACCGATGGTGGACTTCGTCATCCCCGGCGCTTCCGCGGAGTGGCTGGCCTTCTGGTGGCCGGAGCGCCCGGAAGGTGGCCGGCTCCTCGCCGGCCCGGCCGTGCACACCGTCCGGGACAAGTTCGAGTTGGTCGCGAGCGGCAAGGCCGTCGTCATGCATCCGCGCGGCGATCGAAGCGGTCTCATCCGCCCGGACCTGATGACAATCCCGATCGAGGGCATCCCGCCCTGTCAGGCCGTGATGGTGACCCGGCCGGTCGAGGACAGCGTCCTGGTGGACGAGTTCCGCAAGTCGGCTCTGAACTGTCTCCCCGGCCCGGCGACGACCGGATAGCGCGCTGTCCATGAACGTTCGCGGGGTTGGTACACCCCTGCGGCGTTGCGAGTGTCCGCGTCCTCGCTAGTGCAGAGCAGTCGACGGCAGGAACGGGTCCTGACGTGCGGAATCACGGCAGGTGACGCACTGCGCGCCGATCGTCGATGTGCCATGCTGTCGATCATGTGGCGCGAGCGGATCTCGGGGTGGACGGCTGAGGTCACCTTCCACGGCGGCGCATCCGCATCGACGCTACGCGCCTGCGAGCTGGCATTGGGGCAGGACTTGCCGCATGACCTCGCCGAGCTCCTGCGCGAGAGCGACGGCGTCGACGGCGAGTACGGCCTGGGGCTCATCTGGCCGGCAGCGCGAATCGCGGCCGACAACCTGGACCTTCGGAACGACGCCACGCTCGCCGGGCTATACATGCCGTTCGAGCCGATGCTCTTCTTCGCCGACGCCGGCAACGGCGACCAGTTCGCGTTCGTGATGCGTGACCGCCCGGCCGACGTGTTCGTCTGGGACCACGAAACAGACAGCCGCACGATGGTGGCCCCGAGCCTGGCCACGTATCTGGAGTGGTGGCTCGATGGCAGGCTCACCGTCTGACCACCGCCGGCGGATCCCACAACTCGTCCCCGAGCCGGGACCCAACCCGCCATCACGGTCCGTTGCGACCGGATCGCGGCATGAGCGTGCGCCATTTGACATTCTTCGTCGATGGTCGGGGCGGTGGTTGCGGCAGGGTTCTGGGAGAATCAATGAATGGCGCAGCTACAGCTTTTTACCAGGAGCGAATTGGCTGCCATGCGCGACCGGACCAGGTCGCGCCGCTATTGCCCGGCAAAAGAACAATTCCGCCGGGAACACGAACGGCACCGGGCCTGGGGGCTGGCCAGACGTCACGCCGACAAGCTCCGCCGCATCCACGGCACCACTCCACCGGCGACCACCGTCGAGGATCGGCGGGACGACACGGCGCCCGAGACGGCGCCCGTTCCGGCCCCGGAAACAACTATTGAACAGGCCGGACCTCGCGCGCGTGACACCAGTCCGGACCGCCACACCACCGTGCCGGACCAGACGCCTGGCGCCGATCGACCCAGCCCGGTCCGCCAGCCCCGGTGCACACCCGGCCCGCCGCGCTGGCCCGCCACGGCGGCAACGAGCGGACCTGTAGGCAGCGGCACATCGCACCCGCCGACGCGTCAACGCTGTCGCTGCGAAAGGTCAGGCGCGAAACGCTCCACCCATTATCCGAACGAGCCGCCGGCGCCATTCTTGCGAACGTTTTCACAACGACGCTGCACGCGCGCTCATCGGCATGTCAGTGAGCCTGGCAGTCACCTGCGTGACGGTCCGTAGCGTGCGCGCCCAGGCGACCGACACCGAAACCGGAGCGATGATCGCGAAGGGCGCACCGGGACAGATCGCCGTCATCGGCCGCCTGCCCGGCGGCGCTGTCGCCGGCCTGAAAACCTCGGGGCGTGCTTGCGCACCACCATGTTCCTCTCACCGATCGACGGAGCGCGATGATCTCTGTGGATCGCTGGCGACGTCGGTCTGCCGATCAGCGCAACACTGGCGGTGACAGGCATGCGCGACAACGACACGGCAGCGCCCTTCGATTGGTCCGCCGGGTACGCCGGTTCCCGCAACTGGCCGCGACTGTGGCGCTGCGCCGGCTCAGGCGAGCAGGTCTTCCATCAGGGCGTGGATGCGATCGCAGACGGCGGCTCTGGTCAGCCGCCCGGCCTCGGCCAGCAAGGGCTCGCGGTTCTCGCGGTCGCCCAAGGCGGCCTCGAGACGAGTGCCTTGTCCCTGCGGGAAGAACCGGCTGACGTTCGCGCCGGCGCGCGTCCCCAGCGCCCACAGTTCCCGCGCCTTTCCGGTGTCACCGCGCAGGGCGGCCAGCTCGGCGCCACCCATCGCCCAAGCGCCGAGAAGCGGGCGGTCGCCGGAGGCCTGGGCGTCAGCACGGGTGTACCGCAGGGCGTCAAGGGCTCGAGCATGCCCGCTGGCGACCGTTTCCCTCGCCGAGTCGGCCCCGGCGATCCAAAGATCGATGACTACGGCTGCGATACGGAACAGGGTGGAGGACGGCGCCGAACCCGTACTGGGGACGGTGGCTGCCGCTCGCAGCAGCGCGTCGGTATGCGTGATGGCCTCGTCAGGTCGTCCGTGCCGCCACGCGACTTGTGCCAGAACGAGGTGAGTTTGGCAGACGTCCGTCCCGTCATAGTTGTCCGAGCCTGCGATCTCGCGCAGCCGGCGCTCGGCCTCGATGTCGCCGGCGAGGGCCAGCTGCGCGTCGAGGAGCACACGAGTCGATCGGGCGTCCTCGGCTGCGCCGACCAGCTTCAGGTGCCGTTCACTGCGGCGCAGCCACTCGTCGCCGTGCCGGCCGCCGGCGTCAGTCGCATGCCCGGCGGCGTGGGCGGCCATCCCCATTCCCCAGTGGTCGCCTATTGCCTCGAACCGTCGGTAGGCCAGCTCACCGTCGCCGAGCGCGCTGTACCGGGTACCACCGTTCTCGCCGAGAACGGCCCTGATGAAGTACCCCATTGCTTGCACGTACGGGTCGGGGTGGGTGATGAGTGTCGCGGTGTCGGCCAGGCTCGTGTCGGGATCTGCCTGTCCGAGCCCGGGCAGCGCTGCGGCCAGCGCGGCGATTCGGGGTGAGACGTCGCGGGGACGCTCGGCGAACAAGGTTCGCAGGGCGCGACGGGCCAGCCCGTTGAGCCGGTTAGTGCCGGTGATTCCAGCGTTGAGGCCGATCAGCACGCACAGCCAGGCGAGCCGGTCGGCGTGCGGCAGGGCACGGCCGGTGACCTTGCCGTTCAGGATTGTCGACCGGCGACGTGCGATGAGGTCGTCGACGTGAAGGAGGGGACGGGCCCACGCGCTGGCCTCGACGTGCTGGCCTCGTACGGTCCACAGCTGGAACAGGGCGGTGGCGATGTCGACGGTGGCGGGTTCATCGTCGTGGTCCAGCGACCAGCGCAGGGCGGCGACCAGATTGTCCTGGTCTGCCGCGCAGTCGTCCAGCGCCTCGACCTGGGCCGGGCCGACGAAATCGGCGGTCAACGCCACCGCTCGCTCCTTCGCCCAGCGAACCAGCCCGGTCATGGCGGTCTCGCGGCCGGCGGCGTCGAGTCTGGCCTCGCCGTACTCGCGGAAAGTCTCCAGCATCCGATAGCGGCCGTCGTCCAGCTGAAGCAGGGACTGTTCAGCCAAGATCGACAGGCCCCGGCGCACGTCGGTGCCACCCACGACGGCTTGCGCGAGATCCGCGGTGAACGGTGCCGCGATGACTGCCAGCGAGTCGAGCAGGGCTTGCTCGGCCGGGTCGAGCAACTTGCGGCTCCAGTCCGCCAGAGCCCACAGGCCGGCGTGCCGATCGGGTAGTCCGCGTAGCGCGTCGTCGAGCAGCGCGAACCGGTCATTGAGGCCGGCCAGCACGTCCTCGATCGGCATGAATCGCAGCCGGGCGGCGGCCAGCTCGAGGGCGAGCGGCAGGTTGTCGAGCCGGCGGCAGAGGGTCACTGCATGGTCCCGATCCCAGTTCGGCTCCGCTCCGCCGGTCCGTACGCGGGCTCCCAACAGCGCGAGCGCGTCATCGTCGGGTAGCGCGGGCAACCGGTGGACGACCTCACCGACCAAGCCCAGCGGCGCCCGGCTGGTGGCGAGCACGCTGAACCGGGGCGACACCACTGCCAGCAGGTCGGTCACGATGGCTGCCACGGTGTCGAGGACGTGTTCGCAATTGTCGAGGATGAGGAGCCCGTCAAGGTCGGCGTCGACGGCCTCGAGGCTGCCCGTCCGGGGCTCCAGCAGTCGGCCGCCGGCGTCAGCGCCGGGCAGAACCGTAAGGACGACAGGCAGCACCTCGGCCGGCGTTCGTAGACCAGCAAGTTCGACGACGTGGACCGGGCGAGATCCGCTGACGGAGCGGGCGATCTCGGCGGCCAGCCGGGTCTTTCCGGCCCCGCCGGCGGCGACGATGGTCACCAGCGGCGCGGCCAGCAGCGCCCGGCCGATGGCGGCCACATCCTCGTCGCGGCCCACCAAAGGGGTCGCCGCCCGGCGCCAGCCCGCGGGCAGATCGGCGAGCATCCTGGGGCGCGCGGCCACGAGTTGCCCGCGCAGCAGGGCTACGTGAGTTTCGGTGAGCACTGGTGACGGGTCGGCGCCGTACCGCCGGGAAAGCTCGGTCCGTACGTGCTCCACCGTTTCGAGCGCCTCGGCGTCGCGTCCTTGCGCCGCGAGGACCCGTACGAGCAAGGCGGCGGCCGGCTCGTCGGGGGGTGTTCTGGAGCTCAGACGGCGCAGATCCGTCTCGTCGAAGGGACCGCCGATGGAAAGCGCAGCCTCCGCCTGCAGCGTCACGACATCACTGAAGAGCCGTGCAGTGCCCGGCTCAGCCGGCTCGGGGACCTCCGGGAACAACGCCCTCGCCCGGTCCGCGCGATCTCGCGCTCCGGCCGCGTCACCGGCGGCCAAAGCCTGCCGGCCGCGATCGACCAGCACGCGGACCGTGACGGCGTCGATCTCCACCTCATCGGCCGGGATCTGGTACCCGCCCGGCGCGGCGAGAACCGGCACACCGAGCCGGCGGACCCGCCCAACCAGAGCCTGCACTGCCTTCCGGGCATCATCGGGCGGGGCGTCCGACCAGACCGCGTCAATCAAGCCGCCGGTGGAGACCGTACGGCCCCGGGCATCCACGAGTTCGCGGATCACCGCCGCGAGACGGTCGCCTCTCACCGGATGGCCGTCCACCGCCAGCGGGCCGAGAGTCGTAATGAGCACACCGCCATCATCGCTCACCCGGCCGCCGCGCCCCTCAAGTCTCGGCGGAAGCGCTGAGCGGCCAGAAAGGTCTGCGACGTTGCCGCCCAGCACCGGGGTGAAGCCGGCGTGCAGGACTGCGTGCGTAGCTCTCGATTTCATCCCAAGGATGGGATGACGCCGCCGTATCGCCGCCGTATCGCCGCCGTGTAGGTGACACCCGCCATGCTCGCAGGGCGGCTCGTGAAGGCAGGCAGAGCACGACGCGGCGGTGATCTGACATCGTTCCGAGGGGAGCCATTGCTGTGGACAAGTCAATAACAATCATCGGGGGCGGGCTGGCAGGTTTGACGCTTGCTCGCGTTCTCTATGTTCACGGCATCGCGTCTACCGTATACGAAGCAGACGCTTCGCCGAGCGCCCGCACTCAAGGGGGCCAGCTGGACATCCATGACTTCAACGGGCAGGTTGCCCTGAAAGAGTGCCGGCTCTTCGATGAGTTCCGCTCGATCATCAACATGGGCGGCGAGGCAATGCGGTTCCTCGGTCCAGACGGTGAGGTCATCGGCGAGATGCCCGACGACGGAAAGCTGGAAAACCCTGAAGTTCTTCGTGGTGAACTCAGGAGAATTCTGCTTGAGTCACTACCTGATGGCGCCATCAAATGGAACCACAAGGTTGAAAAGGTAAGCCCCGGAAGCGACGGCACGCACATCGTTCACTTCAGTAACGGGCTGCTACTCGAGACCGACGTACTGATTGGCGCCGACGGCGCCTGGTCGAAGGTTCGCACGTACCTTTCGGGTGCTACGCCGGATTATATGGGAACCGTCTGGGTCGAGACGTTCCTGCATGACGTCGAGAATCGTCACAAGGAAAGCGCTGACTTGGTCGGCCAGGGAGCGATGCTCGCGATGATGCCCGGCAAGGGGATCTTCGGGCACCGCGAGGCCAACGACGTGATCCACACCTACGTCGTTCTCAAGAAGCCTGTCGACTGGAAGCCAGAGGTGGACTTCTCGGATAAGGACCGCGCGCTGCCTTACATCGCCGAGCAATTGGGAGAAGGGTGGGCTCCAGAACTTCTCGCGCTCATCACCAGCGGCGAAACAATCCCGGTGTCCCGTCCGATCTGGGGTCTTCCGCTCGGCCATGCCTGGAAGCAGGTATCCGGCGTGATGCTTGTCGGCGATGCCGCACACTTGACGCCGCCGGACGGGGACGGGGCGAACTGGGCGCTTTACGACGGTGCCGAGCTGGCAAAGATGATCGCCGCCGATCCCGACAACATCGAGGCTGCGCTCCTCGCTTTCAAGGAGAAGATGATCCCCCGTAGCGCCCAGTCCTCGATCGAGGGATACCAGTCCTTCGAGCGGACATTCGGCTACAACGCCCCGGACAATCTTCGCGAGATGATGAAGCAGGTGCAGGCAGCGACAGCCGACGCTGAAAAGGCGTCGGCAACCGCAGGCCGGCCGATGGATGCTGCCCGCGCATTGATGGGCGGCTACGCCCCCGGCCGGTCCTAGCGTCCCGATGGCGGCGTTGCCCTCCGACAGCGATGGCGGGCAACGCGGCTTCGGCGTCGATCGAGGTTCGCCAGGGTTTGACCAACCCGCAAGAGTTCGGCGGACCGTTAACGGCGCCGGCACCCCGGGACATTTCCACTGGGCCGTGTATGCCGACGATCTGGATTCTGCGTACCCGGCCCAGGGCTGATACTCAGTTAGCTCCGTTGAATGCGCCCCAGACCATGGTGCCGGCCATGCCGCACCATACGATCATGAACAACCCGTAGAACACGCTGAGGATCCAACCGGCGATGATGCCTACGTTGGCCAGTTCGATCCCGCGTTCTCCGCTCTGCGCGATCTGCTCCTTGGCCTTGCGCCCGAAGTAGATCCCTAGCGGCGGGAAGACGACGAAGGCGAACACAGCGGCCAAGATGGCGTACGTGTTCACGGGCGGAAGCGGGACGTATTGAAACTTCGGCGGTTCGGTCAATTGCCTTCAGCTCCCCGCGGGATGTCGCACCACCATGGTCTGGACAGTATTGCAGCTTATTGATCACCAGGACATCGAACTTTTCGGCCGGACGTCAGGTTGGGGGACGCTGCGGCCGCCCTGATGCGTCGTAGCCACGTAACCCTCTGGCGGAGCCGGAAGCGCTCGGACACAGGCTTCGGAACAGGCGTTGACCAACAGCGGCAACACGTCGGTCGCGGCCCGAAGTGAGATCCATACCTGCCGAAGCTGTAGCGGTTCGATTGGCCCGTCGCAGACGCTGCAACTCCGGATCGTCTCGGCACCCCAGATCTGCGGATCGAGGTCGTCGCGATTGGGGACCGTAGCCAATGCGCCCTCCGGTTGAAGCCGCGGAAAGCGGCTACCCGGCCCTTAACTAAGACGACAGGTCGGACCTGGCCAGGCGACAGCCCGGCACAGCTTGAGCAGCCGCTCGTCGTCGGTGACCTGGGCGGTCGACCACGAGTTGGTCGAGACGTTGAACCTCCGGTCTGCCGCGATCTCGGCGCGGAACAGCGGTTGCAGAGCGGCCGCCAGCGCGCCGGTGGCCGCTTCGGCGATCTTCGTGCGGGTCTGCGGATTCCCGTGCGGGCCTTCCTCGGCGTAGGCACGGGCGATGAGATCCGGCACGCCGTCGAGGGGAACCCGGTGCGGGTCATTGCGGGTCACCGCGATCAGAGCGGCCAGCGCGGTGGAGGCGGGCGCGGACCGGGCCAGGCCGAGCAGGTGGCCGATCGCGTCGTCACCGAGTTCGAGGCTGCCCAAGGCGTCGGACAGCCCCCTACGGACTCCGGCGTCGTCTTCGGTGCCGAGCAGGCCGATGAGCAGACCGGCGAGATCGGGAACCTTCGCCGTCACGGCGACGAGAAGCTTCGGCGCCGCGGCCCGCACCGCGGGGTCGGGGTCGTCGGTGAGGCGGACCAGGGTCGGTGCCGCAGCCATGGCGAGCGCGTTGGCCCGCACGGCCTGACGGAGCATCTCGGCCCCGCCTTCGTCCAGTTCGGTCTCGTCCGGCCATTCGCTGAGCTTGGCGATGCTGGTGAGCAGCTCCGCGATCCTCTCCCGGCCAGGCAGGCCCGGCGCGGTCAGAGCCTCGATCAGGTACGGCACCGCGGCAACCGTGGAGTCGTAGATATCTCCTTGGTGGTGGACCGCGCCGTACATGGCGTCGAGGGACTCCTCGCGCACCGCCGGATCGGGATCGACCAGGCCGCGCACCCATCCCGGCACGTCCTCCGCCGAGCCGTAGGCATGCCTCAGCGATTCCCAGTCGATGTCATCCAGCCCTGTGAACACCGGCGGAAGCCTAGACGAGTAGGCCCAAACCGAGGTTGATGGTTCTACGCGATCAAGGACTTGGTCACAGGCTGATCGTGACGTGGTTGTGCCAGAACGCGGCGGTCGCGGCGAGCATGCGTTGAGCAAGGCGTCCGCAGCACCACCCAGATGACGGGCAAGTGCGCCTGCTCGCCGCGACCGTCTGCTGAGATCACCGGTCAGGGTTGCTCGCGCGCCGCGACGATCGACGCACGTTGTGGCAGAGGCAAATCAGCTGGTAGTAGTCGCCGTCCCGGGACATGATGATCACCCGGCGTGGGGCCGGGGTCGCCTCGACGAGGGTGGCGATGACGACGTCGGCTTCGGCGTGGTCGAGTTCGAGTCAGCCGATCCGCAATGGTCGAGGCCCCGTTTGACGTGACATTGAGTGGCGACGAATGCCCGTATCGACACGGAGCTCGGGAAATACAGCGCCCGTTCGGCGCGCACGCTCACATCGCTCTGACAGTTGCCGTCAGGGGTTTGCCGTCACGAGCGGTGGCAGTCAATGGTGTATGTGGTACGGGCGGAGGTCATGTGGTTCGGCTCGAGCGTCTCGACCCAGAAGTCGATGGTGCGCTTCGGGCTGGCCGGGTCGACGCTGACGTCGTACGTCAGGCTCGGACTGAACGAGTCCTTGTACTCTGGCAGTACGACGAAGGAGCGCGGTGCCGGGTCGTGCCCGTCGCTCGAGTGCAGCTGGATCGTGCTCCTGATCAAGGTGTCGCTCGCACTGAAGGTCATCGAGAGCTGCAAATGGACCGTGATGGTCGGATCGCAGAGACCCGCCCACTTGGCGTATTCGAGCCGCAAGCTGACCGACGTCACGCGGACGCCGGCCGCTGCCGCGGTGGTGGTGTGTGGGGCTCCGGAGGTCGGCTTCTTGGTGGTCGTGGCCGCGACGGTGGTGGCGACCTGCGTCGGCGAAGACTGGGCCCGCCGGCTCAGCGTGGCGCCGGACGCGGCGGGACTCTGGTTCGCCGCCGCGGACTCGGCGGTACTGGGCTCGACCGCGGCGGACTGCGCCGCCCCGGCGGTCTGGTGCGGTGGGCTCGACGTGCACGCAGCAGCACCGAGCATGATGGCGACGCACAGCACCGTGACGGCCCGCCAGTCCCTGGACATGGCGGCATCGTAGATGAACCACCCGGTGGCGTCAGTCCGTGCCGGTATCGGCGGTGGCCGCACAGGCCGAGGTCGACGACGGCTGCTTGTGGGTTGTCGCTCGTGCTGGGCCCGTTCGCATTCGGCGGGCTCGGCTATGCGTCGCTGCTACCTTCGCTCACCGGACTGGATGTTCAGGGCGGAATGGCAGACGGGGCGACGCCGGATGTGTTGTCACGGGCTCCGGGGAGTCCCTATGAGCGCGCAGCTGATCAACACATCGTTGACCGGCTCGTGCCTGCGGTGTTGCGGAGGTTGCAAATCGGGATGCCGTTGTCGTCCGGCGGTCCTACGGTCTTGCTGTGAGTGTGGCGGTACTGATCTGCGGCGATCTTGAGGGGCCATGCCCAAGCTGCGGGGGAGCGGTTTCGCTTCACGTCGCGGAAGCTGTCGAAGGCGACCGGGTCGTATGGACTGCCACGTCGCGGTGCGCCGACTGCGGCTACACCGACGAGTCGTGTGCGTCGCCAGCCGAGTTCGACAACTTCGACAGCATCGTCAGGCAGGCCGTCGTCGCCCGGGTCGGGCTCACGCGGTTGCATGTCGATCCGGACGAGAACCGGGAGCTACGGCTACGATCCCTCGCCGTATTGCGCAGGCGAGGTGCCACGATCGCAGATGTAGCCGACGCGTATGCGGCCCTTACCGGCCATGGGCTTACCGGGACGCCCGCGGAGATGGCGATCCTGGCGAAGCAGCTGACTGCGGCGGGCGTCCAGGTAACACTCCACTCTGCTGGCACCGACCGCGACTCGACCGCGTGAGCCGCCAGTCCCTCATACGAGCGCGGCGGGAGGAAACCGTGGCGGGCGGCAACGCCCAGCGCGCGCCCAGCGGCAGATCCGTGAGTTCGCCTGGGCTTGGCAACACCGGTGTCCGGTCAGTCGCGGTGCTCGTCGGTGGCCGCGTCGTCGGGCCCGCGCACGTCCGGTTGCGCCGGGCCGCAGGCCACTGCGGTCGTTCCCGGCCTCACGCCGTTCGCGGCCAACCGGGGGCGCTCAACGGGCTGCTGCAGCGCATCGACGACGGCGGCCGGCAGCAGTTCGCCGATGCCTGCACCGGCGCGGGATGGACACGGCCGCGGACCTGGTCCGGGTGTATCGCAGCCGTCCCGGGCGTTCGACGCGTGGATCGTCCGGCAGGCGGGCGGGCAATGCGTCGAGATCGCCGACGCCACCCACACCCTGCGCGAGCTCGAGGCGCTACGCGACCGCATCTTCGCCGACGGCGAGTCCGTGGCGGGCCGCCGGCCCTCGGGTCGGCTCGATCGCGATCACCCCGTCAGCCCCGAACCGCCCATCGGCGAACCTCCCAAAATCTGCGGCATCGCGTCGCACCCGGACAGCGACAGGTCCGCGCACATGATCTTGTCCGGGTGCCGAACAGATCGCATCGCGACCCGCAGCGGGCGGTGGTTCAGACGCAGTCCCAGAAGAATCGTCCTTCCCGGCGGTCCGGGCTGACAAAGGCATACCCCGTGCCGCCGCCGAAGTTCAGCGCGTACGGGTCTTCCGGGCCGGAACCGTCACCGCCGTCGAGCTGGAAGAAGAACCGCCAACCGGCTTCGATCGGCAGCATCGTCGGCTGCCACAGGCGGATTCTGCCACCCAGGTAGCTGTCGCCTGTTACCGATCCAGCCGTGTCGCCGCGTTGACCGCGTCCAGGCGGTCGGCGAGCAGACGCATCTCGGCCTGAGTGCCCGTGAGGCCGGCGCCGGCCAGGCGCCTGAAGGTGTCGGCCGCTTCGTCGACGGTGGCGCCATAGCGTCGGAGCACGCGTAGGATCGGAACCCGCAGCGCACGCGCGGACTCCGGGTCGATCCGGACCCGGGCGACACCGTCCCGGGCAAGCACAACCTGACGGAACTCCTCGGGCATCTCGTCTGCTCCGCAGTACTCGATCTGGGCCTTGCAGCCATTGCAGGTGGACGAGATCGACCACTCCAGCCGGTCCCCGACGACAATCTGACCCGGGACGGAAAGCAGTGGCGCGCCGCACTGCGGGCATGGCTCGATCAGCCCCTGCCCGACGATCTCAGCCTGCCCCACGCGAACAACCGTAGACGACAGGACTTCCAGCGTGACAGCGCCGCGAGGCGATCTGTTCGCGGCATGAGCGCGAACGTGATCAAGCGTTCGCTGGGTGCTCATCAAGCGCTTGGAACCAATCGTGGTACCACTCGGCGAACATGACCCGTCGATGATGGGGAAGCCAGGCTGGCGTCAGGCCACGGCCGTCAGCGCGGCGATCGAGCCGGATTTGCCGCATGATCGCGTACTGTTTCAGCATTCGCTCGCGGCGGGGCTGGGGTTGTCGCGGCCGGACGGATTCGGAGGTGGGCCGCGTGACGTACGAGAAGCACGCGATGGCGCATCTCGCTGCATATTGGCAGGTCACGCCCCGGCCACACCGGTTGAGTGCTGGCCGGGTCGGCGAGTTGCCGTCCTGGTTCAAGGTACTGGAATTCCACCGGGAGCGAACCTGGTGCTACGCCACTGTCGGCATGAGCAACGGCGAGCCGGACGGCATTGAGGCCTTCATTCTTGCGCCGGAGCAAAACCTGCGCGCAGTGGAGTTTCTCCACATGCTCGCCCACTACCACCTGACCGGCGCGCGCCTGGATCTCGGCCACACCGTCAACTTCGGCATGGAGCTCTGGGATGGATCGGGCTTGGACCACGGCTTCCTGTCGTTCCCCTATCCGGAGGCCGACGGGTTCCATGCATTCGAGTGGGACAACGGCCGCACGACCGTTGCCTGGCTCATTCCGATCACGTCGACCGAGCGGGAGTACAAACGAGCGAACGGCGTCGAGGCGCTCGAGACCTTGTTTGAACGGCGCCGACTCAACCACCTGGACCCATCGCGCCCAAGCCTCTTGTGAGCGCCTCGCCGCATGACGGCATCCGAGCCTGCGCGTATGCCCCCGGCCGGAATGCCAGTCACACGGTGCAATCACGTCTGTGGGCGCCACACGCGCCCAGCGGCATGTGCGGATGGTCGAGCTATCCGTGGCCGCCACTGCGATGGGTCCGAGGTGCGTCGGTCACCGCCGTCTCGCTCCCAGCGTTCGAATCGCCACAGTAGCCGCCGCGAGTACTGCGAAAGTGCCGAGTGTGATCAGGACTTGTGCCACGCCGGCTCCGCCAGCGTCGCTCGCGAACGCCGCCGTGGTCAACTACCACCACCGATTGCCGCTGACCCGCGCGTTCGGCTCGGGCACCTCGACCGGTACCCACGCGCCGGCGCACTGCTGACCCGGCGGCTCAACTGGGACCTGGTCACGAACATGTGGGACGACCTGCTGCGGGTCGCTGAGTCGGTACAGGATGGACACGCCACCGCGGCGCCGGTCGTCGGGAAGTTGTGCTCGTCGAAGGAGCAGCAGAACGCGTTACCAGCGCGATCAAGGAGTACGAAGCGCTGCGCCGCACCGTCTACGCCGCCCGTTACCTGGCCGACGAGACGTACCGGCGGCGCATCGCCCGGCAGCTGAACAAAGGGTGAGAACCTGCGCGCCTGCGCCGCTCCCTCGCATACGCCAGGGAGGGAGCGCTGCGGTGCCGGTACCACGACGCATTCGTGAGCGGCGGCTGCTCTTGCGGATCGCCGCTCACGTCTGAGGTCCACCGCGCGCCGCAGCCGCCGGGCTCTACGGGAAGAGGTACAGCTCGGGGCGGAAGCGTCAACTGACGGCCTGGTTCGCGGAGAACGCCGGCTCAGGTCGCGACCCGACTGGACCGGGCCGTTCGCCGCCGCGATCGGTGTTCGAAACGCGGCGGTCGTCCCGTGTTGCTGCCGCCGGAGCCGTGACGTGCTCGGCAAATTGGACGAGAAACTTCTTTCTGGCGGCAACGTTTCAATGCGGTCACTGCGTAGGTAGTTGCTATCAGGATGTCGGCGAGGATGGTGAGGAAGCATGGACAGACAGGACGACGAGGAGGTGACAGCCTTCGTCAGGGCTAGCTACGGTCGTTTGCTTCATGAGGCCTTTCTGCTCTGCGGGGATGCTGGCCGAGCCGAAGACCTGGTGCAGACCACGTTGGCGAAGACGGTCGTGGTGTGGTCGCGTCTGCAGCGGTCGGAAGGAATCGACAACTATGTGCAACGGACGCTGATCAATACGTACCTCAGCGCGCGGCGCCGCCGGGCCTGGTGGGAGCAGCCCTTCAGCCGGCTGGTGGAACGGCAGGCCCGGGACGAGCACGTGGGGGTGGAACAGCGGGACTGGCTGCGTCGGGCGCTGGATGCTCTGCCGGCACGACAGCGTGCCGCGGTCGTCCTGCGCTTCTATGCAGACCTGTCCGAGCAGGACGCGGCGCTGGCGTTGGGCTGTTCGGTGGGCACGGTCAAGAGTCTTTCGTCCAGGGGCCTGCGGGCTCTCCGCCAGCGTTGGGTCGAGGTCGACGCCACAGCTGAACACGAGGTGCGGTATGCATAGCCAGACAGAGCTGCGTGACCGCCTTGCTGCCCTGGCCGAGCCGGTGAAACCTGTCGAGGGTTACGAAGACAAGGTCATGCGGCGGTCACGTCGGCTTCGTCGGCGGCGGCGTGTGACCGCCGGTGCGGCGGCCGCCGTGTGTGTGGCGGTACTGGTGACCATGTTCAGGGTGGTCGGATTCGGCTCGGCGCCACAGCTTGCCGCGCCACCCCCGGATGGCCCGTTCCTGGGCTGGTCTGCTGTCGGTGACGTCGATGCCGGTCTGGTACGTGAGGCCACGGACGTCTGGGATGCTGTCGGGACAGGAGGGCCGCACACCGCCGTCCGGGCTTTCGTGGCGATGCGGAACGACCAACAATTGCACTCGATCGCGGTCTTGCAGGGTTACGACAAGCAGGGTGTCGCGCGGTTGGCGTTCTTCACCAGTGATGTGAGTGCGGCTGAGGCTTTGCGGCTACGGGCGGATCGGCCCGCACCCGACCCGGTCACGACTGAGGTGATCAGCCTGGTCAGTCCCCGGTTGACCGGACCGGTCGGAGCGGTCAGTACGGATGGTTTTGGTACCTACGCCATCGCTGTTGCCATGCCAGGTGTCACTACAGTGCGAGTCTCGAATTCGATCATCGATGATGAGATGATCGGCGATCCCGACGCGCCGACCGGCCGCCTTGTTGTCCAGAGGTTCCCGCTGGCCGCGACAGCGCAATCAACGACCATCTCCGGATTTGTCAAGCCGAATCGACTGCTGGCCAAAACAACAAAGGTGTTCGAGGTGCAAGGCGACGGCGGTGCCGACGACGACGCGCGAGCGGTGCCGGGCAAGGTGGTGGCTGAAACCGGCCAGCAGATCGTTGTGGCTGTCCAGCAGATCCAGGCGGTGCGGCGAGGCCAGCTCGCTGTTGTGGCCGAGGGTTTGGTCGGACGCGTGACCGCAGTTGACGTCACGCGTGGCGAAGCGACAATTGACCTGGTTACCAGTACCGGATTCGCCGGCCCGGCTCACACCGACATCAGCGATGTGCCGGGCTCGGTGCGTGGCACCGGCACGAGTGTCGTCATGGAGCGCATACCGACAGGTGAACAGAAATATACGGTGAGTGCCGGAAATCGTGTTGTGATGCCGGATCCGTGCCAGCCGAATGACCATGTCGGCGCCATTACGGTTGGACGAGCCTCCTCGGCCAAGGCGGCGGATGCCAGCAGTGTGGAACTGGCACCGGCGGTTGACCTCACCCACGTGCGCGAGGTGTCAATCATGACGTCGTCCACTGGCGGCGATTGCTAACGCATACAAAGCGTGCGGGAGGCGACTCGCCTCCCGCACGCTTGGTGAGGCGAGCCTGCGCTGCGGGCGAGATCTCGCCGAACCCGTACGCCGTGATGATGTGGTCGAGTGGGTCAGCCTGCGGAAGCCGCGGGCCGGATCGTTGCCCGCCGCGATCGCGTTGATCGTTCGGACCGAAGGGGCATGGTGTGTGGCTGCGGCCTGGGCCTTGCATTCGGTGGTGCGCGCGCGTTGGCGAGCCTGCGGCGCGGCCTGGTCCAAGTGATCGCTTCGCGGCGTGAGCGTAAGCCAAGATCTAGGCAGGCCCGGCGTCAGAGGTCGAGCTCGTGCGGTCGCAGATTCCGGCAATCGGCCTCGCAGAACGCCCGGGCGGGAGCCCAATGACCGGAGCCGAACTCGACAGTCGTCTCAAGACTTCGACAACGTGCGATGTCCCGGATACTTTTGGCTGCGGCAGCTCCGTCGTGTCCTGGAGGCCTCCTTGAACGCATTGCCGCCCGTCAGTGTCCCTCGCACGGTCCTGACGCACCTCGTTACCGGCCTTGCCGATGACACCGCTCACAAGACCTTGCAGACGTGGACGCCTGGCAACGTCGTGCACCTCGGCGATGCGTTCGGGACCGTGCTTGCTTGGATGTGGCGCACTGATCCTGGCCTGGCCGTCGTCGCCATATCGACGGTGCTGTCACAGCTGCGGAAGTGGGACGAACTCGCGACGCCGAAGATCACTCTTGATGTCCTGCTGGCCGGGCTACCTTTCGCGATCGCGAACCTGTCGGACGAGGAACTTGATGACATGGTCACGACTCTGCGCCGCGAGGTGCCGAGGCACTTCGAGGCAGCCCAGAACGCGACAGAGTGACGACTGCGGTCGGCGCGAGCACGACCACAGCGGCAGATCCGGATGCCTCCGACGAGTGGGCGCAACGGGTTCGGGCCGTGGTAAAAGTCCGGTGAATCGGGCAGAAGGGTGTCTTGCCCGGCCGGGGCGAGGATTCGCGGCGGGCTGGCCTTCACGTTGGCCCGATCGGCTGCTGCACGCGCACTGGGTAACGCCCTTGACAGCTCACAGCGCGTAAATACGCGTGTACTTCGTCCTGGCCTTGCGAAGACGCGCTGCCCATCCTCGGCCGGGGGGTGAGCCGGGAAGACCGGCCAGCAGGTCATGGACGGTCACCTGCTCGGCGATGGCCGGGGCGAAGCTCCTCCCGGGTCGCGGGGTCGAACGGTGGACCTCCACGCAAGCCACCCTGCCGTTGCGTCGGCATATGCGCCCGCGATATGAACCCGTTGCCGGGCAACCCGGTGGGCCCCGGCCGGTGGCCGGGGCCCGAGGTCGTCAGCCGTTGACCACGAAGTCGTAGAAGTTGTAGTCGGACTGGTTGCCGGTCGCGTCGATCGAGTACACCTCGATCTGGTGGTAGCCGGCGGTGTCCGGCGTCCAGGTGAAGCTCGCGGTACCGTCGGCGCCGGTGGTCAGTGTCTGGGTGTCGCCCCAGTCGACGGAGTAATAGTAGGTCGTCACGCCCGGCATGCCCGGGGCGAATGCGAAGGTGCCCGGCACACCAACCCCGCCACCGCCGTCCCCGTTCGCGTCAGCTGCCGGGTAGACGTCCGAGCTGACCTTCGGCTCGTTGCTGATGTACAGGAAGAAGTTGTCCGGCGTGCTGACGAACCCGTTCGCCGATGTGCTCGTGACGGCCACACTGAACTGGCCGTAGTAGGTGGGCGTGACGGAGATCGTCGCGGTACCGTCGGCGGCTGCCGGCACGGTCACCTTGGCATTGGAGTTGACCTGGTAGGTGTAGCTGGCCACGCCGGTGACGTTCGCGTTGGGCGACAGCTTCAGCGTGATCGGGTTGTTCGGGCCGTTGTCGGTGCCCACCTCGGTCACCGTCGGCTCGCTGTCCTGGATCATGACCTGGTACTGCGTCACTGTCGAGGCGTTGTACGCCCGGTCGATGCTCGCCACGTACAGCGTGTTCGGCCCGCTTCTGGTCGGCGACAGATCGACCGCGACCGGGCCGCCCAGCGAGGGCGCCCGCACCAGGCCGGGCGTCGACCCGAACGGATCGGTCCAGATCGGCACGCCGTACGAGCCGATGCTGTACACCAGCACCCCGGGGTAGTTGTTCCAGCTGTACGCGTAGCCGATGACGTCGGTCGAGCCAGCGGCCGAGAACGTGAAGTGGCCCGGTACACCCACCGGCGACCACTCGCTGGTCAGGTAGTTCGTGGAGGTCACCGTGGGCGTAGCCGGCCGAGTACTGTCGGCGGTGAAGTAGCACGTCTTCGACCAGGTTGAGGTGTCGGTACCGTCGCTGACCTGCACCTGCCACGCGTAGCGCGTGCCGTCGACGATCGATGACAGCGGTACCGTCACCGCGGTCACCCAGTTGGTGCTGAGGTTCGCACTGGTCAGCGTGGTGCGCTGGCTGGGCTGCGCGGCCGGCCAGACCGCGAACGTGGCGGTGAGCTGCCCGGTGTCCTGCGGGTCGGGGTCGATCACCCGCGCGCGCAGGGTCGGCGTGCTGAGGTACTGCTGGCTGCCGTCGCAGAGCCGGAAGCCGTTGTACAGCTCGGTCGGCTTGGCCGGCACCGTGTTGTCGCCGATGGAGAGCCGCACCCGGTATTGCGAGGACAGGAGCCGGCCGAGCGCGACATTGCTCTCGGCGGCGCCCGGTACCTTCAGCTCGATGGTGACCTTGGTCAGGTGGGTAGCCTGCGCCCGGGCGAGCTCGGCCGACAGGTCGATGCCCACCGAGGCCGGACAGAGCTGGGCGCCACCGTAAGTACCGAGCAGCATGGTCTCGGCCGGCGGTTTCGCCCACGTGGGTTTGGTCGAGGCGGCGGTGACCCAGGCCTGCACGTCACGGTCGACACAGTCGGTGGCCTGCTCCTCCTTGAAGTACAGGTGGGCGGCGAGCAGGTGCTCGCCGTTGTAAGAGGACAAGTCGAAGGTGGCGTAGACCCGCGACTCGTGCACGACACCGGCCGAGTCGGCCCAGGCGCCGAGCGGCACGTCATCGGTCGGGTTGACGTACGACGTGGTCGGGTGCACCGAGTCGGTGTAGGCCCACGACACGAGCGGAGCGTCGGAGTAAGTGGTGGTGGCCGAAGCCGGCGCTGCCACGGCAAGCAGAGATCCCACGCCGCCGGTGGCCGCAGCCACCATAGCGAGAAGCACGCGTTTCACATCAACGATCGTACGAACGCCGGCCTCACGCCCGCTGACCCAAGACATTGGCAAACATGAATGCGGGCGTGCACGACGGTGGCGGCAACGTCGCGGCGGCGAACGGCCCGCCCGCCCAGTGCGTGAACGTCCGCTGCCTCCCGCGATACGGACGGCTGGGCCGCGCGCCGTACCCGCGAGGGGGTGGTGCGGCGCGCTGTCGCGGCGATCTTCGAGTCGGCCACCGCACGTCTGGCCGCGCTGTCTCGAACCAGCTCACGGGTTGCGCGTCGGTCGTCCGTTGACACCATCGCCCGCGGCTCGAGGTATCCGCACGCAGCGTCGCGAACCGTTGCGCAACGGCGGCCAGCTGCACGACGTAGCTGGCCTGCGTCGGCCGCTCCGACGGCCACGGTCGGGTCGCCTGACCCTCCCAACCATCCGGCTCGTCCCGATCAACGTGGGCCCCGGCCAGTGACTGCTGGCCGGGGACCCGGGGCCGTGCGGCCCACGGCTCAGGAGTTGGTGAGGTCCGTGGACTCGCCGGTGGCGGGGTCGACGGTCTCCTCGTAGACGCCGTCGCCGTCGGCGTCGATCGCGATGAGGTCGACCTCGCCGTCGCCGTCGGTGTCGGCCTCCAGCACGTTGGCGCCGTCGTCGAGGGTGTAGATCTTGGCCTGGTCGACGACGCCGTCGCCGTTGAGGTCCTTGTCGTCGAGGGTGACGTACGCTTCGCTCATGATTTCGTGGTCCTCCAGTCGCAGGTGTGGTGAAGCGTAGCGGCCACGAAGGGCCCTGCTACTTCGGGTCCGGCGGCGGTACGCCGGCCTCCCAGGACACCAGGGTTGCGCCGGCCGGAGGGCTTGACGAGGTCGCCGCCGGACAGGCCCTCGGACCTGAGGGACCGAACGGCCGACATCCGCCTGTCGGCAGCGTCGGCGCGCAACCCGATGTCAGCCGACGTCGATGCCGGCCGCCTTGTCGAGGCGCTGCAGCAGGTCGTGGGCCGCGAGTTCGACCGCCTTGTGTCGCCACTGGGCGGCACGGTAGACGCAGGCGATGAGGCCCGTGCGGTGCACGCGGCGTAGGTCGCCGTACACGAACGCGGAGCGGGCCTTGGTCTCGTCGGTCGCGCCGTCGGTCAAGGCCAGGTGCCACTCGGCGTCATCCGCCCACGAGTGCCGGCCGAGAAACGCATGCTCGTCGTCGGCCCGCGGCTGGGACTCGCGCCAGTCGCTCTCCAGCACATACTGCTTCGCGTCGATCAGGCGGTTGGCTCGCTCCACCGCGCAGGGTTCACCGTGTAGCTGGACATGACCTCTGGGGTACCCGCTTCCGGCGGTCCTCAGACATGCCGCGACACCGGCGCCGCCGGTCGCAGCTCAACCCCCCGCCAGGTGGTCGTTTCAGGACGCACTCGGTGTCACAGGCGCCGATCGGCATGAGACCGTCAGCGGCATGAGCGTGCGCAATTTGACATTCTTCGTCGATGGTCGGGGCGGTGGTTGCGGCAGGGTTCTGGGAGAATCAATGAATGGCGCAGCTACAGCTTTTTACCAGGAGCGAATTGGCTGCCATGCGCGACCGGACCAGGTCGCGCCGTTATTGCCCGGCAAAAGAGGAATTCCGCCGGGAACACGAACGACACCGGGCCTGGGGGCTGGCCAGACGTCACGCCGACAAGCTCCGCCGCATCCACGGCACCACCCCACCGGCGACCACCGTCGAGGATCGGCGGGACGACACGGCGCCCGAGACGGCGCCCGTTCCGACCCCGGAAACAACTACTGAACAGGCCGGACCTCGCGCGCGTGACACCAGTCCGGACCACCACACCACCGTGCCGGACCAGACGCCTGGCGCCGATCGACCCAGCCCGGTCCGCCAGCCCCGGTGCACACCCGGCCCGCCGCGCTGGCCCGCCACCGCGGCAACGAGCGGACCTGTAGGCAGCGGCACATCGCACCCGCCGACGCGTCAACGCCGTCGCTGCGAAATGTCAGGCGCGAAACGCTCCACCCATTATCCGAACGAGCCGCCGGCGCCATTCTTGCGAACGTTTTCACAACGACGCTGCACGCGCGCTCATCGGCATGAGCGGAAGCCAAGATCACAACCCGGGAGGGTTGCTGTGTGCATCAAACGTCCCATGGACAAGAGCCAACTCATCGTCGCCTTCGGTGAGGGCTAACGCTGGACGCTCGCCGAGGGCTCGGCCGTGCGATCGGAACTGTCAGGGGTGAACATCGAGCCCCGCGATGGCGAGCAGGTCTTCCTCCGGCATGCCCAGTCCTTCGGCAAGCTCGGCGACCAGGATCCGGTGCGGATTCCGACTTCCACTGCAAACCCCGCGGATGGTCGACTGCGCTCGCCCGCACCGCGTGGCCATCTCCATGATCGAGATTCCACGCAGTTTCATCAGCTGTGTGAGTACGACGCCGAAAGGATGTGGCTCCCGCTTGCCCGCTGCCGTGGATCCCGGTCCCAGGATGACGTCACCGATCTTCGCCTGGAACCGGGTCAACCGGTTGTCCTTGAACCGGACGCGCGCGGAAAACGGCAGTTCCTCACCGGCGTCGCGGCTCACCGTGCCGGGGACGGACACCTCGGTAAACCTCGTGACGGTTCGCGACTGATTGCTGGCGATCTCGAGCGGGTAAGCGGGCTCTACCTGGGTCACTCGCCAGGCCTGGTTCCACCAGGGCAGCTCATCGAGGAGTTCGTTGAAGAAGGGTGGCAGCAGCGCGAGATCCGCCGCCGTCGGTGGGTTCCCCCCGACGATTCCCGGCCAGCACGTCAACACCTTGATCACAGCGAAACTCAGCGGGCGGTCTGCGAGACTCACTGCTAGAGCGTAGTCGTCGGCGGCTCGTCGATACTCAGTCGGACGCAGCGACATCGATGCTCACTCTCGCACCGCGGCCCGTTCATCGTGTCATGCCGGCGGTGCGGTGGTGCAGGTAGTCAGTGAGCTTCAGCAGGCTTCCGGGGTTGGTGACGGTGGAGCCGCAGCGCGTCCTCGATGGTGGCGATGAGGCTGTTCCATTCGGCGGTACGTGGGAACGGGGTGGTCGGAATCATGGTGAAGCGACCGGCGATCTGGCTGCCGCGGACGGCCGGAGAACAGGCCGGCTTTCTCGACGTTGATGCCGGCATAGATGAACGTTGCCGGGATTCGTTCGGAGAAGTTTGAGGGTGTCGGAGACTTCGACGCCGTTGCGGGTGGCCAGGGTCAGGTTGTGGATCTCGTCGACGGCCACGCGCGATGGTCGAGCCGGGCGTCGCTACCGGAGATCGCGGATCTGCTGCGGGTATGGCTCGGCCCGGCGGCCCGCAAGGTGCCGACCCGAACGGCATCGGACTGGGCGATCCGCCTCGGCGCGCGGGTGAGCCCTCGCTTCGCGACGGTCGTTCCGGACCTGGGCGTGGCCCGCCGGGCGTCGAGCGCGAAAGCACGCGAGGTCCTGGGCTGGCGGCCCCGGCCGATCGAGGAGACGATCCTGGACGCCGCGGCCAGCCTGGCCGGCCTGGGCCTGCTCCGAGACGCGTAGCCGGCCCTTCATCCGGTTGCCACGCTGGTCTGCGTCTCGAGATCGGCCAGGAACCTCTCGGCGCGGCGGGCGAAGAGGTGGGCCCCCCGTTCGCCGGATCGGACCCGGGCTTCGTCGGCGGCGGCTCGTACGACGTCGACGGGTTCGCCGCGGGCGTGCAGCAGGCGCGCGCGCAGCAACAGGAGAAGTCCTTCGGCATAGCGCTGGCCGTGGGCCTTGATGGCCTGGTCGGCCCGGTCGAGGGCGGTCGCGGCCTGGTCGGGCATCTCGGCTGCCAGCCACATCTCGGCGATCAGTCCGTGCCAGTAGGCGAGGCCCCATCGTGGCGGGTCGTGCAGGGTCGCGGCCAGGAGAGGTTCGGCCTTGGCCGCGTTGCCGGCCGGGTCGTCGCCGGTGAGGGCACGGGCCCAGTACCAGTCCAGCCGTATGTAGGCTTCCTGCGTGACGCCGGGAAGGTCGGCGTCGGCCGCGACCCACCGCTCGGTCGCGTGCATCGCCCAGGCCGCGTCACCGGCCATCGAGGCGGCCATGGTTTGGTAGCGGGTCCAGCCCGACATCTCAAAAGTGTCTCCCTCGGCCTGGTACACCGTGCCGAGCAGGGACCGCGCCGTCTCGACATCGCCCTGCAGCGCGGTGATCACGCCCAGATAGCCGAACCACTCATCCGGGATCCGCCAACGTCCAAGGTCGTGCCGGCGTCGAATCGGGGCACCCCCGACCTGGCTGGCAAGGTGGTACAGGCTTTCCTGAGCCGGCCCTGGGTGCGGGTCGGCGGAGTTCGCGAGCAGCGAGGCAACGCCGTCCGTAGTGGTATGGCCTAGCCAGCTGAAACACTGATACGCCGCGCCGATGTCGCCGATGTCCCATTGGTACAGGCCCCAGGCCTGCCGGCCGTACGCCTGGATGATCGGGTCCGCGGACGCCTGGCCTTGCTCATGCAGCCGGCGAGCCCACATCCCACGGTCTTTCTCGGTGTTGACGTAGGCCCCGGTCATCCGAAAGAAGAGAAACTCGGCGGCGGCCGTCTCGCGGCCGAGTTTGCCGGCAAGATATGCGCCCCGTTCCAGCAGATCGAACGTCGAGCCGCCAAATCCCGGGGGCTCGACGGCGAGGAGGTTGTGCAGCGACAGGACGGACAGTTCCAGTTCCAGCAGCCCTGCGGTCCGGGCGATCTGGACAGCCGATTCCAGGTTCCGATAGGCGGCTGCGAACGCGAGCTTGGTAGCCGCGCGGCGACCGGCGCGCGCCAGTGCCTTCGCGGTGCGACCCGGGTCGGCCAGGGGGCCGGCGCCCCGCAGGTGGTAGGCGAGGCGTTCGGCGACGGACTCGTCGTCCGCATGGATGTGTTCGAGGGCGTCGGCGACGCGTAGATGCAGCTGGACGGCCTGCTGCAGCGCGGTGGTCTCGGTGACCGACTCGCGGACCAGGTCGTGCGCGAAGCGCCACGAGAACGGGTCTTCCGGCTTGGTCTCCAGGAGACCGAGTGCTTGCAGCGGTTCGAGGCGTTCGAGGCAGTCCGCGATGTCGACGCCGATCGCGCGGGCGAGCAGGTCGAGGTCCAGGTCGCGGCCGATGACCGCGGCGATGCGCAGCAGGCTGTGAGCGCTGTCGTCGAGACCGGTCATCCGATCGCGGACGACGTCTCGCACGGTGCCCGGCACTCCGGCCCGTGCTGATGCGCCGCCGTCGCCGAGCGAGCCGCCGTCGCTGAGCAGCCGGGACAGCTCCTGGACGAAGAACGGATTGCCGGCGGTGCGGACATGGATGTCGCGGGCGACCTCGGCACCGGGATCGTGGCCGGTTTCGCGGCGGATGAGCTCGGTCACGTCGGTCAAGCCGAGTGGGCCGAGCCGGATCCTGCGGTGACCCGGCAGCCGGCTGGCCTCAGCCAGCACCCGCGACAGGCCGGAGCCGGGTGTGGGTGCGCGATCGCGCAGCGCACCGATGATCACTGTCCCGGCGGGTAGGCGGCCCGCCAGGTGGCCGAGCAGCTGGAGCGAGGCGGCGTCGGCCCACTGCAGGTCATCGACGATCAGCAGCATGGGCCGTGGCGCCGAGGCCTGCCCGACGACGGTGACGACCTGCTCGAACAGTCGGAACTGCGCACCGCTGTCGAGAATCGCCGGCGCGGCCGCATAATCGTCGTCTCGCGATTCGAGGAGGCCGCCGACCTCACTGGCGAGCCACTTCTCCCGCAACGGCGCGGGCAGGCTGTCGAGAATCGGGTGGAGCGTCTGTTCCCAGGGCCACATCGACGGTGTTCCGTCGCCTTCCAGACATGAACCCCACACGACCAGCACGCCACGCCGGCTCGCTTCGGTGGCGATCTCTCGCAGCAGGCGGGTCTTGCCCACGCCCGGCTCGCCTTCGACGATGCGGAGCGCTGGGCGGCCGGCGAATGCCATCTCGACGGATTGCCGCAGTAAGGCGAGTTCCTCGGCCCGGCCGACCAGCCCAGCTGCCGTTCGTACCGACGCGCCGTCACCCCCACCGTCCGTACGCGCCACGAGCGGCGACGCCGAGGGCTGCGACAGCACTCGCAGGTGTGCGGCTTGCAGCTCCGGGCCGGGATCGATACCGAGCTCGTCGGCAAGGCGGGCGCGGAACTCGCGGAACAACGACAGTGCCTCCGTCTGACGTCCCGCCGCCCCGAGAGTGGAGATGAGGCTGGCCTGGACGGGTTCGTGGAACGGCGCCATCGATGCGGCCAGCTGCAACGCCGCCAGCACCCGTGCCGGTCGGCGCAGCGACACGGCCAGTTCGGCCGCTTCAGTGCACGCGGCGTAGAACTCGTCGTCGATGGCGGCGAAGATCGGCAGCGCGGTTGACCTGTGCGTGAACCCGTCGCCCGCACGGCCCCGCCAGAGGCCGAGCGATTCGACATAGCGATCGAGCGCCATTTCAGGGCGCTGCTGTGCGAGGGCCTCCTTGGCCGTCTCGACGAGTTCCCGGAAGGTGACGAGATCCAGGGTGCCGGGGGGTGCGGTGAACAGGTAGGCGTTTCCGCGGCGGTGCAGGTAGGAACCGTGTGTACGGGCGGGGACCGCGGGTTCGAGCAGTCGCCGCAACGCGCCGACGTACTTGTGGATGACGTTGAGCGCACTGCTGGGGACCTCGTAGTCCCAGATCAGGTCCATCAGCTCGCTCGTGCTGACTGGCCTGCCCACCCGGGCCAGCAGCAAGGCCAGCAGATAAGCCTGCTGCCGGGGACCGGCATCCACTTCGACACCGTCGCACCACACCCGCAACGGACCAAGGACCTGAAGGTGTACGAGAGTGCCACCGGCCGGCCGATCTTCGTTGCCCGGCCGGACAGGATGACCGGGCAGGGCCACGCCGACTCCCGGATGATACGACAGATTGCCAGCTAACAAACCGCGAAAATCGCACTCTAGCAGTGCGAAACCTGCCAGGTCCACAGTCGATGTCACCCGGCATCCCAGCCCACCGAACCTGCAGAACCTGACCTCATCGGCCATGACCGGATGCTTGGCTGTCGCACCCGCCGGGCGCAACATCCGATCTGCCCGGCCAGGGGGCGGATGAAAGTCTCCGTGATCATGATGCCCGTCGTGGCCGCACACCGGGTTGCCGTGATCCCGGAGACTTGTGGTATACGGGGGTACATCAGCGCTCCGTGATCATGAAAAACCGTTGGTGTCGATGGCGGGTTGCGCATGATCACGGAGACTTCCGGTCCCTGCGCCCTGCCGCGCGGCGTGCAGCGCCCGACCGGTGGGACGTGATCGCAGACCGTGCCCGCCGGTTGGGACGCGCAGGCCGGGCGCCGGTGGCCGCCGGCGGGCATCGCGGGAAGCGGCGCGGGCGGGTGCCGGGGTGCGGGCGGAGCGCGGACGGTGCGGGTCGGCCGGCATCGGCCCGCACGCGGCGCATCGACCGTGCCGGTGCCGGTCCATGGCGGACACACCAAGCTCATACACCACACCGGCGGACGTGACCGGTTGGGTGGCTGGGGCCTGGTGGCCGGCGTTTCGGGGCGTTTCGGGCGTGGGCCGGCGTGCCGTTGGGTGGCTGGGACCCCGCGGGCGGGGCGGCGGCGGGCGGTGGCAGGCTCACCGCATGGCGCAGTTCACCGTTGCCCGGGCCCGCGCCGAGCTGGCCCGTATCCGCCCGGCGCTGGACCGGCTGGTCGTCGTGCGTGCCGACGCCGCCGAGCTGGCCGCGGCGCTCAGCCCGGGCGGGCCGCCGACCGCGCTGGGTGGCATGGCCGAGCTCAAGGCGGCCGAGGCGCTGCTCGACGAGCTCATCACCGAGATCCGCGAGAGCGGGGCCTCGCTCAAGGGGCTGGCGCCGCTGTTGCTGGACTTCCCGGCCGAGCTCGGCGGCGAGGACGTGCTGCTGTGCTGGCTCGAAGGGGATGCGGAGCTGAGCTGGTACCACCGCGTCGACCTCGGCTTCGCGGGGCGCCGCCCGCTGCCGTGAACAACAAAGGGGCCGCCGCGGCCCGTGGCGCACGCGCGGCAAGGGGCTTCGCGGGGCGCCGCCCGCTGCCGTGAACCAACAACAGGGGCTTCGGCCGGCCGTGACGAAAGACGCGAGGCCGGCGAGAGGCGGCGGCCGCGGTGAGTGCGGCCGCCGCGCGGGGGCGATGGCGCGGCCCGGCCGTCCACGCGTGACGGACCTGGACGGGCGGGCCGAAACCGGGCGGCGTGTGTCAGGTGCAGACCACGCCCGAGCAGCCGAGGGGGTCGGCGGTCGAGTCGTTGCCGCCGCCGTCGATGACCGTTGACGGGTCGGCGAAGATGCCGTAGGCGGCGTTGTGCAGTGTGATGTTGCCGGCCACCGTGATGGCGGCGCCGGTTGGTGTGGCGAAGTGGGCGCCGTCGGCCACCGGGCGGGCCAGCCGGTCGGTGACGCCGCCCGCCGAGCCGTTGGCGTCGAAGGTGTTGCCGGAGACCGATGCCGTCGGGGCACCCGTGACGGTCGTGGCCTCGAAGAGCACGCCCGCGGCGGTGTTGGCGGTGAACGTGTTGCCGGAGATGACGGTGCCGGAGATGGTGGCCAGATCGTTCACCTTGGTCCGCACGCCGATCCGGTTGCCGGTGAAGTCGTTGCCGAGGATCCGGCCGCCGGTGCCGGTGGTGTCGATCCGCACGCCCTCGGTGGCGCCCTGGATCGTGTTGTCCTGGATGAGGATGTCCTTCGACACCGCGCTGTAGGTGATCGGGGCCCTGGTGAACGTGCTCTGCGTCAGCCGCACCGAGTTGGACTCGCCGATGGAGACCGCGCCGTCGGTCAGGCCGCTCAGGGTCACGGTCAGGCTGTTGGCCTCGAAGGCGGCCAGCGGGGCGTGGTCGAGGGTGACGCCGCTCAGTGTCACGCCGGTGGTCTGCTGCACCTGCACCTGGGCGCCGGTGACCGTGGTGGCGAGCACCGTCGAGTCCTGGGCGTTGAGCAGGCGGATGGCGGTGCCGCCCTGGATGGTCAGGCCGCTGAGCGTCTGGCGCTTCGAGGAGAAGCCGTAGAAGCCGAGGGCGAAGCCGCTGATGCCGCCGTTGGCCACGGTCACGTCGTTGGCGGAGGAACTGCGCACGGCCGTGCCGGTGCCGTTGCCGATGATGGTGTACCCACCGAGGTCGACGGTGATGCCGGCGGCCCCGACGATCAGCGCGTCGCCGGCGCAGGTGAGGTCGGCGGTCAGCGTGATGCTGGCCGTGATCGTGGATCCGCAGGCCGGGTTGGCGAGGGCCGGGGCGGCCGGTGCCGCCGCGACCGCAGCTCCGACGGCGGCGGCGAGCAGGAGACGGGAGAGGCTACGCATGAGTCACGTCCTTCTGGATCGGGCAGAGGGGCGGGGCTGTTGATCGGAGGTTATCGACGGGCTTCGGTGGCCGCGGTCCCGTTTCGCGGAGCGGGAAAACGGACCGGGAGCGGTATCTTGAACCGGTCGCCCCGCCCCAGTCCCGATGAACCCCGGTCGCCCCGCCGCCAGGTCCGATGAACCAGACGCCCCGCCCCGCCCCCCCCAGGTCCGAAAGGCTGAACCGCCGTGCCGCTGTCCGATCTGACCCTCGCCGAGCTCGCCGGATACCGCAGCACCGCGCCGGAGCCCGCGGACTTCGACGCCTTCTGGGCCGGGGTCCTCCAGGACGCGGAGCGGTCCGGCGGGTCGGCGGTCTTCGAGCCGGTGCCGACCAGCCTCAAGACCCTGCAGGTGTACGACGTGACGTTGCCCGGCCACGAGGGCCGCCCGGTGAAGGCGTGGTTCGTCGTGCCGGCCGGCGCCGGCGGGCCGCTGCCGTGCGTGGTGGAGTTTCCGGGGTACAACGGCGGCCGCGGGCTTCCGGAGGACTGCCTGCTCTACGCCTCGGCCGGCTACGCACACCTGTTCATGGACGTGGCGGGGCAGGGCAGCGGCTGGCGGCGCGGCGACACCGAGGACGTCGCGCCGCAGGGCAGCGGGCCGCAGCACCCCGGGTTCATGACCCGCGGCGTCCTCGACCCGGCCAAGTACTTCTACCGCCGGGTCGTCACCGACGCGGTCCGCGCCGTGCACGCCGCCCGCAGCCACCCGCTGGTCGACCCGCAGCGCGTCGCCGTCACCGGGGTCAGCCAGGGCGGCGGCCTCACCCTGGCCGTCGCCGGCCTGGTGCCGGGCCTGGCCGCCGCCGCGCCCGACGTGCCGTTCCTGTGCGACATGCGCCGCGCCGCCGAGCGGGCCATGACCGGGCCGTACCCGGAGATCGGCGGCTATCTGAAGGTCCACCGCGACCGCGTCGAGCAGGTCTTCGCCACGCTGTCGTACTTCGACGGCGTCAACTTCGCCAAGCGCGCCACGGCCCCGGCCCTGTTCAGCGCCGCCCTGATGGACACCACCTGCCCGCCCTCGACGGTGTTCGGCGCCTACCACAACTACGGCGGGCCGAAGCGGATCGAGGTCTACGAGTTCAACGGCCACGAGGGCGGCGAGACGTTCCAGGCCGCGACCCGGCTGCGCTTCCTGGCCGGCGTGCTGCACCCGTGAGGCCCGGCGCGGACTGGCCGAGTCGGCAATGTACAGCGCGCCCCGGCGGCCCGTAGGTTGAGGCGTGAACGTGGGACATGGCGGGCTGGCCGTCGATCTGGGGACCTCCAACACCGTCGCCGTGCTGGCGGAGGCGTCGGGGCGGGTCCGGCCGCTGCTGTTCGACGCCTCGCCGCTGCTGCCCTCCGCCGTGTATGCCGCGCCCGGCGGCACCCTGCTGGTCGGCCAGGACGCCGAGCGCGCGGCCGCCGGCGACCCGGCCGGCCTGGAGCGCAACCCGAAGCGGCGCATCGACGACGGCACGGTGTGGCTGGGCGACCGCGAGGTGGCCGTGGCCGACCTGTTCGCCGCGCTGCTCGCCCGGATCGCCGGCGAGGCCGGGCGGGTGGCCGGCCGCGCCCCGGGTGACGTGGTGCTGACCCATCCGGCCACGTGGGGACCGGTCCGGCTGGCCGTGCTGGCCGAGGCGGCCGCCAGGGCGGGGCTCGGCGGGGTGCGCCTGATGCCCGAGCCGGTCGCCGCCGCGTCCTACTTCGCCGGCATTCCGGGGCACCGGCCCGCGCCGGGCAAGTCGCTCGTCGTGTACGACCTCGGCGCCGGCACGTTCGACGTGACCGTGCTGCGGGCCGACCCCGGCGGGTTCACCACCCTGGCCACCGCCGGCCTCGACGACGTCGGCGGCCTCGACCTCGACGCGGCGGTCGTCGCGCACGCCCGCGCCCAGACCCCGGAGGCCGCCGCGCTGTGGCAGCGGCTGGACTGGCCGCGGACCGTCGCGGACCAGCGCCACCGCCAGCAGTTGTGGAGCGCGGCCCGGGCGGCGAAGGAGCAGCTGTCCCGGCACGCGTCGGTGGAGCTGCACGTGCCGCTGATCGAGGCGGGGGTGCACCTGACCCGCGAGGAGCTCGACCGGCTCGCCCTGCCGCACCTCGAGCGCACCGCCGCGCTGACGCTGGCCGCGCTGCGGGAGGCGGCCGTGCCGCCCGAACAGGTGGGCGGGGTCTACCTGGTCGGCGGCTCGTCCCGGATGCCGCTGGCGGCGACCCTGCTGCACCGCACGCTGCGCATCGCGCCGACGGTGCTCGACCAGCCCGAGCTCGTCGTCGCCGAGGGCGCCCTCGCCGACCTCCCGGCCGAGGCCCCGGCGACCTCGGCCGTCCCCGTCCCCGCGGCATTCCCCGTCCCCGCGGCATTCCCCGTCTCCGCGGCGTTCCCGATCAGCGGGCCGATCAGCGGGCCGATCAGCACTCCGGTGAGCGCGCAGCTGCCCGCGGACCTGACGCCCCCGGCCGGTCAGGTCGTGACCGCCCCGGCACCGGCGCCGCGCACCGGCCGCGGAAGGACGATCGCGCTGGTGGCGGCCGCGGCGATCGTGGCGGTCGTCGCGGCGGTCGTGGTCGCGGTGCGGCCGTGGGAGCGCGATCCGGGCGCCGGCGCCGCGCTCGACGACCCGAACCTGCTCTTCCACGACGAGTTCGGCGGCACCGCGCTGCAGAGCGCCTGGCGCCCGGTGAGCGGCACCTGGTCGGTCCGTGACGGCGAGCTGGTCGGCAGCGGCAGCTGGCCGACCCTGACCCTGACCCCGGCCCGCAGCCTGCCGGCCGACGTCGCGGTGAGCTTCCGCACGATGCTGGAGGGCCAGGGCGAGTCGGAGCTGATGCTGCACGTGTCCGGCGGCCGGTTCGTGCGGGCGTACCTCTACGCCATCGACAAGAAGGCCGTCATCGGCGACGGCCGCCTCGGCACGGCCGGCACCGCGGACGGCGGTCCGACGTCGGCGTCGAAGTCCTACCCGGTCACGGCCACCACCTGGTACTCGGTGCGGGTCGTGGCCAAGGCCGGCACGTACTCGATCGCGGTCGACGGCAAGGACGTCGTGGAGTTCAAGGACAGCACGGGAAAGCTCAGCGCCGCCGGGGCGCTGGGCTTCACCGGCAACGCCACCACCGTGCACATCGACGATGTCAAGGTCACCGCCGTCTGAACACCTTATTGACAATAATCTTTACCGATCGATATGGTGAGAGCGCTCTCAAGGCTCTGCCCCGCCCTCATCACCCGAGCTGGAAGAGCGCTCTCTCATGCCCGCCCCGGCTGCCAACACCGGGCGCCGGTCGGTCCCGGGGTGGCATCGTCCGGAAAGGGAGGACACCCCTCGATGCTCCGCAAACGCAAGCTCACCGGCCTGCTCGGCGCGCTGGCCCTGGCGCTGCCCGCCGGCCTCGTGGCCGCCGCCCCGGCCGCGCACGCGATCGGGCCCAACCTGCTGCCGGTCACCGTGACCAACAGCACCGGCCGCGGCGAAGCCGTGTATCTGTACGTCATCGGCACCAACACCAACACCGGCCGGCTCGGCTACGTCAACGCGGCCGGCACGTTCACCCCCTGGAGCGGCGGCGCCGTGCCGCCCGTGCCGGCGCCCGACGTCTCGATCGCCGGGCCGGGCAACGGGGGCAGCACCACGCTGCAGTTCCCGCGCGGTTTCTCCGGCCGGGTGTACTTCGCGTTCGGCGAGAAGCTGAAGCTCTTCATCACCACCGACGGCTTCGTGCAGCCGGCTCCCTGGGCGGCCGGCGACCCCAACCAGAACATCCTCTTCGACTGGAGCGAGTTCACCTACGGCGACTCCGGCCTGTGGATCAACAGCACCCAGGTCGACATGTTCGCGATCCCGCACGCGGTCTCGGTCACCGGGGCGAGCGGCGCCACCAGCCGCACCGGCGACCTGGTCGCCGACGGCCGCAACAACGTCATCAACCAGGTCCGCGCGCAGTCGGGCTGGGCCAACTCGGTCGTCACCCGCTCCGACGGCACCGTGCTGCGCGTGCTGTCGCCGGCCAAGGCGGCCGGGGCGGGCCTGCTCAGCGGCACCCTGCAGGACTCGTACATCACGTCGGCCTGGAACGCGTACACCGCCAAGACGCTGACCGTCGTGCCGTTCGCCGACCAGCCGAACACCAAGTACTTCGGCCGGACCAGCGGCAACGTCATGACCTTCACGAACACCTCCGGCGCCGTGGTGACCTCGTTCAACAAGCCGTCCAGCTCCGACGTGTGGGGCTGCGCCGGTAACCTGCCGGCCCCCAACGACCAGGTCATCGGGCCGATCTCGCGCACGCTGTGCGCGGCGCTCAACCGCGGCACCCTCGGCACGGTCGACACCCAGCCCGACCTGAACTCGGCCGGGTTCTACCAGAACAACCCGACCAACCAGTACGCGAAGATCATCCACGCGAACATGGCCGACGGCCGGGCCTACGCCTTCCCGTTCGACGACGTCGGGCACTTCGAGTCGCTGGCGACCGACTCCGACCCGCGCTCGGCGGCGATCGTGCTGAGCCCGTTCAGCGGCGGCGGTGGCGGCGGGACGACGATCCCGTCCGGCACGTGGTACAGCGTGGTGGACAAGACCAGCGGCAAGTGCGTCGACGCCCGCGCGGCCGGCACCGCCAACGGCACCGCGATCCAGCAGTACACCTGCAACAGCACCTACGCCCAGCAGTTCCAGTTCCAGCCGACCAGCAACGGCTACGTGCGCATCAACAACCGCAACAACACCGCCCAGGTGCTCGACGTCAACGGCGTCTCCACGGCGGACGGCGCGGTGGTCCAGCTGTGGGGCTACGGCGGCGGCAACAACCAGCAGTGGCTGCCCGTCTCGGAGGGCGGCGGGTACTACCACTTCGTGAGCCGCAACAGCGGCAAGTGCCTGGACGTGCCCAACTCGTCCACCGCCGACAGCGTCCAGCTGCAGCAGTGGACCTGCAACAACACCGGCGCCCAGTCCTACCGGCTGGTCGCCCAGTCCTGAAGCCGCCCGGCCGCGGTCGTCAGGCGGACTCGCGCACCACGAGTTCCGTCGGGATGATGACCGCGGCCGGGCTCTCGCCGTCGATGAGGCTGAGCAGCAGGCGGACCATCTCGGCGCCGATGCGCGGGTACGACTGGCGCACGGTAGTGAGCGGGGGCGTGGTGGTCGTGGCGATCTGGCTGTCGTCGAAGCCGCCCACCGCCACGTCGGCCGGCACCCGGCGGCCGGCGCGGGCCAGGGCGGTGAGGGCGCCGGCGGCCATCAGGTCGGAGGCGACGAAGACGGCGTCGAGGTCGGGGGCCCGCGCCAGCAGCTGTCCCATCGCCTGCTCGCCGCCGGCCCGGGTGTAGTCGCCGTGCGCGATGAGCTCGGGGGCGGCGTCCCCGTAGGCGTCGCGGTAGCCGGCCAGCCGCTCCACGCCGCCGGAGGTGTCCAGCGGGCCGGTGATGGTGGCGATCCGCCGCCGGCCGGTGGAGCGCAGGTAGCCCACCATCTGCTTGGCGCCGTCGCGGTCGTCGGCGGCGACGTAGGCGGCCTGCCGCTCGTAGCCCAGCGGCTTGCCGCAGGCCACCACCGGCAGGCCGCGGGCGAGCAGCTCGGGGATGAGCGGGTTGCCGCTGTGGGTGGACACGAGCAGGGCGCCGTCGACGTGGCCGCCGGTGAGGTAGCGGCCGAGGCGCTTGCGGTCCTCGAGGGTGCCGGCCAGCGTGAGCAGCAGCGTGATGTCGTGCTTGGCCAGGGCCTGGGTGCAGCTGTGCAGCAGCACGTTGAAGTTCGGGTCCTCGAACAGCTTCTCCTGCGGCTCGGACAGGATGAACGCCACCGACTGCGAGCGCTGCGTGACCAGGCTGCGGGCGTGCTGGTTGACCACGTAGCCGGTCTTGCGCATGGCGCGCTCGACCGCCTCCTGGGCGGCGTCGCTGACGTCGTGGCCGCCGTTGAGGACCCGGGACACCGTGCCCCGGGACACGCCGGCCGCCGCCGCCACGTCGTTGATCGTGGGGCGGCGGGCCGGGCGTCGCCGGGGCTCGCGAGGTTCTGGCACCTCGACATTCTGCCTCAGGGTCACCCTTTGACGGCGCCGGAGATCAGGTCGACCCGCCAGTACCGCTGCAGCGTCAGGAACAGCGCGACCAGCGGCAGGATGGACAGCAGCGCGCCGGTGACGACGAGGGTGTAGAGCGCCGGGGTGGTGTTGCCCTGGTTGAGCATCGTGTAGAGCCCGACGGTCACCGGGAACTTGTCGTCGGAGGTGAGCATGATGAACGGCAGCAGGAAGTTGTTCCAGACCGCGACGAACTGGAACAGGAACACGGTGACCAGGCCGGGCAGCATCGACGGTACCGCCACACTCCGGAAGATCCGCAGGTCACCGGCGCCGTCGGTGCGGGCCGCCTCGATCAGCGAGTCGGGCACCGCCGCGCCCGCGTAGATGCGGGCCAGGTAGATGCCGTAGGGGCTGAGGATGCTCGGCAGCAGCACCGACCAGTAGGTGTCGGTCAGGTGCAGCCCGGCCAGCAGCAGGTACTGCGGGATGGCGAGCACCACCGCGGGCACGAGCACGCCGGCGAGCAGCACGTTGAACACCGCCGCGCGGCCCGGGAAGCGGTACTTGGCGAGGGTGTACCCGGTGAGCCCGGAGACCGCGGTGGACAGCAGCGCGCCGCCGCCGGCATACAGCGCCGTGTTGAGGATCCATCGCCAGTAGATGCCGCCTTGGTACCGCGAGAGCTCGCCGACGTTGCCGGGCAGCGCACCGCCGGGGGCGAGGGTGAACGTGCGGAACAGATCGGCGTTGGTCTTCGTCGACGCGGTGAGCACCCACACGATCGGCAGCAGGCAGTACACCGCCCCGGCCAGCAGCGCCGCGGTGGGCAGGACGGCCGGCCGGCGGCCGGTCACGACTCGGCCCCGAAGGCGCGGCGCTGCACCAAGCGCAGGAAGCCGAACGACAGCACCAGCGTGGCGGCGGCGAGCACCACCGAGGCCGCCGCCGCGGTGTGGATGTCGTCGCGGGCGAACGCGTCCTGGTAGATCTTCATCAGCGGGGTCCAGTTCGACGGCAGCGCGTTGGTCAGCGGGCGCAGCGTGGTCGGCTCGCTGAACACCTGCAGGGTGGCGATGAGCGAGAAGACCGAGGTCATGATCAGCGCCGGGGTCAGCAGCGGGATCTTGATCCGCCAGGCGATCTGCCAGTCGGTGGCGCCGTCGATGCGGGCCGCCTCGTACAGCTCGCCCGGTACCGCCCGCAGCGCGGTGAACAGCACGATCATGTTGAAGCCGGTGCCGCCCCACAGCGCGATGTTGGCCACCGAGCCGTAGATGGTGACCGGCCCGAGCAGGTCGAGCGGGTGCCGTCCGGCCGCGGTCAGCAGGTACTGCCCCGGCCCCACCGACGGCAGGTACATGAACCCCCACATGAGGCTCGCGATCACCGCGGGCACGGCGTACGGCAGGAAGATGGCGATCCGCGCGAACCGCCGGGCCCGCGCCCGGGGCAGGTCCAGCAGCAGCGCGAACAGCAGGGCCAGGCCGAGCATGGTGGGCACCAGCAGGCAGCCGTAGATCAGCACCCGCAGCGCGGAGTGCCAGAACTCGGCGTCGGCGAACACCTGCCGGTAGTTCGTCAGCCCGGCGAAGGACTCGGTCCGCGCCGCCGCGCCCAGGCCGAGCCCGCTGACCCGCACCCGGCGCACGGACAGGTAGCCCGTGTAGCCGATCGGCACCACCATGAACAGCACGAACAGCGCGATGGCGGGGGAGAGGAAGGCGTACGGCACCCGCGGTCTCATCCGGCGACCTTGAAGCCGTTCTGCTGCAGGTCGGCGACGGTCGAGCGCTGCATCGCCGCGACGGCGCCGGAGAACGCGGTCCGGTCGGTGATCGCCTTGGCGAACGCGTCCTTGTAGGTGGCGTACGTGACGTTGACGTTCGGGCCCCAGGTGACCCCGGCGGCGGTACCGGCGATCGTCTGGGCCAGGGTGTAGAACTCGGGCTGGTTGGCGAAGAACGCGGGCGGCTTCGCCAGCGCGCCGCCGGACTGCGCGGCGGTCGCGGCCGGGTAGATCCCGCCCTCGGTGATCAGGCCGGTGACCGCGGCGCTGTCGGTGTTGAGCCAGATCGCGAACTCGGTGGCCTCCTTGACGTGCTTGGACTTCGCGGCGACGGCCGTGGACGAGCCGCCCCAGCTGCCGGTCCGGTGCTCGCCCGCGCTCCACTGCGGCAGTTCGGCGATGGCCCACTTGCCGGCCGTGTCGGGTGCGTTGCCGGTGAGCACGCCGGGACCCCAGACCGCGCTGGGCCAGGCGATCAGGGTGCCGTCGTTCAGGGCCTTGTTCCATTCCGGGGTGTACATCGGCTGCTTGTCGATGTCGCCCGAGGCGACCAGGCCGCCCCAGAAGTCGGCGACCCGCTTGGTGGCGGCGTCGTCGACGGTGACGCTCCAGGTGTCGCCGGAGACGCCGAACCACTTGGCGCCCGCCTGCTGGGCCAGCCCGGCGAACCAGCCCGGGTCGGCGGCGGAGAAGGTGGTGAGGTACCGCTTCGGGTCCTTCTGCCGGACCTCCTTGGCGGTCCGCGCGAACTCGTCCCACGTCGCCGGGACCTTCAGGCCCAGCTGCGCGAAGACGTCCTGGCGGTAGTAGAGCATCATCGGGCCGGAGTCCTGGGGGATCCCGTACACCGCGTCGGTGCCGAGCGTGATGGTGCTCCACACGCCCGGTGCGAACTTCGCCTTGACATCGCCGGTGTACTTCGCGATGTCACCGGCCGCGCCGTTGCTCACCAGGGTCGGCAGCGCCTGGTACTCGGCCTGGAAGAGGTCCGGCGGGTTGCCGGCCTTATTGGCGGTGAGGACCTTGGTGACCTCCTCGTCGCCCTGCGCCTGCTTGCTGACCGTGACGTGCACGGCGGGGTGGGCGTCGTTCCACCGGGCCACGACCTTGTCGATGCCGGGCACCCAGGACCAGAAGGTCAGCTCGACCTTCCCGCCGTCCTCGGCGCTGCCCGAGCAGGCCGCGCTCAGCAGCAGTGCGCCGGTCGCCGTGGCGGCCAGCAGTGCGCGCGTGGTGCGCTTCATGGGGATCTCCATCACGTAGTCGCCGTTCAAACGGGGGGTGTACGACCGTGAGCGCTCACAGTTTTGGCCCACTCGTGCACGGTGTCAATACTTGCTAGAGTCCCGATCGTTGTCTGGGAACGTTCACGGTCGGGAGACGTTGATGCTCGAAACAGGGCTCGCCTTCGGCGGGGACTACACCCCCGAGCAGTGGCCGGAGGAGGTGTGGGCGCAGGACATCGCGCTCATGCGGCAGGCCGGGGTCAACCTCGTCAGCCTGGGCATGTTCAACTGGGCGCTGCTGGAGCCGCAGCCCGGGCGGTACACCTTCGAATGGCTCGACCGCGTCCTCGACCTGCTGCACGCGGCCGGGATCCGGGTCGACCTCGGCACGCCGAGCGCCGCACCGCCGCCCTGGTTCGCCCGGCTGCACCCCGGCGCCCGCCTGGTCGACCGGGCCGGGCACGCGCTGGGCCAGGGCGGCCGGCAGAGCTTCTGCCCCAACTCGCCCGAGTACGCCGCGGCCTCGGCGAACATCGCCGATCAGCTCGGCCGCCGCTACGGCGACCACCCCGCGCTGTCGCTGTGGCACGTGCACAACGAGTTCGCCGGGGTCAACCCGCATTGTTACTGCGACACCTGCGCGCAGGCGTTCCGGCGCTGGCTGCGGGCGAAACACGGCGACCTGGCCGCGCTCAACGCCGCCTGGGGCACCGCCTTCTGGGGCCAGCGCTACGGCGACTGGGCGGAGATCGAGCCGCCGCGGCTGGCCCCGACCGCGGTCAACCCCGCGCAGCAGCTGGACTACCTGCGCTTCAGCTCCGACACCCACCTGGCGAACTTCCGGCGCGAGCGGGACGTGCTGCGGGGGTACTCGCCCGGCGTACCGATCACCACCAACTTCATGATCGCGAACTGCAAGTGGCTGGACTACTGGAAGTGGGCCGCCGAGGTCGACATCGTCGCCAACGACCACTACCTGGCCTCCGAGCGCGAGGACCGGCACGTCGAGCTGGCCATGTGCGCCGACCTCACCCGCAGCCTGGCCGGCGGCGGCTCCTGGCTGCTCATGGAGCACTCGACCAGCGCGGTGAACTGGCAGCCCCGCAACATCGCCAAGCGCCCGGGGGAGCTGGCCCGCAACAGCATGGCGCACGTGGCCCGCGGCGCCGACGGCGTGCTGTTCTTCCAGTGGCGGGCCTCGCGCTTCGGCGCCGAGAAGTTCCACTCCGCGATGCTGCCCCAGGCCGGCACCGGCACCCGCATCTGGCGCGAGGTCACGGACCTGGGCGCCCGGCTGGCCGGCCTGGGCGGGCTGCGCGGCACCCGGGTCGCCGCCGACGTCGCCGTGGTGTGGGACTGGGAGGCGTGGTGGGCCCTGGAGCTGGAGTGGCGCCCGTCGCAGGACGTCACCTTCCGGGAGCGCGTCGAGGCCTACTACGCCCGGCTGTGGGAGGCCCACCTCACCGTCGACTTCGTGCACCCGGAGGCCGGGCTGGGCCGCTACCCGCTCGTCGTCGTCCCGTCGCTGTACCTGACCACGCCCGCCACCGCCAAGAACCTCGAGGCCTACGTCACCGGCGGCGGGACCCTGCTCGTGTCGTACTTCTCCGGCATCGTGGACGCCAACGACACCGTCCCCGGCGGGCCGTACCCGGGCGCCCTGCGCGACCTGCTCGGCGTCACCGTCGAGGAGTTCCTGCCGCTGCGGGCCGGCGAGCGGGTCACCCTCTCCGACGGCTCCGCCGCCGACGTCTGGGCCGAGGACGTCCACCCGGCCGGCGCCGAGACCGTCCTGTCCTATGTGGACGGCCCGGCCCCGGCCGGCCCGGCCGTCACCCGAAACGCCCGCGGCCGCGGCGCGGCCTGGTACGTCTCCACCCGTCTCGGCGGCGCCGACCTGGCCCGGCTGCTGGAGCGGGTGTACGCCGACGCCGGCCTGTCCGCGCGCCCCGCCCTGCCGGCCACCGTGGAGCTCGTGCGCCGCCCGCCGTACGTCGTGGCCATCAACCACGGCACCGCCCCCGCCGAGGTGCGCGGCGCGACGGTCGCCGCCGGCGCCGTCCTGGTCCTGCGGGACGAGCCCTGACATGCTCGCCGAGGTGCGCCGCGCCGAGATCCTGGCCGCCGCCCGGCGGGGCGGCGGGGTCGGCCTGCGGGAGCTGAGCGGGCGCTTCCGCGTCTCGATCCCGACCATCCGCCGCGACCTGTCCGCCCTGGCCGAGCGGGGCCTGCTGCGCCGCGTCCACGGCGGCGCCGTGCCGCTGGCCGCCGCCCTGCCGCCGGCGGCCACCCTCCCCGCCCCGGCCGGTGCCGGCGTGCGGGCCGCGGCCGCCCTGGTCGAGCCCGGCATGGCGATCGGCGTCTCGGGCCGCCGGCTGGCCCCGCGCCTGGCCGCGCTGGTCGCCGGCGTGCCCGGCCTGACCCTCGTCACGCCGACGCTGGCCGTGGCCCGCGCGGTCCCCGCCGGCCGCCCGACGCTGCTGCTGATCGGCGGCGTGCGCACCCCGACGGGCAGCCACGCCGGCCCCGTCGCCGAGCGGACCCTGCGGGGCCTGCACCTGGACATCGCCTTCGTCGAACCCGCGCCACCGGGCGACGCCCTGGCCGCGGCGACCGACCGGACCATACTGACCCGCGCCGCCCGCCGCGTGCTCCTGGGACTGCCGGAGCTCGTATGAGCGACGCGTGCCCGGCCGGGAGCCGCCGCCGCGGTGGAGCGGCGTCGTCAACCGGATGATGCACCCGCAGCACCTCGACGACTACTTCGCCTGGCTGCGGGCCGGCCGGGCGCCCTAGCGCTGCGCCTCGCGCTACGGGCGGCGCAGGCCGAGGTGGGCCAGCCACTCGTCGACCGGGTGCCCGAGGTCGTCGGCCGTTTCGAACCACTCCCGGGCCTGGTCGCGGTCCTCGGCCACGCCTTCGCCGGTGAGGTGCATGACGCCGAGGGTGGCCGCGGCCCGGGAATTGCCGGCCCGGGCCGCACGCGTGTAGAAGTCGACGGCCATTGTCATGTCGAGGGGGTACCCGTTGGCGCCGGTCGCGTGCGCGGCCCCGACGTTGTACAGGGCGCGGTCCTGGCCCAGCTCCGCGGCGACCGCCAGCCAGCGCTGGCCCTCGGCCTCGTCGCGCTCGACGCCTTCGCCGGTGGAGAACAGCGCGTACAGCTCGAAGGCCGCGTCGGCGTCGCCCTGCCCGGCCGCGCGCAGGTGGTGCTCGATCGCCGCGCCCGGGCGGCCGAGCCACTGCTCCAGCAGGCCGTAGGCGTAGCCGGCCGCCGGGTCCGCGTCCGCGTGGGGCCGCAGCAGCTCGCGGGCCGCCTCCTGGGCGGCGGCCGACGCTTCGCGCGTGGACGCGGCGAACATCAGCGCGCCGTCGCGGTCGCCGAGCCGGGCGGCCTCGGCGAAGCAGCGCAGCGCGCGGCCGCCGGTGTCGTCGACGCCGTCCGGGAACGGCAGGTCGGCCGCCCAGCCGACGGGCGGCAGGCGGTCGCCGTCGATGGCGAGGTACGCCAGGCCCAGCTCGCGCCAGGCCCGCGCGCTGCCCGCCCGGCCGGCGGCGCTCAGCCCGGCCGCCACCTCGTCCGCCGCCTCCAGCGGCAGCAGGCCGAGCATGAGGTCGCCGCGGGCGATCCGCCCGGCCAGCTCGATGCAGGAATCTTCGTCGGTGTGCATGGCGCCCATTTTTGTCGTACCCCCTCGTTAGGCTGCGACCCATGGCCGAACCGTTCGACACCCCCGCCGCCTACGATGCCGCGATCGCCCAGGTCAGGCAGGCCGCCGCCGCCTATTACGGCGGCCCCGACCTGGCGATGGACGACGCGGACTACGACGCGCTCATGGCGCGGATCGCGGCGACGGAGGCCGGCCGTCCCGACTGGAAGCCCGAGGACTCGCCGACCGAGGTGGTCGCGGCCGGCGGCGGCGTGGCCGGCGACGTCGTGCACAGCGAGCCGATGCTCAGCCTCGACAACGTCTTCGACGCCGACACGCTGCACCGGTGGGCGGCCCGGCTGGAGCGGCTGCTCGGCCGGCCCGCGGCCGGGTTCACCGTGGAGCCGAAGATCGACGGGCTGGCCATCGCCGCCCGCTACGAGGAGGGGCGGCTGGTGCAGGTCGCGACCCGCGGCGACGGGCGGGCCGGGGAGGACGTCACCGGCCAGGCACGGCGCGCGGCCGGGCTGCCGGAGCGGCTGACCGAGCCGGTGACGATCGAGGTGCGCGGCGAGGTGTTCATGACCGAGGGCGACTTCGAGGTGGCCAACGGCATGCGCACCGCCGCCGGGGAGCCGCCGTTCGCCCATCCGCGCAGCGCCGCGGCCGGCACCCTGCGCGCGCAGGACCGCACCTATGACGCGCCGCTCTCCTTCCTGGCATATGGCGTGCAGGGCCTCGGCGACGGCCCGCACTCGGCGGCCATGGCCACCCTCGCCGCGCTCGGCGTCGCCTCGACCGCCGGCATGCCGGTCTGCGCCGGCATCGAGGAGATCCTGGCCGCCGTCGAGGCGCTGCGGGCCGGCCGGGGCACTCTCGGCTACGGCATCGACGGCGCCGTGATCAAGGCCGACCAGCCCGCCGACCGCGACCTCGCCGGCTCGTCCAGCCGGGCGCCGCGCTGGGGCATCGCCTACAAGTTCCCGGCCGACACCCGCACCACCCGGCTCAAGGCGATCGAGGTCCAGGTGGGCCGCACCGGCGTCATCACCCCGGTCGCGGTGCTCGAGCCGGTGCAGATCAGCGGCGTCATCGTCACCTCGGCGACCCTGCACAACTTCGACGACCTGGTCCGGCGCAACGTCCGCCCCGGCGACACGGTCTTCGTCCGCCGGGCCGGCGACGTGATCCCCGAGATCACCGGCGCCAAGCTCGACGAGCGCCCGGCCGGCTCGGTGCCGTTCGAGCCGCCGGCCCGCTGCCCGCGCTGCGACGGCGAGATCGACCGCACCCAGAAGCGCTGGCGCTGCACCCGCGGCCGCGCCTGCGGCGCCCACGAGGCCCTGCTCTACTACGCGGCCCGCGACTCCATGGACATCGAGGGCCTGGGCGGCAAGCTGGTCGACACGGTCGTCGCCGCCGGCCTGGTCACCGATCCGGCCGACCTCTACGACCTCGACGCGGCGACCCTCGCCGGCTTCGAGCGGATGGGCGAGGTCTCCGCGGCCAAGCTGGTCGCCGCGATCCAGTCCTCCAAGTCGCAGCCGCTGTCGCGGGTGCTGACCGGGCTGGGCGTGCGGATGACGGGCCGCTCGATGTCGCGCCGGTTGGCCCGCCACTTCGGCGCGATCGATGCGCTGCTCGCCGCCACGGTCGCCGACCTGCAGGAGGTGGAGGGCGTGGGTCCGGAGCGGGCCGTGACGATCGCCGCCGAGCTGGCCGAGCTGCGCCCGGTCATCGAGCGCCTCGCCGAGCGCGGCGTCAACATGGCGGAGCCGGACTTCCAGCCGCGGCCTTCCGCACCCGCCGGCTCGCTGCCGCTGCCGCTGCGCAAGGAGGACGGGTCGCCGATGACGGTCGTGGTGACCGGTTCGGTGCCGGGCCTGACGCGCAACGAGGGAAATGAGGCGGTGGAGCGGCTCGGCGGGAAGTCGTCTGGCTCGGTGTCCAAGAAGACGGACCTCGTGGTGGTCGGCGAGGGCGCCGGGTCCAAGGCTGACAAGGCTGTTGAGCTGGGGGTTCGGGTTATGGCGGCTGAGGAGTTCGCCGCTTTGTTGCGGTCTGTGTGAGGGGTTCTCTCGTCTGGGCTTCGCCCTTTCCCCCCTCCTCCGGGGGGGCCGGGGGCCCGCACGCTCCCTGGGGCCTTGTCCGACGTTTGGCGCTGGTCGCGGCCCAGGTTGCGGTGGGGCAGTGGTTTTTTGGGGCCTGCTGAGACTCGGGTCACGGGCCGTGGCCCGCTCGCGCTGCCCATGCCCGCCGGCGACCGCGTTGTCCGTCCGGGCGGGGCTCGCGCGAAGCGCGGAGCGCGGAGGCGGTGCGTGGCGAGCGCGGTCGGCGGTCGGATTCCCGCGCGGTGGGCGCTGCACGCCGTGGGGCACAGCGCGGCGACCGGAAGTCTCCGTGATCATGCCGCAGTCGCCGCCGACATCAAGGGTTTTTCATGATCACGGAGTGTCCATGTACACCCGTGTACCGAAAGTCTCCGGGATCATGGCAAACCCGTGGTGCGGCCACTGCGGGCATCATGATCACGGAGACATACGTCCGGCGCTGGCCGCGCCGCATCGGGGGTCGGCGTCGATGAGCGCTGTGCCGCCCCGGCGGGCGGCGACGCGCTGCCGTGGTGGCCGCCGCCGGCCGCAGGGGTGCTGCCTCAGACGTTCCAGAGCCAGACGTCGGCTACGTGGTGGCCCGGGCCGAAGAGCTGGTCGGCGGTTTGGCGGATTGCGTCGCTGTTGGCGTGGCGGTCGGGGAGGAGCAGGACGTTCGCGTGCCAGTAGGCGACGTCGGTTCTTGCCTGGGCGATCTGGTCCGGGGTGATCTGGGGGACGGTGCCGTCGTTGCCGACGCCGTTGATGAGGTCCATCGTGGGGCGGGAGGTGGGGCCGAAGCGGGCGACCTTGGTCGGGTCGTTCGGGTCGGGGGCCAGGAAGTAGCCGCCGGCGATCTTGAAGTCCAGGTGCTCCCTGGTTGCCCACTGCATGGCGTCCAGGCCTTCCCACCAGCCCAGCGGGAGCAGGACGACCGTGCTGTTCTCGGGGATCTCCTGGCGCCACGCGTCGGTGGCGAAGAAGGCCGGGACCGGGCCGCGCTCGTCGGCCGGTTGGGGGGTCGGGATCAGGGGGAACAGGGCCAGGACCAGAGCCACGGCCCACATCCAGCGGGCGAGCGGCGTGGTCTCGTCGCGGGAGGTTCGGACTTCGGTCTTGACGTCCACCGCGCCGACCGACTTTTCCGGCATAACCGATTTGTCGATCGTGTCGGGCTCGACGGCTACGGCGGTGCGCTCCCGGGCGTGTTCGGCCTCGGCGCCGGCGTGGGTGTCGGGCTGGGTGTCGGCGTGGGCGGTCACGTAGGGGCGGTCGGGCTCGGTGATCGGCTCGGGCTCGGCCACGCGGGTGTCGGGCAGTGAAGCCACGCGGGCGTCGGGCAGTGCCGCCTCGCGGAGGGCGGGCAGGGCCTCGGCGGGGGTCGCGGTCTCGGCGGGCAGCGGGTCGGCGGCCAGGGCCGCCTCGATCTCCGGGGACACCCGGACCGGCGGCGCGGGGTCCTCGGCCGGGGCCAGGCCGATCACGTAGCGGTCGATCAGCAGCGCCAGCAGGACGCCGAACAGCGGGGCCAGGGCCACGCCCATCCGGGTCGGGACCACCGAGTTGAACAGCGGCAGGCCGTGCAGCCACTCCCACGGGCCGGTCCAGGCGGTGTCCTCGCCCTTGTACCGGATCTTCGTGCCGAGCGAGAGCGCCGCGAACACCGCGGCCGTGACGAACACGGCGCGGGCCGCGCGCTGCCACCACAGTGCCACGCCGGCGGCGAGCAGCAGGCCGAGCAGCGGCCAGCCGAAGAACGTGTTCTCCTCCGTGGGGCCGCCCATATTCTCGATCGTCGCGATGTCCGGCGGCGCGAAGATCGAGCGGCGGCTGAACTCCTTGAACGAGGCCAGGTCGCTGCTGAATCCGTGCACGAATTCGGGGAGGCCGTGATATGCCTGCGGGCCGAAGAACTGATGGTAGAGCGGATAGGCGAGGATCACTGCGGCGAGCGCGCCGGCCGCGCCGAGTGCCGGCAGGGCCGCGCGGGCCATCGGGGCGTATTCGCGGGGGCGCAGGTAGGCGAGCAGGAACACCAGCAGGGCGACCGCCGTGAGGAAGAGGACCTCCTCGTTGATGAAGCACTGGTAGACGACCAGCGCGGCGAGCACCAGGGCCCGGCGCAGCACGGGGCCCGGGTGGTGCAGGCGGAGCACGTTCCAGACGATGAAGGGGATGAGGAACTGGCCGGCGATGTTCGGGTGGCCGGTGCTCTGCGAGATCATCGAGGGCGCGAAGCCGCAGAAGAGTCCGCCGATGTAGGCGGCGAGGCGGGAGGTGACGACATGGCGGGAAAGGACGAAGTACCACGCCGCCGCGGTGCCGGCGAGCGCTATGGTGTCGATCAGCACGAAGGTGGCACCCGCGCCGAACAGTAACGTGATCGGGGCCAGCGGCAGCGCCAGCCCGAGCACGGACGTGTTCGCCATGAGATTGACGCCGAGCGGTGCGTTGAGCTGATCGGTGAAGAACGGGTTGTCACCGTGTGTGAAGAACCGGGCCGCGTGCGTCAGCACCCACTCGAAGAACACCTGGTCCTGGCCGTTGTCGGCCAAGATCCTCTGTTGGGGATGCGCCCAGACGTGTTGCAGGAGGGTGACGGCGCCCGCAAGATAACTCACCAGCACCACCACCGTGGTACCGGCGCCACGTAGCTTCTCCCCGAATTTCACCGTCACACCATAGATGGCGTGCGACCTGCGGTGCAGGGGTTGGTGGCGAAGGATCAGCGCCGATACACTACGCCGGTTCTGCTGCCAGACATGATCAGTTTTCACCTAGGAGGGCAGAGTGCCGAATTTGGATCCGGCAATCCTCGGCGACCAGGCCGTCCAGTCGGAGGTGCTCGAGGGTCTCGCCATGGCCAAGAACCATCGCAAGTGGTTCGTGGCGTTCGCGACGCCCTACCTCGGTGACCATCCGATCGAGGTCAGCGCGGGCCTCGGCGACTACGCGGCCGAGTGGCTCGAGCACGCGCCGCGGATGACGCTGACCGAGGCGGACTCGGGGCGCATCGTCGCGCTGAAGGAGCGCTTCGCCGAGCACCCCGGCGTGGTGGTCCGCGAGCTGCTGCTGCCCAGCGACGTGAGCGGCGACCACAGCGCCGCGGTGTCGTACAACGTGCTGGAGCACATCGACGACGACATCGGCGGCCTGCGCACGATGCGCGGGCTGGTGCGGCCCGGCGGCTACGTCATCATCGTCGTCCCGGCGTTCCCCTTCGCGATGGGCCCGGCGGACATCGCCACCGGCCACGTGCGCCGCTACACCAAGAAAACCATGCGGGCGGCCCTGGACGCGGCCGACCTGGAGATCGTCAAGCTGCACTACGCCAACTCGCTCGGCCTGATCGGGTACTACGTCTCGACCTGCCTGCTCAAGCAGATGCCCGGCCCGGGCCCGATGGTCAAGTTCTACGACACCACGGTCGCTCCGATGACCCGGCTCATGGAGCGCGGCTTCCGCCCGCCGTTCGGCCAGTCCGTCATCGCGATCTCCCGCCGCCCGCTGGAGTCCTGACCTTCCCCCCGGCCGGCCTCCCACGCCGAACCGCCAAGCGCTGCCCTCCGCAATCGGCGCCGCCCACCGTCTGGGCGGCGCTTCGTTGTCTGCCGGTCGCTCAGTCCAGGACCCCTGCGGCGATGGGCTTGGTGAACCAGAAGTCGGCGTACGGCTCGTCGTTGTAGCGCGCGGTCTCGTCGTAGCCGGCGGAGCGGTACAGCGCGATCGCCTCGACCAGGCTCCGGTTGGTGTCCAGCCGGGCCTGCGTCCAGCCCCGCCGCGCGGCATACGCCTCCAGCTCACCCAGCAGGCGTCGGCCGACGCCGAGGCCGCGCACCGTGCCGGAGACCCACACCCGCTTGATCTCCGCCGGCCCGCCCGGGTGCAGCTTCACCGCGCCGCAGCCGACCGGCTCGGCGCCGAGCGTGGCCAGCAGGAACACCCCGGCCGGCGGGGTCACCTCCTCGTCGCGCACCGGCACGCTGCGCGCCGGGTCGAACCCGTCCGGGAACCGCGCGGCGAGGTCGCGGGCATACGCGCGCACGCAGGCGCGGGCCCGCGGATCGCCGGGCGGGCACGGGCCGATGGTCACCATCGACGCGACGAGCAGCCGCTCCACCTCGGCCATCGCGGCGACGAGCCGGGCCCGCCGCGGCGCGCCGAGCGGCTCGAGGATCGACCAGGCCAGCGCGTCGGAGCGGCGGTCGAGCTCGGCCCACTCGGCCCGGCCGGTCTCGGTCAGCGCGGCCGAGCGCACCCGGGCGTCGCCGCCGTCCGGCGCGGCCCCGACGGTCACCAGGCCGTCCGCCTCCAGGATCCGCAGGAGCCGGCTGAGGTAGCCGGAGTCGAGCCCCAGCCTCGCCCGCAGCCCCGCGACCTCGGCACCGTCCGGGCCGATCTCCCACAGCACGCGCGCCTGGCCGAGCGGGCGCCCGCGGGCCATGTACTCGTCGTCCAGCGCACCGACCCGCTGGGTCACCGTCCGGTTGAACCGCCGTACCGCGGCCACCAGATCAACGTCCATACGCCTGACTTTAGTCAGCTATACCCGCTGGCGGAAGATGCCGGGCGGCGCAGTACCGTTCAGTGCAACTTTCACGCGGAGGAGCCGTCGTGCCGCTACCGGAGCAGCATCTGCGGAAGCTTGGCTTCCTGACCATCGGCCTGTTCGACCCGGCCGACCCGGCCGCCGGGCACCGCAGCACCCTCGAGGTCATCGCGCTCGGCGAGCGGCTCGGGTTCGACAGCGCCTGGGTGCGGCACCGGCACCTGCAGTACGGCATCTCCTCGCCGGTCGCGGTGCTCGCCGCCGCGTCGCAGCGCACCAGCCGGATCGAGCTGGGCACCGCGGTCATCCCGCTGGGCTGGGAGAACCCGCTGCGCCTCGCCGAGGACCTGGCCACGGTCGACCTGCTCTCCGGCGGGCGGCTCAACCCGGGCCTGAGCGTCGGGCCGCCGATGCACTACGACCGGGTCGGCGCCGCGCTGTATCCGGACACCGGCGACGCCGAGGACTTCACCTACGGCCGCGTGGAGCGGCTGCTGTCGTTCATCGCCGGCAAGCCCGCGACCGACAGCGGCGGCGTCGAAGGCTTCGAGGTGTTCTCCGACCGCGTCGAGCCGCACTCGCCGGGATTGCGGAGCCGGATGTGGTACGGCGGGGGCAGCCTCCGCTCCGCCCAGTGGGCCGGCGAGCACGCCATGAACCTGCTGACGAGCAGCGTGGTGAAGGCCGAGGACCCCGACGACCCCGCGCCCGACTTCGCCGCCATCCAGCGCTCCCACATCCGCGCGTTCCGCGCCCACCACCCCGACGGCGAGCGCGCCCGCGTGTCGCAGGGCCTGGTCGTCATCCCCACCGACAGCGCCACGCCCGCCCAGCGGGAGAAGTACGCCGAGTACGCCGCCAAGCGCACCCCGCGCACCGCGACCCCGCAGGGCCCGGGCCGGATGATGTTCGCCGTCGATCTCGTCGGCCCGGCCGACGAGATCGCCGAGCGGCTCTACGCCCACGCCGCCTTCCGCGAGGTCGACGAGGTCGCCTTCGCCCTGCCGTTCACCTTCCAGCCGGAGGACTACGAGCAGATCCTGACCGACATCGCCACCCGCCTCGGCCCCGCCCTCGGCTGGCGCCCGGCCGCCTGACCCGCCGTTCACCCGGCCCAGTTGGGCCACCACTCGCCGTCGCGACTCCGGGACTCGTAGCCGGCCCGGAGGAACGCGAGCAGGGCGGCCGGCACCGGGTGCGCGTCGGGTCGACGACCGGGACGCGGCGCAGGTCGTAACTGGCGGGACGGCGCGCCGGCCAGTCGTTTGAGCGCCGGCGCGGCACCTGGTTGCATGTCGCGGTGAGCATCGCTACGGCACTGGGTCGCCGGTTCGCGTGGCTGTGGGCCGCCTACGCGGTCAGCACCTACGGCACCTGGCTGGGTTTCGGGGCGTTCTCGTTCATCGCGATCACGGCGCTGGGCGCCGGCGCCGCCCAGGTGTCGCTGCTGTCCGCCTGCGGCCTCGCGGCGGGCGCGATCCTGGCCGTGCCGCTCGGGCCGTGGGTCGAGTTCCGCCGCAAACGCCCGGTGCTGATCGCGATGGACCTGATCCGGTTCCTGGCCATGGCCTCGATCCCGGTCGCCTACTGGCTCGGCGTGCTCACCTTCGCCCAGCTCGTCGCCGTCTCCGTGATCGCCGCCGCGGCGAAGATCGCCTTCGGTGCCGCCAGCGGCGTCTACCTCAAGACCGTCGTGTCACCGGGAGACCTGCTGACCGCGAACGGCCGCCTCGAGTCGACCACCTGGTCCGCGACCGTCGTCGGCCCGACCCTGGGCGGCGCCGCGATCGGACTGCTCGGCCCGGTGACGACCGTCGCCGCCGACGCCGCCAGCTACCTGCTGTCGGCGCTGGGCATCGCCGCGATCGGCGGTGCCGAGGAACCCCCGCCCGCCCGCCGGGGCCGCCTCGGCTTCGGCGACCTCATCGAGGGATGGCGGTACATCCTGCGCCACTCCACCCTGCGCCCGCTGTTCCTCAACGTCCTGGCGGTCAACGCCCTCATCATGGCCGCCGAGCCACCGCTGAGCTTCCTGATGCTGGGCCGCCTGGGGTTCCCCGCCTGGCAGTACGGCCTGGCCTTCGCGGTGCCCTGCATCGGTGGCCTGGTCGGCTCGCGCCTGGCCCGCCGCGCCGTGGCCCGTTACGGCCGGTGGACGGTGCTGCGGGTCGTCGGCGTGGCCCGCGCCTGCTGGCCCCTGGGCCTGGCGTTCATCCGCCCGGGCATCCCCGGCCTGCTGATCGTCATGGCCACCGAACTCGGCCTCATCGCGTGCTCGAGCCTCTTCAACCCGGTCCTGGCCACCTACCGCCTGGAGGCCACCGACCCGGCCCGCCTGACCCGGGTTCTCTCCGCCTGGTCGGTGACGACCAGCGCGGCCATCGCCGTGTGTACCACCGCCTGGGGCATTCTGTCGGAGGTCACCACCCCGCGTATCGCCATCGCCGCGGCCGGCCTGCTGCTCCTCGGCACACCGCTGCTCCTGCCCCGCCACGACCGTGCGGTGGTTGCGACCGCCGAAGCCGTGGCCGCAACCACCCCGTAGCGCGGTTACCAGGCCACGACGCCCTGGCGGCTGGGCTGGATGGTGCCGACCTGCAGGGACTTGATGGTGATGGCGACCTTCTCCGGCGGCGGGAAGCCGGTCAGGGTGGCCGGCACCGCGGTCTTGGCGTCCGGCAGCGAGACGGACAGGCCGTTGCCCACGCCGCACGCCGGGTCGGCCTTGTCGCAGCCGGTCCACTTGATGCCGGCCGATGCCGTGGTACCGGGGGCAAGCTCGACGCCGACCGGACCGCCCGGCTGCGACACGTTCTCGGTCGGCACGGGCACCGGGTCGTCGGCCGCGTCGGTCAGGGTCACCTTGGCCCAGCCCGACAGCGTGCACGCGTGCGACGCGGTATTGGTCAGCTGCAGCATCGCCATGGACGTCTGGCCGCTGGTCCGGTCCGGCTGCAGGATGAGCTCCGGCTTGATGTCGGCGGTCTCGCACTCGGCGGCCTTCCCGCCGCTCGTCGCGCCACCGGTCGCGCCGCCGCTCGGGCCGCCGGCACCGGCCGACGGGGGCGCCGCGGGCGCGCCGGTGGTGCCGGGGGCCGCGGCCGAGCCCTGCTCCGCGCCGCCGCCGCAGGCGGTGAGGAGGGCGATCGAGAGCGCTGCCACGGGCAGCGCGAACACGCGAGCACGGTGCGACACCGGCGGTTCTCCGTTCGGATGATGCGACGAGGGTGCCCCGCAGGGTACGCGACCGGTGCGGTCAGCCGGCGGTCAGCGTGCGCAGTTGCCCGGACCAGTCGTCGGTGTGGATGGCGCGGCCGGTGAAGCGCTCGCGGAGGATGCGCAGGGCCGGCAGGCGCTGGGCGGCCTTGCGGTAGCGCGACCCGGCCGAGTCCGCGTCGGAGGAGATGCCCTCGACGCGGAAGCCCAGCAGGTCGAGGGCGCGGTTGAGCTGGGCGACCTGGTCGGTGTCGCGGCAGGTGAACACGTAGGTGGCGTGGTCGTCGGCGTTGAGCACCTCGTAGACCAGGTGTCCGCCGGGGACCAGGCACAGCAGGAACGCCAGCACGGCCGGGTCGCCGGCGACGGTCAGCGCGTCGTAGTCGGTGGAGGCCGGGGTCACGCGCTCGTGGGGGAAGACGGCGCGGGGGAGGTGGGGGCCGCCGGCGTAGGGAGTCGTGAAGGCGCCGGCCATGCCGAGCAGGCCGTAGGCGAGGGGCGGGCCGTAGGTGGTGAAGGGGGCGTCGAAGCCGGAGGACATCATGCCGGCGCCGAACATGCCGGGCAGGCCGGGGGCGAAGGAGCCGGCGCCGGCGTCGTGGTCGAGCACCGGCGGGCGGGCCGAGTCGCGCCAGGGGCTCGCGCCGGAGCCGGCCCGCTGTACCGAAACCGTCTGCTTGAAACCGATCCACGTCGGGCCGAGGCCGGTGAGGTGCCGGGCGCCGGCCGCGCGGGAGGGCAGGCCGGCGGCCTCCAGCAGCGCCGGGAAGACGGACGGGTCGATGGCGTCGAGGTCGGTGCGGGCGCCGGCCAGGCCGTCGCGCAGGAGGGCGGCGACCGAGCGGAGGGCGACCGGGCCGAGGCCGGGCAGGAGGGCGGCGAGGAAGTGCGCGGTGCGGCCGGACGCGGCGCCGGTGCGCTGGCGCAGCAGCTCGAGGAACTCGCCGGTGCGCCGGGCCAGGCGCCCCACCACGATGGGCGGGCGACCGGGCACGTTGATGTGGATGGTGTACCCGCTGTGGTCGGTCGTCACGCCCCGGATGAACGGATACGGGACCTTCTCGGGCAGGCCGCCGGTCGGCATGACGATCAGGGCGTCGTCGTAGAGGCGCAGTTCCGCGGGCGAGCCGTCGGCCAGGCCGGGGAACGCCTCCGGGGTGCCGACCCCGTCGAGCAGCAGCACCCGCTCGGTGTCGGCGGTGCGCGCCTCGGTCAGCTCGGCCAGCAGCTGGGTGCGCATGGTGCCGAGGCGGGTCAGCTCCAACTGGGCGCCGTCGGAGAGGGCGAGGCGCACCGTGTACGGCTGCGGCTCGCTGATCTCCACCACGTCGGCCGGGGCGACCCGCAGCACCGCTCCCGTCTCGGGCGTCACCACCAGGGCGCCGCCGGCCATCTCGGCGGTGCCGTCGCCCTCGTCGAGCAGGGCACCGCCGTCGGCGATGAGGCGGAAGCGCACGTCAGGCCGTCGACGTGCCGCACTCGGCGCAGAACATCGCGCCCGGCACGCTCGGCGTGCCGCAGTTGCCGCAGAAGCGCTTCTGCTGGGCCGGCGCGGCGGCGAGCGGGGTACCACAATGCTGGCAGAACTTGCCACCGCCGGTCTCGTTCATGCAGGAGGGGCAGCGGCCCACGGCCTGGTCGCGGTAGTTGACGTTCTTCGTCCAGTCGACCTGCTGGATCTGCTCGTGCAGCTGGTTGACCTGGGCGGCCGCCTGCATGCCGGCGATCTCCTGGTCGAGGCGGGGCGCGCAGCTGGTGCACAGGCCGCGCTCGTGGTTCCAGCACACCTGCTGGCAGACCCACTGGCCGCAGCGGTGGCACTGGGTGAAATACGCCTGCATCTCCGCGGCGGCCTTGGCCAGGGCCTTGTCGCGGGTCGAGCCGCGCAGCCCGTCGCGCATCCACTCGGCGTCCCAGCCGACCTGCGCGGCCTTGTTGCCGACCTCGCCGCCGAGCAGGTCGCCGCCGATGCGCAGCAGCCGCCCGCCGAACCCGGTCACCGAGTGCTGGAAGGTGGAGGAGTATCCGTTGCCGCAGCGCATGCAGTTGAACTCGAACTGATACCCCTCGCGCGTGGAGTGGTCCGAGTAGTTGTTGGTGAACGGCACCATGCCAGCCATCGGCACAGACTCCCTCGTCGAGGTCGTGAGCAAACCCGGTGTTCCACCTTTTTTTGTACCTCTTGCCCGCCGCACGCATGATCGGCAAGTCGGTCATATGACATCGCCTGATCGGACGCCCGAGCTGGGAAACCATCACGCGGGACTGCACGGTTGACGCTCAGTCACCTACTGTTCCGATCGATTTACTCGGGGTAGCATCCGACCCATGAGGACCGCTACCGCCCAGGAGGGCATCCGGCGGATCGACGACGCGGAGGGATACATCGCGTCGATCTGCTTCAAGACCGGGCCACCGACCACCGTCGGCACCGAGATCGAACACGTCGTCCACCACGGGCCACACCCCACCCGTCCGCTGGACACCGCGGCGCTCGCCGCCGCGCTCGGACCCTACGCCCCGCCGCCCCTCGGCGCGGGCCGCCCGCTCGACCGCGGCGCCGTGCTCAGCGCCGGCCCCGGCGGCCAGCTCACCCTCGCCGCCCGCCCGCAGGGCGGCCTGGCCGCGCTGCACGCGGCCGTCACCGCGGACCTCGCCCAGCTGACCGCGCGGCTCGAGCCCGCCGGGCTGCGCCTGGCCGGCACGGGCATCGACGCGCACCGGGCGCCGCGGCGGCTGCTCAACTCGCCGCGGTACCACGCGATGGCCGCCTCGTTCGCCCGCCGCGGCGGCGAGGGGCGCACCATGATGTGCGGCACCGCGGGCCTGCGCCCCGACCTCGACGCCGGCCCGGCCGCGGGCCTGGCGGATCGCTGGGCCGCCGCGCACGAGATCGGCCCGACCCTGCTGGCCGTCTTCGCCAACTCGCCCCTGCACGCCGGCCGCGCCACGGGCTGGGCGTCCACCCGGATGCGCGCCTGGTACGGCATCGACCCCGCCCGCGCCGGCACCGTGCCGGTAGGCCCCGACCCCGCGGCGGCCTGGGCCCGCTACGCGCTGCGCGCCCCCCTGCTGTGCGTGCGCCGCCCGACCGGCAGCTGGACGGTCCCCGCCGGGATCACGTTCGCCGACTGGATCGGCGGCGCGCTGCCCGGCGCCGGCCGCCCGACGTACGACGACCTCGACTACCACCTCGGCACCCTCTACCCGCTGGTGCGCCCGCGCGGCCACCTGCAGATCCGCTACCTCGACGCCCAGCCGGTCGCCGACTGGTTCGCCCCGGTGGCGGTCCTCACGGCACTGCTGAGCGACGACGCCGTCGCCGACGCCGCGCGCGAGGTGTGCGCGCCGGCCGCGGGGCAGTGGGTGGAGGCGGCCCGGTACGGCCTCACCGCGCCGGTCTTCGCCGTCACCGCCCCGCGCCTGCTCGACCTGGCCTGGCGCGCCCCGGCCATCGCCGGCCTGCCGTCCGCCCTGCGCGCCGAGGCGGCGGCCACCATCGAGGGCCGCTTCCGCCAGGCCGCCATCTAGCCTGCCGGCATCCACCGACGAGCCGCCGCGTTCCGCCGGCTCCGGACGGGCTCCACCCGGTCCGGGGCCGGGCCGCGGTAGACCAATGGCTAGGCGGTGGCGGTGACCAGGACGCTGTGCTTGCCGATCTGGAAGGTGCCGGTCGCGTCGATGCGGGCGCGGACCAGCGCCGTCGCGGCCGCGCGTTCGGCCGTGGTGAGCGGGGTGTCGGCGAGGCTCTCCAGGTAGGCCAGGACCGGCTCCACCACCGGCACGCGCAGGTCGTCCGGGTAGCGCTGCGCCGCCACGCCGGTGAACACCGCGCCGACCAGGGCCGGGGCGGACTCCGCGGTGAAGTTGGCGAGCCGGCCCTCCAGGCGCAGGTCCGGGCGGCCGATCGCCGGGCCCAGCGCGTCGAGCTCGCGCAGGTGGCCGGCGCCGTTGGTGGTCACCGCCAGGCGGCCGCCGGGGCGGAGCACCCGGGCGAACTCGCGCAGCCCGGCCGCCGGGTCGTCGAGGTGGTACAGCATGTGGTTGGCGATCACGGTGTCGAAGCTCGCCGGGGCGAAGGGCAGCCGGGTCGCGTCGCCGCGGACCACGCGGCCGCCCGGCACGCCCGCCAGGCGGGCGGCCATCGCCGCGGAGAAGTCGACCAGCGTCAGGCTGCCCAGCGCCGCGGTGCCGGCGTAGGCCCACAGCGCGCCCGTGCCGGCGCCGACCTCCAGGACGTCGCCGGACAGCGGCAGGCGCTCGGCGAGCCAGTCGAACCAGCCCTGCCGGTTGGTGCTGTAGCGCTGGTGCAGCACGATCCGGGCGGCGAGCCGGCGGTCGGTGCCGGCGTACTGGACGGCGGCGTGCGCCGCGGGCGAGTCGGCCATGGGCCGGATGCTAACCGGCTCGGGGATCTCCGGCGTGACCGGTAATGACAGTCCTGGAACAAATGAAACGCCCGGCGCCGGGCCATCGACCCGTGACTCTTGACAGCGGCGATGGCCCGGTGTTGTGCTGTGCCACGGTTCGTTACGGGTGTGTTTCATTTGTTACAGGCCGGACCATGCGGAGGAGCGTCGCGATGCAGCGGAGGACGTTGGGCCTGGTCGCCGCCGGTGCGGTGGTCGCGGCGGGGCTCGCCGGGGCGCCGGCCGCGCAGGCCGCCACCGCGCCGGCCGCGCCGGTCTGGGTGACCACCATCGACCGGGCGGAACTGCTGCACCAGCGGGCCGCCGTCCCGTTCGGCACCCGGCCCAGCGGCCAGACGACGATCACCGTCGACCCCAGCCGGACGTACCAGAGCATGGACGGCTTCGGCGCCTCGATCACCGACTCGTCGGCCGCGGTGCTGTACCGGCTCACGCCGCAGCGGCGGGCCGAGGCGATGCGCGCCCTGTTCGACCCCGCCCGCGGGGCCGGCGTGAGCCTCCTGCGCCAGCCGATCGGCGCCTCCGACTTCACCGCCGAGGCCGAGCACTACACCTACGACGACGTGCCGCCCGGGCAGACCGACTTCGCCCTCGCGCACTTCAGCATCGCCCACGACGAGGCGCGGGTGCTGCCCCTGCTGCGGGAGGCCCGCCGGCTCAACCCGCAGCTGAAGATCATGGCCACCCCGTGGAGTCCGCCCGCGTGGATGAAGACCAGCGATTCCCTCGCGAGCGGCGAGCTGAAGGACGACCCGAAGGTGTACGCCGCGTACGCCGTCTACCTGACCCGGTTCGTGCTCGCCTACACCGCCGCGGGCGCGCCGGTCGACTACCTGTCGATCCAGAACGAGCCGCAGAACCGCGACGCCGGCGGCGGGCCGGTCATGGGGCTCAACACCACCCAGGCCGCGAAGGTCATCGGCATCCTCGGGCCGCTGCTGCGGATCGTCAGCCCGCGCACGAAGATCCTCGGCTACGACCACAACTGGCAGACGCACCCCAACGACGTCGCCAACACCCCGCCCGGCCAGGATCCGGAGACCGACTACCCGTACAAGCTGCTCTCCGGTGACGCCGCCAAGTGGCTGGCCGGCACGGCGTACCACTGCTACTACGGCGACCCGAGCGCGATGACCGCGCTGCACAACGCGTTCCCGGACCGGGGCATCTGGTTCACCGAGTGCTCCGGCTCGCACGGGCCCAGCGACACGCCCGCGCAGTACTTCACCGACACCCTCAAGTGGCACGCCCGCACCATCACCGTCGGCGTCACCCGCAACTGGGCGAAGTCCGCGGTGACCTGGAACCTCGCCCTCGACGCCACCGGCGGCCCGCACCTGGGCGGCTGCGGCACCTGCACCGGCCTGATCACCGTGCAGCCCGACGGCACCTGGACCACCGACGCCGAGTACTACACGATCGGGCACCTGGCCAAGTTCGTCCGGCCCGGCGCGGTCCGCATCGCCAGCACGAACTTCGGCACGACCGGCTGGAACGGCGAGATCACCGACGTCGCCTTCCGCAACCCGGACGGCTCGACGGTCCTGGTGGTGCACAACGAGAACGACGCGCCGCGCTCCTTCACCGTCGCGGCCGGCGCCCGCTCGTTCGACTACACCCTGCCCGGCGGCTCGCTCGCCACGTTCACCTGGCCGCGCGACCGGGCGTTCGACGACGGGCTGCGCCTGCTGTCCACCGCCGGCGCCACCGCCACGTCGTCGCCGGCCGGCCCCGACGCCGCCCTCGCCATCGACGACGACGGCGCGACCCGCTGGTCGAGCGGCGCGGCGCAGGCTCCCGGGCAGTACCTCCAGATCGACCTCGGCACCGCGCGCACCTTCCGCCGGGTCGCCATCGACAGCGGCGCGAGCGTCGGCGATTATGCCCGCGGCTGGCGGCTGTCCACCAGCACCGACGGCACCACCTGGCGCACCGCCGCCCAGGGCACCGGGGCCGGCCAGCTGACCAATGTGGACCTCCGACCCACCCGGGCCCGGTTCGTGCGGGTCACCGCCACCGCCGGCGCCGGAAACTGGTGGAGCATCGCCGACCTGCGCCTCTACGCCTGAGCCCTGCATCCAGGCGCATGAGCACCCGGCAGACGGTAGCCTGCGACAGGTGGCCCTGCCGACCGCCGCGGAGATCCGGGACGCGACCTGCGTCGCCTGCCCCGCGCAGGCGTTCGCCCTGGGGCGCTTCGACGTCGCCGCGCGGCCGGGCCCCGAGCACCCCTACGATTCGCGCCGCGGCTACCGGGTCAGCGCCGCCACCGGCACCCCGACCTGCGTGCACCCGTACCGGATCGGCGTGCCCCCGGCCGGGTACGCCTCGGCCGGCGCGCCCCTGCCCACCGGCGCCGAGCCGACGCCCGCGCCCGCCGGGACCGACCTGGTCCTGCCCGACGACCCGACGCTGCTGGAGGCCTGGCTGGTCGCGGTGGTCCGGCAGGCGCCGCCGGCGGGCCTGGGCCCGGCCGTGCGCCGCGCCGAGGCCGCGGCCCTGGAGCGGTTCCCGCCGTCCGAGGTGCTCGCCGCGCTCCGCCGGGTCCTGTCCTACGAGCTGCGCTGAGCGGGCGGGCATACTTCCAGGGTGGTGTTGTCGCGGCGCTGGTCGGTGTTCCTGGTAGCGGTGGGCGTGTGGAGCTGGGTCATCTGGCCCAGGTTCGCCCTCGCCATCTGGCGCGACGACCGAGCCTGGGACGCGGCCGGCGCGCCCACCGGGTTCTTCTGGGTGCACGCCGTGCTCATCGCTGTCTCGCTCGCCGTCGGCAGCGTGGTCGGCGTCCTCGGCGTGCGCGGCTGGCTGGCGGCCGGGCGCCGCAAAGCCTGACGGCTCGCCGGCGGAACCTTTCGCGGCCCTGCGCAGTAGGGAGGGGAAAGGGGACGACGGGGAGGAGCCGACGTGCGAAGACCGGACCACGACGCGCAGTTCGCGGCCTTCATGGCCGCCGGGGCGCAGCGGCTGTATCGGGTCGCGTACCTGCTCAGCCAGGATCCGGACCAGGCGGAGGAGCTGACCCAGCACGCGCTCGTGCGCACCTACACGGCCTGGGAGCGGTTGGACGGCGGGGACGCGTATGCGTACGCCCGCCGGATCCTGGTGAACCTGCACAGCGACTGGTGGCGGCGATACCGGCGAAGGGAACGGCCGATGCCGCAGCTGCCCGAGCGGGCGGCGGGCGGCGCCGACCCGGCCGACGCGGTGGCGGACCGGGCCGGGCTGGTCCGGGCGCTGCGGCAGCTGTCGCGGCGCGAACGGGCCGTCGTCGTGCTGCGGTACTACCTCGACCTGAGCGAGCAGCAGGTCGCCGACGAGCTCGGCGTCGCGCTCGGCACGGTCAAGAGCGCCGCCTCGCGCGCGCTGCGCAAGCTGCGCGTCGACCCCGACCTGAGCCGCCACCAGCAGCAGCAAGGAGCGTCGTGATGTACACCACCGAAGAGCTGCGCCGGGCCCTCACCGAGGAGGCCGAGGGCCGGACCACGCGGCTGACCCACGCGGACATCCGGGCGGCGGCCGCCCGCCGCCGGTGGCGCATCGGCCTCGGCGGGCTCGCCGCGCTCCTGGTGCCCGTGCTCGCGGCCGGCGCCGCCGTCGCCCTCGGGCCGGGCGGGCCGTCCCCGGCGCCGATGCCCACCGACCGGCCCGCCACCGTCGTGCCGTGGGTCCCCGACCCGTCGCTGCCGCCGCCCGCCGGACCGGTGCGGCATACCGGGCTGAACGTCGGCGACCAGGAGTTCGTGGTTTGGTACCAGGACGAGATCAACGGCGTCAGCGGGGGACTGATCGATGCCGGCGGTCGCACGCGCCGGCTGGAGGGCGGCGTCGCGCCGGCGCCAGGCCGGTTCGGCACGGTCCTCGAGGTCGACGACCGCCACGGCGGGCTCATCGACTACGGGGTCTTCGGCGCCGCCGGCGCGGGCGTCGAGGTGACCGCCGGCGGCAGTACCACGGCCGCCTCGACGGCGCCGATCCCCGGCGTGCCGGACGCGACGATGTTCTGGGTCCGCCGCGGCGGCGTCGCCGCCCGGCCGACCGGCGCCGTGGACGGCCCGTCGCCGGACGCCGTGTTCACCGCCCGCGGCCCGGGCGGCGCGGTGCTCGGCACCGGCACGGACATCCAGCGCAGCGACGGCGGGGTCAACCGGGACGGCACCGCGCGGCCGATCGGGGAGTGGATCCACACCGGCCACACCCTGTCCGGCGGCGGTGAGCTGGTGTTCTGGTTCGACGGCGACGACCGGGCGGCCACGGCCCACGCCGGCAGCGACGACGGCGCCGGCACCGTGACCGAGCTGAAGCCCATCGCGGGGCTGCACCGGCCGCCGTTCGCGATCGGGTTCTACGGCGGGTACAACACCTTCGACCTGGCCGGCGGCGGCACCGTCACGGTCGGCATCTACGCCGGGCCCGCGGCCACCGTCGAGATGAGCGGCAGGACCCACGGCTCGGCCGCCTGGACCGCCCACCCGGAGCTGCGGATCTTCTGGGCCACCGGCGCCGGCACGCCACCCACCGCCGTCGCCGAGGACGGATCGGGCCACGTGGTGGACACGACGGATTTCCAGCAGCCGTAACTCCCGGGCATGGTGCCGGCCGCGGGCCGTGGATGCGGCCGGCACCATACCGCCGTGTCGGGCCGTCCCCCGCGGCCACCGGGGGAGGTCACCTGGCTGCCGGTGAGCTTGTGCGATCGCATGCTTCGCTTCCGGTACCACCAGTCTGTGCAGGGATAGGCCGGCGCGCGGACAAATCGCCACGAAGCCACCCGATCGATGCCGTGTTTGGGCCGGCGACCTGGCGGGAATCCATTTGTCGACGCTGAAGAAAACCCCCTGAGGAGGAGCAGTGACTGTCACCGGAATCATCACGGCGCTCATCGTCGGTCTGATCGTCGGTGCGCTGGGTCGGCTGGTGGTTCCCGGCCGGCAGAGCATGTCGATCCTGGTCACGATGGTCGTCGGCGTCATCGCCGCCCTGCTGGGCACGGTGCTGGCCAACGCGATCGGCATCTCGACCGACACGCCGGGCATCGACTGGGGCGAGCTGCTCGTCCAGGTCCTGCTCGCGGCCGTCGGCGTGGCCCTGGTCGCCGGCATCAGCGGCCGCGGCCGGCGCGCGCTCTGAGCCGCAGCCGTAGCACCGCGACTCGACGATCCCCGGCCCCGGCGGCCGGGGATCGTCGTTTGTACGCTGCTGGCATGACCGCTGTCGCGATCCCGCCGTCCCTGGTCGTCATCGAGCTCGGCGACCTGGTGCTGCGGGCGCCGGACCCGTCGGACGCCGCGGCGGTCGTGGCCGCGTTCGCCGACCCGCAGCTGCGCCAGTGGAACCCGCCGCCGGTCCACGACGACGACCCGGACGCGGCGGCCCTGGCCTGGATCCGCGACCGCGCCGACTGGTCCGCGGGCCTGCGGGTCGCCTGGGTGGTCGCGGAGGCCGCACCCTCCGGCACCGGCCCGCTGCTCGGCTCGGTCTCGATCCGCGTCGAGGCGCACTCGGGCAACGGCTCGATCGGCTACTGGACCGCCCCGCCGGCCCGCGGCCGCGGCGTGGCCACCCGCGCGGTGCGCGCCGCGACCCGCTTCGCCTTCGACGTGGTCGGCGTGCACCGCATCGAGCTGGCCCACGCGGTGGCCAACCCGCCCTCCTGCCGGGTCGCCCACGGCGCCGGCTTCCCCCTGGAGGGCGTGCTGCGCGAGGCCTACACCTACGGCGACGGCGCCCGCTACGACGAACACCTGCACGCCAAACTCGCCACCGACCCCGACTGACGCCCTATCCTGGTTCGATGTCCTTCAATGAGACCGACCGGCGGCACCAGCGGCTGCGCCGGCTCTGGGACCGCCACGCCGCCGACTACGACCGCCGGATGGGCATCGCCGAGCGGCGCTACTTCCGCGACACCCGGGCCTGGCTCGCCGGCCAGGCCACCGGGGACACCCTCGAGGTCGCCGTCGGCACCGGGCTCAACCTGCCGCACTACCCGCCCGGGGTCCGGCTGACCGGCGTCGAGTGGAGCCCGGCGATGCTGGAGCAGGCCCGCCGCCGCGCCGCCGACCTGGGCCTTACCGCCGACCTGCGGCTCGGCGACGCGCAGGCGCTCGCGTTTCCCGACGCGTCCTTCGACACGGTGCTGTGCAGCTTCGGCCTGTGCGCGATCCCGGACGGGCGTGCCGCGATCGCGGAGATGGCCCGGGTCCTGCGCCCCGGCGGCACGCTCCTGCTTGCCGATCATGTTCCTTCGACGGTACCGCCCGTGCTCGCCCTGCAGGTCCTCGTCGACGCGGTGACCGTGCCGCTGCAGGGCGAGCACTTCCGGCGCCGGCCGCTGCGCTGGGCGCGGGAGCTGGGCTTCGCGCCGGTCCGGCACGAGCGGTTCAACCTCGGCATCATCGAGCGGTTCGCGGCCGTACGGGACGGCTCTCAGGGGCGGGCCAGGGCCGTGCCCTGATGCGCCCGGGGCGCCACCGTCCGCATGCTTGCGGGGACCTGTTCGAGACGGTGAATGGAGAAGACGATGGAATCCGTGTACGGCTCGATGCGCCGGCAGGGTCTGGTCCGGCCGGTGCACGGCCGCGTCCTGGGCGGCGTGTGCGCGGGCCTCGGGCAGCGCTTCGGGCTCGACCCGTGGATGGCCCGGCTGCTGTTCGTGCTCGTGCTGCTGCTCATCCCCGGCAGCCAGATCCTGATCTACCCGATCCTGTGGATCCTGATGCCGTCGGAGGCGTGACCTTCCTCGCCCGTACCACGCGACTACTCTTGCGCGCGTGGAAGATCATCAGTTTGGTCCGGCCGGTCCCTACGAGATCGGCTCGAAGACCTGGCCGGGCCTGGCGAAACTGGCCGAAGAGGCCGGCGAGGTCGTGCAGGTGCTGGCGAAGCTCATCGGCGTCTCCGGCCAGGACCGGTACTACGACGGCTCCGACCTGCGCGAGCGCCTCATCGAGGAGTGCGGCGACCTGACCGCGGCGATCGCCTTCTTCACCGAGACCAACGGCCTGGGCGCCGCCGTCGACGCCCGGGCCCGGCAGAAGCTCGCGCTGTTCCGGCACTGGCACGACCAGGGATGACGATTTTTTGTCGTACCCCTCCGGCATGATGCCCCCCATGCTGCTCCCCGTGCTGCTGCGCTCCTGGGGTCCCGACACCTGCGACCCGTCCGACCTCGCCGACTGGCACCCCGGCAACCCGTCCCGCGGCCAGTGCGGCCCGACCGCGCTGGTCGTGCGCGAGGTCCTCGGCGGGGAACTGCTGCACGGCCGGGTGACCGCCGGCGGGGAGCCCGCCGGTCACCACTACTGGAACCGCCTGCCCGACGGCACCGAGCTCGACCTGACCCGCGACCAGTTCCGCCCCGGCGAGCTGGTCGCCGGCGGCTCGCCCGTCCCGGTCCCGGAGGGCCCCCCGACCCGCTGCCGCGGCCAGCACGCCCTGCTACGCCACCGCGTGCTCGCCGCCCTCGGCCGCCTGCCGTCCCCGACCGCCCCGCCGCTGCGCCTCGCGCTGGCCCTGCTGGTGGACCCGGCCGGCGCCGTCCTGCTGCGCCGCCGCTCGCCGTCGGCCCCGTTCGAGCCCGGCCAGTGGGCCCTCCCGGCCGCCCGCCTGCAGCCCGGCCCGCCCTCCACCGACGACCGCCCCCGCCACCCCTTGGTCATCGAGGCCACCCGCCGCGCCCAGGTCGAGGAGGCGGCCCGCCGCGCCCTGGCCGAGGAGGCCGGCATCGAGTTCACCGACCGCCTGCACCAGCACTGGCACGGCACCTTGCCCGACGTCACCGGCACCGCCGCCCACGTGGAGGTGACCATCCTGGCCGGCCGCTACGACCTCGGCGACGCGGGCATCCTGGCCGACGACCTCGCCGCCACCGACCTGGCCCCGTCCGCCGCCATCGCCCTGCGCACCTTGATCCGCAGCAGCCGCGCCAGCCCGGTCCGCGCCGAAACCGCCTCACGCCGCTCCACCCCCGCCTGACCCGCTCCCGCTCTCGGGTTCGCGCCGCTCTCGGGTTCGCGCCGCTCGGGTTCGCGCCGCTCGGGTTCGCGCCGCTCGGGTTCGCGCCGCTCGGGTTCGCGCCGCTCGGGTTCGCGCCGCTCGGGTTCGCGCGGCGTCTGGGGCTCGCGCGGCCGGGCGTCCCGCCCGCGTGCCTGGGCTTGCGCGCTTGGGCCTCGCGCCGCTTGGGCCTCGCGCCGCTTGGGCTCGCGGCGCGCCTGGGGCTCGCGCGCCGAGCGTCCCGCCGGCGTGCCTGGGCCTGGGCGCGTGGGGCTCGCGCCCGCGTCGCGGTCCCCGAGCGAATATCCGATCGGCGTAGCCGGGGCGGACGTATGTCTCCGTGATCATGATGCCCGCCGTGGCCGCACCGCGGGTTTGCCATGATCCCGGAGACTTGTGGTACACGGGGGTACATCAGCGCTCCGTGATCATGAAAAACCGTTGGTGTCGGTGCCGGGTTGCGCATGATCGCGGAGACTTCCGGTCGCTGCGCCGTGCTCCGCGGCGTGCGGCGCCGGCCGTGTGGACCTGAACGCGGATCGCGTTCGGCGTGCGGGCCTGGACGTGCAGGCCGAGATCGCGGTCGCCGGCGGGCCGGCTGGGTGGCGGGGGAGTGGGGTGGGATTGGGGCATTCGGTTGCCGGGGCGGGCGGGGCGGGATTGACTGGGCTGGTGGCCGATTCGCGACCGGAGCCGCCCCCGCGCCGCTTCGTCGTGCAGTTGCATCGGGCGCGGCGGCTGCACTACGACTTTCGCGTCGAGGTGGACGGCGCGCTCGTGAGCTGGGCGGTGCCGAAGGGGCCCTCGCTGGACCCGAAGGTGCGCCGGGCGGCGTTCCGGGTCGAGGACCACCCGATGGAGTATGTCGACTTCGAAGGGATCATCCCGGCCGGCAAGTACGGCGGCGGGGACGTGATCGTGTGGGATGCCGGGACGTGGGTGCCGTACAAGGACCCGGACCCGGCGGCCGCGCTCGCCGCCGGGGAGCTGCACATCGAGCTGCGCGGGGAGAAGCTGCGCGGGCAGTTCGTCATCGTGCGTACCCGCAACGACGACTGGCTGCTCATGCACAAGCGCGACGAGTATGCCGTCCCCGGCTTCGATCCGGCCGCGCTGCCGCTCTCTGTCCTCAGTGGACGGTCCAGCGACGAGGTGCGGGACGACCCCGAGCTGATGTGGCGTTCGGACCTGCCGGCGGCCGAAGCGGCGGTACCCCTCAAAGCGGCAAGTCACACAGCGGACGGCCCGGCGGCCGATGATGACGAGCTTGCCGAGCTGGACAAGCTCGGCTCATCGGGGCGGTGGCACGTCTTCGGCCGTGAGCTGCGGGTCACCAACCTCGACAAGGTGCTGTTCCCGGGCCGCCCGCCGGTGACGAAGCGGGAGATTCTGCGGTACACCGCGCAGATCGCCCCGACCGTCCTGCCCTATCTGCAGGGGCGCGCGCTCAACCTGCACCGCTTCCCCAACGGCTCCGACGCGGCCGGGTTCTGGCAGAAGGCGCTGCCGGGGCACGCGCCCGGGTGGCTGCCCCGGTGGCGGGAGCCGGAGTCGGGGACCGAGTACCTGGTCGCGGACGAGCCGGCGGCGCTGGTCTGGGCGGTGAACTTCGGCGGGCTGGAATGGCATCCGTGGACGTCGCTGACCGATCGGCCCGAGCTGCCGACGTACGCGCTGGTCGACCTCGACCCGGGGCCGGACACGGCGTGGGCGGACCTGCTCGCGCTCGCCCGGCTGCACCGCACCGCGTTCGAGCATCTCGGCGTCGCCGCGCGGGCCAAGGTGACCGGGCGGCGGGGCATCCAGATCTGGGTGCCGGTCGAGCGCGGGCCCACGTTCGCCGAGACCCGGGCGTGGGTGGAGCGGCTCTCCCGGTCGATCGGCGCGGTCGTGCCCGACCTGGTCAGCTGGGCCTGGGAACGCTCCGGGCGGGCCGGCCTCGCCCGGCTGGACTTCACGCAGAACGCGGTGAACAAGACGCTCGTCGCGCCGTACAGCCCGCGGCCGGCGGCCGGTGCCCCGGTCTCGGCGCCGATCGACTGGGACGAGCTCGACGACCCGGGGCTGCGGCCCGACGGGTTCACGATCCGCACGATCGGCGCCCGCCTCGCCGAGCGCGGCGACCTGTTCGCGGACGTGCTGGGCCGGCCGCAACGCCTCCCACCACTGCACTGACCGCGGGCGGACAGTTTCCTCACTGTGCGGCGGCGTACGATTGCCCGCGGTAACGCGCCTGTCGAGGAGGCCGGGGTGGCGGACACGGACACGTTGCGGGCCCTGGACCTGCGGCGCATCTTCACCGCGCCGCCCGGCCGGTCCGAGGCGATCGGCCTGGAGGTCGAGGTCGGGCTGATCGACCTGGAGACCCGTCGCAACGCGACCTATCCGCAGGCCTTGGCGCTGCTCGACGGCCTGGTCCGGGCCGACGCCGCGATCCCGGTGCTCGACGGCGCCTACACGGTCGGCGCCGCGGTGCCCGGCGGCGGCACGTTCACGCTGGAGACCGGGGGAGCGCTGGAGTACTCCTCGGCGGCCCTGCCGACCGTGGCCGCCGCCGTCGCCGACGTGCGCGAGAACCTGCTCGACGCGGCCGCCGTCGGCGCCCGGCACGGGCTCGCGCTGATCACGGGCGGGATCGTGCCGTTCGCCGCCGCGCAGGACATCGCGTGGAACCCGAAGCCGCGGGTGCGGGTCATGCGCGACTACTTCCGCGAGCTCGGCCCCGACGGCGGGCACGCCGACGAGGTGATGGGCCTGATCCTGTCGGCGCAGACCACGCTGGACTACGTCGGCGACGGCGACCTGATGGAGAAGCTGCGGCTGCTGGTGCGGGCCGCGCCGGTCGTCGCCGCGCTGTTCGTCAACTCGCCGGTGGCCGCAGGCGCGGAGACCGGCGTGCTGTCCCGGCGGATGCAGTACTGGCGCCGCTTCGACCCGCGCCGCTGCGGCGTGCTCAGCGTCGCCCTCGACGCCGGTGCGGGCGTTGACGACCTGGTCGACTGGGCCGCGCGGCTGCCGATGATCTACCGGCTGGTCGGCGGCTCGCACGTGGCCGCCCCGGCCATCCCGTTCCGGCGGGCGATGCGGGAGGGCTTCGGCGACGGCAGCTATCCGACCGAGGCCGACTGGGAGCTGCATCTGAGCCAGGTCTGGCCGCACGTGCGGGTCCGCCGGACGCTGGAGACCCGGCTGTCCGACGCGCCGCCGTGGCCGTGGTTCGGCGCCGGCGCGGCGCTGTGGGCCGGCCTCGTCTACGACCCGGGCGCCCGGGCCGCCGCGGGGGAGCTGCTCGGCGGCCTGACCGCGGACGAGCTCGACCTGGCCGCGGTCGACGTGGCGGTCAAGGGCCTGCGCGCCACCGTCGGGCCGTACCTGGTGCGCGACCTGGCCCGCGGGCTGCTGCGACTGGCCCGGCAGGGCCTGTCCGCCCGGATCGCCGCCGGGCTGGAGCGGCCCGAGACCCTGGCCCAGCTCGACCCGCTGGACGAGGTCTGCGAGACCGCACGCACCTTCGCCGACCGTACCCTCCACACCTGGCAGCGGGGCCCGGAGGCGTTCGTGCGGACCTTCCGCGTCCCCACCGGATAGCCCCCGCTAAGCGCCGAGCACGCGCAGGGTCACGGCGCCCAGGCCGGCCAGGATCTCGACGAAGTGGTTGGACCGCAGGCCGGCCGACTGGACCGTCACGTCGAGGCCGCGGCCGCCCGCGGTCAGCGTGCCGCCGTCGTGGTACGACTCGTAGGGCGCGTTGCGCACCTGCTGGATCGCGAACGCGAACAGGCTTTCCCCCCGCTCCTCGGACTCCGTGCGGGAGTACTGGTGGCGGTACCGGTGCTGCATCGACTGGAACCCGGTGGCCTCCGGGCCGTGCCGCTGCGGCTGCACCGAGGCGTAGGTGTCGTTGGCGAACCGGACCGTCCAGCCCGAGGCCTGGCGCTCGGCGGCCTTCGCCGCGGCCATCGCCTGGATCTGGCGGATGTTCTCCTCCGGGATGCCCTGCGCGCGCATCCGGGCGATCCGGGCCGCGTTCTGCCCGGCGACGAGCTCGCCCGGCTCCAGGCCCGGCCCGCCGACGCCGCCCTCGCGCAGGCGGCGGCGGATGGCGTCGCCGACGAACCCGGTCGCCTCCGGGCCGAGCAGGTCGAGGGCGCCGATCGACGTGACCGGGTGGCGCAGGTACGCGCCGAGCAGGTCGGGCGGCACGGCGGCCAGCCCCAGTGGGTGCCCCACCGGCACCGGCGGCAGCGCGAGCAGGTCGGGCGGCCCGTCGGGCTCGGCGGGCTGGTGCCGGAAGCGTCCGAACATGCGCCAATGATGGGGCCCGGCGCAGATCGTGCCCATCGACTGACGTACGCCTGACACGAACAGTTCCGGGTGACCTCAACCAGTGACGTTCGCCATGCTTGACCTTCATACCCGGTGGGGGTTTATTGTGAGGTAGATTTGGTACCCCTAGGGGGTAGACGAGGGAGCCGCGATGCTGACGACGTACACCGTGACCGGCATGACCTGCTCGCACTGCGTGAGTGCGGTCAGCGAGGAGGTCGGGCGCCTGGAGGGCGTGAGCGACGTCCACGTCGACCTGACCACCGGCGAGGTTGCCGTGACCAGCGACCGGCCCCTCGACCCGGAGTCGGTGCGCGCCGCGGTCGACGAGGCCGGATACGCGATCGCGGCCTGACATGACACCGCCCGCCACCAGGCGGATCGAGCTGTCCATCGGGGGCATGACCTGCGCCTCGTGCGCGATGCGCATCGAGAAGAAGCTCAACCGGATGGACGGCGTCACCGCGACCGTCAACTACGCCACCGAGCGCGCCAACGTCGAGTATCCGGCGACGATCACGCCGGGCGACCTCGTCGCCACGGTGGAGCGGACCGGCTACACCGCCACCGTCCCTGCCCCGCCGTCCGAGCCCGCGCCGCGGGACGAGCTCGAGACGTTGCGCACCCGGCTGTGGGTTTCCGCGGTACTGAGCGTGCCGGTCATCCTCCTGGCCATGGTGCCCGCGTGGCAGTTCGACTACTGGCAGTGGGCGTCGCTGACCCTGGCCGCCCCGGTGGTGGTCTACGGCGGCTGGCCGTTCCACCGCGCCGCCGCCGTCAACCTCCGGCACGCGGCCGCCACCATGGACACCCTGGTGTCGATGGGGACCCTCGCGGCCTTCGGCTGGTCGCTGTGGGCCCTCTTCCTCGGTACCGCCGGCGAGCCCGGCATGACCCACCCGTTCACGTTCGCCGTCGAGCGCACCGACGGCAGCGGCGACATCTACCTCGAGGCCGCCGCCGGCGTGACCCTGTTCCTGCTGGCCGGGCGCTACTTCGAGGCCCGCGCCAAGCGCCGCGCCGGCGCCGCCCTGCGCATGGTGCTGGAGCTGGGCGCCAAGGACGTCACCGTGCTCCGCGACGGCACCGAGCGCCGCGTGCCGATCGCCCAGCTGAGCGTCGGCGACCGTTTCGTCGTGCGGCCGGGGGAGAAGATCGCCACCGACGGCGTCGTCGAGGAGGGCAGCTCGGCCGTCGACGCGAGCCTGCTCACCGGCGAGTCCATCCCGGTCGAGGTCGCCCCCGGCGCCGCGGTCACCGGCGCGACCGTCAACGCGGGCGGCCGCCTGATCGTGCGGGCCACCCGGGTCGGCGCCGACACGCAGCTGGCCCGCATCGGCGAGCTCGTCCGGCAGGCGCAGAGCGGCAAGGCCGCCGTGCAGCGCCTCGCCGACCGCATCTCCGGCGTCTTCGTCCCGATCGTCGTCGTGCTCGCCGTGGCCACGCTCGGTTACCATTTGGCGGCTGGGGACGGTACCACCGCGGCATTCACGACGGCGGTCGCCGTGCTCATCATCGCCTGCCCGTGCGCGCTCGGCCTGGCCACGCCGACCGCGCTGCTGGTCGGCACCGGCCGCGGCGCCCAGCTCGGCGTGCTGATCAAGGGCCCGGAGGTGCTCGAATCCACCCGCCGGGCCGACACGATCCTGCTCGACAAGACCGGCACGGTCACGACCGGTCGGCTCGCGCTGCGCACGGTGACTCCCCGCGACGGCCAGGACCCCGACGAGCTGCTGCGCCTGGCCGGCGCGGTCGAGCACGCCTCCGAGCACCCGGTCGGCCGGGCGGTCGCCCAGGCCGCCGAGGCGCGCTTCGGCCCGCTGCCGCCGGTCGCCGGATTCTCCGGCGTGCCCGGCCTCGGCGTGCGCGGCGAGGTCGACGGCCGCAAAATCATCGTCGGCCGCGCCCAGCTGCTGCGCGAAAACGGGATCGACGCGCAGGACGACGACGGCATCCTCGTCGGCTGGGACGGCGCCGTGCGCGGCTCGCTCACGGTCGCCGACGCGGTCAAGCCGACCAGCGCATCGGCGGTGTCGCGGCTGAGCGCCCTGGGCCTGACCCCGATCCTGCTCACCGGCGACACACCGGCGGTGGCCCGGGCGGTCGCCGACGAGGTGGGCATCGCCGAGGTCATCGCGGGGGTACTGCCCGAAGGCAAGGTCGATGCGGTCCGCCGGCTGCAGGCCCAGGGCCGGGTGGTCGCGATGGTGGGCGACGGGGTCAACGACGCCGCGGCGCTGGCCCAGGCCGATCTGGGCCTGGCCATGGGCACCGGCACCGACGCGGCGATCGAGGCCGCCGACCTGACGTTGGTACGCCCGGATCTGCTCGCCGCCGCGGACGCCATCCGGCTGGCCCGGGCCACCCTCGGCACGATCCGCGGCAACCTGTTCTGGGCCTTCGCCTACAACGTCGCCGCCCTCCCCGTCGCCGCCGCCGGCCTGCTCAACCCGATGATCGCCGGCGCCGCGATGGCCTTGTCGTCCGTCTTCGTGGTGACCAACAGCCTCCGCCTGCGTGCCTTCCGTCCCCTGCCGCATTGACCGGCACCGTTTTGTCGTACCCCCTCGCTATGTTCCTCCCATGACCCGCGCTCTCGACGTCACCGCCCCGGTCCGCCTCCTCGCCGAGGCCGCCGCGCTCCTGGTCCGCCTGCTCACCGGCCGGTCCCCGCAGCCCGTCCACGCGGCCGTGCGACTGTGCGCCGACGAGACCGGCCTGGCCCTGACCGCCACCGACGGCGCGCTCGTGGTCCGGCTGCACGTCCCGGCCACGGTCCACGACCCCGGCGAGGCCCTGGTCTCCCGCCGCGGCCTGGCCGACACCCTGGCCGGCCTGGACCCGCCCGAGGCCCGTCTCGTTGGCGAGGGCGGCCGCCTGGCCGTGCGCGTCCCAGGCGCCAGGTTCGCCCTGCCCACGCTGCCCGACGCCTGGCCCGCACCAGCCACCCTGCCCCCGGAGTCCGCCCACGCCCCGGGCCCCGCCCTGCGCACCGCCGCGGCCGCGGTCGCCGGCGCCGCCTCCCGCGAGCACGCCCTCCCCATCTTCACCGGCGTCCGCCTGCGCGCCGCCGGCGGCCGCCTGTCGCTGCTCGCCACCGACCGCTACCGCCTGGCCACCGCCACCGTCCCGCTGCACGCCCCTCTCCCACCGGCCGCCCCGCCTCCGCTGCCCGCTCCGTCTCAGCTCGCGGCCCCGGCTCGGTTCGAGGCCCGGTCTCGGGTCGAGGCCCCGGCTGGGTTCGAGGTCTCGGCTCGGTTCGAGGTCCCGGCTGGGTTCGAGGTCCCGGCTCGGTTCGAGACCCTGGTCCCCGCGAGCCTCCTGGCCCGGATCGCCCCGGTCCTGGGCCGCGCCGACGCCGTCGCCCTGCACGTCGCGCCGGAGCTGTTCGCCCTGTCCTGGCCCGGCGGCAGCGTCACCACGCCGACCCTGGGCGACACGTTCCCCGACGCCCAACTCGACCGCCTGCTCGACACCACCCCGGAGTGCATCGCCGAGGTCGACGCCGACGCCCTGGCCCACGCCGTCGACCGCGCCACCGCGTACGCGGGAGACCAGGGCCGCGTGACCCTGCAGTCGATCGACGGCGCCCTGCTGGTCCGCGCCGCCGACCCCCTGCGCGGCGAGTCCGAGGAGACGGTGAAGGCCGCGATCCGCATGGGCCAGGCAACCCGCTCCTACCAGACCCGCCTCCTGTCCGACGCCTTGCACGCCTTCCCCGGCGACCCCGTCCAGCTCCGCATCCAGCCCGCCCTGCGCGCCACGGAGCTGACCACCGCAACCGCCAACCTGCGCTACCTCGTCGTCCCGATCCGCCCCACCGACCACACCTGACCCCGCCCCGCCCCCCGACATCACCGCCCCCGGGGCGCCGCGTCCGGCTTGACCGCGTCCGCGGCACCGCCCTGGTGCCCGCCGTCTCCGATCTCTTTCGCCCCCACGACCCTGCCGCATCAAGCCCCGTGCCCTTGCTGCCGGTCGCTCTTGGCCATGCGACCCCCGCCCGCATCAAGCCGTAACCCGCCCGCTGCTTCTTGTTGCTCCGGGCCCGACCGCCGCCCGGTGCGGCTGACCGTCGAGCAGCTGTGCGCCGCGGGGCACGGGGCAGCGACCGGAAGTCTCCGCGATCATGCGCACCCGGCATCGACACCAACGGTTTTTCATGATCACGGAGTGCTGATGTACCCCCGTGTACCACAAGTCTCCGGGATCATGGCAAACCCGGTGTGCGGTCAGCGCGAGCATCATGATCACGGAGACTTTCATCCGGCCCGGCCGCGCGGATCGGAGGTTGTGCGCCCGGCGGGTGCGACATCCGCACCGTCCGCAGTCGGTGGCATCCCGCACCGCGTGGTGGGTGTCAGTCAGGTGGAAGTTGGCTTGCGGGCCAGGTCGTAGGCGAAGCCGACCGTCTCGGTGAGGTGGCCGTCGATGCTGTGCCGGCCGAGCTCGGCGGCGAGGTCGGCGTCGAAGTCGGCGGCGTGGCCGGCGAGCACCGGCGGCGGGAGGAACGAGGTCGACCGGATGTGTCCGGCGAGGTCCGGGATCGTCCAGCGGTGCTCGGCCGTGAACTCATGGCGGCCGGCGAGCTCGAAGCCGGCCCGGGACAGCAGCTCGTGGTCCGGGTCCTGCTGGCGGTCGCGCTCCCAGCCCGGTGGGACGCGGCCGCCAGCGCCCAGGGTGTGCTGCCACCGGCGCAGCAGGCGGTCGAGGGTCCGCTGCCAGTCCGCGGGGCCGGCCCACGGCGAGGTCGACCAGCACAGCGCCAAGTGGCCGCCGGGGCTGAGCCAGGCGTGGGCGCGCTCGGCGACCGCGGCGCGGCGGAGGCGGTGGAAGGCGTTGCCGATGACGATCAGTTCGAAGCTCTCCGGGGCGGCGTCGAGCTCCTCCGCGGCGGCGGTGACCGGGCGGACGTCGGCCGCGCCGGCGGCGGCCGCCTTGGCGCGGACCACGTCGGTCATGTCCGGCTCGGCGTCGACCGCCCACGTCTCGGCGAACCAGCGGCGCAGCGGGAACGCGAGCTGGCCGGTGCCGCACGCCAGGTCGAGCAGCCGCCCGCGGCCCGACGGTGCGGCGCGGCGGGCGAGGTCGGCGACCATCCCGTCGGGGTAGGGCAGCCGGAAGCGGTCGTAGTAGCCGGCGGTACCGCGATACAGATCGGGCCGAAAGCCGGTCACGCGGCCAGCATTGCACGCGCCCGGGGCGGCGGCCGCAGCCGGGGGCAGGCGTAGGCCCCGGCGGCCTTGACCGCGCCCGGGGCAGCGGCGTCAGGCGGGGTGGCGTGGGCCGCGGCGGCCTTGACCGCGCTCGGGGCAGCGGCGTCAGGCGGGGTGGCGTGGGCCTCGGCGGCCGTGACTGCGGGCGGGGTGGCGGCCTCAGGCGGGGTAGGCGTGGGTCTCGGTGGCCTTGACCGCGGCCCACACCGGCTGGCCCGGAGCGAGGCGCAGCTGGGCGGCGGCGGCCGGGGTGATGTCGGCGGCGGCGCTGATCGGGCCGTCGAGCTGCACGCGCAGGTTGTCGCCGTTGGGCTGGATGCCGGCGATGGTGGCCGGCCAGGTGTTGCGGGGGCTGCCGTCGGGGCGGTCGGGGTGCAGCGCGACCGCGGCCGGGCGGAAGACCACGAAGGCGTCGCCGTGCAGGCGGTCGTCGCAGGTGAGCGTGAAACCGCCGGCCAGGTGGACGGCGGTGCCGTCGGCGCGGCCGCGGTAGAGGTTGAGGCCGACGAGGCGGGCGACGTAGTCCGTGCGGGGGCGGGCGGTGACGGCGGCGGCGTCGCCGTCCTGCACGACGCGGCCGTCCTCGATGATGACGAGCCGGTCGGCGAGCACGAGGGCGTCGAGCGGGTCGTGGGTGACGAGCAGCGTCGCGCCCGGGTGGCCGGCGAGGTGGCGGTGCAGTTCGGCGCGGGTGTCCAGCCGGGTGCGGGCGTCCAGGGCGGCGAGCGGCTCGTCGAGCAGCAGCAGGGTGGGGTCGACGGCCAGGGCGCGGGCCAGGGCGACCCGCTGGGCCTGGCCGCCGGACAGTTGGCGGGGCTTGCGGCGGGCGTGCTCGGCGAGGCCGACGCGGGCGAGCCAGGTCTCGGCCCGGGCCCGGGCGGCCCGCCGGTCCAGGCCGTGCCGGCGGGGGCCGAAGGCGACGTTGTCCAGGGCGGTCAGGTGCGGGAACAGCAGGTAGTCCTGGAAGACGACGCCGATCGGGCGGCGCTCGGGCGGGATCCACGTGCGGCGGGCCGGGCGGTCCAGGTCGCTGCCGGCGAGGGTGGCGTGGCCGTCGCCGAGCGGCTGCAGGCCGGCGAGGGCCCGCAGCGCGGTGGTCTTGCCGGCGCCGTTGGGCCCGAGCAGCGCGACGACCTCACCGGCGGCGATGCGCAGGGCGATGTCGAGGCGGAAGCCGCCGCGGTCGACGACCAGGCGCGCGTCCAGCAGCGGCGCGTCCGGCGGCGGCGCGTGCGGAGGCGGCGCGTGCGGAGGTGGCGCGTGCGGAGGTGGCGCGTGCGGAGGTGGGGGGGCGTCCGGCGGCGGGGCGGTCACGCGGCGGTGATCCAGCGCTCGCGCAGCCCGGCCAGGACGGCCACGGACACGATGAGCAGCACGAGGCTCAGCACCACGGCGCCGTCGAGGTCGCCGCCCTCCATGGTCTGGTAGACGGCCAGCGGCATGGTCTGGGTGACGCCGGGGAAGTTGCCGGCGAAGGTGATCGTGGCGCCGAACTCGCCCAGCGCGCGGGCCCAGCCCAGCACGGCGCCGGCGGCGATGCCCGGCGCGACCAGGGGCAGCGTCACGTGGGTGAACGTCGTCCAGCGGCCGGCGCCGAGGGTGGCGGCGGCCTCCTCGTAGCGGCGGTCGGCGGCGCGCAGGGCGCCCTCGACGGCGATAACGAGGAACGGCATGGCCACGAACGCCTCGGCGAGCACGACGCCGGTGGTGGTGAAGGGCAGCGTGATCCCGGTGGTACGGTCGAGCCACTCACCCAGCAGCCCGCGGCGGCCGAACACCAGCAGCAGCGCGATGCCGCCGACGACCGGGGGCAGCACGAGCGGGACGGTGATGAGCGCGCGGACCAGCCGCTGGCCCGGGAACTCGACCCGGGCCAGCAGCCAGGCCAGCGGCACGCCGAAGACCAGGCAGATCGCCGTCGCCAGGGTGGCGCACTGCAGCGACAGGCGCAGGGCGGTGAGCACCGCCGGGTCGGTCAGCCGCTGCGGCAGCGTAGTCCACGGCGCGCGGACCAGCAGCCCGGCCAGCGGCAGGACCAGGAACAGCAGGCCCAGCGCGGCGGGCACGAGCAGGCCGGCGGGTGCCCGCTGCCCGAGCCGTTTGCGCCGCGGCGGCCCGGCTTCCGGCCGGGCCGCCGCGTTCCGATCGGTGTCCGTCACGGTCAGGGTGCCTGGAAGCCGGCCTCGGTGAGCACGGCCTTGCCCTTGTCGGACAGCACGTAGGCGACGAAGGCCTTCGCGCCGGCGGCGTTCTTCGCGTTCTTGAGCGCCACGATCGGGTAGTCGTTGATCGCGTTGGCCGACTCGCCGAACTCGACGCCCTCGACGTCGCCCGCGGCGGCCTTGGCGTCGGTGCGGTAGACCAGCGCGGCGTCGACCTCGCCGAGCTTCACCTTGGACAGGGCGGCCTTCACGTCCTGCTCCAGGGTCACCGGGGTCAGCTTGACGCCCGCCGTGTCGAGCGCCTTCTTCGCCGCCGCCCCGCACGGGACCTGCTCGGCGCACAGGGCGACCTTCACCCCGGGCTTGATCAGGTCGGCCAGGCCCTTGATGCCCTTCGGGTTGCCCTTCGGCACGGCGATGACCAGCTGGTTCTTCACGAAGGTGGTCGGGGTGCCGTCGCCGTTGCCGGAGTCGGTGACGGTCTTCATGTTGGCCGGGGCGGCGGAGGCGAACACGTCGGCCGGGGCGCCCTGGTTGATCTGGGTGGCCAGGGCCGAGCTGCCGGCGAAGTTGAACTTGACCGTGGAGCCCGGGTTCGCCGCCTCGAAGTCCTTGCCGATCTTGGTGAACGACTCGGTCAGCGACGCTGCGGCGAAGACGTTCACCGTGCCGGTGACGCCGGTGGAGGTGGCGCTGCCGCTCGCGGCGGCCCCGGTCGGGCTGGTCGTGGCGGTGTCGTTGCCGCCGCAGCCGGTCAGGGCCACGAGGGCACCGGCCACCACGGCGATCATGGAGACGCGCAGGCGATGGGCTTTCACGTTGTGATCCTCCCTCGATGCGCCACGGGCGGCGTGGCGCGTTCCACCATGACCGTGGTCGACTTGATCACGGCCACCGCAACCGAACCGACCTGCAGGCCGAGCTCGTCGACCGCCTCCCGGCTCATCAGCGACACCAGCCGGAACGGCCCGGCCTGGATGTCGACCTGCGCCATGACGGTGTCCTTCACCACGGCGGTGACGATGCCGCGCAGCCGGTTGCGCGCCGAGGACATCTCGGAGCGCTCGTCGGGCTCGCTGCCCTGGCCCCGGACGAACGCGGCCAGCTCGGCACCGTCGATCGTGCGGTGGCCGTGCTCGTCGCGGGCCGCCGGCAGCCGGCCGGCGTCGATCCACCGCCGGACCGTGTCCGCGCTGACCCCGAGCAGCTCGGCCGCTTCGCCGATCCGGAACACCGTCACGCGGACCACCCTACCGTCCGCATCTGCGATGGAGAATCGCCTTTCCGGCCCGCATTCACGGCGGCGGCTGGCCTTTCCGGTGCCGCATCTGCATCATTGAGCCATGGTCGGCGACGGGGTGAACGGGCGCAGCGGTGAGCAGCATGACCGGTGGTCGACCGTGCTCGCCCACCTGATCGCCGCGCTGCCCGGCGACGCCGGTGCCCGGGTCGCGGTCGACGGCTTCGACGGCAGCGCCGGCGTGTTCGCCGATCGGCTCGCCGCCGGGCTGCGGGCCGCGGGCCGGCCCTGCGTGCGCCTGCCCGCCGCGGCCTGCGCCACCTCCGGCGAGGACCGGCCGCCCGGCGCGGTGGTTGTCGCCGACGGCGCCGGCTGGATCGATCGGCTGCCGGCCGGGGAGTGGCACCTGACCGTCTGGGTCCGCACCGCGCCGGCCGGCCCGGCGTCGGGCGGCCCGATGCCGGGGGTTCCGTCGCCGGGCGGATACGCCGGCGACCGGGCCGACGCCGTGGTCGACCTGCACGACCCGGCCTGGCCGGTGCTGCGCCACCTCAACCCGGCGCTCGCGGCCGGCGAGTCGTGGTACCGCTCGGAATCGCAGGCGTTCTTCGCCGCCCGCGCCGCCACCTGGGACACCAGGTTCGGCGACGACCTGCCCGCCTATGCGGCCGCCGTCGCCGACGCCGGCCTCGCGCCCGGCGGCGTCGTCGCGGACGTCGGCTGCGGCACCGGCCGGGCGTTGCCGGCGCTGCGCGGCGCGGTCGGCCCGGACGGTACCGTCATCGGCATCGACCTCACGCCGCAGATGCTCGCCGCCGCCCGGGACCGCGCCGGCACCTGCGCCGCGGCGTTGCTGCTCGCCGATGCCCGCCGCCTGCCCCTGGCCGGCGGCAGCGTCGACGCCGTGTTCGCCGCGGGCCTGGTCAACCACCTGCCGGACGTGGACGCAGGCCTGGCCGAGCTCGCCCGGATCACCCGCCCCGGCGGCCGGCTGGTGCTGTTCCACCCCTCCGGCCGCGCTGCCCTCGCCGCCCGCCACGGCCGCCCGCTGCGCCCCGACGAGCCCCTCGCCGAGCCCGTCCTGCGCGCCGCGACCGCCCGCGCCGGCTGGCGCCTGACGAGCTACGACGACCCGCCGCACCGCTTCCACGCCGTGGCCGTGCGCGCCTGACGGAGCTACGACGACCCGCCGCACCGCTTCCACGCCGTCGCCGTGCGCGGCTGACGGAGCTACGACGACCCGCCCCACCGCTTCCACGCCGTGGCCGTGCGCGTCTGACGCCGAAACACGGCCTAACTGCGGAGGCAGTCCCGGGCCGACGTGCGGAACGCGGCCACCAGCCGGCCGCGGTCCGCGGCCCGGGGTGGCCACGACGACGTGACCCGGTTCGACGCCGTGCAGCGGGACGGCGGTGAGGTCGGGGCGGCCACCGCCGATGTGCATGTCGACGGCGGCGTGACGCGCTCGGGGCGCCTGACTGACTTCGCCCCGCCGGCCGGAAGCCGCGCGAACTACACCGGTGTAGTTGTGGATCTCGTCTTTGCGCAGGTCAAGGGGCGGGTTAGCCTCGCTGCGTGAAGGTCATCGGCGCGATGCAGACGCCCGGCGGCGACTGGCGCGTCGAGGTCGTGCGGCATCCCAGCGGCGGTCGATGGTACCGCCTCATCCACCGCGACAACATCGTCGACTACCTGACCATCGGCCGGGTCGCCGAGCTGCTGGCCCAGGCGGGCGTCGACATGGGCGACCTCGCCGAGGTCGCGGCACCGCCCGCCCGGGCCGTCTGACCCACGGCCACCGCGCCACCCGCAACAGGCCGGTCAACCCAAGGCGCCCGCACCACCCGCACCCGCAGTCGACCGGGGCCGCCCCGCCACCCGCGCAGGCCGGCAACCCGGGGCCGCCGGCCGCGCCGGCCCGGCGGACTGGACCGGTCGCCTTACCCTGTGGCCGTGGTGGATCACGGCGCTCCCGGCTTCCTGACCCGGCTACGGGCCGGGCTGTCCGGCGAGCGCGACGCCGCCTACCTGGAGGCGCTGCGTGCGGCCGGGCGGGTCGCCTACGACGAGATCCTCGCCGCCGACGAGCTGCGCGAGCGGCTCCCGTCGGTCTGGAGCGCGCCGGTCGCGGCCGGCAGCCAGCTGCTCGCCGCCTGGAACGCGTTTGTCCTGCAGACGCTCGGCGAGACCCTCCTCGACGCGGACTACGCGGCCCGGCCGGGGACCGCCGGGTTTGTGCCGGCGGTGACCTTCGACCAGGCGGCGGCGTGGCTGGCCGCGGTCGGCGAGTGGGTCTCGCGGGCCCGGCAGGCTCGGGCGAATCCCGAATACGACGTCGCGATGCACATCATGCTCCCCGCGCCGCTGCCGGCGTGGGCCGAGACGGACGCCTGCCCGCCCGAGCACCTCGCCGCCATGCAGGCCGCCGTCGCGCCGGTCCGCGAGCACGCCGAGGTGGCCCTGCACGCGCTCGTGCGCCCCGGCGTGCCGCCGCAGCACGAGTCCGCGGTCAACCGGCTGCGCCAGGACACGGCGGAGGCGGGCGCGGCCGTGGACTACGCCGCCGGGCTGCGCACCGGCCGCCACCACGCCGGGCTGCACGAGCTCATCGAGCAGCACCTGCGCCGCGCGCTGGAGCTGTGGTTTCGCGTCGGGCAGCTGGCCGCGATGCCGTCGCTGCTGGCCGGTCCCCGCTTCGACGTGTGGTGCATGACCGACCGGGCGACGCTGGCGGAGTGGCAGCGCGACCCGCGCGCCCGGCGGGCGGTGGCCGACATGTGGCGCACCGACCCGGACCCGGCCGCGACGCTCGCGATCCAGGCGCAGGTGGAGGCCGGAGTGCAGGCCGGGGAGCTGTGGTACCACATACCGCGGCAGGGCGACAGCTGCTACTTCGAGCCGCCGTTCTCGTCGATCTACGAGGTGCGCCGCCCGGTCCACATCGCCGGCCGGGCACTGCGCGTCGGCACCCAGTTCGCCGTGCGGGGCGGCGCCGGCCGCGGCATCGTCCTCGGCCCGTTCCGCCCCGTCCGGCCATTGCGTCATCCCCCCGTGTGAGCATGCCGGGAGACTAGCGCCGGGGTACGACAAAAAGACTCCAAGCCGTAACTCAGGCCGACGAGGGCGAAGCCGGCCACACCGAGGGCCGCGCCGACCCAGCTCGGCGCCACGTAGCCCCAGCCGGCCGCGATCACCGCGCCGCCGAGGGCCGCGCCCAGGCTGTTGGCGATGTTCATCGCCGACTGGTTCACCGCGGCGCCCATGAGCTGCGCGCCGGGGGCGACGCCGATCAGCCGCGACTGCATGGCCGGGCCGAGGAACAGCCCGGCCGCGCCGATGAGGAACGCGCCGGCGAAGAGGCCGTAGCGGTTGTGGGCCAGCACCGCGAACGCCGCCATGGCCGCGATGAACACCACGAACCCGCCCAGCAGGCTGCGGCGCAGGTTACGGTCGGAGGCCCAGCCGCCCAGCGCGTTGCCGGCCGTCATGCCCAGGCCGACCGCCACCAGGACCCACGGCACCGCGCCCTCGGGCAGGTGGGCGACGTGCGTGGTGACCGGGGCGATGTAGCTGTCGATGGCGAAGAAGCCGCCGAAGCCGACCGCGGCGGTGACCGCGACCAGCCAGACCTGCGGGCTGCGGAACGCGCCCAGCTCGGCGCGGGGCGACCCGGCCGGGTCGGCGGGCGCCTTCGGCACGGTGAGCGCCACGAACACGAGCGTGGCGGCGAACATCGCGGCGATCGCGAGATACGCCGGGCGCCAGCCGGCCGCCTGCCCGAGCCGGGTGATCAGCGGCACACCGACCACGTTGGCGGCGGTCAGCCCGCCGAGCACCGCCGCGAACCCCTTGGCCTGGCTGCCCGGGCCGATGATCGACGCGGCGAGCAGCCCGGCCGCGCCGAAGTAGGCGCCGTGCGGCAGGGCGGCGACGAAGCGGGCCACCAGAACCAGCCAGAAGCCAGGAGCAAGAGCCGATGCGACGGTACCGAACGTGAACAGCCCCAGCAGCCCCACCACCAGCGTCTTGCGGGGCAGCCGCGCGGTCAGGGCGGCGATCGTCGGCGCGCCCACCACCACCCCGAGCGCGTAGGCGGTGATCATCCACCCGCCGTGCGCGACCGCCTTCGCGGGCGACTGGGAGTACAACTGCGGCAGTAAATCCTGGGAAATGTCCGGCAGCAGGCCCATGGCCACGAACTCGGTGAGGCCGATGCCGAAGCCGCCCAGCGACAGGGCCAGCAGCGCGGTCCAGCGGCGAACCGCGGTGAGGTCCTCCATGCCGGGCAGTTTAGCAACGCTGTTGCGTTATAGGATTGTGGTCGTGGACACGCCCGGCGCCGGCCTCGGCTATCTGCGCGGGTACAACGACGCGCTCGTGGTCGGCCTCGCCCGCACCGCCCCGCGCTTCGACCGCTCCTCGGTGGTGGCCGCGACCGGTCTCACCCCGCAGGCCGTGTCGAAGGTGCTCGCCCGGCTGGCCGGCGACGGGCTGATCGAGCCCGCCGGCGTGCGCCGCCAGGGCGTCGGCAAGCCGGCCACGATCTACCGGATCGTGGCCTCGAGCCGGTATGCGATCGGGGTGCACGTCACCCGCACCCGCGTCCGGCTGGTGCTCACCGACCTGGTCGGCTCCGTGGTGGCCGGGGCGGTCGCGCCGCTGCCCGCCGACTTCACGCCCGGCCAGCTGCTCGACCGGATCGGCGAGGCGCGCGCCGAGCTGCTGCGCCGCCACCCGGTCGACCCGGTCCGGATCGTGGGCCTGGGCCTGGGCATGGTCGGCCCGCTCGACCACGCCAACGGCATCGTGCGCGACGCGCACCGGCTGCGGCACTGGCATGACGTACCACTGCGGGAACTTGCCGCGGATCGCCTGCACATGGCGGTACACCTCGACAAAGACGTCACGGCCGGGGTGACCGCGGAGGCGTGGCGCCGCGGTGCCGGCTTCCGCGACGGCGTGCTCATCATGGTGGAGTCGGGCATCGGCGCGGGCCTGTGGCTGGGCGGTGCGGCCTACCGTGGCGCGCACACCAACGCGGGCGAGTTCGGCCACACCGTCGTGCAGTTCGGCGGCCCCCGCTGCGTGTGCGGGCGGGACGGCTGTCTCGAGGTGCTGCACGACCGGGCCGTCGCCGCGGATGACGTGGCGCTCGCGGCCCGGCTGCTCGGCGTCGGGGTCGTCAACCTGCTGCAGACCACCGACGTCGGCCACGTCGTGCTGGCCGGCGCCGACCTGCTGCGGCACCGGGACGTCTATGTCGACGAGGTGGCGGCGGCGGTACGTTTACAAGTCCCGCGCGCCGACTGGCTCACGGTCGGGGTGTCGGTCTCCGCGCTCGGCGACGACGTCATCGCGGCCGGGGCGGCGATGCAGGTGCTCAACGCCGCCTACGGCCGCCCGTCACTGGACGGCGTTGTCGGGCAGTGACGAGTGGATGGTGAACACCCGGTCGAGCCCGGTGATCTGGAAGATGCGCAGCAGCCGCGCGTGCGGGATGACCAGCTCCACCACGCCGCCGGACTCGGCCAGCCGCTTGTGCGCGCTGATCAGCACGCCCAGCGTCGTCGAGTCGAGGAAGCCGACGTCGCTGAGGTCGATCACCAGCGTCGACGCGCCCTCGTCGACCAGCTTGTGCAGGTATCCGCGCAGCTCGGGAGCGGTGGCGACATCCAGCTCCCCGCTCGCGGCGACCACGGCGCGCGATCCGGAGACCGTCGAGGTGACCTGCATCGGCGTCCTGCCCTTTCGTCCGAGGTATTGGGTCGTACTTTCGTCCGGGTAAGCATACGTCCGAACGGCCGATTACTCGCGCCCGGCGTTGTCCCACGTCAGGTGCTTGCTGAACCGCACCAGCGTCCCGGTGTCCTCGACCGACACGACGTCGAGGCGCTCCACCACCGCGGCGAGGACGTGCAGGCCACGTCCGCTCTCCACGAGCCGGTCGGGCTCACGCGCCGCCACCCGCTCCGGGTTGAAACCGCCGCCGTCGTCGGTGACCTCGATCACGCACTCGCCCCCGTCCACCGTCACGTCGATGTGGTACTGCGTGGCAAGGTTCGCGTGCGACACGACGTTCCCGCACGCCTCGGTGAGGGCGAGCCGGATGTCGTCGCGGCAGTCCTGGGTGACACCGGCCCCGGCCAGCGCCCCGTCCAGGGTCCGCCGCGCGTCGCCGACCAGGGCCGCGTCCCGCGGGAGGTCCAGCGAGAACTGCAGGCGCATCTCGTGCTGCGGCACATCTCCTCCTTCGTCGCGTCCACGGCGTACCCACCGCGCGCAGCCCGAAAACTGTCGTACCCGACGGGCAAAATGCGGGGCATGGATATCGCAGTTGCACACTGCACGTGCACAAGGAGAAGGCGCTCAGTCGCCGGCGGTCCGATGCGGGCAGGGACCGGTGCTGATGATGGTGTTCGTGGTGGCGTCCAGGATGATGTAGGTGTCGCCCCGCAGCAGGTTGAGCCGCCCACCCGGGATCGGCGTGCCGGTGCAGAAGCTCGGCAGCGGGACGGTCCGCCCCACACTCAGCCGCGGCGCCGGACTTTGCGGCACGGCGACACCGAGGGCGAGCAGCACCAGCGCCACCGCCCGGACGGCGGGCGTCGCCCGGCGCAGCGTCGGCAGCAACGGCCCGCGCGCCTCGTCGGCGGCCACCGGGGCCGGCCGGTCGAGATCGATGGTGACGCCGTCCATCGCCGCAATCGTAGCCCGGCCATCGATGCCCTACCGCGCCCGCCGACCGCTGGCGCGCCGCCGTGCCCCGTGCGCCTGCGCGCCGCCGTGCCCCGTGCGCCTGCGCGCGGCCGCGCCCCGTGCGCCTGCGCGCGGCCGCGCCCCGTGCGCCTGTGCGCCGCCGTGCGTCGAGTGCTATGCGCTACCGTGCGCGTCGAGTGCTGCGGTGCGTCGAGGGAGTCCGCACTACTGTGCGCCGGGGCCGTCGTGCTATCGCCGCTGTGCTCTGCCCGCGCCTCGCACCGGCCGGCGCCATTCGGGAGCCGGCGTCGCTGGCCGCCATGCCGGTCGGCGACCACGTGGTGCTGGGCCCGCGCGTCCTTACGCGCCGGGCGCCGGGGTGGGGACGATTGGCGGTCACGTCCCACATGTCGGGCACTGGCCGCTGCGGGGCACGGCGCAGCGGCCGGAAGTCTCCGCGATCATGCGCAACTGGCACCGACACCAACGGTTTTTCATGATCACGGAGCGCTGATGTACACCCGTGTACCACAAGTCTCCGGGATCATGACAAACCCGGGGTCCGGCTGCGGCACCATGCATGATCACGGAGACATACGTCCGGGCTGGCCGTGGCGATCGGATGGTGCGGCCGGCGGGTGCGACGTCCACGACTTCCGACCCGCCCGGGGGCGGCGGGACGACCGCGTGCCCCGGTCGGCGCCGCGGACCAGATTCGGCTGGTCGGCGGGTGTGCTACTGGCCGCGTTGGGGAGTCAGGTCCGGGCCGGCGCCGGCGTGGGGGCGGAAGGGAGCGAGGATCTCGCGTACCAAGGTCGCGGCGCCCCAGGTGTCGTCGCCGTGGGCGATCGTGCTGAGCAGTTCGTGCAGGTAGAGCGGGCGCATCCGGTCGCGCCAGCCGGGTGCGGGCGGGGCCAGCTCCGCGTAGGCGGCGAAGCAGCGCTGCGACTCCGGCGGGCGCGGGGAGCACCACAGCACCGACAGGTCCGTCTCGGGCCAGCCGTAGGAGACGGCCGGGTCGATGAGCGCCGGGCCGCCGTCGGGGGCGGCCAGCACGTTCTCGGTCCGCAGGTCGCCGTGGGTCAGCACCGGCGGCTGGGCCGGGATCAGGTCGGGCAGCTTGGCGCAGAACCGCTCCAGCGCGGCCCGGTCGGCGGGGGAGAGGGCCTCGGCGACGAGCGGTTCGGGCAGCCAGCGCAGCAGGCGGCGCTCGGCGAAGAAGCGGTGGCCGTCGGTGTTCCAGGCGTTCTCCTGGCGCATCCGGCCCAGGAAGCCGTCGCGGTGCCAGCCGAAGCGGCCGCCGGATGCGGCGCGGGTGGACAGGTGCAGCGCGGCCAGCATCCGGCCGAGGCGCTCCCAGAACACCGGGCCGATCGGGCGGGGGAACAGACGGGAGAGCAGCAGCAGGTCGGGCGCGACCGTGTACACGTCGGGGACGGTGACGCCGCCCTGGTCGCGCAGGGCGCGCAGGCCCTCGGCCTCGGCCTCGAACAGGCCCGGGACCGGGGTCTCCACGGTCTTGGCGAACAGCGCGGAGCCGTCGTCGAAGGTCACGATCCCGGCGCGGGCGGCCGCGCCGCCGCCGGTGGTCGCGGTGACGGCGGCGACCGGCAGGCCGGCCGCCCGCAACCGCCGCCGCAGCGGGTCCATGTCGGCGAATATAGCTCCGAAGTGCGCAAACCCTGCCGCACCTTGTCAGGTTTTGCTGCCAGGGTGGGCGACATGACACCAACCAGACGGGCAACGAGCGGCCGCAGGGCCATAACCAGGCGGGCGAGGGTGGGCGGCATGACACCAACGGACGGCCGCAGGGCCACAACCAGCGGTCCAGGGTGGGCGGCATGACACCAACCAGGCGGGCAACGGGCGGCCGCAGGGCCATAACCAGGCGGGCAACGGGCGGCCGCGCGGCCACAACCAGCGGGCCGGGGCGGGTCGCATGACACCGGCCAACGGAATGACACCAGCCAACGGAATGACACCAGCCGACGGAATGACACCAGCCGACGGAATGACACCAGCCGACGGAATGACATCAGCCGACGGACCGCTGCGCGGGCGGGTCGCGCTCGTCGCCGGTGCCACCCGCGGCGCGGGGCGGCAGATCGCCGTGCAGCTCGGCGCGGCCGGTGCGACCGTCTACTGCACCGGCCGCACCACCCGCGCGCAGCGCTCCGAGTACGGCCGGCCGGAGACCATCGAGGACACCGCCGACCTGGTCACGCGGGCCGGCGGCGAGGGCATCGCGATCCAGGCGGACCACCTCGATCCGGCCCAGGTCCGCGCGGTCGTGGGCCGCATCGACGCCGAGCGGGGCCGGCTCGACGTGCTCGTCAACGACATCTGGGGCGCCGAGGGCATGTTCGCCTGGGACAAGCGGCTGTGGGAGGACGACCTGGAGCGCGGCCTGCGCCTGCTGCGCCTGGCCGTCGACACGCACATCGTCACCAGCCACGCGGCCCTGCCGTTGCTCGTGCGCCGGCCGGGCGGGCTGGTCGTGGAGATGACCGACGGTACCGCGGAATACAACGCCGAGCGGTACCGCGTCTCGTTCTTCTACGACCTGGCCAAGGCCTCCGTGCTGCGGATGGCGTTCGCGCTGTCCGAGGAGCTGCGGCCGCTGGGCGGCACCGCCGTCGCGCTCACCCCCGGCTTCCTGCGCTCCGAGCTGATGCTGGACCACTTCGGGGTGACCGAGGCCGGCTGGCGCGACGGGGTGGCGAAGGACCCGCACTTCGCGATGTCCGAGTCGCCGGTGTACGTCGGCCGGGCGGTCGCCGCGCTCGCCGCCGACCCGCGGATGGCGCGCTTCAACGGGGCGTCGCTGTCCAGCGCGGGCCTGGCCAAGGAGTACGGCTTCACCGACGCCGACGGCAGCCGCCCCGACTGGTGGCGCTACGACGCCGAGGTCGTCGGGCCCGGCCGCCCGGCCGACCCCGCGGGCTACCGTTAGCCGGTGCGCGTCTCCCGGCTCATCTCCCTGCTGTTGCTGCTGCAGGCGGGCGGCACCCGCACCGCGGCGGAGCTGGCCGGGCGGCTCGAGGTCTCCGAGCGCACCATCTACCGCGACATCCTGGCCCTGTCGGCCGCCGGCGTGCCGGTCTATGCCGAGCAGGGCCGGGCCGGCGGCTTCCGGCTGCTGGACGGGTACCGCACCAAACTCAACGGCCTCAGCCGGGAGGAGGCCGAGGCGTTGTTCCTGTCCGGGCTGCCCGGCCCGGCCCGGGACATGGGGCTCGGCGAGGCGCTCGCGGCGGCGCAGCTGAAGGTCGCCGCCGCGCTGCCCGACGGCCTGCGCGCGGCCTCGGCGCGGGCCCGGCAGCGCTTCCACCTCGACGCGCCCGGCTGGTTCCGCGAGGCCGAGCCGCCGCCGCTGCTGGCCGAGCTGGCCCGGGCCGTGTGGGAGGACCACACCGTCACGCTCACCTACGGCGGGCGCGCGGGCGAGGTGACCCGCACCGTCGAGCCGCTCGGGCTCGTGCTCAAGACCGGGATCTGGTACCTCGTGGGCCGGGTCGAGGCCGGCGCGCGCACCTATCGGCTGGACCGGGTCCGGGCCGTGCGGGAGACCGGCGCGCGCTTCGAGCGCGACGACGGTTTCGACCTGCCGTCGTTCTGGGCGCGCCGGGCCGCCGAGTTCGAGCGCGCCGTGCTCGCCGAGACGGTGACGGTGCGGCTGAGCCCGGCCGGGCTGCGGATGCTGCGCTTCGCCGTCGAGGCGGTCGCCCACCGCGCCGCGGCCGGGGGAGCCGGCCCGCCGGACGCCGACGGCTGGGTCACCGTGGCGCTGCCGGCGGAGTCGGTCGCCGTCGCCTACACCCAGCTGCTCGCCCTCGGCCCGGAGGCCGAGGTGCTCGCCCCGCCCGAGCTGCGGGCCATGCTCGCCGCGGCCGCCGAGCGGGTCGCCGCCCTGTACCGCCGCTGATATGACAGCGCCGCCACCGCGAGCGCCCACCCGTAGCCGGCGGCGGCGAGCGCCCCCGCGCTCACCGTGCCGTGCAGCATGAGGGCGATCGTGCCGTACACCGTCAGCAGCGCCGCCGCCGCCCACACCGCCGCCAGCGGCACCAGGGCCGCGGCCGGCCGGATGAGGGTCAGCAGCAGCGCCCACGCGGCCAGCGCCGCGGCGACCACGACCGCCGTGCCGTACCACGGCAGCCGGAACGCCTCGACGACGAACGGCACGACCGCCAGGCACCCCGCGTAGGCGTACCAGCGCACGAATCTCGATGCTTCCGTCACCGCCATGCCGCCCAGCGTGCGCGCGCCGGTTGTGACGAGGCTGAGGAAACCTGTGAATCACTCAGCCGCGCGTCACAGCACGAGCGTCTCGTCGCCGACCAGCCGGTCGAGGAAGGCCGACAGCTTGCCCCCGAGCCGGGCCACCTGCTCGGCCACCGACAGCGTCTCGTCGAGCCGGGCGCCGGCGCCCGGGCGGCGCAGGCCCCGCACGTAGAGCGGGCAGGCGAGGTCGGCGCAGAGATACACGCCGACCGAGTCGCCGTTGCGCCCGGCCTTCCCGGCGAGCCGGCCGGTCATCAGGGTCACCCCGCTGCCGGGGTGGGTGGTCAGGCACAGCGAGCACATGCCGCGGTGGCCGAAGCGGCGGCCCCGCTGCTCGGCGGCGCGCAGCGCGACGGCCACCAGCCGCCCGCCGTGCTCCGCGGCCAGGTAGGCCCGGTCGGGCGCGCCCGGGTCGCGCCAGCCCAGGAAGTCCAGCACGTCCCACGGGCGCTCGGCCAGGTCCCGCGGCACGTGGACGCGCTGCGCCTCGCCCCGGGAGCAGTTGACGAAGGCGGCGCGGATGTCGGGTTCGGTCAGCGGTCGCACGCTGCCGACCGTACGACTCCCTAAAACCTTTAGGCAAGCGACTTAATCGCGCAGGTGGGTGGCGAAGAACTCGGTGATCCGGCGCCGGGCGTCGGTGGCGGACGGCTCGTGCGGGCCGTAGCGCATGATCGGCGCGGTCATCCGGACCGCGAACGGGATCGGGTCGCCGGCCGCGGCGTGGTCGTTGAGGAAGCCGTGCCCGGCGCCGGGGTACTCCTTGACGTCGTGCGGCACGTCACACGCGGTCAGCGCCGACTCGAGCCGGTCCGCGGCGCCGCGCAGGGTCAGGTCCCGGGCGCCGAAGCTGCCGACCACGGGGCAGGCGCCGCGCAGGTACTCCGCGGCGTCCTTCGGCACCGTGCCGTAGTTGGCGCTCACCGCGCCGAACCCGTGCCCGGGCGCGAGCAGGAGCGCGAACCCGCCGCCCAGGCAGAAGCCGATCACCCCGATCCGGCCCGTGCAGGTCTCCCGGGCCGCGAGCCAGCCACGGGCCGCCTCCACGTCGTCGAAGGTCGGCCCCGAACGGCGCCGCACGTCGCTGAAGATGGTCCGCAGGCAGGTCATCCGGCGGCCCCAGAAGAACAGGTCGGGCGCGATGGCGAGGTAGCCCTCGCCGGCCAGCCAGTCGGCCTGCGCGCGGGTGTCGTTGCCCATGCCCATGGCGTCGTGAATCACGACCACCCCCGGGTGCGGGCCGGCCCCGGCCGGCGCGGCGACGTAGGCGGGCATGTCGCCGTGGCGGGTTTCGATAGAGACCTCCGTCATGGCGGGAATGCTCCCAGGCCCGGCGGCGTGACGACCACCACATGAACGGTCATCCCGGATCTGGGATATCGTCCCGGATATGGGAATGGAGCCGGATCTGCTGGAGGCCCGGCTGGCCGGCCGCCTCGCCCAGCTGCGCCTCGAGCGCGGCTGGTCGCTGGAGGAGCTGGCGCAGCGGGCCGGGGTGAGCCGCTCGACCCTGTCGCGGCTGGAGCGCGGCGAGATCAGCCCGACCGCGGCGCTGCTGGGCCGGCTCTGCGCCGCCCACGGCCGGCCCATGTCCCGGCTGCTCGCCGAGGTCGAGCCGGAGCCGCCGCAGCTGGTGCCCGCCGGCCGGCAGCCGGTGTGGCGGGACCGGGAGACCGGCTTCACCCGCCGCTCGGTGTCGCCGCCGCACCCGGGCCTGCGCGGCGAGGTGATCGAGGGCGTCCTGGAGCCCGGCGCCGACATCGCCTACGACCGGCCGCCCGTCGACGGCCTGGAGCACCACCTGTGGCTGCTCGACGGCGCCCTGGAGCTCACCGTCGGCGACGCCCGGCACGCGCTGCGGCCCGGCGACTGCCTGCGCTACCGGCTGTGGGGCGCGTCCCGGTTCGTCAACCCGGGCCCGGCCGCCGCCCGCTACGCCATCCTCATCGTCCTGCCCTGAAGGAGCCCAGGTTGCCCGCGATCCGCCGTGTTCCGCCGCAGGGGTACTCCGAGCAGGTCGACGCCCTCGCCGCGGTCCTCGCCGACGTGGTGGCGCACGGCGCCTCGGTCGGCTTCCGCAACCCGTTCGGCCCGGGCGAGGCGGCCGCCTGGTGGCGCACCCGCGAGCCGGCGGTGCGCGACGGCACCCTCAACGTGTGGATCGCCGAGGACTCCGGCGGCGTGGCCGGCACGGTCAGCCTCGCCTTCGAGCCCAAGCCCAACGGCCGGCACCGCGCCGAGGTCCTCAAGCTCATGGTGCACAGCCGGGCTCGCGGCCTGGGCCTGGGCCGCGCCCTGCTGGGGACCGCCGAGCGCGCCGCCGCCGGCGCGGGCGCCACCCTGTTGCTGCTCGACACCGCCACCGGCAGCCCGGCCGAGCGGCTGTACGAGACGGCCGGCTGGACCCGCTACGGCATCGTCCCGGACTACGCCGCCGACCCGTCCGGCACCCTCGAGGACTGCAGCTTCTTCTACAAACGGCTGAGCTGACTCCGCCCGTGCCGGTCGTAGCGTCGGCCCGGCGCGCCTCGGCACCCGAAAACGGCAAGACAGGCGGCGCCGGTTTCCGGGCACCCACGGGTGCCCGGAACCGGATATCGCGCTCAGCAGCCGACGCGGGAGACCCCGATCGCCACGTCGTCGAACCACAGGGTGTCGTCGCCGACGCCGTAGCTCTCCCCCGTTTCCATCGACAATTGTCGTTGCTGACGGATTGAAGGCCGCTGACCAGCGCATTGACAATTCCGAGCGGGCGTGCGGGCATGGGTACAGGCAAAATTCGATGAAAGATTCACCACCCGGCGCTAGGCACCCGATGGACGCCTCGATAGGCTTCCGTCGCCCACTGCGCCTTTTGTACCCCCTCGCACTCAGTGGAGAAGAAATGAGTCCATCACCACTGCGCGTCGCCATCGTCGGATCCGGTATCGGCGGCCTCACCACGGCCATCGCCCTGCAGCAGAAGGGCTTCCAGGTCGACGTCTACGACCAGGCGAGCGAGCTGAGCGAGATCGGTGCCGCGGTGTCGATCGGCGGCAACGGCATGCGCGTGCTCGACGCCATCGGCATCGGCCAGGCCATCCGCGACGCGTCGTCCAACCTGCAGCGCATCGAGTTCCACCACTGGCAGACCGGTGAGATCTTCTACGAGCACCCGATGGGCGACTGGTACGACGAGCACTTCGGCGGCCCGTTCCTCGGCATCCACCGGGCCGACTTCCACCGGGTTCTGCTGGAGGGGTACGCCGGGCAGCCGAAGCTGGGCCGCCGCGCGGTCGCGGTCAACGAGTCCCCGGACGGCGTCGAGGTCGAGTTCGCCGACGGCAGCAAGGTCGAGGCCGACCTGCTGATCGGCGCCGACGGCCTGCGCTCCGCGGTGCGTCAGCACGTCACCGGCCCCGACGAGGCGGTGTTCTCCGGCATGACCTGCTTCCGCGGCGTGGTGCCGGTGGACAAGGTGCCCGGCGGCGACAAGTTCGGCCTGACCTTCTTCCTCGGCCCCAACCGGCACCTGGTCTGCTACCCGGTGCGCGGCGGCGAGGGCATCAACTTCGTGGCCTACGTGCCCGACCCGGACTGGACGCTCGAGTCGTGGTCGGCCAAGGCCGAGCCGGCCGAGGCGGTCGCCGCCTTCGAGGGCTGGACCGACACGGTGACCACCATGCTCGGCAACGTCGAGGAGACCGGCCGCTGGGCCCTCTACGACCGCGAGCCGCTGCGCAAGTGGAGCACCGACCGGGTCACCCTGCTCGGCGACGCGGCCCACCCGATGCTGCCGCACGCCGGCCAGGGCAGCAACCAGGCCCTCGAGGACGTCGGCGCGCTGGCCACCTACCTTACCGCCGACGGGCTCGGCGTCGCCGAGGCGCTGCAGCGCTACGAGCAGGTGCGCAAGGCCCGCACCCGGCAGATCCAGCTGGGCTCGCGCGGCAACGCGACCTGCTTCCAGCTGCCCGACGGTCCCGCCACCGAGGAACGCAACGCACGGCTGCTGTCCCTGCCCGACAATGTGGCATGGATCCACGGCTACGACGTGTTCACGGCGGTCCAGGAGACGCTGTAACCGGGTCGCTGCCCGAGTGCCCGCCGGGGCTCGACCCCGCGGCACTGCCCGCCCAGCTGCACCGCTGGGCGGGTTCGGCGGCCATGCGCGACCTCGTCGCGGCGTTCGGCGGCGAGCTGCCCGGGTGCGACACCCCGGGCCTGCTCGGCTGGCTCGACGCGTTCTCCGACGAGCACTGGAACTTCCGCGGCCGCCTGGGCGGCGCCGAGCGCGACCGGGTCCGGGTCGAGCTGCCCCCGCGGCTGGCCGCCGCCGGGCTCGCCGCCGCGGCCGCGCTCGGGCTGGCCGGGTCCGGCGAGCCGGCGCACCGGGAGTACACCCACCTGCTCATCCTCGGCGGCCTCGCCCGGTCCTGCCTGCAGCGCGCCGACCACGCCGCCCGGCTGGCCGGCGCCCTGCGGGTCGGCGGGATCGCGGCGCTGGGCAGCCTCCGCCCGCTGAGCGCCGAGGAGCGCGCCCTGCCCGGCCTGGGCCGCTGCCGGACCGAGGCCGACGCGCTCGCCGCGGGCGTGCGGGCCGCGTTCGGCGGCCGGGCGGTACCGGTGCTCGTCGCCCCGCCCGGCGACCCGGCCGCGCACCGGGCGAACACCGCGGACACCTACGAGTTCTGGGCGGCCGGGGCCCACCCGGGGCCGGGCGACCGGATCCTCGTCGTGACCTCGCCGATCTACGTGCCGTTCCAGCACTGCGACGCGATCCGGATCCTCGGGCTGCGGTACCGCTGCGGCATCGACACCGTCGGCTTCGACCCCCGGCTGGCCCATCCGCCCCAGCCCGGCGGGGCCGCGGCCGCGGACCGTTGCCTGCAGGAGATCCGCTCGGCCATCCGCGCCGCCCGGGCCCTGCTCGCGGCGGTGGGCTGAGATGGGGCTCGCCGCCCTCGTCGAGGCGGCCGCCTCGCGCGCGCCGATGCCGGCCGTGGCCGTCGCCGTCTTCGATCGCGAGCGCGTCCGCGCCCAGGTCGTGCACGGCACCGCCGACCTGAGCACCGGCCGGCCCGCCACGCCGGACTGCTGGTGGGACCTGGCCAGCCTGACGAAGGTCCTGGTCACCCTGCCCGAGGTGCTCGCCCTGCCGGTGCCGCGGGACCGGCCCATCGGGCAGCTGTGGCCGCGCGCGGCCGGGCGGGCGGCCGCCGGCGCGACGCTGACCGACCTGCTGGCGCACCGCTCGGGGCTGCCCGCCACGGCCGAGTTCTACCGGACGCTGCGCGGCGAGTCCATTGTGGACGCCGCGCTGGACACGCCGCGGTCGTCGGTCCGGCCGGTGTACAGCGACCTGGGGTACATCATCCTCGGCCGGCTCGTCGAGGAGCTCTCCGGCGACTCCCTCGCCGGGCTCGCCGCGCGCCGCACCGGGCTGCGGATGGGCGGGCCGGTCGCGCCGGCGGTGGCCACCGAGCGCTGCCCGTGGCGGGGCCGGCTGATCGTCGGCGAGGTCCACGACGAGAACGCCGCCGCGCTCGGCGGCGCGGCCGGGCACGCCGGGGCGTTCGGCACTCTCGCCCTGGTCACCGCGGCCGCCCGCACCCACCTCGACGACCGCCCGGCGTGCCTGGCCGGCGACGGCGCGGGCGAGCGCTTCGGGGCCGGCTGGTGGCTGCACCCGACCCGCGGCCTCGGCGGCCCGCGGGCCGGCGCGGACGGCTTCGGGGCCTCCGGGTTCGTGGGCAACCGGATCTGGTTCGAGCCGTCCCGCGGCTACGGCGTGGTGGTGCTGAGCAACCGCGTGCACCCGGTCCGCGGCGACCGCGCGCCGTTCGCCGCGTGGTGCGACGGGCTGCTCGCCGCGATCGCCGGGGAGTTCGGCGGCTGAGCTCCGGGTACGGTCCGGGTTCTCCCCGGATGTCCGATCCGGGCCCGGGGGCGAGGCTCGGGGCATGACCACCTCGCCCCTCGTGCGCACCGCCGCCCTCGCCGCGCCGGTGCTGCTCCTCGGCTACGGCGCGCTGCGCCTCATCGACGGCCTCGACGGCGGCCACGACCAGGGCGGCTGGCTGTGGAACGCCGGCCACGTCATGTTCTTCGCGGCGATGGCGCTGCTCGGCGCGCTGAGCGTCGGCGTGCGAGGGCTGCTGCCCTACCGCGACTTCCGCAACCGCCTGGCCGCCAACCTGGCCACGATCGCCGCCCTCGCGGGGACGGCCGCCTTCCTGTGGGTCATCGCCGGCGACCTCTCGCCGGCCTTCGCCGACGCGGCCCCGCTGCCGGACCCGCTGCGGATCGCCGGCCCGCTCGCCTTCCAGCTCGGCACGCTGGTCCTGCTCGGCCAGCTGGTCCGCGCCCGCCGCCTGCCGGCCTGGAGCCCGGTCGCGGTGCTGTTCGCGTTCCTGATGATCGCGGTGAACCTCGACCTGCTCCCGCTCGCCGCGATCCTGCTCGGCGCGGGCCTGCTCCCGCTGGCGGGCCTGCGGATGTCCCGCGCCGCGTGAGCTACCGGTAGCGGCCCGGCCCCTTGCCGTAGATCGCGTAGAGCGCCGGCCCGATCGGGAACGACAGCACGATGATCAGCGCCCACGTGTTGCGGTCGAAGTGGCGCAGCTCCCCGTCGTCGGTCTGGGCCAGGTCGGCCAGGCAGCGCCGGTCGAACCAGACCACGACGCTCAGCATCACCGCGACGGTGATCAGCACGACCGTGAGGTTGCCGCTCATCGCAGGTGACTCTACTCGTCTTTCGGCCGGTCAGATGTTCGGTGACCACATCGAAGCATGGAATCTGCACGACGCTCGCCGGCTGATCGAGGCGGTGAACGACCAGCTCTGACCTCCCGCGTCAAGGGGCGCTTGGACTCTGCCGCTGCCGCCCCGGCGAACGTACGCTGCGATCATGTCGTACGCGTCGTTCAAAGAGGCCCGGGACCTGTTGCTGGCGACCCGGGAGGACTACGCCGCCGCGGTCGAGCGGTTCCGCTGGCCCCGGCTCGGCACCTTCAACTGGGCGCTGGACTGGTTCGACACCATCGCCGCCGGCAACGACGCGCCCGCGCTGTGGATCGTCGAGGAGGACGGCAGCGAGCAGCGGTTCTCCTTCGCCGAGCTGTCCAAGCGGTCCAACCGGCTGGCGAACTGGCTGCGCGCCCAGGGCGTGCGCCGCGGCGACCGGCTCGTGCTCATGCTCGGCAACCAGGTCGAGCTGTGGGAGACGATCCTCGCCGCGATGAAGCTCGGCGCGGTCATCATCCCGGCCACGCCGCTGCTCGGCGCGGCCGACGCCCGCGACCGGGTGCTGCGCGGCGGCGCCCGGCACATCGTCGCCGGTGCCGCCGCGGCCGCCAAGTTCGCCGAGGTCGGGCCGGAGGTCACCCGGATCGCGGTGGGCGGCGAGGCGGAGGGCTGGCGGCCGTACACCCTGGCCGACGACGACACGTTCACGCCCGACGGCCCGACCGACGCCCGCGACACGCTGCTGCTGTACTTCACGTCCGGCACCACCGCCCGGCCCAAGCTCGTCGAGCACACCCACGCGTCCTACCCGGTGGGCCATCTCTCCACGATGTACTGGATCGGCCTGCAGCCCGGCGACGTGCACCTCAACATCTCCTCGCCCGGCTGGGCCAAGCACGCCTGGAGCAACGTCTTCGCCCCCTGGAACGCGCAGGCCTGCGTGTTCATCTACAACTACACGCGCTTTGACGCCGCCGCCCTGATGCGCCAGATGGACCGCTGCGGCGTGACCAGCTTCTGCGCCCCGCCGACCGTGTGGCGCATGCTCATCCAGTCCGACCTGACCCAGCTGGCCACGCCACCGCGCCTGGTCGTCGGCGCCGGCGAGCCGCTCAACCCGGAGGTCATCGAGCAGGTCCAGAAGTCCTGGGGCGTGACGATCCGCGACGGCTTCGGCCAGACCGAGACCACGGTCCAGATCGCCAACTCGCCCGGCCAGCCGGTCAAGCCCGGCTCGATGGGCCGCCCGGTGCCCGGCTACTCGGTGGTCCTCATCGACACCGCCACCGGCGAGCCCGCCGACGAGGGCGAGATCTGTCTCGACCTGGCGTACCGCCCGCTGGGCCTGATGACCGGCTACCACGGCGACCCGGAGCGCACCGCCGAGGCGATGGCCGGCGGCTACTACCACACCGGCGACATCGGCGCCCGCGACGAGAACGGCTACATCACCTACGTGGGCCGCGCCGACGACGTGTTCAAGGCCTCCGACTACCGCATCTCACCGTTCGAGCTCGAGAGCGTCCTGATCGAGCACGACGCGGTCGTCGAGGCGGCGGTGGTACCGTCGCCGGACCCGCTGCGCCTGGCCGTCCCCAAGGCCTACGTCGTGCTCGCGGAGGGCTGGCCACCCACCGAGGAGACCGCCCGGTCGATCTTCGCCCACTGCCGCGCCCACCTGTCACCGTTCCAGCGCGTCCGCCGCCTGGAGTTCGCCAACCTCCCGAAGACCATCTCCGGCAAGATCCGCCGCGTCGAGCTGCGCGCCCAGGAGCACGACAAGCACCCCGACCCCACCACCCGCCCGCCGGGCGAGTTCTGGGACGCCTGAGCCGACGGGCCGTTCTCAGGTTGCCCGCCTAGGATGCGCAGCGACGGGGTAGCCGCAACCGAGGCGCGGAGAACGGACATGCCAGGCGCAATGGAGCGGGCCCACCCCGCCCGGGTGTACGACTACCTGCTCGGAGGCCGCGACAACTACCCCGTGGATCGGCGGGCGGCGGAGGAGGGCCTGCGGGCCAACCCGGCCAGCCGCGTGCCGCCCCGGGAGAACCGGGCCTTCCTGCGCCGGGTCGTCGGGCACCTGGCCGGGGAGCGGGGCGTGCGGCAGTTCCTCGACATCGGCACCGGCATCCCCACCTCGCCCAATGTGCACGAGGTGGCGCAGGCGGTCGCGCCCGACGCCCGGGTCGTCTACGTCGACAACGACCCGATCGTGCTGGCCCACGCCGCCGGCCTGCTGCGTGGCGCGCCGCCGGGCCGCACCGGCTACGTCGACGCGGACCTGCGTGACGTCGAGCGCATCCTGGCCTCGCCGCAGCTGCGCGCGGTCCTCGACCTGGACCGCCCGGTGGCCGTGGTGCTCGTGGCGATCATGCACTTCGTCGCCGACGCCGACGGGCCGTACGAGATCGTGCGGCGCCTGCTGGACGCGGTACCGTCGGGCAGCTACCTGGCCCTGTCCCACCTCACCGGCGACTTCGACCCGGACGCCTGGGACCGCGTCGCGGCCATCTTCGCCCGCGACGGCGTGACCCTGCGGGTCCGCTCCCGCGCCGAGATCGCCCGTTTCTTCGACGGCCTGGACCTGCTCGACCCCGGCCTGCCCCTGGTGACCCGCTGGCGCCCCGACGCCGCCGTCAACCTGGCCGCCACCGACGCCGAGGTCGCCGTTTACGGCGGCGTCGCCCGCAAGCCCTGACCCGGTGCCGCTGACACCGGGCCCCGCCGTGTTCAGTCGCCGTCCTGCGGCGCGCGCGGCGAGCGCGCGCGCAGGCGGGGCACGCTGGCGATGAGGCGGCGGGTGTAGGGGTGGGCGGGCGCGCCGAGGACGGCGGCGGTGGGGCCCTGCTCGACGATTCGGCCCCGCTCCAGCACCGCCGTGTGCTGGCACAGGCTCGCCACCACCGCGAGGTCGTGCGACACCATGACGATGGTCAGGCCGCGGGTCTCGCGCAGCTCGGCGAGCAGGTCGATGATGCGCACCCGGGTCGTCACGTCGAGCGCGCTGACCGGCTCGTCGGCGAGCAGCACCCGCGGCTCGCAGGCGATCGCCCGGGCGATGGCGATGCGCTGGCGCTGGCCGCCGGAGAACTGGTGCGGGTACCGGTCGGTGATGTCGGCCGGCAGACCGACCGCGCGCAGGGCCTCGGCGACCCGCTCGTCGAGCGCGGCGCGCCGGGCCGCCCGCGAGGCGCCCGTGGCCCGGAACACCCGCAGCGAGCGCAGCGGCTCGGCGACGATCCGGCCGACGCGCCGCCGGGGATCGAGCGACGAGTACGGATCCTGGAACACGGTCTGCACCCGGCGCCGGAACCGCCGGTCCGGCACCAGCGGCGCGCCGTCGAAGAGGATCTGGCCGGTCGTCGGGCGAGCCAGGCCGAGCAGCAGCCGCAGCAGCGTCGTCTTCCCGGCCGCGGACTCGCCGACCAGGGCGAGACTTCGGCCCGGTACCACCTCGACCGAGACATCGGCCAGCACGGGCCGCCCGCCGCGGTAGGCGAAGCCCACCTCGCGCGCCTCCAGCAGTGCCGCGCTCATCCGGCCTCCCCGGGCACCGGCCGGGGCAGCGCGTCGTCGAGCCGGCGGGCACCGTCGACCAGGGCCCGCGTGAAGGGATCGGACGGTGCGGCGATGAGTTCGCGCAGCGGCCCCGACTCGACCGCGGCGCCCTGGGAGAGCACCAGCACCGTGTCGGTGACGCGCGCGACCACGGCGAGGTCGTGGCCGATGAACAGCAGCGCCATGCCCCGGTCGGCGACGAGGCGGTCGAGCAGGGCGAGCACGTCGGCCTGGACCGTCACGTCCAGCGCCGTGGTCGGCTCGTCGGCGATGAGCAGCGCCGGACGGCAGGCCAGGGCCATCGCGATCGCGACCCGCTGGCGCTGCCCGCCGGAGAGCTCGTGCGGATACGCCCGCGCGACCCGCTCCGGGTCGGCGAGCCGGACCTCGTCGAGCGCGGCCAGCACCGCCGAGCGCAGCGCGGCGCCGCGCAGCCGCTGCCGGCGGCGGATCGGCTCCGCGACCTGCCGACCGGCCCGCATCAGCGGATCGAGGGCGGTGAGCGGCTCCTGGAACACGATCGCCGCCGCGGCCCCTCGCACCCGGTTCAGCCGGCGGTCGCTCGCCCCGATGACCTCGGTGCCGGCGAGCGTCACGCTGCCGGTGGCGCGCAGGCCGGCCGGCAGCAGGCCGGTCACGGCGAGGGCGGTCAGCGACTTGCCGGAGCCCGACTCGCCGATCAGGCCGAACCGGGCGCCCGTGTCGACGGTGAAGGACAGGTCGCGCACGAGCGGGCGGCCGTCGTCGGTCGCGACGGTCAGGCCGGCGACCTCGAGCAGGCTCATCGCGGCACGCTCCGCTGCGGGTCGGCGACCTCGCGCAGCCCGTCGGCGACCAGGTTCACGCCGACGACGAGCAGCACCAGCAGCACGCCGGGCGCGATCGCGCCCACGGGCGCGGTGAGCACGGTGGCCTGTGCCTCCTGCAGCATCCGGCCCCAGGAGGCGTTGGGCGGCGGCGGGCCGAGGCCCAGGTAGGACAGGCTCGCCTCGGCCAGCACGGCCAGGCCGAACTGGAGGGCGAGGTTCACCGCCAAGGTCGGCCAGATGTTGGGCAGGACGTGCTCGAAGACGATGCGGATCCGGGTGGTACCGCAGGTGCGGGCGGCGGTGATGAAGTCCTGGGCCAGCACCCGTTTGACGAGGATGCGGCTCAGCCGGGCCACGATCGCCGACATGGCCAGCCCGATGGCGACGATCGCGGAGCCGAGCGAGGCCCCGCGGGCGGCCACGACGAGCATCGCCAGCAGCAGCGTCGGGAAGGCGATGAGGATGTCGAGCAGCGCCGCGACGGTGTCGTCCAGCCACCGGGTGGCGAACCCGGCGACCACGCCGGCGGTGACCCCGAGCAGCCCGCCCAGGGCGACGGATCCGGCGCCGACGGCGAGGGCGATCCGGGCGCCGATCATCAGCCGGGTGAGCAGGTCACGGCCGAGCTTGTCGGTGCCGAGCAGGTGGGACAGGGTGGGCGGGTCGAGCCGGCCGCCGGTGGTGTCCGCGGCCGGGTACGGCGTCCAGAGCAGCGACAGCAGCGCCCCGGCCACGACGAACCCGACCAGCGCGCCGCCGACGCCGAGCGTCACCCAGCGGCGCCGGGCCGCGCTCACGGCCGCCGCCCCGACAGGCCGTGGCGCAGGCGCGGGTCGATGAGCCGCTGCGCGACGTCGGCCAGGAACCCGATCACCAGCACGGCGAACGTGCTGACGAACAGCACGCCCTGGATGACCGGGTAGTCGTGCTGCGCGATGGCCCGCACCAGCAGGCTGCCCAGTCCCGGCAGGGCGAACACGCTCTCCACCACGACCGCGCCGAGGAACGTCGTGGCGAGCTCGATGCCGAGGATCGACACGACCGGCGCCGCCGCGTTGCGCAGCCCGTGCCGCCACATCGCGCCGGCGAACGACGAGCCCAGCGCGCGGGCGGAGCGCAGGTGGTCGCTGCCGAGCACGTCGAGGGTGGCCGAGCGGACGTACCGGATCAGCGAGGCGGACATGACCAGGGCCACCGTCACCACCGGCAGCACCAGCGACCGGACGGCGCGGGCCGGATCGGCCCAGTCGCCGGTGGGGAAGCCACCGGCCGGCAGGACCCGCAGCCGCAGGGCGAACAGCGCGATGAGCAGCAGCCCGAGCCAGAACGCCGGCACCGCGATGCCGAGCTGCGCGAGGACGCCCAGCGCGGCGCCGTACCAGGTCCGGGCCCGGTGCGCGGCGACGAAGCCGACCGGGACGGCGATCACGACCGCCAGCACGAAGGCGGCCAGCGTCAACGGCACGGTGACGACCAGCCGGGCGCCGATCTGCGGGCCGACCGGCAGCGTGCTGACGAACGACGTGCCCAGGTCGAGGGTGGCGAGCCGGCCCAGCCAGGACCAGAACTGCGCGAGCAGCGGCCGGTCCGAGCCGATCTGGTGCCGGGCGGCGGCGATCTGCTCGTCGGTCGCGCCGACCGACAGCAGCGCGTTCGCCGGGTCGCCCGGCAGCAGCCGGAGCAGCACGAACAGCGCCACGCTCGCCAGGAACAGGGTGAGCAGCAGCAGGGCCGTGCGCCGCAGCAGGTAGCTGGCCATCGGTGCCGGCGGTCAGGCCCGCTTCGTGATGCCGTAGGCGTAGAACTGCGAGTTCAGCCCGTTCACCGGGTAGCCCGACAGCGCCGACGAGGCGACCACGATCTGCGGGTAGAGGTACAGCCAGTCGCTCGCGGCGTCCTCGGCGATCTGCTGGTTGACCTTCTTGAGCAGCTCGGTCTGGGCCTGCTCGGAGTCGGCCTGCTCGGCCTGCTGGACCCACTGGGTCACCTGCGGGTTGTTGTAGCCCCAGTAGAAGTCGGGGTTGCCGTACCACACCACGTCGCGGTCGTTGACGTGCTCCTGCAGCGTCGCGGCGAAGTCCCGGTTCTTGTAGACCTTGGTGTACCAGTCGTCGGCGGTGATGACGTTGATGTTCACCGTGATGCCGACCTTGGCCAGCTCCGACTTCACGAACGTGGCGACCGTCGGGTGCGGGTCGTAGTTGGGCGTGTCGAGGCTGAACGTGAAGCCGTTCGGGTAGCCGGCCGCGGCCAGCTCCTGCTTGGCCTTGGCCACGTCGTACGGGTTGATGTGGGTGAGGTCGAGGTACCACGGGTCGCTGGGCGGCACCATCGAGCCGATCAGCGTGCCGTACTGGCCCCAGATGGACTGCAGCAGCTTCCTGTTGTCGATCGCCGAGGTGACCGCCTTGCGCACGGCCACGTTGTCGAACGGCGCCACCCGGTCGTTGAAGGCCAGCAGCAGCTTCGTCGTGGACTGCCCGTTGCTCACCTTGTAGCCGGCGTTGCCCTGGAACTGGCTCAGCGCGTCGGGGCTCTGCTGCGAGGTCACCACGTCGACCGCGTTGGTCAGCAGCGCGTTGTTCAGGGCGCTCGCGTCGGTGAAGTAGTGGAAGACCACGCCGGCGTTCGCGGCGGGGGTGCCCCAGTAGCCGGGGAACTTCTGCAGCGTCAGCGACGAGCCGCGCTTCCAGCCGTCGAGCCGGTACGGCCCGGTGCCGTCCTCGGTGGTGCCGAGGTTCTTGGCGTCGGCGTTGACGATCCAGACGTAGCTGAGGTTGTACACGAACGAGATGGACCGGGCGGCCAGGGTCACCGTCACCGTCCGGTTGTCCGGGGCGGCGATGCCGGTGATCTTCGGCAGGCTGCTCTTGCGGGCCGACTTCGAGTCGGGGCCGACCACCTTCTGGATGCTGTACTTGACGTCCTTGGCCGTCAGGGCCTTGCCGGAGTGGAACTTCACGCCGTCGCGCAGGGTGAACGTGTAGGTCAGCCCGTCCGGGCTCACCTTGGCGTCGCTCGCCAGCAGGCCGGACACCTTGCCGTCGTCGCCGAGCTTGAACAGGCCCTCGTAGACGTTGCCGTTGAAGGCCTCGGTCACGCCCTGGCCGCCGCCGGCGGTGTTGTCGAGGTTCTGCGGCTCGTAGAGGGAGCCGATCTGGATCGTCGCGTTGGGGTCGGGGCTACCGCCGCCGGACGGGTAGTCGGCGGAGGTGCCGCATGCGGCCAGCGCCAGGGCGGCCGCGACGACGGCGCCGAGCAGCGCCGTGCGCGTCTTGCTCACGATGTCTCCTACGAAAGGGGGCTTCAGTGCACCTGGAAGCCGTCACGGAAGACGGGGAACCGCTCGCCGGCCTCGATGGCCCGGTCGAACCGGTTCTGCCGCGGCGGGAGCGGACAGTTGTACTGCCCGGAGAAGCCGCAGGGCGGCACGAACGCCCGGTTGAAGTCGAGCACCACGGTGTCCTCGGCGGCGCCCCGCGTCACCTTGAGGAACCGGCCGCCGCCGTAGCTGTCCCGCCCATTGGTCCGGTCGCCGAAGACCAGCAGCAGGGTGCCGTCGTCGTCGAACGCGTCGAGCGAGTGCTCGACCCCGTCGAGGGTGAACCGGATGTCGCCGGGCACGGCCAGGTCGCGGGTCAGCCCGTTGTCGCGCAGGTGCTCGAACGGCACCAGCCGGGGCTCGGCCGCGGCGGTGAACCGCGCCTCGACGACCCAGGCGGGATCGAACGGGAACGCCTCGATCGTCTCGAAGTGTGCGATCGCCGGCGAGTGGGGGTCCCAGACGCGGAGGCCGTGCTCCACCGCGCCCGTGGTGAGGTGCCGCCGCTGCAGCGTGGTCACCGTCACCCCGCCGGGCAGGCCGCCGGGCGGCCGGGCCGCCGGCTCACCCGGGGCCGGCCAGCGGGTCTCCGTCAGCGCGAGGTTGCCGGTCGGCGCGGTCACCGCGGCCAGCCGCGCCGCCCGCCAGGCCGGCCAGCCTGAGCGCGCCCGCTCGACGACCGCCGGGGACGCTGACGGTGGGGCTGACGGGGACACGGTGGCCGCCTTCGCTGTGATCGGGTGTCACGAACCCCAGATAATCTACTTGGTAACTAGGGTTTTCACCCCATGGCCTTGCTCACATGATCAACCGGCCGGTCGGGATGAGGTCGGCCGGGATGAGGCTGTAGACGGCCATGTCGGTGCGCGGGCCGGCGCGGGTCGGCTCGACGTTGCGCCGCACGCCCTCGAAGCGGAAACCGGCCGCTTCCGCCACCCGGCGGGAGGCCGCGTTCCCGGTGTACGCCTGCAGCTGCACCCGCTCCAGGCGGCGCTCGGTCAACGCCCAGCGGGCCACCGCCGCGGCCGCCTCGGCGGCGTAGCCGTGCCCGCGCGCCCAGGGCGACGTCCAGTAGTGGATCTCCGTCGAGCGGGCCGTCCAGTCGGTGTTGAACAGCGACACGTGGCCGGCGAGCCGGCCGCCGTCCAGGGGCGCCAGCGCGAACCCGACGCCCTTGCCCTCGGTCCGGCGCTGTTCGATGCCGGTGGTACACCAGGACACCGCCGTCGGCAGGTCCGCGCCCGCGTAGGGGTAACCCACCGGCGCGCTGCGGATGTACGCCTCGTCCTGCCACGCTTCGTGCACGTCCCGGGCGTCGGCCGCGGTGAACGGCCGCAGCACCAGCCGCGCCGTGGTGAGCCGCGCCGGCGGAAAGACCTCCATGCCGAAAACCTAGCCGGTCAGCCGGCTGCCGCGATGATCCGCTCCACGAGCGCCACCCGCTCGGGCAGCGGCGCCGGCGGCACCTCGACCAGCTCGTAGCCCAGCTCGCGGTACACCTCGGCATGAATGCGCTCGAAGCGCTCGGCGTCGGCGAGGGTGATGCGGCGGGCGGCGGTCGGGGTGACGAACCCCATCAGCTGCACGAACAGCACCCGGCGCTGGAAGACCGCGCGGCGCTCGATGCGGGCCGCCTCGCGGGCCAGCGCGGCGGTCGGCGCCAGTCCACTGTAGACGGCCAGGGCGAGGGTGCAGACCGGCGAGCGGTCGAAGACCTGCACCGGCCCGCGGGCGGCGCGCTCGCGGGCCCGCTGCACGGCCACGATCCGGTCCAGGAAGGCCGGGCCGTCCGCCTCCAGCGCCGGGCACTCGGCGATGACGTCGGTGGCCGCCTCGTCAACGACCGGGTGGCCGCGCTCGCGCAGCGCGCGGGCGATGGTGGTCTTTCCCGCGCCTGGGGCGCCGGTGAGCACGAACCTGCGGGTCACGGTACCTCCGGACGGTTTGCGGTGCGGGCCGGCGGGTAGCGGCGGCCCATCATGAACGGGTTGACGGAACACAGTGGCGGCGCGTCGGTCGCCGTGCGGATGCGGGTGAACGGCCGCGACGAGCGGCTGGACGTGCCGGCGTGGGTGACGCTGCTCGACGCGTTGCGCGACCGGCTGGGGCTGACGGGGCCGAAGAAGGGGTGCGACCAGGGGGCCTGCGGGGCCTGCACGGTGCACCTGGACGGGCGGCGGGTGCTGTCCTGCCTGACCCTGGCCGCGCAGTGCGACGGGCGCGAGGTCCTCACGGTCGAGGGGCTCGGGGGCGCCCATCCGGTGCAGGAGGCGTTCGTGCGCCACGACGCCTTCCAATGCGGATACTGTACGCCCGGGCAGGTGCTCTCCGCGATCTCCCTCATCGACGAGGGGCGGGCCGGCACCGACGCGGACATCCGCGAGTACATGAGCGGCAACCTGTGCCGCTGCGGCGCCTATCCGAACATCGTCGCCGCGATCCGGGAGGCGGCCGGCCGATGACCCGCTTCGCCTACGCCCGGCCGGCCGACGCCGCCGACGCGGTCGCGCTGGTCAGCGCCGACCCGGACGCCGCCTACCTGGCCGGCGGCACCACCGAGCTCGACCTGGCGGTCAAGGACGGGGTCATCGCCCCGACCCGCCTGGTCGACATCAGCCGGCTGCCGCTGCACGAGATCTCCCTGATCGGTACCGCCACCACACCGATCCTCAGGATCGGCGCGACGGCCACCATGGAGCGCCTCGCCGCGCACCCGGCCGTCGCCGCCCGGCTGCCGCTGGTGCGCCTGGCGCTGCTGGCCGGGGCGTCGGTGCAACTGCGCAACATGGCCACCATCGGCGGGAACCTGCTGCAGCGCACCCGCTGCCGCTACTTCCGCGACGCCGCCGAGCCGGCCTGCAACAAGCGCACCCCGGGCAGCGGCTGCGGCGCGGTGGCCGGCCCCGCCCGCATGCACGCGATCCTCGGCGCGTCGCCGGCCTGCATCGCCGCGCACGGCTCGGACCTGGCGGTGGCGCTGACCGCCCTGGACGCGCTCGTGCACGTGCGCGGCACCGACGGGCCGCGGGAGGTGCCGCTGTCCGAGCTGTACCTGCTGCCGGGCCCGGCGCCGGACCGCGAGACGGTGCTGCGCCACGGCGAGCTCATCACCGCCGTGGACGTGCCGGTGCCGCTGGAGGGGACCCGGTCGACGTACCTGAAGGTCCGCGACCGCGCGTCGTACGAGTTCGCGCTCGCCTCCGCCGCCGTGGCCGTCGTGGTGCGCGGGGGCGTCATCACCGACGCGCGGCTCGCGCTGGGCGGCGTCGCCACGGTGCCCTGGCGCGCCCGCGGGGCCGAGGAGCTGCTGCGCGGCGAGCGCCCCGGCGACGAGGCGTTCCGGGCCGCGGCCGAGGCGGCGGTCCGCGACCCGTTCACCGTGCCCGGCACCGAGTTCAAGGTGGAGCTGGCCCGGCGCACGCTGGTGCGCGCGCTGCGGATGACGACGGGAGAGCTGTCGTGACCGTGCTCGAACCGCCGCCGGTGCTCGGCGCCGCCGTCGACCGGGTCGACGGGCCGGCGAAGGCGCACGGCGCCGCGGAGTACTCCATCGACGTCGCCTATCCGCACATGGCCCACGCCGCGCTGGTGCGCTCCACCATCGCCGCCGGCCGGCTGCGCGCGGTGGAGACCGACGCGGCGCTCGCGGTGCCCGGCGTGCTGGCGGTGCTCACCCCGTTCAACGCGCCGCGGGTCGAGCGCGGCCCGGACACCTGGGCCTGGCACCAGCCGCCCCCGCCGCTGCAGGACGACCGGATCGTCCACCATGGACAGTACATCGCGATGGCGGTCGCCGAGACCCCCGACGCGGCGCTCGAGTCCGCCCGCCGGGTCGTGGCCTCCTACGAGCCGGCCGACCCGATCCTGTCGCTGGACGACCCCCGGGCGCCGGAGGTGACCGACCCGTTCGGCAGCGACGTGCACCGGGGCGACGCCGCGGCCGCGATGGCCGGGGCCGACGTCGTCCACGACGCGCAGTACACCACCCCCGACGAGACGAACAACCCGCTCGGCCTCTTCGCCACCGTCGCGGTGTGGGACGGCGACCGGCTCACCGTGCACGACTCGACGCAGTGGCCGGACTCCACCCGCGAGGCCCTCGCGGGCGCGTTCGGCGTGCCGGAGAGCGGGGTGCGGGTCCTCGCGCCGTACGTCGGCGGCGGCTTCGGCGCCGGCCTGCGGGTCTGGCCGCACGTCGTGCTCGCCGCGCTCGCCGCCCGCCACGTCGGCCGCCCGGTGCGGCTGGTGCTGAGCCGGCCGCAGATGTTCACCGGCGTCGGGCACCGCCCGGCGACCGTGCAGCGGGTCCGGCTCGGCGCCCGCCGCGACGGCACCCTGGTCGCGATCGAGCACACGTCGGTGCAGCCGGTCGCGGTCAACGACGACAACGGGCCGGAGTCGGTGACGACCGTCTCGACGGTGGGGTACGCCTGCCCGAACGTGACGGCCGTCGACGTCCAGCGCCGGCTGAACATCCCGGTGCCCACCTCGATGCGCGCCCCCGGCGACGCGCAGGGCCACTTCGGGCTCGAGTGCGCGATGGACGAGCTGGCCTACGCCCTGGGCATGGACCCGGTGGAGCTGCGGCTGCGCAACTACGCCGAGCGGCACCCGCAGCTGGGCCTGCCCTGGTCCAGCAAGGCGCTGCGGGACTGCTACACCCACGGCGCCGACTGGTTCGGCTGGTGGGACCGCGACCCGCGGCCCGGCTCGACCCGCCGCGGCGACATCCTCGTCGGCTACGGCATGGCCGGCGTGAGCTTCTTCTGGTTCCAGGCCGCCTGCTCGGCCCGGGCCACGATCGACCGGACCGGCCAGGCCTACGTGTGCAGCGCCGCCACCGACATCGGCACCGGGACGTACACCGTCATGACCCAGCTCGCCGCCGACCGGCTCGGCCTGCCGCTGCACCGCGTGCGTTTCGGCCTCGGCGACACTGAGCTGCCGCCGGCGCCGATGCAGGGCGGCTCGGGCATGACCGCGTCGCTGGGCAGCGCGGTGCACGCCGCCTGCGCCGCCCTGGTCGCCGACTTCATCCGCCGGGCCGTCGCCGACCCGGAATCCCCGCTGCACGGCGTGGACCCGGCCGAGATCACCGTCAGCGCCGGCCGGCTGCACCGCACCGGCGACCACGCCCGCGGCGAGCCCTACGCCGCCGTCCTCGACCGGCTCGGCCTGACCGAGCTGTCCGCCGACGCCTCGGCGGCGCCGGCCACCGCCGAGCGGACCGGCCTGGCCCCGGCCGGACCGTTCGCCGCCCGGTTCGTGGAGGTCCATGTCGACGCCGACCTCGGCACGATCCGGGTGGCCCGGCTGACCACGGTCGTGGACGCGGGGCGGATCCTCAACCCGAAGACGGCCCGCAGCCAGATCATCGGCGGTACCACCGGCGGTATCGGCATGGCATTGCTGGAGGAGACCGTGACCGACCCGAACACGGGCCGGATCGCCAACGCCACCTTCTCCGACTATCTCGTCGCGGTCAACGCCGACGTGCCGGACCTCGACGTCGAGTTCGTCGGCGGCCCGGACCGCTTCAACCCGGTCGGGGTCAAGGGGGTGGGCGAGATCGGCCTGGTGGGCGTCGCCCCGGCCATCGCCAACGCGGTCTTCCACGCCACCGGCCGCCGCGTGCGCGATCTGCCGATCACGCTGGACAAGCTACTGTAGCCAGATGGCGGACGTTGCGATCCTCGGCCCGGGCGGCGTCGGCGGCCTGCTCGGCGCGGTGCTGACCCGCGCCGGTCACGACGTGGTCTACGTGGCCCGCCCCGAGACCGCGGCGGTGCTCAACGCCTCGGGCCTGAGCGTGCAGAGCGTGCAGTTCGGTGATTTCGCGGTGCTGGCCCGAGCCGTCGAAACCCTCGACGCCCCCGTCGGCCTGGCGATCGTGGCCACGAAGGCGGCGTCGCTGGACGCCGCCCTCGACCGCGCCCCGGCCCTGCCCGGCGCCGCCGTCCTGCCGCTGCTCAACGGCGTCGACCACATGGACACGCTGCGGCAGCGCTATCCCGGCGCCCGCGTCCTGGCCGGCGCGATCCGCGTCGAGTCCACCCGGGTCGCCCCCGGCCGGATCGAGCACACCAGCCAGTTCTCCGGCATCGAGCTGGCCGGCCCGGGCGCGGCCGAGGTCGCCGCGCTGCTGGAGTCCGCCGGCTTCGAGGTCACGCTCCGCTCCGGCGAGGCCGAGGTGCTGTGGGACAAGCTCGCCCTGCTGGCGCCCCTCGCGCTGATCACGACCGCGGCCCGGGCGAGCATCGGCACGGCCCGCGAGTCCCGCCGCACCGACCTCGTGGAGGTGGTGCAGGAGGTGGCCGCGGTCGCCAACGCCAGCGGCAGCGACACCGACCCGGCCGCGGTGCTGCGCATCCTCGACCTGGTCCCGGCCCAGATGAAGTCGTCGATGCTGCGCGACGCGGAGGCGGGCCGCCCGCTGGAGCTGGACGCGATCGGCGGCTCGGTCCTGCACGCCGGCGTCCGCCTGGGCATCCCGACCCCGGCCACCGCCCGGGTGGTGGCGGAGCTGCGCCCCATCGCCTGAACGGTTGCCGGCTCGGCGCGCTCAGCCGGGCAGCGCGGTCAGCCCCAGCGGCAGCTCCGCCCGCAGGCAGGTGCCTTCGCCGGGCGGGCTGTGCACACTGAGGGTGCCGCCGAGCGAGTCGACCCGGTCGGTCAGCCCGACCAGCCCGGAGCCGCGGGCCGGGTCGGCGCCGCCCGTGCCGTCGTCGCGCACGGTGAGCCGCAGCACCTCCTCGTCGGCCTCCGCCTCGATCCGCACGTGCGAGGCGTGGGCGTGCTTGGTGGCGTTGGCGAGGGCCTCGGCCGTGATGTAGTACGCGGCCACCTCGACCGCCTCGGGCAGCCGCCGGTCCACCCGCACGTCGACCTCGACCGGCAGCCGGCTGCGCCGGGCCATGCTCTTGAGCGCCGAGCGCAGGCCGCGCTCGGACAGCAGCGGCGGGTGGATCCCGCGGGAGATCTCCCGCAGGTCGTCGAGCACCCCGGTGAGCCGCTGGACCAGTGCGGCGACCCGCTGGCGCAGCTGTGGCTCGGTGTCGGGCACCTCCGTCTCCACCTCGCCGGCGTCGATGGCGATCGCGATGAGCTGCTGCTGGATGCCGTCGTGCAGGTCGCGTTCGATGCGCCGGCGGGCCTGGTCGGCGGCGAGGACCACGCGGGCCCGGGAGGCGGCCAGGTCGCTGCGCGCCTGGGCGTTGGCGACCGTGGTCGCAATGAGTTCGGTGGCGTCGGCCAGCCGCTCCGCGGTGTCCGCCGGCAGGGGCCGCTTGCCGATCACGGCCGCCGCCACCGCCCCCCACAGCCGCCCCTCGACCCGGATCGGCGCGCCCACGGCCTTGCGCACGCCGCTGCGGCGCAGCCGGGCGGCGAGCGGGCCGGCGGCCTCGTCGTAGGAGTCCATCCGGGCGACCCGGCCGGTGCGGCGCACCACGGCCGCGACGTTGTCGCCGGCCAGCTGCAGCCGGGTGCCGGTGGGCACCGCGACGCCGGCCCCGGCCCACGAGGCCATGATGGTGCCCTCGTCGTCCGCCTCGAACCGCACGATGTGCGCGGTGTCGGCGCCGATGAGCTGGCCGATCTCGGCGGCGACGCCGTCGAGCACCTCGCGCTGCCCCTCGCCGCGCGCCACCCGGGTGGCGATGCGGCGCAGCGCGGCCTGGGTCCGGCCGTAGCGCGCCAGGTCCTCGACGTGGCCGCGCACCGAGCCGCTCATCGCGTTGAGCGCGCGGTTGAGCTCGCCGATCTCCCCGGCGCCGCGCTCCGGCACGCTGGCGTTCAGCTCGCCGCGGCCCATCCGGCTGGCCATCGCCACCGCGCGGCGCACCGGCCGGACGACGACGCCGACGAGGTACTTGAGCATCCACCCGGTCACGAGCACGGCGAAAACCAGCCCCACCACGATCGCGACGATCGTGCGCTGCATGGTCGCCCGGGCCTGCCGATTGTGCTGCGCGGCGAGCCGCCGCTCGTCCGCGGCGAGCCGCTGGAGCTCCCCGCGCACCAGCGCGATGCGCCGCTCGTTCGCCTGTTGTCCCGACGTGGGCCGGCCCTGCAACTGCTCCGTCTGCTCGGCGACGTAGTCCTGGCCGTCGAGGACGGTCCGGTGGGCCAGCCGGGCCTCGCCCGGGTCGTGCGCGAGCCGCTCCAGGCGCGCGAGCGCGTCGGTGAGGCCGTCCCGCTCGGTCTGCCATTCGCGCAGCGCGGCCGGGTCGTGGGTGGCCAGGTAGCGTCGCTCGGCGCGGTCGAGCTCCAGCACCAGCCGCTCCGCCCGTGCGTCGAGGTCGAGCAACGCGGCGGAGTGGTCCGACCACTGGTCGGCGGCGCGCTGGTCACGGATGCCGACCACGGCGGCGACGAGCACCGCGACCAGGACGAGGATGAGCAGCCCGCTGGCAGCGGCCAGCCGGCGAACCAGTCCACCGGGCACGGTGACCTCCGTTCCGGACCCGCGGTGCCGGCCCGGTGCGGGCGTGCGGTACACATCACCCGAATCCGCTCAATCGGGACCATCACCGCAAAATGCGCTGTTGCCAGCCTATCGCCTGGGTCCGCGCCCCGGCCGGGCGCTCCGCGCCCGGTTCACCCCGCGTCACCTGCGTGCCCGCGCCCGCTACGCTCACCCCCGTGGGCGGCGATGTGTGGGCGCTCGGCGATGCCTACGAGGCGTACGTCGGCCGGTGGAGCGTCCGCGTCGCCGACCGGTTCCTGGAGTGGCTGGCCGTGCCCGCCCGCCGGCGCTGGCTCGACGTCGGCTGCGGCACCGGGGCCCTGACCGCCCGGATCTCGGCGCTGGCGGACCCGGCCCGGCTCGCCGGCGTCGACCCGTCCGCGGGCTTCCTGACCAGCGCCCGCTCCCGCGTGCCACCCGGCCGCGCGTCGTTCTGCGCCGCCGACGCCCGGGCGCTGCCCTTCGCCGACCACACGTTCGACGCGGTGGTCAGCGGCCTGGCCCTGAACTTCGTGCCCGACCCCGGCCGAGCCGCCGCCGAGCTCACCCGGCTGGCCGCGCCGGGCGGCGTGGTGGCCGCCTATGTCTGGGACTATGCCGGCGGCATGGCGATGTTACGGTACTTCTGGGACGCCGCCGCCACCCTCGACCCACCCGCCGCCGACCGCGACGAGGGCCGCCGCTTCCCGCTCTGCCACCCCGGGCCGCTGACCGACCTGTGGACCGCCGCCGGCCTGCGGGCGGTGACGGTGCGGGAGATCGAGATCGCAACGGTGTTCGCTGGCTTCGCCGACTTCTGGCGCCCGTTCCTCGGCGGCCAGGGACCCGCGCCCGGCTACGTCGCGTCCCTCACCGAGGACCACCGCACCGCCCTGCGCGACCTGCTGCGCGCCCGCCTGCCCTCCGGCCCGGACGGGACCATCCCACTCACCGCCCGCGCCTGGGCGGTGACCGGAACCGCCCCGGCCTGACCGGCCTCCGCCCGCCCACCTCCGCGCGCGAGCGGAACGCGTGACCGTCGGCTCCGCGCCCAGCAAGCGCCGGCAGCTCCGGTCGGCAGCACCGGCGGCGCCGATCACAAGCGCGCCGCGCGTGACGGCGCGCTCGACTCGCGACGCGGCCGCGCACCGCGCTGGGGCCCGGGCTGGCGCGGGCCGCCTTTCCCCCTCGACCGAAAGGCTCACGCGGACTGCTCACCGGCCCCACACGCGCCGCTCACCCAGAGCACAGACCGACGTTCAGGCGTGATCCGCCGGGCACGATCGGCGATCACGTTCCCGCGGCGGGCGCTGCACGCCGCCGAGCACGGCGCAGCGACCGGAAGTCTCCGCGATCATGCGCAACTGGCACTGACACCAACGGTTTTTCATGATCGCGGAGCGCTGATGTACCCCCGTGTACCACAAGTCTCCGGGATCATGGCAAACCCGGTGTGCGGTCACCGCGGGCATCATGATCACGGAGACATACATCCGGCCGGGCCGCGCGGATCGGATATCGCGCCGAGCGGGTGCGAAATCCGCGACGTCGGCCCCGGCCGCGCCGCCCAGGGGCCGGCGCCGATGACGGATCGTGCCCCACCGGCGGCCATCGCCGCGCGGGCGGCGGGGTCAGGTGGCGCGGCGGGCGGCGGGGTCAGGTGGCGCGGCGGGCGGCGACGATGAGGAAGTTCGGGAGGTGGACGTAGGCGTCGATGCCGTCGGGGCCGTCGGCGGCGGCCTCGGGGGTCAGGCCGGGCTCGGCGATCTCGGTCAGCCGGCAGCCGAGGCCGATGAGCTGGTTGAGGTAGGCCGAGACGGTGCGGTGGAAGTCGACGCCGCTGGGCCCGGGAATCTCGTACTCGGCGAGGTAGCAGTCCGTGCGGTACTCGCCGTGCCGGCGCCACGACGACCACAGCCGCTCGAAGCACGGGTGGTTGACCGTGAAGACGAACAAGCCGCCGGGTTTGAGCGCGCGCACGCACGCCCGCATGGCGCCGGTCCAGTCCGGGACGGCGGGCAGGACCATGCTGGCGACCGCGGCGTCGAACGGTGGGCCGAGGTCCGGCAGGGCGCACAGGTCGGCCCGGACGTACCGGATGCCCTGCGGCGCGGCGGTCTCCCGCTCCACGGCGAAGTCGAACAGCGACCGGCCGGGCTCGACGCCGACGACCCGGGCGCCGCGCCCGGCCAGCATCCGGCTGAGGTAGCCGTTGCCGCAGCCGGCGTCGAGCACCCGCCGCGCGGTCACGTCGCCGAGCAGGCGCAGGAGAACCGGGTTGATCAGGTGGCGCTTGGCGAAGTCGCCGTCGCGGGCCGTGGCCCGCAGTGCGTCGCGGGGCATCGCGCCCCAGCGCTCGATGGCCAGGTCGTTGGTCCATTCGGTCGCGATGGCTGCCTCCAAGGCTTGGTCTACGGCGCGGGCAGCACGACGGGGGCGGGGGAGACGGCGTGGCCGTCGACGGTGACCTGGGTGCCGGTCGGAGTGCACTCGACGTCGATGGTGCGGCCGCGCCAGCGTAGGCCCTGCAAGGTGAGGTTGCCAGGGGGTGGTGGCGGCGCGATGAGCAGGCCGCCGTCCGGGCGGGGGCGGATACCCGCCAGGCCCAGCAGGATGGCCTCGGCGCCGGTGAGGCCGGCGATGACGTTGGCGCGGCGGCCGGTGGGGGGTGCGGCCGGGCGGTCGGCGTAGTGCTCCTGCGGGAAGTACGGGTAGTGCTCGCCCATCCACAGCAGGCGGGACAGGACCGTCCAGGCCAGCGCGGGGCGGCCCAGTTCCCACAGGGTCAGGGCCAGCTGCGGGGCCTCGCCGGTGTAGGCGCCGCCGCCCGACCAGTCCGTGTCGCCCAGTTCGTAGTGGCGCTCGTCCTCGGCGCTGACGCTGCTCACGCCGTAGGTGCCCAGGAAGGCGCCGGGGCGGATGCGGTCGAGCAGGGCCTCGGCCATGTCGGGGGTGCAGGCGCCGGCGCGCAGGGCGTCGTAGGCCTGGATCGAGTAGGCCAGCTCCGTGTGGCCGTCCGGGTAGCGGCTGCGGAACCAGCGGGCCTGCGGGTCCCACAGCTCGGCGGCGACCGCGGCGCGGACCCGCCCGGCGGTGGCCCGCAGGTCGGCGACCGGCAGTACCGCGCCCGAGGCCTCGGCCAGGGCGGCCAGGGCGTCGAGGTATCCGGCCCGCTCGGCGTTGGGGCTGGCGACCACGTGCTCCCAGCCGGCGCCGCGCATCTCCAGCAGGTTGTGCTGGGTGCCGTAGTCGCGCAGTTCGCCGGCGGCCGGGAAGCGGGCGTCGAGCGCGGCGATCGTGTCGTGCAGGCGCTCCACCAGGCCGGGCGCGATGCCGCGCTGGGCGGCGACGGCGGTGGTCAGGGTGACCAGGGACCAGCCGCTGTAGGCGTAGGCCACGCCCAGGCCGGTGCCGTCCGGTGCGATCGCGTAGTGCTGCGTCAGGTCGGCCTTCAGCAGGGCCTCCAGCAGGTCCGTCGCCGTGTCGCCGAGCATCAGGGCCAGGACGTTGGGCGCGTAGCCGCCGGTGTCCCACATGTAGGCGCACAGTGCGCCGCCGTCGATGCCCGACGTGGCCACGAACGGGCTGGTAACGAACGACGGGTTGTCCCACAGGCAGACCAGGCCGCTGGCCAGGCTGCGCCGCCAGTAGGCGTCCAGGCCCGGGATGTCCGTCTCCAGGCGGGGGACCGCGGCGAGGGCGGTGCCGAGGCGCCGTTCCCAGCGGGCGGTGGCGTCACGAGCCCAGTCCGCCGGGTTTTCCGTGGGGGTACCCCCGGTGCCCAGCTCGACCCCGAGCACGAACCCGGCGGAGCCACCGGCCGGGATGCGGGCCTCGAGGGTGCCGTGCGTCAGCGTCAGCGTCGCCGCCCCGGTCGCCGGGTCCTCGGGCCGGGGCGGCATCCAGCCCCACTCGGCCAGCGGCACCCGCATCGGCCGGCCGGCCGACAGCCGGGGCAGCAGCCGGACCTCGGCCTCACGGTCCGCGCGGTTGCCGACCGTGACCTCCAGGGTGTAGCCGCCGGCGCCGTGGCGGGGCGTGAGCCGGCTGCGCACGGCGAGCGAGACGAGGCCGCCGTCGCCGTACTGGTGGAACGTCCCGCTCCGCTCGATCCGGTCCGGCCGCCAGGTGCCGCCGGAGCTCAGCACGCCGCGGCCGAAGCCGGCGATGCCGGGGCGGACGCCGTCGTCGACCGGGCGGCCGTCGACCTCCAGGGTCACCGTCAGCGCGCTGTCCGGCGCGGCGTAGGGCGGGGCGAAGCAGCCGCCGGCCCCGCACACCGTGCCGGGCACGGCGCGCACGGCGGTCCAGCCGCTGCTCACCCACGCCTGGTCGGGGTTGGCGTGGCGGCGGAGGTCGAAGGCGAAGTCGGGCAGCGAATAGCCTGCGGTCATGCCGGTTCCTCAACGAAGCGTCGGTGACCGGCGAGGCCCGTGACGGCTTGAGACTGCGAGCTTGCCATCCCGCCCGCGGCGAGCGCAACGGCCGGGGCCGGGAACTGGGGGATTGCCATTGGACCGGTCCACTGCTAGCGTCCGGCTCAGGCGTTGGACCGATCCAACGCGACCGGCGAAAACAGTGATCCCCACGGTGCCTCCCCGGGCGGAGGCACGTACCCCAACAATGGAGCCCACACCACGGGTACCTGGAGCCATGACGGAGGGCCGGCATGCCGAAGCTGACGATTCGCGACATCGCGCAGCTGGCCGGGCTGTCCAAGAGCACGGTCTCGCTCGTGCTCAACAACAGCCCGAAGGTCGACCCGGCCACGCGCGAGCGGGTCCTCGAGGTCATGCGCAGCCACAACTACACCCCCAGCACCGCGGCGACTGCCCTGGCCAAGGGGCGCACGCCGTTCATCGGGATGATCGTGCCGGGCCTGACCTGGCACATGGTCGCCGCGGTCAACTACGGCGTCGCGTCGGTCTTCGAGCCGTCGCCGTACGAGATCATCCTGTACACCGCGACCAACGAGAAGGACTACGGCCCGCTGGTGGAGCGCATCACCGCCTCCGGGCTGTCCGCCGGCCTGCTCGTGGTCACCCACGACCAGCCCCTCGAGCCGCTGGAGCAGCTGCACCGCTCCGGGCTGCCCGTGGTGCTGGTCAACACCCTCGCCACGCCGTCGCGGCTGCCGTCCGTGCGGGCGGACAACTACGACGGCACCCGGATCGCGCTGCGGCACCTCATCGAGCTCGGGCACACGCGCATCGCCTGCGTGCAGGGCCTGATGGAGTACGCGTGCTGCCAGGACCGGTACCGCGGCTATCTCGACGGCCTCGCCGAGGCGGGCATCGCCGCCGATCCCCGGCTCACCGCCGCCGGCGCCTTCCACGCCCCGACCGTCCGGGAGCGGGTGAGTGAGCTGCTCACCGGCCCGGACCGGCCGACGGCGGTGGTCGCGCAGAACGACAACACGGCCTACGCGGTCATGGAGGCGGCGATCGACTGCGGCCTGCGCGTGCCGCAGGACATCTCCGTCGTCGGCTTCGACGACATCGCCTCGTCGGCCGACACCCATCCGCCGCTGACCACGGTGCGCCAGCCCTTCCCGGAGATGGGCATGGCGGCCGCCGGGATGCTGCTCGCCATGATCGACGGCAGCGGCGGCACCGAGCCGGTGATCACGCTCCCGACCGGCCTGATCGTCCGGGAGAGCACCGCCCGGGTCCCGTCGGCGCCCTACCCGCCGGCCCGCACCGCCGAGCCCCGGCCGGAGACGCACCGGCCGTGGAGCGGGCTCGGACCGAACATCAGCACCCAGCGCTAGCACACACCCCAACACCCTTCGCCCACCGCTGTGTCCCATGTGGACACCAGCGTCGGTGAAGCGCTGCCACCAGCACTGGAAAGGCATCGCTCATGAAACGCTTCCGCCCACCGATCGCGGCCGGCCTCGTGGCCGTGCTGGTCGGCGCCGCGGCGGTCCTGGCCGCCGATCCCGCGCACGCCGCACCGCCGGCCGAGATCATGCCGGCCGACCCGCTGACCGCGTTCACCCAGGTCAAGGGCGACACCCCGCCCACCACGCAGCTCGTACCGATCACCGGCAACCCAGACTTCAGCCAGGCACTGCAGGTCACCACCACGGCCGCGCCGCACAGCGCCGGGCTCGACGGCGAGTACGAGATCGCCCTCGGCGCCGACATCGCCGGCACCGTCGCGCAGGGCGACGCCGCCCTGGCCACCTTCTGGGCCCGCTCGGTCCAGCCGATCGCCGGCACCGACGCCGGCAGTGGCTTTGGGGAGGCGACCTTCATCTTCGAGCGCGACGGCGGCAGCTACACCAAGTCGGCCAACGCCCCGCTGAAGCTCGGCGCGCAGTGGCAGAAGTTCCAGTTCCCGTTCCGCATCGCCGAGAACTACGGGCCCGGCGACGCGCACTTCCAGCTGTGGCTGGGCTACGGCCCGCAGGTGCTGCAGATCGCCGGGGTGTCCGTGCTGGACTACGGCCCGGGCAGCCCGGCCGGCTGGCCCGCGGTGACCTACGCCGGCCGGGAGAGCAACGCCGCCTGGCGCGCGTCCGCCGCGGCCCGCATCGACCAGTACCGCAAGGGCGACCTGCGCGTCGACGTGGTCGACACCGCCGGTCACCCGGTGCCCGATGCCGACGTCTCGGTGAAGATGCAGGACCACGCGTTCGACTTCGGCACCGCCGCGTCCGCGCAGTGGCTGCTGTCCGACTCGCCGGACGGCGCGAAGTACCGCGACGCGGTCACCGGCAATTTCAACTCGCTGTCCCTGGGCAACGACCTGAAGTGGAACTACTGGGAGGACCAGGCCCTGCGCACCCGCAGCACGCTGCCGGCGCTGGAGTGGCTGCGGGACAACGACATCAAGGTCCACGGGCACAACCTGGTCTGGGGCTCCTGGGGGCTGATGCCGCCCGACGTGAAGAACCTGGCCGGCGACCCGGCCGCGCTGCGGGCCCGCATCGACGCCCACGTCACCGACGAGGCCGGCGCGCTCAAGGGCATCGCCGGCGAGTGGGACGTGGTCAACGAGCCGTACTCGGAGCACAACGTCACCGACATCCTCGGCCAGGCCGAGATCGGCCGCTGGTTCACCCTGGCCCGCCAGGCCGACCCGCAGGCGGAGCTGTACCTCAACGAGTACGACCTCATCGAGGACAACGGCTGGAACCTGCGCAAGCAGCAGTACGTCTACGACCTGCTCTCCTCGCTCAAGGCGCAGCACGCGCCGGTCGACGCGCTGGGCATCCAGGGCCACTTCACCGGCCTGCAGCTCACCCCGCCGCAGGACCTGCCCGCCCTGTTCGACCGCTACGCGAACCTCGGCCTGCCGCTGAAGATCACCGAGTTCGACGTGGCCACCGACGACGAGCAGCTGCAGGCGGACTACACCCGCGACTTCCTCACCATGGCGTACAGCTACCCGGACATCACCGGCGTGAGCAGCTTCGGCTTCTGGCAGAACAACATCTGGAACCCGCTGGTCGCCTACTACCGGCCCGACTGGACGCCCAAGCCCAACCTCCAGGTGCTCCAGGATTTGCTGTTCCACCAGTGGTGGACCAACGCGTCGGGCAAGACGGCGCAGTCCGGGCGGTACAGCGTCCGCGGCTTCCAGGGCGACTACCTCGTCACCGTCACCGTCAACGGCGTCGCCAAGCAGGTCGCGGTGAGCATGCCGACCAACGCCGGCGCCACCGTGAAGGTCGTCGCCGACGGCATCCCGATCAGCGTGCGCACCGGCGACGGCAACAAGCTGCCCGGCGGCGGCTTCGAGCACGGCACGAACGGCTGGACGCCGCTCGCCTCGGGCGCGGCGCCGGTCGGCGACGCGATCGGCGGCTCGGGCGCGGCCCGCACCACGGTCAGCGCCACCGGCGGCGGGCTCAGCCAGCCGGTGCTCGGCCTCACGCCCGGCACCAGCTACACGCTGACCGGCTGGGGCAAGTCCAGCGGGCCGGGCAACCAGTGCTACATCGGCGTGCGCGGCGGGCCGGCGCCCGGGACGACCAGCTTCCAGTACACGCTGAACTATCGCGACGAGACCGCCTACACGCAGAAGGTCGCCGCGTTCACGCCGCCCAGCGGTACCGGCTGGGCGGAAACATTCCTCTGGCAGAACCCGGGCGTGCCCGCCGGGCTGTCCTGCACCTTCGACGAGGTGGCGCTCACCCCGACCGTCGGCACGGCACCGGCCTCCCCGGCGCCGCCCTGGGTCACCCCGAAGCTGCCCGGCAACCTCAACACCCTGGCCAACGGCGACGCCGAGGGCGGCAGCACCAGCGGCTGGTACTGCCTCGGCGCCTGCGGCAGCCTCTCGGTGGCGAGCAGCCCGACGCACGCCGGCTCCGGCGCGCTCAAGGTGACCGGCCGCACCGCCAACTGGGTCGGCCCGGCCCAGGGCGTGACCGTCGGGCTCAACGGCCGCTACGACGCCTCCGCCTACGTGCGGCTGGCCACGCCCGGCACCGCGACCGCCGAGATCCGGCTGAAGGTGTGGACCTCGACCGGGCAGTACACGATCGGCTTCGGCTCGGCCCAGGTCAGCGACGCCGGCTGGACCCAGGTCAAGGCGAGCGACGTGCCGGTGACCTTCCCCGGTTCCTACACGCGGGCCGAGTGGTGGGTCGACACCACCGCCGGCACCCCGGACCTGCTCGTCGACGACGCCGTGTTCAACGTGCACGCCTCGCCGCCGGCCGGCGTGGACCTGCTGGGCAACGGCGACGTGGAGACCACCGCCCCCGGCTGGTACTGCTTCTCGCCCTGCACGGCGAGCGCGGTGACCTCGCCGGTGCACACCGGTGGCAAGGCGCTGCGGGCCACGAACCGCACCTACGAGTGGGCCGGCCCGGCCCAGGGCGTGCAGCTCACCAACGGCGCGAGCTACAAGACCTCGGCGTGGATCCGGCTGGCCGACGGCGCACCGCCGACGACGGCGCTGATCAAGGCGAAGCTGTCCTTCAGCGACGGCACCTCTTCGAGCGTGCCGATGGCCCAGGGCACCGTCACGGCCGGCGCGTGGACCCAGGTGTCGGCCAACAACGTCCAGCTGAGCTGGACCAAGACGCTGACCAAGGCCGAGTGGTGGATCAGCACCACGGCCGGCGCCGACGACCTCTACGTCGACGACGCCGCCCTGCAGCCGGCCGGCACCGACGAGACCGCGTTCTCGAAGGTCGTGCCGCGCGACGTGTGCGTGCTACCGGCCGGCGGCAACGCCTACACGGCGTACTTCGGCTACAACAACCCCAACGCCTTCGGGCTGCCGGTGCCGATCGGCGCGGCCAACACCTTCACCCCGGCTCCCGCCGATCGCGGCCAGCCGGTGGCGTTCCTGCCCTTCCAGCGGCCCCGCCGGGTGGCCGTGCCCTTCACGTCCGGCTCCTCGGTGACCTGGCAGCTGGGCGGGCAGAGCGTGACCGTCACCGCGATGACACCCCAGTGCGTATAACCTGCTGCTCAGGAGAACGATCATGAACCGACGTAGTTTGATGAAGGCCGCGATCGCGGCGGCCTTCGCACCCACCATCGGCTCCGCGCTGGCCGCCTGCGGCTCGGACGACACGTCGTCCGAGGGTTCCCAGGTGACCAGCTGGGACTGGCTGGTCAGCCAGGCCGCCTGGATGGACGAGGAGATCAAGCTCTTCCAGCAGGCGCACGGCGGCACCGCGATCAAGAAGACCACGCAGGTCACCGACAAGTATCCGGACCTGCTCTCGCTCGCCGTGCGCAGCAACACCGCGCCCGACGTGTTCCAGCTGCCGCGCACCCCGGCGATCGAGGAGCAGGTCAGCTCCGGCTGGCTGCTGCCGCTGGACAAGTGGGCCAACGACGGCTGGAAGGCCCGGTTCGGCCCCGGCTGGTTCGCCGAGGGCGGCAACGTCTTCGGCGGCAAGACCTACAGCGCACCGTTCAACGGCGCCGGCTCCAACCTGCAGCTCTACTGCCACCACGAGCTGTTCAAGCAGGCCGGCATCACCAATCCGGACGGTACCGTCAAACTCCCCAAGACCTGGGACGACGTCACCAAGACGGCGGAGGCGATCACCGCCAAGTCCGGCGGCAAGGCCTTCGGCCTGGGCTTCGGCAACGCCAGCAACGGCGCCCTGGCCTGGCTCGTCGAGCTGTTCTGCCGCGGCGCCGGCTCGGTCGGCGGCACCAACTCCCTCGACTACCGGGTCGGCAAGTGGACCTACGGCAGCGACCGCAACTACGCCGACTTCCTGGGCCTGCTGCTGGACTGGAAGCAGCGGGGCTTCATCTTCCCCACCTCGATGAGCATCTCCGACGAGCAGGCCCGGGCCTTCTTCTCGCAGGGCAAGTTCGGCATGATCGTCAACGGCGTGTGGAGCCAGGCGACCTGGACCCAGGCGAAGTTCACCGACTACAGCCTGGTCACGCTGCCCTCGCCGACGGAGACGCCGCAGGGGTACTTCTACTACGGCCAGGGCAGCAGCAGCCGGATGTTCGGCATCTCCGCCAAGGCCGCCAACCCCGACGCGGCCTTCGCCTGGCTCGACTGGCTCTACAGCAAGGACGCCGGCCGGCGCTGGGTCAAGGCGGGCCTGGGCCTGTCGGTCTATCCGGAGAACAACGACCCGTCGCTGGTCACCTTCGCGCCGTTCGCGCAGTATGTCGGCACCGCGAAGACCAACCTGCCCGGGCCCGACCCGAAGGTGCGCAACCCCGAGGTGGCCAAGGTGAAGGTCGCCAGCGTCAAGCCGGACATCAACGACGTGGCCGCCGGTCTCTACACCGGCCAGCTCAAGGACGTCGGCGCGGCGCTGCGCGACCTGGAGGGGCGGCTCAACAAGGCCCAGGACGACGCGATCGCGGCCGCGGCGGGCGCGGGCGCGAAGGTCTCGGCGGCCGACTTCACGTTCGCCGACTGGGACCCGACCAAGCCGTACCAGAACAAGACCTCCTGATCCGGGGCGGCCGCCGGGTTGCACGCCGACCCGGCGGCCGTCGAACCGACGAAAGCTGAGGACCCCGTGCGCCGGATATGGGCCGCCCGCTGGTCATACGTATACGTACTGCCGATGATGACGCTGCTCGTGGTCTTCATCGTCTATCCCATCGGGGCGTCGCTCGGGTACACCCTCTACCGGTGGAACGGCATCGGCGACCCGAGCCAGTACGTCGGCCTGGACAACTTCCGGCGGATCATCGGCGACGCCATCTTCTGGGGCGCGGTGCGGCACACCTTCCTCTACGTCGCCGTCGTGGTGCCGGTGCAACTCGTGCTCGCCCTGGCCCTCGCGCTGGTGCTCAACCAGCAGCGGCTGCGGTTCACGTCGTTCTACCGCACGGTGTTCTTCCTCCCGGTGGTCACCTCGGCGGCGGTCGTCGGCGTCGTCATCCAGCTGCTGTTCTCCAACTTCGGCGACGTCATCAACGGCATCCTGCGCGACCTGCACGTCATCCACGGCTACGTCGACTGGCTGGGCGATCCGCGCTTCGCGATGGGCATCATCATCGTGGTCGGCATCTGGCAGACGCTCGGCTACAACCTGGTGTACTTCCTGGCCGGCCTGCAGACCATCCCCGAGGAGCTCTACGAGGCCGCCAAGCTCGACGGCGCCGGCGCGATCGCGCAGTTCCGCTACGTCACCGTGCCGATGCTGCGCTCGGTCGGCGCGGTGATCCTGCTGCTCGCGCTCGTCGGCTCGTTTCAGGTCTTCGACATCGTGCAGGTGCTCACCAACGGCGGCCCGTATTTCGCCACCGAGGTCGTCAACACCTACATCTACCACCTGGCGTTCGGCGGCAGCGGCGGGGCCGACCCCGACGTCGGCCTGGCGTCGGCGGCCTCGTTCTTCTACGGGATGCTGCTGATCACGGTCTCGGTGGTCCAGGTCGTCGTCCTGCGCTCGCTCGCGCGGCGCAGGGCGGGTAAGCCTGCGCGGCAGCAGTAAGGAAGGGGTCCCGCATGTCTTCCGTGGCCACGATGCCCGTGACCGAACCCGCGACGAAGCCGGCGCCGGCGCCCCGGCGGCGCCGCCGGCCCAGCCTGGCGATGATCATGACCCATGCCGTCCTGCTGGTCTGCGGCCTCGCCTGGATGTATCCGTTCCTGTGGACGCTGGGCAGCTCGCTCAAGGACACCGACGAGTTCTTCGGCCGCGGCCTCAACCCGCTGCCCTCGCAGCTGCTGTGGAGCAACTACCAGCAGGCGTGGGCCGAGGCCTCGTTCGGCACGTACTTCGTCAACACCCTGCTCATCACGCTCGGCACCTGCGCCGCCACCCTCGTGGTCACCGCGATGGCCGGCTACGTGCTGGCCCGCGCCCCGTTCCCCGGCCGCAGCCTGTGCCTGTTCCTCATCTCGGCGACGCTGTTCCTGCCGCACGGGTACACGATCATCCCGATCTTCGATCTGATGGACCGGCTGGGCCTGCTGAACTCGCTCTTCTCGATCATCATCGTGCAGGCCGCCGGCGGCGTCGTCTTCGGCACCTTCCTGTTCATGGGGTACTTCCAGACGATCGACAAGGAGCTGGAGGACGCGGCCCGCGTGGACGGCGCCGGCTTCCACCAGACCTTCTGGCGCATCATGCTGCCGCTGTCCGGCCCGATGCTCGCCACCGTCGGGCTGTTCACCGCGATCAGCGCCTGGAACAGCTACTTCATCCCGCTGGTGTTCACCCTGGCCCGCCCGGAGCAGCGCACGCTGTCGGTCGGCATGTATGCGTTCATCGGCGAGAACTCGACCCAGTGGACGCTGCTGTGCGCCGGCTCGGTCATCACCCTGGTCCCGATCATCGTGCTCTTCGTCCTGCTGCAACGCTTCTTCGTCAACGGCCTGGCCGGCGCCATCAAGGCCTAGCGCCGGGCAGGCCCGCGCGGATGCAGGTCTCCACGATGCCGGCGACCAGGGCGACGGCGGGCGCGGGCGGCTCGGCCCGGGTGGCGATGACCAGCTCCACCGGGATCGAGGGCGTTGCCAGCGGGCGGTAGGCCACGCCGTCGATGCGCAGCGCGCGCACCGACTCGGGCAGCAGGGCCACGCCCAGCCCGGCCGCGACGAAGGTGACCAGCGTCGACGTCTCGCGCACCTCGATCACCTCCGCCGGGTGGAATCCCGCCGCACGGCAGGTGTCGATCATGCATTGGTACATCGAGGAGCGCTGCCCGGACGGGTGGGCGATGAACGGATCGCCGGCCAGCGTGGTCAGGTCGACGGTGTCCGCGGCGGCCCGGGGGTCGTCGGCGCGCAGGGCGGCGATCAGCGGCTCGCTGCGCAGCGGGGTGATCCGCAGGCCGGCCGGGTCGGCCGGGGGGCGGGTCACCGCGATGTCCACGATGTGGTCGAGCAGCGCCGCGAGCAGGTCCGGGCTGAGCATCTCGCCGCGCAGGTCCAGCTGCAGGCCGGGCAGCTCGCGGCGGACCTGCCGGGCCACGCCCGGCAGCGAGTGGTAGGTGGCGGTGCCGATGAACCCGATCGCGACCCGGCCCAGGTGGCCCTGTGCGAGCCGGGTCTGCTCGTCCTCGGCCCGGGCGAGCAGGGCCAGGATGGTGCGGGCGCGGGCCAGCAGCAGCGTGCCGGCGTCGGTCAGCTCGACCCGGCGCGTGGAGCGGATGAACAGCGGGCCGCCGAGCTCCCGCTCGAGCTGGCGGATCTGCTGCGACAGCGCGGGCTGGGCCAGGTGCAGGCGGGCCGCGGCGCGGCCGAAGTGGCACTCCTCGGCCAGCACCGTGAAGTACCGAAGCTGCCGCACATCCATAAGCGCACCCTACCAATCTGGCCCGATTCAGTATTGGAACCTCCGAGTGCCGGTGGTTAGCGTGAGGCGATGACCGGAAGTTACGTGTACGGGTCGCTGCGGACCCCGTTCGGCCGCTTCGGCGGTGCGCTCGCCGGCGTGCGCACCGACGACCTCGCCGCCGGGGTGCTGGCCGCCCTGCTGTCGCGGTATCCGCGGCTCGACCCGGCCGGCATCGGCGACATCGTGTGGGGCTGCGCCAACCAGGCCGGCGAGGACAACCGCAACGTCGGGCGGATGGCCGCGCTGCTGGCCGGCCTGCCGGTGCGGACGCCGGCCACCACCGTCAACCGGCTGTGCGGCTCGAGCCTCGACGCCGCGATGATCGCCTCGCGCACGGTGGAGACCGGCGACGCCGAGATCGTCGTGGCCGGCGGGGTGGAGTCGATGACCCGCGCGCCGTGGGTGCTGCCCAAGCCGGCCCGCGGATTCCCGGCCGGCGACGTCACCGCGGTGTCCACGACGCTGGGCTGGCGGCTGGTCAACGAGCGCATGCCGGCCGAGTGGACGGTCGCGCTCGGCGAGGCGAACGAGCAGCTGCGCGAGCGATTCGGCATCGACCGGGAGCGGCAGGACGAGTTCGCCGTCCGGTCGCACGCCCTCGCGCACGCCGCGTGGAACGACGGCTTCTACGCCGACCTGGTGACCGCGGTCCCCGGCGCCGGCCTCGACCGCGACGAGGGCATCCGCCCGGACACCGACGCCGACCGGCTCGCCGCGCTCAAGCCGGCGTTCCGCCCCGACGGTACCATCACCGCCGGCAACGCCTCCCCGCTCAGCGACGGCGCGGGCGCCCTGCTCATCGGCTCGGCGGGGGCCGCCGACCGGATCGGCCAGGAGCCGCTGGCCCGCATCGCCGGGCGGGGGACCGCCGCGACCGAGCCGCAGATGTTCGGGTTCGCGCCCGTCGAGGCGGCCGACCGCGCGCTGGCCCGGGCCGGCATCGGCTGGTCCGACGTGGCCGCGGTCGAGCTCAACGAGGCCTTCGCCGTGCAGAGCCTCGCCTGCGTCGACGCCTGGAAGATCGACCCGGCGATCGTCAACGCCAAGGGCGGCGCCATCGCGCTGGGCCACCCGCTCGGCGCGTCCGGCGCGCGGATCCTCGGCACCCTGGCCAAGCGCCTCGGCGAGAGCGGGCAGCGGTGGGGCGTGGCGGCCATCTGCATCGGCGTGGGGCAGGCCCTCGCGGTGGTGCTGGAGAACGTGCGCGGGGGCCGGCCGTGACCGTCATCTGCGCGAGCCCCGACGAGGCCGTGGCCGGCGTCGCGGACGGATCCGTGGTGCTGGTGAGCGGCTTCGGCATGGCCGGCATGCCCACCGAGCTGATCGGCGCGCTCATCCGGCAGGGCGCCACCGGGCTCACGGTGGTGTCGAACAACGCCGGCAACGGCGACACCGGCCTCGCCGCGCTGCTGGCCGCCGGGCGGGTGCGCAAGGTCATCTGCTCGTTCCCCCGCCAGTCCGACTCGTGGGTCTTCGACGGGCTCTACCGCGCCGGCCGGATCGAGCTGGAGGTGGTGCCGCAGGGCACCCTCGCCGAGCGCCTCCGCGCCGCGGGCGCGGGGATCGGCGCCTTCTACTGCCCCACCGGCGCCGGCACGCTGCTCGCCGAGGGCAAGGAACACCGGGAGATCGACGGGCGCACCTACGTCCTGGAGTACCCGATCCGGGGCGACCTCGCCCTGGTCGGCGCGCACCGGGCGGACCGGATGGGCAACGTGGTCTACCGCAAGACGGCCCGCAACTTCGGCCCGGTGATGGCGACCGCGGCGGCGACCGTCGCCGTGCAGGTCCACGAGATCGTCGAGACCGGCAGCATCGACCCGGAGGCCGTGGTGACGCCAGGTATCTACGTCGATCGGGTGGTGCGGGTGTGAGCGGGCGTACCAAGGAACAGATCGCGGCCGGCGTGGCGCGGGACATCCCGCCCGGCGCGGTCGTCAACCTCGGCATCGGCCTGCCGACGCTGGTCGCGCAGTACCTCGACCCGGCCGCCGGGGTCGTGCTGCACACCGAGAACGGCATGCTCCACATGGGACCGCCGGCCACCGGCGGCCCGGACGACCCGATCGACGAGGACCTCATCAACGCCGGCAAGATCCCGGTCACCGAGCGGCCCGGCGCCTCCTACTTCCACCACGCCGACTCCTTCGCCATGATCCGCGGCGGCCACATCGACGTGTGTGTGCTCGGCGCCTTCCAGGTCTCCGCCGGCGGCGACCTGGCCAACTGGCACACCGGCGGCGCCGGCGCCATCCCCGCCGTCGGCGGCGCCATGGACCTGGCCACCGGCGCCCGGCGGATTTTCGTCATGATGACGATGTTCGCCAAGGACGGCACCCCCAAGCTGGTGCCCGCGTGCACCTACCCGCTGACCGGCCGCGGCTGCGTCGACCGGATCTACACCGACGTGGCCACGATCGACCTCACCGGCGGCACGGCGGTCGTGCGGGAGCTCTTCGGCGTCTCGTACGACGAACTCGCCGAGCGCCTCGAGGTCCCACTGGCCCCCGCCGACCCGGTCTAGCGCCGGGCCGCGGTCTCCTCGCCCGGCCGCCGGTCGGCACTGGGGTTAACCCCCGAGCCGGTCCGGGGGCGGATCGGATGGTTCCCCGGACGGCATTCGCCCAGGCTGATGGCCATGACCCTGCTCACCACGGCGGTCCGCGCGATGCGCGGCTGGCACCGCCCGCTGCTCGCCAACGCGACGCTCATGTTCACCCTGGCGCTGGTCTGCGCCGCCGGCGTCCTCGCCGACGACCGCCTGCTGCTGGACGAGCCGATCTGGGTGAAGCCGCTGAAGTTCGGCTTCGCCATGGGGGCCTACGCCCTGACCCTGTCGTGGCTGCTCACCAAGCTGCGCAGGGGCCGGCGCCTCGGCTGGTGGCTCGGCACCGTGTTCGCCGTCGCCGGGGTGCTGGACGTCGGCGCCGTCGCCTACGCGGCCGCGCGCGGCACCTTCAGCCACTTCAACGAGAACACCGACCCGGTCGCCCGGACCGTGCAGACGGTGTTCTCCTTCGGCATCATGCCGCTGCTGCTCACCACGCTGGCCATCGCGATCCTGGTGCTGATCCAGCGCACCGGTGACCGCGCCCTGACCCGCGCCCTGCGCGCCGGCCTCGGCCTCGCCCTGGCCAGCATGATCGTGGCCCTGTGGCTCAGCCAGTCCTCGGGCCCGCGGCCCCGCACGGTCACCGACGCCAACGGCCACGCGGTGTCCCTGGTCGGCGGCCACGGCATCGGCGACCCCGACGGCCACGGCATGCCCCTCACGGACTGGAGCACCACCGGCGGCGACCTGCGGGTGCCGCACTTCGCCGGCCTGCACGCCATCCAGGTGCTGCTGTTCCTCACCGCGACGCTGAGCGTCCTCGCCGCCCGCCACGCCTGGCTGCGCGACGAACGGGTCCGCGCCCGGCTGGTCGGCGTCGCCGCCCTGGGCTACACCGGCGTGTTCGCGGTGCTGAGCTGGCAGGCCAAGCGGGGCCAGTCGGTGGTACACCCGGATCGGGCGACCCTGATCGCCTTCGCCGCGGTGGCGGCGTTCACGCTCGCGTCGGCCGCCGCGGTGCTCACCACCGCCCGCCGCCGCCCCGCACCGCAAGCCACCCACGAGCCGCACGCGGAACTCTCGGGCGCCGCGGCCCGCTAGCCTCGTCGGTGAGCTTACGATCGGCCGATGTTCGAGGGTTTCGCGGACGAGCGGATCGACGTCGGGGCGGTGGAGCTGCGGGTCCGCCACGCCGGGCAGGGCCGTCCGATCCTGCTCATCCACGGCCATCCGCGCACGGGTGCGACGTGGCATCGCGTCGCGCCCCGGCTGGTGGCGCGCGGGTTCACCGTCGTCTGTCCCGACATGCGCGGCTACGGCCGCTCCGGCAAGGCGCCGATCCGCCCCGACCACGCCCAGCAGTCCAAGCGCGCGGTGGCCGGCGACCTGCTGCGGTTGATGCAGGCCCTGGGGCACGCCGGCTTCGCCGTGGCCGGCCACGACCGCGGCGGCTACGTGGCGCTGCGGCTGGCCCTCGACCACCCCGACGCGGTGCGCCGGCTGGTGGTCATCGACGGCGTGCCGATCAGCGAGGCCCTCGCGAGGTGCGACGCGAAGTTCGCCCACGACTGGTACCACTGGTTCTTCTTCGCCCAGCCGGACAAGCCCGAGCGCGCCATCGGCGCCGACCCCGACGCCTGGTACGCCGAGGCCGGCCCGCAGACCATGGGCGCCGGGAACTACCGGGAGTTCCGCGAGGCCATCCACGACCCGGCCACCGTCCGCGCGATGCTGGAGGACTACCGCGCCGGCCTCGGCATCGACCGCGAGCACGAGGAGGCCGACCGCCGCGCCGGCCGTACCGTCCGCTGCCCGGCCCTGGTGCTGTGGTCGACCCGCGACGACATGGAGGACCTGTACGGCGATCCGCTCGCCGTCTGGCGCCCGTGGGCCGGCGACCTGCGCGGCCACCCGATCGACTCCGGCCACCACGTCGCCGAGGAGAACCCGGACGCCCTGACGGCCGCCCTGGCCGGCTTCCTCACCTGACCATCCGGCGCCGTCACCGGCAACACACCGCGGTGGGCGGCCGGGCGGGCGGCGCCCAAGCTGCTGGTGCCGATCGATCCGGCAATCGGGTGGACCCGGGCGGACGTGAACCTGATCCTCGACCGGATGACGGGCCTGCCTCGGTGAGCCGGCGCGGTGCGCGCCGGCGCGCGGGTCCACCGGCTCGGCCACCACGCGGCCGTCCGGCGCGCTGCGGGGTGGCCGGGGACCGCGAGGTGCCGCGGCGGTCGTGGCTCAGGCGGCCGGGCCGGGGTGGGGGCGCCGCACCAAGTTCGCGGGGACGCCCTGCAGCAGGGTGGTGGCGATCTCGTGGAAGTCGTCGAGCAGCCGGGATCGCTCGCCGGCCCGGGTGGCGAGCACGACGCGGCACGGCTCGATGCCGTCCACCAGCACGGCGGTGAGGTCGGGGCGCAGCGCGGCGAACTCGTTGCCGGCCGGGGCGAGGGCCAAGGCGTCGCCGGCGGCGACCAGCTCGAGCTTGTCCTCGACGGTTGTGGCGAGCGGGCCGTCGGGGGCCGGTTCGCCGCCGGGGCGCGGGTCGATGCGCCAGAAGGCGTCCAGCTCGGGGTCGGACGTGCGGACCAGCGGCTCGTCGGCGAAGTCGGCCAGGCCGATCGACTCCTTGCCGGCCAGCCGGTGCGTCGCGGGCACGACCAGCACCCGGGGATGCTCGTACAGCACCGTCACGCTCAACCGGGCCGTCGGGAACGGCAGCCGGGCGACGGCCGCGTCCACGCGGTGGTCGAGCAGTGCCACGGGGACCTCCGGCGGCGCCAGGTGCCGGGTGTGCACGCCGGCGCCGGGGTGCCGGCGGCGCAGTTCGCGCACCGCCGCGGTCACGATGAGATTTCCGGTGTACCCGATGGTCAGGGCGCCCGGCCCGCCGGCGGAGCGGGTCCGGGTCACCGCCCGGTCGGCGGCCCGCAGCAGGGATCGCGCCTCGGGCAGGAAGGCCGCGCCGGCCGCGGTGAGGCGGCTGCCCTGGCTCGTGCGCTCGAACAGCCGCACCCCCAGGTCCCGCTCCAGCCGCTGGATCTGCCGGCTGAGCGACGGCTGCGCGGTGCGCAGGGCGGCCGCGGCCCGGTGGAAGTTGCCGTGCTCGGCGACCACCGTGAAGTAGCGCACCAGGCGCAGGTCGACGTCCACCCGCCCGAGGCTACCCGCGATGCCTGGGCGGTATCACCCGATGATCAACAGGTCTTGGACGCGTGGGCCGCGCGATACCTACCGTGACGACATGACCTCACGCACAGCCTTGATCACCGGCGGTACCACCGGCATCGGCAGGGCGACGGCCGCGCTGCTGCATTCCACCGGGTACCGGGTCGTCGTCACCGGCCGCAACCCGGAGACGGTCGCCGCGGCCGGGCGCGACCTGCCCGACGGCGTGCTCGTCCGGCGCGCCGACATCCGCTCGCCGGCCGACACGGACGGCGTGATCGAGGAGATCCGCGACCGGTTCGGCTCCCTCGACGTGCTGTTCCTCAACGCCGGCGTTTCCCGTCCGCTGCCGATCGAGGGGTACGACGAAGCCACCTTCGACGACCTGTTCGCGGTCAACGTCAAGGGCCAGTTCTTCACGCTGCAGAAGGCGCTGCCGCTGCTCAACGAGGGCGCCAGCGTGACCTTCACGATCGGCGCCGGCCGGGGCGGCGGCGCGTCCGCCCTCTCCGCCAGCAAGGGCGCCCTGCTCGCCCTCGTGCCGTCGCTCGCGCTCGAGCTGGCGCCCCGGCGGATCCGCGTCAACGCGGTCAGCCCCGGCGCGGTGACCACCGAGATCTGGGACAAGCTGGGCGTTCCGCCCGAGGCCCGCGGGGCCGTGGCCGCGCACATCCCGTTCGGCCGGTTCGGCACCGCCGAGGAGGTCGCCGAGCTCGTCGCGTTTCTCGCCTCGCCGCGGGCCGCCTACATCACCGGCCAGGACATCGCCGTGGCCGGCGGCACCGGCCTGCCGGCCTGACGCCGGATCACGTCCGCCGGCGCGGTGTACGGAGGCGGTCAGCGCTTGATCGTGTTGGTTGATGGGAGGCGGCGGTCGGTTCGGTGGTTTACGCGCCGTGCCGCACGGCGCAGCGACACGAAGTCTCCGCGATCATGCCGAACCAGACACCGACACCAACGGTTTTTCATGATCACGGAGTGGCGATGTACCCCCGTGTACCACAAGTCTCCAGGATCATGAAAAACCCGTGCCACGCCACTGCGAGCATCATGAGCACGGAGACATACATCCGCCCGCCGTGCCGCCCGGGGTCGGCGCGAGGACCGCTGTGCCCGCCGGGCCGTCGACGCCCATCCTGCGGCGGCCGCGGGGGGGCGCTGGCCTCATACACCACGCCGGCGGACGCGACCCTGACGCAGGCCGGCCGGCCTAGGCCGGCCGGCCTGACGGCTGCCTGGCGGGCGGTGGCGGGGGCTGGCATGCTGCGTGCATGGACGTCCGGCTGATCATGCCCGGTGGGGTCACCACCCACGCCGTGGACGAGCTGCCGGCGTTGCTGGCCCGGGACGAGGGGCTGGTGTGGGTCGACGTGCCCACCTGCGACGGCGAGGCGGTGCAGGCGCTGGGGGAGGCGTTCGGCTTCCACCCGCTCGCGCTGCGGGACGCGTCCGTGCGCAACCGGGTGCCGAAGATCCATCCGTACCCCGGCCACGTCTTCGTCATCCTGCACGCGCCGCACTTCGGTTCGCGCGGGCACGTGCATTACGTCGAGCTGGATCAGTTCATCGGGGAGCGGTACCTCGTGACGGTCCACGGCCCCACCAACCCCGCGGTCCCGCCGGACGTGCCGCTGCGCCAGACTCGCGAGGTGCTGCGCCGCGTCGAGTCCGGGCGGTTCGTGCCGGCCTCGGGCTTCGAGCTGTCCTACGCGATCGTCTCGTCGATCAGCCGGCTGCAGGAGACCCTGGTCGAGGACGTCACGGCCGAGGTGTGGCGGCTGGAGCAGCGGGTCACCGCCGGCCACCTCGGCAACCCGGAGCAGTTCCTGGAGGAGCTGTTCCAGGCCCGCCACGGCCTGCTCGCGGTCCGCACGATGGCGGCGCTGGGCGGGGCGATCTACGGGCGGCTGGCGAGCCTGCCGCGCTCGGTGCCGCCGGAGTCGGTGCACCTGGTCACCGACGTGGTGGACCAGTTCGGCCGGGTCCGCAGCGTGGCCGACGGCGAGCGGGAGTACCTCCAGGGCGTCATCGAGTTCTACAAGGCCCGTACCGACACCAAGATGACGATCGCCGCGGAGCGCCTGGCCGTGATCGCCGCGATCACGCTGCCCATCACGGCACTGTCGTCGGTCTACGGCATGAACCTCATCGTCAGCGACCACACCCAGGCCCCGCACCTGGTCGCGGTCCTGGTCATCATGGCCGTGATGTCGGCGACCCTGCTCGGCTGGGCCAAGCGCCAGGGCTGGTGGTGACGGCGGGGCGCCGCAGACCCGCAGGTCGCGGCTCGTGGCCCGGCTCTAGGATGACGACTGTGAGTTCACCGGGACGGCGTCGCATCGACGAGATCGGCGAGGAGAGCCGGCGTCGGATCCTCGATGCGGCCGAGGCGCTGTTCGCCGAGCGCGGATTCGACCGGACCTCGTTCGTGGACATCTCGGAGCGGTCCGGGATCAGCCGGGGCAGCATCCCGTGGCACTTCACGAACAAGGACGGCCTGGTGATGGCGGTCTTCGAACGCGCCGTGGACCGGTTCCTGGGCCCGGACCGGTATGAAACGATTCCGACGCTGGCCGAGGTCGTGCGCGACTATGCGGACTGGGTGCGCAGCGGCAACTCGGCGCTGATGTTCATGGTCCTCACCGAGGCGATGAGCAGCACAGGCGTGGTCCACGCCCAGTATCAGGAGTTCCTCGACCGGCGCCGCAAGGGCCTCGAGCGGTGGCTGCGCCTGCAGCGCCCCGCCGGCGTCGACGCCGTCGTCGCGGCCGAGCGGGAGCGCCAGGTCTCGATCGCGCTCAACGGAGCCGTGATCGGTATCCACCTCCAGTGGCTCGTCGACCCCGAGGGCGTCGACCTCGACGGGGCCTTGCAGTCGTTGGCGGCCGTGTTCGACACGCATCTCGCCGACGCGTGGGCCGTTCCGGCCGCGGTCGAGGCGCGCCGCAACGGCGCGGGGAACCGCAAGGGCTCAAGCCCGCGCAAGCGCACCGCCTGACGCGATCCCGGCCGCCGCCGTCGGCGTACACGTCGATCCAGACTCTATGTTGGGATGTTGTCCCTGTGGTGCACGTCATAGTATGGTGTGTCTCGCGTCACCACGCCGCCGAGGGTTGACCGGCCGCCGATCCCGGTCCGTCGGCGTGGAGGAGGTCCGACACATGCCTGCAAACGACGAGCGCAAAGCCAGAGCGGCCCGCACGCAACCGCTGTTCGCCGAGTTCTCCCGGGGCCGGCAGGCCTTCTCCCTGATCGTCGCCCCGGCGGTGTTCGGCGTTCTGATGGGCCTCACGATCAGATGGTCGGGGCCGGCCTGGTGGACGTTGCAGGCCGTCGGTGTCCTCGGCGCCGTCGTCGCCGGGCTCGAGCACCGGCGCCTCCTGCCGGCCGCCATGCGGGGAGCCGTCGGTGGGCTGTTCGCCGCGACGGCCGTCGTCTGCGTCCGCGCCGCCTTTTCCGGCGAGGACGTGACGAACTTCGTGCCCGCGTCCTTCGTGGCGACCGCGGTCATCGCGTCCGCCGTCCTGCACGCGGGCGGTGCCGCGCTGCGGCGGCGCACCACCCCCGCCACGGACGCGGCACCGGTGCCCTGACGCACCGCGCGGCGGGCTGGCGCCGATCCGGTCGCGGCCGGGTCAGGACGGGACGAACGCCCGGGCGGCGGCGCGGCGGAACTGGCTCGGCGCGGTGTGGTGGGCCTCGCGGAAGCGGCGGGTGAAGTACGACGGGCTGGAGAAGCCGCACGCGTAGGCGATGTCGGTCACCGGGCGCGTGGTGGTGGCCAGCAGCGTCGCGGCGTGGCGGAGCCGCAGCTCGGCGACGAAGGCGGTCGGGGTGGTGCCGTAGAAGCGGCGCATGCTGCGGGTCAGGTGGGCCGGGCTGACGTGGGCGAGGGCCTGCAGCCGCGGTACCCCGGCGCGCAGGTGCTCCTCGCGGCCCATCTCGGCGACGGCGTGCGTGAGCCAGCCGGGGGTGGCCACCGGGCGCGGGTCGCCGGGCGGGGGCGGGCTCAGCAGCGGGGCGATGTCGGTCCAGAAGCGGATCAGGTCCAGTTCGCCGGGCGCGTCCTGGAAGCGGCGCAGCACCGCGGCGCAGGCGTCGGCGGCCCGCCCGTCGCCGGCGGGCAGGCGCCGCTGGGGCGGGGCGAGCGAGCGGTCCCACGCCGGGTCGAGCCGGGCCAGGCCCTCGAAGGCGCGCCAGCCGGCGGCCGGGAAGGCGATGTTGTAGAAGCTGACCGCGCCGGCGATGGTGTGCCGGTCGCGGGGGCGGACCAGGATCACGTCGCCCGGGTGCAGGGGGCGGACCGCGGGCGGGCCGTGCGCCGAGGACAGCTCGTGCCGGCCGTCGCCGTCGAGGACGACCATCACCTCGTAGTAGTCGCGGTGGCCGTGCGGCTGGGAGCGGCCGCGCAGCTCGACCAGCGCGGCGTGGTAGGGGCGGCCGAGGGCGTAGTCCTCGAACCGCTCCAGCCTCAGGCCCACATCAACAAAGTACTAGTTCCTGCGCGGGGAGTGCCTATTGCCGCGGGCCCGCGGGCGGGAAGGTGACGCCATGACCGCCACACCCCTTGAGCAGTACCGCACCGACGGGTACACCATCTTCCGCGACGTCATCGACCAGGAACTGATCGCCGAGGCGAGCGACCACGTCGAGTGGCTGCGGCGCCACCACCCGGAGGTCCGGCCGGAGCAGCTGGGCCACACGTTCCTGCGCGACGACCCCTTCTGGATCCGGCTCATCAGCGACGACCGGCTGGTCGACATCGCCGAGCTGTTCGTCGGGCCCGACATCGCGCTGTTCGCGTCGCACTACATCAGCAAGCCGCCGTACTCCGGCCAGCCCGTCCTGTGGCACCAGGACGGCGCGTTCTGGCCGCTGGAGCCGATGGAGGTGGTCACGCTCTGGCTGGCCGTCGACGACTCGGCCCCGGACAACGGCTGCGTGCGGCTCATCCCGGGCAGCCACACGATGGACATGGCCGCGATGCGGGCCAACACCGAGGTCGACAACGTGCTCGGCCAGGAGATCGCGGTCGACGTCGACGAGGCGCGCGCGGTCGACGTCGTCCTGCGGCCCGGCGACGTCGAGGTGCACCACCCGAACATCGTGCACAGCAGCAACGCCAACACCAGCGCCCGCCGCCGGTGCGGGCTGACCATCCGCTACATCCCGACGTCGACCCGCATCGTCGGCGACGAGCAGCCGTACCCCAGCGCCTTCCGGCTGCGCGGCGAGGAGGGCGTCAACCGCTATCAGCCGGTCCCGGACTACGACCCGCGCCGGCACTTCCCGTTCCGCGGCGCCGGAACTCCCGCGGGCTCTGCCCGGTAACCTGCCGTCAGTCGACGAGGGCGGCGAGCAGCTCCGGGAACGTCGTGCGGCCGAAGTGCCCGTAGCGGCGGAACTCCCGGTAGCGCAGGCCGGCGATCGAGGCGCGGATCGTGCGGACGCTCACCTGGATGTCGTCGAAGTCGTCGTCGGAGTGGAACACGGTCAGGGAGTCGGTCCGCGCGGCGAGGTGCGGGTCGAGGGTGAAGTCGAAGAAGCCGGGCGCCTGCCGGCCGGTCGGGTCGAGCCACGGCGCGACGAGCACGACCCGGCCGAGGGTCACCTCCGGGTGCTCGCTCAGCCAGCGCAGCAGGAACCCGGCGCCGCAGCTGTGCGCCGCCACCAGCGTGCCGGGCGTGATGTCGTGCCGCTCCAGCTCCCGCCGCCAGGCCGGGTAGTGCGGCGCGTAGGCGAGGGGCATCTCGGGCGTGTGCGCCGGGATGTCGCGCACGATGAGCTGCTTGGCCAGCCACGGCAGCCAGTGGTGGTTGCTCGGCGACGGTACCGCCGGGTCGTAGAACTCCGCCTTGCCGGGCTTGCCGTGCAGGATCAGCGCGTTCGCCTTGCTCAGCTCTGGCCGCACCATGCGGCATAGCGTACGGCTTGTTGTTGGACCGGTCCACTGCTAGCGTCCTCGCCGGTGGACCGGTCCACCGCACCTCACGGAAGGGGCACCGTCATGCAGCCAGCCAGCCGGGTCGCCATCGTCGGCACGGGCCACCGCGCCCAGCTGTTCAACGCCGGGCTCGCCACCCGCCCGGCCTACGAGGTGGTCGCCCTGTGCGATCCCAGCCCGACCCGGATGGCGTTCCACAACGCGCTGCTCGCCGAGCACGGCCGCCCGCCGGCCCGCACCTGGGCGCCCGCCGGCTTCGACGCCATGCTGGCCGAGGTCGCGCCGGACCTGGTGGTGGTCACCTCGACCGACGCCACCCACGACCTCTACATCGTGCCCGCGCTGCGGGCCGGGGCGCGGGTGATCACCGAGAAGGCGATGACCACCACCGCCGAGAAGGCCCGGCGGATCATGCGGACCGTCGACGCCACCGGCGGCGACCTGACGGTGGCCTTCAACTACCGGTTCAACCCGGTGCACGCCAAGGTCCGCGAGGTGCTGCGCGGCGGCGCGATCGGCGACGTGCTCTCGGTGCACTTCGAGTGGCTGCTCGACGTGCGCCACGGCGCCGACTACTTCCGCCGCTGGCACCGCTACCGCGAGCACTCCGGCGGCCTGATGGTGCACAAGGCCAGCCACCACTTCGACCTGGTGAACTGGTGGCTGGGCGCCCGCCCGGTCTCCGTCTACGGCCGCGGCCGGCTCGGCTTCTACGGCGCCGCCAACGGCAGGCGCAACGGCTACGCCCGCGACTACGTGCGGGCCCACGGCTCGCCCGAGGCCCGGGACGACCCGTTCGCCATCCGGCTCGAGGACAACCCGGCCCTGCGGGCGTTGTACCTCGACGCCGAGGCCGACTCCGGCTACATCCGCGACGAGAACGTGTTCGGCGACGGCATCACGATCGAGGACGACATGGCCCTGCTGATCGGCTACGACACCGGGGCTTCGATGTCGTACCACCTGACCGCCTACTCGCCCTGGGAAGGCTATCGGGTCATGTTCAACGGCACCGGCGGCCGCCTGGAGCTGGAGGTCGAGGAGGCCGCGTGGACCCGCCCGGCCCCCGGGGTCACCACCTCGGCCCGCGGTGCCGTCCACGGCGAGGAGGCCGCCGAGACCGCCGGCGAGGCGCGGATCCTGGTGCGCCCGCTGTGGCGGCCGCCGTCGCGGGCCGAGGTCCCCGCCTTCGACCACGCCGGGCACGGCGGCGGCGACCAGCGGATGCTGGCCGCGCTGCTCGACGGCGACAAGCAACAGGCGGACGACCGGGCCACCGCCGAGGACGGGCTGTCCGCGCTGCTGCCCGGGCTGGGCGCGAACGAGTCGTTCCGCACCGGCCGGCCGGTCGACCTGACCACGCTCGTCGAGCGCTGACCCCCGATGGCCCTGCGGATCACCGCGATCGAGTCGACCGACCTGTTCGTCGGCGACCCCGAACGCCCCCTCCAGGTGCTGCGGGTGGCCGTCGCCGGCGCCCCGCCGGGCGCGGCCGTGCGGCTCACGGTCGACCCGGCCGGGGCCGTGGCCACGGTGGTGGCCGGGCCCGGCGGCGCCGCCGCCGCCGAGGTCGGGCTGCCTCCCGGCGGCACCGTGCCGGTGGCCGTGACCGCGACCTGCGGCGCCGGCACGGCCCGCGCCGAAGGCACCATCGAGGCGGCCGAGCCGGGCTGGACCGTGCACCTGGTGTCGCACTTCCACTACGACCCCGTGTGGTGGAACACGCAGGCCGCCTACACCAGCGAATGGGACGCGCTGCCCGACGCCCAGCGGTATCGCGAGGCCTGGCAGCACACCGGCTTCGACCTGATCCGCGCCCACCTGGAGCTCGCCCGGCGCGACCCCGACTACAAGTTCGTGCTCGCCGAGGTCGACTACCTCAAGCCGTACTGGTCCAGCCACCCGCAGGACCGCGAGCTGATCCGGCGGCTGCTCGCCCAGGGCCGGCTGGAGCTGATGGGCGGCACCTACAACGAGCCGAACACCAACCTGACCGGCGCCGAGACCACCATCCGCAACGTCGTGCACGGCCTGGGCTTCCAGCGCGACGTGCTCGGCGGCGACCCGCGGACCGCCTGGCAGCTCGACGCCTTCGGCCACGACCCGCAGTTCCCCGGCCTGATGGCCGACGCCGGGCTGACCTCCAGCTCGTGGGCGCGCGGCCCGTTCCACCAGTGGGGCCCGCTCATGCGCACCCCGCCCGACCCGGTCACCGACGCCTCGGCGATGCAGTTCCCCAGCGAGTTCGAGTGGATCGCGCCCAGCGGCCGCGGCCTGCTGACCAGCTACATGCCCGCGCACTACAGCGCCGGCTGGTGGATGGACTCGGCGCCCACCCTGGACGCGGCCGAGGCGGCGGTCCTGCGCCTGTTCCGCCTGCTGCGCCCGGTCTCCGCCACCCGCAACGTCCTGCTGCCGGTCGGCACCGACTACTCGCCGCCGAACAAGTGGCTCACCGAGATCCACCGCGACTGGGCCCGCCGCTACGTGTGGCCGCGGCTGGTCTGCGCGCTGCCCCGCGACTTCTTCGCCGCGGTGCGCGCCGAGCTGACCGCGCCCAGCCCGCAGACCCGCGACATGAACCCGGTCTACACCGGCAAGGACGTGTCGTACATCGACACGAAGCAGGCCCACCGCGCGGTCGAGGGGCTGCTGCTCGACGCCGAGCAGTGGGCCACCCTCGCCGCCGTGCACGGCTCGGCCCGCTACCCGATCGAGGCCCTCGACAAGGCGTGGCGGCTGCTGGTGTACGGCGCACACCACGACGCCATCACCGGCACCGAGTCCGATCAGGTGTACCTCGACCTCCTCGCCGGCTGGCGCGAGGCATTCGACCTGGCCCGCACGGTCCGCACCCGGGCCCTCGCCCACCTCGGCGAGCAGGTCGACACCGCCGGGCCCGGTTCGGCGGTACTCGTGCACAACCCCTCGTCGTGGCCGCGCACCGACGTCGTCACCGTCGAGCTGCCGCCGCACTGGCGGGGCGGCCTGCGCCTGGCCGACCCGGCCGGCGGCGGCGCCACCGTGCCGGCCGTCCTCGACGGCCGCCGCCTGACGTTCGTGGCCCGCGACGTGCCGTCCGTCGGCCATCGCACCTACCGGCTGATGCCCGCCCCCGACACGCCCCGCTGGACTGCCGCGGAAGGGCACACGGCGACCGGCGACCGCTACCGGGTCACCGTCGACCCGGCGCGCGGCGGCGCGGTCACCGCCCTCACCGAGCTGCCCACCGGCCGGCAGCTGCTGCCCGGGGACCGGCTCGGCAACGAGCTCCTGATCTACGACGAATATCCGGAACACCCGGAGTTCCACGAGGGCCCGTGGCACCTGCTGCCGACCGGCGCGCCGGTGGCCCGGTCCGCCGAAGCGCCGGCCTCGGTACTACTGGAGCGGTCCCCGATCGGCGAGCGGATCACCGTCCGCGGCGCCGCGGGCCCGGTGCGCCACACCCAGACGCTCACCGCCTGGCGGGGCGTGGCCAGGCTGGACTGCGTCACCCGCATCGACGACTTCACCGGCCACGACCAGCTCGTCCGGGTCCGCTGGCCGCTCGGCGTGCCGGGCGGGCTGCCGCTGTCGGAGGTGGCCGGCGCGGTCGTCGGCCGCGGCTTCGCCCACCCCGACGCCGACACCGCCCGGCACCCGTGGACGCTGGACAATCCGGCCTACCGCTGGTTCGGCTCCGGCGCCGCCGCCCGGGTCACGCTGACCGACCCGGCCACCGGCCGCGTCGCCCACCGCGCCCTCGGCATCGCCGAGCTGATCCTGCCCGACCCGCCCTCGGCCGCCACCCTCGGCCGCGACCTCGCCGTCGCCCTGGTCCGCGCCGGCGTCACCGCCACCTGCACCACCGCCGCCGGCCCGCGCTACGGCCGCCTGGAGTTCGACTCGAACCTGCCCGACGTGCGGATCGCGGTCGGCCGCACCGCGTTCACCGAGGCGCTGCTCGACGCGGCCGGCCCCGAGCACCGGGCCGAGTTCGACCGGCAGCTCGCCGCCGGTGGCGCGGCGCGGGTGTGGGTGCCGGCCGCCGAGCCGTTGGCCCGGGTCTGGACGCCCGGCGCCGACCTCACCGGCCTGCGGGACCTCCCCGTCCTGCTCGTGGCCGGCACCGGTGCCGTCGCGGCGCTCGTGGACGACCTCGCCGACGCGCGGATCCAGGTTGTACAGCCGGAGGCGCTCGCGCCGGCGGAGCCGTTCGAGGACCGGACGGTGGCGGTGCTCAACCGCGGCATTCCCGGGTTCGCCGTCTCCGCCGACGGCGGGCTGCACCTGTCGCTGCTGCGCTCCTGCACCGGCTGGCCGACCGGGGTGTGGATCGACCCGCCCCGGCGCACCGCGCCCGACGGGTCCGCGTTCGCGCTGCAGCACTGGACGCACACGTTCGAGTACGCGATCGCCTCCGCCGACGGCGACTGGCGCGCGGGCGGTATCACCTCCGCCGCGCACGACTACGACCGCCCGCTCACCGCCGTCGTCGCCGATCCGCACCCGGGCCGGCTGCCGGCGACGGCGGCGCTGCTGACGGTGTCGCCGGGGGCCGTGCTCGCCGCGCTGAAGGTCAGCGGGGACCCGCTCGCGGCGGGTCGCTCCGGGAGTACCGCCGAACCCCGAAACGGCGTCACCGCCCGGCTCGCCGAGCCGCACGGCCGGGCCGCCACGGTGGAGATCGCCGGACCGGGACTGTCCGTCGCCGGCGCGGCCGACCTCCTTGAACGCCCGCGGGACGGGGATCCCGGCGTCCTCGGCCCCTACGAGATCGCGACCGTCACGCTCGCCGCCGCCTCGGGCGCGGGGCCGGTCGAGCTGGGTCCGCGCGCCGAGCCGGTGCAGCCGGTGTTCGCGCGGTACTGGCTGCACAACAAGGGTCCGGCGCCGATCGGCAACCAGCCCGTCGCCGTTCACCTGCACCGCCGCGGGGACGGCGGTTACGAGGTGACCGTGGCGAGCGAGCTGACCGAGGAGGTGTACGAGGGCACGGTCCGCGTCGAGGCGCCGCCCGGCTGGAGCGCGGACCCGTTCGAGCGCCCGGTCCGCCTGGCGCCCGGCGGCTGGACCCGCTTCACGGTCACCGTCGCGCCCGGCACCGTTCCCGGCGGCTTCCTGACGGCCCGCCTGGACTACGCCGGCGGCACCGTCGAGGACGCGCTGGCCGTAGGTGCCGGCGTCGAGCCGCTGACCGCGGAGCTGGACACCGCCGAGCTGACCCTGCGCCCCGGCCAACGCGGGACCGTCGTGGTGCGGCTGACCAACCCGGCCCCGTACCCGATCCGCGGTGAGGCCCAGCTCATCAGCCCGTGGGGCACCTGGGACATGCTCGAGCCCGCCCGGCGGGGGTTCGCGGTCGCCGCCGGGGCAACGGCCGACCTGAGCTTCGAGGTGGCGGGTTCGGCACTGGGCCACTGGTGGGCCTTGGTCAAGCTGATGTGGTACGGCCGGATCGCCTACACCGCCCCCGTTCGCCTCGTGGTCACGCCGTGATCGCCGCCTGGGTCGACGGGCTGCCGCTCGACGGCGCGCTGGTCGACGCGGAGCTGGCCGAGCGGTACCGCGGCCCGGCCGGCCCCACGCTGCCGACACCGGGCACCGCCGAGGGCCGCCAGCTGCGCCGCTGGGTCGTGCAGGCGCTCGTGGTCCGCGCGATCCTGGCCACCGAGGCCCTCCGCCGCGGCCTCACCCCCTCCGGCCCACCGTCTTATGTGGACCGGCTGGCCCTGGGCAGCGTCGCGGCGGCCGCCCTGGCCGGCTCGCCGCACGGCGCCGGGGTGTTCGCCGCGGTCACCGCCGGGGTGACCGTCACCGCCGCCGAGGAGGCCACGTTCCGCGCCGCCAACCCGGAACTCGCGGAGCGCGCGGGCGAGGAGGTCCGGCTGATCCGGCACCTCCGCGCGGGCCGGCCGGTCAACGGGGGCCGGCCGTACCGCATCCGCCGCGACGATCCACACGGCGCCCTGCTCTTCGCCGCCCGCCCCGGCGCGGTGGTGACCGCGGGCCCGGACCGCTTCACGGTGGTGGCCGCCGAGCCCGCTGCCACCCCCGACCTCACGGCCACCTTGCTGACCGCGGCCCGCTCGCGAGCCTTCGCCCGCTGGCTGGACCTCCAGCTCCGCGACCGCGTCGTGCTGGCCCCCGGCTCGGAGCACCCCGGCGACCCCACCCAGCCCGACCACACCCACCGCCACTGACCGCCAGAATGGACGGCGGCTGTCCTACGCTGGGCGCCGTGAAGCTGCTGCGGGTGGTTGGGGTGGTGGCGGCCGTGCTGCTCGCCGCCTGCGACGCGGCCGCGCCGGCGTCGCGATCGGCTCCGGCGGGCGCGGCGGGCCCGGCAACGGCGCAGGCGCAGGCGTCGCCGTCGCCGTCGGCGGCGCCGGTCGAGCTGACCCTGGCGTTCGCCGGCGACGTGCACTTCACCGAGCGCACGGCGGCGCTGCTGAAGGACCCGGCGACGGCGGTCGGGCCGATGGCGAGCGTCCTGTCCGCCGCCGACCTCGCCGTGGTCAACCTGGAGACCGCCGTCACCACGCGCGGCACGCCCGAGCCGAAGGAGTTCCACTTCCGGGCGCCCGCCACGGCGTACCAGGCGATCAAAGCGGCCGGCATCGACGCCGTGACCATCGCGAACAACCACGCGCTCGACTACGGCCGGGTCGGGTTCGCCGACACGCTCGACGGCGCGGCGGCGGCCGGGGTGCCGGTCTTCGGCGGCGGCCGGACGATCGACGAGGCATACGCGCCGCTGATCCTCACGGTGCGGGGCGTCCGCGTGGCGATCCTCGGCTTCAGCCAGATCCACACGCTGGCCGAGAGCTGGAAGGCCGGCCCGGCCACCCCCGGGATCGCCATGGCGTGGGACGTGCCGCGGGCCGTCGCCGCGGTGCGGTCGGCCCGGGAAAAGGCCGACCTGGTGGTCGTGTTCAACCATTGGGGTACCGAACGTGTCTCCTGCCCCAACGCCGACCAGAAGCAGTTCGCCGCCGCGCTCGCCGACGCCGGCGCCGACATGGTCATCGGCGCGCACGCACACGTGCTGCAGGGCGCCGGGTGGCTCGGCCGCACGTATGTCGCCTACGGCCTCGGCAACTTCGTCTGGTACGTCGGCTCGGCCGACACCGGCGTGCTGAACGTGCGGGTGCGCGGCCGGTCGGTGGTCGGCGCCGAGTTCGTCCCGGCGGTGGTGTCCGGCACCGGCCAGCCGAAGCCGCTCACCGGCACCGCCGCGACCGCCGCCACGAAGCGCTTCGCCGACCTGGGCCGCTGCACCGGCCTCGCCGCCGCGCCGCCCCCGGCCTAGCGGGCCTGGGCCGGCGTCCGCGCCCGCGCCCGCCGGCAGGCGCAGGGCGTCCGTCGAGTCTCACCTGTCGGGGCGAAATGTCCGATCGGTGCAGCCGGGGCGGACGTATGTCTCCGTGATCATGATTCCTGCCATGACCGCACCACGGGTTTCTCATGATCCCGGAGACTTGTGGTACACGGGGGGTACATCAACGCTCCGTGATCATGAAAAACCGTTGGTGTCCGTGGCGGGCGTTGCATGATCGCGGAGAGTTCGTGTTGCGGCGCCGCGGGCGTTTTGACGTGCGGGCCGGGCGTCGCGGTCGGGGCAGGCGGGTGCCGGTGGTGCGGGCGGGCCTTTGACGGGTGCGGAGGTCGGTGCGGCGCGGCTAGACCTCGATGTGGGAGCCCATGATGACGGTGCGATCGCGGGGGAGGCCGAAGTGCTCGGCGGCGTCGGCGGTGATGTACGAGGTGGCGATGAACAGCCGCTTGCGCCAGGTGGCCATCGTGGGGGAGGCGCCGATGCGGAGCTCGATCTTCGACAGGAAGTACGACACCTCCTCGTGGCTCGGCAGGCCCTCGGTCAGCTCCGGGTCCAGCCGGCGCAGCGCCGTCGGCAGGTCCAGCCGGTCCATGTAACCGAGGCGCACGGTGACGTGGACGATGCCGTCGTCGGCGTAGCCCAGGTCGTCGACGGAGATGCGGTCCTCCTCGGCCACGCGCGGCATGGGCTGCGTCTCGATCGACATGATGACGACGTGCTCGTGGCGCACGTGGTTGTGCTCCACGTTGGCCCGCATCGCCAGCGGCGCGGTCTCCTTGCCGCGGTTGAGGAAGACCGCGGTGCCCGGCACCCGCTGGGTCAGGGCGCCGCCGGTGCGGAGCCGGTCGACGAACTCGCGCAGCGAGCCCTCCCGGCGCTGGCGCTCGGCGGTCACGATCTCGCGGCCCTTCTGCCACGTCGTCATGATGGTGAACGCGGTGACGCCGATGAGCAGCGGCAGCCAGGCGCCGTGGACGAGCTTGGTCAGGTTGGCGGCGAAGAACAGCAGGTCGACGGCGAGCAGCACGGCCGCGCCGATGCCGATGGCCCAGCGGGGCGTGCGCCACTTGTGGCGGGCGATGTAGAAGAACATCAGCGTGGTGATCGTGATGGTGCCGGTGACCGCCATGCCGAACGCGTACGCCAGCGCCGCCGAGCTGCGGAAGGCGAAGACCAGGGTGAGTACCGACACCATCAGCAGCCAGTTGATCCACGGCACGTAGATCTGCCCGATCTGCGACTCCGACGTGTGGGTGACCCGCAACCGCGGCAGGTAGCCCAGCTGGGCCGCCTGGGAGGCCACCGAGTAGGCCCCGGTGATCACCGCCTGCGACGCGATGACCGTGGCCGCGGTGGCCAGCAGCACCAGCGGCAGCCGGCCCCAGCCGGGCACGAGCAGGAAGAACGGGCTGGCGATGTTCGCCTGGTCGTGCAGGATCAGGGCGCCCTGCCCGAGGTAGCTCAGCACGCACGCCGGGAAGACCAGCCACAGCCAGCCCCGGGTGATCGCGCGGCGGCCGAAGTGGCCCATGTCGGCATACAGCGCCTCGGCGCCGGTGACCGCGAGCACCACCGCCGCCAGGGAGAAGAACGCCACGTCGAAGTGGCCCACCAGGAACCCGGCCGCATAGGTCGGCGAGAGTGCCTTCAAGATTTGGGGGTACCGCGTGATGCCGGCCACCCCGCATGCCCCGATGGTGACGAACCACAGGATCATCACCGGGCCGAAGACCCGCCCGACGGCCGCCGTGCCGCGCCGCTGCACCAGGAACAGCGCGATGATGATCATGGCGGTGATGGGCACGATGAGCTCGTCCATCGACGGCTCGACCACCCGGAGGCCCTCGACCGCGGACAGCACGGAGATGGCCGGGGTGATCATGCTGTCGCCGAAGAACAGGGCGGCACCGAAGATGCCCAGGCCCGCCAGGATCGCCGCGACCCGCCCGCCCCGGCCGCCGACCAGGCGCTTGAGCAGCGTAATCAGGGCCAGGATGCCGCCCTCGCCGTCGTTGTCGGCGCGCATCGCCAGCAGCACGTAGGTCACCGTGACGATGATCATGACGGACCAGAAGACCAGCGAGACGACCCCGAACACGTTCTCCGTGCTCACCGGCACCGGGTGCGGGTCGTGGGGGTTGAACAGGGTCTGCAAGGTGTAGATCGGGCTGGTGCCGATGTCGCCGAACACCACGCCCAGCGCGCCGATGACGAGCGCGAGGCTCACCTGCTGCCGTCCTGCCACGACAGCGGAGGCTACCCCCTCACCCCGCCTCGCTTCCGGAGATCACCGCGAACTTGACGCCTTCTTAACCTACAAATCCGACTTAACCTACAAATCCGAAATGTCGGGAATATCGGATAACTGGAGCACATGGTCCACCCGGGCCAGCCGCAGCGTGCGCACGACCCGGGGGAGCGGGGCGCGCAGCGTGAGGCGGCCGCCGTCGGACCAGACCCGGCGGTGCACGTCCAGCAGCATCCCGATCGCGGCCGCGTCGACGAACGGGCACCCGGCGAGGTCCACGACCAGGTGCTCCGGATGCAGGTCGGCCGCCTCGTGCAGGAGCGTGGAGAATCGCGGTACCGATGCCGCGTCCAACTCCTCGGTCACGATGACCTCGATCGTCGGCGTGGTGCGTCCGGCGGTGACGCGCTGCATGTCTGACTCCCGTCGTGGGTGGCGACGGTTCCAGCGTTCGGCCGCGGTGTGGCGAACCTTTCCCGGATGTGTGACGGTTGCATGACTTCGACCGCCGGGAGCGTCCCAGGTGGTCGCGAGGGTGAGCGGCCCGGCATGATGCGGGTATGGCAGGCGTGCTGGTGATCGAGGACGACGACCGCATCCGGCTCTCGCTGTCGCTGGCGCTGGAGGACGAGGGATACGCCGTGCGCGGCGCGGCGAGCGCCGAGGAGGGGCTCGTCGCGCAGCGGGAGGAGCCGGCCGACACCGTGCTGGTCGACCTGATGCTGCCGGGCGTCGACGGGTTCGAGTGCATCCGGCAGCTGCGCCGCGGCGACGACGTGCCGATCGTGGTGATCAGCGCCCGCGACGACACGCACGACATCGTCGCCGCGCTCGAGGCCGGCGCCGACGACTACCTGGTCAAGCCGGTGGCGGTGAAGGAGCTCTCGGCCCGGCTGCGCGCGCTGCGCCGCCGCGGGCGCACCGTGCAGGCCATGTCCAGCCTGGTCTTCGGCGACATGGAGATCGTCCCGGAGGCGGGGGAGGTGCGCATCTCCGGTGCCCAGGTCCCGCTGACCCGCACCGAGTTCCGGCTGCTGTGCGAGCTGGCCGAGCACCCCGGGCTGGTGCTCAGCCGCCAGCAGCTGCTGCAGCGGGTGTGGGAGTACGACATCGGCGACGAGCGGCTCGTCGACGTCCACGTGGGGCGCCTGCGGCAGAAGATCGAGAAGGACTCCAAGCAGCCGCGGTATCTCGTGACCGTGCGCGGCATGGGGTACAAGCTGCAGAAATGACCAGGCTGCGGGCGGGGCTGCGGACCCGGGTGATGGCCGGGTTCGCCGCCGGTGCGCTCACCCTCTCCGCGTCGATGGCGCTGGTCTCCTACGAGCTGACCCGCAGCTCGCTGATCAGCGGCCGGGAGCGCTCCACCATCCGCTCCGCCACGTTCGACGCGCGGGTCGTCGCCGCGGGGATGAACACCGGCCGGCCGGACTTCGCCGCCATGCTGCGCTCGCTGGACACCGGCGGCAACCGGCGGGTGCTGGTGCTGCACAAGAACCACTGGTACGCCCGCAACGCCGACAGCGGCGCGCCCTCCGCCGTGCCGGCGAGCCTGCAGCGCCTGGTCGGCTCCAGCGGGCAGGGCATCCAGCGGGTCCGCATCGACGGCGTCCCGGCGGTCGTGGTGGGCATCGCCCTGACCTCGACCACGTCGCTGTACGAGGTCGACTACCTGCGCGAGCTCGACCAGACCCTGCGCACCATGGGCTGGGTGCTCACCCTGGTCGCCTCCGCGGTCGCGGCGGCCGGCGCGGGACTGGGCTGGTATGCGACCCGCTACGTCCTGCGCCCCCTGCGCTCGGTCGCCGACGCCGCCCAGGGCATCACCGCCGGCGACCTCAGCGCCCGGCTCGACCCGGCCACCGACCCCGACCTGGCCCGGCTGTCGACGTCGTTCAACGAGATGGTCGACCAGCTGTCCCGGCGCATCGAGCGGGACCGCCGCTTCGCCGCCGACGTGAGCCACGAGCTGCGCTCGCCGCTGCAGACCCTGGCCGCCTCGGCCAGCGTGCTCGACCGGCGCCGCGACAAGCTCGACGAGCGCACCGCCACCGCGGCCGGCCTCGTCGTGGAGGAGCTGGCCCGCTTCCAGTCGCTCGTCGACGACCTGCTGGAGCTCTCCCGCGGCGACCTGCCGGCCCAGCTCGCCCCGGTTGACGTCGGCGAGCTCGCCCGGCGCACGGTGCAGCGGCGCAACCTGCCCGACGGGATCGTCCACTGCGGACCCGCCGGCGACGGGCCGCGGTGGACCGTCGACCGCCGCCGCATCGAGCAGGTCCTCGTCAACCTCCTCGACAACGCGGTGACGCACGGCGGGGGACCGGTCGCGGTCCGCCTGGAGTCCGCCGGCCGGGACGGGATCATCGAGGTCGACGACGAGGGCCCCGGGGTCAGCCCGGCCGACCGGGAGGCCATCTTCGACCGGTTCGTGCGGGGCCGCACCGCGGGCGCGCGGGGCAACGACGCGGGCACCGGCCTGGGCCTGTCCCTCGTGGCGCAGCACGTGGCCGCGCACGGCGGGCGGGTGCTGGTGCTCGACCGGCCGGGCGGCGGCGCGCGGTTCCGGGTCGAGCTTCCGGGGGTCGTGCGATGAGCCTCCGCCGCGGCCCCGCCGTCCTCGCCTCGGCCCTGCTGCTGGCCGGCTGCGGCGTGCCGACCGAGAGCGAGCCGCGCACCATCCAGCCGTCGGTGGTCGTCGGCTCGTTCGAGGGCCCGATCGCCGTGGGCACGGCCCGGCCCGGCGCCTTCGTCGAGCGGCTGTACCTGGTCCGCGACAACGAGCTCGTCATCGTGGACCGCCGGGTGGCGGTGCCGCCCTCGCCGGAGCGCCAGCTGGACGACCTCATCGCCGGCCCGACGCCCCAGGAGCGCGACAACGGCCTGGACAGCGCCCTGTCCGGCACCGACTTCATCACCGGCGTCCAGCTGCGCGACGGCATCGCGGTCGTCGAGGTGGCCGCGGACAGCTCGATCCGCAACGACGAGATCCTGGCCTACGCCCAGGTGGTCTGCACCCTGGCCGCCCGCGCCGACGTGAGCTCGGTGCAGTTCGCCCACGACGGCCAGCCGATCGACGTGCCGAGCGCCGACGGGTCGATCACCCGCGAGCCGCTCACCGAGGCCGACTACTCCTCCCTGATACACCGATAGCCACCACCGCGACCGCGACCTGCCGCAGGTGGACGTCTACCGCCGGGCCTGACACCCCAGAGTCATTGATCTGTCGTTGACCCTCCGGCGGCGTCGTTGATAGCTTGGCGACGCTCCAGCGCCTCCTCGCACCACCGGCACCCAGTGTGTTCCGCGGTGGCCGGTCAACCCACTCCACCAGCGCACGGGAAGTCGCGGCAGGAGGGCACCGTGGCGCACCCACAGGCACCCGGCGAACAGTCCGCGGGTCCGCCGGACGGATCATCCGACCCGATCCGCCAAGGCCCGGCGGGCTCCGCCGCGCCGGCCATAGCGTTGCCGAAGGGCGGCGGCGCCATCCGCGGCATCGGCGAGAAGTTCGAGGCGAACCCGCTGACCGGCACCGGCTCCCTCAGCCTGCCCCTGCCGATCAGCGCCGGCCGGCCGGGCCTGCAGCCCGAGCTGGCGCTCTCGTACGACTCGGGGCGGGGCAACGGCCCGTTCGGCCTGGGCTGGAGCATCGACCTGCCCGCCATCACCCGCAAGACCGACCTGGGCCTGCCGCGCTACGACGACGCGGCCGAGTCGGACGTGTTCATCCTCTTCGGCGCCGAGGACCTGGTGCCCGCCTTCCGGCTGACCGGGACCGGCGAGCTCGAGCGGGACGCGCGACAACGGCCGATCCGTGACGAGGACGACCGCGACGGGTACCACATCGTCCGCTACCGTCCGCGGACCGAGGGATCCTTCGCGAGGATCGAGCGCTGGGCCGGCGCCGACCCGGCCGACGTCTTCTGGCGCGTCATCACGCCGGACAACGTCACGTCCGTCTACGGCCGCGACCGCGACTCGCGCGTCTTCGACAGCGCGGCGGAGGCCGACATCTTCAGCTGGCTGATCTGCGAGCGCTACGACGACAAAGGCAACGGCATCCGGTACACGTACAAGGCGGAGGACGGCGCGGGCGTGCGGCCGGAGCTGTCCTACGAGCGGCACCGCCGCGGGGCGCCGTGCACGACCCAGCGGTACCTCAAGTCGATCCGGTACGGCAACGTGGTGTCGCGGCTGCACCCCGAGCCGCCCGGCGACCGCCGCGACGACTGGCTCTTCGAGGTCGTCTTCGACTACGGCGAGGGCCATTACGCCGACCTGCCCCCGGACCCGGGCACCCCGGCGGACGAGCAGCACCGGTACAGCCACGCCGCACCGGCCGGCGCGGGTCCGTGGCCGGTCCGTCCGGACCCCTTCTCCACCTACCGCGCGGGCTTCGAGATCCGCACCTACCGGCGGTGCCACCGGGTGCTGATGTTCCACCGCATCCCGGAGCTCGGCGCGGAGCCGTGCCTGGTTCGCGCCCTCGAGCTCGGGTACGCCGACCTCGACCCCACCGCGCCCGCCGGCGCGGAGCTCGCGCACGCCGGCAGCACCCGGTTCGCCTCGTTCCTGGTGTCCGCGACCCGGCACGGCTACGAACGGGCTGCCCCCGGCGTGACGGCCGGCCCGCACGACGAGCGATACGTGCGCTACCTCAAGCAGTCGATGCCGGCGGTCGAGTTCGCCTACAGCCGGCCGGTCATCGACACCGAGGCCGGCACGCTCGGCGCCACGAGCGCCGCGAACCTCCCGGCCGGGCTCGCCGAGGAGTACCTGTGGCTCGACCTGGACGCCGAGGGGCTCTCCGGGGTGCTGACCGACCAGGGCGGCGCCTGGTGGTACAAGCGCAACCTGGGCGGTGGCCGGTTCGACGCCCTCGAACCGGTGGCCCGCCGGCCGGTCGCCGGCCCGGCCCGGCGGCGGCTGCTGGACCTGGCCGGCGACGGCGCCCTGGACCTGGTCGAGCTCGACGGGGACGCGGCCGGCTTCTACAAGCGCACCGAGGACGGCGACTGGGCGCCGCACCGCGCGTTCACCTCGATGCCCAACCTCCGCTGGGACGACCCGAACCTGCGCCTCATCGATCTGGACGGCGACGGCCGCGCCGACGTGCTGATCACCGGGCAGGCCGCGTTCACCTGGCATCCGTCGCTGGCCGAGGACGGGTTCGGGCCGCCGCGGCGGGCGGTGCATCCCCTCGACGACGAGGACGGGCCGCGCCTGGTGTTCGCCGACGGGACGGACTCGGTCTTCGTGGCCGACATGTCGGGCGACGGTCTGGTGGACCTCGTCCGGATCACCAACGGCGCGGTCTGCTACTGGCCGAACCTCGGCTACGGCCGGTTCGGCGCCCGGATCGTGATGGAGAACGCGCCGCGGTTCGACGACGGGGACCAGTTCGACCCGCACCGCATCCGGCTCGCGGACATCGACGGCAGCGGCGTCACCGACATCGTCTACCTCGGCCGCGACGGCGCGAGCGCCTACCTCAACCAGTCGGGCAACCGGTGGACCGGCGCGGTCGTCGTGACCGGCTTCGCCCTCACCGACGGCACCTCGGCGGTGTCCGTCGTGGACCTGCTGGGCGACGGGACGGCCTGCCTCGTGTGGTCGTCGCCGCTGCCCGCCGACGCCGGCGCTCCGCTGCGCTACATCAGGCTGATGGCGGCCGGCAAGCCGCACCTGCTGGTCGAGGTCCGCAACAACCTCGGGGCGCGGACGACGATCGGGTACACGTCCTCCACGCGGTACTACCTCGCGGACCGGGAGCTCGGGCAGCCGTGGATCTCCCGCCTGCCGTTCCCGGTCCACGTGGTGGAGCGGGTGGAGACGACCGACCTGGTGAGCCGGAACCGTTTCGTCAGCCGGTACGAGTACCACCACGGGTACTTCGACGGCGCCGAGCGGGAGTTCCGGGGATTCGGCCGGGTCGACCGGTACGACACCGAGGAGTACGACCCGTCGGCGCCGCCACCCGGGCCGGACCCGGAGCCGTCCGCGCCCGTGCCGCCGGTCCTGACCCGGACGTGGTTCCATCTCGGCATCCCGCCGGACCGGGGCGGCGCCGCGCGGCGGTACGAACGGGAGTACTACCGGGAGCCGGGCCTGCTCGACGACCCGTGGCTGCCGGCCGGTCTCACGATCGACGAGGAGCGGCAGGCCGGCCGCGCGCTGCGCGGCTCGATGCTGCGCCAGGAGGTCTACGGGCTCGACGGCTCGGCCCGGGAGCAGCACCCGTACCTCGTGGCCATGGAGAGCGCCGCGATCCGGCTGGTGCAGCCGCAGGACGCCAACCGCCACGCGGTGTTCCTGACCCATCCGTCCGAAGTGCTCGGCTGCCGGTACGAGCGCGATCCGGCCGACCCGCGGGTGACCCACGCGATGACCCTCGAGGTCAACCCCTTCGGCCAGGTCACCCACTCGGCGCGGATCGCCTACGGCCGGCGGGCCGCGGACGGCGACCTCCCGCCGGAGGTGCGCGACGAGCAGCGGCGGCACCACGTCACCTGTGCCGACACCGCGTACACGAACGCGCTGGTGAGCTCCGCCGAGACGCCGGACGACCACCGTCTCCCCGCGCCGTTCCGGACCCGGACGTACCACCTCACCGGCCTGGACCTGCCGCCCGGCCAGGCGCGGTTCACCGCCCGGCAGGTGCGGGCGGCAATCGCGGCCGCGGACGGGCTGGAGTACGCCGAGGAGCCGGCCGGCGGGCGGCCGGAGCGGCGCCTCATTGGGCACGAGCGGATCCGCTACCGCAAGGACGACCTGAGCGGCCCGTGCGACTGGGGCCGGATCGAGGGCCGCGCCGTGCCCTTCGAGCGGTACCGGCTCGCGTTCACCCCCGGGCTGCTGAGCCGGACGTACGCGGGGACGACCGGCGGGGCGGAGCGTCTGCCCGCGGACGCCGCGGCGGTGCTGCCGGTCGGCGCCGACGCGGCCGGCCGGGGCGGGTACGTCGACCTCGACGGCGACGGCGCCTGGTGGGTCCCCGCCGGCCGGGCGTTCTACGGCCCCGCCGCGCAGGAGCTCGGTCATGCGCTGCGCCACTTCTTCCTGCCCCACCGGCACCGCGACCCGTTCCACACCGAGGCCGCTCCCACCGAGTCCGCCGTCGGGTACGACCCCCACGACCTGCGGACCGTGGCCACCACGGACGCGCTGGGCAACCGGGTGACCGCGGAGCTGGACTACCGCGTGCTGGCCCCGAAGCTGGTCACCGACGCCAACGGCAACCGCTCGGCGGTGGCCTTCGACGCGCTCGGCGGCGTCGTCGCGACCGCCGTGACGGGCCCGGCCGGAGCCGGCCGGGGCGAGGGCGACGAGCTCGCCGGGTTCGCCGCGAACCTCACCCCGGCGCAGGTGCGCCGGGCGTTCGCCGACCCGTTCGCCGACCCGCACGCCCTGCTGGGCCGGGCGACCTCGCGCCTGATCCAGGACCTGTTCGCGTACCAGCGCACGAGCGGCGACCCGCGGCCCGCCCCCGCGGCGGTGTACGCGCTGCGGCGGCAGACGCACGAGTCCGCGCTCGCCGCCGGCGCCCGGACCGAGGTGCAGCACGCGTTCTCCTACTCGGACGGGTTCGGCCGGGAGATCCAGACCAAGACGCAGGCGGACCCGGGACCGTGGACGGGCACCGGCTGGACGGTCTTCAACAACAAGGGCAAGCCGGTACGGCAGTACGAGCCGTTCTTCTCGGACACCCACCGGTGCGACTTCGAGGCGCGGATCGGGGTGGCGACGACGCTGTTCTACGACCCGGCCGGCCGCGTCGTCGCCACGCTCCACCCGGACCACACCTACGGCAAGGTCGTGTTCGACCCGTGGCGGCAGCTGAGCTACGACGCGAACGACACGGCCGCGGCGCACGGCGAGCAGACCGGCGACCCCCGGACCGACCCGGACATCGCCGCGCTGGTCCGCCGCCACTTCGAGCGCGAGGACCCGGACTGGCAGACCTGGCTGGCGCGCCGGCAGCGCGCCGGGGCGGACGCCGGCCCGGCCGACGCGGCGGCCAAAGCGGCCGCGCACGCGGACACGCCGGCCGCCGTCCACCTCGACCCGCTCGGCCGGCCGGTGCTGACCCGCGCCCACAACGGGTTCGCCGCCGACGGCAGCCCGATCCGGCTCGACACGCGCGCCGTGTTCGACATCGAGGGCAACCAGCGGGCGCTGGTCGACGCCGAGGGCCGCACGGTCGTCACCTACGACTACGACATGCTCGGCAACCGCACCCGGCAGTCCGGCATGGAGGGTGGCGAACGGTGGATCCTGCCCGACGTGACCGGGCGGCCGCTGCGGGCGTGGGACGGCCGCGGACACGGCTTCCGGACCGAGTACGACGCCTTGCGCCGGCCCGTGCGGTACTTCGTGCAGGGCTTCAGCCCCACGCTCTCGGATCCCGGCACCCTGGCCGGGCCGGTGCTGTACGCCCGGACGGAGTATGGCGAGGGGCAGACCGGCGCCGCGGCGCGCAACCTGCGCGGCCGCGTGTTCCGGCAGTTCGACGGGGCCGGCGTGCTCACCCACGGGTACGACTTCAAAGGCAACGTGACGCGGCAGGCGCGCGAGGTCACGGCGGCCTTCACCACCGCGGTCGACTGGGGGTCGGCACAACCGCCGGGTGAGCGCTTCGTCGCCGAGACCCGCTACGACGCCCTCGACCGCCCGGTGCAGCTGCTGGCGCCGCATCCGGATCGGGCGGCGGCCGGGCGCAACGTCGTGCAGCCGGTGTACAACGCGGCGAACCAGGTGCGGCGGCTGGACGTGTGGACCGGCCGGGCCGGCGACCCGGACGGCCTGCTGGACCCGGCGGCCGAGCCACCCTCGGCCGTGGGCGTCGACCGCATCGACTACGACGCGCACGGACGGCGGACGAAGATCGCCTACCGCAACGGCGTCACGACGACCTACGCCTACGACCCGGACACCTTCCGCCTCGTGCGGCTCTCCACCGGCGGTCTGCAGGACCTGTACCTCACCCACGACGCGGCCGGGAACGTCACCCGGATCCGCGACGACGCCCAGCAGGCCGTGTTCTTCCGCAACCAGGTCGTCGAGGCGTCCACCGACTACACCTACGACGCGGTGTACCGGCTGATCCAGGCGCTCGGCCGCGAGCACGTCGGCCAGGCGGGCGGCGCCGGCATCCCGCACTCCTTCCGCGATGCCCGGCGCAGCGGGCTGCCGCACCCGGGCGACGGCGCCGCGATGGGCCGCTACTGCGAGACCTACGAGTACGACCGCGCCGGCAACCTCCTTGCGATGCGCCACGGCGCGGCGTGTCCGGGCGCGCTCGCCTGGACGCGGACGTACACCTATGACGAGGCCACGCAGCTCGACGACCGGGACGCCGGTGGCGTCGCGCGGCGCAGCAACCGGTTGTCCGCCACGACCGTGGCGGGCGCGACCGAGACCCTCAGCGTCGACGGCGACGGCTACGACCCGCACGGCAACCTGCTGCGCCTGGCGCACCTGCGGGAACTGGTGTGGGACTTCCAGGACCGGCTCCGCATGACCCGGCGGCAGGCGGTCGGCCCGGACGACGCCGACGGGACCGAGCGGCGGGGCGAGCGGACCTACTACGCCTACGACGCGGGCGGGCAGCGGGTTCGCAAGGTCACCGTGGGCGCCGGCGGGGCGCTCAAGGAGGAGCGGCTCTACCTCGGCGGGTTCGAGGTCTACCGGAAGCTCTCGGGCAACGACGCCGGGCTGGTCCGCGAGACGTTGCACGTGATGGACGGTGACCAGCGGATCGCGCTGGTGGAGACCCGCAACGACGTCGACGACGGGACGCCGGCGCTGGCCGTGCGCTACCAGCTCGGCGGCCATCTCGGCTCGGTGCGCCTGGAGCTGGACGAACTGGCGCGGATCATCTCCTACGAGGAGTACGCCCCCTACGGCAGCACCACCTACCAGGCGGTGCGTACCGACGTGCGCGGCACGGCGAAACGCTACCGGTACGCCGGCAAGGAGCGGGACGAGGAGAGCGGCCTGTACTACCACGGCGCCAGGTACGCGGCGCCGTGGCTGGGCCGGTGGATCTCCGTCGACCCGCTGCCCGACGTCAACGGGTACTACTACTGCCGCGGCAATCCCATCATCCTGGCCGATCCGGACGGCCGGGCCCCGGTCGTGACGGACGAGCTGCGGCCGGACGCGGGCGCCGCGCCGCCGGCCGGCAAGCCTCAGGCGCCGACCCTCGACGACCTCAAGGACCTGCTCGACGAGTCCGGCCGCGGCTCCGCTCAGGCGGACTCCTACAACGACACCCTGGAGGGGCCGCAGGTCTGGCGGGAGGGCGAGGACGTGTACGCCTACCCGCCGAGGATCGTGCACGGCCCGAAACCCGAGGCCGCCCCGGCCACCGAGCGCGAACCCAGCCGGAAGCCGCTGGTGCACCGGGACCCCGGGGAACCGGTGCCGGCCAAGGAGCCCGAAACCTCGCCGCCCCCACCGCCGGCCGACCATTCCGAGCCGGCCGGTGAGTCTCCCCCGATGGTGTTCGACGAGGTCACCATCTTCGGGAAGGCGCCCCGGCGGGAGGCGCCCACGTGGGTGTTCCCGCCGGTCGACATCTTCGGCAAGGTTGTCCGCCAGCACGAAGCGCCACCGCCACCGCCGAAATACGAGTCCACGTCGATCCAGTTCAAGACGGTGCGCCCCGTGTTCGACGACCCGTCGGTCGCGGAGTTCCGCGACAAGGACTACGTCACCGACATTCAGCATGTCGCGGACATCCTGAAGCGGGAGCCACGCCTCAACGTCGGGATCGAGGCACATGTCGGCTATGAGGGCAGGTACGCGTGGCCGGAATGGGCGGGCGGCAAGCCCCGCGGGCGGAGTCCGGCCGTGTACAAGGAGGTCGGCCCCATCATGGACGCCCGCGCCCGGGCCGTGAAGGACGCGCTGATCAAGGCCGGAGTCCCGGAGGACCGGATCACGACGATGCCCGGTGAGGCCGGCGTCGGCAAGGCGAACCAGAGGGTGGACTTCTACTTCTATCCGCGACCGTGAGGACCCCGTGAGGTGGGACAGATGAGCGAGCCGCTCACCCGGCTGGGCGTCGGCGACAGCGGCGACGACGTGCGCCGTCTGCATGCGACACTGCGCCTGCTCGGCACCGCGGTGCCGGCGGCCGAGGCCGCGCGGGGCGCGTTCGGCGAGGGCACCGCGGCGGCGCTGCGCCGCTGGCAGGAGTCCGTCCACCTGGAGCCGTCGGGCTCGCTCGACGCGCGCACCGGCGACCGGGCGGACGCGGCGCTGGGCGACCAGCCGGGCCGGACCGTGCTCGGGCGGGTGACGGCGCCCGGCGGCGGCCCCGTGGCCGGCCTGGTCGTCCGGGCCTACGACGCCAACCTGGCCGGCGACTCCGCGGTCGAGGGTACGGCCACGACCGACGCCGACGGCCGGTACGAGCTGCACTACTCGGTCCACGACCTCGGCCGCCCGGGCAAGCCCGCGGCCGACCTGGTCGTGCGCGCGTTCGCGGCCGGCGGCGACAGTCCGGTCGCGGCGTCGCCCGTGGTGTACGGGGCGGGGCCGGTCCAGCTCGTGCCGCTCACGGTCGCCACCGCCGAGCCGCGCACCGAGTACGACGACGTGCGGGGCCGGGTCGAGCCCGCGCTGCAGGGGACGAGCCTCGCCCGCGTCGGCACCGACCGGGAGGTCGCCTACCTCTCCGGTACCAGCGGGGTCGAGCCCGCCCGCGTCTCGCGGCTGGCCCGGGCCGCCGCCCTGGCCGAGGCGGCCCAGCGGATCGCCGGCGACGACCCGGTCGCGCGCGTCGCGAGTACCCCCGCGGTGTTCTTCGCGCTGGCCGGGCCGGACCCGGCCGCGGACCTGGCGGCACTGCTCGACCGGCCCGCCGCCGAGCTGGCCGGCCGGATCGCGGGCGCCGCGCGGGACGGCCTCATCCCGGCGCCGCCGGACCGCGCCACCCTGATCGGGGCCGTCCTCGAGCTGCAGGCGCGGCAGCGGCTGCGGCCGGCGGACGGGGGCCGGCCGGCCACCCTCGGGGACCTGCTGCGCGCCATCCCGGCCGACCGGCGCCCGGACGACCGCGCCGCCCTGGCGATCGCGCGCCTGCACGCCGAGGAGGGCGGCGCGACCGACGGCTTCTGGCGGCGGCTGCCCGGGACGGCCGGGCTCGGCGACGACCAGGTGCGCGAGGTCCGCCTGGTGTTCGCCATCGGCGACGTCACGCGGGGCGACCCGGGCCTCGTCCGGGCCCTGCGGGACCGCACGCCGGACGGGCACGACGGCACGCTCGCCCACCTCGCTCCGCTCCGGCCCAACCAGTGGCTGGAGATCGCCGCGTCGGCCCTCCCGGACGGCGCGCCCGCGACCGCGGCCGGCGCCACGCTCGCGACGGCGACGGAGCTGGCGCGGGGCGTCGAGCGGCAGCACCCGTCGGCGACGTTCAAGGCGCGGCTGGACGCGGGCCTGCTGCGCCATGCCGCGTTCCCGGCCGGCCGGGTCGCCGGGTTCCTCGGCGAGCACCCGGGCTTCCACCTCGTGGACACCGCGGTCGAGCCGTACCTGTCCGGCGCCGGCCTCGCCGGCGACACGCAACTGCGCGCGGGCCTGCTCACCGCGCAGCGGCTGCTGCGGGCCGGGGCGAACCAGGTGGAGCTGGCCGCGCTCGTCGACGCCGGCCTCGGCGACCTCGCCGAGCTCGCCTCCCGTGACCGGGCCGACGCCGTGGCGCGGCTGCGCGACCGGCTGCCCGAGTGGCGGGTCTCCGCGCTGCACGCCCGCGCCCAGGTCATGGTGGCCGGCGCGCTGGCGCTGGGCACCACGATGGCACCCCGGCTCGGCGCCGCCGCCGGAACGTACGTCACCTCGGGGCCCGGCCCGGCCGGCGCGGCGAACGGGTACCCGAGCATCGCGCAGCTCTTCGGCGACGGGTCCGCCTGCGCCTGCGGGCAGTGCCGCAGTGTCCTGTCGCCGGCCGCGTACCTGGTCGACCTGATCCACACGGTCGAGCGCGCCGGCTTCGGCGCCGGGCTCAAGGGGCGCCGGCCCGACCTGACCGAGATCGAGCTCACCTGCGCGAACACGAACACCACCCTGCCGTACGTGGACCTCGTGCTGGAGATCCTGGAGAGCGCGGCCGCGTTCCCGTCCGCGCCGATCACGCTCGGGCCGGGCGAGGCCGACCGGCTGCTGGCCGGTACGGCGCCGGCGTCGCTGCTCGCCGAGCTCACCCAGCACGGCGCCGACCTCGACGAGCCGGTGACCGTCGCGGTGCTGGACACGGTGGCGCCCACGACCCCGCCGCTGCGTGGCTTCATCCTGCGCAACGGCTCCCGCCGCCTGCCGGCCCACCTGTGGCGGCGCTTCATGGTGGCCGTGCGGTCCGGCGGCGCGGCGACCCCGCAGCAGCTGCCCGTGCCGGAGGCGGACATCGACGCCACGCGGCAGGCGCTCGCCGCCGGGCAGGTGCCGCCGGGCCTGCTCGCGCTCCTCGCCCCGGAGCCCGAGGCGCCGGTCGCCGGCGTACCGGCGGTCACCGCGGTGCCGCGCACCGACGGCGCCGAGCAGTACGAGGTGTCGCTCGTGCGGTCGGTCGTCGTCGAGCTCTACGGCGGCGGGCCGGTCGGCGCGATCCGCCTGCTGCGGGCCGACGGCACCGAGATCCGCGCCCAGCAGGTGCAGCCCGGCATCCTAGTGCTGATCACGGCCGGCCTGCTCGGGGCGGGGCAGGTGTTCCAGTACCTGGCGAACCTGCTGCCGCCGCTGAGCTACACGGTCACGGCGAACGCGGCCGCACCGGCCGGGGCGCTCGGCAGCTGGACGCTGACCGCGCCGGTCGGCGCGACGGTCGCCTACTCGCCGGACCAGGCCATGCTGCTCGGGCTCACCTACAGCTCGTCCGACGAGGAGAGCGACGGCGCCTTCCCGGAGCACCGCGACCCGGAGGCGTACCGGCGGCTGGCCGGCGCCGTGTTCCCGGCCGACCTACCGTTCGACCTGTTCCGCGAGGAAGTGCGCGCCTGCCTCGCCATCGCCGGCACCACCCGGCTCGACCTGCTCCGCGCGCTCGCGCCCGCGGGCCGGTACGCGACCGTCGACGACGCCTGCGAGACGCTCGGCTGCGCACCGGCCACGATGGACCTCGTCACCGCGCCGGCCGGCACCGCGGACCAGGTCGCGCGGCTGTGGGGCCTGAAGGTGGCCGGAAACGGCCTCACCGACCCGCAGGACGCCGCGGCGCCCGTGCCCCCGGACTGGATCGGCGCGCTCAGCCGGCTCTCCGTCCTGCTCGACCGCGCCCGGATCGAGGCACCCACCCTGCTCGCAATCCTCGGCACCCGCTACCTCGCCGAGGCCGCGCCCGGCGCCCGGCTCGACCCGGAGTACGAGTGCAAGGCGAGCCGGGTCACCGTCACCGGCCTCGGCCAGGAGAGCCTCGACCGGCTCCAGCGCTTCCTGCGCCTGCGCCGCATCACCGGCTGGCCGGTCCGCGACACCGACCTGGTGCTCCGCGCGCTGGCCCGCCCGGGCACCGCCCCGCTCGCCGGCGACGCCGCGGCCAAGGCGCTCGGCCACGTGCACGAGCTGGCCGCGCGCACCAAGGCGCCGGTGCGGGTCATCGCCGCCTGGCTCGGCGCCCTCGAGACGAGCCCGTACACCGACCACGAGCGGGACGGTTCGCCGGCCCTGCCGTCGCTGTACGAGGAGGTGTACCTCGACCCGAAGCTGCGCGGCCTCGGCGGCGCGGACTTCGCGCTCGACCCGGCCCGCGCGGAGCTCGCGTACCTCACCGCCCAGGGCGTCCCCGACCCGGCCCACGAAACGCTGACCGACCGGCTGGCCTACCTCAGCGCCGCGCTGCGCCTGCCGCCGGTGGAGCTGGCCGAGCTGATCGGCTCCGGCCCGCTCGCCGTGGTGCCCGACGCGCTGTCCCTGGACAACCTCGGCGCGCTGTACCGCCAGGCGTCGCTCGCGCGGGCCCTCGGCATCGGTCCGCGCCCGAGCCGGGTGCTGCAGCGGCTCACCGGCATCACCCCGCTGCCCGGCGCGCCGCCGGCCGTGGACCTGGCCGGGCGGCGGATCCTCGAGTTCGTCGACGCCCTCGACGCGGTACGCGCGTCGGGCCTGCCCATCGACGAGCTGTCGTGGTGCCTCGTCGGCACCGGCCCCGACGACGCCACGCTCGCCGCGCGCCGGCTCGACCAGCTCCGCTGGCTGGCGGACCTGCAGGCCGGCCTGCGCGAGGTACAGCCGGCCGGCGGCGACGTCGCCGAGCCCGCCCTGCGCGCGCTGCTCGGCGCGGCCGGCTGGCCCGCCGGGCTGATCGAGCGGGTCATCCACGGCGAGGGGAACTGGCTCGGCCTCGCCGCGCGGCCCCCGCTGGAGGCGACGGTCACCGCCGCGGCTCCGCCCGCCGTCGCCGGCGCCGGACCGTTCACCGTCACGGCGGCGGGCGGCGGCCGGTACGTGGTCGGGCTGGCCGGGATCCCGGCCGCGGCCCAGTTCGACGCGCTGGCCCAGCTTCCCGGTCTCGCCGCCCCCGCCGCCGCGTTGCGGACCCGGTGGGACGCGCTGCGCGACGGGATCCGGCCGCTCACCCGGTGGCTGCAGTCGGTGGCGCCGCCCCGGCTCACCCGGCCGCTCCGGTTCGACGTGCCCGCGCCGCGCGACGGGCAGGCCCCGCGCCCGGTCCCGGCCGAAGGGCTCGGCCCCGCCGTCCGGGCGACCGGCGCCGGGCGGGTCGAGATCGACGGGTTCCTCACCGCGAGCGACGCGCGCCGGCTGCGCTCGTGGGTGGTGGGCGCCACCAACGAGACCGAGGTACGGGACGCGATCGACCCGCTGGTCGGGGTGCCGGCCGCGCTGGGCCTGGCGCAGGCCCCGCTGAGCTACGACCCGGTGCTGCGCGAGCTGGTACTGCTCGGCTATCCGGCGGCGGCCGACGTCGCCGCGCTGACGGCCATTGTGGACAGTCCCGGGTACTCGGCCGCGGTCCAGGCGCTGGTCGCGGCGTCCGACGCGTACACCGAGCCGCGGGCGAGCCGCCGGCTGCTCGACGCGGACGCGGTGCAGCGGCTCTTCATCGAGCGCGCCGCGCCGCAGCAGCGGTACGCCGCCGTCCAGGACGCCCTCGTCGTGCCGCTGCGCCGGCAGCGGGCGGTGCGCATGCTGAGCGTCCGCACGGGCGTGGACGAACGGCTGCTGGACGCGCTGGACGGGGCCGCCGAGGCCGCCGCCCCGCCCGTCGACATCGTCGGCGCGCTCGCCTCGGACGAGCTGCTCGGCGTCGCGATCCGCGACGTGCGGGCCGAGGACGCCCTGTCCGGACCGCTGCTCGCGCTCGACCCGATCGACCGGGCCGGCCTGCTCGTCCGCCGGCTCGGCATGCTGCCGGCGGAGGCCGGGTGGCTGTCCGGCACGGATGGCTTCCAGGGGCTCGACCTGCTCGGCCTCGCCACGACCGGGCCGGCGTCGCAGTTCGCCGAGTGGCGCGCGGCGGCGACGTTGTTCGCGCTGCGCGAGCTGATCCCCGGCGGCGGGGCGACACTGGAGCGGGTGCGCACCGCGGCGTCCGCCGAGGACGGCGTCGCCGTGCTGGCCAACGCGTTCGACGTGCCCGCGGACGACCTCGCGGCGCTGCTCGCGACCGGCGGCGCGGTGACGGGGGCGGACCGGCTGCGCGACCCGGCGGTGCTGCGCCGGATCGCCGACGCCGCGCTGATCCTGCGCCGGTTGCGGGCGCCGGGCCCGGCGATCGCGCTCCTCTGCGCGCCGGGGCTCGACCAGCCGGCGGCCGCCGCCGCGCGCGGACTGGTGCCCGGCCGGGCCGCCACCGCCGTCGCGGCGGAGGCCGCGGCGCGCCTGCGGGAGCGGCAGCGGGCGGCCCTCGTGGCGTACCTGGTGCACCGCGACGGCGTCCGCGACGCGGCCGAGCTGCACGCCCGATACCTGCTGGACGTGGAGATGGGCCCCCGGCTGCGGACCAGCCGGATCAAGCAGGCGATCAGCTCGACCCAGCTGTACATCCAGCGCCTGCTGCTCAACCTGGAGGGCGGCCCGGCCGGCGCCCTCGCCGCGCTGGCCCGCCAGGCGGCCTGGGTCACCGGCGGGCAGGCGTGGGAGGCGAACCGGCGCGTCTTCCTGTACCCGGAGAACTGGCTCGAGCCGTCGCTGCGGGACGACAAGTCACACCTGTTCGGCAAGCTGGAGGGCGAACTGCTGCAGGGCGACCTCACCACCGAGCGGGCCATCTCCCTGGTCGCCGACTACCTCGCCGGCCTGGAGGATCTCGGCCGGCTCACGATCCGGGCCATGTACCGGCAGGCGACCTCCGGCACGGCCGCCCTCATCCACGTCGTCGGCCGCTCGTCCGACCACCCGCTGCGGTTCTTCTATCGGCAGTGGACGGTCGCGGACGCGTCGCGCTACTGGACGCCGTGGGAACCGGTGGAGTCGGTGACGAACACCGAGCACGTGGTCTGCTTCGTGCGGGCCGGCCGCCCGCACATCGCGTGGCTGCAGGTGGGCCGGTCGGTCGACCAGCAGGGCGCGACCGCGGACTCGGCCTACTGGGACGTCGAACTGCTGTGGTGCTTCCGCACCGACGACGGCTGGTCCGCGCCGCGCAAGTGGCGGGAGCGGATGCACCACCCCGTGCTGGTGAACAAGAACGAGCAGGTCAGCTTCGCGCTGCGGGTACAGGACCACGGCGGGGTGCCGCAGTTGCGGGTGTACGGCGCCCAGGAGCCGGGCGTCACCGCGCACGCGGTGGACCCGATCCCGGTGGGCACCCAGATGAGCTTCTCCACCGTCACCCCCGGGACGACGTTCACGACCCACCGGATCGAGGTGCAGGTCGTCGGCGAGCTGCAGACGCAGACCGGCCCGGGCTACTTCGCCATGGACGAGGCCCGGGTCGAGATCTGGGGCAGCTGGAAGATCGACTACGAGGCCGCGGGCTACACCTACGGCATGCGCTCTCCCGAGTGGCCCCTGTTGAATGCGCCGATGGTACTGCTGGTGCAGAACGGCACGGCGAGCGTCACGCTGCGGATCCCCCAGACGATCCAGAAGATCGTCGAGGCCTCGGCCGAGGTGAGCATCCGCATCACCGTGGCGGGCGTGCCGGACTCCTACGGGCCGATCAGGCTGAATCCGCTGCAGAACAACACGCTACGCCTCGGCAAGCGGTACCCGATCGCCGGGAATGACCCGCGGTTCGACCCGAACCGGCGGATCCGCATGATGCACCTCGCGTCGTTCGAGTGGGCGAACAGCCTCGGGCTCCGCGGCGGCCCGCCCGGCGACGGCATGGAGCTGCCGGTCGACCTCGACAACACCACGCACGAGTCGTCGGGCTTCCGGGAGGGCCCGACGGCGACCACCGCGATCACGTGGGGCGCCTGGGAGCTGACCCGGGAGACGAGCCTGCTGGGCTTCTTCGCGGTCGGCAGCGCCGCGAGCGGCCAGCCGCAGCTCGGCCCGCCGTTCTATGTCGAGGAGGCCGACGCCGCCGTGCTGCTGCTGCAGCGGCCGGACGGCTTCTGGACACTGCTGCCCGCCTCGGAGTACCTCGCGGGCGACGCGCTGGCCGCGATCACCGCCGGCGGCGAAACCCTCGACCTCGGCCCCCAGGACACCGTCTCGCACGTGCAGGCGATGCTCGGGCAGATCGCGCCGGGCGGCAGCGTGTCGACCGCCCTGGCCGACGGCGACGCCCAGTTCGCGCCGTCCAACCCCGCGAGCACCTACGACTGGGAGCTGTACCTGCACATCCCGTTCCTCGTGGCCACCACCTTCGCCGCGCAGCAGCGCTACGCCGAGGCGCTGCGCTGGCTGCGGCTCGTCTTCGATCCGGCGGCGGCCGGCCCGACGCCGTCCCACGCCTGGCGGTTCCGGCCCTTCCGGGAGGAGTCCGCCCCCGCCATCGACGACCTGCTCACCGAGTACGCGAAGGGCACGCTCGACACGGCGCGGGCCGACACGCTCCGCGCCCAGATCGACTTCTGGCGCGAGCACCCCTTCCGGCCGCACGGCATCGCGCGCATGCGTACCCGCGCCTTCCAGTGGATGGTGCTCTTCAAGGCGGTCGAGATCTACCTCGCCTGGGGCGACCTGCTGTTCCGCCGCGACACCCTCGAGTCGATGAACGAGGCGACCCAGCTGTACCTGCTCGCCGCCCAGCTGCTCGGGCCGCGCCCGCCGGTCATGCCCGAACAGCCGCCACCGATCGACCCGCTGACCTACGCCGCCCTGGCCGACCGCTGGGACGACTTCTCCGACGCCTGGGTGTCGCTGGCGGACACGCCGCTGGTCAAGGCGTGGCTGGAGTTCCTGCGGTGGCTGGAGGAGCACGGCGTCGTGAGCCCCGGCGGCAGCGACCTGGCCGAGACGATCCAGAAGCTGCGCTCCACCGGCTCGCTCGCCTTCTGCATCCCGCCGAACGACCGCATCGAGACGCTCCGGTCCACGGTGGAGGACCGGCTCACGAAGATCCGCGCGAGCCAGAACATCGACGGCATCGCGCGCCAGCCCGCCCTGTACGAACCGGCCATCGATCCGGCGCTGTTCGTCCGCGCGGTCGCCGCCGGCCTCGACGTCGACGCCGTGGTCAACGAGGCCGCCGCGCCCGCGCCGCGGCGCCGGTTCGTCGTCGCGCTGCAACGGGCGGCCGAGTTCACCGCCGAGGTGCGCGCGCTCGGCGCCCAGTTGCTGAGCGCACTGGAGCAGCGCGACGGCGAGGAACTGGCCCGCCTGCGCGCGGCCGACGAGGTGGCGCTGCTCGACCTGATGGCGGCCACCCGGCAGCGCGAGCTGGACGAGGCGGCGGCCGTGCTCGACGCCACGCGGCAGACCCGGCAGACGGCCCTCACCCGGTACCGGCATTACCAGCGGCTGCTGGGCCGGGAGCAGTTCACCCAGCCGGCCGAGCACGAGATGCTCGCCACCGAGCCGCCCCGGCTGCTCCTCGCCGGCAGCGCCGCCAACCTGGACCCCCAGCTGCGCGGCTACGGGCTCTCCCTGGAGGAGGCCGACCAGCTGGACTGGATGGCGCTGGGCAACACGCTCACCCTCATCGGCGGCGGCTTCCAGGTCGCCTCCGGCATCGCCCACATGGTGCCGAACTTCAGCACCATGTGGCTCAACGAGACCGTGACGTTCGGCGGTACCAACGTCGGCTCGGGGCTCGGCGCGGTCGGCCAGTTCTTCTCCCTGCTGGCCAGCAACGCCGGCTTCCAGGCCAACCGGGGCTCGGTCGTCGGCGGGCACCAGCGCCGCTACGACGACTGGATCTTCCAGTCCAACCTGGCCGCGCGGGAGATCGAGCAGATCGACAAGCAGATCCTCGCCGCCGAGATCCGCGTGGACCTCGCCCGGCGGGCGGTCGCGGCCCACACGCTGCAGGTGGAGAGCTCCCGGCGGACGGAGCAGTTCCTGGCGGGCAAGTTCACCAACCAGCAGCTGTACCAGTGGATGTGCGAACGGCTCGGGCAGGCCCACTCGGCCGCGTTCCAGCTCGCCTACGAGATGACCAAGGTGGCCGAGCGCGCCCTGGCGAGGGAGCTGGGCGGCGCCGCGCCCGGCATCGTCCGGCCGGCCGCGTGGGAGAACTCGCGCCGGGGGCTGCTCGCCGCGGAGCAGCTCGCGCTGGACCTGAAGCGGCTGGAGGCGGCGTACCACAACGGCGACGAGCGGGAGCTGGAGATCACCAAGCACCTGCCGCTCAGCGAGCTGAACCCGCTGGAGCTGCTGCGCCTGCGCCAGACCGGGACATGCACGTTCGACGTGCCGGAGAGCGCCTACGACATCGACTTCCCGGGCCACTACTTCCGCCGGATCAAGTCGGTGAGCGTCACCGTCCCGTGCGTCGTCGGGCCGTACCGCAGCGTGGCCGGCACGCTGACGCTGCTCGGCAGCCGGACCCGCGTCGGCGCCGGCGCCCGTCCCTACGCCGAGGGGACGGACGACCCGCGGTTCCTCGTCGAGTCCGGCCCGGTGCAGTCCATCGCGACCAGTACCGCCCAGAGCGATCCGGGCCTGTTCGAACTGAACTTCCGCGACGAGCTGTACCTGCCGTTCGAGCGCTGCGGCGCGATCTCCAGGTGGCGCTTCGAGCTGCCCCGCGACTTCCGGGCCTTCGACTACCAGACCATCTCCGACCTCATCCTGCACGTGCGGTACACCGCCCGCGACGGCGGCGAGTCGCTCGGCACGGCCGCCACCGAGGCCCTCCGCTCGCTGCTCGGCTCCGCGGCGCTGACCGGCGGCCTCGTCCGCACGATCAGCCTGCGGCGGCAGGTTCCGTCGGTCTGGCACCGGCTCACCACGTCGCCCGGCACGCCGCAGGAGATCGGCATCGACCGGTCCGAGTTCCCGTTCGCGCTGCGGGCGGCCGACCTGCGGGTGTGGAAGGTGGCCTGCTTCGTCCAGGCCCGGTCCGGCCCGGCGGCGCTCACCGTGGAGGCCCCGCAGCCGGACGCGGCCGGCGTCGCGGTGCTCACGCCGCTCGCCCTCGACGCGGACCCGGAGACCGACATCGACGGCCTGACCAGGTACGACGCGACCGTCGCCACGCCGATCCCGGTGACGGTCACCGGGCCCGGCACCCGCTGGCGGGTCACGCTCGCCGAGGGCACCGACTACGGCGACGTCGTCATCGCGCTGTGGTGCTACGCCGCGTAGCGGCAGCGGTGTGGGTTACCGGGCGGCCGGCTCCGGGGTGAGTTCTGCCTTGGCGGGCGGGGCGGTGGAGGCGGGCTTGCGGCGGCGGTGCAGCAGCAGTGCGGTCAGGCCGCCGGCCAGCAGGCCCCAGAAGGCCGAGCCGATGCCCAGGATCGTGGCGCCCGAGGCGGTGACCACGAACGTGACGACGGCGGCCTCGCGGCCCTCCGGCTCGGTCACCGCCGTGGCCAGGGCCGAGCCGAGGGCGGGCAGCAGGGCCAGCCCGGCCACGGCGGTGACCAGCAGCGGCGGGGACAGCAGGACCAGGGCCATGGCCAGCGACGCGCCCAGGCCCAGGGTCGCCTGGCCGGCGCCCAGGGCGACCGTGGCGATCCAGCGGCGGCGCGGGTCCGGGTGGGCGTCGGGGCCGGCGGTCAGGGCGGCGGTGATCGCGGCCAGGTTGACGGCGTGGCCGCCGAACGGGGCCGCGGCGGCGCTGGCCAGGCCCGTGGCCACGAGCAGGGGGCGCAGCGGGGGCGTGTAGCCGTAGGTGGCCATGACCGCCATGCCGGGCACGTTCTGGGCGGCCATGGTGACCAGGAACAGCGGTACCGCGATGCTCACCACCACCGAAGCGTTCAGCGCCGGGGCGACCAGCACCCCGGCCGGGCGCAGGGCGGCGCCGGTGAGCGAGCCGCCCGGGCCGTGGACGGCGATCGCGGCGACGGCGGCGAGCAGCGCGCCCGGCACGGCCCAGCTCCTGGCGTACCGGAACAGGATGGCCCAGGTCAGGATGACCGGCGCGGCCAGCAGCGGCAGCGCGACCGCGGCCCGCACCGGGGCGGTGCACAGGCTCAGGATGACGCCGCCCAGCATGGCCCCGGCGATCGGGCGCGGGATGGCGGCGATCGCCCGCGCGAGCCAGGGCGACAGCCCGGCCAGCACCATGAGCGCGGCGCTGACCAGGAACGCGCCGACCGCCGCCGGGAAGCCCCCCGGCACCGGGCCGGTCGCGACGAGCAGGGCCGCGCCCGGGGTCGACCAGGCGATCGAGATCGGGATCCGGTACCGCAGCCCGAGCCCGATCGCCGTCACCGCGATCCCGAGGCACAGCGCGAGTAGCCCGGAGGCCGCCTGGGCCGGGGTGGCGCCCACCGCGCGCAGGCCGGCCAGGACCACGGTGAAGGAGCTCGCGTAGCCGACGACGGCGCTGACCAGGCCGGCCAGGATCGGGGGGAGCAGCCCGCGGCGCATGACGCCTCCTGATCGTTCCGTAAACGGAACGCCACAATAGCCGGGTGGACCCTGGCCGGACAAGCGGCCGGGTGGACCCTGGCCGGACAAGCGGCCGGACGGACCCTGGCCGGACCGGCGCCCGGGCATCGGCCGGCGGGGCGAGCGGCCAGCGTCCGCCGGTGGCGCCGGCGGCCGGGTGTTTGCTGGTGGGGCTGGCGGCCGGGTGTCCGCTGGCGGGGCACGCGGCCGGGCGCACGCTGGCCGGGCGGGCGGCTGGGTGGACGACAGCGGGACAAGGCCGGGTGGACGATTGTGGGGCGAGGGGCCGGGTGAGCGACGGCGGGGCGAGGGGCCGGGTGGACGATTGTGGGGCGAGGGGCCGGGTGGACGACGGCGGGGCGAGGAGCCGGGTGGACGACGGCGGGGCGAGGGGCCGGATGGACGACGGCGGAGCGGGCCGGTTCGACGCGGCCGTGGGCGCGCGGCTGCGCGGGCTGCGGGAGGCGCGCGGCTGGTCGCTGTCGGCTCTGGCCCGCGCCGCCGGCATCGGCAAGGCGACCCTGTCCGGGCTGGAGCACGGCACCCGCAACCCGACCCTGGAGACGCTCTACGCGGTGGCGGGCGCACTGGAGGTACCGCTGACGGCTCTGGTCCTTGCTCCCGGCGATCCGCCCGAGGCCGCCGCCGACGTGCGCGGCGCGGCGGTGACCGCGACCCTGCTGGAGGTCTTCGAGGAGCCGGGCGCGACGTTCGAGCTGCTCCGGATGCGGGTACGCCCCGGCGTCGTCCAGCACTCGCCCGCACACGCCACCGGGGTGACCGAGCACGTCACCGTCTACCAGGGTGTCCTGCGAGCCGGTCCCGGCGACGCGCCGCTGGTCGCGCGGCCGGGCGAGCACATCAGCTGGCGGGCCGACGTTCCGCACGTGTACTGCACCATCGGCCCCGACGAGGTTCTCGCGAGCCTGCTGATCCGGTCCCCGCGCTAAGGCCTGTGCCCTCCTCTACGCCCGCCGGTTCCAGGGGCCGGCTCAACCCCGCCGATCCAGAGCGGCGCGACCCCCGGCGGCTCCGCCTGCCGCGCGCGGCCGGCGGCTCCGCTCTCCGCCCCCCCCCGGCGGCTCCGCTCTCCGCCCCCCGGCGGCTCCGCTCTCCGCCCCCCCCCCCCCGGCGGCTCCGCTCCCCGCCCCCCGGCGGCTCCGCCCCTCCCGGCGGCTTCGCCCCCCGGCGGCTTCGCCCCCCGCCCCCGCCCCCCGTCGGCTCCGCCCGCCGCGCGCGCGGCGCTGGTGGCCCCTGCGGCCGGTGCGGCGTGCGGGCGATGCGGCGTGCGGCCGGTGCGACGTTTTGCTTCCGTGATCATGCGCCGGGAGCGTCCACTGGCTGGGATCCTCATGATCGTGGAGTGATAGTGCCGCTCCTGGTACATCGTCGCTCCACGATCATGGAGATCCCGCCATTCGGGACGCTCCTCGGCATGATCGCGGAAAGAAAGCGCCGCCGGGACCCACCGCCGACTGCTCGCCCTCTTGCGGGCCGGGACATTTCGGCGATTTCGGCGCGCTAGCGGTGCCAGGGGCCTCGCGGGTCGGGGGCGACGAGGGCGGCGACGACCTCGGCGAGCCGCGGCGGCTCCAGGCGGTCCGGCAGGCCGGCGAGGCCGGCCGGGTCGACCCAGGCGTGGTCGTGGAGGCTCTGCTGCTCGTCGGGGAGCAGGCCGGTGCGGACCAGCGCGGGGCGCTCGGCGCCGAAGCGGGCGAGGAAGAACTGCTCGACGCCGACGAGCCGCTTGCCGTTCCACCGCTGGTCGCGCTCCACGTCTTCGCAGCGCTCCAGCACGGCCGCCGGGTCGAGCCCGGTCTCCTCGACCAGCTCGCGGCGGGCGGCCTGCAGCGGCGTCTCGCCCGGGTCGATGCCGCCGCCGGGCGGCTCCCACAGCCATGAGCCGTCGGACGGGTCGCGCCAGTGCAGCAACAGGAGCCGCTGGTCGACGTCGAGGCAGACGATCCGGGCCGCGGGACGGTGCACGGTCTCCATGCGCCCGACCCTAGAACAACCGCGCCGCGGAATCGGCCCCGGGTGGAAGCCGCAAAACGATCATTTGCCGCGTTTGCCGTCATATCCTGTGCCCAGCGCGGGTGACGGACGGGCGGGGCAGGGTGATGCGGATGCAGGATCAGCTCATCTTCGGCGTGGGGCGGGTGCTGTGCGCGTTGCCGCTCGCCAACGTCGTCGAGACGGTACGCCCGCTGCCGGTGCAGCCGGTCGCCTCGGGCGGCGGCGCACTGCTCGGGGTGGCGGTGATCCGCGGTGCGGCGGTGCCGGTCGTGGACACCGCCCGCCTCCTGGGCGACCCGGCGGCCCGCCCGACCCGCTTCGTCACGACGGCGACCGGACACGGGACCGTCGCCTTCGCCACCGGCGACGTGGTCGGGGTGCGCGCGGTCGCGCCGGATCCCGTCGGCCGGTCGCCCGCGGCCGGATCGCTCGTGGTCGGCGTCGGGGTGCTGGACGGGCGGCCGTTGCTCTTCCTGCGCGGCAACCTTGAGATCGACCGGTTCCTGCGCGAGGTCGTGGTTCCGCCGGCCGCCGCGAACCCCGCCGCGACGGCGGCCGGCGGCGGCGCCGCGGTTGCGTGGGTGGGCGCGGACCCTGCTGTCACGGCGGCGGGTCGCGGCGCTGTGGTTCCGCCGGCCGGCGCGGACCCTGCTGCCACGGCGGCCGGTCACGGGGTCGCGGTTGCGTGGGTGGGCGCGGACCCTGCCGCGGCGGGTCGCGGCGCTGCGGTTCCGTGGGTCGGCGCGGAGCCCGCTGGCGCGGCGGCGGAACGTCGCGCGGACATGCCTTCGCCCGCCGCCGTGGACCCTGCCCGCACCGGAGATGACAGCGTCGACGGGTCCGAGTTCGCCCAAATCGCCTCTTCGGCGCACGGGGCGAAAAATGATGATATGTCCGAAAAGTCAGGTGCTTGCGCCGGACTTTTCGTGACCTCCTCCGTCGGCGGGGTGGAGGGGCCGGGTGCGGGAGGTGCCGGTGCGTGACGGTGGGGGCGTCGAGCGGCTGCGCCGGCTGCTCGCGGAGCGGCTCGGTATGGCGTTCGACGACAAGAAGGACTCGCTGCTCGCCGAGATTCTCCAGCAGCGGGCCACCCAGCACGGGCTCAGCGACCGCGGCTACCTCGACCGGCTCGCCACCGCGTGGACCGCCGAGCTGGCCGCGCTCGCCGAGGCGCTGACCGTCAACGAGACGTACTTCTTCCGCAACATTGAGCAGTTCCGGGTGCTGGACCAGGTCGCGCTGCCCGAGCGGCTGCGGGGCCGGGCCGGCGACCGGCGGCTCGACCTGCTGTCGGTCGGCTGCTCCACGGGCGAGGAGGCGTACACCCTCGCCATGGTCGTCGCCGGGCGGGTGCCCGACGGGTGGGAGACCGCGATCGTCGGGCTCGACGTCAACCGGGGAGCGCTGCGCAAGGCGATGGCCGGGCGGTACTCCACCTGGTCGCTGCGCGAGACGCCCGAGGCGGCCCGGCGGCGGTGGTTCCAGGCCGGCGATGACGGCGTCGAGATCGACGCCCGGCTGCGCGGCCGGGTGCGGTTCGTCGAGCACAACGTGGCGCGGGAGGACCTGCTGCTGTTCGCGCCGGACACCTACGACGTCGTGTTCTGCCGCAACCTCCTCATGTACCTCACGCCCGACGCCGGGCGGGCGGTCGTCGAGCGGATCACCAGGGCGCTGACCCCGGGCGGGTACCTCTTCCTCGGCCACACCGACACGCTGGGCAGCCGGCCCCCGGGCCTGTCGGTCCACCACTCGCACGGCACGTTCTACTACCGCCGCGAGACGGCTCAGGGAGACCGCCGCGAGACGGCGCCGGGAGACCGCCGCGAGACGGCTCAGGGAGACCGCCGCGAGACGGCCCGCCGCGAGGGAGCGCCGGGAGACTGGCGGGAGTTGGCGCGCAAGCCCGAGGCGCGACCGGTGGCGCGCAAGCCCGAGGCGGGATCGGTGGCGCGCAAGCCCGAGGCGGGATCGGTGGCGCGCCAGGCCGAGGCGGTGCCGGTGGTGCGGCCGCGGCCGCGTGAGCAGGCGGTCCGGCTGCTGCAGGCGGAGCGGTTCGGCGACGCGCTGCGGGTGCTCGACGCGATCACCGGCGCCGAGGCCGACCGGCCCGACACGTGGCTGGTGCGCGGTTGCGCGCTGGCCCACCTCGGCGACACCGGGCGGGCGGCGGAGCTGTGCCGGCGGCTGCTGGAGCGCGACTCGCTGTTCGCCGACGCGCACCAGCTGCTCGCCGACTGCTGCGAGGGCGACGACGACCACGCCGCCGCGCAGCGGCACCACCGGATCGCGGCGCAGCTCGACGCCGGGTTCGCGATGCCGCGGCTGCGGCTGGGGCTGCTCGCCCGGCGTCTCGACGACCGGCGCACCGCCGAGGTGGAGCTCGACCGGGCGGTACGCCTCCTGCGTGACGAGACCGCCGAACGCATCGCGCTGTTCGGCGGCGGGTTCGGCCGCGCCGCCCTCATCGCGCTGTGCCGCGCCGAACTGGCGGCCGTGTCATGACCACCACCGCCGGACCGGCGAAGCAGGGCGGGAGCCTGGAGCAGCGGCTCGCCCGGCTGCGCGCGGAGTTCGACCGCTCGTTCGCCGACCCGCCCCGCAGCGAGGTCGCCGGCTACGACGACCTGCTCGCGATCAGGGCCGGCGGCGTGCGGTACGCCCTGCGTCTCACCCAGGCGGCGGGCCTGTTCCCGGACCGGCCGGTGACCCGCCTGCCCGGCCCGCTGCCGGCGCTGCTCGGCGTCGCGGGCTTCCGCGGCTCCATCGTGCCCGTGTACGCCCTCGCCGCCGTCTTCGGCACCGGCGGTACCCCCGCGGTATCCGACCGGAACGGGGACGTCCCGCGCTGGCTGGTGCTCGCCGCGGGCGTGCCGCCGGTGGCGCTCGCCTTCGAGGAGCTCGACGGCCACCTGCGGGTCCCCCGCGACGGGCTGGTCGAGGAGGCCGCCGGGCACGGGCCGCACGGCTGCCTGCGCGGCATCGTCCCGCTGCCCGGCGGGGCCCGGCCCATCGTCGACGTCCCGGCCGTGCGCGCGGCCGTCCAGACCGCGGTCGGGCGGGTCGCCGCCCCGCCGCACACACCCGAGGACCGGTAGGCAATGGCACGACAATGGACGTTCGGGCGCCGGCTGGGCCTGGGCTTCACCATCACCGCGGCGCTGACGGTGCTGACCGGCGCGCTCACCGTCTGGGCGCTGAGCACCGTCTCCGCGGCTAAGGACCGGGTCATCGACGTCGGCGTGCGCGGGCTCGCCGCCGCGCAGGAGCTGCGGGTGGCGGTGGAGGCCAAGAGCAGCGCCGGGCGGGCGTACCTGCTCACCGGCGACCAGCGCTACGTGCAGCAGGTCGCCGCCGCCCGCCAGCAGTTCGCCGCCGCGGTCGACCGGGTACGCGGGGTGCTGGACGACCCCGCCGAGCGGGACCTGCTCGACCAGGCCGTGACCGGCGAGCAGCGCCACCAGGACGCGCTGCAGGCGGTCTTCGCCCAGCGCGACCGGCCCGGCGCCGAGGTGACGGCGATCAGCGCCGCCTTCGAGAGCGGTGTGGCGCCGCTGCGTGACGCCCTGGACCGGCAGATCACCGCATTGACCGCCCGGCTCGACGCCGAGGTGCGCTCCGGGCAGCGCTCCGCGTCGACCCGGGCGAACGTCACCATCGCCGTGGTGATCGCCATCAAGCTGGCGTCGGTCGTCTTCGGCACCATCACCGGGATCTCGCTCAGCCGCGCCCTGGCCCGCCAGGTGGCCGGGACCGTCGGGCACATCCGCAGCTCGTCGGCGCAGCTGGAGGCGTCCGCCGGGCAACAGGCCACCGGGGCCCGGGAGCAGGCCACCGCGATGAGCGAGATCACCACCACGATCGAGGAGCTGCTCATCACCTCCCGGCAGATCGCCGACGGCGCGCAGCGGGTGGCGAAGGTCGCCGAGGAGACCGCGTCGGCGGCCGGCTCCGGGGACTCCACCATCGAGGAGGCCCGCGCCTCGATCGCCGCGATCCGCCGCCAGGTCGACCTGATCGTGCAGCACATGCTGGAGCTCGGCCAGCGCTCCCAGCAGATCGGCGGCGTCGTGGACCTCGTCTCGGAGCTGGCCGAGCAGACCAACATCCTGGCCATCAACGCCACCATCGAGGCGTCCGGGGCCGGCGAGTGGGGGCGGCGCTTCGCCGTCGTCGCGGACGAGATCCGCAAGCTGGCGGACCGGACCGCCGGCTCGGCGAAGGAGATCCGCGCCCTGATCGAGGACGTGCGCGGCGCGGTGAACACCACCGTCATGGCCACCGAGACCGGCGCGAAGGCGGTCGACGCGGGCACCCGGCAGTTCACCGCCGTCACCGCCGCGTTCCAGCAGATCGCCGACCTGGTCGCCACCACTACCGAGTCGGCCCGCGAGATCGAGCTGTCGACGAAGCAGCAGACCACCGCCGTGGAGCAGGTCAACGTGGCGGTCACCGACACCGCCCGGGTCACGCAGGAGAGCGAGTCCAGCGCGGTGCAGACCCGCCAGACCGCCGCCCACCTCACCGGCCTGTCCACGTCGCTGCTGCGCCTGGTCACGGCGGACAACGGCACATGACCCAGCCCAAGGATCCGCTGCGGTACTTCCGGATCGAGGCCCGCGAGCTGGTCGACCAGCTCGGCCGGGGCGTGCTCGAGCTGCAGGGCGACGCCGGCCCCGAGCCGGTCGCCGGCCTGCTGCGCAACGCGCACACCCTCAAGGGCGCCGCCCGCGTGGTGCGTCAGGCCGCCCTCGCCGACGCGGCGCACGCGCTGGAGGAGATCCTCGTGCCCTACCGCGACGGCGCCGAGCCGGTGCCCGCCGCGGTCGTCGGCGACCTGCTGCGGCTCACCGACACCATGTCGGAGCTGGTGGCCGCCCTGCAACCGCTGGCCCGGCCGGCGGCCGGCGAGGACCAGCCGGTGCCCGAGCCGGGGCGGGGCGCCGCCGCCGACGTCGACGACCTGCTGGAGGCCGTGGACGAGGCGCACGCCCGGTTCGCGCCGCTGCGCCGTCAGGCGGCCACCGTCGAGCGGGCCCGGCGCACCGCCGAGAGCCTCGCCGAGCAGCTGCGCACCGGCGCCGCCGAGCGCGGCGCGGGCCTGGCCGGTGGCCTGGCGAGCGACCTCACCGCGCTCGGCCGGCAGCTCACCGAGACCGTCGAGCAGGTGGAGCGGGAGCTCGACGACATCCGCGGCCGGGCCGAGCGGCTCCGGCTCGTCCCGGCCGAGCAGGTCCTCGCCGCCCTGCACCGGGCCGTCTACGACGTGGCCAGCACCGAGGGCAAGTCCGTGCAGTTCGACAGCCACGGCGGCGACCTGCGCCTCGACCCGCACGTGCTCGGTCAGGCCGGCAACGCCCTGCTGCACGTGGTGCGCAACGCGGTGAGCCACGGCGTGGAGAGCGAGGCCGAGCGCCTCGCCGCCGGCAAGCCGGCGCAGGGCCGGGTCAGCGTCGACGTGCGCCGCCGCGGCCGGTTCGCCGCGTTCCGCTGCCGCGACGACGGGCGCGGCTTCGACCTCGAGGCGGTGCGCCGGCAGGCCGAGCGGCGCGGCCTGGTCGCCGACGGCGCCGCCGCCGACGTGCGCGAGCTGATGCGGCTGCTCATGCAGGGCGGGATCTCCACCTCGGAGCGGGTCACCGGCGTGTCCGGCCGGGGCATCGGGCTCGACGCCGTCCGTGACGTCGCCGAGCGGCTCGGCGGCGAGGTGTCCGTGCACACCGAGCCGGGCCGGGGCACCGACGTCGAGCTGGTCGTACCCCTGTCGCTGGTTTCCCTGTCCGGTCTGGTCGTGCAGGCCGGCGGGGTGCTCGCCGCGCTGCCGCTGGACGCGGTGCGCACCTGCGTGCTGCTGCCCGGCGTCGAGGCGGCCGCCGCGGCCGCGGCCGGCGCGCTCGCCCACGACGGGCGGGTGCTGCCGTTCCTGCCGCTCGGCCGGGTGCTGGCCGCCGCGGGCGGCGGTACCGGGCCGAACGGGCGGGGCGTCGCGGTCGTGCTCGCCGCCGGCGACCGCCCGATCGCGGTCGGCGCCGACCGGCTGCTGGGCACCTCGACGCTGGTCGTGCGGCCGCTGCCGGATCTCGCGCCGGCCTCGCCGGTGGTCGGCGGCGTGTCGATCGACGCCGAGGGCAACCCGCGGATCGTGCTCGACCCGGTCGGCCTCGCCGACGCGGCCGGTTCGGCCCGCACCCCGGGCCCGCCGCCGGCCGCGCCCGGCGAACCGGCGCGCCTCGACCCGATCCTGGTGGTCGACGACTCGCTGACCACCCGCATGCTGGAGCGCAGCATCCTGGAGTCGGCCGGCTACCGGGTCGAGCTCGCCGCCTCGGCCGAGGAGGCCCTGGAGCGGGCCCGGCACCGCCGCTACGCGCTGTTCCTCGTCGACATCGACATGCCCGGCCTGGACGGCTTCGCCTTCGTCGAGCAGACCCGCGCCGACCCGGCCCAGCGGGACGTGCCGGCGATCCTGGTCAGCTCGCGCGCCTCGGCCGAGGACCGCCGCCGCGGGCTGGACGCGGGGGCCGGCGCCTACATCGTCAAGAGCGAGTTCGACCAGGAGGAGCTGCTCGGCCACATCCGCGCGCTGGCCGGTGCGCCGGCATGATCCGGGTGCTCGTCGTGGAGGATTCTGCCACGGTACGCCAGTTCCTGCGCGAGGCGCTGACCCGCGCCGACGGGTTCGAGATCGTCGGCGAGGCCACCGACGGCGCCGCCGCGGTCGAGCTGTGCCGCCGGCTGCGCCCCGACGTCATCACCATGGACGTGGTCCTGCCGGTGATGTCCGGACTCGCCGCCACCGAGCAGATCATGGCGCACGCACCGACCCCGATCCTGGTCGTGTGCTCCGCCGACCGCCGCGAGCTGTTCACCACCTACGACGCCCTCGCCGCCGGCGCCGTCGACGTGCTGGAGAAGCCGCGCGGCGACGCCTCCGACGACACCTGGGGCCACCGGCTGCGCACCGCGGTGAAGGTGGTCTCGCGGATCCGGGTGGTCACCCGGCGGCTGCCGGTCCCGCCGCCGCACCCGGACGGTGCCGGCACCCCCGGCCCGCCGCCGGGGGTGCGGGCGATCGCCGTCGGCGCCTCGACCGGCGGGCCGGGCGCCATCGTGCGGCTGCTGCGCGCGCTGCCGGCCGAGTTCCCGGTGCCGGTGCTCTACGTGCAGCACCTCGCCTCGGGCGGGGCGTTCGCGCAGGCGTTCACCGGCTGGCTCGCTGAGCAGACCGGCCGCCTGGTCGGCTACGCCCGCGGCGGCGAGGCGCTGTCCGCGCTCGGCGGGCGGGTCACCATGGCCCCGCCGGACCGGCACCTGCTGGTCCGCGGCGGCCACCTGCAGCTCAGCGCGGGCCCGCCCCGGCACTCCTGCCGGCCCGCGGTCGACGCGCTGTTCGAGTCCGTCGCGATGGACCTGGGCGGCAACGCGGCCGGGTGCCTGCTGACCGGGATGGGCCGCGACGGCGCCGACGGGCTGCTCGCCATGCGCCGGGCCGGCGCCGTCACGTACGCCCAGGACGCCGGCAGCTGCGTCGTCTACGGCATGCCCCGGGAGGCGGCGGCGCTGGGCGCGGCGGCGGAGGTCCTGCCGCCCGAGGAGATCGGCGCGCGGCTCGCCGCGGTGGGCCGCCGGTCCCCGGGGGCGCTTTCGGGGAGGCTCGCGTGGCGAACACCGTCCTGATCGTCGACGACAGCCTCACCGTGCGCATGGACCTGCACGACGCGTTCGAGGCCGACGGCTTCCAGACCGTCCTGTGCGCCGACAGCGCCGACGCCGTCGCCGCGTTCGATGCCGAGCAGTTCGACGTGGCCGTGCTCGACGTGCGCCTGCCCGACGGCGACGGCGTCGACCTGCTGCGCCGGCTGCGCGCCCATCCCAGCCACGCCGACGCGGTGGTGCTGCTGCTGTCCACCGAGGCGGAGGTACACGACCGGCTGCGGGCCCTGCGCACCGGCGCCGACGACTACGTCGGCAAGCCCTACGACGCGCCGGTGGTCGTGGCCCGCGCCCGCGAGCTGCTGCGCCACGGCCCGGGCGCGGAGCACCACCGGCACGTGCTGGTCATCGACGACAGCCGCACCTACCGCGAGCTGCTGCGGCACACCCTGGAGCCGGCCGGCTACGAGGTGACGACCGCGGCCAGCGGCGAGGAGGGGCTGCGCATCGCCGCCGCCCGGCCGCCGGACGCGATCATCGTCGACGGGGTGCTGCCCGGCATCGACGGCGCCACCGTGATCCGCCGGGTCCGCCTCGACGCCGCCCTGCGCAACGTGCCGTGCCTGCTGCTCACCGCCGCCGACGACTACACCACCGAGCTGCAGATCCTCGAGGCGGGCGCGGACGCGTTCGTGCGCAAGCAGGAGGACCTGGCCGTGGTGCTGGCCAAGCTGGCGGCGGTACTGCGCAAGAGCGCCGCCGCCCTGCCGCTGCCCGAGGCCGGCCGGGCCCGCCCGGCGCGGGTCCTGCTCGTCGACGCCGACAGCGGCCGGCTGTCGAGCATGGCGGGCCTGCTGCACGAGGACGGCTACGAGGCGATCCTGGCCCGCTGCGCCGACGACGCCCTGGCCATGCTCGCCGTGCAGCCCGCCGACTGCACGGTCGTCGACCTGCACCTGCCCGAGATCGACGGCCGCGAGCTGTGCGACCGCATCCGGTCCGTGCCCGGGCTGCGCGACATGCCGGTGATCGTCGTGGGCCGCGACGACGCGCTGCTGGAGTGCCTGGCCGCCGGCGCCGACGACTATGTGAAGCGGGCCGACGGCACCGGCACCCTGCGCGCCCACGTCCGCGCCCACCTGCGCCGCCAGCACCTGCACGAGCAGAACCGGCGGATCCGCGACGAGCTGGTGCGCCGGGAGATGGAGGCGGCCGAGGAGCGCGCCGCCCGCCGCTTCGCCGAGACCCGCGCCGAGCTGGTCGAGGAGCTGGAGTGGCGCAACCGGGAGCTGGAGGCCTTCAGCGGCTCGGTCTCGCACGACCTGCGCTCGCCGCTGCAGACCATCATCACCTACAGCGAGCTGCTCACCGAGGACGCCGACCCGGACGCCGCCGAGCAGCTGGGCCGCATCCACGCCGCGGCGATGCGGATGAACGCCCTCATCGACGCGCTGCTGTCGCTGGCCCGGGCCAACCGCGGCCAGATCCGCCGGGGCGACGTCGACCTGACCGGGCTGGCCGAGGACGTCGTCGACGAGCTGCGCCAGCGCGACCCGTCCCGGGCCGTGCGGGTCGCCGTCGCGGCCCGGATGAGCGCGGCGTGCGACGCCGACCTGATCCGCGTGGTGTACACCAACCTCATCGGCAACGCCTGGAAGTTCACCGGCCGCGCCCCGGACCCGGCGATCGACGTCGGCTGCGACGGCCCGGTCTTCTACGTGCGAGACAACGGCGCCGGCTTCCCGCCCGAGCACGCCGACCAGCTCTTCCGCCCGTTCGGCCGGCTGCACGACGCGGCCGAGTTCCCGGGCACCGGGATCGGCCTGACCACGGTACAGCGGGTCATCGACCGCCACGGCGGGCGCGTCTGGGCCACCAGCGAGGCTGGCGGCGGCGCCACGTTCTCGTTCACCCTGACCACACCGTGACGGGATCGCCGCATTCCGTGATCAAGAGCGGGCCGTTCGTGGTTCGATGAAGACTGCCGGTTGGCTGTGCTGAGGTGGTGACGCCCCGTGGCGGTGGAATGGTCGGCTCAGGCGGCGGGCCTGGTGGAAGCCTCGCCCGACGCGATCGTCGGCGTGGACTCCGCGGGCGTCATCGTGCTGGTCAACGCGCAGGCCGAGCGGCTGTTCGGCTACGCCCGCCGGGAGCTGCTGGGCCAGCCGGTGGAGCTGCTGGTGCCCGAGGCGGCCCGCGCCGTGCACCCGGGCCACCGCCGCGACTACCTCGCCGACCCGCACGCCCGGCCGATGGGCGCCGGGATGGAGCTGGCCGGGCGGCGCCGCGACGGCACCACCTTCCCGGCCGAGATCTCGCTGTCCACGCTGCAGGTGGAGGGCGAGCAGCTGGTCGTCGCCGGGGTGCGGGACGTCACCGCGTGGAAGCGGGCGTCGGAGGCCCAGGCGCAGCTGGCCGCGATCGTGCAGTCCTCGCACGACGCCATCGTCGGCAAGACCCTGGCCGGGGTCATCACCACCTGGAACCCGGGCGCCGAGCGGCTGTACGGCTACCCGGCCGGGGTCATGCTCGGCCGCCGTGTCGACGTGCTGTACCCGCCGGAGCGCCTCGCCGAGGAGGACGCGCTGCTGGCCCGGATCGCCAACGGCGAGCAGGTCGAGCAGTACCTGACCGAACGGGTCCGGGCCGACGGCCGGCGGATCACGGTGTCGCTGGCGATGTCGCCGATCCGCGACACCACCGGCTCGATCGTCGGGGTGGCGTCGGTGTCCCGGGACGCCTCCGAGCGGCAGCGGGCCGAGGCGATGTTCCGCGGCCTGCTGGAGGCGGCACCGGACGCGGTGCTGGGCGTCGACGCCGCGGGCACGATCGTGCTGGTCAACGCCCAGGCCGAGCGGCTGTTCGGGTATCGCCGCGACGAGCTGCTGGGCCAGCCGGTGGAGCTGCTGGTGCCGCAGGCCGCCCGGGAGCAGCACCCGCGGCACCGCAGCGGCTACTTCACCGACCCGGTCGCCCGCCCGATGGGCGCCGGCAAGCAGCTGGCCGGCCGCCGCAAGGACGGCACCGAGTTCCCGGCCGAGATCAGCCTGTCGGCGCTGGAGACCGACGACGGGCTGCTCGTCTCGGCCGCGGTCCGCGACGTCACCGAGCGGCTCGAGGCGCAGGCCGACCGGGAACGGCTCAAGGCGCAGGCCGAGCGCGAGCGGCTGGAGCGGCAGCTGCACCAGGCGCAGCGGCTGGAGTCGCTCGGGCAGCTCGCCGGCGGCGTCGCCCACGACTTCAACAACCTGCTCAGCGTCATCCTCAACTACCTCGCGTTCGTCGAGGAGGTGCTGGAGAGCGAACGGTGGGACCGCACCGACCGCGACGCCGCCCGCGCCGACGTGGGCCAGATCCGCCGGGCCGCGGAGCGGGCCACCGCCCTGACCCACCAGCTGCTGGCCTTCGCCCGGCGCGAGGTGGCCCGGCCCCGGGTGATCGACGTCAACGACATCGTCGTCGACGTGCGGCAGCTGCTGTGCCGCACGATCGGCGAGCACATCACGCTGGTGACCCACCTCAGCCCCACGGTCGGGCCGATCCTGGCCGACCCCGGCCAGATCGAGCAGATCCTGGTCAACCTGGCGGTCAACGCCCGCGACGCGATGCCGACCGGGGGCGTGCTGAGCATCGAGACCGACGACCTGGCGCTCGAGCCCGGGCACCGGTCCGGCTGGGACCTGCCGGCCGGGCACCACACGGTCATCCGGGTCACCGACAGCGGCACCGGCATGACCCAGGACGTCATCGACCGGGCCTTCGAGCCGTTCTTCACCACCAAGCCCAAGGGCCAGGGCACCGGCCTGGGCCTGGCCACCGTCTACGGCATCGTGGTGCAGGCCGGCGGCGCCATCGCGATCGGCTCCCGGCCCGACCACGGCAGCACCGTCACCACCGTCTTCCCGGTCACCGACCAGCGCCCGGACCAGCCGCGGCCGGGGACGCCGGGCGCGGGCAGCGCCGAGCACGGCGCCGGCGAGACCATCCTGGTCGTCGAGGACGAGGACGCCCTGCGCGAGGTCACCCGGCGCATCCTGGCCCGCAACGGCTACCGGGTGATCACCGCCGCCAACGGCGCCGAGGCCCTGGCCGTGGTCGGCGGGCCGGGCGGCGTCGACCTGCTGCTGACCGACGTCATCATGCCGGAGATGCTCGGCAAGGAGCTCGCCGAGCGGGTCCGCGGCCTGCGGCCCGGCACGCGCGTGCTGTTCATGTCCGGGTACGCCCAGCCGATCCTCGCCTCCCAGGGCACCCTGGACCCGTCGGTCACGCTGCTCGCGAAGCCGTTCACCGAGGCGGAGCTGCTCGCCGAGGTGCGCGCCTGCCTCGGCCCGCGGCCCGCCTCGGCCGGTCAGCGCCGCTCGGCCCAGCCCGCGTGGCCCGTTCGGTGGGAGTAGATCGCCACCGCGCCGTCCACCGGGTCGGCGGAGACGTCCCAGCGCCGCCACCACTCGGCGTCCGGCAGCTCGCCCGTGGCCCGCACGAACGCGTGCAGCAGCGCCAGCTGCGGCGGTGACGCAGCCAGGCCCTCGGCGCCGATCAGCGCGTCGATCTGCCGGCGGCGGGCCCGCATCACCTCGCCGACCAGGTCGCGGCCGGCCGGGGTCAGGCCCAGCCAGATCGAGCGCCGGTCGTGGTGGCGGTGGAAGCGCTGGACCAGCGACCGGCGCACCAGGCGGTCGCACATCCGGGTCAGCGTCGACGGGGCCACGCCGAGCTCCTTGGCGACCGTGGCGCCGCGCTGCGGGCCGTCGCCGGCGAGCAGGACCAGGACGCGGTACTGCGTGAGCGTGACCTCCACCCCGGCCGCCGTCAGGCTGCGGGCGGCGAGCGCGACCATGCTGCGGCTGACCGCCATCAGCGCCTCGGCGAGCGGTTCGGTGCTTGTCACCGGGCAATGGTTGCATGGCATCGGGTGGCCGTCCGTCCCGACGTGCACTATCGTGTCCCTCGAATATTGCACAGCTGCAACAAATTGGGGAATACATGGAGCTCGCGCACATCCTGCTGGTGGAGGACGACGCGGGCGACGTGGCGTATACCCTCGACGAGTTCCGCGCGCACCGGCTGCGCAACCCGCTGACCGTCCTCGGCGACGGCCTGGAGGCGATCGAGTATCTGGAGTCCCGGGGCCGCCACGCCGGCGCGCCGACCCCCGACATCCTGCTGCTCGACCTCAACCTGCCCGGCGTCGACGGGCGGGTGGTGCTCGACCGGGTGCTGGGCAACCCGCGCCTGTCCGACCTGACCGTCGTGGTGCTGACCGGCTCCCCGCTGGAGGAGCAGCTGCTGCGCGACTTCGGCGTGCCCTCGGAGTTCTACTTCCGCAAGCCGGTCGACTTCGCCCAGCTCGCCGCCCTGATCCGCGGCATCGACCAGTTCAGCATCGTCGTCGACCGGGCCGCCGACCGGTCGCGCTGAGCGTGCCGGGCCGCCGGCCGCCTCAGCCGGTGAGACCTTTGCCGTAGCGGGGCACGACGTCGCGCGTGGAGCCCATGCCGTAGCGGTTCACGTCGCCGGACATCGCGGCCACCTCGTCCAGGTCGGGCCTTCCCAGCACGGCGGATCAACGCGCGAGCCAGGGGCGCAGCGCGATCTCGGTCGCCTGCTGGACCGCCAGCCGGACCTGCTGCGGGTCCTCGGGCTCGGCGGTGTCGAGCAGCTCCTGCAGGGCGCCGGTGACCGCGCCGACGAAGGCGCCGACCAGGGCGGCGGCGGCGATCAGGTCCAGCTGGCCGGGGAACGCCCCGGCCAGGTGCCGGGCGATCTGCCGCTGCGCGTCGAGCTGGATCTGCAGCGCCCGGCCGCGCACCGACGGCACCTGGCGGATGAGCCGCATCCGCAGCGCGGCGAGCCGGCCGGTCATGTCGTCGCTGTCCTCGCCGACCTGCCGCAGCGCGCGCAGCAGCACGTCGGCCGGGCCGTCGCCGGGGCCACGGGCGGCGATCGCGGCGACGGCGGCGCCCAGGCGCACGTCGTTCTCCGGGAACAGCAGGTCCTCCTTGGTGGCGAAGTACCCGAAGTAGGTGCGCGTCCCGATCTCCGCGGCGGCGGCGATGTCGGCGATGGTCGTCTGCTCGTAGCCGTCCCGCTCGAACAGCTCGACCGCCGCGTCGACCAGCGCCTGCCGCGTCCGCGCGCGCTTCAGCTCCCGTAGCGACATGGGGTACACCTTATCGCATCGAATGTGAAGTCGCACTCATTGCAAACTTGCACTCAATGCGGATAGCGTTGGGGGCATGCAACCTTCGGTCCTCGTCAGCGGCGCCGGCGTCGCCGGCACCACCGCCGCCTACTGGCTCGCCCGGAACGGATTCCGGGTCACCGTCGTGGAGCGCTCGGCCGGGCAGCGCTCCAGCGGCAACCCCGTCGACGTGCGCGGCCCGGCCCTGCCGGTCGCCACCGACATGGGCGTGCTGCCCGCCCTGCACGAGCACGCCACGCACGCCACCCGCATGCGGGTCGTCGACGGCGCCGGCCGCACCGTCGCCCGCCTGCCCATGCAGACCGAGCCCGGCGCGCTGGAGATCCCCCGCGCCGACCTGGCCGGCGTGCTGTTCGAGGCGGCCCGCGACCACGCCGAGTTCCGCTTCGACGACACGATCACCGCCCTGGCCCCCGACCCCGACGGCGTCGACGTCACCTTCGACCGCGCCGCCCCGCAGCGCTTCGACCTCGTCGTCGGCGCCGACGGGCTGCACTCCACGGTGCGCCGGCTCGCCTTCGGCCCCGAGACGGACCTGGTCAGCCACCTCGGCGTCTGGGTCGCGACCCTGCCCCTCGACGAGCCCGCCGAGGACCCGTCCGACGTGCTGGCCTACAACGAACCGGGCCGGCTGGTGTCCGTGCACCCGGCCCGCGGCACCGCGCTGCTCGCCTTCATCTTCCGCGGCCCGGCGATCCCGGGATTCGACCACCGCGACACCGCGCAGCACCGCCGGATCGTGACCGAGGCATACGCCGGCGCCGGCTGGCGGGTGCCGGAGCTGCTCGGCCGGCTCGACGGCGCCGACCCGTATTTCGACAGCGTCAGCCGCGTCCACCTCTCCTCCTGGTCGCGCGGCCGCATCACGCTGGTCGGCGACGCGGCGTCATGCGTGTCGCTGTTCGGCGACGGCTCGAGCCTGGCGATCGCCGGCGGCCACACCCTGGCCACCGCCCTGGCCGGCCACGGCATCGCCGACGGCCTGCGCCGCTACGAGACCGAGCACCGCATCCGCACGGACGCGAAGGTCCGCGGCGCCGGCCGGGCCGCCGCGCTGGTCGTGCCGAAGACCCGCCTGGGCCTGGCCGCCCGCAACCTGACCGCGCGCGTGCTCAGCCGCCGCTAGGCTCGCGTTCGTCCGTTCGAAATGCCTGCTCCGGTACCACCGGTGCCGCTCCATGCGCCCCGCGCCGCGCGGCGAGGACCCGCAGCAGGTGGGCGATCTCGGCCTCCGGCACCCCGGCCCGCACACACGCCCGCCGCAGCCGCTCGTCCACCGCGACCCGCCCCGGCACGACTCCGGCGAGGCGCAGCCCGCCGAGCCCGAGCACGCCCGCGAGCACGTACTCCCGCCGCACCCCCACCACCCGCTCGCACCGCGCGCACTCGGATGTGGTCACGATCTGGTCCTCGGCAATTCCGGCCGGCGCGGTTTCGGCCTGGTCGTTGCCGGTTTCCGCTGCGGCGGCGCCGGGCGTGGGCGGGTGCGGGGCGTGCAGGCGGCAGGGGGTGACGCCGGTTGGGGTGGTTTCGGTGGTGCTGTTCGCGGTTTCGGCCGGGTCGGCGCCGGGCACCGGCGCGCGCCAGGCGCGGAGGCGGCGGGCCAGGACACCGGCCGCGGCGGCGAGGCCCGCGGCGACCGCGACGCTCGCCGCCGCCGGGGCGATCGGGCCGGCGGTCAGGCGCTCGACGGCCAGGACGAGGAGGGCGGCGACCAGGGCCGCGCCCGCGGCGCCCGGCAGCGTGGCGGTGACGACCGGCGCGACGGTGGCCGGTGGCCGGATCCGGCGCAGCGTGAACAGCAGCGGCGCGGCGTACGGCGGCCAGCTCCACGGGCGGGCCAGGACGTCGTCGAGCAGCCGGCCGTAGACCGTGCCGCGGGTCAGCCGGTAGCCGCGCCACCGCCCGGCCGGCACCGGACCCGCGCCCGGGCCGGTGTCGCGCCCGGCCAGCAGCGCCGCCGCGACGCCGGGCTGCAGTTGCGCCCGATACACCAGCGCGGTCTCCCAGCCGGGCACCGCCGCGCACCGGCCCAGGATCGCGCGCAGCACCGCCCGGTCGTCGGCGGCGCGCGCGACGGCGTCGAGGTCGAGCGGGTCGCCGGACTCCTCGGCCGCCGCGATCGCCCCGGCCGGGTCGCGCCGGGCCAGCAGCGCCAGCGGCGCCGCGCCCGGGCGGCCGGTCGCATTGAGCCGCAGCAGCACCGCCCGGGCCGGGGGAGCTGCCGCCCCGTGTTCCGAGGCCTGGTCCGCCGCCATGGCGCCGGACGCGGCGGCCCGGCCTGCGGGTGGTTCGGCGGGCCGGCCCGCGGCCGGGGCGGTGTCGTGGGCTGCTGGGGCGGCGGCGTCGAGGACGGGGAGCACGCAGAGCAGACGGGACAGCCAGAGCGGGTCGCGGGCCGACGCCGGGGTGCCGGCCAGGGACTCGATCTCGGTGCGGGCGGCGCGCAGGACGCCGTCGTCGTCGCACGCGTTCCCGGCGAGGGCGGCGCGGAACAGCAGGCGGCGGTCGGGCAGCGCGGCCAGGTCGTCGAGGATGCGCCAGCGCAGCGCGTCGGGCGCGCCGGCGCAGGCGGTGACCGCGGCCGCGAGCAGGGCCGCCGGCCAGGGCCGCTGGATGCGCAGGCGGGCGGCGAGGTCGTTCCAGGCCGCCGGCTCGGTGCGGGCGCCGGTGAGTACGGGCGGGGCGTCGGGCGCGACCACCGCGGGAACGTGGAACCCCGGCACCGGCTCGGCGTGCGACAGCGTCACGATCGTCGACGCCGGGGCGAGGCGGGCCAACGGTCCGGACAGCCCGGCGACCGCGGCCCGGACGGCGCCGCCGGCGGTATCCAGGCCGGTGACCAGGGCGAGGTAGCCGTGCGGCGGGGCCTCGCCGGCGGTGACGGCCCGCAGGACCGCGTCGGCGGTCACCGGGCCGTCGGCGGCCAGCGCGGCGAGGTCGACCAGCACCGGCCGCTGCGCCGTCGCCGGATCCCCGGCCGCGCGCCGCCAGGCCGCCCGCAGCAGCCACGACAGCGGCTCACCCGTGCCCTCACCGCCGCCGCCCGGGCCGTTCGCGCCCGGGACAGCGAGGAGCCAGAGGTGTTCGCCGTGGCGGTCCAGCAGCGAGGCGCGGTCCAGGTGCTCGCCAGCGGGCCCGAGCAACTCGGGAATGGTGGATGAGGATGGCGCCGTGGCAAGGTTGTCGGTCGCGTCCCGGCGGAGTTGGCGCTCTGCCGCGCGCCGCTGCATCCAGTTCGCCGGCATCGGTGTCAGGGCTCCGAAACGGTGGGGAGAGGGCACCGTCATGGTGCCGTCCACCGTCACTGCCCGTAGCGGATTCCGGGCGCCGTCCTTCGAACGGGCGTCGCCCGTCCGGGGGTGTGCGGGCGACGGCCGCCGCCGGCGGATTCCGGGACCGGCCCTTCGGACCGGCGGCGCCGTCCGAGGTGTGCGGCCCGCGGGGGAGGTCGGCGGGGGAGGTCGGCGGGCGTGGGCGATGCGGCCGGCGGCGAGCATGTCGCGGGCGACCGGCGGCCGGCCCGGCGGTCGCCGCATGACATCTGTCATGGGGGAGCGGGTGACGCGATGCAGCCGCATGGGCATCGGCTCCCGGCGATGCTGTTGGCATGACGAACGAAGCAGTCCAGCTGACCGGCCTCACCAAGCGGTTCGGCGAGCTCACCGCCGTGGACGGCCTTGACCTCACGATCCGCCGGGGCGAGGTCGTCGCGCTGCTCGGCCCGAACGGGGCGGGCAAGTCAACCACCATCGACATGCTGCTCGGGCTGCTGCGCCCGGACGCCGGCGAGGTGCGGCTGTTCGGCGACGCGCCGGCGAAGGCCATCGGGCGCGGCGCGGTCGGCGCGCTCATGCAGAGCGGCGGGCTGCTGCCGGACCTTACCGCCGCGGAGACGGTACGGCTGGCCGCGGCGCTGCAGCGCAACCCACGCCCGGTCGGCGAGGTGCTGGAGCGGGCCGGCGTGGCCGAGTTCGCCGGCCAGCGGGTGGCCGGGCTCTCCGGCGGCCAGCAGCAGCGGATCCGCTTCGCGATGGCCCTGGTGGTGAACCCCGACCTGCTGGTCCTCGACGAGCCGACGACCGGCATGGACGTGGAGACCCGGCGCGCGTTCTGGGCCTCGATGCGCGCGGAGACCGCGCAGGGCCGCACCGTGCTCTTCGCGACGCACTACCTCGAGGAGGCCGACGACTACGCCGACCGCATCGTGCTGCTGCGCGCCGGGCGCATCGTCGCCGACGGTACCGCCGCACAAATCAAATCGGCCGTGTCGGGCCGCACCATCCGGGCCGCGATCCCCGGCGCGGACCTGGCCGGACTGGCCGCGCTGCCCGGCGTCGACCGGGTCGAGTCCCGCGGCGAGGTCGTGCTGCTGCACTGCGACGACTCCGACGCCGCCCTGCGCGCACTGCTCGCCGCCACCGACGCCCGTGACATCGAGGTCACCAGCCGCAATCTCGAAGACGCCTTCATCGCCCTCACCGTTGCCGGGAGCACCCAGTGAACCTCACCTACCTGCGGCTGGAAGCCGTCCGCCTGTTCCGCAACAAGCGCGTCGTGATCTTCTCGACCCTGATGCCGGCCCTGCTCGTGCTCATCATCGGCGGCGTGTCCGTCGGCGGCGACGCGGACGCGAAGCAGTACGTCATGGTCAGCATGGCCCTCTTCGGCGCGATGACCGCCGCCATCTCCAGCGGCGGCACCATCGCCGTCGAGCGCGGCCTGGGCTGGAACCGCACGCTGCGGCTGACCCCGCTCTCGCCGGCCGCCTACGTGCTCAACAAGGTGCTGCTCGCGCTGCTCGTCGGGGTGCTGCCGGTGCTCATCACGTTCGTGGTCGGGGCCGTGGGCCTGCACGTGCGGCTCACCGCGGCCGAGTGGGTGCTGTGCTTCGCTGGCGCCTGGCTCGCCTCGCTGCCGTTCGCGGCGCTCGGGGTGGTCATCGGGTACCTCGCCAAGCCCGACAGCGTCCAGCAGGTCTCCGCGCTGATCAACCTGACCCTGGCCGCCTTCGGCGGGCTGTGGGTGCCGGTCAACCTGATGCCGGACGCGCTGCAGTACATCGCCAAGCTGACTCCGTCGTACTGGACCGGCCAGGTCGCGCGCAGCCCGCTCGACCACGGCCACATCGACGGCCAGGCGATCGCGGTGCTGGCCGGCTGGACCGTGGTCCTCGCGGTCATCGCGCTGCGCCGGTTCCGCGTGGACACCGCCCGCGCCTAGCCCTCGGTTACCGTGTTCGACATGCCCCCGACCCCGCCGAGCCGCCGCTCCCCACCCAGGTTCTTCTGGATGTGGACGGCGGTCTGGCTGTTCTACATGGCGGGCCCGTTCCTCGACGCCTGGCACCGCCCGGAGACCTGGCAGCGGGTCGTCGGCCTGCTCGCCGCGGCCGGCTTCTGCGCCCTCTACCTGGACACCTTCCGGGCCGCGCGGCAGCAGATGCGCACCACCGGCGCCGGCCTGGTGCTGCCCTGGACGGTGGTACGCCTGGCCGGCATGGTCGCGCTGGCCGCGATCCTGACCCTGATCGTCGGCGAGTCGGGGCTCACCACGCTGGTGTACATCGGCGTCGTGTCCGTCTTCAGCTTCCCGGCCCGGGCCGCGATGGGCATCGTGAGCGGCGCCGGCCTGACCGCGTTCGTCCTGCCCCGGGTCGTGCCCGGCTGGGACAGCGGCGTCGACCTGACCTTCGCCGTCCTGGTCGCCGCCCTCGCCGTGTGGGGCGTGACCCGGGTCGTGCAGCGCAACGCCCAGCTGGCCGCCGCGCGCGAGGAGATCACCCGGCTGGCGATCGACGCGGAGCGCAACCGCTTCGCCCGCGACCTGCACGACCTGCTCGGCCACTCGCTGACCGTGGTATCGGTGAAGAGCGAGCTGGCCGCCCGCCTGGTGCAGCTAGCACCGGACCGCGCCGAGGCCGAGCTCGCCGACATCCAGCGCCTGGTCCGCGAGGCCCTCGTCGACGTGCGGGCAGCCGTGGCCGGCTACCGGGCGATGTCGCTGTCCAACGAGCTAGCCTCGGCCCGCAGCGCCCTCGACGCGGCCGGCATCGAGGCCGACGTCCCGGTGACCGGCGAGGCGGTCGACCCGGGGCGTCAGGAGCTGTTCGCCTGGGTCGTGCGCGAGGGCGTCACCAACGTGGTACGGCACAGCGAGGCCAAGCACTGCTGGATCCGCCTAGACCACGACGCGGTCGAGATCTCCGACGACGGCCGCGGCCCGGCCCCGGCGGCCCAGCCCCCCACCCCCACCGCTGGCCACGGCACTGCTGGCCACGGCACTGTCGGTCAGGGCACTGCTAGCCACAGCACCGTCGGTCAGGGCACTTCCGGCCACACCACTGTCGGCCAGGGCACTGCCGGCCACAGCACTTCCGGCCAGAGCACTGCTGGCCACGGCACCGCCGGCCACGGACTCACCGGCCACGGCCTCGTCAACCACGGACTTACCGGCCACGGTCTCGCCGGCCTGCGCGAGCGCCTCGACGCCGCCGGCTGCACCCTGACAGTCGGCCGCCGCGACGGGGGCGGCTTCTTGCTCCGCGCCACCGCCCCTGCAGCCCCGGGCTGATCGTCGCCCGCTCTCTTCACTGTGTTCACGGCCGGTTGTTGCTCGTCGTGTCCGTTGGCTGACCATGGGCTTCTATGGCCGGCTCCGTGACGGACATATCCGACATTTCAGTCATGAGTAGATGCGCACATGCCGGCGCGCGGGACGGCATGGAGGCTGTAACTCTCCGCGATCATGCACAACCCAACACGCGCACGCCGGTTTCTCATGATCGCGGATGGTCTATGTACCTATAAGTACGAAAAGTATCCACGCTCATGGAAAACCGCGGTGTCGCAACAGAAACGCGCGTGATCGCGGAGAGTTAGTGCCGCGCGACCAACAGGACCGACGATTGGGGCGCGTTTGCCGTGGCGGAGCCGCAGGCGGCGCGGCCGGACTCGGCGCGCGCGGTCTTCGGGGACCGTGACACTGTCATCGTCTCTGACCGTGACACTGTCACGGTCTCCGACGGCGACACTGTCACAGTTCCTGACGGTGACACTGTCACGGTTGCTGGTGGTGACACTGTCACGGTTGCTGGTGGTGACGGTGTCACGGTGTCCGATGGTGACAGTGTCACGGTTGCTGGTGGTGACAGTGTCACGGTCTCTGACGGTGACAGTGTCAGGGTGTTCGATGGTGACAGTGTCACGGTTGCGGTCCGGCGGCGGCGGGGACGTTGAGGTTGGAGCCGTGCGGGCTTGGCGGACAGGTGACACTGTCGCCGTTGGGCATGGTGACACTGTCACGGTTTTCGACGGTGACAGTGTCACGGTTCGGCGATGTGGGGGTGGCTGTGGAGGGTGCCGTTAGGTTGGCAGGCACTCCAGGGTGAAGTACTGCTTCAGCCAGGGGATCAGCGTGCGGTACGCGACGATGGTGTCGGGCTGGCCGTTGTCGTGGGACAGGATGATCGAGCCCTGGCGGATGTGGGACTTCACCTGGGCGATCACGCGGGAGATGTGGGCGGCGTCGGAGGAGTCCGGCTTGTGGTCCCAGTCCTTCGGGTCGACGTCCCAGTAGATGGAGTCCATGCCGAGTGACTTAGCCTTGGCGACCAGGTCAGGGGTGAAGTTGCCGCCGGGGGCGCGGAAGTACTTGATCGGGGCGTCGGGGCCGGCCGCGGCGTGGATCATGTCGTTGGTGTGTTTCAGGTCCCAGTCGATGTACGACGGGTCGCGCTTGGCCAGGTCCGTCAGGTGCTGCCACGAATGGTTGCACAGCGTGTGGCCCTCGTTGTAGATCTGGCGGACCAGCTCCGGATGGTCGCGGACGCGGAAGCCGACCATGCAGAAGGTGGCCTTCACGCCGTTGTCGCGCAGGATCTTCAGGATGGCGGGAGTGTTCACCGGGTCGGGGCCGTCGTCGAAGGTGAGGGCGATGTCGGTGCCCTGGGTGCGGCTCAGCGAACCGGCGGGGCCTTGGCCGGTGCCCGGCGGGCGGACGGTGAACCCGCCGGCGGGGGACTTGGTCGAGGGCGGACGCGAGGTCGAGGCGGAGGGGCGGGGCGACGCCGGGGGCTTGGGGGAGGGCGAGGCGGAAGGGGTCGGCGACGGCGTCGGGCTGGGTGCGGCGCTCGCCGGGGCGGCGGAGGAGGCCGCGGGCTGGGCGGTGTGCTGCGGCTTGTCGCCGTCGCAGGCGGCGACCCCGAGCAGCGCGGCCATCAGCAGTGCGGCCACCGCACTGACCATGGTGAATACCGATCGCCGGCCGCGCACCTGTGCAAGCTCCCCATTCTCGGTGTGCGCGCCGCCCGGCAGCGGCGCGCGGGGGCCACGTTAGTGGACGGGTGACCTTCCGCGCGACCCCTCGCAGACTTCGATCACCGCCGAAGCGCGGAGCGGCGGGAAACAGGCGCCGACGCACGGAGCGGCGGGAAACGGGAAAGACGCACGGAGCGGCGGGAAAACAAGCGCGAAGCGGAGGGAAACAGCGCCGAAGCGGGGATTGGCGGGAAACAGGCACCGAAGCACGGCGCGAGAGCAAGCGGGAAACAGGCACCGAAGCACGGCGCGAGAGCAAGCGGGAAACAGGCGCTGAAGTGCGGGGCAGGGGGGAAGCACTAGAGTGACGGGGTGACGGTTCCGGTCGAACTGCTGCCGCACCTGCGCCGCGCGCGCGACCACATCGACCGCAACTACCGGGCGCCGCTGGACCTGAGCACGGTCGCCGCCGTCGCGGCTGTTTCGAAGTACCACTTCATCAGGTGTTTCGAAGATGCCTACGGCGAGACGCCGATGCGCTATCTGACCCGCCGGCGCATCGAGCGGGCGCAGGACCTCCTGCGCAACGCCAACCTTACCGTCACCGAGGTGTGCATGGCGGTCGGCTTCACCAGCCTGGGCTCGTTCTCGGCGCGGTTCGCCCGGATCGTCGGTGAGAGCCCGGTGGCGTACCGCAACCGCTGGGCCAAGGCCGGCGCGCCGCACATCCCCGGGTGCTGGCTGTTCATGGCCGGCGTGCTGAAGAGCAATTTTGGAGAAGGCGGCGAAGGTCACGCCGAGTAGCCTCGCGGGCATGATTTCCAACATCTCGCTGGTCACGCAGTACTGCCTCAACCAGGACGAATCCCGCGCCTTCTACGTCGACGTGCTCGGGTTCGAGGCGGCCTCCGACGTCACCATGGGTGAGTTCCGCTGGGTCACCGTCCGTCATCCCTCCCAGCCGCAGCTCGAGGTCACGCTGATGACCCCGGGGCCGCCGCTGGACGACGAGGCCGCCGCGTTCGTGCGCCGGCAGCTGGAGAAGGGCGGCATGGGCGGGCTCGGCCTGCGGGTCGACGACTGCCGCAAGACCCACGCCGAGCTGACCGCCAAGGGCGTCGTGTTCCTGCAGGAGCCCGAGGAGCGGCCCTACGGTGTCGAGGCCGTCATGCGCGACAACAGCGGAAACTGGCTCGTCCTCGTCGAACCGCGAGCGTTCACCGGCTGAGCGATTACTGTGCCCGCATGGGTCGTCGTCACGAGCACGCGGCGGTACTGCGGGAGCTCCCACCGGCCGCCTGGCCCGCCCACCTGCGGGGCAACAGCGGTCTGCCCGGCCCCCGGGCGAACCTCGAGCTGGTCCAGGCGGTGGCCGACGTGGCGCCGCCGGACACGCTCGACGCGCTGCGCGTCATCGAGCTGCGGGTCCGGCCCGACTTCCGCCGCACGGTCGTGTTCGGCGCCATCGCCCTGGCCGCCCTGATCGCCGGGCACGACATCGGCGGCGTGCACGCCGAGGAGCTGCGGGTCCGGCTCATCGCCTACGGCTGCGGGCTGCTCACGGCCATATCCGGGTTCGCCGCCACCCGGACCGCGGCCCGCGAGGTCCAGCGCATCGCCGTGGCCCGGGCCGGTGCCGTGGCCGGCACGCCGCTGCGGCTGTTCGTGCTGCTCGGCGGCTACCTGATCACCGCACTGGCGGTGTGCGACCTGCTCGGTGTCCAGCTGCGCCAGCTGCTCGTCGGCGGCGCGATCACCGGCATCGTCGTCGGGCTGGCCGCCCAGCCGGTGCTGGGCAACCTGTTCGCCGGGCTGGTGCTGCTCTTCGCCCGGCCGTATGTGCCCGGCCAGCAGGTCCGGGTCATGTCCGGCGCGATCAACGGCCCGCACGTGGGCGTGATCGTGTCGGCCGGGCTGCTGTACACCATGCTGGAGACCGCGGACGGGCCGCTGAACATCCCGAACTCGGCCCTGCTCGCCGCCGCGGTAGGCCCCGCACCCAAGGACGCGGAGCCGGGCCAGGCGGCCGCCGCCGACGTGCCGCCGGTCCAGGACGGGGCCGCCCTGGCCACGGTCATCGCCGGCGCCGAGTCGGGCGAGGAGCGCAAGCACTAGGCGGTCACCGGCCGCCCGACACCTCGATGTCACTGCCGGTGACGAACGAGGCCGACGGCGAGACGAGCCACGAGACCGCGTCGGCGACCTCCTCCGGGCGGCCGTAGCGCCCGATCGGGGTGGTCTGCGCGGCCTCCTCGGCCCACGACGTCGACGCCGACATCTCCGTTTCGATGATCCCGGGCGACACCGAGTTCACCCGGATGCCCTCGCCCGCGACCTCCCTCGACAGGCCGTGGGTGAAGGTGATGATCGCGCCCTTGGTGGTGGCGTACGGCACGGAGCCCGGCATGCCACCGGTCCGCCCGGCCACCGACGCGATGTTGACGATGGCCCCGCCGTCCCCGCCGTGCGTGGTCGACATCTGCTGCACCGCGTGCTTCGCGCACAGCATCGGACCCACGACGTTGACCTGCATGAGGCGGGCCAGCTCGTCCGGCCGGCGCTCCTCGACGCGCGCCTCCGGCCCGAGCGTCCCGGCGTTGTTGACCAGCGCCGCCAGCGGCCCGAGCTCGCTGCGGGACCGCTCGAACAGCCGGGCGACGTCGTCCGGCTGCGCCACGTCCGCCTGCACGCTCACCGCCCGGCCCTTGCGCCGGCGGATGTCGGCGACGACCGACTCGGCCCCCTCCTGATCGGCGGCGTAGTTCACGACCACGCCGTACCCGTCGCCGGCCAGCCGCTTCGCGATCGCCGCGCCGATGCCGCGGCTCGCGCCGGTCACGATCACGGTGCCCTGCTCAACTGTCGTCATGGTCCGGGGAGCTACCCGCCCCGGACCCGGTCATACCGCCGGTGCCCCGGAACGCGCGCACCGTGCTGGCCATCCGAAAAGTCGGGCACTCCGTGCCACGACTTTTCGGATTTATACCCTGACGACGCATATATCCGATTCGTCGGCGTTATCGCTCCGTGATCACGCACGCCGCCACGGCGAAACGCCGGGTTCTTCATGATCGTGGAGCCTTACGGTACCCAGGTGTACATGATCACTCCGGGATCATGAGAAACCCGCGGTGCACACAGCCGGTCGAGCATGATCACGGAGACATTCGGCGGCGGCGGTCGGTCGTCACAGGGTCGGCCAGCGGCTGGGGGGACGACCAAGGCAGCGGGAGCGCGCCGGCGTGGCGGCGTCGGGCCGGGTGAGGACATGGGTCCGGCGGCGCCGGGATCGGCTTGGGGCAGCGCGGGTGCATGGCGTCGGTGGGCTGGGATCGGCTGCCGCCCAAGGGGGGTGCCGGGCCCGGCGAGGGCGTGGGTCGGGCGAGTCGGGGCCAGCTGCCGTCGGGGAAGCCGCCGTGGTGACCAGGGGGTGGCGGGGCAGGACGCCGGCTGGGTCGCGCAGGAAGCAGGAACGCGGTGGTCTGGGGCGCTAGCGGGCGATGCGGTGCAGGAGCACGTCGCTGATCGCGCCGCCGGCCAGGGTCAGGGTCAGGTAGGTGGCGTGCGGCTGGCGGCGGCGGTCGGTGGGGGAGCCGGGGTTGAGCAGCCGCAGGCCGCCGGCGGCGACGCTGTCCCACGGGATGTGGGAGTGGCCGAAGACGAGCAGGTCGCGGCCGGGGAAACGGGCGGCGCAGCGGGCCTCGCGGCCGGCGGCCGGGCCGGTCTCGTGGACCACGGCCAGCCGGACGCCGGCGACGGTTTCCGAAGCGATCTCGGGCAGGCGGGCGCGCAGCGGCGGGCCGTCGTTGTTGCCGTACACCCCGATGAGCCGCCGCGACCGCGCCTCCAGGGCGTCCAGCAGCGGCTCGGCCACCCAGTCACCCGCGTGGATCACCAGGTCGGCGGCCTCGGCCGCGGCCCACACCTCCGCCGGCAGGTCCCGGGCCCGGGCCGGCACGTGGGTGTCGGCGAGGAGGAGGACACGGCAGCCGGCGATCACTCGCCGAGCCTAATGCTCGTCAAGAGCGTAGAGTCGCGCGCATGGAGTGGTTGCGGCGCTGGCCGGTGTATCGCCAGTTGACCGGGCCGGACCATACCGGCCGCGGCGCGGCGGTGCGGTCGGCGCGCACCGAGGCGATCACCGCCCGGACCACGCAGGCCGACTCGGTGGCCAAGTCCGTGTGCCCGTATTGCGCGGTCGGCTGCGGCCAGCGGGTGTTCGTCAAGGACGGCAAGGTCACCCAGATCGAGGGGGACCCGGACAGCCCGATCTCCCGCGGCCGGCTCTGCCCGAAGGGCTCGGCCAGCAAGAGCCTGGTGACCAGCCCGCTGCGGGCGACCCGGGTGAAGTACCGCCGGCCCTATGCCACCGACTGGGAGGACCTCGACCTCGACACGGCGATGGAGATGATCGCCGACCGGGTCGTCGCCGCGCGGGAGGAGACCTGGCAGGACACCGACGCCGACGGCCGGCCGCTCAACCGCACGCTCGGCATCGCCAGCCTCGGCGGCGCCACGCTGGACAACGAAGAGAACTACCTGATCAAGAAGTTGTTCACGGCGATCGGCGCACTGCAGATCGAGAACCAGGCCCGGATTTGACACTCCGCCACCGTCCCCGGTCTGGGGACCAGCTTCGGTCGCGGCGGCGCCACGGGCTTCCAGCAAGACCTGGCCAACGCTGACTGCATCGTGATCCAGGGCTCGAACATGGCCGAGGCCCACCCGGTCGGCTTCCAGTGGGTGATGGAGGCCAAGGCCCGCGGGGCGACGGTCATCCACGTCGACCCCCGGTTCACGCGCACCAGCGCCGTCGCCGACATGTTCGTGCCGATCCGGGCCGGGTCGGACATCGCGTTCCTCGGCGGTGTGGTCAACCACATCCTGAGCAACGAGCTGGACTTCCGCGAGTACGTCGTGGCCTACACCAACGCGGCCACGATCGTCGGCGAGGACTTCCGCGACACCGAGGACCTCGACGGGCTGTTCTCCGGCTTCGACGTGGACAAGGCGGCCTACGACCCGTCGTCGTGGCGCTACGAGGGCCACGAGCACGAGACGGAGCACGGCCACCAGACCCGGGAGACCGCCGCGGCGATGCGCCACGAGTCGCACGGCGTGCCGATCCCGGCCGACACCCGGCGGGACGAGACGCTGCAGCACCCGCGGTGCGTGTACCAGATCCTGAAGCGGCACTTCTCGCGGTACACCCCGGAAATGGTGGAGCAGGTGTGCGGCGTGCCGCCGGAGCAGTTCGCGAAGGTCTGCGAGGCGTGGACCCGCAACTCGGGCCGGGAGCGCACGACCGCGCTGGTCTACTCGGTCGGCTGGACGCAGCACTCGGTCGGGGTGCAGTACATCCGCACCGGCGCCATCATCCAGCTGCTGCTGGGCAACATGGGCCGGCCCGGCGGCGGGATCATGGCGCTGCGCGGGCACGCCAGCATCCAGGGCTCCACCGACATCCCGACGCTGTTCAACCTGCTGCCCGGGTATCTGCCGATGCCGTCGGCGGGCACGCACGACACGTTCGGCGAGTGGGTCGACGCGATCCGCCACCCCGGGCAGAAGGGCTTCTGGGGCAACGCGCGCGCCTACGCGGTCAGCCTGCTCAAGGCGTACTTCGGCGACGCGGCCACCGCGGAGAACGACTTCTGCTACGGGTACCTGCCGCGGCTGACCGGCGACCACGGCACCTACCGCACCGTGCTGGACATGCTCGACGGCAAGGTGAAGGGGTACTTCCTGCTGGGCCAGAACCCGGCCGTCGGCTCCGCGCACGGCCGCGCCCAGCGGCTGGGCATGGCGCAGCTGGACTGGCTCGTCGTGCGCGACCTCTACGAGATCGAGAGCGCCACCTTCTGGCGCGACGGCCCCGAGGTCGAGACCGGCGAGATCGTGCCCGAGCAGTGCAAGACCGAGGTGTTCCTGCTGCCCGCCGCCTCCCACGTGGAGAAGGAGGGCACGTTCACCCAGACCCAGCGGCTGCTGCAGTGGCGGGAGAAGGCCGTCGACCCGCCGGCCGACTGCCGCTCCGAGCTGTGGTTCTTCTACCACCTCGGCAAGCTGCTCAAGGCCCGGCTGGCCGGCTCGGCGCTGGAGCGGGACCGGCCGGTGCGGGACCTGGCCTGGGACTACCCCACGCACGGTGTCCACGACGAGCCGTCCGCGTCGGCGGTACTGCGCGAGATCAACGGCTTCGACGTGCGCACGGGCGCCGTGGTGCCGGGCTTCGCGCAGCTCAAGGACGACGGGTCCACGGCCTGCGGCTGCTGGATCTACTCCGGGGTGTACGCCGGCGACGTCAACCACGCCGCCCGCCGCACGCCCGCCTCCGCCGACGACCCGGTCGGCCTCGAGTGGGGCTGGGCGTGGCCGATGAACCGGCGCATGATGTACAACCGCGCCTCCGCCGACCCCGACGGCCGGCCGTGGAGCGAGCGGAAACGGTACATCTGGTGGGACCCGGACAAGGGCGAGTGGACCGGCCCCGACGTGCCCGACTTCGAGAAGACCAAGCCGCCGACGTACCGCCCGGACCCGGGCGCGTCCGGGTCGGCGGCGCTGGCCGGCGACGACCCGTTCGTCATGCAGGGCGACGGCAAGGGCTGGCTGTTCGCGCCGAGCGGGCTGGTCGACGGCCCGCTGCCGACGCACTACGAGCCGGCCGAGTCGCCGATCGCCAACCCGCTGTACCCGCAGCAGACGAACCCGACCCGCAAGCAGTACCACCGCTCGGAGAACCCGATCAACCCGGTGCACAGCGACGTGTTCCCGTTCGTGTTCACCATCAGCCGGCTCACCGAGCACCACACCGCGGGCGGGATGAGCCGCACCCTGGAGTACCTCTCGGAACTGCAGCCGGAGATGTTCGTCGAGGTCTCCCCGGCCCTGGCGCAGGAGCGGGGCCTGGCCCACCTCGGCTGGGCGCACGTGGTCACCAGCCGGTCGGCGATCGAGGCACGGGTCATGGTGACGCAGCGGATGCGGCCGCTGCGCGTCGACGGGCGGCCGGTGCACCAGATCTGGCTGCCGTACCACTGGGGCGGCTCCGGGCTGGTCCGCGGCGACTCGGCGAACGACCTCGTCGGCATCGTGCTCGACCCCAACGTGCTGATCCAGGAGACCAAGGTGGGCACCTGCGACGTGCGGCCCGGCCGCCGCCCGCGGGGTGCGGCGCTGCGCGCGCTCGTGGACGACTACAACCGGAGGGCGGGGCTGTGACGGCACCGGCACGGCGGATGGGCTTCTTCACCGACACCAGCGTCTGCATCGGCTGCAAGGCGTGCGAGGTGGCCTGCAAGGAGTGGAACGCGGTGCCGGCCGACGGGTTCGACCTGCTCGGCATGTCCTTCGACAACACCGGCCAGCTCGACGCCAACACCTGGCGGCACGTCGCCTTCATCGAGCAGCCCGCGCCGGACGCCCCGGGGGAGATGCGCTGGCTGATGTCGTCGGACGTGTGTAAGCACTGCACGCACGCGGCCTGCCTCGACGTGTGCCCGACCGGGTCGCTCCTGCGCACCGAGTTCGACACCGTCGTCGTGCAGGCCGACATCTGCAACGGTTGCGGGTACTGCATCTCCGCCTGCCCCTACGGCGTCATCGACCGGCGCGAGGGCGACGGCCGGGCCTGGAAGTGCACGCTGTGCTACGACCGCATCGGCGACGGGCTGCAGCCGGCCTGCGCCACCGCCTGCCCGACCAAGTCGATCCAGTACGGCCCCCTCGACGAGCTGCGCGAGCGGGCCCAGGCGCGGCTGGAGCAGCTGGACCGCCCGGAGGCACGGCTCTACGGCCACGACCCCGAGGACGGGGTCGGCGGGCAGGGCGCGTTCTTCCTGCTCCTCGACGAGCCCGAGGTGTACGGCCTGCCGCCCGCCCCGGTGGCCAGCACCCGCGACCTGCCGCAGATGTGGAAGCGGGCCGGCCTGGCCGCGCTGACGATGGCCGCGGCGGTGGCCGTGGCGTTCCTGGGAAGGCGCCCGTGAAAGAGGAGATCAGGGTCCCCAAGGCCGAGTTCCGCTCGTACTACGGCCGGCCGATCCTCAAGGCGCCGGTGTGGAAACACGACATCCCGGCGTACCTCTTCACCGGCGGCCTCGCCGCCGGCAGCGCCCTGCTCGCCGCCGGCGCCGACCTGACCGGCCGGCCGAAGACCCGCCGCGCGGCCCGGCTGGCCGCCCTCGGCGCGGTCGGCGCGAGCACCTACTTCCTCATCAACGACCTCGGCCGGCCCGAGCGCTTCCACCACATGCTGCGGGTGGCCAAGCCGACGTCGCCGATGTCGGTCGGCACCTGGATCCTCAGCGCGTTCGGCGGCGCCGCCGGCCTGGCCGCCGCCAGCGAGGCCCGGCCCCGCGGGTTCGTCGGCGGCGCCGGGCGGGCCGCCGGCCTGGGCGCGGCCGCGCTCGCCCCGGGCCTGGCCACCTACACCGCGGTCCTGATCGCCGACACCGCGGCGCCGTCGTGGCACGCGGCCCGGTCCGACCTGCCGTTCGCGTTCGCCGGCAGCGCCCTGGCCAGCGGCGCCGCCGTCGGCCTGATCGGCGCGCCGGCGCACGAGGGCGGCCCGGCGCGGGCCCTCGCGGTCGCGGGCGTGGCCCTGGAAATCGCCGCCACCCACCGGCTCGAGACCGGGCTGGGCCTGGTGTCGGAGCCCTACCGCACCGGCCGGGCGGGCCGGCTGCTGCGCGCGGCGCGGGCGCTGAACCTGGCCGGGGCGGCCGGTGCGCTGCTCGGCCGGCGCAGCCGGGCGCTGTCCGCGCTGTCCGGGGCGGCGCTGCTGGCGGGGTCCCTGGCCACCCGGTTCGGCATCTTCGAGGCCGGCGTCGCCTCGACGAAGGACCCGAAGTACGTGGTGGAGCCGCAGCGGGGCTGAGCACCCCGCCGCGGCCCGGCGGCGGATCAGCCCTTGAGCACCACCGCTGTCACGGTCTGCGACGGGCGCCGAAGCCGCCGAGGCGCTCCGGAACCGAGGGGTGACCGCGCCGTCAGGAAGCTGACTCAGCGCACCCGTAGGGTGACACCGGCGAACGGGACGAGCTCGCCCACGACCGGGTGGCCGGGCAGCTCGCCGACGACGAGGAGGCCGCCGGAGGTCTGCGCGTCGGCGAGCAGCAGCAGCTCGTCCTCGGCGATCCCGGGGGCGTCCAGGTGCGGGCGGACCCAGTCGAGGTTGCGCCGGGTGCCGCCGCTGACGAAGCCGTCGGCGAGGGCCTGCCGGGCGCCGTCGAGGTAGGGCACGGCGGCGGCGTCGACGACGGCGGTCACGCCGCTGGCCCGGGCCAGCTTGTGCAGGTGGCCGAGCAGCCCGAACCCGGTCACGTCGGTGGCGCACTCGGCGCCGGCGGCCAGGGCCGCCTCGGACGCGGCCCGGTTGAGGGTGGTCATCGCGGCGACGGCGTGCGGGAACGGCTCGCCGGTGGCCTTGTGCCGGCTGTTGAGCACGCCGATGCCGAGCGGCTTGGTGAGGGTGAGCGGCAGGCCGGGGCGGCCGCGGTCGTTGCGCAGCAGGCGGTGCGGGTCGGCGATGCCGGTGACGGCCATGCCGTACTTGGGCTCGGGGTCGTCGACCGAGTGCCCGCCGGCGACGTGGCAGCCGGCCTCGCGGGCGACGTCGAGGCCGCCGCGCAGCACCTCGGCGGCGAGGGTCATCGGCAGCACCTCGCGGGGCCAGGCCAGCAGGTTCACCGCGACGACCGGCCGGCCGCCCATGGCGTAGACGTCGGACAGCGCGTTGGCGGCCGCGATCCGGCCCCAGTCGTAGGCGTCGTCGACGACCGGGGTGAAGAAGTCGGCGGTGGCCACGATCGCGGTGCCGCCGGCGAGGGTGACCACGGCCGCGTCGTCGCCGTCGTCGAGGCCGACGACCAGCTCGCCGGGCCCCTGCGGCACGGCGGTGCCGACCAGGCCGGACACGACGGCCTCGAGCTCGCCGGGCGGGATCTTGCACGCGCACCCGCCCCCGTGGGCGTAGCCGGTCAGTCGCGTCGTCGTCTGTGTCATGGGTACCAACCTATGCGTTCCGGCCGCCGCACCGCTCGCCGTCACGGCCGCTCAGGCCTCCGCACGGCCTGAGCTCTGCTCGCCGCGCTCGCCGCGCTCGCCGCGCTCGCCGCGTGAGATCGGGAACAGGATCGGGCTGAGCAGGTATTGCGCCCGGTCCGCCGCCGGTTCGTTGCCCAGGTGCGGCACGATCGCGGCGCGCATGCCCGCGATCAGCGCCTCCCGCTCGGCCGGGGTGAGCCACACCGCGTGCTGGCGGTAGCCGACCTGATCCGCGGCCGGGTCGGCGGCCGGCGTGCCGAGATAGGCGTGGTACTCGGCCAGGAGCGCCGCCATCGCCGCGGCGAACGCCCGCCGGTGGTCGTCCAGGGTGGCCGCCGCGGCCCGCTCCGCGCTGATCGTCGCCCGCTCCCGGTGCAGCCGGTAGTGGCGCTCGACGAAGCCGCGCACCCGCTGCTGCCCGGCCTCCTCCAGGATGCCGGCCTCCACCAACAGCCCGACGTGGCGGTACACCGTCGCCTTCGACGCGTCGCCGATCCGCTCGCACAGCTGCTGGGTGGTCAGCGTGCGCCCGCCGGACAGGGCGTGCACGATCCGCAGCCGCACCGGGTGCAGCAGGAGCTCGACGGGGTCCATTCCCATATGTTCTCACGGCTGCTAATGTTCGCAGACATGAGAACATTCGTGACGGTCGACGGGCGGCGAATCGCGCTCTACCGGGCCGGCGAGGGCTCCCCGCCGGTCGTGTTCCTGCCCGGGGCCGGACTGGTCGGCCTGGAGTACCACAACGTCGTCAAGGAGGCCGGCGAGCTCACCACCGCCATCGCCTACGACCGCGGCGGAACGGGATGGAGCGACCCGGCCGACCTGCCCCGCTCCGCGGCGGCCGTGGCGACCGAGCTGCGTGCGGCGCTGCGGACCGCCGGGATCGCCGGTCCCTACGTCCTGGCCGGCCACTCCATCGGGGCCGTCTACGCGCGCCGCTTCGCCCAGCTGTTCCCCGCCGACGTCGCCGGCTTGCTGTTCGTCGACCCCGGCCACGAGGACGTCCTGCGCTACCTGCCGCCCGAGGTGGTCGCCATGAACGAACAGCTCAAGCCCACCTGGGAGAACCTGCCCGACCTCACCGAGGAGCAGCTGTCCGCCTCCCGCGCCGCCTTGCTGCGGTTGTACGCCGAGTGGCCGCCCGAGATCCGCGCACCGCTGGTCGAACACCGCCTGTCCAACTGGCGGACCGGCCTGGTGGAGGGCCGCAACCTCGAGGACGAGGTCTACGCCGAGCTGGCCGCCGGCGGCCCGCTGCCGGACGTGCCGCTGATCGTGCTCACCGCCGCCGACCCCAACCCCCTGTGGGCCCAGCACCTGCCTCCCGACCTGCTGGCCCGCGCCCACGGCGGCATTTGTTCGCTGCACGCGGCGATCGCGGCATCGGTACCAAGAGGCGAACAACGCCAGATCGAGGGCGCTTCGCACCAGTATTTCCACGTCCAGCGCCCCGACGCCGTCCGTTCGGCCCTCCGTGACATTGTTGCCACACTGCGCTGAGGGCCTAGGGTGGGCGGATGGATTTCCGACCGGGAGCCGGACGGCTATCGTTGGATTTCATCCGGACGCAGCGCCACCGCGGCACGGGTCACGAGGTTGAGGACCTGCCCGACGGCCCGGCCCTGGCCGCCTGGGTCGCTCTGTGCGGCCCGGTGGCCCCCATGCCGGGCTGCGTGGTGCCGTCCCCGATCGTCCAAGACGCCCGGGTCCTGCGCGAGGCGGTCTACGACCTGCTGTCCACGGCCCGCGCCGGCCGCCCCTTGTCCTCCGCGCCGCCGTCGGCCCGCGACCGGGTGAACGCCGCGGCGGCCCGCACGATCCCGGTGCCGGGCTTGGACGACCGGGGCGACCTGCGCTGGTACGCCAACGATGCGGTCACGGGCACCTTGGCCCTCGTCGCCCGCGACGCCCTGGACCTGGTGACGTCGCCGATGCTGGACCGGGTGCGCGAGTGCGCCGACCCGGACTGCAACGCCCTGTTCCTGGACGCGTCGCGCCCGGGCAGCCGCCGCTGGTGCTCGATGGACGCGTGCGGCAACCGCGCCAAGAAACAACGCCGCCGCGCCATCTCCAGCTAGCCCGTCCCCATCCTGTCCCCCGTCTCCGTCTCCTTTGCCCGGCAACTCCGCCGGTTCCGGATATGTCCGCCACTCCGTGACGGACATATCCGACATTTCGGTTATGCAACGTCGTGCACATGCCGACACGCCGTGCCGGCCCCCGGCAGAAACTCTCCGTGATCATGCGCGACTCAAGTCGCGCGCGACGCTTTTTCATGATCGCGGATGGTCCATGTACCTATAGGTGCAGAAACTCTCCGCGATCATGGAAATCAGCAGCTTCGTGACGGAAACGCGCATGATCGCGGAGAGTTATGTTCGGTCGGCAGATGGGGTCAGCGGTGCCGGTGCTGCGACTGGCTGCAGCGGGAGTTGCGGACCTCACGGTTCCGGCTGGGGCGGGGTGTGCCGGGCTCGGCGCCGACGGTCTTCAACGACCGTGACAGTGTCACGGTCTACGACAGTGACACTGTCACGATTTCGACGGTGACAGTGTCACGGTCTGGCGGTGACAGTGTCGAGGTTCCCGACGGTGACAGTGTCATGGTCTCTGGCGGTGACACTGTCACGGTTCTCGACGTGACACCCTCACGCGTCCTGGCCGTGACACTGTCACGGTTCTCGACGGTGACACTGTCATGGTTTCAGGCGGTGACACTGTCAGGGTCTCTGGTGGTGACAGTGTCGAGGTCGTCGACGGTGACACTGTCACGTTTCTGGTGGTGACAGTGTCGAGGTCGTCGACGGTGACAGTGTCACGGTTTTCGAACGTGGCACTGTCGCGATCTTCGTTCGGCGGCGGGAGGCGGTGCGACAGCGGTGCGCCGGTCGCGGCGCGCTAGGCCGCGGTGGCCGGTGTGGATGCGGTGCGGCGGGTGGATACGGTCAGGCGTCGGTGGGCGGCGCGTGCGCCTCTAGGTCAGGCTGCGGGCGACGGGGCGGGGGCGTCCGGCGCGACGGGCTCCGCAGGTCAGGCTGCGGGCGACGGGGCGGGGGCGTCCAGCGCGACGGGCTCCGCAGGTCAGGCCGCGGGCGACGGGGCGCGGGTGTCCAACGCGACGGGCTCGGCCGGGGTGGCGGTCGGGTGGCGGTGGCCGGTGACGAGCAAGAGGGCCACGCCGCTGAGGCAGAGGGCGGTGCCGGCCGCGTAGGCGTACCGGTAGCCCAGGTGGGCGGCCAGGCCCAGGAGCGGGCCGGCCAGGATGCCGGCGATCGGGAAGGCGTTGCCGGCCAAGGTTGCGGCGCGGCCGGGTTCGCCAGGTAGGAGTTCCTGGACGTAGGAGATGCCCAGGCCCTGGACCGCGGCGATGAAGCTCGCGTTGAGCACCTGCAGGGCGGCGACCTGCCAGCTGTGCGCGGCCAGGGTGACCAGCGCGTAGTAGACCACGCCGACGGAGCTGCCCAGGATGATCAGGTGACGCAGCGGGAAGCGGGTGGACAGGGCGCCGAAGGCCAGCATCAGGGGGATTTCCAGCGCGGCGCACAGGCCCAGGATCAGGCCGGCGTCGCGGAGCTGGGCGTGCAGCACGTGGGCCAGGTACAGCGACATCGCCTGCACGCCCAGGACGCCGGCGGCCTGCATGAGGGCTAGGGCGGTGACGATCGCGAGGACCGTGACGCCGGCGCGGGCGGCCGGTGGGCGCTCGGCGTGGGGCGGTGGGGAGACCTCCTCCAGGCGCACGAGCACCACGACGGCGGCGACGGCGTACATGGCGGCGGCGGTGAGGTACAACACCCGGAACCCGCCGGCCTGGAGCAGGAACGCGGCCACGGGCGGGCCGGCGACCCAGGCGATCGAGAACAGCATGCGCAGGGTGCTGATCGCCATCGCGGCCCGGGTCGAGCCGCGCTGCTGCAGCACCTCGCGGGCGTAGGCGAAGGCCTGCGGGAACATCGCGCCGCTGAGGGCGGTCACGGTGACGGTCAGGGCGAACAGCAGCCAGTAGTCGCGCACGAACGCGGTGGCGGCCGAGCTTGCGCAGCCGGCCACGGCGGCGGTCAGCAGCAGGCGGCGGCGGATCGGGCGGCGGTCGGACAGCCGGCCCAGGGCCGAGGAGGAGACGACCATGGCCAGGGGGCCGGCGGCCAGGAACGCGCCGACGCGGGCCGGGCCGGCGTGCACCTCGGAGCTGAGGAACAGCGAGAGGAACGGGCCGACGACCGCGATCGACAGGCCGACGAAGAAGAACATCACGCCGAGCGGTACCAGCGTGCGCCCGGTCCGCCCGGCGACGCTCCCGGCCGGGTCGACGCTAATCCCCAGAGCCACGTGGGCACCTTACGCGACGGCGGGGGAGCGCTCTCCCGATTTAGCCGCCCGGAGTCTCGTACGTCACTGTCCAGCCGGTCGCGGCGGCCCAGTCCTCGGCCGCGGCGACGACGAGGTCGACCACCGGGTCCTTGACGTCGGTGTAGGGGCCCAGATCGGCGACGTGGTCGGCGAGGACCAGCTTGAACGCGGCGTACGCGGCCACGGCCGCCGGGTGCGCCCGCAGCCAGTCGCGGAACAGCAGCGCCAGCCGCTCGTTCGGCGAACCCGCCAGGCGGATGTGCAGGTTCACCGGCTCCGGGGCGCCGCGGGTGTAGCACCGCTTGCGCCACCGCGACGGCGGGTCCGGGCGGCCGGCGGGCACGTGGTCGCGCTCGTAGGGCCGGCGGGCGAAACCCAGCCCGGCCAGCGGCTCGTCCAGGGCCGAGCACGGCGCCGGGGAGAGCGCGGCGACGCGCATCTGCAGGTCGTACACCGGCTTCGCGGCCATGCCCGGGATCGCCGTGCTGCCGATGTGCGCGACGCCCAGCGACAGCGGCCCGGCCGCGGCGTGGACCTCGGCGGCCAGGGCGCCGCCGCGCGCGGCCCACGCCTCGGCCGGCGGGTCGATCCGGACGCGCATCAGCCGGCGGCCTCGCGCTTGGCGCGGGCGCGGCGCTTGCCCTCGTGCATTGCCTGGACGCGGGGGATCGGGATGGTGTGCCCCTCCGCGATCAGGTCGGCCGGGAGGTCCTGCGGGGCCGGCATGTGCGCGGACCACGGGTCGGCGGCGCCGAGCAGGCCCGGCGCGGTGTGGACGGTGAAGTCGCGCGGCGAGACCGCGTCCAGGTCGGGCCAGTCCAGCGGGTACGACACGGGGCAGCCGGGGCGCAGCCGCGGGCTGTACGCGGACACCACCGTCGCGCCGCCCGAGCGGGTCGGGTCGACGAAGACCTTGCCGTGGCGGTCCTCGCGGATGAACGCCGTGGTCGCCAGCGCCGGGTCGAGGCGCTCGGCGCGCGCCGCGACGGCGCGGGTGGCGGCGGCGACGTCCTCCATCGGGGCGGGGCGGATCGGCACGAAGACGTGGACGCCCTTCGCGCCGCTGGTCTTCACCGCGCCGCGCAGCCCGGCGCCGGTGAGCACCTCGCGGACCAGGTGCGCGGCCCGCACGACCAGGCCGAACGCGTCGCCCTCCGGCGGGTCGAGGTCGAGGACCAGGTGGGTGGTGTGCGCCCAGTCGCCGGCGCGGATCAGGGTCGGGTGGTACTCCACCGCCCGCTGGTTGGCGAACCACAGCAGCGTGCGGCGGTCGTCGCACAGGGCGTAGGCGACGTCCCGCTTCGACGATTCGGCCCACATGTGCACGGTTTTGACCCATTCCGGGGTGTACCGCGGAACATTCTTTTGCATGAATGCGTCCTGGCCCCGCATGATGCGCACCACCGACAGCGGGCGGTCGCGCAGCACCGGCAGGATCCGGTCGTGCACCGCGTCGAGGTAGTCGACGAGGTCGCGCTTGGTCGCGCCGGCGCCCTCGAAGAGCGGCTGGTCCAGGTTCGTCAGCGCGACCCCGTCGCGTTCCTCGCCGGTGCTCACCCGTCACACGGTACCGAGCGGGCCGGTGCCCGTGCTCGCCGTCACGGGGTAGCGAGCAGATCCATGTTGATCGCCGCGCCCGCGCGCATGCCGGCCGCCGCCGCGGTGATGACCTGCCCCATCGGGTCGGTGACGTTGCCGGCCACCCACACGCCGGGCACCTCGGTCCGGCCCATCGGGTCGGCCGGGACGTGCGTCGCGACCACCTCGCCCTGCATCTCCACGCCGGCGGTGCCGAGCCCGAGCTCCGCCAGGAACCCGGCCCGCGCCTCCACCTTCGTGGCTACGACGAGGGCCTCCCGTTCGACGTGCCGTCCATCCGCCAGGTGTACGCCGCTCTCGTCGACCTTGCTCACCCGCCCGCCGACCACCGCCACCGAGGCCGGCACGTCCGGCACCTCGCATTCGTTGGTGAACAGCACGAGATCGCCGGTCCACTGCGTCCACAGCAGGGTCTGGTGCGCGGCGAGCGGGCCGGTGGCGATCACGCCGACCGGCCGGTCGCGGACCTCCCAGCCGTGGCAGTACGGGCAGTGCAGCACCCAGTGGCCGAACCCCTCGGCCAGGCCCGGAATGTCGGGCAGCTCGTCGGTCGCCCCGCTGGTGACCAGCAGCCGGCGCGCGAGGCGGGCCGAGCCGTCGGCGAGGGTCACCCGGAACCCGTCGTCGCCGTCGCGGCGGGCGGAGGTCACGGTCCCGGCGACGAACTCGGCGCCGTACCGCCCGGCCTCGCCCCGCCCGATCTCCAGCAGGTCACCGGGCGGCGTGTTCTCCCGGCCGAGGTAGTTGTGCACGCCCGCGGCGGGGGCGTTGCGCGGCTGCCCGGCGTCGACGACCAGCACTCGCCGCCGCGCCCGGGCCAGGGTCAGCGCACCGCTGAGGCCTGCGGCCCCGCCGCCGATCACGATCACGTCGTATCGCTCATCCATGCCGCCGACTCTGCGTCAGGGGTACACCATCGGCAAAGATCCTTGCCAGAATGGCAAACTGGGGGCATGGACGAGCACATCGGGCCGCGCCTGCGCCGCCTGCGCGAGCAGCGCTCCATGACCCTGACCGCGCTGTCGGCCGAGACGGGCATCTCGGTCAGCACCCTGTCCCGGCTGGAGTCCGGGCAGCGCCGCCCGGCCCTGGACCTGCTGCTGCCGATCGCCCGGGCGCACGGCGTGACGCTGGACCACCTGGCCGGCGCCGCCGACCCGGACGACCCCCGGGTCCACCCCGAACCGATCGTCCGCCACGGTGTGACATACCTCCCACTGACCCGCCGGCCGGGCGCCCCGCACGCCTTCAAGCTGCTGTACCCGCCGCACACCCCGCCCGGGCCGCCCACGCCGCAGTCGCACGAGGGCTACGAGTGGCTGTACGTCATCTCCGGCCGCCTGCGCCTGGTGCTGGGCGGCCACGACCTGCTGCTGGCGGCCGGTGAGGCCGCCGAGTTCGACACGCACACGCCGCACTGGTTCGCCAACCCGACCGACACGCTGACCGAGGTGCTGAGCCTCTTCGGCCCGCAGGGGGAGCGCGTCCACGTGCGCGCCCGGCCGGCGCGGGCGCCGATCTCCACCGGTACCGAATCATCGTAAGGTGTGGCTATGCAGGAGGCCACTTTCACCCGTCGGGCCGGCGGGATCGGGCTGCGCTCCGAGCGCGGCCCGGTGCTCGGCTCGGTCATGCTCACCACCGGCCTGGTCGCACTGGACAGCACGATCATCGCGACGGCCGTGCCGTCGGTGGTGCGCGATCTCGGCGGGTTCGCGCACTTTCCCTGGCTGTTCTCCGTCTACCTGCTGACCGCGGCGGTCACCACCCCGCTGTACGGCAAGCTCGCCGACACGCTCGGCCGCCGGCCGGTCATGTTCTTCGGCATCGGCGTGTTCCTGGCCGGGTCGGTGCTGTGCGGCGCCGCGTGGAGCATGCTCACGCTCATCGTGTTCCGCGCCGTGCAGGGCATCGGCGCCGGCGCGATCCAGCCGATGAGCATGACGATCATCGGCGACCTGTACACGGTCGAGGAACGGGCCCGCGTGCAGGGCTACGTCGCCGGCGTGTGGGGCGTGGCGTCGGTCATCGGGCCGACCCTGGGCGGGGTCTTCTCGGAGTACCTCTCCTGGCGCTGGATCTTCTTCGTCAACCTGCCGCTCGGCCTGGCCGCGGCGTGGATGCTGCTGCGGCACCTGCGCGAGAACGTGGAGCGCCGCCGCCACCGCATCGACTACCTCGGCGCGGGACTGCTGATCAGCGGGTGCACCCTGGTCATCCTCGGCACGCTCGAGGGCGGCATCACGTGGGCCTGGCTGTCCGCGCCCAGCGTGGTCATCTTCGTCCTCGGCGCCGTCCTGGTGACGGCGTTCGTGCTGGTGGAACGCCGCGCGGCCGAGCCGATCCTGCCGCTGTGGGTGTTCCGCAGCCGTACCCTCATCGGCGGCAACCTCGCCTCGGTCACGGTCGGCGCCCTGGTCATCGGCCTCAGCTCCTACGTGCCGAACTTCGCCCAGGGGGTGCTCGGCGCCTCGGCGGTGCTCGCCGGGTTCGTCGTGGCGGCGGTGACGCTGGGCTGGCCGGTCACGGCCGCCATGTCCGGCCGGGTGTACCTGCGGATCGGCTTCCGCAACACCGCCCTGTCCGGCGCCGCGATCATCATCGTCGGCACCGGCTTGTGCTTCCTGCTCTCCGAGGGCACCACGATCGCCATGCTGGCCCTGGCCTGCTTCATCGTCGGCATGGGCCTCGGTCTCACGGCCGCGCCGACGCTCGTGGCCGTGCAGTCCGTCGTCGGCTGGGACCGCCGCGGCGTCGTGACCGGCACCAACATGTTCGCCCGCTCGATCGGCAGTGCCGTCGGCGTGGCGGTGTTCGGCGCGATCGCGAACACCACCCTGGACCGGCGGTTCGCGGCCGCCCCGCCGGACGTGCGCCCCGCACTGACCTCGGGCGCGGACGCGACCAGCATCGTGCTCAAGGGCGGCTCGGTGCCGGCCGACGTCGCCGACTACGTCCGGGCCAGCCTGTACGCGGCCACCCACAACGTCTTCCTGGCCGTCGCCGTGGTCGGCGTCTGCAGCCTGCTCGTGGTCCTGCTGATCCCGCGGCGCATCGAGCAGCTCCCGTCCGCCTGACCCCTGCCCGCCCGCCCGGCGTGGTGGGGCGGGCCACGGCCCGCTGGCGTGGTGTGTGAGGGTGGCGAGCGCTTGATCGCGGGCGGCCGCCACCCGCGACCACCACCACCGGCGCCGCCATGCCCCCTGGCGACCGTGCTGCCGGTGCTGCCCGTGCGCTGCGCGTCCAGTCGCCCACCGCGGGCGCCGCACGCCGCGGAGCACAGCACGCCGACCGAAAGTCTCCGCGATCATGCTGCACCCGCTGCTGACACCAACGGTTTTTCATGATCCCGGAGCGTTGATGTACGCCCGTGTACCACAAGTCTCCGGGATCATGGCAAACCCGTGGTGCGGCCATGGCGGGGTCATGATCACGGAGACATACGGCCGCCCCGGCCACACCGATCGCACGTTCGCCCGACGGGCGAGACATCCGGGGCGGCGCGGTGGCTTTAAATCCTAGCTTCCTAGGACATCAAACACCGCGTGCCGCAGGAGACGCACAGTGCCGGGCGCCGGATCGAGGTGCCGAGGTGCCGTCCGCGTCCGGCGAGTCGGCCGCGCCCGGTAGGAGAGGCGGGCCGGCGGCCCGACGACGTGCCAACCACGCCTCAGCCGAGACCAGCGGTGCCTCGTTCCCAGCCCTCGACGCTGTCGGTGCGGTGCCGCTCGGACAGCGGGGCCCGCCGCCAGGCGCCGTCCGGTGCGGCGGTGGCGATCGAGCCCGGCTCGAGGTCGGCGAGTTGGCGCAGCGTCGGGTGCCGCAGGACCAGATTGCCCAGGTACGTGGTGCACAGGTCGTCGGCGGTGTGGCCGCGCTCGTCGAGGATGTCGAAGACGCCCTCGTCGAAGAGCACCGTCGCCGGCGGGCGGGTGCCGGCGCGGACCGCTTGCGTGGTCAGCGCCCAGCTGTCGGGCGTCGGCTACGGCGAACGGGCCGGCACCCGGCCGGGCTGGTATGCGCTCGAGCGCAGGGAAGGCGCGCCCGAGCGGCATTTCCGGGTGGAGGTAACCGACGTCGAGGAGGCCTCGAGCCTTCGCCGGCTTCCTGCAGGACGACCCCGAGCCGGCCGGCGTCCCGATCAGTTAGCGTGACGTGATGTTCTGGCGGAGTCGCGGCGCCGCGACGGCACGACGCTCTCGCGCCGGTCGTCGCAGCGACGGCGGGTGGCCGCGGCTGGCTCGCACCTTGTTGGAGCTCGGGCATTGGAGCCACCTGTCTGCGGCCGCGGCCGGCGAGCAGATGCGGGCGGTTGCCGGTGGCGAGTATCCGTTCATGGGCGACGCGTTCGAGGGGCTGGAGTTCTTCGCGGACGGCGAGGATCTCGCCGAGGGCGGCGTGGAGGAATTGCTGCGTGCGATGGCCCCCGCGCTGCGTCGGCATGGCGTCGAGCTGCGGGTCGAGGTGGTGCGGCTGCCGACGTCCGACGACGACGAGTACGTGCTGAACATCAACGGCCGGCGGTGCCGGGTTTGGGGGCCGGCGGACTGGTCGGGCCGGCAAGCGTGGCATTCCGCAACGGTGCGGCCGCTGGCGGTCGTCAACGAGTTGCTGGCAGAGTGCGGGGCCACGGCGCGGGTTTTCACGCTGTACTGCGGCGGCAACGAGGGAACGGCGCTGCTGCTCGACCCCGCCGTCGTTGACGCGGTGCGGCTGAGCGGCCTGGTCGACCCCTACAACGTCCCCGAGTTGCCGATCGACGGAGGCACGCATGGCTGAGGTGGGGCTGCGCCCGGTCGAGGACTCCGACCTGGATGCCTTGTTCGAACAGATGCGGGATCCCGAGTCGGTGCGGATGGCCGCCTTCGTGGCCAGAGATCCCGATGACCGGGCCGCCTTCGATGCGCACATGGCGAAGGTCAGGGCGTCGCCCGAGGTGACGATCCGGGCGGTGACCGTCGATGGGCGGCTCGTCGGTAGTGTCGGCAGTTTCGTCGTTGACGGCGATGCCGAGGTCACGTACTGGATCGACAGGTCGTGCTGGGGCCGGGGCATCGCCGGGCGGGCGCTCGCCCTGCTGCTGGCGTCGGTTCGCGTGCGGCCGCTGTTCGCCCGTGCCGCGAGCGACAACGTACGGTCGCTCAGGGTGCTGCGGCGGGCCGGGTTCGCGGTCGTCGGCACGGAGATCTCGTTCGCCGGGGCGCGGAGTGCGGAGATCGAGGAAACGATCCTGCGCCTCGACGAGCCCGCGAAGACCCCGCTGACCGATGTGTGAGCGGGGCCGGAACGGCACCACGGCGGCGGTGGTCGCGGGGTAGGGTCCGGGCATGCGCGACGGGGGGATCAGGCTCGACCATTGTGTGATCGCGGTCAGTGATTGGGAACGCTCGGCGGTGTTCTACCGCGACGTCCTGGGTGCCGAGGTGGTGGACCACCCTGACGGGCGGGTCGCGTTCCGGTTCGGTGATCAGCAGCTCAACGTCCACGGTCCGGGCGTGGATGCCGGGACCCTGGTGGCGCGTCCGCCGGTCGTGCCGGGTGGCAGTGACCTGTGCTTCGTGTGGCCGGGCAGTGCGGAGGCGGCGATCGAGCACCTGCGCCGCCACGGCGTCGAGGTCGAGGCGGGCCCGGTCACCCGCAACGGCGGGCGTGGGCCCGGCACGAGTGTCTATTTCCGGGATCCGGACGGGTCGCTGCTGGAGCTGATCACCTACGCCGGGTAGCGGCCGGGCGGTGCGGCGCCCGGCCGCGACGGTCAGCCGATGCGGGACGCGTCGATGGCGGTGATCGCCGCGTACGGGTGTGCGGCGCCGCTGATCGCCGCCTCCTGCGCGGTGTCGCCGAGCAGGGTGCGGGTGAAGTAGGCGGTGATGTACCCGGCGGCGACCTGTCGTTCCCGGGCCTCGGTGAGCTGGCGGGTCACGTTCGTCCAGGAGAGGCTGGGGGCCGCGGCGGGCGAGGACTGGATCTCGCCGCACAGCCCCGGTCCCGGCCGGGTGAGGCCGTGGGCGGCCGCCGTTTGGGCGAAGTCGTCGGCGGCGGTCGCCCGGCCGCTGGACGGGGACCATTCGGTGTTGAGGAAGTTGTGGTTGGCACCGGAGACCCGCCAGCGGTACACGGGGTCGGTCGTGTGCCCGGCGGCGAGGTCGACGTAGTCCTGGCCCTGGTCGCCGGTGGCGCCGTCGCAGGTGCCCAGCCAGACGGCCAGGGGTGCCGAGGTCACCCGGTAGGCGGGCGCGTCGGGTGAGCCGGGTTCGGTCGCGGTTCCGGCGCCCGCCGGGGCGAGGGCCAGGACCGCGGCGATGTGTACCCCGGACGGTATGCCGGCCCGGTGGACGTCGGCGGCCTGGTAGGCCACCGCGCGGCCGCCCCGGGAATGGCCGAGGGTGCCGACGCGGTGCAGGTCGACCCGGCCGGTGAAGTCCACGGCTCGCGGCCGGTGGGTGCCCGGGTCGGTGAGCTTCCCGGCGAGCGGGCCGCCGCCCGTGCGTACCAGTTGGCGCCACATGTCCAGGTGTTTGTTGATGAGTGCGGCGCGGGCGTTGTCGGCCGCGTCGCCGATCTGGCCGGCGTTGATGCCGTTGGCGCTGATCGAGATGACCACCATGCCGTGGGCGGCCAGCTGGTGCGCGACGTAGTCGAGGCCGCGGAAGCTGGGCAGGGCCGGGGTGCCGGGCGGGCACGGCCACTGGTAGAGCTTGGTGTAGGCGGCGGTGATCTCCTGGTACAGCCGGTCGAGCTCGGCCGGGTCGGTGGTGGTCGCCGCGGCGGCCTCGCCCCGGGCCGCGATGTCGGCGGCGGCGTGGTCGTCGCAGGTCGCCCAGTAGCCGTGCAGCAGCACCACCAGCGGGTACGGGCCGCCGCGCAGTCCGGCCGGGTAGTGGACGTCGGCGGCCAGCTCGATGCCGGCCAGGGGGGAGGTGTCCTGCGACTGGTGGAAGCCGGGCACGTGGAATGCCGTGTCGCCGAGGTTGTAGTCGAGCTCGCTCACCTGGTAGGGCCCGGACGCCCCCGGTTCCGGCCAGGCGGCCGCGGGACGCAGCCCCACCGCGAGCAGGACGACGGCGGTCGCGGCGGCCAGCGACCACACCCTGCGGCGCCGCCGCGCCGTTGTCTGATCAGTCATACCGCATAGACGGATCCCGTGGACCGGAGGTTGGCGCCGCGGGTCCGCGCTGATGCTCGGGGAGGGCTCCGAGCGGACCGGCTCCAGGGCCACGCGGGCCGCGTCCACGCCCTCGGGAATCGCGCGAGCTCACGGCCGTGGCTGGGGGAACAGATGGCGGTACAGCGGTGTCCGCCGGAACTCGTGGCCGTGGTGCGGGCTGGTCCAGGACAGCGCCTCGGTGCCGGGGTCATCGGGGAGCGCTACGGTGAGCCGGTAGTCGGGGTGGACGCCGTCGTCGCTGGTGCGGCGCTCGAAGGTGACCCGCAGGCGGTCGCCGCGGCGCACCGGGAGGCCGGTCAGCGACAGGGGGGCGTAGACCGGGGCCCAGCCGCGCGTGTCACCGGTGAGAGCGTCGATCTGCGCCGTGCCGGGCGACACGGCGACGCGCGTCCACAGGACCAGGCCGGTCAGCCGGGCCCGGCCGGCGTCGATGGTGAGGCCGGTGGTGCCGCGGGCGTTCGCGGGCGGTGGCTCGCCGGCGTTGCCGAAGGTGAGCGACTCCACCGCCGCGGCGGACGAGATGCGCAGGTCGGCGACCGGGCCGGCGAGGCAGAGCCGCAGGTCGAAGGGGTGGCCGACGGACTCGAAGATGCGGCGCAGATACGGCAGGCTCTCGGCGGCCACGGCATGGTCCGGTTCGCCCGCCGCGGAGGAAGCCGGCCAGGAGACGGCGGCGACCCAGGTCTGTGCGCGGGCCGGGATCCACACGCAGTCCGGGGCGCAGAGGCGGCGCCGGGCATCGGCGAGGGCGGCGATGACACCCTCCGCGGAGGCGACGTTGCCGATGATCTCGGAGACGCACACCTGCGCCGGCTCCGGCAGCCGCACGGCCGTGGACCGGGCCTCGATGACGGTGATCCGGCCGGTGAGTCCGTGGCCGGCGACCGCCCGGCGCGCCTGGGCCGCCGCGCCGGGCTGAGCCTCGATCGCGTAGACGTGCCGGGCGCCGGCCCGGGCGGCCGCCACGGCCCACAGGGCGTCGCGGCCGGTGCCGATGTCGAGCACGGTCCGGCCCGGGGCGGCGGCCGCGATCGCGGACCGGTAGGCGTGCATCCGCCGGTCGGGCGCGTCGAACGCGTCGTAGACGGCGTCGTCGTAGACCGGGTACTCGCCCACGGAGGGGAACAGGACGAACGGCCGCTCCTGGGCCGGCACCGTCCGCACGAAGATCCGCTGACCCCCGACCGCGACCGTCACGGGGAGCATCATGCCGGACCGCCGCTCTGATAGGGTCGGCGCATGACCACGACGCATGCCCTCCTCGCGCCGGCGCTGATGCCGGCCGCGCGCATGCGCATCCGGCGTCGCGCCCTGGTCCGCCAGGTCTGACGCCCGCACCGCCCGACCGTCCCGAGGGGACGGTGAGCGGGCCGCCGTAAGACCGTTATCGACCAGGGCCCTTCCGCGTCCGCCGCCAGCGCCGGACGGGGGCCGCGACGGCGCCTGTCCGCCGACAGGAAACCCTGGTCATGTCCCGCTTTCGCGAAGCACACCCGCGTGCCCGTCGGGTCTACGGGCAGAACCTTCTCGCCGATCCGGGCGCGGTGCGCCGGGTCGCCGACGCCGCCGGCCTCGGGCCGGGCGACCTCGTCGTCGAGGTCGGGGCCGGGCGCGGGCGGCTCACCGCCGAGCTGCTGCGCCGGGCCGGGCACGTCGTCGCCTACGAGGTCGACCCGGGGCTCGCCGCGGCCATCCCGCGGCGGGACGGGCTCACCGTGCGCACCGGCGACTTCCTGGCCGCGCCCGCGCCGGCGGAGGCGTTCGCCGTGGTCGGCAACATCCCGTACGCGCTCACCGCCGCCGTCGTCGCCTGGTGCCTGGACGCGCCCGCGCTGACCGCGGCGACCCTGCTGACGCAGCTGGAGTACGCCCGCAAGCGCAGCGGCGACTACGGGCGCTGGTCCCGGCTCACGATCGAGACGTGGCCCGAGGTCGAATGGCGGCTCGCGGGGCGGGTCCCGCGGCAGGCGTTCCGGCCGGTGCCCTCCGTCGACGGCGGGATCCTGCGGCTCACCCGCCGGCCGGAGGCGCTCGTGCCGCCGCAGAGCCTGCAACGGTACCGCCGGATGGTCCATCTCGGCTTCAGCGGCGTCGGCGGATCGCTGCAGGCCTCGCTGGGCCGCCGGCACCCGCCGGACCGGGTGGCGGCCGCGTTCCGGGCGCTGCGCCTGCGCCCCGGCACGCCCGTCGGGCTGGTGTGGCCCGAGCAGTGGCTCACCCTGTTCCGGCTGCTGGACTCGAGCGCTTACCGGACCCGAACACTGCGCTGACCCGGCGCTGCTCGCGGGGCGGGACAGTGCCGGCCATGAACCAGCACCGTGTCCTGACCGTCCTGCTCTGCGGCTGCCTGGTGCTCGGCCTGGCCGGGTGCGGGCTGCGGCGGCCGGGCGACGGCCTGCGGACGGTCAGCGTCGACGGGGCCGAGGGCGGCGCCGAGGCCGCCGCCCTCGCCGTCACCGGTGTGCCCGTCCAGGGCCCGGCCGGGCACCGGACGCCACGGCTACGCCGGCACGTGCTGCACGGCGAGGTGGTCGTGCAGACCAAGGCGGGCCCGCGGACCGTGGTCGTGCAGCGCGGCAGCGTGACCGCCAAGGACGGTGCCGGCCTGACGGTCCGCTCCGCCGACGGGTTCACGCTCACCTGGGCCACGGACGGTCAGACCCGGGTCGTGGCGGGCGGGGCGCGGGCCGGGCTCGATCAGGTCGCCGTCGGCGCCGAGGTCGGGGTCGGCGGGATCAAGGGCGATCCGCAGGCGGCCCGCCTCGTGGTGGTACCGACGCCGCAGTGACCTTGCGTCTTCTCCTTCAAGGCACGTCCGAGGCGGCCGCGGCGCCCGGTTGGACGACCGTGGTGAAGCCGCCGGCCGCCACGAGCACGCGGATGCGGCCGGCGGTCGTGGCGTAGTGCTCCAGCTCCTCGCCGGCCGGGTCGTTGACGCTGACCGTGGCCGGTGCGTCGCCGGGCACGACCACGTCGGCGGCGCGGGTGCTGGTGGCCATGCTGCGCAGCAGCGTCAGGTGGGCGCCGGTCAGCGGGTCGGCCAGGGCCATCGAGTGCATCTCCGCTCCTTCGATGCGGACGGTCGGCTCGGCGATCCGGGCGATCGCCGCCGCGTGCGGGTCGGCGTCCAGGGCGAGCATCGTCAGCAGCCCGTGGATCGTCGACTCGGCGCCGGCGTCGCGGTGGACGGTGCCGCGGGCCAGGTGCTCGGCCGGGTCCGGGCCGTCGGTGCCGTCGACGTCGATGCCGTCGTAGGTGACGCCGGTGGCCGGGTCGTACATCGGGGCGCCGGCCGGGTTGTTGCCGAAGAACCAGGACCCGGCCACCCCGGCCAGGGTCCGCAGCGCCGACCGGCCGGTCGCCCGGGCGGTGGCCAGCAGCGACTCGACCCGCGAGTGGGCGCCGTAGGCGAGCTGCACCCCGTCGAGGGTGAGCGCCTCGCGGGCGCCGGGCAGCGCGACCCGCAGGTTGTCGGGGCCGCCGCCGACGAGCAGGTGCGGGGTGAACGACGCCGCGTCGGCCAGGGCGGCGTCGCGGGCCGGCAGGTCGCCGCAGACCTCGTAGACGCGGGCCAGGGCGGCCGGGGCCAGTCCGGCCCAGCCGTGCCATTCGGTCCGTGACCGGCCGAAGGGCAGCACCGCCCCGAACGGCCACGTCCACGGGGTGCCGGTGCGCATCGCGGCGACGCCCTCGGCGAGTTGCTCGACGACCTTCCGGGCGTCCTCGTCGTCGCCGGCCGCGGTGTAGGCGCACAGGCCGAGCAGCGCTTCGCCGGTCAGGTCGGCGCCGTCGGCGATCAGCCACGCCGGGGTGGCGGTGTCGTCGACGAGGCGCCACTGGCCGTAGCGGCACAGCACCTGCCGTCGCACCGCGGCCGTGGCCAGCCGCAGCCGGGCGCGCAGGAACGCCGCGAACGGCGGCTCGTCCTCGGCGAAGGCGGCGTAGCCCTCGCCGAGGGCCCAGATGGTGCGGGCCAGCCAGGCCGACTCGGCGCTGTCGGACGGGTCGGGCGCCTCGACCGGCTCGGCGCTGGCGTTGAGCCGGCCGTCGGCCTGCTGCCACAGCACGACGTTGCCGGCGCGCGGGTCGGTGTCGTCGGCCGGGGCGGTCTGCAGGAAGCACAGCGCCCGCAGCAGCCCTCGGGCCGCGGTGCGGCTGGTGGTGGCGCCGGTGGCCCGCCAGTGCCGCAGGTACACCACGGCGGCGCGGGCGATGTCGTCGGCGTTGAACGCGCCCTGGCTGTAGGCGCCGCCGGCGCTGGTGCGCTCGCCGCCGCCGCAGGGCAGGTAGCTGCCGTCGGGCAGCCGCCCGGCGTAGGTCCACACCACTTCGACCTCGGGCTCGTCGTCGAGGCGGTAGGTGGTGTGCGCGGCGCCGGCCGGTGGGGCTAGGCGGACCCGCAGCGAGTCCAGGTGGGCGAGGTTCGTCAGCACGGCCGCCGCTCTACCCGGGGCCGGGGGCCGGACACCCGGGCCGGGGAGGAGATCCCGGCCCTCCCTGGCGGGTGAGACCGCGATCGCGATGTTCGGCAAGCCTGGACCCGGGAGCGCCACGTGAGTAACCTCGCAGACATCGACGAATTTCGCTGAAGGTGCGCGACGGAGGAGTGTCCCGATGACCGCCACCACGCAGGCCGCGCCGCGGCTGCCGTTCGACCGGCCCAACGTGCTCGAGATCGCCCCGCTCTACCGGGTGCTGCGCCGCGAGGCGCCGCTGACCCGGGTCACCACACCCGCCGGCGACCCGGCCTGGCTGGTCACAGCCTACGCCGAGGCGCGGCAGATATTCGGCGATCGGCGCTTCGGCCGCTCGCATCCCGTGCCGCGGCAGGCGTCCCGGGTCTCGCACGCCGCCGTGCTCGACGGCCCGTCCGGCGACTACGAGACCGAGGAGCACGACCACACCCGGATGCGGCGGCTGCTGGTGCCGGCGTTCTCCGCGCCCCGGATGCGCCGGCTGGCCGGGCGGATCGAGGAGCTGACCGGCCAGTGCCTCGACGACATGCAGGCGGCCCGCGACGCGCGCCCCGGCGCGCCGGTCAACCTGCACGAGCTGCTCGCCTTCCCGCTGCCGGTGCTGGTCATCTGCGAGCTGCTCGGCGTGCCCTACGCCGACCGCGGCCACTTCCGGGGGCTGTCCGAGCGGGTCGGGCGCATCGACGGCGGCGCCGACGCGCAGGCGGCGATGGCCGAGTTCCGCGCCTACACGGCGGGCCTGGCCGCGGCGAAGCGGCGCGAGCCCGGCCCGGACGTGATCTCCGACCTGGTCGCCGCGCAGGCGCAGGACCCGACGTTCACCGAGGACGAGCTGGCCCGGCTGTGCGCCGGGCTGCTCTTCGCCGGGCACGAGACCACGTCGACCCGGATCGATCTGGGGGTACTGCTGCTGCTGGCCGATCCGGGCCGGCGGGACCGTCTCGCCGCGGACCTCGACGCGGAGGTGCAGCCGACCGTCGAGGAGATCCTGCGCATCAGCGCGCCCGGCGGTCTCGGCCTGCTGCGGTACGCGCACGACGACGTCGAGGTCGGCGGCGTCACGATCGCGCGCGGCGAGGCGGTCATCATCTCCGCCAACTCGGCCAACCGCGACGAGACGGTGTTCGCCGAGCCCGACGCGTTCGACCCGCACCGCCGGCCCAACCCGCATCTCGCGTTCGGCTACGGCGGGCACGTGTGCATCGGCGCCAGCCTGGCCCGCACCGAGCTGCGCACCGTGTTCCCGGCGCTGCTGCGCCGCTTCCCGGGGCTGCGCCTGGCCGTCGGGGTCGACGACATCGAGGTCCGCGCGAACCGGCTCACCGGCGGCGTGGACGAGGTACCGGTCACCTGGTGAGGCGGTGGAGGAGACAATGAAGGTCACCGCGGACACCGGCGTCTGCGTCGGGGCCGGCCAGTGCGCGCTGCGCCTGCCCGAGGTGTTCGATCAGCGCGACGAGGACGGCCTGGTGGTGGTGCTCGACGAGACCCCGCCGCCGGAGCTGCGCGACGCGGTGCGCGAGGCGGCGCTGAACTGCCCGTCCGGGGCGATCACCGCCGGCTAGGGCAGGGTCAGGCGGGCGGTGGTGCCGGCGCCGGCCGAGCTCAGCGTGAGCCGGCCGCCGTGCGCCGCCGCGGCCTCCTGGGCGATGTGCAGGCCCAGGCCGACGCCCGGCACCGCCTCCCGGCGGGCGTGGCGGCCGCGGAAGAACCGCTGGAACACATACGGCAGCTCGTCGGCCGGGATGCCGACCCCGGCGTCGCAGACCTCGATCGCCGGCGCCGGAGAGTACACCGCCCGGACCGTGACCGCGGCGCCGGGCGGGCTGAACAGGATCGCGTTGCGGACCAGCTGCTGCACCGCCTGGGTCAGCCGGGCCGCGTCGACCGACACGACCGACGCCTGGGTGGCCGGCTCCACGACCACCTCCACGCCGCGGGGCTCGGCCAGCTGCGCGCACGAGCGGACCGCGGCGGCCAGCAGCACGTGCAGCTCGACCGGGGTGCGGTGCAGCGGCAGCGGCGCGCCGGCCGGGCGGGCGCCGGTGAGCAGGTGCTCGACCATGCCGACGAGGCGCCGGCCGTTGCGCTGGATCGGCTCCACCAGCCGGTGGCAGCCGTCCGGCAGCTCGTCCTCGGCCAGCAGCTCGAGGTACCCCTGGATCGCCGTGACCGGCGTGCGCAGCTCGTGGGAGATGGTCGCGACCAGGTCCTCCTCCCGCTGGGTCGCCCGGGCCAGTTCGTCGCCGAGCTCGGCCAGCAGCAGCCGGCTGCGCAGCAGCGCCAGGTGCCCGGCCGCCTGCCGCGACAGCGTGCCCAGCGCCTCCCGCTGGCCGGGGGCGAGGTCGCCGGGCCGGTCGTCGATGACGCAGAGCGCGCCGAGCGCGTAGCCGTCGTCGTCGATGAGCGGCGATCCGGCGTAAAAGCGCACGTGCGGGTCGCCGATGACGTTACGGTACGCCCGGAAGCGCTCGTCGGCACGCGCGTCCGGCACCACGAGCTGCGCGCGGGCCGGGATGGTCTGCGCGCAGAACGAGATGTCGCGGGGCGTCTCGTCCTCGGCAATCCCGGTCTTGCCGGCGAACCACTGACGGTCACGGTCGACGAGGCAGACCGCCGACATCGGGGTGCCGCACACCGACGCCGCCAGCCGGGCCAGGTCGTCCAGCTGCGGCGGCCGCGCCGCGCCGAGCACCCCGTAGCTGTGCACGGCCGACAGCCGGGCTTCCTCGTCGACGTCGCTCATGCGGCCTTTCCTCCTCGACACTCGCACTGCCAACATCGTGGGTATACCCAGGAGCCGCGGCCGGCTACACAGCGTTGCAACGGGGTTGCACCGTTCGCTCTCGGAAAAACTGGTTGTCTGAGTGAGTGCTCGCTCATTACAGTGGTGCGCGTGAATCAGCAGCAGACCCGGCGGCGGCGCGTGCCGGCCCTCGCGCCCGACGAGCGGCGGGCCGCGCTCATCGCCGCCACCCTGCCGCTGCTGCGCACCCACGGCGCCGCGGTCACCACCCGGCAGATCGCCGAGGCCGCCGGCGTCGCCGAAGGCACCATCTTCGGCGTCTTCCCCGACAAGGCGTCACTGCTCTCCGCCGCGCTGCGCAGCGCCTTCGAGGCCGGCCCGGTGCTGCGGGCGCTGTCGGCGATCGACCCCCAGGCGGGCCTGCGGGAGCGGCTCAGCGACGCGGCCGCCATCCTGATCCGCCGGGTCGAGGGCTCCGCGCCGCTGATGATGCTCGCCCGCACCATGCAGGTTCCGGCCGACGAGTCGCCCTTCACCGCGCTGCTGGAGGGCCGCCGCCGCCTCACCGAGGCCGTCACCGCGCTCATCGAGCCCGACCGGGACCAGCTGCGGCGCAGCCCCGACACCACCGCACGGCTGCTCTTCGCGCTCGTGGTCAGCGCGGTGCGCGGCGAACTGCCCACCGACGACGGCCTGCTCACACCCGACGAGATCGTCGCGGTCCTGCTCGACGGCCTGCTGAAACGTCCCGCCGATCCTGGAGTTGCCTGACCGATGCTCATCCGTCTGCTTCGAACATACCTGCGGCCCTACCGCGGGCCGATCACGCTGGTGGTGCTGCTGCAGCTGGTGCAGACGCTCGCCACCCTCTACCTGCCCACCCTCAACGCCGACATCATCGACCACGGCGTGGTCACCGGCGACACCGGCTACATCCTGCGCTACGGCGGGTTCATGCTCGCCGTCACGCTGGTGCAGATCGTCTGCTCGGCCGCCGCGGTCTACTTCGGCGCCCGCACCGCCTCCGCCCTCGGCCGCGACGTGCGGGCCGGCCTGTTCGACAAGGTCCAGCGGCTCTCCGCGCGGGAGGTCGGCGAGCTCGGCGCGCCGTCGCTGATCACCCGCAGCACCAACGACATCCAGCAGGTCCAGATGCTGGTGCTGATGACGTTCACGCTGATGGTCTCGGCGCCGATCATGTGCGTCGGCGGCATCATCCTGGCCCTCAACCAGGACGTGCCGCTGTCCGGGCTGCTGCTCGTGGTCACCCCGGTGCTCATCGGCCTCATCGCGCTCATCGTGATACAGATGCGGCCGCTGTTCCGGCTCATGCAGGTGCGCATCGACCTGGTCAACCGGGTCATCCGCGAGCAGATCAGCGGCATCCGGGTGATCCGCGCGTTCGTCCGCGACGAGCACGAGCGGCGCCGGTTCGAGCAGACCAACGCCGAGCTGCGCGACGTCGCGCTCGCCACCGGCCGGCTCATGGCGCTGATGTTCCCCACCGTCATGCTCGTGCTCAACGCCTCCAGCATCGGCGTGCTGTGGTTCGGCGCGCAGCGCATCGACAGCGGCGGCATGGAGATCGGCGCGCTGACCGCGTTCCTGAGCTACCTCATGCAGATCCTCATGTCGGTGATGATGGCGACGTTCATGTTCGTCATGATCCCGCGGGCCGAGGTGTGCGCCGAACGCATCCAGGAGGTGCTGGACACCGAGTCCAGCGTCCACCCGCCGGCGGCGCCGGTGACCAGCGTCGCCGTGCACGGCGAGCTCGAGCTGCGCGGCGTGTCGTTCCACTACCCGGGCGCCGAGTCGGCCGTCCTCGCGGGCGTGGACCTGATCGCGCACCCGGGCCAGACGACGGCGATCATCGGCAGTACCGGCGCGGGAAAGACGACCCTGCTCAACCTCGTCCCGCGGCTGTTCGACGCCACCGGCGGCACGGTCCTCGTCGACGGCGTCGACGTGCGCGAGCTCGACCCCGCGCTGCTGGCCCGGACCGTGAGCATGGTCCCGCAGAAGCCGTACCTGTTCTCCGGCACCGTCGCCAGCAACCTGCGCTACGGCCGGCCCGACGCCACCGACGACGAGCTGTGGCAGGCCCTCGAGGTCGCCCAGGCGGCCCGATTCGTGCGGGCCATGCCCGAGGGCCTCGCCGCGCCGATCGCCCAGGGCGGCACCAACGTCTCCGGCGGGCAGCGCCAGCGCCTGGCGATCGCCCGCACCCTGGTCGCCCGGCCCGAGATCTACCTGTTCGACGACTCGTTCTCGGCCCTGGACTACGCCACCGACGCGGCCCTGCGCGAGGCGCTGCGCACCGGGATCGCCGGCGCCACGATCGTCATCGTCGCCCAGCGGGTCAGCACCATCCGCGACGCCGACCGCATCGTCGTGCTCGACGAGGGCCGGGTCGTCGGCAGCGGCACCCACCACGAACTCATGGACGACAACGCCACCTACCGCGAGATCGTCCTGTCCCAGCTCACCGAGCAGGAGGCGGCGGCATGACGGCACCCAATCGCCCCGCGGGCGGCGCCGCCCGCCCCGGCGGCGGCCCGGCCTTCGGCCCCGGCCGGATGATGATGGCCGGCGGCCCCCCGGCGAAGCTGGAGGACTTCAAGGGCTCCGCCAAACGGCTGCTCAAGATGCTCGCCCCCGACCGGCTCGTCGTCGCCGCGATCGTCGTGTTCGGCGTGGCCAGCGTCGGGCTGTCGGTCACCGGCCCGCGGCTGCTCGGCCACGCCACCGACGTCATCTTCGAGGGCATCATCTCCAAGCGGATCCCGGCCGGCACGACCAAGCAGCAGGCCGTGGAGGCGCTGCGCGCCCAGGGCCAGGACTCCTTCGCCGACCTGGTCAACGGCATGGACAACCTCGTGCCCGGCCGGGGCATCGACTTCGACCGGCTGACGCAGGTGCTGCTGTGGGTCGCGGTGGTGTACCTCTTCGCCTGGGTCTTCGGCCTGCTACAGGCCCGGCTCACCACCGTCGTGGTGCAGCGCACCGTCTTCCGGCTGCGCGAGCAGGTGCAGGACAAGCTGTCCCGGCTGCCGCTGTCCTACTTCGACGAGCAGCCGCGCGGCGAGGTGCTCTCCCGGGCCACCAACGACACCGACAACATCGCGACGACCCTGCAGCAGTCGATGAGCATGCTGCTCACCTCGCTGCTGACCATCATCGGCGTGCTCGTCATGATGTTCTGGATCTCGCCGCTGCTCGCCGTCATCGCGCTGATCACCGTGCCGGTGTCGGTGTTCGTCACGACCCGCATCGGCAAACGTTCCCAGCCGCAGTTCGTCAAGCAGTGGGCCAGCACCGGCCGGCTCAACGGCCACATCGAGGAGATGTTCACCGGCCACTCGGTGGTGAAGATCTTCGGCCGGCAGCAGGAGGCCGCCCAGACCTTCGCCGAGCACAACGACGCGCTCTACAACTCGGCGTTCCGGGCCCAGTTCATCTCCGGCCTCATCCAGCCCGCGATGATGTTCATCGGCAACATCAACTACGTGCTCGTCGCCGTCGTCGGCGGCCTGCGCGTGGCCTCGGGCGCGATGACGCTGGGCGACGTCCAGGCGTTCATCCAGTACTCCCGGCAGTTCTCCCAGCCGCTGACCCAGGTCGCCAGCATGGCCAACCTGGTGCAGTCCGGCATCGCCTCCGCCGAGCGGGTCTTCCAGCTGCTCGACGCCCCCGAGCAGAGCCCCGACCCGGCCGACCCGGCCCGCCCGGAGCAGGTGCGCGGCAAGGTCACGTTCGAGCACGTCTCGTTCCGCTACAAGCCCGGCGAGCCGCTCATCGAGGACCTGTCGCTGAGCGTCGAGCCGGGCCAGACGGTCGCCATCGTCGGCCCCACCGGCGCCGGCAAGACCACCCTGGTCAACCTGATCATGCGGTTCTACGACCTGACCGGCGGCCGGATCCTGCTCGACGACGTGGACATCGCCACGATGACCCGCGACGAGCTGCGCGAACAGATCGGCATGGTGCTGCAGGACACGTGGCTGTTCCAGGGCACCATCGCGGAGAACCTCGCCTACGGCGCCGACCAGCCCACCCAGGAGAAGATCACCGCCGCCGCCGAGGCCGCCCACGCCGACCGGTTCGTGCGCACCCTGCCCGACGGCTACGACACGGTCATCGACGAGGAGGGCGCCGGCGTCAGCGCGGGCGAGAAACAGCTCATCACGATCGCCCGCGCCTTCCTGGCCGAGCCGACGATCCTGATCCTGGACGAGGCCACGAGCTCCGTCGACACCCGCACCGAGGTGCTCATCCAGCGCGCGATGAGCACCCTGCGCGCGGGCCGGACGAGCTTCGTCATCGCCCACCGCCTGTCCACCATCCGCGACGCCGACCTGATCCTGGTGATGGAGCACGGCTCGATCGTCGAGCAGGGCACCCACGACTCCCTGCTCGCCGCGGGCGGCGCCTACGCCCGCCTCTACTCGGCCCAGTTCGCCGCCGCCGCGGTCGACGTCGACTGAGCCCCGCCCGGCCCGGGCTCCCCTTTCGGGGGCCCGGGCCGTGGTTCGATACGGCGGTGACCCAACCCCACGAACCCGAGCACATCGTGACCGCCGCCCGCGACATCGCCGCGCCGGCCGCGGACATCTTCGAACTCATCGCCGACCCGGTCCAGCAGCCCCGCTGGGACGGCAACGACAACCTCGCCGAGGCCCGGTCCACCGATCGGGTCCGGGCCGCCGGCGACGTCTTCGTCATGGGGCTCACCACCGGCAACGTCCGCGAGAACCACGTGGTCGAGTTCGAGGAGCAACGCCGCATCGCGTGGCGGCCGAGCGAGCCGGGCCGGCCGCCGTTCGGGCACCTGTGGCGGTGGGTCCTCGAGCCGATCGACGCGGGGCACACGCGGGTGACGCACACGTACGACTGGACCGACCTCACCGACGAGCAGCGGATTCCCCGCGCCCGGGCGACCACCGCGGACAAGCTGCGGGCCTCCCTCGACCGGCTCGCCGGCCTCGCCGAGAGCCTCAGCACGCCACGGTGACCAGCGTGACGCCGTCCGGGCCGACGTCGCCGACCATGGCGAACGCGGACCGGTCGACGTCGCGGCAGAACGGGATGTCGCCGGACAGGTCGACGCGGTCCGGCGCGGGAAGGCGGGCGTAGCCGCGGGCGTGCTCGGCGGCGCCCGCCAGGATGCCCGCGACCAGATCCGCCGGGCTCGGCCCGGCCCCACCGAGCAGGCCGGCGAGGTACCGGGCGCAGGCCAGGTCCTCGGCGGTGTCCCCGGTGCACACCAGCGCGCACGGGGCACCGGCATGGTTGGCGCCGATCCAGCGGGCGGTCGCGGCGACGTTCGGCGCCGACACCGCGAGCAGCGCCGCCGCGCGCGGGTGGCGGGCGAGGCCGCGCGTGCCGTTCGACGTCGCCTGGATCAGCCGCCGGCCGCCCGACCCGCGCCGCCGACATCTCCAGCGGCGAGTTGCCGAGGTCGAAGTCCGCCGGCCTGCGCCCGCCGCTCTCGCCGACCAGGAGCCGGTCCGGGTACCGCCGCCGCAGCGCCCGGCCGGCGTCGACGGACGGCACACAGACGATGTCCGCCGCGCCGCGCTCGAACGCGACCGCGGCGGTGGTGAACGCGCGGATGACGTCGATGACGACCACGACGGCGCCGGGCGGAACCTCGGCGTCCAGGCCGACGATCGCCGGGCTCAGTCCCACCGGCAGGTCCAGTACACCGGCGTGACATCGTTGTGCGCGGCCGGCAACCGGCCCCGCGGCGGCGACTCGAACCAGCTCATGGCCCACCACCATAGGCGCCCGGCGACGGCCGCCCGCCGTCCGACCCGCCCAGCCAGCCGGCGAGGTCAACCGGCACAGCCCCACGACCTGCTGCCGCGCAACGGAATATCGACGGTGATCACCGCGTGGTCGTGCCGCCGCGTGGCAGCTGCCGGGCCCTGCGATGTTCGCAACCTCCGATCTGCGCGGCCGGGTCGGACGTATGTCTCCGTGATCATGATGTCCGCGGTGGCGCACCGCGGGTTTGCCATGATCCCGGAGACTTTCGGTACACGGGGGTACATCAGCGCTCCGTGATCATGAAAAACCGGTGGTGTCGGCGGCGGTACAGCATGATCGCGGAGACTTCCGGTCGATGTGCCGCGCCTCGCGGGGTGCGTCGCTCCGGGCTCACGCAGTGTCGAGCGGGGTATCCAATCAAATCTAGTGCAGGCGCTCGACGGTATGTACGTCAGCGACTCGACGGATGTCCGGCTCGCCGTCCACGGACGTCGCGGGAACTGGGTGTTCCGGAGTCGTCGCGGGGTAGCCCATGCGGAGTAGCGCAGGAGTCGGGAGGCAAGGCCATGTCCGTACAACTCAATCACACGATCGTCGCGGCCCGGGAAAAGGAGACCTCAGCCAGGTTCCTGGCGACGATGCTGGGGCTGCCGGTGCGTCCTCGCTTCGGCCCCTTCGTCCCGGTCGAGGTGAGCAACGGCGTCACGCTGGACTTCATGGACACCGGCGGCGAGCCCATCACCCCGCAGCACTACGCGTTCCTGGTCACGGAGGACGAGTTCGACGCCGTTTTCGGCCGGATCCAGCGGGCCGGGGTCGCCTACTACGCCGATCCGCATCACGATCACCCGCAGGAGATCAACCACCGCGACGGCGGTCGTGGTGTGTACTTCGACGACCCGGACGGGCACAACCTGGAGATCCTCACGCGCCCGTACGGCAGCGGCGGGACGTGATCCGCGCGCATCAGTGGAGCAGGTGTCGCAGGTACCGGTCGGGCCGCTCGAGGAACGCGCGGAAGTGGTCCACGACGGCCAGGTCCGGCCACGCCGTCGTCCGGATGCCGTGCTCGCCGAGTTCCAGCAGGGTCGCGGCCGGTAGGGCGGTCAGCACCGGGGAGTGGGTGGCCACCACGATCTGCGCCCCGGCCTCGGCCAAGGCCGCCAGGCGGGACATGAGGCTCAGGGTGGAGGTGAACGACAAGGCTGCCTCCGGCTCGTCGAGCAGGTAGAAGCCCGGCCGGGCGAGCTTGCGTTCCAGCACGGCCAGGAATCCCTCGCCGTGGCTGCGTTCGTGCAGATCCGAGTCGGGCGAGTCGGGCAGCGCCTCCAGGTAGGTGTAGAGGCCGTGCGTGGTCTCCGCGCGCAGAAAGTACGCGTCGCCCCGGCCGCCCGGGCTGCGCACGAGGCGCAGCGCCGCGCCCAGCGGCGACTCGGTGGGCCGGGTGCGGTGCATCGCGGCCCGCGAGCCGCCCTCCACGTTGAGGCCGTAGGCCTGCGCCAGCGCCTCGATCAGCGTCGACTTTCCCGAACCGTTCTCGCCGACGAGGAACGTCACGCCGGCCGGCAGGTCCAGCCCCGCGTCCAGCACCGCGCGGACGGCGGGAATGCGGGCCCACCACGCGTCCGCGTCCCATTCGGCGCCCGGATCCCGCTCGACCCGCCGCACCGGGCGGGCGGCCTGCCTCCTGCGCGCCTCCACGCGAGGAACACTACGCGGCCGGAGTCAGGCGGTCGGCAGCCAGAAGCGCAGCTTGTCGCCGCGCTGGTCCTCCAAGACGCCGCCGCTGGCCTCGATCACCTTGCGGGAGGCGGTGTTCGTGGCGTCGCAGGTGAGCAGGGCGGTGTCGATGCCCAGCCGGCGGGCGACCGGCAGCGCGGCGCGCAGCATGGCGGTGCCGTGGCCGCGGCGGCGGGCGGACGGGCGAACGTCGTAGCCGATGTGACCGCCGACCTCCAGCAGGCTCGGGGTCAGGCGATGCCGGATGCCGACGCGGCCGAGGTACTCGTCGCCGTCGATCAGCCACAGCGTCGTCGCCGGCACGTGGCCCTCGGGGCGGGGGGAGTCCTCGCGCGCCTGGGCGTGCAGGTGCTCGACGAAGGTGCGGAAGGACTCCGGGGCCGACCAGTGCGGGCCGAACTCGCGGAGCTCGCCGGCGATCGCGCTGATGTCGGCCGGCCCGCCGCGGCCCTCGGCGCGGAACTCCGCCATGGCGGCGACGAAGGATCGGTGCACGCGTACCGTCGGCGGGCGCAACTGCGGCATGCGGACATTGGTACCCAATGGACCATCGCCGCGCATCCGCAATATGGTCGCCGGGTGCCGGATGCGATCTTCGCCCACCCGCGTCTCGCGCGTGTCTACGACGCCTTCGACGCCGGCCGCGGCGACCTGGCCGCCTACCGGCGGGCGAGGCCGACCTGGCGACCATGACCGGGAACGTGGCCCAGGTCTTCCTCACCGACGATGACTGCCGCGGCGAGCCGGCGCCTCCTACCAGCGTGGGCTAGATCGTGATGGCCGATCCGGAGGGAAACGAGTTCTGCTTGGGCTGAACGACGGGGAACTTCACGCCGGTGAGGTGTTCGGAGACGGCCCACAGCCGCTGCTGGACGGCCACCTCGTACGACTCCGGGCTGGAGGTGACCAGCCGGGGGTGGCCCATGACCTCGTTGCGTCCGCCGGGACCGTAGTACTGGCCGCCGAGCGCGCCGGGGTCGGTGGCGGCGCGCAGGGTCGGCAGCGCGCCCATCGCCGGCGTCTGGGTGATCAGCGGCGCGAGCCAGGTGAGCGGAAGCCGGAGGGCCGCGGGGGTGTTGCGGGCGAGTTCGGTGCTGGACAGGCCGGGGTGCGCGGCCACCGCGACGGTGGTGCCGTGCGCGGCGAGCCGGCGCTGCAGCTCGTACGTGAACATCAGGTTGGCCAGCTTGGACTGACCGTAGGCGCCGGCCCGGCTGTACGACCGCTCCCACTGCAGGTCGTCGAAGTGGATCGCGGCCCGGATGCGGTGGCCGGTGCTGCTGACCGTCACCACGCGCGAGCCGGGCACCGGCAGCATCAGGTCCAGCAGCAGCCCGGTGAGCGCGAAGTGGCCGAGGTGGTTGGTGCCGAACTGCAGCTCGAAGCCGTCCCGGGTGGTCTGCTTCGGGGTGTACATCACGCCGGCGTTGTTGATCAGCAGGTCGATCCGGTCGAGCCGGGACCGCAGCGCCGCCGCCGCGGCCCGGACGGAGTCGAGCGAGGTCAGGTCCAGCGCCTGCACGGTCACGTCGCCGGTCATGCGGGCCGCGGCCTGCTCGCCCTTCTCGACGTTGCGCACGGCGAGCACCACGGACGCCCCGTGCTCGGCGAGCGCCTTGGCGGTCTCGTACCCCAGTCCGGTGTTGGCCCCGGTCACCACGGCCACCCGCCCGCGCTGGTCCGGGATGTTCGCTGTCGTCCACTGCTCGCTCATGTCAGGCTCCCAACCGGCTAACGTACCGAAGGTATCTTGTGTTGACGACGTTAAAGTACTTTCGGTACGTTGTCAACGTACCGCAGGTACGTAAGTTAGGCTGGTGATCGTGACGTTCCAGCGGGCGCGGACCGAAGAGCAGCGGGAGATCCGCCGGCGGGCGATCCTCGACATTGCGTCGGCGATGCTCGACGAGATGCCCGTGGCCGCGGTCACCCTGAACGAGCTCAGCCGCCGGGTCGGCCTGGCGAAGCCGAACGTGCTGCGCTACTTCGAGTCCCGCGAGGCGGTGCTGCTGGAACTGCTGGACCACTTCCTGCGGGAGTGGCTGACCGAACTGGCCGGCGAGCTCGCCGCCGGCATCGACGAGCATCTCCCCATGGCCGAGCGGGCGGCCGCGGTGGCCGGGATCCTCGGCCGCTCACTCTCCGGCCGGGGGGTGTTGTGCGACCTCTTCGGCGCACAGGGCAGCGTCCTGGAGCACAACGTCTCCGTCGAGGTCGTGGCACGCTACAAGCGCGCCTCCCTGGACCGCCTGGCGACCATGACCGCCCTGCTCCAGCAGTACCTGCCGGAGCTGGGCGAGAACGCGGCACTGTTCAGCCTGCAGACCCTGCTCGTCGCCGGCGCGCTGTCGGCGTACAGCACACCCCCACCCAGCCTGCAGGCGGCGTACCAGGCCGAGCCCGACCTGGCCCGCTTCCACTTGGAGCTGGAGGACTCGCTGAAGCTGGCCCTGACCGCCACCCTCCTGGGCGTGCTGCCCCGGTAAGTTTCACGGCCGCCACGCATACATTCAAGATCATGTTTGCCAGGTCGGGGCGGCGGTGCGGACACTGCGGCTACCTCGTGGGAGCCGAGCGACCGTGCCGCGCCCCTGACTTTGGAGGTACCCGACCTTGGCAACACTCTCCAGACGCGCCCTGCCGGCGGCCGTGGCCGCGGTGGCGGCGCTCGCCGCGGCGGTGCTCGTCGCGCCCGGACCGGCCCGGGCGCACGGCGTCGCGCTCGTGCCCGGCAGCCGCACCTACCTGTGCTACGTCGACGGCCTGCGGGCCAACGGGCAGATCATCCCGACCAACCCGGCCTGCGCCGACGCCGTCGCGCAGGGCGGCCAGCAGCCGCTCTACGACTGGTTCGGCGTGCTGCGCTCCGACGCCGGCGGGCGCACCACCGGCTTCATCCCGGACGGGCAGATCTGCGGCGGCGGCACCACGAAGTACGCCGCCTACAACGCCGCGCGCACCGACTGGCCGACCACGCACCTCACCGCCGGGTCCACGATCCAGCTGCACTACAGCAACTGGGCCGCACACCCCGGCACGTTCCACATGTACATCACCAAGGACGGCTGGAACCCGCTCACCCCGCTCGCCTGGGGCGACCTCGAGCCGTTCTGGAGCGCGACCGACCCGCCGCAGTCCGGCGGGCCGGGCGGCTTCAACTACTACTACTGGGACACCACGCTGCCGGCGGGCAAGACCGGCCGGCACATCCTCTACATCCAGTGGGTCCGCTCGGACAGCCAGGAGAACTTCTTCAGCTGCTCCGACGTCGTCTTCGACGGCGGGCACGGCGAGGTGACCGGCGTCGGCGGCAGCCAGCCCAGCGCCTCGCCGTCCCGGTCGGTCCCGGGCTCGCCGTCGGTGTCGCCGTCCGCCTCGCGGTCGGTGTCGCCGTCGCCGTCCCGGTCGGTCTCCCCGTCGCCGTCGCGCTCCTCGTCGCCGCCCCCGACCGGTGGCGGCGGCTGCACGGCCACGTGGAAGACCAACGACATCAGCTGGGCCGGGCACTTCCAGGGCGAGGTGACCGTCAAGAACAACGGCTCGCCGACCCTCAACGGCTGGACCGTGCGCTGGACGTACACCGGCGGGCAGGGCTTCGACGGCGCGCCCTGGAACGGCACGCTCACCGGCCAGCCGCCCAACGTGGCCGTCACGAACGTCGACTGGAACCGGGTGCTCGGCCCGGGCGCCAGCACGTCGTTCGGCTTCAACGCGACCGGCACCGCGCCCGCGACGGCGCCGGCGCTGACCTGCACCAGTCCCTGATCCGGCCGGGTTCCGGCGTGGTGCCCGCGCCTGCCGGGTGCGGGCACCGCATCGTCGTTTCGAAGGGGTACTCCAGGTGAGGAAACGGTTCGTCGTCGGTCTCGCCGCCGTGGTCCTGGTGCTCGCCGGGCTGGTCATCGCCACCCGCCGGGCCGACCCGCCGCCCCCGGTCCACGAGACGGTGCACAGCGTCGAGGGCGCGCTCGGCGGCCGGCAGTCGGCCCGGCTGGAGGTGGTCAGCGGCGTCGAGTCGGTGATCATCCACAGCGAGCCGCTCGGCGACCTGCTGTACCGCGCCTCGACCCTGCCCGGCAGCAAAGTCGAGCCGATCGCCGAGGAGGCCGCCGACACGATCCGCCTGCGGCTCAACGGCACCGAGATCGCCGGCCAGGCGACCGTGCACGTGTACCTCAACGACACCGTCCGCTGGCAGCTCACCCTGGCCGGCGGCGGGCTGCGCCAGGTCGTGGACTTCGCCGGCGGCCGGCTCGCCGGCGTCGACGTGCAGGCCGGCGTCCAGGAGCTCGAGGTCACCGTGCCGAAGCCGGAAGGTACCCTCGCCATCCACGTCGGCGGCGTCGGGCGCCTGGCCGTGCACGCTCCCGCCGGCCCCCCGGCGCAGCTGACCCTGGGCGCGACCGGCACGATCGGCGAGGCGCGCGTCGACGACCAGACCAGGCAGAACCTCACCGGCGGCACGACGATCGCCGGCCAGGGCTGGGACGCCGCCGCCGACCGCTACGCCCTGCGGGTCGACACCGCCGCCGCCTCAGTGCTGGTGGACCGCCGGCCGTGAGCGGTGCGGAGGGACGCCGAACAGCGACAGCCGCCACAGGGAGACGTCGGGGGACTGGCCGGACAGGATGAGCACGCGGCGCATGCTCAGCAGCACCAGATGGTGGGAGGCGAAGTACAGCCAGCCGGCCAGCGGCAGCTCGACGATCAGGGCCGTGGCCAGGCTGACCCACCGGTCCGGGCCGGCGGCGGTCATCAGGTCGAACCACGCGTCCGCCACCAGCAGCGTCCCGCTCACCACCGATAACAGGATCATGATCTGCCGGCGGCGCAGGGCGGCCCAGGCGGTGAGGCCCAGCGTCGCGGCGACGGCCATGTCGAAGCCGACCCAGGTGGCCCGCCAGTGTCCCGCGAGGTACCGCGGCGGCAGCGTCGCGGCCAGCACCGCCACCCACGGGATCAGCAGCGCGCTGGCCACCCCGATCACGATGACGAACCGGCGCCGGGCCCGCTCCGCCACCGCGGGCGGCCGGTCGGTGACCGGCGGCGCCAGCACGGCCAGCCGCCGGGCCAGGTGGGCCCGCTCCTCAGGCGTCATCGAGCGCAGGTCGGCGTCCTTGATCACCAGTCGACCATACGTCGGCGCGGAGCGGCCAGGTGCCGCCCCGCGCCGGGGGAGCGGCTCAGCGGCCGCGCAGCGCGCGGTACCTGCCGACCAGCGACGACGTCGAGGAGTCCAGCGCGGACAGGTCGGGCGTGGCGGCGGTGAGCGCGGGCTCGATCCGCTTGGCGAGGACCTTGCCCAGCTCCACGCCCCACTGGTCGAACGAGTCGATGTTCCAGATGGCGCCCTGCACGAAGACCTTGTGCTCGTAGAGCGCGATGAGCTGGCCGAGCACCGCCGGCGTCAGCTCGTTCGCCAGGATCGTGGTCGTCGGGCGGTTGCCCCGGAAGGTGCGGTGCGGCACCTCGGCCTCGGCCACGCCCTCCGCGGCGACCTGCTCCGCGGTCTTGCCGAAGGCGAGCGCCTGGCCCTGCGCGAACAGGTTGGCCATCAGCAGGTCGTGCTGGCCGGCCAGCTCACCGAGCTCCGCGAGCGGGCTGGCGAAGCCGAGCAGGTCGGCCGGGATGAGCGCGGTGCCCTGGTGGATGAGCTGGTAGTACGCGTGCTGGCCGTTGGTGCCGGGGGTACCCCACACGATCGGGCCGGTGGCCCACTCGACCGGCCTGCCGTCGCGGTCGACGGACTTGCCGTTGGACTCCATGTCGAGCTGCTGCAGATAGGCCGTGAAACGCGACAGATAGTGACTGTACGGCAGCACGGCGTGCGTCTGGGCGTCGTGGAAGTCCCGATACCAGATCCCGAGCAGGCCCAGGATCAGCGGCGCGTTGTACTCCGGGGGAGCCGTGCGGAAGTGCTCGTCCATGCTGTGGAACCCGTCGAGCATGGCGCGGAACCCGTCCGGCCCGAGCGCGATCATGAGCGACAGGCCGATCGCGGAGTCGTAGGAGTAGCGCCCGCCGACCCAGTCCCAGAACTCGAACATGTTCGTCGTGTCGATGCCGAACTTGGCGACCTCGCCGGCGTTGGTCGACACGGCGACGAAGTGCTTGGCCACCGCGGCGTCATCGCCGAGCGCGTCGAGCAGCCACGTGCGCGCGGCCGTGGCGTTGGTGATCGTCTCGATTGTGGTGAATGTCTTGGACGACACGATGAACAGCGTGCGGGCCGGGTCGGCGTCGTGCACCGCCTCGTGCAGGTCGGCCGGGTCGACGTTGGAGACGAACTTGAAGGTGAGCGAGCGGTCGGTGTAGGCGCGCAGCGCCTCGTAGGCCATCGCCGGGCCCAGGTCGGAGCCGCCGATGCCGATGTTGACGACGGTGGTGATCCGCTCGCCGGTGTAGCCGGTCCACTCCCCGGACCGGATGCGGTCGGCGAACGCGGCCATCCGGTCGAGGACCGCGTGCACCTTGGGCACCACGTTCTCGCCGTCGACGATGATCTCGGCGTCGCGCGGCGCCCGCAGCGCGACGTGCAGCACCGCCCGGTGCTCGGTGAAGTTGATCTTCTCACCGCGGAACATCGCGTCGCGCAGCTCGAAGACGCCGCGCGCGGCCGCGAGGTCCTGCAGCAGGCGGAGGGTCTCGTCGGTGACCAGTTGCTTGCCGTAGTCGAGGTAGAGGTCGCCGACCTGCACCGAGTAGCGGCTGCCCCGGTCGGGGTCTTCGGCGAACAGGTCGCGCAGGTGCACCTCGCCGAGCTCCGCGCGGTGCTTGGCCAGCGCAGACCACTCGGGTAGATGGTTGAGCCGAGGCATCAGGAAACTCCTAGCGAGTCAGCGTGGTACCACTCCACTGCCTGATTCTGCCCCTTCCCGGGCCGGCTCGTCCGCGCCGCCCCGAGCTTGCCCGGATGTCCGGCCCCGCCGCCTCACCCCTTCGGCGACCGCGACGGCCGTGGCCAGGGCGACGAGCAGCAGCACGAGATCCGTCGGCACCTCGAACAGCTTCAGCGAACTGGCCAGGAGCACCACGATCAGCGCCGCCCGCACCGCGCCGGCTGGCGCCCGGGCGGACAGCCGCGCCCCGATCAGCACGCCCGGCACCGACCCGATGAGCACCGCCGCGGCGAGGTCGAGCTGCAGGTCGCCGAAGAGCGCGTGCCCGAGCGCCGCGGAGAGCACCAGCGGGATGGCCTGCACCAGGTCGGTGCCGACCAGGTCCCGCGGGCGCAGCGCCGGATACAGCGCGAGCAGGATCACGATGATCAGCGAACCGGACCCGACCGAGGTCATGCCGACCACCAGCCCGCCGAGCGCGCCCAGCAGCAGCGTCGGCACGGGCCGGACCCGAATGGCCGGGGCCGCCCCCGCGCCTCCCGTCTCGTCTTTGCGGTACGCCTTGATCATCAGTCCGGCCACGGCCAGCAGCAGCGCCACGCCGAGCGCGACGCGCACCACGTCCTGGACCCGGTCCCCGTCGCCGATCGCCCGCATGAGCAGCACGCCGAGGAAGGCGCTGGGCACGCTGCCCAGGCACAGCCACCGCACCAGCCCCCAGTTGACGCTGCCGCGCCGGGCGTGCACGAACCCGCCGAACGGCTTCATGACCGCGCTGGCCGCCAGGTCGCTGGACACGGCCGCCAGCGGCGGCACCCCGAAGAACAGCACGAGGATCGGCGTCATCAGCGCGCCGCCGCCCATGCCGGTCAGCCCGACCACGACGCCGACCCCGAGCCCGGCGAACGCCAACAGTGGGTCCATGCAGAGCAGTTTGCCGATCGAACCCGATTTTGTCCACTAATTAGGTCGACATTGCCGGTTACTTCACGCGGCCGGGACGGCGAGCTGCTCGCCGAGCTGGTGCACCACGTCGAGCTGGTAGCCGTCGGTCGACTGCAGGTACACCCAGCGCTTCTCCCGGACCGCGCCGAACCGGGCCTTCTGCAGGTCCGCGCTCATGCCGTAGAACACCCGGCCGGCGCCGTGCCGCTGGGCGCTGCGCACCGCCTGCCACAGCGTCTGCTGGTAGGCGTGGTGGCTGGCGACGTACCGGTAGTCCAGGCCGACGAAGAGCGGCTGCACGTGGTCGGCGCCGATGTGCTGCATCGCGAACGCGACCGGGCCCTCGGCCGGCGCCTCGCGCAGCGACAGCGCGACCAGCTCCCAGCCCGGCCGGTGCAGCAGCGCGTCGAGCAGCCGCCGGGGCAGCGGGAACACGTTGAGCTCGAGGCTGCGGGCGTGCACGTTGCGGTACAGCCGGTACAGGTGGTCGCGCTCCCGCGGCCCGAGCAGCGCCGCCTCGGGGCTGCCGCCCGGGTAGCGGCGCACGTCGTAGCGGTCCTCCCAGGCCAGCACGTTCACCCGCTGGTGGTACCGCGCCTTCTTGGGCAGCCCGGCCAGGAACTGCTCGTCGTCGGCGAAGTCGATCGGGCGGGTCCAGGTGTCCAGCGACGGCACGCGGGCGAATCCCTCGCCGAGCAGCACCTCGTGCAGCTCGGGATCGCCGTCGGGCAGGTCGCGCAGCACGACGCCGGCCGCGCCCGCCGCGTCCTCCTCGGCCCGGGCCGCGGCCAGGATGAGCCGCAGCGCCGCCCGCCAGTCGCGGGTGCGGTCCAGGTAGAGATGGTCGCCCTCGCTGAGCAGCGAGCCCATGCCGAGCATGGTCGAGGTGAGGTACCGCGGGTCGGCGCCCCGCCGCCGCTCGATCTCGGCCGACACGTGCGGCGCGGCGAGCATGTCGTCCTTCCACACGGCCGTGGTGAAGAACGTCGCGGCGACCGGCCGGCCGCCGGCCGCGGGGTCGCGCACGAGCCAGTAGTGGAACCGCCAGCGGTGCTCCGGCTGCAGGTCCCGGACCTGGCCGAAGGCGTCCTCCAGCGCGCGCAGGCCCTGCCAGTCGAAGGCGCCGCGGCCGCCGAGCATGGCGTCCCACTCGCCGCGCTCGATCGCGGTGATCGTGGTGTGGTGCTCGAGGAACAACGGCTGGCGTTGTACGAGCGGCTGCTCCGGCGCGCCGATCGGGCGGCCGGCCAGCTGCCGGTGGAACGCCCGGCGCAGCGTCTCCACGCTGTCGCCCTCCTCGGCCAGGGCCCGGGGCAGGGCGTCGGCGAGCGCGTCCACCAGCCCGGCGACGTCCTCGTCGGTGTGGTGGGCGGTCAGCGCGATCCGCGCGCCGGAGCGCTTCGCGACCACGGCCGGGAAGGTGGCCGTGTCGACGAAGTAGCCCGCGTCGCGCAGCCGGCCGGTCAGGTTGTAGGCCACCTGCGGCCGGCCCGCCCCGACGCAGCGGATGGGCGCCTCGCTCAGGCTCACCACCGGCAGCGCCCGCTCGGCGGCGAGCCGGTTGAACAGCCGGATCACGTCCAGCAGCCGCTCCTGCCGGGCGGCGACCTCCGGCGTGCGGTGCAGCCGGAGGCTGGCCAGGACCGCGCCGAGCATCGGCGGCTGGACCGGGCCGGAGAAGATCAGCGGGCCGCCGACGGTGAACACCCGCCGGCGCAGCTCCGCGTCGGGGAACGTGACCGCGCCGCCGGCCGCGGCGAAGGACTTGTTCAGCGAGCCGGCGACGACGCTGCGCTCCAGAGTGGCCGGGTCGAGGGCGTCCAGCGCCCGGCCCCGCCCGTGCCGGCCGGTCCAGGAGAAGGCGTGGGCGTCGTCGACGTAGAGCCACAGCTGACCGTGCTCGGCGACGAGCGCGTCGAGCTCCTCGAACGGGGCGAAGTCGGCGTACATGCTGTAGAGGCCGTCCAGGGCATACCAGATCCGGCGGTGGGACCGGCGCAGCTCCTCGATGCGCCGCCGCACCGTGCGCAGGTCGCTGTGCGGCACCAGCTCGACCCGGGCGCCCTGGGCCTGGACCAGCTTCGCCGCGGTCTGCACGCTGTGGTGCACCTGGTGGTCGAGCAGCAGCACGTCGTCGGAGCCGACCACGGTCGGCAGGGCGGCGAGATGCCCCATCGTGGTGCTCGGCGTGAGGATCGCCGGGCGGCCGAACAGCGCCGCGAGCTCCGCCTCGGCCTCGGCGTAGCCGGGCGCCGACAGGTAGGCCCGCGACGAGGAGAACTGGGTGCCGTAGCGCTCGACCGCGTCGACCACGCCCGCGCGCAGCGCCGGATGCGTCTCCAGCCCCAGGTAGCTGCACGAGCCGAAGTTGACCACCGGCCGCCCGCCGAGGGTGACCAGCCGGCCGTCCAGCCGCTCGTCCTCCGCGACGTTGTGCAGCATACCCCGGCGTACCCCATCGGAAATGACCTCGTCGAACGCCTGCAGAACCTCGTCGGCCTTGGCCATGCGATCCCCTCCACGGGCGGCTGCCGCGGCCCCCGCGGCCGCGGCAATGACCCCCCATCGGTCCTCTCGCGCGCCCGGTTGAGCCCACCGGCGTGTGAATATCGCCACGCCGTGTTCAGATTCGCCCCGCGCTGGTCGATTGAGTCGACCGTGACCAGCGTCTTCCGGCCTTCGGTACACCATCCGCGCCCGATCACCGCCGACGAGCGCGCCGAGTTCAGCGCGCTGCTGGCCCGGCTCGCGATCGGCTTCGTCCACCTCGCCCCGCACGACGTCGACGCCGCGCTCGGCCGCGCGCTCGCCGACGTCGGCGCCGTCGTCGGCGGCGACCGGGCGTCGCTGTGGCGCATCACGCCCGGGCACCGGCAGCTCGAGGTCAGCCAGGAGTGGCGGGCCCCGGGCATCGACCCGCTGCCCGCCGAGCGGCGCACCGTGCCGCTGGAGGCGGTGCACGAGCCCGGCCCCGCCCACCGCTGGTTCGCCGGCGACGGCTCGCAGCACGTCGTGCTGGTGCCGCTGCGGGTGGCCGACCGGCTCATCGGCGCCGCCCGGTTCGAGGGCCTGGACGGGCACGCGGGCTGGCCGGAGGGCATCGAGGAGCTGCTGGCCCCGTTCGGGGAGCTGTGCGCGAGCGCGATCGCCGCGCAGCGCGCCATCGCCGGGCTGGAGGCCTCCGAGCTGCGGTACCGCTCGGTGCTGGACGAGGTCGGCGACGTCATCGTGCGCATCGGCCCCGACGGCACGCTGTCCTACGTGAACAAGGCGTGGTACGAGCTGACCGGCAACCCGGTCGCCAACACCGTCGGCGCCGACCCGCTCGCCAACGTGCACCCCGACGACCGCGCCCTCGCGATGGAGCACATGGCCGCCGCGATGGCCGGCACGCCCGGTGTGCGCGAGGTGCGCTTCCTCGCCCAGGGCGGCGACGTGCGCTGGATGGAGGTCAAGGGCCGCGCCGTGTTCGACGCGGAGGGCGACCTGGCCGGCTTCTCCGGCGTGCTGCACGACGTGAGCGAGCGCAAGGCCGCCGAGGCGCACGTGCAGGCCGCCCGGGAGGCGGCCGAGCAGGCCCGCGACGAGGCCGAGCACGCCCGCGACATCGCCGAGCGGGCCAGCCGCGCCAAGAGCGAGTTCCTGTCCCGCATGTCACACGAGCTGCGCACGCCCCTCAACGCGATCCTCGGCTTCACCCAGCTGCTGGAGTACGCCGAACTGCAGGGCGAGGACGCGGAGAACCTGACGATGATCGCCCGGGCCGGCCGGCACCTGCTCGCCCTCATCAACGACGCCCTGGACGTGTCCCGGATCGAGTCCGGCCGGCTGTCGATGTCGATGGAGCCGGTGACGCTGGACGACACCGCCCGCGAAAGCCTGGAGCTGGTCCGCGCCGACGCCGCCCGCCGCCGGGTCGCGCTGCGCACCCGCGGCGACGCGGCCGGGCGCCCGGTGGTGGCCGACCGGCAGCGGCTCAAGCAGGTGCTGGTCAACCTGCTGTCGAACGCGGTGAAGTACAACCGCGACGGCGGCGAGGTCCGCATCGCCTGGGCGGAGCTGACCACCGAGGCGCCGCCGCGCCTGCCGGCCCCGCACGGCTGGCTGCGCATCGAGGTGTCCGACACCGGCCGGGGCATCCCCGCCGACCGGCTCGACGACGTGTTCCTGCCCTTCGAGCGGATCGGCGCGGAGCGCTCGGAGGTCGACGGCTCGGGCATCGGCCTGGCCCTGACCCGCAGCCTCGTGGAGGCGATGGGCGGGCGGATCGGCGTACGCAGCGTCTTCGGCGTCGGCTCGACCTTCTACGTCGACCTGCCCATGGCCGCGCCCCCCGCCGGCCTGCCCGACGAGCCACCGGCCCCGCCGGCCGACGAGTCCGGGAGCGGCACGACGCACACCATCGTCTACGTCGAGGACAACTCCTCCAACGTCATGCTCATGCGCCGCATCCTGGGCCGGCGCCCGCACGCCCGGCTGCTTGTCGCCCCGGACGGCGACACCGGCCTGGACCTCATCGTCGAGCAGCGGCCCGACCTGGTGCTGCTGGACCTGCACCTGCCCGGCCGCAGCGGCGAGGAGGTGCTGGCCGCGCTCCGCCTGGATCCGGTGCTCCGCGACACCCCCGTCATCATCGTCACCGCCGACCTCGCCCCCGGCACCGAACGCCGCCTGACCCAGGCCGGCGCCACCGCGTTCGTGTCCAAGCCCGTCGACATCGGCCGCCTGCTCGACCTCGTGGACGACCACATCCCGGCATTGCCCTCAGATCCGTCCCGCCCCCGCCGATGAGCCCGTCGGGAGCCACCGGCTTCCGACGAGCTTTGGGGGATGGTCGTGATGTCGCAGGATGATCCGGCGGTCGCGGCGACCGGTCGGCTGCTGGCCCGGGCGGTCGGCCACGGCCTGCGCACGCCGCTGCACTCGCTGCTGGGCTTCCTGGAGCTGCTGTCCGGCACCGATCTCGACGGCGAGACCCGCCACCTGGTCAACGACGCCCGCGAGAGCGGCGACGAGCTGCTCGCCGCGAGCGAACGGCTCACCGTGCTGCTGCGCCTGCTGACCGGCGAGGCGCCCGCCCCGCCCCAGCCGTTCGGCCCGCACGACCTGCTGCGCGAGATCGCGCTGGAGGCCGGCGACCGCACCGCCGCCGTCGTGGTGGACGCCAACCCGTACCTGCCGTCCGTGCTGCACGGCGACGTCCACGCCCTGCGGCTGCTGCTCACGGAGCTGGTCGCCAACGCCGTCGGTCACGGTGCCCGGCACGCGCAGGTCTACGCCGAGCGGCTCAGCGCCTTCAACGAGACCCCGGTCCGGGTCCGCTTCACCGTCTCCGACGACGGCCCCGGCCTGAACGAGCAGGCCCTGGGCCAGTACACCGCCGCCGCCGACGTGCTCTCCGCGGACCCCCAGCACGTCGGCATCTTCCTGGTCCGCCGCCTGGCCCGCCAGCTCGGCGGCACGCTCACGGTATCCCGGAGCGACGAGCGCGGCACGGTGATCGCGCTCGACGCCGCCTTCGGCACCGAGGTCCTGACCCCCGACCCGCTCCCCGGCCCCGAGCCCGCCGACCGCACCCTGCACGTGCTGCTGGTCGAGGACAATTCGGTCAACCGCATCCTGGCCCAGCGCCAGATGGCCCGCCTCGGCCACCGCCTGGACGTGGTCACCGACGGCGAGTCCGGCGTGGACGCCGTGCTCAACGGCGCCTACGACGTCGTGCTGATGGACCGCCACCTGCCCGACATCGACGGCGTGGAGTCGGCCCGGCGGATCCGGCGCGCCGAGCAGCAGCTGGACCCGCCCCGGTACACCCCGATCATCGCGGTGACCGCCGACGCCTCACCTGGCCACCGCCAGGAGTGCCACGCCGCCGGCATGGACGGCTTCCTCACCAAGCCCCTGGACCTGGAACACCTGCGCGCCGCGATCGTGGCCGCCACCCAGGGCCACCGCGAGGCAGCGCCGCCCGCCCCACCAACCCCGGTGGTCCGCCCCGCCGCCCTGACCCGCCTGAGCCGAACCTTGGACGGCGACCACAAGGAGGTGGTAACGGTGGTGGAGACATACTTGGCGGAACTCCCGTCCTGGCGCATGCGCGTGCAGGCCGCCCTCCGCCGGGGCGAGGCCCGCCAGGCCGCCTCCGCCGCCGAAACCTTGTGGACCTCAAGCGAAACCGTCGGCGCCATCCAGCTGGCCGTGCTGTGCGAACAAATCCACCACGCCGCCCGCACCGGCGACCTGGACCGCGGCCGAGCCCTACTCTCAGACCTCCGCACCGCGTGCGACCGCACCGCCGCCGAACTGGTGAACGCCCTACACGCCTGACCCGGACCCAGCAGCTACAACTCTCCGTGATCATGCGCGCCCCACCGGAAAACACCGAGTTTTTCGTGATCGCGGAGCGAAAATGTACTCCCAGGTGCAGTTTCACTCCGCGATCATGAAAAACTCGTGGTGCGACGATGAGTTCTGCATGATCGCGGAGAGTTTTGGCCGGCCAGCACCCGCCCGGCGCGCGTCGGGGTCGGTCGACGGGGGTGAGCGGCAGTAAGGGCCCGCCGAGGACGCCCGCCGCGGCCCACCGCTCACGCAGCCGGCGCCCGCCCCACGACCGGGCCCACTACGCGAAGGCGGTGGCAGGCGGGATCGGTCGACGGCCAGTCAGCGGCGGTCAAAGCCCCCGAGGACGCCCGCCGTGCCCGCCACTAACGCAGCCGGCACCTGCCTCACGCCCCGGACCACTGCGCGAAGGCTGCGGCGGGCCGGGTCGGTCGACGGCCAGTCAGCGGCAGTCAAAAGCCCGCCCAGGACGCCCGCCGCGCCCACCACCCACTCAGCCGGCACCTGCCCCACGACCTGGACCACTGCGCGAAGGCCGTGGGCAGGCGGGGCCGGTCGCCGGGGGGCGGTGAGCGGCAGTCAAAGCCCGCCCAGGACGCCCGCCGTGCCCGCCACTAACGCAGCCGGCACCTGCCCCACGACCAGGACCACTCGCCAACGCCGTGGCAGGGGCGCACGGTGCCCCCCGGCCCCGGCCCCCCGGGTGCCCCCGGCCCGGCCCGGAGGGCGGCAGCCGGAGAGTCAGCTCCGCTCGACCAGGTGCCCCACGAGCTCCGGCGCCCGCAGCTGCGCACCGGAACCGTCGCGCCGCGAGTCCGGCGCCGGCAGGTCGCGCGGATCGCCCTTGGCGTTGGCCGCGCCGGGCCGGGGGCCGACCCAGCCCAGCACCAGGTGTGACTCGCCCTTGAGGAAGCGCTGCGCTCGGACGCCGCCGGTGGCCCGGCCCTTGGCCGGGTAGAGGCGCAGCGGCGTGACCTTCGCGTTGCCCATGGTCGCGGTGACCACCATCGGCTCGCCGTGCTGCGGGTCCTTCGTGTTCACCGCGCCGAAGAAGATCGCCTCGGTCTCCGGCGCCAGGCTGATGCCGGCCATGCCGCCGCCCTTCAGGCCCTGCGGCCGGACCAGCGAGGCGGGGAAGCGCAGCAGCGACGCGTCGGAGCTGACGAAGGCCAGGGTTTCGGTGCCGTCGGTGAGCCAGCCGGCGCCGATCACCTCGTCGCCGTCGCGCAGGCCGATGACCTCGAACTCGTCGGCGCGGACCGGCCACTCCGGAGCGCAGATCTTGACCACGCCGGCCCGGGTGCCCAGGGCGAGGCCGGGGGAGCCGGAGTCGCGGTCGGCGAGCGGGGCGAGGGTGACGACCCGCTCCCCGGACTCCAGCGGGACCAGCTCGGCGCACGACATGCCGCCGCGCAGCGACACCGTGCCGGGCTGCTCGGGCAGGACCGGCAGCGGCAGGACGTCGACCTTGAAGGCGCGGCCCCGGCTGGTCACCAGCAGGACCTGGCCGCGGGCCGTGGTGTGCACGATCGCGCGGACCGTGTCGTGCTTGTCGCGGCCGGCCTTACGGCTGCCCTCCGGCGCCTCCTCGGACTCGGCGGCGGTGCGGGCGACCAGGCCGGTCGCCGACAGCAGCACCTGGCACGGGTCGTCGTTGACCTCCAGCGGGCCGGCGGGCACCGAGGCGGCCAGCACCTCCTTGAGGTCGCCGTCGATGAGCGTGGTGCGCCGCGGCTGGGCGTGCTCCTTGACCACGGCGGCGAGCTCGTCGGAGACGACCTTCTTGAGCACCTTCTCGTCGTCGAGGATCTCGCTGAGCGCGGTGATCTCCTCGTTGAGCCGCTCCTGCTCGGCCTCCAGCTCGATGCGGTCGTAGCGGGTGAGCCGGCGCAGCGGGGTGTCCAGGATGTAGGTGGCCTGGATCTCGGTGAGCCCGAACTCGCTGATCAGGCCGGCCTTGGCGGCGGCCGCGTTCTCGCTCTCGCGGATCAGGGCGATCACCCGGTCGATGTCGAGCAGGGCGATGAGCAGGCCGTCGACGAGGTGCAGGCGGTCGAGGCGCTTCTGCCGGCGGAACCGGGTACGCCGGGTCACCACCTCGTAGCGGTGCTCCAGGAACACCTCGAGCAGCGGCTTGAGCCCGAGGGTCTGCGGCTGGCCGTCGACCAGGACCAGGTTGTTGACGCCGAAGGACTGCTCCAGCGGGGTGAGCCGGTAGAGGTCGGCGAGCAGGGCCTGCGGGTTGACGCCGACCTTGCACTCGATGACCAGGCGGGTGCCGTTCTCCCGGTCGGTGAGGTCCTTGACGTCGGCGATGCCCTGCAGCCGCTTCGTCTTGTTGACCTCGTCGGTGATCTTCTCGATGACCTTCTCGGCGCCGATGCCATAGGGCAGCTCGACGACCGTGATCGCCTGCCGGCCCCGGCTGCCCTCCAGCAGTCCGATCTCGACCCGCCCGCGCATGCGCACCACGCCGCGGCCGGTCTCGTAGGCCTTGCGCACCTCGTCGAGGCCGAGCAGCAGCCCGCCGGTGGGCAGGTCGGGGCCGGGGACGAACTCCATGAGCTTGTCCAGCGACGCGGTCGGGTGGTTGATCAGCCAGCGGGCCGCGGCCACCACCTCGGCCAGGTTGTGCGGGATCATGTTGGTGGCCATGCCGACCGCGATCCCGGACGAGCCGTTGACCAGCAGGTTGGGGAACGCGGCGGGCAGGACCGCCGGCTCCTCCAGCGAGCCGTCGTAGTTGGGCCGGAAGTCGACGGTGCCCTCGTCGAGCTCGCCGACGAGCAGCATCGCCTCCCGGGACATGCGGGCCTCGGTGTATCGCGAGGCGGCCGGCCCGTCGTCGGGCGAGCCGAAGTTGCCGTGGCCGTCGATGAGCGGGACGTTGAGCGAGAAGTCCTGCGCCATGCGGACCATGGCGTCGTAGATCGCGCTGTCGCCGTGCGGGTGGTACTTACCCATCACGTCACCGACGACCCGGGAGGACTTCACGTGCCCCCGGTCGGGGCGGTGCCCCTGCTCGCTCATCGAGAAGAGGATCCGGCGGTGCACCGGCTTGAGCCCGTCGCGGGCGTCGGGCAGCGCCCGGGAGTGGATGACCGAATACGCATACTCGAGGTAGGAGTCCTCCACCTCGGTGGTCAGCGGGTTGTTGAGCACCCGCGCGCCCGCCTGATCGAAAGCGGACAGGTCGGCCTTGGTCGCCTTGGTCGTCTTGCGTGCCATGGTGCAGTGGTGGCCTTCCGGTCTCAGGCGTCGATCGTCTCTTGGTCGACCCGCGGCGCGGCGTCGATCAGCCAGTTGCGGCGGGGCTCGACCCGCTCGCCCATCAGCAGCTCGAGGACCTCCTCGGCGGCCTCGACGTCGTCGAGCGTGATGCGCCGCACCGCCCGGGTGGCCGGATTCATCGTGGTCTCCCACAGCTCGTCGGCGTCCATCTCGCCGAGGCCCTTGAACCGCGGGATCGGCGTCACGACCTGCCGGTTGGCCCGCTCCAGCCGGGCCACGGTGCTGGTCATCTCCGCCTGCGTGTAGGTGTAGATCGTCTCCGGGTTGCGGCCCTTGGTGACGATCTTGTGCAGCGGCGGGACGGCGGCATAGAGCCGGCCGTCGGCGATCACCGGCCGCATGTACTTCGCGAACAGCGTGATGAGCAGCGTGCGGATGTGCGAGCCGTCGACGTCGGCGTCGGCCATGATCAGAATGCGACCGTAGCGCATCGCCTCGAGGTCGAAGGTGCGCCCGGAGCCGGCCCCGAGCACCTGGACGATCGCGGAGCACTCCGCGTTGTCGAGGACCTGCTGGATGTTGGCCTTCTGCACGTTGAGGATCTTGCCGCGGATGGGCAGCAGCGCCTGATACTCCGACGAGCGCGCCATCCGGGCGGTGCCCAGGGCGCTGTCGCCCTCGACGATGAACAGCTCGCTGCGCTGCACGCCGGTGGAACGGCAGTCGACCAGCTTCGCCGGCATCGACGCGCCCTCGAGGGCGGTCTTGCGCCGGGCCGCGTCCTTCTGCTGCTTCTGGGTGAGCCGCACCCGGGCCGCGTCGACGATCTTCTGCAGCACCGTGCGCGCCTCGACCTTCGTCTTGCGCGCCTCGACCCAGGCCTTGAGCTGCTGCTCGACCACCTGCTGCACGACCCGGGTCACCGGCGCGGTGGACAGCTCGTCCTTGGTCTGCGAGGTGAACTGCGGCTCGGGGATGCGCACGTGGATGACCGCGGTCATGCCCTCGAGCACGTCGTCGAGGGTCGGCAGGTCCTCCTTGGGCCGCAGCAGGCCGCGGGTGTTGCGGATCACCTCGGTCAGCGCCCGCAGCGCGCCGCGCTCGAACCCGCGCCGGTGCGTGCCGCCGTGCATGTTGCGGATGGTGTTGGTGAACGACTCGACGACCCGGTCGTAGCCGGTGCCCCAGCGCAGCGCGATCTCGACCTCGGCGCGGCGCTCGACGTTGGCCTTCATCACGCCGTTCTCGTCGGCGGCGTTCTCCTTGTAGTGCCCCTCGCCGTTGATCAGCAGCGTGCCGCAGACCGGCTTGTCGCCGCTCGGGGCGAGGAACTCCACCATGTCGGACAGGCCGTTGGGGTAGTGGAAGGTCTCGGTGGTGATCGAGCCCTGGGTGGCGTCCTTGAGCACGTAGGTCACGCCGGGCACCAGGAACGCGGTGTTGCGCAGCTTGGCCCGCACCGCCTCCGGGTCGAGCGCGGCGCCGGTCTCGAAGTAGCGCGGGTCGTGCCAGTAGCGGGTCGAGGTGCCGGTCGGCGACCCCTTCTTCATCCGGCCCTGCACCGTGAGCCCGCCCCGGCGGGTGAACTTCGCCGACGCGCCCGCGCCGTCGAAGTCGCCCGGCACGCCGTGCTGGAAGGCCATGTGGTGCACCTTGCCGTCGCGGCGCACGGTCACGTCGAAGCGGGTGGACAGCGCGTTGACCGCGGAGGCGCCGACGCCGTGCAGGCCGCCGGAGGTCTTGTATCCCGAGCCGCCGAACTTCCCGCCGGCGTGCAGCCGGGTCAGCACCAGCTCGACGCCGGACATGCCGGACTTGGCGTGGATGTCGACCGGGATGCCCCGCCCGTCGTCGTCGACCTGGACCGACCCGTCGGCGTGCAGGGTCACCTCGACCCGGGTGGCGTGCCCGGCGATGCCCTCGTCGGTGGAGTTGTCCACGATCTCGTTGAACAGGTGGGCGACGCCCCGACTGTCGGTCGAGCCGATATACATGCCCGGACGCTTGCGGACGGCGTCCAGCCCTTCGAGGAGCGTGAGGTCGTCAGCTCCATACAAGGTCTCGGGTTGTGCGGTCAACTCGGCTCGTCTCCCCAGTGGTCCTGTTCTCCGTGCTGCCCGCGAGCGTAGTCGCCGGGTCTGACATTTTTGTGGCACCCGCGCGCCGCGAGTCGGGCGCAAAACCCAAAAGCCACGGCAGCACCAGGACCGGGGCGAGCCCGGCCAGGTTCGAACGAATGTACAACGTGCGGCCCCGGCGCCATCCCGTGATCTGACGCACACGCGAAGCGGTCGCCGAGTCGGACATATGCCCTGTCGGGGTATAAATCCGAAAAGTCGTGGCGCGGAGCGCCCGACTTTTCGTACAGCGGCCGCGGGGAACGCTCCGCCGGCGATCCCGGCGGCGGCGGAGGCCTTCGCGGTGCTGGCGCGCGAGCGCCCGGGCGGCCGGCGCAGGCTAGATGTTGAACGCCGTCCGGCCCGCGCTGTACTCCCGCAGCGCCGCGAGGATCTCGTCCTCGGAGCGGTCGGCGAAGTTGAGGGTGGCCGTGAAGCCCGACCCGTAGAACAGCTTCAGCGCCGCCGAGTCGATGGCGGTGAAGACCCCGAGGTTGCCCTCGATCCGCGGGTCGCGCGGCTTGACCACGACCATCTTCTCCAGCATCCAGCGCCGCCGGCGGACCTGCTCGACCGCCTCCCACGGCAGCCAGATCGCCTGCCCGCGGGTGGGCCGGGTCTTGATCCACAGCCCGGCCGGCCCGGCCGCGAGCACCGGCCCGCCCGAGGTGACCAGGAAGATCTGCAGCACGATCACGCCGGCGAGCACGATCGCCAGGCAGGCGAGCATCGCGACCAGGGCCACGATGTCGCCGCTGGTGTGGTCGGGACCGTCCGCGGTGAGCACCAGCGTGGCCGGGCAGCCGATGATGAACAGCGCGAGCAGCCCGATCGGCACCAGCACCAGGGCCCGCTTGACCCCGCTCGGCCGGGCCACGAAGGGCAGGTTGTCCGGGATGCGCCGGGCCAGCGGCACCTGCGGGCCGGGCGGGACGCCGTATCCGCCGGTGGGCACCGAGCGTGGCGCCGCGGGGAGGGGCGGCGCCGGGGCGGCGGGGGGTGGTGGCGGCTGGGGCCGGTTCCAGGCCGGCGGCCGCGGGCCCTGCGCGGGACCGGGCGGGGGCGATGGATCGCTCACGGCGACACCTTAAAGCTTTCGGGGGTACCCCCGAAAGCTCACTGTCCGCCCGTGCGCTCCACCCACGAGCGGTACCGCTCGCCCGCGTCGCCGCCGTCCATGTAGTACTCCCGCAGGTCGGCCCGGGCGATGAACGCCGCCACGAAGATCAGCAGGGCGGCCGCGACCAGCCCGGCGGTGCCGTGGGGGACCGTGTACCAGTCCGGCACGGCCTGCGCATACTCGGCCCGCAGCGCGGCCGGCTCCTCGCCGGTCGGGGCCACCGCCCACTCGGGGCCGCCGACCAGGAAGCACAGGACGGTGAGGGCGAGCACCGGCGCGATGATCCAGACCGCGGCGCGCACCCTGTTGGACGGGCGGCGCATGAACACGGCCAGCACCGCCAGCACGATCACCCCGGCGGCCGCGGTGCCGGCGTTGTTGAGCAGGTCGGTGTGGACCTGGACGAGCTGGCTCTCCGAGACGAGCCGGAAGTGCTGCCGGTTGAGGTGGATCAGAGCGGCCGCGGACAGCGCGACGTCGACCGCGAGCAAGGCCGCGGCGAGGGTGACCGACCAGTGGACCAGCCGGACCTGCGTGGACACGCGCATTTGCAGCCTCCCCCGAGTCGCGTACACAGTAGTACGCCCGGCCGGACCGCGCGCGCCCATTTCCGCGCCGCTCAGCCGCCGACGTGGATGCCGGGGCGCTTGGCCGGGTCGGGCTCCGCCGCGCGGATGATCTCGCGGACCACCGGGGCCGTGTCGCCGCGGCCCAGGATGAGGTACCGGAACAGGTGCCCCAGCGGGTTGCCCTCGGCCCACTCGAAGTAGGCGTGCGGGCGCACCCCGGTCGCGTCGCGCAGGGCCAGCAGGATCGCCGCGAGCGCGTTGGGCGCGGCCGGGCTGTCGGCGCGCAGCACGCGGTAGCCGTCGATGTCGTGGCCGTGCACGCTCAGCGTGCCGCTGAACGCGGACGGGTCGACGACGGTGATCTCCAGGAAGATGACGTCGGCCCGGCGCGGCACCGGGTTGAGGCCCCGCTGCTCGGACTCCTTGCCCTCGTACTCCGCCCGGTCGCCGGCCTGCCGCCGGTTGGCCACGATGTTGAGCTCGCCGTCGTTGCGGATCGACTCGGTGACGAAGCGGCGGGCGGTCTCGTCGAACTCGATCGCGTCGGTGCGCAGCTCGGTGGTGCGGCTCACCCGGGAGATCAGCGAGACCACGACGATGCCGGCGATGAAGATCGCGGAGATGAGGATGCCGTCGGGCTTCTCGACGACGTTCGCGCCCAGGGCGTACAACAAAATCAGCGTGAGGATCGTGAACAGCACTCCGGCGACCCGCTGCTTCGCCCGCAGCGCCGAGATCGTCACCGCGACGGCGCCGGAGACCATCATGGCCAGGATCCCGGTGGCGTAGGCGCCCGCCTGGGCGTTGACGTCGGCGCCGAACGCGATCGTGATACCGACGCTGATCGCGGTGTAGACCAGCACGATCGGGCGGACCGCGCGGCCCCACTCCGGCGCCATGCCATAGGAGGGGAGGTACCGCGGGATGATGTTGATCAGCCCCGCCATCGCCGACGCACCGGCGAACCACAGGATCAGCACGCTGCTGATGTCGTAGACGGTGCCGAAGGCCTCACCGATCTTCTCGTGTGCCAGGTACGCCAAGGCCCGGCCGGCCGCCGGACCCCCATCCTCGAACGCCTCCTGCGGAATCAGCACCGTGGTGATGAAGCTGGTGGCGACGAGGTACACCGACATGACGGCGGCCGCCGTGGTGAGCAGCTTCTTGGTGTTGCGCAGCCGCGACGCCTGCCGCTCGGCCGCCGTCGCCCCGTGGGCGGCCACCAGCGGCATCATGCTGACCCCGGTCTCGAAGCCCGAGAGGCCCAGCACCAGCGACGGGAACGCGACGATCGCCGGCAGCAGCAGCCCGAACCCGCCGCCGTGCTCGGCGGTCAGCGCGTGCCGCCAGTCGGACAGCGCCCCGGCGGTGGTGAACACGTCGACCAGCCCGACCACCACGATGACCGCGTTGAGCAGCAGGAACACGCCCACGAGCGGGATCGCCACGGCGACGGCCTCGCTGAAGCCGAGCAGGAACACCCCGCCCAGGATCAGCAGCAGGACGATCGTGATGATCACCGCGTGACCGTGCAGGAAGTGCGGGAACACCGGGTTCTCGATCATGTGTACCGAGGCGTCGGCGGCCGAGAGCGTGATGGTGATGATCCACGAGGTGGCCACGAACCCGAGCAGGACCAGCACGAAGATCTTGCCGCGCCAGAACGGCAGCAGGTGCTCCAGCATCGCCACCGAGCCCTGCCCGTGCGGGCTCTCCTTGGCCACTCGCCGGTACATCGGCAGCATGCCCAGCAGCGTCAGGGCCACGATGAGCAGGGTGGCCAGCGGCGAGAGGGCGCCGGCGGCGAGCGCGGCGATGGCCGGCAGGTAGGACAGCGTCGAGAAGTAGTCGACGCCGGTCAGCGACATGACCTTCCACCAGGCCTGCGGCTTGGCATGTGCCTCGTCGCTCTCCGGCCCGACCGGGGCGACGCGGTGCTCCAGCAGCCAGCGGCCGAGCGGCCCGCCGGGGCGCTCCTTCGGCGCGGGGCTGTCGACCCGGGCCGGCAGCAGATATTCGGGCGTGGTGGTCATGGCTCCTCTTACCGCTGTCACAGCCAGCCGGACTTGCGAAACGATCGGTACAGGATCACCATCGCGGTCGCCATGAGACCGACCACCAGCCCGTATCCGAAGCGCCAGTGCAGCTCGGGCATGTGGTCGAAGTTCATGCCGTAGATGCCGGCGATCGCCGTCGGCACCGCGGCGATCGCGGCCCACGCGGCGATCTTGCGCATGTCATTGTTCTGGTCGAGCCCGACCTGCGCGAGCCGGGCCTGCAGGATCGAGTCGAGCAGCTCGTTGTAGGACCCGACCCGCTCCACCACCTGGTTGAGCCTGCCGTACACGTCGGAGAAGTACTGTCGCAGACCCGGCGGCACGTCGGATGACGTGGCGGTCAGCTGCCGCAGCGGCTGCTGCAAGGGCAGTACCGCCCGCTTGAACTCGACCAGCTCCCGTTTGAGCTGGTAGATCTGCTGCACGTCGCAGCCGCCCTGGCGCAGGAACGCCGTCTCCTCGAGCTTCTCGACGTCCTGCTCGACCTGGCCGGCGACGTCGTCGTAGATGCCGACCATCCGCTCGACGACGGCCAGGCCGACCGCCCATGGCCCCTGCCCGAGCAGGGCCGGCCGCTGCTGCAGCTGCTCGCGCACGTCGGCCAGGGCGCCGGCCCCGCCGTGGCGCACCGACACCACGAAGTGCCGGCCGATGAGCAGCGTCACCGCGCCGGTGTCGACCACCTCGGAGGTCTCGGTCAGCTGGGCGTGCTCGACATAGCGGGCGGTACGCAGCGTGAGCACCGTCACATCGCCGCGCCGCTCGATCGCCGGGCGCCGGTCCACCGCGAGGGTCTTGTCGACGGTCGCCTCGTCCACGTCGACCAGCTCGGCGATCGCGGTGAACTGCGCCCAGCCGGGCTCGAACAGCCCCAGCCAGACGAAGCCGTTGCGCCGGCGGCGGGCCGCGGAGTAGGCGTCGGCGAACGCGGGGCGGCCGGGCTGGCGGGCGCCGCGCACGTAGAGCGCGCAGTCCATCACCGCGGCCTCCTCCTCGGGGCGCGTCAGCAGCTGCGGGAGGCGCTCGCCCGCCTGCATCCGCAGCAGCACCCGGCCGATCAGCTGCCCCACCTTCTGGGCGGCCCGCCGGCCGGTGTTGACCTCGGTAGTGCTCATGAGCCGCCACGGTACCGGCGGCACGCACATCCGGCCCGTGTCGGGGCGTGTCGGTCGCGTGTCGGGTCCATGTCGGCGCCGCCGGGGACCGTTCTGGTCATGACGAACGATCTGATGGTCGAGGCCGAGGGCCTCGTCAAGCACTTCGGGGAGACGAGGGCCCTGCAGGGCGTCGACCTCGCCATCCCGCGCGGGACCGTGCACGGCGTGCTCGGCCCCAACGGCGCCGGCAAGACCACCGCCGTGCGCATCCTGTCCACCCTGCTGCGCCCGGACGCCGGCCGGGCCCGCATCGGCGGCTACGACGTGGTCCACGAGGCCCAGCGGGTGCGCTCGGCGATCGGGCTCACCGGGCAGTACGCCTCGGTCGACGAGGACCTGACCGGCCGGCAGAACCTGGTGCTCTTCGGCGCCCTGCTCGACCTCGGCCGGAGCGCCGCCAAGGCCCGGGCCGCGGAGCTGCTGGAATGGTTCGACCTGACCGAGGCCGCGGACCGGCCGGCCAGGACCTACTCCGGCGGCATGCGCCGCCGCCTCGACCTGGCCGCGAGCCTCGTCGGCCGGCCCGACGTGATCTTCCTCGACGAGCCGACGACCGGGCTCGACCCGGCCAAGCGCGAGGACATGTGGGACGTCGTGCGCACCCTGGTGCGCGACGGGTCCACGGTGCTGCTGACCACGCAGTACCTCGAGGAGGCGGAGGCACTCGCCGACGAGATCACGGTCATCGACCACGGCCGGGTCATCGCCCACGACACGCCCGAGCGGCTCAAGCGCATCGTCGGTGGCCAGACCCTCGAGGTGCGCCCGGCCGACGCGCGCGACCTCGCCCGTACCGCCGAAATCCTCACCGGCGTCTCGTCCGGCACCCCCGCCGACCAGATCCGCGCCGGCGTGCTGGCCGTGCCCGTCGCCGGCGACATGGCCCTGGCCGAGGCGGTCGCCCGGCTCACCGCCGAGGGCATCGTCGTGACCGAGCTCTCCCTGCACCTGCCCTCGCTCGACGAGGTGTTCTTCTCCCTCACGTCCAAGAAGCCAGTTGCCGAGGTATCCAATTCGGAGGTGTCCGTATGACCACCATCGCCCTCAACCGGCCCGCGCCCAAGCCGTTCAAGCTGGTGCGGCACTCGCTGGAGCTCACCCGGCGCAGCCTCATCAAGACCATGCGCACGCCCGAGCAGCTGATCGACGTCACCGTGCAGCCCGGTCTTTTCATGATCATTTTTGTGTACATCTTCGGCGGTGCGATCTCCGGTTCCACCCACAGCTACCTGCAGTTCGTGATGCCGGGCATCCTGGCCCAGACCATCGCCATGGGCTCGATCTCGATCGGCGTGAACCTCAACACCGACATCGAGAAGGGCATCTTCGACCGGTTCCGGTCCCTGCCGATCCCCAGGGCGGCGCCCCTGATCGGCGCGGTGCTGGGCGACGTCGTGCGGTACGTCCTGGTGTCGATCTCCACCTTCGTGTTCGCCTACCTCATGGGCTTCCGCGTCGGCACCGATGTGGTCCACGCGGTCGCCGGCTGCCTGCTCGCCGTCGTGTTCGGCCTGGCCCTGTCCTGGGCGCCGGTGTTCATCGGCATGCTGGCCCGCACCTCCGGCGCGGTGCAGGGCATCGGCTTCCTGGTCGTACTGCCGCTGACCTTCGCCTCGAACGTGTTCGTCGGGACCCGGACCCTGCCCGGGTGGATGCAGGGGTTCGTGCGCAACAACCCGCTCACCCACCTGGTCGAGGCGATGCGCGGGCTGTTCCTGGGCACGCCCGGCTACGGGGTGCACGTGTGGTGGACGCTGGGCTGGTCGGCGGCGCTGGTCGCGGTGTTCATGCCGCTGGCGCTGTGGGCCTACCGGCGGAAGGTGTGAAGCTGCCGGTCGGCCAGCTCGCGGAGGCGGTCGGTGACCTCGGTCATCGGCCGCCCGAGCCATGCGTCAAGCCGGGCGGCGCGCTCCTCGGCCCCGCCGAGGACCTGCTCGAGCCGCGCGTCGCGGTCGTGGCTGAGCAGGTGTATCACGTTGGCGCCGCAGCGCTCGCCGAGCGCCCACAGCTCCCCGGCCGCGTCCGCCTCGCCGCGGTGCGCGGCCAGCACCGCCACGCCGAGCGCCCACGAGCCCAGCACCGGGATGTCCATCGAGGAGATCGCCTCGTCCCAGACGCCGTCGAGCAGCTCGGTGGCCCGCCCGGCCCCGGCCGATCCGGTCGCGCGCAGCCGCAGCACGGCCGCGGCGACGGCGAACACGATCCGCATCTGGGGCCACTGCCGGCCGACGGCGTCCGCGGTGGCCGCCGCCAGCTCGCCCTCGGCCACCGTCTCGCCGGGCCGGCCGCGCAGCCAGGCGTGCTCGGCCAGGCCGAGGTGGGCCTGGGCGGTGTCCATGACCAGCGGCCCCCGGCGGGCCGGCCGCGGCGAGCGGATCACCTCCCGCAACCGCTCGGCGGCCGCGTCGTCGCCGGCGAGGGCCAGTTGCACGTCGACCTGCACCAGAATCGAGCCGGCGTCGTCGGCGGCGCCCAACTGCTCCATGTGCCACGCGCCGCGGCGCAGCCACTCGGTGGCGCCGGGCCCGCCCTGCGTGCCGATCGCCTGCGCGGCCATGCCCATGCCCCAGTGGTCGCCGGCCTCCTCGAAGGCGCGGTACGCCAGCTCCGAGTCGGCGATGCGCTGCTGCGCCGTCGCGGCCTCGCCGCGGTTGTCCCGGATCGCGCCACGCATCCAGTGGCCGAAGCCGCGCACGTACGGGTCGGGGTGGGCGATCAGCCGGTCCGCCGAGCGCAGGCCGCCCTCGAAGTCCAGCGTCGCGAGGGCCGGCACGACCCAGGCCAGCGCGGTGGCCCGCGGCGACGCCTCGCCCGGGCGGCACTCGGCGAGCCGCCGCAGCAGCCGCGCGGCGATCGTGAAGATCCGGTGCGCGTCGGCGGCGAACGCGTTGAGCGCCGTCAGCACGCCCAGCCAGGTCAGCCGGTCCGGGTCGGCGTCGCGGATCAGCGTGCCCTCCCGCCGGGCCACCGGGTCGTCGGCCTGCAGCGCCGCGGCCGCCCACGGGACCACCTCCACGTGCAGGCCGCGCACCGTCCACAGGTGGAACAGCGCCACCGCCACGTCGACGGCGGCCGCCGGGTCGTGGCCCACCGCCCGGCGCAGCGCCGCGACGAAGTTGTCCTGCTCCGCGGCGCAGCGGGCGTAGGCGGCCAGCTGGCCCGGGCCCTGGATCATCGTGTGCAGCCGGACCGCCTCGTCGCGCGCCCACGCCACCAGCCCGTCGAGGGCGGCGCCGCGGTCGCCGGCCGCGTCGAGGCGGGCCTCGCCGTACTCGCGGACGGTCTCGAGCATCCGGTACCGCGCCGCGCCGTCGTCGCCCTGCTGCAGGGTCAGCAGCGACTGCTCCACCAGGACGGCGAGTCGCTGCCGGGGCAGGCCGGTCACCCGCTCGGCGGCCTCGGCGGTGAACGGCGCGGGGATCACCGCGAGCCGCTCCAGCAGCCGCCGCTCGTCGGGGCCGAGCAGCTCCCGGCTCCAGTCGACCATCGCCCACAGGCCGGCGTGGCGCTCGGGCAGGCCGCGCAGCGCGTCGTCGAGCAGCCCGAACCGGTCGTCGAGGCCGGCCAGGACGTCCTCGATCGGCATGTGCCGCAGCCGGGCGGCGGCCAGCTCCAGGGCGAGCGGCAGGTTGTCGAGGCGGTGGCACAGCCGCAGCACGAGATCCGCTTCGATTCGGGACTTCCCGGGCTGATCGGGCAGGATCGCGCCGCCGGCCGCGGCGCGGGCGGTCAGCAGCTCCACCGCGGCGGCGTCGCTGAGCGGGCGGAGCCGGTGCACCGCCTCGCCGGCCAGGCCCAGCGGCGCCCGGCTGGTGGCCAGCACGGTGGCCTCGGGTGCGGCGGCGACCAGGTCGGCGACCACCGCGGCGGCGCCGTCGAGGAGGTGCTCGCAGTTGTCCAGCACGACCAGGCCGGTCATCTCCTGCAGGCGCTCGGCCGTCGTGCGGGCGCCGGGTTCGCCCCGCTGCGCGGGGTCGGCGGCGGCCAGCAGCGCGGGCAGCACCTCGGCCCCGGTGCGCAGGCCGGCCAGCTCCACCACGCAGACCGGTGTGCCGTCGGAGACCGTGCGCCGGGCCACCTCGGCGGCCAGCCGGGTCTTGCCCGCGCCGCCGGCGGCCACGACGGTGACGAGCGGGGCCCGCTGCAGGGCGGTGCGCACCACGGCGACGTCGTCCTCGCGGCCGAGCATCGGGGTGGCCGCCCGCCGCCACGCCACCGGCAGCGCCCGGACCGCCCGCGTCGGCACGGGCTCCGCGGCCTGCGGTCTCGCGTCGGGGGCCGGGCCGAGCTCGCCGCGTAACAGCGCCAGGTGGGTCTCGGCGACCACGGGTGACGGATCGGTACCGTACGCCTCGGCGAGCGCCGTCCGCAGCCGCTCGACCACGTCGATGGCCTCCGCGTGGCGGCCCTGGGCGGCGAGCACGCGCAGCAGCAGGGCGGCGGACGGCTCGTGCGGCGGGGTGCGCTCCACCAGCCGGCGCAGGTCGGCGTCGTCGGCGGGCTCGCCGAGCGCCAGCGCGGCCTCCGCCCGCACCGCGGCCACCTCGGCGAACAGGGCGGCGGTCGCCGGATCGTCCAGCTCGGGCACGGCCGGGAAGAGCTCCCGCGCGGCGCCGGCCGGCTCGGTCGCGGCGCCGGGCCGTCCGCCGTGCAGCGCGGCGCGGGCTTCGCCGAGGCGGCTTTTGACCAGTACCGTATCCAGCTCGACGGCTTCGGCGGGAACCCGGTAGCCGCCGGGGGCCGCGGCGACCGGCAGCCCCAGCCTGCGGGCGCGGCCGATCAGCGCGTGGACGGCGCCGGGCGCGTCCTCCGGCGGTGTGCCGCCCCAGACCGCCTCGGCGAGGCCGGCCGGGGTGACGGTGCGGCCGCGGGCGTCGATCAGGGCGCGGACGACGGCGGCGAGGCGCTCCCCGCGCACCGGGTTGCCGTCCACAGCCAGCTCGCCCAGGGTCGTGATCCGCACTGGGCCAGTCTGCCACCGCGCCCGCCGCTCACGGAGCCGCCCAGCTCTCCATGGGTGAAGAGCTGGGCCGTTGGATGAGAACCCGGGGTCAGCGCTCGTCGAGCTTGGCCAAGATCGCCCGAAGCAGTTCACTGTGCTCGGACTGCGTGGCCTTGACTTCCCTCATGTCGAACTTCAGGCCCCGCACCTCTTGCGACAGCTCACCGATCGCGCCCCGAAGATACGTGAGCGTCTCCGCGACGTCGCCATTGATGAGCTGCTGCTGGTGGGCCATCGATTCCAGACTGCCCACCCGCCTCTCCAGTGTCAGCAGGGTCGTCATCCGCCGTACTCTCCCTCGTGCATGGTCGGGTGCGAGCCGCGCTCCGCAGCCTAGCCCATCGGCCTCAGCTCAGGTGGGCCGGTGACTCGGCGTCCGGGACGAGCAGGGCCGGGGCGCCGCCGCCGTCGGCGGGCAGGGACCATACGTCGGCGTGGTCGGCGTCGCGGTGCAGGGCGTACATCACGGTGTGGTCGTCGAGCCAGGCGATCTGGTCGTCCACCGAGCGCGTCTCGGCCAGCGTCGTCGGGTGCGGCGTGGCCAGGTCGAGCACGGCCGGGCGCCAGCCCTTGACCGGGTCGCCGTCCACCGCCTGCTTGAAGGCGATCCTCGTGCCGTCCGGCGACAGCGAGGGGCACTCGACGTTCTCCGCCAGGGTGCGCACGGTGCGCGCGGTGAGGTCGCCTCGCACGAGGTACCGATGGCCGGCGGTCGACATCGTGGCGTAGAACGTCGTGTCGTCGCGGGCGAACGTGATGCCCCAGTAGTTGACGTCGGCGGCCTGGTAGGGCCGGCCGTCGCGGGTCAGCGCGAACGACTCCAGCGTGTCGACCAGCAGGTCGCCGGTGCGCGTGTCGAGCACGCCGACACGGGTGGAGAACTGCCCGCCGTTGTACGAGTCGCCGGTGACGAACGCGGTCCAGGTGACCAGCCGGCCGTCGGCGGAGACGCGGGCGCGGTTCGGGACGCCGACCATCGGGTAGCTGTCGAGCTCCTGCAGGTGCGGCCCGAGCACGGCGATCTGGTAGGTGGCCAGCGGACCGTCGGGGCGTAGGCAGATCGCGGTGCCGGCGGCGGCGTACACCCGGTTGCAGCTCACCGCCGACGTCTTGCGCGGCCCCCGCGGGTCGGCGGCGCTGACCACGGCGAGGTGCCCCATCGCGCCGTCGGCGGTGCTGCGCACGAGCAGCTTCGGGCCGGGCGAGATGTCGACCGCCTCGGCGGCCGCGGCCGCGGCGTCGTTGCGGTGCGCGGCGCGGTGGACATAGCCGGCGGCCGCGCCCGCGAGCACCACGACAGCAATCGACGTCCATAAGATCTTACGCATTTTTTGTCGTACCTCGCAGGAGAATGGAAGCAACGAGCCAGAGGGCCGCGACGGCGGTCCCGGCCGCGGCGAGCAGCGCCGGTCCGGGGCCCCACAGCTGCCATGCGGCGCCGAAGAGGACCGAGGAGGCCAGGTATGCCAGGGACTGACCGCTCTGCACCAGGGCGATGCCGGTGGTTTTCAGCGCTTCGGGCAGCAGCGGCCCGGCCACGGCCATCAGCACGCCGTCCGTCATCGCGTAGAAGGCCCCGTAGAGCGCCACCGTGACCACGAGCGCGCCGGTGCCGCCGAGGCCGGCGGCCAGGATGAGGTAGACGGCGACGAGGGCCGCGAAGCCGGCGAGGTAGACGCGGCCGCGCCCGATGCGGTCGGCGAGGTGCCCGGCGGGCACGGCGAGGAGGAGATAGGCGAGGTTGGTGCCGACGGCGAGCAGCGGGAACCAGCCCACGGCGAGGTCGTTGTGGCGCTGCAGCACGAGGTAGACGAAGCCGTCGCCGATGGTGGCCAGGCCCATGACGGTGGCGGCCAGCACGACGAGCCGGAAGTCGCGCCTGCCGAGCAGCGCCAGCGCGGCTCGCGCGGTCGGCTTGCCACCATCGTCTCGGCCCGCTGGCGCGCCGTTGGCGTCCGCGACGATCCGGTCCGGGTCCGCGTCGGCGCCGTCCGCGTCCGTGGCGGTGCGGTGCGGGCTCGTGGCGGTGTGGCTCCGCGTGGTGGCGGTGCCGTCGGCGGCGACGGCCGTGGCGGTCCCGTGCGGGCTTGCGGCGGTGTGGCTCGGCGTGCTGGCGGTGCCGTCCGTGGCCGGGGCGGTGCCGACCGCGGCTGCGGTGGTGCTGTCCGTGGTCGCGGTGGGGCTGTCCGGGTCCGTGGCGGTCGCTGTGGCGGTGCGGGTTCGGGCTGCGGCGGTTCCGTTCGGGGTGGGCGCGCGGCTCGGCGTGGGCGGCGGTGTCGTGGGGGCGGGCCAGGACGGGCCGCGGTGGTCGGGGACGAAGGTGAGGAGGACGAAGACGCCGAGGAGGGCGATGCAGAAGCTGGTCACGAAGACCGCGTCGTAGGACTGGGCCGACGCGGTGAGCACGGCCACGGCCACCAGCGGGCCGGCGAAGGCGCCCGCGCTGTCCATCGCCCGGTGCACGCCGAAGGCGCGGCCCAGGCGGTCGGGCGGGGTCGACAGGGTGATGAGCGCGTCGCGCGGGGCGGTGCGCAGGCCCTTGCCGGCGCGGTCGGCGATGATGACGGTGCTGAGCAGCGGCACCGAGGAGCCGGCGGCCAGCAGGCCCAGCTTGGCCACCGCCGAGATGCCGTAGCCGACGGCGGCCACGGCCTTGCGGCGGCGGACGCGGTCGGCCAGGTAACCGCCGACGAGCCGCAGCAGCGCGGTGGCGCCGGTGTAGAGGCCGTCGACCACGCCGTAGCCGAGCGGGCCCAGGTGGAGGCCGAGCATGAGGTAGAGCGGCAGGATCGCGGTGACCATCTCGGCCGAGACGTCGGTGATCAGGCTGACCGCGCCGAGGGCGAGCACCGTCGCGGCGATGCGGGCCTTGACCGGCGCCGGTGCGGCGGCGGTCGCCGGTTTGTCCACTGTGGACAGGTACACGAGGGCCTCACACGGTTCGCGGGGTGTGGGCGCCCCGGCGGCGGGGGCGCCCACGGGGCGGGTCAGGACCAGACGTCCGTGATGGGGGACAGGCTTGCCGCGCCGTTGATGCCGGGCAGGCCGTAGGCGCCCTCGATGGTGCGCAGGACGTTGTAGTGGTTGATCTTCTCCGAGTACGAGCCGGGCGTGACGTGCGCGCCGACGAAGATCGTGAAGATCTGGTTCAGCGCCAGCCGGTTGTCCTCGTCGAAGGTCACGATGAGCAGGCTGTTGTGCGTCTTGGCCCACTGGGCGTAGGCGTCGAGGTTGTTCTTCAGCCAGGTGTCACCGGTGCCGACCGAGCAGTCGTGCATGTCGTTGCACATGTTCGGCGAGACGAACGCGACCGTCGGCAGGCCGGCGTAGTTCGACGACGACGGAAAGTTCGCGTACGTCAGGTTCGACGCCGCGGGCACGCTGCCGAAGTCGACCCAGCCGTTGTGCTTGCGCTGGTAGTTGCCGCTGGAGCAGCCGGTGTAGCCGTTGGACGGCATCGACTCCGAGTAGCCCGTGAACGTCAGCCCGGCGCCGGTCAGCTGCGAGTGCAGGTTGGTGCCGGTGAAGTTCTTCGGGCAGTCGTCGCTGGTCACGCCCTGGGCGGAGCCCGAGAACAGCGCGATGTAGTTGGGCTGGCTCGGGTGCGTGATGGCGTACGACTTGGTGAACTTCGCGCCCTGGGTGGCCAGGGAGTTGAAGTACGGGGCGCTGCCGGAGCCGCTGATCTGGGAGTAGGCCTTGTTCTCGAACATGACGAGAACGATGTGGTCGAAGCGCGGGACGCTGGTGGCGGCCTGCGCCGGCGGCGCCGCGGCGGTGAGGCCGGCGGCGACGAGGGCGGTGGTCGCGGTCGCGAACACCACCCGGCGGATCGACATGAAACTCCCCCTTCGTGGGCAGGGATGACGACATATGGTGTACATCGATAAATACAAGATCATGAGTGTAATCTGACCGGTACGGGTGCGCCCGATGAACAGTTCCGATCGGCGCCGCCCCTTTCCCGCGCCGGCCCCGCCCGGCCTGACCTGCCGGTATGCATCCGCCCGCCGCGCCGGACAACGTCCGATTCTTGAACGGCCGGTCGCGTCGCGCCGACGGCTCGGTGCCGCGTCACTCGACCGGGTTTCGCGCAGCCCGGAGGCCGCCTCGTCGGCGCGGCGGGTCGCCGTCATCGACAGTATTGAGTAGGTTGCCAGCCTATCGTCGGCACCGGCTTGGATGATTGTGCGGTCTCGTGCCGCACCGCATCCGGCCCGTTGGCGCCGACGCCGGCGAGTTCACCGGCGACGTGCTCGACGTCGGCCGCAGGCTCGGCGACAACGCCGTGTTCCTCGCGTCGCTGGCGGTGTCGCGCGGATCAGGCGGAGGCGGCGACGTGCTCGACGTCGGGCGCGGGCTCGGCGACAACGCCGTGTTCCTCGCGTCGCTGGCGGTGTCGGGCGGATCAGGCGGAGGCGGCGACGTGCTCGACGTCGGGCGTGGGCTCGGCGACAACGCCGTGTTCCTCGCGTCGCTGGCGGTGTCGCGCGGATCAGGCGGAGGCGGCGGCGTGGCCGGCGCCGAAGCCCTCGGCGCGGGCGACGATCCGGCCGGCGCGCAGCCGGATCGCGGCCTCGGTGGCGTCGCTTACGGCGGCGACCCCGGCCGCCGCCGCGAGTTCGCCGGCCGGGTCGTGCACCAGCCGCACGTCCGGCCAGGCCGCGGGCGGGAAGGCGGGGCGCAGGCAGGCCAGCAGGTCGGCCAGGACCAGCCGGGCCAGGTTGGACAGCTCGTCCGGCGCCCCGGTCACCAGCACCGCGGTCACCGGGGTGCCGGCCGGTGCGGACCGCACCGCTTCCTCGATCATGGCGAGCCGGTGCAGGCCGACCACCGTCACGATCCCGTCGCCCGGTGACCAGGGCTCGTCGCGGATGGCGTCGTGGACGGTGGGCGGCGCCCAGGGCTCGTCGGTGGGGCGGGCCCGCGGGGTGTGGGCGAGGTGCGGCGGGAGCCACGGGCGCTCCGGGTCGAGGCCGGCGAGCCGCTCGCAGGCGGCGACGACGGTGAACTCCTCGACGAACCCCCAGCCCACCGCCGCCAGCTGGCTCGCCCCGTGTAGCTGCGTCAGCACGCTGCCGGCGACGCCGACCCGGCGGCCGGCGGGCGGGTGCAGCAGCTCGAGCGAGCGGCCGAGCAGGACCGCGGACAGGCGCATCAGCTGGACGTACAGCACCCGGGTGCGCTCGTCGGCCAGCACCTCGGGCAGCAGGTCGGCGCCGAGGCGGGCGGGGCTGTGCGGCTCGTCGGCCATCAGCGGCAGGCGGGCCAGCCAGCCGCGGGCGAACACGCCCAGTGCCTCGCGCGCGGTCCGGCCGGGCGGGGTGGACGGCGGCAGCGGCGGGCGGCCGGCGTCCTCGGCGAGCACGGCGAAGTAGAGGGCGCGCTTGCCGGGGAAGTTCGAGTACACGCCGCCGCGGGTCAGGCCGGCCCGGTCGGCGATGGCGTCGATCTTCGCGTCCCGGTAGCCGCACTCGGTGAACTCCGCCCGCGCGGCGTCGAGCACCCGGGCCCGGGTGCGCCGCTGGTTCTCCGCCCGGGAGAGCCGGTCCATGCGCCGCTGATCATCGTCCACGCCCAAGATACTGTCACCATCCGGATGATTTGAGCATCCGTTCAGTCCGGCGCGGGTCAGGGGCGGCCGGAGACGTTCCAGAGGCGGACGGCGCCGTCGGCGCCGGTCGAGGCCAGTACCGCGCCGTCGGGGGTGAAGGCGAGGGCGCGCACCGCGCCGTCGTGGCCGTCGAGGGTGAACAGGTGGGCACAGGTCGCCGGGTCCCACAGCCGGATCGTCGTGTCCAGGCCGGCGCTGGCCAGCAGCGTGCCCGCCGGGTTGAACGCGACGGCGGCGACCGGGTCCGTGTGGCCCTCGAGGGTGGCTCGGGCGGTGCCGGTGGGGGTTTCCCAGAGCCGTACCGAACCGTCGGCACCGGCGCTGGCCAGCACCGCGGCGCTGAACGCCACGCCCAGCACGGGGCCGCGGTGGCCGGGCAGCACGGGGCCGCCGTGGTGCAGCGCGACCCGGCCGGCGTCGTCGGCGGAGGCCAGCAGCGCGCCGTCGGGGGAGAAGGCCAGGGCGTGGATCGCCGCGGCGCCGGGCGGGCGGTGCACGGACTCGCGGCCGTCCGCCAGGTCGTAGATGCGGATCGCGCCGTCGGAGCCGGCCGCGGCCAGCAGGCGGCCGCCGGGGTGGAAGGCCACCGCGGCGGGGCCGCCGGGCTCGGTGTCGAACGCCTGCCGGCGGCGGCCGTCGGCGCTCTGCCAGACGCGCAGGGTGCGGGCCGGGCGGCGCGGGTGGCCGCCGGCGGTGGCGAGCAGCGTGCCGTCGGGGGCGAAGGCCACCGCCCGCACCGGGCCGTCGTGCTCGAGCGTGAGCCGGACCTGGCCGGCGGCGAGGTCCCAGACCCGGACCCGCCGGTCGTCGCCACCGGCCGCGAGCAGCCGGCCGTCGGGGCTGATCGCCATGGCGTTGACCGGCGGCGCGCCGCGCACGATGCCGCCGGGGGAGAGGGTGTGCAGCAGGGCGGGCTTGATGCGGGGGCGGGCCGCCGACGGGGCCGCGATCGGTGGCGCGGTCCGGCCGGGGGACTGCACGGCGCCGTACGCGGCGACGAGGTCCGGGTGCTCCACGGTGACCGGCGCCATGCGCAGCACCCGGTGCAGCAGCTCGGCGACGATCGGCGTCCGGGTGGCGCCGCCGGTCAGGAACACCCCGGCCACGTCCTGCGGCGCCACCCGCGCGTCGCGCAGCACCGCCAGGGTCCGCTCGACCGTGCGGTCCAGCACCGGCGCGGCGGCGCGCTCGAAATCCTCGCGGGTGATGTGCAGGGCGCCGGCCAGCGGCACGTACAGCTCCGCGACCGGCGCCGCGGACAGTTCCTCCCGGGCGACCCGCGCGCCGTGCCACAGCCGCAGCCGGGCGGCGGCCTCCTCCGGGCCGCGCGGGCGGTCGAGCCGCTCCCAGGCCGGGTCGGCCGCGGTGCGGGTCCGGGCCAGGCGTACCACCGCGGCGTCGAGATCCAGGCCTCCGGCGTCCGGCAGCCCGTCGGCGGCGGCGATCGCGAAGCCGTCGGCGGCCTGGCGCACCACGCTGACGGCGAACGAGCCGGCGCCGAGGTTGTACACCACGAGGCAGCCGCCGTCCGGGACGGGCCGGCCGAGGACGGCGGTGTAGTACCGCGCGGCGGCCATCGGCGCGGGCAGCAGCGCCGGCTCGCCCAGCCCGGCCATCCGCGCCGCGTCGGTGAGCCGCCGCCGCCGGTCCTGGTGCCAGGTGGCCGGGTGGGTGAGCACCGTCGCGGGGGTGACCCCGGCCGCACCGGCGGCGGTCGCCACCCGGCTCAGCACCGCGGCCACCGGCTCGACGCCGGTGCTGTCCCGGCCGGCGCCGAAGGGCAGGTCGGAGTCGAGGACCAGCGGGCGGATCGACCCGTCCGGTCCGGCCAGCGCCGCGACGGTGGTGAGGGTGCCGAAGTCGATGCCGAGGCGGTGTCCCCCGAAGGTCACCGGGTCAATGTAGGAACGCCGATGCGGAGCGGGCATCGGCCACACGGCCCGAACGATCGATCACTGGGTGAACGGTGCGTGAAGGACGGCGGCAAATCCATCGATGTCGGCCTCCGTCGTGTCGAACGCGGTCATGAACCGCACCAGCCGGCCCGGCGGGCCCCACGGCGAGCCGTAGCCGCGCAGCGCATCCGCGACCGGCGCGGGCAGTTCGGCGAAGACCCCGTTGGTCCGCACCGGATACCGCACCTCGACGCCGGGGTGGCCGGCGAGGACCGACGCCAGCCGCAGTGCCGTGCGGTTGGCAATTTCCGCGTTGGTACGCCACAAATCTCCGTCGAGCAGCGCCACGAACTGCGCGGCGATGAACCGCGCCTTCGACATCAGCTGCATGGCCTGCTTCTGCAGCAGCCCGGTCGGCTCGGCCAGGGCGGGATCGAGGAAGACGACGGCATCGGCGGCGAGGGCGCCGTTCTTGGTACCACCGAACGACACCACGTCGGCCCCGCACGCGGCCAGCTCGCCCAGGCTCGTGTCCAGCGCCACCGCCGCGTTGGCCAGCCGGGCCCCGTCGACGTGCAGCAGCAGCCCGTGCCGGTGCGCCGCGTCGGCGATCGCGCGCAACTCGGCGAGGGAGTACACGGTGCCCAGCTCCGTCGGCTGCGCGATCGACACCGCCCGCGGCCGCGGCGAGTGCGGCGGGTCGCCGAAGCCGGCGAAGGCGGCCACCTGATCCGGATCGAGCCGCCCGTCGGCGGTCGGCACCGTGGTGAGCCGGGCGCCGGTGAACCGCTCCGGCGCGCCGCACTCGTCGGTGACGATGTGCGCGGACTCGGCGCACAGCACGGTCTCGTAGGGCCGCAGCAGCGCGGCGAGGGCGATGACGTTGGCGGCGGTACCGGTGGCGACGAAGACGGTCTCGGCCCGCTCGCCGAAGTGCCGCCGGAACAGCTGCCGGGCCCGGGCCGTGACCGGATCCGCGCCGTAGGACGGCGCGTGCCCGGCATTGGCCGCCGCGATGGCCGCCATCACCTCCGGGTGCACCCCGGCGGTGTTGTCACTGGAGAAGTACACCCGCCGAATTTACCCGCCGGTCCGCCGGCCCGGCTTTGGCCCGCGACGCGGCGCCGGCCGTGTGGATATCGTGCGGCGCGTGAGCGAGCGCGTGCGTGACGGGTACCTGCTGAGCACCGACCGGGCGCGGGTCGACAAGGCCGTCGTGCACCGGTGGCTGTCCGAGGACTCGTACTGGGCGGCCGGCCGCGAGTACGACGTGGTGTCCCGCTCCATCGACGGCTCGGTGCCCTACTCGATCCTGGCGGACGGCGCGCAGGTGGGCTTCGGCCGGGTGGTCACGGACGGCGCCACCTTCGCCTGGATCTGCGACGTGTACATCGACGCCGCGCACCGCGGCCGGGGACTGGGCGGCTGGCTGGTGGACACGATGGTCGAGGACCTCACCGCCGCCGGAGTCCAGCGGCTGCTGCTGGGCACGCGCGACGCGCACGAGGTGTACCGCCGCAGCGGCTTCGCGCCGATCGCCGGCCCGCAGCGCTTCATGGAGATCGACCGCCGCCCGACCCGCGCCGCCATCCTGGCCGCCCTGCCCGACCCCGGGCCGTGAGCCGGGCCGTTCTTGGCACCGCGGACCTGGCAGCGCCGGGCCGCCCGTCCAGGGCAGGCCCGGCGCGGTGTCTCGCGGGAGGAACGGTCCGTCAGTGACGCGGCCCGAGTCAGGAAAGCATTGAACGTTGCACGCTGATGTGGAACGCCTCGATGCGGCGCACGACGTGCATCAGGCCGGCGAAGTCGACGGGCTTGGCGATATAGGTGTCCACGCGCAGCTCGTTGCCGCGCAGGAAGTCCTCCTCGGCGGTGGAGGAGGTCAGCACCACGACCGGGATGCGGCTCAGGTCGGGGTCGGCGTGCACGGCCGCGAGCACCGCGCGCCCGTCGACGCCGGGCAGGTTGAGGTCGAGCAGGATGATGTCGGGGCGCGGGGCGGCTGCGTAGGTACCCTCGCGGCGCAGCAGCCGCAGCGCGTCGGCGCCGTCGCTGCACACGGTCAGCCGGTTGCGCACCTTGTGCTCGGCGAACGCCTCGCGGGTGATGAGCACGTCACCGGGGTCGTCCTCGACGAGGAGAATCTCGATCGGCACCGCCGGTCCGCCGCTCATCGTGCCCCTTCCGACCCAGGTCGAACCACACTAGCGCGTCGGGGCGACCCGCCCCCGGCGGCGCCGCCGGTGACCGGTACGGTGAGGCGTGTCCTTCACGATCGACACGGTCGGCGGCCACGGCCTGGTCCGCGCCGAGGGCGAGCTCGACGTCGCCAACGCCCCGCAGCTGCGCGAGGCCGTCACCGCCGCGCTGGACGGCCACCGGACGCTGATCGTGGACCTGTCCGCGGTCACGTTCCTGGACTCGGTGACGCTCGGCGTGCTGATCGGCGCCTACAACCGCACCCGCGAGACCGGCGGCCGGCTCGCCGTCGTGTGCCCCGACGAGCGGGTGCGGCGGCTGTTCCGGATCACCGCGCTGGACAAGGTGTTCGCGCTGTACGACACGGTCGACGCGGCCCAGCATTCCTTCTCCTGACCCGCGTCCGCGGTGCCAGGGGCGGGACGAAAAGTCGGGCGCTCCGCGCCGCGACTTTTCGGATTTATACCCTGACGGGCGACATGTCCGGTAAGTCGGTGTGAGCCGGGCGGCGGACCGGCGGTAAGTCTCCGTGATCATGCGTGCTGCTCCGGCCGGACCGCAGGTTTTTCATGATCGTGGAGACATTTGGTACACAGGGGTACATAAGTTCTCCACGATCATGAAAAACCGGTGGTGTCGGTGGCGGTCCGGCATGATCGCGGAGACTTCCGGTCGCGGCGGGGCGGGCGGCGAGCGGGCGGCGAGCGGGCGGCGAGCGGGCGAGCGGCGAACGAGCGGATGGGCGGGTGGGCGAGCGGCGGTGGTAGCTCGCCGCGAATCGGGGTCGGGGCGCGGCGCTGAATCGGTGAGCGGGCGCAATGCAGGAGGCCTAGGCGCGGAGCGGCCTGCCACCGCACCCAGTTTAGGGTTCCAAGTCGTATAAATCCGGCCACTCCGTGGCCGGATTTATACGACATTTCGCATATGCCCCACTCGGCCGTGCGGTGGTCAGGCGAGGCCGAGCGATGTGGTGTTGTGGTGCTCGGGTCGCGGTGGTCGGGCGAGGTCGGGCGGCGTGGTGTTGTGGCGCTCGGTCGCGCGGTGCTCGGGTGAGGTCGGGCGGCCTGGTGTTGTGGCGCTCGGGTGGGCGACCGGCGTGGTGTTGGTGCGGTCGGGTCGAAGTGGCTGGGTCGAAGTGGCTGGGTCGAAGTGGGGCGGCGTGGCGTTGAGGCGGTTAGGTCAGGTCCAGCGACGTGGCGTTGTAGCGATCGAGCAGCGCCGCGGCGCGCTGTTCGCGCAGGATCGCGTCGATCTCGGCGATCTGTTCCTCGGTGTGCCGGCCCAGGATCAGGTCGAGTTCCAGGCGCTCGGCCGGCGTGCGGTACGCGGCGATCTCCCGGGCCAGGCGCCGGCGCGCCCGGCGGGCCTCGGCGCGCTCGGCGACGGCGGCGCGGACGCGGCTGGTCGCGGTCTCCATGGTTCCCCCTTCGGGGGTTTTCCCTGGCGCCTACTGTATCGATTCAGAAAGATCATCTCCGGTGGATTGGGAGTGATCGCGGGCACGCGGGAGCTGAGCTGCGGGTGCAGGATGTTGATGTGCGCGACGTCACCCCCGCCCCGGGCACCCTGGAACCGATCGAGACCGCCTCGCGCGACGAGCTGACCGCCTTGCAGCTTGTCCGCCTGCGGGCCACGCTGCACCACGCTTACGCCAGCGTCCCCCACTACCGGGCCGCCTTCGACGCTGCCGGTGTCAAGCCGGGCGACTTGTCCGAGCTGTCGGACATCTCGCGATTCCCGATGACCACGAAGGACGACCTGCGCGCGAACTACCCGTTCGGCATGTTCGCCGTGCCGAGGGAGCGGATCGCCCGCGTCCACGCCTCGTCCGGCACCACGGGCCGGCCCACGGTCGCCGGGTACACCGCCGCCGACATCGACACCTGGGCCGCCCTGATGGCCCGCTCGATCCGCGCCGCCGGCGGCCGCCCCGGCGACGTGGTGCACGTCGCCTACGGCTACGGCCTGTTCACCGGCGGCCTCGGTGCCCACTACGGCGCCGAGCGCCTCGGCTGCACGGTCGTGCCCGTCTCCGGCGGCATGACCGAGCGCCAGGTGACCCTCATCCGCGACCTGCGCCCCGACGTCATCATGGTGACCCCGTCGTACCTGCTGGCGATCCTCGACGAGATGATCCGCCAGGGCCTCGACCCGCGCGAGACCTCACTGCAGGTCGGGATCCTCGGCGCCGAGCCGTGGACCGAGGACATGCGCGCCGAGCTGGAGACCCGCTTGGACATGCACGCGGTGGACGTCTACGGCCTGTCCGAGGTCATGGGCCCTGGCGTGGCCAACGAGTGCGCCGAGACGAAGGACGGCCTGACCATCTGGGAGGACCACTTCTACCCGGAGATCGTCGACCCGCGGACCGGCGCCGTCCTGCCCGACGGCGAACGCGGCGAACTGGTCCTCACCTCGCTGACGAAGGAGGCGATGCCGGTCATCCGGTACCGTACCCGCGACCTGACCCGCCTGCTGCCCGGCACCGCCCGCACCATGCGCCGCCTGGAGCGTCTCACCGGCCGCAGCGACGACATGATGATCGTCCGCGGCGTCAACGTCTTTCCGACCCAGATCGAGGAGCTGCTGCTCCGCGAGCCGGCCCTGTCGCCCCACTTCCAGTGCGTCCTGTCCCGCCACGACCGCCTCGACGTGCTGACCGTCCGCACCGAACGCCGCCCGGACGCCACCCCCGAAACCGCCGCCGCCGGCGCCGCCGCGCTGGCGCATTCCGTGAAGGGCTCGATCGGCGTCGCGATCCGCGTGGAGGTCCTGGAGCCGGGCGCCGTCGAACGATCGGCCGGGAAGATGCGCCGGGTTGTCGACGAGCGCTGAGCCCCGCAGCCGAGACGAACGCCAGGCCCGCAGCCGAGGACGAGCGCTAAGCCCGCAGCCGAGGAGTGTCGGTGCGGCCCTCGGCCACGAACCGCGAAAGGCCGGCCACGTCGACGCCGTGCGGCGGGGCCGAGCGGTACGCCGACAGCCGGGCCGCCGCGCGCTCCAGCAGCCGGGCCGCGCCCGCCGGGTTGCCGCGCCGGGCGTGGGTCAGGCCGACGGCGAGCTGGGCCAGGCCCCGCCACAGCTCCCGCTCCGCCGCCGGCGCGGCCTTCCAGGCGGCCTCCAGCACCTCGTGCGCGTGGAACGGCCGGCCCTCGTCCAGCAGCCGCTGCGCCTGCTCCAGCGCCTGGTCGGGGGTGACCTCCAGGTCGTCGGGCATGGTCGGCACGCCGGCCGCCCCGCGGGGCAGCGGGCGGCCCAGCTCGTCGCGCGGGCGGGCGTTGCGGGCGCGCCCGGCGGCGTCGCGATCGCGTTGCCGTTCCATCCCTCGACGCTACTTCACGTGAATCCGTGACGGTGGAACGGCTCGATGTCCGGCATGATGGACCGCGTGACGCAATGGGAGTACGCGCGACTGGAGTACCGTGCGGCCGGCACGCTGGGCACGGACAAGTTCGAGGACTGGGACGCGGTGTTCCACCACCCCGGCGGCGTGCAGCGCTGGGGCACGGATGAGCGCTTCAACGACCTCCGCCACCTCAACCGGGCCGGCGCCGAGGGCTGGCAGGCGTACGATCGCGCCGCGATGATCATCGGTCAGCCGCACCGGCTGCACGCGGTGACCTACTCCCTGCGACGGCCGATGGAGCACTGAGCGCACAGTTCGGGGCGCAGCGTCGGAATTCGGACTAAAGCGAGCCGTTGCCGCCCCGGCCCTGTACGCCTACCCGGTACACATTCCATCCGGGAGGCTCCATCATGACCAACCCCGCGCAGCCCGAGGTCCCGCCGGTTCCGCCGGACGCTCCGGTCGCACCGGTCGCTCCGGTCCCGCCGGTCGCACCGGCACCACAGGCCCGGGGCGGCAAGCGCCGGCAGATCACGATCCTGGTGACGCTGCTGGTCGTGCTCGCCGTGCTCGGCGGCCTCGGCTGGTTCTTCAGCCGCGACGCGGCGGGCAACGCCAAGGCGGGCGACTGCCTGCACCAGACCGGTGAGAACTCGGTGAAGATCGTCGACTGCACCAGCGCGGACGCCGACTTCACGGTGCTGGGCAAGGTCGCCGACAAGGATGAGATCGAGTCGACCATCGGTATCTCCAGCGTCTGCGACCCGTGGCCGGACACGACCAGCGTCTACTGGGAGGGCGAGCAGGGCAAGAAGGGCGACGTCCTCTGCCTGCAGAAGAAGTAGCGGCAGCAGCCGCGGCGGTGCCGCGGGCCGGGTGACCGGCCCGCGGCACCGCGCCGGTCAGTAGCCGGGGAAGACGGCCCGCAGGTCCTCCAGCGAGATGGGGCCGGTGACCGCCACGTCCGCCGGGATGTACGGCGGCTTGAGCCGGCCGGCGGCCAGCCGCAGCCACGCCTCCAGGGTCAGCGACAGCTCGCCGTCGGGCGTCTCGGGTGCTTCGGTGATCGCCACCGGGTCGGCCAGGCGCAGGCCGAGGTTCTCGCCGGTGTCGGTGAGCCGGACGAGCAGGTGCGCGGTGCGTCCGTCGAGGTTCGCCGGCTTGGCGATCCAGCCGAACAGCCCCTCGACCCGCTCGCTGATGAGCGCGGCCGCCTCCGGCGCCAGGGTGGCCGCCGGGTCGAACGAGGCCCGCACGTCCCAGTCGTGGTAGCCGAACTCGGTGAGCCGCAGCAGCGCCGAGGTGGCGACGTCGACCGGCTCCGGCATCCAGCCGATGTCGATGCGGTGCTCCTCGCGCTGCTGCGGGGTGAAGGCCTCGTAGACCTCGACCAGCCGCCGGTTCGCCTCCGGGAACGCGGCCTGCCGCTCCAGCGCGGTCATGCCGTCCCAGCGGGCCCAGACACCCTTGTTGAACTCGAACTCCGGAGCGGGCCGGCCGTCCAGCGACGCCTGCACCGCCTCCAGGTTGATCTCGGCGCCGCTGCCCAGGTGGCTGACCACCTGGGAGACGTCCCACTCGCTGGCCGCGGACGGTCCGGTCAGCTGCGCCTCGGTCAAGCCGGCGACCAGGGTGGACAGGTCGTCGTGGCCCTTGCGCAGGGCGCTGATCGCGAGATCGGCGCGAGTGCTCATGAAACCCCCTCAAAAATTTGAAGCATAAACAAACTCGTGATGCAGGACACGCCAAGGGTGCCCGATCAGCAATATTGCGGAGGCCGCAACATCAGGTAACGTCGGCTGATGAACACGGGGACGGTGGTAGGTGAACGCGAGAACACCAGCCGGTTACGTCCCCGGGCCTGGGCCGAGCTGCTGCTCGTCCTCGGCCTCTTCCTGGCGTACAAGGCCGGCCGGGTCGTGGTCGACGGCCGGGTCGGCGACGCCTACGCCGACGCCGACCTGATCTGGCACCTCGAGCGCGCGCTGCGCCTGCCCGACGAGGCCGATCTCCAGCACCTCCTGCTCAGCGCCGAGGCGCTGGTCCGCGCCGCCAACGTGTACTACGCCGTCGTGCACTTCCCCGCCACGATCGCGTTCCTGGTCTACATGTACTGGTTCCGGCCGGAACACTACCTGCGCTTCCGGCGCATCCTCGCCTGGCTCACCGGCATGGGACTGCTGATCCACTTCCTGTTCCCGCTCGCGCCGCCGCGGATGCTCGGCAGCCTCGGGCTGATCGACACCGCCGAGGTCTACGGCCCGTCGGTGTACGGTCCGCCGCAGACCGACACGCTGAGCAACCAGTACGCCGCCATGCCGTCGCTGCACGTCGGCTGGGCGCTGGTCATCGCGGCCGGGCTCATCCACGCCACCGGCACCCGGTGGCGCTGGCTGTGGCTGGCCCACCCGCTGCTCACCATGCTCGTCGTGGTCGGCACCGCCAACCACTACTGGCTCGACGGCATCATCGCGGCCACCCTGGTCGGCGTCCTGCTGGTCGCCACCAGCCGATACGAGCACGCCTCCCCGCGGGTGCCGGTCGGCATCGGCCTGGCCGGCATCGACCAGCGCGACTTCCCGCAAGCCGTAAAGCCGACGTGAACGACGCGCCGATGGCGCGCATGCGGTATCAAGGTCGCGTGGACTGGAACCTACGCACCTGCGCGCGCCGCGGCCACGTGACCTACGCCCCGACCGAGGACGAGTTCCGCGAGAAGCTGCACGCCCGCACGCCGGTCGGCGCCGCGTGGCGCTGCCTGCGGTGCGGGGACTTCGTCATCGGCGAGCCGAACCGGACCGGACCGGCCCAGTCGGCGCCGATCGTGCTGCGCGGCCGTGCCCTGCGCGACGCGCTCATCCTGCGGCTGCTGTCCCTGGAGCGGTTCATCAAGGGCCTGCTGTGCCTGGCCGCCGCCTACGGCGTGTTCCACTTCCGCACCCACCGCGACGGCGTCGAGCGCGCCTTCAACGAGGACCTGCCGCTGCTGCGCCCGTTCATGGACAAGGTCGGGTGGAGGTTCGAGGACTCCGCGATGATCCACACCATCCGGACCGTCATCGAGGCCGAGTCCAGCACGCTGCTCTACGTCGCCGCCGGCCTGGCCCTCTACGGCACGCTCCAGCTCATCGAGGGCGCCGGCCTGTGGCTGCTCAAGCGCTGGGGCGAGTACTTCGCCGTCGTCGCCACCTCGCTCGGCCTGCCGATCGAGATCTACGAGATCACCGAGAAGATGACGTTCACCCGGGTCGGCGCGCTCGTGATCAACATCGTCGCGGTGCTCTACATCCTGCTGTCCAAGCGGCTCTTCGGCCTGCGCGGCGGGCACGCCGCCTACGAGGCCGAACGCCACGAGACCAGCTTCCTCGAGGTCGAGCTCGCGGCCAACGAGCCCACCCTGCCCCGCGGCCTGCGGGTGCCCAAGGTGCCGGCCGGAGTGCGGTGACAAAACCGTCATGTTCCTGCCACTGGCGGGACACGTGAGAGCGTCGTATAGTTAAGGGCGAGACCGGCATCTTCCCCCGTGGATGCCGGTCTTCTTACTGCCCGGCCGCTGATTCGGTACCGGCATGATCCCGGATCGCGCGGATCGCGTTCAGGTTGTGCTCCTGGGCACACGCCTCCAGCTCCGCCGCCGAGTCCCCGCCCCGCTCCAGCCGGTCCAGCAGCGCGTCGTGCTCCTCCACCGCCGCCCGCAGCCGCAGCGACGGATACAGGGTCACCAGCACCCGCGACGCGTCGATGCGGTCCCAGACCCCGTCCAGCGACTCGATCACGTACCGGTTGCCGCAGCAGCGGTACAGCACCCGGTGGAACCGGCGGTGCACCAGCATCACCTCGGCGTGCTCGACCGGCTCCGCCGCGGCGAGGGTCCGCAACCGCGCGTTGTGGTCGCGCGCCTCGGCCAGGTCGGCCGGCGTCACCCGCGGCGCCGCCGCCGCGAAGGCGTAGCCGTCCAGCAGCGCCAGCATCTCGACCAGCCGCTCCCACTCGTCGTCGCGCAGCGTCGTCACCCGGGCCCCGACGTTGCGCTCGAACCGGACCAGGCCTTCGGCCTCCAGGCGCCGGATCGCCTCGCGCACCGGCACCGGGCTCACGTCCAGCTCCCGGGCCAGGCTGCTGAGCACCAGGCGGTACCCCGGGCCAAAGCGACCGTCGACGATCCGCGCGCGGATCTCGCGGTAGGCGATCTCGTGCTTGGACGGCTCAGCGTGCACGCGCCACATCCACCGTTGACAGGGCCCCACCCGACCGGGACGATCGTATACGATCGTGATCATATACGATCTTAGTGGTACCCGCCGATCCGCCCTGGGCGGTGCGGCCGATGTGCTACGGGGGCGGCCGCACCGCCCGGGGCGGGTCCCAGGGGCTGATCGTCCACTCCGGACGGTCGATGGCGCTTCCGCCGCCGCTGCCCAACCGGCGCCGATATGCGTAGGCTGAACGGGATGCGCGATACCCCGGCCGGACCGTTCCTCGGCGACACGGAGGTCAGCCGCGACCTGAGCGCGGTCGACTGGGCGGCGACCCCGCTCGGTCCGCCCCCGTCGTGGCCGTCGAGCCTGCGCTCGGTGGTGCGGGTCATGCTCGGCTCCCGCTTCCCGATGTGGATGGCGTGGGGGCCGCAGCTGACCTTCCTGTGCAACGACGCCTACCGGCGCGACACGCTGGGCAAGAAGTACCCGTGGGCACTGGGCCGCCCGTCGCACGAGGTGTGGGCCGAGGCCTGGGACGAGGCCGGCCCGCGGATCCGCAGCGTGCTGGAGACCGGCCAGGCCACCTGGGACGAGGGTCTGCGGCTGTTCCTGAGCCGCAGCGGGTACATCGAGGAGACGTACCACACCTTCTCCTACAGCCCCCTCACCGACGACGACGGCGCCATCGCCGGCATGCTCTGCGTCGTCAACGAGGAGACCGACCGGGTCATCGGCGAGCGACGCATGGCCACGCTGCGCGACCTGAGCGCCGGTCTCGGCGCGACGCAGAGCGAGGCCGAGCTGTTCGGCGCCGTCGCCCGCCACCTCGGCGCCCGCCCCGACGACCTGCCGTTCACCCTCACCTTCCTCGTCGACGACGGCGACGAGACCGAGCTGGCCGGCTCGACCGGGGTGCCGGCCGGGCACCCGTGCGCCGACCCGGCCGTGTGGCCGGTCGCCGACGCCGCGCTCACCATCGGCGGGCTGACCGGGCTGCCGTCCGGCGCCTGGGAGGAGCCGCCGACCGAGGCGCGGCTCGTGCCGCTGCCGCGGCCGGGCGGCGGGCGGCCCTACGGCTTCCTGGTCGCCGGCCTCAATCGGTACCGCCCGTTCGACGCCGCCTACGCCGGGTTCGTCGACCTCGTCGCCGGGCAGATCGCGGCCCGGCTGGCCACTGCCCGCGCCTACGAGGGCGAGCGGCGCCGCGCCGAGAGCCTCGCCGAGCTGGACCGGGCCAAGACCGCGTTCTTCACCAACGTCAGCCACGAGTTCCGCACCCCGCTGACCCTGCTGCTCGGCCCGGCCGAGGACGCCCTGGCCGACACCGCCGCGCCGCTGCCCGGCGCGCACCGCGGCCGGCTCGAGGTGATCCGCCGCAACGCCGAGCGGCTGCACAAGCTCGTCAACACGCTGCTGGACTTCTCGCAGCTGGAGTCCGGGCGGCTGGAGGCCCGCCTCGAGCCGCTCGACCTGGCCCGGGTCACCACCGAGCTGGCCGGGATGTTCGCGTCCGCGGCCGAGCGGGCCGGCCTGGAGCTCGTCGTGGACTGCCCGCCGCTGCCCCGGCCGGTGCGCGCCGACCACGAGATGTGGGCGAAGATCACGCTCAACCTGCTGTCCAACGCGATCAAGTTCACGTTCACCGGCTCGATCACCGTCCGGCTGGTCCCGGACGGCGACGGCGTCGAGCTCAGCGTCGCCGACACCGGCGCCGGCATCGAGCCGGCCGACCAGCTGCGCCTCTTCGACCGCTTCCACCGCGTGCAGGGCGCCCGGTCGCGCACCCACGAGGGCTCCGGCATCGGCCTGGCCCTGGTCGCCGAGCTGACCGCGCTGCACGGCGGCACCGTCGGCGTGCGCAGCCGCCCGCACGAGGGCAGCACGTTCACCGTCCGCATCCCCTACGGCCCGGACACCGCCGCCGACGCCTCGCCGGCCGCCGGCGGCGACACCGCGACCCAGGTGCGCGGCTTCCTGGCCGAGGTCGACCGGTGGATCGGCGCGCCGTTCGCCGGCCCGCCCCCGGTCGAGCCCGACCCCGGCGCGCCGAGGGTCCTCGTCGTCGACGACAACGCCGACATGCGCGAGTACATCCGCCGCGTCCTCGACGCCGACTACCGCGTCACCGAGGCCGCCGACGGCGCCGAGGCACTGCGCAGGCTGCGCGCGGAGCCGCCCGACCTGGTGCTCACCGACGTGATGATGCCCGCGCTCGACGGCTTCGGCCTGATCGCCGCGCTGCGCGCCGACGAGGCCGCCGGGCACCTGCCGGTCATCATGCTCTCCGCCCGGGCCGGTGACGAGGCGACCGTCGAGGGCCTCGACGCCGGCGCCGACGACTACCTCATCAAGCCGTTCAGCCCGCGCGAGCTGCGCGCCCGGGTGCGGGCCAACCTCGAGTTCGACCGCATCCGGCGCACCCGCGACGAGCTGCAGCGCAACCGCGAGCTGCTGGACCAGGCGCAGCGGCTGGCCTCCGTCGGCTCCTGGGAGCTGGACCTGGCCACCGGCGACATCCGCGGCTCCGAGGAGTTCCTGCGCCAGTTCGGCGTCACCGCCGCGGAGCTACTCGACGAGCACGGCCGGCAGCTCATCAACAGCCGCGTGCATCCCGACGACCGCGACCGCGTCGACGCGGCCATCGACGCCGCCGTCGAGGGGGCGCCGCTGGACTACGAGTGCCGGGTCCGGATGCCCGGCGGCGAGATGCGCATCTTCCGCACCATCGGCGAGCTGGAGCGCGACGCCGCCGGCAACCCGGTCCGGTTGCGCGGCTCCAACCAGGACATCACCGAGCAGCGCCGGGGCGAGCAGGCCGTCGCCGCCGCGGCCGCCGCGCAGGAGGCCGCCGCCCGCGAGCACCGCATCGCCGACCAGCTGCAGCGCAGCCTGCTGCCGCCGCTGACCATCGCCCCGGAGCACCTCGAGGTCGCCGCCTACTACCGGCCCGGCGTGGCCGGCACGCAGGTCGGCGGCGACTGGTACGACGTGATCGAGCTCGGCGCCGACCGCACCGCCCTGGTCATGGGCGACGTCATGGGCCGCGGCGTGCCGGCCGCCGCCGTGATGGGCCAGCTGCGCGCGGCGGTGCGCGCCTACGCCCGGCTCGACCTGCCGCCGGCCGACGTGCTGGAGTACCTCGACGGCGTCGTGCGCGACCTGAGCGAGGACCAGATCGTCACGTGCGTCTACGCGGTGTACGACCCGGGCGAGCGCAGCCTGACCTACGCCAACGCGGGCCACCTGCCGCCGCTGCTGTTGCTGCCGGGCGCCGCGCCCCGCCCGCTGACCTCGTCCGGCCCGCCGCTGGGCACCGGCCCGATCACGCTGGCCGAGGAGCGGGTCGAGCTGCCGGTCGGCTCGCTGCTCACCCTCTACACCGACGGCCTGGTCGAGCACCGCGACCGCGACCTCGACAGCGGCATCTTCGCCCTGGCCGCCCTGGTCGGCGACCTGGCCGGCCCGCTGGCCGACGCCCCCGACCACCTGGTCGACACGCTGCTGCCGGACGGCCCGGACGACGACATCACCGTGCTGCTGACCCGGGTCGTCGGCGAGCCCGGCGAGGAACAGTCGGTGATCCAGCACATCCCGGCCCACGAGCGCGCCGTCCGCGACGCCCGCCGCCTGGTCGACACCACGCTGCGCCGCTGGCACGCCCCGGCCCGGGTGGTCGACGACATGGTCCTGGTGGTCAGCGAGCTCACCGCCAACGCGGTGCTGCACGGCCGCCCGCCGATCCAGCTCCGCCTGCGCCGCACCCAGACGCACGTGGTGCTGGAGCTGCACGACACGTTGCCGTACCTGCCCCGCAAGCAGCGCCCGTCGCCCTACGACGAACACGGCCGCGGCCTGCAGCTGGTCTCCTCCCTGTGCGACCGCTGGGGCACCCGCCCGACCCCGGACGGCAAGGCCGTCTGGTGCATGCGCTCGATCTGACCCGGTACCCGTCCAAGACCGAGATTTTGGCTCGGGCCGCGTCACTTCCAGACCGTTCCTCCCGCGAGACACCGCGCCGGGCCTGCCCTGAACGGGCGGCCCGGCGCTGCCAGGTCCGCGGTGCCAAGAACGGTTGAGAGCGTCTTCCGGATTCCCGTCGGTCGCCTCGCCAATTGCGGTGTGGACTTTGTCCGGCGGTGGTCGGTCTCGCGTCGCAGTAAACTGGCGCAACGGGGGAGGGGGCCGTACTGATTCGGAATAGAGGCGAAAGCCGGTGTGGTTATCGCGACCGTCGCAGTTCTGGCGGCATTGACGCTCACCCTGGCTGTCATCGGCGGATTCCGGATCTCGGTCATGGCCCGGTGTATCCGCCGGGCGTCCCTCATAGCGGACCGGCTGGCAGGTGGCGATCTGCGCACCCGCATGCCCGAGACCGGCAAGACCGTGATCGGTCGGCTCGAACATTCCTTCAACACCATGGCCGCCTCATTCGAGCGCCACACCCTCGAGCTTTCACATCTGGTTGAGACGCAGACCGCACTGCGGCGCGTCGCAACGCTCGTCGCACAAGGGTCTCGGCCGGACGAATTGCTGGCGGCCGTCGCAGAGGAACTCGGGCGGCTCATTCGCACCGACTCGGCGCGCATCGTGCGCTACGAAGCCGATGGGACCGTAACGGTGGTCGCTTCCTGGAACCTACCCGGCCGGGAACTGCCGGAATTTGTACGCGGCGCGCGGTTCCCGCTGGACGGTCACAATCTCTCCGGGCTGATCTGGCGTTCCGGCCGGCCTGCCCGCATCGACAGCTACGAGGGGCTCCCCGGCCCGATCGCCGAAAGTCTGCATTCGCGGGGCGTACGCGCGGCGATCGGCGCCCCGATTCGTGTTCAGGGCCGTCTGTGGGGAATAGTCGCAGCCGCGACCACGGGCGAAGATCCGCTGCCGAGCGGCGCCGAGGCCCGCCTGGCCGAGTACACCGATCTGATCGGCACCGCCGTCGCGAACGCACAGTCCCGTGCCGACCTGCTCGCATCGCGGGCCCGGGTCGTACTCGCGATCGACCAGGCGCGCCAGCAGATCGTGCGCGACCTGCACGACGGCGTCCAGCAACGCCTCATCTCGCTCGGGCTGGACGTGCGCCAGGTTGAGGCGAACCTGCCGACGGAGATGTCGCAGCCGCGGGCGAGTCTCGCCGCGGTCGTGACCGGGTTGGCCGGAACACTGGACGACGTCCGGGAGATCTCGCGTGGCGTCCACCCGACGATCCTGACCGAGTGCGGTCTGCCGGCTGCCCTGAAGACATTGGCCCGCCGTTCCGCAGTACCGGTGAAGCTGAACATGCACGTGGACAACCGGCTTCCCGATGCGGTCGAGGCCGCGGCGTACTACGTGGTGGCCGAGGCGCTGGCCAATGCGGCGAAACATGCCCAGGCGTCCATGGTGTGCGTCGACGCGATCCTCGACGACGGTTCCCTGCGGGTGTCGGTTCGAGACGACGGGGTCGGGGGTGCCACGCTGCACTGCGGCTCTGGACTCATTGGTCTTGTCGACCGGGTCGAAGCCATCGGCGGAGCGATGACCGTCGACAGCCCCGTCGGTCAGGGCACCTCCCTGCGGGCCACCTTCCCCCTCGACCACATCTGACGTCGGGAGTTTCGCGGCGGCTCCGCGCGGATCGCAGCGGCATCCGGCTGGCCGGGCCGGGACGGCGACCCAACTGCCGGCGGCCGCCGATCTTCGCTGCGTAGCCACCTCGGTGCCCTCGCGCACGGCGAGATCCACTGGTCCGGGCCCCGCGGATTCCTTGTGGCGTGCTGACACGGCTCATTATAGTGAGCGTTACATACAACCGCTGGAGATGAGCATGACGACATCCGTTGACCTTGGCGACGCCGAAGTGGGCTACACCGAGTTCGGTACGGGACCCGCGGTGATCTGGTTGCACGGCTCCGGGCCTGGCGCCACCGGCATGAGCAACTTCGGCGGCAACCTTCCGGCCTTCGCGGATTACCGCAACATCGTGCTGGACCTGCCCGGCTGGGGCGGGTCGCCGCGCCACACCGATCAGCCGCTGCTGTTCCACGCCGCCGAGACGGTGAGCCGGGTGATGACCGCCCTGGGGATCGAGCGAGCCCACCTGGTCGGCAACTCCTACGGCGGTGGGGTGGCGATGCGGATGGCGATCACCGAGCCGGAACGGGTGGACCGCCTTGTCCTGATGGCGCCCGGTGGTGTCCTGCCGCCCAGCGTTCCGCCGTGGCCGATCGGGCTGGAGCACCTGTTCGGATACATGGCGGCGCAGCGACCGTCCCGCGACGCGATGGCCGAGTTCGTCCACCTCATGGTCTACGACGAGGCACTGGCCACCGAGGCCTTGATCGACGAGCGCTACCGGTCCAGCCTGGCCGTCCACCCGGAGCTGCCGATCCCGCCGAACTTCGGCGATCTGACGCCGGATCTGCCGCGCATCCGGGCCAGCACGCTGCTGGTGTGGGGACGCGAGGACCAGACCGTGCCGCTGACCTGGGCGGGCCCCATCCTCAACGGCATCCCTGACGCCGAACTCCGGGTCCTTCCGCATTGCCGTCACTGGGTTCAGTACGAGCGGGCCGACGATTTCAACCACATCGTCCGGGAATTCCTGTCCGGCGGACCCGGTTCTGCCATGTCGAAAGCGTGAGGTAAACGTGGGAATCAGCAAGCTGGGGTACGTCGGCCTGAACGTCTCGGACGTCGCTTCCTGGGCAGACCTGTTCGACCGTACCCTCGGAGTCCTGACCACTCGGGAAAAGTCCGGCACCGAAGAGGTCGCGCTTCTCGAGCTCGACGAGTTCAAGTACCGGTTGGCGCTGTATCAGTCGGCCGAGGACCGTCCCCGTCACATCGGATGGATCGTCGATCGCCCCGCCGAGCTGGACCGGCTGACCCACCGGCTGACCGACGCCGGCTTCGATGTCCAGGAGGCCGCGGCGGACGAGGCGACGACCCGTGGCGCCGTCGTGCTGCGGTGGTTCACCGATCCGGTCGGCTACCGTGTCGAGCTCGCGCTCGGAGAGCAGCGGACGCACCGCCCCGGCCGGCCCGCGGCCGCGACGCCGGGCGTCATCGGCCTCGGGCACCTGGTGCTCATCAGCCCGAAGCTCCCCGAAATGCGCGAACTGTACGGGTCGGTGCTCGAGTTCAAGCTGACCGACTACCGCGCGCCCGGCGTGTTCTTCTACCGGTGCAACCGCACTCACCACAGCATCGCGCTGGCCAACGCCGAGACGACGGCCATCCACCACCTCGAGATCGAGCACGGCTCGCTCGACGACGTCGGCCGCGCTTTCGACCGCGCGCAGGCGAACGACGTGCCGATCTCGATCAGCCTCGGCCGCCACATGAACGACAAGGCGATCTCGTTCTACGTGAAGAACCCGAGCGGGTTTCACCTCGAGATCGGCTATGGCGGCATTCAGGTCGGCGACGACTATGTCCCGCACGACTTCGGCGCCCCCGACGTGTGGGGTCACCGGCACGCTGAGGCGAATCCGTTCGCTCAGGCCTGATGGTCGATGCGGCCGCCGGTGAGGTGACCCACCTCGCCGGCGGCCACCGTGTGCGGCGGCGATCTACCGGGTCTGCGCCCGCTGGGCGGCCAGGCTGCGGATGAGTGCGACGAACGGCGCCACGTGGGCGCTGTGCGTCGTGCCCTCGAAGCTCGTGCCCACCGACAGGCCGTCGGTCATCGCCCGGCCGATGACGGCCAGCTGGTCGATGAAGTCCTTGTCCGCGTCGCCGCCGGCCGACGCGAAGATCGGCGTCAGCGCGTCCACCCAGGAGGCATGGGCGTAGGCACGAATGCGGCGCACGATATCCCGCACGGAATCGATGTCGACATGCGAGCCCACGCAGACCGCCAGGAGCAGACGGAGATAGTCCGGCCGCTGATCAAGAGCTGCGCACGCCGCGGTGAACCAGAGCTCGAAACGCTCGACCGGCTCGTGGTCGTCGAACAACGACGGGCTCGGGAACGACGCGTGCAGCTCCTCGAAGGTGCGCTCGAGCAAAGCGCCCAGCACGCCCAGCTTGCTGCCGAAGTGGTAGTAGATCGAACTGGCGGGGAGCCCGGAGCGCGCCGAGAGTTCGGACATGAGCATGCCGTCGTAGCCACGGCTCGAGACCAAGGTGCGAGCAGCCGCGAGGATCACATCGCGGCTGCTCGAGGCGCCATCACCGTTCGTCATCTGATCATCATAGATCTGCGGCCGACCGGCTGACGGGACGGTCGAGCCATCGGTGACCTTACTTGCCCCACAGCGCCTTGAATCGGTTGGCGACGTCCGGATAGGCCGAGAAACCGGGGGTCGGATCGAAGGTGATGTCCTCCGGTCGCAGGAATTGCTGCACCAGGGCTTCGCCGTTGAGCACGTTCTGCGGGGGCGTCTGTTTGGTGATCAGCCGGGCCGCGGTGTCCATGGCGGTCCACGCCAGCGTGTTGAGGTCCGCCCCCAGCTCGACGGTGGATTGCTTGTCCTTCAGGTATTGCAGGTTCGTCGGCAGCGGGTTGGCGCCGACGATCTGGATGTTCTCCAGACCGGCGACCTTGAGCTGGGCGGGCAGTCCGGTGGCGACCGCCGAGGACTGGAAGGCGATCGCGTCGGTGTCGGGGTTTGCCCTCAGGTCGCTCACGATGCGCTCCGGCGCCTTGTTCCCGACCTCGGTGATCGGAATCTGTACGACCCGCGCCTTGCAGTCCGGACACAGTTCCTTCAGTTCGGTTTCGAAGCCGCGCCGGACGGCGGTTCCATACGCGAGCTCGGTGTGCACGTATAGCACCGCATGGACCGCCTTGTCGTTGTTGGCGACCAGATAGGCGGCTTGCAGCCGTCCCTGCTTCTCGAAGGCGGCCTCGCCGTTCGGCTGTACGAGCCCGGAGCCGGCGCCGGCGACGGTGCCCAGCGAGATCACCGGGATGCCGGCGCTCACGAGCTGCTGACGCTGGTTGTCCCAGAGCGCGGGGTCGATGGCGGTGTTGATGACCGCGGCGGGACGTTGCTGGACGACGGTGCTGAAGGCACTCTGCACGCCGCTTGCCGAGGTGCCCGCGCGTACCGCATACAGCTCGACCCCCAGCTCCTTGGCCGCGGGCTGCATCAGCTTGTAGATCAGCGACACCAGGGCGTTGCCGTTGTCGACGTAGGCGATTCGCGTTCCGGCAGGCACCGGTGACTTGAGCGGCTCGGTGATGGGAAAGGCGCTCGGCTTGCCGATCAGCGGCGCGATGAGATCCTGCGCCTTCTGCTTCGCGTCCGGCGGGATGGCGGCGGTGGCGGCCTTGTCGTGGTTGCCCCCGCAGCCGCTCATGAATGCGAGCGTCGCTAATAGCGCCGTGCTGCCGAGTGCGAGCATGCGTGTTCTCATAGGGGGTGTTCCTTCGTGTTGGAGGGGATCAGGCCTTGACGCGGCTGGGCGACTTCCGCAGGCGGGTGACAGCGACCGCCAGCAGCAGCGCGACGCCGTTGAAGAGCTCGGGGATCCACACCGGCGCGCCGGCCAGTTGAAGCCCCTTCACTCCGGTAGCGAGGACATACACCGCGACCACCGTGCCGAGCACGTTGAAGCGGCCGTTGCGGAACTGTGTGGAGCCGAGGAACGCCGCGGCGAACGCCGGCAGCATGTAGCCGGGTCCGACGGTGGGGTCGCCGGTCGCCAGCGACGAGCTGAGCAGGATGCCCGCGACGGCGGCCAGCACCGAGCAGGCCACCATGCTCAGCACCACCACCACGTCGGTGCGCACGCCGGACAGCCGGGCCGCGCCGGCGTTGCCTCCGGTCGCGTAGACGGCCCGGCCGAGGTGAGTGTTGTCGAGCACGTACCAGACGCAGGCGGCGAGAACGACCATCAGGTAGACCGACGCCGAGATGCCGAAGATCTGATGGGTCGCGATCGCCTGGAAGTCGTTGCCGAGGTCGAGGATCTGGGCGTCGTGGGAGATCCAGGAAATCGCCGCCAGCACGACCGAACTCATGCCGAGTGTGGTGATGAACGAGCTGATCTTCGCTTTGACGATGAGCAGGCCGTTGGCCAGACCGACGACGACACCGACGGCCAGAGCACCGGCGATCGACATCCAGAGCCCGAGGTGCTGATCGGCCAGCAGCCAGGCGACGACGATGGCGGCGAGGCCCAGCTGTGAGCCGATCGAAAGATCGAAGGCCCCCGCCGCCAGCGGAACGACGAGACCGATCGCCAGGATCGCGGTCAATGCCTGGTCGGTGAGGACGATCCGGACGGTGTCGAGGGTCGGGAAGGTGTCGGGCGCCAGGATCGAGAACAGCACGACCATCACGACCAAGATGTAGATCGCGCTGATGTTGCGGAAGGCAAGGGCGCGGCGCAGGTCGCGCCATGCGTTACGAGGTGCCGGGGGGCTGACGGCGGTCATGCGCTCGCGCTCTCCTGTGTCGGTTGCGGTCATGCGGGTACGCTCGACTGCAGAATCCGGGCCTCCGTCAGTTCGGCCCCCTCGAGTTCGGCGGTGACCACGCCGTCGGCCAGCACCAGGACGCGGTCGCACAGCTCGGCGAGCTCCTTGGCCTCGGAGGAGGCGACGAGCACGCCCGTTCCGGCGCCGGCCGTCTCGGCGATCAGCCGGTGAATCACCGCCTTGGCGCCGACGTCGACACCCTGGGTGGGTTCCTCCAGCAGCAGCAGCCGTGGCCGGGTGCGCAGCCACTTGGCCAGCACGACCTTCTGCTGGTTGCCGCCGCTGAACTGGGACAGCTCCATCGAGGGCAGGGCCGGGACCACGCCGCACGTCGAGAACCACTTCGCCGACTCGTCGGCCTCATGGCCCTTCCGCAGGCGCCGCCAGCGGCTCTCGGTGCCCGGGACCCGCACCGCCATCAGGTTCTCGGTGGCGGTCATGGTCATCACGGCGCCGTCCTGGTGCCGATCCCCCGGCACGAACGCCGCGCCGCGACGGATCGACTCCTGCAGGTCCCCGGGGGCGAGCGGATGGTCGGTCAGCTCGACCGTTCCGGAGCTGCGCCGCCGGCCGCCGAAGATCATGGAGCAGACCTCGTCCCGGCCGGACCCGAGGATGCCCGCCACGCCGACGATCTCACCGGCGTGGACGGTGACGTCGAGCTCGACGATCGATCGACCGGCCAGACCGCGTACGCGAAGGATCGGTTCGCCGCGTGTGACGTCCCGGCGCCCCGGCAATTGGAGTTCTGCGCCCGCGACCAGCTCCACCAGGCCCGCATAGTCGACCTCGACGCGGGGCAGGTTGCCGACGACCTTACCGTTGCGCAGCGCCAGGACGGTGTCCGCGACACCGAGCACCTCGTCGAGCCGGTGCGAGATGAACAGCACGCCGGCCCCGCGCTGGGCCACCCGGCGGACGACCGCCATGAGCCGGTCGACCTCCGCGCCGTGCAGCGCGGCGGTCGGCTCGTCGAGGATCAGCACCACGTTCTTGTCCTGGTCCCAGCCGCGCAGGGCGCGGGCGATCGCGACGATCGTCCGTTCCGCCGGCGAGAGCTCCCGGACCAGGGCGTCGACGTCGAAGTCGACGCCGAACTGGGCGGTGAGCTCGCGGGCCAGGTGCCGCTCGGCCGCCTTGCGCAACGGCAACCACGGCGCTGTGCTCCGCCCGCTGCCGAGCCCCAGGTTCTCGCGGGTGGAGAGCGTCTCGACCAGCCCGAGATCCTGGTGGATGAACCGCAGTTCGGTCGGTCGGCCCGGCCCGCTGTGCAGGTCGATCGTGCCGTGGTCCGCGGTGTGGAAACCGGCCATGAGCTTGACCAGCGTCGACTTGCCGGATCCGTTGTGTCCGACCACCGCGAGCACCTCACCGGGGTGAATCGTGAGGCTCACGTCGTCCAGCGCCCGCGTGGCACCGAAGGACTTGGTCAGCCCCTCGATGCTCACGAGCGCCCTGCTCGCTCCGGGCGTCATGCGAACGACCGGAGAACGTCGGTGGGCAGCGGGTGGTCGACCGGCACGACCCGGGAGTAGACGGCGGTCACGCAGGCCGGACAGAACAGCTGGCGGAACACGATCTCGGTGTCGGTGTAGGCCGACGGATCCGGCCAGATCTGCGGGCCCGCCTCCGGCACCGGCGCATCCCGGCGGGCCAGCGACCTCAGGAACGCTCCGTCCGCGAGCGGCCCGATCACCTCGCCGCAGTGGACGCAGGCGACCGACGTGCCGCCTGCCGATGCCACCACGGCGAGGTTGTCGTCGAGACGGCGTGCGTCACCGAGCGTCGGCTGATCGGGTACGGACGTGACGCTGTCCGCAGGCAGGCCGGCCCCGGCCGCGCGCCGTCGCCGCAAGTCCTGCCGGGACTTCCGGGTGGCCGGGACGTCGACCTCGAGGTTCTCGCGCAGCGCGACTCCGTAGATCTCCTGCGCGGCGCTCGCCGAGACCCGGAACTGCACGACGTCCTCGCGGACGCTCTCGGCCGGACGCAGCAGCGGGTCGCCGTATCCTCCGCCCGCCTGCCAGTGCAGATACAGGGCGTCGCCGCGGCCCAGGGCGGACTCGCCCTCGCACGGCAGCACCTCCACCTCGCCACCGAGTTCGTCGAGCGCGGCAGGAATGGTCCGCGCCCCGGCAAGCTGGGGCAGGTCGATGCCGCGGATGACGAGGTCGAGCTGGGAATTGCCGGGGTAGCCACCGGCGAGACCGACGTTCTGATTCGCCACCTTCCCGGTTCCGGACACGACCAGCGACATCGGGTCGGTCTGGTCCGGGTGCTGCACGTAGCAGACGGATCCGCTCATCCCGCCGCGTTGCCGGCCGGGACCGCCCGAGTCGGTCTGCTCGCGGCGCCAGAGCGCGACCAGCGGGTAGAGGTACTCGGTCATTTCGACGTCGGGTGCCCGGGCCGCGGGGATGATCAATCGGCCGCCGGTGTCGACGCCGTCATAGTGCACCTGGGCGCCGTAGCCACCGGCCATGACGTCGAAGATCGGCGAGACGAAACCCTTGCGGTTGCCGCCGCGGACGTCGACGCCGGACACCACACACAGATCGGTGGTGCCGTTGCAGATCGACTGGACGTCCTGGCGGTGCGCGGGCTCGGCGTCCAGCAACTTCGCGAGCACCTCGGCGACGAGGTTGCCGGCTCCCCACGCCGGGCCGAAGGGTCCCTTCCCGACCGCGGCCGGGAAGGAGGCGTTGGTGATGGTGTGCTCGTCGGTGACGATCTCGAAGCACCGCATGAGACCACCGGCGGCCCAGGGAATGTCGCCGGCCAGCAACGGCAGCAGCGTGAAGACGATGCCGGCGCGCAGGCCCGGGTACGGGCAGTTGATGATCCCGGTCTGCTCGGCGGTGCCGCGGAAGTCGAAGATCAGCCGGTCGTCCTGCTTGGTCATCGCCACCTTGATGGCGTGCAGGCCGCGGTCGCCGGTCTGCGACTGCTCCTGATAGCCCACCGCCGACCAGGTGCCGTCGGGCAGCCCGCGGAGCTTGTCCCGCAGCCGGGTCTCGGCATCGTTCATCATGCGCCGCATGACCGCCTTGACGGTGTCGGCGCCGTACTTGTGGATCAGCCGCAGGATGCCCTCCGCGGCGTTCTTGTTCGCCGCTATCTTGGCCCGCAGGTCGAGCCCGACGAGGTGCGGCAGGCGCGACCGGCGCACCCACGCGTCGGCGACGTCCCGCTGCAACACCCCCTCCCGCACGACCTTGATGGGTGGGGTGGGAACCGACTCGCCGAACACGTCGTGGGCGGAGGGGCTGAACGAGCCCGGTCGCGAGCCGCCCAGGTCCACCTGGTGCGCGATCGCGGTCGTCCAGCCGAACAGCTTTCCCTCGTAGAAGATCGGCGCGAGGATGGCGGCGTCGTTCTGGTGCAGGCCGCCGCCGATCCACGGGTCGTTGCACAGGAACATGTCGCCTTCGGCGATCCCGGGATTGTCGCTGCGGTTCTGCAGGGTCCAGAAGATGGCCAGGTCCATCGAGCCGATCAGGCCGATGTTGTAGGTGCCGACCTGCACCTGCTCGCCGATCTCGTCGCAGATGGAAAAGTTGTAGTCGTTGGACTCGGTGACGACGTGCGAGCCCGACATCCGACGCAGCGTCTCGCCCATCTCCTGCGTGATGGCCCACAGGCGGTGCCGGACCACTTCGTAGGTGAGGGCGTTCACCTCGTCGATCCGCTGCTCGTCGATCTCGTGCAGGGCCAGCCGGGGCGAGATCCGCTCGAGGATCTCCGCACGGTGGAGCGGACGGCTGGTGAACATCTCCGACCCGGGAATGGTGGCGCGCATGGCGGGGGTCCTCACTGGTAGCTCATGACGAGATTGCCGAGGCGGTCGACGCGTCCGGTGACGCCGGCCGGGATCACGACCACCGTGGTCGGCACGTCGACGATCGCCGGACCGGCGATCTCGTGGCCGGCCCGCAGCCGCGAATAGTCGTAGACAGGGGTCGGCAGGTAGCCGGTCTGAGAGTCCAGGCACACCGGGCGTTGTTCGAGCAGGGCCGCGGCCGGGTCCGGCCCGTCCGCCGCCTCGATCGCCGGCAGCACGACCGGGAAGCCCAGGCTCGCCTTCGCCCGCATGCGGTAGGTGATGGCCTGGACTCCCGCTTCCCGGTAGCCGGCGCCCGAACCGTTGATCCGCTCGTACAGGTGCTCGAAGCGATCGAGGATCTCCTGCGCGGTGTGCTCGGTGAAGGTCCCGTCGAGCACCGGGACGGAGAGTTCGTAGACCTGCATCGAGTAACGGAGATCCACCTCGCGTTGCAGCGTCACCTCGTGGAATTTCACCTTCTGCCGATCCAGCGCCCGGTCGAGCTCGGCCTGCAGCCGGTCGAAGTGCGCTTCGAGCACGGCCCGATCGACCGGGAACGCCGACGGATCCGAGTGCTCGGCGCTCACGACGACGTCCGAGGCGGCGAGCCCGTACGCGGAGAAGGCCGACGCGACCGGACCGAGCGGTACGACCACCTCGCGCACGCCGAGGTCCTGGCAGTAACCGGCGCAGTGCGCGGGCCCGGCGCCACCGAATGCGTAGACGACGAAGTCGCGGGGGTCGTAACCGGCCTGGACCACGGCGCGGCGGAGCAGGTCGCCCGCCTGGGCGTTCTGCACCTCGTGAATCGCGATCGCCGCCTCCTCGACCGTGAGACCGAGCGGCTCGGCGACGTGCTCGCGAATGGCCTGCCGGGCGAGGTCCGCCCGCAGCGGCTTACGCCCGCCGAGCAGTCCGCGCTCGCTGAGGATGCCCAGCACGAGGTTGGCGTCGGTGTTGGTCGGCTTCGTGCCGCCGTTGCCGTAACAGGCCGGGCCGGGGACCGCCTCGGCACTCTGCGGGCCCAGGCGAAGGTTGCCGCCGGCGTCCACGGATGCGAGCGCGCCGCCTCCCGAGCCGATGGTGTGCACGCGGATCGTGGCGGCGTTGATCGGGAACTGGTTCACGATCGAGCCGGGCGCCATGACCGGTTCGCCGTCGACGATGAGCCCGGCCAGGAACGTGGTGCCGCCGACGTCGGTCGTGATGACGTTGCGGTGCCCGAGCTGTGCGGCCAGGCGCTGGCCACCGATCACGCCGCCGGACAGCACCGAACCGACCGTCGTGATGGCGTGCTCCGGGGCGCGGTCGGCGGTGATGGTGCCGCCCTCGCTCTGCATGACCAGCAGCGGTCCCTTCAGGCCGGCGTCCTCCAGGTGCTGCTGCAACGGCGCAAGATAGGTGCGCAGCCGCGGGCCGATCTGAGCGTTCATGATCGTCGTGGACGTCCGGGCGAACTCGCGGATGCGCGGGCTGACGTCGCAGGAGAGCGTGACGTACATCTCCGGTGCGATCTCGTGAATCAGTTCCCGGATCCGCAGTTCGTGGCGGGGGTTCTTGAACGACCACAGCAGGCATACCGCGATCGCCTCGACGCCCTGATCGACCAGCGCTTGCGCGACCCGCCGGACCTCGTCCTCGTCGAGCGGGACGAGCACCTTGCCGGCGTAGTCGATGCGCTCGGTGACCTCCAGCGCGCGGTACTTCGGAATCAGCGGGGCCGGCTTGCGTCGCCGCAACGTGTCCTGGATCTCGTGGGCCGAGCGGCCCAGCGTGCGGCCCTCGGCGTTCATGATGTAGATCGAGTCGCGATGCCCCTTGGTGGCGATCAGCCCGACATCGGCGACCGTGCCCTGGACGAGGGCGTTGATCGAGGCCGTCGTGCCGTGCGCGATGAAGTCGGTCTGCGAGAGCAGCTCGCTGACGTCGATGCCGAGCTCGGCGGCGAGCTCCTCGATGGCGCGCATGACGCCGACCTCGCGCTGCGGCGGGGTCGTGTGCGTCTTCGCCGACACGATCCGATCGACTCCGTCCGATGCGACGGCGTCCGTGAACGTGCCACCCACATCGATCCCTAGTGCGTATGCCATGTGGTTCGTCTCCTGTTGTGGTCAGGACGCCGGGGAAACGAGGCGTCGGCCGATCACGGCGCCGAGGACGTCGCCGGGCCGGGTGCCGGCGGCCCCCATCCAGGCAACATGCTGGTCGGGGCGGACGAGGATGAGCTCGGACGGGAAGCTCTCCGGCCACCGTCGCGGAAGATCGAGCACGGTCAGGGGAATGCCGAGCTCGGCCGCCGCGGCCGACCAGGCGCCCGCGTCCCCCTCGTCCCCGGTGCGGATGAGCGTGAAATCCGCACCGAGCGCGTCGAGAACGGACCGTCCGTCGGGCAGCCAGACGTGCGGCAGCCGGAATCCCGGCCGGGCCTGGCGGCGGTAGGCGCCCATCTCGACCGCGGCCTGTTCGTCCCCGCCGAGCACGAGTGGCGAATTCGCGTAGTGGTAGCCGAAGCTGAAGCCGTCGGGGGAGTACCGCTGCGGTTCGGTCGTCGCCAGGCGCCGGGCGAACTCGCTCCGTGCCCGGTCGCCGGCTTCGCCGGGGGCGTGTATGCCGGCCGGGACCTCGGCGAAGGAGGCCCGCGCGGCTCGTCCCACGGCGGCGGCGAACTGCTCCCCGATCGGCTTACGCTCCAGCTCGTACGCGTTCAGCAACTCCGGCGGTGCCCAGCCGTGGTGCACTGCGGCGAGCATCCATCCCAGCGTGATCGCGTCCTGGATTCCGGTGTTCATCCCGAAACCGCCGACCGGGATCCAGATGTGCGCAGCGTCGCCGGCCAGGAATACCCGGCCCTGCTGGTAGGTCTCGGCGACGAGCTGGCGTCCGGTCCACCGCACCACGCCCAGCACCTCGTGCTCGATCGGACCGCCCACGGCCTGCTCGAGCAGCTGTTCGGGATCCTCGTCGTCGGTGTCGTGGTCCGGGTCGAAGGCGACGTGGTTGAGCCAGCGGTCGTGGCCGTCGATGGCGATGAGCGACGACTGCCCGCGGCCGAACGTCCAGTAGGTCCAGGCCGGGTCCCGCGCCGCCAGCCGCCCCAATTCGGCCGATCGCACGAACGTCGACACGAATTTCTGGAGAGCCTCGACCCCGTGATAGCGAATACCGAGATTGCGGCGCACGGCGCTGTGGGCGCCGTCGCACCCGACCACGTACTCGCAATGCAGCATCCGGGTCTGTCCGCCGGACTCGACGATCGCCTCGACGTGGTCCGGGTGCCGGCGCAGATCGACCAGCCGGCAGCCCCGCTCGACGGTCAATCCGGGCGTGCGGTGGGCGTGCCGCTCCAGGATCGGCTCGAGATAGAGCTGGGAGATCCGGTGCTGCGGCTCCGGCGTCGGCCACTGCGCCCGCCCGGCACCGCTGAGCACCTCGCCGGAGGAGGGAAACGGGATGCGGAAGAGCTCGGCGCCTTGGAGGGTCGCGCGGTACTGGATCGAGGTCGGGTAGTCGTTCGGCAGACCGGCCCTGCGTACGTCGTCGGCAAGCCCCAGCCGCCGGAAGATCTCCATCGAGCGCGCCGAGGTGGTGTTGCACCGCGGGTTCACCGGCCGCTCGGTCGTGGCCTCGACGATCCGGCACGGCACCCCTCGCTGGGCCAGATCGATCCCCAGGGTCAGCCCGGTCGGTCCTGCGCCGACCACGAGAACGCTGATGTTTTCCGGGTCGTTACCTGCGCGACTCATGGCACGAGGAACCTTTCTACACGATCGCAGAATTCGTCCGGACGATCGACATGGATCCAGTGGCCGGCGCCCGCCACGATCTCCAGTTGAGCCTGCGGTAAGGCCGCGGTCAGGCGCTTCGACACGTCGGGGGGCGCAACGCGGTCGCACTCGCCGTGCAGGGCGAGGACCGGGCGGGTGACAGCGGAGAGTTCGGGCGGCCCGCGATGGCCGGTGCCGGGGTCGAACATCGCGCGAAACGCCGCTTCCGCCCCCGGGCGCAGCGCCTGTTCGTACCGAAGCGTCGTGAGGGCCGCCAACAGGTCGAGGTGTTCGTTCTCGTCGGCGACGAGACGGCCCAGCGTCGCCCGCATCGAGTCGCGCGTCGGCTCGTCGTAGAAGGGCACGCGGGCGGGCAGCGTCCCGGTGCCGGCGCCGCCCATGACCACGGCTCGGTCGACGCGGTCCGGGGCGGACGCGATGAGCGCCAGGGCCGCCGCCCCTCCGGCGGCCGAATTGCCCAGAATGTGGACGCGACGCGATTCCAGGCCGTCGAGGAGTCGCAGGATTTGACCGGCGCGTGCCTGCGCCCACGCGGCCGGGCCTCGTGGCAGGTCATTCGCGGCCGGGTCGACCCGAGTGCCGAAGCCGAGCAGGTCGGGCGCGACGCAGTCGAAGCGTTCGGCGAGCCGGGGCAGAACGGTGCGCCAGTTGCTCGCGGCGTCGACACCCGGTCCTCCGCCGTGCAACAGCACGAGGACGGGTTTGACAGATGTCTCCACCACGATGCGACCTCCTGTATGTAACGTACGCTACACACTAGTGATCGCGGTGACCCTTGTCACCATCCGCTCGGTCACCGGCTTTGGATCGCGCCGATCGGTTGCCGTCGAGTTCCCGGCGCTGGCGCCGACCGGGTGCTACTGATCCTGGCCGCGGTGGCGGCGGGGCCGGTTCGGGCCGTACACGTTCTGATCCGGGTCACGGGGCCCGGGACCGGCCGGCCGGCTGCTGGCATCCGGCCTCCTCCGCCGGCTGCCAGCAGGCCTTACGTCCGGCCGGGCGGCAACAGGCCGCTCACGAACGCCCGCGCGGCCAGCACGCCGCGGGAATGCTAGGCGTCGAGGTCGGCCGGGCCGCTGATGGTCACGCCCTCCGGCGGGGCGTCCGTCGCCCGTGCCGGCTCGCGCTGGGTGTGCAGGTCCTCCAGGCGGGCGGTCAGGGCCTGCTCGATGGCCTGGTAGGCGTCGCTGCCCAGGACCAGGCGGCGCGGGGCCGGGTCCCGGTCGACGCTCGCGATCATCGCCGTGGCCATCAGGGCCGGGTCGCCGATGCCCTCGGTGGTGCGTTCGGTGAGGATGCGGCGGATGCCGGCGGCGGGCGTGCCGTCGTAGGCCTCGATGCGCTCGGCCAGCACCGAGCCGCCGTAGCGGAAGTTGGTGCGGGCGCTGCCCGGTTCGACGATGGTGACGCCGATGCCGAACGGGGCCACCTCGCCCGCCAGTGCGTCCGCGAAGCCCTCCACGCCCCACTTCGTGGCGTGGTAGAGCGAGCCGCCCGGCCACGCGGCCTGGCCGCCGACCGAGGACAGCTGCAGGATCCGGCCGCCGCCCTGGCGGCGCAGGTGCGGCAGCGCCGCCCGGATCAGCCGGATCGAGCCGGTCAGGTTGGTCGCGATCTGGTGTACCACCTGATCGTCGGTCAGCTCCTCGGCCGCGCCCATCAGGCCGTAGCCGGCGTTGCTGACCACGACGTCGATGCGGCCCAGGGCGGCCCAAGCCGCGTCGACCACCGCGGTGATCCCGGCCGGGTCGGTGAGGTCGAGGCGGGCCGGGCGGAAGGCGTCCGGCCAGCGGGCGGACAGCTCGTCGACGCTGCCGGGGGCGCGGAAGGTGCCCACGACGCGGTCGCCGCGGGAGAGCAGTTGTTCGCTGAGGTGCCGGCCGAAGCCGCTGTTGGCGCCGGTGATCAGCCAGGTTCGTGATGCCATGCCGGTAGCGTGCGGCGAATCGGGCGAACCGGCCATTGCCCTGATGAGGGGGGTGCCGCCAGGGCTACCCGGCGGGGGCCGGAACCGGCATATGGTCGTCGGTGTGAACCTGATCGGCGAGTACCTGCGGGCCCGGCGCGAGCTGATCCGGCCCGAGGACGTCGGGCTGCGTGACAACTGCCATCGGCGGGTGCCGGGGCTGCGCCGCGACGAGCTGGCCATGCTCGCGGGGATCAGCACCGAGTACTACACGCGGCTCGAGCAGGGCCGCGACCGGCGCCCCTCACCCCAGGTGCTCGCCGCGATCGCCCGGGCGCTCGGCCTCGACGAGGACGCCACCGCGCACCTGCACGCGCTCGGCGCCCCGCAGGCGCCCCGGCGGCGGCCCGAAGGGGTCCGGCCGGGCGTGCGATCGCTGCTCGCGGCCTGGCACGGCACCCCCGCGTACGTCCAGGGGCCGTTCCAGGACGTGCTGGCGGCCAACCGGCTCGCCGTGTCGCTGTCGCCGATCTTCGCCCCGGGCGGCAACATTCTTCGCTCGGTGCTGCTCGATCCGGCCGCGCAGGAGTTCCTGCCGGGGTGGCCGGAGCGGGTCGGCAGCCTGGTCGCCGCCCTGCGGGTGATGGTCGGTCCGGACGTCGACGACCCGCGCCTGACCGAGCTGGTCGGCGAGCTGTCGGTGAAGAGCGACCTGTTCCGCCGGCTCTGGTCCCGCCACGACGCCAAGCCGCACCCGGGCGGCGGCGTGCACCACCTGCGCCACCCGATGGTCGGCGACCTCGAGCTGCAGTACGAGAAGTTCGCCGTCACCGGCGCCGCCGGGCAGTTGCTCGTCGTCTACCACGCCCGGCCGGGCTCGCCCAGCGCCGACGCCCTCGCCCTGCTGGGATCGCTGCCGGCGGAGCCCGCGGACCGGGCCGCGCCCCGGCGTCAGGCGGACTCCGCCCGCTGATCGCCGGTGCGGGGCTCGTCGATGGCGTTGTCGGCGATGGCCCGCGCATACCAGCGGCCGCTGGCCTTCACCGTGCGGGCCAGGGTCGCGTAGTCGACGTGGATCAGGCCGAAGCGGCGGCTGAAGCCGAAGGCCCACTCGAAGTTGTCCAGCAGTGACCAGACGAAGTAGCCGCGCAGGTCGACGCCGGCGGTGATGGCCTCGTGCACCGCGGCCAGGTGGCCGCGCAGGTAGCCGATGCGCTCCGGGTCGTCCACGGCGCCGTCGGGCTCGACGTGGTCGTCGTAGGCGGCGCCGTTCTCGGTCACGTAGATCGGGCGGTCGCCGTAGTCGGTGCGGATGCGCAGCAGCAGGTCGCGCAGGCCCGTGGGGTCGACCGACCAGCCCATGTGCGTCACCGGGCCCGGGGTCGGGTGGAACTGCACGGCCTGCGCGGTCGGATACGGCGTGCCGTGGTCGAGCCGGCCCGCCGGTGCGGCGCTGACCAGGTCGGGCTGGTAGTAGTTCACGCAGATCGCGTCGAGCGGCGCGGCGATGACCGGCAGGTCGCCCGGGTGCACGAAGTGCCAGTCGGTCAGGTCGCGGGTGTCCTCGATGGTGTCGGCCGGGTATACCCCCCGCAGGATCGGGTCGAAGAAGATCCGGTTCAGCAGGCCGTCGATGCGGCGGGCGGCGTCGGCGTCCTCGGCCGAGGAGGTCAGCGGGCGGACGGCGCCGGCGTTCAGGGCGACCGACACCTGGCCGGCCACGTTCGCCGCGCGCAGGGCGGCCACGCCCAGGCCGTGGGCGAGCAGCAGGTGGTGGGTCGCGGTCAGCGCGCCGACGTGGCCGCGGCGGCCGGGGGCGTGCCCGCCGGTGCCGTAGCCGAGGAACGCCGAGCACCACGGCTCGTTCAGCGTGTTCCACATGGCGACCCGGTCGCCCAGCCGGCCGGCCACGGCCGCGGCGTAGTCGGCGAAGCGCAGCGCGGTGTCCCGGTTGGTCCAGCCGCCGGCGTCCTCCAGCTCCTGGGGGAGGTCCCAGTGGTAGAGGGTGGCGACCGGTCGCACGCCGCCGGCGAGCAGCTCGTCGACCAGGCGGTCGTAGAAGTCCAGGCCGGCCGCGTTGACGCCGGCACCGCCGGCCGGGCGGATGCGCGGCCAGGCCACCGAGAACCGGTAGGCCGACAGGCCCAGCTCGGCCATCAGCCGCACGTCCTCGCGGTACCGCCGGTAGTGCCCGGTCGAGGTGGCGCCCGTGTCGCCGCCGTCGATGCGGCCCGGCTGCGCGGCGAACGTGTCCCAGATCGACGGGGTCCGGCCGTCCGTGTCGACCGCGCCCTCGATCTGGTAGGCGGCGGTGGCCGCGCCCCACCAGAAGTTCGAGGGAAAGGCCAGCCGGCCCTGCGTGGCCGGGACCGCCGTCGTGCTCACACGATCACCCCGTGTCGGTAGTCGTCGTCGATAGTCATCACTGCGAGACGGCTTGGAGAGCGCTCTCCAAGCCGGTGTGACCAGACTGCGACTCGGCGTGCCCGGGTGTCAAGGTTCCGGGCCGGGAGATGGCCGGAGCACTTGACACGGCCGAAACCGCGGGGCAACACTGCGACCTATTGGAGAGCGCTCTCCAACAACCGCCACAGCGCCTCCCGACACCCCAGCAAGGAGCCTTCTCGTGCATCCGGCGCCCACGTCCGCCCCCGCCTGGCGGACGCTCCTCACTTCGCGATGGCGCATCGCCCTGGTGCTTGCCGTCGTCGCCGCCGTCGCCGTCGTGGTCGCGCCGTTCGCGCGCGCGGCCGACAGCCTGATCTCGCAAGGCAAGCCCGTCACCGCCTCCTCGGTGCAGTCCGACGACCTGGCCGCGAGCTTCGTCAACGACGGCAACGACGGGACCCGCTGGGGCAGCCAGTGGAGCGACCCGCAGTGGATCCGCATCGACCTCGGTGCGACCGCCACGATCAGCCAGGTCACGCTGCAGTGGGAGGGCGCCTACGGCAAGTCCTTCCAGATCCAGACCTCGGCCGACGACCAGAACTGGACCAACGTCTACTCGACCACGACGGGCGCCGGCGGCACGCAGACGCTCACCGTGACCGGCAGCGGCCGCTACGTGCGCATGTACGGCACGGTCCGGGGCAGCGGCTACGGCTACTCGCTGTACGAGTTCAAGGTCTACGGCTCGTTCAGCGGTACCAACCCCACCGGCGGCGCCTGCGACACCGGCACGAACGTCGCCCAGGGCAAGACCGCCACCGCCTCCTCGGCCGAGGCCGCCGGGAACGCGGCGAACTACGCGTTCGACGGCGACCCGGGCACCCGGTGGAGCAGCCAGTTCAGCGACCCCCAGTGGATCCAGGTGGACCTCGGCGCGACGACGTCGGTCTGCCAGGTGGTACTGCAGTGGGAGGCCGCCTACGCGACCGCCTTCCAGATCCAGACCTCGGCCAACGGCACCGCCTGGACCGACGTGTACTCGACCAGCTCCGGCACGGGCGGCACGCAGACCATCCCGGTGACCGGCTCCGGCCGCTACGTGCGCATGTACGGCACCGTCCGGGTCGGCGGCTACGGCTACTCGCTGTGGGAGTTCAAGGTGTACGCGGGCGGCACCGGCCCGACGCAGACCGCCTCGCCCACGCCGTCGCCGACCCCGTCCACCTCCCCGACCCAGGACCCGGGCTGGACGACGGTGTGGACCGACACCTTCGACGGCGCGGCCAACACCTCCCCGTCGGCGGCGAACTGGCTGCTGCGCACCGGCACGCAGTTCCCCGGCGGCGCCGCCAACTGGGGCACCGGCGAGGTGGAGACGGCCAGCACCAGCACGGCCAACGTCTACCTCGACGGCGCCGGCAAGCTCAACGTCAAGGCCGTCCGCGACGGCGCCGGCAACTGGACCTCCGGCCGGCTGGAGACCCAGCGCACCGACTTCCAGGCCAACCCGGGCGAGCAGGTGAAGTTCACCGCGCTGATCAAGCAGCCCGACGTGGCCAACGCCGCCGGCTACTGGCCGGCCTTCCGGGCCACCGGCGCGGCGTACCGCGGCAACTACAACAACTGGCCGGGCGTCGGCGAGACCGACATCATGACCGACGTCAACGGCCGCAGCCAGCTGGCGCAGACCCTGCACTGCGCCACCGCGCCGGACGGGCCGTGCGGCGAGTACAACGGCCGCTCCTCGGGCCTGGCCAGCTGCGTCGGCTGCCAGACCGGCTACCACGAGTACACCCAGGTCATCGACCGGACGAAGACCGACGAGGAGATCCGCTTCTACCTCGACGGCAAGCAGTCCTGGATCGTGCGGGAGAGCCAGGTCGGCGTGACCGCGTGGAACGCCGCCGTACACCACGGCTTCTACCTGCGCCTCGACCTGTCGGTCGGCGGCTCGCTGCCCAACGCCATCGCGGGCTTCACCACCCCGACGGCCAACACCACCTCCGGCGGCATCCTCTCGGTCGACTCGGTCACCGTGTCGAAGGCGACCGGCACCACCCCGGCCGCGATGACCGACCCGGCCACGCCGGGCGGCCCGAGCGTGGTCAAGGTGACCGGCAGCCAGGGCAACTGGCAGCTGCAGGTCGGCGGCCAGCCGTGGGAGGTCCGCGGCCTGACCTACGGCCCGCCGCAGGGCGCCGCCGACGGGTACATGCGCGACCTGCACAACATGGGCGTCAACACGGTGCGCACCTGGGGCGTCGACGACGCGCAGACCCCGGAGCTGCTCAACCGCGCCGCCCAGCAGGGCATCAAGGTGATCGTCGGGCACTGGCTCAACCAGGGCGCCGACTACGTGAACGACACCGCCTACAAGACGGCCACCAAGACCGAGGTCGTCAACCGGGTCAACGCCCTGAAGAACAACCCGGGCGTGCTCATGTGGGACGTCGGCAACGAGGTCATCCTGACCATGCAGGACCACGGCCTGTCCGCGGCGGACGTGGAGGCCCGCCGGGTCGCCTACGCCAAGTTCGTCGACGAGCTCGCCGTGGCCATCCACGCCGCCGACCCCAACCACCCGGTGACCTCGACCGACGCCTACACCGGCGCCTGGCCCTACTACAAGCAGTACTCGCCGAACCTGGACCTGCTCGCGGTCAACTCCTACGGGGCGATCGGCAACGTCAAGCAGGACTGGATCAACGGGGGGTACACCAAGCCCTACGTCGTCACCGAGGCCGGCCCGTCGGGGGAGTGGGAGGTGCCCAACGACGTCAACGGGGTGCCGACCGAGCCGACCGACCTGCAGAAGCGTGACGGCTACACGGCCAGCTGGAACGCCATCAAGTCCCACCCCGGCGTGGCCCTGGGCGCGACCGAGTTCCACTACGGGCTGGAGAACGACTTCGGCGGCGTGTGGCTCAACACCTACGGCGGCGGCTGGCGCCGGCTCGGGTACGGCGCGCTGAAGCAGGCCTACAGCGGCAGCGCGCTGCCCAACACGGCGCCGCAGATCACGTCGATGACGGTCAGCAACCAGACCGCGGTGCCGGCGGCCAGCCAGTTCACCGTCAACGTCGCGGTGAACGACCCCAACGGCGACACGGTCCGCTACAACCTGATGGCCAGCGACAAGTACATCAGCGGCGGCACCGGGCTGCGGAACCTCAACTTCACCCAGAACGGCAGCACGTTCACCGTCACCGCGCCGGAGACGCTCGGCGTGTGGAAGATCTACGTGTACGCCTACGACGGCCAGGGCAACGTCGGCATCGAGACCCGCTCGTTCAAGGTCACCGCGCCGTCGATCCCCGGCACCAACATCGCGCTGAACAAGACGGCGACCGCGTCGAGCTACCAGCCGACCGGCACCAACGGCGCGCAGCTGCCCTCCTACGCGGTGGACGGCAACTACGGCACCCGGTGGGCCAGCGAGTGGGTCGACACCGCCTGGATCACCGTCGACCTGGGCAGCAAGCAGACCTTCAACAAGGTCTTCCTGGCCTGGGAGACGGCGTACGGCAAGAGCTACCAGATCCAGACCTCCGACGACAACGCCAACTGGACGACGATCTACTCGACAACGGCCGGTGACGGCGGGTTCGACGACATCAACGTCGCCGGCAATGCGCGGTACGTGCGGATGAACGGCCTGGTCCGCGGCACGACATACGGCTATTCGCTCTACGAGTTCGGCGTATACCGGTAACCGATTCCGAGGCGAAAGCGCTCTCCGGGCTTCGGCTCGGAGAGCGCTTTCCGCGTCGTGCTATAAAAGCGCGTGATGAGCGAAAAGCGGCGACCGACCCTGGAAGACGTTGCTGAGGCCGCGGGGGTTTCCCGGGCCACCGTCTCGCGCGTCATCAACGGCGTGCGCAACGTCGACCCGAGGCTGCACGAGATCGTGTGGCAGGCCGTCGACGCCACCGGCTACGTGCCCAACCGGGCCGCCCGCTCGCTCGTGACCCGCCGCAGCGGCACCGTGGCGCTGGTCGTCTCCGACGCCGTCGCGCACGACGACGACCCGTTCATGCGCCGCTTCTTCGCCGACCCGTTCTTCGGCCGGATCGTCGGCGGGGTCATGAGCGTGCTGCGGCCCAAGGGCATCCAGCTGGCGCTGCAGATCGTCGGTACCCAGGAAGCCCGCACCCGCCTCGTGGGCGACCTGGGCCAGGGGCAGGCCGACGGCGCCGTGGTCCTGTCGCTGCACCCCGACGACACGCTGCCCCAGCAGCTGTGCGACGCCGGCCTGGCCGCGGCGCTAGTGGGCCGCCCGGCGCAGCCGGTGCCGATCTCGTACGTCGACCTCGCCAACGACGCCGGCGGCGCCTTGGCCGCCGAGCACCTCATCGAGCGCGGCTGCGCCCGCCTGGGCATGATCACCGGCCCGGCCCACGTGCCCGCCTCGCAGGACCGGCTCACCGGCTTCCGGCAGGCCCTGGCCCGGCACGGCCACGCCTGGTTCCCGATCGTCGAGGGCGGCTTCACCTACGAGTCGGGGGAGTCGGCCATGCTCGAGCTGCTGGCGAAGTACCCCGGCCTGGACGGCGTCTTCGTCGCCAACGACCTCATGGCCCAGGGCGCGGTGATGGCTCTGCGCACCAAGGGCCTGCGGGTGCCCGACGACGTCGCGGTCGTCGGCTTCGACGACAGCAGCGCGGCGCTGGACGCGCGGCCCCAGCTCACCACGGTCCGCCACCCGCTGGAGGACATGGCGGCCGAGACGACCAGGCTGGTGCTGGCCCGCATCGACGATCCGTCCCTGCGGGTCGAGTCGGTCATCTTCGACCCGAAGCTCGTCGTGCGTCAGTCGGCGTAATCTGCCGCGATGGATGCCGATATCCCGGTGGATGCGGCCCTGGCCCGCACCCTGGTCCGCGAGCAGCACCCCGACCTCGACGCCCCGCTGACTCTGGTCGCCGCCGGCTGGGACAACGCCATCTTCCGGCTCGGCACCGACCTGGCGGTGCGCCTGCCCCGCCGGCGCGTCGCCGTCGACCTGGTGCTGAACGAGCAGCGCTGGCTGCCCTCGCTGGCCGCGGTCCTGCCGGTGACGGTGCCGGCCCCGGTCCGGGTGGGCGTGCCGTCGCCGCGGTACCCGTGGCCGTGGAGCATCACCCCGTGGCTGGCCGGGACGGTGGCCGCGGCCACGCCGGTCCCGCCCCGCGCCGCGTTCGCCGCCCAGCTGGCCGAGTTCCAGGCCGCGCTGCACGTGCCCGCCCCGCCCGGCGCCCCGGCCAACCCGGTCCGCGGCGTGCCGCTGTCGACCCGCGGGCCGGCGATGGCGGAGCGTTTCGCCACGGGCCGCGTGCCGCTCACGCTGCGCCCGCTGTGGGACGAGCTGGTCGCGGTGCCGGAGTGGTCCGGCCCGCCGCTGTGGGTCCACGGCGACCCGCACCCCGGCAACCTGTTGATCGGTCCGGACGGCCGGCTGAGCGCGGTGCTGGACTTCGGCGACCTGACCGCCGGCGATCCGGCCACCGACCTGGCCGCGGCCTGGCTGGTCTTCGACGCACCGGCCCGCGCCGAGTTCCGGGCCGGCGTCGACGTGGACGAGGACACCTGGCAGCGGGCCCGCGGCTGGGCGCTGAACATGGGCGCCGCCATCGCCGCGGACGCGACCGGGACGCCGGAGATGGCCGCGGTCGCGGCCCACACCCTGCGCGAGGTCCGCACCGTCTGAGTCCGCCGCTCGGATATGTCGGGCCTCCTCCGTCGGCCCGACATATCCGACATTTCACGTTATTGCGCGCCGGCTCCCGGACCATCGCCACCACGCGCCGGCGGGAGCGCTTCGCCGCGCTGAAGGCGAGCGTCCGATCGATGTGGCCGGGCCGGACGTATGTCTCCGTGATCATGATGCCCGTCGTGGCGATTGGGCGGGTTTGCCATGATTCCGGAGACTTGTGGTACACGGGTGTACATGTTCACTCCGTGATCATGAAAAACCGTTGGTATCGGCGGCGGGCGCGGCATGATCGCGGAGACTTCTGGTCGCTGCGCCGTGCCCCGCGGCGCCGGGGACAGACCCTGAAGGGCACCGGGCGGCTGGACGCCGACCCGAAGCGATTGTCGCTGTCTGGAACCGTGGGGCGCCTCGGCGGCCGGACCAGGCACGCGCCGCGACGCGGGGGTCAAGCGACGCGTGCCGGTGGCTCGGTGGTGTTCGCCCGTCGGCGTCGGCCCGGTGATGTTGGGAGAGCGCTCTCCCGTAGGGTCGAGTTTGCCGCGCCGGCCGGGCATCGTCAAGGCACGGATCGGCCCTTTTCGTTGGTTGACACCGCCCGGGCCGGGCGGGAGACTCGTCCGTAGGAGAGCGCTCTCCAGCCGGATCGGGTGCCGGTGGGGCGGGCTCTCCGGGGCGGCCAGCGCGGCTTGTCGGCGGATTCGACGGGGGCTGCTGGGCTGCCCGGCCGGTGTTCGGCAACGGCGATGCGCGGACGGCCATCCAGGCGGGGGCCGCCGCCGGGGCGTTGTGGATGCCCCTGGGAGGGCATCGGCGGATGCCGGCCGGCAGTGGCGTCAGGGTGGGTTCCGGACGCTCCGGCCAACTGTCGTGGCGGTGACCGGGTTGGGGTTTCCGCCACCGGGCCCGGATGCGAGCACCGACCCGCCTCCGGCCCGACCTCGCCGTTGCGGCGACCCGCGACGGGGCTCTGGGCGCCCCGGGCCGCCGCAACGGCAGCCCACTCCACCGTTTTCCGCCCGCCGCACCCGGCCCGCCCGACCCCTGTCCCGCTCCACCGCCCGCCACGCTCCGCCAGCCGCCAGCCGCCAGCCGCCAGCCGCCAGCCGCCCGCCGCCCCTCCGCACCCGGCCCGCCCATCCGTGTCCCGCTCCACCGCCGCCAGGTTCCGCACGCCTCCACCAGCCTCTTCCGCCGCCTCTTCCGCCTCCGCCCGCCGCGTCCGCGTTCGTGACGCCCGCTCCAACGCCTGCCGTGTCCCGCTCACCGCCGCCCGCCTCCGCCAGCCGCCTCCGCCGCCCGCTGTGTCCGTGACGCCCGCTCCACAGCCCGCCCGCGCCGCCTCGTTCCGCCTCCGCTGCTCGCTACGCCCGGGTTCGTGACGCCCGTCCGGCCCGATCCACCAGGTTCCGCCTCCGCCGGACTGGACCACCGGAAGGAGTTGACCGCCATGCGACGCCGACCGCCGCCACGGCCGACCGCGCCGATCCTGCTCGTCGTTGTCTTGTTGCTCACCGGTGCCTGTGGCTCGCCGGCGCCGGGCCGGCCGCAGAGCCCGCCGGGCGTTGTCGCGGCCGCCGCGGAGTTCGGGGGCACGGATCTGGCCTGGGTCGAGCTCATGATCCCGATGGACGAGCAGTTGCTGCCCGTGCTCGACCTCGTCAGGGAACGCTCCGCCGACCCGGGCCTCGTGGGGCTCGCGGGGGACCTGCGCGGCGTCTACGACGCCGAGCTGCCCCGGCTGCGGGGGCTGTCCGCGGCGGCCAAGCTGCCGAGCGACAACCCGCACAAGGGTCACAAGATGCCCGGCCTCGTCGACGCGGACCGGCTCGCCGCCATGCGGGCCGCCTCCGGGGCCGACTTCGAGCGCCAGGCGACCGACTGCCTGCGCGAACACCTTGACCAGCTGGCCCGCCTGGCCGGTGCCGAGGTCGCCAACGGCACCAGCCCGAGCGTGAAGGACCTGGCCCGGCAGGTCGAGCAGAACCGGGCCGCCGCCAGCGCCCGCCTCCCGAAGTGACCCGCTAACCCCCGGGCGAAGCCGAGGAACGCGAGGTCAGCTCTCGACCCAGCCGTGGCTGCGGGCGAAGCTCACCAGGTGCTGGCGGGCCTGCGTGATCTGGCTGCCGGTCAGCGTCGGCACGTGCTGGATGAGCAGCTCCGTCACCTCGGCCGAGAACTCGCGGCTGGAGAGCACGTCACACAGGCCGTCGTCCTCGGCGGTGCCGGACGGGGCCGTGCCGGCGGCGAAGGGGCTGGCGGTGGCGCGGGCGTGCTCGCGGCGCGGTGGCGCGTCGAGAATGCGGACCGACGCGACCTTCAGGCCGCGGTCGCCCTCCTCCACCTCGTACTCCACCCGCATCCCCGGGTGGACCAGGTGGCGCTGGTCGCCGAAGTCGTTGGCGTGGACGAACACGTCCTCGCCGCCGGCGTTCGGCGCGATGAAACCATAGCCACGAACCTCGTCGAACCGCAGAATCCTGCCCGTCTCCACCACGAACCACCACCCACAAAAACGAAAAGTCTGCCTACAGCATAGGACCGATCAAGCGCTTCTTCTGCACCTTGCCCATGGCGTTTCGGGGCAGTGCGTCCACGAAGTGTACGGCGCGTGGCCGCTTGTGGATCGACAGGAGTGCGGCGACGAAATCGATGAGGTCGCGCTCGGCGACGGCGGTGCCCTCCGGCACGACGTAGGCGGTCACCGCCTCGCCCAGGTCGGCGTCGGGGAGGCCGACGACCGCGGCCTCGCGCACCGCCGGATGGGCCAGGAGCGCGTCCTCGACCTCGCCGGCGCCGATACGGTACCCGCCGCACTTGATGAGGTCGGTCGAGGCCCGCCCGACGATGCGGTGCCAGCCGTCGGGGGCGATGCGGGCCAGGTCGCCGGTGCGGAACCAGCCGTCGGGGGTGCGGGTCGCGGTGGCCGGCTGCCCGCGGTACCGCCGCAGCAGCATCGGGCCGTCGACCCACAGCTCGCCGATCGTCTCGCCGTCGCGGGGCACCTCGGTGCCGTCCTCGGCCACGAGCCGGGTGCGCACGCCGGCCACCGGCACGCCCACCTGGCCGGGGCGGCGCTCGCCGTCGGCGCGGCTGCTGACGGTGATGAGGGTCTCAGTCATGCCGTAGCGCTCGACCGGGCGGTGGCCGGTGAGGGCGTACAGCCGCTCGAACACCGGCGCTGGCAGCGGCGCGCTGCCGGAGACGAGCAGCCGGGCCGGGCGCAGCGCGCGGGCGGCGGCGGGCTCGGCGCAGACCCGGGACCAGACCGTGGGCACGCCGAAGTAGAGGGTGCCGCGGGCGGCGGCGTAGGCGGCGGGGTGCGGCCGGCCGGTGTGCGCCAGCGACGAGCCGGTGCGCAGCGCGCCGAGCACGCCGAGGATCAGCCCGTGGACGTGGAACAGCGGCAGGCCGTGGACCAGCCGGTCCTCGGCGGTCCAGGCCCAGGCGTCGGCGAGCGCGTCCAGGCCGGCCTCGACGGCGGCGTGGGTGAGCTCGACGCCTTTGGGTGCCCCGGTGGTACCGCTGGTGTACATGACGAGCGCGACCGCGTCCCCGGCCGGCGCCGGGTAGGAGGTGCCGGAGCGCCGGGTCACGTCCACCGGCACCGGCGCGGCGAACAGCTCGGGGCGGTTGCCCAGGGTCAGCGCGGCGCCGGAGTCGCGCAGGATGTGCTCGCGCTCGGCGGTGCCGGCGTCGGCGGGCACGGGCACGACGGCGGCGCCGGCCAGCAGCGCGCCGGTGACGGCGACGACCGTCTCCAGCGTGGCGGTGGCGTCGACCGCGACCGTCGCGGCGCCGCCGACGTCGGCCGCGACGGCCGCGGCGGCGCTGAGTAGCTGGTCGGCCGACAGTGCGCGATCGGCGACGGACACTGTCGGTGCGTGTTCGGTCAGACCCTTGAGCAGGCGCATGGGCCCAATCGTCACATGCCGGCCCGGCGCGCAGAACGGCCAGATCACGATCGCCGCCCTCGTCTTGACACCCCTCTTTGTGAGCGTTAACACTGTGGCGGCAACGCCCCAGCAACGAACCTGAAATCGCGCCGTTGGCAGCGTTCACATCCCACGCCGCCGATTGGCCGCAGCATGCTGCCTGCGAGGAGACGAGAAGGATGAAGTTCGCGCGCATCGCCGCGGCGACGGTGGGCCTCGCCGTCGCGCTCGGCGTTACCGCCTGCGGATCGACCGAGAAAACCGCCGACAAGGACGCCGCCGCCACCGCCGGCGCCGGCTCGCTGATCGGCGTCACGATGCCGACCAAGTCGTCGGAGCGCTGGATCGCCGACGGCAACAACGTCAAGGCCGCGCTGGAGAAGCTCGGCTACAAGGTCGACCTGCAGTATGCCGAGAACGACATCCCGACGCAGGTCAACCAGATCGAGAACCAGATCACCAAGGGCGCCAAGGTCCTGATCATCGCCTCGATCGACGGCACCGCCATCACCACGCAGCTGCAGGAGGCGGCCGACAAGCACATCCCGGTCATCGCCTACGACCGGCTGATCCGCAACTCGCCGAACGTGGACTACTACGCCACCTTCGACAACTACAAGGTGGGCGTGCAGCAGGCGACCTCGCTGCTGGTCGGCCTCGGCCTGAAGAAGGAGGACGGCTCGGACGGCACCGCTACCGGCCCGTTCAACATCGAGCTGTTCGCCGGTTCCCCCGACGACAACAACGCCACGTTCTTCTTCAACGGCGCGATGGACACCCTCAAGCCCTTCATCGACAAGGGCACGCTCGTGGTGAAGAGCGGCCAGACCGACTTCAAGACGGTCGCGATCCTGCGCTGGGACCCGGCGACGGCCCAGAAGCGCATGGAGGACCTCATCACGAAGACGTACAACGGCGGCACGAAGGTGCAGGGCGTGCTCTCGCCCTACGACGGGCTCTCGATCGGCATCCTCTCGGCGCTCAAGAGCGCGGGCTACGGCACCGCCGGCCAGCCGTACCCGATCGTGACCGGCCAGGACGCCGAGGTCGCGTCGGTGAAGTCGATCATCGCCGGTGAGCAGTACGCGACGATCTACAAGGACACCCGCAAGCTCGCCGACGTGACGGTCACGATGGCCGACGCGGTGCTCAAGGGCGGCAAGCCCGAGGTCAACAACACCAAGGACTACGACAACGGCAAGAAGGTCGTCCCGTCGTACCTGCTCGACCCGATCGTGGTCTACAAGGACAACTACAAGTCCGTGCTCGTCGACTCCGGTTACTACACCGAGAGCCAGCTCAAGTAAGCCGGCGCGCCGCCGGGGGTCCACGGGGCCCCCGGCGGTGCCGTAAGGGAGAACAGCGTGTCCGAGGCCCTCCTGCAGATGCGGGGCATCACCAAGACGTTCCCGGGCGTCACCGCCCTGGACGACGTCAACCTCACCGTGCGCCGCGGCGAGATCCACGCCATCTGCGGGGAGAACGGCGCCGGCAAGTCGACCCTGATGAAGGTCCTCTCGGGGGTGTACGGGCACGGGACGTACACCGGGGAAATCCTCTTCGACGGCGAGCCCTGTCACTTCAACGGGATTCGCGACTCGGAGCGGCGCGGGATCGTCATCATCCACCAGGAGCTCGCGCTCATCCCCTACCTGTCGATCGCCGAGAACATCTTCCTGGGCAACGAGCGGGTGCAGCGCGGCCTGATCGACTGGAACAAGACCAACGCCGACGCGGCCGCGCTGCTGGCCCGGGTCGGGCTGCGGGAGAACCCGGTCACCCCGGCCATGGACATCGGCGTCGGCAAGCAGCAGCTGGTGGAGATCGCCAAGGCGCTGTCCAAGGAGGTCCGGCTGCTCATCCTCGACGAGCCCACCGCGGCGCTCAACGACGAGGACTCCGCGCACCTGCTCGACCTGCTGCGCGGCCTGCGCGACCAGGGCATCACCTGCGTGATCATCTCGCACAAGCTCAACGAGATCGAGGCGATCGCCGACGCCACCACGATCCTGCGTGACGGGCGCACGATCGAGACCCTCGACATGCACGCGCCGGGCGGGGTCGGCGAGGACCGGATCATCGCCGGCATGGTCGGGCGCGACCTGGAGCACCGGTTCCCGCCGCACACCCCCGACGTCGGCGAGGAGGTGCTGCGGATCGAGGACTGGACGGTGCACTCCCCGACGCAGCCCGGGCGGCGGGTGGTCGACGGGGCCTCGCTGACCCTGCGGGCGGGCGAGATCGTCGGGCTGGCCGGGCTGATGGGCGCCGGGCGGACGGAGCTCGCGATGAGCGTCTTCGGGCGCAGCTACGGGGTGAACATCAGCGGCCGGGTGTTCAAGCGCGGCAGGCCGATCGCGCTGCGCACGGTCGAGGAGGCGATCGGCCACGGCATCGCCTACGCGACCGAGGACCGCAAGCGCTACGGGCTCAACCTCATCGAGGACATCCAGCGCAACGTCTCCGGCGCGGCGCTGTCCAAGCTGTCGGTGCGCGGCTGGGTCGACGACAACCGGGAGTACCGCGTCGCCGAGAACTTCCGCGGCAGCCTCAACATCAAGGCGCCGGGCGTCGGCACCGTCACCGGCACGCTGAGCGGCGGCAACCAGCAGAAGGTCGTGCTGGCGAAGTGGATCTTCACCGACCCCGAGGTGCTGATCCTCGACGAGCCCACCCGCGGCATCGACGTCGGCGCCAAGTACGAGATCTACACGATCATCAACCGGCTCGCCGAGCAGGGCAAGGCCGTCCTGGTCATCTCCTCCGAGCTGCCCGAGCTGCTCGGCATCTGCGACCGGATCTACGCCCTGTCGGCCGGCCGGATCACCGGCTCGGTCGAGCGCGCCGAGTTCTCGCCCGAGCGGTTGATGCGCCTCATGACCCGCATCAAGGAATAACCCGGATTGAAGGACTGAAATTGACCACTGTGGTTGAGCCCGCGGTCGAGCCGGCCGTGACGCCGGCGACGCGGTTCTCGGTGAACCTGCGCCAGAGCGGCATCTACATCGCCTTCGCCGCGATCGTGGTGCTGTTCGAGATCCTGACCCAGGGCTCGCTGCTGGAGCCGCAGAACATCTCGAACATCGTCGTGCAGAACTCCTACATCCTGATCCTCGCGATCGGGATGATCCTGATCATCATCGCCGGGCACATCGACCTGTCCGCGGGCTCGGTCGTCGCCGTTACCGGGGCCCTGGCCGCGGTGCTGATGGTGAACCTCGACGTGCCCTGGCCGGTGGCGATCGCGATCACCCTGGTCGCCGGGGCGCTGATCGGGGCCTGGCAGGGTTTCTGGATCGCGTACTTCGGGATTCCGGCCTTCATCGTGACCCTGGCCGGCATGCTCGTGTTCCGCGCGCTGACCATGACGGTGCTGGGCAACCAGGGCATCGGCCCCTTCCCCGACGACGTGCGCACGCTCGCCAACGGCTTCACCCCGGGCTTCCTGAACAACGTCGGCCTCGGCCCGCTCGGCGGCGCTGACCTGTTCACGCTGCTGGTCGGCCTGGCCGCGGTGGCCGGCATCGTGGTCGTGCAATGGCGGGCCCGCCGCGGCCGGCTCGGTTACGGCCAGCAGGTCGACTCGCTGCCGGTCTTCGTCGCGAAGATCGCCGGCGCGTCGCTGGTGCTGATGTACATCATCGTGCAGCTGGCCCGGTTCAAGAACCTGCCGTGGGTGCTCGTGCTGCTGGCGGCGCTGGTCCTGGCGTACACCCTCGTCTCGCAACGGACCGTCTTCGGCCGGCACATCTACGCCGTCGGCGGCAACCTGCAGGCGGCGAGCCTGTCGGGCGTGAAGGTCAAGCAGGTCACGTTCTGGATCTTCGTGAACATGGGCCTGCTGGCCTCGATCGCCGGCATCATCTTCGCCGGCCGGCTCAACCAGGCCGGCCCGACCGCGGGCAACCAGTTCGAGCTGGACGCCATCGCCGCGGCGTTCATCGGCGGCGCGGCCGTGCAGGGCGGCGTGGGCAAGGTGGTCGGCGCCATCACCGGCGGCCTCATCATGGCCGTCATCAACAACGGCATGTCCCTCATCGGCTCGCCGCCGGAGCGGGTGATGCTGGTCAAGGGCCTGGTGCTGCTCGCCGCGGTGGCCTTCGACGTGTGGGCCAAGCGCCGGGCCGGCCGCTCCCGGTGAGCCTCACGAGGTGAAGGCCCGCAGGGCCGCCAGCAGCGCCTGGGGGCTCTCGATCTGGGGCAGGTGACCGGTGCGCTCCAGCAGCACGAACCGCGCACCGGGGATCGCCTCGGCGTAGGCCCGGCCGAAGTCGGGGTCGACGATGCGGTCGCTGTCGCCCCACACCACCAGGGCGGGGTAGGTCAGGCCCTTGAGCCGCGGCTGCAGGGTCGGGTCGGCCATGGCCGGCCCGCCCGCGTAGACGGCCAGCGCGGCGCGGTTGCCGGCCATCACGGCCCGGGCCTGCTCGCTCATCGTGTCGGGATTGATGAGGTACCGCTCGGGCTCGTAGTAACTGGCCTGCGCGATCTGCGGGAACGTGAGGTTGAAGAAGTCGGCGACCGGGTGGCCGGGCACCTCGATGCCGACCGCGTCGACGAGCACGACCCGGCCGATCCGGGCCGAGCCGCGCAGGGCGAGCTCGGCGGCGATCCAGCCGCCGATCGAGTTGCCGATCACGGTGACGTCGTGCAGGTCGAGGTCGTCCAGGAACGCGTCGTAGACGGCGGCGAGGTCGGCGACGGTCGCGACGGTTTCCGGCCGAGGGGTACCGTCGAAGCCCGGGTGGGCGGGGGTGATCACGCGGGCCGGAAGCTCGGCCGCCAGCCGCTCGGCGAAGCCGGTCACCGACTGCGGGCCGGCGCCTCCGTGCAGGAGCAGGATCGCTCGTCCGGTGCCGCGCTCGGTGTGGGTCACGGTGGTGTTCATGCGGTGGTCCTCCTGGTCATGAGCAGTGGAAAGGAAATCAGGGCGGTCAGGGACAGGGCGGCGGTCAGCGCGGTGGCGCAGGCCCGCACCGCGTCGGCGGGCTCGCCGGCGAGCAGCCCGCCGAGCACGGCCGGGCCGAGGGCGGCGCCGATCTGGCGCACGGCGTTGTTGGCCGCGCCGGCCAGGCCGGCGAACGCGCCCGGCACCGACTGGACCGCGACGGTCGAGCTGGTCGACATGACCAGCCCGGCGCCGGCGCCGAGGATCGCCAGCCGCCAGCCCAGCGCGGAGAGCCGGCCGGCGGCGGGGTCGCCGCCGGGCAGCGTCAGCAGCAGGGCGGCGCCGGTGGCGGCGACGACGAGGCCGCCGAGCAGGATGGCGCGTGACGGCCACCGCCGCTGCAGCCGGCCGGCCACCACGGCGGCCGTCGCGTTGCCGGCGAACAGGCAGGCCAGCCGCAGCGCGATGCCGAGCTGGCCCACGTGCTGGCGGCTCAGCGCGAGGCTGAGGAAGAACAGCCCGCCGCCGACGGCGAACAGCACCACGGTCGCGGCGAGGCCGGCCGCGGCGAACCCGCGCGAGGCGAACAGCGACAGCGGCAGCAGGGGCGCCGCGGCCCGCCGCTCGATCGCCGCGAGCGCGACGACCGCGAGCGCCGCCACGCCGAACGCGGCGAGGGTGGCCGGGGCGGTCCAGCCCGCGGTGCCGCCCTCGATGACGCCGGACACCAGCGCGGCCACGGCCACCGCGACGGCGGCCTGCCCGGCCGGGTCGGCCGGGCCCCGCCGCGGCGCGCGGGACTCGGCCACGCCGGAGCCCAGCGCCGCGGCGACCGCGGCGAGCAGGGCGATCGGCGGATAGAGCCACCACCACCGCCCGACCGCGCCGGCCAGGAACGGCCCGAGGCCGAGGCCGCCGACGGTCGCCGCGGCCCACAGCGAGATCCAGCGGGCCCGCCGCGGCGCGTCGGGCGCGGTGGCCGCGAGCAGGCCGAGGGAGGCGGACATGACGGCGCCGGCGCCGAGGCCGGCGACGCCCTGCGCGACCCACAGCGCCACGATCGCGGACGGCCCGCCGGCCGCGCCGGCGGCCCAGCCGATCGCCGCGCCGAGCGCGGTGCCGGCCAGGCCGGCCAGCGTCACCGCGCGCCGCCCGAGGCGGTCCGCGAGGACCCCGGCCGGCAGGACCGCCGCGGCCAGGGCGACGGCGAACGCGTCCGACACCCACTGCAGCCGGCCGGTGCCGGCCCCGGTGGTCGCGGCCACCGCGCCCAGCGCGCCGTTGACCGCCGAGAACGGCAGGTAGGACACCAGCATCGCCAGGCAGGCGAAGGCCACGGTCCGGTTCGGGTGGGCGCTCATGTCAGGGACCTTATATCAGCATGTTGAGATAAGCAACCTGATATAAGGGTGCTGGTATAGTAGCGGCATGACCAGGGCAATCTCCGAGATCGGGCTGTCGATCAAGCGCCTGCAGATGCGCCACCACCGGGCCGCCAACGCCGCGCTCGCGCCGCTGGGCCTGAGCCTGGTGCAGTGGGACGCGCTGCGGCACCTGCACCGCAACCCCGGCGCCTCGCTGCACGACCTGGCCCAGCTGACCTTCCAGACCGACCAGTCCTTCGGCACGCTCGCCACCCGGATGATCGACCGCGGCCTGATCGAGCGCGTCCCCGGCCCCGGCCGGGCGGTCCGCCACCGCATCACGCCCAAGGGCGACCAGCTGCGCGAACAGGGCCAGCAGCGATTGAATCAGGTGCTGACCGAGTCGTTCGCGAAGCTCACCGAGGACCAGCTCGCGACCTTCGACGAACTGCTGCTGAGATTGCTGTCATGAACGCGGACGCGAAGGACGACCTGCGCAAATATCTGCAGACCGGGCGCGAGAACCTGGTCTGGAAGCTCGACGGGCTCTCGGAGTACGACATCCGCCGGCCGATGGTGCCGACCGGGACCAGTCTGCTGGGGCTCGTCAAGCACGTGGCCTGGGTCGAGGCCGGCTATCTCGGCGCCACGTTCGGGCGGCCCTTCCCGGAGCCGCCGCCCTGGCAGGACGACAACGGCGAGAGCAACGACGACATGTGGGCGACCGCCGAGGAGTCGCGGGAGGACATCGTCGGGCTCTACCGGCGGGTCTGGGCGCACTCCGACGCGACCGTCGAGGCGCTGGAGCTCGACGCGGTCGGGCACGTGCCCTGGTGGGACCCGGCGCGCAACGAGGTGACGCTGCACCGGGTGCTGGTCCACCTCGTCGCCGAGACCGACCGCCACGCCGGCCACGCCGACATCGTGCGGGAGCTCATCGACGGCGCGGCCGGCTGGCGGCCGGGCACCGACAACCTGAGCAGCCACGACCCCGCGTGGTGGGAGGCCTACCGGGCCCGGGTGGAGGCGGCCGCGCGGGCGCACGGTTGACGTGTAACCCCAGTGGGGGTACACAAGGGTTATGCCGAAAATCAACGTGTACCTCCCGGACGAGCTCGCCGAGGCGGTGCGCGCCGCCGGCGTGCCCGTCTCGGCGGTCTGCCAGCGCGCCCTGGAGCTGGCGGTCCGGCGGCTGACCGCGATCCGCGAGACCGTCGTCGGCGACCTCGACGACGAGACCCTGGCGGCCCGGCTGCCGCAGTTCACCGCGCGGGTCCGCACCGCCCTGCGGCTCGGCGTCGAGCGGGCCCGGGCCGAGGACGCCCCCGCGGTCGGCACCGGCCACCTGCTGCACGGCCTGCTGAGCGAGGGCGGCAACCTCGCCCTGCACGTGCTGCGGGCGCTGGAGATCGAGCCCTCCGCCATCGTGGCGGTCACCGCGGACGAGGCCCCGGTGGCCGGCGACGACCGGCGCCGGTTCAGCGCCCCGGCCGCCGCCGCGCTCGAGCTGGCCGTCACCGAGGCGACCGCGCTCGGCCACAACTACGTCGGCGGCGAGCACCTGCTGCTCGGCCTGGCCGCCGAGCCCGACGGCGCCGCCGGGCGGCAGCTACGCGCGCTCGGCGCGGAGCTGCGCCTGACCCGCCGGGCGGTGAGCGCCGCGCTCGCCGGCTACGTGCACCTGCGCGCCCAGACCCCAGCCGCCGATCAGCTGGCCGAGGTCGTCCGCGCGCAGCTGGAGCCGCTGGTGCGGCGCATCGAGCGCATCGAGGAGCGGATCCAGGTGTAGGGCGTCGGCGTCGGGTACAGGAAGGCGCGTCGACTGCACGCGAGGGGGCGAGCGATGACTGCCGCGACGCTGGTGTCGGGGAGGCGGAAGTTCCGGACCGAGGGTGACGGCTACGTCACCACGGCCCGCGGTGCGGAGGTGCTCGACACGCCGCTGCTGAACAAGGGCACGGCGTTCACCCGCCAGGAGCGGGCGGCGCTGGGGCTGCAAGGGCTGCTGCCGCCCGCGGTGCAGTCGCTGGACGAGCAGGTCCGCCGCGTCTTCGAGCAGTACCGCGAACAGCCGACCGACCTGCACAAGAACGTCTTCCTGGCGATGCTGCAGGACAACAACGAGGTCGTGTTCTACCGGCTGCTGGCCGAGCACCTGCGCGGCATGCTGCCGGTGGTCTACGACCCGACCGTCGGCGAGGCGATCCGCAAGTACAGCCACGAGTACCGCCGCCCCCGCGGGGTGTACCTCTCCATCGACGACCCGGACGGGATCGAGACCGCCCTCGCCGACCTGGGGATGGGCGCCGGCGACGTCGACCTCATCGTCGCCTCCGACGCCGAGGAGATCCTCGGCATCGGCGACTGGGGCGTCGGCGGCATCGACATCGCCGTGGGCAAGCTCGCCGTCTACACCGCCGCGGCCGGCATCGACCCGGCCCGGGTCATCCCGGTCTCGCTCGACGTGGGCACCGACAACCCGCAACTGCTCGGGGATCCGCAGTACATCGGCAACCGCCACGAACGCATCCGCGGGCGCCGCTACGACGACTTCATCGACGCCTACGTGCGGGCCGCGACCGAGCTCTTCCCCAACGCCCTGCTGCACTGGGAGGACTTCGGCCCCGGCAACGGCCGGCGCATCCTCGAGCGCTACCGGGACCGGGTGTGCACGTTCAACGACGACATGCAGGGCACCGGCGCCATCGTGCTCGCCGCCGCGCTCGGCGCCCTGCGGGTGGCCGGCACCCGCATGCGCGACCAGCGCGTCGTCGTCTTCGGCGCCGGCACCGCGGGCGCCGGCATCGCCGACCAGCTGCGCGACGCGATGGTGCGCGACGGCGCCGACCCGGACACCGCGACCCGGCGGATCTGGTGCGTCGACCGGCCGGGCCTGCTCACCGACGACCTGCGCGACCTGCGCGACTTCCAGGTGCGATACGCCCGCCCGGCCGGCGAGGTCGCCGGCTGGTCCCGCGACGGGCGCATCGGGCTGGCCGAGGTCGTCGCCCGGGCGAAGCCGACCATGCTGATCGGCACCTCCACCGTGCACGGCGCGTTCACCGAGCCGATCGTGCGGGAGATGGCCCGGCACGCCGACCGGCCGATCATCTTCCCGCTGTCCAACCCGACCGAGCGCATCGAGGCGATGCCCGCCGACCTGATCCCGTGGACCGACGGCCGGGCCTTGGTCGCCACCGGGATCCCGGTGCCGCCGGTCCGTCACCAGGGCGTCACCTACGCCATCGGCCAGGCCAACAACGCCCTGCTGTACCCGGGCCTGGGCCTGGGCGCGGTGGTCGCCCGGGCCCGGCGGATCAGCGACGCGATGTTCCACGCCGCGGCCGTCGCCGTCGCCGCCCTGGTCGACGCCGGTAGCCCCGGCGCCTCGCTGCTGCCGCAGGTGGAGAACCTGCGCGAGGTGTCGGCCGCCGCCGCCACCGCCGTGGCCGACCAGGCCGCCGCCGAGGGCCTCGCCCGCGCGTCGCTCACCGACACCGCGCGGCAGGTGCGCCAGGCGATGTGGTGGCCCGAGTACCGCCCGATCAAGGCCGGGTGAGCGAGCATGGCCCAGCGCCGACCGAGCCGCCGGCACGCCGCGCCCACCATCCACGACGTGCCGATCGGCATCACGGCGACCGGCACCCGCACCGAGACCGACGCCCTCGGCACGATCAAGGTCCCGGCCGAGCGCTACTGGGGCGCGCAGACCCAGCGTTCCCTGGTGCATTTCGCGATCGGCGACGACCGCATGCCCAAGGCCGTCTACCACGCCTACGGCTACGTCAAGCAGGCCGCCGCGGCCGTCAACGGCCGCGCCGGGCGCCTGCCCACGTGGAAGGCCGACCTGATCGCCCGGGTCGCCGGCGAGGTGATCGCCGGCGACCTCGACACCGAATTTCCGCTGTACGTCTGGCAGACCGGCTCCGGCACCCAGTCCAACATGAACGTCAACGAGGTCATCGCCAACCGGGCGATCCAGCTCACCGGCGGCCGGCTCGGCTCGAAGACGCCGGTGCACCCCAACGACGACGTCAACATGGGCCAGTCGTCCAACGACACGTTCCCGACCGCGATGCACATCGCCGCCGTGACCGCGATCGAGGAACAGTTGCTGCCGCCGCTCACCCGGCTGCACGACGCCATCGCCGGGAAGAGCCGCCAGTGGGCCGGCGTGGTCAAGGTCGGGCGCACCCACCTGGAGGACGCCACGCCGCTGACCGTCGGCCAGGAGTGGTCGGGCTACGCGGCGCAGCTCGAGGACGCCTTCGCCTTCCTCACCGCCACCATGAGCGGCCTGTACCGGCTGGCCATGGGCGGTACCGCGGTCGGCACCGGACTCAACGCCCCGCCCGGCTTCGCCGTCGAGACCGCGGAGCTGATCGCGACCCTGACCGGCCGCCCGTTCGTCACCGCGCCCAACAAGTTCGCCGCCCAGGGCTCCCTGGACGCCCTGGTGCGCACCTCGGCCGCCCTGCGCGGCGTGGCGGTCGCCCTGTTCAAGTTCGCCAACGACATGCGCTGGCTCGGCTCCGGCCCGCGGACCGGCCTGCACGAGCTCGACCTCCCGGCCAACGAGCCCGGCTCGTCGATCATGCCGGGCAAGGTCAACCCGACCCAGGCCGAGGCCATGCTCATGGTCTGCATCCAGGTCATCGGCTCCGACACGGCGGTGGCGATGGCCGGCAGCGAGGGCAACTTCGAGCTCAACGCCTTCCGCCCGATCGTCATCAGCAACGTCCTGCACTCGATCCGCATCCTCGGCGACGCGACCGACCACCTCCGCCGGTTCCTGGTCGACGGGGCCCGGCTCGACGAGGACCGGCTGCGGGACAACGTCGACCGGTCGGTCATGATGGTCACCGCGCTGTCCCCGGTGATCGGCTACGACGAGGCGTCCCGGATCGCCCACCTCGCCATGGAGGACGACCTGACCCTGAAGGAGGCCGCCATGCGCCGCGGTGTCAGCGAGGAGTTGTTCGCCCGGGTCGTCGTGCCGGAACACCTGACCCGGGCCGGCATCGCCGGTGCGTAGGGTCCTGCTGCTGGCGACGAAGGACGTCATCGCCTATCGCCGCCGCCCCGGCAACGCGGGCGTCGCCACCGCCGCCGAGCTGCTCGCGACCGTGCCCGCCGCCCGGGCTTCGGCCTCGGACCCGGCCTCGGCTCTGGCCGCGGCCTCGGACCTGGGCGCCCGGGTCGAGGCCGAGGACGTCATGGCCGAGCCCGGGTGGGACATGGAGCCGACCACGATGCTGATGCTGGCCCGCCGCGCCCGCTCCGCGCTCGCCGACGAGGGCTACGCCGGGGTGGTGGTGACCCACGGCCTGGACACCATCGAGGACACCGCCTACCTCACCGACCTGCTCGCCGGCCCCGCCGCCGGCCGCGGCGGGATCGTGCTCACCGGCGCCACCCGCGCGCTGGACGACCCGGACACCGACGGCCCGGCCAACCTGGCGGCGGCCCTCACCGCCGCCGCCGACCCGGCCACGGCCGGCCTCGGCGCCGTGGTCTGCCTGGATGGCGAGCTGCACGCCGCCCGCTGGGTCACCCTCGCCGACGCGCTGAACCGGCCCGCCCTCACGTCCGCCCCGCACGCCCCGGTCGCCCGCGTCCGCGGCGGCCGCGTCGAGCGCCTGGCCGCCCCGCCACCCCGCCCTCCGGCGCCGACCGGCATCCCCGACACCAATGTCACGCTCATCAAGGTGTACCCCGGAATCGACCCGATCCTGCTCACCACCGCCGCCGACGCGGGCGCGCGGGGCATCGTGCTGGAGGGCACCGGTCTCTACAACGTCCCGGCGAGCCTGCTCGCGGCGATCAGCGACCTGACCGAGTGGGACATCCCGGTGGTGATCGCCTCCCGCAGCCGCGTCCCCGACGCCGAGCTGGCGCTGCTGCCCGCCGGCAACGGCCTGGCCGCGGGCGTGGGCGCCATCGGCTCCCGCGGCCTGCCCGCCGGCAAGGCCCGCGCGGCACTCATGGTCGCCCTGAGCACCTCCGGCGGCGTGGCCGCCGCCCGGAAGTGGTTCGCTTCCCTCTGACGCTCGCGGTTACGCCGCGGGGCTGAGCTCGGTCGCGGTAGCGCGAGCACGGCGCAGCGACCGGAAGTCTCCGTGATCATGCGCAACCCGGCGTCGACGCCAACGGTTTTTCATGATCGTGGAGTGCTGATGTACCCCTGTGTACCGAAAGGTTCCGGGATCATGGCAAACCCGTGGTGCGGTCAGCGCGGGCATCATGATCACGGAGACATACGTCCGGCTCGGCCGGAGGTTGCGCCCGGCGGGTGCGACAGCCGCACCGGTCCGCCGCGCCACGCCGCCGCGGACCGGCGCCGAGGACCGCGCTCGTGGCTCACCGACGCCCTGCCTGCGGCGCGTGCGGTCAGCGGCGGAAGTCGTCGACCAGGGCGAGGAGGGCGCGGGCGGCCGCGCTCGGGCGGCGGGTGGCGGCCGTGGCGACCGCGAAGTCCCAGCGCAGGCGGGTGGTGACCGGGCGGACGCGGACGGCGGATGATGCGTCGGCGACGGCGAAGCGGGGGACCAGGGCGACGCCCAGGCCCTCGCGGACGTACTGGTGAATCGTGGACACGTCGGCGACCTCCAGCGCCACCCGGCGGCGCAGGCCGGCGGCGGCGAAGCCGCGGTCCACCTCGGTGCGGTTGCCGTAGCCGAGCGGGGAGTCCACGAACGGCTCGTCCGCCAGGTCGGCCAGGGTCACCTCGGGGCGGTCGGCGAGCGGGTGCGCGGCCGGCAGCACCGCCACGATCGGCTCGGCGGTCAGCACGCGCACCGACAGGCCGGCCGCGGCCCGGCCGGCGGAGGCCAGGAACGCCACGTCGAGCTCGCCCTCGTGCAGGGCGGTGGCCAGGCCCTCGGAGCCGGTCGGGGCGGCGCGCAGGCGCAGGTCGACGGCCGGGTGCTCGGCGCGGAACCGGCCCAGCAGGCCGGGCAGGTCGACGATGCCGACCGACAGCAGCGTGCCGATGCGCAGCGTGCCGCGCAGGCCGCCGCGGACCTCGGCGACCGCGTCGCGGGCGGCCTGGGCGGCGTCGATGGTGGCCCGGGCGGCGGGCAGCAGCGCGGCGCCGGAGTCGGTCAGCGTCACCCGCTGCGAGCTGCGCTCGAACAGCCGGGCGCCGAGCTCGCGCTCCAGGGCGCGGACGGCGGCCGAGACGCCGGACTGCACGACCCGCAGCCGGGCGGCCGCCCTCGTGAAACTCTGCTCCTCGGCGACGGTCACGAAGTACACCAGGTGCCGCAGCTCCATGACCGGCATCATCGCATTTCGTGATGATGCCCAGCACGAAGATTCGTGGTTGGTGCTGGTACCGTCCGGGCACAGTGGCGGCATGACCACCGTCCTGTCCCGCCCGGCGGCCCGTCCGGCCGGGCGCGATCGCAAGCTCAGCCACGAGCAGGGCTTCTGGGCGATCGCGCTGGCCTTCGCCGTCTCCCTGGCGTTCACCGTCATCCCGACGCCGCTCTGGGCGCTGTACCAGCGCCACGACGGCTACTCGACGATCGGTGTCACGGTGGCGTTCGCCGCCTACGCGTTCGGCGTCATCGCGAGCCTCTTCCTCGCCGGCCACGTCTCGGACTGGCTGGGCCGCCGCCGGGTGCTGCTGCCGGCTGTCCTGCTGGAGGCGGTCTCCGCGACGCTGTTCCTCACCTCGACCTCGTTCGGCGTGGTGCTCGTCGCCCGCGTGCTGTCCGGCCTCGGCATCGGCATGATCACCGCCACCGCCACGGCCCACCTCTCCGAGCTGCACGCCGCCGCCCGACCCGGCGCCGGGCGCGCCCGCGGCGACCTCGTCGCGACCGTGGCGAACCTCGGCGGCTTCGCCTTCGGCCCGGTGGTCTCGGGCCTGCTGGCGCAGTACGCGCCGGCCCCGCTGCGCACGCCGTACCTGGTGTTCCTGGGCCTGCTGCTGCTCGCCGCGATCGCCGTGTCGCTGGTGCCGGAGACGGTCGCCACGCACCGCCGCCGGTACCGCCCGCAGCGCGTCGACGTCCCGGCCGCCACCCGCCCGCGGTACTTCGCCGCGACCGCCGGAGCCTTCGCCGCCCTCTCGGTCCTGGGCCTGTTCACATCCCTGGCCCCGGCATTCGTCGCCGGCACCCTGCACCACCCGTCCCGCGCCCTGGCCGGCGCGGTGGCCAGCCTGGTCTTCGGCAGCGGCGCCGTCGCCCAGGTGCTGCTGCGCCGCCGCTCGCTGCGCGACCAGGTGGCCGCGGGCCTGATCCTCATGGTCGCCGGCCTGGCCACGGTCACCGCCGCGGTCTGGGCGCAGAGCCTCCCGGCCTTCCTGGTCGGCGGCGCCGTGGCCGGCGCCGGCGCGGGCGCCCTGTTCAAGGGCACCATCTCCACGGTGGTCGACCTGGCCCCGCCCGCGGTGCGCGGCGAGGCCCTGGCCGGGCTGTTCCTCGGCGGGTACCTCGGGCTGGCCGTCCCGGTCCTGGGCCTGGGCGTGCTGACGCAGCTGGTGAGCCCGCAGGTCGCGCTGCTGTGGTTCGCCGGGGCGATCGCGGCGCTGATCGTCGCGGTGAGCCGCCCCCTGCTGCGCCGCTGACGCCGGCACCCACCAACGCCGTGTTGCTGGAGGTCATCGTCCCCGCCCGCGGCGGCCGCGGGGAGCCGCGCGGGGCGGCGGGGCGGGTGGGCGGCGAGTAGTGTGCGGGCGGTGAAGGTACTGTTCATCGGCGGCAGCGGCATCATCAGCTCCGCGTGCTCGCGGCTGGCCGTCGAGCGCGGCATCGACCTCTATGTGCTCAACCGTGGCGCGACCGCCACCCGGCCGCTGCCGGAAGGTGCGCACGTGCTGCACGCCGACATCCGGGACGCCGGGTCGGTGCGTGAGGCGATCGCCGGGCATACCTTCGACGCGGTGGTCGACTGGGTCGCGTTCACCACCGAGCACGTGCACGCCGACATCGAGCTGTTTCGCGGGCGCACCGGGCAGTATGTCTTCATCAGCTCGGCCTCGGCCTACCAGACGCCGCCGGCTCGGCTGCCGGTCGTGGAGTCCTCGCCGCTGCGCAACCCGTTCTGGCAGTACAGTCGCGACAAGATCGCCTGCGAGGACCTGCTGGTGCAGGTGTACCGCGACAAGGGCTTTCCCGCGACGATCGTGCGGCCCTCGCACACCTACGATCGCACGCTCGTCCCGTTCGACGGGGGCTGGACGGTGCCGGCGCGCATGCGGGCGGGCAAGGAGATCGTGGTGCACGGCGACGGCACCTCGCTGTGGACGCTGACCCACCACGAGGACTTCGCGAAGGCGTTCGTGCCGCTGCTGGGGCACCCGCGGGCGATCGGCGACACGTTTCAGATCACCGGCGACGACGTGCTGACGTGGAACCAGATCGCCGAGCACCTGGCGGCGGCGCTCGGCACCACGGCGAAGATCGTCCACGTGCCGTCCGACGCGATCGCGGCGGCGGACCCCGACTGGGGGGCCGGGATGCTCGGCGACAAGGCGCACTCGATGGTGTTCGACAACGCGAAGGTCAAGGCGCTGGTGCCGGACTACGTGGCGACCATCCCGTTCCACCGCGGGGCGCGGGAGATCGTGGCCTGGTTCGACGAGGACCCGGCCCGCCAGGTCGTCGACGAGCGGCTGGACAAGGTGATGGACGAGCTGATCGAGCGGTATCGCGTGGCCTGAGACACCGCGTCACCGCACGATCTTGCGGGCCGGGCGGGGCGCGGGCACCTCGGGTGCGAAGGCGTCCAGCTCGATCGCGATCCGGGCGCCGTGCAGCGGGCCGCGCTCGATGAACAGGCGGCCGCCGGCGGTCTCGGCGACCCGGCGGACGATGTCCAGGCCCAGGCCGGTGGAGCCGGCGCCGCTCGAGCCGCGGCGCAGGGCGCGGTCCGGGTCGGCGATGCCGGGGCCGGCGTCGTCGACGAACAGGCCGCGGGCCGAGACGTGCACCTCGAAGGCGGTGCCCTCGCTGGTGTGCTGGAAGACGTTGCCCAGCAGGCAGTCCACGGCCGAGATCAGGTCCGACTCCGACACCGGCAGGTAGACGGGCTCGTGGCCGCCGGTGACCCGCCACGGCCGGTTCTGGTCCTCGGCCAGCACCGACCAGAACGCCAGGCGGTCGGCGACGACCTCGACCAGGTCGGTGGTCTCCGGCTGACGGTCCGCGGCCGAGCGGCGGGCGGCGGTGATGATCTGCTCGATCTCGTCGTCGAGGGCGTCGAACGCCTGCCGCATCCGCTCGCCGATCGGGCCCGGCGGCATCGCGTCGGCGTCGAGGCGCAGCGCGGTGAGCGGGGTGCGCAGCCGGTGCGACAGGTCGGCGGCCAGCTCCCGCTCGGCGTCGGCGAACGCGACCATCTGATCGGCCATCCGGTTGAAGCTGCGGGCGGCGTCGCGCAGCTCGGGCGGGCCCTCCGGCTCGACCCGGGCGTGCAGGTCACCGTCGCCGAACGCGCGAGCACCGTCGGCGAGCTTGCGGGTGGCCCGCACGATCTGCGCGCCGAGCCGGTCGGCGACCAGCGTGGAGCCCGCGACCAGCAGCACCGCGAGGCCGGCCAGGGCGAGCCAGGCCGCGTCGACGCCCTGGCTGAGGTCGGCGTCGGAGACGTACACCTCCACCACGGCCGTGCGGTCGCCGTCGAGCACGACGGTCTGCAGGTAGGCGACGCCGCCGGGCGCGTCGGTGGTCAGCGAACGGCGCTGGCGGGCGGCCCGGTCCACGTCGGACGGCACCGCATGGCTCGTGCCGATGGTCGGCTCTCCCACCAGGTGTACCGCGAGCCGGCCGGTCTGCCCGGCCGGGACGGTCGCGACGGCGCGGTCCAGCGACCCCGAGCCGTTGCCGGGCGCGGAGGCGAGCGCGGCGACCATCGCGTCGGCCTGGTACCGCGCCTCGGCCAGGGCCCGGTCGTGGGCGATCTGCTTGGTGACGTACGCCAGCGGCACGAGGAACGCCAGCGCGATCATCGACGTGATCGCGAACGACAGGCGCATCAGGGCCGTTCTCATTGCTGCGCCTGCGCCGGGTCGACGAGCATCACCCCGACCCCGCGGAAGGTGCGCAGATACCGCGGGGCGGTGGCGCTCTCGCCGAGCTTGCGCCGCAGCCACGACACGTGCACGTCGATCGTCTGGTCCTCGCCCGAGCTGTCCGGGCGCTGCCACACCTCGGTCAGCAGCTCCCGGCGGCTGACCACCCGGCCGGAGCGCTGCGCGAGGTACGCCAGCAGATCGAACTCCTTCTTCGTCAGCTGCAGCGGCCGGCCCTCCAGCGACGCCGCCCGCTGCTGCGGGTTGACGTGCAGCCCACCGACGGTCACCCCGGCCGGCGGCGCGGCCGGGCCGGGCGCGGCCTGCCCGCGGCGCAGCACCGCATTGATCCGCGCCGACATCTGGGCGCTGGAGAACGGCTTGGTGACGTAGTCGTCGGCGCCCGCGTCGAGCAGCCGGATGATGTCGCGCTCGGAGCGGCGCGCGGTCGCCACGATGACCGGGGCGTTGGAGATGCCGCGCAGCATGCGCAGCACGTCGAGGCCGTCCATGTCGGGCAGGCCCAGGTCGAGGATGACCAGGTCCGGCGGGTCGGTGGCGATGACGCGCAGCGCCGAGCCGGCGTTGCCGACCGGGCGCACGACGTGCCCGGCATCGGTCAGCGCCCGGGACAGAGCGCCGGAGACGGCGATGTCGTCCTCGACGAGCAGGATGAGCGGCATGGCGAACACGCTAGCGTGACCCGGCCCGGCCGGCGGTGCGGGCCCACATGAGAGGATCGATGTATGCGGGTTGGACGCGACGCACTGCCGCTGGCGGTGTGGTGCCTGGCCACCGCGGCGAGTATCGCGGTGGCATCGCTGGCGCTGCGGCCGGTGCTGCGCACCGCCGTGCCGTCCGACTCCGTGCCGCTCGCCGCGACCGACGACCGGGACAACCGGGCGGTCGTCACGCAGACCCTGCCGCCACCGCCGGTCGACATCTCGTCGGCGGCCGGGCGGACCAGCGCCGCCGGCGCGACGACCCGGCCCCCGTCGAGCGCCCCCGCCGCGCCGCGGACCAGCGCCGCGCAGACCAGCACGGCGCCGCCCCGGGTCGTGGACGGCTGGTCGGTGTCGACCGGCCAGGACGGCGTGGACGTGTATCTCAAGTCGTTCCGCTCCGACGGCGGCGACGCCGTGGTCCGCATCCGGGCCGGCGTCGTCTCGCTCGTCACCGCGACGCCCCGCGACGGCTACTCGGTGTCGCAGGGGCAGACCGAGCCCAGCCGCCTCGTCGTGCAGTTCGTCGCGGCGAACGGCAGCGCGGCGTATCTGGTCGACTGCATGTGGTGGCAGAACGCCCCGCACGGCGAGGTGACCCGCGTCGGCGGCTGAGCCGTTGTGCAGAGCAGCCTTATATCGGCCTTAAAAGCGTTATTCGCGGGTCTCGAAAATCATCGGAACAACTTAATGCGCAGCTAATAGAACTCCCAGCCGCCTGGAATTACGTTCACACGGTGAGCAGCGCGACCCCGGGTGGCGACGAGCACATCAACGGCGCGAGCGTGGCCCTGCAGGCCCTCGCGACGGACGACGGCACCCCGCCGGCCGTGGACGAACCGGCCCCGGTGACGCCGCCGGCGGCCGAGGCACCGCGGCCGCCGGCGGATCCGCCGGTCGACGACGCCGCGCCGGTCGGCGAGGAGGTGCTGCGCCGAGACCTCTGGCGCCGCCTGCTGGGCGTGGCCGTGGTGCTGGTCGCCGCGCTCGCCGTGGTCGTGCTCTGGGCCCGGCCCGCGCACGAGCCCGCCGGGCCGCCGCTCGTGTCGCCGCCCGACGGCGGGCTGATGAGCGTCTCGCTCAACCCGACCGACCTGGCGTACCTGCAGCTGATGATCTCGCTGGACAACAGCGCGCTGCCGCTGTTCGACGCGATGCGGGACATGCCGGCGCTGCAGGCCGTGGCCGCGAGCGCCGCCGACGGCCACAAGGGCGAGCTCGTCGCGTTGCGCGCGGCGCTGTCCGCCGGCGGGGCGCTCGAGGACCCGTCCCTGCACGCCGGGCACGACCTGCCCGGCATCGTGCTCGACGCCGACCTCGCCGCGATCCGCGACGCCCCCGCCGACCAGCGCCCGGCCAAGGCGGTCGCGCTGCTGCGCGAGCACCTGACCGCGGCCGTGTCGCTGTCCACGTCCGAGGGCCAGAACGGATTCGACCCGGCGACCAAGGCCGCCGCGGCGCAGATCCGCGACGCGCACACCGAGCTGCTGGCGGCCCTGCCGACCGTGTAAGTTTCGCCGGGGGTACCGCCCTGAGCTGGGCATTTACCGTTGTGGATCGACAGGCACTGGGTCGTACCACATCCGGCTCCTAAAACAACTCTCCATGAGGAGACTCTGGGCCGCCGTCGCGGCCAGCAGCATGGCCCTGGCCGGCGCCGTCGCCGTCATCGGGCTGAACAGCCAGGCGGTCGCTGCCGTCGGCGGCACCGGAACCGGCTATCTGAGCACCCAGGGCGCGCAGCTGGTGGACGCCACCGGCGCCAGGGTGCGCTTGACCGGCCTCAACTGGTTCGGCATGGAGACCGACAACAAGACCTTCCACGGGCTGTGGGCCCGGCCCTGGCGCGACCACATCGACCAGATGGCGAGCCTGGGTTACAACACGATCCGGGTGCCGTACTCCGACGACGCCCTCAAGCCGGGCGCGCAGGCCAACAGCGTCGACGGGTACAGCAACCCGGACCTGCAGGGCCTCACGCCGCTGCAGATCCTGGACAAGGTCGTGGACTACGCCGGCGGCAAGGGCATGCGCATCCTGCTCGACCGGCACCGCCCGACCGCCGCCGGGCAGAGCGCGCTGTGGTACGTCTCGGCCACCCCGGAGTCGACGTGGATCAGCAACTGGCAGATGCTGGCCCGCCACTACGCGAACAACCCGGCCGTCATCGGCGCCGACCTGCACAACGAGCCGCACGCCGACGGCACCGACCCGAACGGCACCGGCGCCTGCTGGGGCTGCGGCGACACGGCCCGCGACTGGCGCCTGGCCGCCGAACGCGCCGGCAACGCGATCCTGGACGCCAACCCGAACTGGCTCATCGTCGTCGAGGGCGTGAGCTGCCCCAGCGGCGGCAACGCCAACGCCTGGGACAACATCCCCGACGAGCCGTGCGGCTGGTGGGGCGGCAACCTGTCGAAGGCCGGCCAGTTCCCGGTGCGGCTCAACAAGCCCAACAAGCTCGTGTACTCCGCGCACGAGTACGCCAACTCCGTCTACCACCAGACCTGGTTCGACGACCCGAGCTTCCCCGACAACCTCCCCGGCATCTGGGACCAGTTCTGGGGCTACCTGCAGCGGCAGAACATCGCCCCGGTCCTCGTCGGCGAGTTCGGCAGCACCCTGCAGAACCCGCAGGACGTGCAGTGGCTGCAGAAGCTGATGGCCTATATGGGCACCGGCGTCACGGGCATGAACTTCACCTACTGGTCGTGGAACCCCAACTCCGGCGACACCGGCGGCATCGTCGGCGACGACTGGAAGACGGTCAACCAGCAGAAGCAGTCGATCCTGCAGCCGTACCTCATCCCGCCGGTCGGCGGCGGCACCGGCCCGACCTCCACCCCGCCCACCTCGCCGTCGGGCTCGGTCTCCCCGTCGGCCTCGCGGTCCCCGTCGACGCCGCCCCCGTCCGGCGGCTGCACCGCCACCGTGAAGATTGACAACGCGTGGCAGGGCGGCTACCAGGCGAGCATCACCGTCAAGAACAGCGGAACCACCACACTCAACCCGTGGACCGCTACTTGGACGGTCCCGTCGGGCGTGACGCTGAGCAGCGGCTGGAACGCCACCGTGACCCAGTCCGGCACGACCATCACCGCGCAGGCGCCGAGCTGGGCACCGTCCCTGGCCCCGGGCGCATCGACGACGATCGGCTACACCGCCAACGGCCCGTCGAGCCCGGCCCCCTCGGGCGTCAAGCTGAACGGCTCGACCTGCGCGTAATTGGGGGGGAACCGGCCCGGGGAGGGGCATCGGCCCCTCCCCGAGCCGCCCACCCCACCCCGTTCCGTTCAGCGCCGTCCCGCCCACCGGGACGCCGCGCCGTAAGTCTCCGTGATCATGCAGGACCCGCCGTCGACACCAGGCGTTTTTCATGATCGTGGAGCGTTTATGTACCTATAGGTACGATATGTCTCCGCGATCATGGCAAACCGGTGGTGTCGGACGATCGCGTGCATGATCACGGAGACTTTCGTCGTCCGCACCGGCCTTCTCGGAGCAGGCCGACTCGGCCGCGTCATTCGGGCCGCGCCATTCGGGCCGCGCTGTTTGGGCTGCGCTGCTCGGGCAACGCGAGCAGTGGCGGCGTCGCGGCGGCGATGGTGGGGCGGGTGGTGCGGGCGGATGGTCTCGGGCGACGGTGTGAGCGGGTGGCAGGTGGGCCCGCGGGGGCTCAGGTTCGGTACAGCTCCAGCGACGACAGCTGGCCCGCCGGCCAGACCGTGTTGGAGCTGAAGACCAGCCGCACATACCGCCACTGGCCGCCCGGCAGCGGGACCGTCACGCGCTGGCCGGACGACTGTGCGAACGTGTAGGACGCGGGGCCGGCCAGCGATGTGTATGTCCGGTTGTCGCCGCTGGCCTGGAACTCGATGGTCTGCGTGCGGGTTGGCCACGCCGACGACGGCGGCAGGCGCAGGACCGCCCGGCGCAGGTCCGCCGCGGTGCCCAGGTCGACCTGCACCCACTGCGGGAACGCCTTGTTGCGGCTCTCCCAGTAGGTCGTCGGGTCGCCGTCGGTGATGTTGGCCGAGCCGTAGACGTCGTTGTGGCTGCTCTCGCTCGTGCTCCGGCCGGCCGCCAGGTTGACGCCGTCGCCGAGGCTGAGCTGGGTCTGGCTCGGGGTCGCGCTCGTCGCGGCCGGGCCGATCGGCGGGCCGGCCGGTGCGCTGGCCGAGCCGCCGCCGGATCGGCTCGCCGACTGGGCACCGGATGCCGAGGAACGTGCGCGGGCCGGGCTCGAGGACCGCCTCGGTGCCGAGGCGTCGCCGGACGCGCCGGGTGCGGCCGGTGCCACGCCCGGCTCATACCTCGGCTGCTCGGACGTGCTGCTGCTCAGGCCGCCGCCCCGGCCCGGCCACGCCGCCGCGACGCCCACCCCGATCAGCAGCAGGACCAGCACGGCCGCGGCGATCAGCAGCGGGCGGCGCCGGGCAGCGGTGCGCCCGGCGGACTCGGTCGCGGCCGGCGTGCCGGCCAGGGGCAGCAGCTCGGCCGGCAGGAACGGCTTTGCCGCACCACCGCCGACGGTCCCCGCCGCCGATGGCCGCGCGCCGATGGCCGTGCCGCCGATGGCGCGACCGGCGATGGCCGTGCTGGCGATGGCCGCGCCGCCGATAGCCGCGCTGGCCATGGCCCCACCGGCGGTGGCCGCGCCGGCGGTGGCCGAGGCGGCGGTGGCTGAGGCGGTCATGGCTGAGGCGGTCATGGCTGAGGCGGCGGCCGGGATGCCGGCGGCCGGCTCGGCGCCGGTCACCGCGTCGACGTCGACCGTCGCGACGGTGGAGCCTGCGCTGGTGTCGACGGGGGCATCGATCGGGACGCCGGGGTGGCGCTCGGCGAGTTCCTTGGCCGCGGCGAGGCCCCACGGTGTGGCGTTGCCGGCGACGGAGATCTCGACCGCGGCCGGAATGTCCGGGAGCAGCGCGGTGAACAGCGCCGACAGGACCGGCCACAGCAGGTCGTTGATGTCGAGGCCCGGGGTGCCCACCACGACGCTGTAGCACCCGTGCCGCCCGGTCGCATCCGCGCCCACGAGCCCGCGAAGGCCCGTGTTTGCCGCCAGGGTGTCGTTGGCGTTGGCGGCGGCCGGTGCGGCCGGGTCTGTGGTGGCGGTGGTGTGGTGGGCGGCGGGCTGGGTGGTGGTTGCCGGGGTGTCGCTGGCGTCGGCGGGGACCGGTGCGGCTGGGTCTGTGGTGGCGGTGGTGTGGTGGGCGGCCGGCTCGGTGGTCGTTGGAGACGGCGTGGACGTGCCGGCGGCGGGCTCGGGTGTGGTGTGGGGGCGGCGGGTGGTGGACAGGTCGAGGCTCAGCTCGACGACGACCGGTGGGCGCTGGGCCGGCACCTCGGCGCGGCCCCGGGCCGGGCGTGGTGGGCCGGATGGCTCCGCGTGGATGCCGCGGCCGGAGAGGTGGACCAGCCAGCCGAGGTCCATCGCATAGGTGGCGGCGTCGACGGCGCGCAGGGACGGCTGTGGCGGGGAAGAGGCGAGCACCTCCTCCTGGCCGCCGGGCAGCAGGCGCAGCAGCCAGGCCGGCTCGGCCCAGGCCGGGCGGCCGGCGGCGTCCAGCGCGTAGACGGCGATCTCGCCGGACGGGGTGTGCAGCGGCACGCCGTTGACCAGGCGGATCGGCTCGCCCAGCGCCTGGGCGGCGGCCGCGGTCACCGCCCGGCCGGCGCCCTGGCCGGGGGCGAGCGGCACCACGTCGACCGTGGGACGCACCGCGGGCGGCAGCGCCCGCAGCGCCGCGGCCAGCTCGTCGCCGGTCAGGGATGGGCCGATCAGCAGGCGCGGACGGTCCGGGTCGACGGCCACCGCGCTGGCCAGGTCGGCGGTGATCGGCGCGTGACCGGCCGGCGGTCGCGGATGGCCGGGGTCCGCAGTGGTCGCCGTGGCCGGGTTGGCGGCTGTCGGTTCGATCCCGGGCAGGGGCGGACGGCCGGGATCCGCGCTCGGCACTTCTGGTGAGTCGCCGGCGGGCAGGAGCCAGCCGCACGGCACGGGGCGCGCGGCGACCGGCCACGGCGTTTGCTCGGGGATCAGGGGTTGCCACGCCGGGGCGGGCCAGCGCGGGCCGGCGGCGACGCGGCGGCCGCCCGGCGTGTGCCGCCACCAGGTGCCGCCGGGGGTGAACAGCATGCCTTCGGGCGTGGCGACGACCGGACCGCCGGGCCGCAGCACGGGCCGGGCGGCCGTGCCGGCCAGCTCCGCCGCGACCTCGTCGGCCGCGCCGAGCAGGAGCAGGCCCTCGGGTGGGGGATCGGCCAGCACGGGGCCGGCGAGGTCGGTCCCCGGTGGTAGCGAGGGCGAGACCACCATCGCCAGCCAGCCCGGAGGCGCCGGCACCGTCGTGGTCGTGTCGCCGATCAGCAGGCAGCGGCCCAGCCGGCGGGCGGGCGGTGCGGTCTGCTGATCGGTCACCCCGGCACCCTACCGCGCACCACCGACACTTCCGGGCGCTCGTGGCGGGGGTATCGACGGTCGGTGACGTGTGTTCAACGCACCGTCGATGAGCGGTCCCGGGGGCGCCGAAGCGGACCCCGGGACCGGTAAACTGTCAGGCGGCCTGGGCCAGCCGGAACGACTGCGCGCCGGTGCCGTTGCAGGAGTACTGCACGAGTTGCACACTGTCCGCTGTGGACGCTCCGGGCGTGTCGAGGCACTTGCCGGAGGCGCGGTTGACGAAGTGGTAGTAGCCGCCGCCCTCCGAGACCGGGAGCCACTGCTGGTTCGTACCACTGCTGTAAGACCATAGCTGGATCGGCGCGTTGTCGGCCGTGGACCGGTTGGTCACATCCAGCGACTCGGCCGGGTTGTTACGGTTGTCGATGCGCACGTAGCCGTCGCTGGTGGGCTGGAAACGGTACTGCTGCGCGGTCGTGTTGTTGCAGGTGTACTGCTGGATCGCCGTGCCGTTGGCGGTGCCGGCGGCCCGCGCGTCCACGCACTTGGCGCTGTTCTTGTTGACGACGCCGTACCAGTTGCCGGGCGGGATCGGGCCGTTCGAGGCGGTCGGGGACGGCGACGCGGGCGTGGTGGTCGGCGGCGTGGTGCTCTGGCCGGCGAGCCACTGCAGGCCCTGGATGATCCAGCGGTTCTGGTTCGCGCTCTCGAAGGTCGACGAGGTACGTGTGTTGGTGCTGTAGTTCATGCCGTTGTGGCCGAAGTTGGCGTACAGCATCTTGTAGTTGCGGTTGGTCCACAGGATCGGGTAGTAGCCGCTGTACCACGACTGGTTGGGATCGGTACCCACCGGGAAACTACTCGGATCGACCGAGGCCAGGATGTCGATGTTGGAGTTCTGGCGCAGGTCGTTGCTCCAGGAGTACCACTCGGAAACGGCGGAGGTGAAGGTGGCCGGGAGGCCGGCCGTGGACGGGTGATTGCGGTCCTCGACCTTCAGCGTGATCCTGGTCGGCTCCCACGTGTTGGTCACGAACGCGCCCGAGCCCAGGAAGGTGTTGTAGTACCAACTCCAGGAGCCGGGGTTGTCGGTCCACGCGCTGACGTGGAAGCCCATCCACGCGCCGCCATTCTGCATGTACTGCTGGAACGCGGCGCGCTGCGCGGTCGGCGGCGCGTCGTCCAGGAACATGATCACCTTGTACTGCGCCAGGTTGCCGGTGTTGAGCCGGCTCCAGTCCGTCGTCGCCTCCCACGTGAAGCCGTTCTGGGCGCCCTGCTGCGGGAACCAGTCCTTGGCCTCCTTGTCGAAGTCGATGTGGGCGGCGTCCCAGGTGCCGTTGTAGAAGGCGAGCACCTTGAACGGGGTGGCGGCGAGGGCGGGCCGGATCGCGAGGCCCACCCCCACCACCGTCAACAGGGCAAGCGCTGCCAGCGCCAGCTTTCTGCGCACGGTTGGGGGTTCCTTCGGGTAGGCGGGAGGGGATGGGCGGATCCGCTCCGTCGCATCATCGGGCATCGATGACGCACGGCACAAGGTAAACAACCCTAATAGTTAAAGTAAGTCGCCAATTAACGCCCGACGGCCCGGCTCTCCGCCCGATTTACCGGATATTTCATGACTCGGGCCGCGTCACATGCAGACCGTTCCTCCCGCGAGACACCGCACCGGGCCTGCCCTGAACGGGCGCCCCGGCGCTGCCAGCCCCGCGGTGCCAAGAACAAACCCCGCAGGCCCGCGTCTACGGTGCCAAGAACAAACCCCGCAGGGCCGCGTCCGCGGAGCCCGGGCCAAGCCCACCGGAACCTGACGCGGGCAAGCGCGGACAGCGGTGGGTCTGGCAGCGAAGGTCACGTCCGCCGGCGTGGCGTATGAGGCCAGCGCCTGATCGTGCTAGTTGATGTCAGCCGGCGGCCGGCGCGGGCTGGGCGTCGGTGGCCATCGGCGGGGCGCAAGCGATCATCGACGCCAGACCCGGGTCGGCGCGGCCGACCGGTGCGAATGTCGCACCCGTCGGGCGCAACCGCCGATCCGCGCGGCCGAGCCGGACGTATGTCTCCGTGATCATGATGCCCGCGGTGACCGCACACCGGGTTTGCCATGATCCCGGAGACTTGTGGTACACAGGGGTACATCAACACTCCGCGATCATGAAAACCCTTGGTGTCGATGCGCTGGTGCACATGATCACGGAGACTTCCGGCCCCTGCGCCGGGCCCCGCAGCCTGCAGCCGCCCGACGCGTGGGACGTGATCGCCGATCGTGCCCGCCCCGGGGCGTTGGGACGAGCGGGCGGACGTGGCCGCAGCGAAGCGCGGCCACGTGGCCACACAGCGGCCTTACATTTCGTGACTCGGGCCGCGTCACATGCAGACCGTTCCTCCCGCGAGACACCGCACCGGGCCTGCCCTGAACGGGCGCCCCGGCGCTGCCAGCCCCGCGGTGCCAAGAACAAAGCCCGCAGGCCCGCGTCCGCGGCGCCAAGAACAAACCCCCGAGGACCCGCGTCCGCGGTGCCAAGAACAAACCCCCGAGGACCCGCGTCCGCGGTGCCGAGAACAAAGCCCCGCGGGCCCGCGTCCGCGGAGCCTGGGCCAACTCCCCCGGAACCTGACGCGGGCAAGCGCGGACAGCGAGCGGTCTGGCAGCGAAGCGCGGCCAGTGGCCGCGCAGCGGCCATGGGGGGTCCGGGGTGGGAATCCCCCGGCAGCGCTGCGACGGAGTCGCCGCCAGGCTAGGAAACAGCCAGTGGCCGCGCAGCGGCCATGGGGGGTCCGGGGTGGGAACCCCCCGGCGCGCTGCGACGGAGTCGCCGCCAGGCTAGGAAACAGCCAGGCTAGGAAACAGCCTGCGGGCCGCGGATCTCGCCAGAGCCGCGGGGGATGAGCCGGGTGGCGACCACGTGCGTCGCCGGCTCCCAGGACTCGCCGTCCAGGCGGCGGAACACCAGTTCGGCCGCGAGCCGGCCCATCGCCGCCGGGTCCTGGGCGACCACCGTGACGGCGGGCTGCAGCAGGTCGGCCAGCGGGAAGTCGTCGAAGCCCACGAGGGCGACCGCGGTGTGCCGGCCGCGGCGGCGCAGCGCCCGCAGTGCGCCCAGGGTGACCAGGTTCTGCGCGCTGAAGCAGGCGGTCGGCGGGTCGTCGGCGTCGAGCATGCGCAGCACCGCCGCCTCGGCTTCCTCCGCGGTGTGCAGGTCGTGGGCGACGTGTGCGGTACCCAGGCGGATTCCGTGCTCGACCAAGGCCTCCCGGTAGCCGGTGAAACGCTGCCGGGCGGTGGCGATCGAGCGCAGGTCGCCCAGGTAGGCGATGTCGCGGTGCCCGTGTGCGACGAGGTGGTGCACGGCGGCCGCGGCGCCGGCCTCGTTGTCGGCGAGGACCGCGTCGGCGTGCAGGCCCACCGGCGGGCGGTCCACGAACACCACGGGCGTGCCGGGCGTCAGCTCGCGGGTGAGGTACGCCTGGTTCTCCCCGGCCGGCACCATGACGAGCGCGTCGGCCTGCCGCCGGGCGAACTCGCGGACCAGGGCCTGCTCGCGCTGCGGGTCCTCCTCGACGCTGCCGGCGAAGATGAGCACGCCGCGCTCCCGCGCCACGTCCTCCATGGCCCGGTGCAGCACCGAGGAGAACGGGTTCGCGATGTCCTCGAGCAGGGCGGCGATGGCGGCGGTGCGCCCGCCCGAACGGCGCAGGCGGCTGGCGGTGATGTTCGGGCGGTACCCCAGCTGCTCGATCGCCCGCCGGACCCGGCCCTCCTTGGCCGCGCTGACCCCGCTCTCCTCGTTGACCACGCGTGAGACGGTCTTCGGGCTGACCCCGGCCAGCTGGGCGACATCGCGGAGAGTCGGTCGGGCGTCCACGGTCGCACAACGTACCGCACGCCTGCCGGACTGACAACGTTGTCATCGTGGCGTGCGTGTTTCTCAATCGTTACATAGGATCTTGGAACTGCTCTTATTGACAACCATGACGTGGCCAATCGAAAGTGTCCTGACAACGTTGTCAATCCCGGAGGAGCGGACATGGGAAAGCACACAGCCCGGCGGGCCGCCACCCTGCTCGCCGCCGCGACCCTCGCCGTCCTGCCCGTCGCCGCGTGCGGTGACGACGACAAGGGCGGCGGCGGTGGCGGGAGCGTGTCCGTCGCGCTCATCACCAAGAATTCGACCAACCCGTTCTTCGTCACCATGCAGGACGGCGCCCGCCAGGCCGCCGCGGCCGAGGGCGTCAAGCTCACCGTCGCCGCGGGCAAGGCCGACGGCGACGAGGCCGGCCAGGTGCAGGCCATCGAGGACGCGATCGCCCGCGGCGACGCCGGCATCCTCATCACGCCCAACGGGCCCGGCGTGAACCCCGCCATCAAGAAGGCCCGCGACGCCGGGCTCTACGTCATCGCCCTCGACACCCCGCCCGACCCGGCGTCCACCGTGGACATCACGTTCGCCACCGACAACTTCAAGGCCGGCGAGCTGATCGGGAAGTGGACCGCCGCGTCGCTGAACGGCAAGCAGGCCACGATCGCCATGCTCGACCTGTTCAACGACAAGATCGTGTCCGTCGACTACAACCGCGACCAGGGCTTCCTGTCCGGCATGGGGATCGACCCCAAGGACAAGAAGCGCAACGGCGACGAGGAGAAGACCGGCAAGTACTCCGGCGGGTCGTACTCCATCGTCTGCAACGAGCCGACCAACGGCGCCGAGGACGGCGGCCGCACCGCCATGGAGCGCTGCCTGACCAAGAACCCGGCGATCAACGTCGTCTACACCATCAACGAGCCCGCCGCCGTCGGGGCTCAGCAGGCCCTCAAGGCCGCGAACGTCCAGGGCGCCATCGTCGTGTCGATTGACGGCGGGTGCGACGGCGTGAAGCAGGTCAAGGACGGGCTCATCAATGCCACTTCCCAGCAGTACCCTCTGAAAATGGCGGAACTCGGCGTCAAGGCCATCAAGGCGATCGCGACCGGCGGCCAGAAGCCGCAGGTGACCCAGGGCCTGGACTTCTACGACACCGGCGTCGCCCTGGTGACCGACAAGGCCGTCAGCGGCGTCGACTCCATCGACACGACCAAGGGTACGGAGCTGTGCTGGGGCAAGAAGTGACCGCAAGCACCGCGGCCGAGCAGTTCGCGCTGCGCCGGCAGTCGCCCCTGCAGCGGGTCCAGCACCTGCTGCACGGGTACCCGGCGATCAGCCCGTTCCTGGTGCTCGTCGCCTCGGTGATCGTGTTCTCCGCGATCAACCCGCGCTTCGCCTCGCCCAACTCCCTGTCGCTGGTCCTGCAGCAGGTCGCCGTCATCGGCGCCCTCGCCGTGGGCCAGACCCTGGTGATCCTCACCGCGGGCATCGACCTGTCCGTCGGCGCGATCACGATCCTGGCGATGATGCTCTCGGCGAAGCTGGCCGAGGGCAACGGGATCCCGGGCGTCCTGGCCGTGGTCATCGGCATCGCCGTCGGGATCGTGGCCGGGCTGTGCAACGGCACCCTGGTCACCCGGCTCGGGCTGCCGCCGTTCATCGTCACGCTGGGCACGCTGTCGGTCTTCACCGCCATCGGCCTGCTGTACTCCAAGGGCCAGAGCGTGCAGCAGGTCGACCTGCCCGCGTTCGTCAACTGGACCGGGGAGACGTTCAACGTCGGCCGCTTCCACATCACGGTGGGCGTGGTGCTGGTCGCCGTGCTGTATGTCGCCGTCGGCTTCGCGCTGGCCAACACCGCGTGGGGCCGGCACGTCTACGCCGTCGGCGACGACAAGGAAGCGGCCCGGCTGGCGGGCATCCGGGTCGACCGGGTCCTGCTCAGCGTCTACACCCTGGCCGGCGCCATCTACGGCCTGACCGCGTGGATCCTCATCGGCCGGGCCGGCGCCGCCAGCCCCAACGCGATCGTCGACGCCAACCTGGAGAGCATCACCGCCGTCGTCATCGGCGGCACGAGCCTCTTCGGCGGCCGCGGCGCCGTGCTCGGCACCCTCCTGGGCGCACTCATCGTCGGCGCCTTCCGCAGCGGCCTGTCCCTGGCCGGCGTGGACGACCAGTACCGTGTCCTCGCCGTCGGCCTGCTGGTCCTCGCCGCGGTCGCGGTCGACCAGTGGATCCGGAAGGTGCGCGCATGACGGCCGCGGATTCGGCGACGCCCGTGCTGTCGGCCCGCGGCCTGGTCAAGACCTTCGGCCGCGTGGTCGGCATCGACGGCGTCGACATCGACCTCTATCCGGGGGAGGTCCTCGCCGTCATCGGCGACAACGGCGCCGGCAAGTCCACGCTCATCAAGTGTCTCACCGGCGCCCTGGTGCCGGACGCCGGTGAGATCCTGCTCGACGGCCGCCCGGTGCACTTCCGCCGCCCGCAGGACGCCCGCGACGCCGGCATCGAGACGGTGTACCAGAGCCTGGCCGTCGCCCCGGCCCTGGACATCGCCGGCAATCTGTACCTGGGCCGGGAACGCCGGCGCCCCGGCTTCCTCGGCTCGGTCCTGCGCATGCTGGACAAGAAAGGCATGCGCGCCGACGCCGCCAAGGCCCTCGCGGACCTGGGTATCGGCACCCTGCAGAACATGGCCCAGCCGGTCGAGACCCTCTCCGGCGGCCAGCGGCAGGCGGTCTCGGTGGCCCGCGCGGCCGCCTTCGGCAGCAAGGTGATCGTCCTGGACGAGCCGACGGCCGCCCTCGGCGTCCGCGAGTCGAACCAGGTGCTGAAGATGATCGGCGAGGTCCGCGCCCGCGGCCTGCCGGTCATCCTGATCAGCCACAACATGCCGCACGTGTTCGAGGTGGCGGACCGGATCCACGTGCAGCGGCTCGGCCGCGGCGCGGGCGTCATCACCCCGAAGTCCCACACCATGTCGGAGGCGGTGGCCATCATGACCGGCGCGACAACCTTGGCCGAGACCCCGGGCCACTGACCGCTCCGCTGTGCACGCCTTTGCACGACCGCGCGCGGGCAGCGACGTCCGCGCGCGGCGCCGGCATCGGACAGCACGACGAGAACTCTCCGCGATCATGTCCTCGCCGCCGCTCGCACCGCGGGTTTTTGATGATCGCGGAAGGTTAATGTACCCATAGGTACCTTATGGCTCCGCGATCATGAGAAACGCGCCGAACGCCGGCGGGAGCCGCATGATCGCGGAGAGATTCGGCTGCATTCGGCCGCCCGGCCACGGCCGGTGCGTCACGTCGTAGGCCGGCGAATACGGTTTGTCGGATTTATCCGCCACTTCGTGACGGATAAATCCGACATTTCGGTTATGCGAGGTTGTGCGGACCCCGTGGGCCGCAGGGGAAGGCGGGCGGGGTCGCGTCCGCGCTGGGCGTCGATGGCCGCCGGTCGGGGCGCGGCGATCATCGGCGCCGCCCCCGGGACGGTGCGGGCGGTGCGGGCGGTGCGGGCGGTGCGGGCGGCGCGGCGGTGCGGGCGGCGCGGCGGTGCGGGCGGCGCGGCGGTGCGGGCGGCGCGGATGTCGCACCCGTCGGGCGCACCATTCGATCTGCGCGGGGTGGGGGCGGCTGTATGTCTCCGTGATCATGATGCGGATGCGTGCAGTGGCCGCCTCGTCCGCCCGCCCCGGGGCGGCGCGGCGGTGCGCACGGTGCGGATGTCGCACCCGCCGGACGCACCATTCGATTCGCGCGGACGAATGTCTCCGTGATCATGATGCTCGCAGTGGCCGCACCGCGGGTTTGCCATGATCCCGGAGACTTGTGGTACACGGGGGTACATCAGCGCTCCGTGATCATGAAAAACTGTTGGTGTCGGTGCCGGGTTGTGCATGATCGCGGAGACTTCCGGTCGGTGCGCTGTGCTCTGCGGCGTGCAGCGCCCGGCGTGTGGGGCGTGATCGCCGACCGCGCCGCGCCGGGCCGAGCCAGCCGACGGGGGAGAGGCCGAGACGGGCGCGGCGGGGGTCAGGCGTTGACGTCCAGGAGGTCGCCGCTGTTCAGGACCGAGCGGAGCTGGTCCAGGTCGTAGCCGCGGCTCCGCAGCTTCTTCACCAGGTCCGCGGCGCTGAGGCTCGTCAGCTGGCCGGCGTCCGTGTCCAGCGCCGCGCTCAGCCGCTCCAGGCCCGCCCGGCGACCGGGCGATCCCTTCCGGTCGGCGATCTTCTCGGCCAGTTCGTCGTCCGAGAGGCCGGACGGGTTGGCCGGCGCGTTGCTCGGCCGGCCCGCCTTGATGGCGGCGATCAGGTCGTCGTGCGAGACGCCCTGTGCCGAGGCCACGTCGCTGAGGCTCTTGCCGTCGCGCAGCTGGCGCTTCAGCTCGCCGGTGGACAGGCTCAGCGCCCTAGCCACCGTGGCGAGCGGATCCTTGCGGTCGTAGGCCGCGCCGTACGCGCCCGAAATGGCGCTGACACCGCTGATCGAGGTCACGTCCTGCTCCGTCCGTGGTCGTGGCTGCCGTGGTCGGGCCTGAGTTCGGCCGGGGGCCCGCGCGGCGGAGGCTTTGCCAGGCTATTGCCAGGATTCGCGGGGCTGTGCCATCCGGCCGGGCGATGGCCGGGTGCCGAACGGGGGTACGTTGGGTGCCGTGCTGGAGTGGGCGGAGCGCGACACCGGCGACGTCGACCGCGCGGGGCTCGAGGCCGCCGCCCGCCTGGCCCGGGATCGGGGCGGGGCCGCCCAGCTGTGTGTGGTGCGCGACGGCGAGGTCGTGCTCGATCGGTGGTACGGCTGCGAGCCAACGTCGCTCTTCTGGATCTTCTCCACCAGTAAACCGTTCACGGCGCTGCTCGTGCACCGCCTCGCCGAGCGGGGCGCGCTCGGGCTCGACGACCCGCTCGCCGCGCACTGGCCGCGGTTCGGGGCGAACGGCAAGTCGGGCATCACCGTGCGCCACGTGCTGCAGCACCGCTCCGGCCTGCCCGTCGCGCGTTCGACGCTGCAGGACGCGCTCTCGATGACCGATTGGGCGGCATCGGTACGCGCCGTCGAACGCGCCCGCCCCCGGTTTCCGGCCGGCGAGGGCCCGGCGTACCAGTACGTCAGCTATGGCTTCCTCCTCGGCGAGCTGCTGCGCCGCGTCACCGGCGAGCCGATCGAGCGACTGCTGCGCACCGAGATCCTCGGCCCGCTGTCCATGCGCGACACCCACCTCGGCCTGCCGGACGAGCACTGGCCCCGGCACGTGCCGCTGCGCGGCCGCGGCCCGGGCCCTCGCGCCGTGCAGGCGTTCGTGAACCGCCGCGCCACCCGCCGTGCCGTCATCCCGGCCGCCGGCGTCTCCACGACCGCCCGCGACCTCGCCGTGCTGTACACCGCGCTCGTCCGCGGCGGCGAGCTCTCCGGCGCCCGGGTGCTCGCCGAGGCGTCGCTGGCCGTGGCCACCACCCCCACCAGCGACGGCACCATCGACGCCCGGATCGGCCTGCCGATCCGCTGGTCGCACGGCTTCCAGCTGGGCGGCCCGGGCCTGGACCCGGCCCGGCCGCGGCCGATGGGCCGCACGGGCAGCGAACGCGCCTTCGGCCACAACGGCAGCAACGTCTGCGTCGCCTGGGCGGACCCGACCCGGCGCCTGGCGGTGGCGTACCTGACCAATCTCGTCGAACCGGGCCACGGGGGCGCCGTTGCCCAGAACGCGATCAGCGAGGCGATCCTGGCCGCCTGCCCGCCGCTGCCGTCCTGACCCGCCGCGCCGCCGCCGGTCGCCTCGCCCGTTCGCCCGCACCCAGCCCCGGCACGACCTGGCCCGCCATCGGCGGCGGGGTGAGCCGCTGCGGCCGGAGCTCGAGCGGTGAGCCGGAGTCGTGCGGCGGTGGGCGGGCCGTCAGGGGCGCGCGGTGCGGCGCAGGGCGGCGTAAAGGTCGCGCATCAGGCCGATCTCGCCGCCGTGGTGCATCGTTTCACGGTTGATGTGGGCGATGAGTGCGGCCATCGGTTCGGCCGAGAAATAGGCGCCCTTGGGTCCCAGTGGGGTTCGCATCGAGGTGTCGTCGAGGTCGGCGATGTGATCGTGCCATTGCCGGTATGTGTCGTGCAGGAACGACACGCCGTCGGCGGCGGTGTGTGGCAGATCCGCGGGCACATGGCGCGGATCGAACATGTCGGCGTCGGGGTGCGCCGAGCCCGGCCCGGCGAAGAACGTGCTCGTCCGGGTTGCGAAACACCCTACGGCGATGTGCATCATGCGCCAGGCGATGGTGGTGAGCGGCGGGTGCCGCCGCCGGGTGGCCGGGCCGTCGGTGCGGAATAACCCGTCCGGCCCGGGCCGGATGCTCCAGCAGCCGGCCACCGGCGCCCAGAAGTATTCGTCGTCGGTGAGCCCATTCAGCCGCGGCCACAGGTGGTTGTCCCAGTAGAACTCGAGCTGGGCGACCAGCAGCCGGCCCCAGTCCAGCGGGGGTGTGCTCACCCCGGAGAGGGTAGCCTGAAGGAGGGCGGACCCGTAATTGAACCGACACGATCGGTGAAGAACTGTTTTCCGCCGCTATCTGGCGTGGATTGAATTTATTGGCGATACTGTTTCCACTGGCTTCGGTTTTTCGAAGGTACGTCCCAGCGCTCACGGGAGGCGGGCCGGCATGGCCAAGCGTGTCATTCAGGAACTGATCGACGATCTGGACGGCAAGCCGGCCGATGAGAGTGTGACGTTCGGCCTCGATGGCGTGCAGTATTCGATCGACCTGTCCAAGAAGAACGCGGAGAAACTGCGCGGGGCGCTCAAGCCCTACATTTCCGCCGGCACCAAGGTAGGCCGCAGCGCGACCGTTGGGGCCCGAACCGCCGCCGGCCGGGGACGCAGCACGACGCGCGGCGACCGCGACCAGAACCGGGCCATCCGGGAATGGGCACAAGGCGCCGGATTCCAGGTTTCCGACCGCGGCCGGATCAAGCAGGAGATTGTCGACCAGTATCACGCCGCCGCCGGCCGCTGACCGGCCGCGCGGCTCGCGGCCGGCCGGTCAGGCTCCGACCCCGGCCGCGTGGGGCCGCCCGCTTTTCGGCGCGACCGTCTCCAAACGGGCGGCCCGCCGAAGCGGCGGCGGGGGTCAGCGGCTGAACCGGCCCCGCGGGTTCCCTCAAGCGAGGGCGGCGCTGGCCGATCCGGCGGGGGTGAACCTTGTCGCGGTCCTCATCGTCCGGGACGAGGCGGCCAACCTCTCCGGCTGCCTCGCCGCCCTCGGCGGCGTCGTCGACGGCGTCCACGTCCACGACACCGGCTCGGTGGACGCCACCGTCGCCCTCGCCCGCTCGCTCGGCGCGACCGTCAGCGAAGGGGAGTGGCACGACGACTTCGCGGCCGCGCGCAACGCGGCCGTCGGCGCCGCCGGGCGCCCCGACTGGGTGCTGAGCGTCGACGCCGACGAGCGGGCCGTCGCGGCGCCGGAGCGGCTCCGCGATCTGCTGCGGGCGGCGCCGGCCGGCGCGTTCCTGGTGGAGATCGACAACCGGCACGACGAACTGCCCTACACCCACCGCACCCCGCGCCTGTTCCGCCCGGCCGCTATGCACTGGGAGGGCCGCGTCCACGAGCGCCTGACGCCCACCGCCGATCCCACCGCCGAGGCGCCCAGCGCCAAACCGTCCGCTGCCGAGCCGGCCGCGAAGCCGATGCCCCAATGGCCCGTGGTGCCGCGGGACGCGCTGCACCTGGTCCACCTCGGTTACGCGGACCCCGAAACCCGTCGGCGCAAGGCCGCCCGCAACGCCGGACTCGCCGAGGCCACCCTAAGCGAAATATCCGACAAATCCGAAATTGCCACCGCGCTGCTCGACCTGGGGCGCAGCTACGTCGGGGCCGGGCGCCGGCAGGCGGCGGTCGACGCGTTCGAGCGACTCCGTGAGCTGGCCCCCCGTACCAGACAATGGATCCTGGGCACCGACGCGCTGGCGCGGCTCCTGCTCGGCGCCGGCCACGACGAGGCCGTCGTCGTCCTCGCCCGGCAGCTGCGCGACGCGGGCGTCGACGGCGAGTACTGCGACTGGCTCGAGGCCCAAGCCCTGGCCCAGCTCGGCCACCCGGACACGGCCTGGCGCCTGCTGCGCGGCGTCCGCCGCGTGGTCGACCCCGCCGGCCGCAGCTACCCCCAGCACCACCTCGCCGAGCTCAAGCGCCTGCTCGGCGAGCTGGTCACCGCGGGCCGGGGAGCCTAGGCGACGGGCTCCCCGCGGTACGTGCCGAACGACCAGAGGTTGCCCTCGGGGTCCCGGGCGGCGAAGCCCCGCGAACCGTAGTCGGTCTCGTTCATCTCCTGGATGATCGTCGCGCCGGCCGCGGTCGCCCGGCGGTAGAGCGCGTCCGGAGCCGAGCACACCACGTAGCAGCCGAACCCGCCGGGCCGCAGCTGCCACGGCGAGCCGTCGTCGCGCACGCTGCCGAGCATGATGCCGCCGCCCTCCGGCCACGCCAGCTGGGCGTGCTCGACGACGTCGCCGTCGCCGTAGACGGCGATCTCCCGCAAGCCGAACGCGTCGACCAGGAAACGGATCAGGGCGCGGGCGTCGGTGGCCCGCAACGTCGGCCACACCTGCGGCGGCGGGGTCCTGTCATCGGTCATCCGCCGAGCCTGCCCCGGCCAGGTCCACCGGCGCTTGTACATTCCGGAACTCCTCGGCCCACCAGCGCGCCGGCGGCACTCCGGCCAGGGCGGAGAACTCGCGGGTGAGGTGGGCCTGGTCGTAGTAGCCGCACGCGACGGCCAGCTCCGCGAGGGGGTAGCGGCCGCCCGAGTCCTGCAGCCGGCGGCGCGCCCGGTCGAAGCGGGTCACCCGCGCGGCCACCTTCGGCGACAGGCCGATCTCGATGCCGAAGCGCCGGGAGAGGTACCGTGCGCTCCAACCGGTCTCACCGGCGAGCTCGGCCGGGCCGACCGTCCCGCCGGTCGCGCACAGCCGCCGCCACGCGAAGGTCACCTCCGGCGCGGGGGCGCACGCCGGGTCGGCCCGGCGGGTCAGCACCTCGTCCACGATGCGGAACCGCTCCGCCCAGCCAGTGGTCAGGCACACCCGCTCGCGCAGTTCGGCGGCGAGCGGGCCGAGCACGCACCCGGCGTCCAGGTCGCGGCCGGCCAGCTCGCCGGCGGGCAGCCCGAGCAGCGCCCGGGCGCCCAGCGGCGACAGCGCCACCTGGATGCCCGCCCCGCCGGCCGCGACGATCGCCGGGGTGGTGTGCAGGCCCCCGACCAGCGTCTCGTAGCTGCCGGCCGGCGCGGCCGGGTCCGGGTGCGCGGCGATGCGCAACGGCTCCCACAGCGTCACGATGAGGGTGAGGTACGGCGAGGGCAGCCCCCGATGCCGGCCCGGCGGCATGCCGCGCTGGTCGTAGCCGGTGTACCAGTCCGCATACGGCCGCACCGCCGGCGCGGGCCGCCACCGCAGGTGCTGCGCCGCCATGTCCCGATTATCTACGCGGAGCGGCGGTCGGCCCGGTTCATCGGCCACGGCGTCGTCGCGGGCGCGGCCGGTTCGGTGATCAGCGCGCTGTCGTCGCCGTCCAGGGCGGCCTGCACGGAGCGGTACGTCGGAATGGTGTTGAGCGTCCCGCCCTCACGCAGCGTGACTACCACCTGCGGGGCCGGTCCGGCCAGGACCAGCGATCCGCCCTGCTCGGCGGCGATGCCAGCGGTTACCCGCAGCATCATCAGCGCCGTGCAGTCCATGGTGGCCACCGCGGCCAGGTCGACGACGATCCGTACCTGCGGCCGCAGCAGCACCTGGGACAACGCGGTCTCCAGCTGCATCGCACTGGCCGCCACCAGCGCCCCGTGACAGGACAGCACCGTGGCGGCAGCGAGTCGTTCCACTGCGAGGGTCAGGGCTGCCATACGCCGACGATACGGTCCGCGGTGACCGTGCGTGAACGGCTGTCCAGCCGGGAAGCCCGGCCGTCCGGAGGGTGGCCGGACCACCGGACGTCGCGGGCTGTGATCCTTCGGACGGCGGCGGCACTGGCCCTCTCGGACCTTTTCCGGTCGAAATTCGCCCCGTTGTGCAACCTGCTGACCGGTTCGTGCGTCCGGGTCTACAGATAGCCGCGCTCCATCGGTCACCCTGCGTGATGGAGGCCGCTGGCCGGTCCCGCCGTGTGCCGAACATCGACGATAATCACGATTCGGCGACCCTCGGCAACCCCGCTCACCCCTTGCGAAAACCCTCGGCGTTCGATGCGATGCGTGCCTATGTCGACGGCGACGATAGTGTGCGGTGTCAATACGATCCCGAACCCGGCGCGCCGGGCCGCAGCGGTAATCCCGCTCGGTGCCGCGCGCCGTCGCTAGGAGGCTCCATGGTGAGAAAAGGCCTGGCCACGTCCGCGGCCGTCGCCTTGGCCGTGCCGATCGCGCTCGTCGCGCTGCCGGCGGTGCCGGCGCTCGCGGCGCCGGCGAAGGCCCCGGCCACGGCATCGGCGGCCCCGTCCGACGTGCGGGAGATGACCCGCAAGACCTTCACGCTCGACGGCAAGGTCGTCGACACGTCGAAGATGGCGAGCGGCAAGGCGCAGCAGCGCTCCACGCTCGCCGCGGCGGACACCCCGCCGGTCGGCACGGTCCGTCAGTGGCTGGGTTCCGACGACTTCAATGGCACGCTGTACCGCAAGGACTACGTCCTGCGCGGCGTCGGCGAGCACATCGAGGTCTGGGTCGCCGTCGACACCTCGTTCCCGGCGGGCGACTGCCGCAGCGCGGTGCCGAACTCCACCACGGTGACCGACGCCCAGGTGGCGAGCTTCATCCACGAGTTCGACACCAACATGTACCCGAAGGAGACCGCCGCCTTCGCCACCCCGCCGGACCGGGACGGCAGCAACGCGCTGCTCGGCCCGGACCGTAACGGCAACGGCGGCGTCTACACGGGTGCCGGCAACAAGACGGTGACGCTGGTCGACAACGTCCGGGACGACAACTACTACACGTTCCCGGCCGCCCCGACCTACATCGCCGGCTTCTTCTCCTCGCAGTTCAACGAGCTGTTCGACCGCAACGTCATGACGATCGACGCGTACGACTGGGCGCACCGCACCGGTGCCAACCCGCCGGACGAGCCGACGTCGGACCTGTGCACCAGCCGCCCGGGCCGGCCGCGCCTCTACGAGGGCACGTTCGCGCACGAGTGGCAGCACCTCGTCGAGTACTACTCGGACCCGGCCGAGGTGACGTGGATGAACGAAGGCCTCTCGGACTTCGCGCAGACGCTCACCGGCTACGTCGACGGGACCAAGACGGTCTTCGACAAGGGCGGCGACAGCCACCTGTACTGCTTCCAGGGGTACGGCCCGATCCAGACGCCGTACAACCCGAACCCCCGCGACTGCGGCGGTGCCCAGAACTCGCTCAACCTCTGGGGCGAGGGCGGTAACGGCAACGGGGTGCTCGCCGACTACGGCAACGCCTACGAGCTGATGCTGTACCTCTACGACCGCTTCGGTCAGGACATCATCGAGCGGCTGCACCGCGACAGTGCGCTGCAGGGCATCGCGAGCCTCGACGCCGCCGTGAAGGCGGAGGGCGCCAAGGACGCGTACACGGTCCTGCACGACTACCAGAGCATGGTGCTGCTGGACAAGCTCGTCGGCGATGCGAAGTACGGCATCGTCCTCGGTGCGGAGAAGAAGAAGGTCACGTCCAAGAGCCTGCGGTCCACGGTCAACCTGGCCAACCCGCAGTCCTACAGCGTGCCCGGCGCCGCGCCCAACGGCGCGGACTACGTCCTGTTGCAGAAGAACGGCAAGGCCCTGGCCGGCAAGGACCTGCGCTCGCTGAAGTTCAGCGGCGCGAAGACCCTGCCGACGCTGCCGCTGGCCTGGACCGTGGTCAACAACGACCCGGACCGGGCGGGCAACCCGGTGCTGTTCTCCGGCAACGCGAACAACACCGACGCGGCCGCGGTCCTCCAGGTGACCGTGCCGACCACCAACCCGACGCTGTCCTTCCTCGCGAAGTACGGTGCCGAGCTCACCTACGACTACGGCTACGTGCAGGTGTCCACCGACGGTGGCAGCACCTACACGTCGATCCCCGGTGACAAGACCGTCGACGGGCCGCTCGGCCCGGGCCTCAACGGCACGACGAACGGCTTCGAGCAGCACACGTTCAACCTGTCCGCCTATGCGGGCAAGTCGATCCTGCTGTCGTTCCGCTACGTCAGCGACGGCGGCGTCAACGAGGGCGGTCTGCTGCTCGACGACATCACGCTCGGCGGCACGCTGCTGAGCGACGGCTCCAGCCTGGCGCCGTTCAAGTCGCCGACGCAGATCAAGCCGGTCACGGTGAAGAACTGGAACGTCAAGCTCATCGGCATCGACGAGGCGAACTCGTTCGCCTGGCAGTTCGAGTTCAACGGCAAGAGCGGCTTCGATCTCAACTGGATCGAGCTGGCGCTGCTGGTGCTGTTCCCGAAGGTCGTGGCGGTCGTCGCCTACGACGAGCCGACGGAGCAGGTCCAGCAGTACGCGCCCTACACCCTCACGGTGAACGGCGTCGTCCAGCCGGGCGGCGGCGGGGCGTGATCTAGCCTCGGCTGCGCGGCGGCCCCGTCGTCCATTCCGGACGATGGGGCCGTCGTCCGTCCGGGTGATATGACGGCTTTCCGACATCGCGCGTTTCTGGCCGTTATATTTCCGGCCGAATTCCGGCGGATGACGGCCGTGAACGATCCGCGTACCCGGCGAAAACGCCGTCCCGGAGGCGGTGGCCGAATTGCAGCATTCGTGCCGATGAGGTGCTGTTCACGTAGCCGCCCGGGCCCGCCGGCGCGATCGTAAATTTCTGGTTGCCCGTCTTGCCGGGCGATTGTCGCCGGGCGCCTAATTGACCGCGCGTTCGGCAATTTTTCCGGCGGGATTTCGGCAGGGGGCACGGATGGCTGCGATCGGCGTGTGGCGAGGGGGGCGGGCCGCCCTGGCGGTCGCGCTGCTGGCCGCCACCGCGATCGTGGTGCCGGCGAGCCCGGCGCGCGCCGCGCCGCCGCCGGGATTCCAGACCTCGCTGGTCGTCGGCGCCGGGCTGGACGGCCCGTCCGGCTTCGAGATCGCGCCCGACGGCCGGATCTTCGTGCTGGAGCGCACCGGCAAGATCAAGATCGTCAAGAACGGTCAGCTCCTGCCGCAGCCGTTCGCCGAGCTGCCGTCGGTGGCCTCCGGTGACCGCGGCCTGATCGGCGTCGCGTTCGACCCGGGTTTCGGCGTCGACAACAACTACGTCTATTTCTATTACACCGGTCTCGACCTGCTCAATCGGCTGGTGCGATTCGACGCGTCAGGCGATGTGGGCACCGACGGGCCGTATCTGATCTTCCAGACCCAGTCGCCCTCGCAGGAACTGCACGTCGGCGGCAGTATCCGGTTCGGTCCGGACGGAAAAATGTACTTCGCGGTGGGTGACAATGGTTATCCGCCGAATGCGCAGGATCTGTCCAATCCGCACGGGAAGATCCTGCGGATCAACAAGGACGGCTCGATCCCGACCGACAACCCGTTCTACGGCCAGCCCGGCAAGCTCGGCGCGATCTGGGCCTACGGCTTCCGCAACCCGTGGCGGTTCCAGTTCGACCGCTCGACCGGCGAGCTCTACGGCGGCGACGTCGGCGACTTCAGCTGGGAGGAGCTCAACCACATCGTCAAGGGCGGCAACTACGGCTGGCCGCTGCACGAGGGCATGTGCGCGAGCAACTGTGCCGGGTACATCAACCCGATCTACACCTATCCGCACAACGGGCAGAGCGCGTCGGTCACCGGCGGCCCGGTGTACCGGGGGAGCATGTTCCCGCCCGAGTACTCCGGCAGCCTCTTCTTCGGCGACTACGCCAAGGGCTTCATCAAGCGGGCCGACCTCGATCCCGCCGGCAACGTCACCGCCGTGCACGACTTCGACACCACGGCGGGCGCGGTCGTCGACCTCAAAGAGGCGCCGGACGGCTCGCTGTACTACCTGACCTACTTCCCGGGCCGGCTCTACCGGATCGGCTACTCGCTGGGCAACCAGCAGCCGACCGCGAACGCGACCGCCGACGTGGTCAAGGGGATCGACCCGCTCACCGTGCACTTCTCCAGCGCCGGCAGCTCCGACCCCGACGGCGACCCGCTGACGTACCACTGGGACTTCGGCGACGGCACGAGCAGCACCGACGCCAACCCGGCCAAGGTCTACGGCAGCATCGGCGTGTATCAGGTGCAGCTGACCGTGTCGGACACCGGCGGTCACACGGCCGCGGCCACACCGCTGGTGATCCAGGTCGGCGTGCCGCCGACGCTGCGGGTGGCGGTGCCGGCCGAGGGCTCCACCTACCGGGCCGGCGACACGATCACCTACAACGCGTTCGCCAACGACGCCGCCGGCTTCGACCTCGACGACGGGAAGATCAAGACCGAGGTGCGGCTGCACCACGGCACCCACTTCCACCCGTTCGTCGGGCCGCTGACCGGCCGGGTCGGCTCGTTCACCATCCCGCGCACGGGCGAGCCGTCGGCCGACACCTGGTACGAGATCATCGTCACGGCCACCGACGAGAACGGGCTGACCGCGACCCAGTCGGTGCGGATCAACCCGCTCAAGACCACCATGACCTTCCAGACCTCGCCGCCGGGCCTGGGCATGGAGGTCGACGGCATCCCGATCGCGACGCCCACCACCGTCGAGGGGGTGCGCGGCTTCCAGCGCGAGCTCGCGGCGGCGCCGAGCGTGCTCGGCCCGGACGGCGTGGTGTACCACTTCACCGGCTGGTCGGACGGCAAGGCGATCCGGCACACCATCACCACGCCGGAGACCGCCACCACCTACACCGCCAGCTACGCGCCGTCGGGCACCTTCACCGGGCAGTACTGGTCGAACACCACCCTGTCCGGCAATCCGCGGCTGACCCGGCAGGACCCGCAGATCGACTTCGTGTGGCCGGACGAGCCGGGGCCCGGCGTGAGCAAGGACCAGTTCTCGGCGCGGTGGACCAAGTCGCAGTACTTCACCGCCGGGCGGTACCGCTTCACCACCGTCACCGACGACGGGGTGCGGCTGTTCATCGACGACCGGCTCGTCATCAACGAGTGGCACGACCAGGCCGGCGTAGCCCACGACTACGTCACCGACCTGGCCGCCGGCAACCACTCGCTGAAGATGGAGTTCTACGACGGCGGCGCCGCCGCGGTGGCCAAGCTGTTCTGGGACAGCACGACCGACCAGCCCGACCTGAGCTGGACCGGGCAGTACTGGAACACGCCCGGCACCGGCAACGCGCCGGCGATGCCGTCCGGCTCGCCGGTGCTCAGCCGGGCCGACGACGACGTCGCCTTCGACTGGGGCGCCGGCTCGCCCGGCCCGGGGATCGACCCCGACCACTTCGCGGCCCGGTGGAGCCGGGACCTCACCGTCGAGCCGGGCGTGTACTCCTTCGCCGCGACCGCGGACGACGGCATCCGCGTGGCCGTCGACGGCGTGCGGGTGATCGACCAGTGGGCCGACCACGTACCGCAGACGTATACGGCCCAGGTGCCGCTCGACGGCGGCCCGCACACGGTGCAGGTCGACTACTACGAGAACGCCGGCGACGCGCAGGTCCGCCTGGTGTACACCAAGGTCGGCGACCTGCCCGCGCCCGAGGCGTACAGCTCGCAGTTCTGGAACACCACCACCCCGGCGATCCCGGCCCGGGCCCCCGACCTGACCCGCACCGACGCCGCCATCGCCTTCGACTGGGGCGGCGGCTCGCCCGGCGCGCCGATCGGCGCCGACCACTTCGTCGCCCGCTTCACCCGCACCGACACCCTCGCCGCCGGGACCTACCGGTTCAGCGGCGCCAGCGACGACGGCGTGCGCGTGTACCTCGACAACAGCCTGATCGTCGATGCCTGGCGGGACCAGAACGCCCCCTTCAGTGTCGACAAGGTGGTCCTCGGCGGCACCCACACGATCCGCGTCGAGTACTACGAGAACGCGGTCGGCGCACTGCTGTCCTTCGACTACCACCGCATCGGCGCGGTCACCCCGGCCGCGCCGTTCCACGCCGAGTACTTCGCCAACAAGACCCTCAGCGGCGTGCCCGCCGTCACCCGCGACGAGGACGCCGTCGACGACGACTGGGGCACCGGCTCGCCCGACCCGGCCATCCCGGCCGACCAGTTCTCCGCCCGCTGGACGCAGACGACCCAGCTCGCGGCCGGCACCTACGCGTTCACGGTGACCGCCGACGACGGCGTGCGCCTCTACGTCGACGGCGCCCTCGTCGTCGACCGCTGGGTCGACCAGGGCCCCACCCCGCACCAGGCGACGCTCGCGCTGGCCGAGGGCACCCACTCCATCGTCATGGAGTACTACGAGGCGTTCGTCGGCGCCGTCGCCCGGCTGTCCTACGCCCCGACCGACGCGCCGCCCGCGCCCGGCGACCAGTTCACCGGCGAGTACTTCGCGAACAAGACGCTCTCCGGCACCCCGGCGCTGACCCGCACCGACAGCGCCATCGACTTCAACTGGGGCGACGGCTCGCCCGCCCCGAGCATCCCCGTCAACGAGTTCTCCGTGCGCTGGACCAGGACCGAGACCCTCGCCGCCGGCACCTACCGCCTCACCGTCACCGCCGACGACGGCGTCCGGGTCAGCGTCGACGGCCACGTCGTGATCAACGGCTGGGTCGACCAGGGCCCCACGACCTACACCGCCGACGTGCCGCTCACCGCCGGCGCGCACACCGTCGTCGTCGAGTACTACGAGGCGTTCGTCGGCGCCACGGTCTCGTACAGCCAGGCGAAGATCTAGCAGGAGGACGGAGTTCGGATGGGTGGCACGCTGCTCGACGAGGAATGGTCCCCGCCGGGGCAACGTTCGGACCCCGAATCAGGGCCGCGGCCCGAGGTCACGATCGTCGTACCGACCCGCAACGAGGCAGACAACGTGCGCCCGCTGGTCGCGCGGCTGCAAACCGTCCTGCACGACACGGCGTTCGAGGTCGTGTTCGTCGACGACAGCGACGACACGACGCCGGAGGAGATCCGTGGCGTCGGCGACGAGCGGGTGCGCCTGCTGCACCGGCCCAGGGGCGAGCGCACCGCCGGGCTGGGCGGCGCGGTCGTCGCCGGCATCGCGGCCGCCCGGGCGCCCTGGGTCGTCGTCATGGACGGCGACCTGCAGCACCCGCCGGAGACCCTCCCGGCCATCCTCGAGCGCACCGGCGTCCGGCCTCGCCGCGCCGACGACCAGGAGTCCACGGTCGAGATCCGGGGCGGGGCCGACGCGGTCGTCGCCACCCGCTACGCCGGCCAGGGCCGGGCCGACGGCCTCGGCGGCGCCTGGCGCCGGCTGGTCTCGCGGGCCTCGGGCACCGTCGCGCGGCTGGTCTTCCCCCGCCGGCTGGCCCGCGTGTCCGACCCGATGAGCGGCTTCTTCGCCGTGCGCCGCGCCGCGCTGGCCGGAGCCGCCCTGCGCCCGGTCGGCTACAAGATCCTGCTGGAGATCCTGGTGCGGGCCCGCATGCAGCGGGTCGAGGAGGTGCCCTACACGTTCCGGCCCCGCGCGGCCGGCGACAGCAAGGCGTCCCTGCGCGAGGGGCTGCGCTTCCTGCGCCACCTCGCCGGGCTGCGCCTCGCCACGATCGGCCGGCCGTCGCTGAGCACCGGGCGGCGCTCGGTGCGGATCAGGTTCGCCCTCGGCGTCGTGCTCGCGTTCGCCGCGTTCCCCGCGGTGGCGGTGTCCATCTGGCGCGGGCTGCTCGACGCGGGCCCGGCCGTGCCGCTGGTGATCCCGCTGCTGACCGGGGCGACCCTGCTGGTCGGCCGGCTCAAGGCCGCCGACGCCGAGCCCGACGTGCACGACCGGCAGGTCGACGGGCTGATCGCGACCGCGCTGCTGCTCGCGGCCGGCACGCTCACCGCGCTCGCGCCGCCGGGCGGGGCCACCTCGGGCTGGACGCTGCTCGGGTTCGTGTCGTTCCTCGCCGCCGCGACCGTGCTGCTGCTCGGCACGCGCACCGCGGCGCGGCTGCGCTGGGCGCTGGTGCTGCCGCTGCTGGCGATCGACGGGGCGACCCCGGACCCGGTCGCCGACGCGCTGCGCGGCCTCGGCGGCGCGCCGGCCTGGATCGCGCTGCTGTGCCTGCTGCTGGCCGCGCTGAGCTGCTTCGGGCCGACCCGGCGCGGAGCGCTCGGCGTCGCGACCGCGCTGCCCGTCCTGACCGTCGTCGCGCTCGCCATCCGGCTGCTGGGCGGAGTACCGCTGGCCTTCGACGCGGCGCTCGGGCTGACCGTGGCGGCGTTCACCTGGCGCTGGTCGGCCGCGGTCGCGGAGCGCCGCAGCGACGGGCGGCCGCACTACGTGCCCCGCGGGCGGCTGGCCTTCGCCACCCTCGCCGTCGCGGCGCTGCTGCTCGGCGTGCCCGGCTCGCCGATCGTCTCGGGCCTCTACCACGACGACGCCGGCACGAGCGCGGAGGGCCGGCCGTGACCGCCGTCGGCGTCAGCAAGGTCCCCGGCCGCGAGGAGCGGCACCTGGTCGCGAGCATCGACGGGCTGCGCACCCTCTGGCCGGCGCTGTCGGCGCACGTGGTGCTGACCCGGGTGCAGAAGGTCGGCCTCGCCGCCGTCGCGGTGCTGGTCGCCGCCGCCCTGGTGTGGCGGCCGGTCGGCACGCTGCAGGTGCTCATCGGGCTCATCACGGTGGTGTACGGCGGGGCCATCGCCTTCCGCGTCGCGCTGGTCTGGGCGGCCGGCCGGCAGGAGCACCGGGTCTGGGTGAGCAACGAAGAGGCCCTCGCCACACCCGACGACGAGCTGCCCGTCTACACCGTCCTCGTGCCGGCCTACCGCGAGCCCGAGGTGATCCACCTGCTCGTGGAGCACCTCGGCGACCTGGACTACCCGGCGGACAGGCTCGACGTCAAGCTGCTGCTGGAGGCCGACGACGCCGAGACGATCGCGGCCGCCCGGGCCCAGCTGCCGGCCGGCTCGCCCATCCAGGTGGTGATCGTGCCGCCGTCGCAGCCCCAGACCAAGCCCAAGGCCTGCAACTACGGCCTGCAGCTGGCCCGGGGCGAGCTGGTGACCATCTACGACGCGGAGGACCGGCCGGAGCCGCTGCAGCTGCGCCGGGCCGCCGTCGCGCTCGCCCGGCTCGGCCCCGACTACGCCTGCCTGCAGGCCGAGCTGGGGTACTTCAACACCTACCAGAACCGCATCACGCGCTGGTTCACGCTGGAGTACGCGGCCTGGTTCCGGTCGCTGCTGCCCGGGCTGGTCGCCTTCGGCATGCCGATCCCGCTGGGCGGCACCAGCAACCACTTCCGCACCGAGGCGCTGCGCGAGCTCGGCGCCTGGGACCCGTTCAACGTCACCGAGGACGCCGACCTCGGCATGCGGCTGGCCCGGCTGGGCCACAAGGTCGGCGTGCTGCACGCGGTCACCCTCGAGGAGGCCAACTCCGACTTCATCAACTGGGTCAAGCAGCGCAGCCGCTGGTACAAGGGGTACCTCATGACCTGGCTGGTCCACATGCGCGCACCCCGGCAGACGTATCGCCAGCTCGGCTGGCGCGGCCTGCTCTGCCTCAACTTCTTCGTCGGCGGCACCCCGCTGACGGCCCTGCTCAACCCCGTGTTCTGGGCGATGACGATCCTGTGGGTGATCGCCCGGCCGCACGCCATCCAGACCCTGTTCGTCACGCCCGTCTACTACCTCGGGCTGCTGTGCATGGTGCTGGGCAACATCACGGTGATCTACCTCAACGTGCTCGTGGTGCGCCAGATGGACCGGCCCAACCTGCTCTGGTCGGCGCTCATCTCGCCCGCCTACTGGGCGATGATGAGCATCGCCGCGGTCAAGGCCGCCCTGCAGCTGCTGCTGAGCCCGTCGTACTGGGAGAAGACCACCCACGGGCTGCACCTGAAGCAGGGGGCGGCGGCGCATGGCGACTGACACGCTCGCTGCCGGGGAGGTCCGGCCGCCGCGGATCGCACCGGTTGCCCGGCGGCGCCGGCTCACCGAGGGCCGGGTCGTTTTCGCGGTGGTACTCGTGGTGTACCTCGCCCTGGCGTGGTGGATGTGGCGGCAGCAGTTCATCCCCCAGGACTCGATCAGCCGGATCGCCAATGCCTACTACGTGCTGTTCAGCCGCGATCCGCACCTGGCCGCGGTCGGCATCGTATGGAACCCGCTGCCGTCGCTGATCCTGCTGCCGTTCCTGCCGCTGGGCGCGCTCGTGCCGGCGCTGGTCCGCGACGGGCTCGTCGCGGCCCTGGTCTCCGCGGTCTTCATGGCCGCGACCGTGGCGGTGACCCGCGACATCCTGCGGCGGCTCGGCCTGGCCCGCGCGCCCCGGCTGATCCTGACCGCCCTGTTCGCGCTGCACCCGATGATCTTCTGGTACGCCGGCAACGGCATGAGCGAGGCGCTGTTCCTCTTCGCGCTCATGCTGGCCACCCACGCCCTGCTGCACTGGTTCGACGACGCCAAGCCGGAGCGGCTGGTGGCCCTCGGGCTCAGCCTCGGCCTGGCCTACGGCAGCCGCTACGAGGCCCTCGCCCCCGGCCTGGCCGCGCCGGTCGCGGTGTTCGCGGTGAGCTGGTGGCGCAACCGCGACCGGAAGTCGGGCCGGCTCGGCATCGCCCAGACCGACGCGGTGCTCGCGATCTTCCCGATGCTGGTGACGGTCGGGCTGTGGGCGGCGTGCGGGCGGATCGTCGGCAACCAGTGGTTCGCGACGTTCTCCTCGGAATACGGCAACGCCGCCCAGGTGGCGGCCAACCGGACGGCGATCGAGTCGGTGACCGGCTCGACCCTGGCCGACCGGGCCTCCTACGCGGCGCAGCAGCTGGCCGGGCTCGAGCCCCTGGCCGTGGTCGTGGCGCTGGTGGCCGCCTTCCTCGCGCTACGCCGGCGCGACGTGCGGGCGCTGGCCCCGGTCGCCGTGCTCGGCTCGGTGCTCGTCTTCGACAACGGCGCGTTCCTGGTCGGTAGCTCGTTCGGCTGGCTGCGCTTCCAGATCGCCGTGGTGCCGCTGGTGATCGTGCTCGTCGGGGTCCTGCTGTCCCGGCCGGCCGCGGCGCCCGCCCCGCGGGTGCGGGCCGCGGGCCTCGTCGCGGCCCTGCTGGCGGTGGCCGTGGCGGTGCCGTCGACCGGGCTGACCCTGCGCAATCCGGACCTGGCCCGCGAGGAGTCGGCGTTCCTCACCACCGGCGGCGCCGCCCAGACCCGCTTCCTGGCCCGGCAGCACCTGCGCATCGGCGCCGACATCGACGCGCTGGGCCTGCCGGACGGCTCGGTGCTCACCGACGCGGCGTACTCGTACGCCATCATCCTGGCCAGCCGCCACCCCCGGCAGTTCGTGATCACCTCCGACCGCGACTTCGCCACGATCCTGGCCGACCCGAAGGGCCACAACGTGCACTACTACCTCGTGTCGGCCAAGGGCGCCTCGGACGCGGTCCGGGCGGCCTACCCGACCCTGGACGCCACCCTCACCGCGAAGGTGTGGCCGGACGACCAGGGCCGCACCCTGTTCACGCTGATCCCCGTCTGAGCCGCAGCCTGCCCACTCGACGGCGGGATGCCGCAACGCGGCCCCGAAAAGTCCAGACACTTCGTGTCCGGACTTTTCGGATTTATACCCTGACAGGCGATAAATCCGATAAGCGCGGCTCGTGGGCCGAGTGGATCTGCACATCCCGGGCACCTCGGGCATGCCGGACACCCGGTGCTCCGCCGCCGACCCGGGACCGCAGCCACCGGCGGTGCCGACCGGCGGTGCTGACCGGCGGTGCTGACCGGCGGTGCTGACCGGCGGTGCTGACCGGCGGTGCTGACCGGCGGTGCTGACCGGCGGTGCTGACCGGCGGTGCTGACCGGCGGTGCTGACCGGCGGTGGCTGTGCGGGCTTGGCGGTCGGCGACTGGCGGGCCGGCCGGTCGCGGGTCGGCGCTGAGCACCGGCCCGCTGCCGCGGCAGCCGCGTGTCGTGGCCTTGGCGGTCGGCGATTGGCGGGGCCCGTCGCTCGCGCGGTCGGTGTTCGGTGTTCGGCGCAGGCTCGCTGTCGCGGCCGTTGCGTGTCGTGGCGGTTGCGTGTCGTGGCCTTGGCGGTCGGCGACGGGCGGGACTGCCGGCCCGTTATCCGGCGCACCTTAAGTCTCCGGATCATGCTCGACCGGCCGCGTGCACCACGGTTTTTCATGATCACGGAGTCCTGATGTACACGGGAGTACCGTATCGCTCCGTGATCATGAAAAACCTGGGGTGTCGCGGCGGCGGCCTGCATGATCGCGGAGACTTAATGCTCGGCCAGTCGGACATATGCCCTGACGGGCGATAAATCCGATACCGGATTGTGCGGCATGCGGTGAATCGGATTTTTCCCCTGTCAGGGTATAAATCCGAAAAGTCGTGGCGCGGAGCGCCCGACTTTTCGGTTAGCGGACCGGGCGGCACGATCGCCGGGCCGGCGCGTGGGTGGCGGCTGCCGGTGGCTTGAGCGTCGTCGCGATGGGGGCGCGCTGGGGTCACTGCTGGCGGACGTGGCGGCCGCGGGAGGCCGAGGCGGCCGTGGCCAGCAGGGTCATCGCGGTGGCGGCGCCGAAGACGACCACCAGGCCGTCGTGGAACGGCTGGGCGATGAGGTTCGGGAAGAACTCGTGGCCGGTCAGCGTGGCCGCGTTGGACGGTGGGAGTCCCGCCAGGACCGACGAGCCCAGCAGGTGCTCCATCGGGTTGCTGCCCAGGAACGCGGCGAACAGGGTGCTCACCGGGGGCAGGGACGCCACGGAGGCGGCGACGTCGTGCGGTACCCCCTGGGCGGAAAGACCCGAGGTGAGCGTCTGCGGCAGCGCCCTGGCCAGCCCCGCCACCATCAGCGAGAAGAACACTCCGATCGACAGGGACGTGCCGGCGTTCTGGAACGTGGCCCGCATGCCCGAGGCGACGCCGCGCTGGTTGGCCGGGACGCTGCTCATGATGGCCGACGTGTTCGGCGCCGAGAACATGCCCTGGCCCAGGCCGCTGAGCAGCAGTAGGGCGGCGAAGAGGGGATAGGCGAAGTTCACCGGGATGAGCAGCAGGCCGGCGAAGCTCGCGGCGACCAGCAGCAGGCCGGTGGTGGAGAACAGCCGGGCGCCGAAGCGGTCGGAGAGGTAGCCCGACACGGGGCCGGCGATGAGGAAGCCCGCGGTCAGCGGCAGCATGAAGATGCCCGCCCACAGCGGCGTGTCCTCGAAGGCGTAGCCGTGCAGCGGCAGCCAGATGCCCTGCAGCCAGATGATGAGCATGAACTGCATGCCGCCGCGGGCGACCGAGACCAGCAGCGCGGCGAGGTTGCCGGCGGCGAACGCGCGGACCCGGAACAGGGCCAGCCGGAACATCGGCTCGGCGGCCCGGGACTCGATGACGACGAACGCGATGAGCAGGGCCACGCCGAGGCCGATGCCGCCGAGGACCCTGGGGCTGGTCCAGCCGGTCGGGTGGCCGCCGTAGGGCTGGATGCCGTAGGTCATCGAGGCCAGGATGAGCGCGGCGCCGGCGGCGAAGGTGAGGTTGCCGGCCCAGTCGACCCGGGCCTTGTGGCGCTCGCCGGTCTCGCGGAGGCTGCGGTACGACCAGATCGTGCCCACCACCCCGACCGGCACGCTGACCCAGAACACCGCCCGCCAGTCCCACACCGCGAGCACCCCGCCGAGCAGCAGGCCGAGGAACTGCCCGGCGAGCGCGGTGATCTGGTTGATGCCCAGCGCCATGCCGCGCTGGCTCGCCGGGAACGCGTCGGTGAGGATGGCGGCCGAGTTCGCGGTCAGCATCGCGCCGCCGAAGGCCTGCACGATCCGCCAGATGATGAGCCAGAGCGCGCCGCCGCCGGCGTGGAACGGGTCGAAGGACAGCGCCACCGAGGCGACGGCGAAGATTCCGAAGCCGAGGTTGTACATCCGGACGCGGCCGAACATGTCGCCCAGGCGCCCGAGCGCGACCACCAGCACGGCGGAGACCAGCAGGTACCCCATGATCATCCACAGCAGGTAGCCGATGTTGGCCGGCGCGAGCGGGTCCAGGCCGATGCCGCGGAAGATGGCCGGCAGCGAGATGATGACGATCGAGCCGTCGATCGTGGCCATGAGCATGCCGAGCGTGGTGTTGGACAGCGCGATCCACTTGTAGCGGTCGGGCCTGGTCTGCTGCAGGGTCGCGGCGGTCACAGCTCCTCCACCAGTCGCTCCAGCAGCCGGGTCGCCTCGGCCAGCGACCGCCGCTCGTCGTCGGTGAGCCGGCCGATCGCCTCGGCCAGCGCCTTTGTCTTCAGCTGGAGGCGGTCGGTGAGCAGCCGGCGGCCCTCGCCGGTGATGGTCATGAGCACCCGCCGGCCGTCGCCCGGGTCGGGCGAGCGCGAGACCAGGCCACGCTGCTCCAGGGCCTGCAGGGTGGTCCCCATGGCCTGCGGCTTGATCCGCTCGCCGGTGGCCAGCTCGCCCGGCGTGGTCGGGCCGCCCCGGTTCAGCCGCGACAGCACCGAGGCCTCGCCGAGGGTGAGCTCGCCGGGCACATGGGTCTGCCGGAGCCGCCGGACCAGCCGCCCCACCGCGATCTGCAGCGCGGCGGCGGTGTTCTCGGTCTCCATATAGTAAACCTAGACTGATAAACCTGGGCTGAAGAAAGGGTGGCGCGGTGATCCGCGCCACCCCTCCCGTTCCGGGGCCTTCGGGCCTAGAAGCCCACGGCCACCAGCAGGTATTGCGGGTTGCCGTGCGAGATGAACGAGGACTGGCCCGCGTAGTCGTCGTAGGGGAAGCCGTACGCGAGCTTGTTGATGGCGTGGTCGTGCCAGAACCGGGCGTAGTAGTTCGCCGGCGCCGCCTGGTAGTACAGGCTCGGCGTCGACCAGTCCGACTGCGGCAGCTGGCGCACGTGCCGGTTGAGCGCGGCGCAGTTGCCCGGGTCGTTGGCGAGCACCCCGGCGCAGCCGAAGACGTCCGAGGTCGGGGCGTTGATGCCGTACTGCTGGGCGTAGGCGGTGAAGTAGTTCTGGTTCACCCCGCCCGCGCGGAAGGTCGGGTCGCTGCCGGGCGCGATGATCCGGTAGGGCGCCTGGGACTGGGCCAGGACCTTGAACTCCTGGGGTACCTCCGCGATGAACTTGGCGAAGGTGGCCTCACGCGTCTCGGTGAAGGTCTGGTAGTCCTCGCCGACCTGCACGTCGTAGCCGTCCTTGGCGTGCAGCCGCATCGCGATCTTCAGGCCGAACGCGTCGACCCTCGTCGTGTTGCCGTTGAACACGGCCGGCCCGACGGTGAACTCGATGAAGTCGTAGTACTGGCTGTTGGGGCTGCCGACGTAGAAGTACATCCGGCCGGCGGTGTTGGCGGGCATGTCGAAGTACGGCTGCTCGGCGATCGAGTGCACGGTGCCGTTGTAGCTCCAGTACACCTGGCTGTCCGGGTAGCGGCCGTTGGTGCGGTTGAGGATCTTCAGCATGACGACGTTCTGCGCCGCCGGGATGCCGCTCGTGTCGCCCCAGAACTGGTCCGGCGGCGGGTTGCTGGTGGGCGGGTTGCCCGGCGTGGTCGGCAGGGTGCCGGTGATGTGCACCGCGAACTCCCACAGCGAGTAGCCGTAGGCGGTGCCCCGGGCCGTGCCGTTGAGCCGCACGTAGCGGCCCGAGCCGGAGGCGGTGATCTGCTGGACCCCGCCGGTGCCGGTGGTCGTGCTGTAGATGTTGGTCCAGTTCGTACCGTCGGCGGAAACCTGGATCTGGAAGGCCGAGGCGTAGGCGGCCTCCCAGTTCAGGTCGACGCCGCAGACGGTGACCGTGGAGCCCAGGTCGACCTGGATCCACTGCGGGTCGCTGAACGCGCTGGACCAGCGGGTGCCGGTGTTGCCGTCGAAGGCGGCGGAGGCGGGCGTGGCCGCGTTCTCCGTGGAGGAGGCGCTGGCCGGGCGGCCCTGTGCGGCGTTGGCGGTGTTGCAGCCGGTGGTGGAGAACGAGCCGAACACCTGGAACTCCCACAGCGAGTAGCCGTAGGCGGTGCCCCGGGCGGTGCCGTTCATCCGCACGTAGCGGCCCGAGCCGGACACGGCCAGGGTCTGCACCCCGCCGGTGCCGGTCGTCGTGCTGTAGATGTTGGTCCAGCTCGTACCGTTGGCGGAGGTCTGGATCTGGAAGGACTTGCCGTAGGCCGCCTCCCAGTTGAGCACCACCTGGTCGATGGTGGCCGTCTGGCCGAGGTCGACCTGGATCCACTGCGGGTCGGCGAAGGCGCTGGACCAGCGGGTGCCGGTGTTGCCGTCGGTGGCGGCCGAGGCGGGGGTGCCGGCGTTCTCCGTCGATGAGGCGGTGGTCGGCTTGCCCTGCGACAGCAGCGTGCTGGCGGCGCTCGCGTTGCCGATGGTGAACGCTGCGTAGCCGACCAGCAGCGCCGCTACGGAGAGCGCGCTCACGATCAACGGGCGGCGCTTGGACTTCTGACGTTTGTCGATGTCGGTGGGGGCGGTGGGTCTGGAGTTGGTGAACATCAAGGCAGCTCCCTGACGTGGGTTGGGCGTCGACGACCGACGCCGCGCCTGCTGAAGACGCGCCGGATCAGGCGGTGGACCGGTGCTGGCGGGCGGTGGTCGCGGGCGGTGTGAGAGAGCGCTCTCTCAGCTAGCAGCCTTATCGATCGGACCCGTTCCGTCAAGTGGCGGGTTTTGATATCTGACGCACCGGGCACGTCCAGTCACAGGTGCTTCCCTGGAGGTGCACATTGGCTGAAACACGTTCGGCATCCGCCCCCGCCGGCGGAATCATCCGCAGCCTGATCCCGGCGCGGATCGACAGACTCACCTGGGCCCCCTTCCACACCCGCATGGTCCTCGCCCTCGGCACCGCCTGGGTGCTCGACGGGCTCGAGATCACCATCGCCAGCGCGGTCGGGGCGGTACTCAACAAGCAGGAGACGCTCGCGTTATCCAGCACGCAGGTCGGCGCGATCGCCACCGTCTACCTGCTCGGCGAGGTCTTCGGCGCCCTGCTCTTCGGCCGGCTCTCCGACGCCCTGGGCCGAAAGAACCTCTTCGTCGTCACCCTCGGCGTCTACCTGGCCGGCAATGCGCTCACCGCCCTGACCTGGGGCAACGACCTGTTCGGCCTGGTCTTTCTGTACCTGACCCGGTTCATCGCCGGCGCCGGCATCGGCGGCGAGTACGCCGCCATCAACTCCGCCATCGACGAGATGATGCCGGCGAGGTACCGCGGCCGCGTCGACATCGGCGTGAACGGCACCTACTGGGGCGGCGCCATCATCGGCACCCTCGGCACGTACGTGCTGCTCAACCACATCTCGCTGAACATCTCCTGGCGGCTGGGCTTCCTCATCGGCCCGATCATCGGTCTGCTGATCTGGAACCTGCGCCGGCACCTGCCGGAGAGCCCCCGCTGGCTCATCATGCACGGCCGCGAGCCCGAGGCCGAGGAGGCGATCGCGCAGATCGAGCGCGACGTCGAGGCCTCCGGCCAGACCCTGGCCCCGGTCGACGAGTCGCACGCGCTGGAGGTCCGCCCGGCCGCGAGCCACGGCTACCTGTCGCTGCTCCGGGTGCTCTTCACGCGGATGCCGTCCCGATCGGTCCTGTCGGCGACCCTGATGATCACCCAGTCGTTCCTCTACAACGCGATCTTCTTCACGTACACCCTGGTCCTGTCGAAGTTCTACCACGTCGACGCGGAGCAGACGCCGATCTATCTGATCGCCTTCGCGCTGGGCAACCTGGCCGGCCCGCTGCTGCTCGGCCACCTCTTCGATTCCTGGGGCCGGCGCAAGATGATCGCCGGGACGTACATCCTCTCCGGCGCCCTGCTGGCCATCTCGGCCTGGATGTTCGACGCGGGTGTCCTCAACGCCTTCACCCAGACCCTGGCCTGGTGCGTCATCTTCTTCTTCGCCTCCGCGGGCGCGAGCTCGGCCTACCTGACCGTCTCGGAGGTCTTCCCGCTGGAGATCCGGGCGCAGGCGATCGCGGTGTTCTTCGCCATCGCCCAGTGCTTCGGCGCGATCGGCCCGGTCTTCTACGGCTGGCTGATCGGCGAGGGCACGGACCCGGGCAAGCTGTTCATCGGCTACCTGATCGGCGCCGCCGTGATGGTCATCGGCGGCGTGGTGGAGATCGTCCTGGGTGTCGACGCGGAGGGCAAGGCCCTCGAGCACGTGGCGACGCCGCTCTCCGCCGTCACCACCCGCCCCCGCGCCACCGGCTGATCGCTTCGCTACCAGAGCACGCGTAAGTGCAGCAGCGCCGACGGGACCTCCGGATCGTCGGCATCGACCACCGCGAGGAGCCGCAGGCCGTCGCGGTGGTCGGCGCTGTGCAGGGCGAGCCCCTCGACCTTCCGCACCGCACCGCCGCGGCGCGGCAGCGCGGTGACCGCGGTGACGCGGTCGCCGTCGAGCAGGGCCAGCGCGGCGGCGACCACCGGCCCGTCGTCGACCGGGTTGGGGGTGTCCTCGGCCGCGGCGCTGAGCAGGATCCGGCCGTCCGGCAGCGCCACGGCGTCGGTCACCGCGAGCGGGATCCCGTCGGCCGCGCCGAGGTCGTACGGCCGGGCCCGGTCCACCCGGACCGCCTCCGGGGCGGCCCGCCCGGTCGCGGCCAGCAGCAGCCCCGGCAGGTCCACGTCGACGCTCGCCGACGGGACGCCGGCCGCGGGGTTGCCGCGCTGGAACCAGCGCAGCCGGTCGCCCTGCCGGCAGGCGCCCTCCAGGTTGAGCCGGCCGGCCGGCGTGCCGAGCGCCCCGGCGACCGCGTCGTAGAGCCCGGTCAGGTCGGCCACGGCGAAGCCCGGCCCGTCCGCCGCCGTCGTCACCAGCGACGAGCGCATCCGCGCGCGCGTGGAGCCCGAGCCCAGCAGCAGCACACCGGCCTCGACCGCGCACGCCGCCTCGAAGTCGGGCTTGAGGTGTTTGGTGCCGGCGGCGGAGCTGAACACTTCGTGGCCGTCCACCGCCGGCAGGACCCGGACCGGGGTCGTGCCGGCCGGCCGGTACCAGGCCGCGTGCGTGGCGTCGTCCTGCGCGACGAGCCAGCCGTCGCCCAGCGGGGCTATCGCCGACGCCGCCCGCACCGGCGACCCGGTGCCGAACCGCAGCACGGACTCGTTCTCGACCTCGATCCGCACGGGCTACTCCTTGGTGAATGCCTGGTTCGGTCTGCGGTGCAGGGCGGCGAGCTCGAGGGCGGCCGCCAGGTCGTCGTGGCCGCCGAGGCGGCGGGCGAGCACGGCCGGCGGGTCGCCGTTGAGGTCCGGCTCGGCCGGGTCCAGCCCGGCGGTGAGCAGGCGGGGGAGCAGGGCCAGCGCGGCCGGCTCGGGTTCCAGCCAGGGCAGCAGGTGCAGCAGGTTGCGGCCGATCGGGGCGCGCAGGCGCGGGTCCAGCCCCGCGTCCAGCAGCGCCTCGAGGGTATCGGCCTCGCCGTGCTGGATCCGGGCGAGCAGCCGGGCGCGGAACTGCCGCAGCGCGCGGGGCAGGCGGATACCGTTGCGGCGCCAGCCGAGGTAGGCCGCGGCGCAGCCGGTCGGGGCGGGCCCGCCCAGCACCAGCATCGCCAGCTCGCGATCGAGGTGCCCGTCCGGATGCGCCACCTCGACGGTGCCGGCGGCCGGGTCGACCCGGTGCCACTCGCCCTCGCACCGCACCCGGAACGGCTCCGGCAGGCCCAGCGGCGCCGGCCCCGGCATCGTCGGGAGCGCCGGGAAGAGCGCGGCGGCGACCAGCGGGTGCAGGCCGGCGGGGACGATGCGGCCGTCGACGAGATCGGCGAAGTCGGCCGGGCGGTCCTGGGCGGCCACCGGCAGCGCCGGAATCCCGCCGAGCCACTCGGCGTCGAACCCCACGGCCCGCAGCCGCCCGCCGCCCGCCTTGCTCGGGTCGCCAGCGATGCCCGGGTTGTCGAGGCGGTCCAGGACCAGGCGGACCGGCCAGGACCAGGCGCGGGCCGGGGTCAGCCGGACGGCGGCGGCGCCGGTTCGCGCCGCCGTGCGACGGGCCAGGGCGGCGAGCGTGAACAGGCCGGGGGAGAGGTCGGCGAGGGCGGCGGAGGCCGATTCGGTGAGCTCCACCTCGAAGCCGGCCGCCGCCCACGCCTCGGCCGCCCGCCCGCCGGCCAGCAGCCGGTGCATCCGCTCCGCGCGCCCCTCCGGCGAGCCGGTCTCAAGGTCGTCCGCCGCCAGCCGGGTCCCGTCGGCCGCGAAGAACGGCAGCCTGGTCACGCCGCCGCAGCGGGCCAGGAGGGCGGCGGCGTGGCGGACGTCCCACAGCTCCGGGCTGTCGTGCAGTCCAAGCTCGACGGCGAAGGCGCCGGGGAGCGTTTCGCCGATCCGGCAACGGTACGGTGGGAGCCGCCCCATGTGCAGCGCCACCGCCCGCCGCCCGTCCTCGTGGATCCACAGCGGCAGCACCGCCTCCCGCCCGACGCCGTGCGCCCGCAGCGCCTGCTCCACCGCGGCGGTTTCGGCCCGCAGCCGCAGCGCGTGCCACCGCAGCAGGTCCGGCGCCAGATACGGCAGGTCGCCCGCGACCCGCGCGGCGAAGGCGGACCCCAGCCGGTCGGCGAGCCCCCGCAGGTCGAACCCGACCTCGACGGCGGCGGCCACGCACGCCCCGGCCCAGTCACCGGCCAGCCGGCGCTCGGTGGCCCGCTCGATCTGCCCCCGCGTGACACCAAGCCGCCCCATCGGCCCAACGATATCCGCGCGGCCCACACCCGAGCCGCCCCCGGCCGGCGTCCGCTCCCCGAAACCGTTGGTGTCGGTGCCGGGTCGCAAGGGAGGGGCTACACGCCGGCGGGGAAGGTTTCCAGTTCCAGTTCGTCGGTGCGGCGGGTGTGCAGGGGCCACAGGGCCTGGGTCTGGTCGAACCACAGGAAGGCGTCGTAGCGGTCACCCAGCACCGTTGGGACGTAGTTGCCGTCGTGCTCGTCCTGGGGGTGGTAGACCACGCCGATCGCGCGGTGGTCCTGCCAGGCGGTGAGCAGGTCCGGGCGGGGGGCGTCGCGGGGCGGGAAGACGAACGCCGCCCGGGGCGGGGCGGTCGGGTGCAGGGCGTGCTCCACGGAACCGCCGCGGGCCGCGGTGACCGGCATCACGCGCATCGGGGCGCCCCAGGAATCGCCGGCCATGACCGTGCCCGCGTGGGTGCCGAGGCCGACCAGGACGACGTTTTCCCGGCCGTACCGCTCCCGGGCGAACTGGCCGATGTTGACCTCGCCGCGCACGACCATGTCGGTGGCGCGGGCGTCGCCGATGTGCGTGTTGTGCGCCCACACCACCCCGCGCGACCCGGGGCCGTAGTGCTCCAGCAGGCGGGTGAGGGTGTCGTCCATGTGGCGGTCGCGGATGTTCCAGGCCTCGGAGCCGCCGCGCAGCATCGCGCGGTAGTAGCGCTCGGCGTCGACGACGGTCTCGGCGTTCTGCCAGGGGGAGAACCACGCCTCGCCGTCCTGGGCGGCGCGGCGGCGCACCGCCACGAGCAGGTCGATGACCTCATTCTCGCAGCTCAGCGGGACGAAGCGGGTGGCCAGCGCATAGTGCTGCGGGCGCTCGGCGAAGGGCTCGAAGCAGTGGTACGCGTCCAGGGCGATCGGCACCATCGCGGGATCGTGCTCGCGCAGGTACACCATGATCTCCCGCATCGACTCCCACAACGAGTAGACGTCCAGCCCGTGCAGGCCGGCCTGCCGCTCGGGCTCCTCGAGGCCGGTGTTGTGCCCGCGCAGCCACCGGGCGAAGTCGGACACCTCCTCGTTGGCCCACAGCCAGGTGGGCCAGCGGGAGAACTCCAGCAGCGCCTGGCGCGGGTCGGCCGAGGTGTCCTGCCGCCAGCGTACGGCCCGGTCGACCCGGTCGCAGTCCGGCCAGTCGCCCTCCACGGCGACGAACGAGAAGCCGCGCTCGGCGATCAGCCGCCGGGTCAGTGCCGCCCGCCACCAGTAGAACTCGTGGGTACCGTGGGTGGCCTCGCCGATCATCACCACGCGCGCGCCCGCGCACCGCTCGACCAGCTCGTCGAGGTCGCCCGGGTCCTGCAGCGGGGTGGCCAGGTCCACGATCTCGTCGCCGAAGCGTGCCATGCACGGCCGGCTACCCGGGGTGTCCGGAGGCAAACCGGTTTCGGTCACCGCGTGCCATCATGGCCCCATGGCAACTACTGAGGCGGTACCCGGCGCGGCCGTGCGACGGCGTTCCCTGCTGCGGCCGCTGGTCTTCGCGGCGACGATCACGCTGGTGCTCGCGCTGCTCTTCGGGGTGCCCTGGTGGTCGCTCGTCATGGCCGGCAACCAGTGGCCCGGCGTCGTCCAAGTGCTCGGCACGGTCGTGTTCGGCCTGGCGCTGGTGGTGTTCCCGGTCACGATGTTCCTCGGGCACGGCCGCGGCGTCGACTGGGCGGCCCGCACCGGCGACACGATCCTCGGCGCCGTGTGGATCCTGTTCGTCTGGGCGCTGGCCGGCGACCTGCTGCGCCTGGCGCTGCTGGCCGGCGGGGTCGATGACCCGGTGCGCTCGCGGGTCGCGGCGGCTTCCACCGCGGTCGTCGCCTTGGGGCTCGGGATCTGGGGGTACCGCGAGGCCATGCGCATCCCGCGGGTGCGCCGCGTCGAGGTGCGCATCCCGCGGCTCGGTGCCGGGCTGGACGGCCTGCGGGTCGTGCTGCTCACCGACACGCACTACGGCCCGATCGACCGGGCCGCCTGGTCGCGCGGGGTCACCGAGGTGGTCAACCGGCTCGACGCCGACATCGTCGCGCACACCGGCGACATCGCCGACGGCACCGTGGCCCAGCGCACCGGGCAGGCCGCGCCGCTGGCCGACGTGCGGGCGCGGCTGGCCCGGGTGTACGTCACCGGCAACCACGAGTACTTCGGCGAGGCCGACGGCTGGCTCGGGCACATGCGCACGCTGGGCTGGGAGCCGCTGCACAACCGGCACCTGGTCGTCGAGCGCGGCGGCGACCGGCTCGTCGTCGCCGGCGTCGACGACCGCACCGCGGCCGGCTCGGGACTGGAGGGCCACCGCGCCGACCACGCCCTCGCCCTCGACGGCGCCGACCCGCAGCTGCCCGTGCTGCTGCTGGCCCACCAGCCGAAGCAGATCGACGCCGCCGTCACGCACGGCGTCGACCTGCAGCTGTCCGGCCACACCCACGGCGGGCAGATCTGGCCGTTCCACTACCTGGTGCGCGTCGACCAGCCGGTGGTGCAGGGTCTGACCCGGCACGGGGCGCGCACCCAGCTGTTCACCAGCCGCGGCACCGGCTTCTGGGGACCGCCGTTCCGGGTCTTCGCCCCGAGCGAGATCACCGAGCTCACGCTGCGCGCCGGCGAGTAGGTGGACCAGGCCGGACCCCCTTGGTACCGTGGGGTACCAAGGGGGTGGTGGCATGCTGCCGGGTACCGCGGTCCGCTGGGCCACAAAGCACGGGTTCATGCGGGCGGCGATCAAGACCGCCGCGCGCAAGGGCGATCCGCAGGCCCGCTTCTTCTTCGACCCGGTCGTGCGCCGCGACCCGTATCCGTTCTACCGCACCGTCCGTGAGACCGCGCCGCTGGTGCGCGGGCGGCTCATGTGGGCCACCGCCCACCACGACCTGGCCGGCGCCGTGCTGCGCAACGACGCCTTCGGTGTCGGCTTCACCGACCGCCGGCTGCCCGCACCGGTCGGGCTGATGTTCCGCTTCAGCCGCCGCAGCTCCCCGATCGGACCGGTCGACCCGCCCTCGATGCTCGTGGTCGACCCGCCGGACCACACCCGCTACCGGCGCCTGGTCTCGAAGGTGTTCACCGCCCGCGCGATCGAGGGGCTGCGCCCGCGCATCGAGGCGACCTGCGCCGAGCTGCTCCGCGACAAGCCCGCCGACCTGGTCGCCGACTTCGCCGCGCTGCTGCCGGTGACGGTGATCGCGGAGATCCTGGGCATCCCGCTCGACATGCGCCGCCAGTTCCTCGCCTGGGGCAACGCCGCCGCGCCGACTCTCGACATGGGGCTGGCGTTCCGGCAGTACCGCCGCACGGAAATCAACATCAAGCACGTCAACACCTGGATGCGCGGGCACTTCGCCCGGCTGCGCCGCGAGCCGGGCGACGACCTGCTCAGCCAGCTGGTCCAGCTCGACGACCTCGGCGACGACGAGCTGCTCGCCACGGCGGGCCTGCTGCTCGCGGCCGGCTTCGAGACCACCGTCAACCTGCTCGGCACCGGCGCCTGGCTGCTCATGCGCCACCCCGACCAGCTCGCCGTGCTGCGCGACCGGCCGGAGCGCTGGCCCAATGCGGTCGAGGAGACGCTGCGGTACGACTCGCCGGTCCAGCTCACCGCCCGGGTGTGCCAACGCCCGGCCGAGCTCGGCGGCCGGCGTATCGAGCCCGGTCAGGTGGTGATGGCGATGCTCGCCGGCGCCAACCGCGATCCCGCCGTCTTCGCCGACCCCGACGCCTACGACGTGACCCGCCCCAACGCCCGCGACCACCTGTCGTTCTCCGGCGGCGTCCACTACTGCCTCGGCGCGGCCCTGGCCCGGCTGGAGGGCGAGATCGGCCTGCGGATGCTGTTCGAGCGCTACCCCGACCTGCGCATCGACGGCGAACCCCGGCGCCGGACCACCCGGGTGCTGCGCGGCCTGGAATCGCTGCCCGTCACCATCTGAACCACGGCTCGTGGGGCCACCGCCCCGAAAGGACAGCGGCGATCGGCTACGGCATGCTGTTCGCGTGCAGTTCGAACTCGGGACCGACGGACCGAAGGTCATCGTGGTCGGTGTCGACGGGTCGGACACGTCGATGCGCGCCGGGGCGTATGCCGCCGGGCTGGCCCGCCGCCAGCGCGCCCGGCTCGTGGTGGTCTACGTGACCGGCGCCCCGGCCGCGAGCCGCCTGATCGCCGAGGCGGCGGGCGCGGTCGAGCAGGCGATCAGCGAGTCCGTCGAGGACATGCGCCGCCAGGTCCGGGAGGGCGCCCTGCACGCGGGCATCTCCACGGAGTTCATCGCGGTGCGCGGCGACCCTTACCAGGAGCTCGTGCGCATCGCCACCGAGCTGCGCGCCGACGCGGTGGTGGTCGGCGCGTCGCGGCGTTTCGGCCACCGGTTCGTCGGGTCGCTCGCCGTCCGCCTGGTCAAGTCCGGCCGCTGGCCGGTCACCGTGGTTCCCTAGGCCGGCGGGTAGGCCCGGGAAATGACCAGTACCAGGCGATTCGCGGTTGCGTCGGCAGCGGTGGTCTTCGCCCTCGCCAAGTGCGTGCGCGACGCTTGGCGGACCGGCACGCCGACCGTGGCTGCCACGGCCGTGGCGCGGGAGCTCATGCGGCGGGGCGCCGCCCCGGAGGCGTCCCGTGTGTCCGTACCGTCACCGCACCTCGAGGCCGCCGCGCTGGCGGATCTTGAATTTGAGGTGGATGCGACGCTGCGCGAGGCGACCTGGAGGGCGCGCCAGCGGACACGCCGCTGGGTCGAGGCGGTCGGCCCCGATTGGGACGCGGCGGTTCGATCCGGGCTCCTGGCGGCCTTCGCGGCCGCGTACGAAACCAGGAGCACCCGCCACGTCAGCCATGCCCTGCTGTTGCGCCACCTTGTCGGCGGCCGGGAACCGCCGGGCCCGGAACCGTTCGCGAACGGCGAGCCGAACGCGGACGCGGTCGTAGGACTCGGGCTGCTCGACGCGCTGGCCTCGTCGAGTCGCGCGCGCCGGTCGGTCGCCCGGCTGCCGGGCCTGCTGGCCGGGCGCCGCTGGGGTGGTCCGGTCGAACTGGTCGTGCGCCGGGAGGCGATCCGGCAAGCGGTGCGCACCAATGCCCCGGCGGTCACGCAGGCCCATCTGCTAGGCACGTCCCACGTGCTCTACGCCATCGCCTCGGACGGCGCCGGCACCGGCAGCGGGATGCTCCGCCGGTTCGGCGTCGAGCCCGACGAGCTCGTCGCGCGGCTGTCCCGCGAGCTTCGGATCGGGTGAGCCGATGGTCACCGTGGTTCCCTAGGCCGGCGGGGCCGGGACGGGGAGCAACGGCAGGCCGGCGGAGCAGAAGCCTTCACCGTCCTCGGTCACGACGGCCGACTCGTCGCCGTGGCGGTCGGCGAGCTCGGCCAGCCAGCGCAGGGCGGCGCGGCCCATGGCCACCGCCGCGGTGGCGTAGGCGTCGGCCCGGCCGAGGCCGGGGCCCACGACGGTGACCGAGCGCAGCGCCGTGGCGGGGCGGCCGGTGTGCGGGTCGAGGCCGAGGTGCACTGCGCCGCCGGGACGCCGGCACTGCGTGACGACCACTGATCCGCCGGCCGGTCGGCGTGGTTGCCCTAGGCTGGGCCGATGGTCGTGGAGTTCGCGGCGCCGCTGTGGGTGTGGGACGCCCGCCGCGCCGATACCTGGACGTTCGTCAGCCTGCCGGTGGACGCCTCGGACGAGATCCGCGACGCGACGGCCGGGGGCCGGCGGGGCTTCGGCTCGGTGCGGGTCCGGGTCCGCATCGGCACCACCAGCTGGAAGACGTCGATCTTCCCGGGCGGCGGCGACGGCGCCTACGTGCTGCCGGTCAAGGCCGCCGTGCGCAAGGCCGAGTCCCTGTCCCCGGGCGACACCGCCACCGTGACCGTCGAGCTGCTGGATCTCTGAGCGCCGCGGTGCGGGTCACCGCAGTGCGGCGGCGGGCGCGTGCGACTGCGCGGCGATCTCGGCGACCGCGGCCCGGCCGGCCCGGTTGGCGCCGACGGTGCTGGCCGACGGGCCGTAGCCGACCAGGTGCAGGCGGGGCTCGCGGACGACCCGGGTGCCGGACATCCGGATGCCGCCGCCCGGCTCGCGCAGGTGGAGCGGGGCCAGGTGGGGCAGGGCGGCGCGGAAGCCGGTGGCCCAGATGACGGCGTCGAACGGCTCGAAGTGCGCGCCCCACATCGCGCCCCCGGGGACCAGGCGGTCGAACATCGGGTGGCGGACCAGCGCGCCGCGCTCCAGGGCGGCCCGGGCCAGGGCCGTGTAGCCCAGCCCGGTCACGCTCACCACGCTGCGCGGGGGCAGGCCGGCCTCGACCCGCTCGGCGACCCGGGCCACGACCTCGCGGCCGTAGTCCTCGGTGAACTCGCCCTCGTGGAAGACCGGCTCGCGGCGGGTCACCCAGTAGGCGTCGGGGAGCTCGGCCAGCACGTGGATCGCCGAGTTGCCGCCGCCGACCACCAGCACCCGCCGGCCGGCGAACTCCTGCGGGCCGCGGTACCCGGCGTAGTGCAGCTGGCGGCCGGCGAACTCGCCGATGCCCGGGTAGAACGGCAGATACGGCGCGGTCCAGGTGCCGGTGGCGTTGATGACGAACCGGGCCTGCCATTCGCCGCCCGCCGCAGTGGTGACCAGCAGACCCTCGCCGGTGCGCGTCACCGAGCGGACCGGGGCCGGGCGCAGGATCGGCAGGGCGAGGCTCAGCTCGTACCCCCGGAAATAGGACGAGACCACCGTCGCGGCCGAACCGGACGGGGGCGGGGTGAACGGCATTCCCGGCAGGTCGAAGATCCGGTGCAGGGACTCGACGCCCAGCGACGGCGACCGCGAGCGCCAGGCGCCGCCCGGGCCGTCGGCGGCGTCCAGGACGACGAACGCCAGGCCGCGCCGCCGCAGCGAGTACGCCGCGGACAGTCCCGCCTGGCCGGCCCCGATCACCACGACGTCCACACCAGAGCGAACCCCGCCGCGGCCCCTGACCATACCGGCCGGTGACACACCACACGGCCGCGTAGGGTGTCACGTCGGGCGCGGCGAAGTCTCCGTGATCATGCGCAACCCGGCATCGACACCACGGTTTTTCATGATCGCGGAGTGCTGAGGTACACCCGTGTACCACAGGTCTCCGGGATCATGGCAAACCCGTGGTTCGGTCACCGCGGGCGTCATGATCACGGAGACATTCGTCCGCCCCGGAGGGGCCGGGTCGGGCGGGTGGCTGTCCACTGTGGACCGCCCGCTGCCCGGCATTCCGCTGCCGCGCTGTGGGCGCGGTGTCGTCGCTGCCGAGGGCGTGGATACTACGGGGAAGTTCGCGTCTGTTCACTGAGGCGGAACGTTGCCGACTCATGATGTACCGAATCCAGTTCTGACGCGAATGGGTGACTTTGTTGCTCCTGGGGGGGCCTGGTGGCCTTGGGCTGATCGTTCGTGCTGTGGTATAGAAAACGTTATCTATCGTGAGGATGTCGATGGGCGGATTGGGCGACAAACGGATTCTGGCCGGTTATGCCGTGCTCATGACGGCATCGGCCGCGATCGTGTTCGTCTGGCCGGCCTTCGACTCGGTCGGCTGGGCCGGCATCGGCCTGTGCGCGGCCGGCGCCGTCGTCACCGGCGTCGCGCGCAACCGTCCGCAGCACTCCGGGCCCTGGTGGTGGCTCGCCGGGGCGCTGCTGGCGATGATGGCCGGCGACTTCTGCTACGGCCTGGCCTCGCCGCACGGCGGCGAGCCGCCGGTCGCCGCCGACCTCGCCTACCTGGCCATGTTCCCGATCGTCGCGGTCGCGCTCGTCGGGCTGACCCGGCGCAGCGTCACCCTCGACGACCGGTCCCGCCTGCTCGACCTGGTGGCCCTGGGCACCACGGCGCTGCTGGCCGGCTGGGCATTCATCGCCTCGCCGCGGCTGGCCGGCACCGCGATGACCGCCACCGACTGGTCGATGCAGGCCGCGTTCACCTTGGGCGACGTGGTCGTGCTGGTGGTGACCGTCCGGCTGGTGACCGCCGCGCCGCGCAACGCCTCGGCGATCCTGCTGGCCGTCGGCGCGGCCGGGATGCTGACCGGCGACGTGGCCTACGGTGTCGCCGAGTCGTCCGGCGGGCTGTCCCCGGGCGGCCCGGCCGACTTCGCCTATGTCGTGCTCTACGCCGCGTGGGGCGCGTCCGCGCTGCTGCCGTCGATGGCCCGGCTGACCGCGCCGGCCGCCGGCCCCGTGCGCGCCGCCCGCGAGCCCGTCCACGGCCTGGGCATGGCGCTGCTGCTGGTGTGCGTCGCGTTCGCGCCGCTGCTGCTGCTTGTGCAGGCGATGACCGGCGGCGTGCACGACGGCCCGTTCATCGCGATCGCGTCCGGCATCACGCTCGTGGTGCTGGTGGTCCGGCTCAGCGACGCGGTCGGCAAGCACGCCAGCGCCCTGCGCCGCGAGCGGGCGCTGCGCGAGGCCGGCACCGTGCTGGTCGGCGCGGCCGACGCCGGGCAGGTCGCCGCGGCCGTGCAGGCGGCGGTGCGCACCTTGCTGCCGGAGGGCGCGCCGCACGCGATCGTCGTCGACTTCAGCCTCACCGACCTGCTCCCGATGGGCGAGCTCTCCGCGCCGCGGATCGAGCCGGTCGGCAAGATCGCGCCGCTGTGGAGTGCCAAGCTCGCGGAGTACGAGCACGTGCTGGTCTGCCCGCTCGACGCCGGCGTGCTCTACGTCGCCGGCCAGCGCCGCGACCTGGTCACCGCGCTCGACGCGGTGTCCATCGTGGCCGGCCAGGCCGCGCTGGCCCTGGCCCGCATCAGCCTGACCGAGGTGGCGAGCCGGCGGGACAGCAACGAGTATCTGCGCGCCGTCACGGAGCACGGCAGCGACGTGGTCCTGGTCCTCGACGACGACCAGCGGATCCGCTACACCAGCCCGTCGGTCGCCGACGTCCTGGGGATCTGGCCGACCCCGTTCGCCACACTCCGCGAGATCGTCGCCCCCGAGGACCGCGCCCAGGTGCAGCGCACCCTGGAGCGGGCCGGCGCCGAGGACCGCGACGGCACCCGCGACCTGTGGAGCCTGCGCCGCCCGGACGGCACCCGCGTCCTGGTCGAGGTGATCTTCCGCGACCTGCGCGACGACCGCCTGGTCCGCGGCATGGTCGCCACCCTGCGCGATGTCACCGAGCAGCGCCGCAGCGAGCTCGAGGTGCTGCGCCGCGCCTTCAGCGACACGCCCGCCGCGCAGAACCGCGACAGCTCGGCGCGCAAGTTCATGTGACCTTGATGGACGTCGCCGTGCGGTGGGAGACCGCCCTGACGCCCGCCGACCACGCCGCCCTGTCGGGGCTGCTGCGGGCCGCATTCCCAGGCCCGGAGTTCGAGCCGGACCGGTCGTGGCCGGCGAGCTGGGCCCGCAAGGAGGCGCGGATCTGGCTCGCCGATGCCGGCGGTAGCCCCGTGGCCCACCTCGGCTTCGAGCGCCGCACGGTCGGCACCGCCGTGGGCGACCTCCTGGTGGCCGGCGTCGGCGACGTCGCCGTCGCCCCGTCGCACCGGGGCAGCGGCCTGGGCGCCGAGCTGATGCGCGCCCTCGACGCCCGCCTGCGGGCCGGGCCGTTCGCGGCCGACTTCGGCTTCGTGCAGTGCCGGGAGGCGGTCGCCGGGTTCTACGTGCGCACCGGCTGGACCCCGGTGGCGAATCCGACCCGCCACCTCGCGGTGGCCGACGCGCGCTCGATCCGCGAGGGCCTCCAGCCCACCCTGGTCCGCCCCGGCCGCCGCGGCCTGGCCGACTGGCCCGACGGCCTCATTGACCTGCGCGGCCTGCCCTGGTGACGGCTCCGCTTGTGTTAAATCTGTCGGTTAGGGTCCGATCGGGGGTGGGCATCGACTGGCGCGACTGCCAGAATCTGGCGCGTGGGTGACATTGGGTTACCGCGCCTGCGCGCACGGGTCCGCTCGGTTTCCGCCTCGGTGAAGGCGAACCCGGGAATGTACTTCGGCGCGTATCCGGCGTCCGACTGGCCGTTCGTCATCGCCGCCTGGACGGCCGCCGACCTGCTGCGACTCGCGCCTTACGCGCCCTCCGTCGAGCTGACGCTGCACTGCGGCGGCGGCCTGTCGGCCGCGGTCAGCGGCGCGCGGGTCACCGCGCCGGCCATGCCTTCGCCGCGCCCGCTGGCCGACGTGATCCGTTCCGGGATGTGGTACACGGAGCTGTCCCGCGCCACGACCGTCGACGCCGGCCCGGAGCGCGCCCCGCAGCTGACCGCCGGCGAGCACGTGTGGTACGACCTCGACGTCACGGTCCACTCGGAGCTCGACGCCTCGCTCTTCGGCATGCCGGACGGGTCCTGGTGGCGCGACCCGCTGACCCGGCTGGGCGCCGTCCTCGCCACGCCGCGGCACCGCCCGCCCGACGGCCAGCGCGTCATGGTGCTCGACGAGACCACCGGCAACACCGCCGACCTGCCCTAATGCCCCGCTCCCGGGTCAGCGATCGGGGAGGTGCAGCGGCGACCGCCCCGCCGGGCGGGCGGCAACCGCTTTATCGGGCGGGTGGGGCGATCGAGTCGCGGCGGCGCAGGGGCATGGTGACCGGGTGCACGCCGGCGGACGGCGGGCCGTGTCCGTCCAGGAGGAGCTCGACCGCGCGGCGGCCGAGTTCGAAGTGGGGCAGGGCCAGCGAGGTGAGGCGGGGGCGCAGCCAGGAGGCCAGGTCCGAGTCGTCGAAGGCGACGACCGACAGGTCGTCGGGGACGCGCAGGCCGGCGTCGGCGGCGGCCTGGTAGGCGCCGAAGGCGAGGCGGTCGTTGAGGCAGATGAAGGCCGACGGCGCCCGGCCCGACGCCGATCGGGAGGCGGCCAGGAAGGCGCGGACGGCGTCGTACGCCGGCTCGGGCCACCAGGGGGACTCGATGGAGCCGGCGATCGACGTGCCGGCGGACGCGAAGGCCTCGTCGATGCCGGCGCGGCGGTGGTGGGCGGCCCACACGTGCGGGGCGCTCTCGCCGACGACGTAGACGCGGTCGCGGTGGCCGGCCTCCAGCAGCGCGGTCGCGGCGGTGCGGCCGGCGGAGCGCTCGTCGGGGACCACGCTGGGGGCGCGGACCCGGGACAGGCAGTTGACCAGCACCACCGGGTGGCCGCGCAGCGCGGCCGGGATGCGGATCTCGCGGGTGTACATCGAGGCGTAGAGGAAGCCGTCGACGCCCCGGTCGAGCATGTCCTGCACCAGGCGCTTTTCGGTGGCCGGGTCGCCCTCGGTCTCGCCGAGGAAGATCAGGTGCTGGCGGGTCAGGGCGGCCGCGGTGCTGCCGCGGATGATCTCGCCGGCGAAGGCGTCGGTGGCGATCGTGTCGGAGACCAGGCCGATCGTCTGGGTGTGCTTGGTGCGCAGGCTGCGCGCGGTCAGGTTGGGCCGGTAGTCCAGTTCGCGGGCGGCCCGCAGCACCCGCTGCTCGGCGTCGACCGAGATGCGCATGTCGCGCCGGCCGGTCAGGACGAACGACGCCGTCGTGCGGGACACGCCGGCCCTCCGCGCGACGTCCTGTAGTGTCACCCGCCCCGTGACCATGCCTCGACCTCCCTCAAGACATGCAGTTTGAACCATGGAAGTGACGCGGTCCGCCGGTTCGGGCCCGACCTCATGCATTCGGCCGAGCTGAATGCGTTTAGCAGCCCGGGAGCGCTCCCGGATGCTGGGAATCAGATCGTGGCGTTGCCGTTGCCCTTGACGGAGCGGCTGACCTTGCGGTGCTCGACGTAGAAGTAGCAGCGGGCGGAGTGCTCGCCGGCGTCCCAGCCGGTCTTGGTCGAGGTGCGCCACCAGACCGAGCTGACGTCGCGCTGGCGGGCGTAGGCGGCGCGGGTCATGCCGAGGTACGAGAGCAGCTTGGCGTCGCAGGCCGTGCCGAAGACGGCGTCGGCCGCCTTTTCGCTCTCGGGAAAGACGGCCGCCGCCGGGGCGGTGATGGAGCCCGCGAACTCCAGGTCGTGCGGCGCGGTGCAGGCCACCGGCTCCGCCGCGCGGAACAGGGTGTCCTGGTCGCCGCCGGTGCCGTTGGCGCAGCCGAGGGCGAGCGGTCCGCCGGGCCTGACGGCGTCCTTGAAGGGTTTGTCGTACCGCGTCACGGTGAAGTTGTCGGCGGCGATCACGGCCACGTCGCAGTGGTAGAAGCGGGCGCCGCCCCGCCACTGGGCGTATGTGGGGGGCTGCACGTAGAGATACGTGCTGCCGCTCTGCCAGTCGCCGCCGAGGTAATCGGCCGCCGCCCGCTCGCACGCCGGGTACAGCGACGCGAACGCCGGCCGCTCCGGGCGCTTGTCGGCCTTGGCCAGCTCCGCCGGCACCTGCCCGACGGAGACCACCTCGATCTGGTGCGGCCCGTCGCACGGCGCCGCCGGGCCGGGCATCTCCCAGGCCGAGGTGTCGTAGTCGGCGTAGCCGGCCGAGTCGTGACACTCGCCGGCCGCCGGCTCGGGCACCTTCGCCGCCGCGAGCATGGTCCAGCCGTTCGTCAGGTCGCCGTCCGCGCCCGCGGGGCGCGCGGCGCAGCCGCCCGCCCCCAGCGCGACGACGGCACACGCCAGCAGCGCGATCCGCCTCACTGTGCCTCCCCCGTGAATGGTGCGAGGGCACTATGTCAACCCGCCGGACGACCGGCAATCGACCGAACAGTGGACCTTGCGGTCAGGCCGGCGGCTCCTCGAGCAGATGCGCCTCGAGGCGGGTGAGGACGGCGTCGGGCAGGCCGAGGTACCCCCGCACCGACCCGTGGCGGCTGCGCAGGTCGGCGAGGAACAGCAGCATCGCGTCGGCGGGGGAGAGCAGCCACCGCTGCGGCATCTTGGCGATCTCGGGATTGAGGGCGCGCAGGTAGGCCGTGGTCCGCTCGGTCGCGGCGCTGGTCAGCGCGTAGTCCGCGGCGATGACCGGGTCGGGCACGCCGAGCGCGGCCAGCGTGACCGCCGACACCACGCCGGTGCGGTCCTTGCCGGCCACGCAGTGCACGACGACCGGCGCGTTGTCGGCGTCGGCGATGACCTCCACCGCGGCGCTGATCGCCGCGTGGCCGTGCTCGGCGAGGTCGAGGTAGCGGTTGGCCAGCCACCGCTCGTCGCTGGGCTCGTCGTGGTCGGTGGCGTCGTCCCACTCGGCGTGGATCGGGTTCAGATGGTGGTACCGCAGGCCGTCGAACGCGTGGATGCGCCCGTCGCGCTCGATCTCGCGCGGCCGGCGCAGGTCGATGACGGTCCGCACGCCGAGCGCGGTGAACGAGCCCGCGTCGGCCGGGTCGATCCGGCTCAGCGAGTCGGACCGGAACAGTCGCCGCCAGCGGGTCGTGCGCCCGCCGGCGGCCGGGTAGCCGCCCAGGTCGCGGAAGTTGAACAGGTTGGGATGGTCGTAGTGCCGCACGCGTGGACCATAGCGCGCCCGTGCCGCCGCGCGGGCGGGCGCGGTGAGAGGATTGCGGTGTGCCACGCGAACCACAGGGCGGGCCGCGCCGGCCGCACGCCGTCGTGACCGAGCCGCTCGGCATGCTGCTCGCCAGCGTGCCGAAGAGCCGGCCCAGCTGGCTCACCGTCGTCAAGAGCACCCTCGCGGCGACGATCGCCTGGGTGCTCGCCAAGCAGTTCGGGGAGAACGCGGCGGTGCTCTTCGCGCCGGTCATCGCGGTGCTCACGCTGCAGGCCAGCGTCTTCGGGTCGATCGCCACCGGGCTGCAGCTGCTGTTCGCCAACCTGGTCGGCACCGCGCTGGCGATCGCCTGGACGCAGCTGCTCGGGCTCACCTGGTGGTCGCTGGCGCCGGCCGTGTTCATCGCGCTCGCCGTGGCCCGGCAGATCACCAACACGCCGCTGGCCCGCAACCAGCTGACCATCGCCACGCTCGCCGTGCTCGTGCTGGCGCCGGTCGCCCACGGCTACGGGCAGTGGCGCTTCGCCGACGTCGCCATCGGCTCGGTCGTCGGGCTCGCCGTGGCCGTGCTCGTGCCGGAGCCGCCGCGCACCGCCCACATCCGCCTGACGCTGGACGGGTGGGCCCTGGCCTGCGCGGGCGTGCTCCGCGACATCGGTGACGAGCTGGGCGCCCGGGCCGGCGCCGAGGAGCCGCTCGGGCCCGGCGATCGGCACGACTGGATCGCCGCGTCGCGCCGGCTCAGCGACACCGGCGCCGAGGCCGGCACGGCGGTGGCCGGCGTCGAGGAGGTCACGCTGCTCAACCTGTTCACCCGGCGGCTGCGCCGGGAGGTCGAGCGGGCCCGCCGGGAGCAGCTGTGGCTGGTCCGGGTCACGCTGCAGGTGCGGGCGATCTCGCTGGCCGTGGATCGGCTCTACGACCGGCCGGGGGAGCCGCCGGCGCTCGATCGCGACACGCTGCGGGCCCTGGTCCACGCGCTCGCCGACCTGCTGACCGCGCGCATCGAGGGGGAGGACGTCGACGACGCCTCGCTGCGCTCCGGGCTGATCGCCGCGGTCGAGCGGGTGCACAGCGTGTTTCCGACCGCGCTCGCCGTGCTGGACTCGGTCTCCCTGCTCGGCCGCCTGGACCAGCTGCGCCAGGACCTCGCCGGGGACGACGCCGAGGCGCTGATCGACCCGGCGACGCTGCCCCGGAGCTGAGAAGACGTTAAATTAAGTTTCCTAAACATTGACACGGGCATCGATGGCGCGGTTAATTGGCAGACACTCTGCCTGATCCCCCCATCAAGGTTGGACCGCCCATGAAACGCCGCTCCAAGCTCCTCATCGCCTTCACCGCCACCGCGGTCGTCGCCACGCTCGGCGTCCTCGGCATCACCGCCGCCACCGCCAGCACGGCGGGCCCGATCACCGGGCTGGGCGGCAAGTGCGTCGACGTCGCCGGCGCGAACACCGCCAACGGCACCGCCGTCCAGCTCTACGACTGCAACGGCACGAGCGCCCAGAGCTGGACCGTCGGCACCGGCGACAACACCGTCCGGGCCCTCGGCAAGTGCCTCGACGTGACCGCCGCCTCGACCAGCAACGGCGCCAAGGTCCAGCTCTACGATTGCAACGGCACGGCCGCCCAGCAGTGGACCGGCTCCGGTGCCGCCCTGGTCAACACCGGCTCGGGCAAGTGCCTCGACGCCACCGACCAGAGCTCGGCCAACGGCACCCGCCTGCAGATCTGGTCCTGCACGGGCGCGGCCAACCAGTCCTGGACCCTGCCGGGAGGTACCACCACGCCGACCACGCCAAGCAGCGGACTCAACCCGAACGTCGCGCCCGGCGGCAACTTCGACCTGTCCATCTGGCAGCTGCAGCTGCCGGTCGGCAGCCCCGGCGCCCCCACCACGATCCAGCCGGCGCAGCTGAAGGGCCCGAACGGGTACACGAACCCGGCGTACTTCTTCACCGACAAGACGGACGGCTCGATGACCTTCTGGGCCCCGGAGCAGGGCGTCACCACGCCGAACTCGAACTACGCCCGCTCCGAGCTGCGCGAGATGAACGCCGACGGCAGCGCCGCCGACTGGCGCCTGTCCGGCTCGCACAAGCTCTCGGCCACCCTGCGCATCCCGTCGGTGACCAAGAACGTCTGCGTCGGGCAGATCCACCTCGGCAGCGGCGGCCCGTCGACCAAGCCGCTGGTGGAGCTGTACTACCGGCCCAACGGCGACATCTACCTCGGCACCGAGGTGTCCCCCGACGGCGGCCAGGACCTGCACCCGGTCGGCAACGTGCCGCTGGGCGTCAAGTGGAGCTACGTGATCGCGGTCTCCGGCGGCAACACGGTCAAGCTCACCATCAACGGCAGCACCACGAGCTACCCGATCCCGTCGTCGTTCAACCAGTACGGGATGTACTTCAAGGCCGGCTCGTACAACCAGTCGTCCTCGGACAGCACCACCAACGGCGCCAAGGTGAAGTTCTACTCGCTCACCGTCAACCACGGCTGAGCGCGGAAAGGGGCCCGGGCAAAGCGCCCGGGCCCCCTGGTTCCCTACTTCACGACAGCGGTGTGCTCATCACCGTCTGGATCTCGGCCTGGGTCAGCGGCCGGTTGTACACCCGGACCTCGTCGATGAGGCCCTTGAAGTACTCCCCGTAGGGCGTGTTGCCGCCGATCGACAACGGGTTGGTGGTCGTCTGGACCGCGCCCGTCTTCGCCCGCGTCGACACCAGCGTGCCGTTGACGTACAACCGCAGGTTGTTGCCGTCATAGGTGAGCGCGACGTGCGTCCAGGTGTTCAGCGGCGCCGCGGACGTGGCCGAGCAGTAGCCGGTGCTGCCGGTGTTGTCCGTGATGCCGCCGGCCGGGTACAGCGGGCCGGTGTCGTTGCTGGCGTTGAGGAACCAGCCGTCGTTCTCCTTCTGCATGATCGTGCGCCACCCGGACTGGCTGCCGGTCGGCTGGATCCAGGCGGCCAGGGTCAGCCCGGTGGTGACGTTGAGCGATGGCGCCGAGGGCACCTTCACCACGTTGCCCGAGCCGTTGAACGACAGCGCCCCGCCGTACTTGCCGGTCGTCCACGTCGCGCCGGTGATCGTGCCGGTGTTGACGTTGCCGGAGGAGTCGGCGACCGTGGTGCCGCTGCCCGCGTCGAACGTGTACCCGGCCACGAGCCCGGTCGGCTGCGTCGGCGCGCTGCTCGTCGTCGCCGACGCGGTCGCCGAGTAGGCGCTGACGTTGCCCGTGGGGTCGGTGGCCGCGACCCGGTACAGGTAGGTCGTGTTCGCCACCAGCCCGGTGTCCGTGTACGAGGTCGTCGTCGGCGTCGCCACCTGCGCGAAGTCGGTGCAGCCGGTGCCGGTGCAGCGCTCCACCTTGTAGCCGGCGACGCTGACGTTGTCCGTCGACGCCGTCCACGCCAGGCCCACCTGCGTGCCGTTCGGCGTCGCGGTCAGCCCGGACGGGGCGGACGGCGGCGTCGAGTCGGGCAGCGCCGGCGTGGTCGCCGACACGACCGACGAGTAGGCGCTCAGGTTGCCCGCGGCGTCCGTCGCCCGGATGCGGTACCGGTACGCCGTGCTCGGCGAGAGCCCGGTGTTGGCGTACGTCGTCGTCGTGGGCTGCGCGATCTCCGCGTAGTTCGTGCAGCTGGCCCCGGTGCAGCGTTCGACCCGGTAGCCGGTGACCCCGACGTTGTCGGTCGCCGCCGTCCAGGACAGGTTCACCTGCGTCGGGCTCGCCGCCGTCGCGGCCAGGCCGGCCGGTGCCGACGGCGCGGTGGTGTCCGTCGACGTCGTCGTGGCCGCGGCGACGTTCGAGTAGCCGCTGAGGTTGCCGGCGGCGTCGGTGGCCCGCACCCGGAACTGGTAGGCGGTGCCGGCGGTCAGGCCGGTGCTCGAGTACGTCGTCGTCGTGGACGTGGCGATCTGCGTGAAGTTCGTGCAGCCCGCGCCCGAGCAGCGCTCGATGCGGTAGCCGGTGACCCCGACGTTGTCCGTGGAGCCGGTCCAGGTCAGGTTGACCTGCGTGTTGCCGGCCACGGTCGCGGCGAGGCCCGCCGGCGCGCTCGGCGCCGTGGTGTCCGCGGCCGCGGTCGTGGTCGCCGACGCCGTCGGCGAGTAGCCGCCGAGGTTCCCGGCCGAGTCGGCGGCCCGCACCCGGTAGGTGTAGGCCGTGGACGCGGTCAGGCCGGTGTCGCTGTAGGCGTTGGTACCCACGGTGCCGATCGCGGCGAAGTTGGTGCACCCGGCGCCCTGGCAGCGCTCGACCTGGTAGCCGGCCACCCCGACGTCGTCGGTCGCGGCGGGCCAGGACAGGTTGACCTGCGTCGCGCCGGCCGCGGTCGCGGTGAGCCCGGTCGGCGTCGACGGCGGCGTGGTGTCCACCACCGGCGGCACCAGCGGCGAGTTCATGATCGTCTGCACCTCGGCCGCGGTGAGCGCCCGGTTGTAGACCCTCGCCTCGTCGATGAGCCCGGTGAAGTACTCGCCGTAGGGCGTGTTACCGCCGATCGACAGCGGTTGCGTCGTCTGCTGCAGCGCGCCGGTCTTGGCCTTCGTGGTCACCAGCGTGCCGTTGACGTACAGGCGCAGGTTCGATCCGTCGTACGTCAGCGCCACGTGCGTCCACTGGTTGAGCGGGCTGGCCGTCGGGCCCGACACCGCGGCGTCGCTGCCGTTGGTCGACGTCACGCCGCCGGCGGGGCGCAGCGGCCCGGCGTCGTTGCTCGCGTTGAGGAACCAGGCGCTGTCCTCCTTCTGCATGATCGTCCGCCAGCCCTGCTGCGACGCGGTCGGCTGGACCCAGGCGGCCAGGGTCAGGCCGGCGGACAGGTTCAGCGACGCCGACGACGGCACCTTCACGACGTTCGCCGAGCCGTTGAAGCTCAGCGCCCCGCCGTACTTGCCGGCCACCCAGCTGGCGCCGGTGATCGTGCCGTTGTTGTTGTTCCCCGAGATGTCGGCGAGGGCCGTGCCGCTGCCCGCGTCGAACGTGTAGCCGGCGACCAGGCCGCTCGGCTGGGTCGGCGCGCCGCCCAGCGTGGCCGTCGCGACGTTCGAGTAGGGGCTGGTGTTGCTCGACGGGTCGGTCGCCGCCACGCGGTACTGGTACGTGGTGTTGGCGGTCAGCCCGGTGTCGGCGAACGTGGTGCCGGTCGGGGTGGCGATCTGCGCGAAGTTCGTGCAGCCCGCGCCCTGGCAGCGCTCCACCTTGTAGCCGGTGACCCCGACGTTGTCGGTCGACGCCGTCCAGTTCAGGTTCACCTGCGAGCCGTTGACCGCCGTGGTCAGGTTGCCCGGGGCGGTGGGCGGCTGGGCGTCCGAGCCGATCGGCAGCAGCACGCTGGTGCTGGAGGTCAGGCCGCTGCTGTCGGTCGCGGTCAGGATGACCTCGTAGGAGAAGGTACCGATCGGGCCGTGGTCCTCGACCACGAAGCTGCCCGACGTGCCGGTGCCGCCCACGAACGTGTGCACGTGGGTGTTGTGGTGCAGCAGCACGGTCCAGCTCAGCGCGCTGGCCGGCAGCGGGCCCTGGTCCGGGTCGGTCGCGGAGCCCGCGTAGTTGACCGTCTGGCCGGGCTGGTAGACGGTGTTGTTCAGCGGCGCGGTGATCGTCGGTATCGGGGGCATGCTGCCGACCGTGACCGTCGTCGTCGCGGTCGAGGTCAGGCTGCCCGCGCCGGTGACCGTCAGCCGCGCGGTGTAGGTCTTCACCGTCGCGGAGGTGTAGGTGTGCACCGGGTTGGCGGCGGTCGACGTGGTGCCGTCGCCGAAGTCCCACAGGTACGTCAGGGTGCCGCCGCCGGCGTCCTCCGACCCGGCGCTGGAGAACTGCACCTGCAGCGGGGAGTAGCCGTACATCGGCGTGGCCGACGCGGTCGCCGACGGGCCGTTGAACCGGATCCGGCGCAGCTGCCCGGTGGTGAACGACAGGTAGTAGATCATCCCGTCCGGGCCCACCGCGAGCGAGACCGGCGCCTCGATGTTCGTGGCGAACGGCTGCACGCCGGTCGGGTTGTGGTTGGCGTCGAACGTCACGCGCTTGATGTAGTTGCCGGAGTAGTCGGCGAAGAAGAAATTCCCCTGGTACTGCGGCGGGTACAGCGTCCCGGTGTAGAACGGGCCGCCGATGGCCGCCGTGCCGACGCTGTGGTCATAGGTGTGGTACGGCGCGGTCACCGCCGAGGCGGCGAGGGCCTGGCACTGCGAGTAGCGGACCTGGAAGCTGCCCTGCGGGTTGTTGCCCTCGTAGCAGGGCCAGCCGTAGTTGCCGCCGGGCACGCCGTCGTTGATCTCCTCCCAGCTGTTCCAGCCGACGTCGCCGAACCAGATGTGGTTGGTGCCGGGCTGCAGCGAGAACCGGAAGGGGTTGCGCACGCCGTAGAGGTACACCTTCGACTTCACCGAGTTGGTGCCGTCGTAGAACGGGTTGTCCGCGGGGGCGGTGCCGTCCTTGTTGATCCGCAGGATCTTGCCCCGGTAGCTGTTGAGGTCCTGCGCGAGCAGCGAGTTCGGGTCGGCCTGCGTGGCGTCGTCGGCGTCGCCGTTGCCCAGGAACAGCGTGCCGTCGGGCGAGAACTGCAGGTTGCCGATGGTGTGGCTGCTGCCGTCGGCCGGGATGCAGTCGGCCGGCGCCGGCGGGCAGGGCGCCGTGGTGACGCTGCCCAGGATCACCGTCTCGCTGCCGGCCAGCGACACGTCGGGGTTGGCCGGGTTGGCGGTCACCCGGGTCAGCCGGGCGGTCTTGGGGCCCGAGTCGTTCGGGTTGCTGGTGTTCTCGTAGACGTACGTCAGGTAGACGAACCCGTTGTTGGCGAAGTCCGGGTCGAACGCGAGGCCCCACAGGCCGCGGTCGTCGTAGGTGTTGACCTTGCCGGTCAGGTTCAGGAACGGCGTCGACAGGATCTGGCCGTTCTTGACCACCCACACGACGCCGGGCTTGGTCCACACGAACAGCCGGCCGTCGGGCGCGAACGCCTCACCGACCAGCGAGTACTTGTCGAACGTGGCCACCACCTCGGTGGTGAAGCCCGGGCTCGCGAACGTGTCGGCAACGGCAGGCGCCGGCTGCGAGACGAGCACGAAAAGGCCGAGCAACAGGGCGGCGATCGCGCCGATCGCCCGATTCCTGCGCGCTCTGCGCAAACGCATCTTTCCCAACCTCCGGTTCGGCTGGCGGGACCATATCGACCCCGGTCGCGAGCCGGAATAGCCCGAACGAATGGCGATTTCGCAATGCCGGGACCGAACGTCATCAACCGATGGCCATCGGTGATTATGCGTCCGATTCTTTCGCTAATTGTCCGTTCTCTGCGTCGGCATTCTGTCAGTGCTTCTCGGCCGCCGAAACCATAACGTTGAGCGTTCCGGTTACTTGCTCGTACCGTCCGATGTAGGGCAGGCTTACCTTCGTTTGCCTGATCGGGACGGGGCACGATGGCGCGTGAAGATGGGGAGTCCCTCAGCGACCTGCTGGGCGGATGGCGGTCGGCCGTGGAGACCACGGTACCGGTGATCGGCTTCGCCGCCGGCTGGCTGGCCGGCGGCCGTTCGATCCCGCTCGGTGCGGGCGTGGCCGTGCTCGCCGGCGCCGGCGTCGCCGGGTGGCGGATCGCGGCGGGCCGCCGCCCGATCGGCGCCGTGTTCAGCCTGCTCGTGGTGTGCCTGGGCGCGCTCGTGGCGCTGCGCACCGGCCGGGCCGCGGACTTCTTCGCCGTGCGGGTGCTCACCAACGCGGCCAGCGCCCTGGCCTGGGTGGCGAGCATCCTGGTGCGGTGGCCGCTGCTGGGGCTGGTGGTGGGCACGGTGCTGGGGCAGAAGACGCGCTGGCGGGCCGACCCCGACCTGCTGCGCGGCTACCAGCGGGCCAGCTGGGTGTGGGTCGGGCAGTACCTCGTGCGGCTGGCCGTGTTCGTGCCGCTGTGGTGGGCCAACGCCGTGCTCTGGCTGGCCGCCGCGCAGACCGTGCTCACCTGGCCGCTGGTCGCCGCGTGCCTGGCGCTGAGCTGGTGGGTGCTGCGCCGGTCGCTGCCCGAGGGGCACCCGGGCATCCGCCACCCGCGCGCCCTGCAGCCGCGTTAGGTTTCGAGGATCGCGCGGGCCTCATCGACGGTGTCGGTCAGCGTCAGCACCCGGTCGAGCGCGGTCAGGTCGAAGATCCGCCGGAGGCGGGCGTGCGGGCAGACCACGGCGAACCCGCCGGACTCCCGCAGCCGCTTGTGGATCGAGACCAGCACGCGCAGCGCGGTGGAGTCGATGAACTCCACCTGCGTCAGGTCCAGCACCAGCCGGGTCGCCCCGTCGTCGAGGGTCTTGTGCAGCAGGGCGTGCAGATCGGGCGAGGTGGACACGTCCAGCGCGCCGGCGGGCGTGACCACGATGCACCCGCCGACGGCGGCGGTCGCGATGCCGTCGGTCATGCGAGCTCCCGTGGCCTGCTGCGATGCGTCAAATCCGTCCCTCTCCCGTCGGGCTGGCGGCATGCTACCCCGCCCGCCTGGGCCGCGATCCCGCGCCCGGCCGGAAATCCGGTGCGTGACCCGTGGCGCACGGTGGCGTTGTGCACTGCGACGCGGTGTACCCGCGCCGAACCGGAAACGGCGGGGCGGGGCGCCGCGCCGTTACACCACGCCTGCTACGGGATGGACACCATGGACGGTACCGCCACCGAACAGCTCAGCATGACCGCCGCGGAGCTGTCGTTCCTGCTGGCCAGCGGCGATCGGCCGGGGGAGACGCCGCGGCTGCTCGGCCTCTCCGACGCCGAGCGCGCCGACGCGGTGCTCAGTGCCGGCCTGGGCTCGCTGCTGCTGCGGCACCTGGCCGCCCCGGTGGACGGCAGCCGGCTCGAACTCGCCCCCGCGGTCGCCGCGGTCGCCGCGGGCCTGCACCGCCCGCGCGCGTTCGTGCAGGTGGGCCTGACCGCCGACGACCACGCCGACGGGGCGCTGCTGCTGGACGCGGAGCGGATCCGGGTGCTGGTGGTGGCCCGGGCGTACCGTTGCTACGACATCACGCCGATCGCGCCCGGCGCCGACCCGGCCGAGCCGCTGCTGGCGGTGGCGGACCGGTTCCTGCACCGGCACCGCCCGGCGCTGGCCACCTTCACGGCCGCGTCGACCGCCGACTTCGAGCGCGGCCTGCAGCCGGCCAGCGTCACGCTGTCCTCGTCGGCGGACGGCACCTGGCGGGTGGAGGACCGCTCCGGCGAGGCGACGCAGACGGCCGACTTCGACACGGCGGCGGCGGTGCTGCGCGGGGAACTGGCGGCCATGCTGCCCGCGGCGCCGGTCCGCCCCTGACGTTCGGCGACGGGCATCACGACCGGAACTCTCCAGGATCATGCCGAAGTCGTCCTCGTACCACGCGTTTTCACAGATCATGGAAGGTCGATGTACCCATAGGTACCTGAAGGTTCCGCGATCATGAGAAACCCGCCGCACGTCGGCGGGGGCCGCATGATCTCGGAGAGATTCGTCCGCTCCAGCCGCGTCCGCTGAGCCACAACGCCGAGAAACGTCGTGATTTTTCCGCATTTGTCGGTTTCTGGGCCTTTTGTCGTTCATTGCGGCGGCCGCGTGGCCTCGGGCTGGGCCGGAGGTGACCCAGCGTTGGCCGGTTCTGTGCCCGTCATGCCCGCGCCGCCGGGTCGGACTGGGCCGTGCCGTGCCGTGCCGGGCCGTGCCGGGCCGGGCCGGGCCGTGCCGGGACGGGCCGCGCCGGACCTGGCCGCGCAGCCGGGGGTCGGAGGGACGGCGCGGCAGGCGGGCGGTTGGGAGGGGGTCAGGACCAGCCGTAGGCGGAGCGGAGTTCGGTGGCGATCTTGTCGAAGCGGGCGCGGTCGAGGATGGCGCCCTCGCGGCGGATGCCGTCGGCGTCGACGGTCAGGACGCGGTCCAGGCGGACCCAGCTTGGGCGCTTCTCGCGGTCCCAGGTGCCGGGGCCCAGGGCGAACCAGTTGTGCTGGCCGTCGCGGTCGGACTGGCTGGACAGCATCAAGGCCAGGACGGCGGTGCCCTTGCGGCCGACGACCAGGACCGGGCGGTCCTTGCCCTGGGTAGGGTCCTCCTCGTAGGGAACCCACGTCCACACTACCTCGCCGGGGTCGGCGTCGCCGTCGAGCTTCGGGGAGTACGCGAGCAGCTTCTGCGTCTCGTGCTTCGGGGGCGGGCCGGGGATCGGGTGGGCGGGTTTCGGCGGTGCCGGCTTCGGGGGTGCGGGCTTCGGAGGGGCGGGGCGGGGCTTCGGGGCGGGGGCCGGCTGGGGGCGGCGCAAGCCTAGGCGTGTTGCCACCCGCTGAAGAAGTCGTTTCACGGCGACGACCATAACCGTATGCATCTTTACGGCCGCCGGGCGTGCCGGGACACTGTGGACCATGTACGACTTCGACGTCCTCGTCCTCGGCTCCGGCCCGGGCGGGCAGAAGGCCGCCATCGCGGCGGCGAAGCTCGACCGGCAGGTGGCCGTCATCGAACGGCGCAACATGATCGGCGGGGTCTGCATCAACACCGGCACCATCCCGAGCAAGACACTGCGTGAGGCCGTGCTCTACCTGACCGGCCTCAACCAGCGGGAGATGTACGGGCAGAGCTACCGCGTCAAGGAGGACATCACCGTCGGCGACCTCGGGGCCCGGACCACGCACGTCATCGGCCGGGAGATCGAGGTCATCCGCAGCCAGCTGGCCCGCAACCGGGTGCGGCTGCTGCAGGGTACCGGCCGGTTCGTCGACCCGCACACCATCGCGCTGGAGGACGATCAGGGGCGCGAGTCGGAGGTGACCGCGGAGAAGATCATCGTGGCGGCGGGTACCCGGCCGGCGCGGCCGGAGAGCGTCGACTTCGACGATGTCACGATCATCGACTCCGACGGGATTCTCAACCTGGACAAGGTGCCGAGCTCCATGGTCGTGGTCGGGGCGGGCGTCATCGGCATCGAGTACGCGTCGATGTTCGCGGCGCTGGGCACGAAGGTCACCGTCGTCGAGCGGCGCGACCGCATGCTCGACTTCTGCGACCTCGAGATCGTGGAGGCGCTGAAGTACCACCTCCGGGACCTGTCGGTGTCGTTCCGCTTCCGCGAGTCCGTCGCGGCCGTCGAGCGGCACGGGCGGCACGCCGTCGCGGTGCTGGCCAGCGGCAAGCGGATCGCGGCCGACACGGTCATGTACTCGGCCGGCCGCCAGGGCGCGTCGGACCTGCTCGGGCTGGACAAGGCCGGGCTCACCGCCGACGGGCGCGGCCGGATCACGGTCGACAAGAACTTCCGCACCGACGTGCCGCACATCTACGCGGTCGGCGACATCATCGGCTTCCCGGCGCTCGCCTCCACCTCGATGGAGCAGGGCCGGCTGGCCGCCCACCACGCCTGCGACGAGCCGGTGGGCGGGATGGGGGAGCTGCAGCCGATCGGGATCTACACGATTCCGGAGATCAGCTTCGTCGGGCGCACCGAGGACGACCTGACCGACAACAACATCCCCTTCGAGGTCGGCATCTCCCGCTACCGGGAGCTGGCCCGCGGCCAGATCATCGGCGACTCCTACGGCATGCTGAAGCTCATCGTGTCGCCGAACGACCGGAAGATCCTCGGCGTGCACGTGTTCGGCACCGGTGCGACCGAGCTCGTCCACATCGGACAGACGGTGATGGGCTGCGGCGGCACGGTCGACTACCTGGTCGACGCGGTCTTCAACTACCCGACGCTCGCGGAGTCCTACAAGGTTGCCGCGCTTGACGCGATGAACAAGATGCGCTCCGTGTCGAGGCTGACGGCATGACCGGGATAGGGTCGGCGCGTGCGGAGGCTGCGGGGGATACTGCTGCTGCTCGTCGCGCCGGCCCTGCTCGCGGCCGGCGTCGCCGCGTGTGACGGCGGCGACGGCGGGCCCTCGGTCGACGACCGGTTCGCGGCGCTGCTCAGCGCCTGGCGGCAGGCCGACTTCACCGGCCTGCCGGACCTGCTCACGCCGCAGGGCCGCACGCTGGACCCGGCCGAGGCGAAGGCGACCCTGGCCGGCGCCGAGGGCGACCTCGCCGCGCGCCGGCCGGCGCTCACCGCGCACGGCAAGGCCGCCGTCGACCACACCGACGCGTCCCTGAGCGTCGGCGTGTCGTGGCCACTGCCGGACGGGCGGACGTGGGCGTACGACACCAAGCTCGCCGCGCGCCTGCTCGGCGGGCGCTGGCACCTGTACTTCGGCGCCGAGACCGTCCACCCGAGCCTGGAGACCGGGCAGCGGCTGACCCTGCGCACCAGCCCGGCCCAGCGCGGCACGGTGACCGCCGCGGACGGCAGCGCGATCGTCGGCGACGTGCCCGTCGTCTACGTCGGCGTCGAGCCGCAGCGGGTCCCCGACGTCGACGCCCTGGTGCAGCGGCTGTCGCTGGTGTTCCGCTCGGTGAAGGTCGACGTCGACCTCGCCGGCCTGCCGGCCCGGATCCGGGCGGCCAAGCCCGACGCGTTCGTCGACGTGGTGACGCTGCGCAAGACCGACTACACGGAGGTCGCCGGCGACCTGACCGGCACCGACGGCGTGCGGACCCGCACCGGGTCGCTGTCGCTGCCGCTGACCCGCACGTTCGCCCGGGCGCTGCTGGGCACCTCCGGGCCGGCCACCAAGGAGCTCATCGACGCCTCCGGCGGCTCGCTCAAGGACGGTGACGTCGCGGGGCTGACCGGGCTGCAGCGGCGGTACGACACGCTCCTGCGCGGCCGGCCCGGACTCTCGGTCGTGCCGGTGGACCCGGCCTCGGGCCAGGCGGGCGAGCCGCTGTTCACCGCCCCGGCGGCCGCCGGCGGTACCGTCGCCACCACCATCGACGCGCGCGTCCAGCAGGCCGCCGACGCGGCCGTGGCCGGCACCGCCAAGCCGTCGGCGCTGGTCGCGATCCGGATCGGCGACGGCGCCGTGCTCGCCGTCGCCAACGGGCCCGACGCCGCCGGCTACGACCTGGCGCTGCTCGGCGAGGTCCCCGGCGCCGCCTCGGGCTGGCCGGCCGACCCGGCCGCGCTCGGTGTCGGCGCGCCGTGGCGGATCGGCGCCGACGTGTTCGCCGGCCGGTCCGGCCCGGACGGCGTGGTCGCCGCGCCGATCGGCTACGCGGCCGCGGCCGCCGCGCTCGCCCGCGGCCACTGGCAGCAGCCCACCCTGGTCCGCACGCCCGCGCCGGGCGATCCGGGGCCGGCCGGGCCGGCCGTCTCCGGCACGCTCACCGCTGCCGGCCTGAGCGCCGGGGTGCGCGGCGACGTCGCCTACTGCGTGTACGTCACCGGTGTCGGTGCCGGCACCGACGTGACCGGCCCGATCGCGGACGCGTTCCTGGCGGCGATCCAGTAGTGCGCACCGGGTGCGCGGCGCCAGCCGGCCGTGACTACCCGCGGACGGTGAGGCCACGGGAGTTACGGTCCGGACCACGACGGACATCGCGGTAGCTCCAAAATGCATCTGCATGATCACCGTGCCGAGTTGTTCCAAAGCGGACAGTGATCGAACCCTGCGTGAATGAATCGCAAAGTCGGTTGCCGAGCGTAAATGAGATGGTTGCGCGGCGTAGATGTGACGGGCATCGGGCAGTACCATCTAAACCGCCAAATGCGCAATTGACGTGAAAAACGTCGTGCGGGCCGCTCGGAACGATCCTGCCAGGTACTCCTCATTCGGCAATGAACTGGGTAGCGTCTGCCTCGCCGCGGGCAAACGCGGGACAGCACAAGGGAATCGGGTAAGGGCAGCTGCGAGTGAGCGGGTCGGCACGGCGGGTGCTGGCGGTTTACGCCGGAGCGATGGTGGTCCTCGTGACCGCCAACTTCGCGCTGCCCGCGCTGCACCCGCTGCTGTGGTCGGCGATCGGCTACGCGAGCGTCGCGGCGATCCTCGGCGGCGTCCACCTGCACCGCCCGCGCCGCCGGGCGCCGTGGTATCTGCTGGCCGGCGCCGTCGCGTGCTTCATCACCGGGGACCTGGCCGCCGACGTGCTGACCCGGCTGCTGCACCGCTCCGGCTTCCCGTCCGTCGCCGACGGGTTCTACCTGACGATGTACGTGCTGATCGCGGCCGCGCTGGCCTGGCTCTACCGGCTCGGCGTCGTGCGCCGCGACCCGGCCGGGCTGTTCGACGCGATCACGCTGACCGCCGGGCTGGGCCTGCTGTCGTACATCTTCCTGATCCGCCCTTACGTGGACAACCCGGGGATGTCCCCGCTGGACCGCAGCATCTCGATCGCGTACCCGCTGGCCGACATCGTGGTGCTGCTGGTCGGCGCGCGGCTGATCGCCTCGGTGCGGTTCAACACCGCCGTCGCGCTGCTGGCCGTGGGCGGGGTGGGCCTGCTCGCCTCCGACGTGGGGTACGGCCTCAGCCAGCTCTCGGGGGACTGGGCGACCGGCGGCCCGATCGACATCGGCTGGGCCGCGTTCTACGCGCTGTGGGGCGGCGCGGCGTTGCACCCCTCGATGCGGCAGCTCACCGAGCCGCAGGTGCAGCGCGCCGGCGACGAGCGGCTTGGGCGGCTGCTGCTGCTCGGCCTGTCGCTGTTCATCGCCCCGGTCGTGCTCTTCGTCGAGATGCGGGGAGGCCAGGTGCGCGACGCCGTCGCGATCGCCGCCGTGTCGGCGCTGCTGTCCGGTCTGGTCCTGTTGCGGCTGGGCCGGGCCGTGCGCGCACAGCGGCTCACCGTCCAGCGCGAGCGGCGGCTGCGCAGCGCCGGCGCCGCGCTGCTCATGGCCACCGACGAGGGCGCGGTGCTGGACACGGTCCGCGACGCGGTCGCCGACCTGCTGCCGGCCGGGCGGGCCCACGCCGTGGCGCTCGGCCCGGCGCTGGGCGAGAGGGTGTCGATGCCGTACACCTCCTCGCTCGACCCGGCCCTCGCCGAGGCGCTCGGCGAGTTCGAGGTCACGCTGTGCTGCCCGCTGGCCCTGGCCGACGGGCGGGCCGCCGAGCGGGCGCTCTACGTCGCCGCGGGCGAGGTCGGGCTGGTCGGGCTCACCGACGCCGCGCAGATCCTGGCCACCCAGGCGGCGATGGCCCTGGAGCGCATCGCGCTGGGCGAGGAGATCGGGCGGCGCAACAGCGAGGCGTACTTCCGCACCCTCGTGCTCAACACCACCGACGTCATCCTCATCGTGGCCGCCGACGACCTCGTGCAGTATGCGAGCCCGTCCGCGCAGGTGCTGTTCGGCACGGACCTGGTCGGCACCGCCCTGCCCGACGCGTTCGCCGCCGGCGGTGTCGCCGAGGTGGCCCGCCGGCTGCAGGAGGTGCGCACCGGCGGCGCCGACCGGCCCGGCGACGACCTGCAGGTCACCGGCGCCGACGGGCGGCCCGCCCTGGTCGAGGCCACGTTCCGGGACCTGCGCGACGAGCCGACCGTGCGAGGGGTGGTGGTCACGTTGCGCGACGTCACCGAGCGGAGCCGGCTGCAGGCCGAGCTGTACCAGCGGGCCACCTTCGACGCGCTCACCGGCCTGCCCAACCGCGAGGTGTTCCTGACCCGGGTCCAGGAGGCGGTCGCCTCCGGCGCGGAGACCGGCGCGACCGTCGGCGTCCTCATCGTCGAGCTCGACGACTTCAAGGTGGTCAACGACACGTTCGGGCACGGCGCCGGCGACGCGCTGCTGGTCGCGGTCGGGCAGCGGCTCACCGAGGCGCTGCGGGCGGTCGACGGCTCCTACGGCGCGGCCGGCACGGTGGCCCGGCTGGGCGGCGACGAGTTCGCCGCGCTGGTGCGCCGGGCCGGGACGCCCGCCGACGTGGAGCGGGTCGCCGAGCGGGTGCTGCAGAGCTTCAAGCCGCCGTTCGAGCTGGCGCACGGTACCGTCACCGCCACGGCCAGCATCGGCGTGGCCACCACCGCCGAGGCGGAAAGCGCGCAGGACCTGCTCCGCCACGCCGACCTGGCGGTGTACGTCGCCAAGGACGCCGGCCGGGACCGCTGGCGGCGCTACGAGTCGTCGCTGCACAGCGCCGTGGTGGAGCGGCACAAGCTGCGCGCCGACCTCGACCGGGCCATCGCCGACGAGGCGTTCCTGCTGCACTTCCAGCCGATCGTGACGCTGGCCGACGACCGGACCCGCGGCTTCGAGGCGCTGGTGCGCTGGAACCACCCGACCCGTGGCCCGGTCCCGCCGGACGAGTTCATCTCGGTGGCCGAGGAGAGTGGGCTGATCGTGCCGCTGGGCGGGTGGGTGCTCAGCAACGCGATCAAGTCGGCCGCGCAGTGGCGCATCTCCTACCCCGACGAGGAGATCTACGTCTCGGTCAACGTCTCGGCCCGGCAGTTCCGCACGCCGGACTTCGCCCAGTGGGTGCTGGCCGAGATCGACCGGATGGGGCTGCCGCCGGGCGGGCTGCTGCTGGAGATGACCGAGAGCCTGCTGCTGCACGACGACGGCGAGGTGACCGCCGAGCTCGAGGCGCTGCGGCAGGCCGGGGTACGCATCGCCATCGACGACTTCGGCACCGGCTTCTCATCGCTGTCGTACCTGCGCCGGCTGCCCGTCGACGTGCTGAAGCTGGACAAGAGCTTCATCGACACGGTCGTCTCCTCGGCCGAGCAGCACGCCGTCGTCGACATGATCGTCCAGCTCGCCCGCATCCTGAAGCTGCAGGTCGTGGCCGAGGGCATCGAGACCGGTGCGGAGCGGGAACTGCTCAAGTCGATGGGCTGTGACCACGGTCAAGGTTACTTGTTCTCGCGACCGCTGAGCTACGGTGACGCGAGTGAATGGTTGTCGGACGATGCTTCGGGGTCTCAACGGGGAGGCCGCACCGCGGCCTGAGAGATCCGGGGGGACACGTGCATACCGAGCAGCTCGCGACCGGGGTCGACCGTGACCCCCGCTATAGCGGCATCGCCCGCCTCCGCGCCGAGACCCGCTTCTACGACGCCGTCATCGACGAGATCGACGGCCGGCGGATCCGCGTCGGCGGCCACTGGCTGACCGACTGGGCCTCCTGCAACTACCTGGGCTTCGACCTGGAGCCGCAGATCATCGGCGCGGTCGAGGAGCAGTTACGCCGGTGGGGCACCCATCCGTCCTGGTCGCGGATGCTGGGCAACCCGGCGCTGTATCCGCGCATCGAGCGGCGGCTGGCCGGCCTGCTCGGCGCGCCCGACGCGCTGGTCCTGCCCACGATCACGCAGATCCACCTCTCCGTGATCCCGGTGCTCGCCCGGGAGGGCACGGTCCTCGTCGACGCCCGGGCGCACAAGACCATCTGGGACGGCTGCGTGTTCGCCCGCGCCCAGGGTGCCGAGCTGTCCCGGTTCCACACCCTCGACGAGCTGGCCGAGCTGCTGCCCGGCGCCGCCGCGGCGGGCGGACCGGTGCTGGTGTGCATGGACGGCGTCAACAGCATGACCGGCAACATTCCCGAGATTCCGCGGTACCTCGACCTGTGCCGTTCCTACGGCGCCGTGCTCTATGTCGACGACGCGCACGGCTTCGGCGTCATCGGCGCCCGGCGCGACGACGAGACCAGCCCATACGGCACGTCCGGCAACAGCATCGTGCGGTACTTCGGGGAGAGCTACGACGACGTGGTGCTCGTCGGCGGCTTCTCCAAGGCGTATTCGTCGCTGCTGGCCTTCCTCGCCGTGCCCACCGTCCTCAAGAACCGGCTCAAGGCCGCCGCCGCGCCGTATCTGTACTCCGGCCCGTCCCCGGTCGCGTCCCTGGCCACCGTGCTGGCCGGCTTCGACGTCAACGAGGAGCGCGGCGACAAGCTGCGCGCCGAGCTCTACCGGATGACCATGCGCGTGCTCGGCCACGTCCGCGGCCTGGGCATCTTCACCCCCAACACCGACGACACCCCGATCATCGAGCTGCCGATCGCGCTGGACCGCGACCTGGTCGAGGTGTCCGACCGGCTGTGGCGGCGGGGCCTGTTCGTGACCCTGGCGCCGTATCCGGGCGTGCCCCGCGACCAGGTCGGCTTCCGGGTGCAGATGACCGCCGCCAACACCGACGAGCAGATCGACGAGCTCAACGCGGTGCTGTCGGAGCTGGCCGCGGACGGCGTGTTCCAGGAGGCGCGCGAGGGCAGCGCCAGCTGAGCCGGGGGTTTCCCTTACTGGTGGCGCCGGAGCGCTACCACTGGAGTCATGCGAAATCGATGGAGGGGCCGGCGGTACGCCCGGCAACGCGACTACGGCGGCGGAGGCAACAGCTGCCTGCGCGACGCCTGCCTGCTCGAGGCCGGTTGCTGCATCGGCGAGGCGATCGACGGCAGCTGCCTGATGCTGGGGCTGATGACCCTGCCGAGCATGCTGTTCACGGTGGCCCGGGCGCCGCGCTCGGCGGCGTCGGCGGACGGGCCGCTGGTGGGTGCGATCCGGCGGTACCAGCGCGAGGTCAGCGCCAAGCGGGAACGACCCTGCTGCCGGTTCTCGCCCAGTTGCTCGCACTACGCGGCCGAGGCCATCCAGCGCCACGGCGCGGTGCGCGGCGTGTGGCTGGCCGCCCGCCGCCTGTCCCGCTGCCGCCCCGGCGGCGCCTTCGGCCTCGACCCCGTCCCGGCGTAGCCGTTGTGCCGGTTCAGACGCTCCGGGTCACCAGGACCGGCGAGGCGGCGTGTTGCACGACCATCTGGGTCACCGGGTTGGGGTGGGGCTGCTCGTACCACCCGACCCGGTGCGCGCCGACGATCAGCATCAGCGCGGTGCGGGCGGCCTCGGTGAGCGTCTCCAGCACGCCGGTGTCGCGGCAGTCGAAGCGGGTCTCGACCTCCGGATGCCGGCGCAGCCACGGCTCCATCTCGGCGGCGACCACCTCGTGCGGCCGCAGCCGCCCGGCGTGCAGCGCGATGAGCGGCACGTGGCGGGACGCCGCCTCGCCGTAGCCGTAGACGAGCGCCCGCTGGCTGGACGGCGACCCGTCGACCCCGACCACCACCGGCGCGTGCCGGGGCAGCGCGGACATCGGATCGGCCCAGCGCCAGCCGTTGTTGACCACGAGCACGGGGCAGTGCGCGTAGCTGGCGAGGTGCGCGCCGACCGAGGCGTCGAACAACCCCCCGTCGTGCACCCGCCCGCCGATGACCACGAGCGCCGCCGTGCGCGACTGCTCCCGCAGCACGCGCGCCGGTGACCCGCCGACCGTCATGGTCTCCACCGCGATGCCGGGCTGCCAGTCGCGCGCCTCGACGGCGGCGTCGAGCACGAGCCCCTGGCTGTCGGCCGTCCCTTCCCACGACATGGCGTGCACGATCCGCAGCACCCGCCCGTGCCGCGCCGCCTCGTCGGCCGCCCACCGCACGGCGCCGAGGGCCGCGGTGGACCCGTCGACGCCGACCACGATCGGATTGTGTTCCAGCAGCATGACGCACCCCCTCACATCCCACGTTCCCTCTCCGCCAGCCGCCCTGCCACCGCTGTATGTCCGGATAAATCCGGACACTCCGTGCCCGGATTTATCCGACTTTTCGCCTGACAGGCGGAATGTCGTCTATGCGGGTATTCGGCGGAGGGTGAGCGGGCTTTGGCCTTCGGGCGGGCCCCTCGATCGGCTTGGCTCCGGCCGTGTATCGGGCACCGCGACCGGAACTCTCCGCGATCATGCGCGAATCGCCGTGCGCACACGGGTTTTTCATGATCGCGGAAGGTCGATGTACCCACGGGTACCTTAAGGCTCCTTGGGGATTTAAGTCTTTGGTTTGGTTGTGGCGTTGGGGTTGTGGCCTTTGGGGTGGCCGGTGTTGGCGGGTCGGCCCTTCTTGATCACGGGTTGGCGGGTTCGGGGATTCTTGTTGGTCGATCCTTTGGGTCGGCCGGGGCCGGGCCGGGCGGGTTTCGGCGCACGGGCCGGGGTGGGCAGGGCGGCGACAGTATGGCGAAATACCCGGCGGACCCGGCGGGGGGAGAGCCGGTCGGGGTGGCAGGGTTGTTCCCAGGGCAGGCGCCGGTCGGCGGCCAGGGGTCTGGCCAGGTGGAGTTGGGCGAGGGCGAGGGCGACCAGCCAGGTCCACCGTTCGGCCTGGTCTGGATCGAGGGGGGTGTGCCGGGTCCAGCCGAGGTCTTGTTTGGCGAAGCGGAAGACGTGTTCGATGGTGTAGCGGTGTTGGTAGGCCTCGGCGAGCATGGGCAGGTCGAAGCTGCCTGGCGGGCCGGCCCACCACAGCCACCAGACTTGGGTGCGCCCGGCGGGGGTGGTGTGGTCCTGGCGGATCAGGGTGCCCTCGATGATGTCGGTGCCGGTCCATTTGCGGCGTTGGCGGGGTTCGGGGTGGTAGTGGTGCCAGGCCCGGGTCCGCACCGTGCCGCCGGCGCCGGCGCCGGCGCTGGTGGTGGTGGTGTGTTCGGCGTCGGGGGCGGGCCAGGTGTCGGGCTCGTCGAGGGCGAAGCGGGGGCCGTGTTTGCGGGCCCGGCCGGGCGTGCCCGGGCGTTTTGCTGGGGGGCGGGCGAAGAACACCCGGTCGCTGCGCAGCCGCACGAGCAGTTGGGCGCTGTCGGGGCGGTGCTGGGTGAGGTAGATCGGGCAGTAGCGGGCGTCGAGCAGGAACACCAGCGGCACCCCGGCGGTCGCGGTGCCGGCGGCGTGCAGCCGGGTGGTCACGTCGGTGATCTGGGCGGCGGTGACCTCGTTGGCGTTGTCGGCGGTGCCGATCCGCCGGACGTCCACCGGCAGGCCCCACGACCCCCGCCCCACCCCACCCGCCCCGCCGGTCGCGGGGGATGCGGCGCCGGGGCCGGTGTCGAGGCCGACCTGGCAGGCCCACTGCATCGACCAGCCCGGCACTGCCGGCGACCCGCCGGTGTGGTCGCGTTCGGCGGCGTACTGCATGCCGATGTCCGGGACGTACCGGGTGTCCGGCCGGGGGAACTTCGAGCTGTCCACCCCCAGCAGCAGTACCCGGCCGGGCCGGACCTGCCCGGCCAGCAACGTCCCCGCCGCGGCCGGGTGCACCTGGCCGTGTTCCAGGGCCTGGTACACGCTGCCGTGCCCGCGGCGCAGCACCGGCTCGAACGTCAGTTCTGCCACCGACCCCACCCGCCCGCCCCCGGCCAGGGCATCGACCAGCTCGAACAGGGTGTCCGCCCACCGGCCGAAACAGCGGTACACCGCGGTGCGGAACTCGGCCAGCGCCCGCAGTGCCTGGTCGGGGGCGGATGATGGGACACCCAGCGGGTGCGGCACAATGATCTCCAACGGCTGGCTTGGCGTTTCCTGATCTTGGTCGATCTGGATCATGCCAAGACAGCCGCCCTTTTTGCACCCCCGTTACCGATCCGCAACCAAGATCACCGATGGCGCTTAAATCCCCAAGGCTCCGTGATCATGAGAAAAGCGCCGCGCGTTGGTGGGAGCTGCATGATCGCGGAGAGATTCGGTCGCTCCGGCTGCGGCCGGCAAGTCGCGATGACCGGTCGCATGGGCGCTGTGCCGGTCCGTCTGCGGTGGGCGCTGCGCCGGTCCGTCCCCGGAGGGCTCGTTTGTGGTGATCTTGGAGGGATGATGTCGCTATGTGTGCGTTTTGGCTCCGCGATCATGAAGAGGGGTTGGTGTCGTGTTGGGTTTTCGCATGATTGTGGGGGATTTTGGGCGGTGGGCCGACGGCGAGGCGTCCTTTTTGGTGGTTAAGGGGGATTGGGTCAGATCCGTGATTGACACCAGGTTGAGGGCGCAAATACGGTTCGAGCCACCATGACGCACCTCGGCGGATCATCGAAGCTGCTCAGGGCCATGAACGACGCGGCCGCCCTGAGTCATGTGCTGGAACGCGGGTCGCTGACCCGTGGGGAGCTGCGCGAGCTCACCGGGCTGTCCAAGCCTACGATCTCGGAGGCGCTGCGGCGGCTGACCGAGGCGCGGCTGGTCAGCGTGGTCGGGTACATGAGCGCCGGGCCGGGGCCGAACGCCGAGGTGTATGCCGTGAACGCCGACGCCGCCTACGCGGTGGCGCTCTCGGTGCGCGACCGCGGCGACGCGGACACACCGACGGTGACGGCGGCCGTGACCGACCTGGCCGGGGTCGTGCGGGGGCGGCTGGAGTCCTCCGTCAACTTCGCCCGGACCGACCCCGTCGCCGGAGTCGTGGACACTGTCGAGGCGGTGTGCAAGGAGGCCGGGGTCGCCCGGGAGCCGGTGGCGCAGGTGCAGATCGCGGTGGCCGGGTCGTACGACCCGCGCGGCGACGTGTTGCACCACGTCGAGGTGCCCGGCTGGGGGCGGCCGGGGCTGGTGGAAGAGCTGCGCCGGCGGCTGGGCGTGCCGGTCGGGGTCGACAACGACGTCAACCTCGCCGCCGTGGCCGAGCGGGCCCGCGGTGCGGGGCGGGACGCGGAGAGCTTCACCCTGCTGTGGCTCGGTGAGGCGGGCCTCGGCCTGGCCATCGACCTCGGCGGCACGCTGCTGCGCGGGGCGCGCGGCGGGGCGGGCGAGATCGGGTACATGCCGATGACCGTTCCCGGCGCCGCGCGGGCCTCGTTCCAGGACCTGGTCGGCGGCGCGGCCGTGCTGGAGCTGGCGGCCGCGCACGGCATCTCGGCGCCCAGCGCGGCCGGGACAATGGCGTCCGCGGTCGCCCGGGCCGGCGGCGGCGACCCGGCGGCCCGGGAGTTCGTCTCGGTGCTCGCCGGTCGGATCGCGGTCGGCCTGTCGGCGGTCGTCGCGGTGCTCGATCCGCCGCTGGTCGTCATCGGCGGGGAGGTCGGGCAGGCGGGCGGCCCGCTGCTGGGCGAGGCGGTGGCCACCGCGCTGGCGGAGGCGGCGCCGCTGGACACCACCATCGCGGCCACGCAGATCCACGACGACGCGGCACTGCTCGGCGCGCAGGAGGCCGGCCGGGCCACGGTCCGCGAGACGATCTTGGCCACGCTGGGCCGCCCCTGAGCCGCGCGCGGCGGCGCCGGCGGCAAGCGGGCCGCGGTGCGCGGCGCGTCCGCGTTGGCCACGCTGGGCCGCGCCTGAGTCCTGCGCGGCGGCGACGGCGCGGCGCTGCTCGGTGTGCAGGAGGTCGGCCGGGCCACGCTCCGCGAGACGATCTCGGCCGGCCCTGAGTCCTGCGCGGCGGCGCTCGCGGCAAGCCGGCCGCGGTGCATGGCGCGTCCGCGTCGCCGGGCGTCAAACCGGCCGCGATCTCGCGGGCCTTGCCGGCCGCGCCGTCTCCCTCCACAGGCCAAGTGCACGGCGCGTCCGCGCCCGCGGTCGTAGCTGCCGGCGCCGGTGGGGAGCCGTTGTTGCGGTGCGGCGGGGGTTCCAGGGCGACGCGGGGTCGGGTTGTGAGGTCGGCCGCTGCCGCGCTGGGCCGTCCCTGAGCTGTGGCCGTCCGCGGCGAGAGTCGGGCGCATCGAGATAAATCGTGATATGTCCGATAAGTCGTGGCGCGGAGCGCCCGACTTATCGGGGCTTGGCACCGCGGGGGTGGCAGGGAGGGCCGTCAAGGCCCGAGCGGTGTCTCGCGGGAGGAACGGTCTGCAAGTGACGCGGCCCGAGTCAGGCTCTTGCTTTTGCCCAGGCGGCCGCGGTGACTGACACCCGTCTCTGGCCCGCGGACGTGATCGTGTACGGTCCCGTTCGACCATACGCGAGGGGAGCGCGGGACTACATGCACATCAACGACTTCTGGGTCGCGATTCCGATCGGGCTGCTCATCGGCGTGCTCGGCCGGCTTGTGCTCCCGGGCAAGCAGAACATCGGCGTGTTCATCACCTTTCTGATCGGGGTCGGTGCGGCGCTGCTCGGGACGCTGGTCGCGGAACTGGTCAACCTCGACGACAAGGCCGTCGTCAAGGTGTGGAAGATCCAGTGGAGCTGGTGGGAGCTGGGCATCCAGGTCCTGTTCGCCGCGGTCGGCATCGGGCTGGCGAACATGCTGACGTACACCAAGCTGGCCTCCGGGGCGCCGAGGCCGCGCAAGCGGGCCGCTCGCAAGCGGACGACCAAGAAGAAGTCCGACGACTGAGCCCACCGCGGGGTGCCGGTGACCGCTAGCATGCGCGGGTGTGGACCTGACCGCGCTCCACGCGGCCGCCGAGCGCTCCGCCTGGCCCAAGTTCGCCCGGCGGGTCGTCGAGCTGGCCCGGCCTTCCCTGGTCCTCGCCGTCGGCGAGGGCATGCCGATCGGGTGGTACGGCGGGCTGCCGGCCCTCCCGCCGCGCGAGGACTGGCCCGCCGTCCCCGGCGGGGCGCTGACGCTGGCCGCCCGGATCGACTGCGCGGCCGTCGCCGAGTTGCTGCCCCGGGAGGCGTGGCCGCTGCCCGGCGACGGGGAGCTGCTGTTCTTCTACGACGACCGGTTCGCCGACGTGGTGTATGAGGACGTCGGCGGCCACGCCGCCTGCCGGGTGCTACACGTCGCCGGCGGCGCGGCGGAGCGGGAAGCGCCGTTGGACACCGCGGTCATCCCGGCGTTGCCGCTCGGCGGGGTGGCGGCGCCGTCGCTGCCCGACGTGTTCGGGCCGGCGCTGCGGGAGTACTCCGACACCGACCTCGGCCGCGCGATGGAGGGCTACGAAGTGTTCACCGACGTGCTCGGCGAGCCGCCGCGCCACCGGCTGCTCGGCTGGCCCGACCACGACGCCGACCCGCCCGGCCGCCGCCCGCTGCTGCAGCTCGACGCCGAGGACGGCACCGCCTGGGGCGAGATCGCCAACCTGTCGTTCTTCGTGCCGGCCGAGGATCTCGCCGCCGCGCGCCTGGACCGGGCCGGCCTGATCGTCGAGGTCGGCTGAGCTTGGACCCGGGCCGGGTGCTCGCCGCGCTCGCCGACCTCGCGCCGGCCGGGCGGGAGCGGGTGCTCGACGTCGCCCGCGGCGACCAGCCGCTGCTCTGGCTGGCCGAGCCCGACCGGGCGCCGCGCGGGCGGGCCGCCGACCGGCTCGCCGCGCTCGACGCCCTGCACCGCGACGAGCGGATCCTGCGCCGCGGCTGGGCGTGGCTGCTCGGCACCGCCGAGGTCGACGGGTCGGTCCGCAAGCTGCGGCTGCCGCTGGTCGCCCAGCCGGTCCGGCTGGAGCGGGCCGGCGGACTGCGCGGCCACCGGGTCGTGCCGGCCGGCGACCTCGAGGTCACGCCGCTCATCGGCGACCGCGAGCTGGCCGCCGTGCTGGAGTCCGCGCCGGGCCTGGGCACCGCCGCCTGGCTCGCCGCGACCGGCACCGCGGCCTGGGTCGGCACCGCCGCGGAGGCGGCCGGGCTGAAGCCGGACCGCATCGCCGCCGACGACACCCCGATCGCCCGGCTGCCCGACGGGGAACTGCTCGGCCAGGCCGCAGCCGCGCTGTACGTGGTCCGCGACGTCTCCTCGGCCGGCCTGCGCGACACGCTGCGCGCCTGGGCCGCCCGCGCCGGGCTGGAGCAGACCGCGCTGGCCCGCGTCTACGGCGAGAATCCCGTCCCCGCCGAGACCGTCGAGGAGGAGGTGTACTCCCCGTTGCCGCTCAACCGGGCCCAGCGCGACGTGGTCCGGCGGGCGCGGCGGGAGAGCGTCGTCGTGGTCTCCGGCCCGCCCGGCAACGGCAAGAGCCACGCCGTCGTCGCCGCGGCCCTCGACACCGTCCACCGCGGCGGCTCGGTCCTCGTCGCCACCCAGGCGCCGCACGCCGCCGAGGTGCTCGGCGAGCTGCTCGGCCGGTACCCGGGCGCCGAGCCGGTGCTGTTCGGCGACGCCGAGCGGCGCGACCGGATCGCGCTGGCGCTGGGCGCCGGGCGGCCCGGCGGCGTGACCGCCAAGCAGGTCCAGGCCCGCCGCGACGAGGTCGCCGCCGCGGCGGCCGCCGTCGAGGCGCTCGAGCGGGGGATCGGCGCGGCGCTGTGCGTCGAGCGGCGGGCCGCGACGATGGCCGTGTGGGAGCCGCTGCTGGCCGGCCTGCGGGCGGAGGCGCCGCGGGTGTTCGCCTCCGGCTTCGACGCGGCCCGGGCCCGGCGGGCGCTGCGGGCGCGGTACCTGCGCGACTGGCGCGTCCGGAGGCTCAGCGGCGCCGCGCCGGACCGGCTGCCCGCCCTGCTGGAGGCCCTCGAGGCCGACCGCGCCGCGGCCACCCTCGCGGTCAACGGCGGCACCGACCTGTCCGCGGTATGGCCGGCCCTGCTCGCCGCCGACGCCCGCCTGCGGGAGGCGGCCGGCGCGGCGATGCGCGACGCGGCCGCGGCCGCCGGCCGGTGGGGCGCCGACGCCCGGCGCAGCGCCGCCGCCCTGGCCGCCGCGCTGCGGGCCGGCCGCAACCGCCGCCGGGAGGCGCTCGCCGCGCTCGACGGCCCGGCGCTGGTCCGGGCGCTGCCCCTGTGGGTCGGCACGGTCGCCGACGTCGAGGACCTGCTGCCGCCCACGCCCGGCCTGTTCGACCTGGTCATCCTGGACGAGGCGGCGCACATCGACCAGATCCGGGCCGCGCCGGTGCTCGCCCGGGCCCGCCGTGCGCTGGTCGCCGGCGACCCCAACCAGCTGCGGTTCGTGTCGTTCGTCGCCGACGTCGACGTGGCCGTCACCCTGGCCCGCCACGGCCTGCCGGACCGGATCGACGTGCGCCGCAGCGGCGCGTACGACGTCGCCGTCGGCGCCGCCCCGGTGACCTGGCTGGGCGAGCACTACCGCTGCGCGCCGCACCTCATCGAGTTCGCCGCCCGCCGCTTCTACGCCGGCCGGCTGTCGCTGATGACCCGCACCCCGGCCGCCGAGGGCACCGACGCCATCGACGTCGTGCGCGTGCCGGAGGCCACCGTCCGTGACGGCGTCAACCGGGCCGAGGTCGACGCGGCGGTACGGACCGTGCGCGACCTGGCCGCGGCGGGGGAGACCGGCATCGGCGTGGTGACCCCGTTCCGCGCCCAGGCCGACGCGATCGAGGCCGCCCTGCTCCAGGAGTTCAGCGTCGAGGAGATCGAGCGGCTCGCGCTGCGCTCCGGCACCGTGCACGCGTTCCAGGGTGGCGAGGCGGACATCGTGGTCGTCTCGCTCGGCCTCGTCGACGCCGACACCCCGGCCCGGCAGCGCTTCGCCGCCGACCCGAACCTGTTCAACGTCATGACCACCCGCGCCCGCCGCCGGCTGATCGTGGTCACGTCCCTGACCGGGGGCACCGGCCTGGTCGCGGAGTTCCTGGCGCACGCCGAGAGCCCTTCGGCGCATCCGGACGGCGCCGATCCGCCGGCGGTACCGTGGGCGCGGCGCCTGGCCACCGAACTGCAGGCGGCCGGCCGCGACGTGCGGGTCGGTTACGGGGTCGGGCAGTGGTCCGTCGACCTCGTCGTGGACGGCGTCGGCTATCTCTGCGCCCCGCACCCCGACGGCGACGCCGCGCACCTGGAACGCCAGCGGGCCCTGCTGCGGGCCGGCTGGACGCTGCGCGAGGCGTTCGCCAGCCGTTTCCAGGACGACCCGGTCCGCGCCGCGCTCGAACTGGGAAACCTCGAACCGGGAAGTCTCGAACCGGGAAACCTCGAACCGGGAAATTCGGGGTAGCTTCGCGGGGTTTCCCCTGACGACGCCCGGGCCCGGGGGCCGGACACTCGAACCATGACCGTACGCCGCATTTTCACCGTCGTCGGCGCCGCGCTGGCCGGCACCGTCAGCGCCACCGGCGAGGCCGTGCCCCCGGCCGACCCGCGCGAGGTACGGGCCCTGCTCGCCGACGTCGGCCTGCTGCGCCCGGGCGCGTTCGACGCCGAGGTCGGCCAGGCCTTGCGCCGCTTCCAGGCCCGCGCCGGCCTGCTCGTCGACGGCGTGGCCGGCCCGCGCACCAGCCAGGCCCTGGCCCGCTCCGCCCGCGAGGCCCGCCACCTGCGTTCCCTCGGCATGGCCGCCTGACCGCGGGCCGCCGCGGCCCTACGCCGGCCGGCTCGGCCCGGTCAGCCGGACACCTGCAGGTGCAGGGCGCCGAACAGGCGGTCCTGGCCCTCCCGGGTGCCGATCGACGAACGGTCCTCCGGGTGGTTGAGGTAGTGGTTGACCGTGTCGTGCAGGAACTCCCGGTGCACGGTCGAGGTTTGCAGCTGCAACTGGATCCGCTGCACGTTGCGCTTGCGGCCGAGGCCGTGCACCCGGACCAGTTCGGGCCAGAGCACGCCGATCCGGCCGACGCCGAAGACCGTGGGCAGCGGGCCGGTCATGATGGCCTCCCACGGCACGTCGAAGGTGGCCAGGCTGTCCACGACGGTCAGGCCGTCGGGGCGCAGGATCAGCCGGCCGGTGCCCCGCACCAGCATGACCAGCGTGTAGACCACGGCGTAGGCGAACGCCAGCGTGACGGCGAACAGCATCCAGGTGAACACGCCCCACGACTCGTCGTCGTAGCAGATGCCCAGCAGGACACCGACGATCGGCGGCATCGCGGCGGCGTTGGCGGCGAGCTGGAAATACGCCGGCGGCGCGACGAACTCGCCGGGCCGGACGGCGAACGAATGCGGCTTCGGCCGGCGCAGCATGGTGACACCGCTCACCACCGCGGTCACGACGACCAGCACCAGCGCGGCGAGCACCGGCCAGATCTCGGTGTGCTGGGCTACCGTGAAGGGCAGCAGCACGATGCCGAGGCCGCCCACGACCAAGTAGTACAGCCAGGCATTTCGACGGCCTAACTCGTCTTCCCCGTTCGCACCCTGCGACACCGTGCCCACCTCCTATGCACAGGAAGGTATCGGGTCGGCGGGAGGCTCCGCCGCCACGAATTCGACACAGCCTACGGTGCAACCTGGTGCGGGCCGACGACGGCCCTCTCTCCGGTCCCATTGTTGACGATTCACGGTATTGGCGGTCGGTGGCCCGGGAAGGCGCGATTCCTCACAGGCCGCGGCGGATGCGGGGGGCTTACGCTGGCCGGGTGGCACCGCTGCCCAGCACCGAGGACCTGTTGCGGGTGATGACGATCCTGGGGATCCCGGGCGACCCGCTGTACATCATGAAGGACCACGCCGACGATCGGCGCCGGGCGGAGTTGCTGGCGCACATCGCCGCGGCGCTCGTCGATCGGCTCGAGGCCCTGGAGACACTGGCCGGGCTCGACGTCGAGGACCGGGCCGACCTGCACTGGCAGGCGGACCGGGACGCGGCCGGGGCCGGGCCCACCGATCGGCTCCAGGCGGCGCGGCTGGCCTGGGTGCAGCAGAGCGTCACCCGGCAGCGCGGCCGCCGGCCCGACCCGGTCGACGACGCCGTGGCCACCACCCTGGGCGTGCTGATCCAGCTGCTCGCGGTGCGCGGGCGCGACCACGGCACCGGCGACGCGGTGGTCGCCGACGCCGTGGGTGCGCTGTGCGGGGCCGCCGACCACCTCGGTACCGTGCTGCGCGCCGAACGGCGCGAGCCGGTGTGAGTCGCGCGTCAGCCGGTGGCCGGTAGCGCCGTGCCGGCGAGGTCGGCCAGGTCGCGCAGCCGGCGGATCGGGGAGCGCAGCAGGGCCAGCGGGGCGAGCGCGGCCGCGGCGCCGAAGGCGAACAGGGCGGCGCGGGCCCCGGCCGCGTCGGCGGCGAGGCCGGCCAGCACGCCGCCGACCGGGATCGCGCCCCAGGAGACGAAGCGGACCGTGGCCACCACCCGCGGCAGCAGCTCCGGCGGGGTGGCCAGCTGCCGGTAGGTGCGCGTGGTGACGCTGAGCACGACCACGCCGCCGGCGAACAGCACGTTGCCCAGCACGAAGGCGGCGTAGGCGGCCCAGGCGGTACCCACGGGAATGATCATCGCTCCCAGCAGCGCCACGAAGGAGGACACCACGAGCGCGCGAGCGGTGCCGAGGCGGGCGGTGATCCGCGGGGTCAGCGCGGCGCCGGCCAGGGTGCCGGCGCCCTCGACCGCCAGCAGCGCGCCGACCGCGCCGGGCGGGGTGTGCAGGTCGCGGACCAGGTACAGCGGGAACAGCGCGAGCTGCGCCCCGCACACGAAGTTGACCGCGGTCGCCGTCCACATGCCCGGCGCCATGACCGGGTGCCGGGCCACGAACCGCCATCCCTCGCGGATCATCGCGCGCATCGGCGGCCAGGCGCCCGGCTCGCCCGCGCGCCGCGGCGGGAGGGTGCGCAGCAGTACCGCCGAGGCCCGACGCGCTGGGCGGGGCGCTGTCGACGATCGGGTCCCACCCGCCGGGCGCTGGCCGCCGCGGAGCGCGGCGCAGCGACCGGAAGTCTCCGCGATCATGCACAACCCGCCACCGACACCAACGGTTTTTCATGATCACGGAGTGGTGATGTACCCCCATGTACCACAAGTCTCCGGGATCATGGCAAACCCGGTACGCGACCACCGCGCGCATCATGATCACGGAAACATCCGTCCGCCCCCGGCCGCGCAGATCGGATGGTCCGCCCGACGGGGTGCGACATCCGCAGCGTCCGCCCCGCCGCGCCGCCAAAGGGTCGGTGCCGATGACCGGTCTTGCCCCACCGGCTGCCATCGACACCAGCCTGCAACGGCATCTGCCCGACGGGAACCACCACGATCGGGCGCTGCCCTCGTGCACCACGTCAGCGGGTGGCGCTTCGCGCGGGCGGGCAGCGCTTCCCACCGAATTTATCTCCTGACAGGCGAAATGTCGGATAAGTCATGACGCCACCAGGCGTCGTGACTTATCCACTGCACTTCCGGCGGTGGCGCGAGCGAACAAATCTCTCCGGGATCATGCGAAAAGCCGTTGCCGGGCGAGCGAAGAGCCGGTAAGACCATCGGCGGCGGCGGATGAGCGCCAGGAAGGAGGAGCCGGAGATGTCCGCGAAGCAGCACGCGCCCGGTTCCCGCAGTGGACGGGCGCCCAGCATTGGAGCCGCGCATGGCACTGACCTTCCGCCCGATCGCCGGGCCGGATGAGCTCGACCTGTTCCTCAGCCTGCCGTACACGCTGAATGACGAGATACCCGACGACCTCGCCGGTGGGCGGCGGCGGACCGGGTGGATGTGGGTGGCGCTCGACGAGGGGCGGCTCGTGGCGCGCGTCGCCTGGTGGTCGCGGGCCGGAGCCGCCGAGCCCCACCTCATGGACATCCTCGACTTCGTCGTCGGCGGGGACGCTGCGGCCGAGGAGCTCGTGCGCACGGCCCTCGCGGCGGTGGGCGGGACGCCGCCGGAGTACATGCGGTTCGTGCCGGCGGGCTGGCGCGACGATCCGGGCGACGTCGAGGCGCGCATGGCGGTGCTCGGCCGGCTCGGCGCACGGCCGCTCGTGGAGCGGCGAAACATGGAGTGGCGCCGCGGCGCGCCGCTGCCCGCCGGTTCGGGCCGCCTGAAATTCAGGAGCTTCGGGGGTACGGGCGAAGCCCTCGCGCTGCTGACCGCGGCGCTCGAAGGCACCCTCGACGCGCACAGCCGGGCCGACCTGCGCCGACACGCCGCGGGTGACGTCGCGGCCGCGCACCTGCACGGCGAGCTGGCGCGGTACCCGAGCCCGCGCGACTGGTGGCGGGTCGCGACGCTGCCCGGCGGCGACCCGGTCGGGTTCGTCTTCCCGGCGCGCAACGACTACGGACTGATCATCGCCTACATCGGCGTGCTGCCCGGGCACCGCGGCCGCGGCTACATCGACGACGTGCTCGCCGAGGGCACGCGGGTGCTCGCCGCCCAGCCGCCGGGCGCGGCGCCGCGGATCCGGGCCACCACCGACGTGACCAACGTGCCGATGGCGGAGGCGTTCCTGCGGGCCGGGTACGTCAACTATCGCAACGAGGTCACCATGGTCTGGTGATGCAACCGGATCGGCGTCTCGTTGGTCGCATCGATATGCGTTTTGTCACGGGGGTCCTCTGCCTGCTGCTGCTCTCCGCGTGCGCGAAAGCGCCGGTGAAAGCGGCGCCACCGCCGGCGCCGAGTCCGGCCGATCGGCTGTGCGCCGACCCGGAGCTCAATGACAAGCAGGTGGCGTTCGCCGGGCAGGATGGGACGTATCTGGCCGCGTACCTGCTCGGCGGAGGTCGGGCGCAGGTGACGCTGGTGCTCGCGCCGCAGGCGAGCGCCACCGGCTGCTCCTGGCTCGGCTGGGCCAAGCGGGAGGCCGATGCCGGGTACCGCGTCCTCGCCTTCGACTTCCACGGCGAGGGGCGCTCCGGGCGGCCGGGCGCCGCGACCAACTCCGGCGACGTCGCGGCCGCCGCCGCGTTCGCGCGGGCCAAGGGCGGCCGTGACGTGGTGCTCGTCGGGGCGTCCCGCGGCGGCACCGCCAGCCTGGTCGCCGCCGCGGGGCTCGAGCCGCCGCCGGCCGCGGTGATCAGCCTGTCCGCCCCGGACCGGTACGCGGGCGAGAACGCCCTGCCGGCGGTGCCGAAGATCAACGCACCGGTGCTGTACGTCGCGGCGACCGGCGACAGCCAGTACGCCGCCTCGGCCCGGGCGCTGAGCGACGCCACCCCGGCCGCGAACCGCACGCTGACGCTGGTTCCGGGCTCGCTGCACGGCACGGCCCTGCTGACCATCGCCGCCGACGGCGCCGCGGAGGCCGGGCGGGCCGTCGACGACTTCCTCGCCATCCACGCCCGCCCAGCCTGAGCGGTCACTCGTGCGAGATCGCCCGCAGCACGTCGGTACGGGCGGCCCGCACGGCCGGCAGCACCGCCGCCAGGGCGCCGACGGCCGCGCCGAGCAGCAGGTAGCGGCCCATGAACGCCCACGGCAGGGCCAGGTGCGTGACGCCCTCGCCGTGCAGCGCCCGGCCGATCGCGGCGCCGAGACCGACGCCGACGGCGAGGCCGAGCGCGGCGCCGAAGATGGAGATGACCATCGCCTCGGCCGCGACCATCCACACCGTGCGGCGGCGGTCCAGGCCGATCGCGCGCAGCAGGCCCAGCTCCCGGGTCCGCTCCAGCACCGACAGCACCAGCGTGTTGACCACGCCCAGCGCCGCGATCAGCAGCGCCAGCCCCAGCAGCACCTGCAGCAGCGCCAGGACCGTGCCGAAGACGCCGGTCACGATGCCGACGAAGCCGGCCCGGTCGCTGACCACGATCTCCGGGCTGTCGGCCAGCAGCGCGCCGATCCGGTGCCGCGCGTCGTCCACGGACGCGCCGGGGGAGAGACGCACCAGCGCCATCGTCGGCTGCGGCCGGGACAGCTCCGGCACCACCGAGCCGGGCAGGATCCAGCCGTCCGACCAGTCGCTGGAGTAGGTGCCGGCCAGGGTCAGGGTGCGCTGCCGGCCACTGGCGAAGGTGAACCGCACCGGGGAGCCGACCCGCAGGCCCTGCTCGGCGGCGCTGCCGGCGTCGGCGACGAACTGGTCCGGGCCGAGCGGGCCGAGCGTGCCGCTGCGCAGCGTCACGTGGACCATCGACGCCCAGGCGGCGGGGTCGTCGACGGCGGTGACGGAGCCGCGGTGGCCGTCGATCACGACGAGGTCGGGGTACTCCCCGACGACCGCCGCCACGCCGGGCAGCGCCCGGGCCCGGTCCAGGATCGCCGGGTCGAACGTCTGCGGGCGGCCGCTGCTCGTGGTGTCGCTGACGATCAGGTCGGCCCGGTAGTAGTCGCCGGCGGTGCGCTGAAAGCTCGCCGTCGCCGAGGTCAGTACCACGTTCACGCCGGTGACCAGGGCGATGCCGACCATCAGCGCCGACGCCGTGATCGCGGTGCGCCGCGGGTTGCGCCCGGCGTTGAGCCGGCCCAGCCGCCCGGCGACCGACCAGGCGAACAGCCGGCCGATCAGGGCGGCCGCGGGGCGGGCGACGACCGGCGTGAGCAGCGCCGCCCCGACGAACGCGACCAGCACGCCGCCGAGGACGGTGCCCAGCGGGATGTCGTCCGTGCCGCCGGCGAACCCGGCGATCAGCAGCGCGGCGCCGCCGGCGGCGACGATCGCGCCGGCCACGGTCAGCCGGGTGAGCGGGCGGTCGGCGGTCGCGCTCTCGCGCAGCGCCGCGACCGGCGGGATCCGCGCCGCGCGCAGCGCCGGGGTCACGGCGGCGAGCACGGTGACGATCAGGCCGACCGCGAACGGCACGACCACGGCGGTGGCCGGCACGGCCGGTGCGCCCAGGCCGAGCGCTCCGGCGCCGGCGGTGTTCGCGAGCCGGATCAGCAGCGCGCCGGCGCCCACGCCGAGGGCGACGCCGACGACCGAGGAGACGAGCCCGGTCGCGGCGGCCTCCAGCAGTACCGCGCCGATCACCTGGCGGCGGGCCGCGCCCAGCGCCCGCAGCAGGGCCAGCTCCCGGGTCCGCTGCGCGATCGTGATCGAGAACGTGTTGAGGATCAGGAACGCGCCGACGAACAGCGCGATCGCGGCGACGAACAGCAGGATCTGGCCGGTGACCGACAGGTCGTCCTTGGCGGCGGCGGCCTGCTGGGCGCGCAGGTCGGCGCCGAGCTGCACGGACACGCCGGTGCCGAGGGCGGCGCGCAGCCGGTCGCGCAGCTCGGCCGGTGCGACGCCGGGGGCGGCGCGCACGTCGATCGCGGTGTAGACCGCGGGCCGGCCGAGCATCAGCTCCGAGGCCACGGACTCGTGGAAGGCGATCTCGGAGGCGCCGCCGAGGCTGTCGCGATTCCCGGTGTACCCGATGATGCCGACGATCGTGAACGTCTGCTTGGGCCGCTGGGTGAGCACGCCGACCCGGTCGCCGAGGTGGACCTTGCCGGCCCGGGCGAGCGCCCCGTTGATCGCGATCTCGTCCGGGGCCTGCGGGCCGCGCCCGGCGACGAGCCGCTCCGGGCCGCGTTCGCCGGTCCAGTTGGTGCCGAGCCGGGGCCGGCCGAAGGCGGCGGGGACGGTCTTGCCGCCGGCGCCGATGAGCCGGGCGCCGTCCTCGCTGACCACGCCGGTCGCGGACGCCACGCCGCCGGCCGCGGCGACCTTGCCGACCAGGTCGGCGGGGACCGGGGTGGTCTCGGCGTCCTCGCCGGTGCCGGGCAGCACCTGCTGGGCCGTCACCCGGACCTCGGTGTCCTCGTAGAGGCCGGCGTAGAGGTTGTCGAGGGACCGGCCCAGGGTGCCGGTGAGCACGAGCGCGGCCGACACGAACAGCACGCCGAGGACCACGGCCAGTCCGGACAGCAGCAGCCGCAGCTTGCGGGCCCGCAGCCCGGCGAGGGTCGCCCGGATCATCGGGCCACCCCGCCGGTGTCGAGGCGCTTCATGGTGTCGAGCACGGCGTCGGCGGTGGGGGCGGCGAGCTCGTCGACGATCTGCCCGTCGGCGAGGAAGATGACGCGGTCGGCGTGCGCGGCGGCGGTGGGATCGTGGGTGACCATGACGACGGTCTGACCGAGCTCGTCGACCGACCGGCGCAGGAAGGCGAGGACGCCGGCGCCGGAGCGGGAGTCGAGGTTGCCGGTCGGCTCGTCGGCGAAGATCACCTCGGGTTTGCCGAGCAGGGCCCGGGCGCAGGCGACGCGCTGCTGCTGGCCGCCGGAGAGCTGGGCGGGCCGGTGGCCGAGCCGGTCGCGCAGGCCGACGGCGTCCACGACGGTGCCGAACCAGGCCGGGTCGGGCCTGCGGCCGGCGATGGCGAGGGGCAGCCCGATGTTCTCCTGCGCGGTGAGCGTGGGCAGCAGGTTGAACTGCTGGAAGACGAACCCGATCCGCTCGCGGCGCAGCCGGGTCAGCTCGGCGTCGCGCAGCCCGGTGACCCGGGTGCCGCCGACGTACACCGCGCCGCGGCTCACCGCGTCGAGGCCGGCCAGGCAGTGCAGGAGCGTGGACTTGCCGGACCCGGACGGGCCCATGATGGCGGTGAAGCGGCCCCGGTCCAGGGCCACGTCCACGCCGCGCAGCGCGGTCACCTCGGCGGCGGCGCTGCCGTACACCTTCCACACGGACTCGGCCCGGGCGGCCGATTCGGTCGTTGTCGTCACGCCGTCGAGCCTGCCTGCCGGGGCCTGCCGGCACATTGGAGCCCGGTCGAGTTCGGCGGTATATCCAGCACTACCGTGCCGGCCGCCGGGCGCAGGTAGCGTGGAGCGACATGCCGGTCCGTACCGCCCTGGACGCGCTCACCATGCGCCCGACCCGGTTGCTGCGCGGCTCGTGGCCGTGGCGGTCGGCGCTGTACCTGGTCACCGGCGCGCTGCCGGGGGCGCCGGCGATCGCGCTGCTGCTGCGCTACGGCATCGACCGCCCGGCGGCCCTGCTCGTCGCCGTCGCGGTGTCGGTCGTGGCCGGCGCGCTGGTGTTCGGCGGGCTGGAGCGGCGGCGGCTGCGCCTGGTCGACCGCGACCCGCTGCCCGGCCGCACCGGCCCGCGGCGGTGGCTGCGCGAGGGGGCCACCTGGCGGGCGGTGGGCTACGTCGCCGTGTCGGTCGCGGTGTTGTGCTGGCTGGACGCGGTGGTCGTGCTGTGCATGCTGTGGTTTCCGGTGTACGCCCTGTCGAACCCCCTCCACGACCCGTCCGCCACGGCGACGGCGCAACTGGTCAGCATGCTCATGGGCGCCGCCCTGCTGGCCGCCGCGCCCTACGTGGTCACCGCCTGGGCCGGCGCCCGCGCCGCCATGGCCCGGGCGCTGCTCGGCCCGCGTGCCAGCGACCGCCTCGGCGAGCGGCTGGTCGAGGTGACCCGGTCCCGGGCCCGGCTCGTCGACGCGTTCGAGGTCGAGCGGCGGCGCATCGAGCGCGACCTGCACGACGGCGCCCAGCAGCGGCTCGTCGCGCTCAACGTGCAGCTCGGCCTGGCCCGGCTGGAGACCGCGCCCGGCTCGCCGGCCGGCGAGCCCCTGGCCAAGGCGCACGAGCTGGCCAAGCAGGCGCTCACCGAGCTGCGGGAGCTGATCCGCGGGGTACACCCGCCGGTGCTCACCGACCGGGGGCTCGCCGCCGCCGTCCAGGACGTCGCCGGCCGCTCCCCGGTGCCGATCGACGTCGACGTGCGGCTGCCCGGCCGGCTGCCGCGCTCGATCGAGGTCACCGCGTACTTCGTCGTCGGCGAGGCGCTCACCAACGTGGCCCGGCACAGCGGGGCCAGCCGGGCGTCGGTCACCACGACCCTCGACGGCGACCGGCTGCTGCTGCGGATCCGCGACGACGGCGTCGGCGGCGCCGATCCCGCGGCCGGCACCGGCCTGGCCGGGCTCGCCGACCGGGTGGCCGCGGTCGGTGGCACGGTGTCGCTGTCCAGCCCGCCCGGCGGCCCGACCGTGCTGCAGGCCGAGTTCGCCGGTGCGATCGCCGATGAGCCCGCCCGCTAGCGGGGCCGGCGGCGGCCGGCGGGTGGTCGTCGCCGAGGACGACGTGCTGACCCGGGAGGGGATCGTCAGCCTCGTCGCCCGGTTCGGGCACCGGGTGGCGGCCGGCGTCGGCGACGTCGCGGCGCTGGAGGCGGCGGTCCGCGAGCACCGCCCGGACATCGTGGTCACCGACGTGCGCATGCCGCCGACGTTCACCGACGAGGGGCTGCAGGCCGCGCTGCGGCTGCGCCGCGACCACCCGGGCCTGCCGATTCTCGTGGTGAGCCAGTACGTCGAGCAGACCTACGCCGCGGAGCTGCTGGAGCTGGCCCGCCCCGGCACCGCCGGCATCGGCTACCTGCTCAAGGACCGCATCGGCGACGTGGTCGAGTTCGTCGAGGCCCTCGATCGGGTCGCCGGCGGGCACACCGTGGTCGACCCGGAGGTGGTCCGCCAGCTGCTCAGCCGGCGCCGCGACCCGCTCGCCCGGCTCACGCCCCGCGAGCGGGAGGTGCTCGGGCTGATGGCGGAGGGCCGGTCCAACGCGGCGATCGCCCGCACCCTGTTCGTGTCCGAGGCGGCCGTGGCCAAGCACATCGGCAGCCTGCTGACCAAGCTCGACCTCCACCCGGACGAGGACGACCACCGCCGGGTCCGGGCGGTGCTGGCCTACCTGCGCGGCTGACGCGTCAGCGGTCGCCGGACGGCCGCGGCGCGCTTCACGCGGCGCGCTGCACGCGGCGCGCTGCACGCGGCGCGCTGCACGCGGCGCGCTGCACGCGGCGCGCTGCACGCGGCGCGCTGCACGCGGCGCGCAACCCGGAGGGCATGGCGTGGGACCGCCGCGGCATGCTGTTCGTCGCCGAGATCGGCGAGTCGCGATGGCTTCACGCGGCGTCGGAGAGCAGCGCGTCGGCCAGGTCGCCGAGGTCGCGCAGGCGCAGGTCGCCGTCCAGGCCGCGCAGCGCGGCGATCGCGGCGCCGGCCGCGCGGCCGGAGTCGATGCCCGGCTGCGAGTCCTCGACCACCAGGCAGCCGGCCGGGGCGACGCCGAGCTTCGCGGCGGCGGCGAGATACGGATCCGGGAACGGCTTGCCCCGCGGCGTGTCCTCGAACGTGACCAGCAGCGGCGGCGCGATCCCGGCCGCGCCCAGCCGGGCCGCCGCGAGCCGCCGGTCGGCGCTGGTCACGACCGCCCACGGCAGGTCCAGCTCCTTGAGGGCGAGCAGCAGCCGGCCCGCGCCCGGGGTCGGCACGACGTCGTCGAGGTCGTCGTACTGCAGCTCCAGCTGCCGGGCGGCGGCCAGCTCCAGGCCCGCCGGGTCGAGGCCGGGCAGCACTTTGCCGATCGTGGTCGCGGCCGGGTTGCCGTGCATGTGCGGGGCGATCGTCTCGGCCGCGACGCCCGCCTCGGCGGCCCACGCGAGCCACGCGCGCTCGACGGCACGGTCGGAGTCGACGAGGGTGCCGTCCATGTCCAGCAGTACCGCCGCGAAGCGCCGCATGTTGCCCGTACCCCCAAGGTTAAATAAACTCGTCAGACGAGCATAATCGTGAGGAGCGCGCGATGGCAACGATGCGGGCCGAGGCACTGCGGGTGCAGGGTGCGCTCGCGCTGCTGCGCCACGCGCACGCTCACCCCGGCGTGACCCGCGCCGAGGCGGCCGCGAGCCTGGGGCTGAGCAGTGGATCCGCGACCGAGATCATGGGCCGGCTGCGGGCCGCGCGGCTGCTGGGCGAGCGGGCCGCGCCGCAGACCGGCGGGCGCGGGCGGCCCAGCACCGTGCTCGTGCCGCACCCCGACGGGCCGCTGGTGGCGGTGGTGGAGCTGACCCACGCGACCTGGACGGTGACCACCGCGGCGATCGGCGGCGAGCTGGCCCCGGCGCCGGTGCACCGCCACCGCGGCGGGGCGCCCGGCGAGGTCCTCGCCGCGGTCGGCGCGGCCCTGGACGAGGTGCGCACCGCCTGCGGCGACCGGCTGGCCGCGGTCGGCGTCGCGCTGCCGGGCACCGTGCGCGGGCACACCGTGGTGCAGGCCGCCACCCTGCAGTGGCGCGACGTCGACCTGTCCGGGCTGGCCGGCGGCCTGCCGCTGACCGTGGGTAACGACGCGTCACTGGCCGGCGTCGCCGAGGCGCTGCGCGGCGCCGCCCGCGGGGTACCGGTCGCGCTGCACCTCACCGTCGAGGTCGGCGTCGGCGGCGTGCTGCTCGTCGACGGCGCCCCGGTGCTCGGCGCGGCCGGGGCCGGCGGCGAGTTCGGGCACGTGCCGTTCGGCGACCCGGCCCTGCGCTGCCCGTGCGGGGCCGCCGGCTGCTGGGACCTCACCGTCGACGGCCGCGCCATGGCCCGCAGCCTGGGCCGTCCCGCCCCCGACGACCCGCGCGCCTTCGCCGGGGAGGTCCTGGCCGCGGCCCGGGCCGACGACCCGGCCGCGCGCGCCGCCGTGGCCGAGGCCGCGGAGGCTCTCGGCCGGGGCATCGGCGCACTGCTCAACGCCCTCGACCCGGCGGTCGTCACGCTCGGCGGCCTGGGCGTGGACCTGCTGGAGATCGCCGGAGAAGCCATCGCCGCCGCGGTACGGCGGGCCGCCATGGCCTGGCGCCGCCCCGCCCTGCCGCCCGTCGTGCCGGCGGCGCTCGGCTCCCGCGGCCCGTCGATCGGCGCCGCCGAGTCGGCCCTGGGCGCCGTGCTGGCCGGCCTCACCCAGGAGCGGGTCGCGCGGCGGTGAGTTCTTGGCGGCCGGTGCCGGTCGGTGTCACGCCGCGGTGAGCTTTTGGCGGACGGTGCGGGTCGGTGTCACGCGGTGGTGAGCTTTGGTGGACGGTGCGGGTCGGTGTCACGCGGCGGTGAGCCGCACGTAGGCGACGACCTGCTCCTCGCGCGGCAGCGCCTGCAGGTGCACCGACACGCCGGTGTGGCCGGCGTTGACGACCTGGTCGTCGCCGATGTACAGCTCCACGTGCCCGCCGTTGTTGGTGAACACCAGGTCGCCGGGCGCGAGCAGGTCGCGGGTGATCCGTTCGCCGGCGTTGATCTGGTCGTAGGTGACCCGGGGCAGTCGGACGCCGGCCGCCTCCCAGGCCCGCATCACCAGGCCCGAGCAGTCGAAGGTGTCCGGCCCGGCGGTGGCGAAGCGGTAGGGCTTGCCCAGCTGCGCCTTGGCGTAGGCGATCGCGGTGGCCACCTTGCGGGCCCGGGCCGCGGCCGCGTCGTCGCGCAGGACGAGCGTCTGGCCGACCCGGATGAGGGTGGACGTGCCGAGGTTGTTGAGCCGCTGCAGCTCGGCCACGGTGGTGCCGTTGCGGTGGGCGAGCCCCCACAGCGTGTCGCCGGGCTGGATCACGACCGTCTGCGGCGTCTCCGCGGCCATCGCGTTCGCCGGTGCGCCGAGCACGGCCGCCACGAGCAGGGCGGCCACCCATCTATGTCGCATGCTCGCACCATAGCGAACAAAATTCTCGTTAGTGGCAAATCGGGCACGGCGATACTGGGGCCATGAACATGACCGACCTCCTGCACCCGGTCGCCGGCCCCCGTCCCGGCGGCACGCCCGTGGTCACCCCCGTCTACCAGACCAGCACCTACGACCTGCCCCGCACACCCGAGGCGGCGCAGATCGCCGGGGCGGTCGCGCCGGTGGGGTACTACACGCGCTACGGCTCCCCGAACGCGGCCGAGGCGGAGGCGATGCTCGCCGCCCTGGACGGCGCCGAGCGCGCCCTGCTGGTGGGCAGCGGCATGGCCGCGATCAGTGCGGCGCTGCTGTCGAACCTGCGCGCGGGAGCCCGCGTGGTGGCGCAGACGGCGCACTACACGGCCGCGCTGACCCTGCTGCGCGACGTGCTGCCCGCCTATGGTGTCGAGGTTTCCCTGGTACCGCAGGAGTCGCTGCCATCCGCCGCGGCCTCCGGCGCCGACGTCGTCTACGCCGAGACCCCGAGCAACCCGGCGATGACCCTGACCGACCTGGCCGCCGTCCGCGCCGCCGCCCCCGGCGCCCTGCTGATCGTGGACAACACCTTCGCCACGCCGTACAACACCCGCCCGCTGTCCTTGGGCGCGGACCTGGTGGTGCAGTCGGCGACGAAGTACCTCAACGGCCACAGCGACGTCACCGCCGGCGTCGTCACCGGCCGCGCCGAGCTGGTCGAGCGCGCCTGGGAGACCGCCCGCGTGCTGGGCCCGGTCTGCCACCCGTTCGAGGCCTGGCTGCTCGCCCGCGGCCTGCGCACGTTCCCGCTGCGCATGGCCCGGCACAACGCCGCCGGCCAGGCGGTCGCCGAGGCCTTGGCCGCCCACCCGCGCGTGCGCGCCGTGCACTACCCGGGCCTGCCCACCCACCCCCAGCACGACCTGGCCCGCCGCCAGATGACGGGCTTCGGCGGCATGCTCTCCTTCACCGTGGACTCCCCGGCCGCCGCGCTGCGCGTCCTGCAGTCCACCCGCCTGGCCCGCAACGCGGTGAGCCTCGGCGGCCTCGAGACTTTGATCACCCACCCGGCGTCGCTGATCTTCTCCCACGGCGGCACGTCGGACTCGGTCGACGCCTCGCTGCTGCGCGTCTCCGTCGGCCTGGAGGAGCCATCGGACATCATCGCCGACCTGGTCCAGGCCCTGTCCGCCTGACCACTCCCCGCCCCGCTCCCGCCTCGGCTTAGCCCCGCCTCGGCCCGGCTCCGCTCCGGCCCGGCTCCGGCTCGGCCTCGGCTCGGCTCCGGCTCGGCTCCGGCTCGGCTCCGGCTCCGGCCCGGCCGGGCTTGGCCCAGCCCGGGTTGGCCCCAGCCCGCCTCGGCCTCGACCCCGCGCCGCCTCGGCCTCCGCCCCGTCACGCCCCGTCCCGCCTTGGCCCGGCTCGGCCCGCGCCGCCCGCCTCGACGTGGCCGGCGCCGCCCCGCCTTGGCCAGCCCCGCCCCGGCCACTGCCGCGCCCGGGCGTCGGATTGCGGCGGCTGTTTCGCTCCGCGATCATGCGCGTGGCTGGACGGATGTGCCGGTTTCTCATGATCGCGGAGACATATGGTACCTATGGGTACGTTTTGGCTCCGTGATCATGAGAAACCCTTGGTGTCGGTCGTTGGTTGAGCATGATCGTGGAGAGTTTCGGCGGTCGGGCTCAGCGGAAGTCGTCGGCGTGGTCGGTGGCCCACTGGGCGTAGGTGCGCGCCGGTGCGCCGGTGATCTTTCCGACGATGGCGGAGGTCGGGGCCGGGACGCCGTCGGCGGCGGCCCACTGCCACCATGACGGGGCCTCCTGTTGGTTGTGACGCTGCGGCTCGTCAGGGCTGGATGTGCTCCAGGTCCTCCAGCAGGCTCGGGTGCTTGGGCTCCCAGCCGAGGGCCTGCCGGGTGTGGGTGCTGGACGCGGGCTGGTCGGTCGCGAAGATCGGGCCGAGCGGGCCGTACGTCTCCGGTGCCACCGACTCGACCGGCAGGTCCAGCCGGCGGCCGATGACCGCGGCGATGTCCCGCACCCGGTCTCCCTCGTCGGCCACGGCGTGCCAGGAGCTACCGGCCGGTGCCCGCTCCAGGGCGAGCCGGAAGAGGACCGCCGCGTCCAGCGCGTGCACGGCCGGCCAGCGCTGGGTGCCGTCGCCCGGGTAGCCGGACACGCCGGTCTGGCGTGCGATGTTGGTCAGCAGGCCGGCGAACCCGCCAGTGCCCTCGTTGTGCACCGTGCGCGGCAGGCGTACCGCCGTGCTCCGGACCCCGCGCGAGGCCAGGTCCAGGATCGCCGCGACCGCGCGGCCGCGACCGCCGACCGGCCCGTCGGTCGGCACCGGGTCGGACTCGGTGGAGGCGCGGCCCGGCGCATAGGGCGTACCCGAGACGGTGACGAGGGGGCGGTCGCTGCCGGCGAGTTCCTCGCCGAGGGTCGCCAGGGCGGCGCTTTCCTCGGCGATCGCGTTCGCGAGGGCCTCGGGGCTGCTGAAGTCGTTGGCGAACGCGAGGTGGATCACCCCGTCGGCCTGAGCCGCGCCGGCGCGAAGGATGTCCAGGTCGCCGAGGGCTCCCCGGAGCGGCTCGGCGCCGGCCGCCGCGGCGGCCAGGGCGGACGCGTCGGAGCGGGCGAGGGCGAGGACGGTGTGGCCGTTGCCGAGCAGTTCGGCGACGACGGCGGACCCGATCAGGCCGGTGCCACCGGTGACGAAGACGCGCATGGAAGGTCTCCCGCAAGTGATGAAACTTTGTCCCGTCGCACGCTACCAGAGGGACGGGACAAGAGTCCCATAACCCTGTGATGGAGACCATGGGCGGTGGGAATGACCGGGGCGTCGCCGCGCCTGCGCCCGGCGGCCGGATCGTCCTCGACGCGGCCGATCATCGCGTACCGTACCGCTCATGACCGAGCCGTTCGCCGGGAGCGCCGCGCCCGCCGCCCTCGACGATCTTCGGGCGCGGCTGCGGGCGACGCGGTGGCCGGACGCGCCCGAGGATGCCGGATGGTCGCAGGGTGCCGACGTGGCGTACCTGCGGGACCTCTGCGGCTACTGGGCCGACGGCTTCGACTGGCCGGCGCAGGAGGCGGCGCTGAACCGGCTGCCCCGCTACCGGACCACGCTCGGCGGGCACCGGGTCCACTTCGTGCACACCCGCGCCAACGCGCCGGCCGGGGCAGCGCTGCCGCTGATCCTGAGCCACGGCTGGCCCGACTCCTTCTGGCGGTACACCAAAATCATCCCGCTGCTGACGGACCCCGGCGCGCACGGCGGCGACCCGGCCGACGCCTTCGACGTCGTCGTGCCGGACCTGCCCGGCTACGGCTACTCCGACCGGCCCGCCGGGACGCCCCCGGACACCGTCGCGGTCGCCGGGCTGTGGGCCGAGCTCATGAGCGGGCTCGGCTACGAGCGCTTCGGCGCGGCCGGCGGGGACATCGGCAGCGGGGTGAGCCGCTATCTCGCGCTGGACCACCCGGACCGGGTCGTGGCCGTGCATCGCATGGACGCGGGCCTGCCGGTCTTCCTCGGCGACCGGGCCGACCTCACGCCCGAGGAGCGCGACTTCCTCGACGGCGCCGCCGGCTGGGCCGCGGCCGAGGGCGCCTACGCCGCCATGCAGCGCACCAAGCCGCAGACCGCCGCCGTCGGGCTCAACGACTCGCCGGCCGGGCTGGCCGCCTGGATCGTGGAGAAGCTGCGCGCGTGGAGCGACTGCGGCGGCGACGTCGAGCGCGCCTTCACGCGCGACGAGATCCTCACCAACGTCACCATCTACTGGCTGACCGGCACGATCGGCTCGGCGATCCGGATGTACCGGGTGAACGGCGCCATCCCGCCCGCGCAGCACGCCCGCCGGGTCGAGGTGCCCTCGGGCTTCTCGCTCTTCCCCGCCGACCTCGTGCGGCCGCCCCGCGCCTGGCTGGACCGGGTCGCCAACACCGTGCGGGTGAGCGAGCACCCCCGCGGCGGGCACTTCGCGCCGTTCGAGGAGCCGCAGGTGTACGCCGAGGAGCTGCGCGCGTTCTTCCGGCCCTACCGTTCCTAGCGGCCCGGCGCCTGGCCGCGTGGGCACGTCAGTGCGACGGTTCGTGGTCGGCGAGGAGGACGATCTTGCCGAAGTGGGCGCCTGCCGCGAGCCGATGCAGCGCGGGCTGAATGTCGGTGAATGCCCCGGTAGAGTCGACGATCGGAGTGACGTGATGGTCGTCGATGAAGCGGGTCATGTCGCGGTACATCTGTGCGGAGCCGGTCTCGATGCCGTGCAGATCGACGTTCTTGGTGACGAACTCGTAGGTGTTGATCGAAGCGCTGCGGCCGGCGAGCAATCCGATGAATGCGATCGATCCGCCGATGCGCACCGCACGCAGTGACCGGTTCAGGTTCGCGCCGCCGACGGTCTCGATGACGTGCTCGACGCCGCGCCCGTCGGTCCATTCGAGGATCTGCTGGGCCACGTCGGGGTTGCGGCGGTAGTCGACGACGTGTGCCGCGCCGAGGGCGGTGAGCCGTGCGGCCTTCTGCGCGCTGCTGGTGGTGACGGCGACCCGGGCGCCGAGTGCGGCCGCGAACTGCAGGGCGAACAGGGCGACGCCGCCGGTGCCGTGCACCAGGACGTGGTCGCCGGCAGCGACCCGGCAGCGGAGCGCGACGGCGTGCCACGCGGTCAGCGCCGCGGCCGGCAAGGTCGCGGCCTGGGCGATGTCGAGCGTGGCGGGCGCGGCCTCGATACGGTCCTGATCGAGGGCGATGTAGTCGGCCAGGACGCCGGGAGCCACCGGCCCGCCGGTGGGTGAGTGGTAGACCTCCGCGGTCAGCGGGCCGGTCCGCCAGTACGGCAGGAACATCGGCGAGACCCGGTCGCCGACCGCGAATCGGGTCACCTCCGCTCCGGCGGCGGTGATCGTGCCGGCGGCGTCGGAAATCGGGGTGACCGGTCGGTCCGGCCGCCACGTCGACTCGCCGTTGATGACGAGCAGGTCGCGGTAGTTCAGTGATACCGCTTCGACACGGATCAGTACCTGCCGCGGCCCGGGCTCGGGCCGCGGCGCGCGGGCCACGTGCAGGTTGTCGATGCCGTCACCGGCGGTCAGCCACCGCCGCATCGCCACAGGTTCCGCCGCCGAGGTTTCAGGGTTGTCGGTCACGGCGTCATCCTGCGGCGCCGCGAGCGGCGGCGACAGTGGCGGCAGCGACCAGGTTCGCAAACATCGTGACACCATGGCCGAGTGGTTCTGCACCGTGTCCGCGTGATCCTCCAGCCCCCGATGGCACCGTTCGAACTCGGCGTGCTGCACGAGGTCTTCGGCATCGACCGCAGCGACGACGGCGTGCCGGCGTTCGACTACCAGGTCTGCGCCGAACACCCCCGTACCCGCTTCCCCGTCGCCGGCGGGATGCATGTCACCGCGCGACGCGGGCTCGCCGCCTGCGCCCAGGCCGACCTGATCGCCCTGCCCTCCGGCCCCATCGACCACCCGCCCTCGGCGGCGGTCCTGTCGGCCGTGCGGGCCGCCGTCGACCGGGGCGCCTACGTCCTGGCCGTATGCACGGCCGCCTTCACCGTCGCCGCAGCCGGCGTGCTGGACGGCCGACCGTGCGCGACCCACTGGCGCTACGCCCCCCAGTTGCAACACCGCTTCCCGGACGTGCTGGTCAACCCCGACGCCCTCTACCTGCAGGCCGGCAGCGTCGTGACCAGTGCCGGCACGGCCGCCGGCATCGACGCCTGCCTGCACCTGATCCGTACCGAACTCGGTCCCGCCATCGCCGGGCGCATCGCCCGGCGGATGGTGGTCGCCCCGCACCGCGACGGCGGGCAACGCCAGTTCCTCGAGCGCCCCCTGCTGCCCGCGGCCAGCAGCAGCCTCGCCGGCCTGCTCGAATGGCTCGACGAGCACCTCGCCGACCAGCACACGCTGCAATCGATGGCCCGCCGGGCCACACTTTCGCCCCGAACCCTGCTGCGCCGCTTCCACGCCGAAACCGGCGGCACCCCGTACGCGTGGCTCACCAGCCGCCGAGTCGCCCGCGCGCAGGAACTCCTCGAAGGCGGCGCCCTGTCGATGGAGGCCATCGCCCGCCACGTCGGTCTCGGCAGTGCCACCCTGCTCCGCCACCACTTCCGCGCCCACGTCGGCGTCTCGCCGCTGCAGTACCGCCGACAGTTCCACATCCGACCAGACGCTTGAAGCGCGGCGGCGCCGGCGTACCCCCATATTCTCGTCACATGATCGGGAAGCTGGACGCGGTCGTCCTCGACGCCGCCGACCACCGGGGCCTGGCCGCGTTCTACCGCGAGCTGACCGGCTGGGAGCAGACCCACGCCGGCGACGACCGGGTCACGTTGCGCGCCGGCGACGGCTGGACGGTCGGCTTCCAGCCGGCCCCCGGCCACCGCCCGCCGCAGTGGCCCGGCCAGGAGCGCCCGCAGCAGGCGCATCTGGACCTTCGCGTCCCCGACCTGGAGCCGGCCCTGGAGCGGGCGCTGGACCTGGGCGGCACGCTGCTGCGGCGCAACGAGCGCTGGTTCACCGTCGCCGACCCGGCGGGACACCCCTTCGACCTGAACTGGCAGCCCGGCGGCGCGGGTTTCGAGCTGCTCGCGCCGGTCCTGGACTGCCCGGACCCGTGGCTGCTGAGCCTGTTCTACACCGACCTGCTCGGCAAGCCGCTGACCCACAACGACGACGACGGCTACGCGATGATCGGCGAGGCCGGCGCGCAGCCGATCCTGTTCCAGCGGGTCGACGGCTACAACCCGCCCCGCTGGCCCGACCCGGCCCACCCGCGGCAGCTCCACCTCGACGTCCTGGTCGACGACCTGGACACCGCCGAGGAGGCCACCCTGGCGCTGGGCGCCACGCGGGCCCCGGGCAACGGCACGACCTGCCGCGTCTTGCTGGACCCGGTCGGCAAACCCTTCTGCCTGTGCACCGCGCGGGGCGTGGGCTAGGCGCCGACCAGGGTGCGGACCCGGGGGGCGCCGAGGGAGAGCAGGAGGGTGGGCAGGCGGGGGCCGGACTCGCGGCCGACCAGGAGGCGGTACAGCAGCGAGAAGAAGGCGCGCTGGGCGACCTTCAGCTCCTGGGTCGGCTTGGTGTCCATGGGCAGGCCCAGGCGGATCTTCGGCACGCCGTACACCAGCGTCGTCAGGCCCCCCAGGGACCAGTTGTCCTCCAGGCGCTCGGCCAGCAGGGCCAGCATCGCGCGCTGCTCGTCGTCGAGTTCGGCCAGCAGGTCGGTGTCGGGGGCGGTACGGACGTGCGTGCGCTGGTCGTCGGGGACGTAGGTGGCGACCCAGTAGGCCGCGCAGTCCAGGCGGGGGCGGGCCTCGTCCAGGTCGAGGATCGGGTCGCCGGGGTCGACGTCGGCGAGGATGCGCAGCATCTGGGCCGGGTCGCCGACGGTGATGTCGGCCACCGAGGCGAGCATGCGGTACGGCAGGGGGCGCGGCGTCACCGGGAGCGGGCCGGTGGCGGTGCCGATCGCGCGGAAGTAGGCGGCGGCGTCGGTCGGCGGGGCGGTGGCCTCGGCGACCTTGCGGCCGAGGGTGTCCCACTCGTCGTAGAGGCGCTGGATCTCGTCGTCGAAGGCGATCTTGAACGACTGGTTGGGGCGGCGGCGGCTGTAGAGCCAGCGCAGCAGCGGGGCCTCCATGATGCGCAGGGCGTCGGCCGGGGTGGGCACGCCGCCGCGGGAGCTGCTCATCTTGGCCTGGCCGGCGATGCCGACGAAGGCGTACATCGGGCCGATCGGGGCGCGGGCGCCGAAGACCTCGGCGACGAGCTGCGAGCCGACCACGAACGAGGAACCCGGCGACTGGTGGTCCACGCCGGAGGGCTCGAAGTGCACGCCCTCGTAGGCCCAGCGCATCGGCCAGTCGACCTTCCACACCAGCTTGCCGTCGCGGTGCTCGGACAGCCGGATGGTCGCGCCGTGGCCGTAGGAGCAGGTGTACGTCAGCTCGGTGGTGGCGTCGTCGTAGGCGGTGACGGTGGTGGTGTCGCGGTCGCAGACGCCGCAGTACGGCCGGTACGGGTAGTAGCCGGCGACGCTCTCGCCGTCCTCGTCGTTCTCCTCGGGGGCGATCTTCGTGCGGTACTTCCCGAGCACGCCGTCGATGTGCTGCCGTTCCCGCATGGCGAGCAGGATCTGCTCGGTGTACGCCCCGGAACGGTACATCTCGGTCTGGCTGATGCCGCGGTACCGCACGCCGAGGCGCTCCAGCGACTCGGCCATCGCCGCCTTGAAGTGCTCGGCCCAGCTGCCGTAGGCGCTGCCGGGCGGCGGCGGGACCGAGGTCAGCGGGCGGCCGATGTGCTCGGCCCACGACTCGTCGACGCCCGGGACCCCGGCCGGCACCTTGCGGAAGCGGTCGTAGTCGTCCCACGACAGGAGGTGCATCACGTCGTAGCCCCGCCGGCGGATCTCGTCGGCGACCAGGTGCGGGGTCATCACCTCGCGCAGGTTGCCCAGGTGGATGGGGCCCGACGGGCTCAGGCCGGACGCGCAGACGATCGGCTTGCCCGGCGCGCGGTCCTGCGCGGATGCGATGACCTCGTCGGCGAAGCGGGCAACCCAGTCGTCCTCGATGCTGTGCGTCACCCCGCCATTCTGTCCGATGTCACCGTCCGTCGCGGAACCAGGGGTTACCCTCAGCGCGCGACCGCCAGCGCGAACGGGACCGGGCCCAGGGCGGCGACGAGCGGCCGGACCATGAGCACGAAGGACTCCGGCCACCAGGCGTTCGCGACGCCGCCGAGGCCGACGATCCACTCCGGGGCCCAGCCCAGGCCGGCCAGCAGCCCCGTCACCGTCCGCTTGGCCCCGGGGTCGTCGCCGCACAGGAAGGTCGACGGCGGTACCGCCTGGCGGTCCTCGGTGAGAGCCTGCTGGCGGTCGTGTCGGCGTGGGCCGAGCGGCACGCCGGCGACGTCGACGCGGCGCGGGAGGCCTACGACGCCCTCGGATCGGGCTGATCGGGCATATCCGGCCAATCCGATCAAATACCGTAAAGATGTGCTACGCCGGGTGAACCATAACGTGAAATGAAGTCTCGTTTAGGGCCCTTGACATTGAGGCAATCCGATCCCAAGATCTGTCAGGCAAGTTACTTAACAGATCTCTGGAGGCGCCTCGTGAACCACCCCCTCAGGCTGGCCGGCCTGGGCGCCGCGGCCCTGCTCACCGTCGGCACCGTGACCACGGTCGTGGTCATGCAGGGCGCCGACGCGGCCACCGAGACCCTGCTCTCGCAGGGCAAGCCGGCCACCTCGTCGTCGGTGGAGTCCTCGTCGCTGGGCGCCGCGCTGGCGTTCGACGGCGACACCGGCACGCGGTGGGCCAGCGCGGAAGGGTCCGACCCGCAGTGGATCCGCGTCGACCTCGGCGCGACCCGCGGCATCACGCACGTGAACCTCAAGTGGGAGGCCGCCTACGGCAAGGCGTACCGGATCGAGACCTCCGCCGACGGCAACACCTGGCAGAGCATCTACAGCACCACCACCGGCGACGGCGGCACCGACGACCTGACCGGGCTGACCGGCTCCGGGCGGTACGTGCGGCTCTACGGCACGGCCCGGGGCACCCAGTGGGGCTACTCGCTGTACGAGTTCAAGGTGTACGGCACCGCGACCGAGTCCACCCCGACCCCGTCCGCGTCCGCCTCCCGCTCGGCGACGGCATCGGCCTCGCCGTCGGCCTCCGCGTCGCCGTCGCGCAGCGCATCCGCCTCGCCGACGACCTCGCCGACGAAGAGCCCCACCCCGACCCCCACCCCCGGCGGCAAGGACCTGTCCGACCCGCACAAGAAGGACATCGCGATGCAGCTGGTGTCCTCGGCCGAGAACTCCTCGCTGGACTGGCGGGCGCAGTACAAGTACATCGAGGACATCGGCGACGGCCGCGGCTACACCGCCGGCATCATCGGGTTCTGCTCCGGCACCGGCGACATGCTCGAGCTCGTCCAGCTCTACACCGACCGGGTCCCGGGCAACGTGCTGGCCAAGTACCTGCCGGCGCTGCGCAACGTCAACGGCAGCGACTCGCACGCCGGGCTCGACCCCAACTTCACCCGCGACTGGAAGACGGCGGCGGCCGACCCGCAGTTCACCAAGGCGCAGGACGACGAGCGGGACCGGGTGTACTTCAACCCGGCCGTCAGCCAGGCCAAGGCCGACGGGCTGCGCGCGCTGGGCCAGTTCATCTACTACGACGCGATCGTCATGCACGGCCCCGGCACCGACCCGGTCAGCTTCGGCGGCATCCGCAAGGCGGCCATGGCCAAGGCGAAGACGCCCGCGCAGGGCGGCGACGAGGCGACGTACCTCAACGCGTTCCTCGACGCCCGGGTCGCGGCCATGAAGACCGAGGAGGCCCACAGCGACACCAGCCGGGTCGACACGGAGCAGCGGGTGTTCCTCAACAACCGCAACTTCGACCTCAACCCGCCGCTGAGCTGGAAGGTGTACGGCGACCCCTACACCATCAGCAGCTGATACGTCCCGGGTCCGGGCGCCGGCGGGGATCGCCCCGGCGGCGCCTGTCCCCGGCGGGTGGTGTCCCGACTTCGGGACGTTGAAATAGAGGTACGCCTATCTAGGATTTGTCAGAGAGGTTATTTGACAGGTCAACCCTGGAGGCGCCTCGTGCAGCATCCCCTCTGGCGGGCCGGGCTCGGCGCCGGGGCCCTGCTCACCGTCGCTACCGTCGCCGCGGTCGTGGTCGTGCAGCGCGCCGACGCGGCCACCGACACCCTGCTCTCGCAAGGCAAGCCGGCCACCTCGTCGTCGGTGGAGTCCCCGGAGCTCGGCCCCGAGCTGGCCTTCGACGGCGACGGTGACACCCGGTGGGGCAGCGAGGAAGGGTCCGACCCACAGTGGATCCAGGTCGATCTCGGCGCGGTCCACGGCATCACGCGGGTGAAGCTGCGGTGGGAGGCCGCCTACGGCAAGGCGTACCGTATCGAGACCTCCGCCGACGGCGATACCTGGCAGGTCATCTCCAGCACCGCCGACGGCGACGGCCGCGGCGACAACCTCACCGGGCTGACCGGTTCCGGGCGCTACGTGCGCCTCTACGGCACCGAACGCGGCACCGAGTGGGGCTACTCGCTCTACGAGTTCAAGGTCTATGGCGCCGCGGGCGACGCCGGCCCGCCCGCCGATCCGCCGCCCGGCGATCCGCCCCCCGCCGATCCGCCCGGCGCGGATCCGCCGGGCCAGGCGAGCGGCGACGGCCTGTTCGACCCGGACAAGAAGGACATCGCGATGCAGCTGGTGTCCTCCGCCGAGAACTCGTCGCTGGACTGGCGGGCGCAGTACCAGTACATCCAGGACATCGGCGACGGCCGCGGCTACACCGCCGGCATCGTCGGCTTCTGCTCCGGCACCGGCGACATGCTCGACCTGGTCCAGCTCTACACCGACCGGGTCCCGGACAACGTGCTGGCCAAGTACCTGCCGGCGCTGCGCAGCGTCAACGGCGGCGACTCCCACGACGGGCTCGACCCCGGCTTCACCGGCGATTGGAAGGCCGCCGCGGCCGACCCCGACTTCCAGCGGGCACAGGACGACGAGCGGGACCGGGTGTACTTCAACCCGGCCGTCAACCAGGCCAAGGCCGACGGGCTGGGCACACTGGGCCAGTTCATCTACTACGACGCGATCGTCATGCACGGCCCCGGTAGCGATCCGGTCAGCTTCGGCGGCATCCGCGCGACGGCCATGGCCAAGGCGAAGACCCCGACCGAGGGCGGCGACGAGGCGACGTACCTCAACGCGTTCCTCGACGCCCGGGTCGCGGCCATGCAGACCGAGGAGGCGCACAGCGACACCAGCCGGGTCGACGACGAGCAGCGGGTGTTCCTCGCCGCCGGCAACTTCGACCTCAACCCGCCGCTGAGCTGGCACGTGTACGGCGAGCCCTTCTCCATCGGCGGCTGAGCGGCGGCTACAACCGGGCGCCGGCGAGGATCGACGAGATCGCCTCGGCGGCGCCCGGCCGGGCGAACAGGTACCCCTGCCCGAACTCGCAGCCGAGATCCTGCAGCGCCGACCACTGCTCGGCGGTCTCGATGCCCTCGGCCACCGTCTGCAGCTGCAGCGCCCGCCCCAGCTGCACCACCGCCTCGGCCAGGGTGGCGTCGCCCTGCTGCGTGGTGATCCCGTCGACGAACGAACGGTCGATCTTGAGGATGTCGACGGGGAAGCGCTTGAGGTACGACAGCGACGAGTAACCCGTGCCGAAGTCGTCGATCGCCAGCCGTACCCCCAAAGCCTTGAGCCGGCCCAGGGTGGTGATGGTCGACTCGGTGTCCTGCATCAGCAGCGACTCGGTGATCTCCAGCACGATCTGCCGCGGGTCGACGCCCGTCTCGGCCAGGATCGTGGCGACCTCCTCGACCAGCCCCTCGTGCTGGAACTGCCGCGCCGACAGGTTGACGTTGACCCGGATGCCCTCCGCCGCCGGGAACTCGGCCCGCCACACGGCCAGCTGCTCGCACGCCTGGCGCAGCACCCACCGGCCCAGCGGCACGATCAGCCCGGTCGCCTCGGCCAGCGGGATGAACGTGTTCGGCCCGAGCAGCCCCTTCACCGGGTGCTCCCAGCGCACCAGCGCCTCCACCCCGATGAGCCGGCTGGTCGGCAGGTCCACGATCGGCTGGTAGTGCACCACGAACTCGTCGCGGGCCAGCGCGTGCTCGACCTCGGCCCGCTCCTCCGCCTCGCGCATGATCTCGGCGTACATCCCGGGGTCGAACAGCGCGAAGCGGTCCCGCCCGGCGCCCTTGGCCGCGTACATCGCCAGGTCGGCGTTGCGCAGCAGCTCGCCCGGGTCGGGCCCGTCCTCGCCGTCGCCGGCCTTCGCCGTCGCCACGCCGATCGACGCCGAGCACACCACCTCCCGGTTGCCCAGCCGCAGCGGCCGGCGGATCGCGGCGAGCAGCCGCTCGGCGAGGTCCATCGCCTCGACCTCGGTGATGTCCTCGACCAGGATCGCGAACTCGTCGCCGCCGAGGCGGGCGAGCGTGTCGGCGGCGCGCAGCTGCTGGTGCAGCCGTAGGGCGGTGCTGGCGATGAGCAGGTCCCCGGCGGTGTGCCCGAGGCTGTCGTTGACCAGCTTGAAGTCGTCGAGGTCGACGAGCAGCAGCGTGATCCGCCCGCCGCCGCGGCGGTTGCGGGCGATCGCGTGCTCGAGCCGGTCGCGGAACAGCGCCCGGTTCGGCATGCCGGTGAGCGAGTCGGCGAACGCCTGCCGGGTCAGCTCCTCCTCCAGCTCCTTGCGCCCGGTGATGTCGCGGATGCTGATGACGGCGGCGTTGAGCGGCTCCTCACCGGTCCGGTTCGCGGCGATCGCCTCGGCGTGGATCCACGTGCCGTCGGCGCGGCGGATCCTGGTCTCCGCCTTGGCGGTGTAGCCGGGCGGGCCGGCAGCGACCGACTGCCACCACTTGATCGCCGTGGCCAGATAGTCCGGATGCGTGATGTCCAGCAGCAGCTCTCTGGTGACGAAGCTCGGGTCGTAGCCGAGCACGGTGCGCACCGACGGGCTGGCGTAGGTGACGCCGCCGCCGATCTGCACCGCGATGACCGCGTCGGAGGAGTTCTCCAGCAGCGCCTCGACCTTGCGCTCCGCGGTGCGCCGGGCCGCGTCCAGCCGCCGCCGGTTGCTGGCGGTGCGGGCGCTGAACCAGGTCACCGCCAGCATCAGCGCGATGGTCAGCGCGGCCAGGGTGGCGGTCACCGGCCGCTCCCGGGTCGCCACCAGGCCCAGGTACCCGGCGACGCTCGCGCCGCCGAGGACCATCACCCACCGCTCGGTGGCCACCGACGCGGTCGCGGTGAGCAGCAGCGTCACGCCCGCCGGGTAGATGGCCAGCGCCGCCGCGTCGTACACGGTGAAGGCCAGCAGCACGCCCAGGTTCGCCAGCCACCAGATCAGCAGCGCGCCGGGCAGCCGGGGCCGCGTGACGTACCGCTGCCACGGCAACACGCCGACGACGGCCTGCACGGCGGCGATCGCGACGAACAGCGCCACCAGCCAGGGGCCGCCGTGCCAGTCGTGCTGGACCCGCACGGCCCCGATCAGGATCACCCCGACCCCGATCCACGTGCCGAGCCTGATCTGGCGGGCCCGGTACTCGCTCTCGTGCTGCTCCAGCGCACTGTCCGACATGGCCACTCGATCGGACCTCCGGGGGATTTCCTGAGTGCGGTTGCGGTGCAGTCGCGGTATCCCCTGCCCTGTGGGGCTTACTCCGTGGCGTCGCGCCCGGTTCACCGCTCGGCCAGGTGGCCGCGCTGGGTTTACTTTTCGGCGATCTGGGTGCGTTTACTTTTGGCGATCTGGGCGCGCAGCAGCGGCCACGCCTCGCCGGCCGGGACCCGCACCGCCGGCTCGTCGCGGAACACCGGCTCGCCGTCGGGGCCGTCCGGCAGTTCCATGATCGAGGTCGCGGCGACCAGCTCGTCGCCGTCGCGGGTGAACTCCACCGCGGCCCGGTCGCCGAAGACCTTGACCCGGGCGCCGGGCGGCAGCAGCGGCAGGTAGGCGCCGGCGAGCACGGCCGCGGACTGCGACCCGAGCGGCGGCTCGGTCGGGCCGGACCAGTCCCACCGGTCGACGCCGACGCGCTCGTCGCCGTCGGCGGGCAGCGGCGCGGGCGGTGCGGCCGCGAGCGGCCCGGTCCGGCGGACCCGCCACGCCATGCGGACCCGGATCCGGCTGGCCGGGTCGCCGTCCCAGTCCACATCGAGCCCCTCGGCCGCCAGCGCCGCCGCGACCTCCCGCCCGACGGCCGCGGTGTCGCCGTCGCCGGTCCGCGCGCCGTAGGCGACGAGCAGCCCGCCGCCCGCCGCGCAGGTGCCCTCGTCCTGGCGGTGGTAGAACGCGTACCCGCGGGCCTCGGGGCGATGGCGGAGGAGCCCGTGGATCTCGTACCGCCCGTCGCTGATCGTCGACGTGAAGCCCTCGCGGGCCAGGATGCCGTCCGCGTCGAGCCGCCGGAACGCGGCCGTGACCCGGTCGTTGTCCGTCACCGCCGGCCAGTCCGCCTGCGCGGCCAGGTGCTCGGCGAACGCCTCGGCCACCACCGGCCAGGCCCGCTCCCGATCGCCCTCGTCGGTCAGCTCGATCATGATCTCGGCGCAGGTGCGCCGGCCGAGGGTGACCTCGGTGCGTACGAACTCCTCGACCCAATCCACCCGGGCAGCCTAGCGACGCCCCCGGCGGCGCCCCGCGCGCCTCGGTAGGCTGCGCGGCATGGGAGTCTGGCGTCTCGCGGCGGCCGCGCTGGCCGCGCTGCTGCCCGCCGGTCCGGTGCCGGCGCTGGAGTCGCCGGCGGGCTCGCCGGCGGCCGGCCCGCCGGCGACGGTCGTGCCGTGTCCGTACGTGACGACGCCGACCGTCCCGCCCACGCCGTCGCCGCCCCCGCGCGACCCGGCCGCGCCGACCGTCGGCGGCGACCGGCTCGGCACGACCGGCCTGGCCGCGCCCGCCGGCGCGCCGGCGCCGCCGACCACCTCGGCGATGGCCTGGGTGGTCGCCGACCTCGACACCGGCGCCGTGCTCGGCGCCTGCGCCCCGCACGAGCGCCGCCGCCCGGCCAGCGTGCAGAAGCTCCTGCTGGCCGCGACCGTGATGCCGAAGCTCAACCCGGACCAGGTCGTCGAGGCCACCCCCGAGGACGTGGACCTGCCGGCCGACAGCTCCCTGGTCGGCATCATCGTCGGCGGGAAGTACCCGGTGTCGACGCTGTGGTACGGCCTGCTGCTGGAGTCGGGCAACGACGCCGCGACCACCCTGGCCCGCGTGGGCGGCGGCGACGGCGGGGTGCCGGCGACGATCGCCGCGATGAACGCCGAGGCGCACCGCCTCGGCGCCGACGACACGCACGCGGTCACGCCGTCCGGCTACGACGCCCCGGACCAGTTCACCAGCGCCTACGACCTGGCGCTCATCGCCCGGGAGGACTTCGGCCGCCCCGACTTCGTCAAGTACGACGCGGCGCCGGTGTTCCAGTGGCCGGCGCAGCCGCCGAAGGACCCCAAGGGCTTCCAGATCCAGAACGAGAACAAGCTGCTCACGGAGTACCCCGGAGCGTTGGGCGGCAAGACCGGCTTCACCGACGAGGCCCGGCACACCTACGTCGGCGCCGCCTCCCGCAACGGCCGCCGCCTGGTGGTGACGATCATGGGCGCGGAGATCGTGCCCGCCCGCGCCTGGAAGCAGGGCACCACGCTGCTCGACTGGGGCTTCGGTCTGCCCGCCGGCGCGTCCGTCGGCCACCTCGTCACGGCGGAGGAGGCGGCCGCCCTGCACAACCCGCCCCCGCCGAGCGCGGTCGCGGCGCCCGCGGCGGTCACCGACGGCACCCAGGCCCGCCCGGCCGGCCGCGCCGTCTCCGGCACCACCCTGGCCCTGGGCGGCGCCGCGGTCGCCCTCCTGGGCGGCGCCACGGTCGTCTTCCTCCGCGCCCGCCGCCGCTTCGGCGCCTGACCCTGCTCGCACTCCGTCACAGCTTCGTCGACGGATCGCTGACGTCGCCGCGATGCGCCGCGGCGGGCATCGCGGCGGCGGCAAGGAGGCCGCCCCGGGCCTCACCGTCCCGGGCCTCACCGCCCCGGGCCTCACCACCTCGCGCGCGGGCCCGGAAGGCGACCGTAAGTCTCCGTGATCATGACGGAGTCACCGAGCGCACCACGTGTTTTCATGATCGCGGAGTGGAAGTGTACCTATAGGTACCATATGTCTCCACGATCATGAAAAGCCTGGGTGTCGTCGTGGGCGGGTGCATGATCGCGGAGAGTTGTGGCGCCAGCGGCCAGCCGCTAGCCGCCAGCGGCGGCGCCCGTGCTGGGGCGGTTGGTGGGCGGGCAGGGCCGGGGGCGGCGGCGCGCTATGCGGCTGGGCGGTCGGGTGGGAAGGCCAGGCCGAACAGGGTGTCGGCGGCGTCGGCGACCATCGGGATGCCCAGGGCGCGGCCCAGCGCGTGGTCGCACTCGAGCACCTGCAGCGCGGTGGCCTGGTCGCGCTGGTCGACGCCGGTCGCGGTGACCGAGATCGACAGGTCGTGGAACATCGCGATGAGCCACGTCGCCATCGAGAGGTTTGAGCGGTGGGACGGGGCGGTCGGGGTCAGTGCGGTGATGAGCTGCGGGTCCAGGCGGACGCTGTGCACCGGGGTCGCGGCCAGGTTGGCGTGGCCCATGCCCACGTCCGTCACCGCCAGGCGGACGCCGATGCGGTCCAGGCCGTCCAGCGCGAAAGCGATCGCGTCCGTCGGGTCGTGCAGCGCCTGCTCGGGGACCGCCAGGTGCAGCTTCGCCGGGGGCAGGCCGGTGCCGTCCAGCGCGGCGACGACCGTGCTGAGCAGGTCCGGGTGGCGCAGCTGGGCGGCGGTCAGGTCGAGGCTGACCAGCGGGGCCGTCTCGGTGTGCTGCCAGGCCGCGGCGCGGGCGCAGGCGTCGGCGAGCAGGCGGTGGCCGAGCGGGATCAGCAGGCCGCTCTGCTCGGCCAGGGCCAGCAGTTCGGCGCCCGGGACCGGGCCGGTCGCGGGGTGGACCCAGCGGGGCAGCGCGTGCATGCCCACGATCGCGTGGTCCTCGAGGCGGACGATCGGCTGGTAGGCCAGGGTGACCGCGCCGGCGGAGATCGCGTCGGCCAGGGCGTTGGCGCGCTGGTGGCGGCGCAGGTGGGCGGTGGCGCGGCCGGGGTTGTAGAGCGCCCAGGCCGTCTCGTCGTGGCGGGCCCAGTCCAGCGCCATCGCCGCCTCGCGCAGCAGCTCGCCCGCGCCGGCGCCGGACGCGGCGCGCTCGACGACGCCGGCGCGGCCGGCGACGGGGATGTCGTGCCAGGGGCTGGGCAGGGCGTGCAGGGCCGCGTCGGCGGCCTTGATCGCGTCGTCGGGGCCGGTGGTGTCCGGCACGACGAGCACGAACGTGTCGCCGCCGAGGTGGGCCAGCTGGTCGCCGCGCTCGGCGGCCAGGGCGCGCAGCCGCTCGGCGACGCCGATGAGCAGCACGTTGCCGGCGTCGTGGCCGAGCAGCTGGTTGACCGCCCCGAAGCGGCGCAGGTTGATCACGCACACGCCGAGCCGGGCGGAGGGCACGACGGCGGCGGTGAGGCCGTCGAGGAGGGTGGTGAGGGCGGCGCGGTTGGGCAGGCCGGTGAGCGGGTCGTGCAGCAGGGCGTGGCGGACCTGGCCCTCCAGCTCGCGCTGGCGGTCGCGCCAGGCGGCGCGCTCGCCGCGGTTGATCGACTCGGCGGCGGCCCACACCTGGGCGCGCATGGCGGTGGCGAAGCCGTGGGCGAACTCGTCGAGCAGCTGCGCCAGGCGGTCCCCGGCGGCGGCGGTCAGGCCGGCCGCGGGGAGCAGGCCCTCGCGCAGCACGCGCAGGCTGACCGCGAGGATGCGCGGGTCGGCCATCGAGGCGTACACCATGTCCTGGCCGACGCCGTAGCCGGCCCGGCGGTCGAAGTCCGGGCTGCGCAGCGCGGCGACGAGCCGGTCGGCGAAGCCTTCCAGCAGCCCGCGGCGCCGGGAGCGGCCGCCGCGCACGAAGCTGGTGCCTTCGGGCAGCGCGCGGTTCCAGGTGGCGGCGAACGCGGCGAGGGCCGGGCCGGCGGGATGTGCGGGCTCCGTCATGCGGGCAGCCTTTCCTGGACTGTGTGCAGCAGGTAATTATTGCTGCACACGCCGGGGGACATCCAGCCTTACCCGTATTACTCGCGCATCACGCGGGATCTTTGCGCGCGACGGCGGCGAACACGGCCGGCTGCGGCGGCTCGTCGTCCTCGGGGTCGGGGCGCCAGTCGGTGATCGGCACCAGGCCCGGCTCGACCACGGTGAAGCCGTCGATCAGGCCGACCACCCGCTCGGGGGTGCGCACGTGTATCGCGGTCGGGGTGCGCTGGTAGAGGGTTTTGACCTGGTCCTGGGCGTCGGCCTGGGCGCCGGCCGGGATGCCGTGGGACAGCGCGACGTAGCTGCCGGACACGGCGGCCTCGTCGAACTGCCGGACGATCGCGCCCGGGTCGTCGTCGTCGGGCACGAAGTGCAGCACAGCCATGAGCAGCAGCGCCACCGGCTCGGAGAAGTCCAGCAGGCCGAGGACCTCGGGGTGGGCGAGGATCTCGTCCGGGCGGCGCAGGTCGCCGCTGATCGCGATGGCGTGCGGGTTGCCGGCCAGGATGTGCCGGCTGTGGGCGACCGCGACGGGGTCGATGTCGACATACGCCACCCGGGCGTCGGGGATCATGGCCTGCGCGACCTCGTGCACGTTGCCCAGCGTCGGGATGCCCGAGCCGATGTCGAGGAACTGCCGCACGCCGAGCCCGGCCAGGAACTGCACGGCGCGGCCCAGATACGACCGGTTGGCGTGGGCCAGCTGGTAGATGCCCGGCCAGGCCCGCTGCGCCTCCTCGGCGAACTCGCGGTCGACCTGGAAGTTGTGGAACCCGCCCAGCGTGTAGTCGTAGACGCGGGCCGCGTTGGGCGTGGTGATGTCCACGCCTTCCGGCACCCACTCCGGCAATCCCACAGCGATCTCCCGTCGCTCGCCCCGTCCTGCCGCCCGACATTACATCGACCGGTGTGCTCCACAGTGGACGCGCCGGGCGGAGGTTCCGCGCGCCGCCGGCCCGGGCAGCGCTAACATCGGCAGCGGCAGGGGAGGGACATGCGCGCTAGCAGCCACAACCGGGCCGCCGTGATGAACGACGTGGCCCGGCTCGCCGGCGTCTCCCATCAGACGGTGTCCCGCGTCCTCAATGATCATCCCAGCGTGAGCCCGGCCACCCGCGAGCGGGTGCTCGAGGCGGTGCGCCAGCTCAACTACCGGCCCAACGCGATGGCCCGCGGGCTGGCCGGCCGCCGGTCGCGGGTGGTGGGCGTGGTCTCGTTCGACACCATCCTCTACGGCCCGGCGTCCACGCTGCTGGGCATCGAGCGGGCCGCCCGCGCGGCCGGCTACGGGGTCAGCATCGTCACGCTCGAGCACGTCGACCACGCCGGGATGGTGTCGGCGCTGAGCGCGCTGGCCGACCAGTCGGTGGCCGGTGTCGTGGTCATCGCCCCGCAGACGGCGGCCGCGGCGGCGCTGCACAACATGCCGCTGGGCATGGCCGCGGTGGCCGTCGAGTCCGACGTCGGCGGGGAGATCCCGGCGATCTCCGTCGACCAGGTCACCGGCGCCCGGATGGCGGTGCAGCACCTGATCGAGCTGGGCCACCGCCGGGTGTGGCACCTGTCCGGCCCGCGGGACTGGCTGGAGACCCACGGCCGGATCGAGGGCTGGCGGACCGCCCTGGCCGAGGCCGGCCTGGCCGCGCCGAAGCTGATGACCGGCGACTGGAGCGCCCGCTCCGGCTACGCCGCCGGCCTGGAGCTGGCGGCCCGCGGCGATGTGACCGCCGTGTTCGCCGGCAACGACCAGATGGCGCTGGGGATGATGCGCGCCTTCCACGAGCGCGGCATCCACGTGCCCGACGACGTGAGCATCGTCGGCTTCGACGACATTCCCGAGGCCGAGTTCCTCTCGCCGCCGCTGACCACCATCCGGCAGGACTTCGACGAGGTCGGGCGCCGCTGCATCGCCGCGCTGCTGCGGCTCATCGAGGCCGACCTGCCCGACGGCCCCGACCGGCCCTCGCCCGATCCCCGGGTGGCGCCCACCCTGATCCTGCGCCGCAGCAGCGCCGCGCCGCGCTCCTGAGCGTTCACCGCGCCGAGGCGCGCACCACCAGGTGCGGGCAGAGGTGGACCGGCGGCGGTGCCGGTGCGCCGGTCAGCCGGGCCAGCAGCAGGGCGACGCTGCGCCGGCCGAGCTCGGCGAAGTCCTGGTGGACCGTGGTCAGCGGGGGCAGGAAGTAGCCGGACTCCGGGGTGTCGTCGAAGCCGACCACGCTCACCCCGGCCGGCGCCGGGCGGCCCGCCTCGTGGAAGGCGCGCAGCACGCCGAGCGCGATGTGGTCGTTGCCGCAGAACACCGCCGTGACCCGCGGGTCGGCGGCCAGCCGCTGGCCGCGCAGGTAGCCGGAGCGGGCGCTCCAGTCGCCGGGCTGGGTCGGCGGCTCCGGCGCGCCCGCGGCGTGCAGCGTGCGCCGCCAGCCGTCCATGCGATCGCGGGCCTCCGGCCAGTCGGCCGGGCCGGGCACGTGGTGTACCGTCGCGTGACCCAGCTCCAGCAGGTGACCGGTGGCCAGGCTCGCGCCCCGCACGTTGTCCACCCGCAGCATCGGCACCGGGCCGTCGTCGGCGCCGCCGACCCCGACCGCCGGGGTGCCGGCCGGCGCCTGGGTCAGCGCATCGGCGACGGAGTTCTTCGGCGCGATCGCGATGATCCCCTCGACCGCCTGCGCGCACAGCTGCTCCATCGCGTCGAGCACGGCGTGGCGCTCCAGCGAGCGCACCGTGGCGATGCTGACGTAGTAGCCGGACTCCCGGGCCGCGGTCTCGATGCCGTAGATCATCGACGCCGGTCCGGCCAGGGTCGTCTCGAAGCCGATCAGGCCGATCGTGCCGGACCGGCTGGTGACCAGGGTGCGCGCGGCGAGGTTGCGGCGGTAGTTGAGCACCCGGACCGCGTCCAGGACCCGCTCGCGGGTGGCGGCGCTCACGTTCGGCAGGTCGTTGAGGACCCGGGACACCGTCTGGTGCGACACCCCGGCCAGCCGGGCGACGTCGCGCAGGCCGGCCTTGCGCAGCCGCGGCTCGACCACGTCCGGGCCGGGGGCGGCGCCGCTGTGCGCGACCGGGCCCGGGCGCCCGCGGTCCGGTCCGATCGCTGCGGCCACGCCGTGTCTCCCTCTGCCAACTTTGCGACCGGCGCTACTTGACGCCCGTCATGAGAACGCTAACACTCTCGAAATACCGCCGCTGCTGTCGTCATCGGCGGGCCGATGTGAACGTTAACCAACGGAGGGGCGGACTGTGCGATACGTAGTCGGCGTCGACTTCGGCACCCTGTCCGGTCGCGCCGTCGTGGTGCGGGTCGCGGACGGGGCGGAGGTCGGCACCGCGGTCCACGAGTACCGGCACGGCGCCGTCGAGCGCACCCTGCCCGCCACCGGCCGGGCGCTGCCGCCGCACTGGGCGCTGCAGATCCCGGCGGACTGGGTCGGCGTGCTGCGCCACGCCGTCCCGGCCGCGGTGGCGGCGGCCGGCGTCGACCCGGCGGCGGTGATCGGGATCGGCACCGACTTCACCGCCTGCACGTTCCTGCCGGTGCTCGCCGACGGCACGCCGCTGTGCGAGGTGCTGCCGGAGGAGCCGCACGCGTACCCGAAACTCTGGAAACACCACGCGGCGCAGGGCCAGGCCGACCGGATCAACGACCTCGCGGCTTCCCGCGGCGAGTTCTGGCTTTCCCGGTACGGCGGGAAGCTCTCCGCCGAGTGGCAGCTGGCCAAGGCGCTGCAGGTGCTGGAGGAGGCGCCGGAGATCTACGCGCGGGCCGAGCGGTTCATCGAGGCGGCCGACTGGATCGTGTGGCAGCTGGCCGGCGCCGAGACGCGCAACGCCTGCACCGCCGGCTACAAGGGCGTGTTCCAGGACGGGACGTACCCGTCGAAGGACTTCCTCGCGGCGCTGCACCCGGGCCTCGGCGACTGGGTGTCCAAGGTGGACGGTCCGCTCGCACCGCTGGGCGGCCGGGCCGGCTCGCTCACCGCGCGGGCCGCCGCGTGGACCGGGCTCCCCGAGGGCATCGCGGTGGCGGTCGGCAACGTCGACGCGCACGTGACCGCGCCGGCCGCCAAGGCCGTCGAGCCGGGGCAGCTGGTGGCCATCATGGGCACGTCCACCTGCCACGTGATGAGCGGTGCCGACCTGGCCGACGTGCCCGGCATGTGCGGCGTGGTGCGGGACGGCATCATCCCCGGGCTGTGGGGGTACGAGGCCGGCCAGTCGGGCGTCGGCGACATCTTCGGCTGGTTCGTGGACACGCTGCTGGCCGGCGGCACCACGCACCAGCGGCTGACCGAGCTGGCCGCGGCGCAGCGGCCCGGCGAGCACGGCCTGGTCGCGCTGGACTGGCACAACGGCAACCGGTCCGTGCTGGTCGACCACGGCCTGTCCGGCGTGATCGTCGGGCAGACCCTGGCCACCCGGCCCGAGGACGTCTACCGGGCGCTGGTCGAGGCGACGGCCTTCGGCACGCGCACGATCGTCGAGGCGCTGGAGTCCTCCGGCGTGCCGGTGACCTCGTTCATCGCCGCGGGGGGCCTGCTGCGCAACGCGTTGCTGATGCAGGTCTACGCGGACGTGCTGCGCCGGCCGATCTCGGTGATCGGCTCGGAGCAGGGCCCGGCCCTGGGTTCGGCGATGCATGCCGCCGTCGCCGCGGGGGCCTATCCGGACATCCGGGCCGCCGCGGCGGCGATGGGCAAGGTCGTCGCCGACGCCTACGTCCCCGACGCCTCGGCCGCGGACACCTATGACGCGCTGTATGCCGAATATCGGGCGTTGCACGACTATTTCGGACGTGGAGGGAACGACGTGCTGCACCGGCTGCGGGCGCTGCGCGAGGAGGTGTCCCGGTGATCGGGCGGCTGCGCGCCGAGGTGTGCGCCCTGCACGCCGAGCTCATCCGGTGGGGCCTGGTCACCTGGACCGCCGGGAACGTCTCGGCCCGGGTGCCCGGCGAGGACCTGCTCGTGATCAAGCCCTCCGGGGTCGGCTACCACGAGCTGACCCCGGACACGATGGTCGTCTGCGACCTCAAGGGCAAGCTCGTCGAGGGCGAGCACGCCCCGTCGTCGGACACCGAGGCGCATGCCTACGTGTACCGGCACATGCCGCATGTCGGCGGGGTCGTGCACACGCACAGCCCGTACGCGACCGCCTGGGCCGCCCGCGGCGAGCCGATCCCGTGCTCGATCACGGCGATGGCGGACGAGTTCGGCGGCGACATCCCGGTCGGGCCGTTCGCGCTGATCGGCTCCGACGCGATCGGGCGGGGGATCGTCGAGACGCTGTCCGGGCACCGCTCGCCGGCCGTGCTGATGCGCCAGCACGGGCCCTTCACCATCGGTACCACCGCGAAAGCCGCCGTCAAGGCGGCCGTGATGTGCGAGGACGTGGCGCGGACCATGCACCTCGCCCGGCAGCTCGGCCCCGTGGAGCGGCTGCCCGCCCAGGCGGTCGACGCGCTGCACGACCGGTACACGAACGTTTACGGCCAGAGAGGCGTGCGATGACGCAGGAGATTTGGTTCCTCACCGGCAGCCAGGGCCTCTACGGCCCGGAGACCCTGGAGCAGGTGGCGTCGCAGTCGCGCCGGATCGCCGCGCGGCTCGGCGAGGCGCCCGACATCGGACCGCGGATCGTGTGGAAACCGGTGCTCACCTCGGCCGCCGACATCCTGCGGGTCTGCCTGGAGGCCGGCAACGACCCGGACGTCATCGGCGTCATCGCCTGGATGCACACCTTCTCCCCGGCCAAGATGTGGATCGCCGGGCTGGACGCGCTGCGCGTGCCGCTGCTGCATCTGCACACCCAGGCCAATGTGGTACTGCCCTGGGCCGACATCGACATGGACTTCATGAACCTCAACCAGGCCGCGCACGGCGACCGCGAGTTCGGATACATCCAGTCCCGGCTCGGCGTGGCCCGCAAGACCGTCGCCGGGCACGTGTCCGACGAGCGCGTCACCCGGCGCATCGGCGCCTGGGCCCGCGCCGCCGCCGGCTACGCGGCGATGCGCTCGCTGCGCCTGGTCCGCTTCGGCGACAATATGCGTAACGTGGCCGTGACCGAGGGCGACAAGGTGGAGGCGCAGCTGCGCTTCGGCGTGTCCGTGAACACCTACGGCGTCAACGACCTCGTCGAGGCGGTCGACGCCGCCCTCGACGCCGAGGTCGACCGCCTCGTCAAGGAGTACGCCGACACCTATCGGGTCGCCGCCGCGCTGCTCGGCGAGCGCGCCGACTCGCTGCGCTACGCCGCCCGCATCGAGCTCGGCCTGCGCGCGTTCCTGGAGGCCGGCGGGTACCGCGCCTTCACCACCAACTTCGAGGACCTCGGCGGCCTGCGGCAGCTGCCCGGCCTGGCCGTGCAGCGGCTGATGGCCGACGGCTACGGCTTCGGCGGCGAGGGCGACTGGAAGACCTCCGTGCTCGTGCACACGCTCAAGGCGATGGCGCCCGGCGGCGGTACCTCCTTCATGGAGGACTACACCTACGACCTCACGCCCGGTGACGAGGTCATCCTCGGCGCGCACATGCTCGAGGTCTGCCCCTCCATCGCGGCCGGCACCCCGTCCTGCGAGATCCACCCGCTGGGCATCGGCGGCCGCGAGGACCCGGTGCGGCTCGTCTTCGACGCCGCACCCGGCCCCGCCGTCGTGCTCGGCCTGGCCGACCTGGGGGAGCGGTTCCGCCTCGTGGCCAACGAGATCGACGTCGTGCCGCCCGGCGCGCCGCTGCCCCGGCTGCCCGTCGCCCGGGCCGTCTGGCGCCCCCGTCCGTCCCTCGGTGTCTCCGCGGAGGCGTGGCTGACCGCGGGCGGCCCGCACCACACCGTGCTGTCCCAGGCCGTCGGCGTCGAGGAGCTGCACGACCTCGCCGAGATGGCCGGCACCGAGCTGCTCGTCATCGACGCCGCGACCACGACCCGCGAGTTCGCCAAGGAGATCCGCTGGAACGCGGCCTACTACCGGCTGGCCCGCGGCTTCTAGCTCTCCTCCAGCTGGGGTACCTCGGTGATCCAGGTCCGGCCGGCCGGCGGCAGCGGTGAGGCGCCCTTGGCGTAGGTGGCGATGCCGGTCATCAGCCCCGGCCACAGGGAGCCGCGCCAGCGGCCGCCGAACGGCGTCAGCAGGACCAGGCGCCGGCCGTTCCACCAGCCGTGCGTTTCGGTTCCGGCGGTACCCCGGACCGTGACGTGGGTGTCCGGGAAGTCCCGGAGCAGGTCCAGCACCAGCAGCGTCGTGCGGCGCGGGTCCTTCGTGGTCTCCACCAGCACCCCGCCGCCGTCGCCGCGCTGGACCACTCCCACCGACCCGGGGATGGCGTCGACGGCGTCGTCGAACGCCGAGCGGACCAGCAGCTCCCCGGCGTCGGCGGTGATGTCCTCGGCGCGGAACCGCTCGCCGAGCACCGCGCCGGCCAGCCCGTCGGCGTACCGCTCGACGAGATCCTGGGGCGCCTCCTGGTCGAGCCGCACGGCTGCCCGCAGGTCCTCGAACCCGGCCAGCGGCGCCAGCAGGTGCCCGTGGTGCACGGCCGCGATCCCGACCGTGGCCAGCGCCGCCTGCTCGGCCGCGAACGCCTCGTCGCCGGCCGCGATGAGCGAGTCGAGCCCGGCGGCGACGAGCGGGGTCCAGTCCTGCGGCGCGGGCCAGAGCCCGCCCGCGGCGAGCACCAGCACGACCCGGAACGCGGCGAGCCGCGCGGGCAGCGGCCACCCGACGGCCGCGCCACCGAGCCGCAGCACCTGCTGGCGGACCTGGTCCCGCCGCGCCGGCTCGAGGGCCCCGATCACCGCCGCCAGCCCGGCCTCGCCTCCTGCGGCGCCACCTGCGTTCCCGCTGCTCTGTGCCGCGGTGCCGCCTGTGTTCCCGCCGCCGCTCTGTCCTGCGGCGCCGTCTACGTTCCCGCTGCTCTGTCCTGCGGCGTTGCCGGTGTTTCCGCCGCTCTGTGCCGCAACGCCGCCTATGTTCCCGCCGCCGCTCTGTCCTGCGGCGGCTGTCCCCGCTGCACCGCTTGTTCCCGTCGCGAGGGCGTTGGTTCCTTCCGGATTTATCGTGTTTTGTCCGGATTTGTCGGTTCCGGTGGTACGGATCACGGTCCGGCCGAAGGCGAGGTCGAGCAGGGCGGGCCCGACGATGCTGCGCAGGCGGGCCTCCTCGCGGGCGCGGCGCTGCGCCGGCGGCTCGCCGTGGCGCGCGGTCCGTCCCGAGGCGAGCTGGGCGATCGCCGCGAACAGCGCATCGAGCCGGCCCGGGTCGGCGAGCACGGCCGCCACGGACAGCGACTCCAGCGGCGACGGATGGCTGAACCGGGTAACGGCCCCGACCACGTCCGTGACGAGCACCGTGCCCAGCTCGGCACCGTCCGCCGCACGCACCTGGGCGGTGCGGGTCTCCAGGGCGGGAGCCTCGGTGGAGTACACGTGCAGCCTGCCCTCGGCACCCGTCCACGGCAGCTTGATCGCCGCCTCGCCGGCGCTCACCACGAGCCCGTCGGGCGCCGTCGTGCCGGGCGCCACCAGGCTCGCCTCGACGCGGTCGCCGTGCAGGCGCACGCCGAGCACACGCGGGACGGGCGGCGGGAGCGTCTCGGCCGGACATACCCGAAGGTCCGGGTCGTCCAGGGCGGTTTCACGCGCCTCGGGCACGTCGAGGAGCGAGGCGGTCACCTCTTGGAGCAGCGCGAGCTCGCAGTTGCCGCCGGGGTCGGCGCTCGTACACAGCAGCGCCTCGGGCGTGCAGTCCAGGCCGCCGCTGACCAGGACCCCCGCGCCATCGGCCCACCATTCGAGGGCGCCGATCTGCAGGTACGGCTGCGACGTCGGCGTCTGCAAGCTGACCTGAGCCGCCGCCGGATTCGCGGGCGCCGCCGGATTCGACGGCGCTGGCCCGCCCGGCGGCAGTTCCGTGACGCGCCCCGCCAGCGCGCGGGTCAGGCCGTCGGGATCGCAGCGCACACCGGCGGGGAGCAGGACGCGGACCCGGGCCGGGCGCACGTTCGTCATGATCTCGGCCAGCGCCCGCCCGGCCGGGTCGAACGCGGCCGCGCTCACGCTCAGCCGGTCGGCACCGGACGGGAACGGCAACTGCTCGACGATCGGTACCAGGTCGTTGGTCAGCAGCAGCGGCTCATCCGGCTCGGCGACGTGCGGCCGGGCGGTCAGCAGCCGGGCGACCGCAGCGAGCCGCTCAACGCCCATCGGCTCGATCCACAGCTGCTCGGGCAGGCGCACCAGCCACTCGGCGAGGTCCGTGACCAGCGTCGGCACCGTCGCCCCGCCGACGTTCAGGTGAGTCCACGCGGTCGCGCCGCCCTGCCAGCCGTCGGCGGTCGCGTCTCCGGAGCCGATCGAGATCGCCGCCGCGCTCGGTGACGCGGAGATTACGACCCGCGCCCGGAACGCCCCGCCGGAGCGGCACACGACCGGAATCGGCAGCAGGTCGTCGACCGGTGACCCTCCGTCACGCATTACCGAATTACCGACGATGCTGCCCGTTACCGGATTGCCGGTCGCGTCCTTTGCCGGATTACCGGCCATGCCGGTTGCCGGATTGCCGGTCGCCCCGATTGCCAGATTACCGATTGCCGGATTGTCGGTTGGCGGATTGGCGGTCGTGGCGTCGTACAACACCGTGATCCGCGCCCCGGCCGCCCGCGCGGGCCGCACGCACTCCTCGACGAACGCCAGGTCACAGTGGTGGGTGAGAATCAGCACCTCTTCGGCGCCGCCGAGTAACGGCGCGGGCGTCTGCGTCTGCGTCTGCGGGCTGTCGGCCGAGGCCGTCCACACCGGGCCAGCTGTCAGCAACCTTCGGCTCCCTTCGGCGGCAACACCCTTGTCACATATACCTTGACGCAATGACGGTCCGCATCAGGCACATCACGATCGACTCCGCCGACCCGTACCGCCTGTCCCTCTTCTGGACTGCGGTCACCGGTTACACCGAGCAACCCAACGATCCCAACTTGCCCACACATGATCAGGCGCTCATCCTCGCCCCGGACGGCTCCGCCGGCCTGCTGTTCATCCGCGTCCCCGAGCCCAAGTCCGGCAAGAACCGTGTCCACCTCGACGTACAGCCGCTGGACGCGACCCGCGACGCGGAGGTCGAGCGCGTGCTTGCCTTGGGCGCCTCTCTCGTCAGTGATTTCAGACGCCCCGACGGTACCGGCTGGGCCGTGATGGCTGATCCGGAGGGCAACGAGTTCTGCATCGAGCGCAGCGCCGCCGAGCGCCTGGAATGACCCACGCCCTCCGCGATCGGCCGTTCGTCGTCGCGCCGTGGCCCTTTGGCGGTCGCGCTGTCACCCGCTGGTCACCCGCTGTTTGCCGGTGACCCTGGGGCCGCGATCGGTCGTCGCCGCCGACCCCCGGGTGTGGCGCGAGGCGGCGGACGGTGCGGATGCCGCACCCGCCGGGCACGACCTCCGATCCGCCCGGCCGGGCCGGCGGCTGAAATTGTCCGTGATCATGATGCCCGCGGTGACCGCACCACGGGTTTGCCATGATCCCGGAACCTTTCGGTACACAGGGGTACATCAGCACTCCATGATCATGAAAAACCCTTGGTGTCGACGCCGGGTTGCGCATGATCGCGGAGACTTCCGGTCCCTGCGCCGTGCCTCGCGGCGTGCCGCGCCCGATATGTGGTCACCCGGAGCCCGGGCCCACGGACGGTCGTGAGCCGGTTACGGTCGGGCCACCCCGACCTGCGGCGGGCCGGGCGCGCGCGGTGCCTTGCGGAGGGCTGCAACCGAGCGCACCATGCTGCCATGCAGCGCGATGAACTCACGCTTACGGGCGGTGGCGGCGTCCAGATCGTATACGACGCCTGGCTCCCCAAGTCGGACACGACCGGTGTCGCCGTGCTCACGCACGGTATGGGCGAGCACGCCCGGCGGTACGACCACGTCATCGCGCGGCTCGGTGACCTCGGTCTCGCCGTGTACGCGCCTGATCACCGTGGGCACGGGCGCTCCGGTGGCCGGCGCCTGCTCGCCCGCCGTATCGCGGAGTACACGGACGACCTCGATCTGCTGTTCGCCGAGGTGCGGCGGCGCCACCCCGGCCAGGTGCCGTTCCTGATCGGGCACAGCATGGGCGCGATGGTCGCCCTGGCGTATGCGCTCGATCACCAAGCGGAGCTGCGCGGCCTCGTCATCTCCGGCACGCCTGTCGTGCCGGGCAAGGGCATCCCCAAGCCGGCAATCGCGGTGGCGAAGGTCCTCGGCCGCATCGCGCCCGGCGCACCGGTGCAGTCGCTGCCGTCCAGCCTGATCTCGAAGGACCCGGCGGTCGTCGCGAAGTACGACGCCGACCCGCTCGTGCACCACGGCAAGGTGCCGGCCGGCCTCGGCGGCGCGATGCTCACCCAGATGGCCGTCTTCCAACGCCGCCTGCCGGAGCTCACGCTGCCCACGCTGGTGCTGCACGGCTCGGAGGACGGCCTCGTCGACGCCGAGTCCAGCCGGCTCATCGCCGAGCGGGCCGGATCGAAGGACCTGACACTCCACGTGTACGAGGGACTACACCACGAGGTGTACAACGAACCGGAACAGGACCGCGTCCTCGACGACCTCGTAGGGTGGATAAAGGCTCACTGAGGGAACAACCCCGGCCCGGCGACGCGTTGCAACCTGCCATGAACGACGTGATCGCCGAGTACCGCAGGGGAGTCCTCTATTTCGACGCCGGTGACCCGATCGAGGCGGCGAAGATCCTGTCCACCGTCCTGGACGAAGAGCCCACCAACGCCGAGGTGCGGCTGTGGCTGGCGCGCGCCTATTTCGCGTCCGCGCAGCTCAACCGGGCCGAGCAGCACCTGCGCACGCTGGTCGACCGGGACCCGAGCGACCACTACGCGTGCCACCTGCTGGGCCGTACCCTCGAGCGGCAGAGCCGCCCGAAGGAGGCGCTGCCGTTCCTGCGCCTGGCCGCGGCGATGTCCCCGGTTCCCGATTATTCGGCGGCGGTACGCAGGGTAGCCGGCTCCACCGGTTGCTGATGATCGGCCGTAGCCGGCTCCGTTCGCTGCCGATGATTGACCGTGCCGCTCCGTCGCCAGCCGACTATTGGCTGTAGCGGGTGCCATCGATTGCTGATAATCCGATTCGGTCAACCCCGGGGGCAGCGCGCCGACCGGTGATCGCTTACCGTGCCACTCGTGAATCGCTATCCGTGGGGCGCGCTGTTCAAGGGAATCTGGCGGACGCTGGTCGCGCTGGCCGTCACCACGGCTTTCGTCGTCCTCACCGGCACCGTGGCCGGCGGCCGCGGCTTCACGTGGCTCGCGATCGGCTCCGCGCTGTCGCTGTTCGCCGCCGTGCCCGGCTACCTGCTGTACCGCTTCGGCGCCCCCGACCACAACGCCGGCAACCGGGTCGTCATGCTCCTGGTGCTGACGTTCGCGTCGTGGCTGGCGGCGCTGCTGGTGCTGCCCGCGTACATGTCGCGGCAGGGCACGCCGACCGACGCCGTGGTCACCCAGGTCGGGCGCGGCCTGAGCGGCGTGTCGGAGCAGCAGTTCCCGGTGTACGAGGTCGCCGACCGCGCCACCGGCAAGGACCTCGGCAAGCTGCGCTTCCTCGACGCGGAGCCGAAGGTCGGCGAGAAGATCCGGGTCCGCGTCGACCCGCGCGGCTGGTTCAACGTCACCGTCTCCGACCCGACCGGCCGATTCACCAAGCTCACCGCCCTGATCGTCGCCGTGCTGGGCCTGGTCGCCTTCATCCTCGGCGCCGGCGGGCACATGCCCGACTGACCCCGGCGCCAGGGGAGCGGATACCCGGCGGTCCTCAACACCACCGTCAACCGTCAGCGGATTGCCGGTAATTCGCAATTCAGTAATTCAAGGCCGGGAGGGAACTTCCGGCGGCGTCGGCAGCGGCGCGTTCGGGGCGGGGTGGGGTGGGCGGCGGCGCGTTCGGCGCAGGGCCGGCGTTCGGGCCGGGTGGGAGTGGCGCTCCTTGGCTGAGCACTGGCCGCGAACCCCGCATACGGCCCACGATTGATCCCATGCAGCGCGACGACCTGGCCGACTTCATCCGCCGGCGGCGGCTTGCCATCCAGCCGGGCGACGTCGGGCTCGCCGAGGGGCCGCGCCGGCGGACCGCTGGGTTGCGGCGGGAGGAGGTGGCGCTGCTGGCCGGCATGTCGACGGACTATGTCGTGCGGCTCGAGCAAGGGCGCAGCGCCCAGCCGTCGGCGCAGATGCTCAACGCGCTGGCCCGGGCGTTGCGGCTCAGTGACGACGAGCGCGACCACCTCTTTCACCTCGCCGGGCATCGGCCGCCGCCGTCCGCCGGTGCCGAGGCGCACGCGCGGGCCGGGCTGCTGCGCATGCTCGACCTGCTCGGCGACACGCCCGCGCACGTCATGTCCGACCTCGGTGAGACGCTGGCGCAGAACCGCATGGCGGCCCTGCTGCTCGGCGACGGCAGACGGTTCCGTGGCGACGAGCGTTACCACGCGTATCGGTGGTTCACCGATCCGTCGCAGCGCGCCCTGCATCCCGAGGACGAGCAGGAGCGTCACGCTCGGGTCATCGTCGCGGACCTGAGAGCGGCAGCGGCCCGCCGTCACGGTGATGCCGATGTGGTACGCCTCGTGGGCCGCCTCAAGGCCGCCAGCCCCGAGTTCGCCGCCCGGTGGGACGAGCACGAGGTGCAGGTCCGCCGCGCCGACCGTAAACGGATCCGCAATCCGCAGGTCGGGCTGGTACACGTCGACTGCGAGACCCTGGTGACCCCCGACCAGCGGCAAACGCTCATCGTGCTGACCCCGACACAGGGCACGGACGCGGCCGAGAAGCTCGCGCTGCTCTCCGTGGTCGGCACGCAACAGTTCGCCTGAGCCCGGCGGTGCCGGCGGGCCGCGACCGCACGCCGCGCCGAGGCGGAAAACGGGGCGAACCGGCGGGCCGAGGCGGATAACGGGCGCCGGTGGACCGTGAACCGGCGGGCCGAGGCGGAAAGCGGGCGCCGGCGGACTGTGAACCGGCGGGCCGAGGCGGAAAGCGGGCGTCCGCGGACCGTGAACCGGCGGGCCGAGGTGGAGAACGGGTCCGGCTACAGGAGCACCGGCAGCGCTGTGGGGCCGTGAATGAGGGTGCCTGGGCGCCAGGTCAATTCCTCGGGCGGCACCGCCAGCCGCATTTTCGGGAATGCCGCCAGCAGGTCGGTGAACGCGATGAGCGCCTCCAGCCGGGCGAGCGGCGCGCCGAGGCAGTAATGGATGCCGTACCCGAAAGCGAGGTGCTGGTTGTCCGGGCGGTCCAATTCGAAACTGTCCGGGGACGGGAAGCGGTCCGGGTCGCGGTCGGCGGACAGCAAGGAGATGGCGACCATCGCGCCGGCGGGAACGGTGACGCCGCCGTAGGTGACCGGCTCGGTGGCGGTGCGTGACGTAGCCGTTTCGACGGGGCTTTCCATGCGCAGGAACTCCTCGACAGCGGCCGGGATCAGCGCCGGGTCCTCGCGCAGCCGCCGGTGTGCGTCGGGCTGGGTGAGCAGCGTGTACATGCCGTTGCCGATCAGGTTCACCGTCGTCTCGTGACCGGCGAGCAGCAGCAGGAACGCCATCGACGTGAGCTCGTCCTCGCTGAGCCGGTCGCCCTCGTCACGCGTGGCGATCAGCGCGCTGAGCAGGTCGTCGGCGGGTGAGGTGCGTTTGCGGGCGATGAGCTGCAGGAGGTAGCCGACGAATGCGGCGGACGCCTCGGCGATCCCCGCACCGCTGACCGTTGCCGACACCATCACCGACGTCCAGCGGCGGAAGTCCGTCTGATCCTGCACGGGCACGCCGAGCAATTCGCAGATGACCTGAATTGGAAGGTGTACCGCATAATCCTCGACCAGGTTCGCGGTGTCCTGCTCGCGCAGCGGCGCGATGAGCGCGGCGCTGAGGCCCTGGACTCTCGGCCGCAGTGCCTCGACCCGCCGGGTGGTGAACGCCTTCGACACGAGCCGGCGCAGCCGGGTGTGGTCCGGCGGGTCGTTGGCCAGTAAGTGCCTGGTCAGCGGGTTGCGCACGGCCGCGTCGAGCTTCCGCGCGTTGTCGCCGGCGCCCTGGCGCTTCGACAGCCGCGGATCGGCGAGCGCCGCTTTGCAGTCGGTGTATCGCGTGACCAGCCAGATCTCGATGCCGTTGGGCAGTGTCACCGGGTGCACCGGCGCCTCCTGCCGCAGCGCGGCATACACGGGGTGGGGGTTGTTCCAGAATTCCTGCGTGAACAGCGGCTGCGACGTCACGGATCAACCGTAGCCAATTGCGGTTGCGCCGGGAATCGGCATTACCGGTTTGCGTGACAACGTGGGTGCCCCGGCCGGCGGCCGGGCCGAGACCGGCCGTCCCATTTGCGGTTGCGCCGGGAATCGGCATTACCGGTTTGCGCGACAACGGGCGTGCCCGGGCCGGCGGCCGGCAGCCGGGCCGCGGCCAGCCGTCCAACAATCACGAAAAATCGTGATATAGGCGAAAAGTCCGGCGGCGGAGCCGCCGGACTTTTCGGACTTATCGGATACGTGTAGAAAGGGGAAAACTGTTTGGAAAGCGACAACACGGGTAACCGGCCGCGCGCATCAACTAATGTGGAGTTTTTTGCGTGAGGAGGTACACCGTGTTGCTGGCCGTGCTGGACGTCGGGTCCAATTCCGCGCACCTGCAGATCGTGCAGGCGCGCCCCCGCAAGCCGCCGCTGCCGGTGTTCCGCCTCAAGGCTCCCACGCTGCTGGCCGAGTCCGTCACCGCCGACGGGGCGCTGACCGCCGACGGCGTCGAGCGGGTCGTGTCCGCGGTCGCCAGCACCGTCGCCGCCTCGCGCCGGCATCCCGTGGCCGACCTGATCCCGCTGGCCACCGCCACGATCCGGGACGCCACCAACAACGCGGAGATCCGCCGCCGGGTCCGCGAGGCGACCGGGGTCGAACTGCATTCCCTCAGCGGCGAGGACGAGGCCCGCGTCACGTACCATGCGGTGCGCCGCTGGCTGGCCCGGCCCGAGCGGCTGCTGCTGCTCGACATCGGCGGCATGTCCATGGAGATCGCGGCCGGTGCCGGCGACGAGCCCGGCCTCGCCGTGTCGCTGCCGCTCGGCGCGGGCAGCCTGACCCGTCGCTTCCTGCCGAAGCACCCGGCCGGGCGGGCGGCCGTGGAGCGGGTCCGCCGGCACGTGTTGGCGATGCTGGGGCCCGTCGCCGCCGACCTGGCCCGCGGGCCGCGGCCGGAGCGGATCGTCGGTACCTCGAAGACGTTCAAACAACTGGCCCGCCTCACCGGCGAGCGGGACCGGCTCACCCGCCGTGAGCTGCGCCGCTGGGTGCCGCGGCTGGCCGAGATGACCCCGCGGCAGCGGGCGAAGCTGCCCGGCGTCGCCCCGGCCCGCGCCCGCCAGCTGCTGGCCGGCGCGGTGACCGCGGAGACCGTGATGGAGGCCCTGGACCTGCGCGCCCTGGACGTCTGCCCCTGGGCACTGCGCGAGGGCCTCCTGCTGCGCCGGTACCACGAGCTCCGCGGTTGACCAAGCGCTTGTTCAACCCACCGTAAACCACCGAGCGCTGATCAATAAAACCGACCAGAAGCGATCAGCCGCGCTGGGTGGCGTTGCGGGGCAGGTGGAGCTTGTCGTCGGAGCTGATCCGGCGGTCGAACGGCAGCGCCGGATCGTCCGGCTCCCCACCCAGCCCGTACGGCGTGTGGATGCCCTGCGCCGAGCCGTTGGCCTTGTCCTCTTCGTCGATGCGCGACGCCCCGTCGCCTCCCGGCGTCCCGGTCGTGCCCATCGTGGCGTTCTCATCCTTCATACGAATGGGATTACCCATCCGCCGCCGGATCTCACCGCTTGTAGGCGACCGCGCCCCACACCGCGACCTGATCGAACGTGGGCCGCGGCTCCGGCTCGCCGGCCGACCGCCACTCGGCGACCGAGACGATGCCGGGCTCGAGCAGCTCCAGGCCGCCGACGAACTGCGCGAACTCGGCCCGGTCGCGCAGCTTGCCCGGCCCGTGCCGGCCGGCCTGGATCTGGGCGGTCAGCTCGGGCGCGAGGCCGTCGGTGGTGGCGTGGGAGAACACCAGGTAGCTGCCGGGGGCGAGCGCGTCGACGAGCCGCCGCACGATGCCGTGCGCGTCGTCCTCGTCGGGCAGGAAGTGCACGACCGCCACCAGGATCAGCGCCACCGGCTTGGACAGGTCGACGGTGGAGCGCAGCGCCGGGTCGGCGAGGATGCGCTCGGGCTCGCGCAGGTCGGCGTCGACGTAGGCGGTGGCGCCCTCCGGCGAGCTGGTCAGCAGCGCCCGGGCGTGGGCGAGCACGATCGGGTCGTTGTCGACGTAGACGACCCGCGACTCGGGGGCGACGCCCTGCACGATCTCGTGCACGTTGGGGCTGGTCGGGATGCCGGTGCCGATGTCGAGGAACTGCCGGATGCCGTGGTCGCGGACCAGGTCCCGCACGGCCCGGCGCAGGAACGCCCGGTTCTCGACCACGGCGGTGCGGATGTGCGGGAACGCGGCGGCGATCGCGTCGCCCGACTCGCGGTCGGCGGCGAAGTTGTCCTTGCCGCCCAGCCAGTAGTCGTACCGCCGGGCGGGGTGTGCGACCGTCGTGTCGACCCGCTCGGTCCAGTCCGATGCTCCGCTCACCGCAGTCTCCATCCGTGTCGCACCGCAGGACCCGCATCCTAGTGGGGGCCACCGGCGGGCGCCGTCAGGGGCGGGCGAGTTCGAACCAGACCTCCTTGCCGCCGGCCGGGTTGGGGATGCTGCCCCAGGCGGCGGCGACGGTGGCGACGATGAGCAGGCCGCGGCCGTTCTCGCTGTCGGCGCCGGCCGGGCGGGGGCTCGGCGGGCGCTCGCTGCGGTCGGCCACCGACACGCGCAGCCGGGCGGGGGCGAGCTCGAGGCGGACCACGACCGCGCCGACGGTGTGCTGGATGGCGTTGGTGATGACCTCGTCGAGCAGCAGCAGGGTGTCGTCGACCAGGCGGCGCTCGCCCCAGGCGGTGAGGATGTCGGCGGCGAAGCGGCGGGCCGCGGACGCGCTGACCGCGTCGCCGCGGAAGCGCCGCTGCGCCGACGGGTGGGCGGTGGCGGGCGGCTCGGGGCGCGGGTCGACGGCGAGGCAGACCAGGGCCACGTCGTCGCTGCGCGGGCGCGGGCCGACGCCGGCGGTCAGCACGTGGTCGAGCATCCGGTTCGGGTCCGTGGACGGGGCGGCCCGCACGGCGTCGCACAGGTCGGCCAGGCCGTCGTCGAGGTGGTAGCGGCGGTCCTCGACCAGGCCGTCGGTGTAGAGCAGCACGTTGGCCCCGCCGGGCACCAGGAAGGTGGTCTCGTTGAAGCGCACGTCGGCGCTGACGCCCAGCGGCGGGCCGGCGCGCAGCGCGAGCGTGCCCGTGTCGGCGGCGGTGCGCAGGACCGGGGGCGGGTGCCCGGCCAGGACCGCGGTCGCGGTGCCCTCGGCCAGGTGCAGCTCCAGGTAGCAGCAGGTGGCCACGGCGTCGGGCTGCAGGTCCAGCAGCAGCCGGTTGACCCGCTGCATGACCACGGCGGGGCTGTGCCGCTCGGCGGCGTAGGCGCGCAGCGCGTTGCGGACCTGGCCCATGATGGCGGCGGCGGTGGCGTTGTGCCCGACCACGTCGCCGATGACGATCGCGACCACGTCGCCGCCGAGCGGGATCACGTCGTACCAGTCGCCGCCGACGTCGGCGCCGTGCGTCCAGGGCAGGTAGCGGGCGGCGTGGCGCAGGCCGGCGACCTCGGGCAGCTCGGCCGGCAGCAGGGCGCGCTGCAGCTCGCCGGCGATGGAGGCCTGCGCCTCGAACAGCAGCGCGCGCTGCATCGCCTGGGCGCACACGGCGGCGAACGCGCCGAGGTTGGCCCGCTCGTCGTCGTCGAACTCGCGGGGCGCGCCGTAGCCGATGACGAGCGTGCCGAGCACGTCGCCGGCCACCGCCAGGGGCAGGAACGCCCACGCCTGGCGGCCGCCGGACGGGATCGGGTCGCCGGGGCCGCCGGCCTGGACCGCGGCGAACTCGGCCGGGCTGCTCAGGAAGCGGGCCCGGCCGGTGCGCGCCACGTCCGTCGCCGGATATGCATGCGTCAGGGGTACCGTGCTGAGCCGCTCGACCGTCTGCGGGTCGTAGCCGGCGTGGTAGTGCAGGACGAGCTGGGCGTCGCGGCGCAGCAGCAGCGCCAGCCCCTGCCCGCCGGCGGACGGGCGCAGCACCGAGCCGATGGCCGCGGAGACGTCGGCGGCGGTGCTGGCCGCCACCAGCGCCGAGGTGACCGCGAGCAGCGCCGCGTTGCGCTCCACGGCCCGGCGCGCCTGCGCGGTGCTGTGCTCCAGCCGCTCCTGCTGGCGCACCTGCGCGGCCACGTCGCGGAACGACACGGCCACCGCGTCGTCGCCGGCCCGGGCGGCGCTGACCTCCCAGACCTGGCCGAGCTGCGGGTACCGCAGCCGCTCCCGCCACGGCCGGCCGGTCTCGGCCACGCCCACCCAGCGCTCCAGCAGGCCCCGGGCGCCGCCGGACCCGGCCAGCTCGCTCCACCGCCGGCCGATGGTGTCCTCGACCGAGCGGCCGGTGAGCACGGCGCCGGGCCGGTTGACGTACTCGCACACGAAGTCGGTCACCGCGCCGTCCGCGCCGCGCACGGCGCGCAGCAGCGTGAACCCGTCGAACCCGGCGTCGAGCACGTCGTAGAGCCGGGTGCCGCCGGCCGACTGCGGCCCGAGCCGCACGGAGCGCAGGTCGACGAAGCGGACCGCGAACCCGTCGCCGCTGGGCCCGATGCACAGCTCGAAGTGCCCGGTGAGGCCGGGCCGGTCGTAGTAGACGGTGCGGGTCACCGGCTCGCGGCCGTCGACGACCTTGCGGTACAGCGGCAGCGTGGCCTCGTTGACCGTGTCCGGCCACATCGCCCGGTAGCGCCGGCCGAGCAGCTGCTCGCGGGGCCGCTCGAGGTAGCCGGCGCCGGCGTCGTTGAGGTACAGCAGCTCGAAGTCCTCGATCTCGCCGGTCGCGCCAGAGCGCACCGCGCGGGCGAACGCCCAGCCCTGCGGGTCGGCGTCGAGCATCGCCAGCACGTCGGCGGAAGGCAGCACGTCCGGCCTGTCGACCATGCCGCCATCATCCCGCACGGCCCGGACCCCCGCACACGGCCGAGCCGCGGTCCCCGTGCCCGGCGCTCGGGTTCAGACCCGGAACGACAGGCGGGTGGTGCCGATCGTGATCTCGTCGCCGGGGTGCAGGATGACGGTGTCGACGCGCCGGCCGTTGACCATGGAGCCGTTGGCCGAGCCGAGGTCGGTGAACACGGCGCGGTTGCCGTCGTACTCCACCCGGGCGTGCTGGCGGGACGCGCCCACGTCGGCGAGGCGCAGCGACGCCTGCTCGCCGCGGCCGATGATGGTGGCGCCCTGGGCCAGCGGGTAGTTCTGGCCGTCCGCGGTGACCAGGCGCACGCCGGTGCCCTCGCCCGGCGCGACCTGGCCCCCGGTGTACACCTGGGCGAGGACCCGGAACAGGCCCGTCTCCAGGTCGTCGCCGCGCGTGATCTCCACGACGATGTCGCCGTAGACCGCCCAGCCCTGCTCGCCGACGTACTCGGCCTGCGACTGGGCCAGCTCCTGTGCCAGCGCGGCGGCGAACGGGGCCAGCCGGGAATGGTCGGCCGGGGCGAGGGCGATGATGTACCGGTTGGGGACGAGAATCCGGCCGCCGGTCATCTGCGTCTGGTTCGCGTTGGCCTCGCCCTGCATCGCGTTGAGGACCTCGACCGGGTGCACGACGCCCTTGAACACCTTCGCGAAGGTGCCCTCGACCATGCCCTCGAGCCGTTTCTCGAACCGCTGCAGCGCGCCCAACTCGTCCCCCTCGCCAAACATCCGCGCGGACACCCGTCCGTACCGAATCCGCACGGACTGTGTATCACGGTAGCCAGTGCGCCGCAGTCGTGAGCGCGACGCGCGGCTACCCCGTGATCCACGTCATCGTCATGACATCGGCGCCGGTCAGCGGCCCCCTTGCGTCGGCGTGGAGGCGGGCGTCGCCGCGTCGTTGGCGATCATCTCCGGGTGCTGCGCGACGAACGCGGCGACCGTGTCGTCGCTGAACGACTTGAGCAGGTCCTGCGCGTTCTGGTCGAGGGACTCGAACGACTGGCCGTTGACGGTCTGGGCGTTGTACTGGCCGTTGTTGGTGCGCAGCGTGACCATCCCGTCGGGATTGATGCCCTTGAGCGTGAAGATCCAGTCGGCGAGCGAGACCTTGTTGTTGTAGAACGACACCGCCTTGCCGACCTCGCCGAGCATCTGATTGACCTTGATCGGGTTGCTGATCACGCCGGTGCTCGTCGCCTTCTTCAGCATCGCCTTGATGAACTGCTGCTGGTGGCGCTGGCGGCCGTAGTCGCCGTCGTTGTTCGCCAGCTTGTCGCGCTGGCGGACGTAGTCCAGGGCCTCCCAGGCGGCGAAGTCGCGGCAGCCGACCTTGTACACCTGCGGCCGCATGTTCGGCTTCAGCGTCGTCGGGATGCCGTCGGCGTTGAAGTTGTACGGCACGCCCTCGACGTTGGTCTTCGTGTTCCAGCCGGTGTGGATCGACGTGGTCTCCTCGTCGACGCACATGTGCACGCCGCCGAGCGCCTTGACCAGGCCGCTGAACCCGTCGAAGTTGACGATCGCGGCCCCGTTGAACTTCATGCCGCCGGCCAGGGCGCTGACCGTCTCGGCGAGCAGGGCCAGCCCGCCGTCGCGGCCGCCGCCGTTCTGGTAGCCGAACTGGAACGCCGCGTTGATCTTGTCCGTGCCCCCGTTGTACTTCGTCGCCTTGTTCGCCGGGATGTGCACCCGCGTGTCACGCGGGATCGACATCATGTAGACCGCGTCGTGGGACGCGGGCACATGGGCGATGATGATCGAGTCGGAGCGGGCACCCATGGCCTCGTTGTTGACCCGCTCATCGATGCCGACGAGGAGCAGGGTGATCGGCCCGTCGATGGTTGCGCCCGCCGCCGCCGCGTCACCGAGGCCGCCCTCGTGCGTGATCTGGTCGCCGTAGTGATTCAGCAACAGATTGCCACCGACGAGTATGCCTCCGCTGATGAGCAGCAGCAGCGCCCCGAAGATCAGGGACAACCGGGCCCACAGGGGGTCTTTCTTCCCGCGCTTCTTCGCCATACCACTCCCCGACGCAACTGTCCCTCGGCGCGCCACAATATCCCCCCGATATGTGCGGCGACGTTTCGTCCCTGAAGACGGATACGGGCCAGCCATAGGTTGCAGCTCAGATCGGGCTGTCGCGATACGCGCGAACCTCCCAGGTGCCGTCGTCGCGGCGCAGCCAGCCGTCGATCTCGCCGCCGAGTTCGGCGAACATCATCACGCGGTCGTAGAGCCAGTCGGCGAAGTCGTCCTGCTCCTGCTCGGCCAGGCCGGTGCGGACCGCGGCACCGAAGGTGATCAGGCCCGTGCCCTCCAGCGGCGAGGCGCCCAGGACGCCGACGACCGCCTCGTCGTCGGGGGCGAGGTCGTCGCGCTCCTCGACCTCGAGGTAGCCGCCGTCGGGCATCTCGACCAGGAACGCCACGGCTTACTCCCAGGGCACGCTCAGCTTGGGGGCTGGGGACTGCGTTGCCCACGCTACCCGGGCACCCGCCGCCGCCGTCCGCCGCGACGCGCCGCTCCCGACTGTGTGCCATATGGCAGGCGTCCAGATGGACGATGGGCGGATCGCGGCCGGTACAGTCGCCGGATGGAACCCGCGGCGAGCGTGACGCTGCCCGCGCCGCTCACCTCGCTGGTCGGCCGGGACGCCGAGGTGCGCACCGCCGCCCGGCTGCTGCGGCCGGGCGGCGGCCGGCTCCTGTCGCTCGTCGGCGCGGCCGGCAGCGGCAAGACCCGGGTGGCGATCGCGGTCGGCGCGGCCGCGGGCGGGGCCGTGCGGTTCGCGGACCTCGCCACGCTGGGGCCGGCGCAGGAGCCGGCCGGGTTCGTCCTCGACGCGCTCGGCGTGGCCCGCCGCCCGGACCTGGGCGAGCTCGACGCGCTGCTGGAGACCCTGCGGGCCCCGGACGCCGCCGGGGCGCCGCTGCTGATCCTCGACAACTGCGAGCACGTCGCGGCCGGGGTGGCCGGGCTGGCGGCGCGGCTGCTCGCGGTACACCCCGAAATCAGGCTCCTGGTGACCAGCCGTCAGCCGCTCGGGCTGCCCGACGAGACGGTGCTGCCGGTCGCGCCGCTGGACGGGGACACGGCGCTGCGGCTGTTCGAGACCCGGATGTTCGAGCGCACCGGACGGCCGCTGCCGCCGGAGCACCGGGCCGCCGCGGCGGCGATCTGCGCGGCCCTGGACGGGCTGCCGCTCGCGGTGGAGCTGGCCGCGGCCCGGGCCGCGCTGCTGTCCGTGCCGGAGGTGCACCGGCTGCTCGCCGACCGCTTCCGGGTCCTCGCCGACGCGAAGGCGGCCGGCCCCGAGCACCATCGCACGCTGCGGGCCGCGCTGGACTGGAGCTACCAGCTGCTGTCGCCGGACAAGCAGGCCCTGCTGCGCCAGCTGGCGGTGTTCCAGGGCGGCTGGAGCCCGGCCGCGGCGGCGATCCTGCCCGCGTTCCGGCCCGGGCTGGTCGAGGCGCTCGCCGAGCGGTCCCTGGTGAGCACGCCCGAGCGGTACCGCCGCCGGATGCTGCAGACCGTCGCCGCCTATGCCGCCGCGCGCCTCGCCGAACACCCCGGGGAAGCCGAGGCCGCCCGCGACGCGCACGCCGCCTTCTACCTCGACCTGGCCGAGCGGGCGGCGGCCGGGGTCCGCGGCCCGCGGCAGCGGGACTGGCTGCGCACGCTCGCCCTGGAGCAGGACAACCTGCGCGCCGCCCTGGACCGTCTGGCCGCCCGGCCGGGCAGCGGCGACGACGCGGAGCTGCGCCTGGCCGCCGCGATGGCCCCCTTCCAGCATTTCACCGGGGGGTACTCCCAGGGCCGCGACTGGCTGGCCGACGCGCTCCAGCGGCGCCCCGACGCCGCGCCCGCGGCCCGCGCCGCCGCGTCCTCGGCCGCCGCCGACCTGGCCCTGCTGGCCTGCGACTACCCGGCCGCGGCGGGGCTCGCCCGGCGCGCGCTCGACCTCACCGGCGCCGAGCCGGCGGCGCGGGCCCGGCTGTTCATGCTGCTGGGCAGCGTCGAGCGGGAACGGGCTCGCTACGGGCCGTCACGCGCCCACCTCGAGCAGGCGCGGGAGCTCTACCGCGCGGCCGGCGACGCCTGGGGCGAGGGCCGGGCCGCGCAGCTGGCCGGCGCCACCGCCTGGCTGTCCGGGGACCTCGACGCCGCCGACGAGCTGCTCGCCGCCAGCCGGGCCGCGCTGCGGGAGCACACCGACGCCGAGTCTGCGGCGTCGGCGGTGGTCCACCTCGGCGCGCTGGCGCACTACCGGGGCGACCAGGCCGCCGCCCGGCGGCACCTGGTGGAGGCCCTGGACCGGTTCACCGAGCTGGCCTTCCCGGAGGGCGTCGGCTGGGCGCAGGACCTGCTCGGCCGGGTGGAGCTGGCCGAGGACCGGCTGGCGGCGGCGGCCGAGCGGCTGCGAGCGAGCCTGGCGGTGCACCGCCGGGTCGGCGACACGTGGCGCGCCGCCAGCGTGCTGGAGGCCCTCGCCGAGTGCCGTCGCCGCTTCGGCGATCCGGCCCATGCCGTCGCGCTGCTGGGAGCCGCCGATGTGGTACGGCGGGAGATCGGCGCCCCGACCCCGGCCTGCGAGCGGCCGCTGCGCGCCGCCACCGACGCCGCCCTGCGCGCCGTGCTGCCCGCGGCCGGTTACGAGCGGGCGTACCGCTTCGGCGCCCGCACCCCGGTCGAGGAGCTGCTCACCCTCAGGAGTGAACTTCCACGGCCCGGCCGGGCCCCGGACGGCGCCCGGCTGAGCGCCGTAGCGCATCCCGGCGGCAAAAGCTGACTTTTGCCCAGATCCGGGACGTACAACAGCGCCGGTCCGTAGTTTCAGCCCATCTGCCCTACTTCGTGGAGGTGAGATGGGATTCCGGAGAGGTGTCGCCGTAGCCCTCGTCGCGGGCGTCGTCGCGGCGGGCGCCGCGATCCAGGCCGGGCCGGCGTTCGCCGCCGACAGCGGCCTGGTCCGCGGGGTCGTCGCCATCACCAACAGCGTGCGCGCGCGGGCCGGCTGCGGGCCGGTCACCCAGAGTGCGCGGCTGAGCTACGCGGCCTGGCTGCACTCGCGGGACATGGCCGGCCGCGGCTACTTCTCGCACGGCTCGCCCGGCGGCGGCTCGCCCGGCAGCCGGGTCCGCGCCGCCGGGTACCGCTGGTCGGCCTACGGCGAGAACATCGCCTGGGGTCAGCACGACGCGCGCACCGTCATGAACGCGTGGATGAACAGCCCCGGCCACCGCGCCAACATCCTCAACTGCCGGTTCCGCAACATCGGCGTCGCGGTGGCCTACGACGGGCGTGGCGTGCCCTTCTGGACCCAGGATTTCGCCAGCCCCTGGTAAGCGTCCTTTGACGTTTCCGCGCTGTGTTTATCCAGCCCGTTCCCATCCAGAGTTCATCGCGCGTTGTCCTGCACCACTGGACATATCGCCCCGATGACCTCCTAATTGAGTGCACCTCGACCGGCACCCCCGCCGCCGGCCGGGCCCGCCGTCACACCCGCGAACTGAACGATCACTTTTGTCTCTCGCAACACCGCCCTGGGTAGCTTGCACCCTTCTTCCGGGAGGCCGCCGTGAACGACACGACACCCGCCAACCTCCTCCTCACCGAAACCACCGCCGCCGCGTACGTCGCCGCCGCCGGGTTCCGGGTCGGCCCCGTCGGCCGGGTCGGGGTGGAGCTGGAGTATTGCGTGCGCGACCCCCGCAAACCGCTGCACCGGCCGGCCCCGGCCCGGCTGCTCGGCCTGCTGGCGCACCTGGGCAACCCGCTGCCGGGCGGCAGCGGCGTGACGATCGAGCCGGGCGGGCAGCTGGAGCTGTCCAGCGCCGTCGGCGCGTCCATGACGGAGTGCATGCTCGCGCTCGCCGCCGACCTGGCCCTGGTCCGGTCCGAGCTGGCCGAGCACGGCCTCTACCTGGACGGCACCGGCCTGGACACCGCCCGCCGGCCACGGCTGGTGACCGACCACCCCCGCTACGTGGCCCTGGCCGAGTACCACGACCGGGCCGGCGCGCGGGGCCGGACCGTGATGACCAACTCCGCGTCGATCCAGGTCTGTCTCGACGCCGGCACCGACGAGCACGCGTCCGAGGCCGACGAGTGGTCGCACTTCGCCCGGCGCTGGTGGCTCGCCGACGCCATCGGCCCGGTGATGATGGCGGCGTTCGCGAACTCGCCGTACGTCACGAAGTCCGGCCGCCGCTGGGCCTCCTACCGGCAGGGCCTGCGCTTCGCCACCGACAGCACCCGCACCCGCGCCCCGCGGCGCAGCGCCGACCCGCGCGCCGCCTGGGCCCGCTACGCCCTCGCCGCCAAGGTGGCCATGGTCGCCCCCGCCGAGGACGACCCGGACCCGGCCGGCCGCTGGCTGGTCCCGACCGGCCTGACCATGCGCGACTGGCTGCGCGGCCACGGCCCCCGCCCGGTCACTCTCAGTGACCTGGAGCGCCATCTCGGCACCCTGGTCCCGCCGGTGCGCCCCCGCGGCTACCTCGAGCTGCGGATGATCGACCAGCAGGCCGGTGACGACTGGGTCGTGCCGGTCGCGGTCGTCACCGCGCTGCTGGACGACCCGGAGGGCGCGCAGGCCGCCGCCGACGCCACCGAGCACCTGCGCTCCCCGCTGCGCCGGCACCGCGACTGGCTGGCCGCCGCCCGCGACGGCCTGACCGACCCGGCCCTGGCCGCGGCCGCCCTGGCCTGCTTCACCGCCGCCCAGTCGGTGCTGGCCCGCCGCGGCGCGCCGCTGCCGGTCCGCGACGCGGTGGCCGGGTTCCTCGACCGGTACGTCCGGCGGGGCCGTTGCCCGGCCGACGACGCGCCGCAGCAGCGGGACCGCCGGCTGGGTGTGGTATCAACGGGATGACCCACCCCCGTCCCCGCCCCGGAGGAGTCTTTCCCGTGCGTGACATCGCCGTGTTCAGTGGCAGCGCGCACCCCGCGCTCGCGGAGGAGATCTGCGCGCAGCTCGAGGTGCCACTGCTGCCCGTGCGGGTGGACCGCTTCGCCAACGACTGCCTCGAGGTGCAGCTGCAGGCCAACTGCCGCGAGCGGGACGTGTTCCTGATCCAGCCGCTCGTCCCGCCGGTGCAGGAGCACCTCGTCGAGCTCCTGCTCATGCTCGACGCGGCCCGCGGCGCCTCGGCCGCGCGCACCACCGTGGTCATGTCGCACTACGCCTACGCCCGCTCCGACAAGAAGGACGAGCCGCGCATCTCGATCGGCGGCCGGCTGGTCGCCGACCTGCTCACCGCGGCCGGCGCCAGCCGGGTCCTCACGCTCACGCTGCACTCGCCGCAGGTCCACGGGTTCTTCTCGGTGCCCGTGGACCACCTGCACGCGCTGCGCGAGCTGGCCGGGCATTTCCGCGGCCACGACGTCTCCAACAGCGTGGTCGTCTCGCCCGATCTGGGCAACGCGAAGCCGGCCTCGGCGTTCGCCCGGATGTTGTCGGTACCGGTGGCCGCCGGCGCCAAGCAGCGCTTCTCCGACGACCGCGTGGTGATCAGCACGGTCATCGGCGACATCGAGGGCCGCGACGTCATCGTGCTCGACGACGAGATCGCCCGCGGCAGCACCGTGTTCGAGCTGATCGACCGGCTGCGCGAGCGCAACGTGGCGAGCATCCGGGTCGCCTGCACCCACGGCCTGTTCACCGGCGACGCACTGCGGCGCCTGCAGGACCAGCCGGACGTGCTGGAGATCGTGTGCACCAACAGCGTGCCGCTGCCGAAGGACAAGTGGGTGCCGAAGCTGCGGGTGCTGTCCATCGCCCCGGCCATGGCCGAGGCGCTGCGCCGCATCCACAACGGCGAGTCGGTCAGCTCGCTGTTCCACTGACCCGCGCGGTCCGGTCCTCCCAGCCGATTTCGGGTGGACGCCATTATCGACATACGTTATTGCGATAAATGCGGCACCGTCCGTGATCGATCGTTCGCCGAGCGTCGGCTCACTCGCGGTTACCGCATTGAGCAATTGCCGGTATTCGCCAATGCGCGAGGCGACACACGGTGCCTGTCCGGTTACCCGACCCGTGTGCGAGCCGAGGCCCGGGCGTGGCCAACCGACCCGGCCGGGGGAGTGCCGGGTCGGTTGGCCGCCTCCTGCTAGCCGGCTCGTCGGGCCCGGAGCGGGCCGGGTGGCGCCCGGGGTGTGCGGTGCCCCGCCAGTGCGGTGCCCCGCCAGTGCGGTGCGGTGCCCCGGCGGTGCGGTGCCCCGGCGGTGCGGTGCCCCGGCGGTGCGGTGCCCCGGCGGTGCGGTGCGGTGCGGCGGCGGTGCGGTGCCCCGGGGTGTGCACGCCCCGGGGTGTGCTGTGCCCGGTTGGTTACCGGGTCAGCGCGTTCGCCGGGGCGGGGGCGTAGCCGGCCGGGCGGGTCGTGAAGGTGCCGCGGCCCTGGGTTCGGCTGCGCAGGCGGGTCGCGTAGCCGAACAGCTCGGCCAGGGGGACCTCCGCGGTGACGACGACCGTGCCGGCGTGCGTGGTCGAGCCGGTGACCCGGCCGCGGCGCGCGGACAGGTCGCCGAGGACGCCGCCGACCAGTTCCTCGGGGACGGTGACGGTGGCCTCCACGATCGGCTCCAGGAGTACCATCTCCGACTCGGCGAACGCCTGCCGGAGGGCTTCCCGGGCGGCCAGGCGGAAGGCCAGTTCCGACGAGTCCTTCTCGTGCATCCTGCCGTCCGTGAGGGTCACCCGCACGCCCGTGACCGGGTAGCCGGCGATCGGGCCCGCGGCGAGCGCGTCGCGGCTGCCGGACTCGACCGCCTCGACGAACTCCTTGCGCACCCGGCCGCCGACCACCGTCGACTCGAAAACGAAGTCCTCGCTCGACGGTGCCACGTCGATGGTCACGTGGGCGTACATCCCGGCGCCGCCGCGCTGGTGCACATAGCGGTAGAGCAGGCCGGAGACGCCGCGCGCCACGGTCTCGCGATAGGCGACCTGGGGGCGGCCGACGGTGACCGCCAGACCGTTGCTGGTCTGCCGCATCTTCTCCACCGCGACCTCCAGGTGCAGTTCGCCCATGCCGCTGAGCACCGTCTGGCCGGTCTCGGCGTCGGTGTCGACGACCAGCGACGGGTCCTCTTCGACCAGCCGGGCCAGCGCGACCGCCAGCCGGCCGGTGTCGGCCCGGGTCCGGGCCTCGATCGCCACCGAGACGACCGGGGTCGTCCGGGACGGCGGTTCGAGGACCAGCGGGTGCTGCGGGTCGCACAGCGTCTCGCCGGTGCGGGCGTGCTTGAGCCCGATCACCGCGACGATGTCGCCCGCGACCGCCCGCGGCACGTCGGTGTGCCGGTCGGCCTGGACGTGCAGGATCCGCGAGACGCGCTCGGTAGTAGCCTCGTTCGGCTCGAGAACCTCCATGCCCTTGCGCAGCGTCCCGGAGTACACCCGCAGATAGGTCAACCGGCCCGTCGGCGCGGCGTGCACCTTGAAGACGAGCCCGGCGAACGGCGCGTCCGGGTCGGCCGGCCGCCGCTCGTCGGCGCCCCGCCATTCGCCGCGGACCGCGGGGACGTCGAGCGGCGAGGGCAGGTAGGCCACCACCGCGTCGAGGAGCTCCGGGATGCCGATGTCGTGGTACGCGGAGCCGCACAGCACGACGACCGCGGCGCCGGACAGCGTCAGCTCGCGCAGCGCGCGGCGGAGCGTCTCGCGGGTCAGCGTGCCTGTCTCGACGTACTCCTCCAACGCCCCGGCGTGCAGCTCGGCCACCTGCTCGACCAGCGTTGCCGACATTTCCGAAATTTCGGTCAAATCGGTTACGCCGGAAAAGCCGGATTCGACGCCGACGGGTGCCTGCACCACGAGCGGCGTGACGTGCAGCCGGTCGCGGATCGAGGCCACCGCCCGCTCCAGGGAGGCGCCGGCCCGGTCGAGCTTGTTGACGAAGGCGATCCTGGGTACGCCGTACCGGTCCGCCTGGCGCCACACGGACTCGCTCTGCGGCTCCACGCCGGCGACGCCGTCGAACACGGCGACCGCCCCGTCGAGCACCCGCAGCGACCGCTCCACCTCGTCGGCGAAGTCGACGTGGCCGGGCGTGTCGATGAGGTTGACCCGGTGGCCGCGCCAGTCGACGCTGACCGCGGCGGCGAAGATGGTGATGCCCCGGTCGCGCTCCTGCGCGTCGAAGTCCGTGACGGTGGTACCGTCGTGCACCTCGCCCTGCTTGTAGGTCGCGCCGGTGGCGAACAGGATCCGTTCGGTGGTCGTGGTCTTGCCCGCGTCCACGTGGGCCAGGATGCCGATGTTTCGGACGCGGTCGAGGTCGGTGCGCACTGTTGCCCCTTCATGGGCTCGTCACTTGGACCGGACAGCGCGATTTCGCCCCGCGGGGCCGCTGGTCAGCCGCGCGCGGGACGCCCCAGTGCCGCCGCGCGAGCGGGCACCGGGAGCCAGCGGGACACGCGGATCACCTCGTGCTGCGAGCGGGGAACCACGACGACGGTGCGATATTGCACGGCCGGCTCCCTCCACTCGACAACCCCGACAACGCAAACCTTAGCGCTTGCGGGCAACCATTTATTCCAACCATGCGGGTGATCGGTGCATAACCGAAATGTCGGATATGTCCGTCGCGGAGCGGCGGACATATCCGGTGGCGGCTACAGGCATCCGCCGGCGTGCGCTTATGGCGGCTACAGGCGCTCACATCCGCCGGCGTGGGTATGACCTTGGCGTGTCCGCCACGGACCGGCGCCGGCACGGCTGTGATGCGCCGGGTGCGGTCCGGGGGTGGCTGGCCCGTGGCTGCCGTGCTTCCGCCCGCGCCCGGCACCGCCGACCGACATGCCCGCCGGCGACCAAGCGGCGTCCGGCCTGCGTTTGCCAATGCCCCGCGATGGGTGCGATCGGCGATCACGTCCCACCGTCGGACGGTGTGCGGCGCAGCGACCGGAAGTCTCCGCGATCATGCGCAACCCGGCGTCGACACCAACGGTTTTTCATGATCACGGAGCGCTGATGTACCCCCGTCTACCGAAAGTCTCCGGGATCATGAAAAACCGTGCTGCGGTCACCGCGGACGTCATGATCGCGGAGACTTTCATCCGGCCTGGCCGCGCGGATCGCAGGTTGCGCCCGCCCCGCCGTGTGGGTCGGCGTCCAGCCTGCGATGGCCGCCGGCGGCAGCCTGATCATCAACTGGCACGATCAGGGCGCGGGCCGGGGCCGGCGCGTCGATCACGTGAAGACCGCGGTGCCGTCGGCTGCGGGCGGGTCACGCGGCCACCGCGCGGAAGCGGAGCCGGTTGTCCAGTGTGGACACGCGCACGTCGGTGAAGCCGGCCCGCTCCAGGCGCTCCGGCAGCGTCGCCGGGTCGACCGGCACCATGATGTCGCCGACGTGCAGCAGGCGGAAGCGCGGGGTCGGCAGGCTGTCGCTGCCGGCGAACACCCCGCCGGGCGCCAGCACCCGCCGTGCCTCGGCGAGCAGCCGGTCCTGCTGCGAGGCCGAGGGCACGTGGTGCAGCATCGTGAAGCACACCACCGAGTCGAAGGCGGCGTCCGGCAGCGGCATCGCGGCGCCGTCGCCCTCCACGACGGTCACGTTGCCGGGGCCGTCGCGGCGCAGGCGCTCCGCCAGCTTCGGGTTCACCTCGACCACCGTCATCGCGTCGGTACTGCGGGCCAGCACCCGGGTCGTCGCCCCGAACCCGGGCCCGATCTCCAGCAGCCGCGCGCCGAGCGGCACGTCCTGCAGCGCCCACGGCAGGAGCCGCCGCTCGACCGTCTCGAACCATTTGCCGGACTTGCACAGCCGGTTGTGCAGCACGTTCATGCCCAGACGCTAATCAATCGCCGCCGCGGCGGTCCATGGCGGGGGCCGAACGTATCTGTTAGGAACATTGACAGATGTATAGCGACCAGGCTTAATACAAGTCCCGAAGTTAAGCCCCCCGCCAGGAGGCGTGCAATGGTCCCAACCCGGCCGTTGTCTGCACTGCTCGTGGCGGCCACTGCGGCCGCCCTGCTCACATCCGCCCAGCTCCCGGCCTCGGCCGCGGCCACCGCCGTCCAGGTCTACTGGAGCTCCGAGTCCCGCACCGCCGGCTACGAACCCAAGAACGGCAACTGGTACACCAACCCGGCCACCGGCCTCGCCGGCACCCCCTACCAGCTGTCCCGCCAGGCCGACCTGCCGATCGGCGCGGCGAGTGGCAGCGCCACGATCAGCGTCGACACGAACACGCGGTACCAGAGCATCCTCGGCGTCGGATCGTCGCTCGAGGAATCCACCGTGTACAACCTCTCCCGGATGAGCGCCGCGGGACGCGACCGCGCCCTGCGCACGCTCGTCGACCCCGCCGCCGGGGCCGGCTTCAACGTCATCCGGATCACGTTCGGCACCAGCGACTTCACGTCGCACGACTTCTACACCTACGACGACGGCGCGGCCGACCCGTCGCTGTCGCGCTTCTCCATCCAGCGCGACCTCGACTACAACATCATCGCCGTGCTCAAGCAGGCGCTCGCGATCAACCCGAACATCAAGATCTTCGCCAGCGCCTGGTCGGCCCCGCCCTGGATGAAGACCAGCAACGCCATCATCGGCGGCAGCCTCAACAGCACCTACATCCCGACGCTGGCCACCTACTACCGGCGGGCGATCCAGGCGTACGCCGCGCAGGGCATCCCTATCTACGCCCTCACGCTGCAGAACGAGCCGCTGTTCTCCCCGCCGGACTATCCCGGCATGCTGGTGAGCGCCGACCAGGAGCGGCAGCTCGCCAAGGCGCTGCGGACCGAGCTCAACGGCAACGCGCTCGGTACCGTCAAGATCTGGGCCTTCGACCACAACTTCAGCGACGGCGTGTCGTATGCCCAGGGCGTGCTCGGCACCGCGAGCGCCCACAGCGACGCCTACGGCTCGGTCGACGGCGTCGCCTTCCACGACTACGGCGGTGACCCGACGGCGATGGCCCAGGTGAAGGCCAACTACCCGGACAAGGACGTGCTCATGACCGAGCGTTCCGTCTGGGGTACTTCGGGCGCCGACCGCATCGTGCAGTACTTCCGCAACTCGGCGACCCTCTACGAGGGCTGGGTCAGCATGCTGGACCAGAACCGGGCGCCCGAGCGGTGGTCGGGCTCCCCGGACCCGACGATGCTGGTGCAGAGCCCGGCGAACCGCGACACCTACTGGGCGCTGCCCGACTACTACCTGATCGCCCAGTTCTCCAAGTTCGTGCAGCCGGGCGCCCGGCGGGTGGCGACCGGCTACGGCTCGACCTGGACGGTCACCAACGTGGCCTTCCTCAACCCGGACGGCACGCTGGTCACGGTCGTGGTCAACCAGACCTCGGCCAGCCAGGCGTTCACCCTGCGGGTCGGCTCCCAGCAGGTGTCGAGCACCCTGCCCGCCAAGACCGCCGGCACGTACCTGTGGGCGGGTGCGGACAGCGGCACGCCGACGGCCCGCACCGGCCAGATCGTCGGCTACGGCGCCAAGTGCGTCGACGTCGCCGGCGCGAACCCGGCCAACGGGACCAAGGTGCAGCTGTACACCTGCAACGGCAGCGCGGCGCAGCAGTGGACGGTCGGCACCGACGGCACCGTGCGGGCGCTCGGCAAGTGCCTGGACGTGGCCGGGGCCAACTCGGCGAACGGGACGAAGGCGCAGCTCTACGACTGCAACGGGACGGCGGCGCAGCAGTGGGCCGCCGGTACCGACGGCAGCCTGACGGCCCTCGGCAAGTGCCTGGACGCCACCGGCCCCAGCTCCGCCGACGGCACCCAGCTGCAGATCTGGTCCTGCACCGGGGCGGCCAACCAGCGCTGGACCCTGCCATAGCACACCGCAAGGGCGCCGCGGTGTCCCCGCGGCGCCCTTGCCGGCCGTGCCCTACTGGATCACGAAGGTCGTGAAGTAGATGTCCATGACCTGCTGCTTCTTGCCGACCGTGTAGGCCTTGACGACCTTGCCGACCAGATCCTGCTTGGTCCGGTCCCGCTCGGCGTTGCTCATCAGCTCGTCCATCTTGCGGCCGCTGTACTCCTCGATCGCGATGTCGAGGGCCTTACTGCCGTCCGGGGCCTCGGCGACCTCGGTGGTGGCCTGCAGGGTCATCTTCAGCTTGAGGTAGTGCCCGTCGGCGAGGTTGATGGTGATCGCGTCCAGCGGTGCGACCACGCCCGGCTTCGGGGCCGGCTCGGCGGTCGCCTTTTTCGGTGCGAACATCAGGTAACCGCCGATGCCGCCGCCGACCAGGGCGACCAGCGCGATGGCGACGATCATGATGAGCTTCTTGCGGCCGCCCTTGGTGGGCGTCTCCTCGGTGGTGGTCTTGGCCATGGCAGTGTGCCTCCCTCGTCAGTTGCTGGTGGTGGCCGAGGGCAGCAGCGCCCGGGTGTCGGCGGGAAGGTTGGACAGGACGATGATCTCGACGCGGCGGTTGCCGGTGGTGGCGCGGGGGTCGGTCGGCGGGTAGAGGGGCCGGGTGTCGGCGAAGCCGGCGGCCTGGAGGCGGGTTTCGCCGATGCTGGCGTCGGTGTGCAGGGCGCGGACGACGGCGGCGGCGCGGGCGGTGGACAGTTCCCAGCCGGAGGGGTAGGCGCCGGTGTCGCCGGGGAGCTGGTTGGTGTGGCCGTCGACCTCGATGGCGTTGGGGAGGGAGGTGATGGCGGGGCCGATGGCGTCGATGATGGTGCGGCCGGCGGGCAGGAGGGTGGCGTCGTTGCCGTTGAAGACGATGCTGGTGGTGACGACGGTGACGACGAGGCCGCGTTGGTCGATGCTGTACTGGACCTGGTCCTGCAGGCCCTTTTGGGTGAGCGCCGCGGTGATCTGGGCTTTGATCTGGTCGAAGTTCTTGACCTCGGCCTGGGCGGCGGCCTGGCGCTGGGAGGCTTGGGCGCGCTCGTTGGCGGCGATGGCGGCTTTGATGGCGGTGGCGTCGCTGGTGGTGCCGCCGAGGCCGGAGGCGAGGTCCATGGGGGAGTCGGCGTCGGCGGATTCCAGGAGGCTGGCGTCGCTGCCGTTGAAGGCGATGGTGGGGGCGCCGAAGCCGACGGCGAGGCCGTTCTTGAGCTCGGTGAACTTGCGCTGGTCGATCTGGGAGATGGCGAACAGGACGATGAACAGGACCATGAGCAGGGTCATCATGTCGGCGTAGGAGACCAGCCACCGCTCGTGGTTGTCGTGTTCGGCCTCCTCGTGCCCGCCCTTGTGCTTGGCGCGCGCGCCGGCCTTCACCGCGTGAGCACCGATCACGGCGGCCTCCTCCCCGGTTCCGCGGCCCGCCCCTTGTCGCGCCGTCGGAGTTCAGATCGGCCCGACCGGCGGACACACGAGTTGCGCGCCGGTGCAGCGCGGTAGCTACTGGGTTCGCACCGGACCCGCGCGGGGCCGAGGATGTCGTGCGCGGCCTCGGCGAGCGGCCGGCGGACCGGCGCGGCGGCCATGGTCGCGGCCCGGACGGATCGCGGTCAGCAGCAGGCGTCCGGCGGCGCGACCGGGACCGGGGCGGCGGCGTTCTCGGGCTTGGTCGGGGCGGGCGCGGGGTGGCCGCGGCGGGTGTAGAGGGCGGCCAGGCCGGTGCCGGCGCACAGCGCGGCGGAGCTCAGGGCCAGCGACCAGTGGACGCCGATGGCCTGGCCCAGGACGCCGACCGTGACGCCGCTGCCGGCGCGCAGGCCGTTGGCGGAGACGTTGTAGACGCCGACGACCCGGCCGCGTTCGGCCGGCGGGGCGAGGAGCTGGGTCATGGTCTGGCCGATGGACATCGAGGCGAGGCTGGCCACGCCGCCGATGAACAGCAGGATCACGGCGAGCGGATAGTTGCGGGTCAGCGCGAACAGCAGGCTGCTCGCGCCGTAGATCAGCGTGGTGACGACCGCGGCGCGCACGGTCGGGCGGATGCGGCCGGTCGCCTCCAGCAGGATGCCGCCGAGGACGCCGCCGGCGCCGGTGGCGAACAGCAGGACGCCGTAGATGTCGGTGCTGTCGCTGCCCAGGTCGCCGGCGAAGACGGGCATGGTGGCCTGCAGGGAGGTGCCGACGAAGAAGGACGCCAGGCCGGCCAGGATGATCATGCTGACCAGGGTGTGGTCGCCGGCGACGCGGCGCAGGACCTTGACCGAGTCGAAGAGGCCGACACGCTGGGCCTGGCCGGCGGCGTGGCGGGTGTGGCCGGTGAACCTGGTGCGGAACAGGAACAGGGTCAGCGGCAGGTAGAAGGCGATGTTGACGAAGATGCCGGCCGTCGGGCCCAGGTTGAGCAGCAGCACCGACCCGACCGCCGGGCCGAACAGGATGCCGAGGCTGCGGAAGGTGGCGTTGAGTCGTACCGCCGAGGGAAGCTCCTCGTCGCCGACGAAATCGTGCAGCATCAGCTGCTCGCCCGGGCCCCACAGCGAGCCGGCCATGCCGTGCAGCACGAGCAGCACGCACGCCTCCCAGATCCGCAGGGAGTCGGTGACGAACAGGATGCCCCACAGCAGCGAGACCGTCATGAACAGCAGCTGGGCGGCCTGGATGACCCGGCGGCAGTCGTAGCGGTCGGCGAGGCCGCCGAACCACACCGACAGCAGCAGGAACGGCACCCAGTGGCTGATCACCTGGAAGCCGGCCAGAGCCTCGGAATGGAACTTCTCCCACAGCACCCAGTAGGTGATCACGTGCTCGATGTTGTCGGCCATCATCGCGAGCGCCGCTCCGAACAGATACGGCCGGCAGTCGCGGTTGCGCAGCGCCGCGAACTTGCGGGCGGCCGGGGCGGCGACGGTCATGCGGGTAAGCCTGCCCGGTCCTTACCCTCCTGTCTCCCTCCGGCCGCTCGGAGTGATCGACGCCACCCGCGGTCCGCCGTCGCCCGGCGCAGGCGCCGCGGGGCCGCTCAGCACGGCGTCGACCTGCTGCTCCAGCCAGGCGGTGAGCTTGGCCCGGCTCCAGCCGCGCTGCTCGACGAGCAGCGCCACGGCGTGCCAGGTGACCAGCGCCCACAGCGTGTCGGTGGCCCGCCCGACGGTCAGCCCGGGCCGTAGCCGTCCCGCCTCGGCCGCCGCCCGCACCAGCCGCTTGACCTCGGCCCGCCGGTGCCGCTCGTGCCGCCGCCACGGCTCGCGCAGCACCGGCTCGGCGGCGGCGGCCTCCTCGAACGCCCGCAGCAGCGGATAGCGTCGCAGCAGCGCCTCCAGGGCGTCCTCCGTGCCGCCCGCCGCGGCGTCCCGCTCCACCGCGAGCAGCAGCAGGCCGGCCTTGTCGGCCACGCCGTACACCGACTTCGCCGCGACCCCGGCCTCCTCCGCGACGGCCGCCATGGCGGTCGCCGCATACCCGTGCCGCGCGAAGAGGCGCCCGGCGGCGTCCACGATCGCCTCCCGGGTGGCTGTGGCCTGCGCGACACGCCGGGGCGCGTGATATTCGCGACCACTGTTCAATGCAGCCATGCTCACCTCATTTCACCATGACTGTACCGAATGCAGAACCCGCATCAAGCTGGCACCACAAGCGTTCGCCGTTCACCGGAGAGATCCTCGACAGTCCATAGTGGATGATCGAAGACGGTCGGTGGGTTCGGTGCGATCTGCGCGAAACCCTTTGTTTACCGGGAGTTTGGTCGTAGTGTCTTGTCAGCCGCGCAAGCCTGGGAGGTGATGTGCCATGGCGAAGAAGTCCAAGAAGTCGAAGAAGGACAAGAAGGGCAAGAAGAAGTAGTCCTGCCCGGACGGTGGCCCGGGCCGGGAGAACCCGGCCCGGCACACCGCTCCCGGTGATCCACCGACCGCCCCGGGACCGCGACGGCGGCCCGCCGGCGGCGGAGTGGCTCGACCGGACTACAGGAGTGGCTCGACCGGACTACAACTGAGCGGTGAGCAATCTCGACGCCTACCTCGGCGCGGTCGTCGACCGGCTGCAGGGCATCCTCGGCGGGCGGCTCGTCGGCGTCTACCTGGCCGGGTCGCTCGCGTTCGACGCGTACGTTCCCGGCCGCAGCGATGTCGACCTCGTCGCCGTCGCCGACCGGCCGGCGGCCGAGGACATCGCCGCCGTGATCGCCTTGCTCTCGCACGAGGCGCTGCCGTGCCCCGCCACCGGACTCGAGCTCGTGCTCTACGACCGCGCGACGCTGGCGCGCCTGTCCACCGAGGCCGGGTTCGTGCTCAACCTCAACACCGGCGCCGAACTGCCCTTCAAGGCCGAGACCGACCCCGGCGACGGGCTCACGTTCTGGTACCCCATTGATCGCGACATGGTCCGCCAGCAGCGCCGCGCCCTGATCGGGCCGCCGTTCCCGGAGCTGGTCACCCGGGTCCGCTCCCGCGTGCTGCAGCCGGTCGTCGCCGAGTCGGTCGCCGTGCAGCTGGAGCACCTCGGCGAGCATGGCGACAACGCGGTGCTCAACGCCTGCCGGGCGTTACGCTGGCACGGCGAGCGCACGTGGTACCCGAAGCGGGCGGCCGCCGCCTGGGCGATCGAGCGCCTGCCGGCCGAGGCCGCCCTGATCGGCGCGGCCCTGGACAGCCACGCCGAGAGCCGGTCGGCCGGCCGCCGCGTCGACGCCGAGGCGGCCGGGGAGTTCCTCGCCCGTATCCACAGGCTGCTGCTCGGCGCCACCTGAATCCTGTGGATAACTTCGGCCCCACCCTGTGGACAACGCCGGGCACAACCACCCCTGCCTGCGCAATCGCTCCGCCGAGTTGTCCACAGGCGGACCCACAGCCGGGTCCACAGGGCGCTCACCCGCGCGACCGCGGAGTCGTAGGCGACGTCGGCACCGCGGGCGAGGGCCACGCCGCCGAGACCGGCTGTGCGCGAACGCGGTCCCGCACCGGGCCGCGTCACCCGGACTACCTACCGGGCAGTGACTTTCGCGCGTCGTGATCGAGATAGCACGTTCGGGGGGAAATGCGGCCGGGCCTCCGAGAGTTGGCTGTTGACATGACAACAGTTGGTTTCATCGGCAGCGGGTCGATCGGCGGCACGGTGGCGCGGCTCGCGGTGAGCGCCGGCTACGACGTGGTGCTGAGCAACTCCCGCGGGCCGGAGACGTTGGCCGAGGTCGTCGCCGAGCTGGGGGCGCACGCCCGCGCCGAGACCTCGGCCGGGGCCGCCGCCGCGGCCGACGAGATCGTGGTGGTGAGCGTGCCCTTCCACGCCTTCAATCAGCTGCCGGTCGAGCAGCTCGCCGGCAAGGTGGTCCTGGACACGAACAACTACTACGCGCAGCGCGACGGGCACTTCGCCGAGCTGGACGAGGGCCGGCTGACCAGCGCGGAGCTGGAGCAGCGGCACCTGGGCACGGCCAGGCTGGTGAAGGTGTTCAACAACATCTTCTTCAAGCACCTCGGCTCCCTGCCACGCCCGGCCGGCGCGGCCGACCGCACCGCGCTGACCATCGCCGGCGACGACGCCGAGGCCAAGGCGGCCGCGACGGCGTTCCTCGACGCGATCGGCTACGACGCGGTGGACGTGGGGCCGCTCGCCGAGAGCTGGCGGGTCGAGCCGGGCCAGCCCGCCTACGGCCCGCCCTACGGCACCTTCGACGACCCGGTCGGCACCCCGGCCAGCGCCGACCGGCTCCGCGCCGCGGTGGCCGAGGCCAAGCGCTGACTTCCTGCGGAGGCTGCGTTTTCGCGGAGGCTGCGGCCCTCCCCTCGGGGAGGGCCGCCGTCACCGCTGCTGGCCGCCGGCCGGCTCCGCGGTCACCCGTAGTCGTCGGCCTCCGGGTTCCAGCGCAACTGCACTGCGCCGCGCCGCCGCCGGCGCGGTGCATGAGCGATGGCCGGCGCCTGATCGTGGTTGATGTCAGGCATCAGGCGCGTCGATGGCCGCCGGTGGTGCACGGCGGGTCGGGCGAACATCCGTTCGCTGCGGCCGGCGCGGATGTATCTCTCCGTGATCATGGTTCCTGCCACGGCCGCACCGCGGGTTCGCCATGATCCCGGAGACTTGTGGTACACGGGTGTACATCGCCGCTCCGTGATCATGAAAAACGGTTGGTGTCGGTGCCGGGTTCGGCATGATCGCGGAGACTTTCTGTCGCTGTGCTGTCCTCCGCCGCGAGCAGCGCCCGCCGCGTGGGACCTGATCGCGCCGCGCTGGGACTCGCGCGACCCCTCGCCTGAGGTCAGGCGGGAGGCGTCGGTGTTGGCGATCGTCGGGTCGACGGGCCCAGGTCTTGGAGGCGGCCGGTTTCGAGGTGGGCGACGTCGCCGTCGGTGTCCAGGGCGGCGGCGAGCAGCGTGGCGAGGGACGTGCCGAGCACCGGGACGTCGGCCGGGTCGTCGAGCAGGCGGTACACGCGCACGAATCCCGGCTCGGCGGCCTGCGCCACGCGGCACAGCACCCAGTGCTCGGTCGTCGTGGCGTCGTCGATCGCCGAGGCGATGGTCCGGCCGTCGGCCAGTTCGATGAGCGTGTCGATCCGCAGGCGTGCGACGCCGCTGTCGACGGGGCGGCGCTCGCGTGCCGGCACCAGTCGCCAGCGGCCGCCGAACAGGGTCGCGGAGCCGAAGCGGTGGTAGAGCGCGATCACGTCGGCGGGCCCCTCGTCCGGCAGGTCCTGCGCCGGCGTGGTGGCGTGGTCACGCACGATCCGGTCGGCCACGTCGTCGATCTCGACGGCGGCCGGCGCGAGATACCACCCCGCGATCGGCCGCAGCGCCCCGCCGGGGTCCTGGGCGACGCCGACCAGGCCGCCGTGCAGGGCTACCGCCCGGTTGTCGCCGCCGGGCCGATCGTTGACGTTGACGACCACGCGCGACAGCACGGCGGGGACCGAGGTGCTGCGGATGCCCGGGCCCTTGTAGGAGCCGCCCGGCTTCGCGGTCACGTCACGCGGCTCGCCGATCGGCAGCTCCAGCAACGCGTTCGGCCGGTCGAGGGCGATGCCCTGGAGATACGGATAGAAGCGGGCCACCCAGCCGGTGATGACATCGCCGCCGTAGGCGTCTGCCGGGTTGTAGATCCGCCGCCAGAACTGCGGGTCGGGGTCGCCGGCCGCGGCCCGGACGAACTCGTCGGCGATCGGCGCGAGCGATCGGCACCACGTCTCCAGGCCGAAGCCGGCGATCGCGTCGACCCGGGCGCGGATACGCCGCCAGTCCTCGACCGTGCCGGTCAGCGTGACGGAGGGGATGCCGCAGACGCACATCAGCCACAGCGAGAAATACGGCGAGTAGACGTCGAGCAGCACCACCCGCCCGGCCGTCCGCTCGACGTCCGTGCTCGTGGAGAAGTCGCACCCGAACAGCTCGGCATCGTCGATCTCGGCGGCCAGCAGTTTGGCGAACTCCCCGGCCAGGCGCGCCCACGAGGCGGCGTCGTGCGGCATCGCGCCGTCGACCGACACGGCGAGCCGCCGCTTGCCGGTGTGGCGGACCAGCCGGCCGCGCAGCCGCTCGGCGTGCAGCCGGACGTGCTGGGCGACGCCCTGCGCGATGGTCAGCCACACCGCGTCCGGTGACAGCACCAGCGGCCGATGTTCGGCGAAGGCCCGCGCGACGGCGCTGAGCAGCGGGTGCACCCCGTCCGGGTCGAGCACCGGCAGCGCCGGGTCGCCGCCGACCGCCAGGGCGCCGGGAAACAGCTCCCCGAGCGGCCGCTCCGGCAGCGGGGCGACGGCGGGGGTGACGTCATCGACCGGGAAGGTGACCACGGCCGGAACCGTACCCGCTCCCCGCACACCGCGTTGTCCCGCCGCTGAGCGGCGGGACAACGGCCGGACGACTCAGGCGACCGGAATGTCGCGGCGGCGCAGGCCGGCCAGGCCGGCCGCGGCCAGGGCGGCGGCGACGAGGGTGAGCCACAGCACCGGCGTGACGGTGAAGGCCGAGCCGGGCAGCTTCGGCACGTGGGCGAACGGCGTGACGTCGATGACCCACTGGTTGAGCCCGAACAGCGCGCCGAGCTCGACCAGCAGCACGGACAGGATGAGCCCGGCCCAGACGACGGCGCTGAACCGCGGCGCCAGGCCGATCAGGGCGGTGCCCAGGCCGGCCAGCACCCAGGCGGCCGGCAGCTGCACCATGGCGGCGCCGAGCAGCCGCCCCACCTCGCCCCCGACGTCGTGGACCTGGGCGCCGTACACCAGGCCGCCGGCGAGGCCCGCCACGGCCAGCAGCAGCGCCGTGCCCAGCAGCGCGAACGTCAGGTGGCTCCAGGCCCACCGCAGCCGGCCGACCCGGGTGGCCAGCAGCGGCTCGACCCGGCCGCTGCTCTCCTCCTGGCGCAGCCGCAGCGTCGCCTGGATGGTGTAGGCGGCGGCGACCATGCCGATGAAGCCGTAGATCGCGCCCAGGAAGGCGTCGGTCAGGCCGCTGCGCCCGCCCATCCGGGTCAGGATGTCGGTGAGCTGCTGGTTGGGCGAGTCGAGGTTGCCGATGCCGACCGCGGCGCCGCCCATCACCGCGCCGGACAGTGCCAGGGCGACGGTCCAGCCCAGCAGCAGGCCGCGGTGCAGCCGCCAGGCCAGCCCGAACGGGCTGCGCAGGGCGGGCGCGGCCGTGGCCGGGCCGGGGCGCTCCGGGACCAGGCCGGCGCCGACGTCGCGGCGGTCGGCGAGCGCGTAGGCGACCGCGGCGAAGACGGCCGTGAAGCCCGCGAACAGGGCCGCGACCCACCAGCGCTCGGCCGCGTACGCCCGCACGTGCAGCCCCCAGCCGGTCGGCGACAGCCAGCTCAGCCACGTCGGCCCGGTGTCGCCGACGGCGCGCAGCAGGTAGGTGGCGCCCAGCACCGCGGCCGCGATGCCGTTGGCGGCCCGGGCGCTCTGGGTGAGCTGGGCGGCGGCCGCCGCGATGCCCGCGAACAGCAGCCCGAACAGGCCGGTCGCGATGCCGAACGCGAACGAGCCGGCCACCGGCAGGCCGGTCGCCATCAGCCCGAGCGCGGCCAGCACGGCGATCGCCGCGTTCGCCAGCGCGGCGACGAGCAGGGCGGCGGTGAGCGGCGCGTGCCGGCCGATCACCGTGGCCCGCAGCAGCTCCAGCCGGCCGGTCTCCTCCTCGGTGCGGGTGTGCCGCACGACGGTGAGCATGCTCATCAGCCCGACCAGGATGAACTCGGTCACGCCGATCTTCCACACGGTCAGCGCGCCGATCGACACGCCGTAGAGCGGGCCGCTCAGCGCGACCAGCGACGGGTTGGTGAGCACGCCGCTCACCGCCAGCAGGTCGGCCTCGGTCGGATACAGCTTGAAGTAGTTGGCCGCGGTGCCCATCGGCATCACGGCGAGCCCGAGCACCCAGACCGTCAGCCGCACGCGGTCGAGCCGCAGCGCCAGCCGCGCGAGGGCGCGGGTCCCCGTCAGCGAGTTCACCGGGCCACCCCCGTGCGGGCCTCGGTGCCCTCCTGCGCGCGGTCGTAGTGGCGCAGGAACAGCTCCTCCAGGGTCGGTGGCTGGCTGGTCAGGCTGCGGATGCCGACCGTGGTGAGCTCGCGCAGTACCCCATCCAGGGCGGCATTGTCCACGTCGAATCGCACCGTGCCGTTCTGGGTGCGCAGGTCGTGCACGCCGGCCAGCGCCTGCAGCCCGGTCGCCGGGCCGGCCAGCTCGGCCTGGATCGAGGTGCGGGTCAGGTGCCGCATGCTGGCGAGCGTGCCGGTCTCGACCGCCCGCCCGTCGCGGATGATGGTGACCCGGTCGCAGAGCGCCTCGACCTCGCTGAGGATGTGGCTGGAGAGCAGGACGGTGCGCCCGGAGCGCTGCTGCTCCTCGCGGACCACCTGCCGGAAGACCTCCTCCATGAGCGGGTCCAGGCCGGACGTGGGCTCGTCGAGGACGATCAGCTCGACGTCGGAGGCCAGGGCGGCGACGAGGGCGACCTTCTGCCGGTTGCCCTTCGAATACGTCCGGGCCTTCTTGCGCGGATCGAGGTCGAAGCGCTCGAGCAGGTCGGCGCGGCGCCGGAGGTCGAGGCCGCCGCGGAGCCGGCCGAGCAGGTCGATGACCTCCCCGCCGGACAGGTTGGGCCACAGCGTGACGTCGCCGGGCACGTAGGCCAGGCGGCGGTGCAGCTGCGCGGCGTCGCGCCACGGGTCGCCGCCGAGCAGCCGGGCGGTGCCGGCGTCGGCGCGGAGCAGGCCGAGCAGGACCCGGATGGTGGTGGACTTCCCGGCGCCGTTGGGCCCGAGGAATCCGTGCACCTCCCCGGTCTGCACGGCCAGGTCGAGCCCGTCGAGCGCACGGGTGCGCCCGAATGTCTTGACCAGTGCGTCTGTGCGGATCGCCTCGGTCATGATCCTCATGCTCCTTCGGCCCCGGGGTCCGTCCCCGGGGCGGTCGGCGGGTTGGCGGCCCGCAGCGCCTGGAGCGCCTGGCGGGCCTTGGTGACGAACTCGGTGTCGAGCAGCGGGTGGGAGTAGAACTCGGTCAGCGCGCCGATCATGCGCACGTGTCCCTCGGGGCTGAAGATGTCGGCGCCGAGCGCCCGGGACACGTGGTCGTGCATGGCAAGGAGCCCGGACTGCATGCCGATCAGCACGGCCGCGAACGCCCGGGGGTCCTCGGTGATCTCCGGGGAGTTCTTGGCGATCCACCGCTCGGCGATCACCACCATGTCGTCGAACAGCCCCGCGGCCCGGCTGGAGCCGTCGAGCAGGGCCCGGGTGAAGTACTTGTAGAAGACCAGGATGGTCGGGTGCTGTGAGGGCAGGAAGCTCGGGCTGGTCACCTGGTCCTCGAGGATGAGCTGCTCCTTGATCTTCATGCTCTGGTCCACCACGTAGCGGTCGCACTCCTCCCGCAACGCCTCCTTGGACCCGAAGTGGTGCCGCAGGAGCCCGGGCGAGACCCCGGCCGCCCGGGCGATGTCCCGGACCGTGGTGCCGTCCATGCCCCGCTCGGCGAAGAGACGGATGGCGGCGTCGCGGATCCGCGCCCGGGCCGTCAGATCCTCGAACGCCGGCTCCCCAACCGGTCGCGCCATGAAAACCACCGCCTCTACACACGTGTACTAGCTGCTACTCAACCCGACAGTCCACTATACGCGCGTATAGCCCACCGGGAAGCCCGATGTCGCCTCCGTCACCGCTAGGCTCCCGGCGTGGACGGTTTCCCCCGCTTCGATGTGACCGGGCAGGTGGCCCTGGTGACCGGCGCCGCCCGTGGCCTGGGCCACGCCATCGCGCTGACCCTGGCCAACGCCGGCGCCGACGTGGCCCTCGGGCTGCGCGACGCCGCCGCCGACGGCGGGCTGACCGCACAGATCGAGGCGCTGGGCCGGCGGGCGCTGCCGCTGCAGATGGACGTCACCAGCACCGGCCAGGTGAGCGCCGCGGTCGACGCGGTGGTCGAGCGGTTCGGCCGGCTGGACATCCTGGTCAACAACGCCGGCATCGCGCCGGCCAACCCGGCCGAGGCCGTGGTCGAGGAGGATTTCGACCGTACCCTCGCGGTGAACCTCAAGGGCACGTTCTTCGCCAGCCAGGCGGCCGGCCGTGTGATGCTGCGGCAGGGGTACGGCCGGATCGTCAACATCGGCTCCCAGGCCGGCGCGGTCGCGCTGCCCGGCGAGTCCGTCTACTGCATGACGAAGGCCGCCATCGCGCACCTCACCCGCTGCCTGGCCGTGGAGTGGGGGCAGCACGGCGTCACCGTCAACGCCGTCGCGCCGACGTTCGTGCACACGCCGGGCACGCGGGAGTACCTGGCGGACCCGGCACACCGCGCCGACGTGGTCGAGCGGATCGCGGCGCTGCACCGCATCGGTGAGCCGATGGAGGTCGCCGGGGCCGTATTGTTCCTGGTGTCGCCGGCCGCGAGCCTGGTCACCGGCGAAACGCTGCTGGTCGATGGGGGCTGGACCGCGCGGTAGACACGCCGCGCGTCTTTCTTGACTGATTCCAGATTAATGGTCCAGACTCTCACCGTGCGCGCAACGTTCGACGCCGAGCCTCTGCTGCGCGGGGCCGCTCTGCGGGTCACCCGCCCGCGGCTGGCGGTGCTCGCGGCGGTGCACGAGCGCCCGCACGCCGGCGCGGACGCGATCATCGCCGCCGTGCGCGAGCGCCTCGGTGAGGTGTCCACGCAGGCGGTGTACGACATCCTCCACGCCTTGACCACCGCGGGCCTGCTGCGGCGGATCGAGCCGCCCGGCTCCGCGACCCGCTACGAGGCGCGCGTCGGTGACAACCATCACCACGCCGTGTGCCGGTCGTGCGGCGACATCACCGACGTCGACTGCGCCACCGGCGACCCGCCCTGCCTGACCCCGTCCGGCGACCACGGCTACACCATCGACGAAGCCGAGATCGTCTACCTGGGCCTGTGCCCGCGGTGCCACACCGCGACCACCACGACGACCTGATCCGCCCGGTCCCGCAGAACCGCCGGCGACCGGCAACCGCTTGTGAGTGCAAGGAGAGAACGTGTCAACTGACAACCTGAGCGGCCCGGCGCGCGCCCGGTCGAACCGGGACTGGTGGCCGAACGAGCTGGACGTGAGCGTCCTGCACCCGAATTCGGCGAAGGCCGACCCCAACGGCACGGGTTTCGACTACGCCGCGGAGTTCAAGACCCTGGACCTGGCGGCCGTCAAGGCCGACATCACCGAGGTCATGACCACGTCGCAGGACTTCTGGCCGGCCGACTACGGCCACTACGGCCCGCTGTTCATCCGCATGGCCTGGCACAGCGCCGGCACCTACCGCACCAGCGACGGCCGCGGCGGCGGCGGCGCCGGCCAGCAGCGCTTCGCCCCGCTCAACAGCTGGCCGGACAACGGCAACCTCGACAAGGCGCGCCGGGTGCTGTGGCCGGTGAAGAAGAAGTACGGCCAGAAGCTTTCCTGGGCCGACCTCATGATCCTGGCCGGCAACGTCGCGCTCGAGTCGATGGGCTTCACCACCTTCGGCTTCGGCGGCGGCCGCGCGGACGTCTGGGAGCCGGAGCCGGTCAACTGGGGCGCCGAGGACACCTGGCTCGGCGACAAGCGCTACACCGGCGACCGCAAGCTCGACAACCCGCTCGCCGCGGTCCAGATGGGCCTCATCTACGTCAACCCCGAGGGCCCCAACGGCAACCCCGACGCGCTCGCCGCCGCCCGCGACATCCGCGACACCTTCGGCCGGATGGCGATGAACGACGAGGAGACCGTCGCGCTCATCGCCGGCGGCCACACCTTCGGCAAGGCGCACGGCAACGGCCCGGCCGCGAAGGTCGGCCCGGAGCCGGAGGGCGCCCCGATCGAGGAGCAGGGCCTGGGCTGGAAGAACGCCCACGGCACCGGCAAGGGCGGCGACGCGATCACCAGCGGCCTCGAGGGCGCCTGGACGCCGACCCCGACCCAGTGGGACAACAGCTTCTTCGAGACGCTGTTCAGCTTCGAGTGGGAGCAGACCAAGAGCCCGGCCGGCGCCACCCAGTGGAAGCCGACCGACCCGGCCGCGGCCACCCTGGTGCCCGACGCGCACGACCCGGCCAAGCGGCACGCGCCGATGATGCTCACCACCGACCTCGCCCTGCGCGTCGACCCGATCTACGAGCAGATCTCGCGGCGCTTCTACGAGAACCCGCAGGCGTTCGCCGACGCGTTCGCCAGGGCGTGGTTCAAGCTCACCCACCGCGACATGGGCCCGATCACGCGGTACCTCGGCGCCGAGGTCCCGGCCGAGCCGCTGATCTGGCAGGACCCGGTCCCCGCGGTCGACCACGAGCTGGTCGACGCCGCCGACGTGGCCGCGCTCAAGGCCTCGATCCTCGGCTCCGGCCTGAGCGTCTCCGAGCTGGTCGCGACCGCCTGGGCGTCGGCCTCGACGTTCCGCGGCACCGACAAGCGCGGCGGCGCCAACGGCGCCCGCATCCGCCTCGCCCCGCAGATCGGCTGGGAGGTCAACGACCCCGACCAGCTGCGCCGCGCGCTGCGCACCCTGGAGGGCGTGCAGCAGCAGTTCAACGCCGCGCAGACCGGCGGCAAGCGGGTCTCGCTGGCCGACGTCATCGTGCTGGGCGGCGCCGCGGCCGTCGAGCAGGCCGCCGCGGCCGCCGGCCAGCCGGTGGAGGTCGCCTTCACCCCGGGCCGCGCCGACGCGACCGCCGCGCAGACGGACGCCGAGTCGTTCGAGGTGCTGGAGCCCACGGCCGACGGGTTCCGCAACTACCTGGGCAAGGGCCAGGTCCGCCCGACCGAGCAGCTGCTGATCGACAAGGCCTCGCTGCTGACGCTGAGCGCCCCGGAGACGACCGTCCTCGTCGGCGGCCTGCGCGTGCTGGGCGCCAACACCGGCCAGTCCAAGCACGGCGTGTTCACCGACCGGCCGGGCGTGCTGACCAACGACTTCTTCGTCAACCTCGTCGATTTCGGCGGTACGACCTGGACGCCGACCACCGACGAGGCCGAGGTGTTCGAGGGCCGCGACACCGTCACCGGCGAGCTGAAGTGGACCGCCACCCGCGCGGACCTGATCTTCGGCTCGAACTCGGTGCTGCGCGCCCTGGCCGAGGTCTACGCCAGCGACGACGCGCAGGAGAAGTTCGTGCGCGACTTCGCCGCCGCGTGGGCCAAGGTCATGGACCTGGACCGCTTCGACGTCGCCTGAGCTGTTCCACCGTCGCCCCGGCCGCCCTCCGCGGCCGGGGCGACGCCGTTCACGCGCCGTCCTCGGCGTCCCAGGCCGCCGTCATCCGCTCGTGCAGCGACGCGTGGAACCGCTCGTGGAAGATCGCGTGGGCGGCCCCGTCCGGCGTCCACGCCTCCGCCGCGTCCCGGGCGGTGTAGCGGCGCACCGCGTCCGCCATGCCTTCCGGCCCCGACCGGGCCGCCGCCCACGCCGCGCGCCCCTGGGCGACCACCCACTTGCACAGGTCCTCGGTGTCGTCCTCCGAGTACTGCACCCCGTCGACGACCGGCCCGTCCCAGTAGTCGGCGACCTCCTCCGCGGCCAGCTCGTACGCCAGCTGGTAGGCGACGATCTCGTCCTCGGCCGCCCGGCGCAGCCAGCCGGCGAGGCTCGCGGTGCCGGGTTTGTGCGCCTCGATGACGTCCCAGAACCACGCCGGCACCTCATGCGGTACGTCCACCGGGGTACCTTCTCACGGCCCGCCTACCGCGCGCGTGGTACCGGCCGGCCACGGCCGGCTGACCCGGCGCGAGCACGTGGAGGAGTTCACCGCCGAGGAGCTCCCGCTACCGGCCCGCCCGCCGGTGCTGGCCGCCTACCTCGACCGCCACCGCCGGATGCCCACGGTCACGTCCGGGTTCCGCGCCTTCCCCGATCCGGCCGACCACCCGGCCTTCCGCATCGCCACCACCTAGAGCGCGATCCAGTAGCGGCGGGCCGGCCCGGTGCCGGTCTCGGGGACGCCGCCGCACCGCTCGATCGTCCGGGCCGAGGCGAGGTTGCCGGCCACGCAGACGGCCAGGACGCGGTCCAGGCCGAGCGCGCGGGCCTCGTCGAGCATCCGGCGCAGCGCCCAGGCGGCCAGGCCGCGGCCGCGGGCCGACGGGCGGATGCCGTAGCCGATGTGGCCCGCCCACCGCACGTAGTCGTCGTCACCGTCGCGCAGCGCGATCGCGCCGAGCACGCGGTCGCGCTCGACGATCCACCGGTACGTGCACCGATGCCGGCCCACGGCAATGGTCCGCGCCGGATCCGCTTGGGCGGCCAGCCGCCCCACCCAGTCCGCGAACCCCTCCGGCGAGTCGACCTCATCGGACGCGCTCAGCCCGAACCCGTCCTCGTGCTGCCCGGGTCCCCACTCGGCCCGGGCGTCGAGCCACGCCCGGTGCAGGCGCACGGTCGGCGGGACCAGCTCGGGCACGCTACGACTCTACCGTTGCGGGCGGAAATGGTTTGCCGGACGGATTCGCGGGTCCGTATCGTTCTTTTCGCGGGTCACCGCGATTGGCGACGGGTCATAGCTCAGCTTGGCAGAGCGCGGCGTTTGGGACGCCGAAGCCGCAGGTTCAAATCCTGCTGGCCCGACTTCCTGCGATTGTGACGCGGGCGATGGTGACAGTAGCGCAGAGGCAGTCGCGCCGGTCTGTGGCACCGGATCACACGGGTTCGAGTCCCGTCTGTCGCCCCAAAGGCGGTATCCCGGCGGGCGCTGCACGCTGCGGCGCACAGCGCAGCGACAGGAAGTCTCCGTGATCATGCGCGACCCGGCATCGACACCAACGGTTTTTCGTGATCACGGAGTGGTGATGTACCCCCGTGTACCGAAAGTCTCCGGGATCATGGCGAACCCGGGGTGCGGCTGCTGCGGGCAGCATCATCGCGGAGACATTTCACCGCCGTGGCCGGGCCTATCGGATATTTCGCCCGGAGGGCGATAGATCCGGGACGTCCCGCGCTGCCGGGCGCCCGGTTCGGCGAGGTCCAGACCGTGGTGGCGGTCGCCTGGTATCGACCGGCACGATTGGGCGCTGACCGCGTGTGCCGTGCGGGCGAAGGGGCGGTGGAAGTTTAAGGAGAAATTAAGGAAAGTGGTTCGGAAAAACTGTAATTGAAAGCGATTCATCGGCCTGGCTGGGGCCGTTGAATGGGGCCTCTGTAAGTCTTCCTTTAGCTCTTGAAAAAAGGATCCGGGCGTCCGCATACTTGCTGGCGCAACGACCCGTGACGTGCCGATACGGCAGAGGTAAAGGATCGAAATGCGCAGGAAGACCCGTGTGCTGCTGGGCGCCGCCGTGGTCGTGGCGCTCGGCGCGAGCGGCATTTACATCGCCGCCGCGTCCGCCGGTGAAATCAATCCCGCGGCGAAGCTGGAGGCGGAGTCCTTTTCCGCGCAGTCCGGCGCGCGCACCGAGAACACCGGCGACACCGGCGGCGGCAAGAACGTGGGCTGGCTCGCCGACGGCGACTGGATGCAGTACGACAACGTGACCATCGGCGGCGGCGACCTCAGTGCCCGGATCGCCGCGAACAACCGGGCCGGTGGGTCGGTCGAGCTCCACCTCGGCTCGCCCGGCGGGGCGCTGCTGGCGACGTTCCCGGTGGCGTACACCGGCGGCTGGCAGAAGTGGACGACCGTCACCGCCAAGCCGGCCACCGTGCCGGCCGGGCCGCAGACCCTCGTCGCGGTGATGAAGAGCGCCCAGCGCTCCGACTTCGTCAACGTCAACTGGTTCGAGCTCGGCGGCGGCGCCGCCCCCTCGCACGGCCCGGCGACCGCGACCGTCGCGCCGCCGACCACCGCCGCCCCGCCGACCGGGGGCACGTCGTCCTCCGCGCCCGCCCCGGCGGCCGGCTGGGTCGACGTCGACCAGGCCAAATGGCAGCAGGAGCTGGCCGCGTTCAACGCGATCCAGCCGCTGCCCGTCCCGGCCGGCACGACCCGGGTCGCGGAGTTCCACACCGACTGCCAGGTGTCGGGCGAGGCCAAGGACGACCCGATCGTGCTGCCCGGCCTGCCGGGAGCCTCGCACATGCACACCTTCTTCGGCCCGGCGGTCGACGCCACCACGAAGACGGCCGACCTGTCCGGCCGCGCCAACAACTGCAACGCGGCCGGCGACAAGAGCGCCTACTGGGTGCCCCAGCTGACCAGGAACGGCCAGCCGGTGAAGATCAAGAGCTTCCGGGTGTACTACGGGTCGCGCCTGCCGGACCCGTCGGCGACCGTGCCCTTCCCGCCCGGCCTGGTCATGGTCCAGGGCGACGCGAAGCGGCAGGTGGCCACGCCGAAGGGGGCCAGCGGCCAGTTCTGGTGCGCCGGCAGCGCCGAGGTGGGCCGCAGCGCCGACGGCAACTGGCCGGTGTGCGCCGCCGGCGGCAACCTGATCTTCCAGCTGACCTTCCAGGACTGCTGGGACGGCAAGCACATCGACTCGCCGGACCACAAGTCGCACATGGGCGGGGCGCAGAACGGCAAGTGCACCGGGCAGTACCCGGTCGCGGTGCCCAACCTGTCCTTCATGGTCAACTACGAGTCCCTCGGCGGCGACGGCCTGGCGCTGTCCTCCGGCATGGCCTCCTCGATGCACGGCGACTTCATGAACGCCTGGCAGCCCGAGCGCCTCGGCCCGCTGGTGAAGATCTGCCTCGACGCGAAGGCGAAGTGCGGTACCACACCGAGCTTCACCGGCGGCTGATCCAAGCACCTCGATCCTGCACGGCACGACGGCTCCCGCCACGACGGCGGGGGCCGTCCCTCGTTCGGAAAGGGTTCATCGATGACGGCGAAACTGGTCGCCGCGCTCAGCCTGGTCGTCGTCACGGCGCTGTGGGTGGCCGGCCGGGACACCGCCGCACCCGGGCTCGCCGCGGCGGGCCGGCTGGCCGCGTTGTGGTCGGCCGACCTGCTGCTGGCCCAGGTCGTGCTGATGGCGCGCATCCCGTGGGTGGAGCGGGCCTACGGGCGGGACCGGCTGGCCCGCTGGCACCGCCGCACCGGGTTCGCGTCGTTCGTGCTGCTGCTGGCCCACGTGACGCTGGCGCTGGCCGGCGCCGCCCCGCTGCGGCGGCTGTGGATGCTGGTGGCCGTGAACCCCAGCATGGTGCCGGCCGTGCTCGGGCTGGTGGCGCTGGTCGTGGTGGTGGCGACGTCGCTGCGCGCGGCCCGCCGCCGGCTGCGCTACGAGTCGTGGCATTTGCTGCATCTGTACGCGTACGCCGGCATCATCCTGGCGCTGCCCCACGAACTGCTGCTGGGCACCGACCTGGGCGGCCCGGCGGCGCGGGCGTTCTGGTGGACGGCGTACGCGGTCGCGCTGGGCGCCACGCTGGTCTTCCGGGTCGGCCTGCCCGTCTGGCGGACGCTGCGGCACCGGCTCACCGTCGACCGGGTGGTGACCGAGGCGCCCGGCCTGGTTTCGGTGTACCTCACCGGCCGGCGCCTGGACCGCCTGCCCGCCCGTGCCGGGCAGTACTTCGTCTGGCGCTTCCTGGACGGCCCCGACGCGATGCACGGCAACCCGTTCTCGCTGTCCGGCCCGCCCCGCGCCGACCGGCTGCGGATCACGGTCAAGACCGTCGGGGACGGCACCGCCCGGGTGGCCGCGCTGCGGGCCGGCACCCGGGCGCTGATCGAGGGCCCGTACGGCCGGATGACCGCCGACACCTACTCCGGCGGCCCGGTGACGATGCTGGCCTGCGGCGTCGGGGTGACGCCGCTGCTCGCGCTGCTGTGGGACCTGCCCTACGGCCAGGGCAAGGCGACCCTGGTGTACCGCACGAGGCACCCGCAGGAGGTGGCGTTCCGCGCGGAGCTGGAGTGGCTGTCCCGCGAGCGCGGCGTCCGGCTCGTGCCGCTCGTCGGCCCGCGCGCCGCGGAGGGCTCCTGGCTGCCGGTGGCCTACGCGGAGTACGACGACGCCGAGGCGCTGCGCTCCCTCGCCCCGGACATCGCCGACCACGACGTCTACGTCTGCGGCCCGGACGCCTGGACCGACACCGTCCTGCGCGCCGCCCACCGCCTCGGCGTGCCCCAGGCCCGCCTGCACCGCGAACGCTTCGCCTGGTGACCGCCCGCGGCGGGCGCGGATTCGGGGTAGCGTGCGGGCATGGTGACCCTGGACCAGGTGTCCGAGCTGGCCGCCCGGCTGCCCGGCACGACCGAGGCCGTCGACGCCCGCACCGGTGCCCGCGGCTGGTCGGTGGGCGGCAAGGCGTTCGCGTGGGAGCGGCCGTTCAGCAAGGCCGACCTGAAGCGCTTCGGCAGTGAGCCGCCGCCGGGCGGCCCGATCGTCGCGATCCGCGTGGCCGACCTGGGCGAGAAGGAGGCGGTGCTCGCCGTCGGCCGGGCGGGCTTCTTCACGATTCCGCATTTCGACGGGTACTCCGCGGTGCTCGTCCAGCTCCAGGAGGTACACCTTCCGGATCTGCGGGAGGTTCTGGAGGACGGCTGGCTCTCGCGCGCCCCGCGGCAGCTCGCCGACGAGTACCTCGCGGACCGCTGAGCGCCGTGGCGCGGCGCCGTCACCGGGCCGCGTCGGGGTCCGACGCTAGTCCAGGGCCGCGGTGAGGTCGATCTCGACGAGCTGGCCGCGGTAGCCCAGCGACGCCACGCCGAGCAGGGTGCTGGCCGTGGTGAAGGCCGGGGCCAGCGGTGACGCGTTCAGCCGGCGCCACACCTCGGCCAGGACGGTGCTGTCCGGGCTCACCACGTAGACGACCGAGCGGACCACGGCGGCGGGGGTGGCGCCGGCCGCCTCCAGGACCGCCAGGCAGTTGACGATCACCTGGTCGGTCTGGGCGGCGTAGTCGCCGGGCTCGCCGATCACCGCGCCGGACAGGTCGAGCGGGCACTGGCCGGCCAGGTGGGCGAGGCGGCCGGCGGTGGAGATCGTGACGTGGCTGTAGCCGGCGGGCTGGTGGACGGTGGGTGGGTTGAACTTCTCGATCACCGGCCCATTATGGCGAGGTCAGCCGCCGTCCACCGGGCGGAATCGGGGCACGGTCGTCCTGGCCCGGGCGCCGGGCACGGTCGTGGTCGCGATCGTGTCGAACAGGGTGCGGCCGAGGACCGCGTGGGCCTGCACGGCGGGATGGGTGGCGCCGTAGTTGTCGAGGTCGGGCAGGCCCTCGGCGAAGAAGCCGTAGACCAGCGCCGGCGCGCCGTCGGCGCCGAACATGATGCCGGCCTCGTGGCGGGCCGCGCCCAGGGTGTTGAAGTCGGCGCCGTACTTCGTGGCGACGCGGCTGCGCTCGTCCGAGGACATGGTGCGCCGGATGCCGTCGTGGTAGCCGTTGATCCAGCGCAGGATGCCCAGCAGGAAGTCGCACGAGGCCGGGGTCAGCAGGGTCTTGTTCGCCAGGCGGGTCAGCAGGTCGGTGATCTCGTGCGGGGTGGTCGTGCCCAGCAGGAACCGGTTGGGGTTGGCCACCGGCTCGACCCGGGTGCTCACGAAGCCCTTGGCCGCGAGGATCTCGTTGATCTCCAGCGCCGGCACGACCCGGCCGCACATGCGCACCGCCGTGTTGTCCGACACGAGCAGCATCGCGGTGAGGAAGTTGGCGATGGTGATCTCGTCGCCCCAGACGGTGTGCAGGAAGTAGATGCCGCTGCCGCCGAGGATGATGTCGGCCTGCAGGTCCAGCCGCTGGCCGAGCTGCAGCTGACCGCGGTCGATCTTGTCCATGACGGCGGTGGCGACGGCGAGCTTCTGCACGCTGTACCCGTGCACCACGTGATCCGCGTCGTCCTCGATCACGCTGTGCAGCGCGCCGGTGTCGTCGACGCGGGTGACGTGCGAATACCAGACGCCCCCGGCGCGGGCCTTCTGCTGTGTGTACGTCCGGCGGATGCACTCCGCCGGCGGCAGCCCCGATGGAGCCGCCTCGGCCGTGCCGCCCGCGACCAGGGCCGCGGCCGCTCCGGCGCCGGCCGCGAGTGCGGCCCGGCGGGTCAATTCCATGCTCACCCGGCCACGGTACGAGCCGTCAAAGGCGGATTCAACGTGACAAATACGACGGGACATCGACGCAACGAAATGGCCGGTTCGGCACGTCGGTGACAAAGGGGCCGGCTGTCCACTTTGCGCCATGTCCGCTCTGCGGCAGGTGTGCCCCGTATTGCGCGAAACGTTCGGGCTCCAGACTTCCGGCTGTCGCTTCTTCGTGACCCGAGGAGCGCCCGACGTCCCCCGAGGAGCCGCCCACCATGCGTTTGTCCCTGCGTCGCGCCGCCGCCATCGCGGCCTGCGCGATCGCCCTGGCCGGTGCGGCGTCCGCCGTGTCCGCGCCGGCGTCCGCCGCGCCCGAGCCGTCGAGCTCCGGCGCGGGCGGCGCCGCGGTGCCGGCGGCGACCGTCACGCTCATCACCGGTGACGTCGTGTCGCTGGCGCCCGCCGGCAACGGCAAGGTCGCGGCCAGCGTCCGGCCCGGCGCCGGGCGGGAGGGCGTCACGTTCCACACCCTGGAGGTCGACGGCGGGCTGCGGGTGCTGCCGAGCGACGTCGTGCCGTACCTCGAAACCCACCGGCTCGACGCGAGCCTGTTCGACGTCGAGAAGCTGGTCCGGGACGGCTACGCCGACGGCGCCGCGTCGAGCCTGCCGCTGATCGTGCAGTACGCGGGCGGGGCCCAGCCGGCGCCCGGCGCGCGGCTGCTGAGCGGCGACGCGCGGGCGCTGCCGAGCATCGGCGGGGCCGCGATCCGGCCCGAGAAGGCGTCGCTGACGCAGTTCTGGAAGCAGCAGCGACAGCAGCCGGCCGCCGGTGCCCAGCGGGCCATGGCGGGCGGGATCGACCGGATCTGGCTCGACGCGAAGGTACACCCGGTGCTGGACCGCAGCACCGCGCAGATCGGCGCGCCGGCCGCCTGGCAGGCGGGGCTGGACGGCAAGGGCGTAAAGGTCGCCGTGCTGGACACCGGCGTCGACAGCGGCCACCCGGACCTGGCCGGCCGAGTCAGCCAGCTGCAGAACTTCAGCGGCAGCCCGGACACCGCGGACCGCTTCGGGCACGGCACGCACGTGGCGTCGATCGTCGCCGGCAGCGGCGCGGCGTCGGGCGGCAGCCGCAAGGGCGTGGCACCGGGCGCGGACCTGCTGGTCGGCAAGGTGCTTGGGGACGACGGCTCGGGGTACGACTCCTGGATCATCGCCGGGATGGAGTGGGCCGCCGCGCAGGGCGCGCGCGTGGTCAACCTGAGCCTCGGCGGCGACCCGACCGACGGTACCGACCCGATGAGCGCGGCCGTGGACCGCATCAGCGCGCAGACCGGCGCGCTGTTCGTCATCGCCGCCGGCAACGAGGGCGGCGACCACACCGTCGGCACGCCGGGCGCGGCGAACTCCGCGCTGACCGTCGGCGCCGTCGACCGCGCCGACGCCCTCGCCGACTTCTCCAGCCGCGGCCCGCGCCTCGGCGACGAGGGGGTCAAGCCGGAGATCACCGCGCCGGGCGTGGGCATCGTCGCCGCGCGCGCGGCCGGCACGACGATGGGCGACCCGGTCGACGACAGGTACACGGCGGCGTCGGGCACCTCGATGGCGACCCCGCACGTCGCCGGCGCGGCGGCGATCCTGGCCCAGGAGCATCCGGACTGGACCGGGGCGCAGCTGAAGGACGGCCTGGTCAGCACCGCCCATCGCGGTTCGGGCACGGTGTACGAGCAGGGCGCCGGCCGGGTCGACGTGGCCCGCGCGGTCACGCAGCCGGTGTCGGCGACCGGCGCGGTCAGCTTCGGCGTCCACGACTCGAGCGAGCGCGGCGTGCTCAGCCGCGACCTGACGTTCACCAACGCGGGCGCCGCGGCGGCGACCCTGTCGCTGGCGATGAGCGACGCCGCGTTCTCCTTCCCGGCGGGTACCGTCACGGTCCCGGCGCACGGCACGGCCACGGTACCGCTGCGGCTGGACCTGGCGAGGCTCACGCCCGGCCGGTTCAGCGGCTGGGTGACGGCGACCGGGAGCGGCGTGAGCACCACGACCGCGGTCGGGGTCACCCTGGACCGGCCGTACCACCGGGTCACCGTGCGGGCGGTCGACCGGGCCGGCAACCCGGTCGCGGTCCCGGTGTTCACCCTGTTCGGCGACGACCGGCGCTTCGACACGCTGTCCTGGCTGCCCACCGGCGGCGCGGTGTACGAGGTCGAGGAGGGCACCTACCTGCTGCACGCCGTGCTCGAGGACGGCGGCCCGGCCGACGACCAGGCGACGCTGCTGGTGATCCCGGAGCTGGCGGTCCGCGCCGACCTGACGGTGCTGCTCGACGCGCGCAAGGGCACCCCGGTGCGGATCGAGACGCCGCAGCCGTCGGAGCAGCGCACGGTGCTGAGCTACTACGTGCACCGGGTCACCGGCAGCGGCCGGGAGATCGACCACGGCGTCATGCACTTCAGCAACGTCGGGCAGGTCAACGTGACCCCGACGGCGAAGGTGGCCAAGGGCGTGTTCGAGTTCTCCTCCCGCTGGCAGCTCGTCGCGCCGCTGGTGCGGGCGTCCGCCGACGGCCTTGCCGGGCAGTTGCCGCTGCGCCTGCTCGGACGCTCGCCGACGTTCCCGGGCCCGCGCCGCTTCCCGCTGGTGACCGGCGGCGACGTGCGGGGCAAGGCGGTGGTCGTACCGCCGTCACCGGACGTCAGCGAGGAGGACCAGATCGCCGCGGCGGCGGCCAAGGGCGCGGCGGTCGTCATCGTGATCCGCCCGCCGGACCAGTCGACGTGGACGAACTGGACGCCGCAGGGCGAGCGGGAGCCGGCGGTCGCGCTCGTCGCGCCGAGCGACCTCGGGCAGCGGCTGCTGGCCCGGGCCGCCACCGGACGGGCGACGCTGCAGCTCACGCTGACGCCGTCGAGTCCTTATCTGTACGACGTGTTCCAGGTCTCGCGCGGGCAGGTCCCGGCGAAGATCACCTACCGGGTGACGGAGGCCAACTCGATGCGCATCGCCAGCCGCTACGCGGACAACGGGGGCTTCGGCTGGACCGCCGAGCAGCGCTTCGGCTGGCAGCCGTGGCAGGAGTACGCCTGGAACGACACCTCGCGCACCGTCGCGGCACCGTCGCAGCGGGAGGAGTGGGTCTCCGCCGGTGACGCCGTCTGGCAGCACCTGGTCGCGGCCGACCTGCCGTGGAGCGACTGGGGGCCGCTGGAGTCCGGGGTCGGCGGGCCGCCGGTCAGCTACCGGCCGGGCCACGCCACCGAGACGTGGTACGGCCCGGTCGTGCGGCCCGCCCCGCTGGACGGCACGAGCCGCACCGGCGACGTGCTCGCGCTGCGCATCCCGGAGTACGTCGACGCCGACGGCCACTACAGCGTCGGCGAGGCCGACCGGGCCACCGTCACGCTGACCCGCGACGGCGCGCCGCTCGCCACGCCGCGCGACGGCTGGCAGGACGTCACCGTGCCGCCGGGCCCGGCGGCGTACCGCCTCACGATGACCACGCAGCGTGGCGGACCCGAGTGGGAATGGGGTACCCGCACGGAAACCGTGTGGGACTTCCGCTCCGGCCACACCAGCACCCCGGCGGCGCTGCCGCTGCTGCGGGTCGACTACGGCGTGCCGGTGGACCTGTCCGGCAAGGCGGGCGGGCGGCCGCACCTCATCTCGCTGTGCGTGCCCGGCTCGACCGCGCTCACCGCGGCCGTGTCCTCCGACGAGGGCGCGACCTGGACCCCGGCGTTCACCTTCGGCGCCGGCACCAGGGGCTGCTCCGTCGCCATCATCCCCGGCGGCACGGGCAGCGTCTCGCTCCGCGTGCACGCCACCGACCGGGCGGGCAACGCGGTGACGCAGACCGTCATCCGGGCCTACGGGCGGTGATGGCGCGCTATCCGGTCATCCGGGCACACGGACCTGTGATGACGCGCTAGACGTCGGGTGGGGCCGGCGCCCCCTATCGCCGGCCCCGCCCGACCCCACGGCCCGCGCGCCGCCGTTCAGTCCTCCACCTCAGCGGCGGTGCGCGGGCCGACCTGCGCCGGGACGTCGGTCGCGGGCTTCAGCCAGCCGCGCCGGCCGGCCTCGAACGCCAGGGCGGTGCGGGTGTCGACGCCGGCGACCGCCATCAGCCGCTCCAGCCGCCGCTGCACCGTCCGCTTGCTCACCCCGAGCTGCGAGGCGATCGACTTGTCCGGGAACCCGGCGACGAACAGCGACAGCAGCAGCCGCTCCGCCGCGGCCGGCCCCCGCCCGGCGGCGCCGTCGTCCCGGTCGCGGCCGGCGAGCAGCGGCGAGGCGTGGTCCCACTGCCACTCGAAGAGCGCCACGAGCGCGTCGAGCAGCTCGCTGCGCCGGACCAGGGCCGCGGTCGGCTCGCCGACGCCGAGCTCGACGTCCGGTACGAGGGGGCAGATGGCGATCGAGCGGTCGGCGATGGCCAGCCGGACCGGCAGCGTCTCGGTGACCCGGGCCTCCTCGCCGCGGCTGACCCCGTCGGTGACGCTGTCGAGCTCGCCGGGCATCTCCAGCAGGGCCCGCTCGTAGACCGCCCGGTAGCGCACGCCCCGGTCCAGCGCCGGGCTCTCCTCGGCGTTGTCGGGCCCGCTCATCGCGATCGGGTTGGCCCGGCAGAACCACAGGATTTCCTGCTGGGCCGTGTTCTGCATGTCGCGCAGCCGGCCGCGCAGCGCGGCCGCGCCGACCACGATCTCGACCAGGTGGTCGGCCCGGCGGCGGCGGGCGGCGGCGCGGTACTCCTCGCTGAGCCCGGCCACCACCTGCCGGGCGGTCTCCAGCGAGCGCTGCTGCTGCAGCAGCGCGTCGCCGAGCGCGACGTCGGGCGGCAGCGGCTCGAACACGGGCCCGCCCTTGACCAGCCCCTTCGCGCGCAGCGACTCGAGCAGCGCCCGAGCGTCGTCCGGCGGGATCGCCGCGACGCCGGCGAGGTCGTCGGCCTGCGCCGCGGAGAGCCGCACCAGCAGCCGGTAGGCCCGCTGCTCGGCCGGGGCCAGCAGCTCGGTGTCGTCCAGCATGGACCGAACTCTACGAAGCGCCGCCGCCGCATGCCTACGGGCCGGGATATGAGCCAGATCTTATATCGGAAGATGTCGATTCGATGGCTAGCATTTTCCCACATCCAACTCGTAGGGGAGGCTACCGGATGGTTCGAAGGCTCCTGACCGTGCTGACCGCGGTCGTCGCGCTCGCCGGCATCGCGCCCGGCGTCGCCCACGCCCGGGAGGCGCAGGAATCGGTCGTCGGCGGCACGCGCGCCGCGCAGGGCGAGTTCCCGTTCATGGTGCGCCTGTCGATGGGCTGCGGCGGCGCGCTCTACAGCAGCACTCTGGTGCTGACCGCCGCGCACTGTGTCAGCCGCACCGGCACCAACACCAGCATCACCGCGACCCTCGGCGCCGTCGACCTGTAGTCGTCCAGCCGCATCACGGTGAAGTCGAACTACGTCTACCGGGCGCCGGGCTACAACGGCAACGGCAAGGACTGGGCGCTGATCCGCCTGGCCACGCCGGTGACCGGCCTGGCCACGCTGCCGATCGCGACGAACACCACCTACAACACCGGCACGTTCACCGTCGCCGGCTGGGGCGCGGCCACCGAGGGCGGGGCGCAGCAGCGGTACCTGCTCAAGGCCACGGTCCCGTTCGTGCCCGACTCGACGTGCGACAACTCGTACCCGGACCTGATCCCGAGCGACGAGATCTGCGCCGGCTACGCCGCCGGCGGCGTCGACACCTGTCAGGGCGACTCGGGCGGCCCCATGTTCCGCCGCGACGCCGCCAACGCCTGGATCCAGGTCGGCATCGTCAGCTGGGGCAACGGCTGCGCCCGCCCCAACTACCCGGGCGTGTACACCGAGGTGAGCACCTTCGCCACGGCCATCGCCTCGGCCGCCGCCTCGCTCGGCGGCTAGCCCGCACCGCTACGGCTGTGGTGCCGGCCCTCCGGCACCACAACCGCGATCCCGCGTTCCGCGCCACCTCGCAACCAACTCCGCGAGGCTCGCGCTGCGGCCCAGCGGCAGGCCACCGCCGACGATCCCGCATTCGCGCCCCGGCTGGGGCTGGAGCGGACGAATCTCTCCGTGATCATGCGGCTCCCGCCGGTGCGCGGCGGGTTTCTCGTGATCGCGGAACCTTAAGGTACCCATGGGTACATCGACCTTCCGCGATCATGAGAAACGCGTGGTACGGGCGCGTTATTGCGAATTTCCGGTAACAACCGGCAGGCGGGCTACACCATTCAAGATCTGTAACCGACATGAAGGATTCCCCGCGGCTGCCCCAGCCGCTCCGCCACCGAGCCCTTCGTCTGTGGCGGTCCACGGTGCAAACGTGACGACCTGACAATGCCGAACCGCCGGCGGAACAGCCCGGACGGCGGCTCATGAGCGGAAAGGTGATGAGGCGAGCGCGATTACGCTGACGATCGCACTGCATCTTATATTGAGCGACCATAATGAACACATGCGGATGACGGGGGTCGGGAAAGTTGCCGTCGGTGGCGTGCTGCTCAGCGTGCTCGGTGGCTGCGGTGGCAGCGGGCCGACCGACACCGCCGCTCGTGATGTGCTGCTCAGCTTCGTCGATCACCTACGTGCCGGAGCGACGGACGACGCCTATGGCGAACTGTGCAGCGGGACCCGAGACCGATTCGACGCGGCTGCCTTCACCGCGTACGTCTCCCGACAGAAGAAGATTAAAGACCTGGAGCTCGCCAGCAAGGTCAACGCGCCCGAGACGCCCGTGGCCGGTCCGACCTTCGCCGAGCGGTTCGTGTTCAACCTGCACCTGAACTTTACCGACGGCACAGGAGAGGCCCGCTACATCCCGGTCGTCCAGGACACGGACGGCACCTGGCGAGTCTGCGGCGACCCCTACTAGAGCGTCGGCCAAGTAATCGATCAGGCGGCTGTCTGGTCGGGTTGGCGGGCGATGATGTGGAGGTTGTGGACCACGGCGGTGCGGCGGAGGTCGAAGAGGTTCTTGCGGGTGCCTCGGTAGCGGGCGCGGTGTCCTTGCCAGTGGCCGATGTGGGCCAGGGCGTGCTCGACAGCGACGCGTTCGCGGAGTTGCGCACGCCCGGCCGGGGTGGCCTGCCGCTCGCGGAGTTCGGCCAGGAGTGCCTCATCGGGGTGGACGGCGATGCTGCGTCCGCTGCTGCTGGTGGTGCACCGGCTCCGCAGCGGGCAGGCGGCGCAGGTGGCCTTCGGGAACGTGACGGTCTTGCCCGGGGTGAACGGGATGGTCGCCTGGTTGGGGCAGGTCAGCTGCCCGCGGTCGAAATCCAGCCGGAAGTCGGTCTTGGTGTAGCGGCCGTTGCTGTTGCGGACTCGCCACGCCTTGCAGAAGATCGCCAGGGTGTCGCCGCGGTCGCGGACCAGCGTGGAGGGCAGGTAGGCCCGGTCGATGTGCAACTCGGCCAGGGTGGTGTCCGCGGCGGCCAGGTCGGCGGTGATGGCGTCGGTGACCGTCGCCTCGGGCACGTTGGCCGGGGTGATCCCGACCGCGGCGATCAGACCGGTGTCCAGGTCGCGCAGCACGTGCCGCTTGTACCCGTCGAACAGCCTGGAGCGTGATTTGCGGCCGTGGCGCATGTCCGGGTCTTCCACGCTGATCCGCCGGTCCTTGGCCACCCCACGACGCAGCGTGCCGGCATCGGTGTCCACGTCCTGGTCGCGAACCTGCCGGGCCACCGCGACCGCGGCCACCGCGGCGGGTGCCGGCTGTGGCTGGGCGGCCACGAACCCGGCCACCGCCTCCAGCGCCCCCAGCACCGTGGCCAGGGCGTGGTCGCGGGCGGCCGGGTCGTCCCAGTCCAGGTCCAGGGCCGCCTTCAGACTCGACCCGGCCAGGACCGGCGCACCGGCCTGCCCGGCCAGCACCCCGATCCCCCCGGCGGTTCCTTCGGCCAGCCCCCACCCCTGCTGGACCGCGATCACACCCAGGGCCTTGCGCAGGGCGTGTCCCATCAAGTTCAACGTGTCCTCGACCCGGCCCACTCCCCACAACGGGCTGGAGTCCAACGCCGCCCGCAACGCCCGCCCCGCCGCCGGGGTAGCGGCCAGTTCCACGGTCCGTTCGATCAACCGCCGGTCCAGGTCCGCGCCGATCAGCCGGTTGCGGAAATTCTGCAACGTGCCCTTCGCGAACGGCGGTTCCTGCACGTCGAGGCAGTCCAGCACCAACTGCCAGCGCCGGTCCATCACCAGCGCCTCGATCACCTCGTCATCCGAGACACCGGTGTACGCCTGCAGGATCGTGGCCAGAGCCAACCGCGCGGGTGGTACCGGCGGCTGCCCCTTCACCCCCGGCCCGTACAACCCGGCCAGTTCCTCCTGGAACTGCTCGTCGAACAACTCATGGCGACGCTGCCGCAACATCACGAACAGCTTCGCCCGCCGCACCCGCCGAACGATCTGCGCCTCAGCCGCCGACAACTCCACCGCCGGACGCCACACCCCCGGCCGCATCAACCAACCCCACTCCCGGGTCCACACAGGCGCCTACCGCCCACCAACCCGGCCTACCACGTGCGCTGGCCACCTCAACAGCGCCACACCGAAGAGATCCGACGAATACTTGGCCGACGCTCTAGGGTCAGCAAGCTCCGGCCAGCGGCATGCCGCCGGACCGCCCTCGCGCTTGCCGCCCCTTACCCCGGGCTACGCCCGTGCCAACACGACCGGGTGTCCACATCGGACAACACGCCGAGCAGGAACGCTCTGGCCTGCCACCGCGGCTCCACCCGCCCGAACCGGCCAGCGATCGCCGCGAACCCGGTGTCGAACTCCGCCAACCACCCCTCGGCGTCTACGCCGTCGCCAGCGGCCGCCACGAAATCAGAAGTTGTCTCCACAAGTCGCTGATGATCACGTGGCGGCCGTCCTACGCCCGGCAGACACGCCGACCCGGCAGACACAGCCACACCAGCGTGGCAAGTGACGGGTGCCTGGATGCCCTGGTGGGTTCAGTTCGCCGGTCGGGTGGCAGCGGCGGGGGTGGCGTCCCCTCGGCATCGATGTGAGTCTGGGTGGTGCCTCAGATTCCCCGACGAAAGGCGCCTCCGATGAAATGGAAAAGATCACTGACTGCTGTAGCCACGCTGACCGCCGCCCTGGTGCTGGCGTCGGTCACCTCGGCGGCGGCCGCCGTCACCAACTCCTACTGGGCGGGTTATGTGCTGGTTGGCCACTCGGAGGGGTTCCGGCAGGTGACCGGCAAGTTCACGGTCCCCCCTGTGTCCTGCACGTCGCCCGGCTCCAAGGCATCCTTCTGGATCGGGCTCGACGGCTACAGCTACGGCACGGCCCACAGCAACACGGTCGAGCAGGTCGGCATCTCCACCAACTGCGGAATTGGCGGCCCCGCCTTCCGGGCCTGGTGGGAGATGCTCCCCAACGGGGTGCAGTACCAGTTCAACGTCGTTCCCGGGGACACGATCTCCATGCTGGTCAAGTACGTCGGCGGGGCCTGGAATCTGGCCCTCACCGACCTGACCCATAACGACAATAACCACAAGTTCAACGTGACCGAGCCATGCCCGTCCGGGTACGTCTGCCAGAACATGAGCGCCGAGGCCATCCTCGAGGCCGACAACGGTCAGAACCTCTCCAGCTTCACACCGGCCACCTTCAGCGAGATCCAGGCCGTCGACAGCAGTGGCGCCAGCACCGGGCTGGTGGCCAACGGGTCGTACTGGGGCCTGACCAAAATACTGATGACCGGGAACAACGGCCAGAACCTGGCCGATGTGGGCCCCATCACCAACAACGGCGAGAACTTCACCCTCACTTACCGCCAGTCGAACTGACCCGCTGACGGGGCCGCGGCGGCGCGGTCTTCACGGGCAGGCTGGCGGTGACGACCGCACCGTCGTCGGGGTGGTTGGCGGCCTGGATGTGGCCGCCGTGCAGGCGCGCGTTCTCTCAGGCGATGGCCAGGCCGAGGCCACTGCCCTCCGCGCGGGTCCGGGCCGCGTCGGCCGTGTCAAGACGTTGATCGAGTTGACCGCGAAGCTGCTCGACGCCGATGGCACCACCCGGCGACCCGACGTGTTCTGGAGCTACGACGCAGAGCTGCACAACCTGAATGCCCCGCATCGACGGCGACCACGCTGCAATGGCCATCTCCGACCACGTCAAGGCACTCGTGGAAAACCTGCCGTCCTACGCCCGGCAGACACGCCGACCCGGCAGACCCATCAACAATCATCTACATAACGAACCCGGGCTGTCGTACTAGCCGACAAGAGCGCGGCGGTGGCCGTGCTGGCGACCGTCCTGTTGGCGCCGGACCGCGGCGGGACGTTCACCAGGATCCCGGCGGACGTGCCCTCCTCGCCCAGCCCTTCGGCCGTACCGTCGGTAGCGCCGGACGTCAGGCTGGTCACCCTGCCGACCCGCACGTGGGAGGACGGCACGCGAGTCGACGTCGGCGGCGCCGCAGGCCCCGGCGGCGCGCGGATGCCCGAAGATCAGTTGCTCCGCGCCGCCGGCTCGGTCGACACCACCATGCGCGCGAAGACCGACTGGCTGGGCTGACACCGCTGTCCCAGGCCGGCCCTCCGGCACCACAACCGCAATCCGGCGACCGAATCTCTCCGTGATCATGCGGCTCACGCCGGTGCGCGGCGGGTTTCTCGTGATCGCGGAGCCTTAAGGTACCCATGGGTACATCGACCTTCCCCGATCATGGAAAACGCGTGGTGCGGGCGGCGGCTACAGCATGATCGCGGAGAGTTCCGGTCGCGATGCCCGCTGAAACAAGCCGATCGCGGGCGCGGGTCAGCCGGCCAGGAGGTCGGTCAGGGCGTCCGGACGGTCCAGCGGGACGATGTGACCGCATCGCTCGAGGATTTCGCCGCGGAGGTTGTCGGTGATCGGTTCGAGCTGGCGGTGCAGGCGCTCGCCGACCACGTTGCCGCCGAGGGCGACCGTCGGGACGTGCAGCCGTCCGCCGGCCAGAGCGGCGCGCACCAGCTCGGCAGTGCGGTCCAGCGCGCGGTAGAAACCGAATCCCGCGCCCAGTCTGCGCCGGCCGCGGTAGGCGTCCACGAGCGCCGTTCGCAGCTCCGGGTCGTCGACGCGGCGGAGGAACCAGCCCAGGTAGTCGTCCTCGCGTCCCTCGATGAGCGTCTCGGGCAGCTTGGGGACGGCGTGGAAGCCGAACCACCACGGCGGCGGGTCGAATCCGCCGGCCAGGCCGGGCACGGTGCCCTCCATCAGCACCAGCCTGGTCACCCGCTCGGGATGGCGCATCGCGAGCAGAAAGGCCGTCGGTACGGATGCGTCGATCGCGGCCACCTCGACCGTCTCGACCTCCAGGAAGTCCAGCAGGCCGATGAGGTCGGCCGCGGCTGTCGCGGCGTCGAAGCCGTCGTCCGCCGGCGCGCTGTCGCCCAGGCCGCGCAGGTCGGGCACGATCCTGCGGCGCCGGGCCGGGCGCACGCCGTCCCAGATCCGGCCGGTGTGCGGCCATCCGTGCAGCAGCATGAGCGGCGCCCCGGTGCCGCTCACCCGCACCGCCAGCTCGGTCCCGTTGATCGCAACCCGTATCGTCCCGGTTCGGTCAGTAGCCTTGTCCACGCGATACACCTTGGGAGAGCGCGCCGTGGACGATCAAGAAGGCACTTCGCCGACATCAGGTGAGCGCCGGGTAACCGGTGACCTGTTCAGCCCCGCCTGCCCGACCCGGGAGCTGCTCGACCGGATCGGCGACCGCTGGACGTCGATGCTGGTCAAGGTGCTGGCCGACGCGTACCCGGGGGAGTGCGGCTTCGCCGAGCTGCGCCGGGCCGCGCCCGGGATCTCGCACAAGATGCTGTCGCAGACCTTGCGCAGCCTGACGGCGGACGGCCTGGTCACGCGCCGCGTCGAGCCGGCGGTGCCGCCGCGCACGTGGTACTCGCTCACCGAGCTCGGGCGGACGCTCGACGGCCCGCTCGCGGCGGTCCGCGCCTGGGCCGAGGCCAACATGCCGGCCGTGCGCGAGGCCCGCCGCCGGACCGGCACCTGAAGGGTCAGGCGGCGGTCGCGTCCTGGTAGTCGGCGCCGGCCATGGCCTTGCCCAGGCGCAGCAGGGAGTCGGGGCCGTCCATGCGGTCCATGACCGCCTCGATGAAGACCAGGCGGTCGCGGGTGGCGGCGGCCGTGTCGAGGGCCGTCATCAGGTCCTGTTCCGTGGTGGCCCGCAAGGTCACCGCGGTGCCGGTGGGGTCGAAGGCCTCGACCAGGCGGTCGTAGCGCCACGGTGCGATGGTGTTGTAGGCGGCGTCGGCGCCCAGGATGTAGCGCTCCACCGTGTAACCGTCGTTGTTGGTCAGGATGATGATCGGGTTCAGGTCGCGGCGCAGTAGCGTGGAGAGTTCCTGGGCGGTCTGCTGCAGCGAGCCGTCGCCGATCAGCAGCACGTGGCGGCGGCCGGGGGCGGCGAGCATGGTGCCCAGCAGGCTCGGCAGGGTGTAGCCGATCGAGCCCCACAGCGGCTGGCCGATGAAGGTGCAGTCCCGTGGCAGCGGCACGCCGCAGCAGCCCGCGTAGGAGGTGCCCTGGTCGGCGATCACCACGTCGCCGGGCTCGAAGAACGATGCCATTCTGGCCCAGAAGCGCTGCTGGATGAGCGGGCCGGAGCCGGACGGATGGCCCGCCGCGGTCGGGTGGCGGCGGGGGGCGATGCCGGCCGGATTGCGGGCGTCCATGCCGGCCAGGGCGCTCAGCGCGTCCGCCATGGCGACGTGCGGGTGGGCGGTCGTGGCGGTGGTGGACGACATCGGGTGTACCGCGATGATCCGGGACGGCTCGATGTGCCCGGTGGTGCCGCCGCTGATCGTGTCGGCGAACTGGGCGCCGACGGCGATGACGCAGCCGGCCTGTTCGACGGTCCGCTGGACCTCCGGGTCGCCGAGGCCGCCCGCGTAGAGGCCGACGTACTGGTCGTGGTCCTCGGGGAACACGCCCTTGCTGATGCTCAGGGCCGCGACCGGGCAGCCGATCGCCTCGGCGAGCTTGATCACCTGGGGCGCCATGCGGTAGCGGTCGACCTCGTGGCCGACCAGGACGGCGACCGACTCCGCGCCGCGCAGCATCGCCGCGGCCCGGTCGGTGAAGCGGGCCAGCATGGCCGGGTCGCTGGTCGGCTCGGGCAGCGGCAGCGGGGACGAGGGCGCCTCGATCTGCTGGTACGCCACGTCGGAGGGCAGCATGAGGTACACCGGCCGCTTGAACAGCCAGCACAGGGCGAGCAACCGGTCGATCTCCAGCGCCGCGTTGTCCCGGTCGAGCAGCGCCTGGCCGGCCGTGTACTCGCCCGCGCACCGGGCGGCCCGGGCGAAGTTGCCGTCGCCCGCGGTGTGGTGGACCTGCTGGTGGGCCTGCATGACGAAGGTCGCCGGGGTGCCGACGATCGACACCACCGGCACCGACTCGGCGAACGCGCCGGCGATGCCGTTGAGCGCGCTCAGCTCGCCCACGCTGAACGTCGTGACCAGTGCCGCGATGCCGTTGAGCCGGGCGTAGCCGTCGGCGGCGTAGGCCGCGTTGAGCTCGTTGCAGTTGCCGACCCACTCGATGCCGTCCGCCGCCTCGATCTGGTCGAGGAACTCGAGCTCGTAGTCGCCGGGGACGCCGAACACGTGCCCGACCCCGATCTCCCGCAGACGGCGCAGGAGGTATTCACCAACGGTACATTCCGCCATGACGCTGCCACTCCCGATGTTCGTGGTCAGGACCGGCACGGCTCTACCCCTCGGCCGCCGCTTCACACCGGAAGCCGAGCGCGTCGTCGACGAGGACGGACCCGGCCGGCAGGCTCCCCGTCGTCGCGGAGCAGCCACCAACGGCCGGGCCGGGGGCGCTCCCGCTCGCAGGTGAGGGCAACCAGCGCGGCGGCGGCCACCGTTGGGTACATGACGTCCACGGACCCGGCCGTCACTGAACGGGTCGCCGCCGGGCACCGCCCGGCGCGACCCCGGCGGGCGGCCCGGCTCACGCCGATGCTCGGCCCGGCCGCGGTCGCCGCCATCGCCTACGTCGACCCGGGCAACGTCGCCACCAACCTCACCGCCGGCGCCACCAGCGGCTACCTGCTGGTCTGGGTCGTCGTCGCGGCGAGCCTGGTCGCGCTGCTGGTGCAGTTCCAGGCCGCGAAGCTCGGCATCGCCACCGGCCGCAGCCTGCCGGAGCTGTGCCGGGAACGGCTGCCCCGGTGGGCGTCGCTGCTGCTGTGGGCCCAGGCCGAGCTGGTCGTGCTGGCCACCGACCTGGCCGAGTTCGTCGGCGCGGCGATCGGGCTGCGGCTGCTGTTCGGCATGCCGGTGGCCCCGGCCGCGCTGGTGACCGCCGCCCTGTCGATGGTGCTGCTGGAGCTGCGCCAGCGCGGGCGGCGCCGGTTCGAGCTGCTGACCGTCGCGGCGCTGCTGCTCGTCGGCGCCGGCGTGCTCTACGACGTGGTCACGGTCGGGCACCAGTCCGCGGCCGGCCTCGCCGGGGGGCTGGTCCCGCGCTTCGCCGGGGCCGGGAGCGCGCTGCTGGCCATGGGCATCGTCGGCGCGACGGTCATGCCGCACGCGATCTACCTGCACTCCGCCATCGCCCGCCGCCCCGCCACCGGCGTCGCGTCCCGCCCGGGCCGGCCGGCGTCCCGGCTGATCCGCAAGGCGCTGCGGCTGGACTGCGGGATCGCCCTGGGCGGCGCGGCCGTCGTCAACGTCGCGCTGATCGCCCTCGGCGCCGGGCTCGGCGCGGCCACCGCCGGCGCCTGGAGCGGCGACATCCTCGACGCGCACGCGCGGATCGCCGCCCAGTTCGGCGGCGCCGCGGCGCTCGCGTTCGCGGTGCTGCTGCTGTCCTCGGGCGTGTCGTCGTCCGGGATCGGCACCCTCGCCGGCGACTTCGTCATGCAGGGTTTCCTCGGCCGGCAGATCCCCAGCCGGGTGCGCCGGCTCGTCACCATGCTGCCCGCGCTGGCCGCCCTGCTGGCCGGGGCGCCGCTGACCGCGCTGCTGGTGCTCAGCCAGGTCGTCATCTCGCTCGGCGTGCCGGTGGCGCTGTTCCTGCTCGTCTACTTCTGCCGCGACCGGGCGGTGATGGGCGGCCTGGTCAACGCCGTGCTGACCACCAGGGTCGCGGCCGGCGCCGGGCTCGTGGTCGCCGCGGCCGGCCTGTCGCTGCCGGTCCTGCTCATGCTGTGAGGCTCCCGTGCCCTCGATCCCGCGCATCCGGGTCAAGCTGCTCGCCGCCGCCGGCTCGTGCCTGCTGGCGATCGTGCTGGGCGCGGCGCCGGCCACCGTGCTGGCGCTCGCCTTCGCCACCGCGGCCATTCCCGCCGCCGTCGCCGTTCTGGGAGGTGTACCGCTGCTGCGCGCGCTGTCCGGCCTGTCGCCGGGCACCGGCGCGCCCGACCCGCAGACCGCAGTCGTCCGAGAGGAGTACCGATGACGAACACCGAATCGCTGCCGCAGCCCAAGCGCGGGCGCAAGGGCGGCACCGACACCGGCCCGCGCAACGTCGAGCTGGACCGGCAGAACCCCGATCTGCTCGTACCCCCGGAAACCGACCACGGCACCGTGCCCAACCTCAAGTTCTCGATGTCCTGGGCGGCGACCCGCCTCGAGGAGGGCGGCTGGACGCGGGAGGTCACCCAGCGGGAGCTGCCGGTGGCGACCGAACTGGCCGGGGTGGACATGAAGCTCAACCCGGGCGCCTACCGGGAGCTGCACTGGCACAAGCAGTCGGAGTGGGCCTACGTGCTGGAGGGCAGCTGCCGCATCGGCGCCGTCGACCAGGAGGGCCGCAACTTCCTTGACGACGTCCAGCAGGGCGACCTGTGGTTCTTCCCGCGCGGCGTGCCGCACCACATCCAGGCCCTGGACGACGGCGTCGAGTTCCTGCTGGTCTTCGACGACGGCATGTTCTCGGAGAACTCCACGTTCATGATCAGCGACTACTTCGCGCACACCCCGCGCAGCGTGATCGCGAAGAACTTCGGCTGGTCGGCCGAGCAGCTCGACGCGCTGCCGGACAAGGAGAAGTACATCTTCCCGGGCCAGGTGCCGCCGCCGCTGGACAGCGACCACGTGCTGAGCCCGACCGGCGACGTGCCGCGCACGTTCAAGCACAGCCTGCACGCCCAGGAGCCGGAGCATTTCGACGGGGGTACCGCCAAGGTCGCCGACTCGCGCAACTTCGCCGCCTCCGACACGATCAGCGCGGCGCTGGTCGAGATGGAGCCGGGCGCCCTGCGCGAGCTGCACTGGCACCCGACCGACGATGAGTGGCAGTACTGGATCCGCGGCAAGGGCCGGATGGGGGTCTTCGCCAGTTCGGGGCTCAACCGCACCTTCGACTACCAGGCCGGGGACGTCGGCTACGTGCCGTTCGCCTACGGCCACTACATCGAGAACACCGGCGACGAGCCGCTGGTGTTCCTGGAGATGTTCCGCAACCCGCGGTTCGAGGACATCTCGCTGAGCCAGTGGATGGCCAACACGCCGCCGCAGGTCGCCGCGGACACGCTGAACCTGCCGCGCTCCACCGTCGAGGCGATCCCGAAGGGCAAGCCGCGCATCATGCGCTGATCCCGTTTTCGCCACGGGGCGGCGGCGTTTTCGCTCCGGGCGGCGGCGTTTCGCTAGGGGGCGGCGGCGTGGAAGGTGACGGTCATGCCGCCGTCCACGGCGATGGTCTGGCCGGTGATGTATGACGCGGCGTCGCCGGCCAGGAACGCCACCGCCCCGGCGATCTCCTCCGGCCGCCCCCACCGCCCGAGCGCGGTCCGCCGGCGCAGCCACTCTGTCCACTGTGGATCGCCGGCCAGCCCGGCGTTGGTCTCGGTGGCGAACGTGCCCGGCGCGACCGCGTTGACGGTGATCTCGTGCCGGCCGAGCTCGGCGGCCAGGGCCCGGGTCATGCCTTCGAGCCCGGCCTTGGCCGCGCTGTAGGCGACGTCGTCGGCCCGGCCCAGCTGCGCCAGCACCGAGGAGACGTTGATGATCCGGCCGGGCGCGCCGCGCTCGACCAGCCCGCCGGCCACCAGCCGGCTCAGCGTGAACGCCGAGACCAGGTCGGTGCGCAGCATCGCGGTCAGGTCGTCCGGGGTCACCTCCGGCAGCGCCCGCCGGTTGCGCTGCCCGACGTTGTTCACCAGCACGTCGAGCGCCAGGCCGCGGGCGGCGAGCCCGTGGAGGGCCGCCGCGCAGGCGTCCGGGTCGGCGACGTCGAAGGCCGCCGCGTCCGCGCGCAGCCCCTGGCCGTGCAGCTCGGCGACCACCGTCGCGAGCGTGTCCGGGTTGCGGCCGTTGACCAGCACGTGCGCGCCGGCCCGGGCCAGCCCGCGGGCGATCTCCCGGCCGAGGCCGCGCGCGGAGCCGGTGACGAGCGCGGTGCGATGGGCGAGATCGGGCACGGTACCCCTCCGGCTTCAACTGAAACGACTGTTTCAGTATGCTCCTCGGTATGAGCGCGCCGCAACGCCCACCCGCCGAGGGCTCCGCCCGCCGCGCCGAGCTGCTCGCCGCGGCCTACCGGTACGCGACCGAGCACGGCCTGACCGACCTCTCGCTGCGCCCGCTCGCCGCCGCCGTCGGATCCAGCCCACGGGTGCTGCTCTACCTGTTCGGCTCCAAGGACGGCCTGGTGCGGGAGGTCCTGTCGATGGCCCGCGAGGAGCAGCTGGCGTTCATCCGGGACACGGTGGTGCCCGGCACCGCGCAGTACCACACCGTCGTGGAAAGGCTCTGGGACTGGGTCGCCGCCGATCACCGCCGCGGCCTGGTCCGGCTGTTCTTCGAGGCGTTCGCCCAGTCCGCCCGCGCCGACCCCGGCCCGTGGGCAGGCTTCGCCGAGCGGTCGGTCGGCGACCTCGTCGCCGCCCTGGCCGCCGCCCAGCCCGGCGTGCCCGAGCCGGCCGCGGTGCGCCGCGCCACCGCCACCCTGGCCCTGCTGCGCGGCCTGCTGCTGCACCTGCTCGCCGGCGGCGACCGCGACGAACTCGGCGCCCTGCTGTCGGAGTCGGTGTCCTGACGCGCCTCGCCTCGCCCGGCCCCGCCTCGCCCGGCCTCGCCTCGCCCGGCCTCGCCTCGCCCGGCCCCGCCTCGCCCGGCCCCGCCTCGCCCGGCCCCGCCCGGCCCCGCCTCGCCTCGCGCCGCCTCGCCCGGCCCCGCGCCGCCTCGCCCGGCCCCGCGCCGCCTCGCCCGGCCCCGCGCCGCCTCGCCCGGCCTCGCCTCGCGCCGCCTCGCGCCGCCCGGCCCCGCGCCGCGCCGCGACCGCAGAACCACCCCGTGCCGCTCCGCCGCCTCGCCGCCGCCCTGGTTTTGCCGCTCGCCGGATGCGCCCGCCCCGAAGCCGGCCCCGCGCGGATGTCTCACCCGCCGGGCACACCATCCGATCTGCGCGGCCGGGCCGTATGTCTCCGTGATCATGATGTCCGCGGCGACCGCACACCGGGTTTGCCATGATCCCGGAGACTTCTGGTACACAGGGGTACATCAGCACTCCGTGATCATGAAAAACCGTTGGTGTCGATGCCGGGTTGCGCATGATCGCGGAGACTTCCGGTCGCTGTGGCGTGCCTCGCGGCGTGCGCCTCCCGCCGTGCGGGACGTGATCGCCGATCGTGCCCCGCCGCGGGGCGCTGGGGCGCGCCGGCCGGGCACCAACTTGGCCCCCCGGTGGGCATCGCGGTCGGCGATGTCGGCAGTTGCGGGTCGCCGTCGAAGACGGACATCACGCCCTCGGTGCGGCGGCGGCCTGCCCGGGAGCCCTCGCTCCCGGGCCGGTGAGCGGGTCAGGTGATCGTTAAATTTACGGCGCGACACACTAGGCCAGCGCGCGCTCCCGTTCGGCCTCTGCCTGGGGTTCTGGCTGGGGGCCGGCGGCGGAGCCCATCAGGCTCAGCAGCGCCGGTGCGAGCAGCGACCGCACCACGAAGGCGTCGATGAGCACGCCGACCGACAGGGCGAAGGCCAGCTCCCGGAACGGGCGCAGCGGCACGAGCAGCAGCAGGCCGAAGCTGACCGCGAGGGTGAACGCGGCCGTGCGGATCGCGCGGGCGGAGTGCGGCAGCGTGAGGGCGAGCGCCTCGCGCAGCGGCCGTGCCCGGGCCTCCCGCCAGGCCGGGCCGACGCCGAAGATGTTGTAGTCGGAGCCGAGGGCGACCAGCAGCACGGCGGCGGCGAACGGCACGTAGAAGGTCAGGCCGTCCGCGCCGTACACGTCCTGGAAGACGAACGTGGTCAGGCCGAGCGTGGCGGCGATGGCCAGCACGCTGCACACCAGCAGCCCGGCCGGGGCCACCAGGGCGCGCAGGAACAGCATCAGGAACAGCAGGTTGGCGGCGAGCGCGGCGAGCGCGATGCGGCCCAGGTCGTGTTCGGTCTGCGCGACGATGACCTGGGCGATGGCGGTGTCGCCGCCGAGGCTCGCGTGCGCCCCGCCGAGGCCGGCCGCGTGCAGCAGGCCGGGCAGGGCGCGGTCGAGCCGGGCGGCGGTGTCCACGGCGCGGGCGCCGAGCGGCTCGTCGGAGAGCACCAGCAGGAACCGGGCGGCGCCGCCGTCGGGGGACTGGAACACGGCGAAGTTCTTCGGCAGGCCGGTGGTGCCGGGGCCGAGCACGGCGGCGACGCCGGGGAGGTGGGCGAGGGACTGCTGCAGCCGGGCGAGCTCGGCGGTGCGGCCGGCCACGCCGTCGCCCTCGACGAGCACCTCGGTCGGCGCGAGGATCCCGCGGGCGAACCCGGTCTCGGCCGCGTTCGCCGCCGCGCGGGTCGGGTTGTCCGCCGGCAGCGCCTCGACGAACGACACGCCCAGCTTGAGGTGGCGGGCCGGCAGCGCGGCCAGCACCAGCCCGGCCACGCACAGCACCAGCATCGGGGCGGCGAACCAGCGCCGGGTGAGCAGCCGCGCCCACAGCCGGCTGCCCACCGGCACGGCGTCGTCGGCGGCGGTCCTGGTGCGCCGCAGCGGCGACCAGAACACCGCCGGGCCGAGGATGCCCAGCAGGGCCGGGACGAGCGTGACGACCACGATGACGCCGATGAGGATGGCGAGGGCCATGCCCGGGCCGAACGCGCGGAACGCGGGCGAGCCGGCGACGACGAGCGCGCCCGTGCCCGCGGCGGCGGTGAGCCCGGCGGTGGCGATGATCGGCGTGAACCGCGCGGTCGCCTGGCGGGCGGCGCGGACCCGCGGCTCCCCGGCGGCGAGCCGGCGGCGCACGCCGGAGAGGTAGAACACGACGTAGTCGGTGACGACGCCGAGCAGCAGCGCGACGAGCAGTGGTTGTGTCTCCTGGGGTACCGGCACGCCGAGCCGCTGCGCGAGCGCCCCGCCGACGTGCAGCGTGAGCACCGAGGCGACCCCGGCGACGCCGAGCGCGACCAGCGGCGCGACGAGCGAGCGGAACGCCACGGCGACGATGAGGAACACCGCGATGACGGTGATCAGCTCCAGCCGCGGCACCGCGGAGAGCACGATCCGGGTCTGCTCGACCCGGGCCGGCACCGAGCCGGTGATGCCCACGACCGCGTCGCCGGGGCCGTAGTGGGCGGCGACGAACCGGTGCGCGGCGGCGACCTGGTCGGCGAAGGTCACGTCGGGGTCGGTGAACAGCAGCGTGACGATCGTGGTGCCGTCCTCGGCCGAGCCGGGGAACAGCCCGAGGGTGTTCATCACCGGTACCGCCGCCCGGATCGGCGCCGCGTCGGTGTAGGTCCCGTCGCTGACCGCCTGCGCGCGCTGGACCGCCTCGGCCTGGACGTCCTGGGGCAGCCCGCCCGGGTTGCGCTGGACCACGGCGACCCGGCTGAGCAGCGGGAAGCCGAACCGCTGGAACGAGCGCAGCTCGCTGCGCACCGCCGGGTTGTCCGCCGACACCAGCTGCTCGAGGTCGCTGCCGCCCTGGCCGACCGTGGGCAGGTAGACCACCGACGCGGCCGCCGCGGCGAGCCAGCCGGCCACCACGAGCCAGCGCAGCCACACCACGATGCCGGCGTACCACCGCGGTAGCAGGCTCGGCCGCCACCGCGTGCGGGGCTCCACGTCGTCGCTCACGGTCCCAGGCCCTCCCGCCGTCCCCGGTTGTCTTGTTCGGCGGTGGTACCCCGCTGCCGGGCCCCGAAAACGAGGGCGCTCGATCGGGAGCCGGCGGGCGTACGCACTGTTCACGCCGCGGTCAGGTGCCGATCACTGATCATCGCCCGGGCGTTCGCGCCGGGATCGGCAGACTGGGCGCCGGTCGGGCGGCATCGGCACGACTGGAGCCTCACCGGGGCGCCCGCGGACGACGGCGCCGGCCCGGGCCGCGACGCGGCCGTCCGGATCGCCGCCGTGATCGGCGCCCTCCTGCTCGCCGCGGCCGCCGCCGTCCTGGTCACGCGCCGGCTGCGCCGCCGGACGGTCAGCTGACGCCGTCCTCCGCGCAGTGCAGGACGGCGGCGCCGGAGAAGCGGTCGGCGGCGAGGTCCGCCAGGGCCCGGTCGGCCTCGGCCAGCGGGTAGGCGGTGGTGGTCACCCGGAGCCGGTGGCGGGCCGCGATGTCGAGGAACTCGCGGCCGTCGTCGCGGGTGTTCGCGGTGACGCTGACCAGGCGGCGCTCCTGGAAGAGGTGCTCGGCGTAGTTCAGCGGCGGGATGCCGGTCAGGTGGATGCCGGCGATCGCCAGGGTGCCGCCCCGGTCCAGGGCGGCCAGGGCCGGCGGGACCAGGGTGCCGACCGGGGCGAACAGGATCGCGGCGTCGAGCGGCTCCGGCGGCTCGGTCGCCGACGCCGACGCGGCGCCCAGCGACAGCGCCAGCTCGCGGGCCGCCTCGCCGCGGGTGACGACGTGCACGGTGGCGCCCTCGGCGATCGCGACCTGCGCCGCCAGGTGCGCCGAGGCGCCGAAGCCGTAGATGCCCAGCCGGCCGCCGTGCGGCAGCTCGGACCGGCGCAGCGCGCGGAAGCCGATGATGCCGGCGCACAGCAGCGGCGCGACCTCGTCGTCGGAATATGCGTCGGGCAGGCGGTAGACGTAGTCGGCCGGCGCGGCGCAGTACTGCGCGTAGCCGCCGTCGGCGTCCCAGCCGGTGTAGCGGGAGTACGGGCACAGGTTCTCGGCGCCGCGCAGGCAGTACTTGCACTGGCCGCACGTCCACCGCAGCCAGGCCACCCCGACCCGGGTGCCGACCGGCGGCCCGGACACGGCCTCCCCGAGCCGCTCGACCGTGCCGACCACCTCGTGCCCGGGCACCGTGCCGGGGTGGCGCGGCGCCAGGTCGCCCTCGGCCAGGTGCAGATCGGTCCGGCAGACCGCGCACGTGCGGATCCGGATGAGCACCTCGTCGGCGGCCGGCTCCGGCACGGGCAGCGACACCTTGCGCAGCGGGTGCGTCGCGACGGGCCCGGGCCGCTCGACGCGCCACGCGGTCATCGTCTCCATCGCCCCATTCTGTCCGCCAACCGCGCGAACGGCCCGCGCCCTCCGCGGATTCCACCCGGTCAGACGGACAGCAGGCGGTCGAGGAGCTGGTGGTACTGCAGCACGGTGGAGCGCATGCCCTCGGTGCTGTCCGAGGCGCGGGCGTTGCTGCGCTCGAGCTCCTCCTCGCGGTTGCGGACGCTGGTGGTGAGCTCCTGCACGGCCTCGTCCAGCAGCTGCCGGGCCTCGGTGAGGCTGCCCGACGGGTTCTCGACGAAGTGGGTCTGCACGTCGTGCCAGCGGTGCCGGAACTCGTCGGCCCGCTCGGCGTCCCAGATCCCCTCCTGGCCGGTCGCCGTGGCGTCCTCCGGTGAACCGGGCTGCGGCTGCGCGGGACCGGGCCGAGGCTGTGCGGGACCCGGCGGGGGCTTCGGTGTTGGACCTGGACGGGGCTGTGCGGGACCCGGCTGGGGCTGGCCGGGGCCGGGCCGCGGGGGTCCGGGCATCGGGCGGGCCCCGGCGCCGCCGGTCGGCGCCGGGCCGGGGCCCGAGGGCCGCTGGCCGCTCCGCCTCGGGTCGGAGGAGCTGTTGTCGCGCATGGCGATCCCACCTTCCGTGAAGAGGCCCGGGGTCAGCCGTGGCCGGCGGCGGTGCGGCCGCCCGGGCGGTCGCCGAGCAGGTCGGCGAAGAGGACCCGGTAGTGCATCAGCGCCTGGCGGAGCTGCTCCGTCGAGGCCTGGCCGCGCTCGTTCACCTTGTTGATCTCGTGGGCGTCGCGGTAGTGGCCGAGGGTCTCGGAGTGTTCGACGCTGAGGTCCTGCACCCGGGTGTCGAAGTCGTCGACGGGGTACCCGCGCTCGGCCATCACCTGGGTCACCAGGGCGTCCGCCTCCCGGGTCGCGGCCTCGGGCTCCTCGACGAAGTGCGCCTGCGTGCGCTCCCACTGGTCGGCGTAGCGCTGCCGCTGCCGCGGTTCGAGGTCGCGCAGCGACAGCTCGGCGTGCCGGCGCTCGCGCTGCTGCAGGTCGCGCTCGGCGGCCCGGCGGCTGGGCCGCTCGGAGACCGCCCGGTCGTACTCGGGGCCGAACCGGCGCCGCAGGGCCTTCGAGCGGCGGTACCGGCCGATGGACGTCGCGACGAGGGCGATGACGATCAGCACGACCACGACCACGATGATGGCCAACAAGGGTGTACCCGACATGACCAATCCCTTCGAAGCGATCAAACCAACGCTAGTCCGCGGTCGCGGCGGGCCACCTCACCCGCGGGTGCGGGGGCGGTGTTTCCGTGGTGCGGTGACCGGGTAGGCGACCAGCCATGGTGGACATCGATCGCACCGCGCGGGAGTACGCCCGCGAAGCCCCCGACGAGCGGCCCCTGCGCGGCTACGCGACCGTGCTCGGCGTGTTCGCGGCGGCGGCCGGCGCGGTGGCGGGCGCGGCCCGGCTGTCCGGGCGCGAGCTGCCGGTGCGGCCCTCGGCCGGGGACGTGGCGCTGCTGGCCGTGTCGACCCACAAGCTCTCCCGGCTGATCACCAAGGACGCGGTGACCAGCCCGCTGCGGGCGCCGTTCACCCGCTTCGAGGAGCCGGCCGGCGAGGCCGAGCTCAACGAGAGCCCGCGCGGCCACGGCGCCCGGCACGCGCTCGGGGAGCTGCTCACCTGCCCCTTCTGCACCGGGGTGTGGGTCGCGGGCGGCCTCGCGGCGGGGCTGGTGTTCGCGCCGCGGCTGACCCGCTTCGGCATGGGCGTGGCCACGGCCGTGGCCGGGTCGGACTTCCTGCACCTGGCGTACGACGCGGCGAAAAGGGCGGCCGCGGGGGACTGAGCCCGGGCGGCCGCCGGTGGACTGCCGGGCGGCATCAGCCGACGCCGGCGTGGTGGCGCGTCGTGATCCGGCCGAGCAGCTCGTGGGCGCGCTGCGCCCGCTCGGCATCCTCGCGGCACACCTGGTCGATGAATGCCCGCACGTCATCGTGCTCATGGGCGTCGTCGGCGTACTTCGTGTAGAGATACGCGCCCTTCATCGCGTGGTACTGGATGCTCACCAGGTCGTAGACGATGTCGTCGGCCGTCGAGTGCGTCTCGCCCATCGAGGAACTCCTTTCCATTCCGAAAGCCTCCCGGATTCGACTACCCGGCCGGCGCGCGGCTAAAGAAATCGGCGAAATCCAAGGGCTTGGCAGAATCGGTACCGACCAGTAATGTCAGGCCGTCTGAGCTGGTCGTTTGCCGTAAATGGACGGCGCCGGCACAGAACCGCCGAGTCGCATTGCGCGAGCCGGGGACCCAGGTAGTTCCGGGGTGAATCCATCGGCCTCATGGCCGTGGTAGGGCGAGCTTCCCGCCCGAATCCGTCAGCTAACCCGGTAGGCGGTCGCGGAAGGAGTTTTGCAAGGTGTACAACGCCCAGAACGACCCGCCGCCCATAGCGCGGCGCCTGGCGGCACATTTCGGCATGGCCGGCCGCACCGGGGACTGACGCCCCGGTTTCGAAGGGCCAGGTATCGGCCCTCGACATTTCTTATTGTTGCGCGAATAGCGTCCAGCGACGCCGTGCTCTCTACGGCGCCGGCGGATGACGCTGCGCGCGCGATCGACCATGCCCGAATCGGCTCAGCTTCAGGAGTACCCCTCAATGCACCGACGAATCATCGGCGCGCTGCTCGGCGCCGGCGCGCTCGCCGCCGTCTCCGTGACGACGGCCACCCTGCTCGGCCAGACCACGGCGCCGGCCGGCGCCCACGACACCGGCACCGCCGCACTGCGTGCCGAAGCGACGCACCCGCCGACGGCGACCGCCTCGGCGCCCGCGCCCGACCCGCTGGACCTCGCGCCCGCGGAGCAGGCCGTGTCCTACGACTTCCAGTATCAGCCGAACTTCTACTACTGCGGGCCCGCGTCCACGCGCATCGCCCTGACCTCGAACGGTATCTCGATGTCGCAGGACGAGGTGGCGCGGCGGCTCGGCACCACCGTCAACGGCACGAACTCGGCCGACAACGCGACCCACGTGCTCAACGCGGCGCTGGGCAAGGACGAGTACCAGACCCACTGGATCCCGGGCCAGCGCGCCGACGGCGAGCAGGCCGAGCGGCTGCAGCGCGACGTCGTGGCGGCGGTGACCTCCGGGCGCGCGGTCGTGGCCAACATCGTCGGCGGCGCCACCGACGTGGGCGGCACCTACCACGAGTTCGGGGGCGGGCACTTCGTGACGATCGTCGCCTACCGCGACCACGGCCGGCAGGTGCAGATCGCCGACCCGTCGGGCATGTTCGGCCCGCGGACCTACTGGATGGCCACCTACCCCATGGCGAACTGGGTGGCGTCGCGCGGCTACTCGGCCTGAGCGCGGCTGCGCCGGGGGCCGGCCTCGTCCGGGGCCGGCCCCCGGCGGTGCAGCACCCGGTGCAGCACCAGCCAGACCACGACGGCGACGACCGCGCCGGCCACGGCATACCACTGGTAGCGGCCGGCCGCCGCCTCGATCGCCGGGATGTGGTCGCCGACCAGGTAGCCGCCGGTCGTCCAGGCGCCGACCCACAGGGCGGCGCCGATCGCGTTGAACGTCACGAACCGCGGCCACGGCATGCCGGTGGCGCCGGCCACGACGCCGTTGAGCTGGCGCAGGCCCTCGACGAACCGGGCCACGGCCACCATGATCGGCCCACGGCGGGTCATGAAGCGCTCCATCCGGGCCAGGCGCTCCTCGGTCAGCCGGACGTACCGGCCGTAGCGCAGGATCAGCCGGCGTCCGCCGGTGCGCCCGATCCAGTAGCCGATGCTGTCGCCGGTCACCGCCGCCGCGAACGCGACCGCGCCGACCGCGAACACGTTGAGCCGGCCGTGCCCGGCGAACCCCGAGGCGATGATGATCGCCGTCTCGCCGGGCGCCGGCACCCCGAACCCCTCGATCAGCACCAGCACCGCCAGGCCCAGATAGCCGTAGTGGCCGACCAAGGCCGTGAACCCACCCACCTGCCGCCCCCTCGCTCTCCCCACCGCAACCATAAGCCGCCGGGCCCGGGCGCGCCGGGCCCGGCGGCCGTCAGCGGACGGGCTCGATCGGGATGCGGGTCCAGCTCAGCCCGTCGGTGGAGCGGTAGGCGGCCCGGTCGTCGAAGGCCAGGTACACGCCCGGCACCGCGGTCTGGACCGGTGGCCGCTGGCCGGACAGGGTGATGTGCTCGCCGAGCCCGCTCGGGCGCGCCTCCCGGTAGGTGGCGCCGCGGTCGCCGCTGACGAACCAGCGCTGCCGGTCGTCGGAGCGCAGCAGGACGACGTGGCTGCCGTCGGCGGCGAGGTACGCGTCGCCGTCCATGTAGTAGCCGGTGCCCGAGGGCAGCGTGTGGCCCGGGTCCACCGCCTGCCAGGTGGCACCGCCGTCGGTCGTGCGCAGCACCGCCGCGGCCGGCCCGGGCGCGGCCGTGGCCCCCGGCTCCGCCGTGTCGGTGCGTTTCGAGACGATCGCGTACGCCGTGACGCCGTCCGCGCTGGCCGCCGTGACCTGCACCGCGCCGGCCTCGTCGAAGGCGTGCACCGACCACGTGCGCCCGCGGTCACGGGTCAGGGCCAGCGCATATTGGTGAGTGTCGCTGATACCGATCACCCACGGCCCGGAGGAGGCCGGCGCGGCGTCGGTCGCGTTCACGTCCAGGCCGGGCTGAGCGCTCAGCGGCGCCATGCGCGCGGTCTGCGGGTCGACGGCCAGCAGCTTGCACGGCGTGTCGAGGGAGGTCGGCGCGCACTGGAGCCAGCCGTTGCCGGGTACCGCCGCCACGGGATCGGCAACCCGCTGCAGCTCACGCCAGGTCCGCCCGCCGTCGGTGCTGACGTGGTGATGCCGGATCAGCTTCGGCCCGGTGGCCCCGCTCGGATCGCCCATCGACTCGGTCGTGTGCAGCAGCACGCCGGGCGCCGGCGCGTCGACCTCGCCGTCGCCGAAGTCCTCCTGCCGCACCGTCCAGGTGCGGCCGCCGTCGTCGGACCCGATCAGCCGGGCCGGGCAGTCGTCCCCGCCGCACGTGCGCACGCCCGCGTACAGGTGTTCGGCGTCGGTGGCGGCGACCGACACCACCGGCCCGGCGCCGCCGCCGGTCTGCACGGGCTCCGGCACCGCCGGCACCGGCCGCAGGCCCTGCAGCCCCAGGCCGAGCGCCAGCCCGCCGGCCACCACCCCGGTCACCGTCCAGGCCGCCTGCCGCCGCCGCAGCCGGCGCCGCGCCGCGCCGTACACCTCGTCGGCGCGCAGCCGCGTCGGCGGCCCGTCCGCGCCGGCCAGCTCCTCGAACAACGTCCGCAGCCCGCTCATCGCCCATCACCGACCGCCGTCATCGCCCCGTCCTCCTCCAGTAGTTGCCGCAGCCGGGCCAGGCCCCGGGCCGTCTGGCTCTTGACCGTAGTCAATGAGCGAAAAAAGCTCACACAATCTGGACCACGTCCAGCACCCCACCTGGTGTGACCGAAACCGTTGCACCGCAACGCCATCCACATCCATGGGAGAGGCGCACCGCAGTACCCCGACCACCTTCAGCGCTCCCGGGAGCGCGAGCCAGCGACTGGAGGTCACCGCAAGTCTGTACCAGGCGCACGCCCGGTGGCTAACCGCTACCTACGTCGACCTGGAGTTCTCCGGTCTGGAGCGCGACTGGCTGCCGATCAGCGCCTCGCTCCACCTGACCACGGACCACGCCGCAGAACTGGGCGGATTCCTGGCCAACCTAAGCCAGATCGGCGAAGCCGAGCAGGCGGCGCAGGTCCAGGCGTACCTATCCGCGCTCACCAAGGAGGTGAGCGTGGATGACCACCCCAGCAACCACGGGTGATCTGGAGACTCGGACCAGCCGCGCCGAGGGGATCGTGCAGATCATCATCATGTTCGCCATCGGTGGCGCCGCTGGTGCGGCGAGCTTTACCCATGTCCACAACCTCGCCACCGCGCATGGCCAGGGCGGTTGGCTGGCCTGGGCCGATGCCGTCGTACTGGAGCTGATGTCTGGTGCCAGCGGGTTGGAGATCCGCCGGCGTAAACGCCAGCACAAGTCGGTGCACTTTCCGGCAGTGGTGCTGGTGTGCGCGGTGACGCTGTCGATCGCCGCGCAGGTGGTCGAGGCGGAGCGGTCGGTGATCGGCTGGCTGGCTGCCGCGCTGCCGGCGCTCGGCTTCTTGGTCATGGTCAAGATCGCCCTGGGTCGGATGACACCTGTCCTGCCAGCTACCCGTCAGCCCGCGCTGCCCGCGCCGGTCACCGCGCCCCAGTCAGTTCTGCCGATCAATCCGGCAGTGCCCGGTAACGCAACCGGCGCGTCGGACCGTCATCGCGTGGAGCGCCGTAGCGACGGTAAGGCAGCGGGCTCCATAGCGACACGCGGCGACGACGCGAGCCAAGCCAAGCGCCCGCGACGTGGCCGCGCGAGCGATCCGGGCACGGCCCCCGACGTGGCGCACCTGCTCCCGGCGGCGACCGCGGCACAGCAGGCGCTCCGCCGTCAGGGTCGGCCACTGACTCACAAGGCATTGACCGACCAACTCCGCGCCGACGGTCACAGGGTGTCCAACGCCCGCGCCGTGACCCTGCGGAAGATCCTCAACGATAGACCCGGAGCCAGCCCAACGCCGCAGTCCGAAGAGGCGGAGGTCGTTTCCACGACCGTAGTCGGACAGTAGCTACGCGGCTCGACACTGAGCATCGCTGTATCCCGCGTCGTGGTGGCCCGGGCGGGTCACCACGATGTCGGGCACGTGCGACTCGACGAGCCGTCGCGCGTAACCGCTTCATTCGTTCTTCGACAGTGAGGGTCGTGGTTCGCCTAAAGATCCTTTGATCGGCTGGGTATGTCTGCTGCTCTGTTGCAGGCGGGATGTTGTTCCGGATGCTGGAGCCGGGTCCGAGTCGAGTTGGATAGCCAGACGGTTGACGTCGATGTGCCAGCGTCGTAGCTCACTGACGGTAGGTGCCAGCTCGTACGGATGGGGGTGAGTCGCGTCGGAAAGCTGGGACCAAAGGAGGTATGTGTCGCGCGCTTCTGCCCGGCCTAGCACGTTCTCGAGAATGAGTAGCCTCATCGCGATGGGGCAGTCCAACATTTCTGGCCGGACAATGGTCCAGTACCGGTCGACGGCCTGCTCAAGTGCGACACGTATTAGGCGGGCGGCAGTGCGGGGCCAAAGCCCAGCGGTGCTGGGGTCCGGTTCTCGTAGCAGTCGGTCCGCGCAGGCGAGCGCCGACCAGGGTTCCCCAACTCCATGTTTCCGGAGTAGCGAGGAGTTCTCGCTCGGGGCGGTCATGATTCGCCAGCCTGAATGATCAGGTCACACAGGCGCTCGCTGTCGTTGATGATGCGGTCGAGCTCAGCGCGTGGATGGTGTGCTCCTTCGCGGACGTCGCGGAGGACGTCCGCTGCCCACGGCTCACCGACCAGTCTGTTGAGGGCCGTCATCAGTTGCCCGGTGCGGCGGCTGTCACCGAGCATCGCCAGGGCGACGCGGTGGTTGGTCGTCTGTGCCTTAAGGAGCCTTTCGTCGATCTCCCTGATAGAGACGTTCTGGGCGCGCAGGCGCCGGCGAGCAGTGCGCTGGCACGCTGCCTCGATCGCGTCCCGGCAACTTCCGACTGTTGCAATAGCGGCCAGGTCTTCGGGCAGCCGGTCCGTGCGCGCGATCTGGCGGGCGTCGGCGAGGTAGCGTCGGACGGGATCGAGGTTCGGCTTGATCTCGACGTTGCTGCCCTCCCTACGTACGACCTCAAGGATGTACGTGGGAAGCATCAGGCGTCGCAGCGCATCCGCGAGTCGGTCGTCGTGGGTGAAGACTACGACCTGACGGTGGCGGGCCGTCTCGTGCAGGACCTTTGCAAGCCCTTCCACCTTGGTGGGATCCATTGCCTGCACTGGATCGTCGATGACAACGAATCGGAACGGACTGTCCGGTGCCGTGCTTCGCGGTAGGAACAACGCTAGCCCGAGAGCGTGTAGCTCGCCGTTGCTGAGCATCGAGACGCCGCCGGCGACGCCGTCGATCCTGACCGGCAGTTCAAGCTTCCGTTTTGTCGGGCCTGAGCCTGCGAAGGCGATGGCTCCAAGATCAACGTTGCTCTCCTGGCGAAGATCTGACCAGATGCGTGAAGACTGATCACGAAAAGGGGCGAGTCGCAGGTCGCGGAGACGCTCGGCTTCATCTTTGATCCAGTCGAGGGCCACTGCGACGTCGTCGTGGGTGGGCCGTGCCTGTTCGGCCTCGGTGTGCAAGTCGAGTAGCCGCTGCAGTCGGCCGGCAAAGGGGCGCCACGCGTCTTCCAAACGCCGGAGGCGCTCAGTCGCTGCATCGCGGACCGCTGCGATGCTTTGCATGAGCTGAGGTAGCAGGCCGTTCAGCCCGGCCGCCAGCCTTGCGCCGTCGGCCTCGGCAGTGAGAGCAGCCCACGCCTGCCAGGCTGCCGCAGCCTCAGCGGTATCCACACCGTCCGGACTCTCGCGCACGAGTTCACTGGGCACAGCCTGAATGACCCGGTGTGCTCTACTCAGGGCGTCACGGAGGGCCTTTCGCGCGGCCGTGACGGCTGAAGCGCGTTTGCGTAGGCGCGTGATCTGGTCCGTAGTGCGCTCCCGCCAAGCGGCGTCGAGTGCGCCCTTGCCGCAGACCGGGCAGGGACCGTCGCCGTGCGAGGCGTGGTGCGCGAAGGCTGTTTCAAGGAGTTCCGCCAGTTGGTTCGCATCGTCCGCGTCCGTGCCCTTGACCTGTTCAACAGCTTCAGCCGCGACCTGTAGCCTCTCGGCGGCTGCATGGACCGCGCTGTCGTCCGGCGCTGACAGCGAGGCGAGGCGATTCAGAACGGCGCGGGCAGAGTCGCTGCCCATGTCGCGCTGGTCAGCCAGCGCCTCGTGCACGGCGGACATGTTTGGCGGGTTCGCCTTCAGCGCCTGCAAGGCGCGCCGGGCCCGGTCATCGGCGATCGTCTCAAGATCCTTAATCAGCTCTGGAAATACCTCCCGCGGTGCGGTAACTTTTTTGGCCAACTCGCCGCGCACCTCCATGAGAAAGTTCTGCGCGTGAGTAATGGCCTCAAGTCCGAGCACTGCAATGAGGCGATCGAACCCGGTGCTCGGTTTGCCGCTGACCTTGCCGAGGTCGTCATAGGACAGGAAAGGCCGGTACCGGTCGAGATCCTCATCCCAGCCGAGTTCCGACAGTCCGCCCTGCTCAACCCCGTCCCATTCCACTGCGGACACAGAATCGCCGATATCCTTGCCGGTCCATCGACGTCGTACCGTCAGATGGCGGCTGTCACCGTCGACCTGTAATTCAACAGCGACCTCGGCGTTTCCTCCGTCGTGGACGTTCCGCCACTGCTTGCGCCACTCGGCGGGACTGGTCGTAAGGCGATCGTTACGACCGGTCAGCGCGACCTCAGCGCCCTCAGCGAAGCTCGACTTCCCCGAACCATTGCGCCCAACGACTAGTGTGAGACCCGGTCCTGGGTCGAGAGGCAGCCTTGTCGCCGGTCCTACGCCACGGAAGCCACCGACCGTGATGCTCCTAAGCCAGACTTGACGCGGCGAGGGACTAGCCTCGTCCACCACCATCGCGGCGATCGGCTCGCGCGGTGACGTAATCGCCCGATCGAGCGTCGGCTTTCCGAGGACTGCGGCGAGAGCGAGACGCCGTGGTCCGGCGGGCAAGTCGCTTGCTGCCAGCCGCTCACTTACGAGCCGAACAACTGAGTCGCTTGACACCTTGTGGCGTCTCCTTCCTGGTGACATGCGCCGTGCTCGTTCTCTCGGCGACCATCTCGACGCTCGGTCCCTCAAAACCGGGCACGCCAGCGGTGCTTGCTGCACTTCGCGCACCGAAACAAGGACTCGGGGCTAACACCTTCAAGCCGTTGCACGCCCATCAAAGCACGCGGCGCCTTACGTCGGGCGTCGCCGCCCCACTGCTCGTGGCCACAGTCGGCGACCTCGACCAGTCGGTCGCCGGCCTTCGACCCACCTGTCTTGATGTAGAACCGTTCCTCCCCAGCCACAGGCGGCCGGCGGCCGCCTCCGCCATTGATCGGGGGCTCGGCCCGTCCATGTTCGATTAGAGCCAGGCGAGCTTCGACGAGAGCATCATGGAAGTTGGCTTCGTCGAACTGAACCACAGCCCCGTCCAGACATATCCGACAGAAGGTGTCGACGAGCCTCTCGGCGCCACGGGACATGGACCGCCACATCAACATGTATGCAGGTGGAGTGGCCCGCCCCAAGTTCGCCTCGACATCACGTACGTGACGGGCCGGGTCCTCAACAATCTCGATGCGTAGCCCCATGGCCGCGCCCATGGCCTCGATACGGGTGCGCCACGTCACATCGATCGCAGCAACCGTGCTGCCACCGCCCAACCAAATCGCCTTATTCGACGACCGCTGAGCAGCCGAACGCGCTTGCGGCAGTGCTTGGACGAAGAGTTCCTCAAGCTGCTCGGCCATCTCGTCCACGCCCGACACCACAGTGGCTGACGCGGTGGCAACAACAGGCGGAGCGAACCGCGACTTCATCGCCGCAAACGAGACCTTCACAATCGCCAGAACAGGTGTACGATTAGGCAGGTCGACGGTCGCAACGCTGGCAAACGCGCGATCGGCGCCCTGCGTTGGCGTGAGGGGAATGCACGTCGTGGGGAGGGTCAGAGCGGTCCAGACCGCCGGATGCCACGCGGCTTCGGCATGTCCGGCCGGCGGATGGGAGATCGTCTTCCAGATGTTGTCCAGCGACTGACGGTCTCGCGGTAGTCGGACAGGCGGTATGCCTGGGACAGCAAAGCGGAACTCCCGTCCGGCCAATTCGGCAAGCACTGGATCGCTCGCATCGCTTGGAGGGCGAGCGGCAGCAACGGACGTAGCGCGAATCGCGCTGAGACTAAACACGGCCGCGCCTGTCCTCTCGGTGCGACAGCAAGCCGCTCTGCATTACTCACCTCGACCAGCCGCCCACGACGGAGCGCCCGGGCATAGTTGACCCGGTCGGACTCCTTAGCGTTGCGGCTGGCAGCGATCCGCACGGACGTCCCGTCATTACGGGTCCCACAGGATTCCAGTCGGGTCAGGCGCCGCTCGCTGCAGCGAAGGCCGGTCCCACTGGAAGACGTCTGTGCGGTTGGCCCGAGTCGATCACGACGCACTGACATAAGCGTGCGATCAACTGGGCAACAGCCTCAAGCAGTATCGGGCCAGCATCTGAGCGAAGCAAGTTTCCGCACGGCGTGGCGCGAACGATCACCCGGAAGGCGTACTCCGTTCCGGGTATGAGGTCGCTCGCTGCGGATCCTCATGACAGCAGGGTGATCGATTCGTTGCATGGCGTGACGAGCCGTGCAGGGACCATCCGCCCCGACACCCAGCGTGCGGCAAGCGGAACGGCCATATAGCCCGGTCAATTCACGTCACGACACTGGATCGAAGGATCGCGCCTAGATATGCGAACGCCGAACCGGAGTTGGCGATCCGTTCCTTGAGCTCACCATCGGCCTCGTTGACTCAAACTCCGAGCGCCCTCAGGCGGCGCAGGACCTCGTCGGCGCCGAGCGCCTGGGTGATGGCGTGTAGGTCAGGGCTGCGGGTGGAGCCAGTCAGCGCGACGCGGACGAGTTGAGAGGCTTCGCGGATCGAGCCGGCGTATGCGTCCGGGTTGTTCTTGTACTCCTTGGCGGTCGGGGCGAAGCCGTGCGTTGCGGCCAGTTCGCGGAGCTGGTTGAACCATTCCTGCGAGTCGGTACGGTGTTCGTACCCGTCGGCGAAGTCACGGGCGAAGCTGGTGGCGACGTCGGGCGCGACCCCGAGCGGTGTGATGCGCTGGTCGTTGGTGCCGGCGAGCGGGGTGAACAGCTGGGGGAAGAAGAAGCCGTAGGCAGGGCGGAAGTCTGACCACTTGTGCAGGTCTTTGCGTGGGTTGTCGACGCCTTCGCGCTCCACTGCGATGGCACGGAGTGCGAGGTCGGTTTCGGTGTTGAGCGCGTCGGCCAATTCGGGGTCGTGCTGGGTGGCCCAGGCGCGGACGGCGTCGAAGACTTGCCGGCTGGTGAGGGTGGCGATGTAGTCGGCGCTGATGTCTTCGAGCTTGACCAGGTCGACCAGCGGGCCGGCGGCGCCGCATTGGTCCAGCCGGATCGGTGTGGTGAGTGCGGCGTCGAGCGGCATTTCGGCGAGTCGTCCGTTGGCCAGGCCGCGCAGGTAGTAGAGGACTGGCTCGGCGGGGTAGCCGGCTTGCAGGTAGAAGTCGACGCTGGCTTCGGGGTCGTTGCGCTTGGAGAGCTTGCGTTTGCCGCCGGGGATCTGCTTCATCAGCGGCGCGATGTGCGCGTACGTCGGCGGGACGAACCCGAGCGCGTCGAACAGCTGTAGGTGCAGGGGCACCGAGGAGATCCATTCGTCGCCGCGGACGACCAGGTTCACGCGCATGAGGTGGTCATCGACGGCATGGGCGAAGTGGTAGGTCGGCAGCCGGGGTGACTGGTCGGACGATTTGAGGATGACCGTGTCGTTGCGGTTGGCCTCGTGCTCCAGCTCGCCGCGGATGGCGTCGGTGAAACGGACCCGTCGCTTCGCGGCGTCGTCCGGGGCGCGGAACCGCACGACGTACGGGGTGCCGTCGGAGAGCTTGGCAGCCACGTCGGCTGGGTCGGCGTCGCGCCAGATGGCCCACCGTCCGTAGTAGCCCGGCGGCACTTTCGCCGCTTGCTGGCGGGCCGTGATCTCGGCGAGTTCATCCTTGGTGGCGAAGCACAGGTACGCCTTGCCCTGGCGGAGTAGGTGCCGCACGTAGGTGAGGTAGATGCGCTCGCGGTCGGACTGGCGGTACGGGCCGTACGCGCCGTGCCCGTCGTCCTCGTCAGCGGCGAGGTGGAAGTACTCAAACCCGCGAGCGAACTGGGTCAGGGCACCTTCGACCTCACGGGACTGGTCGGTGTCCTCAATCCGTACGAGGTAGACGCCGCCGGAGTGCGTGGCGACGTCACGGTCGATGGTGGCCGTGTAGATGCCGCCGATGTGCACGAACCCGGTGGGTGACGGCGCGAACCGGGTGACCTGGGCGGCCTCGGGCAGCTGGCGCGGCGGGTACTGCTGTTCCCACTGCTCGGGCTCGGGCAGGTCAGCGGGGAACAGGGCGTCGATGACCGCGCGGTCCAGCATCGGTGGTGAGTCTCGCTTCCAGGTCGAATCTGATCATGGATCTACTACGGCACGCTGTGTCAGGTTAGCAATCGTGGCTGTCCGTCATGAGCTGGCGCAGGCACGGCGAGTGGTCACGGCGGGGTGAACGCCCATTGCGATGTGGATCATAGGAGCACGGATCGACGCCCCGGTTCCGGCCGGTCAATTCCATGGATACGCCGCTGCTGGTCGCCAGTCACAACATCAAACCCGCAGTCGCTACGTCAGCGGCGAGCGTGGTCGCCAGGGCGTCGATGGCCGGACTCGTCGCTGCTCGGGTCCGGGCCAGTGGGAGGTAGAAGTCGATGAGCTGGGTGCGGAATCGTTGGGTGCGGTCGGGGTTCGCGCTGGCCGGGAGGTCGCGTAGGTTGTGGACGCGGTCGGCGAGTTTGACGGCGAGCAGTTCGTCAGGCAGCGCTGCGATCTTGCGGTGGTAGGCGTCGTCGTCGCCGGGGCCACGGGGGCGTCCGGCGAGGCGATGGTCAGGGGTCAGCGCACGGAGTGCCTCGGCGGTGGCGAGGCCGAGTTCGTCGGCGATCTCCGCGACCGCATCGCATCGGATTTCGAGGGCGTCGTGTAGCAGCCCGAGCACGAGTGTCCGTGGCTGGTACAGGCCGGCTTCGTCACGGAGTATCTCGGCTACAGCGACCGGATGCTCGATGTACGGGGTTCCGTGGTCTCGGGTGGCGCCCTTGTAGACGCGGTCGGCCAGCTGGACGGCCCGAAGACCATGTTCGCGATCGGGCGTATGCCAGGCGTCGATGTGTAGACGGGCAGTGATTTGCGCGGGGGTCATCGCGCTGCTCCGCGCGACGCGAGGGTTGGCGTGGTCAGCGGGTCGGTGGGGATGCCGGCGCGGACGATCAGCGTGTCGCCCACGGCGAGGGCATCCAGATCCAGCGTGACAAACGCCTCGACAGCTTGCTGCGCGGTACGGATGATCGGGCGTCCCTTGAGGTTCAGCGAGGTATTCAGCAGCACAGGTATGCCGCTGCGTTGGGCGAATGCCTCCAGGAGATCGCGGAAAGCGCCGTGGCCGTAGGCGACAGCCTGGACGCGGGCGCTGCCGTCGACGTGGGTGACGGCGGCCAGCCGTCCTCGCTGGTCGGGGCGCACGAGGGCGGTGCGGTTCATGAAGGCGTCCACCGTCCCTTGGAAATACGTGGCGGCCTGGTCAGCGAGTACGGCGGGTGCCAGGGGACGGTAGGACGCGCGCTGCTTGAGCTGGTTGACTCGGTCTCGTATCTGCTGGCTGCCAGGGTGCGCGAGGATGCTGCGGTGGCCGAGGGCGCGGGGCCCGAACTCCATGCCGCCCTGGACCCAGCCGACGACGCACTGGTCCGCGAGCAGGCCGGCGACCCGGTGGATCAGCTCGTCGTGGGCGAGGCCGGTGGTTACGTGGTGGGCGATGGTGCGTAGCTGCGATGGGTCGACGTTGCCGGGTTGTGGTCCCCAGGCTGCGTCGACCGGAGCGGTTGGGGCGGGCAGGCCGAGGCCGAAGCACCAGCCATAGAGGGCGGCGCCGAGTGCGGTGCCGGCGTCGTGCGGAGCGGGCGGCACGTAGAGCGTGGCGAATCCGGCCCGCTCGGCGAGGGTGGCGTTCAGTCGCGTGTTGAGCGCGCAACCGCCCGCGAACACGAGGGCATCGGCTCCCGTGATGCGGCGTAGGTGGGCGGCGACGTGGACGACGGCGTCCTCGAACAGCTCCTGGGCTGCGGCGGCCAAATCGGCGCGGTCCTGCTCGGAGTGGGCCGCCACGGTGTCACGGCTCCACACCCGTCCGCCGAGCCGGATGGGAGCGTCCAGATTGTAGGAGCCCACGGCTGGGTGGATGCGTATCTGGCCGGCGGTGCCGAGCTGGACCAGGTCGCGGAGCTCGTTGCGGTACCGACACGGATCTCCGAGCGCGGCCAGTGCCATCATGCTGCCCTCAGGCTCGTCCCCCGGCGCGACGCACCGCACCGCGAGGTTGCGGTAGAAGTGGCCGAGGGAGTGGCTGCGGCGCACCAGACCGCCCGCAGTGGCGGGTTCATAGGTTGGGGGCGCGTGGTGGACGCGTTCCCAGCCGGACCAGGTCAAGTCATAGCCGCTGATGCGTTCGCGTCCGGCGAGGTCAGCGCCGAGTGCGCTGCCGCCGGCGTCGACGACCAGTCCGGCGGCGTGGTCGGCCTCGGCCAGTGGGAACGCCGACAGCACGTGGGCGGTGTGGTGGCTGAGCAGGCGCAGTCGATCACCGAGCGGGCGCGGCAGCAGACGGGCAAGCTGGGTGCGCTCGGTACTCGCCCATGCGCCGGTCGCTGGTGATGGCGCCATCGAGGCCGCCCATACCGTGTCCACGTCGGAGGCGGTGATGCCGGCGGCGTTGAGGCAGTAGCGCAGCGCCTGGTCGGGGGTGGACAGGTAATCCTCGCGGCGGGTGCGGTTGTGCTTGACGCCGCTCCAGCGTTCCTCTTCGGCGGCGATGATCTGGCCGTCGACGATCAGGGCGGCGGCGGTGTCGTGGTGGAAGTTGATGCCGAGTGCGACGCTCATCGCGTTCCCCCGTTTCGGCTGATCGTGGACAGCGGTATGAAGGTCGGCGAGGTGGGACCGGGCGGGATGCCGGAGTCGGTGTACTCGTGGCATTTCAAGCAGAAGCGGTAGTGATCGGTGCGCTCGGCAAACAGCTTGTCGGCGAAGTCGTCGTCCCACACGCTGAATTCGCTGTCGACGGCCGCCATCGCGTTGAAGCAGCGGTAGCAGGAGCCGTCTTCCTGGATCATCAGGTGCCGGTCGCGGTTGCGGTGGCATAGGCCGCGCAAGGTGTTGGATGGTTGGCCGACGTCGATGTGGTGGACGTGGTTGGTCACGTGGATCGCGCCGTGCGCTTGGCACAGGTCGGCCAGCCAGCGGAGTCGTTCGCCGGCGATGGCCTCCAGGACGCTGTTGACGACCACGGTCGTGCCGTGCGCCGTCAGGACGGGTACGACCTGCGCGACGTGCTCGTAGTTGTGATGTTCGTCGTCGCAGCCGATCAGCACCTGGTCGTAGCAGGCCACGACGGTGTTCAGCAGTCGGCGGTTGCGGGCGATGGTGATGGCGTTCGTTCCGAGCACCGTCAGGCGACCGGCCGCCGCGGCGCGGGCGTCGTGGCTGAACGTCACGAAGTCCTTGTGGACGGTGGGTTCTCCGCCGTTGATGTGCAACTGGTGGTACGGGATCGTCGCGAGCTTGTCGAGGATCGCCTGGAAGGTGGCGCGGGTCATGTTCGCGCCCTGGTTGCGGGCGGCGAAGATGCAGAAGTCGCAGTCCCGGTTGCATTTGGTCGTGATCTTGATCTTCGCGGTGGTCAGGACCCGGCCGTCTGGGCGCGTGGCCGGCGCGGTCATGATGCCAGTCCCGCGCTGTCGGCGAGGTTGGCGGAGAACAGCGCTTGAACGACCTCGAGCTCGGCGGCGGCGTTGTCCAGGAAGTGGCGCAGCGATTGTGGGGTGGTCGGCGGTGGAGGTGCGAGCCGAAGGAACTGTTCGGTCAGCGTACGCAGCGGTGCAGGCAGCATAGGGCGTGCTGCCCGAAGGGTTCGGATCGCGCCGTGCAGGTCCTTGGTTTCCCGGTCGATCAGGTATCCGGTCTCGGCCAGTGGCGGTGGTGAAAGGTAGTAGGAGTAGCGGGAGATCCGGCAGCGTAGTGCACCGACCGCGCTAACCACTTCGGCCCATGTCGGCGTGCTGGCTGACCGCACGCGCTCGGGCACCGGGGGCAGCGAAGCAATCGCCTCGTGCGCCTGACGGAGTAGTGCCGGGGATGCCGAGGCGTCGCGGTATCCCGTATGTGCCAACGCTAGGAACTCCGTAGCCGCGGAGACGGCGGAGGCGTGTAGGGCCTCAGTTTTGCCCGACATGCGTCGGCGGGTGCACAGACTCACGGTCGCGAAGACCATGGGCGCCAGGTAGTGCCAGCACACGCAGTGTGCGCCGTACCGCTCGGCGTCGAGCACCACATTCTCGGCGGAGTCGGCCTCCAGCCGGTACGCGCCGCCGACGCGCGCACTGATGATGGCCCGGTAGAACCGTTCGTCTTCTGCGCTCCACGGTCGGGCCAGGGCTTCCTTGCGCCAACGGTCGACCGCGGCGCGGTCACCGAAGCTGTGGCTCCACGTGGCGACCTCGGCAGCGGGGACCAGATCTGCGTCCACCTCGCCTCGCAGGAACACCCAACCCGGGGGGTGTTCCAGAACGCGCCGCAGGATCGGATCGGCGATTACCATCTCCCGCTGCAGATGCGCAAGCTGTTTGTTGAAGCTGAACCAGTCAGCCGGCGGTTCGTCGATGACGATGCGCAGGTCGATGTCGGAGTGAGGCCACACCAGGTCGGTATCCTGCCACTTCTTCGTCACCGTGACGTGGGTGCCCAGGCGACCGGCGAGCTTGTGGCCGTAGCGCGCCCCAATGGCCTCATAGCTGGTCAGCGGGGCGGCGTCGAAGGTGCTGCCATTGCGGGAGGGACTGATCAGCGGTGGCCGCACATGCCACCCCCGTTGGTGGACTCGGCCGAGGCGCTGCACCGCGGCCCGAGGGCGTTCACAGGTACCAGGGGCAGCACCTGGACGCCTGTGGGGCGCTCGATGCGGTCCCAGCGCAGGTCGTAGTCGACGTAGTGGTAGCCGCGCCAGGCCGGATTCGCGTCGCGTTCCAGGATTGCGGTGAACAGGCGGACGAACGCGTGGTGCAGTCTGTTGTCGTCGAGGTACTCGCGGAGTTCGAGGTCTCGGTTATGCAGGATGCACGGTCGTGCAATTCCCGTCGGTGTGATCTTGATGCGGTTGGCGTCTGAGCATGTCGCGCAGCTGGAGTTGGAGATGAAGGAGAAGCTGCCAGCCCACCCGGCGGGTCGCACGTAGTTGCCTGGGCTGCGTACGCCCAGCGCGGCGCGGCTGACGTCGTCCGCGTTGGCGTACAGGTCGGCCAGTCGCTGGGTCACCTCGACTTCCGAGATGAATTCCTGGGGGAAGAGCAGGGTGGCCGGTCCGATGTTCTGCAACTCGATCAGTCGCACGGAGATCGGCAACGCGCGGGCCAGGTCGAGCACGGCGAACGCGTCGTCAAGGTAGCTGCGCTGCAGCACGCAGTTGATCTTTACCTGCATGCCCAGGTCCAGCGCGGCCTGGACGGTGTTCAGCGCGCGGGCCGGGTCACCGCCGCCCATGATGTCCGCGCTGTGCTTCGGGTCGAGGCTGTGGATGCTGACGTTGACGTAGGTGAGACCCGCGTCGTGCATCGCCTCTATGGTCAAGCTGCGGCGCAGGTTGCCGTGCGTGGTGATGCCGATGTTCGCGTTCGCGCCGAGTCCGTCTCGCAGAGCGGCGAGGATGCCAAGGATGTCGGTACGCAACGTAGGTTCCCCGCCGGACAGGTGCGCCTTGCGAACACCCCACTGGCCGGCCACGCGGGCGATCGCCTCGTAGTCGGCGACCTCGAGGGGCTGGTCCTTCGGGCCGTAGTCCTCCACGCAGCGCGGCTTGCAGAAGACGCAGTCCCGATCGCAGATCGAGTTGACCGTGAATGCCAGGTACGGGTGGTTGCGACCGGTCGCGGCGAATCGAGCGCGAAGCTCTTCGCGCTCGTCGTCGATCGACAGCACATCAGACACGTCATGCTCCCTCGGTAGTCGGCGCCGGTTGAATTGCCACGAGCGGCGAGGTAACCAGGCCACGCAGGGGGCTACCGGTCAGGTAGCGATCCAGGTTGTCGGCGAAGAACTCCACCGCGTGGTCCATGTACCGGTGGCTGAATACGGACGTCTTGGGTGTCAGCACCACGCGCGGATGCTGACGCAGCGGATCATTCATCGGCGGGGGCTTGCGCGCCGTCACATCAAGCCCACACCCGGCGAGATGCCCATGCGCCAGTGCGGCGGTCAGGGCAGGCTCGTCCACGGTGGAACCCCGACCAACGTTGATGAACACCGCGCCGCGCGGCATGGTGGCGAACCGCCGCTCATCGAAGAACCTCATCGTGTCTGCGGCGGCGGGAAGGAGGTTGACGACGACCTTCGCTTGCGCCAATGCCTCCTCCACCCGCGAAGCATCGAACCAGCCCGTGATGGGCGAAGGCTTGGAGTCGGTGGGCGGCAAGGTCCGGCGGACGCCGAGTACGGTCATGCCGCAGGCATGGGCCAGCCGGGCCACGTCGTTTCCCACCGAACCGCAGCCCACGATCGTCATCGTTGCGCCCGACACGTCGAAGAAGCTGGCGGCAATGTCCGACTTCCACCACAGGTCGGTGCGCTGCCTCGCCATGCCGACGAACAGGCCGCGCGCGAACCCGAGCACCAGGCCCATGACGTGCTCGGCGATCGGTGTGCCGTGAAATCCGAACGACCGGGTCACCGTCACCCCGCGCTCGATGGCCTCGTGCAGCGGCAGGTGATCGACGCCGGCCGCCGGACTCGCGATCCACCGCAACCTGGATGCGACCGAGAACCAGGCAGGGGCGAACCGCCACCCGAAATACGCCTCTGCCGTGCGCAGCACCTGCACGGCGTGGCGGGCGTCGGCGATCTCCACGAGCGACACGGTCGGAAATCGGAGGTCGAGCAATGACCGGTGACGCGCGGCGAAGGCCCAGAAGCCATGATCGGATCGCAGATCGATCGCCACCTGCATTCGATTCACCCCTGGATCCGTTGTCGAGCTGTCCGCCGTTCGAGTCCAGCAATCGCCACGGCGATCGGGCAGACCCCCGGTCCGTGAATGTGGGGAACTGTGAATAGGGTCCCGTGAACGTCGTGAACTTCAACGAGCCCGCAGTTCGGGCCAGACGCGCGTGTCACGGTTCCGCTACTCTGCGATGGAATCGATGGATAGGGAGACGCCGATGAGTGACACTCCCGCCGCCGCGCTGGCTGATCTGCTGCGGTTGGCGGATTGGGGGCCGCGTCAGCTCGTGAATGCGATCAACACGCGGCTGTCCAGCCAGGGTCGGGACCGTCTGCGGCTGGACCCGACAGCTGGCTACTCATGGATTCAGCGAGGGTTCCGCCCTCGCCCTCCGATCCCCGATGTCGCGGCCGCGGTGCTGACCGACCGACTGGGCTTCACCGTCACTGTCGAACAGCTGTGGCCCGGTCGCGGACCGGCACATGGTGGGCGGTCGGCGGCGACCGGTTTGGACACAGTGACGCATCTCGACGATCTCGTCCGGGAGCTCAGCGAGTTGGCCACGACCTCACCGACCCCGCGTAGCCCTGTCGATGACGCCTCGGGTGCCGATCTGACGGCAGCGGTCCTGGACCAACTGCACGGCGCGGTCCTGGTCGCCCGGAATCGCGCCGGTCATGAACACGTGCTCCCCGAACAGGTCGGCCTGATCGAGGCGCATGTCTCCGCGTTGCGACGCCTGGATGATCGGCACGGCGGCGGAGCGCTGAGCCTGCGGTACGTCACCGCTGAACTGCGCAACATCGTCGATCTCGTTGAGTACGCAAACTACGATCTGGCAACCGGTCGAAGGCTGCTCACGATCGTGGCTGACCTTGCCCAATTGCTCGGTTGGTTGCATTTTGATTCGAGCCGGTACGGCTCGGCAGAGCGGTATCTCCTGCTCAGCGTAGGTGTGTGCCGGGCACTCGACGCGCACGATCGAGCTGCAAATGCGATTGGCATGCTGAGCTACGTCTCAGCGTTCGCCGGCCACGGTCCGGAAGCCGTGCGGCTAGCGGAAGCTGCCACTGCCGAGTGTCGGACCAGCGATCCGATCCTGCGGGCGCGTCTGCTTGGTCGGGAGGCGACTGCGGCGGCGGCCGATGGTGATCTGGCCCGATTCCGGCGCTGTGCCGACGGAGCCGCCGAGCTGCTGGAACGTGGCCGAGCGCAGGCGGGACCGTCGTTCCTGTACTACCTCAGTCCGATGCAACTGGCCGCGGAAGCTGGCCAGGGGCTGGTCGTGCTCGCCGAACGGACCTCCACGAGCCGCGATCGGCTGTTGTCGGAAGGAATCGGGCTTCTCGCCGATTCGGTCGCGAGGATGACCGCGCTGAGGGACGAGAGCGGGCCGACGTACGCCCGCTCGGGAGTACTTCACACGAGCTTTCTGGCGCAGGCCCATCTGCGGCGTGGGGACCTGGCCGAGGCCGTCGACGCGCTGCGATCCGGCATCGGACTCCTGCCGATCGTGCAGTCGCCGCGGGGACGCAACTACCTGCGGCAACTGCGACCCGCCCTGGCCCGGCGGTCACGCTCCCCGATCGTCGCTGAGTTCCTACCGCAGTTCGATGAGGCATTATCGACTGTATGACGAGTGATCTTTCCATCCCCGCCGACTGGGCTGCGCTGGCCGGCGAGGTCGCCTTCGTCGAACGCCCAGTCGACCATGTCGATGCCGTGCGCCTGCTGGCCGCCTTCTACCAGGAACAATGCGGGCGATACGGCTTCGCTGAATCCGTTGACCTCACGCCAGACGAGTACCGCGCACCCAACGGCATCTTCATCGTCGCCTACCAGCGTGACCAGCCGGTAGGGTGCGGCGGCTGCCGCTGGCATGACCGAACAACGGCCACCGCCGAGATCAAGAAAACGTACGTCGTTCCGGCGGCGCGCGGACAAGGCATCGGTCACGCTCTGCTCGACCGCCTGGAAGGTGCCGCGGTCGCGTGGGGCGCCCGCCGGACCATCCTGGAAACCGGCGTCCGCAACACCGCCGCGCTCAGCTTGTTTACCGGTATCGGGTACCAGCCGACGGCACGCTACGTCGCCGGACGTGACCCGTCGATCAACCGGGCATTCATCAAGACGCTGACCGACGCATCCACCGTCCGATAATCGCCGACTCCTTTTCCGCCGCGATGCCATGCTCGTCGAAACGCTCATGGTCGACGGCACGGCCTCCGTCCCGCAGCCAGGCCCACGTGTCCTGAACCGTTTCGGCCAGCGGGCGGCACTGCAGACCGGCCGCGTGAGCGCGGTCGACCCTCATGCCCCAGGGAGCCGCCGCATTGCGCCAGAGCGGCAGCTCCGTCCACTGCGTGACCCCTTGGCCCACCAGCCAGTTCTCGTCGACCCAGACCAGGTCCACCGGAAGTCCGTCGGACGCGGCGGTGGCTTTCATACAGGCGTACAGCATGTCGCCGTAGGTGGCCGCCTCCGGCCGCGGGGCCACGTTGAACAATCCACACTCGCCGTCTTCGACACGGTCGAGCAGGAACAGGGCAAGGTCCCGGACATCAACAGGCTGGATCGCTCGATCAGGTCCGGGGGCCAAGACCTGACCGCCCCGCCACATCCGCGCAAGCCACCACGGCAGCCGTCCGACGTACTCGTAGCGACCCAACACCACATGCGGCCGAAGCAGCAGCAGCCGCTGCATCCCAAACGCCTCCCGGGAGGCAATCTCACAGCCCACCTTCAGCGGCCCGTACGCATCCGGATCCCACCGGCGCGTCCCCGGATCGTCGTCGGGGTCGGCGTCCCAGATCGGCGACTCCTCGTCGACTGGAGCGTGAGGCCAATCCCGGTACGCCGAGATCGTCGACACAAACGCACAACGCTCGGCAACGTCGGCGAGCACGCTGGCGGACCGTCGAACCACGGCCGGCACGCTCCCGTTGACGTCAACGACGACGTCCCACGGGCCAGACCGAGCCAGTGACCGAATATCGACCTCCGACTCACGATCGCCGACAATCCGGCGAACGCTAATCGGGAGCGGCGCCGCAGTGACGCCCCGGTTGAACACTGTCACGTCATGACCCCGTGCCGTCGCATCTTCGACGACAGCACGGCCGACAAACCACGTGCCGCCCAGCACTAGTACCCGCACCGGTCCATTGTCATCACCCAGCTCTCCTGCGCGACCGGCGACAGCTGAGTTCACGGAGTTCACGCAACGGTTCACAGCGTTCCCGCTGTTCACGGCCATCGATCATTCCCACTCGCGCGACCACCTGGTCGACTGGTCATCGCGATCGCCGTCGCTGTCCTGACCGAAGTGAGGCACACCGGCGATCCAACTCAGCCGGGGCGGGTGCGGCGCCAGATCGGCCTCATGCCTCCGAGGCCGGTCCGGTGAGAGATTCACCCGCCTCGGCGCCACTGGACCACGTCCCATTCGCCGCCGCAGGGAATCGGCACCTTCCTGCGGCTTGAGCTTGGAGTTGCAATGACGCACGCGTACCGGCCGCCGCCGGCGCTCGCGGCGACCGACTTTTGGCTGCTGAGCCATCACGACAGATCCGGTCGGCTGCTGGCGCCGTACCGGGTCGTCGCGATCGGGCTGGCGGCTGCGCTGTTGGCGGAGCTGCTGCTGGAGGAGCGGATCGGGTTCGACGAGCACCACAGGGTAGTGCCGGTGACGGAGTTCCCGCCCCGCGACGCGTTGACGCATCAGGTGCTGGACCAGCTACACGGCGAGGAGCGGCTGCCGGTGCAAGTCTGGCTGCGGCACCTGGCACACACGTCGTACGAGGCGGTGGCCGAGCGGATGCTGCGCCGACGGCTGGTGGTCAAACTGGAGGACCGCAAGCTGCTGGGCCGATCCCGGACCGTCTACCGCCCGGTGGACCCGAATGTCGCCGGCTGGCCAGCAGCCCGGCTGCACGTGTTCCTGGTGGAGCAGCGCGCGTTCACCGAGCCTGATGCGGTGCTGGCTGGGTTGGCGAAGGTGACCGGGCTGCATCTGCGGGCGGTGGAGGGCGGCGGTCGCGTCACCGAGTCGTATCTCGACACGGTGGTCGCCGGTACCCGGCCGTTGTTTCAGCAGCTGTTCGCGCATACCGCGGCGGTGGTCGGTTCGGCGGTCATGGCCAGCCGCTGACCCCTCGCGCTTCTGTCCTGTCTTGCAACACCTTTTCTCGTGATGAGGAGCTGTTCATGTCTGCAGCGTTTCAGGCGCCGGTCCAGCGGGGCCGGCCCAGTAATGTCCTGGCGTCATTGGAACGCACCGGGCTCGGCCTGGGCCGGCTGATCGCGGCGGCGTTCGCCGCGGTCGCCCCGGCCACGGTGGTGTTCGGCGGCGCCACCGGCGGCTGGGCGGTCACCGGCGTCATCCAGATGCCCCTGGCCTACGTCGCGGTCGCCGCCGTGCTGGCGGTGTTCTCGGTCGGGTACGTGGCGATGTCCCGGCAGATCATCAACGCCGGCGCGTTCTACAGCTACATCACCGCTGGCCTCGGCCGTATCCCCGGTGTCGCCGCAGCCATGATTGCGTTAGAAAGTTACAACGCTATGCAAATCGGACTATTCGGTGGCTTCGGCTACGTCCTGCACGTCTTCCTCCAAGCCCGGTTCGGCGTCGACATCGCCTGGTGGCTCCTCGCGGGCGGGGCGTGGCTGCTGGTCGCGATCCTGGGACTGCTGCAGGTCGAGCTGTCCGGCACCATCCTGGCCATCCTCCTCGCCTGCGAACTGGTCGTGGTACTGGTCTTCGCCGTGGTCCACGTCGCCCACCCGGCCGGCGGTCAGACGACATTCGACGCACTGTCGCCAGCACATCTGTCCTTCGCCGGGTTTGGCGTCGCCGCCTGCACCGCGATCGCCGGCTACGTCGGGTTCGAGTCCGCCCCCGTCTACTCGGAGGAGGCGCGCAACGCGACCCGGACCGTGCCCCGGGCCACCTACATCACGCTGACCGTGGCGATGCTGGTGTACACCTTGTGCTCGTGGGCGATGGCCGACGCCGCCGGCCCCACCCAGGTCATCGACCTGGCCACCAAGCACACCTCTGAGCTGCCGTTCGTGCTCGCCCAGCCGTACCTGGGCCAGATCTGGCTGGACGCCGGGCATGTGCTGTTCTGCACCAGCCTGTTCGCCGCGCTGTTGAGCTTCCACAACACCTCCGCCCGGTACGCCTTCGCCCTCGGCCGCGAAGGGGTATTGCCCCGCTGGCTGGGGCGGTTCAACCGGGCCAACGCCCCGGTGTGGGGCTCGCTGACTCAAACCATCCTCGCCGCCATGGTGCTGGTGCTGTTCGCGGTCGAGGGCTGGGACCCGTTCATCAACCTGTTCTTCTGGATCACCGTGCTCGGCGGGTTCGGCGTGCTCATCCTGATGACCGTCACCTCTGCCGCGGTGGTCGCGTACTTCGCGACGCAGCCCGCCCCCCGCCGCGCTGGGGTCGGCGTGTGGCCCGCTGCGGTGGCGCCAGCGCTGGCCGCGGTACTGCTCGGTGTCATTCTGGTGCTGACCTGGCAGCATTTCGACCTGCTCCTCGGCGTGCCCGCCGATTCGGTATGGCGATACACCCTGCCGGCCAGCTTCGCCGTCGTCGCAGTGCTCGGCGCGGCCCGCGCCGCTTACCTGCGCGCGGTCCGGCCCGAGGCGTACGCCGCCATCGGCCAGGCCGGTCCGGACACCGGCGGCCTCGGCACGCCCGCCGCGGCACTGCCCGGGGCGGTCGGCTCGCTTGGCACCGCCGGCGCGAGCACCGACGGCCGGTCGCCGCGAGGGCCGGGCCGATGACCGGGCCGGAAACGATCTGGACCGCGAGTGCGGCGGACCAGCCGCTGCTCGCGGCGGCCCTCGCGGAGGCGTTCCACGGCGGGGACCTGGCCGGCTGGCTGGTCCCGGACCCGCACGAACGGGCTGCGATATACCCCGGCTACTTCGGGCTGCTCCTGGACGGGTTCCTCGCCCAACCCAACGTCCGCGTCGAGGTGTACGACGCATTCCACGGCGTTGCCGTCTGGGCCGCGGTCCAAACCCGGTTCAGCCTGCCCATCCCCAACTACCAGCAGCGCCTCGCCAACTGCTGCGACCCGCACACCGAACGGTTCACCGCCCTCGACGCCGCCATGGACCAGCATCACCCGCTCGGCCCGCACGAATACCTGGCCTACCTCGCCGTCGTGCCCAAACACCAACGGCAGGGCATCGGTACCCAGCTGTTGCGCCACCGTCTCGGCCGGCTCGACATCGCCGGCCGTAGCGTCTACCTCGAAGCCACCGGCGACCGTAACGCTGCGCTGTACCGCCGCCATGGCTTCCGGTCGCTGCCACCCGTCCTGCTCAGCGACGGCGTCGCGTTGTATCCGATGCATCGCCCACCCAACCCGACCCAGCAGCTGTAACCCGCCGGCTCGCCCTGCGCCCAGGCCGATCCGACACGGGCGCGGCCCGAACCCCTCTCGTGCCAGTCGGACCGCACCCCCACCGGGAGACGCCGTCCGCGACGGCGTCTCCCTGGTCGGGCCGACGGCGGCCCGTGCCGTCCCATCCGGGATCCGGGCTCGGATGGGAGGCCGCCGCCGGCCCTACCCTCGGGCCGCCCGCACCGCGCTCACCTCGCAGCTCCACGCGGCGCGGGCGGCCCGCCCACCATTCAAAGCCGATCACGAAGAGGATCAACGTTGATGTTCCGAACCGGCGCCGACCGACCGACGCCGACGACAGGGCCACACCAGCCACGGTTGCACCCGCCGCGGCGACAGCCAGCGTTCCTCGACCTGCTCCCCGCTGCCGCACAAGCCGCGTGGCAGCCCCCACCCGGCGAGCCGATCAACCGTCGACCGCCCGCAGCAGGCCACATCGCGGGCCCGCCACCGCGGTGGAACGCCCGCAACCAGTCCCCGCAGCGGCCTCGCTGGCTCACCAACGCCACCAAGCTGCTGACTGTCGCAGCGCTCGCCGCCGCCCTGGCCGCGGCACCAGCCCCGGACCGGGGCGATCGTCAGCTCGGCCGGGCTGACCACGCCGGCGGGCTGACCACGCCGCGGCACCTGGCCAACGGCAGCGCACGCACCGCATCCGAACCGGCGAGTCGTCCATGAGCTCGACGAACCTGGTGCAGTCCGCTGCCGGTACGGCCACCACGCACGCCATCACCGACCGGTTCCGGCAGCTCGCCACGGCCGACGGACACCGCATCGCGGTCATCGAACGTGACCGCACGGTCACATTCGCGCAGCTGTGGCAGCTGGCCTACCAGCACGTCACCCAGCGCCAGCCCAGCGGTGGCATCGTGCCGATCCTGGCCCAACCCGCCGCCGGCACGATCGCCGAAGCCCTCGCCGTCTGGCTGTGCGGCGCCATCCCGCTACCGATCCCGCTCGGCATCCGGGCCACCACCATCAGTGCCGCCATCGCCCAGACCGCGCAGACCACCCACCAGTGTCAGCCGTGGCGCGCCCACCTGACCACCGCGTACGGCGGCCGGCACATCTGGACCGCCGGCGGTGAGCCACCCACCAACCCACGGGTCGGCACCGCGATCGGCCTCACCCCGGGCGGCACCGCACTCATCGCTGCACCACTGCACGCCGCCGCGATCTTCGAAACCGCCATCCGGCACCTGCTCACCGGCGGCACCGTCGTCCTCCAACCGCAGTTCATCCCCGCCGGCTGGCTGCACACCGCCACGCACACCCGCCCGGACTGGGCAGTACTCGCCCCCGGCCAGATCAAAGCCCTGCTACAGCACCGGCAACACCGGCCCGGCTGGCTCGGCACCGCCACCCGCACCCTGCGCCACGTCGTCGTCCCAGCCACCGTGCCCCCACCCGACGCCAACCACCTGGACGACTTCGCCACCATCACCGACGCCGCTGTCACCATCTGGTACCACGCACCCGGGTACGACGGCGCCACCACCCTGACCGGCGCGCCGGCGACCGCGCTCACGACGCTGCCCGGCCTGCGGCTGCGCACCGTCGACCCAGCCGGCGAACCCACCCCACCCGGAACCGCCGGACTCATCGAAGCCGCCAGCACCACCAGCACCACGACCGCCCACTGCGCCGACCAGCCCTGCCCACCCCCGACCGCCTGGCGCACCAACGGCGACATCGGCACCCTCACCTCGAGCCTGCGCCTCACCCTGCACCGCCTCGAACCCACCGAGCACTACCTCGGCCCCACCGGACAACGCCTCCGCGGCACCGCACTGCGCCGCACCATCACCGCCCACCCCGACATCGCCGCCGCCGCGGTCCACGTCATCCCCGACCACCACGGCCGGCCCCGAGCCCAGCTGCGCATCTGGCCCCGCAACGGCCTCGCCACACCGCTCACCGCCGACGCCATCGCCGCTCACTGCATCGCCCACGACACACCCGTGTTCGCCCACCACATCCTGATCGCCGCCACCCCCGCCCCACACCCCGCGGCAGGCATCCAATGACACCCAACTCCCTGTCGCCGGAATCAGATCCACACCTGGCCGCCGTGGCCGGCCCGCTCGCCGAGATGACCGGGCTGCTGCATGCACTCGACGCCCCCGGCTGCGACGGCATCAGCTGCCGCACGCCCGCCTTCCACGACCGCAGCACCAGCACCTGGCGGCATTTCCGGGACCTGACCCGCTGTAACGCGGACCGCCCACTGCCCGACGACCCTCGCAGCGACAACCACGGACCTCGACCACGACCGTGACCCGGCCCGGCCATCGAGCCTGACCCCTGTGACTGGATCCCCGTACCATCCGAACCCGCCCCGCTTGCTGGGGCGTTCAACGGGATGGATGAGTTCCGCGCGGCGCTGAGGGGTGCCGCCGAGTAGGCGCACACCGCGTACCCTGGCTGACCGGGGATCGCCGACTCACCGCCGTGGACCGTTGGCTGCGATGCATGGACCACCGCTTGGCGGGCCCCGAGCCCGACATCGACCCGGACCTGGGCAGCCAACCCAATCGTGCCGGGCTGCTCGCCGGCTTGGCCCGCAGACCGCCACGTCGGCGGGTCACCGGATAGCAACGCGGACCTCGGCTCTGCCGACAGACCCCGGGTTGCGGCACGACCGAGCCCCCCGGAACCCCCTTGCCCCACGGGTTCCGGTGGAGAACGGGTGGGGGCCCCGGCTCGGTGCCCCAGGCCGTATCGAACGAGGTCCGCCGACTCCGACCGCGCTCGGGGAAGCCGAAATGTCGGGATGAGCGCGTGGTCCGGAATCCACGTCGTACCTTGACCGGCGGCGATTCTCTGCCGTTGCAGGGATATGTCCTCGTCCGTTCGGGCGATACGCTGGACAGCGACCCCGATTGGAGCGCTCCCACGGAGCCCTTGGTGGTCACGAAGATGCTCGTTCGGTTGGCAGCGAGAAACGCTCCGCGAACCTCGGACTGGATCGGTTGGCATGATCGATTGTCACGGGTGTTCGGTGGTGGAGCGCCGTAGTGCCGGCTCAGGCCGCGCTGTCCCATCAGGGCTGCCGGAACTGTCGGGACCATGCGTTCGCCCCTGGAGTCCGCGCCCGCCCCGTCAAGCACATCGTTTGAGGCTATTGTTCCCGTTCGTCCTCGTCCGTTCGGCCGATACGCTGGACAGCGACCCTCGATGGAGCGCTCCCAGGGAGCCCTTGGTGGTCAAGAAGATGCTCGTTCGGCGGGGCGCGAAAGAGTCCGAGAGCCCGCAGCGGATCGAGGCTGGATGATGGTTACGGATGTTCGGAGGGTGGCGTGGCGCGACACAGCCGGCTCAGGCCGCACTGGTCGATGCCGCCGGTCACGGCGGCACAACGGGACGCGGCGCTGCACGCGTTGGGCCCGCGGCACTGGGCGCTGCTGGGCCTGTTAGCCGAACACGGCGTGCTGGACACCAGCCAGGTCACCCGGCTGCTGTTCGACAGCCGTCCGACGGCGGTCCGCCACCTGGGGACGCTGGTCCGCGCCGGGCTGGTCGGGCGGTTCGTCTACGGCACTGACCGCACCCACCTGGCCTCCTACGAGGCCACGGCCGCCGGGCTGCGGGCTGTTGAACAGCGGCTGCGGCAGCAAGGCCGACCGGTGCCGGCGATGCTCGGCCGGGAGCCGAGCGAGGTCAACGAGTTCTTCGCCCGCCTGGCCGCCGCGCCGCAGGGGCACCTGTACCGGTGGCGACGCCGCGTGGACACGGTGACCTGGTTGGGCGATCACGACATTCGCGGGGTGCGCCCGCAGGCGTACGGGGTGTGGGTCGAGCAGGGCGTCGCGGTGCGGTTCCTGCTGCACGTCGATCATCACGAGCCATCCCCGTCCGCCGAGACGCCACCGCCACCGCCGGCTCGGGCGCTCGCCGGCTACCGCGATGTGCCCCGCGGCGTGCCGGTCACCGCGATCCTGGTGCTCGCCCGCAGCGCGGTGCGCGAGCACGAGCTGCATCAGGCCCTGGCCGTGGCGGCGCTGCCGGTGACCGTGGCGGCGACCACCTGGAGCCGGTATGGCCAGGCCGTCAGCCCGGCCGAGGCGATCTGGAGCGTCGCCGGCGCCGACCCTGCCGCCCACGTACGGCTGGCCGAGCTACCCGCGAACTGATCAACCAGGCCGCCACCATGCGCTGACCAGCCCCGCTCCCGGCGGATGGGCATCGTACCTCGGGCACCCAACTGGTTGGGTGCCCGCACCGCACACGCCGCACGCCGGCTACCCAACGGTCCGTCCACATCGGACCGGCTTGGCCGCGTTCGGCCCGGGTCCTCACTCTGTTGGTCTCCGGGTGTTCCCCAGCACTGAGTACCTGGGTGAACTCCCGACCTCCATTCGTTACCGGCGTAGGCCAGACGGCCTTCGCCGGAACTGATCGAAAGGTGACTGGTCTACATGACTGCGACAAACGGCCATTCCGGCCACAGGGATCCCGCACGCCGAGGACGGCCCGGCTCATCTCTGCTGGAACAGGCCACACGACGACGTCGACCGACCCCTGATGAGCGGTGGTCGATCGAGCGTCTCCAAGACGATCACATCCGGGCCGTCGAATCGGCTGCGGCGGCGGTGTTCGACAACGGTCGCACCGCCGGCGACGGCATCGTGCACGGTGGACGCCGGGACGTGCCAGCCGACGTCCGCGGCGTAGCAGGCGTGGCCGGGCGGCTGTGCCAGCATCGCTTGCGCGGCCCAGTTGGCTGTCGTGCTTGCTGGTCGGCTTGGTGCCACGGTTGGCGTCCGACTAGAAGACGACACCGAGAACGACACCCGCCGGTACCCAACCGGGCTGCTCACGCGGGATGTCAGCACCGCGGGCAGGCCCTGCGACGGACCTGGGGGTCCTCTTCTTGCCGGGGTGGGCAGGGAGGTGATGCGTATGCGTCGGCTCAACGCGGGTGAGTCGCTGCTGCGGGTGCAGTCCCAACTGACCCGCCGCGACCGTCAACTCCTGTCCTGGCTCTACGATCACGGCACACTCACCTCGGTCCAGATCAGCCACGCCCTGTTTCCCTCCCAGGATGTCGCTGCTCGGCGGATGCGGGTGCTGCACCGGCTCGGCCTGGTGGAGCGTACCCGGCCGCTGCGGGAGGGCGGCGGCTCCTACCCCTGGCGGTTCCTGCTCAGCCCGCTGGGTGTCGAGGTCGTGGCCAGCAGCCGGGGCGATGAACTGCCCCGCTCCGACCTGTACGCCGCCCGCCGTCGGGCGCTCATCGACGGGCCCGGGTTGGCGCACCTGCTGGGCCTCAACCAATTCTTCATCGACCTGGCCGGCCACGCCCGGACGCACCCGCAGGCGGCGCTGTTGCGCTGGTGGTGCGACCGGCAATGCCAACAGGTCGGTGCGTTCGTGTCGTACCTGCGCATGCCGGTCCGGCCGGACGGGTTCGGGGTGTGGCGCGACGACCACAACGCATCGACGTTCTTCGTTGAGCACGATACTGGGAGCGAGAAGCTGTCGGTCCTGGTGGCCAAGCTGGCACGCTATGGCGAGTTCGTCGTCAACGGCGCACCGCGCTGGCCGGTGCTGTTCTGGCTGCACAGCAGCCGCCGGGAGCAGCACCTGCACGACCTGCTGCGCGACGTCCGTGTGCGGGTACCCGTGGCGACCGCCGCCCGCGACCACGCCCGCCGCATCGGCGCCGGCCCAGCGGACGCGATCTGGCTGCCCCGCGGCCACCACGACCGTCCGCTGCGGCTGGCCGAACTACCCTCGGCCCCGCCACCGCACGACATCGCCGACCAGCTCGACGCCGAGGAGAACGACGACCCGGACGACCCGATGCACGGGCGGGCAGCGTGAGCCGCAAGGGACAACGATTCGCGGTCCAGCCGGGTGGTCCTGCGAATCGCCAGTGTCGCTGGACGCGAGCACGCAATGGACGCGGCCGGCCCGGTTCGGGTGAGCAGAACCCGCGCCGCCCGCCGAGCTGGCCCACCGGCGAGCAGCCATGCCCCGGGCGACAATAGACAGTCATAAACGTCACCCAACTGGATTGGGTGGCTGGGTACCCAACCGGGCGGGCAGCACGCCAGTTGGGTCGGTACCCAGACCCCCAGTTGGGGGCCCGTCGGTCCTACCACCCAACTGGATCTTGCCACGACCTGACCCGTCAGCCACCTTCCTGCTCACCCGCGGCCGGTGAGCGGGTGAGCCGCACTGTCCAACGTCGCGACTCCTGGGCGGGCCGGCACCGGCTCGTCCGCGCCACCATGCCGCCGATGGCGACCGCGAGCCGGGCGACGGTCGCGCCGCGCTTCTGCGCGGCGTCACTGAATCAGTGCGGCAGCGGCAAGGTTGGGGGTCGCCGTGCCGTGACCGTGCCGGAACGGTTGGCCGTTTGGCATCCCTCCGGTGCGACTCGATCACCCTTGCCGTAGCCGCGCCGGGAACGGGTGGAATCGGTTCCGGAGGAACGCCAGCACGACAACCTCGGCGTCAGCGGCCGTCCCGCCGGTGGATGGGGAACCCACGCGCCCGTCGCCGCCGGATTCCGTTCCGCGGGGCGGGTCAACCGTGCCGTCGCCGGGCGGAACACCGACGCGGAACAGCAGGGGCGGAACGGGCGGGGAGCGTCTGCGGAACGGTTGCCGCCGTTCCGCTCTGCGGATGGGGAACAACCACGCCGCGGTGTCCGCCACCGCCACCGCCACCCGAGCCTGCCCAAGACCGCCTTGCGCCGAGTCCACTCGCGCGACCCGCTGGCGGCAGCGCTACCAACCCACTATCCGGAGCGCCCCGCTGCGGGCAGAAAGGAGCACCAACAAGATCAACCCTGTCAGCACTCACGCTCGGCATCGCGACGAGCCCACGCCGGCCCGGTCATCTCCGACCGGGAAGCCGCCCCGAACGCGGGGCGGCAGTCCTACCAAGAAAGAAGTAGACCGATGACAACATCGACACCAGACAACAACTCGACAACTCGATCACGAGACGCCGAATGGTTCGCAGCCGCGTGGCTGCGAGGCACGCCGGACGAGGCGGTCCAGACCATCCCGGTCATCGCCGTCGTCCAAGAGCTGCTCACCGTGCTACGTGACGAACAGGTTCCAGAGCCCGACGCCTACCGCACACTGTGCCGGGCCGTACGGCTACTGAGCGTCTTCGCCGCCGAGCCACCGGCCAAGCAGCACACCCAGTCGGGCGAGGACCAGTACCTCCGCGGCCTGCGGACACACGTGTTCGCCGTCGACGACATCGCCGACAGCGAGCAATCCTGGCGGTTCGCCAAGGAAACACTGCACGGCTCGCCGCGCCGGGCCATCCGGACCGAACCGGTGATCGCAGTCGTCGCCGACCTGCACGCCATGCTGCTGTACGGCGGCCCGACACAGCCAGCGCACACCGCGGTCCGCCGGGCCGTACGGCTACTCAGCGTCTACACAATCGACGACGACCACGAACACTGCCCGCACCCGGCCGGATAGACACCTATCCTAGCCGGCACCGAAAGGCACGCGGCGAGCCCCGCGGTGAACGCGACCAGCATTCCGCTGGACAGCAACCCACCGCCGGGCTCGTCGCCGTGCCGCGCCCGCCGCTCTCCCATCGCCGATTCCAACGCCAGGCAAGGAACCGGTCCAACATCGAAGCGCCCAATTGGGTATCGCGGCGGTGCTGCGCGACCGGTAACGGTGCCCGCCACTCGCCGGACCTGTACTGATTTGCCGTGCCGTGCGAATCCCCGTCAGTTTGTGGTGACGGCGACAGTCGGTCTTGGCCCTTCCGCGGCCATGCCAAGGGCGAGACCGGTCGCCGCCGACCCCGTCTCGCCCGCGGATCGAACCCCTCCCCACCCACGCACCGTCCCCGTCTCGCGTGCTCGCCTCTCGGGATCTGCCCGTGACGATAGCTGCCGCAAGGTACGGCTGGCCACTAACAACCTTTACCCGTAACGGCTCCGTGGAGCGTTGCCGTTCGAAGTCAAGCCAAGAAAGGGGGATGTCGACACCCATGCTGTCGATCCGCTACACCACCAGCCTTCTGACCCCGCCACTAGGAGCACCATGCCTCAACGCAGGCCCGGCGAACCGAGGGCTCGCCGCACTGCACAACAGCGGCCGCCCGCCGCGCACTCCAACCCAGACCACCGCACGACGGCTCCCGACCCGTCCGGCCTCGAAGCCGACAGGTCGAGCGCAACGACGGCCAAACCGGCGACCGCCGCAAGAATCGACCAAACTCCATATGAGAACACACCGGGCCACCCGCAGGCACGCGGCACCCTGCCCATGGCCCGACACCTGACCGACCCGGCCATCGAGGACTGGATCCAGCAACTGGCCGCCTCCGCGCCCCCGATGACCGAAGACCAGCGCGCCCGCCTCTCCCGACTGCTACGCCTCAACAAGCGCCGCGTTCAACGACCAGCCGCATAACCGGACCGCACCGGGTGCCACGCGACCACCGTCTGGCTCGTGGCACCCGGCCCGCTCGTCGTGGCCGTTGAACGGCGGCCTGAGCCAGGGGCCGATCGCGCTAGAGCAGCGCGGGCCCACGTACCGGCGAATTCATCGATGTCGAAAGTCTACGGCAGTCGATGCGTACCGCAGATCGCCCGCCTTACGATGGGGCCGTTGTCGGTAGAGGCGCACCGACGCGGACGTTAGAGGAGCGCGCAGTCCAGGGGCGACGACGCCGCGCCTGGTGGCCTCAGCTGCTGCTTCGGCGCAATGCTGATCGCGTTCGTCGTCAAGCAGTTCGGCATTGTCGTTGGGCAGCAGGTCGGCTCGGTCACCGAAAGGGTCAATGCGACGGGATCCCAATGACCTCCACATCCACGCCGTCGCTGCGCAGCCGCCGAACGGCCCGGTAGAGGGCCACCTGCGAAAACGTGAACAAGGTCTTCGCCGTGAGCGGCTTGCCCGAGGCAAGCGCGATGCCGTACACGACCTTCTTCGGCTTGAACGAGGCGGTGAAAGTCCGACTCGGGTCGGCGGCCCGTACCATCTTGGCCAGCGCGACGCGTGCGTCACGCTCGTGGCGGAGCGCGTCGACGGCCACCTCGCCCTGCTGGAACAGGTGGCTTAGCGGCGAGGACCGACCCGCGCGCTTGATATGGATGAGCTCGTTGTTAGGCCCGAGCAGGTCGCACCCTTCGATGCCGTACGGGTGCTGGCGGGTGTTCAACAGCCGCTTGTCGAGCAGCACGAAGCCGTGCTTGGCAGCGTGCTTGTTGTAAGCGTCTTCGCTGTCCAGATCGCTCGTCCACGGCGGGAGGGTGATGGTGGAGCGCCGGTCGAGGATTTCCTCGATCTCGCTGCGAAGGAAGTCGAGGTGGTGCTCGCCGATCTCGTACCACTTGCCTTCCTGGTAGATCATACGAGCGGCACCGTGGACGACCTCGGCCGTGATCCACTTGTGCACCGGCTCCGGCGCCGCCAGCGGCTCGCCGCCGGTCGACTCAGGGCAGAGCGCGATGGTTCCGCCCTTCAGCGTCTTGAGCCGCATGCCCGCCGGCCGGGTCCGGACCCGGCCGAGGATGGTGTCCAGGTCGAGATCGGACCGGTAGACGCGGCGGTGTCCGGTCATCTTGATCTGGTACGCCGCGGCGAACGGCTCGTGTTCCACCTGGCTGGTCGGCATCGTCAGTCCGAGGTCCTCGGGGTCGATCTGCCCGAGCAGGTCGTCGAGGTGCTGGTCGAGTTCCTCAGTCCGCGCACCACTCGGCAGCGGGCGGACCTGAGCGATGAACTCGAGTTCGGGGGACGGCGTGTCAGCCGCACAGACCCGCGTGATCTCGCGGAGGTCGTCGAGCAGGCCGGCCGGGTCGACGCTGAGCGGGATCTGCAGCGAGTTGGCACCAGCAACGGACACCGGACGCTTGGTCAGCCGCGTGACTGTCAGCCGCGGGTTCTTGAGCAGCGTGCCGCAGAGCTGACCGATGATCTCACCCCAGTGTTCGATATTGAACTGACGGATGTGCGAACCGCCCGGCACGAGACTCCGGTCCACCCGTCCGGTGGAGGCGAGCAACCTGCGGGTGATTCGCACGACCCGCTCGGCCCCGACGGCACGGATGGCGAAGCCGATACCGAATCCAGGGTCGAAGAGATCGGGGTTGACCATGTGCCGGCCCACCGTGCCATAGGTGAGGGCGTATACCACCGCGTCGACGGCAAGGAGGATCGCTCCTCCGGCACTGCTGTACCCGACCGCGATGTGGTTGCCGGTCAGGCCCGTGATGATCGGGCACCAGTCCGCCTGGTCGCGCGGCACCCGCCCGTGCACGAGGAGTGCCGGGGCGTCGGCGATCGCGGTCGGCGTGATCTCGAAGTCCTGTTCACGCAGGTACCGGTGGTTCAAGGCGCCCTTGAGCCCGTCCGGGTTGGGCGGGACACCGTCGAGGCGGTACAGCGTGGTGCGGTAGGTGCCGCCGATCCGGCGGCCCTGTGCACTGTTGCGGTTCGGGGAGCGCACGCCGCGCCGACGGATGCTGGCGCCGCGCTTGTCGTCATCGAGCGTATGAGTCGTGGATTCGTACATGGACAGGCCCTTCGCGGTTGACCTCGCCCGACCTGATGCCGGGAGACTGGGAGGCATGAGAACTCGTCACGCCCTCACGCGCGACATCTCACTGTGCTGATGAGCGGCCGGGCGCAGTTCGGCGCCCGGCGGGCCACGGCTCTGGCAACTCGCCGGACCAATCATGGCCCAGACCTTGAACGCACTCCATGAGAGCATGACATGAAAGCACTGTCAAACGTTGACTCGACACATGCGAGTGTGTAGGGTTAGCGATCATCTATGAGGGGACCCAGCGATGCCACCTTCAAGCCGTGTGACCGCCGCCGAAATCTCCCGGCTGGCCGGCGTCACCCGCGCCACGGTGAGCAACTGGCGTCGACGCCATCCCGACTTCCCCGCCCCTGTCGGCGGCAGCGAGACCAGCCCTACCTACGACCTGACTGCCGTTCAGGAGTGGCTGGCCGCCCGTGGCCAACTACCGACCGGATCGGGCGTCGACAAGCTGCGCCTTGCTCTACGCACCTCCAGCACCAACGTCAACGCGCTGTTCCCGCTGGTGTTGGTGGCCAACGCACTCCCCAACGACGAACTCGTCGCCGTCACCGCTCTTCCCGCTCCGCAACTAGCGCAGCGAGCGCGGGCATTGGTCTCTCCCTACACCGACACCGTGCCCGGGGTGAACGCAGCGGTCTACAGCGCCGACGACGCCGGCACGATCTGCGCACTTCTGCAGTGCGTGCAGGAGCAAGGCCCAGCGGCGGCCCTTGATGTGCTGGCCGAACGCGCGCGCGAGCAAGGCGGGATCACGGGGATCGTCCAGACCCCGGCCCCGCTCGCCGAACTCGTGGTCGACTTAGTCACTCGGCCAGACGGCAGCTATCCAGCCACCGTCTACGATCCGGCCTGCGGCGCCGGCAATCTTCTCGTGGCAGCCGGCGAGCGAGGCGCCCAGCACATTTTCGGCCAGGACCTCTCCACCTCACAGGCGGCTCATGCGGCGGTACGAGTTGCCCTGCTGTCATCAGCTCCGACGTGTCGGGTGACGGCGGGCGACAGCTTGCGTGCCGACAACTTTTTCGACTTGCAGGCCGACGCGGTGCTCTGCAGCCCACCCTTCGGCGACCGCGACTGGGGACACGACGAACTGGCGTACGATCCGCGCTGGGCATACGGCCTCCCGCCAAAGATCGAGTCCGAATTGGCCTGGGTTCAGCACTCCCTCGCGCACCTGACTCCCGGCGGCATGGCGATTCTGCTGATGCCGCCGGCCGCTGCAGACCGCAGCGCCGGTCGCCGTATCCGCGCCGAACTGATCCGTCGGGGGGCGCTACGCGGAGTCGTCGCTCTGCCGGTTGGCGCCACAGCCCTACACGTCGGACTGCACCTGTGGCTGCTGACGCGCCCACATGAACGGGGTAGTGCCCCGGCCAGCGTTCTGTTCGTCGACGCCTCCAATATCGAAGGTCACGACGTGCAGCCGGACCAGTGGACCCACCCCACCGGCCTAGAGGCGGGCCATCCTCCCCGGTCGTCCCCTACGCGCCGAACGCCAGTGGAGTGGCAGGCGCTGTACCGCGCCGTCGTCGAGGCATGGCGGTCATTCACCGTCGGCCCCGATGGCTTCTCAACGATGCCCGGCACTGCCCGTGCGGTCGCCGTCGTCGACCTGCTCAACGAATCCGTTGACCTAAGTCCGGCACGTCACGTCCGAACCGTCCCGTCGACCATGACGCCTGCCGAGCACGCCAACGACGCATACACGCTGAGCAATCGGCTAGACCGGGCCGCCCGCTGCTTGGCCCGCTTCAGCAGCGCTGCCTGGCCCGCCACCGGTGCCGAACGGCGGTCGTGGCGTAGCGCCGCCCTGGCCGATCTCATCCGCGGCGGTGCCCTCGTCTTGCTGCGCCATCCGGCCGGGGGCCGAGGCGCCCGGGGGCAACATTCGAGCGACACGCCTGACGAGGAGATCAAGATCCGGCCAGGCGATGTGCTGCTGCCCGAGGTACTACGCGTCCGAGGGCAAGCCGCCCAGGTCGTGGAGGGGGGCGAAGGTTGGAGAGCGCTTGACCGTGGCATGTATCTCCTCCGCCCCGATCCGCGAAGACTCGACCCGTGGTTCCTGGTCGGATTCCTCTCCGCTGAGGACAACCTGCACGGTGCCGCTACCGGCACCTCGATCCTCCGACTCGACGTACGCCGTCTTCGGGTGCCGTTGCTCCCGCTCGACGAGCAGCGCCGCTACGGCCAGGCATTTCGCCACCTGCACGCACTGACGCAAGCCGCCGATCTTGCCAAACGACTCGCCGACGAAACGACCCGGTCGCTAGCTCTAGGGCTTACGACCGGCTCGCTTTCGCCGCCCGACACGGAACGCGCTACCAACTCCTGAGCCATTCACCCGGCAAACTTCAACGCACTGCCGATGCGCTCCCTGGAAGGAATCACCTGTGAACAACAGCAAGCACACGGAACTGGCGAACCACGCCTGGTCCGTCGCCGACCTGCTGCGCGGCGACTACAAGCAGTCCGACTACGGCAAGGTCATCCTGCCGTTCACCGTTCTGCGTCGCTTGGAGTGCGTGCTGGAGCCCACCAGGGACAAGGTGTTGGAGACAGCCGAGCAGATGAGGAGCAAGGTCGCCGACCTGGACCGCTGGCTGCGCAAGGCATCCGGTCACAGCTTCTACAACGCCAGCGGCTACACCCTCAAGCGCATCGCCAAGGACCACAGCCAGGCCGCCAAACACCTGCTCGCGTACCTCGGCGCCTTCTCCCCGAACGCGCAGGAAGTCTTCGAGCGCTACGAGTTCGCCGCACAGATCAGGAAGCTGGACGCGGCGAACCTGCTCTACCTCGTCGTCGGGCGTTTCGCCGACATCGACCTGCATCCATACCAGATGAAGGACGGCACGATCGTCACCGACGACCACGGTCGACCAGTGGAACTGGTCAGCAACCACCAGATGGGCTACATCTTCGAGGAACTGATTCGCCGCTTCGCCGAGCAGTCCAACGAGACGGCCGGTGAGCACTTCACCCCGCGCGAGGTCATCGAGCTGATGGTGGAGCTGCTCATCGCCCCGGACGACGACGCGCTCAGCGTGCCCGGCGTAACCCGCACAGTCCTGGACCCGGCCTGCGGCACCGGCGGCATGCTCACCGCCGCACAGGAACACATCACCCGACGCAACGCCAATGCCACCGTCCGGGTGTTCGGCCAGGAACTCAACCCCGAGTCCTGGGCCATCTGCCGCTCCGAGCTGATGCTGAAGGGCGACGGCCGAGACGCCGAGAACGTCAAGTTCGGCAACTCGTTCAGCGACGACGGCCACCGGGGTCAGCACTTCGACTACCTCCTGGCCAACCCGCCGTTCGGAGTGGAGTGGAAGAAGGTCAAGGACGACATCGAGCGCGAGTACGAGACGCTGGGCGAGAGTGGCCGCTTCGGCGCAGGGCTACCGCGCATCAACGACGGATCGCTGCTCTTCCTCCAGCACATGATCTCGAAGATGAAGCCGATCGACGCGAGCGGCAAGGGCGGCAGCCGTGTGGCCATCGTCTTCAACGGCTCGCCGCTGTTCACCGGGGGCGCCGAGTCCGGCGAGTCGCGCATCCGGCAGTGGATTCTGGAGAGCGACTGGCTGGAGGGCATCGTCGCCTTGCCTGACCAGCTCTTCTACAACACTGGCATCTCCACGTACTTCTGGATCGTCACCAACCGCAAGGACCCGGCACGCCGCGGCAAGGTCGTCCTCCTCGACGCTCGCGACTACTGGGCAAAGATGCGAAAATCACTGGGGGACAAGCGCAAGTACATCATCGACGATCAAATCACCGAGATCACCCGGCTCTACACTGAGGCTCTCGACGTCGCCGCCGACCCGAACCACCCGCTGCACGGCAAGGTGAAGGTCTTCAGCAACAAGGACTTCGGCTACCGCCGGATCACCGTCGAGCGGCCGCTGAAGCTGCGCTTCGAGGTCACCGAGGAAACCCTAGCCGCGACGATTGCCTCCAAGGCGTTGCCCAAGCACATCGACATCGAAAAATTCATCGACGTGCTGAAACAGCTCACCGGTACGCGGTGGCAGGCCAGGCTGGCGGCCTTCGAAGGGGTGCGTACGGCGATGCGGGCCGCCCGGATGCTCTGGCCGTCGAAGCAGCCGTTCCTGGTCGCGCTGCGCGATGTGCTCGGCGTCCGCGACCCCGAGGGCGAGGTGCAGATGAAGGGCGACACTGTCGAGCCGGACTCGGAGCTGCGCGACTACGAGAACGTGCCGCTGGAGGAGGACGTCGAGGAGTACCTGCGCCGCGAGGTGCTGCCGCATGTCCCCGACGCCTGGATCGACCACACCAAGACAAAGGTTGGCTACGACATCCCGTTCACCCGGCACTTCTACGTTTACAAGCCACCCCGCCCTCTCCCCGAGATCGACGCCGAACTCAAGGCTCTTGAGGTGGAAATCCAGTCGCTACTCGGCGAGGTCACGCGATGAGTGCGCCGAGCCATCTGGGACCATCAGCGGATCGAACTCCGGTGAACTGGCCGGTGTCGTGGCGTAGCGCTCCGCTGTGGTCCCTCTTTGATCGCATCAAGGACGTGGGCCATCCAGACGAGGAGATGCTGAGCGTGTATCGGAACTACGGGGTCGTGCGGAAGGACGACCGCAAGGACAATTACAACAAGACAGCCGAGAATCGCGATATATACCAGCTTATTGACCAAGGCTGGCTGATAGTCAATCGAATGAAGGCGTGGCAGGGTGCTGTCGGGATTTCACCGTACCGCGGAATAGTTTCAGGGCACTACATATGCTTCCGACCTCGACATGGGGAAGACGCTCAGTTTTTAAATTGGCTCCTGCGCTCCGATGCCTACACATACGAGTACGCGCGGCTTTCGCGGGGTGTTCGACCGAACCAAATCGAAATTGACAACGAGTTGCTCCGCAACCTATCGGTTCACTTTCCGTCAATCGACGAGCAGCGCCGGATCGCCGACTTCCTCGACACCGAGGTCGGTCGAATCGACAGGCTTGCCGTGCTGCGGCAGGGACAGTCGATGCGGATACAGGAGAGATACTCGGCCGCTCTCTCGGAGTATGTCATTCCTGGGATCACTGTCGACTCGGCTCGGAGTCAATCATGGCCATGGTTGCCGGATACCACGCCTCTTGCGCGGCTCGGTTACCTTGCTCGAGTCCAGAATGGGGTGACTGTCCATGGCGCTCGCGTCGTAAATGGGGACGAGGTTGAAGTACCTTATCTTCGCGTGGCGAACGTCCAGGGTGAGCGGCTCGACTTAGCCGAGATCAAACACATCACTCTACCGCAGGAGATGGCGCTACGGTCTACGCTTCGCGCAGGCGATGTTGTCATGACAGAGGCAAACGGGAATCCGGATAACCTCGGGCGCGGTGCGCTGTGGTGCGATGAGATACCTGGCATGGTGCACCAGAACCACATCTTCGCAATTCGCACCGATTACGCGAAGCTGCTGCCCGAATTCCTTGTCGCTCTATTGGCCTCGATACACGGGCGTTGTTACTTTCGAATGACGTCTAGTCAAGTGGGAATCGCAACCACGAGCAGCTCCAAGGTTCTCGACTTCCCCGTACCAGTCTTCACGCTCGTCCAACAGCGACAGGCCATACAGAACTGGCGGGACGTCCGCGAGGAAACGAATCGGCTCGTGGCGGCACTGGACGCGCAATTCGCATTGCTGGCTGAGCGGCGTAGGGCGCTGGTCACCGCTGCGGTGACCGGACAGATCGACGTGTCGACCGCTTCCGGGCGAGGAATCGAGGACTGAGTCATGAGCTCTGTGCACCATGAGTCTGTATTCGGTGACGCGATCGTGCAACATTTGGTAGACAACGGGTGGAAGCTTGGTTCGGCCAACTACCGCCAAGAACTCGCGCTCGATACAGGGTGGCTGTTCGAGTTCATCGGAGACACTCAGGCGGCCGAGTGGGGCGAGCTGATCGCAATGTATGGCGGTGACCCGGACGCTGCACAGGCCGGCTTCGCTCGCCGACTTGATCAGGCGATCGCCACCGACGGGCTGCTCGACGTGCTGCGCAAAGGTGTCAAGGACCGTGGGGTCCTCATCCGGGTGGCGTACTTCAAGCCGTCATTCGTAGAGTCTGACGCGATCCTCGACGACTACCGCAAGAACCGACTCACCGTCGTCCGCGAGCTTCCGTACGCCACCAAACAGGCCGACCAGGGTAATCGGCTCGATCTGACACTGTTCCTCAACGGCATCCCGGTCGCCACCGCCGAGCTGAAGAACCCGCTGACCGGGCAGAACGTCGAGCATGCCAAGGAGCAGTACCGTACTGAGCGCGATCCCAGCGAGCTGATCTTCACTCGCCGGGTAGTGACGAACTTCGCTGTTGACACCGATCTCGTCTTCGTCACCACCCAGCTACGCGGCAAGCAGACCAGGTTCCTGCCGTTCAACACCGGGTCCGAGGGGCCAGGTCGACCCGGCGGCAAGGGCAACCCGCCGCCCACCAGACCCGGCACGTACGCCACCTCGTACCTATGGGAACAGATCTGGCAGCGCGATAACTGGCTCGACCTGCTGGAGCGCTTCGTCCACCTGCACAGGGAGAAGGGTGCCGACGGGCGGGTCCGCAAGACGCTGATCTTCCCGCGGTACCACCAGTGGCACGCGGTGAGGCAGCTAGTCGCGCGTGTCGCCCGGTATGGAGCCGGACAGAACTACCTGGTCATGGCTTCGGCAGGTTCCGGCAAGTCGAACACCATCGCCTGGCTGGCACACCGACTGTCGTCCCTGCACACCCTGAGTGACGCGGCGGCCCTCGACCCGGATGCAGTCGCCGCTGGCGTAGAACCCGGCACGCCTGCATTCGACAAGGTCATCATCATCACCGACCGACGCAACCTCGACGCACAGCTGCGCGAGACCGTAGGCAGCTTCGAGCAGACCGCCGGCCTCGTTGTAAAGATCGACGAGCGGCACGGGGCGAAGTCCGAGCAACTCGCCCAGGCGCTGTCGCGAGAGACGGGCAAGATCGTCACGGTCACCGTGCACACCTTCCCCGCTCTGGTGGACTACCTACGGCGTAACCCCACCGAGATTCACGGCAAGCGGTTCGCGATCGTCGTCGACGAGGCGCACTCCTCACAGTCTGGTGACGCAGCCACCTCGGTCCGCGCCGTCCTGCGCGACCTGGGCCTCGACTCGGACTCCGAGGATGACGGCGCGGTCACTGCCAAGGCCGCCCCAGATGCCGCCCACAGCACCGAGGCCAAGCTCAAGCGCAGGGCCCTTGAGCGCAGCATGGCGCCCAACCTGTCGTATTTCGCATTCACCGCCACGCCCAAGGCAAAAACCCTCGAACTGTTCGGCACCCTCGACGAGATCGGCACCTACCGGCCGTTCCACACCTACTCGATGCGCCAGGCCATCGAGGAAGGCTTCATCCTTGATCCGTTGCGCAACTACGTCACCTACAACACGTACTGGCGGTTGGCCAACCGCAACGCTGACGACACAGAGGTCGATCCGAAGAAGGCGAACCCGTTGCTCGCCCGCTACGCGCTGACGCACTCCTCCACCGTCGCGCAGCACGCGCAGATCGTCGTCGAGCACTTCCGGGCGCACACCGCCGGACGGCTCGGTGGGCGGGCCAAGGCGATGGTCGTGACCGCCTCCCGGCAGAGCGCGGTGCAGATGTCCCGGTCGTTGAAGAAGTACATCGACGACCGGGGGTATGCGGGTCTGGGTGTGCTGGTCGCGTTCTCCGGCTCGCTGACCCTGCCGGAGACCAACGAGGAGACGACCGAGTCAAAGGAGAACAGCGGTCTGCCGGAGGGCGCTCTGCCCAAGGCGTTCGCCTACGCGCGCGCCGACGACAAGACCGGCGGTGCAGGCGGGCAGCGTGAGTACCGGATCCTGGTGGTCGCCGAGAAGTACCAGACCGGCTTCGACCAGCCGCTGCTGACGACGATGTACGTCAACAAGAAGCTCACCGGTATCGCCGCGGTGCAGACGCTTTCTCGCCTCAACCGGACCGCCGACCGCAAGACGCAGGCCGACCTGGCGGTGCTGGACTTCGTCAACGACGCCGAGGATATCGCCGACGCATTCCGCCCGTATTTCGAAGAGGCCGCCACCCTTCCGACCGACCCAAACCTGCTCTACACCGCGCAGAGCCGCGTGATGGGCGCGGACCTGCTTGCCGCCGCCGAGATGCAGGAGTTCGTCGAGGCATACCTGGCTGCCGAGGAGCAGGCCGCCGGGAGCACCGCCAAGTGGGAACGGCTGCACGCGGAGCTCTACCGCCACCTCAACCCGGCCGTCGGTCGCTTCGCCGCGCTGTTGAACAGCGCTGACAAGGAGGACGCCGAGGCCGCAGAAGGGTTCCGCGCCGACCTGACCGACTACGTCCGCAAGTACGGCTTCCTGTCACAAATTGTCCCATACCGCGACGCCGACCTCGAACAGCTGTACCTCTACGGTCGGCATCTGCTCAACCGGTTGCCACGTCGGCAGGACGGCGCAGTCGACATCGGTGAGGTCGACTTGAGCCACTTGCGGGTCGCCAAGACCGGCGAGCACGACGTGAGCCTGCGACCAGAGGGTCCCACGGTAATGAAGGGATTCGGCGACGGATCGGGCGGCGCCAGGGAATCGGAGAAGTCCCTGCTGTCGGAACTCATCGAGAAGTTCAACGAGCGGTTCGGCACCGAGTTCACGGAGCAGGATGTGGTCAAACCGTTCTCGGAGGCCGTCGCCGACCCAAAGGTGCGCCTTGCCGCGGTTGCCAACGACGAGGAGGGCTTCGGCCACGTCTTCGACGATGTATTCGAGGACAAGATGATGGAGCACTTCGATACGATCGCGGATCTCGGCCGTAAGTATTTCGACCCGGCCCAGGAGTACCGCAGCTCGCTGAATCGCAGCGCCCGGCGGGCAGCCTGGGAACTGATCCGCCGCCAGGAAGGTCTGGACGACGCAGCGTGACAGCCGCGACACTGGTTCATGGTGGGATCACGCCGAGAACGATGCGCCATCGTGAATCACATTGACGCGGGAGACCGGGAGAGCTGTGCCCCCTGAAGCCGTCGCCGGCCGGTACGAGTTGCTTGACTCCATCAACTCCGGCGGCATGGGTCAAGTATGGCGGGGCTACGACGCGGTCCTCGACCGCGAGGTAGCAGTCAAACTGATCCGCACCGACGTGGTCGCGACGCAGGAACAGGCCGAGGACTTCGCCAAGCGCTTCCGGCGGGAGGCCAGGGTCACGGCACGGATTCAACACCACGGGGTGCCGCAGGTGTACGACGCGGTGTTGGACCGTCCGTACGACCGGGTGTACTTGGTGATGGAGTACGTCCGGGGCACTTCGCTCCGCGCGTTCATCGACCCGCAACGGCCACTACCCGTCGGATGGGCGGCCGCCATCGCCGCACAGATCTGCACCGTGCTCTCCCACGCCCACGCGATCCCGGTGGTGCACCGTGACCTCAAGCCGGACAACGTCCTGGTATCCGAGTCGGGCAGCGTGAAGCTGCTCGACTTCGGCATCGCGGCCATCCTGCGCACCGACGTCACGCGGTTGACGGCTACCGGCAACCCGATCGGGACCAGCCGGTACATGTCGCCTGAGCAGATTCAATGCACGCGGATCACGCCGCGCAGCGACCTCTATGCGTTGGGCTGCCTGCTGCACGAGCTGCTAACCGGCCAACCCGTGTTCAACGGCGGCAACGAATTCCAGCTCATGCACCAACACGTCACGGAACCGCCGCAGCCCGTGCGGCAGCTACGTCCCGATGTACCTGAGGCGGTGGAGCAGCTCGTGCTCGACCTGTTGGCCAAGGTGCCGGAGCAGCGGCCCGCCGATGCGTACGAGGTCTACGAACGCCTGCTGCCATTCCTTCCGCTGCCCGGTACACCGACACCCGCTGCTGCGACTGTCCCGCAGGGCATACCGGATCCCACACTGCTGTACCGCCGGCCCAACGCGCCCCGGTCCCGGCTGGCCATGCCGACCACGCCGGCGCCGACGAATATCGAGCCGAACAATCAGCCGGCCCTGGTACCGGACGCCGGGCTGTCGGAAGCCATCAAAGCAGCGAAGGCCCAGTCGGCCGCGCTGCTGGACCAGGAACGCTTCGCTCAGGCCGCAGAGGTACTCGATGACGTGATCGTCACCGCCGCGACAGCACTCGGTGCGGACAACCCACGGGTTCTTCCGCTGCGCTCACGCCGGGCGGCCATCCTCGTCATCGGAGGCGACTTCCGGCGGGCCCTGCCCGAGTTCGATGCGCTCGAGGCCGTATACGTGCGTATCGCGGGCCCCGACAGCCAAGAAGCCCTCGATTGCCTACGGCAGGCGGCCTACTGCCGCGCCGAACTCGGTGAGGCATCGGCGGCGCTGCGGCAGTTCAACGAGGTGCTCACCCGGATCCGCGATCGCGGCGGGGACGCCACGCCCACCGCTCTGGACCTGCGCCGCAACATCGGGATGCTGCTGTTGTCCGAGGGCAAGGCCGCCGAAGCGGCAACTCAGCTGTCGGCGCTGCACCAAGACCTCCTGGTCGTCTACGGACCGGACCACGAGGAGACCCAAGAGGTGGCCGACATCCTGACGCGCCTACGCATCGCCGAACCATGACGAGCCATACCGACGCCCGCCAGGCTCATGGCGACTGGGGCCGCCGTCGGCATTCGCGATCCGTGGGTCGTAGGAGACCACGAGTACGACGGCTGGCCACGGCCAGCGATCGACGGTCCGAGGAAGGGCGGGCAACTCGTACAGGCCAAGGCGGATATGGCCCGGATGGACGGGTATGACCTGCCGGGTATCGCGCGTGGCGATCTGCTTCACGAGGGGCCTTGAGAGCGTTGGGGAGGCACCGTACCCAGACGTGGGATGGCATTTGGCCCGGCTGGCCGGGGCAACAAGCTCGGGGGTGACGAAGCGTCCGAGAACTCCAGCGGAAATTACTGCGGTAGGCGAGGCGATCCCCAACTTTGCCGGCCCGCGCACATCAACGCGCCGCGAGGCTTCCGCAGGTCACGCCACGTCCGCGTCCGAGGAGCCGAACCGCCACTTCCACTCCACGCGGCGTGGCCCGAACGTCGTGTCCCCGTCCACCGGCGGCAACAGCTTGATCTGCGCCACCGTGCGGATGATGTCCCGCTTGACCGCCACCTGCCCGTCCAACGCCGCCCACGCCGCGACCGCTTCCGGGCCGATGCGCCCGCGCAGGACCGGCGGGATCGCCGCTTCCGCCGAGATCTTCTCCTGCTCGGCGATCTGCGCCTCCAGCCCTCGTGAGATCCGCGCGTAGTCGACCGCCTTCACCTCGCCGATCGAGGCGAGCTGCTTGAACTCCTCCAACTCGGCCTTCAACCGCTCCGCCTCGGCACGGGCCCGGCTCACCGTCTCGTCGTCCTCACCACCGGACAGCAGGTCGAACACCTCGGGCTGCGCCAACCAGGCCACCACCGCCCGCTCCGCCAACTCGTCCAACGGCTCCATCTTCACCCGCACGCAGTTGCGGGGCAGGCACCGGTAGTACGCGCCGATACGCCGCTTGGGCTGCCCGCGGCTACACGACACCTGACCACCGCACACTCCGCAGGTCACGATGTAGGACAGCAGGTAAACCGCCCGCGCCGGCTTCGTCGTGACCCGCGACGGGTCCTCCAACAGCCGCACACACGCCCAGTACGTCTCCTCGTCCACGATCGCCGGCCAGATCCCTTCTCCGACGATCTCCCCACGCAGGACCCGCTTGCCGATGTACGCCGGGTTCATCGCAATCTTCCGGATGATGCCGCGCCGCCACTGCGCCCCCTGCGGTGATGGGATGCCGCGGTTGTTGAGATCGCGCTCGACCACGATCAGCGGGGTGCCGGAGCCCACCTTGTCGAAGATCTCCTCCACGATCCCAGCGTTGCTGTACTTCGTCACCGCGCCGTCCCGGCCGGTCGCCTCACGGATCTCGGTATCCAACTCCTGACGCTCCAGGGCCCGAGTGCGCTGGTGATAGATGCGCCGGTACCCGTAGGCCACCCGCCCGTGCGGGCGGCCCGCCTCGGCCGCACCGACGATGCCGCGCAGCACGTTGTCGCGGATCGAGTCGGCCAACCACTCCGCCTGCACCGCCTGGAAGCCCAGCATCATCCGGTCGTTCTTGTCCCGCAAGTCGTACAGCACCCCGCCGACCAGCCAGAAGTACAGCCCAATCGCGGTGCACATGTCGCGGATCTTGACATACACCGCCAAGTCGCGTTCCTTGCGGGAGATCTCCCAGATCACCAGGACGTCGAACTTGCCGGCCTGGATGCCCTCGATCAGCCGCTCGAAATCCGGCCGCTCCTTGGTCGCATACCGTGACGCCGAGCGGTCGTTGTCGGTGAACGAATCCGCCTCGGTCCAGGAATACCGGCTGATCTCGGCCTTGTTCAGCTTGCCTTGGTCGGTGACGCTCTTGCCCTGTTCCTTCTTGTCCTGACTGGCCCGCTGGTACCGCGCGGAGCGCACCTCGGCGCCGCCGGCGAGCAGGTCAGCCTTGGTGTCGAACCGCACCTGGTTCCGAGGGCGGGGGGTTCGCCGTACCATCAGAAACACCTACCGATCAATGTCCCTACCGGATAACGTTGACGGTAGCATCTATCGACCCTTGGGAGTCCCGGCCGAACAGCCGAGCGCCGCCGCCGTGGCATCGACGTCGAGATCCTGGTAGAACCGGCAGACGAGCACCGCCCGCTGCCGCGGCGCCAGCCGCCGCAGCGCCGCCGCGAAGGCCAGCCGCCCTTCGGCCCCGTCCTCCCCGCCCGGCGCCGCCCGCTCGGGCGGCTCCGCGACGCTGGACTCCCGCCGCCGCCAGTGCCGCCGCGCCTCGGACAGGTACGCCCGCACCAGGCACGTCCGCACGTACGCGTCGAGCGCGCCGCGGTCGCGCACCTTGCGCCAGCTCATCGCCAGCCGCATGAACGCGCTCTGGGTCAGGTCGTCGGCCCAGTGCCAGTCCCCGCACAGCACGTAGGCCGTGCGCCGGACAGTGTCGTGCCGGGCCGTGAAGTACTCCCGGAACTGCCGTTGCTCTTCGTCTTCCCCGCCGGCCATCCGCACCTCCTCGCCTATTAGGTGCACCCGACCCACCATCCGGGTTGCACCCCCCGCGGGGCGTTCGGCGGCCCCTTGCCCATCGATCGCGGTCCAGCCGCCCTGGCCGTCGCCGTCGTCGACACCGCGGGCCGCGCGGAACCGAGCCCTACGAGAGCGCCGGCGCCGATGATCGGGGTGCGGCGGCAGCGCCCGACGTGTGGGACACCGGCGGCCCGCGGCCGGCCCCACCCGTCGGGCGCAATCCGATCTGCGATGGCCCCCGAGTTCCGCAGGTAGGGGTGTTGAATAGGCCGCGGATCCGGTTGGTGACGTGCGGAAATGCGCCCTCGGCTGGTGACGGGGCGTGTGTCTAGGCGGTCGGAGGCCGTGGCGAGGTCTTGACCTGGGGTTCGGCGGTCAGGCGGCTGGGATGGCGGCCTGGACTCGCTTGGGCGGGTCGATTGCGAGCGCGGTGAACAGGTCGCGCTGGGTCTTGGTGAGCTCGGTGGTCTGCCGGAAGGTGCCGGCCGGGCCGGTGAAGGTGACGGCGTGCAGCCGGTCGGCCTCGGTGCGGATGCGTTGCCAGGTCTGTCCGGAGGTGTTCTCCGCAACGCGTATGAGCAGCAGCGCCAGCCAGCACAGCAGCACGTGGGCGCGTATACGCTCCTCTAGCCGGTGGTAGATCGGGCGCAGGTCGATGATCTGTTTCATGTCGCGCCAGCCGCGTTCCACCTCGAGCAGTTGCTTGTAGCCCAGGGCGATGTCCTCGCTGGACAGGTTCGGGTCGCAGCAGCGAAGGAGGTACTTGCCGTCCAGGTTCTCCTCGGCGGCGATCTTCTTCTTGTCGATGCGCAGCAGCCCGCCGGGCGTGGTGCGCAGGAACCGCTTGAGGTGCGGCTTGGTGGAGATGACGCCCTCCAGCTTCGCGCGCTCGGTGCCGGTGAGCGTGTCCGAGCCGGCGATCGCCTGCTCCAGCTGGGCGATCATCCGCTCGCGGGTGGCGGCGTCGCGGACGGCCTGCTCGGGGTTGTAGCAGAGCACGAACCGGTCGTCGGAGCCGATGTTGACCTCTTTGACCTGGAGGTTCTCGCGGACGTGCTGGTAGCGGCCTTGCCGGGACAAGGCGGCCTGCACCTCCGGTGACCCCGAGCGCAGCTTCTCGCCGATGATGTAGCCGCCGGCGCCGCGCATCAGCTCACGGCGGTTGCCCGATGAGGAGAAGCCACGGTCGGCGACCCACACGATCCGGGACAGCGACCAGGCGCGCATGTCGTTCTTGACCTGCCGGATCAGCTTGCTGTCGGCCGTCGATCCGGGCCAGGACCACACCCGCACCGGGATACCGTCGCGGGTGACGGCCATGCCGATGACGACCTGCGGCAGGTCGTCACGGGAGTCCTTGGACTTGCCGAACGAGCGGAACCCCGCGTGCCGCACCGCGACCGGATCGCCGGCGTCCACCACGCGGCCGTGCTCGTCGCGCCATACCGGCTCATCGGGTTCGTCGAGTTCGAAGTAGGTGCTGGTGGTGTCGAAGAACAGCAGGTCGACCTCAAGGTTCAGCAGATCGGTCACCCCGAAGTAGACCTGCTCGGCCACGCGCGCGTCCACGTCGACCAGCGCGTCCATCGCCCGGTAGCAGGCGTCGTCGGAGACTTCGGCCAGCCCGTCGATGTGCACGTCGTTGCTGATCCAGCCGGTCGCGGCCAGTTTGGAGGAGGCGGCCAGGGCCCGGTTGGCGACCAGCGCGAACAGCACCCGCTCGGTCGCCGCCGCATCCAGCCGCCGCCCGGCCAGCGCGGTGGTGACCGCCGCATCGATCCGCAGCCTGCGCCACAACGCGTCCAGGATGAACGTCCCGCCCAGCGGCCGCGAGCCGGTGACCGCCAGATCGGCCGGCGCGGTCAGCGCAGCGGCCGAGGCCGGGTCCAGCAGCCGGGACAACGCGCCGATCAGCCGCTCGATCCCGGTGCGGTCGAGCTGGTCCTCACGGCCGAAGGAGAACAGGATCCGCGGCCGCGACCGCCCGGCGTCCGCGTCCCACTCGTTGTGCGCGAGCTGTAGATACCGCACCTCGCTGCCGTCTTTGGTCCGCCGTGATGTCGTTCGTACATACACAGCTCTAGATCATATACCTATCGGCCCAGCTCAACGCTCAGTAGTCAGCCGAAGCGTGTTACTAGGCATCTTCCGCTCAGGGGCGGCTCGCCAACCCCGCGACCAGCGCTAACGCCTCAAACGGTATCTAGATCAAGCCCCGAACTGCGGAACTCGGGTGGCCGGGGCCGGATGTATGTCTCCGTGATCATGATGCCCGCGGCGGCCGAGCTACGGGTTTGCCATGATCCCGGAGACTTTCGGTACACGGGTGTACATCAACACTCCGTGATCTGTGAAGGGTTTTGTCAAGCGTCGACGGCGTTGGCTTCCAGGAAGCGGTAGAGCTGGCGGATGGCGTAGCGTTTGAGGCATCGAAGGATTTCTTTGTTGGAGAGGCCTTCGGTGGTGCGGCGGGTGATGTAGTCGCTGGTTGGTGGGTGTTTCATCCGCCGGCGGGCGGTGACGATGGTGTGCAGGGCGGTGTTGAGGGCGCGGTCACCGCCGCGGTTGAGCCGGTGCCGGACGACCCGGCCGGAGCTGGCTGGTAGGGGGCTGATCCCGCCGATCGCGGCGAACGCGGCCTCGCTGTGGATACGGCCGTGGTGGGACCAGACGGTGAGCAGGGTCGCGGCGGTGACCGGGCCGACGCCGGGCTGGTCGAGCAGGCCGGGACAGGCCTGCTTGACCAGCCCGGCGAGCTGTTTCTCGGCCGCGGCGATGGCCCGGTCCAGCTCGGCGATGGTGGCCGCGGCCCGGCGCAGGGCCTGCAGCCGGACCCGGGTCTCCAGGTCGGCGGCCGGGTCGTCGGGCAGGCCCGCCACGGCGCGGACCTGCCGGGTGGTAGTCAGCCCGCGCAGCGTCTCGCGCAGCTGCCCGGCGCCGAGCAGCAGCGATTTGAACAGGTTGACCGTGGCGGTGCGCACGTCGGAGTCGTGCCGGCGGGTGACCAGCAGCATCCGCAGCGCCTCCCGCCGGCCGTCGGCGCGGGGTTCGGCGTGCCGGGCGGCGGGGTCCCGCTCCACGGCCTGCGCGGCCAGGGCGGCGTGGGTGGCGTCCATCGGGTCGGACTTGCCCCGCCGCCGGCGGGCCGGCTCGGGTTTCACGGCCTCCACGACCCGGTACCCGGCGGCCTGCAGGTGCCGGGTCAGGCCGTGCCCGTGCGAACGGGTGCCCTCCACCGCCCAGAACATCCGCTGCCCGGCCGGGATCTGCCGCTGCGCCCAGGCCTGCACCTGCGCGTAGCCGGCCGGGGTGGCCGGGACCTCGGTCTGGGCCAGGACCGCACTCACCTCGTCGACCAGGGTCGCGGTGTGGGTGTCGGTGTGGGTGTCGACCCCGACCACCCACGCGGTGGACACAGCCCGGCCGCCCTGGCCGGCGGGCGCTGCCCGGCGACGCCGGCCCCGACGATCTGTCACCATGGTCATTACGGTGGTTCCTTCCATGAGCGCTGCCGTTGCAACGGCGTCGGCCCGGGAACACGGTGCTGGCCATGGCACATCTGTGATGAGTCACGTGGTTGAGCACGGACAGGCTTCTGATCAGGCCAAGGGACAGCGAGCTGGGCCGACGCCGGTGACCTTGTCGACACGTCATGCGAAAGACACACCACACGGTGGTCAGATCACGGAAGAGTCATCCAAGATCACCGGCATCGAACCTAGCGGATCACGAACCCCGGGCCCGATCACCTTCCCTATAGAAGCGTCATGAAAAACCGTTGGTGTCGACGCCGGTTGTGCATGATCGCGGAGACTTCCGGTCGCTGAGCCGGGGTTCGCGGAGCGCAGAGGGGCGGGCGGCGACGCAGTTGGCGCACGCTTACCGCCGACCGTGCCGCCGTGCCGCCTGGCGGTCGACTTTTTGCTGATCCGGCAGAAGTTCGGCGGATCTCGTCGAAACATCTGGACACATCCATCGATAGCTCCTAGTCTGGCTCGCACGGGCTTGGGAGAGCGCTCTCTGCATGATCCGTCGGCGCGGACGGCGGAGTGGCTCGATCCCGGTGGTCGCGGTGCGGCCGGCCCCGGTTGTGGCGCGGCGGCGCGCGCCCTGCCTGGCGAATGCGGTCAGGAAGGGACACAGTGAGGCGACAGTACGCAAACCAACGATGGCGGCCCATGGCGGTCGCCCTGCTGCCGGTGGCCGCGGGACTCGGGGTCCTCGCCGCGCCGGCGGCACCGGCCGCGGCGGCCATCAACGCCGCGGACTTCCAGCAGGTGACCCTCGCGAAGGGGGTCGCCGAGACCGGCGAGCCGATGGCCATCTCGGTGCTGCCCGACCGGTCGGTGCTGCACACCGCCCGGGACGGCACGCTGCGGCGGACCGACGCGGCCGGCAACACGGCGGTCATCGCGACCATTCCGGTGTACACGCACGACGAGGAGGGGCTGCAGGGCGTCGCGGCGGACCCGAACTTCGCCGGCAACCGCTACATCTACCTGTACTACGCGCCGCCGCTGAGCACGCCGGCGGGCGACGCGCCGGCCAGCGGTACCGCCGCCGACTGGACCACCTGGACCGGGGTCAACCGCCTGTCCCGGTTCACGCTCAACGCCGACTACACCGTCAACCTGGCCAGCCAGGTGACCGTCCTGGAGGTGCCGACCAGCCGCGGCATGTGCTGCCACGTCGGCGGCGACCTAGACTTCGACGCGGCCGGCAACCTGTATCTGTCCACAGGGGACGACTCCAACCCGTTCGAGTCGAACGGCTACGCCCCGCTGGACGAGCGGACGAACCGCAACCCCGCCTACGACGCGCAGCGTACCGCCGGCAACACCAACGACCTGCGCGGCAAGGTGCTGCGGATCAAGGTGAACGCGAACGGGACCTACTCGGTCCCGGCCGGTAACCTGTTCGCGCCCGGGACCGCCGGCACCCGGCCCGAGATCTACGCCATGGGCTTCCGCAACCCGTTCCGGATGACCGTCGACAAGGCGACCGGCGTGGTCTACCTGGGTGACTACGGCCCGGACGCGGGCACCACCGACGCGAACCGCGGCCCGTCCGGCCAGGTCGAGTTCGACCGGATCACCGCGCCGGGCAACTTCGGCTGGCCGTACTGCACCGGCACCAACACCACCACGGAGACCTACAACGAGTGGGACTTCGCGACCAACGCGACGGGCCCGAAGTTCAACTGCGCGGGCGGCCCGACGAACAACTCGTTCCGCAACACCGGCCTGACCACCCTGCCGCCGGCCAAGCCGGCCTGGATCCGCTACGCCGGTGATGCCGGCAGCCCGCCGGAGTTCGGCAGCGGCTCGGAGTCGCCGATGGGCGGCCCGGTGTATCACTACGACGCCGCCAACGCCTCGGCCACGAAGTTCCCGGCGGCGCTGGACGGCATGTTCTTCGCGGGCGAGTTCGGCCGCGGCTGGATCAAGCCGGTGAAGGTCAACGCGGATGGCTCGCCGGGCGCGATCGACACCTTCCCGTGGAACGGCAAGCAGGTCATGGACATGCAGTTCGGTCCGGACGGGTCGCTCTACGTGCTGGACTACGGCACCGGGTACTTCAACGGCGACGCCAACTCGGCGCTGTACCGCTACGACTACGTCGGCGCCGGCGGCAACCGCGCCCCGACCGCCGTCGCGAGCGCGAACAAGACCTCGGGCGCGGCGCCGCTGACCGTGACCTTCTCCTCGGCCGGCTCGACCGACCCGGAGGGCGGCGCGCTGACCTACTCGTGGGCGTTCGGCGACGGCACCACGTCGACCGCGGCGAACCCGGCCAAGACGTACTCCACCAACGGCAACTACGTCGCCACCCTGACGGTCCGCGACCCGCAGGGCGCCACCGGCACGGCCAGCGTGCCGATCAGCGTCGGCAACACCGCGCCCACCGTCACCGTCACCAGCCCGGCCTCCGGGCAGCTGGCGGCCTTCGGCGAGGCGGTGCCGTGGAGCGTCACCGTCACCGACCCCGAGGACGGCACCGTCGACTGCTCCCGGGTGACGATGAACTACGTGCTCGGCCACGACCAGCACGCGCACCAGATCAGCTCGCAGACCGGCTGCTCGGGCACGATCACCATCCCGGTCGACGGCGAGCACGACGACGCGGCGAACATCTTCCCGATCTTCGACGCGCAGTACACCGACAACGGCGGCCTGACCACGCACGCGCAGAACATCCTCGCGCCCAAGCACCGGCAGGCCGAGCACTTCAAGACGTCGTCGGGCATCAACAAGTTCGCCAAGACCGCGGCCGAGGGCGGGCAGACCGTCGGCGACATCAACAACGGCGACTGGATCGAGTTCGACCCCTACAAGCTCAACAACGCCACGTCGTTCACCGCCCGGGTCTCCTCCGGTGGTACCGGCGGCACGCTGCAGCTGCGCACCGGCTCGCCGACCGGCACGGTCATCGGCTCGGCCGCCGTGGCGCCGACCGGCGGCTGGGAGACGTTCACGACGGTGAGCGGCACCATCTCCGGCGCGCCGGCGGGCACCACCTCGCTGTACCTCACCTTCGCCGGTACCGGCACAGCCGCGCTGTTCGACCTGGACAGCTTCACGTTCGCCACCGGCGCCGCCCCGGCGACCGACCTGGCCCTGAACAAGCCGGCGACGGCGTCGAGCACCGAGGCCGCCACCTACCCGGCATCGGCCGCGGTCGACGGGTCGGCCACCACCCGGTGGTCCAGCGCCTTCTCCGATCCGCAGTGGATCCAGGTCGACCTGGGCGCCACCTACAGCATCAACCGGGTCCGGCTGCTCTGGGAGGCGGCCTACGGCTCGGCGTACCAGATCCAGACCTCGAGCAACGGCACCTCCTGGACCACCGCCCGGTCCGTCACCGGCGGCAACGGCGGCGAGGACGACAACACCGGCCTGTCCGCCTCGGGCCGGTACGTGCGCATCTACGGCACGGCCCGCGCCACCCAGTGGGGCTACTCCCTGTTCAGCTTCGAGGTCTACGGCTCCTGAGAGGAGACACCGAACCATGCTGCGAAGACTGGCCTTCTGCCTTGTGTTCGTCCTGGCCGCGCTCGGCCTGACCGGCGTGCCGGCCCACGCCGCACCGGACTTCACGGTGCTGGTGTTCAGCAAGACCGCCGGCTTCCGCCACGACTCGATCCCGACCGGCATCACCACCGTCCAGCAGCTCGGCGCCGCGAACAACTTCGCGGTCGAGGCCACGGAGGACGCCAACGCCTTCACCGCCGCCAACCTGGCCCGGTTCAAGGCGGTCATCTGGCTGTCCACCACCGGCGACGTGCTCAACGCGGCCCAGCAGACCGCGTTCGAGAACTACATCCGCGCCGGCGGCGGCTACGTCGGCGTGCACGCCGCGGCCGACACCGAGTACGACTGGGCCTGGTACGGCAACCTGGTCGGCGCGTACTTCGCCAGCCACCCGGCGATCCAGGCCGCGACGGTCCGCATCGCCGACCCGGCCCACCCCGCCACGGCCGGCCTGCCGGCCGCCTGGTCGCGCACCGACGAGTGGTACAACTACCGCACCAACCCCCGCCCGCAGGTACACGTGCTGACCACCCTGGACGAATCGACGTACAGCGGCGGCACGATGGGCGCCGACCACCCCAACACCTGGTGCCGGGCCTACGACGGCGGCCGCTCGTTCTACACCGGCATGGGCCACACACCGGCAAGCTACAGCGAGGCGGGCTTCCGGACCCTGCTACTGGGCGGCATCCGCTACGCCGCCCAGGGCACCGGCGACTGCTCGGTCGGCACCCAGCCCCCGCCACCCCCGCCCCCGGCCGACCTGGCCCTGAACCACCCGGCGACCGCCTCCAGCGTGGAGAACGCGAACTTCCCGGCGTCCAACGCGGTCGACGCGTCGAGCACCACCCGATGGTCCAGCGCGTTCGCCGACCCGCAGTGGATCCAGGTCGACCTCGGCGCCACGCACACCATCGACCGGGTCCGGCTGCTCTGGGAGGCCGCCTACGGCTCGGCGTACCAGATCCAGACCTCAGCCAACGGCACGACCTGGACCACCGCCCGATCCGTCACCGGCGGCAACGGCGGCGAAGACGACAACACCGCCCTGTCCGCCTCAGGCCGATACGTACGCATCTACGGCACGACCCGCGCCACCCAATGGGGCTACTCCCTGTTCACGTTCCAGGTCTACGGCACCTGACCCGCTCACCGGCCCGGGAGCGAGGGCTCCCGGGCCGGCCGCCGCCCGGCCTCCGTGTCATCGGCCGGTGCGGAGTCCGGTGAGGTGGATACGAAGGAAGCGGCGCCAAGCGGCGTCGTCTCCGTCGAGCGAAGCGGCGACGACCCCTCGGAGCGCGATGATGAGCGCCTTGATGTCGTTGCCGGTCACGCCCGGCGCGAGCATCCCCGCGTCGACCGCCTTCGCCGTCAGCTGACGGACCTTTTCCGCCGTCTGCGCGCTCACGTCGTCGCCGGAGACCCGGTCGGTCAAGGCGGCGGCGTAGCGTCGTTTTTCGGCGTTGAAGACTCCGACGAACTCGAGGAAGCGTTCGAGTCCGGCGCCGGGGTCCGGGTCCTCGAGCGCGGCCGCGGCGGCTTGGTCCAACTCCTCGATGAAGAGCTGAGCGATGGCATCGAGCAGCGCATCTTTGCTCGCGAACCGCCGGTAGATCGTCCCGACGCCGAGGCCGGCGCGGGATGCGATGGATTCCATGCTGGCTTGCGGTCCCTGTTCGGCGAAGACCGCGCGGGCCGCATTGATGAGGATCGCATCGTTGCGGAGCGCGTCCCGGCGCGGGGCACGGGAGGCGGGCGAGGGGTTCGGTCGTGAGGCCATTGGCATCAGTGTACTAAACCGGAATCTGGCTTCAGGATAGTGTTATAGTGAACCCATATTCCGTTTCGAGGAGAAGGACCGCACATGAGGACGACCACCGGCTGGCAGAGCCTTCACCCGGCCACCAACGCGCTGACCCGCGTCACCATCGAGCGGCGCGACCTGCGTCGGGACGACATCGCCGTGCGCATCGACTACTGCGGCGTCTGCCACAGCGACCTGCACCGCATCCACGGGATGCTCGGCGAGCAGGACCTCGTGCCCGGGCATGAGGCGACCGGCGTCGTGGTCGCCGTCGGCCCGGCGGTCACCGGGTTCGCTGTCGGCGAGCGGGTGGCGATCGGCACGATCATCGACTCGTGCGGCGAGTGCGCCATGTGCCTGGCCGGGCAGGAGAACTACTGCTACAACCGCCCGACCACCACGTACGGTGGCATCGACCGCATCGACGGTACCCCCACGAAGGGTGCCTACAGCCGCGAGTACGTGCTGCGCGAGAAGTTCGCCTTCCACCTGCCCGCGGGGCTTGACCCGGCCGCGGCGTCGCCGCTCATGTGCGCCGGCGTCAGCGTCTGGGAGCCCATGCGGGCCGTCGGCGTCGGCCCCGGCAGCCGTGTCGCCGTCGCCGGTCTCGGAGGGTTGGGCCACCTCGCCGTCAAACTCGCCGCCGCGCTGGGCGCGGAGGTCACCGTCCTGAGCCGAAGCGGAAACAAGGCGCAGGACGCCAAGGGCCTCGGAGCCACCGAGCTTCTCGTCACCACCGACGACGCCCAGGTCACCGCCGCGCGCGGCCGCTTCGACTTCATCCTCGACACCATCTCGGCCGACCACGAGCTCACACCGCTGATCGGCATGCTGGGCCTTGACGGCACGCTGTGCGTGCTCGGCAATCCCCTGCTCGTCGGGCCGAAACTGTGGGAACTCGGCGCCGGCCGGAAAAGGCTCACCTCTTCCGGCACGGGCGGCCTGCGGCAGACCGTCGAGATGCTCGAGTTCTGCGCCGAGCACCGGATCGCCGCTGATGTCGAAGTCCTCCCCTCAAGCGACGTCGAGACAGCCCTGGACCGGCTTGCCGCCGGCGAGGTCCATTACCGCTTCGTGCTGGACATGTCCGACCTCGACACACCAGCCGCCTGATCGGCCCGGCACGTCCAACGGTCCGACTCGAACACCTGCGCGGCTCCGCACTCGGCCTCCGGAATCGGCACTGGTATGACGTCAAGGACGCCGTGATTCACGTGCGGGTGCTGCGGTCGGCGGTCCGGAACTGGTAGACGGCGGTGGTCGCCGCGACGACCTCGCCGGAGGCGTCGGTGAGCTCCGCGTCCATCGTGAACGAGGTCCTGCCCGCCTCCGCCAGCTCGCGGCGGAGCCGGGCGACGGTGTCCGCGTCGAGATGGGCGCGGGCGGTCACGTCGGTGCGGGCCGGGCGCTGGAAGCGGATGGTGAACTCCTGCACCAGCGGGTAGGCGGTGGCGAAGTCGAAGCCGGCGGTGAACAGCGCGCCGCCGAGCAGCTCGGCCGCGCCGAACAGGGCGCCGGCGAACATCGCGCCGAAGTGGTTGACGTTGCCCTCCAGGGGCACCGTGGCGACGACGTGCCGTTCGGAGAGTTCGACGACGTGGATGCCGAGTTGGTGGTACCGCGGTGCCAGTGACGGTAACGCGGCGTTGAATCGTGCGGCTTCGGTCGTGGGCATGCTCAGCGCTCCGCGGCGGCGGCGTGCTGCTCGCGCAGCCGCTGTTTGAGGATCTTGCCGGACTGGTTGCGGGGGATGGTGTCGATGACGACGTCGTGCGGGATCTTGTAGTCGGCGATCTTGTCGGCGCAGAAGGCCTTGACGTCGCTCAGCGTCAGGGTGGTGCCGGCGGCGGGGGTGATGACGGCGATGATGCTCTCGCCGTAGTCGGGGTGGGGGCGGGCGATGACGGCGACGTCCGTGATGTGCGGGTGGGCGGCCAGGGCATTCTCGACCTCGACCGAGTAGACGTTGTGGCCGCCGGTGATGATGAGGTCCTTCAGGCGGTCGACCAGGGTCAGGTAGCCGTCGGGGTCGAGGCGGGCGAGGTCGCCGGTGTGCAGCCAGCCGTCGCGGAGGGCGTCGGCGGTCTCGGCGGGCTTGTGCCAGTACCCCTTCATGATGGTCTCGCCACGCAGGAGCAGCTCGCCGACGCCGCCGGGCGCGATGTCGTTGCCCTCGGGGTCGACCACCCGGGCCTCGGTGAGCGGCAGGGGCTGGCGGCCGCTGGCGTCGGGGCGGGCCTTGACCTGGTCGACGTCGCAGTAGATGCCGCCGGGGCCGCCCTCGGTCTGCCCGCAGAGCTGGATGAAGTTGACCCGGGGCCAGGTTTCGGTGAGCCGCTGGACGGCGGAGGGCGGCATGGGCGCGGCGCCGAACAGGCCGGTGCGCCACGCGGACAGGTCGCGCTCGGCCGCGCCGGGGTGGCGCAGCAGGAACTGGTACATGGTGGGCACGCCGAAGAACATGGTGATCCGCTCGGCCTCCATGGCGTCGAGCACCGCGGCGGGCTGGAAGGCGGGCAGGATCACGTGCTTGGCGCCGATCATGGTGCCGGGGACGAGCATGATGCACAGCTGCGCGGCGTGGAACAGCGGCGCCACGTGCAGGAACCGGTCGCCGACGCGCATGCCGCAGGTGGCCACGGTGTTGAACGCGACCCACGTGGTGCGGTGGTGGTCGAACAGGGCGCCCTTGGGTTTTCCGGTGGTACCGGAGGTGTAGAGGATCAGCGAGTCGTCGGTCTCGGCGACGGTGTCGGGGACCGGGGCGGGGTCCGTCGCGGCGGACAGCGCGGCCAGTTCGTCGAGGGCCAGGACCTGCTTGGTGCTCGCGGGGGTGGCGCGCGCGGTGGCGGCCAGCGCGGGGTCGTGGGCGAGCACGGCGGCGCCGGAGTCCTCCAGCAGGTAGCGCAGCTCCGGCGGCGCGGCGGTGGGGTTGACCGGCACGACGATCGCGCCGAGCCGCAGCGCCGCGTAGAACGCGATCACGAACCGGTCGGAGTTGGTGCCCATCAGGGCGAACCGGTCGCCCTTGCCGAGTCCGAGCCCGGCCAGCGCGGTGGCGGTGCGGTCGACGGCGGTGTCCAGCTCGGCGTAGGTGTAGGTGCGCTCGCCGAAGCTCAGCGCCGCGGCGCCGGGGACCCGCCGGGCGGTGGTGCGCAGGGTGCTCGCAACGGTCGGCATGACGAGCCCTCCCTCCTTCCTTAGTGAATGTCTGGAAGCGTGCTGCCAATCACTATCATCGTGTATGCTGCGCCAGTCAAGGCTGACCGATCCGTAAGTGAAGGTTCGATAGTTGACCACGAACAACCCGCCGGCCGCTCCGGCCCGCGGCACCCGGCCGCGCAACCGGCGCACGCTCATCCTCGCCGCGGCGGCCGACCTGTTCGTCCGCCGCGGCTACGACCAGGTCGGCGTCGGCGACATCGCCGAGGCCGTGGCCATCGGGCCGTCCGCGCTCTACCGGCACTTCCCCGGCAAGCAGCACCTGCTGCGCGAGGTCATCGCCGCCGGCGTGGCGCCGCTGCGGGAGCTCGTCGACGATCTCGACGTCGGCGACCGGGCCGCGGCGCTGCGCCGGCTGGCCGCGCTGGCCCTGGACGAGCGGCACCTCGGCGTGCTCTGGCAGCGCGAGGCCCGGCACCTGCCCGCCGACGACCGCGCCGCCGTGCTCGCCGGCATCAACGCCGTCGAGCGCGGCCTCGCCGCCCGGGTCCGCGACCTGCGCCCCGAGCTGGGCGGCCCGGCCGCCGACCTGCTCGCCCGGTGCCTGGTCGCGGTGCTGACCAGCCCCTCGTTCCACCGCCTCGAGCTGCCCCGGCCCGAGCACGACGAGCTGCTCGCCGGCCTGGCCGCCGCCGTGCTCGACAGCCCGGTGCCGGCCGGCCTGCCCGGGGCCCCGCCCGGCCCGGCGCCGGCCGGGCTCGTGCCCGACTCCCGCCGCGAGGCGCTGCTCATGCAGGCGGTCCGGCTGTTCGCCGCGCACGGCTACGCCGCGGTCGGCAACGACGACATCGGCGCCGCCGTCGGCATCGCCGGGCCCAGCATCTACAACCACTTCGCGAGCAAGATCGACCTGCTGAACACGGCGTTCGACCGGGGCGCCGCCGTGCTGTTCACCGACCTGTCCGCGGCCTACCGCACCGCCGGCAGCCCGATCGAGGCGCTGCACCGGCTCGTGCGCTCCTACCTCGCCTTCACGCACGCCAACCACGACCTGGTCAGCCTGCTCATCACCGAGATCGGGCACCTGCCCGGCGCCGGGCAGCACCGGGCCCGCCAGACCCAGCACGACTACATCAGCGAGTGGGTCCACCTGCTGCGCGCCGACCGGCCCGGCGTCGATCCCACGCACGCGCGCGCCCGCGTCCACGCCGTCCTCGGCATCGCCAACGACGCCGCCCGCACCCCGCACCTCCGGCGCAACCCGCACGCCACCGCGGCGCTCGAGACCATCTGCACCCGGCTCCTCATGCCCTAACCGCGCGGGTTGCGCGGATAAGTCCCTCTGATCAGGTGGCGTAAGTCGATCTTCCTCTCCGCCTTCATAGCTTGATATCAATCTCCGGACACACCCCTCCAGCAACAGGAGTGCGAAGTGCGGAGATCCCGTCTCGTTACCCTCGCCCTGAGCGTGGTGGCCGGCTTAGGCACCACGCTCGCCCTCGCGGCGCCCGCCCACGCGTCCGCCTCCGACCGGTACATCGCTCTCGGTGACTCCTACGCGTCCGGTGTCGGCGCGGACAGCTACACCTCCGAGAGCGGTTCGTGCCAGCGCAGCAACAACGCCTACCCGGTGCTGTACAACGCCAACGTCCACCCCGCCTCGTACCGCTCGGTCGCCTGCTCCGGCGCGACCACCGCCGACGTCGTCAACAGCCAGCTGGCGGCGCTGTCCAGCAGTACCACCCTGGTCAGCGTCACCATCGGGGGCAACGACATCGGATTCTCCAGCATCATGACCACCTGCGTGCTGCTCGGCGAGTCCGACTGCGTCGCCGCCGTGCAGACGGCGGAGAACAAGGTACGCAACGAGCTGCCGGCCAAGCTCGCCGCCGTCTACAACGGCATCAGGTCCCGCTCGCCCTCGGCCCGGGTCGTGGTCGTCGGCTACCCGGTGTTCTACCAGCTCGGCACGGTCTGCATCGGGCTCAGCGCGAACTCCCGCGCGAAGCTCGACGAGGGCATCAACCTGCTCGACGACACCACGAAGACGGCCGCGACCGCGGCCGGGTTCAAGTTCGCCGACGTGCGCTCGATCTTCGTCGGGCACCAGCTGTGCAGCTACGGCGAGAAGTGGCTGCACGCGCTGAACATCCTCGACATCAGCGTCTCCTACCACCCCACCGCCGCCGGGCAGTCCGGCGGCTACTACCCGACCTTCCGTTCCGCCGCCGGTTGATCGGGCCGCGCGTCCGGGCCGATGTCCGCGCCCGGACGCGCCCCGGCCCCGAGGCCCTGCGAGGCGCCGCGGTGGCCGTTTGAGCTGCCCATTTCCCGACAGGCCCGGCCCGCCCCGGTCCGTGTTAGCACCGATGCCCGCACCCGTCGCGCCCGCCTACCTTGGCCGGGACCAGCAACGATGGGAGGAAATCGATGTTGCTTCCGATATGGCGGGGGACCGCCCGGGTGATCCACGACGCCCTGACCGACCGCAACGACGACGGCAAGGCCGGCTACTCGTCCGATACCACCTGGACCGCCGGCACGTGACCGGGGCCGCACGCTGCCCGGCCGGCTCAGCGGCCGGGCAGCGCCCGCCGGCGGGCCAGGATCGCGTCCAGGGTGGCGCAGGTGACCGCGCCGTAGGCCAGGTGCGGCACGGCGCCGCTCAGCCAGGACGAGGCCGGCCAGGTCCGCGGGTCGCTCACCCGCAGCGCCGCCATCGTGCCGTCGGTGACCGCCATCGCGGCGGCGCCGACCAGGACCGCGCCGGCGGCCGGCGGCACCCGGACGCCGAGCGCGCGCAGCGCGCCGACCGCGGCGCCGATGCCCACGCCGGTGGCGGCGCCGGACAGCGCGCCGAGGCCGCTCAGCCGGTTGTCGCGGGTCTCGCCCTCGCCGGGGACCGGGTGCCCGGCCTTGTCGGCGAGGCGTTCGACCGTCTCCTCGGGCGTGCTGGAGGCCGGCCGGCCGCGCCAGGTCATGTCGAGGTACGTCGCCGCGTTCAGCGCCGTCGTGCCCGCCGCGCCGGCGGCGGCACCGGCCAGGATGCCCCTGATCGCTTGCCACATGAGCACCCGCGGTACCCGCCGCGCCGCCGCCGAAACGCGAGTCGTGATCCGTATCGAACCATTTGCCGGTCCGCAGCCGTAGTGGCAGGTAGCGGGTGACGGCGGATCGGCGGTGGGGGACACAGGATGTCAGCTTCGCGTTTTGCGCAGGGCGTGGCGGTCGCGCGCGACAACGCGACCCCGGTCACCGCGGTCCCGGTCACCGCCGTGCCGGACCGCGACCCTGGGTGGTACGGCCCCGAGCACTGGGGCGGCTGGGACGGCGGGCCGGTGCCACCCCCGCGGCCACCGGAGTGGCACGGGCCGCCGGAGCCGCAGTGGTCGCCGATCCGCCGCGGCCGGCGATGGCTGGCCTGGGTCGCCGGCGGCGCCGCGGTGGTCGGCCTGGCCGGCGCGGCCAGCGTCGCCGGGGTGGTGCTGCTCGCCGGGGCGCGCGCCCAGCCGCCGGCCCCGCGGGCGACCGGCGGCGCCCAGCCGGGCGCGGCCGCGCCCGCCCGGCCCGGCGCGACCACGGACGAACCCACCGGCGCGGCGTCGGCCGGTGGGTCGGCGGCGCCGGCGGCGCCGCTGGACACCGCGGCCATCGTCCAGTCGGTGAACCGTAGCGTCGTCAACATCACCAGCGACCTGGGGCTGCGCAACTCCCGGGCGGCCGGCACGGGCGTGGTGCTGTCGGCGACCGGCCTGGTGCTGACCAACAACCACGTGATCGCGGGCGCCACGTCGATCAGCGGCGTCGCGGTGGCCAACGGCCGCACCTTCCAGGCGAGCGTCGTGGGCTACGACCGCTCCCACGACATCGCCGTGATCCAGCTGGCCGGGGCGGCGGGCCTGCCCCGGCTGAGCCTGGCCGACTCCTCCCGGGTCAAGGTCGGCGACCCGATTGTCGCGGTCGGCAACGCCGGCGGCGCGGGCGGTACCCCGGCCGCGGTGACCGGCCAGGTGACCGGCCTGAACCGCGTGGTCAACGCCCAGGACCCCGACGGCGGCGGCTCGCGGCGGCTCGAAGGGCTCATCGAGGTGGCCGCCGACATCCGGCCCGGCGACTCCGGCGGCCCGCTGGTCGACCGGACCGGCAAGCTCATCGGCATCAACACCGCCGCCCTCATCGACGAGCGGAACCAGAGCGCGGGCGGCACCGGCTTCGCGATCCCGAGCAACGCCGCGATCGGCATCGCCCAGCAGATCCAGGCCGGCGAGGCGTCCTCGACGATCCACATCGGCCCGACCGCGCTGCTCGGCGTGTCGACCGCGGACGCGCAAGGGGCGGGGGGCGGCGTGGCGGTGACCGGGGTGATCTCCGGCAGCCCGGCCGAGCGCGCCGGGCTGACCACCGGCGACGTGATCCGCTCGGTGGACGGCCAGGCCGTCGGCTCGGCGTCCGCGCTCACGACGGTGCTCGACACCCGCCACCCGGGCGACGTGGTCCGGCTGGCCGTGGTCGACCGCGCGGGGCGGCAGCGCATCGCGACGGTACGGCTGGCGACCGGCCCGGCCGGCTGACCGGGGTCAGCGGGGCTCGCGGGGCGGGGCGGCGGAGCCCCGCACGCGCAGCGCCGTGGTCCCGGTGGCCAGGCGCCGGTCGAGCACTGCGGCGAGGGGGCGTCCGGCACCCGGGCGTCGGCGGTTGGCCGCGGCTGTCGCTCGCCGATAAGGCGTCAATAAGGCGGTGCGGCCGGCGCGGATACGGCAATCACCTCATGCGCGGGCCGCCGCCTTAGGCGAACAGTTCAGAGGGAACGGTCGCCGCCGGCGGCCACCACCCGAAGGGCGGACTCCCTCATGGACGCGACCATGCGCTCGGTGCTGCGGCACAACCGGCTGCTGCGGCGGCTGCTGGCCGCCCTCGCCGTCTCCCAGATCGGCGACTGGCTCTACAACCTCGCCCTGGTGGCGTTCGTCTACGACCGGACCGGCTCGGTGCTGTGGGCCTCGGCCACCACCGCGGCCCGCGTGCTGCCCATGGTGCTGCTCAGCCCGTTCGGCGGGGTCCTGGCCGACCGGTACGACCGGCGCCGGCTGATGATCTGGTCCGACATCGCACGGGCCGGGCTCATGCTGCTGCTGGCCGCGGTCGTCGGCCTCGGCCTGCCGGTGCTGCTGGCGCCGGTGCTCGCGGCGCTGTCCACGGCGGCGGCCGCCGTCTACCCGGCGTCGGTGGCCGCGACGCTGCCCCGGCTGGTGCGCGGCGCGGAGCTCGCCGCGGCCAACTCCGCCCGCAGCGTCATCGACTCGGCGTCGGTCATCGCCGGCCCGGCCGCCGGCGCGGTGCTGCTCGTGCTCGGCTCGCCGGCCACGGCCTTCCTGGGCAACGCGCTGACCTTCGCCGCGTCGGCCGTGATCGTCGCCGCGCTGCCGGCCGGCGCGCTCTTCGCGCCCCCAGAGAAGACCACGAAGGCCGCGACGGTGCTGCACGAGCTGCGCGAGGGCGCGACCGCGCTGCGCCGCCAGCCGTTCGTGCTGCGCCTGGTCGGCGCCGACACCGTGGGCAGCCTGGTGTACGGCGCGCTGAGCGTGCTGCTGCTGCTCATCGCGCAGCGGCTCGGCGCCGGTGACGGCGGCTACGGCTACCTGCTGGCCGGCTACGGCGTCGGCGGCCTCGCCGGGGCCGCGATCGCCCCCCGGCTCGTCGCCGACCGGCCCCGATACGCGGTGTGCGCCGCGCTGCTGGCGGTGGCGGCGCCGTGCGCGCTGCTCGCGGTCGTCCCGTGGACGCTCGCCGCGGTGCTGCTGTCCGTGGTCGCCGGCGCCGGCGGGATCGTCGTGACGATCGCGGCCGACACGCTGCTGGCCCAGGCGCTCGACCCGGAGGTGCTGGGCCGCGCCTACGGCCTGGCGTTCCCGGTGAGCATCGGCGGGATCGTGGTCGGCTCGCTGCTGGCCGGGCCGCTGGTCGCGGCGGTGGGCCTGACCGGCGCGCTGCTGATCCTGGCGGTCCTCGTCGTCGCCTACGCCAAGTTCATGCACTGGCGTCCCCGCGCGGATCACCAGACCCTGGCGCGGACGCCGTCCTCCTCGATGGCGACGTTGTCGTAGACGATGCCGAGCAGGCGGCGCAGCTCGGACTTGTCGGCCTCGGACAGCCCGGCGGTGACCCGGGCCTCCGAGCGGCCGGCGAGCACGATCAGCTGATCGAGCACCTCCCGGCCGGTGTCCAGCAGCGTCACCAGCTTGACCCGGCGGTCGGCCGGGGACTCGCGCCGAGCGACATATCCGCGGCCGACCAGGTCGTCGAGCAGGCCCACGACCCGGCTGGCGGGAATGCCCAGGGCGTGGGCCAGCTGCTGTTGCGACCGGGCCTCGCCGGCCCGCAGCTCCCGCAGCACCGCGAAGTGCCGGGGGTGCAGCCCGGTCTCGGCCAGCGCCGCCACGAACGCCGAGGCGGCGGCGTGGCCGACCGAGGCGATCACGAAGCCGAGCGGCTCGTCCCGGCCGCTGCGGATCGGCGCTGGTGACCTCGGCATGGGCCCACCGTACCCCCTTGTGAAATCTTTCCAACAAATATAGTTTCAATCGGAACGATTTCTATTGGAAGGGTATGGCGATGACCGACACTGTGGAGGGCTTCCTCGACCGGGTCCGGCAGGCGTGGGACGCCGGGGACGCGCGGCGCTACGGCGAGCAGTTCGCCGAGGACGCGTCCTACGTGATCTTCCTGGGGGACGTGATGTTCGGCCGGGCCGAGATCACCGCGACGCACCACGACGTGTTCACGAAGTGGCAGCAGGGCACCCGCATGGTGGTGAAGCCGATCAACGTGCGGGCGGTCGACGACACCACGACCGTCGTGGTGACCGCCGGCGGGATCGGCACCGCGAGCCCGATCGCGTTCGACAAGTTCCAGACGTACACGCTGCGCAACCACGGCGACCGCTATGAGTGTGTCGCATTCCAGAACACCGAGATGAGCGGGCGGGCCAAGCGGATCTACAACCCGTAGTCCTTGTGCGGCGCCTTTACCTAGAACTACGATGCATTGTGCTTCTAGGGTCAATGGGAGGGGCCGCGTGAAGGTGACCAAGGATCTCGTCGCCGCCTCGGCGACGCCGATGGTGCTGGGCATCCTGGCCGAGGGGGAGAGCTACGGCTACGCCATCCTCCGGCGGATCAACGAGCTGTCCGGTGGGCAGCTGGACTGGACCGAGGGGCTGCTCTATCCGCTGCTGCACCGGCTGGAGCGGCTCGGCTACGTCGAGGCGAACTGGCAGGCGGTCGCCGGCGAGCGGCGCCGCAAGTACTACCGCATCACCGGCGACGGCATGGCCGAGCTCGCCGAGCAGCGCCGCCAGTGGGACACGGTCGTGGCGGCGCTGCGCCAGATCTGGGCCGGCCCCGGCGACTTCCGGCCGCTGACCGCGATCCCGGAGGGCGGGGTATGACCACGGCCGGCGAGCAGGACGAGCTGGAGGGCCAGTTCGAACAGTGGCGGCGCTACGTGCGCCGCCGGCGGGAGCTCGGTCCGTCCGACGCGGAGGAGCTCGAGGACCACCTGCGCGGCTCGGTCGACGAGCTGATCGGGGCCGGGCTGCGCGCCGACGAGGCGTTCCTGGTCGCGGTCAAGCGCATGGGCAGCCTCGACGACCTGTCCCGGGAGTTCGCCCGCGAGCACTCGGAGCGGCTCTGGAAGCAGCTGGTGCTCGACGGCGATACCGGTGGCCCGGCCACCGAGCGCCGCCGGTCCCGGCTCGACCTGGTCGTGATGGTCGCCTGCGCCGCCGGGGCGGCCGCCTCGATCAAGGCGCCCGAGCTGTTCGGGATGCGCCTGGACGACGACGTCGCGTTCTACGGCCGCAACGCCGGGCTCTTCGCGCTGCCCTGGCTGGCCGCCTTCCTGGCCTGGCGTCGCCGGGCCCGCCCGGCGCTGATCGGGGTGCTGGTGGCGCTGTTCGCGCTCGGCGCCGTGGCGGCCAACGTCTATCCGCTCGCGGAGGACTCCCAGTCGGTGGTGCTGACCGTGATCCACCTGCCGATCGCACTGTGGCTGGTGGTCGGCCTGGCCTACGTCGCCGACGACCTGCGCTCGTCGCGCCGGCGGATGGACTTCATCCGGTTCACCGGTGAGTGCTTCATCTACTTCACCCTGCTCGGCCTCGGCGGCGGCGTGCTGACCGGGTTCGTGGTCGGCACCTTCGCGGCGATCGGCGTCGACCCGGAGACCTTCGTCTCGCAGTGGCTGCTGCCCTGCGGCGCCGTGGCCGGGCTGGTCGTGGCCGGCTGGCTGGTCGAGGTCAAGCAGGGCGTGGTCGAGAACATCGCCCCCGTGCTCACCCGGCTCTTCACGCCACTGTTCACGGCGGTCCTGCTGGCCTTCCTCGTCGCCGTCGGCTGGACCGGCCACGGCATCAACGTCGAGCGGGAGGCGCTGATCCTGTTCGACCTGCTGCTCGTCGTGGTCCTCGGGCTGCTGCTGTACTCGCTGTCCGCCCGCGACCCGCTGGCCCCGCCCGGCCTGTTCGACCGGCTCCAGCTCGCCCTCGTGGTCAGCGCGCTGGTGATCGACGTGCTGGTGCTGGTGGAGATCACCGGCCGCATCACCGGCTACGGCACGACCCCCAACAAGGCGGCGGCGCTGGGCGAGAACGTCATCCTGCTGGTCAACCTCGCCTGGTCGGCCTGGCTGCTGCTGGGCCTGATCCGCCGGCGCGCCCGGTTCGCGGCCCTGGAGCGCTGGCAGACCGGCTACCTGCCGGTGTATGCGATCTGGGCCTGGATCGTGGTGTTCGTCTTCCCGCCCGCCTTCGGCTACCTCTGAGCGATCCGCGCTCACCCCGCCCGGGGTGAGCGCGGATGAGCACGAACCGGCAGAATCGGGTCGTGATCGTTCAGCACGCGACCGGCATCGACGCCGTCCTGGCCGAGGCCCGGCGGGGCGTCCGGAGGTACACCCCGCACGAGACCGCGGCCGCCGGCCGGCGCGGCGCCCTCATCGTCGACACCCGCACGGAGACCCAGCGCGCCGAGACCGGCGAACTGCCCGGCGCGCTGGTCATCGACCGCACCGTGCTGGAGTGGCGGCTCGATCCGGCCGGCGACGCGCGCATCCCCGAGGCCACCGGCTACGACGTCGAGATCGTCGTGGTGTGCCGTCAGGGCTACAGCTCCAGCCTGGCCGCGGAGAGCCTGCGCCGGATCGGCCTGCACCGCGCCACCGACCTGGCCGGCGGCGTCGAGGCCTGGCAGGCCGCCGGCCTGCCGCTGCACCGCGGCCCGGCCGACGTGCGCCGCTGACCCCGGCGGCCGGGGCCGAGCGCGGACACTTTGCCGGGCGGACATTGTCGGAACGGGCCCGTCGATCGGCCGGACCTCATGCTGGCTCGACCGATTGCCGCCCCCGTCCGGCGCTGCCTACCGTGAGCTCACGTGTCCGTCCGACCTGGGCCGCACTGCCGGTCGCGCCGCAGGTCCGCCCGCCTGGGAGGTCCCGTTGCGCGCCTGGCCGCCGGTCGTGGTGAGTGGGGTACACAGCGGGGTGAACCCGTCCCCGGGGCTCGGCGTGGCCCGCTCCGTGCGGGCCGCGTGGCCCGGCGCCGCGATCGAGGCGCTGGACTACTCGACCGAGTCGACCGGCGCCCACGCCGATCTGTTCGACGCGGTCCACATCATGCCGCGCTGGGAGCACGTCTCGCTGGAGGCACACGCCCGGGTGGTCGCCGGCCTGCTGGCCGCCCGCTCGGCGGTGCTCATCCCCGGGCTGGACCTCGAGGCCGAGGTGCTGGCCGGGGCGCGGCCGCGGCCCGCGGGGCTGCTCGCGCCCCCGGCCGAGGCCTTCGAGCACGTGCGCAAGCCGGCCGTCGCCGCCGCCCGCGGACTCGGGCTGGCCGTGCCGCCCTCCGTCGTCGTGGCGTCCCCGGCCGACGCGGAGCCGTTCGTGGCCGCCCACGGCTGGCGGGTGTGGGTGAAGGGCGGCCGCTACGAGGCGCTGCCCGTGTTCGGCCTCGCCGACCTGGTCGAGGCGATGGCCCGGATCAGGCGCACCTGGGGCGACCGGCGCACCCTCGTCCAGGCCCACGTCGAGGGCCCGGAGGAGTCGATCGCCTTCGCCGCGCTCGGCGGCGACCTGCTCGGCGCGTGCCACATGACCAAGACCCAGACCACGGCGGAGGGCAAGACCTGGGGCGGCCGCATCGGCGAGCTGTCCGGGGCCGACCGGGAGCGCCTGGCCGGCTTCGTCGCCCGGACCGCCTGGTCGGGCGGCGGCGAGATCGAGATGGTGCGCGAGGCCGGCACGGGCGAGCGCCACCTGGTCGACATCAACCCCCGGTTCCCCGCCTGGATCCACGGCGCCACGATCGCCGGGATCAACCTGCCGGCGGCGCTGGTCGCCGCCGCGACCGGCCGCCCGTGGCGGCCGTCCGTCCGGCCCGGCCCGGCCGAGTTCGTCCGGGTGGTGCAGGAGATCCCGGCGCGGTTCCCGGTCGGCGTCCCGGAGAGCTCCGACGGCCCGGTGCCCGGCGTGCCGTCGGTGGGCAAGGGTCACCCGTCCGGCATGCCGTCGCTGGCCCGGCGGCTGGCCGCCCCGCGCCCGGCCGAGGCCGGCGACCCCGGGCCGGTCCGCGACCCGCTCGGCGAGGGGCTCGGCGACCTCCTCGACGACGCCGGCCCCACGCCGGTGCGGATCTTCCTCGAGGAGCGGCTGCAGCGGCGGCTGCGGCTGGCCGCCGACGTCGCCGAGCGGGCCGGCCGCGCCGCCGGCGTGCCGATGCGGGTCGCCTACTCGGTGAAGACCAACCCCGACGACCGCGTGCTCAAGCTGGCCCGCGAGCACGGGCTGCTCGCCGAGTGCATCTCGCTGCCGGAGGCGCAGCGCTGTGTCGACAGCGGCTTCGGCAGCGCCGATCTCGTGCTGAACGGGCCCGGGAAGTGGTGGCACCGGGAGGCGCTGGCCGGCGGCCTCGGCGAGCGGCGGTTCTTCGCCGTCTTCGCCGACTCGCTCTACGACCTCGACGTCACCCGGACGCTGCTCGCGGACGGCTGGCTGGGCACCGGCACGCTCGGGCTGCGCCTGGCGCCGGTCGGCTTCCGCTCCCGGTTCGGCGTCGCCGCCGACCTGCCCGCCACCTATGCCGGTGCGGTGCGCCGGGTCCGCGACCTGGCCGGCGAGCACCGCTTCGGCGTGCACTTCCACCTGGCGCCCAGCCGCATCGGGCCGGACGCCTGGCTGCGCGAGTTCAAGGCGGTGGCGGCGCTCGCGGCGGGCGTGTCCGGGGCGGCCGGGGCCGGCGTGCGGGTCCTCGACCTCGGCGGCGGCTGGTCGCCCCGCCAGCTCGACGACGGTACCGCCGGGGCGGTGCTCACCGCGGCGGCGCGGCACGCGGCGGCGGCGTTCCCGGCGCTGGAGCAGCTGCTCATCGAGCCCGGCAAGTCGGTCGTGGAGCCGGCGATGGTCGTCGTCTCCTCGGTGCTCGACGTGCGGCGCTCCCGCGAGGAGACGGCCGTGGTGGTCGACGCGTCGATCGCCGAGCTGGCCGACGGCACCACCCAGCTCGCCCCGGTGCTGTGGCGGGCCCGCTCGGCCGGCGGCTGGCGCGAGCTGCCGCGCGGCGGCGACGCCGTCTGGGGCCGGCTGTGCATGGAGCACGACCGCCCGCGCGTCGGGCTGCGCGTCCCGCCCGGCCTCGCCCCCGGCGACCGGCTCGCGTTCCTCGGCGCCGGGGCCTACGACGCGAGCATGAGCTACCGGTTCGGAGCCTGAGCGATGACGTACACCCTGCCGGCGCAGCCGCCGTCGACGATCGCGGAGCACACCGGCTGCGAGGACTGCGCGACCTTCCACGACTGGCTGCTCGCCCGCGACCGCGCCGAGCGTGAGCTGCACCGCGGGCCGGGCCCGACCGAGGGGATCTCGTGGCCGCACCGGTACTTCCGGTGGGGCCCGATCGCCTGGCCGGTGCATTGGTGCGACCTGGCCGAGGCCCGCGACGTCGACTGCGGCGTGTTCGCCGACCTGACCTGGCACCTGCTGCGGGAGCGCGGCGTGCGCGCGGACCGCCTGCAGATCTGCGAGCGCGCCGCGGCCCAGGAGACGGCGCTGTGGCGCGAGACGTGGCTGGACAGCACCGGCTCCGCGGCCTGGATCCTCAGCGACGTCCTCGTCTACCACGAGGCGCTCGTCGTGCACCGCGACGGGGGACCGGCGTTCTTCGACCCGACCGAGCGCCGCCCGACCCTGCCCTCCGGGCTCGGGCTCAGCGGCGAGCCGGTGTGGATGCGGGTGTGGCCGGGCGACCCGGACGGCGCGCCGCCGCGCTGGAACGGCACGGCGCTCGCCCCGGCGGACTGGACCCGGGTCGCCGGGGACGGGCGATGAGGATCGCCCGGCGCGCCGCGCCCGAGCGGGTCCTGCTCGTCCACCCGGGCATCTACGCCGACCGCAACCCGCTGGTGTTCCCGCCGTGGGGCGCGCTCATGCTCGGCGCGGAGCTGCTCGGCCGCGGCCACGAGGTGGAGGTCCTCGACCTCAACGGCCAGGACGTCGCCGCCGCGGTCCCGGCGGCGCTGGGCCGGCACCGCCCGACCGTCGTCGGAATCACGTGCAAGCTCGGCCTCGGCGCGGCCCGCTTCCGCGCGGTCGTCGACGTGGTGCGCCGCGAGTCCCCGGACACGACGGTCGTCGCCGGCGGCCCGCTCGTCTCGTCGTTCCCGGACCCGGCCCACCCGCTGTGGGCCGGCCTCGACGCGGTGTTCTGGGGCGACGGGGAGACCGCGCTGGCCGACTGGCTGGCCACCGACGAGCGGCCGGGCGGCGTCCTCGGCCCGGCGGAGACGCCCGACCTGGACCGCATCGGGGTGCCGGCCTGGTGGGGGCCGCTGCGCGACTACGTCAAGCCGGCCGAGCTGTGGCCCAACATGACCGTCGACGCGATGCACGTCGCCTCGGCCCGGGGCTGCACGCGGCGGTGCACGTTCTGCTACCTCAACGCGCAGTACCCGGGCTCCCGGTTCCGTTACGTCTCCGCCGACCGCCTGATGGCCGACCTGCAGCGGCTGCACGACACGGCGGGCGCGTCCGGGTTCTACTTCGTCGACGACTGCTTCGTCGACCGGCCCGAGACGCGGGTTCGGCGCTTCTGCGACCTCAACATCGCCGAGGGGGCGCCGTTCGAGTACGGCTGCGACGTGCAGCTCACCGATCTGGAGAACCCCGCGCTGCTGCGGCGCATGCACGGCGCGGGCTTCCGGGCACTCTACGTGGGCATCGAGACCGCGTCGCCCGCTGTGCGCAAGTCGCTCGGCAAGGGCTCGGTCCGCACCGGCGTGCCGGACCTGGTCAGCCGCGCCCTCGACCTGGGGCTCGTGGTGCGGGCGTCGATCGGCATCGGCTGGCCGGGCGAGACCGCGCGGGACGTGGCGGCGACCCTGGAGATGATCGACCGCACCCCCGGGCTCGTCTTCGACGCCTACCGCTACCTGCCGCTGCCCAACACCCCGCTGGGCGAGCGCAGCGAGTGGACCGAACGCCGCGCCGCCGCCGGCCCGGGCCGGCTCGAGCACGCCTACGAGGACTACTCCGAGTACAACACCAACCACTCCGACATCCCGGCCGAGCAGTTCGACGCCCTCTGGCAGGAGCTGCTCGCCCGCGAGCGGCAGCGCCTCGAGATGTACTTCGCCCGGCCGTGACCGCGCGGGGGCGTCACTCGTCGAGCCAGCTGATGGTCGGCGGCTCCGGTTTCGGTCCGAGCGGCGCGAAGCGCACCCGCGACGGCGGTCCGGGCCGGGGCCGCGGGACCACAGGCGGTGGACCGGCGGGCGGGGGAGCGGTGTCCTGGGCGGCTTCGCTGTGCCACGGGACGGCGGTCTCGTACTCGAACCCGTCGACCGGCACCGCCTCCACCCGGATCGTCGTCACCGCGGGCGCCGGCGTGCGCAGCGGCCGGACCGAGAGCCGGCGCGCCTCATCCAGCCCGACGGACGGCGCCGGATCCGGCAGCGCCGGATCCGCGGGCGGCGCCGCGGGGCGCGGCGGCGGCTCCGGGCGCGGGTGTTGCGGCGCGGGCGGACGCCGGAAGACCCCGGCGGCGGTCTCCCGGGTGGCGAACTTGTCCGGCCCGGGCGCCGCCCGGGCGTTACCGGCCCACGGGGCGGCGTCCCGGTCGGCGTCCGCCGCGTTGTCCTTGCGTCGTTTCCATCGGGCCACGCGGGCACCTCCTCAGCGTCGCTCGGGCGTGAGGCGTGGCTGCCCTGGTGTACGCGGGAAACCGGCGCGGGGATCAATCCGCGGCGCGGGCGGCCTCCGGGTCGCGGCGGAGGCTCTTGCCGGTGGCGAGCAGCCCGTCGACGTGCGCGTCCCAGCGGCGGGCCAGGTCGGCGGCCAGGTCGGCGGGGATCACGTCGCCGGACTCGACGGCGGCCAGGTCCAGGTCGGGCAGGGCGAGCTCGTGGTCCATGTCGGCGGCCGACTCGATTTCGATCCGCACGCACATCGCCGGGCCGTCGTCGAGCTCCATCTCCCACAGGTCGGCGCAGTAGGCGGGGCCGAGGCCCGTCCGGCCGGGGTCGTCGTCCGCGGCGGCGGCGACCGCGACGGCGCGGGCCTGCACCTGGTTCTTGTGCTCGGGCCACACGAGGTAGAAGACGTCGCCGACCTCGACCGAGTCGTGCGCCACGTGCCAGCGGTCGGTCCAGGCGCCGCCCTCGGCGGCGTAGCCGAAGATGTCGGAGGCGTCGTAGTAGATGTCGTGGTCGTCGCGGAGCCACCGGATGGTCATGGTGTCCACAGTAGACAGCGGCCCTCCCGCGCGGGTGCGCGGAAGGGCCGGTTTGTCGGATTTCGGTCAGGCCGGCGCGGCGCCCAGCCGGGTCGCCGCGGCGTAGGCGTCGACGAGGCCCGTGCCCTTGTCGACCGAGGTGGTGTAGGGGCCGGCCGGCTCGTAGGCCGCGCCGTCGGTGAACTTGTGGGCGGTGGCCTTGAGCGCGTCCTCGACCTGGGCCGGGGTGGCGCCCGGGGCGACCTGGAACAGCTGGGTCACGATGCCCACCACGTGCGGGGTGGCCATCGAGGTACCGCTGATGGTGTTGAACGTGGCGACGTCCAGCGGTCCCGGGCCGTTGCGCGGGTCCAGGCCGGTGGAGCAGATCGGCAGGTACGGCCGGCAGGACGAGGTGATGTTCGATCCCGGCGCCGAGACGTCGGGGTAGGTCTGCGGCTGCCCGGCCGCCCCGCGGCTGGAGAAGTCCGACACGGTGCCGTCGCGGGTGCCGGTGCCCTGGTCGTCGTACGAGGCGACCATGACGATCCCCGGGGTCGGGTCCTGGCCCGGCGGGTTGGTCGCCGTGTTGTCCGGGCCGTCGTTGCCGGCCGCCCAGACGGTGACCACGCCCTCGGCGGCCAGCGCCCGCTGGAACTTCGTGGTGGCCGAGTCCGGGTCGAACGCCCCGCCGCCGCCGGGACCGTAGGAGTTGTTGCTGACCCGGATCGGCGGGCAGCCCGCGCACGGGTTCAGGTGGTGCTCGAGCACCCAGTTCAGCGCGCTGTCCGCGCCGAAGATGGACAGGCCCGCGCCGACCGACAGGCTGATCAGCGTGGCGCCGGGGGCGGCGCCGTGCAGGTGGGTGCCGTCGGTGAGGGTGGTGTCCCGGCCGGCGACGATCCCGGCCACGTGCGTGCCGTGCCCACCGGCGGAGAGCGTGTCGGTGTCGTTGACCGCGGTCAGGTCCGCGAAGCACTGGTCGTTGGGCAGCGGCAGCGGCAGGCCCAGGTCGGTGAGCGGGCCGCAGACGTTCTTCAGGTTGAGCTTCACCGCGCTGGTACCGTCGGCGTCACGCAGGAACGGGTGGGTGCCGTCCACGCCGGTGTCGATGATCGCCGCCGACACGCCGCGGCCGTCGACCGGCCGGCCCTGCCCGTCGCGCAGCTCGGCGCGGGCCTGCTCGCCGCGGGTGGCGACGTTGGAGGTCGACAGGTCCAGCCGCAGCGGCTGGTCGCCCTCGACGTAGGTGACGCCGCCGTGCGCGCGGACGGCGCCGATCTGCCCGGCGGTGCCGCGGGCCACCGCGACGCCGATCTTGTTCCAGGTCGTGACGAGCGTGAGGCCGGCGTCGGCGACCGCCTGCCGGGCCGCGCCGATGCTCGTGCCGTGCACGAACACCGGGATCGGCGCGGGCGCCGGCGCGGTGGCCAGCGTCGTGGCCAACGCGCCGGAGACGGGTGCGAGGGGGTTGCCGGCCTGCGCCGGGGCGACCGGCGCGACGAGCGCGACGGCCAGGGCGCCGCCGAGCAGTAGGGGAATGGTTCGAGGCATGTTCGGCCTCCTCCGGGGGAGCTGGTGTTACCGCTGTCTATGTGCGATATCGGTGATCGGCAAACTTCCGTAACAGCAAAGGGGTGTACGGTTTCGGGAGTGAACCGCGAGTTGGTCAGTCCGGTCCTGGTCGGTCGCCGCGCGGAGCTGGGGCGGCTGCGCGCACTGCTCGACCGGGCCGCCGCCGGGGAGCCGGTGGTCGCGCTGGTCGCCGGCGAGGCGGGGATCGGCAAGAGCCGCCTGGTCCAGGAGGTCTCCCGGATCGCCGCCGACGCGGGGGTGCGGGTGCTCGCCGGTGGCTGCGTCGAGCTCGGCGGCGAGGGCCTGCCGCTGGCGCCGCTGGTCGACATGCTGCGCACCATCGCCCGCTCGACGCCGGTGGAGGACCTACAGATCTGCCTCGGCCCGGCCCGCAGCGAGCTGGCCCGGCTGCTGCCCGAGCTGGCCCCCGACGATGCGCAGGGCGCCCGGCCGGAGGGCTCGCCGACGCAGCTGCTGGAGCACGTGCTCGGGCTGATCACCCGGCTGGTCGTGAGCCGGCCGCTGCTGCTGGTCGTCGAGGACCTGCACTGGGCCGACCGCTCCACGCTGGACCTGCTGGTCTTCCTGGTGCAGACGCTGCGCGAGCTGGGCGTGCTGATGGTGCTGACGTACCGCTCCGACGAGTTGCACCGCCGTCACCCGCTGCGCCCGGTGGTCACCGCCTGGGAGCGCGTCCGCAACGTGGAGCGCATCGAGCTGGGCCGGTTCAGCCGGGCTGAGGTGGGCCAGCAGCTGCGGGCCATCCGCGCCGGCGCGCCGTCCGCCCAGTTCGTCGACGTGGTCTTCGAGCGCTCCCAGGGCAACGCGTTCCTGGTCGAGGAGATCCTGGCCGCCGTCGACACCGGCGCCGACCCCGGCGACCTGCCGCCGTCGCTGCGCGACGTGTTGCTGGCCCGCACCGAGACGGTCTCCGAGACGGCCCAGCGGGTCCTGCGCACCGCGGCCGTGGCCGGCCCGTCGGTGCAGGAGCGGCTGCTGGAGGTCGTCGCCGGGGTGGACGAGGCGCGGCTGTATCCGGCGCTGCGCGAGGCGGTCGAGCACCACCTGCTGGTGGTCGACCACTCCGGCCACGGCTACGCCTTCCGGCACATGCTGACCCGCGACGCGCTCTACGACGACATGCTGCCCGGCGAGCGGGTGCGGCTGCACGCCGCCTACGGCACGGCCTTGTCGGGCGACCCGGCGCTGCTCGGCGACGACGGGAATGTCGCGGCGACGCTGGCCCACCACTGGTACGCGGCGCTGGACCTGCCCCGGGCGCTGTCCGCGTCGGTGCAGGCCGGCCAGCAGGCCGCCGCCGCGTATGCCCCGGCCGAGGCGCTGCGGCACCTGGAGCGGGCGATGCAGATCTGGGACCGCGTCCCGGACGCGGCCGAGCGCGCCGGCCGGGACCGCGCCGCGGTCAACGTGCTGGCCGCCGAGGCGGCCTTCGCCGTCGGCGAGATGAGCCGGGGGCTGTCCATCGTCGACGAGGTGCTGGCCGATCCGGAGGCCGTCGCCGACCCGCTGCGCCGGGCCCAGGTGGTGGAGCGGCGCGCGTTCATGCTGCGCGGGCTGGGCCGTGACGAGGAGGCGGTCGGCCAGCTGCGCGACGCCCTCGCGCTGCTGCCCGAGCAGCCCGTCACGCTGCTGCACGCGGTGGTGCTGGCGTCGCTGGCCAACTCGCTCATGCGGATCGACAACATGGAGGGCGCGACCGCGACGGCCCGGCAGGCGGTCGCCGCCGCCGCCGAGTCCGGCGCGGTCGACCAGCAGGCCGACGCGCTGGTCACGCTCGGCAGCTGCATGTCCTACCTCGGCGACGCGTCCGACGGACTGGCCGCCGTTTGGGAGGGGCTGGGGCTGGCGGAGCGTCATCAGCGGTACCACATCGCCGTGCGTGGCTACACCAACCTCTCCGACGCCCTGGCCATGCTCGGCCGGCACACCGAGGCGGTCGAGGTCGCCCGGGCCGGCGTCGCGCTCACCGCGCGGACCGGGCTGGCCCGCTCGTGGGGCGCGATGATCACCGGAAACCTGGCCGAGCCGCTACTGCGGCTGGGCCGCTGGCGTGAGGCCATGGACCTCATCACCGAGTCGCTCACCGACGAGCCGACCGGCACCTTCGCCAGCACGGTGCTGCTGCTGCGGGCCGAGCTCGCGGTGTGGCAGGGCGACACGCAGCGCGCCGACGAGGACCTCCGCGAGGCCCGCCGGCACTATGGCCACGGCATCGAGGTGCAGTTCACCGCCCCGATGGTCTACATCGAGGCGGAGCTGGCCCGCGTCCGCGGCGACCTGGCCGAGGCCCGGCGATGCCTGCAGGCCCAGCTCAGCCAGCCGATGACCGGCGTCTACGTGCGTTACATCTGGCCGCTGTTGTGGCTGGGCATGCGGATCGAGGCCGACGCCGCCGGCACGCCGCGGGCGAGCGCCGGCGCCCACCGGGGTGCGCTGCAGGCCCTCGCCACCATCCCGTCGCCCACCCCGCCCACGCTGGCCTACCGCGCCCTGGTCGCCGCCGAGGTGGCCCGCCTGGACCGGTCCGGCGGGGTCGCCGCCTGGCGGGGCGCGGTCGAGGCGGCCCGGGCCGCCGATGAGGCGTTCCTGTTGTGCTACGCGCTGTATCGGCTCGCGGAGGCCCAGGCGGCCGACCCGGCGGCCGCCGCAGCGGCCGCCGCCACCGCCACGGAGGGCCTGCGGCTGGCCGAGGAGCTGGCCGTCGTCACCGCGGAGGACATCCGGGACCTGGCCCGGCGCGCCCGGCTGCGCATGGCGGCCCCGGCCGGCGGCGGGACCGACCCGGCCGGCGGCGCGACCGACCCGGTCGGCGCCCCCCGGTCCGAGCCGGACCTGCGGCTGCGGCTCACCGACCGCGAGCGCGAGGTGCTGGGCCTCGTCGCCGAGGGCCGCTCCAACGGCCAGATCGCCACCGCGCTGTACATCAGCCCCAAGACGGCCAGCGTCCACGTGTCCAACATCATGGCCAAGCTCAACGTCTCCACCCGCACCGAGGCGGCCGCCTACGCCCACCGGCTGGGGCTGCTGCCCGCCTCCTGAGCCCGATCGTGGCGCCGGACGAGCGCCGGCGTGGCCAGCCCGGCGAGGACGAAGAGCGCGCCGAGCACCGCCCACCCGGCCGGGCCGTGCTCGATCGCGGTCGCGGTCACCACCAGCGGCGCGAGCATCGAGCCCAGCGCCATCCCGGTCTGGCTGACCCCCTGGTAGGCGCCGGCGTCGGCCGGGTCGGCGAGCTCGAACGCGAGGGTCCAGGCGCCGGCCTCGCCGAGCACCTCGGCGAGGCTGTGCGCCACGGTCGCCAGCGTCAGCGCCGCCACGGCGACGACGGGCGCGGTGCCGGTGGCGCCGGCGTAGAGCCCGCAGGCCAGCCCGAGCAGCGCACCGGCCCGGGCCACCGCCCGCCCGGCCGAGCGCAGATCCGTCGCGCCGCGGGCCGCCCAGACCTGCAGCAGCGAGACGATGGCGGTGTTCAGGGCCAGCAGCGCCGCCACGGTCGCCGCCGGCGCCTGCGTCCGCCCGGCCACCCACAGCGGCACCCCCACGGTCAGCAGCCCGAACTGCATGGTCATGACGGCGTAGAGGCCGGTGACGGCCAGGTAGGTGCGGTCCAGCAGCGGCGAGCGGCGCCGGCCCGGCGGCGACCCCGCCGCGCCGCCCGGCCGCGCGGCGTCGGGCGCGCCGCGCAGCGAGAACGCGGACACGAACAGCAGCGCCGCCGTGACCAGCATCGCCACCAGGTACGCGGACCGCGTGCCGATCGCGAGTGCGGCGGCGGCCAGGGCGGTACCCAGGCCGATGCAGACGTTGGTGACCACCCGCAGCCGGGCGCGCACCTCGACCCGGTCCGGGCCGGTGAACGACTCGGCGATCATCGTCGACAGCGCCGTGCGCTGCATGGCCTGCTGGCCCACCGCGGCGCTCGCGACGGCGACGAACTCGGCCGGCGTGCGCACCACGAGGTACGCGACGAGGGCCAGGCCCTGCCCGGCGGTGGCGGCCAGCAGCACCCGCCGCGCGCCGACCACCCGGGCCAGGTAGCCCGCGCCCAGCGCCGCCCCGACGGCGACGCCCCCGGCCACGGTCAGCCCGATGCCGACCGTGGTCGCGGTGAAGCCGGCGACGCGGGTGAAGAACAGCACGCTGACGCCGAAGAACACGCCCTTGGACAGCGACGCGGACACGGTGGCCCAGGTCAGCGCGCGGGCGACGGGATGGGAGCTCGCCAGAACAGACACCCGACAGTTGTCGCAGCGCACCGCCGCCCGGCACCAACGATGTAGCGTTGTGCTTCATGGTCCGCTACGAGCTGGTCGGCATGGACCTGGCCGACCTCCGGTTCGCGGTGTCGCCGCTCAACGAGCTGGTGCTGTCCCTGCGCGCCTGGCGCGACCCGGGCCGCTTCCCGCTGCACCTGCGCTGGCTGCACGCGCTGCAGGAGACCCGCACCGGCCTCGACGAGGCCGTGCTCCTCGGGCTGACCGACGCCCGGCTGTGGACGCCCGACTTCCTCAACCCGCGCCCGTACTCGCCGCTGACCCGCTTCGACGACGAACTGGCCCGGCTGGCCCGCACCGACCCGGCCGCGGTCCGCCGGGACCTGCGGGCCGTGCACGGCACCGGGCCGCTGCCGGCTCCGCTGCGCGGCGCCGCCCCGCGGGTGCTCGCCCGGATCGTCGACGCGCTCGCCGAGTACTGGCGGCGCTGCTTCGAGCCGCACTGGCCGCGGATGCGCGCGCTGCTGGAGGGCGACGTCACCTTCCGCGGCCGCCAGATCGCCCAGCGCGGGCTGGCCGCGATGTTCGCCGGCCTGTCGAGCACGGTTCGCCTGGCCGGCAACGTGGTCGAGGTGCGGCTGCGGTCCCGGCTCGACTACGCCCGGCCGGCCACCGGCGGGCTGACCCTGGTGCCGTCGCTGTGGACGGTCAACGCCTCCACGCCCGTCTCGCCCGACGAGCCGCCGATGATCCTGTACACCGCCCGCGGCGCGGCCACCCTGTGGGAGCCGCAGGCACTGACCGCGCCCGCCGCGCTGACCGGGCTGCTCGGCGCGACCCGGGCCGGGCTGCTCGTCGAGCTGCGCACCCCGGCGTCGTCCACCGAGCTGGCCGCCCGCCTCGGCGTCACCACCACCGCCGTCAACCAGCACCTGCGGGCACTGCACGCGGGCGGGCTGCTGGTCCGGGCCCGGCACGGCCGGTCGGTGCTCTACCGCCGCTCCGACCTCGGCGACCGGCTGGCCGCGGCGGATCGCCCGCCCGTCACCGGGATTCGGGTAACATAGATCGCTGTGAGCGTCGTGGTGGTGGTCCGCGGAGGCTGGGAGGGCCACCGGCCGATCGAGGCGACCGACCGCTTCGCGGCCCGGCTGCGGGCCCAGGGCCACGAGGTCGTCACGACCCTCGAGACCTATCGCGACGCGGACCTCCTGGGCCGCGCCGACCTGATCGTGCAGTGCTGGACGATGGGCACCATCACCGCCGAGCAGCTCGCCGGCCTCGACGCCGCGGTGCGGGCCGGCACGGGCCTGGCCGGCTGGCACGGCGGGCTCATCGACGCCTTCCGCGAGTCGACCGGCTACCAGCGCATCACCGGCGGCCAGTTCGTGCACCACCCGCCGGAGTTCGTCGGCTACCAGGTCCGGCCGGTGAGCGGGCACCCGGTGGTCGCCGGGATCGGCCCGTTCGATGTGCATACGGAGCGGTACCAAATCCACGTCGACCCGGCCATCGAGGTCCACGCGGTCACCGACGTCGACGGCGTCGCCGTGCCGGTGGTGTGGACCACCCGGTTCGGCGCCGGGCGGGTCTTCGTCACCACCGTCGGCCACGAGCTGAAGGACCTCGAGGTGCCCGAGCACGAGGAGATCATCATGCGGGGGCTGGCGTGGGCGTGCCGCTGAGCGTCGGGATCATCGGCGCCGGGAAGATCAGCGCCGCCTACGCCACCACCCTGGCCCGCCTGCCGGGGATCGCCCTGACCCGGGTCGCCGACCTCGACCCGGCGCGGGCCGCCGCATTGGCCGCCGATTTCCCGGGGGTACTTCCAGTGCCCACCGCCGGCCTGCTGTCCTCCGAGGACGTCGACCTGGTCCTCAATCTCACCGTGCCGCAGGCCCACGCCGCCGTGGCCCTCGCGGCGCTGGCCGCCGGCAAGCACGTCTACGGCGAGAAGCCGCTGGCCGCCACCACCGCCGAGGCGCGCCCGGTCCTGGCCGCCGCCGCCGGCGCCGGCCTGGCCGTCGGCTGCGCCCCCGACACGGTGCTCGGCACCGGCGTGCAGACCGCCCGGGCGAGCCTGCTCGCCGGCGACATCGGCACCCCGGTCGCCGCCACGGCGTTCATGGTGACCCCCGGCCACGAGCTGTGGCACCCGGACCCCGAGTTTTACTACCAGCCGGGCGGCGGCCCGCTGCTGGACATGGGCCCGTATTACCTGACCGCCCTGGTGACCCTGCTCGGCCCGGTCCGCCGGGTCACCGGCATGGCCGCCACCCCGCGGCGGGCCCGCACGATCGCCGCCGGCCCGCGCGCCGGCACGGTCTTCCCGGTCGGCGTCGCCACCCACCAGACCGGCGTGCTGGAGCACACCTCCGGCGCGCTGACGACGCTGCTGATGAGCTTCGACGTGTGGACCGGCCGCCTGCCCCGGATCGAGGTGTACGGCAGCGACGGCACCCTCGGCCTGCCCGACCCCAACCAGTTCGCCGGCCCGGTCCACCTCTTCACCGGCGCCACCGGCGAGTGGACCGAACTGCCCGACCGCGCCGGCTATCGCGACGCCGCCCGCGGCTACGGCGTCGCCGACCTGGCCCACTCCCTGCGCACCGGGACCCCGCACCGGGCCGGTGCGGACCTCGCCTACCACGTCCTGGACATCATGGAATGCCTGCAGACCGCCGCCGAGACCGGCGCCGCGGTCACCGTCCCCAGCACCTGCGACCTCCCCGCCCTCGTCCCGCTGTCCGCCCACCCCGACGCGCTCTGATCTTGTTGGCCGCGCCGGGTCCGCCGGCCCCCGGGCTGCCGCCGCCCGGCCGCAGCGCGCAGCGCAGCGACAGGAAGTCTCCGCGATCATGCCCAACTCGCTGCCGACACCACGGTTTTTCGTGATCACGGAGTGTTGATGTACTCAGGGGTACCAAACGTCTCCGGGATCATGAAAAACCCGTGGTGTCGCCACAGTGGGGACCATGATCACGGAGACATTTCGTCGGCCCCGTGGCGTGAGGGTGCGGCTCGGGGCAGCACGACCACGCTGGTGCTCGGGCCAACTCATGCATCACGCCGGCGGACGTGGCCCCCGCGTCGGGCCGCGGGCGTGCGCCGCGTCGGCCCCGGGCCGGGGCTGGGGCGCGCCTCCGGCAGGGCGGTCAGGGCTTCGAGCGGCGGGCGTGGGCCAGCAGGGCGGCGGCCTCGCCGCGGGAGGTCACGTTGAGCTTCTCGAGGATGTTGCGCACGTGGAACTTCACCGTGTGCTCGCTGAGCCGGAGCTGCTCGGCGATGCTGCGGTTGCGCAGGCCCTGCGAGATGCCCGACAGCACCTCGATCTCCCGGGGGTTGAGGCCGTCGAGCGGGCGTAGCTCGCCCGGGGCGTCGACGGTCAGGGGCAGCGTCGCGGTCACCGTCGTGCCCCAGCCGGGCACGGCGTCGACGTCCCAGTCGCCGCCGAGCGCGGTGAGCCGCCGGGTCAGGCCGTGGGCCGGGGCCGCGCCGGTCACGTCGGGGCCGTCGTCGCGGACCGTGATGGTGAGCGCCGGGCCGTCCAGCCGCCAGGCGGCGCGGACCCGGCTCGTGCCCGGGCGGTCGACGGCGGCGAGCACCAGGCCGCGCGTCACCGTGCGGGCGGTGTGGGCGATGTCCTGCGGGACCGGCCCGTCACCGGCCGGGCGCACCAGCGCGATGTCGACCTCGGTGTGCCGCACGAGGTAGGCGAGCTGGTGCTCGAGCACCGCGAACGCCGCGGCCGCCGGCTCGCAGGACAGGGCCTGGTCGCGCTCGGCCACGGCGCGCAGGTCGATCAGCGCCTCGGCGGCGAGGTCGGTCGCCGTGCGGCGGGCGACGGGGTCGGTGAGCCGGGCCGACCTGAGCACGGCCAGCAGCGTCGTCAAGGTGGTGGAGTACGTCTGGCCGAGGTCGGCGATCGTCTCCGCCCGCGCGGCGGCCGCGGCGAGGTTGCCGGCCAGGACGTCCGGGGCCTGCGCGGCGGCGCGGCCGGCCCGGTCGGTGCTGAGCACGCACCACAGCCGGGCGGCCACCTCCAGGGCCTCGGCCGGCGGCTCGGCCTCCTCCGGCACCACCACCAGCATCGAGCCGGGGCCGGCCGCCGGGGCGGAGGCGAGCAGGACGAGCCGGCGCTCGGCGCCGCCGAGGACGCCGTCGACCAGCAGCGCCCGGCCCGGCTCGCCGCGGTCGGCCAGGCGCAGCAACTCGGTGCCGGTGACGGCCTCCGCGATTGCCGGATCGCCGGAGACGCCGACCGGGGTGCGGGCGCAGTCGCCGGTCTGGATCACGGACGCGCGGTGCGGGATCAGCGTGGCCAGCTCGGCGGAGAACAGCCGGTAGAGCTCGGGCCGGGGCACCGACAGCAGCCGCTCCACGACGTCGAGCACGTGGCGCGGGTCGGACCAGGCAGCGTCCATGATCCCAGGGTAGGCGGGGCCGCGGGGAGCCGGCCTGCTCGTGCGGCTAGCGAAGACCACTCGTTCGAGCGGGCCGGCGCGGTACCGCCGGCGGGTTGACTTCCGGACCATGCGAGCGATCATCGTTTCCCAATACGGCGGGCCGGACGTCCTGCGACTCTCCGACGTCGCGCTGCCGGAGCCCGGGCCGGGCCAGGTGCGCGTGGCGGTCCGGGCGGCCGGGGTCAACCCGGCCGACTGGAAGCTGCGCAGCGGCTCCCTGCACGGGCGGGTCCCGGTCACGTTTCCCTACACGCCCGGCCTGGAGCTGGCCGGGGTCGTCGATGCCGCCGGCCCGGGCGCGGAGCCGGCGGTGGGCGACGAGGTCTTCGGGTGGGCGGACACCGGCGCGTACGCCGAGTACGCGCTGGCGAGCAAGGTGGCCCCCAAGCCCGCCGCCCTGTCCTGGGCGGATGCCGCGACGCTGCCGATCGCTGGGGCGTCGGCCCTCCGCGACCTCGGCACGCTGGGCATCCGCGCGGGCGAGACGCTGCTGATCCACGGCGCCGGCGGGACGACCGGCCGGTTCGCGGCCCAGGTCGCGCTCGCCCTGGGCGCGACGGTGATCGGCACCGCGAGCGCCCGGCACCACGACGACCTGCGGGCGCTGGGCGTCGTGCCGGTCGTCTACGGCGACGGCTGGCCGGACCGGGTCCGCGCCGCGGCGCCCGGGCCGGTGGACGCCGTCTACGACGCCGCCGGGCACGGCCTGCTGCCGGGGTCGATCGAGCTGCGGGGCACCACGGACCGGATCATCACCATTGCCGACGAGGCCGCGTTCGCCCTGGGCATCCCGTTCGCGGTCGGCGGCGAGCAGACCCGGGAGAACCTCGAGGAGGTGGCCCGGTGGGTGACCGAGCGCGGGGTCCGCATCACCCACCGCCGCCCCTACCCGCTCGCCGAGGCGGCCGCCGCGCAGTCCGAGAGCGAGGCCGGGCATCCCGGCGGAAAGCTCACCCTCGCGATCCCGTGAGCCGCCGGCGGCGCGATCCCGCGGGCCGGCGGTCTTGTCCGGTGGGCCGGCGGGGTGGTCCCGCGGGTCGGCGGGGTCGGGTCAGGCCCGGCGGGGTCGGCTCGGGGCGACGGGGCCATCAGGGGCGACGGGGCCATTAGGGGCGACGGGGCCATTAGGGGCGACGGGGTCGGTCAGGGGCGGGCGGCGGGGAGGGTCACGGTGAAGGCGGCGCCCTGGCCCGGGCGGCCCCAGGCCTCGATGGTGCCGCCGTGGCCGGTCACCACCTCGCGGGCCAGGGCCAGGCCCAGGCCGAAGCGGCGGTGGTCGCCGTGGCCGCGGGCGAAGCGGGCGAACAGGCGGTCCGCGTCGGCCGGGTCGAAGCCGGAGCCGTCGTCGCGCACCACCAGCACGACCCGGCGGGGCGCGGTGGCCGCACCGAGCTCGACGGTGACGTGGCCGCCGGGCGGGGTGTGGTTCAGGGCGTTGTCGACCAGGGCGGTGACCACCCGGCGCAGCGCCGCCTCCCGGCCGCGGACCGCCGGCGGGCCGGTCGGGTCGGGCACCAGGGTCAGCTCGACGCCCTGCTCGCGGGCGCGGGCGGCGTGCTCGGCGACGACGCCGGCGGCGACCGCGGCGAGGTCGACCGGTGCGGTGCCCGGGTCGGGGCGGCGCTCCGGCAGCTGGCTGGAGGTCAGCAGGTCCTCGACCACCTCGCCGAGCTGCCGGGTGCCGACGACCAGCTGCTCGACGTCCTCGGTCACCGACGGGCCGGTGGCCCCGGCCCGCAGGTCGGCGTGCAGCAGCTGGGCGCGCAGGTGCAGCTGGGTCAGCGGGGTACGCAGCTCGTGGCTGGCGTCGGCGACGAACTGCCGCTGGCGGGTCAGCGCGTCGACGAGCGGCGCGGTGGCCCGGCGGGCGAGCAGCACCGCGAACAGGAACGCGATCAGGAGGCCGGCCAGCTCGGACACGCCCAGCGCGGCCAGCATCCGGCGCCGCTCGGAGTGCTCGTTGCCCATGCTGGCGACGACCTGCAGGACGTGCTCGCCGCGGCGCTGGGTCAGCACCCGGAAGTCCCCGTCGTCGGTCTCGAACTTCGTGGTCGCCGTGGGGCCGCCGGCCCGCACCCGGTCGATCGCCGGCTGGTCGGGCAGCTCGTCCGGCGCGCCGGGGGTGCCGCGCACCTTGCCGTCCGGGCCCTGGTCGAACAGCCACACGCCCGGCGGCGGGTCGACCAGGTCCTCCTCGGTGGCGGCGGTGTGCCGCAGCAGCTCGTCGGCCTGCGCGTGCTGCCCGCGCTCCACCACGAGCAGCGTCAGGGCCCCGACGACGAGCAGGGTGACGGTGATCGCGGCGGCCGCCTGCAGCCCCAGCACCAGGCGCGCGTGGGCGAGCAGCGCCCGGTCCGGGCCGTTCGGCCGGGCGGCGCGCTGGGTGCGAAGCCGGCCAGGAACCCGCGGCACCCGCTCCGGGTCGTCCGGCCGGGTGGCGGCCCGGCTCATGGCGCGCTCACAGGGCGCCGAGCCGGTATCCGACGCCGCGCACGGTGCGCACGACGTCGGCGCCGAGCTTGCGGCGCAGGTAGTGCACGTATGTGTCGACGAGCGAGTCGGTGGCCGTCTCCGGGAAGATCCGGGCCACGATCTCGTCGCGGGTGAACACGCGGGACGGGTACTGGGCGAGCAGCCGCAGCAGGTCGCTCTCCCGCCCCGACAGCGTGACGGCGTCGCCGCCGGGCGTCGTGACGGCGCGGGTGACGAGGTCGAAGCGGGCGTCGCCGACCGGTACCACCCCCGCGGACTGCGCCCGGCGGCGGGCCAGCACCCGCACCCGGGCGAGCAGCTCCTCGACCTCGAACGGTTTCACCAGGTAGTCGTCGGCGCCGCCGTCGAGCCCGCCGATCCGGTCGGCGAGCGTGCCGAGCGCGGTGAGGATCAGCGCGGGCGTGGTCATGCCGGAGCGGCGCAGCCGGCCGAGCAGGTCCAGGCCCTCGATGGCGGGCAGTCCGCGGTCGATGACCATGACGTCGTACTCCCGGCTGAGCGCCAGGTGCAGCCCGCGCTGGCCGTCCGGGGCGAGCTCCGCCCGGTAGCCCTGGGCGGCGAACATCCGCAGCAGCAGCGCGCCGAGCGGGCGGTCGTCCTCGACGACGAGCACCCGGGTGCCGTCCCCGGCCGGTTCCGTCATGGCTCCAACTCTCGCATCATCGACCGAAGTGGGCGCTGTCCAGGGCCGCCTGCAGCGACTCGACGTAGCCGTCGCTGGTGACCGTGGCGCCGGAGACGGTGTCGATCCGGGCGCTCTGCGCCTGCAGGACCTCGGTCCGTAGGCGGGGCAGCGCGTAGGCGTTGATCTGCTCGTCGCGGCGGTTGCCGGACGGCCGCTGCAGCACGACCACGTCGGTGATCTTGCCGCCGGCGATGCTGACCTGGACCTGTACCGGCCCCCACCGGGTCTGCGCGACGGTGCCGTTGACGGTCAGGTTGCCGGCCGCCGGCGTGCCCCCGCCGCCCGAGGACCGCGGGGCCGGTGGTGCGGCGGTGGCGCCCGGCGCGGCGCTCACCACGCCGGGCGGCTGGGCGCCGGCCAGCTGCGACGGGGGCGTGCCGCCCAGGCTGGTCCGGTAGCCGAAGAGCAGGACCAGGCAGACGATGGTGGCCGCGGCGAAGAGCACGATCCGGGCCGGGCCCGGCTGGCGGGTCACCATGCGAACCGCTCGGCGTGGATGCGCCCGGCCGGGACGCCGGCGTGGCCGAGCGTGCGGTGTACCGCGGCCATCCATGACGGCGGACCGCAGAGGAACACCTCGTGGTCGGCCACGTCCGGCACGAGCCGGCGCAGCTGCGCGAGGTCGCCGCCGGACCCGGAGCGGCCCGGCAGCCACGATCCGCCGCGGTCGCGGCGCCCGGCGAGGTAGACGACCCGGACGCCGTAGTGGTGTGCGAAGCTGTCCAGCTCGCGCCGGAACACCGCGTCGCGGGGCGTGCGCACCCGGTACAGCAGGGTCGTGGCCGCGGCCGGCGCGACGTCGTCGAGCAGCGCGCGCATCGTCGTGATGCCCACCCCGGCCGCCACGAGCAGCACCTTGTCGCGGGTGCGCCGCTCCGCGGTGAGCGCGCCGTAGGGCCCCTCGACCAGCACCCTCGTGCCCGGCGCCAGCCGCGCGATGCGGGCGCTGCCGTCGCCGAGGTCCTTGACGGTGATCCGCAGCAGGTCCGGGCGCGGGGCCGCGGACAGCGTGAACGGGTGGGCCCGGGTCCAGCCCGGCCCGTCCAGGAAGCGCCACAGCAGGAACTGCCCGGCCCGCGCGGGCAGCCGCTCCAGGCGCCGGCCGCGCAGGTAGACCGAGACCACGCCCGGCGCCTCGCTCACCACGGTCTCGACCCGCAGCCGGTGGTAGGCGCTGCGGTACAGCGGCAGCCCGAACCGGAACACGGCGACGGCCGCGGCCGCGGCGCCCCACAGGCCCCACCAGTAGGCGGCGGCGACCCGCGTGGCGAGGAAGTCGCTGCCGGTCCACAGCTGGTGCGGCAGCGCCAGCCCGACGCCGAGGTAGGCGTACAGGTGGATCAGGTGCCAGCTCTCGTACCGCAGCCGCCGCCGGGCCGCGCGCACTGACAGCCCGGCCACCGCGACCAGCAGCACCGTGCCCGCGGTGGCCAGCAGCATCCCCGGGTAGCCGGTGACCAGGTCCCAGAACTCGGTCAGCAGCCCCGCCCCGGCGCTGCGCGCGTAGCCGGCGCCGATGAGCGCCACGTGCGCCAGCATGAGCCACAGCGAGACGAAGCCCACCACCCGGTGATGGCGGGCGAGCGCGTCCTGCCCGTAGGCGCGCTCGACCCACGGTACCCGCGCCATCAACAGCACCTGGATGAGCAGCAGATCGGCGCCGACCAGCCCGGTGAGCCGGCCGGCCGTGGTCAGCGCCCCGCCCGCCGCGGACGCCGCCTGCGGGCCGCCGCCGGCCAGCCACAGGCCGATCACCACCAGCACACTGAGCAGCGCGGCCCCCGCCGTCGCGTACCGCACCGCGAACCCTTCCCTCATGGCGGCCAGCGTGCCCCGGCGAAATTGGAGAACCCCAAGAAACGATCTCTACGCTTCGGCCCCGGGCGGGGCGCAGGGCGCGCCCCGGAAGGGAAATGCGTCGTGACGAGCGTGAACGGCCTGCCGGCCCACGTGCTGCTGGTGCACGCCATCGTGGTACTGCTGCCGCTGTCGTGCCTGCTGCTGGTGCTCACCGCGGTGTGGCCGGCCGCGCGCCGCCGCCTGGCCGGCGCCAACCTCGCGCTGGCCGGTGTCGTGCTGGTGCTGACCCCGGTCACCACCGACGCGGGCGAGTGGCTGGAGCGGCGGGTGCCGTCCAGCGCCGCGCTGCGCCAGCACGTCGAGCTCGGCGACACCGCGGCCTGGGCGGCGTTCGGGGTGGCGCTGCTGGCCCTGGTGATCTGGTGGCGGCACCGGGAGGCCGGCGGCGGCCGCACCCTGCTGTCCCGGCGCCTGCTGGCCCCGGGCTCGGCGGCGGTGACCGCGACGGTCGCGGTGGTGGCGGTCGTGGTGGCGGGCCTGGCCGTGTTCGACATCTACCGCATCGGCGACTCGGGCGCCCGGGCCGCCTGGGACGGCCGGGTCATCTCCACCGCGGGGCGCTGACCGCGCGGATCAGGCCGGCCGGATCAGGCCGGCAGCAGGTCGACGAGGGCGGCCGGGTGGCTCAGGAACGGGGAGTGGTCGCTGTCGAGGTCCACGGCGGCGCGGTGGAAGCGGTCGCGGAAGGTGCGGCGCGACCACTCCGGGCTGACCACCCGGTCGTGGGTGCAGACGATCGAGCGGTACTCCACGTCGGGCCACGCCGGCAGCGGGCACGTCTCGTGCATGACGGTCCAGTACTGCCGGCGTAGCCGGGCGGCCGCCGACCGGGCCAGGCCGGGCGGGGCGTCGGCGTAGAAGCGGGCGATGGCCTTGTCCTCGTCGGCCCACGACGAGGAGTCGTCGCCGTGCGCGGCCTGGCCGTCGGACAGGCCGCGCAGGATGATCGATCCGCGCTCGGCGGCGGCGACCTGCTCGTCCCAGCTCGTCCCGAGCGCGGGCAGCAGACCGGCGACGAAGACCACCGCCTCGGCCCGGGCCAGCCGGTCGGCGACGACCGGCGCGACCAGTCCGCCCATGGAGTGGGCGACCACGGTGACCGGCCCGGTGTCGTCGTCGCCGAGCGCGGCGGCCACCGCCTCCGCCGCCGCCAGCGCGCCCGCGTCGGCCGGGAGGTCGACGGCGACCGCGCGCCGCCCGCGCCGGCGCAGCTCCTCGGCGACGAGCTGCCAGTGCCACCCGGCGTGCCAGGCGCCGTGCACCAGCGCGTACGTCATCGTCACCCGCACACTGTGCCACGCTCACGTCCGCGTCTCCGCGCGCTGGCGAAAACGGCGGCGAGGTCAGGGTTGGCCGGCGGCGGTGAGGAGGGCGTCGAGGATCGGGCCGGCGGCGTTGACCAGGGAGATGTGGCCGGCGGCCGGGTCGAGGTGGGCGTCGGCGCCCGGGATGTGGGCGGCGAGCCAGGCGCCGTGGGCGGGCGGGACCATGAGGTCCTGGCCGCCCTGCCACACCGCGACCGGGACGGTGATCGCGGCCGGCTCGAAGCCCCACGGCCGGACGAACGCGAGGTCGTCGTCGCGCCAGCCCGCCGTGCCGGTGGAGACGGCGGAGCGGAAGCCTTCGGCGAGGGAGTCGGCGAAGACGCCGGTGATGGCGGCGACGTCGACCGGCGGCACCAGGCCGCCGAGCGCGGCCGCGATCTCGTCGCCGGTCACCCCGCGCAGGCCGGCCGCCGCCTGGTCGAGGAAGGCGGTGAGCGCCTCGGGCCCGGCGGCGGCGGCGCCGAACTCCTCGACGTTCTCCGGCCCCATGCCGGCGAGCCAGTCGAGGCCGGCCGCGCCGTAGGGCGCCACGCCGGCCAGGGTGGCGGCCGCCGCGCAGCGCCCGGGCAGCAGCGCCGCGCAGGCGAGGGCGTGCGGGCCGCCGCCGGACCAGCCGAGCGTGACGAACCGGTCGTATCCGAGCCGGTCGAGCACCGCCGCGACGTCGCCGGCCACGTCGGCGACCGTGCGGCCGGGCCGCGGCGTGGAGCCGGCGTAGCCCGGCCGGCCGCAGATGACGGTGCGCAGCCCGCGCTCGGCCGCGGGGCCGGTCAGCGCCGGCACGTCGACGGGCCCGGACGGGGTGCCGAGGTGCAGCACCAGCGGCCGCCCGCCGTCCGGCCCGACCACGAGCACCTCGAGTTGCCGTCCGTCGCCGAGATCGATGACCATGACGTCGATCGTAGGCGAGATCGGGCGCCGGCGTGCGGTGGCCGGCGTCGCCGGGGTCCGTCCGGCCCCGGCCCGGTGGCGACCAGCGGTTCGCCGGTTCAGCCCCGGCACAGTGCCCCGTCCACCAGCGTGTCGGCCGCGCGCTGCTGCGCGATGAGCCGCTCCGGCGCGTCGGCGAGCGCGGTGTTCATCGAGACCACCGCGCTGCGCCGGCCGTCGGCCGAGACGCCGATCACCGTGATGTACCCGCCGTCGCCCCCGCCGTGTCCCCAGCGCAGGCCGCCGCAGGGCAGGGGGCGGCTGACCAGGCCCAGGCCGTACCGCCCGCCGGGCCAGATGGCCGCGACGCCGCCTTCCAGCGGCACCGTGTCCCGCATCTCGGCGAGCTGCGCGGGCGGCAGCAGCCGGCCGCCGAGCAGGGCGCGGAAGAAGGTCGCAAGGTCCGCCGGGGTGGCCAGGACGGCGTCCGGGTCGCTGGACACCTGCACCGTCACGTCGACCACCGCTGGGCCCGCGAACACCTGGTACGCCGGGGAATGCGGCCGGGGCAGCCCGGGCGCCGTACCGGGGAACACGGTGTGCCGCAGCCCGAGCGGCCGGATGATCCGGTCGGTCACCTCGGCGCGCAGCGGACGGCCGGTGACCCGCTCGATGATCATGTCGGCGAGCAGGATGCCGGTGTTCGAGTACCCTCAAGGACCGCGTGGCCCGGGTCGCCGAGTTCCTCGACGCGCTGCGCCGGGTCGGCGGCGGCGGCACCGTGCTCGACCCGGAGGTCGTCGCGCAGCTGCTGACCCGCCGCGGCGACCCGGTCGCCGCGCTCACCCCGCGCGAGCGCGAGGTGCTTGCCCTCATGGCGCAGGGCCTGGACAACCGGGCCATCGGCGAGCGGCTCGTGATCAGCGACAACGGTGTCCACAAACACGTCGGCGCCATCTTCGCCAAGCTGGGCCTGACCCCGGACGACGGCGTCCACCGGCGGGTCCGCGCGGTGCTGACCTACCTGCACGCCTACGGCTGAGCCGCGCCGCGTCCGTGGTGGTTCGGCGATGGGCGGGCGGGGCTAGGTTGAACGCATGGAATACACACGTCTGGGCAGCTCGGGTCTCAAGGTCAGCCGGATCGCGCTCGGGTGCATGAGCTTCGGGGAGCCCAATCGCGGGTCCAACCATTGGACGCTCACCGACGACGAGGCCGGGCCGATCTTCCGGCAGGCGATGGAGCTGGGGATCACGTTCTGGGACACGGCGAACATGTACAGCCATGGGTCCTCGGAGGAGATCGTCGGGCGGGCCATCCGCAAGTACGCCGACCGCGAGTCGATCGTGCTGGCCACCAAGGTGTTCTTCCCGATGAGCGACGGCCCGGGCGGCTCGGGACTGTCCCGGCGGGCGATCATGGAGCAGATCGACGGGTCGCTGTCCCGGCTCGGCACCGACTACGTGGACCTCTACCAGATCCACCGGTTCGATCCGCAGACGCCGGTCGAGGAGACCATGGAGGCGCTGCACGACGTGGTGAAGGCCGGCAAGGCCCGCTACATCGGGGCGTCGTCGATGTGGGCGTGGCAGTTCGCGAAGCTCCAGGCCGCCGGCCCGACCAGGTTCGTGTCGATGCAGGACCAGTACAGCCTCGTGCAGCGCGAGGAGGAGCGGGAGATGTTCGGCCTGCTCGCCGACCAGGGCGTCGGGTCGCTGCCGTGGAGCCCGCTCGCCAAGGGCCGCCTCGCCCGCCCGTGGGAGGACATGACCACCAGGCGCGCCGAGGTCGACCCGCTGCACGACCGCTACCGGGGCGACGAGAACAAGCCGATCGTCGACGCGGTCCAGCGCATCGCCGAGGCCCGCGGCGTACCCATGGCCCAGATCGCCCTGGCCTGGGTCCTGCACAACCCTGTCGTGGACGCCCCCATCGTCGGCCCGACGAAGCCCAACCACCTGGCCGACGCCGTCGCGGCGCTGGCGATCCACCTGACCGGCGACGAGATCACCGCGTTGGAGGAGCACTACACCCCCCGCCTGCCCTCGGGTTACTAGGCCGTCGTTCAGATCCAGGACAGCGCCCGGTCGCTGATCACGCAGTGCATGCCGAACAGGGCCGCCCGGCGGCGGGCGAAGTCGGCCAGGCCGGGCGTGTCGGCGTAGTCGAGGGCGAACAGGTCCAGGTCGTAGTTCGGCAGGTCCTCGGCGATGCGGGCGTGGCCCGCCAGGATGTCGGCCGGCCACGGCCCGTAGCCGCCGCCGGTCCAGTGGGCCGAGAACGACTCGAACAGGATCCCGTCGACGTGCTCGGCGAGCCCGGGCAGCAGGCCGAAGCCGCGGTTGGCCAGGATGTACGCCCGGCCGGCCGCCGCCCGCAGCGTCGCCACCAGCCGCAGCAGGTGCGGCAGGTCCTCCGGGTAGGTCAGCTCGACGTTGAGCGTGTCCAGGAACAGCCCGGCGAACCCGGCCTCCAGTGCCGCCCGGGCCTGCCCGACGACGTGCGCGCTCCACTCGGGGTGGCCGGCATACACGAACGCCCCGCCCCGGTCCGGGTTGCGCTCCGGGCGCTGCCACGGCGCCGGCGGGCCCTGGTCCTCCGACAGCGACAGGTACGCCAGCGGCTCGGTGCCGTCGATGCGCAGCAGCCGCAGGTCCGCCAGCCGGTAGAACTCCGGCTGGAGCACCACCCGCCGGTAGTGGCGCAGCTCGTCGAGGCGGCCGGCGCCGTAGTAGAACACGATCGGTGCCTTGGCGTTCACAGCGCCGCCCACCTCCGGTACCACTCGACCGTGCGCCGCACGCCCTCCTCCAGCTCGACCGCCGGTCGGTAGCCGGTCAGGGCGCGCAGCAGGGTCAGGTCGGGGCAGCGGCGGTCGACCGATCCCGGCGCGCCCGGGACCGGCTCGAGGCCGCCGCCGGTGACCCGCAGGACGAGCTTGGCGAGGTCGCCGATGCCGGTCTCGGCGGTGTCGTCGCCGATGTGCACGACCCGGCCCGCGCGGTCGTTGCGGCCGCGGGAGAAGTCGTCGACGACGCACACCTCGTGACCGTCGCCGGCCAGCCGGCGGGCCAGGTGCAGGCCGATGAAGCCGGCCCCGCCGAGCAGCGGCGCCGTCATGCGGCGGCCCGCCGCGGGGCGCCGGCCACGCCGGGCTCGTCGACGGTGGGTGCCATGTGGTGTGTCCGGCGGCGGCTCATCGGTCCCCGGCCTCCAGCGCGACCCAGATCGCCTTGACCGACTCCTCCAGCTCGTGGGTCGGCACCCAGCCGAGCACCGCCTCGGCCCGGCCGATGTCGGCGCGGATCCAGTCCACGCCCGCCGAGTGGGCCGGCCCGGCGCCCTGCTCGACGATCGCGCCGGTGTAGCCGGCCGCCTCGGCGAGCCGGCGCACGGCCGAGCGGGCCGTCACCGCCCGGCCGCTGCCGATGTTGACGACCCCGGCGCCCGGGTCCGGCGCGGTCACCGCGGCCAGCACCGCCGAGGCCACGTCGCGCACGTCGACGAAGTCGCGGCAGGCGGTCAGCGGGCCCAGCGTCACCCGCCCGGTGGCGCCGGCCAGGGCGTCGCGGATGAGGATCGCGGCCCGGCCGAGCAGGTTCTCGCGGTGCAGCCCGGCGCCGACCGGGTTGCACACCCGCAGCGTGGTGCCGTCGACCCGGCCGGCCGCGGCGGCCAGCTCCAGCAGGCGGGTCGCGGCCAGGTGGGTCACGCCGTACTCGCCGACCGGCGCGCACGGGTGGTCCTCGGCCACGCCGACGCCGTGGGCGATCACGCCGTACTCGGCCGCCGAGCCCAGCCGCACCAGCCGCGCGCCCGGCACCGCGGTCGCGACCGCCTCGATGAGCCGGGCGGTGACCAGGGTGTTGGCCTGGACGAGGTCGTACCCCGTGCCGCAGAGCCGGCCGGTGCAGTTGACGACCACGTCCGGGCGGACCTCGCGGACCAGCGCGGTCACCGCCCCGAGGTCGTCGGCGACGAGGTCGAGCCGGTCGCGGGGCGGGCTGGTCAGGCCGGCGACCCGCGCGTCGGCGGCGAGCGCGGCGCGCACGTGGCCGCCGACGAAGCCGTTGGCGCCGAACAGCAGCACCCGCAGGCGGCTCATGCGACCACCTCGCGGCGGGCGGTCACCGGCGGGCCGGTGATGGGCGTGAGCTTGGCGGTGGAGCCGGCCGCGGCGGCGGGTCTGTGCATGATCATGAGAACTCCGGGAATCGGCGCGCGCACGCCAAGGAACCGCGAGGCGGACGCGGCGGCGAGCGGCGTGCCGGCGGGCAGGATTTGCGTGGACCAGCCGATGGTACGAGCCGATCACGGGGCCCGGAGGGTGCCCGCGGCGTGACATCGCGGGTGGGCCGCCGGTGACCTTGCCTGACACCGGGGTGTGACTACGCCGCGCGCAGATCCCGGTAGGCGGTGGTGATCGCGTGGACCGTCCGCGGCACGTCGGCGAGCTCGTGCTCGGCGGTGGAGATCAGGCGCAGCTGGACGGTGCCGCGCGGTACCACCGGATAGCTGACGACGGAACAGAAGACGCCGTGGTCGGCGCGGATCCGGGCGATGTACCGGACCGCCGCTTCGGGCTCCATCGGCAGGAACACCGGCGTCACCAGGCTGGCCGGCGCGCCGATGTCCAGCCCGGCCTCGCGCAGCGCGTCTTGCAGGGCGGACGCGACCGCCCAGGCCTTGGCGCGCAGCTGGGGCCGCGTCCGGATGAGGTTGAGGCGCACGCGGTTGCCCGCGACGACCGGCCACGGCAGCCCTTTGGCGAAGATCTGCGAGCGCATGGTGTACCGCAGCCGCCAGGCGACCCGCTCGTCGGTGGCGACGAACGCCCCGACGCCGGCGCCGGCCTTGCTGAAGGTCGCGAAGTACAGGTCGATGCCGTGCTGGATGTCCTGCGCCTCGCCGGTCCCGCCGCCACGTGGCCCGAGCACGCCGAAGCCGTGAGCGTCGTCGACGAGGAGCCTGAATTGGTAGCGGTCCTTCAGGCCGGCGATGTCGCGCAGCCGGCCCTGGGCGCCGGACATGCCGTACACGCCGTGGGCGATCACCAGCAGCCCTTCGTCCGCCCGGCGCCGCCGCTGGACCTGCGCCAGCTGCGCCTCGAGCCGCTCGACGTCGTTGTGCGGGAACGCCCGCGTGCGCCCGCGTCCTTTGTGGAGCCTGACGCCGTCGATGATGCAGGCGTGGCTGGCCGCGTCGTACACGATCCAGTCGGACCTGGTGACGAGCGCGTCGATCAGCGAGAACATGCCCTGGTAGCCGAAGTTGAAGAAGATCGCCGCCGGCTTGCGGGCGTAGTCGGCGAGCTCGGCCTCGAGGTGCTCGAGGTCGTCCGTCTCGCCGGCCATCATCCGCGACCCCATGGGCGCGCCGAGGCCGTAGCGCCGGGCGAACTCGGCGTCGGCGGCCCGGACCTCGGGATGGTTGGCCAGCCCCAGGTAGTTGTTCAGGCTCCACACCACATGCGGCCGGCCGCCGTAGCGCATCTCCCGCCCGATCGCCCCGGTCAGCTTGGGGAACGCGGCGATGCCGTGAATGTCACGCGATAATCGGACGATCGGGTCGTCGTGCGCGCCGGCCGTGAACTTGTCGAACAGGTCCATGCCCACCTTGCCTCGGTCGCCGCCGGACCCCCGCTCGTGCTTGAGCGGAGGCTAACCCGGGACATGGGCCCGCCTCGATATGAACTGCGTCTCGCCGCATTGCCGACGTTACGGCCAATATTGGCGCCGTTACGGTCAATCCGCCGCCGCCGGTCAAGGTCAGGCGGCGAGGGCGGCGCGGAGCAGTGAGCCCGCGCCCGGCTCGCAGACCACGTGGGCCGAGGGCACCGGGTCGCCGTCCCGGTCGGCGGTCAGGATCAGTTCCTCGGCGCGGGTGGCGGCCGACGGGTCCGAGGCCAGGGCGATCCGGGTGCCGTCCAGGCCGTAGGGGGTGCCGTGTGCGGTCGCCCACCGTACCGCGGCGCGGTCCTCCTCCAGCGCGATCGGGACCCGGGCCGTCGGGGCGAGGGAATAGTCCACCAGGATCACGGCGGCCTTGACGTTCGTGGCCAGGCGGAAAGCCTTGCGGCGGGTGCCCGGGTCGGCGAACGGTGTCTCGGTGCCGTGGACGTAGACGATCACGGGCAGGGGGCCGGTCGTGCTCGCGGGGCGGAAGATGCGCAGCCAGGTCTGGTTCAGCGGGCCGCCGGGGACGGTGAGGTCCTGGATCGCGGGCAGGGTGGCGAGGTGCCGTGCGGCCGGGCGCGGGCGTGGCGCCGGTGGCGCGGTGCGCGGCGTCGCCGGGGTTATCGCAAGGGTCATGCCGTAAGCCTGCGACCGGCGGGGACGGTCCGGCATGGGTCATTTGACCGTATCCGCCGGCAAAGTAGCTGGTTCGTCGCCGGGCGTATCACCCATTACGCTTGCGGCTTCAACGGACGAATGCCGAGTACCCCCATAAACCGGACAAACAGCGAGAATGGAGGCCTCGGTGACCGCGCACGAGCGCCTGGTGGGCCGCGACGAGGAGCTGCGGCTGGTCGATGGGCTGGTCGCCGGGCCGGACGGCTCCGGTCTGCTGCTGCGCGGCGAGCCGGGTGTGGGCAAGACGGCGCTGCTGCGCGTCGCGGCGCAGCGGGCCGAGGCGGCCGGGATGCGGGTGCTGCGGGGCGCGGGGGTGCGCTTCGAGTCCGCCATCGGCTTCTCGACGCTGCATCAGCTGCTGTACCCGCTGCGCGGTCACGCCGACCGGCTCGCCCCGGACCAGCGCGCGGCCCTGGACCGGCTCCTCGGCCGGGCGAGCGAAAACGGGGCGAGCGGAACCGAGAACCAGCTGGTGGCCGCGGCCGCCGTGCTGGCCCTGCTGGAGTGCGCCGCGGCCGAGCGGCCGCTCTTCATCGCGCTCGACGACGTGCGCTGGGTCGATCCCGACAGCGCGGCCGCCCTCGCGTTCGCGGCCCGCCGGCTGAGCGGTGCGCCGGTGACGCTGCTGGCCGCCGGGGCGCGGAGCGTCTTCGACCAGCTCCGGCTGCCCGAGTTCCGGCTCGGGCCGCTGGCCGACGAGCCGGCCGCGGCGCTGCTCGACGACCGCTATCCGGGGCTGGCCGCCGGAGTGCGCCGGCGGATCACGGCCGGGGCCGCGGGCAACCCGCTCGCGCTGCTGGAGCTCGCCGGGGCGCTGAGCGAGCGGCAGCTGACCGGCAACGAGCCGCTGCCGGCCTCGCCGCGGCTGAGCGCCCGGCTCGAGGAGGCCTACGGCGCGGGGCTGGACGACCTGCCGGAGCACACCCGGCGGCTGCTCCTGCTCGCCGCGCTCGAGCCGGGGGCGAACCTCGCCCTCGTCCGGCGGGCCGGCGACGCGGGCGCCGACGACCTGGCGCCGGCCGAGGCGGCCGGCGTGCTGCACCGCGACCCGGTCCGCGACCGGCTGGTGTTCCGGCATCCCCTGGTCCGGGCCGCGGTCGTGCAGCGGACCGATCCGGCGCAGTGCCGGGCGGCCCACCGGGCGCTGGCCGACGCGCTGGTGGGCGACCCGTCCCGCCGGGTGCGGCACCTGGCCGAGGCCGAGGTGGCGCCGGACGAGAAGGTCGCCATGGAGCTGCAGGAGGCGGCCCGCGCGGCCCAGCGCGGCGGCAGCGCCTCCGCCGCGCTGGCCGCGATGGTGCGGGCCAGCGAGCTCAGCCCGGAGCCCACCGACCGGTTCCGCCGGCTGGTCGAGGCGGCCTCGCTGGCCAGCGTGGCCGGGCCGCTGGAGCGGGCGACCGGGCTGCTGGAGCAGATCCAGCAGGCGCGGGAGTGCCCGGACGGTGCCGTGTTCACCGCCGCGGCGGTCGCGGTCGGGCTGTTCCAGGCGCAGGGGGACATCGACACCGGCTACCGCCTGCTGGCCGAGGCCCTGGACCGGGCCGGCGACTGCGTCGAGGTATCCAGCGAGTGGATCGACGACACGCTGCACGCGCTGATGTTCGTGTGCGAGTACGGTGCGCGGCCCGAGCTGTGGCAGCTGGTCGAGAAGGCCATGGACCGGTACACGCCGGACGGTGTCACGCCGCTGCGGCTGTGCTACGACGCGATCACCGACCCGGCCCGGCCGCCGTACCCGGTGCGCGAGCGCATCGTCGCCGTCATCGACGGGCTGGCCTGCGGCACCGGCTCCTGGCAGCTCACGCCGCTGGCCTTCGCGGCCCTGCGGGTCGACGCGCTCGGCGACTTCCGGCCGGCGGTGCGGCGGGCCGTCGACGCCGAGCGGGACGGTACCGCCTACGGCATGGTCATCTCCGGCCTGCTGGTTCTCGGCGTGGACTCCGCCTACCGCGGCCGCTGGGACGAGGCCGAGGGCCTGCTGACCGAGGGGCTGGAGGTGGCCCGGGCGCACGGCTACCAGCTGTTCGAGGGGCAGGTGCGCAGCCATCTGGCGTTCCTCGCGGCCGCCCGCGGCGACGTCGGGGAGAGCTACGCGCTCACCGACGAGATCGGCGCCTGGGCCGCGGCCCGCGGCGTCGGCATGACCCAGGCGTTCGCCCGCAAGGCGCGCACGATCGCCGCGCTGGGGCACGGCGACTTCGAGGAGGCGTTCCTGCAGGCGTCGCTGATCAACCCGCCGGGGCAGCCGTCGCCGGGCATCCCCGGTCGCTGGACGGTCATGGACCTGGTGGAGGCCGCGGTCCGCACCGGCCGGACCGAGCAGGCGGCCGAGCACGTGGCCGCGGCGCAGCGGATCGGCATCCCGAGGATCTCCCCGCGCACCGCGCTCATCACCGCCGGGGCGGCGGCGCTCGCGGCGCCGGACGAGCGGGCCGACGCGCTGTTCCGGGCGGCGCTGAGCCTGCCCGAGGCGGAGCGGTGGCCGTTCGAGCACGCCCGCATCCAGCTCGCCTACGGCGAGTGGCTGCGCCGCACCCGCGACACCGGCCGGGCCCGCCTGCGCCTGCGGGCGGCCCTGGAGACGCTCGAGCGGATCGGCGCCCGGCCGTGGGCCCAGCGGGCCCGCAACGAGCTGCGCGCCACGGGGGTGGCCGCCGCTCGGCCGCCGGCGCAGCGCTCGGCCGAGCCGGCCCGGCTGACCTTCCAGGAGAGCCAGATCGCCGAGCTGGCCGCGACCGGGCTGACCAACAAGCAGATCGGGGAGCGGCTGTTCCTGTCGCACCGCACGGTGAGCGCGCACCTGCGCCGGGTCTTCCCGAAGCTCGGGATCAGCTCGCGCGCGGCGTTGCACGACGCGTTGCACAACTCGGCCGAGCTCTCAGGTTGATCTGCTACGTTCCGCGGCGTGGAGCGGATCGAGTGTCAGTGGTGCCGATTACAGAACGCACCGGGCGCGACGTCGTGCATGACGTGCGGCGCGCCCCTGGACGTGGCGAACCTGGTCAGCGACTCGGGCTGGCGGGAGGCGCCGCGGCTGCGTGACATGACCGAGTTCCGGTTCTCGAACTCGGTCGCGCAGGTCGAGGGCGAGCTGGTGCCGGTCATCGACATGGCCTTGGCGCCGGGCGACGCGGTGTACTTCGAGCACCACGTCCTGCTCTGGAAGGATGAGGGTACCCCGGTCACCGCGATGCCGACCCAGGGCGGCATGCGCCGGGTGTTCGGCGGGATGCCGTTCGTGCTGACCCTGGCCCACGGGCCGGGCCGGGTCGCGTTCTCCCGGGACTCGCCGGGGGAGCTGGTCGTGCTGCCGCTGCACCCGGGCATGGAGCTCGACGTGCGCGGGCACGCATTCCTGCTGGCCACGCACACCATCGGCTACGACTTCATCCGCATCCAGGGGCTGGCCAACGTGCTGCACGGCGGCAACGGGATGTACCTCGACCGCTTCGTGACGACCGCCGCGCCGGGGCTGCTGGTCCTGCACGGCTACGGCAACGTCTTCGAGCGCTGGCTGCGGCCGGGGGAGAAGATCCTGGTGGAGCCGGGCGGATTCCTGTACAAGGACGCCTCGGTGAACATGCAGGCGGTGCAGATGCCGGTCAAGACGGGCCTGATGCGCCGCGGCATGTACCTGGCGGAGATGACCGGCCCGGGCCGGGTCGGCATCCAGTCGATGTACGTCCACCACCACTCGGAATGAGGTCCCGATGACCGAGGGGTACATCGTCTGCCGGTACTGCCGCATGTCCCACCCGCCGGCCGGCCCGTCCTGCCCGAGCTGCGGCGCCGCGCTGGACGTCCGGCAGGTGGTGACCCGGTCGGGCTGGATCGAGCAGCCGCCGATCAAGGACATGGCGCGCATCCAGTTCGGCCAGTCGCGGGTGCAGATCGAGGGCAAGTATGTCCCGGTCGCCGACTTCACCCTGTCCGGCCAGGAATGGATCTACTTCTCCCACCACGCCCTGTTGTGGACGGATCCGTCGGTACAGCTGAGCAACACGTCCCTCGCGGGTGGCTGGAACCGGATGCTGGCCGGCCTGCCGCTGATCATGGTGGAGGCGCGCGGCCCCGGCCACGTGGCACTGTCCGGGGACCACGCCGGCGAGCTCATCGCGCTCCCGCTGACGCCGGGCCGGCACGTGTGGACCCGCGAGCACCGGTTCCTCACGGCCACGGGCAACATCGCCTACACGTGGCAGCCGACCAACGTGTGGTACACCACGGGCAGCGGCGACGACAAGGAGACCCACTACCCGCTGGGGCAGTTCGGCGACCTGTTCTCCGCCCAGCAGGCCCCCGGCCTGCTGTTGCTGCACTCGCCCGGCAACACGTTCCTGCGTGACCTGGCGCCGGGGGAGACGATCCTGGTCCAGCCGGGGGCGCTGCTCTACCGCGACGTGTCGGTCCAGATGCACCTGCACCTGGAGTATCCGCGCGGCACCCAGCAGTTCTCCTGGCGCTCGTCGTTCAGCCAGCGCAACGTGTGGCTGCGGCTCATCGGCCCGGGCCGGGTCGCGGTGTCGTCGGTCTTCCACCACACCAGCTCGGAGATGATCACCCGGAATTCCGCGGCGACGGTACACCACTGGTAGCCGCGTCTGGGCCTTAAGGCTCATGACGCGGCCCGCCGGGGCCCTTTAGCCTCTTCGCCGTGCCCCGACGCCACCTCGGACCGCTCCTGGCGGTGCTTGTCCTGCTGGGCGGGTGCAGTTCCCCGTCGGGTGCTGCCGCCGTCGCTGAGCGGTCGAACCCCGCTTCGGCCGACCCGCCGGCGGCGTCCGCCCCGGCGCCCTCCGCCGCCGCCTCCGCCACCGCGCCGAGCGTGCCGACGGGGTCGCCGCAGCCGGTCAAGACGTTCGCCGACAAGCCGCCGCAGGCGCAGTACCGGGAGTTCCCCGCCAACTGCACCGAGACCCAGCGGCGCAGCGACGACCCGATCGTGTTCCCGGGCCTGCCGGGCGCCTCGCACAACCACACGTTCGTCGGCAACCCGGCCGTCGACGCGAGCTCCACCCCGGACTCGCTGCGCGGCGGCCAGAGCTCCTGCCAGGAGAAACGGGACGCCTCGTCGTACTGGTTCCCGACCCTGCTGCAGGGCGGCGCCCCGGTGCCGCCGCAGCAGGTCACGGTCTACTACAAGTCGGGGGTCAAGGACTACCGCACCGTGCAGCCGTTCCCGGCCGGGTTCCGCCTCATCGTCGGCGACCTGAAGACCCCGTCGGCGCGGCAGTTCGGCGGCACCTGGAGCTGCGGCGGCTACCTGGGCAACGACATCCCGGCGTCCTGCCCGGACGGCTCCTCGCTCATCGTGCGGCTGCAGGCGCCGAGCTGCTGGGACGGGGTGCACCTGGACAGCCCGGACCACCGCTCGCACATGGCCTGGCCGGTCGACGGCGCCTGCCCGAAGGACCATCCGGTGCCGCTGCCGATGTTCGAGCTGAAGGTGCCCTACAAGCTCCCGGGCGGCGTCACCACCGGCCTGCAGTACTCCTCCGGCCCCTCCTACACGTTCCACTACGACTTCATGAACGGCTGGGACGCCGCCCGCCAGGCCCAGCTCGTCGAGCACTGCATCAACGGCGGCCGGCAGTGCAACAGCCAGGGCGTCGACCAGCACAAGCCTTAGCCCGCCGGCCGGGGCCGGCGCAGGCTGGTCACGGTCACGACGGCGAGGGTCAGCACGATCACGGCCAGGGACGCGGCGGTCGGCACGTCCGGGACCCCCGGCCACACCGTGTGGGCCCAGTGCAACACCAGCTTGGCGCCGATGAAGGCCAGGATCACGGCCAGCCCGTGGTTGAGGTGGCGCAGCCGGCGCAGGGCGTTGCGCAGCACGAAGTACAGCGCGCGCAGGCCGAGCAGGGCGAACGCGTTGGTGGCGAAGACCAGGTACGGGTCGCTGGTCACGCCGTACACCGCGGGCACCGAGTCGACGGCGAACACCACGTCGGTGAGGAATACGGCGGCCACGACCAGGGCCATCGGGGTCAGCGCGCGGCGGCCCGCGCGGCGCACGGTGAGCCGGGCGCCGGCGTAGTCGTCGGTGACCGGCATCAGCCGGCGCAGCAGCCGGGTGGCCCGCGGCTCGCCGGGGCCGGCCCGCTCCTCTTCGTGGCGCAGCGCGTCGCGCAGCACCTTCGCCGCGGTCACCACCAGGACCGCCCCGAACAGCAGGAACGCCCACGAGCCGGCGGCGAGCAGCGCGGCCCCGGCGGCGATGAAGAGCGCACGCAGCACCAGCGCCCCGGCGATGCCGTAGAGCAGGACGCGCTGCACCAGCGGCCCGGGCACGGCGAACGCGGTGAGCAGCAGCATGAAGACGAACAGGTTGTCGACCGACAGCGACTTCTCCACCACGTAGCCGGTGACGAACTCGATGCCGGCCTGCCCGCCGTGGGCGAGCCAGACGTACACCGCGAACGCGGCCGGCAGCGCCAGGTAGAACGCCGACCAGCCGACGGCCTCGCGCATCCCGACGTCATGCGGCCGTCGGGTCAGGACGAAGTCGAGCGCGAGCAGCCCGAGCAGGACGGCGACGCTGACCAGCCACAGCTGGGGTGAGGCGATGGACTGGGTGGGCATGATTCGGGACTCCCCCTCGAACGCGGCGTTGCACGTCCGAGGTCTCGCTCACCCACACCCGGCGGGCGACCGCCCGGGAGCCGCGCGGACGGCTCGTCCTGACCGGGTCGGTCCGTTGGAGGTACTCCCCTCGCCGCTCCAGGATACCCGACTACCCAGCGCTGGCGAGGCCAAGCCACAACGCCCCGATGAGGGTGGCGTCGCCGACGAAGCAGGCGGCGGCCAGCTCCGGCGGCGCCTGTTCTGTGCGTCCGAGGGCGGGCACGGTCGGCGATCACGTCCCACCCGTCGGGCGCTGGCCGCCGCAGCGACCGGAAGTCTCCGCGATCATGCACACCCGGCGTCGACACCAACGGTTTTTCATGATCACGGAGTGGTGATGTACACCCGTGTACCGAAAGGCTCCGGGATCATGGCAAACCGGCGGTGTGGTCACCGCGGGCATCATGATCCCGGAGACTTTCATCCGCCCGGCCCGGCCGCGCGGATGGGAGGTTGCGCCCGGCGGGTGCGACATCCGCACCGTCCGCACCGCCGCGCCGCACCGGGGGCGAATCGCTGGTGCCGCACCGGTGGCCACCGACGCCCAGTCCGCGCGGCCCGCCTGACCATCAGCTGTGGGTGGCGGGGTGGTCAGGCGGCGGCGGTAAGGGCTAGGGAGAGGGCGCCGATGAGGGGGGCGTCGTCGACGAAGCAGGCGGCGGCCAGCTCCGGCGGGAACGGCACGGACCGGGCCAGCTCGGCCTCCACCCGGGGCAGGATGTGCCCGGCGGCGCCGAGCAGGCCGCCGCCGAGGACGACGCGCTGCGGGTCGAGCACGATGCTGAGGTTGGCGACGGTGCGGGCGAGGGTGTCCAGCGGCTCGTCGAGCAGGGCGGCGACGGCGGGGTCGTGGGGGAGCAGGTCGAACAGGTCGGCGGCGGTGACCGGGCGGCCGAGCAGGGCCGTGCCGCGGCGGGCCAGGGCGCTGCCGGAGACGGTCTCTTCGAGGGGGGCGTGGCCGTCGGCGAAGGCGGGGGCGGCGGGGCCGTCGCGCAGGTAGCCGATCTCGCCGGCGGCGCCGTTGGCGCCGGGCAGGACGCGGCCGCCGGCGACCAGGGCGGCGGACAGGCCGGTGCCGACGTTGACGTAGAGGCCGGTGCTGACGCCGCGCAGGGCGCCCCAGCGGAGTTCGGCGGCGGCGCCGGCGTTGACGTCGTTGTCGATGGCGACCGGGGTGTCGCCGAACTCGGCCCGCAGCAGCGCGGGCAGCGGCAGGCCTTCCCAGCCGGGCACGTTCGGGGCGAGCCGGACCACGCCGTCGCGGATCACGCCGAAGGTGGCGACGCCGACCGCGGCGGGGGCGGGGAGCAGGTCGCGGGCGGCGGCCAGGGCGCGGGCCACGGCCTGCTCGGCGCCGTCGGCGCCGCGGGTGTCCAGGCGCACGACGGTCTGCGGGTGGGCGTCGGGCGCGCCGGCCTCGGCCGTGCCGAGGGCGACCTTGGTGCCGCCGAAGTCGATCGCGAGTACCTGCCGCGTCACCGCGCGCGACCCCGGCGGGCGAGCGAGTCGATCGCCACGGCGACGGCGAGGACGGCGGCGGTGACCATGTACCGCACCGACGAGTCGACGCTGAGCAGCAGCATGCCGTTGGTGATCGACTGGATGACCAGGATGCCGAGCAGGGCCGCGTAGGGGCGGCCGCGGCCGCCGAAGAGCGACGCGCCGCCGATGACCGCGGCGGCGATCGCCATGAGCAGCGTGTCGCTGCCGCCGGAGCTCTGGTTGACGGCGGCGAGGCGGCTGGCGGCCAGGACACCGCCGAAGGCGGCCAGGGTCGCGGAGGCGACGAAGGCGAGGATGCGGATCCGGGTGACGGCGATGCCGGCGCGGCGGGCCGCCTCGGCGTTGCCGCCGACGGCGTAGACGTGCCGGCCGAAGACGGTGTGTCGCAGGAGGAGGTCCAGGCCGACGACGAGGGCGCCGAAGATGACCAGCAGCAGCGGTACCCCCCGGTCGGACGACAGCACCAGGACGGCGGCGGTGAGGACGACCGCCAGGCCGGCCAGGCGCGCCGCCGGCCAGAACGCCGATCCCACCGGCAGGTCGGCGGCGCGGCGCAGCCGGCGGTCGACGACGGCGCCGGCGGCCCAGGCGGCGACGATGAGCGCGGCCAGCAGCCAGCCCGCCCACGGCGGCAGCCAGGTGTCCGAGAGGCCGGCCAGGAAGCCCTCGAACGGCAGGTTGATCGTGCCGCCGCGGCCCAGCAGGTAGAGCATCAGCCCCTGCCAGCCGATCAGCCCGGCGAGGGTGACGACGAACGAGGGCATCCCCAGCCGGGTGAACATCCAGCCGTGCAGCAGGCCGATCAGCGCGGCGCAGCCGAGCGCCACCGCGACGGCCGCGACCGGGTTCCAGCCGTGCCGCACGGACAGGATCGTCATGACCACCGCGCACAGGCCGCTCACCGAGCCGGCCGACAGGTCGATCTCGCCCAGCAGGATCACCATGATGACGCCGAGGGAGATGGTGCCGGTGGCGGCCATCTGCAGGGCCAGGTTGGTGAGGTTCTCCGCGGACAGGAAGCGGTCGTTGAGGAAGCCGAAGACGATCGCGATGAGGACTAGGCCGCCGGCCACCGGCCAGGCGCCGAGGTCGCCCCGCGGCGGCGCGAGCGGCCGGCGCAGCAGCTGCGTCAGCGTGGTCATGCGGCACTCCCCGGGTCGGCGGGCGCGACGGGCGCCGAAGGTGTGGATCCGCCGGTGATGGCGGCGACGACGGTTTCCGGGCTGGTCCCGGCGGTGACGAAGTCGCCGGCGTTGCGGCCCAGCCGCAGTACCGCGATCCGGTCGCTGACCGCCCGCACGTCGGCGAGGTTGTGGGAGATGACGAGGACCGCCAGGCCGCGCTCGCGCAGCCGGCGGATCAGGCCCAGCACCTGGGCGGTCTGCTCGACGCCGAGGGCGGCGGTGGGCTCGTCGAGGATGACGGCCCGGGGCTGCCCGATGAGCGCCCGGGCGATGGCCACCGACTGCCGCTGCCCGCCGGACAGCATCGCGACCGGCACCCGGATGTCGCGGATCCGCACGTCGAGGGAGGCGAGCAGGTCGCGGGCGGCGCGCTCCATGGGGATGTGGCGCAGCACGCTGAACCGGTTGCGCTCGGCGCCGAGGAAGAGGTTGGCGACGACGTCGAGGTTCTCGCACAGGGCGAGGTCCTGGTGGACGGTGGCGATGCCGAGGCGCTGGGCGTCGTGCGGCGTGGCGATGCGCACCGCGGCGCCGTCCAGCTCGAGCGTGCCGCGGTCCGCCGGTACCACTCCGGACAAAACTTTGACGAGGGTGGACTTTCCGGCGCCGTTGTCGCCGACCAGGGCGACCACCTGGCCGGCCGGAAGGTCCAGGCTCACCCCGTCGAGAGCCTGGACCGCGCCGTACCGCTTGCTGACGTCGGAGGCGGCGAGCACTACTGGATTCCCACCTTGGCGCAGGCCTGCGCGACCGGTCCGGCGGTGCAGATGTCGGCCGCCTTGTAGAAGCCGTCCTTGACGATGGTGTCCTTGATCTTGTCGGCGGTGACCGCCGTCGGGGAGAGCAGGAAGGTCGGGATGTCGGCGGTGCCGTTGTTGACCTTCGTCGGCGCGGAGGGCTTCTCGCCCCGGCCGAGCGCGACGGCCAGCTCCGCGGACTGCTCGGCCTCGGTGCGGATGTCGAGATAGATGGTCATGTACTGCTCGCCGGTGAGGATCCGCTGGACCGCCGCGAGCTCGGCGTCCTGGCCGGTGATCGGCGGCAGGGCGGTGTAGCCGGCGCGCTTCATGGCCGCGATCGCGCCGCCGGCCATGCCGTCGTTGGCCGACAGCACCCCGACGATGTTGTCCCGGCCCAGCGCCGTGATCGCCTGCTCCATCTCCTGCTGGGCCTTGTCCGGGCTCCAGTCGGGCGTGTCGTACTCCCGGCCGATCTTGACCTTGCCGTCGAGGACCTTGTGCGCGCCGTTCTTGTAGTCGGCCGAGCTGGGGTCGGTCGGCGCGCCGTTGAGCATGACGATCTGGCCGCTGGCCGCGGTGCCGGCCTTGTTCAGCGCGTCGAGCAGCGCCTGGCCCTGCATCTCGCCGACCCGCACGTTGTCGAAGGAGACGTAGTACTCGTAGGAGATCCCGGAGATGAGCCGGTCGTAGGCGATGACCGGCACTTTCTTCTGCTTGGCCTGGTTGACCAGCGAGGCGACCGCGCTCGCGTCGACCGCGTCGAGCACCAGCACGTCCGCGCCCTGGGCGAGGGCGGCCTCCACCTGCTGCTGTTGCTTGGCCGCGTCCTGGTCGGCGTTGGCGTACAGCACCTTGCAGCCGGCGCACAGCGCCTTGACCTTGGCCTCGAACAGCGGCCGGTCGAACGCCTCGTAGCGGGTCGTCTTGGACTCCGGCAGGAACAGCGCGATCGTCGGCGCGTCCCCACCGCCCTGCTGGTCACCGGTGCTGCCGCCACACCCGCTGGCGAGGGTGGCCGCGACGGTCATCACGGCGACGAACCATCTGGCTCTCACGGAGGGCACCTTTCCTTCGGGGGGTACTCGCGAGCATGTTCGGCCACCCGCGCCGCCCTTGGCAAGGTCCTTTACAAAATTGATAAGGGACCCTGCCGAACTCGTGTGGCACGCTGTACCCCGTGCAGACCACCGCCACCGCCAGCACGACGAGCGTGCTGCGGGTGATGAACGAGCGCGCCGTCTTCGCCGAGACCTTCCGGGTCGGCGCGGTGTCGCGGCCCGAGCTCGCCCAGCGCACCGGGCTGTCCAAGCCCACGGTCGCCGGGGCGCTGGCCAACCTGGAGCGGGCCGGGCTGCTGCGCCAGGTCGGGGTGCGGGCCGGTGCGGCCGGCCGCTCGGCGGCGCTCTACGAGGTGCGCCCGGAGGCGGGCTGGGTGTTCGCCGTCGACGTCGGCCGCTCCTACGTCCGGGTCGCCCTGGCCGACCTGGTCGGGCGGATCGTGGCGCGCAAGGACGAGCCGTCGCGCAGCACCCGGGCCCGCGACCTGGTGGCGCAGCTGACCCGGCTCGCCGAGGAACTGGCCGCGACGGCCGGCATCGGGCGCGACGAGATCACCCTGGCGGTCTTCGGTACCCCCGGCATCCACGACAAGGCGACCGGCGCGCTGCACCTGGCGCCCAACCTGCCCGGCTGGAACCGCCGCGGCAGCGTGGAGCGGCTGGCCGGCATCGCCGGCTCGACCTACGTCGTGGAGAACGACATCGACCTGGCCTCGGTCGGCGAGGCGACCTACGGCCTGGGCCGGGGCGTGCGGCACTTCGTCTACGTGTCCATCGGCACCGGCACGGGCATGGGCATCATCATCGACGGCCGGCTGTACCGGGGGTTCCGCGGCGCGGCCGGCGAGATCGGCTACCTGCCGGTCGGCGAGGGTGACCCGCTGACCGGCGAGCCGGCCGCCCGCCGCCGCGGCATGTTCGAGTCGGTCGCCTCGGCCGGCGGCGTGGTGGCCACGGCCCGCCGGCTGGGCCTGGACGCGGCTGGCGCGAAGGAGGTCTTCGACGCCGCGCGGGCCGGCGACGAGACCGCGCGGCTGGCCGTTTCGCGCGAGGTCGACCACGTCAGCCACGCCCTGGCCGGCATCACCGCGGTGCTCGACCCGGAGCTCGTCGTCCTGGGCGGCGGGGTGGGCAGCCAGACCGGCGACCTGCTCGTCGCGCCGGTCGCCGAGCGGCTGCGCGACCTGGTCGCCCTGCGCCCGCCGCGCATCGAGGTCTCCACCCTCGGCACCGACGCGGTGCTGCTCGGCGCCCTCGCCGTCGGCCTGGCCGACGCCCGCGACCTGGTCCTGGAATCGGCCGCCACCGCCGCCCGCTGATCCTGCTCGCCGGGCCCGGTCAGCCCAGGGACACCAGCCGGGCGCCGCCGTCGATCTCCAGCACGGTGCCGGTGATGTTGAGGTTGGTCGCGGCCAGGACGGTGGCCTCGGCGATGTCGTCCGCGGTGGCGATGCGCCGGCTGGGCAGCGCCCGGGCGAACTGGGCGAAGGTCTCCCGGCGGGCGTCCTCGGGGAAGCCGCTCCACCACGGGGTGTCGACCACGCCGGGGGAGACCGCGTTGACCCGGATCGGTGCCAGCTCCACGGCGAGCGGCTTGACCAGCGCCTCGACGGCGCCGTTGATCGCCGCGATGCCCGCGGTGCCGGGCATGGCGGCCCGCGCGCTGATCGCGCCGAGCAGCGTGATCGAGCCCGTGCCGCTCAGCTGCGGCAGGGCGACCTGGATCGTCGTCAGGTGGGCCCAGAACTTCGCGTCGAAGGCCCGGCGCAGCATGCCGAGATCCAGGTCGGCGATGGGCCCGGGGCCCTCGCTGCCGCTGAGCGCGACGATCAGCCAGTCGATGCGGCCGATCGCCTCGACGACCGCGCCGATCTCGGCCCGGTCGCCGCCGTCGGCGCGGTGGCCGATCAGCCCCGGGTCGGTCTCGGCGATCTCGTCCAGGCGCTGCTTGCCGCGGCCCACCACGTGGACCGCCGTGCCGAGGGCGTGCAGCCGGCGGGCGGTGGCCAGGCCGATGCCGGAGGTACCCCCGACCACCAGCGCGGTGTTCATGCTCATGCGAGTCTCCTATTTCGAACCGGAACGTCTCGTCTCGGAAAAGCTAGCATGGCTTCCGTGACCGTCCAACCTGCACCGGGCCGCCCCGGCCGCCGCCGGAGCGAGGACACCCGGCTGGCCATCCTGGCCGCGGCGATCGGCCTCGTCGGCGAGGTCGGCTACGCCGGCCTGACGATCGAGGGGATCGCCGCCCGCTCGGGCGCGGGCAAGCAGACGGTCTACCGGTGGTGGCCGTCCAAGGCCGACGTGCTGCTCGACGCCCTGGCCACCAAGGCCGACCTGCACATCCCGATCCCGGACGAGGGCAGCTACGCCGCTGACCTACGGGCCTTCCTGGCCGCGAGCTTCCGGCTCGGCCGCGACCGGCGGGTGCCGGACGCGCTGCGGGCGCTGATGGCGCACGCCCAGATCGACGCCGAGTTCGGCGACCGGTTCCGCGCCGCGTTCCTGCAGCGCCGTCGCGACGCCCTGGCCATCGTCGTGGAGCGCGCCCGCGCCCGCGGCGACCTGCCGCCGCGGCTGTCGCCGGGCACGGTGGCCGACATCGTCTTCGGCGTCATCTGGTACCGCATCCTCGCCACCCGCGAGCCGGCGAACGACCACGTGATCGACGAACTGGTCCAAACCCTCACCGCCATGCCCTGACCGCCCGGCTCGGCTCGCCCGGCTCGGCTCGCCCGGCTCGGCTCGCCCGGCTCGGCTCGCCCGGCTCGGCTCGCCCGGCTCGGCTCGCCCGGCTCGGCCCGGCTCGGAACGGAACGGAACGTCCTCGGTCATGACGGCGCCGGGGGTCGTGGCTTACCGCGCGCGGCCGGAGCGAACGAATCTCTCCGCGATCATGCGGCTCCTGCTGGCACGCGGCGGGTTTCTCATGATCGCGGAGACATAAGGTACCTATGGGTACATTGACCTTCCGTGATCATGGAAAACGCGTGATGCGGCGGCGACTTCGGCATGATCGCGGAGAGTTTCGGTCGTGATGCCCGATGGCTTCGTCCGATTCGGCCCGGGTTCGTGGCGGGGCGGCGGGTCAATCGGCGGGGATGGGCAGTTCCACGTCGAGGGTGGTGCCGGCGCCGGGTGGGCTGGCCAGGATCATCCGGCCGCCCAGGGCGTCGACCCGGTCGCCCGAGGCCGACCAGGGCCGAGCCGCGCTCCGGGTCGGCGCCGCCCACGCCGTCGTCGTGAGCCGTCAACCGCCGTCGGCGGCCGGAGGGGCCGCTGTCCGACGACGTGCGCGAGGTCGCCGGGTACTAATCTGGCGACGGCGGCGGGGGAGGTGCCATGCGAGGGCTGAGCGGGCCGGCGTGGTGGTTCGTGGCCGGATACGGCGTGTCCGCCGTCGGCACCGGGCTGTGCTATCCCTTCCTCGCCATCTACCTGCACCAGTTCCGCGGCCTGTCCGGCGGCGCGACCGCCGTGCTGCTGCTCGTGCTGGCCGGCGCCGCCGTGCCCATGTCCGTCTTCGGCGGCCGGCTGGTCGACCGGCACTCGCCCCGGCCGGTCGCGATCGGCGCGCTGCTCGTGCAGGCCGCGGGCTGGCTGCTGGTCGCGGTCGGCTCCGGCTACCCGGCCGAGCTGGCGGCGCTGCTGGTCATCGGGGCCGGCACCGGCCTGTTCCTGCCGGCCGTGATCCCGATCATCGCGCGGCTCAGCGCCACCGACGCGGTCAAGGTCCGCACGATGTCGCTGCGGTACCTGGCGCTGAACCTCGGGCTGGGCGCCGGCGCCGGGCTCGGCGGCCTGCTGCTCGGCCCGGCCGGCGCCGGCACCTACCGCTGGCTGTGCGCGGCCAACGGCGTCAGCTGCGCGGTGTACGCGGTGATCGTCGCCGCCCGGGTGCCGCTGCCGGCCGGCGACCCGGCGCTGCGGCGGGCCCGGCCCGTGCGGTTCCGGCCCGGGCTCAGCTACACGCTGCTGCTGGTCGCGCAGCTGCTGCTGGTGACGTTCGGCCTGGCGCAGGTGGAGAGCGGCGTGCCCCTCGCGGTCCGCACCGAGCTGTCCGGCTCCACCGCCCTCGTCGGCGGCCTGTACGCGGTCGCCACGCTGGTCGTGCTGGCCGGGCAGCTGCCGGTGTCGCGCTGGGTCGAGCGGGTGCACAAGACCCGCGCCCTGATCGTCATGCTGCTCGCCTGGGCCGGTGCCTGGCTGCTGGGCTACGCCGCCGAGGGGCTGGCCGGCGGCTCCCGGGTGGCGCTGCTGGTCGCCATGATGGTCACGTTCGCGCTCGGCGAGTGCGCCTACAGCCCCGCCTTCTACACCCTGCTGGAGCGGCTGGCCCCGGCCGGCGCCCTGGGCCGCTCCACCGGCGCGGCCTGGGCGGTGTTCCAGGTGGGCAACACCGCCGGGCCGCCGGTCGCGGTGTTCCTCGTCGGCGGCGCCGTACCCTTCTGGTTGGTGCTCGCCGCCGCGGCGACCCTGGCCGCCGGGCTGGTGCTGGTCGTCGACCGGCGCATGCACGCCGCGCCGAGGCCCGCGCTCGCCATGCCGTGACGAGAATCCGGTAGGCTGGTGGTGGCGCCGCCGCGAGCGGCGCCGACGGCGGTGGGGCCCGCCGACCCCGCGCGGCGGGGTGAACCGCGACGATGCCAACGGTCCCTGCCAGAGTGCTGCGGTGTGCCCTGGTAGGGAGGAGTGGGTGTGATCGAGCGCGATGCGTTCCCGGTGGATGCCGATGTCGACCTCCACGTGCCGGCCGAGCGGGTGGAGCTGCGGCCCAGCCCGGTGCCCGTGCTGGCGGCGATCTCGGCCGGCGGTGTCTGCGGGGCCCTCGCCCGCTACGGGCTCGCGCTGGCCTGGCCGCACGACCCCGGCGGCTTCCCGTGGTCGACGTTCCTGACCAACGTGTCCGGCTGCTTCCTCATCGGCGTGCTGATGGTGTTCGTCACCGAGGTGTTCGCCGGGCGGCGGCTGCTGCGGCCGTTCCTCGGCGTCGGGGTGCTGGGCGGCTTCACCACGTTCTCCACCTATGTGGTCGACATCCAGCGGGCCGCTGCGGCGGGAGCGCCCTGGGTGGCCCTGGCCTACCTCGCGGTCACGCTCGTCGGGGCCCTGCTCGCGGTGTGGGCGGGCAGCGCCGCGACCGCCGCGGTGGTGCGCCGGTGGGCCGGGCGCGGCGCCGAGACGGCGGGCGTGGCCCGGTGACGCAACTGCTGCTGGTGGTGCTGGGCGCCGCGGTCGGGGCGCCGCTGCGGTACCTCACCGATCGGGCGATCCAGGCCAAGCACGACTCGGTGTTCCCGTGGGGGACGATGACCGTCAACGTGGCCGGTTCGGCGCTGCTCGGCCTCGTCGCCGGCCTGCCCGCCAACCCGGCGCTCACCGCGCTGCTCGGCACCGGGTTCTGCGGCGCGCTCACCACGTATTCGACGTTCAGTTACGAGACCCTGCGGCTGGCCCAGGACGGGGCCCGCTTCTACGCGGTGATGAACGTCGTCGCGTCGCTCGTCGCCGGGCTCGGTGCCGCCTCCGCGGGACTGCTGCTCGCCCAGGCCCTGGGCTGAGCAAAGACCCGGACAGAGCCGCCCGTTCGGGTGATTGAGTTGTTCCCCGGGGTGATGTTCGGGCCTGAAGTACCGGAGGTATGGTGTGGGCCGGCAGTACCCGTTCGGCTTCGCAGCGTTGCGTACGGAGGTGGGAGCGTGCCGGTCACCGGGCAACGGGTCGTCCGCCGGGCCCTGGGACGCCGGCTCACGCGGCTGCGGGTGGCGACCGGCAAAAGCCGGCGTGAGGTGGCCGAGGCCAAGCTCGGCATCTCCGAGCCGACCCTGCACCGCATCGAGACGGGCAAGACGCCGGTGACCGTGGCCAACGTGCGGGCGCTGTGCTGGCTCTACGGTGTCGACGAGAGCATCACCGACGCGCTGTCCGAGCTCGCCCTGGGCACGTCCCAGGAGGAGTGGTGGGACGCCAACCCGGTCATCCCCGACTGGTTCAAGCTCTACGTCGGGCTCGAGGCGAGCGCCAAGCGGATCTGCACCTACGAGGGCGAGGTCGTCCCCGGCGAGCTGCAGACCGAGCAGTATGCCCGCGCCGTCTACGGCGCCGAGCAGGCGGTCGAGGCCGAGGCGGCCGACCGGCACGTGAAGCTGCGGATGCAGCGCCAGGCCGCGCTGGCCGCGCGCAACCCCAAGCCGGTGCTGACGACGGTGCTCGGCCAGGGCGTGCTGAGCCGGGAGGTCGGCGGCCCCAAGGTGCTCGCCGCGCAGATCGAGCACCTGCGCGAGGCCTCCCAGCAGCAGAATGTGGAGATCCGAGTGCTGCCCTGGTCGGCCGGCGCGCACGCGGCCATGGCCGGCGCGTTCCGGATCATGGACTTCGAGGATCCCGAGGACCCCGACGTGGTGTACCTCGAATCACACCTTGGCGCCCTCTATCTCGAGGAGCCGGCCGAGGTGGAGGAGTATCGACGGGTGTTCTCGCTGATCTGCGAGGCGTCGGTGCCGATCACGGATTTTCGATGAACACGACCACCACCAGCAGCACCGCTGCCTCGCCGACGGAACGGGCGGAATGACCAGCATGCACGAGCAGTCCTCATCGGCCGCCCGCAAAGCAGCTACCGCCGCCCGGATGTACGACTACTACCTCGGCGGCATCCACAACTTCCCGGCCGACCGGGCGGCCGCCGACGCGGTCGTCAAGATGTTCCCGTTCGTGCGCGACGCCGCCCGGGCCAACCGCGGCTTCGTCGTGAACGCGGTGCGGTACCTGGCCGGCGAGGGCGTCCGCCAGTTCCTCGACGTGGGCGCGGGCATCCCCACCGTCGACAACGTGCACTCCGTCGCGCGCAAGATCCAGCCGGAGGCCCGGGTCGTCTACGCCGACATCGACCCGGTCGCCGTGGCCGAGGGCCAGGAGATCCTCGCCGACGACGGGCTGGCGGCGGCGGTGCGCGGCGACCTGCAGGCGCCGCGGGCGCTGCTGGAGCACCCCGAGGTGCGCCGGATCCTCGACTTCGGCGAGCCGATCGGCCTGCTGCTGGCCGCCGTGCTGCACTTCATCCCCGACCACCGCGTCGGCGAGGAGGCCACCGCCGAGCTGGTCGCGGCGCTGCCGTCCGGCAGCTACCTGGTGGTGTCGCACACCGCCAAGGAGACGTTCTCCGCCATCGACCAGAGCACGATCACGGAGAACGTCTACCAGCGGCGGACCGCGACGCCCGGCACGACCCGCACCCGCGCGGAGGTCGAGCGGCTCTTCGCCGGCGTCGACATCCAGGAGCCCGGCGTGGTCTGGGCGCAGGAGTGGAGCCCCGGGCCCGCGTCCGGTCAGCCGCAGCCGGCCGGGCCGGGCGGCATCTGGGCGGGCGTGGGCAAGAAGCCCTGACGCCGGCCGCGGTTCAGTCGGTCAGCAGCCCGTCGAACTCGCCCTTTTTCGCGCCGTCGAGGAACGAGTCCCACTCCTCGACGGTGAACCACACGGTGCTCTCGTCGGGCCGCTTGCTGTTGCGCACCTCGATCTGGCCCGCGTGCCGGCGCGCTTCCACGCAGCTGCCGCCGTTGCCCGTCGACCGGCTCGACATGATCCATTTGCTGTCGCCGTGCATCCTGCTGTTCTCCTTTAGGCCAGGGGTGTCCGACGCCGCTCCGCGCCGCGGGCCTGTAGCGAGCGTTTAGGGCCTGTCACGCTCAGTTACTGGGGGTGTCCTTGGCGCGGTACAAAATCGGACAACTTGGTGCGTAAGATCGGGATAGCTCGGTTTTCTTCGTTCGTCGTGAAATTTTTGCGTACCGAGCGTAAGCGATCAAGATCCAGCACCAAAATGTCGCTTAGAACTCTTCCTCCGTGAAATCTTGCATGCTGGAAGCTGCCGCGCGATGATAACCGTCGTGATCCGGTGTGGCCCCCAGGCCCGCCGGACCGTCTGTCATCCGGTCGCCCCCCTTCGCAGCGGATCAGAGAGGACATCGATGGATATCCTCAGCCAGGCCCACCGCGGCGTCGTGGCCGCGCCGGAGGGCGACCAGGCCGGCGACGCTGGAGTCGAAGCGGAGCTGGCCCGGCTGCGGGCCCAGGTGGCGCTGCTGGAGGCCGAGCGCGCGGCCCTGTGGTGGGAGACCAATCACGACGAGCTGACCGGCCTGGCCAACCGCCGGCGCCTCAACGCGCTGGGTCCGAAGCTCCTCGGCCGCACCGGTCGGTGCGCCGTCGTCGTGCTCGATTTGAATGGTTTCAAGCCGATCAATGACCGCTACGGCCACGCCGTGGGTGACCAGGTGCTGCGCACGGTCGGCGGCCGCCTGTCCCGCTGCGTCGGCAACGACCTGGCGGTCCGGCTCAGCGGCGACGAGTTCGCCGCGATCCTCACCGAGACGCCGCCCGCCGGGCCCGGCCCGGGTGGGCACTGGACGGCTCCGGTGAGCGCGATCGCCGACGCCATCGCCGAGCCGATGACCATCGACGACACCGAGCTGACGGTCACCGCCTCGATCGGCGTGGCCACCGCGGACGGCGGCACCACTACCATCGCCGAGCTGATCCGCCGCGCCGACCTCGCGATGTACCGCGCCAAGGCCAACCGCTACTGCTCCTACGTCGTCTGGGACTGACCGTCCGCAGGGGTGTGATGCGCCGCCGTGAAGGCGGCGATCACACCCATTTCAGCGCGGACAGGGTGCCGGGTCAGCTGATGAGGCTGACGCCCAGGGCGAGGACGGCCAGGCCCTGCAGGACCGCTCTGGGGACGATGATGCGGTCCCAGTCCCGTTGCCAGGCGCGGGCGTCGGCGGGAGTTTCGTGGGCGTCGGCGGCCGCGGTGAGCCGGCGGTTGATGGGTGCGCTGATGCGCAGGTAGAGCAGCACCCAGACGACCAGCAGCAGGAACGCCGCTCCCGCGGTCGCCGATCCGGCGGGGTGGCCGGCCACTGCGGCGAGCACGGCTGCGGCGGCGGCGACGACGAGGCCGAGGATTCCGGGAGCCGGCATTCGCCGGTCGCCGAAGCGGTGCACGTTGCCCATGATCGCGGTGAGGGTGGTGTCGTCGACCCGCGCGAGGGCGGGTCGCTGGACGATCGCGCAGAAAGCATCGGTGCCGTAGACGATCCCGGTGCTCACGATCGCCAGGAGCGCGGCGAGTTGCGAGAGCAGTGTCATGCCCGGGCCTCCGGGCCGCCGAGCGGCGGCAGGGCGCCGATCTGCTGGAACATCTGCATGAGGTTCAGCTCGTCCCAGTGCTCGACGAACATGCCGTCCTGGACGCGCCAGATGTCGATGCTGCGCATCTCGACGGGTTTGCCGCTGGCGGGAAAGCCCAGCAGGTCCCCGGTGTGGGTGCCGCGGTAGATGAAGCGGCCCACCACGCGGTCACCGGAGACGACCAGGTCTTCCATCGTGACGCTCACGTCGGGCAGGCCGGTGAGGAACGCGGTCCAGAACTGGCGGTTGGCCTCGCGTCCGTCGGCGACGAAATCGTTGTGGTTGCGGTAGTCCTCGGCGACGAATCGGTCCACCACGTCCGGGTCGTGGGTGTTGATCATCTCGACGAAGAGGTCGGCGAGCCGGTGTTCGGGTGTGGTCATGGCGGTCTCCTCATGACGGTTAGCGTTGCTAGCGCTAGCAACGCTAACCACCCGACGCGCTCGCGTCAATAGCGCCGCTAGTATGGCTAGCAGTGCTACAGTCGGGTATGGCTATCGAGGACCGCCGGCAGCGCGAGCGCATCGCCCGTCGCCGGCTCATCACGGCGACAGCACGCACCCTGGCCGAGCGTGAAGGCTGGGATGCGGTCACCACGCGCCGGCTGTCCGCCGAGATCGAGTACAGCCAGCCGGTGCTGTACAAGCATTTCGGGTCGATGGAGGACATCGTCGAGGCGGTCGCACTGGAGGGCTTCGGCGAACTCGCCGAGACGCTGCGCGCGGCCCGCCGCGGCGGCGCCGCGCCCGGCGACGAGGTCGGCCGGGCCGCCGCCGCTTACAGCGACTTCGCCGCGACGAACCCCGCGCTCTACGACGCGATGTTCACCCGGTCCACGCGACTGCGCTTCGCCGCGCAGGACACCCCGGCGCCGCTGTCCGAGGCGTTCAGTGAACTGCGCGCGGCGGTCGCCACCGTTGCTACCGCGCGCGACGTCGACACGCTCACCGAGGTCCTGTGGGCGGCGCTGCACGGACTGGCCATGCTCGGCCGCAACGACCGGCTACGCCCGGGACATGCCGCCGACCGCATCGAGGTCCTGGTCGCGCAGTTCCGCACCGCCGGGAATTGAACACGACACGGCTCCGGGCCGAAAGGACCCGGAGCCGTGAGATGGATGCGGTGGGAGTCAGGCGAGGGCGGGTTCTTTCGGGGGTACCGCCGCCGGGTCTTCATGGGGATCGTCGAGCATGGTGCGCTCGTCGAACGGCGCGCGGCCGGCCAGGACCTCGGCGCAGCGGTCCCGATCGAAGTCGCCGGTCCACTTGCCGACCAGGACCGTGGCGACGGCGTTGCCGGCGAAGTTGGTCAGCGCCCGGGCCTCGGACATGAACCGGTCGATGCCCACGATCAGGCCCACCCCGTCGACCAGCTCCGGCCGGTGTGCCTGCAGGCCGCCGGCCAGCGTGGACAGGCCGGCGCCGGTGACACCGGCCGCACCCTTGGACGCGATGATCATGAACAGCAGCAGCGAGATCTGCTGGCCGATGCTCAGCGGCCGGCCCAGCGCGTCGGCGATGAACAGCGACGCCATGGTCAGATAGATGGCCGTGCCGTCGAGGTTGAAGCTGTACCCGGTGGGCACGGTCAGGCCGACGACCGTGCGCGACACGCCCAGGTGCTCCATCTTCGCCACCAGCCGCGGCAGCGCCGACTCCGACGACGAGGTGCCCAGGATCAGCAGGAACTCGCGGGCCAGGTACTTGAGCAGCGACAGGATGTTCACCCCGGCCACCACCCGCAGCAGCGCGCCGAGGACCACGAAGACGAACAGGAAGCAGGTCAGGTAGAAGCCGGCCATGATCTGCAGCAGGCTCTCCAGGGCCTTCCAGCCGCCGGCGCCGACGACCGCGGCGATGGCGCCGAACGCGCCGATCGGGGCCAGCCACATGATCATGGCGAGGATGCGGAACACCAGCCGCTGTAGGTGGCCGATCCCGGCCAGGATCACCTCGCCGGAGCGGCCGATGCTGTGCAGCGCGAAGCCCACCAGCAGCGCCACCAGCAGCGTCTGCAGCACCGCGCCGGAGGTCAGCGCGGAGAACAGGCTGGTCGGGATGACGCCCAGCAGGAAGTCGACGGTCGAGCCGGAGCCGCTCGCGGCCTGCTTCGCCGCCGCCGCCTTGCCGGCCGCGGTCAGGTCCAGGCCCGCGCCGGGGTGCAGCAGGTTGCCGATGACCAGGCCGATCGCCAGCGCGACCGTCGACATGACCAGGAAGTACCCCAGGGCGAGCCCGCCGACCTTGCCCACGCGCGCGATCTTGCGCACCGAGCCGACGCCGAGCACGATCGTGCAGAAGATGATCGGGCTGATCATCATGCGGATGAGGTTGACGAAGCCGGTGCCGAGCGGCTTCAGCTGCAGCGCGGCGTGCGGCGCGAGCAGCCCGAAGGCGGCACCGGCGATCACCGCCACGATGACGGCGAGATACAAGATGTGGGTGCGGTCGCGCCGGCGGGGCGGCGCGGGCGCGATATCGGCGGTTGCCATGCGCCCGAGCATGGAAGCAGCAGTGACCTGGGTCACTATTTCGTTCATTTCGTACACGTGACTGGCGCACGACCGGCGTGTCACCATCCCGTATGTCCCGCTCGCTCGCCCCGCGGCGCTGGAGCCTGGCCCGCCAGCTGCTCGGCCTCCAGCTCACGGTCATCACCGTGCTCGTCTGCGGCACCCTGGTCGGCGCCTACGTGCAGGCCGACCGGGCCGGCCTCGACGCCGCCCGGCAGAAGGTGCTCGGCGTGGCGTGGAGCGTCGCCGACTCGCCCGCGGTCCGGGCCGGCCTCGCCGCCGCCGACCCAACCGCCGCCCTGCAGCCCCTCGCCGAGCGGGTCCGCGGCGACGCCGCCGTCGACTTCGTGGTCATCATGACCACCCAGGGCATCCGGTACACCCACCCCGACCCCCGCCAGATCGGCGGGCACTTCCTGGGCAGCATCGACGACGCCGTGCGCGGCCGGGCGCTGACCGAGACCTACACCGGCACCCTCGGCCCGTCGATGCGCGCCGTCGTCCCGGTCCGCTCGGGGGACCAGGTGATCGGCCTGGTCTCGGTCGGCATCACGCTCACCTCCGTGGCCCGCGACGTGCGCAACCGGCTGCCGTCGCTGATCGTCACCGCCGGCCTGGCCCTGCTCGTCGCCGGCGCCGGGTCGTGGCTGATCAGCCGCTGGCTGCGCCGCCAGACGCACGACCTGGGCCCGGCCGAGCTGGCCCGGATGTACGAGTTCTACGACGCCGTCCTGCACGCCGTCCGCGAGGGACTGCTGCTGCTCGACCGCAACGGCCGCCTGCTGCTGGCCAACGACGAGGCCCGGCGGCTGCTCGGCCTCGGCGACGCCGCGCTCGGCCGGCCCGTCGACGCGGCCGGCCTGCCCGGCGCCCTCGCCGAGGCCCTCGCCGACGGCCGCCCGCGCACCGACGAGATCCACCTGGCCGGCGACCGCATCCTGGTGATCAACCAGGCGTCCGCGGGGGAGGGCGGCACGGTGGTGACCCTTCGCGACCACACCGACCTGCAGGCGCTCACCGGCGAGCTGGACTCGGTGCGCGGCTTCGCCGAGTCGCTGCGCGCGCAGGCGCACGAGGCCGCGAACCGGCTGCACACCGTGCTGTCGCTGATCGAGCTCGGCCGGCCCGGGCAGGCCCTCGACTTCGCCGCCCAGGAGCTCGCGGTCGCGCAGCGGCTCACCGACCGGGTCGTCGGCGCCGTGCGCGAGCCGGTGCTGGCCGCCCTGCTGCTGGCCAAGGCGAGCCAGGCCAGCGAGCGCGGGGTGGACCTCGTGGTGGCTCCCGACGCGGAGGTACCCGAGGCCGTGCTGCCCGCCGGCGACCTCGTCACGATCGTGGGCAACCTGCTCGACAACGCCATCGACGCGGCGGTCGCCGCCCCGCCGCCGCGCCGGGTCGAGTTCTCCGCCGCGCTGCGCGACGGCGACGTGGTGCTGCGCGTCGCCGACAGCGGCCCCGGCCTCGACCCGGCCGACGTGGCCCGCGCCTTCGAGCGCGGCTGGTCGACCAAGCCCGCCGGCGGCCCGGCCGGCCGCGGCCTCGGCTTGGCCCTCGTCGGCCAAGCCGTGCACCGCCACGGCGGCGGCATCGACGTCGACGGCGCGGTCTTCACCGTCCGGCTGCACCGCCCCTCGGTCGGTGCCGCGTGATCCGGGTGCTGGTGGTGGAGGACGAGCCGATCGCGGCCGACGCCCACGTCATGTATGTCGGCCGGGTGCCCGGGTTCACGGTCGCCGGCCGTGCCGGTACCGCCGCCGAAGCGATGCGCACCCTCGGCAAGGCCCCGGTCGACCTCGTGCTGCTCGACCTCAACCTGCCCGACATGCACGGCCTCGACCTGGTCCGGGCGATGCGCGCGGCCGGCCACCCGGCCGACGTCATCGCCGTCACCTCCGCCCGCGACCTCGACGTGGTCCGCGCCGCCGTGTCCCAGGGCATCGTGCAGTACCTGCTCAAGCCCTTCGCCTTCGCGGCGCTGCGGGACAAGCTCGAGCGGTACCGCCAATATCGGGAGCAACTGGCCACCGCCGACGCCGTCACGGGCCAGCAGGAGGTCGACGGCCTGCTCGCCACACTGCGCGGCCAGGACCCGGCCCACCTGCCCAAGGGGATGAGCCCCGAGTCGCTGACCGCCGTCGCCGGCCTGGTCCGGGCCGCCTCCGCCGGGATGTCGGCCGCGGAGGTCGGCGAGCGCCTGCAGGCCTCCCGGGTGACCGCCCGCCGCTACCTGGAGCACCTCGCCGAGCAGGGCGCGGTCGTGCGCCACCTGCGCTACCGCGGCGCCGGCCGCCCCGAGGTCGAGTATCGCTGGGTCCCCGTCCGCTGACCGGCCGCCGGCGCGCTCAGCGGTCGACGGCGAGCTCGCCGAGCTCCGACCAGTCGTCCTGGGGGACCGTGACGTTGACGATCCGCGGGGTCTCGGCGAGGTACCGCGGCAACGTGCGCTGCGCCTCCTTGAAGTGCTCCGATCCGACGTGCGCGGCGCCGGCGTCGTCGCGGAAGGCCTCGACGAGCACGTATTCGTTCGGGTCGTCCAGGCTGCGGGACCAGTCGAACCACAGGCAGCCCGGCTCGCGCCGGGTCGCCGCGGTGAAGTCCGCCGTGATCGACGGCCACGCGTCGGCGTGCTCGGGCAGGACACGGAACTTGACGGTGATGAAGATCATGCGGTACTCCTCGGTGCCGGCCGGTCGGTGCCAATCCAGCATCGCCGACCGCCCGGGCTCAGCGGCGGCCGGGGCCCTCCGCGTGCACCGCCCGGGCCTGCCACGCCTCCAGGCTGGTGACGTCCGCCGGGGCGTCGTCCGTGATGACGTACCGCCGGGGCGCCATCGCGGCGTGCCGGCCCGCCAGCAGCTCCAGGCAGCGCCGGTGGGCCTCGGCCGGGGTGGCGGGCCCGTCCCCGGCGGCCGCGACGAACGCAACGAGCGGCTCGCCGCCGGCGTCGGCGAAGACCCGGGCCGGCGCCGGCGCGACGGCCTCGTCCAGCAGGAGTTGTACCTCCGCCAGATCCACCCAGCAGTGGTCGACCAGCAGCCAGCCCGTCGGCCGCTCGATCGGCGGCAGCCCCAGCGCCGCGACGGTCGCCGCGTGATCGAGGTCGCCGCCGGCCGCCGCGACGAGCAGCCGCTCCAGCGCCAGCAGCAGGTCGGTGGCCTCCTCGCGGGTCACCCTGCCGGTGTCGCCGCTCCACACCCGGGCGATCACCTCGCCGTCGACCTGGCCGAGATCGAAGCGCAGCAGAATGTCGGTCGGCGGCAGGTCCGCCCACTCCAGCCGGGTCGGCGTGGCCGGACCGTCCGCCCCGGGCAAGTCGAACCCGCGGGTGTCCACGACCACGCTGTTGAACAGCGGCTCGTAGGTCGGCGCGATGCCGCGCTCGTTGGCCAGCCAGGTCGCGTGCTCGTGCTGGCGGTGGACGTTGTACGCCCCGTGGAGCCCGGCCTGCAGCACCGCGCCGAAGCAGCGCCGCACGAGTTCGTCGAAGCCGGCCTCGCCCGCCTCGACGGACACGTACGTCGACTGGGCGAGCGTGCCGACGTACCCGCGCAGGCTCGATTCGAACCGATTCGCCGACAGCATCACGAACTGGGTGGTGCCGTACCCGGTGCGCCGCGACAGCAGCGCACACACCGCGGCGAGCACGATCGTGGGCCGGCTCACCTGCGTCCGCGCGGCGATGTGGTCGAGCGCCCTGGCGGCCGCCGCCGACGACATGCCGCACGCCCCCGAGCCGCCCGCGGCGCGGACGCGCGGCCGGGCGTACAGGTGGGCCGGCGCGGCCGCGATCTGCCGCGCCCAGTAGCGCAGCGCCTGGTCGAGCCGGCGCCGGTGCGACGGCTTGCGCTCCACGGTGGCCCGGTCGAGCGGCTGCTGCCGGGCCTCTCCGACCACCCGGGCCGCGGGGTCGCGGATCATCACGTCGAACTCGTGGCCGAGGATCACCAGGGCTTGAAAGTCGACGGCCAGATGTGAGTACACGGCCACGGCGGCGATCACGCCCCCGTCCCGCACGCCCCCGTCCCGCACGCCCCCGTCCCGCGCGGCTCCCTCGCGCACGGCTCCGCGCCTGGCTTTCTCGCTCTTGGCTCCCTCGCGTGCGGCTTCCTCGTGTGCGGCTTCCTCGTGTGCGGCTTCCTCGTGTGCGGCTTCCTCGCGTGTGGTTCCCTCGCGTGTGGTTTGCTCGCGTGTGGTTTCCTCGCGCACGGCGACCGCTATCCGCACCGGTGCCTCCACCGCCACGTCGATCGGCTTTTCCCGGGTCAGCGCCACCATCCGCTCCGCGACCGACGCGGCCGTTTCGCCCGGCGCCGCCCGGTACACCGCCATGGGCACCTCGCCGGCGGTCAGCACCCGCTGCTCGCCGGGCTCGCCGAGCAGATACCGGCTGCGCAGCGCCTCGTGCCGGCACAGCAGCACCCCGAAGCACTCGGCCACATCACCGACGGTGACCCCGTCCGGCACCACGAACGCCTGGTCAAGCATCGCCGCCGGTGCGTGCGGCGCATCGGCGAGCCACTTGCCGATGTTGAGCTGCCCGACGGTCAGCGGCCCGGCGGCCGCCCGCCACCCCTGAAACCGCACGGGCACCGGATCGAGCGGGATCAACTGCACCATCGACACTCCCGTGCGACGACGACTGACCAGATCGATCCTTGTGGCTGAACAGTTTCCGTACCACCGCCGTTCGGCCCCCGCCAGGATGGCCACCCGGGCATTCCAGGACCCCGCATGAAACTTACATACGGAATCGTTTCCCCCGGACTTTCCCCACCCATTCGACATTGGCGATGGTCGCTACCCATGCGAGGGCTACCGCTCCCTTGCCGCGCCTCCGGCACCGGGCACTGCAGCGGCTGCGCGGCGGGGGCGAGCTTCTTCGCGGCTCGACCCGGCACGCGCTGGGTTCCGGAAATGGCTTGGTGCCGTCCCTCCACGGCCGGATCGCCGGCCTCGGCAGCGGACAGCCGGATGTATGTCTCCGTGATCATGATGCTCGCGGTGGCCGTGCTACGGGTTTGCCATGATCCCGGAGACTTTTGGTACACGGGTGTACATCAGCACTCCGTGATCATGAAAAACCGTTGGTGTCGGTGCAGGGTTCGGCATGATCGCGGAGACTTCCGGTCGCTGCGCCGTCCTTCGCGGCGGTCGGGGCCCGGCGGCCAGTGGTCCGCTGTCGCCCCGGGCGCCCGGCGGCCCGTAGCGCGCGGCCGGCCCCGCAGCGGCCCTTGCCCGGTCGTCGCCCGCGGCCCGTGGTGGGCTTGCGGCCCGTGGTGACCCTGTGGCCCACGGTGAGCCTGCTGTCCGCGCGGTGGGCTTGTGGCGCGCGGTGGGCTTGTGGCGCGCGGTGACTCCCCGGCCCGGTGAGCCTGCCGCCCCTGGTCGCCCGTGGTGGGCTTGCGGCCCGTGGTCGGGGCATCGGTGCCGGGTATCCGCGACCGGAAGTCACGGCGCCGGGTCGGGCGGCCAGGAGCCGTGGTGGTCTGGGCCGCGGGCGGCTACCAGCCATGGGCGGCCCGGGCCGGCCGTGGCTAGGCGCCGTGGATGGTCCGGGCCCGCGGTGGGCTTGGGCCGCGGTGGGCTTGGGCCGCGGTGGGCTTGGGCCGCGGTGGGCTTGGGCCGCGCACGCTCGCGCTCGCGGCCCACCGTCGTCGAGGGCCTCGAGTGCGTCGCCGAGGCGCGGGCGGCTGGGAAGCGCGGGTGGCTGTGAGGCGCGGGCGGCGGGGAGGCGCGGGTGGCGGGGAGGCGCGGGTGGCGGGGAGGCGTGGGCGGCGGGGAGGCGTGGTGGGCTGGGAGGCGTGGGCGGCGGGGAGGCGCGGTGGGCTGGGAGGTGTGGGCGGCGGGGAGGCGTGGGTGGTCAGGATTCGTGCTTGGTGAGGCAGAAGGGCTTGCCGGCGGGGTCGGCGAACACGCGGAACTCTCGGCCGCCGCCCGGTAGCCTGGTTGCGCCCAGGGCCAGCGTGGCGCGCTCGGCGGAGTCCATGTCCTCGACGGCCACGTCCAGGTGGAACTGCTGGGGAAACGCCGGGTCGGGCCAGCGGGGCGCCGAGTAGTCCGTGACCTGCTGGAAGAGGAGCGGCTGGGCGTCGGGGGTGCCGATCATCGCGGCCGTGTCGGACTCGTAAGTCAGGGCCTTGCCGAGCAGGTCGGCGTAGAAGTGGCTCAGCTGCTTCGCGTCGGGGCAGTCCAGCATCACGCCCATCAAGGTAACGGCGGGAGTGCCGGGGTTGAGGCACAGGTCGAACGGGTGGCCGGCCGGGTCGGCGACGGTGTGCCAGGTCTCGTTGCGGCGCAGCAGGGTGCCGCCCAGGGACTCCGCGTGGGTCAGGGCCGCCTCCAGGTCGGGGACCTGCAGGTCGAGGTGGGCCTGCTGGGGGCGCTCCTGGCCCGGCCACTGCGGTGGGCGGTGGTCGGGGGCGGACTGGAACGCTACCCGCCAGCCGTCCGGCGTGCTCAGCGTGATCCAGGTCTCGTCGGTGTCCTCGGTGTCCGCCCAGCCGGCGAGCGCGCGGTAGAACGCGGCCAGGCCGGTGATGTCGGCGGCGTCGAGGACCACCATCTCCAAGGTGCCGATCATGTCGTGCTCCCCTCCATCGTCTGCACGGTGGATTGTGCTCCGGGGGTACGACAAAAACCGGGCACGACAAAAGCCGGGGGTACGACAAACAGGAGCGCTACCCCAGGCGGCCGAAGGAGCTGCGGTGGAACACCAGCGGCGGCACGTCGTGGTCGGCGTCGAGGTCGTGCACCCGGAGTACCACAATGTCGTGATCGCCGGCCCGGAAGACGTCGTAGATGCTGCAGTCCAGCCACGCGCAGGCGCCGTCGAGCAGGATCTCGCCGGCCACGCTGGCCCGCCAGGTCGCGCCCGCGAAGCGATTGCCGGTGCGCTGGGCCAGCTGGCGGCCTAGGTGCTCCTGGTGGGCGCCGAGGACGCTCACGCCCAGCCGGGGTGCCCGGCGCAGCACCGGCCAGGTGGTCGAGGTGTGCGCGATGCACACCGAGACCAGCGGCGGGTCCAGGGAAACGGACGTGAAGGAGCTCGCGGCGAGGCCCACCGGCGTGCCGTCGACGATCGCGGCGACGGCGGTGACGCCGGTCGGGAACGCGCCGAACACCCGGCGCAGGTCAGTGGGGGACAACACGGTCGGCGCACTCATTCGGCTCGGTCCTGCCTTCCGCTGGCGGTGCTGCGAACGAGCTGAGCCTATCAAAACTCCTACTAGTCCGATAGGGTTCACCTCGTGCCGCCCACCGAGCCCCGTGAAGGACCCTGATGACCCTTACCCGTTACATCGTCGTCGGCGCCGGTGCGGTGGGTGCGACCACCGCGGCCGAGCTGCACCGGGCCGGCCGGGACGTGCTGCTCATCGCCCGCGGGCGGCACCTGGAGTTGCTGCGCGAGCGCGGCCTGGACTACGTGCGGCCCGACGGCGTGCACCGCTTGCCGGTGCCGGTGGCCGGCGGGCCGGACGAGGTCGAGCTGCGCCCCGGCGACGTGCTGCTGCTGGCCGTCAAGTCGCAGGACACCGAGGCGGCGCTGGCCGCCTGGGCGTGGCGGCCCGTTGCCGGCACCACCCGGGCCGCCGCCGAGGAGCTCACGGTGGTACTGCTGCAGAACGGCCTCGACAACGTCCGCCCCGCGCTGCGCCGCTTCGCCCACGTCATCGACGCGGCCGTGCTCATCCCGGCCACCTACGTCACCCCGGGCGAGGTCGTCTCGCCCGCCGAGCCGACCGTCGGCACCGTCTACCTGGGCGCGGCGAGCCACGGCTCGGGCCAGCGGGTCGCCGTGGTCGCCAAGGACCTGCGGGCGGGCCGCTGGGCGGTGCGGGTCGTGCCCGACATCGCCCGCTGGAAGGCCGGCAAGCTGCTGGGCAACCTCGCCTACAACCTCGACGCCCTCTACCGGCCGAGCCCGCTGCGCACCGCCGCCGCGGCCGCCCTGCGCGAGGAGGCGGCCGCGGTCTTCGCGGCGGCCGGCGTCGACACCGCCGCGCCGGAGGGCAACCTGGAGATCCGGCCGATCCAGGGGTACGACCGCGGCGGCAGCTCCACCTGGCAGAGCCTGGCCCGCGCGGTGCCCAGCGAGGCCGACTTCCTCGCCGGCGAGATTGTCCTGCTGGCCCGCCTGCACGGCCACGACGCGCCGTACAACGCCGCCGTGCAGGCCCGCCTCGCCCGGGCCGCCCGCGAGGGCACCCCGCCCGGCAGCCTCGGCGACGACGACCTGGCCCGGACCCTGCCCGGGCTGCCCGGCGCCCAGCCCGCCGTGCTGGTCGACGCCAAGGGGCTGCACGACGAGCTGGCCGGGGCGAACCCGCCGCTGCTGCTGGACGTGCGCTGGGCCCTGGGCGACCGGCACGGCCGCGAGCACCACGCCGCGGCGCACATCCCCGGCGCCGTCTACGTCGACCTGGACACCGAGCTGGCCGGGCACGGCGAGCCCCGCGACGGCCGGCACCCGCTGCCCGCCGTCGAGGCGCTGCAGACGGCGGCCCGCCGCTGGGGGCTCACCGACGGCCGGGCGGTCGTGGTGTACGACGACGCGGGCGGCACGAGCGCGGCCCGGGCCTGGTGGCTGCTGCGCTGGGCCGGCGTCGCCGACGTGCGGATCCTCGACGGCGCCCTGGCCGCCTGGACCGCGGCCGGCCTCGACGTCGAGTCCGGCCCGGTCAGCCCGCCGCCCGGCGACGTGACGCTGTCCGGCGGGCACCTGCCCACGCTCACCGCCGACGAGGCGGCCGCCCTGGCCCGCGACGGGGTGCTGCTGGACGCGCGGGCCTCCGAGCGGTACCGCGGCGAGACCGAGCCGGTCGATCCGCGCGCCGGCCACATCCCGGGCGCCCGCAGCGCCCCGACCGCCGCCAACCTCGGCCCCGACGGGCTGCTGCGCCCGGCCGGCGAGCTGCGCGAGCGCTTCACCGCGCTCGGCGTCACCGGCGCCGGGCCGGTCGGCGTGTACTGCGGCTCCGGCGTCACCGCCGCGCACGAGATCGCGGCGCTGGCCGTCGCCGGCTTCGCCGCGGCCCTCTACCCCGGCTCCTGGTCGGCCTGGTCGAACGACCCCGGCCGGCCGGTCGCCACCGGCCCGGACCCGCGGGCGGCGGCGTGACGGTGGAGTGGAGCACCGACCCCGAGGTCCTGGACGCGCACCGGCTCGACCGGTCCGGCTGGGACCCGGGCGGCCGGCCGAGCGCGGTCGCGTTCGCCGCGAGCGTCGCGGACGTGCAGGAGGTGCTGCGGGCCGCGCACGAGCGGCGGACGCCGGTGGTGGTGCGCGGCGCGGGCACCGGCCTGTCCGGCGGCGCCGCCGCCCCGGCCGGCAGCGTCGTGCTCGACGTGCGGCGGCTGGACCGGATCCGCGAGATCTCCCCGGCCGACGGGGTCGCCGTCGTCGAGCCCGGGGTCATCACCGCCGACCTCGACCGGGCCGCCGCCGCGCACGGGCTGCGCTACGCCCCCGACCCGGCCAGCCTGGAGATCAGCACCATCGGCGGCAACATCGCCACCAACGCGGGCGGGCTGCGCTGCGCCAAGTACGGCGTCACCCGTGACGCGGTCCTCGGCCTCGACGTCGTGCTCGCCGACGGCACGCTGCTGCACACCGGCGGCCGTACCCTCAAGAATGTCACCGGCTACGACCTGACCGGACTCTTCGTCGGCTCCGAGGGCACCCTCGGCGTCATCGTCGGGGCCACCCTGCGGCTGCGCCCGGTCCCGGTGGCCACCGCGACCCTCGCCGCGTACTTCGGCACCGTCGAGGACGCGGCCGGCGCCGTCACCCGCATCGCCGAGGCCGGCGTGGTGCCCGCCGTCGCGGAGCTGCTCGACGCGGCCACCCTGGCCGCGCTCGGCGACCGGCGCGGCGGCGCGTTCCTGCTCGTGCAGACCGACGGCGCCGCCGCCGAGGCCGAGGCCGACGCGGTGGAGAAGCTGCTCGCGGAGGCGGGCGGGGCGGTCACCCGGGCGGCCGGGCCGGCCGAGGCCGACGCGCTGGTCGCCACCCGCCGCCGCGCCCTGCCCGCCCTGGAGGCGCTCGGCCGGCCGCTGATCGAGGACATCGCGGTGCCGCGGTCGCGGCTGGCGGAGGCGGTGCGGCGCATCGCCGCGATCGCCGCGGACACCGGCGTGGCGATCCACACCGTCGCGCACGCCGCCGACGGCAACCTGCACCCGATCATCGTCGTCGACCGGTCCGCGCCCGAGCTGCCGCCGCAGGCGTGGGAGGCGGCGTCGCGGGTGTTCCGGCTCGCCCTGGACCTCGGCGGCACGCTCACCGGCGAGCACGGCGTCGGCGCGCTCAAGCGCCGCTGGCTCGGCGACGAGCTCGGCCCGCGCAGCCACGAGCTCCAGCAGGGCTTGCGCCGGCTGTTCGACCCGCACGGCATCCTGAACCCCGGCAAGGCCGTCTGAACCGCTCACCAATAGCTGTGCACTCCGCCGGCGAGCGTGTCGACGGTGGCCAGCAGCTGGCGCATCACCGCGCGGCAGCGGTCCGGGCTCTGGCTCACCGCGACGTCCCAGACTTCGGGGGTACCGCGATGAGCCTGCCGCTGCCGCGCGGCGACGACCACGGCGACGCTCGGCGACAGCAGCGCGAAGCAGGTCTCGTCGGTCAGCGGATGCCCGGGCGTGAGGTCGGCCGCCCGGACCCGCCAGTCGTTCCAGGCCGCGACGTGCTGGCCCAGCGCGATGATCAGCGGGCACCGCTCCAGCAGCATGGCGAACATCGCCTGCCGGGCCGGCTCGAACTCGGCTCCGGCCGGCGTCACCAGGGCCGCCACCGGCGGCTGGTCGCCGCCGGTGACCTGGGTCGCGGTGGCCATGATGAGGTGGTCCAGCCCGGCCTGGCCGACCTCGGCGATCGACCGGGCCCCGCGCTCGACCAGGATCTCCCACGGCGTCGCCGCGGTCGGGGCGCCGTCCTCGTGCAGCAGCGGCAGCGGCGCCACCGGCTGCGGCAGGTGCGCCGGCAGCCCGCCGGGCGTGCCGAACAGGTGGCCCTGCTGGTAGCGGGCGCCGGCGGCCCGGGCCACCATCGCCGCGTCGGTCGTCTCCACCTGCTCGACCAGCACCGCCGCGCCGGTGCGCTCCGCCTCGCCGATCGCGGCCAGCAGCGCGGCGTTGGCCTGCGGCAGCCCGCTGGCGATCAGGTGGTGGTTGAGCTTGACCACGTCGGGCTCCAGCGTCGGCAGCAGCGCGGCGCCGCCCGCGCTGAACTCGACGTCGTTGATGGCGACTCCCCAGTTCGCGGCCCGGGCGCGGCGCGCGGTCTCCAGCGCCTGGCACGGGTAGCGGGAGACCGCCCGCCCGGACAGGTCGACGAACACCCGCAGCTTGCGCTCGGCCTCCGCGACGATCGGCAGCAGGTCGGGCGGGCACGGCTCGATCAGCGAGTCCGACTCGACGTTGACCAGCAGCGACACCGACGACGGCAGGCCCGCGTCGAGCATCGCCCGGAACGCTGCGGTCCGGCACACCCAGTCCAGCTCGCCGAGCCGGCCGACGGCCCGGGCGGCGGACAGCAGCTGCAGCGGCGAGTGCAGCGGCCCCGCCGGGCCGCGGGCGAGCGCCTCGAACGCGACGACCTGCGCCGAGTCGGCGTCGTGCACCGCCTGGAACTGCATCTGCACCGCACGGGCGTCGATGATCTGGTCGATCAGCGACGCCCCGGCCGCGGCCGCGCGCACCGCGGGGCGCATCGCCGGCTGGGCGGACATCGCCGGTACCGTCGCCGGCACGGTCGCCGGCACCGCCGTGGCCGGCGCGACCAGGGCGCTGAAGCTCCCGGGCGCGGCCGGGGCGGGCACCGGCGGGGCGTCGGCCGGCGGCGGGCTCGCGAAGCCGGTGTGGTGCGGGCTGAGGTCGCTCGGCCCCCGGTAGCCGCTCCTGGACCACAGCGTCCACCGGCGCGACGATTCGGCCATGGTCCCCTCCCCGCGCCGCCGGCCCCCGGACCGGCGGTCTCCACCGCTCTATCGGCACGGCACGGCCGCGGCTGAGGGTTCCCCGTAGGCTCGCGGGCGTGTGCGCGTACATCCTGGTGGCCGAGGACGACCCCAAGCAGGCCGAGGCGGTGCGGCTGTACCTCGAGCGCGAGGGCCACGCCGTCGACGTGGCCGGCGACGGGCGCACCGCGCTCGACGCGGCCCGGCGGCGCCCGCCCGACCTGCTCGTGCTCGACCTCATGCTGCCCGGCGTCGACGGGCTGGCCGTGTGCCACACGCTGCGCCGCGAGTCCGACGTGCCGATCATCATGGTGACCGCCCGGTCGACCGAGGACGACCTGCTGCTCGGGCTCGATGTCGGCGCCGACGACTACGTCACCAAGCCGTACAGCGCCCGCGAGCTGGTCGCGCGGGTGCGCACGCTGCTGCGCCGGGCCCGGCCCGCGGCGAGCCGGCGGCCGGTCCACGTCGATGCGGCCCGGCACGAGGTGACCGTCGACGGGCGGCTGGTGGACTGCACGCCGGTCGAGTTCGCGATCCTCGCGGCCCTCGCCGCGCAGCCGGGCCGGGTGTTCTCCCGCCGGCAGCTGCTCGCCGCCGTGCACGGCCTCGGCGACTTCATCACCGAGCGCACCGTCGACGTGCACGTCATGAAGCTGCGCCGCAAGATCGAGCCCGAGCCGGACCGGCCGGCGCGGCTGGTCACCGTGTACGGCGTCGGGTACAAGCTCAACGACCGATGAGGATCGGGCTGTTCGGCCGGACGCTGGCCGGGGTCGTGGCGCTGGCCGTGTTCGCGATCGGGGCGACGGCCTGGGTGTCCGTGGCGCGCACCACCGAGGTGCTGCGCCAGGAACAGGGCGAGTCGCTCGCCGGCGACACGCACGTCTACGACGTGCTGCTCGGCTGGGCGGCCACGCACCCGGGCTGGGACGGGGTCGCGCCGATCGTGCACGACCTCGCCGGGGCCACCGGGCGGCGGGTCGTGCTGCGCACCCGCGACGGGCGGACGATCGCCGACACTGCGCAGGATCCGGCGGGGGTACCGTCGGTGCCCGCCGCGGTCGTCGACCCGCTCTCGGTCGACGTGGCGCTGCTGCCCACGGACCCGGGCGACCGCATCGACCCGCGGGCGGCCGGCCCGTTCCGGCTCTCCGAAGCCGACCGCGCCGCCACCCGCACCGCGGTCGACGCCGACGCCGCCTGCCTGCGCCGGATCGGCTTCGCCGTGCAGGTGGTGGAGGGGCCGACCGGCCGGGCCCGGGTCGAGCCCGACCTGACCCGGCCCGGCTCCTGCCCGGCCCCCAAGCAGCGGCCGACCGCCGCCGAGAACGACGCCCTGCAGGCGCTCACCGACCTGGCCACCGGCTGCCTGCACCGGCAGGGCCTGGACGGGGTCCGGCTGAGCTTCGACCGGCAGTGGCGGGTCGCGGCCGCCGCGTCGCCGGCCGACCGCGCGGCGGTCGACGACTGCCTCGCCGCCGCCCGCCGCGAGCAGCTGCGACCCTACGTGGCACCGGCCGCCCTGCTCTACCTCGCCGGGCCCGGCGGCCTCGCCCCTGCCGCGTCCGGCCTGCCCCGGGCCGCCCGGCTGCAGCTGGCCGGCGCCTCCGCGGCCATCCTGGCCTGCGCGATCCTGGTCGCCGTGGCGCTGGCCGGCTGGCTGGCCCGGCCGGTGCGGGCGCTGACCGGCGCGGTGCGGCGGATGCGGGCCGGGGACCGCACGGCTCGGGTGACGGCCCGCGCCGGCGGCGAGGTCGGCGAGCTGACCGCGGCGTTCAACGAGATGTCCGAGCACCTGCAGCGCACCGAGGAGCAGCGCCGGCACCTGCTCAGCGACGTCTCGCACGAGCTGCGGGCGCCGCTGTCCAACCTGCGGCTGTGGCTGGAGGCCACCCAGGACGGGCTCACCACCATGGACGCCAAGCTGGTCGCGTCGCTGCTGGAGGAGACCCTGCTGCTGCAGCGGCTCGTCGACGACCTGCGCGACGTGAGCCTCGCCGACGTCGGAGCCCTGGCCGTGCACCCGGCGCCGGTCGCCGTCGCCGACCTGTTCGGCCAGGTCGCCGCCGCCTACCCGGCCGGCGGGGTCACCGTGTCCGCCGACGCCGAGCCGGGCCTGACGGTCCGCGCCGACCCGGTGCGGCTGCGCCAGGCGCTGGGCAACCTGCTCAGCAACGCGCTGCGGCACACCCCGCCCGGCGGCACCGTCACGCTGCGCGGCCGCCGGGCCGGCGACGAGGTCGTCCTCGAGGTCGCCGACACCGGTGCCGGCCTCGATGCCGACCAGCTGCCGCTGGTCTTCGAGCGGTTCTGGCGGGCCGACCCGTCCCGCAGCCGGGCCACCGGCGGCAGCGGCCTGGGCCTGGCCATCGTGCGCGGCATCGCGCTCGCCCACGGCGGCTCGGTCGCCGCGCGCGGCGCGCCGGGGCGGGGCGCCACGTTCGAGCTGCGGCTGCCCGCCGGAGCATCGGATGCGCACAGGACGACAACAGGTTCTTCATAACCGCCCGGCAGCCTTCCCGGCATGCCAACGAAGATCGCGCGGCTCGCGCTCGCCGCCCTGTGCACCGGCGCCCTCGCCGCCTGCGCCGGGCCCGCCGAGCAGCAGCCGCAGGTGCCGACCCTGGTCACCACCTCCGCCGGCGCGCCGGCCCCGGCCCGGCCCAGCACCTCGGCCGAGACGGGCGTGCAGCTGCGGCTGGACATGAGCATGGCCGAGCGCAAGCAGATCCAGCAGGCGTACCTCGACTGCCTCAAGACCAACGGCGTCGCCGACCTGCGCCGGATGATGGCCAACGGCCCCACCGAGCAGGACAAGGCCGCGCTCGCCGCGTGCGAGGGCAAGAAGCCGATCGAACCGCCGCAGCTCGATCCCGCCAAGAACCCCGACTACGAGGAGCAGCACCACAAGTACCAGCAATGCCTGGACAAGGCCGGGATCAACGCCGAGACGCCGGAGGACACGTTCGACACCGTCAGCAAGGCGTGCGAGACCCAGGCGTTCGCCAAGTGAGACGGCTCTGGCCGCTGCCGGCCGCGGCGCTGCTCGTCGCCGCGGCCGCGGTCGCGCTGCTGCACCACCGCCCGGCCGGACCGCCGCCGGCCCAGGGGCCGCGGCCGGCCGCCTCCGCCGCCGTCGTGCGCACCGACCTGACCGACACCCACGAGTACGACGGCAGCATCGGCTATGGCCCGGAACGACCGCTGCCCGGAAAGTTGACCGGCACCATCACCTGGCTGCCGGCGCCCGGCACGCGGATCGGCCGCGGCGAGCGCCTCTACGCCGTCGACGCCAGACCGGTGGTGCTGTTCGTCGGCGCCACCCCGCTCTACCGCACCCTCGACAAGCCCGGCCTCGACGGCCCCGACGTGCAGGTGCTGGAGGAGAACCTCACCGCGCTCGGGTTGCGCCCCGGCCGGCTGCCCGACGAGCACCTCACCCCGGAGACCATCACCGCCGTCAAGCAGTGGCAGCGCGCCCTCGGCGTGCCCGAGACCGGGATCGTCACGGCCGGCGACGTCGTCGTGCAGCCCGCACCGGTGCGCGTCGCCACCGTGCAGACCCAGGTCGGCGCGGCCGCCGGGGACACCGTCATGACCGTCACCGGCACCGAAACCGTGGTCACCGTGCCGATGGCCGCCGCCGAGGCGCACGGCGTGCCGGCCGGCGCCAAGGTTCAGGTCGTCCTGTCCGGCGGCGCGACCGCGGGCGGATCGGTGCGCGAGGTCGGCCCGCCGGTCGCCGACCCGGCCGGCGGCAAGTCCACCGCCGCCGTGGTCGTCGCGCTCGACGGCCCGCCGCCGGACGGGCTCGCCGGCCCCGACGTGCGGGTCCGCTTCGCCGGCCGGCACCGCGAGGGAGTGCTCGCCGTCCCCGTCGGCGCGCTGGTCGCGCTGCGGGAGGGCGGCTACGCGGTCCAGCTCACCGGCGGCCCGCTCGTGCCGGTCCAGCTGGGCATGTTCGACCGCGGCCTGGTCGAGGTCAGCGGCCCGGGCCTGCGCGAGGGCCTGTCCGTGGTGGTGGCCTCGTGACGCCGGTACTGCACGCCGAGCACGTCTCCCGGGTGTACCCCGGCGGCGTCCGCGCCCTCGACGGCGTCACGCTCGCCGTCGAAGCCGGCGAACTGCTCGGCATCGTCGGGCCGTCCGGCTCGGGCAAGTCCACGCTGCTGCACGTGCTCGGGACGCTCGACCGGCCTTCCACCGGTACCGTATCCATCGCGGGACAACCGGTGACCGCGCTGGGCGACACGGCCCTGTCCCGGCTCCGCGGCCGCCGCATCGGCTTCGTCTTCCAGCAGTTCCACCTCGCCGACGGGCTGACCGCGGCGGCCAACGTCGCGGCCGGGCTGCTCTACGCCGGCGTGCCGCGCCGCCACCGGGCCGGGCTCGCCCGGGCCGCGCTGGAGCGGGTCGGGCTGGGCCACCGCGCCGATCACCGCCCGCACGAGCTGTCCGGCGGCGAGCGGCAGCGGGTCGCGATCGCCCGGGCCGTCGTGCACGGCCCCGACGTCGTGCTCGCCGACGAGCCGACCGGCGCGCTGGACACCGCCACCGGCCGGGCCGTGCTGGACCTGCTGATGGAGCTCAACGCGCAGGGCACCACGATCGCCGTCATCACCCACGACCTGGCCCTGGCCGCCGCCCTGCCGCGGCGGATCGAGCTGCGCGACGGGCACATCGTGGGGGAGGAGCGGCGGTGATCGACCTGCTCGCCCTCGGCGTGCTGCAGCTGCGCACCCGGCCGCTGCGCGCGTTCCTGGCCGGCCTCGCGATCGCCGTCGGGGCCGCCACCATGCTGCTCGTCACCGCGATCCCGGCGGCCGGACAGGGCGCGCTGGAGCGGCAGCTCGCCGCGCTCGGCACCAACCTGCTGCGGGCCGAGCCCGCCCAGCAGACGGTGACCCCGGTCAGCCTGCCCGAGGAGGCGGTGGCGTGGGCCGGGCGCATCCCGCCGGTCACGCACGCCGCCGCGGTGGGCAACACCCACGCCCCGATCGGCCGCTCCGACCTGGTCCCGACCGGCGACGCGACCGGCGTCGCGGTCCTCGCGGGCACCGGCGACCTGCTCGGCGCGCTCGGCGGCACCGTCTACTCCGGCGCGTTCCTCGGCCCGGCCACCGACGCCCTGCCGACCGTCGTGCTCGGCAGCGTCGCCGCCACCCGCCTCGGCATCACCTCCGCCCGCGGCGGGCCGCAGGTGTGGATCGGCCGCCGCTGGTTCACCGTCATCGGCGTCCTCGCCCCCCTGCCGCTCGCCCCCGACCTCGACCGGGCCGCCCTCGTCGGCTGGCCGGCGGCCAAGGCCGAGCTGGGCTTCGACGGCCACCCCACGGTCGTCTACGTGCGGGCCCGCGACGACGCGGTCGAGGACGTGCGGGCGGTCCTGCCGCGGACGCTGTCGCCGCCGACGTACGGCAACGGCGTCCTGGTCGGCCGCCCGTCCGACGCCCTGGCCGCCCAGCGGCTGACCCGCGACGCGTTCGACACCCTGCTGCTCGCCCTGACCGGCGTGGCCCTCGCCGTCGGCGGCGTCGGCGTGGCCAACACCATGGCCCTGTCGGTGCTGGAGCGGCGCCGGGAGATCGGCCTGCGCCGCGCCCTCGGCGCGAGCCGCGCCCACATCCGCGCCCAGTTCCTCGTCGAGGCGGTGGTGCTGTGCGGCGCCGGCGGCCTGGCCGGCGCGGCGGCGGGCGCCCTGGCCGCCGCGGCCTACTCGGCCTGGCGCGGCTGGCCGGTGGCCATCCCGGCCGGGGTCGCCGCCCTGGCCCCGGCCCTGGCCGCCGCCGTGGGCGCGCTCGCCGGCGCCTACCCGGCCGTCCGCGCCGCCCGCCTCTCCCCGACGGAGGCCCTCGCCGCCCCCTGACGCCGTGCGCGGAACTTTGTGGCCGCTATAAAAATGACGCAACGCTAGGATTGACGCCGTGAACGCGCGAACCGTGGACTGGGCGGGCCTGCGTGGCCCGGCGGCCGACCCGGGCGGCGCCGAGGGCCTGCGCGAGCGCAAGAAGCGCCAGACCCGCCAGCTGCTCACCGACACGGCCTCCGAGCTGTTCCTGGAGCGCGGCTTCGACAACGTCAGCGTCGCCGAGATCGCCGCCGCGTGCAGCGTGTCGCAGAAGACGGTGTTCAACTACTTCCCGACCAAGGAGTCGCTGATCCTCGACCACCCGGACGCCACCGAGGCCGCACTGCGGGTCGCGCTGGCCGATCCGGACACCGAGCCCCTCGACGCGGCGGTGGGCGTGCTCGGCGACGAGCTCGCCGCGCTGTGTGCCTGGCTCGACGACCAGCCCGACCGGGCCGTGGCCGCCGACCGGTTCCGCCGGTTCGGGGCGCTGATCCAGTCCACCCCGGCCCTGCGCGCCTACCAGCGCGACATGGCCGAGCGGCTGGTCGCCGTCGCCGCCGAGCGGCTCGCCGCCCGGTGGGGCGGCCGGGCGGACGACCCGGGGCCGCAGGCCGCCGCCACCGCCCTGCTCGGGCTGTGGCCGGTGCAGTTCCGCAGCATCGGCCGGCACCTCGGCCGGGCCGCCACCTCGGCCCGGCTGCGCTCGGCGGTCACCGCCGACCTGCGCCGGGCGGCGGCCGTGCTGCGCTCGGGCCTGACCGGCCCCGGGACCCCTTAGCTTGCTGCCGCACCGGCCGATTACCGGGGGACCAGGTTGTCGGAGAGGATCGTGCGGTGGCAGTCGACGAGCGGATGGTGCGGCCGTTGCGGCCCACCGGGTCGATGCTGGTCGGCGCCGCGGCCGCGGCGGTGCTCGCGGCCTGGCTGGCCGGGGCCCTGCTGCGCCGGTGGGAGGCGCCGCTGGTCGGCTGGGTGGCCATGCCGGTGCTGGCCGGCGCGACGGCGTGGCAGTGCTGGCGGGCGTCCGCCGCGCCCGGGCTGAGCCGGGCCGCACGCAACTTCTGGCGGTGCGTGGCGCTGGCCGGCGTGATGCTGGGCGCCGGCGCGCTGAGCAACGCCCACGACGCCCTGTCCGGCCCCGGCGCACCGTCGCAGCACCTGAGCGCGCTCACGCTGGGCTGCTTCATGGCCGCCTCCGCGGTCACCCAGTGGGGCCTGCTGCGGCTGCCCGGCACCGCCGCGCAGCGCCTCGGCCCGCTGCAGCTGGTGCTGGACAGCGGCACGGTCATGGTGACCGTCGCGCTGTTCGCCTGGCACCTGTCGTTCCGCCACGGCGACGCCTGGGGCCGGGTGGTCGGCTCGGTGTGGCCGGCCGTCGTGGCCGTGGTCTGCGGCTGCGCGTCCATCGCCGTGTTCGTCAAGCTGTCCGCCACCGGCATCGGCGCGATCGAGCGCGGCGCGCTGCGCATGCTGGCCCTGGCCACCGCCGCCTCCGCCGCGTCCGGGACCCTCGCGCCGGCGCTGGTGTCCTTCCCGGCGATCGGCGACGCTCACATCACGGTGCCGGTCGCCTGCGTGTTCATCTTCCTAGCCGCGGACCGGCAGCGCCGGGCCGCCGCGCTGCCCCCGCCGCCGGCCCGGGCGCGGCGGTGGAGCATCGCGCCGTACCTCGCCGTCGCCGCCGCCAACGGCCTGCTGCTCTTCGCCGACCCGGGCACCGACACCCGCGTGCTCACCGCGGGCGCGGTGCTGCTCACGATGGTGGTCGTGGTCCGCCAGATCCACGCCTTCCGGGTCAACGCCCGGCTGCTGGCCACCGTCGACCGCACCGTGGCGCAGCTGCGCGAGGCCCACGACCTGCTCGAGCAGCAGGCCACCCACGACACCCTCACCGGCCTGGGCAACCGGCGGATGCTGCAGCAGTGCATGGACGGCGCGGCCGGCGTGCCGCCGCACCGGCTGCACCTCGCCCTCATCGACCTCGACGACTTCAAGCTGGTCAACGACCGGCTCGGGCACAACGTCGGCGACGAGCTGCTGCGGGCCGTCGCCGAGCGGCTCACCGGCGTCGTCGGCGACCTCGGCACGGTCGTGCGGCTCGGCGGCGACGAGTTCGCCGTGCTCGCCGACGCCGGCCCGGCCGATGCCGACGCGCTCGTCGCCCGGGTCGCGGAGGCGCTGCAGCACCCCCTCGCCGCCGGCGGCGCCGAGCTGATGGTCCGGGCCAGCATCGGCCTCACCGACGCCACCGCCTACGCGGCCGCCGCCGTGGACGCGCCGGAGCTGCTGCGCCGCGCCGACGTGGCGATGTACGCCGCCAAGGACCGGGGCAAGCACCGCATCGCGCGGTTCACGCCCGAGCTGGACCGGGCCGCCGCCGAGGACGCCCGGCTGGGCGCGCAGCTGCGCCGGGCCTTGGACGCCGGTCAGCTGCACATGGTGTACCAGCCGATCGTGACGCTGCCGTCCGGCGCCACGACGGGCGTCGAGGCCCTGGTCCGCTGGTCGCACCCGGATCGCGGCGCCGTCCCGCCGTCGGTGTTCATCCCCGTCGCCGAGCGCACGGGCCTGATCGCCCCGCTCGGCGAGTGGGTCCTGCGCAGCGCCTGCGCCCAGGCGGTCCGGCTGCGCGCCGCCGGCCCCGGCGGCCGGCCGGTCACGGTGTCGGTCAACGTCTCGGCCCGCCAGCTGCGCGACCCCGACTTCCCGGCCACGGTCGGGCGGATCATCGCCGAGAGCGGCGCCGACGTGGCCTGGCTGACGATCGAGGTGACCGAGACCGCGGTCTTCGACGACGAGCTGGCCCTGACGTCGGTCCGCGCCCTGGCCGCGATGGGGCTGCGCATCGCCCTGGACGACTTCGGCACCGGCCACTCCTCGCTCGGCCTGCTGCGCACCTGCCCGGTCGACGTCATCAAGGTCGACCGCAGCTTCGTGGAGGAGATCTGCGCCGGCGGCCCGCCGGCGGTCATCGCCACCGCGCTGCTGCAGATCGCCGACGGCCTGCGCGTCGACGCGGTCGCCGAGGGCGTGGAGACCGCCGAGCAGGCCCGGCGGCTGCACGAGCTCGGCTACCGCTACGCCCAGGGCTACCACTTCTGCCGCCCGGTGCCCGCCGACCGCCTCGCCGCGCTGCTCGCCGCGCCCGTCCCCGCCTGAGTGCGGGACGCATCCGGTGGTGCCCGGCCGGTCGGGCACGGCGTGCCGCGCTCCCGACGCGCTGGGCGGGGCGCGGTCGGCGATCGCGTCCCGATGCCGGGCGCCGGCGGCCGCGGAGCACGGCGCAGGGACCGGAAGTCTCCGCGATCATGCCGCACCCACCGCCGACACCAACGGTTTTTCATGATCGTGGAGTGGTGATGTACGCCTGTGTACCGAAAGTCTCCGGGATCATGGCAAACCCGGGGTGCGGCCATCGTGGGCAGCATGATCACGGAGACATACGTCCGCCCTGCCACCGCCTCGGGGCGGCGCCGGCGACGCCAGGTACGGTCCTCGGGTGACGCCGGACCTCGATGCCTGGGACGCGTGGCCGCCGCGGGCGGTCGCCGACCGCCTCGCCGGCCTGGACCTGCCGTGGTGCGTCGCGGCCGGCTGGGCCCTCGACCTGTTCCGCGGCGCGCCGTCCCGCCCGCACGGCGACCTGGAGATCGCCGTGCCGGCCGCCGGCTTCGCCCGGGTCGCCGAGCGTTTCCCCGACTGCGACTTCTACGTCGCGGACGACGGCGCGGTCGTCCCGGCCACTCCCGAGGCGCTGGCCGTGAGCCACCAGACCTGGGCCTGGGACCGCGCCGCCGCCCGCTGGCGCCTCGACGTGTTCCGCGAGCCGCACGCCGGCGACGTGTGGATCTGCCGGCGCGACGCGCGCATCCGCCGCCCGTATGCGGAGATCATCCGCCGCACCCCGGACGGCGTGCCGTACCTGATCCCGGAGATCGCGCTGCTGTTCAAGGCCAAGCACGCCCGGGACAAGGACGAGGCCGACTTCCGCGGCGTGCTGCCGCTGCTCGCCCCGGACCAGCGGCGCTGGCTGGACGACGGGCTCGCGCTGACCGCCCCGGCTCACCCGTGGCGCGCCGCCCTGGCCGGCCCGTGACGCGGCCGGCTCAGCGGTCGGCCCGCATGCGCCAGGCGTCGGTGACGAGCTCCGCGAGCCGCTCCCCGTCGACCGCGGCCAGCCGCAGCATGACCAGCGGCAGCCCGTCGTAGGCGGGGGTGGTGAAGAACCGCTCCGGCTCGCCGAGCAGCAGCGCCTGCTTCTCCGCCTCGTCGCCGACGTAGAGCACGGCCACGTCGGTGCGGATCACCCGCGGCTTGCCCGGCTGCCGCTCCGGATACGACCACACGAAACCCTTGTCGGCGACCCGGAAGTCGAAGCCCTCGCTGTCGATCTCGACCACGTCGGGCAGGCCGAGCGCCAGCCTGCGCACGTCGTCGGCGTCGGCCATGCGCTCCAGACTATGCCCGGCCGCGCCGCCGCCCGCCCGCCGGGGCCTGGCGGTAGCGTGTCCGCTGTGCGAGTGGGCATCGTGATCCTTCCCGACCGCCGGTGGGCGCAGGCGGCGCGCCAGTGGCGGATGGCCGAGGAGTTCGGGTTCGACAGCGCGTGGACGTACGACCACATCGGCTGGCGCGACCTGGTCGACGGCCCGTGGTTCGACGCGGTGCCGGTGCTGACGGCCGCCGCGGCGGTCACCTCGCGGGTCCGGCTCGGCACCATGGTCGCCTCGGCCAACTTCCGCCATCCGGTGCACTTCGCCCGCGAGGTGACCGCGCTCGACGACATCTCCGCGGGCCGGGTCACGCTGGGCCTGGGGGCCGGCGGCGAGGGCTACGACGCCGCGGTGCTGGGCCTGCCCGAGCTGTCGCCCCGGCAGCGGGTGGACCGCTTCGCCGAGTTCGTGACCCTGCTCGACCGGCTGCTGCGCGACGGGCAGGCCGACGCCGCCGGGCGGTACTTCCGCGCGGTGGACGCCCGCAGCACCCCCGGCTGCGTCCAGCGGCCCCGGGTGCCGTTCGTCGTGGCGGCGAACGGCCCGCGCTCCATGCGCCTCGCCGCCCGGTTCGGCCGGGGCTGGGTGACCACCGGGCGGCGCGGCGACGACCTGGCCGAGTGGTGGCGCTCGGTGGACGAGCTGACCAAGCGGTTCGGCGAGGCGGAGGCCGGGGCCGGGCGCGGGCCGGGCGAGCTGGACCGGCTGCTGTCGCTCGACGCCGCGCCGGTGTTCTCCCTGTCCAGCGCGCAGTTCTTCGCCGACGCCGCCGGCCGCGCGGCCGAGCTGGGCTTCACGGAGGTGATCACCCACTGGCCGCGGGCGGACAGCTGGTACGCCGGCAGCGAGACCGTGCTGGAGCAGGTGGCGCGCGACGTGCTCCCGGCGCTGCGCAGCCTGCCGGGGCCGGGCGCTAGCTGGTCATGACCCGCTGGTGGAGGGCGCCGACCGTGGCCCGGGCCGAGACGAAGGCGCCGTGCTGCCAGGCCACCGAGTGGCTGAGCCAGTCGCCGGCGAAGTAGACCCGGCCCGCGGGCTGCAGGAGCAGCTGGTAGCCCGGGGCCGAGTAGGGCGGTGAGGTCCAGCCGCCCTCGAGGTACGGGGTGCGGTGCCAGGCCACCGAGAACGAGTGGGCCAGTTCCGTGCGGTACTTGTCGCCGTGGATCTTCACGCCCTGCATGACCGCCCGGGCCTCGCGGTCGGCCGGGGACAGCGCGCTGTAGACGTTCGCCGCGCTGCCGGTGTTGTAGTAGCCGATGACGAGGCCGCGCTCGCCGAGGTGGCCGTAGGAGGGGTACCAGATGTGCTGCAGGTCCAGGTCGGTCTCGGTGATGCCGCCGAAGATCTTGTAGTCGGTCTCCCACCAGCGGCTGCGGTACTCCAGGCCGATCTTGCCGACGTTGGTGACCCGGAAGCCGCTCAGCGCGGCGGTGATGTCGGCGCCGAGGTTGTGCGGGATGCGGGCGAGCAGGTGCGGCGGCAGGGTCGCCACGCAGTAGTCGGCCGTGATGCGCCGGGCCCGGCCGTGCTGGGTGTAGGTGACCTCCACGCCGGTGGCGGTGCCGGTCAGCCCGGTGACGACGGCCTCGAGCTCGATCTTGTGCTCGCCGATCGCCCTGGTCAGCGCGCGCGGGATCTGGTCCATCCCGCCGACCGGCTGGAACATCAGCATGGCCTGGTCGTAGCCGAACTCGAAGGAGAAGTACCGCCCCACGTTGCTGGCGAACACGTCCGACAGCGACGGCGGCGGCCCGAGCACGACGCCGGCGTCGTTGCCCGCGCCCGGATCGCTGACATAGCCGCGGTGTTCGGTTCCGGTGTACGCGAATCCGCTCGCCGGCCCGCCGATCGCGCCGAAGCTCTGCAGGAACGACAGCAGCCGGCTCTTGTCGTCGGCGGTGAGCCGGGCGTCCAGCGCGCCCTGGTCGGTCGCCTTCGCGAGCAGCTCGGAGACGTAGCCGTAGACGTCGGCCTTGGCGGTGCGGTACCGCACCGCGTTGCCCGGCGTCATGCCGGCCGACTCGTTGTAGATGAACGCGCTCGCGTTCTGGTTGGTGAACACCTCCACGGGCACGCCCAGCTCGCGGCAGTAGTCGAGGGTGACCATCCACTGCGCGATGCGGGCCGGCCCGGCGTTCATGTAGATGCCGTCGGAGAACCGGGCGCGCTGGGCGTAGCCGTCGAGGTCGCTCTGCTCGGTGCCGCCCCGCACGGTGAAGTTCCGGCCGCCGGTGCGCGGGCGGGCCTCCAGCACGGTGCAGCTGTAGCCGGCCTTGCCCAGCTCGTAGGCGGTGGTCAGGCCGGCGATGCCGCCGCCCAGGACCACCACCTTGCGCGCCGAGCGCCCGGTGAGGCGGAAGTCGGCCGGCGAGGGCGCGCGGAACGGCGGCGCGGCCTGCGCCTCGGTCGGCGCCAGCCCGAGGGCGCCCATCGTGGCGAACAGCGCACCGGCCCCGCCGGAGACGCCTACCGATTGAAGAAAGCTGCGCCGGGTGACCATCGACCGATCGTGCTTTCCGTTCATGAACGTCGATGTCTTTGCCGATTACCGCGCCGTTGCGAGCCGCGCACACCCGCCGGCCGGTGAACAACCGCCGAACGGCGGATCACAGCGGCCGGGTCGTGTGCGAGCATCCACCAGAGCGAATGCCGGACCGCCGGCCGGGACACCGCGGGGAGCTGGGAGCGCAGGAGTTGTCGGAGCGGATCATCGTGCCGTTCGAGGGGCCCGGCGCCGGGAGCGGGCCGCTGGCCTGGGGGCAGCGGCAGGTCTGGGCGGCGATGGTGGAGTCCGACTCGTCGATGAGCATGGGCGGCGTGGTCGAGGTCACCGACCGGCGCACGACCGGGGACTTCGCCGCGGAGCTGCGCTTCTTCATGAGCCGCTACGCCGCGATGCGCACCCTGCTGCGCTTCGCCGACGACGGCACCGTCACGCAGGAGGTGTACGGCTCGGGCGAGACCGCCCTGGAGGTCGTCGACGCCGACGGCGGGCCGGACCCGGCGGCGGTCGCCGAGGCCCTGGCCGACGAGTGGCGGCAGCGCAAGTTCGACTACGAGCAGGAGTGGCCGCTGCGGATGGGCGTGGTCCGCCGCGGCGGCGCCGTCACCCACGTCGTCGTGCTCATCTGCCACATCGCGGCCGACCTCGGCGGCATCGCGGTGATGATGCGCGAGCTGGCCGGGCGTGACCCGCGCACCGGGGAGCCGGCCGGGCCGTACACCGCCGACCAGCCGCTGGACCTGGCCCGCCGCCAACTCGAGCCGGCGTCGGCGCGGCAGACCGCGGCCGCCGTGCGGTACTGGGAGGCGCACCTGCGCACCATCCCGGCCAGCATGTTCGGCGACCCGGTCGACCGCGGCGACCCGATCTTCTGCCGGCTGCGCTGGCAGTCCCGCGCCATGCACCTCGCCTCCGACGCCCTCTGCGCCCGGCTCGGCGCCGACCCGGCCTGGGTGCTGCTCGCCGCGTTCGCCGCCGGCTTCGAGCGGGTCCGGCCCGGCCACGGGCCGTTCGTCGCCATCGGCATCATCAGCAACCGCTTCCGCCCGGGCCTGCGCGACGTGGTCAGCCCGATCACCCAGGACGGCCTGTGCGTGCTCGACGTGGCCGGGGTGAGCGCCGCGGAGGCGGTGGCCCGGGCCCGCACGGCATCGATGAGCGCGTCGAAGTATGCCTACTACGACCCGGCGGCCCGGGCCGACCTGACCGAGCGGATGATCCGGGAGCGGGCCGAGCACCTGGACCTGACCTGCCTCTACAACGACCGCCGGGGGCCCCGCCCGCCGGCGCCGGGCGACCCCGGCCCGGCGCCGGCCGAGACCCGGGTGCTGGCCGAGGAGCCGCTGACCTTCCTGGGCCCGAAGCTCATGGTCACCGTCGAGGACGTGCCTGATGTGGTACGCATGACCGTCGACGTCGACACCCGCTCCCTGTCGCTGCCCGACCTGCGCACGCTGCTGCACGAGATGGAGGACTTCGTCGTCGGCGCCTGAGCGGCGGTGCGACGCGGCCTGCCGGTCAGCCGCGGTGCTTGCCGGAGCGCAGCAGGGCGTCGAGGAGCTCCGGCGGGGGTGGCGGCACCGGGAACGGGGTCGCGGTCGCCGGGCGGAGGCCGTCGAGCAGCAGCGTGAGGTACCGCCGCCACAAATCGACGCCGGTCGTGCGGCTCATGTCGAAGACCGGGCCCAGCATGGCGAAGACGGCGGCGATGTCCTGCGGCGCCGCGTCCGCGCGGATCGCGCCCGCGGCGTGCGCCCGGTCGAACAGCTGGGTCACCGCGGCGATCACCTGCGGCCAGATCCGGGCCTGCTCGTCCGGGTTGCCCTGGCCGGTCAGGGTCTCGTACAGGCCGCGGTCGGCGGCCTGGCGGGCGGCGGTGCGCTCGAAGAACGCCGCCAGCGCCGCCCACGGGTCGGGCAGCGCCAGCGCCTCGGTGGCGTCGTCGCGGATCGCCGCGGTGGCGTCGGCCAGGACCTCGGCGGCGATCGCCTGCTTGTTGGGGAAGTGCCGGTAGGCGGTGCCGGTGCCGACGCCGGCGTGCCGGGCGATGTCGTCGAGGGTGGCCTCGAAGCCGCGCGCGGCGAACACCTCCCGGGCCGCGGCCAGCAGCCGGGCCCGGTTGCGGGCGGAGTCCTTGCGCGGGGCCCGTTCGGTCATGGGGCGATTATTCCGGGTGTACCACGCCGTGCTCGATGAGGCTGCGCGCGCACGCCAGGACGGTTTCCGCGGCCGGGCGGGGCCGCCAGCCCAGCAGGCGCTCCGCCTTCGCGGTGGTGTGCCGGTTGCGGCGGCCCAGCGAGACCGTGATCGAGCGCAGCGAGCGGTCCCGCAGCGCGGCGAGGCGGACCAGCGCGTCGGGGATCTGCCGGGTGGAGACGCGGGCGCCGGCCGGGCCGAGGCCTTCGCGCAGGATGCGGGCGATGTCGCGCATCCAGATGAACTCACCGGTACCCAGGAAACGCTCCCCGGCGGCGTCGGGCGACAGCATGGCGCGCACGTGCAGGTCGGCCACGTCGCGCACGTCGACGACCTCGAGGCCGATCCGCGGCGCGCCGGGCAGGTCGCCGCGGACCATCCGCTCGATGATGCGCACCGAGCCGAGCGTGGCGGTGGACAGGATCGGCCCGAAGACCGCGCCCGGCAGCACGGTGGTGAGCTCGGTGCCGCCGTGGGCGGCGGCGAAGTCCCACGCGGCGCGCTCGGCCAGGGTCTTCGAGCGGCGGTACGCCGGCAGCGCCGGGCCGTCGGTGGTCCACAGTGTCTCGTCGGTGACGCCCTCGCTGCGGTACGAGCCGGGGCTCGCCGCGTTGGCGGCCGAGGTCAGCACCACCCGCCGCACGCCGTGCGCGGCGGCCGCGCGCAGCACCCGCAGGGCGCCGTCGCGGGCGGGCACGATCAGCGCGCCGGGGTCGCGGGCGGTGTCGTCGCCGAGCGGCGAGGCGACGTGCAGCACGCCGGCGACGCCGTCGACGGCCTCGTCCCAGCCGGCGTCGGCGGTCAGGTCGGCCGTGGCGAAGCTCAGCCGGGCGGGGTCGGCGACGCTCGCCACCGCGTCGCGCACGGCCTGCTCCTTGGCCGGGCCGCGCACGGTGGCGCGCACGTCGTACCCCCGCCGGAGCAACGCCGCGATGCACCAGCCGGCCACGTAGCCCGTGCCGCCGGTGACCAGCACCGTTTCCGTCATGGTCGTCCCCTCACCGCGATACCGGAGATGTCGTCTCCGGTATCGTACGGCAAAGAGGAGATCCTGTCTCCGGTTATGTGGCGGCGAACTCCTCGCAGAAGCGCCGGAATCCCTTGAGGTCCTCCAACAGCCGGTTGTGCAGCACCGTCGGCGCGTCGGACAGGGCGATCTGGGCCTCATCCAGCTCCACGACGGCGACCACGTTGGTCCGCCCGTCCCCGAGCGGCTCCAGCCAGAAGGACTCGACCAGCGCCGCGGTGCCGCGGGCCCGCCGGCGCACGAACCGGCCCGGCTCCGCCTCGGCGACCTCGGCGACGAACTCGATCCGCCGGCCGCCGAGGTCGAGCACCAGGTGGGCGCTGCGCTCGTCCAGCGCCGCGAGGCTCATCACCCCCGACCCGAACCGGGGGAGCTCGCTGAGGTGGAGCAGGTGCTCGTAGGCGGCCATCGGCGGCACGCCCACCGGCATCGCATCCCGGGTGACGATCATGATGCCTCCCGGGTCAACGGTACGCTCAGGCCGGCGGGAAATGCCGGTCGAAGACCGCGGTGCGCTCGAAGGACATCGCGTGCTCCCGGCCGCGGATCTCCAGGTCCTTGCGCTCCGCGTCGGACATCTCCAGCACCACCCGGTCCAGGGCCGCGGCCAGGCCGCCCACGTCGCCGGGCTCGACGATGACCGCGGCGTCGCCGATCGCCTCGCCGGTGCCGCCGGTCAGCGTGGTGACCACCGGGCCGCCGCCGGCCAGCAGCTTCTCGGCCAGGGCGATGCCGAACGTCTCCACGAAGTCCGGCTCCGGGCGGGTGGGCAGGGCGTACGCCGCGCAGCCGCGCATGAGCAGCGGCTTCTCCTCGTCGTCGACGTCGGTGAGGAAGATGACCCGGTCGTCCTCCTTCGCCATCGCCCGCACGTGCTCCAGCGCCGGGCCGGTGCCGGCCACGACCAGCTTGACCCGGGACCGGCAGTGCATCTGGCCGTAGGCGATCACCAGGTCGTAGATGCCCTTGGCCCGGGCCACCCGGGACAGGAACAGGATGTAGCCGTCGCGCTCGAGGCCGCGCGCGGCGAGGGCCGCGTCGACGTCGGCCTCGTCCAGGTCGAGGTACGCCGAGACGTCGATCGGCGGGTAGCCGATCTCCACCCGGCGGCGCGACTGCTCGGCGAACCCGGTGCCGCACCGGGCGTCGACCTGCTCGGCGGCGGCGACGATCTCATCCTTGGTGTACTGCGACACCGCGACCAGCCGGTCGTTGCCCAGGAACGTGGTGAACAGGGCGATCGCCGCGCCCAGCCGGTCCTCGCGCAGGCAGGAGCGGATCACGTTGGTCACGTCGGAGCCGACCGCCTTGGCGATGGTCCGCACGTCCGGGTCGAACCCGGCGGCCCGGGCGGCGCTCAGCGCGTCGGCGACCACGGCGGCGTGCGGCACGAGGTACATCGACAGGCAGGTGGTCGGCACCGGCTCGGCCAGCAGTTCGACCAGCCGTCCGGTGAGCCCGGCCAGATGCCGCCCGTCGGGCACCCGGTAGTCGCCGACCGGCTCGGGCCGCTCCACGGTGATGCCCGGGCTGTACGGCAGCAGCCGGTCCAGCGGCTTGAGCGGCAGCCCGGCCGCCTGCAGCGCCGGTATCGGCCAGGTCAGCAGCCGCACGTCGTCGAAGCCGCGGGTCAGCGCCACCTCGGCGAGGTTGCGCGCCTCGCCGGCGTGGCCGCAGATGACCGGGTCGGCCCGCACGACGATGACGAGACGGCGGCTGGGGTACGTCATCTCGGCTCCTCGGCCCTGTCTCGTGGATCGGACGACGACGGCGGGCGCACCCGCCGCCCCCAGGCGGTCGGCTTGGGGCCCAGCCGCACGTGCAGCACGCCGCCGCGGTGCACCTCGGCGGCGGTGAGGTGGGTGGCCTCCAGCGGCCGGCCGTCCAGGGTGACCGACTGCACGTACTGCGGCGCCGGGTCGTAGTCGATCCCGTCGGCGCCGATCGGCTTCTCCCGGTGCCCGCTGGTCTCCACGACGAACTCCCGCTCGCCGACCCGGATCGCGCCGCGCTCGAAGGCGGGCGCGTTGATCAGGAACAGGCTCTGCCCGGCGACGGGGAACAGCCCGAGCGACGCCCAGACGTACCACGAGCTCAGCCCGCCGGAGTCGTCGTTGCCCGGCAGCCCGCCCGAGCCGGTGCCGAACTGCCAGGTCAGCGCCGCGTGGACGATCTCGGTGGTGCGGTCGGGCCGGCCGGCGTAGTGGTAGGCCCACGGGGCCTCCATGTCCGGCTCGTTGTTGAGCCCCTCGAACCGGTTCAGCGCGTAGCCGGCCGCCATCTCCGCCGGCTGCGGGCGCTGGCCGGGCTGCTTCACCGGGGCGGCGTCGTAGCCGAAGAACCGGTCCAGGTTGGCCACGAACGCCTCGTCGCCGCCGCCCAGCGCGATCCGCGCGGCCATGTCGTGCAGCAGCCGGAACGAGTAGTTCCACTTGCCGCCCTCGTAGAACTCCGAGTCGCGCAGCAGCCCGGTGCCCGGGTCGAAGGCGTTGACCCAGCCCCGGCTGCGCCGCTCGAGGTCGTCGGCGAGCCCGGCGTCGCCGAGCGAGCGGGCCACCTTCGCGGTGCAGTAGTGGGCGAAGGCCAGGTCGAGGGTGTGCGTGATCGGGTGGACCACGCCGTGCTCGAAGAAGTCCTCGCCGTAGAGCCGGCGCAGGTCGTCGACCATGTGCACCAGCGCCCAGCTCCAGTCCAGCCCCGGCCGCCCCAGCGCGTGCGCGTCGGCCAGCGCCGTGTGCGCCAGCGCGCTGGCCTGGCGGAAGAACCGGTCCGCGCCGCGGGCCATCCGGTAGCCGATCGGGAAGTTGCCGTCCTCCTCGCACACCCGGAGCAGCGACTCGAGCAGGTCGCGCGACCGGTCCGGGGCGATCGCGCCGAGCAGCGGCAGCTGGGTCTTGTAGATGTCCCACATCGTGCACACGTCGAACGCGAACGGCCCGGAGGCGGGCCACCACGGGCTCTCGTCGTCGGCGAAGCAGGGCTTGATCAGCGAGTGGTACATCGCGGTCGAGAACACCGTGCGCCGGGCCGGCGTGCCGCCCTCCACCTTGACCCGCTCGAGGTGGTCGTGCCAGCGCTCCCGGGTGCCGGTGCGGACCCGGTCGAACGCGCGCCGCGCCTGGCCGCACTCCTGCTCCAGGTTGCGCCGGGCCTGCTCGCAGCCGCGCAGCGAGAACCCCAGCCGCAGCTCGACGGTCTGCCCGGCCACGGTCGGGCCCATGTACAGCATCCCGAAGGGCCGCAGCGTGGTGGGCCGGATGCTGTCGAAGTCCAGCCGGGTGCCGCCGTCGATGAGCCGGCGGTCGTACCACAGCATCTGCCGCCAGCCCGGGCTGTCGAGCTCGGCGTGCACGGAGAGCGGTACCCCCTCCATGACCACCGTGCCCTGCACGTGGCCGTGGCCGAGGCTCTCCGCGTGCGCGCGCAGCGGGACGGTCCGGCCCAGATCGATGGCCAGGCCGCCGCAGGACAGGTCGATCACCACGCGGGCGCTGCTGTGCTCGGGGAAGGTGTACCGGTGCACGGCCACTTTCGTGCCGACCGTGATCTCGCAACGGACGCCGGTGTCGAGGGTCGCGGCGTAGTAGCCGGCCTCGGCCACCTCGTCGTACAGCGGCCAGGAGCTGCCGAGCTCGTCGAGCTGCTGCACCATCGGGGTGACCCGGACGTAGTTGTAGTACTTGCGGATGGCGCCGGTGCCGGACTGCTGGAAGTGGGTGAAGCCGGAGGCCTGCAGCCGGTCGAACATCTCCTCGGGCACGCCCTCGGTGTTCTTGGTGTACCGGCCGTATCCGGTCGGGTACGCCCCGGAGTACGCACAGGCGGAGACCATGCCCATGGGCGAGGTGGCGCCGGGGTGCGTGTTGCCGACCTGCGGCTTCGGCCACCACCATGTGGCGGCCAGACCGTGCGCGGGCGGCAGGTCGGTCGCGGCGGTACCGATGAAGGGATCAACGTCGTCAAAGATGGCGGGACTCTATCGGGTGCGCTACCCGTCATGGGTTTCGGGTTGGTGAACTCACCGCCTGCGGGTGACGCCCGTCGTTCACCGGCCCTTGTCGGCTCGCGCCCTCCACCCGCGGCGTCCGCGGCGCACGTCGGGTCGGCGGCGCTCGGCTATGACGGCACTGGGCCTGGCTGCCGGGTCCGGTTTTTCGCCTGACGGGCGAAAATCCGGCATGACGTGCCGGCGGCGCGGGCCGGCCCGCGGAATGGTCAGCGGCCGGCGGTGGGCGGGGGGAGCAGGCCGCGGGCGATGGCCTCGGTCACCGCGGCGGTGCGGTCCTTCACCCCGAGCTTGTCGAAGATCCGCATCAGGTGGCTCTTCACCGTCGCCTCGCTCACGAACAGCTCGCGGCCCGTCTCCGGGTTGGACAGGCCGCGGGCGATGCACCGGAGCACGTCCAGCTCGCGGGCGGTCAGGCGGGGCACGTCGCCGCGCATGCCGCGGATCAGCCGGGTCGCGGCCGGCGCGGCGATCGCGGTGCCGCCTCGGGCCGCGGTGCGCACGGCGGAGGTGAGCTCCTCGCGGCTGCAGCCCTTGAGCAGGTAGCCGATCGCGCCGGCGGCCACCGCGCGCACCACGTCGCCGTCGGTGTCATAGCTGGTGAGCACCAGCACCGCGCCGTGGCCGCGGCCGGCGATGCGCTCGATGGCGGCGATGCCGTCGAGGTCGGGCAGGCGCAGGTCCATGAGCACGACGTCGGGGCGCAGGCGCTCGGCGAGGCGTACCGCCTCCAGGCCGCTGCCGCAGTCCGCCTCGACGGTGAGCCCGGGCTCGCGCTCCAGCACCGCCCGCAGTCCCTCCCGCACGATCGGATGATCATCGACGACGAGGATCCGCACGTCCCCGGCCGCGCTCATGCCCGCCGCTCCGGCACGCCCGTGCTGCCGCGCGGGATTCGCGCGTCGCCCGTCGCGCCCGGGCTGGTGCGCGGGTCGAGTGGGCTTCGCGGGTCCGTGGCGGTGTTCATGCCGGCAGTTCTACCGTGACCGTGGCGCCCGCGCCCGCGCTGCTGCGCACGTCCAGGGCGCCGCCGGCGGCGGTGACGCGTTCGCGGAGGCCGGACAGGCCGAAGCCGCCGGGGGAGGCGGCCGGGTCGAACCCGCGGCCGTCGTCGCTCACCCGCAGGATCAGTCCGCTCGGGGTGTACTCCAGGTGCACCTCGGCCCTCGTCGCCCCCGCGTGCCGGCGCACGTTGGCCAGGGCCTCCTGGCCGGCGCGCAGCAGGACCACCTCGCGGTCGGGTGGCAGGGCGCGCGGGGAGCCGGCAACCGTGAGCGCCGCGCCCGCCGGCAGGTCGGGGCTGACCCGCGCGACGACCTGGCGCAGCGCCCCGGGCAGCGACGTCCCGGCCAGCGCCGGTGGGGTGGCCGCCTCGATCAGCGAGCGGGCCTCGGCCAGGTTCTCCCGGGCGGTGTCGCGGGCCCGCTCCAGGTAGCCGCGGGCCGCGTCCTGACCCTCGGCCAGCTCCGCCTCCAGCGCGTCGAGCAGCAGCAGAACGCTGGTGAAGCCCTGCGCGACGGTGTCGTGGATGTCGCGGGCCATCCGCTCCCGCTCGGCCAGCGCGCCGGCCCGGTGGCTCACCTCGGCCAGCCGGGCCCGGGTGGCCTCGAGCTCGGCGAGCAGGCTGGCCCGGCGCGCGCTCTGCTCGATGATCCGGCTGATCCACAGGCCGACGGCGAGGGCGGTGAGCAGGGCCAGACCCATCGGCACCACGACCTCGCCGAGGATCCGCGACGGCGTCGCCACCCGCACCGCCATGACCACGCCGTCGGCGGCCACCGCGACCGCCGAGCCGGCCACCGCCTGGCGCGGCGGCAGCATCGCCCACACGTGTGGGAACAGCATGAACAGCAGGACCGCGCCGGCCGGCGCGACGGCGAACACGGCGGTGGACAGGCCCACGGCTACCGCCACGTAGAGCCAGCCGCCGCCGGTGCGCGGCCGGCGCAGCAGCCGGGCGCCGGCCAGCGGATACCAGCCGGCGAGCGCGGCGACCAGCACGACGCCGAGCGCCCGGCGGCCCGGACCCAGCGAGTCGTCGACCGCGATCAGCGCCGCGGTGAGCGCGGTGAGCCCGGCGAACGCCGCGTGCCAGGCGACGGCCAGCCGGTGCCACTCGTGCTGCCCGGGGTCGGCGCCGGCTTCGACGGTGGTCATCACTCCAGGATCGCGCGCCGGCCACCGCTCGCGCATCCAACCGTCGTCGGATATCGATCGCCGACCACCGGCCGCAGCGCGCCGCGCCCCCGGGCGGCCAGCATGGTCGGCATGAATCCACGTTTGACGATGCGCATCATGCTCTCCCTGTCCGTCGCCTACGGCGCCGTCTGCGCCATCCTGGCGGTGCTGGACTCGTCCGCGATCGGCACCTTCGCCATCGTCGGCGCCGTCGTGCTCGGCGCCCTGTGGGCGATTCGCGGCTTCTTCATCACGCGCGATCGGGCACGCTGAAAGCCCGGCGGGCCTCTATGATTCGGCGGACCGCGCCGCCGGATCCCGATCGAGGAGCCCGTCCATGGCCGACCCGAACCCACCGCAGCCGGCCCCGCCGCCGCAGCCGGACACAGCGGCTCACCCGGCGCAGCCGGCTCCGGCCGCCTATCCCGCGCAGCCGGTGCAGCCTGGCGCGGCGGCCTATCCGGCGCAGCCGGTGCCGGGCGCTTATCCGGCGCAGCCGGGCACGGCGGCTTATCCGGCGCAGCCGGGCACGGCGGCTTATCCGGCGCAGCCCGGCTACCCGGCGCAGCCGGTTTCGGGAGGCTTTCCCGCGCAGCCGGGCTATCCCGTCCCGCCGGGCTATCCCGCGCAGCCGGGCTATCCTGTCCCGCCGGGCTATCCCGCCCCGGCGGGGTATCCGGCCTACCCGGGCTACGGGCCGCCGCCCGTCTGGGCGCCGCCGGCGGTCGTGCCGCCGCGGCGGCGGACGGGGCTCATCGTGGGGCTGGCCATCGCGGCCGCCGTGGTGGTCGTGGCGGCCGGGGTGGGGGTCGGGACCATCCTGGCGGGCCGGGACGACGGCCCGGCCGCATCGGTGCCGGTCGCGGCGAGCAGCGGCGGCGGTAGCGGTTCGAAGCGGTTGCGGCTCGTCACGCCGGACACGATCGGCTCCTGGAAGAAGGCGCCGGGCGGTGCCCAGGAGGATCAGGTGCGGCAGGCCCTGGCGAAGGACGGCGTCCCGGACCCGGTCGCCGCCACGTACAAGGACCCGTCCGGTCAGTCCGCCCTGCTCGCCGGAGGCAGCGCCAACGCGCTCGGCAGCGGGTGGCTCTGGCAGGTGGGCCCGTTCGCCGCCCGCCTCGCCGGGGAGATCACCGGCGGCACCGTCACCGCCCACACCCCGGTCGACCCCGGGTTCATCGGCGGGGTCGCCGAGTGTTCACCGGCCGACCGCGGCGGCGCCAAGCTGACGGTCTGCGCGTGGGTCGCCGAGGACATCACGCTGGTGCTGATGTTCGAGGGCCGCGGCGTCGACGACGTCGGCGAGCCGCTGCGGACCATGCTGCCCGCGGTGGTGATATTCGGCTGACCCGCGAAGCTGACAGCGACGGCCCGGCGCCGGGCCGCACGTGGGCCCGCCGTATTGTTACGTTGGTGAGCACACCTGGGACCGAGCGAGAAGTACGCACCCGCATCGCCCCGTCGCCGACCGGCGACCCGCACGTCGGGACCGCGTATGCCGCCCTGTTCAACCTGGCGTTCGCGCGGCGCCACGGCGGGCAGTTCATCCTGCGCATCGAGGACACCGACCGCACCCGCTACGTCGAGGGCAGCGAGCAGCAGGTCTTCGACACCCTGCACTGGCTCGGGTTCGGCTGGGACCAGGGGCCCGACGTCGGCGGGGAGGCCGCGCCGTACCGGCAGTCCGAGCGGCTGCCCACCTACCGCGAGGTGGCCGAGCGCCTGCTCGCCGCGGGGCACGCGTACCACTGCTGGTGCTCGTCCGAGCGGCTCACCCAGATGCGCAACCGCCAGCAGCAGCTGAAGATGCCGACCGGCTACGACCGGATGTGCTACGGCAAGACCCGCGAGGAGCGCGCGGAGCTGCCCGGCTTCACCGAGACGCCGGTCATCCGCATGCTGGTGCCGGACGAGGCCCGGATCTCCTTCACCGACCTCATCCGCGGCGAGATCACCCCGCCGCAGCCCGACGACCAGGTGCTGCTGAAGGCGGACGGCTTCCCGACGTACCACCTGGCGGTCGTCGTCGACGACAACGCGATGGGCGTCACGCACGTGATCCGCGGCGAGGAGTGGATCAGCTCCACCGCCAAGCATCTGCTGCTGTATGGCTGGCTCGGCTGGCCGGTGCCGGTCTACGCCCACATGCCGTTGCTCCGCAACGTCGACCGGTCCAAGATCAGTAAGCGGAAGAACCCGGCGGCCCGGCTGAAGTGGTTCCAGGAGGAGGGGTACCTTCCGGAAGCGCTCGTCAACTTCCTCGCCCTGATGGGCTACTCGATGCCCGACGGGCGGGAGATCTTCACGTTCGACGAGGTCGTGGAGTCCTTCGACTTCGCCCGCGTCAATCCGGTCGGCCCGGTGTTCGACATCGACAAGCTGAACTGGCTCAACGGCCACTACCTGCGCGCGCTGGGCGACGAGGAGTTCCTGCGGGCGGCCGAGCCGTTCCTGCCCGCCGGGCTCGGCGTCGACGACGTCCGGACTCTGGTCGTACCGCTGCGGGAACGGACGAAGAAGCTGTCGGAGCTGGCCGATCAGCTCGACTGGCTCGCCGCGGACGCCGTCGAGATCCTGCCCGCGGACCTGGCCAAGCACGGCCTGCCCCCGGCCGATGCCCGCACCGCGCTCGAGGCCTTCGCGAAGAACCTGGAGCAGCTCGACCCGTTCGAGCCGGCCCAGATCACCCCGACCCTGGACCGCGTGGTCGGCGAGCTCGGCCTGAACCGGCGCCGCTCGTTCATGACCGCGCGCCTGGCCCTGGTCGGCAAGCCGGTGTCGCCGCCGCTGGACGACACCATGGCCGCCCTCGGCGCGGCGCGCACGGCGGACCGGCTCCGCCAGGCCGCCGCCGGCCTGCCGTCCTAGGCTGCGGGCTCAGTCCATCCCGGCCCGCCCGCGCGGGCTCTCGGGCTCCTCGGACCGCTCCGGCCCGCCCCGGGTCTCGTCGGCGAAGGTGCTGTCCTCGTGCTCGGCGGCGAAGTCGGCGTCGTCCGGCTCGTCGTCGGGCAGCGCCTCCAGGCGCTCGCGCGGGTCGTCATCGTTCACGTCCGGACCATTACCCACCCCGCGGCCCGGCTAGACATCGATACACTTCCGCCATGGTCCGGCGCGGGGTGCGGCGGTTGGCGGCGTTGCTCCTGTGCGTGGGGGCCGCCGTGCTGTTCGCGACGCCGGTGCCGGGCTCGGCGAGCCGGCGGCCGCTGCGGGTGCTGCAGATGAACCTGTGCGACAGCGGCTGGGCCGGCTGCTACACCGGGCGGGCGGTGCCGGCCGCGGCCGGTGCGGTGCGGGCGCAGCGACCCGACGTGGTCACGCTCAACGAGATCTGCCAGGACGACGTCGACGCGATCGGGGCGGTGCTGGCCGGCCTCTACCCGGGCGAGACCGTCGTGCGGGCCTTCCAGGCGGCCGGCGACCGGCGCACCGGGGCGGCGTTCCAGTGCCGCAACGGCCGGTCGTTCGGCATCGGGCTGCTGGCCCGCCTGCCGGCGCCGCTGCGCGACTACACGGTGCACGGCGGGCTGTATCCGGACGACGACCAGGACCGGCACGACCCGGAGGAGCGCGCCTGGCTGTGCGTGCACGCCCCGGGCGGCTTCCAGGCCTGTACCACCCACCTCGCCAACACCAGCCGGGCGGTGGCCCTCGCCCAGTGCGGCTACCTGCTCGGCGTCGCCGTCCCCGCGGTCCGGGCCGCTGGCGGCTACGTGCCGACGGTCGTGGCCGGGGACCTCAACCTGCCGCAGGCCGCCGCCTCCTGCGTCCCCGGCTACCGGCGGGCCGACGACGGCGCGGTGCAGCACGTGCTGGCCAGCGAGGAGTTCACGGTCGCCGCCGGCACGGCGATCGACATGGCGCTCTCCACCGACCACCCGGCCCTCCTGGTGACCCTGGCCACCGGCTGACCGGGTCCGGCGGGCGGCGTCGGGGGAGCGGCCGTAGGCTGCCGCGGTGGTGCGTCCTGGAAGCTGGATCAGGCCAGCGGGTGTGAGTCCCGTCCGGGTAGGTACCGGAGCGCCCGGTAGCAGGCCCCGGTTCGTCGTCGAGAGGTGGCGGGCTGAGCGGGGTGTCGAAAGCCTTTTTGGAGGGAGCAAGAACGCGGGCCGCAGCGTGAAGCGAATCCTGCAGCCTCGTCACAGCCACAATGGGGGAGCCGAGCCGCTCATTTCACGGCGAAGGCCATGCCTGGCGGGCCTCGTTCCGGGGTTAAGCCTGTTGGGTCCCTCCGGGGTAGGGGGAGTGGCACGCGTTCACGGTCTGGTCCGGAACAGGAGAGGCCCGTCTGCGCACGCCTTCGTCGGGCAAGAGACCGGGCGTATAAGCCGATGGTGAAGTCGTCCGGAGTGCAGCGGGAGTCCGAGGGGGTCGTAGTACCGGGGATCGGCGTGCAGCAGAACGCGCCGGGAGGGAAGGGCCCTCACTTTGATCGTGCTTGGGGAGCGGGTAAGCGTCAGGGCATGACCGGGACCGCCCGGTCCAACGACCCCGGCAGGTCTTCGCCTGCCGATCCCGGCCGGTGGCGGTTGTTGCCGTCGGTGGGGAAGGTGCGAGAACTGCAACGCAAGCTATGGGCTGCGGCCAAGCAGTCCTCGGAGCGGCGTTTCCACGCCCTGTATGACCGTGTTCACAGGGGTGACGTCCTGTGGGAGGCGTGGCGGCGGGTGCTGAGCAATCGTGGCGCGGCCGGGGTGGACAAGGTCACCCTGGACGCGGTGGAGGAGTACGGGGTCGAGCGGATGCTCGAGGAGTTGGCCTGTGACCTCCGCGCGGGCACGTACCGTCCGGCGCCGGTGCGCCGGGTGGATATTCCGAAACCAGATGGTGGTAGGCGGCCGTTGGGTATCCCCACCGTCCGTGACCGGGTGGCCCAGCAGGCGGCCAAGCTCGTGTTGGAACCGGTCTTCGAGGCTGATTTTCTGTCGGTGTCGTACGGGTTCCGGCCGAAGCGGTCGGCGACGCAGGCGATGGAGCGGGTGCGTACTGGCTTCATCGAGGGTTGCACGTTTGTCGCGGAGTTCGACATCCGGAGTTTCTTCACCGAGATCGACCATGCCAGGTTGATCGAGTTGGTGGGGCGGCGGGTGTCGGACCGGCGGGTGCTCAAGCTGGTCCGTCTGTGGTTGCAGGCGGGTGTGATGGTGGACGGGAGTGTCGAGCGGACGGTCGCTGGCACGCCGCAGGGTGGAGTGATTTCGCCGCTGCTGTCCAACATCTACTTGCACGTTCTGGACACCGAACTGTCCGCCCGTGGGGTGGGTGAGTTGGTGCGCTATGCCGATGACGGTGTGGTGTTGTGCCGCAGTGCGGCGCAGGCCAGAGCGGCTCTGGACGCGGTTGGGCAGATCCTGGCCGATCTGGGGTTGCGGCTGCACCCGGAGAAGACTCGGATAGTAGATCTCAGAGAAGGCCGGGAAGGGTTCGATTTTCTTGGCTGCCATTTCCGCGCCCGGATGTCGGGCAGGTTGTGGGAGCAGCGGCGAGTGCGTCGCTACTACCTGCACCGCTGGCCCGCTCAGCGGGCGATGCAGCGGGTGCGGGAGAAGGTCAGGGCTCGTACCGGGCGGAACAGGCTCGGTGTGCGGGACATTCGGATCGTCATCGAGGACCTGAACCCGATCCTGCGTGGCTGGGGGAACTACTTCCGGACCGGCAATGCTGCTTCCAAGTTCCGTCAGGTTGACGAGTACGTGGTGTGGCGGCTGCAACGCTTGATGATCAAGAAGCGTGGTCGCAGCCTGCGTGCCCGGCAGGCCTGGCAGTGGACCGAGGACTGGTTCAACGGGTTGGGCCTGCACCGGTTACGTGGCACCGTCCGATATCCAAGGACCGCGTAGCACAGTCAGGAAGATCATCGGTAAGCCGTGTGCGGGAAAACCGCATGCACGGAATTGAAAGGGGGATGGGGAGACGGACCCGCAAGGGCACCGCGCCCCTGACTACCAATGCCGGTCGTCGTCGCGGTGGTGCTGCTGGTCGCGGTCCTGGGGTTCGCGATCGCGCGGCCGTTCGGGCTGCCCGAGGCGGTCGCGGCGGTGCCGGCGGCGGGCGTCGCGGTCGTCGCCGGACTGGTCCCGGCCGGCGAGGCCGTCTCCCAGCTGCGCGCGCTGGGCCCCACCGTGGGGTTCCTCGCGGCCGTGCTGCTGCTGTCGTACCTCGCCGAGGCGCACGGCGTGTTCGCGTACATCGGCGACCGTGCGGCCCGGCACAGCCGGGGACGGCCCAGGCGCCTGCTGACCGCGGTGTTCGCCGCGGCCGCCCTGGTGACCGCGGTGCTCAGCCTCGACGCCACCGTCGTGCTGCTCACCCCCGTGGTCCTGGCCGCGGCGCTGCGCATCGGCGCCCGGCCCGCACCGCACGTCTACGCCTGCACGCACCTGGCCAACTCCGCCTCGCTGCTGCTGCCGGTGTCGAACCTGACCAACCTGCTGGCGTTCGCGGCCAGCGGCCTGAGCTTCGCCGCGTTCGCCGGCCTGATGGCCGCCCCGTGGCTGGCCGTCGTCGCCGTCGAGTACGCCGTCCTGCGCCGGTTCTTCGCCGCCGACCTGGCCGTCGGCGCGCACCCGGAGCCGGGCTCGCCGGTCCCGCCGCCCCGCTACGCGCTCGTGGTGCTCGCCGCGACCCTCGCCGGGTTCGCGGCCGGGGAGCCGGTGGGGGTACACCCGGCGTTCTCGGCCCTGGCCGGGGCGATCGCGCTCGCCGTCCCGCTCGCCCGCCGCGGCCGGCTGCGGGCCACGGATGTGGTACGGGCGGCGAACCCGGCCTTCTGCGCCTTCGTCCTCGGCCTCGGCGTCGTCGTGCTGGCCGTCCGCCGCCACGGCCTCGGCGGCCTGGTGGACGCGGCCGCGCCCGCCGCACCCACCCTGCTCGGCCTGCTCGCCGCGGCCGGGCTCGCCGCGCTGCTGGCCAACCTGCTCAACAACCTGCCGGCCACCCTCGTCCTGCTGCCCGCGGTGCAGCACTCGCCCGCCCTGCTGCTCGCGGTGCTCATCGGGGTGAACGTGGGGCCGAATCTGACGTACACCGGAAGCCTGGCGACGCTGCTGTGGCGGCAGATTCTGCATGCCCGGGACGCCGCACCCTCGGCGGCGCAGTTCCTGCGGCTCGGCGCCCTCACCGTGCCGGCCGGCCTAGTCGCGGCGGTGGCGGCGCTGTGGGCGGGTCTGCGAGTCTCGGGGCTATGAACGTGCTCGTCTGGCTGGTCGAGGGCGTCTGGGAGGCGGCCGTCGACGCCGCCGCCCGGCATGCCCCGCCCGATGCGCGGATCACCCTGCTGCACGCCGCTGACCCGGCGCTGCCCGACGACGTGCGGGGAGCCTTCACCGGGCTGCTCGGCCGCGGCCACCCGGACCCGTCGGCGGCGCTTTCGGCGCTGACCCGGGCGGCCGAGGAGGACCTGCTCGCCGCGGCGGCGGCTCGCCTGGCCCGGCCGGCCACGGCGGTGGCGCTTCCGGGGCCGGGGGAGCGGACGGTGGTGGCGGCCTGCGCCGAGCTTGGTGCCGACCTGCTGATCGTCGCGCGGGACGGCGATCCGGGTCATCCGGGCCCGCACAGCCTGGGCCACGGGACCCGCTTCGTCGTGGACCACGCCCCCTGCGCGGTGCTGCTCGTCTGGCCTGCGGTGTAGCGCCGGCTGGTGGGCTTCCGCGCCGTTCGGGCGAAAAATCCAGACACTTCGTGTCCTGATTTTTCGGACTTATACCCTGTCAGGGGATAAATCCGGTAAGTCATGACGCCGCCAGGCGTCGTGACTTACCGGCGGGCCCGGCGGCCCTGGTCAGCGGCATCGATGGCGCCGGCTGGCGGGCCCGGCGGCCTCGGCCGCGTTTGCCGCGGCGCTGGCCGCGTTTGCCGGCGGCGCCGATGGCATCGGCGCCCCCGGCGCCCCCGGTGGCACCGGTGGCACCGGCCGGCCGTGGTCGAAGCGAACGAATCTCTCCGTGATCATGCGAATCCTGCTGCCGTGAGGCGGGTTTCTCATGATCGCGGAACCATAAGGTACCTATGAGTACATCGATCTTCCGCGATCACGAAAAACTCGCGATACGGGCGGTGGCTGCAGCATGATCGCGGACGGTTCTGGTCGCGATGCCCGCTGGAGTCAAGCGATCCATCGCTCGCCCGAGGGTGGCGCCCGCCCTGGATCGCCACGCGCCCACGCGTGGCGCGGGAACGGTGGCGAACGCAGGGCGCGGCCCGGGTGTGCGGGCGGCGGGATCCGGCGGATGAGGCCGCCGCGACGGCGGGGGCCGGGCGGGGGAGCGGGCACGGTACGGTCAGGATCATGTTCAGCGTCCCTCTCGGTGGCGGGGCCGAGTTGCGCCCGTTGGAGCCGTGGCAGGCCGAGGAGTTCCTCGCGCACATCGATCGTGCGCGGGCGAACGTCGACCCCTGGATCCCGTGGGCCGCGCGCAGCACCGACCTCGCCTCGGCGCGGGTGACGCTGCAGCGCTACGCGGACCTCGCCGCGGCCGACGCTGGGCGGCTGTACGGCATCTGGCTCGACGGCACGCTCGTCGGCGGCACGATGTTCGTGAGTTTCGACGTCGCGGCCGGCGTGTGCGAGATCGGCTGCTGGGCGGAGCCGGCCGGGCAGGGCCGTGGCCTGGTCACCGCGGCGGTGCGGGTGCTGATCGACTGGGCGCTGCGCACCCGCGGGGTGCACCGGGTCGAGTGGCGCTGCCGCCCGGACAACACGGCGAGTTCCAGCGTGGCCCGGCGGGTCGGGATGCGCCGCGACGGGGTGCTGCGCGGGTCGTACGTGCACGGCGGCGCCCGCTACGACTCCGAGGTCTGGTCCCTGCTGGCCACCGACCCGCGAACCGAGGCGGACCCGGCCCGCTGAACGCCGAATGACAAGCCGATGAGCAGTTGCGCCGGCGGGCGGATCGGGGCTGCGCACGCGGGGTAGCCGCGGCGATCATGATCGGATGGAGGAGCCCGACGGCCCGGTCTTCGACGAGGCCTGGGTTCAGGACGCGAAGGTCTCGGAGGCCGAGATCCGGCGGCACCAGACACCGGTGCCCCAGCCGGTCCCGGCGCCCTGGCGCACCTGGACCCCGCCGCCCCAGCCGATGCCGGTCCAGGGCGGCGGGATCGGGGTCGGCGGCTACCTGGCCATCGTGGCGGCGATCGTGGTCGCCATCATCTGCGGCTGCACGGGGCTGGGGCTGCTGGCGGCCGAGAACCGGGCCAGGCGCGAGGCCGCTCCCACCGCCGCCGCTCCCACCGGGCCCGCCGCGCCCGCGGTCGTCGCGCCGGAGTCCGGTGACGCGGCCGCCCCGGCCGCCACCGTCGCGACGCGCGGGCCCGTCCCGGAAACCACCGCCGCCCGGCTGCCGTGGACTCCGGTCACCTCGATACCGGACGGCGGCCCGGACGCCAAGCTGCCCGAGGTCTTCGCCACGCTCAAGGTCGGCTCCTGCCTCGCCGAGACGACGGACCTGACCACGATCATCATCGTGCCCTGTTCCGGCCCGCACACCGACGAGGTGACCCTGGTCCGCGACCTGACCCCGGTCTTCATGACCGCGCCGACGGGCGGGCAGATCCGTGACCTGCAGGACGAGCTCTGCCCGCCGGCCGTGGCGGCGTGGACGGGAGCCGGCGACCGGCGGTACACCTCCGGCTATATCTGGCAGTTCATGGACGGCGTCCGCGGCTTCGCGTGCACCGCCGAGCTGACCGGCCACGGCCCCTTCACCGGCACCCTGCGCCATGCCGCCGCCTGACCGGGGGCGAGGACGCCGCCGCGATCGTGCGCCGCTGCGGCGCCCCGCCCCCGGGCCCGGCCGCCTGCGTCCGGCGGCCGGAGGATCGGGGGCGTGGCGGGCGTCCCGGATCGACAGTCGTTGAGGTCTGCCGGTGGCGTCGGTATTGAGCCGCCGCGGTCGGGCAGTCAGCGATTCCCGGAAGGCTTCCGGAAGACCGTCGCGCCCAGCGCGTGTGGCCCCGGCCGTGTCCAGGGCGGTATGGTCGGCGCGTACGCGACGACCTTCCGGATCCCTTTCCGGAAAGATGCGGGGAGGGATGGTCGTGACCGTCGGCGACGCAGGCAGGGTCACCATCACCGCGATCGCGCGCGAGGCCGGCGTCTCGGTGCCGACCGTGTCGCGGGTGCTCAACGGCCGCTCCGATGTCGCGCCGCAGACCCGGGAGCGGGTCGAGGCGATCCTGCGCGAGCACGGGTACCGCCGCCGCGCCACTCGCAACCGGGTCGGCGCCGGCCTGATCGACCTGGTCTTCAACGACCTCGACAGCCCGTGGGCGGTGGAGATCATCCGGGGCGTCGAGGAGGTCGCGCACGCCACCGGGATCGGTACCGTCGTCTCGGCGATCCACGGCCGGTCCGCCTCGGCCCGGCAGTGGCTGTCGAACCTGCGCGCCCGCGCGACCGACGGCGTCATCTTCGTGACCTCCGATGTGACCCCGCCGATGCAGGCCGAGCTGCGCCGGCTCAACATCCCGCTCACCGTGGTCGACCCGGCCGGCGTCGGCCCGACCGACGTGCCGACGATCGGCGCGACCAACTGGGCCGGCGGCCTGAGCGCCACCGAACACCTGCTGTCGCTGGGCCACCGCCGGATCGGCTTCATCGCCGGCCCGAAGCGCCTGCTGTGCAGCCGCGCCCGGCTCGACGGCTACGGCGCCGGTCTGGCCGCCGCGGGCCTGGAGGTCGACCCGGAGCTGATCCAGCCGGGCGACTTCTACCACGAGTCGGGCTGGTCCGGCGCCGACGCCCTGCTGCGGCTGGACCGCCCGCCCACGGCCATCTTCGCCTCCAGCGACCAGATGGCGCTCGGCGCCTACGAGGCGGTCCGCCGGCGCGGGCTGCGCGTGCCGGACGACGTGTCGGTGGTCGGCTTCGACGACCTGCCGGAGAGCCGGTGGACCTCGCCGCCGCTGACCACGGTCCGCCAGCCGCTCGCCGAGATGGGGCTGCTCGCCGCCCGCACCGTCCTGCGCCTGGTGCAGGGCGAGGAGATCGAGACGCCCCGCCTGGAACTCGCCACCGAGCTGGTCGTCCGCGACAGCACCGCCCCTCCGGCGTAGCCCACCGAAAAGTCGGGCGCTCCGCGCCACGACTTTTCGGATTTATACCCCGACAGGCGAAAAGTCCGATAACGGCGCGATGTGCGACAGGAAGTCTCCACGATCATGCGTCGTGCCGCGTCCGCACCGCGGGTTTGCCATGATCGTGGAGACTTACGGTACGCAGGTGTACACGTTCGCTCCGTGATCATGAGAAACCGGTGGTGTCGGTGCCCGGTCCGGCATGATCGCGGAGACTTCCGGTCGCAGCCGCGCGCCGGGGCGGGTCTCGCCACGCTCGGCGCGCTCCGTGTCTGCGGGTCCGCCGACGCGGTCAGGGGGTGGCGGCCAGGGGCAGCGTGGTCGGCGCCGTCGGGCTGGCGGGTGGGTAGCGAGGCGGAGCGTGGTCGGCGTCGTGCGGGTCCGCGGGTTAGGTGGCGGCGCGGGGAGTGTCACGGTTCGAGCGGGGCAGCGTGGTCGGCGCCGTCCGGGCCGGCAGGTGGGTGGCGGAGAGGTGGCGGGCGGTCGGCGCCTGGCGGGTCCGCGGGTCGGGTCGCTGCCGGCGGCGTGCCACGGTTCGAGGGGGCAGCGGTGCCGTGCGGGTCCGCCGGGGCGGCGTCGCGGCCGGCGGAAGGGTCGTCGGTGTGGTCCGGGTCCGCGGGTTGGGTGGCGGCCAGGGGGAGCGTCACGGTCAGCGTGGTGCCGCGCCCCGGCGGGCTGACGATCGTCATCCGGCCGCCCAGCGCCTCGACCCGGTCCCGCAGGCTGGTCAGCCCGCCGCCGCGCCCCGGGTCCGCGCCGCCCACGCCGTCGTCGCGGATCGCCAGGCGGATCGTCGAGGCGTCGGTCTCCGCGACCACGCTGACCACCGAGGCCTTGGCGTGCTTGGCGACGTTGGTGAGGGCCTCCGACGCGACGTTGTAGGCGGCCACGGCGGTCCGCTCGTGCAGCCGTTCCTGCTCGATGTGCAGATCGAGCTCCACCGGCACGCTGCAGCGCCGTCCGAGGGTCTTGAGCACCGGGACGATGCCGCGCTGCGAGAGCAGTTGCGGGTGGATGTCGCGGGCCAGCTCGCGCATGTCGTCGTGGATCTCGTTGAGGGCCTGCACGGTACTGGAGAGCAGGTGCCGGAACGCCGGCTGGTCGGGGGCGACCGAGCCCTCGGACAGGCGCAGGTTCAGGGCCAGGGACATGACCCGCTGCTGTACCCCGTCGTGCAGCTCCCGCTCGATGCGCCGCCTGGCCTCGTCGGCCGCGGTGACCAGCCGGGCCCGGGAGGCGATTAGCTGCGCGCGGTTCTCGGCGTTGGCGACCGCGGTGGCGACGAGCTCGGTGAAGCCCCGCAGCCGCGCTTCGGCGTCGGCCGGGATCGTCGGGCGCAGAGAGCGGGAGGAGGTGAGCAGCGTGACGCCCCACAGCGCGCCCTCGACCACGACCGGCACGCCCACGCCGGAGTGGATGCCCTGGCCGACCAGGTCGCGGGCGATCGGCCCGGACGTCGCGTCGTAGTTGTCGACCCGGGCGGAGCGGCCGGTGCGCCGGACCGCGCCGCTGACGTTGACGCCGGTGACCGGCCAGTTGTCGCCGGGGGTCACGGTGTGGCCGTGCTCGTCGCAGCCGGCGAGGCGGGTCACCGTGCCGTCGGGTTCGAAGCGCAGCAGCGCCGTGCGGAGGCCGTTGTGGAGGCGGTGCAGCTCCATCGTGACCGCGGCGAACACCTCGTCGGGCGCGCTGCCGCGGGCCACCAGCGTCGCCACCCGGCGCAGGGCCGCCTGCTCGTCCAGCAGGGCGGCGGTCTCGCGCTGGCTGCGGCGCAGGGAGGCGACCATGTCCTGCCGGTCGCGCGCGGCGCGGATCGCCGCCTGCAGCGACGGCACCAGCCGGTACTCGATGCGCTGCAGCGTCGCGGCGGGCGTGTCGGCGGGCACGCTCAGCGTGCCGATGGGGACCTGGCCGTTGTACAGCCCGAACACGGTGGCGCCCTCGGGCGGCCCGGGGCCGGAGCCGGCGAGGTCGATCGCGGCGTACCGCAGGCCGAACTGGTATGCCAGGCGCTGCGACGCCGCCCGCAGGCCGGTCCCGGGATCGTCGTGGCTCAGGGTGAGCCGGGTGAGCTCGGCGGCGAAGTCGGCCTCGGTGCGGCGCCGGTCCGCCTCCGCCACCCGGGTCCGGGCCAGCCGGGCCAGCCCGCTGACCAGCAGCGCCGCCACGGCGGAGATTGTCGCCTGGACCAGGTCGCGCTCGGGCGTGAGGTGCAGCTGCCCGACCGGCGCCACGTGGAAGACGTTGAACGCGATCGTGCTGACCACGCCGGTCGCGATCCCCAGCGCCGCGCCCCACACGCTCGCCGTGACCACGACGCCGACGAGGTAGAGCGCGGCCCGCTCGGCCTCCTCCGACGGGTGCCCGACCACCACGGGCACGAGCGTTTCCAGCGTGATCAGCAGCGCGGCGACGGCGATCCCGGTCGCGATCGGCGGGGGAGCCGCCGGCAACAGGTACGACGACACCCGTCGCCGCAGCGGTGAACGCGCCGCCCGGTCGCCACGCTTGGAAGGTACGTCCATGGGCAACCTCAAGGCTACGCGCGTCGATCGGCGGCACCGGATCGCGGGCGGGTGAGGTCTACGCAGTCCGGCGCGACGAGCTCGAACCCGCTCGCCACGGCCGGGTCGTGGCCGGGGACCACGGTCGTGCCGGGCTCGTCCGCCGCGCGGCGCAGCCGGTCGTAGGTGTCCAGCTGCTCCTCGACGCAGCTGCACCCGGCGAACAGGCGGTTGCGGCGCAGCTCGTCGTAGAAGTGCACGGCGTCGGAGGCGAGCACGATCCGCCCGGCGCGGGTGTCGACCTCGGTGACGAGCTGGCCGGGGGTGTGGCCGCCGACCCGGGTCACCCGGATGCCGTCGAAGAGCGTCTCCGCGTCCTCGACCAGCCGCAGCCGGCCGTCGCGGCGCAGGCCGAGCACGGCGCGGACCTCCTCGGCGACGACCGGCGTGGACAGCGCGGGCAGGTCGCCGGCCGGCCCGGTCCAGAAGGCCAGCTCGCGCCGCGCGAGGGTGAAGGTCGCGTTGGGGAAGAGGTCCACGTTGCCGACGTGGTCGAAGTGCAGGTGCGACAGGACGACGTGGTCGACGCTCGCCGGGTCGACGCCCACCCGCGCCAGCAGCTCGGCGGCGTCGATGGCGCCGTCGATGCCCTTGCGGCGGGCCACCTCCGCGCCGAGCCCGCAGTCGACGAGCACGGTGCGGCCGGCGCCGCGCGCGACCCAGAACGAGAAGTCCATCGGGCACGGCCCGTCCGGCTCCCCGTAGACGTCGTAGCGGTGGTACCAGCGGCTCAGCGGGAGCCGCGACGACGTCGCCTGCCGCAGGGCGTAGACGTCGTAGATCGCGCCGTTGTTCATCCGCCGGTCTCCCGTTCCTCCGCCGCGGCCGCCTCGGCCAGGGCCGCCAGTTCCCGCAGGGGCCGGCCGGTGGCCCGGGCGAGCTCGGCGAGCCGCTCGTACTCCGGCTTGGCGCGGTGCGGCCCGCGCTTGACATCCACCGCCGTGCCGGCCACCGGCACGGCGCCCGCCGAGCGGGGCAGCGCGTGCCGCTCCACGCGCGTGCGGCGGGCGCCGAGGCTGCCGGTCTCGGCCAGCAGCCGGCCCTCCAGCGCGCCGACGAGGTCGTCCGGGGCGAGCACGCACACCACCTGCGCCGGGCGGCCCTTCTTGCCGATGGCCGGGACGATCCACACGTCGGCGGCGCCGAGCCCGAGCAGGACCTGGACGGTGTAGGCGAGCACCTCGCCGGTCACGTCGTCGACCGTGGTCTCGATCAGGGTCATCGGCGAAAGCCCGCCCTCCGTGCGGCCGATGGGCTCGCCCAGCACGGCGCCGAGCACGTTCGGGCGGTCCGGCAGGGTGCGGGTGCCCGCGCCCCAGCCGCTGGCCCGCACGACCATCGGCGGCATCGGCGCGAAGCGGACCTCGGCGGCGTGCAGCAGCGCGGCGGCGGTCGGCGTGACGGTCTCGGCCTGTACCGGCGCGCCGGTCACCGCCATCCCGGTGAGCAGCCGCAGCGTCGCGGGGGCCGGGACGGGCAGCGGGCCGTGCCGCGAGTCGACCAGGCCGGCGCCGAGCGGCAGCGGGGCCGAGACGATCTCGGTCACGTCGAGCGCGTGCAGCGCCGCGGCGACGCCGACGATGTCCACGATCGTGTCGTGCCCGCCCAGCTCGTGCAGGTGCAGCTCGTCGAGGCCGACGCCGTGCAGGCCGGCCTCGGCCGCGGCGATCGCCGACACGGCGCGGACGGCCAGCCGGGCGACGGGCTCCGGGCGGGCCGCGGCGACGAGGTCGAGCACCTCGCGCGCGGAGCGGGCGGTCGCGGTGTCGACGGTGCGGACCCGGACCCCGGTGGCCAGGATCGAGCCGGCGTCGCGGGTGGTGACCTCCAGCTCCCAGCCGCGCAGGCCGGTGGAGGCGACGGCGTCGCGCACCGCGCCGGCCGGCGCGCCGAGCGAGAGCAGCGCCGAGAGCAGCATGTCGCCGCTCGCGCCGCCGACCGGGTTCAGCCAGACGATCATGCCGGCGCCCGCCGGTGGGCCCGGCTCAGCCGGAAGGCGGCCATCGCCGCGCCGAACCCGCTGTCGATGTTGACGACCGTGATGCCGGCGGCGCAGGAGCTGAGCATGCCCAGCAGCGCGGTGACGCCCTCGAGGGCGGCGCCGTAGCCGGTCGAGGTCGGCACCGCGATCACCGGGGCGTCGACCAGGCCGCCGACGACGCTGGCGAGGGCGGCCTCCATCCCGGCGATGACGACGACGGCGTCGGCGGCGCGCAGCCGATCGGTGTGGGCCAGGAGCCGGTGGATGCCGGCCACGCCGACGTCGCGGATCGGCTCGACGGCGAGCCCGAGCGCGCGGGCGGTCCCGGCCGCCTCGTCGGCGACGGCCTGGTCGGAGGTGCCGGCGGTGACGATCGCGACCCGGAAGGGCCGCAGGCCCGGCGCGGCCGGGCGCCAGCACAGCAGCCGGGCGCCCGGGTCGTAGGCGCCGCCGGGCAGGCCCGCCAGGACCTCCGCGGCGGCCTCGGCGCCGACCCGGGTGGCGAGCACCGGGCCGCTCGCGCTCGCCAGCAGCGCCGCGGCGATCGCGGTGATCTGCGCGGCGGTCTTGCCCGGCCCGTAGATGATCTCGGCGACGCCCTGGCGCCGTTCCCGGTCGACGTCAACGGTGGCGAAGCCCAGGTCGGCGGTCACGGCCGGGCCACCCCGAGGCCGGGCGGCACGTTCGGGCCGCCGCCGCGGAAACGGGTGGCGAAGCCCAGGTCGGCGGTCACGGCCGGGCCACCCCGAGGCCGGGCGGCACGTTCGGGCCGCCGCCGCGGAAACGGGTGGCGAAGCGCGGGTCGCCGGTCACGGCCGGGTCCGCCCGAGCGGCAGCAGCGCGTTCAGGCTGCCGCTGCGGAAGCCGGCGAGGTCGACCGCGACGTGCACGAAGCCGCACTCGCGCAGCTCGGCGTCGATCTCGCCGCGGCGGCGCAGCAGCTCGTCGAGGTCCTCGACGGGCACCTCGATGCGGGCGAGGGTCCCCCCGCCGTGCGCCCGCACCCGGCACACGGTCAGGCCGTGGCGGTGCAGCGCGTCCTCGGCCCGCTCGATCCGGGCCAGCAGCTCGGCCGAGACCGGCTCGCCGTAGGGGATCCGCGAGGCGAGGCAGGCGGCGGCCGGCTTGTCGCTGGTCTCCAGGCCGGCCTCGGCGCTGACCGCGCGGACGTCGGCCTTGCTCAGGCCGGCGTCGACGAGCGGGGCGATGCCCGCGCGCAGCCGGGCCGCGCGCAGCCCGGGCCGGTAGTCGCCGAGGTCGTCGAGGTTGGTGCCGAGCGCGATGGGCGCGCCCAGCGCGGCGGCCAGCGGGGCCAGCGCGTCGAAGAGGGCGGTCTTGCAGTGGAAGCAGCGCCGGGCGTCGTTGGCGCGGTATTCGGCGCGGTCCAGTTCGTCGGTGGCGATTTCGACATGGGGGATTCGGTACCGTGCGGCGAACGCCTTCGCGGCCCGCCGCTCCCGGGCCGGCAGGCTGGCCGACACCGCCGTCGCGGCGACGGCGTTCGCGCCGAGCACGTCGTGCGCCGCCCAGGCGAGCAGGGCGGAGTCCGCGCCACCGGAGAAGGCGACGATCAGCCGCTCCTCGCGGGCCAGCCGGTCGCGCAGCCGGGCCAGGGCGGGCGCCGCCCCGGCCGCCGCGCCGCCCCGGGTGGCGATCATGGCCGGGCTCCCGTCGCGGCCGCGCCGTAGGCCTGCCGGTAGCGGCGCACGACGGTGCCGTAGTCGGGCTCGGCCCGCAGCCCGAGCCGGTCGGCCCGGGCCGTGTCGAAGCGGGCCGGCCAGCTGCCGACCAGGGCGGCGATCCGCTCGTCGGGGACCCAGCTGATGAGCTTCGTCGCCGCCTCGCCGGCGACCTCGGCCAGGGCGTCGACCATGCCGCCGACCGTCGTGGTCAGCGCCGGCAGGTTGACCGCGACCGGCGAGCCCCAGACCGGCTCGGCGGTGCCGGCGGCGGTGAGGAGGCCCTCGACGCTGGCCTCGGGCGAGGACAGGGCGACCTCGAGGCCGGCCGGGACCGGGCAGGTCGTGGGCAGCCCGGCCAGCGGCTCGCGGATGATCCCGCTGAGGAAGCCCGACGCGGCGCCGTTGGGCCGGCCCGGGCGGACCGAGACAGTCATCAGCCGCACCGTGCGGCCGTTGAGGAAGCCCTTGCGGGTGTAGTCGGACACCAGCTGTTCCATGATGAACTTCTGGATGCCGTAGCTGGAGCGCGGCGTCGGCAGGGTGGTGTCGGTGATCACCGCGGGCAGCGGCTGGTCCGGCCAGCCGCCGAAGACGGCGAGGGAGCTGGCGAAGACCAGGACCGGCCGGTTGCCGGCGGCGCGGCACGCCTCCAGGACGGCCTGCCCGCCGCGGAGGTTGGCGTTGATGCCGAGGTCGAAGTCGGCCTCGCAGTCGGCGCTGACCGCGGCGGCCAGGTGGAACACCGCGGCGGCGCCGGTGAACACGCCGAGGGCGGCGAGCTCGGCGGCGGTGGCGGTGGCGAGGTCGACCGCGACGCTGCGCAGCCGCGGGTCGCCGAGCTGATCGGCGCCGAGCTCGACCCGGTCCAGCAGGACGACCTGCTCGACCGGGGCCGGCGCCGCGCCGTCGACCGCGATCGACCCGGAGTCCAGGATCGCGCGGGCCAGGCGATTGCCGAGAAAGCCCGCTCCGCCGGTGATGATGATCTTCATGTCGTCCTCGCGTAGGTCTCGTGTCGGTCCTCGGCGTCGGTGAAGCCGGCGAGGCGGCCCGTGTCGTCGAAGGGCAGCGGGAACGCGGGGCCGAACAGCTCCAGCTCCGCGTCGGCGCCGATCTCGGGCCACAGCGCCTCGCTGACCGCGCAGACCCGGGTGTGCAGGGTGTCGCGGATCCACACGATGCGCGGCCGGTCGTGGCGCCCGGACGCCATGACCGCGGTCGTGACGGCGTCGCGGTCGGTGGGCAGCACCATCGGCAGCCGGCCGCGGCCGAGACCGGCCCAGCCGGCGGTCAGCACGTTGACGTAGGACTGCTCCACGTCGACCTGCTCCACGAGCCGGGCCGGGACGAAGTCGGCCAGCCCGACGCCGATCGCGTTGCCGTGCGAGGCCTCGGACAGGCTCAGCACGGCCAGGCTGCGGATCTGCCGGCCGGGCGGCTCGGGCACGCCGTTGACCAGCCACCGCCCGGTCACGTTGGGGTCCAGGCCGACCCCGCTGACGTCCTTGCCCATCCGGTCCACGACGAGGACGTCGAGGTCGCCGGCCGGCAGGCGCGGCAGGCCGGCCCGGGCGAGCTCGAGCAGCTCGGACTCGCCGGCCGCGCCGATCTCCTCGGGCCGCAGCGCGCGCACGACGCCGGTCCGGTCGAACTCGTTCTCCACCACGGTCAGCGCGCCGAGCAGCACCCGGGCGGCGATGTACCGCCCGATCCGCGGCATGACGTCGCGCAGCCCGGGCACGCCGAGGCGGTGGATGGCCTGCGCGCCGGCCCGCTTGCCGAGGCCGATCGCGGCCATCTTGGCCGCGCCGCTCTCGATCGGGCCATGGAAGTCGGTGTGCGGCTTGATCCGCGCGACGAGCAGCGCCCGGCCGGCCTCGGCGACGTTGCGGTCGAGGTGGACCGGCACGCCGCCGACCTCGCCGATGACGACCGTGTCCATGGTGGCCCGGATCGGCACGCCGAGGTACTCCTCGGTGATGCCGTAGCCGGCGAGCACCTCGGCCTGCCCGGGCGCGGTGGCCCCGCCGTGGCTGCCCATCGCCGGCACGACGAAGGGCGCGAACCCGGCGGCCGCCAGCTCCGCCACGACGGTCCGCACGATCAGCGCGATGCCGGCGATGCCGCGGCTGCCGACGCCGACCGCGATCGGCGCCCCGCCGCCGTCACCGCCGGCCCCGGCGAGCAGGCGGCGCACCTCGGCGGAGACCGCCTCGGCGACGTCCGGGACCTCCTCGGACGCCCGCAGGCTGCGCGCCCGGCGCATCGGCGGCAGCCGCAGCCCGCCGGTGTACTGCTCGACCAGCCCGGTGAGCCGGTCGTCGACGCTCCAGCGCACCGCTCACCGCCCCTGTGCGTCGTGCCGGCCGCGCATGACCTCGATGAGCACGGAGTCGTCGAGCCGCCCGAGCCCGGCCCGCGCGCCCTCCAGGTAGAGCCGCTCGGCCGCCTCGGCGAGCGGCGCCGGGTACTCGTGCCGCTGCGCCGTGCTCACCACCAGGTCCATGTCCTTGACGAAGATGCTCAGCGCGCTGCGCACGTCGGTGTGCGTGTCGGCCAGCATCCGCTCCCCGCGGTCGTCGAGCATGAACGAGGCGGCGGCGCCGTGCCGGATCGTCTCCCAGCAGGCCCGCGGGTCCAGCCCGATGCGCTCGGCGAAGGCGAGGGCCTCGGCCGCGGCGGCGATGTGCACGCCGCACAGCAGCTGGTTGACCAGCTTGACCCGCTGCCCGTCACCGGGCGCGGGCCCGGCGTCGGCGGCCTTGGCGGCCATCGCGTCGACCAGCGGGCGCACGGCCGCGCGGTGCTCGGGCGCCCCGCCGACCATGAACAGCAGGTCGCCGGTGGTGGCCCGGCCGACCCCGCCGGAGACCGGGGCGTCGACCACGGCGATCCCGCGATCGGCGAGCCGTTCGGCGATCTCCGCGACGGCGGCGGGCCCGAGCGTCGCCATGATCAGCACGATCGCGCCGGGGGAGAGCGCCGCGGCCGCGCCCTCGGCGCCGTCCGTGCCCTCCGCCCCGAACAGGGCACCCGCGGCCTGGGCCGGGGTCGCGACCATGACCGCGAGGACGTCGGCTCCGGCCGCCGCCCGCGCCGGCGAGCCCGCTTCGGCGCCGCCCGCCGCGACCAGCGCGGCGAGCCGGTCCGGGTCCAGGTCGTAGCCCGTGACCGCGTGCCCGGCCCCGACCAGACAGGTCGCCATCGGCAGCCCCATGGCGCCGAGGCCCAGCCATCCGACCCGCATCAGCCCTCGCCCCGCAGCCTGGTGACGACGTCGGCCAGGGCGGTGTCGTCGCCGACGTTGCCGGCGAAGACGACGTACGGTCGGCCCAGGATCGCCGGATGGGCCGCCACCGGGCGGAACAGCGACACGACGCCGGGGAAGAACTGCCCGGCGACCTCGGCCCGCCGGATCGACAGGCCGTGCACGGCGACGTCGTGCGAGGTGATCCCGCCCTTGGCGAGCACCCAGGCGGGGCGGGCCGGCAGCGCGCCGCGGACGACGGCGGAGACGGCCGCGGACACCCGGCGGGAGATCTCCAGGCTCGCGGCGGCACTGTCGCCGGCGACGAGCCGGCGGCTGGTGTAGAGCACGACGTCGGAGCCGCTCAGCAGGTCCGCGACCCGGTCGCCGGTGCGCCGCACCAGGTCGTCGGCGCCGCCGGCGGCGCGGGCGAGCAGGTCGGTGACGTCCAGCTCGACCTCGGCCGCGCCGCCCCGGCGGGCCAGCTCCGCCAGCTGCCGGCCGGTCTGGCCGACGTGCGAGCCGACCACGACGAGCCCGTGCCCGGCGGGCCGGCCCTCCGGCCAGATCTGCTCGGTGGTCAGCGGCGGCCGCGGCTGCTGGCCGAGCAGCGCGCGGACGAACGACGGGCCGGTGCGGTAGAGCAGGCGCATCCCGCGCTCCTGGGCCGCCAGCGCGCCGAGCACCACGATCTCCAGGTCGGCGTAGTCGAGCGCGTTGACCACCACGAACCGGCCGCCGCCCGAGTCCTGCAGCACCCGCGCGACGGCCTCCGGGCCGCCCTCGCGGATGTCGGCGAGCCCGATGCTGCCGACGCCGGCGGCGGCGATCCGGCCGCCGGAGAGCTCCGCGACGAACTCGCGCAGGTTCGAGGCGGTGTAGCCGAAGGACTTGTCCCGGGCGAACTCGGTCTCGCCGGCGGGGAGGAACTGCCCGCCGACGCGGGCCCAGTGCACGTCGCCGGCGGTGACCCGGCCCGCCTCCAGGAACGCGGGCGCGAGCAGGACGGCGTCGTAGCCGGTGCCCAGCGCGCGGCGGTGCGCCGCGTCGAGCGCGTCCACCTCGGCGATCACGTGCCCGCGCAGCGTCGAGTCGCTGCGGCTGACCAGCTCCAGCGGGGTGCCACGGTCCCCGGCGATGGCGAAGAGGTCGTCGGCGACCCCGGCGGTCAGCGCAACGGCCTCCGGCCGCGGCAGGCTGCGGGTGTTGGTCAGCACGAAGCACCCGCCGGCCGGATCGTCCATCGCCGAGCGGTACTCCGGTGCTTCCAGGCTCGTCACGACCTGCAGGTCGTGCACCGACTGCGAGCCGGTCGGGTCGTCGTCCAGCACGACCGTCGCGCGCGGCATCCGCGCCCGGGCCGCGCGGATCAGTGCCCGGCCGCGCCCCACGTCCCGCACCGGCGGGACGGCACCCCAGGGTGGCGCCTCCGGCGCCGCCTCAACTCTCATCGCATTCCCCTGCCCACTGCCCGCACCCTCTCCCCTGCACCCCGCGATCCGCCGGTGGCGCGGCGGGCCCGGCGCCGTTGCCGGGCCCGCCGCGCGCGGCCGTCAGCTGTGCGCCTTGCTGAACTTGTCGGTCCAGGCGTCGTTCCAGTTGTTCGGCACTTCCACGCCGGCGCCCTTGAGGAAGCCGATGAGCCGCTCCATGCCCTGCTGGGTCATGGCCGGGTCCTTCGACCACACGCCGCCGTCGATCTGCGCCTGGAAGCCCTCGTCGAAGCTCTTGCGGTCGGTCTGCGAGAAGTACTTCTTGTAGACCTCGTCGGCCGCCTCCGTCGGGTGGTCGATCAGGTACACGTCGGAGTCGACCATCGCGTCGTAGAACGCCTGCACGAGGTCCGGGTGGTCCTTGATGTACTGCGGCGTGGTGACGATGCCGTCGGAGTCCGCGCCGTTGATCGTCGGGTCCTCGCCCTTGGTGAGGTTGATCAGGATGTGGCCGAAGCCGCCGTCGACCATCTGCTGCGGGTAGGGCGGCGCCACGTTCAGCGCGTCCACCTGGCCGTGCTGCAGCGCGCTGACCATGGCGGCCGGGGTCTTGAGCACGTTCTGCTGCGCGCCGCCCGGATCGATGTTATGCGCCTTGAACAGGTAGTTGAAGACCTGGGCGTTCTGGCCGGTCGGGCTGATCACGCCGAGCTGCTTGCCGCGCAGCAGCTTGATCTTGTCCTCCAGTGGCGAGCTGTCGGTGAGGCCGGAGGACTGCCACAGCTTCGTGCTGACCACGACCGGCACCGAGATCTGCGCCTGCATCTCGGCGAAGGCGACCAGCGGCTTGCCCTGCCCGGCCGAGGCCACCGCGTTGGTGATCGAGATGCCGGCGAACTGCGCGTCGCCGCTGAGCAGCGCCGTGCCGGCGGTGCTGCCGCCGGTCGCGTCGATGAGGTTGACGTCCAGGCCGTGGTTCTTGAAGAAGCCGTGCGAAATCCCCAGGTACAACGGGACGTACCCCAGCGACAGCAGGCTCTCGATCACCGTGACCTTGGTGAGACCGCCGCTGCTCTTGCCGCCGCCGTCGTCACCGCCCTTGCAGGCGCCGAGCGGGGTGAGCAGCACCGCGACGGATAACGCCGCGAGCGCGCGCCTCGCAATCCCTCGTTTCATTCAGACTCCTTCGGATCGTCATGGCGGGTGGGGTGTGTGCGCTCCGGCGCGGGGTGCACGCCGGGCGGGTGGGATCTGCGGGAAAGGCTCAGTACAGGAACGGCAGGAAGCCGGTCGGCGCCGGGGTTTGCGCGGCGAACTCGGCGTAGTGCAGCCAGACCTCGTGCTCGGCGGCGGCGATCACGGCCGGGTCGGCGGTGACCAGCTCGGCGATCTCGTCCTCGCCGAGCCGGTAGGTGCTGCCGGCCAGGTGCGCCATGGCGCTGGCCATCGCGATGGTGTTGAGCCGCAGGGCGCGTACCGTCGCCTGCTCCACGCTCGCGCCGACGGTCACGATGCCGTGGCCGCGCAGGACGCAGGCGTCGTGCCCGTCCATCAGGGCGGCGATGTCGGCGCCGCGGGCCGCGGAGTTGATCAGCCAGCTCTGCGGGTAGACCGGTGGCGGGTTGACCGCGCAGGCGAGCGCGCCGGGGTCGAACGCCCCGAGCACCGGCGCCAGGGGGATGCCGGCGATCCCGGTGAGCCAGGTGGACCACGGGTGGACGTGTACCACGGCGTTGATCTCGGGCCGGGCCGCGAGCAACTGGCCGTGGATGTGCCGCTCGATGGGCAGGCGCATGCCGTCGGGCGCCTGGGTGGCCGGCGCGTCGAAGTCGATCTCCGCGACGGCCCGCTCGGTGAAGCGCAGGCCCGGTTCGCGGTCGTCGCGGCAGCGCAGCAGCATGCGGCCCGCGCCCGTGCGGGCGCTGACGTGCCCGGTCGCCTCCCGGGCCAGGCCCGCGGCGGCCAGGATGCGGCTGGCCAGCGCGACCTGCCCGGCGAGCTCCTCCGTGCCGGTCACGTCGCGGGGCCTTCGGCCGACTCGAACTCGAACGCCGTCACCCGGCCCTCTTCGGCGATGACGCCCTCCCAGCCGCAGCGGACGCACCAGATGGCCAGGTTGGTGGCCGAGGCCGACCACCACTCGCCGATGAAGCTGCGTTCGTCCAGCAGCGCGCCGCAGCGGGGACAGTACCAAGTCTGCTCGTGCATCAGTCATCCAGCTTCATCGATGGGGAAACGATCGGACCGGGCGCGCCCGCCCCGCCGCCGGCGGCGGGGTCAGGCGCGCAGCGAGTCGGGGTTCCACCGGAACACCCGGTTCTGCACCATGGTCAGCAACCGGTCGAAGATCACCGCGGCGATCGTCAGCACGAGGATGCCGGCGAAGACGCCCGTCGTGTTGAACTGCGCGGAGGAGTTCTCGATCACGTAGCCGACGCCCCGGTTGGCGGCGATGATCTCGCCGACGACGGCGCCGATGAGCGCCTGCGGGAAGGAGATGCGCAGGCCGCTGAACATCCAGGTCAGCGCGCTGGGCAGCATGACCCGGCGGACGATCTGCATCCGGCTGGCCCCCATGACCCGCAGCGACTCGACGAGGTCCTCCGAGACCTGGGCGATGCCGTTCCAGGTGCTGTAGAAGACCAGGAAGACGACGAACGCCGCCGACATCACGTACTTCATCTCGACGCCGAGGCCGAACCAGACCACGAAGAGCGGACCGAGAGCGACCTTCGGCAGGCTGTACAGCGCGTTGATGTAGGGGTTGAGCACCTTCGAGGCCAGCTGGCTGTTGGCCAGCAGGATGCCCAGGACGATGCCCACCACGGCACCGGAGACGAAGCCGACGGCGGTCTCCTCCAGCGTGATGCTCACGTGCTCCAGCAGGTAGCCGCTGCCCAGCCACTCCCAGATCTGCTGGCCGATCTTCGACGGGCTGGACACCATGAACGGGTCCATGACGGTCCGCGAGCAGATCTCCCAGGCGCCGAGGACGACGACCAGGGTGAGGACCTGCAGGCTGTGCACCAGCGTGCGCCGGCGCCGGATCCGGGCCGCCTCGGCGGCCAGGAGGCGCTCGCCGGTGGACGGCTTCGCGGCCGCCGGTGCGATCGTGCCCGCTTCGGCGGTCATCGGGTCGCCTCCTCGCGCAGCTCGGGCGCCCCGGCGCCGCGCAGGTCGCGGCCGAGGTGCAGCTGGTTCCACAGCAGGTTCAGGTACCGGCCGAACTCGGGGGAGCGGCGCGCCTCCACGACGCCGGTCGACAGCGCGGCCTCCCGGATGCCGCGGAGCCGCTCGACGTGCGACACCCGGGCCGGCGAGCCGCTGAGCACGATCACCTGGTCGGCCATCGTCACCGCCTCCTCCAGGTCGTGGGTCACCAGGACCACCGTCAGCGGCTCGGCACGGGTCGCCAGCAGCCGCAGGAAGTCCTGCTGCAGGTTGACCCGCAGGATCGCGTCGAGGGCGCCGAACGGCTCGTCCATCAGCAGCGTCTGCGGGTTGTAGACGACCGTGCGGGCCAGCTGGACGCGCTTGCGCATGCCGCCGGACAGCTGCGTCGGGTAGTGCTTCGCGAACGCCTCCAGGCCGACGTCGGCGAGCGCCTTGCGGGCCCGCTCGTCCGCGTCCTTGCGCGGCACGGCCTGGATCTCCAGGGCCACCCTGACGTTGGCCAGCGCGGTGCGCCACGGCAGCAGCGTGTCGTGCTGCGTCATGTAGCCGACCTTGGTGTTGACCGCGGCGACCGGCGCGCCGGAGTAGCGGACCACGCCGCTGGTCGGGCGCAGCAGCCCGGCGATCATGTTGAGCAGCGTCGACTTTCCCGAGCCGCTCGGGCCGACGATGGCCACCACCTCGCCGGCCGGGACGGCGAAGCTGATGTCCTCGATGGCGTAGGTCAGCGCCTTGTTGCGCACGTAGGTCTTGGAGACCTTGTCGATCTGTATCAGAGCAGGTCGCTGCTCCGTCTCGGCAATCGCGCTCACGCGCGTCCTCCTCTGGTCGCCCGGGGCTCAGTGCGCCGTGGGTCCGACTTGGTGCGACAGTTGGATCTCGCGGCCGGTACGGCTGGACTCGCGGATGGCCAGCAGCACCTCGAGGCTGGCCTTCGCCCACCGCCCGTCGTGGGACGGCAGGGCGGTGTCGTCGCGCCAGGCCTTGTACAGCACGTCGAGCTCCGCCTCCCGCTCCAGCGAGGCCATCGGCACCTCGATGTCGCGCACGCCGCCGGCGCCGTAGATCCGCACGCCCTCCGGGTACTGGCGCAGGTCGCCCTTGGTGCCGCTGACCACCGTCAGGCCGTAGAACGGGTGCCGGCGCAGGGCCGGGTCGACGTCGACCTCGTCGCGCATCCAGTCGCCGGCGCGGTCGCCGCCGAAGCGCATGGAGTCCTTGTAGCGGGCCTCCTGCGCGGGCGTGAGGCCGCCGATCAGCCGCCGGGCGTCCGCGTGCGTCGACGGCGACCGCGGCGCGCCGGCCTCGCCGTAGCCGAAGGTGAGCTCGCTGCTGTCGAAGTAGGCGTACCCGCTGAAGACGATCGTCGCGACGGCGCCGCTTTCGAAGGTCATGAGCGTGACGAACCCGCCCTCGGTCGGGTGCGCGTCGTCGGCGGTGCTGACCACGGCCCGCACGCTCTTGGCGGGCGAGCCGGCCAGCAGCCGCACGATGTCGACCGAGTGCGGGCCCTGGCGGTAGACGGTGCCGCCGCCCAGCTCGGTGTCGAGCTCCTCGGGCAGCCGGCCGCGGAACAGCCAGTCGGTGTAGTAGAAGTTGTGCAGCATGTAGACGTCGCCGATGACGCCCTGGCGGATCAGCTCCGACATCGCCACGATCGGCGCGTCGAAGCTGTGCGTGTGCCCCGCCAGCAGCCGCACGTCGTTGCGGTCGCAGGCGTCGATCATGACGTCGCACTCGTCGAGGGACAGCGCCATCGGCTTCTCGACGATGACCTCCTTGCCGGCCTCGGCCGCGGTGGTCACGTGCTCGCAGTGGAACCGGTTGGGGCTGGCGACGTAGACCGCGTCGACGCCGGGATCGGCGACCATCTCCGCCACGGTGGCGTAGGCCGGCAGGCCGTACTTGTTCGTGAACTGGTCGCGGGCCTCCTCGCGGGTGTCGCACCCGGAGGCCAGGTCGAGGTTGGGGTGGCTGAGGATCTCGGGCACGATCTGCGTGCTCGCGGTCCCCAGCCCGATCAGGGCGACCCGCATCCGGCGGTCGCGGCCGGCCTTCGGCTCAGGCATTCTCGGCCGGGTTCTGCGAGAACAGCTCGATGATCTCCTCGGTGATCGGGCTGTAGCGCATGCCCGGCCCGCGCAGGAGCTCGTCGCGCAGCGAGTCGGCGGTGCGGTAGTAGAGGTCCTCCTCCTGCGGCAGCACGATCACGCCGTCGGTCGGGGCCTCCCGGATCACGCCCATCGGGTCCTTGCCGTCCTCGTGCTTGGCCATCTCCGCCTGCAGCAGCTGGCGGTACATGACCACGCCGCGGTCGGAGGCGCCGAGGTGCTCGGTCGTGCGGTCGGCGATCTCGCCCTGGGTGACCCAGGCCATCATGTCCTGGCCCTCGATGGTGTCGAGGATGAACTCGCCGTGCTCGTCCGCGTAGGGGATCTCGAAGACGGGGACGCGCTCCTGCTCAGGGACCTCGACGCCGCGCGGGCGGAAGCAGGTGTACCACCAGATCATGGTGTTGGTGTCGTCGATGGGCACCCGGATCTGGAAGCCGTAGATGCCGTTGCGGCCCACCCGCAGGATGTTCGGGAAGACGATCGGGTGCCCGACCTTCCAGGCGTCGTCCTCCTCGGTGGTGCCCTCCACGACGCGCCGCTTGATGATGCCCCACTCGAACTGGTCGAAGCCGATCCGCAGGGTCTTACGGGAGATGCCGGCCGAGGGCTTCTCGCCCTGCTGGGTCAGCACGTAGTCGCCGAAGTGCCCGTGCAGCCACTCCAGGTGGTGCGGGTCGAGCGAGTTCTCCATCGGCTGCAGCCAGTTGACCGGCAGCTTCGTGTAGCCGATCTGGCGGACCGAGTCCGGCCAGACGTACACGTCGAACGGCGGCAGCACCGGCGCGGGCTGCTCGCCCAGGTACGCGAACAGCATGCCGCCGAGCTCCTGCACCGGGTACGCGGCGATCCGGACGCGCTCGCGGAAGGTGGCGTGGTCGGCCTCGGCCGGCTGCTCGAGGCACTCGCCGGTCGCGCCGTAGAGCCAGCCGTGGTACGGGCAGCGCAGCCCGCGCGGGTCGGGGATGCCCCGCTCGAGCGAGCAGCCGCGGTGCATGCAGCGCTCGCCGACGAGGCCGTAGCCGCCGCCGGCCTGGCGGAAGAGCACGAGGTTCTCGCCGAGGATACGAATCTTCTTGGTCTGCCGGTCGCGCAGCTCGTCGACGGCGGCCACCGGCTGCCAGTAACACCGCAGCAGGCCGCCCATCGGGGTCCCGGGTCCAACTTCGGTCAGGCGCTTGTTGAGCTGTGCACTGAGCATCTGGTTCCTCCATGCGAACGGTCGAACAGGGCGGGGAGCGGTGCGCCTGCGGCGGCACCGAGCTCATCCATCGCGATCGCTTCCCTATGCTTTACAGCCTATAAACGTCATTCACTTATAGGCTGTAGGTGTAGTCAAGAGCCCGCCTGGTTGCAGTTGCATCTCGGCCACGCCGGCCGCACACATGCGGTCTGATGTGCCCGTATGGGTTCCCAAGCATGCGACACGACGCCCCTCGGCACAAGGGTTCGGGCGTTCGGAAGATCGAGAAAAACGGGGGTTGCTCGCGACAGATTGTCGCCTATAGGCTGCAAATCTCGTGGCGCCAGCCCCCCGAACCCCTGCGGCCCGGCCGGGCGGATCCCACCGAGCTCACGCAGTCCGCCGACGAGGAGTCACTCGTGATCATCGATATCCATGCTCACCTTGTCGCCCCACCGGAGTTCTACGGCTACCGCGCGTCGCTGCTGGCGTCCGGCGGCTACCACAAGGGTTCGCCCGCCGTCAGCGACGAGGCCCTGGCCGCCTCCGCCGCCGGCAACGTCGCGATCATGGACAAGGTCGGCACGGACGTGCAGCTGCTCTGCCCCCGCCCGTTCCACCAGATGCAGTCGCAGAAGCCCGACCAACTCGTCCACTGGTGGATCGCCGCGAACAACGACCTGATCGCCCGCACCGTCGAGCTGTATCCCAACCGCTTCGCCGGCGTCGCCGGCCTGCCGGTCTGCGCCGGCTCCCCGGTCACCGACGCCATCGGTGAGCTGGAGCGCACCGTCGAGCAGCTCGGCTTCGTCGGCGTCTCGCTCAACCCCGACCCCTACGAGGGCAAGGGCAACTCGCCGGACATGGGCAACCGCTACTGGTACCCGCTCTACGAGAAGCTGGCCGAGCTCGACGTCCCGGTGCTCGTGCACTCCTCCGGCTGCGAGAACGGCCGGGAGAGCTACAGCGAGCACTTCATCACCGAGGAGTCGATCGCGATCCTCAGCATGCTGCGCTCGAACGTCTTCACCGACTTCCCGACGCTGAAGATCATCGTGGCGCATGGCGGCGGCTCGGTGCCCTACCAGATCGGTCGCTGGCAGGCCGAGCGCCTGCTGCCCAGCCTCGGCGGGCACGCGGACAACGAGCGGTTCGAGGTCGCGCTGCGCCGCTTCTACTTCGACACCGTGCTGCACCATCCCCTGTCGCTGGAGCTGCTGCTCAAGACCGTCGGCGCCGACCGGGTCCTGTTCGGCACCGAGAACCCGGGCAGCGGCTCGGCGTTCAACCCGGCGACCGGCCGCAACTTCGACGACCTGCGGCCGGTCATTGAGGGGTTCGACTTCCTCAGCGAGCAGGAGCGGGCGCTCATCTTCTCCGAGTCCGCCCGGAAGCTCTTCCCGCGCCTGAAGATCGCGTCCAACGGCTGAGCCCGGGCGCCGGCGAAGCTTCCCTGTAACGCTGGAGGAACTATGACATCGGTCGGAATCGACCCGAGCCACGCCGTGGTGAGCCGGCTGCGTGAGCTGGACACCTGCGTGCTGTCGGACGCGCTGGACGCGCTGTCGCTGAGCGGAGTGGTGGACGGCATCCGCCCGGTGTGGGAGGGTGCGACGGTCGCCGGGCGGGCCTACCCCGTGCGGATGGCGGAGGGACCCGCGCCGCGCGACGCGCCGCCGGTCCATCTCGGCGCCCGCGCGATCGCCGCCTGCGGGCCCGACGACGTGATCGTGGTCGCCAACGAGGGCCGCACCGCCATGGGCGCCTGGGGCGGCCTGCTCAGCGCCGCGGCGACCCACCGCGGGGTGGCCGGCGTGGTGGTCGACGGGGCCTGCCGGGACGTGGACGAGGCCCGCGGCCTGGGCTTCCCGGTCTTCGCCCGGGCCAGCACCGTGCGCACCGCCCGGGGCCGCGCCCACGAGCTGGCCAGCGGGGTCCCGGTCACCATCGCGGGCGTCGCGGTGGCCCCCGGCGACTATGTCGTGGCCGACGGCACCGGCGTGGTCGTGATCGCCGCCGAGCACGTCGAGCGCGTCCTCGAGCGGGCCGGCGCCATCGTCGGCAAGGAGGCCGGCATGCAGGCCGCGCTGCGCGACGGGCGCGGCGTCACCGAGGTCCTCGGCGGGGCGTACGAGCACATGCTGTCCGGCGAGGACGGTGCCCGATGAGCGGCGCGGCGCCGCCACCCCCGGCCGGCGAGGACCCGTGGGCCGAGCTGTTCCGCACGGCCGCGGCGCTGGGCACCGCCACCCTGCACGAGGCGGCCGGACAGGTCGGCGTCGTCGATCCCGCGGTGGTCCGGATGACCCCGGGCCTCGTCGCGTCCGGCCCCGCCTTCCCGGTGTACACCCCGCCGGGCGACAACCTGTGGCTGCACCGCGCCGTCTACGCCGCCCGCCCCGGCGACGTCCTGGTGGTCTCGACCGGCGGCGGCTTCGACTTCGGCTACTGGGGCGAGGTGCTGTCCTACGCGGCGGCGGCGCGCGAGATCGCCGGCGCGATCATCGACGGCTGCGTCCGCGACGTCGACGAGCTCGCCGCGGTGGGCGTGCCGGTCTTCGCGCGGGGGCTGTGCATCCGCGGTACCGGCAAGGATCCCGACGGCGCCGGGACGCTCGGCGAGCCGGTCCGCGTCGGTGACATCACGATCTCCCGCGGCGACTTCGTCCTCGGCGACGGCGACGGCGTCTTCGCCCTGCCCATGGCGCGCCTGGCCGACGTGGTGGCCCTGGGCAGGCAACGACGCGACCGTGAGCATGACATCATCAAGCAACTCCACGCCGGGGCCAGGACGCTGGATCTGTACGACCTGCCGGGGCGGGACCTCGACGACCTCCGATCGCCCGACGCGGCATCGGGACCGACTACCCAGGAGCGCGACATGACGCATTCGGTGCAAGAGGCGGGATGCGCATGAGCTGGAGTTCTCCCTACGGGGGGCCGGTGTCCGCCGCGCCGATGACGAAGGTGGACCTGGCCTACGCGCTGCTGCGCAACGAGATCTTCGAGGGCATCCTCGCCCCCGGCGCGGTGCTCGACCAGGAGGCGCTCGCCAGCCGGCTCGGGCTGTCGACCACGCCGATCCGCGAGGCGCTGCGCCGCCTCGAGTCCGAGCGCCTGGTGATCAGCCGGTCGCACCGCGACACGATCGTCGCCCCGGTCTCCCTGGAGCTGCTGGAGCACACCTACGCGGTGCGGCTCTCCCTCGACCCCCTCGCCGTCGCCTTCGCCGCCGCCCAGGCCACCGAGGAGCAGCTGCGCGAGATCGAGCGGCTCTGCGTGCCGCCGACCTTCGACGACCCGGTCGCCGACCTGCACGCCAACCGGGCCATGCACCGCGCCATCTACGTCGCCTGCGGCAACCCCACGCTCGTGGAGATCCTCGACACGCTGTGGGACCGCACCGACCGCTACCGGCTGATCCTGCTGCGCACGAAGCAGACCGCGAGGTCGGCCCACCGCGAGCACAAGTCCATCGTCCGCGCCGTGGTCAACCGGGATGCCGAGACCGCGGCCGAGGCGATGCGCCAGCACATCGCCGGCTCGCTCGCCATGATCCGGGAACGGGCCCGCACGACGGGCTGACCCCGGGCCACCGCGCGCCACCGCCACCCCGCCGCCCGGCGGGGCGATGCGGCGCGCCCTCATCCGGGGCGGCGCACCGACATAACGGAGGAAATCGAACAGTGGGCAAGCGCAAGACTTTCGAGCTGCCGGGACTGGACCACGGCGCCACGCCCATCCCGCTGGCCAGCCAGGTCGGCAACGTGTTCCGCACCAGCGGCGTCATGGGCCGCGACCCCGCCACCGGCGTGCTCGCCGAGGACGGCGCGACCCAGGTGGCGCAGGTCTTCGCCAACGTCGAGGCGCTGCTGCGGGTGGCCGGCCTCGGCCTCGAGCGGATCGTCTTCCTCGAGGTCCTGCTCGCCGACGACGCCCTCCGCGGTGAGATCAACAAGCACTGGCTCGCCTGGTTCCCCGACCCCGGCGACCGGCCCGCCCGGCACACGACCGTCCGGGCGCTGCCGCCCGGGTTCCTCGTGCAGCTGCTCGTCGAGGCGGTGGCCGGCGATGCGTGACGTCGTCGCCGCGCTGGGCGAGTTCTCCACCCCGACCCTGTCCGACGCCCTGGACCGCCTCGGCATCGCCGGGCAGGTGTTCGGCATCCACCCGCTGAGCCACACGTTCCGCCTGGCCGGGCGGGCGTTCACGGTGCAGTACCAGCCGGTCGACGTCGACGGCGGCACCGTCGGCGACTACATCGAGCAGGTCACGCCCGGTGACGTCGTCGTCATCGACAACGCCGGGCGCACCGACGCCACCGTCTGGGGCGACATCCTCACCCTGGTCGCGGCCCAGCGGGGCATCGGCGGCACGGTCATCGACGGCGTCTGCCGCGACCGCCGCCGCTCCCGCGAGCTGGACTACCCCGTCTTCGCCCGCGGCAACTGGATGCGCACCGGCAAGGACCGCGTGCAGATGGTGGCCACCCAGGTCCCGGTCACCGTGGGCCTGGTCCGGGTCCGCCCCGGCGACATCCTCGTCGGCGACGAGGACGGCGTCGTGGCCGTGCCGGCCGAGCGGGCCGAGGACGTGCTGCGGGTCGCGGGCGAGATCGAGGCCAAGGAGGACCGGATTCGCGCGGAGGTCGAGTCCGGCACGCCGCTGTCACAGGCCCGCGCCGCGGCCGGATACCACACCCTTCAGACGCGCTCCGCCGCGTCGGACACACCCTGACAGGAGCCGTCGATGGCGCGAATCGTGCTGGGATTGGGTACCTCGCACACTCCGCAGCTGAGCACCTCCACCGAGTGGTGGCAGGACCACGCCGGCCGGGACCGGCGCAACCCGCTGCTGCTCGGCCGGGACGGGCAGTACCACACCTACGACGAGCTGGAAGCCGTCGCGGACTGGAACGTCGACCCGCGGCGGCTGAACGCCGAGGTCTGGAGCGACATCCACGGGCGCAGCCAGGCCGCCGTCGCACAGCTCGGGCGGATCCTCACCGAGACGGCCCCCGACGTCGTCGTCGTGATCGGCGACGACCAGGAGGAGATGTTCGTCGAGGACTGCATGCCGACCTTCGCCGTGTTCGCCGGCGAGACCGTCTCCGACGTGCCGCCGGACGAGGAGGAGAAGAGCGAGATGGCGGCCGGGCTGCGCGCCGCCCTGTGGGCCGCGCACAGCGAGACGGGGGAGACCTACAAGGTGCCGGCCGCGCTGGGGCTGCACGTGCTCACCGAGCTGGTCGTCGCCGAGTTCGACCCGGTCGCGGTGACCCGCCAGCCCTACGGGCGGACCCTCGGCCACGCCTTCACCTTCGTGCGCCGCCGCATGATGGGCGAGCGGATGATCCCGATCCTGCCGGTCGCGATCAACACGTACAACCCGCCGAACCAGCCGTCGCCGGGCCGCTGCCTGCGCTTCGGCCGCACGCTGCGGCGGGCGATCGAGTCGTACCCGGAAGACATCACGGTCGCGGTCGTGGCCTCCGGCGGCCTGAGCCACTTCGTGGTCGACGAGGAGCTCGACCGGCGGGTGCTCGACGCGCTGTCCGCGGACCGGGCCGAGTCGCTCACCGACATCCCGCGCGACTACATGCGCTCCGGTACCTCGGAGATCCTCAACTGGATCGCGGTCGGCGGGGCGCTGGAGGGGCGGCCGATGGAGCTGCTCGACTACCTGCCCGCCTACCGCTCGACCGGCGGCACCGGCGTGGGCATGGCGTTCGGGGTGTGGCGATGACCGCCCGCACCCGGGCCGGGAGCCTTCGGTGACGGTCGCGACCACCCCAGCCGGGCCCGCCCCAACCGTGCCCAGCTCGGCCGCGCCGGCCACCGACGCCGACGCGCGGCTGACCGCGCGGGCGCTGCTGGTCAAGCAGGTGCGTGCCGAGGCGGCCGACGTCGTCTCGATCACCCTGACCGATCCGGACGGGGCCGAGCTGCCCGAGTGGCAGCCCGGCGCGCACCTGGACCTGACCCTGCCCAGCGGGCGGATCCGGCAGTACTCGCTGTGCGGCGATCCGGCCGACCGCCGCTCGTACACCGTCGCCGTGCTGCGCGAGGTCAGCGGCCGCGGCGGCTCGGTCGAGCTGCACGACACGGCGCTGGTCGGCCGGACGCTGGACGTCCGCGGCCCGCGCAACCACTTCGAGCTGCGCCCGGCCCCGTCGTATGTGTTCCTCGCCGGCGGCATCGGCATCACGCCGATCCTCGCGATGGTCCGCCAGGTGGCCCGGGAGGGCGGCAGCTGGCGGCTGCTGTACGGCGGCCGCGACTGCCGGCACATGGCCTTCGTCGACGAGCTGCTCGCCCTCGGCGCCGCCCCCGGGCAGATCCTGCCCCAGGACGTGCACGGGCTGCTCGACCTGGCCGGCGCGGTGGCGCAGGCGCCCTCCGACGCGGTCGTCTACGCCTGCGGCCCGGAGGGGCTGCTGCGCGCGGCCGAGGAGGCCTGCGAGCGGACCGGTCACACGCTGTGCCTGGAGCGCTTCGGGTCGCAGGCGCCGAAGGAGGGCTCGGTCGCGCAGGAGATCGGCACGGGCGAGCAGTTCGAGGTCGAGCTGCGGCGCACCGGCGTGACGCTGGTCGTGCCGCCGGACCGCACGCTGCTGTCGGTCGTGCTCGACGTGGCGCCGTCGGTGCCGTACTCGTGCGAGGAAGGCTACTGCGGCACCTGCGAGACCAAGGTGCTCGAGGGCGTTGCGGACCACCGCGACGACATCTTCACTCCGGAGGAGCGGGCCCGCGGCGCCACGATGATGATCTGCGTGGGCCGCTCGAAGTCGCCGAGGCTGGTGCTGGACCTCTGACAGCCCCGGCCACGACCGGGCCTAGCGGCCCAGGATGCGGGCCAGCCAGCCGACGACGGCGGCCTGCGTGGCGCGCGCCTCCACGAGCGCGTCAAACAGGCCCCCGACTTTGCGGCTCTCGCCGGCGGCCGCGTTGGGACCTCCCGCGGGCCGCGCCCGCCCAGACGCACACGGCGGGCGCTGCGTGGCGCAGTGACCGGAAGTCTCCGCGATCATGCTGCACCCGCCGCCGACACCAACGGTTTTTCATGATCACGGAGTGTCCATGTACCCCCGTGTACCGAAAGTCTCCGGGATCATGGCAAACCCGTGGTGCGGCCGGCGCGGGCATCATGATCCCGGAGACATTCACCCGCCCTGCTTGTCGGATATTTCGCCCATCGGGTGATATATCCGAAACATCCGCGCCGCCCTTGGGCCGGGGTCGACCCGCGCGGGCCGGCCGCCAGCCGGCGGCCCGTCCGGCTGGCGAACGCCGTCGCCGTGACGGCGACGACGAGGGGTCCAGTGCCGGGGTTCCGGGACGGTCAGGCGGGGCCGAGGAGGTCCCAGCGGTTTCCGGCGACGTCGAGGAACACCGCCACGCGCCCGTAGGGCTCCGGGCGCGGCGCGGTCACGAACCGCACGCCGGCGGCGGTCATCCGTTGGTAGGCGGCATCGAAATCGTCGACGCGCAGGAAGAACCCGACTCGGCCGGCCAGCTGGTTGCCGATGACCGCGGCCTGATGCTCCCCGTCGGCGCGGGCGAGCAGGATGCCGGTCTGCCCGCCGGGCGGCCGGACGACCACCCATCGCTTCGGGCGGCCGTCGTTCGTCAGCGACGGCGAGTCCTCGACCAAGTCGAAGCCGAGGGCGTCGACGAAGAACGTGATGGCTGGGTCGTAGTCCTCGACCACGATGGCGACCAGATCGACCTGCATGCGGGTGAGCGTATGCGGGCACTTTGGATCCTAGGGTCCTAGGATGCGAAAGACGACGTGGCGGGGGACCTATGTGCGGCGGTTGGGACGGCGGTGGATGGGTAGACCTACCGCAGAGTGAAAGGAGGCTCTGATGCAACCCATGACACCGTTCGTACCGTGGGCCTGGCGCGACCCGGAGGGCCTGACCGCCCGCTATCCGGACGATCGCACCGTGCCAGGCGGCATGGATGACGTCGCGGCGGAGCGGCGGGCCGACCTGGACCTTTCCGGGTACAAGGTCGAGGCGACCGACGGCCACATCGGCTCCATCGACGAGGCCAGCTACGAGGTGGGCGACGCCTGGCTCGTGGTTGACACCGGGCCGTGGATCTTCGGCCGGAAGGTGCTCCTGCCGGCCGGCGTGGTGGACCACATCGACCACGCCGAGCGGAAGGTGTATGTCGACCGGACCAAGGACCAGATCAAGGACTCTCCGGAGTACGACCAGGACACGTTCCGTACCACGGAGTACCGCGACAAGGTCGGCGACTACTACGCCTCCGGCTACGAGCGCGGGATCTGATCCCCTCCCGGGTGGCGGGCCGTGCCGGGTGGCGCGGCCCGCCCCTTTATGCCAGGGAGCTGGCGGCGAGGGAGCCGAGCAGCGCGAGGGCGCGCTCGGTGGGGGAGCCGGGCTCGGCGTGGTAGATGACCAGGAGCTGGCCGCCGGTGTCGCCGATCGTGAGCTTCTCGCGGCGCAGTTCCAGGTCGCCGACGTCCGGGTGGCGCATGCGGACCGGGGCGCCGGCCAGGGCCTTGACGTCGTGGCGGGCCCACAGGGCGCGGAAGTGCTCGCTGGCCAGGGACAGCTCGCCGACGAGTTGTTCGATGCGCGGGTCGTCGGCGTCGGTGCCGAGCGAGGTGCGGAAGGCGGCGACCATGCCGGCGATGGCCTGTTCCCAGTCCGGGTGCAGGTCGCGTTCGCCGGGGTCGAGGAACATGGCGCGGAGCCGGTTGAGGCCGGGGCGGATGCTCGGCGACAGGGCGGTGGCGAGCCGGTTGGCGGCGAGGACCTCGAACATGCGGCTCTCCACGAACGCGGGGAGGGCCAGGACGTCGAGCAGCTGGCGGATGCCGGTCGGGACGGTCTCGCGGCGGGGCCGGCGCGGTGCGCGGGGGCGGGCGGCGGAGAGGCTCATGAGGTAGTGGGTGGCCTCGGCGTCGAGGCCGAAGACGCGGGCGAGGGCGTCGAGGACCTGGGGTGAGGGGTTGCGGTCGCGGCCCTGCTCGAGGCGCAGGTAGTAGTCGGCGCTGATGCCGGCGAGGGTGGCGACCTCCTCGCGGCGCAGGCCGGGGGTGCGGCGCACGCCGACCACGCGGAGGCCGGCGTCGGCCGGGTCGACCAGCGCGCGCCGGGCGCGCAGGTAGTCGCCGAGCGCGTTGGTCCTGGTCACGGTCCCATGGTAGGGGGTGGGCAGGGTACCGCATCCTGGTCCTGGCACTCCCAGGATCGGTGGAGCTCTGCCCGGGCGGAGCGGCGGGTCGCATGGTGGAGGCATGACGACGAGTGATCTTCCCGGCGGCGCCTACCGCGTCGCGGATCTGGAGCTCAACCGGTTCGGCTACGGCGCGATGCAGCTGGCCGGTCCGGGGGTGTTCGGCCCGCCGAAGGACCGCGAGGAGGCGGTCGCGGTGTTGCGCGCCGCCGTGGGGCTGGGCATCAATCACATCGACACGGCGGACTTCTACGGCCCGCACGTCACGAATGAGATCATCCGGGAGGCGCTGTCGCCGTACCCGGCGGATCTGCGCATCGTGACGAAGGTCGGCGCGCGCCGGGACGAGACCGGTGGCTGGCCGCACGCGCGGACGCCGGCCGAGCTGCGTGAGCAGGTGCACGACAACCTGCGCAATCTGGGGCTGGATGTCCTGGACGTGGTGAACCTGCGGGTGGGCGGGGTGGAGGAGCCGGAGCCGGGTTCGATCGCGGAGCAGTTCGGGGCGCTGGCGGAGCTGCGTGAGCGGGGGTTGATCCGGCACCTGGGGCTCAGCACGGTGACCGCCGAGCAGCTGGCCGAGGCGCAGGCGATCGCGCCGGTGGTGTGTGTGCAGAACCTGTACAACGTCGCGCGGCGGGGCGATGACACGCTGGTGGAGCTGACCGCGGCGCAGGGCATCGCGTATGTGCCGTACTTCCCGCTGGGCGGGTTCTCGCCGCTGCAGTCGGCGGCCTTGCAGGCGATCGCGGCGCGGCTGGACAGCACGCCGTTGTCGGTGGCGCTGGCGTGGCTGCTGCACCGCTCGCCGAACATCCTGCTGATTCCGGGTACGTCGTCGGTGGCGCACCTGCGGCAGAACGTGGCGGGCGCGCGGCTCGAGCTGCCGGCGGAGGTGGTGGCCGAGCTCGACGGTGTCTGACACCCAGATGCCGTTTCGACACCTGGCGGTCGGCCGCCGGGCCGTCCGTTCGTGGCTGTAATATGACGCGTCGCAGGGGCCCGCTCCACCGGGGCGGGTTAGTTGTCGCGCGGCAAGCAAGCGTGAGTATATTGCTCTCACACACGGCCGTGGACGGAGGGCGATGGACAGCCAGCTCGTTACCGAGCAGACCGCCCTTCCCGGTGAGGGCGGAGGGTTACGGGTGGTGGTGCGGCTCCTCGGGGTCGTGGACCTGGCCACCGAGCCGCGGCTGCGCCAGGCCCTCGATCGGGCCCTGGCGGTGCCGGGGGCGGCGGAGATCGTGGTGGACCTGGATCGGCTGACGCTGCTGGACTCGACCGGGATCGCGGCGCTGGTGAGCGCCTACCGTTCGGCGGCGGCGCAGGGTGCGGTGCTGAGCGTGGCCAACGCGCAGGGGATGGTGCGCCGGGTCCTGGAGATCACCGGCGTGCTCAAGACGCTGACCGAGTGAGCCGGGCTCGTCAGGCCAGTTGCGCGGTGAGGCCGGCGGCGAGGACCTCGGCCTGCACGTCGGTGATCTCCTCGCCGTAGTCGCGGACCAGGTCGGCCTTGGTGTAGACGATGTGGCCGCCGGTGTCGGCCGCGTGCGGCACGAGCCGTACGCCGCCGTCGTCCATGGCGAGCGCCGGGTCGGCGTCGTCGGACCGGGCCAGGGCGCGGATGTCGTCGGCGCTGATCGTGGTCATGGACGACTGCTGCCCGGACGGTCGCCGGCGCAAACGTTTCGTCGCCGCATGGCCGGGAAGCCGGGGGTCATGCGCAGACTGGTGGCGATGCTGGAGGACGCGGGCGGGCTCGACGGGGTGGCGGGCGCGTTGTGGCGGGTGGCCCGGGCGACGGTCGGGCGGGGCCGGGTCGGTTCGGCGCTGCACGGGGTGTGGTACGGCCATCCGTTGCACCCGGCGGTGGTGCACGCCCCGGTCGGCGCGTGGCTGAGCGCGGCCGTGCTGGACGCCGCGCCGGACCGGGACACGCCCGGCGCGCGGCGCGCGGCCGCGCTGCTGGTGGGCACGGGCACGGTCGCCGCGCTGCCGGCCGCGGTGACCGGCTGGTCGGACTACGCGACGCTGACCCGCCGGCAGCGCCGGGTCGCGGTCGTGCACGCCGCCGCCAACGTCACGGCGGCCGGCCTGTATGCGGTGTCGCTGGCGGCCCGGCTGGGCGGCGCGCACCGGTTGGGCCGGGTGTTGTCGTACGCGGGGCTGGGCGTCGCGGGCACCGGCGCGTACCTCGGCGGCCACCTCGCCTTCCATCTGGCCGACATCCCGGAGCCGGTGCTGCCGCCGGCGGTCGTGGCCGACCACACCGCCGAGGCGGCCCGGGGCGGTCGCATGTGACAAACGATTTCAGGTGACGCCGGCCCGGTAGGGGCGGCGGTCGCCGGGCCGGTCTTGACAACCTTATGAAAAGGTTTGCAGACTCGACGGTGCTCGATGAGGAGGCCGTCGGTGCCGGTGACGATCAAGGATGTGGCGCGGGCCGCCGGGGTTTCGCCGGCGACCGTCAGCCGCGCGCTGGCCACCCCGGGGCTGGTGCGGGCCGAGACCCGCCGGCGGGTGCAGCAGGCCGCCGACGCGCTGGGCTACCAGCCCAACCGGGCCGCCCGGGGGCTGATCACCGGCCGCACCGGCAACCTCGGCCTGATCGTGCCCGATCTGACCAACCCGTATTTCCCGGGCGTGGTCAAGGGCGTGCAGGGCCGCGCCCAGGAGTTCGACTACGCGGTGTTCCTCGCCGACACCGACGAGGACCGCGGTGCCGAGGCCGACGTGGTGCGCAAGCTCAGCAAGCAGGTCGACGGCATCATCCTGTGCTCGCCGCGGATGAGCGAGGACGACGTGCGCTCGCTGACCGGTGAGACGCCGATGGTCGTGCTCAACCGGCGGATCGGGCGGATGCCGTCGGTCACCGTCAACAACACCGAGGGCATCCGGCAGGCCGTCGCCCACCTGACCGCCCTCGGCCACCGCCGCATCGCCTATGTGGCCGGGCCGCGGGCGTCGTGGTCCAACCGGGAGCGGCTGCGGCTGCTGCGCCAGGCGTGCGGGGCGGCCGGTGTGGAGCTGGTCGAGACCGGCAACGTGGCGCCCCGCTTCGCCGGCGGGGTCGCCGTCGCCGACCAGGTGCTGGCCACCGGGGTGACCGCCGTGCTCGGCTACAACGACCTGGTCGCGGTCGGCATGCTGCGCCGGTTCGCGGCCCGCGGGGTCGCGGTGCCCGAGCGGATCAGTGTCATGGGCTTCGACGACATCGTGCTGTCGGAGATGGTGACGCCGGCGCTGACCACCCTGGCCCAGCCCAAGGAGCAGACCGGCCGGGCCGGGGTCGAGCTGCTCCTGGGCCTGCTGCAGGACCCCGGCCGCGCCGTCGCGCGGCGCGAGCTCGAGTCACACCTCATGGTCCGCGACTCCACCGGAGCCGCGCCGCACCGATAGACACCCCCACCTGGAAGGGAACCGCCATGTCCCTCAGCCGGCGCCGGCTCGGCGCCCTGCTCCTGTCCGCAACGCTGCTCACCGCGTGCGGTGCCCCTGACAAGCCGGGCGGCCAGGCCGCCGAGTCCGCGGGTGTGCCCGTGCCGGACAAGCCCTCCGCCCCGGTCAGCCTGAACATCCTCGACGTGGCCGGAAACCTGCAGCTCACCCAGGGCATGATCGACGAGTTCGTGTCGAAGAACTCCGGCGTCATCTCGAAGGTGACGTACTCGAAGGCGACCGCTCCGGAGCTGGCCGGGAAGATCAAGGCGCAGCAGGACGCCGGCCGGGTCGACATCGATCTGGTGCTGACCGGCGTCGACGGGCTCGCCGCCGGCATCGACCAGGGCCTGTGGCTGTCGTTCGAGCCGTTCACCAGCCGGCTCACGGCGATGAGCGACTACCTGCCGGGCGCGCAGGCGATGCAGAAGCTCGCCGGGCAGTACGGCGTCACCGTCACCTACTACCCGTCCGGGCCGCTCATCGAGTACCTGCCGGCGAAGGTGCCGAACCCGCCGAAGACCGCGCAGGAGCTGCTGGACTACGCCAAGGCCAATCCCGGCGCCGTGCAGTACGCCCGGCCGGCCAACTCCGGGCCCGGCCGCACGCTGCTCATGGGCCTGCCGTACCTGCTGGGGGACAAGGACCCGAAGGATCCGGTCAACGGCTGGGAGAAGACCTGGGCGTATCTGGCGGAGCTCAACAAGTACGTCACGCTGTATCCGTCGACGACGAGCGAGACGATGAAGAGCCTGGCCAACGGCAGCGCGAAGATCATCGCGAGCACGACCGGCTGGGACATCAACCCGCGGGTGCTCGGCCAGGTGCCGAAGGAGGCGGCGATCGGCTCCCTGTCCGGCTTCCACTGGGTCACCGACGCGCACTACGTGGTCGTGCCCAAGGGTGTCTCCGCCGACAAGCAGTCCGCGATCCTGTTGCTGCTGCAGTCCATGCTCACCAGGGAGCAGCAGGCCAAGGCCTACGACAAGGGGTACTTCTACCCGGGCCCGGCGATCAAGGACGTGCCGCTGTCGATGGCGCCCGCGGACAGCCAGAAGGCGATCGCCGACTACGGCCGGCCCGAGTACGACCAGCTGATCGCCGGCAACCCGCTCGAGGTGCCGCTGGACGCCAAGGCCCTCGTCGCCGCGTTCGACAAGTGGGACCGCGAGATCGGCGGCGCGAAGGTGAACAAGTGAGCGAGTTCGCGACGCTCCGCCTCGACGGCGTGACCCGGCGCTTCGCCGGGCACGCCGCCCTGGCGGGCCTCAGCCTGGACATCCGCCGGGGCGAGTTCATCGCCCTGCTCGGCCCGTCCGGCTGCGGCAAGTCCACCGCCCTGAACTGCCTGGCCGGGCTGCTGCCGCTGTCGGCCGGCAGCATCTGGCTCGACGAGCGGCGCCTCGACACGCTGCCGCCGGAGCGGCGCGGGTTCGGCATGGTGTTCCAGAACTACGCGCTGTTTCCGCACCTGAGCGTGCGCAGCAACATCGCCTTCGGGCTGCAGATGCGCCGGCTGCCCCGGGCCGAGGTCCGCAAGCGCACCGACGAGGCGATCCGGCTGGTCCGCCTGGAGGAGCACGCGGGGAAGCTGCCCGGCCAGCTCTCCGGCGGCCAGCAGCAGCGGGTCGCGATCGCCCGCGCCGTCGTGGTGTCGCCGTCGCTGGTCCTCATGGACGAGCCGCTGTCCAACCTCGACGCCAAGCTGCGCCTGGAGATGCGCACCGAGATCCGCCGGCTGCACCAGCGCCTCGGCCTCACCACCGTCTACGTCACCCACGACCAGGAGGAGGCGCTGTCGCTGGCCGACCGGCTGGTCGTGCTGCGGTCCGGTCGGGTGCAGCAAATCGGCACCCCCGAGGAGCTGCACACCCGTCCCGCCAACCCGCACGTGGCCGACTTCATGGGCTTCCGCAACCTGCTGCCGGTGCGCGCCGGGCAGGTCTCCGGCGACCGGGTCGCGCTCGCCGTGGAGGGGGTCGAGTTCGCCGGCACCGCGGTCGGTGACGTCCGGCCCGGCGACGACGTGATCGCCGCGGTGCGGCCCGAGCATCTCAAGCCCGCCGAGCGGGGGCTGCGCTGCGTCGTGGACGTCGTGGAGTACCAAGGCCGCGAAATGGCGGTGGAGGCCCGCACTCCCGACGGGCTCGTGCTGCACCTGCGCACCACCGCGCGGCTGGCCCCGGACGACCCGGTCACGGTCACCGCCGACCCCGCGCACCTGCTCGTCTACCCAGCGCCGCGGGAGGCGTGATGGCGGACACCGTCCTGCCGCAGCGGGCCGCCCTGCGTCACCGCCTCGCCGAGCGCGGCGTCGACCGGCAGCTGTGGCTGCTCGCCCCGGCCGCCGCGTTCGTCGCGCTGCTGTTCATCTACCCGTTCGCCTACGGTGTCGGCCTGTCGTTCCAGCCCGAGCAGGGCGGCCCGCTCGAGGCGTACCGCAGCTTCTTCGCCGACGCCTACGACCGCGCCACCATCTGGACGACGCTGCGCATCGCGCTGCCCGCCGCGGTGTTCAACGTCGCCGCGTCGGTGCCGATCGCCTACCGGATGCGCGGCCGGTTCCGCGGCAAGCGGGCCGTGACGACCATCCTGGTGGTACCGATCACGCTCGGCACGGTGCTCACCGCCCAGGGCCTGCTCAACTACCTCGGCCCGACCGGCTGGCTCAACCGCACCCTGCTCGACATCGGGCTCATCCACGAGCCGATCCGGCTGGTGCACAACTCGTGGGGCGTGTTCCTGTCGCTGGTCATCACCGGGTTCCCGTTCGCGTTCCTGCTGGTGCTGTCCTACCTGTCCGGCATCGACCCGAGCCTGGAGCGGGCCGCGGCGACGCTCGGCGCCGGCTGGTGGCAGCGGTTCCGCCGGATCACCCTGCCGCTGCTCGCACCGGGCCTGGCCACCACGTTCTGCCTCACGTTCGTGCTCGCCTACAGCGTCTTCCCGTCCGCGGTGCTGGTCGGCGACCCGGCGGGGGAGACCCGGGTCATTGCCTACGCCGCCTGGCAGGCCCGCTACCAGCACTACGACTTCGCCAAGGGCTCCGCGATCGCGATCGTCATGGGCCTGGTCGAGCTCGTCGTGATCGGCGCGGTGCTCGGCGGCCGGTCCCTGCTGTACACCGGGCCGACGGGAGGCAAGGGATGAACCGGCGCATCGTGGCCCGCCCCGCCGCCTGGATCGTGTGGGGCGCGGTCATCTTCTTCCTGCTCAACCTCGCCGGCGTGGTCGGCTCGGTGCTGGTCAGCTCCTTCGGCACGCGCTGGTTCGACACCTGGTTCCCGCAGGGCTTCACGACGCAGTGGTACTCCCAGGCGTGGGACGAGTTCGGGCTGCTGCACGTGCTCGTGGTCACCCTGGAGGTGTCCCTGGCGGTCGTGGTGATCTCGCTGCTCGTCGGCGTGCCCGCCGCCTACGTGCTGGCCCGGCGGCGCTTCCCGGGGCAGCGGATCGTCTACCTCGCGTTCCTGCTGCCGATCCTCATGCCGCCGATGACGTACGGCATCCCGCTCGCGACGGTGCTGTACAAGTACGACCTCGCCGGCCACCTCTCCGGGGTCATCCTGGCCAACCTGGTGCCGTCGGTGCCGTTCGTCATCCTCACCATGACCCCGTTCATCGAGCAGATCGACCCCGCGATCGAGCGGGCCGCCCGGATGTGCGGCGCCCGCACCGGCCAGGTGTTCGCGCGCATCCTCGCCCCGCTGCTCGTCCCCGGCATCCTGGCCGCGTCGATCCTGGTGCTGGTGCGCACCATCGGCATGTTCGAGCTCACGTTCCTGACCGCGGACGAGGAATCCTCGACGCTGGTCGTCAAGTTGTACGCCGAGATGGCGTCCCCGGGCATCCGCGCCCAGCAGAGCATCGACGCGATGGCCGTGGTGTACACGGCGACGATGCTCGTGCTGCTCGTCCTGGCGCTGCGCATCGTCAATCCCACCCAGCTCGTCGCCCGGGTCCGTGAGGAGGCCGACTGACGTGCGCATCGCCGACGCCCGGGTCATCGTGACCTGCCCCGGCCGCAACTTCGTCACCCTCAAGCTCGTCACCGACGACGGCGTCACCGGCGTCGGCGACGCCACCCTCAACGGCCGCGAGCTCGCCGTCGCCGCCTACCTCACCGACCACGTCGTGCCCGCGCTGATCGGCCGTGACCCGGCCCGCATCGAGGACACCTGGCAGTACCTGTACCGGGGCGCCTACTGGCGCCGCGGCCCGGTCACCATGACCGCCGTCGCCGCCGTCGACACCGCCCTGTGGGACATCAAGGGCAAGGTCGCCGGCCTGCCCGTCTACCAGCTGCTCGGCGGCCGCAGCCGCGAGGGCGTCACCGTCTACGGCCACGCCAGCGCCGCCGACACCGACGGCGTCCTGGCCGAGGTCGCCCGCTTCACCGGGCAGGGGTACCGGGCCGTGCGGGTGCAGACCGGCGTCCCCGGCCTGCCCACCACCTACGGCGTCGGCAAGCCCGGCATCGTCTACGAGCCCGCCGACGCGGCGATCCCGTCGGAGGCCGTCTGGGACACCGAGCGGTACCTCGACCACGTGCCCCGGGTCTTCGCCCGCGTCCGCGCCGAGTTCGGCCCGCACCTCAAGCTGCTGCACGACGTCCACCACCGGCTCACCCCGATCGAGGCCGCCCGCCTCGGCAAGTCCCTGGAGCCGCACGCCCTCACCTGGCTGGAGGACCCGGTCCCGGCCGAGCTGCAGGAGGGCTACCGCCTGATCCGCCGGCACACCACCACCCCCCTGGCGGTCGGCGAGGTCTTCAACACCATCTGGGACTGCGAGCTGCTCATCCGCGAACAGCTCATCGACTACGTCCGCGCCACGGTCGTGCACGCCGGCGGCATCACCCACCTGCGCCGCATCTTCGACCTGGCCGCCCTGCACCACGTGCGCACCGGCAGCCACGGCGCCACCGACCTGTCGCCGGTCTGCCTGTCCGCCGCCCTGCACCTGGACCTGGCGGTGCCGAACTTCGGCCTGCAGGAGTACATGCCCCACAGCGAGGCCACCGACGCCGTCTTCCCGCACGGGTACCGTTTCGCCGACGGCTACCTGCACCCGGCCGAGACCCCGGGCCTGGGCGTCGACATCGACGAGGAGCTCGCCGCCCGGTATCCGTACCAGGCCGCGTCGCTGCCGGTGAACCGCCTGCCCGACGGCACCCTGCACTCCTGGTGAACCTTCGCGGCTGACGTTGCGTACCACCCCATGGACGGGCGGCACCTCGGTGGGGTCAGCACCGAGGTACCGCCCCCCGGTTAGCATCCGACCGTGGCCCGTCCGGTGATCTTCGACCTCTACAACACCCTGATCCCGGGCGCCGACGACGAACGGGACCGGGTGGTCGCCGAGATGGCCCTGATCGTCGGTGTCGCCCCGGCCGCCCTCGTCACCGCCTACCACGACAGCTGGCCCGACCGCCTCGTCCGGTGGAACGCCGAGGAAACGGTCCGCATCCTCGCCGGCCGCCTCGGCGCCACCCCGGGCGTGCGCCAGGTGACCCGCGCGGCCGACCACCGGCGCGCCCTCGCCCGCCGGTTGCTCGCCACCGCCTCCGCCGCCACCCTGGCCGTGCTGGACCGGTTGCGCGCCGCCGGTCACCCGCTCGCCCTGGTCAGCAACGCCACCTCGGACACCGCCGAGGCGTGGCCCGGCACCCCGCTCGCCGCGCGGTTCGACGCCGCGGTCTTCTCCTGCGAGGCCGGCCTGGCCAAGCCCGACCCGGCGATCTACCGCGCCGCCGCCGGCCGCCTCGGCACCGACCCGGCGGACTGCGTCTACGTCGGCGACGGCGCCGACGACGAACTGCCGGGCGCGGCGGCGGCCGGCATGACCACCGTCCGCACGACCGAGTTCACCGACAACGCCCCGAACTGGCCCGGCCCGGCCGTCGCCGCCCTCGCCGCCCTGCCCGCCCTCCTGCGTTAGTTGATGGTCGGGCGGCCGTCGCGGGCTGGGCGTCGGTGGCCACCGGTGGGGGCACAAGCGGTCAGCGCCGACCCGGGGGCGGCGCGGTGCGGTGCGGATGTCGCACCAGGCGGGCGCAACCGGCGATCCGCGCGGCTGGGGGCGGACGTATGTCTCCGTGATCATGATGTCCGCGGTGACCGCACCACGGGTTTGCCATGATCCCGGAACCTTTCGGTACACAGGGGTACATCACCGCTCCACGATCATGAAAAACCCTTGGTGTCGATGCCCGGGTGCGCATGATCACGGAGACTTCCGGTCGTGGCGCCGTGCCGCGCACGACGGGTGCGATCGCGCCCGCCCCGAGCGTGTTGGGGCGGGCACCGCTTGGTCGCCGGCGGGCATGGCGGCCGGCGGCGCCGGTTTCCCGGGCGGTGCCGGAGGGCGCCGGGGTGCGGGTGAGCGCGGCGGCTGCGGGCCGGCCACCCCGGACCGCACGTGGCGCATCAGGGGGTGTGCCGGTGCCGGTCTGTGGCGGACACGCCAGGCTCATCCACCGCGCCGGCGGACGTGACCGACAACCGGCGGCCCGACGACGTACCAAACACGCTCAGGCGCGCATCGCGGCGTCGAGGAGGGCGTGGGCGGTGCGGCGCACCGTTTCCCCGGCCTGCTCGGGGGTCTGGCCGGCGATGTCCTGCAGCCAGATCAGGGACTCGATGCCCGTGGCGGAGCGGATGTCGACGGCGAGCCGGTGCCGGTCGACGTGGGGGTGGCTGTGCCGCAGCGGCGCGAGGGCGTCCTCGATCCAGGCGATGGCCCGGCCCCGGCGCAGGAGCGGGCGTTGCGGTTCGGCCGGGGCCGGCTGGTGCGCCGGCGGTTCGAGGGAGAGACGCAGCGCGGAGCGCAGCTGCGGCTGCCACTGCAGGTTGTACCGGGTGAACGCGGCCATGAAGGCGTCGAGCCGGGCCCGGGGCTCGACCGGCGCGTCGGGGCCGAGCAGGGTGTCCGGCTGGATCTGCGGTTGCGCGGCCAGCAGCAGGGAGCGCTGGTTGGCGAAGTAGCGGTAGGCCGTGGTGCGGGAGATGCCGGCGTGGGCGGCGGCGTCCTCGACCCTGGGGGTCAGGCCGTCGGCCAGCAGCTCACGGGCCGCGTCGACCAGGGCCTGGCGGGTGCGGGACTTCTGCTGGGTGCGGCCGGTCGCCTCATATGGAATTGCCATCGCCATCATGGTACCGTAATCCCATGGTACTGGAGTCCCACGATCCCGTCGTCACCGACCCCGACCACTACACCGTGATCTTCGAGAACGACCGGGTGCGCGTGCTGGAGTACCGGGACCGGCCCGGCGACCGGACACGCCCGCACCGGCATCCGGACAGCGTGATGTACACGGTGACCGCCTTCCGCCGGCGCATCAGCGACGGCCACCGCGCCGTCGACGTGGACCTGCCGGCCGGCGCCGTGCGCTGGGTCGGGGCGCAGGAGCACTCCGGGCACAACGTGGGCGAGACGCCGACCCACAGCATCTTCGTCGAGCTCAAGGAGCCGGCCCCGGCCGCGGGCGCCGGCGTGCTGGGGCCACAGCCCTAGGCGCCCGCGGCGTCCAGGGCGGCCAGGTGCTCCCGGGTCAGCTCGAGGTCCAGGGCGGGCAGCGCCGCCTCGAACTGCTCCAGCGTCCGCGGGCCGATGAGCGGGATCGCCCCGGGCGCCGAGCGGTGCAGCAGCCACGCCAGGACCAGCTGGTTCGGGCGCACCCCGAGCTCGCCGGCCAGCCGGACGTCCGCGTCCGGGCCCGCGTAGGCGGCCATGGCCCAGTGGCCGCCGCGCTTGCCCGGGTCGTCGTAGATGCCCTGGAGCGCACTCGAAGTCAAGCACGGCCCCGACACGTTTGACCGGCCGCCGGTGCGGAAATTTACCTCCGATATGGGCGAGATCAAGGTCGGCACCGCGTCCTGGACGGACCGCACGCTGCTGGACTCGGGCTGGTACCCGCCGGAGGCCACCAGCGCGGAGCAGCGCCTGGCCTACTACGCGACACAGTTCCCGCTGGTCGAGGTCGACTCGACGTACTACGCGCCGCCGAACGAGCAGACCACCCGCCTGTGGGCGCAGCGCACCCCGCCCGGCTTCACCTTCAACATCAAGGCCTTCAGCCTGCTGACCGGCCACCCGACGAAGGTGGCGGCGCTGCCGAAGGACCTGCGCCCGGACACCGCCAAGCCGAACATCTACCCGAAGGACGTGCCGGCGCAGACGTACGAGGACGTGTGGGCCCGCTTCCTGGACGCCCTGGAGCCGCTGGCCGAGGCGGACAAGCTGGGGCTGCTGCTGTTCCAGTTCCCGCCGTGGTTCACCATCCGCAGGTCGAACAAGCAGACGCTGCTGGAGGTCGCGGCCCGCTGCAAGCCCCACCGGGTCGCGGTGGAGTTCCGGCACGCCTCCTGGTTCACCGGCGACAACGAGCGGGAGACGCTGGACTTCCTGCGCGCCCACGACCTGGCCTACGTGGTCGTCGACATGCCGCAGGGCCACCGCTCCTCGATCCCCCCGGTGGTCGCCGCCACATCGGATGTGGCCGCGATCCGCTTCCACGGCCACAGCGACCGGTGGACCAGCCGCGACATCCACGAGAAGTTCGGCTACCTATACTCCACCAGGGAACTGCAGTCCTGGGCCCCGAAGGTCCGATCCCTGGCCGAGAAGACCGCCAGCACCCACGTCCTCATGAACAACTGCTATTCGGACTACGCCCAGCGCAACGCCGCCGAGCTTGCAGCCATGCTGACCAGCTGAAACGGCAATCGGCGCCGGCCACCGGGGAGTTGCGGCCGTCTCGCCCGCCGGGCGGACGTATGCCTCCGTGATCATGATGTTCGCGGTCGCCGTGTCGCGGGTTTTTCATGATCCCGGAGACTTGTGGTACACGGGTGTACATCGCCGCTCCGTGATCATGAAAAACCGTTGGTGCCGGTGCCGGTTGCGCATGATCGCGGAGACTTCCGGTCGCTGCGCCGAGCATACGGCGTTGAAGGCCCGGCTGGTCCGGCTCGAGCAGCTGTGCGGGCTCGGCCAGGCGCAGCCCGGCGAAGAGGGCCCCCACCTCCCCGCCTGGCTGTGCCCGACCGCCGGTGAGCACCGGCTGCCGTCACGCCGGTGGAGGTCGGCGGAACCCCGGCGGTCGCGCGCCGCGGCGGCCGGCGGCTCAGCGGTTGATCGTGAAGGTCACCGGTGCGCTGAGCTTCGTGCCGATCCGGGCGACGACCTGGTAGGCGCCGGGCGGGGCGGGGCTCGCGGCGGTCGCGCAGGTGTGCGGCGTGGTGCGGTAGCTGCTCCACATGTAGCGGTAGCTGACCGCGTCGCCGGCCGCGAAGGACCGCACGTCGCTGCGGTGGTCCGCGGCGCACTCGTCGGAGGAGAAGAGCAGGGTGCCCTCGCGCAGGACGCGGACCTCCTGGGCGCCGGGGCCGAGGTCGCGGGCGCACCAGCCGGCCGTGGTGTTGGCGATCGCGATGCTGAACGTGAACGTGCCGCCCAGCACCCCCGGCGAGGGGCTGACCGCGACCGTCACCGTGATCTGCTCGTCGCCGCACGGCGGCACGCTGGGCGGGGGCATCGGGCGCTCGGTGGCCGCCGCGGTGCCGCTCTCCGGGGTCGCCTGGACGAACGAGGGCGAGGCGAGGTCGGTCGGGCCCGGCCCGGCCGGGGCCGTGCCGGTGGCGGCGGCCGGGCCGGTCGCGCCGCCGGTGCCGGGGGCGGCGGCCGCGGGCGCCGACGCGCTGTGCACCGCGGCCGGCTTGCCGCCGTCGCCGCCGCGCAGGGCGAGCCAGACGAGCAAGACCACCACGACGAACAGCACCGCGACGAGCGCACGGCGGCGCCAGTAGACGGCGGGAGGGTGTGGTCCGACGGTCAGGCGCATCGCCGGTCGTTGCATGCGGGCAGTTTGCCAGAACGCTCATGGGGCCCGAGGGCCGGGCGGGACGCATCCATCGGCCGCCGTCGACACGCCGAATCCGCCGAATCAGGGCAAATCGCGACCGGCGAGATGCCGGACGAACCAGGAGGAATCGTCCAGCCACGGAACGTGGCCGGCGCCGGGTGGGACGGCGAGGGGCGCCCGCGGGAACAGCTCGGTGTAGGCGGCGGCCGGCCACGCCGGCCGCGCGCCGTCGCCGAAGGCAGTGGCGTCTGGCCCGCTTGTAGCCGGTGAAGTCGGGGGCGGCCCGCGTCACCGGGTCACGTCATTCCCACGGCAGCTGCCGCAGCGTCGCCCACACCACCTTGCCGCCGCCGGTATACATGCAGCCCCACGCGGCGGCCAGGCCCTCCACGACGAGCAGCCCGCGGCCCGGCTCCTGCTCGTCGCCGCCGGAGCGGCGCAGCGGCCGCGGCGAGGCGTCGCGGACGGCGACGTGCAGGTGGCGCCGCCGCAGCGTCACGCTGAGACGGATCCGCGTGCCGGCGTGCTGGACGGCGTTGGCGACCAGCTCGGTGACGATCAGCGCCGCATGGTCGGCCAGGTGCGGCAGGCGCCACTGACCGCAGGCGCGGTCGACCAGCGCCCGGGCCTGCGCGGTCGCGCCCGGCGCCGGCGCCAGCTCGAGGTCCAGGCGACGCGGGCCGGGCCGCCGCTCGTGCTCGGCGAGCGCGTCGGCGAGCGTGGCCACCACCGGGACCTGCCGGGCGATGCCCATCCGCTCCAGCTGCCCGCGCAGCGCCGGGCCGGGCCCGGCGACGATGAGCCCGGTGCTGGTCTCCGTACCCTGGCGGGCCAGCATCGGCAGCGCGGTGAGCGCGATGTCGTCGACCGCCACCATCGCGCTCACGTCGACGACCAGCAGCTCCGGCTGGTCGGTCAGCGCCTTCATCCCGGCCCGGCGCAGCTCGGCCACCGTGATCAGGGTCAGCGCGCCGGTGGCGTGCAGCAGGGTCACCGGGAAGCCCGGCTCGTGGTCGCAGACCAGGTCCTTGGTGTGTTCCTGGGCGCTCATGACAGCTCGTCCACCGGTGCACCGTCCTCCAGGGCGCCCAGCCGTTCGACCGCGGTGCTGCCCTGCCGGACGATCTCGGCGAGGCCGTAGGCGCCGTCGTCGCGGTCGCCGGACAGCACCACGCCCACGGCGGCCGGGCCCCACCAGCGGGCGGCGGTGCGGAACAGCGGGCCGGCGGCGGGCCGGTGACCGTTCTCCGCGGCCGCAAACGCGCGGAGTGCCTCGACGCCCGCAGCGGAGGCACCGGCCACGACGATCCCGCGGGGATCGACCATGCTGCGTGACTCTACGTCGTTCATAGCTCTCTCGACCCGGGGTGTGTTCACCCGCCACTACCCTCGGGCGGAGGAAGCCAAACGAAAACCATCGCGCGGCACCGGGCAGGCGGCCGGATGGCGGCCCACGCGCTTGGCCCGGCCGGCACGGGGCACAAGGCAGGTATGGCCCCGAGCGTGATGGTGTTCGCCCCGGCGCCGCTGACCGTCACCATCGACCCGCATCGAGTACCTCGAGGAGTCGGCGTGAGGATCCTCATCACCAACGACGACGGCATCGCCGCGCCGGGCATCCGGCACCTGGCCCGGGCCGTGCACGCGCTCGGCCACGACGTGGTGGTCGCCGCCCCCGGCGCGGAGGCGAGCGGCTCCAGCGCCGCGCTGACCGCGGTCACCGAGGACGGGCGGCTGATGCTCGACACCGTCGCCGTCGACGGCCTGCCCGGCGTGCCCGGCTTCGGGGTGAAGGCGTCGCCCGGGTACATCGCGGTCCTGGCGGGTCTGGGCGCCTTCGGCGACCGCCCGGACGCGGTACTGTCCGGCATCAACCGCGGCGCCAACGCCGGCCACGCGATCCTGCACTCGGGCACGGTCGGCGCGGCGCTGACCGCGGCGAACCACGGCATGCGGGCGCTCGCCGTCTCCCTGGACGTGCTCAGCCCGGCCGAGGCGTCCAGCGCCTCCGGCGGGGCGGCGTTCACCGCGCTGATCGAGGCCGCCGACAACGCCCGCCACTGGGCGGGCGCCGCCGACCTCGCGGCCCGGCTGCTGTCCTGGCTGGCCGCCGCCCCGCCCGGCACCGTGCTCAACCTCAACGTGCCGGACCGCCCGGCGGACGTGCTGCGCGGCCTGCGCCGGGCCACGCTCGCCCCGTTCGGCCAGGTGCAGATGGCGATCGCCGAGCACGGCAAGGGCTACGTGCGCACGTCGATCGAGGAGCGGGGCGAGCGGCTCGTGCCGGGCTCGGACATCGCCCTGCTCGCCGAGGGCTACGCGACCGTCACCGCGGTGACCCCGCCCACCGCCAACCCCGGGCTGGAGCCGCCGCCCGGCGCCTGGCCCGAGCTCTGACGGGCCGGCGGCCTACTCGGCGTCGAGGCGGTCCAGCGCCCAGAGCGCCCACTCGTGCAGCGTCAGGAAGTAGCGCGCGCCGAGCTCGGCGGAGAACAGCGCGACGGCGGGATGCCCGCCCCGGTCGGCCTCGTCGATCGCCGCGCGGAGGCGCTCGTACTCCTGCAGGCTGCCCTCGGCCTGGTACCGCAGCACCTTCCGGGCGTCTTCGGCGTCCAATGTGGACAGCAGGAAGAGCTTGAGGGTGTGCTCGTTGCGCACGACCGGCTCGTCGTTGGGGTCCAGCACCCAGGCACGCAGCTCGGTGCGGCCCGCGTCGGTGATCGCGTAGGTGCGCCGCCCCCGCGGGCCCTCCTCGACGACCGTCGCGAGGCCGTCGGCGGCGAGCCGGTTCAGCTCCGGGTAGATCTGGCTGTGCTGGGCGTGCCAGGCGTAGCGGCGCAGGTTCCGCTCGAACTTACGGGCCAGGTCGTACCCGCTCGACGGCTCTTCCGCGAGCAACCCGAGCAGGGCGAACCGCAACGACATGGGAACCTCCTGCCGACACCCTACACACCAAGATATTGACAGGTAGATTTCGTCATGTCATGTTCTCCCCATGACATGGATGCCGCTCACGGTGGCCGCCGTGATCGCGATCGTGATCGCCGCCCCGGCCGGGTTCGTCGCGCTGCGCCGCCGGGCCGTCGCGCGCCGGCTCGCCCTGCCGCCGTCCGGCATCGACGAGCAGGGGTACGTGCGGATCGGCGGGGTGGACCAGTGGGTGCAGATCCGGGGTGCCGACCGGGCCAACCCGGTGCTGCTGATGCTGCACGCGCACGGCGCCTCGATGATCCCGCTCACGCCGCTGTACACCTCCTGGGAGCGGCACTTCACCGTGGTGCAGTGGGACCGCCGCACGGTCGGGCGGACCCGCCGCGCGGGGCGCGGCTCCGGCGACGCCGACTGGACGTTCGACCGCTTCGTCGCCGACGGTGTGGAGCTCGTCGAGCACCTGCGGCAGCGCCTGGGGCAGGACCGGGTGGTCCTCGCGGGACACTCCCAGGGCACCGTGGTCGGCATCGGCATGGCCCGCCGCCGGCCCGACCTCTTCCACGCCTACGTCGGCATGAGCCAGATGGTGGACATGCCGCGCAACGAGTCGATCGTCTACGAGCGGCTGCTCGCCCAGGCCCGCTCGGCGGGCCGGCGCCGCGCGGCCGGGGGACTGGCCGCGCTCGGCCCGCCGCCCTATCCCGACCGGACGGACTGGATCCGCCGGCTGCGCTACACCATGAGCCTCGACCCCGAGGGGCGCGCCTGGCAGCGGACCGCCCTGACCCGGACGCTGTTCATGCCCGGGTACTCCGTGCGGGACGTCCTCGGCTGGTTCACCGACGTCACGGTCTTCCCCCAGCACCTCTACGCGGAGACGATGGCGGTCACGCCCGAGACGCTCGGCACCCGCTTCGCGGTGCCGGTGGTGCTCCTGCACGGCACGCGGGACGTGTTCGCCCTGCCCGAGCTGGCCGAGGAGTACGCCGAGCGGATCGAGGCACCCGGCAAGGCCTTCGTGCCGCTGGACGGACTGGGCCACATGGCGCCCTTCCTCGCCCCCGACCGGGTCATCGCGGCGCTACTGGAAAATGTTCACCGCGCGCGCCACCACCAGGGCGACGGTGACCAGGGAGACGCCGGACTGGAACATCATGGCGAGCTTCGCCCAGCGTGACAGCGGCAGCGTGTCGGTCGGGCTGAACGCGGTGGCGTTGGTGAAGGACAGGTACAGATAGTCGACGATGCCCGGCTCCCAGTCCCGGTCGGCCAGCTCCGGCGAGGTCATCTGGGTGAACAGGAAGTCGGGACGGACGCGGCGGGCGTTGGCCCGGGCGGCCGGCCCGCCGCGGTCGAACTCCCAGTACCACAACGCGAAGACGATGATGTTGGTCAGCCAGATCGCACCGCCCTGCAGCAGCAGCGCCACGGCGTCGGTGCCGCCGTGGCCGGTGGCCAGCCGGTAGACGAGCCGCCCGGCCGAGTACGCGGTGGCCAGGCTGGCGGCGAGCACGAGCAGCAGCCCGGCGACCCGGGCCAGGCGCGACTCGCGGTTGATCCGCCGCGGGTTGGCGACGGTGAGCACGGCGTAGAGCAGCAGCTCCAGCGACGGCAGCACGAACTTCGGGGGGAACGCCAGCTCGCTGGGGATGCTCAGCTGCAGCCCGAGGATGATCAGCAGGGCGATCGTCACGGGCAGCCGGTGCTCACCGGCGGTCGGGCGCAGCCAGGCGGGGAGGTGAGGGCCCTCCTCGCCGGGCTGCGCCTGGCCGAGCCCGCACAGCTGCTCGAGCCGGACCAGCCGGGCCTTCAACGCCGTATGCTCGGCGTGGTCGACCGGACGGTGCAGCGGTTCGGGCGCCTCGGCCCGGTTGGATAAAAGGTCGCTCACGCGCACATTGTCGACCGCCCCGCAAGACCGCAACCACCAGCGCCGCTGGACGGTGTACACCGCGGGCCGCACGGCGCAGCGACCGGAAGTCTCCGCGATTCATGCTCCACCCGCCGCCGACACCAACGCTCTCTCGGGGTCGGTGACCCGTTGCCTGGCGGTGTGTTGACCGCCCTGCTGTAGGTCTGTGCATCGCTTCTCTCGGGGTGTTGTTCAGTGGCGCGACGTTGCTGATCAACAGGAGGCGAAGGTCGCGTGCCCCGAGTGTTTCGTGTGCGGATGCCGTCCGGTGACGGGTATTGGACGGTGCTCGATGGGGAGCTGCGGGTCGAGCCCGTGGCGGATGGCCTCCTGCGGGAGTTGCGGTTCGGGCGGGATCGGGCGGAGGCGACGACGAAGTCGTGCGCCGGCGGGGTGGCCTGCTGAGCCAGCGAGCGCGGAGTCAGTCCGGCTGTTCGTACCGCGCCAGCTGGGCGGTCAGGTCATCGAAGAGTCGACCGGCGAGGTGGAACAGCTCCGTACGGTCGTGCTCGGACCAGCCGTCCAGTGCGGAGTCGAGCCAGCCCAGGACTACCGACAGGTAGCGGTCGATGGCCTGTTGGCCGACCGGCGTGATCTCGACGAGGCGAGCTCGGCGATCATCGGGGTCAACCACCGTCCTGACCATGCCGCGCTGTTCGAGCCGGTGGACATGGCGGGTCACGTGTGGACCCTCCACCTGCATCTGGGCCGCGATCTCGCCGACCCGGCGCGGTCCGCCGGCTGCGTTCAGCACGGCGAGGACGTTGATGGCGGGTCGCTCGAGGGCGGCGCCGGTCGCCGCCACGGCCGCCTCGTACAACGCGCCCCGGTTGACTGCGGCGCCCAGCGCACCCAGCCGGGCCAGCAGTTCCCCGGACGCTGCTGTGGTCATGACCACACTCCAAATTGAATACCTAACTTAGGTATATAGTTGGGCCATCCCCGGAGCCGGCCCAGGCCAACTCCGACCTCGAAAGTCTAACGAAGTTAGGTAACGAAATGCGCACGGTACAGACACCCGTATCACCGGCGGCGGCAGCTCACGCAAATCCGAGGCTGACCGTGATCGCCGTGGCCGCGGTCGTGGCCGCCTCATCGATCCAGCAGAGCGCGGTACTGCCCCTGCTGGGCCGCCTGCAGAGCGCGCTGCACGCGCCGTTGACGACGGTGGCATGGGCCTTCACGGTCAGCCTCCTCGTCGGCGCGGTGGCCACACCGCTGCTCGGCCGGCTGGGGGACACGTACGGACGGCGACCCGTCCTGCTGTTCACCATGGCCGCCCTGATCACCGGATCGGTGCTGGGTGCGTTCTCCACCTCGATCGCCACCCTGATCGCCGCCCGCGTCTTGCAAGGCATCTCGATGGCCACCCTGCCGCTGGCTATCGGCATCGTCCGCAGCGCACTGCCCCGCGAGAAACTTGCCACCGGGCTCGGCGTCGTGTCCGCCACGGGCGGCATCGGCGTCGGCGGCGGACTCGTGCTCGCCGGCGTCGTCGCCAACTACACCGACGGGTACCGTGCCGTCTTCTGGGCCATCGCCGGCATCGCCGTGACCGCCGCCCTGTTCGCGGCCCTCGTCGTCCACGACCCCGCGCCGCCGCGCCGGGCCCGCCTCGACCTCCCGGGCGCCGCGCTGTTGACCGGCACGCTGGTCAGCCTCCTGCTCGGCATGAGCCAGGGCAGCGCCTGGGGATGGACCAGCCCTTGCATTCTCGCCCTGCTCGGCGGCGCCGTCGTCCTCGGCATCGTGTGGATCCTCGTCGAGCGCCGCAGCCCGGCCCCGCTGGTCGACACCGCCATGCTCACCCACCGCGGCACCGTCGGCGCCAGCGTCTGCGCTCTGCTGGTCGGCTTCGCGCTCTACAGTGGGTTCACCCTCATACCCAACTTCGTCCAGACCCCCACCCAGGCCGGATACGGCTTCGGCGCTTCGGTCCTGCAGGCGGGCCTCGACCTGCTCCCCACCACCTTGCTCATGATCCTGGTCTCCACCCAGGCCGGCCTGCTGATGCGCCGGTTCGCGGCCACCACGCTGGTCGCAGCGGGATCAGCCCTCACCGCCCTGGCCAGCCTCTGGCTCGCCGTGTCGCACGCACACCGATACGACATCTACGCGGCCACCGCCCTGCTCGGCATCGGCATCGGACTTGCCTTCGCCGCCCTGGGCACCATGGCCGTCGAACACGTCAGCCCCGACGAAACCGCAGTGGCCAGCGCGGTCAACAGCCTGCTCCGGCTCGTCGGCGGCGCGATCGCTGGCGCAGGCACCGCGGCTGTGCTCGCGCGCAGTACCATTGCGCACACGGCGATCCCGTCGGAGCAGGCGTACCGCATCGGATTTGCCATGGGCGCCATCGGCGCCGGCCTCGCAGCGGTCGCGGCCGTCGTCTTCGGCCTGCCCCGACGCCGCCAGGCGACAGCCGATTCTGAACAGCCAAAACCCCCGCAACCGGGATCGCCGACCCCAAGGGAACGTGCAGTTTCATGGCGCGTCCGCCGTCGTGGTGTATGAGGGCAGCGCCTGATCGTGGTGGTTCATGTCGGGCGGCGCGGCGGGGCGGACGTTGCGGATGTTGCATGCGCCATGCGGAACATCCGCTGCGTGGGGCGGGGCGGACGTATGTCTCCGTGATCATGATGCCCGCGGTGGCCGCAGCACGGGTTTGCCATGATCCCGGAGACTTGTGGTACACGGGGGTACATCAGCACTCCGTGATCATGAAAAACCGTTGGTGCCGGCGGCGGGTACAGCATGATCGCGGAGACTTCCGGTCGCTGCGCCGTGCTCCGCGGCGGCCGGCACCCGGCGGGTGGGGCGTGATCGCCGGCCGCGCCCGGCCCGGCGCGTCGGGACGCGCGGGCCGGGCACCACGTGGCCGCCATGCTCGCGGGGGCCGGCGATGCCGGTGCCCGGGCGGCGGCCGATGTGGGGTACCGGGACGGGCAGAGTATGGCGGTGGCGGGCTGGCCACGCCGGCCGCACTCGGAGCATCACGGCGGGACCGGGCCGGCGCGCCGCGGCGCGGCCGACGTTTCCGTCGCCTCCGGACGGGCACCCCGAGAGGGAGAACCGAGCGTAAGGAGGTCGACATGAGTACGGTCACCGAGTCCGTCGACGTGCACGTCCCGGTACACACCGCCTACGACCAGTGGACCCAGTTCGAGTCGTTCCCGCAGTTCATGAGCGGCGTCGAGGAGATCCGCCAGCTCGACGACCGGCACACGCACTGGGTGACCAAGATCGGCGGGGTGCGGCGCGAGTTCGACGCCGAGATCACCGAACAGCACCCGGACGAGCGCATCGCCTGGAAGAGCGTCGGGGGCGACACCAGCCACGCCGGCGTGGTCACCTTCCACCGCCTCGGCGACCAGGAGACCCGGGTGACGGTGCAGCTGGAGTGGCAGCCGCAGAACCTCACCGAGAAGGCCGGCAGCGCCATCGGCGCCGACGACATGCAGGTCAAGGCCGACACCCGGCGCTTCAAGGAGTTCGTCGAGCACCGCGGCCAGGCCACCGGCGCGTGGCGCGGCGACATCCCGCGCCCCGGCGCCTGACCCGCCCGGTCCCGCCGTCACCGGTCCCGCCCGTCCCGGGCGGGGCCGGCTGCGCCCCGGCCGCCTGCCGTACTCCGTTTGGGCTGAGCCCGCGATGGGTACCAGCCATCGACGGCGTCGCGGCGAGCGGCGTGGGGGAGGTGCCATGGAGCTGGCGGTCACGTTGTCCACCCGGCGGCGCGAGAGTCTGCTGGAGCTGACCGGGGTCCTCGACTACGCGTCCGCGCCCTACCTGCGCCAGGTGGTGTTCGAACGGTTCGACGCCGGGTCCCGGCACATCGTCCTCGACGTCTGCGGCCTGCGGCTGCTCGACGCGGCGGCGATCAAGGTCCTGCTGTACCTGCGGCGGCGCGCGGAGCACCTCGACGGCGGGCTGCGCCTGGCCGGCCCGGCCCGCACGGTGCTCACCGCGCTGGAGATCGCCGGCGTGGCGAAGCAGCTCGGGGCGTACGACGACCTCGACTGGCCGCTCGCCCAGCGCCGCCGCCTCCCGATCGACCTCGACGACCTGCACCTCGGCCACGGCCACTGGCCTGCGGAGGTCACCGAGCTGCTCACCCGGCTGCACCGGTTCGACCCCGCCGACCCGGGCCGCCGCCGCGCCCGCGACGAGGTGATCGAGGTCTGTCTGCCCACGGCCCGCCAGATCGCCCGCCGCTACGGCGGGGCCGGGGAACCGTTCGCCGACCTCATGCAGGTGGCCGCGCTGGGCCTGCTGAAGGCGGTCGACGGGTTCGACCCGTCCCGCGGCATCGAGTTCGGCGCCTACGCCACACCCACGATCGCGGGCGAGATCAAGCGCCACTTCCGGGACCGGACCTGGGGCGTGCGGCTGCCCCGCCGCCTGCAGGAGCTGCGGCTGCAGGTCAACCACTCCCGCGACGAGCTCACCCAGCGCCTCGGCCGGGCCCCGACGATCGCCGATCTCGCCGCGGACGTGCAGGCCGGTGCGGAGGAGATCGTCGAGGTGCTCGGCGCGGGCCACGCGTACCGCCCGATCTCGCTGGACACCCCGACCCGCACCGCCGACGAGACGACCACGATCGCCGACACCGTCGGCGGCGAGGCGTCGGAGTACAGCCTGGTCGAGTACCGCGAGTCGCTGCGCGTGCTGATCGAGCGCCTGCCCGAGCGCGAGCGGCGCATCCTGGCCCTGCGCTTCTACGGCAACCTCACCCAGACCGAGATCGCCGATCGGGTCGGCATGTCGCAGATGCACGTCTCACGGCTGCTGACCCACTCGCTGGACTTCCTGCGCCGCCAGCTGCGCGAGTGACCGCTGCGGGCCCAGGTCGACGGTCTCGCCCCGGAACACCGGCCGGACCCGCCCGCCGAGCCCGCGGGCGGACGCCAGCTGCAGGAAGTTCGACAGCGGATCGCGGAACACCGGGTAGTCGTCGTAGTGAATAGGCACGATCCGCTCCGGGCGCACCAGCTCGGCCAGGGCCACCCCGTCCCGCGCGTCCATGGTCACCAGCACGCCCAGGATCCGGGTCCCGCCCAGGTGCAGCAGCGCCGCGTCCACGGCGCCGAAACGGCGCGGGATCTCCCGCAGCACCCGCGGGCGGAACCGGGTGTCGCCGCTGACGTACACCCGCAGCCGCCGCCCGTCCCCCTCCCAGTCGATGATGCTGCCCATCGTCTGGGGCATCGCCAGGTCGACCGCGGGCGGTCCGTGCCGCGCCGGCACCGCGGTGATGCGCAGCGTCTCGTCCCCGCGCCGCCACACCACGTCCTCCCACACGCCGAGCCCGAGCGCGCCGCCGAACTCCCAGGTGCGCAGCCGCCGCGCCGCCTGCGGGGTGGTGACGACCGGCAGCTCCCGCGGCAGCTCCCGGCGGGCCACCCGGTCGAAGTGGTCGCCGTGCAGGTGCGACAGCACGATCCCGTCGAGCGCCGGCAGCTGGCCGGGCCGCAGGGCGGGCTCAGTGCGCCGCCGGCTCCACAGCCCGTGCCCGAGATACGCCCGCTGCCCCCGGTGCAGGAAGTTCGGGTCGGTGAGCAGGGTGAACCCGCCGAGGCGCAGCAGCACCGTGGCGGTCCCGATGAACGTCGCCGAGGTCTCCATGCCGGGCCGACTACCCGGTCCGGCCCGCCTCACACGGGCGGACCGGGCGGGCGCAGCCCCGCCATGGCGAGCCCGAACAGCCGGGCGGCCCGCCGCGGGTCCGGCTCGGCGGCGATCGCGATGCCGTTGACCAGGTCGAGCAGGTCGTCCACGGCGACGCCGGGGCGCAGGGTGCCCGCCCGCTCGGCCAGCGCGGCCAGGCTCGCGGCCGCGTCGCGGACGATGTCGTGGCAGCCGCCGGCGTCACCGGCCGGCGCGTAGCCGCGCGGCGCCAGCGACGCGGCCAGGCCGCGCGTGCCCGCGGTGTAGGCGGCCAGCTCCGCGAGCCAGGTCATCAGCCCGTGCGCCGGGTCCTCGGCGGCCAGCCGGTCGGCGCGGTGGCGCAGCTGCTCCACCCCGTCGCGGAACACCTCGTCGAGCAGCGCGTCGCGGGAGCGGAAGTGCCGGTGCAGCGTCGCCGAGCCGACCCCGGCCCGGCGGGCGATCTCCTCCAGCGACGCGCCCGCGCCGTCACGCGCCACGACCTGCGCGGCCGCGGCCAGGATGCGCTCCCGGTTGCGCCGCCCGTCGGCCCGGACCGGCCGGGGCTGCTCGCTCATCGGAGGCCTCCTTTGACGAATTGGAGGGGCACCCCATATCGTAGACCGGGCTAAACGGGGGTCAACCCCGTTTCATCGGTACCATAGGAGCAGGCTCATGACCGATCCCCGTCCCGTCCTCGTCTCGGGCGCCACCGGCAAGCAGGGCGGCGCCACCGCCCGCGCGCTGCTCGCCGCCGGCACCCCCGTGCGCGCCCTGGTCCGCGACCCCTCGTCGGCGCCGGCCCGCGCCCTGGCCGCCGCCGGCGCGACCCTCGTCCGCGGCGACCTGGACGACCCGGCGTCGCTCTCCGCGGCCGCCGCCGGTGCCCGGGCGGTGTTCTCGGTGCAGATGCCGGACCTGGCCGACCTGATGGGCGACCGTGAGGTCCGCCACGCCCGCAACCTGGTGACCGCCGCCCGCGCCGCCGGCGCCGAGCAGGTGGTGCACACGTCGGTCTCCGGCGCCGGCCACTTCGACCGGGACGCCTTCGACGAGCCCCGATGGGGCGCCTACATGGGGCACTACTGGGCGAGCAAGGCGGCGGCGGAGGAGCTGGCCCGCTCGGCGGGCTTCGACCGCTGGACGATCATCCGGCCCGCGACGTTCATGGAGAACCTCGTCCGCCCGTCGTACCTCTACGCGGAGTCGGCCCCCGACCGCATGCGGGTGGCCGTGGACCCGGACGCGCTGTTCGCCTGGGTGGCCGTCCGCGACGTCGGCACCGCCGCGGCGGCCGCCTTCGCCGACCCGGACCGCTTCGCCGGGGTCGAGCTGGAGCTGGCCGGGGACCGCGTGTCGTACCGCACCGCCGCCCGCCTCATGTCCGCCGCCCTCGGCACCACGATCGAGCCGCCGGCCGGCCCCGAGGCGGCGCTGGCCGACGGGCTGCTGCCGGAGATGGCCCGCGGCCAGCAGTACTCCCAGCACAACCCGGCCCCGGCCCGGCCCGACGCGGCGCGCGCCCTGGGCGTGCCGACCACCACCTTCGAGGAGTGGGCCCGCACCGACCTCGTCCGGCTCGACGCGCCGGCCCCGCGGAGCGGCAGTTAGGCCGGCTCGCGCGGTGCGTACGGGTGGGCCATGGCAGAACTGGCCTGGCTCGGCGTCGTGCGGCACGGGCCGCGCCCCGCCCAGGGCTGAGTTCCGCAGGCATTGACAACCGTCGCGATCGGGTCGTAGCGTTTCCGTCGCTTACTCGGTTCAGTAAGGGTACTGAACCGATGTCTGGCCGCGGAAGGAGCCCCCGTGCGCATGCCCAGAACCGTCCGGGGCGCCGTCGTGCTGGCGATGCTGGTCGCCGCCGTCGTCGCCGTGCCGCTGCCCGCGCGGGCGTTCCCCGCCTCGACGCCGGCCGCGCTGGTCAACTACCTGTCGAGCATCTCCGGTCAGTACACCATCACCGGACAGCACAACCGGGAACCCAACTCCGACCCGACCAAGTGGACCCGGGCCGCGCAGGGCATCACCGGGCAGACGCCGGGCCTGTGGGGCGGCGACTTCCTGTTCGCCGCCTCCGACGTGGCCGCCCGCCAGACAATGGTCAGCGAGGCGATCCGGCAGTGGCAGGGCGGCTCGCTGGTCGCGCTGACCTGGCACATGTGCCCGCCGACCGTGGGCTCCACGTGCGGCTGGGACTCCAACGGGGTGCTCAGCCACCTCGACGACAACCAGTGGAGCCAGCTGATCGCCGACGGCTCGGGGCTGAACACCGCGTTCAAGAACCGGCTGAGCGAGGCGGTGCCGTTCCTGCGCCAGCTGCAGAACGCCGGCGTGCCGGTGCTGTTCCGGCCGATCCACGAGATGAACGAGGGCTGGTCGTGGTGGGGCGGCCGGCCCGGGCCCAACGGCAGCCGCCGGCTCTTCCAGATCGTCCACGACTACTTCGCCGGCCAGGGGCTGTCCAACCTGGTGTGGGTGTGGAACGTCAAGGACACCAACATGGGCTCCATCGGCGACTACTGGCCCGGCCCGTCGTACGTCGACGTGGCCACCCTCGACATCTGGGTCAAGCTCGCCCCGAGCGGCGGCGACTACCAGGCCATGCTCAACGTGGCCGGCGGTAAGCCGATCGCGCTGGCCGAGGTCGGGCAGGTGCCGAGCGTGTCGCTGCTGCAGGCGCAGCCGCGGTGGACGTACTTCATGGTGTGGGCCGAGTACCTGCAGGACCCCGCCTACAACACCAACGCGGCCGTGCAGAACACCTACTTCAACAGCCGCGTGCTCGTCCGCGGCGAGTTCACCGTGCCCGGCGGCAGCGGCGGCGGCTCCCGCACCGGCCCGGTCACCGGCCTGGCCGGCAAGTGCCTGGACGTGGCCGCTTCCGGCGCCGCCAACGGCACGAAGATTCAGCTGTACACCTGCAACGGCACCGGCGCGCAGTCGTGGACGGTCGGCGCCGACGGCACGCTGCGCGCGCTGGGCAAGTGCCTCGACGTGACCGGCGGCGTCAACGCCGACGGCACGAAGGTGCAGCTGTGGGACTGTAACGGCAACGGCCACCAGCAGTGGTCCCGCTCCGGGCAGACCCTGGTCAACCCGGAGACCGGCAAGTGCTTGGACGTCACCGGGCAGAACAGCGCCGACGGCACGCAGATCCAGATCTGGACCTGCAACGGCCAGACCAACCAGAACTGGACCCTGCCGTCCTGACCGCCGCCGCCCTCTCGCGGCCGGCGCGGCGGGCGGAAACACTCCGCGATCATGAGGTGGCCGCCGCGGAATTGCGGCTTTCTCATGATCGCGGAGACATATTGTACCTATGGGTACACTTCCGCTCCGTGATCATGAAAAACCCGTGGTGCGCACCGTGATTCGGGCATGATCGCGGAGTGTTGGTGTCGCGGCGGGCGGGGCTCGGGGTGTGGATGGCTCAGGGGTGGCGGGGTGCGGCGCGGTAGCGGAGGCCGTCGATGAGGACGGCGACCATGCGCTGGCTGTAGGCGACGCTCTCGCCGGGTGCGGTGTGGCACAGGTGGGCGACGGCGCGCAGCAGGTCGTCGGCGCTGATGTCGGTGCGGATCTCGCCGGCCGCCGCGGCGGCGTCCAGCAACGCCTCGAGCGCCGGGCCGAGTTGCCGCAGGAAGTAGGCGGGCAGGCCGTCGTAGGCCGGGTCGCCCGAGTGCAGGGCCGCGGCGAGCCCGCGTTTCGTGCCGACGAATCCGGTGTACCGCAAAATCCACTGCTCCAATGCCACGCCCGGCTCGTGGGTGGCGCTCAGCGCCGGGCCCGCCTCGACGCAGGCGTCGACATCGCGCTGCAGCACGGCCGTGATCAGGTCCGAGCGCAGCGGGAAGTGCCGGTACACCGTCCCGACGCCGACCCCGGCCAGGTCGGCGATCTCCTTCGCCGGCGCGTCGACGCCCGAGGTGGCGAAGACGGTCTTCGCCGCCTCCAGCAGGGAGCCGACGTTGCGTTGCGCGTCGACGCGCAGCCGGCGCGGGGCGCGCTCGCGCGCGGCCGGACCGTCCGTGTGCTCGGTCACCACACCCTCCGCTTGCTGTTCCGGAAAAGCTTTCCGTATAGTTGATTCGGAAGGGCTTTCCGCTTCCCGTCAGGGTACACCTGAGGAGGACTCACATGCAGTACCGCACGCTCGGCCGGACCGGCATCAAAGTCAGCCCCTACGCGCTCGGCACGCTGATGTTCGCCACGTCCGTCGGCAACCCCGATCCCGAGGACTCGGCCCGCATCATCCACAAGGCGCTGGACGCGGGGATCAACTTCGTGGACACCGCCGACGCCTACGGCGACTCCGAGGAGGTCGTGGGCCAGGCGCTCAAGGGGCGCCGCGACAGCGTCGTCCTGGCGACCAAGGTGAGCCGCCCGATGGGCCAGGACCCCAACCAGCAGGGCGCCTCCCGGCGCTGGATCACGACCGCGGTCGAGAACTCGCTGCGCCGCCTGCAGACCGACTACATCGACCTGTACCAGATCCATCGGCCCGACCCCACCACCGACATCGAGGAGACCCTGTCCGCCCTGTCGGACCTGATCCACAGCGGGAAGGTCCGCGCGATCGGGTCGGCCAACACGCCGGCGTCCGACATCGTCGAGGCGCAGTGGGTCGCCGAGCGGCGCGGCCTGGCCCGGATGCGCACCGAGCAGCCGCCCTACTCGCTGCTCAACCGGGGCGTCGAGCGCGAGGTGCTGCCGATCGCGCAGCGCTACGGGATGGGCACGCTCGTGTGGGGCCCGTTCGCCCAGGGGCTGCTCACCGGCCGGGTCCGCAAGGGCGGGCAGAACGAGCTGCGCCGGGCCGGGCTGTTCCGGCACCTCAACGACGAGCACCGGATCGACGCCGTCGAGGCGCTCATCCCGCTCGCCGAGGAGGCGGGCATGCCGCTGACCCACCTGGCGATGGCGTTCGCCATCGCGCACCCGGGCGTGACCAGCGCGCTCATCGGGGTACGCACGATGGAGCACCTCGACGGCCTGCTCAGCGGCCTGGACGTGGCGCTCACCGACGATATCCTCGACCGGATCGACGAGATCGTCCCGCCCGGCACCGACGTCGGCGCCCTCGACCAGGCCTACGCGCCCCCGGCTCTGCTGAGCCCGGGCCTGCGCCGCCGCCCCGCCGCCGAGCGCCGCGCCGGCTGAGCGACGTCACGGGGCGGGCGGAGCCGTGCTGTCCCGCACGACCAGCACCGCGTTCGGCGCGCGGACGCTGCGCGGCGGGCGGCCGTCGAGCCACTCGAACAGCAGCCGGGCGGTGCGCGCGCCGTAGTCGGCGATGTCGCGCCGCAGCACGGTCAGCGCCGGGTGGACCAGCTGGCACAGTGGCGAGTCCTCCCAGGCCAGGATCGACACCCCGGCCGGCACCGGGACGTGCATCTCCGCGGCGACACCGAGGGCGGCCAGGGCCATCAGGTCGTTGTCGTAGACGATCGCGGTGGGGCGGCGGCGGGCACTGAGGATGCGGCGGGTCGCCTGCGCCGCCGCCTCGCCGGTGGAGTCGGCGGCGACCGTCTCCACCTCCAGCGGGCCGGCCGCCAGCGCCTCGGTGCGGGCCCTCGTGTGGGCCAGGTCGGCCGGGCCGCTGACCCGGGCGATGCGCCGGTGGCCCAGCGCCGCCAGGTAGCCGGTGATCTTGGCGGCGGCCGCGGGCTCATCGGTGGACAGGTTGGCCAGGCCCGGCAGCGGGCCCGCGCCGCCGGCGACGACCGCGGGCAGGCCCAGCTCCAGCGCCGCCGCCGGGCGCGGGTCGTCGGCTCGCAGGTCGGTGAGGATCACGCCGTCGACCCGGCGCTCGGCGTGCCAGCGGCGGTAGATGGCGATCTCCTCGTCGGGGCCCGCCACGAACTGCAGGGCCAGGCCGCAGCCGCGGGAGTACAACTCCGTCTGCAACCCGGCGATGAACTGGCGGCGGAACACCTCGCTGCGCAGCGCGGCCGACGTGCGGCGCAGGGCCAGCCCGACCACGCCGGCGGACGCGCCGTGCATGGCCACCGCGGCCCGGTGCGCGGTGAAGCCGAGCTCGGCGGCCACCTCCCGGACCCGCTCGCGCAGGTCGTCGGAGACGCCGGGGCGGCCGTTGAGCGCATACGACACCGCGACCCGCGACACGCCGACCCGGCGCGCGATGTCGCTCATCGTCGGCCGCCGCCCCGCCATCCACGCTCCGATCCTCCGCCACCGCGAAACGTAGCGTAACCGGCTCAGCGCGCGGGCGGCGCTGTGCTGTCGCGCACCAGCAGCCGCGCGGTCGCGTCCTGGAAGTCGGCCGGCGGCCCGCCGGCCAGGAACGCGAGCAGCGTGCGGGCCGCGTTGGCGCCGTAGGCGGGCACGTCGCGGGACAGCGCGGTCAGCGCCGGGAACGCCATCTCGCACAGCTGCGAGTCGTCGCCGGCCACGATGGACAGCCGGCCGGGCACGTCCAGGCCCAGCTTGCGGGCCACGTGCAGCCCGGCGGTGGCCATGATGTCGTTGTCGAACGTGATCGCGGTCGGCGGCTCGGGCGCGGTCAGCAGCCGCTCGGTCGCCCACGCGCCCGCCTCCCAGCTGTAATCGGTGTCGACGACCTCGGCCCCGGCGAGGCGCAGCCGCCGGGCCGCGGCCCCGAACGCCGCCGTGCGGATCCGGGTGTGCTCCAGCGACACCAGCCCACCGACCCGGGCGATGCGCCGGTGGCCGAGCCCGGCCAGGTAGTCGACCGCCTCGGTGAACGCGGCCGCGTCGTCGCTCCACACCGCCGGCATCGCGGTGCCCGGCCGCGGCGGGCCGACCAGCACACCGGGCAGCCCGAGCCGCTCGAGCGCGGCGACCCGCACGTCGTCGACCCACAGGTCGGTGAGGATCGTCGCGTCGATGCGCCGGGCCGCCCACAGCCCGCGCAGGGCCTCGATCGCCTGCGCGTGGTCGCCGGCCACCTGCAGCACCAGCGCGGTGCCGGTGGTCGCGAGCTCGGTCTGCAGGCCGGCGATGAACTTCATGTAGAACGGCTCCACGCCCAGCGTCGCCGCGTCGCGGGCGATGACCAGCCCGATCGCCTCGGCCCGGGCCGCGGACAGGTTGCGCGCGGCGGCACTGGGCTGCCAGCCCATCTCGTCGGCGATCGCCCGGATCCGCTCCCGGGTGCGCGCCGACACCCCGGGCCGGTCGTTGAGGGCGAACGAGACCGCGCCGATGGAGACGCCGGCGGCCTCGGCGATGTCGCTGATCGTCGGGCGCTTCACTTCGTTTTGGCGGCCTTCATTTCGTGGCTCCGGACGTGAAGCCGTTGTAGATGAAGCGCTGGAGGAACAGGAACAGCACCAGCGTCGGCACGATCACCAGTATGGCGCCGGCCGAGATGGTCTCCCAGTGCGCGCCGTACGGCCCCTTGAACCGGAACAGCGAGGTGGAGATGGTGCCCAGCTCCTCCGACGGCATGTACAGGAACGGAATGTAGAAGTCGTTGTACACGAAGATGCCCTTGATGATGACGACCGTGGCGATCGCCGGGCGCAGCAGCGGCAGGATGATCGTGCGGTAGATCCGCAACGTCGAGGCCCCGTCGAGCCGGGCGGCCTCGTCCAGCGACACCGGGATGCCGCGCATGAACTGCACGAAGATGTAGATGGCGACGATGTCGGTGCCCATGTACAGCAGGATCGGCGCCCACCGCGAGTCGAACGCGCCGATCGCGTCGACGACCTGGAACGTGGTCACCTGCGTGGTGACCCCGGGCACCAGCGTCGCCACCAGGAACGCCGCCACCACCACCCGCTTGAACCGGAACCGCATGCGGTCGATGGCGTAGGCGGCCAGCGTGCCCACGAGCACCGTGCCGGCGACGGTGACGACCAGGATGATCGCGGTGTTCGCGAACGCGGCGAGCATCCGCCCGCCGGTGAACGCCGTGGCGTAGTTGTGCAGGTTCAGCCAGTCGTGCGGCGGGTCGAGCGGGCCGCCCCCGGCCAGCTCCTGCGGCGTCTTGAGCGAGGTCAGGAACACGGTGACCAGCGGCAGCAGCACCACGACGGAGGCGCCGACGAGGGAGAGGTACTTCAACGTGCCGGCGAGCGCGGCGCGGGCGTTCATGTCAGGTCCGTCCTCTCGTCCGGCACCAGGCGGCGCTGGACCCAGGTCACGAGCAGCACGACGATCAGCAGCACCACGGCCGCGGCCGAGGCGAGCCCGAACTTGCCGAACTGGAAGGCGAGCTTGACCGTCTGGATGACGAACGTCTTGCTCTCGCCCGCGCCGCCGGTCATCACGAACGGGATCTCGAACACCGACAGCGACCCGGACACGGCCAGGATGACGCTCAGCCCGACGATCGGGCGGATGCCGGGCGCGACGATGTGCCGGAACACCTGCCAGCGGTTCGCGCCGTCGAGCTCGGCGGCCTCGTAGAGCTCGCCGGGCACCGCCTGGATCGCGCCCAGGAACAGCACGAAGTTCAGGCCCAGGAACCGCCACACCGACACCGCCGACAGCGAGCCGTTGACCAGGTCCGGGTCGCCCAGCCACAGCTTGTCCGGGTGCGCGCCGACGAGCGCGAGCAGCGCGTCGAGGGTGCCGTGCGGGCGGAAGAAGTACAGGAAGACGAACGACACGGCGACGCCGTTGATGAGGTACGGGAAGAACAGGATGCCCTTGAACAGGCTCCGCAGCCGCACCTTGAAGCTGAGCACGAACGCGAAGTACAGCGCCAGCGCGATCTGCACCGCGGCGGCGGCCAGGTAGTAGAGGCTGACGAAGAACACGCCGAACAGCTCGGGCCGGGTGAACAGCTGCGCGTAGTTGGCGAGGCCGACGAAGGCGGGATCGTCGCTCAGGCCGTCCCAGTCGGTGAAGCTGTACCCCACCATGCCCGCCACCGGGATGTAGGTGAAGGCGACCAGCAGCGCGAGCGCGGGCAGCAGGTACAGCCACGGCATCAGTCGTCTCAAGTGAGCCAACCCTCCGTTGGGGCGGGCCGGGGCCGCGGCCGCCGGCCCGCCGGGTGTCGTCAGGTCAGCCGGCGCTCTTCGCGGCCTCGGTCCAGCGCTTCGACAGGTCGGCGAAGACGCTCTTGAGATCGCCCGGCGCGGCGCCACGGGCGGTGTCGACGAGCTTCTGCCGGTAGTCGGGCTTGCTGATGCCGACCTCGGAGGCGTTGTCGATCTTCGTGAGCTTCGCCGACCCGGCCTGGGACAGCTCGATGAACGTCACGCCGGCCGCGGTGAACGGCTGCAGCGCGGGCGGCATCGGCGCGCCCTTGACCGCGGAGACGGCCTGGTTGACCGCGGCCGAGTCGGACTTGTCGATGAACCAGTCGAACCAGGCGCGGGCGGCCGCCTTGTTCTTCGAGTGGGCGTTGATCGCGTACTGGTAGTCGGGCGCCACCACCGAGCAGAACTTGCCGCCGACCTGCTTCGGGAACGGCATGTACCCGATGACGCCCGGGTCCTTGCCGGCCTGCTTCGCGGCGTCCTGCATCTGCACGATGGCCCACGACCCGAGCCACATCGTGGCGATCTTGCCGGTGGCGATCGCGCCCTTCGAGTCCTCCCAGTTGGTCGTGGTCGGGTCGGCCTCGGACAGCTTGTTCTTCACGATGTCGTAGAGCAGCGTGTCGCCGGTGCCGAGGTCGGCGCCGGCGGCCCACGGGTCGGTGGTGGCCAGCTTGTCGTTGGCCAGCGGGTCGCAGCTGACCGAGCCGACCACCGAGGACCAGGAGCTCAGCGGCCAGCCGTCGTGATAGTTGGTGTAGTACGGCGTGGCGGCGGTCTTGGCCTTGATCGCCTGGAGGTCGGCGATGAACTCATCCGGCGTGGTCGGCCACTGCGTGACGCCGGCCTGGGCCCAGACGTCCTTGTTGTAGACGAAGCCGTTGACGTAGGCGAAGCCCGCGACGCCGTACACCTTGTCGCCGACCTTCGCCTTGTCGGTGAAGCTGTACTTCGCGGCGAGGTCCTGGGCGCTGCCCAGCGAGGCGAAGTACTTCGGGTAGTCGTCGGTCGGGACCGTGTTGGGGATGAGCAGGACGTCGCCGTAGTTCGCGGTGTTCATCCGGATCCGGACTTCGCCCTCGTAGTCGGTGACGCCCTCGAACTTGACGTTCACCTTGGGGTACAGCTGGTTGAACTGCGCCGCGTACCGCTTCATCGTGCCGTCGGTGACCAGGTCGGTGCGGTTGGTCAGCACGGTGATGTCGCCGGAGACGGCGCCGGCGTCGGTGGGGGACAGGGCCTCGTCCGACGAACCCGACGTGCCGGAGCCGCCGCAGCCGGCCGCCGCGAGGGCGGTGGCGGCCAGCACGGCGACGAACGCTCGTCTGAACATGGGAGTGCTCCATTCGGGGGTGTCGCTTCGGGTTTGCTAAAGCGCTTTAGTGAAGCGACCGTACTGTCCCACCGCCCCGGGCCCTGGTAAAGCCCGGTGTATTCGTCTTTACCGATCCGTTACGTCCGTCGATCCCGGCGCCGCCGACCTCCGGCCTTCGCCGTCAAGGGGCCCCGGCGTGTGCCCTCCCGCGCCGCCAGATCGGTGCGGCGTTTCGCTTCCGTGATCTGCGCCGGAGGCGTCCATTTGCTGGGATCCTCATGATCGCGGAGTGATAGTGCCGCTCCTGGTACATCATCGCTCCACGATCATGGGGATCCCGCCATTCGGGACGCTCCTCGGCATGATCACGGAAAGAAAGCGCCGCCGGGGGGCCTTATCTTCCTTGGCCGTTGACCAACGACCTCGCTCATTGCGGATCTCGACACGCCCGAACCTCAGGGCGGGCGGGCCGGGGTTGCGCTACGTGGCCGGGCGGGCGGTGCTGCCGCGAGGGCTCAGGTGGGCCGGCGCGACGTGGGTGCTGACGACCGGCTCGCCGCCGACGGCCGCCAGCAGCAGCCGGGCCGCGACGACGCCGTATTCGCCGATGTCGCGGGTCAGGGCGGTCAGCGGCGGATGGAGGAGGCGGCAGACGGGGGAGTCGTCCCAGGCGATGATCGACAGCTCGGCCGGCACGGCGATGCCCAGCTCGTGCGCGACCGTCAGCCCGGCCACGGCCATGATGTCGTTGTCGTAGACGATCGCGGTCGGCCGGTCGGCGGCGGTGAGCAGGCCGCGGGTGGCCCGGGCGCCGGACTCGCCGCTGTAGTCGGCCGGCACGGTCACCGCCTCGCCCAGCCCGAGCCGGGCGCAGGCCTCGGTGAACGCGGCGGTGCGGATCGCGGTGTGCGCGAACTCGGCGATGCCGCCGACCCGGGCGATGCGCCGGTGCCCCAGCGCCGCGAGGTATTCGACCGCTTCGCGCATCGACCGCGCGTCGTCGGACCACACGGTGGGCAGCGTCCCGCCGGCGTCGGGCGGCCCGATCACGATCGCCGGCACGCCGAGCTCCTGCAGCTGCGCGACCCGCGGGTCGTCGTCGCGCACGTCGCACACGAGCACGCCGTCGACGCGGGCCTCGCTGAACCAGCGGCGGTAGAACGCGAGCTCCTCGTCGGGCCCGGCGGCCATCTGCAGCAGCAGCGCATACGACTGGCGGGACAGCTCCAGCTCCAGGCCGCTGATCAGCTCCATGAAGAACGGCTCCACGCCCAGCGTGCTCGGCGGGCGGCGCAGCGTGAGCCCCACGACCCGGGCCTGCGCGCCGGCCAGGGCGCGGGCGTTGCTGTCGGCGTGGAAGTTGAGCCGGCCGGCCACCTCGAGGATCCGCTCCCGCGTGGCGGGGGAGACGCCGGGGCGGCCGTTCAGCGCATACGACACCGCACCCTTGGACACCCCGGCCTCGCGGGCGATGTCGGCGATGGTCGGGCGCTTCACGCTTCGCCTCCGCCTTGCTGCTCGGTTTCTCGGTTCAGCTGATGCTAGCCCTCCGCCGTCGATCTGTCGCGACCACGCGCGCCGGCCGGCGGAGGAGCGCTTACTCGGTTCAGGTCACAACTTTGCCTCGCCGTGGTGAAGGAGCGTTTTGCACCATTTATCGGGGTCGTCGGCCGCGGCGGTCGGCCGGACATCGGTTGACTTAACTGCGTTTAGCTGCCTTACTCGGTTCAGTAATCCCCGCAACCGGAAGGAGGCAGCCAATGCGAGCAGCCATAGCCCTGGCCGCCGTCGCGGTGACGGTGGCGCTGACGGCGGGCCGCCCGGCCGCCGCGGCGCCCACGCCCGGCGGTACCGCCACCGCCGCCGACGTCGTCAGCTACCTGCAGAGCATCTCCGGGCACAGCATCATCTCCGGCCAGCAGGACGGGCCCAGCTCCGCGCCCAACACCTGGCAGCAGAAGGTGCACGACATCACCGGCGAGTACCCGGGGGAGTGGGCCGGCGACTTCGCCTTCGAGCAGGCCGACATCAACGCCCGCCCGACGGTCATCGCCCAGGCCAAGAGCGTGTGGGCGGCCGGCTCCATCCCGGCGCTGGTGTGGCACATGTGCCCGCCGACCGTCGGCTCGTCCTGCCACTGGGACTACGGCGACGGCGCCATCGAGAGCAAGCTGTCCGATCCCCAGTGGAACGAGCTGGTCACCGACGGGTCCGCGCTCAACACCGCCTTCAAGCGCCGGCTCGACGAGGCCGTGCCGTACCTGCAGGATCTCAAGAACAGCGGGATCCCGGTGCTGTTCCGGCCGCAGCACGAGATGAACGAGGGCTGGTCCTGGTGGGGCGGGCGGCCGGGGCCGAACGGCAGCCGCAAGCTGTACCAGATCACCCATGACTATCTGGCGGGCACCAAGGGCCTGAGCAACCTCGTCTGGGTCTGGAACCTCAAGGACATCGCCGGCGGCGAGAGCCACGTCGGCGACTACTGGCCGGGTGCGTCCTATGTGGACCTGGCCACGATGGACGCGTGGGTGAACCGGCAGCCGACGCAGGCCTGGTACAACGCCATGCTCGGCATCGCCGGCGGCAAGCCGATCGGCCTGTCCGAGGTCGGCACCGTGCCGACCCCGGAGACCATCAGCGCCCAGCCCCGGTGGACGTTCTTCAGCGTCTGGATCAGCTGGCTCACCGACCCGGCCTGGAACAGCAACAACGAGATCAAGCGCACCTACTACGACTCCCGCGTGCTCAACCGGGGCGAGATCCACTTCGGCGCCTCGACCGGCGTCGGACCGGTCACCGGCCTGGCCGGCAAGTGCCTGGACGTGGCCGCTTCCGGCACCGCCAACGGCACGAAGATCCAGCTGTACACCTGCAACGGCACCGGCGCGCAGTCGTGGACGGCCGGCACCGACGGTACCCTCCGCGCGCTGGGCAAATGCCTCGACGTGACCGGCGGCGTCAACGCCAACGGCACCAAGGTGCAGCTGTGGGACTGCAACGGCAACGGCCACCAGCAGTGGTCCCGCTCCGGGCAGACCCTGGTCAATCCCGAGACCGGCAAATGCCTCGACGTCACCGGGCAGAACAGCACCGACGGTACCCAGATCCAGATCTGGACCTGCAACGGCCAGACCAACCAGAACTGGACCCTGCCCTGACCCGCGGGCTGCGCCGCCCTGTCAGCCGGCCAAGGCGAGCCGGCCCAGGGCGGCCAGCCCCGCCGACGAGGCACTTGCCCTGCTGGAGCGCGCCCTGCTCGTCGGTGAAAGGCTCGACGACGCCGGCCCCGGCCGCGACCGGGTCGCCGGCTACCGGCGGTTGACCGTCTCCGGGGCGGCCGGCCAGCCGGTGGCCTCGGTGATGATGGCGGCGGCCATGCGGGCGGAGCGGCCGGCGATCTCCTCCGGGGTGCCCGGGCGGTCGTGGGCGAGCCACCAGGCGACCGTCTCGGTGAACATCGCGACCGGGGTGCGGCCCGGCGAGACCGTCCTCGTCACCGCCGCCGCGGGGCGGATCGGCTCGGTGCTGGCCCAGCTCGCGGCCGCCGCCGGCGCCCGGGTCGTCGCCGCGGTGGGCGGGCCGGCCAAGCGCGCGGCGACCGGCGCGGACGTGGACTACCTGGCGCCGGGCTGGGCCGGCGCCCTGCCGCCGGTCGACGTCGCCCTCGACGCGGTCGGCGGCGCGGTGGGGGCCGAGGCCCTGCGCGCCACCCGCGCCGGCGGGCGCTTCGGCATCTACGGGTTCACCTCCGGCGAGTACGTCGCCCTCGACGCCCGCGACGTGAACCGCCGCGGGCTGACGGTCGTCGGCGCGATGGGGCTGGCGGTCCGCCGCCCGGTGGCGCGGCAGCGCGCCGCCGTGCGGCGGGCGCTCACCGCCGGGCTCGTGCCGCGGGTGCACGCCGTCCACCCGCTGGAAGCGGCCGCCGCCGCCCACGAGGACTTGGAGCAGCGCCGCAACATCGGCGCCGTCCTGCTGAGCCTCGACGCGGGCTGAGCGGCGACGGTTCCGGCAGCCCGCGCGGCCCGGTCAGGAGGCGGATGCGGACGGCGTGGCCGGCGGTGGCTGCGTCGCGCCCGGGGCCGGGGGCTGGATCCGCGGCGGACGGTCACCGCGGCCGTAGCCGTCACGCCCGTAGCCGTCGCGGCCGGGGCCGTAGCCGTCCCGCCCGTAGCCGCCGGGGCCGTAAGGGCCGGGGCCGTAGCGGCCGCGGTCGTCGAACTTGGCGGGGGCGCCGCGGTGGTGGAAGCCGCCGACCACGGCGGCGCCGACGGCGGTCACGCCCGCGCCGAGCAGGCAGCCCAGCAGCAGGGCCAGGACGAGCAGCAGCGGGCCGCCGGGGCCGCGCAGTGGACGCCGCCAGCCGGGGCCGGGCGGGCCGCCGGGGGCGCCCGGGGTGCCCGCGGGTGCCGGTGCGGCGAAGGCGGCCGGAGGCGGGGGCGGCGGCGCGGCCGGTGGAGCCTCCGCGGCCGAGGCGGCCGGGGCCGCGGGTGCCGAGGCCGGGGCCGCGGGTGCGGGGGGTGGGGTGGAAGGCGGGTTGTGCGAAGGTTCGTCGGGGGCGACGGGATCGCTCATCGTGGGCTCCAAGGTGGCAGGAGGCGGCGAGCAGGGGGCGTCGCCGCAACGATGTCCATGATGGAAGCCTCGGTTAAGCGGAGTTGGCAAGCGAGCCTAAGAATTGCGTGAGAGCCGGCCGGGCTCTTAGTGAACTCTTAGGAGCCGGCCGCCGCTGTTCTCACACCGGCCCGCGAGGGTGGCGTGACAGGGAGGCGAAGGTGCGGATTCTGGTGGTCGACGACGACGCGGCGGTGCGCGACTCGCTCGCCCGTACGCTGCGGTTCGAGGGCTACCAGGTGCAGACCGCGGCCGACGGGCGGCAGGCGCTCGGCGTCATCGAGGACGGGGAGCCCGACGCGGTGATCCTCGACGTCAGCATGCCCGTGCTCGACGGGCTGGAGGCGTGCCGGGAGCTGCGCGCGGAAGGGCGGCTGGTGCCGGTGCTCATGCTCACCGCCCGGGACAGCGTCGGGGACCGGGTCGCGGGGCTGGACGCGGGCGCCGACGACTACCTCGTCAAGCCGTTCGCGCTGCAGGAGCTCATGGCCCGGCTCCGGGCGCTGCTGCGCCGGTCGATGCTCACCGCCGGGGCCGCGGGCGGGGCCGGCGCGGCCCGGGGCGAGGCGGGCGGCGAGCTGCGCTTCGGCGACCTGCGGCTGGACCCGCAGACGCGCGAGGTGTGGCGCGGGCGGCGGGCGCTGCGGCTGACCCGGACCGAGTTCGCGATCCTCGAGGTGTTCCTGCGCCACCCCCGCCAGGTGCTCACCCGCGAGGTGCTGTTCGAGCACGTGTGGGGGTACGACTTCGGCGAGACCTCGAACAGCATCCACGTCTATCTCGGCTATCTGCGCCGCAAGCTGGAGGCCGGCGGCGAGGACCGGCTCCTGCACACGGTGCGCGGGGTCGGGTTCGTGCTGCGGGAGGAGCCGCTGTGAGCGACTGGTGGCACCGGCGCACCCTGCACGCCCGGCTGTCGCTGCTGGTCACCGGCGCGGTCGCGGTCGCCGTGCTGGCGGTCGCGGCGGTCGCGTTCGGTGCCGTGGCGGCGATCCAGCGCCGGCAGCTGCAGGTCCAGCTGGAAGCCGACGCGCAGGCCATCGCCGCCCAGCCCGAGCGGTGGCGGGCCGGCGCCGCGCAGCTGCCGACCGTCGACTTCGGGCCCGATCGCGGGCCCGGCGGGCCGCCCGGGCCGGGCCCGCACCGCGGGAAGCGCGACCTCGGCACCCGGTGGCAGCTCGTCGACGCGGGCGGCAACCCGACGGGCGATCCGCCGCCGCTGCCGGTGACGAAGGGCGCGCGGCAGGTGGCCGCCACGGGGCGCGGTTCGGTGCAGGAGCAGGTCAGTATCGGCGGCGGGCAGTACCTGATGCTGACCGTGCCGGCCGACGGCGGCGGCGCCGTGCAGGTCGCGATCGACCAGGCGCCGGCCCGGCACACGCTCACCGCGCTGGGCGGGCTGCTGCTGGCCGGGTGCGCGATCGGCATCGCCGGGGCGGCCGTGCTCGGGCGGGCGGTGGCGCGGGCCGGGCTGGTGCCGGTGCAGCGGCTCGCCGAGGCGGTCGAGGGCGTGGCGGTCACGATGGACCTGACCCATCCGGTGCCGGTGCACGGCGCCGACGAGATCGCCCGGCTGGGCCGGTCGGTGAACACGATGCTCGGCGCGATCGACGCCTCCCGCCGCGCCCAGCGGACCCTGGTCGAGGACGCCGGGCACGAGCTGCGAACGCCGCTGACCAGCATCCGCACCAACGTGGAGCTGCTGCTGGCGGTCGAGCGGCGCCCGGAGCTGGCCCACCGGCTGCCGCCCGAGGAGCGCGCGAAGCTGCTGGCCGACCTGGAGGCGCAGGTGGGCGAGCTGGCCACGCTGACCACCGAGCTGGTCGAGCTGGCCCGCGAGGAGACCGCCCGGGAGGAGCCCGAGCCGGTCGAGCTCGCCGACGTGGTGACCGCGGCGATCGAGCGGGTGCGCAAGCGCGCGCCGGGGCTGACGTTCGCCGCCGACCTGACCCCGGTCACCGTGCACGGGCGGCCGGGCGAGCTGGAGCGGATGGTCGTCAACGTGCTGGACAACGCGGCCAAGTGGAGCCCGCCCGGCGGCACGGTCCGCACCGGGCTGCGCACCGCCGGCGGCGCCGCCGAGCTGACCGTCGCCGACACCGGGCCCGGGATCGACGAGGCCGACCGGCCGCACGTCTTCGACCGCTTCTACCGGGCCCCGGCGGCCCGCTCGATGCCCGGCTCCGGCCTGGGCCTGGCCATCGTCGCGCAGACCGCGGCCCAGCACGGCGGCGCGGTCGCCGCCGCCCCGAACGAGCCGCGCGGCACGGTGGTCACCATCCGGCTGCCGGCGCATTCAGGGCCCGGCGCAGCACCGAGCCGGCGATGAGGCCGGTGGCGTCGGGGCTGGCGCTGTCATGACCGGCGACGGCTCCGCCACGCGCGCCGGCCTGCTGCGGCGGCGGGAGGCCGCGGCCGCGGAGGTGGCGGCGCTGGCGGCCGACCTGCGCGGGGTGTTCGCGGCCTCGGTGGACTCCAACGCCGACGACGAGCACGACCCCGAGGGCAGCACCATCGCCTACGAGCGGGCCCAGCTCACCGCGGTGCTCGACGCGGCCCGGCGGCGCCTGGCCGACCTCGACGACGCCCTCGCCCGGCTGGCGGCCGGCACCTACGGCGGGTGCGAGCGCTGCGGCCGCCCGATCCCGGCCGAGCGCCTCGCCGCCCGGCCGGCCGCCCGCACCTGCGTCGGCTGCGCCTGAGCCGGCGGTCAGAGCCGCACCACGATCTTGGCGGCCGAGACGCCCCGGCGCTGCAGCTCCATCGCCTCCTGGATGTGCTCCAGGCCGGTGCCGGCCACCCGCGGCGCGGGGACGGCGCTGTAGCTGCCGGCGGCCAGCGCCGCGGGCAGGAAGTCGCGGTAGACGGCGGTGCTGACCTCGTTGCTCTTGAGCGTGGTGCCGTAGATGTCCTTGACCCGGACGCCGAGCCGGCGCGCCCGCCGGCGCAGGCCGATGCCGGCGGCGACGAGCCGCCGCGCGATGCCGTAGACGGCGAAGCGGCCGTGGCCGGGCTCGCCGAGCGGCGCGAACGAGACGGCGGGGCTGCCCAGCGCGACGAATCTGCGGCCCTCGCACCGCGCGGCGATGCGCACGCACGCGTCGCCGGAGCTCTGGCCGAAGGCGATGGCACCGGCGAACCGGCGGCCGGCGAAGGCGGCGACGATGTCGTCGACGACCGTGGCGCTGGTGTAGTCGAACACCTCCTTGGCGCCGAGACCCCTGACGTAGCCGTGGTTGTGCGGCGAGGCGGTGGTGACGACCTCGTAGCCGGCGGCGACGGCGAGCTGGATCGCCTGGCTGCCGACGCTGGTCGCGCCGCCCCACACCAGCAGCGTCTCGCCGGTCGGCGCGGGGTGAGCGGCGGGGTGACGCAGGCCGAGGTAGTCGGTCTGGAACAGGCCGCACGAGGCGGTCGAGACCGCCAGCGGCAGCACCGCCGCGTCCTCGAACGGCAGGTCGTCGGGTATCGGCGCGGTCATCCGTTCGAGGGCGACGCTGTAGAGCTGGAACGCGCCCTCGGCCGGGGTGTTGCTGTCCCGGTCGGTACCGACGACGTGGGCCAGCACCCGGTCCCCGGGCCGGAATCGGGTCACGCCGGGGCCGGCCGTGACGACCTCGCCGGCGATGTCGCAGCCGATGACGGCCGGGTATTTCAGCCAGCGGTACGCCAGGCTGCCGGCCAGCTGAACGATCCAGTCGACGGGGTTGATCGCAATGGCGCGGACGCGCACCTCGACCTGGCCGGCGCCCGGCTCGGTGCGGGGTGCGTCCCGCACGGACAGCTGGGCGCGGGGCCGGTCGATCCAGGCGGCACGGTTCATCGGTCTTCCTTCACGAGCGCTGAAGTAGTCGGTGACAACAAAGTAGGCGTCAGCAACAATGTTGTCAACGACTACTGCGCGCTAACCTGCCCTTATGACCCAGCGGCCCTTCCACCACGGCAACCTGCGGGCGACGCTGCTGTACGCGGCGGAGAAGACCCTGCGCGCCGAGGGCGTCGAGGCGTTGTCGCTGCGTCAGCTGGCCCGCGAGGCCGGGGTCAGCCATGCCGCGCCGCGCCGGCACTTCGCCGATCGCCAGGCGTTGCTGAACGCGCTCGCCGAGCAGGGCTTCCGGCGGCTGGCCGACGCCGTGCTCAAGGCCGGCGCCGAGGGCGCCGGCGGCTACGAGGAGCGGTTCCAGGCCCTCGCCCGGGCGTACGTCGAGTTCGCGCTGCACGACGCCGCCCTCATGGACCTGATGTTCGCGACGAAGAGCTCCGCCGCGTCGCCCGGCGTGACCGAGGCCGCCGAGAGCTTCTTCACCGCGGTCACCGAGCTGATCGGCCAGGGCGCCCGCGAGGGCCGCCTGACGCTGGACGACCCGGAGCGCCTGCAGATGCTCCTGGTGTCGACCCTGCACGGCATCGCCACGCTGGTGGCCACGGGCCGCTTCCCGGCCGGCGAGATCGACCGCCTCATCGCCGACGCGACCACGCTGTTCCTCCGGCGGCCCTGACGCCCGCGCCCGGCGATGTACGCTGCGCTGATGTTCGATGAGGAACATTCGGCCGACGTCGTCGCCGCCAGTTTCGGTGCCACCCCGGACGAGCGGCTCAAGGAGATCCTCACGTCGCTGGTCCGCCACGCCCACGCCTTCGTCAAGGACGTGGGGCTGACCACCGAGGAGTGGACCGCGGGCATCCGGTTCCTGACCGAAACCGGGCAGAAGTGCGACGCCACCCGGCAGGAGTTCATCCTGCTCTCCGACGTGCTCGGGGTGTCGATGCTGGTCGAGACCATCAATAACCGGGCCGAGGACGGCGGCACCGAGTCGACCGTCGAGGGGCCCTTCCACATGGTCGCCTCGCCGCCGCGGGCCCTCGGCGACAGCATCGACCTGGTCGGCAACGGCGAGCCGTGCCTGGTCACCGGGCGGGTGGTGGACACCGCCGGGCGGCCGGTCGGCGGGGCGAGCGTCGACGTGTGGCAGGCCGACGCCGACGGGTTCTACGACGTGCAACGGCCGGACGAGGTACCCCGGCAGAACCTCCGCGGCCGGTTCACCGCCGACGCCGACGGGCGCTTCCACTTCCGCACCGTCGTGCCGCGCTTCTACCCGATCCCGACCGACGGCCCGGTCGGCCGGCTGCTCGGCGCGACCCGCCGCCACCCCAACCGGGCCGCCCACATCCACCTCGAGGTCTCCGCGCCCGGCATCCGCACGCTGACCACGCACCTGTTCGTCGACGGCTCGCCATATCTGGACTCCGACGCCGTGTTCGGCGTCAAGGAGAGCCTGATCCGCGAGTTCGCGCCGGTGGACGACCCGGCGCGGGCGGCCGGGCTGGGCCTGCCCAACCCGTTCCGGGCGGTCGACTTCCCCATCGTCGTGCAGCCCGCCGCGGCCGGGTGACGGCATGGCCACCGTTCACGAGACGCTGCCCTGCCGGGTGCTGTCCGGCCCCGGCGCCCGCCACGATGTGCCCGGCGAGCTCGAGCGGCTCGGCGCGCGGCGGGTGCTGGTGGTCGCCACCGGCTCGGCCCGGGCCGCCGCGGACGAGCTCGCCGGCGCGCTCGGCGGGCGGCTGGCGGCGCGGTTCGACCGGCCCGCGGTCCACACGCCGGTGCACGTCACGGCGGAGGCGCTCGAGGTGGCCCGCGGGGCGGGTGCCGACGTGGTCGTGGCCATCGGCGGCGGCTCCGCGGTCGGGCTGTCCAAGGCCCTCGCCGCGCGCACCGGGATGCCGCAGGTGGTGGTGCCGACGACCTACGCGGGCTCCGAGGTGACGCCGGTGCTCGGCGAGACCGACAACGGCGTCAAGACCACCCGCCGCGATCCGGCGCTCGCGCCCGGCACCGTGGTCTACGACCCGGAGCTGACCCTGTCGATGCCGCCCGGCCTGACCCGCACCAGCGCGCTCAACGCCCTGGCCCACGCGGTCGAGGCGCTGTGGGCCCCGGACGCGACGGCCGCCACCGACGCCCTCGCGACCGAGGCGGCCACGGTCGTGCTCGACGCGCTGCCGCACGTGCTCGCCGACCCGGCCGGCCTGCCCGCCCGGTCGCGGCTGCAGCAGGCGGCCTGGCTGGCCGGGCTGTGCCTGGCCCAGACCCGCACCGGGCTGCACCACCAGCTGACCCACGTGCTCGGCGGCGCCTACGGGCTGCCGCACGCCGAGCTGCACGCGATGCTGCTGGCGCACGTGATGGCGTTCAACCTGCCCTTCGCCCCGGCCGCCGCCGACCGGCTCTCCAAGGTGACCGGCGGCGACCCGGTCGCGGCGGTCGCGGCGCTGGCCCGGGGCTACGAGGGGCCGACGACGCTCGGCGCGCTCGGCGTCCCCCGGGACGGGCTGCCGGGGATCGCCGAGCGGGTGGTCGCCGCGCCGTATCCGAACCCGCGGCCCCTCGACCCCGCCGAGCTGACCGCGCTGCTGGAGGCGGCCTGGTAGGCGGCGCCGACCGTACAGTTGCGCGTAATGGTTAAACTCGGTCCGCATGACGACCCTGACCCGCCGTCTCGCCACGGCCGCCGCCGCGCTCGTCCTCGCCGTGGGCGGCCTGTCCGCCTGCAGTTCAGAGAACGTCGACTGCACGACCGACGCCTGCACGGTCACCTTCGACCGCGGCGTCGAGGCGGAGTCGTCGGTGCTGGGTGTCGACGTGAAGCTCCTCGGCGTTGACAACGGCGTCGTCCGGCTCGACGTCGGCGGCACCACGGTCAGCGTGCCCGTCGACGGCAGCACCCAGGCCCAGGGCTTCGACATCAGCGTCCAGAAGGTCACCGACGCCGAGGTCGTGGTCCGCATCCAGACCTCGTGAGCCGTTCCCTGCCGTGTCGGCGGCGGAGTCCAGGCGCACCAGGGCGATGCCGGCCAGCACGACCAGGCCGCCCGCGAGCTGCCACGCGCCGGGGGCCTGGCCCAGCAGGGCCCAGGCGAACAGGACGGCGAACAGCACCTCGGTCAGCCCGACGAACGAGGCCACCTTCGCCCCGAGCAGCCGCGACGCGGCGATCCCGGCCGCGTAGGCGAGCGCCGCGGCGACCAGCGCCAGCCCGATGATCGGCACGATCCAGCTCACCTGCCGCCCGAGCAGCCCGACGGGCGCGGCGCTGGTGCGGAACGGCAGCAGTCCGGTCGCGTCGAACACGGCCAGGGTCACCGCCCCGAGCACCATCGCGGCCCAGGCGAGCGCGATCGGCGGCAGGACGCTGTCGCCGCGGGCGGCGATCACGAAGTACACGGCCAGGCCCGTCCCGGCGAGCAGCCCCCAGAACACGCCGGCCGGGTCCAGCCCGCCGCCGGCCGGGTCGAGCACCAGGACCAGCCCCACGAGCGCGGCGACGCCGCCGGCCACGGTGAGCCGCCGGGGCCGCTGGCCGTGGCGCACCCAGACCCACACGACGACGAGGAGGATGCCGCCGTACTCCAGCAGCAGCGCCACGCCCACGTCCAGCCGCTGCACGGCGTTGAAGAAGAACAGCTGGCAGCCGGCGACGGCGACCAGCCCGAACGCGAGGATCTCGCCAGCCGCGGCGCGCAGCAGCCCGAACCGCCCCCGCAGCGCGACCAGCCCCGGCCCGGTGAGCAGCAGCGCCGCGACCCCGATCCGCAGCGTGACCACCGCACCGGGCGACCAGCCGGCCGCCATCAGCGAACCGGCGAACGGCCCGGACGTGCCGAACATCGCCGCCGACAGCACGGCCAGCGCCAGCCCGGCCGCACCCCGCGCCCTACCGTCACGAGTAAACCGCGTTATGCTCATGACGCGACGCTACGGGTACCACCGGTAAGGAGTCAAGATGACTTTTGCTCATGATACCGAGGTCGCCCTGACGTTCGCGGCCGCGCTGATCAACACTCAGGGCCCGCCCGAGCAGCTCACCGACCCGGTGACCCTGGACGCGTTCCTGTCCCGCTGGACGTGGACCGGCGTGCGCACCCACGACGGGCCGGAGCTGGTCGGCGTCCGGGCCCTCCGCCCGCAGCTGCGCCGCTTCTGGGAGATCGGCGAGGACGAGGCGGTGGAGCTGACCAACGCGATGCTGCGCGAGTCCGCCGCGCTGCCGCAGCTGGCCAAGCACGACGACTGGGACTACCACCTGCACGCCACCCCGCGCGACGCGGCCCTGGCGGTGCGCATCCAGGTGGAGATGGCGATGGCGATGGTCGACGTGATCCGTATGAAGGAGCTGGACCGCCTGCGCGTCTGCGCCGCCGACGACTGCGACGACGTCCTGGTCGACCTGTCGAAGAACCGCTCCCGCCGCTTCTGCGAGGGCGGCTGCGGCAACCGCGCCAACGTGGCCGCCTACCGCGCCCGCCGCCGCACCGCCTGAGGCCGGACCACCGCCCGCGCGGGGGCTGAAAATCTCCGTGATCATGATGCCCGCGGTGACCGCACACCGGGTTTGCCATGATCCCGGAGACTTGTGGTACACGGGCGTACATCAGCACTCCGTGATCATGAAAAACCGCTGGTGTCGGCGGCGGGTGCGGCATGATCGCGGAGACTTCCGGTCGCTGCGCAGTGTGCTGCGGCGGGCAGCGCCGGCCGTGTGGGAACTGCATCGCGGATCGTGGACACCCAGGGTCGTCGGCAAGCGCGTGCCGGGCACCGGTAGTGGCCAGCGGCTGGAGTGCCAGGGCGTCGGTGGCAGGCTATTCGGGCAGGGCGGCGTCCGAGGTGGCGGCGTGGCGGGGGATGAACAGGGCGAGGGCGGCGGCCGCCACCGCGGCGGCGGCGCAGATAACGAACAGGGTGCGGTAGCCGGCCAGGGAGGGCAGGGCGTGGCCGGCCAGGGTGATCGTCTGGGCGGCCAGGATGGCGCCGCCGATGGCGCTGGCCAGGGAGCTGCCGACGCTGCGGAACAGGGCGTTGAGGCCGTTGGCGGCGGCCAGCTCCCCGCGGGGCGCGGCGTGGATGATCAGGCCCGGCATGGCCGCGTAGGCGATGCCGGTGCCGGCCCCGGCGATGGTGGCGCCGAGGACGACCTCCCACAGGCTGTCGGTGAGCGCGATGCGCACGGCGAAGCCGCCGGCGATGATGAGCGAACCGACCATCAGCGCGGTGCGCGGGCGCAGGCGGGCCGAGACCGGCGACAGCAGCAGCATCGCGACGCCGCCCGGCAGCATGCACAGGCCGCCGGCCAGGATGGACTGGCCGAAACCGTAGCCCGTCGCGGCCGGCGCCTGCACGTAGGACGCCGTGCCGATCAGGGTCGCGAACAGCGCGAAGCCGACGCACAGCGACGCCGCGTTGGTCAGCAGCAGGGCGGGGCGGGCGGTGGTGCGCACGTCCACCAGCGGCGAGGCCAGCCGGAGCTCGACCAGGACGAAGACCACGAGGAGTACCACCGCGGCAATCAACAGCCCGATCGTCAGCGGGTCGGTCCAGCCCCAGGACTCGCCCTGGGCCAGGGGCAGCAGCAGGGCGAGCATCGCCCCGCCGAGCAGCGCGGCGCCGAGCAGGTCCAGGCGGCCCTTCGCGATCCGGACCGGCTCGCGCACCAGCAGCACGATGCCGGGGACGGCCAGGATGCCGCCGGCGACGCAGATCCAGAACAGCCAGTGGTAGTCCGCATACTGCGCGATGAGGCCGGCCAGCGGCAGGCCCAGCGCGCCGCCGACGCCGAGCATGGCGCTGATCAGCGCGATGCCCGCGGGCGCGTGCTCCCTGGGCAGGGTGACGCCGATGAGGCTGATGCTGAGCGGTACCGCCGCCACGGACAATCCCACCACGGCCCGCCCGACGATCATCGTGGTCAGGTTGTCGGCCAGGGCGCAGATGAGCGACCCGGCGACCAGGGCGCCGAGCGTGACCAGCAGCATCCGCCGGGTGCCGTAGAGGTCGCCGAGCCGGCCGAAGGTGGGCACCGCCACCGCGCCGACGAGCAGCGTGGAGGTCAGCACCCAGGCGATGCCGTCGCCGCCGGCGTGCAGGTCGACGGCGAGCTCCGACAGGACCGGGACGAGCAGCGACTGGGTGAGCGACACCATGAGCGCGGCCGTGCCGATGACCAGCACGACGACGAGCTGGCGGCCGGTCCACCGGGCGGCGTGGGGCGCGGCCGGCGGTGACTGCACGGACGCGGCCAGGTCGGCGGCCGTCTGGGACATGCGCGGACTCCATCGGCGAGAGCGAATGTGGCACAATCTGCCACGAGACGGAGCCTGCCATGGCAATGTTGCGGTGCCGTAGCCTGGCGGGGAGATGAGACAGCGGTCACAGGAAACCCCGGGCAGCCTGCGGGAGCGCAAGCGGGAGCGGAGCCGCGCGGCCACCGTCGAGGCGGCGTGGCGGCTGTTCATCGACCGCGGCTACGACCAGGTGACGGTCCAGGACATCTGCGTGGCGGCGGAGATCGCGCCGCGGACGTTCCACCGGTACTTCGCCGGCAAGGAGGACGTGGTCGCCGAGCCGGTGCGCCGGATGACGAGCATCGCCGAGGAGCGGGTCGCCGCGGCCCCGGCGAGCGTGAGCGACGCGGAGGCGCTGCGGGAGGCGCTGCTGGCGGTCGGGCGGTTCGTGGTGGAGCACCGGGAGCTGCTCACCGGGCTGCGCGCGGTGGCGCTGCAGTCGCATCAGCTGCGCTCGTCGTATCCGGGCGTGCGCCCCGACCACGAGGCGCACCTGGCGGTGCGGCTGGCCGCCCGCCGGGGTGCCCCCGACGAGGGCCGCGGCTGGCGCCTGCGGCTGCTCGTCGGCTGCGCCGTGGCCGGGTTCCGGGTGTGGTACGAGGACTATTTCCGTGACGCCCCGCAGGATCCGCTGGAGCACCTGGAGCGGATCCTGGGGGTCGCGGTCAGCGGCTGAACGCCTCGCCGAGGAAGGCGACCAGCTCCCGCCAGCTGCGCCGGTCCGCGGCCGGGTGGTAGGCCTCGCCGGGCAGGGTGAAGCCGTGCACCGCGCCGGAGTAGACGGTGACCTGCCAGTCCAGCTCGGGCCGGGTGCGCAGCTCGTTCTCGACGGCCACGACGGTCTCGTCGGTGACGTAGGGGTCCGCGCCGCCGTGCAGCACGAGCACGGAGCCGGTGATGGCGCCGACCTCCGGCGGGTCGTGCGGGATGAGGCCGCCGTGGAAGGTGGCGGTGCCGGCCAGCGGGGCGCCGGTGCGGGCGAACTCGAGCGCGGCGGCGCCGCCGAAGCAGTAGCCGATGACGGCGATCCGGTCCGGGTCGACGGCCGGGTTCTGGGCGACCTGGTCGTAGGCGGCCCGCACCCGGGCGCGCAGCAGCGGGAGGTCGCCGTAGTACTTACCGGCCTCGGCCGCGGCGTCGCCGGGGTTGTCGAAGCGCCGGCCGGTGCCGTAGAGATCGGCGGCGAAGGCGTAGTAGCCGAGGCGGGCGAGCATCTGGGCGCGGGCCTTCGGGTATTCCCGCAGCCCGGTCCAGTCGTGGACGACCACGACGGCCGGCTTGGGCCCGCCGACGGCGGCGTCGTGCGCGGCGTAGCCCTCCAGGGGCTGGCCGTCGTGCTCGTACGCCACCGTCGCCTCGGCGATGTCGGCCCCGGCGGGCAGCGGCACGCCGTCGAGCAGCCGCTGGTGATTGTCTGACAAGTTCGTCATGCGGCGAACCCTACGCCATCCGCGGCGGCCCACCCGGTCCACCGGGTCACGTCGATGCCGATCAGGCTGCCCCGGAGGCTGTACCGCGGGTATCGCGCCGCGAGCAGCTCCAGCGCCCGGCGTCCCTCGGCCCCGGCGGGGTCGACCTCGCGGGCGAGACCGTCGGCGCGGACCCACCACAGCGCCGCCCAGTCGTCCTCGTAGTGGTCGACGAGCAGGGCGGCGCGCGGGTTGGCGGCGAGGTTGGCCAGCCGCCGCAGGGCGGTGTCGCGCTTCGGCTTCGCGTCGACGCCGTGGTACACCGTGTCGCCCTCGATGCCGAACACGATCGGGACCACGTGGGGCACCCCCTCGGGGGTGGCCGTGGCCAGGCGCGCCACCGGCGACGCGGCGAACCGGCGGCGCGCCTCGGCCTCGGTCACGCCCGCTCGCCGGCGAACTCGGTGATGGCCCGCTCCCAGCGCTCCAGGCCCTGCTCGACCGCCCAGCGCGGCCCGGACGGCAGCCACCGGCTGGCGCGTTGCACGCCGGCCTCGTGGAGGCGCTGCAGGACCGCCGGGTCGGCGGGGGCGCTGAGCACCTGCACGCCGATCGGCCGGTCGGCGCGGGCGCGCAGCTCGCGGATGCGGTCGAAGATGGCCTCCTCGTAGTTGGGGAACCAGGCGTCGCCGAAGGCGAGCACCCGGTCGAGCACGCCGGGGCCGGTGCCGCCGATCAGGACCGGCGGGTGCGGCTGCTGGGCGGGCTTGGGGTAGGACCAGATCCGGTCGAAGTTGACGTACTTGCCGTGGTACGTGGCCTCGTGGTCGGCCCAGATGGCCTTCATGGCCTCGACCCGTTCGCGCAGGACCGCCATGCGCACCCGCGGATCGGTGCCGTGGTTGCGCATCTCCTCGCGGTTCCACCCGGCGCCGACGCCGAACTCGAACCGGCCGCCGGAGAGCTGGTCGATGGAGGCGACCTCCTTGGCGGTGATGATCGGGTCGCGCTCGATGAGCAGGCAGATGCCGCTGCCGACGCGCAGCCGGGAGGTGGCCGCGGCGGCCGCGGTCAGGGCGACGAAGAGGTCGTAGGTGTGCCAGTACCGCTGGGGGAGCTCCCCGCCGTGGTCGTAGGGCGTGTCGCGGCTGGCCGGGATGTGGGTGTGCTCGGCGAAGAACAAGGCGGACTGTCCCCGCTCCTCGATCAGGCGGGCGAGCGGCCCGGGCGCCATCGCGTTGTGGGTGGGGAAGTATCCGACTCCGAAGTCCATGCACCCTGTCTACCCGCCGTGGGGCGCGGATCGGGCCGTTCCCAGGGTGATGTCAGACGCCCTGAATGTGGTACCGTGGCGCTCCCCGTCTGCGTAAAACGCGCAGGCTAACGCCAACCCCTCACGTCCCATCATATCAGCGGGAGGCACGTTGTCAAATCTGTCAAGAGATCTCGCCGCGGAGCAGCAGTACGTGTCGATGCTGTACGGCCGCCTGGACGGGCTGCGGGCGCAGGCCGCCGACCGGCTGGCCGGCCTGCTGCGCCTGTCCGGCGGCACGCCGGAGGCCCGGTCGCACCGGGACGCGGCGTCCGACCTGTATGCGGACCGGGTCGCCGGCTACGACGCGGTCGAGGCGGGCCTGTGCTTCGGCCGGCTGGACCTGCGCGACGGCGGGCACCGGCACATCGGCCGGATCGGCATCTTCGACGAGGGCGGCGACTTCGCGCCGCTGCTGGTCGACTGGCGGGCGCCGGCGGCCCGGCCCTTCTACGTGGCCACCGCGGCCGCACCGGAGGGCGTCGCCCTCCGGCGGCACATCCGCACCCGCGGGCGGAGCGTGGTCGGGCTGGACGACGAGGTGCTCGACCTCGACCGGGCGGCCCGGGAGGGCGCCGGGACCGGGGCGCTGACCGGGGAGGCGGCGCTGCTGGCGGCGCTGACCGCGCGGCGTACCGGCCGGATGCGCGACATCGTGGAGACGATCCAGGCCGAGCAGGACCGGGTGATCCGGGCCGGCCTCGGCGGGGTCCTGGTCGTGCAGGGCGGCCCGGGCACGGGCAAGACGGCGGTCGCGCTGCACCGCGCCGCGTACCTGCTCTACACGTACCGCGAGCAGTTGAGCGCGCGGGGCGTGCTGATCGTCGGGCCGAATGCGGCGTTCCTGCGGTACATCTCCCAGGTGCTGCCCTCGCTGGCGGAGTCCGGCGTGCTGCTGGCCACGCTCGGCGAGCTGTATCCGGGCGTCACCGCGCGCCGCGCCGAGCCGGCCGCGGCGGCCGAGGTCAAGGGCCGGCCGGAGATGGCCGAGATCCTGGCCGCGGCGGTGCGGGACCGCCAGCGCGTGCCCGCCGAGCCGATCCGGATCGAGGTGGACCGGGAGGCGCTGTGGCTGGACGGGCCGGCCTGCGCGGCGGCCCGGCTGCGGGCCCGCCGCTCCGGCCGGCCGCACAACCTGGCCCGGCCGATCTTCGTCGACGCCGTGCTCGACGCGCTGACCGAGCAGGTGGCCGAGCGGGTCGGCATCGACCCGTTCTGGGCCGACCCGCTCGGCGAGGACGACGCGCTGGACAGCCCGGACCTGCTCGACGGCGCCGACCGGGCCGAAATCCGCCGCGACCTGGCCGCCGAGCCGGCGGTGCGGGCCGTGCTGCGCGAGCTGTGGCCGGTGCTGACCCCGCAGCGGCTGCTGGCCGACCTGTTCGGCGCGCCCGACGCTCTCGCCTCGGCCGCGCCGGGGCTGTCCGCGGCCGAGCGCGCGCTGCTGTGCCGCGACCCGGAGGGCGGCTGGGCGCCGTCGGACGTGCCGCTGCTGGACGAGGCCGCCGAGCTGCTCGGCGACGACGACGGGGCGGCGCGGGCCCGGGCGGCGGCGCTGCACCGGGCCGCCCTGGAGTACGCCCAGGGGGTCCTCGACATCACCGCCGGCTCGATGTCCCTCGAGCTCGAGGACGACCCGGAGGCGGAGATCCCCAACGTCGCCGACGTGCTGGACGCGGCGGCGCTGGCCGCCCGGCACTCGACCGGCGAGCGGCTCGGCGCGGCGGAGCGGGCCGCCGCCGACCGCCGCTGGGCGTTCGGGCACGTCATCGTCGACGAGGCACAGGAGCTGTCGCCGATGGCGTGGCGGCTGCTGATGCGCCGCTGCCCGAGCCGGTCGATGACGCTCGCCGGGGACCTCGCGCAGACCGGGGCGCTGGCCGGGCCGTCGTCGTGGGACGAGGTGCTCGCGCCGTACGTGGGCGACCGGTGGACGCGGGCGGAGCTGACCGTCAGCTACCGCACCCCGGCCGAGGTCATGGCGGTGGCGGCGCGGGTCCTGGCCGGGATCGACCCGGCGATCGTGCCGCCCCGGCCGGTGCGGCACAGCGGCGTCGAGCCGTGGGACGAGACCGGGGACGCCGCCCGCCTGGCCGAGCTGGTCGCGGCCGAGGCGGATGCGGCCGGCGCCGGGCGGCTCGCGGTCATCGCCCCGGCCGGCCGCCTCCCGCAGCTCGCCGCGGCCGTGCCCGGCCTGGCCGCGGACCGCCTCGACCTGGAGCGGCCCGTGGTGCTGCTGACCGTCGCCGAGGCCAAGGGGCTGGAGTTCGACGGGGTGGTGGTCGTGGACCCGGACGGGATCGTGGCGGAGTCGCCGCGCGGGGCGAGCGACCTCTACGTGGCGCTGACCCGGGCCACTCAGCGGCTCGGCGTGTTCCGCCTCGCCGGCGCCGTTTGTGCTGCTCCGGCGGAGGGTATTGCGGGAGCCAAGGCTGCGCGAGGCACTGAAGGAGAGCCGATGTCCACCGATGCGATCGTGATGCTCAAGGACGATCACAAGACCGTCAAGCGTCTCTTCAAGGAGTTCCAGGCGAACGAGGACGGCCCGGCCGCCAAGAAGGCCAAGATCGTCGAGCAGATCCTCGCCGAGCTGACCGTGCACACGTACCTCGAGAACGAGGTCATGTACCCGGAGGTGCGCCGGCTGCTGCCCGACCTCGACGAGGACGTGCTCGAGTCCTACGAGGAGCACCACGTCGCCGACGTGCTGTGCCTGGAGCTGTCCACGATGGAGCCCGGGGACGAGCACTACAACGCCAAGGTCACCGTCCTCATCGAGAACGTCACGCACCACATCGACGAGGAGGAGCAGGAGTGGTTCCCGAAGGTCCGCGAGGGCCTCGGGCGTCACCAGCTGCAGGAGATCGGCGCCCGGATGCTGGAGCTGCGCCCCGGCGCGCCGCGCAAGCCCAGCGAGCCGGCGGCGCTCAAGAAGGCGCTCGACGCGATCAACGCCTGACGCGGCGCCGGCCCCGAGCCGTGCCCAGGGTGCCCGGGCGCCCTGGGCACGCCCGCGCCGTCAGGGGTGGCGCGTCCGGTACCGCCGCGGCGGCGTGTGGATGTCGAAGTGCAGGCCGGCCTGGGCGAGCACGGAATGCGGCGCGCCGCCCGGCCCGGTCAGGCCGAGCGCCTCGAAGCGGGGGAAGCGGGCCCCGCCGGCGAGCAGCAGGCGCGGCGCCATCGGCGGGTGCCAGATGCTGTACTCGCCGATCCGCCCGTCGCGGCGGGCGTACCAGCCGGAGGTGGGGTGGGTCAGGAACTCCAGCCACTCATCGCGCCCCGCGAATCCGTCCAGGCGCTCGGGTACCTCACCGGTCTCGGTCGCCTCGCAGGCGGCGGTGCCCGCGGGGTCGGTCGCGGTGAGCCGCCAGCGCCCGGCGCGCTCGCCCCAGCCGGCGTCGATCCGGATCGCGCTGCGCCGCCACGGCATGCCCCACAGCACCCGCGGCACGGCCACGACGGGATGGTCGAGGCTGGTGTGGAAGAACCAGACGCCGGGCCGGCCGTGCGCGGTGACATACGCCCGGTAGTTGATCTGCCCGCAGGAGATCGCCACCGGCGGGCAGAACCGGAAGTGGAAGTCCCGGTCGGCGAACGCCACGGCCGACACCAGCGTGCCGGTGCTCCCGTCGTCGAACGTGAGCTCCCGCGGCGCGAACCCGTCCGGCAGGTGCGCCGCGACCGCCGCGGTCCCGGCCCGGAACGTGACGATGGCGAAATCGTCGAGCTCGGTCTCGGCGTGGTACCACCGCAGCGGCGGCCTGGGCGTCCCGGCGAACGTCATGGCCGCAGACGATACCGGCGGGTCGGCGGCGACCGGGTCCAGGGCGCCGGATGGACATAGCGGCGGCCGGCGGGTTACCGGCCGGCGATCCAGACCTGGGCCACGCGCACGAAGGCCGCCGCCGCGCCCGTCGTCGCGGCCATCGACAGCAGGGCGAGGGTGACCGTGGCGGCGAGCGTCGGCGCGCCGCGGCGGCCGGCGGGCGCGGTCAGCGCCTCGACCCGGTGGCGCACGTCGGAGCCGCCGAAGGCCGGGCCCGGCGCGGCGTGGGCGGCCAGGGCCACCCGGGCGATGGTCCGGGCCACCAGCGGGCGGGAGCCCACCGCGGCCGCCGCCGTCTCGTCGGCGCTGCGCTCCACCAGCAGGTCGATGGTCGCGGCCACGCCGCGCAGCAGGGGATGGGCGGCGGCGGCCACGGTGCCGGCCGCGGCCGTGCGGTGGTGGCCGTGGGCCAGGTGGGCCCGCTCGTGGGCGAGCACGGCACCGCGCTCGGCCGGGTCGAGCAGCCGGAGCAGCCCGCTGGTCACCAGCACGTGGCCGGCCCGGCCGCGGGCCGGCGGCACGGCCACCGCGTGCGGGTCCGCCCAGTCCGCGACCAGCAGGCCGTCGTGCGGGTCACCGGCGGCGTGCAGGGCGGCCATGGTGCGGCGACCTCGGCGGCCACGCGCCAGGCCACCCAGGCCAGCAGCGCCGCCGCGGCCGCCCCGACACCGTCGGGGACCGGCTCCGGCAGGGCCCGGCCGGGCGCCGACAGGTGCTCGTTGTAGCGCTCCAGCGCCGGCAGGTCGTCGAGCAGCGTGGCGGTCAGCAGGATCAGGCACCCGGTGGCGGAGGCGGCGGCGAGGCCGGCGCCGGCGGCCAGGGCGCGGGCGGCCCGCCGGGCCAGCGGGGCCAGCAGGGCCGGGATCAGCAGCGGGACGTAGACGAGCCAGGTCACGACGGGTCCGGGTCGCCGTCGCGCAGCAGCGCGCGCAGCAGCTCGGCGTCGGCCGGGTCGAGGCCGGCGGTGAACTGGCGCAGCACCGCGCGGCGGTCGCCGGGGCCGTCGAGCACCGCGCGCATCCGCCGGGCCGCGGCGATGGCGGCGTCGTGCGTGGGCCAGTAGACGAAGCCGCGGCGGCCGCGCCCGGCCTCCGGGCTGGGGCCGCGCCGCACCAGGCCCTTTTCCAGCAGCCGGGTCAGGATCGTCTGCACGGTGTTGTACGCCGGCTCGCCGCCGAGCGCCTCCTGCACCTGCGCGGGCGTGAGCGGACCGGGCGCGGCCCACAGCACGGCCATCGTGCCGGATTCCAGGGAACCCCACGGCCGCCGCTCGGTCACGCTCCAACGGTACTCAACTGTGCCCGCCGCCGGGCGATAGGACCGGTGACGCTACGGGGGGCGGAGGTACTTCGGACGTGGACAGGCCCGCGCGGCGCGGGTGGACGGTGGCGCGACTGCTCGCCGCCGGATACCTGCTGGCCATCACCGGGCTGCTGCTCGTCGGCGCCACGGCGTACGCGCGCATCGGCATCCTGCTCGACGCGCGCACCCAGGTCGAGGCCAACCACGCGGTGGCCGCCGACGTCGAGCTGCTGCGCGGGCAGTTGCAGGACGCCGAGCGCGGCCAGCGCGGCTATGTCATCACCGGCGACGAGCAGTACCTCGCGCCGTACACCACCGCCGTGACCGGCATCGACGACACGCTGGGCCGGCTGGAGAGCGGCACCCGCGGCGACGCCGCCCAGCAGGAGACGCTGCGGCGCCTGCGCGGGCCGCTGGACGACAAGCTCGCCGAGCTGGCCGAGACCGTCGAGCTGCGCCGCAGCCAGGGGTTCGCCGCCGCCCAGCAGCTGGTGGACACCGACCGCGGCGCCACCGACATGGCCCTGATCGAGGACGTCCTCGACGACATGAGCGAGGACCAGGCGACCGAGCTGGCCGCCGACCAGCGCCACACCGAGGCGGCGGCGGCCGCCACCCGGCAGTGGATCATCGGTCTCACGCTCGGCACCGCGCTGGTCACCGCCGCCGGCGCGTGGTGGGCGACCCGCAAGGTGTCCCGGCCGCTCGCCGCGGTGACCGCGGCCGCCCGGCGGGTGGCCACCGGCGAACCGGTCGGCGTGCCGGTCGTGCGCGGCCCGGCCGAGGTCGCCGAGATGGCCGACGCGGTCGGGCGGGCCACCCGGGTGGTGCTGGGGGCCCGCGACGAGGCGATGGCGGCGGCCCAGGCCAAGTCGGCGTTCCTGGCCACCATGAGCCACGAGATCCGTACCCCGATGAACGCCGTCATCGGCATGAGCGGGCTGCTGCTGGACACCGAGCTCAGCGACGAGCAGCGGGAGCTGGCCAACACCGTGCGCGACAGCGGCGAGGCGCTGCTCACCATCATCAACGACATCCTGGACTTCTCCAAGATCGAGGCGGGCCAGCTGGAGCTCGAGGACGCCGTGTTCGACCTGCGCGAGTGCGTCGACAGCGCCCTCGCCCTGGTCGCGGTGCCCGCCGCAGCCAAGGGCCTGGAGCTCGTCGCCGACGTCGGGGAGTGCCCGCCGCTGCGCGGCGACATCACCCGGCTGCGGCAGGTCCTGGTCAACCTGCTGTCCAACGCGGTGAAGTTCACCAGCACCGGCGAGGTCGTCGTGTCCGGCCACACCTTCGCCCCCGCCGCGGACGCCCCGGGCTCGGGCGGGCCCGGGCGGATCGGCGTGCGCCTCGACGTCACCGACACCGGCATCGGCATTCCGGCCGAGCGGATGGACCGGCTGTTCCGCTCGTTCAGCCAGGTCGACGCGTCGACCACCCGCACGCACGGCGGCACCGGCCTGGGCCTGGCGATCAGCCGGCGGCTCGCCCGCGCGATGGGCGGCGACGTCACCGTCACCAGCCGGCCCGGCACCGGCTCGACCTTCACCGTCACCGCCGTCCTGCGGGTCTCCCCGGAGCCGCCGGCCGCGTCCGCCGCGCCGCCCGGCCTGTCCAGGCGCAACGCGCTCGTCGTCGACGACAACGCCGCCAACCGGCGGGTCCTGCGCGCGCAGCTGGCCGGGTGGGGCATGACGTGCACCGCCGTCGGGTCCGCGGCGGCGGCGCTGGACCTGGTCGCGTCGGGCGAGCACTACGACGTGGCGTTGCTGGACATGCACATGCCGGACGTCGACGGGGCGACGCTGGCGGAGCGGCTGCATGCGGTGCCCCGGACGGCCGACCTACCGCTCATCCTGCTCAGCTCCGTCAACTGGCACGGCGACCGCGAGCGCCTGGAGCACTTCGCGGCGGTGCTGACCAAGCCGGCCCGGGCCACCGCCCTGCACGCCGCCCTGGGCCGGGTGCTGAACGGGCGCCCGGGGGCGAAGGCGCCGGCCGCCGCCGATGCCGCCGCGGGGGTACCGCCGGCGCGCCCGCTGCGGATCCTGGTGGCCGAGGACAACCAGGTGAACCAGACCGTCGCCACCATGATGCTGGCCCGGCTGGGGCACCGGGCCGACGTGGTGGCCAACGGCGCGGAGGCGCTCGAGGCGGTGTGGCGGGTGCGGTACGACGCGGTGCTCATGGACGTGCAGATGCCGGTCCTCGACGGCCTCGACGCGACCCGCCGCATCCGGGCGGAGCTGCCCGCGGACCGGCAGCCGTACATCGTCGCCCTGAGCGCGAACGCGCTGGTCGAGGACCGCGCCGCCGGGCACGCGGCCGGCATGGACGACTACCTGACCAAGCCGGTCCGCCCCGCCGACCTGGCGCAGGCCCTGCGCTCCCTTACGCTGGTCCCGGTTTCCCCGCCGGCACCACCGGTTCCACCGGCTGTCTCGGCTGCTTCGGCTGCCTCCGCTGCGTCGGTTTCTTCGGCTGCCTCCGCTGCGTCGGTTTCTTCGGCTGTCTCGGCTGCGTCGGTTTCTTTGGCTGTCTCGGCGGGTGCCATCGAGGACGCGATCCTGGCCCGGGTGCGGGACCTGGTCGACGATCCGCCGTCGCCGCAGGAGCGGGCGCTGGTCGACCGGGTGCTCGGCGGCTTCTGCGAGAAGGCCCCGGACACCATGGCCCGCCTCACCGACGCCGTCGACCGGGGCGACGCGCCCGCCATCGTCGGCGCCGCGCACACCCTGACCGGCGCCGCCGGCAACGTCGGCGCGTCGGCGCTGGCCCGGCTCAGCGGCACCCTGGAGACCCGCGCCCGCACCGGCCTGCCCGACGACGCCCCGGCCGCCCTCGCGGAGCTGCGCGGCGAGCTGGACCGGGTGGTCGCCGCGGTGGCCGCGGTCCGGGATCGGCTCCGACCTGCCTAGACGCTCCACACCAGGCAGAACGGCTTTCCGGCGGGATCCGCGTAGACCCGCCAGGTCGGCCCGGCACCGTCCAGCCGCACCGCGCCGAGCCCCAGCGCGGCCCGCTCGGCGGCGCCGACGTCGGTGACGGTCACGTCGAGGTGCACCTGCTGCGGGTAGGCCGGGTCGCCCCAGCGCGGCGCGATGTAGCCGTCGACCTGCTGGAACATCACCGGCTGAGCGCTGTCCTCGCCGATCATCGCCATCCCGCCGGCCTCGTAGGTGACCGGTTTGCCGAGCAGCCGGGCGTAGAAGTGGCTCAGCGCCTTGGCGTCCGGGCAGTCGAGCATCACGCCCGCCAGGATGGTCCGCGGGTCGTCCGGGTTCAGGCACAGGTCGAATGGGTGACCGGCCGGATCGGCCAGGGTGTGCCACCGTTCGGTGCGGCGCAGCACGGTGGCGCCGAGCCCCTCGGCCCGGGCCGTGGCCGCGGCCAGGTCGGGCACCCGCAGATCGAGGTGGGCCTGCTGCGGCGCGGCGGGGTCCGGCCAGCGCGGCGGGACGTGGTCGGTGGCCCGCTGCAACCCGATCCGCCAGCCGTCGCCGGTGGTCAGCGTGATCCAGTCGTCCTCGTCACCGGCCCGCGGGTGCCAGCCGGCGAACTCCTGGTAGAACGCGGCCAGGCGGCCGATGTCCGGTGCGTCGAACACCACGGTCTTCAGCGTGCCGATCTTCGCGAGATCCGGGTCGGAGATCATGGCCCGATCCTGCCTGGCGTCCGCGCCGCGGAGCGGTAGCGTGACCGGCGTGGCGGTGTGGCAGGTGTGGCGCGACGGGGCGTCGGCCGGGGCGTTCGACGACCGGGTCGCCGCGCTGGCGCACGCGTTGACGCTGCGGGTGGCCGGCGCCGGCGAGGTGCGGGTCGACGGGCCCGGCGAGCCGGCGTGCCGCACCAACCGCGACCTGTACAACCGGCTCGTCGGCGACGGTGAGCGGATGCGGGCCGCGGGGCGCGGCCTGGAGGAGTTCCTGCGCGCGTGGTGGCGGGTCGGGCGGGAGCTGGCCGGCCGGGAGCGGCTCGACCTGGACGACATCGCGGCGATGGTCGCGGCGGCCGCGGCGATCGAGGCCCCACCGCCGGACCCGGCCTGGCGCACCGCGGACCTGCGGCCCGCCGAGGCCGACGCCGACGAGCCGGAGACGTTTCGGGACTGGGAGGCCGTGGTGCTGTCGCAGATCGCCGACCTGGCCGACTTCGCCGAGCGGGCGCCGGTGGACGACCAGGCCGTGTTCGGCGTCGACGCGCCGCGGGCGGACGGGTGCCGCCGGGCGACCGGCGGCCGGTGGTACAACTTCGATCCGATGTCGTACCTGGAGTGCGGGATGGCCGGGACGCTCGGCGGCTGGTCCGAGGAGGACGGCATCCGGGTGCCGGTGCCCGCCCCGGTGGTGGACCTCGTCCGGCTCGCGCCGGAGCCGGGCGGCTGGCCGGTCGACGTCGTCGAGTGGGGCGACCTGGCCGACCTGGCGCGCTGCGGCCAGGACTACGAGTAGCGGCCCGGCCGCGGTGCTCCGCCCCGGAACCCCGCGCCACTCGCGAACCGGCACCACCGGTGCCGCTACGGCCGTGGTGCTCCGCCCCCGGAACCCCGCGCCACCCGCGAACCGGCACCACCAGCGCCGCCACGGCCGTGGTGCTCCGCCTGCGGCCACCGTGCTACCTCGGCACCCCTCCCGCAACCCCACGCCACTCGCGAACCCGCACCACCGGTGCCGCCATGCCCGTCGGCGGCCTCGTTGCCCGGCCTGCGCGTCCAGGCGCCCACGCGAGCGCGGTCCGCGATCAGGTCCCACATTCCGGGCGCTGCACGCCGTAGCGACCGGAAGTCTCCGCGATCATGCCGCACCGGCTGCGACACCAACGGTTTTTGATGATCACGGAGCGGTGATGTACACCCGTGTACCGCAAGTCTCCGGGATCATGACAAACCCGTGATGTGGTCACCACGGGCATCATGATCACGGAGACATACGGCCGCCCGGCCGGCGCCTAGCGGTCGAGGACGGGCTTGAGCTCCTCCAGCTGGTGTACCGCATCCTTGATGTCGGCGGCGAGGGGCTGGATCAGCACGTGGTCCGCGCCGGCCTCGAGGTGGGCGCGGATCCGGGCCGCGACCGTCTCCGGGTCGCCCCAGGCGACGATCGTGTCGACGAGCCGGTCGCTGCCGTTGTCGGCCAGGTCGTCGTCGGTGAAGCCGAGCCGCTTGAGGTTGTTCACGTAGTTCGGCATCTGCAGGTAGAACGCCGTGTGGCGGCGGGCGGTCGCGCGGGCCGTGGCCGGGTCGGTCTCCAGGACGACGGCCTGCTCGGGCAGGAGCAGCCGGTCCGGGCCGAGCACCTCGCGGGCCTGGGCGGTGTGCTCCGGCGGCACGAAATAGGTGTGCGCGCCGTCGGTGCGCTCCGCGGCCAGCTCCAGCATCCGCGGGCGCAGCGCGGCGAGGACCACCGGCACCGGAAACGGGCGGTCGCCGAAGCCGTCGAGGTACTCCCGCATCCGGTCCAGCGGCCGCTCGTACTTCTGCCCCGACCGGTTGACCATCGGCGCGTGGCTCACGCCCAGGCCGAGGATGAACCGGCCCGGCCACGCCTCGCCGAGCGTGGCCGCGGCGGCCCGGGCCGTCCCCGGGTGCCGCGCCCAGATATTCGCGATGCCGGACCCGGCCACGATCCGCCGGGTCGCGGACAGCCACACCGCCTCCTGCACGAAGACGTCGTTGCTGCCCACGCCCTCGCCCTCCCACACCGACCCGTAGCCCAGCTCCTCGAACCGGGTGACGGCCTGGCGCTGGGTGTCGACCGGCGCGGCGCGCAACGGGCCGAGCCACACCCCCACGGGACCGAGGTCGGTGATCCTGGCGTCGTTCGTGGCATTGGTCATGGCATAACCTCCAGCTCAACCGGCGATGCGCACCGGTTCGTCGGTGATGGCCTGAATGTCCGCCGCCGCGGTCAGCAGCAGCTGATGCCCCAGATCCGACAGCGCCCGGGCCACGGCGAGCTCGTCGCCGATCTCCGGGATGTCGTCGTCGGCCGGGTTGCACCGGGCGTCCCCGGTGCCGGTGAGTAGCGTGTCGTCTTCGCCGTTCAGGCGGGCCTCCGCGTGGGTCCGCCCGTCGTGCTCGCCGATGGCGATGTCCACGGTCCAGTGCTTGGTCGCGCTCATGGCCGTACTCCCCTCGGTACGTTCTCCGCGCCGCTCCTTACAGCATCCCACCACCGCCGCACCGCGCTATCGGTAGGCGCGCAGCGCCTCGGAGATCCCTCGCTCGGCTCGCTCGGCGAGCGAACCGAGGTCCTCGAGCCCCGGTGCCCGCGCGACCCGCGGCGCCAGGTCGCACAGCAGCCCGGCGGCGGCGCGCGCCACCCGGCCGGCGGCGGCCGTCTCCTCCTCGCCGAGCAGCATCTTGATCTCCCCGCCGAGCCCGGGCAGGTTGTCCGCGTCGGTCAGCGCCGGCAGGTGGCCGGCGAGCCCGGGCGGGTACGGCGTGCGCTCCCGCAGCTCCCGCAGCGCCTCGACGACCGGCCACCGGTCGCCGAACCGGTCGAGCAGCGCGACCAGCCCGAGGATGCGCGCGACGAGCCGCGGCCGCCCGGGAAACCCGTCCAGCCAGGCCAGCAGCGCCTCGTCGCCGCCGATCCCCTCGAGGATGCGACGCAGCGCGGAGGCGATCGGCGTGGCCGGCGGCTCCGGCTGCCCGATGAGTATCGCGACCTGGTCGGCGAGCGTGGCCTGGGCGGCGCGGTCGAGGCGCCCGGCCCGGAACGCGGCGATGGCCCCCAGGTCGATCCCGCTCACCGCCCCGCCCGGGGTCCGCTCGTCCTTCACGGCGCGCCGCCTACCCACCCTCACCCGCCGCGAAACCCCGGCGGGCCCGGGGCGGACCCAGGCGCGTCGGGCGTGGTCGGCGGCGACGAACCTCGCGCCGCCTGCCCACCCTCACCCGCCGTGAAACCCCGGCAGAGCCGAGGCGGGCAGAGGTGCCTTACCCCGCGTAGGCAAACATACACATGGCGTGTCGCAGCGCCCGCCTCGGCGGTCACGTCGCCGGGACGGGGGCCGGGAGCCGGGCGGCGCGGGCGGCCGCGAGGCCGGCCGCGGTGGCGTTGGTGGCCACGACGACGGCGATGCCGACCCACACGTGCGGCGCCGGGACCTGGCCGAGGATCACCGCGCCGGCCGCCGCCGCGAAGACCGGGTGGATGCTCTGCAGCAGGCCGAAGAAGCGCGGCGGCACGCGGCGCAGGGCGACCAGATCGGCGGCGTATGGGACGACGGAGCACAGCACGCCGGTGCCGATCGCGAAGCCGAGCCCGGCCAGGCCGAAGCGGCCCTGCAGGAACAGCACGACCGCCACCGGCAGGTAGAGCGTGGCGGACACGGCCGTGGCCGCGGCGGGCGCCTGCAGGCCCGGGAGGCGGGCGCCGAGCAGGCGGTTGAGGAGGATGTACCCGGCCCAGCACGCCGCGGCGAGCAGGCCCATGCCCACGCCGAGGTAGTCGCTGCTCGGCCCGGGCAGCACCAGCACGTAGACGCCGGCGCCGGCGACGAGGGCGCAGGCCAGGTCGGGGCCGGTGCGCGAGCCGGCCAGCGCCACGGCGAGCGGGCCGAGGAACTCCAGGGTCACCGCGAGGCCGAGGCCGACCCGGTCGATGGCGGTGTACAGGCTCAGGTTCATGATCGCGAAGACGACGCCGAGCAGCAGCGTCGGCCACCACTGGGCCCAGGTGAAGCGGCGCAGGTTCGGCCGGGCCACCGGCAGCAGCACGGCGGCGGCGACGAACTGGCGCACGGCGACCACCCCGGCCGGGCCGAGGGTGCCGAAGGCGCGCGCGCCGAGGGCGGCGCCCGCCTGGTTGCTGGCGGCGCTGGCCGCCATGGTCGCCAGGGCGCCGCGGGTGTCGAGGTTCAGCCTGCTCACGAGGGCCAGTCTGGGCCCCGTACCCGGCCGGGGAGAAATGCGCCCGGCGCGCCGTCTATACGCTGGGCGCATGGATCTCGAGCTGCGGCAGCTGCGCGCCTTCGTGGCGGTGGTCGACGCCGGCACGTTCACCGACGCGGCGGGCGCGCTGGGCGTGTCGCAGGCGGCGGTGTCGCGCGCGGTCGCGGCGCTCGAGGCGACCCTCGGCGCCCGGCTGCTCGCCCGCACCACCCGCCAGGTGCGCCTCACCGCCGCCGGCACGCAGGTGCTGGCCCGGGCCCGGGCCGTGCTCGACGAGGTGGCGCACCTGCGCCGGGTGGTGGAGCGCTCGCGCACCGAGCTGCGGGTCGGCTACGCCTGGGCGGCGATGGGCAAGCACACCCGGCGCCTGCAGCGGGCCTGGGCGCAGCGGCATCCGTCGGTACCGCTCGTGTTCGCCTACTCCAACACGCCCACCGCCGGGCTCAGCGACGGCGGCGCCGACGTGGCCGTGATCCGCCGGGCCCTCGCCGACGGGCGCTTCGACACGGCCCTCGTCGGCACCGAGACCCGCTACGCGGCGGTCTCCACCGACAGCGCCCTGGCCCGGCGGCGCACGGTGCGGCTGGACGACCTCGTGCGGTACACCGTCGCCATCGACGATCGCACCGGCACCACCACGCCCGATCTGTGGGGCCCCGGCGCGGGGCCGGCCGCCGTGCGCCGCACGCACGGCGTCGACGAGTGGCTCACCCTCATCGCGGCCGGGCAGGCGGTCGGCATCACGTCCGAGGCGACCGCGAACCAGAACCCGCGCCCCGGCGTGGCCTACCGCCGGGTCCGCGACGCCCCGCCGATCGACGTCTGGCTGGCCTGGTGGCGCGACGACCCGCCCGCGCACCTGGCCGACCTGGTCGGGCTGACCAGGGCCGCCTACGAGGGTTCTAGACTCGCGGGGTGATGAGCGAGGAGGCGATCCGGCAGGCGATGCGGCGCGAGGCCGACGTCGGTGAGCAGACCCTGGCCCCGAACCGCTACCTGCTCCTCGTCGCCCCGGCCGACCACGCCGACGTGCGCGACCGGGCCGCGGCGCTGGCCGGCGCGCAGGCGGCCTACCTCGCCGAGCAGGGCTGGAGCGTCTGCGACGAGGTCGTCGTCGAGGTCTTCGCCGACGACACGGTCGAGCCCGGCTCGGTCCGGGTCGAGGCCGAGGTCCGCAAGGGCCGCACCAGCCCCGCCGACGAGGCCGGCCGCGGCGTGGGCCTGCGCATGAACGACGGCCGGCGCTACACGGTGCAGTCCGGCGCCACGGTCATCGGCCGGGGCCGCCAGGCCGACCTGCGGCTGCGCGACGAGGGCGTGTCCCGCCGGCACGCCTGCCTGCAGTACGACGGCACGGCGCTGACCGTGCGCGACCTCGGCTCCACCAACGGCACGACGGTGAACGACCGCCCGCTGCGCGGCGCCGTCCCGCTGTCACCGGGCGACACCATCGGCGTCGGCCCGGTGACCCTCACGGTCGAGGCGGCCCGCCACCCGGAGTGACCCCGCCCACGGTCAGCGGGACCGAGCCCCGGCGGGCCCAGTCGTGGCTGATGTCCGCGGCGGCGCGCAGCAGCAGCGGCAGGTGGTGCTCGGTCAGCCGCTCCGTCGACGTCTCGGCGGCGTGCACGGTGACGTTCAGCGCGGCCACCGCGCGGCCGTCCCCGTCGCGGACCCCGGTGGCCACCGACCGGATGCCGGGGGCCAGGGCCTGGTCGGCCATCGCCCAGCCCTTGGCCCGCACCTCGCGCAGGGCCGCGTCGAGCTCGGCCCGGTCCGGATGCCAGCGCGGGTCGATGCCGGAGCGGCCCGGCTCGGCGAGGACCGCGGTCAGCTCGTCGGGCGTGAGCGCGGCGAGCAGGACCTTGCCCATCGACGTGGCGGGCGCCGGGAAGCGGGTGCCGATGGTGACGGCCAGGGTGACGATCTTCGGTACCGCCACCCGGGCGACGTAGACGATGTCGCTGCCGTCGAGCTGGGCCATGGAGGTCGACTCGCCGGTCTGCTCGACGAGCCGCAGCATGTGCGGGCGGGCGACCTCCCAGATGCTCAGCGCGTTGACGTAGGCCATGCCCAGCTCGAGCACCCGCGGGGTGAGCGCGAAGTCCCGCTCGGCCGAGCGGACGTAGCCGAGCTGCTCCAGCGTGATGAGGATGCGCCGGACGGTGGGGCGGGCCAGCCCGGTTTCGGCCGCGATCTCGCTCAGCGTCATCAATGGGCGGCCCGCCCGGAAGCATCGCAGCACGTCGAGCCCGCGGGCGAGGGCCTCGATGAAGTCCGGTCCCGCGTCGCGCGCCATGAAGCTCCTCTCAGTCCGCCGTCCCATGCTTCCACTGCGCGGAGCCGGCGTCCCATTCGGTGTAGGTGTAGGGATTGTCCATGACCTTGGTTTCCGGGACGTCGGGGTTCATGCCCTTCGCCCAGGCCTCCCGGCCCATGGTGTCGACGAGGTACTCGACGGTCTGCTCCACGTCGGCGCGGACCTTCGCCAGGTCGGCGCCGACCAGCCGGTGCTCGTGCTTGACCACCCGGCCGTCGACGACGACGGTGTGCACGTCGCCGCGCTGCGCCTGGAAGGCGACGTGGCCGTAGGGATTGAGAATCGGGAACATCACCGGCGAGGCGTCGTTCTTCAGCAGTACGACATCGGCCTTCTTGCCCGGCTCCAGGCTGCCGATCTTGTCGTCGAGGCCGAGCGCCCGGCCGCCGCCGCGGGTCGCCCAGTCCACCACCTGCTCGGCCCGCAGGTGCACGTGGGTGACGGTCTCCGCGCGCTCGTGCGCCTGCAGGTGCTCGCGGGACCGGTCGGCGCCGAGCGTGGTCCGCATGGCGGAGAACAGGTCGCCGCTCCACCACACGCTGGTGTCCATCGACAGCGACACCGGGATCTCGTGGTCGCGCAGCGTCCAGGTGGGCGGGTACCCCTGGCCGGCGCTCTGCTCGCTCTCGGTCGACACCGAGACCGAGCCGCCGGTGGCGGCGATGCGGTGGTACGAGTCGTGCGTGAGCGTCGCCGCGTGCACGTAGATGGTCTGCGGGGTCATGAAGCCGTGCTCGTGCATGAGCCGGATGCCGTCGTCGTTGGTGGCGCCCCAGACGCCGGCGTGCGTGGTCACCGGCACGCCCAGGTCGCGCGCCACCTCGAAGGCCGCCTTCTCCGGGAACGTCGGGTCGCCGGTGACGTCGAAGGCCATCTGGAAGCCCAGCATGTCGCTGCCGGTGATGCGGCGGTTGACGAAGTCGCGGAACTCGGGCGCGGCCGACCACTGCCACGGCCCCTGCTGGATGTTGCCGTAGGCCAGGACGAACCGGCCGGGCACCGACTGCAGCGCGTCGACGGCGGCGTCGGCGTGCTGCGTGGTCTGCAGGCCGTGCGACCAGTCGACGGTCGTGGTCACGCCGGCGTCGAGCGCCTCCCAGGCGGCCAGCACGTTGCCGGCGTGGATGTCCTCGGGCCGGAAGTGCTTGCCGGACTCGAGGTAGTACCAGACGAAATATTGGGTGAGGGTCCAGTCGGCGCCGTAGCCACGCATGGCGGTCTGCCACATGTGCCGGTGGGTGTCCACCATCCCGGGCATGATGATCCCGCCGGTGGCGTCGATCTCCTGGGCGCCCTCGGGTGCGGTGAGGCCGACCCCGATCTCGGCGATGCGGTCGTCGACGATCAGCACGTCGGCGCCGGTGAGGATGGTATGCGCGTCGTCCATGGTGAGGACCAGGCCGTTGCGGAAGAGCACGGCAGTCATCGAGAGGCTCCAATCTCGGACGTTGGTCCGCCTGGCGGTCAGATTGGTCGGGTGCTGGCATTCTCATCCCGGTGTTGTATGGTGTCAACGACTTGCGGACACTCGTCCGCTGGGCGGTCAGGAGGTTACGTGGGTCCTCTCGACGGGCTGCTGGTGGCCGACTTCTCGCGGATCCTCGCGGGCCCCTACGCCACGATGCTGCTGGCCGACCTGGGCGCCGATGTGATCAAGGTGGAGGGTCCGGGTGGTGATGACACGCGGACGTGGATGCCGCCGGTGCGGGATGGGGTGTCGACGTACTACCTGGGGATCAATCGGAACAAGCGGTCGATCGTGTTGGATTTTCGGGTGGCGGAGGATCTGGCCGCGGCGCGTGAGTTGGCGGCCCGCGCGGATGTGTTGATCGAGAATTTCAAGCCGGGCGGTCTGCGTCGCTTCGGTTTGGACTTCGACACGCTCGCGGAGACGAACCCCGGCCTGGTGTACGCGTCGATCAGTGGTTTCGGGTCGGGTGCGGGGGCGTCGCTGCCGGGTTATGACCTGATGGTGCAGGCGGTCTCGGGGTTGATGAGTTTGACCGGGGATGCGGATGGGCCGCCGTTCCGGGCGGGGATTTCGGTGTTCGATGTGATGGCGGGGTTGCATGCGACGATCGGGATTTTGGCGGCGTTGCGGCATCGGGAGTCGGCGGGTGTGGGGCAGCATGTCGAGGTGAATCTGTTGTCCTCAGCCCTGTCCGGCCTGGTGAATCATGCCAGTGGGTATGTGGCGGGTGGGACGGTGCCGTTCCGGATGGGTAACGCCCACCCGAGCCTGTTCCCCTACGAACCGCTCCCCACCGCGGACGGGGAGCTGATCGTGATCGCCGGGAATGACGGGCAGTTCGCGAAACTGTGCCAGGTCCTGGGCCTGGAGGAACTGCTGTCGGATCCGCGGTTCGGCCGGAATCAGGACCGGACCGCGAACCGGGAGGCGCTGCGCCCGATCCTGGTGGAGCGCCTCGCCACGCGGTCGAAGGAGGAGTGGTTTCGGGTGTTGACGGCGGCGGGGGTGGCGTGTGCGCCGATCAACACGATTGATGGTGGGGTGGCGTTGGCGGAGGAGTTGGGGTTGGCGCCGGTGGTGGTGACGGGTGGGGTGCCGGGGATTCGGCATCCGATCCGGTTTTCGGGGAGTGCGGCGCGGTATGAGTTGCCGCCGCCGGGGTTGGATGAGCATGGGGAGGAGATCCGGCAGTGGTTGAAGGGTTGAGGTTCCCGACCGGGATCGGCACGTCGGAGGCGGATGAGATCCGGGTGCTGGGGCAGGATCTGGCCGCCGATCTGATGGGGAAGGTCGGGTTCGGTGAGCTGGCGTTCTGGCTGGTGGCCGGGCGGCGTCCGACCCGGGGGCAGTGCCGGGTGTTCGAGACGGTGCTGGTGGCGTTGGCGGATCACGGGTTCACCCCGACCGCGATCGCCGCCCGGGTCACCTACGCCTCAGCCCCCGAAGCGTTGCAGGGCGCCCTCGCCGCGGGCCTGCTCGGCGGCGGCTCCCGGTTCCTCGGTGTCACGGAGGACTGCGGCCGGTTCCTCGCCGACGTCCTCGCCGGGGTCGACGCGCTGCCCGCCGACGACGCGGGCTGGGACGCCCTCGCGACGACTGCGGTGACCGAGGCCCGCGCGGCGAGGCGGTTCGTGCCGGGGTTGGGGCATCCGGTGCACAAGGTGCGGGACCCGCGGACCCCGGTGCTGATCGGGATTGCGGAGGAGGAGGGGTTGCGGGGGCCGCATCTGCGGTTGTTCGAGGCGGTCGGGCGGGTCCACCCGGCGATTCTGGGCCGGGCGTTGCCGCTCAACGGCGCCGGGGTGTGTGGTGCGGCGCTGGCGGATCTGGGGTTGCCGGTGGGGATGTTGCGGGGGTTTGCGTTGCTGGCGCGGGCGGCGGGGTTGTTGGGGCATTTGGCGGAGGAGCAGCGGACCGGGTTGGGTTTGGAGATTTACCGCACGGTGGATCGCAACGCGGTGTACACCCCAGCTGAGGAAGGAGGGCATCGTGGCTGAGCTGGTCGCGGTGATCGCCTCGACGCATCATCCGTTCTATTACAAGGCGAGTACGGCGGTGGGGGAGGATCGTCCGCCGTTTGCTGATGAGTGGGTGCGCAAGATTGTGCGGTTCCGGGAGACGTTGACGCGGGCGAACCCGGATGTGCTGGTCATGGTGGGGTCGGATCATTTTCACCAGTTGTGGCTGGACAATATGCCGCAGTTTCTGATCGGTAAGGCGCCGATGTATGACGCGAACTGGTACAACGAGGAGCGGGAGTTCGGGCTGCCGCGGATGCTCCTGGCGGGTCAGGAGGATCTGTCGGGGTATCTGTTGCGGGCCGGGTTGGACGCCGGGTTTGATCTGGCGTTTAGCAACGAGTTGCGGATTGATCATTCGGTGACGTGTCCGATCATCACGTTGCGGCCGGAGGCGGATCTGCCGATCGTGCCGGTGTATACGAATATTTTCGCGCCGCCGTTGCCGCAGCCGAAACGGTTCGTCCAGTTGGGTCAGGCGCTGCGGTCGATGATCGAGTCGTGGCCGAGTGATCTGCGGGTGGCGGTGATCGGGACGGGGCATCTGTCCCTGGAGTTGGGTGGGCCGCGGCAGTTCGGGCCGCACGGCCCGGACCCGCAGTTCGATGCCAGGGCGGTGGAGTGGATCGCGGGTGGGGATCTGGATGGGTGTCTGGCCGAGGTGACCCTGGACAGTTTGCACGCGCCGGGGAATGCCACGCACGGGTTCATGGATTTCATGCTGATGATGGGGGTGGCCGGGGCGGGGGCGAAGGCGGACTACGTCGACACCTACGACCTGTTCCACACGATGGAGGCGTACTTCACCTGGTATCCCAACGGAGCGCCGGCATGAGCAAATATTTGTTGGACAAGTTCCTGTATACGGTGGACCGGGATCCGGCGTTGGTGGAGCGGTATCGGGAGGACCCGGTAGGGACGGTGGCGTGGTGGGAGGCCAACCTGGGTGGGGCGGTGCTCAACTGCCACACCGGTGAGGCGACCACCTGGCTGCGGCTGGACGACACCGAGCGGCAGGCCCTGGCCTCGCACGACTACCCGAAACTGTTCGAACTCGGCGCGCACCCGTTCCTGACCTTGACGCTGTTCATCGCCATGTTCGAACGCGACTACACCGAGCCCCTCGCCTTCCAGAAGCTTTACGCCGAACGCCTGGCCGGCTACAGCCTGCCCTACCCCGACATCGCCACCTGACCGCCCTACGCGGCCACCCCGGCCCGGGCCAGCAGCTCCGCCGCGGTCGGCAGCGCCGCCCGGGCGCCGACCGCCCGGGTCGCCAGGGCGCCCGCCACGCACGCCAGCCGGACCGCCTCCGCGAGGGGGCGGTCCGCATCCAGGGCCCAGGCCAGGGTGCCGCAGAAGGCGTCGCCCGCGCCCGTCGTGTCCACCGCCGCTACCCGCACGGCCGGCACGTCCACGACCTCCCCGGCCCGGTGCACGCGGCAACCGGCCGCGCCCAGCGTCACCACCACCGCGCCCGCCCCCGCCGCCAGCAGCGCGGCCGGGGAGCCCAGCGCGGCCAGCTCGTGCTCATTCGGCACCAGCACGTCGGTGAGGGCGAGCAGCTCCGCCGGTAGCGGCCGGGCCGGCGCCGGATTCAGCACGAACACCCAGCCGGCCGCGCGCGCCCGGCGGGCCGCCTCCAGCACCGCCGGCAGCGGCACCTCCAGGCTGGCCAGCACCACCCCGCGGCCGGCGGGCAGGTCGACGTCCGCGGGGGAGAGCCGGGCGTTGGCGCCCGGCACCACCGTGATCGCGTTCTCGCCGCCGTCGTCGACGAGGACCACGGCCAGGCCGGTCGGCTCGGCGTCGCGGCGGACCCGGGACAGGTCCACGCCGGCCAGCGACCCCGGGTCGAAGTCCGGGCCGACCCGGGCGACCAGCGCGCAGTCGCCGCCCAGCCGGGCCACGGCCGCCGCCTGGTTGCCGCCCTTGCCGCCGGCCCCGGTGCCCGAGCCGGCCGCGATCACCGTCTCGCCCGGCGCCGCGATGCGCGGGACCCGCACCACCAGGTCGACGTTCACGGCACCCACCACGACAACGGTCACCCGACGATTGTCACAGACACCGATGCGTGCGTCAGAGACCGAGCGCGTTGAACAGGTACAGCCAGATCTCGCTGCGGGTCGGGAACGGCGGCACGGCGTGGCGCAGCCGGCCCAGCGGCACCTCGCCGACCACCGCGATCGTCGCCGCCTGCAGGAAGTCGGCCACCTCCGAACCGGTGATCGTCGCACCGACCAGCACCTGCCGCTCCTCGTCGACGAGGAACCGGCTCGTGCCCGGCGCGCCGCTGCCGTAGTACGACCCGCCCGCGTTGCCCGACGTCGGCAGGTCGACCACGCGCACCGCCAGCCCGGCCGCCGCGGCCGTCGCCGTGGTGTGCCCGACCGCCGCCACCTGCGGATCGGTGAAGATCACCCGCGGGGCGCCGGTGCCGTCGGCCAGGTGCGACGCCGCCATCGGCCGGCCCAGGATGTGCCCCGAGGCCAGCGCCGCCTGGTACTTCGCCATGTGCGTGAACAGCGCCCGGCCGTTGAGGTCGCCGATCACGTACAGCCAGTCGTGGCCGGGGACGCGCGTGTGCTCGTCGACGGTGATGTACCCGCCGGAGTGCAGCCCGACCGTGTCCAGCCCCAGTCCGCCGGTCTCCGGCACCCGGCCGGTGGCCACCAGCAGCTGGTCGCCGGTAGCCACGCTGCCGTCGCTCAAGGTCACCGCGACCGCGTCGCCGTCCCGGCGTACCGAAGCCGCCGTCTGCGCCGTCCGGATTTCCACGCCCCGCCCGGTGAGCGCCTCCGTCACCTGCACGCAGGCGAACTCCTCCTCGCGCGGCAGCAGCCGCCGCTCGCCCTCGATGAGCGTGACCCGGCTGCCCAGCGAGCTGTATGCCTGGGTGAGCTCCACCCCGACCGCGCCGCCGCCGAGCACGACCAGCCGCTCCGGCAGCGTGTCGGAGGTGGTCGCCTCCCGGTTCGTCCACGGCTTCGCGTCGGCGAGGCCCTCGATCGGCGGCATCGCCGGGGCGGTGCCGCCGGCCAGGATCACCGCCCGGCGCGCCTCGAGGACGTCGTCGCCGACCACGACCCGCCGCTCCCCGTCCAGCCGGCCCCGGCCGCGGAACAGCGCGATCCCGCGCTCCTGCAGCCACGGCAGCTGCCCGGCGTCGTCGAGGTGGCCGATGAGCTCGTCGCGGCGGCGCAGCACCGCGGCGGTGTCCAGCGGCCCGGTCACCGCCTCGGCCGCCCCGGGCACCCGGCGCGCCTCGGCCAGCAGCTCACCGGGGCGCAGCAGCGCCTTCGACGGGATGCACGCCCAGTAGGAACACTCGCCCCCCACCTTGCGGTCCTCCACGATCGCCACCCGCAGGCCGGCCTCGGCGAGCCGGCCCGCCGCGACCTCGCCGCCGGGCCCGGCGCCGACCACCACCACGTCGAAGCTGTGTTCCCGCATCTGCATTGCCTCACCGTACGCGTGAGCGTGCGCCGGTTGCGCGGGAGCGGAACAATGCAGGTGTCGACCCCCGTCTGCAGGAGGCAGCCCGGTGCAACTCCACGACTACGTTGCGGCGATCGTGTTCGGCGCGATCATCGGGATCATCGCGCGGATCGTGCTGCCGGGCCGGCAGCCGATCGGCATCATTCTCACGATCCTCATCGGCATGGGCGCGGCGGTGGCCGGCACGTGGGCGGCCGACCGCTGGGACCTGCACAGCGACAGGCACTTCGTCGTCGCCGGCAACCAGTACGACTGGCTCGTCGTCGGCGTGCAGGTCGGCATCGCCGTCGTCGGCGTGGCGATCGTGTCGCTGCTGGCCAGGGCCTTCCGGTCGGACAACTACGACGACTGACGCGGGGCGGGCGGCCGGGCCCGGGTCCACCACTGGGCCAGGGCCACCGCCAGCAGCACGAGCAGCGCGCCGCCGAGGGCGAAGTAGACGCTGATCTCCATCTTCTTGTGCTGCAGGGTGATCTCGGTGGGCAGGTCGCGCAGCACGTCGCCGAGGGCCTTGGCGTTCTCGGCCTTGAAGTACTTGGCGCCGGTCATCTCCGCGATCTTGGTCAGCGTCTCCTCGTCCATGTCCTGGAACCGGCCGCGGGCGCCGTCGAAGCCGCGGAACCCGCCGTAGCCGCCCCCGCCGCGGAACGTGTCGCCGCTGATCTGGCTGCTGCTGCAGACCATCGGGGACGGCTGGTCGGTGCCGAAGCCGATGGTGTAGACCCGCAGCCGCCGGGCCGCGGCCTGCTCGGCGGCGGTCACCGGGTCGACGCCGTCAGTGTTGCGCCCATCGGTGAGCACCACAATGGTGTCCGGCTCGTAGTCGACGTTCGCGCCGCTCGCGCCGCCGTTGTCGGGGACCTCGACGCCGGTCGGCGGCACGTCCGGGTTGATCTCGGCGATCGCGTCGATCGACGCGAGGATCGCCAGGCCGATGGCCGTACCCCGGGACGTGCGCAGCCCGTCGATGGCCTTGAGCAGCTTGTCCTTCTCGGTGGTCGGCGGCACCAGCAGGCCCGCCGTGCCGGAGAACGCGACCAGCCCGATCTTCGACCCGCCGTCGTGGTCGTCGATGAAGTCCTTGGCCGCCTTCTGGGCGGCGGTGAGCCGGTTCGGGTCGACGTCGGTGGAGCACATCGAGCCGGACACGTCGACGGCGAGCAGGATCGTGGCCGCGTCGTCGGGCACCACCACCGACGCCTGCGGCCGGGCCGCCGCGGTCGCGGCCAGCACCAGGCCGGCGGCGAGCAGGGCCAGCGGCACCCGCCGCTTCCAGGAGCTGCGGCCGGGCAGCGCGGCCCGCACGAGAGCGACGCTGGACAAGCGCACCGCGACCCGCCGGCGCCGCCGGCGGCTCCACCACCGGTAGGCCAGCAGCAGCGGGAACGCCAGCAGCGCGCACAGGGCCCAGGGCCAGGTCAGCGACATCAGAGGATCCGTCCGAACCAGGTCGTCATCAGTATGCCCCCGATCGTGAGCAGCAGCACCGCGATGCCGGCCGCGGCCCCGGTCAGCTCGACCGGCTTGCGCTCGGTGGTCAGCCGCAGGTCCAGCGACTGATACACGTCGTGCAGCGTCTGGGCGTTGTCGGCCCGGTGGTACGACCCGGCGGTCGCCTGCGCGATCTGGGTGAGCAGGTCCTCGTTGAGCGACGTCGCGACCTGGTAGCCGCCGACCTCGACGGTGGCGCCCTCCACGGTGCCGACGCCGACCGTCTCGATCCGCACGCCCGCCTTCGCGGCCAGCCCGGCGGCGGCGACCGCGTCCGGGCCGCCGGTGTCCTCGCCGTCGCTGAGCAGCACGATCGTGGCGTTGCCGAAGTACCCCAGGTCGGGCTCGGGCTGCCCGGAGTCCTGGTTGGGCAGGGTGACCGGCTTGCCGGCGATGACCGTGAGCGAGGCCAGGATCGCCTGGCCGAGCGAGGTACCGCCGTTGACCTGCAGCCGCTTGATCGCGGCGGTGGTCGCGTCGTGGTCCTCGGAGACCTGCTGGGTGGTGAGCGCCCCCTGGTCGAAGGCGACCACGCCGAAGCTCACGCTGCCGGGCTGGGACGCGACGAACTCGGTGGCGGCGGCCTTCGCGGCGGCCAGCCGGCTCGGCGCGACGTCGGTGGCCTTCATGCTGTTCGACACGTCGAAGGCGAGCACGACGGTGCCGGCCGCGTGAGCCACCGGCAGGGTCGCCTGCGGCTGGGCGACGGAGATCAGCAGCAGCCCGGCCGCGGTCAGGAACATCGCCTGGGGCAGGTGCCGGCGCAGCGCGTCGCGGCGGGGCCGGCCCGTGGTCAGGCCGGTGCCGGCGAGGGTGCGGGCGCGCCGGCGCTGCAACCAGACGTACCCCCCGATCAAGGCCAGGATGGCGACGACAGCGACGGCGAGGATCCCCGGGTGCTGGACGCTCATCGGCGCCTGCGCTTCGCGGCCCGGACCATCGCGACCAGCGCCTCGAGCGGATCCTCGTCGGTGCCGACGAGGTGGGCGGTGGCGTGGGAGCGGCGCAGCGCGGCGTCGACGGCGGCCTCCCGCGCGTCGACCTCGGCCCGCAGCCGCTGCTGGAACTGCGGGTCGCCGGTGTCGACGAGCATCTGCTCGCCGGTCTCGGCGTCCTCCACCACGACCAGCCCCAGGTCGGGCAGGTCCAGCTCGATCGGGTCGACGACCCGGATGGCGACCACCTCGTTGCGGAAGGTGAGCCGGGTCAGCGGCTCCTCCCAGCCCTCGCCGATGAAGTCGGACACGACGAAGACCAGGCCGCGCCGGCGGGCGGTGGCCGCCGCGAGGTGCAGCATGCCGGCGAGGTCGGTGGCGCCGGCCTCGGCGGTGCGGGCGACGGCCCGCTCGATCTCGTGGGCGATGCGCAGCACGTGCAGCCGGCCGGTGCGCGGCGGCAGGATCCGCTGCTGCCGGTTGTCGTAGAGGATCGCGCCGACCCGGTTCCCGCCGTGGGTGAGCAGCCGGGCCAGGCTCACCGCCAGCTCGGTGAGGGTGGTGTCCTTGCCCCGGCCAGCGCCGCCTTCGCCGGTGCCGCCGAAGCGCATCGACGCGGACAGGTCCAGCACCAGCCAGGCGGTGAGCTCGCGGTCCTCGGTGTACTGGCGCACGTACGGCTCGTCCAGCCGGGCGGTGACGTTCCAGTCGATGTGCCGGACGTCGTCCTCGGGCGTGTACTCGCGCAGGTCGGCGAAGTCGATGCCGGTGCCGCGGAACACGGTGCGGTACGACCCCTGCAACTGCCCGTCGAGGCGGCGGACGACCTGCCACTCCAGGCGCCGCAGCAGCCGGTCGGGTGCGCTGGCCATCGCCTCAGCGGCTTCCGCTGCGCGACGGCGTCGGGGCGGGCACGGCCACCGCGGCCAGCACCCGCGCGACGATCATGTCCGGGGTGACGTCGTCGGACAGTGCCTCGTACGACAGCACCAGCCGATGGCGCAGCACGTCGGCGGCGAGCTCCTCGAGGTCCTCCGGCACCACGTAGTCGCGGCCGCGGATGAACGCGAGCGCCCGGGCGGCGAGCACCAGGTTGATCGAGGCGCGGGGGCTGGCGCCGAAGGTGAGGTACCGCGTGAGGTCGCCCAGCCCGACGTCGGCCGGGTTGCGGGTGGCGGCGGCCAGGCGGACCGAGTACTCGATCAGCGACGGGTCGACGTACACCTCGTCGACCTGGGCCTGCATCGCGACCAGGCGCTCCGGGTCGACGACCGCCTGGGTGACCGGCTCGGGCGCGATGGCCCGCTCGACGATGACGAACTCCTCGGTCGGGCTGGGGTAGCCGACCAGGACCTTCATCATGAACCGGTCGACCTGGGCCTCGGGCAGCGCGTAGACGCCCTCGGACTCGATCGGGTTCTGGGTGGCCATCACCAGGAACGGCCGCGGGATCCGGTGCGTCTCGCGCCCGATCGTCACCTGGCGCTCCTGCATGACCTCCAGCAGCGCGCTCTGCACCTTGGCGGGGGCGCGGTTGATCTCGTCGGCGAGCAGGAGGTTGGTGAACACCGGGCCGAGCGAGACCTGGAACTCGCCGCTCGGTTGGTGGTACACCCGGGTGCCGACGATGTCGGCCGGCACCAGGTCGGGAGTGAACTGGACCCGGTGGAACTGCCCGCCGATGGCCGCCGCGAGCGCCTTCACCGCGAGGGTCTTGGCCAGCCCCGGCACGCCCTCGACCAGGATGTGCCCGCGGGAGAGCAGGGCGACCATCAGCCGCTCCAGCAGCGCGTCCTGGCCGACGATGGTCTTGCGGACCTCGTAGAGCACCTGCTCGACGGCGGTCGCGGCGGGCCGGTTGTCTGGTACGTCCATGCTGTAACCCTTTCGTCTACTGCTCAGGCGCGGGTTCTCCGGGGCCGCCGGCGCCCAGGGCGGCGCCGATCGGCACGGCGAAGCCGATGCCGACGAACGTGCCGGCCGGCGTCGGGTTGGCCAGGGCCACGACGATGCCGATCGTCTCGCCCCTGGCGTTGACCAGCGGCCCGCCGGAGCTACCCGGGTTGACGGCCGCGTCGAACTGGATGAGCCCGGTGAGCCGGGTGCCGTCCGGGTTGACCGCGCTGCGGTCCAGCCCGGACACGACGCCGGCGGTCGCGCTGCTGGTCAGGCCGAGCTGGTTGCCGACGGCCACGACGGTGTTGCCGACCGCGAGCCGCCCGGAGTTGCCCATGACCGCCGGCACGACGAGGTCGGGCAGGGTCGCCGGGGTCAGCACGGCGATGTCGGTCGCGGGGGCGGACGCGGCGACCTCGGCCGTGGATTCGGTACCGTCGGCGAACCGGACCTTGACCGCCGTGGCGCCCTTGACCACGTGGAACGCGGTGATGATGTTCCCGGCGGCGTTGGCGATCACCCCGGTGCCGGTGGCCACCCCGTCCGGCTCTGTCGACTCGATCGACACGATGGACGGCGCCACGGCCTGGTAGACCTGCGCGAGGGTCGGCGCGGACGCGCTCGGCGACGGCGACGCGGCCGGCCGGGCCGCCGCCGGCGCCGCGCTCCCGCCGCCGGCCCGGAACGCGAGCACTGCGGTCACGATGATGGCCAGCACCACCACGGCGACGCCGACGCCGAGCTCCCGGCGGCCGACCGCGACGGCCGGGCGGGCCCCGGCGGGCTCGGGCTCCGGCTCGCCGGCCGGGGTCTCCGCGATCACGGTCACCTTGGGACCGGCCCACTGGGCGGGCGACGGCACGGGCTTCCCGGCTGGGCGCATGGGCCAAAGATAACCGTGTCAGCTGGGAGATCGGTAAGAGTAGGTTCGGTTGTTGTGGCAGACATGCATCGGGTCGATCTCGGCGAGGTCGGCTATGCGGACGCGATCGAGGCGATGCGCGGGTGGGTCGCCGAGCGCCAGGCCGGCACCGCCCCCGACCGGCTGTTCCTGCTCAGCCATCCGCCGGTGATCACCTACGGGGCGCACACCCCGCCCGCCGACCTGCCCCGGGACGGCTCGATCCCGACGGTCCCGGTCGACCGCGGCGGCCACGCCACCTACCACGGCCCCGGCCAGCTGGTCGGCTACCTGGTGGTGAACCTGCGCGAACGGGGCCCCGGCGACGTGGTCCGCTGGCTGGAGCTCGCCCTGATCGACGCCCTCGCCGACCTGGGCTTCCCCGCGGTCCGCCGGGACACCCCGAAGGGCGCCGACAGCCTGGTCGGGGTGTGGACGCCGGAGCACCACAAGCTGGTCTCGATCGGCATGCGCATCCGCCGCGGCGTGACCAGCCACGGTTTCGCCCTCAACATCGATCCGGATCTGGGGGTGTACGACCGGTTCGTCGCCTGCCGCATGCCCGGCGTGACGATGACGTCCCTGCGCCGCCTCGCCGACGCCGCCGGCCGGCCGACCCCGAGCGAGGCGGCCGTCCGCGACGCCGTCGCCCACCGGCTCGGCGTGAGCGCCCGGCTGGATCTTCCCCGGGTCGGCGGCTGACCGGGCCCGGCGAGCGCGATGGTTGCCGCGCGCGCCGGGCCGGGCCTGACCGACCCGGTCAGGCCACGGCGATCACGGTCTTGCCGCGGGCGTGGCCGGCCTCGACCCTGGCGTGGGCGGCGGCGCCCTCGTCCATGCCGAAGACGGCGGCCACGTGGACGGTGACGACCGCCGCGCCCTGGCGCAGGGCGGCGGCGTGGTCGCCGGCCGGGTCGAAGCGCAGCAGCCGGATCCCCTGCCGCTCCGCCGCCGCGTCCACCAGCGTCACGACCCGGTCCGCGTGGCCGGTGGCCCGCACGAGCTCGAGCGCGCCGCCGCGCCCGGCCACGTCCACCGCCGCGTCGACGCCACCGCCGATCCGCTCGGCCAGGCCTGGGCCGTAGGTCACCGGCTCGGCGCCGAGCGAGGCGAGGAACTCGTGGTTGGCGGGGCTCGCGGTGCCGATGACCCGGGCGCCGCGGGCGACGGCGAGCTGCACGGCGATCGCGCCGACGCCGCCGGCCGCGCCGTCGAGCAGCAGGGTGGTGCCGGGCCCGACGGCGAGGGCGTCGAGGGTCCGTACCGCGGTCTCGATGCTGCCGGCCGCGCCGCCGGCCTCGGCCCAGCTCATGCCGGCCGGCTTGGGCGCCCAGGCGTCCAGCAGCGCGTGCCCGGCCGTGGTGGCGCCCACCGGGCGCAGGCCGAACACCTCGTCGCCGGGGTGCACGCCGGTGACGCCAGGGCCGACCTCGTCCACGACGCCGGCCGCGTCGAGGCCGACGATGTAGGGCAGCCGCAGCGGCACGCGGTCGCGCCAGACGCCGGAGCGCAGGGCGGCGTCGCCGGGGGAGACGCCGGCCGCGCGGACCGCGATGCGGATCTGGCCGGGGCCGGGATGTGGTTCCGGAACATCCTCCACCTTCAGGACGTTCGGGTCACCGTACTCGTGAAACATCAAAGCTCGCACAGTTTCGGCAGCGTAGGGACGCAGGGGGCGGCATGGCCACGGATCGCGGCGAAGTGAGACCGGCGGGGCCGCAGGTGTCCCGGAACGTGCGCCGCGACGCCGCGCACAACCGGGCCCGGATGCTGGCCTCCGCGCGCCGCCTGGGGCCCGCCGCCGGCGCGCGGGAGGTGGCCCGCGAGGCCGGGGTGTCCGCGGCGACCCTCTACCGGCACTTCCCGACGCTGCGGCAGCTGTTTTCCGAGGTGTACGCCGAGCAGGCCGCCGCCTGCGGGGACGCGCTGGCGCGGGCGGTCACCGACCCCGACCCGGCGCGCGGCATCCGCGGTTTCGTGCGGCACGCGTTCGCGGTGCAGGCCGCCGAGCCCGGGTTCGTGGCCGCCTTCCACCGGTTCTCGGCCGCGGCGCCGGACCGGGCCGAGGGCCGGGAGCGCTTCGCCGGCGAGCTGGCCGGGCTCGTCGCCCGGGCCCGGGACGCGGGCGCGGTGGGGCCCGGCGTGACGGCGTCGGACCTGCTGCTCGTCCTCGCCGCGCACGGCGGGCTCATGGCCGGCCCGGCCGCGCAGCGGCTGGCCCGGTCACGCCGGCTGGCCGACATCGCCCTCGCCGGGCTCGGCCTCGCGGAGGGGTAGCAGCCACTCCCGCATGCCGGCGAAGACCTGGGGCCCGTTGTCGTCGGTGACCGTCTGGGCCAGGCCGGCGATCGTCACCGCGCGCAGCGACGCCCGCCACGCCTCGTCCGCGGCGGTCATCGCCCGGTGGATCGCGCACGGCCGGATGCACTGCTCGGGCGGCGTCGCCAGGGGCCCCCGCTGGCGGATCTCGGTGCACTGGAACGCCGGCCGGGGCCCGTCGACCGCCTCCACCACGTCGAGCACGGTGATCTCGGCCGGGTCGCGGGTGAGCGCGTAGCCGCCGGCGTGGCCCTGCACCGCGTGGATGATTCCGGCCCGGGCCAGGTTTTGCAGCTGCTTGGCGAGGTAGCTGCCGGAGACGTCGTGCAGCTCGGCGAGGCGCGCGGCGGGCACCGGCTGCCGGGCCGCGGTCAGCACGACGCAGCAGTGCAGCGCCCACTCCACCCCGCCGGACATCTTCATGCGCACATCCTACTTGACTCGGACACGTGATGTCCGAGTAGCATCCCGGATAGAAGTTGTCCGAGTTTGGAGGTACACCATGAAGATCGTTGTCATCGGCGGCACCGGCCTGATCGGCCGCCGGCTCGTCACGCTGCTCGCGGAGGCCGGCCACGAGGCGGTGCCGGCCTCACCCAGCTCGGGCGTCGACACGCTGACCGGGGCCGGCCTCGACGCCGCCCTGTCCGGCGCCGACGTCGTGGTCGACGTGTCCAACTCGCCGTCGTTCGCCGACGACGACGTGCTGGCGTTCTTCCGGACCTCGACCACCAACCTGCTGGCCGCCGCCTCCCGGGCCGGCGTCGGGCACTACGTGGCCCTGTCGGTGGTCGGCTCGGACCGGGCCCCCGGCAGCGGCTACCTGCGCGCGAAGGTGGCCCAGGAGCAGCTCATCGCCGCCGGCCCCCTGCCGTGGACGGTGCTGCGCGCCACCCAGTTCTTCGAGTTCGCCCCGGGCATCGCGGCCTCCTCGGCCGACGGCGACGCGATCCGCCTGCCCTCGGCCCTGATCCAGCCGGTGGCCGCGGACGACGTCGCCGCGACCCTGGCGCTGCTGGCGCCGGACCAGGCCGCCAAGGGCATCGTCGAGCTGGGCGGCCCGGAGCGGATCCCGCTGGACGAGTTCGTGCGCCGCTACCTGTCGGCGACCGGCGACGCCCGCATCGTGGTCACCGACCCGTCCGCGCCCTACTTCGGCGCCAGGATCGACGACACCATGCTGGTCACCGGCCCGGACGCGCACGTGGGCCAGGTCCGCTACACCGACTGGCTCGCCGCCCGCTGATCTGCCGGACGGTCTCGCGCCGCCTCGATCGTCCCCGCGCCCCCGGCCTTCGCTTCAGTCGTCCGACCGGCCGAGATAGATGATCTGCTCGCCGACGTCGGGGTCGACGATGTGCTCGGCCTCGGCGAAGATGCGGTCCCAGGCGTTCACGGGCAGGTTGGGGTTGGCTGCGGCGGGTTCGGCCGTGGCCGGGTCTTCGAGCAGCTCCAGCACGCGCGCCGCGGTCAGCCGGCGGTCCTGCGCGGTCCATCCGCGCACCCGCGGGTCCTCGTCGCGGCTGAGCCGGTCGACGAGCCCCGCCGGCGCGTCCGGGTCGAGGTGGGCCAGGGCCCGCAGCCGCGGGTCCGGCGAGTCCGCCCCGGCCGCCAGGCCGCGGCGCGGGAAGCTCGGGTGGTGCAGCATCGCCGCGGCCGTGATCACCCGGGACTCCAGGTAGGTGGCCAGCACCGTCTCGCCGGGCACTACCCGGTGGTTCTCGCACAGCAGCAGCCGCACCGCGAAGTCGCCGTCGGCGGCCAGCACCGCGATCTGCTCCGGTTGCAACCGGGGGTTGTACGCCACACTGCGCCGCAGCCCGAGGTGCGCGGAGCGGACGCAGCGCTCGATCTCGTCGGGGTCGGTCGTGGTCGTCGCCCAGCCGGCCGGCCGGATCCGGTCGCCCGGCGCGACCCGGTAGTCGATCGCGGCCCGCTCGGCCTCGGTCAGCTCCCGCCGCATCGACACGGCCAGCCGTACATCGGGCTCCGGGTCGGCGGCCAGCGCGGCGACGAGCTCGGCGGGCAGCGCCGGGTCGCGGGCCGCGTTCGCCCGCTCGTACTGGTCGGCGGACCGGGCCAGGACGTCCGGGTCCGCTGGGTCCGCCGGGCCGGCCGGGCGGTCCGGCTCCCGGAACTCGGCCGGCGCGTGGTAGGCGGAGCGGACCGTATCCCGCACGGCCGGGTGCTCGTCGGCGGCGAGCCGGGCGTAGGCCCAGTGCGGCAGCAACGGCTCCCGCCGCTCCCAGTAGGCGCGCCACTGCGGCCCCTCGGCCAGCGCCGCCCGGACCTTGCGCGAGGGATCGTCGACGAGCCGGGCGCGCAGCTCCGGCGTCAGGTGCTCGGACTGGGCGAGCGCGGCGCGCACCTCGGCGTCGGGATGCCCGGCGAGGGTGTCGAACGCCTCCCGGGTCCACTCGCGCCGGGACAGCACGGTGTGATGCATTCGCTCGGGGTGTGTGTACATCCGCAGCAGCGCCGGACCGGTGAGGGTGGGGTTGCGGGCGAGGCCGCGCAGGCGTGCGCGCGGCGGGTTGTTGTATCGGGTCCAATACGCGGCATTGGCCTTCATCGTGGTACCACTGTAGCCATGCACCGCCGCCCGAGCGGGCCGGCCTGCCCCGCGACGAGGTCCGCGAGTCGTGGCTCGGCGCGGCGGGCTTCGCCGGCACCGAGATCCTGACCAGCCCCACGACCGCCGCCCTGGTTCTCACCCGCGTGCGCTGAGCCCCGCCCGCACCGGCCCGCGCGCACCGCCCGGCCGCCGTGGCCGGGCCGGCTACCGGGGGGCGCCGAGGCGCGCGCGGGCGAGGGCGTCGGCCTCGGCGGCCGGGGTGGTGCCGTTCGCCTGGGCCGCGGCCAGGAGCCGCCGCAGCGTGTCGCCGATCGTCTCGACCCGGGCGGTGGCCGCGGCCGGGGTGGCGCCGTGCAGCTCCACCTCGGTCGCGTAGACCACGCCGCCCGCGCTCACCACGTGGTCGGGCGCCCACACGATGCCGCGGGCGTGCAGGAGGCGGGCCGTGGCGGGCGCGTCGAGCTGGTTGTTGGCCGGCCCGGCGACCGCGCGGCAGCGCAGCCGCGGCACCGTGTCCGGGGTCAGCAGGCCGCCCAGGGCGGCCGGGACGAGCACGTCGACCTCGGCGCCGAGGATCGCCTCCGGCGCCACCCACTCCGCGGCCGGGAACAGCGCGCGCTTGCCGTCGTCCACGTCCGAGACGAGCACCCGGTGGCCGGCGGCGAGCAGCCGGCCGGCGACGTCGGCGCCGACGTGGCCCAGGCCCACGACGGCGAAGCTCTCGCCGCCGAGCACGCGCAGGGCGGCCATCACGCCGGTCGCGGTGGCCGGGGAGGAGTCGCCGCTGCCGCCGGCCCGCTCCGGGCGGCAGAACACCTGCCGGGTCCGCTCGCCGACCACCGCCATGTCGTCCGGGCCGGTGCCGACGTCCGGGCCGGTCGCGTACGCCCCGCCGAGGGACTCGATGACGTCGCCGGCGTCCCGCAGTACCGCCGAACGGACCTCGGCACCCGGATCCGCCCCGCGGGGCAGGGGGACGACCGTCTTGCCGCCGCCGTGGGCCAGGCCGGCGACCGCGCACTTGGCGGTCATCGCGGCGGAGAGCCGCAGCGCATCGTCCAGGCCGTCGCGCCAGCCGGCGTAGGGCTTCAGCCGCAGGCCGCCCAGCGCCGGGCCGAGCGTGGTCGAGTGCACGGCGACGATCACCGGCAGGCCGCTGCGGGCTCCCCGGCGTACCACCACATGTTCGTGATTCATGCCCGAACGCTATTGCGTTGCCCGGCCCGTCTCGCTTGGAACCGAACTTCGTTCGGAGAAATCCGTAAAGTCACGGCCGTGGACGAACTTGATGCGGCGATCGTCGAGCAACTGCAGCGCGATGCCCGGCAGACCAATCGCGACCTGGCCGCCGCGGTCGGCATCGCACCCTCGACGTGCCTGGAGCGCGTGCGGTCGCTGCGCGAGCGGGGCGTGATCACCGGCTACCACGCCGAGATCAGCCTCCCGGCGCTCAACCGGCACGTCCAGGCGCTGCTGCACGTGCAGATCCGGCCGTTGAGCCGGCCGGTCATCGAGGCGTTCAAGGGGTACCTCGCGACGCTGCCCGAGGTGCTGTCGTTCTTCGTGCTGGCCGGCGGCGACGACTTCCTCGTGCACGTCGCGGTGCCCAGCGTCGACGGGCTGCACGCGTTCCTCATGGACAAGTTCAGCCAGCGCCGGGAGATCGTCGGCTTCCGCAGCTCGGTGGTGTACCAGCACTCCCGGGCCAACGTGGTCGAGCCGCTCGACATCTGAGGAAGTACATATTGACCCCACTGATGGTCTGGACAACACTGGTGGGCACGATTCTGACAACGTTGACATAGCTGCGACCTGCGATCTTCTGTGGCTTGCGACATCGTTGTCAGGCGGGTTTTCCCGTTCCCGTCCGCCATCGGGAGGGCATCATGAGACGCCTGCTCACCGTCCTGGCCGCCGCGCTGCTGCTCACCGCCGCGGCCGTGGCCGTGCCGCCGCCGGCACCGGCCGCGGCCGGCACGGTCGCCGACTATCCGGAGTTCCCCTACCCGGCCACCGCCTACGACGAGGCGTTCCGCGGCCAGTACCACTTCAGCCCGCGCGCCGGCTGGATGAACGACCCCAACGGCATGGTGTACTACCGCGGCACGTACCACCTGTTCTTCCAGCACAACCCGCACGGCCTGGCCTGGGACACCATGCACTGGGGCCACGCCACGAGCACCGACATGGTGCACTGGGTGCAGCGGCCGATCGCGCTGGAGCCCGGCGTCCACCCCGGCGACCTCTGGTCGGGCAACGGCGTCGTCGACACCGCCAACGTCACCGGCCTCAAGACCGGCAGCGACGACCCGATCCTGGTCTTCTCCGGCACCAACGGGGTGACCATCCACTACAGCACCGACGGCGCGAAGACCTTCCAGACCTACGACCGCGGCCGCAAGGTCGCCGTGCCCAGCGGCACCAGCCGCGACCCGCACGTGTTCTGGCACGCCGCCTCCGGCCGCTGGGTGATGGTGGTGTGGAACGACGGCGGCGGCAACGGCGCCACCTTCTACACCTCCACCAACCTGCTCAGCTGGACCTACGCCAGCCGGTTCGCCGCCGACTGGTTCTTCGAGTGCCCGGACATGTTCGCCCTGCCCGTGGACGGCAACTCGGGCAATGTGAAGTGGGTGCTGACCGACGCCAGCGGGGAGTACGTCATCGGCTCCTTCGACGGCATGACGTTCCACCCCGACTGGTCCTCGCCGCAGCGCATGGACCAGGGCGCCAACGCCGCCGACGGCACCTTCTACGCCGGGCAGACGTTCACCGGCGTGCCCGACGGCCGGGTGGTCCAGATGGCCTGGCAGCCCGGCAACCACGGCAGCACCTGGACCGGCGACCAGACCTTCCCGGCGGAGCTGCAGCTGAAGACCTTCCCCGACGGCGTGCGGATCACCCGCAACCCGGTCCGGGAGATCTCCTCGTTGCGCAGCGGCGGCGTGTCGGCGACCAACCGGACCATCACCACCAGCGCCTCGAGCAACCCGCTCGCGGGCACCAACGCCGACACCTACGAGATCACCGCCGAGTTCGACGCGGCCGGCGCCTCGGCGAGCTCGTTCGGCCTGAAGCTGCACACCCGCGCGGACGGCAGTTACGACCGGGCGGTGACGTACGACCGCGCCGCGCAGACCCTCTACGGCAAGCCGCTGTCCCCGGTCAACGGCCGGGTCAAGGTGCGCGTGCTGGTCGACCGCGGCCAGCTCGAGGTCTTCGGCAACGACGGCCGCCTGTCGGTCAGCGACAACGTGAACTTCAACTCCGCGGCCGGCAGCCAGGGCATCCAGGTGTTCGCCACCGGTGGCTCGGTCAACCTGGTCTCGCTGCAGTTCTACCGCCTCGGCAAGGCCTGGGGCACCGGCGAGTCCACATTGGACAGCAACCTGTCCGGCCCGTGGACCGCCGCGGGCGGCACCTGGACCGACGTCTCCGGCGGCAAGCAGGGCCAGGCGCCCGGCGACGCGTTCTACCTCAGCAGCAGCACCGGCGGCGACTTCACCTACCAGGGCGACGTGCGCATCACCAGCGGCGTGGCCGCGGCGCTGACGTTCCGGGCCAGCGCCGACGGCACCCAGCACTACACGGCCAACGTCGACGCGAACGGTCTGGTCAAGCTGTGGCGGCCGGGCCGGGACATCGCCGTCTACAACACGCCGATCACGGTCGGCCGGACGTACCATTTGAAGGTCGTGACCAACGGCTCGCGCATCCGGGTCTATCTCGATCAGGGCGCCACCCCGGTCATCGACGCGACCGACACCGCGTATGCGTCGGGCCGGTTCGGGGTGAACGTCTTCAACGGCACCGCGGTCTTCGGCAACGTCAACGTCAACACCGCCGGCTTCTCGACCAGCCTGCCCGGCCCGTGGAAGCCGGTCGGCGGCACCTGGGTCGCGCCGTGCACCGGCCTGGCCGTGCACACCCCCGGCGACGCGTTCTACCTCAGCGGTACGACCGCCGCCAACCTCACCTACGAGGGCGACGTCCGGGTGGTCAACGGCGTGGCCGCGGCCCTGACGTTCCGGGCCAGCGCGGACGGCACGCAGCACTACACGGCCAACGTCGACACCGGCGGCCTGGTGAAGCTGTGGCGGCCGGGCCGGGACATCGCCGTCTACCCGACCACCATCCTGGAGGGCCGCTGGTACCACCTCAAGGTGGTCGCCCAGGGCGCGAGCATCTCGGTCTACCTCAACGGCACAAAGGTCATCGATGCGACCGACAGCACCTACAGCAGCGGCTACCTGGGCCTGAACGGCTTCAGCGGTACCGCCACCTTCAACAACATCGTCGCCACGGTGTGATCTATGGTGTGCTCCTGTGAGCACGTCACCGATCCGGGTGGAGATTGACGGGCGCGAGCCCACGATCGAGGAGCTGTACCACCCGATCCTGGTCAACTACGGCCACTTCACCGCCATGCAGGTGCGCGGCGGCCGGGTCCGTGGTCTGGGACTGCACCTGGACCGCCTGGCCGCCGCCACCCGCGAGCTGTTCGGCACCGAGCTCGACCGGGACCTGGTTCGCGCCCGCCTCGCCCACGCCGTGCGCGACATCCCGGACGCGGCGGTGCGGATCAACGTCTACCGCCCGGCGGAGCTGATGGTCGTCGTCGCGGTCCGCCCGCCGACCCCGCCGCCGGCCGCACCCGTCGCGCTGCGGTCGGTCCGCTACGAACGCCCCGCCGCGCACCTCAAGCACGTGGGCGGCTTCGGCCAGGCCTACCACGGCGCGCGCGCCCGCGCCGAGGGCTTCGACGACGCCCTCCTGGTGGATCACACCGGCGCGATCGAGGAGTCGACGGTCGCCAATGTCGCGTTTTTCGACGGTACCGAGGTGAGCTGGCCCTCCGCCCCGCACCTGGCGGGCATCGCGATGCAGCTGCTCGCCCCGCGCCTGCCGTCGCGCACCGCGCTGGTCACCTTGGCCGACCTGCCGTCGTACCGCGGCGCGTTCCTCACCAACTCCATCGGCACCGCCCCGGTCAGCCGGATCGATGACGTCACCTACGGCGTCGACCCGGCACTCATGCGACTGGTCGCCGCCGCCGAGGCGGCCGTACCCTGGGACCCGATCGCCGCCTAGATGGTCGATTCCAAGGGGTGCGGGGTAGTGAGCAGACGCGAGGGCATCCATGATCGACGTTGCCTAGGCAACGAGACCATGGAGGCCCCGTGCACGTCGATCTGGACACCCTCGCGACCGCACTGTACTGCAGGATCGACGACGAGCTGAAAGCATCCCCGCAGCTCAACCGCTGGCGACCGAAGGTCGGGATCGCCCCGAAGATCACCGACGCCGAACTGATCACCGTATCGGTCATGCAGGTCCTGCTGCGCTACCACAACGAGAGCCACTGGATCCGCTATGCCCGGAAATCGATCATTCATCTGTTTCCCCGCCTGCCCAAACAACCGGGCTACAACAAACGGCTGCGAGGCCTGACCACCCAACTGGCCCACTGCATCGCGGTGCTGGCCACCGACACCGACCTGTGGCAGCACCCGATCCGCATCGCCGACTCCACCCCGGTGCCGTGCGGCATGTCCCGCGAGACCGCCCTGCGCTCCGACCTGAACGGCTGGGCCGGCTACGGCTACTGCGCCTCGCACTCCCGGCTGTTCTGGGGCCTGCGCCTGCACCTGGTCACCACCGTGCACGGCCTCCCGGTCGCGTTCGCCCTGACCAACGCCAAGACCGACGAACGCGAGGTCCTCATCGACCTGGTCAGCATGCAGCCCAACATGTTTCATCACCCGGACGGGCTGATCCTGATCGTGGACAAGGGCTACCGCGACCGCGCCACCGAAACCTGGCTCAACGACAGCGGTATCACCGTCGTACGACCCGCGTACCGCAACGAACCGGCCCGGCCCGGCCAGGGCCTGCTCCGCGCCGTACGACAGAGCATCGAATCGGTCAACCAGACCCTCAAAGGCCAACTCGACCTCGAACACCACGGCGGCCGGACCATCACCGGCGTCGCCGTCCGGGTCCTGCAACGCATCCTCGCCCTGACCGCCGCGATCTGGCACAACTGGCACACCGGTCAACCGATCATGCGGTCCTTGGTCGCCTACGATCACTGACCCCTTGGAATCGACCATCTAGGCCAGCCGGTGCAGGTGCGTCCGCCGCCCGTCGTGGTCGAGGATGCACAGGATCTCCGCCGCCCCGCCGTGCGCGCCGAACGCGTGCGGCACCATCGTGGAGAACTCCGCGGCCTCGCCGGCCTGGACCAGGATCGTGCGCTCGCCCAGCCGCAGCGCGAGGGTGCCGGACAGCACGGTCAGCCAGTCGTTGCCGGGGTGCGCCCGCAGCTCGTCCGGCCCCGGCACCGGCTTGGTCACCCGCATCTTCACCACGGTCGACCCGCCGGGCCCGTCGGCGTGGCGCAGCATCCACCGGGTCACCCCACGCTCGGCGTCGTGCTGCGGCCGGATGACCACGTCGGCGTCGTTGGCCTCGACCAGCTGGTCGAGCGTGGTGCCCAGCGCCCGGGCGATGGCGGTGAGCTGGTCGAGGCTGATCCGCCGGTGCCCGGTCTCGATCCGGCTGAGCGTGGACGGACTGAGGTAGCAGGCGGCCGCGAGGTCGTCCAGCGACATGCCGAGCGCCGCCCGCAGCCCCCGGATCCGCTTGCGCACGAGCGCATCAAGCTCCCCGTCCTGCGTCATGCTTCCCTCCTCCTTTGCCTCGCCTTGTCCGGCCTCGCGCTGGTTGGTCTTGCGCTGTCCGGTCTGGCGCCGTTTGGTCTTACGCCGGTTTGGCCTTGCGCTGTCCGGTCTAGCGCCGGTTTGGCCTCGCGTCGGTTTGGCCTCGCGTCGTTGGTCGTGCGTCGGTTTGGTCCTGCGTCCGTTCGGCCGCGGCGTCGACATGGTCTTGCGTCGTTTGGTCTTGCGTCGTTTGGTCTTGCGTCGTTTGGTCTTGCGTCGTTTGGTCTTGCGTCGTTTGGTCTTGCGTTATTGGCAAGATCCTATGCTGCCTGAGCAAGGCGTGGCTAGAGTGGCCGCATGCACACGCACGACCACGACCATCACCATGGCGACGGCGACCTGGCGGCCATGCTCGACCTCGATGCCGAGGTGCTGCACGAGTACCACGCGGGCATCGTCGCCTGGGTCCGCGACCACGCGGGCTCCCCGGCCACCGTCGCCGACCTGGGCGCGGGCACCGGCGCCGGCACGTTCGAGCTGCTCGCCCAGCTCCCCGCGGCGACGGTCGTCGCCGTCGACGCCTCCCCGGAGATGCTGGACCGCCTGACCACCAAGGCCGCCGAGCGCGGCCTGGCGGCTCGGGTCCGCCCGCTGGCCGCCGACCTCGACGCCGGCTGGCCCGCCGACCTGGGCAGCCCCGACCTGGTGTGGGCGGCCAACTCGATGCACCACCTGACCGACCCGCTCCGCACGCTGCGCGAGATCCACGCCGCCCTCCGCCCCGGCGCCCGGCTGGCGGTGGTGGAGCTGGAGTCGTTCCCGACCTTCCTCCCCGACGACATCGGCGTCGGCCGCCCCGGCCTGGAGGCCCGCCTCGCCACCGCGATGTCCCACCGCCGCGCCGAGGACATGCCCCACCTGGGCTCCGACTGGTCCACGACCCTGACCGGCGCCGGTTTCAAGCTGCGCGCCGAACGCCGCTTCACGGCCGACCGGCCGGCCCCGCCGTCCGAGGCAACCGCCCGCTACGCCTACCTGTCCCTGCGCCGCTCCCGCGACGGCCTGGCCGACCTCCTGCCCGCCGAGGACCTGGCCACGCTGGACGCCTTGCTCGACCCGCACGGCCCGCACTCGGTGCTGCGCCGCCCCGACCTGACCGTCCACGCCGAACGCGTAGCCTGGCTCGCCGAACGCCCGTAGCCCCGAGCCACCCCGCCCACCTCGGCCGGCGCGATGGACGAGGCCGGCGCCTAATCGCTCGTGATTGCCGGCGCCCGGACGGTCTCGGCCGCCGCGGGCTGGACGCCGACGCCCACCGACGGGGGCCGCGGCGGTCCTCGCCGCCCGCTCCGTGGACACTGCGGTTTGGTGGGCGATGCGGATGTCTCACCATTTGGTCGCGGCATCCGTTCCGCGTGGCTCGGGCGGACGGATGTCTCCGTGATCATGAAGTTCGCGGTGACTGCACCCGGGTTTCTCATGATCACGGAGACTTGTGGTACACGGGGGTACATCAACACTCCGCGATCATGAAAAACCGTTGGTGCCAACGTCGGATCCGCATGATCGCGGAGACTTCCGGTCGGCGCGCCAGGCGTTGGGCCGGGCCGGGCTCCGCACCCGGAAGCCGTGTTCACGACGACCTTCTGGTCGGCGCCGCCCGGCGGTCTGTCGGCGGCCGTGGGTGGATCAGGTGGCGATGTCCACGACGACGCGGTTGGGGTTGGGCAGGAGCATGACCCGGAAGCCGTGCCGCGCGGCCGTGGTCACGTCGGCCGTCATGATGCCCGCGCCGACCACGGTGAACCGCAGTCCGCGCAGCGTGGGCAGGCCGAAGGTGTACTCGCCTGGGCCGCTGTGCGACGCGTGCGGCGCCGTGGTCGGCGAGCCCGCGCCGGTGAAGGTGACCCGCAGGTGTGGCCCGCCGTCGGGGTAGCGCACGTCGAGCGACGGCGCCTGGTCGCCGGCCATGTCGAACACGAGCCGGTCGTAGCCGGGGTGGCGGCCCGACCGGACCGCGGTCACCAGCGCGTCCGGTGCGGTGCCGGTGTGCTGGTACGCCCCGGACTGGAAGGCCTGGTCGGGCTGGTGCGCGACGTCGACCGCGATCCGGTCCGGCCCGTGCAGGACCAGGACCCGGAACCCGACCCGGTCGTTGAGGCCCAGCCCGAAGTTCGCGTGGCCCTCGAAGTAGCCACCCGACCTGATCTGGCGCAGGGTCGGCAACGCCGGGTCGTACACCCGGCTCAGGTCGAGCGCCGGGTTGTCCAGGCCGGTGAACACCACCACGAGGGTGGCCTGGCCGGCGACCGGCACGGTGTCGCCGCGTCCCTGCTCGACCAGCGGGCCGTACTCGACCCGGTAGCCCGGCGTGCCACCGGTGAAGTCGAACACGGTGCGGTCGTATGCGTCGTGCCGCCCGGTGCGTATCCCGGTCAGCACCGGCCGGCCGGCGCCGGACGCCTCGCCGGTCACCGGCGCGGTGCCCGTCGGGGCGGGCAGATCCGCAGCCTGCGCCGCCACCCCCGGCTGGTCCGCGGCCAGCGCCACACCGGACAGCCCTAGCACCAGCCCGCCACAGACCGTCGCGTAGAGCAGCGATCGACGCACGGCCGTGGTCCGGGCCGTGTCGAGTGTCCCCAATGCCCGGCCGCCGCTGGCGGCCGTGGCGGGTGCCGATCGATGGACGGCCGTGGTCCGGGCCGGGCCGGGCGCCCCCAGCGCCTGGCCGGCGCGGGCGGCCGCGGCAAGCAGCAATCGATACATCGCTGTGCTCCTTCTCGTCGAAGTCGAAGAGGTGCACAGCTGACGCGGGATCACGCCCGGCGGTTTACGTCGGCTAGGCGACGGTCTACATGCGCCGCAGCACGCAGACCATCTTTCCCAGGATCACCGCGTCGTCGCCGGGGATCACCTGATAATGCGGGTTGCGGGGGACCAGCTCGACGTGGCCGTCGCGGACGCGGTAGGCCTTCACGGTCGCCTCGCCGTCGAGCATCGCCGCGACGATGTCGCCGTTGTCGGCCACGGCCTGCTGGCGCACCACGACGATGTCGCCGTCGCAGATTGCCGCCTCGATCATCGAGTCGCCCTTGACGTGCAGCGCGAACAGGGTGCCGTGCCCGACGAGCGTGGTCGGCAGGGTCAGCTCGTCGTCGGGCAGCTGCTCGGCCAGGATCGGCCCACCGGCGGCGATCGTGCCCAGCAGTGGCACCGGCACGCCCGGGTCGGCCCCCTGTGCCATCGCGTCGTTGGGCCCGCGGATGTCGACCGCCCGCGGGCCGTGCCGGTCGCGGCGCAGCAGCCCCTGCCGCTCCATCGCCTTGAGGTGGTGTGCCACCGACGACGGCGAACCGAGCCCGACCGCCGCCCCGATCTCCCGGACCGTCGGCGGATATCCCCGCCGCTCGATCGACTCGCGGATGACCGTCAGGATGCTCTGCTGGCGTGGGCTTGTCATGGGATCACGATACTGGAGGAGTTCGATCAGGTGTACGAATCTTTGGAGGATTTTACGATCTGTCACCTGAGGGGTTGCGCAAGGTGACGGGGTCAGCTGCCGACGCCGAGGTCGGCCATGAAGGCGGCCGGGTAGCGGTCGCCGCGGGCCGCACCCTTCGGTACCGCCGCCTCGATCCCGGCAATGTCGTCCGTGCTCAGCGTGATGTCCGTCGCCGGCAGCGCCTCGGACAGCCGGGCGCGGGTGCGGGCACCGATCAGTGGCACGATGTCCGCTCCCTGCGCGGCCACCCACGCGATGGCCAGTTGGGCGACCGTGCAGCCCTTCGCCCCGGCGACCCGGCGCAGCGCCTCCACCAGCGCGAGGTTGTGCTCCACGTTGCCGCTCGCGAACCGCGGGCTGAAACCGCGGAGGAAGTCGCCGGGTGCGGCCGGCCCGGCGTTCCAGTGCCCGGAGATGAGGCCGCGGCTGAGGACCCCGTAGGCGGTCAGTCCGATGCCCAGTTCGCGCAGCGTGGGTAGTACCTCCGCCTCGACGGCCCGCGACACCAGCGAGTATTCGATCTGCAGGTCGGCGATCGGATGCACGGCGTGCGCCCGCCGGATGGTCTCGGCGTCGACCTCCGAGAGTCCGATGTGGCGGACGTACCCGGCGTCGATCATCTCCTTGATCGCGCCGACGGTGTCCTCGATCGGCACGGCCGGGTCGAGCCGGGCCGGCCGGTAGATGTCGACGTGATCGGTACCCAGCCGGGTCAGCGAGTGGGCCAGGAAGTTCTTCACCGCCGCGGGCCGGTTGTCCTGCCCGCCCAATGTCGGGCCCGGGCCCCGCAGCTGGCCGAACTTGACGCTGAGCAGGTAGCCGTCCCGCGCCCGGCCACGCAGCGCCTCGGCGAGCAGCAGCTCGTTGTGCCCCATGCCGTAGAAGTCGCCGGTGTCGATCAGCGTGACGCCGGCCTCGAGCGCGGCGTGCACGGTGGCGATGCTTTCGGCGCGGTCCGAGGGCCCGTAGACGTCGCCCGACATGCCCATCGCCCCCAGGCCCAGCGCGGAAACGGTCGGCCCGGTGCGTCCCAATGTTCGTGTCTGCATGGGTTCGACCCTGCGCCCGCGGACCGGCGAGCGGGAGCGGAGCGTCGATCGTGGGAGGGCCGCTCCCTGGGTCCGGCGGGAATGCGGCGCGCGCCGGAAGCGTCATATCGGGCATGACTTCGCGGATCGTGTCCTGTGTCCGGTGCGGCCAGCGCAACCGGGTGCCCGCCTCCGCCACCGGAAAGCCGGTGTGCGGCAAGTGCCGGGAGGCGGTGCCGTGGATCGTCGACGCCGACGACACGACGTTCGGGGACGTGGCCGAGCGGTCCTCGACGCCGGTTCTGGTCGACCTTTGGGCGCCGTGGTGCGGACCGTGCCGCACGGTCGGTCCGGCTCTGGAGCAGGTGGCTGGTGATTTGGCGGGTACGATCAAGCTCGTCAAGGTCAACGTGGACGACGCGCCCGGCCTGCAGCGGCGCTTCGACGTCCGGGCCGTGCCGACGCTGATGATCCTCAAGGACGGCAAGGTGGTGGCCCGCCAGGCCGGCGCCGCCCCGGCCGCCACGTTGCGCGGCTGGGTGCAGCACACCCTCGCCGCGGCCTGACCGTCTGTCGCACCGGTAAATTGGTCCGCCGTGGACCAGACCCGGGTGTACCGTGCCACGGCCGGCGACCTCGCCGCGTTGCTGCCGCTGGTGCGCGAGTTCTGCGCGGTGGACCGGCACGAGTTCGACGAGGAGCGGGTGACCCGCGCCCTGCGCCCGCTGCTGGCCGGTGACGCCCACGGCCAGGTCTGGCTGGTCGGCGGCGCGGCCTCCGGGCCGGTCGGCTACGCGGTCGTCACCTGGGGCTGGAGCCTGGAGTCCGGCGGCCGGGAGGCGCTGCTCGATGAGATCTACGTCCGCGACCGGGGCAACGGTCTGGGCGGCGCGCTGCTGCGCCGTACCATTTCCGCCGCGACGGAGGCCGGCGCGGCGGCGATGTTCCTCGAGACCGAGGCGCACAACGACCGGGTGCGGACCTTTTATGCCCGTCACGGCTTCGAGGCGGAGGATTCGGTCTGGATGAGCCGGCCGACAGCCGCCGGAGCGGGGCTCCACGCGGAGCCCGGCGGATCGTACAGTGGCGCGTAAGGGAGCGCCCTCGCCACGGCACCGGCCGGGGCGCTCCCGCCTCATCCGCGCACCGCGGGCGTCAGCCGGTCGAGCACGGCGGCCAGGACGGCCGGGCTGGTGGCGAAGTTGAGCCGCACAAATGCGGTGGTTTCGACGGGGGTACCGGCGGAGAAGTCCGCTCCCTCGCTCAGCCGCACGCCGGCCGTCCGCTCCAGCCACTCGGCCGGCCGCGGGTGCCGCAGGCCGCCGAGCCAGGCGAGGTAGGTCGCCTCCGGCGGCATGTAGGACAGCGGCAGGCCGGCCGCCCACGCGCCAATGGCCGACCGATTCGCCGAAAGGGTCGCCCGCAGCTCGGCGAGCCATGTGTCGCTGTCCCGCCACGCGGCGACCGTGGCCAGCCGGCTCAGGGTGCTGGGCGTGCCGAATGCGTCCAGCGGTGCCGCGTCGAACGACGCGCGGAGGGCGGGCGGGCCGACGTGGGCCACCGCGCAGCGCAGCCCGGCGAGGTTGAAGGCCTTCGTCGCCGAGGTCGCCGTGATGGTACGGCGCGCCGCCCGCTCGCCCAGCGCCGCGAACGGCAGGTGCCGGTGGGGCGCATAGGTGAGGTCGGCGTGGATCTCGTCGGCGAGGACCGTCAGGTCGTACCGCTCGGCGAGCTCCAGCAACGCCTCCAGCTCGGCCCGCCGGAACACGCGCCCGGTCGGGTTCTGCGGGTTGACCAGGACCATGAGCCGCACGCCGGTCAGGTCCGGCCCGGCGGTCTCCTCGGGTCCGCCGGGGGCGGACCCGGCGGGGATCGGCAGCGGCACGATGCGGCGCCCGGCACGCAGGATGCTGGCCAGGAACGGGGGATAGGCCGGCACGTGGATCGCCACGCCGTCGCCGGGGCGGGTGGTGTGCTCGACGACCAGCTGCAGGATCTGCAGGACGTCGGTGAAGACCCGGGTGTGACCGGCGCTCGGCGTCCAGCCGTGGCGGCGCGCCATCCACGACTCGAACGCCGCCGGGACCGGGTCGCCGCCCGGCCAGTGCGGATAGCCGAAGTCCTCCCGGTCGACGCTGTCGAGCAGCGCGTGGCGGATCGCGGGCGCGACGCCGAGGTCCATGTCGGCCACCCACGCCCCGAGCGTGCCCGGCCCGAGCGCTCCCCACTTCACCCCGTTGCCGGCCCGCAGCCGCGCGGTGTCCACCGTGGACTTCGGGCGGAGCAGGTCGCGCAGGATCTCCATCTGGCCGTGGTGCTGGGCGAGCTCCTCGTACACGTGCAGCAGCGCCGCGCCCTGCGTCGCCACGCCCGGCGGGCCCTGGAAGTCCGGGTTCGGCGTGGCCCGCAGCGGCCCGGCGAAGTCGGCCCCGCGCACGTCGGCCGCGAGCCGCCGCCGGGCCGCGGCGACCCGCTCGAGCAGCGGCGCGACCGGCCCGGAGCTGGTGAACTCCGCGTCCCGGTCGCGCTCGACCGTCCGCCCGGCCACGAGCCCGCCCACCCAGTAGTCGACCACGCCCAGACAGTGCGTCAGCAGCGCATACGGCGAATTGGCCCTTTGCAGCGGCGGCCGCCGGTTGGCCAGCTCGTCGCCCAGCCCGCCGACGATGCCGGCCATGCCGGCCAGCGCCCGCCCGGTCGCGTCCAGGTACTCCTCGGCAGTGATCACAGTCGCCTCCGTCGTCACCGGTTCAGGGGGTGACGCGGCCACCTTGCGTCAACACCCCGTCACCTGTCAAGGTGGTGACGTGACGTTCGTGTTCGTGAGCGGCGACCTGGCGCTGGACTTCGCCGCCACGCTGAAGTGGCGGCGCAGCGGGACGCCGGAGGAGCTGCTGTCCACATCGGACGACGTGGCCCGCTGGGCGGTGGAGGCCGGCGTGCTCTCGCGCCCCCCGCGGGTCGGCGAGACCGAGCTGCGCGACCTGCTCGCCCTGCGCGAGGCCGTCTACCGCCTGCTGCGCGGCGACTTCATCGGTTCGGCGACGGCATCCGCGCGGCGCCCGGCCGACGTCCGGCTGGTCAATCGGGCCGCGGCCCGGCCCGGCCCGCGCGTCCAGCTCACCGCCGACGGCGTCCGGCGCACGGGCGACGCCGCGGCGCTGGCCACGGCCGTGGCGACGGCGGCAATCGGTCTGCTGGAGAGCCGTCCAACGGTCCGCGAGTGCGCCGGCGACGCCTGCACGCGGCTCTTCGTGGACCGCTCCCGGGCGGGCAACCGGACCTGGTGCGGGATGGAGGAGTGCGGCAACCGGGTGAAGGCGGCCTCATACCGCGCCCGCCGCTCGGCCTCGTGACGGCCGCCGCCCGGGCGGGGCGGTCAGCAGGACGTGAGGGTCCTGGCGCAGCGGCCGGCGGCGGCCGGGGCGAGACCGGCGGCCAGGCCGGGCGGGGTGCTGCCCACGGTGGTGTCGTTGAGCCAGAGCACGTAGTCGCCGCGGCGGATCGCGATGATGTCCGCGGCCACCGACAGGCCCACGTCGGTCGAGCCGGTCATCCGCAGCCCGATCGTGTCGTCGCCGAGGCCGGCCGGGGGCTGGATCGCGGCCAGCCGGAACCGTACCGAAATACCGGCGAGTTGCTGGTCGAAGGTCTGGCACGAGCCGGCGGTGCTGCGCAGCCGGGCCATCGCCTCGGGCGCCTTGCCGGCGGGGAAGCGGACGATGGCGTCGGTGAAGTACGGTCCGATGGCGCCCTGCGCGTAGGTGACCGCGGCCGACGTGGTCTCGTTGGTGGTCATCGGTTCGAGGGCCGGGCAGCCGGGGAAGCTGCCGCCGCCGATGCTCACCTTGCCGTTGTGGCTGGTCGCGATCGCCACCGGGACGAAGCCCGCCGGCACGTCCGCGTCGCCGAGCAGCCCGTCGCGGAGGTCCTCGCCGGTCCCGCCGGACGGCGCCGGGGACCGGCCCGCGGCGGACCGGCTCGGCGTGCCGCTACCCGCGCCGGCCGGGCTCGGACCGGCGGTGACGGGCGAACCGGGCGTCACGGGCACGGCGTCGGGGGTGGTGAACGCCAGGTCGGCCACCGGGTGCCAGCGTGCGACCGCCTCGGTGCCGGCCCGGGCCGGCACCGAGGCGGTGCCGGCCCGGGCCGAACAGCCCGTCAGGGCCAGGGCGCCGAGGAGCAGCAGTACCGTCCCGTTCCTGCGCATCACCGCACGTCCCCTCTCCGCAGCGTGGTCTCGGTGCCGACGCTACGGAGCGATGGGCGGCGCTGTGTCCGGAATTTCGGTTTCAGCCGCCGATCAGGGGAAATTTCCGGAAATGCCGGGTGCCGAGCACCGGGGCGGTCAGCGCGGCAGGGTGACGCCGGACAGCGCCGCGCAGGCGGACAGCAGGCCCTCCTGGTAGCGCATGTCGACGGCGGCCCGGTTCGGGCGCAGGACCTGGCGCCACTTGAAGTACCGCCCGGTGACCAGCGCGTCGCCGTCGCCGGAGGCGAGCCACACCTGCGTCGCGGAGCCGATCGGCAGGTCGTCGGTCGCGTTCGGGCCGCCGAGCTTCGTGCGGATCCAACCCGGATCCACCGCGTTGCTCACGACCTCCGGCCACAGCCGGGCCACCGCGAGGGCGAGCGCCACGTCGTGCAGCTTCGAGTCGCTGTACGCCTGCATGCCGTGCCAGGGCTTGGCGCGGTACTGCAGATCGTCGAGGTCCGCGATGCCCACCGACTCCAGGCCCGAGGTCAGGTAGATCAGCCGGTGCGGGCGCGGCATGAGGGCGGTCAGCACGTACGGCGCGAGGACGTTCACCTGAAAGGTCCGCTCGATGCCGTCGGCGGTCTCGCGGCGCTCGTCCTGCCCGCCGATGCCGGCGTTGTGGATGACCACGTCGCACCGGCCGGCGTCGGCGGCCAGCTGCCGGGTCTGTTCCAGCGACGCCAGGTCACCCACGACGACCTCACCGGCGCTCACGCCGGCGTCGGCCAGGGCGGCGGCCCGCTCCTTGCTGCGCGCGTGATACACGACCTCGTGGCCGAGCTCCGCCAACGTCCGCGCCGTCGCCAGGCCGATGCCGTCGGTCGAGCCGGTGACCAGTACCCTCGCCATAAGTCCGAGATGCTATAAGCCCGGCCGGGGCGGTCCGGCGGCGACCCGGGCGGCGGCCGCGGCCAGGTCGCCGCGCCACCAGCCGAGCGCCTCGATCCACCAGGTCATGCCGGCTGCGGCGTAGGGCTCCAGGGCCGGTGCGCCGGCCGGGCCGGCGGTGAAGCCCTCCAGGGCGATGTCGAGCCCGGGGACGTAGGCCGCGGCCGCGGCGAAGTCGGCCGGTGGCACGGGGGCGACCCGCTGGTCGTCGAAGATGGGCATCGCGCCGGCGAACCGGGCCGCCCGGCGCAGGCCGACCTTGCGCGGCCAGCGTGCCGCGCACCAGATCGGCACCGGCGGCACGCCCCACTCCCGCCACAGCGCGCCCAAACGGTCCAGCCGCTCGTCCAGCGCCCGGCCGCGGGCGCGCAGGTCCGGGTCCAGACCGAACTCGGTGTACTCCCGGTCGAGCGAACCGAGCGTGGCGACCAGCGTCAGCCGGCCGCCGGACAGCGCCGCGATCGCGGCCGCGTCCTGGGCCACCTCCTGCACCTGGCGGCGCGGCACCGCGACGGTCAGGATGATCCGCACCCGGGCGGTCGCCGCCGCGATCGCCGACGCCGCCGCGACCGGGCTGGTCACCGGCCAGCCGGGCTCGTCGAACAGCAGGTGGTCCCACAGGTGCACGCCGTCCCAGCCGTGCCGCTCCGCGGCGACCGCCAAGTCGAGCAGCGCCCGGACGTCACCGAACTGGCCGACCACGGGCAGGCCGATCGCATACCGAATGTCCACGCGGAGGATGTTACGTTCGCCGCATGCATGCGCGCGCCGAGCGGACCCTGGAGCGGCTGGCCGACTTCTACGCGGCGCCGGCCGTACCGATTCCCGGCGACCCGGCGGAACGAGCCCTCGAGCTGTTCCACGAGGTGGCGGCGGCCGTCCCGGCGTACCGAACCTTCCTGAGCGAACACGGCGTGGACCCGGCGGCCGTCGGCACCCCCGCCGACTTCGCGAAGCTGCCGCTGGTCACCAAGGAGTCGTACCTGCGGCGATACCCGCTGCCGCAGCGGTGCCGCGGCGGACGTCTGGACGCGAACGACACCGTGGCCGTGTCGTCCGGTTCGTCGGGGCAGCCAACGGTCTGGCCGCGGTCCGTCGCCGACGAACTGGCGGTCGCGCGGCGGTTCGAGGACGCGCTCGTCAACGGTTTCGGTCTGACCGATGTGGACAGCACGCTCGTGGTCGTGTGCTTCGCGCTCGGCAGCTGGGTCGGCGGCATGTACACCGCCGACGCCTGCCGGCACCTGGCCGCCAAGGGCTACCCGGTCACGGTCGCGACGCCGGGCAACAGCGTGGACGAGATCCTGCGGGTGGTCGGGCAGCTCGCGCCGCAGTACCGCCAAACGGTGCTCGCCGGATACCCGCCGTTCGTCAAGAATGTCGTCGACGAGGGCGTGCGGCGGGGAGTGGACTGGCCGGCGTACCGAATCCGGATGCTGCTCGCCGGCGAGGTGTTCAGCGAGGCGTGGCGCGACCTGATGGGCCGCCGCGCGGGCATGACCCGGCCCGACCGCGACTCGGTATCGCTCTACGGCACCGCCGACGCCGGCGTGCTGGGCAACGAGACGCCGCTGAGCGTGCGGATCCGCCGCTTCCTGGCCGCCGACCCGGCCGTCGCCCGCGAACTGTTCGGCGACCCCCGCCTGCCGACGCTCGTGCAGTACGACCCGATGGTCCGCTACTTCGAAACCGTCGACGGCACGCTGCTGTTCACCGGCGACGGCGGTGTGCCGCTGGTCCGCTACCACATCGCGGACGAGGGCGGCCTGCTCACCCACGCCGAGCTGACCGCCTTCTGCCGGCGCCACGGCTTCGACCCGGGCGAGGGCGACGAGCGCCCGTTCGCCTACGTCTTCGGCCGGTCGCTGTTCACGGTGTCGTACTTCGGCGCCAACGTCTACCCGGAGAACGTCACCGTCGCCCTGGAAGATCCGGCCATCGCGGACGACGTCACCGGCAAGTTCGTGATGGAGGTGCGCACGGAGGCCGACGAGGAGCGCCGGTTCTGCGTCGTCGTCGAGCGCGCCCCGGACCGTCCCGCCCCCGACCGGGTGGCCGTCGCCGTGGCCGTGCGGGCCGCTCTGCTGCGGCTCAACAGCGAGTACACCAACTACGTGCCGGCGGCCTACCAGACCCCGCTCGTCGAGGTCCGCGACCCGGGCGATCCTGACTACTTCCCGCCCGGCGTTAAGCACCGTTACCGTCGGTGAGGGGTGTCCGGACGGCGTGGATCGGCGCGTAGCCGGTCGGGCCGAACGACACGTTGTCACTGGCCGTGATCGTCACCGTGTCGCCGGCGAAGGCGCAGCGGTAGGTGCGCACGAACGGGCCGTCGATGTATGCGACGCGCAGCGTGCATTCGGTCGGGGTGGTCCAGGCGCCGGTGCTCGCCTGGGTGCCGTTGGTGTGCCACTCGCCGGGGCGGCAGGGGTACGCGTGGGTGCCGGTCGCGTCCTCGAGCGTCACCAGGCCGGGGGAGAAGGTGATCGACCGGATCGTCGGAGGCTGCTCGTGGCTCGGGCGCCAGTCCTCCGGGCGCACGCGCCTGGGGTTCGCGACGGTGAAGGTTCCGTCTGCTGTGGACTGTCCACCGTGGAGTGCGGGCAGCGCCAGGGTGGCCAGGCGGGCCGCGGTGGCCGGGGCCGGGGGTGTGCGGTCGTCCAGGAGATGCTCCCAGACCAGATCGAGGATCGCCTGCATGTTCTCGGTGCCGGAGTTGACGGCCAGCACCGAATCCTGGGCCGGCATCACCACGCAGAGCTGGCCGAACGCGCCGTCACCGCGGAAGGCGTCGTGCCGGCAGCGCCAGAACTGGAAGCCGTAGCCCTGCCGCCAGTCCACGGTGCTGAGGTCGCCCCAGTGGGGGTTCTCCACCTGGCGGCGGGTCGCCTCGCCGGCCCAGCCGGCGGGGAGGATGCCGCGGTCGTCGCGCAGGTACAGCTGGCCGAAGCGGGCGATCTCCGCGGTCCGGGCGGTCATGCCCCAGCCGGCGGTGTCGAGGCCGAGCGGGCACCGTTCCCACGTCACGGACTCGAAGGCGAGCGGGTCGAACAGCCGCGGCCGCAGGTAGTCGACCAGGCGCTGGCCGGTGCGGCGCTGCACGATGGCGCCGGCCAGGTAGGTGGCGCCGGTGTTGTAGACGAAGTAGCTGCCCGGCTCGCGGCCGACCGGCAGACGCAGGAAGGCGTCCGCCCAGTCTTCGCCGGTGACGATGGCCGGGGCGGTGTCCTCCGTGTGGCCGGTGGTCATGGTGAGCAGGTGCCGGACCAGCATGCGCGGATCGCCGCGGCCGCCGAAATACTCCGCTACCGGCGCGTCGAGGTCGACCAGGCCCTCGGCGACCGCGAAGCCGACGGCCGTGGACGTGAAGCTCTTGCTGAGCGAGAACAGGCGGTGCGGGACGTCGGCCCGATACGGGTGCCAGTATCCCTCGGCGACCACCGCGCCGCCCCGCACGAGGACCAGGCCGTGCAGCGCGTCAATGGTCCGCTCCGCCGCGTCGAGAAACGAATCGATGCTCATCGCTCACCCTACCGGTTCGCCGTCGATGAAGACCATTTCGGCATGGACGTCGTAGAGGGGCGTGCCCGGTTCGAACGGATCGCGGTCCAGCACGACCAGGTCGGCGGCCTTTCCCGCCGCGAGGTCGCCGATCTCGGCGTCCAGGCCGCTGACGTACGCCGAACCGGCCGTGTACGCGGTCAGCGCCTGCTCCAGCGTCAGGGCCTGCTCGGGCAGCATCGGGGTCCGCGCCGCCGGCCACGTCGCCTCGGGCGAGTCGGGCGGCTCGGTGCGGTTGACCGCCACATGGATCGCCCGCCACGGATCGGGGGTGGTCACCGGCCAGTCGCTGCCCGCGGCGAGCCGGCCGCCGGCGCGGGCGATGGCGCCGAACGGGTACTGGTGCGCGGCGCGGGCCGGGCCGAAGTACGGCACACACAGGGTGTCGTTCTGCTCGTGGTGGGTGGCCCACAGGGCCTGGATGTTCGCCGTGACGCCGAGGGCGGCGAAGCGCGGCACGTCATCCGGGTGTACCACGTGCAGGTGCGCGACGTGATGGCGCCGCGTGTTGCCGCTGCCGGCCACCGCGTCGAGGCATTCGCGGACCGCCCGGTCGCCGATGGCGTGGAAATGCACGGCGAAGCCCGCCCGGTCCAGCTCGGCGACGCAGGCGCGCAACCGTTCCGGGTGCACATTGGAGGTACCCCTGGCATCAAGACCGGCATATGGTTCGAGCATCGCGGCGGTGAAGTTCTCCGCCACGCCGTCCTGCATGATCTTCACGATGCCGGCGCGGAACCGTCCCCCGGGGTCGGCCGCCGCGTCCGCCCGCCGTCGCAGCAGCCCGGCGATCTGCTCGGGGCCGCGGTCGCGCTCCCACCACAGCGCGCCGGCGACCCGGGCCCGCAGCCGTCGCTCCCGGTCGGCCCGCAGGTAGACGCCGAACTGGTCGCGGGAGCCGGCGTAGGCGCCGACGATGGCGTCCTGCCAGCCGGTGATGCCGAGCGAGCAGAGGTACCGCTGGGCCTCCATGAGGGCGCGGTCGTAGTCCTCGTCGGTGTCGGCCGGGAGCAGCGGCGTGACCAGGTCCATCGCCGCCTCGTGCAGGACGCCGGTCGGGGTGCCGTCCGGGTCGCGCTCGATCCGGCCGCCGGGCGGGTCGGCGCTGGCCGCGTCGATCCCGGCGCGGCGCAGCGCGGCCGAGCTCACCCACGCCGAGTGGTGGTCGCGGTTGGGCAGGAACACCGGCCGGTCCCCGGCGACGGCGTCGAGGTCCTCGCGGCGCGGCAGGCCGCCGGGGAAGGCCGACATCGACCAGCCGCCGCCGGTGATCCAGGCCGCGGCCGGGTTCGCCGCCGCGTAGGCGCCGATGACCCGCAGGTACCCGGGGCGGTCGTACACGTCGGACAGGTCGCAGCGCAGCCGTTCCAGCGCGCCGCTGACCGGGTGCACGTGCGCGTCGTGCAGGCCCGGCACGAGCAGCCGGCCGTCGAGGTCGACGACGTCGAACCGGCCGCCGCCGAGCGCGTCGAGCACGTCGCCGCGCCGGCCGGTCGCGAGGATCCGGCCGGCGCGCACGGCCAGGGCCTCGGGCCGCGGCCCCGGCCGGCCGGTCCAGATCGGTCCGCCGGTGAACACCAGGTCCGTCACGGTCGCGACTCTATCGGTCCGCCGGGCCGGCGCCCCGGTTCACACGCGGCGCAGCTCGCGGTCGCGCCAGGCGGCCGGCAGCTCCCGCGAATCCGGCCCGCGATCGACCCCCGCGATCCCCCGCGCGGCGGACCCATTAGCGTCGCCGCCACCGTGCTACGCCCGCACCCGTGCCGGCCGGGCACCACCCGGGCACCAGCACCGCCGGCCGCCATGCCCGCCGCCGGCCGCGATGCCCGGCCTGCGCGTCTTCACGCCCCGGGGGCGGGCACGACGTCCCGGATGTTGAACACTGCACGCCGCAGCGGCAGGAAGTCTCCGTGATCATGCGCGTCCGGCGTAGACACCAACGGTTTTTCATGATCATGGAGTGTCGATGTACCCCCGTGTACCACAAGTCTCCGGGATCATGAAAAACCCATGCCGCGGCTGCCGCGAGCATCATGATCACGGAAACATTGCGTCCGCCCCGGCCGCGTGGCGGCAATTAATCCGGACATTTCCGAAATGTCGCCTGGCCCGGCGCCGGCGCCGGCGGGAGCGGCGCTGGCGGGAGCGGCGCTGGCGGGAGCGGGGCTGGCGGGAGGGAGGACGGCGCCGGCGGGAGGGCGGTGCTAACCGCGACGACCTAGGGGGCGGAGGGCGGCAGGCCGGGCGGCACCGGTGGCATCGGTGGCATCGGCGGGGCGGGCCAGGGCACGGCGCCGGGCGCGGGCACGGGCGCGTCGGCCTCGGGCCGCTTGCGGGCCAGCAGCCCGGCGACGAGCAGCGCGACGCCGACGGTGATGAGCACCGCGTCGCCGAGGAGGTACGCGTTGTTGACCGCGTTGAGCGAGTCGAGGTCGAAGTCGCCGTCGGACGACATCGTGCGCAGGTGCAGCACCCACAGCACGTTGACCGCCATGTCCGCGGCCACCATCAGGCTGCCGGCGGCGGTCAGCAGGCCGGCGGCGACGCCGAGGCGGCGGATGGAGAGCAGGGCGATGAGCACCCCGGCGAGGCCGATGATCAGCAGTGGCAGCCGAAGGGCGATCTGCACGCCCCAGGACAGCGGCTCAACGGCGGTCGACTCCACCCGGCACACCCTACCGGAGGCCGCGGCACCCGAGCGGAACCCGGTCCGGCGGCGGCCGCGCCGCGGAGCCCGGTCAGGAGACGGTCACGCGGCGGCGCATGTAGTGCTCGACGGCGCCGCCCGGGTGCGCGTCGTCGACCGCCGACTCGACCGCCTCGCGCAGCCAGTTCGGCAGCGAGCCGGGCAGGTTCATGCCGTTGTCGACCTGCCAGCCGTCCTGGCCCAGGGTGTTGAGGAGGTCGACCTTGCCCGGGACGGGCTGGGAACGCACGCTGCTGCCGTCGACGACGACCGCGGCCAGGCCGTACTCGATCGCCCGCTGCGCGTGGTCCGGGTGGTTGCGCAGCCGGCGCTGCTCCTCCGACTGCGTGGAGACGAAATAGACGAAGCCGTACTCCCACTGCTCGCTCGACATGCCGCGATGCTGCCCGATCGGCCGCATCCGGCGCGGCGGAATGCGGTGGGGACCACCCGTGCCGGGTCGGCCGGAAGGCGGACCCGGGCCTCAGCCGGGCGGCGAGACGGCCCGGGAACGGTCGAGGCGGTGCAGCACGAGCCGCTGCTGGCGGGCGTAGGCGCGCTGGCCCAGGGCCCGCAGCTGCTCCCGGCTGCGGGCGCCGCGCAGGTAGTGCTCCAGCGACTCGCCCGGCTCTCCCAGCGAGGCCGCCTCGTCGAACGGGGGGAGCGCGGCGAGGCGGTAGGCGCCGGCCCGGCCGGGCACCGCCTCGATCGGCAGGCCGGCCGAGGTCAGCAGGTCCATGTCGAGGTAGATGGTCCGCACGTCGACGCCGAAGCGGCAGGACAGGTCGGCGGCGGAGACCCACGGCCGGGACCGCAGCTGCAGCAGGATCCCGACGTGCCGGGCGTGCCGGGCGCTCACGACGCCACCAGCAGGGCCTGCAGGGCGGCGGCCTGGGTGCGCCAGTCCGGCGGGGCCGAGGCGGACTGCGCCCACCGGGAGCTGACCCGGTTCAGCGAATCGCGGCCGTTCCACAGCGTCGCGGCCTGCGTGTCGGCGAAGGACTGGAACTGCGGGCCGGCCTCCGCGAGGTACCGCATGAATATGCCCTTGAACTGTTTCTGGTTGTCGTCGCAGGTCCCGGCCGGGTCGCACGACTCGGTGAGCACGCCGCCCTGGACCAGGGGCGAGGCGAGCGCGGCGGTGCCGAGCCGGCGGGCCGCGTCCTGGTAGGTGGCCGAGCCGGTGGCCCGGTAGAGCTCCATCGCGGCGCCGATGGCGAGGCCCTGGTTGTAGGTCCAGACGGTCTGGCCGTTGTTCTGGCAGCCGCTGGTGAGCCCGTCGTTGACCAGGCCGGCGCCGCTGATCAGGCCGCTGTTCGCGAACCAGGTCCAGCCGGTGACGGCCCGGTTGAGCCACGCCGTGTCGCCGGCGATGCGGTTGTGCAGGGCGGCGGTGAGCCGCAGGTACAGCCCGATCGTGACGGCGTTCTTGTAGGTGCGCTCGCGGTCCCACCACACGCCGCCGCCGCACGTGGACGGGTCCCAGTAGCCGGCGACGTAGTTGGCGATGGTGACCGCCTCGTCGAGGTACACCCGGTCGTGGGTGAGGTCGTAGGCGTCGATCCAGGTGAGGCCCCACCAGGCGGTGTCGTCGATGGAGCGGCTGATGAAGTGGCCCTCGACCGGGTCGGAGGAGCGGCCGCCGGCCGGGAAGGCGACCCGGTTGACGTCGAAGGTCCGCCGGATCAGGGGGGTGTACGTCTGGTCGCCGGTGCGCCGCGTCCAGGAGACGACCGCGGAGAGTGCGACGGCGGAGTTCCACCAGCTCGACGGCCACCACGCCGGGTAGGGGTCGTAGGAGTACATGAGCGCGTCGGCGGCGGCGCGCAGCCGGTCGGCGGCCGGGCGGCTCCACGGGGTGCAGGCGCCGTTCTGCCCCTCGACGGCCCGGCCGCAGGCGCGCACCGCCCCGCCGTAGAGCAGCGAGGTGGGGTCGGCGGCGTTGAACCGGGTGGTGCGGCCGCTGGTCGTGCGGCCCAGTGAGGACCCGCCGGGCCAGGAGGCGCCGCCGTCGAAGGAGCGGTCCAGCCACACCTCGTCGCCGGCCCGGTTGTTGGTGATGGTGCCCCAGGCCATGCCGGCGGCGTCGAAGTGCAGCGAGATCTGCCGGCCGCTCAGCGTCACCGTGCTCACCGGCTGGGCGTCGGTCCCGCCGCTGGCGTTGTCGCAGGTGGCGTTGCACACGGCGGCGTGGACCCAGCCGGTGCAGGCCACGGCGTGCGCGTCGGCGCACGCCCGGATCATGCCGCGCCGATGGTGGGAGGGGTCGGAGAGGTTGTACATCAGGGTGCGGGTGCCGGTCCAGGTGGCCGGGATCGAGGCCTTGCCCAGCAGCCCCTCCCAGGTGGCGCCGCCGTCGAAGGAGCGGTCCAGCCAGACGGACTCGTTCTCGGTGCCGGCGTCGATGCTGCCCCAGGCCATGCCGTCCACGTCGGACAGGTGCAGCACCAGGCGGCGGTTGTTCACCAGCAGCGTGCCGACCGGGAACGTCTCCTGGCGGGCGAGCGAGGGGTCGCGGGTGTCGCAGTACTGGGCGCACACCGGCGGGTTCGCCGCCGCGGCCGGGACCGCCGCGACGGCGGAACCCGCCAGTAGGAGGAGGGCGGGGAGCATGCGGTGGATGGCGGCCACGGGAAACTTCCTTTACAGAAAGCGCTCTCACAACGTTGTACGTCGATGCCAGGCCTCGGTCAACAGGCAGTGTCCTTGCCAGATGTGCCGGTCAGCCCATCGCGCGCACGTCGGCGTCGGAGAGTGCTCTGGTCCACACCTTCAGCTGATCGATTCGGCCGGGGAAGTGGTCGGCGTCGCCGCCGTTCCACTTGCCCCGGCCGATCGTGAACGCCCCGCCCGCGGCCCACGCCGTTCCCGCGGCCACATCGGCCACGAGCACGCCGTCGACGTAGAGCCGAAGCCGACCGGCCGCCGCATCCCGAACCCCCACCAGGTGCGTCCAGCCGTCGACCCGCGGCGGGAACGGCGACACCGCCCGGGTCGCCGCCGCGTTCGCCTGATCGGCGGCGACCATCGCGAACGCCCACGCGTGGTCCGCCGCCGAGTACTGCAGGTAGAAGCCGCTCGCCTGCGCGCCGTCCTGCCCGGCCACGGTGGCGAAGTTCCCGGTCGCGCCGAGGTACGCCCAGGCCGCGACGGTGAAGCTCGCCGACGTGTCGACGAGCCGGGCCGCGGTGGCGTGGCCGGTGCTGCCGTTGAGCTCGAGGCCGCCGCCGCTGTAGCCGGCGCCGAGCGCCGCGCCGGCGGTGAGGGTGAGCGCCGGGTCGGCCGCGTCGAAGTGGAACGCGGCGACCTGGCCGGTGGCCAGGCCTGCGGCGGCGGCGATGGCGGCGGCCGGCAGGGCGTGGTCGTAGGTGCGCACGTCCTCGATGGCGCCCGCGAACGCGTCGGCGTCGGCGCCGTTCCACCGGGCCCGGCCGATCGCCAGGGGACCGCCGGCCGGCCAGCCGGCCGCGTAGGCGACCTGGCCCTGCAGGGCGCCGCCGACGTAGAGGCGGATCTGCCCGGCGTCGGCGTCGTACACCCCGGCCAGGTGGACCCACGTGTTGAGCGCCGGCGCCGCGGTGGACAGCGCCCGGGTCGAGGCGGCGTTGTCGGCGTCGGCGGCGGTCATGGCGAACGCCCAGCGGCCGTCGGCGGCGCTGTACTGCAGGTAGAACCCGCTGAGCCGGGCGCCGTCCTGGCTGAGCGCGGTGCGGAAGCCGCCGAGGTCGGCCGGGTTGACCCGGGCCATGACCGTGAACGAGCCGTCGGTGCGCACCACCGGCCGCGCGGTCGTCGCCGGGGTGCCGGCGGCGTCGGCGCCGTTGCCGCTGGCGTCGAGCTGGTTGCCGCGCAGCGGCCAGGAGCCGGTCAGCCCGTTCGGCGTATGGCGCAGGGTGAGCAGCGCGAGGGCCCCGCCCATCACCGGGCGGGCGGCGAAGCCGGTCTGGTTGCCGCTGTCGGTGTCGTGCCAGTCGCTGAACGGCACCCGCGAGGCCGTCGTGTTGGCATAGGTGTACGCCTTGCCGATGAGCGTGTCGCGGGCCGCGGCCTGGCCGGTGAGGAACGCGGCCGTCCACAGCTCCCAGTCGACCTTGGTGTAGGTGTGCCGCGGGTCGAGCGGGACGCCGTAGGCGTGCACGTTCTGCAGGTACCACGCCGCCTCCTCGGCGGCGATCGCGGCCGGCACGAGGTTGGTCGCGGTGAGGCGGTCCGCGAAGCCGTTGTACTTGAGGCTCCACGTGCTGTCCGCGCCGTCGTAGGTGAGCTTCAGGTGCCCGTTGCCGCTGTTCTGCGCCATCGAGGCCCACTGCGCGATGTACGAGCGGGCGGTCGCCGCGTAGCTCGTGCCCTGCCCGGCCCGCCGGGCGATCGCGTCCATCGCCCCGATGCCGACGATGCCCTTCAGCGCGAGGTTCACGCTGTGCGCGATGAACCCGGTGAAGTCGTCGGTCTGGTTCTGGTTGCCCGGGTCGGGCAGGTTGGCGACCAGGTAGTCGGCCCACTGCTTGAGCTTGGCGTAGTGCGCCGACGCGTAGGCGCTCGCCCGGTCGGCCGGCATGCGCCGCAGCAGCGCCGCGACCATGACGAGCATGTTCGCCGACTCCTCGACCGGCATGTCCTCCTCGTCCTGGCCGATGCGGCCGAACGCGTTGGGGTAGACGCCCAGGTCGTGCGGCGCGAACGGCTTGTTGAAGCCCTGCACCTCGGTGTAGTCGAACAGCGGCGCCAGCAGCAGCTCCAGCCAGCGCGGGGCGAGCTGCAGATACGCGGGGAAGGCCGGGTAGATGACGTCGACGGTGCTGAAGTCGCCGTTGGAGGAGATCTCCTTGAGCATCACCCACGGCGCGCCGCCGCGGTTGACCAGCTCGGTGCCGCCGAACGCCTGGCGCACCACGAGCGCGCAGAGCGCGGCCAGCTGGCCGGCGGACGCGGCGCCGCCCACCGCCTGCCGCGCCCACGCGTCGACCTGGGCGTCCAGGGCGGCCGAGACGGCCCGGGCCGGGTCCCGGTCGGCGCGGAACCAGGCGAGCATGTCCTGCCAGGTCGCCCACTGGGTGCGCCACCACGGGTCGAGGTTGGCGCCCAGATACGACACGGCCGGGGTGCGGACGTGGCCGATGACGAAGACGACCGGCCCGCTGCCGGCCGGCCCGACCGCGCCCAGCGCCCGGTTGAACGCGAACACCGGCCAGCTGGCGTTGATCGCCCGCGGCTGGTTGCCGTCGGCGGTGTTCGGCAGCGATCCGGAGTTCGCCGCCTGGGCGCGCACGGTGGTGTCGGCGCCGGTCTGCCAGGTCAGGCCCGCGACCTCGTCGGTCGCGAAGACGACGGTACCCCAGGACGCCTGGTCATTGACCTCGGCCAGCACCGACGGCGCGGTGGGCTGGAACGTGTGCGCCCGCTGGGTGCCGGTCACCTGCGTGGACCAGCCGATCTGCTTCGTGCGGTCGCCGTGCGCCCACTCGCCGGACACGTCGGCATACAGGCTCACCTGGTGCGTGTTCGCGTCCGCGGAGAAGACGGTGACGGCGAGGTACGACATCGGCACCGACTGCCGCCGCAGGCTGGCCGGGTCGACGGGGGAGAGGAACTCCACCTCGAGGCGCACCGGGCCGGCGGTGATGGTGAACGTCGAGCGGGTCGCGGTGACCACCAGCGCGGTCTGCGTGGCCAGGGGCCAGCCGCCGGACGGCGCGCCCATGAACACGTAGGGCTGGCCGTCGACGCGCACGATCCCGGTGATCGCGGTGACCGCGCCGGCCCAGAACGTCGGCCAGTTGCCGGGCAGGTTGTCCGCCCGCAGCCAGGTCGACAGGTAGGGCGAGCGCACCGCCAGCGGCGTGGCCGGCGGCCGGATCGGGGTGAACGTCGAGGCGGCGAGCGCCTGGGCCGGAGAGCTGGCGGCGGCTTCGAGGCCGAGCACGGAACCCGCGAGCCCGCCCAGGGCGGCCAGGCGGAGCAGGTCCCGGCGGCTGGGGTGCAGCGGCGGGTTCACGTGACGTAGCAAACATTTTCCGACGAGAACTGTCAATGATACCCATGGATTTTCATCGGTACCTGTGCGAAGTTGTTTGATCCGCGAATCCCACGCGGTGCTTCTGTCAACCATTGACAGATTTGCGAACGCCTCAACCCGGCGGACCCCCGGACGCCTCGCATCTGCGTGCGGCCGGTGCTGTGGCGGTGCGCCAGGTGAAGGGCCTGACCTGCGGCCGTATTGATAAATGTTGACCAAACGTGGATCTGCGGCTATGAATATGCAACGAGAGCGCTCTCCCGTCCTCACCGCCACCGAACGGGAGACACCATGTCCCGATCCCGACGGGTCGACCGGCTGCTCGCCGGCGCGGGGGCCGCCCTCCTGGGCGGCACGCTCGCCGTCGTGCAGTTCGCGGCCCCCGCCCAGGCCGCCGACCTCAACCTGACCCAATACGTGAACCCCCTCATCGGCACGGACGACAGCAACTCGCCCAACCCGGTCGGCGGTGGCGCCGGCGGCTCCACGTTCCCCGGCGCGACCGTGCCCTTCGGCATGCTCCAGTTCAGCCCGGACACGCCGACCGCCTCCCCGTCGGGCTACCGCGACAGCGACCGCACCATCGAGGAGTTCAGCCTCACCCACTTCAACGGCGCGGGCTGCCCGAACAACGAGGACATCGGCATCCTGCCGGTGACCGGGGCGCTCGGCTCGTCGCCGGGCAGCAACTGGGGCAGCTACTCCTCGGCGTACACCAAGTCCAACGAGGTGGCCCAGGCCGGCTACTACAAGAACCGGCTGGACAAGTACTCGACGGACGTCGAGGTCAGCTCGACCACCCGCACCGGCGTGCTGCGCCTGACGTTCCCGTCGACCAACCAGGCCCGGCTGCTGATCAACACCAGCAAGAGCGCCACCGGCAACCGCAGCGGGTCGATCAGCATCTCCGGCAGCAACGTCACCGGCAACGTGACGGCCGGCGGGTTCTGCGGCTCCTCCAAGACGTACCCGATCTACTTCTCGATCCACTTCGACCGCGCCCCGGCCTCGTTCGGCACCTGGAGCGGCTCGACGATCAGCAACGGCTCGGCGAGCACCAGCGGCACCAACACCGGCGGCTTCGTCACCTGGGACACGACCTCCAGCGCGGTCGTCAACGCCCAGATCGGCGTCTCGTTCGTCAGTGTCGCCAACGCCACCGCCAACCTGACATCGGAGACGGCCGGCTTCGACACCGCCCGGACCAACGCGAACAACGCCTGGAACAGCGCGCTCAACCGGATCCAGGCCACCGGCGGCAGCGCCACCGAGCAGCAGAAGTTCTACACGGCGCTGTACCACGTCATGCAGAACCCGAACGTGTCCAGCGACGTCAACGGGCAGTACCGCGGCTTCGACAACGCCATCCACACGGCCACCCACACCGTCTACCAGAACTACTCGGGCTGGGACATCTACCGCTCGTGGGCGGCGCTGATCGCGTTCATCGCCCCGGACGTGACCAGCGACATCATGAAGTCGATGGTGCTGGACGGCCAGCAGGGCGGCCTGCTGCCCAAGTGGTCGCAGCAGACCAACGAGGACTTCGTCATGACCGGCGACCCCGGGCCGATCATCGTCGACAGCGCCTACCAGTTCGGCGCCCGCAACTTCGACACGGCGGCGGCGCTGCAGCTGATGAAGAACGCGATCGCCGGCCAGGGCGCGCAGGGCTCGCCGATCCGCGGGCGCGAGTCGGAGTACGAGTCGCTGCGGTACATCCCCGGTGCGCCGTCGGACTCGCTGGAGTACTCGGCGTCGGACTTCGCCGTGGCCCAGTTCGCCAAGGCCCTCGGCGACACGGCGACGTACAACTCGGCCATGACCCGCGCCCAGTACTGGCGCAACACGTTCAACACCGACTCGGGCTACATCCACCCGCGCAACAGCGACGGCACGTGGCCCTGGCCGCTCAACCCGGCCCAGGAGAGCCCCTACACCGAGGGCAACGCCGCGCAGTACACGTGGATGGTCAACTATAACTTCGACGGGCTCATCAACCTGATGGGCGGCCCGCAGACCGCCCGGCAGCGGCTCGACCACCACTTCACCGAGCTCAACGCCGGCCTGTCCCGCCCGTACTTCTACCTCGGCAACGAGCCCGAGCACGGCGTGCCGTGGGCGTACAACTTCGCGCAGTACCCGGCCGGCGCCTCCTCGGCGGTGCGGCGCGTGATGACCGAGCAGTTCACCACCGGCGCCGGCGGCCTGCCCGGCAACGACGACCTCGGCGCCACGTCGGCGTGGTACGTCTGGTCGGCGATGGGCATGTATCCGGCCACGCCGGGCGCGGACACCCTGGCCATCCACGGCCCGTCGTTCCCGTCGATCCTCGTCCAGCGGGCCGGCGGCAACGTGCAGATCAACGGCGGCAGCTCCGCGTCGCAGTACGTGCAGAGCCTGACGCTCAACGGCACCGCCGTCTCGCACAACTACCTGCGCTACCCGGACCTCGCCGCCGGCGGCACCCTGCAGTACACGATGGGCACCAGCCCTTCGTCGTGGGGCACCGGCGCCGGTGACGTCCCGCCGTCGTTCACCGACGGCGCGTCCCAGCCCGCGGCCCCGCCGGCCCTGGGCACCAACCTGGCCCTGGGCAAGACCGCGACCGGCTCGGCCGTCTGCGCCACCGCCGAGTCGGCGCCGAAGGCCGTGGACGGCGCCCTCGCCAACAACAGCAAGTTCTGCTCGGGCACGGCGCCGGTGTTCCTGCAGGTCGACCTCGGCTCGAACCAGACCGTCGGCTCGGTCGTGATCAAGCACGCCGGCCTCGGCGCGGAGAACACGGGCTGGAACACCGGCGCGTTCACCATCTCCACCAGCACCGACGGCAGCACCTGGACCCAGGCGGCCGCGGTGTCGGGCAACCGGGCCAGCCGGACGCTGCACCAGTTCACCCCGCGCACCGCCCGCTACGTGCGGCTGGACATCTCCACGCCGGCCAACGACGGCAACACGGCCGCCCGGATCTACGAGCTGGAGGTGTACTCGGCCGGCCCGGCCAGCAACCTGCTGCTGAACAAGCCGGCGACCGCCGACTCGACCTGCGCGGCCAGCGAGGGCCCGGAGAAGGCGGTCAACGGCAGCGTCTCCGGCGGCAACAGCGACAAGTGGTGCTCGAAGGGCACCAGCCGGTGGATGCAGGTCGACATGGGCTCGTCGCTGCACCTGAGCTCGATCGTGGTCAAGCACGCCGGCGCTGGCGGCGAGTCCGCGTCCTGGGACACCCGCGACTTCGACCTGCAGGTGTCCTCGGACGGCTCGACCTGGACCACGGTGGCCTCGCCGCGCGGCAACACCGCCGACGTGACCACCCACGCGGTCAACGTGACCGGCCGCTACGTGCGGCTCAACGTCATCACCCCGACCCAGAACGGCGACACGGCCGCCCGCATCTACGAACTGGAGGCCTACGCCTAGAGCTGCGCCGCGCGCCGCGCGGCGGACCGGGGACGTCCCCGGTCCGCCGCGCGGCCGTCACCTGCCGCACATCGGCGCGGTTCACTTCACCGCGCCGTGGAGCAGGGCGGTGACGAAGCTGCGCTGGAAGACGACGTAGACGACCAGCGACGGCACGATGATGATCAGCGAGCCGGCGCACAGCAGCGCGGTGTTCGTGCCGTACTGGCCCTGGAACGCACCGAGGCCGCCCGCGACCGTCCGCTTCGCCGGGTCGTCGACCAGGACCAGGGGCAGGAGGTACTGGTTCCAGGTGGCGAGGAAGAACAGGATGGTGAGGGCCGACAGGGCGGGCCGGGCCAGCGGTAGGTGGATGACCCGGAAGATCTGCCAGGTGCCGGCGCCGTCGACCCGGGCCGCCTCGGTGAGCGCGGCCTCGGCCAGCAGGAAGTGGGCACGCATCCAGAAGATGCCGAAGGGCATGAGCAGGCCGATCAGCGGGAGGACGACCGCGAGCCTCGACCCGGACAGCCCGAGCCGCTGGATGTCGTAGTACAGCGGTGTGATGAGAGCCTCGAACGGGAGGGTGAGCCCGAGCAGGAACAGCGCGGCGACGGGCCGCCCGGCGACCGGGCGCAGCTGGGCCAGGCTGTATCCGGCCAGGGCGGAGAACGCGACGGCGGCCGGCACGACGCCGACGACGATCAGGGTGCTGGATCCGAACAGTGCGGCCAGGTTGGCGGTGTTCCAGGCGTCGATGAAGTTGTGCCACTGCGGGTCGTGCGGCCAGGCGAGGCCCGGCGGCCGGGTGCCCTGGGGCGCCAGCGCCGCGGTGAGCATGCTCAGCAGCGGCAGGACCGCGAACGCCGCCATCGCCGCGAGCAGCGCGGTCCGGGTGAGCCGCTCGCCCGAGCCGGCCTGTGCGGTGCTCATCGGGACCGCCCGAGGCGCTGGATCGGCGCGATCACCGCGACGATCAGCACGGTGAGGAACACGGCGAGCGCGGAGGCCTGGCCGACGTGCTGGTCGAGGAAGGTGAGCCGGTAGATCGCGACTCCCGGGACCATGGTCTGGTAGCCGGGGCCGCCGTTGGTCGACACCTGGATGACGTCGAAGCTGGCGAGCGCCGCGATGGTGGTGAACGTGGTGCAGACGACGAGCTCCTGCCGCAGCCCCGGCAGGGTGACCGCGCGGAACTGGTGCCAGCGCCCGGCGCCGTCCAGGCGGGCGGCCTCGAACAGCGCCGGGTCGATCCGGCCGATGCCGGCGAGCAGGAGCACCGTGCAGAATCCCAGCATCACCCAGATCCCGACGACGCCGACGGCGGGCAGCGCGAAGGTGAAGTCGCCCAGCCACGCCCGGGTCCAGCGGCCCAGGCCGAGCAGCCGCAGGACCTGGTTGACCACGCCGTCGGCCGAGTACATCCACCCCCAGGCGACGCCGGCCGCGACCAGGGGCAGCACCTGGGGGATGAACAGCAGCGTGCGGGCGACGGTGGTGAACGGGCCGGGCCGCAGCTCCCGGATCAGGCTCGCGGCGAGCAGCCCGAACCCGACCGGGATCACCGAGTAGAAGACGATCAGCACGAGTGCGTGACCGATCGAGTCCAGCAGCTCGGGCCGGGTGAAGATCGACCGCCAGTTGCCGAGCCCGGCCGGTGTCGCCGCGCCGATGCCGTCCCAGTCGTAGAACGAGTACTGGACCGACTGACCGAGCGGGTAGAGCACGAACGCCGCGTAGAACGCGAACGCGGGGGCGATCCAGACCAGTGCGGTGGCGGACCGGCGTGGCCGCGGGCGCGGTCCGGGCGGGCCCGCGGCGCGGCGCGCCGCGACGACGCGGCCGGCGTCGTCGCGCACGCGCGAGCCGTCAGTGCTCAAGGGCGTTGTCGTAGTCGGACTGGACCTTGCCGGCGAACGCCTCCGGCGTGGTTTTGCCGGCCATCAGCAGCTGGGTCTGCGGCAGCAACGTGTTGACCTGGATCGAGGCGGTGGCGTTGGCCATGAAGTCCACCAGGCCGTCGCTGTCCAGCAGTTGCCGGAAGGCCGTGACGGTGGCGGCGACGACCGAGCCGTCCGGGGCGGACGGGGCCGGCGCGTTCGCGGGGCCGGCCGGTACCACGCCGCCGAGGGTGACGGTGTCCGTGCGGGCGCCGGGGTCGGTCTGGATGAAGTTCAGGAACGCGGCGGCGACCGTCGCGTGCGCCGCCCTGGTGGGGATCGCCAGGGTGTCGGCCGCGGTCATCGCGGTGTAGTGGTCGCCCTCCTTCAGCGGCGGGAACAGGAAGAACCCGAACTTGCCCGGGCCGGCCTTGTCGAGGCCGGGCGCCTGCCAGTTGCCGCTGGGGAAGAACACGCCGGTACCGGCGGCGAACCTCGCCGGCGCCTCGGTCTGGTCGACGCTGTCGACGTCGGGCGCGAAGTGGCCGCTGGCGGCCCACTGCTGCAGCGTCGCCGCGGCCCGCACGGTGGCCGGGGTGTTGATGTCGGCGCCGGGGCTGTCGTAGTTCCAGGCCTGGACCTGCTGCGGGCCGCCCGCGTAGTCCATCTGCAGGTTCTGCAGCGGGAAGACGGTGCCGCCGTCCTTGCCGTTGATCAGGATGGGCAGCAGGCCCGCGTCCTTCGCCTTGGCCAGGAGCTGCTCGAACTCGGCCAGCGTCGCCGGCGGCTTCGTCATGCCGATGCGGGCGGCCAGCTCGGTGTTGTAGTAGACGCCGGTGAGGCCGAAGCCCGGGCCGACGCCGTAGAGGGAACCGGAGCCGCGCTCGGTCCCGTTGGCGGCGACGCGCGTGGACGCGAACTGGGACTGCGGCCACGACGTCCATCCGTAGGCCGCCGCGTATCCGTCGAGGTTGGTGAGCAGGTGGTCGGTGACCAGGTTGCCGAACGAGGCGATCCGCACGAGGTCGGGCGCGCCGGTGCCGGCCAGGATGCGGGGTGTGTTGGTGACCAGCGAGTTGTAGTCCTGGCTGGTGATCTTGACGGTCACGTTGGGGTACTTGCCGTGGAACGCCGAACCGAGGGCGTCGAACAGGGTGACGTCCGGCGTGGACACCAGGATCGTCAGCGTGACGGGGTCGGTGCCGACGCCGGTGGCCGCGCTCGCCGCCGGATCGGCCGTCGTGGTGGTCGAGCCGGGTGCGCAGGCGGACAGGGCCAGCGCGGCGGCGAGCACGGCTACGGATCGCCTGACCGTGGCGGGTCGTGCCAAGCGGGCTGACATGATCACTCCTTTGCGTCAGTGTGGGCCGGGGTGCGGGGGTGTCGCAACGCGTCGCGGATCGCGGCGGCGACGAGTTCCATGGCGCGGTGCGCATCGGTCAGCGGGCCGCGCATCTGAAAGAAGCCGTGGATCTGGCCGGGAAACCCGTGGAGTGAGGCCGGTACGCCGTCGGCCTGCAGGCGCTGGACGTAGTGCTCGGCCTCGCCGCGCAGGATGTCGTGCTCGGCCGTGACCACGACCGCGGGGGCGACGCCGCGCAGCGAAGCGGCGCGCATCGGCGAGGTGTAGGGGTGGGTGCGCATGACGGGGTCGGGGACGTACTGCTCCCAGATGTACTTGATCCGGTCGAACGCGGTGGACCCGAAGTCCGGCTGGCCGGCGAAGCCGGCGTACCGATCGCGGAAGCGCAGCTTGTAGGGCGTCTCGGCCACGCTGTCCAGCACCGGATAGACGAGCACCTGCAGGTCCAGCGGGACGCCGGCGTCGCGCGCCCGGATCGCGGCGGCGGCGACCAGGTTGCCGCCGGAGCTGTCGCCCGCCATCGCGACGCGGTCGAACCGGCTCGTCGCCCATCGCAGGGCGGCCCACACGTCGTCGAGGGCGGCGGGAAACGGCAGCTCCGGTGCGAGGCGGTACTCCACCGCCAGCACCGCGGCCCCGGACGACGCCGCCATCGCCCGGGTCACGCCCTCGTAGCAGTCCAGGTCCCCGTGGATCCAGCCGCCGCCGTGGACCCACACGACCACGCCGGGCGGATGCGGCCCCTGCGGGACGGGCCGGTACAGGCGGCAGTGCGCCCCGGCCACGACGAACGCGTCCACCGCGGCCACCGGCTCGAGCGGGCCGCGAACCGAGAGCGCCTCCGCGCGCGTCCACGCCCGCAGCGCCGCGATGTCCGCGGTGGGCCACGCCGAGTCCGAGCCGGCGTCCTCGAAGTACCGGCGGACCTCGTCGTGCAGCGCCAGTCCCGCGTGCCCTTCCAATCTGCACCTCCGTCACCCGCCCGGCCGCGTTAACAGTCTGGTCGACCAGTCAGTTTTTTGAGAACCTACTGGTTAACCAGGTAGTTGTCTAGAATCTCGGTTCATGAACCTGACAGAGGTGCCGGCCGAGGCGTTGAATCCGGACAAGCGCGAGTCGAAGGGACAGACGCGCAAGCGGCAGATCATCGAGGTCGCCACGCGGATGCTCGCCCGCAACGGGGCCCGGGGCACCACCCTGTCCGACATCGCCGCCGAGGCGGGCGTCTCACAGGCCGCGGTGGTCTACCATTTCGGGACCAAGGACGAGCTGCTCAACGCGGTCCTGGACAACCGCGACCGGTTCGAGGACGCGCAGCTGTGGCGAGCCGGCCCCGACCCGGGGCTGGAGATCTTCGACATCATCGCCGGCATCGTGCGCAGCTGGAATTCCCACCCGGAGATCGTGGGGCTGCTCGCGGTACTCCTCGCCGAGAACGTCGGCGGCGACGGGCCGCTGCGGTCCCGGCTCCAGGGCAACTACCAGCTGACCGTCGACCGGATCGGCGCCACCCTCGAGGCCGCGCAGGCCCGCGGCGACATGCGCGCCGACGTGGATCCGCGGCGCAAGGCCATCGAGATCCTCGCCTTCGTCAGCGGGCTCGAGCTCGCGTGGCTGATCACTCCCGACCTTCCGGCGGCGGCGACGGCCACCGCCTGGGCGAAGGAGCAGCGGCAGTCCCTCGCCCGGCCGGCCTGACCGGCGGCGCTCACGGGGTCAGGCCGAAGGTGACGCGGTAGTCGCAGTTGCCCTTGCAGGCCATGGTGGCGGCGTCGTCGAAGGCGTACGAGTAGGCGTACGGCTCGGCGCGCTTGAACACCTGCGTGTAGTCGACCGGCCACTTCGCCGGGAGGCAGTGCTCGCGGCCCGACCAGGCGCCGCGGCAGCAGTACGTGTCGCCGCCGAACGCGGCGCACGGGTTCTTGCACGCGCCGCCGGCGGCGCGCATCGGCTCGGGGCAGTCGACCGGCCTGGTGCAGCCGGCGGCCGCACAGCCGGTCGCCGACACCGGGTCCTTGCCGGTGTTGTGGCTGACGTTGATCCACATCGGCAGGTTGGACCCGTCGACCATGCTCACGTCGTAGAAGTCCATGCCGCCCCAGGCGGCGAGGGCGAACTCGGCGAGGGTGGCCGGCGTGGCGCCGCTGCCGGTGCACTGGTACTTCCCGCCGCAGTCGCCGGTCTGGCAGCGCCCGGCGCCGGAGCCGTCGAACGAGCAGCCGGTGCGGCCCCAGAACCGCCCGCCCCAGCCGCTCGGCACCGCCACCGTCACGCTCTGGCCCGGCTCCAGCAGCCAGCCGGTGGCGGGCAGGGGGTGCGCCCGGTCCGGCGTCGCCGCCGCCCACACCCGCTGGTCGAGCGCGTTGACCAGGGTCACGGCCCGTGCCCCGGCCGGCACGCTCGGCGGCTTGCCGGCCGAGGCCGATGCCGCGGGGGACGCGGCGCCGAGGTGCCCGGTGCCGGCCGCCGCCCCGGACGCGGCCGGCGGCGCGGAGGATCCCGTGGCCGCGATCGGGCCGGGGGAGGGCGGGGCGGCGGGCGGTGCCGCGCCGTCCGAGCGGGTCACTACGGCCGTTACCAGGGCCGCCGCCACCAGGACGAGCAGCGCAGCGGCGCCGACGAGGGCGCGCCGGGGAAGTCGCATGCCATGGAGACGCGGACCGCGGGGGCGGATAACGGGTTTCCCGGCGGTGTTCGAATGTGTTCGGCATCGAGCGACTTGCCGCCATCTCTTGACGCTTGCTGAGCGCATTTGTTGAGATGAGTGCACTCTTCACGGTCCGCCGTTGCCGAAAGGGACATTTTCGTATGCGAAGACTGGACAGACGACTTGGCCAATTACTGATCGTCGGGGCGGCGGCACTGCTCGCCGCCGTGCCCTCCGCGGCCACCGGGGCGCCCCCGCCGCCCGGGACGACCGGGAGCGACACCGGCTGGCACGTGGGCATCCCGTCGCTGGCCACCAAGTGGACCGATCAGGTTGGCCCCACCAACGCGCTGCCGGAGTACCCCCGCCCGCAGCTGACCCGCGGCAAGTGGCAGAACCTCAACGGCGTGTGGGAGTTCTCCCGCGCCAACACCGGCCAGGCCGTGCCCACCGGGCAGAGCCTGGGCGAGCGGGTGCTCGTGCCGTATCCGATCGAGTCCGCGCTCTCGGGCATCCAGCGGCACGAGGACCGGATGTGGTACCGGCGCACCTTCACCGTCCCCAAGGACTGGAACGTCGGCGCCGGGCAGCGGCTGCAGCTGCACTTCGGGGCGGTCGACTACGACGCGAAGGTGTACGTCAACGGCACCCTCGTGGCTACGCACCGCGGCGGGTACGACGGCTTCGACGCCGACGTGACCGACGCGCTGTCCGGCACCGGCCCGCAGGAACTGATCGTGTGGGCGGAGGACCTCACCGACGCGACCGGCCAGCCGATCGGCAAGCAGCGGCGCACCTCCGACCACGGGATCTTCTACCAGGGCAGCTCCGGCATCTGGCGTACCGTGTGGATGGAACCGGTCCCCACCGCCTCCATCTCCGGGCTGCTGACCACCCCCGACGTGCCGGGCGGCGTGGTCAAGGTGACCGCGTCCGTCAGCGGCGCCACCGCCGGGCTGCAGGTCAAGGCCGTCGTCAAGGACGACGGCCGGGTGATCGGCCAGGCGACCGGCCCGGTCGGCGCCGAGCTGAGCGTGCCGGTGCCGCGGGCCAAGCTGTGGACGCCCGACAAGCCGTTCCTGTACGACCTCAAGGTCACCCTGCTCAACGCCGACCGCAAGGACGTCGACGACGTCGGGTCGTATTTCGGGATGCGCCAGATCAGCACCGTGCCCGGCGCCGACGGCAAGCTGCGCATCGCCCTCAACGGGCAGATCCTGTTCAACCTGGCCAACCTCGACCAGGGCTTCTGGCCCGACGGGCTCTACACCGCGCCGACCGACGACGCCCTGCGCTTCGACCTCGAGCAGGACAAGGCGATGGGCTTCAACGCGGTGCGCAAGCACATCAAGGTGGAGCCGGACCGCTGGTACTACTGGGCGGACAAGCTCGGCCTGATGGTCTGGCAGGACATGCCCGCCGCCAACACCGGGCCGATCCCGGACCAGTGGCGCGGCGAGTTCGAGTCCGAGCTGCACGAGATGGTGCGCGAGCACCAGAGCTTCACCTCGATCGTGGCCTGGATCCCGTTCAACGAGGGCTGGGGCGAGTGGGACCGGGCGGCGACCGGCCGCATCGCCGACGACGTCAAGGCGCAGGACCCGACCCGCCTGGTCAACGCGCACAGCGGGGTGAACTGCTGCAACAGCCACGGCGACTCCGGCCGCGGCGACGTCATCGACTTCCACCAGTACCTCGGGCCGGCCTCACCCGCGCCCAGCGGCAACCGGGTGGCGATCGACGGCGAGCACGGCGGCTACGGCCTGCGCACCTCCAACCACATGTGGTTCGGCGACGGCCAGGCCTACGAGATGGAGCCGGACTCGGCGACGCTGACCCGCAAGTACGTGGAGAACCAGGAAGCGGTCATCACGTCGGCGAAGACGTGCGGCATCAGCGCATCGGTGTACACCCAGATCACCGACGTCGAGGCCGAGCTCAACGGCTTCTACACCTACGACCGGCAGGTCGCCAAGATGGACCTCAAGCAGGTCAAGGCGATCAACCAGAAGATCATCGCGCAGGCCGACGGCTCGGCGGCCAACCTGCCGCAGCCGCCGCCGGGCACGCCCGGGCTGACCGGCGTCGACTTCTACCCGCTCGACGAGACCTCCGGCACGGTGGCGCACGACACGGCGGGCGGCAACGACGCCACGCTGGTCGGCGGCGCCGCGTTCGTCCCCGCGCACAACGGCAACGGCGTGTCGCTGGACGGCTCGACGCAGTACCTCGACGCGGGCAAACCGCTGCTGAACACCGCCTCGGACTACACGGCCGCGGCCTGGGTGAAGCTGGACCGCGCCGACGGCGCCTTCCAGACGATCGTGAGCCAGGACGGGCCGACGAACAGCGACTTCTACCTGCAGTACTCCGGCGCGGACCAGCGCTTCGCGATGAGCTTCGCCGGGGTGCGGGCGCTCGGCCCGACCAAGCCGAACCCGGGCCAGTGGTACCACCTGGTCGGCGTGCGGGACACGGTCAAGGGCGAGCTGCGGCTCTACGTCGACGGCGAACTGGCCGGCACGGCGAGCGCCTGCCTGCCCCAGTCCGCTCCGACCGGCCACACCGTCATCGGGCGCGGCAAGTTCGGCGGCAACCCGGTGGACTACCTGGACGGCACCGTCGACCAGGTCCACCTCTACGACCGGGCGCTGAGCGCCGACGAGATCCGTCAGCTGTACGCCTCCGGTACCTGATTGTCCCAACCCGCTGTGCATGCGCCGGGCGCACACCCCGGCGCATGCACAGGTTGCACATCGGTCGGCGGCCCGATTGGGCCAAGATCGGCAAACCGGTAGCATTCAGGCTTTCCGATGGAGCCGAAGCTGGGGGCGGGCCGGAATGATCGAGATCTCCGATCGGGTCGTGGTGTCGTTCGCCGGGGAGGGCGCCGGCGAGGGGCCGCTGTCGTGGGGACAGCAGGACATCTGGCGGGCCATGGTGCGGCAGGAGTCGTGGCTGCCCAACGGGGCCTGGGGCCCGCTGCCGCCGGGCACGACGGTCGACGATGTCGCCGATCAGCTGCGGTACGTCATGAGCCGCTTCCCGACCGCCCGCACCCGGCTGCGCTTCGACGAGCGCCGGCGGCCCGCACAGGTGGTCTCCGCCGCGGGCGAGACCGTCCTCGAGATCGTCGACGCCGGCTCGGCGGACCCGGCGGAGGTCGCCGAGGAACTGCGGCTGCAGTACCAGAACGCGCCCTACGACTTCGAACAGGACTGGCCCTTCCGGATGGCCGCGGTGCGCAGCGGCGGCGAGCTCACCCACTCCGTCGTCGTCATGTGCCACCTGGTCACCGACGCCTTCGGCAGCCAGGTGCTGCTGGAGGAGCTGGACAAGCGCCCGGACACCCCGCTGCCCGAGCCGCAGCCGCTGGAGCAGGCCCGCTGGCAGACCTCGGCGGCCGGCGCGCGGCAGCACGGCATGGCGATGCGGCACTGGGAGACCATCCTGCGCGAGATGCCGCTGCGGCGGTACCCCGAATCGACCGGCAAACGCGTGCCCCGGCACTGGCGCGGCGAGTTCCGCTCCCCGGCGCTGAGCCTGGCGCTGCACTCGATCACCAGCCGCACCGCGATCCCGTCCGCGCCGGTGCTCCTCGCGGTGTTCGCCATCGCGCAGGCCCGGGTCACCGGCCTGAACCCGGTCGTCGTCCGCCCGATGGTGAACAACCGCTTCCGCCCCGGCCTCGACCGGGTGGTGTGCATGCTCGCGCAGTACGGCCTGTGCCGCCTCGACGTCGCCGGCGTCTCCTTCGCCGAGGCGTTCGACCGGGCCCGCCGCTCGGCGCTGACCACCTACAAGCACGCCTACTACGACCCGGCCGCCCTCGACGACCTGCTGGCCCGCGCCGCCGCCGACCGCCCCGGCCTGCAGCTGCCGTGCTACTTCAACGACCGCCGCGACGAGGGCGCGACGGCCGGCACCCCGGTCCCGTCCGCGGCCGAGCTCACCGCGGCCGCCGGCACGGGGGAGTTCCGCTGGACGACCCGCCAGGACGTGCCGTTCGAGCCGCTGATCGTGCACGTCGACGAGGTGCCCGGCGCCACCCAGGCGATCGTGTTCATGGACACCCACGTCATCGCCCCCGGCGACGCCGAGGCCCTGCTGCGCGGCCTGGAGGCGGTGGCCGTCGAGGCCGCCCTCGACCCGGACGCCCCGACCGGCGTCCCCGCCGCGTAGCCGCGCCCGCGGCCGGCGGCTACCGCGGCGTGCCGGCGTCCGGCCGGAACGCCGGCCCGTGGCCGGGCACCACGACGTCGGCGACGGCGAGGACCCGCTCCCGCCCCCGGCGCAGGGCGTCGACGTCGGTCGCGAACGGGTCCTCCGCCGACGTCGAGGTCCACCAGAGGTGGGTGAACGCGACCACGCCCTCGGCCGTGCCGACCAGGGTGGTGATGTCCTCGGGGGTGTGGCCCGGGGTACGGATGAGCCGGATGGACTCCGACAGCTCCCAGCCTTCGGCGTCGCGGTCCTCCCACACGTCGCCGTGGTAGATCGCCCAGTGGTCGTGAAAGCGCGCGGCCGGGAACAGCGCCGCGTTCAGCGTGTGGTCGGGATGGTGGTGGCTGAACACCACGTCGGTCACCGCCTCCGGTGCCACCCCGAGCTCGCGCAACGGCCCGAGGATGAGTTCGCGGTCGCGGACCATGCCGGGGTCGGTGACCAGCACGACGTCGCCGTCGCGGACCAGGGCCACGGTCGAGGCGACGGTACCGCCGACATACCCGGCGTGCAGCAGGTGATACGTCGCGGTGTCGCGGCGCGGGCGATCGGTCATCCACCCGTTGTACGCCGCGGCGAAGATTTTTTCGGGTCGCGTGTCGAAATCGCCGGTTCGTGTTGGACGTACCTGTGGAGGGTTTTCACGAGGCGACGTCACGCGAGGCGGTCCCGTCGTTCGACTGACGCGTGGCACGTTCTTGGGATTCAACCCCGCGCGAGGGACCGTAACGTAGTCCTCAACAGCGACCTCACCAGGGGAGATACACCAAAATGAGCGACATCGACACCGGCGGCTACGGCGACACCGGCCACGACGTGGACTACGGCCACTACGAGCAGGGTCAGGAGCACGACGCTCTCGACCAGCTGCACCAGGCCCAGGGTCACGAGGCCGACTACGACAACCAGTACGGCGTGTACGAGGCCGACCACCACGCGGCCGAGAGCACCGACTTCTCGCAGGGCCACCACGTGGAGTACGACGCCCCGGCGTCGGTGCACTACGAGGCCGACGACTACACCAACTACAGCCACAACGCGGAGGTCGACGACCACGTCTTCGCCGCCGAGGGCAGCGAGCACGCGCACCAGTCGGACTTCTCGGAGCTCGACGCTCTGCAGCACCGCTTCGACGCCGCGTTCGCCGAGGGCACCGAGTTCCACGGCGGCCCCGCCGAGCTGGGTGTCGCGTCCAGCTGACGCGGTCGCACGCGGGTTGCCCATCAGCCCCTGGCACAGGCCGGCCACCATCACGGTGGCCGGCCTTCGCCCGTTCGGCTCACGCCGCGCGGGCCTGGCACACGTCGCAGCGGTCGCGGTCGGTCCAGTCGGGGCGGCCGAGCAGGTCCGGGGCGAGCTTCGGCTGGCCGAGGTCGGCGCGGATGGTCAGCCGGAAGCCCCAGAGCGCCTCGGCCAGCGGGTGATAGGCGTCGTGGTACTCCGCTGAGGCAAGCGTCGCGCCGGCCCGGACCGCGTCGCGCACGGCGACCAGGCGGTGGAACGCCGTCTCGCCGGCGAGCAGCTCGGCGGCGGTGGCGGTCACGAGCAGCTGCTCACGGGCCGGGTAGACCGGGGTCATGGCCTCGGCCGCGGCCGCCCGGCGCTCGCCGTCGTCGCGGACGAGGGCCGCGCCGCGCAGGCCGCCCAGGGCCTCGCCCAACGCGATCACGAAGTCGACGCACTGCTTGCGGCGGTCCTGCCGCAGGTCGCGGCCGCGCTGCTGGGAGTCGCGGCGGGTGTCGGCCAGCAGCGTGCCGCCCAGTGCGATGATCGCGCCCACCATGGCACTGAGCAACGCCCCCCAGGTCATGCGCTCATGATGTCAGGTCCCCGCCGGGCCCGGCCATCTACCGGCTTCGTGCCACGATGCGGGCGGCCCGAACCGGGGCGGGCAGGTGGCGCGTAGGCATGGGCCATGTCATCGGTTCGACGTTTCCTCATCGCGATCTCGGTCACGGCCCTCGCCGTGGCGGGCTGTGACAACGCCCCGAAGACCGCCGTGCCCGCCTCCGCGCCGGCCGCGGCGGCGAGCGGCAGCGCCGAGCCGGACACCGTCGAGCCGGCCGCGTCGGCCAGCCCCGAGGCGGAGCCGCCGGCCGCGGCGCCGGCGCGCACGGCGCTCGGCGCGCACCCGGGCGACGTCAAGGCCGCGCCCGGCGACACGTTCGCCTACTGGGCGTTGCGGCCCGACGCCGACGGGTCGCGGCACGTGCGGTACACCCGCACCTATCACGGCCTGCCGGTGTACGGCGGGGACGTGATCGTCCACGTCGGACCGTCCGGCGACTACCGGGGCAGCTCCAACGGCCTGGTCCAGCCGCTGACCGTGGACACGGTGCCGAGCGTCTCCGCGCAGGACGCCGCCGCGAAGGCCAAGGAGCGCTTCGGCGGGCGGATCACCGCGGTACAGGGGCAGCGGCTCCTCGTCGAGGCCTCCACCGGCACCGGCCGGCTGGCCTGGGAGGACGTCATCGTCGGCGTGGCCAGGGACGGCCGGACGCCCTCCCGGCTGCACGTGCTCACCGACGCGCACTCCGGCGCCGTCATCCGGCAGTGGGACGAGATCGAGACCGTGGCCGGCACCGGCAACAGCCTCTACAGCGGCAAGGTCACCGTCGAGACGCAGCGGTTCGGCAACCAGTACCGCCTGATCGACACCACCCGCGGGCGCGCCTCGGTCTGCGACCTGGGCCACCGCGACGACGGCAACTGCGCCCAGCTCACCGACCCGGACAACACGTGGGGCACGGGCAGCGCCGCCGACCCGCAGACGGCCGCGGTCGACGCCGCCTACGGCGCGCAGGCGACCTACGACTACTACCTGCAGTTCTTCAAGCGCAAGGGTGTGGCCGGCAACGGCCGGGGCGTGGTGTCCCGGGTGCACGTCGGCGACGGCCTGGAGAACGCCTTCTGGGACGGCCGGCAGATGAACTACGGCGACGGCCGCGACAACGCGCACCCGCTCGTCGAGCTCGACGTGGCCGCGCACGAGATGACGCACGGGATCACCCAGTACAGCGTGCCGAACGACCTCACCTACGCCGGCGAGTCCGGCGGGCTCAACGAGGCCACCAGCGACATCTTCGGCACCATGGTCGAGTTCTGGGTGAACAACCCGGCCGACCCGGGCGACTACGTCATCGGCGAGCGGCTCGACCTCAACGGCAACGGCACCCCGCTGCGGTACATGTACGACCCGGCCCGCGACGGCGTCTCGCACGGCTGCTGGTCGCCGGCCACGAAGGACGTCGACGTGCACTACTCGTCCGGCGTGGCCAACCACTTCTACTTCGACCTCGCCGAGGGCACCGGCAAGACCCCGTACGGCACCTCCCCGGTCTGCGGCAACGCCTCCGCCGTCACCGGCATCGGCCGGGATAAGGCGCAGCAGATCTGGTACCGCGCCCTCGACGTGTACTTCACCTCGAGCACGTCCTACGTGAACCCCGACAACCCGGGCAACACCGCCCGCGCCTACACCCTGTCGGCCGCCGCCGATCTGTACGGCCGGTGCGGCACCGAGTACAAGGCCGTCCAGCGGGCCTGGACCGCGGTGAACGTCGCCGGCGCGGACGCCGCCTGCGCCTGACGACGCGTGGATCGCCGCGGTGCCCGGGCGGCGTGCCGGGCACCGCGGCCGGTCTGCCGCTAAGTTTGAGGCATGTCGCTGCGGTACTCCCCGGGCCGGCGGGAGACGCGTGCGCTGCTGGCCCGGGCGGCCGAGGCGCAGGCCGAAGCCGAGGCGATCGCCGGGATTGTCGCCGCGGCCCGGGCGGAGGTCGTCGAGGCGTATGCGATCGCCAGCGAGCCCCAGGTGTGGACCGCGATCGGGAAGATGTCGATCGAGACGGTCAAGGACACCGTGGACGGCCGGGCCCGGCTGGACGAGCTGCCGGCGCACGGCATCTACTCGGTCGCCGACGTGCTGCGGGCCGGTCCGGAGCGGCTGATCGCCGTACCCGGCATCGGCGAAGGCACGGCCCGCAAGACCATTCACGCCGCCGAGCAGCTCAAGCGGGCGGCGCGGGACTCGCTGCAGTTCCGGATCGAGTTCGACCCGAAGAACCCGGACATGACCCGCTTGCTGCGGGCGCTGGCCAGGTGGGGCGCGGTGTGGCACGCGGCCGGGGCACACGAGGCCGACGCCGGGCGGCTCGCCGCGGAGCTGGCCACGCAGCGGCCGGTCGCCGAACCGGCCGCGACGGGACGCATCCGCCGGCTGTTCATGCGGGCCGGGGACAAGGCCGTCGCCGAGGACGCGGCGCGGCGGGTGCGGGCGCTGGTGGACACCGCCGAGTCCAGCGGCCTGCCCCGGGCCGCCCGGGACGTGCGCGCGGTCCGCACGCCGGACGACCAGCACGTCTGGCGCGACTTCGAGCAGCGCTCGGCGGACTACTACGGCCTGCTCAGCCAGGTCGTCGGCCTCGGCGGCGACGTCGCCGCAAGCGAGGGCTACCTGCCCGCCGACATCGTCGAGCGGGTCGGGGCGCAGCAGCTGGACACCTCCCGGCTCAACGACGGCCTCCGGCTGCGCGGCTACCAGTCGTTCGGTGCCCGGTTCGCCCTGGTCCAGCGGCGGGTCGTGCTGGGCGACGAGATGGGGCTGGGCAAGACGGTCCAGGCCATCGCCACGATGGCGCATCTGGCCGCCCGCGGCGCCACCCACTTCCTCGTCGTCTGCCCGGCCAGCGTACTGATCAACTGGACTCGCGAGATCGCCCGGCACTCCACGATCCCGGTCATCAGCCTGCACGGCCACGGCCGGGCGCGGGCGGCGGCCCGGTGGCGGGCCGAGGGCGGCGCCGCCGTGGTCACGTTCGGCTCGCTGGGCGCGCTCGGGCTCCCGCCGCCCAGGCCCGCGCTGCTGGTCGTCGACGAGGCGCACTACGTGAAGAACCCCGGCGCGAAGCGGTCGCAGGCGGTCAACCGGGTCGCGGCGGAGTCCGACCGGGTGCTGTTTCTCACCGGTACCCCGATGGAGAACCGGATCGACGAGTTCCGGGCCCTGATCGAACACCTGCGCCCGGAGGTCGCCGCCGGCATGGGCCCCGAGCACGCGGCGATCAGCGTCGAGGCGTTCCGTCGCGCGGCGGCGCCGGTCTACCTGCGCCGCAACCAGCCCGACGTGCTCACCGAACTGCCGGAACTGGTCCAGGTCGACGAGTGGGAGGAGTTCGGCGCCGAGGACGGGTCCGCCTACCGGGCCGCGGTGCGCGAGGGCAACTTCATGGCCATGCGCCGGGCCGCGTTCGCCGTGCGCCGGCCGCACGACTCGGCGAAGCTGACCCGCCTGCTCGAGCTGGCCCGGGAGGCGATGGCCAACGATCGCAACGTCGTGGTCTTCTCGTACTTCCGCGACGTGCTGGCCGTGGTGGGCGCCGCGCTCGGCACCGACGCCCGCGGGCCGATCACCGGCTCGACGCCGGTCGCCGACCGCCAGCGCATCGTGGACGAGTTCACCGCCGCACCGAAGCCGGCCGTGCTGGTGTGCCAGATCGAAGCCGCCGGGGTCGGCGTGAACATCCAGGCGGCCTCGGTGGTCATCCTGTGCGAGCCGCAGGTCAAGCCGTCGATCGAGGCCCAGGCGATCGCCCGGGCCCACCGGATGGGCCAGGTCCGCACCGTCCAGGTGCACCGCCTGCTCATCGCCGACTCGGTCGACGAGCGCATGATCGAGATCCTCGGCTCGAAAGCGCAGCTCTTCGACGCGTACCTCCGGCACAGCACCATCGCGCAGGCCGCGCCCGGCGCCGTGGACATCTCCGAGGTACAACTGGCCCGAATGATCGTGGCGCAGGAGCAACAACGGCTGGCCGGCGCGCCGGAGCCGCCGCGCCGCCTGCTCAGCACCACGACCCCCGCCCAGCAGCGATCGGGGTGACCGCGGTTGCCGGAGGCGCGGTGATCGGCGGTGACGCATCCAGGGTCTAGAGTTCCGCTCCGGTGGTGAACAGCGTCGCCATGGCGGCGAACATCCGGGTGTGTGCGCGTTCGGCTTCGGCGGCCACGAACCGCCGCAGCGGCCACGGCGCGTGGATGGCCAGCGTTTCCCGGATGGCGGTCGCGTCGCCGGCTGCGGTGAATGTGACCTGCCCGACCAGCCGGATTCGCGGCGCCTGACGCGCGAGCGTGTCGATCGGCGGCGGAACGCTGCCATCCGGTTCGCCTTCGCTCAGCACCTCCTACATGTGGGCCGAGGTCGACCTCGCCCATGTGTGGTCCACCTCGCCCCCGCCCGAGGCGCAACGGTTCTTCGATGTCTATGCGGAGCTGACCGCACCTGACGGCGACTGGCGAGCCCGGATGCCGATCATCCAGCTGCGACAACACCTCGCCGTGCTGGCCCAGTTCGACGACGACTGGGGCGCGGGCGACCAGATCCGTGCCACCCTGGCCCCGTTCCGACGGCGCTAAGGGGTCGTCTGCGGTCCGCGGAGCAGCGTCGCGATTCGCTCGATCTCCTCCACGGTAACGTTCGCGCCCAGGTGGTTGCGGATCCCGCCGAAGTTCGAGTCGTACATCTTCTGCAACTCCTCGGCGGTGGTCCCGTTCGCCAGGATCGTCGAGCGGACGGGCCAGTTGGTTTGCAGCCGCTCGGCGAGCATCCCGCGGCAGTGGGCGATGACGTGGGGCGCGACCGAGTCGTAGAGCCGGTCCGGGTCGTGGACCGCTTGACGGGACATGTCGGCGCCCCAGAACTCGAGCGTCCACCCGGGCCACAGCTCGGCCCACCGCTGCCGCAGCCCGTGCAACGGCTCCACGGTCCACAGCCCGGCCCGCCGGGTGGCCGGGTCGAGGTCCATGCCGGCAGTCGGCACGGTAGCAGTGGACGCGGGAAGCTCGGGCCCGGCGGCGACCCACTCGACGAGGTCGGGGCCCATACACCAACGCTGCCACGCTGCGTCGGGGTTCAAGCCGTACAGGCGCACCCGGCCGCCGGCGCCCCGGATGCTGACGACGGCCGCGACCCGGTCATCCGGCCCGAACTCGTTGCGCCCGGTCCGCTCCGGCCGGCGATCGTCGCGAGCGCCGGCCGGGTCGATCCCGACGTACGCCATCAGGTCGGCGATGCCGTCGTAGGCCCACCGGATCGCCCAGCCCGGCCACGTCGCCGCGTAGGCCTGCAGCATCGCCGCCCGATAGGGCACCGAGTTGTACAGCGTGTTGAACAGCAGCAGCACCCGGCGGTCGGCGTCGATCAGCACACCGCCCTCGCACATGACGTCGTTGAACCAGCGACCGCCCGCGAAGTCGCCCAGGTGGGCCAGCCAGCGCAGCACCACTTCCGGACCGGCCGCGAAGCTGTAGTCGATCGACTCGCCCGCGCCGCCACCTTGCGCATACACGGTGGACCCGCCGTCGCGGACGACGACGTAGTTGACCCTGCTACCCACCGGCGTACCCTATCGGCCATCGCGGTGGCGATCAGCCAGGCCGTGGAGGTCCTCGAGGATCTCGGCGTGTTGAGGATGCCGGTCCGCCTGTGGCCCGGTCGGCGCACCACGCGACCGAGAGTGGCCCACCCGAACATCGCAAGCGCGGATTGCGGCATGTCCGGAAACCGGGATCGCCGGGACCGGCGGTGCGTTACCAGCGGCCGTTCAGGCTCCGTCGGGGAGGAAGAGATCGGCGAGTCTGGGCAGGCGGCGGCGGATCTCGGTGTCGTCGTCGAAATCGAATTTCCAGAGCGGGTCGAGGTCCGGATAGGCGCCGGTCGTGGCATTGTCGGGTAGTGGGTTACCGGTGACCGTCTCGTAGGCGCGCCATACGACGTTGATCATGTCTTCGCCCCAGAGGTCTTCGCCGGTGGTCGCGACCTCAATCACCGCGGGATGGCCGGCGAGGCTGTCCGGTGATGCGAGTGCCCGCTCGTATGTGGTACGCCCTTGGGCGATCAGCCAGCCGCGGAAGGCGTCGAAGCCGTCGTCGGAGGCACCGCGGTTGATGAGGTATGCGGCGACCCACAGATCGACCTGGCACGAGTTGACGAACAGGTCCCGCAGCGGCTGGGCGAACCCGAGGATGTCGGCCGGCCAGCGTGGCGTGAGCAAGGCCCCCATCCGTGCGGCGACGTCGTTCGCCCCTGCATGCTCGGGCAGCCCGGCTCGCGCCTCGTCGATCAACCGCCAGGCGGCATCGGTGTGCACGCCGAACATTGTGATCGTGAAGCGCCGCTGCAGGCAAGATCATCTAACTGTTTGCGAGTCCCGGGACGCGTCAAACATCGTCGAGGCACCTACGGGTACTCGGTGCGCCGATCGCGGCATGAGCGTGCGCCATTTGACATTCTTCGTCGATGGTCGGGGCGGTGGTTGCGGCGGGGTTCTGGGAGAATCAATGAATGGCGCAGCTACAGCCTTTTTACCAGGAGCGAATTGGCTGCCATGCGCGACCGGACCAGGTCGCGCCGTTATTGCCCGGCAAAAGAACAATTCCGCCGGGAACACGAACGACACCGGGCCTGGGGGCTGGCCAGACGTCACGCCGACAAGCTCCGCCGCATCCACGGCACCACTCCACCGGCGACCACCGTCGAGGATCGGCGGGACGACACGGCGCCCGAGACGGCGCCCGTTCCGGCCCCGGAAACAACTACTGAACAGGCCGGACCTCGCGCGCGTGACACCAGTCCGGACCGCCACACCACCGTGCCGGACCAGACGCCTGGCGCCGATCGACCCAGCCCGGTCCGCCAGCCCCGGTGCACACCCGGCCCGCCGCGCTGGCCCGCCACGGCGGCAACGAGCGGACCTGTAGGCAGTGGCACATCGCACCCGCCGACGCGTCAACGCCGTCGCTGCGAAATGTCAGGCGCGAAACGCTCCAGCCATTATCCGAACGAGCCGCCGGCGCCATTCTTGCGAACGTTTTCACAACGACGCTGCACGCGCGCTCATCGGCAAATCCGCGCACCTGATCAAGGGGTGCGCCGGCTCGCAACGGCGGCCGGGCGTACGAGATCTGCGGGCGGCACGTCAGTTCGGTGTTTGCCGTTCTACGTCGGTTGTCCCGATGCTGGCCGGGGTTCCGGAAAGTTCTGGCGTCATACCTCGTGCCGGTGGTGGTTCCGGGTGCTGTGCGAGGGCTTGGGCTGAGGGGGGTGCGGTGATCGTCGTCGCTGCAAGGGCAACGAGCTGTCCCACCGGCGATCGCCGGTGGACGGCACTCTGCTTGACGCAGGTGCGATCCATGTTCGGTAGCCGAAACGCTCCCCTGAGTGCACGTTGTGGCGGAGGCAAATCACTAGGTCAGAGGTGTCGCCGGAGATGCAGTGCGGGGCGAGTCTCCCGGAGCATGGGAAACGGCGCCGTCGGCCTGACGGGCAGCCGATTGGTCGACTGGACGAGGGCGTGTGCCGCTGCGTGCGACCGGCGGGTCTTCGATTCGCCGCCGGCCACGGGATGGGTCTTCATGGTCAGCTGAACGGCCCCGGCGGTGACCTCGCACGGCTGGAGGACCAGCGAGCAGACCGTCATGCAGATCGCGGCGGCCTGCAGCACGGACCCCACCCATGATCACCTACATGTGAAACAAATCCGTGCACCTGATCAAGGGGTGTGCTGGCTTCGCAGCGGCAGCCGGGCGCACGAGATCGCTGCGGGGTTTCCGGAGGATACGTAGAGCTACGCGGCGTTGCGCCTATGTATGGCTCTGAGTGTATTGGCATGTATTTAGGCCGGCGTACAGAACGGGTCGTTCTGCTGCGGTTATGGATGTCTGTGCTATTGCTGGCCGAATGATTCCGGGCGTGCTATTTGGGCCGTGGCTCTCGTAGCGGGGACTCGCCCAGCATGCCCGGGCGAGAATCTGTTTGGCCTGTTGACACGGGGTTCGTTGATCCGTAGCGTCCGACCCGGGAGGTGGGACCAATGCGTTTCCTACGGACTTTGTTCGTCATTGTATTCGGGCATTATGGCCATGCCGGATCGGTGCGCGGCGGCAGCGGGCATTACAACGAGCAGTGCCATCCGCAGACCTACAACTGAGCTGACGGACTGAACACGGTGGGTTCCTGGGTGGCGGTTCCCGTCGGGGACGGTCGCGGCCTGGTCTACGGGCCGCGACTGGGCCGGCTGTACCTGCTTCCGCTGGAACGGATCGAGGAGCGGGGCCTGCAGTCTGCGCTGGGCCTGGGCCGATACGAGCGTTCGGACTGTGTGGCCGATCCGGTCCGGGAGATCAGCTGTACCGAAGTATCCCTCCACGGGCGCTCTCTCCCGCCGCCCGCATCGGCTGCGGTGCGCGCCTATCGGTTCCTGCACTGGTCCCGAGGCTTTATCCCGTTGGCCCGTATGGCCCGGGTACTCGGCGGTGGCCTTGGTCGTCCCGGCAGCGGGCAGGTGACTGGGCCGCAGTCCATCGGCGAGATGCTCTGCGCGATTGAGCGAGCCGTCAGCCTGTCCGATTGCTATCCCCGCGCCCTGGTCAGCGCCTGGCTAGCGGCACAGGCCCGGTTGCCGTGCCAGCTCACGCTCGGGGTCCTGTCGCCCACGCGGAAGATGCACCTGTGGTGCACGGTCGATGCGGTCCTTCCGTACGAGCCCAAAGCTGAGCACTATCTCTACACACCGCTGTTCGCGCTGTCGCTGTTGCCCCAATGACGCAGGCCGGCACAGATCCGCAGCTGCAGAGGTTGGTCTGCGGCCGGCTTCGGTTGTCAGTCCGCCCCGGTGTGAGCGTCCGCGAGTTCCCCGTGGGGTCGGCGGTGCTGTTCTACCTGTCCTTGCTCGATGACGAGATCGATCAGCGGGCCGCGCGTCTGATCGCCGGGCTTGGCGGCGCGCCGCCGGACGAACTGGACCCGACCTGCGTGGAGCTGACCGATGCTGTCATCATCAGCTGCCGGTCAGGTCGGCTGACCGTCATCCGCGGCGGCGCTTGCACCGTGCCCTGCTACTGGTCCAGGAACGCCGACGTCCTGCACATAACGACGGCGCTTCCCGTCCGGGACGGCGCGGCCCTGTCCCGGGCGGGCCTGGTGACCGCCACAGTGACCTGCGGGTCTGGCTCCTATGAGCCGAACGCGTGGCTGGGCACGCCGCTGGTCGGCTGGATGCGGCTGCGGCGAGGGATGCGGACCACGTTCGCCGACGGGTCGGTTCACCAGGACCCGGTCGAGTTCCCGCTCCCCGCATCGCCGGGCACCGAGGCCGACCGCCAGGCGGTGAGCGAGGCCGTCCAGGGTGCGTTCGAGGCCTTCAGCCGGGTCCAGCCGGCCACAACGGCGGTGCTCGAGCTTTCCGGTGGATTCGACAGCACGCTGGCCGGAGCCGCCGCGGCCCGCGCCGGGAGCAGCCTACATGGAGTATCCGTAGAGTTCCCGTACTACGAGTTCCGGTTCGAACCCGGCGTGCAACAGGCCACCGCCAGCCACCTTGGCATCGGCCGGACCGTACTGGACGGCACCACCATGTTCCCCTACTCGCCGCTGGCGCACCCGGCCCGCTTCGACGAGCCCACGGTGTTTGTTACCGGGATGCGCCACGCGGAGACGGTCGCCTCGGTCGCGGTGGGGCTGCACGCCTCCCGGATCTACATGGGCCACGGAGGCGACCAGCTGTTCAGCACGAACCTGGCCGAGCTGGAGGCCACCACCACGCCGCCCTCCCGGAGCGCGTACTCGCGGCACGCCTGGCCGCAGGTCCGGCGAGCGGTGGAACGCGGCCACAGCGATGCATGGCGACGCAGAACGACCGCGTGCTTCGTGTACGACGCCCGCCAGGACATTGTGATGAAGGAGCACTGGGGGCTCGCCATCCGCACCCCGTTTACCGACCTGGCCGTGTGGCGCGCCGCCCTACGGTGGACCGCATGGAACACCGCCCGCGGCGGCGCACCAGACAAGACGATCCTCGCCGCCGCCCTCCGTGGCTGGCTGCCCGTCGAGGTAACCGGGCGCCGAGGCAAGGTCGCCTATGACGGCGTCTGGCTGCGAGCCTACGCGCGGCACGCGGACCACATCGGCGCCACCATCGAGCGGACCGCGGGGCTGCTCAGCCAGGCCGGCATGTCACCCGGCTGGCTCATCCGCCGGGTCGAGCAGCTCGCAGCCTGGAAGGACGTATCCGACCGCGAAGTACTCGGCGCCTACGCGCTCGCATCCTGGTTGCTGGCCTGGGAGTTCGAGCGGGCCGCCGACGTGTCCTGGGGCTAGGCCCGGTCGAAGAAGAAGTTCTGGAACAGCCGCCCGGTTTCCAGGCTTGACCCGAAGTACCGGCTGGCGCCGTGGGCGAGCTGGGCGTCGAACAACACGAGCCGGTTGTAGAGGTTGCCCACCCGGTCGATCTCTTCCCAGCGGCTCCGGTCGAACTCGGCACCGCCGCCGTACGTCGCCTCCATCAGGGCCGGGTCGGGCGACCGCCTGCGCAGACCGCTCAAGCGGCCGCGGAAGAACGACAACCCCGCGTCGACGGGCGCGTCTGGCGTGAGGAACAGCACTCCTGCCCAGCTCTGGCTGTCCGTGTGATACGGCACGGCGTCCGATTCGAAGCAGCACTGGAAACGCCCATTGGCATCATTGTCGTCCCAGTTCGACAGCTGACAGCCCAGCAGCCGCTCGAATTCGTCCCGGTAGGCGGCGACGTGCAGGAAGGCGGCCGGCGTCCGTATCCCGGCTGAGTGCATCTTGACGAACGGCTGGCTCAGCGCGAGAGCCCGAATCGCGTCCGGGTCAGCCAGGAAGTCATCCACCACGACAATCTGCGGCACACCACGATTCTGCCATCACCGGGCGAGCAGCAGAATCGAGTACGGCAGACGACGAGCACGACCCACGACCGTGCGGCCGGTGCCGGCCCGAAGAACGGCCAGGCTCCCGGTCCGCAGCCGGCGTCGTGCACCCGAGGGCAGAATCCCAAGGTCCCGCGCTGGAGTTCGCACGCGGCGGTTCGCGCGTTGTGAAGCGGCAATGTCGTCGCTATCAGTTGGCCCTGCTCCTGCAGCATTGCGGTGAACGAGGGAAACCAAGGTCCGGAGACTTCTGAGCGTGCTCCACGGCTTGGCCAAGAGGTACCACCGGGTCGGGCCGTTTGCCCTGGCTGTACCGGAAGTGACCTGGATAGGCTGACGGCGATCCTTGTGATCACCGACCGATACCGGTGGCCCGGTCGGCGTTCCACTGGTCGGAGGGGGCATCAGGTGACAGGCACCGAGGATCGGTCGGCGGCCGGTCGGGCCTATGAGATCGCGGCGGATGTCTTCTGCCTCGGACCGTGGGGACGCACCCAGACTGTCGTCTATTTCGTCAGGTCCGGTTCGTCGTGGGTTCTGGTCGACACCGGATGGGCCAGCGACGCGGCCCGCATCAAGGATGCCGCGGCGTCGCTGACCGGGTGCGCCGAGCGCCCGTCCGCGATCCTGTTGACGCATTGCCATCCCGACCATGCGGGAGCCGCCCGCGAACTGGCGTTGGCCTGGCAGTGTCCGGCATATCTGCATCCGCGGGAAGTTCCCATCGCCCGCGGCGACTTCGCGGCCATGACGGCGCTTGCGGGCCCACTCGACCGTTGGGTCGTGCTGCCACTGCTCCGCGCGATGAGCCGGGCCCGGCGTGAGGCAGTCCTGGCTCGATCCACGCTCGGCGACGTCGTCCGTGCGCTGGACCCCGAGGGCGAGGTTCCCGGACTGCCCGGATGGCGATGCGTGCCCACCCCCGGCCATACCCCCGGACACGTGTCATTCTTCCGTTCCGACGATCGTGTCCTGATCACCGGAGACGCTCTTGTGACGCTGCGGCTGAACTCCCCAACCGGTCTCCTCCTGCAGCGACCGGGTCTCAGCGGCCCGCCCTGGTACACGAGCTGGGATCGTCACATGGCCGCAGCGTCGATCCGCACTGTGGCGGACCTGGACCCCGCAGTCCTGGCTGGCGGGCACGGCATCCCGATGACCGGCCCGCAAACGGCGCAGGCCGTGCGGGCCTTCGCCGCCACCCAGCATGGGCATGCTTCGAGGGTCGCTCAGTCGTAGCGCCGGGCTCGACCCCGCCGCTGAGATCGGAACCGTCATCGGCAGAGACCGTATCCGGTGCAGGCCCGCGGTCGGTCCCGGCCGACCCGCCCGGCCTGGTACTCACCCACGGCGAGCCCCACCCCGGCAACACCATGCGCACCGGCGGCGGCTGGCTCCTCATCGACTGGGACACCGCGCTGCTGGCCGCGCCGGAACGCGACCTGTGAGACCTCGACCCGGGCGACGGCACCCTGCATGCCGCCTACACCGCAACCACCGCACCGCCCTGCGCCCCAACCTCCTCGACCTATACCGGCTCCGCTGGGACCTCACCGAAATCGCCGCCTGCCTGGCCCGCTTCCGCAGACCCCACGGCACCACCGCAGACGACAACGAGAGTTGGACCATCCTCAAGGAACTGGTCACGCTCACTGCCAACTGACTGGCCACCGCGCGAGATCTGCGGCATGAGCGGAAACGTGATCAGCAGAAACGGCTTGAGCGTCGCGGCTGTGGGAAGAGTGCCGCGGCGAACAGCACCAGGAGGAGGGCCGAAACCGTGATTGCCGACCAGCGGACCCGCGCTGCGATCGAGGAGCACTGGCGGGCGTCAGAGGCGGGCGACCTCGCGGCGGAGCACGCCCTGTACGCCGAGGACGCGATCCTGGACTACCCCCAGTCGGACGAACGGTTCCGCAGCCGCACCACGATCGCCGCCCATCCCGCTGACCGTCACTTCACCGTGCTGCGTATCAGCGGCAGTGGCGACCTGTGGGTGAGCGAATGCGTCATCACCTACGACGGCGCGCCCACCTACTCGGTGAGCATCATGGAGTTCACCGACGGCCGGGTCGCGCACGAGACCCAGTACTTCGCGGCTCCCTTCCCGGCGCCGCAGTCCCGCGCAGGGTTCGCCGAGCGAATCCCGGCCTGACCACCCCGACAACGCGCTGCGGTCGGGGCAACCCGACCAGCGGCAGATGCGGGCACCCGATCACGGTCGGTCGGAGCATCGGTCGGTGCCTGACGGGCTACGGAGCAGGCCCCATCGTCCATGCCGGTGCGGTATTCCTCGGCCCGGAAAGATGACGTCCCGGCCGAGCGTGTAGCGCAGTCCAGGAACTCGACGAGCTGCGCGAGTACTTCGGCTCGGCGGCCCGGGCATAGAGTCGGCCCATGCGGCCGCCGACGATCTACGACGTGGCGAAGGCGGCCGGTGTCGCCTCCTCGACCGTGTCCCGGACGTTTTCCCGTCCGGGCCGGGTCAACGCGGCGACGGCCGAACGTGTCCGGCGGGCCGCGGCCGCGCTCGGCTACCGCAGCAGCTCGCTGGCCGGCGTCGCGCCGATCGGGCCGTCGCTGATGATCGCCGTGATGGTCTCCGACATCAGCAACCCGTTCTACAACGAGATCATCCTGGGCGCGCAGGCAGCGGCGGCGGACGCGGGCTACACGGTGCTGATCGCCGATGCCCAGGAGTCCGGCGCTGTGGAACGGCAGGCGCTGGAGCGGGCACTGCCGAGCCTCGCGGGAATCGTGCTGGCCACGACCCGCATGCCGGATCCGGCGATCCGGGTGATGGCCAAGCAGCGGCCCGTTGTCGTGCTGAACCGCGCCGTCGCCGACGTGCCGTCCGTGATCACGGACAACCGGCACGGGATCCGGCAGGCGGTGGAGCACCTGGCCGGGCTGGGACACCGGCGCGTCACGTACGTGGCCGGGCCCGAGGCGTCGTGGGTCGACGGCATCCGCTGGCGGTCCCTGCGCGAGGTGGCCGCCGGGCTCGGCGTGCACACCCGGCGGATCGGGCCGTTCCCGCCGACCGTCGCCGGTGGCGCCGCCGCGGCGGTCGAGCTGGGTCGCCGCCCGGCCGGTGCCGTCGTGGCGTACAACGACCTCATCGCGATCGGGATCATCCGGGCTCTCACCGGCGCCGGTGCCCGCCTCCCGGCCGAGCTCAGCATCGTGGGCTTCGACAACATCTTCGCCGCCGACCTGGTCGCCCCGGGCCTGACCACCGTGGCGGCGCCGCTGCGGGCGATGGGGGCCACGGCCGTGCAGCACATCCTGGCGATCGTGCGGGGCGCCCACCCGCCGGTCTTCGATCCGGTCAGCCTGCCGTGCCGGCTGGTGGTCCGCGGCTCGACCGCCGCGGCAACTTATGGCAACAGATAGCTAACCTGCCAGTCCTTCGCCCACCCTTGCATCCACGCCACCATCGGAGACCTTCGATACGGAGCATCGGGAGCGCACCTCATGCGAATCGCCGTCAGACGGTGGGTCGCCGCCACGACCCTCGTCATCACCGCCCTGGCCGGCGGAGTGCTGGCCGCGGCCGCGCCGGCCTTGGTCGCCTCCTACACCCCGCCGGCGGCCCGCCAGCGCGTCGACCTCAACGCGGGCTGGAAGTTCGTCAAACGCGACGTCGCCGGGGCCGAGGCGCCCGGCTTCGACGACTCCGCCTGGTCGTCGATCACCGTCCCGCACACCTGGAACGCCGGCGACGCCGGTGACGGGGGCGGCGACTACTACCGCGGCACCGGGTGGTACCGCCGTCACTACACGGTGCCCGCCGCGCTCGCCGGCAAGATGCTCTTCCTGCAGTTCGCCGGGGCCGACCAGGTCGCCGACGTGTGGGTCAACGGCACGTACCTCGGCGTGCACCGGGGCGGCTACTCCCGCTTCCGGTTCGACGCCACCGCCGCGCTCGGCGTCGGTCGCGACAGCGTCATCGCCGTGCGGGTCAGCAATGCCGCGAACCCCGACATCCCCCCGCTGCAGGCGGACTACAGCTTCGACGGCGGCATCTACCGCAACGTGAGCCTGTGGGCCGTCGATCCGCTGAACATCCGGATGCTCGACAACGCGGGCCCGGGCGTCTACGTGCGCCAAAGGAGCATCAGCGGTACAACTGCGGCTGTTGAAGTGACGGTGAAGTTCTGGAACAACTTCACCGCGTCCCGCTCGATCAGGGTCCGCACCGTCATCACCGACGCGGGTGGTGTCGTGGTCGCCGACCAGAGCGCCGCGGCCCAGAACTTCGCGGCGGCCACGGGCGGCAGCACCGTGCAAGGCGTCACGATCCCCTCTCCGCACCGGTGGAACGGCACCGCCGATCCCTATCTGTACCGGGTGAACGTCGAGCTCATCGACGCCGCCACGGGCCGGGTCGCCGACGTGGTGACCGAGCCGCTCGGCCTGCGCACGTACGCCGTCGACGCCGCGACCGGGTTCTCGCTCAACGGCCAGCACCTCGCGCTGCACGGCGTCAACCTGCACCAGGACCGGGCCGGCAAGGGCTGGGCGATCAACGACGCCGACCACACCGAGGACCTGACCCTGATCCGGGACATGGGCGCCAACGCGGTACGCATGGCGCACTACCAGCACGACCAGAAGGACTACGACCTCGCCGACCAGATGGGCCTCGTGGTCTGGGCCGAGATCCCGGTCGTGGACCTCAACACCGCCTCGGCCGCGTTCGTCGCCAACGCCGAGCAGCAGCTGCGCGAGCTGATCCGGCAGAACTACAACCACCCGTCGATCGTGTTCTGGGGCATCGGCAACGAGCAGCGCACCGACAACGCCGCGACCAACTCGCTGCTCGACGGGCTCGCCGCCCTGGCCGACACCGAGGACCCCGACCGGATCTCCACCTACGCGAGCTGCTGCGTCGCGGACGGCAGCGCGGTCGCCGCGCACACCGAGACCACCGGCTACAACAAGTACTACGGGTGGTACGACGGCACGACGAACGACCTCGGCGGCTGGGCCGACGCCCGCCACACCGCGAACCCGGCCCAGAAGATCGCACTGTCGGAATACGGCGCCGGGGCCAACGTCACCCAGCACGCGCTCAACCCGGCCAAGCCGCAGACCGACGGCCAGTGGCATCCGGAGGAGTACCAGTCACTGCTGCACGAGGCCTCCTGGAAGCAGCTCGCGACGCGACAGTACATCTGGGGCACATTCGTATGGAACATGTTCGACTTCGCCTCCGACGGGCGCGCCGAAGGTGCCCAGCCCGGGATCAACGACAAGGGACTGGTCACCCGCGACCGCCTGGTCCGCAAGGACTCCTACTACTGGTATAAGGCCAACTGGGCGAGCACCCCGACGCTCTACATCACGAGCCGGCGGTGGACGCAGCGCACCGATGCATCAACCGAGATCAAGGTGTACTCCAACGCGCCGACGGTCACCGCCACGCTGAACGGCACCTCCCTGGGCAGCCGGTCCAGCACCGACCGGATCTTCAAGTGGACCGGCGTGACCCTGCGCGCGGGCGACAACACCGTCACCGTCACCGCCACCGTCAATGGCACCGTACAGACCGACACCGTCACCTGGAGGCTGGGATGAACCGCAGGGCACTGCTGGCGGCCGGGTCCGCGCTCGGGCTCGCGGCCGTCCCGGGCGTGGCACTCGCCGCCCCGTCCAGCCAGCTGCCGACCCGGGCCCAGGTGCTCGCGGTCATGCAGCGGGTGAACGACTACTGGATCGCCGCCAACGCCAACCCCGGCAACAACCAGTGGGCCCGGGCCACGTACTTCTGCGGCAACATGGCCCACTACCGGGCCTCCGGGACGCGCAAATACCTCGACTATGCGGTGGCCTGGGCCGAGCAGAGCGCGTACGGCCTCAACGGTGGCAACACGACCCGGATCGCCGACAACCACTGCGCCGGCCAGACCTACCTCGACCTGTACGAGCTCCTCGGCGGCGCGAACAAGATCGCCGCGATCGAGGACAGCCTGCGCCGGATGGTGAACTCGACCGCCCGCGACGACTGGTGGTGGGTCGACGCCCTGCACATGGCCATGCCGCCGTTCGCCCGCCTCGGCGCACTGCGCAACGACACCAGCTTCTGGCTGACGATGTACCAGCTGTACCACTCCACCAAGCGGCTCCAGCCCGACCAGCAGGGCCGGGTCACCGGCCTGGCGGCCGAATCGACGGCGCTGTGGTACCGCGACAGCGCCTACACCATCGACGGCTCCGCCCAGGCGAGCCCGTCGGGCAAGCCGGTCCTCTGGTCGCGCGGCAACGGCTGGGCCATCGCCGCGCACGCGAAGGTCCTGAAGGTGGTCCCGCTGAGCAACAAGCGCGGCCCGGAGTACGCGAACACCCTGCGCTCCATGGCCGCGACGCTGGCCCCGCTGCAGCGCTCCGACGGCTTCTGGAACGTGAACCTCGCCGACCCCGACCACTTCGGCGGCCCGGAGACGAGCGGCACCGCGTTCTTCGCCTTCGGCATCGCCTACGGCATCGGCGCGGGCCTCCTCGACCGGGCGACCTACCTACCGGTCCTGGCCCGGGCCTGGAACGGCATGGTCGCGACGGCGGTGCGGGCCGACGGCTTTCTGGGCTACTGCCAGGACGTCGGGGCCGCGCCGGCCGCGGTCGACCCTGGCCGGACCGCCGACTTCGGGGTGGGCGCATTCCTCATGGCCGGAGCGGAGGTCGCCGCGCTCACATCATGACGCCGGAACGGCCAGTGCGCGTCGTCGACCGTGACGACGATGGGCAGCAGCGCCTCCGGCGCGGTACCCGGGGCGCCGAGCCGCAGCGGGAACTGCCGTGGAGTGCGCACGAATCAATGATCGCCGCCGAAGCTGTTGCGGTACAACGATTTTTTTAGGCTTGGCCGGAAGCAGCGACGCTACCGTCGAGCATCTGGATGGCGACTTCGTCGCGCCGGAAGCCGTGCGGTCGTGGTGCCGCGCCCGTGCTGCCCGTCGCCGGTGACCGACGCGAGCTCGCGCTGCCGATGATGTCCTATGACAAGGTCCGGCACGGCAACGTCGTCGCCTCGCTGCGGCAATACCGCAAGGCGGCGAGCGTATCGCGGCACGTGCGTAAAGCATCCCGGCCGGATCAGTAACGGCGACGAAGGGTTCATCGTCGCGACCGCCACCGGACTGCGGGCGCTGTTCACCCGGCGGAGCCTGCGGAAACTCGGCGTCCGACAGCTGTCCTACGAGCCGCCGAGCATGACGGTGTGCTTCTTGGCGGCGAACTCCTCCACGGACAGCAGGCCCGCTGCCTTCAGGCCGGCCAGCTGCTGGATCAGATCGAGCCGGTCGCCGAACCCGGCGGGGTCGCGCTTGAGCTGATCGAACTCAGCCCGCGTCAGCGCCTTGTCGCTGCGCAGTTGGTGCAGTTGCTTCGTCCGGGCTGTGCGGTCGTCGGCCATCGCGGCGGTGGTCGTCTGCGGTTCCGCGCTGTCGTGCTGCTTGCGCCGGAGCTTGAGTAGGGTGGGGATCCAGATGCCGAGGCCGAGCGGGAGGAAGACCGCGGCCATGATGTAGGCGGCGAGCTGCGAGCCGGGGCCGAGGGCGGGCTGCGTGAGGACCAGGCACAGCAGGATAAAGCCGCCGCCGGCGAACAGGGCGCTCCACACGATCTGCCCGGCGCCCGGCTTGACCAGACCCTCCTTGCTCACGAACAGGCCGATGAACCACAGGATCAGGCCGACGGGGAGGAGCGAGCCCCAGATCCCGGAGCCCTGCGGGCACTCGTGCGCGATCGCATGGGGACCGCCCGTCCCGCAGGTGCCGACGTCGAGAAGGTGGTAGATGCCGTTCGCCAGCAGGGCGACGCCGCCGAGGCCGATCACCAGGCTCAGGACTTCCCGCACGCTGACTTTCAATCCGACCTCCCGGGTCGATTGCGAGACGGCGCACAGTGTGGCACCAGCATCGGTAACGTCCTATCCGGAAGCCGACGGAGGCACCAGTGTCAAGCCCCGGGTTTGATGGAGACGAAGTTATTTGGTTTCCAGGGTTGCGGTGAGTGGGTGGGTCATCGCGTGTAGCGCTTCGTGTTCGGCGGGCGGGACGTGCCCGAGCTCGCCGTGCAGGCGCCGGTTGTTGTACCAGTCGATGTACTCGACGGTGGCCATCTCCAGGTCGTCAAGCCCGCGCCAGGGCCACCCCCCGAATCAGCCACCTCCCCGCGCACAGACCGCGGCATGAGCGTGCGCCATTTGACATTCTTCGTCGATGGTCGGGGCGGTGGTTGCGGCGGGGTTCTGGGAGAATCAATGAATGGCGCAGCTACAGCCTTTTTACCAGGAGCGAATTGGCTGCCATGCGCGACCGGACCAGGTCGCGCCGTTATTGCCCGGCAAAAGAACAATTCCGCCGGGAACACGAACGACACCGGGCCTGGGGGCTGGCCAGACGTCACGCCGACAAGCTCCGCCGCATCCACGGCACCACCCCACCGGCGACCACCGTCGAGGATCGGCGGGACGACACGGCGCCCGAGACGGCGCCCGTTCCGACCCCGGAAACAACTACTGAACAGGCCGGACCTCGCGCGCGTGACACCAGTCCGGACCACCACACCACCGTGCCGGACCAGACGCCTGGCGCCGATCGACCCAGCCCGGTCCGCCAGCCCCGGTGCACACCCGGCCCGCCGCGCTGGCCCGCCACCGCGGCAACGAGCGGACCTGTAGGCAGCGGCACATCGCACCCGCCGACGCGTCAACGCCGTCGCTGCGAAATGTCAGGCGCGAAACGCTCCAGCCATTATCCGAACGAGCCGCCGGCGCCATTCTTGCGAACGTTTTCACAACGACGCTGCACGCACGCTCATCGGCAAATCCGCACACCTGATCAAGGGGCGTGCCGGCTTCGCAGCGGCAGCCGGGTGCGCGAGATCCGCAGGCGCCATGCCAGTTCGGTGCTTACGGTTCTGCCTCGGTTGTCCCGACGGTGGCCGGGTTCGGGGAAGTTCTGGCGTTATACGTGGTGCCGGTTGTGGTTCCGGCTGCTGTGCGAGGGTTTGGGCTGATTGGGGTGCGGGTGATCGTCGTTGCTTCAAGGGCAACGAGCTGACACGCCGGCGATCGCGGCTGGACGGCACTCTGCTTGGCGCAGGTGCGATCCATCTTCTGCACCCGAAACGCGCCCCCAAGCGCACCGTGGGGCAGAGGCAAATCAGCAGCTCAGAGGCCTTGCCGAGACGAAGTGCGCAGGTCTCGGTCCGGGGCGGGTCTCCCGGAGCCGCGCACAAACGGCGGCATGATTGGTGGTTCCGTGGGTCGGCGTTAGCCGTGTTGGAAGGCGATGTTGAGCGTCCCGTACGCCCATCCGGCGACGGCGAACGCGAGGTAGGACAGCGCCCAGTAGAACCGCGCTGACGCACCGTCCTCGGCGGAGTGGTCCAGCAGCATGGACGGGGCGTGCAGCGGCGCTACCCAGATGCCGTAGAGGCCGGCAAGGATGACCGCGACCTTGACCGGCGTCGGGGTGCCCGGCTCGTCGATCCTCGTGAACGTGCCGGGGTCGGTGTGCGCGAAGAAGTACCCGACGGGCAGGCCGATCAGCGGGGCGAGCACGATGTGGGCGAAGTGAGTCAGTTCGCGCTGCTTGAGTACCTTGCCGGCCTGCCACACGTACACGACGACGATGACGAGGCCGAGCACCGCGGCCGCGATGGCGCCGACGGCGGCGAACACCATGCCGAAGACCACGAACTCGGCCATCAGACCGACGGTCACAATCCAGATTGCCAAGGCCCCTCACCCCACTGCCGGTTGCGCCCATCCGCGTCGGCCGGTTGAGTACATCGACGGGGTCGCCGGAACGCCAGCGCCGACCGGGCAGCGTCGTCGACTGTTGGGTGGAAGTCGTTTCCGCGGTGCGGGGCATGGGCTCTGGCGCGTGGTCCGAGCTGGCGGCTGAGTTCGCGCGGTCCCGGCACGGCTGGACGTCTTCTGGGCCGCTCATGCCGTACTCGACAAAGTCGTCATCGTCGAGGACCTGCGCATGTCCGAGCGCGTTAGCGGGCATCGAGCCGGCCGGCGCTCGTCGCCATAGGTGTCGACGGCGCGATTGCATACGCTGGCCGGTGTGCAGCGTCCCGATTACCTGGAACCGTTCGTGGTTCCGGTCGACCCGGTTGAGCCGGAGCGTCGCGATACGGCGGACCTCTACCTGCCCGATGTGAGCGCCGGACGCTCCCGGCCCGCAGTGGTGCTTGTCCACGGTGGTCCGGTGCCGGCGGACCGTACACCCACGCCGCGGGACTGGCCGGTCTATCGCGGTTACGGCTCGCTGCTGGCCGGCCGCGGCGTCGTCGCCGTGGCCTTCGACCATCCGCTGCACAGTCTCGACGCCTACTCGCGGTCCGCCGCGCGGGTTCGCGAAGTGGTCGACCGGGTTCGCGAGGACCCGCGCGTCGACGGCGACCGCATCGCACTGTGGTTCTTCTCCGGTGGCGGGCCACTGTGCGCCGGCTGGCTCCGTAGTCCGCCGTCGTGGCTGCGCTGCGTCGCCCTGACCTACCCGCGGCTGGGCGGCTCCGTCGAGCCGAGCTTCCGGCCGATCGACGCGGTCGGGGCCGTCGGTGCGGCGGCCGCGGCCGGGGTGGCCGGCGCTATGCGGGCCAACGAGCTGCCGATCGTGCTCACCCGGGTGGGGCTGGAGCGTCCGGACATCGCCGCCACCGTCGCGGAGTTCGTGGCCGCGGCGCGGATCGCCGAGGCGAATCTGACCATCGTCGACGTACCAGCCGGGCGGCACGCCTTCGACACCCTCGATGACACCGACGCCTCGCGGCAGGCCGTCACACAAGCGGCCGACCACATTCTGGCGACGCTGCGCTAACGGAACGCTCCAACTGCAATGCGGATCCACCCGCCGCCGTTGGTGTCCCGGCGTGGGCCGAGTCCGGGACACCGCAGTCATCATCGGCTGATGCCGTCCAGGATGGTGATCAGGTTGTGGTGGAAGGTTTCCTCGGCGTTGAGGTGAGCGCCGTCGATGACGAGCCGGGCGACGGTGGGGTAGCGGCCGGTTTCGAGCATGCGTGTCAGGTAGGGTCCGAGGGCGGCCTGCCAGGCGGACACGTCGGTGCCGGTGGAACGGGCGGTGCGGCGCTCGGTGATCTCCCTGCGGAGCGCTCCGACGATGAACGCGTTGAGGGCGCCCAAGGCCCGCTGGAGGTCGTCGATACCGCGCACGCCGGGGGCCTGGCTGAGCGCCGCCGCGGTCGATTCGCCCACGGCGAGCGCGTGAGGTCCTAAGTGTGGCCTTGCGCCGAGCAGGTCGGCGAACCACTCATGATCAAGGGCGGCAACGCGGGTCCGGTGAACGATGGCCAGTACCGTGGCGCGCCACTCGGCCTGCTGGCCGGCCTCGGCGATCTGGGCATAGACGGCGTCGACCATCAGATCGAGCAGCTCGGATCTGTTGATCACGTAGTCGTAGAGCCGCATGGGGCCGACGCCCAGCTCTTTGGCGATCTTGCGGACCGATAGCCCGTCGAGGCCGTGTGCGTCGGCGAGCCGGATCGCCGTGGTGGCGATCTTCGCGCGGCTCAGCGGCACCGGCGCCGCCCGCGGCTGAGGCTCGGGCCGTTCCCAGACGGGCAGCGGTGCGCTACCGTACGTCGTATCCATAAGATACAGCGTACGGTAGCGGAGATGATGATGCGAATCGCGATCGCCGGCGGTGGTCTCGGCGGCCTGACGCTGGCCCGAATCCTGCACCGGCACGGCATCGGCGCGGTGGTGTACGAACGCGAGGCAAGCCGATCCGCCCGAGCGCAGGGCGGAATGCTCGACCTGCACCCGGAGTCCGGGCAACAGGCCCTGGCCGATGCGGGCCTCACCGGCCGATTCCGGTCCGAGGCCCGGCCGGAGGGGGAGGAGCATCGCATCCTCGACCCGGCCGGACGTACCCTCGTGCACCACAAGCCACAACCCGGCTCGTTCTCCGGACGCCCCGAGATCGACCGCAGCGCGCTGCGTGATCTGCTGCTCGATTCGCTCCCCGCCGACGCGGTGGCCTGGCAGCACCGGCTCGTCGCGGCGGCGCCACGACCCGGCGGAGGCTTCGGGCTGACGTTCGATGGCGGCCGCAGCGCCGACTGCGACGTCCTCATCGGCGCTGACGGCGCACGCTCGGTCGTCCGGTCGCTGCTGACCGACGCCCGACTGTACTCCGTGGCCACCTTGGTAGAGCTGAGCATCAGCGATGCCAACCGGCGCCACCCGGATCTCGCCGAGCTGGTCGGCCCCGGAAACCTCTGGTGCATCGGCGTGAACCAGATCCTGGCAGCACAGCGCCAAGGCGACGGCAGCATCCGAGTCGGGATCTCCCTACCCGCGGACGGTGGCCACCTGGACACCTACCGCAGCAAGCGCGCTCTGCTGGACATGTTCGACGGCTGGAACCCCAGCCTCACCGCGCTCATCGAAGCCGGCGACGGCCCGCCGACCCCACGCAGGATCGAGGCGATGCCCACCGGTACACGCTGGTCCCACCAGCCGGGCATCACGCTCATCGGCGACGCCGCGCACCTCATGCCGCCGGTCGGCGAGGGCGCCAACCAAGCCATGCTCGACGCCGCCGAACTCGCCGGCGAACTCGTCACCAACCCCGCCGACCCGGACTCGGCGATCCGGAGGTACGAGGAGGCGATGTACATCAGAATCGACCCGATCGCCGAGATGTCCGCACGAGTCCAGGCCATGATGCTGTCCCCAACCGCCGCCGACGACATCATCCGCTTCTTCACGCCGCGGCCCACCGAGCCGGCACCCGCAGACTGACAACACGCGACGCAGCCGGCCTCGCTCTGGAGGGGTTGTACCGTTTGCCTTCGCGCACCTGTCGGCTCGGACGGTGTGGCAGGGTGGCGTGGTGGTCGACAACGGTGCAGCGCTTGAGTCCGTGGTCGCGCATGGGTTGCAGGAGGGCGCGGCCGACTATGAGGCGATCGCGCCGACCGTGAACGCACTCGCGGGTTCTGGGGATATCAGCCTGGTACCGCGGCTGCGGGAGGCACTCGAACGCTTCCTCGACGAAGAGAACTTCTACGGCCGGGACCTCATTGCCGGGGTGCTGGCCGGTATCGCCGGTGTGGCGGCGCTGCCCGCGCTGCTGCTGGCCGCGGACCGTGATCTCGGTGACGACCAGGACGGCTTGCAGGCCGAGATCGCCGGGCTGCCGATCCACGAGCCGCACCGCAACTCATGCTGCTGGCCCGAGACCCCGGCCCTGCGGTACGCGCCGCGACCCTCAGCGGGCTCGCCACCGTCGGCGACAACTCGTCACGCTGGGCCCGCCTGGTCACCGCACTCACGAACGACCCCGACCCGACGGTCCGCCAACGGGTCGCGCTCGTGGCCCGGCACCTCGCACCCGAAGACCTCAGCGACATCCTGCATCGCCTTGCCGACGACCCCGAGGCAACCGTGCGACAGGCAGCGGCCGCCCAACTCGCCCGGCTTCCCAGGTAGGGCGCGAACCGGTCCGCGCACAGATCCTGCCGCGCGCTGACAGTCGCGACTGCTGCGAGTGCCGGTACAAAGGTGCACCGATCTGCCGTCGAGGACTCTCGGGTGCCGCGGACGCGGCGCGGGGCCGGGCCGGGCGCTGGCCCTCACGCCTTCGACGTGGCGGGGCGAGTCCGGCTGGGCACGGCAGGCGTCAGCCGCGGTCCGGCGCCGGCCGGTGACCGTAGTGGTGCTGGGCAAGTGCGTCGGCTCGGCTGAGCTTCGAGCCGAACAACGGGTCGGGCTACCAGCCAACTTGCCAGCCCGCTCCACCCGCCGCTTTCGGCGGTTCACCGCGCACCGACGGTCGCAGGTGCGTACGCCATGATCAACGTGACCGGGTGTCTTCGCGCCTGTTTGTGTGCGTGGCGGTCCAGCCGGGTGCAGGGACTTCGAGTTGGTGTAGCCAATTGTCCGTCGGAGCCTCCGGGCGGATAGGTAAGATCCGGATGAAACGCCCCGCGCCGCTCCACTGCCACCGGTTGCGGCCGCACTGCCGCGGTCCGGAGTGCTCGTCGATGGGAGTGTGGCCGGTGGACGTCACTGGGGTCGTTGCCACCGACGCCGGCATGTTCGGATTGTGGGTACCTGCCTCGTTCGACAACGTCGTGGACTACTCGACCTGGGAGGCGGAGCTGCTGGAGAACGAAGACATCGTCCGGCACATCGTCGGCGGCGCCTTCGTTCCAGTGAATATCGAGGGTGACGGTGCGTTCGGATTTGGCGTGCGGGTCGGATCCGCCTCGGGTCCGGCCCGCCTGACCGAGCGGGAACGCCGCTACGTTCTCGTGGCGTCGGAGCCCTACCTGCTCATGACGACCGGTGACGCGATGCTCAGCGGGATCGAGCACGTCCGCGCCGAGGCCGACGTCGGACTGGCGGTTCCGCTACCGGCGGGTCGCTGGAGCGTGACGATCTCGCTGATCGAGTGGGAGGCCGAACCCGGGCAGCGGGACGACGCCGGAGCGCCGGCGCCGACCGCACTGCCCGACTTCACCCTGCTGATCAACCCAGAGGACGGCGCCGCCGGCGGATACCGCATAAACCTCCACACCTTCGATCGGTGAACGAGCACCGCCGCGGGCACCGTCGATCGGGTACGCGACGTGGTGATCCGCAGACCGCTGCAGTATGCCGACGGACTGAGTTTGGAAGCGAGTTCGAGGCTCTGGCGCGAACTGCGTGATGGATGTCGGACGATGCAACGTGGCCCGAGTGCGCGATGCCGTCGGACAGCTACTTCCTTATCTGGGCGGCGTCGAGATCGACGAGCTGGCGCTTGACCCGATCCACTCGACGCTGAGGGCCTGCCTCACTGGCGAGACCCGGTCAGGGTCCTAACCACACGTCGCTGGCAGCGGTGTGTCGGCGGGCAGCAGGCCGCTGGCGTGTAGCCGCTCCCACAGCCGGGCTGGTATCGGGTGCGCGAGCAGGGCGGCGCTCGTCTCGATCTCGGCCGGCGATCGCGCACCGGCCAGCACGGTGGCGACGGCGGGGTGCCCGAACGGGAATTGGATCGCGGCCGCGAGCGGCGGCACGTCGGCCTCGGCGCAGATCGCGCGGAGCGCCGCGATCCGCTCGCGCATCGCGGGCGGCGCGTTTCGGGTGCGGGGCTGCGTGAGGAGCCCGCCCTGGAACACGCCCGCGGCGATCACCGCGACGCCCCTCGTCACGCACAGCGGCAGGAAGTCGGCGAGTCCGGACTGGTCCAGCAGCGTGTATCGTCCGGCGAGCAGCACGCAGTCGGGACCCGGCGGTGGCGCCTCGCGCAGGAACCGGGCGGCCGCGTCGGCGTGGTTGACACCGAGCGACACCGCCCGGACGACTCCGGCCCGCCGCAGGTCGTCCAGTGCCCGGTACGCCTCCCCGAGGGCCGCCGGGTAGTCCTCGTCGGGGTCGTGGACGTGCAGCACGTCGATCCGGTCCAGGCCGAGCCGGGCCAGGCTGTCCTCGACCGAGCGCAGCACCGCCGCGCGGGAGAAGTCGAGGCGCGGGCCGACACCCGGCGGTGGATCGGCCCAGATCGGCTGGGTGGCGGGCCCACCCGGCTCGATCAGCCGGCCGATCTTCGTGCACAGCACGTAGTCGTCGCGGGGCCGCGGACGCAGCGCCCGGCCGGCGCGGGTCTCCGAGCGGCCGTAGCCGTAGACGGGCGCCGTGTCGAACAGCCGGACGCCGAGTTGCCACGCTCGGTCGACGGTGGCCGCTGCCTGCTCGTCGCTCACCGGTTCGAACAGCCCGCCCAGCGACGCCAGCCCGAGGCCCAGTCGGCTCACCCGCAGCCCGGTGCGCCCCAGCTCCACGATCTCGTCGCCCTTCACCATGCCAGCATCATGCACCCGGGGTACGACAAAATCTTCTGCGTCAGCCGGAGGACTGCTGCTCGGCGGGCGGGTCGCCTTGTTCCGTCAGGCTTCTGCTGGTGCGGCTATTCCGGCCGGTAGGGGAGTCGGCGGTTCGGCCTGCTCGGGTGTCGCCCGGGTGAGCCGGCGGGAGCCGGGGACGCATAGCTGGGACAAGGCCGCGGTGAAGAGGACTCCCGCGCATACCGTGAGAACCCGGTCAATGCCATACGCTTGTGAAAGCGGCCCCGCCAGCACGTTGCCGACAGGCATGGCGATGAACGAGGTGAGGGTGTCCCACGAGCCCACGCGTCCGAGGGCGCGGTGCGGCACGTTGTCCTGGATGGCGGTCTCCCAGGCGACATCGAAGTAGATCAGGCCGGCGTAGCCGATGATCGCGCCGGCCAGCACGGCGGTGAGCTGGGCGGGCCAGACATACGCCAGCGCCCACAGCGGCATGAGCATCAGGGTGAGCCAGCCGGCGCGCAGCAGGCGCTTGGGTCTGAGGCGCATCGCGACGGCCGCGCCGATCACCCCGCCGAGACCTTCGGCCGAGGCGATGAAGCCGGCGGCCGCGGCGCCGCCGAGGCGTTCGATGGCGACCACCTGGACCAGGACGAGGATGACCCCGTTGGCGATGTGGTACACCGTGGCGCCGAACAGGCCGCCGACCAGCCAGTCGCGGCTGCTGACCTCGCGCCATCCGTCGGCGAGCTCGCGGAGCATCGACGCGCGCGGGCCGCGCTCGGTGCGCACGCGGAGCAGCAGCGCCGCGGCCATCGAGGCGAGGAAGCTGAGGGCGTTGACGGCGAAGCCGGCCGGTGCGCCGAGGGCGGCGACGGTAAGACCGCCGAGTGCGGGGCCCGCCACCGAACTGCCGGTCTGGAGCATGCTGAGCGTCGCGTTCGCCGCTTGCCGCTTGCCGGCCGGGACGAGGAGCGGCTTGAGTGCGATCATCGCCGGGCTGAAGAAGCTGCCGGCGCCCGCCGAGATCGTGGCGAGCGCGCAGAGCAGGAGCAGGTGGTAGTCACCCACGGCGAACATGACTGCCATCGCCGCCGCGCCGAGCAGGCGGACCAGGTCGGACACGATCATGACGCGCTGGGGTTGCAACCGGTCGGCCCAGACGCCGCCGAACAGCGTGCAGGCCAGCATGGCGGTGACTGAGCAGGCCATGACCAGGCCGAGATCGCGGGCGCCGCCTCCCGCCTGGACGACGGCGACGGCGAGCGCCACGGTCTGGAAGCCGTTGCCGACCCAGGAGAGCGTCTGGCCGGTGGCGAGCAGGCGGAAGTCGGAGATCCGTGTCATGGATCGGTACGGTAGTTCACTGTCTAACTATTCACAATCTAATAATCAGACGGTGGCAGAATGGCGGTATGACGGAGGCAAGGGACGACGTCGACCACCATGTGGCACGCTGGGCGGCGTTCTGGAAGGACGACCCCGCGTTCGTGCCGGAGGTCGAGGGCGTGTTGGTCCGGATGAGTCAGATTTTGCGGTACCTGCGGCAGGCGGACGCAGCAGCGTTCGCCGATGCTGAGGACTTCACGATGGAGGACTACAGGACGCTGCACGCGCTGATGGTCCAGCCGTACCCGACCGAGGCGAGCCCGGCGCAACTGGCCGAGGCGACCCACGTGACCCGGGCCGCGATGACCAGCCGACTCGACAGACTGGTGGCCGCTGGGCTCGTGCATCGCGAGGTGGACGCGACCGACCGGCGGCGAGTGATCATCCGGCCGACCACAGACGGCCGCGCGGCCTGGAGCAAATACATCTTCGAGGCCATGGCGCGCGACCAGCAACTGCTCGGTGCACTCTCGCACGACGACTTGGTGCAGCTCAACGGACTGCTACGCAAGGTGATGCTGTCACTGGACTAACTCCTTGCCGAGTTGCTCGCCGTCGGCCGATGCCCAGACTGGTGCCAAGTCGAGCCCCCGGCACTCCCGAATGTGGCCGACTCGCACCGACGTCGCTATCGGTGACGGATCCGTCGCGGCAGATCGGGAAACCAAGATCGTCAGTTCGCGCTGGTGGTCTATGTCTCCGTGATCATGATGCTCGCGGTGACCGCACACCGGGTTTGCCATGATCCCGGAGACTTTCGGTACACGGGAGTACATCAGCGCTCCGTGATCATGAAAAACCGGTGGTGTCGACGCCGGTTGTGCATGATCACGGAGACTTCCGGTCCCTGCACCGCGCTGCGCGGGGTGCAGCGCCCAGCCGTCTGGGACGTGATCGCGCCGTGGCGTTGGGGCGGGCGGAGCACCACTGGGTCGTCGGCGGGCATCGCGCGACCAGCGGCACCGGCTCCCGGGCGGTGCGGGCCGGTACCGCAGTGCGGGGTGATTTCCGCTGGAGCCTCGTCGTCAGGTCGTTGAGCAGTAGTCGGTGGCGCGTCCGAAGCCTAGGTCGAACTGCTCGTCCGTCACGTTGATCAGCTGTGGTTGCTGGCCGGCGGCCAGCCGGTACCGGTCGCGCAAGGCCTGGGTCCATACCTGCCGGGCGGCGTCCAGGATCTGCCGCCGGTCGTCGCCGGAGCCTTGAAGCTCGATGTAGTACGTCGCCCCGCGGGGCCGCATGCGCGTCTGGGCCATGAAGATGTCCGCGCCACCGGCCGCACCGTGCAGCACGCCGGCGCAGCCGACAATCGCACGCAGAGGCAACGAACCGCGGGCCACCGTGTCGGCGAGGATCTGCCCGGCCGCGACCAGGTCCGCGTCCAGCGGTAGTCCGGTCACCAGTACCACCTTGACCAACGTCCAGCCGTCGGCGACTCCCGGCGCACGATCGGCGGGCTTGACCCGTACCGCTCCTGGAAGGTCGTCCTGCCGGGCCCACCGGAAGGACGTGGTGAGCCCGGCCGGGTCGAGGTTCATCGCCTTCATGATCAGCCGATGCAGAAACTCGGCGAATATCCGCTCATCGGCACCGAACTCGCCGCGCAGCGTGACGCCGAGCCTGTCCAGGTCCACCGAGCCCACGCCGAACGGCGCGAACACGTCAGGATCGGCACCACCGGGACCTTTCGGATACTCCGCGTCGGCCGAATACTCGACGTCACCGAGGCGGAACTTGGCCTCGCCGTTGTCGTCGATGAACCAGTCGACGAGTGCTGCCCGCTCGGAAACGTATTCGTGGATGCGGTCGCCGTTGCGGTAGACGTTGATGAACACCACGTCCGAGTCGAAGACGATATTGCTCAACACGGACGTCCGCAGCGTTGCGCTGACCGACCTGGCCAGCCGGTCGACGTCGGCGGTGTTGTACTCATGCTCGCGCGGGAGCACCGCCACCCGACCCGCCGCAGCGGGCACCACCCACGCGTCGGCTCCGAGGGCGCCCAAGGCGGACACCACGTCGGCGAGATCACCGACCACCATCAGATTCTCATAGCTGGTGCCCACGTCTTGCGTACCTCCGGTGCTCATGTTCGGCCGGCCAGCGGAGGATACGTGGTCTGGCCGGGTCGGGGCGGTGGTGATGTTGTGAAGGTACCGGGCTGGCTGTCGCGCGGTTGGGCGTCGGCTGGCAGGCTGGCGCCGTGGATGACGGGGCGGCGGCGCCGGTCGGGTGGTGGCGGTCGGGTGGTGGCGGTCGGGCTTGCTCGGCATCGGTGCGGGACTGCCGATCGTTTGGGCGGTCTGGGCGTTCACGGCGGATGTTTCCGCCATGGACGGGCTTGGCGGCATTGTGGTGTTTCTCTGGTACGGACCGATGGTCGTGGTCGGCGTCGCGGTGGCCGGGGGGATCGCGGTCTGGGCGCTCGTCGAGCGGCGAACGGATCGGTGGCGGCTTTCCTGGGTAATCGCCGCACCCTTGGCCGTGTGGGTTGTGCCGCTTCCCGCGAGGCGGATTAGCGAGGCACGCGGCAGCCTCGCGGGCCGGACGCTAGCCGGCCGATGCCGGGGCCGGGTCGGGGGTGCGGTAGAGGACGGTGGCGGCGCCGGCGAACGCGGCGACGAGGGCGGCGTTGACGACCACGGCGAGCCAGCCGATGTTGGCGATGTGGGCTACCGGCCAGGCGAGCGCGCCCACCGCGAGGAGCGCGACGGTCCAGGCCGGCGCGATCCTCCGCAGGACAACGGCGCCGAGCAGGAGCGTGAGCGGGAAGCACAGGCCGAGCGGCTTGATCAGCACGGCCGCGCCGGTGGCGTCGACCAGGTCGGTGTCGCCCAGGGAGACGTGGATGGTGTTGAACCCGTAGGCAACGTCGCCGGCGGCGCCGATCGCGCCGACCATGAGCAGCAGCGCAGCGAGAATGCCGGTACCCAGGGTCACGAGGCGGACCAGGACGATGGTGTAGCCGATCGCGGCGAGGACGTGGACCACGGCGGCGGTGGGGTCGTCCCAGCCGCGGGTCGCGTACAGGAGATCGGCGATCAGATAGACGGCAGGCACGACGACAAGTGACCCGGTGAGCAGGCGCTGCAAAGGCGTGGAAGTCATGGCGGCCATCGTCGTCGCGCCGGCCCGGGCGGACATCGGGGCCGGCCCTCGACATTTGCCGGGTTAACCCTGGTCACACCGCGCTTCGGCGCTGGCACGATAACGGGCATGAGCCGGGCGGGAGTGGTGGGCTGGGCGGCGGGCGCGGCGACCGCCGTGCTGGTCGCCGGCGGCTTCGCGCTCGGCCTGCACCTCGCCAACCTGCACAACGGCCTCATCGCCGCGTCGTTCGCCGCGGTCGGGCTGTATGTGGTCGGCCGCCGTCCCGGCAGCCGGGAGGGCTGGCTGTTCGTCGCGGTCGGCGCCAGCCACGCGCTGATGTTCGCCGGGCGGCAGTACGGCCTGCACGCGGGCCCGCTGCCGGGTGCCTCCTGGATCGGCTGGTTCGGGGTCTGGCCGCTCCCGCTGGTGCTGGTACTGGTCGGCGTCGCGGTGATGTGCTTCCCGACCGGCCGTCTCCGGTGCCGGGGATGGGCGCCGATCGTCGGTGTCCTCGCGGCGGTGGGGCTGGTCCTGTCCGTGGTCTCGGCGCTGTGGCCGGTCGAGTACGCCCGCACCGGGCTGGTCGCCGGTCATCCGCTCGACCTGCCCGGGTTGCCGGCCGCGGACGCCTTCTACGGCGTCGCCCGCCCGGTCGGCTACCTGCTGTTCCAGCTGACCTGGGTGGCATGCGTGGTGGCACGGGTGCGGCGGGCCCGCGGCGACGAGGCCCGTCAGCTGCGCTGGTTCCTCTCCGCGGCGACGCTGTCCGCCGCGGTGATGGTGGCCGGCCTGGCGGTGCGGGGGTCGCCGGTTCCCGGCACGCTGACGGCGCCGCTGCTCGCCGTGGCGGCCGGCGCCGCGATCCTCCGGTACCACCTCTATGACATCGACCCTGTGATCAACAAGTCACTGGTCTTCGGTGCGATGGCGGCGCTGGTGACCGCGGGCTACGCCGTCATCGTGATCGGCGTCGGTCGCCTCGTCGACGGGTACGGCACCCTGCTGTCGGTGCTGGCCACCGGTCTCGTGGCGGTCGCCTTCGAACCGCTGCGCCGGCGCGTGCAGCGGCTGGCCGACCGGGTCGTCTACGGACGGCGGGCCACTCCCTACGAGGCGCTGGCCCGGCTGTCCGCGCACTTCACCGACCCTGCGGGCGGGTTGCTGGACGGCATCTGCACCACCGTGGCGGACGCCGTCGGAGCGCATGAGGTGATGCTCTGGACCGGCCCGGCCGACGAACTGCGGGCGGTGTCCGTCTGGCCGGCCACGATCCCCATCCCGCCCGGCCCCCACACGCTGGCCGATCTGGCGGCCGTGCCGGTGCGGCACGACGGCCGGTTCCGCGGCGCGCTCACCGTGCGGAAAGCGCCGGGCGAAACCCTGTCGATCGGCGAGCAGCGCCTGGTCGGCGACCTGGCCGCCCAGGCCGGGCTCGTCCTGGAGCTGCGGGCGACCGCCCAGCGCCTGGTCGCGGCCGGTGACGCCGCACGCCGGCGGCTGGAGCGCGACCTGCACGACGGCGCACAGCAGCGGTTGGTGACCGTCGCGATGGAACTCGGCGGGGTGGTGCGGCTCGCCACGACGGCCGGCGCTGCCGAGGTCGCGGCTCGGGCCGACGACGTACGCCGGCTGCTCCTCGATGCCACCGCGGAGCTGCGCGAGATGGCGCGAGGGCTGCACCCGGCCGTGCTGACCCAGGACGGGCTCGTTGCCGCGATCGGTGTTCTCGCCGACCGGTCGCCGCTGCCGGTGCGGCTGAACGTGTCGGTGGCCCGGCGGTTGTCGGCCGAGGTCGAGTCCACGGCGTACTTCGTGGTCAGCGAGGGGCTGACGAACGCCGCCAAGCACTCCGGCGCGGACGTCGTCACGGTCCGGATTGCCCTGGTCGGGGCCGGCCTGGTCGTCGAGGTGTCCGACGACGGCTGCGGCGGCGCCGCGGTGCGGGCGGGCGGCGGGCTGGAGGGGCTCGCCGACCGGCTCGCGACGCTCGACGCCCGCCTGACGGCCGACAGCGGCCCGGCCGGCACCCGGCTGAAGACGGTGATCCCGTGCGCGTGATGCTCGCCGACGACGCCGTGCTGTTCCGCGAAGGCATGGCCCGGATCCTCACCGACATCGGATTCACCGTGACCGGGCAGACCGGCGACGGCGCGACGCTGCTGGACCTGGTGCGCGCCGACCCGCCCGACGTCGCCGTGATCGACCTGCGCATGCCACCCGGCTTCTCGACCGAGGGCATCGACACCGCGGCCGCGATCCGCGCGACGGCGCCGGGCATGGGCTCGATGCTGCTGTCGCAGTACGTCGAGGTGCACCACGCGCTGCGGCTGATGACCGAGTTCGACGGCGGCGTGGGCTACCTGCTCAAGGACCGCGTCTCCGATCTCGCCGCATTCGGGACCGACGTGCGGAAGGTGGCGCGCGGCGAAACCGTCGTCGACCCCGAACTCGTTGCCCGGCTGGTAGCCCGGCGACGCGAGCAGGATCCCCTCGACGAGCTCACCGACCGGGAGCGCGCCGTGCTCGCCCTCATGGCCCAGGGCCTATCCAACGCCGCCGTGGCCGCCGACCTGCACCTGGCGATCAAGACCGTCGAGGCGCACGTCACGTCCATATTCACAAAGCTCGGACTGGTCCAGCACGAACGGGAACACCGCCGCGTGCTGGCCGTCCTGACGTTCCTGCGGGCCTAGGCCCAGATGGTGGACACTGGCCGGCTGGGTGAACCGTTCGGCCCGCTCGGTACGACGAACAAGGCGTGGATGGGAACGGTCACGCATGCTGACGCGACCACCGGATCCGCGGGAGGACTCCCAGCTCCTCGCGGCGATCACGGACGGTGACCGGGAGGCGTTCGCCGAGCTGTATCGGCGGCACCTGCCGTGGCTGCTGGTGCGCCTCGGGCGGCGGTGCTCGTCGCCGGAGCTCGTCGATGAGGTCGTGCAGGACACGTTCGTGGCCGTCTGGCGGTCGGCCGGGCGGTGGGACCGCCGGGGCGAGGTGGCCGCGTGGATCTGGGGGATCGGCATCCGCCGTCTGGTCGACGCGCTGCGGCGCAGCCGGCCCCCGGCCGATGAGCTGACGGAGTTCGCCGGCGTCGAGACGTCGGCCGAGGAGCACGTGCTGCTCGCCGTCCAGTACGGCGACGTGGGGGCGGCACTGGCGAGCCTGTCACCGGAGCTGCGGGCCGTGGTGCAGGCGACCGTCCTGGATGGACTGACGACGCGGGAGGCCGCCCGGTTGCTGGGCATCCCGCCCGGCACGGTCAAGACACGGATGATGCGCGCCCGCGCCGCGTTGCGGGAGCGATTGGCATGACGGGGAGGCTGGGATGAACGTCTGGCACCTGGACCCGGAGGCGATCCGGCGGTACGCGCGGGGAGTTGCCCCGCCGGAGCTGGCCGCGTCCGCCGAGGCGCACCTGATGAAATGCGCGGCCTGCCGGGGCGTGATCTCGTCGTATGTGGATGCCCGGCGGGCGGAGACGATCTGGCATGAGGTGGCCGACCGGGTCGACGCACCCCGGCGGAGCGGGCCCGAACGGATGCTGGCCCGGCTCGGCGTCGGCGAGGCGACGGCGCGCCTCGTGGCCGCGACGCCCACGCTGCGGGGGCCGTGGTTGCTGGCCGTCGCGGGTGTGCTCGCGTTCGCGGTGTGGGCGGCTCAGGTCGATGAGCGCTTCCTGCGGATGTTTCTCGTGGTCGCGCCGCTCGGGCCGCTGGCGGGTGTCGCGGTGGCCTTCGCGGGCGGTCTCGACCCGACCCGGGAGATCGGGCTCGCCGCGCCGTACTCGGGGCTGCGCTTGCTGCTGATCCGTACCGCCGCGGTCTTGGCGGTCACCGCGCCGATCGTGGCCGCGGCCGGGCTCGCGCTCCCCGGCTCCCATTGGCCGGCCGTCGCCTGGCTCCTGCCCACCGCCGGGCTCACCTGCGCCGCGCTGGCGCTGACCGCCCGGATGACGCCCGTCGTCGCGGTCGGCGTCGTGGCCACGGCATGGGTGCTGGTGACCGTCCCGGCGGCCATCGCCGGTCACCTCGACCTCGCGTTCGGTATCGGCGCCCAGGTCTGCTGGCTCGCCGTGGCCGTCGGCGGCGGCGTGTGGCTCGCCGTCACCCGTCACACCGTCACGATCAAACTCGGGAGAAGCGCATGACTGTACGCGTGCGGAGCGCGACGAAATCCTTCGGCCGTACGACGGCGCTGGACAGCGTCGACCTCGATGCCGGCCAAGGGGTGACCGGCCTGCTGGGACCGAACGGCGCCGGCAAGACGACCCTGCTGCGGATCATCGCCACCGTCCTGGCGCCGGACCGGGGCACGGTGACCCTGCTGGGCCGTGATCCGTCGCGCCCCGACGACCGGACCCGGATCCGGGAACGCCTGGGCTACCTGCCGCAGGATGCCGGCTTCCACCGGGGGTTCACGGTCTTCGAGTTCATCGACTACGTGGCGATCCTGAAGCAGATGACGGACCGGCGGTCCCGGCACGACGAGGTCCGCCGGGTCATCACGCTGACCGGGCTGGAGTCGGTCAGCGCCAAGCGGATCCGGGCCCTCTCCGGCGGCATGCGCCGGCGGGTCGGGTTGGCCCAGGCCCTGCTGGGCGATCCCGAGCTGCTCGTCCTCGACGAGCCGACGGTCGGCCTCGATCCCGAGCAGCGGCTGCGGTTCCGGGAGATGATCTCGCACGCCGGTGAGGGGCGCACGGTGGTCCTGTCCAGCCACCAGACCGAGGACATCGCCGCCCTGTGCACCCGGATCGCCGTGTTTCATCAGGGCCGGGTCCGATTCACCGGTACCCCTCACGAGCTGACCGCGCAGGCCGCGGGCCGCGTGTGGGCCGACACGCAGCGCTCGGCCGCCGCCCTCGCCGCGTGGCGCACCGGCGACGGCACCTTCCGCAACGTTGGCGACCCGCCGGCCGGCGCCGAGCTGATCGCACCCACGCTGGAGGACGCGTACCTGCTGCTCATGGGCGAACCCGAGCTGGAGGTCACCCACTCATGAGCACCGCCATCCTGATCGGCCGGGAGGCCCGCCGCCTCGTCCGGCACCCCGTGCTGTGGCTGGTACCGGTCGTCGTGGCCGTGACCGCCGCCGCCGACGGGGCCAGCGACGGCCGGAACGCCGACTACTGGTACGGCACCGTCTTCATCGCCGTCGCGTTCTTCGGCCCGATCATCGTCCTCTTCGCGGCGAACCTGGTCGCCAGCGGCGCCCGCCGCGGCCGGGCCGAGGAGACGCTGAGTGTCACCCCGACCTCGGACACCCGCCGGACCTGGGCGATGAGCCTGGGCATCGCGCTGCCGCTGGCCGGCATCGGCGCCGTCGCGGCGGCAGCCATGGCCGTCATCAGCAGCCTCAACGACATCCCGGCCAAGGACCTGATGAACGCCGGCGAACTGGCCCAGCTTCCGCTCGTCATCGCGGGCGCCGGGCTGCTCGGCGTCCTCGCCGCCCGCTGGCTGCCCTTCGCCGGCGGCGTGCTGATCATCTTCGTGGTCGCGACGCTGGGCGGTCTCGTCGCGTTCCGCCACATCGACGGCGGCACCTGGTGGATGTGGTGGACGACCGGGATGACGTTCGAGGGCTGGACGCCGCCGCCGGGCCGGCCGTGGCTGCACGTCGCGTACCTGACCGGGCTCTGCGCCTGCGCCGCCATCGCCGCCGTGTACCGCTCCCAGGGCCGCCGGCTGGTCCTCGTCGGCGGGCCGGTGCTGGCCGCCACCCTCGTCCTCGGCGGGCTCCAGCTGCCATGACACCCTCCGTGGCGTGGGAACTGGTCCGCAGCGGCCACCTGGTACGCAGCCTGCGCCTGGCCCCGTTCGCGACGAGCGCGGGCGCCGTCGCCGTGTACCTGGTGGCCCGCCTCGGCGACACGCACGAGGCCATCGGCGACCTGCGCGTCCTGGGTCTGCTACTGGCCCTGGGCAGCGGCTACGCGCTCGACGACAGCGCCGCGATCACGCTGCAGGCCAGCCCGTACAGCCTGGCGCGCCGGCTGTGGCTGCGGATCGCTTGTGCCGGGGCGGTCGTCGTGCCGGTGTGGGCGGCGGTGCTCGCGGTCTATCTCCCCCCGGCTCCGGCGGGCGGTCGGTGGAGCCTCGGCCTCGGCCTCACGGCCGAGCTGGCGGCCACGGTCACCGTGCTGTGGGCCGTGGCCGCGTGGGCCCGTCGCCAGGGATTCGACCAGCCCGGCATCATCACCACGCCCGTGCTGCTGGCGTCGCTGCTGCTCGCCGCGTCGATCCCACAGGCCCCGATGCTGGTCGGTCCCGGCCGGGAGTGGATGCCCGCCCACCTGCGCTGGTCAGGCATCGCGGTCGCCGCGACTTGCGCGCTCGTGGCCGCGATGCGCGACCCGGCCGCTCGATGAAGGCGGCGAGCTAACGGCGGGAGATCGGGAGGCGGACGGCCGGGGGCAGCGGTGCCGGGACCGGGTTGGCCTGGAAGGACTGGAGCATCAGGGCCGCGAAGCGGCGGGACGCGGCGACCCGCAGCCGGGGCGACTCGGCGCGGATGCCCTCGTTGGCCATGAGGGCCAGGATGAAGTCCTCCAGGACGAAGTCGGGGCGGAGCTCGCCCGACGCCTTCGCGCGCCGGACGAGCTCGCGCAGCAGGCGCAGGGTGCGGTCACGGTCGGCGGTGAAGTAGGCGACCACCTCGGGCAGCCGCGAGGTGAACGCCCGGGAGAAGCCGCGATCGAGGGCGTGCATCTCCATGATCCGCTCGACCACCCGGCGGAACCCCTGCCACGGGTCGGGCGCGGCCAGGCCCTCCTCGACGATCGCCGAGCAGGTGGCCATCTGGTCGGCGAAGGCCTCCGCGAACAGGGCCTCCTTGGTCGGGAACCGCCGGTAGACGGTCGCGACGCCGACCTGGGCGCGGCGGGCGATCTCCCGGATCGGCACGTCCAGGCCCTCGGTGGCGAACACCGCCCGGGCGGCGGCCAGGATGCGGTCGCGGTTGTCGCGGGCGTCGGAGCGCAGGGTCGTTCCCACTTGGGCCGTCACCGCTCTCAATTTAGCCAAACGGACGGGGCGTTCCGATACGGTCGGGCGTGTGAAAGCAGTTGTGATTCAAGCGTTCGGCGGCCCGGAGGGGCTTTCGGTCATCGACCTGCCCGACCCGAGCCCGGCCGAGGGGCAGGTGCTGGTCGAGACCGAGGCGATCGGGGTCGGCGGGGTCGACGCGGTGATCCGCAGCGGCGCGCTCGCCGCCTACGGTTTCACCGAGGGGCATGTCCTCGGCGGCGAGATCGCGGGGACCGTGGCGGCGACCGGCGAGGGCGTCGACCCGTCCTGGGCCGGGCGGCGGGTGTGGGCGTTCACCGGCGTGGGCGGCGGCTACGCCGAGCGGGCGGTCGCCCCGGCCGCGACGCTGGTGCCGCTGCCGGCGGGCATGTCGGCGGTGGACGCGGTGACGCTCGGCGGCTCCGGCATGGTGGCCCGGTTCGCCCTGCGCCACGCCCGGTTCGCCCTGGGCGAGTCGGTGCTGGTGCGGGGCGCGTCCGGCGGCATCGGGGTGATGGCGGTCCAGCTCGCCGCCCGGGGCGGCGCCGGCGCGGTCGCGGTCACCGCGTCGTCGGGGGAGCGCGGCGAGCGGCTGCGCGGGCTCGGCGCGACCCACGTGCTCGACCGGGCCGGTGCGGCGGCGGGGGAGGCGCCCGCGGGGTACGACATCATCATCGACATCGTGGGTGGCCCGCACCTGCCGTCGTTCTTCGACCGGCTCAACCCCAACGGCCGCCTGGTCGCCGTGGGCGCGGTCGCGGGCGATCCGCCGGCGGACTTCGGCATGCGGCTGTTCGCGGCGTTCCAGCGGTCGCTGTCGTTCGCCACCTTCAGCGCGAATACGGTGACCCAGGCCGACCGGAGCGCGGCGACCGCCGAGATGTTCGAGGGCGCGGGCCGGGGCGAACTGCGGGCGGTGGTGCAGGAGGTGCTGCCGCTGCGGGAGGCGGTGGCGGCGCACCGGAAGATGGCGGCGGGCGAGGTGTTCGGCCGGATCGCGCTCACCACCGCGGGCGGCTGAGCCGGGTCAGGCCACGGCGCCGAGGCGGTAGACCGAGACGTGGCTGCGGTCGTCGGCGGTGAACGGCTCCGCGGACCAGCCGGCGTGGCGCGACTCGAGGGCGAAGCCGCCCAGCTGGGCCATCAGGTCGAGCTCGGCGGGCCAGACGTAGCGGTGCGGGCTGCGGGAGACCCGGGCGTCGCGGCCCTCGCCGAAGGTGACATGGTGCGACACCACGTGCTGGTTGAGCACGTCGTAGGTGTCCAGGCCGATATACCCGGGCTCGCTCTGCCACACCACCGCGTCCTGGCCGGGCGGCAGCTTGCGCAGCTCCGGCACCCACAGCTCGACCACGAAGCGGCCGCCCGGCACGAGGTGGCGGGCGGCATTGCGGAAGCACGCGACCTGCTCGGCCTGGGTGAGCAGATTCGAGATCGTGTTGTAGACCAGATAGACGAGGGTGTACTTCCCCGGCGCCTCCGCGGTCGTCATGTCGCCCACCACCACCGGGAGGTCGCTCTTCTCGCGCAGCCGGGCCACCATCGGCCGGGACAGCTCGATCCCGGTCACCGGCACGCCCCGCCCGGCCAGGGGGACCGCGACCCGGCCGGTGCCGATCGCGAACTCCAGGGCCGGGCCCCCGGCGGCGAGCTCGGCGAGCCGGTCGACGGTCGGGCCGAGGACCTCGGGGGCGAACATGCCGGTGCCCGGGGTGTCGTAGCGCGCGGCGGTGTCGGCGTCCCAGATCTCGTCCTGTCGCATGGGCCTGACATTGGCCGAGAGCGGTCCGGCTGTCCACCGGATTTCGGGGGTACCGTCGAAGAAATGCTGATATAGCAATGCTTTGCTGTGAGCATCAGTGTCGTAGCCTGTGCCCGATGCTGGACACGCGACCCCGTCCCGCGCCGGCCCGGCGGCGGCCGTTCGGGGTGGAGATCCTCGCCGTCGGGCTGCTGGCCGCGATCCTCGCCCGCGGCCCGATCGGTCGCGCGTTCGCCTCGCCGCGGGCGCAGGAGTGGGTCACCGTCTTCGTCGCGATCGTCGTGCAGGCGATGCCGTTCGTGGTGCTCGGCACGCTGCTGTCGGCGGCGATCGCGACCCTGGTGCCGGAGCGGTTCTTCGCCCGGGCGCTGCCGTCGCGCCCGGCCCTCGCCGTGCCGGTCGCGGGGCTGGCCGGGCTGGCGCTGCCCGGCTGCGAGTGCGCGTCGGTGCCGGTGGCGGGCGCGCTCGTGCGCCGTGGCGTGACGCCGGCCGCGGCCCTGGCGTTCCTGCTGGCCGCGCCCGCGATCAACCCGGTGGTGCTGGCGGCGACCGCGGTCGCCTTCCCCGGGCAGCCGCTGATGGTGGTGGGCCGGCTGGTGGCGAGCCTGGCCACCAGCGTGGCGATGGGCTGGCTGTGGCTGCGCCTGGGCCGCGACGACTGGCTGCGGGTGCCGCGGCGCGCCCCGCAGGCCGGTAGCCGGGCGATGGCCTATTTCGCGGCGGTCCGCCAGGACGCCGCCGAGGCCGCCGGGTTCCTGGTCATCGGCGCCGCCACCGCCGCCTGCCTCAACGTCCTGGTCCCGCAGCGCTGGCTGCACGTCGTGGCCGCGCACCACGTCGTCGCGGTGGTGGCCCTGGCCGGGCTCGCGGTGCTGCTGTCGATCTGCTCGGAGGCCGACGCGTTCGTCGCGGCGTCGCTGTCGCAGTTCTCGCTCACCGCCCGGCTCGCGTTCCTCGTCGTCGGGCCGATGGTCGACCTGAAGCTGTTCGCGATGCAGGCCGGGACGTTCGGGCGCCGGTTCGCGGTCCGCTTCGCCCCGGCCACGTTCGTCGTCGGTGTCGGGCTCGCCGTCGCGGTCGGGGGCGTGCTGCTGTGACTAGCCGCGCCGCGGTGCAGTCGGTGGTGCTGCTGCTCATCGGCGGCACGCTGCTGCGTATCGCCTGGAGCGGCACCTACGTGCGCTACGTCAAGCCCGGATTGCAGTGGTACCTCGTGGCGGCCGGCGCGGTGCTGATCGCCGTCGCCGCGGTCAACCTCGCCCGGGTCCTGCGCGGCCGTCACGACCACGACCACGACGAGCACCACGACCACGGCCGGTTCGAGCCGTCGTGGCTGCTCGTCGCGCCCGCGCTGGCGCTGCTGCTGGTCGCCCCGCCGGCCCTGGGCTCCTACGCCGCCGCGCACGGCGGCACCGCGCTCAACCCGGCCGCCGCGTCGGACTTCCCGCCGCTGCCCGACGGCGACCCGGTGCGCGTCTCCCTGCTGGACTACGCGAGCCGGGCCGTGTTCGACCAGGGCCGCACGCTCAAGGACCGGCCGGTGACGCTGTCGGGGTTCATCGTGGTCGCGGGCGAGCGGAAGTACCTCACCCGGATGGTCATCACCTGCTGCGCCGCCGACGCCCGCCCGGTCAAGGTCGGCCTGGCCGGCGCCGTCCCGCCCGATGCCGGTGCGGACGCGTGGCTGGAGGTCACCGGCGTGTACACCGCGCAGACCGACCAGGACCCGGTCGACGATCAGCCCATCCCGTTCCTGTCCGTCACCGCCGCGCACCGGATCCCGGCGCCGAAGCAGCCCTACGAGTCATGAGCCGCTGGCGGATCCGGGTGGCCGGCGGGGCCGCCGTCGCGGCCGCCGGCGGCCTGCTGCTCCTGCCCGCCCCGGACCCGGGCCCCGGCGCGGCCGGCGCCGTCCCGTCCGCGAGCGCCCCGGCCACCCTCGCCGGGATCTGGCCGGGCGCGCACACCATCGACCTGCCCGCGACCCTGCCGGACGGGACCACGTTCACCCCGGCCGCGGCGCTGGACGCGCACACCGTCGTGGTGCAGATCGCCGACGCCGACCCCAATACCGCGACCATCGCCCTGCTCGACCCCGCCGACCCGGCCCACCCGCGGCCGCTGGAGCGGATCCCGATCGGGGGCGGCGGCTCGTTCGACGCCGTCACCGTGGCGGCCGGCTTCGTGTACTGGATGTCGAGCATCGCCGACGACCAGGGCGAGACCAGCACCACCCTGCACCGCGCCGACCCGGCCGGGCACACCGCCGTGCTCACCACCGACACCGGCCACGCCACGTTCACCGGCAGCATGCACGACCTCGAGATCGCCGGCGGCCGGGTCTGGTGGACCGCCACCCGCGGCACCACCGTGCCGACCACCGACCTGCGCTCCGTGCCCGTCACCGGCGCCGGCCACGCCACCGTCCGGCCCCTGGACGGCACCTACCACCTCACCGGCTGGCCGTGGGCCGGCGACGACGGCATCGCCGGGCAGCCCGTCATCCAGCTCGACCTCACCACCGGGGCGCGGCGCACCTTCGCCGCCCCGCCCGGCCAGGACGTCTTCTGCGGCGCCGCCTGGTGCCGCACCGTCGTGAGCACCCAGCAGAGCGCGGTCATCACGCTGCGCCGCACCGACGGCACCGGCCAGACCGGCCGGATCAACGCCGACGGCGAGGTCGCGCTGTTCGCCGACGTCGCCGCGCTGGACCGCTTCGAGTTCCTGGCCGCGCCGATCTCCACCCAGGCCGCCACCGCGAGCGAGCGCCTCACCCTCTACGACCTGACCGCCGGCCGGCGGGTGCCGCTCGCCGTGTCCACCGCCGAGGGGCTGTCCGGCGCCTGGCTGTGGTGGGCCACCGGCGACAACGAGACGATGACCTGGCACCTGCTCGACCTCGCCACGCTGCGGTAGCCGCGGGTCAGTACACGTCGCGGACGTAGCGCCGGTCGGCGGTGAGCTGCCGGACGTAGGCGGCCGCGCCGTCGGCGTCGAGGTGGCCGTGTGCGGCGACGATCTCGCGCAGCGCCCGGTCCACGTCCTTGGCCATCCGGGCCGCGTCGCCGCAGACGTAGAGGTGCGCGCCGTCCCGCAGCCACGCCCACAGCTCGGCGCCGTGCTCGCGCATGCGGTCCTGGACGTACACCTTCTGCCGCTGGTCCCGGGAGAACGCGAGGTCGAGGCGGGTCAGCGTGCCCGCGCGGGACAGCGCCCCGAGCTCCTGCGCGTAGTAGAAGTCGGTGGCCCGGCGTTGCTCGCCGAAGAACAGCCAGTTGCGGCCGCGGGCGGCCCGGGCGTGACGCTCCTGCAGGAAGGCCAGGAACGGGGCGATGCCGGTGCCCGGGCCAACCATGATCATCGGTGCGCCGTCGTCGGCGGGCGGGCGGAAGTTCGGGGAGCGCTGCAGGAACACGGGGACGGGCGCGCCGTCGGCGGCGTCGGCGAGGAACGCCGAGCAGACGCCCGCGCGGGCCCGGCCGGCGTCGTTGCCGAACCGGACCACCGACACGGTCAGCGCGACCTCGCCCGGCGACAGCAGCGGCGTGGACGAGATCGAGTACTGCCGGGGGCGCAGCCGCTGCAGGAGCGCGGCCCACTCGCCGGCGCCGGCCGCGACGGGGTGCTCGGCGATGACGTCGACGGCCTGCCGACCCCAGGCGTACTTCGCCAGCTCCACCTCGTTGTCCGCGCGCAGCAGCGCGCGCAGCGGCGATCCGGGCCGCCGCTCGGCGAGGAAGCGCAGCAGGGCCGGGGTGATCCGGGTGATGTCGAGGCGGTGCCGCAGCGCCTCGCCCAGCTCCACCTCGCCGCCCGCGTCGACGGTGGCGTGCGGGTCGAGGCCGGTCGCCGCCAGCCACTCCGCGACCAGCTCCGGCCGGTTCTGCGGCCACACGCCCAGCGAGTCGCCGGCCGCGTAGCCGAAGTCCGCGCCGACGGCCAGGGTGAACCGGCGGACCTCCTTCGCCGAGCCGGTCCCGGTGAGCCGCCGGTTGCCGCGCAGGGTCGCGGTCACCGGCTCGGCCCGGGCCGCCCGGCGCGGCGCGGGCGCGGTGACTCCGGCGGCGGGGGCGCCGAGCGCTGCCAGGACGCCGTCCAGCCAGCCGTGGGCGGCGGCCTCGAAGTCCGGCTCGCAGTCGACCCGCGGGGCCAGCCGCACCCCGCCGAGCTCGGCCAGCCGGGCGTCGAGGCGGCGGCCGTGGCCGCAGAAATCGGCGTAGGAGGAGTCGCCGAGGGCGAGCACGGCGTAGCGGCGCCCGTCCAGCCGGGGCGCGTCGCGCTGCAGCGACTCCCAGAAGGCGGTGCCGTTGTCGGGCGCGTCACCGTCGCCGAAGGTGCTGGTGATGACCAGCAGGTCGGTGCGGCCGGCGAGCAGTTCCCCGGCGCCGGCCGTCATGGCCCGCACGCCCGCCAGCCGGCCCGCCTCGGCCAGCCGGCGGCCGGCGTGCGCGGCGAGTTCCTCGGCGTTGCCGGTCTGCGATGCCCAGAGGACGTCGACGGTACCGGCGGTGCCCGCCACCCGGGCCCCGGGCCGCTCGGCGGGGCGTCCGCCGGCCGGGCCGCCGACCCGGGTCAGGCGCACCGCGCACGCCTTGAGCTCCGGCTGCAGCGAGATCGGGTCGACCGCGCCGGAGGTGACCGCGTTGACGCTGAGCTGCTCGCCGAACAGGTCGTTCCAGTGGAACGGCGCGAAGCAGTCGCCGGGGCGCACCCGGTCGGTGACGGCGGCCGGCAGCACCGCCCGGCCCCGCCGGGAGGCGAGCTCGACCCGGTCGCCGGCGGCGATCCCCAGCCGGGCCGCGTCGGCCGGGTGGAGCTCGACGAACGGGCCCGGGTTGAGCTTGTTCAGCTTGGCCACCTTGCCGGTCTTGGTCAGCGTGTGCCACTGGTGCGCCACCCGGCCGGTGTTGAGCAGGAACGGGTAGTCGTCGTCGGGCAGCTCGGCCGGGTCCAGGTGCGGGCGGGCGAAGAACACCGCCCGGCCGCTCGGGGTCGGGAAGGCCAGCCGCGGGCCGCTGCCGCCGGTGCGGTACCGGATGGGGTTGCGCCGCGGCGCCCCGGGCGGGGCGGGCCACTGCACCGGCCCCTCGCGCAGCCGGTCGTAGCCGGCCCCGCGCAGGTCGTAGCCGGTGTGCGGGTTGTGGAAGCCGCGGATCTCGGCGTAGACGTCCTCGGCGGAGTCGTAGCGGAACGCGTCGCCGTAGCCCATGGCGGCCGCGACCCTGGCGATGAGCTGCCAGTCGGGCAGGGCCTCGCCGGGCGGGTCGGCGGCGGCGGGGGAGAGGGTGAGGTTCCGCTCCGAGTTGATCATCACGCCGTCGGCCTCGGTCCACATGGCGGCCGGCAGCATGACGTCGGCGTAGGCGTTGGTCTCGGTCTCGGCGTACGTGTCCTGGGTGATGACGAGCTCGGCCCGTTCCAGCCCCTCGATCACCGTGCGCCGGTTGGCGACGGAGGCGACCGGGTTGGTGCAGATGATCCAGCAGGCCTTCACCGCGCCGGCCGCCATGCGCTCGAACAGCTCGATGGTGCCGTGGCCGGCCTCGGCGCGCAGCGCGCCCGCGGGCAGGCTCCAGGCCCGCTCGACGAAGGCGCGGTCGGCCGGGTCGAGCGCCGAGCGCTGACCGGGCAGGCCGGGGCCCATGTAGCCCATCTCCCGGCCGCCCATCGCGTTGGGCTGGCCGGTCAGCGAGAACGGGCCGCTGCCCGGCCGGCCGATCGCGCCGGTGGCCAGGTGGAGGTTGACCAGGGCGTTGGTGTTCCAGGTGCCGTGGGTGCTCTGGTTGAGCCCCATCGTCCAGCAGCTCATCCACTCCCCGGCGGCGGCGATCAGCCCCGCCGCCGCTTCGAGGTCGGGTACCGGTATGCCGGTGATCCGGGACACCCGGGCCGGGGTGTAGTCGGCCAGGAACGCGGGCATCGCCTCCCAGCCCTCGGTGTGCGCGGCGATGAACGCCTCGTCGACGTGCCCGCCCTCGACCAGCAGGTGCAGCAGCCCGTTGAGCAGCGCCAGGTCGGTGCCCGGCCGGACCTGCAGGAACAGGTCGGCCTTCGCCGCGGTCGCGGTGCGCCGCGGGTCGACGACGATGAGCTTCGCGCCCGCGCGGACGCGGTCCAGCAGGCGCAGGAACAGGATCGGGTGGCAGTCGGCCATGTTCGAGCCGATGACGAGGAACAGGTCGGCGTGGTCGAAGTCGTCGTACGACCCCGGCGGCCCGTCCGCGCCCAGGGACAGCTTGTAGCCGCTGCCGGCGCTGGCCATGCACAGCCGCGAGTTCGACTCGATCTGGCTCGTCCGCACGAAGCCCTTGGCCAGCTTGTTGGCCAGGTACTGCGCCTCGAGCGTCAGCTGGCCGGAGACGTAGAAGGCGACCGCGTCCGGCCCGTGCTCGTCGACGATCGCCCGCAGCCGGGCCCCGGCGTGCGCGATCGCCGCGTCCAGCCCGGTCTCCACCGCCTCGCCGCCGCGGCGCGCCCGCACCCGGGCCCGGGCCAGCCGACCCGGCGCGGCCAGCATCTCCGCGCTGGTGGCGCCCTTGGTGCACAGCCGCCCGCGGTTGGCCGGGTGGTCCTTGTCGCCGTGCACCTTGACCACCCGGCGCCGGCCGTCGGGGTCCGTCGCCACGTCCAGGATCACGCCGCAGCCGACCCCGCAGTAGGAACAGACCGAGCGGGTCCGCATCACACGGCCGACCGTACAAACGAGCAGTTACGCGCCCGTCACGCCGAACCCGCCGCCCGCATTACGTGGCGCCAACACCGTCACGGCGGCGGATGTGAGCGGCCCGCGCGGCCGCTGACGCGCAGGCGGACGGCAGGTTGACGGCGGTCGAACTCTTCCCGGGTTCGCCCCGCAGCGGTGGAGGGAGCTGGGAACTCGCGCGACGATCAAAGATGTGACAGAAACCACCGTGGTGCTCGTCCTGGTGATCGTGACCGCCCTCGGGTTCGACTTCACCAACGGGTTCCACGACACTGCCAACGCGATGGCCACCTCCATCGCGACGAACGCGCTGCGGCCGAAGGTCGCCGTGTTGCTGTCCGGCGTACTGAATCTGATCGGCGCGTTCCTCTCCGTCGAGGTCGCGCTCACGGTGACCAACGCCGTCGTGAAGATTCAGAACTCGAACGGCGCACCAAAGGCGGAACTGCTCGAAGGCGGCGGTTTCGCCCTGCTCCTCATCGTGCTCGCCGGCCTGGTCGGCGGGATCGTGTGGAACCTGCTCACCTGGCTGCTGGGCCTGCCCTCGAGCTCCTCGCACGCGCTGTTCGGCGGCCTGGTCGGCGCGACGATCGCCGGGCTGGGCTGGTCCGGGGTGAACTGGAACGGCAACGGCACCAAGCTCGACGGGCTCGTCGGCAAGGTCCTGCTGCCCGCGGTCATGTCCCCGGTCATCGCCGGCGTCGTCGCCGCGGTGGGCACCTGGCTGATCTACAAGGTGACCCTGGGCGTGGCGCAGCGGTTCACCGACAACGGCTTCCGCTGGGGGCAGATCGGCTCCGCGTCGCTGGTGTCGCTGGCGCACGGTACCAATGACGCCCAGAAGACGATGGGCGTCATCACCCTCGCCCTGATCGCCACCGGCGACTGGACCGACACGAAGAACATTCCCTTCTGGGTCAAGGCGGCCTGCGCCCTCGCCATCGCGCTGGGCACCTATCTCGGCGGCTGGCGGATCATCCGGACCCTCGGCAAGGGCCTCGTGGAGATCGCGCCCCCGCAGGGCCTGGCCGCCGAGTCCGCCTCGGCCGCGGTCATCCTCGTCTCCAGCCATCTCGGCTTCGCGCTGTCCACGACCCACGTGGCGACCGGCTCGATCCTCGGCACCGGCGTCGGCAAGCCCGGCGCGATCGTGCGCTGGGCGGTCGCCGGCCGCATGGTGGTCGCCTGGCTCACCACGCTCCCCGCCGCCGCGATCGTCGGGGCGATCATGTGGTGGATCGGCCACCTCGTCGGCGGCCTCGGCGGCGCGCTGGTGGTGTTCGTGATCCTGCTCGCCCTGGCCGCCTACATGTACTGGCACTCGCGCAAGACGCCGGTCGACCACCACAACGTCAACGACGAGTGGGAGCCCGCTCGCGAGCCGGCCGAGGCGGTGCGCTGATGCTGCACAACCTGGAATTCTCTCTGCAGGCCGCGTGGCGGGTCCTGCTCGTGGGCCTGCTGCTCGGCGCCGGCCTGCCGACGCTGTTCGCCCTCGGCGTGCGCTCGCTCGCCTGGGGCGCGGGCGGCGACGCCGAGGTCCACGAGGCCGGCGCGACCGGCCCCAGGGCCCAGCCGATCGGTACCGTGCTGGGCTGGCTCTGCTTCGTCGTCGTGTTGCTGGGCGTGGCGCTGGGCATCACGTACATCGTTGCGAGCGGCTTCGGCAAGGCGCTGAGCTTCGAGCACATCTACCCGACGATCGTCACCAAGAAGTAGGTGGTCACGTGGGAGAAACCCGTTCCAACTTCCTGACCCGCGCCGTGGAGTGGCTGCGGGCCGGCTACCCCGCCGGCGTGCCGCGGCAGGACTACGTCGCGCTGCTGGGCCTGCTGCGCCGCAAGCTGACCGAGGACGAGGTGCGCAAGATCGCCCGGGACCTGGCCGGGGTCTCCCAGCGCACCGCCGACCCGATCACCACCGAGGACATCGAAGGGATGATCAACGGTGCGGTACTGCAGGACGCCTCCCCGGAGGACGTCGTGCGGGTCTCGGCGCACCTGGCCGCCGGCGGCTGGCCCCTGGCCGACCCGCCCACGGAGTGACGGGTTCAGCGTCGGCGCCGTCCCCGGGGGACGGCGCCGACGCGTGTGGGTGTATGAGGTCAGGACGCTGCCGGCACGGTGTCCGCCGTGCGCTCCGCGGGGCCGGTGGTGGCCGGCGGTGCCTGGTGGGCCGGCCGGCCCGGGAGCGTGATGGCGGGGACGAGGGCCACGACCGTGATGCCGATCGCCCACCAGAACGCGCCCCGGAAAGCACCGGTGGCACCGTGGTCGAGCAGCGACTGCAGGACGACGGCGACGATCGCGGTGCCGAACGACGCGCCCACCTGCTGCACGATGCGGGTGTTCATGCTGGCGTGCTGGATGCCGGCCGGCTGGATGTCCTGATAGGCGACTGACATCGGCGGGATCAGGACCGCCCCGATCCCCAGGCCGCGGACCAGCAGCACGGCGCCCAGCCACCATAGGCTCGTGCCCGGCCCGGCGAGCGCGAACGGGATGGTCGCGGCGGCGGCGAGCAGGAAGCTCGCGATGGTCACGGCACGCGCTCCGAACCGCTCGACCAGCTTGCCGACCACGAAGCGGGAGGCGAGCGCGCCGATGCCCTGCGGGATCATCAGCAGGCCGGCGTCCAGCACGCTCTGGCCGCGCAGCTGCTGGTAGTACAGCGGCAGCAGGAACATGGCAGCGTACATCGCCGCGCCGGCCGCGAACAGGACCGCGGAGGCGCTGCCGAGGGACCGCAGGCGCAGCAGCCGGATGTCCACGATCGCCCGGCTCTCGCCCGGCCGCGAGGCCCACGCGATGAACGCGGCCAGCAACGCGACCCCGGCCAGCAGCGGCACCAGCACCCCGGCGTGGCCGATCCCGCCCTGCTCGGACAGCTGCGAGAGGCCGAGCAGGATCCCCGCCAGCGCCGGCACGAGCAGCACCAGGCCGATCCAGTCCAGGCGCGCGCGCCCGGCCGGGCGGCCGGGGCGGTCGGCGGGCAGGAACCGCCACGCCAGCAGCAGCCCGACGGCGATCAGCGGCACGTTGACCAGGAACAGCCAGCGCCAGCTCAGCCAGTTGAGGATCACGCCGCCGATCACCGGGCCGAGGATCGGGCCGAGCGCGATCGGCAGGGTGACGGCCGCCATCAGCTGGCTGCTGACCTGCCCGCCCGCGGCCCGTACCGCGAGCGTCTGCATCAGCGGGAAGATCAGCCCGGCGCCGAGGCCCTGCAGCACCCGGAAGGCGATCAGGCTGGCGTCGTTCCACGACAGCGCGCACAGGACCGAGCCGACGACGAACAGCACCAGCGCGGCCATCCAGACCCGTTTGCCGCCCCAGCGACTCTCCGCCCACCCGGTGACCGGGATCGCGACCGCCATCGCCAGCAGGTAGGCGGTGGTGACCCACTGGAGCGTGCCGGCGGTCGAGTGCAGCTTGACCACCAGCGTGTGGATCGCCAGCGTCACCAGCGTCGAGTCGAGGATCGCCGCGATCCCGCCCACGATCAGCGCGAGCAGCGCGTTCCGCACCTGCGGCGGCAGCTTCGTCTCACTCGTCTCGGTCATCGTCCATCCCCAATAAGAGTTGAATTCCTCTCTTAGGCACGGTAGGTCGCCTTGCTAAGGAATGCAAGCCTCTCTTATGCTGGGGCGGTGACCGCATCCGGCCCCGAGCCTGCCCGCCAGCGCCGGCGCGGTCCCGAGCTCGAGTCCGCGCTGCTCGACGCGGCCTGGGACGAGCTGGTCGAGGCCGGCTTCGCGAAGCTGACGATGGAATCGGTCGCCGCCCGCGCCCGCACCGGGATCGCCGTGCTCTACCGCCGCTGGCCCAACAAAGACCAGCTCGTGCTCGCCGCGATCGGGCACCACCGCACCACCCACCCGGTCGCCCTCCCGGACACCGGCACCCTGCGCGGCGACCTGCTCGCCCTGCTGACCGGCATGAGCGAAACCCGCGCCGCGTTCTTCGCCGTCGCCGCGGCCGCCGCCTTCTCGGGACTGCTGGCCGACGCCGGCCTGACCCCCGGGCAGGCCCGCGACAAGGTCCTGGGCGAGCAGCCGTTCCCGCTCGGCCGGATCGTCTACCAGCGCGCCCACGACCGCGGCGAGATCGACCTGGAGCGCATCCCCGCCGCGGTGCTCGCCATGCCGTTCGACCTGGTGCGCCACGACATGCTCATGGATCTCAAGCCCCTGAAGCCCGAACGGATCGCCTCGATCGTCGACGAGCTCTTCCTGCCCCTCGTGCAGAACCGGAAATATCCGATTTGACGGCATCAATCGGGTAGAGCTCAGGGTGGTCATGTCCGCCGGCGACCACGTGGTGCCCGGCCTGCGCGTCCCGGCCCCCCGGGGCGGGCGTGATCGGCGATCACATCGCACACTCCGTGCATACCACTGGGCACGGCGCGGCGACCGGAAGTCTCCGTGATCATGCGCACCGGGGCAGCGACACCAACGGTTTTTCATGATCACGGAGTGTCCAGGTACACCCGTGTACCAGAAGTCTCCGGGATCATGGCAAACCCGTGGTGCGGTCGCGGCGGGACCATGATCACGGAGACATTCCGCCCCGTGGGTGCCACATCCGCAAGAGCCGCGCCGCCCGGGGCGGCGACGACCGCCTGGTGGCCGGGCTGAAGCTTCTGCTGCGCCGCTGTGTCGGGCGTTCGGCCACGCCGCCGCTGCCGAGGGCCTAGAGTGAGGCCTTAGGCGGCGCCGTGGTTCATGAGGTCGGCCAGGGTCACCGCGTCGAGGTAGTCCAGGCGGACCCGGTTGGCGCGCTCCCACAGCTGGCGGAGGCGCTCGATCGAGCGGTCGTCGGTGCGGCCGCCCGGCGGGGGATCGGTGCCCGGGCCGTCGAGGCGGCGGACGATCTCGCCCAGGGTCAGCTCGGCGGGCGGGTAGGCGAGCAGGTAGCCACCGCCGGTGCCGCGCTGGACCTGGACCAGCTCGGCGCGGCGCAGGTCGGCCAGCAGGTCGTAGAGGTAGCCGGGCGGGATGTCCTGGGCGTCGGCGACGTCCTGGGCCTTGATGGTCTGCGGTGCGGCGCCGGCCAGCACGACCAGGGCCCGGACCGAGTACTCGATGCGCTTGGGCAGCATACGTGGCGCTCAGGCGGCCGCGAGGGTCCTGGCGTCGGTCTCCGGGCTGAAGTACACGACGTCACCCGGCTTGACGTCGATGGCCTTGGCGCCCGCGCGGGTCAGCTGCGCCCACACCTCGATGTCGTCGGCCTTCGCCTCGATGCGTACCTCGAAGCCCAGCGGCACCACCCGGGTGACGGTCGCCGGGGTGCCGCCCGAGGCGGGGTCGCGGGACAGCGCCACGTCGTGCGGGCGGACCAGCTTGCCGTCGAGCCGGGTGACCGGGCCCAGGAAGCTCATGACGAACGGGTTGGCCGGGTGCTCGTAGATGGTGTGCGGGCTGCCGACCTGCTGCACGATGCTGTCGGCGAGAACCACGATCTCGTCGGCGACGTCCATCGCCTCCTCCTGGTCGTGGGTGACGAAGACGGTGGTCACGTGGACCTCGTCGTGCAGGCGGCGCAGCCAGGTGCGCAGCTCCTTGCGGACCTGGGCGTCCAGGGCGCCGAACGGCTCGTCGAGCAGCAGCACCTGCGGCTCCGGGGCGAGGGCGCGGGCCAGGGCCATGCGCTGGCGCTGGCCGCCGGACAGCTGGGCCGGGTAGCGGTCGGCGAACTGGTCGAGGTGGACCAGTTCGAGCAGCTCCGTGACCCGCTTGCGGATGTCGGCCTTCGGGCGGTGGCGGACCTCGAGGCCGAAGGCGACGTTGCGGTACACCGTCATGTGCTTGAACGCGGCGTAGTGCTGGAACACGAAGCCCACGTTGCGCCGCTGCGGGGTGAGCCGGGTGGCGTCGACCTCGTTGATCCGCACGGTGCCGGTGTCCGGCCGCTCGAGCCCGGCGATCACCCGCAGCAGCGTGGACTTGCCGCCGCCGCTGGGGCCGAGCAGCGCGGTCAGCGAGCCGGAGGCGATGTCGATGGAGATGTCGCGCAGGACGGGTGTCTTGCCGAAAGCCTTGTTGACGTCGCGGACTTCGATGGCCATCAGTCGTCTTCCTTCGGCCGCAGCAGCTTGGTGATGAGCAGGATGATGATCGCGATCAGGGCGAGTGCGCACGCGGTGGTGAACGCCGCGGTCTGGTCGTAGTTCTGGTACCGCTCCTCGACGAACAGCGTGGCCGTCTGCGTCTGCCCGACGAACCGGCCGGAGACCACGGCCACGGCGCCGTACTCGCCCAGGGCCCGGGCCAGGCACAGCACCAGGCCGTAGCCGAGCGCGGCGCGGATGCCGGGGACGGTGATGCGCAGGAACGCCTGCCAGCGGTTCGCGCCCAGGGTGTGTGCGGCCTGCTCCTGCTCGTCGCCCATCTCCTCCAGCACCGGCACGATGGCCCGCACGACCAGCGGCAGCGACACGAAGATGGTGGCCAGCACCATGCCGGGCAGCGAGAAGATGACCTGCAGGCCGTTGCGCTCGAGCCAGCCGCCGAGGGGGGCGTACTTGCCGTACACCAGGATCAGGGCGAGGCCGACGACGACCGGCGAGACCGCCACCGGCAGGTCGATGAGCGCGCCGAGCAGGCGCTTGCCGGGGAAGCGGTGGCGGACCAGCAGCAGCGCGGCGCCGATGCCGAACAGGGTGTTGGCCAGCACCGCCCACACCGTCACGGACAGGGTCACCGCGAAGGCGTGGGTGAAGTTGTCGGACGTGATCACGTCGACGACCGGCTGCAGGCCCTTGGCGAAGGTGCGCCAGACCACCAGGCCCACCGGCAGCACGAGCAGGAACAGCAGGTACACCAGGGCGAGAATGCGCAGCGGGTACTTAGCCACGGCGGGAGCTCCAGCGCTGGAACAGGTCGAGCACGATGAGCACGACGAAGGCGACGACGAGCAGCGCGGTCGAGATGGCCGCGGCCGAGGTGGTGTCGTCGCTCTCGATGCGGCCGAAGATGTTCACCGACGACACCTGGGTCTCGAACGGGATGCTGCCGGTGATCAGGTTGATCGAGCCGTACTCGGCGATCGCCCGGGTGAACGCCAGCCCCGCGCCGGAGATCATGGCCGGGGCCAGGTTGGGCAGGATGATCCGGCGGAATGTGGTCGACGGCGAGGCGCCCAGCGAGTAGGCGGCCTGCTCCATGTCGCGGTCGAGCTCCTTGAGCACCGGCTGCACCGTGCGCACCACGAACGGCAGGGTCACGAACAGCAGGGCGACGACGACGCTGAACCGGGTGTAGGCGAAGTTGATGTGCAGCGGGCTGCTGGTGCCGTAGAGCGCCAGCAGCACCAGGCCGGCCACGATCGTCGGCAGCGCGAAGGGCAGGTCGATGAGCGTGTCGACGATGCCCTTGCCCGGGAAGTTGTCCCGGACCAGGACCCAGGCGATGACCGTACCCATCACCACGTTGACGACCGCGACGATCAGCGACGCGCCGACGGTCAGCTCGAGCGCGGCCCACGCGTCCGGGGTGCGCACCGCCGCCCAGAAGGTGTCCCAGCCGCCCTCCGCGGAGCGCCACACCACCGCGGCGAGCGGGATGAGCACGATGAGGCTCAGGTAGAGCACGGCGGTGCCCAGCCCGAGCGCCGTGCCGACCGGCGGCCGGCGGCGCGCGACGGGCCGGACCGGGCCCGGCGCGGTGCCGGACCCGGTCGACTTGACGGCGGTTGCGGTCATTACTTGGATGCCGCCGGGCTCGGGGCGGCCGAGGTGGAGATGCCGAGCTTCTGCTCGATGGTGGCCATCACGCTCTTGCCCGGGTCGAACAGGTCCTTGTTCACCTTCGACCAGCCGCCCAGGTCACCGATGGTGAACAGGCCGGACGGGGTGGGGAAGGTGCGGCCGCCGGCGTCCTTGACCACCGGCCGGTAGCCGTTCTCGGCCCAGATCTTCTGCGCCTCCGGCGTGTGCAGGAAGTCCACGAACGCCTTGGCCTCCGCCGGGTGGGCGCTGTTGGTGGTCACCGCGATCGGGTTCTCGATGAGGATCGTGTCGTCGGGCACGGTGTAGTCGACGGCCTGGCCGTTCTTCTGCGCGAAGAGGGCCTCGTTCTCGTAGGAGATGAACGCGTCGCCCTTGCCGCTGGTGAAGGTCTGCAGCGAGGCGCGGCCGCTGTTGTCCTGCACCGGCACGTTCTTGAACAGGGCGTCGAGGTAGGCCGCGCCGGCCGCCGCGTCGGCGCCCTTGTTGGACTTCGCGCCGTAGCCGGCCAGGATGTTCCACTTCGCGCCGCCCGAGGTGAACGGGTTCGGCGTGAGCACCTGCACGCCCGGCTTGGTCAGGTCGTCCCACGTCTTGAGGTTCTTCGGGTTGCCCTTACGGGTGCCGATGACCGCGACGGAGTCGGTGATCATGCCCTTGTACTGGTCCGAGTTCCAGCTCGGGTCGACCAGCTTGGCGGTCACCAGGCGGGTGATGTCCGGCTCCAGCGAGAAGGCGACGACGTCGGCCTTGAGGCCGTTGGCCACCGACCGGCTCTGGTCGCCCGAGGCGCCGTAGGACTGGGTGAACTTGACCTTCTTGCCCGCGTCGGTCTTCTGGAACGCGGCGATGAGCTGCTCGTATGCGGCCTGCGGCGTGGAGTATGCGACGAGGGCGAGGGTGACCGCGCCGCTGTCGTCGGAGTTGGATGAGTTGTCGGCGGTGCCGGCGCAAGCGGTCAGGGCGGTCCCGGTGACGAGTAACGCCGCACTGACGGCGAACACGCGGGTACGCAGCTTCACGGAGCCATCCTCGTGTCAAAGTCTAGGTTGCCTACTTAGTGAGTAGGTAATGTAGTGAAGAGTGGTGTGAGTAGTCAATCCCATTCAGCGCGTAGGATTCGTCACCTTGCGGGTTAGGCCGGGCGCTCCGGCAGGAGCCGCTCCTCGTGATCCAGCTCGCGCTCCAGCCGGCGCAGCCCCTCGTCGGGCAGCGCCCCGGCGTCGCGGCGGCGCAGCAGCTCCTCGCGCTGCGCCTCGATCGACGCCCGCCGGATCCGGGCCGCGGCCTCGTACTGCTCGGACACCGGCACCTCGTCGGAGTCCGAGCTCTGCAGCACCTCCAGGCGGCCCCGGTAGCGGCGCAGCCGGGCCTGCAGCCGCTCGCGCTCGGCCTCGACGAGGGCGGCGGAGCCCGGCTCGTCCTGCTCCAGGTCGTCGAGGCGGTCCAGCGCGGCGTGCACGGCCGCCGCCCGGGTCTCGTTGCGCAGCCGCGCCTCGTCGACCTCGTCGGCGCGCAGCCCGAGCGCCCGCACCAGCGGCCCGAACGTCAGCCCCTGCCCGACCAGGGTGACCAGCACCACCGTGAACGTGCAGAACAGCAGCAGGTCGCGGTCCGGGAACGGCGCACCGGCGGACGTGGTCAGCGGCAGCGTGAACACCGCCGCGAGGCTGATCACGCCCCGCGTCCCGGCCCAGCTCAGCGCCGCGATCTCGCGCGCGGCGAGGCCCTCGTCCTCGCGCCGCAGCAGCAGGTGCGCCGCCTGCGTGAGGCCCAGCCACACCGGCCGCAGCAGCAGGGTCACGCCCACCGAGACGGCCACGGCGATCACGAGGGTCGAGATGTGGTACTGCCGGAGCCCGCGCAGCACCGCCGGCAGCTGCTGGCCGATGAGCAGGAAGACAAAGCCCTCGAGCAGGAAGTCCACCAGGCGCCACACGGCGCCGGTCTGCAGCCGCCCGGCGCCGGTGCCCGAGCGGGGCGTGTCGTGCCCGATGATCAGCCCGGCCACGACCACCGCGAGCACCCCGGAGACGTGCAGCTGCTCGCCGGCCAGGTAGGCGACGAACGGCGTGGCCAGCGAGAGCGCGTTGGCCAGCAGCGGGTCGCGGCCGAGCGGGCGCAGCAGGCGTACCCCATAGGCCACGGCGACCCCGACCGCGGTGCCGCCCGCCGCGGCCAGCAGGAACAGCCCGATCGCGACCGGCGCCGAGAAGCTGCCGCCGACGGCCGCGGCGACGGCCACGTTGAGCAGGGTCAGCGCGGTGGCGTCGTTGAGCAGCCCCTCGCCCTGGATGATCGTGACCAGCCGCTGCGGCAGCCGCACCTTGCGCCCCACGGCCAGCGCCGCGACCGGGTCCGGCGGGGCCACCGCGGCCCCGACGGCCACCCCGGCGGCGAACGTCGCGCCCGCCACGAACAGCCCGAACCCCAGCCCGACCAGCAGCGCGGTGGCGAACACGAGCAGCACCGACAGGCCGATGACGATGCGCAGGTTGGCCCGGATGGCCAGCAGCGAGGAGTCCAGGGCGGCGCTGTACAGCAGCGGGGGCAGCACGAATGTGAGCACGACGTGCGGGTCGAGCCCGATGTTGGGCCCCGGGGCGAACGCGTAGCCGATGCCGATCAGGGGCAGGACCGCGGCCGTGGGCAGACCGGTGCGGTCCCCGAACCACCGGGCCACCGCCACGGCGAACACGGCGGACAGCCCCAGCAGCAGCAACGTCTCAGGGTCCACTGGTCGACCTTACGGGCGCGCGGCGCCCTCCCGGGCCAGCTCCCGCAAGGCCCGGGCCGCCGCCGAGCCCGGCGCGGCGGTGACGAACACGACCTGCTGGTCGTCGCCGGGCACGGCGAGCACGTCGCACTCCACCCGCAGCGGGCCCAGCCGGGGGTGCTCGATGGTCTTGGTGCGCCGGCCGGGCGTGCGGATCGGGTTGCCGCGCCACACCGCCCGGAACTCCTCGCTGCCCGCGTGCAGCTCGGCGAGCAGCGAGGAGAGCCGCGGGTCGTCCGGGTAGCGGTCGGCGGCGGCGCGCAGCCGGGCCACCGCCACCTCGGCGAACTCCCCGGCACCGGCGCCGAGGTGCGGCCCGGCGCCCAGGAAACGGCGGCGGGCCAGGTTCGGCTCGGCGCGCAGGTCGCCCAGCAGCGCCCCGGCGAGCGGGTTCCAGGCGATCACGTCGTAGGTCGCCGCGGTCACGACCGCCGCCGCCTCCGGCAGCCGGCCCAGCAGGTCGGCCACGTGCGGCCGGACCCGCCGGGGCGGGCCGGGCGGCGCCGCCGGGGCCGCGCCGGCCAGCCGGAACAGGTGGTCGCGCTCGGCCGGGCCGAGCCGCAGCGCCGCGGTGATCGCGTCGAGGATGCGCCGGGACGGCTGCGGGGCGCGGGCCTGCTCGAGGCGGGCGTAGTACTCCACCGACATGCTCGCCAGCCCCGCCACCTCCTCCCGGCGCAGCCCCGGGGTGCGCCGCCGCGGCCCGGCCGGCAGGCCGACGTCGGCCGGGCGCAGCGCCTCCCGGCGGTCGCGCAGGAAGCGTCCCAGCTCCGCCCGGGCCATCCGCGTCACCCCGTCCGTGCTCAGCCAGGCATCCGTTGTGCCTGGATCCGCCCCGCCGGCCGCGGCGAGGCTGTCCCCATGAACCTTTCCACGGCCTTGGTGACCGGTGCCAACAAGGGCATCGGCTGGCACATCGCCAAGCAGCTCGCCGACGCGGGCCTGACCGTCTACGTCGGCTCCCGCGATCCCGGCCGGGGCGCGGAAGCGGCGCGGCGGATCGGCGCCGGCGCCCGCCCGCTGGTGCTCGACGTCACCGACCCGGCCGGCATCGCCGCCGCCGCGGCCGCCGTGCCGGAGCTCGACGTGCTGGTGAACAACGCCGGGATCATGCCCGACGACGCCGCGCCGCCCGATTCGTCGGTCGAGGCGTTCCGCGCCACCTACGAGACCAACGTGTTCGCCGTGCTCGCCGTCACCAACGCGTTCCTGCCCGCGCTGCGCCGCTCGGCGCACCCGCGGATCGTCAACATCTCCAGCGGTACCGCCTCGCTGGCCCAGGCCGCGGGCCGCCCGGGCAGCGGCGCCGCCTACCGCTCGTCGAAGGCCGCCCTCAATGCCCTGACGGTGTACTACGCCGCCACGCTGGCCGCCGACGGGTTCAAGGTCAACGCCCTCGCGCCCGGCCTGCGCCACACCGGCCTGCACCCGCGGGCCGCGGCCAGCGACGGCGACCCGGCCGAGGGCGCGGCCGGCGCGGTGCGCCTGGCCCTGCTCGGCGAGGACGGGCCGACCGGCGGGTTCCACTCCTGGGACGGCACGCCGGTGCCCTGGTAGCGCCGCCCGCCCGATTACGACGAGGTCCGAGCCGCCCGCAGCGCCCCGTCCGGCTCGGCGCCGACGGCCGCGACGAGGGTGCTGAAGAAGCAGCGGGCGGCGGCGGTGAGCGCCACGTCGAGGATCTCGGTGTCGCTCAGCCCGTGCCCGCGCAGCGCCGCCACGTCGGCGGCGGCGACGGCGTTGGGCGCCGCGGCGACCTTGCCCGCGAAGTCCATCACCGCCGCGTCGGCCGCGCTCAGCCCGGCGCCGTGGTGGTCGGCGGCGAGGCGCGCGGTGGTCTCGGCGTCGTAGAAGCGCTCCCGCAGGACCGCGGCGTGGGCGAGCGTGCAGTACTCCGACTCCAGGCGGCGCGCGGCGGCGAGCGTGGCCAGCTCGTAGCGGCGCAGGTCCATGGCCGACTTCACGGCCCCGTTCAGCGCCGCCCAGGCGTCGATCGCCGCCGGGCGCAGCGCCAGGGCGCGGGTGTAGTTGGCGACGTAGCCGAGCTTGTCGCGGTCGGCTTCGTACAGGCGGGCGACGTCCGGGTCGGACTCGTCCGGCGGCTCCAGATACGACATGCGCCGACGCTATTCCGCCGCTCCGCCGCCCCGCATGGGCATCACTGCCCATGTTGGCCCGACGCGTTGCCGGCCCGTGATCGTGGTGGTTCGCTGCCCGGCCCGCGCGGCACGAGCACGTGGGCCGCGCGCAGCCCGGCGGCCTGTCGGCGCCCCTGCGTCGCCGGCGAACCAGGGCGGCCGTGATGCCGCGGCTGCCATACGGGGCTGCCACATGCGGGCGCCGTGGGTGGAGGCGGCCACATGTAGCGTGGGGCGCGTGCGAGTGCTGATGGTTGCGCCACCGGGCGCCGGCAAGGGGACGCAGGGTGCGGTCATCGCCGAACACTTCCGCGTGCCCCACGTGGCCATCGGCGACCTGCTGCGCCGCAACGTCGCCGAGGGCACGGAGCTCGGGCGGCAGGTCCGGGCCGCGCTGGACCGCGGCGACCTGGTCCCCGACCGGATCGTGCTGGAGCTGATGCGGCAGGGACTGCTCGCGGCCAAGGCGGCCGGCGGCGGCTACGTGCTCGACGGTATCCCGCGCACCATGGCGCAGGCCCTGGCCGCGTACCGTATCGCCCGGGAGATCTCGATGACCGCCGACGTGGCGCTGCACCTGCGCGCCGACGACGACGAATTGGTCCACCGGCTGCTCAAGCGGGCCGAGATCGAGCACCGCGCCGACGACACCGAGTCGGTGATCCGCCAGCGGCTGAAGCTCTACCGGGAGGTCACCCAGCCGGTGCTGACGTTCTACGCCCGGCGGCGCATCCTGCTCACCGTCGACGCGATGCGCCCGGTCGAGGCGGTCAGCCGCGACATCATCGCCGCCCTGGACCGGCGCGCGGCTGACATACTGCGCGGATGAGGCTGGTGCAGATCGCGCAGCGGGCCGAGGACCTCGAGCGCGCCACCCGGTGTTACGCCCTGCTGCTGGGCGCCGAGCCGCGGGCCACCTACGACCCGCCCGGCCTGGTCTTCTTCGACCTCGACGGGGTCCGGCTGATGCTGGAGCGGGGTGCGCCGCCCGCGCTGCTCTACCTGTCCGTCGCCGACGTCGCCGCCGAGCTGGAGCGGCTGCGCGCGGCCGGGCTGCCGGTGCGCTCCGAGCCGCACGTCATCTTCCGCCACACCGACGACACCCTCGGCCCGGCCGGCACGGCGGAGTGGCAGGCGGCCGTGGAGGACAGCGAGGGCAACCTCGTCGTCCTGGTCGAGCAGCGCCCGGAGTAGCCGGCCCAGCCCGGCCGACCGCGGTCAGGTGCGGAACTTGCGCACGCCGTTGATCAGCAGGATCAGCCCGACCACGACGACAACCGGGCCGACGATCGCCCACAGCGTCACGCCGCTCATCGCGCTGCCGCCGAGCACGTTGAGGCCCTGCAGCGTCCAGACGGCGCCGGCCAGGAGCAGCAGGACGCCGACGATGACGTAAACCCATCGCATGGCCCTCAGCCTTCCGGTCCGCGGACCGGTCCGCAACGGCCCCGATCCTTACGGCTCCCTTACCGCACCGGCGGATGCCCGGCCGGTGGACACCGACCGGTCAGAAAGCCGCGGCCCGCCGGCGAACCGCTCAGGCGGCGGGTCGGCGGGGCGATGTCGGGGGCACGCGGCGGCCAGGGACGGCCGTCGTCCGGCCCGATTCCAAGGAGGACACCGTGGGTCTTCGCATCAACAACAACATCGCCGCGCAGAACGCCTACCGGAACCTGTCGATCACCGACACGCAGATGAGCAAGTCGCTGGAGAAGCTGTCGTCGGGCTACCGGATCAACCGGGCCGCGGACGACGCGGCCGGGCTGTCCATCAGCGAGGGGCTGCGCTCGCAGATCGGTGGGCTGAAGGTCGCCGTGCGCAATGCCCAGGACGGCATTTCGGTGGTACAGACGGCAGAAGGCGCGCTCACCGAGACCCACTCGATCCTGCAGCGCATGCGCGACCTGTCGGTGCAGGCGGCCTCGACCGGTTCGCAGGACTCCGACGCCCGGGCCGCGGCGCAGACCGAGTTCTCCCAGCTGAGCTCCGAGCTGGACCGGATCGCCACGACGACCAGCTTCGGCGGGCAGAAGCTGCTCGACACCTCCAACAGCTACCTGGGCACCTTCCAGGTGGGCGCGAACACCGCCGCGGCCGATCAGATCACGATCAGCCTCGGCTCGGGCGTGTTCGGCAGCGGCTCGACGGTCTCCGGCTTCGACGCGGCCGGGCTGGGCCTGGGCAGCATCGACCTGAGCACGTCCGGTACCGCCGCGATCGATGCCATCGACACCGCCATCAAGGGCGTGTCGACGGCCCGGGCGACGCTCGGTGCCTACCAGAACCGGTTCGAGCACACCATCAACAACCTCAACGTCGCCGTGGAGAACCTGTCCGCGTCGGAGTCGCGGATCCGGGACACGGACATGGCGCAGGAGATGGTGGAGTACACCCGCTCACAGATTCTCACCCAGGCCGGCACGTCGATGCTGGCCCAGGCCAACCAGGCGCCGCAGAACGTGCTGTCGCTCCTGCGCTGACCCGGCGGGTGGGCGCGCGGGGAGCGGACAGCGCGGTCCGCTCCCCGCCGCGGCGTCACCGGGCCCGGCGCTCGGTGGCGTGGACCAGCACCGAGCACCACATCCGGTAGGGCGCCCACGGCTCGGCCAGCCGGGCCACCTCGGCGTCGGTGGGGTCGCGGGGCAGCCCGTAGACGCGCCGGATCCCGGCCCGGGTGACCTCGTCGCCGGGCAGCGCGTCGGCCCGCCCGGCGCCGCGCAGCACGATCCCGGCGGCGAAGAAGTCGCCGACCCCGCGCAGCCGCTTCACCTCGGCCCGAGCCTCGGCGGCCGGCAGGGCCCGCAGCCGGGCCCGGTCGAGGCGGCCGTCGAGGGCGGCGTCGGCGATGCCGTGCAGCCGGGCCGTCTTCTCCGCGTCGACGCCGGGCAGCGCGTCCAGCCGGCGCAGCACCTGCGGGGCCGGGAACGCGTGCACGGTCGTGCCGGCCACCTCGAACGTCTCGCCGTGCGCGCGGGCGATCCGGGCCCGGATGGCCCGGCCCTGCTCGATGCGGATCCGGTGGCCGATGACGAAGGCGCAGGCCGCCTCGTACGGCGAGTGGAACAGCACCGGGCGCAGGTAGGCGTGCTCGCGCTGCAGCGCGCCGATGACCGGGTCGCGGTCACCGACCGCCGGGTAGCCGGTGCCGTCCTCGTCCAGCGACAGCACCGCGAGCGCCTGCCGCTACGCCGCCGCGCCGGCCGGGCCGTGCACCTGCCCGGTCACCGTGGCGCCGTCCTGGCGGACCAGCACCGCGGCCGAGTGCGCCCAGCCCTCGACCGGGAACGCCATGAGGATCGCCCGCGGATCGCCGAACGGCCGGACCCAGCCGCCGAAGTACTCGTTCTGCCGGGCCATGTCGTAAGGCCCCGCGATGGGTGTCGTGTGCATGCCGGACAGCGTCGCGGACAGAACACGACATCCGTTGTCGTGTTTTCGGCGGTACCGTCGGATCATGCGCGGCGACCGCCTCCTGTCCCTCGTGCTGCTCCTGCAGGCCCGGCCCGCGGCGGCCGCGCCCGAGCTCGCCGAGCGGCTCGGCGTGTCGACCCGCACGGTGCTGCGCGACGTCGAGGCGCTCAGCGCGGCCGGCGTCCCGGTCTACACCGAGCGCGGCCGGGGCGGCGGGATCCGGCTGCTGGACGGCTACCGGGCGGGCCTGGCCCACCTGAGCCGGGCCGAGGGCGCCGGCCTCGCGGTCGGCCAGTCCCGGCTGGCCGGGGACCTCGGCCTCGGCGACGCCCTGGACACGGCCCTGGAGAAGCTCACCGGCGCGGGCGGCCGGGCGCTGCGCGGCGGGCTGGCCGAGGGGCGCAGCCACGTGCTCGTCGACGTCGATCCGTGGATGCGTTCCGGCGAGCCGGTCCCGCACCTGCCGGCCATCCACGAGGGGCTCCTGCGGGGCCGGCGGTTGCGGCTGCGGTACCGCGACAGCGAGGGCGAGCCGCACGACCGCCTGGTGGACCCGGCGGGCCTGGTCGCCAAGGCGGGGGTGTGGTATTTGGTGACCGCCGAGCCGGCCCTGCTGCGGGTCGCCCGGGTCGAGGCCTGCGCCGTGTGCCCGGAGCCGGCCGCCCGCCCGGCCGGGTTCGACCTCGCCGCCGCCTGGTCGCGGCTGCGCGCCGGGGTCGAGCGGCGCCCCCGCGGCCTGGCCGTGCTGGTGCGGGCCCGCCCGGACACGGCCCCCATGGCCCGCCGCGTGCTGGCCCGCCACCTGCGCGACCCGGCCGCGCAGGCCTGGCCTCCCACCTTCAGCCCGGGCCCGATCGGGGAGCCCGACCCCCGACGACCGAGCCCGGACGCGGCGCGGACGCGGCCCGACGCCGCGCCGCCGGCCGGCACCGACCTGGAGTTGACGTTCAACGGGGTCGAGCACGCGGTCGGCAGCCTGCTCGGCCTCGGCACCCGGATCGAGGTGCTGGCGCCCGCCCCGGTTCGCGCCGCGCTGCGGGCCGCGGCCCTCGAGGTCGCCGCCCACTACGCGGTGACCGACGTATCAGCGCCGCCGCCGGAGCGCTCTGGTTCGGCATGAGCTACGGAGTGTTATGGGCCGGTCTCGACCGGTGGGAGCGCGAGGACAAGCCGAAGAGCCCGCACCTGCAGATCCGGGCCGTGGAGCCGGGCGGGCGGTACGCGCGCCTCGGCCGCTGACGTCCGCTGATGTCGTCGCCCGGCCGGCGGCGGGGCCCGGCCGCCGGGCCGGCCCCGCCCGGCATGATGGGGCGATGCAGCTGAGTTTTCGCACCGCCCGGGCCGGCGACGTCGACGCGCTGGTCGACCTGGTCCAGTCGGCGTACCGCGGCGAGCGCAGCCGGGCCGGCTGGACCACCGAGGCCGACCTGCTCGACGGGCAGCGGACCGACCCCGGGATGGTCGCCGCCGCGATCGCCGGCCCGGACGGCGTGGTGCTGGTGGCCGAGGACGGCGGCGTCCCGGTCGCCTGCTGCCAGCTGGAGCGCCGCGACGGGTACGCCTACTTCGGCATGTTCGCCGTCGACCCGGCCCGGCAGGCGGGTGGCGCCGGCCGGGCCGTGCTCGCCGAGGCCGAGCGCTACGCCCGCGACGAGTGGGGCGCCGCGGAGCTGCGGATGACCGTCATCGTGCAGCGCGCGGAGCTGATCGCCTGGTACGAGCGGCGCGGCTACGTGCGCACCGGCGAGCTGTCGGCGTTCCCCTACGGCGACGAGCGCTTCGGCCTGCCCCTCCGGCCGGACCTCGCGTTCGAGACGCTCACCAAGAAGCTCGGCTGGGAGTGGGACGAGACGCTGTTCCTGGGCAGCGCCGAGCATTACGACGCCGGCCGGCTGCCGTACCCGGCGCGGCTCGGTGCGCAGCTGCGCGACGCGCTGGGCCTGGACGGCACCGGCCGGCTGCTCGACGTGGGCTGCGGCCCGGGGTCGCTGACCCGGCTGCTCGCCCCGCACTTCGCCGCCGCCGTGGGGGTCGACGCCGACCGCGGCATGATCGCCGAGGCGGCCCGCCGGGCGCCGGAGCTCGAGTGGCAGGTGCTGCGGGCCGAGGAGCTGCCGGCCGGGCTGGGCACGTTCCGGGTCGTCGCCTTCGCCCAGTCGTTCCACTGGATGGATCAGCCGCTGGTGGCGCGGAACGTCCGCAACATGATCGAGCCGGGCGGCGCCTGGGTGCACGTGGGCGCTACCACGCACCGCGGGGAGCCGGGCGATGACCCGCTGCCGCTGCCCCGGCCGCCGTGGGACGAGGTCGAGGATCTGGTCCGGGCCTACCTCGGGCCGGTGCGCCGGGCCGGGCGCGGCACGCTGCCCGCCGGGACCCCGGGCGGGGAGGAGGACGTCATGCGGGCCGTCGGCTACCGCGGCCCGCAGCGGATCGTCGTGCCCGGCGCGGTGGTGGAGCGTGGCACGGATGAGCTGGTCGCTTCGGTGTTCTCGTTGTCGTACGCGACGCCGCACCTGTTCGGCGAGCGGCGCCCGGCGTTCGAGGCCGACCTGCGCAAGCTCCTCGCTGACGCCGCGCCGGACGGCCGGTTCAACGAGCGCACCCGCGAGATGGAGGCCGTGATCTGGCGCCCCTGAGCCGCCTTGCGCTCCGCGACAGCGAACGAATCTCTCCGTGATCATGCGGCTCCCGCGGCGTGCGGCGGCGTTTCTCATGATCGTGGAAGGTCCATGTACTCAGGTGTACAGAATTCTTCCGCGATCATGAAAAACTCGTGGTGCGGCGGCGACTACGGCATGATCACGGAGACATTCGGTCAACGAATCCGACATATGGTGCGCCGGGCGAAAAATCCGATAAGTTTTCCTGTCCCTTCGGGTGACGCCGCGCAGGCGTGAAAACGGGGGCGGGTTGCGCGCCGTCGCCGGTCTGGTAGGTCGGCCCGCGGGAGGATGGTGCCGGGTTGCCCGCTGACGTCGGTCCGTTACCTGGGACGTAGGAGCCCGTCGATAAGTTTGACGTCGGGGCCCGACCCTGAAGGGTCACGCACTGTTGCCTTGAGCACGCCGGTCAGCATTTCGGTTCCCGACCGTGGCCCCCGGGCGGCCCGCCATTGTTGCCCTCGGTACTGGTGATGGAGGACTGGCCGCGGTGATCGACGAGCCCGAAGAGATTGCCGATCAGGAGTACGAGCAGCTCGTGGAGCGGGTCTGCGCGATCGATGTGGCCAAAGAGTTCGGGAAGGTGTGTACCCGGCTGCCGGGCCCGGGCGTAGCGGGCCGGCGGGTCAGCCGGGTGTGGGACGTGCCGGCCACCACCCGGGCGGTCGCCGAGCTCGCCGGCCAGCTGGTGGGGTCGGGGATTGAGAAGGTGACCGTCGAGTCGACGTCGGACTACTGGCGGATCTGGTGCTATCTGCTGGAAGCGGCCGGGCTGGACGTGCAGCTGGTCAACGCCCGGGACGTGAAGAACGTGCCGGGCCGGCCCAAGACCGACAAGCTGGATGCGGTGTGGCTGGCCAAGCTGACCGAGAAGGGGCTGTTGCGGCCCTCGTTCGTGCCGCCCGGCGAGATCCGGGTGTTGCGGGACTACACCCGGATGCGGATCGACCTGACCCAGGAACGGACCCGGCACTGGCAGCGCCTGGAAAAGCTCCTCGAAGACGCGCTGATCAAGGTGTCGTCGGTGGCCAGCAGACTGGACACGCTGTCGACCCGGGACATGTTCGAGGCGCTGATCGCCGGTGAACGCGACCCGCAGACCTTGGCCGGGCTGGCCCGGGGCAAGATGAAGGCCCGGCACGCCGCCCTGATCGAGGCGCTGACCGGCCGGTTCGACGACCACCACGGCGAGCTGGCCCGGATCCTGCTCGACCAGATCGACGCACTCGACCGGCAGATCGAAACCCTCACCACCCGGATCGAGGAACTGATCGCCGCGATCCCGACCCCGGCCAGCCCCGACAGCCACGACAGCCACGACAGTCCCGCGGGCAGCCCCGGCCAGGCCGCCCCTGCCGGGCTGGGTGCCCTGGACCGGCTGGTCGAGATCCCCGGCATCGGCCCCCGCGGGGCGCAGATCATCCTGGCCGAGATCGGCCTGGACATGACCCGCTTCCCCACCCCCGGCCACCTGGCCTCGTGGAGCAAACTGTGTCCCCGCACCATCCAGTCCGGGGCCACCCACACCACAGGCCGGACCGGCAAAGGCAACCCCTACCTCAAAGGACTCCTCGGCGAAGCCGCCGCCGCAGCCGCCAAAACCCACACCTTCCTCGGCGAACGCTACCGCCGCATCGTCAAACGCCGCGGCAAACGCCGAGCCCTCGTCGCCGTCGCCCGCTCCATCCTCGTCATCGTCTGGCACCTCCTGGCCGACCCCACCGCCCGCTACCACGACCTCGGCCCCGACTACCACACCACCCGCGTCAACACCGACCGCAAGATCCGCAACCTCATCCGCCAACTCGAAGCCCTCGGCCACACCGTCACCCTGCAACCCGCCGCCTAGCTCGAAACCGAACACCCACCGCCCGGACCCCCGAGAGGATCCCGGGCCGATCCCACACGCCCAGGCCCGCAGTGGTTGAGGTCATTTTCCGGTCAGTCGTGGCGCGGAGCGCCCGACTTATCGGTTGCCCTTGGCGCCGCGGGCCTGGCAGGGAGGCGCGCCAGCGCCGACCGGTGTCTGGCGGGAGCGACGGTCTGTATGTGACGCGGCCCGAGTCATGCATCTGATGCTCGTGCTTTTGCTCCTGAACGCTTTTGCTCGCTGAAGCGATATGTCGGGCGCTGGCGCGCCCGACATATCGGATATATCACGATTTAGCTGGTGGGCGCACGGCTCGGCCCGCTATGTCACGACATTGGTCAAGCCCGGTGGCGCGCCGACCGGCCCGCCGCCAGGCCCGGTCCGGTTGGAGCTGGGCGGTCGGCCGGTCGGGAAGTGTCGGTTCGGTGGGGGTGAGTCGGATTTGCGTGGGTCAGGCGGGTTTGGAGGCGACCGCGCCCAGGACGGAAAGCTGCTCGGGCTCGGCGGGCTCGTCCGGGTCGGGGTGCCAGGCGGTGACCGGGACGATGCCGGGCTCGACGATGCGCAGGTCGCCGAGGATCGCCTCCACCTGGGCGCGGGTGCGGGTGCGGACCGAGGTCGGGGTGCGGTCGTAGAGCTTCGTCACCTCGGCCTGCGCGCCGGCGACCTCCTCGGCTGCCGTGAAGTGTGACACCGCGACGAAGCTGCCGGGGGCGAGGGCGCCGGCGAGGCCGCGCACGATCCCGGCCGGGTCGTCCTCGTCGGACAGGAAGTGCAGGACGGCCACCAGCAGCACCGCGACCGGCCGGTCGAAGTCGATGAGCGCGCGGACCCGCTCGTCGGCGAGGATGTCGGCCGGGTGGCGCAGGTCGCCGTGCAGCGCGGCGGCGTGCTGATTGCCGGCCAGGATCGCCTGGCCGTGGCTGACGGCGACGTCGTCGATGTCGACGTACACCACCGTCGCCTCCGGGTCGGCGGCCTGGGCCACCTCGTGGACGTTGCCGCGGGTGGGAATCCCGGAGCCGATGTCGAGGAACTGGCGCACGCCCTGCCCGGCCAGCCAGCGCACGACCCGGCCGAGGTAGCTGCGGTTGGTGTGGGCGACCTGCAAAATGCCGGGCCAGGCGGCGATGAGCTGCTCGGCGAACTCGCGGTCGACCGCGAAGTTGTGGTAACCACCCAGGCCGTAGTCGTACACGCGGGCAGCGTTGGGCTTGCTCACGTCGACGCCCATTGGCGCCCAGTCCGGCAGAGTCACGCGGATCAGCGTACCGTCGCCCCTCCACCACCGGTTGGCGTCGTTTTTGTACCGTGGGCCGGGTGACCGACACCGACCTTCGCGAGGATGGGCCGCCCGCCGGGCTGTGGGAGCGGATGCGGGCCGACCCGGAGTACGCGCCGGAGCACCTGGCGCTGGAGGCGGTGACCCGGCTCGGCCCGCGCATGGCCGCCGAGCTGGTAAAACTCCAGGGCCAGAACCCGGGCGCCCCGCCCGACGCCCTCGCCGACATGATCATTTATCGGTACGTCAACCAGTCCCGCCTCTCCGGCGCGGTCTCCGGTGCGGTCCCGCTGGCCGGCGCCGTGCTCGACGTCGGTGTGCTGGCCTGGACCCAGGCCCGGATGGTGCTGATGCTCGCCGCCAACTACGGCGCCGACCCGGCCCATCCCGACCGGGCCGTGGAGCTGCTCGTGCTGCAGGGCATCCACAAGTACACCCAGACGGCGCGGACGGCACTGGCGGTGGCCCGCGGCCGGGAACGCGTCGACGCGCTGCTGCCGGCCGAGCGCCCGGAGGTGCGCAAGGTCGTGCTGCGGCTGACCTTGAAGCTCGCCCAGATGGCCGGCGTCCGCGCGGTGAAGAAGATGGCCGCCAAGGTCATTCCGGGCGCGGCGATCATCCTCGGCGGCGTCACCAACGGCAACGCGACCCGCGACCTGGGCGCCCGCGCGATCACGATGTACCGGCTCCGGCTCAGTGGGTCAGCCCTGCCACGAGGTTGATGGTGAGGGCCACGATGACGGTGCCGAAGAGGTACGACAGCAGCGCGTGCTGCAGCACCGACCGCCGGATCGCCGAGGAGTTGAGCTCGGTGTCGGAGACCTGGAACGTCATGCCGACGGTAAAGGCGAGGTAGGCGAAGTCGGAGAAGCGCGGCCGGTGCTCGTCGTGGAAGTCGACGCCGCCCGGGGTGTCGGAGTAGTACAGCCGGGCGTACCGCAGCGTGAAGACCGTGTGGACCACGGCCCACGACACCACCACGCTGACCACCCCGAGCCCGGCCTCGATCGCCGTCCGCAGCAGGCTGTGCGCGCCGGCCCCGACGATGACGTAGCCGACCGCGACCAGGCTCGCCACCGCGGCGACGAGCACCATGAGGTCCGCGCCGGCCCGGGTGGGGTCCTCGAGCCGGGCGTCCTTCGCGGTCTGCCCGGCGTCGAGGCCGAGGATCCGGTGCCAGGTGACGATGAGGTACACGGCGGCGGCCACGTCCCAGGCGATCAGCGGAGTGAATTCGGCCGGTACCACGAAGATCGCCACCACCGCGGCCACGACGCCGGCCGCGATCGCCGTCACCACGGTCCGCCGCGCGGACCACTCCCGGCCGAACTTCAGGGCCATCGCGCTCATGCTCCGTTCCGCGCCGTCCCTGGACGGCGGCACGGGCACCAGTGTCCCGCCGGGCCCGCCGGCCCGCTCGCCAAGCGGCAACGCGCCGGGTCGGCGTCGAGCTGGTCGGCGGACATCGCCAACCGGCCTGCGAGGTCCCGTTCGCCTGCGGCGGCTGTATTTGCCGGTGAAGGAGCGCTACGTCGGCTGTCGGAACGGATATGTCCGCCACTTCGTGACGGACATATCCGATATTTCGCTTATGTTCGGCTCGGCCCGTGCCGCGTCAGGTTGTGCGGGTCGGCCTGGCGCTGGGACGGGTGCGGTTGCCGCCGGTGCCCTGGCGGAGCAGGGCGATGTCGGTGATCTCGGTGGCGGTCGCCGTGTCGCCCGAGACCGTGCCGACGATCGTGACCGTGTCGCCGGACTTCACGTCCGACACGTTCGCCTCCCCGTTGTTGACCTTGGTGCTGGCGCCGACCGTGAACGTGGTGGCGTGGCCGTCCTCGCTCTTGGCCGTGATCGAGGTGGCGCTGACTGCGGTGACGGTGCCGGTCTGGAGGCGCTCCGTGACGTACTGGCCGTTGCCGTCCTTGATCACGAAGTCGCCGTGCAGCGCGCCGCCGATGCCGATCGCCGTGCCACCGCGGCCGAAGCCGCCGCCCGGGAAGCCGTTGGCCCGGCCGCCCTGGTTGTCCTGCCCGTTACCCTGACCGCCCTGACCGCCCGGGCCGCCTTGGGCGGTGCCGCCCGGCCCGCCGCCGGGGAAGCCATACCCGCCGCGCCCGCCGCCGCCCGGGCCGCGGCCGTCCTGCGTGGCGTTGGTGTTGTTGCCGGTCGCCGCCTGCGCGACCGCCACGCCGCCGGCGATGACGATCACCGCGGACACGCCGGCCACGATGCCCAGCTTCAGCCGCGACGACCGGCGCGCGGGCGCCGGCCCGGCGCCGGCCGGCACACCGGGCGGCGGTCCGGCGGGCGCGCCGGCGGCCCAGATCGGCGCCGGCTCGGCCCCGGGCACCGCATGCCCGGCCCACGCGCCTCCACCCGCTGCGGGTCCGCCCGCGGGTGCGCCGGGCATGGGCAGCCCGGCCGGCGCGGGTCCGCCCGCTGCGGGGAAGCCCGGCTGGGCCGTGGGTGCCGCGGGTCTGCCCCGTGCGGGTCCGTCCGGTGCGGGTCCGCCCGCGGGGACCCCCGGCTCGGCGCCGGCCGGCGCGGGTCCGGCCGCGGGCGGAACAGGGTCGGCCCCGGGCGTCGGCGGTCCCGCCCATGGCGATGCTCCGGCGGACCCGAGCTGGTCGCCGTCGGCCGCTGCCAAACCGTCCCCGGCCGGTGCCGACGGTGAGCCGGCCTCGACCGGTGTGGCCGCCGAGTCCGCCGCGGCCGGTGCCGGTGGCGAACCGACCGGGTGGCCACCCGGCGTGTCTGCGGCGCCACGGTGGGCGTCGGGCGCGCCGCCGCCCGGGGGCGGGGACGGTTCGGCGTTCGGTGCGTCCTCATGAGCAGGGCTCATCGCGCGTACTCCTCCAGAATCGGACCTTCCGGATCGACCGTGCACGTCGCAGCTGGGCCGGCAATGCCGTGGAGCTGCCAAGTGACTGTGAGTTTGGCCGCGGTACCGGTAAATCTCCTGACGCGGAACCGCAACGAGCCGCGGATACGGTACAGCGATGAGCGAGGTCGTCTCCCTGGCGCGCGAGCTGATCCGGTTCGACACCACCAACACCGGCGACCCGTCGACCACCGTCGGTGAGCGCGCCGCCGCCGAGTTCGTCGCCGAGCGCCTGGAGGACGCCGGGTTCGAGACGGTCTATGCCGAGCCGGCCCCGGGCCGCGGCAACGTCATCGCCCGCCTGCCGGGGGCCGACCCGTCGCGCGGCGCCCTGCTCGTGCACGGCCACCTCGACGTGGTGCCGGAGGGCACGTCGCCGTGGACATTCCCGCCGTTCGAGGGCGAGATTTCCGGGGGGTACCTCTGGGGGCGCGGCGCGATCGACATGAAACACATGGTCGCCATGAGCCTGGCCGTCGCGCGCCGGTTCAAGCGAGAGGGGATCGTGCCGCCCCGCGACGTCGTGTTCGCCTTCCTCGCCGATGAGGAGAACGGCGGCCACCAGGGCGCGGGCTGGCTCGTGGATCATCGGCCCGAGCTGTTCGAGGGCGTCACCGAGGCGATCAGCGAGGTCGGCGGCTTCTCCTACACGGTCCGCGACGGCGTGCGCGCCTACCTGGTGGAGACCGCGGAGAAGGGCGTGATGTGGCTGCGGCTGAAGGTCCGCGGTACCGCCGGCCACGGATCAATGGTCCACACCGACAACGCGGTCGCCAAGCTCGCCGCGGCGCTGACCCGCCTGGAGGAGCACGAGTTCCCGCTCGTGCTCAGCGCCCCGGTCCGCGACTTCCTCGCCGGCGTCGCCGAGCTGACCGGCGTGCCGTTCGACCCGGACGACCCGCAGGCCGCGGTCGCCCGGCTGGGTTCGCTCGCCCGGATGATCGGCGCCACCCTGCGCGACACGGCGAATACGACGATGCTCTCCGCCGGCTACAAGGCGAACGTCGTCCCGTCCGTCGCCGAGGCCACCGTCGACGGCCGCATGCTGCCGGGCCGCGAGGCCGCGTTCGAGAAGGAGCTGGCCGAGGTGCTCGGTCCCGGCGTCGACCTGGAGTGGGACTCGCTCCCGCCGGTGCAGACGGACTTCAGCGGCCGGCTGGTCGACGCGATGGCCGCCGCGATCGAGGCGGAGGACCCGGGCGCGCGCATCCTGCCGTACATGCTCTCGGCCGGCACCGACGCCAAGTCCTTCCAGCGCCTGGGCATCCGCCACTTCGGCTTCGCCCCGCTGCGCCTGCCCCCCGACCTGGACTTCACCGCCCTCTTCCACGGCGTCGACGAGCGGGTCCCGCTCGACGGTCTGGAGTTCGGCGAGCGGGTCCTGACCCGGCTGCTGCGCGACTGCTGACCGTCGGCCCCGCTCGGGTGGCCGGCCCACCGGAACGTCATCCGCGGCCGCCGGACGGCGCGACCTCATCCAATAGCCGGAACCAAGCGACGAACGTCACTGATTTGCGCTGAACGGAGGATGAACACGGGGCCACCCGGACAGCGCGGGACCCGTTACGCTGTGCGGCGATGACCACGATGATCGAGGTCTCTGGCGCCGGCCGGCAGCTCAGCGTCGGGACCGCCACGGAGGTCGGCCGCCGCTATCCGGCCAACTTCGACGTGGTGCGCGCCGCCGAGCTGGCGCGCCGCCCCGGCCTGTGCGCCGTGGTGGCCGACGGCATGGGCGCCGGCGAGGGCAGCCGCACCGCGGGCCGGCTCGCCGTGGAGGTGTTCACCGCCGCCGTCCAGCAACACCGCGGCCCGCTGGAGCCCACACCCCTGTTCGCCGCGATCGCCGAAGCCCAGCGCCAGGTCCGGGCCGCCGGCCAGGAGCTGCGCGAGCTCACCGGCTGCACGCTGACGGCACTGGTCGCCGACGCCACCGGCGCCTGGGTGACCCAGATCGGCGACTCAAGGGTCTACCGCCTCCGCGGCGGCCTGCTGGAGCTGCTCACCGTCGACCACACCGCGGCCTGGCTGGGGGCCGTTCACGGCTGGTATCCGGCCGACTCTCCGCAGGCGGCCGCCGCTCGCTACCAGCTGCACCGCTTCATCGGCCACCCCTCCCTCCCGGAGCCCGACGTCCTGAGCGTGACCATGTTTCCCGGCGACGTCTATTGCCTGTGCACCGACGGCATCGCCGAACAGGTCCCGTATCAGCGCATGGAGCGCACCCTGGCCTCCGGCGGCCCCGCTGCCACGATCGCCGCCGCCTTGACCGCCGCCTCCCTGGAGGCCGGCGGCCGCGACAACGCCACAACGGTCATCGTCAAGGTCGCCTGACCCACCCGGCCCAGCCTCCGTCCGGCCTGGCTCGATCTCGCCCCGCTCCGGTCAGGACGCGCGGCGACGGTGCCGAGGCCGAGGTCACGCAACGGGGCGCCCGTCGGGTCAGAAGGTGGCGGCGATCGCGCTCAGCGCGGCGCTGAGGTCCTCGGCCGTCGGTGCGTCGTCCGGGTCGATCAGCACCTGGGCCAGCACGCCGCTGAGCAGCGCCTGGTAGAAGGAGCCGATCTGGTCGGCCCGGGTCGGCTCGGCCTCCGGGTCGATGCCGTGCAGCATCTCCGCCCACAGCTTGCGCGCGTCGCGCATGCCGTTGACCAGCATCTTGCGCACGTCGGGCGAGTGCTCCATCTGCACGAACGCGTCGAAGGTCGCCATGAGCACCGGGCGGTGGGCGGCGACGGTGTCCAGGACGTGCTGCCAGTAGGCCTCGAAGCGCGCCTGGCCGGTCAGCCCCTCGGTCTCGGTGGACATCAGGGCTTCGGCCAGCGACAGCCCCCAGTCCTCCAGCGCCCGCTCCAGGGCGGCGTTGAGCAGGTTGGCCATGCCGCCGTAGTGGTAGCCGATCGAGCCCAGATTCGTGCCCGACGCCTCGACGACGTCGCGTGCCGTCGTGCGGGCGTAGCCCTTCTCGTAGAGGCAGCGCACCGCGCCTTCGAGCAGGTCCTCGCGATGTCCCATAGCGCATGATCTTACTATACACCCGTGCCATACATCCGTACTATACAAACGTTTAGAACGCGTGTATGGTCCTCGGCATGGACATCCTCATCTCCGGAGCCAGCGTCGCCGGGCCTTCGCTGGCGTTGTGGCTGCAGCGATACGGGCACCAGGTCACCGTCGTCGAGAAGGCGCCGGCCCTGCGGGGCGGCGGCTATGCCGTGGATTTCCGCGGCCGCGTGCACCTCGAGACGCTGGCCCGCATGGGCCTGCGCGACGCGCTCGAGGCGCGGGCGACCCACATGGGCGACATCGCGATCGTCGACGCCGCGGGCGAGCGGGTCTCGGCGATTCCGGCGGCGATCTTCAGCGGTGACCTCGAGGTCCTCCGGGGGGATCTCGCCGAGGTGCTCTACGCGGCGACGGGGGAGCACGTGGAGTACCAATTCGGCGACACGATCGCGGCGATCGAGCAGGACGGCGGCGGGGTCGACGTGACCTTCACCCACGCGCCACCGCACCGGTTCGACCTGGTTGTCGGCGCCGACGGGGTGCACTCCGGGGTGCGGCGGCTGATGTTCGGCGACCACGCGGCGCACCGGAGGCCGCTCGGGGTCTACGGCGGTGTGTTCACGATGCCGGGCACGCTGGGTCTGCACCGCTGCGGGGTCATGTATAGCGAGCCCAACCGCTCGGTGTCGGTCATGTCGCCGCACGGCGGGGACCAGATCGTGTCGATGACGTTCGCCGAGCCCGGCCTCGAGTTCGACTACCGCGACGTCGAGCAGCAGCGGCGGATCGTGGCCGAGCGGTTCGCCGGCGTCGGGTGGCGCACGCCGGAGCTGCTCGAGGCGATGGGGCAGGCCGCCGACTTCTGGTTCGACTCCACCACGCAGATCCACCTCGACCGCTGGTCGCGGGGGCGGGTCGTGCTGCTCGGCGACGCCGGATACGCGGGGGGTCCCGGCGGCAACGGCACCGGGCTCGCGGTCGTCGGCGCGCACGTGCTGGCCGCCGAGCTGGACGCCGCCCGCGGTGATCACGAGGTGGCGTTCCGCCGCTATGAGCAGCTGATGCGGCCCTACGTGGCGACCTGCCAGCAACAAGCGGACGGCAGCCCCGACTTCCTGGTGCCGTCGACCCGGAAGAAGATCGCCCAGCGGAATCGTTTCTTCAAGACGATTCGGTATCTTCCGCCGGCGCGCCACCTGTTCCGGCACCTGGCGACGCGGACGGCGACGGCGTTCGACCTGCCGGACTACCCGGCGCCCGCGGTGCTCCGAGTGGCCTGAGTCACACGACGGGCACCGACGGGAACATGGGGCACCGTTTGTAACTTAAGCCTGACACGCTCAACCTACTGATGGCAGGTGTGTCCTGATGGCAACGCTCCCGGTTCTCCCACTCAACGACGACGTCCTGCTTCCTGGCATGGTCATTCCCGTGACGCTCGACGCCTCCACGCAGGCGGCCGTCGACGCGGCACGCGCCGCCGGTGACAAGCGGGTCCTGGCGGTCCCGCGGGTCGACGGCGAATACGGCTCGTTCGGCGTCATCGCCGTGCTCGAGAAGGTCGGCCGGCTGCCCAGCGGCGAGCCGGCGGCGGTCATCCGCGGCCTGGACCGCGCCCGCATCGGCGCCGGCGTGCCCGGCCCCGGCGCGGCGCTGTGGGTCGAGGCGACCCCGCTCGACGAGCCCGTCCCGGCCGGCCGGGCCCGGGAGCTGGCCCGCGAGTACAAGGCGCTGGTCATCGGCGTGCTCCAGGAGCGCGGCGCGTGGCAGGTCATCGACACCGTCGAGAAGATCACCGACCTGTCCGAGCTGGCGGACTCCGCCGGATACGCACCGTGGCTGACCCTGACGCAGAAGATCAAGCTGCTCGAGGCGCCCGACGTCACCGCCCGGCTGGAGCTGCTCGTCGAGTGGGCCCGCGCCCACGCCGCTGAGCAGCAGGTCAACGAGAAGATCAACCACGACGTGCGCGAGGGCCTGGAGAAGACCCAGCGCGAGTTCCTGCTCCGCCAGCAGCTGGCCGCGATCCGCAAGGAGCTCGGCGAGGACGAGCCCGACGGCTCGGCCGACTACCGGGCCCGCGTCGAGGCCGCCGACCTGCCCGACAAGGTCAAGGAGGCGGCGCTGCGCGAGGTCGGCCGGCTCGAGCGGGCCAGCGACCAGTCACCCGAGGCCGGGTGGATCCGCACCTGGCTCGACACGGTGCTCGAGATGCCGTGGAGCGTGCGCACCGAGGACAACACCGACCTCGCCGCCGCCCGCGCCGTGCTCGACGCCGACCACGCGGGCCTGGCCGACGTGAAGGACCGCATCCTGGAGTATCTCGCCGTGCGCAACCGGCGCGCCGAGAAGAACCTGCAGGTCGTCGGCGGCCGCGGCTCCGGCGCGGTGCTCGCGCTGGCCGGTCCTCCCGGGGTCGGCAAGACCAGCCTCGGCGAGTCCGTCGCCCGGGCGCTGGGCCGCAAGTTCGTCCGCGTCTCGCTCGGCGGCATCCGCGACGAGGCCGAGATCCGCGGGCACCGGCGCACCTATGTCGGCGCCCTGCCCGGCCGCATCGTGCGCGCCCTGCGCGAGGCCGGCTCGATGAACCCGGTCGTGCTGCTCGACGAGGTCGACAAGCTGGCCGCCGGCTACGCCGGCGACCCGGCCGCGGCCCTGCTGGAGGTCCTCGACCCGGCGCAGAACCACACCTTCCGCGACCACTACCTCGAGGTCGACCTCGACCTGTCCGACGTGCTGTTCCTGGCCACCGCCAACGTGGTGGAGACCATCCCCGGCCCGCTGCTGGACCGCATGGAGCTGGTCGCCCTGGACGGATACACCGAGCAGGAGAAGGTCGCCATCGCCCGCGATCACCTGCTGCCCCGGCAGCTGCAGCGGGCCGGCCTGGAGCCGGCCGACTTCTCGATCGCCGACGAGGCACTCGCCCAGATCGCCGGCGAGCACACCCGCGAGGCGGGCGTCCGGCAGCTGGAGCGGGCCCTGGCGAAGATCCTGCGCAAGGTCGCGGTCGCGCTGGCGAGCGACCCGGCGCCGGTGCACGTGGGCGTCGACGACGTCGCGAAGTACCTGGGCCGGGCGCGGTTCACGCCCGAGTCGGCCGAGCGCACCGCCGTTCCCGGCGTGGCGACCGGCCTGGCGGTGACCGGCGCCGGCGGCGACGTGCTGTTCATCGAGGCGACCTCGATGGAGGGCGAGCCGGGCCTGACCCTGACCGGCCAGCTCGGCGACGTCATGAAGGAGTCGGCGCACATCGCCCTGTCGTATCTGCGCTCCAACGGCCGGCGCCTCGGTATCGACCCCAACGAGCTGGCCGGCCGCCGCATCCACCTGCACGTCCCGGCGGGCGCGGTCCCGAAGGACGGCCCGAGCGCCGGCATCACCATGGTCACGGCCCTGGCGTCGCTGGCCACCGGCCGCCCGGTCCGCCCGGAGTTCGGCATGACCGGCGAGGTCACCCTGGCCGGCCGCGTCCTGCCGATCGGCGGCGTCAAGCAGAAGCTGCTCGCCGCCCACCGCGCCGGCCTCACCGAGGTGATCATCCCGAAGCGCAACGAGCCCGACCTGGACGACCTGCCCGAGGAGGTCCGCGCCCAGCTGACCGTGCACGCCCTGTCCGACGTCGCCGACGTCCTGGCCCTGGCACTCCGCCCGGCGGCGGACCCGGCCGACCCGGACAGCCCCGCCGCCGACGGCCCGGCCGTGCCCGACCTGATCCCGGCTGGCCTCTAGCAAGCCACCCGGCCCGTGCCGGTGACCAACGCCGGCCCGGGCCGGCGTTGGCCACCGGCACGGGCCGTTCGGGTCGGCGACGGTCCCGGTCCCGGCCCCGGTGCGGGCTGGTTACCGTCACCGGGCCAGCGATGGTGGCGGGGTCCAGCACATTTAGGGCCGGGTTCAGCCCGGTGTAGCGAGCGTTCACCCGGGCCTGCGCGCTCCAGTGGAGCGGCCTGGCGCGTTCGGGCCGCGGCTTGGCCGCAGCCTCGAGCGTGGCGGTGGCGGCGCATGTGACGCCGTTCGCAGGTGTGCGCTTGCGATCGGCCGACAACCCTCGGCCGGCGGCCGGCGGCCGGCCGCCTCGCCGCCGACGCCCGCCGCCTCGTTGCCGATCGAAGCGGCGATTCCGAATACCTCCGAACACTCCGTGTCCTGACTTATTCGACATTTCGTATATGTCGCAGTTAGTAGCTTTTGGCTGACTCGGGCCGCGTCACTTCCAGACCGTTGCTCCCGCCAGACACCGGTCGGGCCTGGCGGCCCTCCCTGCCAGGCCCGCGGTGCCAAGACCTCCGCGCCCGCACCCCGCGGACCCATTGCGTTCGCACCCCGCGAGACCCACTGCGCCCGCAGCACCGCAAGCCCCGCCGAGCGCTGCCGCACCGACGGGCCCCGACCACAACTCTCCGTGATCATGCGCGTCTCGCCGCCGTTCGCCGACTTTTTCATGATCGCGGAGACAAACCGTACCTATGTGTACCAAAAGTCTCCACGATCATGAAAAAGCCTTGGTGTCGACGGCGAGACTGCATGATCACGGAGACTTACGACGTAACTATTCAGGTTGGGGTGGGAGCCAGGCGTTGCCGGTGAGGGCGTCGCGCAGGGCGGTGAGGACGTGCAGGCCGTTTTTGCGCACGGTGGAGACGTAGCTGCGCACGGTCAGCCAGTGCTGGGCGCCGTGGGGGTGCGCCAGCCGCCGGAGATCTTCTGCTGGATTTTGACCATGCGGATGTCGCGTTCGGCTTGGTTGTTGTCGAACGGGACGGTGAAGGTGTGGGCGAAGCGCCAGATCTCGCGCCGGAATCCGTGCATCCGGTCGATCAGCGCGAGGATCTTGCCGCGGCCGCCGCTGGTGGGGGTGGGTTGGCGGCGTAGCCGGCCTGGACGGCCTGGTCCCAGCGGTGCAGCAGATCGGTCAGGACGGTCTGGTCGAGACGGTCCCGGCCGGCGGCGACGGCCTGGTTGACCTGGTGTTTGCCCTCGCGGAGCAGCCCGGCCAGGGTCCCGGCCCAGGTGTGGGCCGGGTCGTGTTCGGCCCAGCCGTCCAGTTCCCGCAGGTGGTGAGCGTTGCACAAGGCATGCCCGGCGGTGTCGTAGGCGGGGTGCAGGTACGACTTGAAGCCGTCGTGGACCGCGGTCTGGCCCGCGCCCAGCGCGGTGAGCACACCGATGACGTCGATGGCGTCCCGGCCGCGTTTGTCGTCCAGGTGGTAGAAGGTGCCCAGCGGGGTGCAGGCCACGTGCAGCCACCGCAGCCGGCCGGCCACCCGCAGCCCGGTCTCGTCGAAATGCACCACCGCCGCGGTGCGCAGGACCTGCCGCAGCCGTTGCGTGAAGCCGGTCAGCCGGGTCGCGGCGCGCCCGGTCAGCCCGGCGATCCACCCCGCCGACGGCGCCGCACCGAACAGATCAGCCAGGATCTGCGCGGTACGGTCCACCGGCGTGTGATGGCCGACCAGCAGATAGACCGTCAGGGCCGCGATCGACGGCCCGTACTGCGCCGGCGCGTCCACCCCCACCGGCGCCGCGGCTGTGGTGTGCGTCCCGCACGCGCAGGCGCACCGCCACAGCCGGTGCTCGGTCACCGCCAAGCGCATCGGCGGCAGGTCGAACACCTGCCGCGCCTCGAACCCGACCGGCGCGACACCGGCCAGGACCTCACCGCACCCGGCGCACGCCACCGGCCGGTGATCCACCACCGCATCCGGCTCATCCACCTGTGTCAACGCCGCACCCGGCGCGCCGGGCTGCTTGCCCGCCCGGCGGCCCGCCGCCCGCCGCTGCGACCGCGGCGCCGGCTTCCCCAGCCCATCCGAGGACGGCGGCTTCGACGAGTTGTGCGAGTCCAGCCCCAACCGCCGCTCCAACTCCGCCACCCGCGCCCGCAACACCGCGATCTGCTCAGCCTGGACCACCACCAACGCCGCCAACTCGTCATAGCTGGGACGCGGACCGGCACTCACAACGGACACCGTGCCCTAAACCACCCAGACGATCAAGTCCCTGCCGCCAACCACCTGAATAGTTACCTTACGACCGGGCGGCCGACGGCTTGGAGTGACTTGGCGGCCAGCCTGCCGCCATCGGGCCGGTGATGAGCGAACTCCGGGGCGGGTGGGGCTCCGGGCGAGTCGACGCGGACCGCGTCGGCCGGCGGGTGCCGCGGCCGCCGTGGCCGGTCACCGGGCGGCCGGCGATGCTGGCGGCGGGCGCGGAGCGTCCTGCCGGTTACGGGCGTGGCGACTCGTGGGCGGTCTTCCGCAGCTGACGCGTCGTGGCGATCGGGCTCGGCCGGCTGCGGGCTACTTCAGGAGGGCGCGGGCCTTTTCCGGGTCGGTTTCGCCGATGCCGGCGGAGGGGCACTCCGCGGCGAGCGGGCATGCGCCGCAGGCCGGTTTCTGGGAGTGGCAGGTGCGGCGGCCGTGCAGGATGAGCAGGAGGTTGAGCGTCACCCAGTCCTTCTTGTCGAAGCGGGCGGCGATGGCGGCCTCCGTTGCCTCCGGGTCCTTGGCCGGGGCCCAGCCCAGGCGGTGGGCTACGCGGGCCGTATGCGTGTCGACGGAGATGGCGGGGGTGCCGAGGGCGTTGCCGAGGACCATGTTGGCGGTCTTGCGGCCGATCCACGGCAGGGCGACCAGCTCGTCGAGGGTGGCGGGGACCTCGCCGTCGTGGCGTTCGACCAGGGTGGCGGCGAGCTTGATCAGGTTGCGGGTCTTCTGGCGGTACCAGCCGACGGGGACCAGCAGCTGCTCCATGTCGGCCGGGTCGGCCTCGGACAGGGCGGCGGCGGTCGGGTAGCGCTCGAACAGGATCGGCGTCACCGCGTTGACGCGTTCGTCGAGGGTCTGTGCGGCCAGCTGCGCCGCGACGAGCAGCTGCAGCGGGGAGGCGAAGTCCAGCTCCAGGCGGACGTCCGGGTAGCGGGCGGTCAGCAGCCGCAGGATCCGGCGGGCGCGGCGGACCTCGGCGATGCCCGGCTCGTTGCCGCCCGTGGGCGGCGCGGTGTCGGCCTGGGCCGCGGAGGTCGCGTCGGCGGCCGGGGAGCTGGCGGCTGGCGAGGTGGCTGTGGTGGAGCGGCGCGACGGCACCCGACGAGCCTACGTCGGAATGCCGCCGCCTCGCGGCCCCCGGCCGAGCGCCCGCCCCGAGAGAGCCCCAAGCCAGCCAGCAGCCGAGCCACCGCCGGCCTCCAGCAGAGCGCGCCCACTAGAGCGCCCCCAGGAGAGCGCCACACAGCCAGCAGTTGAGCCACGACACCCCCCCAGCAGAGCGCCCCCCCCACGAGAGCGCGAGCTACTGAAGCAAACGGGCGGGGGTCCGGTGAAGGACCGCCCGCCCGGTGAGGGTGAGAGCAGTGGAGGAGCTCAGATCAGGCCGAGGCGCTCGACGGCGGCCCGCTCCTCCTCCAGTTCCGCGACCGAGGCGTCGATGCGGGCGCGGGAGAACTCGTCGATGTCGAGGCCCTGGACGATCTCCCAGTGGCCGTTGCGGGCGGTGACCGGGAACGACGAGATCAGGCCGGTGGGGACGCCGTACGAACCGTCGGAGACGATGGCGGCCGAGGTCCAGTTGCCCTCCGGGGTGCCGTTCACCCAGTCGTAGACGTGGTCGATGGCGGCCGACGCGGCCGAGGCGGCCGAGGAGGCGCCGCGGACGTCGATGATCTCGGCGCCGCGCTTGGCCACGCGGGGGATGAACTCGTCGGTGAGCCACTGCTGGTCGTTGACCACCTCGGCGGCGTTCTTGCCGGAGACCTCGGCGTGGAAGAGGTCCGGGTACTGCGTGGCGGAGTGGTTGCCCCAGATCGTGACCTTGGTGATCTCGGAGACCGGCACGCCGAGCTTGTTGGCCAGCTGGGCGATCGCCCGGTTGTGGTCCAGGCGGGTCATGGCGGTGAACCGCTCGGCCGGCACGTCCGGCGCGTGGCGCTGGGCGATGAGGGCGTTGGTGTTGGCCGGGTTGCCCACGACGAGGACCTTGATGTCGTCGGCGGCGCCGGAGTTGATCGCCTCGCCCTGCGGCTTGAAGATGCCGCCGTTGGCCTCGAGCAGGTCGCCGCGCTCCATGCCCTTGGTGCGGGGGCGGGCGCCGACGAGCAGGGCCACGTTGGCGCCGGAGAAGGCCTGCTTCGGGTCGTCGAACACGTCCACGCCGGCCAGCAGCGGGAACGCGCCGTCCTCCAGCTCCAGGGCCGTGCCCTCGGCGGCGCGGACGGCCTGGGGGATCTCCAGCAGGCGCAGCTTGACCCGGGTATTCGCGCCGAGCAGTTGCCCGGAAGCAATTCTGAACAGCAGCGCGTAGCCGATCTGGCCGGCCGCGCCGGTCACGGTGACGTTGACGGACGAGTCGCTCATGAGACTTCTCCTGCAGCAGCGGCGGGTGTGCTCTTCGCCAACAAACTATCCCCGGCGGCCCAACGAGCGTTCACCATCCGTCCACTCCGTGTGGCTTACGGCACTCGATCAGGTACCGCGCGGTCGTCGCGACGAACGAACCCTCCTCGCGGATGAGTGCGTGCATGGCGGCCAGGCGGTCGCGGTACCCCTCGATGGAGAACTCCGGGACGATCCAGATGACCTTGCGCAGATACACCGCGACCGCCGCGACGTCGAAGAACTCCATCCGCAGCGTCGCCGTGCGCACGTCGGCGACCTCGAGGCCGGCCGCGGTGGCGCCGGCGACCGCGCGGGCCACGCTGCGGCCGTCGCCGATCGGCTGCGGGCCCATCATGAAGTCGGTGACCGCGGCGGCGGTGCCGACCCCGACGTGCTGGGCCAGGTAGGTGCCGCCGGGCGCGAGCACCCGGCCGATCTCCGCCCAGCCGACCACCGTCGGGTGCCGGCAGCTGACGAGGTCGAACGCGCCGTCGCCGAACGGCAGCGGGGCGTCGTCGGCGACCTGCGCCACCTCCGCGGCGAACGGGGTGAGGGCGGCGCGGGCCAGGGCCGCGTTGGGCGGCCAGGACTCGGTGGCCGCCACCCGGGCGGGCCCGCCGCCGGCCGCGGCCGCCGCCGACAGGGCCTCGCGGAACACCTCGCCGCCGCCGGTCTGCACGTCCAGGGCGGCCCGAGCGGTTCCGAGGCGTTCGCCCAGGAGGCGGGCGTACCCCCAGGGCGGCCGCTCCTCGGTGGCCCGACCGGCGAACCAGGAGAAGTCCCAGCCCGCCACGGGCACGCTCGCCCCCTCGCGCAGCAGCGCCTCGAGGTCATCATCCATGGTTGTACCCTCCGTCGCCGGGGCATCACCCGGGGCATGACGATCGTTTCGCAGGGCACGCCGCTGTGGCTGGCCACCTCGGACGGCACCGACATCCACGCCGGCCGGGTGATCGGCTGGCAGACCGGACAGGGTCAGCCGGTGCCGCTGGTCGCCTGGACCGACGAGACCGGCCTGCTGCAGCGGGTCGGCGGCCCGGCCGGCCCGGCGGTGTGGCTGGCCGACACCCGGGGCGAGGCGATCGAGTCTGCCCAGCGCGAGACGCGACTGGCAACTCTATAAACGCGACGCTACAAACGCGCGACCCAGGCCGCCACCTGGGCGCGGCCCTTGACGCCGAGCTTGGTCAGGATGTGCTCGACGTGCGCGGCCACGGTCTTCGGCGCGATGTGCAGCGCGGCGCCGATCTCGCGGTTGGTGAGCCCGCCGGCGATGAGCCGGGCGACCTCCAGTTCCCGCGGCGACAGCGGGCCGGGACCGCCCGCTGGGTCGGCCGCCGGTGCGCCGGCGGCCTGCCGGGCCAGCGCCGCGGCGTCGGCCGGGCGGCGCGAGCGGGTCGCGCAGCGGGCCAGGTCGAGCAGCACCTGCCCGCCCTCCCAGGCGCGCCGCCGCTCCTGCCAGCCGGCCCGGGCCCGTTCGAGGGACTCGCGGGCCCGGCCGGTCTGCCCGGAGTACAACCGCAGCAATCCGGCGGCGTGGTCGATCGCCGGCAGGGTGCCGGGGATGCCGCGCTCCCGCAGCAGCCGCTCCGTGCGCGCCGCCCAGTCCCGGGCGCCGGCCGGATCGCCCGCCGCCAGGTACGCCCGCACCCCGGTCACCACGTGCGGGAACAGGTAGGCGGCGTCGCGGACCTCGGCGGAGAATGCGTACCCGCGCTCGACCAGGTCCACGGCGGTCCGCGGCGGCTCGCCCGGCTCGCGCAGCGCCAGTTCGGCCAGGCCCCACAGGGCGGGGGAGACCCGCTGCAGCTCGGCCATCGGCTCGGCGTGCCGCAGCGCCTCGGTCAGGTGCGCGCGGGCGGCTGGGAGGTCGGCGCGGGTCAGTGCGCAGTACCCGAGCACGTACTCGGCGGTGATCAGCGTCGTCACCCCGCCCTCGCCGTGCGCCAGGGACTCGCGGGCGAGCGCCTCGGCGCCGTCCGGGTCGCCGGTCGCCCAGCGCACGTGGGCCAGGTGGGCGGTCATGTAGTTGCGGTCGTTGTACCGCTCGGTCCGCTCCGCGTAGGCGATGCCCTCCCGCAGCCGGCGGGCGGCCAGGTCGTACTCCACCAGGACCGACGCCGAGGTGCCGAGCATCCGGTACCCGCGGGCGGCCGCCGCCTCCTCGCCCGCGCCGTCGGCGGCCCGGATCGCCGCGTCGAGGGCCTGCCAGCCCTCCGCCATCCGCCCGGAGAAGACGAGCACCACGCCGAGGGTGGCGCCGCCCGGCCGGTGTCGCATCGCCTCGTCGAGGCGGCGGTCCAGCATGTACGCGGCGGCGAGCGCCTCCTCGATCGCCTCCCGGCCGGCCCGGTCCTCGGCCTCGCCCAGCGCGGCCCGCAGCTGCCCGGCGCGCTCCGGCAGCGCGGCGCCGAGCAGGTGGCGGACCGCGATCAGGGCGGGCACCAGCCGCGCCGCCGCGCCGGGCCGGGCCGAGCGGCGCAGCAGCGCGACCGCCTGCGTGTACGCCGCCTCCGCGGCCCGGTTGTCGTCGATCGCGGCGAGCGCGGCGGCGAGCCCGGCCAGCAGCGCGGCCCGCTCCGGCGGCGGCGTGTCGCCGGGGGTGGTGCGCTGGGCCCGCCGGTACGCCTCCACCGCCTCCCGGTGCGCGGAGACCGCCGTCGCGTCGCGCGCCGCGGCCAGCGCATGCCGGTACGCCGCGCCGGGCAGGTGCGCGCGCTCGTAGTGGTCGCTGACGTGCGCGTCGCCGAGCCCGTGCGCCGGCCCCGCCTCGGCCGCCCGCCGGTGCAGCCGGCGGCGGTGCAGCGGGGGCAGGTCGGCGTACAGCGCGTCGCGGATCAGCGCGTGGCGGAAGTCGAACGTGTCGCCGTCGCCGCGGGGCTCCACGAAGAACCGGTCCTGCAGCTCGCGCAGCGCCTCGTCGAGGTCCTCGGCGGTCTCCCCGGCGACCGTGTTGAGCAGGCTGAGGCCGAACTGCCGCCCGATCACCGCGGCCGCGCCCGCCACCCGCCGGGCCCCGGGCGGCAGCGTCTCGGCCCGGGCCCGCACCGCGTCCGCCAGGGTTTCCGGGAGCGCCTGTGGTTGCGGCGGTGGTACCGCGCCGATGGCTCCCACCGCCGCCGCGAACTCCTCCACGTGCAGCGGGATGCCGTCGCTGCGCGCGAACACCGCCTCGACCACGGCGGGCCGCGGCGCCGCCCCGGTGATCGCGGCGAGCATGGCGGCGGTGCCGCCGGCGTCGAGCCGGGCGAGCCGCGCCTCCTCGGCGAGGCGCTGGTTGAGCAGGCGCGCGCGCACCCGCCGCAGCGGCGCGCCGGGGAAGAGTTCGTCGCTGCGGTACGTGCACACGAGCAGCATCGGCACCGCCAGCAGGCGGCGGGCGGCGCGTTCGAGCACGTCGAGGGTGAGGTCGTCGGCCCAATGCAGGTCTTCGAGCGCGACGATCACGGGCCCGCCGCCGGGCGGCCCGGCGATGGCGAGGAGGGCCTCGGCCAGCTCGGCGGCGAGGGTACGGCGGCGGCGGTGCGCGTCGCCGTCCTCGTCGCGGTGGCGCAGCCGCTCGAGCAGCCGTTCGCCGGCCGCCTTGGCCGCGGTGTCCGGCTCGCCCGGGTGGCCGGCCCCCGGAGGCTGGTCTTCGGCGGGTGGCGGAGCAAGGGCTCCTCTGTGGGGCAAACCCGAAATTTCCGATAAGTCCGGCGCCGGAGGCGCCGGACTTATCGGACTTATCATCATTTTGTCGGATACTGCGCGGGCGGCGGAATCCGAGAGCATTCCGGGCGCCGCGTGGCCGGCGAGCTCCGCTGGCGCTTCGGGCCTTGAGCGAGCGGCGTGGTTGGAGCGTGCTCCGGGCGTTGAGCGAGCGGCGTGGGCGCGGAGTTCGACGGCGAGGTCGGTGAGCAGGCCGCCGGCGACCTCGCCGTCGCCGGGGAAGGCGCCGGCCACGTAGGCCGCGGCGGTGGTGCGGGCCAGCAGCTCGTGCAGCAGGCGGGTCTTGCCGATGCCCGCCTCACCGGCCAGCAGGAGCAGGTGGCCGCGCCCCTCGGTGGCCTCGGCCAGGCGGCGGGCGGCGAGGGCGAGCAGGTCGTCGCGGCCCACCAGGGCCGGGCTCACTTGCCGGCCGCCTGCCGGGTACGCACCGCGCATGTCAGGGATCGTATGAGGAAAGCCCCGGAAACCGGCTGCGGCGGGCTCGGTAGGTCGACGTACCGATGCGCGGATGGCCGGGTGGCCGGAAACCTGGAGGCCGGCCGGGGCGCGCAGGGCACTCCGGAGGACCGATTGGGGGCCGCGATGGCCAGGTTCATGGACGTGCACGACGGGTTCGTCGGCGTGACCGCGGAGCAGCTGGCGGAGGCGCACGAGGCCGACCTCGCCATCGAGGGCGAGGAAGGTGTGCACTTCGAGCGGGCGTGGCTGGACCCGGAGTCGGGCAAGGTGTTCTGCCTGTCGACGGGGCCGAGCAAGGAGGCCGTGATGCGGGTGCACGAGCGGGCCGGCCACCCCACGACCGAGGTGTACGAGCTGCCGATCGAGGTTTGAGCCATAACCGGAGCAAACTTGAGGACCTAGGTTCCTAGGATGCATTACGCGACGTAATCGCGCACACGCGAAGTGCACGTGAAGTGTGCTGGACGACAAATAGGTGTCTGCGTTCGCCTGTCCGGGCGGCGGGCGGTAGCGTCCACTGCGAATCCGCGCAATTCGGAGGGGGAATGGACGGGTGAAGGTGGACGCCGAGGCAAGGCAGCGGCTCAGCGCGCTCCTGCGATCGCACGAGGACGAGATCCTGAAGCGCTGGGCCGAGACCGCCGCGCGGACGCTGCGGGGCCGGCTCACCGACGCCGAGCTGGCCTACCAGGTCCGCGAGGTGTATACGGCGCTGCTGGGCATGCTCGGCGACGGCGGCGACGGGGAGCTGGCCGGCACGCACGGCGGCGAGTCGCGGGCGACGCTGGCCGAGCTGTCCCGGTCGTGGGCGCGGCAGGGGTTCACGCCGACCGAGACGGCAAACCTGGTGTTCGCGGTCAAGCAGGTGGTGCTGGCCCTGGCCGGGGCCGAGGACGCCGGGCAGGTGTCGGCCGACTTCCTGGTGCTGTCGCTGCTGGTCGACGAGATGGGCCTGTTCACCTTCGACACCTATGCCAAGGCCCGCGAGGCGATCATCGCCGACCAGACCGAGCAGCTGCTCGAGCTGTCGACGCCGGTGGTGAAGCTGTGGGACGGGGTGGTGGCGGTGCCGCTGGTCGGCACGCTGGACTCGGCCCGGGCGCAGGTGGTGATGGAGAAGCTGCTGCAGACGCTGGTGGACACCGGGTCGGGGTTCGCGATCGTGGACATCACCGGGGTACCGGCGGTGGACACGCAGGTGGCGCAGCACATTCTCAAGACGGTGGTGGCGGCGCGGCTGATGGGCGCCGAGTGCATCATCTCCGGCATCCGGCCGCAGATCGCGCAGACGGTGGTGGCGCTGGGCATCGAGTTCGGTGACATCGTGACGAAGGCGACGCTGGCCGATGCGCTGGTGCACGCGCTGCGGGCCAGCGGCGTGGACTTCGTCAAGCGCAAGGCGGCCTGATGGACCGGGTGCCCGTCCTGAAGATCGGCGACATCCTGCTGGTGTCGATCCAGATCGATCTGGACGACCAGACGGCGCTGCAGCTGCAGGAGGACCTGTCGGAGCGGATCGTGGAGACCGGTGCGCACGGTGTGGTGATCGACATCTCGGCGCTGGAGATCGTGGACTCGTTCATCGGGCGGATGCTCTCGACGATCGCGGCGGTGTCGCGGGTGCTCGACGCGGAGACGGTGGTCGTGGGTATGCGGCCGGCGGTGGCGATCACGCTGGTGGAGCTGGGGTTGTCGCTGAACGGGGTGCGCACGGCGCTCAACGTGGACAAGGCGCTGGAGATCCTGGCCGAGACGAAGCAGATCCACGGCGTCGGGGTGATCGTGGTGGCCGAGGACGACGTTGTCTGACGTGTTGGGGGAGCCGCAGCGGCTGGAGATCGCCGACGACAAGGATGTCGTGCGGGTCCGGCAGGCGGTGCGGGTCGCCGCGGTGGCCGCGCGGCTGCCGCTGGTGGATCAGACGAAGCTGGTCACGGCGGCGAGCGAGCTGGCGCGGAACACGCTGATCCACGGCGGGGGCGGGTTTGCGCTGGTGGTGGGGGTGCACAACGGGCGGCGGGCCGGGGTGCGGGCCGAGTTCGTGGACTCGGGGCCGGGGATCGCGGATCTGGCGTTGGCGTTCACCGACGGCTATACCACGGGGAGCGGGTTGGGGCTGGGGTTGAGCGGTTCGCGGCGGCTGGTGGACGAGTTCGAGATCGACACCGCGGCCGGTAGCGGTACCCGTGTCGCGGTGACGAAGTGGGCCCGGTGAGCGCCGCGCCGGCGCCGCCGACGGTGGAGGAGCTGGGCTGGGTGGCGGTCGACGACGCGGGGGCGGCGGGGATCGCGCGGCGGGTGGCGGTGGATTGCGCGCGTCGGCTGGGGTTTTCGGACCAGCGGGCCGGTGAGGTGGCGATCGTGGCGGCGGAGCTGGCGTCGAACCTGTACCGGCACGCGGATTCCGGTGCGCTGTCGGTGCGCTGCCTTCGGCGGGGGGAGGTGGGCGGGGTCGAGCTGGTGGCGGTGGACGGCGGGCCGGGGATGGCGGATCTGCCGTTCAGTGTGGCGGACGGGCATTCGACGGCGGGGACCCTGGGTATCGGGCTGGGTGCGGTGCGGCGGCTGTCGGATCGGGCGTGGGGCTGGTCGCAGCCGGGGCGGGGGACGGTGTTCGTGGCGCAGCTGTGGCCGGCGGCCGGGGCTCCCGCGCAGCGGGGGCGGGTGGGTGGGCTGTCGCGGCCGATCACGGGGGAGAAGGTGTGCGGGGACCGGTTCGCGGCGCGGCTGGCCGGGGACGGTTCGCTGCTGGTGCTGGTCGCGGATGGGCTGGGGCACGGGTCGCTCGCGGCGGCGGCGTCGGCGGCGGTGGTGGACACGTTCCTGGGCTCGTCGCTGGAGGCGCCGGGGGCGGTGCTGGAGCAGCTGCACCGGGCGGTGTCGCATACGCGGGGGGCGGCGGTGTCGGTGGCGCGGGTGGCGGCGGGTTCGGTGGTGTTCGCGGGGCTGGGGAACGTGGCGGGGACGATCGCGTTTCCGGATGGGGAGCGGCGGGGCATGGTGAGCATGCCCGGGATCGTCGGGCATCAGTCGCGCGTGGTGCGCGAGTTCGGCTACGAGCTGCCGGCGGAGGCGATCGTGGTGCTGCACTCCGACGGGGTGTCGGACCGGTGGAGCCTGCGGGACGCGCCGGGGCTGGCGCGGCAGGAGCCGGTGGTGGCGGCGGCGGTGTTGCTGCGCGACGCCGGGGTGCGCCGTGACGACGCGTGCGTGGCGGTGGCGCGCGGCGGTGAGCTGCCGTGACCGGCTCCGGGGTGCCGGTGCTGCGGATGGTGCTGCGGGAGGAGCACGACGTGTTCGTGCTGCGGCAGCGGGGGCGGGAGGTGGCGGCGGCGCTGGGGATGGAGCATCAGGACCAGGTGCGGGTGGCGACGGCGCTGAGCGAGATCGGGCGGGAGGTGCTGGGGGCGGAGGTGACGTTCTCGGCGGTGGCGGGGCCGCGGCCGGCGCTGGTGATCGTGGTGTCCGCGGCGGCGGCGTTGGGTATGCACAGCGCGGAGGGGGTCGCGGCGGCCGGCCGGCTGATGGATGAGGTGCGCGTGGAGGACGAGCGGATCGTGCTGGCGCGGCGGCTGCCGGCGCAGGTGGGGCCGCAGCGGTTGGAGCGGGTGCGCGAGGAGCTGGAGCGCAGCGCGCCGACGACGGCGCTGGACGAGCTGAGCGTGCAGAACCGGCAGCTGATGGTGGCGCTGGAGCAGGTGCAGGCGCACCGGGACGAGCTGTTGCAGCTCAACGCCGAGCTGGAGGAGACGAACCGGGGCGTCATGGCGTTGTACACGCAGCTGTCGGAGGAGCTGGAGCAGACCAACCAGGGTGTGGTGGCGCTGTATGCGGAGCTGGATGAGCGTTCGGCGCAGCTGCGGGAGGCGAACGAGGCGAAGAGCCGGTTCCTGGCGAACGTGTCGCACGAGCTGCGGGCGCCGGTGACGGCGGTCATCGGGTTGAGCCGGTTGCTGCTGGATCCGCGGTCGGAGCCGTTGTCGAATGAGCAGCGGCATCAGCTGGATCTGGTGCAGGGTTCGGCGGCGGACCTGCTGGCGCGGGTGAACGATCTGCTGGATCTGGCGAAGGCGGAGTCGGGGCGGATCGAGCCGAGCCTCGCGCCGGTGGACCTGGCGGCGGTGTTCGGGCAGTTGCGGGGCACGCTGCGGCCCTTGGCGAGGGCGGGGGTCGAGCTCGAGGTGGCGGATCCGCCGGTCGTGGGGCTGGTCTCGGATGAGGTACTGCTGACGCAAATTCTGCGCAACCTGTTGACCAATGCGTTGAAGTTCACCGATCGGGGCACGGTCGGGATGGGTGCGTGGGTGGACGGCGGGCGGCTGTCGATCGCGGTGGCCGACACCGGGATCGGCATCCCGCACGAGGAGCAGGGGCGGGTGTTCGAGGAGTTCCATCAGGTGCGGGGGGCGCGGCAGGCGGGCGGGACGGGGCTGGGGTTGCCGTATGCGCGGCGGCTGGCGGCGTTGCTGGGCGGGGTGTTGACGATGGTCAGCGAGCCGGGGGAGGGCAGCACGTTCACGCTGGAGCTGCCGCTGCGCCCGGCAGTGCCGGAGGCGGTGGAGGGGCCGGTGCCGCGGGTGGAGCGGGCGCTGGTGGTGGACGACGACCCGGCGGCGCGGCACCTGTTGCGGCAGCTGCTGGACGGGATCGCGGAGCGGGTGAGCGAGGCGGCGGACGTGCGGGCGGGGCTGGCGATCGCGGCGCGGGAGCGCCCGTCGGTGATCTTCCTGGACCTGCGGATGCCGGGCGGGGACGGTACGCAGCTGCTGCGGTCCCTGGCGGGCTCCGGCGAGCTCGCGGCGATCCCGGTGTTCGTGGTGACGGCGGCGGACGTGGCGGAGTTCCCGGCCGGGGTGTTGGGGCACGCGCGGGCCGTGGTGGCGAAGGAGGGGCTGTCCCGGCGGGTGGTGGCGGACCTGGTGGCCGGGCTGGAGGGGCCGTGAACTCGCCGGCGGACATCCTGGTGGTCGACGACAGCCCGTCGAAGCGGTATGTGATCACGAGCTGGCTGCGGCGGGCGGGGCATCGGGTCATCGAGGCGGCGACCGGGGCGGAGGCGCTCGAGCTGCTGCGGGGCGGTGCGGGCGGCGCCGAGCTGGTGGTGCTGGACGTGCGGCTGCCGGACATCGACGGGTTCGAGGTGGCGGAGCGGATCAAGGAGGATCCGCGGACGGCGGCGGTACCGGTGATTCACATTTCGGCGTCGGCGGTGCACGCGGTGGATCGCACGCAGGGGCTGACCCGGGGCGCGGATGCGTATCTGGCCGAGCCGATCGACCCGGACGAGCTGCTGGCGACGGTGGGGGCGGTGCTGCGGTATTCGCGGGCGCGGCAGCGGGCGGAGCGGCTGGCCGGGCGGCTGACCCGGCTGGTGGAGACGACGGCGGCGATCAACGCGGCGGCGCGGCTGCCGGAGCTGCTGGCGCTGGGGGCGGTGGGTGCGGCGTCGGTGTTCGAGTCGGCGGCCGCGGTGGCGGCGTCGTCGCCGGAGACGGGGGCGCTGGCGGTGCAGGTGGCGGGGCCGGAGGGGGCGCCGCGGGTGCGGGCGGCGTTGCGGGAGCAGTACGAGCGGGATCCGCTGTCGGGGCGGGCGGGGACGGTGTTGTTCCGGCAGGAGGACGGGCCGTGGTGGGGCGGGCCGGTGTGGCGGGTGGTGGCGCGGGCCAAGGCGGGCCGGGAGCCGCTGCACATCGCGGTGCCGGCGGCCGGGTTCGGTGACGACGACGCGGATGTGCTGCGGCAGCTGGGGCAGGCGATGGCGCTGGCGGTGGAGGCGTTGCGCTCCTATGACGAGGAGCGGCGCACGGCGCTGACGTTGCAGCGCAGCATGCTGCCGGCATCGCTGCCGTCGGTGCCGGGCTATGAGATCGCGGTGCGGTACCGGCCGGCGAGCGAGCACGCGTCGGTGGGCGGGGATTTCTACGAGGTCGTGGCGGTGGAGGGGCATCTGGTTGCGGCGATCGGCGATGTGGCGGGGCATTCGCTGCGGGCGGCGACGATCATGGCGGAGGTGCGGCACGCGCTGCGGGCGTACCTGGCGGAGGACCACGCGCCGGGTCTGACGCTGGAGCGGCTGAACCGGATGATGCTGCGGTTCCTGCCGGAGGAGATCGCGACGATGTGCCTGTTGCGGCTGGAGCTGGGCAGCGGGCAGGTGCGGCTGGCCAACGCCGGGCATCCGCCGCCGCTGCGGGTGGCGGGTGGGCGGGCGGCGCTGGTGGAGGGTCGGGTGGCGCTGCTGGGGGTGCCGACGCCGCATGACGCGGAGACGGTGTTCACGCTGGGGCCCGGGGAGTTGCTGGTGCTGGTGACGGACGGGCTGATCGAGCGGCGGGGGCACACGTTCAACGAGGGGCTGGACCGGCTGTGCGCGGCGCTGGTGGGCGGTGGGACGGGGGATCTGGAGGAGTTCTGCGACGCGTTGCTGGACGATCTGGGTGACGGTACCCAGGACGACGACGTCGCCCTGTTGGTGATCCGGCGGGGGAGGCCGGCCTGAACCGGTTGCGGTGCGGGCGTGGGCGGGTGAGGCTGGCGCGCAGGCAACCACGGGGGGTTCTGTGATGGCGGTCTGTGAGACCTGCGGCAACGACTACTACCTGGCGTTCGAGGTGCACACGGTGGGCGGTGGCACGTACACGTTCGACTCGTTCGAGTGTGCGATCCAGAAGCTGGCGCCGGTTTGTGAGCACTGCGGTACCCGGATCGTGGGGCACGGTTCGGAGGTGGCGGGCCGGTTCTACTGCTGTGCGCACTGTGCCCGCTCGGCGGACGCGGCGGCGGGGGCGGAGATCCGCGACGCGGTGGGCGCCTATCCGGGCTGAGCGTCTGGGGCTTCCCCGGTGATCATTGCGGGTTCCGGCCATGATTGGGTGCTACGGCAAGCAGGTTTAGCCAAGGTACGGGCGTGGAGGAGCAGCTGTGGTCGTCCTGGGAATCGACATCGGCGGTTCGGGGATCAAGGGGGCGCCGGTCGATCCGGCCACCGGTATGTTCACCGCGGAGCGGGTGCGGATCGAGACGCCGCAGCCGGCCGACGTCGCCAGCGTGGTGAAGACGGTGGAGTCGGTGGCCGGGGCGTTCGGCCCGGCGGCGAGCGTGGGGATCACGTTCCCGGCGGTGGTGCAGCACGGGGTGACGAAGACGGCGGCGAACGTGGACGCGTCGTGGGTGGACGCGCCGGCGGAGCGGCTGTTCGCGGAGGCGCTGGGCCGGCCGGTGACGGTGCTCAACGACGCCGACGCGGCCGGGGTCGCGGAAATGGAGTACGGCGCGGGCAAGGGCGTCGGCGGGCTGGTCGTCATGGTGACGTTCGGCACCGGGATCGGCAGCGCGCTGTTCATCGACGGGCGGCTGGTGCCCAACACCGAGTTCGGGCATCTGCACCTGCACGGGCTGCACCTGCATGGCGGCGACGCGGAGGACTACGCGTCGGACCGGGTGCGGGAGAGCGAGAATCTGGGGTGGACCGAGTGGGCGGAGCGGGTGCAGACGTACCTGCGCCATCTGCACGCCCTGCTGTGGCCGGATCTGATCATTGTCGGCGGCGGGGTCAGCAAGAAGGCGGACCGCTTCCTGCACCTGGTCGACGTGCCGACGAAGGTGGTGCCGGCGGCGTTGCAGAACAACGCGGGGATCGCCGGGGCGGCGCTGCTGGCCGCCCGCCGGGCCGGCGCCGCGTAGCTCCGGCGGGGGCTGGGCGGCGATGTCGGTCGTCCGGTGTGCGCGGGTGAGGCACCATGGCTTCCATGGGGGACTCGCCCGCGCCGCTGCGCGCCGGTGACCCGGCGGTGGTCGGGTCGTACCGGCTGCGCGGCGTGCTCGGCGTCGGCGGGATGGGCACGGTCTACCTGGCGGTGCGCCCGGACGGGCGCGAGGTCGCGCTGAAGGTGATCAATCCGGAGCTGGGCGGCGACCCGGTGTTCCGGGAGCGGTTCGCCGCGGAGGCGGCCGCGGCGTCGCGGGTGGCCGGGTTCTGCACCGCGCGGGTGCTCGACGTCGACCTGGACGGCCCGGTGCCGCACCTGGTGACCGAGTACGTGCCCGGCCCGTCGCTGCACGACTACGTGACCGTGCACGGCCCGCTCGACGGCCATGTGGCGGCGGTCGCGGTGGGGGTGGCGGCCGCGCTGGCCGCGATCCACGCGGTCGGGCTGGTGCACGCCGACCTGAGCCCGCGCAACGTGCTGCTGTCGCCGTTCGGGCCGAAGGTGATCGACTTCGGGGTGGCCCGCCGGCACGGGCACGCGGCGGCGTCGGGGCCGAACTTCGGCACGCCGGGCTGGCTGGCGCCGGAGCAGCTGGCCGGTGCCGCGCCGAGCCAGGCCAGCGACGTCTACGGGTGGGGTCTGCTGGTGGCCTGGGCGGGCACGGGGCGGATGCCGTCCCGGGCCGGTGACCCGGCGGACCTGGCGGGTCTCGACGAGTCTCTCGCCGCGGTGGTACACCGGGCGCTGCGGGCCGACCCGGCGGCGCGCCCGACCGCGGAGCAGGTGCTGCTGGCCCTCGTCGGGCAGCGGGATCCGGCGGCGGCTCAGGTCGCCGCGTCGGTCCGGGACTCGGGCCGGGCCCGGGTGTCGCATCCGGTGCCGGGGGTACGCCGCCGTGGCGGCCCGGCCGGGTTCGCGCCCGGTTCGGCACCGGTGCGGGCCCACGCGCCGGCGACGGAGCGGTTCGCCACTTCTGGGACTTTTGGGACCGGCCGGGCCACGGCGGGCGGGTCCGGGACGGGCGGCTTCGCGGCGGGGTACGGCGGCGGCGCCCGGGGTGGGACGCGGGCCGATCCGGCCGGGGGCGGGTGGTCGGTGCCGCTGGTGCCGCCTCCGCCGCCCCGCCGGCGGCCGCGGCGGATCGGCCGGGGCATCGCGACGGCGGTGGCGCTGGTGGCGCTGCTGGCATGCCTGCTGGGCGGGTTGAAGCTGGCCGAGTCGGCGGGCCGGGGACACGCGGGCGCGCCGGCGGCGGGGCCGTCGCCGACCCGGTCGCCCTCGCGTTCGCCCTCGCCTTCGCCGAAGCCGAGCCCGGTGGCGACGGACGGGAAGCTGAAGTTCACCCTGGCGGGGTTCTCGTGCGGGGTGAAGGAGGTCGGGGACTGGCCGCTGGTCCGCCGCCCGGCCGGGCAGTTCTGCCTGGCGGACCTGCGGGTGGAGAACACCGGGGGCAGCGCGGGCCGGCTGTGGCCGGGCAACCAGCAGCTGCGGGACAGCGGCGGGACGCAGTACGCGGCGGACCAGTGGTCCTGGCTGTACTACTCGAAGACGCGGCCGCTGGTCAACGACATCGGGCCGGGGGAGACGGCGACCGGGACCCTCGTCTTCGACGTGCCGACCGGGCTGACCTTCACCGAGCTGCGCGTGAAGTCGGGGATCGTCGGCGGGGACGGCAGCACGATCCGGCTCCGCTGACCCAGCTCGTCCTCCGCAGCGCTCGCCTCCGCAGCGCCCCGCCGGCAAGCCCCGCCGGCAAGCGCGCCCCGCCGCTCAGCCCCACCGCGGCGCCGTGCGACCGGGACACGGCCACGGCGCCGCTGACCCGGCTCGGCCCCCCCGCAGCGCCCCGCCGCCGAGCGCGCCCCGGTGGCGCTGGCGCCCCGCTCAGGCTCACCGCGGCGTGCGACTGGGCCACGGCCACGGCGGCGCTGGGGCCCTGCTCGCCCCGGACCGACGGTGCCTGCGGTCCACGGTCGACGATCCAAACGTCAGGTCGTGCCTGTCCGGGTTCGCGCGAAGCGCGGCGGAGGGCCGGCGGTGCCGCCGCCACTGTCCCGCGCCGCGCTATGTCTCCGTGATCATGCTCAACCGGGTGCGTGCACCACGGGTTTTTCGGGATCGTGGAGCCAAAATGTACGCCTGGGTACCGTTTGTCTCCGCGATCATGGGAAACCGCGGGTGTCGCCGTGGTTGGGTGCATGATCGCGGAGACTTACGGTCGGCGAGTTGGACATATACCCCGTCAGGCGAAAAATCCGATAAGTCGTGGCGCGGAGCGCCCGACTTATCGGATCGCCGGGCCTGAGCGGTGGCTGACGGGAGCCGCGGTCGTGTGTCGCGCGGACCGGAGTCATTCAGCGGCGTAAGTGGCAGGCGGCCCTGGCCGGCCGTGAGAGCGCTCCATGGGAGCGTTTCCGTCAAGGTCGGCGCGAAATCGCCGGTGCGGCCGCACACGCATCGACGGTGATCCCGAGCAAACACCATGCGCAGCCGGTTGGCAAGGTTTGCGGCGCGGTTAAGTTTCGTTACATCCGTGTTATTGACACCACTGTCCGCGATCCGATTTAGTGTGCCGGAACCGGTTGCGGAACCGGTTCCAGAACACGCTCTCTTGCCAGAAAGCGCTCTCACCGGAAGGATCGCGACGTGCCGATCACCATCGCCGATGTGGCGGCGCGGGCGGGGGTCAGCAAGACCACCGTCTCGCGGGTGCTCAACGGCAAAGGGGAGGTCGACGACGCGACCGCGGCACGGGTGCGCCGGGTCATCGACGAGCTGGGCTACGTGCCCAGTGCGCGGGCGGTCAACCTGGCCCGGGGGCACACCCGGGTCATCGGGATGCTCGTCCCGTCGCTGATCTGGCCGTGGATGGGTGAGGTCGTGCAGGGCGCGGTCGACGTGGTGGAGTCGGAGGGATACGGGTTGCTGCTGTTCACCTGCAACCGCGGCGCCGAGTCCATGCGCCAGTTCTCCGCGCAGGTCTCCGGCAAGGCGTTCGACGGGCTCCTGGCGATCGAGCCGGAGGGCACCCTGGACTACCTCGCCGACCTGTATGCCGGCGGCCTGCCGGTGGTGCTCATCGACGATCGGGGCGACAAGCCGCTGATGCCGTCGGTGGCGACCACCAACCGGGCCGGCGGAGCCCTCGCCGCCCGGCACCTGGTCGAGCTCGGCCGGCGCCGGCCGCTGGTGATCACCGGGTCGGAGAAGTTCGGCTGCACCCAGGACCGGCTCGGCGGGTTCGCCGACGTGTTCGCCGCGGCCGGGGCGCCGGTCGACCCGCGCCTGGTGTTCGAGGGTGACTTCACCTTCGACTGCGGCGCGCGGTCGATCCACCGGGCCCTCGCCGAGGGCCTGCAGTTCGACGCGGTGTTCGCGCACAACGACCTGTCCGCCGCCGGTGCCCTCGCGGCGCTGCGGCAGGCCGGCCGGTCGGTGCCGGCGGACGTCGCGCTGGTCGGCTTCGACGACATCCTGCACGCGGCGCACACCGAACCGCCGCTGACGACCGTCCGCCAGCCCATGCGACAGATGGGCGAGACGGCGGCCCGCCGGCTCATCGCACATTTCGACGGCACGCCGTTGACGGCCGAGCCGAACATCCTGTCCACCACGCTCGTCGTGCGCGGCTCGACCGTGCCGGCGCAGCCCGGGCGCACCACCTGAGGGAATACCACGCCGCACCATCGGGCGGGGCCGCGCCGCAAGGGTCCCGTCGCCATACCGCACCGAACGAACCATTGTCCGCCCCACCTGTCGATCCAGGTATCTAAGGAGACACCCCCGTGTTGACCAGACGCTCCGTACTGCTCGGCATGGCCGGATTGCTGGCCACGTCGACCACACTGGCGGCGTGCGGCGACTCGCCGAACGACCCGAACAAGAGCCAGCAGACGACCGTGCTCAACGTCGGTATGCCGAACGGCCCGCTTACCGAGAACGAGAACCCGTTCCTCACCACCTCGGCCGGTGCCAAGGACGGCTACCGGTGGGTGATCTACGAGCCGCTGATGATGTGGAACCCGGTCAAGCCGGCCGACCCGATGAAGCCGTGGCTGGCCACCGCCGCGAAGTGGAACACGGACTACACCTCGGTCACGGTCACCATCCGCGACAACGCGACCTGGTCCGACGGCGAGAAGGTCACCGCCGACGACGTCGCGTACACCTACAAGCTCATCCGTGACAACGAGGCGCTCAACGAGCAGGGCCTGCCGATCACCGACGCCACGGTGAGCGGCTCGGACGTGACCATCACGTTCAAGGGCTCGCAGTTCGTCGCCCAGCAGAAGGCGATCGCGAAGGTCCCGATCGTGCCCAAGCACATCTGGGAGAAGATCTCCGACCCGAAGACCGAGGCCAACAAGAACCCGATCGGGTCCGGGCCGTACACCCTGAAGTCCTTCACCCCGCAGACCACGACGCTGACGGTCCGCGACAAGGGCTACTGGCAGGACCTGCCGCAGGTCAAGGAGCTGCGGTACACGTCCTACAACGACAACAACGCGCAGACCACGGCGCTGTCCAACGGCGAGAGCGAGTGGAGCTTCGTCTTCATCCCCAATGTGAAGACGGTCTTCATCGACAAGGATGCGGCCAACCACAAGATCTGGGCGCCGCCGGTGCTGGGCATCCACGGCCTGTACATCAACACCACGAAGGCCCCGTTCAACGACCCGAAGCTGCGCGTCGCGATGGGCATGGTCATCAACCGCGACGACATCTTCAACACCGCCGAGGCCGGCTACTTCCACCCGCTGGTCAAGAGCGTGACCGGCCTGCCCTCGCCGGCCGGTGACTCGTTCATCTCCGACGACTACAAGGGCAAGGACTACAAGGTCGACGTCGAGGGCGCCAAGTCGCTGCTCACCTCGGCCGGGTACAAGCTGGACGGCACCACGCTGAAGGACCCGTCGGGCAAGCCGGTGACGCTGACCCTGACCGACCCCGCCGGTTGGTCGGACTACCAGACCTCGCTGGAGATCGTGAAGGCCAACCTGGCCACCATCGGCATCGCGGCCACGGTCGACAAGGCCAACCAGGACGCGTGGTTCAAGAACGTCGAGGCCGGTCAGTTCGACGCCGGGTTCCGCTGGACCGACGGCGGCTCGACGCCGTACGACATCTACCGCACGATCATGGACGGCGACCTGCTCAAGCCGATCGGCACCGCGTCGCCCGCCGGTAACTTCGGCCGGTTCGACAACAAGGACGCCACGGCGGCGCTGCGCGCGTACCAGAACGCGACCGACGACGCGACCCGCAAGACCGCGCTGGCGACCCTGCAGAAGATCTTCGTCGAGCAGGCCCCGATGATCCCGGTCGGCGCGGACAACATCGGCGGCGCCTACAGCACCAAGCACTGGACCGGGTGGCCGGACGACGCCAACCCGTACAGCGCGGGCCAGCCGACCCAGCCCAACTCGCTGGACGTGATCCTGCACCTCAAGCCGGCCGCCTGACGACCGGATCGATCCGACCCCGCTCCCCGGGCGGCCCGCCGTCGCCCGGGGAGCGGTACCGTCACGACATCCCCGAGACAGGACCATCCCCATGACGTTGAGCGACAGCCCGGCGGTGCCGGTCGGCGAGGTGGTGCTGGAGGCCGAGGGCCTGACCAAGCACTTCCCCGTGCGGCGGACGCTGAGCGACATCTTCACCGGCAAACGGGCCGTCGTGCACGCCGTGGACGACGTGTCCTTCACGCTGCGCCGCGGCCGGGTCACCGCCCTGGTCGGCGAGTCCGGCTCGGGCAAGTCCACCGTCGCCCGGCTGCTCGCCCAGCTGTATTCCCGCACCGGCGGCGACCTGCGGCTGCACGGCGAGACCACGAAGGTCGGCGGCGGGCGGCGGTTCCGCGACTACGTCAGCCGGGTGCAGCTGATCTTCCAGGACCCGTTCGGCTCGCTCAACCCGGTGCACACGGTCCGCTACCACCTGACCCGGGCGCTGAAGATCCACGGCAACGCCGGGAAGAGCTCCGAGGAGCTCGAGGCGGCCCTGGCCAACCTGCTGACCCGGGTGGCGCTCACCCCGCCGGAGCGCTACGTCGACAAGTTCCCGCACGAGCTGTCCGGCGGGCAGCGGCAGCGGGTCGCGATCGCCCGGGCGCTGGGCGCGGACCCGGAGGCGCTGCTGGCCGACGAGCCGGTGTCGATGCTCGACGTGTCGATCCGGCTGGGCATCCTCAACCTGCTGCGCGACCTCAAGGAGCGGCTCAACCTGGCCATCCTCTACATCACGCACGACATCGCCTCGGCGCGGTACTTCGCCGACGAGACGATGGTGATGTATGCGGGACGGATGGTCGAGGGCGGCGACAGCGAGTCGGTCACGCAGAACCCGGCCCACCCCTACACCCGGCTGCTCATCGAGTCCGCCCCCGACCCGGACCGGATCGCCGGCATCGCCGACGCGGCCGCGAAGGACCGCGGCAACGGCGAGCCGCCGAGCCTGATCCGGCCCCCGGCCGGCTGCCGGTTCCACCCCCGCTGCCCGCACGCGATGCCCCGCTGCACCACCGAGCTGCCGCCGCGGCTCGACGTGGGCGGCGAGGCCGGGCACTGGGCCGCCTGCTGGCTCTACGACGCGCCGACCGTCGCCAAGGAGGGCGTCGGCTCCGCCGCCGACCCGTCGATCCCCACGCCGCCGGCCCTGCACCAGCCGGAGGAGGCACGATGAAATTCCTGCTGCAACGGCTCGCCTTCTACCTGTTCACCGCGTGGGCGGCGATCACCATCAACTTCTTCGTCCCGCGGATGATCCCTGGCGACCCGATCAGCGCGTTCCTTGCCCGCAACCAGGGCCAGGTCTCCTCCGACTCGATCCAGTCGCTGCGGGTGCTGTTCGGGCTCGACGAGCACCAGAGCCTGTGGGAGCAGTACCTGGACTACTGGAAACAGCTGTTCCACGGCGACCTGGGCCTGTCGTTCACGTTCTTCCCGTCCACCGTGTCGGAGGTGATCGGGCAGAGCCTGCCGTGGACGATCGGGCTGGTCGGCGTCACCACCGTGCTGAGCTTCCTGATCGGCACCGGGCTGGGCATCGGCGCCGGCTGGCGGCGCGGCACCTGGGTCGACAGCCTGCTGCCGGCCACCACGTTCCTGTCCTCGGTGCCGTACTTCTGGCTGGGCCTGGTCTTCATCGCCGTGTTCACCGGACCGGACAGCTACTTCCCGTCCTCCGGCGGGTTCACCCCCGGCCTGGTGCCGGCCTGGGACCAGTACTTCATCGGCTCGGCGATCAACCACAGCGTGCTGCCGGCCGCCACGATCCTCATCTCGTCGATGAGCGGCTGGATCCTCGGCATGCGCAACATGATGGTCACCGTCTCCGCGGAGGACTACATCACCGTCGCGCACGCCAAGGGCCTGTCCGAGCGGCGGGTGGCGTTCTCCTACGCGGCCCGCAACGCGCTGCTGCCCAACATCTCCGCGTTCGCGCTGTCGCTGGGGTTCATCGTCGGCGGCACCCTGCTGGTCGAGATCGTGTTCTCCTACCCGGGCGTGGGCTTCCAGCTGTTCCAGGCCGTCGGCGCGCACGACTATCCGCTGATGCAGGGCATCTTCCTGGTCATCACCATCTCGGTACTGGTGGCCAACCTGCTGGCCGACGTCGCCTACCTGCTGCTCGACCCGCGTACCCGAAAGGCCGGCTGACATGACCGTCACGCCTTCCAGCATCGAACAGGTCATTCCCGGCCAGGGCGCGATGGCCCAGCCGGACGCCGCCCCGGCCGGCAAGCGGGCCCGCCGCCGCCGGTTCCGGTTCATCGCCAACGGCAAGGCCGCCACCGGCCTGGTCATCCTGGCCATCTACGTGCTGTTCGCGATCATCGGGCCGTGGGTGGCGCCGTACGACCCGGACAAGATCACCCCCGATGCGCTGCAGGCCCCGTCCGCGAGGCACTGGTTCGGCACCTCGCACCTCGGCCAGGACATCCTGAGCCAGATCCTGGCCGGCTGCCGCAGCGTCGTGCTCGTCGGCGCGGTCGCCGGGATCATCGCCACGATCCTGTCGATCCTCGTCGGGGTCACCGCCGGCTACCTCGGCGGGATCGCCGACGAGATCCTCTCCGTGCTGTCCAACGTGTTCCTGGTCATCCCCGGCCTGCTGCTGATCATCATCATCTGCACGTCGCTGCCGCACGTGAACGACATCATCGTGGCGCTGGTGATCGGCCTCACCAGCTGGGCGTGGGGATCGCGGGTGCTGCGGGCGCAGACCCTGTCGCTGCGACGCCGCGACTACGTCGAGGCGGCCCGGGCCACCGGGGAGAAGACCTGGCGGATCATCTTCTTCGAGGTCATGCCCAACCTGACCGCGATCATCGCGTCCGGGTTCGTCGGTACCGTCATCTTCGCCGTGCTGTCGGAGATCACGCTCGCGTTCATCGGCATCTCCTCGGTGTCGTCGTGGAACTGGGGCACGATCCTGTTCTGGGCCCAGGGCCAGCAGGCCCTCGCCCAGGGCGCCTGGTGGTGGTTCGTCCCGGCGGGCCTGGCCATCGCCATCCTCGGCACGGCCCTGAGCCTGGTGAACTTCGGCATCGACGAGTTCGTCAGCCCGCGGCTGCGCACCTCCGGCAGCGACCGGCGGACCCGCACCGCGAACGGGGACCGGATCCGGATGAAGGTCGGTTTCACCCCCGTCGTGCGCCCCGCCGAGCCGCCGGCGAACATCGAGATCAGGGACGGTGCCACGCGATGACGCAGGTCCTCACCCGGCCGCTGCTGGAGATCAAGAACCTCGACGTCGACTACGGTCTCGGCGAGGACGCGGTCCACGCCGTGCGCGACGTCAACCTCACCATCCACCGCGGCGAGGTCGTCGGCCTGGCCGGGGAGTCCGGCTCGGGCAAGTCGACCCTCGCCTACGGCGTGACCCGGCTGCTGCCCCCGCCCGGCATCGTCGCCGGCGGTTCCGTCACCTACCACCCGCCGACCGGCGACCCGTTCGACGTGCTCGGCCTGTCCGACGGCGAGCTGCGCAAGTTCCGCTGGGCGGAGACGTCGATCGTGTTCCAGGGCGCGATGAACTCGCTCAACCCGGTGCACAAGGTCGACGTGCAGATGATGGACGCGATCAAGGCCCACGAGCCCGGCACCAGCCGCCACGCGCGGGTGGAGCGGGCCAAGGAGCTGCTGCGGCTGGTCGGCATCGCCGAGGACCGCCTCGACGCGTACCCGCACCAGCTCTCCGGCGGCATGCGCCAGCGGGTCATGATCGCCATGGCCCTGGCGCTGGAGCCGCAGCTGGTCATCATGGACGAGCCGACCACCGCCCTCGACGTGGTCATGCAGCGGCAGATCCTCGGCCAGCTCGTCGAGCTGCGCGAGCGGCTCGGCTTCTCGGTGCTGTTCATCACCCACGACCTGTCGCTGCTGGTCGAGTTCAGCGACCGGATCGCGATCATGTACGGGGGGCGGATCGTCGAGGAGGCGCCGTCCGCCGACATCTACCGCGAGCCGCTGCACCCCTACAGCGAGGGCCTGCTGCGCTCGTTCCCGGCGCTGCGCGGTGCCCGCCGGGAGCTGGCCGGCATCCCCGGCTCCCCGCCGGACCTGCGGGCCATGCCGTCCGGGTGCTCGTTCCATCCGCGCTGCCCGAAGCGGTTCGAGCCGTGCGACACCCAGCTGCCGATCCTGGGCAAGCCCGACGACCACACCGGCCCGGCCCGCACGGTGGCCTGCTGGCTGCACCCGGTCACCGCCGGATAGCCGAAGCCGCCGTACCATCCGATTCGCCCGACCCAGGAGAACCATGGACACGACCGTCACTCCCCTCGATCACGCGAACCCGATCGCCACGCTCCCGCCCTCGTTCCGCTGGGGCGTGGCGACCTCGGCCTACCAGATCGAGGGGGCGGTCGCCGAGGGCGGGCGCACCCGGTCCATCTGGGACACGTTCTGCGAGGTCCCCGACGCGATCGACAAGGGCGACACCGGCGAGGTGGCCTGCGACCACTACCACCGGATGCCGGCGGACGTGGCGCTGATCCGTGACCTCGGCGTCGACCTGTACCGGTTCTCGGTGGCCTGGCCGCGGGTGCAGCCGCGCGGCCGCGGCCCGGTCAACCCCGAGGGCATCGGCTTCTACGACCGGCTCACCGACGAGCTGCTCGCCAACGGCATCGAGCCGTGGGTGACGCTGTACCACTGGGACCTGCCGCAGGAGCTCGAGGACGCCGGCGGCTGGCCGAACCGGGACACCGCCTACCGCTTCGCCGACTACAGCATGATGGTCTTCGACGCGCTGCAGGACCGGATCCGGACCTGGACGACGCTGAACGAGCCGTGGTGCTCGGCGATGCTCGGTTACGCCTACGGCGCGCACGCGCCGGGCCGGCGCGACTTCCCGGCGGCGATGCAAGCGGTGCACCACCTGCTGCTGGGTCACGGCCTGGCCACCGAGCGGATGCGGGCGGCGGCCGGTGGCGACGGCCGGCACGAGTTCGGCATCACCCTCAACATGGGGGTGTCGACGCCGGAGACGGACAGCCCGGCCGACCTCGACGCGGCCCGCCGCGCCGACGCCCTCGGCACCCGCATCTACCTGGACCCGCTGGTCCACGGCCGCTACCCGGCCGACCTCGTCGACGACCTGGCCCGGCGCGGGATCACGCTGCCGGTCGAGGACGGCGACCTCGAGGTGATCCGCACGCCGCTGGACGTGCTCGGGGTGAACTACTACTTCTCCGAGACGGTGTCCGGGGTCGACGAGGACGGCAACGACACCGACGCCGACGGGCTGCCGGTGAGCCGGGTCATCCCGACCGGCCGGCCGATCACCGCGATGGGCTGGGAGATCGTCCCGGAGGGCTTCACCCAGCTGCTGGTGCGCCTGCACACCGACTACGGCCTGCCGATCTACGTGACGGAGAACGGGGCCGCGTTCGACGACGTGCCGGACGAGACCGGCCACGTCGAGGACGTCGACCGGGTGGCGTACTTCGACAGCCACATCGGCGCGGTGGCGCTGGCCCGGCAGCAGGGGGCGGACATCCGCGGCTACTTCGCCTGGTCGCTGATGGACAACTTCGAGTGGGCGTACGGCTACGACAAGCGGTTCGGCATCGTCCGGGTCGACTACGACACGCAGGAGCGCACCCCGAAGCGGTCGGCGTACTGGTACCGGGACACGATCCGTTCCCTGCGGGGCTGACTCTATGCGAACATGTGTTCGTGTCGGTGGGGTCGGGCCGGGCGGACATCCTCCACGCTGACCTCGACGCGTTCTACGCGTCGGTGGAGCAGCGGGACGACCCCCGCCTGCGCGGCCGGCCGGTCATCGTGGGCGGGGGCGTCGTGCTGGCCTGCAGCTACGAGGCCAAGCGGCGCGGGGTGCGCACGGCGATGGGCGGCCGGCAGGCGCGGGCGCTGTGCCCGGAGGCGGTGGTGGTGCCGCCGCGGATGTCGGCGTATTCGGCGGCGTCGAAGGCCGTGTTCGCGATCTTCCGGGACACCACTCCGGTGGTGGAGGGCCTGTCGATCGACGAGGCGTTCCTCGACGTCGGCGGCCTGGCCCGGATCGCGGGGCCACCGCTGGGCATCGCGGCGCGGCTGCGGGAGCGGGTCCGCCTCGAGGCCGGCCTGGCGATCACGGTCGGGGTGGCCCGCACGAAGTTCCTGGCCAAGGTGGCCAGCGGCGTGGCCAAGCCGGACGGGCTGCTGCTGGTGCCGCCGGCCGAGGAGCTGCAGTTCCTGCACCGGCTGCCGGTGGAGCGGCTGTGGGGGGTGGGCACGGTCACCGCGGCGAAGCTGCACGCCCACCGGGTGACCACGGTCGGGCAGGTGGCCCGGCTGGGCGAGGCGACGCTGGTGTCGATGCTGGGCGAGGGGCAGGGCCGGCACCTGCACGCCCTGGCCCACAACCGGGATCCGCGGCCGGTGGTGGTGGGCCGGCGGCGCCGGTCGGTGGGCGCGCAGCGGGCGCTGGGCCGGGGCCCGCACCCGCGGCCGTTCGTGGAGGCGGTCCTGGCCGAGCTCGTCGACCGGGTGTCCCGACGGCTGCGGGCGGCCGGGCGCACGGGCCGCACGGTGGTGCTGCGGCTGCGGTTCGCCGACTTCACCCGCGCGACGCGGTCGCACACGATGACCCGGCCGACCTCGCACACGCAGACGATGCTGGATGCGGTACTGCGCCTGCACGCCGCCTCCGTGCCGGACATCGCCAACCGGGGCCTGACCCTGGTCGGCATCGCGGTGGCGAACCTCGACGACGACGGGTCCCGGCAGCTGGAGCTGCCGTTCGGCGTGACCAGCGGCGACGAGCTGGACTCGGCGATGGACCGGGTCCGGGACCGGTTCGGGTCGGCGGCGCTGACCAGGGCGTCGCTGCTGGGCCGGCGGCAGGGCCCGACGGTACCGCTGCTGCCGGACTGACCCCGCACGCTTACCCCGCGCCGGCGGCCCGCAGGTCGTCGAGCGTCCGGCGCGCTACGACACTGAAGTCGTCGCCCCCGGCGGCGCCGGTCCAGCGCTCGTAGGCGATCTTCATGGCGAGCGCGCCCAGCTCCGCCGCGAGACACGCGGTCAGGTCGGCGACGCCGCGCCGCCCGAGCGCGTCGGTCATCGAGGCGGTGAGGCCGAGGCCCTTCAGCGCCTCGCGTTCCCGCAGCTCCGGGTTGCTGTCGATGACCGCCCGCCGGCGGGCGACGAACTCGCGGCGCTCGGCGGTGAAGGCCTCCCGCCCGGCCGCGTCCAGGGCGAGCGCCACCGCCTCGAACGGCGTCGCGTCCGCCGGCGCCGCCGCGATGGCCCGCACGAGCAGCCCGGCCATCGTGTCGCCGCCGAAGAGCACCTCCCGCTTGTCCTGGAAATGCCGGAAGAAGGTGCTCTTGGTCAGCCCCGCGCGCTCGGCGATGTCGATCACCGTCGTGCGTTCGTAGCCGCGCTCCTCGAACAGCTCGAGGGCGGCGGCGACGAGCCGCTGCGGGGCGTTGGGTTGCCAGCGGGCCACGGCACCAGTCTACGGCACTTGGTCCCGTCGCCGGTGTATGGTGGGCGACGGTACTTTGTCCCATCACATGTGGAGGTCCCGCTATGAGCCGAGCGGTCGTCTATACCGAGTTCGGTGGCCCCGAGGTACTGCAGCTGCGAGACGTGCCGGAGCCGCACGCCGGCCCGGGCGAGGTGCGGGTCCGGGTGACCGCCGCCGGGCTGAACCCGATGGACTGGGCCATCTGCGCGAACCCCCAGCTGGCGGCGATGTTCGGCGTCGCGTTGCCGTCCGGTTTCGGCTACGACTTCGCCGGCGTCGTCGACGAGGCCGGCGAGGGCGCCGGCGGCTTCGCCGTGGGTGACCGCGTCTTCGGCGGCGCGATGGCGCGGGCCGCCGCCGATTTCCTGGTGATGCCGGCGGCGTCCGACGCGCTGTTCCGCACGCCGGACGGCATCGGCGACGAGGTGGCGGCCGCGCTGCCGGTGTGCGGCCTGACCGCCGCCGCCGCGCTGGCCGCGATCGGCGCGGGGCCCGGCGACACGGTCCTGGTCGGCGGCGCGGCCGGCGGCGTGGGCGTGTTCGCCGTGCAGCTGGCGCGGCTGGCCGGGGCCCGGGTGCTCGGGACCGCCTCGCCGGGCACGTTCGCGTTCCTGCGGGGGCTGGGCGCCGAGCCCGTGGCCTACGGCCCGGGCCTGGCGGAGCGGGTGCGGGCGCTGGCCCCGGGTGGCGTGACCGCCGCGACGGACCTGTTCGGCACCGAGACGGCGGAGACCGCGCTCGGGCTGGGCGTGCCGGCGGAGCGGATCTCCACGGTCGCCGCGGGCCCGAACCCGCCCGGTGGCGTGCGCGCGACCGGGGGCAGCGAGGCCGATCCGGCCGAGATGGAGCGGATCACCGGCGCGATCCTCGCCGGCCGGCTCACCGTGCCGGTCGCCGCGACGTTCCCGCTCGAGCGGATCCGCGACGCCGTGACCCTGCAGGCCGGTCGCCACGTCCACGGCAAGGTCGTGGTCACGCTGTCCCGAACTTCGGATCCTAAGTTCCTAGCTTCCTAGGACACGTTACGGGGTGTGCCTGACGGCACACTTCCCGAATATGGTTCGGCGCTACGCGCCGACCTGTTTCCCCGAAAAGCTAGGCGGCTTCGCGCAGGGGGAGCAGGACGGTGAACCGGGTGTCGCCGGGCTCGGAGCTGACCCGGATGTCGCCGTGGTGCTTCTTGACGACGATGCGGTAGCTGATGTCCAGGCCGAGCCCGGTGCCCTCGCCGACCGGCTTGGTGGTGAAGAACGGCTCGAAGATGCGGGGCCGCACGTCGGGCGGGATGCCGGGGCCGGTGTCGGCGATCTCGATGCTGACGCAGTCGCCGGTGCTGTCGAGGCCGGTGGTGATGGTGAGGGTGCCCTTGCCGTGCATGGCGGACACGGCGTTGTCGATGAGGTTGGTCCAGACCTGGTTGAGCTCGGCGGCGTAGGCGGGGATGGGCGGCAGGTCGCGGTCGTAGTTGGTGACGACGCTGATGCCCCGCGGGATCTTGGCGTTGAGCATGATGAGGGTGGCGTCGAGCAGGTCGTGGACGTCGATGACCTGGAACGGGCCGCGGTCGAGCTGGGAGTACTGCTTGGCGGCGTTGACGAGGCCGGAGATGCGGGCGACGGCGTCGTCGATCTCGCCCATGAGTAGCTCGGTCTCGATGGTGTAGGCCATCCAGCGGGTGGCGGCTTCCAGGTCGGCCTCGCCGGTGGCGTCGGCGAGGTCCTGCAGCCAGGGCACGTCGACGCCGCCGGCGACGAGGGTGGGTGCGAGGTCCCAGGCGCCGGCGACGTCGTGCTCGTCGAGCCAGTCGCCGATGGTGTCCTCGGCGTCGCTGGTTTCCAGGGCGGTGCGCTTGGGGGCGTTGGCGGCCTTCTTGACGGCGAGTTCCTGCAGCTCGACGAGGCCGGCGAGTTTCTCCCCGTCGATGCGCCCGTCGGCGATCATGGCGAGCTTGTGGCGCATGCCGGCGACCTTGTCGCGCAGGATGGCGGTGGCGCGCACGGCCGCGGCGGCGGGGTTGTTGAGCTCGTGGGTGAGGCCGGCGGACAGGGAGCCGAGGGCGAGGAGGCGTTCGCGTTCGGCGACGGCGTCGTTGCTGCTGCGCATGCCGAAGAAGAGGCCTTCGAGCAGGTGCATGGCCATCGGGAACCATTGGCGGATGGTGGGGCCGAATTCGGCGGCGGGGAGTTCGTAGACCTCGGCGTCGGTGATGGCGTGCATGGTGTTGTTGTAGAGCTGGGGGACCTGGTCGCCGAGGTAGGCCTGGGTGGCGCCGCCGTAGGCGCCGGCCTGGTCGGTGCGGGAGAACTCGACGTCGTCGCCGCGGACGTTGCGGGAGAGCGAGATGGTGCCGGAGAGCAGGACGACGAAGCAGGTGGCCGGTTCGCCTTCGGTGTAGACGGCGTGGCCGGCGGGGTGGGTGACGGCCCAGCCGCGTTCGGCGAGCCAGTCGAGCTGGGTGTCGTCGAGTTGTTCGAAGAGGAAGAGCTTGCGGAGGTCGGCGGGGGCCAGGCGGCGTCCGGCGGCGGGGGTGGTCATTGGCCCTCCAGGAGGTACCGGTGGACGAGTGAGACGGCCATGGCGCCCTCGCCGACGGCGGAGGCGACGCGTTTGACGGAGTCGGCGCGGACGTCGCCGGCGGCGAAGACGCCGGGGACGGAGGATTCGAGGTGGTAGGGGTCGCGGCCGAGGAGCCAGCCGGTGGGTGGTCCGTCGCCGGTGACCAGGTCGGGGCCGGTGAGGACGAAGCCGCGGGGGTCGCGGGCGACGACGCCGTCGAGCCAGTCGGTGCGGGGCTCGGCGCCGATGAAGATGAACAGCCAGGAGGCGTCGACGGTGCGGGTGGGGCCGCCGTCGACGGGGCGCAGTTCGAGGCGTTCGAGGTGTTCGTCGCCGTGGGCGGCGGCGATTTCGGTGCAGGGGTGGATCTGGATGGTGGGGACGGTGGCGATCTGGTCGATGAGGTATTGCGACATGGAGGAGGTGAGGGTGGCGGCGCGGATGAGGAGGTGGACGTTGCGGGCGTAGCGGGAGAAGAACATGGCGGCCTGGCCGGCGGAGTTGGCGCCGCCGACGATGTAGACGTCCTGGTCGGTGCAGCTGGGGGCCTCGGTGGCGGCGGAGCCGTAGTAGACGCCGCGGCCGTGGAGGTCGGCGAGGCCGGGTGCGGTGAGGCGGCGGTAGGAGACGCCGGTGGCGAGGATGACGGCGTGGGAGGCGATGGTGGTGCCGTCTTCGAAGTGCAGGACGCGGGTGTTGCCGTGGATGTCGAGTTTGGTGACGCGGCAGGCGGTGAGCAGTTCGGCGCCGAATTTGACGGCTTGGCGGCGGGCGCGGTCGGTGAGCTGGGCGCCGGAGACGCCGTCGGGGAAGCCGAGGTAGTTCTCGATGCGGCTGGATTGGCCGGCTTGGCCGCCGGTGGCGCGTTGTTCGAGCAGGACGGTGCGCAGGCCTTCGGAGGCGCCGTAGACGGCGGCGCCGAGGCCGGCGGGGCCGCCGCCGACGACGACGAGGTCGTAGAAGTCGGTGGTGGGGGTGGTGGTGAGGCCGACCTGGGCGGCGAGTTCGGCTTCGGTGGGGTTGACGAGGGTTTTGCCTTCGGTGGTGACGACGAGTGGGACGTCGTGGGGGGTGAGGCCGGCGGCGGTGAGCAGGCGTTGGCCTTCGGCGTCGTCGGTGGTGAACCAGCGGTAGGAGATCATGTTGCGGGCGAGGAAGTCGCGGATCTTGAAGGATGGCGCGGACCAGCGGTGGCCGACGATCTTGACGTCGGCGATGGGCCGGTCGGGGGCGGCTTTCCAGGCTTCGAGCATGGCGTCGATGACGGGGTAGAGCTTCTCTTCCGGCGGGTGCCAGGGTTTGAGGAGGTAGTGGTCGAGGTCGACGATGTTGATGGCCTGGATGGCGGCGTCGGTGTCGGCGTAGGCGGTGAGCAGGACGCGGCGGGCGCGGGGGAAGAGGTCCATGGCGGCCTCGAGGAATTCGAGGCCGTTCATGCCGGGCATGCGGTAGTCGGCCAGCAGGACGGCGACCTGTTCGCCGCGGAGTTTGAGTTCCTTGAGGGCGTCGAGGGCTTCCTGGCCGGAGTCGGCGCGGACGATGCGGTAGTCCTCGCCGTAGTTGCGGCGCAGGTCGCGGGCGACGGCGCGGGAGACGGCGGCGTCGTCGTCGACGGTCAAGATCGCTGGCTTGGCCATGGTGTCAATCCAACCACGGGTTTGCGCGGGCGACGACTGTGTCGGGGGCTACGGTGGTCGGATGGAGCAGAGCGCTTGTTCGCATCTGGATGTGATCGGTGAGGTCGAGCCGTCGGCGGATGGTTGTGAGGACTGCCTGGCGGTGGGTGGCCGGTGGGTGCATTTGCGGTTGTGCCTGACGTGCGGGCACGTGGGGTGTTGTGATTCGTCGCCGGCGAAGCATGCGACGGCGCATTTCCACAGTGCGGGGCATCCGCTGGTGCAGTCGTTCGAGCCGGGTGAGGACTGGGTGTGGTGTTACGCCGATGAGGCGTTGCTGCGGGTGTCGGGCCTGCCGGAGCGGGCGCACTCGTAGGGTCGTCCGCGCTCAGCTGAACGGCAGTTCGGCCTCGAGGCTGCCGTTGACCTGGAGTTTTCTGCGGGCTCGTTCGTAGAAGGTGGTGTAGCCGAGGCGCACCACCTTCGCGGCGGAGGGTGCGGCGGAGACGGTGAGGGTGTCGCCGGGGTTGAGCTCGCCGAGGACTTCGCCGTCGACTTCGACGACGAGGCGGCCGCTGGAGGGCAGCAGTTCGAGGTCGAGGTCGTCGTTGGGGGAGAGCACGAGGGCGCGGTTGAAGGCGGAGTGGGCGGCGGCGGGGACGACGAGGATGCCTTCGACGGTGGGGGAGACGATGGGTCCGCCGGCGGAGAAGCTGTAGGCGGTGGAGCCGGTGGAGGTGGCGACGATGAGGGCGTCGGCGCTGTAGCGGACGAACGGGTAGCCCTGCATCGAGATGGCGACGGCGGCCAGGCCGCGGCCGGGCGTGCGGACGAGGGCGATGTCGTTGAAGGCGGTGACGGCGGTGCCGTCGGGCAGCTGGGTGCGCACGGCCATGCGGGGCTCGACGGTGAACCGGTGGGCGTCGATGGCGGTGAGGGCGTCGGGGAGTTCTTCGACGCTGACCTCGGCGAGGAAGCCGAGCCGGCCGAGGTTGACGCCGAGGACGGGGGTGGGTTTGCCGGCGAGCAGGCGCATGGAGCGCAGCATGGTGCCGTCGCCGCCGAGGCTGACCACGAGGGAGGCGCGGCCGACGAGCTCGTCGGCGTTGACGGCGACGGCGGTGCAGTCGATGCGGCCGACCTCGTCGGGCAGGCCGAGGACGGTGGCGTCGCGGGCCTTGGCCCAGTCGATGATGGCGTCGATGGCCGGTTTGGAGTCGCGGCGCGGGTGGAGGACCAGCCCGACGGTGTGCACCATCCCCATTGGTCCCATGCTACGGGGTTTCGGGGTTATGGGGTGTAGGCGGCCTGCCTGGGCCGGGCCGGGGCGGTCGGGCGGGGTGGCCGCGGGGGTACGGCGTGGATGACGCTGGCGGCGGCGACGAGCGCGACGGCGGGCAGGGGGCCGAGCCAGGGGACCCGGTCGAGCAGGAGGGCGGCGGTGGCGGCGCCGGCGGGGACGGCGATGAGCGGGGGCCCGTCGGTGGTGAGGCGGGCCCGGCCCTGGGCGAGGCGGGTGAGGCTGCCGGTGAGGTACGCGGTGGGCTGGTCGCTGTCGCGGCCGGCGGCGGCCTGCAGCCCCAGTGCGATGGTGGCGAGGGTGAGCAGGGGCAGCTGGACGAGCCCGTGGGGGTCGTGGTCGGCGACGGCCCAGCCGCCGCAGAGGGTGCACAGGGCGAGGAGTTCGGCGAGCAGGCAGCGGCCGGGTGGCAGGCGGCGGGCGAGCAGGACGGTGGCGGTGTAGGCGGCGACGGCGAGGGCGGCCCGGACGGCGGCGCCGGTGACGTGGTGGGGGTCGGTGGCGGCGGCGACGCCGACGAGGACGAGGTTGCCGGTGACGACGCTGGCGAAGATCCCGCCGAGGTACAGCAGGGCGAGCCCGTCGACGTAGCCGGCGGCGAGGGCGAGGATCCAGACGGTGCGGCGCACGGGGGTCGGTTGCCCAGTTGGTTGCGGCCCACCCTCACCCACCTGGGATGAGGATTGCCGGTTGCGGGTACGGTCCGGTTGAGGCCGCGTTGCCCGCTCGGACGCTCGCCGGTGAGGGGGTTGGAGTCTTGTCGATCGCTGTGCGGCTGGCGCTGCACCTGCCGCGCGACGCCGCGACAGTGCCGGTGGTGCGCCGGTTGCTGGATCAGGCGCTGCATACGCTGGGGGTGGACCCGTCGTGCTGTGACGACGTCGGTCTGATTTTGACGGAGGCGTGCGCGAATGTGATCGAGCACGCGCAGCAGATCGACGACTACGAGATCGGCGTCGACGTGACCGGCGAGCGGTGCGTGATCCACGTGATCAACGCCGGCGGGGTGGTCGATCCGGCGCGGCTGGTCCCGGTGGCCCGGCCGGACCCGGTGACCTCCGGTTCGGTGGTCTCCGGTTCGGTGGCGTCGCCCCGGGTGGCGCCGGGTCTGCCGGGCCTGCCGGCGCTGTCCGGTGCGGCGGCGGTGCCCGAGCCGCGGGCGGAGGCGGTGTTCGATCCGGTGCTGGACGAGCACGGGCGGGGGCTGCACATCATTCGGTCGCTGGCCGACGAGCTGTACGTGACGCCGTCACTGTCTGGCGGTCTGGTACTGCAGGCGGTGACGACGCTGCGCTGGACCGCCGACGCCGCCTTGTGGCGCCGCCGCTGACCTCTGGACTCTGCCGCTCGGTCTCCGCTGCCGCACCCGCCGGGCGCAACCTCCGACCTGTGCGGCCCCACGCGTCGGGTGCCGCACGCCGCGAGCGCACGGCGCAGCGACCGGAAGTCTCCGTGATCATGCACACCTGGGTATCGACACCAGCGGTTTTTCATGATCGTGGAGCGCTGATGTACACCCGTGTACCGAAAGTCTCCGGGATCATGGCAAACCCGTGATGCGGTCACCGCGGGCATCATGATCACGGAGACTTTCAGCCGCCCGGCCGGCGCCATCGCGACCCGCCGGCCCTGAGCGCCGATCGCGCTCGCCCCGGAGGGCTGGGACACGCCGGCCGGGCCCCCCGGGACCGGGCGCGGGTGATCGCGGCGATCGCCTGCACCACGATCGGCGGCGTGGTCCGGTCGGTGGTCCGGAGCCGCGGGGCCGGCGGCGTCGTGATCGCGGGCCGGCGCCCTCGCCGGCGAGCGCGATGGCCGCGCCGGCGAGGGCGACCAGCACGGCGGCGCGGGCCGATCCCCACTCGACGACGGTGCCGGCCAGGGCGGTGCCGAGCGCGGTACCGGCCATCGTCGCGGTGCTCGTCCACATCCGCGCCTCGGTGGCGGTGCCGGTCGGCGCGGCGCGCTCGGTGACCTCGTACGCCACCGTGTTCAGCGGCGCGATCGGCGTCCCCGCGACCGCGAACAGTACGGCCAGCCACCACAGCCCTACCGACAGTGTGAGGGGTGCGAGGGCGGCGCACATGATCGCGGCGAGGGGGATGGGCGGCAGGCGCAGCGCACCGCTGCCGATGAGGCTGCCGAGCGCGGACGCGCCGAGCAGTACCCCGGCGAACCCGGTCCGGCCGTGCTCGGCCGCGAACCCGGCGGCCGCGACCTGCAGCGCGCCGAGCGTGACGCCGAGCGCCGTCCTGGACACGACGAGTGTGCGGATTTCCCTTGCTCGCAATGCACCCAGCACGTCACGCTGTGCCGTCGCGCCCGTCGCGCCCGTCGCGCCCGTCGCGCCCGTCGCGCCCGTCGCGCCCGTCGCGCCCGTCGCGCCCGTCGCGCCCGTCGCGTCTCGTGGTCGCCTGCGCGAATTCTTGAGCCGCCACCGCTTCGTCACGTTGGGTGCGTGTCCCGCTCCATTTCCGAACCTGGATAACGGTATTGCCGGTAATTCGGTTCCGGCGGCGCCGCTTGGTGTCAGCTCCGCCGCCGTCGGTAATAGCTTTGTCGGTAATGGCTTTGCGGCCGCCGTCGGTAATGGCTTTGCGGCAGGCCGGGCGGCTGCGCCGGCGCGTGCGGGCGGTAACAGCGCGAACACGACGGTCGCGGCGGCAGTGACGGCGGCGGCCAGGACCAGGCCGAGGCCCGGGCGCCCCAGGGCCGCGACCAGGCCGGCGACGAGTGGCCCGGCGATGAAGCCGAGCTCGAGCAGGGCGCTCTCGAAGCGGTACGAGGCGCGCCGCTCCGCGTCGGTGTCCAGGATCGCCGCCCAGATGCCGCGCATCCAGGCCGCGACCGGCGGGCGGGCCGCCCCGGCGAGCACGGCGAACGCCGCGGCCAGCCACAGCGGGGCGTGCGGCAGGGCGGCGATCGCCAGCAGCGCCGCGGCGTGGACGGTGGCGGCGCCGAGCAGGACCCGGGTTGCGCCGAGCCGGTCGACGAGCCGGCCGGTGACGGGGGCGCCACTGCCGGTACCGGCGGCGAAACATCCGGCGATGAGCCCCGCCGCGCCGAACGAGTCCCGCGCCGCCTCGACGAACAGCACCAGCGCGAGGGCGACCGCTCCGCCCGAGAGCCGCACGAGGAGGTTCGTCGCGGCCAGCGCCACCGCATACGGTCTGCGCAGGATCGTGAACACTCCGCCGTTTGTACGCGCCGGCCGACCGCGAGGCCACCGGTTTGCGCCGCCGCACCCCACGCACCGCGTCCAGAGGGTCGCCGTGCGAAACGCGTCCAGAACGCGTCCAGGGTCACCGCGTGCTCGGGGAGGGGCCGGTCCCGTCTGCATCGGACTACGACGAGAAGCGCAGGATTCCCCCGCCATTTGCACCGCATACGCCTGTGCATCACGGCACGGCCAGTGAGCGCGCCGCTTGGCCGCCGCGAAGGCGCGGCGGCGGCCCGGCGGCGGCCCGCAGCAACGAATATCGGATTGCGGTTATTTGATCGCCCGTGTGGCACGCACGGCCGGTGAGCCCGCCGCTGCGGCCGCTGCGAAGGCTGGGCTGCGGTGGCCGGCCGAATATCGGATTGCGGTTATTTGATAACTCGCATCAAAATGTTGACGGCTTGCGGTGTGTGGCTCACGTGGAGTTGTTCCAGGCGGACTTCGGCGCCGCCGGGGTGGTCGAACAGGCGGGTGCCGGCGCCGAGCAGCACCGGGGCGACCAGCGCCAGGACCTCGTCGAGCTCGCCAACCTCCAGGCATTGGCGGGCGATGTCGGCGCCGAGGATGTTGACATACCGGTCACCGGCCGCGGCCCTCGCCTCACGCAGCGCGGTCGGCAGGTCGGGGACGAACGTAATACCGTCGCCGGCCGGGCGGGGATGGTGGGTGACGACGAACTGCGGGCCGTCCCAGCCGCCGCCGAACGGCTTGCCCGCCTTGTCCGTACCCTTGTGCGGGTCGTCGCCGCCGAACGTGCGGTTGCCGACGATCAGGGCGCCGATCCGGGGGATCAGGTCGGCGACGAACTGATTCGGGCCGAGGTGCGGGGTCAGCCAGCCCATGTCGCCGCCCGGGCCGGCGATGAAGCCGTCCAGGGACATCGTCGCGGAATACAGGATTGTCGCCATGGTCGTGCACCCTTCGTCTACGCGGATCGTTCCGCATTGTGACGAGCCGGGTGCGCGCAATTCGTCGGTCCGCGCCGCACTGCCCTCAATCGCCAGGTGACGCACGGTGCGGCCGAGGGCGGAATTGCGGTAATTCGGTAATCACGGCCGGGCTGGGCCGCGCCGGCCGCCGGGCCGTGGCCGGACCCCGCCAGGTTCAGCAGACGAGGTCCGGCCGCGGGCAGGAGCCGAGGATCAGTAGCGGTAGTGGTCCGGCTTGTAGGGGCCGGCGACGTCCACGCCGATGTACTCGGCCTGGACCTTGGTCAGCTCCGTCAGGCGCACGCCGAGCGCGTCCAGGTGCAGCGCCGCGACCTTCTCGTCGAGGTGCTTGGGCAGGCGGTAGACCTGCCGGGTGTACGACTCGGGCTTGGTGAACAGCTCGATCTGGGCGATCGTCTGGTTCGTGAACGAGTTGGACATGACAAAGCTCGGGTGACCCGTGGCGTTGCCGAGGTTGAGCAGGCGGCCTTCGGACAGCACGATCACCGCATGGCCGTCGGGGAACGTCCACTCGTGCACCTGGGGCTTGATCTCCGTCTTCGTCACGCCGGGCAGGCGGGCGAGGCCGGCCATGTCGATCTCGTTGTCGAAGTGGCCGACGTTGCCGACGATCGCGTTGTGCTTCATGCGGGACAGCTGGCCGGCGCTGATGATGTCCCGGTTGCCGGTCGCCGTGACGAACACGTCGCCGGTGGCGATGACGTCGTCGAGGCGGACGACGGGGATGCCGTGCATCGAGGCCTGCAGCGCGCAGATCGGGTCGATCTCGGTGACCACGACCCGGGCGCCCATGCCGCGCAGCGCCTCCGCGGCGCCCTTGCCCACGTCGCCGTAGCCGCAGACGACGGCGAGCTTCCCGGCGAGCATCACGTCCGTGGCGCGGTTGATGCCGTCGAGCAGCGAGTGACGGATGCCGTAGGTGTTGTCGAACTTCGACTTGGTGACGGAATCGTTGACGTTGATGGCCGGGAACAGCAGTTCCTCGGCGTCGGCGAGCTTGTACAGCCGCTTCACGCCGTTGGTGGTCTCCTCGGTGACACCGCGGATGCCGGCGGCGATGCGGGTGAACCGCTGCGGATCCCGCGCCAGGCTCGCCGCGAGGGTGTCGAGGATGATGCGGTACTCCGCGTCGGCCTCCTCGCCGGCGGCCGGTACCTGGCCCTGCGTCTCGAACTCGACGCCCTTGTGCACCAGCAGGGTCGCGTCGCCGCCGTCGTCGACGATCATGTTCGGGCCGAGGACCTGCCCGTCCGGGCCGGGGAACTGGAACAGCTGGTCGGTGCACCACCAGTACTCGTGCAGCGTCTCGCCCTTCCAAGCGAACACCGGCGTGCCGGACGGCTCCTCGGCGGTGCCGTGCGGGCCGGCGACGACCGCGGCGGCGGCCTCGTCCTGGGTGGAGAAGATGTTGCACGACACCCAGCGGACCTGCGCGCCGAGCGCGACGAGGGTCTCGATGAGCACCGCGGTCTGCACGGTCATGTGCAGGCTGCCGGCGACGCGGGCGCCGCGCAGCGGCTGCGCGTCGGCGTATTCGCGGCGGGTCGCCATCAGGCCGGGCATCTCGTGCTCGGCGAGGCGGATCTGGGTGCGGCCGGCCGCGGCGAGGGAGAGGTCCGCGACGGCGAACTCGACCCCGTTGCGCCGCTGCAGGTACGGGTGGCCGCTTGCGACGGCAGCAACGGACTGCTGCTCAGCGGTGTCGGTGGAACGGATTTCGGACATACCTGAGGTCACCTCCCGGTGACAGGAGGCGCCCTTAGGTCAAGGGAGGTCAGCAAACGGCCGAGCGTGGCGGATCCGGCCGGCAGTGCGTGATGCACACGCGTGCCGGGGTCCGTCGCAGCGCCTCTCGGCCCTGACCGCGGCGTCGTCGCGCCGCTGTGCTCGAAGTTACCGGCGGCCGCGGCGGTCTGGCAACCCCGCGTCGCCGTCCGTGAATGTGTGGTACGCGCCACGGAGCAGGTCGGTGACGTCGAACCGGCCGACGGTGAGGGGGAGCGGGTCGAGCTGCTCGAGGATGGCGTCGCCGCGGTGCACGGCGCCCGGGACGGCCGGGGCGGGCGCGGTGAGGCGGGGGCCGGACTGCCAGAACGTACCAAATCCGGGGCTTTTGGGGGTTTCCGCGGAAGCTGCCGGGGACTGGTGCCGGGCGATGTGCCCCAGGGCGGAGACGCGGTGGTCGCGCAGCGACTCCAGCAGCTCGTCGCGGCCGCGGCCGCGCCAGGCCAGGATGGCGAACGGGTCGGCGTCGAACTCGTCGGCCAGCGCGTAGCAGGCGGCGGTGAGGTGCCGGCAGGGCTTGTGCCAGCCGGGGCAGGTGCAGTCCAGGACGATCTCGGACAGGCTCTGCGGGAACAGCGACAGCCCGAATCCGGCCAGGATGGTGTCGAGGTCGTCGGGCAGGTGCCCGGCGAGGAGCTTCGCGGCGTGGATGGCCTCGCCGGCCAGGGCACGCTCGATGCGGGCCCAGTCGGCGGCGGTGAACGCCTTGACGCCGATCCTAGCCCGATACGTCTCGCCGTCGTCGTCCACGACCAGCGCCGTCACGATACTCGTCGAGATCGTCACGGAGCGTACCTGTCCGGCGCGGGCGTAGCGGCGCCCGGCCGAAAATGTCGTACCCATCCGCAAGGATTCGAGCATGACGATGAACTGGTGGGACCAGCTGCGTTCAGGCATCCTCCACCGCCTCCGGCGACAGCGTGACCAGGTCGAGCAGGTCGTCGGTGGACAGCCCGGTCAGCCAGCCCTCGCCGGAGCCGACCGCGACCCCGGCCAGCTCCCGCTTGCCGGCCATGACGTGCTCGATGCGCTCCTCGATCGTGCCGATGCACACAAATGTGTGGACCTGCACGTCGCGGCGCTGCCCGATGCGAAACGCGCGGTCGGTGGCCTGCGCCTCCGCGGCGGGGTTCCACCACCGGTCGACGTGCACGACGTGGCTGGCGGCGGTGAGGTTCAGGCCGGTCCCGCCCGCCTTCAGCGACACCAGCAGCACGCCCGGGCCCGCCCCCGACTGGAAGCGCTCCACCATCCGGTCCCTGTTCCCTTGGGGGGTACCCCCATGCAGAAACTCCACGCCCGTGCCCAGCCGCCCGGACAGGTGCGGGGCGAGCAGGTGGCCGAACCGGGCGAACTGCGTGAACACCAGCGCCCGGTCCCCGGCCGCCAGCGCCGCGGCCAGGATCTCCTCCAGCCGGGTCAGCTTGCCGGAGCGGCCCGGCAGCGGCGTGCCGTCGCCCATCAGGTGCGCCGGATGGTTGCACACCTGCTTGAGCTTCGTCATCGCCGACAGCACCAGGCCCTTGCGCTGCGGGCCGGCCCGCCCCTCCCGCAGCTTCACGAAGAGTTCGTCGACGACCGCCTTGTAGAGGGTCGCCTGCTCGAGCGTCAGCGTGCACCACTGCCGGCGCTCGAGCTTCTCCGGCAGGTCGCTGATCACCGCCCGGTCGGTCTTGACCCGCCGCAGCAGAAACGGGCGGGTCACCCGGCGCAGCCGGCGGGCCGCGTCCGCGTCGCCCCAGCGTTCGACCGGCACCGAGTAGCGGGCCCGGAAGAGGCTCGCCTCGCCCAGCAGGCCCGGGTTGAGGAAGTCGGCGATCGACCACAGCTCGGTGAGCCGGTTCTCCACCGGCGTGCCGGTCAGCGCCACCCGGTGCCGGGCCGGCAGCCGCCGCACCGCCCGCGCGGTCACCCCGGCGGCGTTCTTCACGTGCTGCGCCTCGTCGAGCACGACCCGGTCCCAGGCGACGGCGGCGAGCGTCTCCACGTCCCGGGTCGCGACCTGGTAGGTGGTGAGCACCAGGTCCGCGCCGCCCAGCTCGCCCGCGGCCGGGCGGGCACTGCCGTGGTGGACCCGCACGGTCAGCCCCGGGGTGAACCGCTCGATCTCGCGGCGCCAGTTGCCCAGCACCGACAGCGGGCACACGATCAGCGTCGGCGGGCGCGGCCCGCGCTCACGCAGGTAGGCCTCCAGCGCCAGCACCTGCACCGTCTTGCCCAGGCCCATGTCGTCGGCGAGCAGCGCCCCGACGCCGAGCGAGTCCAGGAAGGCCAGCCACGACAGGCCGCGCCGCTGGTAGGGCCGCAGCCGGGCGGTCAGCGACGCCGGCTCGTCGAGCAGCTCCAGGCGTTCCACGGCCCGCCCGGTCAGCAGGTCGGCGAGCCACCCGGTGCCGTCGACGCCGGTCACCGGCAGCGGCAGGTCCCCGTCCGGGATCAGCCGGGTCAGGCGCATCGCCTCGCCCGCGGTCATCTCGCCCGTGCCGCCCCGGCGCAGAAACGCCAGCCCCGCCCGCAGCCGCTCCGGGTCCAGGTGCACCCACCGGCCCCGCAGCCGCACCAGCGGCACCTTCGCCCGGGCCAGCGCCACCAGATCGGCCTTGCTGAGAAACTCGTCGCCGATCGCCAGCCCCCACCGGAAGGCGACGATCGCGGCCCGGTTCGCGGTCGTGTCCCGCAGCACCGGCGCCGCCGGCTGCCGGGTCCGCACCGTCAGCGTCAGCCCGAGCTCCTGCCGGCGCTGCCACTGCGCCGGCAGCAGCACCCCGAAACCGGCGTCGTGCAGCAGCGTCGCGTAGGTCAGGAACCGGTAGGCCCCGGCCGTGTCCAGCCGCAGCTCGGCCGGCCGCGGCACGCGCAGCGCGTCGTCGAGGTCCGGCCACAGCCGGCTCGCCCGCCCCAGGTCGCCCAGCAGCACCTCCTGCGGATAGTCCACCCACCGAAACAGCGGCGACGCCGCGTCGTGCCACACGTCCTCGGCGGGCACCAGCAGTCCCGGCTCGTCGGCCGGCTGCAGCAGGAACTCGACCAGCCAGAAGCCGCCCTCCTCCTCGCCGCCGCCGGCTCCGCGCTCGCCGCCGTCCGCGGAGCTGTCCCGCCCGCCGCCGTCCGTGCGGTTGTCCCGGTCGTCGTTGCCGTCGTCGTCCGGTTCGTCGACGTAGGAGAGGCGGAAGCAGGTCCGCACGGGCGCGGGCCGCCCGCTGTCCGCCCACCGCTCGAGCGTCTCCCGCAGCCGGGCGACCTCCGGCCCCTCGGGCACCACCGGCCCGGCTGGTGCCACCCGCCCGGCTGGTGCCGGCGGCACGGCTAGTGCCGCGCCAACCGCGCCGCCGGCGGTCGTGAGCGGACCCGGCGGCCCGGGCGGATCGAGCTCGGCGACGGCCATCGCGGCGGCGCTGCCGGGGGCCTGACCGGACGCCGGACCAACGCCGTCCGGCTCACCGCCGCCTGTGTCGTCGCCGTCCGGACCGCGGTTGCCGCCGTCGCGCAGCGTCGTGGCCTGGTCTTGCCGTGGGCCCGCGAGCTCGTCCGGGCCGCCCGCCGCCGCCGAGCCGCCGCTAGCGGCGGGGTCTGGGGATGTCGCTGAGCCGCCGCCGCTGGACGGGTCTGGGGGCGCCGGCGGTGGTGCGGTCCGGAGGCGGGCGTCGGGGGTGGTGAGGGCGGCGAGCCAGGCGCGGACGACGGTGTCGTGGCGGACCTGGGTATCGGCGAGCAGCGGGCGGCCCGCCAGGCGGGCGCGGACTACGGCGTCGACCGTAGCGTCCAGGGCCGCACGGGTCGCTTCGCGCGTCGGCCACGCTGCGGCCGCGGCGGTCACGCCCGGCATCGCCTCGGCCAGGGAGTCGAAGGTCGCGGCGTCGGAGCCCCACAGCACCGGGCGCCATCGTGCCTGCGGGCCACCGGTCTCCGCGCCATCCACGCCATCCACGCCGGACAGGTCGGACAGGTCGGACAGGTCGGCTGGGGCGGCGCCGCGGACTGGGGCCGTGGTCCGGCGGATTGGGGCCGTGGCCGGGGCGGAGCTGGCACTCCCTGCGGTGCTCGCGGGGAGGACCCGGCCGCGGACTGGGGCCGGGGGCGAGGCGGGGGTGATGGCGGGGAGGACCCGGCCGCGGTTCACCAGTGCCGTGGCGAAGGTGACGAGGTCGGCCAGGTGGCCCAGCGACGAGCCGGGGCGGGCGTCCGGGTTCGCCGCCACGAGCGGCTCCGGGTCGGTGGCCGGAGGGAGGAGCACGATCGGGACGGTCCAGGCCGTGGGGCGGCGGGATGACGTGCGGCGGTGAGCGGCCGGGAGGAAGTCCGCCAGCTCCGGTGACGGGGCCGGGCCGGTGGGCGTCGACGGGAGCAGCAGGTCGGCGGTCGCGATCGGGCCGGGGATCGGAGGGAGCACGGCGAACGGGTGCGGCAGCGGGGCCGGAGCGATGCCGGGCCGGGGACCGCTGAGGGCGGCGGCCGGGGCCTTCCGGGCAACCGGCGCCGCGGAAGCGTCCGCGGCACGGCCGTTCGGCGGTGTCGCCGCCGGGGGCTCGGCCGGTGCGGAAGCGTCCGCGGCGCGGTCGGCCCTCGGTGCGGTCGCCGCCGGAGGCTCGGCGGGTGGGGATGCGGACAGCGGGGACGAAGCGCCCGAACGGGATGGTGGGGTGAAGGCCGGGGCTTCGGTGGTTTCCGCCCAGACGGCGAGTCTTCCGTCCGGGGTCACCAGGCCGTGCACGACGATCACCGGTCCGACCCTACTGCGCCGCCGCCGTGATCAGGTGCACCGCCACCGCCACCGCCACCGTCTGTCGGGTGCGAGGCGGGGGAGCGGGTCAGCGCCAGAGCGGGGGGTTGCCGGTGTCGACGAGTTTCCAGTCGCCGTTGTCGTACAGGGCGTTCTCGTAGTAGAAGACGGTCGGGGGCAGCAGGTCGGGCGCGGTGAAGGCGGCGCGGGCGGCCTCGTGCAGCGACCGTTCCGGCACGCCCCAGGCGTCGCGGGCCAGCGCGGCCACGTAGGACAGGGCGTGGTGGCCCATGAAGCTGTCGTACGTCAGGCTGAACACCTCGTCGGCGGGCATCGGCACGTCGCGGGGGATCACGTTGGCCGGGGGCAGGCCGCCGGGCAGGTTCCCGGCCTGGCGGAGTGCGGCGTCGACGTAGATGGCGCAGTCGCGGTACAGGATCCGGGTGCGGCGGGTGGCCGGGTCGAACGCGAACAGCGTGTTCTGGCCGTGGGTCTCCAGGGGGCAGCCGGTCGCCCGGACGGTGTGCGACCACAGGCGGACCATCGGCACCACGACCCGGTCCGTGACGAACGTCAGCGGGTCCTCGCCGAACGCCTCGACCAGCTGCCGCAGCAGCGGCGGGTCGGCGGGGGCGTGCAGGTCGTGGCCGTAGAGGGCGAACAGCGGCACCGTGTACCGGGGCGCATCGAGCTGGGGGCGGGCGGCGCGGATCAGGAAGCCCCACGCCTCGTCGCCCAGGCCGGGGCCGAACCAGCCGCCGGCGACCTCCGGCAGGACCGGGGTGCCGGCGCGCAGCAGGTCGTCGGAGACCCACAGCTGCAGCTCGATCACCGGGCGGCGCAGCCGGCGGGTGAACCGGGACAGCCGGCGCGGGTAGTGCAGCTTCACGAAGTGCGGCTCGACCGGGGCGCCGGCCACGGCGGTGACGAAGACCGTGCGGGCGTTCGCCGACGGCACCACGGTCAGCGGCGGGCCGGGCGGGCAGGACCGCAGCTCGTCCCGGCCGAGCAGGGCGGGGGCGTCGAGGGTGCTGGGGTGCACCGGGAGCAGGAAGCCGTCGCCGTCGCGGTAGACGTCGGGCAGGGGGGAGCGGGCCGCGGCGGTGCGGAACACGCCGTGGCCGGGCGGGACCCGGAACGTCGGCAGCTCGAACGACGCCGCACCCCGCTGCGGGTGGTACTCGTCGGCGATGTCCAGGTCCGCGGCGTAGGGGCTGTACGTGCGGGTCCCGACGCCGAGATACCGTTCCGCGTACTGCCACAACGCGATCGGGTCGCGGGCGTCGACGATGCGCATCGCCGGTAGCTTACTGTGCGTGCCGGGGCGGCGCAGAACGGAGTGCGGTGACAGCCATCCCCGAGCGGGTCGTCCGGGCGATCGAGGACGGGCCGAAACCGGTGTACGTCTACGACCCCGAGACCGTCCGCGAACGGATCGGAGCGCTGCGCGCCGCGCTGCCGGCCGGGTCGCTGATCGCGTACGCGATGAAGGCCAACGGCCACCCGGCCGTCGTCGCCGCCGCGCTGGAGGCCGGCGACGGGCTTGAGGTCGCCTCCGCCGGGGAGCTCGCGGCCGCGGTCGACGGCGGGGCGGGACTCGTCCTGTACAGCGGGCCGGCGAAGAGCGACGCCGACCTGCGGGCCGCGGTCGCGGCCGGGGCGGTGCTCAACGTGGAGAGCCTGCACGAGCTGCGCCGGCTCGGCGCGGTCGCCGGGCCGGCCCGGATCTGCCTGCGGGTCAACCGGGCGCACGCCGCCCTGCCGGGCACGCACCGCATGACCGGGGTGCCGTCGGCGTTCGGGATGGGCGAGGACGACCTCGGCGAGGCGGTGCGGGTCGCCGCGCGGGACGGGCACACGCTGCTCGGCTTCCACCTGCACGCCGTGTCGAACAACCTCGACGCCGCCGCGCACGCCGCCTACCTCCGCGACTGCGCCGTGTGGGGCGTGCGCGCCGCCCGGGCACACGCGGTACCAAACCCAATCATCAATGCCGGTGGTGGGCTGGGGGTGGACGTCACGGGTGCGGCGGAGTTCGACCTGTCCGCCCTGCGCGACGGGCTGCGGGATGTGGCGCTGGGCGACGGGGCGCGGCTCGCCGTCGAGCCCGGGCGGTTCGTGGCCGCGACCGCCGGCTGGTACGCCGCCGAGGTCGCCGACGTCAAACGCAGCCACGGCGCCTGGTTCGCGGTGATCCGCGGCGGCACGCACCACTTCCGGCTGCCGGCGTCCTGGGGGTACAGCCACCCGTTCACGGTCCTGCCGGCCGAGCGGTGGCCCTACCCGTTCCAGCGGCCCGGGGTCAGCGGCGCGGCGGTGACGGTGGCGGGGGAGCAGTGCAACCCGCGTGACGTGCTCGCCCGCGACGAGCCGACGCCGCGGATCCGGGCCGGGGACACGGTCGTGTTCGCGCGGACCGGCGCCTACGGGTGGGAGGTCGCCCACCACGACTTCCTGCGCCTGCCGCACCCGGCGTTCAGGATCGCGGCGACGGGTTGAACCCGGCCCGCACGGCCCGCAGCGCCTGGCGGCGGGCGTCGCCCTTGAGGGTGTCGATGTAGAGCACCCCGTCGAGGTGGTCGGTCTCGTGCTGCAGTGCCCGGGCCAGCAGCCCGCTGCCGGTCACCGTGACCGGCTCGCCGTGCTCGTCGACGCCCTCCGCGGTGACCTGCATCGCCCGGGGCGTCGGGAACGCCAGCCCGGGGATCGACAGGCAGCCCTCGTCGCCGTCCTGCAGCCCGGACCGGGCGACGATCCGCGGGTTGATCAGGTAGCCCCGCACGTTGTTCGCGCCGTAGGAGAACACCCGCAGGCCCACACCGATCTGCGGCGCCGCCACCCCGGCCCGGCCGGGCTCGCCGGTCAGCGTGTCGAGCAGGTCCCGCACCAGCGCGCGCAGCTCGGCATCGAACGAGGTCACCGGGTCGGCGGGGGTGCGCAGCACCGGGTCGCCCAGGATGCGGATCGGCCGGATCGTCACCCGTCACAGGGTACGTCAAGGGCCACGCGAACCGGTCTTGACGAGGGCCTACACTGTGCCGATTCGCCCACCCCGAAAGGCACCTCCATGGCCTACCCGGCCGAACGGGCCGACGTGCGGTCACACCGCCGAGACCCAGCCCGGCGCCGGATCCGGCTGACCCCGTGGATCATCGGCGGGCTCGTCGTCGCGCTGGCCGTCGCCGGTGGGACCTGGGCGGCCGGGCACCTGCTGCGGCACACCTGCACCGGCTCGATCACCGCGAGCGTCGTCGCGTCGCCGGCCACCGCCACCCTGCTGGAGGGCCTGGCCGTCACCTGGGGCGGCGACCATCCCGAGGTCGCCGGGCAGTGTGCGCACGTGGCCGTGTCCAGCCGCGACACGGGGGTCATGGCGCAGGCGCTGGGCACCGAGTGGGACGCCAAGACCGGCACGCCGCCCGACGTGTGGGTGCCGGACTCCAGCGCCTGGGTGCGCCGCGCCTCCACCGCCGCGATCGCCGAGCGGATGATGCCCGACCTGCAGCCCAGCCTCGCCCGCACCCCCTCGGTGCTGGCCATGCCGCAGCCGATGGCCGAGGCGCTGGGCTGGCCCGACGGAGAGATCTCCTGGCAAGACATGATCAACAAGGTGGCGGCGGACCCGCAGGGCTGGGCGAAGTACGACAGACCCGAGTGGGGGCCGTTCCGGTTCGGCATGAGCGACCCGCTGCAGTCCACCGCCGGGCTGCTCGCCCTCATGGCCATCCTCGACGGCAACGACGACGGCGAGGTCACCCCCGACGAGCAGGCCACCCTCGCCAAGCTCAAGCAGGAACGGGCGGTGTATACGCCCACCACCGCCGAACTGCTCTCCGGCCTGGCCAAGGCCGACCAGGCCGGCGCCGAGCAGGGCCTGCGGTACATCTCCGCGTTCCCGGCGCTCGAGCAGGACGTCCTCGCCTACAACAAGGCCGACCCGCACACCCCGCTCGTCGCCGTGTACCCGTCCAACGGCAGCGCCGACGCCGACAACCCCTACCTCATCCTCGAAGCGCCCTGGGCGCAGCAGGACAAGCAGGCCGTCGCCAAGGCGTTCCTCGCCTACGCCCGCGGCCCCGCCGGGCGCAAGGTGTTCCTCGACGCCGGCTACCGCGACCCCAACCGGGTCGGCGGCACCGCCCTGGCCGCCAGCACCTCCTTCACCGCCCGGATCAAGACCGTGCCGCGGGCCGTGCTGATACCCGAGTCGGTGAAGCAGTCCATGGACACCTGGACCGCCGTGACCCGCCCCACCAACCTGCTGCTCGTCCTGGACGTGTCCGGGTCGATGGGCGAGCAGGTCCCCGGCACCGGCAAGACCCGCATGCAACTGGCCAAGGACGCCGCCTACGGCGCCGTCGCCCTCTTCGACGACGGCGTCGACGCCGGCCTGTGGGTCTTCTCCACGAAACAGGCCGGCACCCAGGACTACAAGCCGCTCGTGCCGATCGGCCGGGTCGGCGACCAGCTCGCCGGCCGCACCCGCCGCGACCAGATGCTCGCCGCCATCGACAAGCTCACCCCGGCCGGCGACACCGGCCTCTACGACACCGCGGCCGCCGCCCAGCAGGCCGTCGCCGACGCCTACCAGCCCGGCGCCACCAACCTGGTCGTGCTCATGACCGACGGCAAGAACGACGACACCACCGGCGGCCTCAGCCTCGAGCAGCTGCACGCCAAACTGGCCGGCAACGCCGGCAGCGACCGGAAGGTCCCGATCGTCACCGTCGGCTACGGCGACGACGCCGACCTCGCCGCCCTGCAGGACATCTCCCGGGTCAGCGGCGGCACCCTGTACACCTCGAAAACCGCCTTCGACATCAACGACGTGCTGCTCACCGCCATCTTCGGCAAGGTCTAGCCGAGCGGGTTCGGCACCTGGCACCACCGGTCGGCCAGCGGGTCGGCGGCCAGCCGCATCGCCGTGGTCGCCTTCAGCGGCCACGGCCCGCGCAGCACCGCCGCCGCGTCGCCCGCCGCCACCGACCCGCGGGCCACCACCGCGACCCGGTCCCACAGCTGCGGCCCGCCGCCCAGCGCCGCGACCAGCTCCGACAGCACCGTCGCGAACGCCGACGCGAGCAGCTTCGCCCGCAGCGCGTCCTCGTCACCGGTAGGCAGCGCCCCCACCAGCGGCGGCATCTCCACCCCGGCCCGGGCCAGCCGCCCGGCGTGCACGTGGATGCCGCCCAGGTCCCGGTAGTGCAGCCGCACCGGCCGCCCGCCGGCGACCTCCACCAGCAGGTTCTGCCCGTGCGCCTCCAGGGCCACGCCCAGCTCGAGCAGCCGCAGCAGCGGCGGCACCATCAGCTCCACCAGGGCCGCGAAGAACCCCGGGGTGAGCAGGTCCGGCCGGTGCGGCAGCAGCGCCACCGGCAGCACGTCCGCATCCCCGGGCGGGGCCTGCCGCCACACCGCGCCGAGTGCCCGCTGCGGCTCGCCGGCCGCGTCCAGCACGGTGCCGGAGGAGACCTCGGCCAGCACATTGATCTGGGGGGTACCGCGGGAAAGCCCGGCCAGCAGCGCCGACGCGAGCGGCCCGTTGTGCACGGCGGCGGGGGAGAGGGTCCGCACCGCGCTGGTCATCTGCACCTCCACCGCCGTCTTCACGTGCCGGCCCGCCCACCCCGGGCCGTCCGGGGCGAGGGTCCGCAGCGACATCAGCGGCCGGGCCGGCACGTCCACGCCGGTGTCCCGGACCAGGCCGGTGGCCAGGGCCCTCGGCAGCTGCCACGGGTGCACCGGCAGCCGCGGCGGCACCGCCCGGCCCGCGGTGCGCCACCGGGCCGGGTCGACGTCGACCAGCCGCAGCGCCACCACCGGATGGTGCTCCGGGGCGTAGGCGAGCACGTCGAGGGTGCTCATCCCGAGCCGGGTGCGGCAGCACGGGTGCAGCGGATGGCCGTCGGCGATCGCCTGCTCGGCGGCGACCAGCCCCGGCTGCGCCGGGCCGGGCGGGGCGGCCAGGGCGAGGGCCAGGTTGGCGACGCTGTTGTCCAGCTCCACCCGGAACCCGCCGGGCAGCCCCAGTGCGGCGGCGAGGGCGCCGGGGTCGTCGTGGGCGACGCCGTCGGCGACGACCCGGGGGAGCGGGGGACCGAACAGCGGCGGCGGCCCGCCACCCAGCCGTGCCGGCGCGACGATGCCCTCCCGCCACAGCGCACCCCACAGGCGGGTCAGGACCGCGGCCTTGGCGCGTGGTACCGCCGCGGCGAAACCGGCGGCCAGGCCGGGCCGGTGCGCCGCGAGCACACGCCCGGTCTCCTCCACGTCGGGTGCGTCCACCCGTGGAGTCTAGGCGGAGCGCCCCGGGGCGGCTGGGACCGGTGTGATCAAGGTCCTCCGAACGGCCGGATTTTCCCGCGCCGACCACCTGGCTGCCGGTTCACCTGCGCGAATGCTGTGATGTAGGCGAGGATCAGCTTGGAGCACGGACGCTTCGGGAGGCTCGAAAATGGAGATTCGACAAGTGTCGGTCGGCACCGCGGCCGCCCAGCCGCCGGCGCCCCCGCCGCAGCCGGCCCGGCCGCCGGCGATCGAGGCCACCGCGCCGCCGCCGAAGGGCGGCCTGCCCGCCTCGCAGCAGGTGCTGAGCAAGCTCACCCCCGGCGACCGCGCCGCCATCGCCGGCGCGACCGGCTACCACCTGTCACCGACCGGCGCGGTGACCAACGCGACCGGGGCCGTGCCGCCGTGGTCGTTCATCATGGCGTTCGCCGCCTCCCGCACCGCCGCGGAGCCGGCCGAGGAGGCCACCCGGGCGGTCTCCGCCGCCGACGACGGGCACCACGTCGACGTCACCGTCTGAGCCGACTGTCGGGTCGCGGGCAGCGCTGAACACGCCCGCGGCCGCCGCCGTGTGACCGGGCAGTACACATCCGGTTTCCACGGTGGAGGTTGTCACGATGTCCGTTGTTCACCGCCCGCACGCGCAGTGGACCGTCCGTCCGGCCGGCCTGAGCGTCGCCGGCCGCGAGCAGATCGTCATGCGGTGGGTCGTCGCCGGCCCGCGCCGCGGCCACGCCCGGCCACAGCGGGCCGGGTAGCGAAGGGCGCGCCGGCACGCCGACGGCCGGCGCACCCTCTCTCCAGTCTGCGCCCCCACCGGCGGCGTTACGGTCCGGTTTCCGGGTGTAAACATCGGCCGGTGGGGCGTTGACCCGGGTCGGGCCGGGCCGTGTCATGGAGGGCATGGACGACGATCCGGGGCTCATCTCCAACCTGCTGACCGTGATCGACAAGCGCGACTGGGACGGCCTGACCGACCTGGTCACGCGTGACGTCGTCTACCACCGGCCCGGCGTGGCCCCGATCGAGGGCGCCGACGCGTTCGTCGCGTTCTACAAGCGCCGCTGCATCGTCTCCGCCGGCCGCCACCAGGTCGACCGGTGCGTGTCCATCGACGGGCAGGGTTTCTGCTGGGGCCGCTTCGACGGCATGTCCCACGCCGGGGTGCCGCTCAACGAGATCTTCGCCGACTGGTACGAGATCCGGGCCGGGCGGATCGCCCGCCGCCGCACCTTCTTCTACCGCCCGGCGATCTAGCCACCCGCACCCCGCCAGGTTGACATAATGTACATTATCGAACATCGACGGGCGGCAGCGGGAAATGACTGGACGGGATGTGCCCGGGCTTGTAGCTTCCAGCTGACCGTGACACCGCCCGAGGAGGTGAGACCCATGAACGCTGGATCGATCTGGGTGCTCTCCCTTGCCGTCACGGCCGGGCGATTGACGTAGGTGTCGCCGGGAGCGCCTCGCCAACAGGCACTCCCGAAAGGCAACACCTGATGCACACTGTGTTCGACGTGATCATTGCCGGGTGCGGTCCGACCGGTGCGATGCTGGCCGCCGAGCTGCGGCTGCACGATGTGCGGGTCCTCGTCCTGGAGCAGGAAACCGAGCCCGCGTCGTTCGTCCGCATCGTCGGTCTGCATATTCGCAGTATCGAGCTGATGGCCATGCGCGGGCTGCTGGACCGCATCGCCGCACACGGCAGACGGCGGCCGGCCGGCGGCTTCTTCGCCGCCATCGACAAACCCGCGCCCGCGGGCCTGGATTCCGCGTACGCCTATCTGCTGGGCATCCCGCAGCCGGTCATCGTGCACCTGCTCGAAGCCCATGCGGTCGAACTGGGCGCGCAGGTCCGGCGCGGTTGTGCGGTGGCCGGGCTCGAGCAGGACGACGACGGTGTGACCGTCGAACTGGCCGGCGGGGAACGGCTGCGTTCGCGCTATCTCGTCGGCTGTGACGGCGGGCGCAGCACGGTGCGCAAACTGCTCGGCGTCGGCTTCCCCGGCGAGCCGGCGCGGCACGAGACGCTGATGGGCGAGATGGCAGTGGGTGTGCCGCCGGAGGAGATCGCCGCCAAGGTGGCCGAGGTCCGCGAGACCCATCAGCGATTCTGGCTGCGGCCCTTCGGTGCGGGGGTCTACAGCGTCGTCGTTCCCGCCGCCGGCGTCGTCGATCGTGCGGTACCGCCGACGCTCGAGGATTTCCGGCGACAGTTGCGTACCATCGCCGGAACGGATTTCGGGGTGCACTCCCCGCGCTGGTTGTCCCGGTTCGGGGATGCCACCCGGCTGGCCGAGCGGTATCGGGTCGGGCGGGTGCTGCTGGCCGGCGATGCGGCACACATCCATCCGCCCATCGGCGGGCAGGGCCTCAACCTGGGTGTTCAGGACGCGTTCAACCTCGGCTGGAAACTGGCCGCGCAGGTCCGCGGCTGGGCGCCGGCACCGCTGCTGGACACCTACCAGGCCGAACGGCATCCGGTCGCCGAGGACGTGCTGGACAACACCCGGGCCCAGACGGAACTGCTGTCCGCCGAACCGGGCCCGCGGGCCGTGCGCCGGCTGCTCACCGAGCTGATGGACTTCGACGAGGTGAACCGCCGTCTGATCGAGAAGATCACCGGGATCGGCATCCGCTACGACTTCGGCGCGGGCCCCGACCTGCTCGGCCGCCGCCTGCGCGACATCGACGTGGACCAGGGCCGCCTCTACGGTCTGCTGCACCGCGGCCGCGGCCTGCTGCTGGACCGCACCGGACGCCTGACCGCCGGCGGCTGGTCGGACCGGGTCGACCACCTCGGGGATCCCACCGCGGCCCTGGATGTTCCGTGCGTCCTGCTGCGCCCCGACGGCCACGTCGCCTGGATCGGCGACGATCAGCGGGACCTGGACGGGCATCTCGCCCGCTGGTTCGGCGAGCCCGCCTGACTCGTCGCTGGACGGTGGGACGTCGTCACGGAGGGTGCCGGGTCTTCGGACGTTCGGGCCCGATCTTCGCAGGTGGGCAGGATTTTCCCCCGGCCGGGTGATGCGACGCTAGGTGAGGGAGGTATGCGGCCGCTACCCTGTGCGTATGCGTGAGGTGCGCAAGGAGCGGGTCACGGTGACGATGGCCGCCGACGACGCCGCGGCCGTGCGGCGGTTCGTCGACGCGGGCGGTGCGGAGTCGGTGTCGGCGTATGTCGCCGAGGCGGTGCGGGGACGGCTGGCCCGGGACCGGGCGCTGATGACCCTCAACGAGCTGTACGCGCAGCGGGGCGTGCGGCTGGACCCGGAGCACCACGCGTGGGCGCGTGAGGTGCTGGGGGTGGCGCCCGCGACCGGGCCGGTGTCGTGACCGCGGTCGGGGGAAGAATCCTGGACAGCTCGGCGATCCTGGGTTTCGTGGCGGGCAAGCCGTACAGCTCGGCGATCGTCTGGCACGCCGTCGACCAGGGGGTCGTGCTGGCGGTGCCGGCGGCGGCGCTGGCCGAGGCGTGGGCGCAGACGTCGCCGAAGGACTACGACGTGCTCAAGGTGCTGCTCGCGCTGCCGGTGGTGGTCGTGGACGACCTGACCGCGGCCGACGCGGTGGACAGCGGCGCGCTGTTCGCCGGCGAGGGCGGCCCGGCGCTGGTCGCCGCGGCGCATGTGGTGCGCCGCGCGCAGGCCCGGCCGGGCTGGGCGATCGTCACCGACCGCGCGGCGATGCTGCGCACCCTGGACCCGCAGGCGGAGATCGACGAGCTGCCCTGAATCCGGTCGTCGTTCCCGCTGTCGTACGGTGTGTCGCGCTCGGAAAATGTCGTAGGCGGCTGGTATGACTATTCCGACACATGTTCGACTGACGGGTTGGAGGGGTTGCGATGGTTGCCGCACGGACCGCGGCCAAGGGCCTGTCGACGGTGGAGCTGGAGCAGATCCGGGACACCCTCGCAGCCGGCCGGAAACCGAAGGTCGTGTTCACCGAGCAGGCGGGGCAGATCGCCGGGCAGGTGGGGCAGGTCGTGGCACTGACCGACCCGGAGCTGTCCGACGAGTGGGTCGTGGTCCGGTTCGGCCGCGACGAGCTGCCCTTCTCCCCCGCCGACCTGGCGATCGCGCCGAAGGCCGCGCCGGTCAAGCGCGCCCCTGCCGTTCCCGCACCTCGTGAGGAGAGCCCCGTGCCAGCCTTGTCCGTTGCCGCCGCCCCTGCCGAGTCCCCCGCTCCCCCGACCTCCTCCCCCGAGCCGGCTCCCGCCGCCGACGCCGTCGCGGAGCCTGCGGCCACCGCCGACGCCCCGGCCACGGAGGCGAAGACGGCGGGCAAGCCGGCGAAGAAGGCCGCCCCCGCGAAGCCGAAGCCCCCCGCCGGCCTGACCGTCACCCTCGCCTACGCCGACGGCGAGTGGACCGTCGCCGCCAACCAGGGCGCGAAGGCCCTCGCCAAGCCATATGTCATCAAGGCCGGCGAGGCCCTCAAGATGGTCGCGATGCTCGACGTGCCCGGCGTGCACGAGGCCGTCGAGGAGATCGTCTCCGCCGCCCGCGCCGAGGCCGAGACCCAGGCCGAGCGCCTCCGCGCCGAGCTGGCCGAGATCGAGGCCCGCCTGGCCGAGCTCCGCGAGGCCGAGTAGCCGGGCCACCTCCCCCGGCCCCGGCTCCCCGCACCGCGCCCAGCGCAACCGGGGCGGGTGCCGGTGAGGACATGGCTACTCGCGCCGAACAGCGACCGCTCGTCTTCGATCGGCGCCTGTGCCGCGGCGCCAGGCCCGCCCGGGGTTCGTCAGCAGCGCAGCCGGGCGGGCCCGGGTTGGTCTCTTACCGGATCCAACCGTGCCCCGGGGGCGCCCGAGGTTCGCGCGAGGCATGGCGCCGCACCCGCGCGGCGAAAGTCTCGCGGGTCGCCTGGGTGCCCGAAGCCTCGACGTTTGACGCCGCGCTGAGCGCGGTCAGGGGCTAGCAGCTCCGCTGTGCCGGCGCGGACGGCGGCGGCAAGGCTTCGGGAGCGACATGTCTCCGTGATCATGATCGAGGCCGGGCCGGCACCAGCAGTTTTTGATGATCACGGAGACATATCGCACCTATGGGTACATTTTGTCTCCGGGATCACGAAAAACACGTGGTGTCGGCGGATGGACAAGCATGATCACGGTGACTTACGGTCACCGCGGCTCGGTTGGTGGCGGGGGTAAGCCGGCCGGAGGGCGGCGTTACCGTTCCAGGAGCGGCGCCGCGGCGCACGTTCCGCACGACAACAGCGCGCGGCCGGCGGGGCCGCGGTGGACCAGGTCAGGGATGGACGGCAGCGGTGGGCGACGGGACGATCATCGCGACTGCCGGGGCGGCCGGGCAGGATGGACAACAGCAGGTGAGCAAGGTGGCGTCGTCCGGTGACGCGACAGTGGGTGCGGATCCGGCGGTTGGTGGCGGGGCCGTGGTGGAGCGGTGGCAGGTGCCGCGGACGTGGCGGGTGCTGCTCGCCGCGGCGCGGTGCGTGGTCGTGCCGGTCGCGCGGCTGCGGGTCAGCGGTGAGGTGCCGTCCGCGCTGCGGGAGGGTCCGGTCATCTTCGCGGTCAACCACGTCGGGCCGTTCGACCCGGTCGCGGTGACCGCCGCGTGCCGGGTGGCGCGGCTCGCGCCGCGGCTGATGGCGACCGGCGGGCTGTTCCGGGCGCCGGTGCTCGGGCCGGTGATGCGCGCCGCCGGGCACATCCGGATCAACCGGCGGCAGGCGAACGTCGCGGCGGCCGTCGACGACGTGGCCCGGGCGCTGGCCGGCGGGGCGCACGTGCTGGGCTACCCGGAGGGGCGGATCACGCTCGACCCCGGGATGTGGCCGGAGCGGGGCAAGACCGGGATGGCGCGGGTGGCGCTCGCCACCGGGGTGCCGGTCGTCGCGGTCGCGCAGTGGGGGGCGCACGAGGTCGTCGCCTGGGGCGGGTTCGGGCCGATGGTGAGCGCGGCGCTCCGCTCGCTGCTGCGCCGGCCGGTGGTGCGGGTCCACTTCGGGGCGGTCGTGGACCTGTCCGGCATCGACCCGCGCACGCCGGGCGCGGCGCAGCGGGCCACCGAGCGGATCATCGACGCGATCACGGCGGAGCTGCGGCCGCTGCGGGCCGCCGAACCGCGGCTGCCCCGATACATCGACCCGGTCCGGCCGCTGAGCCTGCAGCGCCGCCACCGCCCCGCCGCCTGACCTCCACCGCCGCGCGCGGGGCCGTCACACCTCGCGCAGGCCGCCACCACCTCGGCGAACGCTGCCCCCGCCTTGACCTCCACCGCCTCGCGTCGACCGATGCCGCCCTGGCCTGACCGCCACTTGTCCCGCCCGCCGGCTGCTACCGTCCGGCTCGTTGGCCGCCGCCGTGAGCCTTGCCGCCCTGATCAGGCCCGCGCATCGTCGTCTCGCGGCGGGCCCTCACGTCGCCGCCGGCGAGCACGGTCGGGGCCGGCAATCGGGCCGAGGCCGTGCGCCTCGCGCGGCGGCGAGGCGTTGGCGGGCCGGGGTCAGGCGCCCTCGCGGCGCAGGCGGAGGTAGGCCAGGACGGCCTCGCGGGTGGTGCGGACGCCCAGGACCTCGCGGGCCTCGGCGATGCGGCGGTTGGCGGTGCGCAGGGACAGGAACTCCGCGGCGGCCGCCGCGGCGATGGTCTCGCCGCCGGCCAGGCGTTCCAGCAGGGCGCGCTGTTCCGGGGCCAGGACCGGGCCGCCGGCCTCCTCGGCGGGGGCGGTGCCCAGGTCGGCGTCGGGGTCGGTGGTGACCGGGCCGATGCGGCCGAGGTCGGCCAGCAGGGCCCGGCCGATCTCGGTGGCGGCGTCGCTGATGGCGACGATGCCGGCGCCGCGGGCGGCGGCCAGCAGGGCCAGTTCGGCGGTGTCGGCGTCGGCGACGCGGCCGAACAGGGCGAGGCGAGCGTCGGAGACGTCCCAGTTCTGGTCGGTCAGGGCGAAGCCCTCCCGGGTGGTCCAGCCGGCCCGGGCCAGCCGGCGCAGCACGGCGGTGGCGTCCGCGCCGTTCGCCACGACGTACCGGGGCGCGAGTGCCGGGTCGCCGGCCATCAGCGGCCCGATCCGGCGCGGCCGGCGCCCGCCGTGCCCGGCCCGCCGACCGCCGTGGCCGGCCGCAAACCGCCAGCCGTCCCCGGACCATCGGCTATCCGCCGGAAGTCACCGGCCGCACCGGAACCAGCAGTCACACGCGGACCAGCGGCGGTGCCAGAACCAGCAGCCATGCGCCAACCATGCGATGAACGGGGCGCGGTGCACAAGACCGCCGCGCTACTCATCCAAGCTCCTCGATGGCCAGGGCGGCGGCCTCGGTACGGGTGCGGGCGCCGAGCTTGCGCATGCCGGAGCGGATGTGGGTCTCCACGGTCTCGCGGGAGATGCCCAGCTGGCCGGCGATGCGGCGGGTCGGCTCGCCGTTGGCGACCAGGCGCAGCACGTCGCGCTCGCGGTCGGTGAGCTCGTCGCCGGCGCGGCGGCCGCGGGTGTCGCGGCGGATGCTGTGCCGGCGCAGGGCGCGGCGGGCGCGGCCCAGCAGGACGATCAGGCCGGCCTCCTCGGCGAGGCGCTCGGCCTCCAGCAGCGGCGGCACGGCCTGCTGCGGGGCGTCCTCGAGCAGGCCCTGGGCGAGCAGGCAGCGGACCTCCTCGCGGCGGGCGAGCTCGTGCCAGGCGGCGGCGGCCTCGGCGAAGCGGTCGGGGGCCTTCCAGGCCTCCAGGGTGGCGCGGACCGGGGCGAGGGGCGCGTCGGCGGCCGCGGCGTCGGCGGTGACGCCGGCGTCGTAGGCGGCCCAGCGGGCGGTGATCCGGCGCAGGCCGTCGACGAGCGGCGAGCCGGCGAGGGCGCTGTCCTGGCCCGGCTCGTAGGCCAGGTCGGGGCGGCCGTCGAGCCAGGCCGCCTCGCGGGAGACCCAGTCCAGGACGGGGCCGGCGGAGGCGGGGCGGTTCCGCAGGGCCTCGAGGCGGGCCCGGGCGGGGGCGAGCAGGCCGCCGTCGGCCTCGGCGAGGCTGGCCGCGGCGACGGCGTAGCCGCGGGCGAGGGCGGGCAGGGTGCGGTCGGCGAGGTCACCGGCGCGGCGGACGACCTCGTCGATCTCGGCGCCGCGCAGCGCGTCGCACCACAGCTGGGCGGCCAGGAAGCGGGTCTGCCAGCTGTAGGCGAGGTCGCCGGCGCAGGCGGCGGCCGCGGCGGCGGCGGCCTGGGCGGCCTCGGCGAGGCGGGCGTCGGCGGTGAGGGTCTCCACCAGCAGCCAGGCCGACCAGCGGGCGGCGAGGGCGTCGCCGGCCTGCCCGGCGGCGGAGGCGGCGGAGGCCAGGCCGTACTCCCAGCCGGGCTCGCGGGTGCCGGCCCGCACGGCGGCGATGGCGGCGCGCAGGCCGGGGTGGGCGGGCGCGTCGCCGTGGATCTTGAGGAGCTCGTCGGCGCGGGCGAGGGCGCCGGACGGGTCGGTGGTGAGCATGGACAGCAGCCGGATGCGGTCGCGGCCGCCGATGACCTCGGCGGGGGCGTCGTCGGTGACGGCGGTGACGGCGGCCGCGGCGGCGACCGGGTTGCCCTGCTGCAGCAGGGCCTCGCCGCGCAGGACGGCGGCGACCGGGTCGGTGGTGGCCGGGTCGAGCACGCGCAGGCAGGAGCCGGGGCGGCCGGCGGCCAGGGCGGCGCGGGCGGCGGCGGTGCGTACCTGCGGCTCGGCGTCGACGCCGGGCAGGTCGCAGGCGAGCAGGAGCAGCTCGGCGCGGTCGCCGGAGGACTCGGCGGCCGCGGCGGCGGTGACCGCGACCTGGTAGGCCTCGGCGGGGGCGCCGGCGGCGGCCAGGTGGCGGGCGGCCTCGCGGGGCGGCACCAGGGTGGCGAGGCGGCGGTGCAGGGCGGCGCGCTCGGCGGTGTCGAGCAGGCCGGCGGCGACCTCGGCGGTGTACGGGGAGACGGGCGCGGCGACGCCCTCGGTGAGCTCGACGAGGCCGGTCTCGACCAGTTCGGTGAGGCCCTCGCCGAGGACGGTGGCGGTGACCGGCCGGCCGAGCAGGCCGAGCGCGGCCATGGCGGTGCGGGCCGGGCGGTTCAGGTCGGCCAGGGCGCCGGCGACGGTGTAGGCGAGGCCCTTGTCGAGGCCGTCGCCGGTGTCACGGGGGGTGCCGCCCTGGGCGACGTGCTTGGCCAGCGCGGCGACGGCGAGCGGGACGCCGCCGGCGCGGCGGACCAGGTCGGCGACGACGGCGGTGGAGGCCGACGGGGCGAGCTGGCGGACCAGCGCGGCGGCCGCGTCGGGGGGCATCGGCGGCATCGCCAGCCACGCCCCGGCCTGCTGGGCGGCGGCGCGCAGGGCGCGTTCGGCGTCGCCGGGGAGACGATGGGGTGTCCGCAATGTGACAACAATCCGACAGTGTTCGGCGATGGCCGGGAGTGCGGCGATCGTCAGCGGATCCGCCCACTGGAGGTCGTCAAGCAGTAACAGTCCGTTACGGACGCGGGAACGGACGGCCTCGGCGAGCAGCGGTGCCTCGTGTGACGGCAGTCGCACCCGCACCGCCCGCGACAGCGGCAACGCCGGCACGCCGCGCAGCATCGCCAGGGCACCGCCGCTGAACACCGGACCCCGGAAGGACTCCCCCAGCCGCTTGAGCACGCTCGTGCGGCCCGTGCCCGGCGCGCCCGCGATGACCACCAGACCGGGGTTGTGCAGGGCCTCCACGGCCGCGGCGGTCAGCTCCGCGGGCGGCCACGCCCCGGCAGGAACACTCGCCCGGCCGACCACCGCCGACCCGGCCGCCGGGGCGGCGGCGGGCTCATCAGTCGGTGCCTCAGGCACGGGAAGCCTCCATTCCTGGCACGAACATGGGATCCTGCGCGCGCAGGATATTCGTAATGTGTGTGCCGTACGTGCGGGACATGACGGTACTGATCGCACCCAGGAGCGAAGAATGAGCGAGGTCCACCCCTTGGACACCCGAGGGTACGTCGGCATTGTGGCTGAACCCACCGGCCTCGCGCAGTCGGTGATCAGTCTGTGCCGCGCCGCGAAGCGGAGCTGACGCCGTGGCTCCAGGACCGCTGAGCTCCCGGGTGGGCGACCTGTGCGCCGAGGTCGGCAACCGCCTCGGCGGCGCGGCGCAGGCCCAGGTGGTCGACGTGCGGCGGCGGCTGGGCGAGCCGCTGCGGGTCGCGATCGCCGGCCGGCTCAAGTCCGGCAAGTCCACCCTGGTCAACGCCCTCATCGGCCGGCGGGTCGCGCCGACCGAGGTCGGCGAGTGCACGCGCATCGTCACCCAGTTCCGCTACGGCACGTCCGACCGCGTCGACGTGGTCAAGCGCAACGGCGCCCGGGTCAGCCTCCCGCTCGACGAGGCCGGCATGATCCCGCAGCGCCTCGGGGTGGCCCGCCACGAGGTCGCCTACGTCGACGTCACGCTCACCAGCGACCACCTGCGCGACCTGACCGTCGTGGACACCCCCGGCCTGTCCAGCGCCAACACGTCGGTGTCCGACCAGGCCCGCCGGTTCCTGTTCTCCGAGGCGCCGATCGACGACGACCTCGACTCGGACTCCGCCGGCGCGCTGTCCGGCGCCGAGGCGATCATCTACGTGTTCACGCAGTCCGTCCGCGAGGACGACGTGCAGGCCCTGGAGGCGTTCCGGTCGATCTCGGCCCGGCTGTCGAGCAACCCGATCAACTCCCTCGGGCTGTTCAACAAGGTCGACAAGCTCGCCGGCGGCGGGCAGGACCCGTGGCCGATCGTCGCGCCGCTGGCCAACGACCAGTCGAAGGTGCTGCGCCGGGTCGTCTCCGACGTCGTGCCGGTCGTCGGGCTGCTCGCCGAGACCACCGAGGCCGGCCGGCTCACCGCCGCCGACTGCGAGGCCCTGCGCCAGCTCGCCGCCCTGCCCCAGGGCGAGCGGACCGTGCTGCTGGCCTCCGTCGACCTGTTCACCACCCGCGAGTGCCCGGTCACCCGCGAGTCGCGGGAGCGGCTGCTGCGCCTGCTGGACCTCTACGGCATCAGCTTCGCCATCGCCCAGCTGGTCGCCAAGCCCACCCTCGCCACCGGCGAGCTGGTCCGGATGCTGTTCCAGGCCTCGGGCTTCCCCCGGCTGCGGCAGACCCTCGACCACGCCTTCCGGTGGCGTACCGACGCGATCAAGGCCGGCTGGGCCCTGTCCAGCCTCGAGAAGATCGCCAGCCACGCGGAGCGGCCGCACGACCGGGAGCTGCTGCGCGACGCCATCGAGCGGGTGCTGCAGCAGCCCGAGTCGCACCGGCTGCGCCTGCTGGAGGTGGCCCAGCTGGTCACCACCGGCGCGGTCGACCTGCCCGACCAGATGGAGGGCGAGCTGACCCGCCTGGCGCTGTCCAACGACCCGGGCTGGATCCTCAACCTGCCCAGCGCCGACCGCGACCAGATGGTCCGCGCCGCGCTGGACGCGGCGACCCGCTGGCGCGCGTACGCCGTCGCCGGCGCCAGCCCCTCCCAGTCGCGGGTCGCGCTCGTCGCGCACCGCGGCTTCTACCTGCTGTCCCAGCGCATCCGCGGCGGGGGCCAGGCCAATGTCCGATAACCGTGCGGCACGACCCAGCCCAGCCAGTTACCGAGGCCCCCACCCCCAGGAGCCGAAGATGTCCTCCAACAGCCTGCGCCTCGTCGCGGTCGCCGTCGCACTGATCATCTCGGTGCTCACCGGCGCGGCGACCGGCCTGCTCGCCGGCGAGCCGAACTGCCCCGAGCGGACGGTCACGATCCAGCTGTCCCCGAAGCCGGCGGAGACCAAGAGCGGCACACCGCAGGAGGAGCCGGACAAGGTGCAGCAGACCGCGCAGGCCCCGGTGCCCGCGTGCACCTCGCAGGAGTCGTTCGGGGTCAAGCCGGCCCTGGTCGCGTTCGTCGGCACGCTGTTCGTCGGCGCCGCGCTGCTGCTGTTGCTGCTGCTGTCCTCCCGCCGCCCGGCCGCGCCGGTGTCCGCCCCGGCCGGGCGCGGCGGCCAGGCCGACGCCGACCGGCGGGCGCTGGTCCAGGCGTCGATCTACGTGCGGGACCGGGTCACCAGCAAGGCCCTCGGCGACCGGCTCGGCGCCGCCCTGCACGAGGCCGGGGTCACCACCCTGGAACCGACCGGGGTGCGCTTCGACCCGGCCCACCACGAGGCCGGCGGCACCACCCCGACCAACGACCCGGGCCTCAACGGGCAGATCTCCGGCGTGGAGGTCCCCGGCTACGTCGACCGCGACGGGCGGGTCCTGCGGGCCCCGATCGTCACCGTCTTCCAGTCCGGCCGCAGCGCCGGCGGCCCGACCGGCGCGCAGCCGACCGTCCGCACCAGCCAGCACACCACGCAGCAGCCGCGCAGAGAGCAGCCACGATGACCTCGACCTCCAACCCGCCCGCCGGGGCGGCGGCGAAGAAGCCCGCCGACCCGACCGCCGCCCTGGGCAAGCTGCTCAAGGCCGGCGTCGAGGGCAGCCTCGCCTACCTGCGCAAGATCGACCCGGACGCGGCCGCGGACATCGACGCCGAGCGGCGCCGCGATGTGGTCCGGCCGCGCATCGTCGTGGTCGGCGAGACCAAGCGCGGCAAGAGCTCGCTGACCAACATGCTCATCGGCGTGCCGAACCTGTCCCCGGTCGACGCGGCCGTGGCCACCGCCTCCTACCTGGAGTTCATGCACAACCCGCAGCACGGCGCCCGCGCCTACATCCCCGGCCGGGAGGACCCGGTCCCGCTCGGCCTCGGCGACCTGCGCGACTGGGGCACCGTGCTGGGCCGGCTGCCCGACGGGATGCGCCCGCCGCGGCGGATCGAGGTGCACCACTCCGCGCCGCTGCTGCAGTACCTCACGCTCATCGACACCCCCGGCACCGGCGGGCTGGACTCGATGCACGCCGAGGTGGCCATGGACGCGGTGGAGAAGGCCACCGCCCTGCTGTTCGTCGTCGACTCGTCCTCGCCGTTCTCCAAGCCGGAGATGAACTTCCTCATCGAGGCCAGCAAGAAGGTCAACTTCGTGCTGTTCGCGCTGACGAAGGTCGACGCCTACCCCGGCTGGCGCACCATCCTCGCCGACAACAAGGGCCAGCTGCAGACCCACGCGCCCCGGTTCGCCTCCGCGCCGTGGTTCCCGGTCTCCGCCCGGCTGGCGGAGCTGGCCATGCAGATGCCGAAGGACGCCGCCGGCGAGCTGATCCGCGAGTCGCGCATCGCCGAGCTCCAGCACGCCCTCATCGACCTGGCCAGCAAGGGCCACCTGCTGGCCCAGGCCAACGTGCTGCGCTCGGTGCGCTCGGAGTATATCCGCGTCGACCAGGAGCTCGGCGACCGGATGAAGGCGACCGACCCCGACCCGGCCGACGCCGAGCGGGCCAAGGAGGAGCGCGCCCAGGTCGCGACCCGCAAGCGCACCGAGTCGCGGCAGTGGTCCCTGGCGCTGTCCACCGAGACCCAGCGGGCCCGGGTCGAGGCCACCACCCGGCTGCGCAACTACATCACGCAGCTGCAGGAACAGTTCATGGAGAAGATCGACAAGGGCGGCCGCGGCGACATGCAGGAGCTGCCCGCCGAGGTCGACAAGGCGCTGTACGCGCTCTCCGTGCGGCTGTCCCACGACCTCGAGTTCCGCTTCCGCAAGGTCGGCGAGCGGGTCCTGGCCCAGGTGTTCCACCCCAACGAGCTGCAGCACGTGCTGCGCGGCCTCAACGCCCGGCTGCGCCACGCCCTGGGCACCAAGCCGCGCCGCGAGCAGTCGGGTGACGGCGCGATGGTCGTCATGTCCTCGGCCGGTATGGCGATGATGGCCGCCCGCGTCCCGGGCATGATCGGCGGCGCGAGCGCGCTCGGCGCGATCGGGCTGGCCGGCGCCGGGCTCGTCCTGCCCGTCGTCGGCGTCGGCCTCGGCCTCGCCGCCGGCGCCTACATGATCTTCAAGCGCAAGAGCATGGCCGACAAGGTCCAGGCCCGCTCCTGGCTGCGGGAGGTCCTCGGCGAGGCCCGGGCCGCGCTGTCCGACGAGATCATGCACCGGTTCACCGACCTGCAGTACGCGCTGACCCTGGCCCTCGACGAGGCCATCGAGCGGCGGCTCAAGCAGCTCGACGCGCACATCGCCAACATCGACAAGTCCCTCGCGGAGGACAAGGCCGAGCGCGGCAAGCGCAAGGCGGCGCTCAACACCGAACGGGAGGGCCTGCGCTCCCGCATCAAGCAGGTCGACGAGGTGCTGGTGCGCATCCGCGCGCTCACCCCGAACGCACCCGGCGATGCGGGCGAAGCGCAGGCCGAGGCGTAGGGGGTTCCATGGACGGGCACTGGGAATGGTCCGAGGGCGGCGACGACGCCGACACCGCCGACCTGGGCGGCGACGGCGGCCACGACCTGCACGGTGACTTCGGCGACCACTACGGCACCGATGCCGAAGGCGGCGACTACGGCACGGGTGCCGACGGCGACCACTACCTGCACGGCGAATACGGTGGCGCCGAGGGCGGCGAGCACCTCGACGTCCACCACGGCGGGGACGACCTGGAAGAGCCGCTGGGCACCGAGCACGCCACCGCCGAGTACGACGAGGCCCTGCACCACGACCCCGACCCGGGCTACGACGAGTCCGCCCACGACCCGGCCGGCGCCGACCTCCACGACGACGCGCAGCACGACGTGCAGGCCGGCGAGCCCGAGGCGGCGTTCGGCACCGACCCCGACATCGACGCGCACGCCGACGACCCGGCCTGGCACGACGTGCAGTTCCCCGAGGAGCTGCACCTGCAGGACCCGCCGCAGCCCGTCGACGGGTTCCCGTGGACCGACGCCGACGTGCTCGGCGGCCCCGGCCACGACCTGTCCGCCGCCTACGACCCGGCCGGCGCCGGGCCCGCCGCGCCGGAGCCCGGCGGGCTGGCCGACTACGCCGGCGTCGACGTGCCGCCCGGCACCGACCCGTGGAGCCTGCTGCTGGGCTCCGACGACCCGGCGGCCAGCAGCCTCGCCACCTTCTGGGCCCCCCAGTAACCAGCACAAACGAAAGCGGCGGCGGTACGAGTACCGCCGCCGCTGTGTGATGACGCCGTCAGTTGAGGGCTGTGACGAGCAGGATCACGAACAGGATCGCCACCAGCACCAGGACCACGACGATCACCGCGATCCAGTTGCGCTCCGACGCCTCCCCCTGCTGCGCCGGCGCCTGCCGGGCCGCCTGCGGCGGGAACGGGCCGGGCCGGGGCGGCTGCTGCACCACCGGCTGCATGACCGGTGGGGGCGCCTGGACCGGCGGCTGCTGGACCACGGGCTGCGGCTGGGGGCGGAACACCGGCTGCGGCTGCACCTGCGGGCGCTGCTGGATCGGCTGCTGCACGACCGGGGGCCGCGGCGGCACGACCGGCGGGCGCTGCACCGCCGGCGACACCGGCACCCCGGACATCGGCGCCGCCGACACCGGGGCGTGCTGCGCCGCCTGCACCGGCCGCGGCTGGACCGGCGGGGGCTGGGTCACCGGGCGGGTCTGCACCGGCGGCGGCGTCACCTGCCGCGGGGTCCCGGACGCGCGGGCCGGGGTGACCGCCGCGCCGATGCACAGCGCCCCCTCGACCACCACCGTCTCCGGCTGCTCCAGCGTCGTCGGGGCCACGCCCAGCTCGGTGTGGATCAGGTGCGCCGCGAGCGGGATCCGGGACGAGCCGCCGACCAGGAAGATCCCGACCAGGTCCTTGGGCTGCAGCCGGGCCGACTCGATCGCCCGGCGCAGGCACGCCACGGTCCGCTCCAGATACGGCCGGACCAGCGTCTCCAGCTCCTCGCGGGTCAGGTGCGCGTCGATCTCCATCGAGGGCAGGTGGATGTCCGTCGACGCGGTCCGCGACAGCATCTCCTTCGCCCCGCGCACGTCCTCGTAGAGCATCCGGCGCAGCCGCCGGTCGGCGGCGTCGGCCGGGTTGGCCAGCGCCGCCCACTTCTCCGGGTGGCTGTCGGAGTAGGTCTTGCCGAGGTGCTCCACGATCGCGTGGTCGAAGTCGAGGCCGCCGACGTCGGCGAGGCCGTCCTCGGCGAGCACCTCGAAGCCGGACTGGGTGCGGCGCACCACGGTCGCGTCGAAGGTGCCGCCGCCCAGGTCGTAGATGGCCAGGCTGCGCCCCACCGGCACCGCCGAGCCGAGCACAGCGGTGAAGTACGACGCCGCGCCGACCGGCTCGGCGATCAGCCGCGGCGTGCCCAGCCCGGAGATCCGGGTCGCCTCGATGAGCAGGGACCGGCGCCGCTCGCCCCACCGCGCCGGGTGGGTGAGCCGCACCTCGTCCGGCGCCCCGCCCAGCTGCCGGCGGGCCTCCGTGTTCACCTGCGACAACACGTGCGCGAACAGGCGCGGCACCGGCATCGGATGCTCACCGATGAACACCTCGCCGTCGTCGATGCGCCGCTTCGGGTTGGGCTCGAAGCGGGCCGGGTCGAGCCGCGCGTTGCGCTCGGCGTCCCGGCCGACCAGGACCTTCCCGTCGGTGTTGAAATACAGGGCAGAGGGCAGCAGAGGGGAACCGTCGAACAGCAGCGGCCGCATCCGCGTGTCCGCCGTGCGGACCATCGCGACCGTGTTCGACGTGCCGAAGTCGATGCCGAGCACGCGCATGTGCGTCACCCTACCTTTGCCGTTCCACGCTCTGCGTCGGCCGTCAAGCCTGCCGTAACCCGCCGTTGCGCGAAGTTGACCGGAGATCGCTGCATACTGGCCGCGTGAGACAGCAGGTGCCCTACCTCGACGCGCCAGGACCGCTGGGCTTCGCCCACCGCGGCGGGGCGTCGGCCGGTGACGAGAACACGACAGCGGCGTTCGCCCGTGCGGCCGGACTCGGCTACCGATACATCGAGACCGACACGCACGCCACCGCCGACGGGGTCGCGGTCGTGTTCCACGATGACACGCTGGAGCGGCTGCTGGGACGTCCGGGTCGGATGATCGACTTACGCTGGGCCGACCTGCGCTCCGAGCGCGTCGGCGGCGCCGCCGCGGTGCCCCGCCTCGACGAGGTCCTCGACGCCTATCCGGACATCCGGTTCAACATCGACGCGAAGACCGACCACGCCGTGCGGCCCACCGTGGAGGCGGTGGCACGGCTCAACGCGCACGGGCGGGTCCTGCTCGCCTCGTTCTCCTCGGCCCGGCTGCGCCGGCTGCGTGCCGCCGCCGGACCGTCGGTGGCCACGTCGATGGGCATGCGCGAGGTCGCCGCGCTGTGGGCGGCGTTCCAGGTGGGTCGCCGTTACACCCCCGCCGCGAGCGTCGTGGCGGTCCAGATCCCGCCGCGGTACGGCCGGATCCGCCTCGCCGGGCGCCGGTTCATCGACCACTGCCACCGGTCCGGCCTGCAGGTCCACCTGTGGACCATCGACGACGCGGAGCAGATCGGCCACTTCCTCGACCTCGGTGTTGATGGCATCATGACCGATCACATCGAGGTGCTGCGCGAGGTGTACATCGCGCGCGGCATCTGGCACTGACCGCCACCCGAGGAAAGGTCCACTGTGGAGCAGGCCGTCGCCGAGCAGGCGCCACCCAGCAGCACCCGCCGCGAGCGGACCGGCTGGTATTTCTACGACTGGGCCAACTCCGCGTTCTCCACCACGGTCATCACCGTCTTCCTCGGCCCCTACCTGACCTCGATCGCGGAGACCGCCGCCGGCTGCAGCGACGACGCCTGCGACACCGCGGTCATCCACCCGCTCGGCATCCCGATCGCCCCCGGCGCCTTGTTCCCCTACACGGTGTCGCTGTCGGTGTTCCTCACCGTGTTCGTGCTGCCGGTCGTCGGCGCGATCGCCGACCGGTCGCCGCGCAAGAAGCAGCTCCTCGCGCTGTTCGCCTACATCGGCGCCGCCGCCACCGCCGGCATGCTGTTCCTCACCGGCGACCGCTACCTGCTCGGCGCCGGGCTGTTCCTGCTGGCCAACATCGCCTTCGGCGCCTCCGTCGTGGTGTACAACTCGTTCCTGCCGCAGATCGCCGCCGAAGCGGACCGGGACCGGGTGTCCAGCTTCGGCTGGGCCTGGGGGTACCTCGGCGGCGGCCTGCTGCTGCTGGTCAACGTCGCCGCCGTGCTCCTGAAGAGCAAGCTGGGCCTGTCCACCGGCGAGGTCGCCCGCTACAGCATCGTCTCCGCCGGCGTGTGGTGGGCCGGGTTCACCACCATCCCGCTGCTGACCCTGCGCAACCGGCCGGTCACCGACCCGGAGGCGGCCGCGGCCGCCGGCAACGTGCTCACCGGCGGATTCCGCCAGCTGTGGCACACCCTCAAGGGCCTGAAGGTGTACCCGCTGACCTTGTTCTTCCTCGTCGCGTACCTCATCTACAACGACGGCATCCAGACGGTCATCTCCCTGGCCAGCCAGTACGGCACCAAGGAGCTGCACCTGGATGACTCGGTGCTGGTGCCGACGATCCTCATGGTGCAGTTCCTCGCCTTCGCCGGGGCGCTGCTGCTCGGCCGGCTCGCCCGGGCCATCGGCGCGTGGAAGACCGTCCTGGTCAGCCTCGTGCTGTGGACGCTGGTCATCCTGGTCGCGTTCTTCCTGCCCGCCCGGCAGGCGGTGCCGTTCGTCATCCTCGGCGGCGCCATCGGCCTGGTGCTGGGCGGCAGCCAGGCCCTGTCCCGGTCGCTGTTCTCCCAGCTCATCCCCAAGGGCAAGGAAGGCGAGTACTTCGGCATCTACGAGATCTCCGACAAGGGCACCAGCTGGCTCGGGCCGCTGCTGTTCGGCCTCGCCTACGACATGACCCGCAGCTACCGGGTCGCGATCGTGTCGCTGCTCGTGTTCTTCATCGCCGGCTTCGTCGCGCTCGCCGCGGTACCCATCCGGCGGGCGATCGAGCAGGCCGGCAACACCCCGCCCGCCAAGCTGTGAACCGGCGGCTGTCGCCTCGGTGACACCCTGGGTTACTGTTCGGGTCGTGCGATACCGGCTGCTCGGTCCGCTGGAGGTCGAGGTCGCCGGGCGGCGGCTGGAGATCTCGGCGGCCCGGGACCGGGTCCTGCTCGTCATGCTGCTGCTGCAGCCCAACCGGGTGGTCACCCTGCCGCGGCTGGTCGACGCCGTGTGGGGCGACGCGGCCCCGGTGACCGCCCGGGCCCAGCTGCACACCTGCGTGTCCCGGCTGCGCCGGCAGCTGCCCGGCACCATCCACACCGACACCGCCGGTTACCGGGCCGTCGTCGCCGACGACGAGCTCGACACGCTCGTCTTCGCCCAGCTCGTCGCCGACGGGCGGGCCGCGATGGCGGCCGGGGAACTGCACACCGCCCGCAAGCACCTCCGCGACGCGCTCGAGCTGTGGCGCGGCCCGGCCCTCGCCGGCGTCGACAGCCCCAGCGTCCAGGCCGCCGCGGTGGCCCTGGAGGAGCGCCACCACGCGGCGCTGGAGGACTGCCTCGACGTCGAGCTGCAGCTGGGCCTGCAAGCGGAGCTGATCAGCCAGCTCACCGGCCTCGCCGAGCAGCACCCGCTGCGCGAGCGCCTCCACGGGCAGCTGATGACCGCCCTGGCCCGGGTCGGGCGCACCGCCGACGCGATCGCCGTCTACCTGCGCCTCGCCGACGCCCTCGACGAGCAGCTCGGCCTGGCCCCCGGCGCGCCGCTGCAGGAGCTCTACCGCGGGCTGCTGCAACCCCAGCCGGCCCCGCCCCCGGCCGCGGCCGCCGTCCCGTCCCGGCCCGCCGCGCCGGCGCCGACCCCGTGGACGCTGCCCCGCGACATCGCCGACTTCTCCGGCCGCGAGGACCTCGTCGCCCGGCTCGCCGCCGCCGGCGCCGGCCGCGACGACCTGCCCGTCGTGCTCACCGTCGACGGCATGGCCGGGGTGGGCAAGACCAGCCTCGCCGTGCACGTCGCACACCTGGCCGCCGACCGCTACCCCGACGGGCGGCTCTTCGTCGACCTGCGCGCCCACAGCGAACGCCCGCCGGTCGCCGCCCACGACGCCGTCGGGCTGCTGCTGCGCCACCTCGGCGTCGACGCCGAGGTGATCCCCGCCGACCCCGACGAGCGGGTCGCCCGCTGGCGCAGCGAGCTCGCCCAGCGGCGGATGCTCGTCGTGCTCGACAACGCCGCCGACCCCGGCCAGGTCGCCCCGCTGCTGCCCGGCGCCTCCGCCAGCCTGGTCATCATCACCAGCCGGCGGCGGCTCGGCGGCATCGACGGCGCGCACAGCGTCTCCCTCGACGTGCTCGACGACACCGCCGCCGCCCGGTTCGTCGCCACCGTCGTCGGCGAACGCGCCGAGCAGGACCCGCACGCCACCGCCGAGGTGGTCCGGCTGTGCGGCGGCCTGCCGCTCGCCCTGCGGCTGGCCGCGGCGCGGCTGGCACACCGGCCGTCGTGGAGCGTCGCCGACCTCGCCGAGCGGCTGCGCCAGGCCAACCCGGCCCCGATCGACCTCACCGTCGACGGGCGCAGCCCGCACGCCGCGTTCGACCTGTCGTACCGCCAGCTCGACGAGCCCGCCCGGCGGCTGTTCCGGCTGGCCGGGCTGCACCCCTCCGGAGAGTTCGGGATGCGGGCCGCCGCCGCCCTGGCCGACCGGCCGATCCGCGACACCGACGAGCTGCTCGGCCGGCTCGTCGACGCGCACCTGCTCATCGAGCCCGTCGCCGGCCGGTTCCGGCTGCACGATCTGCTGCGCGAGTACGCCGCCCAGCTCGCCGCCGCCGACCCCGAGCGCGACGCCGCCACCCGCCGCATGCTCGACTTCTATCTGCAGTCCACCGCCGAGGCGACCCGCCCCTGGGAGCACGGCCGCCGCCGCGGCCCCCTCGACGGCGCCCAGCTGCTGCCGTCCGTGCCCCGCTTCGCCGACACCGCCGCCACCCGCCGCTGGCTCGACCTGGAGATCGGCAACCTGGTCGGCGCCACCCAGCTCGCCGACCGCCTCGGCCTGCACCGCCACACCTGCCTGCTCACCCGGGCGCTGTGGAGCTACCTGTTCCGCAACTCGATGAACGACGTCTCCATCGACCTGCACCGCCGCGCCCTCGCCGCCGCCGAGACGCTTCGCGACGACGACCTGCAGGCGATGACCCACAACTACCTCGCCTCCGCCTACGCCCGGGCCGGCTACCAGGACGAGGCCGCCCAGCACCTGACCCGGATCGTCGAACACCCGGTGTGGGGCAACCGGGCCAAGACCAACCTCGCCGCCGTGTACCAGTTCTCCGGCCGCCTCGGCGAGGCCCTCGACCTGCTCGAGGCGTCGCTGCGGGCGATCTACCCCAACGAGGCCGTCGTCTTCGGCGGCCAGTGGAGCTGCCTGGCCACCGTCCTGCGGCTGCTCGGCCGCACCGGCGAGGCCCTCGCCTCCGCCCGCAACACCATCGCCGCCGGCCGGGTCGGCGGCGCGCCGCAGCTCATCACCTCCGGCGTCCTCGAGCTCGGGCTGATCCGGCAGCGGCTCGGCCGGCACCGGCTCGCGGTGCTGCTGCTGGGCTGGATCGCCGACCACCCCAGCCCCGAGATCGGCCCGGCCGCCCCGTGCGAGGCCCGCAGCCACCTCGGGCTGAGCCTCATCGCGCTGGGCGACGTCGGCGAGGGCCTGCGGCTGCTGCACGCCGCCCAGGAGCAGGCCGAGCACCTCGACCCGTACACCGCCTGCCTCGCCGCGAACAACCTCGGCGCCGGCCTGCACGCCATCGGCCGGCTCGACGACGCCAAGCTGCAGCACGCCGTCGCCCTGGAGCGGGCGATGCGCAGCGGCTACCGCTACGAGCAGGCCCGCGCCTACCACGGGCTGGGCTTGTGCACCACCGAGCCGCGGCTGGCCCGGCAGCGGCTGCAGACCGCCCTCGACCTCTACGACGCGATGGGAATCACCGAACGCGACGACGTCGCTGCCAGTCTGCGCGCCCTCGGCGGGCAGTAGGCTTCCACGCCGTGACCCCAACCGACGACGACCCGGACGCCTGCGTGGCCGCCGGCGACAGCCGCCTGCGCCGCGGCGGCCGGCTGAAGTTCTTCTACGGCCCGATGGACTGCGGCAAGTCCACCCTCGCGCTGCAGATGGACTACAACCATGCCCGGCAGGGCCGCCACGGCCTGGTCCTCACCACCATCGACCGGGCCGGCCCCGGCCGGCTGTCCACCCGCATCGGCCTGGGCAAGGACGCCGTCGACGTGGCCGGCCTGGACCTGGTGGCCCTGGTCCGCGACCGGTGGGCCCGCGGCATCCGGGTCGACTACCTCATCTGCGACGAGGCCAGCTTCTACACCGTCGAGCAGATCGAGCAGCTCGCCGACCTGGTCGACACCTCCGACGTCGACGTCTACGCCTTCGGCCTGGCCACCGACTTCCGCACCGCGCTGTTCCCGGCCGCGCGGCGGCTCTTCGAGCTCGCCGACGAGGTCACCAAGGTGCAGGTGGAGGTACTGTGCTGGTGCGGCCGCCCCGGCCTGCTCAACGCCCGGGTCGTCGACGGCGTGATCGCCCGCCAGGGCGACCAGGTGGTGATCGGCGACACCACCGGCGTGCCGGACACCGCCCCGCCGCGGGACGTGCACTACCAGGTGCTGTGCCGCCGCCACCACCGCGTCGGCGACCTCGGCCCCGCCGCCCGCACCGGCGGCCAGCTCCGGCTGGTCTGACCGCCCGCGCTGCCGCGTCCCGTCCTTACGGCCGCATCGCCCGCCGACCGTGACACTGTCACCGTTTCGACCGTGACACTGTCACGGTTCTCGACGCTGACAGTGTCAGGGTTCTCGACGGTGACAGTGTCACCGTTTCGACCGTGACAGTGTCAGGGTTCTCCGCGGCGCCGCACGATCCGCAGGGCCCGTCAACGGTGACAGTGTCACGGTTTCGACGGCGACACTGTCACGTTCTCCGCGGCGTCGCACGATCCTCGTGATCCTTGTTGACCAGGGACGCCGCGGCTCAACCGCGACACTGTCACCGTCAACCCGCGACACTGTCACCTGACACTGTCACGGTTTTCGACGGTGACAGTGTCACCGTTTCGACCGTGACACTGTCACGGTTCTCCGCGGCGGTGCCCAGCTCGCCCGCGACCGGGGCGGGATCACGTCCGCTGGTGTGATGTATGGAGGCCAGGCGCCTGATCGTGCTGGTTGATGCCCGGCGCCCGGCGCATGGCCACCGGCGGAACACAAGCGGTCATCGGCGCCGCCCCCCGGTGCGGATGTCGCACCAGGCGGGCGCAACCTGCGATCCGCGCGACCGGACCGGACGTATGTCTCCGTGATCATGCTGCCCGCGGTGACCGCACACCGGGTTTGCCATGTTCCCGGAGACTTTCGGTACACGGGGGTACATCAGCGCTCCACGATCATGAAAAACCGTTGGTGTCGATGCCGGTTGCGCATGATCACGGAGACTTCCGGTCCCTGCGCGGCGCGGGGTGCAGCGCCCGCCGTCTGGGCCAGGGACGGCGCGGCTCGCGACCGTGACAGTGACAGTGACAGTGACAGTGTCACGGTCGGTCGGCGGCGTCCTGGACCGCGCTCAGCTTGTCCGGGTTGGCGACGTTGTACACCGTGGCGATCCGGCCGTCGGCGTCCAGCTCGAACGTCAGGGTGGCGATCACCCGGCCCGGGCCGCGGAAGACCACGCCCGGGCCGCCGTTGAGCTCGGCTGGCTCGGCGCGCATGTCGGACGGCGCAACCCCTTCGTAGGCGACGTTGCCCACGCCGGCGAACCAGCGGGCGACTCGGTCCGCGCCGGCGATCGGGCGCAGCGCGGCCCGGACCTTCCCGCCGCCGTCGGTCCACAGGGTCACGTCCGGCGCGAGCAGCTCCAGCAGGGTGTTCACGTCGCCGCCCCGCGCGGCGGCCAGGAACCGCTCGGTGACCTGCCGCTGCCGGGCCGGGTCGGCGGCGAAGCGGGGCCGGCGGGCCCGCACGTGCTCGCGGGCGCGGTGCGCGGCCTGGCGCACCGCCTCCTCGGAGCGCTCCACCGCCGCGGCGATCTCGGCGTGGCTGAAGTCGAACACCTCCCGCAGCACGAACACGGCCCGTTCCAGGGGGCTGAGCGTCTCCAGCACGACCAGCATCGCCATCGACACCGACTCGGCGTCGGTGATCGGGCCGGCCGCGTCGCCGGTGGTGAGGATCGGCTCCGGCAGCCACGGCCCGACGTAGGTCTCGCGCCGCCGCCGGGCCGAGCGCAGCCGCTCCAGGGCCACGTTCGCCACGACCCGGGCCAGGTAGGCGCGCGGATCGGCGACGGTCGAGCGGTCGGCGGCCTGCCAGCGGATCCAGCTGTCCTGCACGGCGTCCTCGGCGTCGGCGGCGGAGCCGAGGATGCGGTACGCCACCGAGAACAGCAGCCGCCGGTGCACGTCGAACGGGTCGTCGCTCACGCCGCGGCCTCCCGGCGGGTGTACCGGCCGCCGCGGGGCCACCAGGCGCCGGACGCCGGCAGGCGCAGCATGCGGGCGAAGGTCGGCCAGGGCGCGGCGCTCACCGTCTCCTTGTACCGCGCCGCCACCCGCCCGGTCAGGAGCAGCGGGCGGGGGCGGCCGTCGGGGCGGGTGAACTGCACGACCGCGTCGCGACGGCCGAGGCTGACCGGCGTGTGGTAGTACCCGAACCGGAACGGCCGCGGAGCCCGCCCGGCCAGCTGCCGCACGATCGACAGCGCCGCGTGGACCCCCGTCGGCATGCCGCTCTGGCAGGTGCCGTGCATCAGCCCGTAGCCCTGCCGGATCGCGGCCGCGTCGCCGACCGCGTACACGTCCGGGTGCGACACCGAGCGCAGCGCCGCGTCGGTCACGATCCGGCCGAGCCCGTCGACGGCCAGCCCCGCCGCCGCGGCCAGTGGTGCCGCCCGGGTGCCGGCCGCCCACAGCACCGCGCCGGCGGCCACCCGCTCGCCGCCGGCCAGCTCGACCGCGTCCGGCAGTACCTTCGCCACCTCCACGCCGGCCCGTACGTCGACGCCGAGCCGCCGCAGCGCCGCGGCCAGGTAGGCGCGGGCCCGCGGGTGCAGCCCGGCGCCCGGCTCGTCCCGGCCGAGCAGTACCACGCCGAGCCGCGGGTACCGTTCGGCGAGCTCCGCGGCCGCCTCGACGCCGGTCAGGCCGCCGCCGCAGACCACGACCGGGCCGCCGGTGAGCCGGCCGAGCCCGTCGGCGAGCCGTTCCGCGTCACGCAGGCTGTCCAGGGTGTACGCGTGGTCTCCGGCGCCCGGGACCGCGCCCAGGTCGGCGCCGGACCCGAGCGCATACACCAGCGTGTCGTAGCCCAGCTCGCGGCCGTCGCCGAGCCGGACCGTCCGGGCCGCCGGGTCCACCGCCGTCACCCGCCCGCACACGAACCGCGCGCCGGCGTTGCCGAGCAGTTCCCGCAGGCCGTACCGGGCCAGGGGCTGCCCGGTCGCCGCCATGTGCAGCCGCAGCCGCTCGGTGAACCGCTCGTGCGCGTCGACCACGCTCACCTCCACGTCGCCGCGGCCCTTCGTGCGGGCCGCGAGCTGCACCGCGGCGCTCATTCCCGCGTACCCCGCACCCAGCACCACCACTCGCATCGTCGTCCTCCAAGTCTGTCGGATCGGTTGCCGACCAGGTGATGGGTGCGGGGCCCGCGGGCGTGACACGCCCCGGCCGTGACGGCGGTCTCAGCCGGCCGGCAGCAGCGCGGCGTTCCGCCGCTCCAGCCAACGGCGCCCCGGCCCTGGCCGCCTACCTCCCGGCGTTCGCCGGCCGCCGCCACACCACGGGCCTGATCACGCTGACCCTGTCCGGCTCCCGCATCTCCGCGGTGACCCGCTTCGACAACACCGCCCTGCCCCGCTTCGGCCTCCCCGCCGCGGGGCCCGGCGCAGCGACCGGAAGTCTCCGTGATCATGCCCACCGGGGCATCGACACCAACGGTTTTTCATGATCGTGGAGCGCTGATGTACCCCCGTGTACCGAAAGTCTCCGGGATCATGGCAAACCCGCGGTGCGGCCACGCGAGCATCATGATCACGGAGACATACGCCCGCCCCGGCGTTCAGATCGACCCGGTCGTCGAGCCGGTGCGGGATCCGATAGGCCAGGTAGCCGTTGAACGCCTTGTCCCGCAGTATCGACGGATTCATGCGGCCGCGATCCCCGCGGCGGACGGCATGCCCATGGATGGACCTTATGCCCGTGGCCATGCCCGCAAGCCCAGCACGGGCGCGGGACCGGGTGGAAGGGCGGTGGACAACTACCAGTTCTTGCGGCGTAAGCGGCCCGCGTACAGGGCGAGCAGGGTCAGCACGGCCACCGACAGGCCGAGGACAATCCAGGCGAAATGCATGCCGCGACGGTACCGTCGCGGGCCGGTCCGGGGCGTCGCACGCAGGGGTGACAGGTGGGCTTGGTACCGTCCGGGGCGATGACCACCGACTTCGTCCTGGCCAACACGCGGCTGTCGGCGGTGCCGCTGACTCCCGAGGTACACCTGCGGCTGGCCGAGGAGGCCATCGAGCTGTGGGAGCGGACCGAATCCGATCACGGCGCGCAGCTGGCGCCGCCGTTCTGGGCGTTCGCGTGGGCGGGCGGGCAGGCCCTGGCCCGCTACGTGCTCGACCACCCGGCGGTGCTGGCCGGGCGGGGCGTGCTGGACCTGGCCGCCGGGTCGGGGCTGGTGGCGATCGCGGCGATGAAGGCCGGCGCGGCGCGGGTGACCGCGGTGGAGATCGATCCCCTGGCGGTGGCCGCGATCGGCGTCAACGCGGAGGCGAACGGGGTGGCGGTGACCGCGCTGCTGGCCGACGTGCTCGAGCAGGAGCCCGGCGAGGACGTGGTGCTGGCCGGGGACGTCTTCTACAGCCGGGAGATGACCCGGCGGATGCTCGGCTACCTGCGCCGGGCCGCCGCCGCGGGCGCTACCGTGCTGGTCGGGGACCCGGGCCGGGCGTACCTGCCGAAGGAGCACCTGACCCTGCTCGCCGAGTACGACGTGCCGGTACCGGCGACGCTGGAGGACACGCCGGTGAAGCGCACCACGGTGTGGGCGGTCAATCCCTAAACTCGGCGGCGATGACGACCCCCTCGCGCATCCCGCCGGCCCTGCCCGTGGCCGGCGGCGGCCTCACCGACTTCACCGAGGGCTGGCTGGCCAACCGGCGGCTGTCGGCGCACACCCGGGCCGCCTACCGCCGCGACGTGCAGCAGTGGCTCGGCTGGTGTGCCGGCCGCGGCCTGGAGCCGCTGCGGGCCTCGTTCCTGCACGTCAACGCCTACGCCCGGGAGCTCGAGGCGACCGTCGACGCGCGCAGCGGGCGGCCGCTCGCCCCGGCCAGCGTGGCCCGGAAGCTGTCGGCGCTGTCCAGCTGGTACGCGTTCCTGCTGCGGCTGGAGGCGGTGACCGCGAACCCGGTCGGCGGCGCGGACCGGCCCCGGGTGGCGCGGGACGTGTCGGCGACCGTCGGGCTGAGCGCCGCCGAGGTCGACGCGATGCTCGCCGCCGCCGACCGGCTGGACGGGCCGACCGCGGCCCGGGACCGGGTGGTTTTGGCGCTGCTGGCCGACCTGGGGCTGCGGGTCGGCGAGGTGGTCGCCCTCGACCTCGACGACCTCGGCGCCGAGCGGGGCCACCGCACGGTGCGGTTCACCGGCAAGGGCGGCAAGCCCCGCCGGCGGGCGCTGACCCCGGCGGTGCTGCGGCACCTGGAGGGGTACCTCGAGGTGCGCGGCGACGCGCCCGGGCCGCTGTTCGCCACGGCGACCGGCGGGCGGGTCGACCGGCACGCCGTGTTCCGGCTGGTGCGGCGGCTGGCCCGGGACGCGGGCGTGCCGGCGTGGGAGCGGCTGTCGCCGCACTCGCTGCGCCACGCGTTCGCCACCGCCGCCCGGGACGAAGGGGTACCGCTGGAGGACGTGCAGGACGCGATGGGTCACGCCGATCCGCGCACGACCCGCCGCTACGACCGCGACCGGCACAACCTGGACCGCGACCCGTCCTACACGCTCGCCGCGGCGCGCTCCCGCCGTACCAAACCCTAGGAGACCAGCGCGTCGAGGTGGGTGTGGAGGTCGGCCGAGACGTCGGCCCGGCCGAGCCGGCGCAGGATCCACAGCGACGCCAGCAGGGCCGGGCGCTCGTCGCCGCGGTCGGCCGCCCACGCCGCGTGCTCGACCAGCAGCGCCGCGGTCAGCGCGTGGCCGAGCCGCAGCGCCAGCTCCCGCGCCCCGGCCACGACCCGGGGGTCGCGGGGGTCGGCGGCGGCGGTGGCCGCGTCCTGGGCGAGGCGGGCGGTGGCCGCGGCGAGGGCCTCGGCGACCCCGGGCAGGCGGTGGGTGCCGGCGTCGGCGGCCGCGGTGAGCCGGTGCAGTAGCGGCGCGGCGCCGTCGCCGGCGGCCAGTGCGCGCAGCACGTCGACGGAGAGCACGTTGGTGGTGCCCTCCCAGATGGGCAGGACCTGCGCGTCGCGCAGCAGCCGCGGTACCCCCGTGTCCTCGACATAACCGGCACCGCCGAAGCACTCCAGGTATTCGCTGGCGGAGGCGACGGCGAGCCGGCCGGTGGTGAGCTTCGCCAGGGGCGCGGCCAGGCGCAGCTCGGCGGCGGCGGTCCCGTCGCCGTGCTCGGCCCGGCCCAGCAGCGCGAAGGCGTGCGCGGCGAGCGCGAACGTGCCGGCGGCGTCGACGGCGAGGCCGCCGAGGGTGGCCCGGTGCAGCGGGTTGCCGTCCAGCCGGCCCCCGGCCACGGTCCGCCCGGCCGCGTAGCTGAGCGCGTATTCGAGGCCGCGGCGCATCCCGCCGGCCGCGGCGGCGGCGTTGTGCAGCCGGGTGACGACGACCAGGGTCATCATCGCGGCCAGGCCGGGCTCGGCCGGGTCGGTGAGCGGGTGGGCGGGCACGCCGTCGAGGCGGACCTCGCCGGTCGGCACGGCGCGGGTGCCGAGCTTGTCCTTGAGCCGCAGCACCTGCAGGCCGGGGGCGGGGCTGACGCCGTCGGCGGCGTAGCGGGGCACGAGGAACGGCACCAGGTTGCGGCTGCCGGGGCCGGCGCCGTCGGGGCGGGCCAGGGCGACGGCCATCGCCGAGTCGATCGCGGAGCAGAACCACTTGTCGCCGGTGAGGGTCCAGCCGCCGGCGCCGTCGGGGTGGGCGGTGGTGGTGGAGCGGGCGATGTCGGAGCCGCCCTGCGACTCGGTCATCCACTGCCCGGAGGTGACCGCGGCGGCGGGGTCGGTGGCGACCAGCCGGGCCAGCCATCCGCCCTGCGTGCCGGTGCTGGTGAGCAGGGCGGCGGCGCCGTCGGCCATGGCGACCGGGCAGGAGAACGTCGCCGACTCCGGCCCCCACAGGTGCAGCAGGGCGTGCTGGACGACCCGGGCGCCGGGGCCCCAGGCGGCGCGGGCGTCGGGCAGGTACGGCAGGGCGACGACGGCGTGCCGGGCGGCGGCGGCCCGCTGCGCCTGCCAGCCGGGCGAGGTGTCGACCCGCTCGATGCGGTTGCCCCACCCGTCGAAGCGGGTGAGGACCGGCGGGTGCGTCTCGGCGTCGTGGTGCGCGGCCCGCAGCGGCCCCAGGACCTCGGCGGAGAGCTCGGCGAGGCGGTGCTTGGCGGCGGCGTGGCCGTCCTCGCCGAGCAGCCGGTCGAGCCAGCCGCGCAGCTGCGGGTCGGTGGTGTAGGGGTCGCGCAGCGACGGCCCGGTCTGCACGAAACGCGTCATGCCCCTCAGGTTACCGCCCGGTACGTTCGGGATACTGGACCCCGTGACCCTCCCGCACATCGACACCGCCCAGCGCCGGGCCCGCCTGGCCCGCCGGCACGGCCTCGCCGGCCCGGTCGAGCCGGGCAAGGGCGCCGAGGACGTGGCCGCCGACCTGGTCGCGCTGCACGCCACCGACCCGGCGACGGTGTACCTGTCGGTCGCCGCCCGCCTGCACGCGCCCCTGACCGGCACGCTCTCCGACGCCATCTACGAGCGGCGCACGCTGCTGCGGATGCTGGGCATGCGCCGCACGATGTTCGTGATACCGGCCGGGTTCGCCCCGGTCGTGCAGGCCGCCGCCACCCGCGCGGTCGCCGCCGAGCAGCGCCGCCTCCTGCTCAAGCACCTCGCGGACAGCGGTCTCGGCGACGCGGCCTGGCTCGCCGCGGTCGAGGAGTCCACCTACCGGGCCCTCGCCCGCCGCGGCAGCGCCACCGCCGCCCAGCTCGCCGCCGACGAGCCGCGGCTGCGCAGCGTGATCCGGCTGCCGCAGGGCGAGCAGTACCTCACCAGCCGCCTGCTGCTCCTGCTCGCCGCCGACGGCCGCATCGTGCGCGGCCGCCCCCTCGGCTCGTGGCTGTCCACCCAGTACGCCTGGTCGTGCCTGCCGGACTGGCTGCCCGGCCCGCTGCCCGAGCTCGACCCGGCGCACGCCCGCACCGAGCTGGCCCGGGCCTGGCTGGCCCGGTTCGGCCCGGGCACCGCCGCCGACCTCAAGTGGTGGACGGGCTGGACGATGACCGCGACCCGGGCCGCGCTGCGCGCTCTCGACGCGCAGGAGGTGAGCCTCGACGGCGGCGAGACCGGGTTCGTGCTGCCCGGCGACACCGCCCCCGAGCCGCCGCCCGGGCCGTGGGTGGCGCTGCTGCCGGCCCTCGACCCCACGGTCATGGGGTTTCAGACCCGGCAGTGGTACCTCGGGCAGCACGCCCCCGCGCTGTTCGACCGCACCGGCAACGCCGGCCCGACGGTCTGGGCCGACGGCCGCGTCGTCGGCGGCTGGGCCCAGACCCCCGGCGGGCGGGTGGTGTGGGAGCTGGTCGAGGAGGTGCCGGCGGCCACCCGCCGCGCCGTCACCCGCGCCGCCGGGCAACTGCGGGAGTGGCTGGGTGAGGTGCGGGTGACGCCCCGGTTCCGGGCCCCGCTGGAGCGCAAGCTCGCCGCGGACGCCGGTACCGTCGTCGCGTGACAGTCGTCTTCTGGGTGGCCGCGGGGCTGGCGGCGGCGTTCACGGCGGTGCGGGCCCTCGGCGTGGCGCGGGGCACGCCGCTGGTGCAGCTGGTGACGTACACCCCCTATGCGGCGGTCTTCGGCGTCGCCGCCGGCGTCGCCGGCCTCGCCACCGGCTTCCCGGCGCCCGGCGCCGCGCTGCTGGCGTGCGGGCTCGCCCTGGCGGCGCTGGTCGCGCCGCGGCTCGTGCCCGCCCCGCCGCCCGGCGAGGGGGTGCGGCTGCGGGTGATGAGCGCCAACCTGCTGTTCGGCACCGGCGCCGGCCCCGCCCTGGTCGACCAGGCGAAGGTCGACGACGTCGACGTCCTGGCGGTGCAGGAGCTCACCGCCGACGGCCTGGCCGCGCTGGCCGCGGCCGGCCTGGACGCGCTGCTGCCGCACCGGGTGGTCAGCCCGGCCCCCGGCGGCGCCGGCTCCGGCCTGTTCAGCCGGCACCCGATCGACGAGCCCGGGGTGCGCACCCTGGAGCGGATCCCGATGACGCAGGCCCTGGCCACGGTGCACGTGCCGGGCGCCGGCCCGGTCCTGGTGGAGTGCGCCCACCCGTATCCGCCGCGCCCGGGCCGGACCGGCACGTGGGCGGCGCAGCTGGCCGCCCAGCCGGTCCCGGACCCGGACGCCCCGCCGCGGGTGCTGCTCGGCGACTTCAACGCCACCCTCGACCACGCCCCGCTGCGGCGGCTGCTGCGGGCCGGCTACCGCGACGCGGCCGCCGCCCGGGGCCGCGGCCTGCACCCGACGTGGCCGTACCGCACGGTGACCCTGCCGTTCTGGACGCCGCCGGTGACCCTGGACCACGTCCTGGCCGACCGCCGGATCGGGGTCCGCGAGTTCGGGACCCGCCGCACCCCGGGCAGCGACCACCGTGCCGTGGTCGCCGAGCTCGTCCTGCGGCCCCCGGCCGGGTAGACCGCCCGGCGGGGCGGCCCCGGGGCCGAAGGCGCTGGTGGACCCCGCGCGCGAAGGGGCCGGTCGAGGGGTTGCTAGGCTCCAGACGGCTCGGTGAGCGTGCTGGAGTCCGACCCATCACGCTCCCGGCTTTCCTCTTCGGCCAGGGCGGCCTCGAGCCGGTCCAGGTGCCGCTGCCAGAGCCGGCGGTAGGGGGCCAGCCAGGCGTCGACCTCGGCGAGGGGCTCCGGGCGCAGCTCGTAGAAGCGGCGCTGCGCGTCGGTGCGCACGCGGACCAGCCCGGCCTCCCGCAGCACCCGCAGGTGCTTCGAGGTGCCGGGCTGGGTCAGGCCGAGCCGGTCGGTCAGCGCCCCGACCGGCTGCGGGCCGTCCAGCAGCGCGTCGAGGATGCGGCGGCGGGTCGGCTCGGCCAGGACGTCGAAGGGCGTTGCCACCCTCCCGAGTTTATATGCCGATCACGGCATGCAGGGATTCGGGCAGGGTCCCCGGGTGCAGGATGCCGAGGCGCTGCGTGGCGCGGGTGAGCGCCACGTACAGGTCGTTGGCGCCGCGCGGGGACTCCTCGACGATGCGTTCCGGGTCGACCACGACGACACCGTCGAACTCCAGGCCCTTCGCCTGCTTCACGGTGAGCACCACGACCCGCGCGGTCAGGTCCGGCTCCGCGCCGAGCGCGGCGTCGGGGGCGGCCTTGAGCACATGGGGTACCAAATCGTCGAAAACGCCGGCCGGGAGCAGCACGCCCAGCCGTCCCTCGCCGGCCTCCTCGGCCTCCCGCTCGACCGCCTCGGCCAGGGCGTCGGCGAGCCGGGCCGGGGCGACGCCGCGGACCCACGGCTCGATGCCGGACCGGCGCACCGACCGCGGCGGCTTACCGTCCGGGTCGATCCCGGCCAGCACGCCCGCGGCCACCGCCATGATCTCGGCCGGGGTGCGGTAGTTGACGGTGAGCTCGCGCAACCGCCACCGGTCCCCGACGTAGGGCCGCAGCACCTCCGCCCACGACGACGCCCCGGCCAGGTCGCCGGTCTGCGCCACGTCACCGACGACGGTCATCGAGCGGCTCGGGCAGCGCCGCATGAGCAGCCGCCACGCCATCGCCGAGAGCTCCTGCGCCTCGTCGACGATCACGTGCCCGAACGCCCACCGCCGGTCGGCGGCGGCCCGCTCGGCCGGGCTCAGCGCCTCGTTGTCGTCCTGCCGCTCGGCGAGCCGGTCGGCCTCGAGCAGGTCGTTGACGCTGAGCAGCTCCGGGTCGTCCTCGTCCTCCAGGTCGATCGAGCGCGACCCGAACGCGATCTCCAGCGCGCCCTCCGCGTAGGCGACCTGCTGCCGGCGGCGGCGCTCGGCCAGGATCTCCAGCACCGTCTCGTCCTCGCCGAGCAGCTCGGCGGCCTCGTCGAGCAGCGGCACGTCGGCCGGCGTCCAGCCCTCGCCCGGCGCCCGCTTGAGCCGCGGGTCGGCGCCGGCCGCCTCCAGCCGCGCGGCGGAGGCGAACAGCCCGGCGACCAGCTGCTGCGGGGTGAGGATCGGCCACAGCCAGTCGAGCACGCCCTGGACCTCGGCCTCGCCGCGCAGCTCGCGGCGGATCTCGGCCAGGTCGGCCTCGTCGAGCAGCTGCGCCTCACCCTGGGCGTCGTCGCCGCCGAGCGGGTCGTCGGCGTAGGGGTCGAGCCCGATCGTGTCGGCGACCACCAGCGACAACGCGTGCACGATCTCGGTGTCGAACCTGGGCCTGGCCAGGTTGTGCAGCTTGCCGGAGCGGCGGGCCCGCTCGCGGGCGTCCTCGATGACGGCCGGTTCGAGCATGACGGTACCGCCGTCGAGCAGGTCCAGGCGCAGCGTGATCGGCTCGGCGGGCACCCGCTGGCGGTCACGGACCGCGGCGGCCAGCACCTCGGCCATCTCCGCGCGGCCCTTGACCTCGGCGATCTCGGCGGGCTCCTCCCGGTGCGCCACAACCCCGGGGAACAGGTCGCCCATCGTGCCCAGCAGCACGCCGGTCTCCGCGAGCGAGGGCAGCACCTGGGAGATGTACCGCAAAAAAGTCGCGTTCGGCCCGACGATGAGCACCACCCGCGACGAGAGCATCTGCCGGTGGGTGTACAGCAGGTACGCGGCCCGGTGCAGCGCCACGGCGGTCTTGCCGGTGCCGGGCCCGCCCTGCACCACGAGGACCCCGCCGAGGTCGGCGCGGATCACGTGGTCCTGCTCGCCCTGGATGGTCTCGACGATGTCGCGCATCCGGCCGGTACGCGAGGCGGTGAGCGCGGACAGCAGCGCCGCCTCGCCGGTCACGCCGTCGTGCGCGCCCCGCCCGGTGCCGTGCGCCTCGGCGAGGTCGAGCACCTCGTCGTCGAGCCCGGTGACCCTGCGCCGCGCGGTGCGGATGTGCCGGCGCCGCCGGACCCCGTCCGGGGCGGCCGCCGTGGCCAGGTAGAACGGCCGGCTGGCCGGGGCCCGCCAGTCGATCAGCAACGGCTCGTAGTCGTTGTCCTCGTCGAAGATCCCGATCCGCCCGATGTACCGCGTCTCGCCGCTCGCCCCGTTCGTGAAGTCGAGGCGCCCGAAGCACAGCCCGTTCTCGACGGCGCTGTACTGCGCGACCCGGTCGGAGTACAGCGCGGTGGCCGACTCCCGGTGCGAACGGTCCGCCGGCGTACCCCCGGTCTGCAGCAACGCCTTCGTCAGCTGCGCGGACGCCTCCTCCCGCAGCGCGTCGAGGTGCTCGTACAGCGTGTCCAGGTGCCGCTGCTCCTCGACGATGTCGGCTGTGTCGGATGAAGTTGACAATCCGTCTCCAGTCGGCTAACATTGCCCGCAGTTGGACGCCTTCTTGGCGTCTTTTTTGTTGCTCGGAACGCTCTACAATAGCCCGGCCCCCGGCCCCGATGCGACTCCGTGTGGCGGCCCCCTCGGTTGGTGCGCCGCGCCCCGGACCACGGCTCTGCCGGTGACCGCCGGCGATGACCTCTGCACCTGCGTCGGGGGCGATCTCCCCTGCACCCGCGTCGGCCGCCATGGGCCATACGCCCGCCATGCGGGCGCCCGAGTCGGGGGCGATGGGCCATGCGCCTGCCTCGGGGGCGCCCGCCTCGGGCCGGCCTGGCGAGGACCGCACGCCGGCACGGTCGATGCGCACGGCCGCCGGCCCGGCGAGCGTCCGTGGCGCGCTCACCAGGCGAGGATCGGGCCACCGCCCCGCGCTGTGCACGGCGGCAACCTACCCGCCGCGTTCCGCGGCGCTGCTGTCCGCCGTCCGCGCAGTGCCGCTCGACACTCGGCGCGACCCGCCCGCCCCTGATCGACGGGCGCGGCCTCGCCGGCGCCCGTTTCGGGCCCGCGCGTCCCGACGCACTGGGCGGGGCGCGGCGCGGCGACCGAAAGTCTCCGCGATCATGCTGTACCTGCCGCCGAGACCAACGGTTTTTCATGATCACGGAGCGCTGATGTACCCCCGTGTACCTCAAGTCTCCGGGATCATGGCAAACCCGTGGTGCCGCCATTGCGGGCATCATGATCACGGAGACATACGTCCGCTATATGTCCGCCCCGGCCACGCGGATTGGGTGTTGCACCCGGCGAGTGCGACGTCCGCCTCGGCCGCGCTGCCCCACGGGCGGCGCGCGCGGGGGCGCCGTGGGGGCGCCGCGGTCGGGCGCTACGACGATGACCGCCGCGCCCCAGCGGCTGCCGTCGACGTCCGGCCTGCGGCAGCCGCCGACGGCCGCCCGACATGGCCCACCACGATCCGGCGCCGCCCCTCGAGCCTGCCCGGGTTCGCGCGAAGCGCGGTGGAGGGCCGGTGGTGCGCTGCGACGACGCCGGCGGCCGCGGCTCTGCCGCTTTACGGGATTACCGATTATTGGCTTGCCGGATTACCGGATTACTAGTTGGTTTGCGCAATTAGCCGAACAGCTCGGCCGCCATGCGCACCGCAGTCGCGGCACCACCCAAAGTGATCAGGATTGCGGCCGCGCGGGGCAGCCACCGGCGTGCACCCGGCTCTCGGACGGCGACGTACCGCCCCAGCGCCGCTCCCGCCCCGGCGAACGCGACGGCGACCGGCACCCCGGCCACCGCGTCCCGCCAGGTGACGACAATCGCCAGCGCCGGAGCGTGCACGAACCCGAACGCGGCGAGGCCGAGCACCAGCCCGGCAATATCGGCCCGCCCGAACACGCTGCGTAGCTCGGTGCCGTCGGTGCGTCGCCGCACCGTGAGCGCCGCCGCCATGACCGCGGCCGTACCAGCAAGCGCCCAGAACAGCACCCCGGTCCCGACCCGCTTGGCCATCGCGGCGGTCCCCAGGTACGCACCGAGACACCCGGGCACGAGCACCAGCGCATACACCGCGAGCCGCCACCACGTCCGTCCCCGCGGCGCCGCGAACACATACGCCAGCCACAGCAGGAAGCCGGGATACAACAGAGCGTCACCGACCCAGAACTCCCATGCGATTACCGTGGAGCGGGCCAGCCCGACCATCGCCACCAGCACCGCGAGCAGCAGCACCGCAGCGAAGAGTGACCTGCGGCTTCCTTGTGCTCTGTCCGCCGTGCTTCCCGCCGCGCCATCGCGGTCGGCCGGTGTCACCTGCGAACCATCACCGGACGCGCCGCCACTGCCGCCCGGTTTCAGCCCCGTCTCACCACCGTTCGCCGCACGATGGCCGGCCGGTCCCGCCCCAGCGTTGCGACCGCTTGCGCGGCGCTGTGCGGCCACGCCCACCACCGCCGCCCCGTCGTATCCGTCCTCCTGTCCGGCCAGGCCCATCGCCGCCGCCCCGTCGCTGCTGTCCTCCTGGCCGGCCGGTCCCGCCTCCGCGTTGCCACCGTCTGCGCCGCGCTGTCCGGCCACGCCCACCGTCACCGCCCAGTCGCCCGGGTCCTCCCGGCCGGTCGGCCCCACCGCGGCCGCCGCGCCACCGCCTGTGCCGGCCCGGCCGGTTGGTCCCGCGGTGGCGTCGCCGCCGTTCACTCCATGGCCGCCGGCCGAGGCCGTCTGGATTCGGTCGCCGGTGGTGGCGCCAACCACGGGCGCGGCCTCAACCAGCTGCCCGGCGTCGGCCGAGGGGCCCGCACCGACCGCCCGTCGCGCATCGCCGGGTGCTTGCGGCGAGACCGGCAGGCTCGTTTCGACCGGCAATGGCGGCAACGGGTCGGCCGGCACCGTGCGTGCGGCGATTGCCGCGGTGTGCTCCGAAACCGGGTCGGCGCCCAATACGGTCGCGTGTTCACGGACCGGTGCACGTTGGCGCACGGGGCGTGACGGTGCGGTCAGGGATACGACGCTGCCGTACGCGACCGCCAATTCGGGCTGCTCCATGACCGTCGGCGCGATGCCGGTGACGCGGTGCAGCAGGGTCGCCACGAGCGGCATCCGGCTCGAGCCGCCGACCAGGAACAGCCCGGCCAGGCGGCCCGGCGGCACCGAAGCGGCGATCACCGTGCGGGTCAGCGCCACCGTGCGTTCCACGACCGGGCCGGCCAGGCGCTCCACCTGCTCGCGGCCCAGCGGCGCGTCCTGCTCCAGGATCGGCAGGTGCACGTACGTCGCGGAGGATCGCGACAGGATCTCCTTCGCCGTGCGCACGTCCTCCCACAGGTTCCGGCTCGCCCGCCGGTCGGCCGGGCTCTCCGGGCGGTCGAGGCGGCGCAGTTGCTCGGGGTGCGTGGCCGAGTACACGGCGCCGAGGTAGGCCACGATCGCCGCGTCGACGTCGAGGCCGCCGGCGTCGGGCAGGCCGTCGCTGGCGGCGACCTCCCAGCCACCGTCGGTACGGCGCACGACCGAGGCGTCGAACGTGCCGGCGCCGAAGTCGTAGACCACGACGCAGGACGCGGCCGGCACATCAGCGCCGGTGCCCTGCACGAAGTACGCGGCGGCGGCGACCGGCTCGGGTACCAACGCCGGAACATGCAACTCGGCCAGGCGGGCGGCCTCGACCAGCACCGCGCGGCGGCGCGAGGCCCAGGCGGCCGGGTAGGTGAGCGCGACCGCGGCGGGCGGCGCGCCCATGGTCCGCACGGCTTCGGCGCGAGCCTGGGCGAGACCGGCGGCGATGAGGTGCTCGACCGGGTACTCACGGTCACCGAGCAGCACCGTCCCGTCGTCGATGCGCCGCTTGGGGTGCGGCTCGAAGCGCTCCGGCCGCACCCGGGCGGCGTGGATCGCCTCGCGGCCGACGAGCAGGCCGCGGCCGTCCGGCCCGACGCACACCGACGACGGCAACTGCGGGAACCCGTCGAACAGCAGCGGCCGGGCGACCCCGCCGGGTTCGTGAATAACGGCGGCGGTATTCGACGTGCCGTAATCGATACCCAGGCAGTAGCCGGTAGTGATCATGCGCGCACCCTATGCGGTGGCGGGCGGCACGGACATCGACCGGAAGAGGTACCGCCGCCGGATATCTATGCTGGATGGCATGGCCGCCACCGTGACGCCGGACCTGTCGTCCCTGCTGGATCACACCAGCCATGTGCTGCGCACCCGGATGGCTGCGGCGCTGGCCGAGATCGGCCTGACGCCGCGGATGCACTGCGTGCTGGTGCACGCGCTCGGCGAGGAGCGCACGCAGATCCAGCTGGCCGAGATCGGCGGCATGGACAAGACCACGATGGTGGTGACGGTCGACGCGCTGGAGCAGGCCGGCTACGCGCAGCGACGGCCGTCGAGCACGGATCGGCGCGCGCGGATTATCGCCGTCACCCCGCAGGGTGCCGAGATGGCCGCGCGCAGTCAGCAGATTGCCGACTCGGTCCACGCCGCGGTGCTCGACGCGCTCCCGGACGACGAGCGCGCGGTGCTGGTCCGGGCCCTGACCCGCCTCGCCCAGGGCCACCTCGCCACTCCGGTCGAGGCTCACGGCGTGCGCCGGGCCCGCCAATAGCCGACCTTCCGCCCCGGCGCCGCCGCCGTAGCCGCCGCCCTGGTGGCCGCCGCCATAGCCGCCGCCGGTGGACGGTAGATAGTTCCGTAGTAGACGATCTGCTACGGTCGCATCATGAGACAGAACCGATGGTTCGCCCTCGCCGTGCTCGCCGCCAGCATGCTCATGGTCATCCTCGACGGCAGCATCGTCACCGTCGCGATGCCCGTCATGCAGCGTGACCTCGGGTTCACGCCCGAGGGACTGACCTGGGTCATCAATGCGTACCTGATCGCGTTCGGCAGCCTGCTCCTGCTCGCCGGCCGGCTCGGCGACCTGCTCGGCCGCAAGCGGGTCCTGCTGGCGGGTACCGGCCTGTTCGTCGCCGCGTCGGTGCTGGCCGGGCTCGCCACCGGCCCCGGCCTGCTCATCGCGGCCCGGTTCCTGCAGGGCGTCGGCAGCGCCATGACCGGCGCCGTCAGCCTGGGCATCCTCGTGACGCTCTTCCCCGACCAGCGGGAACGCGCCCGCGCCATCGGCGTCTTCTCGTTCACCGGCGCGGCCGGCGCCTCCCTCGGCCAGGTGCTCGGCGGCGTGCTCACCGACGCCCTGAGCTGGCACTGGATCTTCCTCATCAACGTCCCGATCGGCGCGGCCGCGCTGGCACTCGCGGTGCCGTACCTGCCGGGCGACCGCGGACTGGGCCTGCGCGCCGGAGCGGATGTCCTCGGCGCGCTCTCGGTGACCGCGGGCCTGATGGCCGGTATCTACGCCGTCGTGCAGACCAGCGGCAATCGCCTCGTCACGGTCGGTGTGGCGGTGCTGCTGCTCGCCGGTTTCGTCGCGCGGCAGGCGACCGCGAAGACCCCGCTCATGCCGCTGCGCGTGCTCCGCTCACGCCAGGTCACCGCCGCCAACGCGCTGCAGATCCTGTTCATCGGCGCGATGTTCTCCTTCCAGATCCTCATCGCGCTGTACATGCAGCGAGTCCTCCACTACACCGCGCTGCAGACCGGCCTGGCCATGCTGCCGGCCGCGCTCATGATCGCCGCCGTGTCACTCGGCGTGTCCGCCCGGCTCGTCCGCCGCTTCGGCGAGCGCACGGTGCTCATCGCCGGCCTGGTCCTGCTCGCCGCCGCGCTCGGCCTGCTCGCCCGCCTGCCCGCGGACGCGGCCTACGTCACCGACCTGCTGCCCAGCATGCTGCTCATCGCCGGCGCCGGCCTGGTGCTGCCCGCGATCACCGGCCTCGGCATGTCCGCCGCCCGCCCCGACGACGCCGGCCTAGCCTCGGGCCTGTTCAACACGACCCAGCAGCTGGGCGCGGCGATCGGCGTGGCGGTCCTCTCCACCGTCGCCGCCGCGCGTACGACCGCGCGCCTGACCGAGGGCGCCGCCGATCCGGCCGCCCTGACCGACGGTTACCGCCTGGCCTTCACCATCGGCGCCGCCCTGCTGGCCGTCTCCATCGCCGGCGCCGTCTTCCTCCTCCGCCCCGCGCAACCGCCCGCAGCACCGCACGCTTCCGCTCCCGCAGCCGCTCCCGCAGCCGCGGAGCCGCCCGCAGCCGCGGAGCCAGCCACCGAATCGATTCCCACGCCGCCCGCGACGGCCGGGTCACGATCCGCGACGGTACCCACGCCGGCGCAGTCCGTGACCATGCCGTAAATCAAGTGCAATCCGGTTACGATGCGTTACCGAATTGCTGGCTAACCCGGCGCTCATGGCGGTCGACTACGTGGTGGAGCCGGGCCTGGACGACAGGCGGCGCGCGAAAAGCCGCTGCGGCCGCCGCGGGTGGGTGTCGGTTCGCTCGACGCCCGACGAGTCGCTGGTGGTCGTGTCCGGCGCGGTGGTGGAGCGTGGCAAGGACCCGGAGGTTCCTGGCCGGCGCGGTGCTCACGCCATCGCCGGGGTGCTCGCTTTGACGGGCGCTGATCATGCGAGGGCGGGCTGCGGATGAGCGCTCAGGCGCGTCTGCGACACTGTCGCGCATGTTGCAGCGCGTCGGGGGCGTGGTCGGCGTATCGGCGTTCATGGTGGTCGCACTCGCGGCGCCGGCGGTGGCCAAGGCCCCCAGCCCGCAGCCCGGTACGTCGGCGTCGCTCATCCCGAACCTGGGCCCGAGCCCCACCGGTAGCACCATGTGCACGATCAGCGACCCTCAGGTCACGAGGATCTCCGGCCTGGTGGTGACCGCGGACGGATATGTGGTCATCAACGACGGCAACGGCGAACGGTCCCGGGAAAAGCTCTTCTTCCTGGACACCGACTGTGCCCTGACGCGCACCGTGGGGTACCCGGGCAGCAGTGCCTTCGACCCCGAAGACCTCGAGGTGACCAAGGACGGCACGCTGTGGGTCGCCGACGTGGGTGACAACACGACGCTGACCGGCGGCTCCGGCAACCGCCGGTCGTCCATCGCGCTGTGGAGTCTCGCGCCTGGGGCGAACACCCCGGTCATCCACCGCCTGGCGTATCCGGACGGTCGCGCCCGCGACGCCGAGGCGCTGCTCATCGACAGCGACGGCCGGCCGGTGATCGTGACGAAAGATCCGGCCGGCGAGGTGTACACGCTGACCGAGCCGCTGCCGGCCAACAACGCCAACCCGGCGCCGCTGACCCGCGCCGGCACGTTCAAGCCACAGGCGACCGGCACCCCGAACCCGTACGGCATCGTCGGCACCGGCGTCGTCACCGGCGCCGCGATGAGCCCCGACGGCAAGCGCGCCGTGATCCGCACGATGTCCGACGCCTACGAGTTCGACGTCGCCGACGGCGACGTCGTCGCCGCGATCACCACCGGTACACCGAGGATCACCCCGCTGCCGAACGAGCCCCAGGGCGAGGCGATCGCCTACAGCCGCGACGGCAAGACCTACCTGACGGTCTCGGACCAGCCGAAGCCGGTCGGGATTCTGCGGTACGTCCCGCATGAGCCGCCGGCGCCGTCCTCGGCCGCGCCGGCCCCGCCGCCGCCGGCGGCCCCGAAGTCCGCCGACCGCTCGTTCCTGGACCGCCTCACCTTGAGCGACGTGACCCGGATCGTGATCGGCATCGGCGTGGCCGGCCTGCTGATGATCGTGATCGGCGTGGCCGCGGTGATCCGTTCACGCCGGGTCCGCCGCCGGCTGCTGACCGGCCAGGTCCCCGCCCCCGTCCCCGGCCAGCTCTTGCCGCCCACCACGCCCATGCCATCCTCCACGCTCGAGCCGCGCTCCACGCCCTTGCCGTCCGCGACGCCCCTGCCACCCTCTACGCTTGCGCCGGCCGCCGCAGCCAACCAGCCACGGACCGTAGACGGTCCGCGCGCCGCCGCCCCTGGCCAGCCACCGGCCGATGACGGGACGCGAGTTCCTCAACGGCCCGATGTCCCGGGCCCGGGCGGTAATCCAGAAACACCCGAAGCGTCGGGCCAGGAGCCGCAGTCGAGCGCGGACGACAGTAATCACCCAACCGCGAAGCCGTCGTAACGGTCGAATTAGCGTGCGCCGCCAATGCAGCAATTCGGTAATCCGCGGCGCGCGGTCCCACACGGCCGAACCAGTACGGTCGTACTAGTTCGGCGTCGCGGGAGGGATCATGGCGTACGGGTACCTGGCCTTGGCCATTGCCGTCGAGGTGGCCGGCACGAGCCTGCTCAAGGCCACCGAGGGCTTTACCCGGCTCTGGCCGACCGCCGGGGTGCTTGTCGCCTACGCGCTGGCGTTCCTGTTCATGGCGCAGTCGGTGAAGCAGGTGCCGGTCGGCGTGGCGTACGCGATGTGGTCCGGCCTCGGCACCGCCGCCATCGTGGCGATCGGCGCCGTCTTCCTCGGCGAGCCGCTCAGCCTGCTGAAGGTCACCGGCGTCGCGCTGGTCATCGCCGGCGTCGTGGTGCTCAACCTGGGCGGGGCGCACTGACCCCGTGCAGAGCGCGAAGCGCAGGGCCCGCACACCGCGCAGAGTCCGCACAGCACGCGGGCGGACGGCACCGAGCCCGGACTGAGCCGGCGCACCGCGCAGACCCGGCCGGCCCGGCCCCGTCCGCCCCCTCGCAGAGCGCGGGCCGACAACGCTGAGCCCGGACTGAGCCGGCGCCGAGCACGCGCGGAGCGCGCACCCGGGCGGGGGCGCACCAGGTCAGTGCTGGGCACGCGCTGAGCGCGCACCCTGGGCGGGGCGCACCGGGTCCGCGCGGAGTGCGCGATTGCCCCGCCCAGGAAGGCGCCTTCGACAAACGCCGGGCGGTAAACGCAGCGTCAGGCGAACGTCTCGCCGCGTGACGCCTTTGCCAGCAGTAGCGGCGGCGGGGTGAAGCGCTCGCCGTAACGGGTGGCCAGCTCCTCGCAGCGGGCGACGAAGCCGGGCAGGCCGCCGTCGTACTGGTTGATGTACTGCAGCACGCCGCCGGTCCAGCCGGGGAAGCCGATACCGAGGATGGAGCCGACGTTGGCGTCGGCGACCGCGGTCAGGACGCCCTCGTCGAGGCATTTCACCGACTCGACGGCCTCGGCGAAGAGCATGCGCTCCTGCATGTCCGTGAACGGTACGTCCGCGTCCGGTCGCTGGAAGTGTTCGCGCAGGCCGGGCCAGAGCCGGACCCGTTTGCCGTCGGCGTAGTCGTAGAAGCCGGCGCCGCCGGAGCGGCCCGGGCGGGCGAACTCGTCCACCATGCGGTCGAGCAGCGCGTCGGCCGGGCCCGGGGTCCACGTTCCGCCGGCGGCGACGAGCGCGCCGGCGGTGGCTTTGCGGATTTTCTGCGGCAGGGTGAGGGTCAGTTCGTCCAGCAGTTGCAGTACCCCCGCGGGATAACCGGCCTGCAGGCTGGCCTGTTCGATCGACGGCGCCGCGACGCCCTCGGCGAGCAGGCGCAGGCCCTCCAGCGTGAACGTGCCGATGACGCGGCTGGTGAAGAACCCGCGGCTGTCGTTGACGACGATCGGGGTCTTTCGCAGCAGGCGTACCACCGCGAGGGCTCTGTCGACGGCGTCGGACGAGGTCTCGGTGCCGCGGATGACCTCGACCAGCGGCATCTTGTCGACCGGAGAGAAGAAGTGCAGGCCGACGAAGTCGGCGCGGCGGCGCACGCCCTCGGCGAGCAGCGAGATCGGCAGCGTGGAGGTGTTGGAGCACAGCAGCGCGCCGGGCGCCACCACGTCCTCGATCTCGGCGAACACCTTGTGCTTCAGGCCTGGGTCCTCGAACACGGCCTCGATGACGAGGTCGGCGCCGGCCAGGTCGGACACCTCGGCGGTCGGGGTGATGCGGTCCAGCAACGCCTGGTCGTGCCGGCGTGACTCGGCGTAGGCCTTGCCGCGCCGCGCGGCCTCCAGGGTGACGTCCTTGAGGACGACGTCGAGGCCGGCTCGGGCGCAGATGTAGGCGATCGCGGCGCCCATCATGCCGGCGCCGAGGACCGCGACCTTGGTGAACGTCGCCGACGCGGAGCCGCGGGCGTTGGCCGCCTGCAGGTCGAAGAAGAACGCCTTGATCATGTTCTTGGCGATCCGGCCGGTGGCGAGCTCGACGAAGTACCGGCCCTCGATGACGAACGCGTTCGCCAGGTCGACCTGCGCTCCCTCGACGGCGGCGCACAGAATATTCCGGGGCGCCGGATACGGAGCGCCCTTGAGCTCCTTGCGCAGTGTCGCCGGCAGCGCCGGGAGGTTTGCCGCGATTGCCGGTGTCGATGGGGTACCGCCGGGAATCCGGTACCCGCTGACGTCCCACGGCTGCACAGCGTGAGGGTTTGCGGTAATCCACGCGCGGGCCGCGCCCATGAGTTCTCCGGCCGGCGCGGCGGCGTGGACGAGCCCGACCCGCAGGGCCTGTTCCGGCCGGTGCCGCTGTCCTTTGAGCAGTACCTGGAGCAGGGCGTCGGCCAGTCCGAGCAGCCGCACGGTGCGCACCACGCCCCCGGCGCCGGGCAGCAGGCCCAGCGTGACCTCGGGGAAGCCGATCTCGATCCGCGGGTCGTCGGCGACGATCCGCCGGTGGCAGGCGAGCGCGAGCTCGAGGCCGCCGCCGAGGGCGGAGCCGTTGATCGCGGCGACGACCGGCCGGCCGAGTGTCTCCAGCCGGCGCAGCACGTCCTTGATGCGGGTGGTGGACTCCATCACCGCGGCGGCGTCGTCGGGCCCGAGGCTCGCCAGCAGCTCCAGGTCGCCGCCGGCGAAGAACGTCTGCTTCGCGGAGGTGAGGATGACGCCGGTAATGACGTCACGCTCCGCATACAGCCGGTCCACCGCGGCGGCGAGCGCGTCGGTAAATGCGGCGTTCATCGTGTTGGCCGACCGGGCCGGGTCATCCATCGTGAGCGTGACGACACCGTCCGTGTCGCGCTCGTACCGAATCATTGTCACAGCGCTCCCCCGGTTCACAGTCGCTCGACGATCGTGGCGATGCCCATGCCGCCGCCCACGCACATGGTGGCCAGCCCGTACCGCTCGCCGCGCCGCTCGAGCTCGTCGACAAGCGTGCCGAGCAGCATGCCGCCGGTGGCGCCGAGCGGGTGACCCATGGCGATCGCGCCGCCGTTGACGTTGACCTGGTCCAGGTCGAAGCCCATGTCCCGGGCGAAATGCAGCACGACGGCGGCGAACGCCTCGTTCATCTCGACCAGCGCGATGTCCTCGACGCCCAGGCCGGCCTTGGCCAGGGCCTTGCGGCTGGCCGGGGCCGGGCCGGTGAGCATGATGAGCGGGTCGGCGCCGCTGACGGCGGCCGAGACGATCCGGGCCCGCGGCGTGAGACCGAACTCGCGGCCGACGGCCTCGCCGCCGACGAGCAGCAGCGACGCGCCGTCGACGATGCCGGACGAGTTGCCCGCGGTGTGGACGTGATCGATGCCTTCGATCCAGTGGTACCGCTGGAGGGCCACCGCGTCGAAGCCGCCGAGCTCGCCGATGGTGGCGAACGAGGCGGGCAGTGCGCCGAGGCCCTCCAGCGTGGAGGCGCGGAGGTGCTCGTCGCGGTCGAGCACGAGCAGTCCGTTGCGGTCACGCACGGGCACGATCGATCGCGCGAAGTAACCGCCCGCCCACGCCTTCGCGGCCCGGGTCTGCGACTCCAGCGCGTAAGCGTCCACGTCCTCCCGGGTGAACCCGTCCATGGTGGCGATCAGGTCGGCGCCGATGCCCTGCGGGACGAAGCTGGTGGCCAGGTTCGTCTCCGGGTCCATCGCCCAGGCGCCGCCGTCGGAGGCCATCGGCACCCGCGACATCGACTCGACGCCGCCGGCCAGGACGACGTCCTCCCAGCCGGCCCGGATCTTCTGCGCGGCGATGTTCACCGCCTCCAGGCCGGAGGCGCAGAAGCGGTTGAGCTGCACTCCGGCGGTGGTCTCGCCGAGCCCGGCCGCGATGGCCGCGGTCCGGGCGATGTCCGAGCCCTGGTCGCCGACCGGCGAGACCACCCCGAGCACGACGTCGTCGATCCGGGCCGGGTCGAGGTCCGGGTTGCGCCGGCGCAGCTCGTCGATCAGCCCGACCACGAGTGAGATGGGTTTGACGGTGTGCAACGAGCCGTTCTGTTTACCGCGGCCCCGCGGTGTCCGAATGGCGTCGTAAACGAAAGCCTCAGTGCTCACCTACTGAAGAGTAACTACGCCCCGGCCGGACCACCAGACCGCGTGGCGGTGAACAGCAGGTACTCCCACTCCATCGACCCGTCGGCGGCGCGGAACTCCTCGGCGAGGGAGTCCAGGGCCTGGTCGAGCTCGGCCGTCCGCGCCGGGTCGCCCTCCAGCAGCCGATAAGCGGCCAACGTCGGCCCGTAGTTCTGCCGGAAGTACGTCCGGAATGCGTCACGCTGCGCGAACCGCTCGACGCGGACCGTTTCGATGCGGGCCGTGACCCCCGTGACCCGGTCGCCGAACAGCGCCCGCACGTGCGCCTCGTCGCCCCACAGCGGCGGCGGCTGGGCGCCCGGCGGCGGGGGCGCGCCGAACGGCTTCATCGCCGCGAACAGCTGCCCGACGAACCCGGCCGGGGTCCAGCTGAGCAGCCCGATCGTGCCGCCGGGCCGGCAGACCCGGACCAGCTCGCCGGCGGCCACCTGGTGGAACGGCGCGAACATCACGCCGACGCACGACAGCACGACGTCGAACTCGGCGTCGCCGAACGGCAGCTCCTCGGCGTCGCCTTCGGCCCATTCCAGCTGGGCGCCCTGGGCGGCGGCGAGCTTCTGCCCGGCCTCCAGTAATTCGGGGGTGAGGTCGCTGGCCGTGACCCGGGCGCCACGCAGCGCGGCGGGGATTGCGGCATTACCGGTGCCGGCGGCCACGTCCAGGACCCGCTGCCCGGGCCGCACGCCGCACGCGTCGACCAGGACGGCGCCCAGGTCGGGAATGATGTCCGCGGCCACGGCGGCGTAGTCGCCGGACGCCCACATGGCGCGGTGCTGCTGCTTCAACGGAGTCGTCATACTTTCACGCTAAGTAGTGGCCGGCGGCGGCCTCCAGTACAGAATCTGTACTGCGGCACCGGTCGCTGCCGCCCTACGCTGCGTGGCATGGGCGCCTCCTATTACCAGTTCTGCCCCGTCGCCAAGGCGATGGAGCTGCTCGACGAGCGCTGGACGATGCTGGTGCTGCGCGAGCTGATCGCCGGTAGCCGGCGCTTCAACGACCTGCGCCGCGGCCTGCCGCGGATGTCCCCGGCGCTGTTGTCCAAGCGGCTGCACCAGCTCACGGCCGCCGGCCTGATCACCACCGGCGGCGGGCTGTACACGCTCACCGACGCGGGCCGTGAGCTCGGCCCGATCCTGGAGGCGATCGGCATCTGGGGCGTGCGCTGGATCGGCGAGCTCGGCGACGCCGACCTCGACCCGAAGCTGCTGCTGTGGGACATGCACCGCCGGGTCGACCATGACGCGGTGCCGGCGGGCCGGTCGGTGGTGCACTTCGAGTTCACCGACGTGCCCGGCCCGCTGCGGTACTGGTGGCTGGTCATCGCCGCCCGCGAGGCGGACGTGTGCGACGAGGACCCCGGCTTCGACGTCACCGTGACCGTGCACGGCACGCTGCGCCGCCTGGTCGAGATCTGGCGCGGCGACGTGACCTGGCAGCACGCCCTGCGCGACGGCGCGCTGCGGGTCCTCGGCCCGGAGCCGGTCCGGCGGGCGCTGCCGGGGTGGTTCGCGCTCGCCTCGTACGCCACCGCCCCGCGCCCGGCGTAGGGCCGTTGTCCTGGGCGCGCCTCACCGGGCGCCGCCGTTCGCCATATTTATTTGCCTCGTATCTGCCTCGGTTCACCGGCAGACGAAGACGCCCCAGCCGAGATATCTGCGCTGATACCGCAGGTGCGTGCGGCGGGACGTCTCCAGGTACTCCCGCATCGCGGGCGCGTCCGGCGAGCCGGCGTTCTCCCGCAGCCAGTCCGAGACCGTCCACCACTGTTCGGCAACGTACCGATCCCAGCTGTCACCGTCGGCGAGCACCATTTCCAGCAATTCCAGCCCGGCCGCCTCGATCCGGTCGAGGGTGCCCTCGAGCGTCGCGAACTCTCCGCCCAGCATGTTCAGCGCCGCGTACGCCTCCTCGGGCGTGTCCTCGGCCCAGTACGGCTCGCCGAGCAGCAGCAGCCCGCCGTCCCGCACCGCCGGCCGCATCAGCGCGACGGTGCCGGCCAGTCCACCGCCGATCCATGTCGCCCCGATGCACGACGCGATGTCATATTGGTGATATTGCCGCCGCTCCGCGGGTGCCGCCTCGATATCGGCGCGGGCCGCCTCGATGTCCGCGTGCGCGGCGTCGACAATCGCGCGTGCCGCCTCGATATCCGAGCGTGTCGCCTCGGTGTCCGCGGGTGTCGGTTCGGTCATTGCGGGTGTCGCCGCCCCGGTCATGGCGCGCACGGCTGCCGCGGCCTCGCCGAGTTCGAAGGTGACCCGGTCCGCGACGCCGAGTTCGGCCGCCCGCGCCCGCGCGAGGGGCACGAAGACCTCGCTGATGTCGACCCCGTGCCCCTCGATGCCGAACGCGTCGGCCCAGCGGCACAGCATTTCCCCCTTGCCGCACGCGAGGTCGAGCTGGCGCTGCGCCGGCCGGAGCCGGCACACCTCGCCGAGCAGCATGAGCTTCTCTTCGGTGAACGGGTTGAGGATGCGGTGCCCGGCCTCGGCGATCTCGTGCATGCGCAGCATGTCCATGCCGCGACCGTGGCAGCGCCCGCACCCGCCTGTCCACGGATTTAGCGGCGACGCGTTCGCCGCCGCCCAGTCCGCCCGCGCCGCACGGCCGCACGCGTTGACCAGAACGGCGCCCAGGACCGCCTCCAGCCGGCGTAGAACACCACGCCATGTCCGACGGGTCACGCCGGGCGCGCCGCCGCCCCGCCCGGCGGCAGTTACGACCCCGATCGGCCGGGGGACACGGGTGTGGCGGCCCCATCGCGCACACTGCACGGCTTTATCGGATTACGCCCTGCACGGCTTTATCGGATTATCGGTATATCGGATAACCGGGCCGGACGTCCCGGACCAGCCGCGCGGCGAGCTCGGTGAGCCGGTCCCGTTCCGCGTCGCTGAGCGGCCCGGTGAGCTCGGCGATCCGCCGCCCGATCTCGGCCTCGCCCCACTGGACGACCTCGCGCCCCTGTTCGGTGAGCGCGACCAGCACACCCCGGCCGTCGTACGGCGACGGCGAACGCTGCACGAGCCCGCGCTTCTCGGCGCGGCTCACCAGCCCGGTCGTGGAGGACTTGTCGAGCCCGAGGTGCTGCCCGAGTTCCAGCATTGCCGGCTGCCGGTCCCGCAGCACGCCGAGCATCCGGATCTGCACGATCGACAGGTCGTGCTCGGCGCCGACCTCGCTGAGGATGCGCTGGATCTGGAAGGACAGCTGCACGAGGGCGTCCATGGTGCTCATCTCGGTCACCGGCACACCTTAACTTGACGTAGTACGCGAGACAAACTACCTTCGAAGTAGTACGTGACACAAACCGATTGGGGGATCCACCATGCACGCCGCCGTTGTCCGCTCGTTCGGCACGCCGCCCCGCTACGAGTCGTTTCCGGCGCCCGAGCCGGCCGCCGACCACGAGATCCTGGTCGACGTCCTGGCCGTCGGCCTGCATCCGCGGGTCCGCTCGTCGGCGGACGGCTCCCACTACACCTCGGACGGGACACTGCCCCTGGTTCCGGGCATCGATGCGGTCGGGCGTACCGCGGCCGGGGACCTGCTGTATTTCGTCGCTCCCGATACGGCAATCGGCACCATGGCGGAGCGGGCGGTAGTCGACCGGCGACGTGCGGTACCCCTGCCACATGACACGGATCCCGTGGCGGTGGCTGCGGCGATGAACCCCGGCATGTCGTCGTGGGTGGCGTTGCGCCGGCGCATCGCAGTGCAGCCCGGCGCGGAGATCCTCGTCCTGGGCGCGACCGGGAACGCCGGACAGCTCGCCGTGCAGATCGCCAAGCTGCTCGGCGCCAAGCGGGTGGTCGCCGCCGGCCGCGACCCGTCCCGTCTCGCCCTGCTCAAGGACCTCGGCGCCGACGACGTCCTCGAGCTGCCCGCACCGCACCGCTCCCCCGAAGCCGCACCCGCCTCCACGGTGCCCACCTCGTCGTCCGTCTCGTCGGCGGCCTCGTCGCCCGGCGAGTCGGCGGCCGTGCCTGCCTCCTCGGCATCCGGCGAGGCTGCTGCCGGGCGCGGCCCCGATGCGGAAGCGGCCGCGCGGCTGGCGGAGGCGGCCGCGGACGTCGACGTCGTCATCGACTACGTCTGGGGCCCGGTGACCGAGCGGCTCCTGCCCGCCCTGCTGACCGCCCGCAGCGACCGCGGGAAGCCGCTGACCTGGCTCGAGATCGGCTCGGTGTCCGGCCCGGAGATCACTCTCCCGTCGTATCTGCTGCGGGCCGCCAACGTCGCCCTCGTGGGCAGCGGCCAAGGCTCGGTGCCCACCGCCGCGATCGTCGCGGAACTGCCGTCCCTGGCGGCGGAGATCGCGGCGGGCACCCTGACGGTGAACCCCGTCGCCGTGCCGCTGGCCCGCGTCGAGGAGGCCTGGTCCATGCCCACCGCCCCGGGCGAGCGCCTGGTCCTGATCCCCTGACCCCAGCCCGCCGTGCTCATCGACCTGTTCGGCCTGTCGTTCGAAACCGCCGTTGGCCGTCGGGAGAGATCAGAGCGATTTGAGCGCGCGTGCCGATCGGGCGCTGTGTTTCGCGAGTTCCTGGTCGATACGGGCGTTCGCGGCCTCGTTGAGCACCACGGCTGCCGACTCGTTCGCCTGCGCCTGCACCAGCTGGGCGCGCAGCCCGTTCGGCGGGTGGGAGTCGAACAGCGAGAGCTGGTCGCGCAGCTCGGCCTCGCGCCGGGCGGTGAGCTGCGGCCGGATCTCGGTGAGCAGTCCGGCGGTGGTCGCGGGCCATGCGGTGACCGGCCGGCCGGCTCGCGCGTCGCGTTTGACGAGCATCGCGACGCTGTCGAGGACGGTCAGCAGGTCGAGCAGTTCGACGGTGGCTGCGCGCCCCGCGGCTGTCGCGGCCAGCCGGTCGGCGCGGTACTCGGCGCGCTGGCCGTCGCGGAAGGCCAGGATCTGCAGCGCCAGCCGGGGCAGCAGCAGCACCGCGCGCAGGACCGCGGTTAAGGCGCCGAGGATCAGCCTGGCCCAGAGGCCGTGGTCGCCGGCGGGCCGCAGCAGGATGGAGAGCCGGTGCAGGGCGGTGAAGGCCGGCTGGACGACCAGGCCGCGACGCGGGTCGCCGTTGACGAAGTGGCCGAGCTCGTGGCCGAGCAGTGCGACCCGCTGCTGGCGGGACAGTGCGTTCCACAGCGGCAGGCCGAGGACCAGCACCCTGCGCCGGCGCAGGCCGTAGCTGTCGGCTGAGGCGTTGAACACGTCCTCCTCGACGTAGATCGCCGGGGGCTGCGCGCCGACGGCCGATGCCACCTGCGCGACCAGCGCGTGCAGCTCGGGAGCCTCCGCCGGCGTGACCTCGGTGGCGTACTTCGGCACCCGCCCGAAGCGAGGGCGCAGCTCGACCGCGACCCCGATGACGATCAGGCCCAGCAGCAGCCCGGGACCGGGGAACGACAGGCTGCACAGCCAGACGCCGGCCAGGAACAGAGCGATGATCAGCGCGTACAGCGCCCAGGACGAAACGAGGAGCACCAGGGAGCCGCCGGTGCCCGCGGAGCGTGCGTGCAGCTGTGCGTCAAAGGTGGTCTTCGTGTGCCGGAAGGCCGACCGGTAGGCGATCCGGTCGAGCCAACGCCAGCCGAAGTCTGTGTTCACACCGGGAGATCTTGCTATACGCCGCGCATCGCCGTGTACCCCGCCGAACGGCATGCGTTGACCAGCCGATCGGGGTGCTCGGGGCCCGGGTCTCGCGATCTCCACCGGGCCTCGCTGAGCCACGCTGAGGGAGGCTCCGCGAGGCTGAGCCGCGCCGAGCCGCAAGCGCGCGGTCGCGGTGCTCGCCGCCGGCCACGTTGGCGCCGTGCTCGGCGCTGTCCGCGCGCAGCTTCGCCCGCGGTGACCGCGGGACGCCGGGGAATTACCGGATTCCGGCAATCCGATAACCGGTATTTCGCCTACTCCGCGTGTTCGGCTCGGGATAGATGGGTGGCGGCGGCCTGGTGCAGGTCGATGTCGTGGACCAGCACGCGCGCCGTGTCGTCGTCCAGTTCCCCCGACTCGATCGCGCGGACCACGGCGTCGCGCTGGGCGTCGAAGTCCTCCGCCGCGGCCGGGCCGGCGTGGGTGACCGCGGCGGCCGCGATCGCCTGGCCGCGTTCCAGCAGCTCGTTGGCCTGGCGGCGCTCGGCGCCGGTGTCGATGTTCAGCCGGCGGACCAGCATCGGGATCGTCGTGCCCTGGATCAGCAGCGTACCGAGCGTGACGAACAGCGCGATCGCCTGGATCGCGTCGCGCCCCGGGAACTCCTCGCCGTTGCTGAGCGTGTGCGGGATGGCGGCCGCGGCGGCGAGGGTCAGGATGCCGCGCATGCCGGTCCAGCCGACGATGACGGACTCCCGCGTGGTCGGCACGCCGAGCGGGCCGCGCCACTCGCCGGCGCGCTGGCTGAACTCGCGCCACTCGCCGCCGCCCTGGTTCAGCGCGCGTCGCTCGCCAGCGCCCTGGTTGGCCTCGCCGCCGTCCTGGTTGAGCCCGCGTCGCTCGCCGCCGCCTCGGTTGGCCTCGCCGCCGTCCTGGTTGAGCCCGCGTCGCTCGCCGCCGCCTCGGTTGGCCTCGCTGCCGGCCTGGTTCAGCGCGCGCCGCTCGCCAGCGCCCCGGAAAGCCCCGCCGCCCAGGTTGGGTTCGAGGCCGCCCTGGCTGGGTTCCCGCCGCTTGCCAGCACCGCCACGGTCGGACTTGCGCCGCTGCTGAACCCGCCGCATGCGCGCCTCTGCGCGGCGCTGGGCGCGGGCCCGGAACTGCGGGTCGTTGGCGAGCCGCCGCTCGAAGGACCTGCGGCGCAGCCCCCACCAGGCGAACAGCGCCCACACGGCGCCGAGCCGGAACAGGATTACCGTAATCAGCAATACGACGGCGCTGACGAGCGTGATCGCCAGGCCCGGCCGGGCGGCGGCGTGCCCGAGATCGGTGACCACGAAGCGCAGCTGAAGCCCGATGTAGGCGAATACGAACGTTTCCAGCAGAAAGTCGAACACCGGCCACACCGCGTCCTCCTGCAGGCGGGTGCGGTACGCCCCGGGGTACTGATGCTGCGGGTCGAGCATCGTGTTGACGGTCAGCAGGAACGCGGCGGCGACCACGGCGAGGATGCCGGAGGCGTGGATCTGCTCGGCCGTCAGGAACGCGGTGAACGGCAGCAGCAACGCCAGTGACGTCTCGAGCACGGGATTGTGCAGGCGGGGCCGCAGCCACAGCGCGGCCGCGGAGAGCAGGCCGCCGACCACGAGTCCGCCGACGACGGTGTACCCGAACAGCGCGAACGCGTTGTGGAACACCGTCTCGCCGGCGCCGGCCGCCGCGGCCGCCAGCCCGAACAGGGTGAGCGCGGTCGCGTCGTTGACGAGGCTCTCGCCGGTCAGGATCGCCGTGACCCGCCGCGGCAGCCCGAGCTCATCGCCGTGCGACACGGTGGTGATCGTGTCCGGCGGCGCGAGTACCGCCCCGAGCAGCAGCGCCGCGGGCAGCCCGATGGTCGGCATGAGCCAGCTGCCGACGAGCCCGGCGACGCCTGCGGAGAGTACTACCAGCATCACGCCGAGTGTGAGGATTGGCCGCAGGTTCTGCGAGAATCCGGATGCTGACGCTCCGCGAGCGGCCGAGTGCAGCAGCGGCGGCACCACGACGGCGAGAATGAGCTCGCTGTCCAGTTCCAGCCGGGGTACCCCGGGAATGAACGACGCCGCCGCGGCCAGGACGACCACGACCAGCCCGGGTTGCACGCCCCGCCGGTGCGCCCAGGCGGACACCGCGATGCCGCCGACGATGATGAGCAGCAACTGCACGCCGTTCATGGAAGATCACCTTATCGGTGCGCACGTTCTGTGTTTACGTCCGCCCGGTAATCGCCCCATTACGCGGCAATTCAGTATCATGTACCGCCCGGCAATCCGGTCCGGTGTCCGGCGCTCACCGGCACGGGCCGATCCCCCTCCCCCCCCCGCATCGTCACGGCGTCGCGGGCGCCATGAATTCGTGCGCGCCGCGCAGCCGGGTGTGGAGCAGGCCGGTTGCCCGGCCGATGTCGAGCCGGACGTCACCCGGCCGGCCCGACGAGGATGCGCTGCGTAGCCGCGACGCGTCCAGGCCGTCCCGCTGTGCGACCAGCACGCCGAGTTCGTACCGGCTGACCGCGTCCGCCCCGGCCACGTTGAGGATGCCGCGGTAGTCGCCGGCGGCGAGTTCCAGCAGGGCGTCGGCGAGGTCGTCGACGTGGACGGGCTTGCGGATCTCGTCGGCGTACAGCGCGCCGTCGATCCGCCCGGCGATGAGGTCGTGGGTCAGTGCCTCGTGCCCGCCGTCGCCTTCGGCGAGGATCAGCGAGGTCCGCACGATCGCCGCGGCGGGCGCGGCGGCCCGCACCGCGGTTTCCGCCGCCGCCTTCGCCGCACCGTACCGATACACCGGCTCCGGCTCGTCGCCCTCCGTGTACTCACGATCACTCCGTCCGGCGAAGATCGCGTCGCTGGACACGTGCACCAGGCGAACGTTCCGGCAGGCCAGCGCGACGTTGGCCGCGCCGTCGGCGTTGATCGTCCAGTCGTTGCGATCACGCGCGGCCGCCGCGTGGATGACGTAATCCGGGCCGACCGTATCCACGACGTCGCGTACCGCATCCCGATCGCGGATATCGAGCCGGACGCAGGCCGGGCCGGGTGCGGCGGCGGCATGGGAGCTCGCGCCCTTCGCGCCGGTGACCCGCGGCGACGCGCCGAGGAGGACGGCAGCGTGCGTCTCGGGATCGCAGCTGCTCACGTGGGTGCCGACAACCGTGTGCCCGGCGCCGGCCGCTCGAGCGGCGACCCGCCGGCCCAGCGACCCGGTCACGCCGGTGATCAGGATTCGCGCCATAGGCACCAGTAATACCTGAGAGCTATCCGTAGATCGCCCGGTGGCGTGACGTGACGCCCCAGGTCCCACCCTTATGGTCCGCCCATGACGACCGAACGTGGTCGGGCCGTCGACGCACCGCGCGCGGCTCACCGTATCCACCGCCTGACAGCCCGTGACCGGACGCAACGGACCTTCGCGGAGCGCGACAGTGCACGAACCGTCAGTGGTGAGTCGGCGGGGATGGCCGGATTTGCGTGAAAACGCGGTACGACACAATGGCTCCTCATGAGCGACGTCGACGCCTCGCCATGCTCCGCTGACCGTGCGTGGCGGTATTAACTGCAATGCCACAATTCCGCTGGGCGGTGCTCACCGCCACCGCATGCCTACTCTTCGGCGTTGTCTTGTTGCTCGGGTACCTGCGGATGGCCCGCGCCGTGACGGTCAACAGCGACGGCGCGAGCAACGCGCTGCAGGCGTGGGACCTGTTCCACGGCAACCCGCTGCTGCGCGGCTGGACCCTCTCGGACGTGTCGTTCTACCCGACGGAGCTGGTCCAGTACGGCCTGGTGCAGCTCGTCACCGGGGTCAGCCCGGAACAGATCCACGTGGCCGCCGCCATCACGTGGACGCTGGTCGTGCTGCTCGCGGCGTGGCTGGCCCGCCCGTCCGGCGCCGCGCCGTCCGGCGCCGCTGCCGGATCGGCTCCGGCGACCAGCACGGTTGCCGTCCCTCTCGCCGGAGCTGCTGGCACGACCGCCGCCCCGGATCCGCACGCGGGCGCACCCGACGCCGGTCCGCACGCGAGCACCATCGCCGCCGGTCCGGATGCCGGCACCGCGGCCGCCGATCCAGCTCACGCCAGCGCTGCGGTGGGCGATCCGGCTGGCACCCGCACCGCGGCCAGCGATCCGGCTCGCGCCAGTAGCGCGGCCGGTGATCCGGCCGTGGCCGACCGTGACTCGGGCGAGGAAGCGTCCCGCGGCCGGACCCTCGGTGCCGCCTGGGGGTGGCTGGCGGCGGTCATCGCGGTCGCGATCCTGTTCGTGCCGATGCCCGGGCTCGCCTACCAGACGCTGCTGTCCTCGCCCAACCACACCGGCTCGGCCGTGCCGCTACTGATCGCCTGGCTCCTGGTGGAACGGGCCCGTCACCGTGCGTGGATGCCGTACGCGGTGGCGGTCGTGCTGGCGTGGGGTGCGGCCGGTGATCCGCTGATCACGTTCGTGGGCGCGGCGCCGCTGGTCGCGATGACGCTGTTGCGGGCGTTGCGGCGGCGCGAGCTCCGCGGGGTGGATGCCCGGCTTGCGCTCGCCGGTGTCGCGTCGATCGTCCTGTCGCACGCGGCGCTCTGGCTGATCGAGCGCCTCGGCGGGTTCCACGCGCCGCGCCCGCCGATCCAGTTGTCGCCGGTGTCGGAGTGGCCGGCGCGCGCCGGGACCGTGGCGCGCATGGTGGGCGTCCTCTTCGGAACGTATCGCCCCGGCGTCCAGGCGCCTTGGGTAGAGGTGATGCTACAGGCGGTACACATCCCGGGTGTATTACTGGCAATCCTGGCCCTGTCACTCACCGCAATCGGGCTGCTACGCGGCACCGCCGACCGTCTCGACGCGGTGCTGGCGGTGGCGATCGTCTGCGACCTCGGCGCGGAAATCGTCTCGACGCTGCCGATCGACCTGCTCGCCACGCGCGAGATCGCGCCGGTACTGCCGATGTCCGCCGTGCTCGCCGCTCGCCTCGCCGACCGCTGGCTATTGCAGCGATCTCCGCACGCTGCGCGCCCCGCCAGTCACCCGACGCCACAGGCCGAACCGCCCACCATTGCAGCAATTCCGCTCGCGGACGGTGCCGGCGGCCAAGAGCGGCATGTCGCTACCGACCGTCGCGACGTTAGTGCACGTCGCAGACGTCGAGGTGCCGGAGCCGACCGTCGCGGGGCGGCCGTTCATCGGGTGCCGGCCCGAGCCGGCCTGGGATTGCTGGCGGTAGTCCTGGCGGTGCAGGTGGTCGCGTTGGTCGGGTACGCGCCGCCGCGGGCGGACCCGATCGAGGGTCAGGCGGCCGCGGACTGGCTGCAGCGCCAAGGTCTGCGCTACGGGCTCGGGTCGTACTGGGTGTCGAACAACATCACGGTGGGAACCTCACGCGCCGTCACGGTCGTGCCGGTGCTCAGCGGTAACGGCAAGCTCACCGGGATGTGCTGGCAGACGCACATCGACATGTACGACCCGTCGGCCCACGACGCGCGTTTCGTGCTGCTGGAAACGGAGCGCCCGATGTACGGAACGCCACGCGACGTGCTCGCCCAGTACGGCCAGCCGCTCCGGCGCGTCGATATCGACCGGTATGCGATCTTCGTGTACGACCGGAATCTGCTCGACGGGTTCAGCGCGGCCTGCTGAGCCAGCCGGCCGCGCGTCGCGGGGCCGGGCGCAGCTACGGCTGGGCGCAACCGGCCGCGACCGCGCGGGGGCGGCGCGTCCGGGGCCGCGCTTCGCGCGAACCCGGGTCAGCGGCCGCCGAGACCGATCGTGGCGGCGTGACTGAGCGACAGGGTGATGTGGCCGCGTTGACGATGTCGCGGGCGAGGAGCTCGACCTGGCGCAGGTAGTCGTGTTCGGTGAGTTCCGGTTCGAGCACTCGACCAGCATGAGAGATGATCGGCGCAGTTGTCCAAACTCGGCGCCTGTTCGGTGTTTACCGAGGTGAAGGGTAGTGCTCCGGATGCACGCACAGCTCGCCGCTCACGCGCGCCGTCCCTGCCGACTCGGGTGCGGTCAGCTTCGCAGGTAAGTCAGGACGGCGAGTACCCGGCGGTGGCCGTCGGCCTCAGGGAGGTCGAGTTTGGTGAAGGTGTTGCCGATGTGTTTGGCCACCGCGGCGTCGCTGATGCCGAGCGTTCGGGCGATGGACGGATTGTTGTCGCCTTCGGCCATCTGCCCGAGCACCTGCCGTTCCCGTGTGGTCAACCGGTCGAGTGGGTTAATCGTGCGTCGGCGGTTCAGCAACTGCCGTACCACGTCGGGGTCGATGACGGTCTCGCCAGCCGCGACCCGCGACACCGCGTCGGAGAAGTCGGCGATCTCGCCGATGCGGTCCTTGAGTAGGTAGCCAACTCCGGCCCGACCGGACGGGCCGAGCAGTTCAGCGGCGTACGCGGTGGCCGCGTACTGCGACAGCACGAGGACCGCCGCGCTCGGGTCGCTGGCGCGTAGTGTCACCGCGGTGCGCAGCCGCGGCGAGGTCGAGGAGCGCAAGCACCGACAGCAGGCACGCGCAATAGCCGAGTTCGCGCCAGGTGGCAGCCTCGGTCACCCGCCGCCGCACCCACGCCCAGCCGCTCGGGGACGCGGGTGCGTGCGGGTCGGGGACCGCCGGCGGCTCCATGAAGCCGAGCCGGTGGCGCTCCAGCGCCCCGATCGGTATGCCGACGAGCAGCAGCAGCGGCGGAAACAGCAGCAGCGGCATGATGGCCAGCCAGGCGATCGAGATGACCGCCACGCTACTGACCACATAGGCCAGGCTGCGCCATGGCCATCGCGACAGGACGAATCGGACGGGGTTGCCCGCCATCGCCCGCCACACGCTCGTCGCCACGGTCACGACCCTGCGACGCAGCAGCTGGAGGAGCGGTGTCAGCCCGCACCGATGACGCCGAGCAGCAAGGTGGCGGGTTCGAGCGCCAAGAGTGCACTGTCGGCTGTCACGAGTAGCAGCAGACATGCGGTCAGGGCCGTGATGACACCGAGTGTGCTGTGCATGAATCTGACGCGGGTGGCGCTCGGGTCGCCGGCGTTACGCCGCTTCCAGAAATGGGCGCTCGCCAGGCCGGTTGCCACCATCAGCGTGGCGGAAATCGCCCCCATGACCCAGTAGTATCGCTCGACCTCGCCGAGCAGCACCGTCAGCGCAGGGGAACCGGCGTGCGGGCTGGCCGAATCCGTCAGCCCTTCGCGCATCTCACTCAAAACCTGTGCAAGTTTTCCGTCGGCGGTTCTATCGGGTAGCAGCGGCAGCAACGCGACCAGCGGTACGGCCGTCACCTGGATGTTCACCCCTAGCACTCCCATGGCGAGAACCGTCAACACCGTTGCGGCTGTGGCGACCGCCGCGTACCAGGGCCGGGCGCGCAGGTATCTCTGCCACAGCGCGGTGGTGAGCAGGGCGAAGACAATGACCAACAACGCGCTGATCGCCACCTTGATCGCATGCCATTGGAACCAGTAGTCGACCAGCGTCGTCAGGCGGGCGGGGAGCGCCGGGGTTCCGCTTCGCCAATACTCGACGAAAGCGCGCCCGAGGGCGTCCTGCAGTTTCACGTCACTGTCGTAAGCCCCGAACTTTGGCCTCAGGAGGGCGGCGGGGGCGAGCACGAATGCTGCCACCACCGCTGCACCGGCCGCCAGCAGCAACCCGATCACAGGCCTCGAATGCAGTCGAACAGTTTTGCGGCCGGAACCTGGTGTTGATTCGGCGGCACCAGTTGTCGTGATCGGTCGAAATCGCATGGGACGACGGTAGAGAAGGGCCGCTCGGAGCACGATGGCACATGAGCTAGCACAACCGGATGAGGCTGCGCTACCCGTGCGGTATAGCTGGCTCTACCTCAGGTCGATTAGCCGGGAGGAGTCTCACCTCCCGGCTACCCCAGATCTGGGCGTAACAGTCTCCCGTTGCCTAGCTCCGGTCACCACCACACACTCACACCCTGCCTGCCTGCCTGCCGGGCGAAGCGGACCCACGCCCCCGTGGTGGTCAGCGAGCCGAGCAAGCATCCTGTTGACGTTGGAACTTGGCGATGGCGGCGTCGCTCGTGTCGAGCACGATGCCGTCGACGGTGCGGAAGTGGCGGCCCTTGGCGTGCAGGTCGTCTTCGACGATGGCGAGGAGTTCGCGGGTGTCGCGGCCCAGCCGGGTCAGGTCGAGCGCGACGAGGGTGTCGCCGCGGCGCATGTGATCGAGGGTGGCGGTCAGGCCGGGTCGGGTGGTGCCCTTGGCGCCGGATTGCCGTCAGGGCAGCTATCCCCGGACACTGCGCCGCTCCCGGCCGGACCTGAAGAAGCTCGGTCCGTGTTGGCCTCAGCGCGCGTCCGCGACGGCGAAGTAGTCGCCGTGTTCGAGGTCTTCGAGCAGCGTGTGGTGGCTCGGGGTCCAGCCGAGCAGCTCGCGGGTGCGCGCGCTGGAGACCGGGACGTCGGCGGCGAACACCAAGGCCAGGGCCGCGCTCCCGAAATGCGACGAGGCCTCGTCCAGACCGACCGACACCACGGGCAGATCGAGCGTGCGGCCGATCTTCTCGGCGATGTCCCGCAGCGGGATGCCGCTTTCCGCCGCTCCGTGGAGCGCGGTTCCGGCCGGCGCCTTCTCCAGCGCGAGCCGGAACAGGGTGGCCGCGTCGAGGCGGTGGACCGCGGGCCACCGGTTGGCCCCGTCGCCGATGTAGGCCGACACACCCGTCTTGCGGGCGGTCGCGACCAGCATCGCGACGAACCCGTAATCGCCCGGGCCGTGCACGGTCGGGGCGAGACGGATCACGCTGGAGCGCACTCCCCGATCGGCGTAGCCCAGGCAGCTCTGCTCGCCGGGGATCCGATACGCGGCGAACGCGTCGCCGCTGGGCGCGTCTGTCTCCTCGCTCACCCGTCCCGGGGTCATGACCATCGTTCCGGACGTTGATACGAACGGTTTGCCGGTACCGGCCAGCGCGGTTCCCAGCGTCTCGATCGCGTTGACGTCACGTCTGGTGATTCCGGACCAATCGCCGGGCTCACCGCCGGCGGCCATGTGCACCACGGCGTCGGCGGCTGCCGCGCCGGCGCGCAGCCGGTCGAGATCGTCGAGCGAGCCGGCGAACGGCTCCGCTCCCAGTTGAGCCAGGCGATCCGCCGAGGCGGTTGAGCGGGCCAGCCCGGTGACCCGGTGACCCGCGGCAAGCAGCTCCGACACGACAGCAGGACCGGTCAGGCCGGAGCCGCCGGTGATGAACACATGCATGGTGGTTCTCCGCACGCTAATTGGAGCGCGTTCCGTTTTCGTCGGCGACGTTACACAACCGGAGCATGTTCCGCTAGAGTGGCGTGGTGTCTCAACCCGTTCGCAGCGACGCGGCACGCAACCGTCAGACGCTCATCGACGTCGCGACCAGGCTGTTCGTCGCGGCCGGGGCCGGCGGCGAACCCTCGCTGCGGCTGATAGCCCGCGAGGCCGGTGTCGGCATCGGCACGCTGTTCCGGCACTTCCCCACCCGCGAGGCGTTGGTCGAGGCCGTGTACCAGGACCAGGTGCGTCGCCTGACCGAGGGCGCCGATCAGCTGCTCGCCGCCTACCCGCCCGCGCAGGCGATGCGCCGCTGGATGGACCTGTTCAGCGAGTGGCTGGCCACCAAGAACGGCATGCTCGACACCTTGCGGGCCATGGTCAACAACAAGCAGCTCGGCTCGGCGCACACCCGCACCGAACTGCTGGCCGCCATCGACAAGATTCTCGCCGCCGGCCGCTCCGCCGGCGATATCAGCGCGCACGCCACCTCCGAAGACGTCGCGGCCGGCCTCATCGGCATCTTCACGGTGGCCCCGATCACCAGCAGCAGCGAACAGGCCGCCCGGCTCCTCGACATCTTCATGAACGGCATTGCCGCACCCGCCGCCGGCGAGCAGACGCTCGCCCGGACGCGGGGCGCGCGACGCCGTTCCGCGGCCGACCTGGATGTGTAAGGCCCGCAGGAGCCGTAACGCCCTTGCGCATTCGTGACCGGCGCCGGCCGGACGGCTCGAGGCCGCCGTGCGCGATCGCCGGTGATGTCGGTCAGTTGTTGTAGCGGTTGATCCGTCGCCCGGAGCCGTTCGGAACGGTCGGTCTCCGTGCTGGCAGGGGCTCGGACCGCACGCCGTCCCTAGGCGAGCCGATCCGTCGCCGCAACGCGCCGTACACCATAACCGTCATTATGGTGTACGGCCCGGAGCGGGTCGTCCAGCTCGTCGATGACGGTCCGGCGGTACATCTGGGCCGATTATCGGATTATCGGTATTAGCAATTTGATAATTGCGGCGTGTCGGTGCGGCGCGCGGCGAGGGGTCGCCTACGCTTGGCGGCCGTGAGTGAGACTCGGATCGACGTGCGGCTCGATGGCGACGGCGCGCCTGCTGGGGAATGGGTGGTGCAGGACCGGGCCGGCGACGACCGGCCGTGCGCATACTGCGGGCGGCCGGTCCCGCAGCGCAACGCGGCCGGGCGACCGTTCCGATATTGCCGCGACAACGACGGCGAGTGTCAGCGCAACGCCCGCAACGCGCGGCTGCGGCAGCGCACGTCGCCGGGCCTGCCGGGGCAGGTGGCCCGGGCGTTCGAGATCGCCGAGCGGCTCGACCAGGCGCTGACCGACCTGGTCGACGCGCTGCACGCCGAGGTCTCCCCGGCCGGCATCGAACGGCAGATCGCGGAGGCGCGGGCGGAGGCGGCGGCCGGGCTCGTCGCGGCGCACGCCGAGCGCGACGACGCGCTGGAGGAGGCGCGGCGGACCCGCGAGGCGCTGGAGGAAGCCCGCCAGGAGCGCGCCGCCACCGCGGCACTGCAGCTCGGTACCAGCAATGAACTGCAGCGGGTGCGGGCGGCGCTGGAGGCGGCCGAAGGGCTGGCCGAGCGCGCACGCGCCGAGAGCACCGCCGCGATCGCCGAGGCCAGCCAGCGGGCCACCGCGGCCGAACAGCGGGCCCGGCGCGCCGAAGAGGACGCCGACGCGGAGTGCGAGCGGGTCAACGCCGACGCGCAGACACGGGTGTGGGACGCCGAGCGGCGGGCCGACGAGGCACAGCGGGAAGCCGGGGCCGCGGTCACGGACGCCCGCATGGTCGCCGACCGGGTCATCGCCGAGGCGCGGGCGTCCGCGGCGGCGACGGTGGCGGAGGCCCGGGCGGCGATGGAACGGGAGGTCGCCGAGGTGCGTACCGCCGCCGGACGGGCTGTCGCCGACGCGGAACTGCGGGTGACCGAAGCCCGGGCGGCGGCCGAGGAAGCGGTCGGGGCGGCCCGCGCGGCCGCCGACGAGTCGATCGCGCGCCTGCGGGAGGCCGCCGACAGTGCCGCCGCCGAACGCGACGCGGCCCGGCGGGACTCGACGACCGAGGCGGCGCTGCGGGCCGAGGCGTACCGGGAGCGGGACACCGCCCGGGATCTCGCCGGCGCCGCGCTGCGTGAGCGTGACGTCGCACACACGGCGGTGGAGCGGGCGCTGCGGGAGGCGGCCGAGACCGAGAATCGACTGCAGCGGCGACTCGACGCCGAGGGGGCACGGGCCGCGGCGGCGGAGGCGGCGATGATCTCGGCCCGGGACGAGCTGGTCCGGCTGCGGACCGAGGCGGACCGGGCGCACGCCTGGGCGGACGATCTGCGGGCTCAGGTGACGCAACTCACGTCGGCACTTACTCGGTTGACCGCTTCGGGGGGCGCCCCGCCGCCGGTCGGGTGAGAACCGTCAACCGCCCGGGTGACCTGCCGAAACTACGGGGGGTGAACCGCGCCACGATTTCGCGGAACTGGTCGATCATTGAAACCCAACGTAAAATCAGGGTACCGGCCCGGCGACTGACCTACCGCTGTCCTGGGTGGGTCGTGTAATCTGCCCGCCCGCGGTGGGAATCGTCAGACCACGTGGCGTCGTTGGTTACAGCGAAGCGCAACACGATTCGAAGGGGAAGACCGACCATGGGCGAGCGCATGCTGCGCGGCAGCCGTCTCGGAGCCGTCAGCTACGAGTCCGACCGCAACACCGAACTGGCTCCGCGTCAGACCCGAGAATACCTGTGCGCCAAGGGGCACCAGTTCGAGGTTCCGTTCGCTGTCGACGCCGAGGTCCCGATGACCTGGGAGTGCAAGTTCGACGGCAGCGTGGCACGGCTGGTCGACGGCAGCGAGCCCGAGCAGAAGAAGGCGAAGCCGCCGCGCACACACTGGGACATGCTGCTCGAGCGGCGCACCATCGCCGAGCTCGAGGACATCCTCAACGAGCGGCTCGAAGAGGTCCGCCTGCGCCGCGGCCGCTCCGCCTAACACCCCGATTGACGCAGAAAAGCCCCGGCCGCACCGCCGGGGCTTTTCGCCGTCCACATCCGCCGGCACGGTCGGTGAACCACGTAGGGATCATGGACTCTGAGCTACGAGCCGACTGCGGCCAGTGTTTTGGATTGTGCTGCGTCGCCCCGGCGTTCGCCCGCTCCGCCGACTTCGCGATCGACAAGCCGGCCGGGCACGCATGTCCGAACCTCGACGAGTCGTTCCGATGCGGCATTCACACACAGTTGCGGCCGCGTGGCTTTGCGGGATGCACGGTGTACGACTGCTTCGGTGCGGGCCAGCACGTCGCCCAAGTGATCTTCGAGGGCCGCGACTGGCGGCACGATCCCGGGTCCGCGCCACGGATGTTCGAGACGTTCGCCGCCGTCCGCATCCTTCATGAGCTGCTGTGGTACCTCACTGAAGCGCGCGAACTGCCCGAGTCGGTCCCGTTCCACCCGGCCCTCGACGACGCCCTGTCGTCGACGCGGGCACTCAGAGACGCTGCCGGACGCCTCACACCGAGCGAGGCGGAGCGTCACCGCGAGGCGGTGGCGCCACTACTGCGGCACGTGAGCACCGCGACCCGGCGCTCCCGCGCGACCACGTCCGGCAAGCAGGTCACCCATCGCTCTCGGGCGAAAACGCTCGGCAAACAGGCCGGCGGCACGCTCGGCCAACAGCTCATCGGCGCGACGCTGCGCCGCGCGGACCTCCGGGGCGCCGACCTGCGGGGCGCGCTGTTGATCGGCGCCGACCTGCGGTCCGCCGATCTGCGCGACGCCGACGTGACCGGCGCCGACCTCCGCGGCGCGGACCTCGCGGGAGCCGACCTGCGCACGACGCTGTTCCTGATCCAGTCGCAGCTGGACGCCGCCTCGGGCGACGCGACCACGAAGGTGCCACCCCGGCTGCGTCACCCTGCGCACTGGCCCGATCACCGATGAGCCCGCCGCGCGGACCCGCCGCCGATCGCGCGAACCCGGTGACCGGTCTGCGCGCGTCAGGTGGCCGCGGTGTCGGCGTGCAGGGCGGCGTCGACGGTGTCCAGGACCGGGATCGGGCCGGCCAGGCCGACCGTGCGCAGCAGCCTCGCCAGGAAGTCCGGTGGCGCGGCGAGGCGCAGGAAGCCGCCGGCGGCGACGCAGTGATGGTGACCGTACGCGAAGGTCCCGAGGCCGATCGAGTCGCAGAACTCCACGTCGGAAAGGTCCACCACGATGCGGGTGCGGCCGGCCTCAAGCAGCGCGTGCATGGCGTCGCGGAGCTTGCCGGCGGTGGTCAGGTCGATGGAACCGCGCACCGCCACGAGGGCGATGTTGTCATCACGGTTCGTCACTGCAACATGCATTTCAATATCCTGCTCGCGATCGCCACGTTCCGCAGCGGTGCCGGCACCGGACCGGGTGGCGCTCGGTGCACGGCCGCGCCGGACGGGGCAGGCGGGCCACCTCGGGTGCGGTTGCTCGGCGACGACAATGATGATGTCGGTCGCCGTGTCGATCATCCGGTGGCGCTCGGTGAGCACGGCCGTACGGGGTGAAGGCATCGCATTGGTGGTCGTGGCATGAGGAGTTGTTGGCGGGCGCCCGTGGCGCCCGGTATTGCGGATCGCTGCGGGGATGCGGGGTGCGCGGCCGGCGCGGGCGATCACGCCACGGCGGGATCGGTGGCTGTGGGTGAGCCGCCCGCCGGGGTGGGTCGATCCGGGCGCGCTGCGGGATCGTCCGCCGCACGCATGGCACAGTGTGGTCGAACGGCGGCCGTGGCGTCACACCCGGTGTCCGTCGCCGAGGTTCGTGGCGGCCTTGATGCGCGGCCGGGAGCGGCACGATGAGTGCGGCTCGGCTGCTGGTGGCGGCCGCGTTGGCGCGAACGGCCGACTCCGCTGCCGGTGTGGTGATCGTGCTGGCGTCCGTGCGGCACTTCGGCGGGCCGGCGCAGGGGTCGCTGGCGCTGGCCGTGCTGCTGGTGCCGCATGTGGTGGCGGGGCCGTTCGTCGGGGTGCTCACGGATCGGGCGCGGCACCCTCGCCTGGTGCACACGTGCTTCGTCGCCGGGTTCGGGCTGGCGCTGGGTGGCTTGTTGTTGCTGCTTGGTCGTGTACCGCAGCCGGTGGTGCTGGGGTTGGCGCTGATCGCCGGGTGTTGCGGGCCGATGGTCTTCGGTGGGTTGTCGAGCCGGCTCGATGACGTCGTGGCGGTGGGAAGCCGGCGGCGGTATCGGGGGCTGGATGCCGCGACGTACAACGTTGCGGACATCGCGGGGCCGGCGGCGGGAGCGGCGCTCGTGGTGTCGGCCGGCGTGCCCGTGGCCGCGGTGGTGTTGACAGCGGTGTGTCTCGGCGCGGCGGCCTTGTTGCTCAGCGTCCGGCCCGCCGCGGCAGGAATGAGCGCAGGCGGCGGTGTCGCGGCGGGAGTGGGCGGTAGCGGCGGCGATGCCGCAGGAGTGAGGACGGGCAGCGGCAATGCGCCAGGAGTGAGCGATGGCAGTGGGGTCGCCGCAGGGGTGAGCGCTGGCAGCGGCGATGCGGCCGGAGTGAGTGCGGGTGGCGGTGCGGCGGAGGGTGCGCCGCGGCGGCGAATGTGGCACGACCTGCGGGACGGGCTTCGGGTCATTGTCGTGTCGCGGCCGCTGCGGTCCGTCACCGTGGCCAGCTGCGTTTCCATGCTCGGGCACGGGATGATGCCGTCCGTCGCCGTGTTGCTCGGGGCCGGGCACGGGCATCCGGGTGGCGGCGGGGTGCTGCTGACCGCGGTGGGTGCCGGGGCGTTGACCGGGTCGCTGGCGGTCGCGCGGCGGCCCGTGAACCTGCCGGCGCACCTCCTCGTGCTGGTGTGCCTCGTGGCGACGGGGGCGGTGTTCTGCGTGGTGCCGTTCGTGGGGTCGTGGCCGGTGCTGGTGGGGCTCTTCGCCGTGACGGGGCTGTTCGACGGGCCGTTGCTGGCGTCGGTGCTGCAGGTACGTTCCGCGGAGGCGCCGCCCAACGCCCGGACGCAGGTGTTCACGCTCGGGGCCGGGGTCAAGCTGACCGCGGCGTCGGTGGGGGCGGCGGTGGTGGCGAGCGTGGCGGCGTGGCCCGTGGGGGTGCTGGTCGCTGCGGTGGGCGGGCTCCAGCTGCTGGCCGCGGGCGCCGGCGGGGTGCTGCTGCTCGGGCGGGCTCGCGGCAGGGCGGCCGCGGCGCGGGCGCTGGCCTGGGAGGACTGAGGCCGGTCGACGGGTCGGACGGGCGGCACGGCGACCGGACACGCCGGCCGCAGAATCGCGAAACCGGCCGGTGGGAGCGGCGGCAATAGGGCCGGAATGCCGAGCGGGCGGCAGTCCCCGCGAAGGGAGTGCCGCCCGCTCGTTCTCAGTTACCTCAGCGGTGCCGCTTGTGGCCGTAGTCCTGGGCGATCAGCAGCCAGCCGTGGCCCTTGGCCGGAGCGCAGTAGCCGTGGTCGAAGCGTCCCTTGGCCTCGCCGACCCAGGCGAAGAACTGGCAGGTCTTCTTCGAGTTGTACCGGCCGGCCACGTACGTGCGGACGTGGCCGTTGTTGCGGCGGTCGCCCTTGTCGTGGTCGCCGCCGCCGTTGTGGTGCGGGCCGGGCTGGGCCGCGGACGGCTGGGCGGCCTGGGTGGTGGCGGCCGACGCCGCCGTGGCGGACATGCCGAGGACCGCACCGGCGGTCAGGGTCATGGCGCCCAGGGCCAGGATTCGTCGTGCGTTTCGCATCAGGATGATTCCCCCTCGTTTCGTGATGACGCGATCACACTACGTAGCGAAAAGCCGCAAAACCCTCAAAACGCCTCAACCTTTCAGTCAAAGACTGAAAGCCGTGCGGTCAGCGCAATCTGGGCGAATCGCCCCCATCGCCTCCGGTCGCAAGGCGGCCCCGGCGCGGCAGCGGCCCGGCGCCGCGAGGCGGTGGAGGGCCAGTAGCGCAGGGCAGCGAGAGGCCGCGGAGGGCCGACGGTGCAAGGCGCTGCAAGACGATGGAGACCCTCAGCGCAGCGGCAGCGCAACGCGGCAGGGGCTGGCGGTGCCGAGGTGATGCAAGAGCGCCGGCGGTGCGGGCCATGGGGCGCTGGCGGTGCAGAACAGCGCACGGCGGCGGAGGGGTCGGCGGGGCGAGGTGATGCGAGGGGGAAGTAGAGCCGGCGGGGCGGTGCGGAGTTGCGTGGCGGGGCTACTGGACCGGCCGGATGAGCACGGTGCCGCCGTCGGTGAAGGGGGTGTGGTCGGCGATGGTGAAGCCGGCGCGCAGGTAGGCCTTCATCGCGGCCTCGTTGCCGGCGGCGACCTCGAGCTCGACCCGGGCGCAGCCGTGGCCGGCGGCCCAGCCGGCGACGGCGTCGATGAGCAGGCCGGCGACGCCGTTGCCGCGGGCCTCGGGCGCCACCCACATGCTGATGAGGTGCGTGGTGGTGGGATCGGCCACGGTCACCCAGGCGCCGGCGATGCCGAGCGGAGCACCGGGCCGCCAGTGCCCAGGCCCGGCAGAACCCGGTGCGGCAAAGGCAGGCGCGACAACATCAGACGCGACAGGGCCAAGCGCGGAAGGGCCGGCCGCGGCAGCAACAGACTCGGCAGGAGCAGGTCCGACACCATCAGACGCGGCGGGACCGAGCGGCACCGGACCGGGTGGAACAGGGTCAGGCGGAACAGGACCGGCGAAGGCGGCGAAGAACTCGCCGCCGCGGGGCCAGTCGCGCCACTCGGACTCGCTGCGGTGTGCCTCGCGGGCGTAGGTGCTGGCGAACGCGGCGGGGCTGTCCTTGAGGGCGGTGAGGCGCAGGTCGCGTTTCAGCTGCCACTCGTCGGCGGTGAGCGGGCGTACGGTCACCGATGGACCATCCCAATTCGCCCGGCGCGGGGCAAGCGTGATTCCACCTCCGTTTTCCCATCAAGGGTGACGGCAGCGGCAATCAGGTGACGGCGCGGTCGGTGTCCAGCTGCTGCAGGACGGGGCCGACGAGGTCGGACAGGTCGCGGACGAGCACGGTGACGGCGCGCTCGGCGGAGGCGGCGATGTCCTCCGGCGACGCGTCGGTGTCGGGGGCGGCGGGCAGGTCGTCGAGGGGCAGCGGCGCCTCGACGAGCAGGGTGGTGCGCAGGTGCGGGTAGCGGCTCACGTCGCGGTCGGTGGGCTGGACGAACTGGCCGAACAGCTCGGGCCAGCCGCGCCAGCCGCGGTCGCGCCACCAGGCGCGGTTGGCGGTGAGCTCGGCGGGCAGCGGGGAGACGAGCTCGACGCGGGCGGTGAGGCCGCCGTCGAACGGGTTGCGCACGCAGGCGGCGGACAGCACGCGGCGGTGCCAGCGGACGTAGCCGGGGTCGAGGAACGGCGGGGCGGCGAGCGTCCAGGCGGTGCTGGCGAACGTGACGGGTGCGATGTCGCCGAGGCTGGTGGTGAACGCGCTCCGGGCGGCCAGGACGAGTGCCTTGTACCGGTCGTGGTCGCGGTCCAGCCAGAACGTCTTCACCATCGCTACGGTAGTCCGCCGGGCGGGTGCTGCCCGGCCTGTCCGCGCACAGCCGAAGCGACCGCGGCGCACAGCGGCGGGGACATCAGCACATCGGTGCTGTCGGCGACCTGGTCGACGGCGCCCAGGGCGACACCGGCCGGCCACAGGGCGGCGGCGAACCGGGTGGCGTCGATCACCTGATACGGGCGGTCGTGGTAGAGGCGGCGGGTCGGCGGCACCGGCTCGCACAGCCCGAGGTCGTTCTGCCACCGCCCGAGGGTCTCGTAGGCGGTGCAGAGGACGTCGAGGCGGGTGTCCGGGGCGGCGATCCCGGCGAGGCCGGCCGGGAACCCGAGCCGGGCGAAGGCGGTGCCGAGCCATTTGCTGTACGGCGGGTACCGTCGCCGCAGCAGCAACGCCAGCCGCATGACGTGCCGGGCCAGCCGGGCGGCGACGATCAGGCTGCCGGTCTCGTCGCCGGCCTCCAGGGCCCGGCCGGGGAACGCCTCCTCCTGCGCGATGTGGGTCCATTCGGCGGCGAGCACATACCGCCAGACCGGGCCGGGATACCAGGCGAGCCGCTGCCGCAGGGCGGTGAGCTCGCCGGTGGTGTCGTGGAAGACCGCCCCGCCGACGGCCTCGGCGAGGCGCTGCGCCGGCGTCCGGAGCCAGAACGACGTACCCGCAACATCGGAACAGTCCGCGAAGTGTGCTGTGGCCCAGCCGGCGAGGGTGGTCACCTCGACGCGGTGGGCGACCGGGCCGGTGGTGACCGGGGTCATGACCCGGACGCGGCCGGACGGTGGCAGGAAGTGCGTGGAGTGGCCGAGCACCGCGGTCGGCAGCCGCTCGGCGAGCAGCGCCCGGATCGCGTCGCCGTGGGCGGCGAGATCGGGCGCGGACAGCAGCAGGGTGAGCTGCGGGCCCCAGTCGTGGTCGGTGGAGCGGGGCGTGTCGTAGCCGAGCACGTCGGATCCGGGGCCGATCCGCGCGGCGGCGTGCGGCAGCCCGGGATGGTGAGCGTCGAGCAGCGGCCGCACGGCGGTGGTGTAGAGGGCCCGGCACACCTCGACGCCGGGCCGGAACGCGGCCATCAGCCGAGGTCGGTGACGACGGCGGGGTGGCGGGGGTCGTCGGCGCGGACGACGACGTCGGCCTGGTATTCGGGCATGACCTCGTCACGGTAGCGGCCGTAGGCGGGCAGGGTCCACGCGGTTTCCGGCGGGGTGCGGCGGGCCAGGGCGGCGTCGCTTTGCATGAGGTGTACGGCGAGGTCGAAGTCGAGGCCGGCGCCGAGCAGGAACACGCCGGAGACGACGAGGACGGCGTGGCCGGGCAGCGTGACGTAGCCGGCGCGGGTGGCCCGGTCGGTGGCCGGGTCCCACAGCGAGGGCAGGATGCGGCCGGTGCCGCCGGGCCCGGCCGGGGTGAGCACCTCGCGGGTGAGGGCGCGCTGGTCGAGCCAGTCCTCGTAGAAGGCGTCGGGGTTGGTCTTGCCGCGTTCGAAGCGCAGCGACGCGGCGCGCAGGAACCCGCCGGCGGGGACGTGCAGCACGGGCACGCCGGCGTCGGCGAGGGCGGTGGTGAGCGCGGCGGTGAGGGCCTCGGTGCCGGCGGTGGGGGCGCCGTCGACGGCGACGCGGGCCGGGTGGTCGCCGGCGGCGGCGACGGCGCGGTCGGCGAGGCCGGCGGCGAGGCTGTCGACGGTGACGGGCCGGGCCTTCACCGGTTGTGCTGGTTGGGGTGCGGGTCGATGACCTCGCCCTCGACGACCTCGCCCTGGATGACGTCGCCGTCGGGCTCGCCGGTGGGGTGGGCGGGCGGCGGGGTCCGTTCGGCGCGCACGACGCGGGGGCCGAACAGGTCGCCGGCGGCGGCCGGGGAGATGCGCCGCTCGGTGACGCGGCGGACCTGCCGGCCGGTGTAGTGGCGCACGGGCGGGGCGAGCAGCAGCAGCCCGGCGGCGTCGGTGATGAACCCGGGCACGATGAGCAGCAGCGCGCCGAGGAGGCCGGTGAGCCCGTCGGAGACCTCGCCGCCGGGGGGCCGGCCCTCGCCGACCGCGGCCCGGAACCGCCGCCAGGCGCGCATGCCCTCGCGGCGCACGAGCATGGCGCCGAGGACGGTGGTGGCCAGGCCGATGAGCACCGCCCAGGCCCAGCCGATGGCCTGGGCGACCACCACGAACACGACGATCTCGGCGATCACCAGTCCGAGAACGCCGATCGTCGCCCAGCCGGCGGTGCGCATGTCTGCCGTCCCTTCGTCAGCGCCCCAGGTCGCGTTTGGCCGGGCCGTTGCCGGCCACGGCGCGCTTGAGGGCGGTCCAGCGGGCGGCGCTGCCCCAGACGGTGACTTTCCACAGGGCTTCCCGCACGATGCTGGAGCTCATCTTCGACTGGCCGCGCTCCCGTTCGGTGAACGTGATCGGGACCTCGCTGACCCGGAACCCATCCTTGTAGGAGCGCCAGGCGAGGTCGACCTGGAAGCAGTAGCCGTGTGAGGCGATCGACTCGAGCTCGATCTTGCCGAGGACCGGGGTGCGGTACGCCCGGTAGCCGCCGGTCGCGTCGCGCAGCGGCATGCCGAGGGCGAGCCGGACGTAGACGTTGCCGATGCGGGAGATCGCCTGCCGGTGGGCGGGCCAGTTGACGGTGCGGCCGCCCTTGACGTAGCGGGAGCCGAGGACCACGTCGGCGTCGGCGAGGGCGTCGAGCAGCTTCGGCAGCTCCTCGGGGGCGTGGGAGCCGTCGGCGTCCATCTCCACGACGGCGTCGTACCCGCGCTCGGTGCCCCAGGCGAACCCGGCGATGTAGGCGGCGCCGAGGCCCTGCTTGCCGGCCCGGTGCAGCACGTGCACGGCCGGGTCGGTCCCGGCGAGCTCGTCGGCGATGGTGCCGGTGCCGTCGGGGCTGTTGTCGTCGGCGACGAGGATGTCGACGGCCGGGGTGGCCTCGCGGACCCGTTCGACGATGATCCGGATGTTGTCGGCCTCGTTGTACGTGGGGATGATGACGAGGACCCTGCCGACCCCGGGATACTGGTCCACGCCTCGGTCGGTTGCGCTCACAGGTCCTCCTTGATGCCTGGGCCGGTGGTCGGTGCGGGACTGGTGCTGCCGTGGTCGCCGGGCGACCCCGCGTCGCTGTCGGTGCTGTCACTGCCGGTGGTCGCCGGCGTCGGGCCGGTGGCCGCCGGGCGGCGCCGCCGGTGCCAGGTGGCGGCGGCGAGGCCGGCCAGGGCGAGCGCGACGAGCACCCACTCGGGGATCGCGCCGAGCCTTGTTGCAAGCGTACGTTCTGTGCCGAGGTGCAGCTCGGCGAGGATCACGGCGGGGGTGTCGAACCCGGTCTCGCCGCTGGTGCGGCCGGTGGCGCCGGCGAAGGCGGAGATGCCGACGGTGGAGGCCATGAGCGCGTCGCGGCCGTGCTCGACGGCGCGCAGCCGCACCATGGCCAGCTGCTGGCGGGCCTCGGCCTCGTTGAACGTGGCGTTGTTGGTCTGCACGGCCACCAGCTGCCCGCCGCCGGTGACGGTGTCGCGGACGAGGTCGTCGTAGGCGACCTCGAAGCAGATGACGTCGCCGACGGTGGCGGGGCCGACCGGCAGGACGCCGGGTGTCGTGCCGGCGGTCATGTCGTCGACCCGGTCGACCTCCTTCGACACCAGCCGGGCGATGCTGCGCAGCGGCATGGTCTCGGCGAACGGCACCGGGTGGCGTTTGACGTACTTCGGCACCGGGTCGGCGGTGTCCCGCCCGGGGTTGAACACCAGCCCGGCGTTCTCGACGCCGGTTTCCGGGCTGTACAGCACGGCGCCGACGAGAATGGGGGCGCCGACGGCGGCGGCGGCCCGGTCGATGAGCACGCCGGCGTCGAGGTTGCGCAGCGGGTCGATGTCGCTGGCGTTCTCCGGCCACACGACGAGGTCGGGCCGGGGGGCGGTGCCGGCGCGGATCCGGTCGGCGAGGGCGATGGTGGCGTTGACGTGGTTGTCGAGCACCGCGCGGCGCTGGGCGTTGAAGTCCAGGCCGAGCCGGGGCACGCTGCCCTGCACGACGGCGACGGTCACCGCCCGGCCGTCGGGTTGTTTCAGCGGTACCGCCTGGGCCAGGCCGGCGACGCCGCACGCGACCACGACGGCGACCAGCGGTGCGACGGCGCGGCGGGCGTCGTTGCCGGTGGCGGTGCCGCGCAGGACGGCGTAGCCGAGCAGCCCGCCGATGAGCGCGACGGCGAAGGTGAGCAGCGGGGCGCCGCCGGCGGCGGCGATGCGCAGCAGCGGGGAGCCGTCCTGGCTGAAGGCGAGGCGGCCCCACGGGAACCCGCCGAACGGGGCCCGGTCGCGCAGCGCCTCCTGGGCGGTCCACAGGGTGGCGACGGCGACGGGCCAGGCCCAGCCGCCGCGGTTCCAGCCGGTGGCGCGCCGGTCGAGCAGGGGGCTGATCCAGGCGCCGGCGGCGCCGAGCAGGCCGATGAACAGCGCCTCGAGGCCGGACAGCAGCAGCCAGGGCACCATGCCGGTGTGCAGGTTGGTCCAGGACAGCAGCGGGGTGAAGAACAGCGCCCCGGTGAGGGTGCCGAGCCCGAACCCGGCCCGCAGCCGCCGGCGGTGCACGGCGAGGGCGAGCAGCGCGACGCCGACGGGCGCGGCCCACCACAGCCCGTACGGCGGGAACGCCGCGAGGAGGGTGCCGCCCGCGGCGGCGGCGGCGAGCAGGGCCGCCCAGAGCGGCAGCGGCGCGGGCCCGGCGGCGGGGGCCGGCCCGGCTGGGGCCGCGGGTGCGGCGGTGGAGGGTGTCTCGACCAACGTCACCTGCGCCATCCCGAATTCGCCGACGGTTGTACGGTGCTGAGGCGCCCATTATGCGGGTTCTGTCGCCCGAACGTGGAATCGCGGGGTGTCGTTCGCGGGAATCGTCCAAGCCGTGGCGCGACGGTGTCGCTTCCGTGACCATTCGGACATCCACCGCTCATCTTCGCACGGCCGGCTCACGCTAAATCGCAGCAAATCCCGACATTTCCCGCCCGACGCCCAAAAGTCCGGCACGACCGGCGCATGCCGGGCATTGGCCGCCGCGGCGTGTGGCGCAGCGACCGGAAGTCTCCGTGATCATGCGCACCGGGGCATCGACACCAACGGTTTTTCATGATCACGGAGTGCTGATGTACCCCCGTGTGCCGAAAGTCTCCCGGATCATGGCAAACCCGGTCTGCGGTCACCGCGCACATCATGATCACGGAGACATACGTCCGCCCCGCCCCGCGCAGAGGCGGGGCTGATCAGCGCGGGACCGGGCGGCGGCGCAGGCCCGGGGTGATGTCGAGCGGACGGAGGCGGCGTCGAGCAGCCGTGGCGCGAGGTGGCTGACGGAGAGCCCAGGCGGCCGTGGCGAGGTGGCTGGCGAAGGGCCGTGCCGGGTGGCCGGCGGAGGGCCGGGAGCTGCAGCCCGGGGTGCCCAGTTGGCGTGGCCGCGGCCAGGCGGCGCTGGGCGGCCGCGGGCTGAAGATGGGGGCGCGACCCTGCGGCCGCGCCCCGCGCTCCCAGGCCCTGTGTCCGGCCGGTGCGGCAGTGACGTTCGTGCGCGGCCTTCGTTCCGGCGCGGCGCGGGCTGGCTGCCCGGGTCGTGCCGTTGTCTACTGGTCGCGTGATCCCCCCTGCCCTGACACCGGTGGATGCCCGGTTCGCGGCCCCCGCCGACCCCCGCCGCCTTGGTCCGGTGGCGTCCCGCCGGGTTGACGTGGACGTCCGGCCAGCCGGCAGTGGGGAGTAGCGAACCGCGGTCATCCGTCCCGAAGTAGGACGCAAAGACGGTACGCGCAGCCGCCGGGTGGATGTCAACCGCCTCGCGGGATGTAATTCGGCCCGGCGGCGTGTCGTTCAGGCGTGTCGGTCCCCGTTCACCCGCACGGACACGCACGGCATCCAGTCAACTACGCTCCGTCCGGATACGGTGGGTGACCGGGGTGGGGGAAATCACCCTACCGCCGGCCGGGTTTCACACCGGTCGTGGCGGCGAGCCGGGCGGCGGCGCCGGGGTGGTCGGCGGCGAGCAGCCCGACGGCGGCGAGGACGTAGGCGGCGTCGACCGTGACGCGGGGCGCGCGGGGCAGCGCCCACCCGCCGGCGTGGTCGTGCAGGGCCGGTGCGAGCGCCGCGGCGGCCGCGGCCGGTTCAGCATGCCGGAACACGCCGCCGGACGCCACGACCGACACGACGTCGCGCAGGTCGCGTCCCCCGCGGGCGTGGCGGCGCACCGCGACCGTCACCGCGGCGGCGGCCAGGCCGAGCGGGGTGGTGTCGTCGAGCGGGAGCCGTTCGGCGGTGGCCGCGGCGCGGATGCCGCCGGTGTTCCAGCGCACGCCGAGGTCGCCCTCGACGGTCCGGGACCGCCACAGCACCCCGGCGACGGCGTCGGGCGGCGGGGTGCCGGGCACGAGGGCGCTGTAGACGTCGGTGGTGGCGCCGCCGACGTCAACAGCGAGCAGGTCGCCGCCGAGCCGGTCAGCGAGGACGCCGACGCCGGCGAGGACGGCGTCGGGGGTGGCGGCGTCGATCATGCGGGCGAACCGGGTGCCGCGGGAGAGCCGTTTGCCGCCGATGACGTGGCCGATGAACATGTCGCGGATGGCGGCGCGGGCCGGGCCGGGGTCGGTGACGCCGATGCGGGGCAGCACGTTGCCGGTGGCGGTGACGGGCAAGCCGCGGGCGGCCAGCAGCGCGGCGGCCTCGGGACGGGCGTCGGCGTTGCCGGCCACGACGACGGGGACGCGCCAGCGGGCGGCGGCGAGGCGGCGGGCGTTGTGCAGCAGGGTGCCGGTGTCGCCGCCGTCGGTGCCGCCGGCCAGCAGCAGCACGTCGGGGCGGGCCGCCCGCAACGCCCGCACGTCGGCCGTGGACAGCGGGCCGGCGGCGACGTGCACGACGCGGGCCCCGGCGGACAGGGCGACGCGGCGGGCGGCGTCGGCGGAGACGAGGGCCTCGTTGCCGACGACGGCGAGGCGCAGCCCGCCCCCGGCGGAGGAGCAGCAGTACACCCGGTCGACCGGCCCGGCCGCGGCCAGCAGCGCGTCGACGCCGTCGAGGACGTCGCCGCCGAGGGTGGTGGGGTGGGTGGCGGTGCCGACGAGGTCGCCGGTGTCGAGGTCGACGACGGCGAGCTTGGTGTCGGTGGAGCCGACGTCGAGGCAGGCGGCCCGGGCGGTCACGGGGCGGGGACGACCACGGTGCCGGTCGCCGACACGGCGAGGACCGGCGGGTCGAGGACGTCGGCGGCCGACGGGCCCCGGCCGGGGTTGCCGCGGCAGGTGACGTGGCAGGTGAACTCGACGGTGCGGCTGCGCGTGCCCTGCCGGACGATCCGGGCGGTGACCTCGACGACGTCGCCGGCGTGGACGGGGGCGTGGAACGTGACGGTGCCGTACCCGGCGAAGAGGCCCTCGTCGCCGTCGGTGCGGATGCACAGCTCGGTGGCGGCGTCGCCGAACAGGGCGAGGCTGTAGGCGCCGTCGACGAGGTTCCCGCCGTAGTGGGCGTGGCTGTGCGGCACGTAGCGGCGGTGCACGACGGTGGTCCCTTCGAGGCTCACCGGCGGCCCCCGGCGGCGTGGGCGAGGTAGGAGGCGACCTCGCGGGGGGTGGTGCCGCGGCCGAAGATCCGGTCGACGCCGAGCTCGGCGGCCATCAGCTCGTCGAACCGGGGCCCGCCGGCGACGAGCAGCGGCCGGCGGGCCGGCGGGAACGCCTCCCGGAACGCCGCCGACATCGCCCGGGTGTTGTGCAGGTGGGCGTCCTTCTGGGTGACGACCTGCGAGACGAGGACCGCGTCGGCCTTCTCGGCGGTGGCGGCGTCGACGAGGTCGGCGACGGGCACCTGGGCGCCGAGGTTGACGACCCGGATCTCCCGGTAGTACTCCAGGCCCTTCTCCCCGGCGATGCCCTTGACGTTGAGGATCGCGTCGATACCGACCGTGTGCGCGTCGGTGCCGATGCACGCGCCGACCACGACGAGCTTGCGCCGCAGCCGGGCGCGGATGGCGGCGTTGACGTCCTTGGGCGACAGCAGCGGGTAGTCGCGTTCGGCGACGACCACCGTGCCGGGCTCGACGAGGTGGTTGACCCGCCCGTACACCACGTAGAAGGTGTGCCCGGCGCCGATCGGGCGGGCGTGCACGACCATGGCCGGGTCGACGCCCATCTTCCCGGCCAACTGCAGCGCGGCGCCCTCGCCGCGCTTGCCGGCCGGCAGCGGCAGCGTGAACGACACCTGGATCATCCCGTCGCCGGTGGTGTCGCCGTAGGGGCGGACGACCTCGTTCACCGGGCGTGGCCCTTCTTCGTGGCGATGCTCTCGGCCAGCGCCCACACCCCCGTATACGGGTTCGGCGGGGCGGCGCCGAGCCCGGCCAGTTCGGTCTCGAACCGCAGGGCGAGGGGTTTGGCCCGGTCGACGGCGTCGGCGAGCCCGTCGCGGAAGTCGGTGAAGTCCAGCCGCCGCGGGTCGTAGTCGGGCAGGTACTGCCGCAGCAGCCGCATCGCGGCGTCACGGTCCCCGGCCGGGACCGGCTTGTCGTGGAAGTGCAGCAGCAGCCACGTCTCGAAACACGGGTTGGACACCGCGAGCCGGATACCGGCCTGGTCGGCGTGCCCGGCCACGTCGTTCCAGTCGAGGTCCTCGCCGTCGAGGAGGACCCACACCTCGTCGACGGCGTCGCCGTGGCGGGTCTGGTACTCCTCGGCCAGCGCCACCAGGTGCGCCGGGGCGATCGGGTCGGGGGCGTGGTGCACCTGCACCGCCGGGTTGGCGCAGAACGCGTACAGGCCGGTCAGGTACGACACCTCGGCCAGCCCGCCGATGACCAGCTGCCGGCGCCGCGCCGGCCGGTAGGGCACGCGCCGGGCGATGGCGTTCTCACGCGGAAAGGGCATTGCCGGGTACCTCCTCCTCGTCCTTCTCCCGCATCGCCCGCCGGAACGCCAGCTCCGACACGACCGGCACCGCCCCGTAGGCGCCGCCGAGGTAGCGTCGCTCGACGTCCTCGCCGCGCTCGGGGTGGAAGTCGGTCAGCGGATAGACACTGGTCGCCCCGTCGTTGTCCTTGTCGACGAACCACACCTGGTCCCGCTGCAGCACGTCCTCCCCGATCGCGGTGCCGAGCAGCGTCGCGTCGTGCGAGGAGAAGATCAGCTGCGCGCCGCGCGGGTTGGTCCGCCGCGACTGGAACAGCCGCACCAGGCGGGTGGTGAGCCGCGGGTGCAGCGACGCGTCGAGCTCGTCGACGACGAGGGTGGTGCCCCGGTCGAGCGCGTCGCGGGAGTGCAGCACCAGCTGCAGCCACGCCCGCGTCCCCTCCGACTGGTGCTCCAGCGACAGCGGGGCCCGGTCCCGGCCGTGGTAGAACTCCAGGCTCAGGCTGCGCGCCTCGCGCAGCACGGTCAGCCAGTCGTAGTAGGCGACGTGCTCGGCCAGCTCGAGCCGCCGCCGGCCACTGGCCGAGGCGAGCTCGGCCCGGGCGACCTCGGCGGACTCCTCGGCGTCCTGGGAGCGGTCACGCCAGCCGGCGTCGACGACCCGGATGTCGGCGATCCCGACGTCGGCGGCGCGGAGCAGGTCGACCAGGGTCTCCCGCTCCGGGGCGCCGTTGGCCAGCTTCCGGTACAGCGCCGCGGTGACGATCTCCTGCGCCACCGGCAGGAACGTGATCCGCTGCGCGAAGTAGTCGTACAGCGGCTTGATGTCCGGGTGCAGCGCCTGCGCGGCGGTCGACACGAACAGCGCATTGGGGCGCAGCATGCCGGTGATGAACTTGTTGCGGGCCTTCGCCTCCGCCGACGTCGTCCCGAACTCGACCTTGTCACCGGCGCGTTCGAAGACCACCTTCTTGCGCCGCTTCGCATACGTGTACAGCCACTCGGTCTGCACCCGCTCGTCGTCGACGGTGAACCCGTACACGTGCGGCACCCAGTCGACCATGATGTCGGCCACGAACCCCGACGGCTCCAGCAGCGAGCGGGGCGAGAGCCGGAACGGGGCACGCCGCACCCCGGCGTCCGGCTCCCAGGTCGCGAACGACAGTTTCACCGCCGACTGCATGAACCGCATCGCGGACAGCAGGCTCGACTTCCCGGCGGCGTTGGATCCGAAAACGGCGGCGACCGGCACGACACTGCGGTCCTTGTCGTGCGCGGGCAGCAGGGACAGCTCGTGCTCGTCGCGGATCGACTGGTGATTGCTCACGCGGAAACTGCGCAGCATGAATGCTCCCGTCGGCCTTGAGGGCTCCTCCACGGCACAGTGTTCAACCAGTTGCCGGTTTCCGCTCGGCTGGCGGGGCCGTGCGGAGCAGGTTTTCTGTCGGGTTCCAATAATCGGGCTCGCGTTTCGCCACACCTTCACCGCCTTTGCCCCGGTCCGGGGGCCGTTTCATGATCCCGAACGTGCCGTCCGCGATCGCCGCGAGCAACCCCTCCCGGGAAATGCGCTCGAGCAGCTCGACGGCCTCCCGCAGCACCGCCGCGGCCCGGTCCCGGATGAACGGGCCGGGGGTGAAGTCCTCGTGCAGGTTCCCGGCGGCACGCTGCACGTAGTGCACGTTCTGCAGGGCGATGTCCCGGTCGGACAGCCACGGTGTGACCACCGCCTCAGTCATCATCCCGACCAGCAGAATCCCCTGCCCGGTGAGCATCCCGGCGAGGTTGAAGAACCCGTCGAGCAGATTGCCGCGGAACACGTCGCCGGTCATGTGCCGGGTCGGCGGCATCCACTTCAGCGGCGCCCCCGGAAACAGTTCCCGCGCCAGCAGCGCATGCGCGAGCTCGAGCCGGAACGATTCGGGCCGGTCCGGGTCGATCTCGAACGCGTGCCCCAGCCCCAGCTGCCAGTCCGCCAGCCCGGCCTCGTGCGCGAAATACTCGTTGAGCAGCTGCGACACGGTCACCGTATGGGCGGCGTCGACCGCGTCGGCGGTGGTGAGGTAATTGTCCTCGCCGGTGTTGATGACGATCCCCGCGCGGGCGTGGATCTGCCGGGAGAACCGCTGATCGACGAACGTGCGAATCGGGTTGATGTCGCGGAACAGAATGCCGTACATCGAATCGTTGAGCATCATGTCCAGCCGCTCCAGCCCGGCCAGCGCCGCGATCTCCGGCATGCACAGCCCCGACGCGTAGTTCGTCAGCCGCACATACCGGCCGACCTCCCGGGACGTGACGTCCAGCGCGGCCCGCATGAGCCGGAAATTCTCCTGCGTGGCGTAGGTGCCGGCGAACCCCTCCCGGGTCGCCCCCTCGGGCACGTAGTCCAGCAGCGACTGCCCGGTGGAGCGGATCACGGCGATGACGTCGGCGCCGGCCCGCGCGGCCGCCTGCGCCTGCGGGATGTCCTCGTAGATGTCGCCGGTGGCGACGATCAGGTAGATCCACGGCCGGCGCGGCGGATCCCCGAGCCGGGCCACGAGCCGGTCCCGCTCCCGCCGCCGCCGGTCGATCCGGGCGACGCCGCGGCCGATCGCCGCCGCCGCCGACCGCCTCGCCCGCGCCTGCTTTCCTTCCGGGGGTACCACAAACCGCACACTCCCGGCGGCCGCCTTCTGCGCCAGCAGCGTGAGGTCGGCATGGCCGTCGCGGGTGAGCGCGTCGAACACCGGCAGCACCACCCCGTGGCCGAGGCCGGTGTCCGCGGCGACGGCGTCCACGAGCCGGTTCACCCACGGGATCCCGTCCGGGTCGGCGCCGGTGACCCCGGCCAGCCGCAACGTGGCCCGCTCCACCGCCACCGTCGTATGCGTCCGGGCCAGGTCCACGACCGGCGCCCCGGCGGCCGCGGCGAGCCGCCGGGCCCGCGCCACCGTCCGCGCATCCAGCCGCAGCTTCCCGCTCACCGCCGCCGCCCCCTCACGCCTCGAAGATCGTCTCGCCGCGCAGCACGGTCAGCCGCGCCGCCGGACGGTGCCCGCCGCCGATGACCCCGGTCACACTGTCACGGGTGTCCCACACCACGAACGTGGCCGTCCCGCCCGGGTCCAGAACACCCTCGTCGTCGGCGCCGACCGCCCGCCACCCGCCGCGGGTGTGCGCGGCGAACGCCGCCTTCGCCCCGATCCGCTGGACCGGGTTGTGGTGCCCGGCCGCGGCCCCGCAGCCACCCCACGGGTCCAGCGGCGTGACCGGGCTGTCGGAACCGAACGCGAGCAGCACCCCGACCCCGGCCATCGCCCCGATCGGGTTCGCCGCCAGCGCCCGGGCCGGCCCGAGCCGCTGCGCATACATGCCGTGCTCGCCGCCCCACAGCCGGTCGAACGCCGGCTGCACCGACGCCACGATGCCGTACTCCACGAACCGGGCGATCGCCGCCTTGTCCAGCAGCTCCGCGTGCTCGATACGATGCCGCCCGGCCCGCAGCCGCTCCACCCCGACCCGGGCCGCGGCACCCGCGAACCCGGCCAGCACCGTGCCCAGCGCCGCGTCACCGATCGCGTGGAACCCGCCCTGCACCCCGTGCTCGACACACGCCACGAGGTGGTCGGTGACCTGGCCGGCGGTGAGATAGCCGTGGCCGCGGCCACCGGGCTCGTCGTGGTAGTCGGCGGCCAGGTGCGCGGTGCGGGCGCCGAGCGCGCCGTCGGCGTAGAGGTCCCCGGCCGCGCCGTACGCGCCGAGCTCGCGGGCCTTGCCCGCCGCACCCGCCTCCCCCCACAGCCCGAACACCCGCGGATAGCCGGGACCGTGCGCGAGGGCCGCGGTGAAGTCCGCCTCCCCGGACGTGCCGGGCCCGCCGCACTCGTGCACCGCGGCGATACCCAGCCCGGCGGCGTGCCGCAGCGCGGCCCGCTGCGCGTCGAGCACCTGCCCGTGGGTGATCGACGCGAACGCCGCCGCCCGCACCACGTGGTGGGCGTCGCGGCGCAGCCACCCGCCGGCGTCGAACCCGGCCGCGGCCTTCGCCGCGTCGGTGAGCAGCGCCGAGGAGACCAGGGCCGCGTGGACGCAGGCCCGGGACAGGTAGACGGCCCGGCCGCCGCCGGCCGCGTCGAGCTCGGCGGCGCCGGGCGTGGCCTGGTCGGCCCACCCGGACTCGTCCCAGCCGTGACCGATGACGACCGCCCCGGCCGGCAGGGTCGCGGCGTGCGCGGCGACCGCGGCGAGGACCTCGGCCGCGGACCGGGTCCCGGACAGGTCGAGGCCGCGCAGGGCGAGCCCGGTCGCGGTGGTGTGCACGTGCGCGTCGACGAACGCCGGCGTGACCAGGGCCCCGTCGAGCTCGACGACCCGGTCGGCGCCGCCCGGCGCCTCCGCGTCCGGGCCGAGCCAGGCGATCCGGCCGCCGTCGGCGAGCAACGCGGTCGCGGACGGGTCGGCCGGTGCGTGCACGCGTCCACCGCGGTAGAGGGTCTTCATGCCGCCCAGTCTGCCAACCGGTGCTCCAGCCGCGCGCGGAAGAGGTGCCGCACCGCACTGTCGGATCGCAGCAGGGCCAGCGCGTAGCCGGCGTGGCCGGGCACGTAGCCGTTGCCGATGAGCATCGTCACGTCCGCGGCGAGCCCCTCCGCGCCCAGCGCCGCGGCCGGGAACGACGTGGCCATCGAGAAGAACACCACCGTGCCCCCCGGGGCGGTGGCGAGGATCGCCGCGTGCTCGCAGCCGGGCACGTCGACGCACACGACGGTGAGGTCCGCCGGCCCGCCGTGCGCGTCCAGCAGCGCGGCCAGGCCCACCGCGTCGCGGGCGTCACCGGCCACCACCGTCCCGGCCAGCCCGGTCCCGGCCAGCAGCGCCGCCTCCGCGGCGTCGCGGACCACGCCGAGGGTGACGGCCCGGGCGCCGCCGGTGTCGCGGGCGGCGGCCAGGGCGAGGCTGCCGCTCTTGCCGGCCGCGCCGAGCACCGCGACCCGCACCGGCCCGTCCCGCCGCTCGAGCAGACCGGTGAGGGTGCGCCGGACCAGGGCCGGCGCCCCGCACACGTCCAGGACCGCCAGGGCGAGCCGCGGGTCGAGGTCGGCGGGGAGTACCGCCGCGACGGAACGGGCGAACAGGATGGCGTGCCCGGCGCAGGGCACCTGCTCGCCCAGGCCGTCCCAGGCGCGCAGCCCGTCGCTGATGCGCAGCGGGGTGAGGGTCAGCGAGACCAGGGTCGCGACCCGGTCGCCGGGGGTCAGGCCCAGCGGCGAGGCGGGCCCGGCCGCCTCCACGGTGCCGATGAGCATCCCGCCGGAGCCGGTGACCGGGTTGTGCATCTTGCCGCGGGCCTCGACGATGCCGAGCACGGCGGCGCGGATGCGCTCGCCGTCGCCGCCGTGCTCGGCGGCGAGCTGCCGGTAGCTGGCCGCGTCGAGGTTGAGTCGCTCGACCCGCAGCCGGACCTCGTCGTCGGCGATCGCCGGTGACGCGTCGAGGCGCTGGGCGGCCTGGGGCAGCACCCCGGCCGGGGACAGCACCCGGTGCAACCCGATCGGCGAGCTCAACCCCACACCCCTTCCCCGAAGATTTTCCCGCAGAATACCGCCAGCACAGGAATTCCTCCAAGCACGGGTCGCCCGACGAAAGAAATCCCGTTACGCTGCCCTCAGGACGGAAAAACCACAGGGAGCGGACCGTGCAGCCATACGTCTACCAGCGCCACGCACTCACCGAACCCGACTGGCGCCGCTTCCCCGGCTGGGCCACCGTCACCCGCGACGAGTGGGACAACGCCCAATGGCAACGCGCCCACTGCGTCAAGACCGTCGCCCAGCTCCGCACCGTCCTCGGCAGCACCGTCACCGACGCCTTCTACACCGACCTCGCCGCCGACCAGGCCGGCCAGGCCACCATGTCCATGCTCGTCCCACCCCAAATGATCAACACCATGGTCCCCGCCGCCACCCCCACCGACGACACCCTCCGCCACGACCCCGTCCGCCGCTACATGCTCCCCCTCGCCACCGACCGCCACCCCACCTGGCCGTCACACCCCTACGCCACCCGCGACTCCCTCCACGAGCACGACATGTGGGTCGCCGAGGGCCTCACCCACCGCTACCCCACCAAGGTCCTCGCCGAACTCCTCGCCACCTGCCCGCAGTACTGCGGCCACTGCACCCGCATGGACCTCGTCGGCAACAGCACCCCCGCCGTCACCAAGCTCCGCCTCGCCGGCCGGCCAACCGACCGCCACGACGCCATCCTCGGCTACCTGCGCACCCACCCCGAGGTCCGCGACGTCGTCGTCTCCGGCGGCGACGTCGCCAACCTGCCCTGGCACCAGCTCGAAACCTTCCTCATGCGGCTGCTGGACATCGACACCGTCCGCGACATCCGCCTCGCCACCAAGGCCCTCGCCGGCCTGCCCCAGCACTGGCTGCAGCCCACCGTCGTCGAAGGCCTCGAGCGCGTCGCCCGCACCGCCGCCCGCCGCGGCGTCAACCTCGCCATCCACACCCACGTCAACCACGCCCAGTCCCTCACCCCGCTGGTCGCCCGGGCCGCCCGCACCGCCCTCGAGGTCGGCGTCCGCGACGTGCGCAACCAGGGCGTGCTCCTGCGCGGCGTCAACGCCACCGCCGCCGACCTGCTCGACCTGTGCTTCGCCCTGCAGGGCGAAGCCGGCATCCTGCCGTACTACTTCTACATGTGCGACATGATCCCCGGCGCCGAGCACTGGCGGGTCGCGGTCTGGCAGGCCCAGCGGCTGCAGCACGACATCATGGGCTACCTGCCCGGCTACGCCACCCCCCGGATCGTCTGCGACGTGCCCTACGTCGGCAAACGCTGGGTGCACATGGTCACCGACTACGACCGGGAACGCGGCATCAGCTACTGGACGAAGAACTACCGCACCAGCATCGAGGACGACGGCACCGAACTCGACCGCACCTACCCGTACTACGACCCGATCGACACCTTGCCCGAAACCGGCGCCGACTGGTGGCGGAAAGAGCACGCTGAGTAGGTGCGCCGCACCGTCCTCCGCCTCCTGGGCGTCAGCCTCGCCGCCGCGGCGCTGCTCACCTACGTCAACTGGGCCGGCGGCCGCGACGGCGCCCGCTTCAACCCCGCCGCCCACCTGCGCTGCTCCCCCGGCACCACGATCGCCGGCGCGCAGGCCACCGCCGCCCCCGCGACCCGCGAGACCCGCACCCCGGACCAGCTGGCCGCGGCGTGGGCCCGGGCCCGCTCCCCCGAGCTGCTCGCCGGCCAGCACCGGCTGTTCCACAGCGACGACCGGGAGGACATCGCCTTCGACCGGCAGGCGCAGACCGTGGCGGTGCTGACCTTCCGCGCCGACCGCCGGCTCGGCTGGCACCTGGACGCCGTCGTCGCCTGCCAGGCCGCGGCCCCGTCACCGTCCTAAACCGGAAAGTCCGCCGCGTAGCGGCGGGGTGTGGTTCTTCAGGCGTGGCGGAGCCACGTCGTCTTCCGTGTCCTAGGAAGCTAGGACCATAAGTACCGAAGTCAGGAGACGGCGAGGGCGTGGACGGCGCCGGCCCGGGTGCCGAAGTACAGGGCACCCTTCCACACCGCCGGCGTCGACTCGATGCACCCGCCGATCTTGACCTCCCACAGCGGCCGCGGGTCGGCGTGGGTGTCGGCCACGTCGTAGGCGTGCATGGTGCCGGCGCAGTCGCCCATGAACAGGGTGTCGTCGACGATCACCGGCGACTGCCAGGTCTCGCCGCCGGGCAGGTGGAAGCGCCAGCGGACGGCGCCGGTGGCCCGGTCGACGCCGAGCACGTCCCCGCCGGTCGTGTCGTAGACCGCGAGGTCCTGGTACAGGGCGGGGGTGCCCCAGATCCCGGCCGGCTTGCCGCCCTGGTCCTTGATCGACCACACCACCGGGTTGTCGGGTCTGGCCGGGTCGAGCTTGAGCATCTGGCCGACCTCACGGGAGCGGGCGTTGCCCTTCTCGTACTCGGAGCCGACGTAGAGGTACCCGTCGGCGTCGACGACCACGGACGCGTCGGTGTCGTCGCCGGTCCAGAACCGGAACGTCCGCGCCGGGGTGCCGCCGGTCTTGAGCCCGGACAGGTCCCAGCCCTGGACCAGGCCGCCGGAGTTGGCGAAGTACACGGTGTCCTTGTACACGGCGACCGAGTTCTCGATCGACACGTCGGTGTCGCCGGCGTCCTTGAGCTCCTGCTCGTCCCAGCCGGGCGTGTGGAAGACCAGCTGCGGATTCACCGTGACCTTGCCGTCGGGGCCGTAGCCGCGGTTGAGCTTGACGATGTGGAACTGGCTGTTCTCCCCGCCTTCGAGCAGGTAGTCGTCGATGATCAGCCCGGAGCTGTCCCAGTCGTCGTTCCACAGCGTGGGCTTGACCGCGTCGGCGGCGAGCTTCCACAGCTCCTTGGGTTCGCCCCGGTCGATGGCGATGATCCGGTAGAAGCCGTCGCGGGAGCCGGAGTACACCAGCGGATACCCGTCCGGGTCGACGGTGACGCTGCCCTTGATGATGTCCCCGGTCTTGAAGTCGGGCAGGATCCGCTCGCCGGTGGCCGCGTCGAGGAAGTGGATGCCGCGGTCGTAGGCGCCGAACACGACCCAGGTGCGGCCGTCACGCTCGAACACGGCCGGCTGCCCGGTCCAGCCGGTGCCGCACCACTGGGTGGTCTTGCCCTTGTCGGTGGACATCGCGCACAGCCCGCCGGACTTCGGGAACTGCCACTTGCGCACCGGCGTGGTCCGGGGCACCGGGCCCTGCCCGTAGTAGGTGCGGGTGGGGTTGCCGCGGAACGTGAGCAGCCCGGGGACCTTGGTGCCGTAGGGCTTGCCGACGCCGGCCGGGTCGGACCAGCCGGTGAACGGCGCCGCCGGCGGCGACGACGGCGGCGCCGCGGACACGGCGGCGCCCGTCCCGGACGGCGCGGGGGTGGCCTCCGCCCGTTCGCCGGCCCGGTGCAGGGCGTAGGCGGTGGTGGCGATCCCGCCGACGATCAGCGTCAGCATGCCGGCGACGACGAGCCGGAAGACGCCCACTGGTGACATGCGCACAGTATGAAGATCCGTGTCGAGGTCGCGGTTCCTCCGTTACGCGGGTTTTTCGAAGTGCTGATAGTCGGTGCCGTTACGCCAGGATCCGCCCCAGCTGAACCCTTCCGCGGCGAATGCCCGGACGGTCGGGTCGCCGGCGACGATCATGCCGGGCCGCACGTCGCGCCGGTCCAGGTAGGCCTGCCCGGCCGGCGGCATGACCTGCCCGGCGGGCAGGTAGGGGTTCTCGACGGTGTTGACGTCGACGGCGCGGCCGTAGGCGTGGTTGGACCAGTGGCTGGTGCCGGGGACGTTGCGGCAGTTGAACGCGGAGGTGTTGTCGGCGGCCATCGACGCGTCGTCGCTGCCGCCGTACCGCTCGATGAGGTTCATGCTCCGGATCGGGAACCGGGCCTGCCGCAGCCGGGCGAACACCCGCAGCGTGGCCGGCGCGATGGCGGCGTTCACCACCAGCTGCCCCTGCTCCACGCGGCCGTCGAAGTCCACATAGGACACGTGCAGCAGCCGCAGGTCGTCGAGGCCGGCGGGGCAGCCGGGCCGCCACGACACGCCGGTCATGGCCCGGCGCAGCGGGGCGGGCAACGCCTCGGCGAAGTCCTCCGGTGCCGCCGTTGCCGCCGCGGGGGTACTCCCGGAAGCCTCCGCCGCCGCGGATCCGGCCGGCGACCCGCTCGCCGGCGGGCTCGCCGCGACGCCGGTCGCCGGGGCCGGCGGCCCGCCGCAGCCGGCCACCAGGGCCAGGAATGCCGCCGTGAGCAGCCCGCCGATCCGGTGTGCCGGGAACCTCGCCGCCATGCCGCAGATACTATGATGCCGATCCGTCACGCAACGTGACCGCGGTGGATTGCCGCCGCTTTGCGGAATCGTTACGGGCGGCGACCCTTGTGTGCGGCAACGGCGCGCCATACGTTGCCCTCCGCACACCCCGAACCCGGAAAGGATGCCGTGGCGATGCGCGGAGGCATGCTGTCCCTGCTGGCCGTTGGCGCGCTGGCGGCCGGCGGCCTGTCCGGGTGCACGGCGGACGTGTCCGGCACCGGCGGGCACGGCGACCGGCCACGGATCGGGGTCATCCTGCCCGACAGCAAGTCCTCGGCCCGCTGGGAGACCGCCGACCGCAAGTACCTGGCGGCCGCGTTCAAGGCGGCCGGGGTCGACTACGACATCCAGAACGCGCAGAACGACAAGAGCGCGTTCATGACCCTCGCCGAGCAGATGATCACGCAGGGCGTCGACGTGCTCATGATCGTGAACCTGGACTCGGGGACCGGCAAGGCGGTGCTGGACAAGGCCCGCAACGCCGGGGTCGCCACGATCGACTACGACCGGCTGACGCTGGGCGGGTCGGCACGGTACTACGTGTCGTTCGACAACACCGCCGTCGGCACCCTGCAGGGCCAGGGCCTGGTCCGCTGCCTCGCCGACGCGAAGATCGCCAGGCCGGTGATCGCGGAGCTCAACGGCTCCCAGACCGACAACAACGCGACCCTGTTCAAGCAGGGCTACGACGGGGTGCTGCAGCCGAAGTTCGACGCCGGCGAGTACGTGAAGGGCCCCGACCAGTGGATCGAGGAGTGGGACAACACCCGGGCCGGGACGGCGTTCGAGCAGATGATGACCGCCGAGCCGGACATCTCCGGGGTGATCGCCGCCAACGACGGCCTGGCGAACGCGGCGATCAACGTGCTGAAGAAGCAGGGACTCAACGGCCGGATCCCGGTGACCGGGCAGGACGCCACCGCGCAGGGCCTGCAGAACATCCTCAACGGCGACCAGTGCATGACCGTCTACAAGGACGTGCGGCGGGAGGCGGCCGCCGCGGCGAAGCTCGCCATCGGCCTGGCCCGGGGTGAGACGGGCGTCACCGACAGCAAGGTCCACGATCCGCAGGCGAAGCGGGATGTCGACGCGATCCTGCTCGAGCCCAAGGCCATCACCAGGCAGAACGTCAAGGACGTCATCGACGACGGCTACGTCGCGGCCGCGGACGTGTGCACCGGCGAGTTCGCCGCCAAGTGCGTCCAAGCAGGTATCAAGTAACGTACCGGGTCTCGCATCGGGGATCCGCCGGGCCCGACGCCGTGAAGGAGCGACGTGACCGACACACCCCTGCTGGAGATCCGCGGGCTCTCCAAGAGCTTCGGCCCGGTCCAGGTGCTGCGCGACGTGGACTTCTCGGTGTACGCCGGGCAGGTCACCGCCCTCGTCGGCGACAACGGCGCCGGCAAGTCGACGCTGGTCAAGTGCGTCGGCGGGATCTACTCGATCGACTCGGGCGAGTACCTCTTCGACGGCCGGCCGGTCTCGGTGCACGGCCCCCGCGACGCCGCCGCCCTCGGCGTGGAGATCGTCTACCAGGACCTGGCGCTGTGCGACAACCTCGACATCGTGCAGAACATGTTCCTGGGCCGGGAGATCCGCCGCGGCCTCGTCCTCGACGACATCACCATGGAACAGCGGGCCGCGGAGACCCTGGCCAGCCTGTCGGTGCGGGTCGTGTCGGTCCGGGCGCCGGTGTCCAGCCTGTCCGGCGGGCAGCGCCAGACGGTCGCCATCGCCAAGGCGGTGCTGTGGAACAACCGGATCGTCATCCTCGACGAGCCCAACGCCGCCCTCGGCGTGGCGCAGACCGCCCAGGTGCTCGAGCTGGTGCGGCGGCTGGCCGACAACGGCCTGGCGGTGGTCCTCATCTCGCACAACATGAACGACGTGTTCGCCGTGGCCGACCGCATCGCCGCGCTGTACCTCGGCCAGATGGCGGCGCAGGTGCGGGCCACCGACGTGACCCACTCCCAGATCGTCGAGCTGATCACCACCGGCCGCAGCGGCGACCTGGGCCTGCGGCGGAACGGAGCGGCGGTATGACCCTGTCCACGCTGACCGAGCGGGAGCAGGCCGGGTCCCGCCCCGCGACCGGCCTGGCCGCCTACACCCGCGACTACGTCGCCCGGGTCCGCGGCGGCGACATGGGTGCCCTGCCCGCCGTCCTGGGGCTGCTCACCCTGACCATCGCGTTCGCGGTGGCCCGGCCCAAGTTCGTCACCGCCGGGAACCTCTCCAACCTGCTCAACCAGGGCGCGGCGGTCACGGTGATCGCGATGGGCCTGGTGTTCGTGCTGCTGCTGGGCGAGATCGACCTGTCCGCCGGGTTCGCCAGCGGCGTGTGCGCCTCGGTGCTGGCGGTGCTGCTGACGAACTTCGGCCTGCCCTGGTACGTCGCCGTCCTCGGCGCGATCCTCACCGGCGCCGCGATCGGCCTGACCATCGGGGTGCTGGTGGCCAAGCTCGGCATCCCGTCGTTCGTGGTCACCCTCGCCGCGTTCCTGGCCTTCCAGGGGGCGGTGCTGCTGCTGATGAAGGGCGGCACGATCGTCGCCGTCGACGACCCCACCATCAAGAAAATCAACTTCGACGGGCGGTTCACCCCCGAGCAGGGCTGGGTCCTCTACGGCGTCACCGTGGCCGGGATGCTGGCCCTGCACCTGTGGAAGCGCTACAGCCGGGTCCGGCACGGCCTGTCCGCCGAACCGCGCTCGGTGATCGCGATCCGGGTCGGCACGGTCGCGGTGCTGCTCGGCGCGGCGGTGTGGACGCTGAACCTGGAACGGGCCAAGAACGACGCCACCTCGCAGCGGGGCGTGCCGATGATCGTGCTGATCCTCGGGGTGCTGCTGGCCGTGTGCACGTTCGTGCTCAACCGCACCGCGTTCGGCCGGCACGTCTACGCCGTGGGCGGCAACCGGGAGGCGGCCCGCCGGGCCGGCATCCACGTGGACGCGATCCGCATCGCCGTGTTCGTGATCTGCTCGACGATGGCCGCGGTCGGCGGGATCGTGGCCGCGTCCCGCGACGCGTCGGTGAACCCGAACACCGGCGGCAGCAACGTGCTGCTCTACGCGGTCGGCGCGGCGGTGATCGGCGGCACCAGCCTGTTCGGCGGCAAGGGCCGGGTCCTCAACGCCGTCCTCGGCGGCGCGGTGGTGGCCGTGATCGAGAACGGCATGGGCCTGATGGACTACAGCCCCGGCACGAAGTACGTGGTCACCGGCGTGGTCCTGCTGCTGGCCGCGGGCATCGACGCGCTGACCCGCCGCCGCGCCGCCGCCGCGGGACTGCGATAAGCCACACCGACTAGGCTCACAACCGCACCCCTTGTCAAGAAAGCCGAGCATGCGCGTTGGCCCCAGCCAGGAGGAGATCCGCCGGAGCAACCTCGGAGCGCTCCTGCGTTCCGTGCACCTCCAGGGCGCCATGTCCCGCGCCGACCTCACCGCGAGCCTGGGACTCAACCGCAGCACGATCGGCGCGCTGACCGCCGACCTGGCCGCCGCGGGCCTGGTCAGCGAGGGGGTGCCGCGCGAGCAGCGGGGCCGGGCCGGCCGCCCGTCGCTGGTGGTGCGCCCGGAGTCGGAGAAGGTCTACGTGTACGCGTTCGCCGTCGAGGTCGACCGGATCGTCGCCGCCCGCGTCGGCCTCGGCGGCGTGCTCCTGGACCGCTTCGAGGCGGCCCGCCCCCGCGGCGAGCACGACGCCGCGACGGTCGTCGCCCCGATCGCCGACTTCATCCGCAAGGTCCACGCCACCGCGAGCACGGTCGCCGGCGCCCGCCTGATCGGCAGCGGCGCCGCCGTGTCGGCCATGGTCCGCCGCGACGACGGCTTCGTGCGCCTCGGCCCGCAGCTCGGCTGGGTCGACCAGCCCCTCGGCGAGGCCCTGGCCGCCCTCATCGGCGACGCCCGCCCGGTCGCCGTGCGCAACAACGCCGACCTGGCCGCCCTGGCCGAACACACCCGCGGCGCCGCCGTCGGCTGCGACAACGTCGTCTACCTCTACGGCGACGCCGGCGTGGGCGGCGGCATCATCGCCGCCGGCCGCCCGGTGACCGGCCACGGCGGCTACGGCGGCGAGGTCGGCCACATGGTCGTCAACCCGACCGGCAAGCCGTGCAGCTGCGGCTCGCACGGCTGCTGGGAGACGGAGATCGGCGAGCACGCCCTGCTGGCCGCGGCAGGCCGCAACCCGACCGCCGGCCGCGACGGCATCCTCGCCGTCGTCGACGCCGCCTCCCGCGGCGACAACACGGCCCAGGCCGCGATGCGCCAGGTCGGCGACTGGCTCGGCTTCGGCGTGGCCAACCTGGTGAACATCTTCAACCCGGAGATGGTCATCTTCGGCGGCACCCTCCGGGAGGTCTATCTGGCCTCGGCCGCCCAGGTCCGCAGCCGCCTGAACCGCAACGGCCTCCCGGCGTGCCGCGAACACGTCCGCCTGCGCACTCCGCAACTGGGCCAGGACGCCGCTTTGATCGGCGCCGCCGAACTGGCCTTCGAGCCGTTGTTCGCCGATCCCCTCGACCACGGCTGACCCAGCCCCCGCTCCCCTCGGCCGCCCGCCGTAAGGAGGCCAGCGCCTGATCGTGCTGGTTGATGCCCGGCGCCCGGCACAGGCTGGTCATCGGTGGCCACCGGCGGTCATCGGCGCCGCCCCCCGGTGCGGATGTCGCACCAGGCGGGCGCAACCTGCGATCCGCACGGCCGGACCGGACGTATGTCTGCGTGATCATGCTGCCCGCGGTGACCGCACACCGGGTTTGCCATGATCCAGGAGACTTGTGGTACACGGGGGGTACATCAGCGCTCCACGATCATGAAAAACCGTTGGTGTCGACGCACGGATGCGCATGATCACGGAGACTTCCGGTCCCTGCACCGTGCCGCGCCGCGCGGGTGCAGGGCCCGCCGCCTGAGAGGTGATCGCGCTGCGGCATTGGGGCGTGCCGGCCGGCCTCGCGCTTGGCGCGGCCGGGACACCCCGCGTAGCCGCGACCACACCGACCGCGAGCCCGTCGGCCAACACCGACCGGGTTTGCGGCGCTACCGTCAGGCAACCTCACCGCTCGACCCAGCCGGGACGCCACCGCGCCGTGATCGCACCAGTGCGACCAGTGACGCCGCGCTCAGTAGGCCGGCGGCGACGCCGGCCACCGCGCCGATCGCGGGGGCCGTGACGAGCGCCGGTAGCGTCCGGACCGCGATCGCTCCCCCCAGCGCCCGGGTGGACGCGCTCCAGGCCAGCACGGTGGTGACGCTCCCGGCCCGGACCTGCCGGGCCAGCCGCGCATCCATCCCACCCTCGAATGCGGTCATGCTCAGCCCCGACAGGAACTGCGCCAGGAACAGCCCGGCCACGTGCGTCGGCGCGACCAGCCACCCGACGAGCATGCCGACGCCCCACAGTGGCCAGGCGACCGCGGTGGGTAGCCGAAGCCGCCCCACCCGGTCGACCGCCCACGACGACAGCAGGCACCCGGCACTGAACGCGGCCGCGGCCCCGGCCACGGCGTGCCGCCCGTGTAGTTCGGTCGCCAGCGCCACGGACAGCAACGTCGGCCCCGCGGAGAGCAACATGATGCCGCCACCGGCCACGAGCACCGAAATCGGCAGCCGCACGCCCGCAGCCTCCCTCGCCGCCGTCTCCTTCGCCGCGCCCCTCCCCGCCCGGGCCTCGCCCGCCCGGACCTCCCCGGCCGCGTCGCTCCCCGCCCGGATCTCCCCGGCCGCGGACTGCCCCGCCGCCGCCTCCGCACGCCGCCGGTCAACCCGCGTCACCCGACCACCGCCGAGCATTGCGGTGCCGTCACTCATCGACCAATTGCCTTCCGCAGAGGTGCCGTTACTCGAAGCCGCCATCGACGGGTTTGCCGAACATTCGGTCATTGGGCGACCGTGTGCACCGAGACCGACACCGGGTGTGTTCGGATGGCGGCGGTCGACCGGGAAGGCGCGGGGTGTGTTCCGTGGCGTGGAGTAGACGCGGGCGCGACGGGCGGTGAGGAGGGTGGGGACGAGGCTCAGGCCGTACACGGCGAAGACGACGGCCAGCGCCGCCCGGTGCATCGGCAGCAGGGCCGCCACGCCGGCGCCGGCCGCCTCGACCGCCGCGATCGACAGGGCGTAGCGGGTCATTGCCCGCGGCCGGGCGTCGACCGCGGCGACCTCGGCGCGCATGGCGGCGAACCCCGCGTAGGCGGCCACGTGCATGGCCACGACGCCGGCCGCGACCAGGCGCGTGTCGACGCCGGCCAGTAACGCGCCCAGGGTCGCTACGCGGAGTGCCGCTTCGGTCACGCCCGCGCGGGTGAGCAGGGTGCGGCCGTGCAGGTGCCGGGCGAGCCATCCGGTGACCGGCGCGGAGAGGACCACGCCGAGCAGCATCGCGGCGTTGAACAGGGCGGCCAGCGCGAGTCCGCCGCGGGCGGTGGCGACGAGGTTGAACAGGGTCCAGCCCAGCGACAGCCCGAACGAGTCGACGACGCCGCAGCAGAGCAGCTCCCGCAGCCGCCCGGCGCGCCGGCGCCCGGCGTTCAGCGCGGCGCGGTGCCGGGCCCGGCCGGGCCTCGGCGCGCCTGACGGACCGGGCCGGTTCCACTCGTCCGGCACGGCCGGTAGACCAGGCTCGTCGGACCCGGCGGGAAGACCAGGCTCGTGGGACACGGCCGGAAGACCAGGCTCATCGGGCAGGGCCGGTAGACCGGGCCCGATCGAATACCCGGCCGGAGCCACAACGCCGGGCCGGTGCAGCGCGGCTGGTCCTGGCAGGCCGCGGGCCCCGGCCGGCGTAACCCCGGGCGCGGGTTCACGCGAAGCGCGGGGCGCCGCCGGCGCGGCGGGTTGGCGGGCCGCGGTGTGGCGGGCGCGGCGCGGCGCGGCCACCTCGGCCGCGGGCATCAGGTGCGGGCCTGCGCGCGGTCGGGTGCAATGTGCGGCGCCGGCTCGCGGGAGACCGACCCCCGCGGCGCCGGCTCGCGGGACACCGGCTCGCGGGACCCTGGCCTGAGCGGAGCCGACTCACGGGCGGCCAGCCCGCGCGGAGCGGACTCACGGGACACCGGCTCGCGGGACCCTGGCCTGAGCGGAGCCGACTCGCGGGAGGCCAGCTCGCGCGGAGCCGACTCACGGGACGCCGGCTCGCGGGACGCCGCCAGCGGAGCCGACTCGCGCGGAGCCGGCTCGCGCAAGGCCGGCTCGCGGGGCGCCGAATTGCGGGATGCCGGATTGTGCGAGGGCGGCGCGCCCGCAATCCCGTCACGCGCCGTTTGATCGCGTGACGGAGTGTTGACGGGGATTGGGGGATTGCTAGTAATGCTGGCGGCGATTCGGGGTGGGGCGCCGAGGATTACTGGTTCGGGTGGGGCGAAGCCGTTGAAGTGGGAGGCGTAGCTGAGGGTGTAGGCGCCGGCGGAGCCGATGTACAGGTGGTCGCCGACGTCGATGGTTGAGGGGAGGTTGACGCCGTAGAACATGGTGTCCGAGCTGTCGCAGGACGGGCCGGTCACGGTGAACGGCAGGTGCGGGACCAGGGCGTGGTCGGGGCGCGACGTCCACAGCGGGAAGCGCCACTGCTGGACCGTCTGCTGGGTCTCCATCATGCCGTTGTAGGCGCCGACGTCGACGTACAGCCAGTTCTCGCCGGCCCGGACCTCGCGGCCCAGGACTGAGGTGATCAGGACGGCGCTCTCCGCTACCAGGTGGCGGCCGGGTTCGGCGGCGAGCAGGGCGGGGCGGTACGGGAGGAGTTCGGCCAGGGCGGGGGTGATCGCGGCGGCGATCTGGTCCAGGGAGGGGACTCGTTCGACGTATCTGGCGGGGAAGCCGCCGCCGATGTCGAGCATCTCCAGGTGGATGCCGTCGGACTGCAGGGCGGTCATGAGGCGGCCGGCGGCGGCGATGGCCTGGCGCCAGGCGCTGGTGGTGGCGCACTGGGAGCCGACGTGGAAGGTGATGCCGTAGGGGTGCAGGCCGAGTTCGTGCGCCAGGTGCATGAGGGCGCGCGCTTCGTGGGCCTCGGCGCCGAATTTCCGGGACAGCGGGAACAGGCTGGTCGAGTCGTCGACGCGCAGCCGGATGTACACGGCGGCGCCGGGGGCGTGCTGGGCGAGTTTGTGCAGTTCGCCTTCGGAGTCGAAGCTGAAGCGCCACAGGCCGGCGCGGCGGGCCTCGGCGATCGCGGCGGGGGGCTTGATCGGGTTGCTGTAGAGGACCTCGGCGGGGTCGATGCCGAGGTCCTGCAGGATGCGCAGTTCGCCGACGGAGGCGACCTCGAAGCTCGAGCCGAGGGCGGCGAGGGTGCCGATCACGTCCTCGTCGGCGTTGCATTTCATGGCGAAGAACGTCGACACGCCGGGCAGGGCGGCGGTGAACGCGGTGTAGCGGTCGGTGACGGTGGTCAGGTCGACGGCGAGGAGCGGGGTCGGGGCGTCGATGGTCGCGAGGATCCGCGGGGCGAGCGCGGCCGGCCAGTGTCCGGGCAGGTCGAGGCGGGCCTGGTCGGCGAGGGCTGCCGTCATCGAGCGGGCTCCGTTTCTCACAGGGGGGTGGCCGAGGACCAGCGTCGGGGGTGCGGGGAGCGGGGGCGATGCCCGCCGGTTGCGGTCGGGGGGTTTTGGTCGTGGCACCGCGGGCCTGGCAGGGCCGGGCCGCCCGTTCAGGGCAGGCCCGGCCCGGTGTCTCGCGGGAGGAACGGTCAGTGGGTGACGCGGACCCGAGCCATCTGCCCTATTTGGCGATTGTTGAATTGCCGGTAAACCGCAATCGGGCGGGTCAGGCGGCGAGGGCGGCGGGGTCGCGGAGCAGGCGGCCGGCGTCGGCGGCGGGCAGGGGGCGGGAGAAGTAGTAGCCCTGGGCGTAGTCACAGCCCATCCGGCGCAGGGCGAGGAACTGGGCGTACTGTTCGATGCCCTCGGCGACGGTGGCCATGCCGAGGCTCTGGCCAAGCTGGACGATGGTGCGGGCGAGGGCGGCGTCGGGGGTGGTGCCGCTGAGCCGTTCGACGAACGACCGGTCGATCTTGAGGGTGTCGACGGGGAATCGGCGCAGGTAGGCCAGGGACGAGTAGCCGGTGCCGAAGTCGTCGATGGCGAGCTTGACGCCGATGTCCTTGAGGCTGAGCAGGACGGCGAGGTTCTCCTCGGTGTCGGTCATCAGGACGCTCTCGGTCATCTCCAGGCAGAGCCGGTCGGCGGGCAGGCCGGTCTCGGCCAGGACGGCGGCGACGATGGCGGGCAGGTCGGTCTGGTCGAACTGGCGGCCGGAGACGTTGACGGCCATGGTCATGGCCTGGTCGGGGTCGTCCATGCCCCAGGCGACGGCCTGCCGGCAGGCTTCGGCGAGGACCCATTCGCCGAGGGGGCGGACGAGGCCGGTGGATTCGGCGAGGGGGATGAAGTCGGCGGGGCCGATCATGCCGCGGACGGGGTGGCGCCAGCGGACGAGGGCCTCGAACCCGACCAGGTTGCCGGTGCGCAGTTCGATGGTCGGCTGGTAGTGCATCTCCAGGCCGTCCTGGGTGTCCAGGGCGCGGCGGAGGTCGGCGGCGAGCTGGAGGCGTTCGACGAGGCCGGTGTGCATCTGCGGGTCGTAGCGGGCGAACTGCCCGGACCCGGCGGACTTCGCCCGGTACATGGCGAGGTCGGCGTTGCGCATGAGCTGGTCGGCGTCGCGGGCGTCGGGGCCGGTGAGGGCGATGCCGATGCTGCCCTGGACGTGGATCTCCTGGTTCTCCACGTCGAAGGGTTCGTCGAGGGCGGCGATGATGCGCCGGGCGAGGTCGTCGGCGTCGGCCGCGGCGGCGACGGCGTCGAGGAGGACGGCGAACTCGTCGCCGCCGAAGCGGGCGACCGTGTCGCCGTCCCCGGCGGCGGCGCGGAGGCGCGCGGCGACCTGCATGAGCAGGTGGTCGCCGGCGGCGTGGCCGAGGCTGTCGTTGACCTCCTTGAACCCGTCGAGGTCGAGGAACAGGATGGCGACGCCGGCGCGGCGGCGCAGGGCGACCTCGAGGCGGTCCTTGAACAGGGCGCGGTTGGCGAGCTTGGTGAGCCCGTCGTGGAACGCCTCGTGGACGAGCTGGTCCTCGAGTTCCTTGCGTTCGCTGATGTCGCGGGAGTTGAGGACGATCCCTTCGACGTTGGCGTCGCCGAGGAGGTTGGTGAGGGTGACCTCGGTGAGCCGGACGTGGCCGTCGGCGTGGGGCATGGCGACCTCGACGACGCGGGTGGCGTAGGCGGTGGCGGCGATCGCGGCGATCGCGGCGCGCAGCACCTGGGCGGCGTCGGCGGGCAGGACGCGGGTGAGCCGGGCGCCCATGATCCGGGCCGGGTCGAAGCCGAAGACCCGCTGGATCGACTCGCTCTGGTAGGTGACGTCGCCGTCGGCGGAGATGACGGTGACGACGTCGGAGCTGTGCTGCACGAGGGCCTGGAAGCGTTGCTCGCTGGCCCGCAGTTCGGCGGTGCGGGCCTCGACCCGGGCCTCGAGGTCGCGGGTGAGGGACCGGTTCTCCAGCAGGGTGAGCAGCTGCCGGCCGACGATGAGCAGGATGATCGCGGAGCGCATCCAGGAGATGACGGGGTCGCGGGGGCCGTGGCTGATGACCTGGAAGGTGCTGGTGGCGAGGGCGCCGAGGACGGCGAGGTACGGCAGCATGACGCCGAGGGGCTGGGTGAGGGCATGCTCGTCGTGCCCGGCCTGGGGCGGCTCGGGGCGGCGGGCGGCGAGCAGGATCAGCGCGAACCCGGCGAACCAGCCGAGGTCCAGGACGTTGCCGGAGCCGTAGCCGTCGATCAGGGTGAGGTAGGCGTAGCCGGAGTCGGAGACGGTGAACGCGGCCAGGCCGGCACCGACGAGCGGCAGCGACATGGGGCGGCGGCCGCCGCGGCGCAGCCGGGCGAGCATGAACAGCACGATGGTGAGCACGACGACGTCGCCGGCCGGGTACCACAGGTTGACCAGCAGGCCGAGGGCGCTGTCGGAGCCCTGCCGCACCAGCGGCCCGAGGATGAGCACCCAGGTGATCAGCAGCAGCGACACGGCGATCATGAGCCCGTCGAGGATGCTGCGGGCCTGGTGGGCGATGCTCTGCCGGGTGCCGGGGAGCAGCAGCAGCCCGGCGGCGGTGAACGGCATCATCCAGAAGTAGCCGGCGTCGGCGAGGGACGGGAACGGCACCTCCTGGCCGAGGACGGTCTCGTACCAGATGCAGAATCCCTGCCCGACCGCCCAGGACAGGGCGCCGGCGCCGGTGAGCACCCACGCCCACCGCTCCCGCCGGCCGCGTTCCCGCAGCGCTTTGGCCAGGCACGCCCAGGCGGCCGCCGCGGCGGCGGCGCACAGGGCCACGTTGGAGATGTTCTGCGACACGGTCGGCCCGCCCGCGCCGGTGGCGAACTCCGCGAACAGGGCGGCGACGACGAGGCCGGCGGCGCCGCACAGCGCCGCGTAGCCGCGCGTCGGCGCGGCGGTCCGCAGCCAGCCAGGCCAGCTCGCCATAGGACCTCCCGATCAGTTCACGCGTCGCGTGCCGCCCTGATCGGGTGCGGCGCAGGTGAGCTGAGCCAGGCAACGGTTCCGCACCCGACCTGCACGGCGGCGGAACGTGCGGGGGCGCCCGCAGCAGGGCGCCCCCGTTTCAGCTTCCCGCTTCGGCGTGGAACCGTTCGACGATGTCGGCCCGGATCCGGCCGCGGTCGGAGACCTCGAGCCCCTTGCTCTGCGCCCACTCACGGATCGCCCGGTTCTGTTCCCGCTCGGCGCGGGCGGACAGGACCGGACGGACCCGGCCGCCGCGGCCGGGCGGCGCCTGCGCCGGCGTCCGCCCGAGCTTCGTGGCGGCCGCGACGAACGGCGCGAGAGCCTCACGCAGCTCGGCGGCGTTCTTCACGGACAGGTCGATGGTGTACTGCACGCCGTCGAGGCCGAAGCTGAGGCTCTCGTCGGCGAGGCCGCCGTCGAGGTCGTCGATCAGCTCATGTATCACGCGTCTGGCCATGGCGATGCTGCCTTCCGATACGGGGAGTGAAATTCCGCAGCCCAGCAGCCCCCGACGGACACGTCGAAAACGGTCAGACGGGCAGTGACGGGCACGGAACGGTCGTCGCAGCCTACTGCAACGCTCACGGAAGGCTACGAGCGACCCGACGCCACCCGTTCACGCTGCGCGGACCGCCGCTCCACGAACCGTGACGCCTGCGCATCAAGGTCGGCCATGAACGCGGCCAGCTCCTCCCGGGCCGCGTCCCCGTCCCCGGACAGCGGCCGGTCGAACGCCCGCACCTGCCGCAGCACCGGCACGAGCACGTCGTCGTGGTGCAGCCGCAGGTCGTAGATGCCGGCCTTGGCGATCTGCACCGACTTGCGGCCGAAATTCTCGATCGTGTGCCCGGGCATCTGGAACGTCGACGCGACCCGGGTCACCGCCCGCATCGCCGTGTTCGGCACGAGGTCGAACGCCGCCCCCAGCAGATCCCGGTAGAAGATCATGTGCAGGTTCTCGTCCGCGGCGACCCGGGCCAGCAGCTGCTCACACACCGGGTCACCGGACGCCGTCCCGGTGTTGCGGTGCGACACCCGCGTCGCCAGCTCCTGGAACGCCACATACGCCACCGACTCGATGAGCCCCTCGTAGGCGTTACGGAACCCGCCCTCCATGTGCGCCATCCGCGCCCGCTCCAGCGCCACCGGATCGACCGCCCGCGACGCCAGCAGATAGTCGCGGATCGCGATGCCGTGCCGGCCCTCCTCGGCCGTCCACCGGTGCACCCACGTCCCCCACGCCCCGTCCCGGCCGAACACGCTGGCGATCTCATGGTGGTAGCTGGGCAGGTTGTCCTCGGTCAGCAGGTTCACCACCAGCGACACCCGGGCCACCTCGGACAGCCGCGACTGGCCCGGCTCCCACGGCTGCCCGCCCAGGGGCCCGTCGAAGTCGCTGGCCTCGCTCCACGGCACATACTCGTGCGGGAACCACTCCTTCGCCGCGGCCAGATGCCGGTTGAGGTTCGCCTCGACGACCGGCTCGAGCTCGCGCAGCAGGACGAGCAGATCGGTGGGTTCGGCCTTGGTCACTGGACCTCCGTTACGGGGACGGCCGGCTCGGGTGCGGTACCGCCCAGGTGGGCCGGCAGCCACCAGGCGTCGTCGGGGCCCGCCGGCGCCTGCGGATACTCCCGCTGGGCCCGGTCGAGCAGGCTGGTCATCCGGCCGCGCAGCTCGGCGTTGACCGCGTCCTGGCCGTCGCGGCGCTGCGGCCGCATCGGCTCCCCGATGGAGATCGTCACCGCCACCCCCCGCTGGGTGAGATCCCGGGGCCGGCCCTTGGTCCAGAACCGCTGCGTGCCCCACACCACCATCGGGATCAGCGGCACGCCGGTGGCCGCGGCCAGCCGCCCGGCGCCGCTCTTGAACTCCGCGATCGTGAACGACGGGCTGATCGTCGCCTCCGGGAACACCCCGACCACCTCCCCCGCCTTCAACGCCTCCAGCGCCGCCTTGTAGGAGGCCATGCCGGCGTCACGGTCGACCGGGATGTGGTGCATGCCACGCATCAGCGGCCCGCCGATGCGATGCCGGAAGATCGACTCCTTCGCCATGAACCGCACCAGCCGCCGGGAACGGCGCGCGCCGAGGCCGCAGAAGATGAAATCGAGGTACGACACGTGGTTGCAGGCGATCACCGCGCCCCCGTCAACCGGCACGTGCTGCTCGCCCTCGATCGTGATCCGCATTCCCAGGGCCAGCATCATGGTCCGCGCGAACGCGATCACCGGTGGGTACACGAGGTCTGCCATGGGTCCTAACGCTAGCCGCCCCTCCCGGGCAGCAACCGGTACCCTGCCCCAAGAACGTTCGACTTCCCAGGGAGTTCACAGTGGAGGATGAGGTCCAGACCCCGCCGCCGCCGGCCGCACCGGCACCGGCGCCGGAGGTGGAGGTCGACGTCGTCATCGTCGAGGAGCCCCGCTTCGGCCGCCCCGGCCCGCCGATGCGCCGCTCACCGCTCATCATCGGCTTCACCGCCGGCCTCGGCCTGCTGCTCGCCTACAGCGCCTACCTCGCCGTGCAGAACGTCAAGTCGATCCTCATCCTCATCTTCATCGCCATGTTCCTCGCCATCGGCCTCAACCCGGCCGTCGTCCGGCTCCGCAAGTGGGGCCTGCCCCACGGCCTCGCGGTCGCCGCAGTCGGCCTCGGCGCCATGCTCGTGCTGTGCGGCGGCATCGTCGCCCTCATCCCGCCCCTGGTCCAGCAGAGCAACGCCCTCGTCGACAACCTGCCCACCTACATCGACAACCTGCGCCGCAACAACCAGCTCAACCACCTCAACGAGCAGTACCAGCTGCTCGACCAGCTCAAGAACGTCGCCACCCCCGGCAACGTCACCAAGGCCCTCGGCGGCGTCTGGGGCGGCGTGCAGGTCGCCTTCAGCGCCCTGTTCAACCTGCTCACCGTCATCATCCTGACGCTGTACTTCATGGCCGCCTTCGACCGGCTCAAGGAGGGCGGCTACCGGCTCGTGCCCGCCTCCCGCCGCGAACGCGTCCGGCTCCTCGGCGACGAGATCCTCACCAAGGTCGGCGCCTACCTCGGCGGCGCCCTCGCCATCGCCGTCGTCGCCGGCCTGTCGTCGTTCGTGTTCCTGCTCATCGTCGGCGTCGCCTACCCCTACGCCCTCGCCGTCCTGGTCGCCATCACCGACCTCATCCCGCAGATCGGCGCCACCCTCGGCGCGGTCGTGGTGAGCATCGTCGGCTTCGCCACGTCACTGCAGGCCGGCATCGCCTGCGTCGTGTTCTTCGTCATCTACCAGCAGGTGGAGAACTACGCCATCTACCCCAACGTGATGCGCCGCGCCGTGAAGGTCTCCGACCTGGCCGCGATCCTGTCCGTCCTCATCGGCGTCGCCCTCCTCGGCGTGGTCGGCGCCCTGGTCGCCATCCCCGTGGTCGCCGCCGTGCAGCTGCTCGTCCGCGAGGTGGTCATCCCCCGCCAGGACAACCGTTAACTTTCGATGACTCGGGCCGCGTCACCTGCAGACCGTCGCTCCCGCCAGACACCGGGCCGGGGCCCAGCATCCGCTGGCCCTGGCCCTGGCCCTGCCACGTCCGCGGCGCCAAGGGCAACCGATAAGTCGGGCGCTCCGCGCCACGACTTATCGGATTTTTCGCCTGACGGGGCATATGTCCGATCCGGTGAGCGCTATGTCTCCGCGATCATGCACGCGACCACACCGGCACCCCGGTTCTTCATGATCACGGAGACATACGGTACCCAGGCGTACAGTAACGCTCCGCGATCACGAAAAACCACCGGTACACCCGGCCGGCACAACATGATCACGGAGACATAGCGCTCGCCTCGGCACGACCCGGGCGCACCGCGAGACCACACGACGACGTGGCGTGACCACGCCGCGCCCAGCCCGGGTACACTTCGCCACATGCAGGACCAGCCGGCCCGCGGAACCGTCGCCTACCTGGCCCGGCCACACCGGCCCGCGCTCGTCGCCCGCACCCTCAACGAGCTGCGCGGCCCCGTCCACGGCATCGTCGAGCTCCCCCAGCGGCTCATGTGGAACCCGCAACGCCGCTTCGACCTCGACAACCACGACCTCCTGCTGTGGATGTACGAAAACGTGCTCCGCGAGGCCATCCGCCACGACGAACTGCGCCGCTTCCTCAACAAGCGCCTCCTCGTCCAGGTCTGGCCCGAGCTCAACCTGCCGCACGGCGTCCGCCGCGCCTGGGAAGCCCGGTTCGCCACCCTGCGCAACCGGTGATCCCCTTCTACACCGACGTCGCCCGCGTCGCCCTCACCGTCGCCGAGCGGCACGGCTTCGTCCTCGGCGGCGGCTTCGCCTGGCTCATCAACGGCCTCGTCGAACGCCCCACCGAAGACGTCGACCTGTTCACCGACACCGACGGCGCCGCCGGAGCCGCCGCCGACGCCGTCTGCACCGCCCTCCGCGACGCCGGCTACACGGTCCACGAGGAACAGGCCGACGACCTCCTCGAGCTCTTCGCCGGCTTCGACCAGCGCGAGTTCACCGTCGGCGACGGCACCCGCACCGTCCGGCTCACCCTCTCCCGCCTCGACCGCCGCGAAAGCCCCGTCATGATGGACGTCGGCCCCGTCATGCACCTCGACGACCTCATCGCCACCAAGGTCGCCGCCCTCGTCAACCGCCGCGAGGTCCGCGACTACATCGACGTGGCCGCCGCCCTCGACCGCTACTCCGTCGAACGCCTCCTCGACCTCGCCCGCCGCCAGGACCCGGCCCTGGAGAACGACGACATCGTCGCCGCCGGCCACTACCTCGACCGCCTCGACGACGGCCGCTTCACCTACTACGGCCTCGACCCCGACGCCGTCGCCGCCCTCCGCCACCGCCTGCGCCACTGGCCCCGCTGACCCGCCCGCACCCGCGCGGCCCGGCCACGACTCCCGCCCGACCCGGCGGCCGAGCGCAGCCCGGGCAGACTCCGCCCGTGCGCGGCCCGCCCGTGCGCGGCCTCGCGAGACGCGCTCGCGGGCCAACGCAGGCGCCGGAGCACCAGCGCGGTGTGGGCCGGCGCGGTGCTGAGCTGCCCGGGCACCGGCACGACACGGGCCCGGCGCGGGTGCGGGTCAGGCGCCGAAGGGCAGGTGATCGTTCGGGGCCGGGCTCACCGGGGCCGGCGGGGCCTCCGGCATCACCAGCCACAACACCGGGTACGCCAGCACCGCCACACCCCCGGTCAGCAGGATCGCCAGCAGGAACACGGCCCGGACCATCGTCGGGTCCACGCCCAGGTACTCGGCGAGCCCGCCCAGCACCCCGGCGACCGTCCGATCCGTCCGCGACCGGCGAAGACGCTTGATATCGCTCATACCAGCAACGGTGCACCCAGCCCCGCCCCGGCGACCTCGGGTGACGCCCTGAACGATCCCTGATCCGCCACCCCGACCTCACGCACCGCGACCGCGAAGGCACCGCTTGCCAGGAGTACCGGACAAGCAGACGAACATTGCCGAAACCCCGCGCCGAAGCGGGCGAAACGCCACCGGCATCTCTACCCTGTCGCGCATGACCACGCCTCCGGTTGACGAACCCCCAGCCCCGTCCCCCTCCCCCGAGCCCGGCCCGGCCGTCGGCGAGCTCGTCGAGCTCGAGCGCTCCACCGTGACCGTCGCCCGCTTCGCCGACTACGCCGGCGCCCAGCAGGCCGTCGACTACCTGTCCGACAACGGCTTCCCCGTCGAACGGACCGCCATCATCGGCACCGACCTGCGCCTCGTCGAGAACGTCCTGGGCCGGCTCACCGTCGGCCGCGCCGCCCTCGCCGGCGTCGCCTCCGGCGCCTGGTTCGGCCTGTTCGTCGGCATCCTGTTCACGCTCTTCAGCAATTCCAGTTGGCTCGGCATCCTGATCACCACGATCCTGGTCGGCGCCCTGTGGGGCGGCGTCTTCGGCGCCATCGCCCACGCCCTCACCGGCGGCCGCCGCGACTTCACCTCCCGCAGCTCGCTGCAGGCCGGCGAGTACGCGGTCACGGTCGAGGCCGAGTACGCCGACGAGGCCCGGGTCCTCATCACCCGCCAGAACTGGCGCGCCGCGAACTGACGGTGCCCGACACGCCGGCGGCGCCCTCCCAGACCGCGCCGCCGGCCTAGCCCGCCGCCAGACCCCTGGCGAGCAGGTCGAACAGCCGACCCCCGGCCTCCCGCGCGTCGGGACGGCCCCGCAGGATCAGCGCGAACCCGCCCAGCGCCAGCGACACGTCGCCCGCATCGAGCCCGGCGCGCAGCCGCCCGGCCCCCTGGCCCGCCGCGATGAGCAGCCGCAGCGCCTCGGTGATCCGGGCCCGGGTCTCCAGCCGCAGGCCCTCATCCCCGGACAGTACCGTGTGCAGCACCTCGGCCATCCCCTCCTTCGTGGCCATGTAGTCCAGGAAGCGCAGCGCCCACTCCCGCAGGGCGTCCAGCGGCGCCCGCTCCCCCAGCAGGTCGGTCGCCGCGTCGCACAGCCGCTGGGTCTCGGCCCGGTACACCGCGTCGACGAGCGACTCGCGGGTCGGGAAATGCCGGTACAGCGTGCCGATGCCGACCCCCGCCTCCCGCGCGATCGCCTTCAGCGTCGCGTCCCCGCCGTCACGCGCGAACGCCCCGGCCGCCACCGACACCAGACGGTCGTAGTTCTCCCGCGCGTCGGCACGCACCCGGCCTCCCCTTGTAAGCGGAGCCGGCTCCGGATAGGCTCTATTCGGAGCCGGCTCCGAATAAGCTAGCACCGAAAGGACACGCCATGCCCATCACCACACCGTTCGGCGCGACCACCACCGCCGACCAGGTCATCGCCGGCGTCGACCTCACCGGCCAACACGCGATCGTCACCGGCGCCGCCTCCGGCATCGGCCGGGAAACCGCCCGCGCCCTGGCCACCGCCGGCGCCGACGTCACCCTCGCCGTCCGCGACCCCGACGCCGGCCAGCACGCCGCCGACGACATCACCGCCGCCACCGGCAACCCGAACGTCCACGCCGCCGCGCTCGACCTCGCCGACCGCCGCTCGGTCCGCGCCTTCGTCACCGCCTGGACCGGCCCGCTGCACATCCTCGTCAACAACGCCGGCGTCATGGCCACCCCCGAACGGCGCACCGCCGAAGGCTGGGAGCTCCAGTTCGCCACCAACCACCTCGGCCACTTCGCCCTCACCACCGGCCTGCACCACGCCCTCGCCGCCGGCCACGCCCGGGTCGTCAACGTCAGCTCCGTCGGCCACATCAACGGCGAAGTCCTCTTCGACGACCCCAACTTCGAGCACACCCCGTACCACCCGTGGGCCGCCTACAGCCAGTCCAAGACCGCCAACGTGCTCTTCGCCGTCGCCATCGCCCGCCGCTGGGCCGCCGACGGCATCACCGCCAACGCCCTCAATCCGGGCCGAATCGCCAGCACCGGCCTCATCCGCCACGTCGACCCGGCCGCCATCCTCCCCCAGTCCTTCGACCCGGCGGGCAACACCGGCGTCTCCATCAAGGACATCCCCCAGGGCGCCGCGACCTCCACCCTGCTCGCCGCATCCCCCCTCGTCGAAGGCGTCACCGGCAAATACTTCGAAGACTGCCAGGAGGCCCAGCCCTGCACTCCAGGCATCCGCCGCGGCGTCGCCCCCTACGCCCTGGACCCCGAGAAGGCCGACCGACTCTGGCAACTCTCCGAAAACCTGCTGACCTCACCACTGCCGAACTAACGGCTTAACGGGCCCGGCCCACATCCCGTAAGCCATCCTAGGAAACTAGGCTAAGCCTCTTGGCGGCGCGACCGGATCGTCGCGCACGCCGCGCCGCCAAGAGCGCGCCTGCCACTTCCTAGGAAACTAGGCTATGGACTACACTCGCCGACCGCCAACGGCCCGACGCGGGCGCTTGGAGAACTGGGCCCCTGGCCCTGGCCCCTGACGGACTAGCGTATGAGATGGCCAGCGATTGATCGCGCTGGTTGCGGTCATGATCGGCGATTGTGTCCCGCACGTCGGGCGGTGCACGCCGCAGCGACCGGAAGTCTCCGCGATCATGCACAACCCGGCGCGACACCAAGGGTTTTTCATGATCGTGGAGCGCTGATGTACCCCCGTGTACCGAAAGTCTCCGGGATCATGGCAAACCCGGTGTGCGGTCACCGCGAGCATCATGATCACGGAGACATACGTCCGCCCCGGCCACCGCAGATCGGATATTGCGCCCGATGGGTGCGACATCCGCACGGCCGCGCGGCCGCGACGACCGAGGGGTCAGCGCCCGGCCGGGGAACCGCGCCGCGCGATGCGGAGCCCAGCCCGCGCGGACGCCGCGCCGGGCGAGAACCGCCCGGAAGCGACCACCCGCGAGCCGTGGCCCGCCCGAGGGGCCTGGCCGCGGGGAAGCACCCGGCGGACGGGACGCCGCGCCCGGCGCGCAACCGGCAGCGGCACACGGGCTTAAGGCGGCGGAAAGCGGCCGCGGCCCGACGCGGGAAGTGCGCCGGGCCGCGCGAGGAGCAAGCGGGAGAGGTCAGCGGAAGTGGCGGGGCGGGGCGGCGGAGGCTTGGGCCGGGAGAAACGGCCGCGGCCGGCAGCCGCGGCGGCGGGGACGAACGCGCCAGGTGTGCCGCCGGCGGCCGCACGCGGGCTCAAGGCGGCGGGAAACGGCCGCGGCCCGGCGCGGGAAGTGCGCCGGGCCGCGGGAGGAGCAAGCGCGGATGCGTCAGCGCGCACCGCCGGCCCTCCGCCGCGCTTCGCGCGAGACCGGGCAGGCACGACCGCGGATGCGTCAGCCGGGACGTGTCAGCGGGAGTGGCGGGGCGGGGCTTCGGAGGCCGGGGCCTCGCCGTCCGCCTCGTGGGCGCCGGAGTCCACCGCGTGGGCCGGAGCGTGGCCGTTGCCGCTCAGCTCGGCCACGCCGGCGGCCTCGTGGGCGCCGGGCGATGCCGGAGAGAGGCCGCCGGCCGGGGAGGAGCCCGCCGATGGGGAGGAGCCGCCGTTCGGGAATGGGGCGGTGACCACGCTCACCGCGGTGGTGGCGGGGGCGCCGGCGCCGTCGGGGGTGGGGCCGTGGCCGTCGGGGGACGAGGAGGGGGAGGCCGGGGCCGGGGCGGGGGCCGCCGCGGCGGCGTCCTCCGCGGCGCGGGCCTGGGCGGCGGACATCGAGCGGAGCGGGATCTCCGGCAGGAACAGGATGACCAGGAAACCGACCACCATGATGCACGCGGCGGCCAGGAACACCACGCCCATCGCGTCGGAGAAGCCGACCTTGAACGGGTGGGACAGGGCGGCGTCGAGCTTCTCCAGGAACGAGGTGTCGTTCAGGGAGCTCGAGCTGCCCGCCGTGGCCGTCGACTGGATGCCCTGCAGCTGGTCCGGGTGGGCGCGGGCCGCCGCCTGGAAGGCCGGGGTGGACTGGGCGGCGGTGAAGGCCGACTTGATCTTGTCGGGCAGGATGGAGAAGAGGATCGACAGGAAGACGGCGGCGCCCAGGGTGCCGCCCATCGACCGGAAGAACGTGACCGTCGACGTGGCGACGCCGATCTCGCGCGGGTTGGCGGCATTCTGCACGGCCGTGATCACCGGCTGCATGTTGCCGCCCAGGCCGAGACCCATCAGGGCCATCACCAGCATGGTGCGCCACAGCGGCGTGTCGGCGCCGATCTGCGAGAACAGCACCAGCGCGGCGAGCATCAGGATCGAGCCCACGACCGGGAAGATCCGGTAGCGGCCGGTGCGGGCGATCGTCTGGCCGGACACGATCGAGCCGGTCATGATGCCCAGCACCAGCGGCAGCAGCATCAGGCCCGCCTTCGTCGGGGTCGCGCCCTTGACGATCTGCAGGTAGAGCGGCAGGGTCAGCAGGCCGCCGAACATCGCCATGCCCAGGATGAAGCTGCTGATCGAGGCGACCGAGAACGTGCGGCCCCGGAACAGCCGCAGCGGCAGCAGCGCCTCCTCCTTGTAGGCGGCCTCCGCGACGATGAACAGCACCAGTCCCACCGCGCCGATGCCGTAGCACAGCAGCGACCGGCCCGAGCCCCAACCCCACTCGCGGCCCTGCTCGGCGACGGTCAGCAGCGGCACCAGGCCCACGATCAGCGCCACCGCGCCGGGCCAGTCGATGCGGTGGTCCTGGCGGCGGTGCGGGATGTGCAGCACCCGCATCACGACGAGGAACGCGGCCAGCGCGATCGGCACGTTGATGTAGAAGATCCAGCGCCAGCCGGTCACGCCCAGGATGTCGCTGGAGCCGGCGAAGAACCCGCCGAGGACCGGGCCCAGGACGCTCGAGGTGCCGAAGACCGCCAGGAAGTACCCTTGGTACTTCGCCCGCTCCCGGGGCGGCACCACGTCACCGATGATGGCGAAGGCCAGGGAGAACAGGCCGCCGGCGCCGATGCCCTGCACCGCGCGGAACACGGCCAGCTCGTAGATCGACCCCGACACGCCGCACAGCACCGAACCGACGATGAAGATGCCGATCGAGAACAGGATGAACGGCTTGCGCCCGTAGATGTCCGAGAGCTTGCCATACAGCGGCGTGGAGATCGTCGAGGTGATCAGGAACGCGGTGGTCGCCCACGCCTGCAGGGAGAAGCCGCCGAGATCGTCGGCGATCGTCCGCATCGCGGTCGACACGATCGTCTGGTCGAGCGCGGCGAGGAACATCGCCATCATGAGACCGGCCAGAATGGTGAGGATCTGCCGGTGCGTCAGCGCGGCCTCCCCGGCCGGGGCCGGAGGGGCGACTGGTGATGAGCTCAAGGCGTTTCTCCTGGTGAGACCAAGGCGGTTTTCGATCCGATCGCGTTTCAGAATTCACGCTACTCCTCGATCGGCGAGACTAGTCGCTGGGTACGACAGAAATCGGAGGCGCAACGGGTGGCAGCGACGCTGGTGGTCAAGGATCTCGCCGCGGGACACGGGGACAAGGCCCTGTTCGCCGGCCTCGACCTGGTGGTGGCGCCGGGCGACGCGGTCGGCCTGGTCGGCGTCAACGGGGCCGGCAAGTCGACGCTGCTGCGCACCCTGGCCGGGCTGATCCCGCTGGAGCAGGGCGTCGTCCAGCTCAGCCCGCCCAACGCCACGATCGGGTACCTGCCGCAGGAGCCCGACCGCCGCCCCGGCGAGACCCTGCGGGCGTTCCTCGGCCGGCGCACCGGCGTCACCGAGGCCCAGGCCCGCCTCGACGCGGCGGCCGAGGCGCTCGGCGAGGGCGACGCGGGCGCCGACGAGTACAGCGCCGCCCTGGAGCGCTGGCTCGCCCTCGGCGGCGCCGACCTGGACGAGCGGGCCGGCGAGGTCGCCGCCGACCTGGGCCTGGCCGTCGACCTCGACCTGGAGATGACCGCGCTGTCCGGCGGCCAGGCCGCCCGGGCCGGCCTGGCCAGCCTGCTGCTGTCCCGCTACGACGTGGTGCTGCTCGACGAGCCGACCAACGACCTGGACCTGGACGGCCTGGACAAACTGGAGAAATTCGTCGCGCAGATCCGCACCGCCGCGATCATCGTCAGCCACGACCGGGAGTTCCTCAGCCGCACCGCCACCGCCATCCTCGAGCTCGACCTGCACCAGCAGCAGGTCCGCTTCTACGGCGGCGGCTACGACGCCTACCTGCAGGAGCGCGAGACGGCCCGCCGGCACGCCCGGGAGCGCTACGAGGAGTACTCCGACACGAAAGCCGACCTCGAGGCGCGCGCCCGCATGCAGCGCGCGTGGATGGAGAAGGGCGTCAAGAACGCCCGCCGCAAGCAGTCCGACAACGACAAGATCGGCAAGTCGAAGAAGATCGAGTCGACCGAGAAGCAGGCGTCGAAGGCCCGCCAGACCGACCGGCTGATCGAGCGCCTCGAGGTCGTCGAGGAGCCGCGCAAGGAGTGGCAGCTGCGGATGGAGATCGCCGCCGCGCCGCGGGCCGGCGCGGTGGTGGCGAGCCTGCACGGGGCGGTCGTGCGCCGCGGCACGTTCACGCTCGGCCCGGTCGACCTGCAGGTCGACTGGGCGGACCGGGTGGCGATCACGGGTGCCAACGGGTCGGGCAAGACGACGCTGCTCGGCGCGCTGCTGGGCCGCATCCCCGTGGCCGAGGGCCGGGCCTACCTGGGGCCGGGCGTCGTCGTCGGGGAGGTCGACCAGGCCCGTGCCCGGTTCGAGGGCGGCCAGTCCCTGCTGGATGCGTTCCAGGCGGCGGTACCCGAGCAGAGCCCCGCCGACGTGCGCACCCTCCTGGCGAAGTTCGGGCTCAGGGCCGGGCACGTGCTGCGCCCGGCGGGCAGCCTCTCCCCCGGCGAGCGCACCCGGGCCGCCCTGGCCCTGCTGCAGGGCAAGGGGGTCAACCTGCTGGTCCTCGACGAGCCGACCAACCACCTCGACCTGCCGGCGATCGAGCAGCTCGAGGCGGCGCTGGACACCTACCCGGGCACGCTGCTGCTGGTCACGCACGACCGGCGGATGCTCGCGGCGGTGCGCACCACCCGGCACGTGCACGTCGACGGCGGCCGGGTGAGGCAGGCATGAGCCTCGCCGAGTTCTGGGCCGAGCGGCACCTGTGCACGCTGACCACCATCCGCCGCGACGGCACCCCGCACACCGTCCCGGTCGGCGCTACCTACGACCCGGCGACGAACACCGCGAGCGTCATCACGTCCGGAACGTCGCAAAAGGTGCGGAACATCCGGTACAACACCGCCGTCGCGATCTGCCAGATCGACGGCCGGCGGTGGAGCACGATCGAGGGGCACGCGACCATCGAAACGGATCCGGAAGCCGTCAGGGACGCCGAGGAACGCTACGCCGAACGGTACAAGCCACCACGAGTCAACCCCGAACGAGTGGTGATCATGGTCACCGTGTCAAGGGTATTGGGTACCTATCGACGCGCTTGACATCCAACGTTCAGCAACAGGCAACCGGCCGACCCGACGCTGTCGCGCATGACGCGAAACATCGTGCGACGCGGAACCGTCGCTGCTCTCTTATCGGTGGCCGTGGTCGCCGCCATCGCCGCCTGCGGCTCGTCGCAGAAGGCCGCGGACGCGCAGAACAACACGACCGGCGCCGCCTCCGCCACCTCGGCGCAGGACCTCGGCGGGCTCGACGCGCTGGTGACCGCGGCCAAGGCCGAGGGCCAGCTCAACGTCATCACGCTGCCGCGCGACTGGGCGAACTACGGCGAGCTCATCGACACCTTCAGCCAGAAGTACGGCATCAAGGTCAACAGCGACAACCCGGACGGCTCCAGCCAGGACGAGATCAACGCCGTGAAGTCGCTCAAGGGCCAGGACCGCGCGCCCGACGTGCTCGACCTCGGCGGCGCGTTCGCCCAGTCCGGCGCCAAGGAGGACCTGTTCGCGCCGTACAAGGTGCAGACCTGGGCCGACATCCCGGACAACCAGAAGGACAGCAACGGCGCCTGGTACAACGACTACGGCGGCTACATCTCCATCGGCTGCGACGCCAAGAAGATCCCGGTCTGCCCGCAGACGTTCGCCGACCTCAAGAAGCCCGAGTACAAGGGCAAGGTCGCGCTCAACGGCGACCCGACCAAGTCCGGCTCCGCGTTCGCCGGCGTGTTCGCCGCCGCCCTCGCGAACGGCGGCAGCTTCACGAACATCCAGCCCGGCATCGACTACTTCGCCGACCTGAAGAAGTCCGGCAACTACATCCCGGTCGAGTCGACCCCGGCCACCATCGAGAAGGGCGAGACCCCGATCTCGATCGACTGGGACTACCTCAACGCCGGCTACACCAAGGAGCTGTCCGCCAAGGGCATCGACTGGAAGGTCGCGGTCCCCAGCGACGGCGTCTACGGCAACTTCTACTGCCAGGCGATCAACAAGACCGCCCCGCACCCGGCCGCCGCCCGGCTGTGGGAGGAGTTCCTCTTCTCCGACCAGGGCCAGAACCTGTGGCTGAAGGGCTTCGCCCGGCCCGTCCGGCTGCCCAAGATGACCACCGCCGGCACCGCCGACGCCACCCTCGTCGCCGCCCTGCCCAAGGTCGACGCGTCCAAGGCGCAGCTGCCCTCCCCGGACCAGGTCGACGCGGCCAAGAAGGTCCTCACCGACGGCTGGACCAAGGCGCTGACCGGGTGAGCTCCCCCGCCGCTCCCGCCGTCCGGACACGGTCCCTCGCGGACCGTGTCCGGCGGTGCGGCCCCTGGCTGGCGGTCGCACCGTTCCTGATCGTCATGGTCGTCGGACTGGTACTGCCGGTGATCGCCCTCGCGGCGGGCGCGTTCGAGGGCGACTCGATCAAGAGCTCGTTCAACAGCGGCTACCGCGCGGCGTTCTGGGGCTCGGTCAAGCTCTCCGTCGTCTGCGCCGTCCTCGGCGCCGCCGTCGGCCTGCTCGTCGCCCGGGCGGTGCTGGCCGGCGGCACGGTCCTGCGCCGGCTGGTGCTCACCGCCTCCGGCGTGCTGGCCAACTTCGGCGGCGTACCCCTGGCTTTCATGTTCATCGCCACCATCGGCAACGCCGGCATCGTCACCGGCCTGCTGCACGACTGGACCGGCTTCGACCTCGGCAACTCCCCGTTCAGCCTCTACCAGTTCGGCGGCCTCGCCGTCGTCTACCTCTATTTCCTGGTACCGCTGATGGTCATCGTCATCGCACCGGCGCTGGACGGCGTGCGCGCCGAGTGGTCCGAGGCCGCGGCGAACCTCGGCGCGACCCGGCTGCAGTACTGGCGCCACGTCGGCGGCCCGCTGCTCGCGCCGCCCGTCATGGCCGGCGCGCTGCTGCTGTTCTGCGGCTCCCTGTCCGCGTTCGCCACCGCCCAGGCCATGGTCGGCGGCACGGTCCCCCTGGTCACGCTGCAGATCGCCAACGCCTTGTCGGGCAACGTCTCGGCCGACAACGCCGGCGTCGGCGCGGCCCTGGCCATCGAGATGATCATCCTGGTCTCCGTCGTCATGGCGGTGTACTGGACCATCGAGCGACGCACGGCGAGGTGGTTGCGATGACCGCGGTCCTTACGCGACCGGCCGAGGCACCGGCGGTACCCCGGCGGAAACGGAAATTCGACGTCGGGCGGGGTGTGGTCCTCACCCTCGCCGGCATCTACTTCCTCGTCCCGCTCGCCGCGGCCGTCTGGTTCACCATCCAGGACAAGGTCCACGGCGGCGTCACCGGCGAGTATTACACCAGCATTCCCCAGGCCGAGGGCTTCGCCGGCGCGCTGCGCCGCTCGCTGAGCCTGGCCGTGCTCACCGTGCTCGGCGTGCTGCTGGTCACCGTGCCGGCCATGCTGGCGGTGACCCTGCGCCTGCCGAGGCTGCGCCCGCTCGTCGAGGGCCTGTCGCTGCTGCCGCTGGTCATCCCGCCGATCGCGCTGGTCGCCGGGGTCCGCGACATGCTCGCCCTCGGCCCCAACCAGCTGTCCGGCACGCCGTTTGGCGACGCGCTGGTCTCCTCGCAGGACCCCGAACTGCCGATCATCCTCATCGTCGTGTACATCGTGCTGGCCACCCCGTTCGCCTACCGTTCCCTGGACGCGGGCATCCGCGCCATCGACGCCCGGACCCTGGTCGACGCGGCCCGCGGCCTGGGCTCGTCCTGGTTCGACGTGGTGTGGCGGGTGCTGCTGCCCAACCTGCGCGGCGCGGTCCTCGGCGCGGCGTTCCTCACCCTCGGGCTGGTCCTCGGCGAGTACACCATCGCCAGCATCCTGCTCTTCGACACGCTGCCCACCTGGCTGGTGAAGATCTCCGGCGAGAACGGCCAGCTGTCCGTCTCGGTCAGCACCGCCAGCCTGCTGTTCACCTGGATCCTGCTCCTCGTCGTGTCCCTCGCGGACCGGCGCCCAACCTCACGGAGTGACTCATGAGCGAGCGGAGCGAGCGAATCATGTTGCGGCGCGCCTCGTGCCTCATGCCGACGCCGAGCGCCGGCGAGGTGCCGGCATGAGCGCGGTCGGTGTGCGCATGCTCGGCATGCGGCGCAGCTTCGGGGCGGTCCACGCGCTCGCCGGGCTCGACCTCATCATCGAGCCCGGCGAGTTCATCGCCCTGCTCGGCCCGTCCGGCTGCGGCAAGACCACCGCCCTGCGGGTCCTCGCCGGGTTTGAGACCGCCGACGCCGGCACCGTCTGGGTGGGCGACAAGGACATCACCGGCCTGGCGCCCAACAAACGGGACATGGGCATGGTGTTCCAGGCGTTCAGCCTGTTCCCGAACCTCTCCGCCGCCGACAACGTCGCCTTCGGCCTGCGCGTGCGCGGGGTGGACGGCGCCGCCCGGCGCAAGCGCGCCGCCGACCTGCTCGAGCTCGTCGGCCTCGGCCAGGTCGGCAAGCGCTACCCCCACCAGCTCTCCGGCGGCCAGCAGCAGCGCGTCGCCCTGGCCCGGGCCCTGGCCATCGAGCCCAGGGTGCTGCTGCTCGACGAGCCGCTGTCCGCCCTCGACGCCCAGGTCCGCGTCCAGCTGCGCGACGAGATCCGGCGCATCCAGCAGCGGCTCGGCATCACCACCCTGTTCGTCACCCATGACCAGGCCGAGGCGCTCAGCGTCGCCGACCGGGTCGGCGTCATGCGCGCCGGCAAGCTGGAGCAGCTGGCCGACCCCGACACGCTCTACCACCGCCCGGCCACCCCGTTCGTCGGCGAGTTCGTCGGCACCATGAACCGTCTCCCGGGCGTTCTGGGCGGCGACGGTACCGTCCGGGTCCTGGGCGCCGACCGCCCGGTCGCCGCCGGCAGCGAGTCCACCACCGGCGACGTGGTCGTGCTCGTGCGCCCCGAGGCGATGACCCTCACCGCGTCGGAGTCCGGCACCTCCCTCGTCGTCGTGCGGACCTTCCACGGCGCCCTGACCCGGCTGTCGGTCCGGCTCGGCGACGGCGACGAGGCCATCGTGGACCTGCCCAGCCCCGCGGCCGCCGGCATCAAGCCCGGCGACACGGTCACCGTCGGCGTCGGCGAGGGCCCGGTCCTGGTCGCCGCCGCGGACGCGGACACGTCCGCTAAGGTCCCCGCTCATGGGGATGTCTGAATATCTGAAGAACCTGCGCAACCACGTCGGGCACGACCTGCTGCTCGTGCCCGGCGTCAGCGCGGTGATCCTCAACGACGCCGGCGAGCTGCTGCTCGGCCGGCGCACGGACACCGGCGGCTGGTCGCTGCTGGCCGGCATGGTCGACCCCGGCGAGCAGCCGGCCGACGCCATCGTCCGCGAGGTCCGCGAGGAGTCCGGCATCGAGGTCGCCGTCGAACGCCTGGTCGGCGCCGCGATGCACGCGGTCACCTACCCCAACGGCGACCGCTGCGACTACCTCAGCCTCTGGTTCCGCTGCCACCACGTCGCCGGCGAGGCCCGGGTCAACGACGAGGAGTCGACCGACATGCGCTGGTTCGCCCCGGACGCGCTGCCCCCGATGAAGCCCTTCGCCCGGCTGCGCATCGAACGCGCCCTGTCCGACGACCCGGCCGCCTGGTACACCGCCCCCGGCGAGATCCACCCCGCCCTCAGCGGCGAACACGGCATCTAGATCGCCGCGGCGGGGCGTCACGCCGGCGCCCCGCCTCCGTCGGCGGGCAGGTCCGCGATGCGAGGACCGGATAAATCCAGCCACTCCGTGGCCGGATTTATCCGACATTTCGTATATGTCAGTTCGAGCGCCGGCCGGGCAGATGTTCTGCGGATATATCTCCCGCCGGGCGAAACCTCCCCTGGTATGGCCGGACCGGACGGATGTCTCCGTGCTCATGCTGCTCGCGGTGGCCGAACCGCGGGTTTCTCATGATCACGGAGAGTCTTGGTACACAGGGGTACATCAACGCTCCGTGATCATGAAAAACCGTTGGTGCCGGCGGCAGTTGCGCATGATCACGGAGACTTCCGGTCGATGCGCTGCGCCCCGCGACGGGAAGGGACGAGACGCGAAGGGATAAGACGGGAAGGGACGAGACGCAGACACGGCGACGTGCCGCTCCAGCAGAACCCCGCCAGCACGCCGGCCGCCCCGGCGGCACCCAAGTCAGACCCGGCGGCACAGACAGCACAGACGCCGCAGCCGCCGGCCCGACCAGCTCGGCCACCACGCTGGCCAGCCCGGCAGCACGCTTCGGCCACACCGGCGCTACCCGAGTCGGGCCCGGCGGCGCGCAGCGCGCAGGTGGCGCAGCCGCCGGGCCGGACGGCACCGGCGGTCAGGACTCCGGCGACGAGCCCGGCACCGGCCCGGGCGGAGCAGGAGGCACCGACGGGCCGGGCGGAGCAGGAGGCGCGGCGAGGCCTGGGGCAGGGGGCACGGCCGGGCCGGGGACGGAAGGCGGCCCGGAAGCGGGCTGGGCCGGAGCGGGGACCGGCGGGGGCCCCACCGGCTGCCCGGCCGGCGGGGGCACGCCGACCGCCGGGTAACCCGCAGCCTGGGGAGCGCCGACCGCGGGATAACCCGGAGGCGGAGGCGCGCCGACCGGCGGGTAGCCCGCGGGCGGAGGTGCGGCAGGGTAGCCGGGCGGCGGAGGGGCGCCGACGGGCGGGTAGCCCGGAGACGGAGGGGCGGAGACCGCCGGGTAGCCGGGCGGCGGAGGGGCGAACGGGGCGGGCGCCGGGGGTACCACCGCCATCGGAACCAGCGGCGAGAACAAGCGGCCGAGCAGCTCGAGCACGCCCACGACGACGGCGCCGACCAGGGCGTAGAGGCCGATGGTCAGCAGCGCCTGCCACGACTGGGCCGCCGAGAGGTTCATCCAGAGCTGGGTGAAGGACACGATCACCACGCCCAGCACCACGCCGAGGATGCCGGCGCGGCGGCCGAACGGTGACACGCCGCCGAGCAGGACCGCGGCCAAGGCGTAGATGAGCAGGTTGGTGCTGTAGACGGGGCCGGCGGAGGCCATGGCCTGCGTCTGCACGATGCCGGCCACCGCGGCCAGCAGCGACGAGCCGACGACGCCGACCAAGGCTCCCACGAGCCGTGGGACGGTGAAGGCGCCCGCCTCGCCGGCCGCGGGGCGGTTCGCGGACAGGAACTGGCGCACCGCCGGCACCGCGAACAGCACGCCGCCGCCGATGGACAGCACCACGAACGCCGCCACCCACGGGCCGAAGGCGGTGTCGCCGGCGTCGCGCAGCGGGATCAGGTTGCCGTCCGAGGCGCCGGCCACGATCATCTGGACCACGACGCCGCCCGCGAGGGTCACCGCCCAGGCCGGCACGCCGAGCAGGGCGGTCGGCAGGGCGAGCACGATGCCGATGCCGAGCGCGGCGAGCACGCCCAGGACCATGTTCTGGTCGGCGTAGATCCAGCCGGTCAGGCCGGCGATCGACGCGATGGCGAGGTTCGGGGTGCCGGTGCGCAGCGACAGCGCCAGGGCGAGCGCGGCGAAGCCGGTCATGGCCAGGTTGGACCACGCGGGGCGGCCGAACACGTGCGAGTTCTCCGCGGCCAGCCCGATGGTGACGGCGACGGCGCCGAGCAGCAGCACCGCCTCCCAGATCAGATGCGGCAGCAGCTCCCGGACGGGCCGGACCGGGACGGCGGCAGTGACGGCGGTCATGCCGAGCACGCTACCGGGCATCGGCAACCCTCACTGCGCCGGGTCGGCAACCGCCCGAAAAGCCAGGGCCGGCAACCGTCCGAAAGGGCAGCGGCGGGGCAGCCGGACGGTACCCGGACGCAATACCCTCACGCCGTGACAGAGCAGCAGGACAACCCCACGGCACAGGCGCACGGCGAGCTCGCGCTGGCCCGCATCGCCCTGGCCGAGGGCGACCTCGCCCACGCCGCCGGGCACGTGGCCGGGGCGATCGCCTGGGCGCCGGGCCTGCCGGAGGCGCACGAGCTGCTCGCCGCGCTGGTCGCGCGGGCCGGCGACGAGGGCGCGCTGGAGCTGTTCCCGGTCGAGCAGCCGGCGTTCATCGGCGCCGTCGTGGCCCGGGCCCACCTGCAGGGCCGGCACGACCCGATGGGCGGGCTGCTGATGCTGGCGCAGGCCACCCGGTTCGACGCGGCGCAGCCGTGGGCCGACGTGAGCTGGGTGCGGGCGCTGGAGCCGCGCCGGCTCGACCCCGACGACCTGGCCCGGGTGTTCGTGGCGGTCATGCCGAGCCTCGGCGACCCGGCCGGGCGGGCGGTCGCCCGGGCCAACGAGGTGTATCTCGACCTGGCCCGCCGGGCCACCGCCGCCCACCCGGGCAGCGCGCTGCTGCACGGCGCCGCCGCGGGGCTCGCCCGCCGGTTCACCGCGGTGGCGCCCGGGGCGCTGGCCGACGCGGTCCGCTGGGGCGCGCACGGCCACCGGCTGCGGCCGGACAAGCTCACCGCGGTCTGGTATGCCTACGCCTTGAAGGCCGACGGCCGCCTCGACCCGGCGCTGCAGGTCATGCGGCAGGCGTGGCAGGCCCAGCCCGGTGAGCTGGACCTCTGCGCCGACATGGCGAACTGGCTGGCCGACGCCGGCCGGCTCGACGAGGCGGTGGCGCTGCTGGACGCCGCGACCCGCCAGGCCCCGGACTACGACTGCGCCGTGCACACCGCGGCCCGGCTGCGCTTCCAGCGCGACGGCGACGTGGTGCACCTGGTCGGCCTGGTCGACTTCATCCGCGCGCACCCGGTGACCAGCCACGAGCACACCGACCTCGAGGGCGCCTGCCGCGGCCGGGCGTGGCTGTCGATGGTCACCGGGCCGTCCGAGGCGTGCGTGAACGTGCTGCACCAGATCCCGCGCGAGCAGCGGGCCGGGCTGGACGGCGAGCTGGCGCTGTCCGCGCTGGAGGTGCCCAGCGCGCTCGCGCTGCTGCGGCGCGAGGCGCCGGGGCTGCGGATGCGCATCGCCGGGGAGCCGCCCGCGGAGCTGGTGCGGGCGCAGCGGCCCGGGGCGCGGGTGCTGTGGCATTACGACGGCCTGGCCGCCCGCCCGGCCGTGCCGCCGCCGTCGGAGGCGGCCCTGGCCCTGCTCGCCGGGGTGGCCGGGCCGTTCTGGCCGCACCCGGTGGCCGCCTACGACCGGGCGCTGCCGCTGGGCCGGCTCGGCGCCGACGAGTTGATCTCGCTGCTGGTCCACCCGCCGGCCCCGGCCGGCGACGGGCTGCCCGACGGGCTGTTCGAGCGGGCCGCGCAGGCCTACGCGTGCCTCGGGCTGCTGCACTGCGAGCAGCTGCGGGCCGGGGCCGAGCCCGGCGACACGGCCCGGGCCCGGGCGGTGCTCACCGGCATCGTCTTCGGCGTGGAGGACTGGTCCACCGAGGCGGCCGCGTTCGCGCTGGTCGTCGCCGCCTGGGTGGACCCGGCCGGGCGGGGCGCGGTCCGCGACGCGATCGCGGAGCGGTTCCTGGACGCGGCCCGGCAGTCACGGGACCGCGCGGTGACGATCCGGAACTCCCTCGCCGCGCTCGTTTTGACGACCCCGGAGATGGTACCGGAGGTGACGGCGCTCGCCCGCCGCGTGCTGGACGACGGCGCGGAGGCGCCCGGCCCGCGGGACGAGCCGGGCCCACCCGCCACGCCGGCGGATGGGCCCAGAAAACGCCGATGGTTCGGCCGCCGGTGACACGTCACCAAACAAGCCGCCGGTGACCACGTCACCAGCAAGTCGCCGGGACCACGTTCACCGAACGCGCCGGTGACGCGTCATCACAGGTCGCGGGAGACGCGCCACCGGGAGAGGGTCACCAATAGTGCCGGCGGCCGGCGATCGGACGGCCCACCGCACCGAGGATCCACAGCACCGCGCCGACGATCAGCAGCACGATGCCGATCGTCTCGATGATGCCGACGTGCAGGAACAGGCCGACCAGAAACAGGATCAAACCTAGGATGATCATCTCAGCTCCCCGGGAGGATGGGTACCGATCTACGTGGATCTGGTACCCCGTCCCCCACGGGTGGCAAACACGGATCACCCGCGGCGGCCCCGGCGCGCCCGGATGTAGTCGCTGACCACGTAGCGCCCCAGGTCGTCGGCGTCGGGGGTGAACACCCGGCCGCCGTTGCGCCGGGCCACCGCGTCGACGAACCGGCGCAGGCCCTGGTCCTCGCCCAGCATGAAGAAGTTGAGCACCGCGCCGTAGCGGGTCAGCTGGTCGACCTCGTGCACGGTGGCCACGACCGTCTCCCTGGTCGAGGGCCACATGAAGTAGGAGCTGCCGTCGTCGAGCAGGTGGGCGGTCGGCTCGCCGTCGGTGACGACGAGCACCACCGGGTCGGACGCGGGGTGCCGGCGCAGGTGCCGGGCGGCGAGCTTCAGCGCGTGCTGCAGGTTGGTGCCCTGCACCATGTCCGGCTCGACCGCGGCGAGCTCCTCCTGCGACAGCCGGGAGGCATACCGGCCGAAGCCGATGATCTGCAGCGCGTCCTGCGGGAAGCGGGTGGCGACCAGGTGCGACAGCGCGAGCGCGGCCTGCTTCATCGGGCCCCACCGGCCGTCGGCCATCATCGAGAACGACAGGTCGACGCAGAGCGCCACCGCCGCCGACACCCGCCGCTCGGTCTCGGCGATCTCGAAGTCCTCGACGTCCAGGCCGATCGGGAACGTGGCGCTGCCGCCCCGGGCCTGGCGGCGCACCGCGTTGCCGATCGTGCGGACCACGTCGATGGCCTGCTCGTCGCCATACTGCCAGCGCCGCGACGCCCCGGTCAGCTCCCCGGCGGCGCCGGCGTCGCGCAGGTCGTGCTGCCCCTGCCGGCCGGCGTGCAGGTCGCCGAAGACGGTGCGCAGCGCGGTGCCGCCGAGCCGGCGCAGCGCCTTGGGGCTCAGCGTGAGCCCGTCGGCGCCCCGGGTCACCCAGCCCTGCCGGCGCAGCTGCTGCTCCAGCTCCCGCAGGCGGCGCACGTCGTCGGCGGCGGCCCGGCCCAGCTGCCGCTCGACCGCCTCCACGTCGACGTCGTCGAGGGTGGCGCCCGGGTGCTCCTGGCCGAGCTGGTCGAGCAGGTCGTCGAGGTCGCCGATCTCCTCCAGCGCGCCGGCCGCCTCGCCGTAGCCGAGGTCGCGCTCGCCGCGCACCCGCTCACCGCGGCCCCAGTTGAGGTTGGGCCGCAGCGCCCGCAGGTTGTCCGACAGCTCGGCGAACTGCCCGGCCAGGTCGCCCAGGGACTGGGCCATGAGCTGCTCGAGCTCGGCCCGCTGCTGCGGCGACAGGGAGCGCATCATCCGCTCCCCGGCCGCGGCCCGGCGGGCCAGGGCGTCGATGAGCTCGTCGACGTTGGCCGGCTGCTCCGGGAAGAAGTCGCCGTGGCGGTTCATGAACTCGGCGAACGCGTCGTCGGTGTTCTCCCCGCGGGCGTGCTTGGCCAGCAGGGCGTTGAGGTCCTGCAGCATCTCCCGCATGGCCGCCTGCGCCTCGGGGTCGCGCAGCGCCCGCTGCATACCCTGGAAGCGCTGCTCGACGACCTCCTGGCGGAGCTGGTCGAGGATCTGCTGGTAGAGCTGGCGGGCCTCGGGCGAGGTCCAGTCGTACTCGGCGAGTTCCGACACCGCCCGCGCGGTGGAGCGGGGCAGCGCGTCCAGCTGCGCCTCGGCGAAGCGGGCCGCGTCGGTGTCCTGCCGGGCCAGGGCGTCCCGCTCGGCCGCGAGGGCCTGGTCGAGCAGCTGCTGGGCGCGGGTGACGGCGCCGTCGAGGGCGCCGCGGCGCATCGCCTCGCGGCGCATCCGGCGGGCCCGGGCGAGCAGGTCGTCCAGGCCCCGCCCGCCCTGCGGCCCGCGGCGCAGCAGGTTGCGCAGCGCGTCGCGGAGGCTCCCGCCGTCGAGCACCTCGGCGCCGACCTGGTCGACGGCGGCGCGCACGTCGTAGGGCGGGGCGAGCGGGTCGGGCCCGCCGCGCCACGCGCCGTATCGGAACCGGTTGTGCCGCACGTCAGCCTCCGTAGACGGTGCGGCCGTCGTCGGTGAGGTCCTTCGACAGCCGGCGGGTCAGGTGCAGGCCCTCGAGCGCGAACTCGACGCCGGCCGCGGCCTCGCCCCGGCCGGGCGCGTCGCCGAGGCCGAGGCGGTCGAGGACCTTGGCCAGGCCGGGCACCGTGCCGACCTGGCCCAGGATCTCGTCGGCGCCGGCCAGCTCGCCGGTCTCGATGACCTGGCCCTCGGCGACGAGGTCGGTGAAGCCGGACAGGTCCAGGCCGGCGAGCCGGCTGCGGAACGTGTCGGCGGTGGCGGTGCGCAGCAGGTGGGCGAGGATCTCGATCTCGCGGCCCTCCTCGCCGCTGTCGAACTCGACCTTGCCGCGCAGCGTGCTGGTCACCGAGACGGTGTCGCCGATGCGGGCCACCGGCGTCTCCTCGCCGAGCAGCCCGGCCCGGCGCAGCGCGGACGCGGCGACGGTCTCGGCGGCGGCGATGGCGAAGCGGGCCGACACGCCGGAGCGGGCGTCCACCGACGGCGACTCGCGAACCCCCCGGGTGAACCGGGCCAGGACCTCCACGACGTGGTCGGGGACCTGGGCGACGAGCTGGGCCTCCTGGCGGACCAGATCCATCTCCAGCTCGAGGTCGAGCGGGTAGTGCGTGCGGATCTCGGCGCCGAAGCGGTCCTTGAGCGGCGTGATGATCCGGCCCCGGTTGGTGTAGTCCTCCGGGTTGGCGCTGGCCACCAGCAGGACGTCCAGCGGCAGCCGCAGCTGGTAGCCGCGGACCTGGATGTCGCGCTCCTCCAGCACGTTGAGCAGCGACACCTGGATCCGCTCGGCGAGGTCGGGCAGCTCGTTGACGGCGAAGATGCCGCGGTTGGTGCGCGGCACGAGTCCGAAGTGGATGGTCTCCGGGTCGCCGAGGGTGCGGCCCTGCGCGACCCGGATCGGGTCGACGTCGCCGATGAGGTCGCCGACGCTGGTGTCGGGGGTGGCGAGCTTCTCGCCGTAGCGCAGCGACCGGTGCAGCCAGTCGACGGGCAGAGCGTCGCCGGCCTCGGCGGCCAGCCGCCGGGAGGCCGGGGTGATCGGCTCGAACGGGTGCTCGTTGAGCTCCGAGCCGGCGATGACCGGGGTCCACTCGTCGAGCAGGGAGACCAGGCCGCGGATGACCCGGGTCTTGCCCTGCCCGCGCTCGCCGAGCAGGACCAGGTCGTGCCCGGCCAGGATGGCCCGCTCCAGCTCGGGCAGCACGGTGTCGTCGTAGCCGACGATGCCGGGGAAGCGGGGCTCGCCGGAGCGCAGCCGGGCGAGCAGGTTCTCGCGCAGCTCCTGCTTCACGGTGCGGAACCGGTGCCCGCTCGCGCGGAGCTCGCCCACCGTGCGGGGAAGGTCCAAGGGCTGGTCTGGCGTCACTGTCACCGTTTGAACCTAGCGCGCTTTCGCGGCGGTGGTGTTTCGCCCGCCGTCCTCGTCCGCCGCCGGGGCCTCACCGCCAAGCGAGGGCTCGCCGCCAAGCGAGGCCTCGCCGCCGAGCGGGGGCAGGTGGCGCAGCAGCCGCCCGGCCGCCACGGCGAGGGCGGCCAGCGCGGCCGCGCAGACCACGGCGACGACGTGCAGCCCGGTGGTGGCCGCGGCCCGGGCGGCGTGCAGCACCGCCTCCGCGGTCGCGGGCGGCAGCACCGCGGCCGCGTCCGCCGCGGCGGTCACCGTGTCGCGGGCCCCGGACGCGGCGGCGGGCAGCCCGGGCGGCAGGTCCACCACCGCCCGGTACACGGCGGTGCCGAGGCTGCCCAGCAGCGCGATGCCGAGGGCGTAGCCGAACTCGCCGCTGACCTCGTTGAGCGCCCCGGCGGCGCCGGCCCGCTCGGGCGGGGCGGCGCCGAGCACGATCCCGGTGGCCAGGGTGACCGTGGGGCCCATGCCGAGGTTGCTGACCACGAACGCGGCGACCAGCGGCAGCGGGCCGGCGCCGGCCGGGACGAACGGGACGCAGAGGGCGCCGAGCGCGCTCACCAGCAGGCCCCCGGCGATGAGCCGGCCGGGGCGTACCCGCCGGGCCAGCAGCGGCGCGACCTGGAAGCTCAGCGCGCTGGCCACGGCGGCGGGCAGGATCCACAGGCCGGCGGCGCGCGGCGACAGGCCGTCGACGAGCTGCAGGTGCTGGGTGACGAAGACCATCATCGCGCCGGTCATCATGGTGCCGACGGACATCGCGGCGAGGGCCGCGCTCAGCCCGCGGTCGCCGAACAGGCGCAGGTCGAGCAGCGGGTCGGCGAGGGTGCGCTGGCGGCGCACGAACACGGCGCCGAACGCCAGGCCCGCGGCGAGCGCGAGCAGCGGGACCGGCCGCCACCCGTCGCGGGCGAGCTCCTTCACGCCGTAGACCGCGGGCAGGATCGCCGCCAGGGACAGCCCCACGCTGGGCAGGTCGAACCGGCCGGCGCCGGGGTGGCGCTGCTCGGGCAGCAGGATCGGGCCGAGCACCAGGAGCAGGATCATCGGTGGTACCCCGAGCAGGAACGCCGAACCCCACCAGAAGTGCTGCAGCAGCAGCCCGCCGACGACGGGGCCGATGATCGCCCCGCTCATGAAGCACACCATCCACACCCCGATCGCCAGGCCCCGCCGGCGCGGGTCCGGGAACAGGCCGCTGATCAGGGCGAGGGCGGACGGGGCGAGGGTGGCGCCGGCGATGCCGAGCACGGCCCGGGCGGCGATGAGCATGACCGGTCCGCCGCTGTAGGCGGCGGCGACCGACGCGGCGCCGAACGCGGCCGCGCCGATCAGCAGCATGCGGCGCCGGCCGATGCGGTCGCCGAGCGTACCCATCGTGATCATGGACCCGGAGAGCAGGAAGCCGTAGACGTCGAGGATCCACAGCTGTTCGGTGCTGCTCGCGTGCAGGTCGGCGCCGATCCGCGGCAGCGCCAGGAGCAGCACGAAGACGTCGATGGAGACCAGCAGGGCGGGCAGGGCCAGCACGGCCAGGCCCAGCCACGGTGAACGGTTCGTCATGCACCCTGGTCGGAGCCGGCCCCGCGGATCTCGACATCGAGCCACGAGGTGAACCCCTTCCAGGCCGGCCGGGGGCCGCCGAGGTGGTAATACTCGTCGGCCTCGGCCCGGCTCAGCCGGACCATGGCAAGGGCCGAGCAGGCGATCACGCCGATGAAGGCGACGGCCTGCGCGACGGTGAACCACAGCGGCAGCAGCGGCTGCAGGTGCCGCTGCTGGAGCTCGCCGTCGCTCAGCAGCACCGAGTCGGGGCTGTAGACGACGCCGATCATGAGCGCCACGGCGACCAGCAGCAGCGCCGTGCCGACCAGGGCGCGGGTGTACGGCGTGCGCCGGGGCACCGCCAGGGCCGCGCCCGCGAGCAGCACCGACAGGCCCGCGGCGAGCACGAACGCGCCGGTGAGGTGGAGGTACACCGTGTTGATGAGCAGGGCCTCGTCGCGCGTCCATGGGCCGAGGCGGTCCACGAGACCTGGGTAGCGCAGCAGCAGCCAGCCGGCGACGGCGGCCTGCCCGGCCTGCAGCCCGGCGCCGGCCGTCACCAGCCGCAGCGCGGTCCGGACGGGACGCATGCGCCGACGGTACGACGCGATGAGGCAGGATGGAGGCGACGTTTCGTAACGAAGGAGTCAAGCGCATGGCGTTGAGCAAACCCGAAGTGACCCTGCCCGCCGGCCCGGCGCCGGCCGACCTGGTCATCGAGGACATCACTGTCGGCGACGGCCCGGAGGCCCGCCCCGGCCAGCAGGTCAGCGTCCACTACGTGGGCGTGGCGCTGTCCACCGGCCGCGAGTTCGACGCCTCGTGGAACCGGGGCGGCACGTTCGACTTCGGCCTCGGCCGGGGTCAGGTCATCGCCGGCTGGGACCAGGGCGTGGCCGGGATGAAGGTCGGCGGCCGCCGCAAGCTCGTCATCCCGCCGCACCTGGGCTACGGCGACCGCGGCGCCGGCGGGGCCATCAAGCCCGGCGAGACGCTCGTGTTCGTGGTCGACCTGCTGGGGACCCGGTAAGGTTTCAACGCGCCGCGACGTTCGGACATTCCCGGCTGGTGGGGTACGAAACACCCAGCCGGGAATGCCGAAACTCACAGCTGCCCCACAGCGCGCACCCGACATCGAGATGGGATGCTGGACCATCGGCGGCGGGCCGATGGGCGGGCATACGAAGGGGTGTGCAGATGACGATGCAGTCGGCGGCACCGCGGGCCAAACGACTTCTCATGGTGGGGGCACCGGGTTCCGGGAAGGGCACCCAGGCCGAACAGATCGCCAAGCAGTTCGGGATCACCCACATCGCCAGCGGTGACCTCCTGCGCCGGCACATCGCCGAGGGCACCACGATCGGCAAGACGGTCGAGGACCTGGTGAACAAGGGCGAGCTGGTGCCCGACGCGATCATCATGGACATGCTGCGCAAGCCGGTGCTGGCCGCCAGCGAGACCGGCGGTTACGTGCTCGACGGCTTCCCGCGCACGGTCGAGCAGGCCGAGGCGGCATACCAGACCGCCGGCAGCCTCGGCGTCGGCGTCCAGATCGCCATCCATCTCGAGGTGCCGGAGGAGGAGCTGCTGCGCCGGCTGCTGGCCCGGGCGCGCGGCGCCGACGACACCGAGGACGTGATCCGCCACCGGATCAAGGTCTACGAGGAGAAGACCCGCCCGCTGCTGGACTACTACGCCCAGCGGGAGCTGCTCATCCAGGTCAACGGCGCCCGGCCGGTCGCCGAGGTCACCTGGTCGATCGTGGTGCAGCTGCAGCGGGCCTTCAAGCGGCCCAGCACGCACGGCACCGGCACCCGGCCGGCCGCCGCCCAGGACCGGGCGGTGGCCTGACCGGCACCGTCGCGCTCAGCCCCCCAGGGCCTCGGACACCACCGCCTGCGCCTCCTGCTGGATGCGGGCGAGGTGTTCGGGGCCCTGGAACGACTCCGCGTAGACCTTGTAGACGTCCTCGGTGCCCGAGGGCCGGGCGGCGAACCAGCCCGACGCGGTGACGACCTTGAGCCCGCCGATCGCGGCCCCGTTGCCCGGGGCCGCGGTCAGCTTCGCGGTGATCGGCTCCCCGGCCAGCTCGGTCGCGCTCACCTGCTCCGGTGCGAGCTTGCCCAGCACCGCCTTCTGCTCGCGGGTGGCGGCGACGTCGAGGCGGGCGTAGGCGGGCTCGCCGTGCCGGGCGACCAGGTCGCGGTAGTGCTCGCTCGGCGTCCGCCCGGTCCGGGCGATGATCTCGGAGGCGAGCAGGCACAGCAGGATGCCGTCCTTGTCGGTGGTCCACACCGAGCCGTCGCGGCGCAGGAACGACGCGCCGGCGCTCTCCTCGCCGCCGAAGGCGACCGACCCGTCGAGCAGGCCGGGGACGAACCATTTGAACCCGACCGGCACCTCGACCAGGGTGCGGCCCAGGTCCGCGGCGACCCGGTCGATCATCGACGAGGAGACCAGGGTCTTGCCGATCGCGGCGGCGGCCGGCCAGCCGTCGCGGTTGCGGTAGAGGTAGTCGATGGCCACGGCGAGGAAGTGGTTGGGGTTGAGCAGCCCGGCGTCGGGGGTGACGATCCCGTGCCGGTCGGAGTCCGCGTCGTTGCCGGTGGCGACCGTGTAGTCGGCGCGGCGGCCGATGAGCGAGGCCATCGCGTTCGGCGACGAGCAGTCCATGCGGATCTTGCCGTCCCAGTCCAGGGTCATGAACCCGAAGGCGGGGTCGACGACCGGGTTGACCACCGTCAGGTCCAGCCCGTAGCGCTCGGCGACGTACGCCCAGTAGGCCACGCTCGCCCCGCCCAGCGGGTCGGCGCCGATGCGCACCCCGGCGGCGGCGATCGCCGGGAGGTCGATGGCGGAGCCGAGGTCGTCGGCGTAGCCGGCGAGGAAGTCGTACCGCTGGGTGCCGGGCGCGGCCAGGGCGCGCGCGTAGGGCACCCGGCGCACCTCCTTCAGCCCGGAGCGCAGCAACTCGTTCGCCCGGTCCTGGATCCACTTCGTCACGTCGGTGTCGGCCGGGCCGCCGTTGGGCGGGTTGTACTTGAACCCGCCGTCCTCGGGCGGGTTGTGCGAGGGGGTGACGACGACCCCGTCGGCGCCGCGGTGGCGGTTGGTGAGGATCGCGTGCGACAGGGCCGGGGTGGGGGTGTAGCCGTCCCGGCTGTCGACGAGCACGGTGACGTCGTTGGCGGCGAACACCTCCAGCGCGCTGACCGTGGCCGGCTCCGACAGGGCGTGGGTGTCCCGGCCGAGGAAGAGCGGGCCGGTGTACCCCTGCGCCGCCCGGTAGTCGGCGATGGCCTGGCTGGTGGCGACGATGTGGTCCTCGTTGAACGAGCCGCGCAGGCTCGAGCCGCGGTGACCGGACGTGCCGAAGGCGACCTGCTGGGCCGGGTCGGCCGGGTCGGGGTGCACGGCGTAGTAGCTGGTGATCAGGTGCGGCACGTCGACGAGATCGGAGCGCTGCGCCGGCTGCCCTGCGCGGGGATGGTTCGCCATGGCGCATACGTTGCCACGTCCGGGCCGCCGTCGCGCAGCGGACCGGCGAGCGTGGAAAGATCGCCCGCATGACCTGGATCGCTCCCCCGCCGCCGCCGTTCGGCGGCTCGCTCGTCGCCGGCGAGCGGACGCTGCTGGCCGGGTTCCTGGACTGGCAGCGCGCCGTGCTGGTGGGCAAGTGCACCGGGCTGACCGGCGCGGAGCTGGCCGAGGCGGCGGTGCCGCCCTCGACGCTGTCGCTGCTGGGGCTGGTGCGGCACCTCACCGACGTGGAGCTGGAGTGGTTCCACGCCCGCTTCCACGGCCGCGAGGTCCAGTACTACTACCGCCGCCCGGACGCGAAGGACGCGGCGTTCGACGAGGTGGACCCGGGCCAGGCGGAGCGGGACTACGAGCGGCTGCTGGCGCAGTGGCGCTCCTCCCGCGAGGCGGTCGCGGAGGTCGCGCTGGACGACGCGTTCGACGACGTCCTGCGCGGGCCGATGTCGCTGCGCGCGGTGTACCTGCACCTCATCCAGGAGTACGCCCGGCACAACGGCCACGCCGACCTGCTGCGCCAGCGCATCGACGGCGAGACCGGCTGAGCCCGGGAGGGCCCAGCCGGTCTGCGCTCACCGGGGCCCGGTGGTCGACTCGCCGATCCCGCCGCCTCGCTCGCCGTAGCCGCGGTCCCGGTCACGGTCGCCGAACCCCCGCTCGCGGTCGCCGAAGCCGCGTTCACGGTCGCGGTCGCCCAGACCACGCTCGCGGTCGCGGTCACGGTCACGGTCGCCGAGACCACGCTCGCGGTCGCCGCCGCCGGTGTACTGGCCGGTGGTCCTCCTCGCGTTCTTCTTGCCGGCCAGCATGCCGGGCCGCATCGCGGCCAGCGCCAGCACCAGGATGATCGCGCCGATCACGACGTTGCTGGCGATCGCGCCGCCGGTGGCGTACCCGCGCTGGATGACCCATGGCGCGACGATCGTCCACACGCCGATGACCGCGGGCACCCAGGCCAGGCCGTGGGTACGGCCGTAGGCGACGGCGAACCCGGCGGCCAGCAGCGCCACGGCGACGCCGCAGATGAAGTTGTTCGCGGACAGGTTGGCCTCGAAGGGTGGGAAGCTCACCACCCACGGGGAGATTGCCAGGTAGATCCCGGCGAGCACGAGGGCCCCGTCGGTGATGCGCGCTACCGGCGTCTCGGACACCTGGTCGTAGCGCTGGCGCAACTCGACGATGTCCGGATGCCCTTCCAGGTCTGTGATGGGTCGGACCATGACGACCCCCTTCCGGTCGGATGAGGCTGAACTAACCCGAAACCGGCGGAACTAACCCGTCACCGGGTGGTATCGGATCGGGGCCGGGCGCGGCCGGCGGCGCTGCAGCCGCACGCCCGCCGCGCCCGGCTTCGCGTGGGAGCCGCGAATCGGGGTGGTTCGGCATCACCTCCGGGGGATCGATGGGTGTCGTGACCGTAGCGCCCTTGTCGCGGGAGCGCTCCCATGCCAGAATCGTCGCCACCTCGCGTCTGGGAGCCGCTGGGGGCACTGCCAGCAATGGCCTGACGGAACACCGCCATTGCGCTGTCCGATGCCCGCCCACCGGTACGAAACTTTCAAAGGAGCGTCATGTCCAATCCCAGACGCGGGCCGGGTCGCCGGCTCCGCGCGTTGGCCGTCGGCGTGCTCGTCGCCGGCGGCCTGGCCGCCCTGCCGGCCGGCACCGCCCACGCCGCCGCCGGCTGCCAGGTGACCTACACCGTGCGCAGCCAGTGGCCGACCGGCTTCACCGGCGACCTGGTCGTCAAGAACCTCGGCGACGCGCTGAGCACCTGGAACGTCACCTGGCACTTCGCCGGGAACCAGCAGCTGCAGCAGAGCTGGAACGGCGACTACACCCAGACCGGCAACGCGGTGACGATCCGCAACGCCCCGTGGAACGGCAGCCTGCCGGCGAACGGGACCGTGAACCCGGGCTTCAACGCGGCGTACAGCGGTACCAACGCCGACCCGACGGACTTCGCCCTCAACGGCGTCGCCTGCACCGGGCCGAACCAGTCACCCGCCGTGACGCTGACCGCCCCGGCGGCGAACACGCGCTACACCGCCCCGGCCACGATCTCCATGGCGGCGAGCGCGACCGACCCCGACACCGGCGACACCATCGCCAAGGTCGAGTTCTACCACGACGGGCTGCTGCTCGGCACGGACACCACCGCGCCGTTCACCTACGACTGGGCCGGCGTGCCGGCCCAGACCGCGGCCTACAGCCTGCAGGCCAAGGCCTACGACAGCCGGGGCGCGGTGGGCACCTCCACCGCCGTGCCGGTCTTCGTCGACCCGGTCACCGGGCCGCAGATCGTGGCCACCCCGAGCGTGCTGACCGTGCCCGAGGGCGGCTCCACGCCGCTGTCGGTCAAGCTCAACCAGGCGCCCACGGGCAACGTGACCGTGGCCGTCGCGCGGACCGGCGACACCGACATCACCGCCACCCCGGCGGCGCTGACGTTCACCACCGCCAACTGGAACACCGCCCAGACGGTCACCGTCGCCGCCGCCCAGGACGCGGACAGCACCAACGGCACCGCGACGATCGGCCTGACCGCCACCGGCTGGGCGTCGGCGTCCGTCACCGCCAACGAGAGCGACGACGACGTGGCCGGCGGCGTCTACGTGCAGCGGTTCCTGGAGCAGTACAACAAGATCCACAGCAGCGGGTACTTCTCCGGCGAGGGCGTGCCCTACCACGCCATCGAGACCCTCGTCGTCGAGGCGCCCGACTGGGGCCACGAGACGACGTCGGAGGCGTTCAGCTTCTGGCTCTGGCTGGAGGCGCAGTACGGCCGGGTCAAGCAGGACTGGGCCCCGTTCAACAAGGCGTGGGACACGATGGAGAAGTACATCATCCCCATCCACGCCAACCAGACCACCAACAACTACAACGCGTCCGACCCGGCCGACTACGCGCCCGAGGCGGCCGAGCCGAGCCTGTACCCGCAGCAGGGCGGGCACCTGGACTCCTCGGTGAAGGTGGGCGCCGACCCGATCTACAGCGAGCTGGTCTCCACCTACGGCAACACCGACGTCTACGGCATGCACTGGCTGGAGGACGTGGACAACGTCTACGGCTACAGCTCCTGCACCCCGCAGCCCGGCTCCAAGGTGAGCTACATCAACACCTACCAGCGCGGCCCGCAGGAGTCGGTGTGGGAGACCGTCGCCCACCCGTCCTGCGAGACGTTCGCCTACGGCGCCAAGGCCAACGGGGGCTACCTGCCGTTGTTCATCGACGGCACCCCGGCCAAGCAGTGGCGCTACACCGACGCCCCCGACGCCGACGCCCGCGCGGTCGAGGCGGCCTACTGGGCGCTGCAGTGGGCGACCGCGCAGAACAAGCAGGCGGACGTGGCGGCGACCGTCGCCAAGGCCGCGAAGATGGGTGACTACCTGCGCTACGCGATGTACGACAAGTACTTCAAGAAGCCCGGCTGCACCTCCACCGCCTGCCCGGCCGGCACCGGCAAGGACTCCTCGGCCTACCTGCTGTCGTGGTACTACGCCTGGGGCGGCGACCTGGGCGGGCAGTGGTCCTGGCGGATCGGCTCCAGCCACAACCACCAGGGCTACCAGAACCCCCTGGCCGCCTACGCGCTGTCGAACGTGGCGGCGCTGACCCCGAGGTCGCCGACCGCCAAGGCCGACTGGCAGACCAGCCTCGGCCGGCAGCTGGAGTTCTACCAGTGGCTGCAGTCGTCCGAGGGCGCCTTCGCCGGCGGCGCGACGAACAGCTGGGGCGGCAACTACTCCGCTCCCCCGGCCGGCACGCCGACGTTCTACGGCATGTTCTACGACGTGCAGCCGGTGTACCACGACCCGCCGTCCAACCAGTGGTTCGGCTTCCAGGCCTGGTCCGTGGAGCGGGTCGCGGAGTACTACTACGCGACCGGCGACGTCAAGGCCAAGGCGCTGCTGGACAAGTGGGTGAGCTGGGCGATCGCGAACACGTCGTTCACCTCGACCGGCGACTTCAAGATCCCCGACACGCTGTCCTGGACCGGCGCCCCGGCCACCTGGAACCCTGCCAGCCCGGCCGCCAACACCAACCTGCACGTCTCGGTGGTCAGCACCGGCACCGACGTGGGTGTCGCCGCCGCCTACGCGCGGCTGCTCACCTACTACGGCGCCAAGGCGAACAACGCGCCGGCCAAGACCACGGCCAAGAAGCTGCTCGACGGCATCTGGCTGCACGCCGACGCGCAGGGCGTGGGCATCCCGGAGACCCGCACCGACTACAACCGGTTCGACGACGTGTGGTCGTCGAGCAACCAGCAGGGCCTCTACATCCCGTCCGGCTACAGCGGCGTCATGCCCAACGGCGACGTGATCGCCCCCGGCAAGTCGTTCCTGGACATCCGGTCCTTCTACAAGAGCGACCCGAGCTGGCCGGCCGTGCAGGCGTACCTCAACGGCACCGGCCCGGCCCCGACCTTCACGTTCCACCGGTTCTGGGCGCAGTCCGACATCGCCATGGCGATGGCCGACTACGGCCTGCTGATCGGCTCCTGACGGCACCACCCGGGCACCCCCCGCGCGGGGGTGCCCGGCCCCGCCCGGCGCCGGCCCGGCTGCGGTAGCGTCGGCGGTCATGACCAGGGATGAGCTGCTCACGCACTGTCTGGCCAAGCCCGGCGCCTGGCGGGACGAGCCGTGGGAGGGCGACGTCGTGGCGAAGGTCGGGCCGAAGATCTTCGCGTTCGTCGGGGCGGACGCGGTCGGGCTCAAGTGCGCGCCGACCCGGGAGGCGGCCGACGAGTGGCTGCACCGCTACCCCGGCGAGGCGACCGCGATGGCCTACATCGGCCGCAGCGGGTGGAACACCCTGCGGCTGGGCGGGGCCATCCCCGACGAGGAGATCCTCGAGGCGCTGGACGAGTCGTACCGCTGGGTCGTCTCGAAACTCCCCAAAAAGGATCGCCCTGCGCAGTGATCGAGTTACGGTAAGTGTCGCCCGGGGGGTGATGCGTGCCGAAGCCAATCGCGGTGACCCTGCGCCGGCAGTTCGCCTGGCTGGTCGTGGTGCTGCTGTCGCTCGGCGTCGCCCGCCTGCTCGCCGGCCGGTTCCTGCTGGACGGGCTCGACCGGGCACTGGCCGGCAACGCCGCCGCGGCCGCCGCCAACCACCGGATCCTGGCCGACCTCACCGACGCCGACACCGGCGTGCGCGACTACCGCGGCACGGGCGACCCGGCCCGGCTGGAGCCCTACCGGCGCGGCGCCGGCGACTACCCGCTCGCCCTGCGCGACGCCCGCCGCTACGACGACCCGGCCGTGCGGGCCGCCCTGCAGCGCCAGGACGAGGCCGCCCAGCGCTGGCTCGTCCGCTTCGCGATCCCGGCCGCGTCCGTCCCGCCCGGCGCCCCCGGTGCCGGCGACGACGCCGGCCGGGACCTGTTCGACCGGTTCCGGGCGGCCAACCGGGCCGTCGACGCCGCCGTCGAGGCCCGCCGCCGGGCCGACGCCGGCCGGTTCCGCGCCGCCGGGCTCGCCCTGGAGGCCGCCCTCGCGCTCATCGCGCTCGCCTCGGCCGGGATCGCGCTGCGGCTGGGCCGCAACGCCCGCCGGCACCTCGTCGACCCGCTGCGCAACCTGCAGAGCGTCTTCGAGCGGCTCGGCCGCGGCGACGACACGGCCCGGGCGGCGGTGACCGGGCCGCCGGAGGTCCGCGCGCTCGCCGCCGCGATCAACGCCCGGCTCGAGGCGGCCGGGCAGGCCCGGCTGCGGCTGCGGGCGCAGAGCGAGTACCTCGCCCAGGTCCTCGACGCCGTCGACGTCGCGGTGCTCACCTGCGACGCCCGCGGCGACATCGTGCACCTCAACCGGCCCGCCCGGGGCCGGCGGCCGGGCGGCGGCGACCCGCGCACCATCGCGGAGCTCGACGCGGTCCGCGACGCCGCCGACGGGCCGCACCCGCTCGCCCGGGCGCTGCGCGGCGAGACCGTCGACAAGCACGAGATGCTGCTGCGCACGCCCGGCGGCGCCGACCGGCACCTGCTGGTCGACGCGCGGCCTCTGCGCGGCGCCGACGGTGCGATCGCCGGCGCGGTCGCCACCGGCTACGACGTGACCGCGCTGCGCGAGCGGGAGGCGGAGCTGGCCGCGTTCGCCGGCATCGCCGCGCACGACCTCAAGGCGCCGCTGGCCACCATCGCCGGCTACGCCGAGCTGCTCGCCGACACCTGGGACGCGGCCGTCGCGCCCGAGCCGGCCCGGCTCGTCGCGCGGGTGCGCGGCGGCGTCGAGCGGATGCGGCGGCTCATCGATGACCTGCTCGCCTACGCCACCGCCCGGGACGCGCCGCTGCACCTGGCCCCGGTCGACCTGGACCGGCTGGTCGAGGATGTGGCCGCGGAGCGCGGCGAGGCCGCCGCCGCCGCGATCGAGCGGGGGCCGCTGCCGGTGGTGCGGGCCGACCCGGGGATGTTCCGGCAGCTGTTCGACAACCTCATCGGCAACGCGCTGAAGTACACCGCCCCCGAACACACCGCCGAGGTGCGCATCGGCGCCGAGGCCCGGGCCGGCGGGGTCCGCATCGTGGTCGCCGACCGCGGCATCGGCATCCCGGCCGACCAGCGCTCCCGCGTGTTCACCTCGTTCCACCGGGCGCACGCCGACCGCGGCTACGCCGGCACCGGGCTGGGCCTGGCGATCTGCCAGCGGGTGGTGGCCCGCCACGGCGGCACGATCGTGGCGGCCGGCAACCCGGGCGGCGGCACGCTGATCGCCGTCGACCTGCCCCCGGCCGCCGTGGTTTCCCTGGCTTCGGTACCGCCGGACGCCGCCGGGCAATCCGCCCGGGGCGCCGGCCACGAAGCCTTCACATGAAGCGGTACCACCTGGAGAAGATCATCGGCACCGGCGGCATGAGCCGGGTGTGGCTCGCCCACGACGACCTCCTCGATCGCCGGGTGGCGGTCAAGGAGATCCTGCCCGTGCCCGGCATCACCGCGGCGCTGTGGACGCGTAGCGTGCAGGAGGCCCGGGCGGCGGCCCGGCTGGCCCACCCGAACGTGGTGCGCGTCTACGACGTGCTGCTCGGCGAGGGCCGGGCCTGGATCGTCATGGAGTACGTCGCCTGCCGCGACCTGGAGACGGTGGTCCGCGAGGACGGGCCCCTCGCCCCGGCCGAGGCGGCCCGGGTGGGCCAGGCGGTGCTGGCCGGGCTGAGCGCGGCCCACGCCGCGGGCGTGCTGCACCGCGACGTGAAGCCGCACAACGTGCTGGTCGCCGGCGACGGGCGGATCCTGCTCGGCGACTTCGGGGTGGCCCTGCTCGACGCCGCGCCGGAGGCCGGCCCGCTGGTGGCGTCGCCGGCCTATGTGGCGCCCGAGCGGCTGCGCGACGGCGAGTCGAGCGCGCCGGGCGACCTGTGGTCGTTCGGCGCGACGCTGTACTTCAGCGTGGAGGGCCGCCCGCCGTTCTTCCGCCCCACCGCCGCCGAGCAGCTCGCCGCCGTGCGGTCGGACCCGCCCGACCCGCCGGTGCTGGCCGGCCCGCTCACCCCGCTGCTGCTGGCGCTGCTGCAGACCGACCCGGCCCGGCGCCCGGCCGCCGCCGAGGCCGCCGAGGCCCTGCGCCGGGCCGGCGCCGCCGGCCCGGCGCCCGTGCCGCGCTGGCACCACCCGGCGCTGTTCGTCGCCTGGGTCGTCGCCTTCGCCATGGTCGGCGGCGTCGTCGCGGCCCTGCTCAGTGCCGGTCGCTGAGCTGCACGTCACGCGGGGACGGGGCGCCCGCGCCGGTCTCGACCAGGGACTTGAGGCTCATGAGGTAGGAGGCCCACTTGGTGCTGCAGTGGTACATGAACTCCACCGTCATCCTCCTGATGGTTCGGTACTGCGCTGCATCGCCTCCGCGATCCGCTTGATCCGCCGCAGCCGGGCGTCCCAGGCCGCGCCGACCGCGGACAGCTGGGCCACCGCCCTGGCGAGCTGGGCGTCGTCCACCCGGTAGCGCCGCTCGCGCCCGGCCGGCACCGACCGGACCAGCCCGGCCCGGTCGAGCACGGCGAGGTGCTTGGCGACCGCCTGCCGGGTGACCGGCACCTGCCGGCTCAGCGTGGTCGCCGTGCCGCCGCCGTCGGCGAGCAGCAGGTCGAGCATCCGCCGCCGGGTCGGGTCGCCGATCGCGGACCACAGCTCGTCGTCGACCGGCTCGGCCACCGCGGCGCTCACGGCCGCGCCCCCAGCCGCACCACGTAGGGCGCGATCCGCGGCAGGTAGAAGTCCCAGCCGGTGACGTGGTCGCGGTACTGCTGCTCCAGGAGCGCGACCTCCCAGCCCATCTCGCGGAAGCCGGTCTCGGTCATTTTCAGCAGCGTGCCGCCCCGCGACGGGGCCAGGTCGAACGTGACCAGCAGCGAGTTGCCCTCGGCCGCGGGCTCGCCGGCCGGGTGCGTCCACCGGAACGCGAACATCGTCGGCGGGCGCGCGTCGACGACGGTGAACGACACCACCGCCCCGCCGGCGTCGCGGTCGCCGAACACGATCTCCCCTGGCGCACCGGGCGTCATGTCGTAGTGCGCGTCGTCCGGCCACCACTGCTTGAGGTGCTCTGGGCTGCTCACCACCTCGAAGACGACCTCGGGCGACGCCTCGATGAAGACCTCGCGCTCAATGGTCCCGAACTCCATGACCCCTCCTGCAACCTTCGGTTGCACCAAACCCTACGCCGGCCCGGTGCGTTGCGCAACCGGAAGTTGCTAGACAGGGGTCTTAGGCTGACAGCGATGAGCACGAATGCCGCACCGGACCGCCCGCTGCTGGAGCGGCACGACCAGCTGGAGGCCCTCGCCGCGGCGGCGACGGCGGCCGGCGCCGGGTCCGGCCGGTTCGTGCTGGTGGCCGGGGCGGCGGGGCTGGGCAAGACGCGGCTGCTGGCCGAGGCGCGGCGGGTCGCCGCCCGGGCCGGCTTCGCGGTGCTGTCCGCGCGCGGCGCGGAGCTGGAGCGGGAGTTCGGCTTCGGCGTCGTGCGGCAGCTCGCCGAGCCGGCGCTGTCCGCCCTGGATCCGCGCCGGCGGGCGGCGCTGTTCGCCGGGGCGGCGGCGCCGGCCGCGGCGGTGCTGGACACGGTCGGCGGCGCGCCGGCGGCCGGGGACTTCGCCAGCCTGCACAGCCTCTACTGGCTGGTCGCCAACGCGTGCAAGGGCCGGCCGCTGGCGCTGTTCTGCGACGACCTGCACTGGGCCGACGAGGCGTCGCTGCGGTTCCTGGCGTACCTGCTGCCGCGCCTGGACGGCCTGCGGCTGCTCGTGGCCGGGTCGGCCCGCCCGGGCGAGCCGGACGCCCCGCGCAAGCTGCTCGACCTCATCAGCGCCGACGACGCGTGCCGGGTGCTGCCGCTCACGCCGCTGAGCCCGCCGGCCGGGGCCGAGGTGCTGCAGGCGCTGCTGCCGGGCACCGCCCACCCGGCCTTCCTCGCCGCCTGCCACGCCGCGGCCGGCGGCAACCCGCTGCTGCTGCGGGAGCTCGCCGAGACCGTGCAGCTGCGGGGCATCGCCGCCACCGCCGGCAACGCGGAACGGATCGCCGGCCTGCGCACCGACGCGGTCGGCCGCCGGGTGCGGCTGTGGCTCGACGGGCTGCCCGACGCCGGCGTGCGGGTCGCCCGGGCGGTGGCGACGCTGGGCGGCGAGGCGACCCTCGCGACCGCCGCCGAGCTGGCCGGCGTGGGGCTGCCGGCCGCCCTGGCCGCCGTCGCCGACCTGGAACGCGCCGACATCCTGCGCCCGCTGCCCGCCGACGGCACCCCCGCCCGCTTCGGGGACGTCACCGACCTGGAACGGGCCGACATCCCGCGGCCGCTGCCCGCGGACGGCGCCTCCGCCCGCGGCGGGGCCGGCGCCGGCCCCGAACAGGGCGGCGCCCTGCCGCCGCTGCCCGGCGGCGGCGCGTCCGGGCGCTACGAGTTCGTCCACCCGCTCGTGCGCACGGCCGTGTACGAGGGCATGGGCCTCGCCGGCAAGGCCGACTGGCACCGGCGGGCGGCCCGGCTGCTCGCCGCCGGCGGCGCCCCCGCCGAGCGGGGCGCCGCGCACCTGCTGCGCATCCCGGCCGACGGCGACCCGGAGTCGGCCCGGACCCTGCGCCGGGCGGCGGACGGGGCGCTCGGCCGGGGCGCGCCCGACGCGGCCGTCGCCTACCTCGAGCGCTGCCTCGCCGAGCCGGCCGGCCGGGAGGCGCGGCTGGAGCTGCTCACCCGGGCCGGCACCGCGTCCACCCTCGTCGACGTCGGCGCCGGCGTCGCCTACCTGCGCGAGGCCCTCGACCTCACCGCCGAGCCGCGGCCGCGGGCCGTCATCGCCTACACCCTCGGCCGCGCCCTGTCGTACACCGGCCGCAACGACGAGGCCCTCGCCCTGCTGGCCCGGGCCGAGGGCTGGGTGCCCGCGCACGACGAGGAGCTGCGCCGCCGGCTGATCGCGACCCGGGTCAACATGGCGATGTACTTCACCCGCCACGGCGCACCGGCCCGCGCCGCAGAGCTGGCCGCCCTGCGCGACCTGCCCCCGCACGAGTCCGCCGGCGGGCGGATGCTCGACTGCGTGCTCGCCATGCACGACGGCATGGCCGGCGACCCGGGCGGCGTGCCCCGGGCCGAGCGGGGCATCGGCGACGGCCTGCTGGTCCGCGAGGCCCTCGGCGACGCGGCCCTGCACGGCGGCTGGGCGACACTCCTGGCCGCCGACCGGCCCGGCGCGATGGGCCTGCTCGACGCCGCCGTCGCCGCCGCGCACCGCACCGGCTCGCAGTTCGCGCTCACCGGCGTGCTCACCTTCCGCGGCATGGGCTGGTACTGGCGGGGCCAGCTGGCCGAGGCCGAGGCCGACCTGCGCGGCGCCATCCGGGCGGCGGAGGTCGCCGGGATCGGCGCCGGGCGGCCGTTCGCCGGGCCGTACCTCATGCTGACGCTGATCGAGCAGGGCCGCCTCGACGAGGCCGCGGCGACGATGCGCTGGATCGGCGTGCCCGACCCGGCGCCGCCGATCGGGCCCTGGTACCTCTACCTCGACGCGCGGGCGGCGCTGCACCACGCGCGGGAGCGCCACGCCGACGCCGCCGCGTCGGCGCTGGCCGCCGGGGAGTCCTTCGCCCGGCACGGGTTCGACAACCCGGCGTTCGTGCCGTGGCGCACCCGGGCGGCCCTCGCGCTGCACCTGCTCGACCGCTCCGCCGAGGCCCGCGAGCTGGCCGCGGAGAGCCTGCGCCGGGCCCGCCGCTGGGGCGCGCCCCGCGCCACCGGGCACGCGCTGCGGGTGCTCGGCCTGCTCACCGGCGGGCCGGAGGGCCTGGACCGGCTGGCCGAGGCGGCCGCGATCCTGGCGCCGTCGCCGGCCCGGCTGGAGCACGCGACCGCGCTGCGCGACCTCGGCTCGGCGCTGCGCCGCGCGGGCCGGCGGGCCGACGCCCGCACCCACCTGGCCGAGGCGCTCGAGCTGGCGCAGGTGTGCGGCGCCACGGTGCTGGCCCGCTCGGCCCGCGCCGAGCTGCGCGCGGCCGGGGCGCGGGCGGCCGGGCGGGACCGGTCCGGGCCGCGGGTGCTCACCCCGAGCGAGTACAAGGTCGCCGGCCTGGCCGCGCTAGGCCACTCCAACCGGGCCATCGCGCAGCGGCTGTTCGTCACGCCCAAGACCGTCGAGGTGCACCTCAGCAGCGTGTACCGCAAGCTGCGGGTCACCGACCGGCGCGCGATGGCGGAGATCGTCAACGGATGGCCGGAGGGCGGGGAGCCGGTGCCGGCTCCCCGCCCGATCGGTTGACCACCGGCTCACCCGGTGATGATCGACGCCCCGAGCGCCGCCAGCGACCCGTTGATCGGCGCGTAGTCGATCGACCACGAGCACGAGCGGCCGGAGCCGGCCGGCACACCCGGGCACGGCACGTCGAAGGCCGGGCCCGTGCGGGTGGCGCTGAACGTGCCCATCGCGAGCACGTTGAACGCGCCCGTCGTGACCACGTAGACCGGTGCCCCGCTGTCACCGTTGCCGCCGACGGCGCTGTGGCTCTGCGACTCCGCCCGCACCATGTGCTCGAACCTCTGGCCGGTGGTGGTGGTGAACGACTCGTCCACGAGGGTGACCTTCACGTCCGGGCACTGCGCGCCCGACAGCGCGCCGCTGACGCACACGAAGTTGCCCTTGAAGCTCTCCTGGGTGCCGACCACGTGCGCGAAGAAGCTCGTGTTCGCCGTGTTCGGCCCGGTGTAGATCTTCCCGTCCGAGTTGGCCTGGAAGGTCGCGACGTCGCGGAGGGCGTCCTTGCTCTGCACGAAGCCGATGTTCTGCCGCGGCTCGCCGAAGGTGAACTGCGTCGAGCCGGTGGCGATCAGGTCCTGGCCGTCCACGCAGTGACCGGCGGTGAGCAGCCGCTTCTGGCCGCCGACGGAGACGGCGAACCCGCTGGTGCACGTGCCGATGTTGCTCTCGATCATCGAGCCGCCCCAGAACGGCGCGGTGTCGTGCCACCGGTCCGCGGCGAGCGCCGTGCGGGCCTCGTACTCCCACTGCACCGGCACCCGGACGGCGGCAGCGGCCGTGGCCTGGGCCGCCACGGTGGCCGTCCGCTCGACGCCGATGTGCAGGCCGCTCGCGTCGGCCAGCGGCGCGACCGAGCTGATCCGCAGCGGCTGCGCGGCCGGGTCGGCCAGCAGCCGGTCCATCTCGCCGCGCAGCTCGGCGGCGCTGTAGCGGGCCGGCCGCACCTCGACCGGCACGTCCGCCCGCAGCTGCCCGAACAGGTGCTCGACGGGCGCCGGCACGGTGCCCTTCCAGTACACCTGCAGCTTGCGCTGCTCCGGGTCGGCGACGATCGCGCCGAAGCCCTCGCCGCCCTCGCCGTGCGCGGCGGCCAGCACCCGCTCGCCCGCGCGGTTGAGCCGGTCCTGCAGGGCCATGACCTCCGTCCACGAGGCGAAGCCCGCGGGCACCTTGCCGGTCGGCCCCGCCGCGGCGGGCGTCCCGCGCGGCCCCTCCTTGCCCGCGGTCGCCGACATGACGCCTACGGCGACGACCGCGGCCGCGCCCAGGACCGCCACGCCGGCCCGCAGCGCCCAGCGTGACCAGTTCCGTTGCGATGACATCTCGCTACTCCTCACCAGCCGATCCCGGCCGCGGGGTGCGGCCGGGCGATGACATCAGTCAATCGGCCGGCGGGGTGCGCGACATTGGGGGCGATCCCCGACACCGGCCCCAAGGGTTGGCCGCCGGTGTCGGGGACCCGACCGTCACGGCGCGCTGTAGCAGGCCTTCACGACCAGGTGGAAGGCGTCGCCGAAAACGGCGTTGGAGCAGGGCGTCGACCCGGTCACGGAGCGGTAGGCGTAGGCGCCGTTGGCCCCGTAGGCCACGGTGCGGGTGCCGCTGATCGGACACGTCTCGTTCTCGCCCGCGCAGCGGGTGTAGCCGGGCGGGCCGCCCGCCGCGGCCACGTAGCACGACTTCACCGTCCCGAAGGCCGGGTCGGTGCCGAAGGCGGCGGTGGTGCAGGGCACGGTCCCGGCGGGGACGGTCTGGTAGACGAGCGTGCCCGCCCCGTAGGCCACGACCGAGGGCACGGGCACGGTGCAGACGCCGAACTCGCCGGCGCAGCGGGTGAACCCGGCCGGGACCTGGCCGGCGGGCAGGGCGGCCCGGCCGCTGACGGTGGTGGTGAACTTCGCCGACCGGCCGGACTCGGCGCGGAACGTCGCGCCGGTGTCGCTGCTGTAGGCCTCGCCGCCGCCCGGGTACGGCGAGGCGTCGCTGTAGAGCAGGCCGTAGCAGCCGGCGGTGTTGGCCGACTTCACCACGATGCCGTAGCGCGCGCCCGCGGTGACCGGGATGTTCGGGTAGACGGTGGCGTCCCGCGGCGCCCAGCCGATCGAGTAGGTGGGCAGCACCGTGTCGAACAGGGCGGCGCCGGTGGGCTGGAACGCGGCGTTGGTCTGGTAGACGGCCACCTCGAGGCCGGCGTCCGGGTTGCCGCTCTGGTAGGTGGCGTAGGACGCGGAGGTGAGGGTGCCGGACCGGGCCGGGACGAAGGTCTGCACGCGGGCGATGGTCCGGCCGATGTCGCACCACGACTGGAAGCCGGCGGCGCCGTCGGCCTGGTCGGTGTCGGGCGAGGGCTGCTGGCCGCCGGCACCGCCGCTGCTGAGGTCGAGCGAGAACGTGGCCGAGCAGGTGATCGAGCCGATGGCGCCGCCCGTGCCGAAGCTCAGCGGGGCCCAGAAATAGTTGGCCAGGGCCTCGTTGGGGTTGGCGTTGTTCCACAGGTCGCTGGCGTAGAGGTACGTCGTGCCGGAGGTGGTCGGGATCGCCGACACGAACGCGGGCTGCCCGCCGCACGAGTTCGTGGTGATCTTCGTGGCCGCCGACCAGGTGCCCAGCGGGCTGGTCGCGGTCCGGTACGAGGTGCCGGTGCCGCCGCAGTAGCCGCAGTTCGGGTCGGAGTAGGTGATGTAGTACGTCCCGTTGCGCTTGAACAGCGCCGGCGCCTCGGTGGCGGACTGGTGCAGCCGGGTATAGCTGCCGGTGCCGGACAGGTAGGTGCCGTTGAGCCGCTCGACGACGATGTCGCCGGAGCTGCGCCAGTCGGTGTAGGCGAGGTAGGCCGTGCCGTCGTCGTCGACGAGGACCGAGTGGTCGCCGTTGTTGACCCCGCCCACCGGCGCGGTGTTGTTGACGGCCAGGGTCGGCACCGGCGCCTCGGTGAACGGGCCGGTCGGCGAGCTCGCGGTGAAGACGCGGTAGCCGACGCTGTTGTCGTACACGTTGATCCACAGCACGTACTGCCCGGTCGAGGCGTTGCGCACGACGTGCGGGCGGAAGCAGCCGTAGGTGTTGCCGTTGCAGCGGGACTGCCACGTGCCCGTGGTCGCGTCGAACAGGTAGCCGCGGTCGATCCAGTGCACCAGGTCGCTGGAGGTATACACCTTGAAGCCGCAGAACGGCGTGCCCGCCTGCTGCCAGCGGTAGCCGCAGTCGTAGGCGGTGCCGTAGAGGTAGTGGACGCCGTCGAAGACGGCGATGTGCCCGTCGTGGGCGTCCACGGCGTTGCCGCGGGTGTCGAGCCGGACGACCTGGTGGCCGGCGGCGTCGAAGTTCGTGACGGTGGTCTGGTAGGCGGCGTGCGCCGGGCCCGGCGCGGCCAGCGCGACGGCGGCGGCGGCGAGCAGGACGAGGGCGGTCAGGAGTCGGTGCATGAACCCTCCAGAGTGGGGTCGAGCTCCAGGCCGCCACCTGGATTGAAACGTTCCATCGACCCGCCGATCGAAAGTTGTCGATCAGGGGTGGTACGGCACACCATAGAGAACCGGCGCGCCGGATTCAATGGGGCAGCGCCCAGACCCGGACGTCCCCGGAGCGGCAGGCGACGAAGACCTGCCCGGCGACGCACAGCGGCGGCGTCGACCAGTGCTCCGCCGCCCGGCCGATCACCCGCACGGCACCGGTGGCGCCGTCGAGCCACCCGATCAGCGAGGGTCCCGCCGGGGCGCGGCCGGCCACCAGCACACCGCGCGCGGGGTCCACGTCCAGCACGTCCCACCCGTCGAACCGGCGGACCGTCCGGCCCGTCGCGGCGTCGACGACCATCGTGCTCAGCCACGGGTCCTTGACGTCCGCGTACCGCCGCGTGGCCAGCATGTGCCGGTCGTCGAGCCGGCTCAGGCCGGTCCAGCCGTCGAGGCGCCACAGCTCGCGGCCGGTGTCCGGGTCCAGCGCGGCGATCTCCAGCCCGGTGCCGGTGCACAGCAGCCCGCCGCAGAACCACAGGGCGATGCCGTCCGGCTCGTCGGTGCGCTGCCACAGCCGCCGCCCGGTGGCCAGGTCGAACACGGCGCTGGCCAGGAAGCTGCCCAGCCCCGAGCGGTAGGCGAGGAGCCGGTCGCCGAAGATGAAGAAGCCGCCGACCCGGTCGGGGAGGTCCAGCCGGACCGTCCGCACCACCTCGGCCGACTCGGCGCCGCGAATCCGCAGGGTGCCGCCGGGGTCGAGCTCGGCGATCCCGAAGCGGCCGGCCGATGTGAACACGAGGTCCCGCATGGTGTCCGCCGGGGTGTCCAGCGACCACCGCAGCTCCCCGGTGCGGATGTCGACGCCGGCCATCCGGGAGGCGGGCCGCCGCAGCTGCTCCCGGGGGTCGCCGCCGGGCGGGTAGACGTCGGTGACCAGCACGCCGGAGGCGCCCGCCGTGCCGTAGGCCGACGGCTCGTGCCCGGTCCGCCGCCACACCTGCGCCCCGGTGCCGGCGTCGCGACCGACCAGCGCCGACGCCCAGGGGCGCCCCGGCTCGGACACGGCCAGCACCACCCGGTCGCCCTCGACGGCCGCGATGTGCGCGGCGACCGGGACCGGCAGGACCCATCGCGGTGTCCCGCCCGGCATCCGGTACGCCTCCACGAACGCCCGGTCCACATCGGGCCGGCGCACCAGGTAGACGGCACGGCCGTCGACCCGGATGTCGCCGACCCCGATGCCGGACAGCCGCACCACCGGGTCCGGCGCCGGCATCCGCTGCGCGCCGGCGGCGAGCACCAGCACGCCCGCGAGGAGCAGCCCGGCGGCCGGCCGCCGGCCGCCCCGCCGCCGCGGAGGTGACGCGGGGACGGGGCGGTCGAGGTCGATCACGGCGGGCGGCTGCACACCGTTCAGAGTCACACGGGGCGCGGCCGGTTGCCGCCCCGCTCAGGCGACGGGGCGGAGGTGGACGGCGGCCCGGGCCGCCTCGGGGGTGTCGGCGGCCAGGGCGGCCTTGGCGATCTGGCGGCACTCGTCGAGGGTGTGGGCGGCGAGGGCCTCGCGGACCGCCGGGATGCTGCGCGGGGCCATGGACAGGCTGGAGATGCCCAGTCCGGTCAGTACCAGGGCGAAATCGGGATCGGCCGCGGACTCGCCGCAGACGCCGACCGGCTTGCCCGCCTCGGCGCCGGCGGTGGCGCAGGCGGCGATCAGCGCGATCAGCCCGGGCTGCCAGGGGTCGAGCAGCTCGGCGAGGTCGCCGCACATGCGGTCGGCGGCGAACGTGTACTGGCTGAGGTCGTTGGTGCCGATGCTCAGGAAGTCCACGTCGCGCAGGATCACGCCGGCGCGCAGCGCGGCCGCCGGCACCTCGATCATCACCCCGGCGGTGGGCAGGCCGTGGGCCCGGCAGGCGGCGGCGAACTCGGCCGCCTCCGCGGCGGTGGCGACCATCGGGGCCATCACCCACACGTCGGCGTCGGTGGCGGCGGCCGCGGTCGCGATGGCGGCGAGCTGGGTGGCGAGGACCTGCGGGGCGCGGCGGGCGACGCGCAGGCCGCGGATGCCCAGGGCGGGGTTGGGCTCGTCGGCCAGGCGCAGGAACGGCAGCGGCTTGTCGGCGCCCGCGTCGAGCGTGCGCACGACGACCTTGCGGCCGGGCAGGGCGGCGAAGACCGCCGTGTACGCCTCGACCTGCTCCTGCTCGCCGGGCGCCTCGGTCCGGTCGAGGTACAGCAGCTCGGTGCGGAACAGCCCGACCCCCTCCACGTCGGTGATCAGGTCGCGGGCGGAGCCGATGTTGGCCAGCAGCGCGACCGGGTGCCCGTCGGCGGTCCGTCCCGGACCCTCGTCACCCGACCGCCGGCTCCGCAGGGCCGCCGCGGCGGCGTTCACCGCTGCGGCGTCCACGTCCGAGATGCCGGCCGACACAACGCCGGAACCCCCGTCGAGGGCGACGACCGTCAAATCCGATATGTCAGAAATTTCCGGGCAGCGAACCACCGCTGGGATGCCCAGCGTGCGGGCCAGGATCGCCGTATGGGACGTCGGTCCGCCCTCGGCCGTCACGAGACCCAGCACGACCGACGGGTCCAGGCCGGCGGTGTCGGCGGGGGCCAGGTCCCGGGCGGCGAGGATGAACGGGTGCCCGGGCGCGGGGACGCCCGGCATCGGCAGGCCCAGACAGGCCGCGACCAGGCGGTCGCGGAGGTCGTCGAGGTCGCTGATCCGCTCGGCGAGGTATCCGCCGGCCGCCTCGAACGCCGCCCGGTGCTCGGCGAGCGCCGCCGCCAGGGCGTGCGGCGCGGCGGAGCCGGCCTCGATCGCCTCGTCGGCGGCGTCCACGAGCGCCTCGTCGGTGGCCATGAGCACCTGTGCCCGCAGCACCTCGGCGGCCGTGCCGTCGGCGGCGGCGTCGGCCCGGCGGGTCAGGTCCTCGGCGACGAGGGCGACGGCCCGCCGGACCGCGTCCCGCTCCGCCGCGGCGTCGGCCACGGCGGGCGGGGCGGGCAGCGCGGGCGGCGGCGCGAGGTGGAGCACCGGGCCGGCCGCGCGGCCCGGGCTCACGCCGATCCCGCGCAGCTCAGGCATCGGAGGCGTCCAGGTCCGCGGCGGCCGGCTCGGGCGCGTCGAGGTCGCGGGCGAGCAGGTCCGCGAGCTCGGCCAGGGCCGCCTCGGCCCCGTCGCCGGAGGCCTCGAGCGTCACCGGCGTGCCCTGCTTGGCACCCAGCGACAGCACGCCGAGCATGCTCTTGGCCGGCACCGGCTTCTTCGACGTCTCGGTGCGGATGGTCACCGGCACCGCGAGCTTCGCCGCGGCGGCGACGAAGAGCGCGGCGGGGCGGGCGTGCAGGCCGCTGGCGGAGCCGACGACCACGGTACGTTCGGGCACGGCTTGCCCTCCTTATGGCTCGACGGTGACCTTGATCGCCTCGCCGCGGGCGACGATGCCGAAGGCGTCGAGCGCGCGGTCCAGCGGCAGCCGGTGGGTGATGAGGTCGTTCACCGGCACGGCGCCGTCGGCGATGAGCCGCAGCGCCTCCTTGTTGTGCTGCGGGCTGGAGCCGTTGGCCCCGACGATGGTCAGCTCCCGGTAGTGCACCAGGTTGGAGTCCAGCGCGATGATCGGCTTGTCCTTCGGCAGGCCGCCGAAGAAGCTGATCCGGCCCTCCCGGGCGGCCATCTGCACCGCCTGCTCCTGGGCCGCGCCGGCCGCGGCGGCGGTGATGACGACGTCGGCACCGCGGCCCTCGGTGAGCTTGAGCACGGCGTCGACGACGTCGGTCTCCCCGGCGTGGATGCGGGCGTCGGGCTGGACCAGGTCGGCGGCGAGGTCGAGGCGCTCCCGGTTGAGGTCGGCCAGGAACACCCGGGCGGCGCCGCGGGCCCGGGCCAGCCGCACGTGCAGGCAGCCGATCGGGCCGGAGCCGATGACGACCACGTCGTCGCCGTCGCCGACGGCGGCGAGGTTCTGCCCGTTGAGCACGCAGGCCAGCGGCTCGGCGACGGACGCCTCGGCGTAGCTCAGCCCGTCGGGGATGCGGTTGAGCCCGTCGACGTCGAGGACGTTGTGCGGCACGACCATGTACTCGGCGAACCCGCCGTCGAAGTGGTAGCCCATCGAGACCTGGTTCGGGCACACGGTCATCCGGCCGCGCCGGCACTCCGCACAGCGCCCGCACGGGATGGCGGCGATGACCTGGACCCGGTCGCCGGGCTGCCAGCCGGACACGTCCGAGCCGACCTCGACGACCTCCCCCGCGATCTCGTGACCCATCACCCGCGGCGGCACGATGTGGTGATGGCCGAAATTGAAGATCTTCACGTCGGTACCGCAGGTCGAGCACGCCCGCACCCGGATCTTGACGTCGGCGGGGCCGGGCGTGGGCTCGGCCGCCTCCTCGATGCGCACGTCGCCGGGGGCGTGGAACCGCACAACTTTCACGACTACTCCATCACTAGCAGGTCGAGAACCTCGCCGGGATCGGTAGCGTCCCGGAGCCGCTCGGCCTGGTCGGGTTCCATCAGGATCTCGGCGAGCTGGGCGAGGATGTCCACGTGGCCGTCGCCGGCGGCCGCGATCGCGACGCAGACCCGCACGTCGGCGCCGTCCCAGTCGACGCCGTCGGGGAAGCGCAGCACGGCCAGGGCGTCGCGGTGGATCGTCTCCTTGCTGTGCAGCGTGCCGTGCGGGATGGCCACGCCCTCGCCGATGTAGGTGGAGACGCTCTGCTCGCGCTCGAGCATCGCGTCGACGTACGCCGGACCGACCGCGCCGATCTCGACCAGCACCTCGCCGCAGCGGCGGATCGCCTCGTCCCGCGATCCGGCCCGCTCATCGAGCCGGATCGCGTCCCGGGCGAGCAGGTCACCCACTGATCTCGCCGCCGCGCTGCACGGCCTGCACCACCTTCGTCACCGCCGGGTCACCGATGAAGACCTTGAACGGGACGATGACCTTGTCCGGCGCGCTGACCCGGGCCCGGGCGGCGAGGCCCGCGTGGCACAGGACGACGTCGGCGTCGGCCGGGATGGAGTTGACCGGGGTGTGCTCCACGGTGACCGAGTTCTTGGCCAGTTGCCGCTTGAGCTGGCTGGCCAGCATGACGCTGCTGCCCATGCCCGCGTCGCACGCGACGACGACCTTCTTGATATCGGTACCGTTGATGCTCGGCATACTCACGCCTCCAGACGGCTGAGCTTGACCTGGGCGTTGGCGGCCTCGTCGGGGTTGACGATGGTCTGCTCGTCCGGGCCGAGGACGGCGTCCTCCTCCTCAGCCTCCCCCCGGCCGAAGCCCAGGAGCAACGACGAGACGGCGAAGGTGACCGCGGCGGAGATGATGATGCCCAGCAGCACGCCGACGTAGCCGCCCTTGGGCGTCACCGCCATGTAGGCGAAGATGCTGCCCGGCGACGGGGTGGCGACCAGGCCGGCGCCGGTGACCATGAAGGTACCCACGCCCGCCGCGCCGCCGCAGATCATGGCGACGATCAGCTTCGGCTTCATCAGCACGTACGGGAAGTAGATCTCGTGGATGCCGCCGAGGAACTGCACGATGATCGCGGCCGGCACGCTGGGGCGCAGTGAGCGGGGGCCGAAGAGCAGGAACGCGAGCAGCAGGCCGAGGCCGGGGCCCGGGTTCGACTCGATCATGAACAGGACGGACTTGCCCTTCTCGGCCGCCTCCGCCACACCCAGCGGGCTGAGCACGCCGTGGTTGATGGCGTTGTTGAGGAACAGCACCTTCGCGGGCTCGACCAGGACCGAGGTGACCGGCAGCAGGTCGTGGCCGACCAGCCAGTCCACGCCGTGGCCGGCCTGCTTGGTGAGCCACTCCACGACCGGGCCGATGCCGTAGATGCCGCCGACGGCCATCGCGCCGCCGATGATGCCGGCGCTGAAGTTGTCCACGAGCATCTCGAAGCCGGGGCGGACGCGGTTCTCGATCAGCCCGTCCCACAGCTTGAGGATGAACGCGGTCAGCGGGCCGATGATCATGGCGCCGAGGAACATCGGCACGTCGGCGCCGACCACGATGCCCATCGTGGCGATCGCGCCGACGACCGCGCCGCGCTGGCCGTGCACCAGCCGGCCGCCGGTGTAGCCGATGAGCACCGGCAGCAGGATCTTGATCATCGGGTCGACGAGCTGGGCGACGTGCGCGTTGGGCACCCAGCCGGTCGGGATGAACAGGGCGGTGATGAGACCCCAGGCGATGAACGCGCCGATGTTCGGCATGACCATCGAGGCGAGGTAACCGCCGACGCGTTGCACAGAGGCTCGGAAGCCCGAGCCGGTTACCGCAGGTGTGTAGCTCGTCACGGGGGTGTCTCCTTCAGGAGGGCGGGCCGGACCGCAGCAGGGGGCGGAGCTCGTCCGGCCGGGGGTGGATGGTGACGTTGTGGCGAATCAGGTCTGACGGGCCCGGCATGCGGCTGCCGGGCAGGCTCACCGCGGCGGCGCCCCAGGCGAGGCCCTCCGCGAGCGCGGCGGCACCGTGGGCGCCGGCGGCGAGGAACCCCGCCAGCAGCGCGTCGCCGGCGCCGACCGTGCTGCGCGGCCGGGCGACGGGGCAGGTGCCGGTGACCACGCCCTCGGCGTCGACGAGGACGGCCCCGTCGGCCCCGAGGCTGGCCACCACCGTGCCGGCTCCCCAGGCGCGCAGCTGCTGCGCCGCGGCGACGACGTCGCCGAGGTCGGACAGCGGCGCGCCGACGACCTCGGCGAGCTCGTCGCGGTTGGGCTTGAGCAGCGTCGCCCCGGCGGTCGCGGCCTCGCGCAGCGCCGGGCCGCTGGTGTCCACGGCGACCCGGATGCCGGCCGAGCGCAGCCGCCGGCACAGCTGGGCGTAGGCGTCGGCGGGCAGGCCGGGCGGGACGCTGCCGCACAGCACCACCCAGTCGGCGCTGCCGGCCCTGGCCAGCACGCGGTCGATGATCTCCTCGAACTCGGCCCGCAGCAGCGCCGGGCCGGGCTCGTTGACCTTGGTGACCGTGCCGTCCGGCTCGGCCAGGGTGATGTTGGAGCGGGTCCGGCCGGCGATGGGCACCGCCAGGACCTCGACGCCCTCGGCCTTGAGCAGCCGCACCAGCTGGCCGCCCTCGTCGCCGCCGCAGGGCAGCACCGCGAGGGAGGCGACGCCGTTGGCCAGCAGCGCCCGGGACACGTTGACGCCCTTGCCGCCGGGGTCGAGCCGGGCACCGGTGGCCCGGATGACCTCGCCGCGGGCCAGCCGGCCGATGTCCATCGCCCGGTCCAGGCTCGGGTTGAGCGTGACGGTGACGATCATGCCCGGACCACCCGGACGCCGGCACCCTCGACGTCGCCGACGAGGTCGGCGTCGGCCCGGCTGTCGGTGATGAGCAGGTCCAGGTCGGCCAGCTCGCCGAAGCGGGCGAGGTAGTCGTTGCCGAGCTTCGTGTGATCGGCCAGCAGCACCGTGCGCCGGGCCGCGCGGATCATCGCGCGCTTGACCGCCGCCTCGGCCGGGTCGGGCGTCGTGAGCCCGCGCTCCACCGAGATGCCGTTGGTGCCGAGGAACGCCACGTCGACGTAGAGGTCGGCGAGCGGCCGCAGCGACCAGTCGTCGACGGTGGCCAGGGTCTTGCCGCGCACCCGGCCGCCCAGCAGCAGCACGTTGAGGTTGGGGCGGGTGCCCAGCATGGTGGCGATGACCGGCGAGTTGACCACGATGGTCAGCTCCCGGTCGGCCGGCAGCAGGTGCGCCAGCTTGATCGTGGTGGTGCCGGAGTCGAGAATGATGGCGCCCTCGGCGGGCACCTCGGCGAGCGCGAGCTTGGCGATGCGCTCCTTCTCCTCGACGAGCACGGCGTCGCGGGCGGCAAGGGCGGGCTCGAAGCCGATGCGCTCGACGGGGATCGCCCCGCCGTGCACCCGGCGCAGCACGCCGGCCCGCTCTAGCATGGTCAGGTCCCGCCGGATGGTCTCCGACGTGACGTTGAGCTCCTCGGCCAGGCCGGCCACCTCGACCCGCCCCTGTTCACGGGCGATGCGCAGGATGGCCTGCTGCCGCTCCTCGGCGTACATCGTGTTGTTTCACCGCCGTTTCATTTGGCTTCCCCTTTGTTTACGCCCGATTGTGTGGGCCGTCAAGACATCAACTACAGGCGGCGAGGTACACATGGGGCATGAGTCCACGCCGCCGGGCCATGTTCGCGGTGCTCGCCGCGATCGCCGTGCTGGTCACGGCCGGGTTGGCCGGGCGGGCGCTGCTGCGCCGCGGGCCGCGGCCGATCCCGGCCCAGGACCGGCCGGGCGCGGTGCTGCTGGTCCCCGGCTACGGCGGCGACGCGCAGCCGCTGCAGCGGCTGGCCGCGACCATCCGGGCGACCGGGCGGACGGTCAGCGTGGTGGAGCTGCCCGACGGCGGCACCGGCGACCTGGCCGCCCAGGCCGACGCGCTCGACGCGGCCGCCGGGGAGGCGCTGCGCGGGGCGCCGTCGGTCGACGTGATCGGCTACTCGGCCGGCGGGGTCGTGGCCCGGCTGTGGGTGCAGGACCACGACGGGGTGCGCAAGGCCCGCCGGATCGTCACCCTCGGCTCGCCGCACCGGGGTGCCCGGCTCGCCGCGGCCGGCGCGGCGACGCTGCCCGGGGCCTGCCCGGCCGCCTGCCGGCAGCTCGCGCCGGGCAGCGCGGTGCTCGGCCAGCTGCGCACGCCGGTGCCACGGCCGCCGCAGTGGCTGAGCATCTGGTCGGAGCAGGACCAGACGGTGGTACCGCCCGACTCCTCCCGCCTCGACGGCGCGGTCGACGCCGACATCCAGGCGCTCTGCCCCGGCCGGCAGGTCGGCCACGGCGAGCTGCCGACCGACGACTACGTGACCGGCCTGGTCCTCGACGCCATCGGCCCGGCCCCGATCGGCCCGCCGGCCCCCTGCTGACCCCGGTTCAGCTGATGCCGTCCTTGGCGGTTGAGCCGGCGACGTCCTTGGCGGGTTCAGCCGGTGGCGTCCTTGGCGGATTCAGCCGGTGGCGTCCTTGCTGGGTTCAGCCGGTGACGTCCTTGCTGGGTTCAGCTGGTGACGTCCTTGGTGGCGAAGTTGGCCCAGGCCAGGCCGAGGAACACGGCCACATAGACGGCCTGGATGCCCACCCCGCGCTCGATGTCGCGCCAGAGCACCGGCTCCCGGAAGAAGTCGATCCAGGCCAGCCAGTAGCGGGTCGGCAGGTAGGGCCGCAGCGGGGCGGCCGCGTCCAGCGCGGTGAACAGCTGGCTGGCCACCAGCGCGGCGAGCGCGCCCAGGGTGGCGCCCAGGCCCGAGTCGCTGACCGTGGACAGGAACAGCGCGATCGCCCCGACGCCGAGCATGGACAGCGCCACGTACAGCGTCGCGGCCGCGATCCGCAGCGTCACCTGGCCCGGGGTCAGCGCCGGCCCGGACACCGAGGTCACCACCTCCCCGCCGGGCTGGGCCGGGAAGAACGCCACGCCGATCACGTAGCCGCTGGCGACCACGGCGAGGACGGCGACGAGCACGAACACGACCAGCGACACCAGCTTGGCCAGCAGCAGCCGGGTCCGCCCGACCGGGCGCGCGAGCAGGTACCGCAGCATCCCGCTGCTCGCCTCGCCGGCCACCGCGTCGCCGCCGACGACCGCGACCGCCACCGGCAGGAACAGCGGCAGCACGATGGCGAGGGCGGCCGCGGGGAACAGCGAGCCGTTGGCCAGCACGGCGGTCAGGAACGCCGGCCCCTGCCCGGCGGCGGTGCCGATCCGGGTGGCGGCCAGCAGGATCGCGACCGCGAGCGGCAGCGCGCACAGCAGCGCCAGGCTGACCAGGGTCCGCGGCCGGCGCAGCAGCTTGACGATCTCCACCCGGATCAGCTCAGCACCTACCCGGATCAGCTCAGCACCCACCCGGATCATCCCAGCACCACCCGGATCATCTCAGCACCTACCCGGATCATCCCCGCACCACCCGGTCGCTGCCCGCCCCGGTCCGCTCCAGGACCACCTGCTCGAGGGTGCGCCGCTCGGTGGCGATCTCGGCCACCCGCAGGCCGGCCCGCACCAGCTGGGCGTTGAGCTCGGCCGCGTCGGGGTGGCGCACGGCGAGCCGGTCGCCGTCGCGGTCCACGACCCGCCCGTCCAGCAGCGCGACCACCCGCTCCGCGTCGGGGCTGCGCAGCACCACCCGGCCGGTCGGTGCCCGCAGCGCGGCGAGCTCGTCCTGCCCGACCAGCCGGCCCCGGTCCATGATCCCGACCCAGGTGCACAGCTGCTCGACCTCGGCCAGCAGGTGGCTGGACAGCAGCAGCGTCGTGCCGGCCGCGCTGACCTCCCGCAGCAGCTCGCGGATCTCGTGGATGCCCTGCGGGTCCAGGCCGTTGGTCGGCTCGTCGAGGACCAGCAGCCGCGGGGCGCGCAGCAGCGCCGCGGCCAGCCCCAGCCGCTGGCGCATGCCGAGCGAGTACGTGCGCACCGGGCGGGCGTCGACCCCGCCGAGCCCGACCCGCTCCAGGGTGTCCTCGATGCGCCGGCGGCGGGTGGCCCGCACCGACTTCCCGGCGCCGTCGATCAGCCGCAGGTTGGCCCGGCCGGACAGGTGGCCGTAGGCCGCCGGGCCCTCGACCATGGCGCCGACGTCGGGGAGCACCTCGTGCAGCCGGCGCGGCACCGGCCGGCCGAGGATCGAGATCCGCCCGCTGGTGGCGAAGACCAGGCCGAGCAGCATCCGGATGAGCGTGGTCTTGCCCGATCCGTTGGGCCCCAGCAGCCCGTACCGCGCGCCCTCCGGCACCGCCAGGTCCACGCCGTCGACGGCGAGCACCCGGCCGTAGCGTTTCGTCAGCCCGGCGGTCTCGATCATCGCAGCTCCCCCGCGGCTTCGGCTTCGTCACAGCTCCGCCGCGCGGCTTCGTCGCAGCTTTGCCGCGCAGCTTCGTCGTAGCTCCGCCGCGCGTCGCAGCTCCGCCGCGCGGCTCCGTCGCAGCTCCGCCGCGCGGCTCCGTCGCAGCTCTGCCGCCGCTTCGTCGCAGCCCCTGCCCCGCGCGGCTTCATCGCAGCTCCGCGGCGGCCGCGGTGAGCAGGGCCGGCGAGGCGAATCCGGTGACCAGGTAGGCGCGCCGCCCGGGCCGGGTGACCACGACGGTGAGCACGGCGGAGCGCAGCAGGTAGCCGCCCGCCACCGGCGTGCCGCCCGCGTCGCGCAGGGCGCTCACCGTGCGCTCGCCGAGCCGCCCGGGCACGGCGACCACCACGAACCGGGACAGGCCCGTGCCGTACACGGCGACGGCGCTCACCGGCGACGGCGCCCGGGGCCGCCCGGCGAGGGCCCCCGGCAGGTTCGCCCGGGCGACGGTGTTCAGCGCCGCGGTCACCTCCGACTGGGTGGTCGAGGTGAACCCGGCCGACCCGGCGGCCTGCGGCACGAGCACGTCACCGCCCGGCGGCGCCGCGCTGACCTCCAGGAACCGGGTGGTGAACGCGCCGGCCACGTCGACCAGCAGCGGCAGCCCGGTGCGCGGGTCGGCCCAGACGTCGAGCCGGCCGATCGTGGTGTCCGGGTCGGCGGGCGTCACCCGCAGCCCGGCGGCGGCGATCCCGGCGACGCGGCGGGCGGGCAGCGCCCGCAGGGCCGCGCCGGGCCCGGCGTCGGCGATCAGGCGCCGGGCCAGCTCGGGCGGCACCAGGTCGGAGGGCTGGGGCGGGCGCAGCGCCGGGTCGCCGACCGTCTCGGTCCACAGGTTGCGGCCGTAGTCCCAGGTGTAGGTGCCGCCCGCGGTGCGGAACCAGTCCCGCTCCCCCGCCGGGTCCAGCACCGCGACCCGCCACGCGGCCGGGCCGGCCCGCCAGACGCGCATGCTGGTGCTACCGCCCAGCAGCCCGGAGAGGTCGCCGAGCTGCGGCAGGTCGGGCAGGACCAGGGAGCCGCGGCTCTCGGCGTAGCCCTGGTAGGCGCCCCGCGCGGCGGCCAGGATCCGCTCGCGCAGCACGGCCGGCGCCACCCGCGGGGCGGTGACCGGCGCGAAGGCGGCCACCAGCGGCACGGCGACGAGCGCGGCGATGCCGGCCGCGACGACGGCCCACCGCCGCCGCGCCTCGCGCGCGACCACGCCCATTCGCCCAACAGTACGACGGCCGGAGATTCGTTCCGGCAGGTGACCGGCTTGACACGTGACTTTTTGGTCACATAAGCTCGGGGCGTGGAGGACGACGACCGGGTCTTCAAGGCGCTGGCCGATCCGACCCGGCGGTTCCTGCTCGACCTGCTCTTCACGCGTGACGGCCGCACGCTCACCGAGCTCGAGTCGGAGCTGGAGATGACCCGCTTCGGGGTGATGAAGCACCTCAAGGTGCTCGAAGCGGCCGGTCTCGTGGTCACCCGGCGCAACGGCCGGGAGAAGCTGCACTTTCTCAACGCGGTGCCGATCCGCCAGATCCACGACCGGTGGATCGACAAGTACACCTCGGACAACGCGGCGGCACTGCTCGAACTCAAAGCCGAATTGGAGCGCGACACATGAGCGGCACGCAGGTTTACAAGGTCTACATCAAGGCGACCCCGGAGCGGATCTGGGAGGCGATCACCTCCCCGGAGTGGAACAGCCGCTACGGCTACCGCGGCACCACCGAGCTGGACCTGCGCCCCGGCGGCGCGGTCCGCGGGCTGTCCAACCCGGGCATGATCGCCGCCGGGGCGCCCGAGGTCGGCGTCGACGGCGAGGTGCTCGAGGCCGATCCGCCGCACCGGCTGGTGCAGACCTTCCGCATGCTCATGGACCCGGGGACGGCCGCGGAGGGCTTCACCCGGCTGACCTACGAACTGAAGGAGGGCAAGGACGGCGTCACCTCGCTGACCGTCACGCACGAGCTGGCCGGCGCGCCGAACCTGGCCCGCGTGCTGGCCGGCGAGTTCGAGGACATGGGCGCGGGCGGCGGCTGGGCCTGGGTGCTCAGCGACCTCAAGTCGCTGCTGGAGACCGGCGCCGCCTTCGGCGACTGACCCGCTCACCCGGCCGCGCGGCCGCCCGGCCGCACGGCCCCCAGGGCGCGCGGCCGCCCAGGGCGCACTCACCCAGGGCGCACTCACCGGGGGCGGAGTGGGGCGGACCGGGGCCATCGCAGGCCGCGCGGGCGGAGGGCCGACGGTGTGCGGCGCGGCGCGGTCGGACATTCCGGATGTATCACGCGTCGAGCTCCGGCAGACATGGCCGGGGCGGACAGAAGTCTCCGTGATCATGATGCTCACCCTGGCCGCGGCACCGGTTTTTCATGATCCTGGAGACTTTGCGTACTCGGGTGTACATCAACACTCCGTGATCATGAAAAACCGTGGTGTCAGTAGCAGGGGCGGCATGATCACGGAGACTTTCTGTCGCGGACAGGCCGGTATGGCCCAGGATCCCGCGGACGCCGTCACGCAGGCACCGCTACGCGGGTCGTGATTCGCCAGCGGCGCGTGCCACTCCGGCGGATACCGGCCCGGCCACGTTAGTCATCCCATGTATTCGCGGGACAACGCGACATAACCGGCATCGCCCGGCATTGACGAACGCAATCGTCCCATGTTGACTGCTTGTCACGTACAGCGGACGACGTCCGCGGCCCCGCGGTCGGCGGGCGGGGGCCGCGGGCGTCGCCGCGCGACCCGCAGAAGGAGATGCAACCGTGGGCAAGCCCCGCCGACTGGCCCTGCTGGCGGCCGCCACCGCCGTGCTGGGCACGCTCGTCGCCGTCGCGCACGGCGGCAGCGCCGCCGCCTCGACCACCGACCAGGCCTTCAACCCGAGCACCGGCGCGCTCGACGTGAACTACGCCGGCTACCTGTCCAAGCACGACATCGTCTACAACGCCCCGCAGACCAACCCGCTGTACGGCCTCACCGTCGGCAACGGCAGGACCGGCGCCATGGTGTGGAACCAGAGCGGCATCACCATGCAGGTGTCCAACGTGGACCTGTCCGAGCAGTCCGCCTACGCCGCCGGGCTGGTCAACCTCAACACCAGCCCCGGGCTGGACACCGGGTACTCCACCTACCAGCAGCGCCTGTCGCTCTACGACGGGACGCTGACCACGAAGTACGACAGCAACCGCACCGTCACCGTGCTCGGCGTGCCGGGCTCGGAGGTGATGGGCATCCACGTCGAGGACTCCCGCACCGGGCTGGGCACCACCGCGCTGAACCTGAGCATGTGGGACCCGAACTCGGTGACCAACAGCGGCGACGTGCCGAACCTGACCACCTGGAAGACCGTGAACACGTTCAGCGACGCGAGCGTAGCCGGGTTCAGCCGGGGCATCGCCGACCCGAACGGCTTCGGCTACACGTTCGCCGCCACGGTCGAGGGCGCCTCGTACAGCACGCAGGTGGTGAACGGCACGCAGGTGCGGCTGAACATCACGCCGTCGGCGAGCTACACGATCTGGTTCACCGCCGCGAGCCGGATCAACTCGCCCGGCCAGGACTCCGTGGCGCAGGCCCGCAGCCAGCTGACCGCCGCCAGGAACACCGGCTACGCGGCCAACCTGACCAGCTACAAGAACTTCTGGCACGCCTTCTGGGCCAGGTCGTTCGTGCAGTACTCCGGCGCCGCCGGCACGGGCGACTACCTGGAGAACGTGTACTACCTGGCCACGTACATGATCGCCGCCGGCGGCTCCGGCAACTACCCGTTCCACTTCATCAACGGCGTGTTCCGCGCGACGCAGGACAACACCAAGTGGAGCAACGGGTACTGGTACTGGAACCAGCGCGACGTGTACAACTCGATGCTCGCCTCGAACCACGCCGACCTCTTCGCCACCGAGAACCGGCTCTACAGCCGCAACTTCACCGCGCTGAAGGCCTACACGCAGACCCGCTACGGCATCGACGGCCTGTGGACGCCGGAGACGATGGGCTGGGACGGCAACGCCCGCGGCACGGTCGGCAGCGACTACGTCAACGACATCTACTCGACCGGCACCGAGGCTGCCTACAACATGTACCTGCAGTACCGGTACACCAACGACACCGCCTACCTGCAGAACACCGCCTACCCCTACATGCGCGAGGTGGTGAAGTTCTACCAGGCCAAGCTGTCCCGCGACGCGTCCACCGGCCGCTACTTCATGGCCAGCTCCAACGCGCACGAGACCTACTGGGACGTCAAGAACGCGATCACCGACCTGGCCGCGGTCCGGCTGATCTTCCCGCTCACCATCGCGGTCAGCAACCAGCTCGGCCTCGACGCCGGCCTGCGGGCCGGCTGGCAGCAGGTGCTCGACAACATCGAGCCGTACAAGGTGAGCAACGGCGCGTGGCTCGCCTACGACCCGCCGGCGGTGCAGCAGCGCAACGGCGAGAACGTCACCGCCGAGCTGATCTGGCCCTACGACCTGACCGGCATCGGGGCGAGCGACTACCAGACCGCACTGAACAGCTGGAACACCCGGCCCAACCCCTACAGCAACGTGTGGGCCAACGACGCCGTCCAGGCGGCCCGGCTGGGCCTGGGCGACCAGGCGCTGAGCGGGATGAAGCTCATGCTGCAGCGGTACCAGAACTACCCCAACGGCATGACCAACAACACCAACGGCGTGTTCGAGTACCTCGGCGTGCACCTGGCGGCGACGAACGAGTCGCTGCTGCAGTCCTACAACGACAAGATCCGGGTGTTCCCGGCCGCGCCGAACGACGCGAACTTCACCGGCCGGTTCACGCTGCTGGCCAAGGACGGCTTCCTGGTCTCCGCGGAGCGGGAGGGCAACGAGACCAAGTACGTCGGCCTCAAGTCGCTCTACGGCAAGCAGGCCCGGGTGGTGAACCCGTGGGGCACCGCGCAGATCCAGGTCCGCCGCGCCGCCGACAACGCGATCCTGACCACGACCACGGCCGGCGAGGTCACCTTCGCCACCGCCGCCAACACGGTCTACGTCGTGGAGCGCACGGCGAAGCCGCTGAGCTCGTACACCCACACGACGCTCACCGGCTCGGCCAACACCGGCGTCAAGTCGCTGTCCGGCACCGCCTCCACCCTCGGCACCGGCCCGGGCGGCGGCACCGGCGGCACCGGCCCGACGTTCTACTCCGACATCAACTACGGCGGCTCCCAGGTGACGCTGCCGGCCGGCAACTACGACCTGGCGCAACTGCAGGCGGCCGGCATCGCCAACGACAGCATCTCGTCGATCCGGGTGCCGTCGGGGTACACGGTGACCGGGTACGCCGGCAGCGGCTTCACCGGGACGTCGTGGACCTTCACCGCCGACAACCCGAACATGCTCAACACCGGCAACAACGACGCGATCTCGTCGCTGCGGGTGGCCACGACCGGCGGGGGCGGCGGCGGGTCGGCGCTGCGCGCGCAGGCCAACGCCTTGTACGTCACCGCCGGGGCGAACCCGCTGATCGCCCAGGCGACGACGGTGGGCCCGGCGGAGACCTACGACGTGGCCGACCTCGGCGGGGGCAACGTGGCCCTCAAGGCGCGGGTGAACGGCAAGTACGTGTGCGCCGAGAACGCCGGGGCCAACCCGCTCATCGCCAACCGTGACACGGCCGGCTCGTGGGAGACGTTCCGGCTGATCCGCAACGCCGACGGCAGCGCCAGCCTCCAGGCGACGGTCAACGGCAAGTACGTGACGGCGGAGAACGGCGGTGCCGCGGCGCTGATCGCCAACCGGGACGCGATCGGGCCCTGGGAGAAGTTCGACCTGCTCACCCAGTAACACGGCAGACAAGCGTGCCGGCCGCGGGGCGCCCCGCGGCCGGCACATTGCCCTGCCGTCGCGTCGGCGTCACGGCGGCGGGGCGGCGCCCGAAGGTCCCGGCGGCGGCTCCGCCATCGAACCATGGACAACCCTCAGAGACGATAGTGAACATCCGAGGTATCGCCGCGTCAAGAGGGTGCCGTACTTCTGCCCGTCTGGACAAAACCCTTGCGCCCCGGCACGAGCGCCTGCTAAACATCGGATGTATTCGCAACGATCAACCGAGGGCGGGGCCGATGAGCAACCGGTTCGTGTCGCTGGACACCTACGACGTGCGGTTCCCTACGTCCCGGCAGCTCGACGGCTCCGACGCGATGAACCCCGACCCCGACTACTCCGCCGCCTACGTCGTGCTGCGCACCGACGCGGTCGACGGCCACGAGGGGCACGGGTTCGCCTTCACCATCGGCCGGGGCAACGAGGTGCAGACCGCCGCGATCGTGGCCCTGCGGCCGTATCTGGTCGGCCGGCCGGTGAAGGAGGTGCTCGACGACCTCGGCGGGCTGTGGCGGGAGCTGGTGCACGACTCGCAGCTGCGCTGGCTCGGCCCGGAGAAGGGCGTCATGCACATGGCGATCTCGGCCGTGGTCAACGCCCTGTGGGACCTCAAGGCCAAGCGGGCCGGACTGCCGCTGTGGCAGCTGCTCTCCTCGATGCCGCCGGAGGAGCTCGTCGACCTGGTCGACTTCCGCTACCTCACCGACGCGCTCACCCGGGCCGAGGCCCTGGAGCTGCTGCGCCCCGGCGCCGAGGGCCGCGACGAGCGGATCGCGACGCTGCTCGCGGAGGGCTACCCGGCCTACGCCACCTCGCCCGGCTGGCTGGGCTACGACGACGACAAGCTCACCCGGCTGTGCCGGCAGGCGGTGGCCGACGGCTTCACCCAGATCAAGCTCAAGGTCGGCGCCGACCTCGACGACGACCTGCGCCGGATGCGCATCGCCCGCGAGGTGTGCGGGCCGCACGTGCGCATCGCCGTGGACGCCAACCAGCGCTGGGACGTGGACACCGCGGTGGAGTGGGTCCGCGCCCTCGCGCCGTACCACCCCTGGTGGGTCGAGGAGCCCACCTCGCCCGACGACGTGGTCGGGCACGCCGAGATCGCCCGCCGCATCGCCCCGGTCCCGGTCGCCACCGGCGAGCACGTACAGAACCGGGTCGTGTTCAAGCAGCTGCTGCAGCTCAAGGCGGTCTCGTTCGTCCAGCTCGACGCCGCCCGCGTCGCCGGGGTGAACGAGAACGTGGCGATCCTGCTGCTGGCCGCCAAGTTCGGCGTGCCGGTCTGCCCGCACGCGGGCGGGGTCGGCCTGTGCGAGCTGGTCCAGCACCTGTCGATGTTCGACTACGTGGCCGTGTCCCGCTCGATGCGCAACCGCGTCATCGAGTACGTGGACCACCTGCACGAGCACTTCACCGACCCGGTCCGGCTGCGCGGGGGCCGCTACCTCGCGCCGCTCGCCCCCGGGTTCAGCTCCACCATGCGGGCGGAGAGCCGCGCCCGCTACGCGTTTCCGGACGGCCCCATCTGGAACACCTCCGACACCCCCTGAGGACCTGTGATGAGACTGAGACTGCTACCTCCGCTCTGCGCCGCCGCGCTCGTCGTCTCGCTCGCCGCCTGCAGCTCCACCGACTCGCCGGGCTCGGGCGCCTCCGGCGGGGCCGGCGCGCCGATCGCCGTCGACCTGCCCCGGGCCGACTCCGACTTCTGGAACTCCTACGCGAAGTACATCCCGCAGTACGCCAAGGAGAGCGGCATCAACCTGATGACGCCGACCAACTCCCAGAACGACATCGCCAAGCTGGTCGCGAACACCCAGGCATTGACGAGCCAGGGCGCGAAGGCGATCGTGATGGCGCCGCAGGACACCGGCGCGATCGCGACCACCCTCACCACCCTGGAGCAGAAGCAGATCCCCGTGGTCACCGTCGACACCCGGCCCGACAAGGGCAACGTCTACATGGTGGTGCGCGCCGACAACCGCGCCTACGGGCAGCAGGCCTGCGAGTTCCTCGGCCAGAAGCTCGGCGGCAAGGGCAAGGTGGTCGAGTTCCAGGGGGCGCTGTCCTCGGTCAACGGCCGGGACCGCTCGGAGGCCTTCGCCGAGTGCATGCAGCAGAAGTACCCGGGGATCACGGTCTTCGCCGAGCCGACCGACTGGGAGGGCACCAAGGCCTCGGCCGCCCTGCAGACCCGCCTCGCCCAGCACCCGGACATCAACGGCATCTACATGCAGGCCGGCGGCGTGTTCCTGGCCCCGACGCTGCAGCTGCTGCGCTCCAAGAACCTCATCGTGCCGCCGAGCGACCCGAAGCACATCTTCATCGTGTCCAACGACGGCATCCCGCAGGAGTTCGACTCGATCCGCAAGGGCGAGATCGACGCCACCGTCTCCCAGCCCGCCGACCTCTACGCGAAGTACGCGCTCTTCTACGCCAAGGCGGCCGTGGAGGGCAAGACGTTCCAGCCCGGCAAGACCGACCACGACAGCACCATCGTGCAGGTCCGCGCCGGCGTGCTCGAGGACCAGCTGCCCGCCCCGCTGGTCACCAAGGACAACGTCGACGACACGGCGTTGTGGGGAAACCAGATCGGCAAATGATGTCCGCTGCTGAACCGGCCGTGGCGGCGCTCGGCGTGTCCAAACGCTTCGGCGCCACCACGGCACTGTCCGAGGTCACCATGCGCATCGCGCCCGGCGAGACGCACGCGCTCGTCGGGCGCAACGGCGCCGGCAAGTCGACGCTGGTGTCGCTGCTGACCGGCCTGCACCGGCCGGACGGCGGCGAGATCCGCTTCTTCGGCGAGCCGGCGCCGCCGACGTCCGACCGCGCCGCCTGGCGGCAGCGGGTCGCCTGCGTCTTCCAGCGCTCCACGATCATCCCGGCGCTCACCGTCGCCGAGAACCTCTTCCTCAACCGGCAGGCCGTCCTCGGCCCGATCCGCTGGCCGGCGCTGCGCCGGCGGGCCGGGGAGGTGCTGGAGGAATACGGCGTCGGCGTCGACCCGGCCACCCTGGCCGGCGACCTCGACGTCGAGCAGCGGCAGCTCGTCGAGATCGCCCGCGCCCTGTCGCAGGGGGCCCGGTTCATCATCCTCGACGAGCCGACCGCCCGGCTGGACGGCACGGCGATCGAGCGGCTCTTCACGCGGCTGCGCGCGCTGGCCGGCTCCGGCGTGACGATGGTCTTCATTTCCCATCATCTGCAGGAGGTGTACGACGTGTGCGACACCGTCACCGTCCTGCGCGACGCCCGGCACGTGCTCACCCGGCCCGTGGCCGGCATCGGGCACGACGAGCTCGTCGCGGCGATGACCGGCGAGGCGGTCGGGCTGACCTCGGTCGCGCCCCGGCCCCCGCGGCCGGCCTCCGCCGGCGCCGCGCTGCGCCTGGACGGCCTCGGGCTCGACGGCGCCTACGACCCGGTGTCGCTCGAGGTGCGGGCCGGCGAGATCGTCGGCGTCACCGGCTCCGGCAGCAGCGGCAAGGTGTCCCTGGCCGAGACCGTCGGCGGGCTGCGCCGGGCGAGCGTCGGCACCGTCACCGCCGGCGGCACGAGGGTCGCCGCCGGCAGCGTGCCGGCGGCGCTCAAGGCCGGGATCGGCCTGGTGCCGCAGGACCGGCACCGGGAGGGCCTGGTGCCGCTGCTGTCGGTGGCAGAGAACGCGACCATGCCGATCGCCGACCGGCTCGGCCCGGCCGGCGCCATCGCACCCGGGCGGCGGCGGGCGGTCACCCAGTCCTACATCGACCGCTACGACATCCGCACCGAGGGCCCCGACGCGCCGGTGAACAGCCTGTCCGGCGGCAACGCGCAGAAGGTCGTGCTGGCCCGGGCGCTCAGCACCGATCCGAAGGTGCTGGTGCTGATCAACCCGACCGCCGGGGTCGACGTGCGCTCCAAGGAGTCGCTGCTCGGGGCGGTGCGGGCCGCCGCGGACGCGGGCACCGGCGTGCTCATGGTCTCCGACGAGCTCGACGACCTGCGCCACTGCGACCGGGTCCTCGTCATGTTCCACGGGCGGGTCACCGCCGAGCTGCAGGCAGGCTGGAGCGACACGGACGTGGTCGCCGCCGTCGAAGGAGTCCCCGCTTGACATTCTCCCCTCCCCTCATGGGAGGGGAGACCCTGGGTCGCCCCAGTGGGTTCCTGCTTCACCGCCGACCGCCCCGTCCGGGAGGACTCCCGTTGAGGTCTTACACCAGCTCCACAGGCAGCAACCGAGAGCCCCTCGGCCAGAATGTTGCGGGCCGCGTTCACGTCCCGGTCGTGGGTGGTGCCGCACCGGCACGTCCACGACCGCACGTTCAGCGGCAACTGCCCGGCCAGCGCACCGCAGGCCGAGCACAGCTTGGAGGACGGCAACCAGCGACCGACGGCGATCACCTCGCGGCCGTACCAGGCGGCTTTGTACTCCAGCATGGTGCGGAACTGCCGCCACGCCGCGTCGCTGATGGCACGGGCGAGGCTGTGGTTTTTGACCATGTTCCGCACGGTCAGGTTCTCGATCACGATCGCTTGGTTCTCACGAACGAGCCGAGTGGACAGCTTGTGCAGGTGGTCCCGCCGGCGGTCGCTGATGCGGGCATGGACGCGGGCGACTTTGCGCCGGGCCTTGGCCCGGTTCGCGGAGCCTGGCTGTTTGCGGGCCAGTTCCCGCTGGGCACGGACCAACCGTGCCCGATCACGACGTTCGTGCCGCGGGTTGGTCACCTTCTCCCCGGTGGACAGGGTCAGCAGGCTGTCCAGCCCGGCATCGACCCCGACCGCAGCGGTGGTGGCGGGAGCCTCAGCGACCACGTCCTCGCAACGCAGGGACACAAACCAGCGCCCGGCCGCATCCTGCGACACGGTCACAGTGGACGGCGACGCACCCGCCGGCAGTGGACGCGACCACACGATGTCCAGCGGCCCGGCCATCTTGGCCAGGATGAGTTTGCCGTCGCGCCACCGAAACGCGCTGGTGGTGTACTCGGCCGACCGTCGCGACTCCTTCTTGCTCTTGAACCTCGGGTACCGGGCACGCTTGGCGAAGAAGTTCGTGAACGCCACCTGCAGGTGTCGCAGCGCTTGCTGCAACGGCACGCACGAGACCTCGTTGAGATACGCCAGCTCCTCGGTCTGCTTCCACGCAGTGAGCATGGCCGAGGTCGCGTTGTAGCCGACCCGCTCCCGGCGCAGCGACCACGCCTCCGTCCGCGTGGCCAACGCCAAGTTGTACACCTTGCGGACACACCCGAACGTCCGCGCCAGCTGTGCGGCCTGCGCCTCCGTCGGATAACAGCGGTACTTGAACGCCCGCTGCACGACCCTGGCCACGACGCACAACCTAGCAACCCAACCACTGAACCTTGCGGTGCCACACGGGTGGACGCCCGTCCGCCCTGGCGGCGGATCGGCTTTCGCTGTTCCGCTCCGCAGGGGTTCCGTTTCCTCCCCCGCCGGAAGGCGGGAGCATCCACGGAAGGATCCCGATGACCACCACAATCGAGTCGACCACCTCGGCGCGGCGCCGCCCGGTGCCGCGGCTGGCCCGATTGCGGGACTTCACCCTCGTGCCGGTGATCATTCTGCTGCTGATCGTCGGCGCGCTCGTCGACCCCGTGTTTCTGACCAGCGCGAATCTCATCAACGTGTTGCAGCAGCAGAGCGAGCTGTCGCTGCTGGTGCTCGCCGAGACGCTCATCCTCATCGGCGGCCGGTTCGACCTGTCGCTGGAATCGACCGTGGGGCTCGCCCCGGCGCTCGGCGTGGCGCTGGTCATCCCCGCCGCGAGCCACGGCATCGGCACCGAGTGGTCCAGCGCCCTCGCCGTGCCGATCTGCCTGCTCGTCGGGGTGCTCGTCGGCGCGCTCAACGGCGTGCTGATCCTGCGGTTCGGGCTGTCGGCGTTCATCGTGACGCTCGGCATGCTGACCACGCTGCGGGGTCTGCAGATCGGCATCACCGGCGGGCAGAGCCTGTTCGACCTGCCGCTGTCGGTGACGTATCTGGGCAGTGCCATCTGGTTGGGCCTGCCGGCGTCGGTCTGGCTGTGCGGGGTGCTGTTCGCGGCCGGCATCGCGGTGCTCGGCTATTTCCGCCACGGCCGCGCCGTCTACGCCATCGGCGGCAACGTCGACGCCGCCCGGGCCGCCGGCGTCCGCACCGACCGGGTGATGTTCGGGGTCTTCATGATCGCCGGGTTGCTCGCGGCGCTCGCCGGGCTGCTCATGACCGGTCGGCTCGGCTCGATCGCCGCCAGCCAGGGCAACCAGATGATCTTCAACGTGTTCGCCGCGGCGGTCATCGGCGGCGTCAGCATGGACGGCGGCAAGGGCACCATGTTCGGCGCCCTGTGCGGGGTGCTGGTGCTCGGCCTGGTCACCAACATCCTGACCCTCGCCGGCGTCACCGCGCAGTGGTTCATGGCGATCTACGGCGTCATCATCCTGGTCGCCCTCGTCATCGCCCGGCTGACGTCGGGCAAGGCGCAGGATTCTTAGTTCTTGGCACCGCGGGCCTGGCAGGGCCGGGGCCGCCCGTTCAGGGCAGGCCCCGGCCCGGTGTCTGGCGGGAGCAACGGTCAGTTGGTGACGCGGCCCGAGCCAGGCAATTCGGTTCTTACGACAGCGTGACCGCGACGTCGTCGATGACGAAGGACGTCTGCAGGGACGAGTCCTCGGTGCCGTTCCACTTCAGGGCTACGGTCTGCCCGGCGAGCGAGGTCAGGCTGTAGGACTTCTGGACGTAGCCGCTGGCCTTGTTGAGGTTGGACAGGGTGACCAGGGTGGTCGAGCCGGCGGTCACGGTCAGCTTGTCGTAGGCGGTGCTGGTGGTCGTCTCGGCCGAGTCGATGTGCACCCAGAAGGTCAGCGTCGCCGTGCAGCCGGCCGGGATGGTGACCGGCTGGGACACGCTCTCCGTGTGCGTCGAGCCGTAGCCGAGCAGCCAGGAGCTGTAGGTGCCGCCGTGCGCGGCCTGGCCCTGCGACGCCCACTGGCCGATCGTGCCGGTGGTGCCGGACCAGCCGGTGGTGCCGGACTCGAAGCCGGGGTTGGTGACCAGCTGGCCGCCGCAGCCGCCGCCCCCGCCGCCGACGGTCCAGGAGAACGTGGCGGCGCCGCTGGTGCCGGTGGTGTCGGTCGCGGTCACCGTGCTGCTGGTCGTGCCGGCGGTGGTCGGCGTGCCGGAGATCAGGCCGGTGCTCGCGTTGATGGTCAGGCCGGCGGGCAGGCCGGTCGCCGCGTAGGTCAGCGTCTGGCCCGGCGCCGAGTCGGTGGCGCTGATCTGCAGCGACTTCGCGGTGCCGACGGTCGCGGTCTGGGCGCCCGGGTTGGTGACGGTGACCGTGTTGCCCGGCGCGCTGGCCCCGGTGAGCAGGCAGCCGGGGACGGTCAGGTCGATGGTCCGCGACGAGTTCAGGCAGGTGGTGAACCAGTAGGTCTGCTCACCGTAGGACTGGCCCTGGGTGACGGTGATGTTGCCGTTGGCGTCGACCTCGCACGGGTTGTTCAGCGTGCAGCGGGCGCCGTCGTCGTTGCCGGTGTTGTTGATGCCGATGATCTGCCGGTCCGACGAGCGGATGATCGGCGAGCCGGACGTGCCGTGGGTGGTCTGGCAGCCGGTGTTGTAGCGGATCGAGTCCTTCCAGCTCCACTGGTCCTCGCGCAGCTGGTACACGAAGCCGTTGACGTTGCAGGTCCAGACCTGCTTCCAGTAGCTGGACGGGATCGTCATCGCGGTGCCGTCGGCCGGGTGGGTGGCGGCGACGGTCAGCGCGGTGGTGTTGCTGAACTTCGACTTGATCTGGGCGAACGTGTCGGTGAGGCGGTACAGCGCCACGTCGGTGCCGGTCATGGTGCCGTAGATGAGCTGGTCGGCGCGGACGGTGCCGAGGGAGGCGCCCGAGTCGCTGAGCAGGGTGCCGGTGCGGCTGCTGGTGCGGTTCTGCAGGACCTGGCCGGCGTTGATGAAGCCGTTCTCGTAGCAGTGCCCGTTGGTGAGCAGCATCGCCCGGTCGGAGTCGACCGACTGCGGCCACCGGACGAGCGAGCCCGAGCAGTTGTTCAGCGCGATCGTCGCGCCCAGGCCGGTGACCGAGAGCGCCTGGGCGGGGGCCGGACCGGCGACGACGCTCGCGGCGACGGCGAGGATGGCCGCGCCGACTGCGAGGGTCCGTCTCTTGCGCATGGGGTTTCCCTTCGTTGGGGTACGCGCGGCTGTCGTGGGCTGCGCGCGTAGCCGCCCGTCAATGTGATTGGCAATGTCACATCGACGCACGTGCCCGTCAACGGCGGTAAACCCTTTGTCCTGCCCTGCGCTTACTCCTCGATGGCCCCGCCGACCCGGCGCAGGTGGTTGCGGAAGGTGTACCGCGGGTCGGCGGCCCGGCGGGCCAGGTAGTCCGCGAACCGGGTCTGCTGGGCCAGGGTCTCCCCGGCCCGGATGCGGCGGGCCTGCTCGCGCTCGGTGGCGCGGATCGCCCGGGCGGTGTCCAGCACCTCGCCGGCCCGGTCGGCGGCGACGAAGAGTACCCCGTCGTCGTCGGCGAACACGACGTCGTCCGCGCCGACCCGGTGGGCCCCGAACCGCGCGCTGCGCAGCGCCTCGGGCTCGCGCTCGTCGGCCCGCAGCGGCCCGGCGGGCAGCGCGCCGTAGCTGAACACCGGCACGCCGATCTGGACCAGCTCGGCGGTGTCGCGGTGCAGCCCCCACACGACCAGCCCGGCCAGGCCGGACGCGGCCGCCTCGAGGACGGTGAGGTCGCCGATGCAGGCCTCGTCGGCGCGGCCGCCGTTGTCGATGACGAGCACGTCGCCGGGGCGGGCGTCGCGGTACGCCTCGAGGAACACGTCGACGCTGCCGTAGTGCCTCGCCGGCCGCACCGGGCCGGCGAGGCCGGTGCCGGGCACGACCGGCCGCACCCCGGCGGGCGCCACCCGCAGGGGCACGTCCAGGCGGACGCAGGCGTCGGCGACGAGCGGGGTGGTGAGGTCCGCGAAATCGATCACGCGGTCATCATGCACCGGGCCCGGCCCCCGTCACCGGGCCAATCGCCGCCGCGTGGCCCTCCGGCCGGGTCGCACGGCGGCGTGGCTTCGCTCAGGGCAGCGCGGCGGCCAGGCGGATCACCGCGGGGCGGGCCTCGAGGTGCAGGCGGGCCACGTTGATGCCGTCGTCGCCCAGCACGGCCAGCAGGGCGCGGTCGCCGATCGCGTACACGGTGAGGTACCCGCCCTCGCTGCGCAGCGTGGCGTCGCGGAACGGGCTCTGGCCGAGCGCCAGCGCGGTCTGCCGGCCCAGGCCGTACGTGGTCGCGGCGAGCGCGGCCAGGTCGTGCGGCTCCAGGCTGGAGGGCAGATCGTGGGTGATGAGCAGCCCGTCGACGCCGCCGACCGCGGAGCCGCGCACCCCCGGCACGCGCAGCCGCAGGTCGGCCAGTTCGGACCGGACCGCCGAGAACGCGGCGGCCAGGGGTTCGATCCGGGTGCCGAGCGGCGGGGTGGCCGACTCGGCCCAGTCCTGCTCCGCCCGCCCGTCGCGCTTCGGCAGCCCGTCGGCCTGCGTCGCAGTACCGAAGAGAGTCACAGCTGCAGGCCCTCTTCGATGCCGCGCAGGTGGTGGCGGGCCAGCGCCAGGTTGGCGCGGGACTTCGCCAGGGCCAGGTAGAGGAACAGCCCGCGCCCGCCGGCCGAGCCGAGCGGCCGGATGAGGTGGTACTGGGTGTCGAGCGTGATCAGGATGTCCTCGACCCGGTCGGGGAGCCCGAGCATCTCGATGGTGCGCAGCTTGGCCCGCACGACGTCCGTGTTGCCGGCCGCGGCCACGGTGATGTCGAACTCGGGCCCGCCCCCGAGCGTGCCCAGGGTCATGCCGCTGGTGTAGTCAACGAGCGCGACGGCGATCGCGCCGTCGATGTTCATCGCGCTCTTCAGCGCGACGTCGAGATTGCCGCTCAAAATCTGCCTCCGCGGGAGTGTCGACGGTGTGGGGGCGAGCGTGACACATGGGGATCTTCGGGGACAGCACTGAAAACCGGTTTCAGACGTCCGGCTCATTGCGTTGTGGACTCGCGACCGATGCCCGGGTCACGCCGGGTGTCCGGTCCTGTGCGCCGGGGTGATGTGCCGGGCGGAAACTGTGACGCACGCCGCATCTCCGCCTTATCGGAGGCTCGCCTCCACTATTGTGGAGGCATGCCTCAAGTTACCAGGTCGTCGTACCGCCTGACCTTCGGCGTGCTCGCCGCGTCGACCGCGGCGTTCTCGATGCTGCAGTCGCTGGTCAGCCCGGTCCTCCCGGTCGTGCAGCGGGACCTGCACACCAGTGCCGGCACGGTGACGTGGGTGCTGACCGCGTGGCTGCTCGCCGCGTCCGTCGCCACGCCGCTCCTCGGCCGCATCGGCGACATGATCGGCAAGGACCGCACGCTGCTCGTGGCGCTGGCCGCGATCGCCGCCGGCTGCCTGCTCGCGGCCCTCGCGCCCAACATCGCCGTGCTCATCGTCGCCCGGGTGATCCAGGGCCTCGGCGGCGCGCTGTTCCCGCTGAGCTTCGGCATCATCCGCGACGAGTTCCCGCCCGGCCGGGTGGTCTCCGCGGTCGGCGCCATGTCGGCCGTGATCGCCCTGGGCGGCGGCGCCGGCATCGTGCTGGCCGGCCCGGTCGTCGCCGCGCTGAACTGCGCTGGCTGTTCTGGATCCCGCTCGGCGTCGTCACCGTCACGGGCGTGCTGGCCTGGCGCCTGGTCCCGCCGTCCCCGGTCCGCTCGGCGGGCCGGGTGAGCTGGCCCGCCGCGGCGCTGCTGTCGGGCTGGCTGGTCGCCCTGCTGCTGCCGCTGAGCAAGGGCAACGCGTGGGGCTGGGCCTCCCCCGCCACCCTCGGCCTGCTGGCCCTTGCCGCCGTGCTGCTGGCGGCCTGGGTCACGGTCGAGGTCCGCTCCCGCACCCCGCTCATCGACATGCGGATGATGCGCCTGCCCACCGTCTGGACCACCAACGTCGTGGCGCTGCTGTTCGGCGCCGGCATGTTCGGCGTGTTCGCGTTCCTCCCGCAGTTCATGCAGATCCCGGCCACCACCGGCTACGGCTTCGGCGCCTCGGTCGGCGTGGCGGGTTTGCTGATGCTCCCCATGCTGGTCACCATGGCCGTCGCCGGCATGCTCAGCGGCCCGATGACCACGTGGTTCAGCGGCCGCGCCCAGATCGTCGCCGGCTCCCTGCTGGCCACCGCCGCCAGCGCCGCCTTCGCCCTGGCCCACCACCACCCGTGGCAGGTCGCCGTCGGCGCCGGCGTCTTCGGCGTCGGCATCGGCCTCGCCTACGCCTCCATGACCAGCCTCATCGTCCACAGCGTCCCCGCCGCCCAGACCGGCGCGGCCAGCGGCATGAACGCCAACATCCGCACCATCGGCGCCTCCATCGGCACCGCCGTGGTCAGCTCCATCGTCACCGCCCACCTGCGCGCCGACGGCCTGCCGGCGGAGCCGTCCTTCACGGCGGCGTTCGCCGCGCTGGGGGTGGCGTCGGGGCTGGCCATGCTGGTCGCCCTGCTCATCCCCCGCCAGGCCCGTCACACCGCCCCGTCTCCCACCCTGCTCCCGCCCGCCGACTCGCCGCCGACGCCCGCACCTCCCGCCGCGGCGACCTCCGGCGCGGCGGCTCCCGGCGCGGCGACCTCCGGCGCGGCGGCTCCCGGCGCGGCGACCTCCGGTGCGGCGGCTCCTGAGCACCGGCCGGGCGTTCACGGCGACGAACCGTCCTCGCTCGACCCGGAGCTCGACCCGGCCAGGCCCTGACCGTCCGCGCCCTCGGTCCGCCCTGCCGCACGGTTCCACCCGCGGGCGGGCCGCGGCGGATACTACGGATATATCAGCCGTCGGGCGAATGTCCGATCTGTGCGGCAAGGGCGGACATATGTCTCCGGGATCATGCGTGGTGCTGCGGCCGGCCCGCGGGTTTGTCATGATCCCGGAGACTTCTGGTACACGGGTGTACATCAACGCTCCGTGATCATGAAAACCGTTGGTGTCGGTGGCGGGCGCGGCATGATCACGGAGACTTCCGGCCGGTCGCTGCGCTGTGCCCTGCGCATCGCGGTCGCGCGGGTGCGGCAAAAGCTCGGAAGGGCTTGCGGGAATTGAAAGAGCTTGCGGGGAGTCGTAGTCTCGACGCATGGCGGCGGACGCTCCACGGGCTCGGCTCGCCGACATCGCGCGGCAGGCCGAGGTCAGTGAGGCCACCGTCTCGCGGGTGCTCAACGGCCGGCCCGGGGTGAGTGCGGACACCCGGCACGCGGTGCTCACCGCGCTCGACGTGCTCGGCTACGAGCGGCCCGAGCGGTTGCGCAAGCGCAGCGCGGGGCTGGTCGGGCTGGTGACGCCGGAGCTGGAGAACCCGATCTTCCCGCTGTTCGCGCAGGTCATCGAGTCGGCGCTGGCCCGGCACGGGTTCACGCCGGTGCTGTGCACGCAGACGCCGGGCGGGGTGAGCGAGGACGAATACGTCGAGATGCTGCTGGACCGGGCGGTCGCCGGCATCATCTTCGTCTCCGGCCTGCACGCCGACACCACCGCCGACCACGACCGCTACCGCAAGCTCATCGGCCGGCCGCTGCCGATCGTCATGGTCACCGGCTTCGTCGCCGGGCTCGAGGCGCCCTGCGTCTCCTGCGACGACGCGCGGGCCAGTGAGCTCGCGGTCGACCACCTGGCCTCCCTCGGGCACACCCGCATCGGCCTCATTTCCGGTCCCGAGCGCTACCTGCCGGTGCAACGCAAGATTCGGGGGTACCGCGCGGCGATGCTCCGCCACGGCCTGCCCGGCCACATCGAGCTGTCGATGTTCGGCGTCGAGGGCGGGCACGCCGCCGCCGACCGGCTGCTCGGCAGCGGTATCACCGGCCTGGTCTGCGGTTCGGACCTCATGGCGCTCGGCGCCGTCCGGGCGGCCCGGGCGCGGGGCCTGTCGGTGCCCGGGGACGTGTCGGTGGTCGGCTACGACGACTCGCCGCTCATCGCGTTCACCGACCCGCCGCTGACCACGCTGCGCCAGCCGGTGCCGGCGATGTCCAACGCGGCGGTGCAGTCGCTGATCGACGCGATCAAGGGGCAGCCGAGCCCGCACTCGGAGTACCTCTTCGCGCCGGAGCTGGTGGTCCGCGGCTCGACCGGCATCGCGCGCCGCTGACCGAGCGGGACCGGGCGGATCTTTGCAAGAACCGTCAGGTCTTCCCGAGCATTTCCGCAGCTCAGCGGCGTCCGGAGAAGTGACTGCGGGCAATTCTTGCAAGGTTCTTGACAGGAGGTTTCGGCGGGAACACGCTCATCGTCATCGATCCCGGCCGCCACCGGGTCGACGGCACAGCCCACTCCGCTACCGCCATTCCGGAGGCTCCCGTGCGCCTGCCCCGCCCGTCCAGATCCCTGCCCCGCCCGCTCGCCGCTCTCGGCGCCGGCCCGCTGCCGCGCGCGGCCAGATCCCTGCCCCGCACGATCGCCGCCGGCGCCGGCGTGCTGCTGTGCGCGGCCCTGCTCGTGCCGCTGCTGGCCGGCGGCCGGAGGGCCGAGGCCGCCACCGGCGGCAACGACGTCATCGCGAACCTCTGGCTGTGGCCGTGGAACTCCGTGGCCAACGAGTGCACCACCGTGCTCGGCCCGGCCGGCTACGGCGCGGTGCAGGTGGCGCCGCCGGAGGACTCGATCAGCGTCGCCGGCCACCCGTGGTGGGACATCTACCAGCCCGCCGCCTACGACCTCAACAGCCGCATGGGGAACCGCGCGCAGTTCGTGTCGATGGTGAGCGCCTGCCACGCGGCGGGCGTCAAGGTCTACGTCGACGCGGTCGTCAACCACATGACCGGCGCCAACCAGGCGAGCACCACCGCCTACGGCGGGGCCGGCTTCACCAACAACTACAGCTACCCCAGCGCCGGCTACGGCTCGTCGGACTTCCACTTCTACCCCGCCGACTGCCCGCAGTCCGACAACCAGATCCACGACTACAACAACCAGACCGAGGTCTGGAACTGCCAGCTGGTCGGCCTGTCGGACCTCAAGACGGGCACCGACTACGTGCGGACGAAGATCGCGGGGTACCTCAACGACCTGCTCTCGGTCGGCGTGGACGGCTTCCGCGTCGACGCGGCCAAGCACATCGCCCCGGCGGACCTTTCGGCCGTCAAGGGCAAGCTGACGAACCAGAACGTGTACTGGGCGCAGGAGGTCATGCCGGGCGGTACCGGAAACCTGGCGCCGGCGGCGTACGAGGGCATCGGCGGCATCCTCGAGTTCAACTACGCCACCGACCTGAAGAACCAGTTCTCCGGCAGCATCGCCGGCCTGCAGACCTTCGGCCCGAGCTGGGGCCTGGAGCCGAGCGCGAAGTCGACGGTCTTCGTGTCCAACCACGACACCGAGCGCAACGGCTCGACGCTGAACTACAAGGCCGGCGCGACCGACACCCTGGCCACCGTGTTCATGCTGGCCTGGAACTTCGGCACGCCCAACGTGATGAGCTCGTTCAGCTTCACCAACAACGACGCGTCGCCGCCCGCCGACGGCAACGGTTACGTCACCGGGGTCACCTGCGGCAGCGGCTGGGAGTGCCAGCACCGGCAGCGCGCGGTGAAGAACATGGTCGGCTTCCACAACGCGACCCGGGCCGACACCACGGTCGGCAACTGGTGGTCGGACGGTGCGAACGCGATCGCCTTCAGCCGGGGTACCAATGGCTGGATCGCCATCGACAACGGCAACGCTCCGATCGCCGCGCGGACCTTTTCCACGGGCCTGCCGGCCGGGGTCTACTGCGACGTCATCCACGGCGACTACAACGCCGCCGCGCAGAGCTGCTCCGGACCGACGGTGACGGTCAACGGCAGCGGGCAGGCCACGGTCGGGGTGTCCACAAAGGACGCCGTGGCCATCCACGCCGGTGCGCGGGTCAGCGGTACGACGCCGGCGAACCCGGCGGTGACCTTCAACGCCACCGTGACCACGTACTGGGGCCAGAACGTCTTTGTCGTCGGTTCGATCCCGGCGCTGGGCAACTGGGACCCCGGCAGCGCGGCCGCCCTGTCCTCGGCGAACTATCCGGTCTGGTCGGCCACCGTGACCCTGCCCGCCAACACGTACGTCGAGTACAAGTTCATCAAGAAGAACCCGGACGGCTCGGTGACCTGGGAGAGCGGCGCGAACCGCACGCTGAACACCGGCACGTCGCCGCAGACCGTCAACGCGACCTGGAAGTAATGGTCGACAGTGATCGATGCCGGGTGGTACACAGAGCGGCATGGCAGAGCGAGTGCTGGAGCAGTGCCGGCTGTTCAACGAGGGCGTGCGAACCGGCGACTGGAGCGGCTACCTGGACCGCTTCGGCGAGGGCGCCACGCTGCGCATCACGGGCGACCCTGGTAGCCCGTACGTGGGCCGCGAGGCGATCGCCGCCGCCTACACCGAGGCGCCGCCGGACGACACGCTGACCGTGCGGTCGGTCGAGTCCGACGGCGACGCCGACGTGGCGCAGGTCGCGTGGAGCGCGGGCGGCGGCGGCACGCTGCGGCTGCGCTGGTCGGCGGGGCGGATCGCGGAGCTCGACGCCACCTTCGACCAGCCCGGCTGAACGGCACCGCGGAAACGGTACGGTGGGTGGTATGGAGGATCCGTACCACCTGGACCGTTTCGTCGAGGCGCAGGCCCACGTCTACGCCGCCGCGCTCGCCGAGCTGCGCCAGGGACGGAAACGCACCCATTGGATGTGGTTCGTCTTCCCGCAGATCGCGGGCCTCGGTGACAGCTCGACGGCCCGGCGCTACGCCATCGGTTCGCTCGACGAGGCCCGGGCGTACCTGCAGCATCCGGTCCTCGGCCCGCGGCTGCTGGAGTGCGCCGAGGCCCTGCTCGCCGACGAGCGCCACACCGCGACGGCGATCCTCGGCGAGATCGACGCCATGAAGCTGCGGTCGTCGATGACGCTGTTCGCGCACGCCGAGCCGGCCGAGCGGCGGTTCGCCCGGGTCGTGGACCGCTACTTCGACGGCGCCGAGGACGCGGAAACGGTTCGCCGGCTCTGACCTCGTCCTAGCACTTCGGCGGCGGTGCGAGCGAGGTCGTCGGGCCGGCGGCCGCGGTGACGGGCGGGCCGGAGGCGGACTCCACTGCGGACGGTGACGGCGACGGGGATGGCGACGGTGACGGGCCGCCGTAGAGCGGCGTCCGGGTCTGCTGGAAGTCGTTCTGGCCGAGGGCCAGGCCCGGGACGAGCGCCTGGTGGCCGTAGACGTCGGAGATGCGCAGCGTCACCGGTGCGCCGACCGCGCCCGCCGGTCCGGTCCACGAGTTGTCCTCGCCGTGCCGCAGGGCGACGAAGCCGGCCGGCGTCTGCAGCTCCACAGTGGACAGCGGGTTGCCATGGTTGCCGATCACGGCGGTCAGCGCCGAGTGGGCCGTGCCGCCCTTGAGCTTCACCAGGAGCGGGCCGACCTGCGGGTCCCGGACCGGACCGTAGGAGACCGGGATGATCCCGGCGCTCAGCGCGCCGATCCGCGCGAACGCGCCCTTGCTCAGGTCGATCTTGCCGGCCGGGCAGCCCGGGCAGAGGTCCACGACCTGCACGCGGGTGGTGCCGTTTGGTCCGGTCACGTCCAGATACGTGCCGCAGGCCTGGCCGCCGGCGTACTCGGCCCGGCCGATCGCCGCGTAGGCGTCGTCCGCGGGCGCGCCCAGGTTGCACATGCCGTTGCGGCCGGCGGTGTAGTACGACGCGCTGCCCCCGGCCGCACAGGCGGCGCTCCCCCCGACCTGGGTCACCAGCACCACCGCCACGACCGCGGCGACGACGACGGTGGCGGAGGGCACGATCCAGCGAAGGTGACGGGGGTTCACGACGGGGATTCTACGGTCCGGCCGTTTGCCCCGCCCGGAAGCCGATCGGGCCGCCGACCGTCCGATGAGGACCGGTCCCGGTATGGGACCATTCGGTCCGAGGTGGTATTTGGTACGGACTCCCGCAGACCGCCAGGGCCGTTGGACCCGTCGATGATATTCATTGGGTATGGAGTTTCCGTCGTACCTCGGAACCATGCCGATGCACGCGATCACGGAGATCTACGGCGAGGCCGGGCTGCGGGAAAGGTTCCGCATCGAGATCGGACGATTTCCCGGGCCGGACCGCGACCGGCTCGCCGCCGCGCTCGACCTCGCGGCCCGGCTGCACCGCGACGACCGCCGGGTGCGCGAGCCGTACCTCAACCATTTGCTGCGCGTCTCGATCCGCATCATGCACCACTACGAGGTCTCCGACGTCGACGTGATCGTGGCGGCGGTCCTGCACGATACGGTCGAGGACCATCCCGACGAGCTGGCCGGGCACCCGGACGCGACCGCCGAGGAGGCGCTGGCGGTGCTCGCGGAACGGTTCGGCGGGCGGACCGCACAGCTCGTCGGCGCGGTCACGAACCCGATCTACGACCCGTCGCTCGACAAGTACGAACAGTATCGCGAGCACGTGCGGGAAAGCCTCGACGGCGAACCGTGGGCACGCGTCATCAAGGTTTCCGACTTCACCGACAACGGCGTCGGTGTGATCCACACCACGGGACCGAAAGTCGAACGTTCGGCAACGAAGTACCGCCCCATGGTCCCCGTGCTGCGTGAACTGGTCGGCCGCCCCGATACGCCGCTCTCCCCGCCCGTCAAACAACACATCTTCCGCCAGCTCGACCTCGCGGAAGAGCGGTTCGCGGCCATCCTCGACGGCCGATAATTATGCAAACATATTTATCGTGACGATGGTGGAACTCGCGGTCGGCTGGCTCGCATCGCACCTGTGGAGCCGTGGCCGGGCCGAGCAGGTGGAGCCGGCCGTCGAGGAGCAGCTGCGCGGGCTGGCCGGGCTGGTGCAGTCGAAACTGGACGACGACCCGGCGCTGCGCAGCCTGGAGCTGGAGGCGGTCGAGTCGCCGACGCCGACCGCCGGCACCCGCCGCCGGGTGGTCCAGGCCATCGAGGACGCCGTCTGGACCGATCCGCACTTCGGCGAGGCCCTGGCCGCGACGGTGCAGCGGTTACGCCCCGTCATGCCGCAGCCGGCGGACTGACCCGGCCACCGCCCCGGCGCCGCCGGCGGACCGTTTCGGGCCCTTACGGTCCGTTGGTGCGCCGCCGGCCAGGGCCGGGGAGGTGCCGGTCGCGGCGGGGGCGGTCTCGGTGCCGGCCAGGGCGGTGAGGCTGGCGATCCAGGCGATCTCGCGCTCGACGCGCCCGGCGAGCTCGGCCACGACCAGGCCGCCCCAGTAGCGGTTGCGCTGGCTGGCCGCGGTCTGCTCGGCCAGGGCCTCCATGTGCCGGGCCTGGGCCTGCAGGGCGTCGGCGCGGGCCTGCAGCACGCGCCGCCGCTCCGGCGGGGTCAGCTGCGAGAACTGGCCGAGCCGGGTGAGGAACTCGGCCTCCTCCGACGCCAGCTCCGGTGGCAGCTCCGCGAGCATGTCGTGCAGCAGCTCGCGACCGACGTCGGTCAGCTCGTAGACGTGCCGGGGCGGCCGGCCCTCCTGCTGCTCGGCCGTCTTGACCACCGCGCCGGCCTCCTCGAAGCGGCGCAGGGCCGGGTAGAGCGTGTTGTTGTGCAGGGCATACGCGGTGGTCGCGGTGACCCGGCGCTTGAGCTCGTAACCGTGAACCGGGCCGCGCTGCAGGTGGCTGAGGATCACGATGTCCAGAAACATGCCGTCCAGCATGACATAGGTACAACTGGACGAACAACGGCGGACGGGGGCCGAGTGGGGGCGTCCGTCTATCGTGGAGCGCGATGGCGCTGTATGACCGGCTTCGCGAGGCGCTGCGCGCGCCCGACCCCGGCGTCCGGCTCGGCGCGGCCCGGCGGGCGGCGGAGTCGGGTGACCCGCGGCTCGTCGACGCGTTGCTGGAAGTGGCGCTGCGCGACACCGCCGAGGTGCGGGTGACCGGCGGCCTCGGCGAGTCGTACGAGCACGTCGGCGACGCGGCCGCGGTCGCGCTCGGGGAGATCCTGGCCCGCGGCTCGCGGATCGACCCGCGGGTCGCGGCGGCCGCCGAGGACCTGAGCGCGGACGACGACCGGGCGGCGACGCTGCTGTACTACCTCGGCGACCGGTACGAGCCGCTGCGCCAGAGCCTGGAGCGCCACCCCGAGCCCCGCGTGCGGCTGCGGGCGGCCCGGGCGGTGCTGTCGATCCACCGGACCGCCGACTACGCGAACCGGCTGCTCGTCGACCCCGACCCCCTGGTGCGGCTCGAGGGGCTGCAGGTGCCGGCCCACGTGCGCGACGACACGACGTACCTCCGGCTGATGCACATCGACCCGGCGCCCCAGGTGCGGGCCGAGGCGGCGACGATGCTGCGGTTCACGGCGGCCGGCGTCGAGCCGTTCGCCACGGCGGCGCGGCGGGAGCCGGACGCGGGGGTCCGGGCGGCGCTGCTGGCCTGCCTGGCACACCGGCGGCGCGACCCGAACGCGATCCGGGCCATCGCCGGGCTGCTCGGCGACCCCGACCCGGGGGTGCGCGGGGCGGCCGCCGAGGCGCTGCGCGACGCGACCGACGCGCAGACCGGTCCCGTCGCGGGGGCCGCGATCGGGCTGCGGATGCTCGCCGAGCCGGACGAGGCCGTCCTCGCCGCGCTGCTGCAGTACCGTCCCCTGCTGCGCTACGCGGCCGAGCTGCGGCCGCTGATCGAGCGCCTGCACCGGTACGCCAACTTCGACCGCGACCGGCACGCGCTCGGCGCCCTGCTCGCCGGGCCGGCGCGGGCGGCGGAGGCGGAAGGCTACCCGCCGCACAACCGGCTGCTGCGCGAGATCCTGCGGCAGGCCGCGGGCGCGCTCGACCCGGGCGCCGACGAGGACGAGGCGGCGGCGCTGGACGCGGTGCACGCGTGGCTCGCCGACCCGCGCCACCCGCTGCCGAGCGCGAAGAACGAGCTCGGCGAGTGCGTGCGGGCGGTCCGCGACGGCGACCTGGACCGGGCGATGGCGGCCGGGGAGATGGCCGCCTACACGGCCGCGCTGCGCGATCCGGTCCACGCCTCCCCCGACCCGGTCCGCGGGCCGACCACCGCCGGTCGCCGCGCGCTGCACCTGGCCCGGGCCGGGCACGCACTCACCGCCCGGCTGCTGGCCGCCGGCGCCGAGGTACCGCCCGCCGCTCCCCTGCTGCGCCTGCTGCTGCCGGGCGAGGACCCGGTCGAGGCGCTGCGCTCGGTGCTGACCGTCGAGGAGTGCCGGCGCGGGCGCAACGTGGCCTGGCTGCGGTTGCTGATGCGGCCCGCGGACGAGGAGTGGTACCTCGAAACGGTCCGCACCGCCGGACCGCAGGCGGCCGCGGCGGACGGCGAGGTGAGCGACTGGCAGCTGGGCGTCGCCGTGGCCGCCGCCGAGGGCCGCCGCACCACCGGCTGGCGCTGACCCGAGGCGAAGCCCGAGGGCCGCCGCACCACCGGCCGGCGCCGACCCGAGGCGGAGGCGGCGTCGATCGCGCTGGTCCTCGACCCGACCCCGCGAGAGCCGAGAAAATCCCTCAAATCGGATATATCCGAAATGTCGGGCAGCTTACGATATGCGCAGGCGAGCGGGAGGCATCGGCATGCGGAGTCCAGGGCGGTTTGCGATCGCGTTTTCGGCCACGGCGGTGCTCGTCGCGGGCGAGGCGTGGACCAGTGGCGCGACGGCGGCCGTCGCCGAGACCGACGGCGGGCACGTCATCGCGCGGTACGACATGAATGAGAGCGGCGGCACGCGGACCATGACCGACACCTCGGGCCACGGGCTGGACGGCACCGTCGGGTCCGAGGTCCTCACCGGCGTGAACGGTGCCGGCGCCACCGGCTACCGGTTCACGCGGCTCCAGCCCGACACCCCGCCCACCCATCCGTGGCACCTCGCCACCGTGCCCAGCGCCGCCGACCTCAACCCCGGCGACCGGGACTACGCGGTGACGGTCCGGCTGCGCACGCAGTACCACTTCGGCAACATCGTCCAGAAAGGACAGGCCACCGTCGAGGGCGGGAACTTCAAGCTGCAGATCCCGAACGGTATCGTCCAATGCCTGTTCCGCGGCGACCGCGGCACCGTCATCGTCTCCTCCCGCAGCCGGCTCAACGACGGCGCCTGGCACACGGTGCGCTGCGAGCGGACCGGGACCGGCCTGGCGCTGACCGTGGACGGCACCGTCGAGGCCCGCCGCGCCGGCCGTACCGGATACATCGCCAACGCCTGGCCGCTGTCCATCGGCGGCAAGACCGCGTGCGACCAGATCGACGTCGGCTGCGACTACTACGCCGGCGACCTGGACTACGTGCAGCTGGAGGCGCGCGACTAGGGTCGGCGTCGTGGACGAGTACCTGGCCCGCATCGGCGTGCCCCGGCCCGAGCGTCCCGACCTGGCGGCGCTGCGCACGCTGCAGCGGGCTCACCTTGGCGCGGTACCGTTCGAGAACCTCAGCATCCACCTGGGCGAGCCGATCCGGCTCGACGACGACGCCCTCCTCGACAAGGTCGTGCGCCGCCACCGGGGCGGGTTCTGCTACGAGCTCAACGGCGCGTTCGCCCTGCTGCTGCGCCACCTCGGCTACACCGTGACGCTGCACTCGGCGCGCACCTGGGGGCGGCGAACGGTACGGCTTCCCGTTCGACCACCTCGCCCTGCGGGTCAGCCTCGACGGCGTGCCGTGGCTGGTCGACGCCGGCTTCGGCCGCTTCGCCCACCACCCGCTCCGCCTCGACACCACCGAACCGCAGAACGATCCGGGCGGCACGTTCACGGTCACCCCGCACCCCATCCCGGCCGGCCCGCCGGAGCTGGAGATCGCCTGCGACGGCGGCCGCGAGTACCGCCTGGACCAGCGCCCCTACGAGCTGTCCGACTTCGGTCCGGCCTGCTGGTACCACCAGACGTCGCCGAACTCGCCCTTCACCCGCTCGACCACGTGCTCCCGGCCGACCGCCGACGGCCGGATCACGCTGTCCAGCCGCACGTTGATCCGCACCACCGCGGACGGCCGCGAGGAGCGCACCCTGAGCGACGAGGAGACGCTGGCGGCGTACCGCACGGAGTTCGGCCTGCGGCTCAGCCGCCTGCCGGACCCGCCGAACGCCGCGTGACCGGCCCCGTCCCGTTCGCCCTCGGCGGCCTGGCCATCGCTCTGGCCGGCGCACGACTGCCGGCCGGCTGGGCCGCCCGCGCCCTGCGCACCGGGTAGCGGCGGCGTCTATCGGCCCTCGCGGGCCCTGCTGCCGGCACCGCCCGCGCTCTGCGGAGCCGGTAGCGGCGTCTATCGTCGAGCCATGCAGCTGCAGCGCCGGCGGCGGTCTCTCGGGCTCGCCCTGCTCGTCGTCGCGTTCGGGCTGGTCGCGCTGGTCTGCGCCGTGGGCGCGGTGAACACCGCGACGAGGGTCTTCTACGCCGTGTGCGGCGCCCTGGCTATCGGCCTGGGCGCCGTGCTCCTCCGCGACGAGCTGCGCCCGTTCGTGTTCGGCATCGACGCGGCCGGCCTGACCCTGCGCGACGGCCCGGTGCCGTGGTCGGCCGTCGACCGGATCGTGCTGGACGAGCCGGTGCCGCCCGCCACCTCCGGCGCCCACCTCGTCCTCGAGCCGGGCGGCCGGGTCGTGCTGAAGCTCGACGACGTCCGCCAGTCCCGGGAGGAGATCGTCGGTCTGCTGCAGCGGTACTCCGGTGGCCGCCTCGACAACCGCATCGCCCGCCGCGGCGACCGGCCGGACTTCGTCACGGTCCTGCGCGGCTACGAGCCGGGCCGCGTGGACCACCTGCTGCGCCTCGCCGCCGACGCCCTGCTCTCCGGCGACCCGGCGCAGCGGGCCGAGGCCCGCGCCGCCCTGGACCGGCCGGACCTGGCGGTGGCGCTGCGCGGCTACGACCGCGCCCAGGTCGACGCCCACCTGCGCAAGCTCTGCGCCCGCCTCGGCGACTGACCCTCACCCCGCGCGGATCTAGCCTGCGTGTCCCAACGCCCCCGGGCGGCCCCGGTCGGCCTCACGCCGCACCCATCGGGTGCTGCACGCTCCGAAGCACCGCGTTGGGACCGCGTTTGGGACCGGAAGTCTCCGCGATCATGCCCGACCCGCCACCGACACCAACGGTTTTTCATGATCACGGAGTGCTGATGTACACCCGTGTACCGAAAGTCTCCGGGATCATGGCAAACCCGTGGTGCGGCCACCGCGGGCAGCATGATCACGGAGACATTCCGTCCGCCCAGGCACGCCGATCGGATGGTGCGCCCGACGGGTGAGGCATCCGCAACGGCCCCCGCCGCCGCTCTCCGCGCAAATCCGCCCCGCGCGGGAACACTGCGCGCAAATCGGCCCCGCGCGGGAACACTCCGCGCAAACCCGCCCCGCGCGGGAACACTCCGCGCAAATCGGCCCCGCGCGGGAACACTGCGCGCAAACCCGCCCCGCGCGGGAACACTCCGCACAAATCCGCCCCGCGCGGGAACACTGCGCGCAAACCCGCCCCGCGCGGGAACACTGCGCGCAAATCCGCCCCGCGCGGGAACACTCCGCACAAATCCGCCGCGGACGGGAACACTCCGGGCGAGCCCGAAGCGGGTGGGCGGGACGTGACCAACGACCCTGGTGGCGGCCGGATCGGCCGCGCCACGCTGGAGGTGTCAGCGGGATCCGAGGGGATGATCGCCATGAGTACCGCCACCGCGGTGGTCGTCGGTGTCGACGGTTCACCGGACAGCCTGAACGCCGTGGAGTGGGCGGCGGCCGACGCGCGGCGCCGGCGGCGGCCGTTGCGGATCGTGCACGCCTACCTGTGGCCGATGGTGTACGCGCCGATGGCCGTGCCGCTGCCCGTCGACTACGGGCAGACGATGCGCGAGGCCGCGGAGGAAGTCGTGAACGAGGCGGTCGCCAAGGCCCGCGCCGTCGCGCCCGACGTCGACATCAGCACCGACATGCCGGTGCAGCAGGCGGCCGCCGCACTGGTCGACGCGTCCCGCGACGCCGACGTCACCGTGGTCGGCCACCGGGGGCTCGGCGGCTTCACCGGCCTGCTGGTCGGCTCGGTCGGGATCGAGCTGGCCGCGCACGCGGCCTCCCCTGTCGTCGTGGTGCGCCACGCCGATCGCCCGGCCGGGCCCGAGGCGGGCCGGATCGTGGTCGGCGTCGACGGTTCGCACGACGCCGACCGGGCGCTGCGCTTCGCGTTCGAGCAGGCGTCGTTCTGCGGGGTGGGGCTGACCGCGGTCCACGCGTACCTCTACCCGGAGCAGACCGAGCCCGGCGAGCTGCTGCCGCTCGTCTACGACCAGGACGACCTGCGCGACGAGGAGCGCCGGGCGCTGGCCGAGTCGATCACCGGCTGGGCCGGGAAGTACCCGGACGTCGACGTCCGCCGCGCCGTCGTGCGCGGCCGCAGCGCCGCCGTGCTCAACGATCTCTCGGCCGGCGCGGAGCTGCTCGTCGTCGGCTCCCGCGGCCGCGGCGGCTTCACCGGGCTGCTGCTGGGCTCGGTGAGCCAGGCCGTCATCCACCACGCCGCCTGCCCGGTCGCCGTGGTCCGTTAGGAGGCTCCCGATGATGTGGTACCACAACGGGCTGGCCATGTTCCCGGCCGGCCTGCTGATCCTGCTCACCCTGGCCGCGTCGGCGGCGGCGCTCGTCGTCCTCGCCGTGCGGCGCACCGGCCCGGTCCCGCCCGCGCCCCCGCCGCCGCACCGGCCGACGAACGGCGCGGAACAGCTGCTCGCCGAGCGCTACGCCCGCGGCGAGATCGACGAGGCCGAGTACCACCACCGCCTCGAGGTCCTGCGCGGCGCGAAAACGGGATAACCGGCCACACCCGCGCCGCCCGAGCACGGCGGCGGGGCTGCCGCGCGCTCGACGGGCCGGCGGGGAGGCCGCGCGGCGCGGCGACGATCGCTGCCGGGCCGCGGCGGAGACGGCGCGCCCGGCGACGGCGGCGCGGGCGTGGCGGGTGTCGACGGGCCGGGGCGTGAGCGTGGATGAGGCTCAGCGGGCGAGGGCGTCGGTGATGGCCTCGCAGGCCTCGAGCGAGTGGGCGGCCCCGCCGCCGCCCGAGGCGGCCTTCATGAGCAGGCGGCGGAAGGTCTCGCGCTCGGGCGCGTCCAGGCCCGACAGCACCGCCCGCTCGGCCTCGGCGACGCGCTCGCACAGGGCGGACAAGGCCTTGCGGCCGCGGGTCGTGGCCACGACCTGGCGCTGGCGGCGGTCGGCCGGGTTGAGGCGGCGCTCGACCAGGCCGGCCTCGACGAGGTCGTCGATGAGGTAGGTCATCACCGTGCGGTCGATGCCCAGCCGCGCGGCCAAGGCTGCCTGGCTGGGCTGGCGGCCCCGGATCACCTCACACAGCGTCTGGTAGCCGCGCTCGCCGTGCGGGAACTCGCCCAGCCGGGGCGTGACGAGCTCGACGTACGAGCGCAGCAGCACCCCCAGTGCCCCGCCGAAGTCCTCGGCCGCATCGGCCGCTGTCGCCTTGCTCACCGTGAATACGCTACCCGAAACCTGCTGTTGGGCCAATCGTCTGCCTAGGATACGATCTAACGCACAGACGTTAGGCGGAGGACGGATGGCCATGGAGTTGGGGATCGCGGTGGACCTGTCCACGGCGTGGTGCGATCCGGAGGCGTTGGCGGGGCTGGCGCACCGGGCGGAGCGGGGCGGGCTGAGCCTGGTCGTCCTGTCCGAAGCCGGCACCGGCAATCAAGAAGACGGTGCCGGCCAAAACGGCGAAAACGGCGGGCCGGACCCGTGGACGGTGGCGGCGTGGCTGGCCGGGCGGACCGAGCGCATCCAGGTGGGGCTGGCCGACCCGCCGGTGCCGGCGCCAGACCCGGCCGACGCGCGGGCGCCCTACCCGGCGGTGGTCGCCAAGGCGCGGGAGAGCCTCGACGTGCTCGCCGGCACCCGGCTGATCACGTCGGCGGCGGCGTGGGTGACCGCGGAGCGGGACGCCGGGCCGCAGCGGCTGCGCGCCCTGGCCGAGGGCGGGCGGCCGGTGGTGGTGCCGGTGCGCGCCGAGGCCGACGTCGACCGCCTGGCCGCGCTCGCCGGCGGGCCGGACGGCGGGGGCCGGCCGCGGCGCTCGGCGGCCGCCCGGGCGCGCCGCCGGGACGGCATCGACTACGACGGGCTGCCCGCGTCGCTGGCCGACGCCGCGATCGAGCCGGGCGACCCGCAGTACCGCGGCAAGACCTCGACCTATCTGCGGGGTGGCGCCCCGGGGCTCGTCCTGCGCCCGCGCACCCCGGCCGAGGTCGCCGACGCCCTCGCGTTCGCGCGCCGGCACCGGCACCTGCCGCTGGGCATCCGCAGCGGCGGGCACGGCATCAGCGGCCGCTCGACCAACGACGGCGGGCTGGTCGTCGACGTCGGCGGGCTGCACCGCATCGAGGTCCTCGACCCGGACCGGCGGCTGGTGCGCATCGGGCCGGGCGCGACGTGGAAACAGGTCGCGGCCGCGCTGGACCCCTACGGCTGGGCGCTGGGCTCCGGCGACTACGGCGGCGTCGGGGTCGGCGGGCTGGCCACCGCGGGCGGGATCGGGTTCCTCTCCCGCGAGCAGGGCCTGACCATCGACCACCTGCGCGCGGTCGAGCTGGTGCTGGCCGACGGCACGCCGGTGCGGGCGAGCCGCACCGAGCACCCGGACCTGTTCTGGGCGGTCCGCGGCGCGGGCGCGAACTTCGGGGTGGCCACGGCGTTCGAGTTCGAGGTCAGCGAGGTGCGCGAGGTCGGCTGGGCCCACCTCGTGCTGATCACGCCGGACCTCGAGGCGGCCCTGGGCCGCTACGGCGAGCTGGCCGCCGCCGCGCCCCGGGACACGACGGTCTTCCTCGTCACCGGGCGGGCCCGCGCGGGGCAGTCGGCGGTGCAGCTGTTCGGGATGGTGGACTCGGGCGACCCGGACGTCGTCGTCGAGCGGCTGACCCCGTTCACGGAGCTGGGGCTGCTCGCGCAGCAGCAGGTGGCGCTCACGCGGTACCGGGACGTCATGGCCCTGGCCGAGGACGTCGGCCCGGACGGGCACCACGGCGCGGGTGAGCCGGTCGCCCGGTCGGCGTTCCTGCCGGCGCTCACCCCCGGGTTCGCCCGGGACGCGGCCATGCTGTTGCGCAGCGGCCGGGTGTACTTCTTCGAGCTGCGCGCCATGGGCGGGGCCATCGCCGACACGCCGGCCGGGGAGACGGCGTTCGCGCACCGCACGCCGGCGTTCCAGGTGGCCGCGATGGGCACCGACCGGGCGGCGCTCGACGCGGCCTGGGACGCCCTCGCCCACCACTTCGACGGGCTGTACCTGAGCTTCGAGACCGACCCGCGCCCCGAGCGCCTGCACGACGCGTTCCCGCCGCCGGTGCTGGCGCGGTTGCGCGAGCTCAAGCGGCGGTACGACCCGGACAACCTCTTCCGCGACAACTTCAACATCGACCCGCGCCTCGAGGAGGCTCCGGCATGACCGACTACGGACACGACCTGCTGTTCGGCAGCTTCGTGACGCCCAGCGCCCAGGGCGCGCGGCACGCGCTCGACCTGGCCGCCACCGCCGACCGGGCCGGGCTGGACCTGGTCACCTTCCAGGACCACCCCTACCAGCCGGCGTTCCTGGACACGTGGACGCTGCTGTCCTACGCCGCCGCCCGCACCGAGCGGGTCCGGCTCAGCGGCAACGTCCTCAACCTCCCGCTGCGCCCGCCGGCCGTGCTCGCCCGGGCCGCGGCCACGCTCGACATCCTCAGCGGCGGCCGGTTCGAGCTCGGCATCGGCGCCGGCGGCTTCTGGGACGCCATCGCCGCGATGGGTGGGCGCCGGCTCGGCGCCGGGCAGAGCATCGAGGCCCTCGGCGAGGCGATCGCGATCATCCGCGACCTGTGGGACACCGAGACCCGCGGCGGGGTGCGCCACGACGGCCGGTTCTACAGCGTCGCGGGCGCGAAGCGGGGGCCGAAGCCGGCGCACGACATCGGGATCTGGATCGGCGCCTACAAGCCGAAGATCCTGGCGCTCACCGGCGCGGTCGGCGACGGCTGGCTACCGACGCTGGAGTACCTGCCCGACGGCGCCGGCTCGCTGCCCGGGCTCAACGCCCGCATCGACGAGGCGGCGGCCGGGGCGGGGCGTTCCCCGGCCGCGGTGCGGCGGCTGCTGAACTTCATGCGCCTCGACGGGCCGCCCGCCGAGTCGGTGGAGCGGCTGGCCGGCCTCGCCCTCGACCACGGCATCTCCGGGTTCATCGTCGGCGGCGACGACATCACCGCCACCGAGCGGTTCGCCGCCGAGGTGGCGCCGGCCGTGCGCGAGGCCGTCGCCAAGGAGCGCGGCCGGTAACGGTCAGGCCGGGATGCGCAGCGGCGTGCTGCCGCCGATGCCGATGAAGTCCAGGCCCGGGTTGCCGCTGGCGATCGCCCGGGCCGCCTGCGCCCGCCAGGCGGCCCGGCGGTCCCGGTCGTGGCCGAGCCGCCAGAGCAGGCCGAGCAGCAGCACCGGCAGCAGCCGGGGCGAGGCGACCAGCTCGTCGAGGGTGCCGAAGACCGTCTGCGCGGCGAGGTGGCCGAGCCGGCGCAGCACGGTCCCCGGCCGGTGGCGGCGGCCGGGAGCGCCGAACACGTACTCCCCGACCGGCACCCAGCGCGGCGAGCGGGTCACCCGCGGCGGGAGCGGCTCGAGCACGTGCGAGCCGGCCTGCAGTAGCGACCCGAGCACCACCCAGGCCAGGGGCTGGGCGAGCGGGGCCGGCCCGGCGAGCGCGCGGTGGGCCACCTCGGCCAGGGCGTAGAGCACCGCGACCAGCGCCACGCCGCTCGCGCCCCACAGCGCGTCGCGCTCCCTGACCGCCCACCACACCCACCACACGGCCAGCCCGGCCGCGGCGGCCGGCGCCCCGAACGGCACGGCGTGGCACGCGGCGAGCATCGAGGCGACGATCAGCGGCATGCACACCGCGTGCCCGATCCGGGCCAGGGCGGTCCGATGGAAGATCAGGTTCAGATAGCTCTGGTACCGCAGGTTGAGCACGGTCACGTTGGTGCTGGGTGTCACGGTGGCGATCCCCCACCAGCGCACCGGCGCACTGCCGCCCTCCACCGGCGGCGCGAACAGCGCGGGCGCGTGCCGCAGCCAGAACAGCTGGCCGCGGCTCGGCGCGACCCAGATCTCGGCGGGCACCCCGTCGGCGCGCCGCAGGTACCGGTCGATCGAAGTGTCCATGCGGGCTCCCAGCCACCTGTCGTACCGCCGGGCACACCCTACCCGCGGCCGCGTTTCCCGCTTGCCCGGCCGCCCGCGGGGTATGGGCAGAGGGTCCGTGTACTGGAGCACCCTGGAGGTACGTGATGACCACGACCCAGCAGGAACAGGACGTCATCGACCTGCTGCTCGCCCAGCACAACCAGGTCAAGGCCCTGTTCGCCGAGGTGAAGGGCGCGCGGGGCGACGCCCGGCGGGACGCGTTCCAGCGGCTGGTCCGGCTGCTCGCCGTCCACGAGAGCGCCGAGGAGCAGGTGGTGCACCCGGTGGCCCGCAACGACGCCGGGGACGCCGTGGTCGACGCCCGGCTGCAGGAGGAGAGCGAGGCCAAGCACGCACTGTCGGAGCTCTACGACCTCGGCGTCGACGCGCCCGAGTTCGACACGAAGTTCGCGCGGCTGGAGCGGGACGTGCTCGCCCACGCCACGCACGAGGAGCGGGACGAGTTCCCGCAGCTGCGCAGCCACGAGGACCCGGAACGGCTGCGCCGCATGACCGGCGCGGTGCGGGCCGCCGAGTCCGTGGCACCGACCCGGCCGCACCCGGGCGCGGGCGAGTCCCCGGTCGGCAACCTGCTGCTCGGCCCGCCGGTGGCCGTGTTCGACCGGATGCGCGACGCGGTCCGTGACTGGCGGCAGGCCCACAACGACTGACCCCGGCACGCGCCGCCGCCGGTGACCGCGCCGCCGCCCCTCGGCGGCGGCGCGGCCGGCCGTCTCAGGCGGGCTCGAGCAGCCGCATCCGGGTGGCCTGCATCCGCTCGACCAGGACCTCGGAGAGGCGGCGGGTCAGGGCGAGGCCGAACTCGGGCTCGGCGTCGCACAGGGAGCGGATGCCGGGGGCGTCGAAGCCGATCGCGAGGACCGGCGTGGCGGCGGTGGCGCCGAAGTGCCAGCGGTACGGCGCGAACATCCACGACCAGCCGAGCAGCTGTCCGGGGCCGAGGGTGTCGACGGTGACGGAGCCGCGGGCCGGCAGGTTGGCGTCGAGCTCGACGAAGCCGTCCCGGATCAGCCAGAAGTGGCCCGCCCGGCCGCCCTCGCTGAAGATCCGGGTCCCGGCGCGGAAGCTGACCCGGTGCGAGTAGTGCGCCATCCGGGCCAGGAACTGCTGGGGGATTCCGGTCGTGAACGGCTGTTCGATCAACAGGTCCAGAGCCGTGATCATCGGGTCACCTCCGCCGCCGGGCGCCGTGTGCGCTGGATCCAGCACACTCCGCGCGAGGCGACTCGCGAAAGGGTCTTCGGTCCTGGGCCGGCGGGCCCTGCGTCACTGCGACCGGGTGAACCCTGGCGCGCCGGGGGTTGATAGGCAAGCGGTCACTTGCCTATGCTGGGCGGCGTGGCGGACGGCGACGTCTTCCGGGCGCTCGCCGACCCGACCCGGCGCACGATCCTCGACGAGCTGGCCGAGCGCGACGGCCAGACGCTGTTCGAGCTGTGCGCCCGGCTGGCCATGAAGCACGCGATCGGCTCGTCCCGGCAGGCGATCTCCCAGCACCTCGACGTCCTCGAGGCGGCCGGGCTGGTGCGCACCCGCCGGGAGGGGCGGTACAAGTTCCACCACATCGACACCGGCCCGCTGCGGGCCATCGCCGAACGCTGGCGCCCCAAGGAGGACCGATGAGGATCAATCTGGCAAGCATGTTCGTCGACGACCAGGCCAAGGCGCTGCGGTTCTACACCGACGTGCTCGGGTTCGTGCAGAAGACCGACATGCCGCTCGGCGACGGCGTCAGCTGGCTCACCGTCGTCTCGCCCGAGCAGCCCGACGGCGTCGAGCTGGTGCTGGAGCCGGCCGGCCACCCGGCGGTGCGGCCATTCCGCGAGGCGCTGACCGCCGACGGCATCCCGTGGACGTCGTTCGCGGTGCAGGACGTGCACAAGGAGTACGAGCGGCTGCTCGCCGCCGGCGTCGTGTTCACCCAGCCGCCGGCCGAGATGGGGCCGGTCACCACCGCCGTGTTCGACGACACCTGCGGCAACCTCATCCAGATCGCCGCGATGTAGGCCGGGCGGCACGTGCCGGGCGGCGGCGCGGGTCTGGCCGGCCGGCACTGCCCCCGCCCGGGTCACCGGCAATAGCGTCCCCGGGCATGTGGTTGCAACGATTCGGCGCCGGGTGCGGCGTCGTCCTCGGCCTGTCCATCGGCGTGCCCGGCGCGATCGAGGCGTTCACCGGCGAGACCGAGCCGACCTCGCTCGTGCTCGGCCTCGGCGTCGCCTTCGCCGCGCCCACCGTCACCGCCCTCTACCTGCACCAGCGCGACCGCGCCGGGCGCTTCGGCGCGGTCGCCTACGCCCTGAACCTGCTCGGCCTGGGCCTGTTCACCGGGGTCGCGTTCGCCCTCAACGTGGTCGTGTTCCAGCTCGACGACGCCGCGGCCGCGGCGCTGCGGGCCGGGCCCGCCGGGCCGGTGCTGCTCGGCGGCGCGGGCGTGTTCGTGGCCGGGACGCTGCTGTTCAGCGTCTCCATGCTGCGGGCCGGGGTGTTCCCGCGGCTGCCCGCGGCCGGCTACGGCCTCGGGCTGACCCTGCTCGCCGCGCTCGCCCCGCTCGACGACACGCCCTGGACCAGCCTGGTGCACATCGCCGCGGCCGCGTCGGTGATCTGGCTGTCGATCGCCGCCGCGCCCTCCCGAGCCGTCACCCAAGTAGCCTGACGGCATGCCCGCACCCGCCCGCCCGGTCCAGTGGGTGCCGTTCCTGCTGTGCGCGGCGGTCCTCGCCGCCGGCCTGGCCGCCCGGCCGCCGCTGGCGCAGGCGGCCGGGTTCGCCGCGGGCGTGCTGGGCCTGGCCGGCGTCGAGTGGCTCGACCGGCACCGGCCCCGCCGCGTGCTGCTCGCCGCGCGGCTGGCGCTGCTGCTGGTGGTGGCCGCGTTCGACCGCAGCGGGCTGACCGGCGCCCTGTTCATCGTCGTGCCGTTCGGGGCGTACTTCACGTTCGGCCGCCGCGTCGCCCTCGCCCTCGGCCTCGGCGGCGCGGCGGCGCTGGCCGGCTACTACGCGCTCATCGGCGGCGAGCACCGCTCCGACCTGCTCATGTACGCGGTGGGGCTGGTCCTCGCGCTGTCCATGGCCGCGGTCGCGGTCGGCGAGCTGCACGCCCGCACCGAGCTGGAGGCGGCGATGCGCGACGTCGCCGGGCTGTCCGCCGCCCAGGAGCGCAACCGCCTCGCCCGCGACATCCACGACAGCCTCGGCCACCATCTGACGGCGATCACGGTACAGCTGGAGAAGGCCGAGGCGTTCCGGGACCGCGACGCCGCCGCCGCGCACCGGGCGATCGCCGACGCCCGCTGGTCGGCCCGGCGCGCCCTGGAGGAGGTCCGCGACTCCGTGCGCGCCCTGCGCGACGCACCCCTGTCGCTGCACGACCTGGCCCGGCACGCCGCCGACGAGCGGATGCGGATCAGCCTCGCCGTCGACGGCGACGAGGAGGCACTGGACCCGCCGGTGCGCATGGCCGTCTACCGGGCGGCGCAGGAGGCGCTCACCAACGCCCGGCGGCACGGCGCGGCCGGCGCGGTGTCCATCGTCGCCGACTTCCGCGCGGGCGCGGCCAGCCTCGTCGTCGCCGACGACGGCGTCGGGCTGGCCGAGCCGCACCGCGACGGGTTCGGGCTGCAGGGCATGCGCGAGCGGGTCCGGCTGCTCGGCGGTACCGTATCCGTCGCCAACGCCGACCGGGGCGTCACCGTCACCGTCCGGATCCCCGGTGGCTGAGCCGCCGCCGGCGCCCGTGCGGGTGCTCGTCGTCGACGACCAGCAACTGGTCCGCGACGGCATCGCGTCGCTGCTGGGCATCCAGCCCGGCATCGAGGTGGTCGGCACCGCCGCCGACGGCCGGGAGGCGCTCGAGCGGGCCGCCGAGCTCGCCCCCGACGTCGTGCTCATGGACGTGCGCATGCCCGGCCTGGACGGCGTCGAGGCGACCCGCGCGCTGCGCCGGGCGCAACCGGCCTGCCGGGTCGTCATGCTCACCACGTTCGACGACGACGCCTACGTGACCCTGGCCCTGCGGGCCGGCGCCGAGGGGTACCTGCTCAAGGACCTCGGCGCCGCCGAGCTCGCGGACGCGGTGCGGCTGGCCCACCGCGGCGTCGCCCCGCTCGACGCGGCCGTCGCCCGGCGGCTCGCCGCCGCCCTGCCCGCGGCCGGCCCGGCCGAGCTGACCGCCCGGGAGCTGGACATCCTGCGGCTGGTCGCGACCGGCTCGACGAACCGGGAGATCGCGGCCCGGATGTACCTCAGCGAGGGCACGGTGAAGAACCACGTCTCGCGCATCCTGGGCCGGCTCGGCCTGCGCGACCGCACCCAGGCCGCGGTCTACGCCCGCGACCACGGCCTGCTGTAGCCCACCCGACGGTGTTCTCCGTTGCGAAGCCCCGCATCGATGCGCCATCATTTGCGTACAAGGTAAGCTTACAAAGTAAGGAAACTGTCGTGACCACTCTCGCCGTCCTCGTCCCGCTCGTCTGGCTCGCCTGGCTGATCCTCACCGAGTGGGTGCCGATGTTCCCGCTCAACGACCTGTCCGTGACCAACCTGCGCCACCGCGCCCTGGCGGCCACGATCAACTACCCGTTCCCGCTGCTCATCGCGGTGCTCATCGGGCTGCGCCGGCCGTGGTCGGCGTGGCTGGCGCTCGGGCTGTGCGCCCTGGTGCTGGCCGGGCACCTGTACAGCTGGTGGCTGCCGTACCTCGGCGTCAAGCTGCCCTCGGTCCAGGCCGGCTACGAGCGGGACTACGCGCGCACCTGGAAGATCCTGCCGGCCGCCGGGCACGCCGTGGTCATCGACGTGCAGCACATGGTCGTCGGCGGGCTGACCCTGGCCATGGCCGCCACGACGCTGCTTGCCACGATGTCGGTGTGACGCTGCCGCGCAAGCCGGGCCGGCCACCGCTGCTGCACCGGGACGACATCCTGGCCGCGGCGGTGGCCGTCATCGACGCCGAGGGCCTGGAGGCGCTCACCATGCGCCGCCTCGGCGCGGCGCTGGGCGTCGCCGCGATGTCGCTCTACCGGCACTTTCCCAACCGGGATGCGGTACTGTCCGGCGTCGTCGCCCGCCTCACCACGTCGACGAGCTACGCTGTGCGCGACGCGTGGGCCGTGTCGCTGCGCTCCTTCGCCGTCGCCTACCGCCGGATGCTGCTCGACCACCCCCGCGCGGTGGCGCTGCTGGCCACCCACCCGATCGACGCCGGCACCGGCCTCGGGCTGGTCGCGCCGCTGTTCGAGCAGTTCGCCGCCGAGGGCATCGACCAGGAGCACGCGATCACCGTGGTCCAGTCGGTGGCGGTGTTCACCCTGGGCCACGTCCTGGCCCAGGTCGGCGGCGAGCCCCCGGACCCGGCCACCGCCCCGTTCTACGACGCCTGGTTCGACGCCGGCCTCACCGCGATGCTCCGCGGCTTCGCCACCACCGGCGAGGCATGACGACCCCGGAAAGGTAGGTGCCGCAGCGGATGCGCCCCACCCTGTTCACCATCGACCGGCCCGGCCCCGGCCGGCTCAGCACCATGGCCAAACCCCGCGGCGGCGACTGGCTCACCGACGAGCTGACCGCACTGCGCGCGGCGGGCGTCGACATCCTCGTCTGCGCGCTCCCCGCCGCCGAGCTCGACGAGGTGGACCTCGCGGGCGAACCCCGCGCCGCCACCGGCGCCGGCCTGGAATTCGTGTCGATCCCGATCGCCGACCGAGGCGTCCCCGACCCGGCCGCCGTCCTGCCCGGCCTGCGACGGCTCACCGAACGGCTCCGCGCCGGCGACCACATCGTCACCCACTGCCGGTTCGGCATCGGCCGCGCCTCACTGCTCGCCGCCGGCATCCTGGTCCTCGACGGCCTCGCGCCGGAGCACGCCTGGCAACGCATCGAACGGGCCCGCGGCCTCGCCGTCCCCGACTCCCCCGGCCAGCGCGAGTGGCCGGCCGCACTCCTCGCCCTCGCGCAACCGGCCCACCCGCACCGCGGTCCGCGCCGGTAGGCCGGCGACCGGAACGGGACCTTCGGCCCTTCCCGGATCGGGCGATGAGCGTCAATCTGGAGGTCCGGCGAACCCCCCTTGCCGGGTTCCAGGCCGGGCGCCACTCCCCCCGGCATTCTGCCGTGGCGCCCGGCCGGCACTCTTTCCTAAGCGACCGGCACGACCGGCACCACGTCCGGGGCCTCCAGGCGGATGTGCTCGGCGGCCAGGTCGTCGGGCTCCTCCTGCGAGGCCCGCTCCGCCTCCACCCGGCGCCGGTAGCTGTCCACCTCCCGCTCGACCTGCTCGGCCGGCCATTCCAGCGCCTGGGCCATGAGCTCGGCCACCGGGCGGGCCGCGGACAGGCCGCGGTCGAAGGTCTCGATCGAGATGCGGGTCCGGCGGGTCAGCACGTCCTCGAGGTGGCGGGCGCCCTCGGCCAGCACCGCGTAGGCGACCTCCGCGAGGAGGTAGTCGTCGGCGCCCGGCACCGGCCCGGCCAGGCTCGCGTCGGCCCGGACCAGGTCGAGGACCTCGTCGACGAGAGTGCCGTAGCGGCCCAGGAGGTGCTCGACGCGGACCACGTGCACGCCGCTGCCGGCGGCGAGGGCCTCCCGCCGGTTCCACAGCGCCGCGAAGCCGTCGGCGCCGGCCAGCGGGACCCGGTCGGTGCAGGACGGGGGCGCGGCGCTGTCCAGGCCGTGGACCGCCGCGTCGACGGCGTCGGCGGCCATCACCCGGTACGTCGTGTACTTGCCGCCGGCGACCGCGACGAGGCCGGGCACCGGCGCGGCGACCACGTGCTCGCGGGACAGCTTCGACGTCGGCTCCGACTCGCCGGCCAGCAGCGGGCGCAGGCCGGCGTAGATGCCCTCGACGTCGTCCCGGCGCAGCGGGGTCACCAGCACCTGGTTGACCTCGTGCAGCAGGTAGTCGACGTCGGCCCGGGTCGCCGCGGGGTGCGCCTTGTCCAGGGTCCAGTCGGTGTCGGTGGTACCGATGATCCAGTGCCGGCCCCACGGGATGACGAACAGCACGCTCGTCGCCGTGCGCAGGATCATGCCGGTGGTGGAGCGGATCCGGTCGCGGGGCACCACCAGGTGGATGCCCTTGGAGGCGCGGACCCGGAACTGGCCGCGCTCGCCGATCATCGCCTGGGTGTCGTCGGTCCACACGCCGGTCGCGTTGATCACCTGCCGGGCGCGGACCTCGAACTCCCGGTCGTGCTCCAGGTCGCGCACCCGCACGCCGGTCACCCGGCCGCCCTCCCGCAGGAAGCCGACGACCTGGGCCCGGGACAGCACCTGCGCGCCGTAGGCGGCGGCCGTGCGGACCACGAACAGCGTGTGCCGGGCGTCGTCGACCTGCGCGTCCCAGTACTGCACGGCGCCGGTGAGGGCGTCGGGGCGCAGCGCCGGGCAGGCCCGCAGCGCGCCGTGGCGGGTCAGCTGCCGGTGCCGGGGCAGGGCGCCCGGGCCGCTGGCCATGGTGTCGTACAGCAGCACGCCGGCGCCGACGTAGCCGCGCTCCCACACCGGGTGGGTGAGCGGGTAGAGGAACGGCACCGGTCGGACCAGGTGGGGTGCCAGGCGGCGCAGGAGCAGGCCCCGCTCGCGCAGTGCCTCGCGGACCAGCCGGAAATCCATCATCTCCAGGTAGCGCAGGCCGCCGTGGATGAGCTTGCTGGAGCGGCTCGACGTGCCGCTGGCCCAGTCGCGCATCTCCAGCAGGGCCGTGGACAGGCCGCGGGTGGTCGCGTCGAGCGCGCAGCCGGCCCCGACCACGCCGCCGCCGACGACCACGACATCGAGTTCCGCGCCGGACAGGGCCGCGACGGTACGGTCGCGGGCCTGCGGTGACAACGCCGGTGTGTGCACGATCAGGCTCCGATCTCGATCCAGTCCAGGCTGCGCGCCACCGCCCGTTGCCAGTCCGCGTACCCCTCGTCGCGCCGGCTCGCGGGCCAGCCGGGCATCCAGCGGTGCGACTCGTTCCAGTTCGCGCGCAGTTCGTCGGTGTCGTTCCAGTAGCCGGCGGCCAGCCCGGCGGCGTAGGCGGCGCCGAGCGCGGTCGTCTCGGCGACCGCGGGCCGGCTCACCGGTACCCCCAGAATGTCCGCCTGCAGTTGCATGCACAGGTCGTTGGCGGTCACCCCGCCGTCGACCTTGAGCACCTCGAGGGTCACGCCGGAGTCCTGCTGCATCGCCTCGACGACGTCGCGGGACTGGTAGCAGATCGCCTCCAGGGTGGCGCGGGCCAGGTGCGCGTCGGTGTCGAACCGGGACAGCCCGACGATCGCGCCGCGCGCGTCGGCGCGCCAGTACGGCGCGAACAGCCCGGAGAACGCGGGCACGAAGTACATGCCGCCGTTGTCCGGCACCCGGGCGGCGAGCTCCTCGCTCTGCGCGGCGGTGTCGATGATGCGCAGCTGGTCGCGCAGCCACTGCACGGCCGCGCCGGTGACCGCGATCGACCCCTCCAGCGCGTACACCGGCGGCTGCTCGCCGAACCGGTACGCCACGGTGGTGAGCAGCCCGTGCTCGGAGCGCACCGGCTTGGTGCCGGTGTTGAGCAGCAGGAAGTTGCCGGTGCCGTAGGTGTTCTTGGCCTCGCCGGGGGCGAAGCAGACCTGGCCGACGGTGGCCGCCTGCTGGTCGCCGAGCGCGGCCGTGACCGGGATCCCGGCGGCGGTGGTGCCGTAGCCGCCCGGGTCGGCGGACGGGCGGATCCGCGGCAGCATTGCCCGTGGTACCCCGAACAACGACAGCAGCTCGTCGTCCCAGTCCAGGGTCTCCAGGTCCATGAGCATGGTCCGGCTGGCGTTGGTCACGTCGGTGGCGTGGACCGCGCCGCCGGTGAGGTTCCACAGCACCCAGGTGTCCATGGTGCCGAACAGCGCGTCGCCGCGCCCGGCCGCCGCCCGCGCCCCGTCGACGTTGTCGAGGATCCACCGCAGCTTGCCGCCGGCGAAGTAGGTCGCCGGCCGCAGCCCGCTCTTGCGCCGGATGACCTCGCCGCGCCCGTCCCGCTCGAGCGCCTCGGCGATCCGGTCGGTGCGGGTGTCCTGCCACACGATCGCGTTGCCGAAGGCCTCGCCGGTGCGCCGGTCCCAGACCACGGTAGTCTCGCGCTGGTTCGCGATGCCGAGAGCCCGGATGTGGTACTCCCGGAAGGCCTCCCGCATCACGTCCTGGGTGTGCCGCCAGATCTCGGCCGGGTCGTGCTCCACCCAGCCGGCCCGCGGCAGGATCTGTTTGTGCTCGATCTGGTGCCGGGCGACGACCGCGCCGCGGTGGTCGAAGACCATCGCCCGCGTGCTCGTCGTGCCCTGGTCGATGGCGCCGATGTAGTCAGCCATGGTGCACGCTCGCCCTTCCCACCTCGGGCTCCGCGACCGGCAGGCGGCGGCCGATCGCCAGCCGGTACAGGCCCGCGCCGGCCGCGCCGCCGAGGACCGGCGCGACGATCGGGACCCAGAAGTACGGGTAGCCGGTCCGGTCGACCCACGCGCCGCCGTACCCGGTGAAAAACGACGCGAGCCGGGGGCCGAAGTCACGGGCGGGGTTGATCGCGTATCCGGCCGCGGCGCCCCACGCCATGCCGATCACCACCACGACGAGCCCGACCAGCAGCGGGACCAGGCCGGCCCGGGGCGGCAGGTTGCGCGGGTCGGTGAGCGCCATGATGAGGAACAGCAGGATCGCCGTGCCGATGATCTGGTCGAGGAACGCGTTGGGCCAGCCGACCGGCAGCGTGCCGTTGCCCGGCAGCGTGGAGAAGACGATCTGCGTCTTCTCGGTATGTCGCGGGTCGGCGGCGGCCAGGATCGAGTTGTAGTTCCAGCGCACGAGCAACGCACCGATGAACGCGCCGGCGGTCTGCGCCAGCGAGTACGGCAGCACCTTGCGCCACTCGAACCCGCTGAACATCGCCATCGCGATGCTCACCGCCGGATTGAGATGCCCGCCGCTGAGCCGCCCGGCCACGTACACGCCGAACGTCACCCCGAGCCCCCACGACCAGGCGATGCTGTCGTGCCCACCGAGCCCGGCCGCGATGACCTGCGCGACGGAGCCGCACCCGAACAGGATGAGCACCATCGTGCCGGCGAACTCGGCCGCCAGTTCCCCGGCCAGCTCCCGCTCCCGCAACCACCGCCCCACAGGCACGCGGGGCGACTACCCCACCGCCCGCGCCCTACACCGCCCGCGAACCGGCACCGCCACGGCGACGGTCTGGGGCGTGGCGGGGGGATCAGCCCGCGTCGGAGGCCGGCCGGCCGAGCGCTATCAGCTCGGACACGGTGACGAAGCGGAAGCCGCGCTGGCGCAGCCCGGTGAACATGGCGCCGAGCTGACTGAGGGCCACGTACCGGTTGGCGGGGCCGACGTCGTGGGCCAGGATGATCTGACCGGGGCGGGCGTGCTCGACGATGTCCTGCGCCTGCCCGGGTGGGTCCTGGACGTACTTGTCCTCGTTCATCTTCCGTGACCACAGCACCAGGCTGTAGCCGGCCTTGTCGGCCGCCATGAGCGTGGACCCGCCGATGTGGCCGTACGGCGGGCGGAAGAGCTTCGGCGCGCGCCCGGTCACCGCCTGGATGGTGTCGTGGGCGCGGGCCAACTGCTTGCCGACGGCCGGCGCGTCCATCGTCGCCAGGTCGGGGTGCGACCACGTGTGGTTGCCGACCTCGTGCCGGTCCAGCCGGCCGCGCAGCAGGTCGCCGTGGGCCGCCACGTTCTGCCCGACGAGGAAGAACGTCGCCGGCACCTGGTAGTGATCGAGCGCGTCCAGCACCTCGGAGGTCCACTTCGGGCCCGGCCCGTCGTCGAACGTGAACGCCACCACCGGCTCGGACGTCTCCACGTGCCAGGTGGCCGTGATGCGCCCCTGGACGTCGTAGTCGTCGACCCGGTCGGCGGCCGGGGCGTATCCGCCGTCGAACGGCAGATGGTTCCGCGGCCAGACGCGCGGGATCGTGGCGGCGGCCGCCCCGATGGCCGCGCCGGCGGTCACGAGCAGACCACCTCGAAACAGTGCGCGTCTGTCCACGTCCCAGTCCTGTCGATCACAGCGTTTCTGGCACCTTACCTGTGTCCAGGGCATCCGTGGCAGGACCTCCGGCCCCGGCGGGACGACGGAGGTCCCCCGACGGCGGGCCGTAGTCCTCTGTGGGGCGGTGGGGTATCGCCAGCATGCTGATGGCACCACCGCAGCAGAGACCCGAGCCCAGGGAGGGCCCCCATGAAGCGCAAGACCCTCGACATCATCGTCGGCGCCGGCCTGGTGATCCTGGCCGGGCTCCTGCTGGTCGCCGGCCTGGTCCTGACCAGCAACGCCAACTTCGCCAAGAACTACGTCAAGGACCAGCTCAGCCAGCAGCAGATCAGCTTCAAGACCGCCGACACCCTCACCCCCGAGGAGAAGGAGTCCGCCTGCCTGGTCAAGTACGCCGGCCAGCAGCTGACCACCGGCAAGCAGGCCGAATGCTACGCCAACGAGTTCATCGGACTGCACCTCAAGTCCATCGGCGGCGGCAAGACCTACGCCCAGCTCGGCGACGTCCAGACCGAACTGAAGACCAAGATCGCCGCCGCGCAGAAGGCCAACCCCGACGACCCGGCCATCGCCGACCTGCAGAAGCAGCTCACCGCCAGCAACACCGACCGGGAGACCGTCTTCAAGGGCGAGAGCCTGCGCGGCATGCTGCTGACCTCCTACGGCTTCAGCGAGTTCGGCACCAAGGCCGAACAGGCCTCCCTGGTCGCCTACCTCGCCGCCGGCCTGCTGTTCATCCTCGGCGCCGCCGGCCTCCTCCACGCCGCCCGCACCCCGAACAGCAAGGGCTTCGCGGTCCCGGAGCAGGCGAAGGAGCTGGTCGACGCCTGATCGGCCGACCGCAGCACACACAGACGTCCGGAGCCCGGTCGCAGCCGCGACCGGGCTCCGGCCTGTTCTGATACGTAGGGTTCCTGACCTGGCGCGGGTCGCATCGGTGACTGTTTCCCATTGTCCGCAGCGAATAAGTTACTTCCCGGCCGGGCAACCGCCCGGTACATAACGCAAAGTCCCTCATCGATGGGAGAGCGAACGTGAAGATCAAGGTCAAGAAGGTCGAGCAGATCGAGGCCACCCGGATCCACCTGGACCCGGACGCGCCCCAGGGTGCCGTGTAAGTCCATAGATCGGCCGGCCCGGCGGCCTCCGCCGGGCCGGCTCTTTTTTGTCGAAGACGCGGATCAACGGCGCGGACAGGAGCGTTGCAATGCGGCCCCAACTCAAGCCCATCTCCGTCGTGCAGCGGCCGGCGGAGGTCATCCTCCTCGGGCACGCGCTCGAGGCCACCTACCTGGACGACGAGGACGGCAGCGTCTCGACGCTGCTGCAGGTGCTCGCGCAGGGCTCCCGCACCGTCGCCGAACTGCCGGCCGCCATGCGCGAGCGCGGCTTCGAGGTGACCGAGGCCGACATGAGCGCCGCGGTCGGCGCGCTCGACGAGGTCGGCGTCCTGCTGCGGGCCGGCGCCGACGCCGGGCTGGACGCCGCCACGCGCCGCCGGCACGAGAGCAACCTGCGCTTCTACGACTTGTTCGCCGGGCTGGAGCGCACCAGCGCCGACTTCCACCGGGCCATGGCCGCCGCCGACGTGCTGCTGCTCGGCGCCGGGGGCATGGGCAGCGGGGTGCTGCAGTCGCTGCTCGGCCTGGGCGTGGGCCGGATCCGGCTGGTCGACTTCGACGCGGTCGAGGAGAAGAACCTGGCCCGCCAGTTCGCCTACGGCCGCGACGACATCGGCCGGAACAAGGTCGACGCGGCGCGGGACTGGGCGGCGCGCTACTCCCCCGGCACCGTCGTGGAGGCGGTGCACGAGCGGGTATCCGACGTGGCGTCGCTGGTCCGGCTGGGCGCCGGCGCGTCGCTGGTGGTCTGCGCGATCGACTCACCCAACGACGTACACCTCCTGGTCAACGAGGCCTGCTTCGAGCTCGGCGTGCCGTTCGTCACCGGCGGCCTGCAGTACTCGATGCTGTTCTACTGGTCGGTCGAGCCGGGCGTCAGCCCGTGCCGGATGTGCCTGGAGCTCAACCGCGCCGACGAGGGCGAGACCATGCCGGAGCTGAGCACGCAGGCCGTGGTGCTGCCCGCGGGCCGGGTCAACCGGGCGACCGGGCCGGTCGCGCAGCTGCTCGCCGGGTTCGTCACGCTCGAGGCCGGCCGTTACCTGACCCGCACCGACCCGCCGGTGGCGGCCGGGGTGTACCACACCATCGAGCTGGCCGACGGGATGCGCACCACTCGCGCCCCGTGGACGCGCCACCCGCGCTGCCCGCTGTGCGACCGCACCCGGGGGGCGTGAGCCGTGACGCAGACGGTTGAGCTGCCGCCGCTGTCCGGGATCGCGGCCCTGACCGTGGTCGCCGACGGGGATGGCTTCGTGGTGGGCAGCCCGCACACCGGCGCGTACGTCGAGGTCCCCGAGCTCGGCGTGCGGATCATCGAGTGGCTGCGGCAGGGCCTCGACGTGGCGGAGTGCGAGCGCCGCGCCGCGGAGCTGGCCGGCGAGCCGGTCGATGTCGTCGATTTCTTGACGGTACTTTCCGATGAGGGCCTCCTCGGCGAGCCCGATCCGCGGGAGCACTCGGGCACGGCGGCGCGGCGGGCCGGCGCGCTGCTGTTCGGCCGGGCCGCCTGGGCGGTCTACGCCGCCGTCGTGGTGGCCGCGCCGGCGCTGCTGGTCGCGCTGCCCCGGCTGCGGCCGTCGTACCGCGACGCGTTCCCGTTCGACACGCAGCTGCTCAACATCCTCGTCGTGAGCGTGCTGGGCATGGTGGCGGTGGCCGTGCACGAGGGCGCGCACGTGCTGGCGACGGCCGCGCACGGCCTGCGCACCCGGCTGTCGGTGAGCCGGCGGCTGTACTTCCTGACCTTCCAGGCCGACCTGACCCGGCTGTGGAGCGTGCCCCGGCGGGCCCGCTACGGCCCGCTGCTGGCCGGGATGGCCTGGGACGTGGTCGTCCTGACCGCGGCGCTGGCGCTGGCGGCCACCCTGAGCGGCTGGCTCGGCCCGGTCGCCGTGCGGCTGCTGCGGACGCTGGTGCTGCTGCAGTTCACCGCCCTGATCGCCCAGGCGATGGTGTTCATGCGCACCGACGTCTACGCACTGCTGGTCAACGCCACCGGCGGCAAGACGCTGTGGGCGACCAAGGGGGCGCTGCTGCGCCGGTACCTGCGCCGGGCGAGCGAGGCCGACGAGCGGCACCTGGCGGACACCGATCCGCGCGAGGTGACCTGGGCGCGGCGCTACCTGTGGCTCTACGTGCCGGGTATCGCGGTCGCCCTGTACTACCTCGTGACGTTCGTCCTGCCCGGCCTGCCGCACCTGGTCGCGCTGTGCGTGGCGCCGATCCGGGCCGACGGCCTGACCACCGTCGCCGCCTGGGAAGGCCTGGCCGCCCTGGCGGTCGCGGTCCTGCCGACCGCCCTGGCGATCAGCGGCGCCGTCCGCAGCGGCCTGCGGGTGATCGCCACGGCCGTCCGGCGCCGGACCGGGTCCGGCGTCGCGGCCCAGGACTCCCGGACCGGGCCAGGCGTCGCGGCCCAGGACTCCCGGACCGGGCCAGGCGTCGCAGCGCAGGACTCCCGGACCGGGCCAGGCATCGCGGCGCAGGACTCCCGGACCGGGCCAGGCATCGCGGCGCAGGACTCCCGGACCGGGCCAGGCATCGCAGCGCAGGACTCCCGCACCGGGCCAGGCGCCGCGGCCCAGGACTCCCGGACCGGGTCAGGCGTCGCGGCGCAGGAGTAGCAACCAGCCGGCCAGGAGCGCGGCGAGGGCCCACAGGGCGAGCACGCCCAGGCCGGGCCACGGGCCGATCGGCAGGGCGGCCAGGTCGCGGGTGGCCTGGATCGCGGTGCCGGCGGTCATCGGGCCGATCCGGTCCAGCCGCCGGGTCCAGGCCGGGTCGGTGACCGCGCGGGCGGCGACCGGCCACGCATACAGCAGCGCGAGCACGATCCCGGCCGCGGCGGCCGAGCTGCGCACCGCGGTCGCCACGCCGAGGCTCAGCAGCCCGATCAGTATCAGGTACAGCACCGAGCCGATCGCCGGGCGCCACAGCCCGCCGTGGCCGGGCAGCAGCAGCCCGCCGGCCAGCAGCGAGCCGGCCACGCCCGCGGTCGCGGCGGCGCCGACCGCCGCGGTGGTGACCAGGGCCTTGGCGGCCAGCAGCGCGGTGCGGCGCGGCACCGCGGCAAGGCTGACCCGGATGGTGCCGGTGGCATACTCGTCGCCGATCGCCAGCACCGCCAGGACGGCCACGACCGCCTGGCCAAGCTGGACGCCGGTCAGGCTGAGCTTCGTGAGGTCGGCCGCGCAGGGCGTGCCGCACGACACGGCTGCGGCCGCCGCCGCGCTCAGCCCGGCCGTCGCCGCGGCGATGGCGGGCAGCAGCCACAGCAGCCCGCGCGCGGTGCGCAGCTTCGTCCACTCCGCGTGCAGGGCCCGCCTCACGTGTCCCTCCGGCGCAGCGCATACCAGGCGGCGGCCAGCGCGACGGCGACCCACCCGGCCAGCACGGCCAGGCCGGCCCACGGGCCGAGCGGGAAGTAGCCGTCGACGGGCGAATACACGTTGTCGATCTGGGCATACCGCGGCTCGCTCTGCTGCAGCGCGAACGCGGCCGCCGGGGTGACCCGCAGCAGCCAGTCGGCGGCGCGCAGCGGCAGCACGGTGACCGACAGCAGATACGGCAGGACGACCAGCACGATCGACGCGACGACGGCGGCGACGCCCCGGCGCAGCAGCGTGCCCAGGCCGAGGGCGAGGACCGCGCACCCGGCGAGCAGGGCCGCGGTGCCGGCGACCACCCGCAGCTCGGTGCCGAGCGTGGCCGGGTGCACGTAGACGCCGTTGCCGCGCAGCACCCCCGGGCCGAACGCGACCACCGGTGCGGCGGCGGCCAGGCCGAGGACGAACCCGGCGGCGCCGAGCACGGCGGCCTTCGCGGCCAGGACCCGGCCCCGGCGGGGCGCGGCGGCCAGGGTGGTGCGGATCAGGCCGCGGCGGTACTCGGCGGTGACGAACAGCGCGCCGACGACCACGACCGCGACGAGGCTGAGGAAGGTGCCGGCGAGGGTCTGGCTGATCGTGACGCCGAGGCCGGCGCCGCCCGAGACGGACGGGGCGATGTCGCCGGAGCCGGTGAGGGCGAACCCGTCGGCGGTCGGTGCCCAGCCGGTGCGCGGGCCGGCGGCGGGGCCGCCCCGGGCGCCGATGACGGTGCCCTGCCACTCGCCCGACCAGGCGCCGGCGGTGGCGAGGTGATCGAACGTGCCGATGGCCTGGCTCGGGCCGCCCTGGGTGCCGGAGAGCACGACGGCCTGGTTGACCTGGGCGGCATACTGCGGCGAGGTGACGAACAACCCGGCCGTCACCGTCCGCGGCAGGCCGGGCAGCCGGGCGGTGCCGGCGCCGGTCCACGCCACGCCGTCGGCGGACCGTTCGGCGGTGACCACGTCGCCGGTCCGGGTCAGCCGCAGCCACACCGGCGCTGGCGCGATCCTGGCGTCGGCCGGTTGGCCCTCGTCGTGCACGTAGTCATACTGCAGCCGCACGCCGTGCTCGCCGGTGAGCATGACCGCCGCGTAGGCGGACCCCTGTGCGGTGCCGTCCTTGACGATCAGGCCGGCCTTGGCCCACGGCGCGAGGCCGTCGCGGGTGGCGGGCCCGTCGTCCGGCAGCCGGCCGGTCAGCGCGGCGACCCGGGCGGTGAGCGTGCCGTCGCCGGTGAGGGTGCGGTGCACGAGGGTGAGGCCGTCGGTGACCTCCTGCCCGCCCGGCCCGCGCAGCGGCGCGCACTCGGAGCCGGGGCCGTGCTGCCCGCAGGAGCCCTGCCGGCTGGGGGTCAGTCCCAAGGCGAGGATGATCGCGGCGCCGGCGAGCGGGGCGGCCACCCAGGCGGGCACGGTGCGCAGCTTGGTCCACTCGGCGCGCAGCAGCCGCAGGAGGCTCATCGCCCCTCCCCCGGCGCCTGGGCGCGGAACTCGGCCGCGTCGCGGGTCAGCTCCAGGTAGGCGTCCTCGAGCGTGGCCCGGCGGCCGGACACCTCCGAGAACGGCACCCCGGCGGCGGTGAGCGCGGCGACGACGGCCCCCGGGTCGAGGGCGGCGACGGTGAGCGCGCCGTCGCCGTCGGGGGTGACGGCCGCGCCGGCTTCGCGCAGCACCCCCGCGGCATCGGCGATCGCCGGCGAACGCAGCGTGATCCTGCCGTCGGCGGCGCGGGCCAGCAGGTCGGCCACGGCCGCGTCGGCGATGACCCGGCCGCGGCCGGCCACCACCACGTGGTCGGCGCAGCCTTGCAGCTCGCCCATCAGGTGGCTGGAGACGAGCACCGCCCGGCCCTGCGCGGCGAGGTCCCGCAGCAGCGTGCGCATCCAGATGATGCCCTCGGGGTCCATGCCGTTGAACGGCTCGTCGAGCATGACCGCGGGCGGGTCGCCGAGCAGGGCGGCGGCGATGCCGAGCCGCTGGCGCATGCCGAGCGAGTAGCCGCCGGCCCGGCGCCGCCCGGCGGCGCCGAGACCGGTCAGCTCCAGCACCTCGTCGGCGCGGCGGGCGGGCAGGCCCTGGGAGTGGGCGAGCCAGCGCAGGTGGTTGCGGGCGGTGCGGCCGGGCTGCAGCGCGGCGGCGTCCAGCAGCGAACCCAGGTGGCACAGCGGCCGGTCCAGGCTCCGGTAGGCGCGCCCGCCGACCAGCGCCCGGCCGGCGTCGGCGGCGTCGAGGCCGAGGACGACCCGCATGGTGGTGGACTTGCCGGCGCCGTTGGGGCCGACGAACCCGGTGACCCGGCCGGGCCGGACGGTGAACGTCATCCCGTCCAGCGCGAGGGTGCGGCCGAAGCGCTTGCGCAGCCCCTCGACGGTGATGGTGGCGTCGTGCATGGCACCTGTTCTACGCGGCGCCCGGTGACACCCCGGTGTCACCGCGACCCTGGCATGGTGGAGGCATGCGAGTGCTCGTCGTCGAGGATCACGAGGTGCTGGCCCGCACCCTGGGCACCGGGCTGCGCCGGGCGGGCCTGGCCGTCGACGTGGTCCTCGACGGCGGCGACGCGCTGGAGCGGCTGGCCGTCACGCGGTATGACGTGGTCGTGCTCGACCGCGACCTGCCGGGCGTCGGCGGCGACGACGTCTGCCGGCACGTCGTGGCCGAGCACCCGGCCAGCCGGGTGCTGATGCTGACCGCGTCCGGCACCGTCCGCGACCGGGTCGAGGGGCTGGGCCTGGGCGCCGACGACTATCTGCCCAAGCCGTTCGACTTCGACGAGCTGGTCGCCCGGGTCCGCGCGCTGGGGCGGCGGCCGGCCACCGCTCTGCCGCCGGTGCTCACCGCCGGCGACCTGACCCTCGACCCGGCCCGGCGCACCGCCGAGCGGGCCGGGCGCCCACTGGAGCTGAGCCCGAAGGAGTTCGGGGTGCTGGAGTGCCTGATGGCCGCAAGCGGGCGGCCGGTGTCCGCGGAGGAGCTGCTGGAGCGGGTGTGGGACGAGGCGGCGGATCCGTTCACCACGACGGTCAAGACGACGGTGCGGAGGCTGCGGGCGCGCCTGGGCGACCCGCCGGTCATCCATACCGTGCGCGAGGCCGGCTACCGGATCGGCGCGGCCTGATGGCCCGGCGGCGGACCCTGCGCGGGCAGCTGACCCTGCTCTACGCCGGCCCGTTCCTGGTCACGGCCGCGGCCCTGCTGGCGTTCGTGCCGCTGCTCAGCATCCGCGACACCGTGCCGGCGGCTGACATGCCGCCGCAGCCACCCACCGCGGTCGAAAACGGCTCCCGCGCGCTGGGTCTCTCGGCCGCCGCGTTCGTCGTGACGGTGCTGGTCTCGATCGTCGTGGGCTGGATCGTCGCCGGCCGGTTCCTGCGCCCATTGCGGCTCATGATCGACACCGCCCGGGACATCTCGGCCACCAACCTGCACCGCCGCCTCGGCCCGACCGGCCGCCGTGACGAGTTCGCCGAGCTGGCCAGCACGCTCGACGACCTGTTCGGCCGACTAGAGGCCGCGTTCGCCGCGCAGCGCCGGTTCGTCGCCAACGCCTCGCACGAGCTGCGCACGCCGCTGACCGCGCAGCGCGCCCTGCTACAGGTGGCCCTGGCCGACCCGGACGCCTCCACCGAGAGCGTGCGCGCGGCGGCCCGGGAGGTCCTGGACCTGGGCGCGGGGCAGGCCCGGCTCATCGACGCGCTGCTCACCCTGGCCACCGGCGAGCAGGGCATCGAGCGCCCCGACCGGTTCGACCTGGCTCCGGTGGCCGGCCGGGTGGTCGCGTCCCGCGCCGCCGCCGCGTCCGGGCGGGGCATCACGGTCACCACCGACCTGTCCCCGGTGCCGATCGCCGGGGACGAGAGCCTCGCCGGAAGCCTGGTCGCCAACCTGGTCGACAACGCGCTCCGGCACAACGTCGACGGCGGCCGGATCGCGGTCACCACGGCCGGATCGGCGCTGACGGTGGCCAATACCGGTCCGGTGGTACCTCCAGATCAGGTGGAGCGGCTGTTCCAGCCCTTCCAGCGCCTCGGCGCCGATCGCGTCCGCGCCGCCTCCGACGGCCACGGCCTGGGCCTGGCGATCGTGCGGGCCATCGCCCAGGCGCACGGCGCGACGGTCGCCGCGGCGGCGCCCCCGGAGGGCGGCCTGCGGGTCACGGTCACGTTCCCGTAGAGAGAAGGCGCGCCCGGAGCGCGGCCCGCGGGTCACGGTCACAAACGCCGCGCCCGGAGGGCGGCCTGCGGGTCACGGTCACGTTCCCGTAGAGCAACGCCGCGCCCGAAGGGCGGCCCGCAGGTCACGGTCACGATCCCGTAGAGCAACGCCGCGCCCGAAGGGCGGCCCGCGGGTCACGGTCACGATCCCGTAGACAGCGGCCGCGCGAGGAGCTCTGCGATGCACGGCGGGTCGATGCCCAGCATGCGCAGGAGGTTCCGGGCGAGCGCGTGGCCGGTCCGGGCCTGCTCCACCGGGTCCCGGTCGGCGGCCCGGCGCAGTACGGCGGCCAGGGCGACGGCCGCGTACAACACCGCGGCGACCGGATCGCGCGCGGCGGCCGGGCTGGCCGCGACCGCGGCGGTGAGGGCCTCGCTCGCACCGGACGCGAGGCTCTCGCCGCCGCGGCCGACCCCGGCCCGGTGGCCGCCCAGCTCGGCCCGGTGGCCGCCCAGCTCGGCCCGGTGGCCGCCCAGCTCGGCCCGGTGGCCGCCCAGCTCGGCCCGGCGGGCTACTCGGCCCGCGGCAACCTCGCGCTGCTGGCGCCCACACCGCCGCCACCGGCGCCTTCCCGCCCTCGCGCGGCGTGCCCCGAGCAGCCGATGCGGACGGTGATCGCCGCCTACGCCCTCACCGACCGGAACTCGGGCGTGCCGGGCATCGCCGTTCTGGGGCTCGTCGTGGGGCGGCCAGACCGCCTACGGCGTCACGAAGCAGTTCCTCGACCGCTACGGCGGTTGAATCGCGCTCGTCGGTCCGGCAGCGTTGTCCGCATGACGAGCATGTCCGGCAAGGTGTGCCTGGTGACCGGCGCGACCAGCGGGATCGGCCGGGAGACCGCCGCCCGCCTGGCCGAGCTGGGCGCCACCGTGCTCGTCGCCGGCCGCGACCCCGGCCGCGGCCGGGCGGCCCTCGAAGAAATTCACGCCCGCGCCCCCGGCGCCGCCGCCGACCTGCTGACCGCCGACCTGTCGAGCCTGGCCGAGGTACGCCGCCTGGCCGCCGAGGTCCTGGCCCGCCACGACCGCCTCGACGTGCTGGTCAACAACGCCGGCGTGATCGCCACGCGGCGCCGCCTAACCCGCGAGGGCTACGAGAGCATGTTCGCCACCAACCACCTCGCCCCGTTCCTGCTCACCAAGCTGCTCCGCGACCGCCTCTTGCACAGCGCCCCCGCCCGGGTGGTGACGGTCTCATCCAACGCCCACGCCTCCGTGCGCTCGATCCGCTGGGACACCCTGCCCGCGGGCAACCCGGACTACGGCCTGTCCAAGCTCGCGAACATCCTGTTCACCACCGAACTGGCGAGGCGGCTGACAGGCACCGGCGTGGTCGCCAACTGCCTGCACCCCGGCCTGGTCCGTACCGCCCTCGGCCGCGAGGTGACCGGCGCGATGCGCGTGCTCGTCGCGCTCAGCACGCCCTTCCAGTCCCCCGTCGCCGAAGGCGCCGCCACGTCGGTGTACCTGGCCAGCGCCCCGGAGGCGGCCGAGACCACCGGCGGCTACTACGTCCGCGGCCGCCGCCGCGACCCCAGCCCCCTGGCCCGCGACCCCGAGGCCGCCGCCCGCCTGTGGGACCTCAGCGAACGCCTGACCGCCTGACCCGATCACCGCCACCCGCCTCGCCGCGGCAGCGGACTCGACTCACGCCGAGCCCGCCGACGTGAACCGGGTCGCGGGGCGGGCACGATCGGCGATCACGTCCCACCCGGCGGCCGCCGCACGCCGCGAACCACGCCGCAGCGACCGAAAGTCTCCGCGATCATGCCGCACCCGCCACCGACACCAACGGTTTCTCATGATCACGGAGCGCTGATGTACCCCCGTGTACCACAAGTCTCCAGGATCATGACAAACCCGCGGTTCGGCCGCGACACCACGCATGATCACGGAGACATACGTCCGCCCCGGCCACGCCGATCACATGGCGCGCCCGACGCGTGAGACATCCGCACCGGTCCGCCCGGCGGGACCGGCGGAACCGGCAGAGCCGGCAAAGCCGGCGGGACCGGCAGAACCGGCAGAGCCGAGCCATGATTCACCCCGGATCGATCACCGCCGGCCACAGACGTGACGCGGCGACACTGCGGCGCTTCATCTCGCTCGGCACGGTCAAGACCCGCCTCGGCGCCGTCCGGCCCAAGCCGGCGCCCGCAACCGAATCGAGATCGCCGCCTGAGCATGGGAGCGCGGGCTCGTCGGGCAGGGGGCTTGCGGATCGACGGACGTAATAGTTAACTTTCCTACATGAAGCGTCTCGTCACTGGACTGGCATTGACCGCCGCCATTGTCGTCGGCTCGGTCGGGCTCGGCACGGCCGCGCAGGCCTCCGCTCAGGCGTACCACAAGCAGGGTGTCTACAACTGGGGCGACCAGTGCCTCGGCGTCGGCTACTACGGCAAGCAGCAAGGCCAGTGGACGTACTACTACTGCGTGACGGTCGTCCCGTCCGGCGCGACCGGGCCGGGCCTCTACGAGCTCTGGGTCGAGTAACACGGCTCCCGGGTGGCCCCGGCCGACCGGCCGGGGTCACATCGAGCGGTAGCCGGCACCGAGGCACATCATGCACTTGATCTTGCCACTGCCGCCGCACAGGTGGTGGTTGCGCGGCTGGCCGTTCTCGTAGACGAGGCCGTTGCCGCAGCTGCACGGCACGCTGCCGGTGGCGTTGCACGTCGGGCACGGGACGTGGGCCGGGGCGGCCGGCGGCGTCCAGCCCTGGTTTCCGCCGGTGTTCATCGGCCCGGACGGCGACCGCGTCCCCTGGCCGCGCCGCATCAGGGCGAGGACGACCGCGACCACCGGCAACAGGCACAGCAGACTGCAGCAGACCCACGCGACGGCGCGGTTGGTGTCCATGGCCCCTCCCGACGGGCGGCGGCGTGCGCGCCGGGCTAATGATCACCAGCGGCGGCGGGCGGGTGGATCACCTTAACGGCCGGTCCGGTCCGCTGGGTCGGGCAGTTCGCGCTCAGCCTTCCCACAGCACCGGGTTCAGCGAACCGTCGGCGCGGCCGTTCGCCGCGAGTTTCGCCGCCGCTTCAGCACGGACCGCCCGATAAAATGCCTTTTTCCTGACTCGGGCCGCGTCACCTGAAGACCGTTGCTCCCGCCAGACACCGGGCCGGGCCTGCCCTGAACGGGCGCCCCGGCCCTGCCAGGCCCGCGGCGCCAAGAGCCAGGAGCCGCCGGATGCATGCACGAGGACGCCCTCGGCGCCGGCCGAAGCAAGCGAACCGGCCGAAGCGAGCGGACCGCCCGAGGGGGAACGGACCGCTCAAGGCGAACGGGCCCCAGAGTCCGGCGGTCGTTGGCCGAACGACCAAGAACCGCGAGGGGCCCCCGGCGGCGCTTTCTCTCCGCGATCATGCCGAGGAGCGTCCCGAATGGCGGGATCTCCATGATCGTGGAGCGATGATGTACCAGGAGCGGCACTATCACTCCACGATCATGAGGATCCCAGCCAGTGGACGCCCCCAATGCATGATCGCGGAAGCAAAACGCAAAACGCCGCACCTCCCGCGCGCCGCACCGGTCGCAGGGGCCACCAGCGCCGCGCGCGGCCGGCGAGGCGGGCTGGGGGGCTACGAAGCCGCGGTGTACATCGCCGCGATCAACGAATGGCTGTGACTGACTTTGATACAGGCGCTAGCGCTGGGCGTCGCGCATGGAGCGGGCGTCGTGGCCGGCCAGGGAGTCGGCGCCGACCTCGGCGTTGTGGGCGTGGGCGACGTGGTGCAGGCCGAACACCGAGTCCATGCCGGCGCGCAGGCCCATCAGGTCCTCGGCCTGGTTGACCGCCTTCTTGGTCAGGGCGAGGCCGAGGCGGGGCATGGCCGAGATCCGGCGGGCGATGTCCATCGTGGCGGATTCCAGGTCGGCGCGCGGCACGACCCGGTTCACCATGCCCAGGGCGAGGGCGCGCCCGGCCGGCACCCGCTCGCCGAGGAACAGGAACTCCTTGGCGTAGCGGGGGCCCATCACCCAGGGGTGGGCGAAGTACTCGACGCCGGGGATGCCCATGCGCACCACCGGGTCGGCGAAGAACGCGTCGTCGGCGGCGACAACCAGGTCGCAGCACCAGGCGAGCATCAGCCCGCCGGCGACGCAGGCGCCCTGCACCATGGCGATGGTCGGCTTGGGCAGCTCCCGCCAGCGGCGGCACATGCCGAGGTACACCTCGGACTCGCGGGCGTAGCGGCTCTCCGCGCCGGGCTTGCCGACGTGGTCCCACCACAGCCCGGCCCGGCGCGGGAACGTCGTGTCGATGTCCCGGCCGGGGGTGCCGATGTCGTGGCCGGCGGAGAAGTGCTCGCCGGACCCGGCCAGCACGACGACCTTGACCTCGTCGTCGTCCGCGGCGCGGTAGAACGCCTCGTCCAGGGCGTAGGTCATGGCCGAGTTCTGGGCGTTGCGGTACTGCGGGCGGTGCATCGTCACGACCGCGACCGGCCCCTCGGTGCGGTAGAGCACCACGTCGTCGTCGCTCATGGCAGGTCTCCGATTCCTAGGCCGAGGGATGCGGCGAGGCGGTCCAGGCGGGCGCCGGTGTCCGCGAGCGCGACCAGCGCCCAGGCCCGCTTGGCGTAGCGGTGCAGCTCGTACTCGACGGTGTAGCCGATGGCGCCGTGGCACTGGATCGCGGCCCGGGAGGCGTCGTGCGCGGCGTCGGCGGCGAGCACCACCGCGGCGTCGACGGCCCGCCGCTCGTCCGTGCCGTGCTCGACGGCCCAGGCGGCGGCGAGCACCTCGGGGGCGGCGAACTCCAGGCCGAGCGCGGCGTCGGCGAGGTGGTGCTTGACCGCCTGGAAGCTGCCGACCGGCGCGCCGAACTGGCGGCGCTGCGTGACGTACCCCACCGTGAGGTCGAGCATCCGGCGGCCGAGCCCGACCAGCTCGGCGGCGAGGGCCAGCCCGGCCCGCAGCCGGGCCACGCCGACGAGCCCGGGGTCGTCGGTGATGACCTCGGCGCCGGTGGACGCGACCGCGTCGAGCGTGGCGTCGACGGTGGCCTCGGGCCCGCCGGCCGCCGCGCCGAGCCGGGCGACGCCGCCGTCGAGGTGCAGGATCCAGTCGGCGTGGCCGCCGAACGGGGCCAGGCCGCGCGGCCCGGCGAGGGCGACCCGGGACCGGCCGGCGGCGACGTCGGCGGCGCGCGGGTCGCCGGCCAGAGCCAGCAGCGGGGCGGCGACGAACGCGGTGGCCGAGAACGGCAGGGCGACGGCGGCATACCCGGCCGCCTCGAGGACCCCGGCCAGGTCGGTCTCGGCCAGCCCGAGGCCGCCGCGGCCGGCGGGCACGAGCGCGCCGAAGACGCCCATGCCGGCCAGGGCGTCCCAGTCGGCGGCGGCGAGCGGCGCGCGGACGGCGTCGGCCAGCGCCAGCTGCTCGTCGGTCGGGGCGAAGCGCACGGCGGAGCCCCCTCTCAGGCCCTGGGCAGGCCGAGCACCCGCTCGGCGACGATGTTGCGCTGGATCTCGTTGGTGCCGGCGTAGATCGGCCCGGCCAGGGAGAACAGGAAGCCGCGGGTCCACGGCGTGTCCAGGATCGCCTCGGCGCCGAGCAGCTCGAGGGCGACCTCGTGCAGGTCGATGTCCAGCTGCGACCAGTACAGCTTGTTGAGGCTGGCCCGGGCCCCGGGCGGGCGCCCCTCGACCAGGCCGGTCACCTGGTGCAGGGTGAAGTGGCGGTACGCGCGGGCGCGCAGCCAGGCGCGGGTGACCCGCTCGCGGGTGGCCGGGCGCAGCCGGTCCCGCCGGGCGACGGCGAGGGCGATGAGCCGCTCGGCGGTGTGCAGGAACCGGCCCGGCGAGCGCAGGGTCAGGCCGCGCTCGGAGCCGGTGGTGGCCATCGCGACCCGCCAGCCCTCGTTGACGCCGCCCAGGACGGCGGTGTCCGGCACGTGGACGTCGTCGAAGAAGACCTCGGCGAAGCCCTCGTCGCCGTCGAGCCGGCCGAAGCCGCGCACGGTGACGCCGGGGGTGTCGAGCGGGACGAGGAAGTACGTGAGGCCGCGGTGCCGGTGCGCATCCGGGTCGGTGCGGAACAGCCCGAACAGGTGGGTGCAGAACGCGCCGCGGGTGGTCCACGTCTTCTGACCGGAGAGCCGCCAGCCGTCGCCGCCGGTGTCGCGGACCGCGCGGCTGGCGATCGCGGCCAGGTCGCTGCCGGCGCCGGGCTCGGACCAGCCCTGGCACCACAGGTCCTGCGCGGCCGCCATCCGGGGCAGCAGGGTGTCGCGCTGCTCGGCGGTACCGAACTCGAACAGCGTCGGGGCGAGCAGGAAGATGCCGTTCTGGGTGACCCGCTGCGGCGCCCCGGCGGCGTAGTACTCCTCCTCGAAGATCAGCCACTCCCACAGGGAGGCGCCGCGCCCGCCGTACTCCCGCGGCCACGACACGACCGCCCAGCGGGCCGCGTGGAGGCGCCGCTCCCAGTCGAGGTGGGCGGCGAAGCCCTCCCGGGTGTCGCCGGAGGGCAGCGGGGTGGCCGGGACATTGGCCCGCAGCCACGCCCGGGCCTCGGCGCGGAAGGCGGCCTCGGCGGGGGTGTCGGTGAGGTCGACGCCGGTCATGGGCGGGTCACCGGCCGAAGTCGTCTCGGACCCGGTCGGCGACGCCGGTGAGGTTGAGCTCGAAGGTGTACCCCTGCTCGTAGCGGTAGCTGCGCTTGGGGTCCCACGGGTCGATGCCGTTGAGGGACTCCTTCGCGGCCCGGATGACGGCCGGGTCCTTGGCGGCGATGTCGTGCGCCACGGCGAGGGCGGCGCCGCGCAGCTCGGCGCGGGGCACGACGCGCAGCACGGAGCCGTAGGCGTGCAGCTCGGCGGCGGTCGCGGTGGCCGAGGTGTACATCATGGCCCGCATCTTGTGCTGCGGCACGAGCCGGGACAGGTGGGTGGCGGCGCCGAGCGCGCCCCGGTCGACCTCGGGCAGCCCGAAGGTGGCGTCGTCGGCGGCGACGATGACGTCGGCGTTGCCGCACAGGCCGATCCCGCCGCCGAGGCAGAAACCCTGCACGGCGGCGACGACCGGCACCGGGCAGTCGTAGACGGCGGCGAACGCGGCGGCGCAGCCCCGGTTGACCCCGACCAGCGCGCCGAAGTCCCGGGCCGCCTGCAGCTCCTTGATGTCGACGCCGGCGTTGAAGCCGCGGCCCTCGGCGCGCAGCACGACGGCCCGCACGGCGGGGTCGGCGCCGGCCGCGCGCAGCGCCTCGGCGAGGTCGAACCAGCCCCGCACCGGCAGCGCGTTGACCGGCGGGTTGTTCATGACGATCTCGGCGACGCCGCGCTCGTCGATCACAACGTCAATCATGCAACGTCCTCCGCGAAGCTGGCCCAGCCGTACACGGCCACCGTGCCGTCCTGTCTGGTGCAGGTCATCTCCAGGTCCAGCAGCGCCTCGCCGCCGTCGCCGGTGCGCCGGGCGACCACGCTACCGTCGCAGGTGAGGGTGTCGCCGGGGAAGACCCGGGCGGCGAAGCGGACCCGGAAGGACCGCACATTCGGCGCGCCGTAGCGGTCGGTGGCCCAGGTGGCGAGGAACCCGGCCTGCAGCATGCCCAGCGACAGCGGGGCGTCCAGGCCGGACTCGCGGGCGAAGCCCTCGTCGTGGTGGATCGGGTTGAAGTCGCCCGACGCGCCCTGGTAGCGGACCAGGTCGGTGCGCGTGAGCGGGCCGACGACCAGGGCGCTCATCCGGTCTCCACCCCCGTCATCCGGGCGGTGGCGACGAGCCGGCCGGCCTCGTCGCGGAACTCGGTGACCATGACCGCGAAGGCCAGGGGCCCGGAGCGGCCCTCCTTGCGGGTCACCGACTCGATCCGGGACTGACCGACGAGCCGCGTGCCGGCCCGCGGCGGCGGGCCGTGGAAGACGAACTCCTGCTCGGCGTGCAGGCCCTGGTGCTGGTCCATGGCCACGGCCGCCCACGGGTCGGCGGGCCCGTCCTGCCAGAAGAAGGCGGTGGTGAGAAACGTCGGCGGGATGACCGGCGCGTCGGCGGTGAGGTAGTCGGGGTTGGCCGAGCCGGTGGCCCGGGCGAACTCGCGGATCTTGCCGCGCTCGACGTCGAGGGTGAACGGTTCGCCGGTCCGGCCGGCGGCGCTGTCGTCAACCATGGGATTCCTCAGGGGTGCTGGCTGCTCACGGACACGACCTCGCCGGTCATGTAGGAGCTGTAGTCGCTGGCCAGGAAGACGATCACGTTGGCCACCTCCCAGGGCTCGGCCGGGCGGCCGAAGGCCTCGCGGGCGGCGAGCTCGGTGAGCAGCTCGTCGGTGGTGACCTTGGCCAGGTGCGGGTGCATCGCGAGGCTGGGCGCCACGGCGTTGACCCGCACCCCGGCCTTGGCCGCCTCGATGGCCGACACCCGGGTGAGCGCCATGACCCCGGCCTTGGCCGCGGCGTAGTGCGCCTGCCCCTCCTGTGCCCGCCAGCCGATGACCGAGGCGTTGTTGACCACCACGCCCCGGCCGCGCGGCATCATGTGCCGCAGCGCCGCCCGGGTGCAGCGGAAGGTGCCGGTGAGCGTCACGTCGAGCACGGTGCTCCACTGCTCGTCGGTCATGTCGACGACGTTCGCGGTGCCGCCCAGGCCGGCGTTGTTGACCAGCACGTCGAGTCCGCCGAGCCGCTCGGTGACGGTGGCGAAGAGGCGCTGGACCTGCTCCTCGTCGGTGACGTCGCACGGCACGGCGAGGGCGCCGAGGCGCTCGGCGGCCTCGGCGAGGCGGCGCTCGTGGCGGTCGCTGATCGCGACGGTGGCGCCCTCCTCGGCGCAGCGCTGCGCGGTGGCGAAGCCGATGCCGGTGCCGGCGGCGGCGGTGACCAGCACGGTCCGGCCCGCCAGCAGCCCGTGTCCGGGGGTCCTGGTCAGCATGCGATCACTCTACCAAGCGCTTGTTTGCTGCGATGGTACGGGCGGTGTCCAGCGGTACCGCCATCTCCGCCGACGTCGGCAGGGACGGCCGGCCGGGCTCGGCCCCGGGCACGGGCGTCACCTCGCGCAGCGAGTCCCGGCTGCGGCGGGCGAGGTCCTGGTACACCCTGGTCCCGTTGGCCTTCCAGGCCAGCTCCTGCGCGGTCAGCTCGCGCACGACCAGGGCCGGCGAGCCGGCGGCGAGGGTGCGCGGCGGCACGGCGAACCCGGCCTTGACGAACGCGTGCGCGCCGACGAACGCGCCGTCGCCGATCTCGGCGCCGTCCATGACCACGGCGTTCATGCCGATCAGCACGCCGGTGCCGGTGGTGCAGCCGTGCAGGATCGCGCCGTGCCCGACGTGCCCGTCGCGGCCGAGCACGGCGGTGGTACCGGGGAAGGTGTGGAAGACGCACGAGTCCTGGAAGTTGGCGCCCTCCAGCATCACGATCCGGCCGAAGTCGCCGCGCAGGCTGGCCAGCGGCCCGACGTAGCAGCCGGCGCCGACGTGGACGTCGCCGATGAGCACCGCGGTCGGGTGCACGAAGGCGGTCGGGTGCACGACCGGGACGACGCCCTCGATCGAGTAGGCGGGCATCAGGCGAGCCGTTCCAGCACGGCCTCGGCCTCGGCCATGATCCGCTCGATCAGCTCGGCGCAGCTGGGCAGGTCGTCGATGAGCCCGGCGACCTGCCCGCTGGCCATCACGCCCGCGTCGGGGCGGCCCTCGACCATGGCGGCCCGGATCAGCATCGGGGTGTTGGCGGCGAGCAGCACCTGGTCGTAGCGCAGCCCGTGCCCGCGCATCGCCCGGCCCTCGCGCAGCAGCGACAGCCAGGACCGGCCGGAGAGCTTGCGGAACGCCCGGGCGTTGCCCAGCGCGCGCACCAGGCGCCGCCCGGGCAGAGCGGGCCGGGCGATGGCGTCGACGAACGGGGTGCGCAGGACCCGCTGCGGCACGCCGTCCAGCGCCTCGGTGACCACCGTGTCGGTGACGGTGGCGGCGAGGTAGCGGCGCTTGACCGCCTCGGCGATCGGGCTGTCGGTGGTGAGCAGGAACCGGGTGCCCATGGCGATCCCGGCCGCGCCGTAGGCGAGCGCGGCGACCAGGCCCCGGCCGTCGCGGTAGCCGCCGGCCGCGATGACCGGGATGTCGACGGCGTCGGCGACCTGCGGCAGCAGCAGCGAGGTCGGCACCGGCCCGGTGTGCCCGCCGCCCTCGCCGCCCTGCACGACGACGGCGTCGGCGCCCCAGCCGGCGACCTTCTCGGCGTGCCGGCGGGCGCCGACCGAGGGCACCACGACCAGCCCGGCCGACTTGAGCTTGTCGATCAGCTCCGGCTTGGGCGCCAGCGCGAACGAGGCGACCCGGACGCGCTCCTTGATGAGCAGGTCGGCCCGGCGGGCGGCGTCGGGCGCGTCGGCGCGCAGGTTGACCCCGAACGGCGCCTCGGTGCGGGCGTGCACGTCGGCGATCGCCCGGGCCAGCTCGTCGTAGGACAGCGTGGCGCTGGCCAGGATGCCCAGCCCGCCGGCGTTGGCGGTGGCGGCGGTCAGCCGGGCGTCGGAGACCCAGCCCATGCCGGTCTGCACGATCGGGTACCGCACCCCGAACATGTCGCAGATCCGCGTGTGCAGCGCCGCCGCGCTCATGCCGACACCTCGCTGGCGCTCGGCGTCGCCATGAGGCACGACACGCGCTGCAACATGATTCGCTCGCTCCGCTCGCTCATGCCGACACCTCGCTGGCGCTCGGCGTCGCCATGAGGCACGACACGCGCTGCAACATGATTCGCTCGCTCCGCTCGCTCATGCCGACACCTCCCGGTCGCGGGCGCCGGCGGGGTCGAGCACCTCGCGGATCAGGGTCAGCTCGGCGACGGTCGGCAGGCGCGTCTCGGGCACCTCCGCCGGTACCACCAGATCGAAACCGGTGGCGTCGAGCACCTCCGCGACCGTCACGCCCGGATGGACCGACACGATCCGCATCCGGTGGTCGTCGGTGGCGAAGTCGAAGACGCCGAGGTTGCTGACCACCCGGCGCAGCTCGTGGAACCGCCCGGCCGTGGGGTCCGCCGCGGCCCGGTCGTAGCCGATGCCGCTGACCATGTCGACCGCGGCCACGAACGCGCGCCGGCCGTGCCGCGGCACCCAGTAGCTGGTCGGGTGGTTGACCGTGTTGCCGGGGGCGCCGCGCACGCCGAGCAGCTGGCGGGTCGGGCGGGCGTAGTCGCCGATGGCCGAGATGTTGGCGTTGCCGTAGCGGTCGATCTGGCTCGGGCCCATCATGACGTGCCGGCGGCCGGCGTAGAGCAGGTCGAAGACGGCGCGGAACGGGATCCAGCCCTCGATCACCGGCGGGTCGGCGCCGATCGCCCAGGTGCCCTGCACGAGCTGCGCCTCGCCGTCGGAGAGCAGCAGGTCGGGCTCGAAGGTGGCGCGGGCCAGCCGGGCGCCGATGCTCGGCACGATGCCGATGGGGCTGGCCAGGATCTCCCCGTCGCCGCGCCACGCCTCGGCGCAGGCGACGACGCAGACCTCGGCCCGGGTTGCGGTGGCGTTCATGCGGCGACCTCCCGGCGCTCGACCGCGCTGCGGTAGGCGGCCTCGTCGCCGGCCAGGTAGCGCTCGTAGAAGGCGTCCCAGCGCTGCGGGTCGGCGGCGGCCTGCGCGTACTCGCGCTGGAACGCCTCGTCCCGGCCGTAGTCGGGGGCGCAGGACGTGAAGTGCGCGCCCCCGGGCGCCTCGACCACGCCGTGCACCATCCAGCGCTGCAGCAGCAGGGTCTGCACGGGCGCCGCGCGGGTCAGCTCGGCGGTGGGCACGATCCGCTCGACCGAGACGTAGGCCTGCTCGGCGGCGGTGCAGAACAGGTCGTCGAAGTACGGGTCCGGCCCGAGGTACTGCGCGTTGCCGTGCACGTCGCCCCGGTTGAGGTGCACCAGGGCCGCGTCGAGGTGCAGCGCCGGCACGGCCACCAGCTCCTCGTCGCCGTAGGGCGAGGCGACGGTGCGCAGGTCCGGATTGACCCGCAGCACGTCGGAGCCGAGCCCGACCCGGCTGGGCAGGAACGGCAGCCGGCAGGCGGCGGCGTAGAGGCCCCAGCGCAGCATGCCCTCGTCGTACTCGGTCACCTCGACCGCGCCCGCCTGCCGGGCCGCCCGGAAGTGCGGCTCGAGCGGGATCGAGTCGAGCGACACGAACCCGTACACCAGGCGGCGGACCTTCTTCGCGGCCAGCAGCAGACCCACGTCCGGCCCGCCGTAGCTCACCACGGTGAGGTCCGTGAGGTCGGAGCGCAGGATCGCCCGGACCAGGGCCATCGGCTTGCGCCGTGACCCCCATCCGCCGATCCCGATGGTCATGCCGGAGCGCAACCGCGCCACGACATCTTCCGGGGACATCTGCTTGTTCGCCATCGCTGTATTGGCCGCCTCACTCCCAGGCTGACTTGCTCCATGACCGTACCAAGCGCTTGCTTGATTACGCTACACTCGGTTTTTCACCGGGTGAGTACACTCCGTGCTTGGGTCGGCGGGATACATCACCTTCTCTGCAAAGGACACGGAATGGCGCGGGAATCTGGGGACCGGCGCGAGCGGATCCTCGCCAGCGCCGCGGCGCTGTTCGCCAACAAGGGCGTGGCGGCGACCACGGTGCGCGAGATCGCCGACGAGGTCGGCATCCTCTCCGGGAGCCTCTATCACCACTTCGAGTCGAAGGAGGCGATGGTCGACGAGATCGTCAGCTCGTACCTCGACGACCTGCGGACCCGCTACAAGCGGGTGATGGCCGCCGACACCGATCCGCGCGCGCGGCTGCACGACCTGATCGTCGCCTCCCTGGAGGTGGTCGAGGCGCACCCGCACGCCACCGAGATCTACCAGAACGACGTCAACTACCTGGCCCAGATCGAGCGGTTCGGCTACCTGCGCAACGCCGGCAAGGAGGTCCAGGCGACCTGGCTGCAGGTCATCGAGGCCGGCATCGAGCAGGGCGTGATCCGCGACGACCTGGACCCGAAGATCCTCTACCGGCTGATGCGCGACGCGGTCTGGCTGTCGGTGCGCTGGTTCAAGCCCACGCCGGCCTACCCGATCACCCGGCTGGCCGAGGACTGCACCTCGCTGTTCCTCGACGGCCTGAGCCGCCGCGCAGCCTCATGACAGCCGCTCGACGACCATCGCCATGCCCTGCCCGCCGGCCGTGCACATGGTCTCCAGGCCGATCGTCGCGTCGCGGTGCACCAGGCCGTTGAGCAGGGTGGTGGCGATCCGGGCGCCGGTCATGCCGAAGGGGTGACCCAGGGCGATCGCGCCGCCGTGCACGTTGACCCGCTCCGGGTCGGCGCCCAGCTGCCGCACCGACGGGATCACCTGGGCCGCGAAGGCCTCGTTGATCTCGATGAGGTCGACGTCGCCGACGGCCATCCCGGCGTGGGCCAGGGCCCGGCGGCTCGCCTCGACCGGGCCGAGGCCCATGATCTCCGGGCTGAGCGCCGACACGCCGGTCGAGACGATCCTGGCCAGCGGGGTCAGGCCGAGCTCCCGGGCCCGGGCGGCGCTCATCACCACGACCGCCGCCGCGCCGTCGTTGAGCGGGCAGCAGTTGCCGGCGGTGACGGTACCGTCGGGGCGGAACACCGGGGCGAGGGCGCTGACCTTGTCCAGCGTCACACCCGCCCGCGGGCCGTCGTCGCGGCGCAGCTCGCCGCCGCCGGGCAGGGTCACCGGGGTGATGTCGAGCTCCCAGAAGCCGTCGGCCTGCGCCTTCTCGGCGTTGTTCTGGCTGCGCACGGCGAACTCGTCCTGCTCGCGGCGGGTGATGCCGCACAGGTCGGCGACGTTCTCGGCGGTGTCGCCCATCGCGATGTACACGTCGGGCAGCTCCCCGCGCTCCCGCGGGTCGCGCCACGGCCGCGTGGAGGAGCGCTCGGGCCAGATCGGGTTGCGGGTGCCCGGCATGCCGTCGGCCTTGCCAGCCGGGTAGTGCGAGACGACCTCGGCGCCGGCGGCGACGAACGCGTGGCCCTCCCCCGCCCGGATGGCGTGGAAGGCCATCCGGATCGCCTGCAGCGAGGAGGCGCAGTAGCGCTGGACCGTGGTGCCGGGCACCATGTCCAGGCCGAGCTGCAGGGCGACCTGGCGGCCGAGGTTGTGGCCCTGCTCGCCGGCCGGCTGCGCGCAGCCGAGGATGAGGTCGTCGAGGGTGGCCGGGTCGAGTCCGGGCACCTTCGCGAGGGCCTTGGCCACCACCTGGGCGGCCAGGTCGTCGGCCCGCACCCCGGCGAGCGAGCCCTTGTAGGCGCGGCCGATCGGCGATCGGACGGCTGAGACGATCACGGCATCCATGGAGGGCACCTTACCAATCAAGCGCTCGCTTGGTAAGGTCCTGGTATGACGGAGGCATTCCTGGTCGAGGCGGTCCGCACCCCGGTCGGCCGGCGCGGTGGCGGGCTGGCCGGCGTTCACCCGGCCGACCTCGGCGCGCACGTGCTGACCGCGCTGGTCCGCCGCAGCGGCATCGACCCCGCCGCGGTCGACGACGTGATCTTCGGCTGCGTCGACACGCTCGGCCCGCAGGCCGGCAACATCGCCCGCACCAGCTGGCTCGCGGCCGGCCTGCCCGAGCACGTCCCGGGCGTGACCGTGGACCGGCAGTGCGGCTCGTCGCAGCAGGCGGTGCACTTCGCCGCCCAGGCGGTGCTGTCCGGCACGGCGGACCTCGTGGTGGCCGGCGGCGTGCAGAACATGAGCGCGATCCCGATCTCGGCGGCGATGCTGGCCGGCCGGCAGTACGGCTTCGACGACCCGTTCCGCGGCTCCGCCGGGTGGCAGGCCCGCTACGGCGAGCAGGAGATCAGCCAGTTCCGGGCGGCGGAGCTCATCACCGCCAAGTGGGCGCTGAGCCGGTCCGAGATGGAGGGGTACGCCCTGCAGAGCCACCGGCGGGCCGCGGCCGCGATCGACGCCGGGCGCTTCGCCCGGGAGATCGAGCCGATCGCCGGCGTCTCCCACGACGAGGGCCCCCGCCGGGACACCACCCTGGAGAAGATGGCCGGCCTGCCCACCCTCACCCCCGGCGGGGTGGTCACCGCGGCCCTGGCCAGCCAGATCTCCGACGGCGCCGCGGCGCTGCTGGTCGCCTCCGAGCGGGCGGTGCGCGAGCACGGGCTGCGCCCCCGGGCCCGCGTCCACCACATCTCGGTCGGCGCCGACGACCCGGTCTACATGCTCACCGGCCCGATCCCGGCCACCGCCCGGGCCCTGGAGCGGGCCGGGCTGACCATCGCCGACATCGACCTCGTCGAGATCAACGAGGCGTTCGTACCGGTCGTGCTGGCCTGGCTGCGCGAGACCGGCGCCGACCCGGACCGGGTCAACGTCAACGGCGGCGCGGTGGCGCTGGGCCACCCGCTCGGCGCGACCGGCGCCCGGCTCATGACGACGCTGCTGCACGAACTGGAGGCGCGCGGCGCCCGCTACGGTCTGCAGACCATGTGCGAGGGCGGGGGTACGGCCAATGTCACCATCATCGAGCGCCTCTGAGCCGGCCGCCCTGGTCACCGGGGGCACCCGCGGCATCGGCCGGGTCATCGTGGCCCGGCTGGCCGGGGCCGGCTACCGCGTGCTGACCTGCGGCCGCCGCGAGCCCGCCGACCTGCCCGGCGGGGTCGCGTTCCGCCGGGCCGACGTGCGCGAGCCCGAGGAGGCGACCGGCCTCGTCCGCGCCGCGGCGGCGCAGTTCGGCCGGCTCGACCTGGTGGTGAACAACGCCGGCGGCGGGCCGCCGGCGCCGGCCGCGACCGCGTCGCCCGGCCTGGTCACCGCGATCGTGCGGCTCAACCTGCTCGCGCCGTTCTTCGTCGCCCAGGCCGCCAACGCCGTCATGCAGGAGCAGCCGGACGGCGGGCTGATCGTCAACATCGGCAGCGTCGCCTCGCTGCGCCCCGCACCGGGCACCGCGGCCTACGCGGCGGCGAAGGGCGGCCTGGAGGTGCTCACCCGCGCCCTCGCGCTGGAGTGGGCGCCCCGGGTGCGGGTGAACGCGGTGACCGCCGGGCTGGTGCGCACCGACGAGAACGCGGCCCACTACGGCGACGAGGCGACCCTCGCCGCGATCGCCCGGACCATCCCGCTGGGCCGGATGGCCACGCCCGAGGACGTCGCCGACGCCGTCCTCCTGCTCGCCTCACCCCTGGCCGGCTACGTGACCGGCACGTCGCTGCTGGTGGACGGCGGGGGCCAGCGCCCCCGGTTCGTGGAGCCCTTCGAGTAGGCTTCTCCAACCAAGCAAGCGTTTGCTACAGTGCCGAAATGATGAGAACGGTCATCGTCACCGGCGCCGGGCAGGGGCTCGGCCGGGCGCACGCCCTGGCGTTCGCCGCCACCGGGCACCACCTGGTGCTCAACGATCTCGGCGCGGACCGCCTGGACGCCGTCGCCGCCGAGTGCGCCGCGGCCGGCGGCAAGGTGCTCACCGCGCCGGGCGACATCGCCGACTGGGAGTTCGCCGGGGCGCTGGTCGAGCGCGCGGTCGCGGCAACCGGCCGGCTCGACGCCCTGGTCAACAACGCCGGCCTGGCCCGCGACCGGATGCTGGTCAACATGTCCGAGGCCGAGTGGGACGCCGCGGTCCGGGTCAACCTCAAGGGCCACGTCGCGCCGCTGCGCCACGCCGCCGCGCACTGGAAGGCCCTGGCCAAGGCCGGCACCCCGGCCGACGCCCGGGTCGTCAACACCACCTCGGGCGCCGGGCTGCAGGGCAGCGTCGGGCAGTCCAACTACAGCGCCGCCAAGGCCGGCGTGGCGACGCTGACCCAGATCGCGGCCGTCGAGCTGGCCCGCTACGGCGTGACGGTCAACGCGATCGCCCCCAGCGCGCGTACCGCGATGACCGAACAGGTCTTCGCCGACAACATGCGCGCACCGGAGCACGGCTTCGACGCGATGGCCCCGGAGAACGTCTCGCCCCTGGTCGTGTGGCTCGCCTCGGCCGAGTCGGGCTTCGTCACCGGCCGCGTCTTCGAGGTCTCCGGCGGCAGCGTCGGCATCGCCGACGGCTGGCAGCACGGCCCGGCGGTCGACGCGGGCCGCCGCTGGGACCCGGCCGAGCTCGGCCCGGTGGTGCGCGACCTGCTCGCCCGCGCACCGCAACCGGCGGCCGTCTATGGAGCTTGACGACTTCCGCGCCGACGTCCGGTCGTGGCTGGCCGAGCACCTCACCGGGGAGTTCGCGCCGCTGGCCGGCACCGGCGGGCCCGGCCGCGAGCACGAGCACCTCGAGCTGCGGGCCCGCTGGGAGCGCGAGCTCGGCGCCGCCGGCTGGATCGGCCTGGGCTGGCCGGAGCCGTTCGGCCGCGGCGCCGGCATCCCCGAGCAGGTCGCCTTCTTCGAGGAGTACGCCCGGGCCGGCGGTCCGGGCCGGCTCAGCCACATCGGCGAGTACCTGCTGGCGCCGACCCTCATCGCGCACGGCACCCCGGAGCAGCGGCAACGGTTCCTGCCGCCGATCGCGCGGGCCGAGGAGCTGTGGTGCCAGGGGTACTCCGAGCCGGGCGCCGGCTCCGACCTGGCCGGCGTGCAGACCCGCGCGGTGCTCGAGGGCGGCGAATGGCGGATCACCGGCCAGAAGGTCTGGACGTCCCTGGCGCACATCGCCGACTGGTGCTTCGTGCTCGCCCGCACCGGCGAGGGCCAGCGCAAGCACGGCCTGTCGTACCTGCTGATGCCGATGGACCAGCCCGGCGTGCAGGTCCGCCCGATCGTCCAGATCACCGGCACCTCGGAGTTCAACGAGGTGTTCTTCGACGGCGCGGTCACCGCGGCCGGGCACGTGGTCGGGGTGCCCGGCGACGGCTGGCGGGTCGCCACCAGCACCCTCGCCTTCGAGCGGGGCGTGGCCACGCTCGGCCAGCAGCTCGGCTTCGCCCGGGAGCTGGAGTCCATCGTGGAGCGTTCCCGCGCCAACGGTACGTTCGACGATCCCCTCGTCGCGGACCGGATCGTCGCCGCCTGGGCCGGCCTGCAGGGCCTGCGCCACCACGCGCTGCGCACCCTGTCGGCCACCGAACCGGACCCGGCCGCCGCGTCGGTCGCCAAGCTGCTGTGGGCCGGCTGGCACCAGGCCCTGGGCGAGCTGGCGATGGCCGTCGACGGCCCGGCCGCGACCGTCCTGCGGGACGCGCCGTACGAGCTGAGCGACGCCCAGCGCCTGTTCCTGTTCACCCGCGCCGACACCATCTACGGCGGCTCCAACGAGATCCAGCGCAACATCATCGCCGACCGCCTCCTGGGCCGCGCCCGGCGCTAAGGAGTGTCCCCAATGGAGTTCTCCGCCGAACAGCTCGCCCTGCGCGACTCGGTCCGCGAGTTCCTCGCCTCCCCCGGCTACAGCTGGTCCCGGCTCACCGGCGAACTCGGCCTGACCGCCCTGGCGGTGCCCGAGGAGCACGGCGGCTTCGGCGCCGGCCCGGTCGAGGCCGGCATCGCCCTGGAGGAGGCGGGCGCCGCCCTGCTGGCCGCGCCGCTGCTGTCCACCACGGTCGCCGCCCTGTCCCTGGACCCGGCGCAGCCGGCCGCCGCCGAGCTCCTGCCCGCCCTGGCCGCCGGCACCACGATCGGCGCCGTCGCCCTCGGCGGCCCGGTCGCCCGCGCCGGCTCCGCCCTGCACGGCCGGGTCGAGCACGTCCTCGACGGCGACGCCGCCGACGTCCTCATCGTCGACGCCGGCGGTGACCTCTACGCGACCGGGGCGGCCGAGGTCCGCTCCACGCCCACCCTGGACGGCACCCGCGGCCAGGCCACCGTGCACCTGTCCGGCACCCCGGCCCGCCTGGTCGCCCCGGGCGGCGCCGCCCGCGCCCGCGACCTGCTGCACGCCGCCCTGGCCGCCGAGTCCGTCGGCGTCGCCCGGGCCGCCCTGGACCTCACCATCGAGCACCTGCACACCCGCCAGCAGTTCGGCGTGCCCCTGGCCACCTTCCAGGCCCTCCGCCACCGCGTCGCCGACCTGTACGTGCAGCTCGAACAGGCCACCTCCACCGCCCGCTACGCGCTGCGGGTCGCCGGCACCCCGGAGTTCGCCCTCGCCGCCCCGCTGGCGAAGCTGGCCGCCACCGAGGCCGCCTACGCGGTGACGAAGGAGGCCATCCAGCTCCTCGGCGGCATCGGCTTCACCTGGGAGCACCGGGCCCACCGCTACCTCAAACGCGCCACCGCCAACCACCTCCTCGCCGGCGACCCCGCCGCGCTGCGCCGCCTGCTGCTGGCCCGCGTCTATTCCCGGTTGTAGGGCTCCAGCAGTTCGGCGGTGGCGGGTTGGCCGAGGTGCCGGGCCCAGTCCAGCGGCGTGGCGCCGAACCGGCGGTCCCGCGCGTGCGGGTCCGCCCCGAGGGCGAGCAGCCGCCGGGTCAGCCCCACGTCGCCCGCCCCGGCGCTGTGGTGCAGGGCGGTCTCCCACTCCTGCTCGACCGGCGCGTCGGCCCGCCCGAGCGCGTTGACGTCGAAGCCGAGCCCGGCCAGCAGCTCCACGGCGCCGGGCGCCTTCGCGGCGGCCCAGACGACGAGGCCGGGCCGGGCCCGGCGCGCCCGCTCGACCACATCGGGGTGCCCCGCGCGCACCTCGCCGACCGCGCCCGCGTCGCCGCGGAAGGCGGCCGCGATCAGGTCGCTGACCGGATCGGCGGCCGGCTCGGGGACGCCTCGCCCGGCGAGGTCCTCGGCGATGCCGGTGTGGCCGTAGAGCCGGGCCAGCTCGACGGGGGTCCGCCCGTCGCCGGGCGCCCACGGCGGCCCGTCGCCGGCGAACGGCGAGCCGACGTCGACGCCGTGCTCGGCCAGCAGCCGCACCCGGTCCCGCTGATCGTGCTCGACCGCCCAGCGCAGCTGGACGCGCAGCAGCTCGGCCGGGCTCGGCAGCAGCTCCCCGACCCGGGCCCGCCACGGCCCGGTCTCGCGCCGCCCCAGCCCGTACTCGAAAAGCAGCTCCAGGTGCTCGTTGGCGGGCGAGAACATGGTGTTGTACAGCGCCTGCCCGTCGTTGGGGTCGGCGCCGGCGTCGAGCAGCAGCCGGGCCAGCGGCCGCCACTGCCGGTGGCGGGGCTGGCGGGCCGGCCCCTGCTCCCCGTTGCCGAGCAGCCCGGTCAGCGCGGTGAACGGGTAGGGCAGCCCGTTGAACAGGTAGCCCTCGTTCGGGTCGGCCCCGGCCTCCAGCAGCAGCCGGGCGACGGCGACCACGTCCGGCCCGTCCCCGGCCCGCGAGTAGGCGAGGTAGCACAGCGGCCGCCAGCGGAACGGGCCGCCCCGGGCCCGGGCCAGCCCGGGGTCCCCGGCCAGCAGCCGCCGCACGTCGTCGACGCGCCCCGCCGCCGACGCGGCCCAGATGTCGTCGCCGGTCAGCCCGGGCCGCTCGGCCAGCAGCCGCCGCGCGTCCGCCCAGCGGTGCGGACCGTCCTGGCCCGAGTAGGTCAGGCAGGCCAGCCGGCAGAACTCGGCCGCCGGCTCCCCGGCCGGCGCGCCGGCCCCGGCACTGTCCCAGCCGTGCTCGGCAACGGTGCCGAGGTAGCGCCGCAGCCGCGGCCAGCTGGTGAAACCGTACTCGCGGGCGACCACGAACTGCGCCCCCGCCAGCCCGAACGCGGCGGCTCCACCGCCGGCACCGGGATTGTGCCGGGCCACCCGGGCCACCCGGGCCAGGGCGGCGGGCTCGCCGGCGCGCACGGCTCGTTGCAGCTCGCGGGCCTGCCGGCGGAAGTGCTCGAGGTTGGGCCGGTCGGGCAGAAACACGGTCGGCACAGGGGCCTCCTCTCGTCTGCCTGCTGTCCGCTGGTCAGGCCGAAAGGAGGTGTGGGCCACTCGCGCACGCACCAGGTGGGCTGAGCCCATTTCCGCGGACCGGTGGCTTCCTGGCAGCCGTCACCAGCATAGCCGTACCGCCCCGGCGCTGGCGTTTGCCCATGTCGTTCGACAAGGATGGATGCGATATCGGAGTCGACCACCGGGGGAACGTGATGACGTCCGTCAGTGAACACCACGCCCAGGCACTGCCGCCGCTGCCGCTGCCCGAGGGGCGGCGCTGCCCGTTCGGGCCGCCGCCGGAGTACGAGCGGCTGCGCGCCGAACACCCCGTGACCCGGGTGGCGTGCCCGACCGGCGTGGAGGCGTGGCTGGTCAGCCGGTACGCCGACGTGCGCGAGGTGCTCGGCGATCCCGGCCGGTTCAGCAACCGGCCCGGCACGGCCGCGCACATCCTGATGGGGTTCGGCGGCGGGGCCGCGCCGGTCGCCGAGGGCGAGTTCCCGCGCATGGACGGGGCCGAGCACCTGCGGATCCGCCGGCACATGGCGCCGGAGGTGTCCAACATGAAGCGGATCGGGCAGCTGCGGCCGCTCGTCCAGGCCATCGTGGACCGGCGGCTCGACGAACTGGCCGCGACGGAGCCGCCGGTCGACCTCTACGCGGGGTTCGCCCGGCCGGTGACCACCGCCGTGATCGCCGAGCTGCTCAGCGTGCCGGAGGCCGACCGCGGGCTGTTCCAGCGGGCGGCCGAGGCGCTGTTCGCCGGCGCGTCCAGCCCCGACGAGGTCGCCGCGGCGGTCCGGCCGCTGTTCGAGTACCTCTACGGGACGGTGATGACGCGCCGGGCGAACCCGGGCGAGGACGTGATCAGCCGCATGATCGTGCGCAGCGACGGGACCGACCGGCCGTTCAGCGACACGGAGCTGGTCCGGATGAGCGCCGCCATGCTGCTGGCCGGGTACGACACCACCGCCAGCATGATCAGCCACGGGCTGCTGGCCCTGCTGGAGCACCCGCAGGAGCTCGACCGGCTCCGCGCCGACCCGGAGCTGGCCGCGACGACGGCCGAGGAACTGGTCCGCTACCTCGGCGTCGGGGGCGGGCTGCTGCGCGAGGTCACCGAGGACACCGAGATCGCCGGCCAGCCGGTCAAGCCCGGCGACTACGTCGTGGTCGCGCTCCAGTCGGCGAACCGCGACGAGGCCCTGCACGCCGACGGCGACCGGCTCGACATCGGCCGCGCGCCCGGCGCCCACCTGGGCTTCGGCCACGGCCCGCACCAGTGCGTCGGCCAGCAGCTGGCCCGCCTGGAGCTGACCACCGTCCTGGCCACGGTCGCGCGGCGCATCCCGTCGCTGCGCCTCGCGGTCCCGTTCGACGACATCCGCTTCAAGGTCGACACCGCGGTCTTCGGCCCGGCCGCCCTCCCCGTGACCTGGGACACGATCCTCCCGGCGACGGCGGGCGACGCGTGATGCGGATCGAGGTCCACACGGAGCGCTGCATCGGTTCGGGCGTCTGCGCCCTGGTCGCCCCGGACCTCTTCGACCAGCGCGACGACGACGGCGTGGTCGTCCTGCTCGACCCGCGGCCGGCGCCGGAGCAGCATGAGCCGGCCCACGAGGCCGCGACCCGCTGCCCCGCCTCGGTCATCGAGCTCCACGAGGCCGGCTGACCACCCGGCGTGGCCGGGGACGACGGTGTGACAGGTCGGGGGGTGCCGGACAGGTACGGGGCATGGATCACGAAGGAGTACCCGCATGAGCGTGGGCGGGGCGCCCGAGGAGCGCTTCCGCGCGCTGCACCGCGACACGTACCCCGACCTGTTGCGGTTCGTCGAGCGCCGGGTGCCGCCCGGTGAGGCGGAGGACGTCGTGTCGGCGGTCTTCCTGACCGCTTGGCGGCGCTTCGGCAGCGTGCCCGACGACGCCCGGCCGTGGCTGTTCGCGGTGGCCCGCAACACGATGGCGAACCGGCAGCGCGGCTGGCTGCGGCGGCGGGCGCTGGACATCCGGCTGGCCGTCCTCGAGGGGCCCGGCGCGGCCGGCGACGACGCCGCCGGGGCCGCGGCCCGGATCGACCTGGTCCGGGCCTGGCGGGCGCTGAGCGCGGCCGACCGGGAGGCGCTCGCGCTCGTCGCGTTCGACGGGCTGAGCGCCGAGCAGGCGGCCACCGTGCTGGGCATCCGGCGCACCGCGTTCGCCATGCGGCTGGCCCGGGCCCGCGAGCGGCTGCGCGCCGCCCTCGACCCGGCGCCGGCCGGACCCGCCCCCGCCCGCGTACAACCGATCAAGGAGCAGCAGTCGTGGACCCGAGCATGAACGAACTGGACCGGCTGGCCGTGCTCGACCCGGCGCGCGGGCGGGAGCCGTCCGAGGCGGAGTGGATCCGCTCGCGGGCGGCCGTCGACCGGATCGTCGCCGGGCCGCGGCGGCGGCCGGCGCGGCGCTGGGCGCTGGTCGGGGGCGGGGCGGCGGTCGCCGGAGCGGCGGCGGCCGTGCTCGTGCCGGCGCTGCTGCCGGGCACCGCCGAGCGGGCCGTGGCGGCGTGGACGGCGGTGCCCAGCGCGCGGACCGGCGAGCAGGTCCTGCCGCAGGCCCGGGCGTGCGCCCGCAACGGCGTCGGTGGGAGCGCGGCGACGGTACAGCCGGCCGACGTGCTCCTGGCGGAGCAGCGCGGGGTGGCGACCCTGCTCATCATGCGCAAGGCGGGCACGGTCGTCGAGTGCCTCAGCGTCGGCGACGACGCGCTCGCCGCGATGGGGCTCGCCGGCGACGGGCCGCTGCCGCCGGTGGCGGCGGGCACGGTGACGCTGGAGACGATGAGCTCGCTCGGCAGCGGTAAGCACATGTGGTCGAACATCGTCGGCCTGGTCGGGCCCGGCGTCACCGGCGTCGACGTGCGCCTCGACAACGGCCGGGTGGTGCGGGCCAGCGTCAAGGCGGGCTGGTGGGCGGCCTGGTGGCCGGGGCCGGAGGGCGGCGAGGTCGACCACCTCACCGTGCTCGTGCACACCGGCGGCGGCACGCGCGGCTACCGGCAGACCGAACTGCCCTGACGGCGAGCGGCCGCGGCGATCGGGTGATCGCCGCGGCCGAACGGGCAGGCCCGAATGTTCAGGCCCGGACGACCAGCGTGCGGGCGGCCATGTCACCGAGCCGCCGGCGGTGGGACGAGGCGAGCACGACGATGAACGCGATGAGGTACCCGAACAGCCCGTCGATGATGCGCAGCAACGTGCGGACGAGCGCCTTGCCGAAGCCCGGCGCCGCGCCCGTGGACTGGTCGACCACCCGGATGCCGGTGACGAGCTTGCCGACGGTACGCCCGGTGAGCCCCTCCAGCAGCGTGTAGTACAGCACCGCGACGACGAACAGCAGCAGGCTGCCGCCGGTCGACAGCCGCGTGTAGCTGAAGCCCGACCCCGTCGACTCGCTGCCGAAAATCTGTGTGACGACGCCGCCGAGGCACCCGAGCAGCACCGCGTCGACGATGGTGCCCACCACGCGGCGGCCGGTCACGTGGACGTCGAAGGATCCCGATGTGTACGCCATGCTTCCTCCATAGCTCGAAGGCCGGGCTCGATATCGAACAGCTCGCACGATAGGCGGCGCGCGCTCGGGTCGGGCGCGCTCACCCGCGCTCGCCCGGCCACGCGGCCGCGACCAGGGCCGGCAGGACGGCGGCGGCGGTGCCGCGCAGGTTCGCCGCGTAGAGCTCGTCCATCGGCGTCGGCTCCGGGTTGACCTGCACGACCGCGGCGCCCGTGATGGCCGCGATCCGCGGGATCTCGGCGGCCGGGTACACCACGCCGGACGTGCCGACGCTCAGCAGCACGTCGCAGGCCGTCGCGGCGTCCACGGCCGCGCTGAACGCCGCCACGGGCAGCGCCTCGCCGAACCACACCACGCCCGGCCGGACCGGCGCGCCGCAGGAGGCGCAGCGCGGCGGCGGGATGCGGCGGCCCTCGTCCGGCTCCGTCCCGCCCGCCGGGAACGCGGCCGGATGGCCCGCCGGTGCGGTACACCGGGGCGCGAAGAGGCTGCCGTGCAGGTGGATCGGGTCCCGGCTGCCGGCGCGCTCGTGCAGGTCGTCGACGTTCTGGGTGACGACGGTGGTGCCGGGCAGCCGCGCCTCGACGGCCGCCACGGCGCGGTGACCGGCGTTGGGCTCGGCGGCGCGGGCCCGGGCGCGGCGCCACTCGTACCAGCCCCAGACCAGGTCCGGGTCGGCGTCGAAGGCCTCCGGCGTGGCCAGCCGCTCGGCGTCGAAGCGGGCCCACAGCCCGGTCAGGTCGTCCCGGAACGTGGGCACGCCGCTCTCCGCCGAGATGCCGGAGCCGGTGAACACCACGACCCGGCGGGCCGCCCCCAGCAGGCCGGCGGCCCGCTCCAGGTCCCCCGGCAGCGTCACAGGCCGGCCTCGCGGACGGCCGCGTGGTACTTCGCCGCCAGGTCGATGAACTCCTCGGGGTCGCCGGCGTCGCCGATCGCGTTGGCGACCGTGAGGAAGACGTGGTCGACGCCCGCCGCGGCCAGGTCCGCGAGGTCGCCGACGACCTGGTCGATGCTGCCGGTGTACGGCTGGCGCCCCTCCGCGGGCACCTCGGCCGTCCCGGAGATGTTGACCTGGTACGCGCAGCGCATCGCCGCCGGATCGCGCCCCGCGTCAGCGGTCATCTGCCGCAGCCGGGCCAGCATCGCCCCGGCCGCGGCCGGCGGCAGGCCGGTCGGCAGCCAGCCGTCGGCGCGCCGGGCCGCGCGGCGCAGCGCCACGTCGGTGAAGCCGCCGAGGTAGATCGGGATCGGCCGGACCGGCTTCGGCCCGACCTCGGCCGGGGCGAGCACATACCGTTCGTTGCCGAACGACACCGGGTCCGCCCCCCACACCGCCGCCGCCACGTCGAGGAACTCGTCCAGCGCCGCGCCGCGCTCGGCGAACGGCCGCGGCGCGAACGCCGCGAACTCGTCGATGCTCCACCCGCTGCCCAGCCCCGCCACCACCCGCCCGCCGCTGGCCGCGTCGATGCTGGCCAGCGTCCGGGCCAGCATCGCCGGCACGTGCAGCGGCGCCACCAGCACACAGGTGCCCAGCTCGACGCGCTCGGTGACGGCGGCGGCCAGCGTCAGCCCGACGAGCGGGTCGAGGACGCCACGGTACCGCTCGGGCCACGGCACATCGGGCATCCCCAGCAGCCCGTGCTCGCCACTCTGGTCCTCGGGCACGAGCAGCCGCTCGAAGACCCACACGCTGTCGTACCCGATCTCCTCCACCGCCCGCGCGACCCGCGGGATGGTCGTGCTAGGATCGAAGTTCTTCAGTAATGGCAGGCCGACCCCGACCTTCAACGACATCGCGACGTCCTTCCAGCACCCGACTCCGGCGACTGCGCACCAAGACCATAAGCCGGGGCCGGTCAGTGGCGCACACCCACCCGGCCAACCGGCGCCCAGGACGGACCGTTCAGCCTGTCCGCGTCGTCCCGGCCGCGCCCCGTCTGGCGATGCCACTCCGCCCGAACTGGGACTCGTTCATCTCCCGCACGGCAGGTCGGCCCGCTCCGACCAGCCGTTGGCCGGTTCCCTCGCGGATCGGCAGCCGCCAGTCGCGCCCACCTGGATCCGGTCGTTGGCGGACGTGCCCTCGGCCCCGGGACGTCACGCTTCAACGCATTCGCATGCATCGCGGACCGCGCCACGACCGCCCGCTGGGTGCCCTGTCATGATGTCGCCCATGACAGACGGGTTCGGTCGTGTGCTGATCTGGTCCGCTCCGGGCGACGCCGCCCACGCCGACGCCGTGCGGGACCTGTGGATCCTGCTGCGGGCCGCCGGCCTGGACGCGGACCTTTACGCCGCACCGGACACCACCGCGGGACCCGCGTCCGCCGAAGCCGCACAGGCCATCGGTTCACCCAGGCCGCCCGGCGACGCGGACCGTTCCGCCGCGCCGGACGCCACCGCGGCGGCCGAGTTCGCCTCCGCCGCGGCCGTCGTGGTTGTCGGGTCGCCCGGGCTATCCGCGGACGGCGGCGGCGACGGGCCGGCGGCGTGGCGGGCGATCCTCGACATGGCCGGCGGCGACGAGAAGTCCGCGGCCGCCCTGGTGCCGGTGCTGCTGCCCGGCGGCGCCCCCGACGACCTGCCCGGCCCGCTCGCCGCGCTCGGCGTGCACCGGGTGCGCACGCTCAGCGCCCGCGGCACCGCCGCCCTGACCCGCGAGCTGCGCCGGCGCTGCGGCGCGGACGCCGCGCCCCGGCACGAGCTGCGCCTCGCGGTGCGGGTGGCCGACGGGCGGCTGCACAGCACCGCCACGCTCGCCGGCACCGTGCTGTGCGAGCGGGACGAGCCGCTGCCGTTCGGCCGGGACGAGGTCTGGTCGCGGCTGGACCTGCCCGACGCCGAGGCCCGGCTCGCCCGGCTGGGCCAGCGGCTGTCGGCGGCGCTGTTCGACCCCGACGCCCTCGACCAGCTGACCACCCTGCTGGCCGCCGCCGTCGACGGCACCGTGCTCGACGTCGTGGTCGAGGCCGACGGGCCCGCGCACGAGCTGCCGTTCGAGCTGATCCGCCTCGCCGACCAGCGGGTGCTGGCCACCGTCGACGGCGTGCGGCTCATTCGGTCCGTCACCGGCGTGCGCGTACCGGACCATGCGCCGGCACCCGGTCCGCTGAAGATCCTCGTCGCGGTCGGCGCGCCCGAGCACACCGAGAACCCGGCGCTCGACGTCGAGGCCGAGATGCAGGCCATCGTGTCGGTGGTCGGCGACGTCGGCCGGGCCGAGATCACGATCCTCGAGGTGGCCGGGCCCGCCGAGATCGCCGAAGCGCTGCGCCGCGACGCGTACCACGTGCTGCACCTGTCGGCGCACGGCTCGCCCTACGGCGTGGAGCTGGAGGACCGCGACGGCAACGCGGTCGACGTCCTGGCCGAGGATCTGGTCCGCGCGCTGCGCCGCGGCGGCAGACCATTGCCGCTGATCGTGCTGTCCAGCTGCGGCGGCGCCGCCGACGCGGACGCCGGGCTCGCGGTCACCCTGCTGCGCCACGGCGCGGACCGGGTCATCGCGATGCAGACCTCGGTCACCGACCGGTACGCCACCGCCCTGCTCACCGGCGTGTACCGGGCGCTCGCGCAGGACAACGCGCCCGTCGCGGCGGCGCTGGCCGGGGCCCGCGCGGCGCTGTTCGACGAGGCCGCCCGCGCCGAGACGCCGCAGCGCCCCGAATATGCGGTGCCGGCGCTGTTCGCCGCCTCCGACGGTCCACTGTGGAATCCCGACGCGGCGGCGGTACCCCTGTCGAACCCGACGGAACTGCCGACCGGCACCGGCGTGCGCGAACTACTGCTCGGCGACCTCGTCGGCCGGCGGGGCCTGCTGCGGACCGTGACCCAGACCCTGCGCGACGAGGCCACCGCCGCGCCACTGGTCAACGGGGTCGTGCTGACCGGCCCGGCCGGGATCGGCAAGACCGCGCTGGCCGGGCGGGTGGTCAACCGGCTGCGCGACGACGTCGACGACCCGTGGGCGATCACGGTGCACGCCGGCACCTGGAACCCGCCCCAGCTGCTCGCCGAGCTGACCGCGGCCGGCGTCGACCTCGGCCCGGACGCCGCCGGCCTCGGCGAGGAAGCGGCGGACGCGATCGCCGACGCCCTGCGCACCCGGCGCGTGCTGCTGGTCTTCGACGACTTCGAGCAGAACCTCACCGCCGGCGGCGGCGCCTTCGCCGACCCCGGCTTCGGCGAGGTCTTCGGCGCGCTGTGCCGGGCCGCCGAACGCGGCAAGGTCCTGGTGACCAGCCGCTATCCGGTACCGTCCGAGCTGCCGCTGGCCCGCGTCGACGTGCCGCCGCTGAGCGACGCGGAGCTGGGCCGGCTGGTGCTGCGCCTGCCCGGGCTGCGCGACCTGCCCGGCGACGACCGCGCGGCCGTGGTCCAGGCCGTCGGCGGGCACCCTCGGCTGGTCGAGTTCGTCGACGCGCTGCTGCACGGCGGCGCGCGGCTGCCGGAAGTGACCGCCCGGCTGCGTACCCTCGCGAAACAGGAGCGGATCAGCAACGCCGGCCCGGCCGGCAGCCCGGCCGAGGCGACCCGGCAGGCGATCGCCCTCGGCGCCCGGGACGTGCTGCTCACCGAGCTGCTCGAGCTGCTCTCCCCCGATGCCCAGGAGGCGCTGCTGCAGCTGGCGGTGTACCGCAGCCCGGTCTCCGCCGACGACCTCGCCTTCGCCGTCCACGGCGGCGAACCGTCCACAGCGGACACCGCCGCGACGGCCGGACATCTGGACCGGCTGCGCGACCTCACGCTCGCCGCCACCGGCGAGAACGGCGCGGCCGTGGAACCCTGGCTGCGCGAGGCGCTCGCGCCGCGCCACGGCGACCGCCTCCTGGACCGGCACCTGCGCGCCGCCGCCGCGTGCCAGCGGATCGTCGAGGCGGGCCGGGCCGATTTCGAGACCCTGGTCGAGACCGTGCACCACCTACGGTCCGCCGAGCGCGTCGACGAGCTCGCCGACTTCGCCGCCGAGACGCTGCCGAAGCTCAGCGGCGAGCTGACCGTCGCGGCGTTCCTCGGCGACGTGGTCCCTGGTTTTCCGGCGGAGCACCCGGCGTACCTTTTCCTGATCGGTCGCGAACGCGACGCGCTGGAGGCGACCGGCAGCACCGCCGCGGCCGCCGCGAAGGGCGACGAAACGGTCCGGCTGACCACCCGCGCGGCCGAGGCGGCGCCGGACGACACGCAGGCGCAGGTCGCGCTCAGCGCCGCCCTGGACGCCCAGGGCCGGCTGCTGCACCGGCTCGGCCGCACCGCCGACGCGCGCGGCTGCTACGAGCGGGCGCTCACCATCGACCGCCGGCTTGCCCAGGCCGAGCCGCAGGACGTCGGCTACCGGCGCAACCTGGGCCTGAGCCACCAGAAGATCGCGCAGACCGCGCTCGACGACGCCGAAATCGCCCGGGCCCGCGAGGCGGCGGAGGCGTCGCTGCGGATCCGCCGCGAACTCGTGGACGCCGACCCCGACGAGGCCATGCTGCACTGGGATCTCGCCATCGGCCTCGGTACCGTCGCCGCCGTGCACCGGGCCGCCGGCGAGCTCGTTCCGGCCCGCGACCTCTCCACGCAGGCCTTGGACATCTGGCGCCGCCTCGCCGAGGCCGACGCTGACAACTCGGCTCTGCTCGAGCACCTCTTCGACGCTCTCGACGCCCTCGCCGAGACGTTCCTGCCCGGCTCCCCCGACGCCCTCACCGGCACCGCCACTGCTGGTGCCCCCGCTGCTGGCCCCTCCGAAACCGCCACTTCCGGCCACGGCGCCGACGGCACCGAGACTTTTGACGACCCTGCCGATGCCGAGTCCCCCGACGCCGACGTCACCTCCGCGACCGCCAACCCGGCGACCGCTGGCGCTGGCGCTGGCAAAGATGCTGGCGAGGCGGAGCGTTTCAAGGAGCTGGCCCTCGAGGCGGCGGGAATCGCGGAGCGGCTGACCGCGGCCGACCCGGGCAACGCCGCCTACCAGCGCAAACAGCTCGCGGCCCAGTGGCGGCTCGGCGACATGGATCTCGGTGCGGGCGATCTGGCCTGCGCGGCGCAGCACTTCACCACCGCGCTGGACCTGGCGGAGCGGCTGGCCGGCGGCGACCCCGGCAGCGTCGACGCGCAGCGCGACCTGAGCACCGCCTTCCGCCGCGTGGCCGACCACTGCGCCGCCAACGGGCAGCCCGAGGAGGTACGCGGCAACCTCGAACGGTCCCTGGAGATCGCCGAGGCACTCGTGCACCGTTTCCCGCGCAACGGCGCCTTCCACCGCGACGTCGCCGAGTCCCGGGAACGGCTCGGCGCATGGCTGGCCCGGACCGGCGAGCCGGCGCCGGCGCGCGCCCTGTTCCGGCAGTCCCTGGCGAGCTGGCGCCGCCGGTCGACGCTCGACCCCGAGGACCTCGGCGCCCGCGTCGGCCAGGCCGGCGCGCACGCCCGCATCGCCGAACTCGACGAGGCGGCCGGCCACCCCGGGCGCGCCCGCCGGCAGTGGCAGGAGGCGCTCGATGTCGCCGAGCAACTCGCCGCCGACTCGCCGGCCGCGGAGTTCCAGGCCTTGGCCGAGCGCTACCGCCTCAAGGCAACCAGCTCCAGCAATTGAACCGCCGGTTTGTCACCGGCCGATCTGCGCGGCCGGGCCGGACGTATGTCTCCGTGATCATGATGCTCACGGTGGCCGCACCACGGGTTTGCCATGATCCCGGAGACTTCTGGTACACGGGTGTACATCACCACTCCGTGATCATGAAAAACCCTTGGTGTCGATGCCCGGACGCGCATGATCACGGAGACTTCCGGTCGCTGCGCCACACAGCGCCCGATGGGCGGGACGTGCGCACGGCCCCGTGGGAGAGCGGCGTGCCAGCCGGCCGGTCAGCTGCGGTGGGCGAGGCCCCACTTCGGGTGCGCGGCCTCCGGGGCGGTCAGGTCGTCGGGGAGGTCCGGGAACGAGGCCGAGTCGTCGCGGGGCGCGTAACCGGGCAGGGTGTGCTCGTAGACCTGCGGGGTGTTGGCCGAGACCCCGTGGTACACCCCGAATCGGACGTCGGCGGCGAGGGCGGCGGCGAACAGGCGGTTCAGGTCCGGCGGGCTGAGCCAGCCGCCGCGCCAGCTGCTGCCCAGCGGGCGGTCGCGGACGCCGCCCAGGCGTAAACAGATCGCCGGCAGGCCCCACACGTCGCTGTAGACGGACGCCAGCTGTTCGATGAGGACCTTCGAGGCGCCGTACGGGCAGCACGCGCGCGGCGGCAGGTCCTCGCGGACGAAGGTCGCGCCGGCGTCGAGGTGGCCGGCCATCGCGTGCAGCGAGGAGGCCAGGATCACCCGTTGTACCTTGTGCGCCACCGCGGCGTCCAAAAGGTTCGCGGTGGCGTCGGCATTCGGTCCGCGCAGGCCGGGCCAGGTGGTGGCGGGGTCGGCCTGTCCGGCGAGGTGGACGATCGTGTCGGCGCCCTCGGTCACCGCGTGGGCGAACGCCGGGTCGGTCAGGTCGCCGGCGATGAGGTCGGGCCGGTCCGGGTGCGGGACGACGTCGGTGCGGCGGACCTCGCCGTCGAGCTGCAGCAGGCCCGCAACGCCGCCCGCGGCGCCGGTGAGCAGGATCATGCCCTATCCATAGCACGGGCCGGGCGGCGAGTAGCCTCGCGGGTGTGGATCTCCCGAAGGAGCTGCTCCAGCTGCTGGAGCGCAACAGCCTCTGCTACCTGACCACCCTGATGCCCGACGGCTCCCCGCAGATCACCCAGACCTGGGTCGACACCGACGGCACGAACGTGCTCATCAACACCGTCCGCGGCCACCAGAAGGTCCGCAACATCGAGCGGGACCCGCGGGTCGCCGTCGCGATCGGCGACCCCGACGAGCCGCGCCGCTACTTCCAGGTCCGCGGCCGGGTGGTCGCGATCACCGAGGAGGGTGCCGCGGAGCACATCGACAAGCTCGCCCACCGGTACATCGGGGGGCCGTATCCGTGGTTCGGCGGCCGTGACCAGGTCCGGCTGCTGCTGACGATCGAGGCGGACCGGGTCACCGGCCGCTGACGCGGCGCGGGCGGGCTCGGTCGGGGTCCGGACATCGCGGCGCCAGTGTCTCGTTACCGACCGTAATGGCACGGCTCGATCCCTACGGTGAGCGCACATCGCCTCACCGATTCAGCGGAGTAGAGCCGTGTCCAATAACCAACGCCACGCCGTCGTTCTCGGCGCCAGCATCGCCGGGCTGACCGCGGCCCGCGCGCTGCGCGACTCGTTCGACCTGATCACCGTTATCGACCGCGACACCCTGCCCGAGGGCGCCGCCCACCGCCGCGGCGTGCCGCAGGCCGAGCACGGTCACGGGCTGCTGGCCCGCGGCCGGGCGGTCCTGGAGGAGCTGTTCCCCGGCCTCGTCGACGAGGTCGCCGCCGGCGGGGCCATCCCCATCGACATCCAGCGCGATGTCGTGTGGGTCTTCGGCGACCGGCCCGCGCCGCGGACCGAGTCCGGCCTGCACGGCCTGTGCATCAGCCGGGCGCTGCTGGAGTCGGCGCTGCGCCGCCGGGTCAAGGCGCTGCCGGGCGTCACCGTGCTGGACGGGCACGAGGCGACCGGCCTGTGCTTCGACGGCGTCCGGGTCACCGGCGCGACCGTGCGGCCGGTCGCCGGCGGCGGCGAGCACGAGATCCGCGCCGATCTGGTCGTCGATGCGACCGGGCGGGGCAACCGCGGCACCGCCTGGCTCGCCGGGCTCGGCTTCGAGCGGCCCGCCGAGGAGCGCATCGACGCCGGTACGGTCTATGTCTCGCGCGACTACCGGCGGGTGCCCGGCCGCGAGGACTTCGCCTGCGTGCTCAACGCGCCCGGCCCGCGGCGGCCCTACGGCGGCATCGCGATCGCGGTCGACGGCGACCGTTGGATGGTCACGCTGCTGGGCGTCGGGGCGGACCAGGCGCCGCCGACCGACCCGGACGACTACCTGGCGTTCGCGGCGAAGTTCGCCGACCCGCGGCTGCACGCGCTGCTGCGCGACGCCGAGCCGCTCGGCCCGACCATGCGGCTGCGCCTGCCGGCCAGCGTGCGGCGGCGCTACGAGCGGCTGACCCGGCTGCCGGAGCGGCTGGTGTCGATCGGTGACGCGCTGTGCAGCTTCAATCCGGCGTACGCCCAGGGCATGACGGTCGCGGTCGCCGAGGCCCGGGAGCTCGGGGCGGCGGTGCGGGCCGGCCTCGACGGGCTGCCGCGCCGGTTCTACGCCCGGGCGGCGCGGGTGATCGACGCGCCGTGGGACATGTCCGCCGGTGGCGACCTGGCCTACCCGTGGGTCGAGGGCCCGCGCAGCCGGCGGACCAATTTCCTCAACGGTTACGTCGCCCGGGTGCAGCAGGCGACCGGGTACGACGCGGTGGTCGCGCAGCGGTTCCTGGCGGTGGCCAATTTGATGCGCCCGCCGCAGACGCTCATGGCGCCGGCGGTGCTGGCCAAGGTTCTTCGGTACGGCCGGCGGACCGAATCGTTGGCGGCGCCGGTCGCGGCGCGGGAGGTGCCGGTGGGCTGAGCGGTACGGTGTGCGCCGTGGAGTACCTGACCGATTTCGGCCGGCCGATCGGCACCTGCGCCCCGCGGGCCGCGTTCGCGAGCGACGCGGCCCGGCTGAGCCTCAACGGGGTCTGGCGGTTCCGGCTCGCGCCGAGCGCGGCCGAGGCCGCCGAGGGCTTCTGGGAGCCCGGCTTCGACGACGCCGGCTGGGCGGAGCTGCCGGTGCCGTCGAGCTGGCCGATGCACGGTCACGGGCGCCCGGCGTACACCAATGTCGTCTACCCGTTCCCGGTCGACCCGCCGCGCGTGCCGACCGAGAACCCGACCGGCGATCACCGGCTGGCCTTCGACGTGCCGGCCGGGTTCGCCGGCGCGGGGGCCCGGCTGCGCTTCGACGGCGTCGACTCGTGCGGCCGGGTCTGGCTCAACGGCGTCGAGCTCGGCGTCACGCAGGGCAGCCGGCTGCCGGCCGAGTTCGACGTGACCGGGGCGCTGCGGCCGGGCGAGCGCAACGTGCTCGCGGTGCGGGTGCACCAGTGGTCGGCCGGCAGCTACCTGGAGGACCAGGACATGTGGTGGCTGCCCGGCATCTTCCGCGACGTGACGCTCCTGGTCCGGCCGGCCGGCGGCATCGACGACCTTTTCGTCCACGCCGGGCTCGAGCCCGGCGGGCGCGGCCGGCTTTTCGTCGAGGGGCCGGCCGGGGCCGTCGTCGACGTGCCGGAGCTGGGCCTGCACGGGCTGGCCGTGGGCGTGGCCCACGACGCCGGGCCGGTCGGGCCGTGGACCGCCGAGACGCCGCGGTTGTACACACTGACCGTGGCCACGCCGGCCGAGACCGCGACGCTGCGGATCGGTTTCCGCACGGTCGCCGTCGAAAACGGTCTGCTGACGGTCAACGGCCGCCGGATCGTGCTGCACGGCGTGAACCGGCACGAGTTCCACCCCGGCCTGGGCCGCGTCGTGCCACCGGACGTGGTGCGCGCCGAGCTGGAGCTCATGAAGCGCCACCACGTCAACGCGATCCGCACCAGCCACTACCCGCCGCACCCGGCCGTGCTGGACCTGTGCGACGAGCTCGGCTTCTACGTCATCGACGAGTGCGACTACGAGACGCACGGTTTCGAGCGGGTGGGCTGGCGCGGCAATCCCAGCGACGACCCGCGCTTCGCCGACGCCTGTGTGGACCGGATGCGCCGCATGGTGGAGCGCGACAAGAACCATCCGTCGGTCATCATGTGGTCGCTGGGCAACGAGGCCGGTGTCGGCGCCAACCTGGGCCTGATGGCGGCCTTCGCCCGGGAGCGCGACCCGGGCCGCCCGCTGCACTACGAGGGCGACCGCAGCTGCGCGCACGTGGACGTCTACAGCCGGATGTACGCCACGCACGCCGAGGTCGCCGCGATCGGCCGGGGCGAGGACCACGTGCCGCACCTGCCGTTCATCCTGTGCGAATACGCCCACGCGATGGGCAACGGCCCGGGCGGTCTGCTGGAGTACGAGGAGCTGTTCGACCGCCATCCGCGCTGCCAGGGCGGCTTCGTCTGGGAATGGCTCGACCACGGCATCCGGGTGGGCGACCATTACGCCTACGGCGGCGACTTCGGTGAACCGCTGCACGACGGCAACTTCGTCGTCGACGGCCTGGTCTTCCCGGACCGTAGCCCGTCGCCCGGCCTGACCGAATTGGCCGCGGTCTACGCTCCGGTCCGGCTTTCGGTCCGCCCGGGCGAGGTTACGGTCGCCAACCGGTATGCCTTCCGCGACCTTTCCCACGCCGCGTTGCACTGGCAGGTGACGGTCGACGGCGTGGTCGCCGGGGAGGGCGCCGCGGTGCTGCCGGCGGTCGGCCCCGGCGCGGCCGCGGTGGTCGCCCTTCCCGCCGCGTCGGTACCGTCCGAGCCCGGCGAGTGCTGGCTTACGGTCTGGGCCACGGACCGCACCGGCCTGCGGCTCGGCGCGGGCCAGACCCGGCTCGCACCCGCGCCCGACGTCGTTCGGACCAATACGACCGCACCGGTCCAAACAGCGGCGGAGGTGGTGCGGCTGGGCGGCGCCGAATCCGAAGGAGCTGTTGGGACCGGACCGATCCGCGCGGCGGACGTGGTCCGACTCGGCGACGCCGAATCCGAAGCCGCTGTTGGGACCGGACCGATCCGCGCAGCGGGCGTGGTGCGACTCGGCGACGCCGAATCCGAAGCCGCTGTTGGGAGTGGACCGATCCGCGCGGCGGGCGTGGTGCGGCTGGGCGGCGCCGAATCCGAAGCCGCTGTTGGGAGTGGACCGATCCGCGCGGCGGATACGGTCCGGCTCGGGCGGGCCGAGTTCGAGCCGGTGCACGGACGGCTGGTCCGCCTCGGTGGGCTGGCGCTAAGCGGTCCGGTCCTGGACGTGTGGCGGGCGCCGATCGACAATGACCGCCTGGGCCGCGACCCGATCGAGCCGCGCTGGCGCGCCGCCGGGCTGCACCGCATGACCCACCGGCTCGACGGGCTGGAGCTCGCCGGGGACGCGCTCGTCGTGCGGACCCGGGTGGCCCCGGCCGGTGGCGACCTGGCGCTGCGCACGCGGTACGCCTGGAAATGGTTCGGCGACAACGGCCTGGAGCTGACCGTTTCGGTCGAACCGGAGGGTGACTGGGACGTGCCGCTGCCCCGCCTGGGCGTGGGCCTGCGGCTGCCGGCGGACCTTGCCGCGGTCGAATGGTTCGGCGCCGGCCCGGGCGAGGCCTACCCGGACTCGCGCACGGCGGCGCTGGTGGGCCGTTACACGTCCACAGTGGACGAGCTGGCCACGCCCTACGTCTTCCCGCAGGAGAACGGCAACCGCGCCGACGCCCGGTGGCTGACGCTGACCCGCCCGGACGGTTCGGGCCTGCGGGTGGAAGCGGCGCCCCGGATCGACTTCACGGCCCGCCGCTGGCCGACGTCCACATTGGACGCCGCCCGGCACACGACGGATCTGGTCCCGACCGACGCGATCCACCTGCAGCTGGACCACACCCACCACGGCCTCGGCAGCGCGGCCTGCGGTCCCGGTCCGCTGCCGCAATACGTCCTCACCCCGGCCCCGGCCACCTTCGCCGTCACCTTCAGGGAACTCTCCTGAGACCTGCCCGGGTCGGATGCTGTCGAGGCTGCCGGCCCGGTGGAGAACCTAGAGGAGCACGAAGGACGGCGCCACGACCGGCCGGGTCAGGTGCCGTCGAGGCTGCCGGCCTGGTGCAGGACGTAGCGGAGCACGAACGACGGCGCCACCACCGGCCGGGTCAGGTGCCGTCGAGGCTGCCGGCCTGGTGCAGGACGTATAGGAGCACGAAGGACGGCGCCACGACCAGGACGGCGAAGGCGGCGATCACGGTCAGGGCCAGCAGGGTCGCCGGCGGGGCGGCGGCCTCGGCGATGCGTAAATGGTCGCCGAGGAGGTACGGGTACTCGGCCACGCCCCAGCCGGCCACCACCGTGGCGGCGGCGCCGACGGCGGCGGCCTGGGAGACCCGGGGTGGGGCGTGGCGGAGCAGGGTGAGTGAGCCGACGCCGCACAGGGCCGAGATGATCATCAGGGGCAGGCCGCGGGTGAGCAGGCCGTGCAGGAGCGGCGGGGCGTCGACGTGCAGCACCTCGATGCCGGCCAGGGCGGCGATGCCGGTGAGCAGGGCGCTGAGCCGGGCGCGGCGGGCGAACCAGCGGCGCAGGTTCCGTTCGCCGCGCCGCTGGGCCTCGGCGGTGAGGAAGACGGCGGCGAGGAAGGCACAGACGAGCACGGCCAGGACGCCGCCGAGCAGCGAGGTCGGGTTGACCCAGCTGTACATCGGATCGCCGCCGCCCGCCGAAGGCACCCGGCCGGAGGCGATGCCGCCGGCGACGGTGCCCAGGAAGAACGGGGTGAGCAGGGACGAGACGGCGAACGCCGCGCCGGCGGCGCGCTGGTGGTCGGTGACGACGAGGACCTTGCGGAAGGCGAAGCCGCTGCCGCGCAGGACGACGCCTAAGGCGGCCAGGCCGAGCGGGATGTACAGGGTGGTCATGATGGCGGCGAACGCGGGCGGAAATCCGGTCCACAGCATGACCAGGCAGAACACCAGCCACACGTGGTTGGCCTCCCACACGGGGGCGAGCACGGCGTCGATGAGGTGCCGGGGTGCACGGCCGCGCGCGGCGCCGCCGGCGGTGAGGTCCCAGAAGCCGGCGCCGTAGTCGGCGCCGCCGAGCACCGCGTAGGCCACGACACCGATGAAGAGCACGACCGCGGCGAACGTGCTCACGCCGGCTCCCCGGGGCCGCACGCGACATCCACGGCCGCCACGCCGCTGAGCGCCGCGCCGGCGGGCGCGGCGCCGGCTGTGGTGAAGGTGCCGCTCATGCCGGCTCCGAAGCGTCCGCCGACTCGTCGTGGGTGGGGCCGTAGGGGACGTCCACGTCGGCGGCGTCGCGCTCGCGCCAGCGGTGCCGGAGCAGGCGCAGGACGTGCACGGTCGTGGCGCCGACCGCGGCGTACAACACCAGGATGGCGATGAAGAACAGCCAGACGTTGCCGGCCCTCGTCACGGCGTCGCGGGTGAGCAGGTGCCCGACGACCGTCCACGGTTGCCGGCCCACCTCGGTGACCACCCACCCGGCCTCCAGCGCCACCACGGAAAGCACCCCGCCGGCCACCGTGGCCCGGGCGAACCACCGGGTGCGGGGCAGGTCGCGGCGGCGCCACCAGGCCAGGGCGTACCACGCGGACAGCAGCAGCAGGAACGTGCCGGCGCCGACCATGGCGTCGAAGGCCAGGTGCACCACCGTGATCTCGCGGTCGCTCGGGCGCACCTCGGGCGGGATCTCGTCGAGGCCGCGGATGCGGGTGGCCGGGCTGTAGCCCGACAGCAGCGACGCGCCGCTGGGAATCGGTATGCCGAAGCGCAGCCGGCCGTCCGAGTACAGGCCGCCGAGGACCTCGGGCACGTGCGTATCGGTATGCGGTACCCCCTCGATGGCGGCGAACTTCGCCGGCTCACGGTGGAAGACCTCCCGGGCGGCGATGTCGCCGACGACGATCTGCAGCGGCGTCAGGATCGCGGCCACGGTCAGCGGGATGAGCAGGCCCAGCCGCGCCATCCGCTCCGCCTGACCGGTCCGGCCCGGACGGCTCGGCTCATCGCCGGGCTCGGCCGCAGGGGTGGCGCGGCGGCGCAGCCGGCCACCGGCGTAGACGGCGGCGGTGAGGAAGCCCGCGACCATGTACCCGGCGAGCAGCATGTGCAGCGACTCGTACCAGAACGCGCCGTTGAAGATCACCCGCAGCGGCTGCACGCCGGTGACCCGGCCCTCGCGCATGGTGAACCCGCCGGGCTGGTTCATCCAGGCGTTCGCGGCGACGACCGACAGCGTCCCGCCGATCCCGGCGACCACCACCGGTACACCGGTCCAGAAGTGCGCCCAGCCGGAGAGGCGGTCCCAGCCGTAGATGTACACCGCGATGAAGATGGCTTCCAGGAAGAAGAACAGGCCCTCGATGGCGAACGGTATGCCGAACGCCGAACCGTATGTGCCCATCAGCCGCGGCCAGAGCAGACCGAGTTCGAAGGACAGCACCGTGCCGGACACCGCGCCGACCGCGAACAGCACGGCCGCGACGTGCGACCACCGGCGGGCCAGCAGCAGGGCGGCCGCGTCGGCGTGCCGCAGGCCCCGGTAGTTGGCCAGGAGCATGAAGAACGTGAACGCCATCCCGAACGGTACGAGGATGATGTGGAAGCCGAGGGTGAACGCCATCTGCTCCCGCGCGGGCAGCAGCTGCGGCGGGTCCATGGAGGCGTCAGTACCTTCGGGCGCCGCGCCTAAACTTCAGCCGCCGTTCACGCCGCCCTGGCACGCTCGACCGCCATGGAGCTGCGCTTTCCCGCCGGGTGGCTGCGGGACAACTGCCCGTGCCCGGCCTGCCGCGACCCGCACAGCGGGCAGAAGCTGCACACCGTCGGCGAGCTGGCCGGGGACCTCACGGTCACGGGGGTGAGCGAGAACGCTGAAACGGTCGAGATTCGGTACTCCGACGGGCACCGCTCCGCGTTCGACCCGGCGTGGCTGGCCCGGCACGAGACGGCCGACCGGATCGGCGACGGGCGGACCGAAACGGGCAAGGACCTTTGGGACCAGATCGAGCCGCCGGAGGCGGACTGGGCGCGGTACCGCGCGGATCCGGTGCCGATCCTGCGGTCCGTCTGGCGGACCGGGTTCGCGCTGCTACGCGGCACGCCCGTGGCGCCGGGGACGGTGCTGCAGATCGCGCGATCGTTCGGGTATGTGCGGACGACCAACTACGGCGACCTTTTCGACGTGCGCACCGAGGAGCGCGCCGTGAACCTGGCGTTCACCGCCCGGGCGATCGCGCCGCACACCGACAACCCGTACCGCGACCCGGTGCCGACCGTGCAGTTGCTGCACTGCCTGCGCGACGCCGCCGACGGCGGGGAGTCGGGGCTGGTGGACGGGTTCCGGGCGGCGGCGCTGCTGCGGGAGCGGGAGCCGGGGCATTTCGCGACGCTGGCCGGGACGCCGGCGACGTTCGCGTGGGGGCGGCTGCGGGCGCACCGGCCGATGATCGGCGTGGACGAGCTCGGCCGGATCCGCGAGATCCGGTACAACAACCGGTCGCTGCAGGCCCCGGCCGGGCCGGCGGAGCGGCTGGCGGCGTTCTACGCGGCGTACCGCGCCTTCGACGCCGTGCTCAACCGGCCCGGCGCGATGGTGACGTTCAAGCTGGCCCCCGGCGACTGCGTGATCTTCGACAACACCCGGGTCCTGCACGCGCGCACCGCGTTCAGCGACTCCGCCGCGGCCGGCGACCGGCACCTGCAGGGCTGCTACGCCGACCTCGACGCCGTGCAGTGGGTCGCGCACTGACCGCTCACGCGCCGCCGCGAGGTCCGGCGGCGGCATGGGCGGTTGCCAACCGGTTGCCATACCGGCATGCTGAGGCCTGGTTCATCCGGGTGAGGAGCGTTCGTGGCGGAGGGGGACGGCAGCGGCGGGCCGGCGACCACCATCTACGACATCGCGCGCGCCCTCGGGGTGAGCCCGTCGACGGTGTCCCGGGCGCTGCACAAGCCGGGCCGGACCAGCGCGCGGACCGAGGAGCGGGTGCGGGCCGCCGCCGAGGCGCTCGGATACCGCGGTAACCCGGCGGCCCGGGCGCTGCCGACCGGACGCACCGGCACGCTGGGCCTGATCCTCTCGGACATCACCAATCCGGTCTGGTTCGACCTGATCCGCGGTGCGGAGCGGGTCACCGCCGCGGCCGGGTACACGCTGGTGCTGGCCGAGTCGCAGGAGTCGGCGGAGCTGGAGCTGCACACCGCGGAGCGGCTGGTGCCGTCGGTCGACGGGTTCGTCCTGGTCGCCTCGCGGCTGGCCGACGAGGCGATCCGGCGGCTGGCCGCCCGCCGGCCTTCGGTGGTGGTGAACCGGGAGGTGGCCGGCGTCGAGTGCGTGGTGCCGGACGTCGCGCCCGGCATCCGCGCCGCCCTGGACCATCTGGCCGGCGACGGGCACCGCTCGGTGGCGTTCCTGTCCGGGCCCGGTACCTCGTGGATGAGCCGCGCCCGCTGGGAGATCGCGTTCGAGGAGGCGCTGCGCCGCGGGATGTCGATCGTGGAGATCGGGCCGGGCGCGCCGACGACCGAGGGCGGCGCGGCCGCGCTGCGCCGGCTGCTGGCCTGCGGGGCGACCGCGGCGCTGGCCTACAACGACCTGATGGCGATCGGTCTGCTGCGGGCGTGCCAGGAAGGCGGCGTGATGGTGCCGGGGCGGCTCAGCGTCGTCGGCTTCGACGACATCTTCGGCTCGGACTTCACCACGCCGCCGATCACCACGATCCGCACCCGGCTCGGCCCGGCCGGCGGCGACGCGGTGCGCCGCCTGATCGGCCTGGTCGAGCGGCACCCGGAGCCCGCCGCCGGGCCGATCACCACCGAGTTCGTGCCCCGGGGCTCCACCGGCCCGCCGGCACCCTGACCGCCAAGGGGTGAGAGGCGTCGGCTACCAGTCGTGGACGGTGCCGTCGGCGAGCCGGTTGTAGGGCAGGTACGCCTGCAGGTACGGATACTTGCCGGCCTCGTCGGTGTCGAGCTCGACCCCGATGCCGGGCCGCTCCCCCGGATGCAGGAAGCCGTCGGACCAGGTGAACGACTGCCGGAAGACCTGGTCGGTCCGCTCGCCGTGCATCATGTACTCCTGGATCCCGAAATTGTGGATGGCGAGTCCCAGGTGCAGCGCGGCGGCCATGCCCACCGGCGAGATGTCGGTCGGGCCGTGGATGCCGGATTTGATCTGGTACTGCGAGGCGTAGTCGAGGATCTTCTTCAGGTGCGTGACCCCGCCGGCATGCGTGACGGAGCTGCGCACGTAGTCGATGAGCTGCTCGCGGACGATCTGCTGGTAGTCCCAGACCGTGTTGAACACCTCGCCGATGGCCAGCGGGGTGGTGGTGTGCTGCCGCACCAGCCGCAGGGCCTCCTGGTTCTCGGCGGGGGTGCAGTCCTCGAGCCAGAACAGGTCGTAGGGCTCCAGGGACTTGCCGAGCCGGGCCGCCTGGATCGGGGAGAGCCGGTGGTGCACGTCGTGCAGCAGCGGCAGCGCCGGGCCGAACTCGTTGCGCACCGCCTCGAAGACCGTCGGCACGTGCCGCAGGTAGCTGCGGGTGTCCCAGTCCTCCTCGGCGGGCTGGGGTCCGCGCTGCGCGGGCTCGTGGTCGTAGCGCACGCCGGCGTTGGCCTCGAAGGTGGCGTTGGAGGCGATGCCGTAGATGGACTTGAGCCCCGGCACCCCGGTCTGGATGCGGATGGCCTTGTACCCCAGCTCCTGATGCTTGCGCACGCTGTCGAACAGCTCGGGCAGGTCCTGGCCGGAGGCATGGCCGTAGGCGAGCAGGCCGGTGCGGGAGGCACCGCCGAGCAGTTGGTACAGCGGCATCCCGGCCGCCTTGGCCTTGATGTCCCACAGCGCCACGTCGACGGCGGCGACCGCCGCCATGGTCACCGGGCCGCGCCGCCAGTAGGCGCTGCGGTAGAGGAACTGCCAGGTGTCCTCGATGCGGCCGGCGTCGCGGCCGAGCAGCAGCGGGACGACGTGGTCGCGCAGGTAGGCGACGACGGCGAGCTCGCGGCCGTTGAGCGTGGCGTCGCCCAGGCCGGTCAGCCCGTCGTCGGTGGTGAGCTTCAGCGTGACGAAGTTGCGGTCGGGGCTGGTCACGATGACTTCGGCCCGGTCGATGATCAATGCGAGTCCCTGCGGGTCGGGGGTGGCTTCCATCTGACCCGCACCCCGCCGCAGTTGTCAACCGGTTGCCAAACCCGCCGCGCCGCCGATCGTCCACACGTGCGGCGAGGGCGGGGCGCCGCGCAGCTCGGCCGGGCGGGGGCCCTGGATGCGGCGCTCCGCCTCGGTGATCGGCACGTCGTTGATGCTCGCCTCGCGCCGCGCCATCAACCCGTCGGGGGTGAACTCCCACAGCTCGTTGCCGTAGCTGCGCCACCACTGCCCGCCGGCGTCGTGGCACTCGTACTGGAACCGGACCGCGATGCGATGCTCGTGATACGACCACAGCTCCTTGCGCAGCGCGTAATCCAGCTCACGGGCCCATTTCTCACGCAGGAACTCGACGATCGCGGGGCGGCCGGTGAGGAAGCGGTCGCGGTTGCGCCACGCCGAGTCCTCGGTGTAGCCGAGCGCCACGACCTCGGGTTCGCGGGTGTTCCAGGCGTCCTCGGCCGCCTGCACCTTGGCGAGGGCGGTCTCGAGGGTGAACGGCGGCAACGGCGGGCGTGGTTCCATCGGGCGCTCCCTCCAGCGGCGGACGCCCCGGAAGTACCCCGCCGAATGTGACGGTCACATGTCATTGCGTCGAAGGCCATGGAAGGGGGTGGCCGTGGAGAAGCCGAGTGGGTACCGTGGCGGCGTTGAACACGCGCGCCTGGGGGAGGTGGGCCGGTCATGCTCGTCATCGCGAAGCCCGATGCGGCAGCGGAGGTGTCGTGCGACCGTTGCGGCGCCGCATTCCGCATCCCCGGCACCAGCCGGGAGTTGCTGTGGGTGGCCGCGGCGGCCCAGGGCTGGCAGGCAGAGGAGCTCGGCGGCATGGTCTGGCACCGCTGCCCGGATTGTGTCCTGCGCTTCAACTAGCAGGGCACGGGATGCGCTCCGCGCAGCCATTCGAGGGCCGAGAGCTGATCGGCGTGGCCGGGCAGCAAGCGGTCCAGGCAGAGCATCCGCAGCGCATCCGAGATGGCCGGGGCGGCGCCGACGAGGCAGGTCCGGCCGCCCCGCTCCGCCGCCCGCCGGGAGGCCCGGACCAGCACGTCGACGGTGGCCGAGGTCAGCCGCCGCACGCCGCTCACGTCGACCATCAGATGCCGGTAGGGTCCCGGTTCGCCGCTGAGCAGGTCCCACAGCCGGGCATCGTCGGCGGGCAGCAGGTCGCCGCGCAGATAGATCGCCCGCACGTCGGAGAGCAGCTGCACCACCATCCGGGGTGACGGCCGCCCGGCCGGGGTGAGCGACGGCCGGTCCAGGGCGCGGGCCACGATCCCGGACGGCGGCGCCGCGCACCGCCCGCAAGCGTGCGGTCCGACCGCCAGCTCACTCCCCCGCCACCCGTCCTGGCTGAACAGGCCCCACGCGGTGGCCCAGTCCCCGAGCGAACCGGCCAGGTTGCCGACCACCCGGCCGCACCCGTCGCACACCAGGCTGAAGTCGCCGCCGTCGGAGCTGAGCAGCGCCGTCATGCGACGGCCCGGGCAAACAGGTGCATAGCGCAACTATCGGGAGGCGATGTGGCGGCGGTACCGCGGCCATGTGACGGTCCCGTGACAGATCGAACCGGCCCCAGGTCCCGCCCCGGCGGGCCGCCCGGCCCTGGTCCGGCGCCCATCGGCCGCCGAACACTGCAAAGATGAACGAGCTGCGGGTGTACGACGTCATGACGCCGGAGGTCGTGGTCGCGACCGCGGACTGCCGGCGGCGGCACATCATCGACGTGCTCACCGACTACGGCGTCAGCGGGCTGCCGGTGGTCGACGAGCACGACCGCGTGGTCGGCATGGTGACCGAGGCCGACCTGCTGCCGGCGGTCGCCGAGCCGGAGCCGGACGGCGGGCCCGGTGCGGAGCCCACGGCGGCGCAGCTGATGACCTCGCCCGCGATCACGGTCGGGCCGCAGGCGCCGATCCGGTTCGCCGCCCGGCTGATGACCCGCCACCGGATCAAGCGGCTCGCCGTCGTCGAGGACGGCAGCGGCCGCCTGGTCGGCATCGTCACCCGCGGCGACCTCATGCGCCGGGCCCTGCGCAGCGACGCGGCCGTCGAGCGGGACGTCGTCGACAATGTGGTACTGCCCGCGTTCGGCGTCGACCCGGCCGAGATCGGCGTCGAGGTGAGCGACGGCGTCGTCACGCTGCGCGGGCCGGTCGAGCGGCGCAGCGCCGCCCAGCGCCTGACCGCCCTGGCTCGCGCCGTCGACGGCGTCACGGGCGTCGCCGACGAGCTGACCTGGCGCGTCGACGACACCACCGTCCGCCGCACCAGGCCCGCGCAGACCCGCGTCTCTGCCGATAAATCGTGATATGTCCGATAAGTCTGGCGCGCCAGCGCCGGACTTATCGTTCGATTCCGGCACCCACCCGGCCGGCACCCACCCGCCCCGCCAGCGCCCGCCCGGCAGACGCCGGCTTCGCAGCCCGGCGCAGCGACCGAAAGTCTCCGTGATCACGCCAAACTGCCCGCGGCACCAACGGTTTCTCATGATCACGGAGTGTTGATGTACACCCGTGTACCAGGACTCTCCAGGATCATGAGAAACCCGCGTCGCGCCACCACGAGCATCATGATCGCGGAAGGATTCGTCCGCCCCGGTCCACCGCCAACCGGATATGTCGCCCGGTGCCTCGCCCGGGGCGGACGGGCCGGCGGCATAGCATGAAGCGCATGCGCCGGCGCAGCACAGCGCGCCTGGCGGCCTGGCTGGTGCGCCCGACGCCGCCCCCGGTCGCGCTGGGGATCGCGGTGGGCGCGCTGCTCGTCACCGCCGAAATGCTGGTGATCCACCTGCTCGAGCAGACCGCGTCGCGGCACGCGCTCGTGGTGGTCTTCTTCGTCGGGGTCCTCGCGATCTCCACGATCTGGGGGATACGGCTGGCCCTGGCCATGGTCGTGGTCAGCGCCGCCGCGTACAACATCGTCTGGGTCCCGCGGGTGCGCAACCTCGACGTCAGCCGGCCGCGGGAATGGATCGAGCTCGCCGCGTTCCTGGTCGCGGCGGTCCTGGCCAGCCTGATGGCGAGCCTCGCCCGGGTCCGGGCCGTCGAGTCCCTCGAACGCCGGCAGGAGGCCGAGCTCCTCGTCGCGCTGAGCCGGCACATGCTGGCCACCGACAACCTGCGCGCCGTGCTGCCGGGGGCGGCCCGGCGGATCGCGAGCACGCTGCGGCTGCCGTTCGCCGAGATCCTGCTCGACCGGGCCCCGGACGGGGACCTCCGGGGCGAGCACCGCCGGGATACGCGGCCGCAGACGGCGTTCCCGCTGCGGTTCGGCGAGCGGACCGGCACCCTGCTCGTCCCGGACGGGCTGCGCCCGCACACCCTGAGCCGGCTGCGGGACCGGCTGCTGCCCCGGCTGGACATCCTGTTCACGGTCGCGGCCGAGCGGCAGGCGATGGGCGACGAGCTGCGCCGGCTGGCCGCCGAGCAGGCCGGCGTCCGGCGGGTCGCGGTGCTGGTGGCCCGCGGCGCCCCGCCGGAGGAGGTCGTCGCCGCGGTCGCCGCCGAGTCGGCGGCGCTGCTGGACGCCGACGCCACCCGGCTGGCCCGGCTCGAGTCGGCCGGGACGGTGGTGGTGATGGCCGAGTACAACCGGTCGGGCGAGGGTGACCTGGTGGGGCGGCGCTTCGCCCTCGAGGGCGGGGTGACCCAGCTGGTGGTGCGCGAGGCCCGCGCGGCCCGGATCGACAGCTTCGACCGGCGCAGCGGCGACCTCGCCGACCTGGCCCGCAGCGAGGGCGTCACCGCGTCGATCGCCGCGCCGATCACCGTCGAGGGCCGCATGTGGGGTTCGCTCGTCGTGCTGTGGCGGGAGCGGCCGCCGCCCCCGGCTGGCGCCGAGGCGCGCCTGGCGCAATTCACCGAGCTCGTCGCCACCGCCGTGGCCAACGCCGAGAGCCGCCGGGAGCTCAAGGCGTCCCGGGCCCGGATCGTCATGGCCGCCGACGAGGCCCGCCGCCGGCTCGAGCGGGACCTGCACGACGGCGTGCAGCAGCGGCTCGTGTCGCTGGGCCTGGAGATCCGGGCCGCGGAGGGGCTGGTGCCGGGCGGCCTGGACGAGCTGGAGGGGCGGCTGCGGCGCACCGCCGACGGCCTGGCGAGCACGTTCACGGAGGTGCAGCAGATCTCCCGGGGGCTGCACCCGGCCATCCTGTCGCAGGGCGGCCTCATGCCCGCGCTGCGGACCCTGGCCCGGCGCAGCCAGGTGCCGGTCAGCATCAGCCCGGGGCCCGAGCGGCGGATGCCGGGCCCGGTCGAGGTGGCCGCCTACTGCGTGGTGTCCGAGGCCATCGCGAACGCGGCCAAGCACGCGCACGCCTCCGCGATCGACGTCGCCATCGACGTGATCGCCGACCCGGGCCGGCGCTGCGACGTGCTCACCCTCGGCATCCGCGACGACGGCGTCGGGGGCGCCGACCCGGCGCTGGGCACCGGGCTGGTCGGCCTCACGGATCGGGTCGAGGCGCTCGGCGGCAGCCTGCGCATCGCCAGCCCCGCCGGTCAGGGCACGTCGCTGTTCGTGACGCTGCCGACCACGATCGAGGCGTGAGCGGCCCGGCGGCGGCATGATGGAGGCATGACAGTCCGCGACGACCGGGGCGACGCGGTGCCGCTCGGCGGCGGCCCCCAGGCGGTGGTGTCGCTGGTGCCGTCGCTCACCGAGACCCTCGCCACGAGCGTGCCCGGGCGGCTGGTCGGCGCCACCGACTACTGCGTCGAGCCGCCCGGGCTGGACGTGGCCCGGGTCGGCGGCTCGAAGTACCCCAAAATCGAGCGGGTGATCGCCCTGCGGCCGGATCTCGTCGTGGCCAACGTCGAGGAGAACCGGCGGGAGGACGTGGTGCGGCTGCGGGAGGCCGGGATCCCGGTCTGGGTCACCGAGGCGCCCGCCACCGTGCCGGCCGCGCTGGGCTCGCTGCGCCGGCTGCTGGTCGAGGGCTTCGGGGTGGCGGCGCCGGGCTGGCTGGGCGAGGCCGAGCGGCTGTGGGCGCCGGTGCGCCCGGCGTGGGCCCGGGCGATCGTGCCGGTGTGGCGGCGGCCGTGGGTGGTGCTGGGCCGGGACACGTTCGCCGGTGACGTGCTGCGCCGCCTCGGCGTCACCAACGCCCTCGGCGGCGATGCCGAGCGGTACCCTCGGCCCCCGCTCGACGAGCTGCGCGCCATGTTCGCCGACGGCCGCGCCGACCTGCTGGTCCTGCCCGACGAACCGTATGCGTTCACCGGCGGCGACGGGCCGGAGGCGTTCCCGGGCGCCCGTTACGTGCTCGTGTCCGGCCGGCACCTGACCTGGTGGGGTCCGAGCCTGGTGGAAGCGCACCGGCGGCTGGCGGGCGCTTTCGACGTACCGAATGATCGATGACGCCGGCCGGGCGCCCCGGTTCTCCCGGCCGGACCGACCGCTTCAGACGTTGCGCCGGTACTGCCCGCCGACCTCGAAGAACGCGTCGGTGATCTGGCCCAGGGTGCAGTGCGGGACGGCGTCCATCAGGGCCTCGAACGTGTTCCCGCGCCCGGCCGCGGCCGCCTTGAGCCGGTCCAGGGCGGCCGGGGCGTCGGCGGCGTGCCGGGCCTTGAAGTCCGCCAGGCGCCGGATCTGCGACGCCTTCTCCTCCCCGGTGGCCCGGGCCAGCTCCAGTCCGGTCGCGGGCGCCTCCTCGCCGGCCGGGGCGAGGAACGTGTTGACCCCGATGATCGGCAGCGTGCCGTCGTGCTTGCGCTGCTCGTAGAGCATCGACTCGTCCTGGATGCGGCCACGCTGGTAGCCGGTCTCCATGGCGCCGAGCACGCCGCCGCGCTCCGACAGCCGGTCGAACTCGGCCAGCACCGCCTCCTCGACCAGGTCCGTCAGCCGGTCGACGATGTAGGAGCCCTGCAGCACGTTCTCGGTGCCGGCGAGGCCCCACTCCGCGTCGATGATCATCTGGATGGCGAGGGCCCGGCGGACCGAGCGCGCCGACGGGGTGGTGACCGCCTCGTCGTAGGCGTTGGTGTGCAGGCTGTTGGCGTTGTCGTAGATGGCGCACAGGGCCTGCAGCGTGGTGCGGATGTCGTTGAAGTCCATCTCCTGGGCGTGCAGGGATCGGCCGGAGGTCTGGATGTGGTACTTGAGCATCTGCGAGCGCTCGGCGGCGCCGTAGCGCTCGCGCATCGCGATCGCCCAGATCCGCCGGGCGACCCGGCCGATGACGGTGTACTCGGCGTCCATGCCGTTGGAGAAGAAGAACGACAGGTTCGGCGCGAAGTCGTCCACGTTCATGCCGCGGGCCCGGTACGCCTCGACGTAGGTGAACCCGTTGGCGAGGGTGAACGCGAGCTGGCTGATCGGGTTGGCCCCGGCCTCGGCGATGTGGTAGCCGCTGATGCTGACCGAGTAGAAGTTGCGCACCCGGTGCTCGATGAACCACTGCTGGATGTCGGCCATGCAGCGCAGCGAGAACTCGGTGGAGAACAGGCACGTGTTCTGGCCCTGGTCCTCCTTGAGGATGTCGGCCTGCACGGTGCCGCGGACCGTGGACAGGGTCCGGGCCCGGATCTCGGCCCGCTCGGCGGCGTCGGGCTCCCGGCCCCGGGCGGCGGTGAACGCCGCCTCCTGCTGGTCGACCGCGGCGTTGAGGAACATGGCCAGGATCGCCGGGGCGGGACCGTTGATGGTCATCGACACCGACGTCTTCGGGTCGCACAGGTCGAAGCCGGCGTACAGCTCGCGCATGTCGTCGAGGGTGGCGATCGACACGCCGGACGTGCCGATCTTGCCGTGGATGTCGGGCCGCTGCTCGGGGTCGCGGCCGTAGAGGGTGACCGAGTCGAAGGCGGTGGACAGCCGGGTCGCCGGCTGGCCGGCGGAGAGCAGGTGGAAGCGGCGGTTGGTGCGGAACGCGTCGCCCTCGCCGGCGAACATGCGGGCCGGGGCCTCGCCGGTGCGCTTGAGCGGGAACACCCCGGCGGTGAACGGGAACGCGCCGGGCAGGTTCTCCTCGCGCAGGAACCGCACCAGCTCGCCGTCGTCGCCGTCGCGGGGCAGCGCGACTCGCGGGATCCGGCTGCCGGACAGCGTCTGCCGGGTGAGCGGGGTGCGGATCTCGATGCCGCGGACCCGGTAGACGAGCTCGTCGCCCTGGTACGCCGCACGGGTGGCCGGCCACCGCTCCAGCAGCTCCCGCACGTCGCCGGACAGCTCCCGCTCGGTCGTCTCCAGCAGCTCGGCGACGGCCCCGTCCTCGGGCAGCAGGTCGCGGGTGGTGGCCAGGTGCTGGCGGCGGCGGGCGAGCGCGGCCTGCGCCTGCGTGGTGGCGTGGTAGCCGCGGACCGCGTCGGCCACCTCGGACAGATACCGCTCCCGGCCCCTGGGCAGCGCCGACGTGAGCCCGGTGGACACCCGCCCGGCGACCTGCGCCAGCACGCCCGGGAAGGCCGGGAAGCCGTGCTCGGACAGCGCGTGTTTCAGGTGGTGGTACAGCGCGGTGACGCCGTCGTCGCCGAACCGGGCGGCGCTGGTGCCGAAGACCGGCATCTCCTCCCAGGGCGTGCCGAACTCCTCGCGGTTGCGCACCAGCTGGCGGGCCACGTCGCGGCGGGCGTCCTCGCCGCCGCGGCGCTCGAACTTGTTGATCGCCACGACGTCGGCGAGGTCCAGCATGTCGATCTTCTCCAGCTGGCTGGCGGCGCCGAAGTCCGGGGTCATCACGTAGAGCGACACACCGGCGTAGGAGGTGATCGCGGCGTCGCCCTGGCCGATGCCCGGCGTCTCCACGATGACCAGGTCGTGGCCGGCCGCCTGGCAGGCGGCGATGATGTCGCCGAGGTGCTCCGGGACCGTCCCGTCGTGCCGGCGGGTCGCCAGGGACCGGAAGTACACCACGCCGGGCGCGATGCTGTTCATCCGGATCCGGTCGCCGAGCAGCGCGCCGCCGCCCCGCCGCCGGGTCGGGTCGATCGCGACCACGGCCACCCGCAGCTTGTCCTCGCAGTCCCGGCGCAGCCGGCGGACCAGCTCGTCGGTCAGCGACGACTTGCCGGAGCCGCCGGTGCCGGTGATGCCCAGCACGGGCGCGGTGCGCCCGGCCGCCGCCGCGCCGACCGCCGCCGCGAGCTTCGGGTCGGCCCCGGCCTGCAGCACGGTGATCGCCCGGGCCAGGGCCGTCTCGTCGCCGGCCAGCAGCGCCTCGAGGTCCACCGGCTGGGCCGAGGCGTCGACGTCGCACTCCTGGATCAGCTCGTTGATCATCCCGGGCAGGCCCAGGCGCTGGCCGTCCTGCGGGCTGAAGATGCGCACGCCGCGCGCGCCCAGCGCGGTGATCTCCTCGGGCACGATCGTGCCGCCCCCGCCGCCGTAGACCCTGATGTGGCCGGCGCCGCGCTCGGCGAGGCGGTCGACGAGATAGCCGAAGTACTCGACGTGGCCGCCCTGGTAGGACGACAGGGCCACGCCCTGCGCGTCCTCCTGCACCGCGGCGGTGACGACCTCCTCGACGCTGCGGTCGTGGCCGAGGTGCACGACCTCGGCGCCCTGGGCCTGCAGCAGCCGCCGCATCACGTTGATCGCCGCGTCGTGACCGTCGAACAGGCTGGCGGCGGTGACGAAGCGGACCGGGTTGACCGGCACGTGGAGACTCATAGCCCGAATGGTAGGTCGTCCAACTATCTGACGTCCACGCAATCGGGTGAGACGGCTATGATGACCTTTGTGGCATCCGACAGCGGGCTCCCCTTCGACCCGATCGCCGAGGCCCACCGGCAGTGGTCGGCGCACGGCTGGGCCCATGCCGCCGGCGGCATGGCGGCCGTCACGTCCCTCATGCGCGCCCAGCAGATCGCCCTGGCCCGGGTCGAGGCGGTGCTCAAGCCGCACGGCGTGACGTTCGCCCGCTACGAGGTGCTGATGCTGCTCTACTTCAGCCGCAAGTCGTCGCTGCCGATGGCGCTCATCGGCGCCCGCCTGCAGGTGCACCCGACCAGCGTCACCAACGCCGTCGACCGGCTGGAGGCGGCCGGGCTGGTGCGGCGCACCCCGCACCCGGCGGACCGCCGCTCCACGGTGGTGGAGCTGCTCGACGCCGGCCGGGAGCTGGCCGAGGCCGCCACCGCCGATCTCAACGCCGAGGTCTTCGCCGCCCCCTGGCTGCCCGGCGCGACCGCCGCCGCACTGGTCGAGGCGATCAGCGACCTGCGGCGCGACGCCGGCGACTTCTGATCCCCCGCTTTGCCCGGCCCTGGGGTCAGCGCGGGGCCATGCGCAGCGCGCCGTCCATCCGGATCACTTCGCCGTTGAGGTAGTCGTGCTCGACGATGGCGAGGGCCAGCTGCGCGAACTCGTCCGGCCGGGCCAGCCGGCGCGGGAACGGCACGCCGGCGGCCAGGCCGGCCCGGAACTCCTCCGACACGGTCGCCAGCAGCGGCGTGTCGACGATGCCGGGCGCGATCGTGCAGACCCGGATGCCGTGCTGGGCCAGGTCGCGGGCGGCCGGCAGGGTCATCCCGACGATGCCGCCCTTCGACGACGAGTAGGCGACCTGGCCGATCTGCCCGTCGAACGCGGCCACCGACGCGGTGTTGACGATCACGCCCCGTTGCCCGTCGGCGCCGGGCTCGGTCTGGGCGATCCGCTCGGCGGCGAGGGCCAGCACCGTGAAGGTGCCGATCAGGTTGACCTGGATGACCTTCGCGTACAGCCCGAGGTCGTGCACCCCGTTGCGGCCCAGGATGCGCGCCGACGGCCCGATGCCGGCGCAGTTCACCACGGTCCGCAGCGGCACGCCCGCGCCCGCCGCGGTTTCGACCGCGGCGCCGACCGTGGTGGCGTCGGTCACGTCGGCGGCCAGGTAGGTCACGCCCTTGACCTCGGGCGCGCCCGCCAGGGCCGGCTCGAGATCCAGCGCGAACACCGTGGCACCCCGGGCGGCCAGCGCGGCGGCGGTCGCCGCGCCCAGCCCGGACGCGCCGCCGGTGACGATGGCCGCGGTGTCGACGACCTGCATCCCGACGCCTCCTCAAACTCGACAATGCGGTGACCCTCAGGCTAGTGACCGCGGGCCCGCCCTGTCGCTGGCCACATTGTCACAACCTCCACCGCCACCCCACCGACCAGCACCCGCCCACCCATCGCCGACCGCGTGCCCCTCGGCAGCCGCGTGCCGGTCGACAGCCGCGTGGCCCTCGACAGCCGCGTGGGCCTCGACAGCCGCGTGCCGATCGACGGCCGCGTGGCCCTCGACGGCCGACCGCCGCCACGACGCGCCCCGGCCGAGGCCCGTGCGCCACCGAAGCCCCGGCCCGCCAGCGGGCCTCCACGGCGGCCCCGACTTTGGTCCCGGCCGCCGCCACCACGACAGCCACCCAGCGCGCCGAGCTTCGGCCTGAAACGTATGAATCCGGCGTCGGGGTATAAGTCGGATAAGTCCGGACACGAAGTGCCTGGACTTATCGTGCACCTCGTGGGAGCCCACGCTCGGCTGCGGTGCACCGCGACCGTAACCCTCCGGGATCATGCCGAAGTCGCCACCCGCACCACGAGTTTTTCGTGATCGCGGACGGTCGATGTACCCAGAGGTACCGTAAGGGTCCGCGATCATGAGAAACTCGCCATGCGGCGGCGGGAGACACATGATCGCGGAGCGATACGCCCGGGCCGCCGCGCCGGGGTGGCGGGCGGCCCGGTGACGGCCCGGCGCTACTTGGCCGAGGCGGCGCGGTTGCGGCGGCGCACGCCGGTCAGGATCAGGGTCGCGCCGAGCAGGACGATGACCGAGCCGAGCAGCGCCAGCATCGGCAGCTTGCCGTTCGCGATGCCGGTCGTGGCCAGCTGGTCGCTGCCCGACGAACTAGCCGAGCGCACGACCACCTGCTGGGTCACCGTGCCCAGGGCGGTGACGGCGGTCAGCGTCGCCACGCCCGCGTGGCTCAGCGACACGACCAGCGACCAGTTACCGTCGGCGTCCGCCGTGACCGTGCGCGGCGGATCGCTCTCCCCCGACGCGTAGGTCACGGTGACCGTCACGGTGTCGAACGGCGTGCTCTTGCCGGAGAACGTGACCGACCCGTTGGTACCGACCGTGCCGCTGGACACGCTGCCGGTCGGCGCCTGCGGCGGGTACTCCTGCGCACTCGCGACCGACGGCACCGCGACCGCGCCGCCCGCCAGGAAAAGACCGACCAGTAGAACGAGCATCCGTTTCATGCCTTGTCCCCCGCTTGTCCGCACTGCTCCCGATTTGCGGTTCTTGTTCGCCTTCAAGTTAGCGCCGCAAGGGGAGGGAAATCAGCCGAACGCGTGGTAAAAGTCAGCGCGACGGCAGGCCCAGGCGCTCCAGGGTGCGGCGCAGCCGGTGCCGCCCGGCCATCGACTCCGGGCCGCGCAGCCGCTGCAGCACCCGGTCGGTCCAGTTGCCGGGCAGGCCGAAGCGGGCGTTGTAGGCCGACAGCGTCGCGTCGTAGCGCTCGATGTGCGCGTCGACCACGGCCGCGTCGTACCGTTCGCGGTGCAGCACCGCCGCGCGGGGCAGGCGCGGCTTGACGCCGGCCGGCTCCGACGGGTCCGGGGCGCCGACGGACAGGCCGAAGGTGGCGATCGTGTGCGGCGGCAGGCCCAGCTCGGCGGCGACGGCCTCCGGGTGGTTGCGCACCGCGCCGACGAACACCGTGCCCAGGCCCAGCGACGCGGCGGCGACCACCGCGTTCTGCGCGGCGAGGGCGGTGTCCACGAAGCCGATGAGGGTGCTCTCCAGGTAGTCCGCGGCGCCGAGCGGGCGCCGGCTGCGCTCGGCCAGGCGGCGGGCCCGGCCCAGGTCGGCGACCCAGACCAGGAACAGCGGCGCCTGCTCGATGAAGGCCTGGTTGCCGGCGAGCGCGGCCAGCCGGGCCTTGCGGGCCGGGTCACGCACCGCCACGACGCTCCACGGCTGCAGGTTCGACGAGGTGGGCGCGGACTGGGCGGCGGCGACGATCGCGTCGAGCTCGTCCTCGGTGACGTCGCGGGGGCCGAACCGGCGCACCGAGCGGTGCGCGAGCTGCACGGCGAGCACGTCGTTGGCGACGCGCAGGGCGGCGGCGGGGTCGCCGTACCGATCGGCGGCGGACATCAGGCGGGTACCTCCAGGGATTTCGGCCACGGTAGCCCGAGCCGGCCGCGCAGCGTGGGGTGGGCGTACTCGGTCTGCAACAGCCCGCGCCGTTGCAGGTAGGCCAGCGGATCGGCGTGCGGCAGCCGCCAGGCGTGGCGGAAGTGCCCGGGCGTCATCAGCGACAGGTTGAGATGCAGCGCGGTCACGGCTTGCGCCCCGGCAGCGGTACCAGGTCCGGCAGGCCGTGCTCGTCGATGAGGGCCAGCTCGGCGTCGCTCAGCGGCGGGAAGTCCAGGGCGCGGACGTTGTGCTCCAGTTGCCAGGCCGAGCTGGCCCCGACGATCGCCGAGGTGACCTGCGGCCGGCGCAGCACCCACTGCAGGGCCAGCTGCGCGAGGGTCTGGCCGCGGCCGCGGGCGAGGTCGTTGAGGGCGCGGGCGCGGGCCCGGTAGGTGTCGTCGATGGCGTCGGGTTTGAGGAATTCGCTGTGCAGCGCGCGGGCGCCGGCCGGGATGCCGTCGAGGTACTTGTCGGTGAGCAGGCCCTGCGCGAGGGGCGAGTAGACGACCAGCCCGAAGCCGTCCTCGGCGGCGAGGTCGAGCAGGCCGGACTGCTCGGGGCGGCGGTCGAAGACGGAGTACCGCGGCTGGTGGACCAGCAGCGGCACGCCCGCCGCGCGCAGCAGGCCGGCCGCCTCGTGCGTCCGCTCCGGGGCGTAGTTCGAGACGCCGGCGTACAGCGCCTTGCCCTGCCGCACCGCGCTGACGAGGGCGCCGACGGTCTCCTCCAGCGGCGTGGCCGGGTCGGGGCTGTGGCTGTAGAAGATGTCGACGTGGTCGGTGCCGAGGTCGCGCAGGCTGTGCTCGAGCGAGGTGAGCAGCGACTTGCGGGAGCCGCCCTTGAGGTAGGGGCTGGCGCCGATCGGGTTGCCGGCCTTGGTGGACAGGATCAGCTCGTCGCGGTAGGGGGCCAGGTCCCGGCGCAGTACCTCGCCGAAGAACTGCTGGGCGGCCCGGTGCGGCGGGCCGTAGCGGTCGGCGTTGTCGAAGTGGCTGATGCCGAGGTCGAAGGCGCGCAGCACGATCTCGCGGCGGGCGGCGTAGGGCTGGTCGGTGCCGAACCGCTGCCACAGGCCGAAGGAGAGCGCGGGCAGGACGAGCCCGGAGTCGCCGGCCCGGCGGTACTCCAGCGTGTCGTAGCGGTCCTCGGCGGCGCGGTACGTCATCGGCCGGCCTCCCGGCGGTCGCGCCGCAGCGCGGCCGGCTGCAGCGACGGCGTGTCGCGGCCGGTGTCGCGCTCGACGAAGTGGGTGCCGGGCGCGACGATCTCGTCGACGCGGTCGAGGATCTCGTCGTCGAGCTCGATGGTCGCCGCCTTGCGGTAGGCCTCCAGATGCTCGAAGGTGCGCGGCCCGATGATGACGCTGGAGACCGCCGGGTGGTTGAGCGCGAACGCGAGGGCGAGGTCGACCAGGGTCAGGCCGTGCCGCTCGGCGAGGGCCGCGAGAGCGTCGGCGGCGGCGAGCTTGCGCCGGTTGCGCTCCAGGCCGATGTCGAACCGGCCGGGGATGAGCCCGGCCCGGGCCGACTCGGGCTGTTCGCCGCCGACGCGGTACCGCCCGGACAGCCAGCCCGCGGCGAGCGGCCCGTAGGCGAGCACGCCGACGCCGTAGCGGCGCACCACCGGGAACACCTCCCGCTCGGCGCCGCGGACCAGCAGCGAGTACGGCAGCTGCTCGGTGTGCGGGGCGATCAGGCCGTGCCGCTCGGCCAGCCAGTGCGCCTCGACCAGCTCGTGGGCACCGAAGACGGAGGTGCCGTAGTAGAGGATCTTGCCCTGCCGGATGAGGTCGTTGAGCGCCTGCAGCGTTTCGCGTGGGTCGGTGCTCGGGTCGGGCCGGTGCGCCTGGTAGAGGTCGAGGTGGTCGGTGCCGAGCCGGCGCAGGCTGTCCTCCACGGCGCGGACGATCCACCGGCGGGAGTTGCCGGCCCTGCGCGGGTCGTCGCCGATCTGGCCGTGGAACTTGGTGGCCAGGAAGACGTCGTCGCGGCGGCCCTTGATGGCCTTGCCGACAATCTCCTCGGACGCGCCCTGGGCGTAGACGTCGGCGGTGTCGATCGCGGTGATGCCGGCGTCGAGGGCGGCGTGGATGATCCGGATGCTCTCGGCCTCCTCCTGCCACCGGCCGAAGTTCATGGTGCCGAGGGTGAGCGGGCCGATCAGGACGCCGGTGCGGCCCAGGACCCGGTCGGGCGGGATGGTCACGGTTGGTCTCCCTCAGAACAGTCCGGTGGTCGGGGGTTCCTCGCCGGTGAGGTGGTAGGCGCCCGCGACGGCGGCCTTCCACTGCCGCGGGTTGTGGTTGGCGACGGTACGCGCGTTTCGCCAGTGCCGGTCGTAGCCCAGCTCGCGGGCGGTGATCGAGCCGCCGCCGACGTCGAAGAGCAGCTCGGCGGCGCGCAGCGCGGACTCCGCGGCGATCACGCCGGCCTGGGCCACGGCGACGGCCGCCTCGGCCGAGGCGGTGCGGGCCGCGGCGCCGGTGAGGCCGCGCACGGCCTGCAGCGACTCGGCGGCCAGCAGGACCACGGCCCGGGCGGCCTGGGCGCGGGCGGCGATCTCGCCGACGGTCTGCCGCACGTACGGGTCGGCGACGCTCGCGGCGGCGGTGCTGTGCTTGATCGGCCGGGCCTTGGTGCGGGCGAAGCAGACCGCGTCGTCGAGCGCGGCGGCGGCGATGCCGGCCTGGACCGCGGCCAGGTACAGCTGGGCGAACGAGCCCTGCCAGGGGTTGTCCAGTCCGGCGGTACCGCGCGGCACCACCTCGTCGGCGCCGACCCGCACCCCGGTCAGCCGGGTGGTGCCGCTGGCGGTGAGCCGCTGCCCGACGGCGTCGAAGTCGTCGAGGCGCTGCACCCCGGCGCGGTCGACGGGGACGGTGAAGGCGAACACGCTGCCGTCCTCGGCGGTGGCGGTACCGGTGAACCAGGAGGCGTAGAGGCCGCCGGTCGAGTAGTACTTCTCGCCGTCGACCACGTAGCCGTCGCCGTCGCGGCGGATCGTGGTGCTGACGCTGCCGCTCGGCCCGCCGCTGCGCTCGTTGTTGGTGCCGGCGAAGAGGTCCCCGGCGCGCAGCCGGGCCAGGGTCCGCTCCCGGTGCGGCAGGTCGGGCCGGCTCGCGACCTGGTTAGCGGTGAGGAAGCTGCTGCGCAGCGCCTGTGCCACGTTGGAGTCGGCCCGGGCGATGGCGATGACCAGGTCGGCGACGTCGCGGACGGTGCCGCCCGCGCCGCCGTCGGCGGTGGCGATGCCGGTCAGCGTGATGCGCTGCTCGGCGAGCGCGCGGACCTCGTCGAAGGCGTAGGCGCGGGCGCGTTCCCGCTCGGCGGCGCCGGCCCGCAGGCGGTCCAGGATCGCGGCGACGCTCATGACCGCACCGCCGGCAGTCCGAGCGCCGCCCGCAGCGTCCCGGCCCGCCGCGGGCCGCCCAGCCGGGGTACCAGCGTCCGCAGCACCTCCAGGACCGCCGCGGCGCCGCCGGCCGGCACGAGCTCGAACCCGTCCAGCGAGTCCCGGCCCGCCCACGCGCGCAGCTCGGCGGCGGATACCCGGGAGCCCTCGGCGATCTCGACCCGGCCGAGCAGCGCGACCTCCCGCCGGGACCGGCCGGCCGCCTGGAGCGCCGCGGTCAGCTCGGCGTGCGCGCCCTCCGCCCGGTCCCGGCCGGCCACCACGACGTCCGCCGACTCGGCGACCGCGGCCGCGTCCAGGGCGCCGAGGTCGGCGACCAGGACCGGGCGGCCCTGCACCGACGACGGGCCGTCCAGCGGGCCGGCGACCCGGTAGCAGGCGCCCTCGTGGCCGATCGGCGCGATCAGCGCGTCGTCGGCGACGATGCCGGCCGCCTGGTCGCCGAGCAGCGCCGAGCGGGGGAAGGACTCCCACAGGCCGGTCAGCACCCGGGCGTACTCCTGCCACCGGCGGGCCGGCCCGGTCGCCTGCGGGTCGGCCGCGGTCACGTCGCTGACCTCGTCGCCGCCGCCGGCCCGCAGGGCGATGCCGGTCCGGCCGCCGCCGGCCCGGTCCAGCGACAGCACCCGGCGGGCGGTGTTGTAGGGCGCGTGGTGGGTGGTGGGGATCTCGGCGACGAGGCCGAGGCCGGGCACGGCGCCGCCGAGGTAGCCCGCCACGACGGTCGGGTCGAGGGTGTGCCCGGGCGGGCCGTCGAGCAGCCGCAGCGCCGCGACGCCGGCCGCGCGGGCGGCCGCGGCGACGGTGCGGGCGCCCGGCAGCGGCACCGCCTCGCCGACCGCCAGGGCCAGCAGGATGGGGGCGGTCATGCGCGGGTCACCTCCGGGTGCAGGCCGAGCCCGAGGTGGTCGCGCAGGGTCGGGCCGTCGTAGTCGGTGCGGAACAGGCCGCGGCGGCGCAGCTCGGGGACCACCTGGCCGGCGAAGTCGTCGAAGCCGGACGGCAGCACGTCGGGCATCACGTTGAAGCCGTCGGCGGCACCGGCGCGGTACCAGCGCTCCATGTCGTCGGCGATCTGCTCGGGCGTGCCGGCGACGATCCGGTGGCCGCCGCCCCCGGAGAGCCGCTTGAGCAGCTGGCCGAGGGTCGGGTGCTCCCGGTCGATGATGTCCTTGACGACCCGGTAGAAGGTCTGCGAGCCGCCGGCCTCGTCGGGGTCGACGAGCAGCTCGGCCGGGATCGGCTCGTCGTCGTTGAGCCCGTCGAGGCTGATGCCGAGCTGGCCGGCGAGGCGGCCGCGGGCGTAGGCGTCGGGCAGCAGGTCGTCCAGCAGCGCGCGGCGGGCGCGGGCCTCGGCCTCGGTGCCGCCGACGACGGTGGACAGGCCGGGCAGCACCACGATCTGCTCGGGGCGGCGGCCGTAGCGGGCCGCGCCCGCGCGGATCTCGGCCCGGAACGCGCGGGCGTGGTCGAGGTCCTGGTCGGCGGAGAAGATGACCTCGCCGACCCGGGACGCGAGCCGCCGCCCGTCGCTGGACCCGCCGGCCTGCACCACGACCGGCCGGCCCTGCGGCGAGGCGAGGCCGGTGCGGGCCGCCCAGGCGGCGACGACCTGCTCGGTGACGACGGCGGCGCGGCGGTAGCGCAGCGCGTGCTCGGGCTCGCCGGGGCGGCCGAAGTTGCGCGCCGCGACCGGGCCGGCGGTGGTGACCACGTTCCAGCCGAACCGGCCGCCGCTGACGTGGTCGAGGTCGCCGAGGCGGCGGGCCAGCTCCACCGGGTCGTTGTAGGTCGAGGACAGCGTGCCGATCAGCCCGATCCGCTCGGTCTGCGCGGCGATGCGGGCCAGGACCGTCGTCGGTTCCAGGTTGTTGGCCGTGCGGTACCGGATGCTCGGGTCCAGCGACGGCCCGTCGGCGAGGAACACCGCGTCGAGCTTCGCCGCCTCGGCCCGCCGCGCGATCGACGTGTAGTGCTCGATCGTGAAGCTGCCGAGGGGGTCGGTGCCGGGGAAGCGCCACGACCCGCCGAACACGCCGGCGTTGAGGATGTTGACGTTGATGTGCAGCATGCCGCCTCCTTAGTCGCCGACCAGTTCGAGCCGGGCGCCCGGGATCGCCTCCAGCAGCGACCGGGTGTAGTCGTGGGCGGGCGCGGCGAAGACCCGCTCGACCGGCCCGGTCTCGACCACGGCGCCGTCGCGCAGCACGGTCACGTCGTCGGCGATCAGGCGTACGACGCCCAGGTCGTGGGTGACGAACACGTAGCTCAGCCCGAGCCGGGCCTGCAGGTCGGCCAGCAGCCGCAGGATCTGCGCCTGCACGGACACGTCCAGCGCGCTGACCGCCTCGTCGAGCACGAGGACCGCGGGCTCGGTCGCCAGGGCCCGGGCGATCGCGACCCGCTGCCGCTGCCCGCCGGAGAGCTGGGCCGGCAGCCGGTCCAGGTACTCCGCGCCCAGCGCCACCGACCGCAGCAGCTCGACGACCCGCTCGGTGCGCCGGTGCCGGCCGGGCGCGAGGCCGAAGGCGTGCAGCGGCTCGGCGACGATCCGCCGGACGGTGTAGCGGGGGTCGAGCGAGGTGAACGGGTTCTGGAAGACGTACTGCAGGTCCCGCCGCAGCTGCCGCAGCTCCCGCCGGTGCAGCCCGGTCAGCTCGCGGTCGCCGGCGTGGACGGTGCCGGCGTCGGCGGCGGTGAACCCGGCCAGGATGCCGGCGAGGGTCGACTTGCCGGCGCCGGACTCGCCGACGATCGCGTGCGTGGTGCCCCGGCGCAGCTCCAGGCCGGCGCCGTCGAGGGCGCGCAGCTGCCGCTCCCGGCCCCGGCCGCGCAGCCGGTAGGTCTTGGTGAGCCCGTCGGCCCGCAGCACGACCGGGCCGGGCTCGGGCCGCGGCCCGCCGGAGGACGGCGCGAGCCGGCCGGCGTGCCGGGCGGGCGCGGCGTCGAGCAGCCGCCGGGTGTAGTCGTGGGCCGGTTCGCGCAGCACGCGCTCGACCGGGCCCTCCTCGACGATCTCGCCGTCGCGCATGACGAGGATCCGGTCGGAGCGCTCCAGCGCGACGCCGAGGTCGTGCGTGACCAGGAGGATCCCGATACCGAGCTCGGCGCGCAGCCGGGCCAGGTGGTCGAGGATGACCTTCTGCACGGTGACGTCGAGCGCGCTGGTCGGCTCGTCCGCCAGGATGATCCTCGGCTGTCCGGCCAGCGCGATGGCGATCAGGGCGCGCTGCTTCATGCCGCCGCTGAGTTCGTGGGGGTACTGCCCGAAGACCCGCTCCGCGTCGCGCAGCCCGGCGGTGCGCAGGCTGTGCAGCGCCGCCGCGGTGTGCTCGGCGGCCGTGGCCCGGCTGCCCCGGGGCTGGTTGAACCGGACCGCCTCGACGACCTGCCGGCCGATCTTCTTGACCGGGTTGAGGGCGGTGTTGGGGTCCTGCGGGATGAAGCCCACGTAGTTGCCCCGCACCAGGGCCATGCGCCGCTCGGTCCAGCCGGTGACGTCGACGCCGGAGTAGGCGATCGTGCCGGCGCTGATCCGCGCCGCGGCCGGCAGCAGCCCCAGCGCGCCCTGGACGAGCGTGGTCTTGCCGGAGCCGGACTCGCCGACGAGCGAGACGAACTCGCCCGGCTCGACGTGCAGGCTCGCGCCGCGCACGGCCGGGGTCCGGCCGCGCCGGCCGGTGCGGTAGTCGATGGCCAGCCCGGCGATCCGCAGCAGCGGGTCGGGCGGTGCCGGCAGCGGGTCGGTCATCGGCGGCGGTCCTTCCTGAGCGAGGTGCTGATGCGGTGGGTGGCGATGACGACGACGGCCAGGGCCGCGCCGGGCAGGATCGAGGCCCACGGGTAGACGGCGACGTAGTCGCGGCCCTCGGCGACGAGCAGGCCCCACTCCGGCTGCGGCGGCGGCGCGCCGTAGCCGAGGAAGCCCAGCGAGGCGACGGCGAGCACGGCGGTGCCGACCTCGAGCGCGGCGAGCGCGACGACCGAGCCGATGGCGTTGGGCACGACGTGGCGGACGACGACGCCGAGCCGCCCGACGCCGGAGCCGTAGGCGGCCCGCACGTAGTCCTGAGTCGTCACGGCGAGCACCTCGGCCCGCATGACGCGGGCGAAGGAGGCGATCGAGGAGATGCCGACCGCCAGGGCGATGTTGTCCGTGGAGTACCCCAGCACCGACACGACCACCATGGCCAGCAGCAGGCTCGGGATGGCCAGGAACACGTCGATGACGCGCATGACGACGGTGTCGGCGATCCGCCCGGCGACCCCGGCGATCAGCCCGACGAGGGTGCCCAGGCCGAAGGCGATCAGGACGGCCAGGAGGGTGGCGGTGAGCGTGGTGCGCGCGCCGTAGACGCTGCGGGCGAACAGGTCGCGGCCCAGCCGGTCGGTGCCGAACCAGTGCCGCGGGCCGGGCGGCAGGAAGCTGGCGCCGCTGTCGCCCTCGTATGGGCTGTAGGAGGTGAACAGGTGCGGCACGAGCGCCCAGCCGACCGCGACCAGGACCACGATCCACGCCAGCACGAGCACCGGCCGTCCCCCGCGCATCACGGGCTCCCCGCCGCGAGGGTGGCCCGCAGCCGCGGGTCCAGCAGCGGGTAGATCAGGTCGACGGTCAGGTTGATCACCGCGAAGGTGGCCGCGACCAGCACGACGATGCCCTGCACGAGCGGCACGTCGAGGGTGTTGACCGCGGTCTGGGTCATCCGGCCGATGCCCTTGCGGGCGAACACGGTCTCGGTGATGACCGAGCCGGCGATGAGGTTGCCGAAGGTGATGCCGGCGATGGTGAGCGCCGGCAGGCTCGCGTTGCGCAGCACGTCGCCGACGATGATCCGGCCGCGGGTGGCGCCCTTGGCCCAGCTGGTCGTGACGTAGCCGGCCCGGAACTCGGTGCCGAAGCTGCGCACGAGCAGCTGCGCGATCGGCCCGGAGACCGGGACGGCCAGGGTGACCAGCGGCAGGATCAGGCTGCGGACGCCGTCGTTGCCGAAGGCCGGGAACCAGCCGAGCCGGAACGAGAAGATCTGCAGCAGCAGTACCCCGGAGAGGAAGACCGGCACCGAGACCGCACCGGAGGGCAGCGCCTCGACCAGGTCGCGGACCCAGCCGTGCCGGGTGGAGGTGGCCACGAACGCGACGCCGAAGGCGATGAGCAGGGCCAGGCCGAGCGCCCCGGCGGCGAGGGTGAGGGTGCTGGGCAGCATGTCGCCGATCGCCGCGGCGACCGGCCGCCCGGACTGCACGGAGGTGCCGAAGTCGAGGGTGAGGGCGTGCCCGAGCCGGTCGGCGTACTGCACGAGGACCGGCTGGTTGAACCCGTAGTTCGCCGCCACCTGGGCCCGCACCTCGGGGGTGACGGTGTTGAGCTCGGCGGGGTCGAAGAGCAGGTCGACCGGGTCGGCCGGCAGCACGAACAGCAGCAGGAAGGTCAGGCTGAAGGCGGCCCAGACGACGAACAGCGCCCGGCCCACCTTCAGCGCGACGTAGCGGATCATTTCCCGTTGCTCTTCCACGTGTCGACGAAGTGGTTGCGGGACTGGGCGTCGAAGATGATCCCGTGCACGTAGGGCGCCTCGGCGATCACCTGCGACGGGTTGTAGACCGGGTTCACCAGGGCGTACTTGTCCAGCAGCAGGTCCTGGGCGGCCTTGGCGTACTCCTTGCGCAGCGCCGGGTCGAGGGTGAGCTCGAGCTTGCCGAGCACGCTGGTGACCTCGGCGACGTCGACGCCGGTGGAGTCCTTGGTGACGTAGGCGCCGTTGCCCAGCAGCGGGCTGTACTGCAGGTTGAGCACCGCCGGGTCGTTGCGCGAGCGGTTGGCGGCGGTGATGTTCCAGTCGGTGGCCGCCTTGGCCACCGCCGCCGTGTAGTCGGGGATCGGCAGCACGGACAGCTGCAGGTCGATGCCGATCTTCTTGAGGTCCTGCTGGACCGACTCGTAGGCGGGCTTGTTCACCACCAGGTTGCTGATGCCGAGCGCCTTCACGGTCAGCCGCCTGCCGTCCTTGACCCGGATGCCGTCCGGGCCGGGCGCCCAGCCGGCCGCGTCGAGCAGCCGCTTGGCCTGCTCGGGGTCGTGGCGCAGGACCGTGCCGCTGTAGTCGGCGTAGCCGGGGACCGACGGGGCGAGCACCGAGGTCGCCACCGAGTACGAGCCGGTCAGCACCGTCTTGCGGATCGCGTCGCGGTCCCAGCCGAGCTGGATCGCCTTGCGCACCGCGATGTCGTTGGTCGGGAACAGCTGGGAGTTGAGGTTGAAGAAGATGGCCGTGCCCGACACGCCCCGGTAGATGATTGTGTACCCCTGGGCGGCGAGCGGCTTCTCGTCGGTGGTGCCGACGTCGAGCGTCGCGTCGATGGTGCCCGACGTCAGCGAGCCGGTCCGCACGCTCGCCTCCGGGATGGTGTTGAACACGATCCGGTCCAGGTAGGCCTCGCCGGTGTGCCCGGTCGCGGGCGGCGCCCAGTGGTACCCCTTCCGCCTGACCAGGACGGTCTTGACCTGTTCCTGCCACGACTCGTAGACGAACGGGCCGGTGCCGATGACCTTGGCCGGATCGGTGCGCTCCTTCGCGCTGAGCTTCAGCGTCGACAGGGACAGGAAGCCCGGCTGGGCGTTGGCGGTGAACGCGGAGGCCTGCAGGAAGCTGGCGAGCGGCTTGGCGAAGCGGACCACGGCCGTGTACTTGTCCGGGGTGCGGGTCTCGAGGTAGCCGGGCAGCAGGGGCGCGCCGTTGGGGCTGATGCCCAGCGCCTTGTCGCCGTGCACGTACTGGTCGAAGTTGGCCTTGACCACCTCGGCGTCGAACGGGCTGCCGTCGCTGAAGGTCACGTCGTCGCGCAGGTGGAAGGTGAACTCGGTGAGGTCCTGGTTGTACTCCCAGGACTTCGCCAGCCACGGGGTGATCTCGCCGGTCTTCGGGTCCTGCCAGGTCAGCTTGTCGGTGATGTTGTTGCCGATGAGCGACTCGGCGTAGTTGGTGCCCCACTGGGGGTCGGGGCTGCGCTGGTAGTCGATGAGGGCGAACTGCAGCGTGCCGCCGCGCACCGGGGCGCCGCCGGCGGCCGGGCCGGCACCGGCGTCCTTGCCGCGGCTGACCGCGACGGCGACGCCGACGGCCAGGACGAGCACGAGGAACGCGGCGGCGACGGCCCACGGCCATCGCCGGCGCGGCGGTACGGCGTTCTCGATGGTGGTGCGCAGGTCGGTCATGGGCTTCTTCCAAGTTCGAGGCAGGCCGGAGAGCGGTCTCGACGGCTGAGGAGAACTACACTATACCTATAGGAGCGATATGATTTAAAGCTGTGATCCGGCCCATAGATCCGGACCTGGAAGAGAGATCCGTCGATGAGTCTGCAGTTCCTGTGGTACATCCCCAACCAGGTCGAGCCCGGCCACCGCGGCGACGACGTCGTCGCGGGCCACAACAGCCTGGACACCCTCACCGCCCAGGCCCGGGCCCTGGAGGAGCACGGCTGGGGCGGCGCGCTCATCGGCACCGGCTGGGGCCGGCCCGACACGTTCACGGTCGCCACCGCGCTGGCCGCCCGGACCACCACGTTCCAGCCGCTCATCGCCGTCCGGCCGGGCTACTGGCGCCCGGCCAACTTCGCCTCGGCCGCGGCCACCCTCGACCACCTCTCCGGCGGCCGGGTGCTGATCAACGTCGTGTCCGGCCGGGACAACCTGGCCGCCTACGGCGACAGCGAGGGCGACCAGGCCCACCGCTACGCCCGCACCGCGGAGTTCATCCGGCTCGTACGCCGGCTGTGGACCGAGGAGAACGTCACCCACCACGGCGAGCACTTCGCCGTCACCGGCTCCACCGTCGTGCCGCGCCCGGCCGCCCGCGGCGAGCGCCGGCACCCCCGGCTGTACTTCGGCGGCGCCTCCGCCGCGGCCGAGCGGGTCGCCGCCGCCGAGGCCGACGTGCAGCTCTTCTGGGGCGAGCCCCTCGACGGCATCCAGGAGCGCATCGAGCGGCTCCGGCGGCTGTCGGAGGAGGCCGGCCGGGACCTGCCACCGCTGGAGTTCGGGCTGCGGATCACCACCCTGGTCCGCGACACCACCGAGGAGGCGTGGGCCGACGCCGAGGCCAAGGTGGCGGCGATGGCCGGGGGCGGCATCGTGCGCGACCCCAACCGGCACACCGCCGTCGGCCAGCAGCGGCTGCTCGACCTCGCCGGGCGCGGCGAGGTGCTCGACGACAACCTCTACACCGCGCCCGGCCGGTTCGGCGGCGGGGGCGCGGGCACCACCTGGCTGGTCGGGTCGGCCGAGGACGTGGCGAAGTCGCTGCGGAAGTACCAGAACCTCGGAATCACCCATTTTGTCCTGTCCGACACGCCGTACCTGCCGGAAATCAGGCGCCAGGGCGACCGGCTGCTGCCGCTGCTGCGCGACTGAGACCGGCGCGACCCCGGCACGGCATACCCAGCGGGCAGCCAATTTCCTACAATCCCTATATGTCTGATCCACTTCAGCTGACCCACCTGCGCAGCCTCGTCGCCGTGGCCGACTGCGGTGGCGTGCACCGGGCCGCGGCCGCCCTGCGGCTGAGCCAGTCGACGGTCAGCCAGCACATCCGGTCGCTGGAGCGGCGGCTCAAGGAGCCCCTGCTGGAGAAGTCCGGCCGGGGGGTACGCCTGACCGTGCTCGGCCAGACCCTGCTCGTCGAGGCGCGGCGGATCCTCGCCGTGCACGACGAGTCGCTGCGCCGCCTGGAGGTGAGCGCCGACCGGGTCATCCTGGTCGGCTCCACCGAGCACGCGGCCGACCAGATGCTGCCCCAGCTGCTCGGCGCGCTGCGGCACGCCTTCCCCGGCCGCTCGGTGCGGTTCCGCATCGACCGCTCCACCCAGCTGGCCGAGGCGGTCGCCCGCGGCACCCTCGACCTGGCCGTGGTGCTGGCCGGGCCGGAGCCGGCCGGCGCCGAGGTCGGGCTGCTGCCCCTGCACTGGTACGCCGCGCCCCAGTTCCGGGTGCCCGCGGCCGGCGAGCCGTGGCCGGTGGTGGCCTTCGAGGAGCCGTGCGGCCTACGTAGGCGGGCCCTGCAGGCCTTCGAGCGGATCGGCTGCGCCGCGACCATCACCGCCGAGTCGACCAGCCTCGACGGCGTGGTCGCGGCGGTGCGGGCCGGCCTCGGCGTGGCACTGCTGCCCTCCGCCGGCCGCACTCCCGCCGGCCTGGCCGCGCTGCGCCAGCTGCCCGACCTGGGCTCGATCGGCCTGCACGTCGTGGCCCGGCGCGGCATCGACCCGGAACTCGAGCGCACCGCCTGCGCCGTCGGCCGCGAGTTCTTCGCCTCCCGCGCCTACCTGTGCAGCGTCCCCGCCGCCTGACCGCCCTCTCGCCCCGACCGGCACAGCCGGGGCGGACGAATACTTCCGTGATCATGACGTTCATGGCTGCCGCACGATGGGTTTTTCATGATCACGGAGAGTCCTGGTACACAGTCGTCATGCGGTGAAGTCGGGCAGGGCCAGCAGGTAGGTCATGACCACGGCGGCGAGGACGGTGTCGTCTCCGGCGACATACGAGTGCGGGATGTCGGCCCGGTAGCTGATGAAGTCCCCCGGGGTCACTTCGTGGAGGTTGTCCGTCGGGCCGGTCTGCAGGCTTCCCGTGATGACCGTGATGTGCTCGGTGGTGCCGGTGGCGTGCGGTTGCCTGTCGAGGCGTTGTCCTGGGCCGAGCCGCAAGCGCCAGAACTCGGTCATGCCGCTGCCGCCGACCCGGGTGAGCAGTTGCTGGCTGGGCGTTGGAGTCCGGGCGGACGGGGCGCGGTCGAGCCTGACGGTGGGTGGGGCCAGCTCCGCGACGAGGTCGACGAGCGGTAGGCGCAGCGCGGCCGCCAGCGCGCCGATGGTGTCCAGGGTGGGGTTGCCGTGACCGGCTTCGAGCTTGGACAGGGTCGCTCGCGCCACCCCGGATGCGCGAGCGAGGTCGGCCGCGCTCATCGCTCGTTCCTCGCGGAGCCGACGCAACCGCTGGCCGAGGGCCGCTTGCAAGTTGGGACCAGCCATGTGTCTACTATACCGAACCTACTGTTCGGCAAAGTGGCACCTGGGAGGATCGATGGAAACCCTCGAAGCCAAGGGGCAGACGGTCCGGGTGGCAGTTGCCCAGGCCACACCGGTCGTCTTCAACCCGGCAGCCAAGTACGACTTCGACGTTGTGGGGCACTACGCCCGCCCCGACGTCTTCCGCCTCATCGTGGATGAAAGCCCAAGAACGGCCGTCACGACGACAGCCTACGACTCGCAGCTGATGCCGCCGCCCGCCCCGGCAGGGAGTGTCACGTGATCCCCACGGATGAAGACCCGGCCCAGGCCCACCTGCGCCTGCGCGGCCGCGTCCGGCGCACCCCGCGCACCCCCCGCACGAGCGGGGCGGGCGGAAACCGATCGGGCTTCGCGATCGGTTCTGTGCCGGATTCCGCGTTGGATGTATTCCCATCGGATTAGTATGCTTTCGACGTGCCGGTCGAGTTCATCAGTGCCATCAGCGTCAATGCCGCCAACGAGGTCAACGGATCCGCCGAGCGGGGCGTCGACGTGCCGTTCCTGCACCGCTACGCCCGCGCGCTGGAGGACGGCGGGTTCGACTACACGCTGGTCGCCTACCACTCCGGGTCGTTCGATCCGTTCACCGTCGCGGCCACCATCGCCCGGTTCACCGAGCGGCTGCGGCCGATCGTCGCGCTGCGGCCCAACACCCTCTACCCCACCGTGGCGGCCAAGGCCCTCGCCACGCTCGACCAGCTCTCCGGCGGCCGGGCGGTGGTGCACTGCATCGCCGGCGGCAGCGACCAGGAGCAGGCCCGCGAGGGCGACCGGCTGAGCAAGGCCGAGCGCTACGAGCGGGAGGAGGAGTACATCCGCATCCTGCGCCAGGTCTGGCAGGCCCGGGAGCCCTTCGATCACGCCGGGAAGTACTACGCCTTCGAGGACTTCGTCTCCTACATCCGGCCGGTCAACGGCACGATCCCGGTCTCGGTCGGCGGCTCCTCCGCCGAGGCCTACCGGGTCGGCGGCGCCCTCGGCGACATCTTCGGGCTGTGGGGCGAGCCGCTGGCCGACACCCGGGCCCAGATCGAGCGGATCCACGCCGAGGCGCGCGCCGCCGGGCGCGCCGACACCCCGCGGATCTGGGTCACCTTCCGCCCGATCGTGGCCGCCACCGACGAGCTGGCCTGGGAGAAGGCGCACGAGATCCTGGCCGTCCTGCGCCGGGGCGGCGGCCCGTGGCTGCCGGCGAAGCGCTGGGACGGCGGCGCCGGCCCGGCCAACGCCGGCTCCCGGCGGCTGCTGGAGATCGCGGCGCGCAAGGACCTGCACGACCGGGCGCTGTGGACGCCGACGGCGACCGCGACCGGCGCGCTGGGCGCCTCGACCGCGCTGGTCGGCAGCTACGAGACGGTCGCCGCGGCCATCCTCGACTACGTCGACCTCGGCGCCGAGCTGGTGTCGATCCGCGGCTACGACAACCTCGACGACGCCATCGACTACGGCCGGTACATCCTGCCGCTGGTCCGCCAGGAGCTGGCCCACCGGGAGCGCACCGGCGAGCGCGGCCGCGTCGTCCCGCAGCCCCCGCTGCGCCCGGGCGACCCGGCCGGCGACCTCGTCGCACCCTGACCCACCGACGCAGGAAGGGCCCACTGCCATGACCGTGCTCATCTCCGCCGCCGAACTGGCGGGCCGCGCCGGCGTGCGCCTGCTCGACGTCCGCTGGCGGCTCGGCGGACCGCCCGGGCGGGAGCAGTACGAGGCCGGGCACATCCCCGGCGCCGTCTACGTCGACCTGGACACCGAGCTGGCCGCTCCCCCGGCCGCCGGGTCCGGCCGGCACCCGCTGCCGGACGTCGCCGGGCTGCAGGCCGCCGCCCGCGCGTGGGGCATCCGCGACGGTGACACCGTGGTCGCCTACGACGACAACGGCGGCCTCGCCGCGGCCCGGGCCTGGTGGCTGCTGCGCTGGGCCGGCCTCGCCGACGTGCGGCTGCTCGACGGCGGGCTCGCCGCCTGGCGGGCGGCCGGGCACCCCCTCGCGACCGGTGCCGAGCGGGCCGAGCCGGGCGACGTGGTGCTCAAGCCCGGGCAGCTGCCGGCCCTCGACCCGGACGGCGCCGAGGCCCTGGTGACCGGCGGCGGGCTGCTGCTCGACGCCCGCTCCGCCGAGCGGTACCGCGGCGAGGACGCCTCGATCGACCCGCGCCCGGGCCACATCCCCGGCGCGGTCAGCGCCCCCACCGGCGACAACCTCAACCCGGACGGCACCTTCCGGGACCCGGCCGAGCTGCGGGCCCGCTTCGCGGCGCTGGGCGCGGGCGAGGACCGGCCGATCGGGGTGTACTGCGGCTCCGGCGTGACCGCCGCGCACGAGATCGCCGCGCTGACCATCGCCGGCCTGCCCGGCGCCGCGCTCTACCCGGGCTCGTGGTCGCAGTGGTCGGCGCTGCCCGGCCGGCCGGTGGCCACCGGCCCCGCGCCCGCGCTGCTCGCCCCGGCCGAGGCCGGCCGGCGGGTCGCCGCCGGCGCGTTCCTGGTCGACGTGCGCAGCGCGCCCCGGCGGGCCGCCGACGGCGTCATCCCCGGCGCGGTGATCGCCGACCGCAACGACCTGCCGGCCGTGTTCGGCGCCGTCGCCGTGGACACCCCGGTCGTGGTGGTGTGCGGCTCGGTGAACGGCTCCCGGCCGGTCGCCGAGGCCCTGATCGCGGACGGCTACACGGACGTGGCGCACGTCGAGGGCGGCTACGCCGCCTGGCGCGACGCCGGGCTGCCGGTGCGGGCCCCGGCCGACTGATCGCGAATCGCAATCGGTGCCGAGCGGGATTCCGCATTGGACGACGGTTTAATTTCCTATCAGACTCATAGGCATAGTAGGAGTTGCGCGGCGGGCGCCGTCAGCAACCCGCGGAGAGGAATCCAGCATGACCACAGCGCCCGTCTTCGGCCCCGCCATCCCGCCGACCGCCTCGCCGAAGGTCGAGTTCATCAGCCTGTCCCACCTCAACCCGTCCACCGAGCTCGAGCCGATCCCCACCCGCGGCATCGACCTGGCGTACTTCCGCCGCTACGTGCGCTCGCTGGAGGACAGCGGCTACGACTACACGCTGCTGCCCTACGGCTCCGGCAGCGCCGACTCGTTCGTCGTGGCCAGCGCCGTGGGCCAGCTGACCGAGCGGATCCGCCCGATCGTCGCGCTGCGGCCCAATACCACGTTCCCGACCGTCGGTGCGCAGAAGCTCGCCACGCTCGACCAGCTCACCGAGGGCCGGGCGGTGGTCCACCTGATCTCCGGCGGCAGCGACGCCGAGCAGGCCCGCCAGGGCGACTACCTGCCCAAGGAGCGCCGCTACGCGCGCACGTCGGAGTACGTCGACATCCTGCGCCGCGCCTGGACCGAGCCGGCGCCGTTCAGCCACGACGGCGAGTTCTACAAGTTCGACGAGTTCGGGCCCGGCTTCGCGCCCTACGACACGCCCATCCCCATCTCCATCGGCGGGCAGTCCGACGAGGCGTTCGCCGTCGGCGGGGCCAAGGCCGACATCTTCAGCTTCTGGGGCGAGCCGCTGTCCGACCTGCGCTCCGAGATCGACCGGGTGCACGGGATCGCCCGGGCGGCCGGGCGGACCACGCTGCCGCGCATCTGGGTGACCTTCCGCCCGATCATCGCCCAGACCGACGAGCTGGCCTGGGAGAAGGCGCACCGCTACGCGACCCGCATCGCCGACACGTTCGCCAAGGCGGGCCTGGCCGGACAGCGCTTCCGGCAGGGCACGCCGCAGAACGTCGGCTCGCAGCGGGCCCTCGCCTTCGCCGACCGGGCCGAGCTCTACGACCGGGCGCTGTGGACGCGTACCGCCGCGGTGACCAACGCCGCCGGCGCGTCCACGGCGCTGGTCGGCTCCCCGGAGACGGTGGCCGCCGCGATCCTCGACTACATCGACCAGGGCGCCTCGCTGGTGTCGATCCGCGGCTACGACACGCTCGCCGACGCCGTCGACTACGGCCGGTACATCCTGCCGCTGGTCCGCCAGGAGCTGGCCCACCGCGAGCGGACCGGGCAGCGCGGCACCCTGCAGGCCGAGCACCCCGGCAACTACGCACCGCAGTACGCCCAGCTCGCCACGGCGGGCCGCTCGTGACCAGCACCGACGCCCCCGCGCACACCTTCGCCGCGCCGGACCTGTCCGACGCGGCGCTGGCCGAGGTCACCGCCCAGGTCGCCGAGTACGCCGGCGACTACGACCGCAGCGGCGACCTGCCCTGGCCGGGGATCAACGCCGCGCACCGCGCCGGGCTGCTCACCGCCACCGTGGGGCGGCAGTACGGCGGCCCCGGCGCGGGCCCGCGCGAGACCGCCCGGATCCTCACCGCGCTCGGCGCGGGCGACGCCTCGGTCGGCCTCATCGCCGCCAACCTGCTCATCACCCACGCCGGGCAGGCGGCGCACCCGACCTGGCCCGCGGCCTACTACGACGACCTGCTGCGCCGCTCGCTGGACGGCCCGGCCCTCGCCAACGCGATCCGGGCCGAGCCCGAGCTGGGCGCGCCCGCGCGGGGCGGCCTGCCGAAGACCACCGCCACCCGCACCGCCGGCGGCTGGGTGCTCAACGGCCGCAAGGCCTACGCCACCGGCGGCACCGGCCTGGCCTACCACGTGGTGTGGGCGGTCGCCGACGAGCCCGGCGGCGACCCGCAGCGGCCCCGCGTCGGCCACGTCATCGTCCCCGGCGACCTGCCCGGCATCGAGTGGATCGACACCTGGGACCACCTCGGCCTGCGCGCCTCCAACACGCACGACGTGACCTACACGGACGTGCCCGTCCCGGCCGACGCGTTCGTGGAGATCCCGCGCGGCCCCGACGGGGTCTACCGCGACCCGGCCGCGGCCGCCGGGCCGGGCAGCTTCGGCCACCCCGCCCTCTACATCGGCGTGGCCCGCGCCGCCCGGTCGGCGTTCGCCGCGTTCGCCCGGGAGCGGGTGCCCGCGGCGCTGGGCCGGCCGATCGCCCAGACCGAACGCATCCAGGCCGTCGCCGGCGAGATCGACCTGCAGGTGGTGCAGGCCGAGACGCTGCTGCACGGCGCGCTGCTGCGCGTCGAGGCCGGCGACACCTCGATCCTGCCGGAGCTGTCCGCGATCAAGGTCGCCATCGCCCGCTCGGTCATCGCCGCCACCCAGGCCGCCGTCGCGGCGCTGGGCAACCCGGGCCTGTCCCGGCACCAGCCGCTGGAGCGGTACCTGCGCGACGCGCTCTGCATTCGTGTCCACCCGCCGCAGGAGGACGCCGTCCTGCTCGCGAGCGGCCGCCGGATCCTCGGCGTCTGACGCCCGTACCCGTAAAGGACTGACATATGCGAAAGCTCCGACTCCTCACCGCCGGTGCCGCGCTGCTGGCCCTGGCCGGGTGCGGCGGCGCCGCGCCCGCCGGTGGCGGCGCCGCCGACGGCCCGCCCAAGAGCGGCGGGACGCTGAAGGTCTCGTTCTTCCCGGACAACCCGACGTTCCCGTGCATCGACCCGTTCCAGGTGTACTGGATCGAGGGCCGCACCATCATCCGCAACTTCGCCGACTCGCTCACCGACCAGGACCCGCAGACCGGCGAGATCAAGCCGTGGCTGGCCACGAGCTGGCAGATCAGCCCGGACGGGCTCACCTACACGTTCAAGCTGCGCGACGGGGTCACCTTCAGCAACGGCAAGCAGCTCGACGCCCAGGCCGTGGCCGACAACGTCAAGGGCTGGATCGACACCGTGAAGGCGACCAACGGCGCCGCCTACGGCGCCTCCTACGTGCAGGGCCTCACCGGCGCGACGGTCGTCGACCCGGCCACCGTCGAGCTGCACCTGAGCAAGCCCAACTCGTCGTTCCTGCAGGCCACCTCGACCACCAACCTGGCCATCACCGACCCGGCCGAGTTCGCCCTGACCCCGCCCGAGCGGTGCACCGGCAAGGGCGTCGTCGCCTCCGGGCCGTTCGTGCTCGACCACTACACCGCGAAGGTCGAGACGGTGCTCACCAAGCGCACCGGCTACCAGTGGGGCTCGGCGCTGTCGAAGAACCAGGGCGAGGCGTACCTCGACAAGGTCGTGTTCAACTACGTCGCCGAGGACAGCGTCCGCACCGGCAACCTGGTCAGCGGGGCGATCGACATCGCCTGGCCGCGCAACCCGTTCACGCCGCAGGACGAGCAGCTCATCACCCGGTCCGGCGACAAGGTCGAGCAGCGGGCGCTGCCCGGCGTGTCGAACACCCTGTTCGCCAACACCGCCGCCGGGCACGTGCTCAGCGACCTGCAGGTGCGCCTGGCGCTGAGCAAGGCGATCGACCGCAAGACCTACGCCACGACGGTGTTCGGCCCGAACTACCCGGTGGTCCAGGGCGCGTTCGACTCGACCACGCCCTTCTTCAAGCCGCAGACGGACAAGCTCGGCTACGACCCGGATGGCGCGGCGAAGATCCTGGACGCGGCCGGCTGGACGGTGGGCAAGGACGGGTACCGCGCCAAGGACGGCAAACAGCTCACCATCGACTACCCGGTCACCCAGTTCAGCGCCGGCTCGGAGCTGCTGCAGGCGCAGCTGAAGAAGGTCGGCATCAACCTGAGCCTGCGCACGCTCACCACCGCGCAGCAGGCCACCTACACGACCAACGGCGAGTACGACCTGACGGGCACGTACTTCACCCGGGCCGATCCGGGCGCGCTGCAGTTCATCATCAACCCGGACGTGGCGAACTCGAAGGCGCTCGCCCAGCGCTCGGCGCCGCCCGCCGACATCACCGAGATCCAAGGCCTGTTCGCCAAGGCCATCCAGACCACGGACGCGGCCCAGACCAAGCAGGCCTACGCCGACCTGCAGGACTACCTGATCGACAAGGGCGTCACGCTGCCGCTCTTCGAGCGGGTGCAGAAGGCCGGCGTGAGCAGCCACGTGCACGGCTTCGCGTTCACCTCCGAGAGCTTCCTCAAGCTCAACGACGTCTGGAAGAGCTGAGATGACCCGCTACATCGTGGGTCGCGTCGGCCAGGCGGTCGTCGTCCTGTGGGCGGCGTTCACGCTGACGTTCGCGATCCTCTACCTGTTGCCGAGCGACCCGATGCAGCTGCAGCTCGCGGCCGCCGGCATCCAGGAGGACAGCCTGACGCCCGAGCAGCTGGCCGCGATGCAGCACCGCTTCGGCCTGGACGAGCCGATCTGGGCGCAGTACTGGCACCACCTGGCGGGCCTCGTGCGCGGCGACTTCGGCACCTCGCTCAGCCAGGGGGTGCCGGTCGGGCAGCTGATCGGGCAGCGGATCGGCCAGACACTGCTGCTCAGCGCGTGCGCGGCGGTGGTGTCGCTGGTGGCCGGCTCGCTGCTGGCCTACGTCGCGACGTTCGTGCGGTTCAACCCGCTGCGGGTGCTGCTGACCCGGCTGCCGGCGCTGGGCGCGTCGTTCCCGCAGTTCTTCGTCGCCCTGTTCCTCATCCAGTTCTTCTCCTTCCAGCTCGGCTGGTTCCCGGCCACCGGGACGCAGGGGGCGGCGACGCTGGTGATGCCGGTCGCCACGATCTCGGTGCTCACCTCGTCGGTGCTGGCCCAGGTGCTCATCAAGACCTTCGACGAGACGCTGCGCCAGCCCTACGTCGCCACGGCGCGGGCCAAGGGCCTGTCCCGTTCGGCGGTACACCTGCGGCACGCCTTCCGCAACGCGGCCCTGCCGGCGATGACGATCCTCGGCGTCATCGTCGGCCTGACCGTGACCAGCTCGATCGTGGTGGAGACGGTCTTCACCCGGGAGGGCCTGGGCAACCTCGCCCAGCAGTCGGTGCTCTCCCAGGACGTGCCGGTGGTCCTGGCGGTGGTGACCCTCGCCGCGGCCGTGTTCGTGTTCGTCAACCTCGTCGTCGACCTGCTCTACCCGCTGCTGGACCCGCGGATCTCCTACACCGCCGCCCGGGTGACGGGAGACCCGCTGTGACCGCCCTCGTGCGCAAGCCGGTGTTCCTCGTCGCCGCCGTCTACGTGCTCTTCGTCGTGGTCTCGGCGTTCTTCCCGCGGCTGTTCACCTCGGCCGGGCCCTTCGACACGCACCCGGAGATCGCGGTCCTGCCGCCGAGCCCCGGCCATCCGTTCGGCACCGACAACTACGGCCGGGACCTGTGGACCCGGGTGCTCTACGGCTCGCCGCTGACCATCCGGGCGACCCTGATCGCGCTCGGCATCGCGCTGGTCGCCGGGCTGACCCTGGGCATCGTGTCCGGCTTCTTCGGCGGCCCCGCCGACGCGCTGCTGATGCGGTTCGTCGACGTGCTGCTGGCCATCCCCGGCCTGCTGCTGGCCCTGTCCATCGTCACCGCGCTGGGCTACGGCACCATCCCGGTCGCGGTGGCGGTCGGGGTCGGCATCGTGCCCGGCTTCGCCCGCACCACCCGGGCCGAGGTGTTGCGGGTCAAGACGCTGCCGTACGTCGAGGCGGCCCGGGCGGCCGGCGCGTCGTGGGGCCGGGTGCTGCTGCGGCACATCCTGCCCAACTCGTGGGGCCCGGTCGCCGTGCTCGTCGTGCTCGACGGCGGCGTGGCCATCATCGCCATCGCGTCGCTGTCCTTCCTCGGCTTCGGCGCGGCGCCGCCGGCCGCCGAGTGGGGCACGCTGATCGCCGACGGCCGCAACTACCTGGTGACCGCGTGGTGGCTGAGCCTGCTGCCCGGCCTGTTCGTCGCGCTGCTCGTGCTCAGCCTGAACCACATCTCCAAAACCCTGCAGGAGCTGACCCGATGACGGCCGTTCCACTCGTCGATATCCGCGGGCTCGACATCGGGTACACCCGCAACCGGAAGAACCATCCGGCGGTGATCGGCCTCGACCTCACCGTCAACCCGGCCGAGGTCGTCGCGATCGTCGGCGAGTCCGGCTCGGGCAAGACCACCACCGCCAACGCGATCATCGGCCTGCTGCCGCCGAACGGGCGGATCACCGCCGGCTCGGCGCTGGTCGGCGGCGTGCAGATCGCCCGGGCCCGGGAGCGCACGCTGCGCCGGCTGCGCGGGTCGGTGGTCGGGCTGATCCCGCAGGACCCGATGGTCGGGCTCAACCCCACCAAGCGCGTCGGCGCCCAGATCGCCGAGGCGGTGCGGCTGCGCGGCGTCGCCGGGCCGGCCGTGCCGGGCGAGGTCGTGGAGTACCTCGAACAGGCCGGCGTCCCCGATCCGGGGCTGCGCGCCCGGCAGTATCCGCACGAGCTGTCCGGCGGGCTGCGCCAGCGGGTGCTCATCGCGATCGCCCTGGCCGGCCGGCCCAAGCTCATCATCGCCGACGAGCCGACCAGCGCCCTCGACGTCACCGTGCAGCGGCGGATCCTCGACCACCTCGGCGGGCTGGTCCGCGAGCAGGGCATCTCGCTGCTGATCATCACCCACGACCTGGCGATCGCCGCCGATCGGGCCGACCGGGTGCTCGTGATGCGCGACGGCCGCAAGGTCGAGGAGGGCGACCCGGGCACCATCCTCACCGACCCGCGGGTCGACTACACCAGGCAGCTCATCGCCGCCGCACCGCGGCTCGCCCACGGCGGGCAGGTGGTGGCCCGCTTCGACGTGCGCGGCCAGGACACGCCGGAGCCGATCCTCACGCTGACCGACGTGAGCAAGACCTTCGCCGTCGGCGACGCGCGGCGCGGCCGGCGCGGCTTCAACGCGCTGGACGGGGTCAGCGTCACCGTGCCCCGCGGCCGCACGCACGCGCTGGTCGGCGAGTCCGGCTGCGGCAAGACCACCACCCTGCGCATCGCGCTCGGCCTCGAGCCGCCGACCGGCGGCTCGATCGTGCTCGACGGCACCGAGATCGCCGGGCGGAGCTGGAACCAGCTGCGGCCGCTGCGGCGCAAGGCCCAGCTGGTGCACCAGGACCCGTTCGCGGCGCTCGACCCGCGGTTCACGGTGCGCCAGTCGATCACCGAGCCGCTGGTCTCCTTCCGCGTCGGCGACCGCCGCTCGCGGGAGGCGCGGGCCCGGGAGCTGCTCGACCAGGTCGCGCTGCCGGCGACGTTCCTCGACCGGCTGCCCAGCGAGCTCTCCGGCGGGCAGCGGCAGCGGGTCGCCATCGCCCGGGCCCTGGCCCTGCACCCCGACCTGCTCATGCTCGACGAGCCCGTCTCCGCCCTCGACGTGCTGGTGCAGGACCAGATCCTGCGGCTGCTAGTCGAGCTGCAGGAGGCCCTCGGCCTGTCGTACCTCTTCGTCTCCCACGACCTGGCCGTCGTCGCCGAGATCTCCCACACCGTGTCGGTGATGCGCGAGGGCCGGGTCGTCGAGGTGGGGCCGGTGGCCGAGGTGTTCACCAATCCGCAGAGCCCGCACACCCGCGAGCTCATCGACGCCGTGCCCGGGCGGGCCGCGGTGCGGCTGCATGCCTGAACGGGCCCCGGCGCGGCTGCCCGACACGCGCCGGGACTCGGCGCTCGCCGCCCAGATCGCCGGCGCCCGGGCCAATCCCGGGCCGGCCTGGGTCGCCGCCCTCACCGGGCTGCTCAACGGCGCCACGATGGTGGTCGGGGCGGCCGCCGTCGGCTGGTCCACCGACCACCTCGTGGTGCCCGCGCTGTCCGGCCGGCCCGTCCCGGCCTCCGCCTGGTGGCTCAGCGCGCTGCTCATCCTGGGCATCTCGGTGATCCGGTGGGGCACCATCTTCGTGCGCGGCGTCGCCACCGGCCGGGTGCAGTACCGCGCCCAGGCCGAGACCCGCCGGGCGGTCGTGCACCGCTACCTGGAGCTCGACCCGGGCTGGCACCGCCGCCGCCCGCCCGGGCGGCTGCTGGCCCACGCCGTCTCCGACGTGGACGCGCTGTGGTCGCCGATGCAGTTCGCGTACTTCGCCTTCGGCATGGTCTTCATGCTGCTGCTCGCGCTGACCGAGCTGTTCGCCCGGGATCCCGTCCTCGGCCTGGTCGGCCTGGTCCTGGTCGGGCTGGTGCTCTCGCTCAACCTGCTCTACCAGCGGCGGCTCGCCCCGCGGGCGCGCGAGGCGCAGGCCGCCCGCGGCGTCGTCGGCGGCGTGGCGCACGAGTCGATCGAGGGCGGGCCGGTGGTGCGCAGCCTCGGCCTGGCCGACGTCGAGGACGCCCGGTTCGCGCCCGGCGTCGAGCGGCTGCGCGCCGCCGACCTGCGCATCGCCGCGGTCAGCTCGGTGTTCGACCCGCTGCTGGAGCTGCTGCCGACCGCCGCCGTGCTCGCCGTGCTGGCCGCCGGCGCGCCGCGGGTCGGCCACGGCGGGCTCACCGTCGGCGATCTCGTCGGGGTGGTGTACCTGCTGATCACCGTCTCGATCCCGCTCAACGTGATCAGCCGGTTCCTGTCCATGCTGCCCATGTCCGGCGCGGGCCGCGCCCGGGTGCACGCCGTGCTGGAGAGCCCGGCCACCCCGCCGTCCGGCGACCGCCGGCTGGCCGCGCCACGACCGCTGCGGGTCGAGCTGCGCGGCGCCGGCGTCACCCGGGACGGCCACCGGCTCCTCGACGACGCGCACCTCGTCCTGGAGCCGGGCACGGTCACCGTCGTCGTCGGTGCCGTCGGCGCCGGCAAGACCACCCTGCTCGACCTGGCCGGCGGGCAGGACCACCCGAGCGACGGCGCGGTGCTCCTCGACGGCGTCGACGCGCGCGACCTGGCCCCGGGCGCCGTGGCCGAGCACGTCGCCGTCGTGTCGCAGAGCTCGTTCCTGTTCGCCGAGTCCGTCCGCGACAACCTGACCCTGTCCGGGCATCCGCGGCGGCACCGGCAGTACACCGAAGCGGAGCTCTGGCACGCCCTGCGCGTCGCCGCCGCCGACGAGATCGTGCGCGGCCTGCCCGCCGGGCTCGACACCGTCGTCGGCGAGCGCGGCGCCACCCTCTCCGGCGGCCAGCGGCAGCGGATCTGCCTGGCCCGGGCGATCCTGCGCGAGCCGCGGCTGCTCGTGCTCGACGACGCCATGTCGGCGCTCGACCCGCGCGTCGAGCGCCAGGTGCTCGCCGGGCTGGCCGCGCTGACCGCCGCGCCGGACGGCCCGACCGTGCTGCTGACCACCAGCCGCCCCGGCGCGATCGCCCTCGCCGACCGGGTGGTGCTGCTGCGCGCCGGCCGGATCGCCGCCACCGGAACGCATGCCGAACTGCTGGGCACCGCGGAGTACCACCGGATCGTGACCGCCTACGACCACTCCCATGTCGGCTGAACCGTTCCTGCGGGAGCTGCGCCGCGGCCTGCCGCTCACCGCCGGGCTCGCCCTGCTCGCCGGCGCCGGCCGGATCATCGCGCCGCTGACCGTGCAGCACGCGGTCGACGCCGGCCTGGCCCCGGGCGTGGTCGCCCGTTCGGTCGCGGTCGGCGCCGCCGCCGTGCTGGTCGCCGGCGCGGCCTCGGTGCTGCTGAACCGGCGGCTGCACGAGCGGGTCGAGGGCGCCATCGCCGGGCTGCGCCGGGCCGGCCTGCGCCGCGTCCACGACATGGCGGCGAGCACCTTCGACCGGCGGCCGAGCGCCGACCTGACCGCCCGGCTGACCAGCGACCTCGACCAGGTGACGACGTTCCTGCAGGGCGGCGGCGTGCAGCTGCTCACCAACGCCGCCCAGCTGGTCATCGCCACCGCGGTCATGCTCGCCTACAGCGCTGCGCTCGCCGTGCCGGTGCTCGTCCTCGCCGCGGTCGCCTCCGGCGCCATGCTGGGCATCCAGCGGGTCATCGCGCGACGGTACGACCGGGCCCGCGGCGATCTCTCCCTCCTGCAGAGCGCGGTGACGGAGGCCGTGCTCGGCGCCCCGGTGATCCGCGCCACCGGCACCCACGCGCGGGCCCGGGCCCGGCTCGACACGGCCGTCGACCGGGCCCGGGACAGCCTCGTGCGCACCCTCGTGCCGCTGCACGCCAACGCCTCCCTCGGCGAGCTCGCGATCTCCACGATGACCGTGGCGGTGCTGCTCGGCGGCGTCTGGTGGGCCCTGTCCGGCGACCCGGCGCACCCGCGGCTGAGCGCCGGCGAGGTGGTCGCGATGGTGTTCCTGGTCGGCTTCTTCGTCCGCCCGCTGCAGTTCCTGGTGCAGAGCCTCGGCGAGGCGCAGAACGCGCTCAGCGGCGCCCGGCGCGCGTCCGCGCTGCTCGCCATCCCCAGCGCCGAGGTCCGCGACGGCGTCCCGCTGCCGCCCGGCCCGGTCGGGGTGTGCGTGCGGGGCGTGTCCGCCCGCTACGGCGACGGCCCGCTCGTGCTGCACGACGTGACGGCGCGCATCGCACCCGGCGAGCACGTCGCGGTCGTCGGCCGCACCGGCTCGGGCAAGTCCACGTTCGCGAAGCTGCTCACCCGCCGCCTGGAGCCGGCCGGCGGCACGATCACACTGAGCGGCATCCCGCTCGACCGGCTGGCCGGCGCGTCGCTGCCCGGCCGGGTGGTGATCGTCCCGCAGGATCCGTTCCTGTTCGACGGTACCGTCGGGCAGAACGTTCGGCTCGGCTCGCCCGGCGCCAGCGACGACGACGCGCTGCGCATCCTGCACGAGCTCGGCCTGCGCGACTGGTTCGCCACCCTGCCCGAGGGCCTTTCCACCCCGGTCGGACTGCGCGGCGAACGGCTCTCGGCCGGCGAGCGGCAGCTGGTCGCGCTGGCCCGCACGGCGCTGGTCGACCCCGACCTGGTGGTGCTCGACGAGGCCACGTCCGGCATCGACCCGGCCACCGACGTGGCGGTGCAGCGCGCCCTGGCCGTGCTGACCCGCGACCGCACCACCGTCTCCATCGCCCACCGGATGATCACCGCCGCGACCGCGGACCGGGTGCTCGTCTTCGCCGACGGCCGGCTGGTGCAGTCCGGCCACCACACCGAGCTCGCCCGCGAGCCCGGCCACTACGCCGGACTCGTCGCCGCCTGGGACGCACCCACCGGAGGACCGCCATGACCGTGCAACGCCTGGGCTTCAACACCCGCGTCTCGTTCCCGACCGGCGAGGCCGCCCGCGGCCTGCGCGAGGGCATCGAGCTGTTCCGCGCCGCCGAGGAGCTGGGCTACCAGTCCGGGTGGGCGTACCAGCGCCACTTCGACAACTACCTGTCCTCGCCGATTCCCTTCTTCGCCGCGGCCGGCCAGCACACCACCCGGATCACCCTCGGCAGCGCGGTCCTGCCGGCCCGCTACCAGGAGCCGATCCTGCTCGCCGAGGCCGCCTGCACCGCCGACCTGCTGATCGGGGGCCGGCTGCAGCTGGCCTTCTCCAGCGGTACCGACGTCTGGGACGCGGTCTTCGGCGCCGTGGCCACCGACGCCCGCACCGAGGGCCAGCGCCGCCTGGCCCGGTTCCTCTCCGCCGTCGCGGGCGAGCCCGTCCACACCGTCACCGACCCCCGCCCGGCCGGCGGCCCACCGGCCGGCACGCAGCTGCGGGTCACCCCGCCCAGCCCCGGCCTGCGCTCGCGCATCTGGTACGGCTCGGGCAGCATCGCCTCGGCGGTGACCGCGGCCGGGCAGGGCCTGCGCCTCATCACCGGCACCATCCTGCACGACGTGCCACCCGGGGAGACCTTCCCGGAGCACCAGGCCCGCCTGGTCGCCGCCTACCGCGCCGCCTGGACGGCCGCGCACGCGACGCCACCGCCCCCGGTCGCGGTCGCCGCCTCGGTCCTGCCCGCCACGACGGCGGCGCTGCGCGAGACCTACGCCGCCTACGACCTGGAGCGGCGCACCCACGGCCCGGCCGCGTCCCGCCCCCGCGGCGCCCTGGAGCCGGCCCTGTCGGCCGCCCTGCCCGCCGGCATGGTGATGAGCCCGGTCTACCACGGCGAACCGGACGAGGTGGCGAAGGCGGTCCTGGCCGACCCGGGCCTGTCGGCCGCGGACGAACTGGTGCTGTTCCTGCCCCCGGCCTTCGGCCTGGCCGAGAACGTCCGCCTGCTCAGCGACCTGGCCCGGACCGTCGCCCCGGCCTTGGACTGGTCCCCCGCCACCTGACCGCGCGCTTGCCGCTACCGTCGCGCCGATGCCGGCCACGTTCCCGTCGCACGGCGCCGTCCTGCCGCTGAAGCCTGTGGCGGCCCGACCTTTTCGACGGCGTCGCGCTGGTGATCGGGGCCGCGGCGCCGGACCTGCCGTACACCTACGGGCGGCGCGACGGCCGCGGCCAGTTGTGCGCGGTGGGTGATGGCGCAGCGGTAGCGACGCGGCGCGCGGTGGGTGAGGGCCCCGGGGTGATGGCGTGCCGCCCAGCGGGGTCCGGGTGGGGCGCGGCGCCGCGCCCGGGGCAGCGCGGCGGGGCGGACGGTGCGGATGTCGCACCCGTCGGGCGCACTCTTCGATCTGCGCGGGGCGGGGCGGACGTATGTCTCCGTGATCATGATGCCCGCGGTGGCCGCACCACGGGTTTGCCATGATCCCGGAACCTTTCGGTACACAGGGGTACATCAGCGCTCCGTGATCATGAAAAACCGTTGGTGTCGGCGGCGGGTGCGGCATGATCGCGGAGACTTCCGGTCGCCGCGCCGCGCTCCGCGGACCGCCGGCGTGGCGCTGGCCGCGGTGCTGTCGGCGGCGTGGATCGTGGGCATGAAGACCGGCGTTTCCGTGTCGACGGCCGCGGCCGCACCACCCCGGCGCCCGTTGGGGCGGGGTGGTGGGCCGGTGCCGCTCGATCAGTCGGTGTCGTCGGTCTGCGCCGTGACGCCGGTGGCGGTCTGCAGGCGGATCAGCTGCCAGCCGCCCTCCGGGACGTCGTCACTGGTGTTGGTGCGCAGGTTCATCGGGTTGGCCATGCCGAGGTAGACGGCCGACCCATCGGTCACCATGTTGCGGATGCCGTAGTTGAGGTAGTTGCCGATCCCGGTCGTGTCCACCGCTTTGGCCGCTCCGTCCGGGCTGTCGAACGCCCACAGGTCGGCGCCGAACGTCGACTTGTCCGGGGTGCCGAGGGCGGCGCGGAGCCCGGGGATTGCCGCCGGCGGCGTGTACTGGCTGATCTCGCCCCAGTCCATCGTGCCGACGTAGAGCGAACCGCCGGCGACCACCATCGACCACGTGTAGTTGTTGTAGGTGTTGCCGAACCCGGACGCGCCGTACTTGGGCTGGTAGCTGGTCGAGGCGAGCGCCCACGTGCCCGCCTTCGCGTCGTAGACGGGCAGCGCCGACTCACCGTAGAGCAGCTCGACCGAAGGGCTGCCCCCGTCGAGGCCGCCGGCGCGGAAGATGCTCGCCGTGCGCTGGGTGTTCTTCACCGCGAGCGCGCCCTGCTGGTCGTTCGCCGGCTTGTACTTGCGCACCATCGCCGCCGTGGCCTGCAGCGGCACGTGCATCGTTCCCCAGTACAGGTAGTCGCCGTAGGAGGCGAGCGCGCCGAGGCCGTAGGTCGAGGCGACGACGGGGTCGGGCTCGTACTGGTTGACGTTCCACACCTGCCGCCAGCCCGTGGTGTCGTCGCGGTTCAGCCCGGGCCGGCCGTCCGCCAGCGGCGGGCTCGCCCAGACGCCGGCCGCGGTCCACGTGGTGGTACCGCCGGCGCTGGGCCACGTGGTGACGTAGATCCGGTCCTGGTGCACGACAAGATCGGCGACCTGCGACGGCAGGGCGCCCACCACCGTGTACGCGAACGGGTTGGCCGTGCGGCCGGTGAAGCGCAGCACCGCTCCCCCGGCGTCGCCCTGCGGGCCGATGCCGACGCCGGCGTAGAGCGCGCCGTCGGCCACGACGAAGTGCCGGATGTTGCCGTACTCCGGGATGGTGGTCGAGCCGAGGTACCGGCCGGACTCGCTGTCGAAGGCGAAGAGGTTGATGCCGATCAGGCCCGGACCGCCGAGCAGCACGACCCCGTTGTTCGAGCCGGCGGCGCGCATGCCGACGGTCGTCTCGAGCCGCTGCCCGTCGGTGCTGGACCGCCCGGTGATGTCACCGGTCTTGTCCGTCAGCTGCCCCGCCGAGGTGTCGTAGAGGTACACCTTCGGCGGGCGCCAGTCACCCAGCTGCGCCGGAAAGCCGCCCAGCTGCTTGGCCAGCTGGCTGGAGCCGTACTCGCACACGTAGTCGTCGTTCTGGGTCGGCTGAGTCTGCGCGAGGCTCGTGCCCAGGGTCAGGCACTGGACGTTGGCGCCCGTGCCGAACCAGATCCGGTCGTCCGATCTGGTCAGCCCCCACACGTAGGACTGGTTGACCTTCGGCGTGCCGGTCCCGCACGGCGGCCCCGACGGGTACGGCTGTCCCACCCCGGCAAAGCACTCGTCGGGTGCGGCCTGCGCCAAAAGTTGCGCTCCGGTGGCCGCCTTCGCCGGTTCGGCTCGGACGGCACCCTCGGCGGCCGGCGCGGCCAGGAGCGACTGGGTGGCCGCCAGGACGGCGATCGGTAGCAGAGATCGGGCGAAGAACCGGATCCTGTGCATGCTTGTCCTTCCATCAGGTACGGGGTCCGGCGACGGCACGTCGCACAGACCTTGAGAAAGCAAGAAATCAGGGATCTTGCGGATCGCGGGCACGGTGAAGAGAGCGATGTCCGCACCCCGGGTCGAGCGGCGGCGAAGCCTGCCGCGCACACGCACTACAGCGTTTGCGAGTCAGCCCGAGGCATCTACAACGAGGTTTGTATCAGACCATCGACATGTGAACCGGGCGATCCGCAAAGAGAGTTCTGAATAACCGGGGACAACTCGACGACCGTGTTATACGAATGATGTGTCCCGGCCGCAGCGTGCTGGAAGATGCCGGGGACGAGCCGGTTTGCGGACGCCGGCGGCAAAACACGAAACGTGAGGCCGGACGGCCTGGCAGTTCGCATTGGCGCGACAACACTCAGCCGACTCGGCGCGCACGGCAGCGCCGTGCGCGTTCCCACGCCTGCGCACGCCCGAAACCGATCGACGGGAGTCTTGTGAGTACAGCATTCGGCAGCATCAATCTCGTCATTGCCGTCAATCCGTGTGGCACGGTGGAGCCGAGCCCGCGCGTCGTGGCGGCGGCGGCCGCCGGCGGCGGGATCGGCGTCCTCGACCTGGCCGAGGGTGACCGCCGGGCGCTGCGGGCGCTGGAGCGGGCGGCGGCGTGGTCGGGCGGGCCGATCGGGGTGCGGGTGCCCGCGGGCTGTACCGCCACGCCGGCCGACGTGGAGCGCGCCGCGCCCGGCCGGGTCACCCTGGTGGTGCTGCCGGCCGGCGGCGGGTGGCCGCTGCGTGAGGCGGCCGAGCGGTACCGGGTGCTGGTGGAGGTGAACAGTCAGGCGCAGGCGCGGGCGGCGGCCGCGGCCGGCGCGCACGGGCTGATCGCGCGCGGCTCGGAGGCCGGCGGGCGGACCGGCGAGCTGAGCTCGTTCGTACTGCTGCAGCAACTGCTGGCCGACGCGGGACTGGATCTGCCGGTATGGGTGGCCGGCGGCATCGGGCCGCGCACCGCCGCCGCCTGCGTGGTCGGCGGTGCGGCCGGCGTGGTCCTGGACAGCCAGCTCGCGCTCATGCCCGAGTCGGATCTGCCCGACGACGTGCGGGCCGCGATCGCCCGGATGGACGGCTCGGAGACGGTGCTGCGCGACGGCGTGCGGGGCCTGCTCCGCGACGGCGGCGCCGAGCTGCTGCCGGTCGGCCAGGACGGCTGGCTGGCCGCGGTGTTCCGGCAGCGCTGGGGGAACACGACCCGGGCGGTGCGCGGCGTCCGCGCCGCGATCGAGGCGGCGGCCACGGATGCGGCGGCGGGTGAGGCGCTGGCGCCGGACGCGCCGCTGGCGCGGGCGCTGGGCGTGCGGATCCCGGTGGCGCAGGGGCCGATGACGCGGGTCAGCGACGTGGCCGGATTCGCCGGCGCGGTCGCCGAGGACGGCGCGTTGCCGTTCATCGCGCTCGCGCTGGCCACCGGCGACCAGTCCCGGCACCTGCTGCGCGAGGCCGCGCGGCAGCTGGGCGAGCGCCCGTGGGGGGTCGGCGTGCTCGGCTTCGCGCCGGAGGAGGTGCGCGCGGCGCAGCTCGAGGCGGTGCTGGAGGTCCGGCCGCCGGTTGTGATCATCGCCGGCGGCCGGCCGGCACAGGCGAAGGCCCTCGAGGCCGACGGCCTCGCCGCGTTCCTGCACGTGCCGTCGCCCGGGCTGCTGCGGCAGTTCCTGCGGGCCGGGGCGCGGCGGTTCGTGTTCGAGGGCGCCGAGTGCGGCGGGCACGTCGGGCCGCGCACGAGCTTTCCACTGTGGGAGGCGCAGGCCGTCGCCCTGGAGGAGTTCCTCGACGACGCGCCGGCCGGCACCGCCGAGCAGGTGCAGATCTTCTTCGCCGGCGGCATCCACGACGCGCGGTCGGCGGCCATGGTGGCGGCGATGGCGGGTCCGCTGACCCGCCGCGGCGTGCGGATCGGGGTGCTGATGGGCACCGCGTACCTGTTCACCCGCGAGGCGGTCGAACGCGGCGCCATCAAGCCGCTGTTCCAGCGCGAGGTGCTCGGCGCGACGGGCACGGCGCTGCTGGAGACGGCGCCGGGGCACGTGACCCGCTGCCTGCACACGCCGTACGTCGACGACTTCCACCGGATGCGCCGGCAGCTCGACGCGGCCGGGGTGTCCGGCCGGCAGGTGTGGGAACAGCTGGAGACGCTCAACGTCGGCCGGCTGCGGATCGCCAGCAAGGGCAAGCGGCGCGAGGACGGCGCGCTGGTCGACGTCGACGAGGCGGGCCAGCGCGCCGAGGGCATGTTCATGGCCGGCCAGGTCGCCGTGCTGCGCGACGCGCCGACCACCGTGGCCGCCCTGCACGCCGGCGTGACCGTCGCGGCGGGGCGGTTCCACGCCGAGCGGATCGCCGCGCTGGCCGCGGCGCCCGGCCCGGACACCGCGGCGGCCGGGCCGCGGCCGGCGCCGCTGGACGTGGCCGTCGTCGGCATGGCGTGCGTCTTCCCCGGCTCGCCGGACCTGGCCGCCTTCTGGCAGACGATCCTCGGCGCCCGCGACGCGGTCACCGAGGTCCCCGCAGAGCGCTGGGCGGCCGACGCGTACTACGCGCCGGAGGTGGAGCCGGGGCAGTCCGGGCGGATCAGCGTGTCGAAGTGGGGCGGCTTCATCCCGCCGGTACCGTTCGACGCGATCGGGCTGGGCGTCCCGCCGGCCGCGCTGGCCAGCATCGACCCGGCCCAGCTGCTGGCGTTGGACGTGGCGCGGCAGGCGCTGGCCGACGCCGGCTACCACCACGGCGCGCCCGGGGCCGACCACTCCCGGACCGGGGTCGTGTTCGGCGCCGAGGCCGGCAGCGACCTGGGCAACGCGAAGGTGCTCCGCACGACGCTGCCCGCCTACCTGGGCGAGATACCGGCCGAGCTCGCGCAGCAGCTGCCCGCGATCACCGAGGACTCGTTCCCGGGCGTGCTGGCGAACGTGATCTCGGGGCGGGTGGCGAACCGGCTGGATCTCGGCGGGCCGAACTTCGCCGTCGACGCCGCCTGCGCGTCCTCGCTGGCCGCGCTGGACGCCGCCTGCAAGGAGCTCGCCGCGGGCGGCAGCGACCTGATGGTCTGCGGCGCGGTGGACCTGCACAACGGCATCCACGACTACATCATGTTCAGCTCGGCGCACGCGCTGTCGCCGACCGGGCGGTGCCGCACCTTCGACTCCACCGGCGACGGGATCGCGCTGGGCGAGGGGGTCGCGTGCGTCGTGCTCAAGCGGCTGGCCGACGCGCGCCGGGACGGCGACCGCGTCTACGCGGTGATCAAGGGCGTGGGCGCGGCCAGCGACGGGCGGGCGCTGGGGCTGACCGCGCCGCGGGCCGAGGGGCAGCGCCGGGCGCTGGACCGGGCGTACGCGCAGAGCGGCGTCTCGCCGCGGGAGGTCGGCCTGCTGGAGGCGCACGGCACCGGCACGGTGGTCGGCGACCGCACCGAGCTGGAGACGCTGACCCGGCTCTTCGCCGACGCCGGTGCCCGGCCGGGCGGCTGCGCGCTGGGCTCGGTCAAGTCGCAGATCGGGCACACCAAGTGCGCCGCCGGCCTCGCCGGGGTGATCAAGTCCGCGCTGGCGCTGTACACCGGCGTGCGCCCGCCGACGATCAACCTGAACCGCCCGAACCCGGCCTGGGACGCGCAGACCAGCCCGTTCGCCTTCGCCACCGCGGCCCGCCCCTGGGCGGCGCCGGCCGAGCGGCGCATCGCCGGGGTCAGCGCGTTCGGCTTCGGCGGCACCAACTACCACGTGGTGCTCGCCGCGGACCCGCGCACCCCGGAGCCGCGCCACGCCCGCGACGAGTGGCCGGCCGAGCTGTTCTGCTTCCGCGGCCGGGACCAGCCGGCCGCGCACGCAGCGGCGGGCCGGCTCGCCGACCTGCTGCGCGGCACCGACCGCTACGGCCGGCCGTGGCGGCTGCGCGACCTGGCGGCCACCGCCGCCGCCCAGGCCGACGAGCGCTCCGGCCCGGTCCGGCTCGCGATCGTCGCCCGCGACGTCGCCGAGCTCGACCGGCTGCTCCGCCGCGCGCTCGCCGGGGAGCACGACCCCGAGCAGGGGCTGATCCAGCCGCCACCGGGCGCCGCCGACGGGAAGCTGGCGCTGCTCTTCCCGGGCCAGGGCAGCCAGCGCCCGGGCGCCCTGGCCGAACTGTTCGTCGCGTTTCCCGAGCTGCGGGAGTACCTCGAGCTCGGGCCGGAGCACGCGGACCTGCTGTTCCCGCCCGCCGCCTTCGACGCGGCCACCGAGCGCGAGCAGCAACGGCGCCTCCGCGACACCCGGGTGGCCCAGCCCGTCCTCGGCATCGGCGGGCTCGCCGTGGCCCACCTCCTCGGCCGGCTCGGCGTGCGGCCCGAGGTCACCGCCGGGCACAGCTACGGCGAGCTCGTCGCGCTGTGCGTGGCCGGCGCCTACGACCCGCCGGCGCTGCTGCGGCTCAGCCGGGAGCGCGCCGAGGCGATCCTCGGCGCCGCCGGCGACGACCCGGGCACCATGGCCGCGGTCAGCGCCACCGCCGGGCAGGTCACCGCGGTCCTGGACGGCGCCGGCCTCACCGGCCGGGTGGTCCTCGCCAACCGGAACTCCCCCGCGCAGCAGGTGCTCTCCGGCGGTACCCCCGACATGCGGGCGGCGATCGCGGCGCTGCAGGCCGCCGGTCTGACCACGCACCGGCTCGACGTCGCCTGCGCCTTCCACAGCCCGCTCGTCGCCGGCGCGGTGGACCGCTTCGCGGAGGTGCTCGCCGCGCAGCCGGTGGCGGCACCGGAGGTCGAGGTGTGGTCGAACCGGACCGCCGCGGCCTATCCCGCGACCGCCGGCGAGGTCCGGCACGAGCTCGCCGCCCAGATCGGCGCGCCGGTCCGCTTCGCCGAGCAGATCGAGGCCATGTACGCCGCCGGCGTGCGGACCTTCGTCGAGACCGGCCCCGGCCAGGTGCTCACCCGCCTCGTGGGGGCCGTCCTCGGCGACCGGCCGCACCTCGCCGTGGCCTGCGACCGGGGCACCGGCGAGGGACTGCGCGACCTGCTCACCGCGGTCGCGCAGCTGGCCTGCGCCGGCGCACCGGTGCGGACGGGCTGGCTGTTCCACGACCGCGACCACGCCGAGGCCACCGCGGCCGGCCCCGACGACCGTCCCTTCTGGACGGTCGACGGCCAGCTGGTCCGGGACCGCGACGGCAACTGCATCCCCGGCGGGCTGAGACCCCCACGACCCATCAAGGAGCTGTCCATGACCGCTACGACCAAGCCCCCCGCCGACGGCCACGACAACCGCAACGGGCGGCGTGGCCAGGACGAACTGGTCGCCGAGGTCCTGCGGACCAACCGCGAGATCATCGCCTCGCAACGCGAGATCATGCTCGCCTACCTCGGCCACACCCCGGCCGAGCGGCCACCCCTGCCGCTGCCGGTGCCGCCCCCGACCAGCCCGACCAGCCCGACCAGCCCGGCCGTGCCGGCCCCGGTCAGCCCGGCCGTGCCGGCCCCGACGAGCCCGGCGGTGCCAACCCCGGCCGGCCCGCCGGTGCCCGCCCCGCCCGCACCGGTGCCGGTACCGTCGAGCACAGGACCGTCGGCCAGGCTCGATTTCGAGGGTGCGGTGCTGGCGGTGCTCAGCGACCGCACCGGCTACCCGGTCGACCTGATCGACCTCGATCTCGACCTGGAGGCCGACCTCAGCATCGACTCCATCAAGCGGGCCGAGGTGGCCGGCGACGTCGCGGCCCGGCTCGGCCTGACCGCCGACGGCGACGACACCGAGCTCGAGGAACTCGTCAAGGCCCGCACCGTCCGCGCGATGGTCGGCTGGCTCACCACCCGGACCGACGACGGCCGCACGCCCGCGACCACCACGGTGAGCGCCACGCTGACGGTGGAGGCGCCGAAGCTCGACTTCCGGGGTGCGGTGCTGGCGGTACTGAGCGAGCGGACGGGCTATCCCGTCGACCTGATCGACTTCGACCTGGACCTGGAGGCCGACCTCAGCATCGACTCCATCAAGCGGGCCGAGGTGGCCGGCGACGTCGCGGCCCGCCTCGGCCTGACCGCCGACGGCGACGACACCGAGCTCGAGGAGCTCGTCAAGGCCCGCACCGTCCGCGCGATGGTGAACTGGCTCGCCGCGCGGCTCAGCGACGCGCTGACGCCGCCGGTGGCGGAGCCGGCGTCGATTCCCACGCAGAGCCGGACCGAGGCCGCGGTGGGCGGCGACGCGCCGCCGGGGGTCGCGCCGGCGCGCCTGCTCCCCGCCCTGGTAGCCGCCGCCGACCCGCCGGCCCGGCCCGCGACCGCGCTCGCGGGCGCGACGCTGCTGGTCACCGGGGCCGGCCCGGTCGCCGCGCAGGTGGCCGAGCTGCTGCACCGTGCCGGGGCCACCGTGCGCACCGGCACGGTGGCCGAGCCCGGCGCCGTCGAGGGGGTCGACGGGCTCGTCCTGCTCGACGGGCTGGCCGGCGGACCGGCGCCGCTGCTGCCGGGGGCGTTCGGGCTGATCCAGCGGGTCCTGGCCGGCGGGCCGCGCCACGTGCTGGCGGCCACCGACACGAGCGCCGCCGCCGACGGGCTGCGCGGCCTGTTCCGCACCATGGCCCTGGAGTACCCGTCGACCGCCGTGCGGCTGGCCGTCGTGGACGATGCCGAACCCGCGGACCGGCTCGCCCGGCAGATCGTCGACGAGCTCCTGGCCGCGGACGGCGCGCCGGTGGTCCACCGCGACGGCGGCGCGCGGCGCGCCTACCGGCTGGCGCCGGCGAGCCTCGGCCCGCTCGCGGCCGGCGGTGCCGGCCCGGCCGGGGACGGCGTGGCCGAGGCCCGCGCGATCGGCCTGGACCGCGACTCCGTCGTGGTGCTGGTGGGCGGCGCGCGGGGCATCACCGCGTGGTTCGCCCGGGCCCTCGCCGCGGCCGCCGGATGCCGCATCGAGCTGATCGGCCGGACCCCGCTGCCGGACGGACCGGAGGACCCGGCGCTCGCCTCGGCCACCGACGCGGTCGCGCTGCGCGCCGCGCTCGCCCGGCAGGGCAACGCCGCACCGGCGGAGATCGCCCGCACGGCGCAGGCGATCCTGGCCGGGCGGGAGGTCCGGGCCACGCTGCGGGAGCTGGGCGAGGCCGGGGCCCGGGCGCGGTACCACTGCCTCGACGTCCGCGACGCGGAGGCGACCGAGCGGCTCCTCAACGCCGTCCACGGCGAGCACGGCCGCATCGACGGGCTCGTGTACGCCGCCGGCGTGATCGAGGACAAGCTGATCACCGACAAGGATCCGGGGTCGTTCGCCCGGGTCTTCGACACCAAGGTGGCCGGCGCCCGGGCCGTCCTGGGCGCGCTGGACGGGCTGAAGGCCGCGCCGCGGTTCGTGGTGTTCTTCGGCAGCGTCACGGCCACGGACGGCAACCGCGGCCAGGCCGACTACGCGGCCGCCAACGACGCCCTGGACGCGATCGGCGCCCGCTGGGCGGCCGGCACCGGCAACCGCTGCCTGACCGTCCACTGGGGACCGTGGGCGCCGGCCGGCGGCCACGGCGGCATGGTCACCGCGGAACTGGGCCGGGAGTACGCCCGGCGCGGCATCGGGCTCATCGACCCCGAGGAGGGGGCGCTGAGCCTGCTGGGCGAGCTGGCCTGGGGCGATCCGGCGGTCACCTCGGTCGTCTACACCGCGCAGGGACGGTGACCGCGGTGCAGGACGACCGGACGGCCATCGTCGGCATGGCGGCGCTGCTGCCCGGCGCGGCCGACCTCGACGGCTACTGGCGCAACCTGGTCGCGGGCAGCGACGCGATCGGCGAGGTACCACCGAACCGGCTGGATCCGCAGTTCTACGACCCGGCGCAGGCGCACCGCCCGGACCGGCTGTACTGCCGGCGCGGCGGGTTCGTGGACGAGCTCGCCACGTTCGACCCGCTGCGGTTCGGCGTCATGCCCGCCTCGATCGCCGACATCGAGCCGGACCAGCTCATCGCGCTGCAGGTCGCGGCGGCCGCGATCGACGACGCGGGTGGCCCGGACCGGCTGCCCGCGGGCGACCGGGTCGGCGTGATCCTCGGCCGGGGCGGCTTCCTCACCCCCGGCCAGGTCCGCTACAACGAGCGGGTCCGGCTGTCCAGCCAGGTGGTCCAGGTGCTCCGTGAGCTGATGCCGGACCTGCCGGAACGCCGGATCGAGGCGGTACGGCAGCGCTTCGACGAGCGGCTCGGCAAGCACCAGCCGGAGGGCGTGATCGGCGTGGTGCCGAACCTGGCCGCCTCCCGGGTGGCCAACCGGCTGAACCTGCGCGGCCCCGCCTACACGCTGGACGCCGCCTGTGCCTCGTCGCTCGTCGCGGTGGACCAGGCGATCGCCGAGCTGCACCGGGGCCGGCTCGACACGGTGCTCGCCGGCGGCGTCCACCACGTGCACGACGTCGGCCTGTGGTCGGTCTTCAGCCAGCTCGGCGCGCTGTCCCGGCGGGGCGAGATCCGGCCGTTCGACCGCGCGGCGGACGGGCTGCTCATCGGCGAGGGCACCGGCGTCGTCGTGCTCAAACGGCTCGCCGACGCCGTGCGCGACGGGGACCGGATCTACGCGGTGATCCGGGGCAGCGGGGTGTCCAGCGACGGGCGCGCCACCAGCATGATGAACCCGGCCACCGCCGGGCAGGTGCTCGCCATCCGCCGGGCCTGGGCGGCCGCCGGCCTCGACCCGGCCGCGCCGGACGCGGTGGGTCTGCTCGAGGCGCACGGTACCGCGACGCCGTCCGGCGACGCCGCCGAGCTCGACACCATCGCCGAGGTGTTCGGCCCGCCCGGCGCCGGCCCGAGGCCGGTGCTCGGCTCGGTCAAGTCGATGATCGGCCACGCCATGCCCGCGGCCGGCATCGCCGGGCTGATCAAGGCCGCCCTGGCGGTGTTCAACGGCGTGCTGCTGCCCACCCTGCACTGCGACGATCCGCACCCGGAGCTGGCGCGCACCCGGTTCGCGCCGATCGGGTCGGCCCGGCCCTGGCAGAGCGACGGGCCGCGCCGGGCGGCCGTCAGCGCCTTCGGGTTCGGCGGCATCAACGCCCACGTCGTCCTCGAGGAGGCGCCGGAGGCGTTCGCGGCCCGCGCCGGCACGACCGGGCCCGCGCCCGTGCGGGCCGTGGCCGAGGGGGTCGCGGCCGCGGCCGGCGTCGACGAGCCGGACGAGGTGCTGTGGCTCGCCGCGGCCGACCCGGCCGCGCTGGCCCGCCTGCTCGACACCGACGACAGCGCCGTGCGCGCCCTCGGCACCGCCCGGGCCCGCCGGGCCGGACCGGCCGGGGACGAGCGCTGCCGGCTCGGTATCGTCGGCCCCGACGCGAAGCGCCTCGCGACCGCGCGGCTCGCCGTGGCCCGGGGGCAGGCCTGGCGCGGCGCCCGCGACATCTGGTTCAGCCCCGAGCCGCTGCTCGCCGGCGACGAGCCCGGGCGGCTCGCGTTCGTGTTCCCCGGGCCGGAGGCGGAGTTCGGCCCGCGTACCGCCGACGTCGCGGCCCGCCTCGGCCTGCCCGACCGGCGGTGGTCCGCCGCCGACCTGGGCCAGCACAGCGCCGGCCTGGTCGAGCTCGGCCGGCTGCTCGACAACGCCCTGCACCGCATCGGGATCACCCCGGACCTGGTCGCCGGCTACAGCATCGGCGAGTGGACCGCCGGGGTGACGAGCGGTCAGGTCAGCATCGACTCGATCGACGAGGTGGTCGCCGCGCTCGACCCGGCCGCGCTCGAGGTCCCCGGCCGCGCGTTCGCCGTCCTCGGCTGCGCGGCGGGTCAGGCCGAGCCGCGGCTCGCGGAGTACCCGGGCGTCGTGCTGTCCCACGACAACGCGCCCGCGCAGTGCATCGTCAACGGTCCGGAAGGCGAGATCGACCGGCTCATCGAGGCGCTGCGCGGCGAGGGCCTGGTCTGCCAGCGGCTGCCGTTCCGGTCCGCCTTCCACACCCCGCTGTTCGCCGCGGGCCTCGAGTCGATCGGTGCCGCCCTGCGTCGCTGGCAGGTCCAGCCGCCCCGGGTACCCGTCTGGTCGGCCACCCTGCAGGCGCCGTTCCCGGCCGACCCGGCCCTCGTGCGGGAGCTCACCATGCGGCACATGCTCGAGCCGGTCCGGTTCCGCGAGACCGTCGAGGCCATGTACGACGCCGGGTTCCGGGTGTTCCTGCAGCTCGGCGTCGGGCAGCTGGCCTCGGTCATCGACGACAACCTGCGCGGCCGGGCCCACCTCGCCGTACCGGTCAACGTCGCGCACCGCACCGGCCTGAACCAGCTGCGCCGGGTCGCCACCGCCCTGTGGGCCGAGGGCGCCGCGCCGGACCTGAGCGCCCTCGACGCCGGCGGCGCCGGCCGGCCGCCCCGCCGCGGGCCGATCGTGCGGCTCGACCTCGGCGCACCGCTGCTCCGCCTCGGTGCGGGCGCCGGCGACCTGCTCGGCCGGACCGCGCCCGCGCCCACACCGACGCCCGCGCCGATCGGCGACGGGGGCGGCGGGACGGCCGTCATGGCACCGCCGGCCGCCGTGGCGACGCACACCGCCGTGCCGGCGCCGAGATCGCCGGCCCTGGCCGCGCTGCGCAAGCTCGCCGGGGAGTCCAGCGCCGCCGCCGAGCTCGCCTCGCTGCTGGACGGCGCGGCGGACGGGCCGGCGCACCGCAGCGTCCTGCGGGTCTCCGTCGACGCGATGCCGTACCTGCGCGATCACTGCTTCTTCGCCCAGCCCGACGACTGGCCCGAGGTCGAGGACCGCTTTCCCGTGGTGCCCGCCACCACCGTCCTGCAGCACATGATCGACGCCGCCCAGCGGGCCGCGCCGGGCGCACGGGTGGTCGCCGTGCGCGACGCCCGCTTCAACCGCTGGTGCGTCGCCGCCCCGGCGCAGGACGTCGAGATCGCCGTCGAGCCCGCCGGGCCGGGCCGGCTGTCGGTGACCTTCGGCGAGTTCGCCCGGGCCACGGCCGAGGTGGCGGCGGGCTACCCGGCCGAGGCGCCCGAGGTCTGGCGGCCCGACCCGGCCACGGAGCGGCCGCCGCAGATCAGCGCCGAGCGGATGTACGCCGAGCGCTTCCTGTTCCACGGCCCGGCGTTCCAGGGCCTGACCGAGGTCACCGCCATCGGCGACCGGCACGTGCGCGGGGTGCTGACCGCCGGGGACCCGCCCGGCGCGCTGCTGGACAACGGGTCGCAGCTCATGGGCGACTGGCTCTTCACGACGCAGCCGTTCGGGGCGCTGCCGGTGGGGATCGGGCACGCCCGGTTCTTCGGGCCCGCGCCCGCCCCGGGCACGCGCGTCGGCTGCGTCGTGCGGATCCGGTCGGTCGACGCCGCGCGGCTCGTCTTCGACACCCAGCTCGCCGTCGACGGCCGGGTCTGGGCACAGCTGGAGGGGTGCCTCCACCGGCAGTTCGCCAGCCACCCGGCGATCCGCCCGGCCGAGCGCTTCCCCGGCCGCCACGCGATGTCGCAGCGCCGGCCGGAGGGGTGGACCGTGGCGTACGACCGCTGGACCGACCCGGTCACCCGCGGCCTGGCCGCCCGCGGCGTGCTCGGCGCCGGCGGCGTGGCCGGCTACGAGCGGCAGCCGCTCGCCGCGCGCAGGCAGTGGCTGCTGGGCCGGATCGCGGTCAAGGACGCCGTGCGCTTCCGGCTGTGGGACGACGGCCACACCGACGTGTACCCGATCGAGCTGACCGTCGGCAACGACCCGAACGGGCGGCCCCGGGTGTACCCGCGCGGGGGCCGCGGCTACCGGGACTGTGACGTGTCGCTCGCCCACACCGCCGAGGTCGCGGTCGCGATCGCCAGGCCCCGCCCGCCCGGCACACCGCCGGACGCCCCCGGCGTCGGCATCGACGTCGCCGAGGTCACCGACCACCGGGACAGCACGATCGCGTACGCGCTGGGCGACGCCGAACGGCGGCTGCTCGACGCGGCGGCGGCCGGCGCGGACCGCCGCGTCTGGTTCGCCCGCTTCTGGGCCGCGAAGGAGGCCGCCGCCAAGGCGGAGGGCACGGGCCTGGACGGCCACCCCCGGCGGTTCGCGGTGGTGGCGGCCGGCGCGGACACGCTGACGGTGGCCGTGGCCGGCCGGACCTACCTGGTCGCCCACCGAGAGATCGCCAACCCCGAGGGCCTGCCGCCGCGGCGCTACGTCGTGGGCTGGACCTGGGGACCGGAGCACGAACCACGAGAAGGGACATCCGATGCCAGCTGACGAAGCCGCGATCCTCACCGAGGTCGCCCAGATCTTGTACGCCATCCGCGACGACTCCGGAGTCGGCGGCGAGATCACGATGTCGACCACGTTCGCCGACGACCTGGAGCTGGAGAGCATCGACGTGGTCTCGCTCGCCGGGCGCCTGCAGGTCCGCTACGGCGACGCGGTCAACTTCGCCCAGTTCATCGCCGGCCTCGACCTGGAGGCGGTCCGCGAGCTCAGCGTCGGCCGGCTGGTCGAGCACATCGCCGCCGCGCTGGACGAGGCCGGCGTGGGCGCCGGCGCCGGCAAGGTGGGCACCCCGGCATGAGCACGGTGGCGGCCAACGGCCTGTCCGTCCACGTGGAGCGGCTCGATCCGCGCCCGGTCCCCGGCGAACCGGCGCCCGGCGGGCCCGGCACCGCCCCGACGGCCGTGCTCATCCACGGCCTGGCCCTGGACACCCTGGCCAGCTGGTACCTCACCATGGCCCACCCGATCGCCGCCGCCGGCTTCCAGGTGATCATGTACGACCTGCGCGGGCACGGGCACACGCAGCGCCCGGCGGAGGGCTACGCGCTGGACGACTTCGTCGACGACCTCGCGGCGCTGCTGGACGCGCTGGACGTCACCGGCCCGGTCCACCTGCTCGGCAACTCGTTCGGCGGCGGGATCGCGTTCGGCTACGCGGCGCGCCACCCCGAGCGGGTCGCCGCCATCGCCGCCGTGGAGTCCACGCCGCCCACCGCGGCGTGGCTCGCCCGGGTGCCCCGGTGGGTGGGCCGGGCCGACGCCTTCCTGCCGGGCGACGACGGCCCCCGGGCCCGCAGCATCCGGGAGGTGCTCGGCGCCACCAGCCTCACCCGGGACGTGCCGGCCAGCCGGATCCCGCCGGAGGAGCGGCTCGCCGCGATCCGGTGCCCGGTCCTGTGCGTGTTCGGCGACGCCTCGGGCGCCGTGGAGCTGGCCCCGGACGTGCGCCGGGTGCTGCCGCAGGCCCGGATCGTCACGGTACCCGGCGGAAAACACACGCTCCTCGTCGACCGGCCGGCCGCCGTCCGCGACATCGTCATGCCCTGGCTGCGCCAGGGCGCCCTCATCGATCACTAGGACGTGCGATGGACCATGCCATCATCATCAGCCCCGGCCGGTGCGGGTCGACGCTGCTGTCGGACCTGCTCGCCCAGCACTCCGGCACCCTGTCGGCCCAGGAGTTCTTCATGTGGGTGCCCTGGCCCGCCGGCGGCGAGGCGCTCACCGGACCGGACTACTGGTCGCTGCTGAGCCGCCCCCACGTCCAGCTCGCCACGCTCTTCCGGCTCGGGCTCGCGCCGTCGGAGGTGCGCTACCCGGCCGGCGGGCGCTGGGCCGGCGACCTCGCCGGGCTGCCGCTGATCCTCACGACCACGCTGCCGAAGATCTCGGCCGACCCCGACGGCCTCTACGACACGCTCGCCGGGCTGGTGCCCCGGTTCCCGGCGCAGCCGCTGGTGGATCACCACCGGATGTTCCTGGACCGGCTGGCCTCGCTCACCGGCCGGCGGCGGTGGGTCGAGCGGTCCGGCGGCTCCAGCAACATCGCCCCGCACCTGCTGCGGCACTTCCCCGGCGCGGGGATCGTCTACCTGACCCGCAACTGGGCGGACACCGCCGAGTCGATGCGCCGGCACAGCTGCTTCCAGCTCATGCAGCTGCGCGTGGAGTGTGCGGGCCGCTACGGCGTCGACCCGTTCGACGTCGCACCGGGGCAGCGGGTACCGGCCGAGGTCGAACCGTACCTGCCGCACCGGCTGACCGCCGAGACGCTCGCCGAGCGGGGCCGGGACGCCGGGCGGTACCGCGGACTGTGCGCCTTCCTCGCCGGCCAGGCCGAGCAGGCGATCGCCGAGGCGCGGCCGCAGCGGCTGTTGACGATGACGTACGAGGACCTCGTCGACGACCCGCCCGGGCAGCTCGGCCGGCTGGGCCGGTTCCTGGGTCTCGAGGACTGGCCGGAGTGGGCGGACCGGATGGCCGGCTCGGTCGTGGCCCGCCCGGCCGCGCACACGGCGGCGGCGCCGGCATGACGGACTTCGCGGACAAGGTCGCGCTGGTCACCGGCGCGGGCTCGGGGATCGGCGCGGCCTGCGCCGAGCTGCTGGCCGGCCGCGGGGCGCGGGTGCTCGTCGCCGACGTGGACCTGCACGCCGCGACCCGGGTCGCCGAGGCCATCGGCAAGCCGGCCCAGCCGCACCACGCCGACGTGACCGACCCGCACGCGTGCGAGGCGATGGTCGCCACGGCGGTGGAGACGTTCGGCCGGCTCGACGTCGCGGTGAACAACGCCGGCATCGGCGGGCCGCGGGCGCTCACCGGCGAATACCCCCTCGACGGCTGGGCGGCCGTGATCGCGGTCAACCTCAGCGGGGTGTTCTACTCGCTGCGGGCGGAGATCCCGGCCATGCTGGCCAACGGTGGCGGGTCGATCGTCAACATGGCGTCGGTCATGGGCTCGGTCGGGTTCCCGCGGCAGGTGGCCTACGTGTCGGCCAAGCACGGCGTCGTCGGGATGACCAAGACCGCCGCCCTCGAGTACGCCAAGCACGGCATCCGGATCAACAGCGTCGGCCCCGGCTTCGTGCAGAGCCCGATGCTGTCCCCGGCGGGCGCGGCCGGCGCGGCCTTCCTGCACCCGACGTGCCGGCTGGGCCGCCCGGAGGAGGTCGCGGAGCTGGTCGCGTTCCTCGCCTCGGACCGCGCCTCCAACACGACCGGGTCGTACTTCGCCACCGACGGCGGCTACACCGCGCAGTGACCCTCCCGGCCCGGTGGTGTCCGCCCGTAGCAGCCGGCCACGGCGTGAAAGGCCTGCTTCGGCTCCCAGGGCAGATCCGGATAGGTGGTGCCGTGGCCGCGGGCGTAGGTCTTGACCAGGCTCAGCGCGCCCATGTCCAGGTCGTAGCGGGGGTCCGGATCGTGGGTGGACAGCGGCTCGACGAAGGTGCAGACGAAGGCGCCGTCGACGCCGGCGGCGTCGAGGATCGTCAGGTCTTCGACGATGCGCCGCGCCTGGAGCGCCTCGTCCCGCACGTGGCGACCCTTGATCCGCGGGCGGACGAGCCGCCCCACGAGCGGGACGAGGTGGAGCAGCGACGTCGCCGGGTCGGTGATGCCGGTGCCCAGGTTGCCGTCGCGGTCGGCGCCCTCGTAGGTGCGCATGCCGAACTCGGTGACGACGACCGGCTTGCCGCGGGCCAGCAGGGGCCGGAGCCGGTCCACGTAGCCGGCCTCGTTACGGGCCTCCCGGTAGTGGTCGACGCCCACGATGTCGAACAGGTCCCAGTCCACGGGCTCGAAGGGCAGCGCGGCGTAGGTGATCGGGCCGCCGAACACGCGCCGGGCGTCGCGGGCGGCGTGGGCCAGGAACTCCCGCAGCGGCGCGACGTGGCGGCCCGCCCGGAGCTCGGGGCGCAGGTTCGCCAACCGCCGCTGGAACGTGCGGCCCGGGATGATGCCGCGCATGAACAGCGTCGCCTCCGTGGCCACGCTGAACACCACCTGTTCGGGCCGGCCGCGACGCAACCGCTCCGCCACCTCGGCCGCCGCCGCGATGTGCGACAGGGTGGCGGCGGGGCCGCGGTCCCACAGCTCGGGCGAGAACCAGACCTCCAGGCCCAGCGCCAGCGCCTCCTCGGCGGCGAAGGTGAGCCGGTCGAGGTCGCGGCCGCAGATCTTGACGGCGGTGCAGTGCAGGTCGTCCCGGATGATCCGCAGCTCGCGGCGTACCACCGCGGGATCGAAAACGGGACGCCAGTTGACCCAGAGCACCCGGCCCGCGTCGTAGAGCACACCCTTGCGTCTCACCGCCGCGGCCGCTCGGCGCCGGCCTCGACCATCTTCTGGATCGCCTGACGCGTCACGCCCAGCTCCCGCGCGATGTCGGCCTGCGAGAGCCCCTCGGCCAGCAGGGCCTCGATCAGCCGCCGCCGCTCGCGGGCCAGTTCCCGCGCGATGCGGGCGTGCTCGATGGCCGCGGCCCGCACCTCCTTCAGCCGGCCGATGAGGTCCGCCCGCGCCTGAGCTGCACCATGTTCGCCCACCCAGCCACAATGACAACCTCTGGTTGTCGTTGTCAACCCCTGGTTGTCGCGCGGCCTGCGGCCGTCACCCCGGGTCGCGCGCCGTGACCTCGGCGGCGGGCGACTTCCGGCTCGCGTACCAGGTCGCGAGCAGGCGCAGCGCCTCCGCGGAGGGGGAACCGGGCTCGGCGTTGTAGATTTTCAGCGCCAGTCCCGGCTCGGCGGCGACATCGAAGGATTCGTACCTAAGGGTGAGCTCGCCGACCTCCGGGTGCAGGTAGCGGATGACGCCGTTGGTGTGCCGGTGCACGTTGTGCGAGGCCCAGCGGCGCCGGAACTCGTCGCTGCGGGTCGCCAGCTCGCCGACCAGGTCGGTCAGGCCCCGGTCGTGCGGGTCATGGCCGGCCGCGACGCGCAGCATGGACACGAGCTGATCGGCGATGGCGTCCCAGTCGGGCCACGCCGTGGTGTCGGTCGGGCCGGTCGCGTGCAGGAACGCGTACCGGGCCAGATTCGGTACCGCTTCGATCTCGAACATCGGCCAGTACGCGGCGCGGGCGAGGTCGTTGGCGCCGATGATGTCAAGACGCGGGCTGTGCACGATCGCCGGCGCCTCCGTCAGCGAGTCCAGCATGTGCTGCACCGCCGGCCGGAGCCGGGTCGTGGCCGTGGCTCGCGGCGCCCGCCGTCCGGTGGCGCGGACCAGGGCGGCCAGGTGGGCGCGTTCGGCGTCGTCGAGCTTGAGGGCGCGGGAGATCGCGTCCAGCACGCTGTCGGACACGCCGGTGGCGTCGCCGCGCTCCAGCCGGATGTAGTAGCTGATGCTCACCCCGGCCAGCGACGCCAGTTCCTCGCGGCGCAGCCCCGGCACCCGGCGGCTACTGCCACCGGCGGGCAGGCCCGCCTCGGCCGGGCTGATCCGGGCCCGCCGGGAGGTCAGGAACTCGCGGATCTCCACTCTGCTGTCCACGGCGTCCACCGTACGACTACCAGTGATCGTTATGGGAGTCATTGCCGGTGACCCCCTCAGCGCGGACTCCCGCAACCGGCCGGACGGTGGTCGCCTTGATCGCGGCCGGATCACCGCCGGCGAACGCACCCGTCAAGGAGCAAGGACCGCATGAAGGCAGCACTGATGTACGGCGCGGGCGACGTCCGGGTCGAGACGGTCCCGGACCCGGGCATCCAGGAGCCCACCGACGCCGTCGTCCGCGTCACCCGCTCGTGCGTGTGCGGCAGCGACCTGCACCCGTATCACGGCCTGCCGGCGCTGGAACGGGGCATACAGGTGGGCCATGAGTTCGTCGGCGTCGTCGAGGACACCGGCCCCGCCGTCTCCACGGTCAAGCGCGGCGACCTCGTCGTCGGCACCTTCACCTGGCAGGACAACACCTGCGAGCTCTGCCGCGCCGGGGTACACGCGTCCTGCCCTCACGGCGGGCTGTTCAGCGCCTCCCAGGCCGAGGCGCTTCGGGTACCCCAGGCCGACGGGACCCTCGTCGTTCTGCCCGTCGCAGAGGACTCCGCCCTGCTGCCCTCGCTGCTGACCCTCTCCGACGTCTACGGCACCGGCCACCACGCCGCCGTCCGCGCCCACGTCACCGGGGGTGATGTCGTCGCCGTCATCGGCGACGGCGCGGTAGGACTCCTGGGGGTGCTCTCCGCCAAGCGCCTCGGTGCCGAGCGGATCATCCTCATGGGCCACCATCCGGACCGCACCGACCTCGGCCGCGATTTCGGCGCGACCGACATCGTGGCCGAACGCGGCGAGGAAGGTATCGCCGCGGTCATGGATCTCACCGGCGGCGGCGTCAGCAAGGTGCTGGAGGCGGTCGGGCACCGCGCCGCCTACGACCAGGCCGTCGGCATCGTCCGGCCCGGCGGCGTCATCAGCCGCGTCGGTGTGCCGCAGTACGAGGAAGCCCCCATCGGCCTCGGCAGCCTCTTCCTCCGCCACATCACCCTCACCGGCGGCCCCGCACCGGTCCGCGCCTACATCGACGAGCTGCTCCCCACGATCCTCGACGGCACGGTCCATCCCGGACGCGTATTCGACCAGACCGTCACCCTCGAGCGGATCGCCGACGGCTATCGCGACATGAGCGCCCGCAAGGCGCTGAAGACCCTTGTTGCCAACTGACACTTCTACCGAGGACCACACCATGACGCAGTTCGACATCCAGGCCGTGACACCGAAGATCCGCAGGGTCACCTTCGCCAACCCGCCCGTGAACGTCGTCGGTGCCGACACCGTCGCCGAGCTGTCCGAGGTCGTCGACGAGCTGGGCCGCGACGAGCAGATTCAGGTCGTCATCTTCGACAGTGCCACCCCGGGGTACTTCTTCAACCACGCCGACCTCAACCAGTTCGCCGAACTCCTCACCCAGACCGCCGCCGACTCCACCCCGCTGTTCATCGACCTGACCCAGCGCCTGACCCACGCCCCGTTCATCACCATCGCCGCCATCCGCGGCCGCACCAGGGGCGGCGGCGACGAGCTCACGCTCGCCTTCGACCTGCGCTACGCCAGCCGCGAGCACGCGATCTTCTGCCAGCCCGAGGTCGCCACCGGCGTCCTCCCCGGCGGAGGCGGCGCCGATCGGCTGTCCCTGCTGCTCGGCCGCGACCGCGCGCTGGAGGCGATCCTCACCAGCCACGACTTCGACGCCGACCGCGCCGAGCGCTACGGCTGGGTGACCCGGGCCATCCCCGACGCCGACCTCGACGAGTTCGTCGACGACACGGCCGCGCGCATTGCCGCGTTCGACAAGGCCGCCGTCCTGGGCGCCAAAGCGCTGATCAACCGGGCGACCCTGCCGCCGGAGGCGCACCTGCGGGCCTCGTGGGCCGCGTTCACCACCTCGGTCACCTGGCCCGGCTTCCAGGCCCGCGGGCCGCAGTTCGCCAAGCTCTTCGCCGAGGTCGGCGTCGAGGAGGTCGAGCGGAACCTGGGCCACTACCTCGGCGCCGCGACCTGACGTCTCCGCTGGTTGATGTCAGACGGCCGCCGGCGGCCGCCGCAGGCTGGGCGTCGGCGGCCACCGGCGCGGCACAAGCGATCATCGACGCCGACCCGGGGGCGGCGCGGCGGACCGGGGCGGACGCTCCTCGGGCGCAGCCGCCGATCGGCGCGAGCCGGGCCGGACGTATGTCTCCGTGATCATGATGCCCGCGGTGGCCGCACCACGGGTTTGCCATGATCCCGGAACCTTTCGGTACACAGGGGTACATCAGCGCTCCACGATCATGAAAAACCGTTGGTGCCGACGCCGGGTCACGCATGATCACGGAGACTTCCGGTCCCTGCCCCTTTCCCGGCGGTCGCCTCCGCGCACGTGACCGTCAACCCCCGACACCGAGTCCGACGACCCCGCCCGGCTGACGCTCGGCGGCCCTCCCTCGCGGAAGGGCCGCCGAGCACACGGGCGCGGGGCGCTAGGCCACCGTTCGGCCGGGCTCCGTGGTTGATCGCTGACCGCTCGGGGAGCGCGGGATGCCGTGGAGGGCGATGAAGAGCTGGGCTCGGACGTGATCCAGCTGGGCGAGGGCGGCGGTCAGCAGCTCCGTCCGGTCGGCAAGTCCCGCCTCGGGCCGGTGGACGGTCTCGCGGTCGCCACGCAGGATCCTGGAGTGCCGCGTTTGCAGCAGCGGACCTGGCTCCAGCCCATAGTCGGCGACCAGGCGTTCGCGGGTGAACCGGAACAGGTCCAGTGCCGCGGTCACCTGTCCGCACGCCGCCAGAGCCTCCATCAGCAGCCCGACCAGTTCCTCTCGATACGGGTTTGCCTGCACGGCCGAGGTGAGCTCCGCGATGACGGCTCGGTGCCGGCCGAGCCGGAGCTCGATGGCGGCGCACTCCTCGATCACCGCGAGGCGCAGCTCCGAGAGCCGAACCGCCAGCGGATGGAACGGACCGAGGTCCACGCCCTCGAGAACGTCGCCCCGCCAGAGGCGCAGACCGAGCCGGAACGCGTCCACGGCCTCCTCCACCCGCCGTTCGGCGACGAGCCGGCGTGCGGTCCTCACGGTGTGGTCGAAGAGCGAGGCGTCGAGGTCTTCGCACGGCACCCGAATCACATAGCCCGCCTGTGTCCGGTCCACGCCGGTGGAGTCCAGTCGGTGGCGCAGGCTCCGATTCAACGCGGCAGCACAGTTTTGGAGCTGTTGTCGCGCGGTGGCCGGCGGCCGCTCATTCCACAGCATCTCGATCAGCTTGCCGGTTGGGACGGGCCGGTTCGCACTGAGGAGCAGGGCACAGAGAATCCGGCCCTCCCGGCGCGTGGCGGACAAACCGAAAGGGGTCTCATCATCGATCGACAATGACCCGAGGATACGCAGTCGCATCAGGCCTCCCCGTGAAGTGCGATCGCGCCGCCAACTCGCCATAGATGGCTTGCCGTACTGTTCGCGGACCCGATGTCATTTGCCTTGCATACCGATTGCGGGAGCGCATGGACGCTGGTCAAAATGACGGGTGTGATCGAAGGAGCCGCAGCTGATCAGCCGGTGTTACGGCTGCTCGGCCCACTCCGGCTGGATCTTTCCGCGCGTCCGGTCGATCTCGGATCGGGCAAACAGGCCTGCTTGCTGGCCTGTCTACTGCTGACCCCGCGCCGTTCGGTCCCCGTCGACACATTGATCGAGCGCGTCTGGGGCGACCGACCGCCCCAGAAGGTTGGCAACGTGCTGGCCACGCACGTCACCCGGTTACGTCAGCTCCTGCGCGGAGCCGGTTGCCCACCGACAATGCTGGAGTTCCGGCACGCTTCGGGCGGGTACCTCGCCGACTGTGATCCGCTGCTGGTCGACCTGCATCACGCGCGTAAGTTGGTCATCGAGTCGAAGGTCTCCGCCGACCCGCGACAAACGGCCGACCTGCTCGACCGCGCCTTGGCCAACTGGGAACCGGTCGCGTTGGCCGGCATTTCGGGCGATTGGGTCGGGCGCATCCGCGACAGCCTCCGACAGGAACGGTTGACGGTCGTCACCAGCTGGGCCGAGGCGAGGCTGCGACTGAACCACGCCGAGCAAGTTGTCCAGGAACTTCGGCCGTTGTTTGTCCAGCACCCGACCTCCGAGGAACTGGCCGCCCCACTCATGACCGCCCTGAGCGGCGTCGGGTACGCGGCTCAGGCCCTGGACGTCTACGCCGCACTCCGCCGGGCACTGTCCGACAGTCTCGGGACGCAACCCTCCCCGCGCCTGCAGGAGGTTCACCTCAGGATTCTGCGCGGTCAACCGCCGCTCGCCCCAGCGCTGCCGACACACCCTGGCGCGGCACAGCCACCGCTGGATGTGCGCGGGTTCACCAGCGATGGCGAACAACTCGCCTACCAGGTGAGCGACGCCGGTCGGCGCGGCTCCGACGACGAATCCGGCCGCGGTCAGACCCCGAGCGCCGTGGTGACGTTGGAGGTCAAAGGGCCGGTGGAGAAGTCGCCGGCTGCCCGAGCGCGTGGCCGGAACCTTGGCCACCGTCGCATGCTCGTCGGCGTCATTGCCGTTGTGCTGGTGGCGAGCTCGGCCGCATTGGTGCTGACTCGGCTGTCGCCCGGTTCCAGGGCAACCATCTGCCCGTGGCAGTACATCGTCACCGACGGCATTCCCACGCCAGTGATCATCTTTGACAAGCCCGGCGGGGACGGGATTCGTAAAGGCACCTATGCGCCGGGCCAGGTCTTCTGGGCACCCGACCCGCCGCGGGCCCGTGAACGTCGGATGGAGACGATCGACGGTTGGATCAACCAGGGCGACTGGATCCAACGCTATCCGCAAGCCTGCCACGCGTGGTGATCTGTGCACCAAGGACCGGACATTCGCGGCTGGTGAACCGGCGCGGCGCGTAGACGACCACGGCGCCGCCGCCCGAGCCGGTCGCACACGACCGCCCGGTCCGCTGGTCGGTATCGAAGCCGGGTTCGGAGAGCGTCGCCGCGGGGTGCCAGTGGTACCCGGTCGACCGCGACAGCGCCCACGACGTGGACGCCGGCGGTGGTGACGACGCGGGTTTTGTGCGCTGCGCCAGCCGGGCGGCACCTTCGATGGCCGCACGATGCCCGATGGATGCAGCGCCGATGGCGGCCCGCCCGAACATGGATCGGCCGGCGCCCGAGCGGATCACTCCGCGACCTCATCGTCAGACATCGCAGCGAGCAGAAAGCAGGGCTTCCATGAGACGTCGAGGCGTCTTCGCGTTCATCACAGCGGCCGCGGCAACCACCGCCGTCGCGTTGCTCCCGGCCGGCACCGCGCACTCGGCCACCGTCGATGCGAATTGTGGCTTCCAGAACGGCCATTGCATCTACTGGGGGCAGTCCTACAGCGGATCATTCGCGAACATCAGTGGCGACGTGCCGGACTATCCCGTCAGCGGCAGCACGAGCCTCACGTACAAGAGCTCCGGCACCGGCCAGGGTGAGCGCATCGGCAACAACAACGGCTCGCACCGCAACTACGAGGTCTTCTGCCGGATCCGGATCTGGTACAACCCCAACTACTCCGGCCCCAACCTGGTACTGGCCCAGTACGGCGAGCCGGGCTGGCAGCTGGCCGGTTCACAGCTCGGCACCCTGCTGAACAACATCAGATCCTCGGACACCGAGATCTGCTACGCCGACTGAGCCCGCCCGCGACACCGGGCGCGCCGCCGTGGCCGGCGCCGGCCGTCGGCGCGCCCGTGCACGGGACCGCATCCGGTGAACGTTCATCCGAGGGAGTCGCGATGCCTGCTGTTGCCCGCCGCCGGCCCGTCCGCGGGGCCGTCGTGCCGGCCGTCCTGATCGTCGCGGCGGTGGCCGGATGCTCGTCCGCCGCCGGTCGCGGGGATGGGCCGCCGGCCGTGGACCGGCTCATCCCGGTGAGCGCCCCGTCCGTCTCCGTGCCGCCCGCACCGCCCACGCCCGGCACCGGGCCGGACCTCGTGCTGCCGACCGAGACGTACCGCCCGACCGCGGCCCAGCGCAACCTCATCGCGGACGCGGTCCAGCTACGGATCGCGGAGTGCATGCACGGGTTCGGCCTCACCTGGACCGTCCGGGCCGTCCACGTGCCGGACTCGAACCGGGTCGACCGGCTCTACGGTGTGTCCGACCCGGCCACCGCGCAGCGGTACGGCTACCACCTGCCGCCGGCCGACGCCCGCACGGCGGGCGAGCCGCTGCCCGGCGCCTCCCTGTCGCCGTCCGAGCGGCTGGTACTCAGCGGCAGCGCCACCGGGGAGTCGACCGACGGCCTCCCGGGCCGGTACCGGGGACGGCCGATCCCGGACGGCGGGTGCACCGCGCAGGCCCGCCGCGAGACGATCGGCGCGGACGACATCGACCCTACGCACGTGGCCGACGCCATCACGGTCGGCATGTGGGAGAAGTCGCGGACCGACCCGCGCGTGGCGGCGGTGATCGAGGCATGGGCGCAGTGCATGCGGCAGGAGGGCTACCGGTACCCCTCGCCGCTCGACGCCGGCAACGACCACCCCGCGTGGCTGCGGTCGGCGGCCCCGGGACCCGAGGAGATCCGCACGGCCGTCGCCGACGTGGCCTGCAAGCAGCGGACCAATCTGGTCGGCACCTGGTTCGCCGTCGAGTCCGGCTACGAGCTTGAGGCGATCCGGCTCCACCAGGAGCAGCTTGACGCGATCCGCCGGCAGTGGCAGGAGGCCGCGGCCCGGGCCGCGCGGGTGGTCGATCCCGACCATGGTCAGGCGGCTCCGTGAAGCGGGTACCTCGGCTGGTGCGCGTCGCGGGCTTCATCGGCCCGGCGACCCCCGCGCGGGTCGAACGCGCCCCTCGGCGGGTAGCGACGGTGGGCGGGCGGACCGGTCGCGGCCGAGTTCATGGCCATCGCGCTGCAACGTTTTTGAAATCTGTTGTTGACAGCTCGTGTGACGGGGGGCACAGTCGTTTGCAACATTATTAGAAAACGTCGCAGCGACGGGGTGGGCGGCGCAGGGCCGAAGGGCGAACCATGTCATCCGTGATTGTCAATGGATCCGAGCTCCACTACGACGACATCCCGGCCCGCCAGGCCGGCGGCAGCCCGACGACGATCGTGTGGCTGCACGGCTTCCTGTTCACCGCCGAACTGTTCCGCACGGTCATCGACGGTCTCCCCGCGTACCGCCACATCGCGATCGACTCGCGCGGCCACGGGCGGTCGGCCGGCGTCACCACCGACCCGACCGTCTCGCAGATGGCCGACGACGCCTGGGCGATCCTGCAGCACCTCGGCGTCGACCGGTTCGTCGTGGTCGGCCACTCCCTCGGCAACGCCGTCGGGATGCGGCTGGTCTCCCGGCACCCGGATTCGGTCGTCGCCGCCGTGAGCCTTGCCGGCGTGCCGATCGCCGGCCTGCTCGAGAACACGCGCGAGGGCAACCTGGCACTCCCGGCGCTGCAGGGAGACGAGGAGGCCATGGCCGCCATGCTCGCCGCGCTCTTCGTGCACGAGAGCGTCGAGGCGATCGTGAAGAAGGGCGCCGCCGCGGCCAGCCTGGTCAGCTCCGAGGTGCTGACCTCGATCAGCCTGACCGAGTTGTACCGCAACGACCGTGACGAGATCCTGCCGGGCCTGACCCAGCCGTGGCTGTTCATCGTTCCCGAGAACGACCTCGCCATCGCCGCGGAGTCCCAGGAGGCGACCGCGCGCCAGATCCCCGGCGCGCGGATCCTGATCCTGCGGGGAGAGGGACACATCTATCCCCAGGAGCGTCCAGACGCCACTGCCGCCTACATCGGCGCCTTCCTCACGTCGGTCGGCGTCTAGCGTTGCCGCAACCCGTGACTTCGGCGTTGCACGCCCGCCCCAACGCCAACCAGAACAAGGCGATCGAGGCCGCGTACCGGATGTTCCTGCGCGGCGAGCGTGTCGACATGCAGGGCGTCGCCGCCGCCCTCGGCGTCGACCGCACGACGTTGTTCCGCTGGGTCGGCTCGCGTGACGCGCTGCTGACGGCGGTCATCACCCGGCTGGGCATCCGGACACTCGACCGGGCGCGCGCGCAGTGCACCGTGACCGGCCCCCGGCGGGTCGCCGAGATCATGGGCGCGTTCGCCAGGAGTGTCATCGAGGCGCCGTTCTTCCGGGCGTACCTCGAGCGGGAGGGCCCGCGCGCGCTCCGGCTGCTGACGACCAACGCGGGCGGCTTCCAGATGAACCTGACGCACGCCGTGGAGGAACTGCTGGAGGCCGACTACGACAGGTCGCTGCTCGCGGAGCCCATCGCGGTGCACGATCTCGCATTCCTGATGGTTCGCATCGTGGAGTCGTTCGTCTACACCGACCTGATCACCGGCGAGGAGCCGAACGCCGCGAACGCGCGCGCCGCCCTGCTGATCCTGCTGAGCTGAGTCAGCGCCCTCACCGGGGCAGCGGGCTGTAGAAGACCAGCCCGTTGCCCTTGTTGTCGTAGACCACGGCGCGGCGTTCGTGCGCGTCGTTGTACGGCCCCTTGACGATCGCGCCGCCGCTGTCCTCGATCGCTTTCGCGGCCGCGTCGACGTCGGCGGTCTTGATGCCGACCACGACCTTGCCGGGCAGCGGGTGATCCACCGCGGTCGCCAGCGCGAGGGTGACCGAGCCGCCGTCAAGGGCGGCGAAGTGGGCGCCGTCGCGGAACTTCAGCGGCATCCCCAGCGTGTCGCCGTAGAACTGGATCGACTCGTCCAGGTCGTCGGTCGACAGGACGATCATCCGCACATCGAATTCGCTCACCCGAACTCCTTCGTCGGATCGATCTTACACACCCTCACCTGCCCTGACGGCTGCGGCGAACCGCACGAGCGGCGGGGCCGCGACCGGATCTCACGGGCGGGCGGGGGCGGTGGAGTTGCGCACGACCAGGCTGGGCGTGAGCCGGATCGAGCGGTTGGCCGAGCCGCCGTCGAGGATGGCGTCGACGAGCAGCCCGGCGGCCTGGCGGCCGACGTCGTAGTAGGGCACCCGGACCGTGGTCAGCGGCGGCTCGACCCGGTCGGTGAGCGGCATGTCGTTGTAGCCGACCACGCTGATGTCCTCGGGGCAGCGCAGGCCGGCCGCGCGGATCGCGGCGTAGCAGCCCAGGGCCATCATGTCGTTGCCGGTGAGCACGGCCGTGGGGCGGTCGGGCGCGGCGAGCAGGGCGCGCAGCGCCACCTCGGCGTCGCGTTCGGAGTAGCCGTCGCAGACCACGACGTGGTGCGGCGGGGGCGGCAAGCCGCGGCCGCGCATGAGGTCGGTGAAGGCGACGTGCCGCTCGTGGCCGGCGCTGGTCCACAGTGGAACGCCGAGGTAGGCGATGCGGCGGTGGCCGAGGCCGGTCAGGTGGTCGATGGCCTCGGCGATGCCGACTGACTCGTCCACCGTCGCCGACGGCACGGGGGTCGCGTCGAGCTTGCGGGACATCATGACCACCGGCACGCCGGACTGGGTGAGCTCCGCGGCGAGCGGCTGGTCGCGCCGGGCCGTGGCCAGGATCAGGCCGGCGACCCGCCAGGACAGCAGCATCCGCAGCCGCTGGGTCTCCGCGGCCGGGTCGTTGTCGGTGTCGGCGAACAGCGTGGTGAAGCCGTGCTGGGCGAGGACCTGCTCGGCGCCGCGGACCAGCGGCGGCATCACCGGGTTGGACATGTCGGGGATGAGCACGCCGATCGCCGGGGTGCGGTGGGTGCGCAGGCTCCGGGCGACCTGGTCGGGCACGTATCCCAGGTCGGCCGCGGCCCGGCGGACCAGCGCCGCGGTCTGCGGGTTGACGGGCCGGGTCTTCGAGCCGCTCAGCGCCCGCGACGCCGTGGCCAGGTGCACCCCGGCGGCCCGCGCGACGTCCCGCAGCGTCGGCTTCGCGCCCGCCGGGTCGGCCATTCCGGTGCTCATCCGCCCGCCTCGTCGTCCCTGTCGTGTGGGCCCGGGCGCCCGACGAATCGGCCGGTGCCCGGGTCCAGGATCTCACCGTCGTGCGCGACCGGCCGCCCCCGCACGTAGGTCGTGCGCAGCCGGCCGTGCAGCCGCCGGCCATGGAACGGGCTCCAGCCGACCTTGGAGTGTAGCCGCGCCTGATCGACCAGCCAGGTCGAGGCGGGGTCGGCCAGCACGAGGTCGGCGTCGGCGCCCACCCGCAGCCCGCCCTTGCCGGGCAGGCCGAGGATCCGGGCCGGCGCGGCGGCGACGGCGTCGGCAAACCGGCGCGGCGGCCACAGCCCGCGCAGTACCGCGTCATAGGCCAACGGCAGCGAGGTCTCCACCGCCGGGTAGCCGGCCGGCGCCGCCCACGCGTCGGTGCGGCCGGGGTCCTTCTCCCGGCGGGTGTGCGGGGCGTGGTCGGTGGCGACCGCGTCGATCCCGCCGTCGGCGAGGGCCCGCAACAGCCGCTGCCGCACCGGCGCGGCGAAGACCGTCGGCAGCACGTCCACGCCCTGCCGGGGCAGGTCCTCCTCTTCGCTGAGCGCCGGGAAGCAACTCTCCGCGGTCAGCCCCGGGTGCGCGGCGCGGGCCCGCAGGAACAGCTCGAGCGCCGCCTCGCCGTAGGCGCTGAGGTGGGCCAGGTGGACCCGCCCGCCCAGCTCGGCGGCCAGGTCGAGGACGATGCGCAGCCCGGACAGGTTGCCGGGGCCGCGGTTGACCTCCAGCACGGCGGCCGGGTCGCGCCGCCCGGCCCGGATCAGCCGGTCGCGGTGGGCGTCGCTGGCCGCCTGGTCGCCGGCGTGGACCGAGACCGCCCAGCCGAGCCGCCCGGACACCGCCAGGACCCGCCGGACCGTCTCCCGGTCCGGCGAGTAAAGCTGCTCGAAGCCGGGAGACGTGGCCATGTAGACCTTCACCCCGATCGCGCCCTCGGCGGCCATCGCGGCCAGCTCGGCCGGGTCGGTGCCGCCGGCCCAGAGCGCGAAGTCGACCGCCGCCCGGCCGGTCCAGGACCGCCGCTTGTCGCGGTACCGCTCGGCGGTCACGACCTGCGGCTGGGTGCTCGGCATGTCGCAGACGAGGGTCGTGCCGCCGCACGCGGCGGCGGCCGTGCCGGTCTCCACCGTCTCCTTGTGGGTCTGCCCGGGATCCCGGAAGTGCACGTGCAGGTCGATCGCGCCCGGCAGCACGTCGAGGCCGTCGGCGTCGACGACGTCGGGCAGGTCGACGGTGCCCGGCGGGGCGAGCGCCGCGATCGTGCCGCCGGCCACGACGAGGTCGGCGACGGCCGGGTCGCGGCCGGGGGTGAACAGCCGCCCGCCGCGCAGGACCCACGGCGCGTCCCCGGTCGCGCTGTTAGCCTCGGGTCGTGATCTCATCGGCGACTCCTTCCGCTCCTGTGCTGGTGACCGGCGCCGCGTCGGGCATCGGGCTGGCCTGCGCGCACCGGCTCGCCGCCGCCGGGCATCCGGTGGCGCTCGTCGACCGGGACGCCGGCCGGCTGGCCGAGGCGGCCGGGTCGTTCGACGCGGCGGCCGTCAGCGTCCACGCGGCGGACCTGACCGACCCGGCGGCGGCGGACGCGGCCGTGGCCGCCGCCCTGGACCGCCACGGCGACCTCGGCGCGGTCGTCAACGCCGCCGGCGCGGTGCGCGGCGGGACGGTCGTGGACACCACCGACGAGGATTGGCGCTGGAACCTCGACACCAACGTCTCCAGCGCGTTCTACGTGTGCCGGCCGGCGGTCGCGCACCTGGTGCGCCGCGGCGGCGGGGCGGTCGTCAACGTCGCGTCGCTGACCGCGCTGCGGCCCATCCCGTCGCGGGCCGGCTACGCCGCCGCCAAGGGCGCGGTCATCGCGTTCACCCGGCAGCTGGCGCTGGAGTACGGCCCGCACGGCGTCACCGCCAACACGGTGTGCCCGGGCGCGATCCGCACGCCGCTGCTCGCGGCCCGCTTCGCCGTCGAGCCGGACGCCGAGCGCGAGCTGACCGAGCGGATCCCGCTGCGGCGCATGGGCGAGCCGGACGAGCTGGCGGCGCTGGTGCACCTGCTCGTGAGCGGCGCGTGCGGCTACCTGACCGGGCAGACGCTGAGCGTCGACGGCGGGCTGAGCCTGGTGTAGCCGGGTCATCCGGCCCATGCCCGGCGCAGCAGCGCGTGCAGCCCGGCGGCGTCGACCGGCTCCGGCAGCCACGGCATGCCGGAGCTGCGCAGGGCGGCCGGGATCGCGGCGGTGACGCTGTCCCAGCCGAAGCCGGCGGCGCCGAGCGTGGCCGGCACCCGCGCGGCGGCGGCGAGCCCGCGCAGCCGCTCGGCGACCGCGGCGGCCGCCGGCGCCGCGCCGAGGCCCTCCGCGACGGCCGTCCAGTCGGCCCGGTCGCCCCAGAACTCCGCCACGTACGGCGCGAGCAGCACGTTGACCGTGTCGTGGGTGCGCAACGCGGCCGCGCCCAGCGGCGAGGCGGCCGCGTGCGCCAGGCCCAGCCCAGTCGCGGCGAACGCCGTCGCGGCCAGCCCGGCCGCGACCACGTCGTCCGCCGGGCGGTCCCGGCGCAGCGCGGCGAGGGCGGCGCCCGCGTGGGCCCGGTCCCACTCCTGGGCGCGGCGGCTGAGCAGGACCTCGACGGCGTGCACCGCCGTGTCGGCGCGCTGCAGGGCACGGACCGGGGCGGCCCGGGCGGACAGCGCCGCCGGGTCGATGACCACGCGCGCGGCGGCCACCGCCGGGGCGGGCCGGCTGATCCGCTGCCCCGACGGCTCGTAGAGGCTGGTGAACGGCGCGAACGCCCGCCACGGCTCGGCGCCGACCGGTACGAGGACCAGTTCGGCACCGCCGGCGTGGGCGTGCTTGGCCACGTCGAGGGTGGCGCCGTCGCCGACGGCGACCACCCGCTCCGGCCGGCGCCGGCCGACCAGCGCGGCCAAGGCCTCCGCGGCCTCCCGCCGGGGCGGGTACTGCGACGCCACGACGCCGGGCCGATCGGCGAGGTCCGCGAAGTAGCTCGTGGCCGCGGCGTCGGCGAGCACGACGTCGCCGGCGCCGACCGTGAGCGCGGCGGTGGTGACCGGCACGGCTCAGATCTCCCGCAGCGCGGGGTCGGACGTGGTGAGCGGCGTGCAGCCGTCCTCGGTGACCAGGACGGCGTCCTCCAGCCGGGTGCCGCCGACGCCGGGCACGTAGACGCCGGGCTCGATCATCACCACCATGCCGGCCTCCAGGACGGTGTCGTCGTAGGGCGACAGCAGCGGCGGCTCGTGCTGATCGAGGCCGATGCCGTGGCCGGTGGAGTGGCGGAAGTACCCGTCGAGGCCGTGCCCGGCCAGCGTCGACCGGGCGACGGCGTCGACGGCGCTGGCTCGCACGCCCGCGCGGACCGCAGCCATCGCCCGGCCGTGCGCCTCGATCACCGCGTCGTGCAGGCGGCGGTACTGCGGGGGCGCCGCACCCAGGTGGAACGTGCGGGTCAGGTCGGCGCGGTAGCCGCGCACCACGGGTGAGAGATCCACGACGACCGGGTCGCCGGCCCGCAGTACCCGGGCGGAGGCCTGACCGTGCGGCAGCACCGACCGCTCGCCGGAGGAGACCAGGATGGGTGCCGCGCTGCGCTCCGCGCCGAGGTGCCGCTGGGCGAACTCGATCTCGCCGGCGATCTCGTTCTCCGTCCGGCCCGGGCGCAGCCAGCCGGGCAGCCGCCGGATCAGCTCCTCGGCCAGGTCGGCGGCGTCGCGCAGGGCCACCAGCTCCTCGGCGTCCTTGACCGCCCGCAGCCGCTCCACCGCGCCGGGGCAGGCGACGATCGCATCGGCGCCGACGGTGTCCACAAGGGACAGATACTGCTCGGCGGTCAGGTTGCGGGTGTCGACCCCCAGGGTGCCGGCGCGCGGCAGCCGCTCCAGGGCGGTGGGCCACAGCCGGGGCGGCGCGCAGTCGCCCTCGACGTCCACGTCGGCCTGCTCGCGGGCCTGCGCGCCGTAGCGGAAGTCGACCACGAGCAGCGGCCGGTCGGCCAGCAGCAGGACCCCCGCGGTGCCGGTGAAGCCGGTGAGGTAGCGGATGCTGGTCAGCTTCGTCACGAGGAGCGCGTCGGCGCCCTGCGCGCGGGCGGCGGCGAGCACGGCGGCGCGGCGGCTCAGGTATTCCACGACGGTCCTCCCGCGGTGTAGCCGCCATCGACGACGAGGGTCGCACCGGTGACGGTGGCCGCGCGCGGTGAGCAGGCGAAGGCGATGGTCTCGGCGATCTCGGCGGGCTCGGACAGCCGGCCGATCGGCTGCAGCGCGGCGTGCGCCCGCTCGGCGGCGGCCGGGTCGGCGGCCCGGGCGTAGCCCTGCCGGACGAGGTCGGTGCGGGTCGCGCCCGGGCAGACGGCGACCACCCGGATGCCGTCGGCGGCGCACTCGATGGCCAGAGTGCGGGCCAGGCCCAGCACGCCGGCCTTGGCCGCGGCGTAGGCGGTACGCCCGGGCAGGCCGGTCAGCGCCGTGGTGGACGACACGGCGACGATGACGCCGCCGCCGCGGGCCCGCATCCGCGGTACCGCGGCCCGGCACCACCAGAACGTGCCGGACAGGTTGGTGGCCAGCGTGTCGGTCCACACGTCGTCGGTGGTCCGCTCGATCGGGTCGATGGTGCCGATCCCGGCGCAGGTGACCAGCGCGTCGATCCCGCCGAGCGCGTCCTGGACCGCCTCGGCGGCGGACTCGGCCGCGGCCGGGTCGCGCACGTCGGAGCCGATGGCGAGCGCCTCGTGGCCGGCACCGGTGAGCTCGACGGCGAGCGCGTCGAGGGCCGGTCCGGGCCGGTCGACCAGGGCGAGGCGGAAGCCGTCGCGGGCCAGGCAGCGGGCGGTCGCGCTGCCGATGCCGCCGGCGGCGCCGGTCAGCACCGCGACGGGCGGGGCGGGTGGTGGGCTCAACGGGAACGCTCCTTCCGGCGGGCCCGGCCGGCCTGCTGCACGCCCGACAGCGCGGACGCGCCGGCGGTCGCCATGACCACGGCGACGACGGCGAATGTGGCACCGATCAGCAGCGTGGACAGGGCGGCGAGGGTCGGGTCCTGGTATTTCTGCAGGTACTGGTACATCGAGACGGGCAGCGTGGCCTGCTCGGGAGAGACCACGAACACGGTCGTGTCGACCTCGTCAAAACTGATCATGAAGCTGAGCACGTAGGCGGCGACCAGCGACCGGCGCAGCTGCGGCAGGGTGGCCGAGACGAACGCCCGCACCGGCCCGGCGCCGAGGTCGCGGGCGGCCTGCTCGTAGACGAGCGGAACCCGCGTCAGCGCGCCGCCGACGATGTTGATCGCGAACGGCAGGACGAGCACCCAGTGCAGCACCACCAGCGCGGTGCCGGTGCCGTAGAACCCGGCCTGCAGGAACAGGATGAACGCGCCGAGGCCCAGCGCGGCCTTCGGCATGATCAACGGCGCCGCCAGGAACGCGTCGATCAGCCGCCGGCCGGGATACCGGAACCGGGTCAGCGACACGGCCGCGGCCGTCCCCGCGGCCACCGCCAGCGCGGCGGCCACGGCGGCGATGCCCAGGCTGAGCAGCGCCGCGTGGCCGAATCCCGCCTGGTCGGCCAGCCGGTGGTACCAGCGCAGCGACCACCCCGGCGGCGGCCAGCCGCCGTAGCTGGAGTCGTTGAACGAATTCACGACCACGAACACCAGCGGTGCGATCAGGTAGGCCAGGCCGAGCGCCAGCACGGTGCCGGTGAACCCGCGGTTGCCGGTCACGGCCGCCTCCGTCCGATCAGCCGGGCCGCCAGGTTGGTCAGCCCGATCACCAGCAGCGTGACCAGCAGCAGCGCGAACGACTGCACGGCCGCGATCGGCCAGTCGACCGCGCCGATGTTGGTGTAGACCAGGCCGCTGAGCACCTGGACCCGGCCGCCGCCGAGCAGCGCCGGCGTGGCGAACGCGCTGATCGTCAGCGCGAAGCACAGCTGCACGCTGAGCAGCACGCCGTGGCCGGTCAGCGGGAAGGTGACCCGCCAGAACACGGCCAGCCGGCCGGCGCCGAGGTCGTGCGCCGCCTCGATCGCGGAGCGCGGCACCTGCGCCACGACGCCGAGCAGCGGGAACACCGCGAACGGCACCAGGACGTGGACCATCGCCACGACGACGGCCGGGAACTCGTACATGATGCGCAGCGGCTCGTCGAGCACGCCCGCGCCCAGCAGCGCGCGGTTGAGCACCCCGCCGTCGCCGAGCAGCACGTTCCACCCGTAGGCGCGGACCACCACGCTGGTCAGCAGCGGCGAGAAGATGAGGAACAACGCCGCCCCCCGCAGTGCGGGGCTGCGCAGCCGGTGCAGGGCGAGGGCCATCGGATAGGCCAGCGCCACGGCACACGCCGCGCAGACCGCGCCGAGCGTCACGGTGTCGCCGAGGACCCGCCACGAGTACGGGTCGGCGGCGAAACGACGGACGTTGTCCAGCGTGGCGCCGGTGCCGATGTGGCCGCGCGCGTACGGGCGCAGCCCCAGGTCGGCCAGGCGGATCAGGCTGCCGGCGAAGACCACGAGCGTCGGCAGGAGGGCCGGCAGCACGAGGAGGTAGCGGGGTGCTCGCATCCGGCTAGATGTTCGCCTTGATGTCGGCGTCCCACCGGGACCGCCACGCGGTGTTCTGCTGCGCGACGAGGCCCCAGTCCACCGAGATGAGCTTCTGGACGTTCTGGCTCTGGAAGCCGGGCAGCGCGGCCAGGTTCGCCGGCAGGGTGACCTTGCCGTTGGCCGGCGCCTGCACCGCCGTCTCCGACCACATCTGGCACCACTTGGGCGCGAGCATCTCGTTGACGATGTCGAGGCAGATCTCCTGCTGGTTCTGGCTGTTGCCCTGCAAGGTCTGCAGGTACACCGGCACCGCGATCGCGCCTTCGGCCGGCACCACGTAGTCGACGGGCGCGCCGGCGTCCTTGAACTGCAGGCCGGTGCCGTTCCAGCAGCTGGTGATGTCGGCGGTACCGTTGCTGAGCACCTGCTGCCACTCCGGGTTGGCGGTGACCAGGGTGCGGATGTTCTTGGCCTTGCCCTTCCACAGCTGCCAGCCCGGCTCCATGTTCTGCAGCGAGCCGCCGCCCAGCCGGGCCGCCATCAGCACCACCTGCCACCAGTAGTCGAAGAGCGTGAGCTTGCCCTTGTACCGGTCGTCCCACAGGTCCGCCCAGCTGCCCGGCGCGGTCTTGATGTTCTTGGTGTTGTAGACGATGCCGATCTGGTCGGCGCCGATGCCGATGCCGTTGCCGTTGGCCCGGCGGAAGGTGTCGCTCACGTCGGCGGCGTTGGACAGCGCCGCGTAGTCCAGCTTGTTCCAGGTACCGTCGAGGTCGCCCTGCGCGGAGATCTGCGAGTTGAAGAAGCCCATGTTGACCAGCGGGTTGTTCGGGTCGGTCTGCTTCTTCGCCAGGATCTTCGGGTAGCCGACGGCGTTGCTGTCCTCGTAGATCTTGATCTCGACGTTGGGGTGCCGGCTCATGTAGTCCTTGGCGAACGCCTTCGGCATGTCGGCCAGCCGGTTGCCGAGGAACGCGAAGATCGTGATGGTTTCCTTGCCGCCGGGCTTGCTCTCGGTGGTGTTCGGGCTCGTGTCGATGTCGCCGCCGCAGGCGTCCAGCAGCGGCAGCGCCGCCACGGCGGCGGCCGCGCCGAGCAGGCCGCGGCGGCTGATCCGCAGGTCTCGCATGGCAGGCTCCTTCCACGGACGGCACCGGCCGTCCGTCAGGGGTTGTTTGTTTTAGGGGTACGGTGCGAGCTAGGCCAGGACGACGGCGTCCTCGGGGCGCCAGCGCGCCACGACGTCGCCGCCGACCGGCAGCCGGGCCGCGTTCGCCGGGCGCACCGCGCGCAGCGCGGTCCCGTCGGGGGTGGTCAGGTCGTAGCGCAGGTGCGCGCCGAGGTAGGTGGCCGAGACGATCCGCGCCGCGATCCCGTCCGGGGCGTCACCGGGCCCGGCCGCCTCGGCGAGCAGGACGTCCTCCGGCCGGACCGACACGGCGGTGCCGCTGCCCGCGGCGCCCACCCGCACCGCCCGCCCGGCCACCGTGGCGGTGCCGTCCACGACGTCGAGGTCGAGCACGTTGGCGTCGCCGATGAACCGGGCCACGAACCGCGAGGTGGGGCGCCGGTAGAGGTCCTCGGCGGTGCCGACCTGGCACAGCTCGCCGTCGCGCATCACGCCGATCCGGTCGGACAGCGTCATGGCCTCGGTCTGGTCGTGGGTGACGAACAGGAACGTGGTGCCGGACGTGCGCTGCACCTCGCGCAGCACCTGCTGCATCTGCTGGCGCAGGTTGAGGTCGAGCGCGGCGAGGGGCTCGTCGAGCAGGAGCACCGCCGGCCGGTTGACCAGCGCCCGCGCGATCGCGACCCGCTGCTGCTGGCCGCCGGAGAGCTGGTCGGGGAACCGGTCGCGGAACCCGGCCAGGTGGACCAGCTCCAGCATCCGGTCGACCTCGGCGTCGCGTTGCCGCCGCGGCACGCGCTTGAGGCGCAGCCCGAAGGCGATGTTGCGGGCCACGTCCAGGTGCGGGAACAGGCCCAGGTGCTGGAAGACCATGTTGGTCGGGCGCCGGTTGGCCGGGCGCCGGCCCATGTCTTGGCCCTGGATCCGGATCGTCCCGCCGGTCTGGGTCTCCAGGCCGGCGATGATGCGCAACGTTGTGCTCTTGCCGCAGCCGCTGGGCCCGAGCAGCGAGAAGAACTCTCCCTCGCGCAGCTGCAGGTCAACCCCGCGCACGGCGTTGGCGTCGGTGCCCGGGTACCGCTTGGACACCCCGACGAGCTCGGCCACCGGGACCGTCATGCCACCTCCCGCGGTCGAGTTCGGCTGTTGACTCGGCGAATCGTTTTGCCCTGGCGCCCACTATCGACATCCAGGCCGACCGCCGTCAAGGGAGGGGAATGTCATTTCTCGCTGGTAAAGCCCGCGTTTCCAGGACGATGGCGGGTCGGCCAAACGTATTGCCTACCGGATCGGCCGAGACGGTGCCCGGGCCGCGCCGGCGCCCGGGCGCCGGCGGCCACCTCGGCGCTTCGGCGCTGGTCAGGACGCTGGCCGGCCCCGGCGACGGCCGCTGGCGACGGCCGCGGCGAGGTGGCCGATCGACCGTGCCGGTGACCGCCCCGGCGACGCTCAGGACGCCGGATCGGCCGCGGCAAAAGTTGGCCGGGCAACCCCGCCGGGCGCCGCCCGGCCGGGCTCAGGACGGCGGCCGCCCGTGCCGACGGCCTCGGCGAAGTTGGCCCGGCGGCCTGCCAGCGGCGGCGCTTCGGCGCTACTCAGGACGGTGACGGCCGCGGCGAAGGCGGCCGATCGACCGTGCCGGTGACCGCCTCGGCGGTGCTCAGGACGGCGGGCCGGCCGTCTCGATCGCCGCGGCGAGGGCGGCGACCGGCGGCGGGGGCACCGCACGGCGGTGTGCCACCACAAACTCGACCTCGCCGAGCGGCGGCAGCCCGGCACCGGCCGGCACCGGCGCCAGCCCGGGCGGGACGAGGCCGCGCGAGTGCGCCAGCACGCCCAGCCCGGCCTGCGCCGCGGCGACCAGCCCGGCCAGGCTGCCGCTGACGCACGCCGACCGCCACGGGCGGCCGGCCCCGCGCAGCGCGGCCAGCGCCCGCTCCCGGCCGATGCTCGGCGGCGGGTAGGCCACCAGCGGCACGGACTCGTCCCGGTCCAGGCGCAGGCCGGGCGCGCCGATCCAGACCAGGCGGTCCCGCCACACGGTGCGCCCGCCACCGGGCCCCTCCGCGCCGCCGCCACCGGGCCCCTCCGCGCCGCCGCCGGCGGCCGCGCCCGGTCGCTTCGCGAAGACCAGGTCGAGCCGCCCCGCCCCCAGCTCCCGGTGCAGGGTGCCGCTGAGGTCGACGGTCAGCACCACCTCGACGCTGGGGTGCTCCCGCCGGAAGTCACGCAGCACGCGGGGCAGGTGGGTGGCGGCGAGGTCGTCCGAGACGCCCAGGCGCACCCGGCCGCGCATCGGTGCGGCGGCGAAGTGCCGGCGGGCCCGCTCCTGGGCGGCCAGGATGTCCTCGGCGAAGCCGACCATCGCCTCGCCGTCGGCGGTCAGCTCCACGCCGTGCGTGTCGCGGGCGAACAGCGGCCGCCCGACCGCGTCCTCGAGCTTGCGCACGTGCTGGCTGACCGTGGACTGACCGGCGCCGAGGCCCTCCGCGGCGCGGGTGAAGCTCAGCGAGCGGGCGACGGCGAGGAAGCTGCGCAGCTGGACCGGGTCGTACATCCGGGCAGGTTATCGCGGTTCGCGATCACTGTCATCGCGATCATCCGGTTTCCGGAGCGCGGCCGGCGAAGGCACACTCGTGGCGTGCATTGGCCCCGCTGGCTGCCGCTCGACCCGTTCGTCACGGCGCTGCTCGCAACGGTGGCCGTCGCCGTGCTCCTGCCGGCGCGCGGCCCGGCCGCCGCCGGCTTCGACGTCGCGGCGACGGTCGCCGTCGGGCTGCTGTTCTTCCTGCACGGCGCCCGGATGGCACCGCGGGCGGCGCTGGAGGGAGCCCGGCACTGGCGCCTGCACGCGCTGGTGCTGTCGCTCACCTTCGTGCTGTTCCCGCTGCTCGGCGAGCTCGGCGCGGTGCTGGTGCCCAGCGTGCTCACCGCGGACCTGCACCGGGGGCTGCTGTTCCTGTGCGCCGCGCCGTCCACCGTGCAGTCCTCGATCGCGTTCACGTCGATCGCCCGCGGCAACGTCCCGGCGGCGGTGTTCGCCGCGACCTTCTCCAACCTCGCCGGCATCGTGCTCACCCCGCTGCTCGCCGTGGCACTGCTGCACGGCGACGGCGGGATCAAACTGACCGGCGCGGCGGTCGGCACGGTGGTGCTGCAGCTGCTGGTGCCCTTCGCCCTCGGCCAGGCCGCCCGGCGCTGGATCGCACGGCCGCTGGAGCAACACCGGACGGTGGTGAGCCTCGCCGATCGCGGGTCGATCCTGCTCGTCGTCTACAGCGCGTTCAGCGCCGGGGTGGTCGCCGGGGTCTGGCGGCAGGTCTCGCCGCTGCGGCTGGTGGCGCTGCTGGCCGTGGTCGTGGCGCTGCTCGGCGTGGTGCTCGCGATCGCCTACGGCGCCGGCCGCCTGCTGCGCTTCAGCCGCCCCGACCGGGCCGCGATCGTGTTCTGCGGCTCGAAGAAGAGCCTGGCCACGGGTCTGCCCATGGCGACGGTACTGTTCAGCGGGCACAGCCTCGGCCTGCTCATCCTGCCGCTCATGCTCTTCCACCAGGTCCAGCTGGTGGTCTGCGCGGCCCTGGCCCGCCGCTGGTCGGAAAGCGCGGCCACACCCGCGTAGCTTCCACGCCGCGACGATGAGCCCACCCGCCGCCAGGCGTCGCGATCAGCGTCGACCGGCCGCGCCCGGAGTCGCCGGCTCGTCGAGTTCCCGGCGGATGCCGTGGAGAAAGGCGCGGAGTCCGTAGCTGAAGCGTTCGGCCGGGTCAGCGTCGAACGTGGCCGCGACGGCGGCCGCGACGTAGGCGTCCTCGGTCTGATCGACCATGTCGGTGAGCTTGGCCTTCCAGGCTTTCGACGCGGCAAGTTCGGCCTGGGCCTGCTCATCGATCGTGTGGCCGAGCACGTAGTGTGCGAGCGCGAAGGCGATCCAACCAGCTCGTTCGGGCCGGAAGCCGGCTCGCTGCAGTACCTCGAAGATGATCTTTTTCACGAGCAGTGTGTTGGGGCCCGTGACGTAGGTGCCGGCGACGACCCGGGCGCCGTCGCGATGCCTGAGCAGCGTCTCGCGCAGCCGTCCGGCCAGGACCGCGAGCTGCTCGTCCCACGGCGCTTCAGGCAGTGCGTCGTCGACGCCCTCGACGAGGCGATCGGCGATCGCGTCGAGCAGCGCTTCTTTGTTGGGGAAGTGCCGGTAGAGCGCCGAGCCGTCGATGTTGAGGCTGGCACCGAGCTTGCGGGTGGTCAGTCCGTCCAGCCCTTCGGCGTCGAGCAGGGCGACCGCCCCATCCACCACATCGGCACGGTGCAACAACGGCACGCCTCGCTCCTTCGTCTTGTCAGACCTCCATGGTAGCGATACCGTCAACGCTGCTGACGTCATCAGCGCTGACGGTCAGCAGTGTTGTGATGCCGTGCGAGCCGAGATTCGAGGATCCGCCATGAGCACAGCCAACGTCCCCGGGCCGACGGCGACGACCGGCCCGCCACGTCCCGTTCACCGCTGGCTGGTGCTGGCGATCTGCTGTCTCAGCGTGGGCGTGACCGGCATCAACCTGACCATCGTCAACGTGGCACTCCCGTCGATCAGCAAGGACCTGCACGCCTCGGTCAGCAGCCTGCAGTGGACGGTCAGCGCCTACTCGCTGGTCATGGCCTGCCTGCTCATGCTGTCGGGCTCCATGGCCGACCGCTTCGGCCGCAAGCGGATCTTCCAGCTCGGGCTGTCGCTGTTCTCCCTCGGCTCCCTCCTGTGCAGCCTGGCGCCCGGCGCCGGGTGGCTGATCGTCTTCTGCGGCCTGCAAGGGGTGGGCGGCTCGATGCTCAACCCGGTCGCGATGTCGATCATCGTCAGCGTGTTCACCGACCGCGGGGAGCGGGCACGGGCGATCGGCGTGTGGGGATCGGTGATCGGGGTCACCATCGCGGCCGGGCCCGTGCTCGGCGGCCTGCTGGTCAGCGACATCGACTGGCGATCGGTGTTCTGGGTCAATGTCCCGATCGGGATCGCCGCCATCCTGCTCACCCAGCGATTCGTCCCCGAGTCCAGGGCCGCCCGGACCCGCGCGTTCGACCCGCCCGGCCAGGCGCTGATCATCGCCCTGTTCGCCTCGATCATCACCGCGACGATCGAGGGCCCACGCCACGGCTGGGCGGACCCCTGGATCGCCGGGCTGATCGCCCTCGCCGTCCTGGCCCTCATCGGGATACTCGTCGTCGAGCCCCGGCGCTCCGAGCCACTGATCGACCTGCGGTTCTTCCGCAGCCCTCCCTTCTCCGGCGCGAACACGATCTCCGTCCTGATGTCGGCCAGTCTCGGCGGGTTCCTGTTCCTCAACACCCTCTACCTCCAGGAGATCCGCCACTTCAGCCCGCTGCACGCCGGACTGATGATCATCCCGATGGCCGTGGGCCAGGCCGTCGCCGCCAATCTCTCCGGGCGGCTGGTCGCCTCCCGGGGCCCCCGCCTCCCCCTCACGCTCGGCGGTGCGCTCCTCGCCATCGGCGGCTTCCTGCTCGTCCCCATGACCGCGCACACCGCGAGCGTCTACCTGCTGGCCGCGTACGCCGTCTTCGGCCTCGGCGCGGGCATGGTCGGCCCGCCGGTCACCAACACCGCCGTCTCCGGACTGCCGCCCGACCAGGTCGGTGTCGCCGGCGCGCTCGTCGCCAGCGCCCGGCAGTTCGGCGCCGCCATCGGCGTCGCCGTCACCGGCTCGATCGTGGCCGGCACCGGCGCCGGCTTCATCACCGCGAGCCACACCGCCTGGGCGGTTCTCGGCGGCTGCGGACTCGCCGCGCTCGCGCTCGGCGTCATCTCCACCGGCAGCCGGGCCACGGCCGCCGCCGCCGGCAACGGCCGGCGCCTCGCCACCGCACCGATCCCGTCGACCTTAAGGTGAATCGGACTCCGTATAGTTCCGGAGTCGGCTTCACCTTATTGGAGGGGTACCCCATGATCGACGAAGGACTTGCCGGGCTGCGCGTGCTGGTCACCGGCGCCAGCCGCGGCCTCGGCGCGGAGACGGCGCGGCGGTTCGCCGAGTCCGGCGCGACGGTCCTGGCCACGGCGCGCACGGCACCGGCCGAGCACCTGCCCGCCACGTTCCTGACCGGCGACCTGTCCACGGCGGCCGGCGTCGCGGAGCTCGGCGCGAAGGTGCTCGACGCGGCCGGCGGCATCGACGTGCTGGTCAACAACGCCGGCGCGACGACCCCACCGGCGGCGACGCTGCGGCGCACCGACGAGTCCTGGCTCGCCGACCTCCACGCGAACCTGCTCAGCGCGGTGCGGCTCGACCGGATCCTGGTGCCAGGCATGGTGGAACGCGGCACCGGCGTGGTCGTCCACGTCTCGTCGATCGCCAGCCGGCTGCCGCAGCACGAGCAGGCCTCCTACGCCGCGGCGAAGGCGGCCCTCAACGCCTACAGCCGCGCGCTCGCGGCCGAGGTGGGCGGGCACGGCGTCCGCGTGGTCAACGTCCTGCCGGGCTTCGTGGCAACGCCGGGCGCCGTCGCGCACCACCAGGAGATCGCCGACGCCAACGGCATCGGGCTCGCCGAGGCGCAGCGCGCGATCGCCGAGCGCCTCAACGTGCCGATGCGCCGCCCCGGCGAGCCCGGCGACGTCGCCGAGATGATCGTCTTCCTGGCCTCGCGGCGGGCGAAGTGGCTGACCGGCGCGCAGTTCCGGGTCGACGGGGGAATCATCCCCGTCGTGTAGCGGTGCGGCCGGTCTCCGCGTCGTCGATGCCGCCGACGAACGCGAGGATCGCATCGGCGAGCGCCTCCGGGGTCTCGAGCGCGACATAGTGTCCGGCGCCGTCGATCCGGACGCTCGTGGCCGGGCTCGCGGCGACCTGGTTGACCGTCATCTCGGTGAACGGCCCGCCGGACGCGCCGACCGCGAGGGCGGGAACGCGCAGCGGCTTCGCGGCGGCGAGGGCCTTGAGCTCGTCGCCTTCGGTGAGCATCGAGGTGTACAGACCGGCCGCTCCACGCCAGCCGTTCGGCCGTGCGTAGCCGCGGGCGAACTCCGCCACGTCCTCGTCGGTGATCGCGCCCCGGACCGCGGTCATCGCGGGGAAGGCCCAGGTGCCGAGGAACTCGCGCTCGCGGCCGGCGAGCAGCAGCTCCGGGATGCCGGGTGCGGCCAGCACGCCGATGTGCCACGAACCGCCGTGCGTGACGTCCGCGAAGCCCTCGAGACCGAACCCGGCGAGTCCCATCTCGATCGCCGTGAAGCTGAGCAGGTCCTCCGGGTGCGTCGCGGCGAGGCGGAACACCGCGCCGCCGCTGATGTCCTGACCGGTGAGGTGCACCGGCCCGGCACCGAGGTGGGCGATGAGCTGGTGCAGGTCCTCGGCGGCGGTGGCGCTGCCGTAGTCGCCTTCGGCGTTCGACGAGTCGCCGAACCCGCGCAGGTCGACGGCGAAGACGCGGTGCGTCTCCGCCAGCAGCGGGATGACCTTGTGGAACGCCCACCAGCTCTCCGGGAACCCGTGAACGAGCAGGATGGGCGACCCGGCGTCGCCGGCGGACACGTAGTGCAGCTCGGTGCCGTTGACGGCGGCGGTGTTGTGGGTGACGCCCGCGACGGCGGGGCCGGGGTACCTGGCGCTCACGGCGAACCTCCTTGATTCGACAACCACGTTGTCCAAACAATAGACAACTTGGTTGTCTTTGTCGAGGGGGGTTGGCATAGCCTGGTGGCATGATTGGCGCCGGACCGAACCTCGCGCTCCTGCTGCTGGGCAGCTACCGCAAGCTGCTGGACGCGGTGGTGCTGGAGCTCGCCGCGCGCGGCTACGACGACGTGCGGCCCTCGCACGAATTCGCCATGCGGGCCATCGGCTCCGGCGCCGACACCGCCTCCGCGCTCGGGCGCGCCCTGTCCGTGTCGAAGCAAGCCGCGGCCAAGACCATCGCCGCGCTCGTGGAGCGCGGATACGCGGTCATCGAGGACGACCCCGCCGATGGCCGGCGGAAGCGGATCCGGGTCACCGCGCTCGGCCACGACGTCATGCGGGAGGGCGAGCGCATCTTCGACGAGCTGCGCGACGCCCTGGGCCGCCAACTGGGCCACGAACAGCTCGCACAGCTGGAGCGGCACCTCGCGGCGTTCGTCGGGGATTCGCCGATCCGGCTCGACGCGCCCGGCTGGGTGGCCCGCTATCCCGAGTAGCCAACGCCACCGAAGACCATACTAATCGTATGCATGGTTTTCCGGTACGATGATCCCGGCTGCTGAAAGGAGCCCGGATCATGGACGACGTCGAGGCGCTGGCTGCGCGGGTCCGGCGGCTGGAGCGGCTGGAAATGGCCCGCAGCCTCTTCCACGACTACGCCGCCGCGGTGGACCGGCACGCGGTCGACGCGGTGGTCGCCCTCTTCCACGAGCAGGCGGTGCTGCGCAACCCACGCGGCGTGTTCACCGGCCCGGCGCAGATCGCCGACGCGTTCCGCGCCGCGTGGGAGCTGGAGCCGTCGCTCAAGCGACACTTCGTGGCCAACCCGGGGCTGACGGCGCAAACTGATGACATCGTGGCGGCGACCGCCCATTTCCACTTCATCGGCCGTGGCGAAGACCGTTCGATCATCGGCTGGGGCGAATACGACGACCGCATCGACGTGTCGGGCCCGCGCGCGGTGTTCCTATCGAAGACAATCACCGTGCACCTGTCCACCGATCTCGCGACCGGGTGGGCGCTCGACATCCCGCCCCGGTGACCGGGGGTCACCAATTCCGGGTTAACAATGGTAATGTTTGGCATAGAAGAGTGTGACCCGGAGGAGCGGTGCAGCCCATGACGAGTTCGCCTGCCAACGGCGGTCACCGCCCGCAGAAAGCAGCGATGCTCCTCGCCCAGCGAATCATTCGCGACGTGCAGTATGAGCGGCTCAGGCCGGGTGACCACCTGGAGCCCGAGCGCAGCATGCTCGAGCGCTACGAGACCGGCCGCGGCACCCTGCGGGAGGCCCTGCGGTTCCTGGAGTTCCAGGGCGTCATCGTCATCAAGCCGGGCCCGCGCGGCGGCCCGATCCTGACCGACCCGAACGCCTCCCACCTGGCCAGCACGCTGGTCCTGCTGATGCAGCTCAAGCAGGCGCCGTTCCGCAACATCGTCGAGGTGCGCACCGCGCTCGAGCCGATGATCAGCCGGCTGGCCGCCGAGCGGATCTCCGAGGAGTCGCTGGCCGAGCTCGGCGGCACGATCGCGCAGATGCGCGAGCACCTGGACAACCAGGACCTGTTCCTGGAGGCCAACCAGCGGTTCCACGACATCATCGCCTGGTCGTCGGGCAACACGCTGTTCGGTTACATCGTCGACTCGCTGCTCGGCATTCTCGACGGCACGGTCATCGGCATCGAGTATCCGAGCCCGCGCCGGGCCGCGATCGTCAAGGCGCACGACGAGATCCACCGCGCGCTGGTGTCCCGCGACCCCCAGGCCGCCGAGGACCGGATGCGCGACCACATCAACGAATACGTGAAGTACGCCGAGCTGAAGTTCCCCGAGGTCATGGACCACGTGATCCGCTGGGACCGCGCGGTCAGCTGAGTCAGGCCGACGGTGTCCAGACCCGGCCGGTGCCCCGGACCGGGCGGCGCTCCCCCTGCGCGAACTCGACCTCGACCTCGATCTCGGTGCCCGGCCGGCCGTCCGGACCGGGCGCCGCGGTCACCCGGCTCACCGTGCCGGTCACCGCGAGCTGCTCGCCGCAGAGCACGAAGTCGTGCATCTTGACCGGGCCGATCCGGCGCAGCACCGCCGACGGCCCGGCCCACTCCAGCAGCAGCCGCTCGATCATCGTGAAGACGAACATGATGTCGGCGTAGGCGGCGGGCGCGCCGCCCTCCCGGGCCGCCTCGTTGTCGACGTGCGCCGGCGCGAAGTCCCGGTTGGCGCCGGACACCATGATGAGCCGCTGCAGCGACAGGTACATCGACAGCGGGCCGACCTGCTGGCCGGCGGCGGGAACCATCACGACGAACTCCCAACGGGCGAGTAGCTGTAGATCGACGTCCGCTCGACCGCGACGAGCGTGCCGTCCTGGCGGCGGAACTCCAGTTCGAAGTCGACGAAGACCCCCTCGCCCACCCGGGTCGCCTTCGGGGTCGTGCGCACGATGCGGTAGGTGGTCTCGATCCGGTCGCCGATCCGCAGCGGCTCCAGGAACTCCAGGTCGACCGCGGTGGTCACCATCTCGGAGCCGGGCAGGCCGAGCTTGGTCCACATGAACGGCGGCAGTACCCCCGGCTCCAGCGGCTCCTGGCCGGGCTCCCAGTAGGCCGGCATCGCCGCGGTCAGCAGCATCGACCACGGCGCGATGACCGCGTCGTGGCCGTGGGCGCGGGCGGCACCGGCATCGCTGTACAGCGGCCACCGCATCTCGTGCGCCTCGACGTACCGGCGGATCGCCGACGCCGAGATCTCCTCGGCGCCGAGCGTCTTCGCGACGATCTCTCCCTGGGTCATCCGAGCACTCCTTCGCCGCGCAGGGCCTCGATCGCGGCTTCGTCGTAGCCGAGGCTGTCCAGGACCGCCTCGGTGTGCTCCCCCACCGCGGGGGCGAGTGACACCGGGCCCACCGGCCGGACGTCGAACTGCACCGGGCTGGAGACCAGGGCGAACTCCTGCTCGCCGGTGCCGGCCCGGCCGATGTACCCGTTGGCGAGCACCTGCGGGTCGCGCAGCGTCTCGGCCGCGCTCTGCACCGGCGCCCACGGGCCCTCCATGCCGTCGAAGGCGTCGCGCCACTGGGCCAGCGTGCGCGTGGCGAACACCGACTCCAGCTCGTCGACGCACTCCTTGACGTGCCGGGCGCGGACCTCGGCGGTCTCGAAGCGCGGGTCGGCGGCCAGGTCCGGCCGGTCGATGCGGCGGCAGAAGTCCTGCCAGTACCGGTCGGGCTCGATGAACACCAGGTAGAGCCAGCGGCCGTCCAGGGTGCGGTAGCTGTTGGTGAGGGGGCCGTGCGCGGGGTCGTACCGGCCCGTGGCGTGCAGGATCTCCGAGTCGTAGGAGGCTGCGGAGAGGTTCGGCCCGAGCATCCACAGCGCCGCCGACAGCAGCGACACGTCGACCACCGACGGCCGGCCGGTGCGCTCGCGCTTGAACAGCGCCCCGGCGATGCCGGCCGCGAGGTTGAAGCCGGCCTGCAGGTCGACCAGGCCGGGCGGCATCGCGGGGGGCTCGTCCGCGCCGAACGCCATCATCTGGTGGGCCATGCTGGGCCGCGCCCAGCCGGCCGAGATGTCGTATCCGCCCAGGTCGGCGTCGGGTCCCTGCGGGCCCTGGCCGGTGGCCTTGGCGTACACCAGGCCGGGGTTGACCCGGCGCAGGTCCGCCACGTCGATGCGCAGCTTGCGCCGGGCCGGGGCGAGGAAGTTGGTGAGGAACACGTCGGCCGTCTCGACCAGCCTCAGCAGCACGTCACGGCCCCGCTCGGCGTGCAGGTCGAGGGTGATGCTGCGCTTGCCGCGGTTGGGCAGGTGGGTCATGGTCATCGCGGCCGGCTCGGTCGCGGACGGCGTGAACCGGATCTTGCGCTGGGGGTCGCCCTTGGGGTGCTCGACCTTGATGACGTCCGCGCCCCACTCGGCGCAGACCGCGCCGCAGGACGGGACCATGGTCCAGGTGGACAGCTCGACCACCCGGACACCGCTCAGGATGTCGTACATGCCCTCACCGCCTTGCCTCGATGGTGATCCGATGGGGCCGGTGGTCCCGCCACTGCCACTCGTCGGCGAGCACCGACGCGACGGTCATGCCGGTCACCGGTATGAGATCCACGCTCTGCACGACCTGGATGACGCAACCCTGCGTGCCGCGCGGGCTGAGATAGGCCTCGTGCCACTCCGGCGCGCTCCGGTCGACGTCGACCACCTTCAGGCCGGCGCGGTCGAAGCCCTCGATGGAGGTGGTCAGGTCGGCGGTGAAGAAGGTGAGGTGGTGCATGCCGCCGCCGCGGGACTCGAGGAAGTCGGCCATCGGGCCGGGCTGCACCGGCTGCAGCAGCTCCACCTTGCCGCCGCCGGGGTAGGCGAAGTGCATGCTGCGGACGCCGAGCCCCTGGTGGACGCCGCCGGCGACCAGCGCCCCGCCGAGCAGGTCGCCGTAGAGGCCGGCGGCCGCGCGCAGGTCGCGCACGACGACGCCGACGTGGTCGAGCCGGCCGCCGGCGGCCGCCTCGGCGGCCGGGTCGATCACGCCCAGCTCCCAGGCCAGCTCGCCGAGCAGCGCGGCGACCCGCTCGCCGAGCACCGCCAGGACGCCGGGCTCGCCGAGCTCGTCGAGGAGCCCGCGGACCCGCTCGACCGCCCGCCACGCCTCCACGGTCGCGTCCCGCAGACGATCGGCCATCACGAAACTCCCGCCGTCCGCACGGCCCGGTCGTCGCGCCAGCGCCGGGACTTGAACTGCTCCTCCGGCATCTGCCGGACGTCGACGACGGAGACCTCGACGCTGATGCCGACGGCGCTCTTGAGCGCGTGCCGCAGCGTCCCCCGCAGTGCCGCCGCCGACTCCGCCGGCGTGCCGGCCTCCAGCGCGACCATCACGTCGACCGCCTCGCGGCCGCGCTCGTCGCTGTACACCCGGCCGCGGTAGTCCACGACGGGGGATCGCAGCAGCACCGCGTCGACGGCGTCCGGCCACACGTTCATCCCGCGGATCTTCATCATGTCGTCGACCCGGCCGATCGAGCCGGCGGCGTAGCACGACAGCGCGCGGCCGCACGGGCAGGAGCCGGGCTCCAGCAGGCGGACCTTGTCGGCCATGCGGAACCGGATCGTCGGCTGGGCGCTGGGCCGCAGCATGGTCACCACGATCTCGCCGGTCTCCCCCGGCTGGACCGGGCGGCCGTCGGGGTCGAGGACCTCGATCCAGCAGCGGTGGTCCAGGCCGTGCAGTATCGCGTGCCAGGGGGTGCCGTCGCCGTCGACGCTCACCGTGCCGCGTTCACAGGTACACATCGCGACACCCAGCGTCTGGGTGGCGCCCCAGCCCTCGCAGACCTTCGCCTGCCAGAACTCGGCGGTGTCGTGCGCCCAGGCCGCGCCGTAGGGTTCGCCGGACAGGAAGATGGCCTTGAGCGACGGCAGGCTCAGGCCGGCCTGGCGGGCTTCGAGGGTCAGCCGGTGCACGTACGAGGGCGTGCCGGAGATGCCGGCGCAGCCGAAGCGGGCCAGGTCGCGCAGGCGGTCGGCGGTGTTGCCGGCGAACGCGTTGACCGGCACCAGCCCCGCCGCCGCACAGGTCTCCTGGAAGTACGGCCCGGCCATCGTCTGGCTGTAGGGGATGGTGAGCATGAGGCGATCCCCCGGCACCAGGCCGGCCCAGAGGTACTCGTAGGCGCCGGGGGTGCCCAGGCCCGCGACGTCGTGGCTGCCGCGGGGGTACACCTCGCGGCCCACGCCGCTGGTGCCGCTGGTCAGGTGCAGCTGCCGCACCGAGGCGTCGGTGGGCGTGGTGCCGCCGCCGGGCAGGGTCTGCTGGAACTCCAGCAGGTCGAGCTTGGTGACCGTCGGCACGTGTGCGCGCACGTCGTCGAGCGTTGCGAGGCGCTCGGGCCGCAGGCCCGCACGGGCGTAGATCGAGCGGTACAGCGGCGAGGTGGCGGCCGCGCGCCGGACGGCCGCGATGGCCGCCCGCGAGACGAAGCCGAGCAGCTCGGCCCGGTCCATTCCCTCGATGACCGGATTGGCAGCGGGCATGTGGCCCGGCTCCTTTCCATACTCGCGGCCGGCGGTGCCCGTGCGTGCGGGCACGGGCACCACCGGCGCCGGGCTCGGGCAGCGGGTCAGCTGCCGTAGCCCTTGACCGGGACTTCCTTGTCGTCACGCCACTCGATCAGCAGACCGGGCGCCTGCGAGACGTTGTTCGAGTAGCTGATCTTTCCGAGGGAACCGTTGAAGCCGGCCGCGCCGACGGTCTTCAGGGCCTTGTTGATGTCCTCGCGGTTGGTGCTGTTGGCCTGCTTGAGCGCCCGGGCCAGGAACCACACCTCGTCGTACGCGGCGGCGGCGTAGTTGTTCGGCAGGGCGTTGAACATCTTCTGGTACAGGTCCACGAAGTTCTTCGCCTCCTGGGTCTGCACCAGGTTGCTGAAGTTCGTCGGCCAGATCACGCCGTAGCCCTGCTCCTTGAGCGGGTTGACCGCGCCGGCCATGCCGATCGATCCGGCGATGATGCCGTTGTAGTTGGCCCGGCGCAGCGCCAGCACGATGGCGTTGTTGGCGGTGCCGGAGGCCAGCACGACGACGGCGTCGGGGCTCTTGGCGACGACCTTGGAGACGACGCCGGACGCGTCGGTCGCCGACGTCGGCGAGGCCTCCTTGGCCACGATGCTGAGGCCGGCCTGCTGGGCCAGGGGCGGCCACACCGAGTCGGCCCACTTCTGGGTGCTCGACACGTCGGAGTTGTAGATGATGGCGACGTTCTTGGCGTTCTTGTCGCGCAGGTACTCCGTCTCCCAGTGGAAGTACTGGTCGGCGGGGGGCGTGGCGGCCCAGACGTACTGGGTGCCCTGGGCGAACTCGCCGCTGCTGGACAGGTAGATCATCGGCACCTTGGCGCGCTCGGCGAGCGGGCCCTCGGCGGCCACGACCGTCGACAGGATCGAGCCGAGCACCACGCTGGTGCCGGACTGCACGGCCTGGTTCAGCAGCGCGACGCCCTGGGCGGGCTGGCTGCCGGTGTCCTTGAAGTCGATCTCGAGCTTCGAGTCGCCGAGGAACTTGCTGTTGTTGATCTCCTCGAGCGCGACCTTCTGGCCGTTCTGGCTGGCCGTACCGGCCGGGCCGGCGAACCCGGTGGTCTCCGAGATGGCCACGACCTTGATGGTGGCGGGCAGCCCGCCGTTGCTGGCGGCTCCCCCGCCGCTGCCTCCGCCGCACCCGGCGGCGGTCAGCGCAACAGCGGCACCGAGGGCAAGCAGCGCCTTTGGCCGCCATGCGGATGTTACGAACCTTTCCACGAGCACCGTCCTCATCGTTGAGGGCCCCCGGGCCCAATCTAGGCGTATGATTCGGATCATAGAGCTGGTTACGAGCGCGAGACAATGGTTAATCGGTCGTAACATGCGCATAGATTCGGGCCAAGACCGCGGCCCTGCGCGGACACCGGTCAGCGGCGGGCCGGCTCGTCCGGGATGTCCAGATCCACGAATCCGCTGAGCGTCCCGACCCCGGTGCTGATCTTCCCCGACGCGGCCGACTCGATGATCTCGCCGCGCTCCATCACGATGGCGCTCGTGGCCAGCTCCTGGGCCATGGCCGCGTTCTGTTCGACCATGAGCACGGCGATGCCGGACGCGGCGATCGACTGCACCGTGCTCATCACGATGTCGACCGCCACGGGTGCCAGCCCCATGGACGGCTCGTCCATCATCATGAGCTTGGGCGAGCTCATCAGGGCCCGGCCGAACGCGAGCATCTGCTGCTCGCCGCCGCTGAGCAGGCCCGCCTGCCGGTGGCGGCGCTCGGCCAGCACCGGGAAGCGGTCGAAGATGTCGCTCAGCAGCTGCGACTTGTCCCGCTTCGAGGTGCGCGCGTAGGCCCCGATCAGCAGGTTGTCCTCCACCGACAGCGGGCTGAAGATCCGCCGGCCCTCGGGCACCAGGGCGATGCCGGCCCGGCTGATCCGGTGGGTGCGCCAGTTGGTCACGTCGGCGCCGTCGAACACGACCCGGCCACCGGCCTTGGGCGCCAGGCCCACGACGGAGCGCAGCAGGGACGTCTTGCCCGCGCCGTTCGGCCCGAGCACGACGACGATGTCGCCGTCGTGGACCGATCCGGAGAAGTCCTGCACGGCGGTGACCGCGCCGTAGCGGACCACCACGTTGGAGATCTCAAGCAGCGGCACGGCGACCCCTCCCCAGGTATGCCTCGACCACCTTCGGATCGCGGATGCACTCGACCGGCGGGCCGGAGGCGATCAGGTGCCCGGAGTCCAGCACGTACAGGTGGTCGCAGATGTCGACCATCATCTTGAGGTCGTGCTCGACCAGGATCTGCGTGACGCCCTCGTGCCGCAGGCGCAGCAGCAGCCCGCCGATCTCGTCGCGCTCGGCGCGGTTCATGCCGGCGGTCGGCTCGTCGAGCAGCAGCAGGCTCGGCTCCGCGGCGAGGGCGCGGGCGATCTCCACCTTGCGCTGGGTGCCGTACGACAGGCTCAGCGGTGACTCGTCGCGCACGTCCGTCAGGTGCAGCCGCTCCAGCGCGGCCTCGGCCCGGGCGCGCGCCTGCGCCTCCCGCCCGCGGGTCCACCACGGCATCAGCCACTGCCGGGCGAACGAGGACCCGTAGATCGCCTGGTCCGCGCCGAACATCGCGTTCTCCAGCACGGAGAACTGCGGGATCAGCCGGACCGTCTGGAACGTGCGGGCCAGCCCCATCTGCGCGACCTGGAACGACGAGCGGCGCATGACGTTCTGCCCGCCGATCAGGATGCTGCCGCTGGTCAGGTCGAGCAGCCGGGATATCGCGGCCAGCATGGTGCTCTTGCCGGATCCGTTCGGGCCGGCCAGGCCGTAGAGCCGGCCGTTGTCGACGGTCAGCGACACCCCGTCGAGGGCCCTCACGCCGCCGAGGTTCACCGCGGCGTCACGGACCTCGAGGCTCGCCACCGCCGTGGCCGGTGTCCCGGCTGGCGGGGCCGGACGTGTGGTCGCGTCGGTCATCGTCGTCAGCCCTTCACCCGGTCGGCGGACACCGGCTCGGCCGTCGCCGCCCCGCCGCCACCGGGCGACGGGCCGCCGGCCGGCGCGACGGCGGTGCCCGGCCCGCCCGCGCGGACCCCCCGGCCGCGCGGGGAGAACCTGGTCCACAGCCAGCGCAGGGCGCCGAGGACGCCCTCCGGGGCGTACATCACCACCAGGACGAGCACGACGCCGTACACCAGCTGCTGGTACTGGCCGATCGCGGCGGCCAGGGAGGGCAGCCAGGTGATGATGATCGTGCCGACGACCGCGCCGATCCACGACGAGGTGCCGCCGATGACCGCCATGGTGAGCGTGGTGATGATCAGCGAGAAGCCCGCCGAGGTGGGCTGGACGGTGCTGAACGTCAGCACGTACAGCGAGCCCGACAGCGCGCCCAGGGCGGCCGAGAGCGCGAAGACGATCCGCTTGCGGTGCTTGAGGTCCACGCCGACGCTCATCACCAGCTCCTCGCTGGCCTTGATGCCGACCAGCGCCCGGCCGACGGCCCGCCGCTCGAGCTGGCTGACCAGCAGGATCGCGACGAGCGCGGCGGCGAGCAGCCCGCCGGTGCCGATCCCCAGCGGCACGCCGAGCAGGCCGAGCGCCCCGCCGGTGAGGTCGCCGCCGTTGGTCGCCACCACCGTGAGGATGAGGTCGAACGCGAAGGTGACCATGCCGAGGTACAGCCCGCGCAGCCGGATCAGCGGGATCGACATGAAGTAGCCGATCAGCCCGGACGCGACGACCATCAGCACGATCGTCGGCAGCACCGGCCAGCCCCGCATGGCCAGGATGCCGGTGCCGTAGGCGCCGATGCCGTAGAAGCCGATGCTGGCGAAGCTGAAGACCCCGGAGCGCAGGGCGATCTGGACGCTCATCGCCAGCGGGATGCTGATCAGCATGCCCTGGATGAGCGTGAGGTGACCGAAGTACCAGTCGTTCATACCCGCTCTGCCAATCCCTTGCCGACCACGCCCTGCGGGCGCAGCACGATGACCAGGAGGATGATCGCGAACGAGATCGCGTCGACCCAGGTGCCCGAGGTCTGTGAGATGACGATCGTCTCGGTGCCGGCCAGCACGACCGCGCCGATGGCCGTGCCCCAGACGCTGCCGACCGAGCCGAGGATGATGATCGCGAAGCCCTTGAGCATGAACGGCTCGCCGCTGCCGGGCGTCAGGGCGCCGAGGTAGATCACCAGCAGCATCCCGGCGAGACCGGCCAGCGAGCCGGCGATGAGCATGGTCATCGCGGACAGTGCCCGGGTGTTCACGCCCATGAGCTCGGAGGTCTCGCCGTCGTAGGCGACCGCACGCAGCGCCCGGCCGGTCCGGCTGCGCGACACCCACAGCGCGAGCGCCGTGCACAGCAGCGCGCCGGCCAGGATGATCACGGCCTGCACGGTGGAGATCTGGGCGTGGTCGCCGAGGTGGTACGCGCTGCGGTCCAGGTGGCCGATGCCGAACGGGCTGTCGTGGGTGTAGACGATGGCGAGCGTCACCGGGATGCCGGCCGCGCCGACGCCGGCGATCAGCGTGAGCAGCTCAGCCTGCCGTTTGTCGGCGACTCTCGCCCGGATGTGGCGGAAGACGACGACGTCGAGCAGCAGGGTGCACACGCCGGCCGTGCCGACACCGACGACGAACAGCAGCCACAGCGGCAGCGCGACGTACTGGGTCACCACGTAGGCGGTGAACGCGCTGAACATCATCAGCGCACCGTGCGCCAGGTTCAGCACGTCCAGCGCACCCCAGGACAGCGTGAGACCCAGGCTGAACAAGACATATATCGCACAGAGCACAGCTCCGTTGATCAACTGCTGGGTCATATCCGGCTTCCCCTTGCCACGTCGATTGGGGGCGATCTCGTAATTACTGATAATGGTAGGAAGGAAACACGGGTGTCAAGGAAACGACACAGCCCCGTAACTGCCTTGATCAGGATGACCGGCCCCGGCTCGGACGTTCGGCCGGTTGACGGATCAGCCCAGCTCCTCGCGGGCCCGCACGAGCAGGCGGAGGGTGGCCAGCACCGGCGTGGGCACACCGCGCTCGGCGGCCCGCGCCTCCACCTCGCCGACCAGCTCACCGATCTCGGTGTCGCGGCCGCTGCGCAGCGACTGGAACGTCGAGCCCAGGTTGTGCCTGGCCGGCGGCCGACCGTCGAACCGGGCGGCCAGCACCGCACGGTCGAGCCGCACGCCGCAGGCCTCGGCGACCGCGAGCACCTCGGCCCGGGCCCGCTCCATGACCTCCCACGCCGCGGCGCTGCGGGTGATCTCCCGCACCGGCAGGAAGAGCGCGCCGCAGACGGCGTTGGACATGGCCCCGACGGCCTTCTCCCAGAGCATCGCATCGCGGTCGGCGTCGATGCGCACCGGGAGCCCCGGGCACCGCAGCGCCTCGAGCAGCCGCGTGACGTGCCCGGCCCGGCCCGGCGGCGGCGCGGCCACCAGCGGGCCGTGCACGGTGTGATCGACGATCCCGGCGCCGACGTAGGCGGCACCGGTGTAGATCACGCCGGCGACCCCGCGCGGATCCGCGCGCTCCACCCGCTCCGCCGAGGTCAGGCCGTTCTGCAGGGCGACGATGGCGCCCCGGGGTGCGGCGATCGACCGGGCCAGCCCGATCGCCCATCCGGTGTCGTAGCTCTTGTTCAGCAGCAGCACCACGTCGAACGCGCCGGCCGGCGCCTCGTCTGCGGCGACGATCGCCGGGCGGGCGTGCAGCGGCGGCTCGTCCGTGACGAGCCGGCGCACCTCGACGCCGCGGGCCCGGATCGCCGCGACGGCCTCGGGCCGGCGGCTGACGATGGTCGCCGCCACCTGGCCGGCGTGCGCGAGCAGCGCGCCGACGAGCTGTCCGAGCGCGCCGGCGCCCACGACCGCGACGCGTTGCCGGGTGTCCACGACGGCCTCAGGACGCCCGGCGGCCGGCCTCGAAGATCGCGCCGCCGGACGCGTGCTCGCCCTTGGTCCAGCGCGAGTCGCCCGGGACCGCGGTGAAGCCGCCGTCGACCACGAGCGTGTGGGCGGTGATCATCTCGGCGGCCGGCCCGGCCAGGAACGCCACCGCCTCGGCGATGTCGTCGGCGAACACCGGGCGCTTGCCGTCGGTGCGCGCCTGCAGCAGCTCGATCGCGCGGTCCATCGCGGTGGCGTCGCCGAGGGCGAGGTCGGCGTTCATCGGCGTGGCGGTCGGGCCGGGCATGACCGCGTTGACCCGGATGCCGTGCGGGCGCAGTTCGCCCGCCACCGAGCGCATCAGCCCGAGGATGCCGGCCTTGGCCGCGCTGTACGCGTGGTTGCCCACGCCGCCGACGACCGCGGCCGGGCTGGTGGTCGCGACGATGACGCCGCGCTGCCGCGGCCGCATGACCCGCGCCGCGTGCTTCATCGACAGGAACACCCCGCGCAGGTCGACCGCCCAGGTGGCGTCCACGGCGGCGATGTCGGCGGTGTGGATCGGCCCGTAGGCGCCGAACACCCCGGCGTTGGCGAACATCAGGTCCAGCCGCCCGAACGCCTCGACCGCCAGGTCGGCCGCGGCGGCGACGTCGGCCTCCCGGGCCACGTCCACCCGCAGCGGCCGGGCCGCCGGGCCGATCTCGCCGGCCAGCTCGTCGAGGCGGCCGGCCTGGACGTCGGCCAGCACGACCCGCCAGCCCCGCCCGGCGAGCAGCCGGGCGGTGGCCTCGCCGATGCCGCTGGCCGCGCCGGTGATCACGGCGACGTCGCCGGCCGCCTCGCTCACGACGCGGCCCGCGATCGCAGCCGGATGGCCTGCACCGGGCAGTTGCCCGCCGCCTCCTCCACGGCCGCGTGCAGCTCGCCGGGCACCGGGTCGAGCAGGACGACGGCGCGCTCCTCGTCGTCCATGTCGAAGACCTCCGGGGCGTACACGAGGCACAGCGCGTGGCCCTCGCAGGCCACCCGGTCGACCTCCACCTGCAGGCCGCCATCCGTCGTCATGGCTGTTCCCTTCCTCAGCGGTTCCATCAGGCCGCGGCCAGCTCGCGGACGGCACCCGCGGCCTCGGCGAACGGGGCTCCGGCGGCCAGCCGCGCGCGCAGCTGCAGCACCTGCTTGGGCCGGCCGATGCCGAGCACGGCCGTGGTACGCCGGCCGTCGCCGTACGCGGCCAGCAGCGACCGCCCGTCCGCGCCGGCGCGCGCCTCCACCTCGTCGCCCGGCCGGGGCAGCCCGAAGCACTGCAGCTTCGCGCCGCACTGGTCGCTCCAGAAGTAGTGCAGCGGGTCCAGCGGCTGCCGCTCGTCGCGGGCGGCCAGCAGGTTGCGGGCCACGGCGAGCGCCTGGGCGGTGGTGGTGGTCCAGTGCTCGACGCGCACCGGCACGTCCGAGCCGGGGTAGCGCCACGCGGCCGCGTCGCCGACCGCGTAGACGTCGCGGGCGGAGGTCTCGCCGAACCCGTCGCAGACGATGCCGTCGCCGAGCGCGATGCCCGACGTCGCGAGCCAGTCCACGGCCGGGCGCACGCCGACGCAGGCGGCCACCACGGTCGCGTCCACCGTGGTCGCGTCGGACAGGACCAGGTGCGGGCCGGCGGCGTCGTGGCGGACCTCGGCGACCGAGACCCCGCACCGCACGTCGACGCCGTCGGCGGCGTGCAGGTCGCGCACGTGCGCGCCGACCGCGGCGCCGAGCGCGCCGTACAGCGGCGTCGGCGCCGTCTCGATCAGCGTGACCGGGGTGCCGGCCGCGGCGGCCGCCGACGCGATCTCGCAGCCCATGAACCCGGCGCCGACGACCGCCAGCCGCTCGTGCCGCAGGACGGCGTCGCGCAGCCGCACGGCGTCGTCGTAGGTGCGCACGGTGTGCGACAGCCCGTCCAGCAGCGGCAGGGTCCGCGGGCTCGTCCCGGTGGCCAGCACGGCGGACGTGTACGGCACCTCGGTGCCGTCGTCGAGCAGCACCGCCTTGCCGGCCGCGTCGAGGCCGGCGGCGCGCCGGCCGAGAACCAGCTCGCACATCGCCGCGCAGGCGGCCGGCTCGCACAGGAACGGCGGCTCGCGCAGCCGGTCGCGGTCCAGCAGCTGCTTGGACAGCGGCGGGCGGTCGTACGGGGCCAGCCGCTCGTCGCCGATCAGGGTGATCGCGCCGGCGTAGCCGAGGCGGCGCAGCGACTCGACGGTGCGCAGCCCGCCGAGCCCCCCGCCGACCACGACGATGCCGGTCACGACCAGACCAGCGGCAGCGAGCGCAGGCTGAGCTGGTGACCGCGTTCGATCAGCTCGGCGCCGGGCGCGAGGGAGTACTCCGGGATCTGCCGGTGCCACTCGCGGACGACGACCTCGAGCTCGTGGCGGGCCAGGTGCATGCCGAGGCAGCGGTGCGGCCCGGCGCCGAAGCCGAGGTGGTGGCCGGTGTTCGGCCGGTCGATGCGGAACTCCTCGGGGCAGGAGAACTTGCGCGGGTCGCGGTTGGCCGAGGCGATCCCGAGCCACAGGATGTCGCCGGCCTTCATCGGCAGGCCGTGGAAGTCGATGTCCTTGAGCACCAGCCGGCCCTCCTGGAGGATCAGCGAGTACAGCCGCATGAACTCCTCGATCGCCTTGGGCACCAGGTCCGGATCGCCGACCAGCGTCCGGCGGTCCTCCGGGTGGGTGGCGAGGTGGGCGAACACGTAGCCGAGGCCGCTGCGGGTGGTGTCGAGCCCGGCGGTGACCAGCGACAGGCAGACGGTGGTGAGGTCGTCGTGGCTGAGCCAGCGCGGGCCGTGCTCCGGGTGCAGCATCCGGCTCAGGAAGTCGGTCTCGGGGTCGCGGGGGCTGCGCAGGCGGTCCTCGATCGCGTCGGCGAAGTACCCCCGGATCGACACCACGGCCGCCTCGGCCTCCGGGCCCTTGTACAGGTTCGCGAACAGCGCGCCGACCCAGCCGAGGAACTTCGGGCCGTCCTCGACCGGCATGCCGATCGTGGCCAGGAACATCTCGGTGGGGTACCGCAGCGCGAACCCGTCGACCAGGTCGGCCCGCCCGTCCGGCGCGAACTCCTCGATCAGCTCACGCGCCCGCCGCTTGGCGACCGCGTCGAGGCCGCGCACCGCGGCCGGGGAGAACCAGCGGTTGAGCACGCGCCGCAGCCGCAGGTGCTCCTCGCCGTCGAGGTTGTTCGGCATGAACCGGACCTTCCGGTCGGGGCTCAGCGCGTTGGAGACGGAGTTGGAGAAGTACTCCGGCATCTGGATCGCCTCGAGCACGTGCTCGTAGCGGGTCAGCATCCAGAACGGGTGGCTGGTGGCGTCGTTGAGGTAGAACGGCTCGGCCTCGCGCTCCGCGGACGCCATCGCGTAGTGGGAGAGGATCGGGCCGTCGTGGCGGTAGTCGGTGTGGCTGACCGGGCAACGCGGTTCGGTGGTAGTCACGGGTCACCTGTCTCGTCGGTGCTTCAGCGGATGACCAGGGGCAGCTTGATCAGGGCCCGGGCGATGTGCCGGTCCTGGAACGCCAGCTCGCCCCCGGGCTCCAGGTCGACGGTCGGGAAGCGGGTCACGAGCTGGCGCAGCACGACCTGGCCCTCGAGCCGGGCCAGGGTCGAGCCCAGGCACCGGTGGATGCCGCCGCCGAAGGCCAGGTGCGGGTTCGGCCGGCGGGTGAAGTCGATGCGGTCGGGGTCGGGGAACACCTCCGGGTCCCGGTTCGCCGCGCCGATGAGGGCCACCGCGGCCTCGCCCCGGCGCAGCAGCCGGCCGCCGATCTCGACGTCGTCGTAGATCCAGCGCGGCGGCGGGGCCTGCGCCGGGCTCACCCAGCGCAGCAGTTCCTCGGTGGCCGGCACGACCAGCCCTTCGACGTCCGCGGCCAGCTCCTCGAACCGGTCCCGCTGCTGGAGCAGCCCCAGCGTGCCGACCCCGAGCAGGCCCATCGCCGGGGACTGGCCCGCCTGCAGCAGCGTCGAGATGGTGCCGTACAGCTCGGGCTCGCTCATCCGGTCCTCGTCGGCGGCGGCGACGATCGCCCCGATCACGTCGTCGGCGCCGCCGCGGCGGCGGTCGGCGAACAGCGCGTCGAGGTAGCGGGCGAAACCCTCCGCCCCCTCGGCCGCGACGAGCACGCGGTCGAACGAACCGTCGACGTCGAAGCCCTGCATGAGCCGGTCGGACAGGCCCAGGACGGTGTCGCGGTCCTCCGCCGGCACGCCCATCAGCTCCGACATCACGATCAGCGGCAGACGGTGGGCCACCCGGGCGGCGAAGTCGAACCGGCCGGTGGCGGCCGCCTCGGCCTCGAGGTCGTCGAACAGCCCGGCGACGATCTGCTCCAGGCGCGGGCGGAACTCGGCCACCCGCTTGGGCGTGAAGTACCCGGCAATGACGGCGCGGACGCGGGCGTGGTCCGGGTCGTTCATGGCGGTCAGGAACGACTTGCGCAGCGTGAAGTACGACTGGGTCTCGGGCGGCGCGCCGGCGCCGAAGTCGATGCCGAGCCCGGCCGGCGTGGCGCCGAGGACCTCGGGCCGCTCCACGCTGAGCCGGAACAGCGCCGAGCAGTCCGCGTGCCGGAACAGGTACCACAGCCCGGGCAGGCGTGGGTCGCTCGGCAGCCCCCAGTGCACGGGGTCCTCGGCGCGGTAGCGGGCGAACAGGGCGAACGGGTCCTGCGCGTGGTCCAGCGCGAGGCTGAACCGCGGCAGGACGTTGCCGGCGATGTTCGCCGTGTTGCGGTCGGCGTCGATCGCGAACGTCACGGCCGCCCCCCTTCCAACGGTGCCAGTCCAGGTTAATGATGCACATAGAATCGGGTCAAGGGATCGCCGCGGACGGCGGCCCCGCGCAGGGCTCAGATCAGGATGCGCATGTCGTCGCGCAGGTCGTTGGTCAGCTTGACCACCTGCGTGAGCGTCGCGCCGGCCGGCTCCACCTGGGGCAGGCCGGCCAGGCCGTTGACCACCTGGGCGAAGGTCGGCAGGTCCTCCCAGCGGGCCCGCTGCCAGCAGACCCGGCCGGTCCCGCTCCACCTGCTCAGGGTCTTCTGCTGGTACACCCCGGCCGGAATCATGACCACCTCGTCGACGGCGGCCTTGCCGACCTCGGTCGTGCTCGGGATGTACTTGTAGTTGAACCGCGGCAGCGGCGACATGCCGGTCGCCGGGTCGGCGAACCCGGTCTGCTCCTCGAGGTCGTAGGGCCAGTCGGCGAGCGTGACGCCGTCGGCCTCCAGCCGCGCGAACTCGAAGCCCTCCCAGCTCGCCGTGCACAGCACGCCGCCGTCGACGTTGCGCGGCGCGGGGACGTCGGCGAAGAGCTTCGGGTGCCCGGCCTCGTCACGGCCGACGATGATCGGGTCGGCCATGCTCTCCCACATCACCGCGACGAACTCGCCGGTGGTCTCGCCGGCCGCGCCGCGGTGCACGGCCCGGAACAGCACCTCGAAGTAGTTGTAGGCGCGGCCGGCCAGCCACGGGAAGCCCAGGTTGTGCAGCACCCGGACGGTCACCAGCGGGTCGGGGGCGGGCACGAACGGCGCCGGGAGCACCGTGGCCAGCCGCTGCGGGTCGGTACGGTACGAGCAGGTGAGCAGGTTGGTGCGGATCGGCTCACCGGTGAAGCGCCGGCCGCCGGGACCCTGACGCGGTCCCAGCGACGGGCCGAAGCCGATCGGCATGCGGTACATCTCGGTCATGGCGCACCTTCGTGGCTAGACGTGGACGGGGCAGCGGCCGGCACCGGCGTCGCCGGCGGCGGGCCGGCCGCGCAGCTCGACCGGGAACCGGGCGAAGCGCATGGTCGCGGTGTTGTCCCGGAACACGGGCGGGTCGGCCGGGTCGATCGCGGGCTGGTAGCGCAGCACCTCCTGCAGCAGCCGGATCAGCACGCCGGCCGGGATGTCGTCGCGGTCGATCGAGCCGTTGCCGGCGCCGACCGCCACCTGCCGGCCGAGGCAGGTGTGCGCGCCGTCGCCGAAGGCCAGCCCGTAGGCGGTGGTGCGCGCCGGCAGCGGCCGGTGCGGGTCGTACTCCCCCGCCGTCGGCCCGAACACCCGCTCGTCCCGGTTGGCCGCGTTGAGGTCGAGCAGCAGCTGCTCCCCGGCGGTGAAGGTGCGCCCGCTGGGCAGCGTGACGTCCTGCAGCGCCAGCCGCAGCAGGGCCGGGACGGTCGGGTGCAGGCGCAGGCCCTCGCTCACCGCCCGCTGCAGGAACGACAGGTCGGCGGCGCGGTCCCGGTCCTGCGGATGCCGCTCGAAGTGCCGCAGCACCTCCTGCAGCACGTGCGGGGCCAGGTGGGTGGTGGTGTTCGCCGAGGCGGTGACGTAGAAGATGACCTCGCGCAGCAGCTTCTCGGTCTCCCAGTCGCCGTAGTTGCGCAGCAGCAGCGTGGTGAGGTCGTTCGGGGCCTCTTCGCCGGCTTCCAGCAGCGCCCGGCGCCGCTGCAGGGCGGGCAGGAAGAACCGCTCGCCGAAGCGGTCCTTGGCGGCCACCGCGGCGGCGACCACGGCCTCCCGGTCGTGGATCGCCCACTCGGCCGACGAGCCCTCGCCGAAGTGCTCGGCCAGCTCGCGCAGCTCGTCGACGGCGCCCGGCTCCGACAGGTCGTCGATGCCGACGATCTTCGCGGTGACCCGCAGCAGGGCGTCACGCATGATCCGCATGATGTCGACCTTCGGCGCCGCCGCGCCACCGGCGAACGCCGCCTCGAGCTGCTCGCGCAGCGCCGGCACGACCGTGCGCAGCTCGTAGTCCATCAGCTGCGCGCGGGAGAACATCACCACCTCCGTTCGCCGGCGCTTGAGGTGCTCCTCGACGCTGAGCGTCATCAGCGTGCCCTCCAGCAGCGGCCCGCTGACCCGCACGAACATCGACGGCCAGAAGCCGGAGGAGCGCAGCACCTCCTGCACCTCGTGGTAGTCCACGATGCGGGTCATCTCGCCGTGGTCCGCGATCACCTGCGTCTGGGTCATAAGTCCTCGGCCTCCCCTCGTCACGAGCCGGAAAGGACGATGGCGAGCTCCGGGCAGCTGGCCTCGGCCGCTCGCGCGCCGTCGAGGTCCGCGGGGCTCAGCTCCCGGGCCACGGCCACCGCCTTGCCGTCGTCGGCGAACTCGAACAGATCCGGGGCGGTGACGACACACACGCCGTGCCCCTGGCACCGCCCGGCATCAACCTGCGCTTTCACCGGCACCTCCCGCGTAAACGAACACTAGTGTACGTTTCGGAGCGTACGAGTGAGGAGCAGCTCATGGCAATAGGCGACCGCCGGGCCATACTGCACGGCATGAGACACAGCGCCACGGCCGACGACGTCGTGCGCAGCATCGCCGGCGGCGACGGCCGCGTGCTGCGCAGTGACGGGCAGCGCAACCGGGACCTGGTCGTCCGCGCCGCGCTCGAGATCTTCGCCGCGGACGGCATGATGGGCACCGTGGAGAAGATCGCCGAGCGCGCCGGCGTCAGCCGCACGACCGTCTACCGCAGCTTCCCCACCCGCCAGGCGCTGCAGGTCGCCGTCGCGACCAGCCAGTTCCTGCAGATCCACCGGATCGCCCTCGACGCGCAGGCCCACTCGGGCGGCACCGGCGTCGGGCTGATCGACTTCGTGTTCGGCGCTTTCGAGTACAACCAGGCCAACCGGCTCTACCTGGAGCTGTTCTCGGGCCGCCCGACCGACGAGATGCGCGACGTCCACACGGCGTCGCGGCGCACCATCGCCGAGCTGACCGACGAGGCCCGCGCGGCCGGCGTCATCCGCGCCGAGGTGACCGACGAGGACGTCGCGCGGTTCACCGGCGGGCTGTCCGTGCGGCTGGCCGCCGACCACACCACGGCCCCGCAGGACTGGCGGCGCACCGCGCGGCTCGCGCTCATCGGCCTCGGCGTCGCCGAGGCGCTGCTGCCACCGCACCGCGTCCCGCGGGCGCACCTCGACCCGGGCGTCGCCGATGCCTGAGGACGCGCCGGTCCAGTCGATCCTGCGCGCGTTCGGGCTCCTGGAGGCCCTCGCCGCCGCGGGCGGGACGGCGTCGGTGAGCGAGCTGCGCGACGCGGCGCAGCTGCCGGTCGCCACGATCCACCGCCTGCTGCGGACGCTGGTCGCCGCCGGGTACGTGCGGCAGGAGGCGAACCGGACGTACACCCTGGGCGCCCGGCTGATCCGGCTCGGCGAGGCGTCCGGCCAGCTGACGGCGCGCTGGGCCGCCCCGCACCTGCAGCGCGTCGTCGATCGGCTCGACGAGAGCGCCAACCTGGCCAAGCTCGACGGGCTGCACGTGGTGTACGTCGCCCAGGTGCCCGGCCGGCACTCGATGCGCATGTTCACCGAGGTCGGCGGGCGGGCCGGGGCGCACTCGACCGCCGTGGGCAAGGCGATGCTGGCCCAACTGCCCGACCGCCGGCTGCAGGCGCTCACCGAGCACCTGCCCCGCTCACCCGAATCGCTGCGCTCCGAGCTGGACCGGGTGCGCCGCGACGGGTACGCGCTCGACGACGAGGAGCAGGAGGCCGGGGTCAAGTGCGTGGCCGTCGCGCTGCCGCCGTCCGGCCCGTCGGTCCCCATGGCCGTGTCGATCTCCGGCCCGGTCACCCGGATGACCGATGAGCTGGTCCGCTCGGCGGTGCCGGTGCTCACCGCCGCCGCCGCGGCGCTGGCCGCCGATCTCTCCGGCAACTTTCCGTAGAGCGGAAAAGATTCATCGTATTGCGGAAAAGACCCGGGGTGCGTCAGGATGGCGGCGATCCCGGAGGAGGTCTGTCTTGTCCGCTCAGGTTGTCGCCCCGATGCAGGATCGCTACGACGAGATCCTCACGCCCGCAGCGCTGTCGTTCCTGGCCGAGCTGCACCACCGCTTCGAACCCACCCGCCGGGAGCTGCTCGCCGCCCGCGAGCGCCGCTACGCGGAGCTGGCCGCCGGCGGCAGCCTCGGCTTCCTCGCCGAGACCAAGGACGTCCGCGAGGACGACTCCTGGCGCGTCGCGCCGCCCGCGCCCGGCCTGGTCGACCGCCGGGCCGAGATCACCGGCCCGACCGAGCGCAAGATGACCATCAACGCGCTCAACTCCGGCGCCCGGGTGTGGCTGGCCGACCTCGAGGACGCCAACACCCCGCTGTGGCAGAACATCATCGACGGCCAGCTCAACCTGCGCGACGCGATCGACCGCACGATCGGCTTCACCTCGCCCGAGGGCAAGGTCTACCGGCTCGGCGACGAGGTGGCCACAATCGTGGTGCGCCCGCGCGGCTGGCACCTCACCGAGAAGCACCTGCTGGTGGACGGCGAGCGGCTCTCCGGTGCGCTGGTCGACTTCGGGCTGTACTTCTTCCACTGCGCCCAGCGCCAGCTCGACGCCGGTGCCGGCCCCTACTTCTACCTGCCCAAGATGGAGTCGTACCTCGAGGCACGGCTGTGGAACGACGTCTTCGTCCACGCCCAGGAGGCGCTCGGCATCCCCCGCGGCACCGTGCGGGCCACCGTGCTGATCGAGACGTTCCCGGCCGCGTTCGAGATGGAGGAGATCCTCTACGAGCTGCGCGAGCACTCCGCCGGGCTCAACGCCGGCCGGTGGGACTACATGTTCAGCGTCATCAAGAAGTTCCGCACCCGGGGTACCGACTTCCTGCTGCCCGACCGCAACTCGGTGACGATGACGGTGCCGTTCATGCGCGCCTACACCGAGCTGCTGGTGCGCACCTGCCACAAGCGCGGCGCGCACGCGATCGGCGGCATGGCCGCGTTCATCCCCAGCCGCGACGAGGCGGTCAACGCCGCCGCGTTCGACAAGGTGCGCGCCGACAAGACCCGCGAGGCGCGCGACGGCTTCGACGGGTCCTGGGTCGCGCACCCGGCGATGGTCGGGCTGTGCACCGAGGTCTTCGACGGCGTGCTGGGCGAGCGGCCCAACCAGGTGGACAACACCCGCGACGACGTCCACGTCACCGCCGAGCAGCTGCTCGACGTGCGCAGCACCCCGGGCGCGGTCACCGAGGCCGGCCTGCGCAACAACATCGGCGTCGGGGTGCGCTACCTCGAGTCGTGGCTGCGCGGCACCGGCGCGGTCGGCATCAACGACATGATGGAGGACGCGGCCACCGCCGAGATCGCCCGCTCCCAGGTGTGGCAGTGGCTGCACAACGGCATCCGGCTCGCGGACGGGCCGCTCGTCGACCGCGCGCTCGTGGAGCGCCTGCTCGACGAGGAGCTGGCCGCGATCGGGGCGGACGGCGGCCGCTGGGCCGACGCCCGCGCCCTGTTCACCGAGATGGCCCTGTCCGACGACTACGCCGAGTTCCTCACCGTCCCCGCCTACGAGCGCATGCCGTAAGGGCTGTTTCCTAGCCTGGCGGCGACTCCGTCGCAGCGCGCCGGGGGGTCCCACCCCGGACCCCCCATCGCCGCAGCCCGAGCACCGGCAAGACGGACTGCACCATCTCGTGCTGAGTGGGACCCGGCAGCAAGTCTCCGTGATCATGCTCGACCGGCCACCGACACCACGCGTTTTTCATGATCGCGGAGTAGTTGTGTACCCATAGGTACCTTATGTCTCCGTGATCATGAAAAAGCCGGTATCGGGCCGGGCGCCGTGCATGATCACGGAGACTTTTGGCGATTTCAGCGGCCATTGGCGGTCGTGGCTGCGGGGGTGCAAACGGGCGGCTGTCTACCGGTGTTTCGGCCGGTGGGCGGACACCTCGTTCGAGACGGGTCGACGTCCTGGCCGGCGGCGGAGTTGACGTTCGCGCCAGTGCCGCAGCGGGGCGGGGGTCGTGGGGCCCGCCGGTGGACGTGCGGCGGGTCGGCACCGCCGGCAACGCCGACGAGATCGCCGCCGCGCAGATCGTGGACGTGGCCGCCCACGTCCACGCCGCCGCCGGGCCGCGGACCCGCCGGCACCGGCCACCCCAAAGCCACAACCACCGCAAAGACGTAATCCTCAAGGAGACTTGCGGTCACTGGTCCTGCGGCCGGGCGTGCGGGTTCGGCGATCGTGGCGGGGGCCGTGTGAAAGCATGGCGGTCGTGGAACGTGTTTCGAGCCGCATCGCGGCCATCGCCGAATCCGCGACCCTGGCCGTCGACGCCAAGGCCAAGGCCATGAAGGCGGCCGGCCGGCCCGTGGTGGGCTTCGGGGCCGGTGAGCCCGACTTTCCCACGCCCGACTACATCGTGGCCGCGGCGGAGGCGGCCTGCAGGAACCCCGCCATGCACAAGTACACGCCCACCGCCGGGCTGCCCGCGCTGCGGGAGGCCGTCGCGGCCAAGACGCTGCGCGACTCCGGCTACCGCGTCGACCCCTCGCAGGTGCTCATCACCAACGGCGGCAAGCAGGCCGTCTACGAGGCGTTCGCCACATTGCTCGATCCGGGCGACGAGGTGCTGGTGCCGGCGCCGTACTGGACGACCTACCCCGAGGCGATCAAGCTCGCCGGCGGTGTTCAGGTCGATGTGCCGACCGACGAGAGCAGCGGCTTCCTGGCCACGGTGGAGCAGTTGGAGCGGGCCCGCACGAAGCGCACGAAAGTGGTGCTGTTCGTCTCGCCGTCCAATCCGACCGGGGCGGTGTACCCGGCCGAGATGGTCGCCGAGATCGGCCGCTGGGCCGCCGAGCACGGTCTCTGGGTGGTGACCGACGAGATCTACGAGCACCTGGTCTACGGCGGCGCCCGGTTCCAGAGCATCGCCGCGGCGGTGCCGGAGCTGGCCGACCGGGTGGTCGTCCTCAACGGCGTGGCCAAGACCTTCGCCATGACGGGCTGGCGGGTGGGCTGGATGATCGGCCCGCCGGACGTGGTGAAGGCGGCGACCAACCTGCAGTCACACGCCACCTCCAACGTCGCGAACGTGTCCCAGGCCGCCGCGCTCGCGGCGGTCAGCGGCGACCTGTCCGCCGTGGCGGCCATGCGCACCGCGTTCGACCGGCGCCGGCAGATCATGGTGCGCATGCTCAACGAGATTCCCGGCGTGGTGTGCCCGGAGCCCTTGGGCGCGTTCTACGCCTACCCGTCGGTCAAGGGCCTGCTGGGCCGGTCCCTGCGCGGGCGTCGCCCGGCCACGAGCGCCGAGCTGGCCGAACTGGTGCTCGAGGAGGCGGAGGTCGCGGTCGTGCCGGGCGAGGCCTTCGGTACCCCGGGATATTTCCGCCTGTCGTACGCGCTCGGCGACGACGACCTCGTCACCGGTCTGACCCGGGTTGGTGAGCTCTTCGCGGAGCTGGCGTAGCCCGGCCGGCCTACGGCGTCAGCGCGGGCGCCCGGCGTCGTGCTTCGCAGGCGGCGGCGAGGCCGCCGTGCAGCCCGGCGAGGAACCGCCGGCAGGCGTCGAAGTCGATGTCGTCCATCCGCCAGGCGACGTAGCCGTCCGGGCGGACGACGAACAGGGCCTGCGAGTCCTCGTGCGGCAGGCCGTACCGCTCGAACACGTCCACCGAGTCGACGTGCTCCACGCGCTCGTCGCGCCGGCCGGCCACGCGGCCGACGAGGTGCGTGGCGATCCGGCCCCCGAACGCCTCGATGCTGTGCAGCTGTGCCGTCAGTTCCGCGATCTCGCCGTCGTCGAGGTGCCTGCGCGAGATGGCGACGACATGCAGCTGGTAGCCCTGGAGGAGGTCGAACATCTGGCGGCCGGTGCCGATCCGGGCGTCCGGTGCGCGGTGGCCCGCGTGCGGACCCTTGAGCGAGTAGAGCCGTTCGTTGACGGTGAACGCGCCCGGCTTGTACGCCAGGCCGATCTGTGACAGCCGGCGGAACGCCTTGCGGTGCGGCGCCGGCATCGCCGACATGCGGCCCAGGAGGAACGGGCCGACGGCGTCCCGCAACGACGCCCGCCAGCCGTGCAGGTCCGCGGCCACCTTGTACAGCCGGTCGGTGAAGCGCAGCAGCTGCTCACCCACCGGGTGCCGTTCGTCGTGGTAGGTGTCCAGCAGCGCGTCGTCCGCGCCGGTGCGCAGCACGGCGGCGAGCTTCCAGGCGAGGTTCGCCGCGTCCTGCAGACCGGTGTTCATGCCCTGCCCGCCGGCGGGCGAGTGGATGTGGGCGGCGTCGCCGACCAGGAACGCCCGGCCCACCCGGTAGCGTTCGACCTGGCGCAGGTGCGCCTTGTAGCGGGTGGTCCACACCGGCTCGGACAGCGTGACGGGGACCCGCATCGCCTCGCGCAGCGCTGCCTGGAGCTCGGGCAGGGTCAGCGGTCCGGCCGGGGCGGTGCCGTCGCGGGCGGCGGGGTCGGTGGTCATCACCCGGGACCGGGTGGCGCCCTGCAGCGGCAGGAACAGGGCGATGCGGTCGCCGTTCATGAAGATCCGGAACTGGGTGTGGTCGAACGGCCACTCCACCCGGCAGTCCGCGAGCAGGAAGTGCTGCTCGTAGGGTTCATGCTCCGGAACAGCTCGATGGTGCGGGCCTGGACCGCGAAGGCCCGCGACTGCGTGGACGGCCCGGTGTTGGCATCGATGATGCGCACCGCGACGCCACGGCGGATCAGCAGCGCGGCGGTCATCAGCCCGCTCGGCCCGGCGCCGACCACGAGCACCTCGCAGCCGGCCGGCGGGCCCGCCGCGAAGGGCGCCGCGGTGGCCCGGCGCCAGCGGTCGACCTGCGCCGCCGTGGTGGCGGCGCCGGTGCGGGCCGGGGTGCGCGGGCATGAATCCCGCGCGACGTTCGTACCAGTGTTGTGGCCGCCCGGCGGCCGGCACGAGGGGCGAGTCCCGCTCAGCGGCACGGCAGGACGTGCGGGCCGCCCGTCACCGGGGGGCGAGGGCGTACAATCTATGCGATTGATTAGCCTTGAAAGGGTGGCCCATGATCATTGACGTGCACTGTCATGTGTGGCCGGACCACATCGCGCCCCGGGTGCTGGCCAGCCGGCCGGCCTCGCTCGACCCGGTCTTCGACGGCACGGTCGCGGGGCTGCTCAAGACCATGGACGCGGCCGGTGTGCAGCGGGCCGCCGGCCTGGGCATCGCCAACGCGGCGCGGACCGTGCACCGGACCAACGAGTTCATCGGCTCGATCGACCGCGACCGGCTGATCCCGTTCGGGACCGTGCACCCGGACCTCCCGGTCGAGGAGAACCTGCGCTCGCTCGCCGACAACGGCATCCGCGGCGTCAAGCTGCATCCGCTGTTCCAGGAGCTGTCGCTCGCCGACCCGCGCGTGATCGACATCGCGCACGGGCTGGCCGAGGCCGGCGTCGTGGTGATCACGCACGCCGGGGCCGGCGGCGACGCGGCGGCCAACGAGCGCGGCGCGCCGCGCAACGTCATGGTGCTGCACCGGGCGGTGCCGGGGCTGCGGCTGATCGCCTGCCACTACGGCGGCTACCACCGCCTCGACGAGGCCGAGGCCGAGGTGCTCGGCTCGCCGGTCGTGCTCGAGACCTCCTGGCCGCCGCGGCTGGCGGACCTGGAGCCCGACCGGCTGCGCGCGATCATCCGGCGGCACGGGGCGGACCGGATGGTGTTCGGGTCCGACTGGCCGATGGCCGACCCGGGCGCGGAGATCGCCACGATCCGCTCGCTGGGCCTGGACGCCGCCGAGGAGGGGGCGATCCTCGGCGGCACGCTCGAACGGCTGCTCAGCGGCCCTGCCACTGCGGCGTCCGCTTCTCGGTGAACGCCCGCGCCCCCTCGATCGCGTCGTGCGAGGACCGGACCGGCTCGTAGATCGCCTGCTGGCGGGCGAACGCCTCGGCGGGCGCCCAGGACGCCGACTCGACCACGATCCGCTTGGCCGCCCGGATCGCCAGCGGCGCGTTCCGGGCGATCTCCCCGGCGAGCTCCAGCGCGGCCGGGAGCGCGGCCCCGGCCGGGGTCAGCCGGTTCACCAGCCCGACCGCGTGCGCCTGGGCGGCGCTCACGAGGGCGCCGGTCAGGATCCACTCCATCGCGGTGCCGTACGGGATGCGGGCCGGCAGCCGCAGCAGCCCGCCGCCGCCGGGCAGCAGCCCGCGCCGCACCTCGGGCAGGCCGAACTTCGCGTCCTCGGCGGCCACGATGAGGTCGCAGGCCAGCGCGATCTCGAAACCCCCGGCCACCGCGAAGCCCTCGACGGCCGCGATCAGCGGCTTGGCCGGTGGCGCCTCGACGATGCCGGCGAAGCCGCGGCCGGGCACGGCGGGGCGCTCGCCGGCCAGGAACGCCTTGAGGTCCATGCCGGCGCAGAAGCCCTTGCCGGCGCCGGTGAGCACGCCGACGCTCAGGTCGTCGCGCGCGTCGAGCTCGGACAGGGCGGCGGCGATGCCCTCGGCCGCGGCGGCGTTGATCGCGTTGCGGGCCTCCGGCCGGTCGATGGTGACGAGCAGGACCCGGCCGTGTTCCTCGGTGCGCACGGGGCCGTCGCTCATCGGGCCTGCATCCGTACCGCGCCGTCGAGCCGGATCGTCTCGCCGTTGATCATCGGGTTGTCGACGATGTGCGCCGCCAGCCGCGCGAACTCGTCCGGGTGGCCGAGCCGGGCCGGGTGCGGGATCGACTTGGCCAGCCCCGCCTTGATCTCGTCGGAGAACCGGTCGAGGATCGGCGTGTCGAAGATGCCGGGCGCGATGGTGGCCACCCGGATCAGCTTGCCGGCCAGGTCCCGGGCGGCCACGAGGGTCATGCCGACGACGCCGGCCTTCGCCGAGGCGTAGGGGATCTGGCCGATCTGGCCCTCCCAGGCGGCGACCGAGGCGGTGAGCACGCAGACCCCGCGCTCGCCGTCGAGCGGCTCGTTGCGGGCCATCCGGGCGGCGGTCAGGCGCAGCACGTTGAACGTCCCGACGAGGTTGATGCGCACCAGGGTCTCGTAGAGCTCGAGGTCGCCGGGGCTGCCGTCGCGGTTGACCAGCCGCACCGTCCCGCCCCGGCCGGCGCAGTGCACCAGCGCCCGGATCGGCCCGCCGCGCTCGGCGGCGTCGAGGGCCGCCTCGACCGCCGCCGGGTCGGTGACGTCGGCCGGCGCGAACACCGCGCCGATCTGCTTCGCCACCGCCTCGCCGTCGGACGCCGGCAGGTCGACGATGACCACCCGCGCGCCCGCGGCGACGAGCCGCTCGGCCGTCGCCCGCCCGAGCCCCGAGGCGCCCCCGGTCACGACGGCGGCGCCTTGGTCGATGTTCATGAGGGCTCCTGTCCTAGAGACGTTCGATGATGGTGGCGTTGGCCATGCCGCCGGCCTCGCACATGGTCTGCAGCCCGTAGCGCCCGCCGGTCTGCTCGAGGTGGTTGATCAGCGTGGTCATCAGCCGGGCGCCGGAGGCGCCGAGCGGGTGCCCGAGCGCGATCGCGCCGCCGCGCGGGTTGAGCCGGGCCGGGTCCGCGTCGAACTCGGCCAGCCAGGCCAGCGGCACGCTGGCGAAGGCCTCGTTCACCTCGACGGCGTCGATGTCGGCCATGGTCAGTCCGGCCCGGGCCAGCACCTTGCGGGTGGCGGGGATCGGGCCGGTCAGCATCATCACCGGGTCGTCGCCGCAGACCGCCGAGGCGACGATGCGGGCCCGCGACCGCAGCCCGAGCCGGGCGGCCCGGTCCGCGGTCGTCAGCAGCAGCGCGGCCGCGCCGTCGGTGAGCTGCGAGCTGTTCCCGGCGGTGATCTTCCAGTCGAGGTCGGGGAACTGCTCGCGGTATCGCTCGGTGCCGAACGACGTACGCAGCCCGGCCAGCCCGTCGACCGTCGTGGCGGGCCGGATCGTCTCGTCCGCAGTGACCCCGCCGATCGGGACGATCTCCCGGTCGAAGCCGCCGGACGCGGCGGCCTGCGCCGCGAGGCGGTGCGAGCGGGCCGCGAACTCGTCCAGGTCCGTGCGCGACAGCTTCCACCGCCGCGCGACCAGCTCCGCCGACACGCCCTGCGGCACCAGGCCCGGGTAGCGGGCCCGGACGGAGGGGCCGAACGGGTCCGCGTCGCCGCGGGCCGAGCCCATCGGGACCCGGCTCATCGACTCGACGCCGCCGGCGATGACGAGGTCGTACCCCCCGGCGGCGACACCCCAGTGCGCGAACTCGATCGCCTGCTGGCCGGAGCCGCACTTGCGCTCGATCGTGACCGACGGCACGTGCTCCGGGTAGCCCGCGGCCAACCAGGCCTGCCGGCCCGGCGTCGCGGACTGCTCGAGGTTCTGCCCGACGCACCCGATGAGCACGTCGTCGACGTCGGCGGGGTCGATGCCGGTGCGCTCCACCAGGGCGCGCAGCGTGCCGGCCAGCAGCTCCACCGGGTGTGTCCCGGACAGCGCACCGCCCGGTTTGCCCCGCCCCATCGGGGATCTCACGGCGTCGACGATCACGGTCTGTGGCGCGGTAGCTCCCATGCTTGACAAAGTATCTCTGCATACGAATAGCATCAATAGCAGGGAGGGTGACGTGACAAATCTTGACGGAACGTCCTGGACCGACGGGCGCGAGGAGATCCGGGACGCGGCGCGGCAGCTGGCCCGCGAGCGGTACGCACCGCAGGCGGAGGCCTGGGACCGCGAGCGCACCCGGTTCCCGAAGGACGAGCGGCGCTACCTCGGCTCGCTCGGCCTGCTCGGCATCACGCACCCGGAACGGTACGGCGGCTCGGCCCGGCCGATCATCGACGCGCTCGTGGTGATCGAGGAGCTGGCCAAGGAGTGCCGCCCGGCCGCCTTCCAGGTCTTCGAGGCCAACACCGGCCCGGCGCAGGTGGTCAACCAGCTCGGCACCGAGGAGCAGCGGGAGCGTTTCCTGCCCTCGATCATCCGCGGCGAGACGACCATGGCGGTGGCCATCTCCGAGGCGGACGCCGGCTCGGCGGCCACCGACATGACCACCCGGGCCAAGCTCAGCGACGGCATGTACACGGTCAACGGCGCCAAGCGCTGGATCTCCAACGGCAGCGAGGCCGACAGTTATCTCGTGTACGCGCGGATCTCCGACCAGCCCGGCGCCAAGGGCATCGGCGCGATCATCGTCGAGGCCGACCGGCCCGGCGTCAGCTTCGGCTCGCCCGAGCGCCTGATGGGCTTCCGCGGCATCCCGAGCGCCGACGTTGTCTTCGACGACGTGCGGGTGCCGGAGGAGAACCTCCTGATCGGGCCGGGCGGCTTCCGCAGCCTGTTCACCGCGTTCTCCATCGAGCGGCTCGGCAACGCCACGATGAGCCTGGCGATCGGTCAGGCCGCGCTCGACCGCAGCGTGCGCTACGTGCAGGACCGGATGCAGTTCGGCAAGCCGCTGCTGGAGTTCCAGAACATCCAGCTCACGCTGGCCGACATGATGCTGCAGGTGGAGGCGGCCCGGCAACTGCTGCTGCGCGCCGCGCACCACGCCGGGACCGGGCTGCCGGTCTCGCTGGAGGTCTCGCTGGCCAAGTGCACCGCCAACGAGATGGCCAAGCGGGTCAGCGACCTGGCGATGCAGCTGCACGGCGGCAACGGCTACACCGAGGAGTACGGCATCGAGCGGCTGCACCGCGACGCCCACGGGTGGGCGCTGGCGGGCGGGACGCCGACCATGCAGCGGATCAGGATCGTCTCGGAGATGCTGGGACGCTCGTTCGACCAGCGGCGGTAGGGGCGCAGACTCATGGTGAGGGAATACACCGGCACGACCCCGAACTTCGGCCCGGACGAGTGGTCGCTGGCCACCGTGCTGCGCCGGCACGCCCGGGACACGCCGCACGCGACCGTGCTGGTCTGCCCGGACGAGCGGGCGAGCTGGACCTACGCGGAGGCGCTCGCCGAGGCCGAGTGCATCGCCGGCGCCTGGTACACGGCGGGCGCGACCGCCGGCGACCGCGTCCTGGTCATGGCGGCCAACTCGTCGCAGTTCGTGCGCAGCTGGTTCGGCACGGCCGTCGGCGGCCTGGTCGAGGTGCCGATCAACACCGCCTACGAGGGCGAGTTCCTGCGCCACCAGAGCCAGACCGTGCGGCCGCGCTGGGCGGTCATCGACGACGTGTTCGCCGAGCGGTTCGTCGCCGTCGCCGAGCACACCCGCGGCATCGAGCAGTTCTGGGTCATCGACAACGGGCAGGCCGGCCCGGCGGTCGAGCTGCTGCGCGCCCACGGCTGGCGGGCCGAGCGGTGGGAGAGCCTGCTCGGCGGGGAGCGGCTCGTGCTGCCCGACCCGTCGCCGACCAGCCTCGCCTCGATCTTCTTCACCTCCGGCACCACCGGGCCGTCCAAGGGCGTGGCGATGCCGCACTCGCAGATGTACTTCTTCGGCCAGGAGGTGGTCTGGCTGACCCGGCTCACCGCCGCCGACACGTACCTCACCACCACGCCGCTCTTCCACGGCAACGCCCAGTTCATGGCGGCGTACCCGGCGATCGTCGCCGGCGCGCGGGTGGTGGTCCGCCGCCGGTTCAGCGCCAGCCGGTGGATCGACCACGTCCGCGACGACGCCGTCACCGTGACCAACTTCGTCGGCGTGATGATGGACTTCGTCTGGAAGCAGCCGCCCCGCCCCGACGACGCCGACAACCGCCTGCGCTGCGTCTACGCCGCGCCCACCGCGAGCTCGATCCTGCGGCAGTTCATGGACCGCTTCGGCATCGAGGCGTTCGTCGACGCGTTCGGGCTCACCGAGACCAGCGCGCCGATCCTGTCGCCCTACGGCGAGATCCGCCCGCCCGGCGCGGCCGGCCTGCTGGCCGGCGAGTGGTTCGAGGCCCGGCTGGTGGACCCCGAGACCGACCGCGAGGTGCCGGTCGGCGAGATCGGCGAGCTGGTCGTGCGGTACAAGCAGCCGTGGACGTGCAGCCTGGGCTACTACGGCATGCCGGAGAAGACGGTCGAGGCGTGGCGGAACCTGTGGTTCCACACCGGCGACGCGCTGCGCCGGGACGAGACCGGCTGGTACTACTTCGTCGACCGGTACAAGGACGCCCTGCGCCGCCGCGGCGAGAACGTCAGCTCCTACGAGGTCGAGCAAGCGATCCTGCAGCACCCGGCGGTCGCCGAGTGCGCGGTGATCGGCGTGCCGGCCGACGTGGAGGCGGGCGAGGACGAGGTGATGGCGGTCGTGGTGACCGTCGAGCCGGTCACGGCCGACGAGCTGTGGCAGTTCTGCGCCGGCCGGATCCCGTCGTTCGCCACGCCCCGGTTCGTGCGGTTCGTCGACGCGCTGCCCAAGACGCCCAGCGAGAAGGTGCGCAAGGCGGCCCTTCGCGAGGCGGGCATCACCGCGGACACCAGCGACCGGACGAAGTCGGCGGTGGCGTGACGATGCGGCCGTACCGCTCGGTGCTGTTCGTCCCGGGTCACCGGCCGGGCTGGGCGGAGAAGGCGGTCGCCAGCGGCGCCGACGCGATCGTGCTGGACCTCGAGGACTCGGTACCGGACGGCGAGAAGCCCGCGGCCCGGGCGGCGGTGGCCGCGACGGTGCAGCGGCTGCGCGCGGCCGGCGCGCCCAGCGCGGTCGGGGTGCGGGTGAACCCGCTCGCCACCGGCTTCGCCGGCGCGGACCTGGAACGGGTCGTCGTGCCCGGCCTGGACTTCGTGTTCGCGCCCAAGATCAGCGGGCCGGACGACGTGATCCGGTTCGACGCGCTGCTGGACCACTTCGAGCGGCGCAACGGGGTGGCCGGGCTCGAGCTGGTCGTACCGGCGGAGACCGTGGCGGCGATCCAGCACTGCGAGGCGATCGCCGCCGGCCCGCGCGTCGCGGCGATGGTCGGGCCGACCGCCGAGCACGCCGACATCACGCGGGCCGTGGGCTTCGAGTGGACGCCGGAGGGCGACGAGACGCTCTTCCTGCGCAGCCGGATCCTGCTGGCCTGCCGCGGCGCGGGCATCCATCCGCTGACCGGCCTGTGGGAGCGCGTCGACGACCTGGACGGCCTGCGCGCCTTCGCGACCCGCGGCCGGCGGCTGGGCTTCCGCGGGATGATCGCGATCCATCCCAGCCACGTGCCCGTGATCAACGAGGTGTTCGGCCCCGACGCCGAGCAGGCCGGCTTCTACCGGGGGCTGGCCGAGGCGTACGAGCGGGCGAGCGCCGAGGGCGCCGGCGCCGTGCGCTACCGGGGTGTGCACATCGACAAGGCCCACTACGAGACCGCGCTGGAGTGGCTCGCGGCAAGGGGTGCGCGATGAACGAGCGGCCGCTGACCGGCATTCGCGTGCTGGAGCTGGGCACGATGTACGCCGCGCCGACCGCCGGCCGGATGCTGCGCGACTTCGGCGCCGACGTGGTCAAGGTGGAGGACCCGGACACCGGCGACTACGCCCGGCACTGGACGCCGCAGCAGGACGGCCTGTCGCTCGGCTTCAGCCGGCTCAATGCCGGCAAGCGCTCCGTCGCCGTCGACCTGCGCCGGGCCGAGGGGCGCGACCTGGTACGCCGGCTCGCGGCCGGGTTCGACGTCGTGATCGAGTCGTTCCGCCCCGGGCGGCTGGAGAGCTGGGGCCTGGGCTACGACGTGCTGAGCGCCGCCAATCCGGGGCTCGTGCTCACCCGGGTCTCCGGCTTCGGCCAGACCGGGCCGTACCGCGAACGGCCCGGCTTCGGCACCGTGGCCGAGACCGGCAGCGGCTTCGCGTTCATCAACGGCTGGCCGGAGACGCCGCCGACCTCGCCGCCGTTCGGGTTCGCCGACTCGATCGCCGGCATCGCCGCCGCGATGGGCACCGCGATGTCGCTGTACCGCCGCGAGCGCACCGGGGCCGGCGACGTGGTCGACGTGGCCCTCTACGAGCCGCTGATGTTCATCGTCGGCGACATGATCCTCAAGTACCAGACCAGCGGCGAGATCCAGGGCCGGGTCGGCAACGGCACCGGATCGGCCTCGCCCCGCGGCGTCTACCGGGCCGCCGACGGCGGATGGCTGTCCATCGCCGCCTCCAACCAGACGATCGCCGAGCGGCTGTTCACCGCCATGGGGCGCCCGGACATCCTCGCCGACCCCCGCTTCGCCACCAACGTCGCCCGGATGGCCAACAACGACGCGATCCAGGCGGAGGTGAGCGCGTGGGTGGCGACCCGGCCGCGCGAGGAGATCCTCGCCGTGCTGGAGCGGCACGAGGTCGTCGCCTCCGGGGTCAACGACGCCCGGGACATCCTCGCCGACCCGCACTTCCGCGAGCGCACCCTGGTCGAGCTGACCGGCAACGACGTGCTGGGCCGGGTGTTCATGCCCGGGCCGGTGCTGCACCTGGCCGGCTCGGCGGACCCGGTCTACGCCGGCGTGCCCGCCATCGGGCAGCACACCGACGAGGTGCTCGCCGAGGTCCTCGGCCTGGACGACGAGGCCCGCGCCGGGCTGCGCGCCGCCGGGGTCACGGCTGCCCGCCGTCCACGGTGATCAGCGCCCCGGTGGTGTAGCTCGACGCCGCCGAGGCGAGGTACAGCACCGCGCCGACGACCTCCTCCGGCTGCCCGCCGCGGCCGAGCGCGAAGGTGGCGGCGCGGGCGGCGAACGCCTCGGCGTCCCAGTGCCGGCTGACGTCGGTGAGGAAGGTCCCGCAGACCACGGCGTTGCAGCGCACCTTCGGCCCGTAGGTGTGGGCGAGCCCGACGGTGAGGTTGTTCAGCCCGGCCTTGGCCGCCGCGTAGGGCAGGACGCCGGCGCGCGGGCGGACCCCGACGCCGCTGGAGATGTTCACGATGCTGCCGCCGTCGCCGGCCGCCATCCGCGCGCCGACGAGCGCGGACAGGCGGAACGGCCCCTTGAGGTTCACCGCCACCACCTTGTCGAACAGCTCCTCGCTGACCGATTCCAGGCGGTCGTAGAGCGGTGACATGCCGGCGTTGTTGACCAGCACGTCGACCCGCCCGAACCGCTCGTAGGCGGCGTCGACCAGGCCCGGCAGCTCGTCCCAGTGCCCGACGTGCACCCCGTAGGGCAGCGCCGCGCGGCCGGTCTCGCCGGTGATCCGCCCGGCCTGCTGCCGGCACGAGTCGAGGTCGCGGCTGGCCACCACGATGTCCGCGCCGGCCCGCGCGAGCCCCAGGCCGATCCGCGCGCCCAGGCCCCGGCTGCCGCCGGTGACCAGCGCGACCTTCCCGGTCAGGTCGAACGGGTTCATGGCTCTCCCTCCACGGTGATTCCTTGCTATGGTAATCATGAATTCAGACCCAGTGCAGCCTGGAGGTGCTCGTGTCCGACGCGCTCTTCGAACTCCCGGAGCGCTACCTCGCGCTGCAGGAGGAGGCCCGGTCGCTGGCGGACTCGGTGCGCGGCCACGCCGCCGAGGCCGACGAGCGCGACGACATCGACCCGCGGATGCGCGCGGCGCTGGCCGGCAGCGGCCTGGCGGGGCTGATGGTCCCGGCCCGGTTCGGGGGCCGCGGCGAGCGGGTCGACTCGCTGGCCGTCACCGTCGTGCGCGAGCAGTTCGCCGCGGTCAGCGCGCACCTCGACTCGCTCTTCGCGATGCAGGGCATCGGCGGCTACGCCCTCGGCGTCGGCGCCGCGCCCGACGTCCAGGAGCGCTGGCTCGGCCCGATCGGCCGGGTCGAGGCCATCGCCGCGCTCGGGCTGACCGAGCCGCAGGTCGGCTCGGATCTGCGGGCCATCGCCACCACACTGACCCGCGACGGCGACGAGCTGGTGCTCGACGGCCGCAAGTCGTTCATCACCAACGCCGGGGACGCCGACGTGTACACCGTGCTCGCCCGCGCCGGCGACGAGTACTCGCTCGTGCTGGTGCCCGCGGACACCCCCGGCGTCTCGGTGGAGAAGCCGCACCAGATCATCGCGCCGCACGTCCTCGGCGACGTCGTCCTGGACCGCGTCCGCGTCCCGGCCGGCCACCTCGTCGGCGCGGCCGGCCAGGGCTTCGCCCTGATGCTCGCGACGCTGGCCACGTTCCGGGTCTCGGTGGCCGGCGCCGCCGTCGGGCTCGCCGAGTCCGCGCTGCGCGAGGCCGTCCGGCACACGTCCGGCCGCGAGCAGTTCGGCACCCCGCTGGCCCGGCTCGGCCCGGTGCCGGCCCTGCTGGCCACCTGCTGGGTCGAGATCGAGATGGCGCGGGCGCTGACCTACCGCGCGGCCGCCGCCGCGTCCCGCGACCCGCGCGCCGCCCTGCACCTGTCGTCGATGGCCAAGGCCGGCGCGACGGAGACCGCCGGCCGGGTGGTCGACCGGTGTGTGCAGGTGATGGGCCGCTTCGGCCTGGTCCGCGGCTCCGTGATCGAGCGGCTGTACCGCGAGGCCCGGCCGATGCGCATCTACGAGGGCTCCACCGAGGTCCTGCTCGACTCGCTCGCCAAGCAACTGGTGAAACGCGAACGGTGAAGGGGGTACCCATGCGCTTCGGACTGGCCGTCCAGAACGACTTCCCGCCGGACGTGCGCCCGGCCGACCGGATCGCGCCGATGCGCGAGCAGGTCGCCGCGGCCGCCGCGGCCGGGTTCTCGTCGGTCTGGATGCTGCAGCACTACCTGGGCAACATGCCGACCCTGCAGCCGATCCCCACGCTCGCCGCGGTCGCGGCCGAGGCCGGCGACATGGCGATCGGCACCAACATGCTGATCCTGCCGCTGCACCATCCGGTCGAGGTGGCCGAGCTGTACGCGACGCTGGACCACATCAGCAACGGCCGCGCGATCGCCGGGTTCGGCCTGGGCTACCGCGAGAACGAGTTCGACGCCTTCGGCATCCCGCTCGACGAGCGCGTCTCCCGCTACGAGGAGTCGGTGGCGATCGTCCGCGGGCTGTGGTCCGGCTCGCCCGTCGACTTCGCCGGACGGCACTACACGCTCAAGGACCAGCGGATCAGCCTCACGCCGGTGCGGCCCGGCGGGCCGCCGATCTGGGTCGGCGCCGGCGCGCACCGCACCGGGGCCCGGCGGGCCGCCCGGCTCGGCGACGCCTGGATCGTCCCGCCGCACGTCACGCCGGAGCGGCTGGGCAAGGTGCTGGGCTGGTACCGGGCCGAGATCGAGGCGGCCGGCGCGTCCGCGGACCGCGACGTCGTGGTCCGCCGGGAGCTGGTGCTCGACCCCGACCCGGACCGGGCGATGGCGATCGGCCGGCGGGCGCGCGGCAACCTGACCCGCGCGTACAGCGCGTTCAACGCCCCGGACGGCACTGCCACCTACCGGCAGCTCACCGACGCGCAGGCGGCCGAGGACGTGGCGGACGCCTCCTACGTCTTCACCACGCCCGGCGAGTGCGTGCGCCGGCTGCGCCTGCTGCAGGACCTGGGCGTCACGTACGTCATCCTGCGCATGCAGTGGCACGACCTGCCGCAGGAGCAGATGCTCGCGACCCTCGAGCTGTTCCGGGCCGAGGTGCTGCCCCACTTCCCGCGAACCGGAGGTTGACGTGGCCGATGTCGAGGTCGAGCGCAAGGGCTCGTCGGTGTGGATCCGGCTCAACCGGCCCGAGCGGCGCAACGCGTACGACGGCCCGATGGCCCACGCGATCGCCGACGCCCTGGAGGCGTCGTCCGCGGCCCGGTCGGTGGTCATCACCGGCTCCGGCGGCAGCTTCTGCGCCGGCGGCGCGCTCACCGACCTGGCCCGGCCGACCGTGGAGACGATGCGCGGGCTGTACCGGGCGTCGCTGCGGCTGTTCGACGCCGTGCGGCAGTGCCCGCGCCCGGTCATCGCCGCCGTCGGCGGGGCGGCGGCCGGCGGCGGCAACGAACTGGTGGTGGCCTGCGACCTGGCCGTGGCGGCCCGCTCGGCGACGTTCGGCCAGACCGGCCCGCGGGTGGGCAGCGCGCCGGTCACCGGCGCCACCAACGTGCTGGCGACGCAGATCGGCGAGAAGCGCGCCAAGGAGATGGCCATGCTGTGCCGCCGGTACACCGCCGAGCAGGCCCTGACCCTGGGCCTGGTCAACGAGGTGGTCGACGACGACCGGCTCGAGCAGCGGGTCGGCGAGGTCTGCGCCGAGATCGAGGCGCTCAGCCCGCGCTACCTGGAGATCACCAAGATCAGCTCGAACGTCTGGTGGAACGCGGCCCGGGACTCCTTCAGCACCGGCCTGGGCATGCTCGTGCAGGCCGTGGGCAGCCCGGACATGATCGAGGGCGCCAACGCCTTCCTGGAGCGCCGCCCGCCGCGCTTCCCCGATCCCGCCTGACGTCACGGTCCCCGGTGGTCATTGCCGCCGCTGACTCGGGCCGCGTCACCTGCAGACCGTTCCTCCCGCGAGACACCGCACCGGGCCTGCCCTGAACGGGCGGCCCGGCGCTGCCAGGCCCGCGGTGCAAGAACGGGGAGCGCAGCGACCACGGGGCGCGGGACCAGTGGCCGCGCAGCGGCCATGGGGGGTCCGGGGTGGGAACCCCCCGGCGCGCCGCGACGAAGTCGCCGCCAGGCTAGGAAACAGCCCGCGGCGCCAAGAACGGGGAGCGCAGCGACCACGGGGCGCGGGGCCAGGCCGAGCCGGGCCAGCGCGACGCGGGCCCGCACGAAGGCCGCGTGGTCACGCGGCACGGCGCAGGGACCGGAAGTCTCCGTGATCATGCATGGCACTCCGCCCGATACCCGGGTTTTTCATGATCACGGAGACATATGGTACCTATGGGTACACAAGTACTCCACGATCATGAAAAACCGTGGTGTCAGTGGCCGGCCGAGCATGATCACGGAGACTTGCCGCCGGTCCCACTCAGAACGAGATGGTGCGGTCCGTCTTGCCGGTGCTCGAGTTGCACAGGCATGCCTTGGCCGACAGGCCGAAGCCGTCGTTCAGCTGAGCGACCCGGCCGGGGCGGACCGCGGCGCCGACGGTTCGTCCACGAGATCCGGGAGCCGGACTACCCGGAGCCGGACTACCCGGAGCCGGGCCGCTCGGCCGGGAGACGGAAGGGCGTGGCCGGGCGGCCGCGCCAGCCGGGGCGGGCGAGGAACACGCCGCCGGCGGCCGGCTCGCGGGCGACCTCGGCGGCGGACATGCCCTCGGTCGAGGTGGAGATGTACAGCTCGTCGAGGTCCGGGCCGCCGAAGCAGCACGACGTCACGAGGCCGGCCGGGAGGTGGACGGTGGTCGTCCGCGCGCCGGTCGGGTCGAAGCGGCACACCCGCGCGCCGCCGAAGAAGGCGACCCACACGCCGCCCGACGCGTCGACGGTCAGACCGTCGGGGACGCCGGGCAGGTCGGAGACGTCGGCGAACGGGCGGCGGCCGGCCAGGGCTCCGGTCGCGACATCGTAGTCAAAGACGTCGATGCGGCGCAGCGTGCTGTCCACGTAGTAGCACAGCCTCGCGTCGGGGCTCCAGTCGATGCCGTTGCTGATCGTCGTGCCGGCCACGGCCGTGGTGAGGGTGCCGTCCGGGTCGAGGCGGTAGAGGTCGCCCGCGGCCGGGCGGGCGTCGAAGGCCATGCTGCCGGCGAAGTAGCGGCCGGCCGGGTCGACGTTGGCGTCGTTCATCCGCAGGTCGTCGCGGCCGGCCAGCGGGGCCGCGAGGCGGGACACGACGGTGCCGCCGCGGCACAGCGCGATGCCGTCGGAGTCGGCGATGATCAGCGATTCGCCGTCCTCGGTCGGGTGTACCGCGCCGACCGTGCTTGGTACCTCGAAGGACCACAGCCGGCCCGTCGCCGGCTCAGTCTGCCAGATCCGGCCGTGCGTCACGTCGACGAAGGCGAGCACCCCGCTGCGGTGGTCCCACCCGACCCCCTCGCCGTGGTGCGGGCGCACGTGCAGCCAGGGGCTGGTGAGCGTGAGATCGGCGCTCATCCGGCCAGCGCCTCGAACGCCTTGGCGGCCCGGTGGTATCCCGTCACGAGACGGGAGAGTATCCGGTCGGTCGGCGGGTCGGCGGCCGCCGCGCCGGGATGCTCGGCGCGCCAGCGCAGGATGCCGCGGGCGCCCTCGGACCAGGTGACCCGCGGGCGGAAGTCCGGCACGAAGCGGCGGATCTTGCCGTTGTCGAAGATCGAGCTGAAGCGCAGGTCGCCCAGGATCAAGGGGGTCCAGCGCCAGTCGGGTGCGGCCAGCGCCAGCAGCTCCGCGGGGACGTGCACCAGCCGGGGCTCCACGCCCGCGGCGGCGGCGAGGATGCGGTAGATGTCGTCCCAGGCGAGGACCTCGTCGGAGGTGATGTGGAAGGTCTCGCCCAGGGTACGCACGTCGCCGAGCAGGCCGGTCAGCCCGACGGCCAGGTCGGCGGCGTGGGTGAGCGTCCACAGTGACGTGCCGTCGGCGGGCACCACCAGCTCGTCGCCGCGCAGGAGCCGGTCCACCTCGGTCCAGCCGCCGGGCAGCGGCGGCTTGGCCTCGTCGTAGGTGTGCGACGGCCGCACGATCGTGACCGGCAGCGCCGCCGACGCGTGCGCGGCGAGGAACGCGTCCTCGGCGGCGATCTTGTCGCGGGAGTACGCCGAGTGCCGGTTGCCCCGGGGCGTCGACTCGTCGATCGGGATCCGGCGGCCGGCGCGGTCGTAGACCGAGGCGGAGCTGATGAAGACGTACTGCCCGGTGCGCCCGGCGAACCCCTCGACGGCGCGCGCGGCGTCGGCGGCGGTGAAGGCGAGGAAGTCGACCACGGCGTCGAAGCGCTGCCCGGCGAGCGCCTCGCGCACCGACGCCGGGTCGGCGAGGTCGGCCGTCACGGCGGTGACGCCGGCGGGCACCGGGCGCAGCCGGGTGCGGCCCCGGTTGAGTAGCCACACCTCGTGTCCGCGCCGCAGCGACGCGGCGGCGCAGGCGGCGCTGATCGCGCCGGTACCCCCGAGGTAAAGCACTTTCACGCGAGCCTCCGGTCAGTGGGAGTCGCGCGGCACGGCGTCGCCGCGGCCGCCGGCGAGGAAGTCGAAGTCGACGCCGGCGTCGGCCTGCAGCACGTGCTCGCGGTAGAGCCACCGGTAGCCGGACCGGTCCTCGGGGCGGGTCACCGGCTCCCAGTCCGCGGCCCGCTGGGCGAGCACCTCGTCGGGCAGGTCGACGCTGAGTGTCCGGGCGGGGACGTCGAGGCGGATCCGGTCGCCGGTGCGCACCAGCGCCAGCGGGCCGCCGACGGCCGACTCCGGGACGACGTGCAGCACGACGGTGCCGAAGCCGGTACCGCTCATCCGCCCGTCGCTGATGCGCACCATGTCGGTGACGCCCTGCCGCAGCAGCCGGGCCGGGATCGGCACGTTGGCCACCTCCGGCATCCCCGGATAGCCCTTCGGCCCGGCGCCCCGCACGACGATGACGTCGTCGGCGCTCACCTCGAGGTCCTCGTCATCACAGACCGCGTGGTAGTCCTCCGGCGAGTCGAAGACGACGGCGCGCCCCTCGTGCACCATCAGCCGCGGGGACGCCGCGGACTGCTTGATCACCGCGCCGCCGGGGCAGAGGTTGCCGGTCAGGACCGCGGTGCCGGTGCCGGCCGGCTGCAGCGGCGCCTCGACGGGCCGGATCACCTCGTCGTTCCAGCATTCGGCGTCCGCGACGTTGTCGCCGACGGTCCGGCCGGTGACGGTCGGCTCCGCGGCGTTGAGCAGCCCGGCCTCGGCCAGCCGGCGCATCACCACCGGCAGGCCGCCGGCGTAGCAGAAGTCCTCCATGAGGAACCGGCCCGACGGCATGAGGTCGGCGAGGGTGGGCACGTCGCGGGCGAGCCGGTCGAAGTCGTCGAGGCGCAGGTCGACCCCGACCCGGCGGGCGAGGGCGGTGAGGTGCAGCACGGCGTTGGTGGAGCCGCCGATCGCGGCGTTGGTGCGGATCGCGTTCTCGAACGCGCCGCGGGTGAGGATGGCGCTGGGCCGCACGTCGTCGTCGACCAGCGCCACGATGCGCCGGCCGGCCGCCTGGGCCGTCTCGTACCGCCGGGCGTCGACCGCGGGCCAGCTCGCCGACCCGGGCAGCTGCAGGCCGAGGGCCTCGGCCATGCAGGCCATCGTGGACGCCGTACCCATCGTCATGCAGTGGCCCTCCGACCGGGCCATGCAACCCTCCGCGAAGTGGCCGTCCGCCACGCTCATCCGGCCGGCCTTGATCTCGGCCTCGAACTTCCACACGTGCGTGCCGGAGCCGACGTCGGTGCCGCGGAACTTCCCGTTGAGCATGGGGCCGCCGGTCACCATGATGGCCGGCAGGTCCACGCTGGCCGCGGCCATGAGCAGCCCGGGGGTCGTCTTGTCGCAGCCGGAGAGCAGCACGACGCCGTCGAGCGGGTTGGCCCGGATCAGCTCCTCGCCGACGAGGGCGATCAGGTTGCGGTAGAGCATCGCGGTCGGGCGGATCAGCGTCTCGCCGGTCGACACGACCGGGAAGACCAGCGGGAAGCCGCCGGCCTGCCACACGCCGCGCTTGACCGCCTCGGCCACCCGGTCGAGGTGGGCGTTGCACGGCGCCAGCTCCGACCAGGTCGAGGCGATCCCGATGACCGGCCGGCCGTCGAACACCTCGGGCCCGTAGCCCTGGTTGCGCATCCAGGACCGGTACAGCATCCCCGAGCGTCCCTCGGCGCCGAACCACTGCCGGCTGCGCCGTGTCTGCGCGTCGGTCATACCCAGCCTCCGTTCACGGCCAGCATCTGTCCGGTCACCAGTGCGCTGTCCTGCGCCGCCAGCCAGAGTACGAGCGCGGCGACGTCGCTCGGCATGACGCGCTCCCGCAGGCACTGATTGCGCTCGATGGTCGTCTCCGCCGCGGCATCCAGCCGGGCAGCGAGCTGCCGCTCGGTCATGACCCAGCCGGGCACGACGCAGTTCACCCGGATGCGGTCGGGACCGAGCTCGCGCGCGAGCGTGTGGGTCAGCCCCTCGATCCCGGCCTTCGCGGTGATGTACGCCGGCATCCCGGTGAACTGCGCGTGCGAGGCGATCGAGCCGAGGTTGATGATGGAGCCGCCGCCGGCCGCGCGCATCCCGTCGATGACGGCCTGGCAGGCGAAGAAGTGGTGGCGCAGGTTGACCGCGATGCTGGCGTCCCAGTAGGCCTCGGTGACCTCGGCGGTGCGGTGCCGCTCGTCGTTGGCCGCGTTGTTGACCAGCACGCCGATCGGCCCGAGCGCGCCGGCCACGGCCCGGATCGCCGCGGTGTACCGCGGGATGTCGCACACGTCGGCCGGCACGAACATCGGCGCGACGGCGGCGGTGGGCGTGAGCCGGTCGACCAGCGCGCGGGCGCCGGCCTCGTCGATGTCGGCGAAGCCGACCGCGCAGCCCTGCGCCGCGAACTGCGCGACGAACTCGGCGCCCAGCCCGGTCGCCCCGCCGCTGACGAAGACCACCCGGCCGGCGAGGCTGGGGTAGATCGCGCCGCCGGTCATGCCGGCGCTCCCGGCAGGACGATGCCCCGGCCGACGCCGCCGGCCACCAGGTCGGCGAAGGCCTCGTTGATGGCGGTGAGCGGATACCGCGCGCCGACCAGCGCGTCGATCGGCAGCCGCCCGGCCCGGTGCAGCGCCAGCAGGCGCGGCACGTCGACCAGCGGGTTGGCCGAACCGTACAGGCTGCCGACGATCCGCTTCTCCCGCTGGACCAGCAGGTTGACGGGGATCTGCAGGGTCTCGCCGCTGGCGGCCAGCCCGACCGCGACGAGGGTGCCGCCGGGGCGCAGCACGTCGAAGGCCTGGGCCAGGGTCGCCGGGCGGCCGATCGCCTCGACGGCCCACTCGACGCCGCCCGGCCGGGCCGCCGCGACGGCCGTGGCCACGTCTTGCGTGCGCGCGTCGACCAGGTGGGTCGCGCCGAGCCGGGCGGCGGCGTCCAGGCGCTCCGGCACGACGTCGACGGCGATGATGGGGTGGGCACCGCACAGTACCGCACCCATCACGGCGGCCAGGCCCACGCCGCCCATGCCGAAGATGGTGACGCCCTGCCCGGCGCAGGATCCGGCGACGTTGAGCATCGCGCCCACGCCCGTGATGACGGCGCACCCGGTGATCGCCGCGATCTCGGGCGGCACGTCCGGCGGGATCGGCACCACGGCCTGCTCGGCGACGACCGCATACTGCGCGAAGCACGACACGCCGAGCAGGTGGTGGACCGGCTCGCCGCCCGGCCGGCGCAGGCGGGTGGTGCCGTCCAGCAGCCCGCCGGTGGCGCCGTTGACCGCGCCGGACTGGCAGAGCTCGGGCCGGCCGGTCAGGCAGAACTCGCACCGGCCGCAGCGGGGCCGCCACATCAGGCAGACATGGTCGCCGGGGCGGACCACGCTCACCCGCTCGCCGACGGCCTCGACCACGCCGGCGCCCTCGTGCCCCGGCACCACGGGCCGCCGGGTCGGCAGGTCGCCCCGCAGATAGTGATAATCGCTGTGGCAGACCCCGGCGGCCTCGATGCGGACCAGGACCTCGGCGGGGCCGGGGCCGGCCAGCTCGAGCTCTTCGACGACGAGCTTGGCTCCGGCGACACTCGAAACGGCCCCTGATATCCGCAACCTGGGATCCTTCCCGCCGTGCGCTAGTGTAATCCGCGCACCGAAACACTAGAATTACGGTTCGTTTCAGTCAATAGTTTCGGCAACGTTTCGGAGACGTGTATGCAGCAGGCCGACCCGAGCAGATCGCAGGTCCTCCGGCAGGTCCGGCCGGGCTCGGCCACCGCGCAGGGCGAATCCGACGGCCGGGCGACGATCGCCGACATCGCCCGGCTGACCGGAGTTTCGGTCGCAACAGTTTCGAAAGTGCTCAACGACCGCACGGACGTCGCGGCCTCCACTCGGGCCCTGGTCCAGGCCGCGCTGGTCGAGCACCGCTACGTCAAGCCGCCGCGGGCCAAGGTCAACCGGCGCAAGCGCCAGCGCAGCGACCTCATCGAGATCCTCCTCAACGACGCCGGCTCCCCGTGGGGGGCCGAGCTGATCCGGGGCGTGGAGGCGGAGGCGCGGCCGGCGCAGGTCGGCGTGGTGGTCGCGACCCACGAGCCCGGCGTGGACGACACCAGCGCGTGGCTGCGGCAGGTGGAGAAGCGCGGCTCGCTGGGCGCCATCCTGGCCCTGTCCGACCTGCCGAGCGCCGACCACCGCCGCCTCGTCGGCGCCGGCCTGCCCATGGTCCTCGTCGAGCAGGTCGGCGACTTCGAGTCGGACCTGCCGGCGTTCGGCGCGGGCAACTGGCGCGGCGGCCTCATCGCCACCGCGCACCTCATCGAGCTGGGCCACCGGCGCATCGGCACCGTCACCGGGCCGATGCGCTACCTGTGCAGCCAGGCGCGGCTGGCCGGCTACCGCGCCGCGCTGGAGCGCTCCGGCCTGCCCAGCGATCCGGCGCTGGTCGCGCACGGCGACTTCCACTACGACGCGGGCAAGTCGGCCGCGCTCGCGCTGCTGGAGCGGGACGAGCCGCCGACGGCCATCTTCGCCGGCAACGACGAGCAGGCGCTGGGCGTCTACGCCGCGGCCCAGCAGCGGTCGCTGCGGGTGCCCGAGGACCTGAGCATCATCGGTTTCGACGACGTGCCGATGTCGCAGTGGGTACTGCCGGCGCTGACCACGGTGCACCAGCCGATCCGCGAGCTGGGTCAGCTCGCCACCCGGGCCGTGCTCGCGGCCGCAGCCGGCGAGGCGCCGCTGCCGCAGGGCCGCACCGAGCTGCCCACGACGCTGGTCGTGCGCGGCAGCACCGCCCCGCCCGGGCGGCTCAGCCGGGGCTGACCGGGCGGCTCAGCCGGGGCTGACCGGGCGGCTCAGCCGGGGCTGACCGGGCGGCTCAGCCGGGGCTGACCGGACGGCTCAGCCGGGGCTGACCGGGCGGCTCAGCCGGGGCTGACCGGGCGGCTCAGCCCGGGTTGACCGGGGCGAGCGCCGTCCGCTCGGCCGCGAAGTGGCAGGCGGCCAGGTGCAGCCGCTGCCCCGCCTGCGCGGCCGGGTCGTCGGTGCGGCAGATCGCCCGGTCCTCCCGCACTGCCGGGCCGACCGGGCAGCGCAGCCGGTAGTCGCATCCGGGCGGCGGCGCCGGTCGCGCGGTCACGGAGGCCTCGACCGCCTCCTCCGACAGCAGCCGGTGCGCGCCGAGCTCGGGGATCGCGGCGAGCAGCGAGCGGGTGTACGGGTGCTCCGGCGCGGAGATGACCTCGCCGGCCGGCCCCTGCTCGACGACGCGGCCGTTGAACATCACCGCGATCTCGTCGCTCATGTACCGCACCACGGCCAGGTTGTGGCTGATGAACACCATCGTCAGGCCGAGCTCGCGCTGCAGCCGGCGCAGCAGGTTGAGCACGACCGCCTGCACGGAGACGTCCAGCGACGCGGTCACCTCGTCGGCGATGAGCACCTCGGGATCGGCGGCGAGGGCGCGGGCGATCGCGACCCGCTGCCGCTGGCCGCCCGACAGCTGGTGCGGCCGCACCACCGCGAGGCTCGGGTCCAGCGACACGAGCTCGAGGAGTTCGGCGACGCGGGCCGAGCGCCGGCCGGTGCCGCGCAGCCCCTCGGCGATGCTGTCGCCGACGCTGCGGCGCGGGTCGAGCGAGCCGCGCGGGTCCTGGAACACCAGCTGCACCCGGCGCCGGGCGGCCCGGCCGCGGCGGCCGGTCAGGTCGGCGTCGCCGAGCCGGATCGCGCCCTGCGCGGGGGCCAGGCCGACGATCGCCCGGGCGACCGTGCTCTTGCCCGAGCCGGACTCGCCGACCAGGCCGAGCACCGAGCCGTGCGGCACCTCGAACGAGACGCCCCGCACCGCGGTGAACGCGCCGTAGCGCACGGTCAGGTCCTGCACCGACAACGCCGGCGTCACGGCGCCACCTCCTCGTGGACCGGGTTGGCGTCGGCGGCCCGGTCGGCGCCGACCAGCGGGTGCCAGCAGGCGGCCCGGTGCCCGTCGCCGGGCGCGCCGATGTCCAGCAGCGGCGGCCGCCGGGCGGTGCACGTCGCGTCGGCGCGCGGGCACCGGTCGGCGAAGTAGCAGCCGGGCAGCTCGACGTCGGCGGGCGGCATCCGGCCGTCCAGCGTGGGCAGCGGCGCCGTCGTGTCGATCGTCATCGTCGGGCTGGCCGCGACGAGCAGCGCGGTGTAGGGGTGGGCCGGGCCGGCGAGCAGCGCCGCGGTCGGCGCGTCCTCGACGACGAAGCCCGCGTACATCACCAGGACCCGGTCGCAGACCTCGGCGACCACGGCCACGTCGTGCGAGATGAAGAGCATGGCGGCGCCGGTCTCGCGGCCGACTCGGGAGATCAGGCGCAGGATCTGGCGCTGCACGGTGACGTCCAGCGCGGTCGTGGGCTCGTCGGCGATGAGCAGCTTGGGCTCGCCCATGAGGCCGATGGCGATGCACACCCGCTGCTTCATGCCGCCGGAGAGCTCGTGCTGGTGCTGGCGATACCGGCGGGCCGGATCGTCGATGGCGACCGCCCGCAGCGCCTCCAGCGCCTTGCCCCGCGCGACCCGTTTCGGGTCGCCGAGGTGGATCACCGCGGGCTCGAGCAGGTGGGTGCCGATCTTCACCGCCGGGTTGAGCGCCTCGCCGGGATCCTGGAACACCATCGACATGCTGCGGCCGAGCACCTTGTCGCTGTGCCGGTCCGGGGCCAGCAGGTCCACGTCGAGGAACCGCAGCGTCTGCGCGTCGACCACGCCGGTACCGTCGACGAGCTGGGCGATGGCGGAGGTGGTCATGCTCTTGCCCGAGCCCGACTCCCCCACGATGCCCATCGTCTCGCCGGGCGCCAGCGTGAACGAGACGTCGCGGACCGGCGTGGACACCGCGCCCCGGTGCCCCGCGTAGGTGACCCGCAGGTGCCGCACGTCCAGCAGGTGCCCGCCCCTGGCCGGCGCCGGGGCGGCGCCGTCCGCGGCGGGCACGGGGGCGGGCACCACCCGGCGGGCAGCGCCGGCGCGCCCCGCGACCAGGTCGGACAGCCACTCGCCGAACATGTTGAAGGTGAGCCCGGCCAGGACGATGGCGACCGCCGGGGCGAGCGCGGCGCCCGGTGAGATGTACACCCGGGTCAGCCCGTCGCTGAGCAGCCGGCCCCAGTCGAAGCTGGGCGGTTGCAGGCCCAGGCCGAGGAAGCTCAGCCCGGCCAGCGACAGGATCGCCGTGCCGATGTGGATGGTCGCGTAGAGCAGGATCGGCTCGGCGATGTTGGGCAGGATGTGCCGCAGCGCGATGGAGGCGGGGCGTTTGCCGAGCACGCGGGCGGCGTCGACGTACTCGCGGCCGACCACCGACGCGGTGAGGGTCTGGGTGATCCGGGCGAAGCCGGGGATGAACGCCGCCCCGACGGCGAGCACGCTGCCGACGGAGCCGATGCCGAACAGTACCGCGAAGAAGATGGACAGCAGCATGGCCGGGAACGCCAGCAGCACGCTGATCACGGCGCCGACGAACCGGCCGAGCCGGCGCGACGAGCCCGACACGAGGCCCAGCGCGACGCCGACGGCGCCGCCGACGAGGGTGGCCAGCACCGCCAGGACGAGGGAGTTGCGGGTCGCCACGAGCGTGCGGGCGAAGATGTCGCGGCCGAGGTCGTCGGTGCCGGCCCAGTGCGCCGCCGACATCCCCTGGCCGGCCTGGGCGATGTTGTTGGCGGCGGCCCGGTCGCCCCAGATCGACGGCGCCGCCACGCAGAGGAACACGAAGCCCAGCAGCAGGATCAGCGGGACGGCTCCGGCGGCCAGGCGGCCCGCCGACCGGCGGCGGGCCGGTGTGGTCGTCGTCATGGCTACAGCTCTCCCACGCGCGAGCGCGGATCGACGGCGGCGAGCGCGAGATCCACGATGAGGTTCATCAGCAGGACCGCGGCGCCGAGCACCAGCAGTACCCCCTGGATGGTCGGATAGTCCTTCTGGACGACGGCCTGGGTGATGACGGTGCCGACGCCCGGCCAGCCGAAGACGTTCTCGACCAGGACGGTGCCGGCGATGAGGCCGGACAGGATCAGCGAGCCGTAGGTCAGCGTGGCGGTCACCATGTTGGGCAGGACGTGGCGCCAGTAGCGCAGCAGCGTCGGCAGGCGCCGCGCCTTGGCCGCCCGGATGTACTCGGCGTCGAGCACCTTGAGCGCCTCCACCCGCACGATCCGCGACAGCGACGCCACCGGGGCGACGACCAGCGCGGCGATCGGCAGCACGTAGGAGGCCGCGCCCTGGTCGCCGGCGGCCGGGAAGGCCTTGAGGCCGATGACGAAGATCAGGGTGAGCAGCGTGCCGAGCACGTAGTCGGGGATCGAGTTGAGCAGGCCGGTGAGCCCGACGAAGACCCCGCGGGTGACCCGGCCCCGGCCGCCCCGGGTGCGCACCGCGGTCAGCAGCCCGATCGGCAGCGCCAGCAGGATCACCAGCACGAACGCCGGGATCGCGAGCCGCAGGGTGTTGGGGAACCGCTGCAGGATCAGGTCGGAGACCGGCGACTCGGTCGAGATGGACCGGCCGAAGTCGAGGGTCACCACGTCGCGCAGGTACGTGACGTACTGGTCCCACAGCGGCCGGTCCAGGCCCAGTTCGTGGGTGCGGTCCGCGATCATCGCCGGCGTCGCCGACGAGCCCAGCGCCGCGGCCACCGGGTCGCCCGGGATCAGATGGATCATCGCGAAGGTGGCGCTCACCAGGACCAGCAGCGACACCAGCAGCCGGACCAGCCGGCGGCCGATGAAGACGATCCATCGGCCGCCGGCGAGGCGGCGAGCGGCGGCGGGCGGGCCGGACCCCTCCGCGGGCGCCGCCTCCCCCGCGATGTCCACCAGGTCAGTGCTCATCTGCCGCTCGCTTTCTCGCCCGTCAACCCGTCGGTCACGCTACTGCAGCAGCCGGATGCTCATCGGTACCGCGAAGAGCCCGACCGTGGCCAGTTCCGCCTTGCGGGCGTAGAACGGCCGGTCGCCGGCGGAGATCGGGATGACGTCCGCGCGCTTCAGCAGCGCCTGGTGCGCCTGCTTCCACAGCGGGCACGAGTCCGCGGCGGGCGTCGCGGCGGCCTGCGCCGAGAGGCTCTCGAAGTCCGGGTTGTGGATGTCGCCGGCGTTGCGGCCGCCCTTGGCCGGCGTGGCTCCGCCGAAGAACGTCGTCATCATGTACGGGAAGTCGACGTTGATGGCGCTGTAGTAGATGTCGAAGTCCGCGGTCTGGTACAGGCTCTGCAGGAAGGCCGCGTTGGTCAGGCCCACCAGGTCGGTGCCGATGCCGGCCGCGCCCAGCTGCTGCCCGATCAGCTCCACCGCCGACGCCGTCTGCGGCGCGCCGGTCTGGTAGATGATTTTGATCTTCAGCGTCTGGCCGTTCTTCTGGCGTACGTTGCCGGACTTGGTCCAGCCCGCGGCGTCGAGGATCTGGTTGGCCTTGGCCACGTCGAAGCCGGGCAGCGCGCCGGTGGCCTCGTCGCCGGGGCACTGCACGGGCGCCTCGACGATGAGGTTGTTGGCGAGGGTGCCCTGGTTGCTGGTGCTCACCGGGCTGATCTCGTCGCGGTTGAGCGACGAGGCCACGGCGAGCCGCATCTGCTCGTCGCCGAACAGCCGGCCCGACGCCTCGTTGAAGTTGACCTCGCCGACGATGACCGGGATGTCGAACCGCTTGACGCCGGGGGTCTTGTCCAGCCGGGCCCGGTCCGGGCCGGTGATCTGGGCGGCGTTGATCTGGCCGCTCACGAGCTGGTTGGCCATCGTGGACTCGTTGGCGGCGAAGTTGATCCGCACGGTCTTGGGCACGCCGGGCGTGGCCGTCGTCGCGCCGCTGGGCCCCCACGCGTAGCCGTCACGCGCCTGCAGGGTGTAGTGGTCGCCCGAGGTGTACTCGGTGATCTTGAACGGCCCGGTGCCGGCCGAGGTGTGGTCCAGCGCGTTCATGTCCTTCAGGCCGGACGGGCACATCAGCGGTACCGCGCCGGCGCCCTGCAGCAGGGTGCCGAACGGCGTTTCGGAGGTGATGGTGACGGTACCGGCGGTGTCGTCGGCCGTCGCGGTGTACTTGACCGGCACGGAGAACTGCACCCACGGCGAGAGCGTCTTCGGGTCGGCGATGTACTTGAAGTCCGCGGCGATGTCGCTGGGCTTGAGCTCGCTGCCGTCGTCGCACTGCACGCCCTTGCGGATCGTGTAGGTGACCGACGTGGGGGTCTCGGTCCACTTGGTGGCCACCTGCGGCACGGCCTTGCCGTCCGCGCCCCGGCCGACGAGGGTGTCGTAGGCGAAGGCGTAGATCTGCCGGTTGAGGCCGCCGGTGCTCTTGTACGGGTTGACGCTGCCCGGGTCGCTGCCCAGGTCCATGACGAAGGTGCCGCCGGTAACGTACTGCTGGGTGCCGGTCGAGCTGTCGGTGCCTGCGCCGCCGCAGGCCGCGAGCAGCGACGACACCGCGGCCGTCGCCAGCAACGCGGAATACTTCGGTCTCACGGAAGCTGCCACCTTCTTCGGATGCCGGTGATGGGGTGTGTGCGGGGTGTCTTCGTGGGGTGTGGGCGCACGGTCGAAACGTGGCCGACCTTGCGAAACATCTTCGAAAGTATGAGCGTTGTCATGATGTTTCGATAAGTGAAGCAAAGTTACGTCCCCGACATGCGCGCGTCAAGCAGGGGCGTGAGGTCGAATCACGGCGGACATTCGGCGGCCACATCCCTCTCGCGTTCGGACAGACCGGACGCTACGCTGCTCCCTAGCAAATCGAAACTCGGTCGAAACTTTGCCGAGAGCCGACACCCGTTCAGGGGCGGTCGTGGCACGTCGTGAAGGAGCGCACCATTGGTCCAGACGCCGGACATTGTTCGTCCAGACCCAGCGTTGGTGCGTGGACTCGCCGCGATCGGCAGCGCGACGGCGAGCAGCGAGCTCAACCGGCTGGGCATCCGCAACGCGCACATCTCGGGACCGGTGTCCTGGACCCCCGGCGTGAGCGTCGCCGGGCCCGCGCTGACGTTGCAGTTCATGCCCAAACGGGAGGACCTCTACCAGGTCGACGAGTACGCCGAGCCCGAGAAGCAGCTGCACCGCCACGTCCTGTACCACACGCAGCCCGGCGACGTGGTCGTGGTCGACGCCCGCGGCAACATGTCCAGCGGCGTCTTCGGCGAGATGATGCTCAGCTACTTCGCCGGCCGCGGCGGCCGGGGAATCATCGTCGACGGCTGCATCCGCGACGTCCGCCGGGCCCGCACCCTCGGCCTCGGGCTGTGGATCCGCGGCGTCACCCCGAACTTCCACTCCCAGACCGACATCTTCCCGACCGCGGTCAACGTGCCGGTGGCCTGCGGCAACACCGTGGTCGAGCCGGGCGACATCATCGTGGCCGACGACGACGGGGCCGTGGTCGTGCCGATCGCCCTGGCGCCGCGGCTGGTCGAGGCGGCGAGCCGGCACGCGGAGTGGGAGGACTTCGCCCGCATCCGCCTGGCCGAGGGCGGGGACCTGCGCCGCTACTACCCGCTCAGCGACGAGGCCCGGCCCGAGTACGAGCAGTGGCGGGCGACCCGCCTCGACGGCCTGGCCCGGCCGGACCGCAGCGAGGAGATCGCTTCGTGAAGATCCGCCGGATCGTGCCCTGGCTCGTGCGCTCACGCGCCTCGTACTGGGGCGAGTTCCTCTTCGTCGAGGTGCGCACGGACGAGGGCGTCACCGGCTGGGGCGAGATCACCACGACCACCCACGCCGCCAACCGCGCCCTCGGCGCGATCCTGCTGCAGCTCAACGAGCTGCTCGCCGGCGACGACCCGGAGCGCATCGAGCACACCTGGCACAAGCTGTTCCGCGCCTTCACCTACATGGGCAGCCGCGGCGCCACGGCCAACGTGACCAGCGCGATCGACATCGCCCTGTGGGACATCCGCGGCAAGGTGCTGGGCCGGCCGGTCTACGACCTGCTCGGCGGCGCGGTCCGCGACGACCTGCCGCTCTACACCCACCCGGACCAGAGCCGGTTCACCGACGAGGCCGCGGTCCGCGCCGAGATCGCCGCGATCGTCGAGTCCGGCCACACCGCGATCAAGTTCGACCCGTTCCCGCACGGCACGGGCGTCTCCGCGGACAACGACCGCTACCTCGACGGCCACCTCGACCCCGGCCTGGAGCGGCGGGCGATGGAGCTCACCGCGCTGATCCACGACGCGGCCGGGCCCGACGTGGAGCTGCTGGTGGACGCGCACGGCCGGTTCAACGTGCCGACCGCCATCCGGCTGGGCAACAGCCTGGCGCAGGCGGCGCCGATCCACTGGTACGAGGAGCCGGTGCCGCCGGAGAGCTACCACGCGCTGAGCCAGGTGCGGGAGAAGGTGCCGATCCCGATCTCGGTCGGCGAGCGGCTCCACACGCGCTGGGAGTTCGTGCCGGTGCTCGAGCGGCAGCTGGCCGACTTCATCATGCCCGACGTCACCTGGACCGGCGGCATCAGCGAGCTCAAGAAGATCGCCACGATGGCCGAGGCGTACTACGTCCCGGTCTCACCGCACGACGCGAGCGGGCCGGTCAACCTGGTCGCGGGCGGGCACGTCATGCTCACCGTGCCCAACTTCTACCGGCTCGAGTCGAGCGCCTTCGACCTGGCGAAGTACAACGAGTTCATCGAGACCCCGCTCGACAACGCCGGCGGCCGGCTCCGCCTCGCACCGCGGCCCGGCCTGGGCATCGACTTCAACCTCGAGTACCTGCACGCCAACCGCACGTACGACTTCGGGGAGCAGCGAGCGTGAACATCGTCAGGTACGAGCAGGACGGCGACGTCCGCATCGGACTCCACGCCGGCGGCACGATCACCGAACTGGAGGGCGTCTCGACGCTGGCGCAGCTGTGGCGCCTGCCGGCCGCGCGGCTGCGGGAGCGGCTGGCCTCGCCCGGGCCGGGCCGCACGGCGGAGGCGTCGGCCGTGCGCCTGCTCGCCCCGGTCGACGCCACGACCGAGGTCTGGGCGTGCGGCGTCACCTACCAGGTGTCGCGGGAGGCCCGCATCGAGGAGAGCGAGCGGGCCGCCGACGTCTACGCGCTGGTCTACGACGCGCAGCGGCCGGAGGTGTTCTTCAAGTCGGTGCCGTGGCGGGTCCGCGGCCCCGGCGAGCCGATCGGCATCCGGGCCGACTCCGACATCGACGTCCCGGAGCCGGAGCTCGCCCTCGTGGTCAACCGGTTCGGCGAGACCGTCGGCTACACGATCTGCAACGACGTGTCCTCGCGCAGCATCGAGGGCGAGAACCCGCTGTACCTGCCCCAGGCGAAGATCTTCTACGGCTCGTGCGCCCTCGGCCCGTGGATCACGCCCGCCTGGGAGGTCGGCGATCCCTACGACCTGCCGATCGGCCTCGCCGTCGACCGGGACGGCGGCGAGCACTGGTCCGGCAGCACCAGCACCTCGCTGCTGCACCGGCGCCTCGACGAGCTGGTCGCCTACCTCATGCGCGGCGACGTCCACCCCGACGGCGTGGTCCTGTCGACCGGCACCTGCCTCGTGCCGCCGGCCCCGTTCACGCTGGCGGAGGGCGACACGGTGCGCATCTCGATCGGCGCGATCGGCACCCTGACCAACACCGTGCGGCGCGGAGTACCCGAGGAGCACCCGGCATGATCGCCAGCATCGACCCGAGGACCGGCACCACCGCCGAGGAGCTGGACGTCCCCGCCGAGGACCTCGACCGGCTCGGCGAGCGCGCCCGCGCGGCGCACCGCGAGCTCGCCGGGGCCGGGCGCGGCGGCCGGGCGGCGATGCTGCGGGCCATGGCGGCGGCGCTGGAGGAGCGCCGCGCGGAGCTGGTGGCGGCGGCCGACCGCGAGACGGGCCTGGGCCCGCAGCGGCTCAACACGGAGCTGACCCGCACGGCGTTCCAGCTCGGGCTCTTCGCCGACGTCCTGGACGACGGCGCGTACCTCGAGGTCACCATCGACCACGCCGGCCCGACGCCGATGGGTCCGCGGCCCGACCTGCGCCGCATGCTCGACCCGCTCGGCCCGGTGGCGGTCTTCGGCGCGAGCAACTTCCCGTTCGCCTTCTCCGTGCCCGGCGGTGACACCGCCTCCGCGCTGGCCGCCGGCTGCCCCGTCGTGGCGAAGGCCCACCCCGCCCACCCGGTCACCTCCCTGCTCTCTCGCGACGCGCTGCTGGCCGGCGCCCGGGCCGCGGGCCTGGCCACCGACGTGGTGTCGCTCGTCCACAGCAACGAGGCCGCGGCCCGGCTCGTGCAGCACCCGGACATCACCGCCGTCGGCTTCACCGGCTCGCTGCGCGTCGGCCGGATGCTCGCCGACCTCGCCGCCGCCCGGCCGGCGCCGATCCCCTTCTACGGCGAGCTCGGCGCGGTCAACACGCTCGTCGTCGGCCGCGCCGCCGCCCGCGCCCGCGGCGCGCGGATCGGCGAGGGGCTCGCGGGCTCCTTCATGCTCGGTGTCGGGCAGTTCTGCACCAAGCCCGGGGTCGCCGTCGTGCCGTCCGGCGCGGACGGCGCGGACCTCGTCCGGGCGCTCGCCGACCGGGTCGCCGCCGCGGGCGCCGGCACGATGCTGAGCGAGCGCACCGCCGCCGGGTACACCGAGGGCGTCGCGCACCTGCTCGCCGCGCCCGGCGTCGAGGTGCTCGCCCGCGGCGGCGAGGGGCCGGCCGAGGGCTTCTGGGGCACGCCGCTGCTGCTGCGGGCGCGGCCGGACGCGCTGGCGGGCCCGCTGCTGGAGGAGTGCTTCGGGCCGGAGCTGATCGTCGTGGAGTACGACACCGACGACGACGCCCTCGCCGTGCTGCGCCGCTTCGGCCCGGCGCTCACCGCGTCCATCCACGCCGACGACGGGGACCGGCCGCTGGCCGCCCGGCTGCTCGACCACGCGCGGCGGACCGCCGGGCGGGTGGTGTGGAACGGCTACCCGACGGGGGTGGCGGTCGCCTGGGCGATGCACCACGGCGGCCCCTACCCCGCCACGACGAACCCTTTGCACACCAGCGTCGGCGCGAGCGCGATCCGCCGCTGGCTGCGCCCGGTCTGCTTCCAGGACGTCCCAGCGGAGCTGCTCCCCGGCGAGCTGCGCGACGATCCCGCCGGGCCCGACCGGGTGCCGCGCCGCGTCGACGGGGCGCCGGTGGCGCGATGAGCGACGTCCTGACCCCCCGCCCGCTCGGCCGCACCGGCCTGCCGGCGCCGGCGCTGTGCGTGGGGACCAGCAGCCTCGGCAGCATCCCGCGCATCTACGGCTACGAGGTCGGCGCCGAGCAGGCCCGGCAGACCCTGCGGGCGGTCTTCGCCGGGCCGATCCGCTTCGTCGACACCTCCAACAGCTACGGCGGTGGGGAGAGCGAGCGGCGCATCGGCGCGGTGCTGCGCGAGATCGGCGGCCTGCCGCCGGGCTTCCTGCTCAGCACCAAGGTCGACCCGGACGCCACCGGTGACTTCTCCGGGCGGCGGGTCCGCGCCTCGCTGGACGAGAGCCGCGAGCGGCTGGGGATGGACCACCTCCCGCTGGTCTATCTGCACGACCCGGAGCGCATCGACTTCGGCTACGCGACCGGGCCCGACGGCCCGGTGCGGGCGCTGCTGGCGCTGCGTGACGAGGGCCGCATCGGCCACCTCGGCGTCGCCGGCGGACCGGTCGAGATGCTGCGGCGGTACGTCGGGCTGGGCCACTTCGAGGCGGTCATCACCCACAACCGGTACACCCTGCTGGACCGCTCCGCCGAGCCGCTGCTGGACGACTGCGCGGACGCGGGCGTCGCCGTGCTCAACGCCGCGCCCTTCGGCGGCGGCATCCTCGTCAAGGGCCCCGAGGACGCGCCACGGTACGCCTACCGCGACGCGCCGGACCTGATCCGTGACCGGGTCCGCGAGATGGCCCGGCTGTGCGCGGCCGAGGGCGTGCCGCTGGCCGCGGCGGCGCTGCAGTTCTCGCTGCGCGAGCCGCGGATCGCCGCGACCGTCGTCGGCATCACCCGCCCGGAGCGGCTCGCGCAGCTGCTCGAACAGGCGACCGTGCCGCTGCCCGAGACGCTCTGGCCGCGGCTGGAGCGGCTCGTCCCCGACCGCACACACTGGCTGGACTGATGAACGCACTGGTGTTTCCGGAAGGGTTCGCCTGGGGAACGGCGACCGCCAGCTACCAGATCGAGGGCGCCGCCGGCGAGGGCGGCCGCGGAGTGTCCATCTGGGACACCTTCGCCGACCGCCCCGGCACCATCGCCGACGGCTCGACCGGCGCGGTGGCCGACGACCACTACCACCGCTACGCCGAGGACGTCGAGCTCATGGCGGCGCTCGGCGTCGGGACGTACCGGTTCTCCTTCGCCTGGCCGCGGCTGCAGTCCGGCGGCGCCGGCGGGCTCAACCCGGCCGGCGTGGACTTCTACGACCGGCTGCTCGACCGCCTGCTGGACCGGGGCATCAAGCCCTGGGTCACGCTCTACCACTGGGATCTGCCGCAGGCCCTCGAAGACGCCGGGGGCTGGCCGCACCGGGACACCGCGCACCGTTTCGCCGACTACGCGACGGCGGTGCACGCCCGGTTCGCCGACCGGATCCCCGACTGGACCACGCTCAACGAGCCGTGGTGCTCGGCCTTCCGCGGCTACGCCGGCGGCCAGCACGCGCCCGGCCGCCGCGAGCCCGCCGCCGCGATGGCCGCGGCGCACCACCTCATGCTCGGGCACGGCCTCGCCGTGCGGGCCATGCGCGCCGCCCGGCCGGACCTGCGCTACGGCGTCACGCTCAACCTCTACCCGGTGGACGCGGCCACGCCCGCCGCCGCCGACGTGGACGCGGCCCGGCGGGTGGACGGGATCTGCAACCGCCTGTTCCTCGATCCGATCCTGCGCGGCGCCTACCCGCCGGACGTCCGCGACGACGTCGCCGCGGTGACCGACTGGTCGTTCGTCCGCGACGGCGACGAGCAGACCATCGGCGCGCCGCTGGACGTGCTCGGGGTCAACTACTACGCGCGGCACGTGGTGCGCGCCCGGCAGAGCGACGACGACCCGCCGGCCGACACCGGGTGGGTCGGCGCGCAGCGGGTGGTGAAGGTCCCCACCGGGCGCCCCACGACGCACATGGGCTGGGAGATCGACCCCGACGGCCTGTTCGACATCCTGCGGTACGTCTCGGAGCGCTACGACTGCCCGCCGATCTACATCACCGAGAACGGCGCGGCGTTCGACGACCGGGCCGGCCCCGACGGGCACGTCCACGACCCCGAGCGGATCGACTACCTGGACCGGCACTTCCGGGCCGCGCACCGCGCCATCGAGGCCGGCGTCGACCTGCGCGGCTACTTCGTCTGGACGCTGATGGACAACTTCGAGTGGGCCTTCGGCTACCGCAAACGGTTCGGCCTGGTCCACGTCGACTACGCCACCCAGCGGCGGACCGTGAAGGACAGCGGTCACTGGTTCGCGCGGGTCGCGACGAGCAACACGGTCGAGCCCCGATGAGGATCACCGCGCTGAAGTGCGCGCTGATCGGGCAGCACCCGACGGTGCGGATCACCACCGACGAGGGCGTCGACGGTTTCGGGCAGATCGAGTCGTACAAACCCTGGCTCACGCCGATCGTGGCGCACTACGAGCCGTACATCCTCGGCCAGGACCCGACCGACGTCGAGCGGGTGATGCTGCGGATCCGCCGCATCGGCGCGATGAAGCCGTGGGGCAGCGCGGTCAGCGCGATCGAGATGGCGCTGTGGGACCTCGCCGGCCGGGCGGCCGGGCTGCCCGTGCACAAGCTGCTCGGCGGCAAGGTCCGCGACCGGGTGCGGGTCTACGACGGCGCGGTGCGGGCGCCGATGACCGGCTACGACCCCGAGGACTACGCGCGGGCCGCCGAGTTCATGAAGGCCGCCCCCGAGGGGTTCACCATCGTCAAGGAGGGCGTCGGGTTTCACGGCCCGATGGCCGCCCGCACGCCCGGCTTCTTCTACGGCGACCTGCGGACCGGGCCGCCGCACCCCGACGCCGGCCCGCTGACCGAGCGGGGCCTGGCCCACGCGGTCGCGTGCGTCGAGGCGATGAAGGAGGTCCTCGGCGACGGCATCGGGCTCGCGCTGGACTGCGGCCCGGGGTGGATGGTCGCCGACGCCATCCGCTTCGCGCGCCGGGTCGAGCACCTCAACCTGATGTGGCTGGAGGACCTGCTCACCGGCGACTACACGCCCTACACGGACGCGGCGGCCTACCGCGACGTCACGCTCGCCACGTCGACCCCGATCCACACCGGCGAGCAGTTGTACCTGCGGCAGAACTTCAAGGAGCTGATCGAGCGGCAGGCGGTCCGGGTGATCGGCCCGGACCCCGCCGACGTGGGCGGGCTCGCCGAGCTGAAGTGGATCGCCGAGTTCGCCCAGTTGCACGGCATCGCGGTCGCCCCGCACGGTGTGTGGGACGGGCTCATCGGCCTCGCCGCCCACATCCAGCTCGGCGCGGTGCTGCCGGAGAACTTCATCGCCTTCGAGTATCCGGTGGCGAGCCCCGCGTGGTGGTACGACATCGTCGAGGGCCTGCCCGCACCGATCGTGCGCGACGGCCACATCGACGTGCTGACCGGCCCCGGCCTCGGGGTGCGCATCATTCCCGAGGCCGCGAAGCCGCACCTGCGCCCTGAGGACGCCGGCTTCTTCGACTGACCTTCAGTTCAGCCAGGTGGTTGACCGGGTCTCGGTTCAGCCAGGCGGTCGCGGGGTTTCAGTTCAGCCACGTGGTCGCGGGTTTTCAGTTCAGCCACGTGGTCGCGGGTGGGGTGAGCGCCTCGAGCTCGCCCCACAGCTCGTCCGGGATCGGCCAGGACGCCTGCGCGACGACCTCGTCGACGCGCTCGGGCCGGGAGAAGCCCACGATGGTCGAGGCGATCCGCGGGTCGCGGGTGGAGAACTGCACCGCCGCCGCGCCGAGCGGCACCCCGTGCCGGGCGCACGCCTCCTCCATCGCCGCCACCGCGGCCACCACCTCGGCCGGCGCCTCCCGGTAGGCGTACCTCGACGACCCGGCCGTGCCCTTGGCGAGGATCCCGCCGCCGAGGACGGCCGCGTTGACCACGGCGACACCGCGCCCGTGCGCGAAGTCGATGAGCTCACCCGCCGAGCGGTCCACGAGGGTGTACCGATTGTGGGTGATCAGCGCCTCGAACGCCCCCGTGGCGACGTATCGGCGCAGCAGGTCGACCGGCCCGCCGGCGACCCCGAGGTGCAGCGCGAGCCCTTCGTCGCGGATGCGCAGCATCTCCCCCACCGGCCCGCCGTCGGCCATGCCCTCCTCGAAGCTGACGTGCTCCGGATCGTGCAGATACAGCAGCGGGATCCGCTCCATGCCGAGCCGCTCCAGGCTCTCCTCGAGCGACCGCCGCACCCGCGCCGCGGGAAACTTGTTGCCGGCGTCGCGGTCGATCTTCGTGGCCAGCACGAAGCCCTCGGGCACGCCGCCGGTCTCCGCGAGCACCGCCCCGATGCGCCGCTCACTCTCGCCGCCGCTGTAGTTGTTGGAGGTGTCCAGGAAGGTGATGGGCCCCCGCAGGATCCGCCGCACGGTCTCGATGCCCCGATCCGCGGGCACCTCGTAGCCGAAGTTGCCGGGCATGCTGCCCAGCGGCCCACCCCCGGCGCAGATCATCGAAACGGTCAACCCGGTCTGCCCCAGCGGTCGCAGCCAGTCGGCGGGAACCTCACTCATCGCCTACCTCTGTCCTTTGTGGAGCGTCACCCGGACGCCGTTGCGCAGCACGAGCTCGACGCTACGGAGACCCCAGCACACTGTCAACGGGCGATGATCGTCGCCGCGAGCGCGATTCTGTGATCCTTCCCCCACGGCGCCCCGAGTTCGGCCCGCGGCCCGTGCAGCACCTCGCCGGCCCGCGCCCCGAGAACTCTGGCCGCCTGCCCCTCCACGTCCTTGGCGTCGTAGAGGTGGACCGCCCAGCCGCGGTCGTGCGCCAGGTCGGCCAGCACCTGCCGGTACATGACGGAGTCGGCCCGGGAGTCGTAGGGCACCCGCCGCTGGACGGCGATATCGTCGGGGAAGTCGAGCGGCCAGGACCGCAGCGACATGGACTCGATCGTTCCGGGCAGTGCGGCGGCGAGCCCGTCCAGCGAGGCCGACGCCGCCCGGACCACGGATGCCCGCACCCGCGCCACGAGCGCCGCCGCCGCGGCATCGTCTAGGAGTTTGGTGTCGTGCTCGACCGGCGCCACCGGCAGGCCCGGCTCGATCAGCTCGATCCGCCGCCGGTCCACGACCCGGTGGTTCCCTGCCGCCGTGACCGCAACCGCCCACCCGAGATGATGAGCGATGCCAACCCGCATACGACCGACCCTACCGCCCCCGCCCCCGTCACGACTCGGCTCAGGCGCCCAGCCACCTGTCGGGCGGCTGGACGCCGCGCAGCACGGCGCAGCGACCGGAACTCTCCGCGATCATGCGCAACCCGGCAACGGCACCAACGGTTTTTCATGATCACGGAGTGCTGATGTACCCCTGTGTACCGAAAGGTTCCGGGATCATGGCAAACCCGTGGTGCAGCCACCGCGAACATCATGATCACGGAGACTTTCAGCCGGCCAGGGCGCGCAGATCGGAGGTGTGCCCGGCGGGGGCGACATCCGCATCAATCCGCCCCGCCCCCGGAGGGGTCGACGCCGATGACCGCTCGTGCCCCACCGGTGCCCGACGGCACCACGATGAGGCTGCCCGGCACATACGGACTCGCGGTTGGGCGGGCCAGGAGAGGCTAGGCGGGGCCGAGCAACGCGGTGGTGAGGCGGGCCAGGTCGGCGTCCATGTCGATCGACGGGTCGAGCAGCCACTGGATCTGCAGGCCGTCGGCAGCGGCGATCAGGATGCGGGCGAACCAGCGGGCGGTCGCCTCGTCCAGGCCCCGGTTGTCGCGCAGCGAGCGGGACAGGGCCTCGATGTAGCGCGGGTACCGCCGGCTGAAGTACTCGTGCGCCGGGTGGCTCGGGCTCGCGGCGGCCACCGACTGCTCGGCGAAGAGCTTGACCAGGCCGGGGGTCTGGATGTTGTGGGTCACGATCTTGTGGTGCTCGGCCAGGTCGGCGGCGTCCGAGGCGCGGTCGCCGATGAAGGCTCGGTCGGCCTCGTCGCGGGCGGTGACGATGGCGACGAACAGTTCCTCGCGGCTGCCGAAGTAGTGCAGCAGGCTCGTCTCCGGGATGCCCGCGCGGTCGGCGATGGCCTTGAGGGTGGGGCCGCCGGCGTCGGACTCCGCGTAGGCCTCCAGCGCCGCCGCGAGGATGGCCTTGCGCCGCTCGAGGCCCTTGGCGTACGGGCCGCGCTTGCCCTGGGTGCCCATCGTTCTCCTCCGTGAAATGTCCCGTTGACGGTAGCCCAGCCGCGGGCCACACTGAAACCCGCGTACCACTCGACTTTCGCTGCCACGATGCCGAGCAGAGGAGTTTGTTCGTGACCGAAACCGGCACCGTCGTCGTGCCGGCGCCAGATCCGCCGGGTATGTACCTCACCGGGCTGCGCCGGTTCGGGCCGCTCACCCTGCTCGGGGCCTTGTCCTGGGCGCTGCCCGCGGCCGCCAGCGGCACGCTCCTGCAGGCCCTGTTCGCCCGAATGGACGCCGCCGACAAGATCAAGATGACGGCGATCGTGTCGACCGTCGCCGCGATCGCGGGCGCCGCGGCCGTGGTTGTCGCCGGGGCGCTGTCCGACCGCACGCGGTCGCGGTTCGGGCCGCGCAAGCCCTGGATCCTCGGCGGCGCGCTGGCCGGGGCGGTCAGCCTGGGCCTGGCCGCGGCGGTCCAGCGGCTGTGGTGGATCGTCGTGTGCTACGCACTGTTCCAGCTCGGCCTGAACTGCATGGTGGCCGCCCTCTCCGCGCTGCTGCCGGACCGCGTCGGCGCCTCCCTGCTCGGGCGCGCCTCGGCCTTCGGTGGCCTGGGCAACCTGCTCGGCAACGCCGTCGGGGCGGCCGTCGCCGGTGGGTTCCTGAGCGCGCCGCGCCTGGGGCTGGCCCTCGCCCCGTGGACGATGGTCGCCGTCGCGCTCATCTTTTGGGGGTACCTGCCGAGCCGGCCCAACACCGACGTCCCCCGGCCGCCGCTGAGCGGGCTGTGGCGATCGCTGCGCCCGCCCGCCGACCGCGACTTCTGGCTGGTCTTCCTCGGCCGGGTCGCGTTCCTGCTCGCGCTGCTGGTCGTCTTCGCCTACCAGCTGTACCTGCTGACCGACTACTTCCACGCCACGCAGCGGCAGACCGCCGCCATGATCGGCGCGTCGGGCCTGGTGCTGGCGCTGGGCGCGGGCCTGGCCACGGTGCTGACCGGCTTCCTGTCGGACCGGGCCGGGCGGCGCAAGCCGTTCCTCGTCGGCGCCGCCGGGTTCATGGCGGTCACCAGCCTGGTGCCGCTGTTCGTGCACAGCGCCGGCGTGTTCCTGCCCTTCCTGGGGGTCGTGGCGCTGGCGTACGGCACGTTCATCTCCGTCGACCAGGCGCTGATGGTGGAGGTCCTGCCCAGCCGCGACAACAGCGCCCGCGACCTGGGCTTCCTGACCGTCGCCAACACCGCGCCGGGCATCGTCGCACCCGGCCTGGCCGGCGTGCTGGTCGCCACGCTGGGCTACCCGGCCCTGTTCGTGGCCGGCATCGCCCTGGCGCTCGTCGCCGTCGCCTGCATCGCCGCCGTCCGTCGCGTGCGCTGACCCCGGCCGCCGGCAACTCACGAAAGGACATCGATGACCTTCCCCGATGGCTTCATCTGGGGGGCCGCCACCTCGGCCCACCAGACCGAGGGCAACAACGTCGGCTCCGACTGGTGGCACCTCGAGCACCGGCCCGGCTCGTTCCTGAGCGAGCCGAGCGGGGACGCCTGCGACTCGTACCACCGGTGGCGCGACGACATGCGCCTGGCCGCCGGCGCCGGGCTGCGGGCCTACCGCTTCTCCGTCGAGTGGGCCCGCATCGAGCCGGCGCCCGGCGCCTACTCGGCGGCCGAGCTGGCCCACTACCGCCGGATGATCGAGTTCGCGCTGGAGCTCGGGCTGGCCCCGATGGTCACGCTGCACCACTTCACGCTGCCCGCCTGGCTGCGCACGTGGCGGACCCCGGAGGCGGTGCCGGCCTTCGCCCGCTACTGCGAGCGGGTGGCCGCCATCCTCGACGGCGTCGGCCACGCGTGCCTGATCAACGAGCCGAACATGGTGGCCATCATGCCGGTGATCGCCGAGCGCGGCCTGGAGACCCTCAAGGACGGGCTGCCGGTGCCCGACCCGGCCGCCGTCGAGGCGCTGATCGCCGCGCACGACGCCGGCCGGGACGTGCTGCGCCGCCTGCGGCCGCGGATCGCGCTGGGCTGGTCGATCGCCAGCCAGACCTACCACCCGGACGACACCGCGGCCGACCTCGCCGCGCGGTATCAGGCCGTCGCCGAGGACGTCTTCGTCGACGCGGCGCGGGGCGACGACTGGATCGGCGTCCAGGCGTACACCCGGCAGAAGATCACGGCGAAGGACGGCCGGCCGGTGTATGCCGCGGACCCCGATGCGCCGCGCACGCTGACCGGATGGGAGGTGTACCCCGCCGCCCTCGGCGAATGCGTCCGGCGCACCTGGCAGCGGTCCCGCCTGCCGATCCTGGTGACCGAGAACGGCATCGCCACCGGCGACGACGCGCAACGCGTCGCCTACACCGCCGCGGCGCTTACGGGCCTGGCCGCGGCGATGGCCGACGGCGCGGACGTGCGCGGCTACTACCACTGGAGCCTGCTGGACAACTACGAGTGGGGCAGCTACACGCCGACGTTCGGGCTGGTCGCCGTCGACCGCACCACGTTCCGCCGCACCCCCAAGCCCTCCCTGGCCTGGCTCGGCCGGGTCGCCCGCGACAACCGACTGCCGAAGGACTGAGCGCCCATGCCGCTGGACCCCCGCCTCGACCCGTTCGTCGAGTACCTCCGCCACGACTTCGTGCCGATCCCGATCGAGCAGGAGCGCGCCTCGTCCCGGGCCACCAGCACCGACCCGGTCGGCACGCTGATCGCCGCGCCGCCGGAGTCGGTGCGCGCCGCGACGTTCTGGATCGCCGGGCAGGACCCGGGCGCGCCGATCCGGCTCCGGGTGTACCGCACCAACCATGACGGCACCGCCCGGGCCGGGCTGCTGTTCATCCACGGCGGCGGCTGGTCCGTCGGCGACATCGAGTCCGCCGAGCCGCACTGCGCCTGGCTCGCCCACGACGCGGGCGCGGTGGTGGTCTCCGTCGACTACCGGCTCGCGCCGGAGCACAAGTACCCGGCCGGGCTCACCGACGTCTACGACGCACTGCTCTGGGTCGCCGAGAACGCGGACCTGCTCGGCATCGACCCGGCCCGGCTCGCGATCGGCGGCGGCAGCGCCGGCGGCAACCTGGCCGCCGCGGCCTGCCTGATGGCCCGCGACCGGGGCGGCCCGGCCATCGCGCTGCAGCTGCTCGAGGTGCCCGCGCTGGACCTGACCAACGGCTCGCCGTCGATCCACGAGTTCGACGCGGAGTTCCCGGCGCTGGGCCAGATCGCCGAGATGCTGCGCTGGCGGTACGTCGGCACCGAGGAGCAGACCCGGGACCCCTACGTGTCGCCGCTGTGCGCGCCCGACCTGAGCGGCCTGCCGCGGGCCGTCATCCTCAGCGCCGAGGTCGACCCGGCCCGCGACGACGCCGCCCGCTACGCCCAGCGGCTCACCGAGGCCGGCGTCCCGGCCACGAACCGCACGTTCGAGGGGCTGCTGCACGGCGCCGACTCGCTGACCCTGCTGCTGCCCCAGGCGAAGGCGTGGCAGGACGCGGCGGTGGCCGCCCTCCGCACGCTCTGACCGGGCCGGTCAGCCGGGCTCGCGGGCGGCGACGATGCGGGCCGGCTCGACCCGGGAGCGGATGCCCCCGGTCGGTGCGGGCGAGCTCCCGGCACGCGTCCTGCCGGGCCGGACGTATGTCCCCGTGATCACGAGAAACCGTTGGTGTCGGTGCCGGGTCGCACATGATCACGGAGACTTCCGGTCGCCGTGCCGCGCTTCGCGGCGGGGTGGGGCCGCGCGGCGGACGGCCCCACCCGCCGGCTCATTTGCAGGGATCGAAGACGGAGCCGTTGAGCTTCAGCGAGAACCGGACGCCGTTGATCCCGGCGGCGATGTCGGCGCTGCAGAAGGCCGTCGAGGAGCCGTACTCGGCGTTGAAGACCGGCTTCCCGGCCCGGATGAAGGCCTGGTAGGCCCCGCACCCGGCGCGCTCGGTGTTGCACTCCTCGTTCAGCGCCATGTCGTAGTAGGGCAGCAGCTGGGCGATCTGGTCGCTGTCGTTCTTCAGCGCCGCGCTCAGCCCGCGGGCGTGGGCGGCGTTGGCCAGGAAGACGTTGTACGCCAGCTGGTCGTCGGGGCTGAGGTCGAAGCCGGTCGGGTTGCCGTAGCCGTCCTCGTTGTCGAACTCCACGGCGTCGAAGCCCTTGGTCCGGCACATCTCGATGCGGTCGGTCATGATCTGGGCGAGTACGCTGCCGGGCCGCTGCACGTCGCGGATGTCGAGGTACCGCTCGCCCTCCCAGTCGTCGAGATCGCTGCCGAGCAGCGCCGACGGGAACCGGCCGGCGTCGTCGCGCCAGTCCTCGTAGGTGCCCGCGCTGATGTAGCACACGACGTTCTTGCCGGCCTTTGTCAGCGCGCCCACGTCGTCTGCGGAGGCGTCGAAGCCGTCGATGTCGTACATGTCGACGTTGCGGAACGGCGCCTTGGGTACCACGTTGATCACCCAGTCCCAGCTGACCCGCAGCGGCGGATGCCAGCAGTCCGGGCAGGCCACGGGCGCGGGCAGGTTGCCCGGGCGCACGGTGGGCGGCGGCGCCGCGGTGGGCGTGCGGCCGGGGGTGGTGGACGCCGGCTTCCGGCTGGTCGGGGCGGCGCTCGGCCCGCTCGGCCGGGGGCTCGCGGTCGGCGCGGCCGTCGTGGGCCGGGCGGACGCCGGCGCGGTGGTCGCCGGGGCGCTGCCCGGGCCGACGAGCTGCAGCGCCGCGTAGTCGAGGTCCGCGGCGTCGTTGTCGTTGGCGGACTCCAGCCGCAGGCGCAGCTGGTGCTCGGCCGAGACGTAGTCGGCGGGGCGGCCCGGCGCGTCGAAGGCGAGCAGCTTCCAGTCGCCCCAGTCGGGCGCCGCCGCGTTGCTGCCCACGGTCACCCACTCGCGCGACGACCAGCGGTAGAGCCGCAGCGTCCAGGGCTGGGTCGACGCGGCCGGGCCGCGGTAGTTCAGCTCGACCCGCAGGGAGGCGAGGGCGCCGGCGTTCAGCCCGGCCGGCGCGGCGAAGGTGAGGTGGCCGCTGTACCGCCCGATGAGCTCGACGTAGCGGTTCCAGCGGTCCGACTTGCCGGACAGGTCCAGGGTCGCCAGGTTGGACACCGGCTGGTCCTTGCCGACCGTGCCGGTGGTGGTGGTCAGATCGACCGGGGTGAGGGTGGTCGTGGTGGTCGCCTGGGCGGTGGGCGTGAGCACCACGGCCAGGCCGCCCGCGGCCAGCAGGGCGGCCGCGACCAGCGCGGCCGTTCGCAGAGGGTGACGGTTTCGATGCGACATCGAGCCTCCGAGCGTCGAGGGAAACGTTTCGGCGCGCGGTTAACGGCTGCGGGCGCCGCGGCGTTCACGACGGGCCCGGCGCCGGCCGGTCGCTAGGCGATGACCAGCTGGTCGATGTCGGGGGCGGGCTTGGTGGCGTGGAAGAGCCGGATCGTGCTGTCGCCGGCCGGCAGGTCGATCGGCAGCGCCACCTCGGCCGGGCGGATCCAGCTGCCCTTGCCCGGCAGGCGCAGCGAGACGGTGCTGCCGTGGTTGACGATGAGGTCGAGCGGGCGCTCGCCGTCGGTCTCGTAGAAGACGGTGAGCGTGCGCCGGCCGGCGGCCGTGACCCCGCGGACGTGGACGATCAGCGCGTGGCCCTGCCCGACGTACCGGATCCGGCTGCCGGACGCGCAGGTCGGGCAGTCGGTGGCCGCCACGTCGATCAGCTCGTTGCCCGGGTCGGTCGCGGCGATGCGGATCGGCGCGAACGGCTCCGGCGGCTGGGACGCCACCCACGGTGACCGGGCCGGCCGGGACGGGTCCGGTGCGGTGGCCGTGGGCGACGACGCGGCGGCCGGGGGCCCGCCGGTGGCGACCAGCGGCGGCACGAGCAGGGAGCTGGCCAGGATCGCCGCGCTCAGCGCGCCCACGCCCCACCAGCGGGCGCGGCTCATCGCCAGCCCTGCCAGCGGGTCACGGCCTCGGTGCGGTTGGCGGCGCCAAGCTTGGCGAAGAGGTTGGCGAGGTGGTTCTTCACCGTCTTCTCGCTCACCGCGAGCCGCCGCGCGATGGCGGCGTTGGACAGGCCCTCGGCCAGCAGCATGACCACCTCGCGCTCGCGGTCGGTGAGGCCGAAGCCGCGTCGCACCGCCCGGCGCTGCTCGGCGCGCTCGGCGGCGGCCCGCTCCCGGGCGAGGGCGTCGCGCATCGAGCCCACCGCGACGGAGGCGGCGGTCGGAGTGAGCCAGCCCAGGCCGGCCGCGACCGAGTGCACCGCGCGCAGCAGCTCGGGCGGGTCGAACTGGCCGTACACCAGATAGCCGCTCGCGCCCCCGGCCAGCATCGGCGCGATCAGCTCCGGCTCGGCCGAGCCGGTCAGCACCAGCACCGCGGAGCAGCGGGACAGCTCCGCCACGACCGAGAGGCCGTCGGCGACCGGCATGCGGTAGTCCAGCAGCGTGACCCGGGGCCGGTGGCGCAGGGCGGCGGCCAGGCCGGTGCGGCCGTTGCCGGCCTCGGCGACCACCGCGATCGTGCCGTCGGACTCCAGCAGCGGCCGCAGGGTGGCCCGCACGGCCGGATTGTCGTCGACGACCAGCACGGTGATCATCACAGGGGTACCTGCACGTGCACGACGGTCCCGCGGCCCGGACGGGACGTCACCTCGAGCCGGCCGCCCACGGCCCGGGCGCGCTCGGCCATGCCCACGATGCCGTGGTGGCCCAGCGACTGCAGGGCCAGCAGATCGCCCGGCACGGCGAAGCCCCGGCCGTTGTCGCGGACGGTGAGCCCGGCCGCCCGGCCGCGCCGGGTCGCCGTCAGCGCGACGAACACCCGGGTGGCGCCGGCGTGCCGCTCGACGTTGGTCAGCGCCTCGTAGGCGATGCGGATCAGCTCGTACCGCACCGCGATGGGCAGCTCACCGACGGCGACCTCGGCATCCGCGTCGATGCCGGTGCGGGCCGAGAACCGGGCGCACAGCCGGTCGAGGGTGGCCTCGAGCGGCTCGTCCGGCGACTCCAGCCGCAGGCCCTCCAGCAGCTCCCGGGCCTGCAGGTCGGCGGCGGCCGCGCCGGCGGAGATGGCGCCGGCCAGCTGCTCGGCCAGGGCCGGCTGGCGGCGCACCGAGCCGGGCAGCGCGACCGCGGCCAGGGACATGCTGCGCAGCGTCTTGGCGACCGAGTCGTGCAGCTCGCGGGCGAGCCGGGCCCGTTCCAGCGCCGCCGCGTCGCGCTGGGCGAGCGCGACCCGGTGCAGGTTGGCCCGCATCTGGCGGACCAGCGCCCGGGACACGGCCAGCGCCGCGATCCCGGCGAGCAGCTGCGCGACCGGTGCCGCGACCAGGAGCGTGGCCAGAGCCGGGGGCGGCCGGGTGTCGCGCAGCACGGTCAGGCAGACGACGGCGCCCTGCGCGCACTGGGCCAGCCACACCGGCACGGCGGCGGCGCCGAGCAGCACCCCGGCCAGGGCGGCGGCGCCGGCGGCGTAGCCGAAATACGGCAGGCCGCCCCGGCTCAGCGCCAGCACGCCGAGCAGCACGGCGGTGTCGACGGCGAGCGCGGCCACGCCGTGCGCGGCGAGGCCGGGCCAGCGGCCGAGGGCGAGGACCTGCGCGGCCGAGGCGACCACGACGAGCACCAGCAGGGCGACGATGCGTGACCGGTCCTCGGCGAACGCCAGCCCGGCGGCGGTGATGATCGTGGTCACCGCGGCCCGGGTCAGCAGCACCGCCCGGCCGAGCGCCGCCGCGACGACGGGCCCGAGCCGGCCGTCGGCGGATTCGGTCAACGCTTCGGTCACGACGTCCTCGCCAGCCGGTTTCAAGCCGTAGACGATAGCCGACCGCCGGACCGGCGGGAACCCGGATCTTGGCGCTCTGGGCCTTTCGGCCTAACGGCCGCGACGGGCGCGCTCCTACCGTACCGCCCGATTCGTCGCATCTTTCGGAGGAGCATCGTGTCTGAGACACCGCTGTCGCGCCCGGCCCGGGTGCGCCGCTTCGCCCGCCGCCACCCCGCGCTGGCCACGACCCTCGGCGCGGTCACCGCGGCGGCCGCCATCGCCGTCGGGGTACCGCTGGCCGAGGCGGCGACCGGCGACCCGGTGCCCGCCAACGCGATCCGCGCCGCCGGCTTCGCCGAGCAGTCCGGCGCCCGGACGGAGAACACCGGCGACGCGGGCGGCGGCAAGAACGTGGGCTGGCTGGCCGACGGCGACTGGCTGCGGTACGACGGCGTCGACCTGGGCCCGGCGGGGACGCTGGCCACGTCCGTACGCGTCGCCGCAGCGTACCGTGACCGCACCGGCACCGTCGAGGTGCACACCGGGTCGGCGACCGGGCCGCTGGTCGGGTCGCTGCCGGTGACCTCGACCGGAGGCTGGCAGGCGTGGCAGACCCGGACCACGGCCGGCACGTCCCCGGGCGGCCGGCAGGACGTGTTCCTGGTCATCAGGAGCCCGCAGCCGAACGACTTCGTGAACATCAACTGGTTCGCGTTCGCCGCCGGGGGCTCGGCGGCGCCGCGGACCGCTTCGGCGCCCGCGCCGGCGAGTTCCGGCACCGGCCCCTCCCCCACGGCGTCCGTCCCCGCGGCCTCCACCCCGCCCGCCGCCCCGGCCGGCTGGCTGGACGTCGACCCGGCCGCCTGGCAGGCCCAGCTCGCCGCGTTCGACGCCACCGCCGTCCAGCCCGCCCCGGCCGGCAAGGGCCGCAACCCGGAGTTCAATGCCACCTGCGCGTTCAGCCACGCCAAGCCCGACGACCCGATCGTCTTCCCGGGGCTGGCCGGCGCCTCGCACCGGCACTCGTTCGTCGGCAACGACCGCACGGACGCCAGCACCACGTTCGACGACCTGATGCGGTTCACGGCGTCCAGCTGCGCGCCGGTGGAGGACCATTCGGCCTACTGGGTGCCCACCCTCTCCGTCGACGGCAAGGCGGTCGAGCCGGACCAGTTCATCGTCTACTACGGCTCCCTGATGGCCGACACCACCAAGACCGTGCCCATGCCCAACGGGCTGCGCATGGTCCAGGGCGACGCGAAGCGGCAGCAGCCGACCCCGGTCGGCGCGGTGAACCAGTTCTACTGCGCCGGGGGCCCGCAGGACGGCGCGGGGCGCAGCGCCGACGGCAATTTCCCCATTTGCAGCGGCGGTACCGTGCATTTCACCCTGCGGTTCCCGGACTGCTGGGACGGCAAGCACCTGGACAGCCCGAACCACAAGGACCACGTCACCTTCGGCCAGAACAACACCTGCCCGGCCTCCCACCCGGTGCGCATCCCGGCGGTGACGTTCTCCATCGCCTACCCGACCGCGGGCGGCGCCGACATGAAGCTCTCCTCCGGCCTGGCCTCGTCGATGCACGGCGACGCGTTCTTCGCCTGGGAGACCGCCGCCATGAACCAGCGGGTGAAGAACTGCGTCATCCAGGCCGTCGCGTGCCGTACCAACGGCGGCTTCTGACGGCCCTCAGGCGGTGCCGGGATCGGGGCGGTGGGCGATCAGGACCGGGCAGTCGGCGTGGTGCATGAGCTGCTGGCCGACCGAGCCGAGCAGCAGCCCGGCGAAGCCGCCGTGGCCGCGGCTGCCGACCACGATCAGCTGGGCGGCGTGCGAGGCGCCGATCAGGACGCGGGCCGGCCGGCCGGGCACCGGGCGGGCGTGCAGCGCGACGCCCGGGTACTTCTCCGGCCAGCCGGTCAGGGCGGCGTCGAGCGCCTCGTGCTCGGCCGCCTCGACCGTCTGCAGCGGCACCAGCACCGGGCTGGGCGGCGTGAACGCCCGGATCGCGACCAGCCCGGTGCCGCGGGTCGCGGCCAGGTCGAAGGCGAGCGCGAGCGCCGCGTCCGTCGACGGTGAGCCGTCGACGCCGACGACGACCGGGCCCCTGGTCGCCGTCGCCTGGCCGCGGATCACCGCCACCGGCACCCGGGCGTGGGTGGCGACCTGCTGGCTCACCGAGCCCAGCAGCAGGTTCGCCACGCCGCCGGCGCCGCGGTTGCCGACGACGAGCAGCCGCGCGTGCCCGGCCAGGTCGAGCAGGGCCGACGCGGGCGCGGCGTGCACGGACGTGCCGGTGACGGCGAGCCCGGGCCAGCCCTTGCGCACGTGCTCGACGACCTCGTCGATGATGTGCTCGGCGCGCTCGCCGGCCTCGACGGCGATCGGGCCCGGGCCGGCCACGGAGGGCGAGGACGGCCACGCGAACTGGTAGGCGTACACGATCAGCAACGGCGCCGAGGTGCGCGCGGCCTCGGCGGCCGCCCAATCCACCGCCGTGCGGGCCTCGAGGGACCCGTCGTAGCCGGCAACGATCTGCGCTGCGGTCATGGGCCCAGCCTGACCGGCCGGGCGGCCCGCGAACAGTGACGTTGGAGCGCCCGCGGCGGGACCTTCGGCCTGTCCGGCGCCGGCGCTTCCGCCGCACGCTTGGGCCGACATGGGCGACGGCGCAGGGAGGCGGCCGTGCAGACGATGAAGCAGGCGGCGGAGGAGTTCCTCGCGAAGCGGCGGATCGCGGTGACCGGGGTGTCGCGCAGCGGCAAGGACCACGGGGCCAACGTGGTGTACCAGCGGCTGCGGGAGCGCGGTTACCAGGTGTACGCCATCAATCCCAACGCCGGCACGGTCGAGGGCGACGCGTGTTACCCGGACCTGAAGTCGGTGCCGGGCGGGGTCGAGGCGGTGGTGATCGGCACCCGGCCGGAGACCGCCGAGGAGACCGTCCGCGAGTGCGTCGAGCTCGGCATCGGGCACGTCTGGATGCACCGCTTGTACGGCGCGGGCAGTGTCTCGCCGGCCGCGGCGCGCTACGGCCGCGAGCACGGCGTGACGGTCCTCGACGGCGGCTGCCCGCTGATGTACGGCCCCACCGCCGACACCGGCCACAAGGTGATGCGCTGCCTGTTCGCGCGCTCGGTGCCCAAGCGGGTCTGAGATCGGTGCCGGCGCCCGCCGCCGCGGCCGACGGGCGCCGGGAGGCCGCTACGCGGCGGGGCGCAGGACGACCTTCGTCCAGCCCTTGTCGCGCTGGTCGAAGTGCTGGTAGCCCTCGGCCGCGCGGGCCAGCGGCATCTCGTGCGAGACGAGGAACGACGGGGTGGCGCGGCCGGTGATGATGAGGTCGCGCAGGTGGCGGTTGTAGCGCATGACCGGGCACTGGCCGGTGCCCATGTGCTGGGCCTTGCTGAAGAAGGTGCCGTAGTCGAACGCGACGCGGCCCTCCTTCGCCGGGCCGGTGGCCGCGCCCGGGTCCTGCGGCACGTACACGCCGACCACGCCGATGCCGCCGGTCGAGCGCACCACGTTGACGAGGTTGTCCAGCACCAGCTCGGGGTGCTCCTGCCCGGACTGGTCGTGCGCCTGATACCCGACGGCCTCGACGCCGCAGTCGGTGCCGCGGCCGTCGGTGGCGTCGAGGATCTGCTGCACGGGGTCGCCGGCGGAGAAGTCGACCGCGGTGGCGCCGATCTTCCCGGCCAGGCTCAGCCGGTCCTTCTCCTTGTCGACGACGTACACCTCGGAAGCCCCGCGGATCAACGCGCTGTGCGCGGCCATCAGGCCGACCGGCCCGGCGCCGAAGACGGCGACGCGGTCGCCCGGCCGCAGCCCGGCCAGCTCGGTGCCGTGCCAGCCGGTCGGGAAGATGTCCGACAGCATGGTGAAGTCGTTCTCGTGGTCGGTCCCGGGCGGCAGCTCGAGCAGGTTGAAGTCGGCGTACGGCACGCGCAGGAATTCGGCCTGGCCGCCGTCGTACGGGCCCATGTTGGCGTAGCCGTACGCGGCGCCGTCGACGCCGTTGATCGGGTTGGTCCGCAGGCAGTAGCTGGTCCAGCCGGACACGCAGTTGCGGCAGGTACCGCACGCGATGTTGAACGGCACCGAGACCCGGTCGCCGACCTTGATCCGGTCGACGCCCTCGCCCACCGCCTCGACGACGCCCATGTTCTCGTGGCCCAGGATCTTGCCCTGCTCGACCGTGGAGCGGCCCTCGTACATGTGCAGGTCGGAGCCGCAGATGTTGGTGGTGGTGATCCGCACGATCGCGTCGGTCGGCGCCTGGATCGTCGGGTCCTGCACGTCCTTGACCGCTACTTCGCGCGGTCCCTCGTAGACGACAGCTTTCATGGCTTGACCTCCGAATTGTGAGCTCCGCTCCGCCCCGTACCCTCCCTTACCGCCCCGTAACGGACTCACCCGGCGTGAACAACCGGCTACTCTCGCGCCGCGAGCTCGGGACAAACCGGACCGCGCGCCCGCCGCGATCGAAGCGCCACGGCGCGGCGCGGGGGACAAAACGGGCTCAACCGGCGCGGAGGCGAGCCGGTGCGCCGCGCCCCTCTTGGCGGCCGCGACCTTGCTCGACCTTGCCGCCCGCCCGGCCACGCCGGACGGAACCGGGTCATGCGCCGTGGACGGTGGCGACGATCGCGGCGCGGAGGCGGGTCAGGGCGGCGCGGCGGGCGCCGGACAGTGACGGTTCGTGCGTGACCGTGGCGGCCTCCACGGCCGCGCCGCGGGGCAGGTCCGCGGTGGCGTCACGGATGGCGTCGACGAGCACCGGCCCCCACGTGCCGCCGACGACGACACGGCCCGGGTCGGCCAGGGCGACGACCGCGGCGACGACCCCCGCCACGGCGACCGCGATCGTGCGGCGGTTCACGGCGGCGAGCGGCGACGGCGCGGCAACCGCGGCCAGCAGGGCGTCGGCGTCGATCGCCGTGGATCCGGGCAGGCGCAGGCCGAGTCGGCCGAAGACCTCGATGAGCCGGACCGCCCGGCCGTGCGGGCCGGTGGTCACGACGTGGGCGATCTCCCCCGCCAGGCCGGTGCGGCCCCGGGCGACCTCACCGTCGCCGACGATCGCGCAGCCCAGCCCCTCGCCCAGGTGGAGGTAGGCGAAGTCCGGGCCGGCGTGCTCGGCCTCCGCCCGCGCGGCCCAGTTGACGTCGTTGTCGACGGTCACCGGCCCGGCCACGTACGGCCCCAGCAGCGCGACCGGGTCGAGCTCGCCGACCAGGAACGGGGCGTCGGGCAGGTGAACCAGGCGGCCGGTGGCACGGTCGACCGGGTCCGCGGCGCTCACCACCGCCAGCCGCGGCAACCAGCCACGCTCCGCCACACCCACACCCACACCCACACCCGCAGCCGGATCGCCCGCCCCGCGCCCCGACGTGGCGATCGCCGCCCCCGCCCCGCGCCCGGAGGCGGCGGTCGCGGCGCCCGCGACGCGGGCGGGCACCGCGGGATCGCCGAGCTCCGCCGCAACCGCGGTCGCGCCGCCCGCCGCGCGGCCGGAGGCGGCCGATCCGGTGAACTGAGCGGCGACTGCCGAGGTGAGCTGGGCGGCGACGGCGGTCAAGGCGGCGGCGACGCGGTCGGGGGCGGTGGGGCGGCCAAGGGTGCGCTCGGCGCGGGCCACGACGTCGCCGTAGGCGTCGACGGCCTCGCCCACTACGCCCGACGGGGCGATCGTGAGGGCCAGGGCCGTGCCGGTGGCCGGGGTCAGGGCGTAATAAGAGCCGACGCGGCCCCGGCCACGGCCGCCGGGGGTGCGCTCGCCGGTGTCCTCGACCAGGCCGCGCTCGGCCAGGCGGCGCACGCTCTCGCCCGCCGTCGGCTTCGACAGGCCGGTCTCGGCGGCGAGCTCGGCGCGGGTCAGCCGGCGGCGCCGCATCAGCGTGTGCAGCACCTGCTCGTCCGTTGCCGAGCGGACCAGGTCCAGCGTGGGAAGGGGCACGTGCCGATTCTAGTCAAGAGCCTTGCCTAGAAGGTCTGCCGGGCGTACCGTCCAATCAAGTAAAGAGTCCTGACTGGAAGGAGGCGCCGTGTCCGCCGCACCCGCCCTGCCGCACTGGGAAGAGACCCCGGCCGATCTGCCGGGCGCGATCCGCGAGGTCAAGGCCGCGATCCGGGCGCGCATCGCCGCGTCCGGGCGCAGCGTCGAGGAGGTGTTCGCCGCCGTCGAGGAGCGGCTCGCCGCCGAGGTCGAGGCGGTCGAGGCCGAGCTCAAGAACGGTGAGCAGGTGTGGCCGGAGATCGACTACGCCGACCTCGCGGCCGGCCGGATCGGCGCCGACGTCGTCGAGCGGCTGCGCCGGCGCGGGTGCCTGGTCGTGCGCGGGCACTTCGAGCGCGAGCAGGCCCTGGAGTGGGACCGCGACATCGTGCGCTACGTGGAGGGCAACCGGTTCTTCGAGCGGTACCGTGGGCCCGGCGACGACTTCTTCGGCAGCGTCGGTTCGCGGCCCGAGATCTACCCGATCTACTGGTCGCCGGCGCAGATGCAGGCCCGGCAGAGCGACCGGATGGCCACGGTGCAGGCGTTCCTCAACCGGCTGTGGACCTACGACTCGCAGGGCGAGCGGTGGTTCGACCCGGACCGTGACTCGCTCTACCCGGACCGCATCCGCCGCCGGCCGGAGGGCGCCGACTCGGGCGGGCTCGGCACGCACCTCGACCCCGGCACGCTGGACCTGTGGATGACGAGCGCCTACCAGCGGGCGTTCCGGCACCTGTTCGACGGCAGCGTGGAGCGCTACGACCCGTGGGACGCCGCGTTTCGCACCGACGGCCCGCAGTATCCGGGCACGACGATGTGCTCCGCGTTCCGGACCTTCCAGGGCTGGACCGCGCTGTCGGACATGGACCACGACCAGGGCGTGCTGCACACGGTGCCGATTCCCGCCGCGATGGCGTACCTGATGCTGCGCCCGCTGCTGCCCGACGTCCCCGAGGACGACATGTGCGGCGTCACGGTCAACCAGGTGTTCCCGGCGAGCGAGCGCTGGCACTCCCTGCTGCTGCGCGCCCTGGCCGGCATCCCCGACGTGCGCGCCGGCGACTCGGTCTGGTGGCACTGCGACATGATCCACAGTGTCGCGCCGGTGCGGGACCAGCGCGGCTGGGGCAACGTCATGTACATCCCGGCCGCCCCGTGGTGCCCGCGCAACGAGCACTACGCGGCGTCGGTGCGCGCGGCGTTCGAGACCGGCTCCAGCCCGTCGGACTTCCCCGAGGAGCACTACGAGCGCACCTGGCCGGACCGGTTCGGCCCCGCCGATCTCAACGCGACCGGCCGCCGCGGCCTCGGCCTCCCGGCGTAGTCCCGTCCGGGACGCGCAACACGACCGCGCGATGGAGCACCCGAGCCGGCGGCGGCATCGCGGTGCTCGTCGCGCGTGGTGCGCCGCCGGCGACGTCGTTGCCGGGGTCGCCGCCGGCATCCCCGCGCGGGCCGATGGACCCGCGCGGGGTCGTTTGGGCGCCGGTGGCGCGGGTAGCGGCGCGCCATGGACATCGCCGTGCTCGGCATGGGCACCATGGGTCGCGCGATCGCGATGCGGCTGCTGCAGGGCGGCCACCGCGTGACGGTCTGGAACCGCTCCCCCGCCAAGGCGGACGAGGTCGTGGCCGCCGGCGCCCGGGAGGCCCGCACGGTCCCCGAGGCGGTGGCGGGTGCCGAGGCCGCGATCACCATGCTGGCCAACGACGAGGCGGTGCGCGCCGTGGCGCTCGGGGAGCTACGCCCGGCCACCGGCGAGGGCCTCGTCTACATCGACTGTTCGACGGTGTCGCCGTCGTTGAGCGCCGCGCTCGCCGAGGCTTTCGCCGGGCGGTTCCTGGCGATGCCGATCGTCGGCAATCAGGTCGCCGTGCGCGCCGGGCAGGCGGTATTGCTGGCCGGCGGCGACGCGGCGGTCGCCGAGCGCGTGGGGCCGGTGCTGGACGCGCTGTCGTCGCAGGTTCGCCGGTACGGCTCCGCGCCGCTGGCCGGTGCGGCCAAGCTGGCCACGAACCTGCTGCTGTTGTCGGATGTCGTGGCGCTGGCCGAGTCGTTCGCCGTCGGCCGGTGCGGCGGGCTCTCCGACGACCAGCTGCGGGAGCTGCTGGCCGACAGCCCGCTGGTGGCGCCGGGCGTGCGCAACCGGTTCGAGGGCGTGCTGAGCGGCGAGCAGGAGCCGTGGTGGACGACGGCGCTCGGCGCCAAGGACGCGGGCCTCGCGCTCGACATGGCGCGCGCGGCCGGCGTCGAGCTGCCGGACGCGTCGGCGGTGCAGCGGCGCTACCTGACCGCGGCGGAGTCCGGGCTGAACCGGGCCGACATCGCCGCCGTCGCCCGCCTCTACCCCACCGCCGCGACCGCGGGCCGCCGCGCATAACCCCGCCCACGGTGCCGCACCGCCCCGGCGGAGTCGGCTCCGAACCGGTCCAACGACAACGCGACATTCCGGCATCGCGCCGGCCCTGCCGCTGCTCGCCGGTGGGAACCAACCGCCGGCGTCGCGTCACGGGCGGGTCGGAGTCGCCGGCCGTCTCCGACGCGGCGGCGGCGCCGCCCGCACGAGCGCGGCGCGGAACGTTCACTGTGCGCCCCCTCACCGCATCAGCCACTACCAGATGCCTATTTATCCGACATTTCGTATATGCGAGGTCGGGCGTAGCCTGCCACTCCGCACCAATCGGCGCGGCCGAGCGGACGAATGTCTCCGTGATCATGATCCCTGCCGCGGCCGCACCACGGGTTTCTCATGATCCCGGAGACTTCTGGTACACAGGGGTACATCACCACTCCGTGATCACGAAAAACCGTTGGTGTCGCTGGCGGATGCGCATGATCACGGAGACTTTTGGTCGCATGCGCCGCGCTCCGCCCCGAGGCGTGCGGCGCCCGCCGCGTGGAACGTGATCGCGAATCGCGCCCGCCGTGCGTCTCGGCACGCGGGGCCCGGGCACACCTGCCGCGGGCACCTGCCACCAGCGCACCTGCCGCGGGCGCACCTGCCGCGGGCGCACCTGCCGCGGGCGCACCTGCCGCGGGCGCTCGCTCGTTCAGGCTGCGGGCACCGGCCGCGCGCACACCGGCCGCGGGCACGCCTGCCGCGAGCACGCCTGCCGCGGGCGCACCTGCCGCGGGCGCTTGCTCGTTCAGGGCGAGCCGGGCCGTCGACACGATCGCGACATATACGAAATGTCGGATAAATCCGGCCACGGAGTGGCTGGATTTATCCGGGGCTTGGCACGGCGGGCGTGGCAGCGCCGGGGCGCCCGTTCAGGGCAGGCCCGGTGCGGTGTCTCGCGGGAGGAACGGTCGGCAAGTGACGCGGCCCGAGTCAGCCTAAAGCGTGGTCAAGGTTGAAGGCGGCGCTGATGAGCGCGAAGTGCGTGAATGCCTGGGGGAAGTTGCCCAGCTGCTCGCCGGTGCGGCTGATCTGCTCGGCGTAGAGGCCCACGTGGTTGGCGTAGCTGAGCATCTTCTCGAAGGCCAGCCGCGCCTCGTCCAGGCGGCCGGCCCGGGTGAGCGCCTCGACGTACCAGAACGAGCAGACCGAAAAGGTGCCCTCCGCGCCGCGCAGGCCGTCGGGGCTGGCGGACGGGTCGTAGCGGTAGACCAATGAGTCGGAGACCAGGCCGGCGCGCAGCGCGTCGAGGGTCTCCAGCCATTTTCGGTCGGTCGGCGCGATGAACTTGGTCAGCGGCATCATCAGCACGGCCGCGTCGAGCACGTCGTCGCGCTCGCCGATGTGCTGGACGAATGCGTGCCGGCGCGGTGACCAGCCCTCGCGCATGATCTGGCGGTAGATCGTGTCGCGGGCCTCGCCCCAGCGTAAAAGGTCCGCGGGCAGGCCGCGGTGGTGGGCCATTCGCATCGCGCGCTCGATCGCGACCCAGCACATCAGCCTGGAATACAGGAAGTTCCGGCGGCCGCCGCGGGTCTCCCAGATGCCTTCGTCGGGCTGGTTCCAGTGCGCGCACACCCAGTCGACCACCTCGCAGACCCGGTCCCACTGGTCGCTGGAAATTGGTCTGCCCCACTTGTCGTACAGGTAGACCGAATCGATGAGCGCGCCGTAGATGTCCAGCTGCAGCTGGCCGGCGGCGGCGTTGCCGACGCGGACCGGGGCCGAGCCGCGGTAGCCCGCCAAATGGTCCAGCTCGCGCTCGGTCAGGTCGGTGCGCCCGTCGATGCCGTACATGATCTGCAGCGGGCCCTCGGCGCCGCGGACCGGGCCGACGTTGCGGTCCAGGAAGGTCATGAAGGCCTCGGCCTCGTCGGTGAAGCCCAGCCGCAGCAACGCGTAGACGCAGAACGCCGCGTCGCGGATCCAGACGTACCGGTAGTCCCAGTTGCGCTCGCCGCCGAACTGCTCGGGCAGGCTGGTCGTCGGAGCGGCGACGATCGCGCCGGTCGGCGCGTAGGTGAGCAGCTTGAGCGTGAGCGCGGAGCGGTGCACGGTCTCCCGCCACCGGCCCCGGTACCGCGACTTGGACAGCCAGCGGCGCCAGAACGCGACCGTTGCCGCGAACTCCCGCTCGGCCTCGGCGAGCCGGCAGCCGCGGGGCGGGACGCCGTCCTCGATCCGGTCCAGCGCGAGCACCGCCGACTCCCCCTCGGCCAGCCGGAACCCGGCGGTCGCGTCCGGGCCGTCGAGCTCGACCGGCACGCTGGCGCTCAGCGCGAGGGTCAGGTCCGGCGCGGCGAAAACGGTCAGGTCGTCCCGCCGGGAAACGGTATGCGGCCGCTCGCCGTAGTCGAACCGCGGCGCCACCCGGGCCCGGAACCCCATCTCGCCGCGCACGCAGACCACCCGGCGGATGAGCCGGTGCCGGCCGCCCTCGGCGCCGCGGTCGGTGACCGGCATGAAGTCCTGGACCTCGCCGACGCCGTCGTCGGTGAAGAACCGGGTGATGAGCACGTTGGTGTCGGGGAAGTAGAACTGTTTGGTCGTCGCCGGCACGTCGGCGCCGAGCCGGAACGCGCCGCCGCGCTCGGCGTCGAGCACGGCGGCGAAGACGCTCGGCGCGTCGAAGCGGGGGCAGCAGTACCAGTCGATCGTGCCGTCCGTGCCGACCAGCGCCACGGTGCGCAGGTCGCCGATCAGCCCGTGATCGGCGATCGGCAGGTAGCAATCCACGGTCAGCCCAGCGAGACCGGGAATCGCTCCCAGACCCGGTGCGTGGCGAGCAGCCGCTGGACCTCGCCGAAAGCACGGGAGGCCGAATCCGCGCTCACGACCCCGGTCGTGCCGGCCACCCCGGACTCCTCCAGCACCGAGATCCCCGGGCCCCAGGCGGCGATCGCCTTGGCGTGCCGCCAGCACTCGTCGACCATCAGCAGCACACGCGGGTCGACGGAGACGGACTCGGCCGCGCCCGCCTTCGCGTCGCGGGCCGGCAGGGCGTCCGGGGCGGGCGGCGGCGCCGCGGCGATGAGCAGCGCGTCGTACTCCACCGACCGCGCGGTGGCGAAGCTGCGCTGCAGCGGGATCTCGCCGATCGTGCCGCCGTGCGGGGCGATCAGCAGCGGCACCATGCCGGCGCCGAAGACGGACAGCCGCAGCTCGGCGAGGCCGGCCTGGTCGGTGCCGCTGCCGTCGGCGACGACGATCCCGATGACGCGGCCGTCGGCCGGCCACTCCTGGCCCAGCTGCGACAGCGCCGGGCTGGGCGCGACGTCGGCGAGCGGCAGCGTCGCCTTCGGCGCCGGCAGGCCGAGGCCGGCCGCGACCTGCTCGCCCAGCACCGGGTCGATGTTGGCCAGGCACTCCAGCTGCCGCTCCTTGACCGCTTGGTGGAAGCACTTGCCGAGCTCGAAGGTGTAGGCGGCGACGATGTGCTCCCGCTCCACCGGCGACATGCTCAGCCAGAACAGGCGCACCTGGCTGAAGTGGTCGTCGAACGAGGCCGGCGCGGCCCGCACCTTGGGCGCCTCGGCCACCGTGACGGGCACGTCGAGGAAGGCGTGCTCGGCGTCGCCGGCGGTGAACGGGTTGCCGCCGTCGAGCGAGTTCGGGCGGTACGGCGCGACGCCTCCGTGCACGGCGTGCTGGTGGAAGCCGTCGCGGAGCATGTCGTTGACCGGCGCGTGCGGCTGGTTGATCGGGATCTGCGCGAAGTTCGGCCCGGCGAGGCGGGTGAGCTGCGTGTCCACGTAGGAGAAGAGCCGGCCCTGCATCAGCGCGTCGTTGGTGGCGTCGATACCCGGGACCAGATGGCCGACGTGGAACGCGACCTGCTCGACCTCGGCGAAGAAGTTCGTCGGCGTCCGGTTGAGGATGAGCCGGCCGACGGGCTGCACCGGCGCCAGCTCCTCCGGCACGATCTTCGTCGGGTCGAGCAGGTCGATGCCGGCGAAGGTCTCGTCGGGCGTGTCCGGGAACAGCTGCACGCCCAGCTCCCACTCGGGGAACGCGCCGGCCTCGATGGCGTCGTAAAGGTCGCGGCGGTGGAAGTCGGGGTCGAGCCCGCCGAGCAGCTGGGCCTCCTCCCAGGTGAGGGAGTGCACGCCGAGCTTGGGCTTCCAGTGGAACTTCGCGAGCGTCGTGGCGCCGGCCTCGTCCACCAGCCGGAAGGTGTGGACGCCGAAGCCCTCCATGGTGCGGAACGAGCGGGGAATGCCCCGGTCGGACATGTTCCACATGGTGTGGTGCTGCGCCTCGGTGTGCAGCGACACGAAGTCCCAGAACGTGTCGTGGGCGCTCTGCGCCTGCGGGACCTCGCGGTCGGGGTGCGGCTTGGCGGCGTGGATGACGTCCGGGAACTTGATCGCGTCCTGGATGAAGAAGACCGGGATGTTGTTGCCGACGAGGTCGAAGGTGCCCTCGTCGGTGTAGAACTTGGTGGCGAAGCCGCGGGTGTCGCGCACCGTGTCCGCCGAGCCGCGCGAGCCCAGGACTGTGGAGAAGCGGACGAAGACCGGCGTCTGCCGGCCCTCCTTGAGGAACCCGGCCCGCGTGACGCGCGCGGCGGTCCCGTAACCGATGAACACGCCGTGCGCCCCCGCGCCGCGCGCGTGCACCACCCGTTCCGGGATCCGCTCGTGGTCGAAGTGGGTGATCTTCTCCCGCAGGTGGTGGTCCTGCAGCAGCACCGGTCCGCGCGGCCCGGCCTTCAGCGAGTGGTCGGTGTCGCGCAGCCGCGCCCCCTGCGCGGTGGTGAGCAGCGCACCCTGCTGGGCGAACGCGGGCGCCGGCGCCCCGGTCTCGGCCCCGGTCGGGGTCCGGGTCTGCGGCGCCGCCTGCTCCGGCTTGGGCGGCGCCGGCTCCCGTGGCGCCGTCGGCTCCGCGACCGGCGGCTCGGCGATACCGGGCGCGCCGGGCACCTCGGGCGTCAGCGCGTCGGCGAGCTTCGTCCGGGCCGCCTCGATGACGTCCTTGACGACCTTGGCGGGGTTGTGCCGTTCCATGTGCTGCGTCCCTCCGGCGGCGACGGGTGCCTGCGCCGACCCGCTACCCGACCCCTCAAGGGGCAAACAACGCCGCTGTTCGCCGGTTCGGCCGGCGGCGGGCAGGATGGAGGCATGACCACGAACCGAGGACGCGTCCGGGTCGAGCCGGGCGCCAAGCGGGTGCGCGCCTACCTGGGTGGCGTGCCGGTCGCCGATACGGTCCGCCCGCTGCTGGTGTGGGAGCGGCCGTATGCCCCGACGTACTACTTCCCGGCCGCCGACGTGCGCACCGACCTGTTGACGCCCGACGGCGCGACCGGGCACTCCCCCAGCCGGGGCGACGCCGCGCAGCTGACCGTCAAGGCCGGCGACCGGACCGCACCCGGCGCCGCGCTGCACTACGCCGACTCGCCGATTCCCGAGCTGCGCGAGCACTACCGCCTGGAGTGGGGCGCGATGGACGCCTGGTTCGAGGAGGACGAGGAGATCTTCGTCCACCCCCGCGACCCGTACACGCGCGTCGACATCCTGGCCAGCTCGCGACGGGTGCGGGTGGAGCTCGACGGCGTGGTGGTGGCCGAGTCGGGCGCGCCGCGGCTGCTGTTCGAGACCGGGCTGCCGGTGCGGTACTACCTGCCGAAGCCGCACGTGCGGATGGACCTGCTGGAGCACACCGACAGCTCGACGGGCTGCCCGTACAAGGGCACGGCGGAGTACTGGTCGGCGCGGACCGGGGAAACGGTCCACACCGACATCGCCTGGTCCTACCGCACGCCGTTGCCGGAGAGCCGCCCGATCGCCGGCCTGGTCTGCTTCTACAACGAAAAGGTCGACCTTTACGTCGACGACGTTCCACAGCCGCGGCCCTGACGCATCCGGGCGGCGTCACGCGGGAGCGTGCTTGACAGCGGAAGTTTGTTTGTGTGTACTGACTTACATGCGAAGCACCGCCGAGGCCCGACGGGCCGTCGTGCTCGACCGGGCCGTCTCCGCGTTCGCCCGCAACGGCTACCACGCGACACCGGTCACGGCCGTGGCCGCGGCGGCCGGCATCTCCGAGGCGTATGCGCTGCGGCTGTTCTCCGGCAAGCAGGGGCTGTTCGTGGCCGCCGTCGAGGCGTGCTACGAGAAGATCCTGGCCACCCTGGAGGCCGCGGCCGAGGCGGCGCCCGACCGGGAGCCGGCCAAGCTGCTGGAGTGGCTCGGCGACGCCTACGCGGAGCTCATCGCCGACCGCGACCTGCTGCTGTTCCAGGTTCACGCGCAGAGCGTGAGCGACATCCCCGAGGTCCGCGCGGCGGTGCAGGCCGGCTACAAGCGCCTGGTGAGCTTCCTGCGCACCACCGCCGACGCCGACGACCAGCAGATCCAGCAGTTCGTCGCCTACGGCCAGCTCTGCCACCTGATCGTCACCGCCGGCCTGGACGGCGTGGACGAGTCGTGGGCGCGCGCCCTCACCAACGGCATGCGGCACGTGCCGTGAGCCGCGCGCCGTTTTTGTGACCAATTTTGTCAGTGAGTGCACACTTACAAACCGAGAGGGAGTCGTCCGTCATGAGCCAGCTCACCACCACCCGGATCGTCCTGCCCGGCATCGTCGAGCCCGAGGAGTTGCTCGTCCGCGAGAGCGCCCTGGCCGCCCCGGGCCCCGGCCAGGCCGTGGTGCGCGTCGAGGCCAGCGGCGTGTCGTTCGCCGAGCAGCAGATGCGCCGCGGCAAGTACTACGACCAGCCGCCGTTCCCCTTCACCCCCGGCTACGACCTGGTGGGCCGGGTCGAGGCGGCCGGCCCCGGCGTCGACGAGGCGCTGATCGGCACCCGGGTCGCCGCCGTGACGAAGACCGGCGCCTGGGCCACCGCGGTCGCCGTCGACGCCGGCGACCTGGTCCCGGTCCCCGACGGCGTGGACCCGGCCGCCGCCGAGACGGTCGTGGTCAACGGCGTCACCGCCTGGCAGATGCTCCACCGCACCGCACAGGTCCGCCCGGGCGGCACGATCCTGGTCCTGGGCGCCAACGGCGGCGTCGGCTCCACCCTCACCCAGCTGGCCCGCCACGCCGGCATCCGGGTCGTCGGCACGGCCTCGCCGCGCCACCACGACGCGGTCCGCGCGCTCGGCGCCGAGCCGCTGGACTACCGCTCCCCGGACCTCGCCGCACAGGCCCGGGCCCTGTCGCCGGGCGGCTACGACGCGGTGTTCGACCACGTCGGCGGGGCCGGCATCGCCGACTCGTGGCGGCTGGTCGCGCGGGGCGGAACGCTGGTCTCATACGGTACCGCCGCCACGAAGAACGACGCCGGAAACGCGCGCCTGCCCGTGCTGGGCCTGTTCGCCCGCCTGCTGTGGTGGAACATCCTGCCCAACGGCCGCGGCGCGCACTTCTACAACCTGTGGGCCGGGCGCCGCGACCGCGCCCGCTTCCAGGCCCGGCTGCGCAGCGACCTCACGTCGGTCTTCGCGCTGCTGGCCGACGGTTCGCTGACGGCGCAGGTCGCCGCCCGCATCCCGCTGGAGCGCGCCGCCGAGGCCCTGCGCCTGGCCGAGTCCGGCACCGTTGCCGGCAAGGTCGTCCTGGTCGCGTGAGCGCCCGGCGCACCGGACCGGAGCACCGGCACAACGGTCAGAGGACGTCGGGGTCCAGGTCGCGGGTGGTGGCGTCCAGCGAGCGCAAAAGGTCCAGCCGCGGCCCGACCGCGGGCAGTTCGAACCGGAAGAAGTACCGGGCGGCGGCGCGCTTGCCCGCGGCGAACGGTCCGGTCGCGGCGCCGACCGCGACCAGTTGGTCCAGCCAGATCCAGGCGACGACCAGATGGCCGGCCGCCTCCAGATAGGCGGTGGCGTTGCTCAGGGCGATCCGCGGATCGCCGGCGCGCCACAGGGCCTGCGTGACATCGAGCAGGTCGTCGAGGACCCGGCCCAGCTCGCCGGCGTAGGTCGCGGCGTCACCGCCCGCGGCCGCGGCCCGGCCGATCGTGTCGCGCACGGCCGCGGCGAGCGCGGCCAGGGCCCGGCCGTCGTCGCGGACCGCCTTGCGGCCCAGCAGGTCGAGGGCCTGGATGCCATGCGTGCCCTCGTGGATCGCGTTGAGCCGGTTGTCGCGGTAGAACTGCTCGACCGGGTGGTCGCGGGTGTAGCCGGCGCCGCCGTGGATCTGGATCGCCAGGTCGTTGGCGGCCAGGCACCACTGCGCCGGCCACGACTTGACGATCGGGGTCAGGATGTCGAGCAGGTCGTGGGCGGTGCGGCGCTCCGCCTCGCCGGGGGCGGTGCGCTCCTCGTCGATCAGCCGCGCGCAGTAGAGAACCAGGCCGAGCGCGCCCTCCGCGTAGGACTTCTGGGCCAGCAGCATCCGGCGCACGTCGGGGTGCTCGACCAGCGGCACCGGGGGCGCGGCCGGATCCTTGGCGCCCAGCGGGCGGCCCTGGACGCGCTCGCGGGCGTAGTCGAGGGCGTGCAGATATCCGGTGTACCCCAGCGCCATCGCGCCGGCGCCCACACTGATGCGCGCCTCGTTCATCATGTGGAACATCAGCGCCAGCCCGGCGCCCTCCTTCCCGACCAGGAAGCCGACCGCGCCGGGGTGGCCGCCGGGCGTCCAGGCGCCCTGGCCGAAGGCGAGCACGGTGTTGGCGGTGCCGCGGTAGCCCATCTTGTGGTTGAGCCCGGCGAGCGCGACGTCGTTGCGCTCCGCCGGGCGGCCCCGCTCGTCGAGCAGGAACCGCGGCACGATGAACAGCGAGATCCCCTTGACCCCGGCGGCCGCGCCGGGGGTGCGGGCCAGAACCAGGTGGACGATGTTCTCGCCGAGCTCGTGGTCGCCGGCCGAGATCCACATCTTGGTGCCGGTGATCCGGTACGTGCCGTCCGGCCCGCGCACGGCGCGGGTCGTGATGTCGGTCAGCGACGAGCCGGCGTGCGGTTCGGACAGGCACATGGTGCCGAACCAGCGGCCCTCGACAATCGGCCGGGCGTAGGTCTCGGCCTGCTCGCGGGTGCCGTGCGCGGCGACCAGGCTCGCGTTGCCCTCGGCCAGGAACGCGTAGGAGTACGCGCTCAGGCAGGCCGCCTGGAACCACGCGCCGCACGCGGCCCGCACGGCCAGCGGCAGCTGCAGGCCGCCGAGGTCGTCGTCGAAGACGGCCGAGGGCAGGCCGGTCTGCGTGTAGGCGGCGACCGCCTCGGCGACGCCGGGCGCGAGGACCACCCGGCCGTCCGCGTCCACCTCGGGCTCGCAAAGGTCCGTCGCGCGGTTGATGGGAGCGAACCGTTCGGTGGCGACCTGCTCGCTGAGGTCGAGCAGCGCGTCGAAGGTCGCGCGGTCGTGCTGTGCGAACCGGTCCCGCTTGGTCAGCTCCTCGACGCGCAGCCACTCGTACAGGCAGAAATCGAGATCCGGCCGGGACATGATCAGCGAACGAGCCATGCCAATAGGCTGCCCCACGGCCACCCAAGAGCGCAACATTTTTGTTGAGTGTTGCAGACCGCTACGATCGGCGCATGACCGAACCGGCCGTCGTCTCGACCCGGCCCCGCGCCGCGTTCCCGGAGGGGCGCGCCGGGGACGCGTTCCGGCTGGCGCGGCGGCGGTTCATCGCCGGCGAGCGGCTGGACATGAGCCAGCTCGCCGGCGAGCTCGGCGTCGACCGGGTGACGCTGTTCCGCTGGGTCGGCAACCGTGACCAGCTCACCGCGGACGTCATCATCTCGCTGGCCGACCCGACCATCCGCCGGGCCGCCGAGGCCGCGAAGGGCGCCGGCGGTGCGCGGATCGCCGCGGTCGCGGGCGACTACGCGCAGGTGCTCATCGACTCGCCGTTCTTCCAGACGTTCGTGCGCCGGGAGCCGGAGCGCTCGCTGCGCCTGCTGACCTCGGCGGCCAGCCCGGTGCAGCGATTCATCGTGCGCTCGTTCGAGTGGCTGCTGGAGCGCGAGCGCGACGGCGGGGCGCTCGAGCACACGATGGCGCTGCACGACCTGGCGTACCTCATCGTGCGGATCATCGAGTCGTTCATCTATTCCGACATCATCATCGGCGAGCCGCCCGACGCCACGAAGGTGCGCGCCGCCATCGCCGCGCTGCTGCACGCCGACTAGTCCGGCGGCGGGGGCAGGCCCAGCGCGTTGCACCACAGGCGGTTGGCGGTGGCGACCAGCGTCTCGTAGGGCACGTCGGCCGGCACGAAGCCGGAGACGAAGTACGTGTACGCCAGGCGGCTGAGCATGCCCGACAGCGCGCGCGAGGCGACCATCGGGTCCAGCGCCGGGTCGGCCCGGCCCTCGGCCTGCAGCCGGGCGATGCTGCGCGCGTTGCGGTCGATGAACACGTCGGCCCGGTCCTCGCGGATCTTGACGAACCGCTCGCTGGTCGCCGCCACCTGCTCCAGCACGCCCATGAGGGCGGCGTTGCGCCGGTACGCCTCCAGATAGGCCCGGTTGCTGGCCGCGATGACCGCCGACGCGTCCCCGGCGTCCTCGACGTGCGGCAGGCCGGGGTGCAGCATGTCGTCGCGCACCTGCTCCAGCACCGCCTCGAGGATGTCCTCCTTGGTGTCGAAGTACGTGTAGAAGGTGCCCGCCGCGCAGCTCGCCTCGGCGGTGATGTCGACCAGCCGCGAGTCGAGGAAGCCGTCGCGCTCGAAGACCACCCGGGCCGCCGCGACCAGCGCCGCCCGGGTGCGCGCGCCCCGGGCGGTCTGCGGCGGCGGCCGGTGCGCGGGCGGCTGCGGTTCCTGGTCAGCGCGGCGTGGCATGCGTTCGTTCTACCGGAACGCCGCCGGGCGCGCCGCCCGACCGGCCGCGCGGCGTCGCGGCGGTCACAGGCGTACCAGCATCTTGCCGACGTTGCGGCCGGCCATCAGGTCGAGGAACGCCTGCGCGGCCTGATCGATGCCCTCCACCACGGTCTTACGGTTGACCAGCGCGCCGCTGCGCAGCCACTCGGCGGCCCGCGCCTGGTACTCCGGGCGGAGGTCGGCGTGGTCGAAGACGATGAAGCCGCGCAGCGTGAGCCGCTTGGAGATGGCCAGGGCCAGGTTTGCCGGGCCGGCCTGCCGCCCGGTCGCGTCGTACTGGGAGATCGCCCCGCACAGCGCGACCTGCCCGCCGGTGCGCAGGGCCGCCAGCGCCGCCTCCAGGTGCTCGCCGCCGACGTTGTCCAGGTAGACGTCGATCCCGTCCGGGGCGACCCGGGCCAGCCCGCCCGCGAGGTCCCCGGCCCGGTAGTCCAGGGCGTGGTCGTAGCCGAACTCCTCGACGAGCAGCCGGCACTTCTCGGCGCCGCCCGCCGAGCCGATGACCGTGGCGGCCCCGAGCGCGCGGGCGATGCCCCCGGCGACGCTGCCGACGCCGCCCGCCGCCCCCGAGACGAAGACCACCGAGCCCTCGCGCACCGCGGCGATGCGGGTCAGCGCGACGTACGCGGTCAGTCCGGTCAGCCCCAGCACGCCCAGATGGTCCGCCGGGTCGCCCGCCGCCGGGTCGAGTACGGTCGCGTCCGACGCCGCCAGCAGGGCGTACTCGCGCCAGCTGAGCTGGTGCAGCACCACGGCGCCGACCGGCACGGACGGGTCGGCCGACGCGATGACGGTACCGACCGCGTTGCCCGACATCGGCGCGTCCAGCGCGAAGCCGTCGATGTAGGTGCGCACGCCGCGCATCCGCCCGCGCATGGCGGGATCCACCGACATCCACGCGTTGCGGACCAGCACCTGCCCCGGGCCGGGCTGCGGCACCGGTACCCGCCGGATCTCGAAATTCTCCGGCCGGGCCGGCCCGACCGGGCGGGACACCAGCCATACCTCGCGGCCGGTCAGCGTATCCTCCATCGACGAACTCCTCTCCTCGCGGCGGCCAGGCCGCCGGCTGCCGCCGGCCGCGCGAACGACCGGACGTTGACGGTGTGACCCAGGTCATGCATGCTGTGCAACACATCGTTCATTCGTTGCATTTCCGGGAGACACACAAGGGGTGAACCACCATGACGGACGTTGCGGGAACCTGGGACCACCGCTTCGACCGGCTCGCCGACGAACTCGCGGCGAACGTGGACAAGGGCGTCGAGGTCGGCGCCGGCTTCGTCGTCAACATCGACGGCACCGACGTGGTCGACCTGTGGGCCGGCTGGCAGGACAAGGACCGGACCCGGCCGTGGACCCGCGACACGATCGTCAACGTCTGGTCGAGCACCAAGACCGTGACCAGCCTGGCCGCGCTGCTGCTGATCGACCGCGGCGAGCTCGACCCGCACGCGCCGGTGCACCGCTACTGGCCCGAGTTCGCCGCCGGCGGCAAGGAGGGCGTGCTGGTCCGCCACCTGCTCAGCCACACCTCCGGCGTCCCGGCGTTCGAGCAGCCGTACACCCCGCAGGTCGCCTACGACCTCGCCGTCTCGACCGCGAGGCTGGCCGCCCAGCCGCCGTGGTGGACGCCCGGCAGCGCGTCGGGTTACCACGCGAGCAACTACGGCCACCTGATCGGCGAGGTGGTCCGGCGGGTCTCCGGCCGCGGGCTCGGCCAGTTCGTGCACGACGAGATCGCCGGCCCGCTCGGCGCCGACTTCCAGCTCGGCGCGGCCGAGCACGACTGGCCCCGGGTGGCCGAGATCGTTCCGCCGGAGGTACGAGCCGACGTCGACACCACCGGGCCGATCGACGAGGACAGCGTGTTCTACAAGACGCTGGCCGGCTCGGTCAGCGACCCGCTGATCGCCAACACGCCGGACTGGCGGCGCTCCGAGAACGGCGCGGTCAACGGGCACACCAACGCTCGCGCGATGGCGCTGATGCTCTCCGCCCTGGCCCTGGACGGGGTCAGCTCGTCCGGGGTACGCCTGCTCTCCCCCGCCACCATCGACCTGATCTTCGACGAGCAGGCCAGCGGACCGGACCTGTTCCTCGGCCTGCCGCTGCGCTGGGGCATCGGGTTCGCCCTGCCGTCGGCGGGCGTGCCGTTCGTGCGCGGCGAGCGGACCTGCTTCTGGGGCGGCTGGGGCGGCTCGCTCATCATCATGGACCTCGACCGGCGCCTCACGATCAGCTACATGATGAACCAGATGCAGCCGGGCGTCATCGGCTCCGACGTCTCGGCCGCCTACGTCGACACCATCTACGAGTGCCTCGGCGCGACCGGCTGACACCATCGCCCTACTCCCCGGCCTGCGGCGGCAGGCCGGGGAAGGCGGGCGGCCGGCGCTGCAGATGGCTGCGCACGCCCTCGGCGAGGTCGGGGCCGGCGAACGACACCGCCATGCGCCGGTCGGCGTCGGCCACGGCCGCGACGAGATCGGCGTCCAGCGCGGCGTACACCTGCGCCTTGATCTGCGCCATCGACCACGGCGAGCAGGCCTCGGCGAGCCCGCGGGCGTAGCCGACGGCCGCCTCCAGCAACTCGTCGCCGTCGACGACCCGGTCGACCAGCCCCATCGCGAGCGCCTCGGCGCCGGTGACGATCCGGCCCGACAGCAACAGGTCCAGCGCCCGGCTGAGCCCGACGACGCGCGGCAGCAGCCAGGCGATGCCGTACTCGGCGATGAGCCCGCGCTGCGCGAACGAGGTCGTCAGCTTGGCCTGCGGGGTGGCGAACCGCACGTCGCAGTACAGCGCCTCGACCAGGCCCAGGCCGGCGGCCGCACCGTTGATGGCGGCGACCATCGGCTTGCGCAGGCTCAGCGGGCGGGCCCGCGGGCGGATCCGCGCCGGGACGAGGCCCATCTCGCCCACCGCCGCGAGGTCGTCGAGGTCGGCGCCGGCGCAGAAGCCGCGCCCGGCGCCGGTGAGCACGATCGCCCGCACGTCCGGATCGCGCTCGGCCGCGTCGAGGTGGTCGAAGTACCGCTCCTCGAGCGCGTCCGTCCAGGCGTTGAGCCGCTCGGGCCGGTTGAGGGTGAGCACCAGCACCGGCCCGCGGCGCTCGGCGAGCACGGGATTCGCATCGGTAGGCATACCTCGCCGCCTCACAGGACCTCGAAGAGGCCGGCGGCGCCCATGCCACCGCCGACGCACATGGTGATCACGACCCGGCGGGCGCCGCGGCGGCGGCCCTCGATGAGCGCGTGGCCGACCATGCGGGCGCCGCTCATGCCGTACGGATGGCCGATCGCGATGGCGCCGCCGTCGACGTTGCACCGGTCGGGGTCGATGCCCAGCGCGTCGCGGCAGTACACCGCCTGGGCGGCGAAGGCCTCGTTGAGCTCCCACAGGTCGATGTCGTCCACCCGCAGCCCATGGCGGCGCAGCAGGGCCGGCACGGCGGTCACCGGGCCGATGCCCATCTCGTCCGGCGCGCAGCCGGTCACGGCCAGCCCCAGGTACGCCCCGAGGGGCGCCAGCCCGCGCCGCTGCGCCTGGGCCGCCTCCATGAGCACCACCGCGGCGGCGCCGTCGGACAGCTGCGAGGAGTTGCCCGCGGTGACGCTCGACGCCGCCGCCACCGTCCCGTCGGCCAGCACGGTCCGCAGGCGCCGCAGGTCCTCCGGGGTGGTCGCCGGGCGGTTGCCCTCGTCGCGGGTCAGCTCCACCGGTTCGTGCCGTTCCGCCCCGGTGTCCGGATCGACGAGCCGCCTAGTGCTCGGCAGCGGCACGATCTCCGCGTCGAACCGGCCGTCCGCCTGGGCCCGGGCGGTGCGCCGCTGGGACTCCAGCGCGAACTCGTCCTGCCGCTCCCGGCTCACGCCGTAGCGCTCGGCGACGATCTCGGCGGTGTGCAGCATGGGCAGATACAGGCCGGGCCGGTTGGTGCCGAGCCAGCCGTCGGTACCGCGATGGCCGTTGCGGTGCTCGTTCTGCACCAGCGAGATCGACTCGACACCGCCGGCAACGACGACGTCCATGCCGTCGACCACGACCTGCTTGGCGGCGGTCGCGATCGCCATCAGCCCGGAGGCGCACTGCCGGTCGACGGCCATGCCGGGCACCGTCTCGGGCAGCCCGGCCCGCAGCGCGGCCTGCCGGCCGATGTTGAACCCGGACGTGCCCTCCTGCATCGCACAGCCGAGCACCACGTCCTCGACCTCCGCCCCGTCGAGGCCGGCCCGCGCCACGGCGGCGCTGACGGCGTGCCCGGCGAGCTCCTGCGCCGAGGTGTCGTTGAAGGCCCCGCGGTACGCCTTGCCGATCGGGGTCCGCGCGGTGGAGACGATGACCGCCTGCCGCATAACCACTTCCTTCCTGCGTTGTCAGCTGGTCGGTCCCGCTCAGCCGCGGGCCGCGGACCGGTCCTTGATCAGCGCGCGGGCCAGGGCACCGGTGTGCACCTCGTCGGGGCCGTCGGCGATGCGCAGGCCGCGCACGCCGGCGGAGTACCGGGCGAGCGGGAAGTCCTGCGAGACGCCGGCGGCGCCGTGGACCTGGATCGCCTTGTCGAGGATCCACTCGACCACCCGCGGCGTCGCGATCTTGATGGCCTGGATCTCCTTGTGCGCGGCCCGGTTGCCGGCCTGGTCCATGAGCCATGCGGTCTTGAGGACCAGCAGCCGCAGTTGCTCCAGGCGTACCACCGAATCGGCGATCCATTCGCGGATCACGCCCTGCTCGGCCAGCGGCCGGCCGAACGCGACCCGGGCCGACGCGCGGTCGATCATCAGCTCGACGGCGCGCTGGGCCGTGCCGATCGCGCGCATGCAGTGGTGGATCCGGCCCGGGCCGAGGCGGGCCTGGGCGATACCGAAACCGTCGCCCTCGGTGCCCAGCAGGTTGGCCGCCGGCACGCGCACGTCGGTGAAGGCGATCTCGGCGTGGCCGCCGTGGTCGCGGTCGTCGTAGCCGAACACCTGCAGCGGGCGCACGACGGTGACGCCGGGGGTGTCCCGCGGCACCAGCACCATGGACTGCTGGCGGTGCCGGGGCGCGGCGGGATCGGTCTTGCCCATCACGATGAACACCGCCGCGGCCGGGTTCATCGCACCGGTGGTCCACCATTTACGACCATTGATTCGGTACTCGTCGCCGTCGCGCTCGATCGACGTGCCGATGTTGGTGGCGTCGGAGGATGCGACGGCCGGCTCGGTCATCGCGAAGCCGGAGCGGATCCGCCCGTCCAGCAACGGTTCCAGCCACTCCTTGCGCTGCTCGGGCGTGCCGAACTGGTGCAGGATCTCCATGTTGCCGGTGTCGGGGGCCGCGCAGTTCGTCGCGACCGGGGCGATGGCGGGGCTGCGCCCGGACAGCTCGGCCAGCGGCGCGTACTGCAGGTTGGTCAGCCCCGCGCCGGCCTCCCCGGGCAGGAAAAGGTTCCACAGCCCGCGGCCGCGCGCCTCCGCCTTGAGCTCCTCGACGACCGGCGGTGGTCCCCACGCGCCGGGCCGTTGCCGCAGTTCGTCCTCGAAGCGCTCCTCGGCCGGGTACACGCACTCGCGCATGAAGGCGTCCATCCGGGCGATGAGGTCGGTGGTGGTCTGGTCGAAGCCGAAGTCCATGGCGGGCTCCTTTCAATTGGTTGCGGGTCGCGCCGGCCGGTGCGCCCGCCGGGCCCGGGTGAGCACGGCGGACCGGTCGATGTCGCGCTTGAGCAGCTTGCCGGTGGCGCCGCGGGGCAGCGCGTCGACGAAGTGGTACAGCCGGGGCACCTTGTAGACCGCGAGCCGCTCCTCGAGCCAGGCCCGCAGCCCGTCCGGGTCGACCGGCCCGGCCACGACGAGCACCGCCGCGACCTCCTCGCCGAGCCGCGGGTCGGGCACGCCGATCACGGCCGCCTCCCGCACCTCGGGGTGCTCGTACAGCGCCTCTTCGACCTCGCGCGGGTAGACGTTGTAGCCGCCGCGGATGATCATGTCCTTCTTGCGGTCGACGATCCACAGGTAGCCCTCGTCGTCCATCCGGCCGAGGTCGCCGGTGCGGAACCAGCCGTCGCGCAGGACCTCGGCGGTGTCCTGCGGCCGTCCCCAGTAGCCCTGGCCGACCGCGGGCCCGTGGATCGCGACCTCGCCCACCGCGCCGCTCGGCAGCGGTTCGCCGCCGTCGTCGAGGATGGCCAGGCGCAGGCCGGGCACGGCCGGGCCGACGCTGCCCTCCTTCGCCGGCCACGCCGGGTCGCGCAGCGCGCCGGCGGACGCGGTCTCGCTGAGCCCGTAGCCGTCGAGAATCTCCGGACCGAACCGGTCCCGGAACGCCCGGGCCACCTCCAGCGGCATCGCCGCCCCGCCGGAGCAGGCGGCCCGCAGCCCGGCCAGTTCCTCGCGCCCAACGCCGGTCGTCGCGTGCAGCATCTCCAGCCACATCGTCGGGACGCCGGAGACCATGGTGAGCCGGTGCCCGGCCGCCATCGCCAGCAGCCCGGCCGCGGAGAACGGCCGCAGCAGGGACATCCCGGCGCCGGCGCGCAGCGCGGTGAGCAGGACCCCGACCTGGCCGAACACGTGGAACAGCGGCAGCGCGGTGCCGATCCGGTCCTCGGCGGTGATGCTCAGCAGGCCGCAGTAGGCGTCCGCGGCGGCGGAAAGGTTGCCGTGGCCCAGCATGGCGCCCTTCGGCCGGCCGGTCGTGCCCGAGGTGTACAGCAGGACGGCCAGGTCGTCGTCCGCCCGCTCCGCCGGGAGCACGTCGCCGCCGGGCGGCGCTTCGGCGAGCGGCAGTGTCCACAGTGGTGTCCCGGTCGCCTCCGCCGCCGGCCCCAGTCGCCCGGTCACCTCGGCGTGGGCGACGGCCAGGGCGCAGCCGGCGTCGCGCAGGAAGTACTCGAGCTCGGCGGGCGCGCACTGGGTGTTCACCGTCACCGCGACCGCGCCCCGGGCCAGGATGCCCAGGTAGGCCGCGACGAAACCCGGCTCCGTCGGCGCGCACAGCAGCACCCGGTCTCCGGCGTCGATCCCGGCCCGCGCGAGCCGGTCGGCGAACGCCGCCGAACGCCGCACGAGCTCGCCGTAGGACCACGTGATCTCCGGGGTGCGCACCGCCGGCCGGTCGGGTGCGGCCGCGGCGTGCGCCCAGATGGCGGCGACCGCATTCGTCATACCCCGCACATTAGTTGAAGTTGAATTCGGACTCAAGTGTGCTTACGATCGCCGCCATGGACATCGCCAGGCTGTTCTCGCTCCACGGCCGCGTCGCCCTCGTCACCGGCGGCTCCCGCGGCATCGGCCGGATGATCGCCGAGGGCTTCCTCGCCCAGGGGGCGAAGGTGTACATCTGCGCCCGGAAGGCCGCGCAGTGCGACCGCGCCGCCGCCGAGCTCACCGCCATCGGCCACGGCGAGTGCGTCTCGCTGCCGGCCGACCTGTCCACCCTGGCCGGCATCGACGACCTCGTGACCCGCCTCCGCGAGCGCGAGCCCCACCTGGACATCCTGGTGAACAACGCCGGCGCGGCGTGGGGCGCGCCGTTCGAGCGGTTCCCCGAGAGCGGCTGGGACAAGGTGATGACGCTCAACGTGAAGTCGCCGTTCTACCTGACCCAGCGGCTCACCCCGATGCTCGCCGCGGCCACGGCGGACCACCTGGCCAAGGTCGTCAACGTCGCCTCGATCGACGGTCTGGTGATCATCCCCGGCGAGACGTACTCGTACCACGCGAGCAAGGCCGCGATGGTCCACCTGACCCGCCAGCTCGCCCTGCGCCTGGTCCGCGACCGGATCGTGGTCAGCTCGATCGCCCCGGGCGCCTTCGCCACCGAGATGAACCGCGAGGTCCGCGACGCTCCCGACGAGGTGAGCCGGCGCGTGCCGCTGGGTCGCATCGGCGTCGCCGAGGACATGGCCGCCGCCGCGATCTACCTGGCCTCCGCGGCCGGCGACTACGTGGTCGGCTCGACCATCACCGTGGACGGCGGCGTCGCCATCGCCCGCTGACCACCATCCGGTCCGTCCGGTCGGGCGGATCCGGTCCGGCCGGCGGACCGCGATCCGGGCGGGGCGTGCGCGGTACGGTCTGACCATGGCACGCAAAATCGCAACCAATGAGCGGGTGGACCGCGCCGCGCTGGTGGAGTTCCTCGCCAAGCGCCACCACGGCATCGTCATCACCAACCGTGCCGACGGCCGGCCGCAGGCCTCGCCGGTGAGCTGCGGGGTGGACGCCGAGGGCCGCGTGGTCGTCTCGACCTACCCGGAGCGCGCCAAGGTGAGCAACCTGCGCCGCGACCCGCGGGCCTCGGTGCTCGTGCTGTCCGACGAGTGGAACGACGCCTGGGTGCAGGTCGACGGCACGGCCGAGGTCCTCGACCTGCCCGAGGCGCTGGAGCCGCTCGTGGAGTACTACCGCTGCATCGCGGGCGAGCATCCGGACTGGGACGAGTACCGCGCGGCGATGGTGGCGCAGGGCAAGTCGCTGATCCGCATCACGGTGGAGCGGTGGGGGCCGGTCGCCACCGGAGGCTTCCCGGCCCGCCTGGCCTGACCCGGCAGCGCCCGGCCCACCGCGTCACGACCGCCCGAGGCCGCGCAGGTCCCCCGCGCCTCACGCCACCGTGAGGCCGCTCACTCGACCGTGAGGCCGCGAGGGACCGGCCGCGTCTCAGGCCCTCAGGCCAGCGCCAGGCTCCTCGACCAGGCGCTCGGGCCCGCGCCGGGCCGTGCTCGACCAGGCCGTCAGGCCCGCGCCAGGCCCTGCTCGACCGCGGCGATGATCTCCGGGCGCAGCTGCTCGGGGCGGACGATGGCGTCCACGGAGCCGACCTCGACCGCGCGCTGGATGCTGTGCACGGCGTCGAACTCGGCGGCCACCTCGCCCAGCTTCTCCGCCCGGACCGCGGCCCGCACCTCCGCCAGCAGCGTGACCAGCGCGGCCCGCTCCCCGCCGGTGGCCTCGGCGACGCGCGCCCGCAGCTCGGCCACCCGCTGGTCCTTCGCGGTGCGCGCGTCGACGTCGCCGGCGAAGACCACCGCCGCGGCCGGCGCGCCGCCGATGACCGAGGCGAACGAGCCCTCCACGGCCAGCACGGTCATGTTCGGGTTGAGCGCCTTGGAGAACACCACGAACGCGCCGCCGTGGTAGCGGGAGATCACGCAGAACACGATCGGGCCGCGGAAGTTCACGATGGCCCGGCCGATCTCCGCGCCGTACTCCAGCTGCAGCTTGCGCATCGACTCCGGCGACCCGTCGAAACCGGAAAGGTTCGCCAGCACGACCAGCGGCCGGTTGCCGCTGGCCGCGTTGATCGCCCGCGCGACCTTCTTGGACGAGCGCGGGAACAGCGTGCCGGCGGTGTACGTGTCGGGGCCGTCGGTGGGCGGGAACCCGCGCCGCGGCACGGACCGGGACTCGATGCCCAGCAGGCACACCGGGATGCCGCCGAGGTGCACGTCCTGCACGACCGCGGTCTCGGCGTCGGCCATGCCGGCCCAGCGCTCGAGCGCCGCGTGGTCCTGGTCGGACAGCGCGCGCATGAGCGTGCGGATGTCGAACGCCTTCTTCCGGTCGGGGTTGCTCTCCCGGGAGAAGATATCGCCGACGGTCGTGAAGTCGCTGTCCGGCACCGCGTGCGGATACGGCGAGATGTCCCGGTCGATCGGGTCGCTGGTGGCCGCGCGGCGCGGCCGGGCCTCGCCGGGCGCGATGTAGGTGTGGTCGTAGTGCGACATCAACAGGTTGCGCGCACCCCGCAGGTCCGGTGCCCAGTACTGCGCCTGGCCGTTGGGGCCCATCACCCGGTCGTAGCCGCCGATGCCGAAGTTGTCCTCGGCCGAGACGCCGCCGGAGAAGTCCAGCGACTGCTTGCCGGTGAGGACCATCGCCGACTCCGGGGTCATCACCAGGATGCCCTTGGTGTGCATGAGCATCGTGGCCTCGGCGTTCCAATACGGCTGGGCGCCGACCGTGATGCCCGCGACCACGATGTTGATCTCGCCGCCGGCCTGGGTGAACTCGACGATCCGCTTGAGCGCGGCGGCGACCCAGTCCATGTTCTCGGTACCGGAGGACATCGAGATCCGGGCGCCCGACGACAGCGCGAACCAGTCGACCGGCACGCGCATCCGCTCGGCGAGGTCCAGGGCGGCGATCACCCGCGCGCACTCGGGTTCCGACAGGGCGCCCAGCGACTTGGTCGGGTCACCCAGCAGTACCACCCGGGTGACGCCTTCGGGGTAGCGCTCGGTCGGCGTGCTGACCACCCCGGCGACGATGGCGGCCTTGTTGTGCCCCCTGGGTCGTTCGACCGGCCGGAGGGTGCCGCTGTCGTCGAGGTCGTACTCCGTGAAGCCGCCGCGCTGGCCGGCGAGCATCTCGGTCAGCTCGTACGGATACGTGGTGCCGCGCCGGCGGGCCGAGAGCACCTTGCGCCGGTAGTCGTCGAGCGGCAGGATCGGCTCGGTCGTGGGCTCGGTGACCGACATGCGCATGCCCTGGTCGTAGGAGATCTGCACCGCGATCTCGGTCAGCTCGCCGGTGGCGCGGTCGCGCTGGCGGCCCAGGAACAGCACCTCCTCCACGCCCGCCCCGGCCGTGATCGGCAGCAGCCGCTGGGCGATGGCGTTGAGCTCCGCGACGGTCAGCTCGCTGGTCGGCCAGACGTAGATGGTGATCCGGTTCGTGTCGAAGCGCTGCCGGGCCGGCCGCTGCGCCTGAACCTTCCGGATCGCATCGAGGCACGCGTCCAGCGCGCCCTCGATCGCGGGCAGCGCGAGGATGCGGCCGTCGGCGTCCCGCAGCGGCGTAAGGTCGCGCACCTGGGCCATGGCCGCCAGCCGTTCGTCGCCCGGGTTGTTCGGCGCGACGCAGTGGAAGAGATACACCTCCTCGTCGGCGGACGGCAGCCGGGTGAGGTCGTAGTGGCGCAGCCGCGGCAGCTGCAGCCGCTCGGCGATCAGCGGGTGCAGCCCGCGGATCACCCGGTCCTCGCCCAGGCCGGGCCGGAAGGTGAAGTGGTGGTGCATCTCCGCGCCGGTGCGCCCGGCCACCGACATGGTCACCCGCTGCAGCCCGTCGAGCAGGCCGGCCCGGTCGAGGACCTCCCGCAGGGTGGCCGCCATCGCGTCCGGGTCGGGCTGATCGGTCCAGGTGAGGTACACGTCGGCGACCGAGTCCGGTCCGGCCAGCCCGGCGACCCGCTCCAGCGTCACGGCCAGGTCGGCGAAGTCGGTGGCGGCGGCGACGAGCCGGAAGCGCTCGCCGTCGCGGTCGTAGGCCGCGGTGAAGAACGACTGCCCGGCCACCTCGACGGACCCCGCCTCGCTGGCGCCGCGGTTGCCGTAGTAGCGGCGGCTGAGCACCTCGAGCATCGGGCCGTGGTCCGCGCCCGGCTTGCCGATGCGCTGGCCGAGCAGGCGGACCAGAGGCTCGGGCGAGGCGACCATTTTCGCGATCCGCTCGGCCCGGTCGGGCGCGTCCGGGTTGGTGTCGAGGTACCGCAGATGGCCGCGGACGTCGGCGTAGACCTCGGCCCGCTTGCGGCGCAGCATGGGCTGGGCGGCCCAGCGGAACACGACGCTGCGGGCCAGGTCGCCCACGACCGGGAAGCGCAGCTGGGTGGCGAAGATGAGGTGCTCCAGCGCCTGGCCGACCAGGTCGCGCAGACCGTTGGCGGGCAGCGGCTCGGTCAGCCACTGCTGCAGGAACGTGACGATCACCGTCACGTCGGCCGAGGCCCGCTGCTGCGCCAGGAAGATGCGGAACACCGCCTCCTCGAGCGCGGGCGTGCGCTCGAAGTCCTCGACGCCGTAGTGCGCGAGCACCCGGGCCAGGCGCGTGCGGAACGTCTCCGACAGGGCGGCCCGTTCGACGTCGAGGCTTTGCAGGTACGTGTGGAAGTGCTCGCGCGGGCTGTGCACCCGGCTGTCGGCGCGGCCCTCCTCGCCGGCCGGCCGGTTGCGGCTGAGCTCGGAAAGGTCCGCGAAGAGCCGCAGCAGGCCGACCTCGGCCTCCAGCGGGCGGCGGCGCAGCTCGGCCCGGGCGGTCAGGTAGTTCGACAGGGCGCGGCGCTCGTCGGCCGGATCCAGGTCGTACCCCAGCAGGAGGCTGCGCAGGTCGGCGATCCCCCGCGCGACCCGGGCCTCGGCCGAGAGGCCGGTCGGCTCGGGCGGCAGGTCGAGATCGATGGCCTCGCTCTGGGCCGCCGCCTCGCCGGGCTCCTCGTCGCCGATGGGCTCCAGGCGCAGCAACGGTGCGCCGGTCTCCACCTGGCTGCCGACCGAAACCAGGCACTCGCGCAGCCTCGCCTTGAACGGCGCGCGCAGCACGGTCTCCATCTTCATGCTCTCCAGCACGAGCACGGGTGCGCCCGGCTCGACCTCGTCGCCGACGGTGAGCGGCGTCGCGACGACCAGCGCGGGCGCGGGCGAGCGCAGCACGCCGCCCTCGTCGCGGCTGACCCGGTGCGTGGTGCCGTCGACCTCGACCAGGTGGGTCGGTCCGTGCGTGTCGGTGACGAGCCGGAACCGCCGGCCGTTGACCAGGATCCGGCCGGTGTGCTCGTCGAACCTTTCCAGTTCCACGTCGAGGGTGGCGGCGTCGCCGATGCCGACCCGGAACCGCCGGGGCCCGGTCTGCGCGACCGTCACCCGGTAGCTCGCGCCGCGCAGCTTGAGGTCGATCGGCCGGCCGCTCTCGTGCTGGACCTGCGGGCGGCCGCCGTGTGCGGTGGACAGCAGCCGCTGGCGCTCGACGGCCGCCTGGTCCTCGTACGCCTCGATCGCCGCGGCGGCCAGCGCGACGCCGGAGTGCCGGGTGGAGACCAGCCGGCCCTCGGCCCGGACCCGGTCGATCCAGCCGGTGTCCGCGCTCGCGTCGATCACCTCGGGCTGGTCGAGCAGGTCGAGCAGGAAGCTCTTGTTGGTGGCGCCGCCCTCGATGATCACGGTGGTCTCGGCGACCGCCCGGCGCAGCCGGCCGAGCGCCTCGTCGCGGGTCCGGCCGTAGGCGATGATCTTGGCGATCATCGAGTCGAAGTCGGCCGGGATCACGTCGCCCTCGCTGACCCCGGTGTCGACCCGGACGCCGGGGCCGCTGGGCAGCGCCAGCCGCACGATCCGGCCGGGCGACGGCGCGAAGTCGCGGTCGGGGTCCTCGGCGTTGAGCCGCGCCTCGATGGCGTGCCCGACCTCCACCGGCGTCTTCGATGGCTCGCCGTGCCCGAGGCGTCCGCCGCCGGCCACGTGGATCTGGGCCTTGACCAGGTCGAAGTCGGTGGTCGCCTCGGTGATGGGGTGCTCGACCTGCAGCCGGGTGTTGACCTCGAGGAAGGCGAACAGCCGATCGCCGGGATGGTAGAGGAACTCGACGGTGCAGGCGCCGCAGTAGCCCACGGCCAGCGCCAGCCGCTCGGCCGCCGCCTTCAGCTCGCCGGCCTGCTCGGGGGCGAGCACCGGCGAGGCGGACTCCTCGATGACCTTCTGGTTGCGCCGCTGGACCGAACAGTCCCGCACGCCCAGCGCCCAGGCGGTGCCCTGCCCGTCGGCGATCACCTGCACCTCGACGTGCCGGGCGCCGGTGACCAGCCGCTCCAGGAACACCACGCCGCTGCCGAACGCGCGCGCGGCCTCCAGGCTGGTGCGCTCGTAGGCCTCGGTGAGGTCCTCGTCGCTGCGGACCACGCGGATGCCCCGGCCGCCGCCGCCCGCGGTCGCCTTGAGCATCAGCGGGTAGCCGATCCCGGCCGCCGCGCGCTTGGCCGCCTCCAGGCTCTCCACCGCGCCCCGGCTCCACGGGGCCACCGGCACGCCGACCTCCTCGGCGATCAGCTTCGCGCCGATCTTGTCGCCGAGCTTGCGCATCGCCTCGGCGCTCGGGCCGATGAAGGTCACCCCGATCTTCTCGCAGACCTCCGCGAAGGCCGGGTCCTCGGCGACGAAGCCCCAGCCCACCCAGGCCGCGTCGGCGCGGGACTCGACCAGCGCACGCTCGAGGACGGCGTGGTCCAGATACGGTCGCGCGGAGGCGGGCCCGAGGCAGTAGCTGTCGTCCGCCTCACGAACGAAGGTGGCGGTACGTTCGGCGTCGGTGTAGAGCGCGATCGTCTCGATCGGCGGGGCACCGGCCTCGGCGTTGAGCTCGCGGACGGCGTGGATGAGCCGCATGGCGGCCTCTCCGCGGTTGACGATGGCGATACGCCTGAACACCGGGTAACCCCTCCGATCACAACAGAACGGGGACGCCCCTGCCGGGCGGGGGTCCCCGTAGACAACCTTTGACGCTACCGCCTGGTTTGAGAACCGTTGTACCCGGCAATTGGTACGCGCAAAAGTTGTGGACTTTTACCAAACGGTCGCGATCATGATTCGTGCCCCCGGCTCCGTCACCACCCTAGCCACACCGGCGACACCCCGCGCGCGATAGCTGCGGACCTTTGCCGGTTTTGGCGGTTTTCGCTGGTGGGCCGCCCGTGATGGGCGTCGGCGTGCGCCGGGTGACCGAAAGCGATCAGCCTGATCCGGGCCAGACCGCGGTCGCCGGCCCCCTGGGGCCGGCGACCGCTGCGGGAAACGGTCAGTCCGAGAATGCCCAGGCGGCGAGCGGCTCGCGCTGCTCGAGCCAGGCCGGCGGGATCCCCGACCGGCCGGTGTGGGCGGCGACGATCCCGCCGGCCATCGCCGCCGTCGTGTCGACGTCGCCACCCGCCTCGATGCAGGCGCGGATCGCGGCCGGGTAGTCGTCGAGACGGGTCGCGGCGACCCACAGCGCGAACGGTACGGTGTCCTCGGCCAGCACCTGGGAGCCGTTGCCGAGCTCGTAGGCAGCCTCGGCGACGCTCGCGCGCAGCAGTCGCCGCGCCCGCCGGATCCCGTCGTGGACCCGGCCCTCGACCAGGTAAGCGAGCACGGCGTCGAGGAGTTCCGCGGGCGCGGGCCGGTTGCGGACCAGCCGCGCCCAGCCGGCCTCGGCGGCGGCGACCGCGACGGCCACCGCGCCGAGGATGGCCTCCGCGTGGGCGTGGGTGACCTCGGCGGAGCGCATCGCCTCGAGCGCGGCGGTCCGCGAGTCCCCGGCGTGCAGCGCGCCGAGCGGCGCGACCCGCATGGCCGCGCCGTTGCCCATCGACCCCTGCCCGCCGAAGGCGTCGCGGGTGACCTCGCGCCACGGCTCACCCTCGCGAATCCGGCGCAGGATCACCACCGCACCGGCGCCGTAGCCGCGATACGGTTCGCAGCGCTCCGCGAACGCCCGGGCGAGCCGGTCCTGGTCGATGCCGCCGGCCCGGCGCAGCTGCGCGACCAGCGTGCAGGCCATTTCGGTGTCGTCGGTCCACGGCCAGGAGCCGGCGGGCGCCGTGCCGTCGAAAAGGTCCTCGAAGGTTGTTCCAGGGACGAAGAACTGCGCCCCGAGCGCGTCGCCCACGCTGAGCCCGTCGAGGCTGTCGTGGCAAAGTGCGAAGTCGGCCATGTCTGCGGCGACATTACCCCACGAATCGGTCCGCGTCGCCCCGCCCCACCGCTGGCACTTTTCCGGGATTCGACCCGCTCCCCCGGACCGTACCGTTCTTCTCAACAGCGACGAACACCAATCACAGCGAGGGATAACGAACATGAGCGACGACGTCGACTACGGCCACTACGAGCAGGGCCAGGAGTCCGAGGGCCTCGACCAGCTGCACCAGGCGCAGGGCTCGGAGGCCGACTACGACAACCAGTACGGCGTGTACGAGGCCGACCACCACGCGGCCGAGAGCACCGACTTCTCGCAGGGCCACCACGTGGAGTACGACGCCCCGGCGGCCGTGCACTACGAGGCCGACGACTACACCAACTACAGCCACAACGCGGAGGTCGACGACCACGTCTTCGCCGCCGAGGGCAGCGAGCACGCCCACCAGGCCGAGTTCTCCGAGCTCGACGCCCTGCAGCAGCGCTTCGACACCGCCTTCGCCGAGGGCACCGAGTACCGCGGCGGCCCCGCCGAGCTGGGTCCGGTCAGCTGACGACCCGCATCACACCCCGCCACCACGGCCGGCCACCTCCGCACGGGTGGCCGGCCGTCGCGCGTCCCGGCCCGCCCGGGTCCGGACCGTACCGGTCCGAACCGGCCGGGAAACGGTCCGGTCTGGCGGGGGAAACGGTCAGACCGGGTCGGCGAACAGGCCCGTGTCGCGGGGCAGGAGCGCGATGCACGACTGCAGCCGCCGATGGTGTGCCCCGCAGACCGTGATGAGCGCGTCGGCGTCGCGGGCGGTGAAGGCCGCCAGCATCTCGGCGTGGTCGCGGTGCAGCAGTTCCCGGTCGGCGGTGCCGAGATGGGTCATCGGCTGCAGCGGTTCGGTCATGTTCCAGGCCGTGCCGAGCATGTGCAGCAGGCGCCGCATCCGGCAGGGGCGGATCAGCGCGAGGTGGAAACGGCGGCTCTCGCGGTGGTAGGCGCGCCCGTCGCCGGCGCGGACCGCGACCTCCAGGGCCGCGTGCGCGGCGCCCGCGCGCTCGTCGTCGTCGCCGCGCGCGAGGCCGATCGCGACCCGCAGCGCGGCCGTCTCCAGGGCCTCCCGGACGAGGTAGATCTCGCCGAACTCCTGCGCCGTCAGCTTGGCCACCCGGTACCCGAGGTGCGGCCGGTGGTCGACCAGGCCCTCGCCGATGAGGGTCATCAGGGCCTCCCGCACCGGGATGCGGGACACCCCGAACGACGCGGCCACCCCGTCGACCGGGATCGGCGTGCCGGGCGGCACCTCGCCGTCGAGGATGCACGCGCGCAGCTCCTCCAGGATCTCACCCTGCGAGCTGCCGCCCGGCCGGCCCGCGAGGAGCGACACGAGCACCGACCGCCGCCGGGGACCGGGCATAGGCACCTCCGCGGAGTCGACCGAACCCCGAGCGTAAGACGCGCCGGTTATCGGCGCGTTTCACAGCTCCGTCGCCGATCCGCGCCGGGTTTGAAACGGTCCGTCGCCGACCCGCGCGAGATCCGCACCGCGTCTGGAAACGGTCCGGTGCCGCACTCGGGCGAAATCCGCGCCGGGTTTGAAACGGTCCGGCACCGACCCCGTGCGAGATCCGCGCCGGGTTTACAACCGTCCGGTGCCGCACTCGGGCGCGCCGGGGTGCGTCCGGCGGTTACGCGGCGGTCTGGACCGAGCGGCGGGCGAAGCCCATCATGTAGCCGTCGATGACGGTCCGGGCGGGCGCCGACGGGTCGGCGGCCGCGCCCAGGGCGACGAACAGCGGGATGAAATGGTCCGGCGTCGGGTGAGCGTAGGGCATACCGGGTGCGCGCTTCGCCCAGCCGGCGAGCGCGTCCACGTCGCCGCGGGCCAGGGCGTCGGCGGCCCAGGCGTCGAAGTCGGCGGACCAGGCCGGCACGGCGCCGTGCAGCAGCATCTCGCGGGTGGTGAACGGCAGGCCGTGGACCATGAAGCCGGAGCCGATGACCAGGACGCCCTCCTCGCGCAACGGTCGCAGGCGCTCGCCGATGGCCAGCAGACGGTCCGGGTCATGGGTCGGCAGGCTCAGCTGCAGCACCGGCACGTCGGCGAGCGGGTACATGGCCATCAGCGGCACCCAGGCGCCGTGGTCGAGCCCCCGGCTCGGGTGCTGGTGGACCGGCTCCGTGGCGGGCATCGCGGCCGCGACCCGCTTCGCCAGGTCGGTGGCGTCCGGCGTGGCGTAGGTCAGCTCGTAGTAGCGCGGGTGGAAGCCGTAGAAGTCGTACACCAGCGGGGTGTGCGCCGCCGGTGCGGACAGGGCCAGCGGTGCGGTCTCCCAGTGGGCGGAGATGATGAGGACGGCCCGCGGCTTGGGCAGCGACCGCGCCCAGGCGAACAGCTCGCGCATCCACGGGCCGTCGTCGAACAGCGGCGGGGCGCCGTGGCTCAGGTACAGCGTCGGCAGCGGCCCGTCCTCCGGGCGCCACGGCCGGTGGTCCCGGGCGCGCGGCAGCGCCTCAGTGAGGAACTCGTCGTAGGCACCGGCCGGAACGGCCGGGTTGAGGATCGAGGTCATGCTTCCCCGCCTTGCGGTTCGAGGCAACGGTCCGGCCGGTCGACCGTACACGTGACGCGCCGGTCGGCCGCGCGCGGCCATCGCTGCCGAGCTTCGGTCCAAAGGCCGACCGAAACCTGGAACCGTTCGTACCGTTCGGACATTCCCCGGCGGACCCGGGACGCGGCCGCTCGACGAGCCGGCGGCGGCGCCGTGTGCTGCCGCCTCGGGACGGGAGCTATCCGCGGGTGGGACCGGCGGCCGGGGTCAACGCGGCGGTGAGCTGCGCCAGCCCGGGTCCGGACAGCAGCGGCAGGACCGCCGTGCGCCCGCAGGTGAGCATGAGCAGAGCGCCCATCGGGCCCTCGACGGACGGCACTTCGCCCGCGGTGCCGACGGAGGCTGCGGCCGCGGCCGACGCGGGGGTCGGGGCCGACGCGGAGGCGGAAGGGGAGGCGGAGGCCGGGGCGGGGTGGACGGACCAGGCGGCGTTCGACCAGTCCGCGTCGGTCGCGGTCAGGCGGAAGTGGCGCAGGGTCCGCTTGATCGGGAACGGCCGCGGCCAGCGCATCGTCCACATGCGGGTGGCGGCGACCGCGGCCGGGCCGGGCGGCATGGCCAGCTCGCGGCCGAGCGGGATGGCGATGTCCTGCGCGTGCACCAGGATGTCGGTCAGCGTCTCCAGCCGGGTGACGCCGGGGTTGTGCCGGCGTGAGCCGACGGTGGCGCGGATCCGCGCGACCAGCTCGGCGTCGCCGGCCTCCGCGACCCGGGCGACGGCCATGTCGTGGATCGCCCGGTCGAGGTCGCCGCGGGCGCGCAGCATGATCGGCAGGCGGGCGAGCATGTCGCGCGGGCGCAGCTCCTGCAGGGTCAGGTGGGCGGCCACCTCGCGGACCGTCCACCGGGTGCACAGCGACGGCGCGCTCCACTCGGCGGGCTCCAGCGAGGCCAAAAGGTCTGCCACGGCGGCGCGCTGGTGGTCCACCGCCGACCAGAGCGCCTGGCGGTCCATCGTGACGGTCATTGCGGTACCTCCGCTCGGATGACGGCGGTGACCAGGACCCGGATCTGGCCCGACGGGTCGAACGCCGGGTCGGGCATGGCCAGCTGGTGCAGGACGATGCCGGTCCAGTGGTTCATGATGATCGGGGCGTCGCGGGCCGGGTCGGCCGAGCCGCTGCCCCGCACCCAGTTCGTCGCCCAGGCGTTGACCCGGGCGCCGGTGGCCAGCAGCTGCGCGCGCAGCTCGGGCCGGATCGCCGACTCGAGCAGGATGGCGTAGCGCGACAGGGTCAGCGCCCGCTGCGGACCCGTGCTCAGCCGGGCCGCCAGGGTCAGGACCTCGGCGAGCTCTTCGGGGCCGGTCGGCAGTACCCCCGAGGCGATCTGCTCCCAGTTGGACCGCTCGCGCTCGGCGAAGCGCTCGACCACCCCGTCGATGAGCGCGTCCCGCGTGCGGTAAAGGTTCGACGCCGACCCGGCGGGCAGCCCGGCGGCGGCGTCGACGGCGCGGTGCGTCAGCGCCCGGATGCCGCCGGTGCCGATGACCTCGATGGCCGCGTCGAGCAGCCGCTCACGCCGTGTCACGCTCACGCCGTCAGACTACACCCGTAGTGAAATCAACTACAAGTGTTGTCCGACTCGGACCGTCAGTTCGTCAGGATCGCGCCGGCGATGACGCCGACGAGATGATCGGCGCGGGACGCGACCGAGGGTTGGTCACCGAGCCACGCGAGCGCCCCGGCCAGCGCGAACAGGTCGGCGCCGTCGATGTCGGTCCGCGCCACGCCTGCGGCCTGAGCGCGGGCCAGCAGGCGCGCGCCCGCCGCGCGCATCGTGACGCACGAGGCATGCAGTGCGGACTCCGGGTCCTCGATGGCGGCCATCATCGAGGCCACGACGCCCCGATAGCCGGCCGCGCCCGCGACGAACTCGCGGAGCCACGACGCGAGAGCATCCCCGGGTGAGCTCGACGACTCGAGTTCGCTCGCCCTGGCCGCGAGCTGGTCGAAGCCCGCACGGAGCAAGGCCTCGAGCAATGCCTCCCGCGTCGGGAAGTGCCGGTACAGCGTGCCGAGCCCGACGCCGGCCTTGCGGGCGATATCGCGCAGCGACGCGTCGGCGCCCTGCTCGGCCACGACGACGCGCGCGACCGCGAGTAACTGGTCGTAGTTCTTCCTGGCGTCAGCCCGCATCTGCCCACCTTGACGATCGGAGCGGCGCTCCAGATATTCGGAGCACCGCTCCGGTGAGCGTAGCCGAGCGGCGCCGGAACGAGGAAGCCATGCCGGCGAACACGAGGAGGGCGATCCGGCCGCACGAGCGCGGAATGCTGGCGATCGGCCAGGTGACGGGCTGTTATTCTCGCCGACCATGACAGCTGCGCGTCAGCGCCTCGGGATCGACTTCGGCACCTCTACGACCATTGCGATGCTGCAACGGCTCGACGCCCGCGTGCAGCCGCTGCTGTTCGACGGTTCGCCGCTGCTGTCCTCCGCCGTGCTGCTCGGCCCCGACGGGCAGCTGCACACCGGCCGCGACGCGGCGCACCTGGCCCGCAGCGCGCCCGAGCGGCTCGAACCGAACCCGAAGCGCCGCATCGACGAGGTCGCGGTGCTGCTGGGGGACCGCGAGGTCGCCGTGCGCGACCTGATCGTCTCGGTGCTCGCCCGGGTCGCCCGCGAGGCCGGCCGGGTCGCCGGGCCGGTGCGCGACGCGGCGCTGACCCACCCCGCCAACTGGGGCCAGAACCGCCGGGCGCTGCTCGCCGACGCGGCCCGCCAGGCCGGATTCGTCAACGTCGAGCTGGTCGGCGAGCCGACCGCGGCCGCCACCTACCTCGCGCACACCCGCGCCGGCGCGCTACCGCCCGGTTCCTGCGTGCTGGTGTACGACCTGGGCGCCGGCACCTGCGACGTCACCCTCCTGCGCCGCACCCCGACCGGCTTCGAGCAGGTCGCCTCCGACGGGCTCAACGACGTCGGCGGGCTGGACGTCGACGCCGCCGTCATCGCGTTCCTGCAGGCCACCTACGGCGAGCTGTGGACCTCCGCGGCGACGCGCCGCCAGCTGTGGGACGACGTGCGCTCGGCCAAGGAGATGCTCTCGCGCGCCAGCGGCACGGTGGTCATGGTCCCGGCGCTGGGCAAGGAGGTGCCGCTGGGCCGGGAGCAGCTCGAAGGTCTGGCCCGGCCGGTGTTGCGGCCGACCGTTTCGATGACCCGGGCGCTGGTCCAGGAGTCGGGTGTGGGCACGGCCGCGATCGCCGGGCTGTTCCTGGTCGGCGGCTCCAGCCGGATCCCGCTGGTCGCCACGATGCTGCACGAGACGCTGGGGATCGCGCCGGCCGTCGCCGAGCAGCCGGAGCTGGTGGTCGCCGAGGGTGCGCTGTACGTGAACCGAATGGTCTCGGCCGCGCCGCCGACCGCGGCACCGATCTCCGCGACGCCGGGCCCGGCCCAGCCGGTCTCCACCGCGCCGTACCCGTCGACGCAGACCTTTGCCGCCCCGCCGGTGCCGTCCCCGGTCTCGACGCAGCCATTCGGTCCGGCTCCGGTCTCCCCGCCCTCGCCCGGCTATACCGGCCCGGCCGGTTACGCCGGCCCGAGCGCCTACCCGCAGCCGCCCGTCCCGGCCGGCCGGCCGTATCCGCCACCGCATCCACCGGCCGTCCCGGCGACCCGCCGGCGCGGCCTGTCGCCGGCGCTGATCGCCGTGCTCGTCGTCGCCGCCCTGCTCCTGGTCACCGGTGCGGTCGTCGGCGCGAACCATTTCCTGAGCGCCGGGTCCGGCACGAACCCGACCGCGAACGGCGGCACCGGACCGGGCGCGGCGGGTGGCCAGGGCACGGCCGGCACCGCGGACCCCGGCAAGTATGACCTGGCCAAGATCCCCGCCGACGAGTGCGCCGCTGCGGACATCAGCCCGTTCAAGGATGTGTACGAAGCCGAGCTCGGCGCACCGACCTCGGCCAGGAACCCGAATGCCACGGTCAACCAGTCCACCTGCACCCTCACCCGGGAGCACGCCGGAGCCGATCCGAGCAATATCCAGCTCGGGACACTGCTGTTCATCGCATTGGCGTACAGTAATGTCGCCCTGGCGGTCACCTTTCAGAACAGCGACCTGGCGACCGCGAAGCTGGCCGGTCCGCTCAGCACCGTGGCCGGCCTCGGCGAGGAGGCCATCGTCTTCGAGACCACCCAGACCGACGACAAAGCGAAGACCGAGCTGCACCTGACGCTGGTGGTCCGCGACAGCAACGTCCGCCTGACCGTTTACTACATCGGGTCTCGCCAGGACGGCGCCGGCTGGAGCCAGAAGGACAAGGACAGCCTCCGCGACAAGCTCGTCGCCTCGGGCAAGGCCGCGTTCGCCAAGACCATCGCCGGCATGGCCAGATGACCCGCGCCCGCGCACTGCTGACCACGGCGGGCCTGCTGGCTCTCCTGGCGGTGTGCGCGGGCGGCGCGGTCGTCACCGACGTGGTGCACTACGCCACGGGCCGCCGGGGCACGATCACCGTGCGGGCCTGCAGCCACGACAACGAGTCGCCCAGGTCCCGCTACCAGTGCACGGGCACCTTCGCCACGGCCGACGGCACGGTCGTCAAGGACTCGGTCGGGTTCGTCAAGACCTACGCCGAGGACCCGGGCGCCCGCGTCCCGGCCACCCTCAACGGCGACACGGTCAACGAGGTGAGCCCGGCCGCGACCGTTACCGGCGCCCTGGTCACCGCCGCCGCCCTGGCCGGCGCCGCCACGCTGCTCGTCCTGCGCCGCCGCCTGCCCAAGGCGTGAGCAACCCACGACCGGACCGGCCGGCCGAACCCCAGGCAACTCGTCCCGCGCCGCCGCCTGCCCAAGGCATGAGCAACCCGCGACCGGACCGGCCGGCCGGAGCCTAGGCAACGCGCGACGGCACCGGCAGACCGAAACCGGAGAGCGGGCCGGAGTACCGTTTCGCGGGCGGCGGCGCGAACTCGCCCCGCGGCGACGTGCGCAGGCCCAGCGTCACCAGCGACTGCACGAACAGGGTCGCCGCGGCCACACCGTCCACGACCGGCACGCCCAGGCGGGCGGCAACGGTCGCGCAAAGGTCCGCCATGCCGGCGCAGCCCAGCACGATGACGTCCGAGTCGTCCCGCTCCAGGGCCCGGCCGGCCAGGGCCGTGACCCGGTCCGCCAGGTGCGGATCCCGGTCGAGTTCCAGCACCGGGATGTCGCACGCGTGCACGCCGCGGCAGGCGCCGGCCGCGCCGTAGCGGGCGGCCAGCTCCCACGCCCGGCCGCGGGTACGGTCCAATGTGGTCACCACACTGAACCCGCGCCCGACGAGCGTGGCGGCGTGCATGGCGGCCTCGGCGATGCCGACCACCGGGCCGCGGGCGAGCTCGCGGGCGGCGTCCAGGCCGGGATCGCCGAAGCAGGCGATGACGTAACCGTCCACGCCGGACGCCTCGCCGTCGGCGACCGCGGCCAGGACCCCGGGCACGCTGAGTGCCTCGTCGTAGTGGCTCTCGATGGAGGCCGGGCCCATCGCGGAGGTGACCGCCTCGACGGTGACGCCCGGACCGGCGACGGCCCGGGCGTTGACCTCGATCCTGGCGGTCATCTCCGCGGTGGTGTTGGGGTTGACGACCCGGATGCGCATCGCTAGACGGCGCTCGTGCGGGCCCGGGCGGTGAGCGCCAGGTAGCTCAGCAGCCCGAGACCCATGCCGATGAACCAGCTGTACTGCGCGGTGGTGTGCATGCCCGGCCCGTGCGTCCACAGCACCGGCACGACCGCGACGACGGCGCCGACCGCGGTGGCGATGATCGCCGGCGGGTTGTAGCCCTTGCGGTACCAGTACCGGCCGTCGGGCGCCATGGTGAACATCGCGTCCACGTCGACCCGCTGCCGGCGAAGCAGGTAGTAGTCGCAGATCAGCACCCCGAAGAGCGGGCCGATCGCGGCGCCGAGGATCTCCAGGGTGTAGTGGATGACGTCCGGGTTGTTGTAAAGGTTCCACGGCGTGATGAGCACCGAGCCGACCGCGGCGATCATCCCGCCGGCCCGCCAGCTGATCCGCTGCGGGCTGACGTTGGAGAAGTCGAACGCCGGCGAGATGAAGTTCGCCACGATGTTGATGCCGATGGTGGCGATGGTGAACGTCAGCGCGCCGAGCACGATCGCGAACGTGCTGTCGATGCGGGCAACGGTCTGCACCGGGTCGGTGATGAGCGTGCCGAAGACCGGGATCGTCAGCGACGCGGTGATGACGACGAGGATGGAGAAGGCCAGGAAGTTGAGCGGCAGGCCGAGCAGGTTGCCGAGCCGGACGGACCGGAACGACCGGCCGTAGCGCGAGAAGTCGCCGAAGTTCAGCATCGGTCCGGAGAAGTACGACACCACGAGCGCGATCGCGCCGAGCATGACCGGCACGGCGTCGAGGCCGGTGTACTTCACGTCGCCGAGCTTCAGGTCGATGTTGCCCCAGCCGGCCTTGTAGATGAGGTATCCGGCGAGCACGATCATCACGACGTAGACGGCCGGGCCGCAGAAGTCGATGAACCGGCGGATGGTCTCCATGCCGGTCCAGAACACCGCGGCCTGCAGCACCCACAGCAGCGCGTAGGAGCACCAGCCGAGCAGCGGCAGCCCGAGGAAACCCCACTGGTGCACGTCGGCGTACGGCGCGAGGCCGGGCCACAGCTTGAGCACGACCACGTCGAGCGCGGCGGAGGCGAGGTAGGTCTGGATGCCGTACCACGCCACCGCGATCGACCCGCGGATGATGGCCGGCACGTTGGCGCCGAGCACGCCGAACGCGACGCGGTTGATGACCGGGTACGGCACGCCGGTGGCCTGGCTGGGCCGGGCGACCAGGTTGCAGAACACGTACACGATGCTGATGCCGACGAGCAGCGACACCAGCACCTGCCAGCTCGACAGCCCGAGCGCGAACAGGCTGCCCGCGGTGACGTAGCCGCCGACGCTGTGCACGTCGGACATCCAGAACGCGAAGATGTTGTAGGCACCCCACGTCTGCTTGCGCAGCGGCGCGAGGTCCTCGTTGGTGAGCCGCGGGTCGTACCCGGGCCGCATCTCCCCGCTGCCGACGGGCATGCCGGCGGCCTCGACGAGATCCTGATGCTGTGCCGTGGCTTCCTGCGAGCCTGAAATGGTGTCGGCCATGCCAACACGCTAAGAACGGGCTGTTTCCGCGGGATGTTCGCAGATATATATTCTTCCCGGTCACTGCGACGGCGGCCCCGCCACCGCCCCGGACCGGACGTTCGAGCGGCGGGGCGGGGCCGGCGCGGATCAGGCGGCGACGAGGTCGAACTGCTCCCGCTGGCCGACGGCGGTGCGGTTGGCGATCAGCGCGGCGGCGCCCGCGTTGTCCGCGCACACGTAACGGTTGTTCACCGTGGCCAGCAGGCTGACCGTTGCGTTGGCATTGGTCACCAGCCGGAAGGTCTCCCACGAGCCGGCCGTGGCGCGGTTGGCGATCAGCGCGGCGGCGCCCGCGTTCTCCGCGCACACGAAACGGTTGTTGACCCGGGCCCGCAGCGCGATGGTGCCGCCGCCGAGGTCGATCCGGTCGAACTGCTCCCAGGCGGCGACCGTGGCGGCGGTCGCGAGCAACGGGGAGTTGCCCGCGTCCCGGGCCGAGACGAAAAGGTTGTTCGCCCGGGAGCGCAGCGCGACCGCACCGGTCGGCGGCGGGGTGGTGCCGGGCATCGGCTGGGTCGGGCGGGTGGCGGTCAGCGGGGTCTGGCCCTTGAACATGCGGCCGCCGTCGGCGGTCAGCCGCAGGTAGTAGTCGGACGAGCAGGCGACGCCGTCGGCGTCCAGCGCCGGGTGGCCGAAGTCGGTCGGCTGCATCGACGCGTTCTCGGCCGTCTTGGCGATCTGGTTGCCCTCGTTGAACTCGTCGAACATCGACACGTAGAGGCCCTGCGCGCCGAGCCGGGTCATGTTGTAGATGTGGTGCCAGTAGAAGTCGCCGTGCGCGCGGGCGCCCGCCGAAAGGTCGCCGGGCATGACGCAGGGCTGGTAGTCGATGCCCCGCGCGTTGCAGTCGGCCTGGTCGCCGACGTTGGCGTTGGTGTAATACGAGTCGAGGCCGGCGATGTCGCCGGTGCGCCCGACCATCCACGGCGAGATCATGTTGAAGGCGTGGTACACGTCCAGGAACCCGGGCCGCGAGTCGTTGACGCCGGTGCGCCACCAGGTCGGCACGCCGCCGATGACGTAACAGCCCTGCGCCTTGAACCAGTTCACCACGTCCAGGCAGGGCGCCGGTGCGAACGGCCGGCCCGGGTCGTTGAACCCGAAGCCCCAGATACACACGACCGGTTTGCCGTTCTGCCGGGCGTACGCCGGGGAAGCGGTGTAGGCCGACATCTTCTGCGTCCAGTCGGTCTTGAGCTCCGACTGCATATTGGTCCAGCCGGTGACGTCGTACATGATGTAGAACTTCCGGCCGGTCGCCTCGGCCGCGCCGCGGACCTTCACCGCCATCGCGTCGCGGGTCGGTCCTTCGCCCCCGAACGGGTTGAACCGCTGCAGCGCGGCGGTGTCGCAGCCGTAGTCGCGCATCCACGTGAAGTGGGTGTCCACGGTCTGCTGGTCGTAGGAGGAGAACAGCCGCGCGGGCTGCCCGCTGCCCAGGTTGGCGTAGGCGGTGGTGTACCCCTTGGTGAACTCGCGCAGGTCCGGCCACGAGACGATGGTGGTGTTGGACGCCGACGGCGGCTGGCCACCGTTACGGCTCCAGTGCCACCACGAGTTGATCGGGGCGCCGTCGCCCGGACAGGCGAACCAGCCCTGGTAACCGACGGTGATCTTGCCGACCACGTCACCCGGGGCGCTGGCCGCCTCGGCGGGGCCGGCGGCGAGCGTGCCGGCGGTGAGGGAGCCGACCGCACCCAGGCCGGTGGCGGCCAGCCCGGATGCGAGCACCTGACGTCGTGTGAGGCTCATGAGGTCCCTTTCGGCGCGGGACAGGAGCGCGCCGATCGCACCTGCGGGTCTCACCCCAGAATTTCGCCGACGTCAATGTGCTTGTCAACCGTTTCATCGGATGACTCGGCGGTACTGTCGAGAAATAAGGGCCGCTTAAGGCGCTGACGGGGCCGATTCCTCCGATGTCAGCGCCGGCGGCAAAGGTCTGCCAACGCGGACGAATCCGGGTCCACCACGTGGTATGTGTCGGTCTGGGCGTTGGGGACCATCCGGAGGCGCACGTGGGCGTCGAACCGGTCGCAGTAGGACGGCCGGACGCGGACCAGCGCGACCGTATGCGGGGAGACCGGCGGCGCCGCGGCCAGCATCGCGAGCAGCAGCACGGCGAGCGCGCGCGGCCGGAGGCGCCGCCGAGCCGGGGCCGGTGCGGACCTTTCGTCCGGGTCGGGCGCGGAATAGCGGTCGAGGTCGATCACCGCCGCCATGCTAACGGTCCGCGGCGCGGACCATTGCCCCGTGACCGATCGACCGTCCGGCACCGGCCGCGCGCGACCGCGTGGTCAGAAGGCTACGGCGGTGGTCAGCAGGCCCGTGGCCGTACCACGGCCGGAAAGAACGCGGCAGAAGTCCAGCGCGTCGAGGCGGATCGGCTCGCCCTCGCCCGTGCCCCAGGTGCCGCCGGCCGGGCCGGCCAGCTCGAGGCGGTAGGGCCGGCCGTGGCGGTCGGCCCACTCGTGGACGATGTCGTCGACGATGCGGCCGTCGTGCTCGGCGGTGACGTGCGGCGGCAGGCCGGTGGCCGCGCAGATGTCCAGGCGGTGCATGAACGGGTCGCGGGTGAGGATGACGTCGGCGAGGTAGCCGAACGTCCACGGCTCCAGCTGCCCGCCGATGAGCTGCAGCTCGGGCATGGCGCGCCGGCGCAGGAGGGCGGGCAGGCGGCGGCGGCCGCGGACCGCCTTCGAGGCGACCGCGCGCCATTTGGCCACCAGCTCGCCGGTGCCGAGCCCGGCGTTTCGCCGCACCTGCAGCGCGGTGAGCTCGTCGAGGGAGGTCGGGGCCTTGCGGCGGCGGGCGGCCCGCTGCGCGGCGAGCGTCTGCCCCACCATCTGGGGCACGCTGCTCATCATCTCCATCATGCCGAGCACGTGGCCGGCGGTGGCGCGCACGTCCCAGCCGGTGTTGACGGTCGGGGCGGACCATTGCCCGGGCTCGAGGCCCTGCAGGAGCTCCGCGCCGCGCTCATACTCGGCGGCGGCCAGGGCCATGGCCTCGTCGCGCCCGATCGCGGGGGTGCGGGGCGCCGACCCGCGGCGGGGAATGGTCGTGGTGGTGGACGTCGTCATGAACCGCTCCCGTCGTGGATGCCGAGGCTGTCGGCGTACATGTCGACGGCCCGGTCCAGCAGGCGCGCGTAGCGCTCACCGCCCGGGTCGTTGGCGAGCTGGGCGTCGGCGAGACCGCCGACGAGGGCGATGAACAGGTCGACGTCCTCGGTGCGGCGGATGCCGTGCCCGGCCATGCGGGACACGAACGACTCCAGGGCGGCGACGGAGGGTGCGTAGGCGTCGGGGCCGGGCTCGAAGCCCGGGATGACGCTGCGGTTCATGAGCTGGTGGCGGGCGGGGAACGCGACGGCGAAGTCGAAGTAGAACCGGGCGTAGTAGCGCAGCGCGGCCCGGTCGCCGGGCGGGACGCCGGGCTCGGCGACCTTCTCCGCCTCCCGGAACTGCGTCCACGCGTCGCCGAACATCGCGTCGTAGATGGCGTGTTTCGACGCGAAATGGGTGTAGAGCGAGGGCGCGCGCATGCCGACCAGGTCCGCCACGTCGCGCAGCGTGACCTGGGCGATCCCCTTCTCGCGCGCGACCTGCCAGGCGGCGTCGACGATCTCCCGGCGCGTCGCCGTACGGCGTTCGGCCTTCCTATCGCGTTTTGGTTCGCCTAACACGATTAGGAGTCTGCGCGCGGGGCGGGCCCGCCGTCAAGCGGTCCGCCGGGTTTCGACACCGCCCTCCGGCGGGCGCAGGCGGCGCGGGTCGACCTCGCGATCCGGGAAGCGGCGCAGGTACTCCGCCTCGAGCTCCGCGCTGCGCTCGTCGTGATGGGCCAGGGCCTGCGACGAGGCGTGCCGCAGCGCGTCGTCGCGGGTCTCGTGCAGGTGGCGCAGCTCGCGGGCGAGGTCCTCGTCGGACAGCTCCGCGGCGGGAACGCCCGCGCCGAGGGCGGTCGCCGCGTTGAGCTGCCGCAGGGCCTCGCCGGCCTCCTCCTGCGCGTACTCCCCCTCGGGCAGCGTCTCCAGCGCCGTGACGACGTCGGTGGGCAGGTCCAGGGCGACCGCGCGGCGGTAGATCTCACCGCTGCTGATCCGCTCCTGCCCGGTGTACACCTCGTCCAGCAGTTCCTCGATGTCGTACATGCGCTTGGGGTTACCCGCCCGCGGCCCGCCGACACCCCCGCGTGCTGGTATAGATCACGGTATGTGGAACCGTGCCGAACGCGCCCTGCGCGCGGCCTACCGCGCCGGCGCACCGCTCGATCTCGGCGGCGGCGCGGTCCGGGTGCGCGCGGCCGTGGTCGCCCATCTGCTGCTGGCCGGGCCGCCCGCGCGGCCGGGGCACACGGCCCGGGTGGACCTTTCCGGCGCGCGGATCACCGGCCGGCTGGACCTCACCGGGGCGCGCGTCGACGCGCCGCTGCGGCTGCGCCACTGCGTCTTCGACGAGCCGGTGACGCTCGACCACGCGGAGCTCGGCTCGGTCAACCTCGACGGGTGCGAGCTGCCGGGCCTCGACGCGGAGTCGCTGCGGGTGCGCCGGTGGTTCGGGCTGCGCGACGCCCGGGTGGCCGGCGCGGCGTGGCTGCACCACATCCGGGTCGGCGGCGGGCTGGACCTTTCCGGCACCCGGTTCGCCGGCGCGGTCAACGTGCAGCGGGCGGTGGTCGAGGGTGACGCGCGGCTCGGGCACGGCGCCGACTACGCGGCCGGGCTGCGGCTGGACGGCGCCCGGATCGCCGGCGACCTCAACCTGGCCCAGGCCGCATTCCGGGCACCGGAAAAGGGCTGGGCGGTCGACGCGAGCGGGGTAACGGTCGGCGGCGGTGTCTGGGCGCACGAATTGGTTGCCGACGGTACGGTCATGCTCATCGGCCTGCGGGCCGCCGCCGCGATCACGTTCCAGCGCAGCGTGCTGCGCTGCCCGGACGGCGCCGCGCTGCTGCTCATCGAGGCGCAGACGGCGATGCTCACGCTGCGCCCGGCGGCCGGTTCGGCCGGCGAGATCGTGCTGCGCGACGCCCACGTCGGCCGGCTCGTCGACGATCCGGTCCACTGGCCGGAGGCCTGCCGGGTCGAGCTGACCGGCCTGACGTACGACCGGATCAGCCGCCGCTCCGGCGACACCACCGAATGGTCCGCCCGGCAGCGGCTGGACTGGATGGCCCGGCACGCCACCGGCTTCGCGCCCGGACCGTATGACCAGCTCGCCGCCGCGCTGCGCCGCGACGGCCGGGAGGAGGAGGCCCGCCAGGTCCTGCGGGTCCGCGAGCGGCTGCGGCACCGGGCGATGGGCCGCCTCGGCGCGGTCTGGGGCGCGATTCAGGACGCCACGATCGGCTTCGGCTACCGCCCGGCGCGGGCCCTGCTGTGGCTGGTCGGCGTGCTGGCGGCGGGCAGCACGTGGTTCGCGCTGCGGGACCCGCTGCTGCCGATCAAGGCGGGCGAGACGCCGTCGTGGGATCCGGTGCTGTACACGCTGGACCTGCTCGTGCCCCTGGTCGACCTGGGCCACGAGCGCGCCTGGAATCCGGTCGGCCCGGACAAGGCGGTGGCCGTGCTGATCATGGCCGCCGGCTGGGTCCTCGCGACCACGGTCGTGGCCGGCGCGAGCCGCGCCCTGGGTCGCTGATCAACTTCTCGATCCGCAGGCTTCGTCTGCTGTACAACCGGCGGCCATTCACCATCGTTGATGCATTGCCTACATTCGCACTCGTCAATCGACGTTTCGAACGTGGGAGCTCCAACATGCTCGTGTCGAGCAGCATCCACCGGATCAAGGCGGCCGGCCTCGCGCTGGCCACGGCGGCCGCGATCGGTGCAGTGACCCTGGTGCCGACCGCGGCGCACGCGGCGGTCACCCCCGCCGCGCTCGCGCTGCGCTGGGCGCCGATCCACTACCAGGACGTCGACGCCACCGGCGCGCACGCGATCGGCGGCAAGGCCGACTACGTCACCAACGTCGACTACGACGGCGACCTGGTCGGGCGCAACAACTGGGAGCACGCGCCGAACTCCGCGCTGCGCGCCTACGTCTACTACTCGGTCGTGGAGACCAGCACCCACTGGTACCTCACCTACATGTTCTTCCACCCGCGGGACTGGATCGACCACCCGTTCTTCGAGACCGAGCACGAGAACGACGCGGAGGGCGTGCTGCTCGCGGTGGAGAAGGACGGCTCGGCCTACGGCGTGCTGCGCGCGGCGGTCACCGTCGCGCACACCGACTTCTACTCGTTCACCCCGGCCGGCAGCACCTGGACCAGCGGCGGCGAGACGGTCGACGGCACGCTGTCGCTGCAGACCAACCCGCACGACTCGCTGCAGCACCCGGTCACCGCGCAGGAGACGCACGGTCACGGGCTCAAGGCGTGGCCGTACTACAACATCGACAACAACGGCACCGGCGACGGCGTCGTCTACTACCCGTCCACGGTCGCCGAGGTGCCCTCCACCGGCAACGACCGGGACGTGCAGTACCAGCTGATCGACATCTTCGCCCCGAACGGCCTGTGGGCGCAGCGCGCGAACGCGAGCCTGTTCGCCGGTTACGGCACGTTCGCCGGCGACGACACCAACACCGGTTCGGACAGCTGCGGCAACGGTACGTGGGACTGCACGACCGATTCGGCCAACGCGCCCTGGGGCTGGGACGACGGCAACGACGTGCCGGCCCGCGGCGAGCTGGCCACCGACCCGGCGCGGGTGGCCGCCGCCTACTTCACGGTGCCGGGCAACCTGTCCCGGACGTACACCTCGAACACGTACAGCAACATCGGCTGACGACCGGAGCCGCACAGCGGCGGTGCCGGGCGGGTTGCCGCCCGCGCCGCCGCGCCCGTTGCAGGGGTCCGGCCGAGCGCCGGCCCGCCCGGGGCCGGTGGCGGCCGTTCCCGGGCGGAGTCTCGTGAGAGCGCTCTCACATAGTTGTACGTCGATATTAAACCGATGTCAACGTTTCGTTGCCGGCCGCCGGGGTGGCCGTTCGACCGGGGGCCGCCTGCCCGTACAGCCGAAATATCGGCGAAGCGACGGGTAGCTGACACTGCCGGGGTACCGCAGGCCCTATTCGGGTGCCTAGGCTCTGCACGTCGTCTCCCTGGAGGAATATCACATGGCTGTCCACGTGGACCTTGCAGCACCCGCAGACGAGCTGCGCCAGAAGCTCTACGACGGCCACCTGCTGGTGATGACGAAGCTGCCCTCCGTGGCCGCCTTCGTCGAGCACGCCCGCAACCAGCTCACCGAGCTGTTCTCGCCGTACGACCCGGAGCACGCCCACGAGCACATCCCGCCCGACGAGATGGCGAAGCTGCTCGGCCCGTGGAAGCCGCGCTTCATCCACGACCCGCAGTCCAAGAAGCTGGTGCGCAACATCATCGAGGAGGCCGGCTTCAACGCCGAGGAGACGCACTTCGACGTGCCGAAGCCGCGCACCTCGTTCCCGATGGGGCACCTCAACACCGGCGTCGCCTTCGCGTTCCCGTGGCACCGCGACGTGTGGTACTCCGCCCCGAACCAGCAGCTGAACTGGTGGCTGCCGGTGTTCCCGGTGCGCGACACCAACGCGATGTCCTTCGACCTGGACCGGTTCAACGCGCCGGTGGAGAACAACTCCGGGGACTTCGACTACTACCGCAACAACGTCGGCCGGCTCACCACCGCCTCCTCGGTCAAGCAGGAGGCCCAGGTCCGCCCGGGCGCCTACGAGCACACCCCGCCGAACGAGCTCGTCGTGCTGCCCGCGCCGGGCCAGGTGCTCATGTTCTCCGGCGCGCACCTGCACCGCTCGACGCCCAACACCTCGGGCGTGGCCCGCTACAGCATCGACTTCCGCACCGTGCACGTGCCCGACGTGCTGGCCAAGCGCGGCGCGCCGCTGGCCGACACCTACTGCACCGGCACCGCGATCCGCGACTTCGTCAACGTCGCCGACGAGTCCCGCTTCGCCGAGGAGACGGTCGTCGAGCTCTACGGCGCCCCGCCGGAGGACGCGATGCTGGTCTTCGAGGCCCCGAAGGGCTGAGCCGGGGCGGGCGGGAGTCCACTGTGGACCCCCGCCCGCGTCAATAGTTCTCCTGGACCGTGAGTCCGAAGGTGAATAGCGCGATCAGGCCGTAGATGCCGAGCGCGACGTAGAGCGCGATCCGCCAGCCCCCCGACGTGCGCGCGCACGCCTCGAGGTTGGGCTCCAGGTGCCCCTTGGGGTCGGTGTGCAGCCGGGCACTGCTGCCCGCCGACAGCTCGGCCTTGTCGCAGTACACCCAGCCGAAGTCGTGCTCGGTCCTGGCGTCGCTCACCCGGTAGCGGTAGTCGCAGTTGCCGCTGTCGTCGAGCTGGCAGTCCTTGTCCAGCACGACCACGTCGGTCCACACCCCGCGGTGGGCCTCGAGGTCGCCGCCGGCGAAGATGCTCGTGGCCACGACCAGGATCACCGCCGGCATGAACAGCCCGCAGCCGATCTCCGGCTCGCCCAGCGCGAGCGCCGGCGCGGCGAAGCACAGCAGCGCGCACGCGAGCGCGCCCAGGGCCAGCCCCACCAGCACCCGCTGCCACGACGCCGTGCCGACCTGGCCGGCGGCCACGTTGAGTCCCGCGGCGGCCAGGACGGTCGCCGCGGCGATGCACGCCCGCAGGTAGCGCATCAGAAGTTGCTCAGGACCGAGACGAACACGTCGTCGATGGTGGACGGGTTGCGCGCGTCGTAGGCCGCCGCCCGGGACGCCCGGGCGATACGCGACAGCGTCTTGAGATCGGACTTGTCGCCGAAGGCGATGGCGAACACGCGCACGGACCGCTCCAGGTTGTCGGCGTTGACGTCGCGCAGCAGCGCGTCGAGGTCGTTGTCCTGCGGATATTCGTTCTTGCCGTCGGTGAGCACCACGACCGCGTTGATCCGGTCGCTTTGGTACTGCCCGGCCATGCTCTGCTGGGCCGCCCGCACGGTCGCGTAGAGCGCGGTGCCGCCCTCGGGGTGCAGACCGTTGATCGCCGCGGTGAGCGGGCCGTCGTTGGCCCGCATCGGCGCGAACGGTACGACCTCGGTGTAGGGCTGGGTCTCGCCCCGCTCCGGTGTCGAGAACTTCCACAGCGACACCTCGTCGTCGGGGTGCAACCGTTTCAGCCCGTCGATGGCCGCCTGTTTGGCCGCCTCCAGCCGGCTGCGCCCGCCGCCGGCCGGCTCGTCCATCGACCCGGACACGTCGATGACCAGCAGCACCCGCGCCTTCTTGCGCAGGTCGTCCCACCCGGTCAGCATCTGGGCCAGCACCTGCGGCGACGGCGGGTCGATGAGCGTCAACGGCGGCTGGCCGCCGGGCAGGCCGATCGCCGTGGACAACGCCGTCCCGGCCTTTCCCTGGTAGTCGCGGAACCCGGTGGCGGCGAACCGCTGCTGCTGCGCGGGCTGGCGCAGGAAGTCCAGGAAGTCCGCGGCCGCGGCCCGCTGCTCCGGCGTCGCCGACGCGAGCGTCACATACGGGTGGTCGAACATCAGCGTGCCGTCCTTCGGGCTCACCGACACCAGCGGCACCCGCGGCTTGCGGCCCTTGCCGATGTTCGCCGGGTCACCGTCCGGCGCGCCCTCGTCGTACAGGAACAGCAGCTGCTCCTGCATCACCACGGCGCTGACGTAGGACGTGCTGCGGCCCTGCGCGTCGGCCTCGGCGAGGTTCGCCAGGAACTTCACCGCGTCGTCGGCGTAGTGCACGACGCTCGCCTCGACACCCCGCACGAAGTCGGTCACCTGCGGCCGGTTGAGGTCCTCGACGGTCAGGTCGCTGGACTTGCCGCTGGCCGCGTAGTACGCCGCGGCGGTCGCGGCCAGCCCGGACGTCGACAGGTGCGGATTGTCCTTGCCGAGCGTGAACCGTCCCCACTCCGGGTGCCCGTAGGCGCCCCAGCCGCGCGGATCCGAGGCCAGGGCCAGCACGTCGGCCCAGCCGAGCGGCTTGTCCGGCCAGCCCAGCGCCTCGGCCATCGGCTGGGGCATCCCGATCGTCAGCGGGCTCTGCGCGATGGAGGGAACGTCGGCCGCGTCGTCCAGCGGCGCCGCCCGGTCCAGCGCCGTGGTGCGCTCGCGCAGCAGCCCGAGCCACAGCGACGACGACGGCGTCCACACCTGCGGCGCCGGGGCGCCGTCGCGGGCCGGGTCCCACCCGGCGGCGAGCGCGTCCATGGCCGCGCCGGACGTCTTCTTGTGCACCGAGACGCCGGCGCAGTGCCCGTCGAAGGTCCGTCCCGCGGTGTTGTACCGGGAGGCCAGCTCCGCCAGCAGGTCGCCCTTCTCGGTCGAGGCGCTGACCTCGATCTTCACGCAGTCGTCGCGGCCGAGGTTGCCGTCGGCCCCCTTCGGGCGCAGCCACAGGTATGTCCCGGCGACCGCGACCAGGCCGACGACGACCGCGATCACCAGCGGCGCCCGCCTCACGCCGGTTGGCACCAGGACCTCACATCGTCCTTGTTGAGCACGACGATCAGCGCGATGTTGGTCACGACGCCGAGACACGCCTGCGGTACGACCCCGGCGGTGAGGGTGAGCAGACCGCTGAGACCGTTGAGCACGCACAGGCCGATCGCGGACCAGCGGGCCCACTCGTGGCCGAGGAAGACGAAGACCGCGGCGACGATCTCGGCGGCGGCGAGCACGGCGCCGGCCACCAGCGCGGCGAACACGGCGCCGGGCAGGTCGTCGTCGGAGCCGAAGAGGCTGAGCAGGAAACCGCTGACGATCACGCCGAGCAGGCCGAAGAACGCGAGCATGAGCGAGGCGGTCCAGACATCGCGGGGACGCTGGTTCACGGGGTCACCTCGGCGGTCCGCGCCGCGACGGTCCGCGCCTCACCCTGGCCCGCGGACCCGGCCTGGTCGACGGAGCCGGTCCGGTCCGCGGAATCGGTCCGGTCCGCGGACCCGGTCCGGTTGACGGAGCCGGTCCGGCTCGCGGAATCGGTCCGGCCCGCGGACCCGGTCCGGTTGACGGAGCCGGTTCGGCCCGCGGAATCGGTCCGGTCCGCGGACCCGGTCCGGCTCACGGAGTCCGTTTGGTTCGCGGATTCGGTCCGGTTCGCGGACCGTTCGTCGCGGGCGAAGGCCAGGCCCACGCCGGTGAGCAGCAGCGCGACGAGGACGTAGGCCGAGACCGAAAGCGCCGTGCCGGTCGCCGCGACCAGCTGCACGGCGATGATCGGGGCCAGCGCGCCGCCCAGGATGCCCGCGATCTGGTAGCCCATCGACGCACCCGAGTAGCGCAACCGGGCCGGGAACTGTTCGGCCACGAACGCCGCCTGCGGACCGTACATGGCGGCGTGCGCGACGAGGGCGACCACGACGGCGAGCGCGATCGCGGCCCGGTTGCCGGTGTCGAGCAGCGGGAAGAACGCGAACGCCCACACCGCCGCCGCGACCGCGCCGGCCGCGTACACCGGCCGCCGCCCGACCCGGTCCGACAGCGCGCCGAACAACGGTATGAGCACCAGCTGCACGGCCGAACCGATGAGCACCGCCGACAGCGCGTAGCCCCGCGGCAGCTTGACCGTGCCGGTGACGTACGTCAGCACATACAGCGTGAAGGTGTAGAACGCGACGTCGGTGCCCACCCGCGCGGCCATGGCCACCAGCAGGCTGCGCGGGTGCCGGGTGAGCACCTCGACCAGCGGCATCCGCGCCGTCGCCGAAGCCCCCTCGACCTCGGCGAAGGCCGGCGACTCGGTGACCGCCACACGGATCCAGAGGCCGACCACCACGAGTACCCCCGAAAGCAGAAACGGCACCCGCCAGCCCCACGACAGGAATGCCGCGTCGGACAGCGCCCCGTTGAGCACCCAGAGGACCCCCGCCGCCAAAAGGTTTCCGGCCGGCACCCCCACCTGGGGCCACGACGCGTTGAGTCCCCGCCGCTCGTCGCCGCCGTGCTCCATGGTCATCACCACGGCACCGCCCCACTCGCCGCCGAGCCCGAGTCCCTGCAGGAACCGCAGCGTGACCAGCAGGACCGGGGCCACGGCGCCCCACCGCGCGTAGGTGGGCAGCAGACCGATCGCGAACGTCGCGCCGCCCATGAGCAGCAGCGTCGCCACCAGCACGCCTTTGCGCCCGACCCGGTCGCCGAAGTGCCCGAACACGATGCCGCCCAGCGGCCGGGCCACGAAGCCGACGGCGTAGGTGGCGAACGCGAGCAGGGTCGCGGTCACCGAGGCGAAGGTGGGGAAGAACAGCTTGCCGAACACGAGGGCCGCGGCGGACCCGTAGAGGAAGAAGTCGTACCACTCCAGTGAGGTGCCGACGAGGCTGGCCAGAATGACCCGCCGGGGCGCTGAAACGTGGGGCTGTGTCGCCGTTGTCCGCTTTGCCATGGGTGGGCTCCTAACGGATCGTGAGAGCTGGCTCACAGCCCAAGGTAGAGGATTGTTCAACGATTCAGCAATAGACAATGCCAAGACCATCTATGGATCGCGTCGCCCCTACCGCCCCGGCGCGGGCCCGCCTACGACTGGAAGGCGTCCAGGAGCTGGCGCTCGGCGACGTCGAGGTAGGTCGCCAGGGCGCGGTCGGCCGCCGCGGCGTCCCCGGCGGCGAGCAGCTCGTAGATCTCGCGGTTGGTGCGCAGGTACGGCTCGTGGAACTCCCGCGGCGCGGACATCACCAGGAAGACCAGCCGCAGCTCGGCCAGCAGCCGGCGCACGGTCTCACTCACCCGCCGGCTCCCGGCCAGCCCGGCGACGGCCTGGTGGAAGCGCATGTTGGCGGTACCCACCTCGACCCAGGCCCCGCGGCGGGCGGCCTCCTCCGCCGACTCCACCGCCTCGCGGATGCGCTCGATCGCCCCGGCCGGCGCCGCGTTCACGCCCCGCACCGCCGCGCCTTCGAGGATCCGCCGGATCGCGTAGAGATCGCGCACGTCGTCGGCGGTGAGCTCGCGGACGAACACGCCGCGGTTGAACTCGTGGGTGAGCAGCCCCTCGTGCGAGAGCAGCCGGAACGCCTCACGCAGCGTGTTGCGGGAGACCCCGAGCGCCTCGCGCAGCGCCTCCTCGCTCAGCCGGGTCCCGGGCGGGAACAGCCCCTCGGTGATCCGATCCCGCAGCACCTCGGCGACCCGCTCGCCGTAACCACCCCGATCGAGCTGCGCACGATCATCGGCCAGCCGAAGGGCCCAGTCACCGGGAGCGGTAGCACGCGTCACGCTCTGCAGCATCGCACAATGCCGGATCGTTGAACAATCCGGCGCCCTGCCGACTCGCGCCCGGCGCCGGGGCACCCGAACTGCGGCTCACCGCGACCGGCGCCGCCGGCCTGCCGTCGGTTATGTGGCGCCCGGTCTGCGCGTCCCAGCAATCTGGGGCGGGCACGGTCGGCGATCACGTCCCGCCCGTCGGCCGCCGCGCGGTACAGGCGGCGACCGGAAGTCTCCGTGATCATGCGCATCGCGGCATCGACACCAACGGTTTTTCATGATCACGGAGCGCTGATGTACCCCCGTGTACCACAAGTCTCCGGGATCATGGCAAACCCGGTGTGCGGCCACCGCGGGCATCATGATCACGGAGACATACGTCCGGCCCGGCCGCGCGGATCGCAGGTTGCGCCCGGCGGGTGCGACATCCGCACCGGTCCGCCGCGCAGATCGCAGGTTGCGCCCGGCGGGTGCGACAACCGCACCGGTCCGGCGCGCCGGTCGGGGGCGACGCCGATGATCGCCGGTGCACCATCGGTGGCCACCGACGCCCGGCCGGCGACGGCCGCCCGACGTCAACCGGCACGACCAGCGCGCTGGCCTCCTACACCACGCCGGCGGACGTGACCCGGCCGGCTCGGCTAGAGTGTCGCCAGCGAACTGACGCGAGGTGCCCCGGCGACGGGGAGAATCTGGGAAGCCGGTGCGAGTCCGGCACGGGCCCGCCGCGGTGATCGGGGAGCCGCCGCCCACGTCCGACGCGGACAGCCACTGGCCGACCGGCCGGGAAGGCGGGCGGGCCGGCGTCGATCCGAGAGTCCGAAGACCGGCCTCGCGTACCGTGCGCCGCTCCGGCCGGGGCGGCCCGAGGCAGCGGGAGCCTGCCCGTCACCATGAGCAACGACCTGTACGACGTCATCCACCGGCGGCGCGACGTGCGCGCCCAGTTCACCGGTGCGCCGGTGCCCGACGCGGCGCTGGCACGGATCCTCTCCGCCGCGCACGCGGCGCCCAGCGTCGGGCTGTCCCAGCCGTGGGACTTCATCCTCGTTCGGGACCAAACGACCCGGCGGGCGTTCTTCGAGCACGTCCAGCGCGAGCGCGACACGTTCGCGGCGAGCCTCGATCCGGACGCGGCGCGGCGGTTCGCCCGGATCAAGATCGACGGGGTGCTGGAGTCCAGCCTTTCGGTCGTCGTCACCTACGACCCGCGGCGCGGCGGCCCGGCGGTGCTCGGCCGGCACGCGATCGCCGACGCCGGGCTCTATTCGGTCTGCCTGGCGATCCAGAACCTCTGGCTGGCGGCGACGGCCGAGGACCTCGGCATCGGCTGGGTCTCCTTCTACCGCGAGGCGTTCCTCCGCGACCTTTTGCACATCCCGGATACGGTACGTCCGGTCGCATGGCTCTGCCTGGGCCCGGTGACCCACCTCGAAACGGTCCCCGACCTGGAGCGGCACGGCTGGCGCCGGCGCACGCCGCTGGCCGAGGTGGTCCACCGCGACCGCTGGTAACGGCACGCCGCGGCCGTCAGGCAGGGCGGCGGAACGGCGTCGCGGCCGTCAGGCAGGGCGGCGGAACGGCGTCGCGCGGAGGCGGTGGTGCGCGCCGCCCATCGCCTCCGCGCCGCGCAGCAACGCCTTCGGGAACTTGGCGACGACCGTGTAGTTGGTGTCCACCACGTTGGCGACCGGCGTCAGCGCGGCCTGGGACACCAGCTGGTAGGCGTCCAATGTGGACTGGCCGGTGAGCTCGGCCACCCAGCGGACCATTTCGGTGTGCGCGATGCGGAAGGCGTCCTCGAGCGGCCGGGCCGAGCCGGTGGTCATGAGGTACGTGTCGTCCTCCAGCCGCGGCCACGGCGTCGGGACGCCCTTGAGCAGGTCGACCACCGCGACGGTGTCCATCGCGCACTCCACGGCCACGCCGCAGGTCTCCCCCTCGCCCTGCCGGGCGTGCCCGTCGCCGAGGCTGAACAGCGCGCCCTCGACGTTGACGCCCAGGTAGCACGTGGTGCCGGCGCGCATCTCGGGGGTGTCCATGTTGCCGCCCCAGCTGCCGGGGGTCAGCGACGAGCGCACCTCGCTCAGCGGCGGCGCGACGCCGACGGTGCCGTGCATCGGGTCCAGCGGCAGGTCCGCCCGGAAGGCGGAGTCCAGCGCGCTGTAGCGCACGAGCCGCTCGGTGAGGTCGAGCTCGTAGTACCAGGTGCGCTCGGCCAGCGGCTCGTGCAGCATCGCGGTGAGCCCGGTCGCGGTCAGCGAGCCGAAGAACGGTACGGTCGTGCTCACGCCCCAGTCGTACCGTGGTTCGATGCTCAGGAAGTGCACGACCAGCGTGTCGCCGGGCTCGGCGCCCTCGATGTGAAACGGTCCGGTCTGCGGGTTGAGGTAGCGCGGGTCGCACACCTGGCTGGCGAGGTCCGATGTGGACCGGACCCGGCCGCCGAAGCAGTCCCGCGTCCACGTGTACAGCACGGTGCCGGGGGCCAGCGACGCCACCGGGGCCGTGCCGCCGAACGTGTACACGAGTGTCGCCGGGTCGGCCTCGGCGTCCGGGTTCCAGTCCATGGGGCGCGTTACTCCCGTTCCTTGGCTTCGTCGAAGACGTGCCGGCCGATCGCGGCGTAGGTGGCGGGGCTGCGCATCTTCAGCACGAACACCAGCACCAGGCCGACCGCGAACGTGCCGAAGACCAGATACGGGATGGCGTGGAAGAACGGCGAGCCGGCCGCGCCGCCGCCGGCGAACTCGAGGTTGCTGAACAGCAGGTAGACGACGTAGAGCATACCGATGCCGCCGAGGGCCGGGATGATCCCGGTGGTCACGAGGTTGCCCGGGTGGGTCTTCTTGACGTGGAAGTACCAGATGACCGCCACCGACGTGATGGACTGCACGAGCAGGATGGCCATGGTGCCGACCAGGGCGAGCAGACCGTATTGGTAGACGTAGCCGCCGGTGTAGGGGTCGTCGCCCTTGACGGTCAGGAAGTAGAACCCGACGGTGACGACCGCGGTGATGATGCTCTGCACCAGCGAGGCGATGTGCGGCGAGCGGTGCTTGGCGTGGGTGGCGCCAAGGCTGCCGTGCAGCGCCGGGATGTCGCGGCCGAAGGCGAACATGTAGCGCGAGGCGGCGTTGTGGAACGCCAGTGCGCAGGCGAACGAGCCGGAGACGATGAGGAAGAGGTACAGGTACGTCACCCACGACCCGCCGAGGTTCTTCTCGGCGAGCTTGGTGAACATGCCGATCGAGTCATTGGCGGCCAGGTCGACGGCGTCCTTGCGGCCGTCGCCGGCGATGACCATCCAGGACACGAAGGTGTAGAACAGGCCGAGCCCGACGACCGCGATGAGGGTGGCCCGGGGCACGATCCGCTTCGGGTTGCGCGACTCCTCGCCGTAGACCGCGGTGGTCTCGTAGCCGACCCAGGACCAGAACGCGAAGAACAGGCCGAGCGCCGCGGTGCCGGCGGCCAGCGGCGCGCCGGCGGCCTGGAGGTCGAAGCCGCCGCCCGCGGGCAGGTCCTTGAACGCCGAGAACGGGTTGACCGCCGTCGCGAGCCAGCCGTCGGGGCCGCCGCCGTGGAACAGCACCGATAGCGCGAGCGCGGTGAGCAGGATGACCTCGGCGATGAGCATCACGCCGAGGAACACCGCGGCGATGTTGATGTCGAAGTAGCCGAGCAGCCCGATGACGACGATGCCGATCGCGCCGAGCAGCAACCAGTTGACGTCCCAGCCGAACCATTTGTCGAGGGCGTCGTGGGCGAAGTACGAGAAGATGCCGATGAGCGAACCCTCGAACACCACGTAGGCGACGGTGGCGAGCAGGCCCGTGGCCATGCCCCACACCTGGCCGAGCCCGTGGGTGACGAAGCCGTAGAACGCACCGGCGGTGGTGATGTGCCGGGCCATCGCGACGAAACCGACGCTGAACAGGGTGAGCACCACGGTCGCGACGAGGAAGCCGGCCGGGGCGCCGATGCCGTTGCCGAACGCGACCGCGATCGGCACGTTGCCGGTCATGGCCGTGATGGGAGCGGCGTTGGCGACGGCCATGAACAGCACGCCGGCCAGCCCGACCGCACCCACCTTGAGCGTGTTGCCCGCACGGGGCACCGGGGCTTCCTCGATCGCCTCGGCGCTGAGATTCTCCTGAGTGGTCACGGCAGTGCCCTTCGTCTCCGCTGCGCGAAAAGGTCTGGAGAAACGGTGAAGGGAACCAGACCATTCGGTTGCGCACCGGCCCGCTACGGCCAGGTAAAAACCATGTGACGCCGATTGACCGGGCCCCATGGGCGCTGCTACACCTCCGTACCAATACGCCGATTCGGTCCGGAGGAGGCGCACCATTTTCAACTTCGCCGACAAGTCCGAGGTCCTCGACGCGTCGCGCCGCTACTGGAACCCGGGGAAGACGAACTTCTGGTCCGACGCCGGCGTGCCGCTGGTGATCGACCGCCGCGAGGAGTACTTCCTCTACGACATGGACGGCGGCCGGCTCATCGACGTGCACCTCAACGGCGGCACCTACAACCTCGGCCACCGCAATCCCGAGGTGGTCGCCGCGGTCCGCGACGGCCTCGACCATTTCGACGTCGGCAACCACCACTTCCCGTCCATCGCCCGCGCGGCGCTGGCCGAGGCGCTGGTCACCAGCGCGCCGCCGGGCATCGGCAAGGTGATCTACGGCAGCGGCGGCGGCGAGGCGGTCGACATCGCGCTGAAGACCGCCCGGCACGCGACCCGGCGCCGGCGGATCGTCTCGGTCATCAAGGCGTACCACGGCCACACCGGCCTCGCCGTCGCGGCCGGCGACGACCGGTTCACCCGGATGTTCCTGGCCGACCGGCCCGACGAGTTCACCCAGGTGCCGTTCAACGACCTCGACGCGATGCGGCAGGCGCTGCGCAACGGTGACGTGGCCGCGGTCATCATGGAGACCATTCCGGCCACGTACGGTTTCCCGCTGCCCGAGCCCGGCTACCTGGAGGGGGTCAAGGCGCTGTGCGAGCGCCACGGCACCCTCTACATCGCCGACGAGGTGCAGACCGGGCTCATGCGCACCGGCGAGCTGTGGGGCATCACCAAGCACGGCATCGCCCCGGACCTGCTGGTGACCGGCAAGGGCCTGTCCGGCGGGGTGTACCCGATCACCGCGGTGCTCGTCGGCGAGCGCGCCGCCGGCTGGCTCACCGAGGACGGCTTCGGGCACATCTCCACGTTCGGCGGGGCGGAACTGGGCTGCGTCGCCGCGCTGAAGACCCTGGAGATCACCCTGCGACCGTCCACAAAGGACCGGGTCGCGGCGCTGACCGAACGGTTCGCCAACGGTCTGCAGGAGATCCGGCAGCGCTATCCGGACTGGCTCGTCGGCATCCGGCAGAACGGTCTGGTCATCGGTCTGGAGTTCAACCACCCCGAGGGCGCCAAACTGGTCATGCGGCGGCTGTACGAGCAGGGGATCTGGGCGATCTTCTCCACATTGGACCCGCGGGTGCTGCAGTACAAGCCCGGCATCCTGCTCAGCGACGAGCTCGCCGACGAGATCCTGGACCGCACCGCGACCGCGATCGGCAAGTCGCGGTGACCCCGCTGGAGGTGGCCCGGGCCGCCCTGCGGCACTACCCGGTCGACCCCGCCGCGACGCTGACCCTGCTCAACGTGAGCGAGAACGCCACGTTCGCGGTCGACGACCCGGCCGGGCGGCGCACGGTGCTGCGGGTGCACCGCACGGGGTACCACACGCTCGAGGCGATCGAGGCCGAGCTGGCGTGGCTGAACGCGTTGCGCACGGAGGCCGGGATCCGCACCCCGCAGGTGCTGCCGAGCGTCTACGGCCGGCGGGTGGTCACCGTGCCGGCCGGGCCGCCGGAGGAGCCGCGCCGGGTGGTGATGTTCGAGCACCTGCCCGGCACCGAGCCGCCCGACACCGACCTGCCGCGGGCCTTCGGCACGCTCGGCAGGATCACCGCCCGGATGCACGAGCACGCCCTGCGCTGGCGCCGGCCGCCCCGGTTCACCCGGTTCGCGTGGGACTACGACGCCGCGTTCGGCCCCGCGGCGCGCTGGGGGCGGTGGCAGGACGGCCCCGGGATCGGTCCGGCGGAGATCAAAATACTCGGTCGCCTCGACGCTACTCTGCGTCACCGTTTGGCGGTCTTCGGCAAGGGTCGGGACCGCTATGGCCTCATCCACGCCGACCTGCGGCTGGCGAACCTGCTTGTGGATGATTCGGACACCTTCGTCATTGACTTCGACGACTGTGGATTTGGCTGGTTTCTGTATGACCTGGGTTCGGCGCTATCGTTCCTCGAGCACGACCCACGGGCGCCGGAGTTGATCGCGGCGTGGGTCGACGGATATCGCGCAGTGCGTCCGATGCCTGGGGCGGACGAGGCGGAGATATCGACGTTCGTCCTGATGCGGCGGCTACTGCTGGTCGCCTGGATCGGGTCGCACGGCGATACCGACCTCGCGTTGTCCACGGGCGCGGAGTTCACCGCGGGCACCTGCGCGCTGGCCGAGTCGTATCTGTCCAAGTTCTGAAGGAGTTCGTGTGTTCACATCAGTCGCCGGGCGCTCCGTCGTCGTGACCGGCGGCAGCCGCGGCATCGGCCGCGGTATCGCCGCCGTCTTCGCCGCGGCCGGGGCCAATGTCACGATCGTCGGGCGGGACCGGGCCGCCCTGGACGCGGCCGCGACCGAGCTGAAGGCGGCCGTCTGCGTCGCCGACGTGTCCAACGTGGACGAATGCCACGCGATGGCGGCCGCCGTCGTGGAACAGTTCGGCGGCATTGACGTGCTGTGCGCCAATGCCGGGATCTTTCCCGAGTCCACATTAGACACCATGACCGAGGCCGAATTCGACCGGGTGTTCGGCGTCAACGTCAAAGGTACCGTGTTCAGCGTGCAGGCGTGCACGCCGGCCCTGGCCTCGAGCGGCCACGGCCGGGTCGTCGTCACGTCCTCGATCACCGGCCCCGTGACCGGGTTTCCGGGCTGGTCCCACTACGGGGCCAGCAAGGCGGCGCAGCTGGGCTTCGTGCGTACCGCCGCCATCGAATTGGCCCGCAAGGGCATCACGGTCAACGCCGTGCTGCCCGGCAACGTGCTGACCGAGGGCCTCGCCGCCCTCGGGGAGGACTACATCGACCAGATGACCGCATCCATCCCGCTCGGCCGGCTCGGCGACGTCGCCGACATCGGCCACGCGTGCCTGTTCCTGGCCAGCGACGAGGCCGGGTTCATCACCGGCCAGACCCTGGTCGTCGACGGCGGCCAGGTGCTGCCCGAATCACTGGCGGCGCTGGCATGAGCAGCACCGCGATCGTCATCAACGGCGGCACGGCCAGCGGGGGGGCCGTCGCCGCCGACGTGCACAGACGCATCCTCGACCACATCCGCGACCGCGGCCTCGCGCCCGGTGAACGCCTCGGCGGCGAGCGGGATCTGGCCCAGACCTTCGGCGTGAGCCGTTCGTCGGTCCGCCAGGCGCTGGCCACGCTGGAGCGCACGGGTGCGGTCCGCCGGGTGCCGGGTCGGGGAGGCGGCACGTTCGTCGGGCTGCCAAAGGTCGACCGCGACCTGTCCCGGATTGTGGGGGTACCGCAACTGCTGCGCCGTCAGGGCATGCACGCGGGCACCCGGGTCCTGGGCACCGCGCTCGTCATGGCCGACACCCCGACGGCCGCCGCATTGGACCTGCCGGAGGGCTCGCACGTGTTCGACATCGTGCGGATCCGGCTGGCCGACGGCGAGCCGATGTCGCTGGAGCACGCCCGGCTGCCGGCCGCGCGCTTCCCGGGCCTGCTCGAACTGCCGCTGGTCGGATCGCTCTACGACCTGCTGGCGGAGAACTTCGACACCCGGCCGGACACCGCGATCGAGAACATCGAGATCGTGCTGGCCGATGCGGACGAGGCGGGCGTCCTCGGGCTGGCCAAGGACGCGCCCCTGCTGTCCGTGGTCCGCACGACCCGGGACGCGGACGGCGTGCCGTTCGAGTATTCGCACGACCTGTTCCGCGGCGACCGGATCAGCCTCACGGTGCGCCTGACCGTCGACGTTCCGGAGACGGTCGTCACGGCGTGAGCACAGGCGGCGGCCGCCGCGGTTACGGCCGCGGCGGCCGCCGCGAGCACATCCGGCGGCCCCCGCGGTCACGGCCGTGGGGGCCGGCGTGAGCAGATGTGGCGACCCCCGCGGTTACGGCCGTGGGGCCGGCGTGAGCACATGTGGCAACCCGGCGATTACGGCCGTTAGGGCCACCGCGCACGCATCGTGCCCACCGCGCGGCCACACCCTGCCACCGCCCGTGCCGGACCGTAACCGCCGGGCCCGAGGCTGCGGCTTGGCCGCCTTGCCACCGTGCGGACCGCTCGCGACCAGCGTGAACACTGCCGGGCCGCCGTCCGGCGCCCGGCGGCCCGGGCTCTGGCTTACCCGGTCCCCGGGCGGGTACGAATAATGGTATGGACGAGGAGACACCGATCATTTCGGGAACGCCGGCCGCTGCGCGCACCGTCGACGCCAACGGCCGGCACGAGGTCCGCACCGGAGCGGACCAGCAGTGGACAGCGGAGGACCTGGCCGAGGCCGAGGGGCACGACCCGACGCCGAAGAACGTCCAGCGCGCCCAGCACGAGCTCGACGAGCTCGGGCCCGCCGCGATCGAGAAGACCGTACCGTAACCCGGCGTTTCGGTTCCGGTCCGCCCGGCCGCGGGCGGACCGGAACCTTTACCCGGTCAGGGCGTCACGTCGGCGCTGTCCAGCGCCACGTTCCAGCCGCTGCTGGCCGGGTTCTTCGTGCCGGTGACCCGGATCCGCAGGGTGTGGGTGCCGGCGGCCAGCCCCGGGCTGGTCCAGGCCACCCCGGAGGCGTTGCGCACCGGCGCGTAGTTGTCCATGAGGGACTCCGCGCCGCCGTCCACCGACAGGGCCATGATCTGCTGGTCCGTGTCACGCACCGCGTGCAGCGCGACGCCGGTGCCGGTGAAGGTGAAGGTGGCGGTCGCCCCGGCGGTGAAGCTCCAGTTCGCGGTGCCGTTGAACATGTCCGGCACGCCCGTGGTGAGGCCCCAGTTCGCGCCGTAGGAGAACCGTCCGTCGGTACCGTCGAACGTGGACACCGCCGCCGTCGTGACGTCGGCGCGGTCCAGCGCGATGTTGGTGCCGGTGCTGGCCGGGTTGCGCTGGCCGGTGTTGACGATGGTCAGGGTGTGCGGACCGTTGGCCAGGACCGGGCTGGTCCACACGACGCCCGACGCGTTGCGGGCCGGCGCGTAGTTGTCCACCGTGGATGCCGCTCCCCCGTCGACCGCCACCGTCATCCGGCCCTGGTCCACGTCGCGGACCGCGTGCAGGGCGGCCTGCGTGCCGGTGAAGCGGAACGTGGCCGTCGCGCCGGCTACGAAGCTCCAGTTGGCGGTGCCCGCGTACATGTCCGGCACGCCGGTCGTCACGCCCCAGTTGGCTCCGTAGCTGAAGTCGGGGCCGTTGGCGTCCACAATGGTCGGTCCGCCGGTCGTGCCGCCGTCGAGCGGGGTGCCGAGCGTCACCGTGTAGGCGTCGCTGCCCGACGTCATCGGCACGGCCACGCTCAGCGCGCCACCGCTCACCGTCACGTCGCCGCTGCTGACGACGGCCGGGCCGCTCAGCGGTGACTGGTTGACGATGCGCTGGACGGTCACCCGGGCCCGGCCGTTGGTCACCAGCCAGGACGGCACGCCGCTGAACGCGACCGTGGTCGTTCCGGTCTGGCCGGTCTGGTTGCCCAGCAGGGCGACCGCGCGCCCGGCGGTGCGGTCAATGGTCGCCGCGACTCCGATCGGGCCCGAACCGTTGGCGCCGACCAGGTTGCCGGTCATCTGGGCGTACGCCCGGTAGACCCACCATTGGCCGGTCGGCTGGCCGTTCCACAGGACCGAGTCGAGCGTGCCGGCGGTGCAGCAGTCGGACCAGATCGCGTGCGCGGCCGCGGAGACGCCGGAGGCCGCGAGCCGGTCGAGGAACCACGCGAGGTAGCCCGGCTGCTGTTGCTGCGCGAACAGGTACTCGTCGATGGTCAGCGGCAGCTGGGCGACACCGCGCGCGGCGAGGACGGCCTGCGCGTCGGCCGCGTCGGCGAGCGGGTCGTTGCCGAAGTGCCAGTTGAGCACGTTCGGCAGGGTGCCGTCGGCCTTCGTGCGGGCCACCCAGGCGTCCAGCCAGCCGTGGTTGTAGCCGGAGTACGACGGCCCGACGATGACGGCCGACGGGTCGAGCCGGCGGATCTCGGTGACCGCGGTGTCCCACATCTGGTAGTACTGGGCGCTGTTGACGCCGCGCGGCCAGAAGCCGGTGCCGTCCGGCTCGTTCCAGATATCGTACCGCACGCGCACGCCCGACGCGCGCACGTCACCGACGAGCCGGGTGATGAACGAGCGCCAGTTGGTGCAGTCGCCGTTGTCGCACGGGTAGACCGTATTGGCCGGCTGCTCGGTGTCGGCGCCCCACACGTCGGACACGAGCAGGTGGTAGGTGGCGTTGTGGGGCGCGGCGGTGACCCGGCGGGCCTGGGCGACGGCCGAGTCGATCCGCACCCGGTAGCCGCTGCCGGCGGCGTAGCCGTCGCCGATCCAGCCGTGGCCGGCGATGCGGGCGCCGCCGCCGCGGAACAGCGTGGGCCGCAACGGTTGCAGCAGGTTGTCGGCCGGGGCGGAGCCGTCCTGGCTGAGACCGTAGAGGAACCCGGCGCCGGCGCCGGTGGGGGTCTTGCCGGTGGCGGCGAGGTCGACGGTGACGGTGGTGTCGGCGGCGTGCGCCGCGGACGGCACCGCCGCCAGCGACAGGCCGAGGAGCAGGACGGCGATGAGGCGGCCTGGCGGAGCTGCGCGGGACATCAGTCCTCCTGGTTGATCGGGAGACGGGCGTCGTCTCGCAGGAACAAGGGAATCCGGGCCAGCGGCGCGTCGACGGTGACGCGCCGCCCGCCCGGGAACGTGGTGCCGGAATCGGTATGGGTCCAGGTGGCGCCCGCCGGCAGGTACACCGCGCGCTCGCGGGCGCCGGCCGCGGTCACCGGCGCGACCAGCAGGTCGCGGCCGAACAGGAACGCGTCGTCGACGTCCCAGGCGGCCGGGTCGCCGGGGAACTCCAGCAGCAGCGGGCGCAGCAGCGGCAGGCCGGTGCGCAGCTGCTCGTGCAGGTACGGGCGGAGCCGCTCGCGCAGCCACAGGAAGCGGGTGAGCACGGCGTAGACCTCCGCGCCGTACGACCAGACCTCGTTCGGTCCGCCGGCGACCCCGACGCCGGCCTTTTCGGTCCGCGGCTCGCGGTGGCCGTGCAACCGGAACAGCGGGCAGAACGCGCCGAACTGGAACCAGCGCACGAGCAGCTCCCGGTACCGCGGGTCGGCCGGGTCGCCGCCGTGGAAGCCGCCGATGTCGGTGGTCCACCACGGCATGCCGCTCAGCGCCACGTTGAGCCCGGCCCGCACCGACATGGCCAGCGCCTCGAACGTGGCCGGGATGTCACCGGACCACAGGGCCGCACCGTAGCGCTGGGAACCGGCCCACGCCGAGCGGACCAGGGTGAGCACCTCGGTCTCGCCCCGGCCGCGCAGGTACTCGTAGGCGCCGCGGGCATGCTCGCGCGGGTAAAGGTTCGCGACCTCGGCGCCCGGACCGGCGGCGAGGCTGAGGTTGTGGAAGTGGCCGGGCCGCATCTCCGGCTCGCAGGCGTCCAGCCAGAACGCCCGCACGCCGTCCTTGCCGTAGGAGTCGTGCACCCGCGACCAGAGGAACTCCCGGGCCCGCGGGTCGGTGGCGTCGTAGAACGACACCCCGATGGGCGCATCGGTCTGCCCGTCCGGCCATTCCGCGTGTACCGCCGCGCCGTTGTCGGTCGCGACGAGCAGCCCGGCGGCGCGCATCGGTTCGTGGTTCGCCGACAGCGGGCTGACCGACGGCCAGACCGATACGGCCAGCTCGACGCCGAGCGCCCGCAGCTCCTCGGCCATGGCGGCGGCGTCGGGCCAGGCTTCGGTGTCCCAGTCCCAGTCGCCGAGGTGGCGCCAGTGCAGGTAGTCGGCGACGATGACCGACAGCGGCAGGCCGCGGCGATGGTACTCGCGGGCCACCGCCAGCAGTTCGGCCTGGTCGGCGTACCGCAGCTTGCTCTGCCAGAAGCCCGACGCCCACGCCGGCAGCTCGGGCGCGGGCCCGGTCACCTCCGCGTAGCGGCGCAGCACGTCCGCGGGCGCGCCCGCGGTGAGCCAGTAGTCGATCTGGTGAGCCCGGTCGGCGACCCAGCGGGTGCCGTTCTCGGCGAGTTCGACCCGGCCGATCGCGGGGCTGTTCCACAGCAGACCGTATCCGCGGCTGGAGACCGTGAACGGTATGGTCACCTCGCCGTTGCGCTGCTGCAGGTCCAGCACCATGCCCTTCTGGTCGAACCGGCCGTGGCCGTGCTGGCCCAGGCCGTAGAAGCGCTCGCCCGGGTAGGCGGCGAAGCGCTGCTCGACCCGGTGCAGCCCGTCGGCGGAGGCGTCGAAGTGCCGCGCGCCCGGCCACCAGAAGTGGGCCGGCTGCTCGCGCAGCAGCTCGGCGCCGGTGTCGGTGCGGGACGCGGTGAGCAGCCCGCCCGGGCTCACCTCGACCCGCAGCCGCCCGTTGACGAGCGCGTTGCCCTCGACGGTGGCGGTGGGCGCGGCCGGCGGGCGGGGCAGCAGCGCGCCGGGCAGATCGGTCCGCACCCGGTGCAGGCCGGCCCGGACCCGGACGCTGTCGGCGCCCCACGGCTCGGCGACGAGCACGTGGTGGCCGTGCCGCCAGGTCAGCTGAGTGGACACAGTGGACGGTCTCCTAATCCTAGACGCTGCCGCTGGTGATGCTGGCCGCGACGTAGCGCTGGGCGAGGACGAGCAGCGCGGCGACCGGCAGCGAGGCGATGACGCCGGTGGCCATCACGCTGTTCCAGTCGCTCAGGTGCGCGCCGATGAAACGGTAGATGCCGACGGTGATCGGGGCGGCCTCGTCGCGGGTGGTCAGCGTGACCGCGAAGAGGAAGTCCGCCCAGGCGAACAGGAACGAGAACAGGCTCGCGGTGATGATCGCGTTGCGGCTGACCGGCAGGATCACCGACCTCAGCGTGCGCAGCGCCGAGGCGCCGTCGAGCTGGGCCGCCTCCCGCAGCTCACCGGGGATGCCGCGCATGAACGCGTGCAGGATGAGCACGGCGAACGGCACGCACAGCGTGGAGTCGGCCAGGATCAGCGCGAGCGGCGTGTTGAGCAGGTACAGCCGGTTGGCGGCGACGTAGAACGCGTTGGCCATCACGATGCCCGGGATCATCTGCGCGACGAGCAGACCGAACAGCAGCGGACGGCGCAGCGGCGCGCCGGCCTGGGCCAGACCGTAAGCGGCCGGCACGGCGACCATGAGCGTGACCGCGACCGTCCCGAGCGCCACGTAGACGCTGGTGAGCAGGTGGCGGCCCTGGCTGCCCAGCGCGTTGCGGTAGCCGTCCAGCGTGCCGTGGATCGGCAGCCAGACCGGCGTGGACCGAACCAGCTCCGTGGACGGCAGCAGCGACGCGTTGATCATCCAGTACAGCGGAAACAACATGACGGCCAGCACCAGCACGCCGACCGCGGTGTTCAGCGCGCGCCTCACGATGCGCGCCGTTCCGCGCGCAAGTAGCCGAACGCGAACACCACGGCGACCAGGATCAGCAGGTTGCCGACCGCCGCGCCGCGGCCGAACGCGAGCTGCTGGAAGGAAAGGTCGTAGGAGTAGGTGGTCAGCGTCTGCGACGAGTCCGCCGGGCCGCCCTGGGTGAGCACCATGATGACGTCGAACACCTTCAGCGTGTAGATCAGGCCGAGCGTGAGCACGACCGAGGTGACCGGCCGCAGCAGCGGCAGCGTGAGGTGCCGGAAGCGCTGCCCCGCGCCGGCGCCGTCGAGCTGCGCCGCCTCGTAGAGCTCGGCCGGGATCGCCTGCAGCCCGCCGTAGAGGATCACCATGTTGAACGGTATGCCGACCCAGACGTTGACCAGCGTGACCGCGGCGAGCGCCACGCTCGTGCTGGCGAGCCACGGAATCGGTTCGCCGATCAGGTGCAGCCCCAGCAGCGTCTGGTTCAGCACGCCGGAATCGGTCTCGAGGATCCACCGCCACGCCGTACCGGAAACCACCAGCGGCAGCAGCCACGGGACCAGCAGCAGCGAGCGCAGCAGACCGTTGAGTGGAAAGGTCCGCCGGAAGAACACCGCCAGCGCGAGCCCGACGCCGAACTGCAACGCCAGCGATCCGGCGGTGAACAGGACCGTGTTCATGACCGTTCCGGCGAACGCCGGGTCGCGGAACACCTCGCGGTAGTTCCGCAGCCCGGCGAACGGTGCGACACCGGTGTAGAAGGACGAGACCGTGAAGTCCTGGAAGCCCATTCGCACGTTGGTCGCGAGCGGGTACAGGTAGAACACGACCAGGTACAACCACGCCGGGAGCACGAAGCCCAGCCTGCGCAGGCTCATCCCAGCGAGGCCTGGGCGGCTTTGAGGGCCTCCTCCGGCGACTTGCCGCCGGCCAGGCACGCCTGGATCGCGTTGAACAGGGCCTCGCTCGCCTTCGGGTACGCGGTGCCGAGCTCGGCGGTGCGGGCCTGTGCGGTGGCGACCTCCTCGACGAAGGCGGCCAGCCGCGGGTCGCCCTGCGCGAGCTGCCGCGCGGCGGCCTGGTTGCTCGGGATGTAGCCGGCGTCCTTGGACCATTCGAGGCTCTTGTCCGGGCCCAGCAGGCACTTGAGCACGGCGAGCGCCTTGGCCTCGCGCTGCGGGTCGCTGTGCCCGACCGTCCACATCTCGCCGCCGAGCGGGGTCACCGGCTTGGCGGTCGGCGCCGGGATCGGGATCGGCACGATGCCGAACTTCAGGTCCGCCTTCTTGTCGAGCGTGGGCAGCTGCCACGGACCGTTGACCATCATGGCCGCGTTGCCGGCCATGAACTGGTCGTTGACGTCGGCCTGGGTCCAGGTGACCACCGACTTCGAGGCGGCCTTCGCTTGGACGAGGTCCTGCCACAGGCTCAGCGCCCGCACGGCCTCCGGCGAGTCCAGTTTGGACAGGCTGGCGCCCGCGGTCCAGAAGAACGGTTCGAACTGGAAGCTGCCCTCCTCGGTGCCGACGGCGGAGAACGCGACGCCGTAACGGTTGCCCTTGGTCAGCGCCTTGGCGGCCGCGGTCAGCTCGTCCCAGGTCTTCGGTGGCTGCAGCCCGGCCTGGGTGAAGAGGTCCTGGTTGTAGTAGAGGGCCAGACCGTTGACGCCGGGGGCGATACCGTACGTGTCGCCCTTGTACTTGCCGGCGGCCACGATCGACGGGTACAAACCCTCGGTCGGCAAGTCCTTCAGCGGGACCAGTCCGCCGGTGGCGGCCAGCTGCGGCAGGTCGGGGTTGTCGACGAGGGCCAGATCGGGCAGCGAGCGGCTCGACGCCTGCTGCAGCAGCTTGGGCATGAACTGGGCGCGCGGCACCTGCTGGTGCTCGATCTTCACGCCGGTCTGCGCGGCGCACTCGTCGAGGATCTTCGGCAGCTGCGTGTTCTGCGGCGCGGCCTCGTAGTAGTCGATCTCGGTGAGGGTGCCGGCGTCCGGCCGGCCGCCGCCGGCGCCGTCCCCGCAGGCGGCGAGGGTGAGGACGGCGGCGAGGGCGACTGCGAGTCTTTTCATGTCGGGGCGCCTCTCTGGCTGTCGAACTGATTCGACAGACCGAATGGGGTGTCGTTCTTTCCAGGGGTGTGGTCGCGTCAGCGGACCTTCAGGACGGGGGCCAGCATCGTGACGGACGGCTGGGCCTCGCCGTTGAGCACGCCGGCGAGCCGCTGGACCGCGGTGCGGGCCAGCTCTTCCACCGGCAGGGAGACCGAGGTGACCGGCCGGGCGAGCCGGTCGACGGCGTCGTCGGGGCAGATGGCGACGATGTCGACGCCGGACCGGCCGAGCCCGGCGAGCCGGTCGACGACCAGCGGCAGGGCCCACTCGTTGTACACGATCATCGCGGTGACGCCCGGGTCGCGGGTCAGCAGGTCGCTCAGCGCGTCGGCCACCCCGCCGGCCGACGGCTGGCAGGAGGTCCAGGTGGCCCGGGCGCCCTGCTCGCGCAGCGCGTCGAGGGCCCCGTCGCGGGCATGGGCGGCGTACGCGACGCCGCGGCGGTACGTTTCGGGATGCTGGCCGAGGAAGCCGACGTGGGTGTGCCCGCGCGCCAGCAGGTGCTCGGCCGAGGCCCGGCCGCAGGCGGCGAAGTCGAAGTCGACGTACGGCAGACCGTATGGGTTGTCGGGCGTGCCGACCAATACGGCCGGGCAGTGCAGCGAGCGCAGCAGCCGGGCCCGCGGGTCCTTCTGCTGCACCTCCATGAGCATCACGCCGTCGACGAGCGCCGTGCCGACCGCGTCGCGGATCGCCGACGTACCGTCGTCGTCGGTCAGCATGAGCAGCTTGAGCCCCGCGTCCTGGGCGGCGGTGAGGGCGGCCCAGACATACGGCATCTGGACCTGGTTGTGCGGACCGTGCACCAGCGGCAGGGCCATGGCGATGACTCCGGTCCGTTTGGTCCGGATGGACCGCGCGCCGGCGTGCGGGCGGAACTGCAGCTCGGCGATGCTGGCCTCGACCCGGGCGATGGTCTCGGGCGAGATGGATCGGTTGCCGCTGAGCACGTACGACACCGTGCTACGCGACACGCCGGCGTGCTTGGCCACGTCCGCGATGGTCACTGCCATTGTCCGAGTCTCCTCCTTCCACCGTCTTGCCGCTGGCCCTCTGTCTTGCCGCCGGTCCCCTCTGTAGCCCCCGCCCCGCCGTGCCCCGCCCTACTGGGGCGCCGACCCGTCGCAGCGCCCGCGTCATCCCGGCCATCCCGCCGCCCTGCTGCGGCGCCGACCCGTCGCAGTGCCCCCGTTCGGCTGCCGTCGCCACACCGTGCCGGTCGCCACACCGTGCCGGTCGCCACACCGTGCCGGTCGCCGTGCCGTGCCGGTCGCCGCACCACCGGCGCATCGCTGGTCGCGGCTCCGCACCGGTGCCCGTTTCCGCAGCCAGCGACCGTTCGCCCGTGTCGAACTGATTCGACGATTTCGTAATGGGCGAACCGTAACACCGGCGTTTTCCGCGGACAAGACCTTCGTTCGCTGGTGCACTCCGCGGCTACGGGCGGTGACTGCCCGCGACCGGGACGAGGCAGAACAGCGTCCCATCCTGGATCACGAACGGCTGGTCCGCTTCCGGGCAATGGTCTGCCCGCGAGACCCGCTGGGTGATCTCGAATGCCCCGCGGGCGTCGCAGTCGACCACGGTGGCGCGGTCGGCGGTCTGGGCCACGCAGTCGCCGACCTGGAACGCGCGGCTCGGCAGCGAACCGGTCATCTTCAACGCGACCATGGTTCCGGTGCCGAGCGTGACCAGCGCGACGAACAGCGTGACCGCGGCGCTGACCGTGCGCCGCGCCTGCCGCCGGTGCGCCCGCGGCCGTGCCGGACCGGGCCGCGTCCTCGCGCCATTCGCCTCGGCGCCTCCGGGCCACTGGGTGCCGGCGGACCATTCGGTCTTTACGGTCTGCTCGGTGGTTGCGGTCTGCTCAGTGGTTGCGGTCCGGTCGGTGGTCGCGGTCCGGTCGGTCCCCGGCGCGCCGTCGGTCCGGCGCCCGAACCGCCGCCACCGGCTTGCCCGCGACCGATCGTGCTCGGCCCGCGATCGGTCGGCAAGGGTCAGCCTCGGCGCCGGAAACCTTGGCGCCGGCGAGACGGCGACGTCGGACAGCGGCTTCTCGCCGGCATCGGTCCCACCGAACGGTTCGTCTTCCGGACCATTGGCCGTACGCTCGGCCAACGCATCCCGCCGAACCGCTCGCATGTACTGCCGCACGACCCGCACGAGCGCGCCGAAGTCCTCGACCTCCGGCTCGGGCTCCGGCCGCACCACGGCGGCTGCTTTCGGCGTGGGTACCGGCACCAGGGACGCCTTCGGTCCGGCGTCCGGATCCTCAAGGTCTTGGTCCGCTGGAGGGTCCCCCTCAGGCGCGGTAACGGTCTGCGGCACGGCCGCCATGAAGGCCCTGAGCGCGGCGACAACATCCGGTTCCGCAGCCGATTCGGTTTGGAAATCGGTCTGCTCCTGCGGCAACCCACCATCCGGCCGCTCCTGGAGCAGCCCGCCATCCGGCCGCTCCTGGAGCAGCCCGCCATCCGGCTGATCCTGAAACGGCTCACCGAGCGGCGTCTCTTGTGGTCGCTCGTCGTCCGGCTGTTCCTCTGGCAGCTCGCCGTTCGGCCGTTCTTGCGGCAGGTCGTCGCCGGCCTCCAGCACCCGCAGCGAACGGAACCTCGCCGCCATCAGCTCCAGCTCGGCCTCGAACTCGTCCAGTTCGGCGCCGGACACGAGCAGGCTCCGGCCGGCCGCCTTCAGGTCCGCGGCGGCCTTCGTCACCTCGCCCCGGACCGATATGAGGTCGGTCGCGACCGATACCAGGTCGGCCTTGAGCGTGCGGTACTCGGCCTCGGCGGCCCGGCACTCCGCGCGGACCGCCTGCAGTTCCGCGACGTACCGCCACGGCTTGTCCTGCTGCAGCGCCCAGAGCTCGGCCCGGACCTCCCAGGCTTCGAGCTGTACCGGTCGGGCGGCGGACATCGTCGCCGGCGGCGACACCGGGAACGAACCGAATCCCCCGCCGCGAGCGGGCCCATCAGCCTTCGACGCGTCGGCAGCCGGCGAAGCGGGTTCCGGCAACGGGCCGGAAGAGGACCGAATGGCCGACAGCGCCCCGCGCGAAGGAACCGGCGGCGACGCCGGCGTCGCCGGACCGGTCGCGCCGGACCGGTCGCGCTGGAGAGCCGCCCACGGGTCCTGGTGCGACGGCCAGGAGGCCTGCGCCTGGAACCGGGGCCGGTCGCCGGTCGGCTCGGGCCGGACCGGGGACTGCTGCAGCGCGGCCCAAAGGTCGTTCGGGTCCACACTCGGGCCACCCACGTGCGGACCGTTCGGCGCCAGGGAGGCGGGCGGCTCGGGCTCGACGCGTGGTCTGCGCGGTATCGGCGATGGGTCCTGCAACAGGGCGCCCTCGGCCAGCACCGGGTCATCGATCGGTACGGGCCGCAGACCGAGTGTGCCGACCAATAGCTCGGTGATGAGCGGGGTGCGGGCGAGACCTCCGGTGAGCAGCACGCCGACCAGGTTCGGCGCGTCCGGCTCCGCGACGAGCGATGCGACGCCCCGCATCGCGTGTTCCAGGGGCGTGCGGGCGACTGCCTCGAACTCGGTGCGGGTCAGCGGCATGCCGGAGGCGGACCACGGCACGGGGACGATGGCGGCATTGCCGGTCGTGAGGTCCTCGCGGCTCGCGCGCGCGGCCTCGAGGAGGGCGCGGTCGGGTTTCCAGCGCCAGACCTTTCGGCCCGCAAAGGTCGAGCCGAGGTGGGAGACGATGGCGGCGTCCAGGGCTAGGCCGCCGGCCTCCGCGACCGTTACCGACGACAGAACGGTAAAGGTTGGGCCGGCGCGGAGTACCACCGCGGCGTCGAACGAACCGGCGCCGGCGTCCACGACGACCGCACAGGCCCCGTCGGGAACCGTTAACAGCCCGGCCTCATCCGCGTAGAGCGCGGCGGCGACGGGCTCCGGGACGAGCCGCGCCGGCCGCAGGCCCACGTGCACCGCGGCCTTTTCCAGCACATTGGTCTGCGGCCGGTGCCACGCCGCCGGGTGGGTGAGGCTGACGCCGGCCATCGGTCCGCCCGCGACGCGCCGGGCGGCGGTGGCGACCTGCGACAGCACCGCGGCGAACAGGCTGCGCACCGGACACTCGACGCCGCCGAGCACGACCGCGCCCTGCCCAATGGTCCGCCGCGGATACGGTTCGAAACGGTCCGGATTCGCCGCGCCGGCCTCCACCGCCGCGCGCCCGGCGGCGAAGTGGGGCGCGTTGTCCAGGCAGACGGCGGACGGCTCGAGCAGCAACTGCTCGCGCCGTCCGTCCGGCCTGACCAGCACCGCGGCGGTGCGCGCCGTGCCGAAGTCGATGCCGAGGTGGTATCCGCCCACCCTTTCAGGCTAATACGACAAAACCAGCCCAAAGGCCACAGAATGGCGATGACCCAGGGTCCCGGCGACATTTCCGCGGGCCACAATGGTACCTTCGGGCAGTACCTGGGACAAAGCGCCCAAAATCTCGTCGTCGCCGGCCGGTCCGCCCACGACGATCACCGCGCCGCCGAGGCCGATGCCACCATCCGCTGGGCCGTCATCAGGGCCCTGGCCCGCCGCTCCGCGATCGGGTCGAACCCGGCCGCTGCCGACGCCGGCACGTCCGGCCGCGCCGGCTTCACCGCCGTGGCCCTGCATTCCGGCTCGGGAAACGTTGCCACCGCCGCGGCCTTGCGTTCCGGCTCGGGAAACGTTGCCACCGCCGCGGCCTTGCGTTCCGGCTCGGGAAAGGTTGCCACCGCCGCGGTCGTGCATTCCGGCTCGCGAAAGGTTGCCGCCGAGGACCGCCGCCTTGAGCCTTAACCGCAGCGCGCGCCATTCGGCCGGAGCGAGCGCCCGGTCGAACGGCATCCAGCCGGCCGGACCGGCGGTGACGAGCGCCCCGACCGCGTCGCCCCGGACCGGGCGGTCGGTAAAGGTCCGCGCGCCGTCCTCGGCCACCAGGAGCTGCGGCGCGTCCACCCGGAACGACGGCCCCCGTTTGGCCCACTCCGCAGTGGTACGACCAATGCCCAGCAACGCCGCAACCGATACGGTCAGCAGTTCGCCCGCCCCGGCGAGCGTCACGGTGCGGCCGGGAGCCACCACATCGAGCGTGCCGGCGCCGAGGTCGACGACCACGGCGTCGGGCGGCGCCCCCGGCGTGGACAGCGCACCGAGCCGGGCGGCGGACGCTTCGCTCGAAACGGTCCGTACCGGAACGCCGACCAGATCGGCCAGTACCGCCGCCGGATCGACAGTGAGCGCATCGGCGCGCAACGCAGCGAGAACGGTCGTGCGGGACGCGAGCGCCGAACGGCGGGCCAATTGGGCGTCGGCCACCGCGGCGAGGTCCAGACCGAATACGTCGTCCACGGCGACCGGGTCACCGCCCGGCGGAGCGTACGCGCGCACGGAACCGGGCGGTCCGGTCAACCCGGTCACCGGCTCGCCGTCCGCGCCCCAGGCACCGAATCCGGTATTCGGTCCGCCACCTGCGACGGCGGAGGACTGACCGGAAACGGCAAAGGACCGGCCAGACACAGCGGAGGACCGACCGGAAACGGCGATGGGCTCGCCCGAAACGGCGGAGGACTGACCGGAAACGGCCGCAGCCCGGCCGGACACAGCGGAGGACCCATCGGAAACGGCGATGGGCTCGCCCGCGACGGCCGAGGACTGACCGGAAACGGCGGAGGACCGACCGAACACGGTCGTGGCCTCACCGGGCGAGGCGGAGGGCCGACCGGGCAAGGCGGACTCGGCCGCGGCGGGTGGCAGCAGCGCGACCACTGCCGCCGAACGGTCGAACAGCGCCAGCCTCGCGGCGTCGCCGGCCACCGCCGGGGCGCCGAGTGCGCTCGCCAGTCGCAGCGGGTCGGTCAGGTCCCGCAGCGGCCGCCCGGCCGAGCGGACCTCGACCGCCAGCAGCAGCGCGTCGGCCAGTTCAGCGACGGGTACCTCGTCCACGACCGGCACATCGTGGCCGGCGTCGCGGAGTCGGTTGCCGATGAGGACCGCCTCGTCGCGGGCGGTCACGACCGCGGCCAGGCCGCCCCGGCGGGCCAGGTCGAGCAGGTGCGGCAACGCCTCGCGGAACCCGGCCGCGACGACGGCCACGACCGGCGCGCCGGTGCCGTCCCCTCCGTGCGGAACGGCCGCCGGCGTTGTGGTTGACGGCACCGGGTACGGGCGGCCGACCGCGAAACCGCCCGCCGAGTCGTGGGCGGTGCCGCCGACCGGGAACGCGCGGCCGCCCCCCGAGTCGTTGGTGGTGCTGCCCGCCGCGAACGCGCGGCCGCCCCCCGAGTCGTGGGTCGTGCTGCCCGCCGCGAACGCGCGGCCGCCCCCCGAGTCGTGGGTCGTGCCGCCGGCCGGGAAGGCGCGCAGGCGGCCGGTCGAGGGATTCGGTTCGGGCAGGACGACCGTGGACGTCGTCACCGGGCGCAGCGGGGCCACCACGACGGCGTCGAGGCCGTGGGTGGCGGCGAGCCGGCGCAGCAGCCGGGCCGCCGCCTCCAGGCTGGCCTTGCCGCCCTTGGGGCCGCGGGTGGGTACCCGGTCGGCGGCCAGGATCTGCGGTCCGGTCGGGGCGAGCCGGGCCAGTACCGCCTCGGTGGTCGCGTTGCCGATGTCGAGGCCGGCGACGATCATGACTTGAGCAGGCCGCGCCGGGCGTAGACGGCCGCGGCCTCGCGGACCAGGGCGGCGCAGCGCGGGGCGTCGCGCGCGTCGAGGCCGGAGGCCAATGTGGACAGGTCCGCGGCGGTGGAGCGGTGCGGGCGCAGCGCCTCGTAGAGCGCCAGGATCTCGTCCTCGGCGAAGGCGGTCAGCTCGGCGGCGCGGAGCAGGTTGCCGGCCAGTTGCGGGTTGCCGTGCGCGGCGGCGACGGATGCCTGATGCTCCAGTGTGGACGGATGGATGCGCACGTCGTCGGGGGACAGCTCGCCGCGCCGCAGCGCCTCGACGGTGAGGGCGCCGATCTCCTTGCCGCTGAACGACTTCATGCGGCCTCGCCCGCCAGAACCAATTCCTCGGGGCCGGCGGCCGGGTCGGCGCAGTCGCGTTCGAGCGCGACCAGCGAGATGACGCTGGTGTGGTAGCGGGCCTCGATCGCCTCGTCGGTGTAAGGGTTCCTGGCCGGCACCGGGGTCGCGCCCTTCGCGTGCCGGCCGGCGTTGACGCCGAGCCGGCGGTAAAGGTCCGCGGTAAGGACCGGGGCGATGGAGTACAGCTCCAGGTTGGCCAGCGGCGGCAGGTCGCGGCGGTGGATGAGCGCGGTGCCCTTGCCCTGCAGGCCGATGCCGATCCCGGAGCCGGCCAGCCGGGCCGCGGTCAGGCCGACCATGCCCACGTCGATGGTGGCGTTGACCCGCACGATCCGGGCCACGCAGCCCTCCTCCTCGAGGCCGTAGAGCAGTTCCTGAATCACCTCGGTGACGAGCAGGCCGCTGAGGGTCTTCCAAACGGTACGGCCGACGCCCGGCGAGACGCCGACCACGACCTCGCGCGGATCGGTGCCGAACGTCGCCGGGCCGCGGACGGCGAGCCGGGCGGAGACGAAGGCCGCCTGATCGCGGCGCAGGTCGGCGACGCCGCGCTGCTGGCGGATGGCGTCGATCTCGGCCTGGCGACGCGGATCCGGCGCGTAGCCGGTCCCCGGGCCGGCGTAGTCGTTCGGGTCCGTGACCAGCGACAGCACGCGCATGCCGTCGTCGAAGATGGCGGCCGTCTGCAGGTGATCGCCGCGGACCCGCTCGGCGAGCATGGCCAGGACCCGCTCCGCCTCCTCGTCGTAGCCGGTGTCGCGCAGCGCGGCGGCGACGTCCAGCGCGGTCAGTCCGGCGGCGCGGATGGCGCGGGCGGCCTGCGGTACCACCAAAGGATCCTCGGCGGCGAGATCCTTGGAACCGGCGGCGTCCACCGCCGCCTCGACCTGGTCGTCGGTGAAGTCCGCCAGCCCGAGGTGGCGGTAGACGTCGCGGACGGCCTCGGCGGCGCGCCGGCGCAGCGTCTCCAGGCCGGCCGGGTCGGCGGTCCGCAGCCCGCCGTCCACGCCCCAGTCCCGCTGGATCGCGAGCCAGTCGTCGAGGTCCTCGGCGTTCCAGTTGGACGGACCGAACATGTTGTCGTACCGCTGGATCGAACCGAATCCGCTGCAGATGTAGTCGCTGCCGGCGAGCAGGATCGGCAGCGTGCGCGACGTGCGCCGGACGTGCGACTCGGACATGAGCGCGTCGTTGCCCGAGCAGGACTCCAGGTTGCGGGCCATGACCATGACGTTCTCGGCCATCAGCTCGCGCACACCGTTCGGGACCGAACCGGCCACGCTGGCCCCGTCGATGCCGCCGTTCTGCACGCCCTGGCTGCCGATCGCGCGGGCGAGCGAGACGCAGCGCGACTCCAGGTAGAGCATCGAGCGGCCCTCCGCGCCGCCCATGAGGACCTCGGCGCCCGCGCCGGAGGAGACCCGCATCTTGATGCCGCGGCTGGCGTACGCCGAGGTGAGCAGCGCCTTGGACCAGGGTGTGTCGTCGCCGTCGACGAAGACCTGTTCGGTGCCGTACAGGCTGACCGTTTCGGCGTAGGAGACCAGACCGCGCAGACCGAGCTCCAGCTCCAGGGCCTCCTCGACGGCGCACTGGACCAGCACGCCCGGCGAGGCCGCGGCGGCGCCGATCGTCACCGCGACCGCGTTGGACGGCGCGTCGGCCAGCACCGGTACGGTCGTCTCCAGCTCGCGGAAACCGTAAGCGGCCGCCGTCGCCGCGTCGGCGGCCAGCAGCAGCGGATCGTCGAGCAGGTTGGTGACGTGCGCCTGGTTGCTCGGCGTGCGCCGGGCACGCAGCTTCGTCATGGCGAGCATGAGCTCGGCCGGGCGCAGCAGGGCGACGACGCGGGCCAGTTTGGCCGGGGTCATGCCGGCGACGAGCCGGACGACCTCGGTGCGCGGCACCGCCGGATCGACGAACAGCCGCGCGGCCGCGACGTCGGGCAGCGCCATGGCCTCCTCGGCGACCGAAAGGTCCAGGCCGTGCGCGGCGATGTAGGTGTCGATGGCGTCGAAGTCGGCCTCGGCCCGGCCGTCGAGCTCGACGACCCGGCCGCCGGCGATGCGCAGCGACGGCTCGGGGTCTTCCGGACTGCGCAGGGCGACGAGGCCGAGCGCCGGGTCCTCCCGGGCGAACCCGTCCAGGTTGACCCGCTGCTGGTCCATGAACCGGATCCGGCCGATCATCGCCCTACGATAGGCCGACCGGTGTTTCAACGGTATGAACGCGCCGGGCCCCGGAGCAGACCAATAGCGCGAGGCCACGGCGCAGCGGTCGTACTTTGGTCGGATCCGGTACGGCCGGTCGGACCGTACGATGGACGGGATGCTCGGTCTGTTGCGGTCCGTCTGGGACGAGCCGGGCCCGGCCGATCCACCCGCTCGGGTGTGGCGCGACTGGGTGATGCTCGCCGGCTTCACGCTGGTCATCGTCGGCGAGGTCCTGAGCCGCCCCGAGCTGCCGTACCGCTGGTTCGCCGGCGCGGTGGCGCTGGCGGTGCTGCCGACGGTGCTGTGGCGGCGGACCAGACCGTTGCTCGCCGTGGCGGTCGCGTTCGGGGCCTGCGGCCTCGCGCCCCTGGTGACCGGGCACGACCTGGGGCTGAACTCGTTCGTGTTCGTGCTGGTGCTCGCGTATGCGCTGTTCCGGTGGGGCTCGGGGCGGGCGGCGGTCATCGGCGCCACGATCATCGCGGTGAAGCTGCTGTTCTCGCTGGTCATGGGGTTTCTCGGGACCGGCGACACCGTCGGCGGATTCGGTATCCTGTTCGCGGCCACGGCGCTGGGGGCGGCGCTGCGCTACCGCAACCGGGCCCGCCAGCGGGAGCTGGACCAGGTCAAGCTGCTCGAGCGGGAGCGGCTCGCCCGCGATCTGCACGACACCGTCGCCCACCACGTGTCCGCGATGATCATCCGGGCGCAGGCCGGGCTGGCCACCGCGCCGATGAACCCGGACGCCGCGACGGACGCGCTGCGGGTCATCGAGGCCGAGGCGTCCCGGGCGCTGGCCGAGATGCGCGGGATCGTGCGGGTGCTGCGAACCGACGAGCCCCTCGACCTGGCGCCGACGCCCGGGATCACCGACCTGCACGGGCTGGCCGGGCGGCACCGGATCGGCCCGTCGGTCGACGTGGACATCGCCGGCGACCTCGACGACCTGCCGGCGCCGATCGGCACCGCGCTCTACCGGCTGGCGCAGGAATCGGTCACCAACGCCCGGCGGCATGCCCGCAACGCGACCAGGATCGAGGTCAACGTCGTCGCCGACGCCGCATCGGTCCGCCTGCGGGTCAGCGACGACGGCGAGGCGGCGCCGGTCCGCGCGGCGACCTCGGGAGGATTCGGCCTAGTCGGTATGACCGAGCGGGCGGGCCTGGTCGGCGGCACCTGCGAGGCGGGGCCCGGACCGATTCGCGGCTGGACGGTCACCGCGGTCCTCCCCCGCGCCTGAACCGCCACCAATGCCGACGCCGCGATCGGTCCGTCCGGCGACCTGAACGGCCACGACCGCCGACGCCGCGATCGGTCCGTCCGGCGACCGAACGGCACGGCCACTGCCGCCGACGCCGCGATCGGTCCGTCCGGCGAAGCGCGCTGGAGCGCCATGGTTCGAAGGGGCGGCGCCGAAAGTACGGAATCGGGCAGGCCCAAGTTCCGATGAGCGCGGCGACCGCAACGCCCACCATCGATGGCATGAAGGCGATCGTTCAGCAACGGTACGGCTCATCGGAAACGCTGCAGCTCCGCGACCTCGAGCGGCCCGTGCCCGCGGCCGGCGAGGTGCTCGTCCGGGTCCGCGCGGCGGCCGTCAACGCCCGCGACTGGCACATCATGCGCGGCGACCCCTATCTGGCCCGGCTCGCGATGCCGGCCATGTTCGGCCGCAACGGTCCGCGCCGGCCCATCCGGGGCAGCGACTTCGCCGGCGTGGTCGAGGCGCTCGGCGAGGGCGTGACCCGGTTCGCGCCGGGCGACGAGGTGTACGGCGACCTGCGCGAGGACGACGGCGCGTTCGCCGAGTACGCGTGCGTGCCCGTCGGCATGATGGAGCGCAAGCCGGCCGGGCTGACCTTCGAGCAGGCGGCCGCGGTGCCGCTGGCCGCCTCGACGGCGCTGGCCGCCCTGCGCGACGTGGCCAAGGTGCGGGCCGGCGAGCACGTGCTCGTCAACGGCGCGTCCGGTGGCGTGGGCACGTTCGCGGTCCAGCTGGCCAAGGCGTTCGGCGCGACCGTGACCGGCGTGTGCAGCACCAGGAACACGGGGCTGGTGGCCGAGCTCGGCGCCGACCACGTGGTCGACTACACCCGGGAGGACTTCACCCGGTCCGCCCGGCGGTACGACGTGATCTTCGACCTGGTCGGCAACCGGACGCTGGCCGAGTACCGCCGGGCGCTCGCCGACGGCGGGCGGCTCGTGCTCTCCGGCGGCGGCACCTCCGGCGGGGGCCGGCCCAGCGTCTTCGGTCCGATGGGACTGACGATCCGCGGCTCGCTGGCCGCCCGGTTCGGCGGGCGGACCCGGGTGGTGCCGATGCTCAACGTGGCGCCGAGCGCGGAGAACCTGGCCACGCTGCGGGAGCTGATCGAGTCGGGCGAGGTTGCCCCGGCGGTCGACCGGACCTTTCCGCTGGAGAAGGCCGCCGATGCGGTCCGCTACCTGGAGATCGAGCACGCGCGCGCCAAGGTCGTCATCACGGTCTGATCCCGGCCCGGGCCGGCGCACCGTTCCCACGGCGCGCAGACCCGGGCCGGAACCGAGACCCGGTGCAACGCTCAGACGCGGAAGCGGCCGACCGCCTGCTGCAGGTCCCCGGTGACCCGGGTCAGCTCGGCGACGGTCTGGTCCACCTCGGCCAGCGTCGCGGTCGTGCTCTGGGCCGCGTCGGCGACGCCGGAGATGTGGCCGGCGATGTTCGACGCGCCGTGGGCGGCGTCGGTGACGCTGCGGCTCATCTCGCTGGTCGTGGCCGTCTGCTCCTCGACCGCGGAGGCGATCGTGAGCTGGTAGTCGTTGATCCGCGCGATGATCCGGCTGATCTCGCCGATCGCCGCGACCGCGTTGGCCGTGTCGGACTGGATCGCCTCAACCCGGCGGGAGATGTCCTCGGTGGCCCGGGCGGTCTCCTGGGCCAGGTCCTTGACCTCGCTCGCGACGACCGCGAAGCCCTTGCCGGCCGCGCCGGCGCGGGCCGCCTCGATGGTCGCGTTCAGCGCCAGCAGGTTGGTCTGCTCGGCGATCGAGGTGATCACCTTGACCACGTTGCCGATCTCCGTGGACGAGTCGCCGAGCTTCGAGACGGTCTGGTTGGTCGTCTCGGCGACCCCGACCGCCTCGGAGGCGACCCGGGCGGCGTCGTTGGCGTTCTGCGCGATCTCGCGGATCGACGCGCCCATCTCCTCCGAGCCGGCCGCAACGGTCTGCACGTTGTGCGACACGGTTCCGGCGTCCCCGGCCACCACGTTGGCCCGCGCCGCGGCCGTCTGCGCGCTGTCGGCGATCCGGGCGGTCACGCCGTTGAGCCGGCCGGTGCTGTCGCCCAGGGTGCCCGCAGCGGCGGCCAATGTCTGCACGGTACGTCCAATGCCTTCATTGGCCCGGTTCACCGCCACCGCCATGGCGCCCAGCTCGTCGCGGGACAGCACGTCGGCGCGGTGCGTCAGGTCTCCGTCGGCGGCGGCGAGCAGCGCGTCGCCGACCGCGTGCAGCTGCCGGCTCATCCGCCGGCCGATGGCCACAACCAGGGCCAGCGACAGCACCAGGCCGACGACGAGCGACCCGATGGTCCAGTTGCGGGCGGAGTGGTACGCGCGCAGCGCCGACGCCGCGGTCGCCGCCGCCTCCGTGCCCTCCAGCTGCTGCAGCTGCTGCAGCGAGGTGTTCATCTGGTTCTCGAGGTCGGTCCAGAGCTTGGTCTGCGCGGCCGAATCGGTCGGGATCGTCACGCCGGCCGCCGGTTTCTCCTGGAACACCACGACGTTGCGCAGGTTGCTGTAGTTGGTCCAGGCGGTGGTGAACGCCTGGACCGCCGCCTCCCGGGCCGGGGAATCGGCGGCCTCCTGCCGGTACTGCGCCAGCGCCTGCTGCACCAGCTGGTCGCCGTTGTTGCGCGCCTGCATGGCCCGCGGGACGAGCGTCGCGTCGGTCGGCGCCCACGCGAACAGCGACTGCGCCCGGTAGTTCTCGCTCACGCCCTGCCGGATCACGACCAGCTGCGCCATGCTGTCCAGGTGCCGGGACTGCAGCTCGTCGAGCCGGTCGTTGATCCGCCCCATGCTGCTGATCGACAGGACGGCGACCACGACGGCGACGAGCGCGACCAGCCCGACGCCGATGAGGTTCTTGACGCCGACCGGCCGGTCGGCGACCCACCCGGCGAGCGCGTTGCGCCGTACGGTCACTTCGATCGGCATCGTGTTCGCGCTCATTGCCGTTTCCCGTCCCATCGCCAGTAGAGCCCCGCACCAAGCCGGACGATCGGCTCATCGGCCGCCACCGCCAGGGGTTGAGGAAGAACCGGTCAGCGCTGGTAACGGTCGCCGGCGTAGGTCTCCAGCGACTCGCGGACCAGCCGGTCGCCGAAGCCGCTGATGCTGGTCAGGAAGAAGACGCTGTGCGGGCGGGACCAGAAGCGGGCGGTGCGGTGGTCGCTGCCCAGGGCCGTGTTGGAGGCCGGCGTGCAGACCAGCCAGCGGCTGCCGCGGTGCGACAGGAAGTACACCGTCGACATCTGCGCCCACGGGAAGGTCGTGTCGTGGCCGTCGTGCGTGATCGTGATGCCGGTGGCGTCGATGGTCGTGGGGCGGGTGTCGCGCGCGCACATCGCCCACTGGAACAGCTTCACCGCCAGGCCCGCGCCGCCGGCCAGGAGCAGTAGCCAGCTCAGCGCCGTCCACAGCGCGCCGTCGAAGACGCCGAGGATCAAACCGGCGACGAACAGGGCGCCGAAGCGGAACGTGGCGCCGGAGTGGTGGCGGTACGGGTTGGCGATGAGCTTGCGCTTGTCGGCCTGGGGCGGGCGGCCGTAGGGAGGCACCGGCGCCGGCGCGGGCGGCATCTTCACCGTCACCGACTCCACCCGGGTCGGCGCGGCCGGCGAACCGGGCGGGGTGGTGCTCAACACCGGTTCGCGCAGGGTGTGGCCGTCGCGCGGGGTGGGAGCCGGGGCCGGGGCCGGTACGGGCGCGGTGCGCGGGCGGAGCGGTGGCTCGTCGGCGACCATCGCGAGGTACTGCAGCGCCCCCTCGGCGACGACCAGCTCCGGGTGCTCGACCCGGCGCGGCGAGCGGCCCGTGGCCTGGCCCAGCAGCGTGCCGACGAGCGGGGTGCGGGTGGCGCCGCCGACCAGGAACAGCTCGGCGCGGTCGTCGCGGCCGATCTTCGCCCGGCGCAGGACGTCCTGGGTCATCATGACGGTGCGCTGCAGCAGGGCGCGGGCGTCGCGCTCGAAGTCGCCGCGGGTCACCGAGACGTCCTGGTCGACGAGCGGCACGCCGACCCGGGCCACCCGCTCGGTGCTGAGCCGTTCCTTGGCCAGCCGGCAGTCGTCCCACAGCAGCCGGGCCGACCAGCGGTCCGGGCCCTCGGGCTCGATGAGGCGGGCCCACTCGTCGGGGTGGGCGGCGGCCACGCCCCGGCCGATGTGGCGCAGCACGACCTCGTCGAGGTCGAGGCCGCCGACGTCGTCGAGGCCGGCCTTGGCCAGTTGCTGGAAGCCGCGGCCGGTGCGCAGCACGGCGGTCACGTCGCAGGTGCCGGCGCCCAGGTCGTAGACGACGAGGGGGTCGCCGTCGGCGACGGTGGCGCCGGTGGCGAGCAGGTAGGCGGCGGCCGCCTCGGGCTCGCTGAGCAGGGCCGGCTGGTGCAGCCCGGCGTGGCCGGCGGCGGCGCGCAGCACGGACTGCCGGTCGGCGGGCCAGGCGGCCGGGTGGGTGAGCACGACCCGCAGCCGGTCGGTGCCGGCCAGCCGGGTCGCCTCGGCGACGACCAGGCCGAGGGTGGCGCCGATGAGCTCGGCGGCGTCGTGCTCGTCGCCGCCGAGCAGCACCCGCCGCTCGCCGATGCGCCGCTTCGGGTTGGGCTCGTAGCGGCCGGGGTCCAGCCGGGCGGAGCGGACCGCGGCGTTGCCGGTGATGAGCGAGCGGTGCTCGTCGGCCCACACCGCCGAGGGCAGCAGCGGTGTGCCGTCGAACTGCAGCGCGAACGGCGCCTCCCCCGGCGGCTGCAGGTAGGCGACCGTGTTGGTGGTGCCGTAGTCGATGCTCAGCCGGAATTCCGTCACTGGGAACCTCCCTGCAGGCTGAACACGACGACGGCGACGAGGGCCACGATGACGAGCGCGATCGCGGCCAGGGCGATGACGGTGCGCTGCGGCAGGCGGCCGGCCGGGCCGGGCAGCGCCGCCGCGGAGCGGGTCACCGCGCCGCCCTCGGCCGGGCCCGGCCGGGGGCGGACGTGGGTGCGGCGCTCGGCGAGCAGCAGCTCGGTGCGCTCGGGCCAGATGTCGGTGAGCCCGGCGGCGAGATACTGTTCCCGGGCGGCGAGCTGGTCGGCCGCCGCCTTGCCCGGCAGCGTCCGCGGAAAGCGCCGCAGGGCAAAAGCCAGCGCCGCGGGTACCTCCGGAGCCTCCTGGCGGGCAAGGAACTTGAGCACGTCGCCCAGCACGCGCCCGTCCGGCGCGGACAGCTGCGGCCCGAAGGCGGCGCGCAGCACCCGGAACCAGCGGTCCTGGGCGACCTGCGCGTCGCCGGGCAGGAACGGGATGCAGTAGATGAGGAAGTCGGTGCGCTCCAGCGCGGTGTGCGCCGACGCGAGGGCGGCCGGGTCGAACGGGCGCTGCTCGGCGGCGCTGAGCAGCAGCTCGGTGACGTGCACGTCGGAGCCGGTGTGCCGGTTGGCCAGCTCGATGAGGTCGGCCAGGCCGATGCGGTCCATGAGCGCGCGGATGCCCGGCGACTGCAGGGCGGGCGGCACGCCGAAGGAGACGGCCAGCTGCACCAGCTCGACGACCGAGGCGGGGCCGGCGGTGGCGTTGCGGGAGCGGGCGGCCCAGTCGCGCAGCTGCGCGTCGACCAGGCCGGGGTCGAAGGCGGACGTGCGCAGTGCCTCGCGCAGCTGCTTGCCGGCGGTGGCGCGCAGGCAGCGCTGCACCATGTAGCGGGTGACGACGCCGGCGGCGGCCGGGTGCTGGGCGGCCAGCGGCGTGCCGGACTGCCAGGCGAGGTACGCCGCGCGCAGGTCGGTGTCGTTGAGCTTGGTCAGCTCGGACTCGATCTGGCGCAGCCCGTCCTCGGTGCGCAGCAGCGCGAGGTGCTCGGGCGCGGCGTGGCCGCCGGCGACCGCGTCGAGCAGCGTGGTGGCCAGGATGCGGCCGCCGACGAGCACGTCGCTCTGCCACTGCCGCAGCTCGGCGGCGCCGGCCAGGCTGCGCCCGGCGCGCAGCGGGGCGACCGCGGCCGCGCCGCCGCGGCGCCACACGTCGGCGAGCTGGCGGGCGAAGTCGGGCACGGCGGCGCCGGGCTGGCCGGGGTAGAGCCGCAAGCGGGTGGCGGCGTAGCCGGTGCCGCCGGCGACGGCGTCGAGGAAGACGAGCCGGGGCAGGTCGGGGTCGGTGTCGTCGTCCTCGTTGGCGGCGAAGGTGAGGTCGCGGGTGGAGCCGAGCACCTCGGTCAGGCCGCGGACCAGGGCGGTGGCGGGGGCGCTGGGCAGCACGACGGTCAGCGGGGCGGCCGGGTTGTCCATCACCCGGCCGAGCAGCTCGTCGAAGACCGGGCCGGGGTCGGTGACCGGGCGGGCCAGGGCGGCGTCGGCGTGTTCGCGCAGGGCCTGGTGCGGCACGGCGGCGAGCCGGCCCGGCGGGTACGCCTCGGTGCCGTTGCGGCCCGCCCACCCGGGCCAGTCCTCGAGGCCGAGGGCGAGCTGCACGGTGACGAGGTCGTCGGGGCCGATGAGGGCGTGGGCGATCGCGGCGCCGGGGCGGTTCTTGTCGTCGCGGGCGGGCACCTTGTGCAGCACGACGCCGGATCCGTCGATGCGCAGGTAGGCCAGGGACGGCCGGTCGTTGCGGCCGGGCGCCCGGGTGATGCGCAGCGCGAGCCGCTCGTCCCACCAGGCCACCGACGACTCCGGCAGGGACCAGGCGTCGGGGCCGACGCCGTCGTGGGCGCCCGGCTGCGGCCGGGCCCGCCAGCGGAAGACGATCTGGTCGATCCGGCTCACCGAACCAACACCTCCTGCTCCCCCAGCATCGAGCGGTCGAGGACTCCGGTCATGGCGAACAGCGAGAGCAGCGGGCGCAGCACCCGCTTGGGGCCGAAGCCCTCGGCCGGGAAGTGCCCGTCGACCGGGGCGACGCCGGCCGCGGAGGCGAAGTGCAGGCTGACGTCGCTGACCCGGTTGACCGGCGGCAGGAAGCGCTCGGCGCCGTTGGTGGCGAGGAACTCGTACACCTCCTCGCTCTCCTGCGCGACCGTGTGCAGCGCCCGGGTGTCGTCGCGGGACAGCCAGCGGGCGACCTCGGTGCGGCGCGGGGCGAGCAGGTCGGACTTGGCCACCACCACGGCCGCCGGGATCGGCAGGAACTGGGTGCCGGACTCGCCGCGGACCTCGACCAGGCGGTCCATGACCGCGTTGAACGCCGGGTCGCCGTAGACGGTGGCCGGCTCGCCGAGCACGGTCGGCAGCGCCTTCTCCGGGTCGACGACGAAGATGAGCGCGTTGACCGCGGACAGGAACGACGTGTCGAGAAACCGGTCGCCGGAGCGGCGCCGCCGCAGCTGCTCGCCGGCCACGTCGAAGAACGCGACGGCGAAGTCGCGGCGGGCGTGGGCGCTGTACACCTTGGCCACGTAACTGAACGCGATCGGGCTGATCTGGGTCAGCGGCAGCTGCTCGCGGCGGTGGCAGAACGGCTCGACGAACCGGGTCATGTAGTTGTGCTCGATGCCCTCGTCGAGCCGCTCGACGCGCAGGCCGAGGTCGGCCAGCTCGAGGTTGTTGCGCAGGGCCTCGACCATCGCGGCCAGCAGCAGCGTCTTGCCGGCGGCGCGGTGGCCGACCAGGCCGATGACGATCGGGTCGCCGTAGTCGCCGTAGCGGTCGGGCAGGTAGTGGGTGGTGGCCATGCCGTCGCGCATGAGCGTGCACGCGCGCTGGGCGCCGAGGCGGCGCTCGGCGAACGCCTCCCGGGTCTCGTCGGCGCCGCGCGGGCGGAACGGGCGGTGCTGCTGGGTCTCCACGTCGACCTCGACGCGCTGGGCCTTGCGCCAGTGGATCCACTGCAGGCAGATCGGGCACAGGACCCGGCCGAGCAGCCGGCTGGGGCTCGGGACGCTCATCAGGCTCCTCCGAACCGGGTGACGACGAAGATGACGAACAGCAGCGGCAGGCCGGCGATCACCAGCGCCCCGGCGCCGAGCAGGATCTTGCTGGAGAGCTCGTCGCGGCTGTACCACAGCACGTCGAACAGGCCGCGCGCGTAGCGCCAGGCGACGGCCTGCGGCGCCGAGCGCTGCAGGCGGTAGTCCCGCTTGGCCGCGACCAGCCGGCGGTACTCCTCCCGGGCCGGGCTCGCCGGCGCCATCGGCGGGGCGTACTGCTGCGGGATGTGCACGGTGGCGGTGGTGGCGTCGGCCGGGTCGGGGCTCTGCCACACCGGCTCGTAGCGGGCCTCCTCGACCCGGCGCAGCAGCAGGTGCACGTCGGGCCGGTCCCGCGGGTCGTCGGCGAACACGCCGTCGAGCAGCGTGGAGAGGGCCGAGCCGCCGCCGTGGGCGAGGGCGGCCCGCACGGTCGGCGCGTCGGCGGGCGGGGTCTGCAGGGCGATGCAGTACACCACCATGCCGGCCTGGTAGACGTCATGCGCCTCGGTGGCCAGGCGCAGCCCGTCCGGGCCGGGCGGCGGCTGCCAGACCGGGTCGAGGGCGGCCCGGGCCGGCTCGCCGACGGCGACCGCCTCGCCGAGGTTGACCAGCTGGGCGTGACCGCCGTCCCACAGTACGAAATCCGGAAGGATGGCACCGTGGGTGAGCCCGGCCTTGGCCAGGGTGCGGATCGCGGTGAGCAGGTCGGCGAAGATGGTCAGCAGTGTCTCGGGCAGCGGCGCACCGGGCTGCCCGGCCACCGGCGCCCCGCGGTAGGTGGTGACCACCCAGGGCCGCTCGCCGGTCAGGTCGCTGTCGATCACCCGGCACAGCTGCGGGGGGTACATCGTGTCGCCCAGCGCCCAGATCAGCTTGCCGGCGTTGACCTCGGCGTGCACGAGCCGGTGCGCGTCGGCGGTGCGGGTGGTCTTGCGCAGCACCCGCTCGCCGGTCGCGGCCAGCCGGCCCCACTGCAGCTCGAACCGGTCGGTGAAGCGCCGGTCGGGATCGAACTCGATGTGCACCGTCATGTGGGCAGTCGCTCCCCGTCGTCGGCGTTGATCGCGAACAGTGTGTAGCCGTTGTCGAGGTACACCACGCCGTCGCCCACCACCGGTGCGCGCAGGGCGACGATGTCCGGCGCGGACCAGCGGGCCGTGCCGTCGTGGCGCGAGTACGCGTGCAGGATGCCGGCGTCGACCACGCAGACCAGTGTCGGACCCACGCGCACGTCGGGCCACACGGCCACGCCGGGGACCCGCCAGCGTACCCGCCCGTCGGCGCCGAGCGCGGTCAGCCCGGACGGCTCCGCCACGAAGATCGCCCCGGGCACGGCGTGCGGGGTGCCGTCACCGGGCCACCGCCAGCGCGCCGAACCGTCGGCCGGGTCGAGGCCGAGCAGCTCCCCGCCGGCCGGTTGGACCACGATCTCGGCGGTGGCGGCCGGCGGCACCCGCGGCGGCAGGCCGGCCCGGCGGAACCGCAGCCCGCCGTCGCGGGCGCCGATGCCGAGCAGTTCGTCGCCGACCCGGACCAGGACCAGGTCGCCGGCCGCGGACAGCCCGCCGGCCGGGCCGCTCAGCTCGCCGTACCGCCAGCCCTCGCCGCCGTCGGCGCGCCGCTCGCGCACGAAGGTGCCCTGCACCAGCGCGACCCCGCCGGGGACCGGGACCGGCCGGAGCGCCGCCGACGTGGTGCGCCAGGCCGGTTCGCCGGTGGCGGCGTCGACCGCGTGCAGGTTGCGCAGGCCGGGGCCGAGCACGTGGACGAGGCCGTGCGCGGCGAGCGGCTCGCCGTGCGGCGGCACCGGCAGCTGCCAGCGGGGCGCGCCGGTGCGCAGGTCGTGGGCGAGGACGCCGGACGGGGCCGGGGTGAGCACGACGTCGCCGGTGACGGCCGGGCGGTACCCGGGGGCCGGGGCGACCGGGTGCGACCAGCGCTCGGCGCCGTCGGCGGCGTCGAGCACGTGCACGCCGTCGTCGGCGCCGACCACGACCGCGTCGCCGGCGACCACCGTCTCGCCGCGGGCCATCGCCCGGCGCGGGGCGCGCCACGGCTTGCGGCCGCCGTCGCCGTACAGCAGCCGCGCCACCTCGCGGGCCCGCTCCTCGATGGCGGCGAGCGCGGCCGCCGGCAGCCACGGCCCGCCCGGCTCGCCGAGGCCGGCGGCGAGGCGGTCGCGCACCTGCCGGGCGGTCGGCCGGTCCTCCGGGGCCGCCTCCAGGCACTTGCGCAGCGTCCACGTCATGCCGACCGGGACGCCGGTCAGGTTGGGGGCGCTGTACTGCACCGCGTAGAGGTACCGCTCCATGGAGTCACCCTCGAAGGGCAGGCGCCCGGTCGCGGCCCGCACCAGCACGGCCGCGAGCGCGAACACGTCGGAGGCCGGGGTGCCGGGCCGGCCGCTGAACCGCTCCGGCGCCATGTACCCGACCGTGCCGTGCATGTGCCCGTAGGCGGTGAGCCGCCCGGAGTCCTCCGGCCGGGCGATGCCGAAGTCGATGATCCGCACGCCACCGGCGAGGACGAGCACGTTGCTCGGCTTGAGGTCGCGGTGCACGACCCGGGCGGCGTGGATGGCGGCCAGCCCGTCGGCCAGCGCCGCGCCGAGCCGCCGGACCTGGTGCTCGGCGAGCGGCCCGGCGGAATGCTCGACCTCGGCGAGGGTGATGCCGGGCAGGTACTCGGTGGCCAGCCAGGGCGGCGTCCCGGCCGGGTCGGCGTCGAGCAGCCGGGCGGTGTGCTGGGAGTGGATCTTCGCGACCAGGTCGACCTCGCGCCGGAACCGCCCGACCAGCTCCGCGTCGTGGCCGGCCCCGACGTGCAGGGTCTTCACCGCCGCCGGCGCGCCCGAGCCGTCCCGGCCCAGGAAGACCTGGCCCATCCCGCCGGCACCGAGCCGCCCGAGGATCCGGTACGGCCCGAGGCGGCGTGGGTCCTCGCGCCGTAACGGCTCAACCACGGCAGCTCACGACCCCTATGGTGACGCCACCGCGCAACTGATCTCCCGGGCCTCGTCGAGAAAATCCTTCAAGGGCCGCGGGGGTACTTCGAGCAGCCCGCCGCCGGGGTGGCGCAGTACACCGGCGGCGTCGTAGGTGACGCCGGCGAGCCCGGCGGCGGGGCCGGGATCCTCGCGGTGCGTCCACCGGCCGGAGACCGGGTCGAAGTGGTACTGCGCCAGCAGCCGGGCGCCGTGCGCGGCGACGAGGTGGACGGCCTCGACGATGTAGGCGAACTCCTCCTCCGACAGGTAGTACGCGAAGCTCACCCGGGCCCACCCCGGCTTGACCCCGAGCCACCCGGCGACCGCCGCCGCGGCCAGCCGGCGGGCCTTGTCCGGCCCGATGCCGAGCAGGTCGTGGCCGTAGGGCCCGGCGCACGAGCAGCCACCCCGGGCCTGGATGCCGAACAGGTCGCTGAGCAGGGCGACGACGAAGTTGTGGTGCAGCCGCCCGCCGTCCGGGCCGCGGACGGTGAACGACACGATCGGCAGCCGGTCGCCGTCGGCGCGCGGGTCGCCGAGCACCTCGATCGCCGGGTCGCGCCGCCACGACTCGAGGGCCCGGCGGACGTAGGCGTCCTCGCGGGCCCGCACGGTCGCCGCGCCGACCGCCCGGTGCAGCTGCAAGACCAGCCCGGCCCGGATCGACTCGAGGATGGCCGGGGTACCGCCCTCCTCGCGGTGCTCGACGTCGCCGAGGTAGTGGCGGGCGCCGTCGTGGACGTAGACGACGGTGCCGCCGCCGGGCACGGTCGGCACCGGGTTGCTCACCAACTCCCGGCGCACCACCAGCACGCCCGGGGTGCCGGGGCCGCCGGGGAACTTGTGCGGGGACAGGAACATCGCGTCGCGGTACCCGAGCGGGAACCGGCCGTCGCCGCCGGCCGACAGCTCGCCGTGCGGCCCGGCGGCCGCGTAGTCCCAGCAGGCCAGCGCGCCGTGGCGGTGCAGCAGGTCGCTGAGCGCGTCGACGTCGGAGCGCACCCCGGTGACGTTGGAGCCGGCCGAGAACGCCCCGATCAGCCGGTCCCGCCCGGCGCCGCGGGCTCCCCGCAGCCGCCGCTCGAGCTCGCCGGCGTCGATGCGCCCCTGCGGGTCGGCGCCGATGCGCACGACCTCGGCGCCGGACTCGCGCCACGGCAGCTCGTTGGAGTGGTGCTCGTACGGCCCGACGAACACCAGCGGCCGCGGCGTCCCGGCGCCGGTGAGGATGCGCAGCAGCTTGTCGATCGCCGCCGTCGCCCCCGACCCGCAGAAGATCACCGCGTGCTCGTCCCCGCCGCCGACCGCCTCGAGCACCATCCGGCGGGCCTGCTCCCGCAGCGCCGTCGTGTGCCGGCCGGTCGCCGACGCCTCGGTGTGCGTGTTGGCGTACCACGGCATGACGTGCGAACGCAGGTGATCCTCGACGAACCCGAGCACCCGCCCGGAGGCGGTGTGGTCGGCATATACCAGCGGCCGGACCCCGAACGGCCCGGGCACCCCGGCTCCGTCCCCGACCGCGCTCTCGCGCACCCGCCGCACCAGCGGCGGCTCCTCCAGCTCCATGACGGCTCCCCGGCAGACGTTGTCTGACCGGGGCCACGCACCCCACCCGGCCCGCGGCCCGGCGTCGTCAGGAATCCGACCCGACCAACAGCGCCATGGGCACCCCGACCCCGCTCCGCCGTGAGGTGCGCCTTCCGGCGGCAGCCATCGACGACCCCTCGACGAACGGCCCGATCAGACGGCTTCGGCCGTCCCGCAGCGCTCAGCCCGGCGGACCGGTCGTAAGTCTCCGTGATCATCACCCGTCGCCGCCGACACGGGCGGTTTTCCATGATCGTGGAGACTTACGGTACACATAGGTACATTTTGTCTCCACAATCATGAAAAACCGGGGTGAACGAGACTGAGCCCGGCATGATCACGGAGACTTCCGGTCGGTGATACGGATTTATACCCCGACGCCGGATAAATCCGATAAGTCGTGGCGCGGAGCGCCCGACTTATCGGATCGCCCTACTTCGCCAGCAATGGCGCCGAGATGGTGAGGGCATGCTCGTAGATGGACATCGCGTCGCTCCCCGCGGGCGGTCGCACGCTCGCGGAGTACCAGATCTCGTAGAAGTGGCCGGGCGTCCGGCCCGGCCAGCCCGCGGCGGTGAACGTGAACGGCGCCGTGATCGTCGGGCCGGCGGCTCCGGCCGGCGTGATCGGCCAGACCGTCGCGAAGCCCGGCTCGAACCGGCCGTTGCCCTCCGCCACGTCGACCAGGTAGAGCCCGTCGACCGCCAGCGGCGGGCAGCCGGAATCCCGGTCGGAGACGCTGAACGACCGGTCCTGCAGGGCCAGTTCCCAGGCGACGGCGCACTGCGACGGTACCGGCAGCACCGGGCCCGCGGTGACCGTCGACGCCGGCGACCCGCCCGGCGAGGCGATGACGCTCGGCAGCGTCGACGGCCGTCCGCCGACCGGCGCCCCGCCGCCGGCGCCGAGCAGGCGGGTGGCGATCGTGGCGCCGGAGAGGACCACGAGCATCGCCGCCGCGACCGCGCCGGCCATCACCAAGCCGCCGCGGCGGCGTGGCGGCCGGTGCCCGTGCGGCCGCGGAGCGGGCCGGTCGGGCCGCAGCTCGATGGGGCGCGGGTCCGCCGGGCCGGAGGCGGCGCGGTGCACCTCGTCGAGCAGGCCGGCGGGCGCGTCGCCGCCGCCGTCGACGCCGTACGCGCGGCGCAGCAGGGCGCGGGCGGGGTCGGTCTGGTCAGGCATCGTCGCTCGCCTCCGTCAGTTGCTGGTACCGGCGTACGTAGGGCTGCAGCAGCCGCCGCACCTCGGCGACGTGGCTGCGCACGGTGGACTCGGCGATGTCGAGGTAGCTCGCGATCTGCGCGTAGCTGTCGTCGTTCAGGAAGTACAGCAGCGCCACCTGCCGCCGGCGCACCGGCTGGGCGTCGATGACCGCCCGCACGGCCCGTTCCAGGCTGAGCCGGTCGGTGACGCGGTCCAGGCCGGGGTCCTCCCGGGCGACCTCGCGGGCCTCGTCGAGCGGCTCGAGCCGGGCGCGGGCCAGCGCGTCCCGGCGCACGTAGTTCTTGGCGGTGGTCAGCACGTACGCCCGGCGCTGCACGTTGTCGAGGTGCGGCAGGCCGGCCCAGCGCTCCAGGATGCGGGCGAAGCTCTCGGCGACCGCTTCCCGGCCCAGCTCGGCCCCGGCGAACGCGGTCATCACGTGCAGCACGGAGGCCGCGTTGGCCGCGTAGAACTCGGTGAAGCCGGGCGGTGCGAGCCCGGCGTCGGGCAGTTCGACGGCTTGCGGCCGATCGTCGATCATCCACGCTCCCTCGGTCGAGGTCTGTGCCGGTGGGAGCGATGAGCGACCGATACTGTCCACTGCTGTGACGTACGTCATGCACCAGACCGCCACTCAGGGGGTGAGGCGCGGTTCAACCACGTCGTCGGCGGAGGTGTAGAGGACCACGGTCTTCATGCGGGCTGTCCCGCCACCCGGGCGAACGTCTCCAGGATGCCGGTCCAGGCGCCGGGCTGCTCGAAGGTCTCACGCATCTTGGCCGCGTCCGCGCCGAAGGCGGCGAGGTCGCGGTGCTCCAGCCGCACGCGGGTCCGGCCGGGCGCCACCTCCTCGAACCGGACGTCCACCGTCGTCACCAGGTCGTCGTGGTACTTCCAGTCGGCGCCGATCTGCCAGGTCACCACCAGCCGGGCGGGCGGGTCCCACACGGCCACGACGCCGGTGCAGGTTTCCGAGCCGTCCTGGTGCACGGTGTACCACCGGCCGCCGCTGCGCGGTTCGATGATGACCCGCTCGATCGGCGCGTCGCCGATGTGGTGGCTGCCCGGCCACCACGACGTCATGTCCGCGGTGAAGATCTCGAACGCGCGCTCGCGGCCGGCGCCGACCACGACCTCGCGGCGGACGGCCTCAACTGTCTCGATCATCGGTGTCGCCTTCCCCTGCCTCGTCCTGCGCCGTCTCCCGCTCGACCCGCTGCTGGAATGCCGCCAGGGAGCGCGCCCACATGCCGTCCAGGTGTGCGCGCAGCGCGGCGACGCCCTCCGGGTCGGCCTGGTAGAGCCGGCGCGTGCCCTCCTGGCGGTCGGTCACCAGCCCCACGTCCTTGAGCACCTTCAGGTGCTGCGAGACGGCGGGCCGGCTGATCGGCAGCACCTCGGCCAGCCGGCCGACGGGCATCGGCCCGTCGGAGAGCCGATCGAGGATCGACTGCCGCATCGGGTCACCGAGCGCGACCAGCATCGCGGTTATGTTCGCCATGACGAACCGTAAGCTACCACTTACCAAGGCCGCCGACAAGCGGTTCTCTTCAGCCTCGCGGCCCGTGGCCGATGGAATGGCGTGTCCCGTTTCGCTGTGGTCGCGGCCGTCGGGGCGCGGCTGCACAACGTCGCGCAGGACGAGGGCCGGGCGCTGGAGTACCTGATCGGCCAGCTCGCCGCCGAGGTGCCCCACCGCTGCGTGGCGGGCACGCTGGTGCCGGCCGACGGGACCGAGCCGCTGGTGCGCGTGGCGGGCCCGGATCAGAACTCGGCCACCGCCATGGCCCTGCGCCGCGCCGCCGTGGCCGCGCTGGACGAGCGGGCCATGACTCGTACCCCCGCGGAGAACCGGGCGGCGGGCGCGGTGATCGCGAAGATCCTGACGCGCGGGCGGATCGTCGGCACGCTCGCGGTGCAGGCCCCCGGCAGCGGCCCGATGGCGGCCGGCGACGCCGAGTTCGTGGAGGCGGTCGCCGCGGTGGCCGCGACCGGCCTGGAGCACGGCCGGGCGCTGCTGGCCACGCTGGAGCTGCTCGACGACGCCCGCCGGCAGAGCGACCTGCTCGACGCCATCTCCGACGCGGTCATCTCGTGCAGCCCGGACAACGTCATCGACTCGTGGAACGCGGGCGCCGAACGCCTCTACGGCTACCCGGCCGGCGACGCGGTCGGCTGCGACCTGTTCGCGTTGCTGGCCACCACCTGCTGCACCGAGGACGGTGACGAGATCGGGATACGCCAGGTGCTCGACGACCTCGACGCCGCCGGCCGCTGGAGCGGCGAGCTGCGCGAGCGCCGCTACGACGGCGCCCCGCTCACGGTCCTGTCCTCGGTCTCCACCCTCACCGGTCCCGACGGCGGCCGCGCCGGCTTCGTCTACGTCAACCGCGACGTCACCGAGCAGCGCCTCCAGGAGCACGCCGCGTCCCACGACGCCCTGACCGGCCTGCCCAACCGCCGCCGCCTGGTCAACCGCATCCACGACGCCGCCGGCCGGGTCCACCGCGGCGGCGGTCCCATGGCGGTGCTGTTCCTGGACCTCAACGGCTTCAAGCCGGTCAACGACCGGCACGGCCACGCCGCCGGCGACGAGCTGCTCGTCGTCGTCGCCGGCCGCCTCGTCAACACGGTCCGCGGCACGGATTTCGTGGCCCGCGTGGGCGGTGACGAGTTCGTGGTACTGCTGGAGCAGATCGGTTCCGCCGACCGCATTCCGGCCGTCCTGGGCCGCATCCTCGACGCCGTCGCCGAGCCGGTGACCCTGTCCTCGTCGACCGAGGTCAGCGTGGCCACCAGCATCGGCGTCATGGTGGTGGAAACGGCCGACGAGGCCGCCGTCGACCCCGAGCGCCTGGTCGAACTCGCCGACCAGGCCATGTACCGCGCCAAGCGCCGGCCGGGCCGCGTCGCCTTCGCCGACGACAAGCGCGACGCCCAGTGGCTCGAGGAGACTCCCGGCCGCTGACGCCGCACTGCGCAATGCCGGGGTGCGGGTGGCGTCGTGGCAGTTCCGATCTAGGGCTTCACCTGCGGTTATGTAACCGTTATGGTCATGGGGTTCGCTGCGCTGGTTGTCGCCGATCGAGGGTGACGGCGCGGCGGACCCGCCGAGTCGTGCTCGAACGAGCCGGGGAACCAGGCACCACTGGGGTGAATCCGAGCGGCCACGCGCCGCGAGGTAGGGCGATCCTCCCGCCCGAATCCGTCAGCTAACCCGGTAGGCGGCATCGGAAGGAGCACCACATGCAGCCCCTCGAGTGGCGCCACGCCTCGACCCGCGACCCCGCCGACCGGCCGGCCCGTCAGGGACACCGCCCGCTCCGGTAACCGCGGCACCCACCGCACCGCAACCGTCCCCTGTGGACGGTCGATGGGTCGTGCCCTGAACAGTCTGTCGAGGTACCCGTGCAAACCCCACCATCCGGCGGGCGGCGAGCCCCCCGCCACCTGCGTCACGGCCGGCGCGGCCGGCACACGGCGGTCCGGTCGCGGATCGGCCGGCACCGGGCCGCGGCCCTCGTCGTGTTCGCGGCCATCGGCGCGCTGTTCGTCATCGGCTCGCCCGGCGGCCCGCCGGACATCGCGGCCCGGGCCGAGCCGGCGGTGCGCAGCGACACCGAGCGGGTCCTGGAGGCCGAGCGCCGCGCGTCCCGCGGCGGCGGCCGCACCGGCGATCAGCCCAGCCGCTCACCGTCGGCCGCACCGACCGCGTCGCCGACCGGCGGCAAGACGCCCGCGGCGCCGGGATCGGCCTCGCCGCCGGCCGTCATCGCCGCGGTCGGCGGGCTGACCCGGGCCGAGATGAACAACGCCGTCACGATCATCCGCGCCGGGCAGGCACTGGACCTGCCACAGCGGGGATTCGTCGTGGCCATCGCCACCGCGCTGCAGGAGAGCCACCTGCACAACCTGGCCAACGCCAACGTTCCGGCGTCGCTCAGCCTGCCCAACGAGGGGGTCGGCAGCGACCACGACTCGGTCGGCCTGTTCCAGCAGCGGCCGAGCTGGGGCACCGTCGCCCAGCTGATGAACCCGGCCGAGGCCGCCCGCCGGTTCTACGCGGCGCTGGTCCAGGTCTCCGGCTGGGAGCAGCTGGCGGTGACCGTGGCGGCGCAGACGGTGCAGGTGTCGGCGTTCCCGGACGCCTACGCCCAATGGCAGTCGCTCGCCGAGCAGATCGTCGCCGCCGTCGTGCCCGGATAGGTCTTACTCCTGGGCGGTCAGGCGGATGACCGGCAGTTCGCGGTCGGTCTTGTGCTGATACTGGCCGAACCGGGGCGCGGCGGTGGTGATCTGCTGCCAGGCCTGCTCGCGCTCCGCTCCGTGGAGTTGCTCGGCGGTCACGGCGATGACCTGCCCGCCGACTTCGATGCGGACGTTGCCGGGGTCGGCGGCGAGGTTGTAATACCACGCCGGGTTGTCCACGGCGCCGTTGGCGGACGCGACGATGAGCCAGCTGCCGTCGGGTCCGGGGAACCAGCCGACCGGGTTGGTGCGCTCGACGCCGCTGCGGCGGCCGATGGTGGTGAGGACCAGGGCGTTGAAGCCCATCATCGTGCCGCCGCTCGAGCGGCGCATGCGCCTGGCCATCAGCGTGTTCATCCAGCGCATGAGCCGGCCGTTGGGCTGACGGCCGCCGCGGGTTCCTCGTCGGGCGTCGAAGCTCATGGTGTTTCTCCTCGGCAGTGTGTCGGAGCGGATTGGGATGGCTGGGGGCAGGTGGCGTCTCGGTGTGCGGCATACGGATCGGGGCGGCGGCCGTCCACGCTGTCGTCGAGGAGGCGCTCGAGGAGCGGCGCGAGGATCTTACGCTCGGCGTCGGTCAGCCGGCGCAGGATCATGTTGTCCTCGGCCACCGCCGCGGAGATCTGGTCGCGCAGGGCCGCGCCGGAGTCGGTGAGGGCGAGCAGCTTGACCCGGCGGTCCTCGCCCGGAACCCGGGTCACCAGGCCGCGTTGTTCCATCTGGTCGGCCAGGTTGGTGATGTAGGAGCGGTCGCAGGCGAGCTGCTCGGCCAGGTCCCGCATGGGGGCCGGGGTGCGCAGCTGCACGATCGCCCGCGCGAGGTGCACGGGCAGACCGAACGAGGCCACCGTGGCGGCGAAGTCGGCCTTCGCCCGCTCGGCGATGTCGACCAGCAGCTGCGCCAGCCGACCGGCCTCGGCGAAGCGGGCCTCGTGGTCTGTCATGTACCCCACATTACTGCACCGGCTCAATAGTTGACTCACTCACGCATCCCACTACAGTGGCAGATGCGTGACTCACTCAACAATCGATCGAGTCAAGGAGCGAAGCTCAGTGACCACCGCATTCGACCCGTTCCGCCTGGGCGGCGTGGACCTGGCCAACCGGATCGTCATGGCCCCGATGACCCGCAGCCGGGCCCACGGCCAGGGCACGACCCCGACCGACCTGATGGCCGAGTACTACGCCCAGCGCGCCGGCGCCGGTCTGATCGTGACCGAGGGCACCCAGCCCTCGGTCGTCGGGCAGGGCTACCCCGACACGCCCGGCCTGCACTCGGCCGAGCAGGTCGTCGCCTGGCGGCAGGTCACGGACGCCGTGCACCGGGCCGGTGGCGTGATCTTCGCGCAGCTCATGCACACCGGCCGGATCGGCGACGCCGGCCTGCTGCCCGGTGACCTGGTCCCCGTCGGCCCGTCGGCGGTCGCCCCGCAGGGCGAGGTCTACACCCACGAGGGGCCCAAGCCGTTCCAGGCGCCGCGGGCGCTGACCGAGGCGGACATCGCGCAGACCATCGACGACTTCGCGCGGGCCGCCCGCAACGCCATTGACGCCGGGTTCGACGGCGTCGAGCTGCACGGCGCCAACGGCTATCTGATCCACCAGTTCCTGTCGTCGAACGCCAACCGGCGCACCGACGGCTGGGGCGGCACGATCGAGGGACGGGTCCGGTTCGCCGCCGCCGTCACCACCGCGGTGGCCGGCGCGATCGGCGGGGACAAGGTGGGGCTGCGCGTCTCGCCCGGCAACCCGCTGCACGACATCGCCGAGGACGACCTGGAGCAGACCTACAAGACCCTGGTGTCCGGCATCGCCGAGCTGGGCCTGGCATACCTGCACATCATGGAGTCCCCCGGCCGGCGGGCCCTCACCACCGGCCTGCGCGCCCAGTGGCCGGCCGCGCTGATCCTCAACCCGAACACGCACCCGGCGCCGACCGGCCCCGACGCGCTGGCGCTGGTCGAGGACGGCACCGCCGACCTGATCTCCTTCGGCGCGCTGTTCCTGGCCAATCCGGATCTGCCCGCCCGGCTGGCCGCCGGCGGCCCGTTCAACACCCCGGACCGGACCTCGTTCTTCGGCGGCGACCACCGCGGTTACACCGACTACCCGCCGCTGGCCTGAGCGCCCCGGTCCGGCCCCGACAACGCCAGCGCGCGCAGCTGGGTCTCGGGGCGGTCGGGCAGGTCCGGGCCCAGCTCGGCGAGCACGGCGTTGGTCCAGCGCAGCGCCGACAGGTAGGTCGCGCCGATGGCGGCCCGGTCGGCCGGCGAGGCCGCGGCGGCCGGCGCGGTGCAGGCGCGGGCGGCGGCCAGCACGGCGCTCAGCGGGCTGTCGTCGCCGCGCAGGGCGCGGAGCAGTTCGCCGCTCAGCGGCAGGCCGGCGACGACCTTGTCCATCGGCACGCCGAAGTGGTCGGCGATCGCGGTGAGCAGGCCGCCCAGGTACGCCTCGTCGGCGTGGCCCCGCGCGGCCGGGAAGGCCGGGTCGTCGGTCAGCAACTGGCACAGCCGGGCCCGGACCAGGATGCTCGCCAGCTGCTCGTGGCCGGCCGTGCCCAGGTCGGAGACGAGCATCAGGGTCACCCACTGGCGCAGCCGGTTCAGGCCCATCGCGATGATGGCCTCGCGGACCGACGAGACGGTGCGGGTCAGGCCGAAGGTGGCCGCGTTGGTGGCGCGCAGCAGCCGGGTGCTCAGGCCGGCGTCCTGGCTGACGAGGGCCACGACCTCGGCGAGGTCGACGTCGTCCGCGCCGAGGGCGGACAGTACCCGCAGGCGGGCGACCCGGCCGGGGGTCAGCGCGACCGCCGAGTCCACGTGCGGGCGGCCCAGGATGTGGCCCTGAAACAGGTTGAAGCCCAGCTCGAAGGCCAGGCGCAGGGCCTCGGTGGTCTCCAGGCGCACGGCGACCAGCTGCACGTGGTTGTACCGGCGGCACAGCTCGACGCAGGCGCACACGCCGGCCTCGTCGGCGGCCAGCATGTCGATCTTCACGTAGGTGGCGTACGGCAGCAGGGCCTCGCGCGGGCTGCCGGCCGTGAAGTGGTCCAGCGCCACGGTGAAGCCCCGTTCGACCAGGACCGTCAGGCCGGCCACCAGCTCCTCGTCGACGTCGAGCTCGGCGGGCACCTCGAGCACGGCCTGGCTGTAGTCGAAGGGCAGCGGCAGCCGGCCGGTCAGGAACGACCGGGTCACGTTGAGGAAGCACACCCGGCCGCCGGTCAGCTCGTCCAGGCCGAACTCGGTGAACGCCGCGACCAGCACCCGGGCCGTGGCGTGCTCGTCCACGCGGGCGGCGCTGTCGGCCTCGGTGCCGGCCCGGAACAGCAACTCGTAGCCGACGACCGCGCCGTCGCGGTCGTAGATCGGCTGGCGTCCGACGTGCGCGGTGGCCCCGCCGGCCACCTCGGCGAGTTCAGCTGGCTCCACGCGCTTCATTCTCCGCCAAATCCGCCGTAATACGGCAAAACCGCCGCAGATCAGGAAAATACCCGGTCCTGCCGATGCTCGTCCTCGCGGCCGGCATGACGGCGTTCACCGCCCTGTGCACCATCCCGACTCCCCGCCCGCTGCCGGCCCTGGCCGTCCCGGCTTAGCGCCCCGCCGCCGTTTCCCGCTTGGCGACCGCGGCGATGCGGCGCAGGTGGGCCGCCATCGCCTCGCGCGCGGCCGGGGCGTCGCGGCGCTCGATCGCGTCGACGATGGCGGCGTGCTCGGCGGCCGTGCGGCGCAGCACGCCCGGCCGGGAGGAGGTCAGGGCGCGGCTGGCCCGGCCCAGGCCGGACAGGGTCTGCAGCATCGTGGCGAGCAGCGCGTTGCCGGCCGCCTCCGCGACCAGCCGGTGCAGCGCCTCGTCCGCCGCAACCCGGTCGGGGCCGGACAGCGCCGCCCGCATCGCGGCCACCCGCTCGGCGTCGGCGCGCTCCGCGGCCAGGGCGGCCAGCGCCGGCTCCAGCAGCAGCCGCGCCTCGAACAGCTCCTCGACCGTGCGGGGGTTGAGCGCCAGCACGAACCCCAGCGGCTCCAGCAGCGTCGCGGTGTCCAGCTCGGCGACGAACGTGCCCGCCCCGTGCCGGCTGCGCAGAATGTTCATGCTCACCAGCGACCGGATCGTCTCGCGCAGGGTCGGGCGGCTGATGCCGAGCATCTCGCTGAGCTCTCTCTCAGCTGGCAGGCGCTGGCCGGGCGTGAGCCGGCCGTCGACGATCATCTCCCGGATCTGCCGCGCCGCGTCCGCGGCCGCGGAGGAGCGCCGTAACCTGGGGAACTCCGCCGGGCCGGTCATGTGTGGTCTCCAGATGTTTGGTGACCAGACCAGTTTACGGTGCCCGCGCACGGGCCCGGCGGGGGAATTCGTACACTCGGGGTTCACGCTCCGGCGGCCCGGGATTCATCAATATCACCGTGACGTGCGCCGCATTGCGGGGCGGCGGGCGCCAGCGGTCCCAGGCGGTTGCGCGGTCCGTGCTACCGTCCGGCGACAGGTACCCCGACTGGCAGCGCAACGCCGCCTTGACCTGGTGTGATGGGCATTGGTGATGGGTGTGGAACCGTCCGCTGAGGACCCCGGACCAGCACACGAGCCGTTGATGGTCGTGAGCGTGCACGACGTCGCGCCGGCGACCGCCGATGAGACCGCCCGCTGGTGCGCCGACGCCGACGCGCTCGGCATCCCCGTGTCGCTGCTGGTGATTCCCGGGCCGTGGCGCGGGATGGAGCTGTCCGGGCACGAGGGTTACGCCGAGGTGCTGCGCGAGCGCGCCGCGCACGGCGACGAGCTGGTCCTGCACGGCTGGTGCCACCAGGCCGGACCCGAGGGCGGCGCGGTGCGGCGCGCGGTCGGGCGGGCCGTGGCCCGCGGCGCCGCCGAGTTCGCCGCGCTCGACGAGGCGCAGGCCGCCAAGCGCCTCGACGCGGCCAGGTCCGTGCTCGATCGCCTCGGGCTGCATACCACCGGCTTCACGCCGCCGGGCTGGCTCGCCTCGCCGGCCGCCGAGCGGGCGCTGGCCGGCGCCGGATTCCGATACACCACCGACCACTTCGGGGTGAAGGACCTGCGGCCCGGCGCCGGGCGGGCGACCCGGGCCCGCCGCGGCTTCGCGCTGTCGCACCGCCCCGGCGGCACCGGCGAGCGCCTCGGCGCGGCCGTGCTGCGCGCCGGCGCCGCCTGGGCGGCCCGCCGCCGCGGCCTGGTCCGCGTCGCGCTGCACCCCGACGACCTGCACCGCCCCGGCCTGCGCGACGACACGCTGCGGGCCATCGAGGGCGCGCTCAAGGCGGGCGCGCGCGCCACCACCTACGGCGCCGTCCTCGACGCGGCGGCGTCGTGAGGATCGTCCAGCTCGCCAACTTCTACACGCCGGTGTCCGGGGGGTTACGCACCTGCGTGGAGCAGACCGGCCGCGGCTACATCGCGGCCGGTCACGAGCGAGTCACGCTGGTGCCGGGCACCGAGGACCGCGACATCACGCTGCCCGACGGGCGCCACCTCACGGTGCGCAGCCCGCTGCTGCCCGGATCCGGCGGCTACCGGGTGCTCACCGCCCGCACCAAGGTGTGCGCGCTGCTCGACCTGGTGCGCCCCGACGTGCTGGAGGCCAACGACAAGCTGAGCATCGGCTGGCTCTCGCCGTGGGCGCGCAGCCGCGGCGTGCCGTTGGTGCTCGTGTCGCACGAGCGCATCAACGCGATCCTGCGCACCCGCGTGCCGCGGTGGTTCCCGCTGGACTCCGCCGCCACCGCGGTCAACCGCCGGCTGCACCGCCGGGTCGACCACATCGTGCTCGCCTCCGCCTTCTCGGCCGCGGAGTTCAACCAGTTCCAGCCGGCCAAGACGCATCGGGTGCCGCTGGGCGTCGACCTCGAGATGTTCCGCCCGGCCGCGCGCACCGGCGGCGACGAGGTGCGGCTGGTGACCGTGAGCCGGCTGTCCACCGAGAAGCACCCCGACCTGTCCGTCGAGGCGCTGCGCGAGCTGCGCCGCCGCGGCGTCCCGGCCACCCTCGACGTGATCGGCACCGGCCCCAACCTGCGCAAGCTGGAGAAGCTCGCGGAGGGCCTGCCGGTGCGCTTCGTCGGCCACGTCGCCGACCGGCAGCGCCTCGCCGGCCTGGTGGCGGGCGCGGACGTGTCGCTGTCCCCGTCGCCGGCCGAGACGTTCGGGCTGGCCACCCTGGAGTCCCTGGCGTGCGGCGTGCCGGTGGTGGTGCCGTCCCGCGGCGCCGCGGGCGAGCTGCTGCTGCGCCCCGAGGCGGGCCGGGTCACCGACGGCACCCCGGCCGGCCTGGCCGACGGCGTGGAGTCGCTGCTGGCCGTGCCGGCCGAGCGGCGCCGGGCCGACGCGCGCGCGGTCGCCGAGCAGTTCCCGTGGTCGGCGACGGTCGACGGCCTGCTGAAGATCTTCGGCAGCGCCACCGGCACCCGGCCCGAGCCGGCCGTGCCGTAGCGGCGGAACGGGTGTGACGCCGGACGTCACGCCGCAGGGGTGTCAGCATCTTCGTATGGAGGTCGCGATGCCCAGCGCACGCCAGATGACCACACCCGTCGCCGTCGACCACGAGATGATCGAGGGGCGCTACGCCGACCTCGGCGGGTACACCGTCGCCTTCGAGCGGTTCCCCAAGGACGTCGACCCGGCGCCGTACTTCGCCGGCCTGCCCGGCGACCGCTGCACCTGCCCGCACTGGGGCGTGGTGACCAGCGGCCAGGTCACGTTCCGGTGGCCCGACCGCGAGGAGACCTACGGCGAGGGCGACGCCTACTACGCGCCGCCCGGCCACCTGCCGCTGGTCGCGGCCGGCACCAGTGTCGTCGAGTTCAGCCCCACCGACGGCCTGGCCGCCGTGCAGGCCGTGATCGGCGCCAACCTCGCCAAGGCCGCGTCATGACCGGCGCCGAGGGCCCGGACACCGCGGCCCGGTTCGTCGCCTGGCTCGAGGCCGGCGGCGACCCCGGCGACCTGTTCGCGCCGGACGCGTTCGCCGACCTGTCGCTGCCCCAGTGGCGGCTGCAGGCCGCCAGTGCCGGCGAGCTCGCCGAGATCCGGGCGAAGAGCCACCCGTGGCCCGGGCGGGTCACCGTCGAACGGCTCGACCCGACCCCGCGCGGGTGGGTCATGCAGATGGTCGAGCGGTGGACCGACGAGCAGGGTGCGCGGTGGTACTGCCGGGAGATGTTCCGCGCCGACGTCACCGACGGGGCGATCACCGACTTCGCCGTCTACTGCACCGGCGACTGGGACGAGGCGACCGTGCACCGGCACGCGGCGGAAGTGCGGCTGTCCCGGCCGTGAACGAACCCGTGCGGGAGCTCCTCGACCGCGCCGACGGCCACGCCGCCGCCGGCCGGGGAGCCCACGCCGTCGCGCTGTACTCCGCGGCGGCGGAGGCGGCGCTGGCCGGCGGCGACCTCGAGGCGGCCACCCGGGCGGTGCTCGCGCTGGCCCGGGGGCAGCGCTTCGACGCCACCGCCGGGCTGCTGCCGGCCCGGCTGCACGAGGTGTACAGCCGCGTCGAGGACCCGGCCGCCCGGGCCGGCCTCGCCGCCGCCCTCGCCCGCACCTGGGCGTACACCGGGCAGCCGGGCCGGGCGGTGCCGTTCGCCGACACCGCCCTGAGCCTGGCCCGCGGCCTGGGCGACCCGGTGCTGCTCGCCGACTGCCTCGACGCGGTGCTGGCCGCCCACTGGGGCCCCGACGACCTGCAGCGCCGCCGCGACTGGGCGGCCCAGCTCGACGACGCCGCCGCCCACCTGCGCGATCCGCGGGCCCGGCTGCAGGCCCACATCTGGGGGCTCACCGTCGCCTACGAGGTCCTCGACCTGCCCCGGATGCACCGGCACCTGCGCGCCCTGGAGATCCTCGGCGAGGAGTCGGCCGAGGCCCGCTTCTTCGCCGCCTCCCGCCGCCTGGCCCTCGACCTCATGCTGGGCCGCCTGGACACCGCGGCGTACCTGCGCGAACTGGCCCGCGAGGCGGCCGGCCGGGCCTTCATCGCCGACCACGAGGCGGTCCTGCACGCGATGACCAGCTACCCGGCCCTGATGCGCGGCGACCGGGACACCTGCGCCGCCGAGGCCCCCGTCTACGAGGAGTTCGGCTACGCCGAGGGCGCGCCGGCCATCCTCGCCGAGGCCGCCTGGATCTGGGCCGAGGCCGGCCGCACGGACCGGGCCGCCACGCTCGTCGGCCACCTCGGCGGCGCCACCCTGCAGGGCCTGCCGCGCGACGCCGACTGGCTGCTGACCGTCCAGTGCGTGCTGGAGGCGGCGCTGGCCTGCGGCGCCCGGGACACGGTCGCCGCCGCCGTCGAGCTGCTCACGCCGTACGAGGGCCGGGCCGTGGTCAACGCCGGTGCCGTGATGTTCCACGGGGTCACCGACGACACCCTCGCCCGCGGCAACGCGCTGCTGGGCAACGCCCCCGCCGCGGACCGGCTGCGCCGCCAGGCCCTCGATGCCTACCGGCGCATCGGCGCCGTCTGGTGGCGGCGGCGGCTCGAGGCGGCCCCGGCCGGACCGGCGCCCGGCGCCGCGGCGGTGCGCTTCCAGCCCGGCCCGGGCGGGCTGTGGACGATCGGCCCGGACGGCGGGCCCGCCGCGCTACCGCCGATGCGGGGGCTGTCGTACCTGCACCACCTGCTCGCCCGTCCCGGCACCGACGTCGCCGCGCTCGACCTCGTCGCCGCGCACACCGGCGCCGGCACCGTCGAGCAGCCCGGCACCGGGCCCGCTGCCGACGCGCGGGCGCTCGCCGCCTACCGCCGCCGCCTCGCCGAGCTCGACGACCGGCTCGCCGACGCCGTCCCGTCCGGTCCCGCCGCCCGGCGGCTGGCGCAGGAGCGCGACGCGCTGCGCGCACACCTGCGCTCGGTCACCGGCCTCGGCGGCCGGGCCCGGGAGGACGGCGCGAGCGCGGAGCGGGCCCGGGTCGCGGTCCGCAAGGCGATCGTGGCCGCGCTGGCCCGGGTCGCCGAGCTCGACCCGGCGCTCGGGCGGCATCTGTACGACCGGGTCAGCACCGGCACCGCCTGCCGCTACGACCCCGACCCGGAGGCGCCGGTCAGCTGGCTGCTGTGATCGGGCGCGGCGACCGGCGGCGGGACCGCGCCCGCCCGGGCCCAGGCCAGCAGCGCCACGCCGGCCAGCAGCAGCGCGCCCACCCCCATCGTGCTCCACGGCCACCAGGTGGCGCTGCGCCAGCCGGCGTGGAACACCGTCGCGTCGAACACGGCGCTGCTGACCGGGTCGGCGATGCTGATCGCGGTCAGCGCGGTGGGCAGCGAGCCGGCCGCGAACGCGTCCTGGGTCAGCAGGCTGCTGGTCGTGGTCGAGGCGATCAGGGCGAGCGTCGACCAGTCGTGGAACAGCCCGGCCACGCCGTGGTGGGCCAGCGTGTCGGTGACCAGGACGACGAAGACCGCGGTCAGGCAGGTGCACACGCCGGCCGCGACGCCGGCCAGGGCCCCGCGCAGGCGGGCCTCGGTGCGGCGGGGCAGCAGGTGCGCCACCGCGATGAACACGGCGATGACGACGGCGGCGACCCCGACCGCCGGGGGCACGTCGGCGCGCTCGAGCTGCTGCGGTACCGCCGGCCGAGCGATCACCAGCAGCGCGAGCCCGGCGCACACCGCGGCCGTGCCGAGCCACGCCGCCGCCGGGGGCCGCCGGATCGTCAGCATCGCGAACAGCAGCTGTGTCACCAGCAGCGCCTGCACCACGGTCAGCGACCCGAGGTGCAGCGCCACCGCGTGCGCGATGAAGGCGGCGAGGTTGAGCACCCAGCCCATCAGCCACCACCGGTCCCGCGCCAGCCGGCGGACCAGCAGCGCGACCCGGATCGGCAGGGCCCGGTGGTGCACGCCGGCCACCGCGCGCTGCGCCGCCCGCTGCTGGACCGCCGCCGATCCGGCGAACGTCGCGGCGGCGAAGATGGCGAGGGCGACGGCAAGCATGATCCGGGTTTGTACCGCATCCGCGTGGCGCCACGGCGACCGGGGTATGGCGCGGCGGTGTTGCAATTGGCGGGTGAGTCAGGAGTCACGCATCGTGCAGCTGCTCGCCTCGCCGGCGCACCGCTTCGAGGGCCGGCCGCAGGACGGCCCGGCTCCCGCCCCGCCGGGAGAGCTGGTCGACCGGGTGGAGATCCGGGCCGGCCTCGGGATCGTCTGGGATCGGTACTTCGGCCACCCGGCCCACCGCGACGCGGCGATCACCGTGATCGCCCAGGAGTCCCTGCCGCCCGGCGCCGGGCTGGCCGAGGTGCGGCGCAACGTGCTGGTGTCCGGCATCGCGGTGGATGAGCTGCTCGGCGCGGTGCTGACCCTGGACTCCGGCGACGGGCCAGTGCGCCTGCGGGTCCGGCGCCGGGCCAACCCGTGCGCCTGGATGGACGTGACGATCGGCCCGGGCGCGTGGCGGGCGCTGCGCGGCCACGGCGGCGTCCGGTGCGTCCCGCTGGACGACGGGGTGCTGCGTGTGGGCCCGGTCACGTTCACGGTCTCGATTCCAGACTCAGGCTAGTGCCGGGCACGGTCTGGGTCTAGTGTCTGGACTCAGGCCGTCCCCAGGGGGTAGCGATGCTGATCAGACCGTGGCAGGAAGACGATCGGCGCCTGGTCGCCGCCGCCCAGCGGCACCTGTCCTGCCGCAGCCTCGACCGGCGCTTCCTCGTCGGCTGCGGCGGCCGCCTGCCGGGCGCCTACCTGGCGCACATCGCCGCCGGCGCCCGCCCCGAGTGGGACGCCCAGGTCGCCGTCGACGGCGGGCAGCTGTGCGGCTGGGCCGAGTACGGCCGCCGGCCCGCCGACGGCCCCGACGCCGACCTGGCGGTGCTCGTCGCCGACCCGTGGCAGCGCACCGGCCTCGCCTCGGCGCTCGTCCGGGCCCTGGCGCACCGCATGATCGCGGCCGGCGTGCGGACCATCCACGCCGACGTGGCCGGGTCCAACGCGGCCGCACACGGCCTGGTGCGCTCCCTCGCCGGCTCCGGCGCACGGCCGTTCTTCGCCGACGGCCTGCTGCATTTCACGTTTGATCTGGCGGCGGTACCGCCGGAGCCGGCCCCGCTCGCCGCCGCCGTCCCGTAGGGCTGCGCGGCGCCGGTCAGACGGCGCCGAAGGCGGGCCAGTCGACCATCCGGGCGTCGAAGTTGCCGCCGTCCTTGAGCACGCCCGCCACGCCGTCGCGCAGGGGCGGCCCCATCTCCCGCAGCTGCGCGGCCACCAGCGGCTCGAACATCGCCGGCTGCAGGCACCACCACCAGGCCACCAGGTCCTCCGGGCCGAACCGCGCCGGGTCGCCGACCAGCTCCCGCCACTCGTCGCGCAGCATCGGGTACTCCCTCGGCAGCCGCTCCAGCACGCCGAACCAGTTGCCCCAGCTGACCACCATGAACAGCCGCAGCCGGTCGCGGGCCCAGCGGCGCGCTCCGGCGTTCCCGGCCGCGCCGGCATCGTCCAGCACGCCCGCGAGGTAGTCCTCGACCACCCGCGCGGCGGCGTCGACATCCGGCCGGCCGCGGCGCAGGATCGCGGCGCGCAGCGCGGCGAGTTCGAGATCGGGATCGGCCACGTTGTCATTGTGGGGCGCGGCGGCCCGGCACAACATCGGCGTTCAGCCGCCGCGTTCCGGCTTCCTCGAAGCCGCTCGAACCTGTACATTTCATCGCCACCGCGCGGAAATCCCCTGGTCAGCTCCGGCCCTGCGGGCGCGGGGCGAGCGTGTGGTTGAGCCACCCGCCACCGGCACGTGAGGATCCCCTGCCGGACGGGCCCGCCGCCCGCGCCGCTCCCGCAACCGGAGGAACCCCCTATGAGCCTGCTCCAACGCCTGCCCCGCGGCCGCACCCTCGGGGTGGCCGGGGCCGTCGGCGCCCTCGTGGCCGGCGGCCTGATCCTCGCGCCGACGGTCAACGCGTCCGCCGCCGCCGGCTGCCGCGTCACGTACACCACCAACCAGTGGCCCGGCGGCTTCACCGCCAACATCGCGATCACCAACCTCGGCGACCCGGTGAGCGCCTGGACGCTCGGCTTCGCGTTCCCCGACGCCGGCCAGAAGGTCGGCCAGGGCTGGTCGGCCACGTTCACCCAGAGCGGCACGAACGTCACCGCGAAGAACATGGACTACAACGGCGCGCTGGCCACCGGCGCCTCGACGAGCATCGGCTTCAACGGCACCTGGACCACCGCCAACCCGAACCCGGCCGCGTTCACGCTCAACGGCGTGGCCTGCACCGGCTCGGTGAGCACCCCGTCGCCGACCACCGCCTCGCCATCGCCATCGCCGTCGCGCTCCGCCTCCCCGTCACCGTCGGCCTCCCCCTCGCCGTCGCCGTCCACGCCGCCCCCGCCCGGCGGCACGCCGCTGAGCACCAACGGCCAGCTGCACGTCTGCGGCGTCAACCTGTGCAGCCAGAGCAACCGGGCGATCCAGCTGCGCGGCATGAGCACCCACGGCATCCAGTGGTTCGCCTCCTGCGTCAACGGCGCGTCGCTGGACGCCCTGGCGGGCGACTGGAAGGCCGACGTGCTGCGGATCGCGATGTACGTGCAGGAGCAGGGCTACGAGACCAACCCGGCCGCGTTCACCGCCCAGGTCAACAGCTACGTCGACCTGGCCGAGGCGCGCGGGATGTACGCGATCATCGACTTCCACATCCTCACGCCCGGCGACCCCAACTACAACCTCGACCGGGCCAGGACGTTCTTCGCCGCCGTCGCGGCCCGCAACGCGGCCAAGCGGAACGTCATCTACGAGATCGCCAACGAGCCCAACGGCGTGAGCTGGCAGTCCATCAAGAGCTACGCCGAGCAGGTCATCCCGGTCATCCGCGCGGCCGACCCGGACGGGATCGTCATCGTCGGCACCCGCGGCTGGTCGTCGCTGGGCGTCTCGGACGGCTCGAGCGAGACCGAGATCGCGAACAACCCGGTCAACGCCACGAACATCATGTACGCCTTCCACTTCTACGCCGCGTCCCACAAGGACAACTACCGCACGGTGGTGGCCCGAGCCGCCCGCACCCTGCCGCTGTTCGTGACCGAGTTCGGCACGGTGAGCGCCACCGGCGGCGGCGCGACCGACCTGGCCAGCACCACCGCCTGGCTCGACCTGCTCGACCAGAACAAGATCAGCTACGCGAACTGGACCTACTCCGACGCCAACGAGAGCAGCGCCGCCTTCAAGCCCGGCACCTGCTCCGCCGGCTCATACACCAACCCGGCCCAGCTGACCGAGTCCGGCACGTACGTGCGCAACCGCATCCGCACCGCGGACAGCTTCTAGCGTTTCCGGCGCCGCGGCGGGGCCACTCCCCCGCCGCGGCGTCAACCGCCTTCCACCTGGTCGCGCAGCGCCTTCGCCACGTCGTCCGGGTGCGTGAGGATGGCCTCGTGCGACCCCGGCACGAGCACCGGCTCCACGCCGACCCGCGCGGCGAGCTCGGCGCCCGGCGCGGCGAGCGCCCGATCGCGCTCGGCCAGCAGATAGGCGATCGGCACACCCGGGCCGTCCAGGTCGACGACGTCGAGGGCGTCGAGCATGTAGCCGCCCGGCTGCGGCACCAGCAGGTCGTGGACGAGCCGCTGCAGCGGCTCCGGCTCGTCCGGCATGAGCGACTCGCGGAACGCGGCGAAGTCCACCGCGATGGTGTGATCGGGCGACGCCTCGATCGCCGCGCGCACGTAGGCGCCGACCTCCGGGCCCATCGCCTCGGCCATCGACTCGCCGGCCCGCGGGACGAACGCGCTGACGAACGCGATCGCCCGCAGGCGCGGGGCCAGCCGCCGCGCCGCCCCGGCGATCGGGATGCCGCCCCAGCTGTGGCCGACCAGCACGACGTCGCTGAGGTCGCGGCGCTCCACCTCGCCGACCAGGTGCGCCACGGCATCGGCCAGGCGCAGCCCGCGCGGGTCGTCGCCGGCGGACAGGCCGGGCATGGTCAGCGCGACCGCCCGGTGACCGGCGCCGGCCACCCGCCGCGCGACCGGATGCCACGACCAGCCACCGTGCCAGGCCCCCGGTACGAACACATAGTCCACTGATCGATCCTCCGCTTGGTGGAGTCAACTCAATTCACCAGAGTTGACTCTGACGAATAGGCGCCACCATAGCACCGCCCCTCAGGCTGGACGACCGGGCGGCCAGCGGCGGCGGCGATCCCACCCGCCGGGCACAGCACGGCGCAGCGACCGGAAGTCTCCGCGATCATGCGCAACTGGCACCGACACCAACGGTTTTTCATGATCACGGAGCGGTGATGTACCCCCGTGTACCGAAAGTCTCCGCGATCATGGCAAACCCGCGGTGCGGCCACCACGCACAGCATGATCACGGAGACTTACGTCCGCCCCACCCCGCCCCGCACCGCCGTGGGCGGCGCCGACCGCGAATGGGAGGGCGGTCCGGGTCAGGCGCCGAGCAGGCCGCGGTCGGTCATGAAGGCGGCCAGGGTGTCGGCGTCCTCGGCGGACATGAAGCGGCGGGGGATCACCGTGGCCGGGATCCGCCCGACGTAGACGACCCAGAAGTCGCGGGTGTCCACCACCCGGGAGACGCCGTCCCAGGCGATGCCGCCCTCCTCCGAGCCGCTGCGCATCATGATGTTGTCGTCGGTGATGTCGTAGTCGCCCTCGACGGCGTAGCGGTCGGAGCGGCGCCGGGCGTTGAACCGCACCCACGGTGAGTACAGCATCGACAGCGCGCCGCCCAGGAGCAGCGCGATGTACAGCGGCGACAGCCGCTCGCCCCAGCCGGCGACCCGCGCGGCGGCGAGGCCGAGAATGCCGGCGGCCGCCAGCACCGCGCCGATGTAGCCGTAGCGGCGCAGCCGGACGCCGCTGAGCACGGCGGCCACCTGGCCCGGATAGGCGGGGTCGGCGGGCACGTCGAATCGGATGTGCACGCCGACACGATACCTCGGCGGGGCGTTCGAAGATCGCTCACCGGAATGCCTAGATATGTACATCTATCTATGGCATGTTCCGCGGTATGCGATCCTCAATCCTGCGCCGCGGCGTCGTCGTCGCCACCCTGCTCGCCGCGACGCTCGCGCTCGCCGCGCCCGCGTACGCGGCGACCGGCTGGGTCACCGTCGGGTCCGACCGGGCCCGGCCGCTCGACGAGAGCCAGGGCCTGACCGTGATCCGCCGGGGCGGCACCGTCGAGTACCGCTACACCGGCGTCGGCACCATCCCGGCCGACGTGGCGGCCCGCGGCTACGACCACGTCGGCGACCCCGACTCCGCCTCCGGCTGGTACGTCGAGCCCTACCAGCGCGGCGACCAGAACGGCAAGATGTTCCGCGCCCAGTCGCCGAGCGGCGCCTGGACCGAATACGCCCACCCGCTGGCGTCCGGCGAGGCGTACAACAACTCCTGGGACGCGATCACCCCCAACGGCACCTGGATGCTGGCCGGCGAGTGGGGCACGATGGACCGACTGCTGGGCTTCGCCACCCCGGGGCTCAACCCGGCCGCCGTCCCCGGCGCCACCCTGCCCCTCGCCTTCACCGTGCGCCTCGATCACCCGGTGCGCGACGTGCAGGGCTGCGATTTCTCTTCCGCGACGGTACTGCTCTGCTCCTCCGACGACCCGGACGGTACCCTCTTCGGCACCACCAAACCGCTGCTGCAGGTCGACCTGTCCCGCGCGCCCGACGGCGCCGACGTGACCGGCCACGTGACCGCCCTGCGCCAGCTCCCGCTCTCCAGCGGCTGCTCCGGGGAGTTCGAGGTGGAGGGCATCGACTACCAGGAGACCGACGGCACGCTGCGGGTCATCGTGATGTCCCCGAGCATCTGCGTGCTCTTCGACAGCAAGACCTGGCGGTTCAAGCAGGGCTGAGCCCGCGACGGCGCTCACCGGACCGGCACGTCCACATAGGACCCGCCGGCGATGGTGACCGACCCGCCCGCGGCGTTGGCGTCGTAGTACAACGGATCGACGGTGTCCACGACCAGGGTCAGGGAATGTCCCGGGGGTACATCGTAGGCCGTTGCCGACAGCGCGACGTCGACACCGCGGGCGCCGGGCGCGGTGCCGAGCCAGCCGACCGGGGCGTGCGTGATGAGCGCGGCGTTGCCGAGCGCGTCGAGGTCGTACAGGTAAGCGATGACGGTGCCCTGCGCGGCCGTGCCGGTCAGCTCGAGGTGCACCCGCGGGATGCCGCGGATGCGCAGCGCCGTGGCCGGGCGCTCGGCCGCCCACACGCCCGCCCGCAGCCGGTCCACGGCCGGCAGCCAGACCTGCGGCGGCACGCCGGTGAACGCGGCCGCGCCGTTGGTCAGCAGCACGACCCCGCCGTCGGCGATGGTGTCCAGGCCGGTCGGGATCGTCTTGGTCCAGCCGCCGCCCGGCGCGCCGCCGAGCAGGCCGGTGCCGTCGAGCCAGCGGATCTGGCCCAGGCCGTAGCGGCGGGTGGACGTGTTCAGCGCGGCCCAGCTCGGGTACTGCTCGCCGGCCGCGTTCCACGGCTTGACCACCACCGGCGGTTCGGCGCCGATGCCCGTGCCGGTCCCGGCGAGGTACTCGTCGAACCAGCGGTACAAACTGGTCCACGCGTCGTTGGGCAGTCCCAGCAGGCCGGTGAGCTCCGCGATGGCGTGGTCGCCGGGGCGCAGCTCGAGCCGCTTGGGCGTGCTGAGCCGGCCGAAGAGGTCCACCAGCTGGTCGGGCGGGAAGAACGAGTCGCCCCAGGCGTTGGCGATGAGCACCGCCGGCCGGTTGGCGTTGAGCGCGTCGACGTAGGTGGCCGCCGAGCGGGCCCGCGCCCAGGCCTTGACGGCGTCGACGTTGCGGTTGGCGGCGAAGTCGGCGAGCTTGCCCGACAGGTCGGGGCCGGGGTGGCCGACCAGCTGCGCGGCCAGCCCGAGCAGGTCCGCGGACTGCCGATGGCGGGTGTTGTCGCCGTAGAGGCTGTACACCAGGTCGGACCAGCCGCTCATCATGACCACGGCCCGGATACGCGGGTCGTTGGCGGCGCCGAGCAGGCTGATCCCGGCGCCGTAGGAGATCCCGGCCGCGCCGATGCGGGCCGGGTCGGCGGCGGTGTTGGCGATGGTCCAGTCGATGACCTTCGACAGGTCCGCCATGTCCAGCGGGCCGGCCGTGTCGATCTCGCCGCCGGAGGACCACCAGCCGCGCGGGGTGTAGGACACGACCACGTATCCCTTCGCGGCCAGGGTGCCGGCCTGGGCGAGGTACTCCAGGTCGTTAAGCCCCCAGCTGGACGGGAACACGATGGCGGGGTGGCTGCCGGCCGCCGCCGGCGCGACGACGTTGGCCTTCAAGGTGACGCCGGCGCCTGGGATGTCGACGGAGCGCACCCCGGTCGTGGCTGGGGCGGCGGCCGCCGCGGGGGCCGCACCGCCGCCGGCGGCGACGAGCGCGGTGGCCGCGAGGGCGAGCAGGGTGGAACGGATCCGGGACATACGCACTCCTCCTGGCGGGGTGGCTGCGCTGTGGTGGCGGCAGCGTAGGAGGCGGTACCGAGAAAGAGAAGTTCGTGACATTATCATTACCGGTCGGTAACATGTGTCGCTTGGGGAGGCGGTGGCCGTGCTCTACGGGGTCCCGACACCCAGGCGGCGCGACGCCCAGCGCAACCGCTCGGCGATCGTGCAAGCCGCGGGCGAGCTGCTGCTGAGCCGCGCGGCGGTCCTCATGCCCGAGATCGCCCGGCGCGCCGGGGTCGGGCAGGCGACGCTGTACCGCCACTTCCCCGACCGCCACGCCCTGGTCGCCGCCGTCGTCGCCGACCGGCTCGAGCGCCTGGAGGCCTTCGTCGCGGCCGGCGCCGGCCGCCCGTCGGGCTTCCGCGACCTGCTCGGCGAGGTGCTGCGCACCCAGCTGGCGCTGCGCCCGCTGGTCCGGCCGGCCGGCGGCCTGGAGCGCGAGGCGCGCCGCCGCGCGGTGGCGGCCCTGGCGCCGCCGCTGCGCCGGGCCCAGGCCGGCGGCGAGGCCCGGGCCGACCTGGCCGCGGAGGACCTCGCCCTGCTGTTCGCGATGCTGGCCGGCGCGGCGGACGCCGCCGAGCCCGCCGGCGGCCTGACCGCCGCGGCCGCCGAGCGCTCGATCGCCCTCCTGCTCGACGGCGTCTGCCCCGAGCCGCGATTGGCTTGACCACTTGGCCTCTGCGTCGCTAGGTTGCGGTGCATGAGACTCGCGCGGCTCGGCCCGTCAGGATCCGAACGACCCGTGGTGGTCGGCGACGACGGCGCGCTGTTCGACCTGTCCGGGGTGACCGCCGACATCGACGGGGCGTTTCTCGGCTCCGGCGGCGTCGAGCGCGTCCGCGCGGCGCTCGGCACGCTGCCGCGCCTCGACGCGCCGGCCGGCGCGCGGTTCGGCCCGCCGATCACGACCCCCGGGAAGATCGTGTGCATCGGGCTCAACTACGCGCGGCACGCGGCCGAGACGGGCGCCGCGCCGCCGGCCGAGCCGGTGGTCTTCATGAAGGCGCCGGACACCGTCGTCGGCCCCGACGACGACGTGCTGATCCCGCGGGCGAGCACCAAGACCGACTACGAGGCCGAGCTCGCGGTCGTCATCGGCACGACCGCGCGCTACCTCGACGCGCCGGCGGACGCGGCGGCGCACATCGCGGGGTACGCCGTCAGCAACGACGTCTCCGAGCGCGAGTTCCAGCTGGAGCGCGGCGGCCAGTGGGACAAGGGCAAGAACTGCGAGACCTTCAACCCGCTCGGCCCCTACCTGGTCACCCCGGACGCGGTCGACGTGCCGTCCCTGCGACTGCGCACCTGGGTCAACGGCGAGCCGCGCCAGGACGAGCTCGCCGGCGACATGATCTTCGGCGTGCCGCACCTCATCTGGTACCTCAGCCAGTTCATGGTCCTGTACCCGGGCGATGTGGTGAACACCGGCACCCCGGCCGGCGTGGCCATGGGCCGGCCCGGCCAGCCCTACCTGCGCCCCGGCGACGTGGTCGAGCTGGAGATCGACGGCCTCGGCCACCAGCGCCAGCGGCTGCGCTGAGCCCGCCGGTCACAGCGGGGCGCCGCGCAGTGCGGCGACGGCCCGGACCGTCGCGTAGCCGCGCCGCCGAGCGCCAGGTGCGGCCGGCGCCGCTCGAGGACGCGCGCGTGGGTGGCCACGAACGAGATCGCGGCGTCGAGATCCAGGTCCATGAGGGCATGCTGCCGCGTCCCGCGGCCGTCTGTCCGGCCCGCGTTCCTGGCCGCCTGACCGGCGGCAGCCTGGTCCCGGCGGCTCCGATCTGGCATCCTGGAAAATCGGAGTGGCGTTCCGCATAGCGACGGAGGCGGCGGCGTGGTGAGCGGCACCGACGGCGGACCGGCGACGCCGGCCCCGCGCAAGCGGGCCGACGCCCGGCGCAACGAGCAGACGCTGCTGGACGCGGCGGCCGCGGCGTTCATCGCGTCCGGCGTCGATGCGCCGGTGCGCGACATCGCCGCCAAGGCCGGCGTCGGTGTCGGCACGATCTACCGCCACTTCCCGACCCGGGCGGACCTCATCGTCGCCGTGTACCGGCACCAGGTCGAGGCCTGCGCCGAGGCCGGCCCGGCGCTGCTGGCCGGCGCCACCACGCCGCACGCCGCGCTGGCGACCTGGATCGACATGTTCGTCGACTTCCTGGTCACCAAGCACGGCCTCGCCGCGGCGCTGCGGTCCGACGAGGCCGGCTTCGCGACGCTGCACGCCTACTTCCTCGACCGCCTCGTGCCGGTGTGCGACGAGCTGCTCAGGGCCGCCGCCGCGGCCGGCGAGATCCGGCCCGACCTGGACGGCTACCAGCTGCTGCGCGCCGTCGGCAACCTCTGCATCGGCGCGGACAGCGGCCCGGGCTACGACCCGCGCCGCATGGTCGCACTGCTCATCGCCGGCTTGCGCCGGCGCTGACTCGCCGCGGCACCGTCCGCGTGGTGGTCCTCCCGATTGGACGGTCACCGGGCGGCACCGGATAATCGGCGCCGTGCGTGTGTTCTTCACCGCGGTCCCGATCTATGGCCATCTCCTGCCGCTGATCCCGTTGGCGGAGGCGGCGGCCGCCGCCGGCGACGAGGTCGTCGTCGCCGTGCCGGCGTCGATGACCCATCTGGTCGGTTCGGTCCCGGTGCACCCGACCGGCCCGGAGGCCGACGACCTGCTGGCGGAGAACGACCGGCGCACCGGCGGCGCCGACCTCGCCGACCTGCGCGACATCTTCCCGATCGCCTCGTTCTTCGCGGGCGCCCGGGTCGACCTGGCCTTCGACGAGACGCTGGCCCGGGCGCGCGAGTTCGGCGCCGAGGTCATCGTCGCCGACGAGTACGACGCCGTCGGCCCGATGGTGGCCGCCACGCTGGGCGTGCCGCTGGTCCAGCACGCCGTGGGGCTGCCGGTGTCGCCGCCGCCGCTGGTGCCGGCGATGGCGGAGCTGCTCGCGCCCCGCTACGCCGAGCGCGGCCTGGCCCGGCCCGCGCGGGCGGCCCTGATCGACCCGTGGCCGCCGGCGTTGCACTGCCCGCAGTGGGAGCCGTCGGCCGAGCGGCTGCCGATCCGGCCCCGGGCGTACACCGGGCCCGCCCCCGACGGCGCGCCGCCGCTGCCCCCGCCCGGCGCGCGCTCCCGGGTGCTGGTCACCCTGGGGACCGTCCTGCTCGACGCCGGGATGCTCGACGCGGTCGTCGACGTGGTGGCCGCACTGGACCATGTGGACGTCGTGGCCACGGTCGCGCCGGGCGCGGCGCACCCCCTCGCCGACGGCCGGGACAACGTGCACTTCGTCGGCTTCGTGCCGATGGCTCAGTTGCTCGCCGCCGACGTGTCCGTCGTCGTGGCCGCCGGCGGCGCCGGGACGGTGCTGGCCGCCATGAGCCACGGCATCCCGATGGTGCTGTGGCCCAAGGGCGCCGAGAAGCCGATGAACGCCAACCGGGTCGCCGCGGCCGGGGCCGGCATCGTCGTGGACGAGCCGGCCCACTCGGCGCCGGCGGTGCGCGCGCTGCTCGACGACGCGTCCTACCGCGGCGGCGCCGAGCGGGTCGCCGAGCAGATCCGCCGGGCGCCCGCCCCGGCCGAGGTGTGGTCCGCCCTGCGCGACCGGCTCCGCTCCTGACCGCCGTCCACAGTGGATCGCCCGGTCAGCGGGGCAGCGGCCGGTCCAGGGCGAGCGAGGCCGGCGGCGGCACCGTCGTGGGCCGGGGCTTTCCATGTAGCGTGGTACGTTCGCCGCGACGGGATCCGGGAAACGATGGAGGTCTTCGTGGGCTCTGCCGGGCCGCTGCCCAAGGCGGCGATCGATCGCTTCAACGGGTGGGTGATGTCGCTGCGCTCGTCGCCCCGCTTCGGGCCGATGGTGCGCCGGCACCTGACGGTGGTGACCTACACCGGGCGCCGCTCGGGACGGACGTTCAGTACCCCCGTCGCCTACAAGCGCGCCGGCGACACCGTCACGATCGGCGTCCAGGCGGCCAACGCGAAGGCGTGGTGGCGCAACTTCCTCGGCGAGGGCGGCCCAATCACCCTGCACCTCGATGGCGCCGACCGCACCGGGCACGCGCTCGCCCGCCGCGACGAGCGGGGCCGGGTGAGCGTCACCGTCCGCCTGGACCAGCCGCCGGGTTAGCCGGCCCGGATCGGCGCCGAGCCGGAGGGGCAGCGGCGCCGCAGCGGCGCCGGTACGCTCCCGGCCATGCCTCCCCGCCCCCTCTGCCGGCTCGCGCTCGGTCCCGCGCTCGCGGTGCTGCTGCTCGCCGGGTGCGCCACGGCCGCCCCGACCGCGGCGCCGGCGACCGGCGCGGCGGCGCCGGGCACGCGCCTGCTGGAGGCGCTCGCCCACGTCGCGGACACCGACGCCACCCGGTCGGCGTTCGAGTTCTCCGACGTCGCCGCCCTCGGGGCCCTCGGCGGCGGGGGCTGGGCCGGCATCCGGTATGCCGGCGCGCGGCGCATCTCCCCGAAGCTGCCGCTGGAGGCCGGGCTGCGCATCGACGCCGCCGGCTACGCGATCTCGGCGGGCCGCGAGCCGCGGCACGTGATCGTGTTCGCCGGCGGCCAGGACGACGCCACGGTCGCGGCGGGGCTGCGGCGGCTGGGCTGGAAGCCCGACGGCGACCGATTCCTGGCGCCGCCGATGCCCATGACCCCGGCGCCGCCGAACGACGGCGGGCTGGTGCCCGGGGGTCAGGCCCGGTCGAGCGGCGGCGACCTCCTCGTCGGCGGCCAGACCGCCGACCTCGCCGACGCCGTGCCGGCGGGCCGCCCGACGCTCGCCGTGCGGCCCGTGATCGCCGCGCTGGCCGCCTGCCTCGGCGACGTCGTGGCGGCGCGGGCCCGGTTCGCGGGCCCCGGCTACCTGGCGGTGGCCGCGACCGGGGTCCGCCGCCCGGACACGGCCGGCGCGAAGCCACGGGCGGTCCTGTGCGCCGCGACGGGCTCGGGCGCCGATGCCGCGGCCACCGCCGAGACGCTGCGGCAGGGGTTCGCGACCGGCCGCGCGCCGACGGGCAGCGTGCCGTTCACGACGCTGTACCCGGACGCGACGGTGACCGTGCTCGACGGCCCCGAGCACGTCGTGCGCGCGGAGACCACCGAGGAGGCCCCCGACACGATGCTCTCCGAGTTCGGGGGCTACGGGCTCCCCGGCGAGGTGGGCCAGGGCGAGGTGTGACCGCCGCCGGTCGGTGTCCGGCCGCATCCGCGCCCGGATCGGCGCCCGCGGGTCGCCCGACAGCTACCGCCACTCCAGCCCGATCGCGCGGACCATGTCCGCGAACTCGTCGTGCGTGGCGCTGGCCACCCGGCAGCCCGCGCTCTGCAGGCGCTGCCCGAGGCCGAGGTAGGGGGCCGCGTCACCGCGCGACCCCGCACCGGCGATCAGGACCCGCATCCCACCGAACGGAGTGCCTCAGCCGCAGTTGTCCGTGAACTGGTACCACGTGTAGCCGCTGCTGCCCGGCGTGAAGATCGGGCCGACATGGTACGTGTTGGGCGTGCTGCCGTTGCAGATGTAGGTCAGCGACCCGTTGCCGGACGCGACGAACGCCCACGGATAGCCGGGCACGCCGTTGTAGCGCTCCAGCACCAGGTAGGCGGTGCTCGATCCGGGGCACGCGTTGGTCGCGGTGACCTGGATCGCTGAGCTGCTGATCGAATACGAGTAGGAGAAGCCGTAACAGGAGGCGGCGGCGGGGCTCGCCATGGCGGCCGGGGCGGGGGCTACCGCGGCCGTGGCGGCGGCGACGGCAGCCATGGCGATGGCTTTCAGCTTCATGAGTCCACCATTCGTACGGTCGGCGAAATCGCCGTCGTCGATACGTTGCGGTGATCGTAGCTTTCACGACATGCGCTTGCAACAAGTCGACGAATACCCCGCAATTGTCCGAAAAGACGGCTGCGCCGGGTTGCGAATCAGCCGGTCAGCCCGGCGTCGTGGGCGGGCAGGGCGATCTGGAGCCGGTCCCGGCGAACTGAGGCGGGACGACGGGGCGGGCGCCGGTCAGACGCCCGCCCCATACCCCATCCCGGAAGAAAGCGTCAGCGGCGGGGCTTCTGCGGCACGCGCGGCTGGACCAGCGGCGGCCCGGCCGCGGCCAGGTCGCCCTGGACCGTGCGCAGGGACTTCTTCGGGTGGTAGGCGGCGTCCCACAGGCAGCCGGAGCCCTCGGGCGGGTTCTTGAACCAGTTGGGGATCCACGAGTACTTGTCGGTGAAGCCCCACACCGTGAAGGACAGGCAGTGCGCGTTGAGCAGGCACGCCTGCAGCAGCACGTGGTAGTTGTAGGCCGAGGCCTGATCGCGCGCGTTGAGGTCGGCGCCGGCCGCGTCCTTCGCCGGGTCGGCGGCGTCCTTGGTGAGGCTGCGGGCGTCGACCTCGGTGAGCGCGACGGCCACGCCCAGGTCGGTGAAGCGCCGCAGCGCGTCGGCCACGGCGAGCACGTCGTAGTTGCCGTACTGCGTGCTCAGGTGGCCCTGGCTGCCCACGCCGTCGATCGGCACGCCCTGCGCGCGCAGGCGCTTGACCAGGTCGTAGACGAACTGCGTCTTGTCCCCCGGGCCGCCGTCGCCGAACGCCTCGATGTTGTAGTCGTTGTAGAACAGCAGCGCCTTCGGGTCCGCGGCGCGGGCCCAGCGGAACGCGTCGGCGACGTAGCCGGGCCCGAGCAGGTCGGCGAACTTCTGCTTGAGGGAGCCGGTGTTGCCGCCGAGGTGGATGGCCGGCGGCGTCTCCCAGGGGTCGCTGACCGCCTCGTTGACCACGTCCCACTGCCAGATCTTGCCGCGGAAGTGGGCCACCACGTCGGTGATGTGCTTGTGCAGCAGGGCGCGCAGCTGCGGGCCGTCGATCGAGCCGTCCTGGATGCCGGTGGTGAGCCAGCCGGGCAGCTGGCTGTACCAGGTCAGCACGTGGCCGCGGACCAGCTGGTGGTTGCGGGCGGCGTTCTCGACGAACGTGTCGGCGGCGGTCCAGTCGTAGGTGCCGCGGGTCGGCTCGAGGCTCTCCCACTTCATCACGTTCTCCGGGGTGACCGTGGAGAACTGGCTGTCGACCATCGACGTGTACTGCGGGTCACTCGCGCCGGCGTAGGCGGCGGCGTCGACGGCGGTGCCGAAGTACAGGCCGTTGCGGGCGGCGAGCCCGCGCAGGCTCTGGTCCTGCGTGGCCGGCGGGCGGGGACCGCCGGCGGAGGCGGACACGGCGCCGAGCGTGGCGGCGACCACGGCCGCCAATACGCCGGCCGTGGCCATTCTGCGTAATGTCATGAGCGCTTCTCCTGAATGTTTCGAAACAACGGAGGATTCGCCGTGACATCGACGCTATTCCGCACGTAGAACCACGTCAATAATTTGCCGTTATCGAAACATTACTGGGACGAGTTCGACAAGCGCTTGCTCACGATGTCGAAGGCCACTGCGGCAATCAGCACGAGGCCCTTGATGGCCTGCTGCCAGGCCGCGTCGGCGCCGAGAATGGACAGGCCCATGTTGAGCACGCCCATGATGAGCGCGCCGATCACGGCCCCGGTGATCTTGCCGATGCCGCCGGTCACCGCGGTACCGCCGATGAACGCCGCGGCGATCGCGTCCAATTCGTAGTTGGTGCCCGCGCCCGCCACACCGGCGCCCGCGCGGGAGGTGGTGACGACCGCGGCGATACCGGCGAGGATGCCCATGTTGACGAAGATGAGGAACGTTACACGGCGGGTCTTCACGCCCGACAGCTTCGCCGCGGCGAGATTGCCGCCCATCGCATAGATGTGCCGGCCGAAAACCGTGTTTCCCATGATGTACGTGTACAGCACGACGAGCGCGCCGACGATGATGAGGACATTGGGGGTACCGTCGGTGCTCTCCGCGAGCAGATAGGTGATGAAGGCGGTCAGCGCGACGAACACCACGAGCTTGGCGTAGAACGCCGCGGAGGGCTCCAGCCGCAGGTCGTAGCGGATCAGCTCGCGCCGGGAGCGCACCTGCGACAGGACCAGCCCGCCGATCGCGATCACGCCGACCAGCAGCGTCATGCCGTCGAGGTTGCCCACGAAGCCCAGCGCGTTGGGCAGCGACTTGGCGGCGATGGCGCCGAAGCCCTTGTCCTGCACCGGCACGGTCTGGCTGACCGCGAGCACCGCCAGGCCGCGGAAGAGCAGCATGCCGCCGAGCGTGACGATGAAGGCGGGGATCCCGACGTACGCGATCCAGAAGCCCTGCCAGCAGCCCACGACGATGCCCATGCCGACCGACGCGAGCACCGCCACCGGCCAGGGCCAGTGCCACTCGGTGATCATGAGGGCGCAGTAGCCGCCGATGAACGCCACGATCGAGCCGACGGACAGGTCGATGTGCTGGGCGACGATGACCATGACCATGCCGATGGCGAGGATCAGCACGTAGGCGTTCTGCTGGACCAGCGAGGCGACGTTGTCCGGGTAGAGCAGCCGGCCGTCGGTGAGGATCTGGAACGTGACGACGATCGCGAGCAGGATCGTCAGCATGCCGTACTGCCACAGGTTCTGCCCGAGGTAGCCGCGCAGCGACGAGGTGTCGGTCGGCTTCGGGTCCTGCTGGACCGCGTCGAGGGTGCTGGGCGCGCTCACCGCGAGACTCCGCTCTTGTCCATGGTCATGTACCGCATCAGGCCCTCCTGGGTCGCCTCGGCGCGGGGCACCTCGCCGGTGATCCGCCCCTGGCTCATCGCGTAGATCCGGTCGCAGATCCCCAGCAGCTCCGGCAGCTCGGAGGAGATGACGACGACCGCCTTGCCGGCGTCGGCCAGCGTATTGATGATCTCGTAGATTTCGTACTTCGCGCCGACGTCGATCCCGCGCGTCGGCTCGTCGAGGATGAGCACCTCGGGCTCGGTGAACAGCCACTTGCTCAGCACGACCTTCTGCTGGTTGCCGCCGGAGAGCTTGCCGGCGAGCACGGCGACGCTGTCCGCCTTCACCCGCATCTCCTTGCGCAGCCGCTCGGCCTTGGCCACCTCCTCGCCCGCGTTGACCACCCCGAGGCGGGCCACCGCGCTGAGCTTCGCGGCGGTGATGTTGCGCTTGATGTCCTCGATGAGGTTCAGGCCGTACCGTTTGCGATCCTCGGTGGCGTAGGCGATGCCGTGCGCGATCGCGTCGTCGACGCTGCGCACCCGCGCCTCCTTGCCGTGCAGGAACAGCCGGCCGCTGATGCCGGTGCCGTAGCTGTGGCCGAAGACGCTCATCGCGAGCTCGGTGCGCCCGGCGCCCATCAGCCCGGAGATGCCCACGATCTCCCCGGCCCGGACGCTGAGGTTCGCGCCGTCGACCACGACCCGGCCGCGGTCGATCGGGTGGTGCACGGTCCAGTCCTCGATCCGCAGCACCTCGTCGCCGATGTGCGGGGTGTGGTCGGGGAACCGGTGGGCCAGGTCGCGGCCGACCATCGCGCGGATGATCTGGTCCTCGGTGACCGGCGTGGGCCCGTGCATGTCGAACGTGGCGACCGTGCGGCCGTCGCGGATGACGGTGGTCGTGTCGGCGATCGCCGCGATCTCGTTGAGCTTGTGCGAGATGATGATCGAGGTGATCCCCTGGCCCTTGAGCTGGCGGATCAGGTCGAGCAGGTGCGCGGAGTCGGCGTCGTTGAGCGCCGCGGTCGGCTCGTCGAGAATGAGCAGCCGGACCCGCTTGGACAGCGCCTTGGCGATCTCGACCAGCTGCTGCTTGCCGACGCCGATGTCGAGGATCTTGGTGTCCGGCGCCTCGCGCAGCCCGACCCGCGCCAGCAGCTCCGCCGCGCGCTTGTTGGTCTGCGGCCAGTTGACGATGCCGCGGGTGGCCCGCTCGTTGCCCAGGAAGATGTTCTCGGCGATCGACAGGTACGGGCTGAGCGCCAGCTCCTGATGGATGATCACGATGCCGCGCTGCTCGGAGTCGCGGATGGAGCGGAAGTGGCACGGCTCGCCGTCGAGCACGATCTCGCCGTCGTAGCTGCTGTGCGGGTACACCCCGGAAAGGATCTTCATCAGCGTCGACTTTCCGGCGCCGTTCTCACCGCAGATCGCGTGCACCTCGCCGGTCGCCACGCTCATGGTGACGTCCTGCAGCGCCCGCACGCCGGGGAACGACTTGGTGATGCCGATCATCTGCAGGATCGGGGTGGTCGGGGATGACATGGGGGTTCCTCGATTCGTGGCGACTCGCGACGAGGGGCCGGGCCCGCGCCGTGGCGGCGCGGACCCGGCCCTCCGGGCGCGGCTGGGCAGTTACAGGCCCAGGTCCGAGGCCTTGTAGAAGCCGGAGTCGACCAGCTTCGACTTGACGTCGTCCTTGGTCACCACGACGGGCGGGAGCAGGTACGACGGGACGACCTTCACCCCGTTGTTGTACGTCTTGGTGTCGTTGGTCTCAACCGTGCTGCCCTTGGAGATCGAGTCGACCATCTTGGCGACCTGGTCACCGAGGGTGCGGGTGTCCTTCCAGACCGTCATCGACTGCTTGCCGGCCAGGATGTTCTTGGTGTTGGCCAGGTCGGCGTCCTGCCCGGTGATGATCGGCCAGTCCCCGCCCGGCTTGTAGCCGTGCGAGTCCAGCGACTGCTCGATGCCCAGCGCCAGCGAGTCGTTCGGCGAGAGCACGACGTCGACCTTCTTGCCGCCGGTGTAGAAGGAGTTGAGCCGGTTGTCCATCTCGGACTGGGCCGTCTCCGTCTTCCAGCCGTTGATCGAGACCGTCTTCCAGTCGTCGTTGCTGGCCAGCTTCTTGCCCGACGGGATCACCAGCTTGCCGCTGTCGACGTACTGCTTGAGCACGTCCCAGGCGCCGGCGAAGAAGAACTTGGCGTTGTTGTCGTCGGACGAACCGGCGAAGGGCTCCAGGTTGAACGGGCCCTTGCCCGTGTCGAGGCCCAGCTTGGACACGATGAACTGGCCCTGCAACTGGCCGACCTTGTAGTTGTCGAAGGTCGCGTAGTAGTCGACGTTGGGCGTGGAGTTGATCAGCCGGTCGTAGGCGATGACCTTGACCTTCTTGTCCGCCGCCGTCTGCAGCACCGGGGCGAGCGCGGTGCCGTCGATCGAGGCGATGACCAGGATCTTCGCCTTGTCGTTGATCATGTTCTGGATCTGGGTGATCTGCTGGTCGACCTTGTTGTCGGCATACTGCAGCGAGGTCTTGTAGCCGGCCTTCTTCAGCAGGTCCTCGAGGTGCGAGCCGTCGTTGTTCCAGCGCTCCAGGCTGCGGGTCGGCATGGCGATGCCGACCAGGGCGGGCCCACTGTCGGCCGAGTCGCCGCCGGTCTCGGTGCGGGTCTTGCTGCACGCGGACGTGGTGGCCAGCAGGGCGGCCAGTGCGGTGGCGGCCAGGAGCCTGAGTGTCTTGGACATCCTCGACGCCTCCTTTCGTATCGGGATGGGGTGCGTCGCGCAGGGGTTTGTTATGGGCGCGAACATACCTGTCCCGAGCCGGGAGCGGGCGTAACAGATCGGTAACACCATCGGCTACAGTGTTGCCTTAGCGCTAATGTAATTAGTGCTAATGTACTTCGGGTGAGCGTGGATCTGCGGCAGCTCTTCGACGACCTGGTGCGCTTCGAGACCGACCTGTGGAACGGCGTGGACGCCCGGCTGCGGCAGGCCGGCGCGGTGTCGCTGGGCAGCCTGGAGGTGCTGCGGGTGGTGGGGCGCACCCCGGCCTGCCGGGTCAACGACATCGCCGACGCGCTGTCGATCACCATCGGCGGCGCCAGCCAGGCGGTGGACCGGCTGGCGGCGCGCGAGCTGTGCGCGCGCCGGCCCAACCCCGGCGACCGCCGTTCGTCCATTGTGGAGCTGACCCCGGCCGGCGCCGAGGCGCTCGCCACCGCCCAGGCGGTGTTCGACGCGGATCTGCTGGTGTGGTTCGGGCCGGCCGCACCGGGTAGCGCCCTGAGAAACCTCGCCCGCACCCTGTCCACCCTGCGCACGGCCGGCGTCGCCCGCCGCCGCGCGCCGGGCCAATCCAAACCAGATGCCAAGTCCACACCAGAGGCCCAGTCCAAGCCTGGAGGCGACCATGCCTGAGACCGCCCGCGCCGTGCGGTTCGACCAATTCGGCGGAACAGACGTCTACTACCTGGCCGACATCCCGATGCCCTCCCCCGGACCGGGCGAGGTCGTGGTCGCCGTGCGCGCCGCGGGCATCAACCCCGGCGAGAGCGGCATCCGCCGCGGCGCCCTGGAGCGGATGTACAAGACCACGTTCCCGTGCGGCGAGGGCAGCGACCTGGCCGGCGTGGTCACCGCCGCCGGCCCGGACGTGACCGGGTTCGCCCCCGGCGACGAGGTGCTCGGCTTCTCCTGGACCCGCTCCAGCCACGCCACCCACACCGCGGTCCCGGTCACCCAGCTCATCCGCAAGCCGGCCGAGCTGTCCTGGGAGGAGGCCGGCGCGCTCTACGTCGTGGGCTGCACCGCCTACGCCGCCGTCCGCGCGATCGCGCCGAAGCCGGGCGAGACGGTCGCCGTGTCGGCCGCGGCCGGCGGCGTCGGCACGGTCACCGTGCAACTGCTGCACCACCTCGGCGTGCGCGTCCTGGGCATCGCGTCGGACGCCAACGCCGACTGGCTCGCCGCGCACGGCGCCACCCAGATCCCTTATGGCGACGGCCTCGCCGACCGGTTGCGCGCCGCCGCCCCCGACGGCATCGACGCCTTCATCGACCTGTTCGGCCCGGAGTACGTCGACCTGGCCCTCGCCCTGGACATACCGAAGGACCGCATCGAGACCATCATCGCCTTCGAGGCCGCCGCCCGCCTGGGCGTGAAGGCCGAGGGCAGCGGCGACGCGTCCACAGTGGACGTCCTGGAGCACATGGCCGGCCTGGCCGCCGCGGGCACCATCGAGATCCCGATCGCCGCCACCTACCCCCTCGACCGCGTCGCCGACGCCTTCGACGTCCTCGACCACCGCCACACCCGCGGCAAGATAGTCTTGCTGCCGTAATGCCGTAGTCAGCCCGCGGCGGCGACCTTTCCGCGACGACCCGGCCGCCGCCAACCCGCCGCCGCGACCGCGCGGCGGACGGTTGCGACCTTTTGCGACGACCGGGCCGTCGTCAACCCGTGGCGGCGACGGCGCGGCGGACGGCGGCCAGCGACGCGGCCACGTCGGTCTCGTCGGTGGACCAGTTGCTGACCGAGACGCGCAGCACGGCCCGGTCGCGCCAGCGGGAGCCGGACATCCAGGCCGTGCCGTCGGCCAGCAGGGCGCGGGTCACCGCCTCCGTGCGGGCGTCGTCGCCGAACGCGGCGCACACCTGCGTGAACACCACGTCGTTGAGGACCTCGGCGCCGTCCAGCGCGGCGATGCCCTCGGCCAGCGTGCGGGCGTGGCCGGTCAGGCGGGTCACCAGGTCGGCCACGCCGCTGCGGCCGAGGGAGCGCAGCGCGGCCCAGACCGGCACGCCGCGGGCCCGGCGGGACAGCTCCGGCACCTTCTCCAGCGGGTCCGCCGGGCCGCCGGGTCCGGCCGGCTCGATGAGGTAGCTCGCGCGCACGCCCATCGCGGCGCGCAGGGCGGCCGGGTCGGCGACGATGACGATCCCGCAGTCGTACGGCACGTTCAGCGTCTTGTGCGCGTCCGTCGCCCACGAGTCGGCGCGCTCGAAGCCGGCCAGCAGGTGCCGCAGCCCGGGCGCGGCCGCGGCCCACAGCCCGAACGCCCCGTCGACGTGCACCCAGGCGCCGTGGCGGTGGGCGAGGTCGGTCGCCTCGCCGATCGGGTCGAACGCTCCACTGTGGACGTTCCCGGCCTGCAGGCAGACGATGGTGGGCGCGTCGCCGCCGTCGTCCAGCGCGGCGGCCAGCGCGTCGAGCCGGATCCGGCCCTGCGCGTCGGCGGCGACCGGGGTCGGGGCGCCCAGCCCGAGGTACCGCAGCCCGAGATCGAGCGTGTCGTGACGCTCCTCGCCGACGAGGACCCGGACGCGCGGCGCTCCGCAGAGCCCGTCGCGGTCGAGGTCCCAGCCGCGGCGGGCGAGCACCTGGCGGCGGGCGGCGGCCAGCCCGGTGAAGTTGGCCATCGTGGCGCCGGTGGCGAAGCCGACGTCGGCGCCGGCGGGCAGGCCGAGCAGGTCGAGCACCCAGGCGCCGGCCGCCTCCTCCAGCGCCGCCACCGCCGGGGTCGGGAACCGCATCGCGGCGTTCTGGTCCCAGGCGCTCACCAGCCAGTCGGCGCCGAGCGCGGCGGGCAGGGTACCGCCGATGACCCAGCCGTAGAACCGCCCGGACGGCATCGCCATCAGCCCGGGCTCGGCGGCGCGGGCCAGCAGGCCGACCACCTCGGCCGGGTCGTCCGGCCCGTCCGGTAACTCCCCGCCGACCGCGGCGGCGAGCTCGTCCGCGCCGGTCCGGGGCGGGACCGCGCGGTCGGCCAGGGTCGCCAGCCAGGCCCGCGCGTGCGCGCTCGCCGTGTCCAGCGCTTCGGCGTAGGCATCCTTGTGTGCGCTCATGCCGACACCGTAGGCCCGCCGGCCCGGGGCTTCACGCGCTTTCACGGTGACGCGTTCCCGGCCGCGGGCTACACCGTGACGACGATCTTCCCGGCGGGGTGGCCCTGGGCGAGGTGCCGCATGGCGTCGGGCGCGGCGGCGAGAGGGTACGCACGGTCGATGACCGGGGCGAGCGAGCCCGCCTCGATGAGGGCGGTCAGCTCGTCCAGGTCCTCGTGCCGCTCCCGCCCGGTCACGCCGCACACCCGCTGGCTGCCCAACAGCGACAGCAGCGGCGCGGCCATCTGGCGCTGGAAGCCGCCGAGCAGCCAGCCGGTCGCGTGGCCGCCGCCCACGAGGGCGATCGTGCCGCGGGGCGCGGTCGCCCGGCGCAGCAACGGCACGGAGCGGTTGCCCGCGGTGTCGATGATGACGTCGTACCGCATGCCGTCGTGGTCGATCTCGTGCTCGGTGTAGTCGATGACGTGCTCGGCGCCGAGGGAACGCACCAGCTCGAGCTTCGAGGTGCTGCACACGCCGGTCACGCTCGCCCCGCGCGCCGTGGCCAGCTGCACGACGAACGACCCGACGCCACCGCCCGCGCCGGTGACCAGCACCCGTTGCCCGGCCCGCACGTGCGCGTCGCGGATGCTCTGCAGCGCCGTCACCGCGGAGATCGGGATCGCCGCCGCCTGCTCGAACGTGAGGCTGACCGGCTTGACCGCCAGGCGGTGCTGGCGGGCCGTGGCGAACTGGGCGAACGAGCCGCTGTGGCAGGTGCCGTAGACCTCGTCGCCGGGCCGCAGCCGGCTCACCCCGGCGCCGACCTCCACCACCGTGCCGGCCACGGCCCGCCCGAGCCCCGCCGCCCGCGGCCGGCGCAGCCCCACCGCCAGCCGCACGGCCATCGGCCGCCCGGTCATGAAGATCCACACGCCCGGGTCCACGCCGGCCGCGCGCACCTCGACGAGCACCTCGTCGTCGCCGATCGGGGGCTTGTCGACCTCGCGCAGGCGGAGCACGTCGGCCGGCCCGTACACGTCGTGGACGATCGCTTTCATGACTGCTCCTCGGGGGAGTCGGGATACTGGAACACGTCGTCGAGGGGTACGCCGAACACGCGGGCGATCCGGAAGGCCATCTCCAGGGACGGCGAGTAGCGCCCCTGTTCGATGGCGATGAGGGTCTGCCGGGTCACGCCGATGCGCTCGGCGAGGTCGGCCTGGGTCATCTCACCGTGCGCGAAGCGCAGCGCGCGGATGTTGTTGGTGACTTGGGTGGGCTTCACAGCAGCGGGAAGCTTCGCCGGTAGACGATGACCTTCGTGATGCCGCCGAGGATCGCCGACAGCACGAAGCAGAGGTAGATGACGTTGGCGATCCAGAACCGGTCCCAGCCGGCCATCGCCATGAGCATCGCGGCGACCGCCCCGATGATGACGAACGACTGGCCGACGTAGTCGCCGAGCCGCCCGATCTCGCGGTCCCGCTCGTCCTTGACCCGGGACGCCCCCGGCTGGACGATCGCCACGCCGATCTCCGCCACGATCGCCGCGACGATGGCCCCGCCGACCGTCCACAGCAGGACGCCCGCATACGGCACGCCGACCAGCGCCCGCCCATCGATGCGGTTCGCGATGACGGCCACGTATGCGCAGTAGCCGAGCACGGCGACCACCAGCCTGATCCACGCGCGTTTCTCTTCGTGCGTCATGACGAACCTTCCGGATGTCAGCAATCTTTGACATCCCGAAGGTAGCAAATCTTTGACCTCATGTCTAGAAATCTTTACACCGCCACGCGCCCCACCGTGACCCAACGCGGCCAACCCGGCACGCCACAGCTCTGCGTTTGCGCGGCGGCGCGGCGCGGCCCAGCGCGGCGCGGCGCGGCCCAGCGCGGCGCGGCGCGGCCCAGCGCGGCGCGGCGCGGCCCAGCGCGGCGCGGCGCGGCCCAGCGCGGCGCGGCGCGGCCCAGCGCGGCGCGGCGCGGCCCAGCGCGGCGCGGCGCGGCCCAGCGCGGCGCGGCGCGGCGCGGCCCAGCGCGGCGCGGCGCGGCCCAGCGCGGCGCGGCGCGGCCCAGCGCGGCGCGGCGCGGCCCAGCGCGGCGCGGCGCGGCGCGGCGCGGCGCGGTTCGGTCAGTCCGGCGGCGCGGTCTACGCGGTGGCGAGCGCTTGATCGTGGTGGTTGCTGAGCGGCGGGCGCTGCACGCCGCGGAGCACAGCGCGGCGACCGGAAGTCTCCGCGATCATGCCGAACCCGCTGCCGACACCAACGGTTTTTCGTGATCACGGAGTGTCGATGTACCCCTGTGTACCGAAAGTCTCCGGGATCATGGCAAACCCGCGGTGCGGCCAGCGCGGGCATCATGATCACGGAGACATTTCACCCGCCACGGCCGCGACCGCCGGAACGTCCGCGCCGGCCGCGGCGGACCACGGCCGGCGCTCGCGGGGCTCAGGAGAGGGTCTGGATCCACTCGTCGGTGGTGGTGACCAGGGCCTGGCGCGGGAAGACCTTTTCGGTCAGCACGCGGTGCACCTCGGGGTCGGCGTCGGCGCAGGCGTCGGCCAGCACGGTGAGCCGGTAGTCGAGGTCGGCCGCCTGGCGGAGGGTGGAGAGCACCACGCCGCTGGTGGCGATGCCGGCCAGGACGAGGCTGTCGGCGCCGGCGCCGCGCAGCAGCACGTCGAGGTCGCTGCCGCTGAAGGCGCTGACGCGGTGCTTGACGATGACCGGCTCGTCGGCGCGGGGCTCGAGGTCGGCGTGGATCTGGGTGGCCGGGTGGTCCTGGGTCATCGCGTGGCCGTTCTGGTGGATGCTGCCGAAGGTCCGGTTCGACTCCGCCGCCTCCGGGTAGCCGGGGCGGAAGGCGACCCGGACGAACATGACCGGGACGGCCGCGGCGCGGGCGGCCGTGACCGCGCGGCCGGCGGCGTCGAGGACGGACCGGTCGCCGAGGCGTTCGACGATGCCGTGCTGGAAGTCCATGACGAGCAGTACGGTGCGGGAGTCGGACACGGAGTGCCTTTCTGCGGTTGGCTGGTCAGCGCGCGGGGGCGAGACCGGGTTCGGTTTCGGGTTGCTCGGCGGGCCGGCCGATCCGGGCCAGCGAACGGTCGACGACGGTGAGCACCAGGAACAGGGTGGCGACGACGACCAGCAGCATGCCGATGCGGTGCAGGCCACGGGTGTCGGCGGCGTGCCCGAAGAACGCGCCGTTGGCCGCGCCGGCGACCATCGCGCCGAGGTACATGAAGGTGCGCAACAGCCCGGACGACGAGCCGAGGCGGTCGGGGTCTGCCTGGTGGAAGACGGCGTTCTGGTTGGCGAGGCTGTTGAGGCCCTGCGGGATGCCGATGACCACGGCGGTGAGCACGAGCAGCCAGATCGGGGAGCCGCCGTCGAGCAGGAGCAGCAGCGCGGAGCCGATCAGCTGGGTCGCCGCGCCGACGATGAGCTTGCCGCGGATCTCGGGGCGCCGCCCGGTCAGCGCCGAGGTCGCGATCGCCACCACGGACATGGGGATCAGCAGCAGACCGGTGCCGGCCGCGCTGAGCCCGCGGCTGTCCTCCATCCACTGGGTCAACCCGTAGAGGAAGGCATAGCTGACGGTGAACGCCAGCAGGTTGCGGGCGTAGGTGGCCAGGAGAGGCTTGTTCCCGCCGAGCAGCCGCAGGTCGATGAACGGCTCCGCGGTGCGCAGCTCCCACCAGGCCAGCGCGGTCGCGGCCGCGACGGTGACCGCCGCCAGGTAGGCGTGGCTCAGGCCGGGGTTCATCAGGAACAGCAGCAGCGCCACCATCGTGACCGCGAACAGTCCGATGCCGGGATAGTCCAGCGAGGCGGCCCGCGAGGTGCGCTCGGGCGTGGGGCGGGTCCAGCTGGGCAGGTACACCAGGGCGACGACGAAGCTCGCCACGGCCAGCGGGACGTTGATCGCGAACGTGGTCCGCCAGCCGCCCAGGTTGATCAGCAGCCCGCCGAGGGTGGGGCCGATCACGACGATGGTCTGGCTGGACACCGAGAGTGCGGTGAGCACGCCGGCCGGGCTGGCCAGGCCGGTGCGCTGCGACTCGAGCCGGATCAGCAGCATCGAGGACGGGTATCCGGCGCACGTACCCAGGCCCAGGATGAACCGGGCGATAATGAGGACGATCAGGCTCGGCGCGAGCGTGCCGAGCACCCCGGCGATGGCGGTGAGCACCGCGCCGGCCAGGAACAGCCGCTTGGGGCCGAACAGGTCGACCAGGCGCCCCACCACCGGCTGGCCGATCGCGGTGGCCAGGTAGAGCGCCGACACGAGCCATGCCGTCTGCGACGTGGGTGCGCCGAACGCGTTGCCGATCGGGACGAGCGAGACGGCGATGATCGAGGAGTTGATCGGGTTGAGGATCGACCCCAGGATCATCGGGGCGATCAGCTTGCGGTCGAACCGGGCGCCGGCCGGCGGCGCCGCGGCCGTCACTCCTCCACCAGCTCGCCGAGCAGGGCGACCGCCTCGGTGATGGTGGCGAGCTGAGCCGGGGTGTACCGCCGGTCCATCTCCTGGACCAGCCACTCGTTGCGCCCGGCCTTCTCCTCGACCGCCCGCCGCTTGCCGGACTCACTGAGCGTGATGATCTGCCGGCGGCCGTCCTCGGGGTCGGGGGCCCGCTCGATCAGGCCGAGCTCCTCCAGCGCGTTCAGCGTCGCGGTCATCGACTGGGAGCGGACACCCTCGGCGAGGGCCAGCACGGTGGTCGAGGACGGGCCGTCGCGGTTCAGGCGGATCAGCACCGCCGCCTGGGAGGGCGTCAGCCCGCCGGACGACACCTGCCGCAGGCGGACGCGCAGCCGGCGGAACACCACGATCAGATCCCGGGCGGTCGATGCCGCGTCTGGGGTAGTCACTACGTAACCATACTACGTAGGTTTCCTACGTAACAAGCCTACGTACTCGCGGCGATTAGCCTCATCGACGTGGATGCGGATGTGATCGTCGTCGGGGCCGGCCTGGCCGGGCTGGTCGCCGCGGCCGAAGTGGCCGACGCGGGCAAACGGGTGATCCTGCTGGACCAGGAGCCGCAGCAGTCCCTCGGCGGGCAGGCGTTCTGGTCGTTCGGCGGGCTGTTCCTGGTGGACTCGCCGGAGCAGCGCCGGATGGGAGTCCGCGACTCGGTGGAGCTGGCCTGGCAGGACTGGCTGGGCAGCGCGCAGTTCGACCGGCCCGAGGACGAATGGCCACGGCGCTGGGCCGAGGCGTACGTCCACTTCGCCGCCGGCGAGAAGCGTGCCTGGCTGCGCGCCATGGGGCACCGGATCTTCCCCGTGGTCGGGTGGGCCGAGCGCGGCGGCGGACCGGCCGACGGCCACGGCAACTCGGTGCCGCGCTTCCACATCACCTGGGGCACCGGCCCCGGCGTCGTGGAACCGTTCGCGCGCCGGGTGCTCGCCAGCGACCGCGTGCAGCTGCGCTTCCGGCACCGGGTCGACGAACTGCTCCCCGGCGGCGCGGTCCGCGGCACGATCCTGGAGCCCAGCGATGTCCAACGTGGACAGACGAGCTCGCGGGTCGCGGTCGGCGAGTTCGAGCTGTCCGCCTCGGCCGTCATCGTGACCTCCGGCGGCATCGGCGGCGACCACGACCTGGTGCGCCAGGCGTGGCCGGCCCGGCTGGGCACCCCGCCGCGGCGGATGGTCGCCGGCGTGCCGGCCCACGTCGACGGCCGGATGCTCGGCATCACCGAGGCGGCCGGCGGCCGGGTCATCAACCCGGACCGGATGTGGCACTACACCGAGGGCCTGCGCAACTGGGACCCGATCTGGCCGAACCACGGCATCCGGATCCTGCCCGGCCCGTCGTCACTGTGGCTGGACGCGACCGGCCGCCGGCTGCCGGCGCCGTGCTTCCCGGGCTTCGACACGCTGAGCACCCTGCGGCACATCATGGCGACGGGGTACGACTACAGCTGGTTCGTCCTCACGCAGAAGATCATCGAGAAGGAGGTCGCGCTGTCGGGCTCCGAGCAGAACCCCGACCTCACCAACCGCAGCGTCCGCCAGGTGCTGCAGCGGGTGCGCCCCGGCGCGCCCGGCCCGGTCGAGGCGTTCAAGCGCAACGGCGAGGACTTCGTGGTCGCGGCGACCCTGGACGATCTGGTCGCCGGGATGCAGCGGCTCGAGCCGGAGGTACCCCTGGATGCCGCCGCGATTCGCGAGGTCATCGAGGCCCGCGACCGCGAGGTGGTCAACGGCTTCGCCAAGGACGCCCAGATCACCGCGATCCGCGGCGCGCGGGCCTATCGGGGCGACCGGCTGGTGCGCGTCGCCGCCCCGCACCGGCTGCTCGATCCGCAGGCGGGCCCGCTGATCGCGGTACGGCTGAACATCCTGACCCGCAAGACGCTCGGCGGCCTGCAGACCGACCTCGACGCCCGCGTGCTGCGCGCCGACGGCACCCCGCTACCCGGCGTCTACGCGGCCGGCGAGGTGGCGGGCTTCGGCGGCGGAGGCATGCACGGGTACAACTCCCTCGAAGGCACCTTCCTGGGCGGCTGCCTGTTCTCCGGCCGCACCGCCGGGCGCGCCGCGGCCGCGGCGGTGTAGCGCCCGGTAGAGTCCCAGCACATGCGACGACCGCCGGTCTCCGGCCTGCTCGCCCTCGCGGCCACGGTGCCGGGCGTGGTCATCGCCATCGCCGGCGTCGATCCCCCGGCCCCGCTGGCCGCGCTCTGCTTCGGCGGCGCGATCGTCGGGGCCGCCTTCATCCTGGCGTGGGCGGCCGAGGCGGCGCAGGTCGACGTGTCGGCCGGTCTGGCGGTGGCGGTACTCGCACTGATCGCCGTCCTGCCGGAGTACTCGGTCGACTTCGTGTTCACCTGGCGCGGCGGCGCGGCCGCGCAGCAGCACGGCGCCGCCTGCGCGCCACCGGGCGACCCGACCCCCGCGTGCTCGCTGGCCCTGGCCAACATGACCGGCGCGAACCGCATCCTGGTCGGCGTCGGCTGGGTCCTGGTCGTGCTCATCGCCTGGCACCGCTCGAAGGCGCGCGGGATCCGCTTGGGCCGCGCGGACGCGGTACCCCTGGCATTCCTGACGATCGCGTCGCTCTACTGCCTGCTGCTGCCCTTCAAGCGCACCCTCACCCTGTGGGACACCGCCGTCCTGGTCGCCGTGTTCGTCGCCTACAGCTGGCGCGTGTCGCGCGCCCCGGCCGGCGAGCCCGACCTGATCGGCCCGTCCGCCTGGGTCGGCGCCATGCCCCGCGTCCCTCGCCGGCTGACGGTCACCACCTTGTTCATCGTCGCCGCCGTCGTCATCCTGCTCTCCGCCGAGCCGTTCGCCGACGCCCTGGTCGACACCGGCTCCGAGCTGGGCATGAGCCAGTTCCTGCTGGTGCAGTGGGTCGCGCCGCTGGCCTCGGAGGCCCCGGAGCTGCTCGTCGCCGGCCTGTACGCCTGGCGCCTGCACACCACGGAGGCCCTCGGCGCGCTGGTCTCCTCGAAGGTCAACCAGTGGACCCTGCTGGTCGGCACGCTGCCGGCGGTGTTCGCCGCCTCCAGCGGCGGCTGGTCGGGCCTGCCGATCGCCCCCGCCCAGCGCGGCGAGCTGCTGCTCACGGCTTCCCAGTCCCTGCTGGCCATCGCCCTGCTGCTGGGCCTCACGCTGAGCGTCCGCGCCGCCGCCCTGCTGGCCGGCCTGTTCTTCGTGCAGTTCGCCCTGGGCGCCGTCGTCCCGAGAGCGTGGCACGAGCGCGAGCTGCTCGCACTGTCGGCCGTCTACCTGCTGGCCGCCGTCGCGGCCCTGATCCGCCACCGCGCCCAGCTACTGCCGATGCTCCGCGACGGCCTGCTGACCCCGTACTCCCACCTCGGCGAGGACATGCACTGCACCACCACGGGCGGCGGCCGCCTCCGCCTACGCGAACGCCTGAAGTCAAAGGTCCACGCCTAACCCCGCCCGTTCCCTCGATCACGATAAGTCCGACGACTCCGTCACCGGACTTATCGGACATTTCACGATTTAACGCGATAGGCGCCAGACAGCGGCGGCGGCGCGGCAGAAAGTCTCCGAGATCATGCACTCAGCGCCTCGACACCACGGGTTTTTCATGATCACGGAGACTTATGGTACCTATCAGTACATTCACACTCCACGATCATGAAAAACAGGCGCAACCGCGACGACCAGCGCATGATCGCGGAGACTTTCTGCCGCAACGCCGCCCGCGACCGCACCAGCGACCGGACCCGCGGCAACTGACGGGCGGCCGCCAGCCAACTCGACGCGAGCAGACTCGCAACCAACAGGGAGCGGCGCGGCGAGCACCGCAGGGTGCGACGCGGGGGCGCGGCGAGCACCGCAGCGGGCACCGCAGGGTGCGACGCGGGCGGGCGGGCCGCGCCGGCGGGCGGGCGGCGCGAGCGGGCCGCGCCGGCGGGCGGCGCGAGCGGGCCGCGCGGGCGGGCGGCGCGGGCGGGCGGGCGGCGCGAGCGAGCGGGCGGCGCGAGCGGGCGGGCGGCGCGGGCGGGCGGGCGGCGCGGGCGGGCGGGCGGCGCGAGCGGGAACGAGATCACCGCCGAGCCGAACGGCGCGATGTGGCGCTTCGCGGTGCAGGACAACGGCATCAGCATCGAGCCGCAGTTCGAGGAGAAGATCTTCGTCATCTTCCAGCGGCTGCACCCTCGCGACGTGTACCCGGGCACCGGCATCGGGCTGGCCATCTGCAAGCGCATCGTCGAGCACCACGGCGGCCGCATCTGGCTCGACGCGTCCTACACCTCGGGCGCCCGCATCTGTTTCACGCTCCCGGCGCCGCCGCCGGTGACCGACGGCGAGCCGGGCCTGGCATCGGTCACTGTCGCATCGCCAGCACCTCCGGATTGACGACGTTGATCGGCTCACCGCCGGCGAAGGCGACGATCTGCTCGAAGGCGCTGGCGAACTGGCGCTCGTAGTCCTCCCGGGTCACGTAGCCGATGTGCGGCGTGGCGACCACGTTGTCGAGGCTGAGCAGCGGGTCCTGCGGGTCGTGCAGCGGCTCGGCGTCGAACACGTCGACGGCGGCCACGCCCGGGCGACCGGCGCGCAGGGCGGCGGGCAGCGCGCCCGGCTCGATCAGCCCGGCCCGGCTGGTGTTGACCAGGATCGCGCTCGGCGCCATCGCGGCCAGGTCGGCGGCGGTGACGATGCCGCGGGTGGCGTCGGTGAGTTTGACGTGCAGGCTGACGGCGTCGCTGCCGGCGAAGAGCGCCCGCTGGCTCTCGGCGACCGCGTGCCCGTCGGCCGCGGCCCGGCGCCGGCTCTCCTCCCCCGACCAGACCACCACCCGCAGGCCGAAGGCGGTCGCGTAGCCGGCCACGGCGGTCCCGATCCGGCCGTAGCCGAGGATGCCCAGCGTCTTGCCGTGCAGGGTGGTGCCGACGCTCTCCTGCCAGCCGCCGGCGCGCAGCGAGGCCATCTGCTGCGGGATGCGGCGGGCGGCGGCGATGAGCAGGCCCCAGGTCAGCTCGGCGGTGCCGTGGGACGTCCCGCCGCCGCTCAGCTCGGAGCTCACCACGACGCCGTGGCGGGTGCAGGCGGCGACGTCGATGTGCGGGTACCCCCCGAACTGACTGATCAGTCGTAACCCGGGTAGTCGCTCCAGCAGCGCCGCCTCGATCCTGGTCCGCTCGCGGATCAGCACTAGCGCCTCGATGTCGCGCAGCCGCTCGGCCAGGGCGCCGGCGTCCTGCACGTGGTCGGTGAACACGGTGACGTCGTGGCCGGCCAGTTTCGTGAAGCAGGGCAGGGTGCGGAGCGTGTCGGAGTAGTCGTCGAGGATCGCGATGCGCATGGCCGTCCCGTCGGTAGTGCGTGTCCTCTGGCATCAAACCACTCCGGCGGGCGCGAGCGGTCCCGGGCCGCCGACCCGGGACCGTCCGTACGCGGTCAACCACGCGGCGTCAGGATTGCGGCACCGCCGTGGCCAACGGGAACCAGGTCGTCTGCCGGTTCGGGTCGGCGAAGGTGACCGAGTCGAGCACCTTGAGCAGCTGCGCGTCCGGCACGGTCCCGCCGCCGCGGGCCTGGACCACCCACGCGCCGTCGGGCGAGGCGACCGAGCAGACGCTCGTCTCGGCGCAGACGGATTTCCGGGGGGTACCGGGGTGCGCCAACCACCACGACGGGTATAGGTTCAGGTCGATCGTCGGCAGCTTGTCACCGTGCACCACGGGCGCGTCGATCACCGGCCGCTGCAGCTTCGTGTACCCCCCGCCGCCCTGCACCAGCCGGACGAACGACTCCCCCGGCGCCGACGAGCCGAGCCCCTCGTCGGCCCGACCGGCGTCCTGCGCGGTGAAGCCGGCGGGCACGAAACCCAGCCTGAAGCCCACCGCGGGGACCCGCGCCGGGCCGGAGCGCAGGCCGGCGGCGACGGCGAGCAGCTCGTCGCGGGTCAGGTCCCGCTCGGGGTTGTTGGAGGAGACGACCGCCCAGGCCTTGTCGGCGTACTGCCAGGCCAGCGCGGGGCCGGACCGCCCGGTGCTGGTGAGGGTGGTGACGGGCATGAAGCGGCCGGGGTGGCCGGCGACCGTGACCGCCTCGCCGCGGCCGAAGCCGGACGGGTCGAAGGCGCCCGGGCGGTACACCACGAGGACACCCGTGGGCGGGCCGAGGTCGCCCGGGCGCACCACCTGGGCGGCCTGGTACCCGGGCGTGACGTGGAGGGTGCCGGTGACCAGGACGCCGTTGGTCTGGTACGGCGCGATGTTGCCGGTCATCGGGTCGGCCGGGTAGTCGAACTGCGGCGCGACCGAACCGGGCGTCTCCGCCGTGACCCCGCCGGCCCGCGGCAGGCTCACCGCGACCCCGATGCCCAGGGCCACGACGGCGACGGTGACCGAGGCCGCCCAGCCGGCCCGGCGCCGCGCGCGCAGCCGGCGCCCGGCCGCGACGGCTTCCTCGACGTCGAAGCGGGGCGGCGGGACCGCGGACCGCGCATCCCGCAGCAGCTCAGCTAGATCGGACCTCATGAAGACCCTCCGTCTGGTCGTCGATGGACACGTCGGTGCCGAGGATCTGGCGCAGCCCGTCGAGGCCCCGCGAGGTGTACGCCTTGACCGTCCCCGCCGGGCAGCGCAGCGCCTCGGCGGTCTGCTGGACGCCGAGCCCCTCGAGGAACCGCAGCACCAGCACGGCCCGCTGCCGGGCGGGCAGCCGCAGCAGCGCCGCCCGGACGCGCAGCCGCTCGTCCACCTCGCCGGTGAGGTCGTCGGGCAGCGGCCGGTCGGGCAGCGCGTCGCCGGCCGCCTCCTCGCGCCGCCACCAGGGCCGCCGGGTCTCGTCGATCGCCGCCCGCACCACGGCGGTGCGGGCGTAGGCGATCGGGTTGTCGATGTGGCGCCATTTGACGTACAGCCGGGCGAGCACGGTGAGCACCGCGTCCTCGCCGGCCTGCCAGTCGCCGCAGGTCAGGTACGCCAGGCCGCGCAGCGGTTCGAGCTGCACGCCGACGAAGTCCCGGAACTTGGCCTCATCGTCCTTCACACACGTATGACGGGGCGCGGCTCCTCCACGGTTACTGTTCCTCGCCCAGCGCGGAGTCCCGCAGGTCCAGGGTGCGCTGCACCCGGCGGCGGGTGGCGTCGCCGATCTCGCCGCGCTCGTGCAGGCGCCGCAGCTCGCGCTGCTCGGCCTCGATGAGCTCGCGCCGCACCGCACGAAGGGACAGGTGCTCCTCGCCCGGCTCCGGATGCTCGTCGATGCGCCGCTGCAGGGCGCGGCGGAGTGCCGTTGCGGCTTCCGGGGGTACCGCCGCCAACTCATCAAGCCTCGCGAGGGCGGCCCGGGCCGTGCGCACGTCGGCGAGGACCTCCTCGGCCCGCACGCCGGCGCCGTCGGCCACGACGCCGGAGCGGCGGACCAGGGGACCGAGCGTGAAACCCTGCACGATGAGGGTGAGCACGACGACCGCGGCGGTGATGGTGACGACCAGTTCCCGCCCGGGCAGCGCGCCGCCCGCGCCGGTCACCAGCGGCAGCGAGAGCGCGGCGGTCAGCGGCAGCACGCCTCGGGCTCCGGCCCAGGACACGACGGCGGCGGTACGCCAGGACAGCCGCCGCCCGGGCGGCGACGGCAGGAACGCGGCCAGCGGCAGCACCCACAGGAACCGGATCGCCAGCAGCGTCAGCGCGACCGCGACGACCTCCACCGCCAGCCACCCCGGATCGGCGGCGACGTCGGCCACGAGGCCGGGCAGCATCAGCCCGATGACCGCGAACACGACGGATTCCAGCAGGAAGACGACGGTGCCGTACACCGCGTGCAACTGCAACCGGATGCCCGGGTTCGTCAGCCGCTCGGACAGCCCGCCGAGGATGACGGCGGCGACCACGACCGCGGTCACGCCGGAGACCCGCGCGGTCTCCGCGGCGACATAGGCCACATACGGTGTGAGCAGCGCGATCACCGTCTCCAGCACCGGGTCCTCGGTGCGCCGGCGCACGATCGCCACGCACCCGGCGACCGCCCCGCCGACCGCCGCTCCCCCGCCCGCGAGCAGCACGAACTGCCCCACCGCGACCGGCGCCGACAGCGCGCCGCCGGCCACCGCACCGCCCACCGCGACCCGGAACAGCACCAGGCTCGTGGCGTCGTTGAACAGGCTCTCGCCCTGCAGCAGCGTGTGCACCCTGGCCGGCAGCGGCAGCCGCCGCCCGAGCGCGGTGACCGCCACCGGGTCGGTGCTGGCCAGGATCGCCCCCAGGACGAACGCCATCGACGCGGGCAGCCCGGTGACCGCCGCCGCCACCACTCCGACCGCCGCCGCCGAGGCCAGCACGAGCCCGAACGCGAGGATCGTCACCGGCCGCCACACCCGGCGCAGCTCGCGCCAGGACAGGTCCTCACCGGCGGCGTAGAGCAGCGGCGGCAACACCACCAGCGCGACCACCTGAGGGTCTATGGATATCCGGGGTACCCACGGCAGAAGGCCGACCGCCACCCCCGCGGCCACGAGCAGCGACGGCGCCGGCACGCTCAGCCTGCGCGCCGACACGGCCACGACGGTCGCCAGCGCCATCAACGCCAGCACAGTCTCGACGCTTCGCACTCCAGCCGCCTCCGCCCAGCCCGCAACGAATGCCGACCAGACTTCCCGGCGCACCGGATCTCAGCCTATCCGGTTTTTGTCGTACCCCCGCGGTAGCGTCCCCGCCGTGCTCAAGAAACTCGGCGCTCTGCTCACCCGCACGTCCCTGATCCGCTCGGCCGTCCTCCTCGCTCGACGCCTCAGCGCGCGGGCCGGCCCACCACCGCCCTGCCGCGTGTGCCCATCGCTGGAGTGTGGCCACGGCCCGGGTTCGCGGTGGCCGTCACCGCAGGGGGTGGCACGCGGGCGGGCAGCGACGGGCGACGCCGGCACCGCCCAGGGCCGCCGCCAGGGTTCCCCGATGCGATCCGCAGGCGCGAGCCGTTGCGGCGTCAGGGCTCCGTCAAGAACGGGCGAGCCGTCGTATGGATCCTGTCAAGCCCCGGGACGCCGACGCCCGGCCGGTGGCAGCGTGACCGGCATGCACAACACCGTGACGCTCGACCCGGCGGCCGCCTGGCTGCTCGACGGCCTGGCCGGCACCCCGACCCCGTGGATCGTCCTGGGCGACGGCCAGCTCCCCGACGGGGCGCTGCGCCTCATCGTCACCCCCGGCGGCCCGTCCGCCGCCTGCCCGCCGGTCCTGCACGAACCGGCCCCCGGCCGCCCAACAGTCCTGCGCGGTGAGGCCACCGCCCGCCCGATGCCCGCGCACGGTGAGGCCACCGCCCGCCCGATGGCCGCGCGCGGCGAGCCCGCCGGCCACCCGCCGGTCCTGCTCGAACCGGCCCGCGGGCGCCCGGCGGTGGTGCGTGCAGCGGCTGCCGGGCGTGTGTTGTTCGTGCGCGGCGAGGCCGCCTGGGGCGCGGCGACGCTGCGGGTGACCGCTCCGGACGTGGTGCCGGCCGTCGCCGCCGTGCTGCTCGCCGCCCGCGACCGCACCGGCCGCGTGCCCCGGCTGTCCTGCACCTGGCCGCAGCGGCGACGCCTCGGCGAGCTGGCCGCGCTCATCGACCCGGCCGTGTTCTCCGTCCCCCGCCTGCGCGCCCTGTTACGCCGCGCCGAGCCGGTCGCCGCCCGCCGCCCCCTGGTCTCCGCCGGCCTGACCTGACCCCGGCCGCCCCGCAGCCCGCCCGGCGGCGGTTCAGGCCACGGAGGACGATCCGGTCGGTCCACGCCGGCGAGATCCGGGCGGGGGGCACGGCGCGGGCCCGCACGTCGATCTCGCCCCGCCCCACGGCACCGCGGCCAGCGCCGGCAACTCCGCGAGGATGTCCGCTCGCGCCTGCCCGGGCTCACGCGAACCGGGACGCAGGGCCGGCGGTGCGCTGCGGCGGTGCGGGAACCGAGCCGGTGCCGCGGCCGACGCTCTGCCGCCGGGCCGAGCGCGGCGCAGGGCCGGCGGTGCGCTGTGGCGGACGGGGACCGGGCCGATGCCGACGCCCTGCCACCGGGCCGAGCGCGGCGCAGGGCCGGCGGTGCGCTGTGGCGGACGGGGACCGAGCCGATGCCGACGCCGACGCCCTGCCACCGGGCCGAGCGCGGCGCAGGGCCGGCGGGGCGCCGCGGCGGGCGGGGTCACGTCCGCTGGTGTGGTGTATGAGGCAAGTGCCCTGATCGTGCTAGTTGATCGTCAGGCGGCCGCGTCGCGGGCTGGGCATCGGTGGCCACCGGTGGGGGCACAAGCGGTCAGCGCCGGCCCCGGGGCGGCGCGGTGCGGTGCGGTGCGGACGTCGCACCAGGCGGGCGCAACCGGCGATCCGTGCGGCCGGGGGCGGACGTATGTCTCCGTGATCATGATGTCCGCGGTGACCGCACCACGGGTTTGTCATGATCCCGGAGACTTGCGGTACACAGGGGTACATCAGCACTCCACGATCATGAAAAACCCTTGGTGTCGATGCCCGGGTGCGCATGATCACGGAGACTTCCGGTCGCGGCGCCATGCCGCGCGGCGTGTAGCGCACGACGGGTGCGATCGCGCCCGCCCCGAGCGTGTTGGGGCGGCCACCGCTTGGTCGCCGGCGGGCATGGCGGCCGGCGGCGCCGGTTTCCGGGCGGCGCCGGTTTCCGGGCGGCGCCGGTTTCCGGGCGGCGCCGGTTTCCGGGCGGCGCCGGTTTCCGGGCGGCGCCGGTTTCCGGGCGGCGCCGGTTCCTGGGCGGCGCCGGGGTGCGGGTGAGCGCGGCGGCTGCGGGCCGGCCACCCCGGACCGCACGCGGCGCATCAGGGGGTGTGCCGGTGCCGATCTGTGGCGGACACGCCAGGCTCATCCACCGCGCCGGCGGACGTGACCAACGATCGGCGGGCCGACGACGTACCAGACACGCGTTAGCTGCCGTCGGCGATGATGTTGGCGATCGCCACGCGGGTGGGGTCGGGGTTGGCCCAGTTCCAGTTCGGGTGGGCGCGGTTGGTGAGCAGCACCAGCACGAGCTTGCGGCGGGGGTCGACGACCAGCTCGCAGCCGGTGAAGCCGGTGTGGCCGAACGAGCCCGGCGAGGCCAGGCGGCCCATGAACCAGGGCTGGTCCAGCTCCAGGCCCAGGCCGTGGGTCGAGCTGCGGTTGGGCCGGTCGACGTCGGTCGCGGGGAGGCCGGCGTTGTGGTTGGTGAGGGCCTGCTTGACGATGGCGTCGGAGAGGATCCGCTTGCCGTTGTACTGGCCGCCGCCGAGCAGCATCAGGCCGATGACCGACAGGTCGGACGCGGTGGTGAAGATGCCCGCCGAGCCGGCCACGCCGCCCAGCACGTTGCAGATGTCGTCGTGGACGGTGCCGCGCAGCAGGCCGCGGGAGGTGCGGGCGTCGGTGGCGACGAGGCGGTTGGCCTTGTCGGCGGCGCTGAGCCAGCCCAGCGGCTTGAACCCGGTGTCGCGCAGGCCCAGCGGCCCGGTGATCTCGGACTTGACCTGCTGGTCGAGCGGCTTGCCGGTGAGCTTCTCCAGGATCTGCTGGGTGAGCAGCAGGCCGAGGCTGGTGTATCGGAACAGGCTGCCCGGCGCCACCCCGTCGGCGAGCGGCAGCGAGAGGATGAACTCCCACCGGGCCGCGACGTCGGGCTTCTTCGACGTCTCCGGGATCGGCGGGCCGACCGGCAGGCCGCTGGTGTGCGTGAGCAGCATCCCCACCGTGACGGCCGCCTTGCCGGGGCCGTCGAACGCCGGCAGATACTGCGCGACCGGTGCGGACAGGTCCAGTTTGCCCCGGTCGACCTGCTGCAGGGCGAGGACGGTGGTGAAGACCTTGGTGACCGACGCCACATCGAAAATGGAGTCGGGGCGCATCGCGACGCGCTTGTTCGCCGGCAGTTCGACCGGGCCGGCGCCGTAGCGCAGCGCGTCGCCGACGGCGGCGTGGGTGACGACCTTGCCGCCGGCGTTGACCAGGACCACGGCGCCCGCGTAGCCGGGGTGCTTCGGGTTGTCGGAGGTCGGCACGAGGTACTTCTTCAGCGCGTCGACGAGCTTGGCGCTATACGGCGCGGAGAGCACCTGCCCGGCCGCGCCCGACGCGCTGGGGCCGGCCGAGCCCGCGGCCAGCCCGGCGGACCCGCCGTCCTCGCCGCCGGCGGCGAGCGGCGCCTCGCCCTCGGACGCGCCGGGCGACGGCGTGCCGTCCGTCGCGGCCGGGGCGTCCTGGCCGCACCCGGCGAGCGCGGCCACGGACGCGGCGAACCCGGCCCCGAGCACGGCGCGCCGGCCCAGCCGGCGATCAGCAGACATGCGCGCGATTCTCGCACTCCCGCGGCTCCCGCGCGGCCCCGCCCGCCCGGCGTTAAGAACGCGACAATATCCGGGCCGCCGGCGCTAAGGACGCGTATCGGCACCGGGCCGGGGCCGGGCGCCGCGCTTGGATTCGGACGTGCTCACCTGGCTCAAGCGGCTGGTGGTCGGCCGGCCCCTGCGCAGCGACCGGCTCGGCGAGACGCTGCTGCCCAAGCGGCTGGCCCTGCCGATCTTCGCCAGTGACCCGCTGTCGTCGGTGGCGTACGCGACGCAGGAGATCCTGCTCGTGCTCGCGATCGGCGGCCTGGCGTATTTGTACCTCACGCCGTGGATCGCCCTGGCCGTCGCGGTGCTGCTCGCCGTCGTGACGCTGTCCTACCGGCAGGTCGTGCGGGCGTACCCCAGCGGCGGTGGCTCCTACGAGGTCGCCTCCCGCAACCTCGGGCGCTCCGCCGGCCTGGTCGTCGCCGCCGCGCTGCTGGTCGACTACGTGATGACGGTCGCGGTGTCGGTGGCGGCCGGCGTGGACAACATCATCTCCGCGGCGCCGGGGCTGAACCCCTACCGGGTCGGGCTCAACCTGCTGTTCGTGGCCGTGCTCACCGCGATGAACCTGCGCGGGGTGCGCGAGTCGGGCAAGGCGTTCGCCGTACCGACCTATCTCTTCGTCGCCGGTGTGCTGGTCATGGTCGTCGCCGGGCTCGTCGAGGCCGCGATCGGGCACGCCCCGGTCGCCGAGTCGGCCGGCTGGCAGGTGCGCGCGGAGCACTCCGGGCTGACCGGGCTCGCGCTGCTGCTGCTCGCGCTGCGCGCGTTCGCCTCCGGGTGTACCGCGCTCACCGGCGTGGAGGCGATCTCCAACGGCGTGCCCGCGTTCCGGCCGCCGAAGAGCGAGAACGCGGCCCGCACGCTGGCCGCCATGGGCACGCTGGCCATCACCATGTTCGCCGGGCTGACCGCGGTCGCGCTGATCTCCCGGGTCCACGTCGCCGAGAACGCCTGCGACCTGGCCGGGTTCCCCGGCGACTGCGCGAGCGGGGCGCAGCGCACCGTCATCGCGCAGGTCGCCGCCGCCGTCTTCGGCGGGCCGCACTCGGCCGGGTTCTACTTCGTGCAGGCCACCACCGCGCTCATCCTCATCCTGGCCGCGAACACCGCGTTCAACGGCTTCCCGCTGCTCGGCGCGATCCTGGCCCAGGAGCGGTTCCTGCCGCGGCAGCTGCACACCCGCGGCGACCGGCTCGCCTACTCCAACGGGATCCTGCTGCTGGCGCTGGTCGCCGGCGCGCTGATCTGGGCGTTCGAGGGCTCGGTGACCCGGCTCATCCAGCTGTACATCCTGGGCGTCTTCACCTCGTTCACGCTCAGCCAGGCCGGCATGGTCCGGCACTGGAACGAGCTGCTGGCCCGGGAGCGGGACCGGGTGGCGCGCCGGCGGCTGCACCGCGCCCGGGCGATCAACGGCGTCGGCGCGCTATGCACCGCCCTGGTCCTCGCCGTGGTGCTGGCCACCAAGTTCACCCACGGCGCCTACCTCGTGGTGATCGCCATGCCGGTGCTGTACCTGATGATGAGCGCCATCCGCCGCCACTACGACCGGGTGAGCGCCGAGCTGGAACCGGAGCCGCACGGCGAGGTGCTGCCCGCCCGGGTGCACGCGGTCGTGCTGGTGTCCCGGCTGCACCGCCCGGCCCTGCGGGCGCTCGCGTTCGCCCGGGCCGGCCGGCCCGACACGCTGACCGCGGTCACCGTGGCCACCGCGCCCGACGAGGCCCGGGCGCTGCAGCAGGGCTGGGCGGAGCGCGGCATCCCGGTGTCGCTGGCGGTGCTGGACTCGCCGTACCGCGAGATCACCGGCCCGATCCTGCAGTACGTCGCGGAGCTGCGCGCCGGCGCGCCCCGCGACGCGGTCGCCGTCTACATCCCCGAGTACGTCGTCGGCCGCTGGTGGGAGAACCTGCTGCACAACCAGAGCGCGCTGCGGCTCAAGGCGCGGCTGCTGTTCCAGCCGCAGGTCATGGTGATCAGCGTACCGTGGCAGCTGCATTCCAGCCCGGCACCGAGCTCATCCGCTGCCACAATGGCCGGGTGAGCAAGCGCAGCGGCGTCGGGGTCGCGGTGGCCGTTCTCGGGCCGGCCGTCGCGGCGGCCGCGCTCGAGCCGCTGCGCGGGCACCTGTCGCTCGCGTCGGTGGCGCTGCTGTTCCTCGTCCCCGTCGCCGCCACCGCGGCCGCGGGCGGGCTGTGGCCCGCGCTCGTCGCCGCCGTCATCGCCGATGCGGTGGTCAATTTTCTCTTCGTCCCGCCGTACCACACCCTGAGAGTCGGCAGCACGGACAACGTCATCGTGCTCGTCGTCTATGCGCTGGTCGCGGCCGCCGTAGCGCTCGCCGTGGACGTGGTCGCCCGGCAGCGGGCCGCGGTCGCCCGGCGCGAGGTCGAGTCGGGCCTGCTCGCCCAGCTCAGCGCCGCGCCGTCGGCCGGTGACGCGCTGGAGGGCATCCTGGCCCAGGTTCGCGACGCCTACCGGATGGACGCGGTGGCGCTGGTCGACCACGGCGCCCGGGTCGCGGTGGTCGGCGCGGTGCCCGGCGGCGATCCGGCGTTGAGCGTCGAGGCCGCGTTGGGGGTACACCTGGATGCCTGGGGCCCGGCCGTGTTCGCCGAGGACCGGCAGACCCTCGGCCGGCTCGCCGCCGCGGCGGCCCGCCTGCACGAGCGGCGGCAGCTCGCCGACGAGGCCGCGCGGGCCCGCGAGCTGGCCGAGGTCGACCGGCTGCGCACCGCCCTGCTCGACGCGGTCAGCCACGACCTGCGCACGCCACTGGCCGGGATCAAGGCGGCCGCCTCCAGCCTGCGCAGCCCCGACGTACAGTTCTCCGCGGAGGACCAGGCCGACCTGCTGGCCACCATCGAGGACGCCACCGACCGGATGACCGCACTGGTGGAGAACCTGCTGTCGCTGAGCCGCCTGCGGGCCGGCGTGCTGTCGGCGACGCCGGAGCCGACCGCCCTGGATGCCGTTGCCGCGGAGGTGGTACTCCACCTGCCGGACCGTTCGCGCGTCGCCGTCGACGTGCCGGACGACCTGCCGCTGGCCCGGGCCGACCCCGGCCTGCTGGAGCGGGTGGTGGCCAACCTGGTCGCCAACGCGCTGAGCGCCGCCGGCCGGGTCCGGATCACCGGCGAGCCGGCCGGCGACCGGGTCCGCCTGCTGGTCACCGACGACGGCCCGGGCGTGCCCGAGCCCGACCGCGCCCGCATGTTCGAGCCGTTCCAGCGCCGCGGCGACCACGGCGGCCACGGCCTCGGTCTGGGCCTCGCCATCGTGCGCGGCTTCACCGAGGCGATGGGCGGCACGGTGACCCCGTCGGAGACCCCCGGCGGCGGCCTGACGATGACGGTGGAGCTACCGCGAGCATGACCAAGGTGTTGATCGTCGACGACGACGAGCCCCTGCTGCGGGCCCTGCGGCTGAACTTCGCCGCCCGCGGCTACCAGGTGCTGACCGCCACCAGCGCCGCGGCCGGCCTGGCCGCCGCCGCCCACCACCCGCCCGACCTGGTCATCGTCGACCTGGGCCTGCCGGACCTGGACGGCCTGGACGTGGTCGCCGGCATCCGCGGCTACAGCGCCGTGCCGATCATCGTGCTCTCCGCCCGGCACGCCGGCCCGACGAAGGTCGCCGCCCTGGACGCCGGCGCCGACGACTACGTCACCAAGCCCTTCGGCATGGACGAGCTGCTGGCCCGCATGCGGGCCGCCCTGCGCCGCGCCGCCCCGCCCGAGGCCGCCCCGGTCGTCGAGGCGAGCTCGTTCCGCCTGGACCTGTCCACCAAGCAGGCCACCGGCCCGGACGGCGCCCCGGTCCGGCTCACCCCGACGGAGTGGCACCTGCTGGAGGTCCTCGCCCGCCACCCCGGCAAGCTCGTCGAACACCGGCGGCTGCTGCGCGAGGTGTGGGGCCCGCAGTACGAGACGGAGACCAACTACCTGCGCGTCCACTTCGCCAACCTGCGCCGCAAGCTCGAGGCCGACCCGTCCCGCCCCCGCCACCTGGTCACCGAGCCGGGCATCGGCTACCGCCTGCAGCTGTGAGCCCGGTCGCCGTGGCGGTGACGCCCACTGCGGCCGTGGCGGTGACGTCCCGTCCGACCGGCGGCGAGGGCCCCATCCGATAAGTCGGGCGCTGGCGCGCCCGACTTATCGGACATATCATGATTTATCCCGATAATGCACGTCAGAACGCCCGCCGATCGGGCGCAGCATCCGATCCGCGCGGCCCCGGCCGGACGAATGTCTCCGTGATCATGATGCCCGCAACGGCCGCACCACGGGTTTGCCATGATCCCGGAGACTTGCGGTACACGGGAGTACATCAGCGCTCCGTGATCATGAAAAACCGTTGGTGCCAGCACCAGAGGCGCATGATCACGGAGACTTCCGGTCCCCGCGCCGAGCGGCGCCCGGCGTGTCGTGCCGGGGCGTTGGGACGGAGTCCTCAGCGGGGGCCGCCCTCGTACAGGGCTAGGTAGCGGTCGGTCAGAGTGTCGGTGCGCCGAGACGATGTCGTGCCCGAGGCCCAGGTCGGCCGGCAGGGTGTCGAGCTGCAGCGAGGAGGCCGGCGGCGGTGACGGTGGCGTGCGCGGCCTCGTCGGTCAGGCCGTGGCCGGGCGCGGGGGGACGTAGACGTTGTACCGGCGGGCGAAGAAGCGCTCCGCGAGCGGGTCGAGCTGGGCCGGCATGTGGGTGTACCCGTGCAGCAGCAACACCGATCGCGGACGGCGACCGCCGTGCGAGAGCACACGCGTGTCGTGGCCCTGGCGGACCGTTCCCGGCTCGGGCGGCGGCGCCGCGGGGAGCCGGCGCAGGGCACGGCTGCGCAGCGCGACGGCGCTCACCCGATCGAACCCGGACACGGCGTACCAGCCTAGACCAAGCCGGACCCGGCGGGACGGTCAGGCGGATGGCGTGCAGAACGCGTCGAGAAAGGAGGGGATTTCGCCTACGTGGCTGGGCAGTAACCGGCGTCCGTCCTTGACTGGCCGAAGAGCCGGAGGGAGATGCCCGGTGGCTGACCTGGTGTACGTGCTGCTGACGATCGCGGCGTTCGTGGTGCTCGGCCTGGCGGTGCGGGCGGTGGGACGGCTGTGAACGCCGAGAATCTCGCCGGTCTTGTGCTCGCGGTACTGCTGACCGCGTTCCTGATCGCCGCCCTGCTGTTCCCGGAGCGGTTCTGATGAGTACCACGGCAGCCGGGGTGCTGTTCATCGTCTCGCTCGTGGTGGTCCTGGTGGTGCTGCACCGGCCGTTCGGGAACTACATGTACCGGGCGATCACCTCCGGGCGGCACCTGCGCGCGGAGCGGCTGCTCTACCGCGCCGTCGGCGTGAACCCCGACGGCGAGCAGTCGTGGAGCGTGTACGCGCGCAGCGTCCTGGCGTTCTCGGCGGTGTCGATCCTGTTCCTGTACCTGTTCCAGCGGGTCCAGAACCACCTGTGGCTGAGCCTCGGCTTCGCCCCGGTCGCGCCGGACCAGGCGTGGAACACGGCGGTCAGCTTCGCGACGAACACGAACTGGCAGTCGTACTCGGGCGAGTCGACGATGGGCCACCTGGTGCAGATGGCGGGCCTGGCGGTGCAGAACTTCGCCTCCGCCGCCGTCGGTGTGGCCGTCGCCATGGCGCTGGTGCGCGGCTTCGCCCGCTCCCGGACCGACCGGCTCGGCAACTTCTGGGTCGACCTGGTCCGGGTGTGCGTGCGGATCCTGCTGCCGGTCGCCGTGCTCGGCACGATCGTGTTCATCGCCGCGGGCATGGTGCAGAACCTCTCCGGCGGCACCGACGTGACCACCCTCGCCGGCGGTACCCAGCACATCACCGGCGGGCCGGTCGCCTCCCAGGAGGTGATCAAGGAGCTGGGCACGAACGGCGGCGGGTTCTACAACGCCAACAGCGCGCATCCGTTCGAGAATCCGACCGGGTGGACGAACTGGCTGCAGATCCTCCTGATCCTGCTGATCCCGTTCTGCCTGCCGCGGGTGTTCGGCCGGATGGTCGGCGACCAGCGCCAGGGCCTGGCCATCGCCGGGATCATGGCGATCCTCGCGCTCGGCAGCGTCATCACCATCACCGCGCTGCAGCTCCACCACGCCGGTACCGTGCCGACCGCGGCCGGGGCGGCGACGGAGGGCACCGAGACGAGGTTCGGGGTGCCGCAGTCGGCGACGTTCGCCGCCGCCACCACGCTGACGTCGACCGGGGCGGTGGACTCGTTCCACGACTCCTACACCGCGCTGGGCGGCATGATCACGATGCTGAACATGATGCTCGGCGAGGTCGCGCCCGGCGGGGTCGGCTCCGGGCTGTACGGCATGCTCATCCTGGCCGTCATCACCGTGTTCGTGGCCGGGCTGATGGTCGGGCGGACGCCGGAGTACCTGGGCAAGAAGATCGGCGCGCGGGAGATCAAGTTCGCGTCCCTGTACCTGCTGACCACCCCGGCGTTGGTGCTGGTGGGCACGGCGGTCGCGATGGGCTCGGCCACGGCGCGGGCGTCGATGGCCAACCCGGGCGCGCACGGGCTGTCCGAGGTGCTGTACGCGTTCACGTCGGCGTCGAACAACAACGGCTCCGCGTTCGCCGGCATCTCCGTGAACACGGACTTCTACAACACGGCGCTGGGGCTGTGCATGCTGCTGGGCCGGTTCCTGCCGATCATCTTCGTGCTCGGCCTGGCCGGCTCCCTGGCGCGGCAGCAGCCGGTGCCGGCGTCGACGGGGACGCTCAAGACGTACCAACCCCTCTTCATCGGCATGGTCGTTGGCGTCACGGTCATCGTCGTCCTGCTCACCTACCTGCCGGCCGTCGCGCTCGGCCCGCTCGCGGAGGGCGTGCGATGACTCCCGCCGCCCTGCTGCGGGCCGCCCCGGACGCGCTGCGCAAGCTCAGCCCGGCGACACTGTGGCGCAGTCCGGTCATGTTCATCGTCGAGGTCGGCGCGGTCTTCACCACCGTGCTCGCGGTCGCGCGGCCCACCGGGTTCGCCTGGACGATCACCGTGTGGCTGTGGCTGACGGTGCTGTTCGCCAACCTCGCCGAGGCGGTCGCCGAGGGCCGGGGCAAGGCCCAGGCCGAGACGCTGCGCAAGGCCAAGCAGGACACCATGGCCCACCTCGCCGACGGCAGCTCCGTCCCGGCCGAGGAGCTCAAGCAGGGCGACGTCGCCATCGTCGAGGCGGGGCAGATCATTCCCGGCGACGGGGACGTGATCGAGGGCATCGCCTCGGTCGACGAGTCGGCGATCACCGGCGAGTCGGCCCCGGTCATCCGCGAGTCCGGCGGCGACCGGTCGGCGGTCACCGGCGGCACCAAGGTGCTGTCCGACCGGATCGTCGTGAAGATCACGCAGCGGCCCGGCGAGTCGTTCATCGACCGGATGATCGGCCTGGTCGAGGGGGCCAACCGGCAGAAGACCCCGAACGAGATCGCGCTGAACATCCTCCTCGCCTCGCTCACCATCATCTTCCTGCTGGCCGTGGCCACGTTGCAGCCCCTGGCCATCTACTCCAAGGGGGTGCAGGCGTTCGCGCCGGACAGCGCGGCGCTGACCGCCGACGGCGTCACCGGGATCGTGCTGGTCTCGCTGCTGGTGTGCCTGATCCCGACCACGATCGGGGCGCTGCTGTCCGCGATCGGCATCGCCGGCATGGACCGCCTGGTGCAGCGCAACGTCCTGGCCATGTCCGGCCGGGCCGTCGAGGCCGCCGGGGACGTGAACACGCTGCTGCTGGACAAGACCGGCACCATCACGCTGGGCAACCGGCAGGCCGGCGACCTGCTGCCGGTCGAGGGGGTGACCTCCGGCGACCTCGCCGAGGCGGCACAGCTGTCCAGCCTCGCCGACGAGACCCCCGAGGGCCGCTCCATCGTGGTGTACGCCAAGGAGCACCACGGCCTGCGCGAGCGCCAGGTGTCCGGGGCCAGCTGGGTGCCGTTCACCGCGCAGACCCGCATGTCGGGGGTGGACGTCGACGGCCGCGAGGTCCGCAAGGGCGCGGCGACCGCCGTCATGAAGTGGGTCCGCAACCACGGCGGCCGCCCCACGACCGAGGTCGGGTCCATTGTGGACGCGGTCTCCACGGCCGGGGGTACCCCGCTGGTCGTGGCCGAGCACCTCCACGGCGAGCCGGCCCGCACGCTGGGCGTCATCCACCTCAAGGACGTGGTCAAGCGGGGCATGCGGGAGCGCTTCGACGCCATGCGGCGGATGGGCATCCGCACGGTGATGATCACCGGCGACAACCCGCTCACCGCCAAGGCCATCGCCGAGGAGGCCGGCGTCGACGACTTCCTCGCCGAGGCCACGCCCGAGGACAAGATGGCCCTCATCAAACGGGAGCAGCAGGGCGGCAAGCTGGTGGCGATGACCGGCGACGGTACCAATGACGCCCCGGCATTGGCGCAGGCCGACGTCGGCGTGGCCATGAACACCGGCACGTCGGCGGCGAAAGAGGCCGGGAACATGGTCGACCTCGACTCCGACCCGACCAAGCTGATCGAGATCGTGGAGATCGGCAAGCAACTGCTCATCACCCGGGGCGCGCTGACGACATTCTCCATCGCCAATGACATCGCCAAGTACTTCGCCATCATCCCGGCGATGTTCGCCGCGATCTATCCGGGCCTGGACCGGCTGAACATCATGCGGCTGCACTCGCCGGAGTCGGCGATCCTGTCCGCGGTCATCTTCAACGCCCTCGTCATCGTGGCGCTTATCCCCCTCGCGCTGCGCGGCGTGCGCTACCGGCCCTCCAGCGCCGCCGCCATGCTGCGCCGCAACCTGCTCGTCTACGGCCTCGGCGGGATCATCGTGCCGTTCGCCGGCATCAAGCTCATCGACCTCATCATCATGTCCATCCCGGGGATCTCGTGATGCGCCTCCCAGCCTGGCTCGCCCAGCACCTCGCCGCCCTCCGCGCCCTCATCGCACTGACCGTCGTGCTGGGCGTGGCCTACCCGCTGCTCATGGTCGCCGCCGCCCGCATCCCCGGCCTGTCCGGCCACGCCCACATCGGCCAGTCCTTCACCGACGCCCGGGGCAATCCGATCCGGCGGTACTTCCAGTCCCGGCCCTCGGCGGCCGGCGCCGGCTACGACCCGACCGCCACCTCGGCGAGCAACCTCGGACCGGAGAATGTCGTCGACCGGCCCGGCAAACCCAGCCTGCTCACCCAGGTCTGCACCCGCAGCAGAGCGGTCGGACAGTTCGAGGGCGTGGACGGATCCCGGCCCTACTGCACCCCGGGCGGCGTCGGCGCCGTCCTCGCCGTCTACCCCGACCGCGCGGTGAGCGTCAACGAGCCGTGTCCCGCCGCCCCGTTCCTGCGCGAGTACCAGGGCCGCCCGGTCACCTGCGCCCAGCCCGGCCAGGACTACAGCACCGGCATCACCACCCCGGTCCGCGGCGCCGCCCCCAGCCACCCGGCCGTCCCCGCCGACGCGGTCACCGCCAGCGGCAGCGGCCTCGACCCGCACATCAGCGTCGCCTACGCCGACCTGCAGATCCCCCGCGTCGCCGCCGCCCGCCACCTACCCGAAGCTCAGGTGCGCAGGCTGGTCGAGGCACACACCGACGGCCGTACCCTCGGCTTCATCGGCGAACCCACGGTCAACGTCCTCGAGTTGAACCTGGCGCTGGACGGGAGGTGACACGATGACGACGCGCGGGACGCTGCGGGTGTACCTCGGTGCCGCGCCCGGCGTCGGCAAGACCTACAAGATGCTCGAAGAGGGGCGGCGGCGCCTCGACCGGGGCACCGACGTCGTCGTCGGGTTCGTGGAAACCCACGACCGCCCGTTCACCCAGGCCATGCTCGACGGGCTCGAAACCGTACCCCGCCAGACCGTCCGGTACCGCGGCAGCGACTTCACCGAACTCGACCTCGACGCCGTCCTGGCCCGCCGCCCCGAGGTCGCCCTCGTCGACGAGCTCGCCCACACCAACATCCCCGGCGCCGGCCACGCCAAGCGCTGGCAGGACGTCGACGTCATCCTCGACGCCGGCATCGACGTCCTCACCACCGTCAACATCCAGCACCTCGAATCGCTCAACGACGTCGTGCAGTCCATCACCGGGGTACCGCAGCGCGAGACCGTCCCCGACGCCGTCGTCCGCCGCGCCGAGCAGATCGAGCTGGTCGACATGACCCCGGAGGCCCTGCGCCGCCGCATGGCGCACGGCAACATCTACAAACCCGACAAGATCGACGCCGCGCTCGGGAACTACTTCCGGGTCGGCAACCTCACCGCCCTGCGCGAGCTGGCCCTGCTCTGGCTCGCCGACAAGGTCGACGAACAGCTCGACCGCTACCGCGCCGACCACGGCATCGACAAGACCTGGGAAGCCCGCGAACGCGTCGTCGTGGCGCTGACCGGCGGGCCCGAAGGCGACACCCTCGTGCGCCGCGCCGCCCGGGTCGCCGCCCGCACGAAGGGCGCCGACCTCCTCGCCGTCCACGTCGTGCGCGGCGACGGCCTGGCCGGCGCCGACCCGGTCAACCTCACCCGCCAGCGGCTCCTGGTGGAGACCCTTGGGGGCACCTACCACCAGGTCCTCGGCAGCGACGTACCGCACGCCCTGCTCGACTTCGCCCGCGGCGTCAACGCCACCCAACTCGTGCTCGGTGCCAGCCGCCGCGGCCGGTTCGCGCAGATCTTCTCGCCCGGCGTCGGCGTCACCACCACCGCCCGGTCCGGCTCCATCGACGTCCACCTGGTCAGCCACGAACAGGCCCGCCGCTTCGCCTTCCGCGCCCGCCGCCCCGGCGGCCTGGGCCTGCGCCGCCGCCTGGCCGGGCTCGCGCTGGCCGTGGCCGGCCTGCCGCTGCTGACCGTGGTGCTCGACGCGCTGCGCCCCGACGTGGCGCTGCCCAGCGACATCCTCGCCTACCTCGTCCTGGCCGTCGCCGCCGCGCTGGTGGGCGGCCTGCTGCCCGCCCTCATCTGCGCCATTGCCGGGTTCCTGGTGCTGAACTGGTACTTCACGCCGCCGGTGTACCGCATCACCATCGCCGAGCGGGACAACGTCTTCGCCCTCGTCGCCTTCGTGTTCGTCGCCGTCGCCGTCGCGACCGTCGTCGACGGCGCCGCCCGCCGGGCCCGCGACGCGGCCCGGGACGCCGCCGAGGCGCAGACCCTGGCCACCCTCGCCGGCAGCGTCCTGCACGGCGACAACCCCCTCGACGCCCTCCTCGAACGGGTCCGCGAGTCGTTCGGCCTCACCTGCGTCACCCTGCTGGAGCGGCGCTCCGAACATCACCCGTGGCAGATCGCCGCCTCCGTCGGCGGCCCGCCGTGCGCGTCGCCCGAGGAGGGCGAGTCCGAGGTGCCGATCGAGGAGAACGTGTCGCTGGTCCTGCGCGGCCACCCGCTCCCCGCCACCGCCCGGCGGCTGGTCGAGGCGTTCGCCGCGCACGCCGCCATCGCCCTGCGCCAGCAGCGCCTCAGCGAGCAGGCCGCCGAGGCCGGCGCGCTGGCCGAGGTCGACCGGCTGCGCACCGCCCTGCTCTCCGCGGTCAGCCACGACCTGCGCACCCCCCTCGCCGCCGCCAAGGCCGCCGTCGGCAGCCTGCGCAGCCCCGACGTGCACTTCTCCGCCGAAGACCAGGCCGAACTCCTGGCCACCGCCGAGGAGTCGCTCGACAAGCTCACCCGGCTCGTCGAAAACCTGCTCGACATGTCCCGCCTGCAGGCCGGCGCCCTGGCCCTCGCGCTGCAGCCGGTCGACCTGGCCGACGCCCTGCCCCGCGCCGCCGACGACCTCGACGCCGCCGTCGGCATCAGCGTCCCCGAGGAACTGCCCGAGGTCAGCGCCGACCCGACGCTGCTGGAGCGGATCCTGGTCAACCTGCTCGCCAACGCCCTGCGCTACAGCCCGCCCGGCCGCCCGCCCGCGATCGGCGCCAGCGAACACGCCGGCCGGGTCGAGATCCGCATCGTCGACCACGGCCCGGGCCTGCCGGCCGGGGACCACGACCGGATCTTCCAGCCCTTCCAGCGCCTCGGCGACCGCGACACCGCCACCGGCGTCGGCCTCGGCCTGGCCCTCTCCCGCGGCCTCGCCGAGGCGATGGGCGGCACCCTCGTGCCGGAACCCACCCCCGGCGGCGGCCTTACCATGACACTGACCCTGCCCCGCGCCGCCACCCACTGACACCACGCGCCGCGTCCCGGTCGCTACACTGAGCGACAGGCCGATTTTTTCGGATGCTGTAGGGTGCAGGTAGCAGCCGGCGCGCACCACCGAGGTCGGCCCCGCGCAGTCGTCAGGGCAGCGCCACCAGCTCGGCCACGGCGCCCGGCGTCCAGTCGGGCCGGATCACGGCAAGGGCGTCCGCGGTCGCGACCGCGCGCAGACCGCCCGGCCGCGCGCCCGGCACGATCACCGCCTGCGCCGCCTCGACCCGCACCGGCACCAGCCGGACGCCGAGCGGGTAGGATCGAGCGGCACCACTGACCGGCAGCATCGCCGGCGCCCGGCGCGGCCGGCCGGCCAGCGCCTCGACGACCGGCTCGAGCAAAGTGACGGCGGCGACCAGCCCGGCGAACGGGTTGCCCGGCAGCCCGACCAGCCACCGGCCGTCGGCGGCCCGGGCGAGCACCTGCGGGTGGCCGGGCCGGCACCGCACCCCGTCGACGTGCACGCGCGCCCCGACGCGGCCGAGGACGCGGTGCAGGTGATCGGCGGCGCCGACCGACGACGAGCCGGTCACGACCAGCACGTCGGCGTCCGTGGTGTCGACGGCGGCGAGCAGCGCGTCGTGGTCGTCGGGCAGGTACGTGCGGCCGGTGACCACGCCGCCGGCCCGCTCGGCCAGGGCGGCGACCATCGGGCCGAACGCGTCGCGGACCAGGCCCGGGCCCGGGAGGCCGGCCCGGACGACCTCGTCGCCGGTGACCACGATGTGGACGCGGGGGCGGCGGCGCACGGCGAGGGTGTCCACGCCGGCCTGCGCGGCCGCGCCCAGGGCGGCGGCGCTCAGCGGCCGCCCGGCCGGCACGATCTCGTCGCCGGGCCTGGCGTCCTCGCCCGCGACCCGGATGTGCGCGCCGGCGCCGGGGGCGCCGGCCAACGGGGTGACCTGGGCGCCGACGCGGCGACAGCGCTCGTAGGGCACGACCGCCGTGGCCCCGGCGGGCACCCGCGCGCCGGTGCCGATCTCCACAGCGGTGCCGGGCACGAGCGGAACGGCGGCGTCCGGCGCGAGCACGGCGGGGCCGGCGAAGACCCGGCCGATGACCCGCCATGGGGGCGGGCCGGCGACAGCGTAGCCGTCCATCGCCGCGATGTCGCAGCCAGGCAGCGCCACGGCCGCGCACACGCGTTCGGCCAGCACCCGCCCGTGCGCGGCGTCGACCGGGACGCGCTCCACGCCGAGCGCCGCCGGCAGCCGACGGGCCTGATCGCGCGCGACATCCCACGGCACGTCGGCCACGCCGCCGCCCGAAGCAGGCACGTCGGGCACCCCGCCGCCCGGAGCGGAGGCACCGGGGAGCGGGGTGGTGGCCGGCAGGGCGCTCACTGGACGCGTTCCCAGCCGCGGCGGGCCGGCCGGGTGCCGAGCTGCCGGTCCCGGCTGCGGTAGACGATGTACGGCCGGGTGAGGTAGCCCAGCGGGGCCGAGAAGACGTGGACCAGGCGGCTGAACGGCCAGAACGCGAACAGCACGAAGGCCGACAAGGCATGCAGCCGGAACCCGATCGGCGCGGCCAGGATCAGGGCCGGGTCCGGGTGCAGGGCGAAGATGGACCGGAACCACGGCGAGACGGTCTGCCGGTAGTCGTGCGGGTGGCCGGTCAGGTTGCCCAGCACGGTCGTGCCGAGGCCGAGCACGATGGTCCCGATCAGCAGCACGTACATGACTTTGTCGTTGACGGTGGTGGCGGAGAAGACCGGGCCGACCGTCCGGCGCCGGTAGATGAGGATGGCGGCGCCGGCCAGGGTGAGGAAACCGGCGATGGTGCCGAGGCCGACGGCGACGGCGTGGTAGGCGGCCTCGCTGATCCCGGCCGCCTCGGTCCACGACTCGGGGATGAGCAGGCCGCCGACGTGGCCGGCCGCGACGAGCAGGATGCCGAAGTGGAACATCGGGCTGCCCAGGCGCAGCAGCCGGCGCTCGTAGAGCTGGGAGGAGCGGGTGGTCCAGCCGAACTTGTCGTACCGGTAGCGCCAGACGTGGCCGGCGACGAAGACGGTGATCGCCACGTACGGCACGACGATCCACAGCAGCACGTTCATCGCGACACCCTTTCGAACGGGGCGAGCCCGACCCGCTCGGCCGGCGGGCCCTGGGCGGCCAGGCGGGCGGTGGCGAGGCGCTGGTCGCCGGCGAGCGGCGGCAGCGTGGCGGAAACCGAGTCGAGCACCGGGGCCCACGGGGAGCCGCCGTCGTGCAGGGCCAGGCGCAGCAGTTCCAGGCCGGCGCGGTGCTCGACGAGCAGCTCGGCACCGGCGGCCGGGGTCGCGGCGGCGAACTCGAGGACGACGGCGAGGTGGTCGGGCAGCTCGTCGTCGCCCAGGCGGAGCCCGGCGGCGGCGTAGGTCTGCTTGAGCGACAGCAGCGCCATGCCGCGGTTGCGGGTGTCGCCGTGGGCGTAGTACGTCAGGTAGAGGCAGCACCGCCGCCGGTGGTCGAAGGTGGCGACGTAGTCGGCCGCCAGCTGGGGCAGCGGGGTGCCGGTGGCGTGGTCGAGGAAGCGGCGCAGCGGGGCGCCGACCGGCTCGTCGAGCGCCGCCGCCACCGAGCGCAGCAGGGCGGCGCGGCCGATCAGTTCCTCGTCCGGGTAGCCGAGCAGCAGCGACTGGGCCTGCCACGCGGCGGCCTTCCGCCGGTCGTTCATGGCTCCTCCTGGCGGGGCGGGAAGAGGCCCTCGGGGTGGCCCTTGCCGTCCCAGTTGAGCAGGTTGACCCGGCGCGCCTTGTCGTCCGGGCCGGCGATCGTGTCGGTGGTCTGCCGCTCGCGGAGCATGCGGAAGTTCTCCACGGCGATCGGGGCGGGGCCGCCGGAGGACTCGCCGAACGGGCCGGAGCCGCCCATGCCGGGGCCGCCCTCGTAGTCCAGGGCGCATTCGGTGGCCAGTTCCTCCAGGGCGTGGGCCTGCTCGGCGTGTGCGGGCGGGATGACGTACCGCTCGTCGTACTTGGCCAGGGCGAGCAGCCGGTACATGTCGTACATCTGCTCGCCGGTCATGCCGGCCGCGGCCGGGATGCGCTCGTCGGCGTCGCGGCCCAGGTTGAGGTCGCGCATGTAGGAGCGCATCGCGGCGAGGCGGCGCAGCACCGCGTCGACGGGCGCCGGGTCGCCGGCGGTGAACAGCCCGGCCAGGTATTCGACCGGGATGCGCAGCGCCTCGATGGCGGCGAACAGGTTGCCGCGGTCCTCGGCGTCGTGGCCGGTGTCGCGCACCACGTCGACCACCGGTGACAGTGGCGGGATGTACCAGACCATGGGCATCGTGCGGTACTCCGGATGCAGCGGCAGCGCCACCCGGTAGGTGTTGATGAGGGCGTAGACCGGGGAACGCTGCGCGGCCTCGATCCAGTCGCGCGGGATGCCGGCCCGCTCGGCGGCGCGGACCACGGCCGGGTCGTTCGGGTCGAGGAACACCCGCCGCTGCGCCTCGTAGAGCCCGTGCTCGTCCGGCGTCGCGGCGGCGGCGAGCACCGCGTCGGCGTCGTAGAGCATGAGCCCGATGTACCGCAGCCGCCCGACGCACGTCTCGGAGCACACGGTGGGGATGCCGACCTCGACGCGGGGGAAGCAGAACGTGCACTTCTCCGCCTTGCCGGTGCGGTGGTTGAAGTACACCTTCTTGTAGGGGCAGCCGGAGACGCACATCCGCCAGCCGCGGCAGCGGTCCTGGTCGACCAGGACGATGCCGTCCTCCTCGCGCTTGTAGATGGCGCCGGACGGGCAGGAGGCGGCGCACGACGGGTTGAGGCAGTGCTCGCAGATGCGCGGCAGGTAGAACATGAAGGTCCGCTCGAACTCGAACTTGACCTTGTCGGCGATGCCGGCGAGCAGCACGTCGCGGTGGCCGTGGTCGGGGGCGCCGCCGAGGTCGTCGTCCCAGTTGGCCGACCAGGAGATCTTCATGTCGCGGCCGGAGATGAGCGATTTGGGCCGGGCGACCGGGGTGTGCTCCTGCAGCGGCGCGTTGGTCAGCGTCTCGTAGTCGTAGGTCCAGGGCTCGTAGTAGTCGGAGATGGACGGCAGCTTGGGGTTGGAGAAGATGGTGAGCAGCTTCTTCCACCGGCCGCCGCCCTTGAGCGTCAGCCGGCCGCGCCGGTTCAGCGTCCAGCCGCCCTTCCACGTCTCCTGGTCCTCGTAGCGGCGCGGGTAGCCCTGGCCGGGCCGGGTCTCGACGTTGTTGAACCACACGTATTCCACGCCGGTGCGGTTGGTCCACGCCTGCTTGCAGGTCACCGAGCAGGTGTGGCAGCCGATGCACTTGTCGAGGTTCATCACCATCGCCATCTGTGCCATGACGCGCATCAGTAGGTGACCTCCTGGTTGCGGCGGCGGATGACGGTGACCTCGTCGCGCTGGTTCCCGGTGGGGCCGAGGTAGTTGAACGCGAACGACAGCTGGGCGTACCCGCCGATGAGGTGCGTGGGTTTGATGAGCAGCCGGGTGAGGGAGTTGTGGATGCCGCCGCGCCGGCCGTTGGTCTCGGTGCGGGGCACGTCGATGAGCCGGTCCTGGGCGTGGTGCATGTAGACGGTGCCCTCGGGCATGCGGTGTGAGACGATCGCGCGGGCCACGACGACGCCGTTGCGGTTGACCGCCTCGATCCAGTCGTTGTCGTGCACGCCGATCTTCGCCGCGTCCTCCTTGGAGATCCAGATCGTCTGGCCACCGCGGGACAGCGACAGCATGAACAGGTTGTCCTGATACTCGGAGTGGATCGACCATTTGTTGTGTGGGGTGAGGTACCGCACGGTGATGCCGAGCTCGCCGTGCTCGCCGACGGCGGGCTCGCCGAACAGGGCCTGCATGTTCAGCGGCGGCCGGTAGACGGGCAGCCACTCCCCCAGGTCGGCCATCCAGTCGTGGTCGAGGTAGAACGTCTGCCGGCCGGTCAGCGTGTGCCAGGGCTTGAGCCGTTCGACGTTGATGACGAACGGGGAGTACCGCCGCCCGCCGGACTCCGAGCCCGACCACTCGGGCGAGGTGATGACCGGCGTCGGGCGGGACTGGGTGTCGGCGAAGGTGATCTGCTTGCCCTCGTGCTCGGCGGCGAGGTCGGCGAGCCGGACGCCGGTGCGCCGCTCGAGGGTGTGGAAGCCCTGGGTGGCGAGGCGGCCGTTGGTGGTGCCGGACAGGGCCAGGATCGCCTCGCAGGCCTGCACGTCGCGGGCGATGGACGGGCGGCCGTCGGCGACCCCGCCGCGGACCGTGCCGTTCTTGTGCCGCAGGTAGTCGATCTCCCGGTCGACCTCGAAGGTGACGCCCTTCGTGGTGGCGCCCAGCGTGTCGAGCAGCGGCCCGAGCGCGGCCATCTTCTCGGCGATCGCCGCGTAGTCGCGCTCGACCGGCACCAGCTTCGGCATGGTCCGGCCGGGGATCGGGTCGCATTCGCCGGCCTTCCAGTCGCGCACGACGCCGTGCGGGTTGGCCAGCTCGTCCGGGGTGTCGTGCAGCAGCGGGGCGGCGACGACGTCGGTGCGGGTGCCCAGCCGGGGGCCGGCGAGCGCGCTGAACGTCCGGGCGATGGCCATGAACGCGTCCCAGTCGGTGCGGGTCTGCCAGGGCGGGGCGATGGCCGGGTTGAACGAGTGGACGAACGGGTGCATGTCGGTGGTGTTGAGGTCGTGCTTCTCGTACCAGGTGGCGGCCGGCAGCACGACGTCGGAGTACACCGTCGTGCTGGTCATCCGGAAGTCGAGGGTGAGCAGCAGGTCGAGCTTGCCGGTGGGTGCCTCCGCGCGCCACACCACGTCGCGGGGGCGGGCCTCGGGCGGCGCCTCGGTCGCGCGCACGGCGTGGCCGGTGCCGAGGAGGTGCTTGAGGAAGTACTCGTTGCCCTTGGCCGAGGAGCCGAGCAGGTTGGCCCGCCACACGGTGAGCACCCGGGGGAAGTTCTCCGGCGCGTCGGGGTCCTCGGCGGCGAAGCGCAGGCGGCCGGCGGTGAGCTCGCCGGTCACGTAGTCGCCGAGCAGGCGCCCGGCCGCGGCCGCGTCGCCGGCGAGGGTGAGCGGGTTGCGGTCGAACGTCGGGTAGGTGGGCATCCAGCCCATCCGCGCCGACTGGGCGATGATGTCGGCGGTGCCGCGCCCGGCGAACGGGCCGTCGGCGCTGCCGGCGGACAGGGTGCCGGCGGAGAACGGGTCGTAGCGGAACTGGTCGGTGTGCAGGTACCAGTAGGCGGTCTGGATCATCTGCCGGCCCGGGCGGGACCAGTCGGCGGCGGTGCCCAGCACGGTGTAGCCGGTGATCGGGCGCACCTTCTCCTGGCCGACGTAGTGCGCCCAGCCGCCGCCGTTGACGCCCTGGCAGCCGGTGAGCGTGGTCAGGGTCAGGAACGAGCGGTAGATGGTGTCGGCGTGGAACCAGTGGTTGGTACCGGCACCCATGATGATCATCGAACGGCCGCGGGTCTCCTCCGCGTTGGCGGCGAACTCCCGGGCGATGCGGGCCACGGCCGGGGCGGGCACGCCGGTGATCGCCTCCTGCCAGGCCGGGGTGTAGGGCCGCTCCGCGTCGTCGTAGCCGGTCGGCCAGTCGCCGGGCAGCCCGTCGCGGGCCACCCCGTACTGGGCCAGCAGCAGGTCGAACACGGTGGTGACGAGCCGGTCGCCGATGCGCCGGGCCGGGACGCCGCGGCGGACGGGCGCGGCCGAGCCGGACGGCGTGTCGAAGCGCGGCAGGATCACCTCCACCGCCGCGCCGCCGGCGGCGGACAGCAGCGGCCGGACCTCGCCGAGGTCGAGGTTCCAGCGGCCGGCCCCGGCGTCGCCGTAGCGGAACCCGAGCGAGCCGTTGGGCACCACCGGCGTGCCGTCGGCGTCGAGCAGGACCGTCTTGAACGCCGCGTGCTCGCTCTGCGCCTCGGCGCCGGGCAGGTCGGCGGCGGTGAGCAGCTTGCCGGGCCGGTAGCCGCCGTCGGCGGACTCGGTGAGGGTGACCAGGAACGGCAGGTCGGTGTAGCGGGAGACGTAGTCGGCGAAGTAGGGGACCTGCCGGTCGACGAAGCACTCCTTGAGCACGACGTGGCCCATCGCCATGGCCAGGGCGCCGTCGGTGCCGGGCTGGGCGGGCAGCCACTCGTCGGCGAACTTGACGTTGTCGGCGTAGTCGGGCGACACGGCGACGACCTTCTGGCCGCGGTAGCGGGCCTCGGCCATCCAGTGCGCGTCCGGGGTGCGGGTGACCGGCAGGTTGGAGCCCCACATGATCAGGTATCCGGCGTCCCACCAGTCGCCGGACTCGGGCACGTCGGTCTGGTCGCCGAACACCTGCGGGGAGGCGACCGGCAGGTCGGCGTACCAGTCGTAGAACGACAGCATCGCCCCGCCGATGAGGTTGTAGAAGCGGGCGCCGGCGGCGTGCGACACCATCGACATCGCCGGGATCGGCGAGAACCCGGCCAGCCGGTCCGGTCCGAACTCGGCGATGGTGTGCACGTGGGCGGCGGCGACCAGCTCGACCGCCTCGTCCCAGGTGGCCCGGACCAGGCCGCCCCGGCCGCGGGCCGACTTGTACCGGTGGGCCTTCGCGGGGTCCGAGACGATGTCGGCCCAGGCCGCGACCGGGTCGCCGCCGTGCGCGGCCTTGGCCTCCCGGTAGAGCTCGAGCAGCACGCCGCGCACGTAGGGGTAGCGGACCCGGGTCGGGGAGTAGGTGTACCAGGAGAACGCGGCGCCGCGGGGGCAGCCGCGCGGCTCGTACTCCGGGCGGTCCGGGCCCACGCTGGGGTAGTCGGTCTGCTGGGCCTCCCAGGTGATGATGCCGTCCTTGACGTACACCTTCCAGGAGCACGACCCGGTGCAGTTGACGCCGTGCGTCGAGCGCACGACCTTGTCGTGGGACCAGCGGTCGCGGTAGAAGGCGTCCGCCTGCCGGCCGCCGATCTGGTGCAGCGTGCGCAGGTCCGGCGACACCTCGCCGCGGGTGAAGAAGCGCCGGGTGCGCACCAGCGCGTCGGTCAGTTCGTCGTCCAGGCCGGGGGTTGCGGGCACGATCAGCTTCCCTTCCGGGCGGCGCGGACCTCGTCCACGACCGCCCAGTCCTGCGTACTGAGGTTGGCCAGAGCGGCGGGAAACACGCCGTCCTGTTCCTTGAGGATGTGCTCGCGCAGCAGGTCCAGGGTGTCCAGCAGGCGCGCCGGCCAGGCCGGGTCGTCCGGGGTTCCGGCGGCGGCCTCGGCGAGCACCGCCTCGACGACGCGGTGCTCGCCGCGCAGCGCGGCCACGTGGTCGGGGAAGTCGCCGGCGAGCGCGGGGAACAGGCCTTCCTCCTCGACCGCGGTGTGCGGGCCGAGGACGGCGGCGATGCGCCGGGCCAGGTCCGCCATGCGGGGCACGTCGGCGGCGGCGTGGGCGGCCCGCACGTCGCCCGTCAGGTTCACGACGGTGTCGTGCTCGCGGGTCAGCTCGTCGATCGCGGCGATGGCCTGGCAGCCGCAGTACTCACACATGGGCGGCGCTCCCCCGTGCGGCGGCGGCCGTGCTGCGGGCGACGGCGGTGACGGTCAGGACGAGCGCGGCGAGGGCCACCACCGCGAGGGCGGCCAGGCCCAGGGCATAGGAGCCGTACTGGCCGTAGAGGGCGCCCATGACCAGCGGCGGGACGAACCCGCCGAGGCCGCCGGCGGCGCCGACGACGCCGGTGACGGAGCCGACCTGGCCGGCCGGGGCGAGCAGCGCGACGAGGGCGAAGGTGGCGCCGCTGCCCGCGCCCAGGGCGGCCGCCATGGCCAGGAACGCGATCGTGCCGAGCGGGGCGAGGCCGGGGGTGAACGCCTGGACGGCGGCGCCGGCGGCCACGACCGCGAGCGCGGCGGTGAGCACCCGGGTCGGGCCGATCCGGTCGGACAGCCAGCCGCCGATCGGGCGCATCAGCACCGCCAGCAGCACGAAGCCGGCCATCCGGTTGGCCGCGTCGGTCTGGGCCAGCCCGTAGGCGGTCTTGAGGTACGCCGGCAGGTAGACGGAGAAGGCGACGTAGCCGCCGAACGCGACCGCGTAGAGCGCCGACGCCTGCCAGGTGATGCGCAGCCGCAGGGTGGCGGCCAGGCGCCGGGACAGCGGCTCGGCGGGCACGGGCCGGCCGGGCGCGTCGCGCAGCAGCAGCGCGGCCACCGCGGCGTACACCGCCAGCACGACGGCGGTGACCACGAACGGGGTGGCGGTGCCGTGCGCGGTGACCAGCTTCACCGTGGTCAGGGCGCTGATCGCGGTGCCGCCCATGCCGGCGCCGAACACGCCGATGGCCAGGCCCCGCGACTGCGGCGGGAACCAGGCGTTGACCAGCGGCACGCCGACGGCGAAGGCGGTGCCGCCGATGCCGAGGAAGAAGCCGCCGGCCAGCAGCCCGGCCAGCGAGGTGTGCCCGGACAGGCCGAGGTAGAGCACCGGCACGATCGTGGCCAGCGAGACCAGCGGGAACATCAGCCGGCCGCCGAACCGGTCGGTCAGCGCGCCGACGGGGATCCGCCCGAGCGAGCCCACGACGACCGGGACCGCGACGAGCAGCGCCTGCTGGAACGAGCTGAGCTGCAAAGCGTCCTTGAACCGGGGCGCGAGCGGGCTCAGCAGCGCCCAGGCCCAGAAGTTGACGGCGAACCCGACCGTGGCGACCGCGAGCACGAGACCCCGCCGTGTCTTGCCCATCATCGTCTCCAAAGCTCCGATTTCGGACAGTATCAACGCGTTTGGCGAATCGCGCGGGACTTCGGCGAGGCCATTGTCGTGTGACATGCGCCCACCCCCTAGTTTTGATGGCGATTACCGTTATAACGTTGGTTCCCGTGAGTATGGAAGAGCTCGGGCCATCCAGTGAGCTACCCGACACCGCCCGGCACCGGGCGCTGTCGGCGGTCAGCCGGGTGCGCATCCTCGACCTGGTCCGCCGCGCCGAGGACGGCCTGACCGCCGCGGACGTCGCCGAGGCGACCGGGCTGCACCCCAGCACCGTGCGCGCCCACCTCGACCAGCTGGTCGAGTCCGAGCTGCTGACCCGGCACCGGCGCGGCGATGGCTCGCCGGGCCGGCCCGCCTGGCGCTACCGGGCCGTGCCCGAGTCCGGCACCGAGGCGGCGCCGCGGGCCGACCGGCCCTACCGGGACCTGGCCGCCGCGCTGATCGGCCACCTCGCCCGCGACGCCGACGACCCGCACGCGGCCGGGATGCGGGCGGGCCGGGACTGGGGCCGCGCCCTCGCCGCACCGGTCAACGCCGAGCGGGCCGCGTCCGGCACCCCGGGCACGCCGGTCGACGGCGTGGTCCGCGTCCTCGACGCGCTGGGCTTCACCCCGCAGGTGGTCGACCGGCCGGCCGAGGGCTCGGCGGTGGTGCACCTGCGCTCCTGCCCGTTCCTCGACCTCGCCCTGTCCAGCCCCGACGTGGTCTGCGGGCTGCACCAGGGGGTCGTCGGCGGCGCGCTCGCCGCGTTCGGCGCACCCGGCGCCCGCACCGAGCTGGAGCCGTTCGCCCTGCCCGGCGCCTGCGTCATCCGCCTGTTCGGCGCCGGCGCGCGACCGCGGCAATGAGCCCCCGGTGGCGGGTGCCGCTGCTGGCCGCGGCCGGCGCCGGGCTGCTCGGCGGGCTCTACACCGCCCTGATCCGGCTCGGCCTCGCGGTGCCCGACCGCACCGCCGACGGCGGCGCCGCGCACGGGCCGGTGATGGTCCTCGGGTTCGTCGGCACCCTGGTCGCGCTGGAGCGCGCGGTCGCCCTCGGCGCCCGGTGGGCCCTGCTCGCCCCCGCCGGCTCCGGCCTCGGCGGGCTGGTCCTGCTGGCCGGCGGGCCGGGCTGGGCCGGGCTGCTGTTGCTGTCGGCCGGCGGGGCCGGGCTCCTCGCCGTCTACCGGGCGCTGTGGCGGCGGCAGGCGAGCGTGGCGCTGCTCGCCCAGGCCGCCGGCGCCCTGTGCTGGTATGCCGCGACCCTGCTGTGGCTGGGCGGCCTCCCGGCGGATCGGGTCGCGCCGTGGCTGGCCGGATTCGTGGTGCTCACCATCGCCGGGGAGCGCCTCGAGCTGGCCCGCGTCGCCCTCGGCCCCGACCACCGCGGCGCGGAGGCGTGGTTCCTGGCCGCGTCGGGCGCCGTGCCGGTCGGGGCGGCGGCCGGGCTGCTGTGGCCGGGGGCCGGCGCCCACCTGTGGGGGCTGGCCCTGCTCGGGCTGGTCGGCTGGCTGGCCGTCTTCGACGTCGCCCGGCACACCGTGCGCGGCCGGGGGCTGCCCCGCTACGTCGCCGCCGGGCTGCTCGCCGGCTACGGCTGGCTGGCGGTGGCCGGGCTGCTGTGGGCCGGCGGCGGGGCGGTCGCCGACGGGCCGCGCTACGACGCGGCGCTCCACGCGGTGTTCCTCGGCTTCACCATGTCGATGATCTTCGCGCACGCGCCGGTCATCCTGCCCGCGGTGCTGCGCCGCCCGCTGCCGTACCACCCCGTGCTGTACGCGCCGCTCGCGCTGCTGCACCTCGCCCTGCTGGTCCGGCTGGGCCTGGGCGACTGGGCCGCCCTGGTCCCGATCTGGCAGTGGGCAGGCGTGGCGGGCGAGGTGGCGATCGCCGGGTTCGCCGCCTGCGCCGTCACGCTGGCGGTGCGCCGGTGACCGCCACCGCCGAACGCTCCTCGACCGGCCGGGCCGGCTGGCACCGCCGCACCGGCCTGCTGCCGTTGGCCTACCTGGGCGGGGTGGTCGCGCTCGGGTTCGCCCATCCGGTGGTACCGCAGAGCCGGTGGCTGCTGGTGCACCTGCTGCTGCTCGGCGCCGCCACCAACGCCGTGCTGATCTGGGGCGCGCACTTCGCCGCGGCGATCCTGCGCACCGCGACCCCGCCGCACCGGCGGGGCGAGGCGGCCCGGCTGGCCGCGCTCAACGCCGGCGTGCTCGCCGTGCTGGCCGGTGGCGCCGCCGGCCCGGCCTGGGCCGGCGTGGCCGGCGCCGCGGTCGTGTTCGCCGCCGTCGGCGCCCACCTGTGGGTGCTCGCGGCCTGGCTGCGCCGGGCGCTGCCGGCCCGGTTCGCGGTCACCGTGCGCTACTACCTCGCCGGCTGCGCGGCGGTGCTGACCGGGATCCCGGCCGGGGCGTGGATGCTGCTGCGCGACGACGACCTGCGGCCGCGGCTGCTGCTGTTCCACGCGCACGTCAACCTGCTCGGCTTCGTCACCCTCACCGTGCTCGGCACCGTGCTGACGCTGTGGCCGACCGTGCTGCGCACCCGCATGCACGAGGGCGCCGCCCGGGCCACCCGCCGGGCGCTGCCGCTGAGCCTGGCCGGCCTCGGCTGCCTCGCCGTGGGCGCCCTCGCCTGGTGGCCGGTCGTCGCCGCGGCCGGGGCCGCGCTGTTCGCGGCCGCGACGGTCCTGGTGGCGGTGCCGGTCGCCGCGACCGCCCGGCAGCGACCGCCCGCGTCCTTCGCCGCCTGGTCGATCGGCGCCGGGCTGGGCTGGCTGCTGGTCGCCCTCGCCTGGGACGCCGTCACCCTGCTCACCGCGCCCACCGCGGCGGCCGCCGCCGACCGGTTCGACGCCGTGCTGCCCGCGCTGGGCGGCGGGTTCGTCGCGCAGGTGCTGCTCGGCGCGCTGTCCTACCTGCTGCCGATGGCCCTCGGCGGCGGGCCCGGGCCGGTCCGCGAGCGCACCGCGCGCATGGAGGCGCACTGGCCGCAGCGGGTCGCCATGACCAACCTCGGGCTGGCCGTCTACCTGCTGCCGGTCGGGGCGTACGTGCGGATCGCCACCGCCCTGCTGCTGCTCGCCGCGCTGCTGCAGTTCCTGCTGCCGGCCGCCCGGATCCTGCTGTCCCGAACGAGGTGACCGATGTCCACAGTGGAGGTCCAACCGTCCACCCGGCAGCTGGGCGGCGCCGCGGCCGGCGCCGGCCTCGTGCTGCTCGCCGTCGTGGCCGGCGTCATCGGCCGGCACGCCGCCGGGGCCGACCCCGGCGTGGCCGCGCCCCCGGCCGCGGTGGCGGCCACCGGGCACACCACCACCGTGGCGGTCACCGCCGACGGGATGCGCTACCGGCCCGGCCACCTCACCGTCCCGGCCGGCGACCGGCTGGTCATCGTGCTGACCAACGCCGACGACCGCCGCCACGACCTGGAGCTGGCCACCGGGCCGCACACGGCGCTGCTGGGCAAGGGCGAGACCGCCCGCCTGGACGCCGGCGTCGTCGGCGGCACCGTGGAGGGCTGGTGCACGCAGCCCGCGCACCGGGCGTCGGGCATGACGCTCACCATCACCACCACCGCCGCGACCGCCGCCCCGGGCCGGGTGGATGCGATGGCGGATCCGGGCCCCGGCTTCACCGCCCGCGACGCCGCGCTCGCCCCGGCGCCGGCCGGGCGCGAGCATCGCGTCACGCTGCACGCCCGGGAGCTCCGGGGCGAGATCGCGGCCGGAGTGTCCCGGCGGCTGTGGACGTTCGGCGGCACCGCGCCCGGGCCGGTGCTGCGCGGCCGGGTCGGCGACGTCTTCGAGGTCACCCTCGTCAACGACGGCGGCGTCGAGCACGGCATCGACTTCCACGCCGAGGCCCTCGCCCCGGACACGGCGATGCGGACCGTCGAGCCGGGGCAGTCGATCGTGTACCGGTTCACCGCCACCAGGGCCGGGATCTGGATGTACCACTGCTCGGCCATGCCGATGCCGTACCACGTGGGCAACGGCATGTACGGCGCGCTGATCGTCGACCCGCCCGGCCTTGCCCCGGCCGACCGCGAGTACGTGCTGGTGCAGTCCGAGTTCTACCCGGACGCGCCGGACGCGGCGGGCGGGGCCGCCGACCGGCCCGACGCCGTGGTGTTCAACGGCTACGCCTCGCAGTACGCCTTCCGGCCGCTCACCGCGCGCACCGGGGAGCGGGTGCGGTTCTGGCTGCTCGACGCCGGCCCCGACCGATCCTCCGCCTTCCACGTCGTCGGCGCGCCGTTCGACACCGTCTACGCCGAGGGCGGCTACCGGCTGCGCCCGTCCGACCCGGGCGGCGCGCAGGTCCTCGACCTCGCCCCGGCCTCCGGCGGGTTCGTCGAGACCACGTTCGCGCAGCCCGGCAGCTATCCCTTCCTCAGCCACGCGCTCGCCGACGCCGACCGCGGCGCCCGCGGCACCATCCGGGTCACCGGGTGACCGCCGGAACCCGCCGGCGCCGGTTCGTCCCGCCCCAGCACGGCGCCTGGGCGATGCTCACCGTGCCCTACGTGGCCGGGCTGCTCGCCGCCGGGTACCGCTGGCCGGACCTGCCGCTGCTGGTGGCCTGGCTCGCCGGATATCTGCTGTCCTACTTCGTGTTCCAGGCGCTCAAGTCCCGGCGCCCCGGGCGCTACCGCGCCCAGCTGCTGCTCTACGCCGGCATCGCCGCGCCGGCCGCGGCGCTCGTCGTGGCGGCCCGCCCGGCGGTGCTGTGGTACGCGCCCGCCTACGCGATCCTGTTCGGCGTCAACGCCTGGTACGCGTGGCGCCGCCGGGAGCGCGCCACGCTCAACGGGCTCGTCTCGGTCGCGCAGAGCTGCCTCATCGCGCTCGTCGTGGCCACCGTCGCCGCGCGCCCGCCGGCCCGGGCCCTGGACACGTTCCTGCTCTGCCTCGCCTATTTCGCCGGTACCGTCCTCTACGTCAAGACGATGATCCGGGAGCGCGGCAGCGCCGCCCACCGGCGCTGGTCGATCGCCTACCACGCGCTCGCCCTGGCCGGCGCGGCCCGGCTCGGCCCGTGGGCGGCCGGGCTGTTCGCGCTGCTGCTCCTGCGGGCGGCGGTGCTGCCGGGCCGCGGCTGGCCGCCGATCCGGGTCGGGCTGCTGGAGATCGCGAACTCGGTGCTGCTGCTCGTCTGCGTCGCGCTCGCCGCCCGCTAGACGATGAGCACCCGGCAGCCCTGGGCGCGGATGCGGTCCAGCGCGGCCCGGGGGGCACGGGAGTCGGTGATGAGGACGCTGACCGCGGCGGTCGGGCAGACCTGGGCCAGCGCCACCCGGCCGATCTTCGTCGCGTCGGCGAGGACCACGTTGGTGCGGGCCCGCTCGCACAGCATCGCGTTGACCCGGGCGCCGACCGGGTCGTAGTTGGTGCAGCCGGCGTCGGCGTCGACGCCGTCCACGCCGATGAAGGCCACGTCGACGTTGTAGCTGGCCATGAACGCCTCCGCGGTCGGCCCGACCGCCTCCTGGCTGCTGCTGCGCACCTCCCCGCCGGCCGCGAGCACCCGCAGCCGCGGGTTGGCCACCAGGTGCGTGGCGAGGTTGAGCGCGTTGGTCACCACGGTCAGGCCGTCGCGGTCGGTCAGCAGCCGGGCGAACTCCGACAGCGTCGTGCCGCCGGTCGTGCCGATCACCCGCGCGCCGTCGACGAACGCCAGGGCCTGCCGGGCGATCCGCCGCTTCTCGCCGATGTCCTGGGTGTCCTTGTAGCTCAGCGGCAGGTCGTTGAACGAGGTGTGCGGCTGCGCGCCGCCCCGGCTGCGGCTGACCAGCCGCTGCTTCTCCAGGACCCGCAGGTCGCGGCGCACCGTCGCGGCGGAGACCGCGAACCGGTCCGCCAGGGCATCGACGTCGAGCGAGCCGCTCTCGACGATCGCCGCGACCATCTGGTTGAGCCGCTGCCTGCGCTGCACGGCGGCGAGCCTAACACGAAACGCGCAAGTGACCGCTCGGTACGAACAGAAATCTGAGCGAACGAACAACATCCGCGCAGTCAGTATCGCGAATGTTGCCCGAAATCAACTGCTAACAGTGGCCCCGTTGACCATTCGTGCAACCGATGCGACGCTCGACCGCACTCCTGGGGGCTCAAGTGTGCACAAACGCGCAATAGGAGGAAGGCTTTGCGGACCATGACATCGACGTCGCGCGCCGTGCGGGCAGTTCTTGCCGGCGGGCTCGCCCTCGCCGCCCTGCTCGGCGCCGCCGCGTGTTCCTCGGGCGGCGGCGGCGCCTCGGACCAGACGTCCGGCGTGACGATCACGGTGGCGCTGGCCGCGTCCCCGCCACCGCAGGCGACGCTGGACGCCTTCACCAAGAGCACCGGCATCACCGTCAAGTGGTCGACCGTCGACTGGGACAGCCTGCAGACGAAGATCGCCGCCGCGGCCGCCGCCAAGACGTACTTCGCCGACGCCACCGACGTCGACTGGTCCCGCGTCGGGCAGCTGGGCAAGCTCAACTGGTTCTACCCGCTGGAGAACTACATCGACACCAACGGGCTGGCCGCGCAGATGCCGCAGCTGCCGTCGTTCACCTCCGGCGGGCACGTGATCGGCATCCCCTTCGACGCCTCGTTCCTGGTCACGACGGTCAACAAGGACCTGTTCGAGAAGGCCGGGATCACCACGATGCCGAAGACGATCGACGAGTACACGGCCGATCTCAAGCAGATCAAGGCGAAGGGCGTCGTGCAGTACCCGCTGAACATCCCGTTCGCCGCCGCCGAGGGGCTGTCGACCTACTGGTACCAGACCACCGCGGCGTTCGGCGGGACCGTGCTGGACGGCGCGGGCAAGCCCCAGTTCGCCGATCCGGGCTCGCCGGGCTACAAGGCCGCCGAGTGGATGATCGACGCGCTCAAGCAGGGTCTGGTACCGCCGGGCAACATCAACGTCGCGGACAGCCAGGGCCAGCAGACCCTGATGGCCAAGGGCACCGTCGCCAGCACGTTCGGCGACTACTCGGGCAACGTCGGCAGCCTCTACGGCGTGCCGGACTCCTCCAGCGTGGTCAACCAGGTCGTCTACATCCCGACCCCGGGCGTGAGCGGCCCCGGCCCGAACATGAGCAACCCCGACGGCATCGGCATCCCCCGGCAGGCGAAGTACCCGGCCGCCGCCGCCAAGTTCATCGAGTGGTTCACCCAGGCCGACAACCAGGCCGACTTCGCCGGCGCCAACGGCCCGGACAAGGTCATGCCCGGCTACTTCCTGCCGTCCCGGCTGGCCGGCATGACCACGCTCACCGAGAAGGGCAAGCTCATCGGCGGCGAGCAGCTCGGTGACATGCTGAAGAACAGCGCCAAGCCGGTCTTCCCGGAGGGCGCGCCGGCCTGGTACCCGGAGTTCTCCCGCGCCGTCTACACCAACCTGCACGAGGCGGCCACCGGATCGGTCAGCGCCGCCGACGCCATCAAGGCGATCGTCTCGGCCACCAACAAGCTCGCGAGCGGCTCGTGAGCGCTCCGCTCGGGCGCCGCCGGGCCGACCTGCTGCCCTACGCGCTGGTCGCACCGCTGACGCTGTTCATCGTCGCGCTCGCGCTGGTCCCCGCGGCCGTGACGATCGTGCAGTCGTTCTACCGGGTGCAGGAGCTCAACCCGCCGGTCGCGTTCAACGGGCTGGACAACTTCCGCCGCCTGTTCTCCGACGACGCGGTGCTGTCCAGCATGGGCAACACCGCGCTGTACACGGTCATCGGCGTCGTGCTGTCCACCGTGCTCGGCATCGGCATGGCCGTCGCGCTGCAGCGCGGCTTCCGCGGGCGCTCCGTGGTCGTCGCGCTGCTGGTGCTGCCCTGGGCGCTGCCCGGCGTGGTCGAGGGCATCGTGTGGACGGGCATCTGGGACAGCAACACGGGCCTGCTCAACAGCGTCCTGACCTCGGTGCACCTGATCGAGCACTATCAGGTGTACCTGGGCCAGGACCGGCTGCTGACCATCTTCGCGATCGAGCTGGTGCACGTCTGGCAGATCACCCCGCTCTCGGCGCTGCTCGTCCTGGCCGCGCTGCAGAACATCCCCGGGGAGCTCTACGAGGCGGCCCGGCTGGACGGCTGCTCGCCGCTGTCGGCCTTCCTGCGGGTGACCCTGCCGCTGGCCCGGCCGGGCATCGCGATCGCGATGGTGCAGGCGCTGATCGCCACGCTGAACGTCTTCGACCAGCCCTACGTGCTCAACGGCGCCGCGTCGACCGGCGCCTCGGTGACCATGCAGACCTACTTCATCAGCTTCCAGAACCTCGACTTCGGCGAGGGTTACGCGCTGTCGCTGGTGGTCACGCTCGCCACGCTCGTCCTGTCGTACCTCATCGTGAAGCTCGTCTACCGATCGGTGGAGTTCTAGGTTGCACCGGCATTCCTGGGGGCGCCGGATCGGCGTCGCGTTCATCCTGGTCTGGTCGCTCGCCCCGCTGTACTGGGCGCTCAACACCAGCCTGCAGACCGACGCGCAGGTCAGCGCCAAGCCCGCGCACTACGTCCCGCCCGCCCCGACCCTGGACAACTACCGGGCACTGCTCGGCGGGGCGGGCGAGATCCCCGACGCCATCCGCCGCTCGACGGTCAACATCTTCGTCGAGTGCGCGGCGGCGACGATCGTGACCGTCGTGCTGGCCACCCTGGCCGCCTACGCCTTCGCCCGGATGACCTTCCGCGGCCGCGGCGTGCTGTTCTACGCGGTGCTGGCCACCATGGCCTTCCCCGCCTACACCACGCTCATCCCGCTGTACCGCATCCTGAGCACCTTCGGCCTGGTCAACACCTACACCGGTATCGTGCTCGTCTACGTGTCGGGGTTCCTGCCGCTGGCCACCTGGATCCTGCACGCCTACATGACCGCGCTGCCCCGCTCGGTGGAGGAGGCCGGCGCGGTCGACGGCGCCGGCCGCATGCGGGTCCTGTGGCACATCGTGCTGCCGCTGGCCCGGCCGGGCATCATCTCCACCGCGATCATCACGTTCCTGTTCGCGTGGGCGCAGTTCCTGTTCCCGCTGGTGCTCTCCAGCGACCTGTCCACCCAGCCCCTCACGGTGGTGATCGGCGCCCTGCAGGGCCGTCACCTGGTGCCGTACTCCCTGCTGAGCTCGGCCGGGATCGTCGCCCTCGCCGTGCCCGCGCTCGTCGCCGTCACGCTGAACCGGTACATCGTGAGCGGCCTGCTCACCGGCAGCGTCAAATGACGGTACCGTCGCCCGATGATCCGAAAACGGGTGCTCGTCGCCGGCCGGGTGCAGGGCGTGGCCTTCCGTGACTCCTGCCGGCGCGCCGCCGCGTCACGCGGCGTGACCGGCTGGGTCCGCAACCTCCCCGACGGCCGGGTCGAGGCCGTCTTCGAGGGCGCCGAGGAGCCGGTCGCCGCGATGGTCGCCTGGTCCGGCCAGGGCCCGCGCGCGGCCCACGTCACCGGCGTCGTCGTGCACGACGAGCCCGCCGAGGGCCTGGCCGGCTTCAGCGTCCGCTGACCGGCGGCACGGCGACCCGGGCGAGCCGCGCCACCTGCGCCTCGCGCGCCGCGTGCGAGCCGGCCGCCCACGCCACGGCCAGGACCTCGCCGGCCTCGCCGCCCCGGCCCAGCCCGTCGAGCAGCGACACGAGGACGCGGTAGGCCGCCCCGCCGGGGCGGTCGGCGACCGCGTCCCGCCACAGGGCCACCGCCTCGTCGCCGCGCCCGTCGGCCTCCAGCAGCTCGGCGAGGGTCTGCCGGACCTCCCGCGCGCTGTCCTGCCCGGCCCGCTCCCGCCCGGCGAGCTCGTCCCGCCAGACCTCGATCGCCTCCTCGGGGCGGCCGGTGGCCAGCAGCGCGGCGACCAGGTCGCGCTTCGGGAAGCCGACGCCGGCCGCCTCGGCCCGCCGGTACACCTCCACCGCCTCGGCGGACCGGCCGGCCTCGTGCAGCAGCTCCGCGTGGTCGCGGCGCAGGTCGTCGTCCTCCGGGTGGGCCTCGCAGACGGCCCGGGCCTCGGCCGCCCGGCCCAGCCGCCGCAGCCGGTAGACGAGGGTGCCCCGGCCGATCGCCGCCACCTGGACGAGCTCACGCCGTTCGTGCCACAGCAGATCGGCGAGGTGCGCGGCGGCGTCCGGCACCCCGGCCGCGATCGCGGACTCCCAGACCTCGACGGCCTCGTCGAGCCGCCCGGCCGCGCGCAGCGCGTCCACCAGCAGATACCAGGCGTCCTGGCCCGCCGCCAGGGCCGCCCGGTAGGCCTCGACCTCATCGGCGGCACGGCCGGTCAGGCGGAGCAACTCGCCCAGCAGGTGGGCGTCGGCCGGGTCGGCGATCCAGAGGTCGGCGATGAGCCCGGCCTCGGGCAGCTCGGCCAGCTCCTCCGGGCGGGCCAGCGGGAACAGCTCGCGGGCGGCGCCGTGGCGGCCGAGGCGCAGCAGCAGCCCGATGAGCGCGGGCACGGTCTCGCCGGAGGACTCGGACAGCACCGCCACGGCCTCCTCCGCCCGGCCCTGCGCCTCGAGGACCTCGGCCAGCCGCGGCGCCTGGTCGTCGCAGAAACCTTCGGAGTCCCGGTAGACGGCGACGGCCTCATCGATCGCACCTGGGTGGCTCAGCAGCTCCCCCAGCAGCTCGCCGTGCAGGTTGTGCCCGGCGGCCACGCCGGCGCGCAGGGCCTCCAGCCGCGCCGCGGGCGGGTTCAGCGACCGCGCGGCGAACCAGTCTCCGTCGATGACGACGGCGTCGCGGTACACCGCGGCGGCCTCCTCGGCCCGGCCGAGCGAGTCGAGCAGCCGCCCGAGGTCGACCCGCCGCTCCGACTCGCGGCAGACCGCGATCGCCTCCTCGTCCCGCCCCTGCTCGACCAGGCTCGCGACGAGGCTGTGGCCCATGAGGGGACTGCGGCGCCGGACGGCGGTCGCCTCCTCGTCCCGCCCGAGCTCGACCAGCATCTCCACGAGCTGCGGCTCGGCGCCGGCCGACCGCTCCAGCAGGATCGCCACGGCCTCCTCGGTGCGCCCCAGGGCGCGCAGCAGGTCCGGGCGCTGCCAGCCGGACCCCTCCCGGTAGAGCTCGACCGCCTCGGCGAGCCGGCCCTGCCGCTCGGTCAGGACCCCCAGATGCCGCGCGGCCCGCGGGTGCCCGAGGTCCCGGGCCCGGCGCAGGAGCCGCTCGGCCCGCTCCTCGTCCAGCCGGTCCCACGCCGCCCGGCCCAGCCGCAGGACCTCCTCCGCGGTGGCCGCCTCCCGCTCGGCCGCCGCCCAGACGTGCGCCGGCACCGGCACGGTCAGCCGGGCCCGGGCCATCGCCTCGACGTCCGGCGCCGGCACCGCGGTGTCGCCGGCGATCCGCCACCGGTCCGCCCGGTCCTCCAGCGCCGGCGTCGCCCCGACGTCGGGGGCGAGCCGCACGGGGCCGGGGGCGGCGAGCCGCTCGGCCCGGATGAAGTGCGCATCGACGCGAACCGGCTCGCCGGCCGGGCGCAGCATCCGCCGCTGGTCGCCGAACTCGTCGAGGTCGAGGCCGTCGTAGCGGTCCCGCCCGCCGGTGCCGGTGAACCGGTCGAACGTGGCCGAGTGCAGGACCCCGACGAGGACCGCCGGGACGCCCCGGGTCAGCAGCCGCTCGACGTCGTGCTGCGAGGGCGGGTCGGTGTCCAGGTCGCCGAGCCAGTACACCGCCGGGCCGGCGGCCGCCGCGACCCCCATGACGAGCTCGTGGCCGGACAGCACGGCGTGGAGCGCCTCGTAGGCGCAGCGGGTCCGCCCGGTCCGCCGCCGGCCGGTGAGCACCACGAACCCGCCGCCCTGCGCGGCCTCCGCGAGCCGCCGCCGCAGCACCCGGTCGATGTCGCGCAGCGCGTAGGGGGCGAGGTCGTCGGGCAGGCCAACGGCCCCGGGCGGACAATCATGGACCAATGTCACCACGGCGGGAGATTCTATGCACCACCGTCTGCTCCGCACCATCGTCAAACCCCAATGCCGGACTCGGGTCCGCGTCACCGCCGGACCGTTCCTCCCGCGAGACACCGCTCGGGCCTGGCGGCCCTCCCTGCGAGGTCCGCGGTGCCAAGAACCGGCGGCGCGCGGCATACGCATGTTTCGCGGTCGGATAAATCCAGCCACTTCGTGACCGGATTTATCCGACATTTCGCATATGCCGGTTTCCGCGGGTCCTGCGCAGCGACCGGAAGTCTCCGTGATCATGCCCAGCCGGCGCCGACACCAACGGTTTTTCATGATCGTGGAGTGCCGATGTACCCCTGTGTACCGAAAGGCTCCGGGATCATGGCAAACCCGGGGTGCCGTCAGCGCGGGCATCATGATCACGGAGACTTTCGGCCGCCCCGGGCCGGGCGGATCGGACGTCGCGCCCGGCGGGTGCGATGTCCGCACCGACCCGTCGCGCTGCGCTGCCCCGGGGCCGGCGCCGACGGCCGCCTGACCATCAGCCGGGATCGGCGGTGTGATCAACGAGGCGTATGCAAGCGCCGGGGGCCGGGTGCACAGTGAACGGATGCGCCTGGTGTACCTGGACCGACTGAAGGTGCTGCTGGTCGCCGGGGTCATCTTCGGGCACGCGTGGGCCGGCTACTCGACGTTCGCGGGGGCGTGGGTCTACACGGACGTGCGGGAGGCGACCCTGCGGCCGTTCACCTCGGCCGTGCTGGAGGGGCTGCTCGGCCCCTTCGCGCTGTTCGCGATGGGCATGTTCTTCCTCGTCGCGGGGCTGTTGACGCCGGGGTCGGTGGACCGCAAGACGCCGGGCCGCTTCGCCGCCGAACGGATCGTGCGGCTCGGCGTCCCGCTGCTCGCGTTCACGTTCGTGCTGTGGCCGCCGATGCGGTACATCATGCAGCGCGCCGTCGGCGTCCCGCCCGACCCGCTGTGGAGCGCGCCCGACGCCGAGCAGCTGTGGTTCGCCGAGGTGCTGCTGGTGTTCTCGCTCGCCTACGCCGCGCTGCGCAGCGTGCGCCGCGAGCCCCGCCCGCCCGGCCCGTCCCCGCTGACCATGCCCCGGCTGCTGGCGCTGTCGGCGGCGGTGGCGGCCGGCTCGTTCGTCATCCGCGGCTGGTTCCCGCTGAACAGCTCCGGCTGGCTGGGGCTGCACCTGTGCCAGTGGGCGCAGTACGTCGCGCTGTTCGGCCTCGGCCTCGTCGCCGTCCGCCGGGGCTGGCTCGACCCGGTGCCGGACCGGCTGCGGCGCGCCTGCGGGATCGCCGCCGTGGCCGGCACCGCCGCCATCGCGGCCTACGCGGTCATCGTCGCGCTCGCGCTGCTGGTGCGGCCACTCGGAGTACCCGCCGAACTCAAGGCGGCATTCGTCAGCGTCACCGGCGTCGTGGTCTCGTTCTGGCTGGGCCGGCTCATCTCCCGCGCCGCCCTGTCCTTCACCGTCACCACACCCGCACCCCAGTAGGTCTCGGGCCTACGCCCAGCTACCCGCCCCGGCCGCCCTGTCCTTCACCGTCACCACACCCGCACCGCAGTAGGTCTCGGGCCTACGCCCGGCTGCCCGCCCTGGCCGCCCGGCGGGCCGCGAGCAGCTCGGCCGCCTCGCGGGCCGCGGCTTCGGCGACGGCGCACGCCTCCCGCGCCGCCGCGACCAGCGCCTGCGCCCGCACGACCTCGGGCGGCAGGTAGCCGTGCTCCACCGACCCTTCCTACCACGCCCGGGCGCCGTCCGCCGGTACCATCGACGTATGCCGACATGGGGGACGGCCGAGGAGTACCGCGCCTTCGCGGCGACGCACGCCCGGGGCAGCTCGCCCATCTACGAGCGGCTCGCGCTGGGCGTGGCCGGCGACGACGACCTGCTCGGCCTGCTCGACACGCTGCCACCCGCCAAGCGCCAGCCCAACCTGCTCTTCGCCGCCACCCGTAACGCCGGCTGGACACCAGGCGGGTTCGCCCAGTTCCGCGCGGCCGTCCTGGACAACCGCGCCGCCGTCCTGGCCACGATGCTCGAGCGCCGCACGCAGACCAACGAGCCCGGCCGCTGCGCCGGGCTTTATCCGGCCCTCGCCGCACTGCCGCAGCCGCTGGCGCTGCTGGAGGTCGGCGCGTCGGCCGGCCTGTGCCTGCTGCCCGACCTTTATCGGTACGACTACCTCACCGCCTCCGCCACCACCACGGCCGGCGCCGAGAACTCCCCGGTCCGGCTGCGCTGCCGGGTCGACGGCCCGCTCCCCGCCGTCACCGGCGCCGCCGTCCGGGTGGCCTGGCGGGCGGGCATCGACCTCAACCCGCTCGACGTGACCGACCCGGACGACGTCCGCTGGCTGCGCACCCTGGTCTGGCCGGAGCAGCACGAGCGCCTGGCCCGGCTGGACGCCGCGCTGGACCTGGCCCGCCGCGACCCACCCCGCCTGCTGGCCGGCGACCTCAACGACCGCCTGGACGAGCTCACCGCCCAGGCCCCGCCCGACGCGACCCTGGTGGTCTTCCACACGGCCGCGCTCGGCTACGTCCCGGAGCCGGCCCGTAGCGCATTCGTGCGGCAGGTCCGCGCCCTCGACGGCCACTGGCTGTCGCAGGAGATGGCCTCGGTCTTCCCGCACATCGCCGACCACCTGCCCCAGGCCCCACCGGCCGGCATCGTGTCGTACGTGGTCGCCCTGGACGAGCGCCCACTGGCCTTCACCGCGATGCACGGCGCCTGGATGATCCCACTACCCTGACCCCCACCGCCCCGCCCTGACGCGCCCCGCTCCGCCCCGCCCCGCCCTGCCCCGCCCCGCTCTGACCGCGACACCCCCCCCGGGCCGGCGCGGGCCAACCCGGGCCAAGTCGGGCCGGCGCGGGCCAAGTCGGGCCGGCGCGGGCCAAGTCGGGCCGGCGCGGGCCAAGTCGGGCCGGCCCGGGCCAAGTCGGGCCGGGCGTCGATGGCCGCCGGTGAGGCACAGCGGTGATCGACGCTAACCCCGGTCGGTGCGACAGCGCGAACATTCCGGACATATCACCCGACGGGTGAAATTTCCGATAAATGCGACCGTGGCGGGCGTATGTCTCCGTGATCATGATGCCCGCGGTGACCGCACACCGGGTTTGCCATGATCCCGGAGACTTCTGGTACACGGGGGTACATCAGCACTCCACGATCATGAAAAACCCTTGGTGTCAGGACCGAGTGCGGCATGATCGCGGAGACTTACGGTCACATGCACCGCCCGCGCGTGGGACCCCGCATCACGGATCGCGCCCGGCCTGGCGGGGCCGGCCGCGACGAGGAGCGCGGTGAAACCGGGCCGAGTCCGGCAAGTCGGGCCGGCAGCACCCCGGAAATCGCGGAAGCCCTTGAGTTCTCGCACGGGCGGCCGATGTCGGGTCATGGCCGAACCCAGGATCGATCCGGCGGCACGCGACGCGGCGCTCGCGGCGACCCTCGCGCAGCACCCGGACGCCTTCGTCGGCGCGGTCGGGGCCAACGGGCTGTTCGTCGGGGTTCCCGCCGAGCTGCGCGCCGCCGCCCTGCGCCCGATCGAGGGGCCGTACTCCGCGCTCAGCCTGGCCAGCGACGACGACCACCCGCTCATCGTCGACACCTGGCACCGGCTGCTGGCCGACGGCGTCGCCGACTGCCGCTTCCGGCCCCGCGGGCGGCCCGCCGAGCCGGCCCGGCTGCACCTGATCGACGTCACCCACCGCCTCGGCGTCGTCGCGCTGATCGTGACCGGGGTCGAGGACACCGTGCGCGCCCTGGAGCACGAGGCGATCCGGCCCCGGCTGGTCACGTTGCGCAAGGACCAGGTCGCCGTGGTCATCGACGCCGACCCGCAGATCCACCGGGTACTCGGCTGGAGCGCCGCGGAACTGGCCGGGCGCCGCTCGATCGACCTGGTCCACCCCGACGACCACCAGCGGGCCATCGCCGGCTGGATGGATTTGCTCTCCGCCCTGCCCGGCGAGGCCCGCCGGATCCGGCTGCGGCACCTGCACCGCGACGGCCGGGTCATGTGGTTCGAGATCACCAACCACAACCGGCTGGCCGACCCCGACGACCCGTGCGTGTTCGCCGAGATGCTCGACATCACCGACGAGATGGCCGCCGGGGAGGCGTTGCAGGCCAGCGAGCAGCTGATGCGCCGGCTCACCGAGGCGCTGCCGATGAGCGTGGTGCAGATCGACGCGCGGCGGCGGGTGGTGTACCAGAACACCCGCGGCGGCCACATGGTCGGCACCGTCGTCGGCGGCGAGCTGGGCGAGGCGCAGCTGGCCGCGGTTGTGCCCGGCGACCGCCCGCTGGTCGAGGCCACCCTGGCGGCGGTGCTGCGCGACGGCGGGGACGCCGACGTCGAGTACGGCTACCGCGACCCGCACCTCGGCCTGCGCCGGGCCAGCGCCACGGTCCGCGCGCTGAGCACCGCCGACGGCGAGGTGGCGGGCGCGGTCATCTGCCTCGCCGACGTGACCGAGGACGTACGGCTGCGCGAAGAGCTGCGCCGCCGCGCCACCTACGACGAGCTGACCGGCTGCCGCAACCGCGCCGCCACCCTGGCCGCGCTGTCGGAGACCCTGGCCGCGGCGCAGCGCGGCACCGCCGTCGTCTTCGTCGACCTCAACGACTTCAAGCTGGTCAACGACCGCTTCGGCCACGCCGCCGGCGACCTCGTGCTGAGCCACGTGGCCCGCGTCCTGCACACCGCCGTCCGCGACGGCGACGTGGTCGGCCGCCTCGGCGGCGACGAGTTCGTCGTGGTCTGCCGCGACGTGCCGCGCCAGGACCACGCCGCCCGCCTGGCCGCCGCCCTGGGCGCCGCGCTCGAGGCCGCCCCGGTCGACATCGAGGGCGAGCCGCTGCACCCGAAGGCGAGCATCGGGGTGGCCTGGACCCGCCCGGACGGCCTCGGCGCCGACGCGCTGATCGCCCACGCCGACTCGAAGATGTACGAGGCCAAGAAGATCGCCATCCCGGCCCCGCGGGCTACCAGGTCGGCGTCCAGCGGCCGGTGACGAGCTCGAGCCACAGCCGGCGGATGGCGAGGCTGTTGCGGTCGGCGCGGGCGTGGGCGTTGAGGTGCGGTGCGAGCGGGAAGCGGGCCGGCAGCGACTCGAGCAGGTCGCGGTCCTCGTCCTCGACCTTCTCGTCGAAGGCGAGAATGTCCGCCGCCGGCCGCTCCGCCTCGCCGTCGGTGCGCAGCACGGTCTGCAGCAGCATGCAGTGCTCGTCGTCGACGGGCGTGATCGCCTTGACCATGAGGTGCTCCAGGCCGTCCGGGTAGGTGATGTGGATGTGGCCGTGGAACGGGGCGTAGAGCTTCGACACCGTCGTGCGGACCGTCGCGCCGAGTTCGCCGGGGCGCGACTCGACCGGCACCTGGCCGGTGGTGCGCAAACCATACGGCTCGCGGGTCACCACCGTGTCGGTGAGCTCCGGGCGGTCCGGGTTGCCGAACGTGTTGCGGTGCACGAAGGCGACGTGCCCGGGGTCGAAGTTGTTCTCCAGCAGGTGCATGGCGGTGCAGGCGAAGTCCCAGCGGTACTCCGGCACGACCCGCCAGCGCGGGTCGTCGTACTCGGGCAGCGGCGGCACGCCGGCGATCGGGTCGGCGTCCAGGCACACCCAGACCAGGCCGTACCGCTCCTGGGACAGCACCATCGTGAGGCCGCTCTTCGTCGGGTGCGGCGCGTCCGGGAACTGCGGGATGCGCCGGGTGCGTCCGGCGCCGTCCCATTCCCAGCCGTGGTACGGGCAGACCAGGTGACAGTCGCGGATCCAGCCCCTGGACAGCGGCGCGTCGCGGTGCGCGCAGAGGTCGTGGGCGGCGCTGGCCGGCGACCCGGGCGTGGGGCGCCACACCACCAGCCGCGTGCCGAGCACGGTCCGGGCGACCGGCGCGTCGGTCACGTCGCGGGCGAAACACACCGCATACCAGAACCGGCGCAGCACCGGATGCTCGGAGATGACGAGATGCTCGGGGTAGCCCTCCATGTGCAGGCTCCTCAACCGGCACCGCGGAGGCGGGAACCACCCACCGGCGGCCCACGGCGCCGCGCCCCAATGCAACCGCGCCGCTGTTTCGCCGCCGTTACCGCCACATACAGACTTCGGCTTGGGCCGGTCGGGCAGAATCGGGCCCATGAACCGAGCGACCTCGCTGCTGCTGGCCGCCGCGCTGCTGCTGACCGGGTGTGACCGCGCCGCCGGGTCCGAGCCGGCCGCGGCCGGGCGGCCGGACCGGCCGGTGGTCAAGATCATGCCGCTCGGCGACTCCATCACCGACGGGCGCAACGTGCCGGGTGGGTACCGGGCGCCGCTGTGGAAGAACCTCACCGCCATGGGCGCGCGGGTCGACTTCGTCGGCTCCACCAAGGGCGGCCCGCGCAGCCTGCCCGACCGCGACCACGAGGGACACTCCGGGTGGCGCATCGACGAGATCGACGCCCACGTGGTCACCTGGGTCAACGCCGCCAATCCGGCGGTGGTACTGCTCCACATCGGCACGAACGACGCCGTGCAGGACTACCACTTCGCCGAGGCGCCCGCCCGGCTGGGCAAGCTCATCGACCACATCCGCGCCGCGGCGCCGGACGCCGACATCTACGTGGCCGCGATCACGCCGCTGGACCAGCGCACGTACGAGGAGCGGGTGCAGGCGTTCAACGCGCGGATCCCGGACCTGGTGGCGAGCCGCGGCCCGAAGGTGCACTTCGTCGACATGCACGCGGCGCTGAAGCTCAGCGACCTCGACGACGGCGTGCACCCCAACGCCTCGGGCTACTCCAAGATGGCCGCCGCCTGGGCCGACGCCCTCCGCCCGCGCCTGGCCGGCTGACCCGCCGCCGGCGGCGTCCACGGCCGGGCCCGGCGCCCGGCGGTCACGCTGGTGCGACGACGGGGCCCGGCAGGTACCAGGCCGCCGAGTCGGGGCCGTGCCGGAACATGAGGACCATGACCCGGTGCAGCGCGACCTCGTCCGGCGGCCGCGGGCCGGGCCGGTTCAGGTGTGCCACCAGCTGGGGGTGCGGCACCAGGCCGTAGTGCTCCAGGTAGTAGGCGGCGGCCTCGGTCCAGACCCAGCGGCCGTCGCTGCGCAGGTGGCGCGGCACCACCGCGCCGCGCTGCGGTGCGAACACGTCGACCATCGGGGTGCTGGTCCAGATCACCACGGGCGCGGCGCGCAGGGCCGCCAGCAGCCGGTCCCGCTCGCCGGACGCGGCCACGACCGGCCGGCCGGGGGCGAACCACGGCCCGCGGTCCGGGTCGGCGCCGTCGAACACCGGCGCGACGGTGATCGGCTGCGGCGGGTCGGCCGCCCACAGCAGCGCGCCGCAGCAGCGGGCCAGCGTCTGGTAGTACGGGCTGTCCAGGCCGGCTGGGCACACCTCCGCCTGGCCGGCGGCGTCGCCGGCCCGGGCCATCGCCGCCCGCGCCCCGGCCTCGATCGCGGGCAGCCCGCCGGTGGTGTGCGCGACGGCGAGCGCCGCGACCCGGACCGGCGGGTGCCAGGCGTGGGAACCGGCCGGCATGCGCCACGCGCGCCACACCGCGCGCACCCCGGGCGTGGCGCGCGCGAACGCCACCAGCGCCCGGTCCACCGGGTCGAGGTCGTCCGGGGCGGCACCGGTCAGGTCCAGCGGGCGGGCCACGACCGGATCGCCGCCGGCCCGCGCCGTCGCCGGCTGGAACAGCCACGGCCCCGGATCCCGCTCGCCGCGCACCTCGGCCAGCGCGGCGGCCAGGTCGTGCCCGGACGGATCGGCGGTCAGCTCCGCGCGCAGGAGGTCCTCCTCGTCGGGGGCCAGCGGCAGCGGCTGGGCAAGGGCCTCGAACGCCACCATCCGGGCGGCCTCGGCCCGCCGGCCGCCGGCCAGCCGGTCCCGCGCGTCGGCCAGCAGCCGGTCCGGCAGGTGACCGGCCAGGCGCAGCAGCAGGCCGTGCACCGCGCCGTCGGCCGCCGCGTCGTCGCCGGTCGCCGGCGCCGCATCCCGTTCCACGTCCGTCCTCACCGGGACTCCCCTCCCCGCCACGGTCCTATTTGTGCCGCCACCACGAGTCCGTGGCGGCGCGGTCGTATGTGCGGAACACGGTGTTGACCTGCCGGCCGTGCGTGACCATGCCGGCGTACCAGGTGCGCGCGACGTAGTTGAACGGGCCCATGTCGACCGGGCCGGCCTCGCGGGCGTGCTCCACGCAGCAGTCGAACACGTCGCGGCAGAAGTCGAGCACGACCTCCCGGCGGCCGCCGGCCAGGCCCGCGTTGAGCAACTGGACGCCGCGGTTGGCCGACATGAAGCGCAGCATCGTCTCGCTGCCGCCGTGGTGGTACACCATCCACGGCATGCACAGCGGGAAGGGCTCGTCGCCGAGGTAGAGCCGGTCCTCCATCTCCGGGAACGGGTCGCGCAGCAGCTCCACGTCGGTGCCGTCGACGCACCACACCTGGTCGATCTCCGGGTGCTCGCGCAGGTACCGCCAGTAGCACAGCCAGCGCTGGAAGTAGGGCGAGGCGCCGGCGGCCCCGGCCGGCACCCGCACGTGGGTGACCAGCTCGGTGTCCGGCTCGTCGAGGCAGTCGTGCAGCACCACCAGCCGGCGCCCGTGCCGGCGCAGCGACGCCCGCAGCTCGGCCAGGTGCTCGTAGTCCGGCGTCCAGGCCCCGCCGCGCTGCGGGTCCGGCTGCGCGGTCAGGTAGGTGGTCAGCACCACGTTGGTCGCCGCCGCCGGGCCCACCGGGCGGGAGCGGAACTCGCAGTACTCGACCGAGCCGCGGCTGGACTCGTAGCGGGTCTTGAGGTCCCGCACCAGCAGGAAACGCTCCCGGGCCGGCACGCTGGAGCCGACCGTGGTGCGTTCGTCACAGCTGAAGATCAGGTGCTCGCTGCCGACGACGTCGGCGAAGCGGAACGAGGTCAGCCCGGCGTTGTGGATCCGGTTGGACAGGTCGACGTGCTCGTAGCCCCAGCGGCCGTAGCGGGTGTCGTAGCCGCCGACCGCGTCGATCACGCCGCGGTGCAGGTAGAGCATGCAGCCGCGCGGGTGCGAGTAGGCCTTGAGCTCGGCGTCGCGGTACACCTCCACCGAGTCGGTGAGCCGGCCGACCGGGGTGTCGGTGAAGATGTACATCAGGTGCGGCTCGGGGCTGTCGATGTACGGCCGCTCCCACCCGTCGGCGACCGGCCAGCAGTCGTCGTCGAACAGGAACAGGTGCGTGCAGCCCCGCTCGAGCAGCAGCTCCAGGCACTTGTTCTTGGCCCGGGCGATGCCGGCGTTGGCCTCGAAGCGGTAGGTCGCCTCCTCCACCGGCTCGTCGCTGGCGTCGTCGACCACCACGATCGCCGCACCGCTCGGCGCGTACTTGCGGATCGCCTCCAGCGCCTGGCGGAACACCGGGCCGCGGTTGTGCGTCGTGATCCCGATGCCGACCTCGGGGAAGCTGGCTGCTGGCATGCGCACCTCTCTCGACGTGGTCCTGTCTGCCACACGGTGGGAGGGACCCGCCGAGTTCACGACCGGCGCCGGTTGCCGGGGTAGGGATAACCCTCACCCGAACGGGTGGAAACCCCGCGTCGATCGACGGGTACGCACCGTGTTGGCGCGGTACCCCCGACCGGCACTGTCAAGGCATGACGAACTCGGTGCTCGACAACGGACCGGCCGCCCACACCGACAGCGACCGGCGCCTGCGCGAACTGGTGGACAGCTACCGCGAACCACTGATCACGTACGCCCGGCGGCTGACCGGCGGCGACCCGCACCGCGCCGAGGAGGCGGTGCAGGAGGCGTTCGTCCGCGCGTGGCGGCACCTGGACAAGCTCACCCCCGAGCACGGCCCGGTCCTGGGCTGGCTGCGCCGTGTGGTGCACAACCTGGTCATGGACGGCTACCGCACCCGCAAGGCCCGCCCGGCCGAGGTGGCGCTCGACGACGCCACGCCCGTGGCCCTCGCCGACCCGGCCGAGGGCGTGGAGAACCGGGTGCTGGTGGAGCAGGTCCTCGGCGAGCTGTGGCCGCAGCACCGCGCCGCGCTGATCGAGGTGTACCTGCACGGGCGCAGCGCCGCCGAGATCGGCGAGTCGCTCGGGTTGCCGGTGGGCACCGTCAAGAGCCGGGTGCACTACGCCCTGCGCGCCGCCCGCCGGGTGCTAGCCGACCGTACCCCGTGCGCCGCCTGACCCGGTGGCGCCCCCTCCGCCGCTACAGTGACATGGTGCTCCGCCGCCGCGAGCGAACCGGACGCTCCCGCGAACCGGGCCAGACCGACGTCGTGACACGGCTGGCCGAGACGGTGCGCGCGCTGCCGGCCCAGGCCCCGCCGGAGCGCCTCGGCCTGGCGCTGGCCGAGGCCCTGGCCGCCGGCCTGGCCGCGGACCACGTCCGCGTCGCGCTGTGGCTGCCGGCCGGGCTCGACCCCACGGCCGGGTTCCGGGTGCAGGAGTACCGCGCCGGTCACGTGCGGGCCGGCTTGCCGCCGGCCCAGGTCCGGCTGAAGCTGGGCGGCCAGCCGCTCGGCGAGGTCCGGACCCAGCCGCCGGCCGCCGCGCAGCGGCTGCGCGACTGGCCGGAGTTGCTCGCGGTGACCCGCCTGCTGGCCGCGGAGCTGCACGCGCGGCTGCGCGCCGACGACGCCGAGCAGCTACGGCGCAGCGGCGCGGCGCAGCTGGCCGACGCCCGGCTGCGGGCCGCCGGGGACATGGAGCGCCAGCGGTACCGCCTCGAGCGTGACCTGCACGACGGCGCCCAGCACCACATGGTGGCGCTGCAGATGTCGCTGGCCCTGGTCGAGCACCAGATCGGCACCGGCGACCGGGCGGAGGCGGCCCGGCATCTGCAACGCCTCAAGGAGCTGCTGGCCAGCACCGAGGAGGTGCTGCACAGCACCGCCACCGGGCTGCTCGCGCTGCCGCTGGCCGACCATGGCCTGGTCACGGCGCTCGCGGCCCGCCTGGGCACGCTGGACGCGCTCACCCTCGACATCGATCCGCTGCTGACCGGCCGCCGGTACCCGCCCGAGGTGGAGGCCACCGTCTACCTCGCCTGCCTGGAGGCGGTCAGCAACGCGCACAAGCACGTGCCCGGCGCCAAGGTCACCCTGACCCTGCGCACCTCCGCGCGGGGGCTGAGCTTCGACGTGACCGACACCGGTCCGGGCTTCGACGTCAGCGGCCCGATGCCGCTGCGCCGGCTCGCGGAGCGGCTGGCCACCGTCGGCGGCACGCTGACCGTGCGGTCCAGCCCGGCCGCGGGCACGCGGGTCAGCGGATTCGTCGCGATCTGAGCGGAGCCGCCCCGGGGATCACCCGTGGGCCGCGCCGGTCAGCAGCCGCTCGCTGATGCGCACCAGCGAGGCGTAGGCGCCCCGGCCGGCCGCCGCGGGATCGGGCCGCATCGCCTGGGTCCGCCAGAACGACAGCGCCCGCGCCGCCGCGCCGCGCACCTGCGCCGCACCGGCCGGCTCGGCCAGCCCGAGCCGGGCGCACGGATCGCGGCCGTGGGCGCCCAGCAGCCGCAGCGCGTCGTCGTGCCCGTGCGGCAACCGGATCCGCCGGCCCCGCAGCGCCTCCAGCAGGTCCAGCTCGGTCAGCTCGTCCGCGCCCGCGGCGGCGGCCTCCACCTCGAGCCCGAACCGGTCGTCCGACCCCGCCGCGGCGGCCGCGGCGCCCAGCGCGCGCAGCGCCCAGCGGGCGGCCAGCAGCCCGGACCAGGACCGGACCCAGCCGTCCAGCGCCTGCTCGACCGGGCCGGCGTCGCCGCCCGGCGGCCAGCCGACCACGGTGTCGCACAGCGCGGCCAGCCGGTCCTGCGCGGCGGGGCCGGCCGCGTGCGCGCAGACGACCACCGGGACGAACCCGTCCGGCGCGGGGCCGCGCAGCGCGCCGAGGAACTCCGACTGCGCCGCGGTCACCAGCTCGTCCAGCGCGAGGATCACCACGTCGGGCGGCCCGGTCGCGGTGCCCGACCAGCCGCGCAGCGCCGCCGCCAGCCGCCCGTCCACCCGCTGCCGGTGGTGGGTGATCCGCAGCCCGCGCAGCGCCGGCGCGGGGCTCTCCAGCAGCACGAGGTGCCGCTCGTCGCCGGCCGCCGACGGGTCCAGCCCGGACCAGCCGGGGACGCGGATGCGCCGCCACGGCGGGGCCGGGCCGGCCGGGTCGACGGTGATCTGTTCGGCCGGGCCGTCCTGGTAGGACAGCGCGGGGGCCGGCCACGGCCGGTCGGCGTCGCGGCCGCACAGCCGGTCGACCAGCTCGCCCGCCCGCGGCCCGAGCACGGCCACCCGGACCCGGTCGTCCTGCCGGTCGACGGCCGCCCGCACCGCGGCCCCGTCGGCCGGCGTGCCGAGCGTGGCGAGCAGCAGGTCGCGCAGCCGTTGCGCCGGCGTCCCGGCCGCGCCGCCGGTGCCGGCGGCCGGTGCCGGGCCGCCGCCCCAGCGCTCCGGCAGCCGGATGTCCACCACGACCGTAGCGGCGGCGGGGTGGGCCGACACCAGCAGCCGGCCGCCCAGCGCGGCCAGCCGGCGCGTGTCGTCGCGCAGGTCGGCGCCGACCCGCTCCGGGCGCTGGCCCGCCCGCTCGAGCCGGATCGTCAGCACGTCGCCGTCGCGCGCCAGGTCGACCCGGATCGGCTGGTCGCCGCCGGCGGCGCACAGCGCCGTCACGGCCGACGCGGCGGCCTGGTAGAGACCCGACTCGACCTCCCAGCCCTGGCGCCGGCCGAGGTCGCCGTGGAAGTGCACCGGCACCGGCAGTGCCCCGGCCATCTCGGCCAGCGCGGCGGCCACCCCGGAGCCGCGCAGGACCTGCGGATACACCCCGCGGACCACGGCCCGGAACTGCTCGATCATCTCCTGCAGGGCGGCGCGGATGGTGGCCGCGATCGCGGCGGCGCCGGGCCCGTCGGACCCCAGCGCCGCCTCCAGCGCCGTGGTGTGGCCGATGACCGCCCGCAGCTGCCGGCCGGAGGTGGTGGTCACCGCGGCGGCGAGCCGGTCCCGCTCCACGGCCTGGACGGTGGACAGCTCCAGCTGCGTGGTGCTCACCCGCTGCAGCGCCCGGCCGCTGCCGGCCCGGGCCGCCTCGGCGGCGCCGCGCGCGGTCGCCTCGCGCAGCAGCAGGCCCAGGCACACCGCGGTCTCGCCGAGCAGGTCCAGCTCCCGCGGCCGCAGTCCGTCGCCGTCGCGGTGGGCGAGCACCAGCAGCGCGGGCCGGGAGCCGGCGGCGGGCACCTCCACGGTCGCGGCGACACCGTCCAGGCCGGAGACCAGCGCCGGGTCGGCCACCCCCGCGCGCCGCCCGCCGGCCGGCACCGCGGGCCAGGCCCGCCACCGCAGCACCGGTCGCCACAGCGGGCCCTCCGTGCCGCCGACGGGATCGCCGGCCAGCCACAGCTCGGCCTGGCGCGCGGCGCAGCCCCGGGCCGCGTTGCGCAGCAGGGCCCGGATCACCGGCCGGTAGCCCCCGACGGGATCGCCCGGGCGGCCCGCCGCGCCGGCCGGCTCCTGCGCCAGCAGCCGGGCCAGCACCGCCAGCGGCGGCCGGGCCGGCTCGGCGGCGCGCTCGCCGCCGACGTCCGCGGTCGGGTCCATGGGCTCAGCCTGCCCCATTCGAGCGCAGGTAGGCCAGCACCGCCAGCACCCGCCGGTGGTGCGCGGCCGGCTCGGCGGACAGGCCCAGCTTGGTGAAGATGCTCGCGATGTACTTCTCGACCGACTTGACCGAGACGAACAGCTCGGTGGCGATGCCCGCGTTGGAACGGCCCTCGGCCATGAGCCGCAGCACGACCCGCTCCCGCTCGGTCAGCTCGGCCAGGGGGCCCGGAGCGGCCGGACCGGGCCGGTTGACGAGGTTCGCGGCCAGCACCGGCTCGATCACGATCTCGCCGGCGGCGATGCGCACCAGCGTGTCGCCCAGCACCGCCACCCCGGCCACCTGGTCCTTGAGCCGGTAGCCGATGCGCTCGGTGCCGACCTCCAGCAGCTGGAACAGGTAGTGCGCCTCGGCGTGCTGGGACAGCAGCAGCAATCCGACGCCGGGATGGCGGCGGCGGATGCGCGCGGCGGTGTCCAGCCCGCCCTCCGGCCCCGGCGGCATCCGGATGTCGAGGATCGCCACGTCGACCGCGGTCCGCTCCAGCAGGTCGAGCAGCTGGTCGCCGTCCTCGACGCCGCCGACCACGGTGTGCCCCGCGGCGGTGAGCAGCATCTGCAGCCCCTCGCGGAACAGCGCGCCGTCGTCGGCGACCGCGACATCCATGTCCGGCCCTTCCTCGCATGTGCCTGCCCGGCCCGCCGGCCGACGTTTCGGTTCTGTTGACGCGGGATGGCGTCGTCGTATCGTATTGGTTTCGCAACGGGGTCATGACCTTCGATCGGCCATGATACCGGCGCCGGATCGGGTGGAAGGGTTCTGCATGTACGGAATCGGCATCGATCTGGGCACCAGCTTCGTCGCCGCCGCGATCGTGCAGGACGGCTCCCTGGACATGGTCCGGCTGAGCGGCCAGGCCTTCGCCGTGCCGTCGGTGGCCTACCTGGACGAGCGGGACGGGCTGGTGACCGGCGAGGCCGCCGATCGGCTCAGCCTGCAATCGCCGGCCCGGGCGGCGCGGGAGTTCAAGCGGCGGCTGGGTGATCCCACGCCGATGATCCTCGCCGGTGCGCCGCACTCGCCGACGGCGCTGATGGCCGCGCTGCTGTCCGACGTGCTCAAGACGGTCGGCCAGGGCCATCAGGAGCCGCCCGGGCGGGTCGTGCTGACCCACCCGGCGGTCTGGGGACCGTACCGGCGCGAGCAGTTCGCCGGCGTGCCCCCGCTGGCCGGGCTGCCGGCGCCCGGGCCGGCGGCGGACGCGCCCGCCGCGGCGGCCCCGGCGGTGCGCCTGGTCACCGAGCCGGTGGCCGCGGCCACCTACTACTGCTCGACCCGGCCGCTGCCGCCGGACGGCCTGCTGGCCGTCTACGACCTGGGCGGCGGCACCTTCGACAGCGCCGTGGTGCGCAACGGCCGCGACGGGCTGGAGGTCGTCGGCACCCCCGAGGGCATCGAGTGGCTCGGCGGGGCCGACTTCGACCAGGCCGTGCTGAGCCACGTGGACCAGCGCCTCGACGGCGCGCTGAGCTCGCTGGACCTGGCCGACCCGGCCACCGCCCCGATCCTGGCCGCCGTCCTGCGCGACTGCACGCTGGCCAAGGAGGCCCTCTCCACGCGCGAGGCGGCCGAGGTCGACGTGCCGCTGCCCGGCTCGCCCCGGCAGGTGAGCATCGCCCGGGACACGTTCGAGCGGATGATCGGCCCGTCGCTGGACGCCACGGTGGAGGCGTTCCGGCGCACCCTGAGCGCCGCGGGCATCACCCCGCAGGACCTGACCGCGGTGCTGCTCACCGGCGGCTCGTCGCCGATTCCGCTGGTGTCGCGCAAGCTGCGGGAGGCGCTGGGACGGCCGATCCTGAGCAACACCCACCCCAAGCACGCGGTGGCGCTCGGGGCCGCGATGCTGGCGGCGAACGGCGCGTACCGCCCGGCCGCCCAAGCCCGTACCACCCGGCCGGCCCCCGCTGCCCAGACGACCACGAGCCAGACCACCACCGCGCAGATCCCCGTCGCCCAGGCGGTGGCCGCCGACCGGCCCGCCCCGCCGCCGGCACCACCCCGCCGCGCCGACCCGGGGCCGGCCGACGGTCAGCCGCGGCCCAAGCGGGCCCGGCGCCGGCGGGGCCGCCGCATGGTCGCCTTCGCGGTGCTCGCCGCCCTCGCCGTGGCCGCGCTCCTGCTGGCCTCGATCAGGCCCACCCAGCGCGGGGCGGACCTGGCCGCGGGCGCCACCCGGACGGCCGCGGCGCAGGACTCCGCCTCGCCCGTGCCGCCGGCCGGCCCGTCCGACCCGCCCTCGCTCGCGCCCTCCGCCTCCCTGTCCCCGGCCGCCCCGTCCGCCGGCGCCCGGCTCACCGCGACCCAGCGACCGGCCCCGCCCCCGGCCGGGGTGGCGGAGGGCGGCGTCGGCCAGATCCGCGGGACCGCCGCCGGGCTGTGCGTGGACAGCGACACCAATCCGGCGCGGTCGCTCAACGGCGTCCCGCTGGGCGGGCACGCCTTCGCCGCCGCCTGCTCGGCCAGCGCGAACCAGCGGTGGCGCGAGGGCTCGCTGCTGTCCCACGACGTCCCCGGCACCGGGCACGACTATCGCCTGCTGAACCAGCAGACCGGCTTCTGCCTGGACAGCGACGGCAACGGCGAGACCTACACGCTGCCGTGCCTGGACCCCAACGACCACCAGATCTGGCACCGGGCGTCCGCCACCGCGGCCGGCCAGGACGCCGCGGTGGCGTACCAGAACCGGGCCACCGGGCGCTGCCTGAGCGTGGACCCGGCCGACGGGGTGTTGCGCACCACGACGTGTCCCGTCGACGGCGACTGGCCCGCGCCGCTGCTGTTCCAGCGCCTGCCCTAAGGGGCGACCGGGCGCAGCTCGATGTACCAGACGTCGTCGCCGCCCCGGTCCTGGGCCCAGCGGTCCAGCATGGCCATGGTGCCGACCCCGTGATGGTTGCCGGCCGGGCGGTACCAGTTCAGCGCCTGGTAGGGCCCCATCATGCCGACGGCCAGGGCGGACCCGGCGACGGCCACCACCCGGACATCGCGGGGCGGGTCGGGCCGGGCCCGGGTGGGCGGCACGACGGTGTAGCCGGGCAGGGTGCCCAGCAGCGTGGCCATCAGGTTCGCCCGGCCCTGGGCGTCGCGGTGCTGCCAGGCGGCGGCGACCTGCTCGGGGTTCGCCGGGTCGACGGCATCCGCCGGCGCCGGGCCGGCCGCCGACGGCTCCGGCCAGCTCAGCGGGTCCAGGCCGGCGCCCAGCCCCCGGGCCGCGGCCGGCGTGGTGGGCGGGGCCGGCCGGCTCAGCCACTCCCGGGCCAGCAGCGGCTGGTAGCGGTTGACGTGCGCGGTCAGCGTGGCCGCGTCGGCGGCGAAGTCGCTGAGGTTCTCGATCTCGCGCTGCTGCAGGATCTCCAGCCGGCCGCTCAGATCCGTCGACAGGCGGTACTCGCCGAGGTCCTGCCGCACGGGCTCGGGCAGCCGGTCGACCGCCTGCCGCAGCGTCTCCGGGCCGCCGGTGCTGTTGAGCCGGACGACCTCCCCGCCCGGGTAGGCGAGGTACGCGCGGGGCCGGGGCGAGCCGGCCTCGCTCACCCGCAGCTCGACCACGGTGCCGAGGCCGGCGGCCAGGCCGCTGGCCAGGGCCCGGCGGTCCAGCCCGGTGACCGCCGCCTCGTCGGTGGGCAGCGGGCGCCCGTCCGCGGGCGGCCGGGCGGGATCGGTGGTGAGGACGATGCGCGGCGGCACGGCGGCGCCGGCCGGTGGGCTCATCCGGTCCAGCAGCACCGGCAGGACGGTGGTGGTGTCGTGGCCGGCCCGGGCCAGGTCGGCCAGCAGCGCGTCCAGGTCGGTGGCGGGGGCGGAGGGGCCGGCCGCCCAGCCCGCGGGCCGCAGCCCGTCGGCGGCGGCGCGGGCGGCGTCGTGCGCCGCCGTCATGTCCCGCAACTGCCGGTCCCGGATCCGCTCGATCTGGTCGCTGGTGCGCAGGACCGCCGCGCGGGCCTCGAGCGCCTCGGCGTCGTCGCGCTCCCGCGAGCGCAGGCCGGGCAGGGTCGGGTTGAGCCGGGCGAGTTCGTCGGTGGCCTGCTGGATGGCGTCCTCGGCGTCGCGGACGAGGCGCTGCGCGGTCTGCGCCGGCTCGCGCAGCCGCTCCGCCGCGGCGCGCAGCTGCGCCGCCTGCGCGGCCAGGGCGGGCGCGGCGGCCGGGGCGGCCGCGGCGGCGGCCTGTTCGGCGGTGTCGGCCTGCGCGTTCGCGGCCTGGTAGGCGTCGGTGGCCGCCTGGGCGGCCGTGCGCAGGCCGGGCAGGGCGTCGTTGTTGTCGCGCACCGTGGCCTCGGCGGCGGCGATCCGGGCGGTGGTGGCGTCGAGGGCGTCCCGGGCCGCGCGGTGCGCGGCGGCGGCCGCGTCCCGGGCCCTCGTGGCCTGCCGCTGCTCCCGCTCGGCCCGGTCGTATGCGGCCTGGGCGGCCTGCAGGTCCAGCGCCGCCCGGCGCTGCGCGTCCGCCGCCTCCTGGCGGGCGGTGCCGGCCGGGGCGGGCAGCGCGGCCGGCGGCGCGGCCGGGTGCAGCCGCCGGGCCAGGTCCCCCAGCGCCGCGCCGCGGGCGCCGGGGGTGGCGCCGGCCAGGGCACGCACGGCGCCGGCCCACTCCACCCGCTGCGGCTCGCTCAGCGCCTCGCGGGCGGCGCGGACCGTGCCGGTGACCTGGGCGTCGTCGAGGGTGATCCCGGCCAGCACGTCGCCGGTTGTGCGCAGGATCGCCGCGTCGGCGGCGTCAGCCGGCCCGGGCAGGGCGCCGGCCAGCTTGGCCAGCGCGCCGACGGCGGCGGGCTCGGTGAGCTCGGGGCTCGCGAGCAGCTGGTGCAGGAACCGCTGCCGGTCGGTGGGCCCGGTGCCCGGCGGCGGGGCGCTCCCCGGCGCCGGCGCGGGCGCGGGCGGGACGTTGCCGGTGAGGTAGCGGTAGCCGTCCCCCTCGCGGCCGTACCGGGCCATGGTGAGCAGGCCGTCCTGGGCGGCGCGGACGGTGTTCGGCCCCGGCTCCAGCGCGCCGCGGCGCTGCAGCTCCCGGTGGGCGGCGTCGGAGAGCAGCTCCCGCCGGTTCGTGTCGAGGAAGGCGCGGGACTGGTCCCAGTCGCTCAGCGCGGTCCACTGGTCCAGGCCCGGCATGGCCGGGACGGGCGGCACGGGGTGGGTGACCACGTCCGGCACCGCCGGTGCGCCGGCGGCGGCCGGGGCCGCGTGCACCACGGCGAGCATCTGCGCGGCGCCGTTCGCGGTCTGCCACCGCGCCGCGAGGGCGGTGGCACCGAGCCCGGTGCCGGCGACCGCGCCGGTCAGCTCGGCCAGCCGCTCCGGCGTCAACTCGTTCAGCGCCGTCACGGCCTGGCGGAACCTCATGCGCACGGCCGGATCGATGCCGGCGTCGTGCAGGCCCTGCACCTCCGCGGCCGTCCCCGGGTCGGCGACCTGGCCGGCCAGGTGCTGCAGCGCCTGGGTCCACGCCTGCGGGGCGGGCCCGGGCCAGGTGGCGGCCTCGACGGCGCGGATGCGCCCGAGCGGGTCGGTGGCCGGGTCCAGGGCGGCGGCCACGGCCCGCAGCATCGCCGCGTCCCCGGCGGCGTCCGGGCCGGGGGCCGGCGGTGCGGCGCCCGGCGCGGCCGGGAGCGCCGGTGCGGCCAGGGCCAGGTCGGCCATCGCCCGCAGGGCGGCCGGGCGGACCGCGCCGGGTGCGGTGAGCAGGCCGGTCAGCACCGCTTGCCGGAGGGCGGGGGTGGCCGCGGCGAGGTACTGGTAGGCGGCCGTGCGCTGCCCGGTGCGCAGCGCGTCCAGCAGCGGCCGGTGCAGGTCCACGCCCGGCCGGGCCGGGAACCGCGCCAGGGCCTCGGCGTTGGGGTCGGCGACGAGCGCGGCGGCGTGGGTCTGGGCGTACTGCCGCGAGGCCGCCCAGTTGCCGCCGAGCGCGAGCCAGCCTTCCAGGACGCCCGGCTCGACCAGCGTGACCGGCCACCGCCCGCCGAACCGGAGCCGGAACTGCGCGCCGGTCATGACCTGCGGGTCCGCCGTGGGGGTGTACGGGTCGTGCACCTCGTAGTCGCCGTCGGCGCGCCGCAGCGCCGCGACGGCGCCGTGCGGCCGCGCGATCCACACCCGGGTCCCCGGCCGGACCTCGGCCGGCAGCCCGCGCAGCGGCCCGGTGGTCGACCATCCGGGCGGCAGGCCGGTGGAGAGCAGCCGGCGGGCCCGCGCGGCCCGGTCGTCCGGCTCGCCGGTCGCCGGGGCCGGGTCGCCGGCGGCGGCGGGCGGGCTGCCGGCGGGGCGCGGCACGCCGTCGGCGATCCAGGCCCGGGCGGCGTGGTCGGCGATCCCCCGGGCCTCGGCGCTGCGCCGGCGCAGCGCCGGCTCGAACCCGGCGGTCGCCTCCGTCTGGACCGCGGTGTCCTCCAGCAGCTGCTCGTAGATGCGCTGGCGCTCGGCCTGGTCGATGCCCGCGTCCGCCGCGTCGTGGCGCAGCTGCCGGGGCAGGTTCGCCGCCACGTCGGCCGGGGTGAGCGGGGCGCCCCCCGGTGCGTCCAGCACGGCCGCCCGGCCCTGCGGGTCGATCCGGTGGTGGGAGGCGACGCCGTCCGCGTCGGTGGCGGTGAAGTCGACGTGGGTGCCGAGCTCGAAGGCCACCCTGCGGGCCACGGCCATCGGGTCCAGTTCGAGCAGCTGTACCGCGTGCGGAACCTCCGGCGCGGCCACGCCGGCCGGCTGCACCGCCCGGATCCGCCGCACGATGCCGGCCGCCCGGTTGTCCATCTCCCCGGCGGCCGGCAGGTTGCCGGCGGCCGCCTGGGTCCGCCATCCGGTCAGCTCGGCGAGGTTGGCGGCGGCCCGCTGCCCGGCGGTCGCGGTGCCGAGGTGATGCGTGGCCCAGTCGAGCAGCAGCTCGTAGCGGCGCCGGGTCCGGGTGCCCGCGTCGGCCGACAGCTCGATCGGCGCGACCGTGCCGTGATGGTTGCCGAGCCGGTCGCGGATGAGCAGCGCGGCGTGCGGTGCGGCCTGGCCGGGGTCGAAGTCGCCCGGCTCGACCCGGCGGCCGGCGACGGTGCCGGTGGCCCGGGCGGGGGGCGCGGCCGGCACGGTGACGCCCAGGCCGACGGCCATCGCGGCGGGCGTGGCCCCCTCCAGCAGCTCGTCCAGGCTGGCCTGGTGGGCGCCGGCGGGCGGCGCGGGCCAGTGCTTGGCGCTGCCGAGGTTCCACTCCTGCGTTTTGAGCCCCATCTCCCGCCGCAGGTCGCGGACCTCGTCGGCGAACATCTCCGCGTAGACGTCGCCGGTGACCCAGCCGGTGGCGGCGACGTCCGGGCCGAACGCCTCCGGCGCGATCGGGCCGGTCTCCTCGCCCGGGTCGAACACGCTGTGGGTGTGCGGCACGGCGGCGACGCGGAACCGGCCCCGCAGCTTGACCAGGTACACCGGGCCCTGCATCTTGAGGTGGGTCTCGTTGCGCTTGTTGTCCTCGTAGGTGGCGCTGTGGCTCATCGGCGCGTTCCGGTTGCCGCCGGTGGTGAACTTGACCTTGGAGGTGGTGTCCTCCTGGGCGCCGGCGTGGGTCTCCCGCATCGGCGCGGTGCCGGAGATCTCCCCGTCGAGGTTGAGCCGCCACCGGTTGCGCGACTGCCCGGCCGCCGTGCCGACCTGGAACTTCGCGTACCGGCCGGTGCCGGTGCTGTTGACGATGGTGCTCACGATCTGCAGGTCGTGCAGCGACGCGTCGAGCCGCATGGCCACCCGGCTGTTGGAGGAGCCGGCGGCGAACAGGTGCGAGGCGAGGCGGTACCCGCCCGGGACCACCATGTCGGGCAGGTGGTTGTCCACGGCGAGCCGGGACAGCAGCCCGGGCAGGGCCACGCTGCCGCGGCGGTGCTCCCCGACCTCGCCCTCGCCGAGCAGCTGTCCCATGAGGTCGCGCGCGGCCGGGTACAGGTCGTCGGCCAGGGCGCCGCTGATGTACACGTCGCCGGGCAGCGGCGGCAGCGGGCGCAGGTCCAGCGGGCCCGGCGGGGGCGGGGCCGTCGCCTCGGCCAGGCCCCTGGGCACCTTGAAGTCCACCTGGCCGTCGTAGTCGAAGGAGTCGGACTGCACGACCTTCGCGCCGGCTAGCGCGGTGGTCGCCTGCTTGAGCAGCTTCTGCGCCTGGTAGAGCAGCTTGTCCGAGGCGGTGCCGCTCTCCCCGGGGTCGGTGGGCGCGGTCACCTTGCCGTCGGCCCAGCCGCCGGCGCTGGCCACCAGCTCCGACGAGCCGTCCCAGATGGCGTTGAACACGTCCACCGGCAGGTTGGCGATCTGCGCCCGCTGCACGTCGACGGTGATCCGGGCGCCGACGCTCGCCTTGTAGTGCCCGGTCCAGTCGTACACCGTCTGTTCCCGCACGCCCTGCTCGGAGCGCTTGAGGTTGCGCCCGCCCTGCGGCGCGTAGGACGCCGAGACGTTGCCGGCGATCGGGAAGCCGTCCTTGTCGAAGCCGAACCTGGCCGGGGTGATGTTCCAGCCCAGTGCGCGGCCCAGGCTGGCGGCGTAGGCGGCGTACGCGTGGCCGTAGTTCTCGATGCCGTAGTCGGGTACCCATTCGGTGTACTCCGGCCGGCCTTCCAGGGCCGCCGAGAGTTTCACCACCACCACGTTCGCCGCCAGGCCGCCCTTGCGCTCGACGAAGTAGAACGTGACGCCGTTGTGCTGGTGCAGCATGTCCGACAGCGTGATGTTGGCCCGCTGACCGGCCAGGACGGCCTGCAGCGACTCGAGGCCGCCGGGCAGCGTGCCGATGATCTGCCCGCCGGGCGAGACCATCAGCGCGCCCCAGGTGCCGTCGGCCCCGCGCCAGGTGTCCGGGTCGGCGGCGAGCAGCCCGGGCGCGACCCGCCCGACCCGGTCCACCACCGCGTCGAGCAGGGTGGTCGTCGGCCGGGGCGCCCGGTCCCTGGCCGGGCCGGTGAACAGCTTCACGTCGTCCACGCCGGAGTGGCCCAGGGTCCGGTCGCCGGTGCGGGTGATGTACTTCGGCACCGTCAGGTTGCGGTAGGGGTTCTTGTCCGGGTCGAGGGTGAGCCCGAACGTGGCGCGGAACGCCTCGCGCCGGTCCTCGCTGAGCACCACGTCGCGGGTGCCGTGGTCGTTGTGCCGGTCGGCCAGGGCCTTCGCCCAGCGCGTGATCTCGTGCTGGACCAGGAAGTCGCTCAGCTCGAGCGGGCCGGACCGGGCCCGCGCGGCCAGCTCGCCGTGCCAGCGCTGCAGCAGCCCGGCCACCGTGTTGCCGGGCAGGGTCAGCTCGCCGGCGGCCCAGCGGCCCATGGCGTCGATCAGCTGCGGCCCGCTCACCGGCAGCACGTCGTCGGCGTACTGTGCGAGGGCGTCGGGCTCCGGCAGCAGGAAGATCATGTCGCGGTCGCGCACCTGAGCGGGCGGCGCCGAGCGGTTGAGGCCGAAGACGAAGCCGGTCTGGGTGCGGGTGCCGGTCCGCACGCCGTAGTCGACCGGCGCGTGAAACGCGTAGGCGCGGTTGAAGGCGAGCTTGAGCATCTCCAGGCCGCCGGTGCGCTTGGTCTCCTCGGCGATGCTCTCGCTGAACTTGACGTTGACGGACTCCGAGTAGGTGAGCTTGACCAGGTCCTGGCCGTCCTTGGTGAACTTGCGCCCGAAGTGGATGTCGGGCAGGTTCACCGTCTTCGACGTCGAGCGGTTGGCGGTGTTGGCCGCCTCGGCCAGGTACAGCTCGATCAGGCCGGTGACGTACTTGTCGTTCGTGGCGCCCACGAACCGGGCCGGGCCGATGCGGTCCACGCTGATCGACGCCGCGGCGTTGGTGTTGGCCAGGAGCCCGGGCTCGACCAGGGTGTCCATGCCGTAGTGGCGGTGCATCGCCTCCTTGAAGTGCGACTGCACCGCCACCACGCTGGACAGACTGCTCAGCGGTCCGGTCATCGGACGGCCGGGTCCGATCAGGCCCGGCAGCTGGTTGCGGATCTCGTCGCCGAGCCCGTGCGCGTCGAGCTGGTAGACCAGGCCCTGGTGCAGCACCGACGGCGGGGTGTCCCGGGGGGCCGGCTCGCTGAACGTCGACGGGTCGCTGTTGAGGTTCAGCAGCGAGGCGTGCACGTCGCCGCGCACCGGCGGCGGGTCGAACCGCTGCGCCTTGCCGTCGGAGTACGCCACGGTGAAGCTGAACTCGTAGGGCAGCTTGTACTTGCCCACCCGGCCCGGGAACTCCCGCAGCTCGGGCCGGTTCACGATGCGGGTGAGCCGGTCGGCGGCGCCGACGTTGCGGCTCATCGCGCCGCCGAAGATGTCGACCGACTCCAGCGGCGCCGCCGAGGGCGCCATGTCGAACTTGAACCCGCCCTCCACGGACCAGCCCTGGTTGCCGCCGGCCCCCTGCCCGGCGATGCCCAGGCCCATGACCAGGTTCACCACGTGCTGCTCGTCGGTGAGCCGGTCGAAATGCACCGAGTTGCCGTCGGGCCCGACCGCGTCGGTGGCCCGGGACTTGGCGAACAGGGTCACCACGGCGGTGCGCATCACCCCGTCGCGCCAGCTGTGCAGCGTGATGGGGAAGCCGTCCTGGCCCAGCGCGCCGAGGAACGACTCCATGCCGTCGTTGCTGACCAGTTTGTCGACCAGGTCCAGGTTGTCCACCCACGCGTCGATGTCCCGGGCGACCGCCTCCTGCGCGGAGAGCACGACCGAGTCCTTGCCCCGCAGCAGGGCGGTCGTCGCCTTCTCCACCAGCCCGGCGCCGGCCGGGGCGGTGCGGGCGTGGCCGGGCCCCGCCGCGCCGTCGGCCAGCCGCGACCAGAGCCGGTGCTCGTCCGGGGGCAGGAACCCGCTGGCGATCAGCTCCCGCTTGAGGTTCGCCCTGACCTGCGCGACCGCGGCCGGGTCGATGTCGGCCACGTTCTGCCCGAGGTCGCGGCCCTTCAGCGCCTGCCGCGGCAGCAGGTTGCCGCCGGTGTCCTCGGCGTGCTTGCCGGTGTTGCGCAGCCATGCGCTCCACCGGTCGTGGGGCAGCGCCGCCGGCTTGCCCGCGGCCGGCGGGGCCGGCGCGGCCGGCTCCTCGGCCGGCTTCTTGGTGAACGCGTCGGCGTCCACACCGAAGCCGTAGTCGAACGCGTCCGGCTCGGACAGCCGCACCACCGCCGTACCGTCGACGGCCGGGGTCGAGCGCGGCGGCTCGGTCGGCCGCCGCGACGTGGCCACGTCGGCGGAGAGTTCCAGGTCGACCTTGTGGCCGCCGGTCATGCCGGTGTAGCGGGAGACCACCACGTTCAGCGACGCGTGGGTAGCGCCGCCGCCGTCGTTGCTGGCGAAGTTCACCCCGCCCCGGGCGCTGAAGCCGAACTTGGCCTTCTCCTTGAACACGGCCGGATCGCCGAGGTTGCGCGCCAGCGGGAACTCCGTGCCGCCGCCGAAGCTCACGCCGCTGCTCTGGCCGAGCGTGAACTCGCCGCCGTGCCCGATGATCGCGGTGCGGACCTTCTCGATGTGCGCGGCGTCGCTGGTGCTGCCGACCCGGGTCGGGTCGCCGTGCCGGCGGGCGTGCACGCGGATGGTGGCCGCGGCCTTGCCCTGCTCGTGGAGCGTGAAGTGGTACCCCCGGGTGTCCGGGCTCACCGGCGCCGCCGAGTGCGGGGCCTTCGGCCCGGTGGCCGCGGCGACCGTCCCGGCCGCGGCGGTGGCCAGTGCGGCGTCGGTGCCGGCGATGCCGGCGGCCGCGGCCGCGATGCCGGCGGCCACGACCCCGGCCGCCCCGGCCGTGGTCCCGGCCGGGGCCGCCTTCGCGGCGGGGACGGCGCCGGCCCGCCGGTTGACCGCCTCGTCGAGGTGGGTCTCGGTGTTCCATAGCTTGCGCTGCAGTTCCTGGCGCATCTCGCTGCGGATCGACATGTCGAAGCCGTCCGCGCGCAGCCGGGCCACGATGTGGTCGTACAGCTCGGTCAGGCCGGTGAGGTTGCTGGCCGAGAACGTCTCCGGCAACCGGTTCAGGTTGTCCCGGCTCGCCCGCCCGGGGTGGGCCGGGTCGGCCGCGGGCAGGTCGGCCACGACCTGGTGGGCCGGCGGGTCGACCAGCAGGTGGTTGGGGATGGCGACGACCAGCCGGGCCGGCTTGCCACCGTCCTTCGGCTCCGGCACGCCGACCTTGGTCCAGTCGCTGGTGTCGTCGCGGGACTCGACGCTCCAGCCCGGCTTGTACGAGTAGAACGTCGAGTCCGCCCGGGTGTCCAGCACCCGGCCCTTCTCCGCGTCGATCAGGTAGCCGGAGCGCTGGTCCGTGCGGTTGAAGGTGAAGTTGGCCTTGGGACCGAAATGGCCGGTCACCCACCACGGAACGTCGAAGCCGACCTCGCCGCGGGCCCGCGTGGACCGCATCGTCGTGGCGTCGCCCTGGCCGTGGGCGCCGGTCTGGAACACCCCCTGGATGATCTCGTTGGCGTGGAAGCGGCCCTCCTCGGTCGAGCCGCGCTGCTCGATGTCGTCCAGGGACGGGCCGCCGGCGGCGGTGTACGACGAGCCGGCCGGGTTGTCCATCAGCTCCGGCCCGGTCGGCTCCAGCTTGACCCGGAACTCCCGGTCGCCCAGCGTGAAGAGGTACCCGTCGGGGCCGATCAGCAGCGGATAGTTGTTGAGCAGCCGGTCGTGCAGCCGGCTCCACTCCTCGGCCGTCACCGTCATCCCGCGCGCGTCGGCCTCGGCGCGCAGCCCCTCCTCGATCAGGTCCAGGTCGGGCAGGGTCGCCTTCGGGTCGCCCAGGGCCAGCGCCATCCGGTCCGGCACGTCCGGCGGCACGAACGCCGGCGCGGGCGCCGGCGCCGCCGCGGCGTCGGCCGGACCGGCGCTGGCCGTCTCCGCCTCCACGTGCACGTGCCGGTCCGCCTCGCTCACCCCGGCCAGCAGCCGGGACACGGCCTCGGACACGGCGGGCGGCACCGAGCCGTGCGCGGGGTGGACGACCACCTTCACCCCGCCCGGCGGCACGGTCAGCGCGGCCGGCGGCAGCGTGCCCGGGTCGGCGCCGTGCTCGGCGAACAGCACCACGCCCCCGTGCTCGGTGACCGTCCAGCCCGGTGTCACCCGGTAGCGGCCGTCCTCCGCCGCGGTCAGGCCCAGCGGCGCGGCCGCGGGCGGCGCCGGGCGCACCGGCTCGCGGAACGCGTGCGCGGCGGCGGGCAGGGTCGGCTGCCCGAGCCGGTCGATCGGGACCAGGTCGGCGGCCCCGGCCGGGGCCCGCCCCACGGCGGCGACCGGCAGGACGACCTCGACCGTCCCGCCGAGGCCGGCGCGCAGCGCGGCGGCCGCATCGGCGGCGCGGCTCGGCCCGGCCGGCGCGCCCGGCGCGGGCGGGTCGGCCGCGAGGTTGACCTGCAGCGCCGCCCCGCTCGCGCCCAGGCGGTCCTGGACCGCCCGGACCACAGCCACCGGGTCGGCGACCGACTCGTGCACCACCAGCCGCGGCCGATCCGGATCGGCCAGGTCGGCCCAGTGCAGCGCCGCCTCCGCGGACGCCGGCACCGGGTCGCTGCCGGTGTAGGCGACCACCGCGCCGGGGACGTGGCCGAGCCGGACGCCGCCGGGCAGCCCGGTCACCGTGGTCACGTCGAACGTGTGCCGGTCCAGGCCGACGCCGGAGGTCAGCAGCCGGGCCGGCGTGCCCGCCGGCATGCCGGCGAAGAGACGGCCGAGGTGTTCGACGGCCTCGGCCGGCAGCGGCGTGGCGTGCCAGCCGAGGAACACGGTCGGCTCGGTGAGCGCGCCGCCGGCCGAGGCCAGCAGCGGCCGGACCCCGGCCAGCTCCGTCTCCGGGCCGATCCACAGGTAGCTGCCGGCGTCGCGGACCGCCCAGCCGCCCGGCAGCCGGTACTCGCCGGGCCCGATCTCGCTCAGCCCGTACGGCGCCGGCCGGGCCGGCGCGGCCGAGCCCGCGGGCAGGAACAGGTACCGCTGCGGCCGGGCGTTGAAGAACGTCACCTCGCCGTTGGCATCCAGCGGCACGACCAGCGGGTCGTCGCGGCCGGGCGCGTCGGTCAGCGCCTCCCGGGGCACCGACAGCAGCGCCGAGCGGGCCTGCGGCTCCAGCGCCCCGGCGACGACCTGCCGGGCCCGGGCCGGGCTGATCCGCTGGTCCGCCGGCCAGTGCAGGGTCGCCATCGTGGTGTCCTGCGGCCGCAGGCCGGCCAGCGCGGGGCCGAGCACGGCGGGGTCGGTGACGCTCGGGTCCAGCAGGATGGCCGGTCCGAGACCGGTCCGGGCCGGCACCCGCGGGCTGATCGGGCCGCCCGAGCGCGCGTCGTGCAGCAGCGTGCCGCCGATGGCCCGCTGCACCCGCAGCTGCGGCGGCAACCCGGCCGCCATGTCGCGCAGCTGCTTGTCGGTCGAGGGCGGCGCCGCCGGCTGGTGCTGCTGGGCGGGCGGCGGTACGGGCGGCGGTACGGGCGGGCTCGGCTGGACCGGCGCCGCGGGCGCGCCCGGGCGGACCGCGGGCGGGGCGGCGGCGTTGTAGTGGTTGTAGTTCAGCACCGCGGCGCCCGGGTCGGCCGGCACGTGGTAGAGGGTCACCGGGGTACCGCCGGCCGGGCCGTAGGTGTCGGCGACGTACACCCCACGGGGGCCGGTGCGCAGGATCGTGACCCGGCTGTTGGTGGCGTGCGCCAGCAGCGGGGACAGGAACTCCCCGGACGGGTGGCTCCACCGGTTGCGCCAGTTCGTGACGGAGCTGCGGACCTCGTTGTACTCGTCGTCGCTGAGCCGGCGGTCGGACAACGCCGAGGCGCTGACCAGGTACTCGCCCAGCCGCCCCGGGTCGATCTCGGTCACCGGGACGCGCGGGCCGTGCCGGTTGATGTAGTCGAGCTGCTCCTGCGGCACCGTGACCCGCCGTTCGCCCGGCTGCGGGCCCCGCTGCGCGCGCACGATGCCGTACTGCTGGCGGATCCGCGCCGCGGGCAGGTAGGCGGCGTCGATGACGTGCGCCGTCACCGCCGGGGCGGGCAGGCTGGACGGGCCGGGCTGGCCGGGGCGGCTTTCCCGCTCGAGCTGGTCGAGCCGGGCCCGCACCTGCTCCTGGCTCAGCGTGCGCACGTGCCGCTCGATGTCGTCGCGGAAGTGCGCCCGCTGGCGGTTCACCTCGCTCGGCAGCCGGTCGCGGTTGGCGGTCAGGTACTCCCCGACCCGATCCTGCAGCAGCCGGCTGACCCGCCACAGCGGCGAGCCGGCGAGCACGCCGCCGGTCCGCGCCTGCTGCATGGTCCAGCGCACCCGGTTGGCGTCGCCGAGGAACGCGGCCAGGTCGGGGTGCCGCTGCGGCCCGAGCCCGAGCGCCGTCGCGACCTGGCCCGGCGCGCTCGCGATGAACGCGTAGAGCAGGCAGTTGCCGTCACTGGGCACCTCGAACACCGCCGCGGGCGGCTGGGCCGCCGCCGGGTTCATGCCGGCCAGGTCCTCCTGCGCCGGTACCGCCGCGGCCACGCCGGTCCGCGCGGTCGACGGCGGCCGCGGGAGGCCGACCCCGCCGGTCGTCGCCACGAACCGCAGCCGGCCGGGGACCGCCGGGCCCTTGGCCGGCCCGCCCCGCTGGCCGTCCAGGAACACCACCTTGCCGTCGTCGGTGCGCACCACGTTCACCACGTGCGAGATGCGCTCCCCCGCGCCGGTCACCACGACCATGCCCCGCGAGCCCGGGGGCGCGGCCGCCATCGTCTCCGCCACGGCCGCGTAGCCGGCCGCCTCGACCAGCGGCCGGCCGGCGTAGCGCTCCAGCTGCGCCACCGGCAGGAACGTCTCCGGCGGCACCTGGTGCCCGACGCCGTCGGCCAGGGACATGTCGGTGCCGATCGCGGTCAGCACGCAGTTGGTCTCGAAGTCGCGGTGCAGGCTCCGGTACGGGTTGACGTCGCCCAGCCAGGCGAACCGCTGCGCCGCCTCGGCCGGCGGCAGCTCGCTCGGCAGCCACACCTCGCCGCCCGGTTTGCCGGCTCCGGGCACGCCGATCGGGGCCGCGGCGAAGGTGTCGCCGATCGGGGCCGCGCCGAGGAGTGCCTCGCCGGCCAGGTCCCCGGCGAAGGTGTCGCGGTAGCCGCCGGCCCACTCGCGGCCGAACTCCTCGGCGAGGTGCTCGGCGCCGGGCAGCGCACCGGGATGCTCGGCGGCCAGCGCCGCGAACTGGGTCGGCACGGCCCGCGCGTCGGCGGCCAGCTGCCCCTCGAAGGCCAGCCGGTCGCCGAGGCCGCCGGTGAGCCGGCCCAGGGCCGCGTCGTAGCCGGCCACGTCGGCCGTCCCGTCCGGCGGGAAGTGCGCGGCGAAGCTGGAGTCGACCTGGGCCAGGTACGCCGAGCGGATCCGCTCCAGCGCCGCACCGGCGGGCCGCGGCCCGTCGACGCCGCGCACCTGCTGGTCGAAGCGCACCCCGGCCTCCTGCCGGGCGGCGTCGCGAGCGGTCTGCCAGGCCAATGCCCGCTCCGCCGCCGGCGCGGCCGGCGCCGCGGACCCCGCAGGCACCGCGGACCCCGCAGGCACCGCAGACCCCGCAGGCACCGCGGACCCCGCAGGCACCGCGGACCCCGCAGGCACCGCGGACCCCGCAGGGGCCGGCGCCGCGGGCCCGGTCGCGAGCTGCTGCTGTGCGGCGGCCACGACCAGCGGGCCCGGCTGGTGTCCGGACAGATTGAACCGGTCGAACAGCTCCGGCATCGCCGGGCGGGCCGCGCCCTGCCAGTCCTTGAGCGCGCCGGTGAGGTCGACCGGCTGCGGGCCGCGCCCGCCGCCCGGCAACCCGCCCGGCAACGCGCCCAGACGCGACGGCAGGTCCCCGGTCGCCTGCCGGACCACGTCGAGCGCCGCCGGCACGCCGGCCGAGGGCTGGGACGTGATGGGCGGCGCGGTGAGCAGCGCGCCGACGCCGTGGTCGACCTGCAGCCGCACCTGCTGCGCCACGGCGTCGTGGGCCGCCGGTGCCGCCGTGAACCCGTCCGAGCCGAGCCCGGTGAAGTACTGCTCGACCCGGTGATCGGCGGCCAGCTGGGCCGCGGCCCGCAGCGCCTGCCGGTCGAACTCGCCCGGCAGGGCGGCCGCGACCTGGGCCGCGAGCTGCGCCGGAGGCACGCCGGGGGTGAGCGTCACGCCGGCGACGGCGGCCGCCGCCGCTCGGTCCCGCACACCGGTCAGGAACTGCTCGGTGACCAGCGCCGGTGGCACCCCGGCCGCGGCCAGCAGGCCGGTCGCCGCGGCCGCACCGCCGGCCCCGGCCCACTGGGCGAAGGCCTGCTCGACGGAGACCGGCAGCGCCGCCACGACCTGCGCGCGCAGGGCCACGTCGGCCAGCAGGCCGCGGTAGCGATTGCCGAGGTCCTCCTGGAACTGTTGCCACTGGGCGGCCAGCGGACCGCCGGCGGCCCAGCTCGGGGCCGGCACGAGCGGCAGCGGGCCGGCGGAGTAGCCCGGCGGGGGCGTGGCCGGCGTCGGCGGCCCTCCGGCCGGGAAGGAGCCCTTCGCCTCCGGGTCCGGGCCGGTGGTGCCGGTGCCGGTGCCGGTGCCGGTGGGCCGGTAGGCGGTGTCGCCGGTGTCGACCGGCAGGCCGACCGGCAGCACCGGCAGGCCGTCGGCGGTGAAGCTCGTGCCGCCGGGCAGCCGCAGCTGCGGCAGCTTGGGCGTGAACCCGATGCCCTTCGCGCCCCGCCGGCCCAGCCCGCCGGCACCGCTGGCCGCGGCGCCCCCGCCGGCCTCGGCCGCGCCGGAGATGGCGTCGCCGTCGGCGTTCTTCGGGTCGTACTTGCCGTCGACCATCAGGCTGGCGCCGACCCCGCCGCCGACCTCCATGCCGATCTCGGAGATCGGGGAGATGCTGAACCGGGCGATCGGCTCGCGGTAGGACTCCTTGATCCCCCACTTCTCCAGGCCGGCGGCGAACTTGCCGGTGGCCTTGCCGATCGCCGGCCCGGCCACGGTGCTCAGCGCGGCCACGGACAGCCCGTAGAGCGCCTGCTTGCCGACCTCGCCCCAGTCGACGTGGTCGCGGATGCCGTCGTACATCTGCGAGATCTGGGCCAGCAGCGAGGAGCCGGGCATGAACAGCATCTGCATCGCGGTGCTGCGGGCCGCGATCCGCAACAGGTTCGAGCGCAGCACCGTCTGGATGATGGTACGGGTGGTGGCGACCCGCTCGATCGCGTCCTCGGGGGCGAAGAACGCCTCGGCGGCGGCGATGGCCAGCTCGATCATCATGAAGATGAACATGATCATCGCCTGGCGATTGGCGTAGTCCATCTCCACGGCGTAGCCGAGCATCGCGTCCGCGGTCTGGTCCTGCAGCGCCGCCACCTGCAGCAGGGCGGCGGGGCTGCTGGCCACGAACGGCGCGGTCTGGGCCATGAACCGGGCCGCGGTCTGGCCGTCCACGGACGCCCCCACGGCCCGGATCACCTGGATCAGCTCGGGCCCGAGCAGGTTGCGCACCCGGTCGGCGAGCGCGCTGAGGCTCGCCGCGTCGCCGAGCAGCCGGCTCAGGTTGGCCCGGGGCAGCTTCATCCCGGTGAACACCTCGATCGCGCGCATCGTCGAGCCGCTGACCGAGGCCGTGGGTGTGTTGACCGAGATCATCGCCCTTCCCCTTCAGAACCGCGCGGCCTCAGCCGTGCCGGCCGCCGCCCCAGCCGCCGGCCGCCTCGCCGTTGCCGGCCTCGGTGTTTTCGCCGATCCGGTGGACGATGCCGAGCTTGTCGCCCTGCACGCCGACCGCGTCGCCGAGTTCCACGTACGCCGGCAGGACGTACTGGGTCAGCACGCCGTGCACGGCGTTGCGCGCCTGGATGGTCAGCTCGTCGTCCCCGTCGGCGCCGTCGGCCCAGCGGCAGGCGGCGATGTCCGTCAACGGGGTCACGGTGCCGGTGAGGTCGTCCTGGAACTGGCCCAGCAGCGGTACCCGGCGGGCCAGGTCGTCGCCGGAGAACTCGATCCGCCCGCTCATGCCGCGCCCTCCCGGTCGCGCCGCTCGCCGGCGGCGGTAACCGTGCCGACGATCGACTCGACCAGCTCGTCCAGCGAGCCGGCGTCCTGGGCGGCGCTGCCGAGCCCGCCCAGGTCGGCGCCGAGGTCGCCGATGCCGGCCAGGGCCTTGCGGCGGGCCTCCTGGCGGGCGGTGCCGGTGGTCTTCACGATCAGCTCGGCCAGCTCGGCCGGGGCGAGGTCGCGGTAGGCGTCGCCGTGGAAGGTCAGCTCGGCCAGCTCGCCCTGGCCGCCCACGGTGACCGACAGCCGGTGCTCGCGGTCGCGCACCGTGGTGCGCGACTGCCGCACGCGGCGGCGGATCCGGTCCGAGGCGGTGCGCACCTCCTCCAGCGCGGCGCGCATCTGCGCCAGCAGTTCCTCGTCGCCAAGTGTCGTCATGGTGTACCTCCTTGCCTGTCTCACGGCCGGGCCGGGGCGCCGAGTTCACCTCGGGCCGCCCCGGCCCGGCCGGTCGGGTTCAGCGGCCCCGGCTGGTGCGCCGCTCCTCGTAGCCGGAGGTGCGCTCCTCGGGGGTCGTGCCGTAGTCGCGGTCGTCCTCGTCGCCGCGCGTGCCGCGGCCGCGCCGGCCGACCACCGCCGGCGCGCAGTCCGGGTCGGTGCCCCAGACCTTCTCGTCCTCCTTGAGCCAGGTGTTGCGCGATCGCTCGCGTTCGGGCCGGCCCCCGCCGCCGGCGCCGCCCATCATCGGCGGCATGAACGGCATGCCGCCGAAGGGCGTCTCCGCGGCGGCGCCGGAGGCCGGCGAGCCGCCGCCGGCCGCCCCGGCCCCGCCGGATCCCACCGAGCCCAGGCCGCCTGTGGTGACGCCGACGCCGCCGGCGCCGCCCAGGCCGCCGCCGACCCCGCCGCCGACGCCGCCGAGGCCGCCGCCGGCGCCCGAACCAACGGTCAGCCCCAGGCCGCCGGGGCTCAGCGCGCCGGGCGAGCCGCTGATGCCGGGCACCGACGACAGCCCGCCCGTGCCGGCGAGGAAGCCGGGGACGTTCGGGTGGTCCGTGGCGCCGGGCTGGGTGACGTCGCCGAGCTGCAGCCCGCCGCCGGAATCGGCGCCCGGGCCGTTGACGTCCAGGCCGTTGACCGTGGTCGGGAACGGGCTGGTGTCCACCCCGGCGGTGGGGCCCAGCGGCAGCAGCTGGCCCGGGTCGGACAGGCCGAGGGCATTGCGCTCGGCCGCGGTGATCGGGGTCTGGTCCAGCAGCCCGGCCTGGCGCAGCGCGTCGAGCTGCTCGGGGCTCAGCTGCCCCAGGGTCGGCTCGGCCCCGCCGGGCACGCCGAGGCCGTTCTGGCTCAGGAAGGCGGCCTGCTGCGGGGTGAGCGGCACGTCGTCGAGCAGCCCGGCCGACTGCAGCTGGTGCAGCTGGTCCGGGGTGAGCTCGCCGAGCGTCTGCGGCCCGCTGCCGGCGCCGCCGAACGGGTTGTTCGAGGCGAAGAACTGCTGGCCGCCGGGGTCGCCCACGCCGGCGAACGGGTTGTCCGACCCGAAGCCGCCGGCCGGGCCGTTGGCGAACTGGCCGGTCGGGGGCATGAACAGCGTGGCGGGGTCCAGCGGGGCGTTGGCGAACGGATTGTTCGCGCCCGCCCCGCCGGGGCCGAACGGGTCGCCGAGCGCCTCGTTGGTGTTCGCGAACGGGTTGGTCGAGGTGGCGAACACCTGGTCCGGGCCGTTGGGGAACGGGTTGCCGTCACCGCCGAAGTTGGCGAACGGGTTGTTCGCGCCGCCACCGCCGAGGTTCGCGAACGGATCGCCGAAGTTGGCGAAGGGGTCGCCGAAGTTGGCGAACGGATTGCCGAAGTTCGCGAACGGGTTGCCCCAGTTGGCGAATGGATTGCCCCAGTTCGCGAAGGGGTCGCCCATGTTCGCGTACGGGTCGATCGGGCCGTTGGCCAGGGGGTTGTTCGGCATGGGCGGCGGCGGTACCGGCGGCGGGTCGGCGAGGATCAGCTTGTTGCGCGCGCCCGTCATGGTGTAGATGAGGGCCTGCGCGGCCGGCTGCACCCCCGCCCAGGTCTGGATCGCCGTGCGGGCCCACGTCTCACGCAGCGCCCGGTCGACCCGGCTCCAGTGCTCGACGTTGAACGGGTCGATGCTGAACCCGCCCAGCCACGCCGGGACCCGGAAGATCATGCCGTAGGAGACGCCCTGGCCGTTGGTTTCGGCGTAGTTCGAGCCGATGTCCCAGGAGCGCGACTCGGGACCGTTGAGGCCCGACTGGGCGTTGAGGTTCTGGTCCAGCTTGCCCTCGTTGAACATGTGGGCGATGAGCCGGTACGGGTGCGGCCACGCGCCCTTGGGCTCCTTCTGGCTCCACGCGTTGTTCGCCTTGACCACCGCGTCGACGAAGTTGCGGGCGACGGTCTCCATGTAGCCCAGCTGCGTGTCCCACGTCGCCTGCTGGTCCTTGAGGTCGCTGAGGAAGTGGTCCGCGTTGAGGACCCGCTGGTACCACGCCGACTCCGCCGAGCCCCGGAAGTCCGCCGTCTTGTTGTCGACCTTCGTGGTGTCGGCCCGCAGGCCGGTGGAGATGTCGCTCGCGTGCTGCACCAGCGTCGCCAGGACCTGGCGCACGGCGGCGATCGTGTCGGGGTCGAACGAGGTGCCCGGGCCGAGGACCGCCGGGATCTCCCGCTGGATCAGCTCCCAAGCGTTGCCCAGCTGGATCACCGGGTTGGCGGAGGCGTTGACCACGGCGCCGGGGTCGGAGGTGTTGCTCTTCTGGCCCTGGTCGTTGTCCCGGTTCGTGAGGCCGACCCAGACCGTGACCCGGACGATGTCCTTGGTCGCGAGCAGCCCGGCCCGGTTCGCCCAGGTGTAGAAGGTGACGGCGTCCTTGTCGTACTCGGGCGACCAGGAGCCGCCGGTGTAGGTCAGGGTGCTCGACTGCGCGATGAGCCAGAATCCGGGCCCCTGGACGGTGCTCGGCCGGAAGGCGTTGTTGATCCCGCTCTTGCCCGAGCCCTGCTGGCCACCCCCGCTCCCGGAGGTGGCCAGCGAGTACTGCCCGGGCGCGGCGCCCAGCACGAGACCGAGAATGTTCTCCAGGATGTCCTCGATCGTCGCGATGTTGGTCATCGTCAGCTCGCCGTCCTCGGCATGAAGTACTCGAACTGCTCGGCGCTGAGCGTGCTGAGCTGCTCGGTGGCCTCGGAGTCGGCCAGCAGGAACTTGATGCCGTACTCGAGCGTGTAGAGCTCACCCCGCGCGCTCTTGAGCCGCTCGGCGAGCCCGGACCGGGTCTGGTCCAGGATGTTGACGTCGTCCTGGGCCTCGACGAAGTTCGCTCCGCCGAGCCTGATCGTGAACGGCTGCTTGATGTCCATGTGCGCACCCGGCAGGGAACCGTACGCGAAGACCTTGCCGTACATCCCGTCGATGTCGTTGACCTGGTTGGTGTACTTGGTCTGCAGGCCCTGCAGGTACGCCTCGTTGATGATGATCGGGTCGTTCTTCATCGTGACTCCCTCCTCTCCGGGACCTAGCTGAAGACGGCCGCGCCCCGGTTGTCACCGGAGATGTAGTTGTTGGTGATCTCCTGCAGCCGGATCTGCCCGTTGCGCAGCGCCTCGTGCATGTCGCGCTGCCCCTGATCCCACAGAGCCTGCGCCTGGGTGTAGGCGTCCGGCGCCTGGCCGTTGTTGGCCGCGGTGAACTGCTGCACCGCGCCCTGCAGCGTGGTCAGCGAGCTGTCCAGCCGCCGGGTCACCGAGGTGAGCTCGGACTCGACGTCCGCCAGGCCGGCGGGGTTGACGCTGTAGTTGGCCATGATGGCTCCTTCGTGAGGATTGATCGATGGTTGCCGGTACCGCGGGCGGTCAGGGCGTGGCCCAGCCCCCGGCCTGCGCGGCGCCACCCTGCTCGGTGGTGTCGGTCAGGCCCCGGTAGGTCTGCATGTTGCCGTTGAGCATGTCCAGTCCCTGGCGGACCTTCTGGAAGCCGTCCATCCACTGGTCCACGGCCTGCATGAACCGGGGGGCGGCCTCGTCGCTGTGCCACTGGCTGATGAGGTTGCCGCGCGCCGCGCTCACCGCGGACGCGATGCTCCCGCACTCGCCCTGGCACTCGTCGAACGCGCTGATCATGGTGCTGATGGTTCCGTGATCGGCGACGATCCCGCCGTTGACCGTGACGGATGCCATGTCGCTCTCCTTCCCTGCTGTTCTGCTGCGCGCCGGTGCCGTGCCGGTCGCCGGCGCTCGGATGGTCCTGTTCGGTGCCCGGCCCCGGGACGGGGCGGGCGGCGCACGCTCGGGCCGCTGCCGGGCCTCACCCCCCTTCCGGCCGGGCCAGCGCCGGTCCGGCCGGCACGAGCGCCACCAGCGCCGGAGGCATCACCATGGCCTGCGCCGCGGTGTAGCCCAGGGTGCCGATGTCGCGGCCGGCGACCGGGTACGCGATGCCCCGCTCGTCGACCAGCACCGCCGGCAGCTGCGCGACGTCGCCGTCGAGCCGGGGCAGCAGCAGCGCTCCCCCGCCCGGCGCCACCCGCACCGTGGTGGCGCCGGTGGTGCCGTGGGCGAAGTCGGGGCTGAGCACCACCGCGGGGGCGCCGTACGGCCGTCCCGTGTACTCGACGCAGACCGCGGCGCCCTGCGGTGCGGTGCGCGGCCGCGGTGGCGTGGCGGGCATCGAGGTCAGCGGCCGCACCGGTGCGCGCTGCGGCGTCGCGGCCATCTCGGCCGCGCTGATCGCGGTCTCGGCGGCGGCACCGGGGCGGGCCCGCTGCAGCAGGTACTCGGTCTCGGTCAGCGGCGCCATGCCGCCGCCGGTCATCAGGTAGTGGCCGGTCTTGCCGTTGCCGAGGTCGACGCCGAACATCTGCCCGATCGTGCTCGGCCGCCCGGCCATGGCCGGGCCCTGGCCGCCGGCGCCCTCCACCGTGGGCGGGCCGGCCGTGCCGGACAGCGGGATCAGGTCCAGCCAGGCGGTGCCCACCGGGATCGGGGGCATCAGCCCGAGGCCCAGGACGCTGGGCACCCACGCGTCGGCGAGCAGCAGCCGCCGGCCGCCCCACAGCAGGTAGGTCTTGCCGCCGCCGGTCACCGGCAGCGCCTCGCCCTCGCCCAGCGGCTGCTGGCCGGCCGGCGCGCCGATGTCCAGCCCGACGCGGCCCTTGCCCAGGTCGCAGGCGCGCCACACGCCCTGGTTGATCCGGTCGGCGGCGGGCAGCACCTGCGGCCCGGCCGGGTTGCCCACCGGCGCGCCGCGGGGCACCTTGGCCAGCGTGCCGGAGGCCACCACGACCGGGCTGAGCTCGCCGCCGGTCAGCAGCGTGGCGGTGGCGACGTCGTTGACCGGCCGCAGCGCTCCCTCGACCAGCACGTACCGCGCCCCGGTCCGGGCGTCCACGACCAGCGTGTGCGGCTGCTGCCAGCGGGTCGAACCGGAGCCGGGAAACAGCGCCCAGATCGCGGTGACGCCGGCCAGGAGCAGCCCGAACACGAGGCCGGCCACGGTGCCGGAGCGGTCCCGGCGGGTGGGCGACTCGGCGGCCTCGGGCTCGGCCCGCACCAGCGCACCGGTCACCCGGCTCAGCATGTACCGCTGGGCATCGACCTGGTCACGACGCGAGGACATGTCAGCCCACCCGCGCCCGGATCAGGTCGAGCCCGCCGGAGATCAGCACGACCACGGGCAGCAGCGCGGTCACCGTCACGGTGTGCGCCACGTCGCCCAGCCGCCCCCACAGCGGGTTGAACCGGCGCCGCGGCGAGATCCGCGCCGCCAGCGCCGAGGTGACCGCCAGGATCACGCAGCCGGCGATCGCCACGGCGGCGGTGGCGGACCGGTACGTGACCGCACTCAGACACCAGGCCGCCATCGCCAGCAACGCCGGCCCGGCCAGCGCGAGGCGGTGCCAGGCGCTGGTCATCGGGCGGGTCACGAGGATCTGCGCGGCACCGGCCAGCCAGGCGGCCAGCGGGGCGGCCCAGCCGGGCGCGACGGCCAGGCACAGCAGGGCCGCGCCCGAGGTCGCGCCGAGGGCCGCGTACAGCGCGGTCATGAACCGATCGGCGGCGGCCGCGCCGGCCAGCAGCCCGGCCGCGGGCTGCGGGTCGATGTTCTTCTGCAGGTCGGAGGGGTCGTCCGGCATGTCCGGCAGGGACAGGCCGGCCAGCTTGAACGCGGCCGTGGGTACCGCCGGGCGCAGCGCCGTGGTCAGCGTGACCAGCACCGCGGCCACGCCCGGCCAGTCCAGGAAGCCCTGCAGGCGCAGCCCGGCCGCGACGGCCACGAGCAGCCACGCCGCGAGCAGGCCGGCGAAGATCTGCCGGACGCCGGTGCGCGGGAAGACGAACGCGGCCGCCAGCAGCGCGACGACGCTGCCGGCGGTGGTCGCGGCGAGGAGCACCCACGGCAGCACCCCGCCGGCATCGGCGCCCACGCCGATCACTCCCGGGTCCGCCAGCGCCGCGTCCACCGCGGCCAGCACGCTCGCGGCCAGGCCGGCGGCGCCCAGCAGCGCCGCCAGCGCCCGGTCGCCCGGCCGGCGGGCGACCACGAAGCCGGCCACGAGGCTCAGCAGGGCCGCGGCCGCCAGCGCCACCATGCGGCCGGGGCGGTCCGGCCACAGCTGCAGTGCGGTCAGCCCGGCGCCCAGCCAGCCGGCCAGCGACAGCACCGCGGCCAGCCGGGTCGTCTCCGGCCGCCACAGCCCGGACCGCTTGCGGATCCCGGCCGAGACGCCGTCGATGAGGTCGTCGTAGGCCAGCGGCGGGATCTGCTCGGTGCGGGGCCGCACGTGGACGGCCTCCCCGTCGAGCAGACCCAGGTCGCCGACCGTGCGCGACTCGTCCAGCGCCGGCTCGCCCAGTCGCTGGGCGATCCAGCCGCTGTGCTCCAGCCCGCGGTCGGCCAGATCGGGGCCGAGCGCGCCGAGCAGGGCCGGCATCATGTCGGCCAACGGAATGTGCGTGGGTACGCTCACGTCCACCTGGCTGGTCGGTCCCACCACCAGCAGCCGGCAGACGTCCCCGCGATCCTGGTTCATACCTGTCTCACGCCTGCCGGACCGGCCGGAGTTCACGGGTTTCGCGCCGGGGCGGGCACAGCCCCGCCGGCACCGTGCGCTCGCCCAGGAACCAGTGCTCGTCGCCGGCTCCGGCGCCGGCACCGAGCCACGGGCCGTCCGGCCCGCGAGCCTCCAGCAGCGCCCGGGCGGCCTCCGGCAGCTCGACCACGTCGAGGCTGCCGTCGTGGTTGCGCCGGCGGTCGGTGACCGAGGCCACCGGCCCGAGGTCGGTGCTGAGGGCGGCGAAGGCCAGCAGCAGCGCGGTCCACGCCGTGCCCGGATCGGGCAGGCCGCGGATCAGCGGCGCGACCCCGGTCAGGTAGAGGTCACCGGCGCGGGACAGGTGCTGCCAGCGCAGCAGGTCGACGCAGGCCATCAGGGTGGGCAGCGGATCCGGGTCCGCGCACGGCACCGGCGGATCCCCGTCGGCGGGCGGCAGCCAGCTCAGCTCGCTGTTGCCGCGCACCGCGGGGGCCGGCTTGACCAGGTCGGCCCCGGTCAGGCCGAGGCGGGACAGCAGCCAGTGGTGCACCCGGCCGCTGCGGTTCGGGGTGACCGCCCAGGTCCACGAGTCGGGCTCGCCGCGCTGCGGCGGGTCGGCCGGCGGGGCGCCGAAGAGCTCCCGCTGGTCGCGCAGGTAGTTGTACCGCGCCCCCTCCAGCCACAGCGCCAGCGCCGGGTGCCCGGCCGGGGCGAGGATGACGTCGTTGAGCACGATCTGGTCCGTCAGCGCGTTGAGCGTGAACCCGGTCGAGGAGGCGGCGACCCGGTCGAAGAGCTCGGGCAGCCGGGCCGGGCCCCGCGCGTCGGGCGGGCCGAGCCACCGGCCGCGGAACAGCCGGTACCCGCCGCCGCCCGGGCCGGGGCCGTCACCGTCCACGGTGTACGGTGGGCCGGCGAGGTGCAGGTCGCCGTCGGCGTAGAGGCCGCCGAAGCGGTGCACCACCTCGACGCGCAGGTGGTCGCTGGCCGCGGCGAAGGCCCGGGGCACGCCCTGGCTGAGCTCGAGCGTGTACGGGTGGTGCAGGGTCATGGGCGCGCTGGCGTGGAACACCTCGGCCACGCTGACCAGATGGATGCCGTGCGTGATGGCCCAGGCGAGCAGCTCGCGCACCGCGGCCAGCGGATCGGGCCGGCCGGGGGCCGGGCGCGGCCCGGTGCGCGCCGCGTCGAAGCGGTGCCGGGGAATGTCGGTCCACAGCACGAAGTCGGCCTCGCCGGCGTAGGCGTCGGCGGCGGCGCCGTAGTTGGCCCAGAAGCTGTTGGCGGCGGGCAGGGCCCGGCCCAGCCAGATGCCGTGCACCACGTGCGGGATCACGGTGGTGGCCGGCAGCGCCGGCGCCGTGCCGGAGGGCTCCCAGCGCCGGGCCGGGTCCTCGCGCGCGAACCGGCTGACCGGACCGGCCGCGCCGGCCAGGGCCCGCGGCGTGAGCTCCGCGGGCGCCGGCGCCGGGCGGGTCATGCTCAGCCGGCGCAGCAGCGGCGCGACCAGGTGCGGCGCGACCGTGCGCACGTCCACCCCGGCCAGGAAGGCGGGCGCGGCGGGCGGGCGGCGGGTGCCGAAGACGTCGCCGCCGATCCAGCGCCGGGCCAGGTTCTCCTCCGCGGCCCAGGTGTACAGCCCGGGGTAGGTCATGCGGCGCAGCCAGCCCAGCACGGCCACGTCGCAGGGCCAGGCGGCGGGGACGGCGGAGGTCCCGGGCAGGCAGGCCGCCGCCCGCAGCCGCCGGGCCAGCTCCCGCGCGGCGGGCCCGGGCGATGCGGGGACCGGCCGGGCCGGCCGCGGGCGGGTGCCGGCCGCGGCCGGCATCAGGCCACCGCCGTGGTCTGCGCCGCCGGTACCAGCGCGGTCTGGATCAGCCGGGCACCGCGCCGGGTGCACAGCAGCGCCCGCCCGCGCGGCAGGGTGCGGGGCCTGATCCCGCCGAGCAGCGGACCCTCGTTGGGCGGGCAGGACAGGGCCACGTCCGGGGTGTTCAGCTCCTGCACCCGGCGCAGCATCGGGTCCATCGACAGGCGCATCGCCCCGGCCGCGGCCCGCGCCACGACCAGGTGCAGGCCGATGTCGCCGCCCTGCGGCAGCAGCGGGATCAGCCCGGCCAGCGGGTTGTCGTGCCCGGCCAGCATCTCGTAGTCGTCGACCAGGATGTACAGCTCGGGCCCCTGCCACCAGTCGCGGGCCCGCAGCTGCTCCGGGCTCACGTCCGCGCCGGGCACCCGGGGGTTGAGCCCGGCCAGGGCCTCGGCCACGGTGGCGCGGGTGCTGTCCGGGGAGACCGAGTAGCCCAGCCGGTAGGCCTCGGGGATGTCGTCGAACAGCTGCCGGCGGTAGTCGACCGCCATGATCCGCGCCTGGGCCGGGGTGTGGCCGGCGGTGATGGCCCGGATCAGCAGCCGCAGCACGTTGCTCTTGCCGCTCTCGGTGTCGCCCAGCACGGTCAGGTGCGGCATGGTGCGGAAGTCGTGCCACACCGGCGCCAGCTCGTCCTCGTCCACCCCGATGGCCACCTTGTCCTCGACCGGCTCCGGCAGCTCGGCCAGCGCCAGGGTCGTGGGCAGGGTGCGGACCGCCGCGGCGCGCTCGCCCGGCCAGTTGTCGACGACCGCGGCGACCAGCTCGGCGGTGGCCGCGGTCAGGTCCTCGGCGGACTGCACCCCGTCGATGCGCGGCAGCGCGCCGAGGAAGTGCAGCTTCGCCTCGGTGAGGCCGTGGCCGGGCCGGCGCGGCACCTGGGCGGCGGCGCGCAGGTCGATGCCGGACTCGACCGGGTCACCCAGCCGCAGCTCGAGCCGGGTGCCCACCTTGTCCCGCATGGACATGTGCAGCTCGGACCACCGGCCCATGGTCATCATCACGTGGACCCCGTAGTTCAGGCCGCGGGCCGCGAGGTCGCGGGCCATCTCCTCGGCCGCCTCGAACTCCTGCCGCAGGGTGAACCAGCCGTCCACGACGAGGAACACGTCGCCGAACCGGTCCTGCGGGATCTGCCCGGCGGCCTGTGCCTCCCGGTACGCGTCCCGGCCGTGCAGGCCCAGGTCCGCGCAGCGCCGCTCGCGCTCGGTGAGCAGCGAGCGGACCTCGGCGATGGTGCGCTGGACCCGCTCCGGCTCGTGCCGGCCGGCCACGCCGCCAACGTGCGGCAGCCCGGCGAGCCCGGCCAGCGCGCCGCCGCCGAAGTCCAGGCAGTAGAACTGGACCTGCCGCGGCGAGTGGGTCAGGGCCAGGCCGCAGAGCAGCGAGCGCAGCAGCGTGCTCTTGCCGCTCTGCGGGCCGCCGGCGATGCCGACGTGCCCGCCGACCCCGGACAGGTCGGCCACCAGCAGGTCCCGGATCTGCTCGAACGGCTTGTCGATCAGGCCGAGGGGCACCCGCAGGAAGGTGTCCCGCCCGGCGTCCACCGGCCGCAGCCCGTGGTCGGGATCGGGCAGCAGCGGCGGCAGGACGTTGTCGAGGGTGGGCGGATGCTCCAGCGGGGGCATCCACACCGGGTGCGCCGGCGGCCCCTGGTCGATCAGCCGGTTCACGAGCGCGTGCAGGACCGTGGTGCCGCCGTCGTCGCGGGCGGCCGGCTGCTCGGCGGTCTCCGCCGGCGGCGGCGCGGCGGGCGCGAGCCGCGCGGTGCCGAAGGGCACCACCTGGCTGGCGATCACATCCTGCCGCAGCTTGGTACCGCGGGCCCGGTGCGGGCCGGACACGTAGGCCGCCTTGAACCGGGTGATGGCGGTGACGCCGGAGCGCAGGTAGCCGTTGCCCGGCTCGGCCGGCAGCTCGTAGGCATCGGGCACGCCGATGACCGCGCGGGACTCCATCGCGGAGAAGGTGCGCAGGCCGATGCGGTAGGACAGGTGGCCCTCCAGCTGGTGGATGCGCCCGTCCTCCAGCCGCTGCGAGGCCAGCAGCAGGTGTACCGCGAGCGAGCGGCCCAGCCGGCCGATCATCACGAACAGCTGGATGAAGTCGGGGTTGGCGGCGATCAGCTCGCTGAACTCGTCGACCACCACGAACAGTGTGGGCAGCGGGTCCAGGTCGGCGCCCTGCGCGCGGGCCTTCTCGTAGTCGCGCACCGAGCTGAAGTTGCCGGCCCGGCGCAGCAGCTCCTGGCGGCGGACCAGCTCGCCGTGCACCGCCGCCTGCATCCGGTCGACCAGCGCGGCCTCGTCGGCCAGGTTGGTGATGAGCGCGGAGACGTGCGGCAGCCGGTCCAGCCCGACGAAGGTGGCGCCGCCCTTGAAGTCGACCAGCGCGAAGTTGAGCGTCTCGGAGGAGTGGGTGGCCGCCAGCGCGAGCACCAGCGTGCGCAGCAGTTCGCTCTTGCCCGAGCCGGTCGCGCCGATCAGCATGCCGTGCGGGCCCATGCCGCCCTCGGCCGACTCCTTGATGTCCAGCTCGATGGGTGAGCCGTCGGCGGCCACCCCGATCGGTACCCGCAGCCGCTCGGCCGGCGGCCGGTCGTGCCACAGCGCGCGCGGGTCGAAGCCGTCCAGGTCGGTGATGTTGAGCAGGTCGGGCAGGTCCAGCACGGAGCTGAGCCCGTTGGCCGGCTGCTCGCCGGTGACCCGGGTGCCGTGCCGGGCCATGACCCGGGCGGCGGCGCGCAGCCGGGTCAGGTCCAGCCGGTCCGGCGTGGCCAGCCGGGTGCGCACCTCGCGGCCGACGTGGTCGCGCTCGATCAGCTCGACGTCCTCGGCGGACACCTCGAGGTTGAGCACGTGCTCGTCGGTGCCGGCGCCGCGGGCGTCGAAGTCGAGCAGCACCGCGTTGCGGTAGCCGGACACGATCAGCCGGGCGCCGGCCGGGATCGCGCCGCCGTCGGAGACGATCACCACGAACGGCTCCTCGCGGGTGGGCTGCGATCCGCTCTCGTAGCGGGCGCGGCCGGCGAACTCGTCGCCCAGCAGCCGCTCGAGGTCCTCCAGCGAGGAACCCACCAGGCGGACCGGTCCGGACGCGTCGGCCTCGGCGGTGTGCTTGGCGTGCGGCAGCCACTTGACCCACTCCCAGTCCCCGGCCCGGTCGGGGCCGGCGCACACGGCCAGCCGCAGCTCGTCCGGGGCGTGGAAGGCGACCAGCTGCGCCACCATGGCCCGGACCATGGCCAGCGTGGTGTCCCGGTCGCCGCCCAGCCGGACGTGCGCGAAGCCGGGCAGGAACAGCGCCACCGGCTGGCCGGGCAGGGTGGTGTACGCCCGGATGAACCGGCGCAGCGCCTTGGCGCACACCGGCTCCAGGTCGGAGACCGGCTTGGTCTGCATCGGGGTGATCCGCACCGCCAGGCGCTGGGCGCCGGTGCCGACCCTGATCTCGCCGAAGTCGGGGTGGGTGGGGCGGCGCTCCCACAGCCGGCTGGTCATCACCAGCGACCACAGCGACTCCGGATCGGGATGCCGCCAGGCCAGCGCGGCCCGCTGCTTCTCGGCGTACTCGCGGACCTGGGTGCGGGTCTGCGAGAGGTACCGGAAGTAGTCGCGCCGGTCGCCGTTGATCTTGTCCTTGCGGGTGCCGGACGACGTGGTCATCTGGAAGGCGGCCATGCCGACCATGCCACCGCCCATCATCACCAGCATGATGATGCCCATGGGGCCGCCGATCGTGCCGCGGCCGAAGAACATGAACATGAACCCGCCGCTCATCAGCAGCGTCGGCAGGATCATCCCGAGCGAGCGGAAGCCGCCCGGCTGCGCCTCGGGGACGACCGGCGGCTCCTGCAGGGAGATGTCGCCGTGCGGCAGTTCGGGTCCGTTGCGGCGGGCCGGCCGCCGGTAAGGTTTCGTGCTCACATATCGAACACGGCTGCCGGCGGTGACCGGTTGGATACCCGGGCCGGAAACCTCGCGGATTCTTCCGTGACCCGCGCCGCTACAGCGGGATCGGGCCGATCAGGGAGTTGAGCATGACCCGGGCCCGGGTCCGGGTCACGTTCCCAACTCGCCGGCTGAGGTGGATCGACGCGTCCTCGGCAAGCCCGCCGTGGTTCGAGGGACCGGAAGTCTCCGTGATCATGCGCAACCCGGCGTCGACACCAACGGTTTTTCATGATCGCGGAGTGGTGATGTACCCCCGTGTACCACAAGTCTCCGGGATCATGGCAAACCCGGTGTGCGGTCACCACGGGCATCATGATCACGGAGACATACGTCTGGGCCGAGCTGTCGACATCGGGCTCGCGATCGGGCGGGCCGCGCCGTTCAGCCGGCGTAGGTGGTGGCGAGCTCCGTCGCGTAGCGGGACATGACCTCAGCGACCTCGTCCCGATCGAACCGGTTCTTGATGTTGGCGAAGTCGCGGAAATACTGCACATACAGGTTGGGTGTGAAGGTGAACAGCACCTTGGCAGCCTCCTCGCCGGGGTTCGCGAAGCTGTGCGGGGCACCGACCGGGACCATCACGAACGAGCCCGGTCCGGCGTCGTGCTGATCCTCGCCGACGGTGAACCGGATCAGCCCCGACACGATGTAGAAGCCTTCTTCATGCTCCGCGTGGCGATGCTGTGGCGGCCCGGCGAAGAGCGGCGCCAGGACGCATTCGGCGACGGCGAGCCTGCTTTGGGTCGCGCCGCCGTCCTCGAGGATGCGCACCCGGGATGCGCCGTCGTCGAGGACGATCTCGCCCTCTCCGGGGCGCACGACAGAAACGGGAATGGACATGCTCTGTTTCCTTCGTACGAGTTCGACCCCGCTGCACCAGCGGCAGCGCAGGTCGTGGCGGACCTAGGCCGCATTCGGTCTAGCACTCGCGTTGTCATCCACGTCGATCTCACTCGAAACTGATGTCGCGAAGTAACATCACTCTAGCATTGATGTCGCGCCACGACATCAGCGCCAGAGTGAAGGCAGTCACACGTCTCTGGAGCTGTTGTTCGTCGCGCCCCGACACAGCCGGTGATCCAGCCTCGCACTCACTGCGGCCTATGCCCCCGTGGCCCAGCGCGCGATCAGACGGCTACCGGCGGCGAAGCTCAGGGCGCGAGCGCCGCGTGGACGTCGGCCGCGGTGAGCTGCTGCATGTCGGCCACGGTGGGCGCCGCGGCGGCGCGCAGCCGGTTGGCCTGCTTGGTGATGGTCCGCTCCAGCAGCTGCCGGGCGTAGCGGCCGTTGCCGAAGGTCTCGTCGCGGCCGAGCCCGTCGAAGTGGCGGTACAGCACCGGCAGGCTGTCGTGGTCGAACTCGAACCCGCCGTCGCGGGCCAGCCCCTGCACGATGGAGACCAGCTCCGAGGCGGTGTAGGAGGCGAACGGGATCTGCCGGCTGAACCGCGAGGCCAGCCCGACGTTGTTGGCGAGGAACCGGCGCATGTCGCCGGTGTACCCCGCCGCGATCACGACCACGTCGTCGCGGTGGTCCTCCATCAGCTTGACCAGCGTGTCGATCGCCTCGCGGCCGAAGTCGTTGCCCTCGCCGGTCAGCGCGTAGGCCTCGTCGATGAAGAGCACGCCGCCGCGGGCCCGGTTGAACACGTCGGTGGTCTTGACCGCGGTGTGCCCCACGTACTGGCCGACCAGGTCGGCCCGGGCGACCTCGACCACCTGGCCGGTGCGCAGCACGCCCATCTCGTTGAGCAGCTGCCCGTACAGCCGGGCCACGCTGGTCTTGCCGGTGCCGGGCGGGCCGGCGAAGACCAGGTGCCGGGAGATGGCCGGGGTGGGCAGCCCGGCGCGGGCCCGCGCCTCGGTGGTGGCGATCAGGTCCACGAGGTCGGTCACCTCGCGCTTGACCGCGTCCAGGCCGACCATCGCGTTGAGCCGGCCCAGCAGCGCGTCCACGGCCGGGGACTGGACGGCGGGCCCGGCCGGCGCGACCGCCTGGTCGCCCAGGTCCTCGGGCAGCAGCCGGGCCAGCTCGAGGTCGGGCGCGGCCGGGGTCTGCGACAGCCGGTAGGCCTGGCGGCCCAGCATGTCCTCGAACACCTGCCGGGCCATCCGGGCGTTGCCGAAGGTCTCGGTGCGGGCCATGCCCGAGAAGTGCTTGACCAGCGCCTGGCGGGTCTCGTACTCCAGCGCGTAGTGGTGGGTCCGGCAGAGCCGCTCCACGATGGTGGCCAGCTCCTCGTCGGCGTAGCTGTCGAACGTGATGGTGCGGGTGAAGCGCGACTCCAGGCCCGGGTTGGCGGCCAGGAACGTGCGCATGCTGGGGCTGTAGCCGGCCACCACGACCACCACCTCCTCGCGGTGGTCCTCCATCAGCTTGACCAGCGTGTCGATCGCCTCGCGGCCGAAGTCGTGGCCGCCGCCGCCGTTCGGGGCGAGCGTGTACGCCTCGTCGATGAACAGCACCCCGCCCAGGGCCTCCTCGAACCGGGCGGTGGTCTTGACCGCGGTGCCGCCGACGTGCTCGGCGACCAGGTCGCTGCGGGACACCTCGACCATCTGCCCGCCGCTGAGCACCCCGAGCGCGGCCAGGACGCGGGCGAAGATGCGCGCCACGGTGGTCTTGCCGGTGCCGGGCGGGCCGGCGAAGACGAGGTGCCGCGACATCGGCGGCACGTGCAGCCCCGCCTCGCGGCGGCGCTTGGCGATCTGGTGCAGCCCGACCAGCGTGGCCACCTCGCGCTTGACGCCGCCGAGGCCGACCAGCCCATCGAGCTCCTGCAGCAGGGCGGTCACCGCGGCGTCGCCGCCCTCGAGCCGCGCCTCGCCGGTCCCGCCCGGACCGCCCGGGTCGCGGGCGTCGCCGTCATCGCGGGCATCACGCGGCGGGGGCGCCGGTGCCGGCACCTCCGGCCGGGACGGGCCCGGGCCGGCCGGCCGCGGCGCCGGGTCCCGCGCGACCGCCGGGTCCGCACCGCCGGCGGGCTCGGCGCCGGGGCCGGCGGGCATCTGCCGGCCGTTGTGCCCGGTGTCCACATCGGACAGTTCGACCGGGGCGCCGGGGCTCGGCGCGTCCACGGCCACCCCGCCGTTGCCGCGGATCACCCCGCCGCTCAGCCGCACCGGCCGAGCGGTCTCGACCAGCACGCCGGGCCCGTGATTGTCGACGATCTCGCAGTCGGTGGCGGTCAGCGAGCTGCCGCCGGCGGCGTGCACGCCGGGGCCGCGCGTGCCGCTGATCCGGCTGCGGGACACGTTCACCGTGCAGGGGCCGCCGGCCAGCAGCCCGGTGGCGCGGGAGTCCTCCACCGCCACCGAGGACAGCTCGAGCCGGGCGTTGCCGGCCGCCTCGATGCCGACCCGGGAGGCGCTGATCCGCGAGTTGGACAGCACCGTGGCGGCGGTGTCGGCCAGCCGGGCGCCGGCGGCGCGGGCCCCGGTGATCTGCCCGTCCTCGAAGAGCCCGGTGCCGCCGGTGGCGTGCAGGCCGTACCGGATCCCCTCGATGGACAGGCCGTGCAGCTGCGGTGCCGCATCCTGTTCGATCGCGACGCCGATGGGGCAGTCGGACACCCGGACGCCCTGCAGCCACGCCCGGGAGCGGCCGGTCAGGAACACCCCGGCGTCGGCGCAGCCGGCCACGGCCCCGCCGGTCAGCCGGGGCTGAGCGGTGTCGGTGACCAGGACCCCGGCCGCGGCGCAGTCGCGCACCTCGCAGCCCTCCAGGGTCGGCGCCGAGTTGCCCATGCTGTTGAGCCCGTGCCCGCCGGCCCGGGCGATCAGCGAGTCGGCGAGGGCCGGGGTGGCGTCGGCCAGCGTCACCACGGCGTGCGCGCCGACGTCGAGGATCTCGCAGCGCTGCAGCACCGGGGCCGCCTCGTCGCCGGCCACCAGCCCCACCTGGCCGCCGGTGACCGTGGTGCCGCGCAGCTGCGGCCGGCTGGCCTGCTGCGCCACGATGGCGTACTGACCCACCTCGCCGATCCGGCAGCCGTCCAGCCGGGGCGCGGCCGAGCCGGCCGTGAGCAGGGCCGTCTCCGCGATCCCGGTCATCGTGCAGTCGCGGAACACCGGGGCGCAGCCGCCGGCCACCATGATCGCCGAGCGGGCGATGTCGTGCAGCCGCACGCCGGTGAACTCGCCGGCGCCGGCCTCGTAGACGATCCCGGCGCCGATGCTGTTGCTGACCGCGCCGCCGCGCATGTCCACCGTCCCGCCGCGCACGTGGATGGCGGCCGGCGCGGCGGCGTTCACCGTGCAGCCCTCCAGCCGCACCCGTCCGGCCGCGACCTGCAGCAGCGGCAGCTGCTCGTCCCCGCCGCGCACGGTGATGTCCCGGATCAGCACGTCGCCGCCGGCGGCCAGGATCGCGCCGCCGGCGGGCACCTCGATGGTGACCGTGCCCGGACCGTCCTCGGCCACGAGGACCACGTCCTGGCGGAACATCGGCGCCTCGCGATAGAGCCCGGGCCGCACGGCCACGGTGTCCCCGGGCGTGGCGGAGGCCAGCGCCCGGGAGATCTCGGTCAGGCAGCCGATGTCCCGCGCCGATACCGACAGCACGCTGGTGGTCACGATGCCGCTCCTTCTGGTGCGCTGGTCGGTGCCGGGCGCCCGCGGCCCCGGGCGTCGGCGTCGAGCGGGAACCGGAGCCCGCCGGCCAGGCCGAGGGGCCACGGCTGGGTCACGGCGGTGGCGGCCCGGCCGGCGAGGGCGTCGCGCAGCTTGCCCGCCACGCGCTGGTCCAGGCCGCCGTCGTGGCGGCCGGGGACCCGCTCGCGCAGGAGCACGCACGGTGCGCCGCCGGGACCGGCGGGGTCGACCGCGAGCACCTCGAAGCGGGTGCCGGCGGCGAAGAGGGCCTGGCTCTCGCCGGGCTGGTCGTCCGGGGCGCGCAGCTGGTCCAGCCGCCGCGCACTGGCGGACCAGATCGCGTAGCGGGGCGCCGCACCGCCGCCGCGGCCCACCGAGACCGTGGTGAAGGCGGGCTCCACCAGCACGTCGCCGGGGCGGTACAGCCGGGTCAGGTCCGCGTCGTCCGGCGCGGCGGCGAACACCGGCCCGTTGACCGCGGGCAGCTGGGCCAGTCCCGCGGCGGCGCACCGGGCCAGCGCCCGCGCCTGCTCGTCCGGGACCCCGCCACCGCGCAGCGCCTCGTTGACCCGGGTGCCGGCGCCGTCGAGCAGGGCCAGCACGGCGACCAGGCCGAGGCCCCCGTCGTGGGCGCCGGCCGCGCCGCGCAGCCCCGGGTGCAGCGACGTCGCCCGGGTGACCACGCGGGAGTACGCCTGGAACTTCCAGCCCAGCGCGCCGCGCACCTGCTCGCGGTCGGTCTCGTGGATCCCGTCGCCCACCGGATACCAGGCCGGCTCGGCCCGGGTCGCACCGCCCGCGCCACCGGCACTGCCCGCGACGGCATCGGCCGGGGCCGGTGCGGCCTCCGGCGCCGGCTCGGCCGCGCCCGACGGCCGGTGGGAGCGCAGGTCCAGGCCGGCGAACGCGGCGGGCTCCAGGGCCACCGGTCGTATCCCGAGGTCGAGCCCGGCGACCCGCACCGCCGGCACGACGAGCGACCGGATCTCGGGCCCGGTGTCCGGCTCCGGTGCGCCGCCCGCCGCCGGGACGGGGAAGGGGGCCGGGGCGGCGCCGGGGACCGGGGTGGCGGCGGGAGCCGAGGGGGCGCAGGAGGCCCTCGCCGGGGCGCTGGCCGGGGGTGGCAGCACCGCACCGGCCGCCTCGGGCAGGTCCGAGTCCGAGCCGGGCCGCCAGCACCAGAACATGCGGTCGGCGACCGCCCGGCCGAAGACGAAGTGCAGGCCGCGGTCCGAGGCGTACACCGGCGCGCCCAGGTCCTCGGCGAGCTGGCGCAGCATCGGTCCGGCCCCGTCCTGCGGCGCGCCGGGCTGGGTGACCAGCAGCACGGGGCGGCCGCGCCAGCGCGGGGACCGCCAGATCGCGGCGGCCAGCGCGGCGGCGTCCAGGGTCCGCCCGTCCAGGCAGAACCCGTCCCGCCCGGCCTCGACCGCGACGGTGAACCAGCCGGCCGGACCGGCGGTCAGCGAGCCCGGTGCGTCCCACGGGCCGCGGGCCAGCGCCGGCACCGCCGCGGCCGGACCGGCCGGGCGGATACGCGCCACGGCCGAGCCCAGCGCCCGCGAGGAGCGCCGCAGGTACTGCGAGAGCACCGGCCGGCGCGGACCGGGCCGGCGGGCCACCTTCGGGGCCACCGCGTGCTCACTCATGGCCGCCCGCGCTCCCTTCGGCGCCGCCCGCCGGGTGCGCCGTCCAGGCGACGTCCGCTTCCGGCCGGGCCAGCAGGTGTACCAGCACGCGGTGCAGCGCCACCTCGTCCAGCGGCGGCGGGCCGTCCGGGTCGAGCAGGTGCCGCGCCAGGCCGGGGTCCGGGGCGAGGCCGTGCTCCGCCAGGTAGTAGGCGGTCGCCTCGCTCCAGACCCAGGCGCCGTCGGTGCGCAGGTGCAGCGGTACCACGTCGCCGCGGTCCGGGTCGAGCACGTCGGTCATCCGGCTGCCGGAGCGGGCGACGAACTCGGCGGAGTCCAGGGCGTCGAGCAGCCGCCGCCGTTCCCGCTCGTCCCGGACCACCGGCCGGTCGGGGGCGAACCACGGGCCCAGGACGGCGTCGGCGCCGTCGAAGGCCCGCGCGACCCGCACCGGCACCGCCGGGCGGGCCGCCCACAGCAGCGCGCCGCAGGAGCGGGCCAACGTCTGGTACAGCGGCGCGTCCAGGCCGGCCCGGCACGCCTCGACCTGCGCGCCGGGGTCCCCCGCGCCGGCCAGCGCCCGGCGCAGCCGGACCGCCAGCCCGGGCAGGTCCCGGGCGCCTTCGTCCAGGCTGAGCACCACGAGCCGGACCGGCTCGTGCCAGTGCCGGTCCGGCGGCGGCATCCGCCAGCACCGCCACACCGCGGTCAGCCCCGGCTCCCCGGCCAGCTCCTCCAGGAGCGCCCGGTCCGCCGGGTCCAGGTGTCCGTCGCCGTCGCCGTCGCCGGTCAGGTCCAGCGGCCGCACCACCGGCCGGGCCCGGGCCGGGTCCTCCGGCAGCGCCGAGACGAACAGCCAGGCCGGCGGCCGGCGCCGGCCGCGCAGGTCGGGCAGCGCGGCGACCAGGTCCAGGTCGGTGTCCGCGGCGCCGGCGCCCAGCTCGGCCTGCAGCAGGTCGATCTCGTCGGGCTCCAGCTCCAGGCCCTGCGCCAGCGCCTCGACCGCCGCGCCCCGCGCGACCTGCCACCGCCGGCCCTCGGCGAGGGCGTCCCGCAGCTCGGTCAGCACCTCGTCCGGCAGGTGGCCGGCCAGCCCCAGCAGCAGGCCGTGCAGCTCCGCCTCGGCCGCCGCGTCCCGCTCCGCGACCTGCGCCCGGCTCACGTCCACGCTCACCGCCGCCCCCTTCCCGCGTCCGGCTCCATCTGTGACACGCCCCGGCCGAGGGGGCGAGTTCACGACGAATGCCGGCGATCGCGGAAATGCGGTCGGTGTTCGCGCGGTGACTGAAGCATCGAAGCGGGCGTATCGTGTTGTAACACTTCGGAAACCGCGGGTAAATTCGCGCGGTCGCGCCTGACGAGAGGTCGTTCGATGTATGCCATTGGCATCGATCTCGGTACAAGTTTCGCGGCCGCGGCGGTCGCCCGCGACGGTGACCTGGAGATGGTCCGCCTGGGCGGCCAGGCGACGGTGATCCCGGCCGCGGCGTACCTCGATGCCGACGGCTCCCTGCGCACCGGCGAGCCCGCCGACCGGCTCGGCCTGGCCGCGCCGGACCGGGTCGCCCGGGAGTTCAAGCGCCGCCTCGGCGACCCCACCCCGCTGGTGCTGGGCGGTGCGCCGCACTCCCCCGCCGCGCTGATGGCCGCCCTGCTGCACGACGTGCTGGCCGGCGTCGAGCAGGACCAGCAGGGCGAGGCGCCGCGGCGGGTCGTGCTGACCCACCCGGCGGTGTGGGGACCGTACCGGCGCGAGCAGTTCGCGGCGATCCCCGGCCTGGCGGGCCTGACCCAGGCCGGGCCGGCCGGCGGGGCGCCGGCGGTCCGCCTGGTGACCGAGCCGGTGGCCGCGGCCACCTATTACTGCTCGGCCCATCCGCTGCCGCCGGACGGTCTCCTGGCCGTCTACGACCTGGGCGGCGGCACCTTCGACAGCGCCGTGGTCCGCAACGGCGCCGACGAGCTGGAGATCGTCGGCACCCCGGAGGGCATCGAGTGGCTCGGCGGGGCCGACTTCGACCAGGCGGTGCTCGACCACGTCGACCGGGCGCTGGGCGGCGCGGTGTCCCGGCTGGACCCGGCCGATCCGGGCACGGCCGCGATCCTGGCCGACCTCCAGCGCCAGTGCATGCTGGCCAAGGAGGCGCTGTCCACGCGGGAGCGCGGCGACATCGCGGTGCGGCTGCCCGGCGCGCTCCGGCAGGTGGAGCTGAACCGGGCCGACTTCGAGCAGATGATCACCCCCGCGCTGGAGTCCACGGTGGAGGCCTTCCGGCGCACGCTCAGCGGCGCGGGCATCACGCCGCAGGACCTGACCGCGGTCCTGCTCGTCGGCGGCTCCTCCCAGATTCCGCTGGTCAGCTCGCTGCTGCGGGACGCGCTGCGGCGCCCGATCCGGATCAACACCCACCCCAAGCACGCGGTCGCACTGGGCGCGGCGCTGCTGAGCAGCCGCGCGGCCGCCGCGGAGCCCGCGGCCGTGGCACCGCGGCCGGAACGGCCGGCCCCGCCGCCACCGCCGGCCGAGCTCGAGCCCGTGGCGGCGGCCGCCGCCCCCGCACCGGCCCCGGGGCGGTCCGGCCGGCTCGCCGCCCGGCTGCGCGGGCGGGCCGGGCAGCTGGCGCTGGTGGCCGTGACGGCCATCGTGTCGGCCACCGCGGTCGTCATGCTGACCCAGCACGACGGCACCGGCGCGACCGGCGGCCGCACCAGCGCCCCGGCCAGCGCGGTGGCCGCGCCGGAGCCGCTGGTGGTGTTCGGCGGCGCCACCAACGCGTCGTATCCGCTGTTCGCCAGCTCCGCCGACAACGGCTGGCTCGGCCAGGCCCCGGGGCCGGACACGGCCACGGCGGGCTCCTCGGTGACGGCCCGGCTGGGCGGCGGCCAGGGGCTGCGCGCCCAGTGGACCGGCAAGGGGCCGGGCCAGATCTACTTCCAGGCGCCGCACCCCGCGGACGTGCGGGCCTACGGCAGCGCGGGCACGGCGCTGGTGGTCCAGCTGATGGTGAACACCGCGCCGGCCGACCGCACCATCATCGCGGTGCACTGCCAGTATCCGTGCGCCACTCAGGTAGACGCCACCGCGCTGCTGCGCTCGCTGCCGGTCGGGCAGCGCAGCACCATCCGCATCCCGCTGGGCTGCTTCGTCGCCGACGGCCTGGACCTGACCAAGGTGGACACGTTCTTCCTGGTCGAGACCGGTGGCCAGCTCGACGCCTCGTTCTTCGACGTGCGATGGGTGCCCGGCGCCGCCGAAGGTCCCGGCACCACGTCCTGCGAGGCGCTGAAGTAGCTCACGCGGCCAGGCGGTAGCCGCGCTTGATCACCGTCTGGACGAGGTCGATCCCCGGCACCGCGCGGCGCAGCCGGGACACGGCCATCTCGATGGCGTGGTCGTCGACGTCGGCCAGGCCGGGCACCAGCCGCCGGATGTCGCCGCTGGCGAGCACGCTCTCGGGCGCCTGGGCCAGCACCCGCAGCACGTCGATCGGGCCGCGCTGGATCGGGTACAGCCGCCCGTCGACCAGCGCGGCGTGGCCCCGCACCTGCAAGGTCATGCCATCGACGGTGGCGTGCACCACCCGGTCGAGGACCGAGCGGGCCAGCAGCGCCGCCGACTCCTCGTCGAACGGCATCGGCGGCTCGGCCGGCTCCACGCCGTGCCCGCGCAGCGCGGCGGCGGCGAGCGGGCCGTAGCCGACCGCCGGGACGTGGACGCCGAGCTGGGCGACCACGGCGGGCAGCCGCCCGTGCGCGGTGGCGAACCGCAGGACGTGCTCGGCCCCGACCGGGTCGAGCCAGGCGACGGCGTCGAGCTGCCGGCGGCTCATCAGCTCGACCACCCGGCGCACCCCGAGCACGTCGTTCGGCGGCTGCGTGACGTACGTGGGCACCTCCACCACCTCGGCGCCGCGGATCCGCAGCGACCGGCACGCCTCGGCCTGCTCCGGCGCGTCCAGCAGGGCGGCGATCCGGCGACCGGCCGGCTCGTGGGTCAGCAGGTACCGGTACAGCTGGCTCGCCGACCCGGCCGCGGTGGACATGACGTCGTGCAGCCCGGCCGCCCGCAGGGCGTCGGCGGTGCGGGCGTCGGCGGCCAGGAGGCGGGCCGGGCGCAGCGCGGCCAGCAGCCGCTCCGGGTCGGGCGCCGCGCTCAGCCAGGCCCGCACGCCGGTCGCGGACGCCGCGACGACGTCGTCGACCGGCCCGTCGAGGACCGCGGCGGCGGCCCGGCGCAGCGCCTCGGGATCGGGCTGCGGCACCGCCCGGACCCCCTGAACCGACACAATCCGGGCGCCGTACCGCTCAAGCAGGTCAGCCAGACGGTGCCGGCGGCGATGGCTGATCACCGCGATGGTGAAGCCCGCCAGCAGCGCAGGATCGTCCGCGGCATCGCCGGCGGAGGCGGTGCCTGCCCGTTGCTGAACCACAGTCTCCTATGCGGGGTGTGAGAGAAGTGGCGTCCCGGTCCGGATCGTAGGGCTCCCGCGGGCCGTCCGGTATCCGCCAGGGCATTGGTGATCTTGTGAGGCGTCTTGCGGAACGGTCACACGTCGTAGCCGCCCCTGGCGCGCGGGGTCACCGGGGCCCAACACTCGTCTGACAGGCGGTACGGGTGACAGGGGAGGCCAATGACCATCGGCAATGTGCTGGTCCGGGACGCCGGCCCGCTGATCGCGGCCGAGCCGCCGCTCAACCTCGTGCCGGCCATGCTCGTCGAGCGGCTCGGCACCCCGATCCTCGCCGTGTGCGGCCAGCAGGTGCCGGTGCCGGGGCTGCTGCGGCTGCGCCCGTCGCTGCGGCGGTACCTCGGCCACGACGTCGTCCTCGGGGTGCGGCCCGAGCATCTGCAGGACGCGCTGGTCGGGCGGCCCGCCGCCGCGGGACCGGCCGTCCTCGTGCTCCACGGGATCGTCCGGGCGGTGCGGCCGGCCGGCGCGCACCGGGTGGTCCGCCTGGAGCTGGCCGACGTGGACCGCGGCTGCCTCCCCGCGACGCTGGTGGCCCGGGTGAGCCGCCACTCGAGCGCCGGCGTCGGCGAGGCCATCATGCTTGCCATGGATACCCAGCACCTGATGCTGTACGACGCCGCCACCGGCCGGGGCCTGTGGTGAGACCGAGCCTCGTCCGGGCGGCCGCGCTGCTGTGCTGCGCCCTGGCGCCGGCGGCCGGCTGCGACGCCACCGCGACGCCCGACAAGCCCTACACGGGGCAGTCGGTCGAGGTGGTCGGCAGCTGGACCACCGCCGAGCAGGCGAACTTCGAGCGGGTGCTGCGCGCGTTCACCGCGCGCACGGGCGCCCGGGTGCGGTACACCTCCGGCGGCAGCGACCTCGACGTGCTGGTCTCCGCCCGGGTGGGCAGCGGCACGCCGCCGGACGTGGCCATGATCCCGCAGCCGGGGGTGATCGCGCGCTACGCGCAGACCGGAGCCGCGAAGCCGGTCACCGGCGCGGCCGAGCAGGCGGTCCGCGCGCACTTCTCGCCGCAGTGGCAGCAGTTCGGCAGCGTCGGCGGGCAGCTGTACGGCGTGTACTTCAAGGCGGCGAACAAGTCGGTCATCTGGTACCGCACCGACGCGTTCGCCGCGGCCGGGGTCGCGCCGCCGACCACGCTCGCCGGGCTGGAGACGGTGTCGCAGACCCTCGTCGACTCCGGCACGGCGGCGATGACCGTGGCGGGCGCCGACGGCTGGCCGCTCACCGACTGGTTCGAGAACGTCTACCTGCGCCTGGCCGGGCCCGAGGACTACGACCGGCTGGCCGCGCACCGGCTGCCCTGGACCGACCCGACCGTGGTGGAGACGCTGCGCGTGATGGGCCGCTACTGGGCCTCGCCCCGGTTCCTGCTGGGCGGCCCGCAGGGCGCGCTGCAGACCACGTTCACCCGCTCGGTCGCCGACGTGTTCGGCCGCCGGCCAGGCTCGGCGATGCTCTACGAGGCCGACTTCGTCACCACCGAGATCGCCAAGCTGGACCTCTACCGGGTCGGCGACGGCGCGCGGTACTTCGCCTGGCCGTCGGTGAACGGCGACGACGGCGCGGTCATCGCCGGCGGTGACGCGGCGGTGGCGTTCACCGACCGGCCGGTGACGATGGCGCTCATGGCCTACCTGGCCTCCCCCGAGGCCGCCGCGATCATGGCCCGCCAGGGCGGGTTCCTGTCGGTCAACCTCGACCTCGACCCCGCCGTCTACCCGGACGCGACCACCCGGGCCCTCGCCGGGAGCCTGCTGCACGCGCCCACGCTGCGCTTCGACCTGTCCGACATGACGCCGAGCGGCTTCGGCGGCGGCAACGGGGCGAGCATGTGGCGGCTGCTGCAGCAGTACCTGGCCGCGCCGGGCACCGATCCCGCGGTCGTGGCGGCCCGGCTCGAGACGGCCGCCGCGCTCGCCTACGGGAGCATGTGATGGCGCGCGGCACCCGGGTCTCGAGCGCCCCCTGGTTCCTGGCGCCCGCCCTGCTGGTCGTGGCCGCCCTGGTCGTGTACCCGATCGGCCAGACGGTGTGGTGGAGCTTCCACGACGCGTCCGGCCACCGGATGGTCGGGGCGGCCAACTACATCGACATCTTCACCTCCCCGCAGACCCGCCGGGCGCTGCTCAACAACGCCGTCTGGATCGTCGCCGCGCCGAACCTCGTCCTCGCCGCCGGGCTGGTGGTGGCCGTCCTCGCCCAGCGGGTGCGCCGCAGCACCGCCCTGCGGGTCGTGCTGTTCATGCCCATGGCGATCTCGCTGGTCTGCGCCGGGATCACCTTCCGGCTCGTGTACGACGAGAGCCCCGACCGCGGCTTCCTCAACGCGGTCGTCGTCGGCGTCCACGACGCCGTCAAGCCGCCCTCGCTCTACCACGGCGCCCGGCCCCGCGACGGGCAGGCCCTCGTGCCGGCCGGCGGCGCCCTGCAGACCAGCCGCACCGTCGCCGCCGGCGAGTCCGTGCCGCTCCCGCTGGTCGGGCTGCCGCCGGCGCAGCTGCCGAAAACCGCGACGCAGGCCGCCGACCCGGGCCGGCCGGCCGCCGGGGTCCACGGCGTGGTCTGGTCCGACTTCACCGCCACCGGCGGCCGGCCGGGCGCGGTCGACGCCGGCGAGCTCGGCCTGCCCGGCGTCGACGTCGAGGTGCTGCGCGACGGCGCGGTCGTCGCCCGCACCAGCACCCGGCCCGACGGCACGTTCGACCTGCCGCAGCTGACCGGGCAGGGCTACGTCGTGCGGCTCGCCGCCGGCAACTTCACCGAGCCGTTCGCCGGCCTGACCTGGCTCGGCCCCTCCCTGGTGACGCCGGCCATGATCGGCGCCTACGTGTGGATCTGGGCCGGCTTCGCGATGGTGCTGGTGACGGCCGGGCTGGCGGCGATCCCCAAGGAGACGATCGAGGCGGCCCGGGTCGACGGCGCCGGCGAGTGGCAGATCCTGCGCCGGGTGACCGTGCCGCTGATGCGCCCCATCGTGGTGGTCATCCTGCTGACCCTCACGGTGAACGTGCTCAAGGTGTTCGACCTGGTGCTGGTCGTCGCACCGGAGTCGGCCCAGGGCCCGGCGTCGGTCGTCGCGCTGGAGATGTGGCGCTCCTCGTTCGACAACATCGGCCGCGGCAGCGCCCTGGGCGTGCTCCTGCTCGTCCTCGCCCTGCCCGGCGTGCTGTTCAACGTCCATCGCCTGCGAAGGAACGAGCGGTGAGCATCTTCGCCCCCGTCGAGGTACCGGAACTGCAGCCGGCCGGCACCGAGCCGACCGGACCGCCCCCCACGCCCCCGGCCGTGCGCGCCGCGCGCCGGCTCGGCCACGGCGCCGTGCAGGCCGCCGTCCTGCTCATCGGCCTGTGGTGGCTGGTGCCGACCCTCGGCCTGGCCATCACCAGCCTGCGCAGCCCGGCCGACAACAGCGACACCGGCTGGTGGACCGTCCTGCGCGAGCCGGCCCAGCTGACCCTGCGCAACTACCGCGACCTGCTCGCCGACGGCCGGATCACCCACGCCCTGTGGAACACGGTGCTGATCTCGGTGCCGGCGACCGCGCTCGTGGTGGGGATCGGCGCCGCGGCCGCCTACCCGCTGGCGTGGCTGGAGTTCCGCGGCCGGCAGGCGGTCACGTCGGGGCTCGTCGCGCTCATCGCCGTGCCGGTGCAGGTGGCGATCCTGCCCGACGCCCGGGTGTTCCGCCTGCTGGGCGTCTCCGGGACCATCCCGGCGATGGTCGCCTTCCACGTCGCCTTCGGCCTGCCGTTCGCCGTCTTCCTACTGCGCAACTTCTTCACGGCGATCCCGGCGGACCTCATCGAGGCGGCGCGGATGGACGGCGGTGGCGAGTTCGCCATCTTCCGGCGGGTGGTGCTGCCGCTGGGCGCCCCGGCACTGGCGTCGCTGGCGGTGTTCCAATTCGTGTGGGTCTGGAACGACCTGGTCGTCGCCCTCGTCTTCGCCAACTCCGACCAGGCGCCGATCACCGCCGTGCTGCAGGAGCAGATGCGCTCGTTCCCCTCGAACATCGACGTGGTGGCGCCCGGCGCGTTCGTGTCGATGGCCGTGCCGCTGCTCGTCTTCTTCCTGTTCCAGCGGTTCTTCATGCAAAGCGTGCTGGCCGGTTCGGTCCGCTAGTCCTCCAGACGGGATGCCCGATGACGAGATCCATGCCGATCGAGCCGGACTGGTACCGGCGGGCGGTGTTCTACGAGATCCTCACCCAGGCCGGCTTCGACTCCGACAACGACGGCGTCGGCGACCTGCTGGGCCTCGTGTCCAAACTGGACTACCTGCAGTGGCTCGGCGTCGACTGCCTGTGGCTGCCGCCGTTCTACGACTCGCCGCGCCGCGACGGCGGGTACGACATCCGCGACTACTACAAGATCTGCGCGGAGTACGGCACCATCGACGACTTCGTCACCCTGCTCGAGGAGGCGCACGCCCGCGGCATCCGGGTCATCACCGACCTCGTGCTCAACCACACCTCCGACACCCACCACTGGTTCCAGGAGTCGCGGCGGGACCCGGCCGGACCGTACGGCGACTTCTACGTGTGGCGCGACACGGACACCGGCTACCCCGAGGCGCGGGTCATCTTCGCCGACACCGAGCCGTCGAACTGGACGTTCGACCCGGTCCGGCAGCAGTTCTACTGGCACCGTTTCTTCCACCACCAGCCCGACCTCAACTACGACAACCCGGCCGTCGCCGAGGCGATGCTCGAGGTGGTGCGCTTCTGGCTGGCCCTGGGCATCGACGGCTTCCGGCTCGACGCGGTGCCGTACCTGTTCGAGCGCGAGGGCACCGACTGCGCCAGCCTGCCCGAGACGCACGAGTACCTCAAACGCATCCGCAAGATCGTCGACGACGAGTACCCCGGCACCGTGCTGCTCGCCGAGGCCAACATGTGGCCGGCGGACCTCGTGGAGTACTTCGGCGACGTCGCGACCGGCGGCGACGAGTGCCACATGGCCTTCCACTTCCCGCTCATGCCCCGCATCTTCATGGGCGTGCGCAAGGAGTCGCGCACGCCGATCTCGGAGATCCTCGCGCAGACGCCGAAGATCCCCGACCGGTGCCAGTGGGGCACGTTCCTGCGCAACCACGACGAGCTGACCCTGGAGATGGTCACCGACGAGGAGCGCGACTACCTCTACAACGAGTACGCCCGCGACCCCCGCATGCGGCTCAACCTCGGCATCCGCCGGCGGCTGGCGCCCATGCTGGGCAACGATCGCAACCAGATCGAGCTGTTCACGTCGCTGCTGCTGTCGCTGCCGGGCTCGCCGGTCATCTACTACGGCGACGAGATCGGCATGGGCGACAACGTGTACCTCGGCGACCGCGACGGCGTGCGCACCCCGATGCAGTGGAACGTCGACCGCAACGGCGGCTTCTCCCGCTGCGACCCCAGCCAGCTGTACCTGCCGATGAACAACGGCTGGGTGTACGGCTACCAGTCGGTCAACGTCGAACGGCAGCTGCAGGAGCCCGCGTCGCTGCTGCACTGGACCCGCAAAATGCTGGCGATCCGCAAGCAGCACCCGGCCTTCGCCCTCGGCGACCTGACCGACCTGGGCGGCTCCAACCAGGCGGTCCTGGCGTTCCTGCGCGAGCACCACGACGAGGAGCACGACGAGGTCCTGCTGTGCGTGCACAACCTGTCCCGGCACCCGCAGCCGGTGCAGCTGCCGCTCGGCAGCCGGTTCCACGGCCACACGCCGGTCGAGCTGACCGGGGACACCCGCTTCCCCAGCATCGGCCTGCGGCCCTACCTGCTGACCCTGCCGGGCTACGGCTCGTACTGGTTCCGCATCGTCCCGCCGAGCCGGCGCCGGGGTCACAGCCATGTCAGGTGACGACGCCGACCTGTTCGAGGCGAGCCTGATGCTGCTGGCCGGCACGACCCGGCTGCACTACGACGCCAACGCCGGGCGCGGCCGCGACGCGTGGGCGGTGGTCGGCGCCGGCGCGGGCAGCCGGCTGCAGGTCGAGTACGAGACCGAGCCGGCGGCGGCGCGGTTCACCGACGTGATGCGGGCGGTGCCCGAGGCGACCTGCCGGACGGGCCGCCGGGTGGCCGGCATCCGCCGCCGCTACGAGACGTTCGTCGTCGACGTCGGCGGCGCCGAGCCGTCGCTGGTGATCGGCCGGCTGCACGGCGAGTGGACCCGCAACGTGGGGCTGCTGCTCGGCGAGGGCGCGGCCGACGAGGCGACCCTGCGGAACCGGGCCGCGGCGGTGTGGCGCTCGGCGCTGCTGACCGCGGCGCCGAAGGTGTCCGGCGCCGGGCTGCGGGTGCGGGCCCGGCACTGGTCGACGGTGCGCCTGCTCGTGCGGGCCGCGCAGGTGCTCGGGGTCACCTGCCAGGCCCGCACGGCACAGGGATTCCAGGTCGTCCACGTCGAAGGCCGCGGCGTGATCACCCTGCTGTCGACAGTACGGGCGTTGCCGGGGCCCCCGTCGATCGACGGCCGCACGGCGCGAGGAAGTACGCGTACGCGTCGGTGGTGAAGAACGCCGGGAGATGCTCGCCGAGCGCGGTGCGCTCGACGATGCCGGCCGCGGCCACGGCCCGCTCGCGATCCGCCCCTTCGCGCCCCTCCGTCAGCTCGGCCAGCGCCTCGGCCAGCAGCGAGCGCACCAGCTCGTCGGTGACGCTGCCGCCGCCGGCGAGCGGGGTGCTGTGGAAGAGCCACTGCCACACCTGGCAGCGGGCGATCTCGGCGGTGGCCGCGTCCTCCATCAGGTTGTTCAAGGCCACCGCGCCGGTACCGCCGAGCCAGGCGTCGATGTAGCGCAGCGCGACGGACACGTTGGCCCGCACCCCCTCGGCGGTCACCCGGCCCGGCGTCTTGTCGACGGCGAGCAGATCGGTGGCGCCGACCTCGACGTCGTCGCGGAGCCGATCGAGCTGGTTGGGCCGGTCGCCCAGGACCGCGTCGAACTCGGCCCGGCACACCTCCACCAGGCCCGGGTGCGCGACCCAGGACCCGTCGAAACCGTCGCCGGCCTCGCGGGTCTTGTCCGCCCGCACCTTGTCGAACGCGGCGGCGTTGACCGCCTCGTCGCGGCTGGGGATGAACGCGGCCATGCCGCCGATCGCGTGCGCGCCGCGCTTGTGGCAGGTGCGCACCAGCAGCTCGGTGTAGGCCCGCATGAACGGCACCGTCATGGTGACGGCGGAGCGGTCGGGCAGGACGAAGTCCGACCACTGCCCGAAGTTCTTGATGATGCTGAAGATGTAGTCCCACCGGCCGGCGTTGAGCCCGGCCGAGTGCTCGCGCAGCTCGAAGAGGATCTCCTCCATCTGGAAGGCGGCGGTGATCGTCTCGATCAGGGTCGTGGCCCGGATCGTGCCGCGGGGCAGCCCGAGGTACTCCTGAGCGAAGACGAACACGTCGTTCCACAGCCGCGCCTCGCGGTAGTCCTCCAGCTTCGGCAGGTAGAAGTAGGGCCCCGCGCCGGCTTCCAGCTGCCGGCGGGCGCAGTGGAACAGGTACAGGCCGAAGTCGACCAGGCTCGCCGAGATCGGCCGGCCGTCGACCACGATCCACTTCTCCACGAGGTGCCAGCCGCGCGGCCGGACCACGATCGTGGCCAGGTCGGCGCCGAGGGCGTAGGGCTTGCCGCGCTCGTCGGTGAAGTCGATCCGCCGGTCCAGCGCGTCGATCAGGTTCAGCTGCCCGCCGATGATGTTGTCCCAGGTCGGCGCGGTGGCGTCCTCGAAGTCCGCCAGCCACACCCGGGCGCCGGAGTTCAGCGCGTTGACCGTCATCTTGCGCTCGGGCGGGCCGGTGATCTCGACCCGCCGGTCGGTCAGCCCCGGCGCCGGCGGCGCCACCCGCCAGCTGCGGTCCTCGCGGACCCACGCGGTCTCCGGCAGGAACTCGGGCATCTGGCCCATGGCGTACCGGGCGCGGCGCGCCCGTCGCGTGTCGAGCAGCGCCACCCGGGCGGCGGCGAAGCGGTCCTCCAACGCGACCAGGAAATCCAGCGCGTCGGGGGTGAGGACCTCGTCGTAGCGCTCGGCCATCGGGCAAAGAATCTCGTATCTCATGCGAACTGCTCCGTCTCGGTCGAACCGCGCAGGGCGGTCGTCTCCCCGGCCGGGTTCAGCACCGTGCTGATCAGGTCGAAGTACCCCGTGCCGACCTCCCGCTGGTGCTTGACCGCGGTGTAGCCGTCGGCCTCGGCGGCGAACTCGCGCTCCTGCAGCTCGACGTAGGCGGACATGCCGTTGGCGGCGTATCCGCGGGCCAGGTCGAACATCGAGTAGTTGAGGGCGTGGAAGCCGGCCAGGGTGATGAACTGGAACTTGTACCCCATGTGCCCGAGCTCCCGCTGGAACTTGGCGATGGTGGCGTCGTCCAGGTGCTTGCGCCAGTTGAACGACGGCGAGCAGTTGTAGGCGAGCATCTGGTCCGGGTACTGCGCCTTGACGGCGTCGGCGAAGCGCCGCGCGACCTCGAGGTCCGGCGTGCTGGTCTCCATCCACAGCAGGTCGGAGTAGGGCGCGTAGGCCACGCCGCGGGCGATGCAGGCGTCGACGCCGTTGCGGAAGCGGTAGAAGCCCTCGGCGGTGCGCTCGCCGGTGACGAACGGCTGGTCCCGCTCGTCGATGTCGGTGGTGAGCAGCGTCGCGGCCTGGGCGTCGGTGCGCGCGACGATCACCGTCGGCACCCCGGCGACGTCGGCGGCGAGCCGGGCCGCCTGCAGGGTCCGGATGTGCTGCCCGGTGGGGATGAGCACCTTGCCGCCGAGGTGGCCGCACTTCTTCTCCGCGGCCAGCTGGTCCTCCCAGTGGACCCCGGCCGCGCCGGCCACGATCATGCCGGTCATCAGCTCGTAGGCGTTGAGCACGCCGCCGAAGCCGGCCTCGGCGTCGGCGACGATCGGGGCCAGCCACTCCGTGCCGCCCTCGCCGCCCTCGGCGGTGCCGATCTGCGCGGCGCGCAGCAGGGCGTTGTTGATCCGGCGGACCACGGCCGGCACCGAGTTGGCCGGGTAGAGGCTCTGGTCGGGGTAGGTTTGACCGGCGAGGTTGGCGTCCGCGGCGACCTGCCAGCCGGACAGGTAGATGGCCTTGAGCCCGGCGCGGACCATCTGCACGGCCTGGTTGCCGGTGAGCGCGCCGAGCGCGTGGATGTAGTCCTCGTCGTGCAGCAGCCGCCACAGCCGGTCCGCGCCGAGCCGGGCCAGGGTGTGCTCCTCCTGGACCGCGCCGCGCAGCCGCACCACGTCGTCCGGGCCGTAGTCGCGGCGCACGCCCTGCCAGCGCGCGTCGTTCTGCCACTCCTGCCGCAACCGGTCTGCTGTCGTGTCCTGCATCGGTGTACTCCCTCGATCGCGGGTCGAATGGTGATACCGCCCACGGTCACACGAGCGTGATCGAATGGTCGAGACACGGAATTAGCCAAGTAATGCGAATTTCCCGAGCCATTTCGCTAACTTGCGAAAGCCAGTTTGACATCGGTGTTATAGCTGGACTGAATGGGTGACACCGGGGAGGTGAGCGCGATCGCCAAAATATTCGCAGGGGCGCGGCTGCGGCGGCTGCGCGAAGAGCGCGGGGTCAGTCAGACGGACCTCGCCCGGCATCTGAGCATCTCCCCCAGCTACCTCAACCAGATCGAGCACGACGTGCGGCCGCTGACCGCGCCGGTGCTGATCCGGGTCACCGAGCTGCTCGGCGTCGATCCGACCGTCTTCGCCCCGCACGACGTCCCGCAGCTGGTCGCCGGCCTGCGCGAGGCACTCGGCCGCAGCGGCAGCCTGCCCGATCTCACCGAGCTCGCCTCCCGGCTGCCGGAGCTCGCCGAGTCGGTGATCGAGCTGCACCGGCGGTACCGCGAGGTCGCCGACCAGCTCACCGAGCTCGTCGGCGACCGCGACCGGCTCGGCCGCAGCCCGCACGACCAGGTGACCGAGTTCTTCTACCGCCGGCAGAACTACGTGCCGCACCTGGACGAGGCGGCCGAGACGCTCGCGGTGCGCATGCGGCTGCGCCGCGGCGAGATCCACGCCGGGCTGCAGGACCGGCTGGCGCACCAGCACGGGGTGCGGATCTCCTACGAGGACGCCGAGTCGCTCGGCGGCGACCTGCACCGCTACCGCCCTCACACCCGGACCTTGCACCTGTCCACGTCCCTGCGCGCCGGGCAGGCGGCGATGCGCATGGCCGCCCAGCTGGCGCTGCTGGAGTGCGCCGACGTGATCGACGAGATCGTGGAGGAGGAAGGCTTCGACGACGTGCAGACGCAGATCCTCACCCGGGTGGGGCTCGCCAACTACTTCGCCGCCGCGCTGATCCTGCCCTACGAGCAGTTCCTGACCGCCGCCGAGGCCCGCCGCTACGACATCGACCTGCTGTCCGAGCACTTCGCGATGGGCTGGGAGACGGTCTGCCACCGGCTCAGCACGCTGCAGCGCCCGCGGTCCCGCGGGGTGCCGTTCTCGTTCGTCCGGGTCGACCGGGCCGGCAACATGTCCAAGCGCCAGTCGGCCACCGGCTTCCCGTTCTCCCGCACCGGCGGCACCTGTCCACTGTGGAACGTCTACGAGGCGTTCAGCTCCCCCGGCCGGCCGGTGACCCAGATCGCGGCGATGCCCGACGGGCAGCGCTACCTCTGGGTCGCCCGCACCGTCACCCGCCACCACGGCGGCTACGGCCAGCCCGGCAAGGTCTACGCGATCGGCCTGGGCTGCGAGCTCCGCCACGCCGGCCGGCTGGTGTACTCGACCGGCATGGACCTGCAGGACGTCGCCGCGGCCACGCCGATCGGCCCCGGCTGCAAGACCTGCGAGCGGGCCAACTGCCCGCAGCGGGCCGCACCGCCGATCAGCCGCCCGCTGGACCTGGACGAGAACCGCAGCACGTTCATCCCGTACCCGCTGCAGGGCCCGGCCCAGCGCTCGGCGGAGCGCCCCTCCCCCGACCAGTCCCGCCCGGACTGACCCGTCGTTCACCCGTTCGGCGGTCGTGACGGTATGCCACCGACGAACGGACGATACCCGGCCGGTGGTCACCGTCCGTATGGTCATGCCTCACGGATTGGGGGTGGCCGGGGTGGAGCTCGAGGCGCCGCGGGTGTGGCTGCGGCTGCGGCTGCGCCTGGAGCCGGACGGCCGTCTCGCCGTCGGCGTGCGCGACGACCGGGGCGTCACCGTCGAGCCGCCCGCGCCCGGCCGGTCGGCGCCCGGGTGGGGGTCCGTACCGATCCGATTACCCGGATGGCCGGCGCTGCGGCGGCTGGACGTGCTCCGGCCGGACGCGCTCGACGAGCTGTCCGTACGGGCGGTGGAGAGCCTGCCGCCGGCGCGCACGGGCACGCCGTATCCGCCGTCGGTGCCGGTCCACGTGACGGTGCCGGCCGAGATCGGCTGGCTGCCCGCGTATCGGCTGGTCGAGCCGCTGCTGCCGGCCGGGCGGTTCGTGGTGGTCGAGGACCGGGCCGCGGGGCGGGGCGTCGCGCCGTTCGCCCTGCCGCTGAACGTGGTCGCGGTCGGGGCGGCCGGCCGCGCCGTCCTGCGGGATCTGGAAGGTACCCCCTGGCGGGAACCGCGGCTGCAGGCGCACCTCGCGGCGTTCGAGCCGGTCGCCGGGCCGGCGGACCTGCCCGATCACGAGATCGACGTGCTCGTCGTCGACGCGGTGGACGCGGCGGCGCTGCGCCGGTCGCGGGCCCGGGTCCGGCTCGCGATCGTGCTCGGGACCGGCGACGGCGGGCCGCTCGACGCGGCCGGGGTGCGGCTGCCGTTCGCGCGCAGCGTGCTCACCGTCAAGGGGCCGCCCGGCGCGGGGCAGCCGGCGGCCGTCCGGGCGCTCTTCGACGCGCTCAGCCACGACCTGCCGCTGCACGAGGCGCTCCGGCTGGTCCGCGACGCGGCCGGCCCGGCCCGCGGGGTCACGCTGTCCGCGTCGCCGTCGTCGCTGCACGACCTGCGGCTCACCAGCGCGTGGGGCATGGCCGAACGGCGGCTGATGGAGCTGTCGGGCAACGTCGGGCACGCCCGGCCCGGCGAGCTCGGCCTGCGGGTCGCCGAGCTGACGGCGGACCTGCGCCCCGACGGGCTCGACCTGGTCGGCGGCGTGCTCGCCGCCCGGCGGGCGCAGTTCGACTTCGGCCGGGAGCGGGGCGGGCTGTTGCCGCTGGCCGAGGTGGGCCGCGACCTCGGCCGGGCGCTCGATGCGCTGCGGCGGCTGCCGGCCGGGGCCGCCGCTACGGTGCCCGAGGGCGCCGGGCGCGTGGTGAACCTCGGCCTGCGCCGCGGCCCGGGCACCCTGGCCGCCCCGTTCACCGAGTCCACGTACGTCGCCCGGACCCGCTCCGTGGTTGCGGGCGGGCGCTACGACCTCGACGCCCAGATCGGCGCGGCGTGGCCGGCCGGCCTGGTCGTCGGCGGGCAGCCGGCGATCGAGCTGCTGCTGCCCGACGACCGGCGCGGGCACGACCTCGACATCGTGCTGTTCGGCGACGCGGTCGGCATCCCCGGCGGGAACGTGCGGCGGCTGCACCTGCCGCCGGCCGGGCCGTCCGACGTGGTCACGTTCGGCCTGGTCATGCCGGCCGAGGCGGGGCCGGCGTGGCTACGGGTCAGCGTGTACCACCGGGACAACCTGGTCGAGACGTTCGTCCTGCAGCTGCTGGTGGAGCCGGCCGAGCGGGAGCTCGATCGGCCGGTGCTGACCGCCCGCCTGCAGCACAGCGCCACCCGTGACTGGGGCAACCTGGACGCGCTCGGCGAGCGCGCCCTGTCCATCACGCTCAACGCCGACCCGGCCGGCGCCCACCGGCTGTTCCTGAAGGGCCCGGACGCCGCCGTGACCCTGCCGGTCGACGAGCGGCGGGAGGAGGCGCTCATCGGCGACGTCCGGCAGGCCCTCACCGCGCTGGTGGACCGCCCGCTCGACCCGGCCGCCGCGCTGTGGCGGCTCGCGCGCCGGGGCCGCGCGCTGCGCCAGCGGCTGTTCCTGGGGGCCGACGGGCCGGCCCAGCTGGCGGTGAGCCGCCTCGCCGAGTCGGCCGACCAGAGCATCCAGATCATCCGGGCCCAGCCCGACCGGGCCGTGCCGTGGTCGCTCGTCTACGACTGGCCGCTGCCGAGGGAGATCGCCGGCCGTCGGCCGCCGGAGGTGTGCCTCGGCCGGTGCGACCACACGGCCGCCGACGGCCGGGCCTGCGTGCGCGGCTTCTGGGGCATCCGCCACCGCGTCGAGGAGCTGCTGGCCGAGCCCACCCAGGACGACCAGGCCGACCGGGTGGCCGCCGCCGACCCGGCGGCGCTGGTCGCCCTCGGTGTCCCCGACGCCGACTCCGGCGGGCTGGTGCCGCTGCTCACGGCCGCCCTCGCGCCCCGGCACGTGCTGGCCCTGGACGACACGGAGAGCCTGCTCGACTGGCTGTTCCGCACCGACCGGCCGGGGGTGTTCGCCATCCTCGGCCACCACGAGACCCGCGACATCATCGGTGAACCGGTCGGCTCCCGGATCACCCTGAACTCCCGGGACGGCTGGCTGCTGGACGACGAGATCACCGACCGCCGGCTGAGCGCCCCCGCCCAGCCGCTGCCGCTCGCGCTGGTTCTGCTGCTCTCCTGCGGCTCGGTGGCGGTGGGCCCGACCGAGCTGACCCACTTCCTGTCCGCGCTCGCCGCCGCGCGGGCCGCCGCCATCGTCGGCACCGAGTGCGACGTGTACTCCGACCTGGCCGCCGGCTTCGCCGCGCACCTGCTCGCCGCGATGGCCGCCGGCACCGGCACCGGCACCGGCTTCGCGCACGCCGTCCAGCTCGCCCGGCAACGCCTCGTCATCGACCAGGGGGACGCCCGTGCTCTCGCCTTCACCGCGCTCGGCCCCGCCGGACTCAGGCTCGCCGGTGCGTAGCCGGGCCCGGGCCGCCGCGGCCGTGCTCGGCGCACTGCTCGCCCTGGCCGCGCCGCTCGCCGGGCCGGCGCCCGCCTTCGGGCAGGACATCCTCACCGTCGGCGCCGACGCGAGCGTCACCCTGCCCCCGTCCGGTACCGCGACGGTGAGCCTCGCCGTCGCGCCCGCCGCCGGCATCGACCTCGCCGACGCCGGCAAGCCCGCGACGGTCCGGGTCGTGCAGGTCCTCCGCGACGGCGTCCTGCAGGAGGCCGGCGACGCCGTCGCCGCGCGGATCGAGCCGGCGGTCCCCGCCATCGTGCTCACCGTCGCCGCCGACCGGCTGCCCGCCGTGGGTACCTACCGGGTCGTGCTGGCCGTCGAGCGGGCGGCGGTACGCCAGACCGTCACGGTGTCGCTGGCCCGGCCCACCGGGCAGCTCACGGTGCCGGCGGCGATCGCCGTGCGGCACACCGTCGCGATCGTGCCCGGCGGCACCGCCGACACCGTGCGCCCGCGGCTGACCGTGCGGCCCTCGTCCGGCACCCGGCTGCTCGACCTCACGGCGCGCCAGCTCGAGGCCGAGGACCCGCAGATCCAGGTGCACATCGACGCCAACCGGCTGCCGCTCGCACCGGGCGCGCCGCTCGACCTGGAGTACGACATCACCGGAAAGACCGAACCGGGCACGGTGACGCGGACCGTCGAGCTGACCTCGCCGCAGCTGTCCGCGCCGGTGACCGTCACGTTCACCGTCACCACCCGCCGGCACCCCGGCCTCATCGCCGTCACGCTCGTCGCCGGGGTGCTGCTGAGCCTGCTGCTGCGCCTCGTGCTGCCCGGGCTCACGAACTGGCGGGCCCGGCACGCCGAGCGCCGGCGGCTCGACCTGCAGCTGGCCGGGCTGGCCGAGGAATACCCGGACGGCGACTTCCGGGCCGCGGTCGCCACCGCGCGGGGCGAGCTCGGCGCGGCCAAGGGCGGCGAGCTGGCGACCGCCATCGACAACGCCCGCACGCAGGCGCGCACCGCCCTCGCCGAGCTGCGGGCCAGACTGTCCACACTGGACGGCGACTACCGGTCCTGGGCCGTGGTGCTGCACCGCGACTGGCGGCTACCCGCGGTCCTGACCGGCCCGATCGGCGCGGCCCGGGACCACCTCGCGGCCGCCGACACCGCCCTCGCCGCCCACGACGCGGGAGCGGCCGAGGCGGCCATCGCGTCGGTACGGCAGGCCGCCCAGGACCTCGCGCGCGCCGCCGCCGACTGGGGCAACGACACCGGATCGGCCCTGCGCCGGCTGGCCGACGCCATCGGCGAGCGCACCGCCGGCGCCCTCGGGCCGCTGCGGGAGGTCGTGCTGCGCACGCGCGCGGGCCTGCCCGACCCGGACACCGCGGCGCCGGCCGGCTCCCCCGACGACCTGGCCCGCCGCCTCGACCCGGTGCACCTGACGATGGGACGCTACCCCGCGGTCCGCCGGGGCCTCGACGCCGTCGCCGCGGAGGCCGGCGTCATCGCCGCCGGCCTCCGCGAGCGCGGCCAGGAGGCGGACGAGGTCGCCGCCGACGCCGCCGGGCTGCGCGAGGCCGACCGGCGCGAGGGCGACGACCCGGCGACCGCGGCCGGACCGGTCGCCGCCGCGCTGCAAACGCTGCTGACCGACACCGTCGCGGCGATCAAGCGGCCGCTCGGCAGCGCCGACGCGGCGGAGGTCGACCGGCTGATCGCGGCGGGCAACCTGATCGGCGCCGCGGAGGCGGTCCTGAACCGGCTGCCGGCCCCGCGGGGAGCCACTGGGACGAGGCTGGGCGACGCCGCGGACGTCCGCCTCGCGGCCATCACCGCCGCGTCCACCGATGCGCCGGCGGCGCCGGCGGTGGTGCTGCCGCCCGCGCACGCCCCGATCGGCGACCGGCTGCGGGCCGCGCCCGGGGCGATCGGGCTGGCGGTCGCCGGGGCCGGCATCGCGGTCCTGCACAGCGTGGCCGCGCTCGTCGTCGTGCTGCTGCTGGGGTACGCGCTGTTCCTGCCCGGCTGGTCGGGCTCCCTGGCGGACGTGAGCAAGGTCCTGGTCTGGGCGTTCGCGGTGGACCTGTCGCTCACCGGCCTGACCGCGCGGCTCGCCGGGCAGGCCCGGCCGCCGGCTCCGTAGGGTGGGTGGCCGTCGCCCGGTCCAGGTGGGCGATGGTCTCCCTGACGACGTCGGCCATCGTGCGGGACTCGTCGCCGCCCCAGCGGGCGTAGGCGACCTTGAACACGCCCACCGCGGCCTCCGCGGTCAGGGCCGCGACCGGGTCCGGCACCCCGCGCCGGCACAGGGCCTCGCGGATCGTGGCGGCCACGGCGACCCGCTTGATCGCCTCGCGCTCCTGCAGCGCCGGGTTCGCGGCGATCAGCCGCTGGCGCTGCCGGCCCTGCTCGCCCAGCCGGTCGACGATCTCCCCGGCCGCGACGACGGCCGGGGCCACCGCCGCCATGGGGACCGAGACGTCGGGCGCCTCCGCGATCGTCTTGGTGTAGAGCTCCTCCAGCGCCTGCTGGCCGGAGAAGAGCACGTCGCGCTTGTCCGGGAAGTGGCGGAAGAACGTGCGCTTGTTGAGCCCGGCCCGCTCGGCGATCTGGGCCACCGTGGTCTCCTCCAGGCCCTGCCGCACGAACAGCTCCATGGCCGCCTCCTGGAGGCGGCCTTTCGCGTCGGGTTGCCAGCGGGCCACCCCTGGATCGTAGCTGATGTCACCCGGTGACATGTAGTGTTACGATGCTCGAAGTGATGTCGCCTGGTGACATCACTCCCGTAGCGAACGGAGGCCCCTCATGTCCGCTCCCGCCCCGGCGACCGCCGACCGGCCGGCCACCCGGCAGCTCAACCCGCGTGACCTCGCCATCCTGGCCATCGGCACGTTCACGCTCGGCGTCGACGGCTTCGTGCTGGCCGGGCTGCTGCCCGCCGTCGCGTCCGACCTCCACGTGCCGGTGAGCGTCGCCGGCCAGCTGACCACCCTGTTCGCGCTCGTCTACGCGGTCTCCTCGCCCGTCATCGCCGCGCTGACCGGCGGCTGGGACCGCCGGCTGCTGCTGGCCGGCGGCATGGGGCTCTTCCTGGCGGGCCTGGTCCTGCAGGCCACCGGCCCCACCTTCGCCCTGGTCGCCGCCGGCCGGGTCGCGGCCGCCCTCGGCGCCGCCGCCTACCAGGCCAACGCCTACAGCACCGCCGGGCTGCTCAGCAGCGACGAGCGGCGGGCCCGGTCGCTGGCCGTGGTGTCCGGCGGCAGCGCGGTGGCGGTCGTGGCCGGCCTGCCGTTCGGCATCCTGATCGGGCAGGCGTGGGGCTGGCGGGCCGCGATCTGGATCCTCGTCGGCCTCGCCGCGATCTCGGGCGTGGCGGTCCGCGCGCTGCCCGCCGTCCACGCCCCCGAGCTGAGCCTGCGCCGGCGCCTGGCCGTGCTGCGGGACAGGCGCGTGCTCGCCGTGCTGCTCGGCACCGTCACCGTGCTCATACCGAGCTTCCTGGTGGTGAGCTACGCGCCGGTCGTGCTCGACGTCTCCGGCGGCCTGGTCGTGGTCGCGCTCATGGCGTTCGGGGCGGGCCAGGTCGCGGGCAGCGCGCTCGTGCCGCGCATCATCCGGCGGCGGGGCGCGGCGGTGAGCCTCACCCTCGGCGCCACCGGCATCGCCGCGTGCGGCCTGCTGCTCAGCCTCGGCCGGGAGGCGACCGTCGCGGCCCTGGCCGGCGCGGTGGGCATGGGGCTGTCCGCCGGCATCAGCGTGGTACCGCAGCAGCATCGCCTGTTCGCCCTGGTACCCCGGATCGCCCCGGTCGCGCTGGGCCTCAACGGCTCGGCCATCTACGTCGCCAGCGCGGCGGGCGCCGGCCTCGGCGGGGTCGCCCTCGCGGCCGGGGGCACGAGGGTGCTCGCCCCCACCGCGCTGGTGCTCGCCGCCGTCGCGGCCGTGCTGTCGCTCGCCGTGCGCCCGGAGCGGTTCACCCCGTCGGGCTGAACCGGCGCCGGGCAGCGGCGGATCAGGCGGCGCCGGATCAGCGCGTCCCAGAGCTGGTCCGCGGTCCGCGCGTCGACCATCCAGGCGTGGTCGCGGGCCTGCGCGAGGGTGGCCGGCCCGGCGAAGATGTCCAGGAACGGCTTGGTCCGCCGCGGCAGCAGCAGGATCCGGCCGTCGGCCCGGCGGAACAGCATCCGGTCGGGGGCGAGCAAGCGCTCGGAGACCTCGTACTGCTCGGCATACGCGCGCAGGGTCTCGTCGTCCGGGCGGGCCAGAAACTCCCCGTTGACCACGAACGGTACCGCCTCGTCCTCCTCGTGCCGGCTGCGGTCGTCCTCCAGCCGCTCGCGGACCGCGACGCCGAACCGGTCGTGGTAGAAGAACGTGTGCGCGGTGTCGGTCGCGCCGACCCACGGCCGCTCGTAGTGGCCCATGTAGATCTCGTTCTTGGCGGCCAGCACCTCGGCGGCGGCCGCCTCCGTGATCGGCTCGTCGTACTGCAGCACCCGGGCGATGTCCGCGCCCTCCAGCGGGCGCAGGTTGGCGATGCCGAAGCGCTCCGGCCGCTTGGCGACGATCGCGCCGGGGGTGAGCACGAACTCGCCGAGCCCGCCGAAGGTCCACAGGTGACGGTGGTCGCGCAGGAAGCGGATCGTGTCCATCGCCTCCGCGACCGTCTCGGTCGGGAAGCCGGTGAACCCCATCATCTGCACGCCGATGCCGGCCTTCGTCATCGCGGCGATCGTGCGCCGGACCTGCTCCGGGGTGGTGCCCTTGTCGATCAGGTCGAGGATGCGCTGGTTGGCCGACTCGAAGCCGACCGAGATCGCCGTGCAGCCGCTGCGCTTGAGCAGCTCGCAGCGCTCGTCGGACCAGTACTTCTCCAGCCGGATCTCCGCGCCCCAGCGCAGGTCCAGGCCCCGCTCCACGACCTGCTCGGCGAAGCGCAGGATGGTCGCCGGCGCCAGCACGTCGACGGAGAAGTAGATGAACTTGGCGAACTTCGACAGCTCGGTCACGTCGCGGATCATGAGGTCGACGGTGTCCTGCCGCCACGGGCTGGTCGGGCCGTCGGTGTTGAGCCCGTAGTCGCAGAACGTGCACTTGTTCCAGTAGCAGCCGCGCGAGGGCGAGTAGTAGACGAAGCGCTCGGGGCTGAGGTACTCGTCCCACGGCAGCCCGCTGAAGTCCGGCGTGGGCAGCTCGGCCAGGCGCTCGTAGTGCAGCATCGGCAGCGGCCGGACGGCGCCGTAGCGCGGGTGCAGGCGCAGGTTCGGGTGGGCCACCGGCAGGGTGCCCGCGTCGAGACCGTCGAGCAGGTCGGCGTAGGCCGTCTCGCCCTCGCCGACGACCACCGCGTCGAGGTCGTCGAAGAGCTCGAAGAGCAGCCGGGCGGGGCGGGTGTGCTTGTATACGTCGGAGACCTCGGTGCCGCCGGCGACCAGGAACGCGTCGGGCAGGGCGCGCCGGATGATCCGGATCAGCCAGAGGGCGAAGGGGAGCTGCCATTGGTACGTGATGTTGATGCCGACGACGCCGGGATTCGACCGGCGCAGGCGCGGCAGCAGGATCTCGTCGTAGTAGCGCTGGAACGGCCGGCTCAGCCGGGACAGCACGGCCTCGTCGGTCAGCGCCGCCACCGAGCCGGCCGCGACGCCGGGCGGCGCCTGCAGCCGGAACCCGTCGCGGAACTGCCCCGGGTAGCCGGTCGCGCCCAGGCAGTTCATCCAGGCCATCACCGCGTCGACGGCGTGCTGGTACTCACCGTAGTCGTAGAAGCGGGTGCCGTCGCGCAGGACGTCGACCGCGCGCCGCACGCCGGCCGGGTCGGGATCGGCGACCCGCAGCAGGTGGGCGCGGGTCGCCGGGTCGAGGTCCGGGCGGGGCCGGGCCAGCTCGCCCTCCAGCCACGCCGCGCCCGCCGCGGAGTACGAGTGGTGGAACGCCTCGATGTTGGTGTCGATGATCTCGGCCGGGGCGTGGCCGCGCTGCCGGGCGTAGGAGTCCAGGTACGACAGCGAGTGGTAGCCCGAGGTCGGGTCGGTGATCGGCGGGTAGATCAGCGCGGCGGCCGGCATCGCTGCCTCCTCAACCGACGCTGACCGGCTGGCGGCCGGTCGCCGGGAACGCCGGCCGGCCGAACGTCTTGAGGTACATCACGAACGGCTCCGCTACGATCCGGAAGTGGTGCAGGTTGACGAAACCCCGGTCCCACGCGGCCGGCTCCAGGTCGGCGGGCGCGCACTCCCACAGCCGGGCGAACCAGGCGTCGATCACGTCCGGCTTGAACTTGCGCCGGCGCAGCGGCTGCTGCGGGCTGACCCGCGGGATCGACTCGTTGAGCGCCGCCGCCGTCGCCACGATCCCCGCGGCCGCGTCGCGCACGGCCGGGCCGGACAGCGCGGCGGGGATGAGCCGCTGGTCGATGCAGCGGTGCTCGACCGTGCCGAACGCCCGCACCATCACCCGCAGCGCCGCGTCGGCGTCGGGCAGGTCCCGGTCGGCCGGCGTGAGCCACGAGGGCTCCGGCAGGTCGCGGGGCGGCACCGGGCCCAGCAACCCGTGCGACCGGGCCACCGCGACGGCGGCCTCCACCAGGCCCGGGTCCTCCGGGCCGGCGCCGGTCACCCGGGCCAGGACGTCGCGGCGGTGGTACTCCGGGAAGCCGGGGTGCAGCAGCATGAGTGCGCCGGCCACCTCGGCGGTGGTGACGAAGCGGCCGTCGTGCTCGGCCCCGCCGTAGCGGGCCTGCCAGCCGGTGAAGTAGCTGGTGCCGACGTGCTCGATCGGCAGGTCCGCCGCGGCCGGGGCGGGGGCTGGTGCCGGGGCGGGCCCGGCGGCGGCGTGGCGGAGCATGAGCCGGGCGTCGGCCGCCTTGGCGTCGCTGGGGTTGCGGGCCAGCCACGCCAGGAACCGCTCGGCGCTGCCGTCGCCGAGGTCGCGGGCGCGGTGGCGCAGCGCGCGGTACCCCCGCAAACGAAACGGCAGGGCCCGGGCGAGTTCCACGAGGCGGCCGGCCTCCTCCGCCGTGACGGCGCCGGCCGCGGCCGCCGCGCGCAGCGCGATGCGGATGTTGACCAGCGGCTCGCTGAGCGCCTTCGAGCCCTCGTCGGCGGGGCCGTGCACGATCGCGACCTCGTCGTCGCCGGTGACCTCGCCGTCGCGGTACATCCGGAAGATCTCGCCGTGGCCCCGCATGCCGAACGGCCACAGCTCGGCCGCCCGCAGCGCGCCCATGCTGCTGCTGCCGGCCACCGTCACGCCGCGCTCCAGCAGGTGCAGGATCTCGCGGTGGCGGACCGGCGCGGCCTGCAGGAACAGCCCGTCGACGATGAACACCCGGTCGCCGGGGCGCGGGTCGAGCCGCAGCAGGTCCCCGTGCGCGATCGGCGGCAGGATCCGCGCGCCCGGCAGCAGCCGCGCCGCCTCCGCGGCCGGCAGGCTCGGCCCGGCGAACACGATGTCAGCCATCGTTCCCCTTCGGTCGTGCGGACAGGGCGTGGTCGTCCATGAGCAGCAGCCCGGGCGCGAAGACCTTGCTCACCGGGATGCCGATGCCGGCGCGGGTCAGGTCCACCACGATCGGCTCGACGCCGGTCTTGGCATGCACCCGCTCGGCGGCGAAGCGCAGCGCGGCGTCGATGCTGTCGCTGGGCGCCTCGTGGCGGCGGATCGCGCCCGCCGCGTGCGCGATCGTGGCGGGCCGCGGCGCGAGGGGATTGACATAGCGGTACACGTTGCCGTCGATGTCGTCGCGGGCGCCCGAGATCGTGGTCAGCCGCGACTGGGCCGCCTCGGCGAGGGCCCGGCCGACGGCGATGTCCGGGTCGATGTGGCAGCCGAAGCCGCCGAAGATCATCGGGATGTCCTCGGACCAGATCGAGGCGCCGTAGCAGGGGATGCCGACGTCGTTGGTGAGGTCGCAGACCTCGACCCAGCAGTCCACCGACCGGATCGCGGCGAGCACCGCCAGGGTGTCGGGGTTGCGGCTGCTCGCCGGGTCGACGTAGACCCGCTGGGCCAGGCCGGAGAGCGCGTACGGCGTCATGCAGTCGCGCTCGACCAGCTCGTGCAGGGCGTGCAGGGTCGCCTCGGCCAGGGTGTTGCCGCTGGCCAGCCCGCTGCTGGTGGGCCGGAACAGCACGTCGCCCCAGGGCCGCAGGTCGGTGAAGTCCAGGAAGATGGGGTCGAACGGGATCGGGTACTCCCGGCCGGTGAGCACGCCGCGGCCGGCCACCCAGTCCACAACGGTGGCGCCGGTCAGCGGCGAGCGCGGCGGCAGGTTCAGCGACCGCACGTCGTAGCCGACGTCGAGGTCCCCGGCCGGCGATCGGGCGATGATCTCCAGCCGGGGATTCTCGGCATGCCAGCCCTCGATGCTTTCCATGACGGCGCTGACGCGGGCCTGGTCGTGCGTGAGCCCGGTGCCGACGCTCACCGCGAGCGTCTTGCCGGTGGGCCGGTACGCGACGTGGACCGGGAGGCCGATCTCGTCGAGCAGCGTGATGTCCGCGACCCGGGTGATCGCGAACGCGGGCAGCTGGGGGCGCACGCGCTCCCACGTCTGCGCCGCGGTGAGCGTCCGATAGGTTCCGCTGCGGTGGCGGATCGCCTGGGTGAGCGTGGACATCGCGCGGGGCTTACTTGGACTTGTACAGGTTGATGTTGTTGCTGCCGGCGGCGATCACGTCGAGCTCGGCGTCGCTGAGCTCCTCCACCGAGGCGAGCGGCTGCTCGGGCACGCGGAGCACGTGCCGGCTCCACGCCTCGACGATCTCGGTGCGGGTGAGCAGGCCGTCGGGCTGGCTGCCGTCGACGGTGACGGTCGCGCCGGCCTCGACCGGCAGGCCGGCCTGGATGGCGTAGGCGGTGGGGTCGGCCAGCAGCTTGGCCATCTCGGTGTCGCTGCGCCACACGGCGATCAGCAGGGCCGAGTACTTGCGGTCGAAATCGGTGGGGGTCGCGTCCGTGGTCATGGACTTTTCCTTCCGGTTCGGGCTATGCGGATTCGTTTACCGGGCGTCCGCCGATAAGCCGACGCTACGATCGTCGAAATGCCCGGGACAAGCGCGCCGGACCCACTGACACGAAGTGCGGCCGACGGGACTCGAAGACGTCATGAAACAATGCAATTCGTCAATGCCAAATTCACCACTGTCACGTGCAGCAGCACGGGCAGCAGCACGCGCAACTGGCGTCGAGACCGGCGACCACGTCGTCCAGCTCGTCCTCGCTGAGCGGGGCGTCGTCAATCGCGTCCATGGCGGGAATGTAAAGGTGCAGCACACCGGTCTCGTGGCAGTCGCGCCACGCCCGGACCTGCGCCTCCAGGTCGGGCTCGGCGGCCGCGGTGTCGCGGACCACCCGCAGGTCCACCTCCTCGGGCACGCGCAGGCCGTAGTCGGCGACCAGCGCGCGCGGCTCCTGGGCGAGCCGCGTCTCGACGGCTGGATCGCTCCACACGTCGGCGACCAGCCGGCCGAAGGCGGCGACGAATGTCCCGCGCTCCACGGAATCCATGGGCTCCTCCTGTCCGGGGAAACGTCCGATCCGGCGCGGCCGGACGGCGGTGGCGGCCGCCTGCGCCGCCTTCCGCAGGTTCATGCTCACCGGCACAAATGGCGCGTCCAACGCCGGCAAATAGATTCCACCGAATTCGGCAATCGGACCGCCCCGGCCGCCGAAACGCCGTCACGGATTGTTGCCGCCCGACCCGGCCCGGTGCCGGCGCCCGATGGTCCATCGCCGGGAAACGCCATGTTCAGATGCCGGACATTCGGCGGCAGGGACAGATCCGACGGCCCCGCGGAATCCCACGCTTGCACGACGAAGTGCAACTGTGCGGATGTAGCCGACGCGGCATGCCGGTCTATATAGTGAGCATCCCGCGGGAACCGCGCGTTCGGTCGGGAGCAGCGCAGCGCGGGCGTTGGAGGTAACCGTGACTATTGCGTCCGCGGAAATGCTGAACGAGTCACCCAATGGATACACCATCGAAACATTGGCCAGCATGGTGAGCATGTCCCCGCGCAACATCCGGGCGCACCAGGCGCGCAAGCTGCTGGCCCCGCCCTTACGCCGGGGCCGCACCGCCGTCTACGACGACAGCCACGTGCGCCGCCTGGAGGCGATCAAGTCGCTGCAGCGGCAGGGATTCAACCTCGTCTCGATCGAGCGACTGCTCGGGGTGAGCAGCAGCGACCCGGCCCGCGAGGCGATGGCCACGCTGGTCCAGCGACTCAACGCCGACCACCCGGCGCTGGTCACCACGCTCAACCGCCACGGCGTCGTGGTCCGCGCCGAGGACGGCACGATCCGCACGGTCCGCAACCGCGCCTTACGCTCGGCACTCGAACTGGAGCGCGCCGGCGTCCGCGCGACCGAGGCGGTGCGGCTGCTCGCCGAGGTGCTGGACCGGGTCCGCGAGATCGCCGACGAGATGGTGCGCGAGACCAGCGCCCGGGTGCTGTCGCTCGCGCCGGACCTGACCCGCCCGCGGGCCGCCTCGTGGGAGGAACTGGACCGCGAGGTGACGGTCCTGAGCCAGGCCCTCACCGTGTTACTGGCCGAGGCGTTCCGCATCGCCGTGGAGAACCACGGCCAGGGCTCGATGCTCGACCTGATCACCCGCCGCGTCGACATCGACCTGCACCTCGAGGACACCCAAACCATCGACAACGGCTGACCCCTGGCCCCGCCCCTCCACCCACGCCACCGGCCTCGCACCGCGGGGCGCCCGGCGCACCGATAAGTCGGGCGCTCCGCGCCGCGACTTATCGGATTTTTCGCCTGACGGGGCATATATCCGATTCGTCGACCATAAGTCTCCGCGATCATGCACGCAGCCGCGCCGGCACCCCGGGTGTCTCATGATCGCGGAGACATACGGTACCCAGGCGTACGTTTTGTCTCCGCGATCACGAAAATCGCGTGGTGCACTCGGCCGGTTGAGCATGATCACGGAGACATAGCGCGGCCGACGCCGTTGCATTTGGCGGTTGTCACCTCCGGTCTGGGGCAAACCGACCGTGGCCCTGACCCGGCTGCCGCCGCCCCGGCCGGACGCGTTCTCCCTGGCCGGGCCTGCCTCGCACCGCTGCGCTGGTTGTTCGCCGTTGCCGCTTGCCGTGGCTCCGCTCGCCGGCCTCGCGTCGCAGGAGCCGCCCGGCGCGGCCTGCACCGCATGGTCGGCGCTGCGTGCGAGACGGATTGCGACCTCGCCCCGGCCCGTCGGGCGAAAACCGGGCGGCAGCTGGCGTTATGCCCCGGTTGTCCGTCCTACTGCGGGTCCGGGGTGAGGACGATGCGGCCGTTGAGCGCGCGGCTGTGCATGCGCTCGTGTGCGGTGGCGGCCGCGGAGAACGGGAGCACGTCGAGTTCGGTGTCGCCCAGCCCGGCGGCGACCGCCGCCAGCGCCGCGTCGAGGGCGGGCCGGATCGCCTCGGGGTGTGTGGGCAGGTAGGCGCCCGCGCTGAAGCCGGACACACTGATGCCGCCCAGCCACAGCCGGTTGCTGTCGAGCCGATGGTCCCAGTCGCCGCTGGCGTTCCCGGCCGCCACGAGGCGACCGCCGGGTGCCAGCAGGTCCAGGCTCCGGGTGCGCAGCTCGCCGCCCACGGGGTCGACGATGACGTCGAACCGCTCGTCGCCGAGGGTGTCGGGCAGTCCGGTGGAGTCGACGATCCGGTCGTAGGGCAGCTTGGTCGTCGCGGCCGCGCTCAGCTTGCCCGGCCGCACCGAGCCCACCACCCGCGCGGCGCCGAGCCGCTTCGCGATGCCGGGGAACGCGGCGGCGAAGCCGCCCAGTGCGCCGTGGACCAGGACGCGCTCGCCCTCGGCGAGGTGGGCGATCCGGGTGAGGGCGACGTGGGCCATGGCCGCGTTCGGCACGACGGAGACGGCGAGGGCGGGGTCGAGATCGTAACCCTCGGTCGACACGACGAGGGGCGCCTGCGCGATGTACACCGATGCGTAACCGCCGGTGCCGGTGGCCGACATCGACACGACCCGCTCGCCGGCCGCGAAGCTGGTCACGCCGTCGCCGAGCGCGCGGACGGTGCCGGCGACCTCCAGGCCGGGAACGTACGGCGGCCGCGGCATGCCGGGCCGGTCCCGGAACAGGCCCTCGCGGCCGAACAGGTCGATGAGGCCGACCGCGGCGTGCGTGACGTCGATCGCGATCTGGCCCGGGCCGGGCACCGGATCCGGCAGGTCGACGACCGCGAGCGCGGCCGGGTCTCCGAATCGCGTGGCCTGAACAGCCTTCATGAGGCGCCTCCTCGTCATAACGCACTCGGTGATGCGTTAACCGCGACCGTAGCACGGCGCCGCGGGATAACGCATCATCGGGTGCGCTAAACTCGCCCGATGCAGCAGCGGGCCCGATCGGTCGACGACAAGGCGCGCCGCGCCGAGGAGCTCCTGGCCGCCGCCGAGGCGATCGCCCTGGAGCTGGGCGGCGTCCGGTTCGTCACGCTGGCGCCGGTCACCGACCGGGCCGGACTGCACCGCACCGGCGTGCGGCGCTACTACGCCAGCAAGGAGGAGCTGCTGCTCGAGCTCGCCGAGCGAGGCTGGCGCCAATGGCGCGACGCAATCAGCAACGCGGTCGCCGCCGGGCCAAGCGACACAACCACCGCCGCGCCAAGCGACGCGACCACCGCCGGGCTCAGCGACACAACCACCGGCGCGCCAAGCGACGCGACCACCGCCGGGCTAAGCAACACGACCACCGCCGCGCCAAGCGGCGGGCTCGGGCCGCGCGAGGTCGCGACGTTGCTGGCCGACACCATCGCGGCCCTGCCGGTCTTCTGCGACCTCTTGACGCACGTGACGCTGAGCCTCGAAGGCGACGTCGACCTCGAGCGCGCCCGCCGCTACAAGACCAGCTCCTTCGCCGCCCACGACGACATCGTGGCGGCGCTCGATCGCGCGAGCGGCATGACGGTCGAGCAGATCCGGGCCCTGATGGCCGCGGCCCTCGCGTTGGCGGCGAGCTTCTGGCAGGTGTCCCACCCGACCCCGACGCTCGCCGCGCTCTACCGGCAGGTGCCGGCCTGGGGCCACGTCGCGCTGGACTTCCAGCCCCGGCTCCGGCTCCTGCTGCAGTCGACGGCCATAGGACTCGCCGAAACCCTCAGCTAGCCGGGGCGGGCGCCAGCGACGGCGGGACGTCGACCAGCTGGCACGCCGAAACGCTCAGCTGACCGGGGCGGGCGCCGGCGCCGGCGGGGCAAGGACCAGCAGCTGGCCGTAGGACTCGCCGAGACGCTCAGCTTGCCGGGGCGGGCGCCGGTGACGGCGGGGCGTCGACCAGCAGCTGGCGCCGGGCGAGGCGGTAGAACAGGCCGTGGGTGTCGGCGATCAGCTCCGCGAAGCTGCCCTGCTGCACGATCCGGCCGCGCTCCATGACCACGATCGTGTCGGCGTCGCGGACCGTCGAGAGGCGGTGGGCGATCACCACCCGCGACGCGGCCAGCGCGGCCGTGCTGGCGGTCACGATCTCCTGGGTGCGGTTGTCCAGCGCGCTGGTCGCCTCGTCGAAGAACAGCACGCGCGGGCGGTCGACCAGGGCCCGGGCGACCAGGATCCGCTGCCGCTGCCCGACCGACAGCGTGCCGCCGCCGAAGGGGACCATCGTCGCCATGCCCATCGGCAGCCGCTCGATGTCACCGTCGAGGCCCGCCAGCCGGGCGGCGTCCCAGACCTGCGCCAGGCTGAAGCTGCCCGCGCCGCAGATGTTGTCCCGGATGCTGCCGGCGAACAAGGTCCCGTCCTGCAGCACCACGCCGCACTGCCGGCGCACCGCCTGGACGTCCACCTCCGCCAGGTCGTGGCCGTCGTAGCGCACCGCACCGCTGCGCGGCTGCTCGAAGCCGAGCAGCAGGCGCAGCAGCGTCGACTTGCCGCAGCCGCTGGGGCCGACCACGGCGACGAACTCGCCCGGCCGGATCTCCAGCGACACGTCGTCGAGGACCGGCGGCTCGTCCGGGTGGTAGCCGAACGTGACGTGGCTGACCGAGATCGCGCCGTGCAGCTCCCCGGGGTCGACCCGCTCCGGGCGCCGCTCCGGCTCCGCCGACACGACCGGGCCGAGGCCGGCCAGCCGGGGCACGACGGCGAGGATCTCCACGCTGGCCGACACGAGGCCGAGCACGGCGGCCAGGAGCAGGGTGAAGGTGATGCTCGCGATGAAGAAGTCGCCGACGCTCACCCGGGTGGCGAGCCGCCCCGCCAGTACCCCGAAGAACAGCAACTGGCCGGCGACCGGCAGGACCGGCGCGGAGGCCATGAGCACCGCCTGGACGCCGCGCACCCGGTTGAGCGCCGCCCGCGCCGCGGCGACCGCGTCGGACCAGCCGCTGTAGGCGCGGTCCTCGGCCGCCGCGAGCTTGATCTTGGTGATGCCGCCGAGGAGTTGGTTGGTCAGGGCGGCCGCGTGGTTCTCCGGGCCGAGGGCCGCGCTCTGCCGGCGGGCGATCAGCACGCCGAGGAGCACGACGAGGACGGCGGCGAAGCCGACCACGCCCAGCCCGGCGATGCCGAGCGGCGTGTTGAGCACGAACAGCAGCGTCAGCACCGCGACGATGGTGAGGCCGGCGGTGATGGCCTGGGCGAGCAGCCCGGACAGCGCCTCGCGGGCGAACGAGACACCGAGCATGGTGTTGGCCAGCTCGCCGCTGGTGGTGTCGCGGAAGAACCGGACCGGCAGGCGCAGCAGGCGGTCCCACAGCACCAGGTCGGAGCCCGCCTCGGCGCGGCCCTCCAGGCGCAGCAGCCGCAGGCTCTGGTACACCCCGACCAGCGCCGCCACGATCGCGCTGACCAGCAGGATGGCGGCGAACTCCAGCAGCCCCGTCGCCGACACGTCGGCGGCGAGGCGGGCCAGCGCGAGGCCGGTGACGATCGGCGTGACCAGCCCGAGCGCGGCGACGATGACGCCGGACACGAGCAGCCCGCGCAGGTCGCCGCCGGCGCCGGCGAGCCCCAGCCGCAGGATCTGGCGGGGCGTGGTCCGGGTCGGCAGGGGCAGCTGGACCTGCGTGGCGCTGGCGAGATAGTCCCGGGCCGCTGCGGGCCCCAGCCGCTGGGTGGCGCCGGTCACCGGGTCGATGCGGTGGTAGCGGCCTCGCCGGAAGACCAGGCACTCGGCCCGCTCACCGGCGTCCCCGAGCCGCCAGCCGAGCAGCGGGCCGAGGTCGCGCCGCCACCAGCCTGGCGGCAGTTTGACGTCGCGCAGGTGCAGCGCCGCCCCGCGGGCCACGGCCGCGACCGCCTCCCGGTCGGTCGACATCGGCTGGCGCCGGTCGGCCGGGGCGGCGACCGGGACGCCGGCGGCGGCGGTGAGCAGCCGCAGCGCCGCCACCACCCGCTCGACCCGCTCGACCTCGGTCGACGGCTCGGCCGCGTGGTGGGCCGCGAAGGTGCGGCCCACCACCGACAGCGCGCGCTGGGCGGCGCCGGCCACGGTCGCCGCGTTGACCTGCTTGCGCCGCTGCAGGGAGTGCAGGAACGCCGCGTCGTCGGCCTCGATGGCGGCCGCCACGACGCTGACCAGGCGGGTCAGGAAGTCCCGGATCGTCGGCCACAGCTCGCCGGCGGCGAGCAGGTCGTGGGTGCTCGCCGCTTCCACGGTGCCGGCGCCCTCGGCGATCAGCCAGTCGCGGCCGGCGAGCAGGGCCGGGCGGTCTTCGCCGTACACCTCCGCCGGCCCGCCGCCGTTGCGCCGCAGCCGCGCGCCGAGCACCCGCACCCAGCACAGCCGGTGGTTGCCGGTGACGGCGCTGCCGGCGGCGAGCGCGAGGCTCTGGTGCTGGTGCAGGACCACGGCCTCCCGGGGGCCCTGCCCGGTGCGCACGGCGTCGGCGACGGCCATCAGCATCCGCTCCAGGGCCGCGATCACCGCGCCGGTGGCGTCCTCGGGGCCGTCCGGTTCGAGGGGTACCTCATAGAGCCGCGCGCCGGGCAGCGGGACGAGCACGAACTGCCAGTCGGCGGGCGCGACCACGTCGGGCACGAGGCTGCCGGCCGGGATCCGGGCGACGTAGTGCCGGCGGGACTGCGTGCCCTGGACCGCGAAGACGTCGGCCCCGTCGCCGGTCACCAGGTAGCCACCGCCGCGGCCGGACAGCCGGCACGGCCGCTGCGTGACCGGCTCCGAAGCCCCGATGAGCGCCGGGTCATCCACGGGCGAACCTCCTCACTGGTCGCGGACCAGGCGGGCATACTGGCCGTCGAGGGCCATCAGCTCCTGGTGGGTGCCGCGCTCCACCTCGCGGCCGGCGTCGAGCACGACGATGAGGTCGCAGTCGCGCACGGTGGACAGCCGGTGCGCCACGATGAGGCAGGTGGCCCCGCGGCGGCGCAGGTTGAAGTCGATCGTGCGCTCGGTCTCCGCGTCCAGCGCGCTGGTCGCCTCGTCCAGCACCAGCACGCGCGGGCGGCGGACCAGGGCGCGGGCGATCTCCAGCCGCTGGCGCTGCCCGCCGGAGAAGTTGCGCCCGCCCTCGACCACGACGCTGCTCAGCCCGCCCGGGCGGGCCGCCACGTCGTCGTAGATCGCGGCGTCGGTGAGCGCCCGGATCACCTCGTCGTCGCCGATGCTGGGGTCCCACAGCGTCACGTTGTCCCGCACGGTGCCCTCGAAGAGCAGCTGGTCCTGGTCGACCATGGCGACGCTCGCCGCCCACAGCTCCGCGTCGGTCTCCGCCCGCGACCGCCCGTCGACCAGCACCTGCCCGGCCCACGGCTCGTAGAGCCCGGCGACCAGCCGGCCCACGGTGCTCTTCCCGCTGCCCGAGCCGCCGACCAGGGCCACCCGGGAGCCGGGCGGCAGGTCCAGGTCGAAGCCCTTGAGCAGCGGATCGGTCAGCGGGTTGTAGCCGAAGGTGACGGCGCCGATGCGCAGGTGGCCGTCCATCGGCGCGAGCCCGCCGTGCGGGCGCACCGGCGCCGGCAGCGGATACCGCTCGACGTCGCGCAGCCGGTTCAGGTCGGCGCTCATGTCCTGCAGCCGGGCGCCGAGCACGGTGAGGTCGGTGACCGGCCGGTTCATCGCCACGACCAGCGCCTGCATGCCGACCAGCGCGCCGACGGACAGCGCGCCCTCCAGCACCCGCTGGCTGCCCAGGGCGAGCAGTACCGTCGCGTTGAGCGCGGCGATCAGGGTCGGCACCACGGACAGGATCGCGGTGGGCACGCCCAGGCGCTGCTGGCTGGAGACCACGGCCGCGGCCTGGGCGGCGAAGCGCTGGTAGCCCTGCTGCTCCCCGCCGTTGGCCTTGACCGACTCGATCATCTGGATTGTGGTGTAGACGGTGGTGTACAGCTTGCCGCGGTCGGCCTGCAGGCTCGCCGCCGCGCTGGTGCGCAGGCCGGACACGTAGCGCAGCGCGGCGATGTTCAGCCCGGCGAACGCGGTCGCGGCCAGGCCGAGCAGCACGTCGTACTGGCACAGCAGCACGCCGTAGGCGAGCACCAGCACCACGTCGACCGCGGTCGTGGTCAGGTGCCGGGCGACCACGTCGGCGACCACCTCGTTGCTGCGCACCCGGCGGGTGAGGTCGGCCGCCTGCCGTTGGTCGAAGAAGGTCACCGGCAGGCGCAGCAGCCGGCGGAAGAAGCGGCTGGCGCTGCCGAGCGCCAGGGCGGTCTCGGTGCGCACCATGAGCCGCTGCTGCAGCAGGCTCGCCAGCGCGGTGAGCACGGCCGCGCCGGCCATCGTCACCAGCAGGCCGGCCAGCGCGCCGCGGCCGTTGCCCAGCAGCACCCGATCCACGAAGACCCGGGTCATGGCCGGCATGGCGAGGCCGACCAGCGCGATGAGCATGCCGAGCAGGACGGTCTGCGGGATCACCGTGCCGAGGTTGCGCCAGCGGGCGGCGAGCGCGGGCAGCACCCGGAAGCGCGAGCCGCCGCGTTTGAAGCCGGGGCCGGGCTCGAAGGTGAGCACGATGCCGGTGTACGCGCTGTCGAACTCCTCCCACGACACCGCCCGGGGGCCGGTGGCCGGGTCGTTGACCCGCACCTTGCGGCCCATCCCCTCCAGCACCAGGAAGTGGGAGAACTTCCAGAACAGCACGGCCGGCATCGGCAGCTCGGCCAGCCCGTCGACGTCGCGCTGGAAGCCCTTGGCGGTCAGGCCGTAGCTGCGCGCGCCCTTGAGCACGCTGGAGGCGGTGGAGCCGTCGCGGCTGACGCCGCAGCGCTGGCGCAGCTCCTCCAGGGACACGTGCCGGCCGTAGTGGGCCAGCACGATGCCGAGCGAGGCGGCGCCGCACTCGACGGCCTCCATCTGGATGACGGTGGGCGTGCGGACGCGGCGCCGGCGCGGCCGCTGGACCGCGGGCGGCGGGGTGTCGAGGTCGATCGTCGGGGCGCTCAACTGAGCAGCCAATCGACCGGGTGCTCCACGGAGACCACGAACTGGGCGCTGACCTGGCTCACCGAGTGCAGCTGGAACGGGGGTGGCGCCTTCGACCATCGCAGGCCGGTCGGCGAGGCGAGGTCGGTGTCGAGGCGGACCATGACCCGCACGACGCTGCCGGCGGCCAGCAGGGAGCGCACGTCGTAGCCGGAGCCGAGGAACGCCCGCAGCGACTCCTCGGTCTCCGGGAAGCCGCCGATCTGCGAGATCGTGCCGTGCAGGGTGCCGAAGACGTTGGGGGTCACCGCCGCCGCGACCACGTCGACCGACATGGCCTGGCGCAGCAGCGGGGCGGCGGTGGCCGGCACGAACAGGGCGGCGTGCAGGGCGTCGTCGGGCCCGTCGAGCCGCTCCAGGTCGGCGACGCGGGTGCCCGGCTGCAGCAGCTGCCCCTCGGTGACCAGGACGCTGACGACGTAGGCGTCCCACGGCGCGGTCGTGGTGGTGACCTGCCCGTCCGGTGTCGCGGTGCTGTACATCGGCGTGCCCTTGGTGACCCGCTGGGTGGGCGACGCCCACATCTTGGTGACCTGCCCGCCGGCCACCGCGTCGAGCCCGGACACGCCGTCGACGTGGATCAGCACGCCGGCGGCGTCGACCTTGCGCTCGACCGTGCCGACGACCGCCCAGGTGGCGGTGGCCGCCACGGCCAGCGTGAGCGCGATGGTGAGCAGCCAGCCCGGCACCGTCGCCAGACGCACGACCTCGTCGAGCTCCTCGGGCTTCTCCAGGTGGCTCAGTGCCTGCTTGCGGAACCTCATGACGGCGCCGTCCGGGACCCGAGCAGGAAGTCCCCGACGCCGGGCTCGGCGAGCGGGTCCAGCCCGGACAGCGCGGCGAAGGCCGCTCCGTCGCCGGCGCCGACCGCGCACGGCGCCAGCGCCATGGACGTCGCCACCAGATACATCAGCTCGGTCAGGATGCCGGCGTGTTTGAGCATCATCGCGTAGCTCAGCCCCTCGTACTTCCACATCAGCCGGGCCACCCGGGCCGTCATCACGATGAGGACCTGCGGCGCCGACGGCATCGCCGCCGCGGCCCGCGCGTAGCCCAGGACGCGGTCGGCGGCCGGCCGCGGGCCCGGGATGGACTCCAGCCGGTGGGTGACGGCGTCGTAGTGGTACAGCCCGCCGGCGAGCCCGGCGCAGTTGTTGACGACCGCGTAGAGCTCCAGCTCGCCGATGCCGCCGCCGGAGGGATACGGCCGGTGGCCCACCTCCTGCCCGTCCGCCTCCCCGGTCGGCACGGTGTGCTGGACGCGATACAGGAACTCCCCGAGCTGGCGCACGGAGATCGGGTGTGTGTCGTCGTGCCGGCGGATGCTGCGCCGGGCGGCGATCAGCGCGCTGAGCGACGGCTCGGCGGCCGCGACCGCGGCGAGGTCGGGCACGGCCAGGTCGACCGCGGACGCGCCGGGAAAGGTGCGGTGCAGCGGCTCGGGGTCGATGCTGCCGCGGAAGCGGTAGGTGCCGCCGACCGGCCAGGAGTGCCAGCCGGGGCGGGACAGGTCGTGCAGCGCGAGCTCCTGCGGCGCCCAGTAGCCGGCCGGCTGCCGGGCCTCGGTCTCCAGGGCGGCCGGCGACACCAGCACCCCGGCGGTCAGCAGCTCGTCGAGGACCCGGCCGGCCGCCGCGCCGCTCACCTCCAGCTGCGCCGCCGCGGCGGCCACGTCGCAGCCGTCGGTGCCGGCGAGCGCGAGCAGCCCGCCGACGCGCGGGTCGAGCAGGCAGACCGAGGCGCCGTTGAGCGGGCGGTAGGCGACCAGGCCGTCGGCGCCGCCGTGGATCGTGGCCAGCCGGGACACCCGGTAGGCGACGCCGGACTCGTGCCGCACGACGGGGCCGAGCGTGCCCGGGCCGAGCACCCTCGGCCGGATCTCCAGCAGCGGCCGGGCCGCCACCTGCAGCCGGCGGCTGAGCCAGGCGTGCGCCACCAGCCGGCGCAGCAGCACCTGGGCGCTGAGGATGCGGCTCTCCCCCTCGATGTCCGCGACCAGCTCGCCGACCGCGCTGTCGGTGAGCCAGCCCTCGGTGAGCCGCAGCATCACGGCCCGCCGGCTGGCGCTGAGCCGGTCCAGCACCAGCCGGAAGCGGCTCTGCCGCAGCTGCAGGGTGCCGTCGTCGGTGGTCTCCAGCCGGGCGTCGCCGCGTAACCGGTACGCCTCCTGCAGCTCCGGCGCCACCACTGCGGCGTCCGGCACCGCCGGAGCAGGTCGTGGCATGACGGTCCTCACCTTCGTTTCAGAAGAACACGCTGAACGGGTTGGCCGACTCCTCGTCCGCCGCGACCGGCGTCCAGCCCAGCCGGGCCGGGACCTGCCACAGCCGGCCGGGGCCGAGCCGGCGCCAGAAGTGCCGCAGCCCGGGCACGACGACCCGGACCACGGCCAGCTCGACGTCCGGGCGGGACTGGTCGAGCACGATCACCTCGAGCCCGGCCGCCGCCGCCCGCTCCACGCACACCGCCACGTCGGCGGCGGCGTCGCCGGTGCCGCGCGAGGGGTGCGTGGCGACGGTCGTCTCGGGCAGGTCCGGCGCCGGGCGCAGCCAGGGCTGCCCGGCCAGGCGGGCGGTGGTGAGCCAGTGCACGGTGTCGGGCTCGGTGACCCCGTAGCCGCCGCCGGGGCTGCCCAGCATCGGCAGGAACTGGTTGACCTCGGTGATCGCCCGGCCGACGGCGGCCGCGGGGTCCAGGTGCGCGCCGAAGCCGACCAGGATCTCCTCGGGGCCGTCCCCGGCGTCGAGGCGGGCCGAGACCGCGGCGAACGCCGGCACGCCCAGGTCGGCGGTGATGTCCAGGACCCACAGGTCGCGCCGGAGCCGGTCGCGGTGATACCGCCGGACCAGCGCGAACCACGGGTCGCCGAACGAGTCGAGGTCCACGCCCGGGCGCCGGGCCCGGTGATACCACCACAGGGCCACGCTGTCGCGCTCCACGAGCTCGCAGAAGCCCTGCCGGACCGCCTCCGCGGTGCTACCACCGGCGGCGCAGCCGTTGGAGTCGGATCCGCACACGTCCAGCCGGGCGCCGTCGGGGTGGCCATACCAGCAGTAGGCGGCGGGCAGCTCGCGCGGCTCGCCGGCGGTGAGCGACCAGGCGGTGCTCCACTCCAGCTCCTCGTCGGGGTGCAGCCGTCGCGGGATGCGGTGGAACCGGCCGAGCCCCGGGTTGCGCCGGTCGCGCTCGGCATACTGCCGGTCGGAGAAGCGCAGGAGCTCCTCGACGTGGACCGCCCGGCCGGCGCCCAGCTCGGCGAAGGTGGCCCGGCGGGTCGGGCGGTCGCCGCGCCACACCCCGCAGTAGCGCTCCAGGGCCTCGCCGATCGCGCTGACCTTCGCCTGGATCTCGGTGCGGCCCTTGCCGCCGCTGAGCCCGCGGAGGTTGCCGCGCAGCACGCCCGGCCCGCGGGCGACGGCGAAGTTGTGCCCGGCGCTGAATGCGTAGCTCACCCCGTCATCGTTGCCGGCCAGCGGTGTCAGCCGGGTGACGGCGCCGAGGTACCGGCTGACGTGGTGCTCCAGCCGCTCGTACGTCCGGCTGGCCGGCTCGGCCGGCGCGGAGCGCAGCTCGAGCGGGAAGACGGGCGCCAGCCGGTCGGGATCCCCGCAGGCCGGGCACTGCGGCCGGCGGACCAGCCGGTGGGTGCTCGCCGAGAGGTCGCGGGTGTCCAGCGCGAACATCCGGCCGGTCAGCCGGGGCGAGCGGCCGTGCGCGGCGATGACCGGCAGCTCGGCCGCGAGCAGCCCGGCCACCGTGCCGGCGAACGGCGCGAGGGCGGCCCGGACCGGGTCGACCCGGGCCTGCCCGGGCCGGCGGTGCGCGAGGAAGTTCGGCACCTCCTCGTTGTCCTGCCAGCGCTGGCGCAGGCACTCCCAGCAGCCCGTCTCGCCCGGCACCAGGTGCGGGCCGACCAGCACGACGTGGCCGTGCGGGCGGACCAGCAGCCAGGACCGGCCCTCGGCCAGCATGGCCGCGTTGAGCCGGGCCAGCCGCGGATCGATGAGCGAGCCGGGCGCGACGAGCAGCGGCGTGTCCGGCTCGCCGGCCGGGAGGTCGCCGGGGGTACCGACGGTGACGCTCAGCCCGCAGGTGCTCAGGTGCGCGGCGAGCGCGGCGACGGTCGGCGAGCCCGCGTCGACGAGGATGACCCGCCCGCCGCGCAGCCACCGCTCGGCGAGGTCCGGCTCGACGCCGCGGGCGTCCCAGCCGGCGGCGGCCGGGGGCTCGACCGTGGTCGGCGCGGCCGCGAGCAGGTCGAGCCGCTGCAGCCGGCGCAGGGCGGAGCCGAGCGCGGCGATCGGGTAGCGGGCGGCCAGCTGCGTGGTGACCTCGGCGAGGGTGCGGGAGCCGTCGAGCAGCTCGGCCAGCTCGGCCGCGACCGGGTCCTCGATGAGCAGGTTACGGGTCTCCCCCACGACCACCAGGGAGCCGCCCGCGCCGTCCGGCCCGGCCAGGCGTACCGGCAGATAGTCGGAGCGGAATCGCGGACGGCGCATCGACCCTCCTCGCGCTTTTGCCAATGGTGTTCCGGTGGATCAGGGTGAGTCGATACGTTGACACCGTTCCCAGCCGCGGTCACTGCTCCACGGGTGTCACCTTCGTCGGCGCGTCCCCCAGGCCGAGGACCGTGACCGCGCCGCCGGCGCCGCCCGGCACGGAGAGCAGGAAGACCTCGACCCGGTCGACCTTGACGCTGGTGCCCTGCACCGGGTCGCGGTGGCCGGTGCCGGCCAGGTCGGGCGCGGCCGACGGGAGCGTCACCCGGTTGCCGGCCGTGCCGGTGACCGTGTCGGTGGCGTACAGCGTCAGGAAGGTGATCGTGGCCGTGCCGGTGGCGGCGCCGCAGGCCGACCACTCGGAGCCGGTCAGCGCCCGGGTGACCTTCATCCCGGCGGTACCCATCTGCTGCTGGTAGATGCTCCAGCCGGCGGCGAGCTGCCGGTCCAGCACCGTGCTCGGCGCGACCAGCGACTGGTTCGGGGTGACCGTGGCGGTGGTCCGGGCGAAGATCTCCGCGGTGATGGAGCGCCGGCGGGTCTCCTCGATGGCGGCGGTGGGCACGACGGCGGGCTTGCCGGCCAGCTCGCCGACCATCGGCACCGCGTCGCGGGAGGCGAGGATGTTGTGGCTGAGCTTCCACCCGTCGCCCGCCCGGACGAACTGGCTGACGTCGTGCTGGCCGATCTCCCCGCCGCTGAGCTGCAGCGTCGCGGCGACCAGGAAGCACGACGGGTCCGCCGCGCCGGCCGCCGGCAGCGCGAAGGCCGGCTCGAGGTGCCGGAACGGCGGCTGGGTGCGGCCGTTGACCTGCGCCTTGCGCACGGCCGCGGTGCTGACGTCCAGCGCCGGGGACGTCTCCAGCGTGCCGAGCGTGGTCAGGTCCCCCGCGGAGGAGGCCGCCGAGTCGGCCTTGTCGAACTCGGCGAGCACCCCGGCCGCGGCGGCCGCCGTGAACCCGTCCGCGCCGGACGGCGCCGGGTTCGCGGCACCCGCCCCGTCGGCGGTCTTGTGGCCGCAGCCGGCGAGCGCGAGCGACAGCGCCACCGCGGCGCACGTTGCGCGTCGGTTCCACGGCTTGGACATGGTCGCCTCCGGTCGGGACGGCCGTGCGCCGTCGACACCGAGTATCGGGTCGAGACCATCCGCGCGGATCAATCGGCCGAATACGCGGCTGCGGTGGCCGCGACCGGTGCCGGGATCCGTGTGACCCAGCCGCGGTGGACGGCACGATTCGGCGTCAACGTGCCGCCGGCCCGCGCGCTGGCCCGATGCGAAACGCGGTGAGCCGGGCGGCGTAGGACTCGGCCACGACCAGCTCGCCCCCGGGCGTGACGACCATGCCGTTGGGGAACGCGAGCGCGGTGGGCGATTGCCGGCTGTTCATGCTGACCGCGGGCTGGGGGCCACAGGGCCCCCAGCCCGGCACCGGCAGCGTGGTCGCCGTGCCGGTCTGACCCGATCGCCGCTCAGATCGTCAGGCCGCCGCTGCACACGATCGTCTGCGCGCTGATGTAGTCGGACTCGGGCAGGCAGAACAGGTAGACCGCGCCCGCCGCCTCGGCCGGGGTGCCGGCCCGCCCGAGCGGGATCGAGCGCTCCACGGCGGCGAGCAGCTGGGGGTTCACGCCCACCTTGATCTCGCGGCCTTCCACGACGATGGCCCCGCTGTCGTCGCCGGCGGTGGTGTCGGTGAGCCGGGTCCGGATGAAGCCGAACGCGACGGTGTTGACGGTGACGTTGTACCGTCCCCACTCCTTCGCCAGCGTCTTCGTCAGCCCGGTGATGCCGGCCTTCGCCGAGGCGTAGTTGGCCTGGCCGGCGTTGCCGCTCAGCCCGGCCACCGACGAGATGTTGACCACCTTCCGGCAGGGCACCGGCGCGCCGGCCGCCCGGGCCCGCTTGACCGCCTCGGCGATGACCGGCTGGGCGGCGCGCAGGATCCGGAACGGCGCCTTGAGGTGCACGTCGAGGATCGCGTCCCACTGCTCGTCGGTCATCTTCTGCACGACCGAGTCCCAGGTGTAGCCGGCGTTGTTCACGATGATGTCGACGCCGCCGAACCGCTGCGTCGCGGTGCCGACGAAGCGCTCCGCGAACTCCGGCTCGGTGACGCTGCCCGCGCATTCGGCGGCGCTGCCGCCGGCCGCCTCGATGTCGGCGACGGTCTGCTTGACCGGCTCGGCATCGAGGTCGTTGACCACCACGGCGGCGCCGTCGGCGGCGAGCTTGAGCGCGATCTCGCGGCCGATCCCCCGCCCGGCCCCGGTGACCAGCGCGACGCGTCCGTCCAGTTTCCCCATGTCCAGCGTTGTCCTTTCCTCGGTACGTCAGCGGTCGGCGGGGCGGTAGGCGGTCACCACGGCGGCGCCGCCGAGACCGATGTTGTGGGCGAGGGCCACGGCGGTGCGCCCGGCGGCGGCCGGGACCTGCCGCGCACCGGCGGCGCCGCGCAACTGCCAGGTGAGCTCGGCGCACTGGGCGAGCCCGGTCGCGCCGAGCGGGTGGCCCTTGGAGATGAGCCCGCCGGACGGGTTCACCACCCAGCGGCCGCCGTAGGTGGTGTCGCCGGCGTCGACGAGCTTGCCGCCCTCGCCCTCGGCGCACAGGCCCAGCGCCTCGTAGGTGAGCAGCTCGTTGGTGGAGAAGCAGTCGTGCAGCTCGATGACGCTGAGGTCCTGCGGTACGACGCCGGCCTGCTCGTAGACGGCCCGGGCGGCGGCCCGGCTCATGTGCGCGCCGACGAGCGCGGCCGCCGTACCGTCGAAGGTCTCGGCGAAGTCGGTGACCATCGCCTGGCCCACGATCTCGACCGCCCGGCCGGCCAGGCCGTGGCGGTCCACGAAGGACTCGCTCGCGAGCACCGCGGCCGCCGAGCCGTCCGAGGTGGGCGAGCACTGCAGGCGGGTGAGCGGCGCGACGATCCCGGGCGAGGCGAGCACCTCCTCCAGCGTGAACTCCCGCTGGAACTGGGCGTAGGGGTTGTTGACCGAGTGCCGGTGGTTCTTCACCGCGATCCGGGCGAACTGCTCGGCGGTCGTACCGTAGCGCTCCATGTGCTCGCGACCGGCCTCGGCGAACATCCACGGCGCCATCGGGCGGCCGGGGCCGCGCAGCCGCTCCAGCTCCGCCACGTGCCGGCCCAGCGGCAGGGCGCGGTCGGCGTACTGCTCGGACAGCGAGCCCGGCGCCATCTTCTCGAAGCCGATCGCCAGCACGCTGTCGGCGCCGCCGCGCACCGCCCGCGCGGCGAGCCAGAGCGCCGTGGAGCCGGTGGCGCAGTTGTTGTTGACGTTGACGACGGGGACACCGGTCAGGCCGAGCTCGTAGACGGCGCGCTGGCCGCTGGTGGAGTCGCCGTAGACGTACCCCGCGTACACCTCCTGGACCGTGCCGTAGGAGATCCCGGCGTCGTCGAGGGCCGCGGTGCCGGCCTCGCGCGCCATGTCCGGATAGTCCCAGCCCTCCCGCCGGCCCGGCTTCTCGAACTTCGTCATGCCGACGCCGATGACGTAGACCTTGCTGCTCATGGTTGTCTCCTTCAGCCGGTGAACTCGGCCAGGCCGTCCGTGATGACCGGCTTGCCGTCGTCGCCGAGGGTCTCGAAGCGGTAGCGATGCTCCGCGGTGCGCCAGGCGTTCGTGGTGATCGCGTGGCCGGGGAAGGCGGGCGCGCTGAACCGCACCGCCAGGCGCCGCAGCCGGGTGGGGTCGCCGGGGGCGATCGCGCCGGCCAGCGCGTGCGAGGCGAATGCCATCGTGCACAGCCCGTGGACGATGACGCCGGGCAGGCCGGCCTTGCGGGCGAAGGCGTCGTCGAGGTGGACCGGCATGAAGTCGCCGGACGCCTCCGCGTACCGCCGCGGCTGGTCGGCGTCGATGTGCTGGGTGACGGCCAGGTCCGGCGCGCCTTCCGCCCGGCCGGCGCGGTGGTCCGGGGCGGTGCGGCCCGCGTCGCCGGTGTGCTCCGCGCCGCGGAAGAAGCCGGTGAAATACTGCTCGTTGACCGGCTCGCCGCCGTCCCCGGTGGTCTCCAGCAGGGTCGTGACGACGACCCCGGAGCTGCGCCGGTGCACGCCGATGACCTGCGCCCGGCAGCGCAGCAGGTCGCCGGGCACGATCGGCCGGGTGACGTGGATGTCGTGCTGGCCGTGCAGGATCCGCGAGGCCGCGTCCGGCGGGGCGACGCCGAGCGTGGCCTCGGCCATCGCCCCGAAGCCGGGCACGACGGCGAAGACCGGCGGCGCGACGGTACCGTCGGCGTGCCGCGGCATTGGATCGTTCGTGGCCGCCGCGTAGGCCGCGATACGGTCCCGGGTGACGGGGAACTCGACGGTCTTGCTCCAGGCGCCGAGCTGGGCGATCGTGAACACGCCTCGAACCTAGAAACGGCCCGCCCCGGCGGGGAGTACCGCCGCTAGCGCATTCCATGACCGCGCCGCGCATCACCGGCCAACCTCACCGGCGCCGCTCCCCCGATCCGTCCGCGAGCGGTGCGAGGCCACACCGACGCCTTCCGCCGACGAGCGACCCCGCCGCGCAGCACGGCGCAGCGACCGGAAGTCTCCGCGATCATGCAAAACCCGGCACCGGCACCAGCGGTTTTTCATGATCACGGAGCGCTGATGTACCCCCGTGTACCACAAGTCTCCGGGATCATGGCAAACCCGGTGTGCGGTCACCGCGAGCACCATGATCACGGAGACATCGCGTCCGCCCTGCCGCGCCGCGGACGTGACCATCGCCGCCGCTTCGTGACCCTGGCGCTCGACGGACTGAAAGCCTGCACCCGCCAGGGGTAGCCATGAGCCGGTCTGGCTGCTCAGGACGGTCCGCCCCACGATCGATCGCATGACCGACAGCAAGACCACGACCGTCACGATCGGCGGCGACCTCGAAACCCTCGCCGCGACCCGGATGGAGCTCGGCGGCTGGACGCGATGACCACGCCCGGCGGGCGGCCGCCGGGGCCGCTGCCGCTGCCCTTGGCGGTGCTGTTCCTGGCGCTGTTCGACTTCTTCGCCATGGGCATCGCCGCGCCGGTCGCGCAGCGCGACCTGACCGGCGGCGGCAGCGGTGCCGAGCTGATCCTGGCCGCGTTCTCCGTCCCCTACGCGGCCGGGCTGCTCGCCGGCGGGGTCATCGGCGACCGGTACGGCCCGCGCCGGATGCTGGCCGCCGGGGTCTGCGGATACGTCGCCGCGTGCCTCGCGTGCGCGGCGGCGCCGGTCCTGCCCGCGCTGCTGGCCGCCCGGTTCGCGCAGGGCCTGGCGGCCGCGGTCATGGTGCCGCAGGCGTTCACGATGGTGGCCGCATTTCCCGGGCGGGAGCGGCACCGCGCGTTCGCGATGCTCGGCGCGACGCTGGGCGCCGGGAGCGTCGGCGGTCAGCTGCTCGGCGGCCTGCTCGTCGCCGCGCTGCCGGCCGGCCTGGGCTGGCGGGCGCCGTTCGGGGTGGAGCTGCTGCTCGGCTCGGCGGTGCTCGCGCTCATCCGCCGGTGGCCGCCGGACCGCTCGGCGGGGCGGCCCCGCGTCGACGGCGCCGGGCTGCTGCTCACCGTCGGGGCGCTGGCGGCGGTGCTGGGGCCGGTCACGATCGAACGCGCGGCCGGCTGGAGCCCGCCCGTCCTGCTGAGTCTGCTGGCCGCCCCGGTGCTGGTCGTCGCCCTTGCCGTGCGCCGCCACCGCGAGCACCGCCCGGCGCCGACCTTCGCCGATCGGCGGGCGGTGCTAGCGGTGGCGGCGACCGGCGCGGTCTACGCCGTCCAGGCCGCCCTGCTGCTCGCGCTCTCGGTCCGGCTGCAGGACGACCGGCACGCCTCGGCGGCGGCGGCCGGCCTGACCCTCGCGGCCTACGGCGCCGGCTTCGCGCTCACGTCGCTGGCCGGCCGGGCGCTGCCCCGGGCTGTCTGGTGGGCCGGGCCGGTGCTGGCGCTGGCCGGCATCGCCCTGCTCACGGCCGGCGGCGGCTACGCGGTGCCGCTCGCGCTCTGCGGGGCCGGCGTGGGCCTGCTCCTGCCGCCGCTGACGGCCGTCGCGCTGGGCGGAGCGCTGCCCGGCGCCGTCGCGCGGGCCGCCGGGGTGCTCGCCACGGCCCAGCAGTCCGCGGTCACGCTCGCCGTCACCGGCGCCGGCATGCTGATCCGCGGGGGCTCGCCCGCGACCTCGGTCCGCGAGGTGGCGCTGCTGTGCGGTGGCCTCATGGCGGCGGCGACGGCGCTGGCCCGGGCCGCGAACGGCCGGCGGCCGGCGGCGTAGCGCCCGGGGGGTCAGGGCCGGGGCGGGGAGATCTCGCCGCTGCCGCGGACGATCAGCCGGGTCGGCAGGACCTCGTGCTGGTTGCGGGCGGTGGGGTGCTGCATCCGGCGCAGCAGCAGGTGCATCGCGCGGCGGCCCAGCTCCACCGGGTCCTGGGCGACCACCGTCACCGGCGGGTCGATGACGTCGGCGAGGTCGAAGTCGTCGAAGCCGACCAGGGCCACCGGGCGGTCGATCCGCTTGATCGCCCGCCACGCACCCATCGTCAGCCGGCTGTTCTGCGTGAACACCGCGGTGGCCGGGTCGGGCAGCGTGGCCAGGCGGGCGACCGCCTCCTCGGTGGCGGCGACGTCGGCCGGGCCGACCACGACCAGCGCCGGGTCCGGCTCGAGGCCGGCGTCACGGTGGGCGCGGCGGTAGCCCTCCAGCCGGTCGGCGCTGGTCGACACGGCCAGGTCGTTGCCGACGAACGCGATCCGGCGGTGGCCCTGGCGCAGCAGGTGGGCCACCCCGTCGTGGGCGCCGGCGACGTTGTCGACGATGACGTGGTCGGCGGCGATGCGCCGGGGCGGGCGGTCGACGAACACGACGGCCAGGCCGGAGCGCAGCTCCGTGCGCAGGTAGCGGTGGTCGTCGGAGCGGGGCACGACGATGATGCCGCCCACCTGCCGGCCGGCCAGCGCCAGGATGGTGTCCCGCTCGCGCGCCGGGTCCTCCTCCGAGGAGGCGATGAGCAGCTGCTGGCCGTGCGCGCGGGCGACCTGCTCCACGCCGGAGGCCAGCTGCGCGTAGAACCGGCCGGCGATGCCCTCGATGACCAGGCCGATGCTGTCCTGCGCCCGGCCGCGGGCGAGGCTCGCGGCGGCGTGGTTGTGGCGGTAGCCGAGCTGGGCGATGGCGCGCTCGACCCGCTCGGCGGTGGCGCCGACGACGCCGGGCTCGCCGTTGATCACCCGGGAGACCGTCTTCGGGCTCACGCCGGCGGCCACCGCGACCTCGGCCATCGTGGGCCGGCCGGTGCGCGGCCGGGAGTTGCCGGCCGGTGACTTCGACAGCGCTGACATCGTTGCTGAGTCTCGGTTCCGCGTCGGTGTTTGTCAAACATCGCCGGGGGCTTGACAGCGCTGACATGCAGGCGGCACGCTCGTCGGCACGACAGGAAGACAGCGCTGTCATCGGATACCGGCAGGTCACCGCCGTCCGGCGTTCGCGGCAACACTATCCGGCATATGTAGAATAAGCGACGAAATTGGGTGTAATCATGATTATTCGCTGGAGTCGGGGCGGGACCGGGGACCCGCCGCGGTCAGGGGGCGCACCGTGTCGCTGAGGGCCAAACTCATCACCGGCGTCGCCGCGATCGTGGTCGTCATCGCCGCCGTGGTCACGTTCGCGGTGACCTCCGGCGGGTCCGACGGCGACCAGGGCGGGGCCCGGACGCTGACCTGGTGGTCGCCGAACTGGGACAAGGACGAGGCGGCCAAGCTCGTGGCGGCCTTCGAGCAGGAGAATCCGGGGATCACCGTCACCGTCGTGGAGACCACCTGGGACACGATGGCCGACAAGATCCGGGTGGCGCTGGAGTCGGGCACCGGGCCCGACGTCATCACCGAGCTCACCTCCCGCACCGGGCTCTACGCGGGCAAGGGGCAGCTGCTGGACGTCTCGTCCTGGTTCACCGGCGACATGGCGCGCGACGACTTCCTCCCGTCGGCGCTGGACGCGGTGTCGCTGGGCGGCAAGACCTACGGCGTACCGTTCCGCTGGGACGGCTCGGCGCTCATCTACAACAAGGACATGCTGGCCGCGGCCGGCTTCACGGCGCCGCCGACCACCTGGGCGCAGTTCACCACGATCGCGAAGGCGACCACGAAGAACGGCGTCAGCGGCACGGCGTGGCCGCTGGGCAACGACGCCAACACCGTCACCCGCTGGATCGACCAGTACTTCACCGATGGCGGCGCGTTCACCGTCGACGGCTCGACGGTGAAGGTCGACCCCGGCAAGGCGGCCGACGCGCTGAACCTCATCGGCTCGTCCGTCACCGAGGGCTGGGCCAGCAAGTCGTCGCTGGAGGTGGACAACACCGGCCTGCGTGACCTGTTCATCAACAAGAAGATCGCGATGTACGTCGGGGGCGCCTTCGACGTGACCCCGATCCAGCAGGCCGGCATCAACCTCGGCACCGCCCTCTACCCGGGTACCGACGGCCCCGGCACGGTCAGCGCCGACGGCTTCTCGTTCCTCGTGCCGGCCAAGACCAAGAAGGCCGACGACACCCGCAAGTTCGTGCAGTTCCTGGCCCGGCCGCAGAACATGGCGGCGCTCACCCAGACCTTCCCGGCCCGCACCAGCGCCGGCACGGACACCAAGTTCAGCACCGAGCTGATCAAGCCCTTCTTCGACCAGCTCGCCCACGCCCGGCCCAACCCCGGCTACACCGGCATGACGGACCTCACCGCGACCGTCTACAGCGCGCAGCAGCAGGTCGCGCTCGGCCGCATCGGCGCCGCGGCGGCCGGGCAGCAGATCGCCGACCAGGCGGCGAAGGTCCTGAAGCCGTAACCGTGAGCACGCACAGCGAAGCACAGAAGCGTCCGGGCCACCCGGGGGGTGGTGGCCCGGACCCGCGGCGGGCGCGACGCGCGCGCCGCGGGACCTGGACCGGGCCGGCGCTGACCGCGCCCGCGGTGCTGGTCATGGTGGCGCTGGCCGGGCTGCCGATGCTGGCGGTCCTGGCCGGCGGGCTGTCGTCCTCCGGCTGGGACGCGCTGCGCGACCTGGCCGCCGCCCCGGACTTCGGGCAGATGCTGCGCAACACCGTGGTGTGGGTCGTGCTGTCCGTGGCCGGCGCCCTGGTCGTCGGCTACGCCGCGGCGCTGCTGCTCGCGCACCGGTCGGTGCGGCTCACCGGGCTGTGGCGGTCGCTGCTGCTCATCCCCTACATCACGCCGGCCGTCGTGTCGGCCACCATCTGGAAGTGGTACCTCAGCCGCGACTTCGGCCTGCTCAACGAGGCCCTGCGGCGCACCGGCGCGATCGGCTCGCCGATCGACTGGCTCTCCGACACCCGGGTCGTGCTGCCCGCGCTGGCCGCGATCCAGGTCTGGGCCACGTTCCCGTTCGTGATGCTGTTCGTCTCCGCCGGCCTGCAGGCGATCCCGGCCGAGCGCTACGAGGCGGCCCGGATCTTCGGCGCCGGACCGCTCGCCCTGCTGCGCTACGTGGTGCTGCCCGCGCTGCGCGGCGTGACGTTCCTGGTCGTGCTCATCATCACGGTCTGGGCGCTGAACTCGTTCGTCATCATCTGGGTGATCACCCGCGGCGGCCCGGCCGGCGCGACCACCATCCTGCCAGTGAAGATCTACCAGGCGTTCAAGAGCGGCAACTACGCGATGGTCTACGCGGTCGCCGTCATCCAGCTCGTCGTCAGCATGGCCCTGGTCGGCCTCTACGCCCGCCGCTCCCGGCCGGAGGAAGCATGACCCCCCGCCGTAACACCCGCCGCGGCGTCGCCGCCGTCGCCGTCCACCTCGGCCTGCTCGCGCTCGTCGGCTGGGCGCTGGCCCCGCTGGTCGTCATGCTGGCCACGTCGGTCAAGCCGTCCGGGGAGATCTTCCGGATCCCGCCCCGGCTGCTGCCGAGCCACCCGACGCTCGCGCACTACACCGCCGTGCTCACCGCCTCGGACCTGCCCCGCACGATGGCCAACAGCGTCGTGGTCGCGCTGCTGGTCACCGCCGTCACGCTGATCGTCGGCGGCGCGGCCGGCTACGCGCTGGCCCGGCTGCCCTACCGGGGCTCGCGTGGCGTCGCCGTGCTGATCCTCGCCGGGCAGCTGCTGCCGGTCACCGTCCTGCTGCTGCCGCTCTACAAGGCGGTCTCCGCGCTGGGGTTGCTCGACAGCGTCGCCGGGCTCGCCCTGGTCCACCTGACCACGGTCATGCCGCTGGTCGTGTGGATGACCCGCAACGCGTTCGCCGCCGTGCCCGTCGAGCTGGAGGAGGCCGCGCGGGTCGACGGCTGCACCCGGCTGGAGGCGGTGGCGGCGACGGTGCTGCCGGTGGCCGCACCGGCGCTGACCGCGGTGGCGATCTTCGCGTTCCTCGAGTCGTGGAACGAGTTCGTCTTCGCCTCCGTCATCACGCTGACCAACCGGTCGAAGACCGCCCCGATCGGCCTGACCGACTTCGCCAACAACGTCACCACCGACTGGGGCGCCACCACGGCGGCGGCCACGGTCCTGACGGTACCGATCGCGCTGCTGTTCCTGCTCGTGCAGCGGCAGTTCGTCAGCGGCCTGGCCAGCGGGGCGGTGAAGGGATGAGCGCCGCCGCGCCCGGCTGGGCGCTGGTCACCGGCGCCGCCCGGGGCATCGGCCGGGCGATCGCGGACCGGTTCGCCCGGTCCGGCCACGCGGTCGCCGCCGCCGACGTCGACGCCGCCGCCCTGGAGTCCGCGGTGGCCGAGCTGCGGGCCGCCGGCGCCACCGCGGTCGCCGTGCCGGTCGACGTGAGCGACCCCGCGTCGGTGGCGGCGCTGGCCGAGCGGATCGCGCCGCTGGCCGGCGGGCGGCTGCGCGCGGTGGTCAACAACGCCGCCGTCGCGGTCGAGCGGCCGTTCTTCGAGCTGACCGACGCGCAGTGGCAGCGCGTGCTCGGCACCGGCCTCACCGGCGCGTTCCTGGTCACCCGCGCCTGCTGGCCGCTGCTGGCCCGCCCGGGCGCGGCCGTGGTCAACGTCTCCTCGGTGCACGGCGCCCGCCCGCTGCCCGGCCAGGCGGCCTACGCGGCGGTCAAGGGCGGCCTGGAGAACCTCACCCGCGCCCTGGCGCTGGACGCCGCGCCGCACGGGGTGCGGGTCAACGCGGTGGCGCCCGGCTTCGTGCTGACCCCGGCGTGGCAGCGGTGGCTGGGCCCGCCGGACGCCGAGCGCGGGCGTCGCCTGGCCGCCGAGGTCGCCGCGACGGTACCGCTGGGCCGCCCGGCCACCCCCGACGACGTCGCCGACGTCGTGCTGTGGCTGGCCGGCCCCGCCTCCGGCTACGTCACCGGCGCCGTGGTGCCGGTCGACGGCGGCCTCGCCGCACAGGCGTTCCGGCCGATCGGCGCGGAAGACACCGAGGGGAGCGCGGACGCATGAGGGTGGTGGCGGTCGACGCGTACCGGGTCCGGGTCCCGGTGCGCCGGCTCACCGACGGGGGCGTGGCGCCCTACCGCGGCAGCCAGGACCCGGTCGGCGTGAGCACGGCGGAGAGCCTGCTCGTCGCCGTGCGCACCGACGAGGGCGTCACCGGTTGGGGCGAGATGAACACCGGCTTCCCGGCCCGGCTCGACACCGCGCTGGTCCGCGAGCTGCTCGCCCCGCTGGTCGTCGGCAAGGACCCGGCGCCGGTGCGGGCGCTGGTGGCCGCGGCCGACTCGCCCTACTGGCCGCACCTGGGCCGCCCGGCGCTCGCCTCCGCGCTGGAGATGGCGCTGTGGGACCTGCTCGGCCGCCGCCTCGGCCGGCCGGTGGCCACGCTGCTCGGCGGGCGGATCCGCGACCGCGTCCCGGTCGCCTACTGCCTGGGCATCACCGACACCGGCCGGGCGGTCGAGGTCGCCCTGCGGGTGCGGGCCGAGGGCTTCGGCGTGCTGAAGCTCAAGATCGGCCGGGACCTCGCCGCCGACCTGGCCCGGGTGCACGCCGTCGCCGAGGCGACCGGCGGCCGGCTGCTGCTGCGGCTGGACGCCAACCAGGGCTTCGACCGCACCGCCGCCGCGCGGCTCGTGGACGGGCTGGCCGGGCTGCCGGTGGAGTACGTCGAGCAGCCCCTGCCCGTCGGCGACCTGGACGGCATGCGCGCGCTGCGCCACCGCGGCACCGTGCCGATCGCCGCCAACGAGGACGCCTACCCGGCCGGCGGGCTGGCCCGCTGCCTCACCACCGGCGCCGTCGACGCCGCGGTCGTGGACCTGGAGCCGGCCGGCGGGCTGCTCGGCCTGGTCCGCGCCGCCGGCCTGGCCGAGGAGCTGCGCGCGCCGCTGGCCCACCACTGCGGCTGGGACCTCGGCATCAAGGCGGCCGCGATGCTCCAGGTGACCAGCACCCTGCCGGCGTTCAGCCTGGCCGCCGACTCGACCTACACCGCGCACGCCGACGACGTGCTCACCCAACGACTGTCCACCGTGGACGGCGCACTGCTCGTGCCGGACGGGCCGGGCCTCGGCGTCGAGGTCGACGAGGACCGGGTCGACCGGCTGCGCGTCGGCTAGCCGGCGCGGATCCACCCCACAACGCAAGGAGACACCGCACATGACGACCGACGACTCCGGGCCGCGGCAGGCACTGTCCCGCCGGCTGCGCGCGCTCTACACCGCCTCCGTCTACGACGTGATGTGGGACATGGGGATTGCCGGGCAGTGCCTCGACGTGGGGATCAAGCCGCTCGCGCGGGACATGGTGGTCGCCGGCCCGGCCTACACCATCATCGGCGGGGTCGAGCCGCGCAGCACCAAGCGGGAGTACGAGCGGCCCAACGTCCGCGACTTCGCCATGCTGGAGGCCATCCCGGGCGGGCACGTCGTGGTGCTGCAGACCAACGGCGAGTCCCGCACCGGGCACTGGGGGGAGCTGCTCAGCACCGCCGCGCAGAGCAAGGGCGCGCTCGGCGTGGTGATCGACGGCGGCACCCGCGACGCGCCGCTGCTGCGGGCCATGACCGACTGGCCGGTCTTCTGCCGGTACACCTCCCCCGTCGAGTCCGACGGCACCTGGCGGGTCTACGACTTCGGCATCCCGATCTCGATGAGCGGCACGCTGAGCGCGCGGGTCCGGGTCGACCCCGGCGACTGGATCTTCGGCGACGAGGACGGGGTGCTCGTCATCCCCGCCGGGCACGTCGAGGACGTGGTCGCCGAGGCGGAGAAGATCAAGACCACGGAGGACAAGGTCCGCGCGGAGCTGCGGGCCGGGGCCAGTTTCAAGGAGGTGTACGAGCGCTATGAGCGCTTCTGAGCCGTGGCCCGCGGCCGAGGTGTACGCCCGGTTCGGCGTGCGCCGCGTGGTGAACGCCGCCGACACCTACACCGCGCTCGGCGGCGGGGCGCTGCCGGGCGAGGTGCGCGCCGCCATGGCCGGCGCCGCGGCCCACCACGTCGACGTCGCCGAGCTGCTCGCCGCCACCGGCGCACACCTGGCCCGGCTGACCCGCAACGAGGCCGCGCTCGTGGTCAACGGCGCCGCGGCCGGCCTCGCGCTGGCCGTCGCGGCATGCATCGCCGGCCCCTCCCCCGCCGCCGTCGACCACGCCCCAGCGCACCGCACCGACCGGCGCCGGGTCGTGCTGCTGCGCTGCCAGCGCAACCCCTACGACCGCGCGGTGGCGCAGGCCGGCGCGGAGATCGTGGAGATCGGCTACGCCGACGCCACCCACCCGTGGCAGCTCGCCGCCGAGCTCGGCCCGCGGACGGCGGCGGTCGTGCTGTTCGCCGGCACCCAGTTCGAGCGGTACGGGCTGGCGCTGGAGGAGGTGGTCCGGCTGGCCCACGACCAGCAGGTGCCGGTCATCATCGACGCGGCCGCGCAGCTGCCGCCGGTGGAGAACCTGTGGCACTACACCGGCCGCGGCGCCGACCTCGTGCTGTTCAGCGGCGGCAAGGGGCTGCGCGGGCCGCAGTCCAGCGGCCTCGTGCTCGGCCGGGCCGAGCTGGTCGCCGCCTGCCGCGCCCACGCCTACCCCAACCACGCCCTCGGCCGGGCGATGAAGACCAGCAAGGAGAACGTCCTGGGCCTGGTCGCCGCCGTCGAGCGGGCGCTGGGCCTGGACTGGGCCGCCGAGCGCGGCCGCTGGGAGGCGATGGTGGGGCGCACCATCGACGCGCTGGCCACCGTGCCGGGCGTGCGGGCGTGGCGGGTGCCTTCCGGGCGGCTCGGCCAGCAGTACCCCCGCGCCTTCTTCGCCTGGGACGAGCCGGGCGTCACCGCCGCGGCGCTGGCCACCCGGCTGGCCGCCGGCAACCCGGCCGTCCACATCGGACACGGCGAGGACGGGCCGCGCACCGCCTACGTCAACCCGTTCGTCCTGGACGACCCGGCGGAGCTCGACCTGCTGCTCGACCGGCTCGTCCCCGCCCTGGAGCGGCGCACATGAGCGACCTCGACCTGTTGCTCACCGGCGGTCTCGCGCTCGACCCGGACACCGGCGCGCGCTCGCCGGTGACGGTCGGCGTCGAGGGCGGCCGCATCGCCCACCTCGGCCCGGACTCCCCCGGCCGGCCGGCCCGGGAGGAGATCGCGCTCGACGGCGCGCTCGTCCTGCCCGGCCTCGTCGACCTGCACACGCACGTCTACCGGGCGGGCAGCCGCCTGGGCATCACCGCCGACCGGGTCGCCGCCCGCAGCGGCGTGACCACCTGGGTCGACGCCGGCACGGCCGGGGCCGGCACCGTCGAGGGCCTGGTCCGCGACGTCGTCGAGCGCTCGGCGGTGCGGATCCTCGCGTTCCTCAACCTCTCCTACATCGGGCTGGCCCCGGCCGACATGCCCACCCGCGAGATCGGCGAGCTGTGGGATCCACGCCTGGCCGACCTCGCCGCCGTGCTGCGCGCCGGCCGGGAGCTGCCCGGGACCATCCGCGGGATCAAGCTGCGGGCGAGCGCCAACGCCTGCGGCGACAGCGCGCCGGTCGTGCTGCCCCTGGCCCGGGAGGCGGCCGACGGGCTCGGCGTGCCGCTCATGGTCCACGTCGGCCTGGCGCCGCCGACCCTGACCGAGGTCCTGCCGTACCTGCGCACCGGCGACATCCTCACCCACTGCTTCCATCCGCACCCGGGCGGCGGCGTGCTCACCGCCGCCGGGACGCTGCGGCCGCAGGTGCGCGAGGCGGCCGAGCGGGGCGTCAGGTTCGACGTCGGCCACGGCGGCGCGAGCCTCTCCTACGGCGTGGCCCGGGCCGCCCTCGACGCCGGCCTGCTGCCGGACACGATCAGCTCCGACATCCACGCGCACAGCATCGGCGGCCCCGTGCCCGACCTGCTGCGGGTCCTGGAGACGTTCCTGGCGCTGGGCATGTCCCTGCCCGAGGTCGTCGCCCGCGCCACCCGCGCCCCGGCCGACGTGCTCGGCGAGCCCGGCCTCGGCCGGCTGGCCGTCGGCGGGCCGGCCGACATCGCCGTGCTGCGCCCCGCCGACGAGCCGGTCGCGCTGCGCGACATGACCGGCGCCGCGCTCACCGGCCGCACCCGGCTGCGGCACGTGCTCACCGTGGCCGGCGGCCGGGTCCTGCGCCCCGCCGCCGGCGCACCCGACGAGGGCCGCCCGTCGAGCTGGCTGCACCGCTTCGAGAACTCCGATGAGCGAACAGAACTGGAGACACCGTCATGACCAGCGCCGAAGCCCGCGTCGCCGCCCTCGGCATCGAGCTGCCGACCAAGGTCCGCCGCGGCGGCGGGCTGGCGCCCAGCCGCCGCCACGGCGACCTGCTGTTCGTCTCCGGCCACGGCCCGGAGGACAACGACGGCAACCTGCTCTTCCGCGGCCGGCTCGGCGCGGAGGTCAGCATCGAGGACGGCTACCAGGCCGCCCGCGCCACCGGCGTCCAGCTGCTGCGGACGGTCCGCGACGCGCTGGGCAGCCTCGACCGCGTGGACGCGATCGTGAAGGCCCTCGGCTTCGTCAACAGCGCCCCGGACTTCCACGACCAGCCCGCGGTCATGCACGGCTTCTCCGACCTGATGACCGAGGTGTTCGGCGAGCGCGGCATCCACGCCCGCTCGGCCATCGGCACCTCGAACCTGCCGCTGAACCAGCCCGTGGAGATCGAGCTCATCGTCGCGATCCGCCCCGCCGGGTAGGCGTCACGGCGCCCCGACCGGGAACGTGTCCGTGCCCATGACCGTGAGCAGGGCGAGCTTCTCCCGGCTCGCGGAGCCCGGGGTCGCGGTGAACACCAGCAGCGACTGGCCCTGGTCCGGCTCCAGCAGCAGCTGGCAGTACAGGTCGAGCCGGCCCACCTGCGGGTGCACGAACCGCTTGGTCTCGCTCCACCGCAGGCCGACCTCGTGGCGCGGCCACAGCCGGGCGAACTCCGCGCTGCGCCGCTGCAGCACGCTCGCCAGCTCGGCCGCCGCCGACCCGGCGCCGTCCCGGGCCACCGCGGCGCGCAGCAGCGCCACGTTGGTCCGGGCGTGCCGGTCGTGGTCGTCGGCCAGGTAGCGGGCGCGCTCGGCCGGGTCGGCGAACCAGCGGTACGGCGCGCTGCGCGCGTGGCCGGTGTAGTGGGTCTGCTCGCCCAGCAGCGCGACCGCGGCCGGCGTCTGCACCAGCGTCTCCCCGACCGGGCCCATGACCTGCGCCGCGGCGCCGGACAGCTCGTCCATGATCCGCATCAGGCCGGGGCTGACGTGCCGGTCGCGCAGCTCCCGGCGCGCGGCGCGGTAGCCGCACAGCAGGAACAGGTGGTCGCGCTCGTCCGGGGTCAGCCGCAGGCCCCGGGCTACCGCCGCGGCCATCTGCTCCGACGGCTGCGGACCGTCGCCGCGCTCCAGCCGGGCGAAGTAGTCCGCCGACATGCCGCACAGCTCGGCGACCTCCTCCCGGCGCAGCCCCGGTGCCCGCCGGCGCGCGCCGCGGCGCAGCCCGACGTCCTCCGGCTGCAGCGCCGCCCGGCGGCTGCGCAGGAACGCGCCGAGCGCCGCCCGGTCGAACGTGCGCTCCATCGGACCTCCCGGCGGGTGAGCGGTAGAGCACCATCGTCCCCGACCCGGCCGGGCGCAGCCACGACCTGCCATGCAGTGGTTGCGCGGGTCCTTCATCCGGCCGGCCCGGTGGCGTGTCATGGCTTCGGCGGTACACCGCTCGCCGCGCCCTCGACCCCGGGAGTCTTCGATGACCAGCTGGACCGCGCAGGACCTGCCGAACATGACCGGCCGGACGGTGGTGATCACCGGCGCCGGCCGCGGCATCGGCCTGGTCACCGCCCGCGAGCTCGCCCGCGCCGGCGCCCGCGTCGTGCTGGCGGTCCGCGACCCCGAAAAGGCCCGCCGGGCCGTCGCCGGCCTGCCCGGCACCTTCGACGCCCGGCCGCTCGACGTGGCCGACCTGGCGTCGGTCCGCGCGTTCGCCGCCGCCTGGCCCGGCACCCTCGACATCCTGATCAACAACGCCGGCGTCATGGACATCCCGGCCGCCCGCACCGCGGACGGCCTCGACCTGCAGACCACCACCAACTACACCGGCCCGTTCCTGCTGACCAACCTGCTGCTGGACCGGCTGACCGACCGCGTCGTGCACGTCACCAGCCAGCTGCACCGCCAGGCCCGGCTCGACCTGGACGACCTCGACTGGCGCGCCCGCGGGTACCACGGGATGCGCGCCTACCAGGCGTCCAAGCTCGCCGTGGTGCTGTTCTCCCTCGAGCTGCAGCGCCGCCTGACCGCCGCGGGCAGCCGGGTGCGCTCCGTGCTGGCCCACCCGGGCATCGCCCGCACCGGCCTCGCCGCCCACTCCAGGTCGAACGTCATCAACCGGCTGACGTTCCTCACCAACGACGCCGAGCACGCGGCACTGCCGGTGCTCTACGCCGCGACCCAGGACGTCCCCGGCAACGCCTACGTCGGCCCGCACGGCCCGGGCGGCCTCAAGGGCCACCCGGCCATCGGCCGCGCCGGCCGGAACGGACTCGACCAGGCGACGGCGGCGCGCCTGTGGCCGGCCACCGAGGCGCTGATCGGCGCCGTGGTCAGCGGTCGATGACGTACGCCCGGCGGTAAATGCGTTGTCCCCGGCGGGCGTCGCGGGGCACGCTGGATAGCCGCCACAAACCGTTCGGGGGACCCCACCATGCGCCTGATCCGTGACCTCTGGGCCACGTCGCCGCGCCGGACCGCGTTCGTGGCCTTCCTCGTCGTGCTCGGCGCGGCGGGGCAGGCCGCGGCGTCCGCGGTCGGCGGCTCGGTGCTGATCCATCGCTCGTGGACCATGTTCGTGGTGCTCGCGGCGGCCCTCGCGGCGGCCGTGCTCACCGATCTCGGGGTCGGGCTCATCATGTCCCGGCTGACCGCCGACTGGGCCGCCGACGTGCGCCGCCGGCTGTGCCGGGTGGCGTTCGGGCAGGACCTGCCGACGCTGGAGACCACGCCGGTCGGCGAGCTGCTCGACCGGATCGACGGCGACGTCTACCAGGTGGCCGCCGAGCTGCGCAACGCGGGCGTGCGCATCGCCCAGGCGGCCTGCTACACGGTGCTGTCGGTGGCGACGGCGCTGTTCGTGTGGTGGCCGGCCGGGCTCGGCATGGTCGTCATCACCGTCGTGCTGACCCTGGCACTGCGCCGGCCGACCGCGAAGATCGCCGACGCGCGCATGCGCGAGGAGGAGGCCTGGTCGGACCTGGCGGCGGTGATGGAGGAGAGCATCCACGGCCAGGACGACGTGCGCACCACGCTCGCCCGGCCGTATGTGCTGCGGCTCTACGCCCGGCGGGCCGCCGCCGTGCTCGAGCGCGGCCGCAACGTGTGGAACCGCTCAGCCGCGGTCACCTCGGTCGCGTCCGGGTTCGTGCGGCTGGGCATCGCGCTGGTCGTGCTCGGCGGCGTCTGGGCGCTGGCCACGCACAGCGTCGACGTCGCCCGGCTCAGCGCGGTCTGGCTGCTCGCCCTGGGCTTCGGCGCGACGGTCGAGCACACCAGCCGGATGGTGCCCGAGCTGCAGTACGCGCTGGGCGCGTGGGCCCGGGTCCAACTGCTGCGCGACTCCAGACAGGAGCCGGTCGGCGGGCTCGCCCCCGCCGCCGGTGACCTCGAGATACGCGAGCTGAACTTCCGGTATACCGAAACCGCCCGGAATCCGGCCCTGAGCGACGTGAGCCTGACGTTCGCGCGGGGCCGGTCCTATGCGCTGATCGGTCGTACCGGATCCGGCAAATCGACCCTGGCGAAGATCCTCACCCGGGCCGTCGAGCTGCCCCGCGGCACCGTCTTCCTGGGCGGCGTCGACCTGCTCGACCTCGACGTCGAGGCGCTGCGCCGGTGGATCGCCGTCGTGCCGCAGCGCACCGAGATCCTGGCCGGCACGCTCGCCGAGAACATCGCGCTGTTCGACCCCGGCCTGCTGGCCGCGGCCGGGCGGGCGATCGACGAGCTGGGCCTCGCTGCCTGGGTCGCCGACCTGCCCGGCGGCATCGACACCCGGCTCGGCGACGGCGGCCACGTGCTGTCGGCCGGGCAGGAGCAGCTGGTGGCGTTCGCCCGGATCGTGGTCCGCGACCCGCAGGTGGTCATCCTCGACGAGGCGACCGCGCGGCTGGACCCGGTGACCGAGGCCCAGGTGCAGCGGGCGACCGCGCGCCTGCTCGCCGGGCGGATCGGCATCATCGTGGCGCACCGGCTGTCCTCGGTGCAGCAGTGCGACGAGGTCGTCGTCCTCGCCGACGGCGCCGTGGTGGAGGCCGGCCCGCTCGCCTCGTCGGAGCGGTTCGCGGCGCTGCTGGCCGCCTCGTCCGCGACCGCCGTCGACTCGATCGCCGCCCCGCCGCCGCGGCCGCTGGTGTCCAGCGCGGCCGTGAAGGCCGACCCGCCGCCGCTGCCGGCGCGGCCGAGGGCGCGCACCTTCTGGAACATCTTCAAGCTGGCCACCAACGACTGGCGGTACGGCCTCGTCGCGGTCGTGATGTTCGCCATGATGGCGCTGCTCGGCCTCGACGGCTCGGTGCTGCCGTGGCTGTGGGCCGACGTGGTCGACGGGGCCGGCGACGCGCTGTGGCCGGCCCTGGGCATCGCCGCGGGCCTGCTGCTGCCGCTCGCCCTGCCCTACTACACCGGCCGGTACTTCCCCGAGTGGTGGGTCCGCCAGCTGCTGCGCATCAGCCTGCGGCTGGTCCACGGCCAGACCGGCGCCCGCCGGGTCAGCGCGCACACGCCCGCCGAGGTGGTCGCCCAGGGCGGCGACACCGAGCGGGTCGTCATGCTCGCCGACAACCTCATCGACCAGTGGATCTGCCTGTGGGTGCTGGTCGCGATGACGGTCGTGTCCGGCTCGTTCGTGCCGGCCACCTTCATGACCGCCACGATCGTGCTGTCCGGCCTCGCCGCGACCCTGTTCGGGCCGGCGCTGAAGCGCTCGGCGCAGCTGACCGTCGCGGCCCGGGCCGCGTTCGCCACCGCGCTGGTGTCGTCGCTGTCCGCGGCGCGCACGGTCAAGCTGGCCGGCGCCACCGCCCCGGTCCTGGCCCACCTGGCCAGGCTGGACCGGGTGCGCAGCGACCGGCAGCGCCGGGAGATCGCCGTGCAGGTCTGGGCCCGCTCGACGCCGGCCCTGGCCAGCGGCCTGCTGCCGATCGGCGCCTGGGCGCTGCTGCTGTCCGGCCGCCTCACCGCCGGTGCCACGCTCGTCGCGGTCTCGACGCTGGGCTCGGCGCGCTGGTTCGCCTGGACCACGGCGTCGCTCATCTCGCAGCTGCCGTCCGCGCGGGTGTGGACCCGCCGCACGGTGGAGATGACCGGCGTTGCCGAATATGCCGCGGCGGTACCGGGGGTCGACCTCTCGGCCGGCACCGCGCCCGCGCCGCCGGCCGCGCCCCGGCACCCGCTGCGCCGCCTCGACCTGGACGGCTTCACGGCGGTCCACGAGGACGGCACGGTCGCGGTCCGCGACGTCGACCTGTCCGTGGAGCGCGGCCAGCTGGTGCTGGTCGTCGGCCCGGTCGGCTCGGGCAAGTCGTCGCTGCTGCGCGCCCTGGCCGGCATCGTGCACCACACCGGCAAGCTCAAGTGGAACGGCGAGCCGGTCACCGAGCCGGAGATGTTCCTGCGCCCGAACCAGATCGGCTACGTGGCCCAGCTGCCGCGGGTGCTGTCCGGCACGGTCGCCGACAACATCAGCCTCGGCCACGAGGTCGACGCGGACCGCGCCGTCAGCACCGCCCAGCTGGAGCACGACCTGAACGCGGCCGGCGCCGGCCTGGGGCTGCTGATCGGCCACAAGGGCACCCGGCTGTCCGGCGGCCAGCTGCAGCGGCTGGCCCTGGCCCGCGCGCTGGCCCCGCGCACCGAGCTGCTCATCGCCGACGACGTCTCCTCGGCGCTGGACGTGACGACGGAGCTGGCGCTGTGGCGGGCGCTGCGCGAGCACGGCGTCACGGTGATCGGCTCGACGTCGAAGCGGGCCGCGCTGACCCAGGCCGACCGGGTGATCGTGCTGCTCGACGGTACCGCGGCCGCGCAGGGCACCTGGCGCGAGCTGGAGCCCCGCTGGGGCCACCTGGCCGGCTGACCCCGCCGGCCGGTGGCCCCGGCCGCCCCGAAATTGGGTCCCTCGCCTGGGCCTTTGGGCTCAGGGCGGCGGCCGTACGGTGGGCCCGCCCTCGCCATCGTTCGCGCACGTCGCAAGCAGTAAGGAGATCCTCGTGCCAAACGTCAGGGGCTTGATCGCCGCCGCCGGGGTCGCGGCGACCGCCCTCCTCGTCGTCGCCGCCGCCATGGTGACGACCGCCGATGCCGCCACACCGGTGACCGTCCAGGCGGAGGCGTTCGCCGCGCAGTCCGGCGCCCAGGTCGAGACCACCGTCGACACCGGCGGCGGGCAGGACGTCGCCTACCTCGCCGACGGCGACTGGCTGCGCTACGACGGCGTCGACCTCGGCGCGGCCGGCGCGCTGAGCGTCGCCGCCCGGGTCGCGTCGGCCGGCACCGGCGGTACGGGCACCGTCGAGCTGCGCACCGGCTCGCTCACCGGGCCGGTGCTCGCCCAGTTCACCGTCGCGCCGACCGGCGGCTGGCAGGCCTGGGTGACGCTCACCGCCACCGCCGCCACCCACCCGACCGGCCCGCAGACCGTGTTCGCGGTCATGCGCAACACCACCGGAGGCCGCGACTTCGTCAACATCAACTGGTTCTCGTTCACCGCCGGGGCCGCCGCCAGCCCCAGCCCGTCGGGCTCGGCGGCCGCCGGATGGGTCGACGTGGACCCGGCGAAGTGGAACGCGCAGCTGGCCGACTTCCGTGCGATGCCCATGGACCCGGCGCCGGCCAATGCCGTGCGGGTGCCCGAGTTCAACGCCTCGTGCACGTACAGCCACTCCAAGAAGGACGATCCGATCGTCTTCCCGGGCCTGCCGGGCGCGTCACACATGCACAGCTTCATCGGCAACCACGGCACCGACGCGTACACCACGCTCGACTCCCTGCTGGCCAACGCGGGGACCAGCTGCGCGCCGGCGCCGGACCTGTCCGCCTACTGGGTGCCGACGCTGTACGAGCACGGCGTCGCGGTCGAGCCGAAGGCCGTGGTCGTCTACTACGGCTCGCGGCTGACCGACCCGGCCGGGACGGTGCCCTTCCCGCAGGGCTTCCGGATGATCGCCGGCGACGCGCGGCTGCAGCAGCCGACGCCGGCCGGCTCGGTGAACCAGTTCTACTGCGCCGGTCCCGGCGGGGAGATCGGGCGCAGCACCGACGGGAACTGGCCGCTGTGCGCGCCCGGCGCCACGCTGATGTTCCAGCTGGTGTTCCAGGACTGCTGGGACGGCACGCACCTGGACAGCCCCGACCACAAGTCGCACGTGGCGTACGCCTACACCGGCGCCTGCGGCGGGGCGTTCCCGGTGGCGATCCCGTCGGTGTCGTTCCTGCTGGCCTACCCGACCAGCGGCACCGCGGACGGGTTCACGCTGGCGTCGGGCATGGCGTCGTCCTTCCACGGCGACGCGTTCTTCGCCTGGGACAACGCGGCCCAGGGGCACCGGGTGAAGAACTGCATCGTCCAGCGGGCCAAGTGCAACACGGCCGGTCAGTTCTGACGTCGTGACCGCCCCCGGCGTCAGCGCAGCTCGATGCGGTTGATGTCGGGGGCGGAGCCCTCGTCGTTGAAGAACCGGATCCAGCTGGTACCGGCCGGGACGTAGACGGTCAGCCGGGTCCGGGCGGGGATGAGGTAGTCGGCGGCGCCGGACAGCGCCAGGGTGTGCACCGGGCCGTCGCCGACCGCGACCTTCAGCGTCCGCGGGTCCTGGGTCTCGTAGACGATGACCAGGGTGCGCTCCCCGGCGGCGGGCACGCCGTCGACCCGGATGGCGAGCGTGTTCGGCCCGCCGATGTAGCCGACCCGGCGGCCCCCGTCGCAGGACGGGCACTCGATGATCCGGGCGCCCTTGCGGAGGTTCGCCCCGTCGGCCGCGTGCCGGCTGATCACCTCGACGGCCGGGGACGGCGCCGCGGCCGAAGAGACCGGTGCCGGGGACGGCGCCGCGACCGGAGGGGCCGGCGCCGGCGCGTCGGGAGCGGGCAGCACCAGCGGGGGGACGAGCGCGATGGTCGCGGCCACGGCCGCGGCGAGGGCGGACCAGAAGAGCCACCGCCTCATCCGCGGCCGGTCCAGCGCAGCAGGGCCTCGGTGCGGTTGGTGACCCGCAGCTTCGCGTACGCCCGGTGCAGGTGGTTCTTCACCGTCTTCTCGGTGAGCAGCAGGCGGTGCGCGATCGCCGCGTTGGACAGCCCCTCGGCCAGCAGGTCGAGCACGTCCTGCTCGCGGCGGGTCAGGCCGTGGCGGGGGTGTGCGCGGGGCAGCGGGTGGACGCGCATGCTGGCGGTGGCCACCGCGGCGGCGGCCGGGGAGAGCCAGCCGTGCCCGGCGGCCACCGCCTCCACCGCGCGGTGCAGCTCCGCCGGGGTGAACGCGCCGTGGATCAGGTAGCCGCGGGCGCCGCCGTGCAGCATGCGGGCGATCAGGACCGGGTCGGGGTCGCTGGTCAGGACCAGCACGGCGGTAAGCCGGGTCAGCTCGGGCAGCACCGACAGGCCGTCGGCGAGGGGCATGCGGTGATCCAGCAGCGTGACCGCGGGCCCGGTCCGGCGGGCCTCGGCCAGCGCCTCCTGCCCGTCGGCCGCCTCGGCGACGACCGTGCAGGCGGCGGAGGCGTCCAGGTAGCCGCGCAGCGCGGCGCGGACGATCGGGTTGTCGTCGACGACCAGGACCCGGATCATGGCCGGGCCGCCGTGGCCGGGGAGCGCAGCGGGATGGCCGCCGTGACGGTGGTACCGCCGCCGGGGGTTGCGACGACCGACAGGGTGCCTCCGGCCGACCGGGCGCGCTCGGCCATGCCGAGGATGCCGTAGTGGTGCCCGGCGCGCAGGGCGGCCGGGTCGGCGGGCACGTCGAAGCCGCGGCCGTCGTCGGCGACGGACAGCACCAGGCGGCCGTCGCGCTCGGCGAGCCGGACGGTGACCCCCCGGGCGCCGGCGTGGCGCTCGGCGTTGCGCAGCGCCTCCTGCAGGATCCGGCACAGCTCGTAGCGGACCGCGATCGGCGGGTCGGCCGGCGCCGCGTCGAGGCGGACCGGCAGGTCCGCGGCCCGGCACAGGTCGGCGAGGACGGCGCGGAAGTCGCGGTCGGGCTCGTCGGAGCGCAGGCCGTCGAGCAGGTCGCGGGCCTCCCGGGCGGCGGCCGCGGCGCCGGCCGAGACCGTGCCGGCCAGCCGCTCGGCGAGGTCGGGGTGCCGGCGCAGCGACTGGGGCAGGGCCAGGGCGGCGAACGAGACGCCGCGCAGCGTCTTGGCGACCGAGTCGTGCAGCTCGCGGGCCAGGCGGGCGCGCTCCCCGGCCGCGGCGGCGCGCTGGGCGGAGGCGACCACCCGCACGGACAGCTCGACGTGCCGGCGCAGGGCGGCGGTGGCCACCGCGGCCCCGGCCGCGGCCAGCACGCAGGCGATCGGGAAGGCCAGCACGTACTCCGCGTGGGCGGGGTCGGCGCGCAGCACCCCGGCGGCCACGACGTAGCCGGCGGCGGCGTGCGCGGCCCCGACGAGCAGCGCGAGCCGGCCGACGACCACGCCGGCCAGGGCGGAGGCGCCGGCGGCGGCGCAGAAGTAGGCGATGCCCGGGTCGGCGGCGAGCACCGCGAGGACGGCCAGGCCGTCCAGGGTCAGCACCGCCACCGGGCGGCGGACCACATACGGGTTGCGGGACAGCACGGCGAGCCCGGCGACGGTGCTCGCCACGACGATGCCCGCGGCGAGCAGCACCGGGCGCGGATCGGCGGCCAGCCGCAGCCCGGTGCCGGCGGCGGTGAGCGTGGCGGCGCCCCGGCCGAGCAGCACCGCCCGCCCGAGGGCGGCGGGCGCCACCGCTCGATCGACGGTCATCCTCGGACTGTACCGAGTTTCGGGACTTTTTATATGAGCCGAAATCCCCTGCCGCGGGACCGGCTAGCGGCCGCAGATCAGGTCGAGCACCGCGGGCCAGTCGTCCGGCGGGGTGTCGTCGCGCCAGGCCACGTGCTGGTCGGGGCGGACCAGCACCAGCCGGCGGCCCCAGCAGGCGCGCACCGCGGCGTCGTCCAGCGGCAGGTGCGCCACCGGGATCCCGCGCTCCCGCGCCGCCCGGGTCAGCGCCGCCCCCGCCGCGTCGTCGGTCAGGTCGACCAGGGTCAGCTGCGGCCCGAGCCGGTCGAAGAGCTGCCCGCCGTCGCCCAGCCGCACCGCCGGCGGGCGGCCGCCGGGCCAGGTGCTCGGGGTGATCCGCTCGCCGTGCAGGCTCGGCGGGGTGCCGCGCTCGTGCCACACGACGGGCGAGAAGGCGTACCGCCCGCCGAAGCCGAGCCCGATGTCCTCGGCCAGCGGCAGCTCCTGGCGCACCACGCCGGCCAGGTAGTCCTGCGGCGCGCCGGCCGCGGCCAGCCGGCCGAACCGGCGCCGGGTCTCCAGCACCCGGGCCAGCAGCTCGCGGTCCATCAGGGCCCGCGGGCGGCGCTCGGCCTCGTAGCTGTCCAGCAGCGCCTCGCCGCCCCACCCGGCGTGCACGGCGGCCAGCTTCCAGCCCAGGTCCACGGCGTCGCCGATGCCGGTGTCCGCGGTCTCGCCGGCCGGGTGGAACCGGTGCGCGGCCTCCCCCGCCAGGAAGACCGGGCCGATTCGGTACGTCCGGGCGACCCCCATCGTGTCGTCCCACGGCTGCACTTCGAGCACCTCGGGCGGCTCGATCGCCTCGCCGAGCCCGTCGCGCAGCAGCCGCGCCGGGTCGGGCCGGTCGCCGGCCCGGTCCGGACCCGCCGCCACGTGCCCGACCCAGGCGTCGCGCTCATCGCGGGACAGCAGGGTCAGGCCGCCGACCACGATCGTGGACAGTCCCGGCCCGCGCGAGCGCAGGGCGAGGTCCTTGCTGCGGAAGGAGATCGCGCAGTACCCCACCGGCACCCCGAGCCCGTCCAGCGGCACGTCGAGGCAGCCACGGACCGTGCTCTGCGCGCCGTCGCACCCGACCACGTGCCGGGCCAGCACGGTCCGCGGCTCGCCGTCGCGCTCGTCGACCACGCTCACCCGCACACCGTCGCCCTCGGTGCGCACGCCGGTGCAGGTCCAGCCCTCCCGCAGGTCGACCAGCGGGGCCTGGCGCAGCGCGGCGCGCAGCTGCGCGGCCAGGTCGGTGCCGAAGACCTGCTGGTGGTGCTCGGCCGGGGCGCTGCCGTCGTTGACGGTGGCGTACCGCTGCCGCAGCTGGTTGACCGAAGGCCGCTGCGCGACCAGGACGGGCGGCCGGTCGAGCCGCCGGCTCCAGACCACGTCCGTGGCGGCGTCGGCGTCCACGCCCGCGCGGCGGATCGGCGCGCTCAGCCCCAGCCGGCGCAGCAGCTCCATGCTGCGTCCGCCGAGGTGGTCCAGGTCCTCGTGCCGGGGCAGGCCGGTCGCCCGCTCCACCACCATGCAGGGCACGCCGTGGTGGGCCAGCTCGAGCGCCAGGACGGCGCCGACCGTCCCGGCCCCGACCACCAGGACGGGCGTACGCAGTACCGTCGCAGCCACAAACGACCTCGATCACGTGGGGTTTCCGGTTCAGCGCAGATTGTTGTGGGTCGCCATGATCGAGGTGAACAGCCATTCGGCCAGGGTGGTTCCGGGCCGTTGCCGGCACCCCCTAGTCTCGTACACATGTCCGAAGTTCCCGGTCTGCGGTACACCCCCGAATGGATCACCCCCGAGGAGGAGCGGGCGCTGCTGACGACCATCGACGCTGCCGAATGGTCGACCGAGCTGCGCCGCCGCGTGCAGCACTACGGCATGCGCTACGACTACACCAGCCGCGCGGTCGCCCCCGCCGCGCGCACCCCGCTGCCCGACTGGGCGGCGAAGCTCGGCGCCCGCCTGTCGTTCGTGCCCGACCAGGTGATCGTCAACGAGTACCTGCCGGGCCAGGGCATCAGCGCCCACACCGACTGCGTGCCGTGCTTCGGCCCGGAGGTGGCCGCGGTCAGCCTGGGCTCGGGTTGCACGATGGAGTTCAGCAACGACCTGAAGGTCCCGGTCCACCTGGCCGCCCGCAGCCTGTGCGTGATGAGCGGCCCGTCCCGTTACGAGTGGCGGCACGCGATCGCGGCCCGCAAGAGCGACCCGGCCCCGGACGGCACCCGCGTGCCGCGCGGCCGCCGCGTCTCGGTCACCTTCCGCACCGTCCTCGGCTCGGCCACCCCCTGACCATTTCAGCTTTGGCGGCCCCCTGACCGGTTTCAGCTCGGTGGCCCCTGACCATTTCGGTTCGGTGGACCCCTGATCGTTTCGGTTTGGTGGACCCCTGGCCGGGCAGTGATCGCCCGTGAGCGTCCTCACCGATGTCTCGACCGCCCCGGCCCGCGAGGCCGGGGCGCGCCCCGGCGACCACGTGATCGTGCTGTTCGGGGCGACCGGCGACCTGGCCCGGCGCGAGCTGCTGCCCGGGCTGTTCCAACTCGCCCGGGCCGGGCTACTGCCACCGCGATACCGCATCGTCGGCACCGCCCGGTCCCCGCACGGCGACGAGGAGTTCCGCCGGATCGCCCGCGACGCGGTCGCCGAGTTCGGCCAGACCCCGCCCGAGGGCGAGGCGTGGCGCGACTTCGCCGGCACCCTGACCTTCGCCGCCGCCGAGCCGGCCCACCCCCAGCCGCTGATGGACGCGGTCAGCGGCGCCGAGCGCGCTGTGGGCGGCACCCCGCGCCGGCTGTTCCACCTGGCCGTGCCCCCGTCCGGCTTCGAGGCGACGGTCCGCATGCTCGGCGCCACCGGCCTGGCCGAGCACGGCCGGATCATCGTCGAGAAGCCGTTCGGCACCGACCTCGCCTCGGCCCGCGCGCTCAACACGGCCATTCACGAGGTGTTCGACGAGTCCGACGTCTTCCGCATCGACCACTTCCTGGGAAAGGAATCGGTCGACAACATCCTCGCGTTCCGGTTCGCCAACGGCCTGTTCGAGCCCATCTGGAACCGCAACCACATCAGCCACGTGCAGATCGACGTACCCGAGACCATCGGCATCGAGGGCCGGGCCGCCTTCTTCGAGGGCACCGGCACCTACCGCGACATGATCGTCACCCACCTGCTCCAGGTGCTCGGCTTCGTGGCGATGGAACCCCCCACGACCCTGGCCGCCAAGCCGATCCGGGACGAGACCAGCAAGGTCTTCGCCGCCATGGCCCCGCTGGACGTGCGCGACGTCGTCCGCGGCCAGTACCAGGGCTACCGCGACGAGGCCGGCATCGCACCCGACTCGCAGACCGAGACGTTCGTGGCCGCCCGCGTCGAGGTCGAGAATTGGCGCTGGTCGGGCGTACCGTTCTTCCTGCGCTCGGGCAAGTCGATGGCGCAGCGGCGCCAGGCGGTGACCATCGCCTTCCGCGAGCCGCCGATGCGGATGTTCCCGCTGTCTTCGGATACCGCCCCGCGACCCACCAACAAGCTCGTCATCGACTTCGCCGACCCCGGCTGGATCGCCGCCCACTTCCTGGCCAAGGAGCCGGGCGCGACCATGCGCCTGGGCGAGGCGGCGATGACCTTCCGCTACGCCGATTCGTTCTGCAACCGGCGCAGCCTGGCCGGCTACGAACGACTGATCCTCGACGCGATGCTCGGCGACCAGTCACTGTTCACCCGGTCCGACGGGATCGAGCGCCTGTGGGAGATCTCCGCGCCGCTGCTGTCGGACCCACCGCCGGTACAGCCCTACCCGGCCGGCTCCTGGGGCCCGGACGCCGCGTTGAAGCTGATCGCCCCGCACCACTGGTTCCTCCCCGACGACCACTGACCTCCCGCCGCTGGCTGCACCGCACTCCTCACCACCGACCAACCTCCGGTCACCGCGGTCACCGCGGTCACCGCGGTCACCGCGGGCGTCGCGGGCGTCGCGGGCGTCGCGGGCGTCGCGGGCGTCGCGGGCGTCGCGGGCGTCGCGGGCGTCGCGGGCGTCGCGGGCGTCGCGGGCGTCGCGGGCGTCGCGGGCGTCGCGGGCGTCGCGGATGCTCGCCTCTCGGACGCGAACATCCGATCGGTGCCGCCGGGGCGGCCGTGGTGGGGACGTATGTCTCCGTGATCATGATGCCCGTCGTCGCCGCACCACGGGTTTGCCATGATCCCGGAGACTTGTGGTACACAGGTGTACATGATCACTCCGTGATCATGAAAAACCGTTGGTGTCGGCAGCGCATACAGCATGATCACGGAGACTTCCGGTCGCCGCGCGTCGTGACACTGTCAACGTCGCCGTGCCGACAGCCTTCGTGACACTGTCAACGTCGGCGCCGCCGAGCGACCGTGACACTGTCACCATCGCCACGGACGAGCGACCGTGACACTGTCACCATCGCCACGGACGAGCGACCGTGACACTGTCACGGTCCACGATCACGGCCCCAGCCGCCCGACACCGCCGCAACCTGCACCAACGCCCCCTCGCGCCACTGCCACCGCCGCGACCGACACCCGCACGACACTGTCACCGTCGCCGCCGACAGCTCTCGTGACACTGTCACCGTCGGCGCCGACCGGCGACCGTGACACTGTCAACGTCGACGCCGACCGGCGACACTGTCACCGTCGCCGCCAATAGCCCTCGTGACACTGTCAACGTCAACGTCAACGCCAACACCGACCGGCGACCGTGACACTGTCGCCGTTGCCGCCGGCAGCGCTCGTGACAGTGTCACCGTCGATGCCGTCGGCGTCGACCGTGACACTGTCACCGTCGGGGCGGACCGGCGACCGTGACACTGTCAACGTCGCGGCTGAAGAGACGGGCGACCGTGACACTGTCAACGTCGCGGCTGGAAAGACGGGCGACCGTGACACTGTCACGGTCGCGGGTGAGAGTCGGTGCTCGGAGGCGGCGGGTGAGGTGCCAGGGAGGCACGCCCGCCGCCTCCGCGGCGGTCAGGCGTTCGCCTGCGGGACCAGTGCCGGGGCCTGCTCGAGGACCGACGCCGGCAGCTGCGGGCCGGCCGGCAGGGCGAGCGGCTCCTTGGCCCGGGAAACCAGCTCGACCACGGTCTTGCTCAGCCGCTGCGAGGTCTGCGACATCGACTCGTTGGCGGTGACGATCGCGGTGACCACCTCGGCGCGCTTCTGCTGGCCGTACTTCACGGCCTCCTCGATGCCCCGGGCCTGTGCGTCGATCGAGTCGGCGACCTCCAGGATCGTCTCCGGGCGGATGGTCGGGGTCTGGATGACGCGGGCGATCTGCGGTACCGCCGTCTTCGAAGCCTGTGCGTAGGCGGACAGGACGTCGTTGGCGCCGTCCGCCACCGCCTGCTGCATGTCCGCCGCCTGGTTGGCCTGCAGCATCAGCGCCCACTGGGCGATGGTCAGCTTCATCGTCGGGATGGTGAGGTTCATGAGTAGCGCGAGGCGCTGGCCCAGGCCGTAGTTGAGCGTGCGGATGTTGCGCACCTGCGGGGAGGTGGACCAGGCGACGAAGAGCCGCTGCTGGAACTCGTTGATGCGGACCTCGAGCGCCTGGATGAACTCGGTGATGAGGGACAGGCGCTCCTGCAGGTCGCGCTCGTCGGGCGCGCCTGGTGTGATCTTGATGGAGCGGGCGTCCTCGAGGGCGACGTCGCGGACCAGTTCCATCACCGCGATCGCGCCGATGAGCTGGCCGATCGCGGCCTCGTTGGCCTTGTAGAGCTCGTCGCACAGCACCACGTTGCGCTTGAGCTGCAGCTGCTTGTCGCTGAGCTGGCCGGCGACCTTGTCGAGCTGCTGCTCGACGGTCTTCGCCTCCTCGAAGAGCATCTCCAGCAGGTCGCGGCCCTTGCGGAACAGGCCCTTGATGGAGTCCGAGAACTTGTTGAAGGTCTCGCGGACCTTCGGGTCGCTCGGGTCGTACTTGCGGCGGAAGTTGCGCATCCGGTCGTTCAGCTCGTGCATGATGCCGGTGAGCTCGGGGATGTTGACCCGGCCGACCTCGCGGAAGATCCGGGTCACCTGGGCGTTGACCCCGTCGATCGCGCTGTTGCCGAAGGCGGCGAGCTGGTCGGTGTTGGCGAGCATCACCGGGTACAGCTGCTTGGCCGCCGCCTCCGCCTGCGCGGCCTGCGCCGGAGTGAGCAGGTCCTTGCACACGAGCGTGCGCGGCTCGGTCGATGCGACCGCGGCCGTGATGGCGCTGTCGGCCGTGCCCGGCGCCGGTTCGGCGGGCCCGCCGACGAGGTTGCCGAAATCGATCTGAAGTCCGTCGCTCATTTCGTTCCCCTCACTGGCACTTCGTGGCGTCCTTCATGCATTCGAGCAGCGCCAGGGTCACGTCGGCGGCCGGCGGCGCCGTGGTGCGGACCTGGTCGGACAGGCTGATGTCCTTGAAATAGGTGACGTCGTTGATGCCGACCTGCACCGCCGAGCGGAAGCCGTACTGCTGCCACGCGATCGTCTGGATCTCGGAATCCTTCATCGCGTCGATGAACCGGCCGGCGTTGGCATTGAGCGCGAGCACCGGGTGGTCGCTGTAGATGGTCGGGTCCGGGTACAGCACCCTGACCTTCGCCAGGACGGTGGCGGTGTTCGCCCCGGACTGCGCGACCTGCTGGATCAGCTGGATCAGCTGATTCTCGTAACCGGCGTAGAGCGGCGCCTGCAGCTCCCCGCCCTGTGTGAGCCACTGCCGGAAACCGGCGTCGGAGCTGCGCGCCTGCAGGCCCTGCGCGTCATACAGCTTCCGCATGGCCGGCAGCGCCTTGCGCGCCTGTTCCAGGCTGGGCGCGGAGTGGACGTCCTCGGTCGCGAGGATGTTCAGCTCCAGCTGGGCCAGCACGAAGCCGCTGTTGGACCGGGCCGGGTCGGTGCTCGACACCGTGATCGGGCCGCTCAGGCCGGTGGCGCCGATGCCCTCCCAGGTCTGCTTCGTCGTGATGTAGTCCAGCAGCAGCGCCTTCATGTTGACGATGTAGTACCGGTTGTCGCGCAGCTGCACCACGCCCTTGGCGACGAGCGCGTCGGTGCCCTGCGGCCCGCCGTAGATCACCTCGGGCGACTGCAGGATGTTCTCCGCGCGGTACTCCTTGAAGGCGCCCGGGTGCTGCGACTCGAAGACGCTCTGCGCGCTGGCGCTGGACGGCCAGAGGCAGTCGAGGTTGCGCGTCTTGATGTCCTCGGTCTTGAGCTGCACCTGGTCGTAGGAGCCCATCGGCTGGAAGTTGATCGTCAGGTGGTACTTGTCGTGAAGGATGCTCTTGACCTTCGTGTCGGCCATGAGCTCGGTCTTCTCGGAGCCGCCCACGCAGTTCAGCGTCGTGTCCGGGGCGGCGGCCGGCTTGTTGTCCGAACGGCCCAGCCTCGTCCACAGGATCACGGCGGCGATGCACACGACGATCACCGTGGCCAGCCCGATCAGGAACCGGATGCTCGGCAATCTCAAGGTGACTCCTCTATCCCAACTCTGGCAGTTTCGGTGGCGCGACGGTATCGAGGTTGGCCTTGTACTGCGCGAGATCGCCCTGGTTGATCAGCCGCACGCTTTCCAGGGCGAAGTCCGCGAACCGCTGGAAGGCCTGCTCGCCGCTGCCGCGCAGGGCCTCCGGGTCGCGGTACAGCACCGGCTGGCGCTGGATGTCGAGGTACTGGCGCACCGCGCCGTCGAGACTCTGTAGGTGCCCGCCGATCTGGCTGGCGGTGGAGTACAGGCTGTTCGGCGACTTCGCGCGGACCCGGGCGAACAGCTCGGGCACGTACTGGCACGCGGACTCGAGCGCCTTGCGCGCGCCGGGCGCGCGCACGTCCTTGGCGAGGCGCTCGATGCCGCGGATGAGCTTGAGCGCCTCGTCGACCTTCTCCTGGGCCTCGTCGGCGTAGGAGTCGCTGCTGACCTGCGCCCGGCTGCGGTCGTCGAGCATGAGGTAGACGCCGAGCGCCGCCACGACGGCGAGGATCGGCGTCCACAGCACGCTGCGCGTGAGCGCGAAGACGATGCCGAACACCGCCACGGCCGCGACGAGCGCGACCGGGGCGGCGAGCCGTCGCCTCATTTGTAACCCGCCGCCTGGCGCAGCGCGGCCACCAGGTCGTTCTGCTGGACGAACGCGCCGCCGGTGGCCGACGCGACCTCCTTGAGCTGGCTCGGGTCGGCGTCGCTGCCGAACGCGATCGCGACGACCGGCACGCCGGCGCTCTTGAGGGCCGACAGGGCGGCGTCGCGCTGGCCGGTCTCCGACTGGCCGTCGGTCATCAGCACGACCAGGCCCTTGCGGTCGTCGGTCTGCGGCTTGGCCAGCTCGTCGCCGGCCCGCCTGAGGCAGGTGTACATGTTGGTGCCGCCGCCGGGACTGTAGCCGTTGATGTCGTCGGTGAGGCCGTGCAGCGCCGTCGCGTCGTTGCCCTCGACGGTCCACGGGCCCTTGGCGACGTTGTTGTTGAAGATCGCCACCGTGGTCACGTCCTTCGGGTGGCTCTGCAGGAAGTTCAGCGCCGCCTGGTCCTGGTCGAAGACCTGGTGCGCGGCCGCCTTGACGCCCTCCCACCCGCCGTTGCCGGACATCGAGCCGCTGCCGTCGAGGCAGTAGTACGCGTTGACCGGGCGCCGGTAGCGGGTCTGGTAGCGGTCCAGCGCGGCCTGGATGACGGGCGCGGACGGGTACTGGATCCCCTGCTCGTTGAGCGTCGCCTGGATGCCCCACGCCGGGTTGAAGACGGCGGTGTCCGGGTTGTCGAGGGTCAGCCCGACGCTCGTGGCCGGGCGCCGGCCCAGCTTCAGCAGCTTGGCCTGCGCGTCACCGTCCTTGAGCAGGTAGTCCTGCAGCTCGTTGAGGATCTGCTTCTTGCCGGCGTCGGCGCCGTTGTTGTGCGGGAGGAAGCCCAGCGGCGCGTCGCTGATCGCGAGCGACCCGCGCGGGTAGGCCACGACGAGCGGCTCCTTGCCGGCCTTCACCAGCTCCTGGTTCTTCTCGATGACCAGGTCCTCGTAGGTGAACATCGTCCGGCACGCATCGGGCTGGGCCACGCACTGGTCCATCATCGTGCCGGTCGACGGGGGCGTCTGGTCCATCGCCTTGATGAACCGGGTGATCCCGTCCTCCACCGGCGCCGAGTCCAGCTGCTCCTGCGTGAGCGCCTTGCCCGGCCCGTTGCCGGCGAAGTAGTTCATGAACCCGAACAGCACGGTGGCGCCCGAGTTCGACTGGGTCGGGTTGGTCACCCACACCTTGGTCTTGCCCGACTCGACGGCCTGCAGGATGTCACCGATGGACACGTCGGTCCGGCCGGCGAACCCGAGCTTCTGCATCTCGCTCTGCCAGCCCGCGAAGACGACCGGGGTCAGGAACATCGTCTTGACGTCCTGCAGCTTGCCGGCCTGGTCGCCGATCTGGGCGAAGACGCTCGAGGCGAACCAGTAGGCGTCGTAGTCGGTGCTGCCGCCGGCGAGCAGGCGCGCCTGGTCGACCGAACCCTTCAGCGTGACGTTGCACTGGTACCCCTTGCTCTGGCACCAGGGCTTGACGATCGTGCTGACGACGGCGTCCTGTTCGGTGCCCGCGATGATGTTGAGCGCCTTGGGGCTGGCGTCGTAGCCGCCGGTCGCGTCCGGCGACGGCTTCTTGCTGCTGGTGCACCCCGATACCAGGACCAACGCGGCGATGGCGAGTGCCGTGAACCCCTTAAACCGCACGAACGCTCCGTTTCCGACCCACCGGTACGACCGTCCGACCCGTGGCGGACGCGATCTCGTTGGTAGCAATGTCCGGCCAACGGAACGGCTAATGACAGGTGAACAAAAGGCATCAAGGACTTGGCGAAGCGGCGCCGGGGAAGTAGTCCAGGACGTTGTCGATGGTGGCCTTGCGGCCGTCGTCGGTGGCGGCCGTGGACTCGGCCGCAGGCAGTGCGGCCAGGGCGGCGGCCCGGACCCGGGCGGTCCAGGGGCGGGTGTGGTCGGGGCCGCCGCGCAGGGTTTCGGCCGCGCTCAGCAGCGTGGCCGCGCGGGCCGGGTCGCCGGCCAGCAGGGCGGCCTCGGCGGCGTCCTCCAGCACCGCGCCGACGATCGGGGTGTCGAAGGCGCCCCGGCCGTGGACGACCGCCTCGCGGCTGGCGGAGCGGGACCCGGCGTGGTCGCCGTCGTGGGCCAGGATCAGGGCCTGGCCGCTGGTGACCAGGGCCAGCATCTGCGGGGAGACCCGGTGCGCGCCGATCAGGCCGACGGCCCGGGCGAAGCGGGCGCGGGCCTGGTCGATGTCGCCGGCCCGCAGGGCGCGGTCGGCGTAGGCGTACTCGACGAAGGCGATGCTGTCCGGCACACCGGCGGCCCGGGCGGTGCGGCGGGCCTCCCGCAGGGCCTCGTCGGCGCGGGCGTCGTCGCCGACGAGACGGTACTCCTGGGCCAGCCGCACCTCGGTGAGCGGCCGGTCCTCGGTGGCTCCCAGGTCGCGCAGGTAGGTGAGGGCCTCCTCGTAGTATCCGATGGCCTCGCGATGGCCGCCCCGGCGCGCCATCACCTCGGCGAGGGCGGCGAGCGCGAACGACATGCCCCACCGCTCCCCCTCCCCCCGGAAGGTCGCCAGCGACGCCTCGAAGGCCGAGCGGGCCTCGTCGAAACGGGCGCCGACGTTCATCACGGTGTGGCCGACGAGCAGGTGGCCGAGGCCGGCGGTCCACGGGTCGGGGTCGTCGGCGAGCGCGGCGATCCGGGCGTGGACCTCCGGCGTGGGGCCGTCCCGGTAGAGGCCGGCGACCGCCTGGAAGAGCCGGAACAGCGGGGCGTCGCCGGTGTACCGCATCGCCTCGGAGAGCCAGCCGCTGAGCATCTCGATGTCGCCCAGGCCGTCGAAGCCGTTGACGGCGGCGACCCCGCACGCCATGGCGCGGGCCGCGGGGTCGGTCGGGCCGGGCAGGGACAGCGCGGCGGCGGCCAGGGCGGCGCCCTCGACGCGGTGGCCGCCGAGCAGCCAGTACCACCCGACGACGGCGACCAGGCGCACGGCGAGGTCGGCGTCGCCGGCGGCGATGGCCCGGCGCAGGGCGCCGTGCAGGTTGTCGTGCTCGGCCTTGAGCACGGCGAGCGCGGCGAGCTGGCCGGAGCGGCGCAGGTCGGGCTCGAGCCGCTGGGCGAGCGCGAGGAACCAGGCTCCGTGCCGGCGGCGCAGCTCGTCGGTCTCGCCGCACTCGGCCAGCCGTTGCAGGCCGTAGGCGCGGATGGTTTCGAGCATGCGGTACCGCAGGTCGTCGCCGGCGACCAGCAGCGACTTCTCGGCCAGCGTGGTGAGCAGCTCGTCGGCGTCGCCGAGGCGGCCCTCGGGGTCGCACACGGCGGCGGCGGACTCGGCGGTGGCGCCGCCGGGGAAGATCGCCAGCCGGCGCAGCATGACCCGCTCGGGCTCGGTGAGCAGGTCCCAGCTCCAGTCGACGACGGCGCGCAGCGTCTGGTGGCGGGGCAGGGCGGTGCGGCTGCCGCGGGTCAGCAGCCGGAACCGGTCGTCGAGGCGGTCGGCGAGCTGCGCGGGGGTCAGCGAACGGCAGCGGGCGGCGGCGAGCTCGATGGCCAGCGGCATCCCGTCCAGGGCGCGGCAGGTGCGCACGATCGCGTCGACGTTGTCGGCGGCGAGGGCCAGCCCGGGTCGTACCGCCGCCGCCCGGTCTTGAAACAGCCGCACCGAGGGGAACGTCGCCGCGGTCGCCGGTGCGGCGCCGGCGGGCGGGAGCGGCAGCGGCTCCACGCCGAAGAGGGCCTCGCCGGTGATGCCGAGCGGCTCGCGGCTGGTGGCCAGGATGCGCAGGTGCGGCGCCTCGCCCAGGAGCCGGTCGGCGAGCTGCGCGGCGGGGCCGATGACGTGCTCGCAGTTGTCGAGGATGAGCAGCAGCCTGCGGTGCGCGAGGGCGCCGGCCAGGCGGCGGTGCGGATCGGCGTCCGGGTCGGGGCCGGGGGCGCGGCGGCCGGGCGCGGGGCTGCCGGCCGGGTCGCGCAGGCCGAGGCCGGCCCAGACGGCCTGGATCACCTCGTCGGCGCCGCCGGTGACCGGGGCGAGCTCGACCAGCCAGACCCCGTCGGGCGCCTGCTCGCGCAGCGTGCGGCCGGTCTCGACGGACAGTCGCGTCTTGCCGGCGCCGCCGGGGCCGACCAGGGTGACGAGCCGGCCGGCGGCCACCAGCTGGCGGACCGCGGCGAGGTCGGCGTCGCGCCCGACGAAGCTGGTCAGCGCGGCCCGCAGGTTGCCGTCGGCGCGTTCCCGGCCGTCCCGGTCGGATTCGCCCCGCAGGATCCGCAGGTGTACGTCCACGAGCCGCGCCGACGGGTCGGCGCCCAGCTCGTCGGCGAGCCGGGCCCGGCACCGCTCGAAGGCGGCGAGCGCCTCGGCGTCGCGGCCGGCGGCGTGCAGGGCGCGCATGAGCAGCGCGACCGGCCGCTCCCGCAGCGGGTGGGCGGCGACGAGGGACTCCAGCTCGGCGACGACCGGCTCGCCGAGGCCGAGCTCGGTCTCGATGCGGTCCTCGGTGGCGGCCAGGCGCAGCTCGTCGAGGCGGGCCCGCCAGGGCGCGGCGAACGCCGCGTCACCGGCGTCGGCGAGCGCCGGACCGCGCCACAGTGCCTCGGCCCGGCGGAACAGCGCGACCGCGGCCGCCGGGCCGGCCTCGGCGCGGGCCCGCCGGACCAGCTCCTCGAACCGCACGTGGTCGGCGTCGGCGGGGTCGACGTCGAGCAGGTACCCGGTCGGGCGGGCCTGCAGCACCCCGTCGGGCAGCGTCCGGCGCAGCCGGGAGACCAGCGACTGCAGCGCGTTGCCGGCGTCGCCGGGCGGGTGCTCGCCCCAGACGCCGTCGGCGAGCCGGGCCGCGGTGACCACCCGGCCCGGCTCGAGCGCGAGCAGCGTCACGAGCGTGCGCAGGCGCGCGCCGCCCACCTCGACCGGCGCGCCGTCGTCCGCGCGCACCTCGAGGGGGCCCAGCAACCCGAACCGCACGACCCCGATTGTCGCTCTCCCCGTCCGTCGCGCCCGGCCGGCCGTGGTCTAGGGTGCCGGTCGTGGCCCTGCCGCCGATCTCCACCGACCGGCTCGTGCTCCGCGAGCCTACCGTCGCCGACGCCGCCGACGTGCTGGTGTTCCGCGGCGATGCGGAGGTCCAGCGGTACAACGACGATCCGCTGCAGAGCCTCGCCGAGTGCGAGGCGTTCGTGGAGTACCTCGCCGCCGAGACGGCCGCCGGGCTGCGCCGGCACTGGGCGCTGGAGCTCGACGGGCGGGTGATCGGGCTGATGGGCCTGCACAGCTGGAAGCCCGGGCACCGGCGGGCGGAGCTGGGCTACGACCTGTCGCGCGCCCACTGGGGCCGGGGCTACGCCGGCGAGGCGGGGCGCGCCGTGCTGCGCTTCGGGTTCACGGCGATGCGCCTGCACCGCATCCAGGCGTACACCATCGCGGACAACGATCGCTCGGTGCGACTGCTCACCGGCCTGGGCTTCACCCGCGAGGGCACGCTGCGCGAGTGCTCCCTCGAGGACGACGGGCGTTACCACGACAGTGTGGTCTTCGGCCTCCTCCGCCCGCAGTGGGCGGCGGCCACCGCCTGACCGCGCCGCGGGCGGCTTCACGGATGCGCGTCCAGGAACAACGGCGCGCGCCGCCGGCGTAGGGAAATAAACTTTTTCTTGACAACAGGACTTGTCGGCGAGAGCCTGAACGCATGCAGGACGTCGCAGTGATCGAGGACGCCGCCGTCGCGGAGGTCTCGCTCGATCCCATCCGGGCTCGGATGCTCGCGGAGCTTGCCGAGCCGCACACCGCGACCACGCTCGCGACGCGCCTCGGACTGGCCCGGCAGAAGGTCAACTACCACGTGAGGACGCTGGAGCAGCACGGTCTCGTGGAGTTGGTGGAGGAGCGGCGCAAGGGCAACATGACCGAGCGCGTGGTGCGGGCGTCGGCCGCGGCCTATGTGATTTCGCCGGCGGCGCTCGCCGCGGTCGCGCCCGATCCGGCGCGCTCGCCCGACCGGCTGTCGGCGCGGTGGCTGCTCGCGCTCGCCGCGCGGCTGGTCCGGGAGACCGGCGCGCTCATCAACGGCGCGGCGCGGGCCAACAAGCCGCTGGCCACGTTCGGGCTCGATGCGGAGGTGCGGTTCGCCAAGCCGGCCGACCGCGCCGCGTTCATCGGCGAGGTGACCAACGCGCTCACCGGAATTATCAGCAAATATCATTCGCAAACCGGTCGTCCGCACCGCCTGGTCGTCGCGGTGCACCCGAGCATCACCGAAGATGCCGACCCGCCAGCAGAGGGGCGCACGTCATGACACATCCATTCGAGGTCCGCGGTGAGATCACCGTGGACGCCACGCCCGACCAGGTCTGGGACGCGATCGCGTCGGGGCCGGGGGTCGACTCCTGGCTCATGGGGCGCACCGAGATCGACAGTGACAGCAAGACCAGCACGTTCGAGATGTTCGGCGACACGGCGACCTCGGCCATCACGGTGTGGGAGCCGGGGCACCGGTTTGCGACGCGGGAAGAGCAGAAGCCGGACGGCACGTTCATGGCGTTCGAGTGGCTGATCGAGGCGCGCGACGGCGGCGGTGCCGTGGTGCGGTTCGTGCACAGCGGTTTGCTCGGCGAGGACTGGGAAGCGGAATACAACGGGCTGTCGGTCGGCGACCAGGCGTACCTGACCAAGCTCGCGGTGTACCTCACGCACTTCGCGCCGCGCACGGCGCAGCGCTCGACGTTCGTGCCCGGTCCGATCACCAAGGACTCGTGGGCGGCGATGACCGCGGCCGTCGGCGCCGGCACCGACGCGGCGGACGGGCAGCCGGCCCGGCTCACCGTGCCCGGCATCGACCCGGTCGCCGGCGTCGTGGAGTTCGTCAGCCCGCCGAGCTTCGTCGGCATGCGCACCGACGACGCGATGTACGTGCTGATCCACGGCTACAACGACATGATGTTCGCGACCGCGCACTACTTCGACGACCGCGACCCGTCGGCCGAAACCGAGGCGTGGCAGGCCTGGCTGGGCACGCTCGCCTAGACGAGCCCGATCGCCGACCACCGCGAAGCACCCCACAGCGACCGGAACTCTCCGCGATCACGCCGAACCCAATACGTGCCCCATGGACGTCAAGTGGAGAGAGCGATTTCCCGATAGGGGGTGGTACGGCGGGGCGAGGGTCCGGGCTGGGGTATGCATAGATTGACATTGATCACTGGCGATCTGATCCTGACCGCAACCCCCACGAAGGGAAACCAGGGATGAGCCATCGCCTCCGGACCGCGTTCCTCGCCGCGGTCACCGCCGTCACCGCCGTCGCCGCCGGGGCGTTCGCGCCCGTGGGCGTCGCGCACGCCGCGGCCGACCCGACCCGCACGCCGGGCCTGGCGAAGTACACCGTCAGCCTGACCAGTGACAGCACCGGCGCCTCGTGGACCGGCCACGAGTCCGTCACGTTCACCAACACCGCGCCGGCCGCGCTCAGCGAGGTCTACCTGCGGCTGTGGGACAACTACCACGGCACCTGCCCGTCGAACACGCCGATCGCGGTGACCAACGTGACCGGCGGTACCGCGGGCGCGCTCACCGCCGGCTGCACCGCGCTGAAGATCACGCTGCCGGCGGCGCTGGCCCAGAACGCCTCCGCGACGATCGGGTTCGACCTCGGCATCGTCGTGCCCGCGGGCGCGGACCGGTTCGGCCGCGACGGGTCGTACAACTTCATCGGCAACGCGCTGCCGGTGCTCGCCGTCCGCGACGGGGCGGGCTGGCACCTCGACCCCTACACGAACAACGGCGAGTCGTTCTACAGCCTGATCAGCGACTTCGACGTGACGCTGGATCACCCGGCGTCGCTGTCGGTCCCGGCCACGGGCACGTCCACCGACACGCCGGGGGCGTCGGGCCGCACGATCACCCGCGCCCTGGCCACCAACGTGCGGGACTTCGCCTGGGCGGCCGGGCCGTTCACCAAGACCACCGGGGTCTCGGCCGGCGGTTACCGGGTCAACGTGTACCGCGTCTCCTCGATCAGCTCCAGCAGCGCCCAGTCGATGCTGACCACGGCCGAGAACGCGCTGGACGCGCACTCGTCCCGCTTCGGCGCCTACCCCTACGGCGAGGCGGACGTGGTGCTGGACAACAACTTCTGGTTCGGCGGCATGGAGTACCCGGGCTTCGTGCTCGACGTGGTCTCCACCACGGCGCTCGCGCACGAGCTCGCCCACCAGTGGTTCTACGGCATCGTGGGCGACGACGAGTACACCACGCCGTGGCTGGACGAGGCGTTCACCGACTACGCCACCGACCTGTACCAGGGCAAGACCGGCACGAACTGCTGGAACTCGGTGTCATGGCAGTCCTCCAGCGAGCGGCTCACCAGCTCGATGGCCTACTGGGACGCCCATTCCAGCCGCTACTCGACGGTGGTGTACGGCTACGGCAAGTGCGCCCTGCACGACCTGCGCCGGACCTTGGGCACGACGGCCATGCAGAACCTGCTGTTCAACTACGCGCAGTCGCACTGGTACGGCGTGTCGACCGTCCCCGACTTCAAGGCGGCGGCCCAGCAGGCGGCGAGCTCGACCAGCCTGTCGTCGTTCTGGACGACCCACCGCATCGACGGCTGAGCATCCCGACGCCACCGGCGGCGCTCCGCGCGATGTGCGACGGTGCGCTCGTCCCCGACGAGCTACGGCTCGGCCGGAGCGCCGCCCGGGCCAGATGGGGCAACCGCGGCGATGGTGTGTCAGCGGCTGCGGCGCGATCGGTGGCACGTTCGAGAGCCGGCCGGCGGCCACCTATCCGACTGCGTGCCTCCGGGACCTTCCACAACGCGTTGACGGGCGATGACTTCGCGTGCCTGCAGGCCGCCCGCATCGTGCGGATCGCCTTATTTACGGGCAAGCAGTAAAATTCGGGCTTTACAGGACCGAAGGTATCGGCTTAAAGTCTCCGCAACTACCCCGCGGAGGCCGGGTGCACTGCGCTTGACCGCATTGCACGGAGCTGGGGTCCTGCCAAGCACGCCTCCGCTCTCCAGGGCCGACCACGGATTCGACGTGCCCCTCGTGCGTGGAATCCCACCGAGCACCGTGAAGGAGACCTGATGCGCACCCGCAGGCCCAAGGCGTTGACCGCGCTGATGCTGGGCTGCTTGGCGCTCGTCGCCACGGCGGTTGGCGCGTGCGGCTCCGCCAAGCCGGGGCAGACCCAGCTCGTGGTCGACATCTTCGGCGACCTGGGATACCACGACCTGTACACCAGGTACGAGCAGAGCCATCCCGGGATCAAGATCGTCGAGCACGTCGTGTCGTACGACGACCACCACAAGAACCTGCAGGCGCACCTGCTGGGCGGGTCGGGAACCGGCGACATCGAGGCCATCGACGGCGGCTACATGGCGCAGTTCAGGGTCATGGCGGACAAGTTCGTCGACTTCCGGGACTACGGCGCCGACCCGTCGCAGTGGCTGGACTGGAAGTCGCAGCAGGCGACCGGCGCCGACGGCCGGCTGATGGGGCTCGGCGCCGACGTCGGCGGCCTGGCGATGTGCTACCGCCGGGACCTGTTCGCACAGGCCGGCCTGCCGACCGACCGCGACCGGGTGGCCGCGCTGTGGCCGGACTGGCAGAGCTACATCGCGACCGGCAAGCGGTTCAAGGCCACCGCGCCCGACGGGGTGGCCTGGTTCGACTCCGGTTCCAACGTCTTCAACGCCATCATCGGCCAGGCGCCGGTCGGCTTCACCGACACCGGCAACAAGGTCGTGGTGGCGGACAATCCCGCCGTCAAGGACGCGTTCGACCTCTCGGTCGAGGCCGTGCAGGCCGGCGAGTCGGCGAAGCTGGCGACGTTCAGCCAGCAGTGGAACGCCGGGTTCCAGCGCGGAGCGTTCGCGACCGTGGCCTGCCCGGCGTGGATGACCGACACCATCAAGCAGAACGCGCCCCAGACCAGCGGCAAGTGGGACATCGCGACGATCCCCGGCGGCAGCGGCAACTGGGGTGGCTCGTTCCTGACCGTGCCGAAGCAGAGCAAGCACCGCAAGGAGGCCGCCGCGCTCGCCAGGTACCTGACCGCGCCCGAGCAGGCGAGCTGGATCTTCCGCACCCAGGGGCACCTGCCGAGCCAGGCCGCGCTCTACAACGACCCGGCCGTGCTCGGATACACCAACCCGTTCTTCAACAACGCGCCGACCGGCCAGATCTTCACCGCGGCGGCGAAGAATTTGCGGCCGCAGTACCAGGGCCCCAAGGACGGGGACATCGGGCCGCTGATCGGGCTGGGAATCAATCGGGTCGACAAGGGCAAGCAGCGACCCGGCCAGGCGTGGCACCAGGTTCTCAACGACGTCGCGAATGCCACCGAGCCGTAGAAAGGAACAGCGAGCCTGATGGCAGTGATCGCACCCCCGCCGGTGTTGCCCGAGCGGCGCAGCACCGCACCGGCGAAAGTGGAGCGGTGGTCCCGGCTGCGCCACAAGTTCGACATCAGCGGGACGCCGTACCTCTATGTGGCACCGTTCTTCGTGGTCTTCCTGGCGTTCGGGCTGTTCCCGATCCTCTACACCGGCTGGATGGCCACCACCCAGTGGAACCGCGACATCCCGGGCAGCAACCACACCTTCGTGGGGCTGAACAACTTCGTGCGGCTCTTCCACGACGACTACTTCTGGAACGCACTGCTCAACACCGCCGCGATCGGCGCGCTCGGCACCGTGCCGCAGCTGTTGCTCGCGATGTGGATCGCCCACCTGCTGCAACGCAAGATGCGCGCCCGCACGCTGCTGCGGATGGGCGTCCTGCTGCCCAACATCACCTCGGTCGCCGCCGTCGGGCTCATCTTCGCCGAGCTGTTCGGGCGGGACTTCGGCCTGATCAACTGGGTGCTGAGCCTGGTCGGCCTGGGCAAGGTCGACTGGCAGTCCGGCACCTGGCAGGCGTGGCTGGCGCTGGCCGTCATGATGACCTGGCGGTGGACGGGCTACAACTCCCTGATCTACCTCGCCGCGCTGCAGGCGGTGCCCGACGACCTCTACGAGGCGGCGGACCTCGACGGCGCCGGGCAGTTCCAGAAGTTCCGGACCATCACCGTCCCGGCGCTGCGCCCGACCATCATCTTCACCGTCATCATGTCGACCATCGGCACCATCCAGCTGTTCACCGAACCGCTCATGTTCAACCCGGGGCTGAGCCCGACCGGCGGCGACTCCCGCCAGTTCCAGACGCTCGCCATGTACGTGTACGAACAGTTCTGGAGCCACGGCAAGTACGCCTACGCCGCCACGGTGTCCTGGGCCATGTTCATGATCATCGTGCTGGCGGTGGGTGTGAACTACCTGCTGTCCCGACGCATTCGGAGCTCCTCATGACCTCGATACCGTTGCCCCGTGCCGGGTCCGGCGAGCGGCGCGTGCACCGCGGGTCCGCGGTGCCCGGCCGGCGCCGCGCCGGAACGCGGACCTACGTGCTGCTGGGCCTCATCGCCGCGGTGTCGGCGTTCCCGCTGTACTGGTCGCTGGTCGCGGCCTCAGCGGACAACTCCGCGGCGGGGAGCTGGCCGCCCAAGCTGCTGCCCGGCAGTCACCTGTGGGCCAACCTGCAGCAGGCGTACACCCAGGCCAACTTCGGCCTGGCCCTGGCCAACTCGATGATCATCGCGACCGTGGTCACGGTCTCCGTGGTGTTCACCAGCACGCTGGCCGGGTTCGCCTTCGCGAAACTGCGGTTCCGCGGCAGCAACGCCCTGCTGGGGATCCTCCTCGTGACGATGATGGTGCCGGCGCAGCTGGGCATCATCCCGCTGTACATCATGATGGCCCAATGGCTGGGCTGGACCGGGCACCTCCAGGCGGTCATCGTCCCCGCCGCCACGTCGGCGTTCGGCGTCTTCCTGATGCGCCAGTACCTGTCCGAGGCGCTCCCCACCGCGTTGCTCGAGGCCGGCCGGATCGACGGATGCTCGACGCACCGGCTGTACTGGCACGTCGTGCTGCCGGCGGCGCGGCCGGTCGCCGCGGTGCTCGCGCTGTTCACCTTCATGAACGCCTGGAACGACTTCTTCTGGCCGCTGCTGGCGCTGGGCCAGAGCAACCCGACCGCCCAGGTCGCACTGTCCACACTGGCCGGTGGCTACTACATGGACTACTCGCTGGTGCTCGCGGGCACCCTGATCAGCACGCTGCCGGTACTGCTGGTGTTCGCCTTCCTCGGCAAGCAGATCATCGGCGGGATCATGCAGGGGGCCGTGAAGGCGTGACCTGGACCGTCTGGCTCGTCCCGCACTTCCACTACGACCCCGTCTGGTGGAACACCCAGTCCGCGTACACCCAGACGTGGGACGGCCCGCAGGCCGCGGACGCGGACCGGGCCCGCTTCGCCTGGCCGGGCCACAGCGCGTTCAGCCTCGTCAAGGCGCACCTCGCGAAAGTCCGCGAGGATCCGCGGTACAGCGTCGTCCTCGCCGAGGCCGACTACCTCAAGCCGTACTGGGACACGTATCCCGAGGACCGCGCGCTCATCCGGCGCCTGATCGCGGACGGCCGGCTGGAGCTGGTCGGCGGCACCTACAACGAACCCAACACCAACCTCACCGGCGTCGAGCCGACGATCCGCAGCGCCGTCCACGGCATCGGGCTCCAGCAGCACGTCATCGGGGGCGTCCCGGCCACCGCGTGGCAGCTGGACGTGTTCGGCCACGATCCGCAGTTCGCCCAGGTGATGTCCGGGGCCGGGCTGACCTCGATCGCCTTCGCCCGCGGCCCCTACCACCAGTGGGGGCCCATGCTCACCAGCTGGAACCTCCGCGAGCATCGCAAGCCGTTCGCGCCGGTCCAGTTCCCCACCGAGTTCGAATGGGTGTCGCCCGGCGGCGACGGGCTGCTCACCCACTACATGGCCGCGCACTACTCGGCCGGCTTCAGCCTCGACGCCGCCCAGGACCCGCAGGCCGCGGCGGCGGAGCTGCACGAGCTGTTCACCGAGCTCCGGCCGGTCGCCGCGACTCGCAACGTCATGGTTCCCATGGGCAGCGACTTCAGCCCGCCCATGCGGTGGATCACCGAGCTGCGCGCGGCCTGGGACGAGCGGTATCCGGACGTGCGCCTGCGATGCGGCGTGCCGCGCGACTTCTTCGCCGCCGTCCGGGGCGACCTCGCCGCGCGGGGCGTGCACCCCACGCCGCAGACCCGCGACATGAACCCGATCTACACCGGCAAGGACGTCACCGCGATCGACACCAAGCAGGCCCACCGCCTGGTGGAGACGCTGCTGCTGGACGCCGAGAAGTGGGCCACCTTCGCCGCCCTGCGCGGCGCGGCCTACCCCGCCGCGGCCGTCGACAAGGCGTGGCGGCTGCTGCTGTTCGGCGCGCACCACGACGCGGTCACCGGCACGCAGTCCGACCAGGTCTATCTCGACCTGATCGCCGGCTGGCGCGAAGCGCACGACCTGGCCGCCGACGTCGACCGGTCGGCTCGCCGGCAGCTGGCCGGGCACGTCGACACCCACGGGGAGGGCACCGCGGTCGTCGTGTTCAACCCGCTGGCGTACCCCCGGACGGACACCGTCAGCCTGGAGATCGACCTCGACCAGGCGGCGGGCGTCACGCTCACCGACGACCGCGGCGAGCCGGTGCCGTTCCTCACCGAGGTCCTCGCCGCCACCGTGCTGCTGCGCTGGGTCGCCCGGGAGGTGCCGTCGATGGGCTATCGCACCTACCGCCTGCGGCCCGGCGGCGCGGAACTGGCGGCGTCCGCGTGGCGCCCGGTCGAGGCGACCGGCATCGCCAACGACCGCTATCGCCTCCGCGCCGATCCGGCCCGGGGCGGCGCGCTGACCGAGATCACCGACCTGGGTGCCGGCCGGGACCTCCTCCCGCGCGGCCGGGTGGCCAACGAACTGGTCTGCGTGGCCGAGCACCGCGACCATCCCGAGTTCGGCGAGGGCCCGTGGCACCTGCTGCCCCGCGCCGTCGCCTGGCGCAGCGGCGACGCCGCGGCCCGCGTCACCGTCGAACGCTGCCCGATCGGCGAACGCATCACCGCCACCGCCGAGGTCGACGGGGTCCGCTACACGCAGCACACCACGCTGTGGCACGGCATCGACCGGATCGACTTCGCCACGGGCATCGACGGGTTCGCCGCCACCGACCGGCTCCTGCGGGTGCGCGTACCCTGCCACATCCCCGGCGGCATGCCCGTCAGCGAGACCGCGGCCGCCGTCATCGGCCGCGGCTTCGCCCTGCTCGACGCGGACGCGGCGCGGCATCCCCGGACGCTGGACAACACGGCGCACCGGTGGTTCGGTCTCGGCGCGGCCCTCACGGTCAACCTGCACGATCCGCGGGACGGGTCCCGGCGTTCCCGGGCGGTGTCGATCGCCGAGATCGTCGTCCCCGACGGCGACCAGGGCATGCCCTCGACCCGGCGGCTCGCCGTCGCGCTGGCCAGGGCGGGCGTCACCGCCACCGTCACGGCGGCGACGGGCGAGCGCTACGGCGCGCTGGACACCGACTCCAACCTTCCGGACTGCCGCGTCGCGGTCGGTACCCCGCAGCGCAACGCATTCGTCGCGGAACTGCTCGACCGGGCGCCGGCGCGGTTCGCCGCCGAGCTGGCCGCCCAGCTGGATGCCACCGGCACCGCTCGCCTGTGGGTTCCGGCCGGGCGGCCGCTCGGCGAGGTGTGGCGGCCGGGCGCCGACGTGCGCCCGATCCGGCACCTGCCCGTCCTGCTGATCGCCGGCACCGACGCGCAGGCCGAGCACTGGGCCGTCGCCGACCTCCTCGACGACCTCGCCGACGCGCGGCTGCTCGTCGAGCAGCCACTGGCGCTGCACCACGACGAAGCGACCGTCGACGACTACGCCGTCGCGCTGCTGAACCGCGGTACCCCCGGTTTCGCGGTCGAACCCGACGGCACGCTGAACCTCTCGCTGGCCCGCGCCTGCACCGGCTGGCCCACCGGAACCGCGGTCAACTTCCCCGAGCTCAGCGCGCCGGGCGGGCGGAGCTTCCAGCACCACACCAGCCGGCGCTTCGAGTACCACCTGGTGAGCGGCGCCGGTGGATGGCGCGCCGCCGGGTTCACCGCCGCCGCGGAGTCGGTCAACCATCCGCTCGCCGCGACCGCCGTGCCGGCCGCGAGCGGGCCGCTGCCGCCGACCGGATCCTTGCTGAGCGTCGAGCCCGCCGGCACCTTCGTCGTCACCGCGGTCAAGCCGGCGGGCGAACCGCTCGCCGCCGGCTCCGCGACCCCCGCCGACCCGTGTGACAGCCTGATCGTCCGCGGCTACGAGCCGCACGGCCGGGCCGGCCGCGTCGCGATCCAACTCGCCGGCGGCATCACCGCGGCCGCGGCCACCGACCTGCTCGACCGGCCGGGCGCGCCCCTCGAGCACGACGGCCGGCAGGTCCACGTCGACGTCGAGGGCTACCGCATCGCGTCGCTCGCCCTGGCACCGGCGCGCGCCGAGCGGGGCCGGGCGGCGCTCACGGCGGGCACGGAACCGGTGCAGCCCGTGTTCACCCGCTACTGGCTGCACAACCTCGGCCCCGCGCCCATGGGCAACCTGCCGGTCACGCTCACCCTCCGGCCGGACGACCGCACCGGTACCCGGTTCTGCGCGCAGATCGTCAGCGACGACACCGACGCCGGGTTCGACGGGAACCTGTTCGTCACGGCGCCGGAGGGATGGGTCGCCGCGCCCCGGTCGCAACGCGTGACGGTCAAGGCGGGCGAACACGTCAGCGTGCCCGTCGCCGTCACGATTCCGGCCGCCGCCGCGCCCGGCTGGTACACGGTCGCGGCCGGCATCAGCCACCGGGGCCAGGATCTGGAGGACGTCCTCGTCGTGCCCGTGGGCCGGCCCGCACCCGAGCCGCTGCTGCGCGCCCGCAGCAACGCCCGGGAGGTCGTCCTGGCCCCCGGGACGCGCGGCCGGATCGGCGTCGAGGTGACCCACGCCCTCCGGACGCCGCTGCGCGGGCAGGTCCAGCTGATCACCCCGCACCACATCTGGCCGCTCACGAGCCACCCGGTCCGCGACTTCGCCGTCGCGCCAGGGTCCGCGGCCACCGTCGAGTTCGAGGTCGCCGTCCCGGCCGCGACGCCGCCCGGGGAGTTCTGGGCCCAGCCCAAGGTCTGCGCCTACGGACACATCGCTTACACCGAGCCCGTCCGGATCCTCATCACGCAGAGCACGACAATCGCTCGGTCCGGGTGAGTTTGCCAGGACCCTGCGGATATTGGTTGGTACGGAACGGCGTTGACTACACAGTCCACGGAGGTCACGTTGACCACCACGACGATCGATCTGGATACGCTGTCCATCAACACCATCCGCGGCCTGTGCATGGACGCGGTCCAGCGGGCGAAATCCGGACATCCGGGCACCCCGATGGGGATCGCGCCGGTGGCGTACACGCTGTGGCAGCGGTTTCTGCGCTTCGACCCGGCCGATCCGATCTGGCCGAACCGGGACAGGTTCGTCCTGTCCGAAGGTCATGCCTCGGCCCTGCTGTGGTCGCTGCTGCACCTGGCCGGTGTCCGGGCGGTCGATCCGGACTACGAGGTGCTCGGCCGCCCCTCGGTCACCCTCGAGGATCTGAAGACGTTCCGGCAGCTCGGCTCGCGCTGCCCCGGCCACCCCGAGTACCACTGGACCAGCGGGGTCGAGACCACCACCGGACCGCTCGGCCAGGGCGTCGCGACCTCGGTGGGGATGGCCGTCGCCGGCCAGTGGCTGGCCGCCAGGTACAACCGGGACGGCTTCCCGCTCTTCGACTTCGACGTGTACGCCATCGCCGGGGACGGCGACATGATGGAAGGCATCTCGTCGGAGGCGGCCTCGCTCGCCGGTCACCAGCGGCTGGCCAACCTGTGCTGGATCTACGACTCGAACCGGGTGACGATCGAGGGCTCCACCGACCTCGCGTTCACCGAGGACGTGGCCGAGCGTTTCCTCGCGTACGGCTGGAACGTGACGACCGTCGCGGACGCCAACGACCTCGATGCCGTCGAGCGGGCGCTGCACAGCTTCCGGGCCGAACACGAGCGGCCCACGCTGATCGTGGTGCACAGCCACATCGGCTACGGCTCCCCGGTCGAGGACAGCGCCCAGGCGCACGGCGAACCGCTCGGCCCGCAGGCGGTGCGGGAGACCAAACGATTCCTCGGCATGCCCGAGGACACCGACTTCTCCATCCCGGACCAGGTCTACGACTGGTTCGCCCAGGGCATCGGCGCGCGCGGCAGCACGGCGCGCGGCGCGTGGCGGTCGAGCTTCGCGGCGTACCGCAACCAGTATCCGCGGCTGGCCGACGAGATCGAGCGGATGCAGCGACGGGAACTCCCGGACGGCTGGCAGGACGCCCTGCCGACGTTCCCGGCCGATGCGAAGGGGCTCGCCACCCGTGACTCCTCCGGGCGGGTGCTCAACGCGCTCGCGCAGGCGGTGCCGTGGCTGCTGGGCGGCTCGGCCGACCTCGCACCGTCCACCAAGACCCGCCTGACGTTCGACGACGCCGGCGACTTCCAGGCCGGCGACCGGCCCGGACGCAACTTCCACCTCGGTATCCGCGAGCACGCGTCGGCGGCGATCGCCAACGGGATGGCGCTGACCAAGCTCCGGCCGTACTGGTCGACCTTCCTGATCTTCTCCGACTACGCCCGGGCTTCGATCCGGCTGTCCGCGTTGATGGAGATCCCGACGGTACACATCTTCAGCCATGACTCGATCGGGGTCGGCGAGGACGGGCCGACCCATCAGCCCGTCGAGCAGCTCGCCTCGCTGCGGGCCATGCCGGGGCTGCTGGTGTTCCGCCCGGCCGACGCCAACGAGGTGGTCGAGACCTGGCGGGTCGTCGCCGCACTGCGGCACGCACCCGCGGCGCTCGTGCTCACCCGGCAGCCGCTGCCCACGCTGGACCGCGGCCGGCTGGCGGCCGCCTCCGGGGTGGCGAAGGGCGGGTACGTGCTGGCCGACGCGCCGTCCGGCGAGCCGGACGTGATCCTGCTGGCCACCGGCTCGGAGGTGGAGCTCGCCCTCGCGGCGCGCGACGAGCTGGCCACCGGCGGCATCGGGGCCCGGGTGGTGAGCCTGCCGTGCTGGGAGCTGTTCGACCGGCAGCCGCGCGAGTACCGCGACGAGGTGCTGCCGCCGGCGGTGCGGGCGCGGGTCGCGATCGAGCAGGCGTCCACGCTCGGCTGGGAGCGCTACGTGGGGGACGCCGGCGCGGTCGTCGGCATGCACACGTTCGGCGCCTCCGCGCCGCTCAAGGAGCTCCTGCGGAAGTTCGGCTTCACGCCCGAACGCGTCTCGCAGGTCGCCCGGGAACAGGTCGCCGCGAACGCATGAGCGGCGCTTCGCCGCCGCATCCGAGGAGGAGACGTGAGGGCAACCCAGACGCTGCACGAGCACGGGCAGAGCCTCTGGCTCGACAACATCACCCGGGGCCTGCTCGACTCGGGTCAGATCCAGCATTACATCGACACGTACACGGTCACCGGCCTCACGTCGAATCCGTCGATCTTCGACAAGGCCGTCGAGTCCGGCTACTACGACGACGCGATCCGGGAGCAGTCCGCGACCGGGTGCTCCGACGAGGAGTTGTTCTACGAGCTGGCGATCGAGGATCTGCGCCGCGCGGCGGACGAGTTCCTGCCGGTGCACGAGCGCACCGACGGCGTGGACGGCTGGGTGTCGCTGGAGGTGTCGCCGCTGCTCGCATACGACACGGCGAAGACGATCGAGGCCGTCAAGGCGCTGCACTCCCGGGCCGCGCGGCCCAACCTGCTGATCAAGATCCCGGGGACGGCCGAGGGCCGCCCGGCGATCACCGAGTGCGTCGCGTCCGGGGTACCCGTGAACGTCACGCTGCTGTTCTCGCCCGAGCAGTACGAGGCCGCCGCGGACGCGTACCTGGCCGGCGTCGAGCGACGGCTGGAGCGCCAGCTCGATCCCGCCGTGGGGTCGGTGGCCTCCGTGTTCATGTCCCGCTGGGACGTCGCGGTCGCCACCATCGTGCCCGAGGAGCTGAAGGATCAGCTCGGGCTCGCCGTCGGGCTCGCCACCTATCGGGCGTACCGGCGGCTCATGGACTCCGACCGGGTACAGCGCGTGCTGAACTCCGGCGGCCGGATCCAGCGGCTGCTGTGGGCCAGCACCAGGACCAAGGACCCCGCCGCCTCCGACACGCTCTACGTGCACGGGCTCGCCGCGCCGTTCACGATCAACACCATGCCCGACGCGACGCTGCAGGCGTTCTTCGACCACGGCGACGTCGGGGAGCCGATGCCCGCCGACGGCGGCGACTGCGACGCGATGCTGGCCCAGTTCCGAGACGCCGGCGTCGAAACGGCCGGCCTCGCCGCGAAACTGCAGTCCGACGGGGCGAAGTCGTTCGTCGCGGCCTGGAACGACCTGATGGGGAGGATCTCGGCACAACGCGCCGCGGTCGCCTGAGGGGGAATCATCATGACGACGCAGAGGCCCATGCAGATCGGTATGGTCGGGCTGGGCAGGATGGGCGCGAATCTGGTCCGCCGGCTCATGCGGGACGGCCACCGGTGCGTCGGGTATGCCCGCACCGAGAGCACCGTGCAACGGATCGCCGATGAGGGCATCGCCTACCCAGGTCCAGGGGTTCGACACCTCCGTTGCCTCGGCGGTGCCCGCGGATCGGCGGCAGGCGGATGATGGGAGGAGGACGAGTTCGGTCATCGGTCATTTGGGGAGTACTGCCATGACCAAGGACATCGCGTACCGCAGGATCTACGAGGAATCCTCGCCTCAGGACGGCAAGCGGGTGCTCGTCGACCGCGTCTGGCCGCGCGGGATGCGCAGGGCGGACGCGCACCTCGACGAGTGGCTGCGGGACGTCGCCCCTTCCACCGAACTGCGCCGCTGGTACGGCCACAAGCCCGACCGCTTCGCCGAGTTCCGCCGCCGCTACCTCACGGAACTGCGCGAGCCCGCGCGGCGGCAGGCCGCGGACCATCTGCGGGACATCGCCGACCACGACAAGGTGACGCTGCTGACCGCCACCCACGATGTCGACCACAGCCAGGCCGCGGTCCTCAGCGAGTGGCTGACCGGCGCCGGGAAGCCCAGCGCTTGACCCGGCGGCGTGATGCACCCGCAACGTCCGGCCCGCCGCGCCGCGCGGAGGCGGCGAGCTGACGTGCACGGCCGGCGCGAACGTAGTCCAGGTCAGACGGCGTAGCCGCCGTCCACGTCGAGTTTCTGGCCGCTGATGAAGCCGGCTCGGTCCGAGGCCAGGAAGCAGACGGCCTCGGCGATGTCCGTTGCCGTGCCGAAGCGGCGCAGCGGGGTGTTGCGGCGGGCCGCCTCCAGCGCGGCCTCGTCCAGGTCGCGGGACTCGATCAAACGCACGGCCATCCCGTCCGTCAGCATGCCGGGGCCGACGCAGTTGGCGCGCACGCCGTAGCGGCCCTCCTCCGCCGCCACGCCCCACACCAGTTGCTCCACCGCGCCCTTCGGCACCGCCGACAGGCCGTCGCGCACCGGGTACCGCCTGGTGGCGGCCGTGGTGACGGCGACGAGGCTGCCGGACGAGCGGCGCAGCCACGGCAGCGAGGCCTGGATCAGGTGGAACGCCGCCAGGACGTCGTTGGAGATCTGGTCGGCGAACTGGTCCGGACCGACCCGGCTCAGGTGCACCATCGGCACGTGCGGGCCCGAGGCGTACACCACCGTGTGCATCCCGCCGTGCTCCTCCCCCACCGCGTCCAGGCCGGCGCGGGTGGCCGCGGCATCGGTCAGGTCCAGGCGCACCGGCACGGCGACGTCGGACAGGGCCGCGGCGGCGGTCTCGTTGCCGCGATAGGTGAACACGACCTTGGCGCCGCGCTCGGCCAGCAGGCGCACGATGGCGCCGCCCAGGCCGCCGGTGCCGCCCGTCACCACGGCGACGCCGGTGCGGTTCGCGAAGTCGTTCATGCGGCCTCCCAGAAATCCTGCCAGGTCTTCCAGCGATACGGGACGGTTCCGGCGCCGGCGTCGTCCCTGGGCCAGTCGGCGGGCGGGAGGCCGTTGGGGCGGATGCCGTGGTCGGCGCCGTAGAACAGTTCGTGCCGGCGGCCCGCGAAGAGCCAGCGGCCGTCGCGGCGCACGTAGCGGTCGCCGTAGTGGATGGCCTGCGCCACCCAGCGGTCGGGGCCGATCTCCAGCTCCGCCCGGGTGTAGACGTTGCCGTGCGCGGTGTCGGGGGTGTCGAAGTCGATCACGTGGGTGCCGGCGTGCAGGATCGTGGTGCGGATGCGGCGCAGCGGCGCGACGAGCGACGCACGCACGTCGGGGGCGAACAGGCCCAGCAGGGTGTCGAGGTCGCGGGCGTCCAGGGCCACGGCGTAGGCGCTGACCAGCCGGCGGATCGCCGCGGCCGACTCCAGGCGGTCCACGCGGGCCGGGAGCTCAGCCATCGGCGGACTCCCAGAACGGGGCCCAGGTGGGGAACTCCTCGGGCAGGGCGCCGCGGCGGATCATCGGGTTGTCCGGGAAGTGGAACCGGTCGCCGGTGGGGCGCTCGAGCACGTCGGCCGCGTAGAACGCCTTCGGGGCGCGGCTGCGGAACAGCCAGCGGCCGTCGCGGCGCTCGTACCGGTCGAAGTACGCCATCGGCATCACGATCCACAGGTCGCCCACCTCGTGCTCGGGGCGGCAGTAGACGATGCCGGTCGCCGTGTCCGGGCCGGTGAAGTCGATGACGTGGTTGCCGATCAGGTGGAACGTCAGGCGGTACGGCCGCAGGATGCGGTCGAAGAACGCGCGCAGCGCCTCCCGGCCCGCCCCGTGGCGACCGACTTCGACGTCCTCGACGAACAACCCGGCCATCGTGGCCACGTCGCGGCCGTCGAGGGCCAGGGCGTACCGCGCGGCCAATTGCCGGATCGCCTCGATCGACTCCAGCCGGTCGAGGCGCTGCTCCTGATCGTTCATCGCGACCACCAGAACCGTTCCGCGGTGCCGCCGAGCAGCGCCGCCTCGAAGGGACCCGCGCACGCGGACCGGCCCATCGCGGCCAGTTCCGGATAGCGGCGGTCGGCCGGGTCGCCGAAGTTGGAGCCCCACATCACCCGTCCGGGGCCGAACAGCTCGACCATGGGCGTCACGTCGGCGTCCCGGTCGATGTTCCAGGCGGTGAGCTTGACCGACACGTTGCGCAGCGCGGCGGCGGCGCGCAGCCGCTCGTCGGTGGCGTCGGTGAAGCCGCAGCCGTCGACCGCCAACGGCAGCCGGGGGTAGGCGGCGGCGATGGCGGCGACGGCGGGCAGGTCCCGCGGCAGCACCGTCACCGCGGTCGGCACCCGTTCGCGGTCGAGGAAGTCCCAGATCGGGCCGTTCCAGTCGTGCTCGGGGGCGATCGCGTAGACCCGAACGCCGAGGGCGCCGCGGGTGAGCAGGTCGGCGGCGGAGGCGACGGCGTCGCGGCGCGGGTCGACCACGCCGACCGCGGCGAAGCGGCCGGGGTGGGCGGCCGCGGCGGACAGCACGTAGGAGTTGTCGTAGCCGTGGCGGCCGAACGCCTGCACCAGCAGCGCCCGGCCCACGCCGGCGGCGTCCATCCCGGCCAGCAGCGCCTCGGCGGACGTCGCGCCCGGGGAGACGTGGGTGTGGGTGTCCAGGAGGTTCACATGACCATCCGGCTGTCGAGGGCCATCACCTGCGCCGAGACCACCTTGTTGGAGACCAGGAAGGCGACGAAGCCGGCGAAGTCGTCGGGCGAGGAGATGGCCGGCAGGGCCAGCTTGTCGGCCATGTACCGGTCCTTCATCAGCTCCACCGCGGCGGCGTTCTCCTCGTTGGGGGTCAGGCCCGGGCAGATCGCGTTGACCTGCACCAGGTGCGGGCCGAGGTCCTGCGCGGCGGCCTTGGTCAGGCCGATGACGCCGGCCTTGGCGGCGGCGTAGGGCGCGTAGTTCTTGCCGGGGCGCAGCCCGGTGCCGGAGGCGACCAGCACGATGTGGCCGGAGCGCTGCCGCATCATCGGCGGGGCGGCGGCCTGGATCCAGTGCAGGCTGCCGGTCAGGTTGATCTCGAGCGAGCGGCGCCAGTTCTCGGCGGTCACCGCCCAGACCGGGTCGCCGCCGAACGGGCCGCCGGCGGTGTTGACCACGACGTCCAGGCGGCCGAAGCGCTCCAGCGTGGCGTCGACCACCGCGCGTACCGCATCCAACGAAACAACGTCGGCGGGGGCCACCAGCGTCGAAGCGGAGGGCAGGGCGGCGGCCACGCCGCGGAGGCGCTCCTCGCGCAGGTCGGTGAGCACGACCCGGTCGCCCTCGGCGGCGAAACGCCGGGCGGTCGCCGAGCCCATGCCGCCGGCCGCGCCGGTGACGATGACGACGCGGTCCACCTAGAACCGTACCTTGCTCTCGAACCTTACCTGGCTGTCGAAGTAGTCCGCGTAGGACGGCGAGTGGCTGGTCAGGCCGCCGTCGACGACCAGCAGCTGGCCGGTGACGTAGCGGGCGGCGCCGGAGGCGAGGAACACCGCGGTATCGGCGACCTCCTCGGGCGTGCTCTGCGAGGGCAGCAGCAGGTGGGAGGCCTGGATCCGCTTGTCCTCGGCGTTGAGCATCTGCAGCGCGATGGGCGACAGGATCAGGCCGGGCGCCACCGCGTTGCAGCGGATCCCCTTGTGCCCGTAGGTGGTGGCGATGTTCATCGTGAGCCCGATGATGCCGGCCTTGGCGGCGGCGTACGCCGGGCTGACCCACCGGCCGCGGATCGCCGCGACCGACGAGAAGTTGACGATGGCGCCGCCGCCGGCGGCGAGCAGGTGCGGGATCGCGGCGCGGCAGCTGAGCATCACGCCGAACAGGTCCACCTCCAGCGAGCGCCGCCAGACGTCGAGGTCGACGTCGACCACGTTCGTGTCCCGGCCGAGCACGTCCGGGCCGAGCGCGGCCGCGCAGTTGACCAGCACGTCGAGGCGGCCGTACTCGTCGACCGCGCGGGCGGCCACCGCCGCGGTCTCGTCGGGGCTGGACACGTCGGTGCGCACCGCGAGCGCCCGGCCGCCGGCGGCGGTGAGCTCGTCGACGGTCTCCGCGGCGGCGTTGCCGTTGATGTCGGCGATCACCACGGCCGCGCCGCGCCGCGCCAGGATGGCGGCGGTGGCCCGGCCGGCGCCGGACGCGCCGCCGGTGACGATCGCGACCTTGCCCTCGAAGTCGGTCATGGACCCTCCTTATGTGGTACCGAGTGCGGCAAGGCGGCGCCACTGCTCCAGCGGCGCCTCCGCCGGATCGGGGGTGAGCACGTGCAGCGCCACCTCGTCGGCGCCGGCCGCCCGGTGCGCGGCCAGCCCGGCCGCGATCCGGTCGGGCCCGCCCCAGAGCACGAGCGCGTCGACGAGCCGGTCGCTGCCACCGCCCTCGAGGTCGGCGTCGGTGAAGCCCTGCCGCAACAGGTTGTTGCGGTAGTTGGGGAGCGCGAAGAGGTAGGCGAGCCGGCCGCGGATGAGCTCCCGCGCGCGGTCCGGGTCGGTCTCCGGCAGGACCTTCTGCTCGGGCGCCAGCCACGCGTCCGGGCCGAGCAGCTCGCGGGCCCGCGCGGTGTGGGCCGGGGTGACCAGGTAGGGGTGGGCGCCGCCGGTGCGGGACCGGGCCAGCTCCAGCATGCGCGGGCCGAGCGCGCCGAGGACCCGGTCGGCGGGCTTGGCCACGTCGGACGCGGCGTCGAGGCCGTCCAGGAACGTGGTCATCGCGCGCAGCGGCGCGGTGTAGCGCTCGACGGCCGGGCCGTGGCTGACGCCGAGGCCGAGCACCGCCCGGCCGGGAAACCGGGCCAGCAGCGCGTCGTGGGCCGCCGCGACGTCGGCGGGCTCGTGCATCCAGATGTTGAGTACCCCGGTCGCGACCCGGGCCCGGCTCGTCGCGGCGAGCGCCGCGCCGACCGTGTCCAGGACGTCGCCGCCGGTCTCGCCGGGGATCCAGATGGTGGTGTACCCGAGGGACTCGAGCTCCGCGGCGACGTCGGCGAGCCGGTCGGGCGCGAGGCGGCGGAACGCCCGGCTCCAGACGCCCAGCGTCACCGCGCGGCGTCCAGGTAGAGCCCGGCGAGGTCCTCGACCGCCGCGTCCGCCCAGGAGCGCAGCGTTGCCGCGTCGGTGGCGCCGAACGGGTGCGGCAGCACCAGGATCCGGGTGCCGGGCAGTCCGAAGTGGACGGCCATGGAGCGGGCGATCGGCTCGAACTTCGTGGTGGTGACCACGACCGCGGGCAGGCCGCGCCGCTCGAACTCGATGGCGTCGTAGACGCTGTACGCGGTACAGCTGCCGCAGTCGGCGGATCCGGTAATCACCAGGTCGGCGCCGGCGACCACGCGCTCGACGATGTCCGGCGCGGCCGGGATGGCGGCGTTGGCCGACCGCCCGGCCGGCCCCTTCTTCGTCACCACCGTGGTGCGGGTGCGGGCCCGGCCGGAGAGGGTCTCGGCGAGCCGGGCCATCACCAGGCCGGCGTTGGGTTTGCCGTTGTCGACGACCGCGACGCGCAGCCCCGCGAGGCCGGCCGGCGCGGCCGCGCGGCGGGTCGGCTCGGGCGCGGGATCGCTGTCCGGCCGGTAGATCCGGGTAGCCGTCACCAGGTGCTCCTCTCAGCCCGCCACGGGCACGGTCGCGGAGCGGGTCATGCCCCAGGAGGGGATGATCACGCTGTGCTTGCCCGGCCCGCCGACGACGAAGACGCGGATGTTGTCGGGGTGGCCGGTCATCGGCATCGGGTGGTCGTCGGCGCAGAGCTTCATCCACGGCGCCCAGGCCAGTTCCTCGAAGTGCCGGCGGAACTCGCGGGCCGGGATGCGGGCCCGCTCGTAGAGGTACGACGCGATGTCGGAGCGCTCCAGACCCGCGTCGGCGAACGTGCGGGCGTGCTCGGGGCCGACGCCGAGGAAGAACTCGCCCTGCGAGATCGGCGCGTTGTTGGAGCCGAGCGTCGCCATCACCGACGCCTGCTTGTCGAGGATGAGCCGGGGGTCGCCGGCCGCCTCGGTGTCGTGCATGTTGTGCGGCGGCTCGCCGCAGAAGACGGTGACCGCGCTGGCCGCGTCGACGCCGATCGAGGCCGGATACGGCCCCCACGGCGACTCGTCGGCGTTCTCGGCGACGCAGTAGGCGTACTTGGCCGGGCTGCCGTGCGTGGCGGCGTCGCCGGATCCGGGGCGGGCGCCCGCGATGTGCAGCATGGCGAGGCGTACCGCCCGGCCGACGGTGGCGTTGGCCCGGTTGCCCGGCCCGAAGGCGCCGGTGCCGGCGTTGAACCCGGCGGTGCGCACGATCTCGCCGTGCACGATCACCAGGGGCGCGACCGGGTGGGTGGTGGCGTTGACGCCGCGGAGGTTGACCTCGGGCCGGGCCAGGGCGCGCACGGCGCTCAGCACGACCGGGAAGACCTCGGCCGGGCAGCCCGCGAGCACCGCGTTGACGGCGACGGCCCGCCGGGTCACCGCGCCGGAGCGCGGGTGGAGCACGGCGAGCACCTCGTCGGGGTCGCCCGCGGCGTGCATCAGCATCGCCTCGACCCGCTGCTCGGTCGGGGGTACCAGCGGCAGCCCGTCGCCCCAGCCCCGCTCCTCGAACAGCTTGTACATGCCCTCGGGCGACTCGTCGGCGAGGTCGAGCAGCCAGTCGCCGTTCATGCGGGGTACTCCAGGGCAAGCTCCCCGACGGTGACGCCGGCCTCGCCGAGCCGGTCGCGCAGGATCGAGGCGAACAGCGGCTTGGGCACCAGGCAGTCGGCGCAGGCGTCCGGGCCGGCCTCGACCCGCACCCGCAAACCGCCGCCGTCGGCGACCGCGAGGTGCAGCAGGTAGCCGTCGGCGCGCAGGGCGGTCGTCAGCGGCGACAGGGCCGTCTCGACCGCGGTGAGGGTCTCGCTCATGACGGGTCTCCGATCAACGGGTGGTGGCACGCGACGAACCGGTCCGGCCCGACCGGCCGGAGGATCGGCTCCTCGCCGGCGCAGCGCTCGGTGGCCAGCGGGCAGCGGGTGCGGAAGCGGCAGCCGGACGGCGGGTCCAGCGGCGAGGGCAGCTCGCCGGTGATCTCGTCGGGCAGGATCGGCGCCTCCGGGTCGGGCTCGGGGACCGCCGCGCTGAGGAACCGGGTGTAGGGGTGGGCCGGCTCGCGGTAGATCTCGTCGACGTCGCCGGCCTCGCAGACCTTGCCGAGGTACATCACCAGCATGCGGTCGCTGATGTTCTTCACCACGGCGAGGTCGTGCGAGATGAACACGGTGGACAGCCCGAGGCGGTCCCGGGTGTCGTGCAGCAGGTTGAGGATCTGCGCCTGCACCGACACGTCGAGCGCGGAGACCGGCTCGTCGCAGACCAGCACGGCCGGGTCGAGGGCGAGGGCGCGGGCGATCGCGACCCGCTGGCACTGCCCGCCGGAGAGCTCGTAGGGGCGCCGGTAGCCGATCCGCGGGTCCAGGCCGACGGAGACGAGCAGCAGGTCGACCTCGTCGGGTGTCATCCGGCGGTTCCACATCGCGGCGCCCTCGCAGACCAGGGCCCGCACGGTGCGGCGCGGGTTGAGCGAGGACACCGAGTCCTGGAAGATCATCTGCATGCGCAGCCGGCGCCGGCGCACCTCGCGGTCGGGCAGGCCGAGCAGCTCCTGGCCCTCCAGCCGGACCGACCCGCCGACCGACGGCACCAGCCGCATGATCGCGCGGGCCGAGGTCGACTTGCCGCAGCCGGACTCGCCGACGATGCCCAGCGTCTCCCCCGGCAGGAGGTCGAAGCTGAGCCCGGACACGGCGTGCACGTACCCGCCGGCGACCGGGAACTGCACCTCGAGGTCCTGTACCCGCAGCACCGCGCCGTCGCCCGGCCGCAGGTGCGCGTCGCCCGATCCGGCCATCAGGAGGCCACCTCCTCCACCACGGCGGCGATGCCGCTGTCCCGGTTGTGTGCCAGAGCCTGTTCCCCGGACGGCGTGCCGACCGGGAAGTGGCAGGCCGACCGGTGCCCGTTCGGGCCGGCCTCCCGCAGGACCGGCCGCTCGTCGAGGCAGCGCGGCTGGACCTGCGGGCAGCGGGCGGCGAACCGGCAGCCGGGCGGCAGCGCGGTCAGGTCCGGGGGGAGGCCGCCGATCACGTCGAGCCGCGCGTGCTTCGCGCCGTGCAGCCGCGGCGCGGAGTTGAGCAGCCCGCGGGTGTAGGGGTGGCGGTACTGCCGGAACAGCTCGTGCGGCCGGCCCGTCTCCACGACCTCGCCGGCGTACATCACCGCGATGCGGTCGGTGCGCCCGGCGACCACGCCGAGGTCGTGGCTGATCAGCACCACCGACATGCCGCGCTCGGCGACGAGCCGGTCGAGCAGGTTGAGGATCTGCTTCTGCACGGTCACGTCGAGCGCGGTCGTCGGTTCGTCGGCGAGCAGCAGCTTCGGGGCGCACGACAGGGCGACCGCGATCGCCATGCGCTGCCGCATGCCGCCGGACAGCTCGTGCGGATACTGGTCGATGCGCCGCTGCGGCGCCGGGATGCCGAGCTGCACGAGCAGCTCGATCGCGGCCGCCCGGGCCGCCTTGCGGCCCAGCCCGAGGTGGAAGCGCATCGGGTCGGTGATCTGGTCGCCGACCCGCTTGACCGGGTTGAGCGAGGTCATCGGGTTCTGGAAGACCATCGCGATGTCGCGGCCCCAGAAGTGCCGGCGCCGCTCGCGGGACATCTCGCGGACGTTCTCGCCGTCGAAGACGACCTGGCCGTCGACCGTGGTGTACGGGTCGTCGCGGAACAGGTTCATCAGCGTGCGGACGAGCACGGACTTGCCGGAGCCGGACTCGCCGACGATGCCGACCCGCTCGCCGCGGCCGACCGTGAGGTCCACGCCGTCGACGGCACGCACGAGCCCCTTGGGCGTGTCGAAGGTGGTGCGCAGTCCGGTCACCGTGACGAGCGGGTCGGTGGTGTTCACTTCTCGATCCAGGCCTTGTTCAGCAGCATGGTGGAGGTGATGGACATCTCCACGCCCTTCACGTTCTTGTTCCACGCGAGCATCTCCGGGATCGTGGCGAGCCCGATGATCGGCTGGTCGGTGTTGATGAGGTTCTGGATCTCGCCGAGCTTGGCCTTGACCTCATCGGTGTTCTTGGCCTCGCCGAGCTGCTTGAGCAGCGCGTCCATCTGCGGGCTCTTGTAGTTGCTGGCGTTCTGCGCGGAGCCGCTCAGCAGCGTCTTGGTGATCTCCATGTAGGGCTCCTGCTCCCGGTAGGCCGGGCCGCTGGTGGAGATGTCGAAGTTCTTCTCGATATTGACCTTGCGGGTCTGGTCGGCGGTGGTGCCGGTGACGTCGGTGTCGACCGTGAAGCCGACCTTCTCCAGCAGCGCCTGGACGGCCAGGGCCATGTTGGAGCGCATCGGCGAGCTCGACGACACGAGCTTGAGCTTGCCGTCGTAGCCGCCGGCCTTGGCCTCGTCGAGCAGCTGCTTGGCCTTGGCCGGGTCGTAGGGCAGGCCGGTCACGGACTGCGAGTAGTAGCGCGAGGTCGGGCCGTACATCGCCTTCGTCGGCAGGCCGGCGCCCTCGTTGACCCGCTGGTTGATGACGTTCGGGTCGATCGCGTAGGCGATGGCCTGGCGCACCTTCGGGTCGGCGGTCGGCCGCCCGGGCGCCATGTTGACCAGCAGCGCCTGGCCCTCGTTGGACAGCGTCAGGAAGCCGGGCCGCCCGCCGGTGAAGGCGCTGTGCACGCCGGTCGGCTCGCCCAGGAACGCGAGGTTCACGGTGCCCGAGTCCAGCGCGTCGAGCTTGGCCTTGTCGCCGGTGATCGGCACGAACCGCAGGGTGTCGATGTTGGGCCGGCCGCCCCAGTAGTCGTCGCGGGCCTTGAGGACGATCTCCTCACCGGGCGCGTACTTCTCCACCGTGTAGGGCCCGGCGCCGATCGGCTTGCGGCCGTAGGCGTCGCCCTGCTGGTCGGCGTTCGGCGAGGTGATCAGGCCCGGGCTGTAGGCCAGGGCGTAGGGGAACGCCGGCAGCGACTTGTTGAGCTTGATGTCCAGGGTGAGCGGGTCGGTCACCGTCATGCTGGCGACGTTCTGCGAGATCGGCCAGCCGGCGCGGCCCTTCTTGGCGATCCGCTCGAGGCTGGTCTTCACCGCGTTCGCGTCGAGCTTCGTGCCGTCGGAGAACGTCACGTTGTCGCGCAGCCCGAGCGTCCAGTCGGTGTAGTCGGCGTTGGGGGTCAGCGACTTGGCCATCTGCGGCTCGTACTTGCCGGTGGTCGGGTCGAAGCGGATCAGCACGTCGAAGATGGCGGCCATCTCGGTGCCGCCGACGTAGCCCGTGCCGGGGGTGACGGCCGGGTCGAGGCTGGGCGTCTCGGCGTAGACGGCCATCGTCAGCTGGCCGCCCTTGACCGGGGTACCGGTGGCGTCACCGCCGTTGACGAAGCCCTCTTTGTAGGTGCCGGCCGACGCCGGCGAGGTGTTGGCCGACGGGCTGGAGCCGCCGTCCGACTTGCTGCACGCGCCGGCGAGCAGGCCGGCCACGGCGAGGACGGCGACGGCCGAGCGGGCGCGCGCGATCCTGCGGAACGAGGTGCCGTTCAATGGAATGGTCCTTCCTCGGAAATGCCAGGGGGTGCTCAGAGGCGGCTGCGCCGCGGGTCCCAACGGGCCTGGAGGCGTTCGCCGACGAGGTTGAAGGCGAGGACGGTCAGGAAGAGAGCCACGCCGGGGACCAGGACGATGTGGGGGTGTTCCTCGAACACGCCCTGCTGTCCCTCGGCGATCATGTTTCCCCACGAGGGTTCCGGCGGCCGGATGCCGAGGCCGAGGAAGCTCAGCGACGCTTCCGCGACGATCAGCGCAGCCACCACGATCATCGAGTACGAGATGAGGCTGGGCAGGACGTTGGGCAGCAGCTCGCGGAAGAAGACGCGGGTGTGCGTGGCGCCCATCGAGCGGGCCGCCTCGACGTACTCGCGCTCGGCGACCTGCATGCTCACCGCGCGGGACAGGCGCACGTTGAGCGGCACGGCCAGGATCGACAGGCCGAGCAGCAGCGTGCCCACGCTGGGCTTGAGGTTGGTGGCCAGAGCCAGCAGCAGGATCAGGGGCGGGAACGCGAGCAGCGAGTTGACCAGGATGCCGACGATCCAGTCGAACTTCCCGCGCCGGTATCCGGCGATGATGCCGATGGTGCCGCCGATGGCCAGGCCGATGGCGACCGCCACGACCGAGATGGTCAGCGACGCGCGGGCGCCGAAGATGACGCGGGACAACAGGTCGAGTCCGAAGTTGTTGGTACCCAGCGGATGGTCGCTGAACAGCTGGGGCCCGGCCATGGACGGCTCGAGCAGGCTCGCGGCGGTGTCGCTGGGATCGGCCAGCGGCAGCAGCGGCGCGATCGCCGCCGAGCCGACGACGAGCACCAGCCAGGCGGCCAGCACCCAGAAGAGCACGTCGATGCCGGCGCCGAACCACCAGCGCAGCAGGCCGCCGAGGCCGCGGTAGGCGACCGCGAGGCCGGCCAGCGCGACCAGCCAGTACACGATGCCCGGTGCGTCGCCCAGCCGGCCGCCGGCCGCGACGACGAACGCGGCGATGCCGGCGAGGAGCAGCAGCGCGCCGAGCACGGCGCGCAAGGGCCGCCGCCGCGGCTTGGGCGCGGCCGGGTCGGGCGCAGGCACGAGAGCCGCGCTGCGCTTCACCATGGTGATCACGTCACGGTCGCTCACGGCGGATCCTCGGGTCGAGCCAGGTGTAGGAGATGTCGACGAGCGCGTTCACCAGCACGTAGCCGAGCGCGATCACGAGCACGGCGCCCTGCATGAGGATGACGTCGCCGTCGGAGGCGGCCTTCACGATGAGGCTGCCGAGCCCGGGCAGGCCGAACAGCGTCTCGACGATGACCGTGCCGCCGAGCAGGCGGCCCAGGCTGATGCCGGCGATGGTGACGACGCCGAGGGACGAGGGCCGCAGCGCCTCGCGCACCAGCACCCGTACCCTCGGCATGCCCTTGGCCTTGGCCGCGAGGATGAAGTCCTCGCGCAGCGTGGTGACCAGGTCGTTGCGCAGCAGCCGCGCGTAGATCGCGGCCTCGTTGAGCGCCAGCGTGAAGGCCGGCAGGAAGGCGTGGTACAGGTTCGGGCCGAGGCCGCCGTCGCCCAGGCGCACCCAGCCGTTGCGCGGGAAGGCGCCGGTCTTGTTGACCAGGACCATGATGATGACCAGGCCGAGCAGGAAGCTCGGCACCGAGATGACGCCGAAGACCGTCGCGGTGAGCACGCGGTCGGCACGCCCGCCCGGGCGGCTCGCGCTGACCAGCGCCATCGGCACCGAGAGCACGACGGCCAGCAGGATGGCCAGGATGGCGAGCTCCCCGCTGACCGGCAGGGCGGCGAGGATGCGGTCGGAGACCTGACCGCCGGGCGGGATCGGGGTGATCCCGAGGTCGCCCTGCAGCGCGTGGCCGAGCCAGGAGAAGTAGCGGACCAGGAACGGCTTGTCGAGCCCCATCTGGTGGCGCAGCGCCACGTAGTCGGACTGCGGGTGCTCCGGGCCGAGGATGGCCACCGCCGGGTCGCCGGGCAGCAGCGACGCGGTGGAGAAGGTCAGGAAGCTGGCGATGAACAGCACCAGCACGAGCTCGCCCAACCGGCGGGCGAGACGGCGTGCGGTGGGGAACGCGCGGCGGGACGAGGATTTGCCCAACCGCGGCCCGGGTCGCTCGACAGCGGTGTTGGTCACGGCTCACCGCCTCTGGCTCAGTGTTTCTCGCGGGTTAAGTGCTGAAAACTGTAAGGCGCCTCACGTGGCGAATCAAGCGCTTGCTCGATTGTTCGCGAAACCGTGGCCGATGATCCGATCCGTACAAGACCAAGCGCTTGCTTTATAGTGGCGTGAGGGCCCCGCCGTGGGCCATCCGATGGGTAGGTATCCGTATGTCAGAGCCGCGGGACCGCCGCCAGTACATCCTTGACGTCGCCGCGGAGCTCTTCGCGGCCCGGGGCATCGCCGCCACCACGGTCCGGGAGATCGCCGAGCACGTCGGGATGCTGTCCGGCAGCCTGTACCACCACTTCGCGTCGAAGGACGCGATCGTCGACGAGATCGTGTCGAGCTACCTGACCGACCTGCAGGCCGGCTACCGCACCGCGATCACGGCCAACACCGAGCCGCGGGCCCGGATCAGCGCGCTGGTTCAGGTCTCGCTCGAGGTGGCGCACCGCCACCCGCACGCGACCGAGATCTACCAGAACGAGTTCAAGAACCTGCGCAAGCTGCCGGGATCCGACCGCTTCCGGGTCGCCGCGGGCGAGATCCAGCAGACCTGGCTGGACACGCTGGACGACGGGGTGCGCCGCGGCGCGCTGCGCCCGGACATCCCGACCCGCGTGTTCTACCGCATGCTGCGCGACTCGCTGTGGCTGTCGGTGCGCTGGTTCCACGCCGACACCGAGTACGACACCCACCGGCTGGCCGAGCACTTCGTGACGGTCTTCCTGGACGGCTACGCGCGCGGGGGCGCCCCGCTCGGGGACGCCCGGCCGCTCAGCGACATCGCGGCGATCAGCTGACGTAGCGCAGCAGACCCTCCTGGGCCACCGAGGCGACCAGCAGGCCGTCCTCGGTGAAGACCCGGGCGGTGCCCAGGCCCCGGCCGCCCGACGCCGAGGGCGACGCCTGGTCGCACAGCAGCCACCCGTCGAGCCGCACCGGGCGGTGGAACCAGATGACGTGGTCGAGCGAGGCGGTCTGCAGCAGCGGGTCCTCGAACCCGAGCCGGTGCGGCCGCAGCGTCGAGCCGAGCACCGTGAAGTCGGTCAGATAGGCCAGCAGCGCCTGGTGTACCAGAGGATCGGCGGGCAGCTCGGTCTCGGCCCGCCACCACCATTGCCGCGGCATCGGGACGCCGGCCCGGGTGCGCGCGCCGTCGTCGACGTAACGCAGGTCGAGCCCGGCGAACCGGCGCAGGTAGATCTCCGGGTCGCGCGGGCTCATCCGCACCATCAGCGGCACGCCGGACGGCAGCCGCCGCGGGTCGGCGATCTCCGGCTTCGGGTCCTGGTGGCTCGGCCCCGGATCGCCGGGCCGCTGCGCCGACACCGTGGCCACGAAGAGAATCCTGCCGCTCTGGCGCGCGGTCACCTGGGCGACGGCGAACGCCCGGCCGGCGGAGATGACGTCGACCTCGTAGTCGACCGGCCGCTGCGAGTCGCCGGCCCGGACGAACCGGGCCTGGATGCTGTGCACCTGCCGATCCGGGGGCATCGCCCGGCCGGCGGCCACGACCGCCTGCGCGAGCACCAGGCCCCCGAACAGCCGCAGCGTCGGCGTCGGCTGCGCGGCGCCGCGATACAGGCCCGCCTCCACCGGCTCGGGCTGGATGACTTCCGCCAGGCTCATTCCCCGCCCGCCGTGCGGTCGACCGCCACCGGTTCGTCGTCGGGCTGGTAGTCCTCCGGGGCCTCGGTGCCGGCGTCCTGCAGGCGCAGCAGCCGGTTGCTGTCCTCGTCGGGGTAGAACCGGGTGGCCCACCGGCGCAGCGTGCGGAAGCCCTTCGCCTCCGCCGTCGCCAGGCCCGGCGGCTCGGAGTAGCGCTGGTGCTGCCAGATCGCGACGTCGGCGAGGAACTGGTTGTTGGCGATGCGCAGCCGCCCGCCCAGCCGCTCGGGCAGGTCCGTGCCGGCGTCGCCGGGCAGCCGCTGGAACCACGACGTCGAGCGGATGTCGGAGGTGTCCTCGTCGACCGGGGTCACCGACACCAGCGAGCGCATCGTGTCGGCGCCCCAGGCCCGGGACAGGCCGAGGCTGATGCCGACGTTGGTCGCCTCGGCCCCGCCCTTGATCTCGGTGCCGGCGCCGGCCACCGCCGACTTGCGGCTGGGCCGGAAGGTCATGTCGAAGGCGACGTGGAACATCCAGTCGTCGAACTCCTGCCGGGTGAACGTCGGCAGCTCGGCCGCCCGGTGCACGAACTTGAAGTGGGCGAAGTCGACGCCGTTCTCGATGACGTACTGCGGGTGCAGCTCCAGCCGCTCCCGGATCAGCGTGCCGGCCGGGTAACCCGGGTAGAAGTCGTCGGCGGTCAGCCCGTCGCCGAAGTTGGTGAACACGTCGGGCACCTCGAACAGCGGGTCCCGCCCGGCCACGTCGTGCCAGACGAACGCGCACTCGTTGCGCTCCGACACGTGCCACGAGCGGATCCGGCGGGCCTTGTTCGGCCGGTCCTGGTACGGGATGCACACGTTGCGGCCCTCGCCGTTCCACTCCCAGCCGTGGAACGGGCAGACGAGGTTCTCCCCGCTGACCGTGCCGCCGTAGCCGAGGTGCGCGCCGAGATGCTCGCAGTAGGCGTCGAACACGTGCAGCCGCCCGCCGGCCGTGCGGAAGGCGACGAGGTCCTGGCCGAAGTACTTCATCGGCTTCACCTCGCCCGGAGCGATCTCCTTGGACCAGGCGATCTGGAACCACCCGGTCGGCTTCATCGACAACGCGATCTTCGCCATGACTCCTCCGCCTCAGCCCAGCCGCTCGATGATCGTCACGTTGGCCAGCCCGCCGCCCTCGCACATCGTCTGCAGGCCGTAGCGGCCGCCGGTGCGCTCCAGCTCGGCGACGAGCGAGGTCATGATCCGGGCGCCGGTGGCGCCGAGCGGGTGCCCGAGCGCGATCGCGCCGCCGTTGGGGTTGACCTTCGCCGGGTCCGCGCCGAGCTCGGCCGCCCAGGCCATCGGCACGCTCGCGAACGCCTCGTTGACCTCGAACACGTCGATGTCGCCGACGGCGAGGCCGGTGCGGTCCAGCGCCCGGCGGGTCGCCGAGATCGGCGCGGTCAGCATGAGCACCGGGTCGTCGCCGCGGACGCTCAGGTGGTGGATCCGGGCGCGCGGGCGCAGGCCGTGCCGGTCGACCGCGGCCTGCGAGGCGATCAGCAGCGCGGCGGCGCCGTCGGAGATCTGGCTGGCCAGGCCTGCGGTGATCCGGCCGCCGTCGAGCACCGGCTTCAGCCCGGCCAGCTTCTCCGGGCTGGTGTCGGCGCGCGGGCCCTCGTCGGCGGTGACGCCCGCGATCGGCAGCGTCTCGGCGGCGAACCGGCCGCCGGCGATCGCGGCCAGGGCCCGCCGGTGGCTCTCCAGCGTGTAGGCCTCCATCGCCTCCCGGGACAGGCCCCATTTCTCGGCGACCATCTCGGCGCTGCGCAGCTGCGAGACCTCGGTGTCGCCGTAGCGGGCGCGGAAGCCGGCCGAGTCGTTGAAGGGCGAGGGCCACGGGTACTCCGGCACCACGGCCGACCCGATCGGCACCATGCTCATGTTCTCCACGCCGCCCGCGACGACGAGGTCCATCGTGCCCGACAGCACGGCCTGGGCGGCGAAGTGCACGGCCTGCTGCGAGGAGCCGCACTGCCGGTCGATGGAGACCGCCGGCACCTCCTCGGGCAGCCCGGCGGCGAGCCAGGCGGTGCGGGCGACGTTGGCCGTCTGCGGGCCGGCCATGTCGACGCAGCCGAGGACGACGTCGTCGACCTCGGCCGGGTCGATGCCGGCCCGCTCGACGAGGCCGCGCAGCACGTGCGCGGCGAGGTCGGCGGGGTGGGTGGCGGCCAGGCCGCCCCGCTTCCGGCCGACCGGGGTGCGGACCGCGTCCACGATGAACGCCTCAGCCATGGAACATCCCTTCTGGAGTCGACGGTGGGTCGAGGACGGCGTCGATGCCGGCGCCGCACAGCGCACGCAGCGGCGCGCCCCACAGGCCCGCGTCGACCAGCTCGACCCGCAGGCCGGAGGGCAGCAGCAGGTAGGCGGTGCGGGCCGCGGAGATGCGTTCGCCGAGCGACGCCGGCGCGACGCCGGGCGCGACCGGCAGGGTCTCGATCGTGGCGCCGCCGGCGACCAGGTCGCGGATCGCGGCCGGCACGTCCGGGCACCAGTAGGCGACGTGGGTCAGCGCCGCGCCGCGCTGCAGCAGCTGCCACTGCGGCCCGCGGTGCGGATCGTCGCCGGCCCCGACCAGCTCGACCGCGCCGCCGCCGGGCAGCCGGCCGAACGCCATCGACAGCCGCTGGGTCACCTCGCGGCCGGCGGCGTGGTCGTAGGTGCGGAACTCGCGGGGCTCGGTCACCGACCACGGCCCGACGCCGAAGCGGCGGTGCTCGGCGATCGCGGCGGCCAGGTCCTGGACCGGGCCGCCGACGTGCATGACCGTGTACCGCACCGCCGCCTACCCGAGGCGCACGACGGCCTGCGCGGCCGCCACGACGGGCTCGCCGGCGACGGACGCCTCGAGCGCGACCAGGACCCGGTTGCCGTCCCGCTTCTCCTGCACCCGGCCGGTGACCACGATGCCGGTGCCGTGCTCGTCGTCGGGGACGGCGACCGGCTTGGAGAAGCGGAGGCGGTACTCGACCAGGGCGCCCGGGTCGCCGGTCCAGTCGGTGATCAGCCGGGCCACCTCGGCCATGGTGAGCATGCCGTGGGCGATGACGTCGGGCAGGCCGACCGCCTTCGCCGACCGCTCGTTCCAGTGGATGACGTTGAAGTCGCCGGAGGCGCCCGCGTAGCGGATCAGGCTCTCCCGGTTCACCACGAAGGTGCGCGGCGGGATCTCGGTGCCGACCTCGACGCCGGCGAAGGTGGGCGTGGTCATGCGGCGGTCCCCCGGCTCATCAGCACGTTGACGGAGGTGCACACGAGCTCGCCGTCGCCGGTGCGGATCTCCGTCTCGGTGCGCAGCCGCTCGTGCCGGCCGGCGACCTCGATGGCGGCGATGCGGGACGAGACCCACAGCACGTCGCCGACCGTGATCGGGCGGTGGTGCACGAAGGACTGCTCGCCGTGCACGACCCGCTCGTACTGCATGCCCATGCCCGGCTCGAAGATCGGGTTCTCGCCGCTGCGGGCGGACAGGACGACGGCGAAGGTCGGCGGGGCGATCACGTCCGGGTAGCCGAGCTTGCGGGCCGCCTCCGCGGATACGTACGCCGGCTGCGGGTCGCCGATCGCCTCGGCGAACTCGCGGATCTTCTCCCGGCTCACCTCGTAGGGTTCGGGCGCGGCGAAGGTCCGCCCGACGTAGTCAGGATTGAGGGGCATCGTCGTCCTTTCCCTGTGCGAGCCGCTCGCGGAGCAGGTGTCGCATGATCTTCCCGGTGTCGGTGCGCGGCAGGCTCTCGGCGAAGACGAGCCGCTCGGGCACCTTCTGCACGGCGAGGCCCTTGCCGAGCAGGAACTCCTTCACGTCCGCCAGCGTCAGCGACGCGACGCCGGGCGCGAGCACGGCGACCGCGCAGCACATTTCGCCGACCTCGGGGTCGGGCATGCCGATCACCGCGACGTCCTCGATGGACGGGTGCAGGGCGAGCAGCTCCTGCACCTCCTGCGAGCTGATGTTCTCGCCCTTGCGGATGATGATGTCCTTGAGCCGGCCGGTGATGCGCAGGTTGCCCTCGGCGTCGAGGCTGCCGAGGTCGCCGGTGTGGAAGAAGCCGTCCCGGTCGAACGCGGAGTCCAGCGCCGGATCGACGTACCCCAGCATCATCTGCGGGCCCTTGGCGCACACCTCGCCGCTCTCCCCCACCGCGGCCAGCGACCCGTCGGCGCGCACGATGCGGATCTCGGTGGTGTCGTACGGCCGGCCCTCGGTCTCGCCGAGGATCAGGTCGTCGTCGTGGATGCTCGGGATGGTCAGCGGCCCGGTCTCGGTGGATCCGTAGCCGGAGACGACCCCGACGCCGCCGAAGGCCGCCTTGAGCCGGCGGTGCAGGTCCATGCTGCGGGTCGCGCCGCCGCCGGGGAACGCCCGCACGTTCGGGAAGATCCGCGCGGGCGAGGCCAGCTGGGCCTTGAGGTAGGCCTCGTGGAACGGCGTGGTGGTGCCGGCGATGGTCACGCCCTCGCGGCTAAGCACCGCGATCGCCTCGTCGTTGAAGCGCTCGGTGAGGATGTTCGCCGAGCCGGCCAGCAGGCTGATCACGAACCAGGTCATGCCGCCGATGTGGGCGAAGGGTGAGACCATCGCGACCCGGTCGTCCGGGGTCAGCTCCAGCCGCCCGATCAGGTTGCGGCCCATGGTCAGCACGCTGCCGTCGGTGTGCCGGGCGCCCTTCGGGTCCGACGTGGAGCCGGACGAGTAGAGCACCCAGCGCACCGGGTAGCCGGCGAAGCCGGCCGGCCGCGGCGGCGGAGGTGGCAGGACCGCCGGGTCGCCGCGGGGCAGCCGGTCCTCCAGCACGAGCACGTCCAGCTCCGGGTTGCGCGCCCGCAGGCCCCGGGCCATCGCGGCGTGGTCGAAGCCGCGCACCACGGTCGGCACGACGAGCAGCCGCGTGCGCAGCTGCTCGACCATGAAGCCGACCTCGCGCTCGCGGCTGATCGGGACGATCGGGTTCTGCAGCGCGCCGAGCCGGGTCAGCGCCGCCATCAGGATCATCGACTCGACCCGGGTCGGCAGCTGCCAGGACACCACCGTGTCCTGGCCCACGCCGAGCGTGACCAGGTGCGCGGCCACCGCCTCGGCCTCGTCGCGCAGCTGCGCGAAGGTCAGGCGGCGGCCGTGCTCGTCGACGGCGATGAGCCCGTCGGGCGTTTCCTCGGCCCGGTGCAGGAGCACGTCCCACACCGTCTCCCACTGACTGTCCACCGGGGGAATCCTCACCAGGGCCGGGCGTTGCCGCCGTTGGCGCGGAACGTGTTGCCGGTGACGAACTTCGACGCCGGCGCGACCAGGTAGAGCAGCAGGTACGCCTGGTCGATCGGCTCGCCCATGAGCCCCAGCGGCGAGGTCGCCTTCATGTTGCTCACGTAGCGCTCCAAGCGCTCCGGGTCCGGCTCGCCCTTGTCGTTGAACCGGTGCCGGTCGATGAAGCCGCTGACCGTGGAGCCGGGGGCGATCGTGTTGACCCGGATGCCGTGCGGGCCGGCCTCGGCGGCGAGCACCCGGGTGAGCATCGTGACCCCGGCCTTCGTCATGCCGTAGACGGAGTACCCCTGAAACGGCAGGTCGATGATGGACGAGGCCACGTTGACGATCGCGCCCGATCCCTGCGGCAGCATCGCCCGCATCGCGGCCTGGCAGCCGAAGAACGTGCCCTTGAGGTTGATCCCGATGATCCGGTCGAGGTCCTCCTCGGTGACGTCGACGACGTCGACGTTGTGCGGCACGCCGGCCACGTTGAGCATGCTGTCGATCCGGCCGAACTCCGCCACCGCGAAGTCGACCAGGTCGTCCACCGATGCCTTCTGCGAGACGTCGACCTGTTTTCCTTTGGCGGTACCGCCGGCAGCGGTGATGGCGGCGACGGTCTCGTCGATCCGCGCGGTGTCGATGTCGGCCACCACCACCTTGGCGCCCGCCTCGGCGAGCACCTCACTTCCCACGCGTCCCATGCCGCTGCCCGCGCCGGTGACCACGGCCACCGTGCCGGAGAGGTCGAACGCCTTGTCGAGGTAGGTCACGTAAGACTCCTTTCCGAGCGATAAGACCGAGACGGATCAGGTCCAGACGACGCTTTGCAGTTCGGTGTAGACGTCCAGGGCGAAGGAGCCGCCGTCGCGGCCGAGCCCGCTGCGCTTGAACCCGCCGAAGGGCGCCTCGGGGTGCTGGAGGCTGTTGTTGAGGCTCACGTAGCCCGACCGCAGCCGCGGCGCGAGGTCGTAGGCGGCCGTGAGGTCCCGGCTGAAGACGTAGTTGTGCAGGCCGTACGGCGTGCCGTTGGCGATCTCGACCGCCTCGTCGACGGTGTCGTAGGGGATGGCGGTCACCACCGGGCCGAAGACCTCGTTCTGCGCGATCGTCATCGCCGGGTCGGCGTCGCTGACCAGCGTGGGCACCGCGTAGAAGCCGCGGGCCAGGTGCTCGGGGCGCACCCCGCCGGCCGCGATCCGGGCGCCCTCGTCGCGGGCGGACTGGGTCAGCGCCTCGATCCGCTCCCGCTGGGCGGCGCTGATCACCGGGCCGACGACGGTGTCGGACTCCAGCGGGTCGCCGACCTTGAGCGACCCGGCCTTGGCGGCCAGCGCCGCGACCATCTCGTCGTAGATCGAGCGGTGGATGAGCGCGCGGGTCGGCAGGATGCAGCCCTGCCCGGACTGGAAGGTCCAGGTAGCGGCGATGCCGGTGACCGCGGTGGCGATGTCGGCGTCGGGTAGCACGATCGCGGCGCCCTTGCCGCCCAGCTCGAGGAAGAGCCGCTTGAGCGTGCGGCCGCCGGTCTCGGCGATCCGCGTGCCGACGGCGGTGCTGCCGGTGAAGCTGATCATGTCGACGTCCGGCGAGTCGACCAGCGCCGCGCCGGCCTCGGGGCCGGCGGCGGTGAGCACGTTGATCACGCCGGGCGGGAAGCCGGCCTCGATCATGATCTCGCCGAGCGCCAGGCAGGCCAGGGGGTCCTGCGGCGCGGGCTTGACCACGACCGTGTTGCCGGTGGCCAGGGCCGGGCCGACCTTGCCGGCCATCGAGCCCATCGGCCAGTTGTAGGGGGTGATGCAGGCGACCACGCCGACCGGACGACGGGCGGCGATGGCACCGGCCAGCGCGCCGGGGCCCAGCACGGTGGACGGGACGGGGTGCGGGGCCAGCGGCACGTCACGCACCTCGAGCGCGCCGCGGGCGTAGCGGCGCAGCCGCCCGGCGGTGCCCGGTACCTGGAACCAGCGGGCGACCGACATCAGCGCGCCGGTCTCGGCCTGGATCAGGGCGGCGAGCTCGTCGGCGCGCGACTCGACGATGTCTGCGGCGCGGTTGAGCAGGCGGGCGCGCTCCTCGCGGGAGGTTTGCGCCCAGGCGGGGAACGCCTCCTTGGCCGCCTGGATCGCGGCCTCGACGTCACCGGGGCCGGCGACCGGCGCCTCGGCGACGACCTCTTCGGTGGCCGGGTTGACGATGGGGTAGGTGCCGGCGGTGGGACTGTGCGCCTCGCCGCCGATGAGCAACCGCGACGGTGCCGCGACAACGGTCATGTTCATGCGCCAATCACTCGAGGAGAGAGCCGTGCCTTCGCGGACTGACGGGGCACGGACGCAACGCGACCGTAACAATGAAGCAAGCGCTTGGTCAACTGTCCGAGCGGATGCTTGGCGAGCGACCAAGCGCTTGCTAGGCTCACGTTCGCCGCCGAGAAACGGCTGTTCACGACTTCGGGAGGCCGCCTTGGGCGAGTTGGACGGCAAAGTGGCAATCGTGACCGGCGCCGGTCGCGGCATCGGGCGCGAGGAGGCGCTGCGACTGGCCCGGGAGGGCGCGGCCGTGGTGGTCAACGACCTCGGCGGCGACTTCCACGGCGAGGGCGCCGACCAGCGCCCGGCCCAACTGGTCGTCGACGAGATCGTGGCCGCGGGCGGCCGGGCCAGCGCCAACTACGACGACGTGAGCAGCTGGACCGGCGCGCAGGCGCTGATCGACCAGGCCGTCGCCGAGCACGGCGACCTGCACGTCCTGGTGAACAACGCCGGCATCCTGCGCGACGCGATGAGCTTCACGATGACCGAGGCCGCCTGGGACGCCGTGATCAACGTGCACCTCAAGGGCCACTTCGCCCCCTCGCACTTCGCCGCCGCCTACTGGCGGTCGCGGTCCAAGGCCGGCCGGCCGACCAGCGGCCGGATCATCAACACGACCAGCGACTCGGGCCTGTTCGGCAACCCCGGCCAGGCCAACTACGCCGCCGCCAAGGCCGGCATCGCGTCGATGACCCTGGTGCTCGCCCGCGAGCTTTCGCGCTACGGGGTCACGGTCAACGCGATCACGCCCCGGGCCCGCACCCGGCTCACCGAGGGCATCGGCTTCGGCGAGGCCCCCGCCGAGGGCTTCGACCGGCTCGCTCCCGAGCACGTCGCGCCGGTCGTCGCCTGGCTCGCCACCGACGGCGCGGCCGACGTCAACGGGCAGATCTTCATCATCAACGCGACCGAGATCATGGTGCTGGGCGGCTACCACGTCGAGGGCGCCGTCGACGGCGGCGAGCGGCCGTGGACCCTCGCGGGGCTCGCCGAGGCCAAGGGCGCGCTGTTCGCCAAGCGCGGCTCCGGCACGCCGGAGCTGGCACCCCCGGGCTGGTGAGCGACCCGTGCTGCTGACCGAAGCACAGCTGGCCCCGCTCGCCGAGCGGGTGCCCGGCGGTGGCGTCGAGCGGCTGGAGCCGCTGCCCGGCGGGGCGTCGAGCCTGACGTTCGTCGCGCACACCGCCGACGACCGGTTCATCCTCAAGGTGGCGCCGCCCGGGCTCGAGCCGGTGCGCAACCGCGACGTGCTGCGCCAGAGCCGGCTGCTGCGCCGGCTGGCGGCGGCCACCGCCGTGCCGGTGCCCGAGGTGCTGTTCGAGGTCGAGGCCGACGGGCTGGACGCGCCGCCGTTCTTCGGCATGTCGTTCGTGGAGGGCGAGTCGGTCGAGCCGATCCTCGACCGGGTGCCGGCGCTGCCGCCGACCCCGCTGCTCGCCGCCCGGTTCCTGACCGCGGCCCGGCTGCTGGCCGAGTTGCACCGCGCGCCCGTCGAGGCGCTCGCGCCGGCCGAGCCGGCCGACGTCGACCTGCCCGCCGAGGTGTACCGCTGGGCCCGGGCCCTGGACAGCGTGCCGGAGGCGATGCGCCCGCGGGCCGGGGAGTGCCGCGACGCGCTGCTGGAGCGCCTCCCGGCGCCGATGCGCCCGAGCGTGCTGCACGGCGACTTCCGGCTGGGCAACATGCTCTGCCGGGACGCCGAGGTGGCGGCGGTCATCGACTGGGAGATCTGGTCGGTCGGCGACCCCCGGGTCGACCTGGCCTGGACCCGCACGTTCACCCACCCCGACCGGCTGCCCACCGCGGCCCGCGCGGTCCCCGGGCTGCCCGACGCCGACGCGGTGCTGGCCGCCTACGGCGACCCGGTCGCCGACCTCGCCTGGTTCGACGCCCTCGCCAGGTTCAAACAGGCCGCGGTGACCGCCCTGATCGTCAAGCACAACGCCCGCCGGCCCGACCCCGACCCCACGCTGGTGGCCGCCGAGCCCGCCGTGGCCCGCTCCATCGCCGACGCCCTGACCCTGCTGAACCGCTGAGGAGTACCGCGTATGGACCTCCCCGTCCCGGAGCACATCCGTCCGCTGCGGGAGCGCATGCTCGCGTTCCTCACCGAGCGCGTCTACCCGGTCGAGAAGACCCTCGAGCGGGGCAAGCTCGACCCCGAGGGCGGCGCCGCGCTGCGCCGGCTGCAGGAGGAGGCGAAGGAGGCCGGCCTGTGGGCGCTGGGCCACCCCACCTCGATGGGCGGCGGCGGGCTGCCCTACCTCGACTACCTCTACGTCAACGAGGTCGTCGGCATGTCCGAGTACGCCATCTACGTCTTCGGCACCCACACCCTGCACGACTGCCTCATGCTCGACCGCTACGCGAGCGAGGAGTGGCGGCAGAAGTACCTGCAGCCGATGGCCGACGGCGAGATCCCGGGGCCGAGCTTCGGCATGACCGAGCGCGACGTCGCCAGCTCCGACCCGACCCAGCTGCAGACCTCGGCCGTGCTCGACGGCGACGAGTGGGTCATCAATGGGCACAAGTGGTTCACCACCCACGCGCACTCGGCCCGCTACACGGTCGTCATGGCCCGCACCGAGCCCGACGCCCGGCCGCACGACGCGTTCTCGATGATCATCGTGCCGACGGAGACGCCCGGCTACGACATCGTCCGCACGATCCCGGTGATGGGCGAGACCGACGGCGACCACTGCGAGGTGCGCTACAACGACGTGCGGGTGCCGGCGGCCAACCTGCTCGGCCCGCGCGGCGGCGCCTTCGGCATCGCCCAGCAGCGGCTGCTGCCCGGCCGGATCTTCCACGTGATGCGCTTCCTCGGCCAGGCCCAGCGGGCCTTCGACCTGCTCTGCGAGCGGGCGGTGTCCCGGGTCGCGTTCGGCTCGCCGCTCGCCGACAAGCAGCTGATCCAGAAGATGGTCTTCGACTCCGCCGCCGAGATCCAGACGGTCCGGCTGCTGGTGCTGGAGGCGGCCCGCCGGCTCGACGCCGGCGAGCAGCCGCGCACCGAGGTCGGCATCGCCAAGGTGCTCGGCGCCGCGATGGTGCACAACACGATCGATCGGGCGATCCAGGTGTACGGCAGCATCGGCCTCACCGCCGACCTGCCTCTGGAGCGGATGTACCGCCAGGCCCGCTTCGCCCGCATCTACGACGGCCCCGACGAGACCCATATCCAGAACGTCGCGAAGATGCTGCTGAGGCCCTATCGATGAGCGCCCTGTTCGATCTCACCGGCAAGGCCGCGGTCGTCGTCGGTGGCAGCCGGGGCATGGGCCGCTCGATGTGCCTCGCACTCGCCGAGGCCGGCGCCGACGTGATGGTGGTCAGCCGGCGCCGGGCCGGCTGCGAGGAGGTCGCCGCCGAGATCACCGCGGCGACCGGGCGCAAGGCGGTCCCCTACGCCTGCCATATCGGGCACTGGGACGAGGTGACCGCGCTGGCCGACGCCGCCTACGAGACGTTCGGCAAGGTCGACGTGCTGGTCAACAACGCCGGCATGTCCCCGGTGTACGACCGCATCGAGGAGGTCTCCGAGGAGCTCTACGACAAGGTGTTCGCGGTCAACCTCAAGGGACCGTTCCGGCTGACTGCGCTCGTCGGGGCGCGGATGGCCGCCGGGGACGGCGGCTCGATCGTCTTCGTCAGCAGCGTCTCGTCGATCCGCGCCGGGCACGGCGCGATCCCCTACGCGGCGGCGAAGGCGGGCGTCAACGCGCTCGCCCTGCAGTTCGCGCACGAGTTCGGCCCGAAGGTGCGGGTCAACTGCATCATGCCGGGCGCCTTCCTGACCGACATCTCCAAGCACTGGGACCCGGACGAGTTCGCCCGCAACGCCCAGAGCTACGCCCTGCGCCGCGGCGCCCAGCCCGACGAGATCATGGGCACCATCCTGTACCTCGCCAGCGACGCGTCGAGCTTCACCACCGGCGCCGTCCTGCAGGTCCACGGCGGGCATCCGTGACCTGCGCCCTTTGTCCCCCGATCCGGGTTGTGTAACCGGACACCGCCAAGCACCCCAGAGGCGAAATCATGGCCTTCGATCCGCTCGTCGCCGAACCCACCTCCCCCGACATGGAAGACCTCCGGGCCCGCTGCCCGGTGATGCACACCGCCGACGGCCGCTGGTTCCTCGCGTCCTACGACGCGGTCCTCGCCGCCACCAACGACGTGCACCTGTTCCGCGGCACCATGCGCGAGCCGGGCGTCGAGGTGCCCGACGAGGAGCAGCTGCTCTCCGAGATCCCCGAGCCGCGGCACGGCCCGGTGCGGCGGATCGTCAACTCCGCGATCGCCTCGCACCGGCTGCGCACGATCGAGCCGCTCTGCCGCGACCTGTGCGTCGACCTGCTCGACACCCTGCGGGCGCAGGACGGGGTGGTCGACCTCTACCCGGCGTACGTCTCCCCGGTCCCGAACAACGTGATCGCGCACCTGCTGGGCGCTCCCCCGGCCGACTACCCGCTCTGGGCGAAGTGGTCCGACGAGGTTCTGGAGGGCACCTACCCGACGCAGAACCGCAACGACCGCGGCGAGGGCTTCGAGGGCGCGCACCCGGAGTTCTGCGCCTACATCGACGCCATCATCGCCGACCGGCGGGCCAACCCGCGCGACGACTTCGTCACCCGGATGCTCGGCCGCGACGTCGAGGGGCGCCGGCTCACCGACATCGAGGCCCGCACGCAGCTGCTGTTCCTGTTCATCGCCGGCAACGCGACCACCCGGCACCTGTTCAGCAGCCTCATGCACCGGCTGGCCGCCGACCCGGACCTCTACGCCCGCCTGCGCGCCGACCACTCGCTGGTGCCGGCGCTGGTCGAGGAGTGCCTGCGGCTCGACCCGCCGGTGCGGATCCTCTTCCGCGAGTGCACCGCCGGCGCCGTGTGGCAGGGCCACGAGATCGAGCCGGGCGCGAAGGTCGACTTCGGCCTGGAGTCGGCCAACCGCGACGCGGGCCGCTTCGCCGACCCCCACGAGCTGCGCCTGGACCGGCCCGACCCCAAGGGCCACCTGGCCTTCGGCGGCGGCCCGCACGTGTGCCCGGGCGCGACCCTGGCCCGCATGGAGGCCCGCATCGCGGTCGAGGTGCTGCTGGACAAGGCCGTCTCGGTGCACATCCCGGAGGGCCAGGAGCTGGAGGGCTCGACGGTCTGGTGGATCGGCGGCGGCCCCGAGTCCCTGCCGGTGCGGATCGAGTGGGCGGCGGCATGATGCGGATCGAGGTCGACTACGACAGCTGCGAGAGCAACGCGCTGTGCGCGGCCGCCGCGCCCGAGGTCTTCGAACTCGACGACGACGACCAGCTCGCGGTGCTCCAGCCGAAGCCGCCGCTGGCGCTGTGCGGGGCGGTCGAGGAGGCCGCCCGCTCCTGCCCCAAGCGGGCCATCACGCTGGTGGAGGACCCGGCATGAGCGCCCCGGTATTTTCCGTGTCGCACACCGGGCTGTGCGTCACCGACCTGGACAAGGCCCTGCGGTTCTACGTCGACGGGCTGGGCTTCGAGGTCGGCCCGAAGTACGACATCGACCGCCCGATCTCCGAGACCAGCGGCGACGTGCACCTGATCTCGCAGTTCATCAAGCGCGACGCGCTGCTGGTCGAGCTGCTCTACTGGTTCTCGCCGCAGCCGATCGGCGAGCCGTCGGCCCGCCGCTACCAGCTCGGCCTGACCCACCTGTCGTTCGTGGTCGACGACATCGCCGCCGCCGGCGCCTGGCTGGAACAGCACGGCGGCACCATCGTGCCCGGCACGCACTCGCACAGCCTGACGCCCAACGAGGTGGAGATCCTGTTCGTCGCCGACCCCGACGGCACCCGGATCGAGCTGATGCGCCTGCCGAACGGTATGCGGTGAGCCATCACCCGCGGCGCTCGTAGAGCGGGTCGGCGCCGCCCCGGGCGCCGCGGGTGATACCGGGCGGCAGGTCGATGAAGCCGCCCTCGACCCGGCTCCACTCGACCGCGACGAGGCGGGACGCGATCCGCCAGTCGCCGTCGCGGCGCTCGAAGCGGTCGAGGTAGCGAAAGCCGCTGGAGTAGTTGCGCCGCGGGTTGTCCGGGCTGCGCTCGTCGCGGTGGTAGGCCACGCCGTAGGACTCCGCCCGGGCCGCGTCCGGGCCGTCGGGCTCGACCAGCACGTTGGCGACCACGTGCATGGTCATCGTGAACTTGCCGAGCAGCGCCCACACCCACGTCACGTAGTCGTCGACGCCGCCGCGGAAGCCGGCGTGGTCCTCGGTCGCGTCCGGGTGGTAGCAGGAGCGCAGCAGCGGCTCGTCCATGCGGTCGATCGCCCGGCAGTAGCGCATCAGCACGCGCCGGATCGCGAACTCCGCCTCGACGTCGCTCATCCGCCCGAGCCGGTCAGCTCGGCCCGCAGCCGGGGCTTGTTCACCTTGGTGAAGACGTCCCGGGCCAGGCTCGGGCGCAGCTCCAGCCGCTCGGGCAGCTTGTGCGGCATGAGCCCGCGCCCGCGCAGGAACTCGGTCAGCCCGGCGAGGTCGGGCGCGCACCCGGGATCGCGGGGCACGACGACGGCGCAGCACAGCTCACCCAGCACCGGATCGGGCAGCCCGACCACGGTCGCGTCGGCCACCTCGGGGTGCTCGCGCAGCAGCCGCTCGACCTCGGCCGCGCCGATCTTCTCGCCCTTGCGCACGATGATGTCCTTGAGCCGGCCGGTGACCTCGAGGTAGCCGTCCTCGTCGAGGAAGCCGAGGTCGCCGGTCGGGAAGAAGCCGTCGGCGTCGACGAAGTCCAGGCGGTCGTCGACGTACCCCTGGCAGAGCGACTCCCCGCGGGCGCGAATCTCGCCCTCCTCGCCGGGCGCGCAGGGCGTGCCGTCGTCGCGCAGGATCCGGATCTCCACCCCGGCGCAGGCGCGGCCGATGCGGGTGGCGAGCTTCTCCGGCGGGTCGTCGACGCGGCCCTCGGCGATCATCGGGAACTCGGTCATGCCGTAGCCGGACAGCACGCCCACGCCGCCGATCTCCCGGCGCAGCGCCTCGTGCGTGGTGAAGCGGCGCGGGTCGCCGCCGTGGGTGAAGGCCCGCACCCGGGGGAACAGCGGCTGGCCGGGCCGGCGTCGCTGCGCCTCCAGGTACGTCTGGTGGAAGGCGAGCCCGTTGCCGGCGTGGGTCACGCCCTCCCGGCGCAGCAGCTCGACCGTCGGCGGGCCGAACCGCGGTGCGCAGACGAGCTTGTGGCCGGCCAGGACGGCCGCGAGGAACAGGAAGCCCCCGCCCACGTGGGCGTAGGGGAACAGCAGCGTGCCGACGTCGTCCGGGCGCAGCCCGAGGCAGTCGGCGAGGTTCCGCGCGGCGGTGACGATGCCGGCGTCGGTGTGCCTGGCGCCCTTCTGGAGCCCGGTGGTACCGGACGTGTAGTAGATCCAGCGCACGCCGCCCGGCTCGACCGGCGGCAGGCCGGCCGGGTCGGCCCGGGGCAGGCCGGACAGCAGCACGGTGGCGGCGCCCAGCGCCCGCCCCTCGGCGAGGTAGTCCCGGCCGCGCCACTCCCCCGGCACGACGAGGCGCGCCGGGCACGTCTGGGCGAGGATCGCGGACACCTCGCGCTCCCGGTAGATCGGGATGATCGGCACCTGGACCGCGCCGAGGCGGGCCAGCGCGCAGCTGAGCACCACGGTCTCGAAGGTGGTCGGCAGCTGCCAGGCGACGACCGTGCCGGCGGTGACGCCGTCGGCGTGCAGCCCGGCCGCGAGGGCCTCCGCGTCGGCGGCGAGGGCGCCGAAGGTGAGCCGGCGGTCGTCGTCCACGAGGCAGTCGGCGTCGGGCGTCAGCGCCGCCCGGAGCGCCACCTCGGCCCAGAAGGAGCTCACGCGAGGCTGTCCCGTAGCTCGGCCAGCCGGTCGACCGCCCACAGGTAGAAGTCGAGGTCGGTGGTGGGCGCGCCGAGGATGACCCGGCCCACGCCCAGCTCCGCGTAGCGCTGCAGGGCGTCCTTGCCGGGCAGGCGGGCGGCGAACTCCTCCCGCGACTTCTTGCCGCCCATCGCGCCCTCGGAGTCGACCAGGCTGATCGCGATGGTGTCCGGGTCGCGGCCGGCCGCCTCGGCGGTCCGGCGCAGCTCGGCGATCTTGCCGCCGAGCGAGTCGCCGAGGAAGGCGCGGACCGGGATCCAGCCGTCGGCGAAGCCGACCACGTCGTCGAAGGTGGCCGCGGTGGCGGCGGCGCCGAGCAGCACGGGCGGGTGCGGCAGGTGGGCCGGCTTGGGGAACGACCAGCTCTCGGTGAACCGGACGAACTCGCCGTCGAACCCGGCGGTCTCCTGCGTCCACAGCGCCTTCATCGCGGCGATCTTCTCGCGCAGCACGGCCCGGCGGTCGGCGTACTCGAAGCCGTTGTTGCGCATCTCCAGGGCGTTCCAGCCGTAGCCGATGCCGAAGAGGAACCGCCCGCCGCTGAGCGCGTCGAGGGTGGCGATGGTCTTGGCCAGCGCGATCGGGCTGTGCTCGGCGGGCAGCGCGATGCACGTGCCGAGCCGGATCCGCGACGTCATGGCGGCGGCCGCGGCGAGGCTCACGTACGGATCGGGCATGCGCTTGTAGAAGTCCGGCACGTAGCCGTCTCGGGCCTTCTGCCCGACGGAGTACTTCCCGGTGGAGTACCGGAACACGCTGTCGACCGGCAGGTGGGTGTGCTCGCCGAGCCACACCGACTCGAAGCCGCGCTCCTCCAGGGCGGGCACGCAGGCGGTGATCGGCGGCGTCCGATCGGTCAGGTTCAACACGACCCCAACGTCCATGGTCGGACGCTAAACAATCCGTGCTAGCCTGTCAAGCGCTTGCTTGGTTTGCTGCACTGACTTAGTTTTCCGGCACTGACTTAGTTTTCCTGCGCTTGCTTGGTTTCCTGCGCTTGCTTGGTTTTTCCTGACAAGGGAGGTCCCACATGGGAGTGCTCGACGGGCTGGTGGTCCTGGTCTCCGGCAGCGGGCCGGGCCTCGGGCGGGCCACCGCGGCCGCCGCCCTGCGCGAGGGCGCCGGCGTCGTGCTGGCCGACCGGCAGGGCGACGTGCTGGAGCAGACCCACGCGGAGGTCGACCCGGGCGGCGAGCGCAGCGTGGCGGTGCGCGCCGACATCACCTCGGCCGAGGACTGCGCGGCGGCGGTGGCGGCCGCCCGCGACCGCTTCGGGCGGCTCGACGGCCTGGTGAACGTCGCCGCGGTCGACAACGCCAACGGCGGACTGGACGTGGCGCTCGACGACTGGGACCGTACCGCCGCGGTCAACATCCGCGGCACGATCCAGATGACCCGGGCGGCCGTGCCACTGATCCGCGAGGGCGGCCGGGGCGGCTCGGTCGTGCTGATCGGCTCGACCATGGCCCGCATGCCCGGCCGCACCGCGCCCCGCCTGGCCTACGGCATGTCCAAAGGCGCGCTCGCCTCGGCCGTCTACCACCTCGCGGGCGAACTGGGCCCGGACGCGATCCGGGTCAACAACGTCTCCCCCGGGTTCAAGCTCGGCCCGGTGCTCGACGGCTACTTCCGCACCGAGGCGCAGCGCCGCGGCGTCTCCTACGACGAGGTCGCCGACGTCTACCGGGCCGAGGTCCTGCTGCCGGAGCTGGCCACCGACGAGGACGTGGCCAACACCGCGGTCTTCTTCCTCTCCGGCTGGTCGAAGGCGATCACCGGCCAGACCGTCTTCGTCGACGGCGGCGACGTGCTGCCCTAGCAGGAGGTCTCGACCGTGTACGCCTTCACGGTGGCGCCCGACTGATAGACGACCTGCGTCGGCCACTGATACCAGGGCAGCCGCGCGGTCGCGACGAAGATCTTCCCGTCGTAGCACCGGCTCAGCCGCAGCATCGCCCGCGATGCCTGGTCCGGCGTCGTCACGAGAATGACCGAATGCCAGCCGTGCTGCTCGGCCATCTCGGCGACGGAGCGAGCCTCGCCACGGGTGGTGAACGGCTCGGAGTGGAAGCAGACGACCGACACGTCGTTCAGCCGGCCCTTGTGGCACCACTGCGTGTCCACCTCGGCGTAGGAGACCGAGATCGCCACCAGGGGTGCCCGGCCCTGCCGGGCCAGCTCCAGCGCCACCGGACGCCGGTTGCCGGGCCCGCCGAGCTGAACGATGACGTCGGCCCGCGCCGGCAGCGGCGGCAGGTCCGGCCAGACGAACAGGCGAGCGTCCACCGCCGCAACGCCCGCGAGCAGCACCACCAGGACGGCCATCACCACGCGGCGCCTGCGCCGAGGCGACGGCCCGGCCCCAACGTCGGCTCTGCTCATCCGGCCCAGGTTACCTCCAGCCGAATCGTCACCGCCCCGGCATGGCGGAGGCGACCGGGGGCGGCTGCGCCTCAGGCGACCGGCTCGCCCACGAGCGAGACCGACATGGTCGCGCCGGCGGCAAGCAACACCACCGCGTCCTCGGCCCGCCCGGCGGTTGCGGCACGCCACCTGTCGCCGCCGGCTGCGACGGCCTCGTCGACGTTGACGCCGCGCCACGCCGGGCGGGAGGTACGTCGCGGCCGGCGCGGCGAACCCCGCCGGGCAGCCCCACTCCGCCGGGAGCCCGATGTGACCCCGCCGTCGCCCTGGAAGGGTTCGAGGCGACGGCGGCCGGGGCGGGGCGGGTCAGTGGGGCGCGGGGGTGCTGAGGACCAGACCGAAGGCCTGGTGGCTGGGCTGCCAGCCGGTCTGGTCGACGCTGATGAACTTGGGCTCGGTGTAGGCGTCCAGGGACTGGGGGCCGCCTTCGCGGCCGATGCCGCTCTGTTTCATGCCGCCGAAGCCGTAGTTCGACGGGGTGATGTGCCAGTTGTTGACGAATACCATGCCGGCGTCGAGGCGGCGGGCGACGGACACGGCGAGGTCCTCGTCGCCCCAGACGCCGGCCGACAGGCCGTAGTCGGTGTCGTTGGCGATGGCGACGGCCTCGTCGACGGAGTCGTAGGACAGCACGGTGAGGATCGGGCCGAAGACCTCGCGGCGGGCGATGTCCTGCTGGGGGGTCGCGCCGGTGACGATGGTCGGCTCGAGCCAGCTGCCCTGCTCGAACTCGGCGCCGGCGGGGACGCCGCCGCCGTGGGCGATCGTCGCGCCCTGGTCGCGGGCGGCCGCCAGGTGGTCCAGCAGCGCGTCGCGGTGCGGCCGGGAGATGACCGGGCCCAGGTCGGTGGCCGGGTCCAGCGGATCGCCCAGCCGGATCGACGCGGCCCGCTCGACCAGGGCGGCGACGAACTCGTCGTGGCGGTCGCGGGGCACGAGCAGCCGGCTGCCCGACTCGCAGGCTTCCCCGTTGTTCGCCATGATCGCGAACAGGGCGCCGTCCACGGCGAGGGACTCCTCGACGCCGGGGAGCAGGATGTTCGGGCCCTTCCCGCCCAGCTCGAGCGTCACCCGCCGGACGCTGCCGGCGGCCTGGCCGTAGATCGCCTTGCCGACCTCGGTGGAGCCGGTGAAGGCCACCTTGCGCACGTCGGGATGCCCGCTGAGGTATGCGCCGGTCGGCTCGCCGTCGCCGGTGACCACGTTGAAGACGCCGGCGGGCAGGCCGGCCGCGGCGAACTCGCGGGCCAGTTCCAGCGCGAGCAGCGGCGTGTGCTCATCGGGCTTGAGGACCATCGTGTTGCCCGCGACCAGCGCCGGACCGACCTTGAGCGCGGCCACGGTCAGCGGCAGGTTCCACGGAACGATCGCGCCGACGACGCCCACCGGCTCCCGGCGCAGCAGGCCGCGGCTGCCGAACGGGGCCATCGACGGGCCGTCGGCCTCGAACGGATACGCGGCCCCGAGGTCGGCGAAGTAGCGCAGGTGGCCGATGGACAGCCCGAGATGCAGGACGTGACTCGTGCGGATCGTCACGCCGTTCTCCCGCGACTGCAGCGCGGCGAGCTCGTCCTGGCGCCGTTCGAGCCGGTCGGCGACGGTGTGCAGCAGGCGGGCCCGCTCGGCCGGCGGTACCGTGCGCCAGACTCCGGACTCGTGGGCGGCCCGGGCCGCGGCCACCGCCCGGTCGACATCGGCCGGGCCACCCTTGGCCACCGTGGCGACGAGTTCACCGTTCGCCGGGTTGCGGATCTCGTACCGGTCCGCGGTATCAACCCAGCGGCCGTCGATGAATAGCTCGTAATGAGGGACGCTCATCACTCCTCCGTTCCAGTCTGCGGAAATGCCGGTGGCACCCTGCGGATACGGTAGGAACTGAGCCGTTGACGCGACCACGCAGAAACCTGGGTACTTGCCGGTCAGTCGTGCGGACGCAGCAGGGCCGTGAGCTCGCGCCGGCTGCGCACTCCGGCCTTGCGGAAGACGCCGTTGAACCGGTCCTGCACGGTCCAGGTGGAGATCACGAGGTCGGCGGCGATCTGCGCGGTCGACCGCCCGGCGAGCATCCGCTCGACGACCTCGCCCTCGCCGGGTGACAGCCCGTAGCGCGCCCGCCAGACATCGGCGTCGGCCCGCGGGGCGGCGGGCTGAATGATCACGGCGACCCGGCCGTCGCCGGCCTGCGAGGTGACCGCGGCGTCCAGCGACATCCAGCGCCCGGACCGGGTGTGTATCCGCACGCCGGCCCGGCCGTTCGCGCCCGGCTGGCGGCCGCGGGCCCGGGCGCAGACCGCCATCGCCACCGCGATGTCGGGCGTGGTGTCCCGGGGCTCGTGCGCGTCGCGGAGGTCGTCCAGCACGGCCAGGGCGTCCCCGGTGGACTCGACGATCCGGTTGGCCGCGTCGATCACGATCAGCACGGGGGTCCGGCCGGGGGCCGAAACGGTGGGGGCGCCGAGGACGGCGTCGCGGATGCCCGCCGCGAGCACGGGCGACACGACGGCGGCCAGGCCGACCTCGTCCCAGCTGAACCGCGGCCGCCCGTGCCGGCGGAACAGGTGGAGGAATCCCCAGGCCCGGCCGTCGATCTTCGCGACGGCCCGGATCTCGTCGCCAAGGCCGAGGGGGCGCAACAGGTCCCGGTAGCGCTGGCTGCGCTCGATCTCGCCCGCGGTCGCGGCCAGCAGCGAGCCGGCCGCGGCCGGCGCGCCCATCAGCGAGCGCAACTTGAGGAAGTCCCGCTGTCCGTGCTCGTTGAGATGGAGCACCGACGCCTTGGACCGGTCGATGCCGCCGGTCGCGTAGGTCGTCGGCAGCAGCGACTCCGGATCGGTCTCGGCGAAGCAGTAAGCGTCCGCGTCGAGCGCCTCGGCGATGCGCTGGGCGCTTTCGTGCCGGAAGCCCGATGAATCACGGGCGTATTTCGCGATAGCCCGGATGTCGCGGCTGATTCTGCTGGCGTTCACCTGGCAAGCGTCCCACGATCGGCGATGATCGGGAGTCCGTCGTCAGGTGGAGCTGCCGGCCGGCGGCCGGGCCGCGAGGAACCGGGCCGCCGCCTCGCCGATCAGCACTGACGGGGCATACGTGTTGGCCGAGGTGATGGACGGCATCACCGAGGCGTCGGCGACGCGCAGACCCTCGACGCCGTGCACCCGCAGCCGGGCGTCGACGACGGCCTCGGGGCCCGGCCCCATCGCGCAGGTGCCGGCCGAGTGGAAGTAGGTCAGGCAGGACTTCCGCAGGAACGACACGGCCTGGTCGCGGGTCATCGGCCGGCTCGGCGCGACCCAGTTCCGGATGATCTTGCGGTAGGCGGGCTGGGAGGCGATGTCGAGCCCCAGTTCGATGCCGGCCAGCAGCGCGTCGACGTCCTGCCGTTCGGCGAGGAAGTTCGGCTGGATCTCGACCGGGGCGTCCGCCCCGGCGCCCAGCAGCCGGATCTGGCCGCGGCTCTCGACGCGCATCAGACCCGGGGCGATGACGAACGAGTTCGGCGGCGGCGGAAACTCCTGCGCGATTTCCGGGGAGACATACGGGATCTGGACCGAGACGAACATCAGGTCCGCCACCGGCAGGTCGGAGCGGCTCTTCCAGAAGAACGTGCTGCCCTCCAGGTTGTTGTTGAACGCGGGCAGCGCCTCCTCCGCCTCGAAACACAGTCCGGCCAGGATCGGATGGTCCTGCAGGTTCTGCCCGACGCCGGCCAGGTCGCCGACCACGTCGATGCCGAGCCGCCGCAGGTCGCCGGCGGGTCCGACGCCGGAGCGCAGCAGCAGCCGGGGTGTGTCGATGGCGCCGGCCGCCAGGACCACCTCGGACGCCGCACCGGCCCGGTAGCCGCGGCCGGCCCGCTCGAACTCCACGCCGGTGCAACGGCTCCCGGCGAAGGTCAGCCGGTGCACGTGCGCGCCGGTGAGCAGGGTCAGCCGCGGGTGGTCCGCGACCGGCTTGAGGTAGCCCCGCCAGGAACTGCAGCGCTGCCCGTCGCGGACGTTCATGCTCACGGGGCCGACGCCGAGCGGATCGGGGACGTTCATGTCGTCGAGGTAGGGCATGCCGTAGGACAGGCCGCTGTCGATCAGTGCCTGGGCGACGGGGTGCAGATCCTTCGCCCGCTCGACCCGGATCGGGCCGCCGGCGCCGCGGTACTCGTTCGCCCCGTCCTCCCAGTCCTCGGCCTGCTGGAACAGCGGCAGGACGGACTCGTATTCCCAGCCCGGATTTCCGGCCGCGGCCCAGCCGTCGTAGTCGGCGCGGTTGCCGCGGGCCCAGACCAGCGCGTTGATGCTGCCGGAGCCGCCGACCACCTTGCCCCGGGCCAGGGGGATGGTGCGATTGCCGGTGTGCGGGGCGGGCGCGTACTGGTAGTTCCAGTCGTAACGGGAGCCGAGGTTCTCGACCCATTGCGGCGGATTGACGATGCTCGCCGCGTCGTCCTGCGCCCCGCCCGCTTCGAGGACGAGCATTCGCGCGTCGGTGCTGTCCAGCAGGCGCCGGGCGATGACACTGCCCGCCGAGCCGGCGCCCACCACAATGAAATCGAATCCCCGCAGGTCGAGGTCTTCCTCATCCGGTACACCCATCACACGGTTCCTTTCCATCCCACGATCTCAACGCTCATGCGACTCCAGGGCACGGCGCCGGCGGGGCCGTCGGCGAGCGGTCAGCGGCCGGCCGGGCCTGTACGGGAGCGCGGTGGTGCGATCGAGCGTATGGCGGCGCCGGAGGCGCAACTACCCAGAAACCTGGGGAGTCTCGGCGGCGACGGGGATGAGCAGGGCGGCGACGCCGGCCAGCAGGTAGGTGGCGGCCAGCACGGCGAAGCCGGCGGTGTAGCCCCATTCGGCCGGGAAGCCGGTCGGGCCGGCGCTGGAGGCGACGATGCTCGCCACCAGCGCGGCGCCGATGCTGCCGCCGATCAGGCGGATGTTGGCGTTCATCCCGCTGGCCACCCCGATCTGCTCCGGGGGTACCGCCGACACGATGAGCCCGGCCAGCCCGGACAGCGACAGGCCCACGCCCGCGCCGAGCACAGCGCTGGCGATGTAGAGCGGCCAGAGCCGGTCGTGCGCGAACGCGACCACCACCATCGACGCCGTGCAGGCCAGGCAGCCGGCGAGCACCACGGCCTTGCCGCTGAAGCGGCGGTCCAGGCGGCTGGCGAGCACGCCGACGGCGACCTGCGTGACGCAGGACGGCAGCACCAGCAGGCCGGACTGGGCGACCGTGGCGCCGAAGCCGTACCCCAGGGCGCTCGGGGTCTGCACCAGCTGCGGCAGGAAGCCGAAGGTGGCGAAGAGGCCGACGCCGACGAGCAGCGCGACCAGGTTCGTGGTCCATACGATCGTGGCCCGCATGAGCCGCAGGTCGACCAGCGGCCGGGTGGCGCGGGACTCGACGACCACCCAGGCGATGCCGCCGGCCACCGCGGCGGCGAACAGGCCCACGATCGGCGCGGAGAGCCAGCCCCGCTCCGGGCCGAAGCTCACCCCGAGCAGCAGGGCGATCAGCCAGGCCGACAGGAAGCTCGCGGGCACCCAGCCGATGCCGCCGCCGCCCGATCTGGGCGGCGACTCGGGCACGAACAGCGCGGCCGCGACCGCGGTCAGCGCGATCACGACGACCGGCAGGCCGAACAGCCAGCGGAACCCGACCGTGTCGACGATCGGGCCGGTCAGCACGACGCCGAGGGCGGCGCCGATCGCGGTCAGCGAGGCGATCGCCCCGGCGGCGCCGGCGATCTTGCCGGGCGGGAGCTCGTCGCGCACGATGCCGAAGGCGAGGGGCAGCACGCCGCCGCCGATGCCCTGCACGACCCGGGCGATGATCATGACCTGGATGTCGCTGGCGAGCGCGGCCAGCAGCGTGCCGGCGGCCAGCACGACGAGCGTGGCGACGAGCACCCGCTTGCGGCCCAGCAGGTCGCCGATGCGGCCCACGATCGGGGTCAGCACCGCGGCGGAGAGCAGGCAGCCGGTGAGGATCCAGGTGGCGGCGCTCTGCGTGGTGTGCAGGTCGGCCTGCAGCGTGGCGAGCACCGGGATGACGAACGACTGGAGCATCGCGAACGCGGCCGCGGCCACCGCGAGGACGGTGAACGTGACCCGGTCGCGGCTCGCGCCCCGCAGCGCCTTCACCGGTTGGTGAAGCGGGCCAGGCGGTCGGCGGCGTCCGGGCCGAGCGCGCCGCTGTGCAGGGCCTCGTAGGCCAGGCCGTCGCGCAGGCGGGCGGTCTCGGTCTCGGTGAGCAGCCGCTTGGTCATCCGGTGGGTGAACCAGGAGTTGTCCGCGATCCGCCGGCACAGCTCGAGCACCCCCTCGTCGAACTCGTCGTCGGGGAGGCAGGTCGTGCACAGGCCCATCGCCTCGGCCTGGCGGCCGGTGTAGACCGCCGTGGTGAACATCATCTCCTTCGCCTTGGCGACGCCGACCCGGCGCGGCAGCCGCTGGCTCAGCCCCCACACCGGGGTCATCGCCCAGCGGGCGTGCACGTCGGCGAAGCGCGCGCTCTCCGCGGCCACGATGAGGTCGGCGGCCAGCGCCAGCTCGAGCCCGCCGGCGAAGCAGGCGCCGTGCACCGCGGCCACCACCGGCTGGGGCAGCTCGGCCAGCTCCTCGATGATCCGGGCCTGGAAGTGGGGGTCGGGCGCGGTCTCGCCGGCGGCGATCGCGGCCAGGTCGTTGCCGGAGCAGAAGCTGCGGCCGGCGCCCCGGACCAGCACGCAGCCGACGGTGTCCGTCGCCGCGGCGAGGTCGGCCACGTGGGCGCGCAGCCGCGCGAACATCGCGATCGTCAGGGCGTTGTGTTTCTCCGGCCGGTTGAGGGTCAGCGTCGCCACGCCGGCGTCGTCGTCGCGCCGTACCAGGTCGTCCATGCCGACATGCTAAGCGAACAAGCAAGCGCTTGGTCTCTACCGTTCGGGCAGGTTTCGTGGCATCCTTCGGGATGAAACAAGCGCTTGCTAGGTGGACGAGCGGCGGAGGCTGTGGATGGCATACCCAACCGACATCGGCGTGATCGACACCCTCATCGGGCTGCCCATGGAGGAGGTGCCCAGCGACGAGGTCGACCTGCACGAGCAGATCACCTACATGTTCAAGCAGTTCCCGCAGGTGCGCCGGCACGAGGGCAGCGTCGATGACCTGCTGCGCGCGATGGACCAGTACCACATCGAAAAGGGCCTGATCCCGGTCCTGCCCGGCGACGAGATGGCCGCGAAGGCGATCACGGACCACCCGGACCGGCTGCTCGGCTGCCTCGACGTCGACCCCAACCGGGGCATGGCGGTGGTCCGCGACCTGCAGCGCGCGGTCGAGGAGCTCGGCGTCGTGGGCGCGCAGTACATGCCGTCGATCCTCACCCCGCCGGTGCCGATCAACGACAAGCGCGTGTACCCGCTCTACGCCAAGTGCATCGAGCTGGACGTCCCGATCTTCGTCAACGGCGGCGTGCCCGGCCCCCAGGTGCCCTTCGAGAGCCAGCACCCGGGCCTGGTCGACGAGGTCTGCTGCTTCTTCCCGGAGCTCAAGTTCGTGTTCCGGCACTGCTGCGAGCCGTGGGTCGACCTCACCGTCAAGCTGCTGCTGAAGTACCCCAACCTCTACTACTCCACGACCGGCTTCGCGCCGAAGTACTACCCCGCCGCGATCATCGACTTCGCCAACACCCGCGGCTCCGACAAGGTCATCTACGGCGGCTACTACCCCTACGGCCTGGAGCTGGAGCGCATCTTCCGCGAGCTGCACCACCTGCCGCTCAAGGACGAGGTGTGGCCGAAATTCCTGCGCGGCAACGCCGCCCGGGTGCTCAAGGTCGCCGCATGAGCGCGCCGTCAGGGGGTTCTGGGCACGACGGAGTCGCAGGGAGGCGCGCCAGCGCCGACCGAGTCGCCCGGGAGGAACGGTCCGCCAGTGACGCGGACCCGGGCCCTGAAAAAACCATTCTTTATGAAGTTCAGGCGGGCGTCGCCACGGTCACGCTCAACCGGCCCGACCGGTTCAACGCGTTCATCCCGGAGATGGGCGCCGCCTACAACGACGCGCTGCGCCGCGCCGACGCCGATCCCGGCGTGCGGGTGGTGGTGATCACCGGCGCCGGCCGCGGCTTCTGCGGCGGCGCCGACCTGGCATTCCTGGAGAGCATCGACGCCGGCACTTCTCCGGAAGGGGTACGACCCCAGCTCGCCGCCGAGATCCGCAAGCCGGTCGTCGCCGCCGTCAACGGCTCCGCCGCCGGCGTCGGCTTCGCGCTGCCGCTGTTCTGCGACGTGCGGTTCGTGGCCGCCGAGGCGAAGCTCACCACCACCTTCGCGCGCCTGGGCCTGGTCGCCGAGTACGGCACCGCGTGGATGCTGCCCCGCCTGGTCGGGCTCGGCCCGGCGCTGGACATCCTGCTCAGCGGCCGCACGCTGAGCGGCGAGGAGGCCAAGGCGATCGGCCTCGCCCACCGGGCCCTGCCCGCGGGCGAGGTGCTCAAGGCGGCGCAGGAGTACGCGGCGGACATGGCGGCCAACTGCGCGCCGCGCGCCCTGGCCACCATCAAGGCCCAGGTCCACGCCGACCTGGAGCGGCCGCTCGCCGCCTCGGCCGACGCCGCGCTCGCGCTGATGCAGGCCTCGTTCGGCTCGCCCGACCTGCCCGAGGCGATGGCCGCCCGCGCCGAGCGGCGGCTGCCCAGCTTCCAGCCGCTGGACTGAGGCCGCCGTGGACATCACCTATACCGCCGCGGAGTCCGCCTTCCGCGAAGAGGTGCGCGGCTGGCTGGCCGAGGTGCTGCCGGCGCTGCCGCCCGCCCCGCCGGCCGAGGACTGGCCCGCCCGCCGGGTCTTCGACACCGCCTGGCAGCGGATGCTCTACGACGCCGGCTACGGCGGCATGGACTGGCCGGTGGAGTACGGCGGCCGCGGCGCCTCCCCGGTCATGCAGCTGATCCTGCTGGAGGAGACCGAGCGGGCCCGGGCGCCCTACGGGGTCGCCAACTTCGTCGGCCTCAAGCACGCCGGCCCGACGATCGCCACCGAGGGCACGCCCGAGCAGAAGGCGCGCTACCTCGGCCCGATCCTGCGCGGCGACGAGATCTGGTGCCAGGGCTTCTCCGAGCCCGGCGCCGGCTCCGACCTCGCCTCGCTGCGCACCCGCGCGGTCCGCGACGGCGACCACTACGTGCTCACCGGCCAGAAGATCTGGACCTCGCACTCGCTGGTCGCCGACTTCTGCGAGATCGTCGTGCGCACCGACCCGGACGCGCCGAAGCACAAGGGCCTCACCTGGCTGATCATGCCGATGGACAGCCCCGGCATCCGGCTGCGACCGCTGCGCACCATCATGGGCTCGACCGACTTCGCCGAGCTGTTCCTGGACGAGGTCCGGGTGCCGGTCGCCAACCGGGTCGGCGCCGAGAACGACGGCTGGCGCGTCGCGATGGTGACGCTGAGCTTCGAGCGCGGCACGGCGTTCACCGGTGAGCTGGTCAATTCGATGGTACTGGTGGAAGAGCTCGCCAAGCTGGCCCGCGCCCGCAACCGGTGGGCCGACGCCGGGCTGCGGCGCGAGGTCGCGCACCTGGCGGCGCAGTACGACGCGCTGTGGGCGCTGACCCTGCGCAACGTCTCCGAGGCGAGCGCGGGCTCGGTGCCGGGCATCGGCAACTCGGTGTTCAAGCTGCGCCTCACCGAGCTGCGCTTCACGCTCGCCGACCTGTTCAGCCGCCTGCTGGGCCGGGCCGGGCTGACCATGGACGACCTCGGCGACCTGGGCAACGGCTACTACGTCGAGGAGCGGCTGCGGGCGCTGTCGCTGACCATCGCCGGCGGTACCTCGAACATCCAGCGCAACATCATCGCCGAGCGGATCCTCGGCCTGCCGAAGTAGGGACGGCCCCGATGCACCTGCTGCCGACGGAGGACCAGCGCGCCCTGCGCGAGGCGGTCCGGGACCTGTGCGCGGGGATCGACCTGGCCCGCGAGGACCACCTGGTCGACCCGGCGCTGTGGGGCCGCCTGGCCGAGATGGGCGTGTTCACCCTGCGGGTGCCCGAGGCGGACGGCGGCGTCGGACTGGGCCTGACCGACGCCGTGCTGGTCTTCGAGGAGCTGGGCCGGTCGGCGGTCCCCGGCCCGCTGGTGGCGACCCACCTGGCCGGCTCGGCGACCCGGCGGGTGGGCCTGGTCGAGCGCCCGGCCGAGCCCGGCCCGCTGCTCGTCGAGCACCTCGCCGACCTCGACGACCTGTGGGTCCTCGACGGCGACCGGCTGAGCCGGGTCGACCCGGGCGCGCTGGACGCCACGCCCACCGCGCGGCCGCTCGACCCGTGGACGCCGGTGCACCGCGTCGCCGCGCTGCCGCCGGGCGAGCCGGTCGGCGCCGACGTGCGGCGGCTGCGTCTGGAGGGCGCGCTGCTGACCGCGGCGCTGCAGGCCGGCATCGCCGCCGCCGCGCTTTCGCGGTCCGTGCGCTACGTGAGCGAGCGCGAGCAGTTCGGCCGGCCGGTCGGGTCGTTCCAGGCGGTCAAGCACGCCGCGGCCGACATGCTGGTGCGCCTGGAGCTCGCCCGCGCCGCGGTGCACGCCGCCGCCGCGACCCCGGGCCTGCCACCCCGCGCGGTCTCCGCCGCCAAGCTGCTCGCCGACGAGGCGGCGACGCGCAACTGTCTGGCCGCCGTCCAGCTGCACGGCGGCATGGGATTCGCCTGGGAGGTCGAAGTGCACTATTTCCTGAAGCGCGCCTGGGTCCACGACGTGTCGTGGGGCGACGCCGACGCGCACGCCGAGCAGATCGCGGCCGCGCTGTGAGCCCGCGGGTCACCCTCGTCGCCGACGGGGAGCAGGCCGAGTTCGACGAGCTGACCGCGCCGCTGCGGGACGCGGGCCGGCGGGTGCCGAACCTGATGCGGGTGATGGGCCGCTCGCCGAAGTTCCTCGCCGGCTGGGGCACGTTCAGCGACGCGGTCCGGTTCGCCAGCACGCTGCCCCGCCGCGAGTCGGAGCTGGTCATCCTGCGCGTCTCGCTGCTGACCGGCTGCCGCTACTCGTTCTCCCATCATGTACCGATGGGGCTGCAGAACGGCCTGACCGAGGCGCAGCTGCTGGCGTTGCCGGACTGGCCGGCCGCGCCGGACGAGTTCGCCCCGCTGGACCGGGCGCTGCTCGCCGCGACCGACGCGATCGTGCGGCACCAGGACATCGGCGACACCGCGTTCGCCGCGCTGCGCGAGCACCTGAGCGAGGCCGAGGTCCTCGACGTGGTCGCGGTCGCGTCGTTCTACCTGTCGCTGGCCTGCATCGCCAACAGCGCCGGCGTGCCGGTCGACGAGACCGTCGCAGCCGCCGGCGCCCGCTTCTGGCGCGACCTCTAGCCCGCTGCCCGGGCGCCGGCGCTGCATCCCGGCGGCCGCGACCCGGGCCCGCCGGCTGCCCGTCGCCCTGGACCAGCGGCTGACCGGGCAGGGCGCTCCTGCAGCGTCGATCGGCAAGACCGCCTGACATCGACCGGGCACCCCCTACACTCGGCCGCGTGGAAGACGGGTCGATCGACCGGCGGGTCTGGGGCCTCGCCGCTGCCGGGGCGGTCCTGCTGGACCTCCTCCTCGGCTGGCGGCAGCTCTGGCTGCAGCCGCACCTGGACGCCCACGACCTGCCGCGCTGGCAGACCGGCCTGCTGCAGGTGGCCGCCATCGCGGCGTTGTGGATCGCGATCGGGATCCCCACGGCGCTCGCCCCGGGTCCCGAGCGCCAGCCCCAGGGCTTCCTCGTGCGGCCCGGCAAGTTCGTCGCGCCGGCGGCCGCGCGGATCCGGGTCTCCGTCACCATGGTGGCGCTGGCGCTCTGGGGACTGGTGCCGTTCCTGGTCGAGAGCATCGGGCGGTACCTCCCCCAGTGGAGCCCGTGGGTGGCGATCGCGGCCGGCGCTGTGCTCGCCTCGGCGGCCACCGCGGTCGCCGCGCGGATCTGGGCCCGCAAGGTGCTGCTGACGCCCGAGACGCTGATCGTCCGCGGCACGATCGAGCCCGAGGTCGCCCTGCCGTGGGACACCGCCACCCCCGAGGCGGTCGCCGCCCGCCCGGCCTGGCGCGGCGTCAACGCGGAGTTCCTCGCCCGCGCGATCGAGCACTACCGCGAGCATCCCGAGCACCGCCGGGCGATCGGCACGCCCGAGGAGCACGCCCGCCTCACCGCCCTGCTCCGCCGCCCAAAGCGAACGCCCGACGCGGTCGCTGAGTGATTCCGCCGGCTGTTTCGGTCAGGCGTGTTTCGGGGCCGCGGGCGGTGGGCGCAGCAGGAGGCGCTCGGTCAGGGTCAGCCACAGCCGGTGCCGGCCGGCCGGGGTGCGCACCGGCCGGCCGAGGAGGCGCTCGGCGTGCTCCAGGCGCTCCTGCAGCGTCGAGTGGTGCAGGAACAGCTCGGCCGCGGCGGAGCGGATGCTCCCGTGGGCGGTGAAGGCGGTAAGGGTTGCCACTAGCCACGGCGCCTCGGCGGCCGCCCGGCGCAGCGCGAGCAGGTCCGCGGAGGGCTGCGACCGCGGCCCGATCGCGGCCGCGAGGTGGACCAGGGTGCCCAGGTCGTCGGCGTGGACGAGCCGCGGGCCCGGGTCGTCGGCGGTCCCGTCGGCGGTGAACCGCACGGCGATGCGGGCGTGGGCGGCCGACTGCGGCAGGTCGGGCACGGCCAGCACCGGGCCGGCGCCGGCCCGCCGGTCCCCGGGGATGCGCGCGCCCGGGGCCAGGATCGTCACCTTGCCGTCGGGGAAGGCGACGACCCGGGCCGTGGCGTCCTTGGCGAGCCCCAGCCGGCGGGCCGCGGAGAGCCGCGCGGCGAGGTCGGCCGCCGGGTCCACGACGGTCTCGGTCAGCGCGGAGTCCTGGGCGTCCGGGGCCGGCGCGGCGCCGCGGACCCGGCCGATCACCAGGCCGGCCAGCATCGCGGCGCGCTCCAGGACCATGTCGTCGACCAGCGCCTCGCGCCGCTCGGTCTCCAGCCACAGCGTCGCCGAGGGGATCAGCGAGACCGGGGCGGTGCGCCAGCGCGGGTCACCGGACCGGTCGGCGTCGTGGCGGGACCCGTCCGGCTCGATCCGGACCAGGATCCGGTGCCCGGCGTCGACCAGCCCGGCCGGCGCGCCGCTGAGCACCGCGGCCCCGCGCACCACCGCCTCCAGACCGGCCCGGGACTGGGCGAGCCGGTCGAAGTAGGTGATGACGTCGAGGGCGGCCTGGGCGGAGGAGTCCATGGGGGCCAGCCGGCGTGACAGGTGCTGCATCGTTCGAGTCTGCCCTACCGGCGAGCCCCGGGGGCCGGGCTCACTCGCCCAGCTGGCGCAACAGCCAGTTGAGCCGGGCGGCCTGCATGTGCTGGACGATCGCGGCGTGCGGGGCGAGGGTGTCCGCGCCGTGGAACGCGCCGGGCCACACGTGCAGCTCGGCGTCGCCGCCGGCGGCCCAGATCCGCCCGGCGAAGGCGGCCACCTCGTCGCGGAACGTCTCCGCGCTGCCGACGTCGAGCAGGGCGGGCGGCAGGCCGGCCAGGTCCGGCGCCCGGCCCGGCACCGCATACGGCGACGGTTCGTCCGACCCGGCGGCGTCGCCGAGCCAGGCCGCCCAGCCGGTCTCGTTGGAGATGTCGTCCCAGACCCCGAGCCCGCGCATCTGCCGGGCCGAGACGGTGTCGTTGCGGTCGTCGAGCATGGGGTACATCAGCAGCTGGGCCAGCACCGCGATCCGCCCCCGGTCGCGGGCCAGCAGCGCGAGCGCGGCGGCGAGCGTGCCGCCGGCGCTGGCTCCGGCCAGGATGATCCGCCCCGGGTCGCCCGACACCCGCCCTGCGTGCTCGGCGACCCAGGCCAGCCCGGCGTAGGCGTCGTCCAGCCCGGCCGGGAAGGGGTGCTCCGGTGCCAGGCGGTATTCCACGGACACCACGACGAGCCGCAGCCGGTGCGCGAGGTCGAGGGTCGGGCCGAGGCCGTAGCGGTTGGTGCCCAGCATCAGCCCGCCGCCGTGCACGTAGTAGACGACCGGCCGCGGCCCGTCGAGGCCCTTCGGCCGCAGGATCAGCAGGCCCACCTCGCCCGCCGGCCCGGGGACCCCCAGCCGCTCGAGCTCGAACCGCTCGTCGGCGGCCAGTTCCTCCAGCGACGGGGTGATCTCGTCGAGCGCCTCGCGCGCGGCGCCGAGCATCTCCGGCGTGATGCCGGTGGCGACCGACGTCTGCCCGGTGGGCGCCAGCACGGCCGCGAACACGGCGCCGAGCTCGGGGTCGAAGGACGGTGGGGTTGTGGTCACGGGGGTTCCTTATGGTCGCGGAGCGGATGAACACGATCGATCGTGCTCCGATCGTGCTCCGCCCGCGGCGCCGATGGCAGCCGCCAGACACACGGCGTCACCCGCCAGATGTCGGGGCGGCGACGCGCTACCGCGTGTAGACGGTTGCCTCGCGGGAGGTCTGGCGGATGCCGTCCGGACCGTCGAAGACCCGCCGGCCCCACCAGGTGAGCGACTTGGCGTTGAACTGGTTCACCATGTCGAGGTTGGCGACGTCGCCGCTGTTGCCGCTCCAGGACCAGGCGAGATAGCCGACGCGTTGCGCCTGCGCCTCGGACATGATCGCGTCCTCGTCGACGTCGCCGTCGTGATGGGTGTAGGCGAACTCGGTCACCGCGATGGGCAGCTTCGCCGTGAGGTACCGGCCGAGGTAGTCGTGGATGTTCGTGGCGCGGAAGAACGCGCCGTAGATGTGAATCGAGAAGACGGTGTTTCGCTCCGGGTCGGCGGCGAAGACGGCGGCGGCGTGGTCGCGCATGGTGAAGGACAGGTCCTGGCCCCAGTCGGGCGCGTCGACCATCAGGGTGTGACGGATGCCCGCGCGGCGCAGGCGGCGGATCGAGTCCATCGTGTCGCCGGGCCAGGTGCGGAAGTTGTCGAGGACGTACGGTTCGTTCGCGATGTCGAGGATGGCGTACTTCTCCTGGCCGGCGAGCGCCTTGCGAATGCTGATCCAGTAGTCCACGGCCCGGGCCTGCGGGATGGCGCCCTCGCGGAAACCCCACCCCGTGGTGTCGTTCACGACCAGGACGCAGATGAGGCGGTTGCGCCGGCACAGCGCGATCACGTTCGCGACGTCGGCCGCGTCGTTTCGTCTCGCGACCACCCCGGTGGAAAGCTCGACCCGCACGGTGTTGGCGCCCAACGCCTTGACGTCGCTGAACATCCGGGCCGTCCGTTGCGGGAACACGGCGTGGCTCTGGCCCACGCCGCGCATGACGAACTCGGTGTTGTCGGCATCGTAGAGGCGGCCGCCGGCCACATAGAACCCGGATCGTTGCGGTGCCCGGTTCGCCTGGCTCGGCGGCCCGTTCGAATGGTGCAGCCGCCCCACGACGAAGATCGACACGACGACGGCGATGATCGACGTACCCGCGATGGTGGTGCGCATGCGCATGACCCGAGAACTTCCCCGGTGCCGCCCGGCAAACCCGGCCGCTACCGGTTGGGGCGGGTGAGGGCCTTGGGTTAGGCCCCACAGCGCGGTGGAGCTCCGGGCACGACCGCCCCCGCCGGGTTGGTGAGGGGCCGGACACAGTTTCACCCGTGACGGGCGGGGTAACCGCCGGGCCATGGCCGAACCCCAGCAGCGCCCGCCCGGCACGATCGCGGCGATGGCGCACAAGCCCGACCACGGCGAGACCAGCTACCGCGGCTGCGGCCGCCTCGCCGGCAAGGCCGCGGTCATCACCGGCGCCGACAGCGGCATCGGCCGGGCGGTCGCGATCGCGTTCGCCCGCGAGGGCGCCGACGTGCTCATCGCCTACCTCGACGAGCACGAGGACGCCCGGGACACGGCCAAGCACGTCGAGGCGGCCGGGCGGCGGGCCGTGCTGGTGCCCGGCGACCTCGCCGACCGGGCGACCTGCGAGGCGATCGCGGCCACCGCCGCCGCCGAGTTCGGCCGCATCGACATCCTGGTCAACAACGCCGCGTTCCAGATGACGCACGCGACCGTCGAGGAGATCACCGACGAGGAGTGGACGCGGACCTTCGAGATCAACATCCACGCGATGTTCCGGCTGATCAAGGCGGCGCTGCCGCAACTGGGCGACGGCGCGTCGATCATCAACACCAGTTCGGTGAACTACGACCAGCCGAAGCCGACGCTGCTGCCCTACGCCACCACCAAGGGCGCCATCGCGAACTTCACCGCGGGCCTGGCGCAGCTGCTCGGCGACCGCGGCATCCGGGTCAACGCGGTCGCGCCCGGGCCGATCTGGACGCCGCTGATCCCCTCCACCATGCCGCCGGACCAGGTCGCGGAGTTCGGCAAGAACACCCCGCTCGGCCGGCCCGGCCAGCCCGCCGAACTGGCGCCGGTCTACGTCCTGCTCGCCTCCGACGAGGCCAGCTACATCTCGGGCGCCGTCGTGCCGGTCACCGGCGGCAAGCCGATCCTCTGACCGCCGTGCGACTGCGGCGGAGCAGGCTGGACAAGCCCGGGTACGGCCGGCGCCGCGCGGGCCGCGGCTTCGCCTACCTGTCCACCGACGGGCGGCCGCTGCGCGACGCCGCCTCCGTGGAGCGGATCACGGCGCTCGTCGTCCCGCCGGCCTGGCGCGACGTGTGGATCAGCCCGGACGAGCGCGGCCACATCCAGGCGACCGGCGTCGACGCGGCCGGGCGCAAGCAGTACCTCTACCACCCGGCCTGGCGCGAGCGGCGCGACCGGGCCAAGTTCGCGCACGCGCGGGAGGTCGCCGAGCGGCTCCCCGGCCTGCGCGAGCGGCTGCGCCACGACCTCACGCACGGCCGCGGCCTGCGCCGGGAACGGGTCCTCGCGGCCCTCGTGCGGCTGCTGGACCTGGGGATGTTCCGGGTCGGCGGCGCCCGGTCGGCCGACCGCGACGAGGACCCCTCCTACGGGCTGTCCACGCTGCGCCCGGACCACGTCCAGGCCCGGGGCGGGTGCGTGCTGCTGGGGTTCACCGGCAAGTCCGGCGTCGAGCAGTCGTACACCGTCGAGGACGGCGAGGTCTGCACGGTGCTGCGTGACCTGCGGCGCCGCCGGAGCGGCGAGGACCGGCTGTTCGCCTACTGGGAGGCGGACCGGCGCCGGTGGCACGAGGTCGACGCGGCGGAGATCAACGACTACTTGCGCGAGGTCAGCGGCAAGCCGATGACCGCCAAGGACTTCCGCACCTGGCACGGCACCGTGCAGGCGGCCGTGGCCCTGGAGGAGATCGGGCCGCAGCCGACGAAGACCAAGCGGCGGCGGGCGGTCGCGCACGCGATGCGCGAGGTCGCCGACCGGCTGGGCAACACGCCCGCGGTCGCCCGGGCCTCCTACGTCGACCCCCGGATCGTCGAGGCCTACGAGGAGGGCGAGGTGGCCGGCACCGAGGCCAAGGTCAGGGGGCTGCTCGAACGTGGGTGAGGTACTACAGTCGATGCGGGCGAACGCCCGCTCGTGAGGCCAGGTGGTTGGTGGTGTTGTCGGTTACCCGGCGGGACGCGGACGCTGCGGTGACGATCGCCGTCGAGGGCGAGATCGACGCCGCCACCGTGGGCGACCTGGAGGCCGCGATCGGTGCCGGGCTCGCCGGCCTCGGGCCCGCGCGGACGCTCGTCGTCGACCTCACCGGCCTGAAGTTCATCGACTCGGCCGGGATCGGCGTGCTGCTGCACGGCCGGCGCTCCGCGGTCGCCCTCGGCCGGCCCTTCCGGGTCGCCGGCGCGACCGGGCTGGTGCTGGAGGTGCTGCGGCTGACCGGGGTGTGGCCGCTGCTGTCCGGGGAGCCGGCGTGATCTCCCCGGGCGAGCAGCAGCTGCGCCGGCTGCAGGCGGTCACCGACGCGGCGCTGTCCCGCCTCGGCGTGGAGGACCTGCTGCGGGAGCTGCTGGAGCGCACCCGCGACCTGCTGCACGCCGACACCGCGACGGTGATGCTGCTCGACGGTGACGGCGCCGAGCTGATCGCGACCGCGGCCAGCGGCCTGGAGGGCGAGGTCCACCAGGGCATCCGGGTACCGTTCGGGCGCGGCTTCGTCGGCACCGTGGCCGCCCGCGGCGAGCCGGTCGCGATCGAGCGCGTCGACCACACCAACGTGATCAGCCCGGTGCTGCTCGGCGCGCACGTGTCGTCGGTGCTCGGGGTACCGATGATCAGCGCCGGGCGGACCGTCGGGGTCCTCTACGTCGGCACGCTGGCCCCGCGGCGGTTCACCGGGCAGGACGTCGAGCTGCTGCAGCTGGTCGCTGACCGGGCCGCGCACGCCACCGTGGCCCGCACCAACAGCCTCGACCGGGCGGCCGCGCTCGCGCTGCAGCGCAGCCTGCTGCCGGCCCGCCCGCCCGGCCTGCCCGGCCTGGACCTCGCGGTGCGATACGTTCCCGGCAGCGAGTCCGGCGTCGGCGGCGACTGGTACGACGTGTTCGACCTGCCGTCGGGCCACATCGGCATCGCCGTCGGCGACGTGGCCGGCAGCGGGCTGCGGGCCGCGGTCGTCATGGGCCGGATCCGTTCCGCGCTGCGCGCCTACGCGATGGAGACCGACGACCCGGCCGACGTGCTCACCCGGCTGGACCACAAGGTGCAGCGCTTCGAGCCCGACGCCATGGCGACGGTCATCTACGCGGTCATCGGCCCGGACCTGAGCGGGATGACGCTGTCCAACGCCGGGCACCTGCCGCCGGTCGGGATCCAGCCCGGCGAGCCGGCCCGGCTCGTCATGATCAAGCCGGACCTGCCGCTCGGCGCCGACCTCGGCCCGCCCCGCCAGACCAGCGAGGTGCCGCTGCGGGCCGGGCACGGCCTGCTCTTCTACACCGACGGGCTGGTCGAGCGGCGCGACCGCACGATCACCGCCGGCATGCGGCAGCTCGCCGCCGCGCTGAGCGCCGGGCAGAGCGCGGAGCAGCTGTGCACGGCGGCGATGGCGGCGATGCTCGCCGACCGCGCACCGGCCGACGACATCGCCGTGCTCGGCGTGCTGCGCACCGCCTCAACCCTCGGCGCCGGTTGAGGCGTGCCCAGGTAGTTCCAGGCCGCGCCGCCGCCACACGCGCCGCTGGAATCAGCCGGTGGGGGCGCCGAGGTCGGCCGTCCGGCCGTCCTCGAAGAGCATGCCGGTGGGCGCGCCGGCCGGCAGCATGGCCGCCCAGGCCACCCAGCGTGCGCTCTCGGCGGTCGGGCGGCCGTCGTTGTCGTCGCCGAGCTCGGGGTGGCTGGCGAACTGGCCGGGGTCGACGGAGTTGACCAGGATCCCGGCGTCGCGCAGCTCGACGGCCAGCGAGGCGGTCAGGGCTTCGGCGGTGAACTTGGCCATCGAGTACCCCGGAGCGCCGACGGGCCGGGGCAGCGCGACGCCGGCGCGGACCTGCATCGCGGCGCCGCTGGACACGGTGACGACCCGGGCGGCCGGCGCCGCCTCCAGCAGCGGCAGACAGGCCTGGGTGAGCGCCCATGGGCCGAAGACGCATACCTCGAAGGCGGCACGGACCCGGTCGGCGTCGGCATCCAGCAGACGGAACGTGTCCCAGTCGGGCATCAGCGCGGCGTTGTGGACCAGCGCGTCGAGCCGGCCGAACTCGGCGCCGAGCCGCGCCGTGGCCTCGGTGATGGTCGCGTGATCGCTCAGGTCGATGCGGATCGCGGTGGCCGCCAAGCCCGCGGCGGACAGCTCCTCGGCCCGCAGTCGAGTCTGGTCGAGGTCGCGGCCGGCCAGAACGGCGTGGAAGCCGTGCGCCGCGAGCTCGCGGGCGACGGCGACTCCGAGGCCGTGAGGGCGGCTGGCCCCGGTGACGAGGGCGACCCGGCCGGCCGCGGCGGCGTCGGTGCTGGAGGCCGTAGACATGGGAGATCCTCTCCTGAAAGTTCGAAAGTGACCGCGGATCTCCCTGTCCAGGTAGTCCCGGATCTCGTTGCCGTCGGCGCCCACCCTAGCAAGGCGGTCAGCCGGGGTGGCCGCGCGACTCCGACCTCGAACGTTCATCGCGTGCGACCTCGGATCTGCGCGGCCAGGGGCGGATGTATGTCTCCGCGATCCTGATGCCCCGCTGACCGCACACCGGGTTTGCCATGATCCCGGAGGCTTGTGGTACACGGGGGTACATCAGCGCTCCGCGATCATGAAAAACCGTTGGTGCCGTTGCCGGGTTGCGCATGATCACGGAGACTTCCGGTCGCTGCGCCGTGCAGCGCCCGACGGGCGGGACGCGATCACCGACCGTGCCCGCCCTGGGTCCTGCAGAGCGGGCACCACGAGCTCACACACCATGCCGACATGCGGACGTCCGCCGTGGTCAGTGCTCGGTCCCGCCGGGCGGGCGGAAGCGGTTGATCGCCGGCAGGTGCCGCTCGCGCAGGGCCGGGTCGGTCACGCCGAGCCCCTCGCGCGGGGCGAGGCAGAGCACGCCCACCTTGCCGCTGTGTTCGTTCCGGTGTACCGCCCGGGCCGCCTGCCCGGTCTCGGTGAGCGGGTACACCACCGACAGCGTCGGGTGGATCACGCCGCGCACGATGAGCCGGTTCGCCTCCCAGGCCTCCCGGTAGTTGGCGAAGTGGCTGCCGACGATCCTCTTCAGGTGCATCCAGAGGTACCGGTTGTCGTAGTGGTGGTCGTAACCGGACGACGACGCGCAGGTGACGACCGTGCCGCCGCGCCGGGCCACGTAGACGCTCACCCCGAACGTGTCCCGGCCGGGGTGCTCGAAGACGATGTCGGGATCGTCGCCGCCGGTGAGCTCCCGCAGCCGGCCGCCGAAGCGCCGCCACTGCGTGGTGTCGGGCGCGTCACCAGCCCAGAAGTCGAAGCCCTCGGCCCGGCGGTCGATCGCGCTCTCCGCGCCGGCGGCGCGGGCCAGCTCGGCCTTGCCCGCGCTGGAGACCACGGCCACGGCCCGGCCGCCGCCGTTACGCACCAGCTGGGTGGCGTACGAGCCGAGGCCGCCGGCGCCGCCCCAGACGAGTACCACGTCGCCCTGTTTCATCTGCGCGCCGTTGCGCGAGACGAGCTGGCGGTAGGCGGTGGAGTTGACGAGGCTGGAGCAGGCCGCCTCCTCCCACGTCAGGTGGGCCGCCTTCGGCATCAGCTGGTTGGCCTTCACCAGCGCCAGCTCGGCCAGGCCGCCGAAGTTGGTCTCGTAGCCCCAGATCCGCTGGCCGGGGTCGAGCATGGTGTCGTCGTGCCCGTCCGGCGACTCGAGCTCGACCGACAGGCAGTGCGCCACGATCCGGTCGCCGGGCTTCCAGCGGTGCACGCCCGGGCCCGCTCGCAGTACCACACCGGAAGCGTCCGAACCGAGGACGTGCCACGGCTGATCGTGCCGCGTGCCCGCCGGCCCGGAACGGGCGTAGCGCTTGAGGAACCCGAACGTCGGGAGCGGCTCGAAAATGGCGCTCCACACGGTGTTGTAGTTGATGGCGCTGGCCATGACGGCGATGAGCACCTCACCGGGGCCGGGCTCCGGGGTGGGCACGTCGCGGACGTGCAGCGACTTGGCCGGGTCCTTGTCCGGGCCGGCCAGGCCCTCGAACATCGTGGACTCCTCGGCCAGCACCACCGCGCCGCGGTAGCTCTCCGGCACGGCCAGCGCCGCGATGTCGGCCGGGGAGGCCGAATCCGACGACACGGCGTCGATGAGGTCTCGCATCGCAACTCCTCGAGAAGTGGTTCTCAGCCGACCTGCGGACCGGTGACGGTGGCCAGCCGCGCCTCGATCAGCTCGAGCACGGCCCGCTGCTGCTTGGCGAGATAGAAATGCCCGCCGGGGTACACCTTGAGGTCGAACGCCGCGCTGGTGTGCTCGCGCCACGACTCGGCCTCGCCGACCGTCACCTTCGGGTCGGCGTCCCCGACGAGCGCGGTGATCGGGCAGGACAGCGGCGGCCCCGGGGTGTACCGGTAGGTCTCGGCCGCCCGGTAGTCGTTGCGGATCGCCGGCAGGATCATCCGCAGCAGCTCCTCGTCGCCGAGGATGCCGGCGTCGGTGCCGCTGAGCCGCCGCATCTCGGCGATCAGGCCGTTGTCGTCCTGCTCGTGGACGCGCTCGTCGCGGTGCCGGGACGGGGCCCGGCGGCCCGAGGCGAACAGCCACGCCGGGGCCTGGCCGTGCTCCTTCTCGAGGATCCGGCCGACCTCGAAGCCCAGGGTCGCGCCCATGCTGTGGCCGAACAGGGCGAGCGGCCGGTCCAGCCAGCCGGCCAGCTCCGCGGCGACCAGCCGGGCGAGGGTGGGGATGTCGGCGACGCTGGGCTCGCCGCGACGGTCCTGGCGGCCGGGGTACTGCACCGCCAGCACCTCGATCCGCGGGTGCAGGCCCCGGGACACGGGCACGAAGAACGACGCCGAACCGCCCGCGTGGGGCAGGCAGGCCAGCCGGATCGGGCTGCCCGGCGCGGTGTTGTAGCGGCGGATCCACAGGCTGGTGCCGGGTGTCACGGCCATCGTCGGGCTCCCTTGTCGGTGGGACTGGGTGTGGCGGTACTCGCGGAAACGGCGGCTATCCGGCGTCCCGGGTGAGCCATTCGTTCACCACCCGCGCGGTCTGCGGCGCGTATTCATTGCACAGCTGGAGGTGATTGCCGGGCACGTCGGCGAGGGTGACCGAACTCGCCGCGCTCCACGAGAACCGCCGGTCCGCGGTGTCGTCCGGCTCGCCCATCCGGCTCGTCGCCCGCACCTGGAGGGTCGGCACGTCCACCGGCGCGGCGGGCAGCCACGGCAGGCTCATGTAGCGGGCCATCGCGGAGACCCAGCTGTCGTCGCCGTCGTCGCCGAAGCGCCGGACCTCCTCGGCGAGTTCCCGCTGCCACAGCGGCCCGTCCTCCTCGACGACCCGCAGATCCTGTTCCGAGGGCGTGTCGAGCAGGATGATCCCGGCCGGCGGCACGCCCCGGCGGGCCAGCTCCCGGGCCACCCAGTGGGCGATGAACCCGGCGCTGGAGGCCCCGCCGAGGGCGAAGGCGGTGCCGTGGTCGTCGGCCAGGATCGCCTCGGCGTAGGCGTCGACGAGCGCGCCGAGGTCGGCCGGGAGCCGCTCGCCGGCCCGGAACCCGGGTGGGTGCAGGACGGACACGTCCCGGCTGCCCTGGAACGCGGCCGCCAGCCGCACGTAGGGCAGGATCGGGGCGACGTACGGCGTGAAGAGGTACAGCTTCGGCTCGGCGGCGCCGGTGGCGATCCGCTCGGGTGGCCGGACGGCCCCGGCGGCCGCGTCCGCCCCGAAGGCCGGGCGCAGCCTCGCGAGGCCCTGCATGAGCCCGAAGAACTCCTCCCGGGCGTCGCCGCCCCCGGCCTCGGCCCGCAGATACATCTCGGCGAGGTTGGACACCCGGGCCGGTCCCGCCGGCGCCGGTGCGGGCGGTGCGGCCGGATCGGCGGCGGCACCCGCATTCGCGAGCTGGTCGAGCAGGTGCGCGGTCAGCGCCGCGACGGTCGGATGGTCGAACACCAGCGTCGCGGGCAGTCGCAGCCCGGTCGCGGTGGCCAGCCGGTTGCGCAGGTCGACGGCGGTCAGCGAGTCGAACCCGAGGTCCCGGAACCCGGTCTCGGGGTCGACGGCCTCGGGCCGGTCGTGGCCGAGCACCACGGCGGCCTGGGCGTGGACGAGCCGCCGGACGGTCCGGGCCCGCTCCTGTGCGTCCATGGCGGCCAGCCCGGCGACCGGGTCGACCCCGGCCGCCGGACCGGCCGCGGCCCGCCGGCCGGACCCGCCCGCGAGGGCCCGGAACAGCGGCGGCACTCCCCCGGCCCCGACCCGGCGCAGCCCGCTCACGTCGAGGCGGATCGGCACCAGCAGCGACCGGTCGACCCGGACGGCGGCGTCGAACAGCGCCATGCCCTGCTCGGGCGAGAGCGCGGCGATGCCGCTGCGGGCCATGCGGGCCAGGTCGGCGTCCGTGAGCCCGCCGCTGATCGCCGAGCCGGGGGCCTCCCACAGCCCCCACGCGAGGGACTGCGCGGCCAGCCCGGCGGCGCGGCGGTGCTCGGCCAGGGCGTCGAGGACCGCGTTGGCGGCGGTGTAGTTGCCGACGCCGGCGGAGCCGAAGGTCGCGGCGGCCGAGGAGTACATGACGAACCAGGCGAGGTCGAGGTCGCGGGTCAGCTCGTGCAGCCACCAGGCGGCGTCGGCCTTGGTCCGCAGTACCCCGCGCAGCTGCTCGTCGGTCAGGGAGGCGATGGTGGCGTCGTCGATGGCGCCGGCGGTGTGCATGACGCCGGTGATCGGGTGGCCGGCCGGGACGGCGGCAAGGGCGGCGGCGACCGCCGCGCGGTCCCCGGCGTCGGCCTCGACCAGGCGGACCTGCGCGCCGAGCGCGGTCAGGTCGGCGACGAGCTCCGGCGCGCCCGGGGCGGCGAGGCCCCGGCGGGAGAGCAGGAGCAGGTGCCGTACCCCGTAGACGGTCACCAGGTGCCGGGCCAGCAGCGCACCCAGGACTCCGGTGCCGCCGGTGATGACGACGGTACCGTGCGGGTCGGGGCCGGCCGGCATCCGCAGGACGACCGGCCCGTCGGCCAGGTGCCGCAGCGCTTCGGGCGCGCGGGCGGCCTCGAACACCGGCACCGGGCCGGCCGCGACCGCTTCGGCGAACGTGGTGCCGGCCGGGATCCGGTCCACCGCACCGTCGTCGACGGTCGCGATCAGCCCGGGGGCACCGGCGGACCGGGCCGTGACGCGGTCGCCGGGCGCCACCGCCGTGACGCCGGGCGCGGTGTCGAGGACCACGCCCGCGACCGCGCCGGGCGCGGCACCCAGAGTGGCGGCCCGCACGGCGATGCGCACCTGCCCGGCGGCCAGCGGCGCGAGGGCGTCCGGGTCGTCGGTGACCGCCACGCCGTCCTCGGTCGTCTCGAGCCGCCACGGCATCCGGTCCGGACCGGGCAGGGCGAGCCGGCCGTTGCCGGCGCGGGTCAGCCGCCGCGCGTGGAGCACGCCGCCGCGCACGGCGATCTCGGGCTCCCCGCTGCCGGCGGCGGCCGCCAGATAGTCGTCGAGGCCGTCGTCGCCGTCCTCGTCGAGGTCGAGCAGCAGGAACCGGTCCGGGTGCTCGGCCTGCGCGGACCGGATCAGGCCCCACACCGCCGCGGCGGCCAGGTCCGATCCGTCGGTGGCGCCGCGGCTCACGACCGCTAGCCGCTCCCTCTCGGCCCGCGGGTCGGCGAGCCAGGTCTTCAGCCGGTCGAGCACCATCGACGTGGCCGCGTACACCGCCGCCGGCAGATCCGCGGACGGCGGCGCCGACGGGAGCCGGAGCACCACGTCCGGCCGCTCGCCGCGGGCCGGTTCGCCGGCCGGCAACGCCGTCCATTCCAGCGCGAACAGCGAACGCGACGCACCGTCGCCGGGGCCGGTCCCGGCGGCGGTGATCGCCCGCAGGACCAGCGAGTCGGCGCTGAGGACGGGCCGGCCGGCGGGGTCGAAGACCGCCACCGCCAGGCCGCCGCCGGTCGCGCTCAGCCGGACCCGAAGGGCGCGGGCGCCGGTGGCGTGCAGGCGGACGCCGCTCCACGAGAACGCGAGGACCGCGCCGGCGTCGCCGAGCAGCCCGGTGAGTCCGATCGGGTGCAGCGCCGCGTCGAGCAGCGCGGGGTGGAGGCCGAACCCGTCGGCCGCGACCGGTTCGGGCAGCTCGACCTCGGCGTAGGCGTGCTCGCCGGCCCGCCAGGCGGATCGCAGGCCCTGGAAGGCCGGCCCGTAGACGTACCCATCGGCGGCGAGCCGGGCGTAGAACCCGTCGACGTCGACCGGCTCCGCGCCGGCCGGCGGCCAGCTCTCCGGTGCGGCCGGGGCCGGCCCGGCGGCCGGGCTCAGCGTGCCGGTGGCGTGCCTGGTCCACGCGTCGGTGAGTCCCTCGACGCGCGAGTACACGTTGACCGGGCGCCGGCCGCTGCCGTCGGGTTCGCCGACCGACACCTGGATCTGGGTGCCGCCCTCGGCCGGCAGGACGAGCGGGGCGGCGAGCGCGAGCTCGTCGACGACGGCGCAGCCGACCTGGTCGCCGGCGTGCACGGCCCACTCGACGAACGCGGTGCCGGGCAGCAGGACCGAGCCGAGCAGGGCGTGGTCGCCGAGCCACGGCTGCGCGGCCAGCGACAGGCGGCCGGTGAGCAGAATGCCGTCGCCGCCGGCGAGGGAGACGGTCGCCCCGAGCAGCGGGTGCCCGGCCGCGGTGAGCCCGGCGGCGCCGACGTCGCCGGTGTGGCCGCCGCTGAGCCGGGGCCAGTACCGCCGGTGCTGGAACGCGTACGACGGCAGGTCCGGTTCCGGGGAGCCGGCCCCGCCGAGCAGCGCCGTCCAGTCGACGGCGACGCCGTGCACGTGCATGGTGGCGGCCGAGCGCAGCCACCGTTCCCGGCCACCGTCGTCGCGGCGCAGCGTGCCCGAGACGACCAGGTCCTCGCCGGCCTGCTCGACGGCCATCGCCAGGACCGGGTGCGGGCTGACTTCGACGAACGTCCGATGCCCGGCCGCGACCAGCGCCGCGATCACGTCACCGAACCGGACCGTGTGCCGCAGATTCCGGTACCAGTAGCCGCCTTCGCCGTCCACAGCGTCCACAGTGGAATGGAACGGCACCGTCCCCTCGGCCGGATCCAGCCCGGCCAGGTCCGCTCCCAGCCGATCCCGCAGCGCCTCCACCCGCACCGAGTGCGACGCGTAGTCCACATTGATCCGCCGTACCCCCGAAGCGGCATGAGCCTCGGCGAACTCGGCCGCCCCGGACCCGCTGACCACGACCTGCGCGGGGCCGTTCACCGCCGCCACCGAAAGGTCCGCACCCCACGGCTCGATCAGGGTCAGCACCTCGTCGAGCGGCAGCGGCACCGACACCATGCCGCCCGAGCCGGACAGCTCCAGGATCGCCTTGCTCCGCAGCGCCACGACCCGGGCACCGTCCTCAAGGGACAGTCCACCGGCGACCACGGCCGCGGCGATCTCGCCCTGCGAGTGCCCGACGACCGCCGCCGGACGTACCCCGATCGACCGCCACAGCTCCGCGAGGGACACCATCACGGCCCAGGTCGCCGGCTGCACCACATCGACCCGTTCCAGCATCCCGGCGTCACCCAGCACCGCCCGCAGCCGCCAGTCCACGAACGGCTCCAGGGCCATCGCACAGCGGGCCATCGACTCGGCGAACACCGGCTCGGCGTCCCACAGCGCCAGCCCCATCCCGGCCCACTGCGCGCCCTGGCCGGGGAACACGAAGACCGGGTCGGGCCGGCCGGTGGCCGTGCCGCGGACCACGGCCGCCGAGGTGTCCAGGTCGGTGAGTCCGGCCAGGAACGCGGCGCGGTCCTCGGCGACGACGACCGCCCGGTGCGCGAACACGGCCCGGGTCGTCGCCAGGGCCCGCCCGACGGCCCCGGGGTCCGCCTCGGTCTCCGCCAGGGCGTCGGCGAGCCGCCGTGCCTGGTCCCGCAGCGCCGGTCCGGTCTTCGCCGACAGCGGCCAGGCGGTGACGCCGGCCGGTTCCGCGACGGAGGCCGGCCGCGGCTCCGCCTCCTCCAGGATGATGTGGGCGTTGGTGCCGCTGATGCCGAACGAGGACACGCCGGCCCGCCGCGGCCGGCCGGCCGCCGTCCACGGGGTCGGCTCCGTCAGCAGCCGTACCGCGCCGGCCGTCCAGTCCACGTGCGACGACGGCGCGTCGACGTGGAGCGTCTCGGGCAGCAGCTCGTGCCGCATCGCGAGGACCATCTTGATGATCCCGGCGACGCCGGCGGCGGTCTGGGTGTGGCCGATGTTGGACTTGATCGAGCCGAGCCGCAGCGGCCGGTCGGCCGGGCGGTCCTGGCCGTAGGTCGCGAGCAGCGCCTGCGCCTCGATCGGGTCGCCGAGGGTCGTGCCGGTGCCGTGCGCCTCGACCGCGTCGACCTCGGCGGGCCGCAGGCCGGCGTTGGCCAGCGCGGCCCGGATCACCCGCTGCTGCGACGGACCGTTCGGCGCCGTGAGACCGTTCGACGCCCCGTCCTGGTTGATCGCGCTGCCACGAACGACCGCGAGGACCTGATGCCCGTTGCGGCGCGCGTCCGACAGCCGCTCCAGGACGAGCATGCCGGCGCCCTCGCCCCAGCCGGTACCATCCGCGGCTTCGGCAAAAGGCTTGCAGCGCCCGTCGGTGGCCAGGCCGCGTTGCCGGGAGAACTCGACGAAGATGCCGGGGGTCGCCATGGCCGCGACGCCGCCGGCGAGGGCCATCGAGCACTCCCCCGATCGCAGGGCCTGCGCCGCCAGGTGTACCGCCACCAGCGACGACGAGCACGCGGTGTCGACGGACACGGCCGGCCCCTCCAGGCCGAGGGTGTAGGCGACGCGCCCGGATGCGACGCTGGTGGTCATGCCGGTCAGGCCGTGCCCGTCGCCGGCGTCGGTGCCGAGGCCGTAGCCGGAGGCGGCGATCCCGACGTAGACGCCGGTGGCGGTCCCGCGCAGCCGGGTGGGATCGATCCCGGCCCGCTCGATCGCCTCCCACGACGTTTCGAGCAGCAGCCGCTGCTGCGGGTCCATGGTCATGGCCTCGCGGGGGCTGATGCCGAAGAACCCGGCGTCGAAGCCGGCGACGTCGGCCAGGAAGCCGCCCTCGCGGACGTAGCTGGTGCCCGGATGCTCGGGGTCCGGGTCGAACCACAGGGCCGGATCCCAGCCCCGGTCGGCGGGGAAGCCGCTGATCGCGTCGACGCCGGCCGCGAGCAGCTCCCACAGCCGCTCGGGCGTGTCGGCCCCGCCGGGGAACCGGCAGCCCATCCCGACGATGGCGATCGGCTCGTCGGCCGCGGCGGCGGCCGGGCTCCTGGTCACCGCGCCGGGCTGCTCGCCGAACACCTCGGCGAGCAGGTGCCCGGCGAGGACCCGGGCGCTGGGGTAGTCGAAGACGAGCGTGGCCGGCAGCCGCAGCCCGGTGCCGGCGGCGAGCCGGTTGCGCAGTTCGACGGCGGTGAGCGAGTCGAAACCGAGGTCCCGGAACGCGATGTCGGGGTCGATCCCGGCCGGGGTGCTGTGGCCGAGGACGACCGCGGCCTGGGCGCGGACCAGGTCCAGGACGGTGCGCTCGCGCTCCTCGGCGGCCAGGGCGGCGAGCTCGCGGACGAGGTCGTCGCGGCCGCCGGTGTTGGCCGCGGCCCGGCGAACGGATCCGCCGGCGAGGGTGCGCAGCAGCGGCGGTACGCCGGCCGCCCCGGCGAGGCGCAGCGCGCCGACGTCGAGCCGGATGGGCACCAGGTTCGGCCGGCCGGACCGCACGGCCGCGTCGAACAGGGCCAGGCCCTGCTCGGCGGTGAGCGCGCGGATGCCGCCGCGGCTGATCCGGGCGAGGTCGGCCTGGTCGAGGTGCCCGGTCATCGTCGAGCGCCGCTCCCACAGGCCCCAGGCGAGGGACTGCCCGGCGCGGCCCTCGTTGCGGCGGTGCTGCGCGAGGGCGTCGAGGTAGGCGTTGGCCGCCGCGTAGTTGCCCTGCCCCGCCGCCCCGAGGGTGGCCGCGGCCGAGGAGTACATGACGAACCAGGCCAGGTCCTGGTCCAGGGTCAGCTCGTGCAGGTTGCGGGCCGCGTCCGCCTTGGCCCGCAGGACACCGGCCAGCCGCCGCGGCGTCAGGGACTCGATGACGCCGTCGTCGACCAGGCCCGCGGTGTGCACCACGCCCGTGATCCGGTGCCCGGCCAGGGCCGCGGCGAGGGCGTCCCGGTCGGCGACGTCACAGGCGACGACCTGCGCACCGAGCGCCGTCAGCTCCGCGGCGGCGGGCGCGGCCGGACCCTGCCGGGACAGCAGCAGCAGGTGCCGGACCCCGTACTCGGCGAGCAGGTGCCGGGCCAGCAGACCACCCAGCGTCCCGGTGCCACCCGTGATGACCACGGTGCCGTCCGGGTCGAGCGCCGGCCGTTGGGTGTCGCCGCCGGCCGCCCGGATCAACCGCCGGGCGTGCAGGACGCCGTCTCGGGCGGAGAGCTCCGGCTCACCACTCGCGGCCACCGCGCCGAGGTCGAACTCGCCGTCGAGCAGCACGAACTGCCCCGGGTGCTCCGACTGCGCCGACCGCACCAACCCCCACACCGCCGCCGCACCGAGATCGCCGCCATCGACGGCACCGCGGGTCCGGATCACCAGCCGGTCCGCCGACGGGGCCGCCAGCCACGCCTGCAGCCGCTGCAGCACCAGCGCCGTCGCCGCGTGCGCATCCAGCGCCGGAACCGCGAACACCTCGGTCGTCAGGTCACCCGGCGGCTCGGTCGCGGTCACCGGGACCCAGTCGATCGTGAACAGGTCCTGCGCGCCGGCCGCCGGCCGCTCCGGGAAGACCGGCCGCAGGACCAGCGACTCGGCGGCCAGCACGGGCTGCCCGGCCAGGTCGAAGACTTCCACGGTGGTACCGCCGGTGCCGGTGCCGGCGAGCCGGACGCGCAGGGTCGTCGCGCCGGTGGCGTAGAGCCGCACCCCGGTCCAGGCGAACGGCAGCACGGCCGTGCCGTCCCCGGCGAGACCGGTCCAGCCGATCGGGTGCAGCGCGGCGTCGAGGACGGCCGGGTGCACGCCGAACCCGTCGGGCGTGGCCGGTTCGGGCAGGGTGACCTCGGCGTACACGTGGTCGCCGGCCCGCCAGACGGCGCGGACGCCCGTGAACACCGGCCCGTAGGCGTAGCCGCCCGCGGCCATGCGCTCGTAGAGCCCGTCGACGGGTACCGGCTCCGCGCCGGTCGGCGGCCAGTTCGTCAGTGCGGCGGGGGCCAGGCCGGTGCCGGGGCTGAGGACGCCGGCGACGTGCCGGGTCCAGGCGCCCTCGCCGCCGTCGGGGCGCGAGTGGACGGTGAGCGGGCGGCGGCCGGTGCCGTCCGGGTCGCCGACCCAGACCTGCAGCTGCACGGCGCCGTGCTCGGGCAGCACCAGCGGGACCTGCAGGGTGAGCTCGTCGACGGTGCCGCAGCCGGCCTGGTCGCCGGCGTACATGGCGAGGTCGAGGAACGCGGTGCCGGGGACGATGACGGAGCCCATGAGGACGTGGTCGGCGAGCCAGGGCTGGGTCGCGGCCGACAGCCTGCCCGTCAGGACGACCCCTTCGCCATCGGCGAGGGGTACCGCCGCGCCGACGAGCGGGTGGCTGACACCGCGCTGGCCGAGGGCGGTGACGTCGCCGGGGCGGGCGGCGGTGACCTGCGGCCAGAACCGCTGGTGCTGGAACGGGTATGTGGGCAGCACGAGGTCATACCGCTCCACCCCGCCGATCAGCCCGGCCCAGTCGACGGCCCCACCATGCACATGGACCCCGGCGACGGCGGCCAGCAGCGTCTCGGCCTCGTCCCGCCCGTTGCGCAACGCCGGCAGCCAAACCCCACCGTCAGCCATCGCCGACAACGACCCGTCCGGCCCGAGCTCCAGAAAGATGTCCGCACCAAGCGCGGTCACCGCATCGTGATACCGCACCGCCTCCCGGACGTGCGCCACCCAATACGCCGGACTGGCCAGATCCGCACCCGGCGTGCCCGACACGACCGGGATCGACGGCTCGTGCCAGGTGACGCTGTCGAGCACGGTGGCGAACTCGGCCAGCATCGGCTCCATCAACGGCGAATGAAACGCATGACTCACCCGCAACCGCCGAGCCTTACCACCCCGCTCCCGCCACGACTCGGCCAGTGCCGAGACAGTCTCTGCATCACCGGAGATCACCGTCGACTGTGGACCGTTCACCGCCGCCACACCCACATCCGCATGCCCGGCAACCAACGCGAGCGCTTCCTCATGCGACGCCGTCAACGCCACCATCGCCCCACCGGCGGGCAACGCCTGCATCAACCGGCCCCGCGCCGCCACAATCCGCGCCGCATCCGCCAGCGACCACACCCCAGCCACATAGGCCGCGGTCACCTCACCAATCGAATGACCGGCAAGAACGTCGGACCGGATCCCCCACGACTCCACCAGCCGGAACAACGCCACCTGCACCGCAAACAACGCCGCCTGCGTATTCGCCGTCTGATCCAGATCCCCGCCATCAGCGATCAACTCCCGCAACGGCGTCTGGAAGTGCGCACACACCTCGTCGAACGCCGCCGCGAACACCGGATACCGCGCATAGAGGTCGAGACCCATACCGACCCGCTGACTGCCCTGGCCCGAGAACACGATGGCCAGTCGGCCCGGACCCGCCACACCCGAAATCGTGCTCGGGCCGAGCACCACCGCCCGATGCGCGAACAACGACCGGCCGCTTGCCAGAGCCCGGCCGACCGCAACGGCATCGACCGACGACTGGCCCGCCACGAACTCGGCCAGCCGACGCACCTGGTCCCGCAACGCCGGCTCCGACTTCGCCGACAACGGCCACGGCACCATCCCGGCGGGCTCGGCCGGGGCCACCGGCTGCGGCTCGGCCTCCTCCAGAATCACGTGCGCGTTCGTGCCGGAAATGCCGAAGGATGACACGCCGGCCCGGCGGGGGCGACCATTCGCTTCCCACGGCGTGGCCTCCGTCAGCAACGCGACCGCGCCGGCCGACCAGTCCACGTGCGACGACGGCGCGTCCACGTGCAGCGTCTTGGGCAGGACGCCGTTGCGCAGGGCCAGGACGATCTTGATGACGCCGGCGACGCCCGCCGCGGCCTGGGTGTGGCCGATGTTGGACTTGACCGAGCCGACCAGCAGCGGCCGATCCGCGGGCCGGTCCTGGCCGTAGGTGGCGATCAGCGCCTGCGCCTCGATCGGGTCACCCAGCGTCGTGCCGGTGCCGTGCGCCTCGACGGCGTCGACCTGGTCCGGCCGTAGCCCGGCGTTGGCCAGGGCCTGCCGGATCACGCGCTGCTGGGACGGGCCGTTCGGGGCGGTCAGACCGTTTGAGGCGCCGTCCTGGTTCACCGCGCTGCCGCGGACGAGGGCCAGGACGTGGTGGCCGCGACGGCGGGCCTCGGAGAGCCGCTCGAGGACGAGGATGCCGGCGCCCTCGCCCCAGCCGGTGCCGTCGGCGGTGTCCGAGAAGGCCTTGCAGCGCCCGTCGGCGGCCAGTCCACCCTGCCGGGCGAACTCCATAAAGATGCCCGGGGTCGACATGACGGTCACGCCGCCGGCCAGGGCGATCGTGCACTCGCCGGAGCGCAGGGCCTGCGCGGCGAGGTGCAGGGCGACGAGGGCGGACGAGCAGGCGGTGTCGATGGACACCGCCGGTCCTTCGAGCCCGAACGTGTACGCGAGCCGCCCGGAGGCGACGCTGCTGCTGAGGCCGGTGAGCGCGTGCCCGTTGTCGGGGTCGGCGGCCAGGCCCATGCCGTAGTCGGAGCCGGCGATGCCGACGTAGACCCCCGTGTCGGAGCCGCGCAGCCCGGCCGGGTCGATCCCGGCCCGCTCGATCGCCTCCCACGACGTTTCCAGCAACAGCCGCTGCTGCGGGTCCATCGCCACGGCCTCGCGGGGGCTGATCCCGAAGAAGCCGGCGTCGAACCCGGTGGCGTCGGTCAGGAATCCGCCCTGTCCGGCCCGGTCCGGCTCGTACCAGCCGGCCTGTTCCCAGCCCCGGTCGGCGGGGAACGCGCCCATCGCGTCGACGCCGCCGGCGAGCAGGGCCCACAGCGCTTCGGGGGTGTCGGCGGCGCCGGGGAACCGGCACGCCATGCCGACGATCGCGATCGGCTCGTCGACCGCGGCCTGGCCCTGGGCCACGACGGCGGTCGAGCCGCCGAGGAGTTCGGTGAGCAGGTACCGGGTCAGGGCCGTCGGGTTCGGGTAGTCGAAGACGAGCGTGGCCGGCAGCCGCAGCCCGGTGCCGGCGGCGAGCCGGTTGCGCAGCTCGACCGCGGTCAGCGAGTCGAAGCCGAGATCCCGGAACGCCACGTCCGGCTCGACGGCATCGGCCCCGGCATGGCCGAGCACGATCGCCGCCTGCGCCCGCACGGTCTCCAGGACGGCCCGTTCGCGTTCACCGGGGCGCAGCGCCGTGAGCCGGCCGGCGAGGCTCGCACTGCCGGTGGACGTGGCGGCGGCGCGGCGGCCCGGTTCGCCGGCGAGGGTCCGCAGCAGCGCCGGTACGCCGGTCTTGGCCTGCCGCAGCGCGGTGATGTCGAGCCGGACGGGGACGAGCTGGGGCCGGTCGGCGAGGACCGCGGCGTCGAAGAGGGCCAAGCCCTCCTCGGCGGTGAGGGCGCCGACGCCGCCGCGGTGCATCCGGGCGAGGTCGGCCCCGCCGAGTTGCCCGGTCAGCGCCGACCGCTGCTCCCACAGTCCCCAGGCGAGGGACTGCCCGGCGCGGCCCTCGTTGCGGCGGTACAGCGCGAGGGCGTCCAGGTAGGCGTTGGCGGCGGCATAGTTGCCCTGCCCGGGCGCACCGAACGTCGCCGCCGCCGAGGAGTACATGACGAACCACGCGAGATCCTGATCCTGGGCGAGCTCGTGCAGGTGCCAGGCCGCGTCCGCCTTCGCCCGCAGCACGGCTTCCAGCCGGTCCGGCGTCAGCGATTCCACGGTCGCGTCGTCCAGGACCCCGGCGGTGTGCACGACCCCGGTGATCCGGCGCCCGTGCAATACCGACGCGAGCGCCGCCCGGTCGGTGACGTCACACGCCACCACCTCCGCGCCGAGGGCGATCAGCGCATCCGCGCCTTCGGCCGCCGGACCCTGCCGGGACAGCAGCAGCAGGTTCCGCACGCCGTGGACCTCGGCCAGGTGCCGGGCCAGCAGCCCGCCCAGCAGGCCGGTGCCGCCGGTGATCACGACGGTACCGTCGGGGTCCGGCGTGGCGGGCAGCCGAAGGACGACCTTGCCGACGTGCCGGGCGGCCTGCAGGTGCCGCAGCGCCTCGACCGCCCGGGACGCCTCGAACTCGGTGACCGGGATCGGCTGCAGCACTCCGGCGGCGAACAGGTCCAGGATCTCGGCGAGCATCTCGGCGATCCGCTCGATGCCGGCGTCGAACAGGTCGAACGCCTGGTACTCGACGCCGGGGTGGGTGACGCCGGTGCGGATGTCGGTCTTGCCCATCTCGACGAACCGGCCGCCGCGGGGCAGCAGGTCCAGTGAGGCGTCCACGAACGGCCCGGCCAGGGAGTTGAGGACGACGTCGACGCCCGCGCCGTCCGTCGCGGCCAGGAACCGCTCGCGGAAGCCGAGGTCACGGGACGAGGCGAGGTGGGCGTCGTCGAAGCCCTGCGCGTGCAGGACCGGCCACTTGCCGGCGCTGGCGGTGGCGTACACCTCCAGGCCCCAGGCCCGGGCGAGCTGGACGGCGGCCATGCCGACACCGCCGGCCGCGGCGTGGATGAGCACCCGCTGCCCCGGCTGGACCCGGCCGAGGTCCCGCAGGCCGTAGTAGGCGGTGAGGTACACGATGGGCACGCTCGCGGCCTGGGTGAACGACCAGCCGTCCGGGATCCGGGCGAGGAGTCGCTGGTCGGCGACGGCGACGGGGCCGAACGCGCGGTCGAGCATGCCGAGGACCCGGTCGCCGGAGGTGAGCCCGGTGACCCCGGGGCCGGTCTCGACGACGACGCCGGCGGCCTCGCTGCCCATCGTGCCGGCCGGGGCCAGGCCGAGGCCGAGCAGTACGTCGCGGAAGTTCATCCCGGCGGCCCGGATCGCGATCCGGACCTGCCCGGGCAGCAACGGCGCCGCGGCCTCGGGGCAGTCGAGCGCCGTGAGGCTCTCCAGGCTGCCGGTCTCGGACACGTCGAGCCGCCACGCCCGGTGCGCCGGCAACGCCGGCCGGCCCGCACCCGCCCGCACCAGCCGCCGCCCGTGCGGCACACCGCCGCGAACCGCGACCTCCGGCTCACCGGTCGCGACCGCAAGCGCCGCCTCGACCGGCCCGTCCACCAGCACGAACCGATCCGGATGCTCCGACTGCGCCGAACGGACCAAACCCCACACCGCAGCCGCCGCCGGATCCCGGCCATCCGTCGCACCATCCGTCCGGATCACCAACCGCGACCCACCCGGCCCCGCCAGCCACAACCGCAACCGCTCCAACACCGCCGCCGTCACCACATGCACATCACCCACCGGCGGCTCGAACACCACCACATCCGTATCGACCGGCGCGACCGGCGGCAGCGGCACCCATTCCACGGCGAACAGGTCGTGGGCGCCTGGCACCGGCTGCGCCACGGGCGTCGCCGGGCGCAGCGTGAGCGAGTCGGCGCTGAGCACCGGTTCGCCCGCGGTGTCGAAGACGGCCACGGCGAGGGTCTCCGGGCCGATTGCCGTCAGCCGTACCCGCAGTGCGGTCGCGCCGGTGGCGTAGAGGCGGACGCCGCTCCACGCGAACGGCAGCGTGACCGCGCCCTCGCCGGCCAGTCCGGTGAGGCCGATGGGGTGCAGGGCGGCGTCGAGGACGGCCGGATGTACCCCGAACCCGTCGACCGGCAGCTCGGCCGGGAGGGCGACGTCGGCGTACACGTGCGCGCCGTCCCGCCACACGCCCCGCAGGCCGCGGAACACCGGCCCGTAGCTGTAGCCGGCCGCGGCGAGCCGCTCGTACCAGCCGTCGACCGGGACGGGCTCCGCACCGGCGGGCGGCCACGCGGTGAGCGCGGCCGGGGGTTGACCGGTCTGCGGGTACAGGGTGCCGGTGGCGTGCCGGGTCCACGGGTTGTCGGTGTCGTCCGGGGTTTCGGGGCGGGCGTAGATGTTGACCGGGCGCCGGCCGGACGGGTCGGGGCCGCCGGCCCACACCTGCACCTGCACTCCGCCGCGGGCGGGCAGGATCAGCGGTACCTGCAGGGTCAGCTCGTCGACCGCGGCGCAGCCGACCTGGTCACCGGCGAATACGGCGAGGTCGGCGAACGCGGTGCCCGGCAGGAGCACGGCACCGCCGACGGCGTGGTCGGCGAGCCAGGGCTGCGCGGCGAGGGAGAGCCGGCCGGTGAGCAGGATGCCGTCGCCGCCGTGCTCGGCGAGGGAGACGGTGGCGCCGAGGAGCGGGTGGGTGGACGGGCGCAGGCCGACGGAGCCGACGTCACCGAGGCGGCCGCCGGCCGTGTTCGGCCAGAACCGCTGGTGCTGGAACGGATATGTCGGCAGCTCCACGGGCGACGCGCCGGCCCCGCCCAGCACCGCTGTCCAGTCCACACCGACTCCGGCGACGTGCACTGCGCCCAGGGACCGCAACCACCGGTCCCGCCCGCCGTCATCCCGCCGCAGCGTGCCCGCCACGATCAGGTCCTCGCCGGCCTGCTCAACGGCCATCGCCAAGACCGGGTGCGGACTCACCTCAACAAACGTCCGATGCCCCGCAGCAACCAGCCCCGCGATCACATCACCAAACCGAACCGTATACCGCAAATTCCGATACCAATACCCACCCTCACCACCCGAAGCCGCGTCCACAGTGGAATGGAACGGCACCCCGCCGTCATGCGGATCCAACCCGGCCAGATCCGCCTCGAGCCGGTCCCGCAGCGCCTCCACCTGTACCGAATGCGATGCGTAGTCCACATTGATCCGCCGTACACCCAAATCGGCATGCGCCTCCGCGAACGCATCCGCCCCGGACCCGCTCACCACCACCTGCGCCGGACCGTTCACCGCCGCCACCGACAGATCCGGTCCAATCAGGGCCAGCACCCGCTCCAACGGCAGCGGCACCGACACCATCCCACCCGACCCCGACAACTCCAGGATCGCCCTACTCCGCAGCGCCACCACCCGGGCACCGTCCTCAAGGGACAGTCCACCCGCGACCACCGCCGCGGCGATCTCACCTTGTGAATGGCCCACGACACCGGCCGGGCGCACGCCCACCGAACGCCACAATTCGGCCAGGGACACCATCACCGCCCAGGTCGCCGGCTGCACCACATCCACCCGCGCCAGCAACTCCGCATCGCCCAGGGCCGACCGCAACTGCCAGTCCACGAACGGCTCCAAGGCCAGCGCGCAACGGGCCATCGACTCGGCGAACACCGGCTCGCTGTCCCACAACGCCAAACCCATCCCCACCCACTGCGCACCCTGACCCGGAAACACGAACACCGGATCGGCGCTGGTCGCGGCAACGCCCCGGATCGGCGGTTCCGCCAGGTCCGCCAGAAGGCGCTCGCGGTCGTCGGCGACCACGACGGCCCGGTGCGCGAACGACGACCGAGCGGCCAGGGAGCGGGCGACCGCGGCGAGGTCGGTGCCCGGGCGCTCGGCCAGGAAACCGGCCAGCCGGGCCGCCTGGTCGCGCAGGGCCGGTTCGGTCTTGGCCGACAGCAGCCACGGCACGGGCCCGGCCGCGGCCGCTGCGGGGAGCGGCGCCGGCTCCGCTGCTTCCAGGATCACGTGCGCGTTGGTACCGCTGATGCCGAACGACGACACCCCGGCCCGGCGCGGATGGCCGTCGGCAGTCCACGGCCGCGCCGACGTGAGCAGCTCGACGGCGCCGGCTGTCCAGTCCACGTGGGACGAGGGTGCGTCCACGTGCAGCGTCTGGGGCAGGAGCCCGTGCCGCAGGGCCATGACCATCTTGATGATCCCGGCCGCGCCGGCGGCGCTCTGCGTGTGGCCGATGTTCGACTTCACCGACCCCAGCCACAGTGGACGGTCGGCCGGGCGGTCCTGGCCGTAGGTCGCGAGCAGCGCCTGCGCCTCGATCGGGTCGCCGAGGGTCGTGCCGGTGCCGTGCGCCTCGACCGCGTCGACCTCGGCGGGCCGCAGGCCGGCGTTGGCCAGCGCGGCCCGGATCACCCGCTGCTGCGACGGACCGTTCGGCGCCGTCAAACCGTTCGACGCCCCGTCCTGGTTGATCGCGCTCCCCCGCACCACGGCGAGGACCTGATGCCCGTTGCGGCGCGCATCCGACAGCCGCTCCAGGACGAGCATGCCGGCGCCCTCGCCCCAGCCGGTACCATCCGCGGCTTCGGCAAAAGGCTTGCAGCGCCCGTCGGTGGCCAGGCCGCGCTGCCGGGAGAATTCGATGAAGGCGACCGGCGTCGCCATGACCGAGACGCCACCGGCCAGGGCGAGACCGACCTCACCGGAGCGGAGTGCCTGCGCGGCCAGGTGGACGGCGACGAGGGCGGAGGAGCAGGCGGTGTCGACGGACACGGCCGGTCCTTCGAGCCCGAACGTGTAGGCGACCCGGCCGGAGGCCACGCTGGTCGTGGTACCGGTGAGGACGTGCCCGTTGTCCGGGTCGCCGGCCAGCCCGATGCCGTAGTCGGAGCCGGTGATGCCGACGTAGACCCCGGTGTCGGTGCCGCGCAGCCGGGCCGGGTCGATCCCGGCCCGCTCGATCGCCTCCCACGTGGTTTCCAGCAGCAGCCGCTGCTGCGGGTCCATCGCCACGGCCTCGCGCGGGCTGATCCCGAAGAAGCCCGCGTCGAACCCGGCCGCGTCGGCGACGAATCCGCCTTCCCGGACGTAGCTGGTGCCGAGGTGCTCGGGGTCGGGGTCGTACACGGCGCCGAGGTCCCAGCCGCGGTCGGCCGGGAAGTCCGCGATCGCGTCGCGGCCGGCGGCCACGAGCGTCCACAGCGCTTCGGGGGTGTCGGCGGCGCCGGGGAAACGGCAGCCCATGCCGACGATCGCGATCGGCTCGTCGACGGCGGTCCGGGCCGGCCGGCGGGCCGGTGCCGGGGCGCCGAACACCTCGGCCAGCAGGAACCGGGCCAGCACCCGCGCGTTGGGGTGGTCGAACACGAGCGTGGCCGGCAGCCGCAGCCCGGTGCCGGCGGCGAGCCGGTTGCGCAGCTCGACCGCGGTCAGCGAGTCGAAGCCGAGGTCCCGGAACGCCACATCGGGCTCGACGGCATCGGCGCCGGCGTGCCCGAGCACGATCGCCGCCTGCGCCCGCACGGTCTCCAGGACGACCCGCTCACGGTCGTCGGCGCTGAGCACGGCGAGCTGGGCGGCGAGGTCGCCGCCGGTGCCGGCGGTGGCCGCGGTCCGGCGGGCGGTGCCGCCGGCGAGCACGCGCAGCAGCGGGGGCACCGCAGCCGCCCCGGCCCGGCGCAGCCCGGCGAGGTCGAGCCGGATGGGGACCACCAGGGCCCGGTCGGTTCGCAGCGCCGTGTCGAACAGGGCCAACCCGTGCTCGGCGGAGAGCGTTCCGGCTGCGCCCCGGCCCATGTCGACATGGCCGGTCATCGTCGAGCGCTGCTCCCACAGGCCCCAGGCGAGAGACTGCCCGGCGAGACCCTCGTTCCGCCGGCGCAATGCAAGGGCGTCGAGATAAGCGTTGGCCGCCGCGTAGTTGCCCTGCCCAGCCGCCCCGAACGTGGCCGCGGCCGACGAATACATGACGAACCACGCCAAATCCTGACCCCGGGTCAACTCATGCAAATGCCACGCCGCATCCGCCTTCACCCGCAACACCCCCGCAAGACGCTCGCCAGAGAGCGACTCCACCACCCCGTCATCCAGCACACCCGCGACATGCACCACACCCGTCATCCGCCGACCCGCCAACACCACAGCGAGCGCACCCCGATCAGCGACATCACACGCCACGACCTCCGCCCCCAACGCCATGAGCTCCGCAGCACCCGGGGCGGCCGGACCCTGCCGGGACACCAGCAGCAGATGCCGGACCCCGTACTCGGCGAGCAGGTGCCGGGCCAGCAGACCACCCAGCGTCCCGGTGCCACCCGTGACCACGACCGTGCCGTCCGGATCGAGCGCACGCGGCTCGGCCCGGCCACCCACCGCCCGCACCAGCCGCCGGGCCAGCAAGACACCATCACGAACGGCCAGCTCCGGCTCACCGGACGCGAGCACGGCCGCCACGTCGAAGTCGCCGTCCAGCAGCACGAACTGCCCCGGATGCTCCGACTGCGCCGACCGCACCAACCCCCACACCGCCGCCGCACCCAAATCACCACCATCGACAGCACCGGCCGTCCGGACCACCAACCGGTCCGCCGACGGCTCCGCCAGCCACGCCTGCAACCGCTCCAGCACCAGCACCGTCGCCGCCTGCGCACTCAGTGCCGGGACCGCGAGCACCTCGGCGGTCAGGTCACCGGTCGCCGCGGCCGGCACCGGGATCCAGTCGACCGTGAACAGATCCTGGGCGCTCGCCGCCGGCTGCCCCGCCTGGACCGGCCGCAGGACCAGCGACTCGGCCGCCAGCACGGGCTGCCCGGCCAGGTCGAAGACGGTCACGGCGACGCCGCCGTCCGCGCGGGTCAGCCGGGCGCGCAAGGCGGTCGCGCCGGTGGCGAAGAGGCGTACACCGCTCCAGGCGAACGGCAGGACCGTCTCGCCGTCGCCGGCCAGTCCGGTGAGGCCGATGGGGTGCAGGGCGGCGTCGAGGACGGCCGGGTGGACCCCAAATCCGGCGGCGGGGGCCTGCTCGGGGAGGGCGACGTCGGCGTACACGTCGTCGCCGTCGCGCCACACGGCCCGCAGGCCGCGGAACACCGGGCCGTAGCCGTAGCCGCCCTCGGCGAGCCGCTCGTACCAGCCGTCGACCGGGACCGGCTCCGCACCGGCGGGCGGCCAGGTCGTGAGCGCGGCCGGGGCCGGCGGGGCGGCGGGGCCGAGGACACCGGTGGCGTGCCGGGTCCAGGCGGTGCCCGGTTCGTCGGCGCGGGAGTAGATGTTGACGGGCCGCCGTCCCGCGGTGTCGGCGTCGCCGGCCCAGACCTGGAGCTGGAGGCCGCCCTGCGGGGGCAGGACCAGCGGCGTGTGCAGGGTCAGTTCCTCGACGACGGCGCAGCCGACCTGGTCGGCGGCGTGGACGGCGAGGTCGGCGAACGCGGTGCCGGGCAGCAGGACGGTCCCGCCGACGGCGTGGTCGGCCAGCCACGGCTGGGCGGCGAGCGACAGGCGGCCGGTGAGCAGGATCCCGTCGCCGCCGGCGAGCGAGATGGTGGCGCCCAGCAGGGTGTGCGCGGACGCGCGGAGGCCGACGGCGCCGATGTCGCCGGCCCGGCCGGCGCTGATCCGGGGCCAGTACCGGCGCCGCTGGAACGCGTACGTCGGCAGGACGGCGCGCGTCCCGGCGGCCGGCCCGAGCACGGCCGCCCAGTCCACGGGCACCCCGGCAACGTGCACGGCGCCCAGGGATCGCAGCCAGCGTTCCCGCCCGCCGTCGTCCCGCCGCAGCGTGCCCGCCACGATCAGGTCCTCGCCGGCCTGCTCAACGGCCATCGCCAAGACCGGGTGCGGACTCACCTCGACAAACGTCCGATGCCCCGCAGCAACCAGCGCCGCGATCACATCACCGAACCGAACCGTATACCGCAAATTCCGATACCAATACCCACCCTCGACGTCCGATGCGTCCACAGTGGAATGGAACGCCACCTCGCCGTCACGTGGATCCAACCCGGCCAGATCCGCCTCAAGCCGATCCCGCAACGCCTCCACCTGCACCGAATGCGACGCGTAATCCACATTGATCCGGCGTACACCCAAATCGGCATGCGCCTCCGCAAACGCATCCGCCCCAGACCCGCTCACCACCACCTGCGCCGGACCATTCACCGCCGCCACCGACAGGCCCGGCCCGATCAGGGCCAGCACCCGCTCCAACGGTAGCGGCACCGACACCATGCCACCCGACCCGGACAGCTCCAGGATCGCCCTGCTGCGCAGCGCAACCACCCGGGCACCGTCCTCAAGGGACAGCCCACCCGCGACCACCGCCGCGGCGATCTCACCCTGCGAATGCCCGACCACCGCCGCTGGCCGCACACCCACCGAACGCCACAACTCAGCCAGAGACACCATCACCGCCCACGTCGCCGGCTGCACCACATCCACCCGCGCCAGCAACTCCGCATCACCCAGCACCGCCCGCAACTGCCAGTCCACGAACGGCTCCAACGCCAGCGCACAACGAACCATCGACTCGGCGAACACCGGCTCGGCATCCCACAACGCCAAACCCATCCCCACCCACTGCGCACCCTGACCCGGAAACACAAACACCGGATCACCAGTCCCCCGGACCACCGAAACATCCACATCCGCCAGACCGGCCACGAACCCGGCCACATCCTCGGCCACCACCACCGCCCGATGCGCGAACACCGACCGGGTCGTGGCCAGGGCCCGGGCGACCGCGAGCACGTCGGTGCCGGGCGCGACGGATCCGGCCAGCCGCGCCGCCTGGTCCCGCAGGGCCGCTTCGGTCTTCGCCGACAACAGCCACGGCACCGGCCCGGCCACCTCCCCGATCGGCCGGGGCTCCGGCTCCGCCTCCTCGAGGATGAGGTGCGCGTTGGTACCGCTGACGCCGAAGGAGGAGACCCCGGCCCGGCGCGGGTGGCCGTTGGCGTTCCACGGCGTGGCCTCGGTCAGCAGCCGGACGGCCCCGGCGGACCAGTCCACGTGCGACGACGGCACGTCCGCGTGCAGCGTCTTGGGCAGGACGCCGTGGCGCAGGGCGAGGACCATCTTCATGATCCCGGCGACGCCGGCCGCCGCCTGGGTGTGGCCGATGTTCGACTTCACCGAGCCGAGCAGCAGCGGCCGGTCCGCGGGCCGGTCCTGCCCGTAGGTGGCGATGAGCGCCTGGGCCTCGATCGGGTCGCCGAGGGTCGTGCCGGTGCCGTGCGCCTCCACGGCGTCGATCTCGCTCGCCTGGACCCCGGCGTTGGCGAGCGCGGCCCGGATCACCCGCTGCTGCGACGGACCGTTCGGTGCCGTCAGGCCGTTCGAGGCGCCGTCCTGGTTGACGGCGCTGCCCCGGACGAGGGCCAGCACCTGGTGCCCGTTGCGGCGAGCTTCCGACAGCCGCTCGAGGACGAGCACGCCGGCGCCTTCGCCCCAGGCGGTGCCGTCGGCCGCGTCGGCGAAGGCCTTGCACCGCCCGTCGGCGGCCAGCCCGCCCTGCCGCCCGAACTCGACGAAGATCGACGGCGTCGACATCACCGTCACACCACCGGCCAGCGCGAGGCCGCATTCGCCGGACCGTAGCGCCTGGGCCGCCAGGTGTACCGCGACCAGCGCCGACGAACACGCCGTGTCCACGGACACCGCCGGCCCTTCCAGGCCGAGCGTGTACGCCACCCGCCCCGACAGCACGCTCGCCGCGTTGCCGGTGCCGGCGAATCCGTCGTTGGCCGCGTCGGCGATGCTCAGCAGCGCCGGGTAGTCCTGCCCGTTCGTGCCGAGGTACACCCCGGTCGAACTGCCCCGCAGCGCGGCCGGGTCGATCCCGGCCCGCTCCAGGGCCTCCCACGACGTTTCGAGGAGCACCCGCTGCTGCGGGTCCATGGCGACAGCCTCGCGGGGGCTGATCCCGAAGAACCCGGCGTCGAATCCGGCGATATCGGTGACGAAGCCGCCCGCCCGGGCGAAGTCGACCCCGTCGTCCGGACCGGACCAGGCCGCCACGTCCCAGCCACGGTCGGCGGGGAAGCCGCCGATGGCGTCGATGCCCTCCGCGAGCAGGGCCCAGAACGCCTCGGGCGTGTCGGCTCCGCCCGGGAAACGGCAGCTCATGCCGACGATCGCGATCGGTTCGTCGCCGGCCGCGACCATGGGGGCCACCGCCGTGGTCGCGCCGGCGCCGTTCGCCGAGGCGAGGAGGTGCTCGGCGAGGGCGGCGGGGCTCGGGTAGTCGAAGACGAGCGTGGCCGGCAGGGTCAGCCCGGTCGCGGCGGTGAGCCGGTTGCGCAGCTCGACGGCGGTGAGCGAGTCGAAGCCGAGTTCGCGGAAGACCCGGTCGGCCGGCACCTCGGCGATGTCGGTGTGCCCGAGCACGGCGGCGGCCTGTTCCCGGACCAGGGCGAGGACCATGGCCGGCTGCCGCCCGGCGGGGGTCTGGCGGAGCCGGACGAGCCACGCCGACGTCCCGGCGGGGCCGGCCGCGGTGGCCAGTTCGGCGGTGGCGGCCCGCACGTCGGGGATCTCGGACAGCCAGGGTCCGAGGCGGCCCCCGGCGGCCTGGACGAGCCGCCGCCAGTCGACGTCGGCGACGGCGAGATACCCGGCGCCGACCGCATGCTCCAGCGCCGACACCGCCAGCGCCGGGTCCATACCGGCAACGCCGCTGCGCCGGATCCCTGCCGCCAGCCCATCGCCGGCCCAGGCACCCCACCCGATGGAGACCATCGGCGCGCCTTGAGCCCGGCGCTGCTGCGCGTAGGCGTCCAGGAACCCGTTCGCGGCGGCATAGTTGCCCTGCCCCGGCGACCCGAACAGGGCCGCCACCGACGAGAAGACCACGAACGCCTGCAGCCCCAGGTCCGCCGTCAACGCGTCGAGATTCAACACCGCGTCGATCTTCGCCCGAGCCACCCTGTCGAACCGCTCCGGCGTCAACGACCCCAGCACACCATCGTCAACCACCCCGGCCGCGTGCACGACCGCCGTCACCGGATACTCGGCCAGAACCGCCGCCATCGCATCCCGATCCGCCGCATCCGCCGCCACAACCACCACCGGAACACCGACATCCGGCGCCGGACCACCCCGCCGACTCACCAGCACGAGACGCTCCGCCCCGTGCCCGGCCAGCCACTGTGCGACCCGGCGCCCGAGAGCGCCAGTACCACCCGTCACCAGGACCGTGCCCGAGGGTCGCCAACCATCACCTGTCCCGGCCAGGGCATGCCGCAGCCGCAACCCGTACAGACCGTCCGCCCGCGCCGCGACCTGGTCCTCGCCGCAGCCCAGCGCCGCCACCAACGACCCTGACGGCGCATCCGAAGCCAGATCGACCAGACCACCCCACCGATCCGGCTGCTCAGCCCGCACCACCCGGCCGAGGCCCCACACCTGCCCCTGCCACGCATTCGTGTCCAGCTCACGGGTGACCACCCACAACGGCACGGGACCCCACTGCCGCGCCACCACCAGCAACTCCGTGGCACATTCGCGGCCCTGCGAAGCCAGCAACACGCCGCCGGCCACCTCCGGCACCGGATCGCCCGGACTCAGCCGCACCACCTCAGCACCCGCCGCCACCAACTCCGCCTCGATGTCATCACCGGTGCCAGGAGCGGCGATCAGCGCCCAAAGGCCCGACAACGCCGCCGGCCGGGCGGCGATCCGGGACCAGCCGGCCCGGTATCGCCAGCCGTCCACGGTGGTGCGGATCTGCCGCTGCCGCAGCGATGCGAGCACGGGGAGGACCACGTCGGCGTCCTGGCGCTGGACGGCGTGCCAGAAGTCGGCACCGAGCGTGTCGAGGCCGTTGAGGGCGGTCCGCTGGGTCACCTCCGGCCAGAACCGCTGGCGCTGGAACGGGTACGTCGGCAGCACGAGGTCATACCGCTCCACCCCGCCGATCAGCCCGGCCCAGTCGACGGCCCCACCATGCACATGGACCCCGGCGACGGCCGCCAGCAGCGTCTCGGCCTCGTCCCGCCCGGCCCGCAACGCCGGCAACCACACCCCGCCATCGGCCATCGCCGACAACGACCCGTCCGGCCCCAGCTCCAGAAAGATGTCCGCACCAAGCGCGGTCACCGCATCGTGATACCGCACCGGCTCACGGACGTGCGCGACCCAATACGCCGGACTGGTCACATCCGCACCCGGCGTGCCCGACACCACCGGGACCGACGGCTCACGCCAGGCGACACTGTCGAGCACTGCGGCGAACTCGCCCAGCATCGGCTCCATCAACGGCGAATGAAACGCATGACTCACCCGCAACCGCCGAGCCTTACCACCCCGCTCCCGCCACGACTCGGCCAACGCCAAGACAGTGTCCGCAGCACCGGAAATCACCGTCGACCGCGGACCGTTCACCGCCGCCACACCCACATCCGCATGCCCGGCAACCAACTCGAGGGCCTCTTCGTGGGATGCCGTCAACGCCACCATCGCACCCCCGGCCGGCAACGCCTGCATCAACCGGCCCCGCGCCGCCACAATCCGCGCCGCATCCGCCAGCGACCACACCCCCGCCACATAGGCCGCCGTCACCTCACCAATCGAATGACCCGCCAGCGACAACGGAGTAACGCCCCACGACTCCACCAACCGGAACAACGCCACCTGCACCGCAAACAACGCCGCCTGCGTATTCGCCGTCTGATCCAGATCCCCGCCATCAGCGATCAACTCACGCAACGGCGTCTGGAAATGCGCACACACCTCATCGAACGCCGCCGCGAACACCGGATACCGTACATAGAGGTCGAGACCCATACCGACCCGCTGACTGCCCTGGCCCGAGAACACGACGGCCAGGCGACCCGGACCCGCCACACCCGAAATCGTGCTCGGGCCGAGCACCACCGCCCGATGCGCGAACAACGACCGACCGGTAGCCAGAGCCCGGCCGACCGCAACGGCATCGACCGACGACTGGCCCGCCACGAACTCGGCCAGCCGACGCACCTGGTCCCGCAACGCCGGCTCCGACTTCGCCGACAACGGCCACGGCACCACGCCGACCGGCGCGACCGGCGCCACCGGCTGCGGCTCGGCCTCCTCCAGAATCACGTGCGCGTTCGTGCCGGAAATGCCGAACGACGACACGCCGGCCCGGCGCGGGTGGCCGTTCGCCTTCCACGGCGTGGCCTCCGTCAGCAACGCGACCGCGCCGGCCGACCAGTCCACGTGCGACGACGGCGCGTCCACGTGCAGCGTCTTGGGCAGGACGCCGTTGCGCAGGGCCAGGACGATCTTGATGACGCCGGCGACGCCCGCCGCGGCCTGGGTGTGGCCGATGTTCGACTTCACCGAGCCGACCAGCAGCGGCCGGCCCGCGGGCCGATCCTGACCGTAGGTGGCGATCAGCGCCTGCGCCTCGATCGGATCACCCAGCGTCGTGCCGGTGCCGTGCGCCTCGACGGCGTCGATCTCGCTCGGCTGGAGCCCCGCGTTCGCGAGCGCGGCCCGGATCACCCGCTGCTGCGCCGGGCCGTTCGGGGCGGTCAGGCCGTTCGACGCGCCGTCCTGGTTGACCGCCGTGCCACGGATGACGGCGAGGACCCTGTGGCCGCGGCGTCGCGCCTCCGACAGCTTCTCCAGGACGAGGATGCCGACGCCTTCGCCCCAGCCGGTGCCGTCGGCGCCGTCCGCGAAGGCCTTGCAGCGCCCGTCGCCGGCGAGTCCGCCCTGCCGGGAGAACTCGACGAAGACGGCCGGGGTCGACATGACCATCGCACCGCCGGCCAGCGCCATGGAGCAGTCGCCGGAGTGCAGGGCCTGCGCCGCCAGGTGTACCGCAACCAGCGACGACGAGCACGCCGTGTCCACGGACACGGCCGGCCCTTCGAGCCCGAACGTGTAGGCGAGCCGCCCGGACAGCACGCTGGCCGCGTTGCCGGTCAGCAGGTGCCCCTCGCCGCCGGCCTGCGCGTCGACGAGCAGCGACACGTAATCCTGGCCGTTCGTGCCGAGGTACACCCCCGTCGGGCTGCCCCGCAGCCGGGCCGGGTCGATCCCGGCGCGCTCCAGTGCCTCCCACGCCGTCTCGAGGAGCAGCCGCTGCTGCGGGTCCATCGCGACGGCCTCGCGCGGGCTGATGCCGAAGAACGCGGCGTCGAAGCCACCGGCGTCGGTCAGGAAACCGCCGACGCGGGTGAAGTCGGCGCCGCCGGCACCGAAGAGCGCGTCGAGATCCCAGCCGCGGTCGGCCGGGAACGACGAGACGGCGTCCTCCCCCGCGGCGAGGAGCCGCCAGAACTCCTCGGGGGTCCGGATGCCGCCGGGGTACCGGCAGGCCATCCCGACGACGGCGATGGGTTCCTGTTCGCCGGCCTCGGCCCGGCGGAGCCGTTGACGGGTGTCGTGCAGATCCGTCGCCAGGCGGCGCAGGTAATCGAGGAGCTGTTCGTCATCGGGCATGTCAGGTACCCCACCTATTCGAGCGGTGCAAGGAGGTGCTCATGAAAGGCCCAGATCGTTGTCGATGAAGCTGAGCAGTTCGTCCCGGCTGGCGGTGGTGAGCTTCTCGGCGACGGCCGTGCTGCTGGGCGCCTTCGGGCCGTCGAGACTGGCCGCGAGCAACTGGATCCGGGCGGCGAGCGTCCGGCGCAGTTCGCTGTCGGCATCGAGGCCGGCGAGCCGGGCCTTGAATTTGTCGAACTGGGCCAGCAGCGGCAGCTCCGGCTCGGGTCCGGCCGGGATGAGTTCGGTGAGGAGGTGCCGGGCGAGGGTCTCGGGCGTCGGATGGTCGAAAACGGTCGTGGCGGGCAGCCGCAGCCCGGTCGCCGCGACCAGCCGGTTGCGGAACTCCACCGCCGTCAACGAATCAAACCCGAGATCCCGGAACGCCACCCCACCATCCACCGACGCCGGCCCAGCATGACCAAGCACAGCCGCAACATGCGCGCAGACGAGTTCCTGCACGACCTCGATCCGCCGCGCTTCACCCAGCCCACGCAGACGAGCCACCAGCTCAGCCCCCTCAGCCCGGTCCGGCTCCGCGTCACCGACCCGCGCCTCCGGGATCGCCGCCAACAACGGACTGGGGCGGGCCACGGTGAATGCAGCGCCGAACGTCGCCCAATCCACATCAGCGACCGTCACACAGGCCTCACCCCGCCCGACCGCTTCCGCGAGCGCCTGCACCGCCAGGCCCGGATCCAGCGCCCGCACCCCACGCCGGGCGAGCGCGGCGGCAGCATCAGCCCGCGCCATCCCAGCCCCCGCCCACGGCCCCCACGCCACACTCGTCACCACCCGACCAACCCCGCGCTGCTGCACCGCATACGCATCCAGAAACGCATTCGCCGCCGCATACACACCCTGACCACCACTACCCCACACCCCGGCAATCGACGAGAACAATACGAACGCGTCAAGCGGACGCTCACTACCCTCAACCAGCAGCCGATGCAAGTTCCGCGTCCCAGCCACCTTCGCCGCCAGGATGTCCGCGACCGCACCCTCGCCGGTGTCCGCAATGGACGACCCTTGACCGATCCCCGCCGCATGCACCACCGCATCAACCCGGCCCACCCCGGCCAGCGCCGCCGCCAACCCATCGAAATCGGCCACGTCACAGCCCAGCACGGTGACCCGCACACCAAGCTCGGCGACCAGGTCCGCCACCCCGGGCGCATCGGGCCCGCGCCGCGACGTCAGCACAAGATGCTCGACACCCTGCCCCGCCAACCAGCGGGCCACATGACCGCCGAGACCACCGGTGCCGCCGGTCACCAGCACCGTGCCCCGAGGACGCCACGGTTTCGACGAGCCAGCCGCCGCAGCCCGCACCAGACGACGCCCATACACACCGTCCGCCCGCACCGCGACCTGATCCTCACCGCCCCAACCGGCCAACACCGCGACCACCCGCCCATCCAGCACGCCGGGTGCGTCGATCAGGCCACCCCACCGCTCCGGATACTCCAGACCGGCAACCCGGCCAAACCCCCACAACGCCGCACCACCCAGATCCGACACAACATCGGAACGACCCACCGACACCGCACCCTGCGTCACCACCCAGACCGGGGCCGTCGCCTCCCGCAGCAAGGCAGACAACTTCGCGACCGACAGGCCATCAGCGACACACACCACGGCATCCGCGGCATCAATGTCCGTCCCGACCCGAACCGCAGCGCCACCCTCGGCCAGCAGCGCCCCGAGCTGCCCCGCCCGATCAGCACCTTCCGGACCGTGCACCACCAACCACGACCCAACTGGCACACCCTCCCCGGCACCGGTCAGCGGCGTCCACGACACCTCATACCGCCAACCATCGACCGCCGTCCGGGACTGACGCTGCCGCAACGACGTCAACACCGGCAACAACGAATCCGCATCCCGACGCTCAACCGCCGCCCAAAACTCCGCATCAAGCAGCTCCACCCCACCCGGCAACGCCCGCCGATCCACCGACGGCCAGAACCGCTGCCGCTGGAACGCGTACGTCGGCAGGTCAACCCGCCCCGGGGCGCCGGCGACGAACTGAGTCCAGTCGACGGTCCCACCATGCACATGGACCCCAGCAACGGCGGCCAGCAGCGTCTCGGCCTCGTCCCGCCCCGCCCGCAACGCCGGCAGCCAAATCCCGTCATCGGCCATCGCCGACAACGACCCGTCCGGCCCCAGCTCCAGGAAAATGTCCGCACCAAGCGACGTCACCGCATCGTGATACCGAACCGGCTCACGGACATGCGCGACCCAATACGCCGGACTGGTCACATCCGCTCCCGGCGTGCCCGACACGACCGGTATGGACGGCTCGTGCCAGGTGACGGTGTCGAGCACTGCGGCGAACTCGGCCAGCATCGGCTCCATCAACGGCGAATGGAACGCATGACTCACCCGCAGCTGGCGAGCCTTGCCCCCGCGCTCCCGCCACTGATCAGCCAGTTGCAGCACCACGTCCGCACTGCCCGAAATCACCGTCGACTGTGGACCGTTCACTGCCGCCACGCCCACATCCACGTGCCCCGCAATGAGCGCGAACGCTTCCTCATGGGACGCCGTCAACGCCACCATCGCACCCCCGGACGGCAACGCCTGCATCAACCGGCCCCGCGCCGCCACAATCCGCGCCACATCCGCCAGCGACCACACCCCAGCCACGTAGGCCGCGGTCACCTCACCGATCGAGTGCCCGGCCAGGAACCTGGGCTCGACGCCCCACGACTCCACCAGCCGGAACAACGCCACCTGCATCGCGAACAACGCCGCCTGCGTATTCGCCGTCTGATCCAGCTCCCCGCCATCAGCGATCAACTCACGCAACGGCGTCTGGAAATGCGCACACACCTCGTCGAACGCTGCCGCGAACACCGGATACCGCCCATACAGGTCAAGACCCATACCGACCCGCTGACTACCCTGACCCGAGAACACGACGGCCAGTCGACCCGGACCGGCCACACCCGTGATCGTGTTCGGGCCGAACACCACCGCCCGATGCGCGAACCGCGACCGGCCACTCGCCAGCGCCCGGCCAACCGCAACGGCATCCACCGACGACTGCCCCGCCACGAACTCGGTCAGCCGCCGCACCTGGTCCCGCAGCGCCGGCTCCGACTTCGCCGACAGCAGCCACGGCACCGGCCCGGTCGCCTCCAGCACCGGGACCGGCTCCGGCTCAGCCGCCTCCAGGATCACGTGGGCGTTGGTGCCGGAGATGCCGAAGGCGGAAACACCGGCCCGGCGCGGGTGGCCATTGGCCGGCCAGGGGGTGGGTTCGGCCAGGAGCCGCACCGCCCCGGCCGACCAGTCGACGTGCGATGACGGTGCGTCGAGGTGCAGGGTCTTGGGCAGCAGCTCATGCCGCATGGCGAGCACCATCTTGATGATCCCGGCGACGCCCGCGGCGCTCTGGGTGTGGCCGATGTTGGACTTGACGGCCCCGACGAGCAGGGGTCGCTCGGCGGTCCGGTCCTGGCCGTAGGTGGCGAGCAGCGCCTGCGCCTCGATCGGATCGCCCAGCGTCGTGCCCGTGCCGTGCGCCTCGACCGCATCGACCTCACCGGGCCGCAACCCGGCGTTGGCGAGGGCCGCCCGGATCACCCGCTGCTGTGAGGGACCGTTCGGCGCCGTCAGACCGTTCGACGCACCGTCCTGGTTCACCGCGCTCCCCCGCACCACGGCGAGGACCTGATGCCCGTGACGCCGCGCGTCGGACAGCCGCTCCAGGACGAGCATGCCCACGCCTTCGCCCCAGCCGGTACCGTCGGCCGCATCCGCGAACGGCTTGCACCGCCCGTCCGCGGCCAGACCGCCCTGCCGGGAGAACTCGATGAACGCCACGGGTGTGGACATGACGGTGACGCCACCGGCGAGGGCCATCGAGCACTCACCCGACCGCAGAGCCTGAGCCGCCAGGTGTACCGCGACCAGCGACGACGAACAGGCCGTGTCCACCGACACCGCCGGACCCTCCAGACCCAGGGTGTATGCGACCCGCCCGGACGCGACGCTCGTGGTCGTGCCGGTCATCGCGTGCCCGTCGACGCTGCCCGGATCGGCGGCGAGGCCCATGCCGTAGTCGGAGGCGGCGATCCCGACGTACACGCCGGTGTCGGAGCCGCGCAGCCCGGCCGGATCGATCCCGGCCCGTTCGAGGGCCTCCCACGACGTTTCCAGCAGCAACCGCTGCTGGGGGTCCATCGCCAGGGCCTCCCGCGGGCTGATCCCGAAGAACCCGGCGTCGAACAGTGCCGCATCGGCCAGGAACCCGCCCTCGCGGACGTAGCTGGTTCCGGCGTGCTGCGGGTCCGGGTCGTACCAGGCCGCCGTGTCCCAGCCGCGGTCGGCCGGAACCTCACCGATGGCGTCGCCGCCGGCGGCGAGGAGGGCCCAGAGCGCTTCGGGGTCTCCGACGCCGCCGGGGAACCGGCAGCCCATGCCGACGATCGCGATCGGCTCGTCGGTCGCCGCGACGACGGTGACCGGCGCGGCGACGGCGGTGCCACCGGTGAGCTCGGTGAGGAGGTGCCGGGCGAGGGTCTCGGGCGTCGGATGGTCGAAAACGGTCGTGGCGGGCAGCCGCAGCCCGGTCGCCGCGACCAGCCGGTTGCGGAACTCCACCGCCGTCAACGAATCAAACCCAAGATCCCGGAACGCCACCCCACCATCCACCGACGCCGGTCCAACATGACCAAGCACAGCCGCAACATGCGCGCAGACGAGTTCCTGCACGACCTCGATCCGCCGCGCTTCACCCAGCCCACGCAGACGAGCCACCAGCTCAGCCCCCTCAGCCCGGTCCGGCTCCGCGTCACCGACCCGCGCCTCCGGGATCGCCGCCAACAACGGACTGGGGCGGGCCACGGTGAATGCAGCGCCGAACGTCGCCCAATCCACATCAGCGACCGTCACACAGGCCTCACCCCGCCCGACCGCTTCCGCGAGCGCCTGCACCGCCAAGCCCGGATCCAGCGCCCGCACCCCACGCCGGGCGAGCGCGGCGGCAGCATCAGCCCGAGCCATCCCAGCCCCCGCCCACGGCCCCCACGCCACACTCGTCACCACCCGACCAACCCCGCGCTGCTGCACCGCATACGCATCCAGAAACGCATTCGCCGCCGCATACACACCCTGACCACCACTACCCCACACACCCGCAACCGACGAGAACAACACCAACGCATCAAGCGGACGCTCACCGCCCTCAACCAACAGCCGATGCAAGTTCCGCGTCCCAGCCACCTTCGCCGCCAAAATCTCCGCCACCACACCCTCCCCGGTATCCGCAATGGACGACCCCTGACCGATCCCCGCCGCATGCACCACCGCATCGATCCGGCCCACACCCGCGACAGCAGCCGCGAGCTTGTCGAAGTCGGCCACGTCGCAAGCCAGCACGGTGACCCGCACACCAAGCTCGGCGACCAGGTCCGCCACCCCGGGCGCGTCGGCGCCGCGGCGCGAGGTGAGCACGAGATGCTCCACGCCCTGCCCCGCCAGCCAGCGAGCCACATGACCGCCGAGACCACCGGTGCCGCCGGTCACCAGCACCGTGCCCCGAGGACGCCACGGTTTCGACGAGCCAGCCGCCGCAGCCCGCACCAGACGACGCCCGAAAACACCATCCGCCCGCACCGCAACCTGATCCTCACCCGCCCAACCGGCCAACACCGCAACCACCCGCTCATCCAGCACACCGGGCACGTCAATCAGCCCACCCCACAGCGCCGGATACTCCAGACCGGCAACCCGGCCAAACCCCCACAACGCCGCACCACCCAGATCCGACACAACATCGGAACGACCCACCGACACCGCACCCTGCGTCACCACCCAGACCGGGGCCGTCGCCTGCCGCAGCAGCGAGGACAATTCCGCCACCGACAGGCCGTCGGCGACACACACCACACCGTCCACGCCGGCGACATCAACGCGAGAACCGACCTGGACCGCAGCACCACCCTCGGCCAGCAGCGCCCCGAGCTGCCCCGCCCGATCAGCACCTTCCGGACCGTGCACCACCAACCACGACCCGACCAGCACACCCTCCCCGGCACCCGTCAGCGGCGCCCACGACACCTCATACCGCCAACCATCGACCGTCGTCCGGGACTGACGCTCCCGCAACGACGTCAACACCGGCAACAACGAATCCGCATCCCCCCGCTCAACCGCCGCCCAAAACTCCGCATCGAACGCCTCCACCCCACCCGGCAACGCCCGCCGATGCACCGACGGCCAGAACCGCTGCCGCTGGAACGCGTACGTCGGCAGTGCCGACTGCGTGGTGACGCCCTTGCCCAGCGGCCCGCTCCAGTCGACGGTCCCACCATGCACGTGGACCCCAGCAACGGCGGCCAGGAGCGTCTCGGCCTCGTCCCGCCCAGTGCGCAACGCCGGCAACCAGACCCCGCCATCGGCCATCGCCGACAGTGACCCGTCCGGCCCCAGCTCGAGGAAAATGTCCGCGCCAAGTGCCGTTACCGCATCGTGATACCGAACGGCCTCGCGGACATGCGCCACCCAATACGCCGGACTGGTCAGGTCCGCATCCGGCGTGCCCGACACCACCGGGATCGACGGCTCACGCCACACCACACTGTCCAGCACGGTCGCGAACTCGCCCAGCATCGGCTCCATCAACGGCGAATGGAACGCATGACTCACCCGCAGCCGCCGAGCCTTACCCCCTTGATCCCGCCACCGATCGGCCAGCCCCAACACCATCTCGGCCGCACCGGAAATCACCGTCGACCGCGGACCGTTCACGGCGGCTACACCCACATCGGTATGCCCGGCGATCAGGTCCATAGCCTCCTCATGCGATGCGGTCAGCGCCACCATCGCCCCGCCAGCCGGTAGCGCCTGCATCAACCGGCCCCGCGCCGCCACAATCCGCGCCGCATCCGCCAGGTCCCACACCCCAGCCACATACGCCGCGGTCACCTCACCAATCGAATGACCCGCAAGAACGTCAGGACGGATCCCCCACGACTCCACCAGCCGGAACAACGCCACCTGCACCGCAAACAGAGCAGCCTGCGTATTCGCCGTCTGATCCAGCTCCCCGCCATCAGCGATCAGGTCACGCAACGGACTCTCGAAGTGCGCACACACCTCGTCGAACGCCGCCGCGAACACCGGATACCGCCCATACAGGTCCAAACCCATACCGACCCGCTGACTACCCTGACCCGAAAACACCATCGCCAGGCGACCCGGACCCGCCACACCCGTCACCACATTCGAACCGACCACGACCGCCCGATGCGCGAACCGCGACCGGCCACTCGCCAGCGCCCGGCCAACCGCAAGGGCATCGACCGACGACTGCCCCGCCACGAACTCGGTCAGCCGCCGCACCTGGTCCCGCAACGCCGGCTCCGACTTCGCCGACAGCAGCCACGGCACCGGCCCGGTCGCCTCCAGCACCGGGACCGGCTCCGGCTGTACCTCTTCCAAGATCACGTGGGCGTTCGTGCCGGAGATGCCGAAGGACGACACACCGGCCCGGCGTGGGTGGCCGTTCGTCTTCCACGGCACGGCGTCGGTCAGCAGCCGGACGGTGCCGGCCGACCAGTCGACATGCGACGACGGCGCGTCCACGTGCAGCGTCTTGGGCAGGACGCCGTTGCGCAGGGCGAGGACCATCTTGATGATCCCGGCCGCCCCGGCCGCGGCCTGGGTGTGGCCGATGTTCGACTTCACCGAGCCGACCAGCAGCGGCCGCTCGGCCGGACGGTCCTGACCGTATGTGGCGAGCAGCGCCTGCGCCTCGATCGGATCGCCGAGGGTCGTCCCGGTGCCGTGCGCCTCGACCGCATCGACCTCACCGGGCCGCAACCCGGCGTTGGCGAGGGCCGCCCGGATCACCCGCTGCTGCGACGGACCGTTCGGAGCCGTCAGACCGTTGGACGCCCCGTCCTGGTTCACCGCGCTGCCCCGCACCACGGCGAGGACCTCGTGACCGCGGCGGCGCGCCTCCGACAGCCGCTCCAGGACGAGCACGCCGGCGCCTTCGCCCCAGCCGGTACCGTCTGCGGCGTCCGCGAACGCCTTGCAGCGCCCGTCGGCGGCCAGCCCACCCTGCCGGGCGAACTCGACGAAGATGCTCGGCGTCGACATCACCGTGACCCCGCCCGCGAGCGCCATCGAGCACTCACCCGACCGCAGGGCCTGGGCCGCCAGGTGTACGGCGACCAGCGCCGACGAGCATGCCGTGTCCACGGACACGGCCGGACCTTCGAGGCCGAGCGTGTAGGCCACCCGGCCGGACATGACGCTTGCCGCGTTGCCGGTGCTGGCGAACCCGTCACCGCCGGTGTCGGCGATGCTGAGCAGCGCCGGGTAGTCCTGCCCGTTCGTGCCCAGGTACACGCCGGTCGAGCTGCCCCGCAACGCGCCCGGATCGATCCCGGCCCGTTCGAGGGCCTCCCACGACGTTTCCAGCAGCAGCCGCTGCTGGGGGTCCATGGCGAGGGCCTCGCGCGGGCTGATCCCGAAGAATCCGGCGTCGAACCCGGCCACATCGGCGACAAAGCCGCCCGCGCGGGCGAAGTCGGCCGCCGCCGGCGCCGGGCTGTGCGACGCGGCCTCCTCCCAGCCGCGGTCGCCGGGGAACCCGCCCATGGCGTCGACGCCGTCCGCGAGCAGCGCCCAGAACGCCTCGGGCGTGTCGGCGCCGCCCGGGAAACGGCAGCTCATGCCGACGATCGCGATCGGCTCGTCGACGGCCGCCACGGTTGCCACGCTCGAGTGCGCGGCGGCGCCGGTGATCTCGGACGTGAGGTGCCGGGCGAGGTCGGCCGGCGTCGGGTAGTCGAAGACCAGCGTGGCGGGCAGGGTCAGCCCGGTCGCGGCGGTGAGCCGGTTGCGCAGCTCGACGGCGGTCAGCGAGTCGAAGCCGAGGTCCCGGAACACCTCGTCCACCGGCACCTGGGCCGAGTCCGTGTGCCCGAGCGAGGCGGCGGCCTCTTCCCGGACGAGCGTCAGCACCATGCCGGGCTGCCGCTCGGCCGGAGCTGCCTTCAACCGGGCGACCCAGGCCGAGCCGGCCCCCGCGACCGGCGATTCGGCGAGCGCGGCCCGCACGGCCGGCAGTTCGGTCAGCCAGGCCCCGACCCGTCCACCACTGAGCTCGACCACCTTGTGCCAGTCGACGTCGGCCACGGCGAGATACCCGGCACCGACGGCGTGCTCCAGCGCCGACACCGCCAGCCCCGGGTCCATACCGGCAACCGCACTGCGCCGCGTCCCCGCCGCCAGCCCGTCCCCCGCCCAAACGCCCCAGCCGATGGAGACCATCGGGGCGCCTTGAGCCCGGCGTTGCCGCGCATAGGCGTCCAGGAACCCGTTGGCGGCGGCATAGTTCCCTTGCCCCGGCGACCCGAACAGCGCCGCCACGGACGAGAAGATGACGAACGCCCGCAACCCGAGGTCCGCGGTCAGGGCGTCGAGGTTCAGGACCGCGTCGATCTTCGCCCGGGCCACCGTGTCGAACCGCTCCGGCGTCAACGACCCGAGCACACCGTCGTCGATGACCCCGGCCGCGTGCACGACCGCGGTGACCGGGTGCTCGGCGAGGACCGCCGCCATCGCGTCACGGTCCGCCGCATCCGCCGCCACGACCTCGACCGGGATCCCGAGATCCGGTGCCGGACCGCCCCGCCGGCTGACCAGCACGAGGCGCTCCGCCCCGTGCTCGGCCAGCCACCGCGCGACCCGCAGTCCAAGCGCACCCGTGCCGCCGGTGACCAGAACCGTGCCGGATGGCTGCCACGCCGATCCCGGATCGGCCGGCGCCGGACGCAGCCGCAACCCGTACACACCATCCGCCCGGACCGCGACCTGGTCTTCCCCGGACCCGAGCGCGACGGAGAGCGATCCGGCCGGCGCGTCAGCCGCGAGGTCGATCAGGCCACCCCACCGGTCCGGCTGCTCCACACCGATCACCCGGCCGAGCCCCCACACCTGCCCCTGCCACGCATTCGTATCCAACTCCCGGGTCACCACCCACAACGGCACCGGACCCCACTGCCGCGCCACCACCAGCAACTCCGCGGCACACTCCCGGCCCGCGGACGCCAGCAACACCCCACCGGCCACCTCCGGCACCGGGTCACCCACCGCCAGCCGCACCACCTCAGCGCCCGCCGCCACCAACTCGGCCGCGATGTCGTCACCGGTACCAGGAGCGGCGATCAGCGCCCACCGGCCCGGCAACGCCACCGGCGGCGAGGCGATCCGGGACCAGCCGACCTGATACCGCCAGCCATCCACGGCCGAAACGCTGCCGCTCCGCTCCGGCCAGAACCGCTGATGCTGGAACGCATACGTCGGCAACTCGACCCGCCCGGCCGCAGCCCCGCCGAGCAACCCGGCCCAGTCGACGGTCCCACCATGCACGTGGACCCCCGCGACGGCGGTCAGCAGCGTCTCGGCCTCGTCCCGCCCGGCCCGCAACGCCGGCAACCACACCCCGCCATCGGCCATCGCCGACAGGGATCCGTCCGGCCCCAGCTCCAAGACGATATCCGCACCAAGCGCCGTCACCGCATCGTGGTAGCGAACGGCCTCCCGGACATGCGCGACCCAATACTCAGGACTCGTCAGATCCGCCCGCGGCGTGCCCGACACGACCGGTATCGACGGCTCCTGCCAGGTCACGCCGTTGAGCACGGCGGCGAACTCGGCCAGCATCGGCTCCATCAACGGCGAATGAAACGCATGACTCACCCGCAACCGCCGAGCCTTACCATCCCGCTCCCGCCACCGATCGGCCAACGCCAAGACAGTGTCCGCAGCACCGGAAATCACCGTCGACCGCGGACCGTTCACCGCCGCCACACCCACATCCGCATGCCCGGCAACCAACTCGAGGGCCTCGTCGTGGGATGCCGTCAACGCCACCATCGCCCCACCGACGGGCAACGCCTGCATCAACCGGCCCCGCGCCGCCACAATCCGCGCCGCATCCGCCAGCGACCACACCCCCGCCACGTAGGCCGCCGTCACCTCACCAATCGAATGACCCGCAAGAACGTCGGGACGGATCCCCCACGACTCCACCAGCCGGAACAACGCCACCTGCACCGCAAACAACGCCGCCTGCGTATTCGCCGTCTGATCCAGATCAGTGCCGTCCGCGATCAACTCCCGCAACGGCATCCCCAAATGTCCGCACACCTCGTCGAACGCCGCCGCGAACACCGGATACCGTGCGTACAGGTCGAGACCCATACCGACCCGCTGACTACCCTGACCCGAAAACACCACGGCCAGTCGACCCGGACCCGCCACACCCGTGATCGTCTTCGGGCCGAGCACGACCGCCCGATGCGCGAACCGCGACCGGCCACTCGCCAGCGCCCGGCCGACCGCGAGCGCATCCACCGACGACTCCGCGGCCCTGAACTCGGCCAGCCGCCGCACCTGGTCCCGCAAAGCCGGCTCCGACTTCGCCGACACCAGCCACGGCACCGGGCCGGAAGACTCCACCACCGGGACCGGCTCCGGCTCGGCCTCCTCCAAGATCACGTGTGCGTTCGTGCCGGAAATCCCGAACGACGACACACCGGCCCGCCGCAGGTGACCATTCGCCGCCCACGGCGTGGCCTCCGTCAGCAGCCGCACCGTCCCCGCCGACCAGTCCACATGGGACGACGGCGCGTCCACATGCAGCGTCCGCGGCAACAACCCGTGACGCAACGCCAGGACCATCTTGATGATGCCGGCCGCCCCGGCCGCGGCCTGGGTGTGGCCGATGTTCGACTTCACCGAGCCGACCAGCAGCGGCCGCTCGGCCGGACGGTCCTGACCGTATGTGGCGATCAGCGCCTGCGCCTCGATCGGATCGCCGAGGGTCGTCCCGGTGCCATGCGCCTCGACCGCATCCACCTCGGCCGGGGACAACCGGGCGTTCGCGAGGGCCTGCCGGATCACCCGCTGCTGCGAGGGACCGTTCGGGGCCGTCAGACCGTTCGAGGCGCCGTCCTGGTTCACGGCGCTGCCGCGCACGAGCGCGAGCACGGGGTGTCCCAGCCGGCGCGCCTCCGACAGCCGCTCGAGCACCAGCACACCGGCGCCTTCACCCCAGGCGGTACCGTCGGCCGCGTCCGCGAAGGCCTTGCAGCGCCCATCGGCGGCCAGCCCACCCTGCTGAGCGAACGCCACGAAGGGCGCCGGGGTGGACATGAGGGTCACGCCGCCCGCGAGGGCCATGGAGCACTCGCCGGACCGCAGGGACTGCGCCGCCAGGTGTACCGCAACCAGCGCCGACGAGCACGCCGTGTCCACGGACACGGCCGGGCCTTCGAGGCCGAACGTGTAGGCGAGCCGGCCGGAGATGACGCTGGCCGCGTTGCCGGTGAGCAGGTGCCCCTCGCTGCCGGTCGACGAGTCGATCATCATCGAGACGTAGTCCTGGCCGTTGGTACCGAGGTAGACGCCGGTGTTGCTGCCGCGCAGGACGGCCGGGTCGATGCCGGCGCGTTCGAGGGCCTCCCAGGCGGTTTCCAGGAGTACCCGCTGCTGCGGGTCCATGGCGAGGGCCTCGCGCGGGCTGATGCCGAAGAACCCGGCGTCGAAGCCGGCCACGTCGCCGACGAAGCCGCCCTCGCGCGCGAAGGTGACGCCGGCCGGGTACGTAACGGATTCCCAGCCGCGGTCGGTCGGGAAGCCGCTCATCGCGTCGACGCCGCCGGCGAGCAGCGCCCAGAACGCTTCGGGGGTGTCGGCGCCGCCCGGGAAGCGGCAGCCGATGCCGACGATCGCGATCGGTTCGTCGGTCGCGGTGGTGACGGCGACGGGTGCGGCCGCGGCCGCGGCTCCCATGACCGCGGCGAGCAGGAACTCGGTCAGCGCGGCCGGCGTCGGGTAGTCGAAGACGAGCGTGGCCGGCAGGGTCAGGCCGGTCGCGGCGGTGAGCCGGTTACGCAGCTCGACGGCGGTCAGCGAGTCGAAGCCGAGGTCGCGGAACGCCACGCCCGGTTCGACGGCGGCGGCACTGGAGTGGCCGAGGACGACGGCGGCCTGTTCCCGGACGAGGGCGAGGACCAGGGCGGTCCGGCTCCCGGCGGGGGTGTCCTTGAGCCGCAGTACCCAGGCGGAATCATCGGCCCGGGACGGGAGCTCGGCCTGCAGGGCGCGGACCTGCGGCAGCTCCGACAGCCACGCGCCGGCTCGCCCGGCGCCCGCGGCGAGCAGGCGGCGCCAGTCCAGGTCGGCGACGGCGAGGTAGCCGCGGCCGGCGGCGTGTTCCAGCGCGGACACCGCGATCGCCGGGTCCATGCCGACGACGCCGTCGCGCCGGGTGCGGGCCTCGACGACGTCGGCGGCGGCGAGGCCTCCGCCGGCCCAGGCGCCCCAGCCGATCGAGACCATCGGCGCACCCTGGGCCCGGCGCTGCTGCGCGTAGGCGTCCAGGAACCCGTTCGCGGCGGCATAGTTGCCCTGCCCCGGCGAACCGAACAGCGCGGCCAGGGAGGAGAAGATGACGAACGCCTGCAGTCCCAGGTCCGCCGTCAACGCGTCGAGATTCAACACCGCGTCGATCTTCGCCCGCGCCACCGTGTCGAACCGCTCCGGCGTCAACGACCCCAACACCCCATCATCAATCACCCCGGCCGCATGCACCACCGCCGTCACCGGATACTCGGCCAGAACCGCCGCCATCGCATCCCGATCCGCCGCATCCGCCGCCACAACCACCACCGGAACACCGACATCCGGCGCCGGACCACCCCGCCGACTCACCAGCACGAGACGCTCCGCCCCGTGCCCGGCCAGCCACTGTGCGACCCGGCGCCCGAGAGCGCCAGTACCACCCGTCACCAGGACCGTGCCCGAGGGTCGCCAACCATCACCCGACCCCGCCGGGGCATGCCGCAGCCGCAACCCGTACAGACCGTCCGCCCGCGCCGCGACCTGGTCCTCGCCCGAACCCAGCGCCGCCACCAACGACCCTGGCGGCGCGTCAGCCGCGAGATCGACCAGACCGCCCCACCGATCCGGCTGCTCCGCCCGGACCACCCGGCCGAGGCCCCACACCTGCCCCTGCCACGCATTCGTGTCCAGCGAACGGGTCACCACCCACAACGGCACCGGACCCCACTGCCGCGCCACCACCAGCAACTCCACGGCACATTCGCGGCCCGGCGAAGCCAGCAACACCCCACCGGCCACCTCCGGCACCGGATCGCCCGGACTCAGCCGCACCACCTCAGCACCCGCCGCCACCAACTCCGCCGCGACGTCATCACCGGTTCCGGGGGCGGCGATCAGCGCCCAGACGCCGGACAGCTCGGTCGGGCCGGTGGTCAGCCGGGTCCAGCCGACCTGGTACTGCCAGCCGTCCCGGGTGAGCCGGTTCCGACGCTGCCGCATGGAGGCGAGGACGGGCAGCACGGAGGCGGCGTCCTCGCGCTCGACCGCCTGCCAGAACTCGCCGTCGAAGACGCCGGTCAGGTCGGCGCCGGGCGCGGTGAGACCGCCGGTCCAGGCGGCGATCGCCTCGGGCCAGAACCGCTGCCGCTGGAACGGGTACGTGGGCAGTGCTTCGACGACCGCCGGGGCCGCACCCCACGCCGACGACCAGTCCACGGCCGTTCCCGCCACGTGCAGCGCCGCCATCGACCGTAGCCACCGGCTCCGCCCGCCGTCGTCCCGCCGCAGCGTGCCGGCGACCACGAGATCCTCGCCCGCCTGCTCCACCGCCATCGCCAGCACCGGATGCGGACTGACTTCCACGAACGTCCGATGCCCGCCGGCAACCAGTGCCGCGATCACATCACCGAACCGGACCGTATACCGCAAATTCCGATACCAATACCCACCCTCACCACCCGAAGCCGCGTCCACAGTGGAATGGAACGGCACCCCGCCGTCATGCGGATCCAACCCGGCCAGATCCGCCTCGAGCCGGTCCCGCAGCGCCTCCACCTGCACCGAATGCGACGCGTAGTCCACATTGATCCGCCGTACACCCAAATCGGCATGCGCCTCCGCGAACGCATCCGCCCCGGACCCGCTCACCACCACCTGCGCCGGACCGTTCACCGCCGCCACCGACAGATCCGGTCCAATCAGGGCCAGCACCCGCTCCAACGGCAACGGCACCGACACCATCCCACCCGACCCCGACAACTCCAGGATCGCCCTACTCCGCAGCGCCACCACCCGGGCACCGTCCTCAAGGGACAGCCCACCCGCGACCACGGCCGCCGCGATCTCGCCCTGGGAATGCCCGACCACCGCCGCCGGCCGCACGCCCACCGACCGCCACAGTTCGGCCAGGGACACCATCACCGCCCAGGTTGCGGGCTGCACCACATCGACCCGCTCCAGCATTTCGGCGTCACCCAGCACCGCCCGCAGATCCCAGTCCACAAACGGCCTCAACGCAGCCGCACAACGGACCATCGACTCGGCGAACACCGGCTCGCTGTCCCACAGCGCCAAACCCATCCCCACCCACTGCGCACCCTGACCCGGAAAAACGAACACCGGGGTTCCAGCACCACCGGCTACACCCCGAATCAGCGGTTCGTCCAACTCCGCCAAGAGATGCTCGCGGTCGCCGGCGACCACGACGGCCCGATGCGCGAACGAGGACCGAGCGGCCAGGTTGCGGGCGACCGCGGCGAGGTCGGCGTCCGGGCGCTCGGCCAGGAAACGGGCCAGCCGGGCCGCCTGGTCGCGCAGGGCCCGCGCGGTCTTGGCCGACAGCAGCCAGGCCGTGGTGGCCGGCGCCGGCGGCACGACCGCGGCGGCGGGGGCCGGTGCGACCTCTTCGAGGATAAGGTGGGCGTTGGTGCCGGAGATCCCGAACGCCGAGACCCCGGCCCGCCGGAGACGGCCGTCGGCGGTCCACGGCCGCGCCGACGTGAGCAGCTCGACCGCGCCCGCCGTCCAGTCCACGTGCGTCGACGGTGCGTCCACGTGCAGCGTCTTGGGTAGGACGCCGTGCCGCAGGGCGAGGACCATCTTGATGATGCCCGCGATGCCCGCGGCGGCCTGGGTGTGGCCGATGTTCGACTTGATCGAGCCGAGCAGCAGCGGCCGGTCCGCGGGGCGGTCCTGGCCGTAGGTGGCGAGCAGAGCCTGGGCCTCGATGGGGTCGCCGAGGGTGGTGCCGGTGCCGTGCGCCTCGACCGCATCGATCTCGCCGGGCCGCAGGCCGGCGTTGGCGAGGGCCTGCCGGATGACCCGCTGCTGCGCGGGGCCGTTCGGGGCCGTCAACCCGTTCGACGCGCCGTCCTGGTTGATCGCGCTGCCGCGGACCACGGCCAGGATCTGCCGGCCGTTGCGGCGGGCCTCGGACAGGCGCTCGAGGACGATGACGCCGGCGCCTTCGCCCCAGCCGGTGCCGTCGGCCGCGTCCGCGAACGACTTGCAGCGCCCGTCCACGGCCAGGGCCCGCTGCCGGGAGAACTCGACGAAGACGCCGGGCGTGGTCATGAGCCCGACTCCGCCGGCCAGGGCCATGGAGCACTCGCCGGCCCGCAGAGCCTGAGCCGCCAGGTGTACCGCGACCAGCGCCGACGAACACGCGGTGTCGACGGACACGGCGGGCCCTTCCAGGCCGAGGATGTACGACACCCGGCCGGAGGCGACGCTGGTGCTCATCCCGGTCAGGCCGTGCCCGTCGGCGTTGCCGGGGTCGGCGGCGAGCCGCATGGGGTAGTCGGAGCCGGCGATGCCGACGTAGACGCCGGTGTCGGTGCCGCGCAGCCCGGACGGGTCGATCCCGGCCCGTTCGAGAGCCTCCCACGCCGTCTCCAGCAGCAGCCGATGCTGCGGGTCCATGGCGATGGCCTCGCGGGGGCTGATCCCGAAGAAGCTCGCGTCGAAGCCGGCCGCGTCGTCGAGGAAGCCGCCTTCGCGGGCGTAGCTGGTCCCGGCGTGCTCGGGATCGGGGTCGTACCAGGTGGCCAGGTCCCAGCCGCGGTCGGCCGGGAACAGGCCGACGGCATCGCGGCCGGCGGCCAGGAGGGTCCACAGTGCTTCGGGGGTGTCGACTCCACCGGGGAACCGGCAGCCCATGCCGACGATGGCGATGGGTTCGTCGGAGCCGCCGGCGGTCGTGGTCGGGCGGACGACGCCGGTCCGGGTGCCGAACACCTCGGCGAGCAGGAACCGGGCCAGCACTCGCGCGCTCGGGTAGTCGAAGACGAGCGTCGCCGGGAGCCGCAGCCCGGTGCCGGCGGCGAGCCGGTTGCGCAGCTCGACCGCGGTCAGCGAGTCGAAGCCGAGGTCGCGGAACGCCACGTCGGGGTCGACGGCGGCGGCACCGGCGTGGCCGAGGACGACGGCGGCCTGGACGCGGACGAGGTCGAGCACCGTTGCTTCGCGTTCGGCCGTGCCGAGCGCGGCGAGGCGGTCGGCGAGCTCGGCGGAGCCGGCCGTGGCGGCGGTCCGGCGTCCCGGGGCGCCGGCGAGGACGCGCCACAGTGGCGGTACCGCGGCCGTCCCGCCCCGCCGCATCGCGGCCACGTCGAGCCGCATGAGGACCAATTGGGCCGGGTCGGCGCGGACGGCGGCGTCGAAGAGCGCGAGGCCCTGCGCGGAGGTGAGCGCCTCGACGCCGCCCCGGCCCATCCGGGCGAGGTCGGCCTGGTCGAGGTGCCCGGTCATCGTCGAGCGCCGCTCCCACAGGCCCCAGGCGAGAGACTGCCCGGCGAGACCCTCGTTCCGCCGGCGCAATGCAAGGGCGTCGAGATAAGCGTTGGCCGCCGCGTAATTGCCCTGCCCAGCCGCCCCGAACGTGGCCGCGGCCGACGAATACATGACGAACCACGCCAAATCCTGACCCCGGGTCAACTCATGCAAATGCCACGCCGCATCCGCCTTCACCCGCAACACCCCCGCAAGACGCTCCGCAGAAAGCGACTCCACCACCCCGTCATCCAGCACACCCGCGACATGCACCACACCCGTCATCCGCCGACCCGCCAACACCGAAGCGAGCGCACCCCGATCGGCGACATCACACGCCACGACCTCCGCCCCCAACGCCATGAGCTCCGCAGCACCCGGGGCCGCCGTACCCTGCCGGGACAGCACCAGCAGGTCCCGCACCCCGTACGTTTCGATCAGATGCCGGACGAGGAGACCACCCAGCGTCCCCGTACCGCCGGTGATCACGACCGTGCCGTCCGGATCGAGCGCACGCGGCTCGGCCCGGCCACCGACCGCCCGGGTCAGCCGCCGGGCGTACAGGACACCGTCACGAACGGCCAGCTCCGGTTCACCGGACGCGAGCACGGCCGCCACGTCGAAGTCGCCGTCCAGCAGCACGAACTGGCCAGGATGCTCCGACTGCGCCGACCGCACCAACCCCCACACCGCCGCCGCACCCAGATCACCGCCATCGACAGCACCGGCCGTCCGGACCACCAACCGGTCCGCCGACGGCGCCGCCAGCCACGCCTGCAACCGCTCCAGCACCAGCGCCGTCGCCGCGTGCACGTCCAGCGCCGGGACCGCGAACGTCTCGGCCGTCAGGTCGCCGGGCGGCTCGGCCGCGGTCACCGGGACCCAGTCGACGGTCAGGAGCGGCAGGGCGGCATCCGCGGTGGCGAGCCGCAGCTGGTCGGCGGTCACGGCGCGCAGGACGAGGGCGTCCGCGCTGAGGACCGGCTGTCCCTCGGTGTCGAACACGGCGACGGTGATACCGGCGTCCGTCCTCGACAGCTGGACGCGCAGGGTCCGGGCACCGGTGGCGTAGAGCCGGACACCGGTCCAGCCGAACGGCAGCATCGCTCCGGCGTCGCCGAGCAGGCCGGCCGGGCCGATCGGGTGCAGGGCCGCGTCGAGCAGCGCCGGGTGCACACCGTACCCGTCCGGCGTCGCCGTCTCGGGGAGCGTCACCTCGGCGTAGACATCGGCGCCGGCGCGCCAGGCCGCCCGCAGCCCCTGGAACGTAGGACCGTAGACGAAGCCGCCCTCGGCGAGCCGCTCGTACACGCCGGCGACGGCGACCGGGTCCACGCCGGCCGGCGGCCACGTGTCGACCGCGGCGGGGGCGGTCCCGGCCTCGGGGCTGAGAACGCCGGTCGCGTGCCGGGTCCACGGGCTATCGGGGCCGTCCGGCCGCGAGTACACGTTGACGGGCCGGCGGCCGGTGTCGTCGGCGTCACCGGCCCACACCTGCAGCGCGACGCCCCCGGCGGCCGGGAGGACGAGCGGGGTGTGGAGGGTCAGCTCGTCGAGGAAACCGCAGCCGACCTGGTCACCGGCGTGCACGGCGAGGTCGACGAATGCGGTGCCGGGCAGGAGTACGGCGCCGCCGACGGCGTGGTCGGCCAGCCACGGCTGCGCGGCGACCGACAGCCGGCCGGTGAGCAGGACCCCGTCGCCGTCGGCGAGCGAGATCGCGGCGCCGAGCAGCGGGTGCCGGGCCGTGCGCTGCCCGACGGCGCCCGCGTCGCCGGGGCGGCCGGTGCCCGGCTGCGGCCAGTACCGCTGCCGCTGGAACGCGTACGTGGGCAGCGCCTGCGGTGTGGCCGCCGCGCCGATGACCGCGGACCAGTCCACCGGCAGCCCGGCCACGTGCAGCGCCGCGACCGACCGCAGCCAGCGCTCCCGCCCGCCGTCGTCCCGCCGCAGCGAGCCCGCCACGATCAGGTCTCCGCCCGCCTGCTCGACAGCCATCGCCAAGACCGGATGCGGACTCACCTCAACAAACGTCCGATGCCCGCCGGCGACCAGCGCCGCGATCACATCACCGAACCGGACCGTATACCGCAAATTCCGATACCAATACCCGCCCTCGCCGTCCGACGCATCCACAGTGGAATGGAACGGCACATCACCTTCCTGCGGATCGAGACCCGCCAGATCAGCCTCAAGCCGATCCCGCAACGCCTCCACCTGCACCGAATGCGACGCATAATCCACATTGACCCGGCGCACACCCAAATCCGCATGCGCCTCCGCGAACGCATCCGCCCCAGACCCACTCACCACCACCTGCGCCGGACCGTTCACCGCCGCCACCGACACACCCGGCCCGATCAAAGCCAGCACCCGCTCCAACGGCAGCGGCACCGACACCATCCCACCCGACCCCGACAACCCCAGGATCGCCCTACTCCGCAGCGCCACCACCCGGGCACCGTCCTCAAGGGACAGCCCACCCGACACCACGGCCGCCGCGATCTCACCCTGCGAATGGCCCACGACACCGGCCGGCCGCACGCCCACCGACCGCCACAACTCGGCCAGGGACACCATCACCGCCCACGTCGCCGGCTGCACCACATCCACCCGCTCCAGCATTTCGGCGTCGCCCAGCACCGCCCGCAGATCCCAGTCCACAAACGGCTTCAGCGCGGCCGCACAACGGGCCATCGACTCGGCGAACACCGGCTCGGCATCCCACAACGCCAAACCCATCCCCACCCACTGCGCACCCTGGCCGGGGAACACGAACACCGGATCACCACCACCGGCCACACCCTTGATCAGCGGTTCCTCCAACTCCGCCAAGAGATGCCCGCGGTCGCCGGCGACCACGACGGCCCGATGCGCGAACGACGACCGAGCCGCCAGAGAACGGGCGACCGCAGCCAGGTCGACATCCGGACGCTCGGCCAGGAAACCGGCCAGCCGAGCCGCCTGGTCCCGCAGAGCCGGTTCGGACTTCGCCGACAACAACCACGGCCACGGACCACTCGACGCCCCGAGCGGCTGGGGCTGCGGCTGCGCTTCCTCGAGGATGACGTGGGCGTTGGTGCCGGAGATGCCGAAGGCGGAGACCCCGGCCCGCCGGGGCCGGCCGTCGGCGGTCCACGGCCGCGCCGACGTGAGCAGCTCGACCGCGCCCGCCGTCCAGTCCACGTGCGTCGACGGTGCGTCCACGTGCAGCGTCTTGGGCAGCACGCCGTGCCGCAGCGCGAGGACCATCTTGATCAGTCCGGCCGCGCCCGCCGCGGCCTGGGTGTGGCCGATGTTCGACTTCACCGACCCGAGCAGCAGCGGCCGGTCCGCGGGCCGGTCCTGGCCGTAGGTGGCGAGCAGGGCCTGCGCCTCGATGGGGTCGCCGAGGGTGGTGCCGGTCCCGTGGGCCTCGACGGCGTCGACCTCGTCGGGCCGCAGGCCGGCGTTGGCGAGCGCGGCCCGGATGACCCGCTGCTGGGAGGGGCCGTTCGGGGCGGTGAGGCCGTTGGAGGCGCCGTCCTGGTTGACGGCGCTGCCGCGGACGACGGCGAGGACAGGGTGGCCGCGGCGGCGGGCCTCGGAGAGCCGTTTGAGGACGAGGATGCCGATACCCTCGCCCCAGCCGGTGCCGTCGGCGGCGTCCGCGAACGCCTTGCACCGCCCGTCCGCAGACATCGCCCGCTGCCGGGAGAACTCGACGAAGGTGCTGGGCGTCGACATCACCGAGACGCCGCCGGCGAGCGCCATCGAGCACTCCCCGGCCCGCAGCGCCTGAGCCGCCAGGTGCAGGGCAACCAGCGCCGACGAACACGCGGTGTCGACCGACAGGGCCGGGCCTTCGAGGCCGAGGGTGTAGGCGACGCGGCCGGAGGCGACGCTGGTGCTCATGCCGGTCAGCGCGTGCCCGTCGATGTTGGCCGGGTCGGCGGCAAGGCGCATGGCGTAGTCGGAGCCGGCGATGCCGACGTAGACGCCGGTGTCGGTGCCGCGCAGCCGGGCCGGGTCGATCCCGGCCCGTTCGAGAGCCTCCCACGACGTCTCCAGCAACAGCCGCTGCTGCGGGTCCATGGCGAGCGCCTCGCGGGGGCTGATGCCGAAGAACGCGGCGTCGAACCCGGCGACGTCGGTGACGAACGCGCCTTCGCGGGCGTAGCTGGTCCCGGCGTGCTCGGGATCGGGGTCGTACCAGGTGGCGCTGTCCCAGCCGCGGTCCGCGGGGGCAGGCCCGACGGCGTCGGTACCGGCGGCCAGGAGGTCCCAGAACGCCTCGGGGGTGCCGGATCCACCGGGGAACCGGCAGCTCATACCGATAATGGCGACGGGTTCGTCGACGGCGGCGGCGACACTGCGCACGACCGTGGCGCTCGGCGCGCCGAACACCTCGGCGAGCAGGAACCGGGCCAGTTGCCGGGCGTTCGGGTGGTCGAACACCAGCGTGGCGGGCAGCCGCAGGCCGGTGCCGGCGGCGACCCGGTTGCGCAGCTCGACCGCGGTCAGCGAGTCGAAGCCGAGGTCACGGAACGCCACGTCCGGGTCGACGGCGCCGGTGTCGGCGTGGCCGAGGACGATCGCCGCCTGCGTGCGCACCAGATCCAGCAGCTTCGCCTCGCGTTCGGCGGCGCCGAGCCCGCCGAGCTCGGCGACGAGCCCCGACCGGCCGCCGGTCGTGGCGGCGGTGCGGCGGGCGGGTCCACCGGCCAGGACGCGCCACAGCGGCGGTACCGCGCCCGCGCCCGCGCGGCGCAGCCCGGCGGTGTCGAGCCGCACGGGGACCAGCTGGGGCCGGTCGACCAGCACGGCGGCGTCGAAGAGCGCGAGGCCCTGCTCGGCGGTGAGGGCGCCGACGCCGCCGCGGTTGATCCGGGCGAGGTCCGCGTCGTCGAGGTGCCCGGTCATCGCCGAGCGCTCCTGCCACAGTCCCCAGGCGAGGGACTGCCCGGCGCGGCCTTCGTTGCGGCGGTGCAGCGCGAGGGCGTCGAGGTAGGCGTTGGCGGCGGCGTAGTTGCCCTGACCGGGTGCACCGAACGTGGCCGCGGCGGAGGAGTACATGATGAACCAGGCCAGGTCCTGGTCCCGCGTCAGCTCGTGCAGATGCCGGGCGGCATCGGCCTTGGCCCGGAGTACACCGGTGAGCCGTTCGGGGGTGAGTGCCTCGACGACGCCGTCGTCGAGCACCCCGGCGGTGTGCACCACGCCGGTGATCCGGTGCCCGGCCAGCGCGGCGGCGACGGACTCCCGGTCGGTGACGTCACACGCCACCACCTGCGCGCCGAGCGCCGTCAGCTCGTCGGCCCCGGCGGCGGCCGGGCCCTGCCGGGACAGCAGCAGCAGGTTCCGCACGCCGTGGACCTCGACCAGATGCCGGGCGAGGAGCGCGCCGAGGGTGCCGGTGCCGCCGGTGATGACGACGGTGCCGGCCGGGTCGGGTCCGGCGGGCAGGCGCAGGACGACCTTGCCGATGTGGCGGGCCGCCTGGAGGTGCCGCAGGGCCTCGACCGCCCGGGCGGCCTCGTACACGGTCGTCGGCAGCAGCCTCAGCGATCCGGCGGCGAAGAGCTCCAGCAGTTCGCCGAGCATCTCGCCGATCCGGTCCGGCCCGGCCTCGAACAGGTCGAACGCCCGGTAGACCACGCCGGCGCGGTCGATGGACGACCGGACGTCGGTCTTGCCCATCTCCACGAAGTGCCCGCCGCGCGGGAGCAGGTCCAGCGACGCGTCCACGAAGGACCCGGCCAGGGCGTTGAGGACGACGTCGACACCGTCGCCGCCGGTCGCGGCCAGGAACCGGTCGCGGAAGTCAAGATCCCGGGACGAGGCCAGCTGTGTACCGTCGAAGCCGTCGAGCGCGGGCCATTTGCCGGGACTGGCGGTGCCGTACACCTCCAGGCCCCACGCCCGGGCCAGCTGCACGGCCGCCATGCCGACGCCGCCGGCCACGGCGTGGATGAGGATCTTCTGCCCGGGCCGGACGGCGGCGATGTCGCGCAGCGCGTAGAAGGCGGTCAGGAACACGATCGGCACCGACGCCGCGTCGGTGAACGACCAGCCCGCCGGAATCGGGGCCAGCACCCGGTGGTCGGTGACGGCCCGCGGCCCCAGGGCGCCGAGGAAGAGGCCGCAGACCCGGTCACCGGCGGCGAGACCGGTCACGTCCGGCGCGACCTCGACGACGATCCCGGCGGCCTCGCTGCCCATCATCGCGCCCGGGGTGGGGTACATGCCCAGCCCGACCAGCACGTCGCGGAAGTTCAGGCCGGTCGCGCGCACGGCGACCCGGACCTGCCCGGCCGTCAGCGGCGCGGCCGCCGGTGCCCAGTCCAGGACGGTCAGGTTGTCGAGGCTGCCCGGCTCGGCGACATCGATCCGCCAGGCGGTCCGGTCCAGGCCGGGGATGGCCAGGCGGTGGGCGGCGGCCCAGTCCAGACGCCGGCCGTGGAGCACACCGTCGCGAACCGCGACCTCCGGCTCCCCGCTCGCGACCACGGCCGCGAGGTCGGCGTCGCCGTCGCTGTCCACCAGGACGAACCGCCCCGGATGCTCCGACTGGGCCGAACGGACCAGACCCCACACCGCGGCCGCGGCCGGGTCGGTGCCGTCGGTGGCGCCGCGGGTGACGATGACCAGCGGCCCGTCGGCGTCCGGGTCGGCCAGCCGCGCCTGCACCGAGCCCAGCGCCGCCGCCGCGACGACGTGCACGTCCCCCGCCGGCACCTCCACGAAGGCCGGCCACTCCGCGCCGGCCGGCTCGACGACCGGCAGCGGTACCCATTCGACGGCGAGCAGGGCCTGCCCGTCGGACGGAGCGGTGGCGGTGGCGAGCTGCTCGGCGCTGACCGGCCGGAGTACCAGCGTGGCGGCGGTGAGCACCGCCTGCCCCTCGGGATCGAACACGCCGACGGCGACCCGGCCGTCCGCGACCGGCGCGAGGTGGACGCGCAGCCGGCGGGCGCCGGTGGCGTACAGCCGGACCCCGCTCCACGAGAACGGCAGGACCGGCTCGGTATCGCCGGTGAGCCCGCTGACACCGATGGGGTGCAGGGCGGCATCCAGCAGCGCCGGGTGCACGCCGAAGCCGTCGGCGGACATCGGCTCGGGCAGCTCGACCTCGGCGTAGACGTCCCGGCCGGCCCGCCACGCGGCGCGCAGCCCCTGGAACACCGGCCCGTACGCGTAGCCGTTGCCGGCCAGCCGCTCGTACATCCCGTCGATCGCGACCGGTTCGGCACCGGCCGGCGGCCAGGCGGTGAGGGCGGCCGGAGTGCGGCCGGGCTCCGCGCTGAGCACCCCGGTGGCGTGCAGCGTCCACGGCCCCTCGGCGGCGCCGTCGTGCTCGGGGCGGGCGTAGACGTTGACCGGCCGCCGCCCGGTCTCGTCGGCGCCCCCGGCCCAGACCTGGACCTGGACGCCGCCGCGCGCCGGCAGGACCAGCGGTGTGTGCAGCGTCAGTTCGTCGACGGTGCCGCAGCCGACCTGGTCGCCGGCGTGGACGGCGAGGTCGAGGAGCGCGGTGCCGGGCAGGATCGGGGTGCCGCCGAGGGCGTGGTCGGCGAGCCACCGCTGGCCGGTCAGCGACAGGCGGCCGGTCAGGACGACGCCGGTGCCGTCGGCGAGGGAGACGGCCGCGCCGAGCAGCGGGTGGACGGCCGGACGCAGACCGGCGGCGCCGACATCGCCGGGCCGCCCGCCGGTGAGCTCGGGCCAGTACCGCCGCGGCTGGAACGGGTACGTCGGCAGCTCCACCGGCGGCCCACCAGCCGCGCCGAGCACCGCCGCCCAGTCCACGTTCACCCCGGCCACGTGCACGGCGCCCAGGGATCGCAGCCACCGCTCCCGCCCACCGTCGTCCCGCCGCAGCGTGCCGGCGACCACAAGGTCCTCGCCCGCCTGCTCCACCGCCATCGCCAGCACCGGATGCGGACTGACTTCCACGAACGTCCGATGCCCGCCGGCAACCAGCGCCGCGATCACATCACCGAACCGGACCGTATACCGCAAATTCCGATACCAATACCCGCCGTCGTCGTCCGACGCATCCACAGTGGAATGAAACGGCACCTCGCCGTCATGCGGATCCAACCCGGCCAGCTCCACCTGGAGCCGGTCCCGCAGCGCCTCCACCTGTACCGAATGCGACGCGTAGTCCACATTGATCCGCCGTACACCCAAATCGGCATGCGCCTCCGCGAACGCATCCGCCCCAGACCCACTCACCACCACCTGCGCCGGACCGTTCACCGCCGCCACCGACAGATCCGGTCCAATCAGGGCCAGCACCCGCTCCAACGGCAACGGCACCGACACCATCCCACCCAACCCCGACAACCCCAGGATCGCCCTACTCCGCAGCGCCACCACCCGGGCACCATCCTCAAGAGACAGACCACCCGACACCACCGCCGCCGCGATCTCACCCTGCGAATGCCCCACCACCGCCGCCGGCCGCACGCCGACCGACCGCCACAGTTCGGCCAGGGACACCATCACCGCCCACGTCGCGGGCTGCACCACATCCACCCGCTCCAGCATTTCGGCGTCACCCAGCACCGCCCGCAGATCCCAGTCCACAAACGGCTCCAAGGCCGTCGCACAACGAGCCATCGACTCGGCGAACACCGGCTCGCTGTCCCACAACGCCAAACCCATCCCCACCCACTGCGCACCCTGACCCGGAAACACAAACACCGGATCGGCGCTGGTCGCAGCAACGCCCCGGATCGACGGTTCGTTCAGGTCCGCCAAAAGGTGCTCGCGGTCGCCGGCGACCACGACGGCCCGATGCGCGAACGACGACCGAGCAGCCAGAGAACGGGCGACCGCGGCGAGATCGGCATCCGGACGCTCGGCCAGGAAACCGGCGAGCCTGGCCGCCTGGTCTCGCAGGGCCGGTTCGGACTTCGCCGACAACAGCCACGGCCACGGACCGCTCGACGCCCCGGGCGCCTGAGGCTGCGGCTGCGCTTCTTCGAGGATGACGTGCGCGTTGGTGCCGCTGACGCCGAAGGACGACACGCCGGCCCGGCGCGGCCGGCCGTCGACGGTCCACGGCCGCGCCGACGTGAGCAGCTCGACCGCGCCCGCCGTCCAGTCGACGTGCGTCGACGGGGTGTCCACGTGCAGCGTCCGGGGCAGGATGCCGTGGTGCATCGCGAGGACCATCTTGATGATGCCGGCGGCCCCGGCCGCGGCCTGGGTGTGCCCGATGTTCGACTTCACCGAGCCGAGCAGCAGCGGCCGGTCCGCGGGCCGTTCCCGGCCGTAGGTGGCGAGCAGGGCCTGGGCCTCGATGGGGTCGCCGAGCGTCGTACCGGTGCCGTGGGCCTCGACGGCGTCGACCTCGCCGGGCGAGAGCCGGGCGTTGACGAGGGCGGCCCGGATGACCCGCTGCTGCGACGGGCCGTTCGGGGCGGTCAGGCCGTTGGAGGCGCCGTCCTGGTTGACGGCGCTGCCGCGGACGACGGCGAGGACCGGGTGGCCGTGGCGGCGGGCCTCGGACAGCTTCTCCAAGACGAGGATGCCGGCGCCCTCGCTCCAGCCGGTGCCGTCGGCGGTGTCGGCGAATGCTTTGCAGCGCCCGTCGGGGGCCAGGCCGCGCTGGCGGGAGAATTCGACGAACACGCTGGGGGTCGACATGACGGTGACGCCGCCGGCCACGGCGAGGGTGCACTCGCCGGAGCGCAGGGCCTGCGCGGCCAGGTGTACCGCGACGAGCGCCGACGAGCAGGCCGTGTCGATGGAGACGGCGGGCCCTTCGAGGCCGAGGACGTAGGCGACGCGGCCGGACAGGACACTGGCGGCGTTGCCGGTGCCGGCGAACCCCTCGGCGGCGGCGTCGGTGACGCTCAGCAGCGTCGGATAGTCCTGGCCGTTGGTTCCGACGTACACGCCGGTACTGCTGCCCTTGAGCGCGGCCGGGTCGATTCCGCTCCGCTCCAGCGCCTCCCAGACCGTGGTGAGCAGCAGCCGCTGCTGCGGGTCCATGGCGATCGCCTCGCGCGGGCTGATGCCGAAGAACGCGGCGTCGAACAGCGTCGCGTCGGTCAGGAACCCGCCCTCGCGGACGTAGCTCGTGCCGGGGTGCTCGGGATCGGGGTGATACCACGAGTCGAGGTCCCAGCCGCGGTCGGCCGGGAACTCTCCGATCGCGTCGCCGCCGGACGCCAGCAGCTCCCACAGCGCTTCAGGCGTCGCGATCCCGCCCGGGAACCGGCAGCTCATGCCCACGATCGCGATCGGCTCGTGTGACTTCGCCTCGACCTCGGCGAGCCGGCGGCTGGTCTCATGGAGATCGACCGTGACCCGCTTGAGGTACTCCCGGAGCTTGTTCTCGGTGCTCACTGCCGATCACCCACAGTTTCTTCGCTAGCGGCAAAGGGAGGCGTCATGACTGGCCGTACCGGTTGTCGATGAAGTCGAACAGGTCGGCGTCGGAGGCGTCCTGGAGCTGTTCGGCGACGTTCTCGCCATCGCCGTCGTCGTGCTGGATGTCGCGCCAGGCGGCCATGAGCGCCTTGAGCCGGCCGGTGACTTCGCGCCGGGCCTCCTCGCCGGGCAGCGTCACGGCGAGGTTGTCGGCGGTGAGACCGGCGAGGACGTTCTCGAGGCGGCTGAGCTCATCGAGGACGGACGGTCCGGGGCCGCCGGCACCACCGGAGAGTTCGGCGTCGAGGTACTCGGCGAGCGCCCGCGGTGTCGGGTGGTCGAACACCATCGTGGCCGGCAGCGTCAGCCCGATGGCGGCCGTCAGCCGGTTGCGCAGGTCGACGGCGGTCAGTGAGTCGAAGGCCAGCTCCCGGAAGACGACGTCGGGCGGAATGTCGTCGGGCCCGTGGTGGCCGAGGGCGGCCGCGGCCTCCTCCCGGACGAGCGTGAGGATCAGCGGGAGGCGCTGCCCGGCGGGGGTGTCGCCGATGCGGTCGAGCCAGGCCGAGTCCCCGGCGCCGCCGGCCCGTTCGGCGAGTGCGGCCCGCACGTCGGGCAGCTCGGTCAGCCAGGCCCGAACCCGGCCAGCACTGAGCTCGACCACCTTCCGCCAGTCGACATCGGCCACCGCCAGGTACCCTTCGCGGACCGCGTGCTCCAGCGCCGTCACCGCCAGCGCCGGGTCCATGCCCGCGACAGCACTCCGCCGGATCCCCGCGGCCAGCCCGTCGCCGGCCCACGCGCCCCACCCGATGGAGACCATCGGCGCGCCCTGAGCCCGGCGCTGCCGCGCGTAGGCGTCCAGGAACCCGTTGGCGGCGGCATAGTTCCCCTGCCCCGGCGACCCGAACAGGGCCGCCACCGACGAGAAGACGACAAACGCCTGCAAACCCAGGTCCGCCGTCAACGCGTCGAGGTTCAGGACCGCGTCGATCTTCGCCCGAGCCACCGTGTCGAACCGCTCCGGCGTCAACGACCCCAACACCCCGTCATCAATCACCCCGGCCGCATGCACGACCGCCGTCACCGGATACTCGGCCAGGACCGCCGCCATCGCATCGCGATCCGCCGCATCCGCCGCCACGACCTCCACCGGGATCCCGAGATCCGGCGCCGGACCACCCCGCCGGCTGACCAGGACGAGGCGCTCCGCCCCGTGCTCGGCCAGCCACCGCGCCACCCGCAGCCCAAGGGCGCCCGTACCACCGGTCACCAGGACCGTCCCCGAGGGCTCCCAGCCCGCACTCCTGTCGACCGGCGCCGGACGCAACCGCATCCCGTAGAGGCCGTCCGCCCGCGCCGAGACCTGGTCCTCGCCCGAACCCATCGCCGCCACCAACGACCCCGCCGGCGCACCATCCGCGAGATCGACCAGACCACCCCACCGATCCGGCTGCTCCACACCGATCACCCGGCCGAGGCCCCACACCTGCCCCTGCCACGCATTCGTGTCCAACTCCCGGGTCACCACCCACAACGGCACCGGACCCCACTGCCGCGCCACCACCAGCAACTCCACGGCACATTCGCGGCCCGGCGAAGCCAGCAACACGCCGCCGGCCACCTCCGGCACCGGGTCGCCCGGGCTCAGCCGCACCACCTCAGCGCCCGCCGCAGCCAGCTCCGCCGCGACGTCATCACCGGTACCGGGCGCCGCGATCACCGCCCACAGGCCCGACAACGCCACCGGCTGACCGGCGAGCCGGGACCAGCCGATCTGGTACCGCCAACCGTCCACCGTGGCCTTCGACTGCCGCTGCCGCAACGACGACAGCATCGGCAACACCGACCCCGCATCCTGCCGCTCAACCGCCGCCCAGAACTCGGCGTCGAGGGTTTCGAGCCCATGCGGTGCCACCCGCCGCCGAGTCTCGGGCCAGAACCGTTGGTGCTGGAAGGCGTACGTCGGCAGCTCCACCCGCCCGGCCACGGCCCCGCCGAGCAGCGCCGCCCAGTCCACGGTCCCACCATGCACATGGACCCCAGCGACGGCCGTCAGCAGCGTCTCAGCCTCGTCCCGCCCCGCCCGCAACGCCGGCAACCACACCCCGCCATCGGCCATCGCCGACAACGACCCATCCGGCCCCAACTCCAGGAAAATGTCCGCACCCAACGCGGACACCGCATCGTGATACCGCACTGCCTCACGGACATGCGCCACCCAATACGCCGGACCGGTCACCTCCGCACCGGGCGTACCCGAAACCACAGGAATCGACGGCTCACGCCACACCACACTGTCCAGCACGGTCGCGAACTCGCCCAGCATCGGCTCCATCAACGGCGAATGGAACGCATGACTCACCCGCAACCGCCGGGCCTTACCCCCTCGATCCCGCCACCGATCGGCCAGCCCCAACACCATCTCGGCCGCACCGGAAATCACCGTCGACCGCGGACCGTTCACGGCGGCTACACCCACATCGGTATGCCCGGCGATCAGGTCCATAGCCTCCTCATGCGATGCGGTCAGCGCCACCATCGCCCCGCCAGCCGGTAGCGCCTGCATCAACCGGCCCCGCGCCGCCACAATCCGCGCCGCATCCGCCAGGTCCCACACCCCAGCCACATACGCCGCGGTCACCTCACCAATCGAATGACCCGCAAGAACATCAGGACGGATCCCCCACGACTCCACCAAACGGAACAACGCCACCTGCACCGCAAACAGAGCAGCCTGCGTATTCGCCGTCTGATCCAGATCCCCGCCATCAGCGATCAGGTCACGCAACGGCATCCCCAAATGCCCGCACACCTCATCGAACGCCGCCGCGAACACCGGATACCGCCCATACAGGTCCAAACCCATACCGACCCGCTGACTGCCCTGACCCGAAAACACCATCGCCAGGCGACCCGGACCCGCCACACCCGTGATCGTCTTCGGGCCCAGCACCACCGCCCGATGCGCGAACCGCGACCGACCGGTGACCAGAGCACGGCCGACCCCGAGGGCATCGACCGACGACTGACCGGCCACGAACTCGGCCAACCGCCGCACCTGCTCACCCAACGCCGGCTCCGACTTCGCCGACAACAACCACGGCACCACACCGACCGACTCGGCCGGAACAACCGCCTCCGGCTCGACCTCCTCCAAAATCACATGCGCATTCGTGCCGGAAATCCCAAACGACGACACACCCGCCCGCCGCGGATGACCATTCGCCGCCCACGGCGTGGCCTCCGTCAACAGCGCGACCGCTCCCGCCGACCAGTCCACATGCGACGACGGCGCGTCCACGTGCAAGGTCCGGGGCAACACCCCATGACGCAACGCCAGGACCATTTTGATGATCCCGGCCGCCCCCGACGCCGCCTGAGTGTGGCCGATGTTCGACTTGACCGAGCCGAGCAGCAGTGGCCGGTCGGCGGGCCGGTCCTGACCGTACGTGGCGATCAGCGCCTGCGCCTCGATCGGATCGCCCAGGGCGGTGCCGGTCCCGTGCGCCTCCACCACGTCCACGTCGTCCGGGCGTACGCCGGCGTTGGCCAGGGCCTGCCGGATGACCCGCTGCTGCGACGGGCCGTTCGGGGCGGTCAGACCGTTCGACGCCCCGTCCTGATTCACCGCACTGCCGCGTACCACCGCGAGGATGTCGTGGCCGTTGCGGCGGGCGTCGGCGAGCCGCTCCACGACCAGCACGCCGACGCCCTCGGCCAGGCCCATGCCGTCGGCGCCGGCCGCGAACGCTTTGCAGCGCCCGTCCACGGCCAGGGCCCGCTGCCGGCTGAACCCGACGAACGCCGCCGGGGTCGACATCACGGTCACCCCGCCCGCGATGGCCAGGTCGCACTCGCCGCCGCGGAGGGCCTGGGCGGCCAGGTGCAGGGCGACCAGCGAGGAGGAGCAGGCGGTGTCGACGGACACGGCCGGGCCTTCGAGCCCCATGGCGTATGCGAGCCGGCCGGAGATGACGCTGGTGACGTTGCCGATCATCGCGTGTCCGGCGTTGTCCGCGGTACCGTCGCCGAGCAGGCTGGCGTAATCCTGCGCGGATCCGCCGATGTAGACGCCGGTGCTGGAGCCGCGGAGCCGCTGCGGGTCGATGCCGGCGTGCTCGACCGCCTCCCACACGGTCTCCAGGAGCAGCCGCTGCTGCGGGTCCATCGCCAGGGCCTCGCGGGGGCTGATGCCGAAGAACGCGGCGTCGAACCCGGCGACGTCGGCGAGGAAACCGCCGCGGCGGGTATAGCTGGTCGCCGGGTGGTCGGGGTCCGGGTCATACCAGGAGTCGGTGTCGAAGCCGCGGTCGGCGGGGAACTCGGCGATGACGTCGCGCTCATCGACGAGCAAGGACCAGAGCGCTTCGGGGGTACTGACTCCGCCGGGGTAGCGGCAGCCCAGGCCGACGATCGCGATCGGCTCGTCGGTCGCCGGGCGAGCCGCCTGGGCCGGCTCGGGCGCCGTCGCGCTCCCGGTGACCTCGGCGAGGAGGTGTCCGGCGAGCGCGGCCGGGGTCGGGTAGTCGAAGACGAGAGTCGCCGGCAGCGTGAGCCCGGTCGCGGTGCCGAGCCGGTTGCGCAGCTCGACCGCGGTGACGGAGTCGAAGCCCATGTCGCGGAACGCGGTGGCGCCGTCGATCGCGTGGCCGTCGGCGTGCTGGAGTACCACGGCGGCGAGGTCGCGGACCAGGGTGAGGACGACCCGTTCGCGCTCCGGTGCGGCAACGCCGGCGAGCCGCTGGGCGAGCGCGGAGTCATCGGTCGGCACATCATCATCCGGTACGGCGACCGGCCCGAGCCCGCTCAGCAGCGGACTCGGCCGGCGGGCGGTGAACACCGGCGCGAACCGCTCCCAGTCGGTGTCGGCGATCGCGACGAGCGTCTCGTCGTGGTCGAGCGCCTGCTGCAGGCCGCCGACGGCAAGCTCCGGGTTCATGAACCGCAGCCCGTGCCCGCGCAACACCTCCGGGGTGAGGTCGGCGGCCTTCTCGGTCGGCGACCACTGGTTGATCGCGGCCCAGACGCCCCACTCGACGCAGGTGACCGGGTAGCCGGCGGCGCGCAGGGTCTGGGCGTAACTGTCGAGGTAGGCGTTGGCCGCGGCATAGGCGCCGTGGCTGCCGCTGCCCCACACGCCGGCGATCGAGGAGAACAGGACGAACGCGTCGAGGGCGGCCGGGTCGAGCAGCTCGGCGAGGTGCCGGGCGCCGACGGTCTTGGCCCGCAACACCTCGGCGACGGCCGGCAGGCCGGTGTCGGCGAGCGCGCCGAGCTCGATGAACGCCGCGGCGTGGATGACCGTCCGGACGGGTTCGCCGTCGCGGTCGAGCCGGCCCAGCAGGTCGGCGAGGGCGGCGCGGTCGGCGGCGTCGCAGGCGACGATCTCCACCCGGGCCGGCCCGCCGGTGAACTCGGCGACGAGCTCGTCGGCGCCCGGCGTCGCCATCCCCCGCCGGCCGGTCAGCACGACCCGCCGGGCCCCGCCGCCGACGAGCCACCGGGTCAGGTGCAGGCCGAGGGTGCCGGTACCGCCGGTGACGAGGACGGTGCCGCCGGGCCGCCAGTGCCGGCGCGGGTTCGCGGTGCCGAGCCCGGCGCGGACGAGCCGGGCGGCGTACACGCCGGCGGCGCGGATCGCCACCTGGTCCTCGTCCGCCCATCCCGCGAGGACGGCGCACCAGGCCCGTTCGGTGCGCGGATCCCAGGCGGCGGGGAGGTCGACGGTGCCGCCGATGCGCTGCGGGTGTTCGAGGGCGGCGACCCGGCCCAGGCCCCACAGCTGGGCCTGGCCGGGGTTGCCGGGAACGTCGGAGCCGCCCGTGCCGACGGCGCCGCGGGTCGCCAGCCACAGCGGGGCGGTGCTGCCGATGTCGCCGAGGGCCTGGATGAGCAGCAGTGAACCGGCGACGCCGGCGGACAGACCGGCGAGTCCCGGGTACGGCCGTTCGTCCAATCCGAGCAGCGACACCACACCGCGCGGCGGCTCCGGTCCGGTGAGTTCGCGAAGCGTCGCGGCGACCGTTTCCCGGTCGGTGGCGGTCGCGTCGAGTTCGACGGTGGTCACGTGGGCGCCGTGGGCGGTCAGGATCGCGGTCTCGGTGCCGTCGTGGCCGGGTGCGGTGACCACCAGCCAGCGGCCGGAGAGGGCCGGCGCGGGCGGGGCGCCGAGCGGCACCCAGGAGATGCGGTACCGCCACCCGTCGACGATCGCGTGCGTCCTCGATCGCCGCCGCCACGTCGACAGTGCGGGCAGCAGCCGTTCGACGGCGTCCCGGTCCGGTTCGGTCATGTGCAGCTCGGCGGTGAGCGCGGCCGCGTCCTGGCGCTCGACGGCGGCCCAGAACCGCGCGTCGACGACGTCGCCGCGGCCGCGCTCGCCGCCGTTGACCCGCGGCCAGTATCGCCGCCGCTGGAACGCGTACGTCGGCAACTCCACCCCCGACGCCCCCACCCCACCCAGCACCGCCGCCCAGTCCACACCCACACCAGCCACATGCACCGCACCCAAAGACCGCAGCCACCGCTCCCGCCCACCGTCATCCCGCCGCAGCGTCCCGGCGACCACCAGATCCTCGCCCGCCTGCTCCACCGCCATCGCCAGCACCGGATGCGGACTCACCTCAACAAACGTCCGATGCCCCGCAGCAACCAGCCCCGCGATCACATCACCGAACCGAACCGTATACCGCAAATTCCGATACCAATACCCACCCTCACCACCCGAAGCCGCGTCCACAGTGGAATGAAACGGCACCCCACTCTCCTGCGGATCCAACCCGGCCAGATCAGCCTCAAGCCGCTCCCGCAACGCCTCCACCTGCACCGAATGTGACGCATAATCCACATTGATCCGCCGCACACCCAAATCGGCATGCGCCTCCGCGAACGCATCCGCCCCAGACCCACTCACCACCACCTGCGCCGGACCATTCACCGCCGCCACCGACACACCCGGCCCAATCAAAGCCAACACCCGCTCCAACGGCAACGGCACCGACACCATCCCACCCGACCCCGACAACCCCAGGATCGCCTTACTCCGCAGCGCCACCACCCGGGCGCCATCCTCAAGGGACAGTCCACCCGACACCACGGCCGCCGCGATCTCACCTTGTGAATGGCCCACGACACCGGCCGGCCGCACGCCCACCGAACGCCACAACTCGGCCAGAGACACCATCACCGCCCACGTCGCCGGCTGCACCACATCCACCCGCTCCAGCATTTCGGCGTCGCCCAGCACCGCCCGCAGATCCCAGTCCACAAACGGCCTCAACGCAGCCGCACAACGGACCATCGACTCGGCGAACACCGGCTCGGCATCCCACAACGCCAAACCCATCCCCACCCACTGCGCACCCTGACCCGGAAACACGAACACCGGATCAGCACCACCGCCAGCCACGCCTCTGATCGGCGGTTCGTCCAACTCCGCCAAAAGGCGCTCGTGATCGTCGGCGACCACGACGGCCCGATGCGGGAACGAGGACCGAGCGGCCAGGGAGCGGGCGACCGCGGCCAGGTCGGCATCCGGGCGCTCGGCCAGGAAACCGGCCAGCCGAGCCGCCTGGTCCCGCAGAGCCGGCGCGGTCTTCGCCGACAACAGCCACGGCATCAGCCGGGCCGGTTCGCCGGCCATGACCGGATCCGGCTCGCCCTCCTCGAGGATGACGTGGGCGTTGGTGCCGGAGATGCCGAACGCGGACACCCCCGCGCGGCGCGGATGCCCGTTGCGTCTCCAGGGCGTGGCCTCGGTCAGCAGCTCGACGGTGCCGGCGGACCAGTCCACATGCGACGACGGGGCGTCGACGTGCAGGGTCTTCGGCAGTACACCGTGGCGCATGGCGAGGACCATCTTGATGACCCCGGCGACGCCGGCGGCGGCCTGGGTGTGGCCGAGGTTCGACTTGACGGATCCGAGCAGGAGCGGCTTGCCGCCGGGGCGCTGCCGGCCGTAGGTGGCGATGAGCGCCTGAGCCTCGATCGGGTCGCCGAGCGTGGTGCCGGTGCCGTGCGCCTCGACCGCGTCGACCTCGGCCGGCTGGACGCCCGCGCTGGCGAGCGCGGACCGGATCACCCGCTGCTGGGAGGGGCCGTTCGGCGCGGTGAGGCCGTTGGAGGCGCCGTCCTGGTTCACCGCGCTGCCGCGGATCAGCGCGAGCACCCGGTGGCCGTGCCGCCGCGCGTCGGAGAGGCGTTCGAGGACGAGGACGCCGGCGCCTTCGCCCCAGCCGGTACCGTCGGCCGCGTCCGCGAACGCCTTGCAGCGCCCGTCGGCCGCGAGGCCACCCTGCCGGGAGAACTCGGTGAACACGCCCGGCGTCGTCATGACCGTCACGCCGCCGGCGAGGGCTGTGATGCACTCGCCGGAGCGCAGGGCCTGGGCGGCCAGGTGCAGCGCCACGAGCGACGAGGAGCAGGCGGTGTCGACCGAGACGGCCGGACCCTCCAGACCGAGGGCGTAGGCGACCCGGCCGGACAGGACGCTGGCCGCGTTCCCGGTGCCGCCGAAGCTCTCTCCCGCCGCGGCGGCGACGCTGAGCAGCGCCGGATAGTCCTGGACGTTCGTGCCGAGGTACACGCCGGTGGCGGTGCCCTTGATCGTGGCCGGGTCGATGCCGGCCCGTTCCAGCGCTTCCCAGGCGGTCTCCAGGATCAGCCGCTGCTGCGGGTCCATGGCGACCGCCTCGCGCGGGCTGATGCCGAAGAACCCGGCGTCGAAGCCGGCGACGTCGGCGAGGAAGCCACCGACCCGCGCGTACCCGCCGCCGGGCTCGGGGTCCGGGTTGAACCAGGCCGCGGTCTCCCAGCCCCGGTCGGCGGGGAACGCACCGACCGCGTCGACACCGTCGGCGAGCAGCTCCCACAGCGCCTCGGGGGTTTCGACCCCGCCGGGGAAGCGGCAGCCGATGCCGACGATCGCGATCGGCTCATCGCTGACCGCCGCGACCCGGACGGTGGTCACGGGCTCGGCGCCGGTGAGTTCGGCGAGGAGGTACCCGGCGAGCGCCTGCGGGGTCGGATAGTCGAAGACGAGCGTCGCCGGCAGGGTCAGCCCGGTCGCGGCGGTGAGCCGGTTGCGCAGCTCGACGGCGGTCAGCGAGTCGAAGCCGAGGTCCCGGAACACGCGATCGGCCGGCACCTGCTCGGGCCCGCTGTGGCCGAGGACCGCAGCGGCCTCGTCGCGGAGCAGGGCCACGAGCAGTGGCGCGCGCTGCTCCTCGGCGACCTGCCGCAGCCGCTGCGGCCACTCGGACGGCTCGGTGCCGGCGGCCCCGTTGCGGTACTCGGGCAGCTCGCTCAGCCACGCCGCGGCCCGCCCGGCGCCGACCTCGCCAACCCGCCGCCAATCAACATCGGCCACGGCCAGATACCCAGCACCGACCGCATGCTCCAGCGCCGACACCGCCAGCGCCGGTTCCATACCCACGACCGCACCCCGCCGGGTCCCCGCGGCCAGCCCGTCGCCGGCCCACGCGCCCCAGCCGATCGACACCATCGGCGCGCCTTGAGCCCGACGCTGCCGCGCGTAGGCGTCCAGGAACCCGTTCGCGGCAGCATAATTCCCCTGCCCCGGCGAACCGAACAACGCGGCCAGGGAGGAGAAGATGACGAACGCCTGCAACCCCAGGTCCGCCGTCAACGCGTCGAGATTCAACACCGCGTCGATCTTCGCCCGCGCCACCGTGTCGAACCGCTCCGGCGTCAACGACCCCAACACCCCATCATCAATCACCCCGGCCGCATGCACCACCGCCGTCACCGGATACTCGGCCAGAACCGCCGCCATCGCATCCCGATCCGCCGCATCCGCCGCCACAACCACCACCGGGATACCAAGATCCGGCGCCGGACCACCCCGCCGGCTGACCAGCACCAGGCGCTCCGCCCCATGCCCGGCCAGCCACTGTGCGACCCGGCGCCCGAGAGCGCCAGTACCACCCGTCACCAGGACCGTGCCCGAGGGTCGCCAACCATCACCTGTCCCGGCCAGGGCATGCCGCAGCCGCAACCCGTACAGACCGTCCGCCCGCGCCGCGACCTGGTCCTCGCCGCAGCCCAGCGCCGCCACCAACGACCCTGACGGCGCATCCGAAGCCAGATCGACCAGACCGCCCCACCGGTCCGGCTGCTCAGCCCGGACCACCCGGCCGAGGCCCCACACCTGCCCCTGCCACGCATTCGTGTCCAGCTCACGGGTCACCACCCACAACGGCACCGGACCCCACTGCCGCGCCACCACCAGCAACTCCGTGGCACATTCGCGGCCCGGCGAAGCCAGCAACACGCCGCCGGCCACCTCCGGCACCGGATCGCCCGGACTCAGCCGCACCACCTCAGCCCCGGCGGCCGTCAGTTCGTCCGCAACATCGTCGCCAGTTCCGGGGGCCGCAATAAGCGCCCACGACCCCGACAACGCCACCGGCCGGCCGGCGATCCGGGACCAGTCGACTCGATACCGCCAGCCATCCACGGCCGAGACGCTGCCGCTCCGCTCCGGCCAGAACCGCTGATGCTGGAAGGCATACGTCGGCAGTTCCACCCGCCCGGCCGCAGCCTCGCCGAGCAGCGCCGCCCAGTCCACGGTCCCACCATGCACATGAACCCCAGCGACAGCCGTCAGCAGCGTCTCAGCCTCGTCCCGCCCCGCCCGCAACGCCGGCAACCACACCCCACCATCAGCCATCGCCGACAACGACCCATCCGGCCCCAACTCCAGGAAAATGTCCGCACCCAACGCGGACACCGCATCGTGATACCGCACCGCCTCACGGACATGCGCCACCCAATACGCCGGACTGGACACATCCGCACCCGGCGTGCCCGACACCACCGGGATCGACGGCTCGTGCCAGGTGACGGTGTCAAGCACTGCGGCGAACTCGGCCAGCATCGGCTCCATCAACGGCGAATGAAACGCATGACTCACCCGCAACCGCCGAGCCTTACCACCCCGCTCCCGCCACGACTCGGCCAGCGCCAAGACAGTGTCCGCAGCACCGGAGATCACCGTCGACTGTGGACCGTTCACCGCCGCTACACCCACCTCGGCATGTCCGGCAACGAGCGCGAGCGCTTCCTCGTGCGACGCGGTCAACGCCACCATCGCACCCCCGGACGGCAACGCCTGCATCAGCCGACCCCGCGCCGCCACAATCCGCGCCGCATCCGCCAGCGACCACACCCCAGCGACATAGGCCGCGGTCACCTCACCGATCGAATGCCCGGCCAGAACCCTGGGCTTGACGCCCCACGACTCCACCAGCCGGAACAACGCCACCTGCACCGCAAACAACGCCGCCTGCGTATTCGCCGTCTGATCCAGCTCCCCGCCATCAGCGATCAGGTCACGCAACGGACTCTCGAAGTGCGCACACACCTCATCGAACGCCGCCGCGAACACCGGATACCGCGCACACAGCTCAAGACCCATACCGACCCGCTGACTACCCTGACCCGAGAAGACCACGGCCAAGCGGCCCGGACCCGCCACACCCGTAATCGTCTTCGGGCCCAGCACCACCGCCCGATGCGCGAACAACGACCGGCCGCTTGCCAGAGCCCGGCCGACCGCAACGGCATCCACCGACGACTGCCCAGCGACAAACCCGGCCAACCGCCGCACCTGCTCACCCAACGCCGGCTCCGACTTCGCCGACAACAACCACGGCACCACACCGACCGACTCGGACGGAACAACCGGCTCCGGCTCAGCCTCCTCCAAAATCACATGCGCATTCGTGCCGGAAATCCCGAACGACGACACACCCGCCCGCCGGAGGTGACCATTCGCCGCCCACGGCGTGGCCTCCGTCAACAGCGCAACCGTCCCCGCCGACCAGTCCACATGCGACGACGGCGCATCCACATGCAACGTCCGCGGCAACACCCCATGCCGCAACGCCAACACCATCTTGATCAACCCGGCCGCCCCCGCCGCCGCCTGGGTGTGGCCGATGTTCGACTTCACCGACCCCACGAACAACGGCCGATCCGCCGGACGGTCCTGACCGTAGGCAGCGATCAGCGCCTGTGCCTCGATCGGATCGCCCAGCGCGGTACCGGTACCGTGCGCCTCGACCGCATCGACCTGGGCCGGCCGCAGCCCGGCGTTGGCGAGAGCCTGCCGGATCACCCGCTGCTGCGACGGACCGTTCGGCGCCGTCAGACCGTTCGACGCCCCGTCCTGATTCACCGCGCTCCCGCGAACCAGCGCCAGGACGTGATGGCCGCGGCGGCGGGCCTCGGAGAGCCGCTCCAGGACGAGGACGCCGACACCTTCGCCGAAGCCGGTGCCGTCGGCCGCGTCCGCGAACGGCTTGCACCGCCCGTCCGCGGCCAGCCCACCCTGCCGGGAGAACTCGGCGAAGATCCCAGGGGTGGCCATCACGGCGACACCGCCCGCGAGGGCCATCGAGCACTCACCGGTCCGCAGGGCCTGCGCGGCCAGGTGTACCGCAACCAGCGACGACGAGCACGCCGTGTCCACCGACACGGCCGGACCTTCGAGCCCGAACGTGTAGGCAACCCGGCCCGACGCGACGCTGGTGGTCATGCCGGTGAGCCCGGGCCGGGCGGCGGCCGCGGAGCCGGCGGCGAGGCTCAGGCCGTAGTCGGAGGCGGCGATCCCGACGTACACGCCGGTGTCGGAGCCGCGCAGCCCGGCCGGATCGATCCCGGCCCGTTCGAGAGCCTCCCACGACGTCTCCAGCAGCAACCGCTGCTGCGGGTCCATCGCCAGGGCCTCGCGCGGGCTGATCCCGAAGAACCCGGCGTCGAACCCGGCGGCGTCGGCGAGGAACGTGCCCTGCCGCGCGTACGCCGGGTCGCCGGGACCGGCGTTGTACCAGGCCGCGGTGTCCCAGCCGCGATCGGCCGGGAACTCGCCGACCGCGTCGGCCCCGGCGGCGAGCAGCGTCCACAGTTCCTCGGGCGTGCTGACGCCGCCGGGGAACCGGCACGCCATCCCGACGATCGCGATCGGCTCGTCCGCCGGTGTCGCCGCGACCGGTGGGCCGGCGGCCGCGCCCGCGGGGTGGCCGAGCAGTTCGGCCAGCAGGTGCCGGCTGAGCGCGGCCGGGGTGGGGTGGTCGAAGACGAGCGTGGCCGGCAGGGTCAGCCCGGTTGCGGTGGCGAGGCGGTTGCGCAGCTCGACGGCGGTCAGCGAGTCGAGGCCGAGGTCCCGGAACGCAACCGCCGGTTCGACGGCGTCGGCGCCGGCGTGGCCGAGCACGACGGCGGCCTGCCGCCGGACCAGCTCCAGGACGGCCCGTTCGCGCTCGTCGGCGCCCAGTGCGCCCAGGCGGGCGGCGAAGTCGTCGCCGCCGGTGGTGATCGCCGCGGCGGCCCGGCGGCCGGTTGGTCCGGCGAGGATCCGCCAGAGGGGCGGTACGTCGGCGGCCGCGGTCCGGCGCAGCGCGGACAGGTCGAGGCGGACGGGGACCGGTTGCGGATGGTCGCCGCGGACGGCGGCGTCGAACAGCGCGAGGCCCTGCTCGGAGGTGAGGGTCTGGAGCCCGCCGCGGCCGAGGCGGGCGAGGTCGGCGTCGCCGAGGCGGCCGGTCATCGCCGAGGCCTGGGCCCAGAGCCCCCAGGCGAGCGACTGGGCCGGCAGACCGAGGGTCCGCCGGTGCAGCGCGAGGGCATCCAGATACGCGTTCGCGGCGGCGTAGTTGCCCTGCCCCGGCGCACCGAAGGCCGCCGCGGCCGACGAGTACATGACGAACCACGCGAGGTCCTGGCCCTGGGTGAGCTCGTGCAGGTGCCACGCCGCGTCCGCCTTTACCCGCAGCACGCCGCCGAGGCGCTCGGGGGTCAGCGACTCGATCGTGCCGTCGTCGAGCACCCCGGCCGTGTGGATGACCCCGGTGATCCGGTGCCCGCGCAACGCCGCCGCGAGCGCCTCCCGGTCGGTGACGTCACACGCCACCACCTGCGCGCCCAGCGCGATCAGCTCGTCGGCGCCCGCGGCCGCCGGACCCTGCCGCGACAGCAGGAGCAGATTCCGCACACCAAAGGCTTCGGTCAGGTGCCGGGCCAGGAGGCCACCGAGCAGACCGGTGCCGCCGGTGATGACGACGGTGCCGTCCGGGTCCGGGCTCGCCGGCAGCCGCAGGACGACCTTGCCAATGTGCCGGGCGCTCTGCAGATACCGCAGCGCCTCCACCGCCCGGGAGGCGTCGAAGACGGTGACCGGCCCGGGCCGCAGGGTGCCGGCGGCGAACAGATCGAGGAGCTCGCCGAGCATCTCTCCGATCCGGTCGGGGCCGGCGTCGAAGAGGTCGAACGGCTGATAGGTCACGTCAGGACGGTCCAGCTCGCCGCGGATGTCGGTCTTGCCCATCTCCACGAACCGGCCACCCCGCGGCAGCAGCTCCAGCGAAGCATCCACAAAGGACCCCGCCAGCGCGTTCAGAACCACGTCCACACCCTCACCACCGGTCGCCGCCAGGAACCGCTCCCGGAACTCCAGATCACGGGACGACGCCAGGTGTCCGGGATCGAACCCCTCCAATGCCGGCCACTTGCCGGGACTGGCCGTGCCGTACACCTCCACACCCCACGCCCGCGCCAACTGCACCGCCGCCATCCCAACCCCACCCGCCACCGCGTGGATGAGAACCTTTTCGCCGCGCCGGACATCGGCCAGATCCCGCAGCGCGTAGTACGCAGTCAGGAACACGATGGGCACCGCCGCCGCCTCGGCGAACGACCAGCCCTCCGGCATCCGCGCAACCAGGCGCCGATCGGTGACCGCCGACGGGCCGAACGCACCGGCGAGCATCCCGAACACCCGATCGCCGACGGCCAGATCCTCGACACCCGGACCGACCTCGACGACCACGCCGGCCGCCTCGCTGCCCAGCAACGCCTCCGGATCCGGGTACATCCCGAGCCCGATCAGCACATCCCGGAAGTTCAGCCCGGCCACCCGAACCGCCACCCGCACCTGCCCCGGCGCCAGCGGCACCACCGGCACCTCGGCAACACCGAGATCATCCAGACTGCCGGTCGACGCCATCTCCAGCCGCCACGAACCCTGCGCCGGGAGCACCAGCCGCCCCGCATCGGCCCGGACCAGCCGCCGGCCGTGCGGCACACCGCCGCGAACCGCGACCTCCGGCTCACCGGTCGCGACCGCAAGCGCCGCCTCGACCGGCCCGTCCACCAGCACGAACCGATCCGGATGCTCCGACTGCGCCGAACGGACCAAACCCCACACCGCGGCCGCCGCCGGATCCCGGCCATCCGTCGCACCGTCCGTCCGGATCACCAGCCGCGATCCGGTCTGCTCCGCCAGCCACGACCGCAGCCGCTCCAACACCGCCGCCGTCACCACATGCACATCACCGACCGGCGGCTCGAACACCACCACATCCGTATCGACCGGCGCGACCGGCGGCAGCGGCACCCACTCGACCGCGAACAGATCCCGGGAAGCCGCCGACCGTTCCACCGCGACCGGGCGCGACGCCAGCGAGGCCGCTCGCAGGACCGGTTGTCCGTCGGTGTCGTACACCTCGACGGCGATGCCGCCGCCCACCTCGGTCAGCCGCGCCCGGACAGCGGTGGCGCCGGTCGCGTGCAGCGTGACGCCACTCCACGCGAACGGCAGCACCACGCCACCCTCGGCGTCACCGGTCAGGAGCAGCGCGTGCAACGCCGCGTCGAGCACCGCCGGGTGCAGTCCGAACCCGGCGGCGTCGACGTCCTCCGGCAGCACCGCCTCGGCGAACACCGACGATCCCGAGCGCCACACCGCCCGCAGCCCCTGGAACGCCGGCCCGTAGCCATATCCGGCATCGGCCAGCCGTTCATACAACCCTTCAACCGTCACTGGTACCGCATCCGCCGGCGGCCACACCGCCAGCCCCGCCGGCACCGGCCCGGCCGCCGGGCTCAGCACACCGGTCGCGTGCCGGGTCCACGGCTCATCGCCGCCGTCACGCCGGGAGTACACCGCCACCGGCCGCCGGCCGTCCTGGTCGGCGCCGCCCGCCGACACCTGCAGCTGCACTCCGCCGGCGTCCGGCAGCACGAGCGGGACCTGCAGCGTCAGCTCTTCGACGGCGCCGCACCCGACCTGATCGCCCGCGTGCACCGCCAGCTCGAGCAACGCCGTCCCCGGCAGCAGCACCGACCCGCCGACCGTGTGATCCGCCAGCCACGGGAAGGCGGCCGCCGACAGCCGTCCCGTCAGCACCACGCCGTCCCCGCCGGCCAGCGACACCACCGCACCGAGCAACGGGTGACCCGCCGAGCGCTGCCCGACCGACCCGGCGTCGCCCGCCCACCCGGCACCCGGCCGCGGCCAGTACCGCCGCCGCTGGAACGCATACGTCGGCAACTCCACCCCCGACGCCCCCACCCCACCCAGCACCACCGCCCAGTCCACACCCACACCAGCCACATGCACCGCACCCAAAGACCGCAGCCACCGCTCCCGCCCACCGTCATCCCGCCGCAGCGTCCCGGTGACCACCAGGTCCTCGCCCGCCTGATCAACGGCCATCGCCAAGACCGGGTGCGGACTCACCTCGACAAACGTCCGATGCCCCGCAGCAACCAGCGCCGCGATCACATCACCGAACCGAACCGTATACCGCAAATTCCGATACCAATACCCGCCCTCACCACCCGAAGCCGCGTCCACAGTGGAATGGAACGGCACCCCACTCTCCTGCGGATCCAGCCCGGCCAGATCAGCCTCAAGCCGCTCCCGCAACGCCTCCACCTGCACCGAATGCGACGCATAATCCACATTGACCCGCCGTACACCCAAATCCGCATGCGCCTCCGCGAACGCATCCGCCCCAGACCCACTCACCACCACCTGCGCCGGACCGTTCACCGCCGCCACCGACACACCCGGCCCAATCAAGGCCAGCACCCGCTCCAACGGCAACGGCAACGACACCATCCCACCCGACCCCGACAACTCCAGGATCGCCTTGCTCCGCAGCGCAACCACCCGGGCACCGTCCTCAAGGGACAGTCCACCCGCGACCACTGCCGCCGCGATCTCGCCCTGGGAATGCCCGACCACCCCGGACGGACGGACACCGACCGAACGCCACAACTCAGCCAGGGAAACCATCACCGCCCACGTCGCGGGCTGCACCACATCCACCCGCGCCAGCAACTCCGCATCACCCAGGGCCGAACGCAACTGCCAGTCCACGAACGGCTCCAAGGCCAGCGCACAACGAGCCATCGACTCGGCGAACACCGGCTCGGCATCCCACAACGCCAAACCCATCCCCACCCACTGCGCACCCTGACCCGGAAACACAAACACCGGATCAGCACCACCGCCGGCCACACCCTTGATCAGCGGCTCATCCAACTCCGCCAGAAGGTGCTCGCGGTCGCCGGCGACCACAACGGCCCGATGCGCGAACGACGACCGAGCCGCCAGGGAACGAGCGACCGCAGCCAGGTCGGCATCCGGATGCTCGGCCAGGAAACCGGCCAGCCGAGCCGCCTGGTCCCGCAGAGCCGGTTCGGACTTCGCCGACAACAACCACGGCCACGGACCGCTCAACGCCCCGAGCGGCTCAGGCTCCGGCTCCGCTTCCTCGAGGATGACGTGGGCGTTGGTGCCCGAGATGCCGAACGAGGAGATACCGGCCCGCCGGGGCCGCTCGCCGGCCGCCCACGGCACCGCCGAGGTCAGCAGCCGGACGGCGCCGGCGGACCAGTCCACGTGCGACGATGGGGTATCGGCGTGCAGCGTCGGCGGCAGCGTGCCGTGCCGCAGCGCGAGGATCATCTTCATCACCCCGGCGACGCCGGCGGCGGCCTGGGTGTGCCCGATGTTGGACTTCACCGACCCGAGCCACAGCGGCCGATCGGCGGACCGGTCCCGGCCGTAGGTGGCGATGAGCGCCTGCGCCTCGATCGGGTCGCCGAGCGTCGTACCCGTGCCGTGCGCCTCCACCGCGTCGACGTCGTCGGGCCGCAGGCCGGCGTTGGCGAGCGCGGCCCGGATGACCCGCTGCTGTGACGGGCCGTTCGGCGCCGTGAGGCCGTTCGACGCTCCGTCCTGGTTGACGGCGCTGCCGCGCATGATCGCGAGAACATGATGTCCCCGCCGGCGTGCCTCGGAGAGCCGTTCGAGGACGAGGACGCCGGCGCCTTCGCCCCAGCCGGTGCCGTCGGCCGCGTCCGCGAACGCCTTGCAGCGCCCGTCGGCGGCGAGGCCGCGCTGCTGGCTGAATCCGATGAAGATGCCCGGGGTGTTCATCACGGTGACCCCGCCGGCGAGCGCCATCGAGCACTCACCGGACCGCAGCGCCTGCGCGGCCAAGTGCATGGCGACGAGCGACGACGAGCAGGCGGTGTCGACGGAGACGGCGGGACCTTCGAGGCCGAGGGAGTACGAGACCCGGCCGGACAGCACGCTGGCCGCATTGCCGGTGCCCGCGAACCCCTCGGCGGCGGCGTCGGCGACGCTCAGCAACGACAGATAGTCCTGGCCGTTGGTTCCCAGATAGACTCCGGTGGTACTGCCCCGAAGCGCAACGGGATCGATCCCGGCCCGCTCCAGGGCCTCCCAGGACGTCTCCAGCACCAGCCGCTGCTGCGGGTCCATCACCTCAGCCTCGCGCGGGCTGATACCGAAGAACCCGGCGTCGAACCCGGCCACGTCGTCCAGGAATGCGCCCTCCCGCACGTAGCTGGTGCCCGGGTGGGCCGGATCGGGGTGGTACACGGATTCGAGGTCCCAGCCGCGATCCGCCGGGAACTCCCCGACCGCGTCGACGCCGCCGGCCAGCAGCGCCCAGAGCCCGTCCGGGGTGTCCGCCCCGCCGGGGAATCGGCACGCCATGCCGACGATCGCGATCGGCTCGTCGACCGGCAGGGCGGCGGACCCGCCCACGGCCCCGGCACCGGCCCCGCTGACCTCGGCGAGCAGATACTCGGCCAGCGCCCGCGGCGTCGGGTAGTCGAAGACCAGCGTGGCGGGCAGCGTCAGCCCGGTCGCGGCGGTGAGCCGGTTGCGCAGCTCGACGGCGGTCAGCGAGTCGAAGCCGAGGTCGCGGAACACCTCGTCCGCCGGCACCTGCCCGGCGCCGCTGTGCCCGAGCACGAAGGCGGCCTCGTCCCGCACGAGGCTCAGCGCAAGCGCGGCCCGCTGCGCATCGGGGACCTGCCGCAGCCGCAGCAGCCACGCCGATTCACCATCGCCGGGAAGTTCGGCCCGGGCCGCCCGGAACTCGGCCAGTTCGCTCAGCCACGCCGCGCCCCGCCCGGCGCCGAGCTCGCCAACCCGCCGCCAATCAACATCGGCCACGGCCAGATACCCAGCACCGACCGCATGCTCCAGCGCCGACACCGCCAGCGCCGGTTCCATACCCACGACCGCACCCCGCCGGGTCCCCGCGGCCAGCCCATCCCCCGCCCACGCGCCCCACCCGATGGAGACCATCGGCGCGCCTTGAGCCCGACGCTGCCGCGCGTAGGCGTCCAGGAACCCGTTGGCGGCAGCGTAGTTCCCCTGCCCCGGCGAACCGAACAGGGCCGCCACCGACGAGAAGATGACAAACGCCTGCAAACCCAGGTCCGCCGTCAACGCGTCGAGATTCAACACCGCGTCGATCTTCGCCCGAGCCACCGTGTCGAACCGCTCCGGCGTCAACGACCCCAACACACCATCGTCAATCACCCCGGCCGCGTGCACGACCGCCGTCACCGGATGCTCGGCCAGAACCGCCGCCATCGCATCCCGATCCGCCGCATCCGCCGCCACAACCACCACCGGGATCCCGAGATCCGGCGCCGGACCACCCCGCCGACTGACCAGCACGAGACGCTCCGCCCCGTGCTCGGCCAGCCACCGCGCCACCCGCAACCCAAGGGCACCCGTACCACCCGTCACCAGGACCGTCCCCGAGGGCCGCCAACCATCACCCGACCCCGCCGGGGCATGCCGCAGCCGCAACCCGTACAGCCCGTCCGCCCGCGCCGAGACCTGGTCCTCACCGCAGCCCATCGCCGCGACCAACGACCCCGCCGGCGCGTCAGCCGCAAGATCGACCAGACCACCCCACCGGTCCGGCTGCTCCACACCGATCACCCGGCCGAGCCCCCACACCTGCCCCTGCCACGCATTCGTGTCCAGCTCACGGGTCACCACCCACAACGGCACCGGACCCCACTGCCGCGCCACCGCCAGCAACTCCGCGCCACACTCCCGGCCTGCAGAAGCCAGCAACACCCCACCAGCCACCTCCGGCACCGGGTCGCCCGGGCTCAGCCGCACCACCTCAGCGCCCGCCGCAGCCAGCTCCGCCGCGACGTCATCACCGGTGCCGGGGGCCGCGATCACCGCCCACAACCCCGACAACGCCACCGGCCGACCGGCGAGCCGGGACCAGCCGATCTGATACCGCCAACCATCCACCGTGGCCTTCGACTGCCGCTGCCGCAACGACGACAGCATCGGCAACACCGACCCCGCATCCTGCCGCTCAACCGCCGCCCAGAACTCGGCGTCGAATCCGTCCACCGCGACCCGATTCGGCTCCGGCCAGAACCGTTGGTGCTGGAAGGCATACGTCGGCAGCTGAACCCGCCCGGCCGCAGCCCCGCCGAGCAGCGCCGCCCAGTCCACGGTCCCACCATGCACATGAACCCCGGCAACGGCGGCCAGCAGCGTCTCAGCCTCGTCCCGCCCCGCCCGCAACGCCGGCAACCACACCCCACCGCCAGCCATCGCCGACAGCGATCCATCAGGTCCGAGCTCCAGGAAGATGTCCGCGCCCAACGCGGTGACCGCATCGTGATACCGGACCGCCTCACGGACGTGCGCGACCCAGTATGCGGGGCTGGTCACATCCGCACCGGGCGTGCCCGAAACGACCGGAATCGACGGCTCATGCCACGCAACACTGTCGAGCACGGTGGCGAACTCGGCGAGCATCGGTTCCATCAGCGGCGAATGGAACGCATGACTCACCCGCAACCGCCGAGCCTTGCCACCCTGCTCCCGCCACCGATCGGCCAGCACCAAGACAGTGTCCGCATCACCCGAGATCACCGTCGACTGTGGACCGTTCACCGCCGCCACGCCCACATCCGCATGCCCGGCAACGAGCGCGAGCGCTTCCTCATGCGACGCGGTCAACGCCACCATCGCCCCGCCGGCCGGCAGCGCCTGCATCAACCGGCCCCGCGCCGCCACAATCCGGGCCGCATCAGCCAGGTCCCACACCCCAGCCAGGTAGGCCGCGGTCACCTCACCGATCGAATGCCCGGCCAGGAACCCAGGCCTGACCCCCCACGACTCCACCAACCGGAACAACGCCACCTGCACCGCAAACAACGCCGCCTGCGTATTCGCCGTCTGATCCAAGTCGGTGCCGTCGGCGATCAACTCACGCAACGACATCCCCAACTGCCCGCACACCTCATCGAACGCCGCCGCGAACACCGGATACCGCGCATACAGGTCCAAACCCATGCCAGGACGCTGACTGCCCTGACCCGAGAACACGACGGCCAGGCGACCCGGACCGGCCACACCCGTGATCGTGCTCGGGCCGAGCACGACCGCCCGATGCGCAAACAGCGACCGACCGGTGACCAGGGCACGGCCGACCCCGAGGGCATCGACCGACGACTGACCGGCCACGAACTCGGCCAACCGCCGCACCTGGTCCCGCAACGCCGGCTCCGACTTCGCCGACACCACCCACGGCACCGGCCCGGAAGACTCCACCACCGCGACCGGCTCCGGCTCGGCCTCCTCCAAAATCACATGCGCATTCGTGCCGGAAATCCCGAACGACGACACACCCGCCCGCCGCGGATGACCATTCGCCGCCCACGGCATGGCCTCGGTCAGCAGCCGCACCGTCCCCGCCGACCAGTCCACATGCGACGACGGCGCATCCACATGCAACGTCCGCGGCAACACCCCATGCCGCAACGCCAACACCATCTTGATCAACCCGGCCGCCCCCGCCGCCGCCTGGGTGTGCCCGATGTTCGACTTCACCGACCCCACAAACAGCGGCCGATCCGCCGGACGATCCTGACCGTAGGCAGCGATCAACGCCTGCGCCTCGATCGGATCACCCAGGGCGGTACCGGTACCGTGCGCCTCGACCGCATCCACCTCAACCGGGGACAACCGGGCGTTGGCCAGGGCCTGCCGGATCACCCGCTGCTGCGACGGACCGTTCGGCGCCGTCAGACCGTTCGACGCCCCGTCCTGATTTACCGCACTGCCCCGGATGACAGCCAGCACCTCATGGCCCCGCCGGCGCGCGTCCGACAGCCGCTCCAGGACGAGCATCCCGGCGCCTTCGCTCCAGCCGGTACCGTCGGCCGCATCCGCGAACGGCTTGCACCGCCCGTCGGCGGCCAGCCCACCCTGCCGGGCGAACTCGACGAACGCCGCCGGCGTCGCCATCACGGCCACCCCGCCGGCGAGGGCCATCGAGCACTCGCCGGACCGCAGGGCCTGGGCCGCCAGGTGTACCGCAACCAGCGCCGACGAACACGCGGTGTCCACCGACACGGCCGGGCCTTCGAGCCCGAACGTGTAGGCGACCCGGCCGGAGGCGACGCTCGTGGTCGAGCCGGTGAGGCCGTGCCCTTCGGTGTTGTCCGGGTCGGCGGTGAAGCGGACGCCGTAGTCCGAGGCGGTGATGCCGACGTACACGCCGGTGCCGGACCCGCGCAGCCCGGCCGGATCGACGCCGGCCCGTTCGAGGGCCTCCCAGGCGGTTTCCAGGAGCAACCGCTGCTGCGGGTCCATCGCCAGGGCCTCGCGCGGGCTGATCCCGAAGAACCCGGCGTCGAACCCGGCCGCGTCGGCGAGGAAGCCACCGACCCGCGCGTACCCGCCGGGGGTGCTGTCCCAGCCGCGGTCCGCAGGGAAGTCACCGACCGCGTCGCGGCCCTCGGCCAGCAGCTGCCACAGGTCTTCGGGCGTGTCCGCGCCGGGGAGCCGCACGCTCAGGCCGACGATCGCGATCGGTTCGTTGGGCCCGGCCTGGACGGGTACCGCGGCCGCCGTCACCCCGGCCCCGCTGAGCTCGGCGAGGAGGTATTCGGCGAGTACGGTCGCGTTCGGGTAGTCGAAGACCAGCGTGGCGGGCAGCGCCAGCCCGGTCGCGGTGGCGAGCCGGTTGCGCAGTTCGACGGCGGTCAGCGAGTCGAAGCCGAGGTCGCGGAACGCGACCGACGGGTCGATGGCCTCCGGCCCGGTGTGCCCGAGCGCGGCGGCGGCCTGGCTGTGGACGAGCCGGAGCAGCGCCGGGAGCCGGTCGGCGGCGGCCAGCCCGGTGAGGGTCTGGGCCAGCCCAGCGGCGTCGCCGGTGCCGGCGGCCACCCGCCGGCGCGGCCCGCCGGCGAGGGTGCGCAGCATCGCCGGCACCGCGGGGGCCTGCCGGATCGCGCCCAGGTCCAGCCCGATCGGCACGAGCAGCGGACGGTCGGTGCGGACGGCGGCGTCGAAGGCGGCCAGGCCCTGCTCGCGGGTGAGGGCGCGCACGCCGGACCGACCGATCCGGCGCTGGTCGACGTGGCCGGTCATGGCCGACGTCTCGGCCCACAGCCCCCAGGCGAGCGACTGGCCGGGGATGCCGAGCGCGCGGCGGTGCAGGGCGAGGGCATCCAGGTACGCGTTCGCGGCGGCGTAGTTGCCCTGCCCGGGCGCACCGAACGTCGCGGCGGCCGAGGAGTACATGATGAACCAGGCCAGATCCTGCTCCCGGGTCAGCTCGTGCAGGTGCCAGGCCGCATCCGCCTTGACCCGCAGCACGCCGGCCAGCCGCTCCGGCGTCAGCGACTCGACCGTGCCGTCGTCGAGCACCCCGGCGGTGTGGATGACGCCGGTGATCCGGCGCCCTTCCAGCACCGACCCGAGCGCCACCCGATCGGTGACGTCACACGCCACCACCTCCGCACCGAGCGCCAGCAGCTCGCCGGCGCCCGCGGCCGCCGGACCCTGCCGAGACAGCAGCAACAGGTTCCGCACGCCGTACACCTCGATCAGGTGACGGGCGAGCACAGCGCCCAGCCCGCCGGTACCACCGGTGATGACCACGGTCCCGTCCGGGTCGAGCGCGGCCGGGGCCGGCGCGCCGCCCACCGCCCGGCTGAGCCGCCGCGCGTGCAGGACACCGTCCCGGACCGCGACCTCGGGCTCACCGGTCGCGAGCACGGCCGCGAAGTCGACATCGCCGTCGCCGTCGAGGAGCACGAACCGGTCCGGATGCTCCGACTGCGCCGACCGGACCAGGCCCCACACCGCCGCGGCCGCCAGGTCCCCGCCGTCGGTCGCGCCCCGGGTCCGGATCACCAGCCGGTCGCCGGACGGCCCGGCGAGCCAGGACTGCAGCCGTTGCAGGACGAGGGCCGTCGCCGCGTGGACGTCGAGCTTCGGAAGGTCGACCACCTCGGCGCCGGGGCGGGCGGCGATCGGCGCGGACGGTGGCAGCGGTACCCAGTCGACCGCGAACAGGTCCGGGGAGCCGGCGACCGGCTGCTCGACCGGCATCGCCCGCAGCGCCAGCGATGCTGCGCTCAGCACAGGCTCACCGACCGGGTCGAACACCGCGACCGTGACCCCGCCGGCGGCCGGCGTGAGCCGCACCCGCAGTGCGGTGGCGCCGGTGGCGTGCAGGCGGACGCCGCGCCAGGAGAACGGCAGCAGTGCGCCCTCGGCACCCTCGGCACCGAGCAGGCCGGTCAGGCCGATCGGGTGCAGCGCCGCGTCGAGGGCGGCCGGGTGTACCCCGAATCCGTCCACTGTGGTGTCGTCGGGGAGTTCGACCTCGGCGTACACGTCGGGGCCGGACCGCCACACCGCGCGCACCCCCTGGAACGCCGGGCCGTAGCCGAAGCCGCTGCCGATGAGGCGCTCGTACAGATCGTCGGCTGGGACCGGCTCGGCGCCGGCCGGCGGCCACTCGCCGGGCAGCGGGGCCGGAGCGGCCGGGGGTTGAACGGCGAGGACGCCGGTGGCGTGGCGGGTCCAGGGGTCCTCGATGCCGTCGCGGGGCTCCGGCCGCGAGTACACGTTGACGGGCCGGCGGCCGGTGTCGTCGGGCTCGCCCGCCCACACCTGGATCTGCAGACCGCGCGGGCTCGGCGCCGGCGGATGGTGCAGTACCAGCGGGCTCTGCAGGGTCAGCTCCTCGACCGTGCCGCAGCCGACCTGGTCGGCCGCGTAAACGGCCAGGTCGAGCAGCGCGGTGCCGGGCAGCAGCACCGTGCCGCCGACGGCGTGGTCGGCGAGCCACGGGTGGGCGGCCAGCGACAGCCGGCCCGTGAGCAGCAGGCCGTCGCCGTCGGCGAGGGAAACGGCGGCGGCGAGGAGCGGGTGGTCGGCGGCGCGCTGGCCGAGCGCGGAGATGTCGCCGGGGCGGCCAGCGGAGACCCGGGGCCAGTACCGCCGGCGCTGGAAGGCGTACGTCGGCAGCGGTAGCGGCGGCGTGGGCGGCTCCGGCGCGCCGAGCAGGGCCGTCCAGTCGACGGTCCCGCCATGCACGTGGACCCCGGCGACGGCAGCGAGGAGCGTCTCGGCCTCGTCCCGCCCGCCCCGCAACGCCGGCAACCACACCCCACCGTCAGCCATCGCCGACAGGGATCCGTCCGGCCCCAGCTCCAGGAAAATGTCCGCACCAAGCGCCGTCACCGCATCGTGATACCGAACGGCTTCGCGGACGTGCGCGACCCAATATGCCGGGCTGGTCAGATCCGCATCCGGGGTGCCCGACACGACCGGGATCGACGGCTCGTGCCAGGTGACGGTGTCGAGCACGGCGGCGAACTCGGCCAGCATCGGCTCCATCAACGGCGAATGAAACGCATGACTCACCCGCAACCGCCGAGCCTTACCCCCTCGATCCCGCCACTGATCAGCCAGCCGCAGCACCACATCCGCACTGCCCGAAATCACCGTCGACCGCGGACCGTTCACCGCCGCCACGCCCACATCAGCATGCCCCGCAATGAGCGCGAACGCTTCCTCATGCGACGCCGTCAACGCCACCATCGCACCCCCGGACGGCAACGCCTGCATCAACCGGCCCCGCGCCGCCACAATCCGCGCCGCATCCTCCGGCGACCACACCCCAGCCACGTAGGCCGCCGTCACCTCACCGATCGAATGACCGGCCAGGAACCCAGGCCTGACCCCCCACGACTCGACCAGCCGGAACAACGCCACCTGCACCGCAAACAACGCCGCCTGCGTATTCGCCGTCTGATCCAGATCAGACCCATCAGCGATCAACTCACGCAACGACATCCCCAACTGCCCGCACACCTCATCAAACGCAGCCGCGAACACCGGATACCGCGCATACAGGTCCAAACCCATACCGGCCCGCTGACTGCCCTGACCCGAGAACACGACGGCCAGGCGACCCGGACCGGCCACACCCGTGATCGTGCTCGGGCCGAGCACGACCGCCCGATGCGCAAACAGCGACCGACCGGTGACCAGGGCACGGCCGACCCCGAGGGCATCGACCGGCGACTGACCGGCCACGAACTCGGCCAGCCGCCGCACCTGGTCCCGCAGCGCCGGCTCCGACTTCGCCGACACCACCCACGGCACCGGCCCGGAAGACTCCACCACCGCGACCGGCTCCGGCTCGGCCGCCTCCAGAATCACGTGCGCGTTCGTGCCGGAGATCCCGAACGCGGAGACGCCGGCCCGTCGCGGCCGCCCGTCGGTCTCCCACGGCCGGGCCTCGGTCAGCAGCCGCACGGCCCCGGCGGTCCAGTCGACGTGCGACGACGGGGCGTCGACGTGCAGGGTCTTGGGGAGCACACCGTGCTGAAGGGCGAGCACCATCTTCATGACCCCGGCGGCGCCCGCGGCGGCCTGGGCGTGGCCGATGTTCGACTTCACCGAGCCCAGCCACAGCGGCCGGTCGTCCGGGCGGTCCTGGCCGTAGGTGTTCAGCAGGGCCTGCGCCTCGATGGGGTCGCCGAGGACGGTACCGGTGCCGTGGCCTTCGACGGCGTCGACCTCGTCGGGCCGCAGGCCGGCGTTGTCGAGCGCGGCCCGGATGACCCGCTGCTGCGCCGGGCCGTTCGGTGCGGTGAGCCCGTTGGAGGCGCCGTCCTGGTTGACGGCGCTGCCGCGCATCACGGCGAGGACGGGGTGGCCCTGGCGGCGGGCCTCGGAGAGCCGTTCGAGGACGATCACGCCGACGCCCTCGGCCCACCCGGTGCCGTCGGCGGCGTCCGCGAACGGCTTGCAGCGCCCGTCGTGGGCGAGGCCGCGCTGGCGGGAGAACTCGATGAAGACGGTCGGGTTCGCCATGACGGTCACGCCGCCGGCGAGGGCCATCGAGCACTCGCCGGAGCGCAGCGCGTGGGCGGCGAGGTGCATCGCGACCAGCGTCGAGGAGCAGGCGGTGTCGACCGAGACGGCGGGGCCGCCGAGGCCGAGGCTGTAGGAGATCCGGCCGGACATGACGCTGGCGGCGTTGCCGGTCATGACGTGGCCCTCGGTGGCGGCCGGGTCGGCGGCGAGCTCGGTGCGGTAGTCGGAGCCGGCGAGTCCCATGTAGACGCCGGTGTCGGTGCCGCGCATCCGGGCGGGGTCGAGCCCGGCCCGCTCCAGTGCCTCCCACGAGGTCTCCAGCAGCAGCCGGTGCTGCGGGTCCATGGCGACGGCCTCGCGCGGGCTGATGCCGAAGAACGCCGCGTCGAACGCGGTCGCGTCGTGCAGGAAGCCGCCTTCGCGGACGTAGCTGGTGCCGGCGTGCTCGGGGTCCGGGTGGTAGACGGCGTCGAGGTCCCAGCCGCGGTCGGCGGGGAACGGCCCGACCGCGTCACGGCCCTCGGCGACGAGGTCCCACAGTTGCTCGGGGGTGTCGACACCGCCGGGGAACCGGCACGCCATCGCCACGACGGCGATGGGCTCGCTGGCCCGGTCCTCGAGGTCGTGCAGGCGCCGCTGGGTGTCCAGCAGGTTGGCCGTGGCCTGCCGCAGATAGGTCCGCAGCTTCTCCTCGTTGCTCACGCCGTATGCCTTCCCTCGGTGCCTTGGATCTGGTCGAGCACGTCGAAGAGCTCGTCGTCGGAGGCGGTGTCGGTGTCGATGCCCGCGGCTGCGCCGGCCCGGGGTTCGAGGCGGCGGACCAGGTCGCGGAGGCGGCCGACGAGCTTCGCCGGGTCGCCGCCGTGGCCGCCGGTCAGTGCGGGGATCGCCTGCTCGATCCGGTCCAGTTCGGCCTGCAGGCTGTCGGCCAGGGTCTTCTCCGCCGGTGCGATCCGGGTCCGCAGCTCCCGGGCCAGGTGGGCCGGGGTCGGGTAGTCGAAGACGAGGGTGGCCGGCAGCGACAGGCCGGTGCTGGCGGCGAGCTGGTTGCGCAGCTCGACCGCGCTGAGCGAGTCGAAACCGAGATCGCGGAACGCCGTGTCGGCCTCGACCGCCTCCGGCCCGGTGTAGCCGAGGACCTGCGCGGTCTGGGCGCGGACGTGGTCGAGCAGGACGGGCAGCCGGTCCGCGGCGGCGAGCCCGGCCAGGGTCCGCCGCAGCCCGGCCGCGTCGGCGGCGCCGGGGCCGGCCGCCGTCCGGGGCCGGGGCGGCCCGGCGAGGCTGCACAGGATCGCCGGCAGCGCGGGGGCCTGCCGCAGGACCGGCAGGTCGAGCCGGATCGGGACGAGCTGGGGCCGGCCGGCCCGGATGGCCGCGTCGAAGAGGGCGAGCCCCTCGCCGGCGGACAGGGCGAGGATGCCGCCGCGGTCGATCCGGCCGCGGCCGGCGTCGTCGAGGTCGCCGGTGAGCGCGGACCGCTGCTCCCACAGTCCCCAGGCGAGGGACTGCCCGGCGCGGCCCTCGTTGCGGCGGTACAGCGCGAGGGCGTCCAGGTAGGCGTTGGCGGCGGCGTAGTTGCCCTGCCCGGGCGCACCGAACGTCGCCGCCGCCGAGGAGTACATGACGAACCACGCGAGATCCTGGTCCTGGGTGAGCTCGTGCAGGTGCCAGGCCGCGTCCGCCTTCGCCCGCAGCACACCGTCGAGGCGCTCCGGGGTCAGCGACTCGACCAGGCCGTCGTCGAGCACGCCCGCCGTGTGCACGACCCCGGTGATCCGGCGCCCGTGCAATACCGACGCGAGCGCCGCCCGGTCGGTGACGTCACACGCCACCACCTCCGCGCCGAGGGCGATCAGCGCATCCGCGCCTTCGGCCGCCCGACCCTGCCGGGACAGCAGCAGCAGGTTCCGCACGCCGTGGACCTCGGCCAGATGCCGGGCCAGCAGCCCGCCCAGCAGGCCGGTACCGCCGGTGATGACCACGGTCCCGTCCGGGTCGAGCGCGGCCGGGGCCGGCTCGCCGTCCACATCGCGGGTGAGCCGCCGGGCGTGCAGCACACCGTCCCGAGCCAGGATCTCGGGCTCACCCGTGGCGAGCACCGCCGCGAGGTCGGCCCCGCCGTCCACGTCATCGAGCAGGACGAACCGGTCCGGGTGCTCCGACTGCGCCGACCGGACCAGGCCCCACACCGCCGCGGCCGCCAGGTCCCGGCCGTCCGTGGCGCCGCGGGCCCGGATCACCAGCCGCGCGCGGCCGGGCTCGGCCAGCCACGTCTGCAGGCGCTCCAGCACCTGTGCGGTCGCCGCGTGGACCTCCAGCTCGGGCAGGTCGAAGACGACCGCGTCGGCCTCGCCGCCGGTCGCGGCGGGCGGGACCGGGGTCCAGCCGACCGTGAACAGGTGGTCGCTGCGGGGCGCGACCTGGTCCGCCGTGACCGGCAGCATCGCCAGCGACCCGGCGGTCAGGACCGGCTGCCCGGCCGGGTCGAAGACGGCGACGGCGACGCCGGTGTCGTCCACCTTGGACAATCGGGCCCGCAGCACCCGGGCGCCGGTGGCGTGCAGCCGGACCCGGGTCCACGCGAACGGCAGCATGGCACCGGTACCGGCGACGAGCCCGGTCAGGCCGACGGCGTGCAGGACGGCGTCCAGCGCCGCCGGATGCACCCCGAAGCCGTCGGCGTCGACCGGCTCGGGCAGCGCGACCTCGGCGTAGGCGTCCGCGGCGGATCGCCAGGCGGCGCGCAGGCCCCGGAACGCCGGCCCGTACCCGTAGCCGCCGCCGGCCAGGTGCTCGTACAGCCCGTCGACGGTGACCGGCTCGGCGTCCGCGGGCGGCCAGACCGGGAGCGGGTCCGGCGCCCGGTCCACGGCCGGGCTGAGGACGCCCGAGGCGTGCCGGGTCCAGGGCCCGTCGGCCCCCTCGGTGCGGGAGTGGACGGTGACCGGGCGCCGGCCGTCCGGGCCGGGATCGCCGGCCCGCACCTGGATCTGCACCCCGCCGCGGTCCGGCAGCACGAGCGGCGTCTGCAGGGTGAGCTCCTCGACGACGCCGCAGCCGACCTGGTTCCCCGCGGAGAGGGCGAGTTCGAGCAGGGCCGTGCCGGGCAGCAGGACCGTGCCGAACAGGGCGTGGTCGGCGGTCCAGGGCTGCCCGGCGAGCGAGAGCCGGCCGGTGAGGACCAGGCCCTCGCCGTCGGCGAGCGCGACGGCGGCGGTGAGCAACGGGTGGTCGGCGGCGCGCTGGCCGAGGGCGGCGGCGTCGCCGGGACGGCCGGCCGGGGCTTGGGCCCAGTACCGCTGGTGCTGGAACGGGTACGTCGGCAGCGGCACCCGGCGACCGGACCCGCCGGCCAGCAGCGGCCGCCAGTCGACGTCGACGCCCGCCACGTGCAGCGCGGCGACGGAGCGCAGCCACCGGTCGCGGCCGCCGTCGCCGCGGCGCAGCGTCTCGGCCACGGTCACGCCGGCCCCGGCCCGCCGTACCGTCTCGGCCAGCACGGGGGCGGCGCTGATCTCGAGGAAGGTGCGGTGCCCGGTCTCGACCAGCGCCTGGAGCACGTCGTCGAGGCGGGAGGGCGAGCGCCGGCTGCGATCCCAGTAGTCGGCGTCCAGGCCCGCGGTGTCCAGGCGGGCGCCGGTGACGGTCGAGTGGAACGGGATGGGGGCGGACCGCGCCTGGGGTACCACTGCCGCCGTTTGGTTTGCGGCCACGATCCGGGCACCGTCCGCGATGGACAGTCCACCGGCGACCACGGCCGCCGCGATCTCGCCGGGGCCGTCGCCGACGACGGCCGCCGGGGTCACTCCGACCGAGCGCCACAGGTCGGCGAGGGCGACCATGACGGCCCACGACGCGGCCGGCGGAGCGTCCGGGTCGTCCAGCGTGTCCCGCAGGGGCCGGTCCAGGTACGGTCGCAGGGCCTCGGCGCAGCGCTCCATCGCCGCCGCGAACGCCGGCTCGCCGTCCCACAGGGCCATGCCCATGCCGGCCCACTGCGCGTCCCGGCCCGGGAACAGGAACACCGGGTCGCCGGCGGTGGCCCCGCCGCTGATCGCGGTGCCGGGGTCGGTCAGCCCGGCGATGAAACCGTCGAGGTCGGCGGCGACCACGACCGTCCGGTGCGGGAACGTCGAGCGGCCTTCGACCAGGGACCGGGCCACCGCGGCGACATCCAGGCTAGGCTCGCCGGCCACCCGGGCGGCGAGCCGGCGGGCCTGGTCGCGCAGGGCCCGCTCGGACTTGGCGGACAGCACCCACGCCACCGCACCGGTCGGGGCCGGGTCGGGCGCGGCGAGCGCGACCGGCCCGGCCTCTTCGAGGATGACGTGGGCATTGGTGCCGGAGATGCCGAAGGAGGAGACCCCGGCGCGGCGCGGACGGCCGGCCGGTTCCCACGGCTCGGCGCCGGTCAGCAGCCGGACCGTACCCGCGGACCAGTCCACATGGGACGAGGGCGCGTCCACGTGCAGGGTCGCCGGCAGCAGGCCGTGCCGCAGGGCGAGCACCATCTTGATCAGCCCGGCGGCGCCCGCGGCAGCCTGCGTGTGACCGATGTTCGACTTCACCGAGCCCAGCCACAGCGGGTGATCCGCCGGCCGGCCCTGACCGTAGGTCGCGATCAGCGCTTGAGCCTCGATCGGGTCGCCGAGGGTCGTGCCCGTGCCGTGCGCCTCGACCGCGTCGACCTCGTCGGGCCGCAACCCGGCGTTGGCCAGCGCGGCCCGGATGACCCGCTGCTGCGACGGGCCGTTCGGGGCGGTCAGCCCGTTCGACGCGCCGTCCTGGTTGATCGCGCTGCCCCGCACCACGGCGAGGACCTCGTGGCCCTTGCGGCGCGCCTCCGAGAGCCGCTCCAGGACGAGGACGCCGGCGCCCTCGCCCCAGCCCGTGCCGTCGGCGGCGTCGGCGAACGGCTTGCACCGGCCGTCGGCCGACATCGCCCGCTGGCGGGAGAACTCGACGAAGACCGCCGGGGTGGCCATGACGGTGACGCCGCCGGCGAGCGCCATCGAGCACTCGCCGGACCGCAGGGCCTGCGCCGCCAGGTGTACGGCGACCAGCGCCGACGAGCACGCGGTGTCGACCGACACCGCGGGCCCTTCCAGGCCGAGGGAGTACGCGACCCGGCCGGACGCGACGCTGGTCGTGGTGCCGGTGAGGCCGTGCCCGTCGGCGGCCTCGAGGTCGGCCGAGGCGCGCAGGCCGTAGTCGGAGGCGGCGATGCCGACGTAGACGCCGGTGTCGGTGCCGCGCAGCCCGGCCGGGTCGAGCCCGGCCCGTTCCAGGGCTTCCCACGAGGTCTCCAGCAGCAGCCGCTGCTGCGGGTCCATCGCGACCGCCTCGCGCGGGCTGATCCCGAAGAAGCTCGCGTCGAAGCCGGTGACGTCGGCGACGAAGGCGGCCTCGCGGGCGTAGCTGGTGCCGGGGCGGCCCGGATCGGGGTCGTAGAGCGAGTCGAGGTCCCAGCCGCGGTCGGCCGGGAATGCCGTGACCGCGTCGCCGCCGCCCGCGAGCAGGGCCCACAGCGCTTCCGGGGTGTCGGCGCCGCCCGGGAACCGGCACGCCATGCCGACGATGGCGATGGGTTCGTCGGCCGCGGCGGTGACCGCGACGGCCCGCTCGACGGTCCCGGCCGGGGTACCGAGGACCTCGGCGAGCAGGAACCGGGCCAGGGCCTGGGCGCTGGGGTGGTCGAAGACGAGCGTGGCCGGCAACGGCAGCCCGGTCGCGGCGGCCAGGCGGTTGCGCAGCTCGACGGCGGTCAGGGAGTCGAAGCCGAGCTCCCGGAACGCGGTGGCGGGGTCGACGGCGTCCGGGCCGCTGTAGCCGAGCACCGTCGCGGCCTCGGCGCGGACGAGGTCGAGGACCGCCCGGGCCCGGTCGGTGCCGGTCCGGCCGGCAAGGGCGCGGGCGAGGTCGGTGCGATCGTTCGCCCCGCCGCCGGCCGCCGCCCGCCGTTTCGCCGGCCCGGCGAGGGAGCGCAGCAGCGGCGGTACCGCGGCGGCGTTGCGCAGCCCGGCGAGGTCCAGCCGCATCGGTACGACGTGCGGCGGGTCCAGGCGGATCGCCGCGTCGAAGGCGGCCAGGCCCTCGCCGGCGGTCAGGGCGGCGCCGCCGGAGCGGTGCAGCCGGGCCAGGTCGCCGCGGTCGAGGCGACCGGCCATGCCGGACGGGTGGGCCCACATGCCCCAGGCGAGGGACTGGGCCGGGAGGCCGAGCGCGCGGCGGTAGCCGGCGAGGGCATCCAGGTAGGCATTCGCGGCGGCGTAGTTGCCCTGCCCGGGCGCACCGAACGTGGCGGCCGCCGCGGAGTACATGACGAACCACGCGAGGTCCTGGCCCTGGGTGAGCTCGTGCAGGTGCCAGGCCGCATCCGCCTTGACCCGCAGCACCCCGGCCAGCCGCTCCGGCGTCAGCGACTCGACCGTGCCGTCATCCAGCACCCCGGCCGCGTGCACGACCCCCGTGATCCGGCGCCCCTCCAGCACCGACCCGAGCGCCACCCGATCGGTGACGTCACACGCCACCACCTCCGCACCGAGCGCCAGCAGCTCGCCGGCGCCCGCGGCCGCCGGACCCTGCCGCGACAGCAACAACAGGTTCCGCACGCCGTACACCTCGATCAGGTGACGGGCGAGCACAGCGCCCAGCCCGCCGGTACCACCGGTGATGACCACGGTCCCGTCCGGGTCCGGGCTCGCCGGCAGCCGCAGGACGACCTTGCCGACGTGCCGGGCGGCCTGCAGGTGCCGCAGCGCCTCCACCGCCCGGCCGGTCTCGAACACGGTCGCCGGCAGTGGCCGCAGGCTGCCGGCGGCGAACAGATCGAGGAGTTCGCCCAGCATCGCGGCGATCCGGTCGGTGCTCGCGTCGAAGAGGTCGAACGGCTGATACGTGACGTCAGGACGGTCCAGCTCGCCGCGGATGTCGGTCTTACCCATCTCCACGAACCGGCCACCCCGCGGCAGCAGATCCAGCGAAGCATCCACAAAGGACCCCGCGAGCGCGTTGAGGACCACGTCCACACCCTCACCACCGGTCGCCGCCAGGAACCGCTCCCGGAACTCGAGGTCACGGGACGAGGCCAGGTGTCCGGGATCGAACCCCTCCAATGCCGGCCATTTGCCGGGACTGGCGGTGCCGTACACCTCCACACCCCACGCTCGTGCCAACTGCACCGCGGCCATCCCGACCCCGCCCGCCACGGCGTGGATGAGGATCTTCTCCCCCCGCTGGACGTCGGCCAGATCCCGCAGCGCGTAGTAGGCGGTCAGGAACACCACCGGCACGGACGCGGCCTCGGTGAACGACCAGCCGGCCGGGATCCGGGCCAGCAACCGCCGATCCGTGACCGCCGACGGGCCGAACGCACCGGCGAACATCCCGAACACCCGATCGCCGACGGCCAGATCCTCGACACCCGGACCGACCTCGACGACCACGCCGGCCGCCTCGGTGCCCGGCAGCGCGCCCGGATCCGGGTACATGCCCAGCCCGATCAGCACATCCCGGAAGTTCAGCCCGGCGGCGCGGACCGCGACCCGCACCTCCCCCGCGGCCGGTGCCGGCTCGGGCCGGCCGACCACCGTCAGGTTCTCCAGGCTGCCCGGCTCGGACATCTCCAGCCGCCACGAGCCCCGCACCGGCAGCATCAGCCGGCCCGCGCCGGCCCGGGTGAGCCGCCGGCCGTGCAGCACCCCGCCGCGGACCGCGACCTCCGGCTCACCGGTCGCCAGCACCGCGCCGAGGTCGGCGTCGGCATCACCCTCGACCAGGACGAACCGGTCCGGGTGCTCCGACTGCGCCGACCGGACCAGGCCCCGCACCGCGGCCGCGGGCAGGTCACCGTCGCGGGTCCGGATCACCAGCCGGGCGGCGGACGGCTCGGCCAGCCAGGACTGCAGCCGCTCCAGTACCGCCGCCGTCGCCACCTGGACATCGCTCGCCGGGACCTCGAACACCACCGCGTCCGGGTCGACCGGAGCGACCGCCGGCAGCGGCACCCACTCGACCGTGTACAGATCCTGGGCGGCGTCCGGCGCCGCGGGGGCGGTCACCGGGCGCAGGGCGAGGGACGCCGCGCTCAGCACCGGCCGGCCCGCCGGGTCGAACGCCGCGACGGTGATCCCGCCGGCCGCGGGCGTGAGCCGCACCCGCAGCGCCGTCGCTCCGGTGGCGTGCAGGCGCACGCCGGTCCACGCGAACGGCAGCAGCGGCTCGCTGTCACCGGCCAGGCCGGTCAGCGCGATCGCGTGGAACGCCGCGTCGAGGGCGGCCGGGTGCAGGCCGAAGTCGCCGGCGTCGGCGGGCTCGGGCAGTTCCACCTCGGTGTAGACGTCGGCGCCGGCCCGCCACACCGCCCGCAGGCCCTGGAACACGGGCCCGTAGGCGTAGCCGTCGCCGGCCAGCCGCTGGTAGAGGCCCTCGATCGGGACCGGCCGGGCGTCCGCGGGCGGCCAGGCGGTCAGCGCCGCCGGGAGGGGCTGGTCGTCGGGGCCGAGCCGCCCGCCGGCGTGCGCGGTCCACGGCCCCTCCGCGCCCTCGGCCCGGGAGTAGACGGCGACCGCGCGGCGGCCGTGCTCGTCGGCGGTCCCGGCGACCACCTGCACCTGCACCCCGGCCGTCGCCGGCAGGACGAGGGGGGCCTGGAGGGTGAGTTCCTCGACGGTACCGCAGCCGACCTGGTCGCCGGCGTGGACGGCCAGGTCCAGGAAGGCGGTGGCGGGCAGCAGGACCGAGCCGAGGAGGGCGTGGTCGGCCAGCCACGGCTGGGCGGCGAGGGACAGCCTGCCGGTCAGGACCAGGCCGTCGCCGTCGGCGAGGGGTACCGCCGCGCTCAGCAGCGGGTGGCCGGCGCGGCGCTGCCCGGCCGCGCCCGCGTCACCGGGGCGGCCGCCGGTGACGCGGGGCCAGAAGCGCTGGTGCTGGAACGGGTACGTCGGCAGGTCCAGGTCCGGCCGGGGCGGGCCGCCGAGGAGGGCGGGCCAGTCGACCGGCCCGCCGTGGACGTGGACGCCGGCGACCGCGGCGAGCAGCGTCTCGGCCTCGTCCCACTCGGCCCGCAGCGCCGGCAGCCACACGCCCGGGGCGGCGCCGGCCATCGCGGTCAGGGTCCCGTCCGGGCCGAGCTCCAGGAAGATCCCGGCGCCCCGCTCGCGCAGGCCGGTGACGGCATCGTGGTACCGGACGGCCTCGCGGACATGCGCGACCCAGTACGCCGGGCCGGTCAGGTCCGCACCCGGCGTGCCCGAGACGACCGGGATCGACGGCTCATGCCAGGTCACACCGTTGAGCACGGCGGCGAACTCGGCCAGCATCGGCTCCATCAGCGGCGAATGGAACGCGTGACTCACCCGCAGCTGCCGGGCCTTGCCACCCTGCTCCCGCCACCGATCGGCCAGCGCCAGGACCGTCTCGGCCGTACCTGAGATCACCGTCGACTGTGGACCGTTCACCGCCGCCACACCGACGTCCGCATGCCCGGCAACGAGCGCCAGCGCTTCCTCGTGCGACGCGGTCAGCGCCACCATCGCCCCACCCGCCGGCAGGGCCTGCATCAACCGGCCCCGCGCCGCCACAATCCGCGCCGCATCAGCCAGCGACCACACCCCAGCCACGTAGGCCGCGGTCACCTCACCGATCGAGTGACCGGCCAGGAACGACGGAGTGACGCCCCACGACTCGACCAGCCGGAACAACGCCACCTGCACCGCGAACAACGCCGCCTGCGTGTTCGCCGTCTGATCCAGGTCGGTGCCGTCGGCGATCAACTCGCGCAGCGGAGTTCCGAAGTGCGCGCACACCTCATCGAAGGCCGCCGCGAAGACCGGATACCGCGCGTACAGTCCGAGGCCCATGCCGGGGCGCTGACTGCCCTGGCCGGAGAACACCACCGCGAGGCGGCCGGCGTCGGCGGCACCGGTGATCACCGAGCGCGACGACGGGGCGTCGAGACCGGCGACGAGCGCGGGTAGCTCCCGGCCGAAGACGACGCTGCGGTGCGCGAACGTCGACCGGCTGGTGACGAGTGCCTGGGCGACGGCGGCGGGGTCGGCGTCCGGGGAGCGGCTCGCGAACCCGGCCAGCCGCCGGGCCTGGGCCCGCAGCGCCGGCTCGCTCTTCGCCGACAGCACCCACGGCACCGGCGCGACCGGTGCGACCGGCTCCGCGGCGGCGGGCTGCGGCTCGCCCTCCTCCAGGATGACGTGGGCGTTGGTGCCGGAGATGCCGAACGACGACACCCCGGCCCGCCGCGGCCGGTCGGACGGCTCCCAGCGGCGGGGCCCGGCCAGCAGCGCGACGGTCCCGGCGGACCAGTCGACGTGCGACGACGGCGCGTCCACGTGCAGCGTCGCCGGCAGCTCGCCGTGGCGCATCGCGAGCACCATCTTCATGATCCCGGCGACACCGGCGGCGGCCTGGGTGTGGCCGATGTTCGACTTCACCGACCCCAGCCACAGCGGCCGGTCGGCGGACCGGTCCCGGCCGTAGGTGGCGATGAGCGCCTGCGCCTCGATCGGGTCGCCGAGCGTGGTGCCGGTGCCGTGGGCTTCCACGGCGTCCACGTCGGCGGGGGTCAGCCCGGCGTTGGCGAGCGCGGCCCGGATGACCCGCTGCTGCGCCGGGCCGTTGGGGGCGGTCAGCCCGTTCGATGCGCCGTCCTGGTTGATCGCGCTGCCCCGGACCAGGGCCAGGATCCGGTGCCCGTGCCGGCGCGCGTCCGACACGCGCTCGAGGACGAGCATGCCGATGCCCTCGCCCCAGCCGGTACCGTCGGCGGCGTCGGCGAACGGTTTGCAGCGCCCGTCCGCGGCCAGCCCGCCCTGCCGGGAGAACTCCGCGAAGATCTTCGGAGTGACCATGACGGACACGCCGCCGGCCAGGGCCAGGGTGCACTCGCCGGCCCGCAGGGCCTGCGCCGCCAGGTGTACGGCGACCAGCGACGACGAGCACGCCGTGTCGACCGAGACGGCCGGCCCTTCCAGACCCAGCGCGTAGGAGATCCGGCCGGACATGACGCTGGCCGCGTTGCCGGTGCCGGTGAACCCCTCACCGGCCGCGTCGGCCGCCTCCAGCAGCGCGGGGTAGTCCTGTCCGTTGGTGCCCAGGTAGACGCCGGTGACGCTGCCCCGCAACGCGACCGGATCGAGTCCCGCCCGTTCGAGGGCCTCCCACGACGTTTCCAGCAGCAACCGCTGCTGCGGGTCCATCGCCAGGGCTTCGCGCGGGCTGATCCCGAAGAACCCGGCGTCGAACCCGGCCGCGTCGGCGAGGAAGCCACCGACCCGCGCGTACCCGCCGGGCGTGGTGTCCCAGCCCCGGTCCGCAGGGAAGTCGCCGACCGCGTCGCGGCCCTCGGCCAGCAGCGCCCACAGGGCCTCGGGCGTGTCCGCGCCGCCGGGGAACCGGCACGCCATGCCGACGATCGCGACCGGTTCGTCGGTCGCCGCGGCCGTCGGTGCGGCCACGGCGATGGCGGCGCCGGTGACCTCGGCCAGGAGGTAGCCGGCCAGCGCGGCCGGGGTGGGGTGGTCGAAGACGAGCGTGGCCGGCAGCGTCAGGCCGGTGACGGCGGTCAGCCGGTTGCGCAGCTCGACGGCGGTCAGCGAGTCGAAGCCGAGTTCGCGGAACACCCGGTCGGCCGGGACCTGCTCGGCCCCGCTGTGGCCGAGGACGACGGCGGCCTGCTGCTGGACCATCGCCAGGATGAGCGGGGCCTGCTCGGCGGCGGGCGTCTGCCGCAGCCGGGCCGCCCACGCCGACGGGGCGCCACCGGCCGCGTCCGCGGCTCCGGCCGGGTCGCTCGCGGGCCGGGCCTCGGGCAGGTCGGCGAGCCACGCTCCGGCGGCGCCGCGGCCGGATTCGAGGTACCGCGGCCAGTCCACGTCGGCGACGACCTGGTATCCGGTGGCGGTGGCGTGCTCGAGGGCGGCGACGGCGATCGCCGGGTCCATGCCCGGGACGCCGCCGCGGCGGGTCCGGGCCGCGACCGCACCGTCGCCGGCGAGCCCGTCGCCGGCCCAGGCGCCCCACGCGATCGACGCCATCGGTGCGCCCTCGGCCCGGCGGCGCTGGGCGTACGCGTCCAGGAACGCGTTCGCCGCGGCGTAGTTGCCCTGCCCGGCCGAGCCGAACAGCGCGGCGACGGACGAGCAGACGATGAACGCGTCGAGGTCGAGGCCGGCGGTGAGCTCGTCGAGGGTGAGCAGCGCGTCGATCTTGGCGTGGCCGACGGTGCCGAACCGTTCGGGCGTCAGCGACCCGAGGACCGCGTCGTCGAGGGCGACCGCGCAGTGCACGACGGCGGTCAGTGGATGCTCGACCGGTACCGCGGCCAGGACCTCGGCCATGGCGGCGCGGTCGGCGGCGTCGGCGGCCACGATCTGGACCCCGGCCCCGGCGGCGATGAGCTCGTCGGCGAGATCCTGGGCGCCGTCGGCGGCGGGCCCCCGGCGGCTGACCAGCACCAGGTGCGCCGCGCCGCGGGCGGCGAGCCAGCGGGCCGTGTGCGCGCCGACCGCGCCGGTGCCGCCGGTGATGAGGACGGTGCCGGACGGCTGCCAGCCGGGTCCGGTGGGGGCGGGCGCTCGCCGCAGCCGCAGGCCGTGGACCCGGTCGCCGCGGATGGCGACCTGGTTCTCGGCCCCGCCAGCCAGGACGGCGCACAGCCGCCGACCGGCCGTCTCGTCCCACTCGGCGGGCAGGTCGACGAGCCCGCCCCAGCGGTCGGGCTGCTCGGCGCCGATGACCCGGCCGAGGCCCCAGACCTGGCTCTGCCAGACGTCGGTGATCGGGTCACCGGCGTCGACGCCGACCGCGCCCCGGGTCAGCACCCACAGCGGCGCCGGTCCCCAGAGCTGCGCGACCGTCAGCAGTTCGGCCGCGCAGTCCCGGCCCGCGGTCGCCAGCAGCACGCCGCCGGCCACGTCCGGCACCGGGTCACCGGCCCCGATCCGCAGCACCTCGGCCCCGGCCGCGGCCAGCGCCGCCGCGATGTCGTCGCCGGCACCGGGCGCCGCGATCAGCGCCCAGGTGCCGGACAGCGCCGCGCCCGGCCCGTCGGCGAGCGGGGTCCAGCCGATCCGGTACCGCCAGCCGTCGAGCTCGGCCCGGGCCTGCCGCTGCCGCAGCGACGCGAGGACGGGCAGCACCGCGGCGGCGTCGTCGCGGGCCACGGCCTGCCAGAAGCCGGCGTCGAAGACGTCGGTGAGCTGCCGGGCGGGCTGGGTGCCGGTGGGCCGGAGCCAGTAGTGGCGGTGCTGGAACGGGTAGGTCGGCAGCGGGACCGGCGGGGCCGGGGCGGGGCCGAGCAGCGCGGTCCAGTCGACGGCGATCCCGGCGACGTGCGCGCCGGCGACCGCGCGGAGCCACCGGTCGCGGCCGCCCTCGTCGCGGCGCAGCGTGCCGGTCGCGACGACGTCGGCGCCGCTCTGCTCCACCGCGAGGCCGAGGATCGGATGCGCGCTGATCTCCAGGAACACCCGGTGCCCGGCCGCGGCCAGGCCCTGGACCGCGGCGCCGAAGCGGACCGGGAGGCGCAGGTTGCGATACCAGTAGTCGGCGTCGAGCCCGGCGGTGTCGAACCAGTCGCCGGTCACCGTCGAGTAGAACGGGATCCGCGAGGTGTGCGGTGCCAGCGGGGCGAGGACCTCCCGGACGTGGTCCTCCAGCACCTCGACCTGCGCCGAGTGCCCGGCCGTGTCGATACCGGCGATGCGCCGGCACCACACGCCGGCGGCGGTGAGCGCCTCCGCGACGGCGTCGAGGGCGTCGGGGTACCCGGCCAGGGTCACCGACACCGAACTGTTCACCGCGGCGACGGCCAGCCGGTCGCCGTGCGGGGCCAGGAACCGCGCGACCTCGTCCTCGGAGAGGGCGACCGACATCATGCCGCCCTGCCCGGCCAGGGCCAGCCACGCCTTCGCCCGCAGCGCGACGACCCGCGCCGCGTCCTCGATGCTCAGCCCGCCGGCGACCGTGGCCGCGGCGATCTCACCCTGGGAATGCCCGACGACCGCGGCCGGTTCGACACCGGCGGAACGCCACAGCTCGGCGAGGGACACCATCACCGACCACAGCACCGGCTGCACGACATCGACCCGGGCCAGCAGCGCCGGATCGGTCAGCGCGGCCCGCAGCGACCAGTCGACGAACGGAGCCAGCGCCTCGGCGCAGTGCGCCATCGACGCGGCGAACACGGGCTCGGTGTCCCACAGCTCGACACCCATGCCGAGCCACTGGGCGCCCTGGCCGGGGAAGACGAAGACCGGTTCCGTGGTACCGGCGGCAACCGCGCGAACGACCGCAGGCGACGACTCCAGGTCGGTGAGCGCGGCCGCGAACCCGGCGGCGTCCCCGGCGACGACGACGGCGCGATGATCGAACGTGGACCGGCCGTGCACCAGGGCCTTGGCGACGGCGGCCGGATCGAGGTCCGCAGTGGCGGTGGCGAACCGGTGCAGCCGGTCCGCCTGATCCAGCAGGGCGGCCTCGGACTTGGCGGAGAGCACCCACGGGACCGGCCCGGCCGGCTCGGCGGTGACGGCGGGCCGCGGTTCGCCCTCCTCCAGGATGAGGTGGGCGTTGGTACCGCTGACCCCGAACGACGACACACCGGCCCGGCGCGGCCGGCCGCCGGTCTCCCACGGGACCGCGGCCGCGAGCAGTTCCACGGTGCCGCCGGTCCAGTCGACGTGGGACGTCGGCGCATCGACGTGCAGCGTCTTGGGCAGCACCCCGTGGCGCATCGCGAGGACCATCTTGATGATCCCGGCGACACCGGCCGCGGCCTGGGTGTGCCCGATGTTCGACTTCACCGAACCGAGCCGCAGCGGCCGGCCCTCGGGGCGGTCCTGGCCGTAGGTGCCGATCAGGGCCTGCGCCTCGATCGGGTCACCGAGCCGGGTGCCGGTGCCGTGCGCCTCGACGACGTCCACGTCGGGCGCCCGCACGCCCGCGTTGGCGAGCGCCTGGCGGATCACCCGCTGCTGCGACGGGCCGTTGGGAGCGGTGAGCCCGTTGGAAGCGCCGTCCTGGTTGACGGCGCTGCCCCGCACGACGGCGAGGACCTCGTGGCCCCGGCGGCGGGCCTCGGACAGCCGCTCCAGGACCAGGACGCCGACGCCCTCGCCCCAGCCGGTACCGTCGGCGGCATCGGCGAACGGCTTGCACCGCCCGTCGACGGAGAGCCCGTTCTGCCGGGAGAACTCCACGAACAGGCCGGGGGTCGCCATGACGGTCACCCCGCCGGCCAGCGCCAGCGAGCACTCCCCCGACCGCAGCGCCTGCGCGGCCAGGTGCACGGCGACGAGCGACGACGAGCACGCGGTGTCGACCGAGACGGCCGGGCCCTCCAGGCCGAGGATGTAGGAGACGCGGCCCGAGGCGACGCTGCCGGCGGTGCCGGTGAGGAGGTACCCCTCGGTCTCGACGGGGTTCGCCGCGACCTGGGTGGCGTAGTCGTGGTGGATGAGCCCGACGTAGACGCCGGTGTCCGTGCCGCGCAGGCTGTCCGGCGCGATCCCGGACCGCTCCAGGGCTTCCCACGCGGTCTCCAGCAGCAGCCGCTGCTGCGGGTCGGTGGCGACGGCCTCGCGGGGGCTGATGCCGAAGAACTCGGGGTCGAACATGGCCGCGCCCGGCAGGAACGAGCCGTGGCGGGTGTAGCTGGTGCCGGCCCGCTGCCGCTGCGGGTCGTACAGCGTGTCGAGGTCCCAGCCCCGGTCGGCCGGAAACTCCCCGACGGCGTCGCGGCCGGCGGCCACCATCGCCCACAGGTCCTCGGGGGTGTCCGCGCCCCCGGGGAAACGGCACGCCATCCCGACGATCGCGATGGGCTCGTCGGCGGCCGCGCCGGCGCGGTGCGCGGTGGCCGGGCCGGCCTGGCCGGCGCCCAGGACGGTGTCGAGCAGGAAACCGGCGAGGGTCGTCGCGGTCGGGTAGTCGAAGACGAGCGTGGCCGGCAGGACGAGCCCGGTGGCCGCGGCCAGCCGGTTGCGCAGCTCCACGGCGGTGAGCGAGTCGAAGCCGAGGTCACGGAAGGCCGCACCGGGGTCGACGGCGGCCGGACCGGCGTGGCCGAGGACCGCGGCCGCCTGGGTGCGGACGAGCCGCAGGACGAGCGGGTGGCGATCCGCTTCCGCGGTGCCGAGGAGCGTCCGGGCGAGGCCGGTCGGGTCGGTGCCGGGCCCGTCGGCGACGGTCCGGCGGCGCGGGTGCCCGGCGAGGCCGCGCAGCACCGCGGGAAGCCCGGCGGCACGGCGGAGCCCGGCCGGGTCGAGCCGGACCGGCACCAGCTGCGGCCGGTTCCCGCGCACCGCGGCGTCGAAGAGGGCGAGGCCGTCGGCGGCGGGCAGGGCGCGGATGCCGAGCCGGCCGAGCCGGGCCAAATCCTTCCCGCTCGTCAGGCCCGAGGGCGGTGCCCACAGACCCCAGGCCAGGGACTGCCCGGCCCGGCCGGCGGTGCGGCGGTGCAGCGCCAGGGCGTCAAGGTAGGCGTTCGCGGCCGCGTAGGCGCCCTGGCCCGGTGAGCCGAAGGTGGCCGCGGCGGAGGAGAACATGACGAACCAGGCGAGGTCCTGGTCCTGGGTGAGCTCGTCCAGGTGCCGGGCGGCGTCGGCTTTCGCCCGCAGTACGGCGTCGAGGCGCGGCGGGGTCAGCGACTCGACGGTGGCGTCGTCGAGGGTCCCGGCGGCGTGGATGACCGCGGTGATCCGGTGCCCGGCGAGCGCCGCGGCGAGCGCGTCGCGGTCGGTGACGTCGCACGCCACCACCTGTGCGCCCAGCGCGATCAGTTCGCCAGCGCCACTGGCGTCGGGGCCCTGCCGGGACAGCAGCAGCAGGTTCCGCACGCCGTAGTTCTCGGTCAGGTGGCGGGCCAGCAGCGCGCCCAGCGCACCGGTACCGCCGGTGATGACCACGGTGCCGTCGGGGTCGAGCGCGGCTGCGGCCGGCGGACCTTCGCCCGCCCGGACCAGGCGCGGCGCGTGCAGAACGCCGGCCCGTACCGCGACCTCCGGCTCACCGGAGGCGAGCACGGCGGCGAGATCGAGCTCGCTGTCGTCGCTGTCGACCAGCACGAACCGGTCCGGGTGTTCCGACTGCGCCGACCGGACCAGGCCCCACACGGCCGCCGCCGCCGGATCCCGGCCGTCCGTCGCGCCGCCGGTCCGGATCACCAGCCGCGACCCGGTCCGCTCCGCCAACCACGACTGCAACCGCGCCAGCGCGAGCGCCGTCACCGCGTGCACGTCGCCCCCGGGAAGTTCGAACACCACCGCGTCCGGGTCACCGTCGGCGACCGGCGAGACGGGCGGCAGCGGAGCCCACTCGACCGCGTACAGGTCCTGGACGCCGGTCGTCAGCCGCTCCGCGGAGACCGGGCGCAGGGCGAGGGACGCAACGCTGAGGACCGGCTCGCCGGCGGTGTCGTACACGGTCACGGCGACGGTGTCGTCGGCCAGTCCGGTCAGGTGTACCCGCACGGCCCGCGCCCCGGTGGCGTGCAGCCGGACGCCGGTCCAGGCGAACGGCAGCATGACCGCCCCGCCGGTGACGAGGCCGGTCAGCCCGGCCGGGTGCAGCGCCGCATCGAGCAGCGCCGGGTGCAGGCCGAACCCGGTCGCGTCGGTGTCCTGGGGCAGGCGTACCTCGGCGTAAACGTCCGGTCCGTCCTGCCAGACGGCTTCGACGCCCTGGAACACGGGGCCGTAGCCGTAACCACCGGCGGCGAGCCGCTCGTAGAACCCGTCGGCCGGCACCGGCCGCGCGCCGGTCGGCGGCCAGGCGGTCAGCGCGGCGGGCGCGGGGCCGTCGCCGGAGCCGAGAACGCCGGTCGCGTGCCGGGTCCAGGGCCCGTCCCCGCCGTCGGGGCGGGAGTAGACGTTGACCGGGCGGCGGCCGGTCGCGTCCGGGTCGGCCGCCCAGACCTGGACCTGGACCCGGCCGGTCGGCGGCAGGACGAGCGGGGTCTGCAGCGTCAGCTCCTCGACGACTCCGCCGCCGACCTGGTCACCGGCGCGGATCGCCAGTTCCACCAGGGCGGTGCCGGGCAGCACCGCGGTGCCGCCGACGGCGTGGTCGGCGAGCCACGGCTGGGCGGCAAGGGACAGCCGTCCGGTCAGGACGACGCCGTCGCCCTCGGCGAGGGGCACGGCCGCGCCGAGGAGCGGATGGCCGGCCGGGCGCAGGCCGGCGGCGCCCATGTCGCCGGAGCGTCCGGCGTCCGGCCGCGGCCAGTACCGCCGCCGCTGGAACGCATACGTCGGCAACTCCACCCCCGACGCCCCCACCCCGCCCAGCACCACCGCCCAGTCCACACCCACACCAGCCACATGCACCGCACCCAAAGACCGCAGCCACCGCTCCCGCCCACCGTCATCCCGCCGCAGCGTCCCGGCGACCACCAGATCCTCGCCCGCCTGCTCCACCGCCATCGCCAGCACCGGATGCGGACTCACCTCAACAAACGTCCGATGCCCGGCCGCAACCAGCGCCGCGATCACATCACCGAACCGGACCGTATGCCGCAAATTCCGATACCAATACCCGCCGTCGTCGTCCGACGCATCCACAGTGGAGTGGAACGGCACCTCGCCGTCATGCGGGTCTAACCCGGCCAGATCAGCCTCAAGCCGCTCCCGCAACGCCTCCACCTGCACCGAATGCGACGCATAATCCACATTGATCCGCCGCACACCCAGAGCCGCATGAACCTCGGCGAACTCGACGGCCGCAGCCCCGCTCACCACCACCTGCGCCGGACCATTCACCGCCGCCACCGACACACCCGGCCCAATCAAAGCCAGCACCCGCTCCAACGGCAGCGGCACCGACACCATCCCACCCGACCCCGACAACTCCAGGATCGCCCTACTCCGCAGCGCCACCACCCGGGCGCCATCCTCAAGGGACAGCCCACCCGACACCACGGCCGCCGCGATCTCACCTTGTGAATGGCCCACGACACCGGCCGGCCGCACGCCCACCGAACGCCACAACTCGGCCAGAGACACCATCACCGCCCACGTCGCCGGCTGCACCACATCCACCCGCTCCAGCATTTCGGCGTCGCCCAGCACCGCCCGCAGATCCCAGTCCACAAACGGCCTCAACGCAGCCGCACAACGGACCATCGACTCAGCGAACACCGGCTCGGCATCCCACAACGCCAAACCCATCCCCACCCACTGCGCACCCTGACCCGGAAACACGAACACCGGATCAGCACCACCACCGGCCACACCCTTGATCAGCGGCTCATCCAACTCCGCCAGGAGATGCCCACGGTCGCCGGCGACCACAACGGCCCGGTAGGCGAACGACGACCGAGCCGCCAGGGAGCGAGCGACCGCGGCCAGGTCGACATCCGGACGCTCGGCCAGGAAACCGGCCAGCCGAGCCGCCTGGTCCCGCAGAGCCGGTTCGGACTTCGCCGACAACAACCACGGCAACGGACCGCTCAACGCCCCGAACGGCTCAGGCTCCGGCTCCGCCTCCTCGAGGATGACGTGGGCGTTGGTGCCCGAAATGCCGAACGAGGAGACACCGGCGCGGCGCGGCCGGCCGTTCGCTTTCCACGGCGCCGGTTCGGTCAGCAGTTCCACGGTGCCGGCCGACCAGTCCACGTGCGAGGACGGGGCGTCCACGTGCAGCGTCCGGGGCAGGACGCCGTGCTGGATCGCGAGGACCATCTTGATGACCCCGGCGACGCCCGCGGCGGCCTGCGTGTGGCCGATGTTGGACTTGATCGAGCCCAGCCACAGCGGCCGGTCCGCCGGGCGGTCCGGGCCGTAGGCCGCGAGCAGGGCCTGGGCCTCGATCGGGTCACCGAGGGTGGTGCCGGTGCCGTGCGCCTCCACCGCGTCGACGTCGGCCGGGCGCAGCCCCGCGTTCGCGAGCGCCTGGCGGATCACGCGCTGCTGCGACGGGCCGTTGGGAGCGCTCAGCCCGTTCGAGGCGCCGTCCTGGTTGACCGCACTGCCGCGCACGACGGCCAGGATCCGGTGCCCGTTGCGCCGGGCGTCCGACAGGCGCTCGAGCACGAGCATGCCGACGCCCTCGCCCCAGCCGGTACCGTCGGCGGCTTCGGCAAAAGGCTTGCAGCGCCCGTCGGCCGAAAGTGCGCGTTGCCGGGAGAACTCGACGAAGGTCCCGGGTGTGGCCATGACGGTCGCGCCGCCGGCGAGGGCCATCGAGCACTCGCCGGAGCGCAGCGCCTGGGCGGCCAGGTGCAGGGCGACCAGCGACGAGGAGCAGGCGGTGTCGACGGAGACGGCCGGCCCTTCCAGGCCCAGGGTGTAGGCGATGCGGCCGGAGGCGACGCTGGTGGTCGTGCCGGTGAGGGCGTGGCCCTCGGTGCTGTCCGGATCGGCGTCGGGGCCTCCGGCGCCTCTGCCGTATTCAGAGGCGGAGATGCCGACGTACACGCCGGTGCCGGTCCCTCGCAGCGTGCCGGGCGCGATCCCGGCCCGTTCGAGCGCCTCCCAGGTCGTCTCCAGCAGCAGCCGCTGCTGAGGGTCCATCGCGAGGGCCTCGCGGGGGCTGATGCCGAAGAAGGCGGCGTCGAAGTCGGTGGCGTGGGCCAGGAATCCGCCGTGGCGGGTGTAGCTGGTCCCGGTATGCAGCCGCTCCGGGTCGTAGAGCGTCTCCAGGTCCCAGCCGCGGTCGGCGGGGAACTCGGTGACGGCGTCGGCACCGGAGGCGAGGAGCGCCCAGAGGGCTTCGGGAGTGTCCGCGCCGCCGGGGTACCGGCAGCCCATGCCGACGATCGCGATCGGCTCATCGGTCCCGGGCGCGGGGCGGATCACCTCGGCCGGGGCGGCCGGCTCGGGGAGGAGTTCGCCGAGGAGGTACCGGGTCAGCGCCTGCGGTGTCGGATGGTCGAAGACGAGCGTCGACGGCAGCGTCAGGCCGGTGGCGGCGGCGATCCGGTTACGCAGCTCGACGGCGGTCAGCGAGTCGAAGCCGTGGTCGCGGAACGAGGTGGCGGGGTCGATGGCCACGGTACCGCTGTGGCCGACCACGACGGCGGCGTGGGACCGGACCAGTTCCAGCACGGTCCGGTGCCGCTCGTCGGCGCCCAGGGCGGCGAGCCGGCCGGCGAGGTCGGCCCGACCGGCGGTGGTGGCGGTGCGCCGGGTGGGGCGGGCGGCGGCGGTACCGGCCAGGGTGCGCAGGATGGGCGGGGTGCCGGGGCCGGGGCGCAGCGCGGCCGGATCGAGCCGGACCGGGGCGAGCAGCGGGTGGTCCAGGCGGATCGCGGCGTCGAACAGGGCCAGGCCGGTCCGGGTGTCGAGCGCGCGGATGCCGGTCCGGGCGAGGCGGTCGCGGTCGGCCCGGTCGAGGTCGCCGGTCATCGCCGAGGTCTCGGCCCACAGCCCCCAGGCGAGCGACTGCCCGGTGCGGCCTTCGTTGCGGCGGTGCAGGGCGAGGGCATCCAGATACGCGTTGGCGGCGGCGTAGTTGCCCTGCCCGGGCGCACCGAATGTGGCGGCGGCCGAGGAGTACATGACGAACCAGGCCAGATCCTCGCCCTGGGTGAGCTCGTGCAGGTGCCACGCGGCGTCGGCCTTGGCCCGCAGCACGCCGTCGAGGCGCTCGGGGGTCAGCGACTCGATCGTGCCGTCGTCGAGCAGACCGGCGGTGTGCACAACGCCGGTGATCCGGTGCCCGGCCAGCGCCGCGGCGAGGGACTCCCGGTCGGTGACGTCACACGCCACCACCTGCGCGCCCAGCTCGATGAGTTCGCCGGCGCCGTGGGCGTCGGGGCCCTGCCGGGACAGCAGCAGCAGGCGCCGGACGCCGTGGACCTCCGCGAGATGCCGGGCCAGCAGACGGCCGAGGGTTCCGGTGCCACCGGTGATGACGACGGTGCCGTCCGGGTCCGGGCTCGCCGGCAGCCGCAGGACGACCTTGCCAATGTGCCGGGCGGCCTGCAGGTGTCGCAGCGCCTCCACCGCCCGGGCGGTCTCGAATACGGTCGCCGGCAGTGGTCGGAGGGTGCCGGCGGCGAACAGGTCGAGGAGTTCGCCGAGCATCTCCCCGATCCGGTCCGGGCCGGCCTCGGACAGGTCGAACGCCCGGTAGGTGACGCCGGGGTTGCCGACGGCCGGGCGGATGTCGGTCTTGCCCATCTCCACGAACCGGCCACCCCGCGGCAGCAGCTCCAGCGAAGCATCCACAAAGGACCCGGCCAGCGCGTTGAGGACCACGTCCACACCCTCACCGCCGGTCGCCGCCAGGAACCGCTCCCGGAACGCCAGATCACGGGACGACGCCAGGTGCTGCTCATCGAAGCCGTCCAGGGCCGACCACTTCCCCGGACTGGCGGTGCCGTACACCTCCACACCCCACGCCCGCGCCAACTGCACCGCCGCCATCCCGACCCCACCCGCCACGGCGTGGATGAGAACCTTTTCGCCGCGCCGGACATCGGCCAGATCCCGCAGCGCGTAGTACGCGGTCAGGAACACCACCGGCACGGACGCGGCCTCGGTGAACGTCCAGCCCTCCGGAATCCGCGCGACCTGGCGCCGATCGGTGACGACGAGCGGCCCCAGTGCACCGGCGAACATGCCGAAGACGCGGTCGCCGGCCCGGAGGTCCTCGACGTCCGGGGCGACGTCGACGACGATCCCGGCGGCCTCGTTGCCCATGACCGCGGCCGGGTCGGGGTACATGCCGAGGCCGATGAGCACGTCACGGAAGTTCAGCCCGGCGGCACGGACCGCGACCCGGACCTGCCCGGCGGCCAGCGGCGCTTCGGGGCGGTCGAGGACGGTGAGGTTCTCCAGGCTGCCCGGCTCGGACACGTCGAGCCGCCACGCCGCATGCGCCGGCGGCACCAGCCGGCCGGCACCCGCCCGGACCAGCCGCCGCCCGTGCGGCACACCGTCGCGAACGGCGACCTCCGGCTCACCGGTGGCCAGGGCGACGGCCGGCTCGACGGCCCCGTCCACCAGCACGAACCGATCCGGATGCTCCGACTGCGCCGAACGGACCAGACCCCACACCGCGGCCGCCGCCGGATCCCGGCCATCCGTCGCACCGTCCGTCCGGATCACCAGCCGCGACCCGGTCTGCTCCGCCAGCCACGACCGCAGCCGCTCCAGCACCGCCGCCGTCACCACGTGCACATCACCGGCCGGCGGCTCGAACACCACCGCATCCGTGCCGACCGGCGCGACCGGCGGCAGCGGCACCCACTCGACCGCGTACAGGTCCTGCGGCAGTTCGGCGGCCGGGGCGGCGACCGGGCGGAGCACCAGCGACGCCACGCTCAGCACCGGCTGGCCCGCGGTGTCGAACGCCGTGACCGCCAGCCCGGCGCCGGCCGGGGTCAGCCGCACCCGCAGCGTGGTCGCGCCGGTGGCGTGGAGCCGGACGCCGTTCCACGCGAACGGCAGCACGAGCCGGCCGTCGCCGGCGAGCCCGGTCAGCGCGATCGGGTGCAGTGCGGCGTCGAGCGCGGCCGGGTGTACCCCGTATCCGTCGACCGTGGTGTCGTCCGGCAGTGCGACCTCGGCGTACACGTCCGGGCCGGACCGCCACACCGCGCGCAGGCCCTGGAAGACCGGGCCGTAGTGGTACCCGTCGGCGGCCAGGCGGTCGTAGCAGCCGTCGACCGGGACCGGCTCGGCACCCGCGGGCGGCCAGGACCGCAGTGGGGCCGGAACGGTGCCGGCACCGGGCGGCGCGAGGACGCCGGTGGCGTGCCGGGTCCACGGGCCTTCGGTGCCCTCGCCGCGCGAGTAGACGGTGAGCGGACGGCGGCCGTCCTCGTCGGGGTTGCCGGCGAGCACCTGAAGCTGGACGGCGCCGGTGGCCGGCAGGACCAGCGGGGTGTGCAGGGTCAGCTCGTCGACGCCACCGCCGCCGACCTGGTCGCCGGCGTGCAGGGCCAGCTCGAGGAACGCGGTGGCGGGCAGCAGGACGGCGCCACCGACGGCGTGGCCGGCGAGCCACGGCTGGGCGGTCAGGGCGAGCCTGCCGGTGAGGACGACACCGTCGCCGTCGGCGGGCGAAACCGCGGCGCCGAGCAACGGGTGCCCGGCGGGCCGCTGGCCGAGGGCGGCGGCGTGGCCGGCCCGGACGCCCGAGTCCCCGGCCCAGAACCGTTGGTGCTGGAAGGCGTACGTCGGTAGCTCTACCCGTCCGGCCGCGGTCCCACCGAGCAGTGCCGTCCAGTCGACGGCGCCACCGTGGACATGCACCCCGGCGACGGCGGCGAGGAGCGTCTCGGCCTCGTCCCGCCCGCCCCGCAACGCCGGCAACCACACCCCACCGTCGGCCATCGCCGACAGGGATCCGTCCGGCCCCAGCTCCAGGAAAATGTCCGCACCAAGCGCCGTCACCGCATCGTGATACCGAACGGCTTCGCGGACGTGCGCGACCCAATATGCCGGGCTGGCCAGATCCGCACCCGGGGTGCCCGACACCACCGGGATCGACGGCTCGTGCCAGGCGACGGTGTCGAGCACCGCGGCGAACTCGCCCAGCATCGGCTCCATCAACGGCGAATGGAACGCATGACTCACCCGCAGCTGGCGAGCCTTACCACCCCGCTCCCGCCACCGATCGGCCAGCGCCAAGACAGTGTCCGCGGCACCGGAGATCACCGTCGACTGTGGACCGTTCACGGCGGCCACACCGACGTCGGCATGCCCGGCGATCAGGTCCATTGCCTCCTCGTGCGACGCGGTCAGCGCGACCATCGCCCCGCCGGCCGGCAGCGCCTGCATCAGCCGGCCGCGCGCCGCCACAATCCGGGCCGCATCAGCCAGGTCCCATACCCCAGCCACGTAGGCCGCGGTCACCTCACCGATCGAATGCCCGGCCAGGAACCCAGGCTTGACCCCCCACGACTCCACCAACCGGAACAACGCCACCTGCACCGCAAACAACGCCGCCTGCGTATTCGCCGTCTGATCCAGATCAGACCCATCAGCGATCAACTCACGCAACGGCATCCCCAACTGCCCGCACACCTCATCAAACGCAGCCGCGAACACCGGATACCGCGCATACAGGTCCAAACCCATACCGGCCCGCTGACTGCCCTGACCCGAGAACACGACGGCCAGGCGACCCGGACCGGCCACACCCGTGATCGTGCTCGGGCCGAGCACGACCGCCCGATGCGCGAACAACGACCGGCCGCTTGCCAGAGCCCGGCCGACCGCAACGGCATCCACCGGCGACTGCCCCGCCACGAACTCCGCCAGCCGCCGCTCCTGCGCACGCAACGCCGGCTCCGACTTCGCCGACAACAGCCACGGCACCACGCCGACCGGCGAAGCTGGAGCCACCGGCTGCGGCTCGGCCTCCTCCAGAATCACGTGCGCGTTCGTGCCGGAAATGCCGAACGCGGAGATCCCGGCGCGGCGCGGGTGGCCGTTCGGCTTCCACGCGACGGGTTCGGCGAGCAGCTCGACGGTGCCGGCGGACCAGTCCACGTGCGACGACGGCGCGTCCACGTGCAACGTCCGAGGCAGGACGCCGTGGCGCATAGCGAGGACCATCTTGATGACCCCGGCGACGCCGGCCGCGGCCTGGGTGTGGCCGATGTTCGACTTCACCGAACCCAGCCGCAGCGGGCGATCCGCCGTGCGATCCCGGCCGTACGTGGCGATCAGGGCCTGTGCCTCGATCGGGTCGCCGAGCGTGGTCCCGGTGCCGTGCGCCTCGACGGCGTCGACCTCGTTCGGCCGGAGGCCCGCGTTCGCGAGTGCGGCCCGGATCACGCGCTGCTGCGACGGGCCGTTCGGAGCCGTCAGACCGTTCGACGCGCCGTCCTGGTTGACCCCGCTGCCGCGCACCACCGCGAGCACGTGATGACCGTTGCGGCGCGCGTCGGACAGCCGCTCCAGGACGAGCATGCCCACGCCTTCGCCCCAGCCGGTACCGTCGGCCGCATCCGCGAACGGCTTGCACCGCCCGTCCGCGGCCAGACCGCCCTGCCGGGAGAACTCGGCGAAGATGCCGGGCGTGGCCATCACGGTCGCGCCGCCGGCAAGGACCATCGAGCACTCACCCGACCGCAGAGCCTGAGCCGCCAGGTGTACCGCGACCAGCGACGACGAACACGCCGTGTCCACCGACACCGCCGGACCCTCCAGACCCAGGGTGTACGCGACCCGCCCGGACGCGACGCTCGTGGTCGTGCCGGTGAGGACGTGGCCTTCGCCCGGGCCGGAGTCGGCGTTCAGCCCGGCGCCGTAGTCGGAGGCGGCGATGCCGACGTACACGCCCGTGCGGCTGCCGTGCAGCCCGGCCGGGTCGATGCCGGCGTCCTCGAGCGCCTCCCACGCGGTTTCGAGCAGGAGCCGCTGCTGCGGGTCCATCGCGGCGGCCTCGCGGGGGCTGATCCCGAAGAACCCGGCGTCGAATCCGGCCGCGTCGGTGAGAAACCCGCCGACGCGCGCGTAACCGGCTGTCCCGGCGTCCCAGCCGCGGTCGGCCGGGAACTCCCCGACCGCGTCACCGCCGGCGACGAGCAGCGCCCACAGGTCCGCGGGGGTGTCGATCCCGCCGGGGAACCGGCAGCCCATCCCGACGATGGCGATCGGCTCGCCGGCGGCGGCCGCTGGTGCGCTGGGGACGGCCGGTGCCGGATCGACGCCGAGGAGCCGGTTCAGGAGGTAGCCGGCCAGCGCGCGCGGCGTCGGATGGTCGAAGACGAGCGTCGACGGCAGCGCCAGGCCGGTCGCGGCGGCGATCCGGTTGCGCAGCTCGACGGCGGTCAGCGAGTCGAAGCCGGCGTCGCGGAAGGTGCCGGCCGGGTCGATCCCGCCGGCCCCGGTGAAGCCGAGGACGACCGCGGCCTGGGCGCGGACGAGGTCGAGGACGATCCGGTCGCGATCGGCAGCGCTCGCCGCGGCGACCGTCGCGGCCAGCTCGGCGCGGCCGCCGGTGGTCGCCGCCGCCCGGCGCGCCGTACCGCCGGCGAGGGTGCGCAGCAGCGGCGGGACCCCGCCGGCGGCGCGGCGCAGCGTGGCCAGGTCGAGCCGGACGGCCACGGTGTCGGCGAGGTCGGCGCGGACGGCCGCGTCGAACAGGCGCAGTCCCCGCTCGGCCGGAAGCGCGCCGATGCCGGTCCGGGCGAGCCGGCCGACGTCGGCGGCGTCGAGGTGGCCGGTCATCGCCGATCGCTGCTCCCACAGCCCCCACGCGAGCGACTGGCCGGGCAGGCCGAGCGCCCGGCGGTGCAGGGCGAGGGCGTCCAGGTAGGCGTTGGCGGCGGCGTAGTTGCCCTGGCCCGCGGAGCCGAACGTGGCGGCGGCGGAGGAGTACATGACGAACCAGGCCGGATCCTGGTCCTGGGTGAGCTCGTGCAGGTGCCACGCGGCGTCGGCCTTGGCCCGCAGGACCCGATCCAGCCGGCCCGGAGTCATCGACTCGATCGTGCCGTCGTCAAGGACCCCGGCGGTGTGCACCACCCCGGTGATCGTGTGCCCGGCCAGGGCGTCGGCCAGGGCGGCCCGGTCGGTGACATCGCACGCCACCACCTGCGCACCGAGCGCGATCAGCTCGTCGGCTCCGTCGGCGGCCGGGCCCTGGCGGGACAGCAGCAGCAGCCGGTGCCGGCCGTGGGTTTCCGCGAGGTGGCGGGCCAGCATCCGGCCGAGGGTTCCGGTACCGCCGGTGATGACCACGGTGCCGTCCGGGTCCGGGGTCGCGGGCAGTCGCAGGATCACCTTGCCGATGTGCCGGGCCGCCTGGAGGTAGCGGAGCGCGTCGACGGCCCGGGACGCCTCGAACACGGTCGTCGGAATCGGTCGCAGGGCGCCGGCGGCGAACAGCTCCAGCAGCTCGCCGAGCAGCTGCCCGATCCGGTCCGGGCCGGCGTCGAACAGGTCGAACGCCTGGTACGCCACCCCGGGGGCAGCGACGGACGCGCGGATGTCGGCCTTGCCCATCTCCACGAACCGGCCGCCCCTGGGCAGCAGGTCCAGCGAGGCGTCCACGAACGGCCCGGCGAGGGCGTTGAGCACGAGGTCCATGCCTTCGCCGCCGGTCGCCGCCAGGAACGCCTCCCGGAACCCCAGGTCCCGCGACGAGGCCAGGTGCTGCGCATCGAAGCCGTCGAGGGCGGACCATTTTCGGGGGCCGGCGGTGCCGTACACCTCCAGGCCCCACGCCCGCGCCAGCTGTACCGCCGCCATGCCGACCCCACCGGCGACCGCGTGGATCAGGATCCGTTCGCCGGGCCGGACGTTCCCCAGGTCCCGCAGTCCGTAGTAGGCGGTGAGGTAGGCGATCGGCACCGATGCCGCCTCGGCGAAGGACCAGCCGGCCGGCATCCGGGCGAGCAGCCGCCGATCGGTGACGGCCGACGGGCCGAACGCGCCGGCGAAGACCCCGAACACCCGGTCGCCGACGGTGAGGTCGTCGACGTCCGGGCCGACCTCGGCCACGACGCCGGCCGCCTCGCTGCCCAGCCGCGCGGCCGGGTCGGGTGCGGTGCCGAGTCCGAGCAGGACGTCGCGGAAGTTCAGCCCGGCGGCGCGAATCGCGACCCGGACCTGCCCGGCGGCCAGGGGGACTTCGGGGTTCTCCACCACCGTGAGGTTCTCGAGGCTGCCCGGCTCGGTCACGTCGAGCCGCCACGCCGCATGCGCCGGCAGCACCAGCCGGCCCGCACCCGCCCGCACCAGCCGCCGCCCGTGTGGCACACCGCCGCGAACCGCGACCTCCGGCTCACCGGTCGCGACCGCAAGCGCCGCCTCGACCGGCCCGTCCACCAGCACGAACCGATCCGGATGCTCCGACTGCGCCGAACGGACCAAACCCCACACTGCAGCCGCCGCCGGATCCCGGCCATCCGTCGCACCGTCCGTCCGGATCACCAACCGCGACCCGCCCGGCCCGGCCAGCCACAACCGCAACCGCTCCAGCACCGCCGCCGTCACCACATGCACATCACCGACCGGCGGCTCGAACACCACCACATCCGTGCCGACCGGCGCGACCGGCGGCAGCGGCACCCACTCGACCGCGAACAAATCCTGCGGCAATTCGCCGGCCGGGGCAGCGACCGGGCGCAGCGTCAGCGCCGACACGGCCAGCACCGGCCGGCCCGCCGGATCGAAGGCCTCGATCGACGTGGCACCGCCGGTCGGGGTCAGCCGCACGCGCAGGGTCGTCGCGCCGGTCGCGTACAGCGTGACGCCGCTCCACGCGAACGGCAGCACCACACCCCCGTCGGACGGCCCGGTGAGCAGCAGCGCGTGCAGCGCCGCGTCGAGGAGGGCCGGGTGTACCGCGAATCCGTCGGTGCCGGCCGGCTCCGGCAGCGCGACCTCGGCGAAGACCGCCGGCCCGGACCGCCACACCGCCCGCAGACCCTGGAACACGGGCCCGTAGCCGTATCCGGCGGCGGCGAGCCGGTCGTACAGTCCGTCAATCGCGACGGCTTCGGCGCCGGCGGGCGGCCACACCGGCGGTGCCACCGGGGCCGGCTCGGCCTGGGCGCAGAGGACGCCGGTGGCGTGCCGGGTCCACGGCCCGTCCTCGTCCGCGCCCCGGGAGTACACCGTGACCGGCCGGCGGCCGTCCTGGTCCGCGTCGCCCGCCCACACCTGCACCTGTACCGCGCCAGCGGCCGGCACCACCAGCGGCGCCGGCATCGTCAGCTCGTCGACGACGCCGCACCCGACCTGGTCTCCGGCGTGGATCGCCAGCTCCAGCAGCGCCGTTCCGGGCAGCAGCACCGACCCGCCGACGGCGTGGTCGGCCAGCCACGGCTGCGCCGGCAGGGACAACCGCCCGGTCAGCACGGCTCCGCCACCGGCGGCCAGGGGCACCGCGGCCCCGAGCAGCGGGTGGCCGGCCGGCTGCGGCCAGTACCGCCGCCGCTGGAACGCATACGTCGGCAACTCCACCCCCGACGCCCCCACCCCGCCCAGCACCACCGCCCAGTCCACACCCACACCAGCCACATGCACCGCACCCAGAGACCGCAGCCACCGCTCCCGCCCACCGTCATCCCGCCGCAGCGTCCCGGCGACCACCAGATCCTCGCCCGCCTGCTCCACCGCCATCGCCAGCACCGGATGCGGACTCACCTCGACAAACGTCCGATGCCCCGCAGCAACCAGCGCCGCGATCACATCACCAAACCGAACCGTATACCGCAAATTCCGATACCAATACCCACCCTCACCACCCGAAGCCGCGTCCACAGTGGAATGGAACGCCACGCCGTCATGCGGATCCAACCCGGCCAGCTCCACCTCAAGCCGCTCCCGCAACGCCTCCACCTGCACCGAATGCGACGCATAATCCACATTGATCCGCCGCACACCCAAATCCGCATACGCCTCCGCGAACGCATCCGCCCCAGACCCGCTCACCACCACCTGCGCCGGACCATTCACCGCCGCCACCGACACGCCCGGCCCGATCAAGGCCAGCACCCGCTCCAACGGCAGCGGCACCGACACCATCCCACCCGACCCCGACAGCTCCAGGATCGCCTTACTTCGCAACGCCACCACCCGGGCACCGTCCTCAAGGGACAGCCCACCCGACACCACCGCCGCGGCGATCTCACCCTGCGAATGCCCGACCACCGCCGCTGGCCGCACACCCACCGAACGCCACAACTCAGCCAGAGACACCATCACCGCCCACGTCGCCGGCTGCACCACATCCACCCGCGCCAGCAACTCCGCATCACCCAGCACCGCCCGCAACTGCCAGTCCACGAACGGCTCCAACGCCAGCGCACAACGAACCATCGACTCGGCGAACACCGGCTCGGCATCCCACAACGCCAAACCCATCCCCACCCACTGCGCACCCTGACCCGGAAACACAAACACCGGATCACCAGTCCCCCGGACCACCGAAACATCCACATCCGCCAGACCGGCCACGAACCCGGCCACATCCTCGGCCACCACCACCGCCCGATGCGCGAACACCGACCGGGTCGTGGCCAGGGCCCGGGCAACCGCGAGCACGTCGGTGCCGGGCGCGACGGATCCGGCCAGCCGCGCCGCCTGCTCCCGCAGGGCCGCCTCGGTGCGGGCGGACAGCAGCCACGGCACCGTCGCCGCCGGCTGCGCTTCGACCGCGGGCGCCGGCGCGGCCTCCTCGACGATCAGGTGCGCGTTGGTGCCGGAGATGCCGAACGACGAGACGCCGGCCCGGCGCGGATGGTCGCCCGCCTCCCACGGCGTCGCCGCGGTCAGCAGCCGCACCGCGCCGGCCGTCCAGTCCACATGGGACGAAGGCGCGTCCACGTGCAGCGTCGCCGGCAGCAGGCCGTGGCGCAGCGCCATGACCATCTTGATGATCCCGGCGACGCCGGCGGCGGCCTGGGTGTGGCCGATGTTGGACTTGATCGAGCCGAGCCGGAGCGGCCGGTCGGCGGGCCGGTCCTGCCCGTAGGCGGCGATGAGCGCCTCCGCCTCGATCGGATCACCGAGGGTCGTGCCCGTGCCGTGCGCCTCCACCGCGTCGACCTCGCCGGGGCGCAACCCGGCGCTGGCCAGCGCGGCCCGGATCACCCGCTGCTGCGCCGGACCGTTCGGCGCCGTCAAACCGTTCGACGCCCCGTCCTGGTTGATCGCGCTGCCCCGCACCACCGCGAGGACCCGGTGCCCGTTGCGGCGCGCGTCCGACAGCCGCTCCAGGACGAGCATGCCGGCGCCCTCACCCCAGCCGGTACCATCCGCGGCTTCGGCAAAAGGCTTGCAGCGCCCGTCCGTGGCCAGGCCGCCCTGCCGGGAGAACTCGGCGAAGACTCCGGGCGTGGCCATCACGGTCGCACCGCCGGCCAGGGCCATCGAGCACTCCCCCGACCGCAACGCCTGGGCCGCCAGGTGTACCGCCACCAGCGACGACGAGCACGCGGTGTCGACGGACACGGCCGGCCCCTGCAGGCCGAGGATGTAGGAGACGCGGCCCGAGGCGACGCTGCCGGTCGTGCCGGTGAGCGCGTACCCCTCGCTCTCGGCCGTGACCAGGCCGGCGTAGTCGTGGTGCATGAGCCCGACGTAGACGCCGGTGTCCGTGCCGTGCAGGGAGTCGGGGACGACGCCGGCGCGCTCCAGGGCTTCCCACGCCGTCTCCAGCAGCAGCCGCTGCTGGGGGTCCATCGCCACGGCCTCACGGGGGCTGATCCCGAAGAACTCGGCGTCGAACAGGGCCGCGCCGGTGAGAAATCCGCCGACGCGCGCGTAGCCGGCCGGTCCGGCGTCCCAGCCCCGGTCGGCCGGGAACTCCCCGACCGCGTCGCCACCGTTCGCGACCAGGGCCCAGAGCGCCTCGGGAGTATCGACACCGCCGGGGAAACGGCAGCCCATGCCGATGATGGCGATCGGTTCGTCCGCCGGGCCCGGTGCGGTTCGCGGGCCGCGCTCCGGATCGGTACCGCCGCCGAGCAGCTGCCGCAGGTGCGCGGTCACTGCGGCCGGGGTCGGATGGTCGAACAGGAGGGCGGCCGGCAACCGCAGCCCGGTGGCGGTGACGAGCCGGTTGCGCAGCTCGACGGCGGTGTAGGACTCGAAGCCCTGCTCGCGGAAGGTCAGCCGGGGGTCGACGTCCTGCGGACCGGGGTGGCCGAGCACCGCCGCCGCGTGGGTGCGGACCAGCTGGAGCAGTTCCCGCTCGTCGACCACGACCACCGGCCCGGCCGCTTCGACCGGCTCTGCGGCCTCGACCGGCTCCGGCCCGGCGGGCACGTCGGCGGCGGGCGCCCCGGAGAACCAGTGCCGCCGTTCGTGCTGGAAGGGGTACGCCGGCAGCGGTACCCGCCGGGGCGCGCCGTCGCCGAGCAGGGCGGCCCAGTCGACGTCGACGCCCGCGACGTGCAGTGCGGCGATCGAGCGGAGCACCCGGTCCCGGCCGCCGTCCTCGCGGCGCAGCGTGCCGGTGATGACGAGGTCGTCGCCGGCCTGCTCGATCGCCGACGCCAGCAGGGGGTGCGCGCTGACCTCGACGAAGACCTGGTGCCCGGCCGCCACCAGGCCCGCGGTCACGGCACCGAAGCGGACCGGGAGGCGCAGGTTGCGGTACCAGTAGTCGGCGTCGAGGCCGGCGGTGTCGAACTCGCCGCCGGTCACCGTGGAGTGGAACGGGATCCGCGAGGTGTGCGGTGCCAGCGGGGCGAGCACGTCCCGGATGTGCGCCTCGAGGACCTCGACCTGGGCCGAATGCCCGGCGGTGTCGATGCCGGCGATGCGGCGGTGCCGCACGTCGGCGGCCGTGAAGGTGGCGGCGATCGCGTCGAGCGCGTCGGGGTAGCCGGCCAGGGTCACCGCCGCCGGGCCGTTCACCGCCGCCACGGCCAGCCGGTCGCCGTGCGGGGCCAGGAACCGCGCGACCCCGTCCTCGGAGAGGGCGACCGACATCATGCCGCCCTGCCCGGCCAGGGCCAGCCACGCCTTCGCCCGCAGCGCCACGATCCGGGCACCGTCCTCGTAGGACAGTCCACCGGCGACGACCGCCGCGGCGATCTCACCCTGCGAATGCCCGACCACCGCGGCCGGTTCGACGCCCGCGGCCCGCCACAGCTCGGCGAGGGACACCATCACCGACCACAGCACCGGCTGCACGACATCGACCCGGGCCAGCAACCCCGGATCGGTCAGCGCCGCCCGCAGCGACCAGTCGACGAACGGAGCCAACGCCTCCGCGCAGCGCACCATCGACGCGGCGAACACGGGCTCGGTCTCCCACAGCTCGACACCCATGCCGAGCCACTGGGCGCCCTGACCGGGAAAGACGAAGACCGGGCCGTGCGGGCGCGGTTCGGCGGGCGCGGTGCCGAGGACGGCGATGTCGAGGTCGTCGAGGCCGCGCAGCACCGCGTCCCGGCCGGTGCCGACGACGACGGCGCGGTGCGCGAACGCGGTCCGGGCGGTGGCCAGCGTCCAGGCGACGTCGCGCACCGGCGGCTCGGCCCCGGCGGCCAGGAACGCCCGCAGCCGCCCGGCCTGCTCCCGCAGTGCCGGGGCGGTCCGGGCGGACAGCGCGAGGGCCGTCGGCGCGGTGTCCGGCGCCGCGGGCCGCTCGCCGGCGCCGGGGAGCTCGCCGACCACGACGTGGCAGTTGGTGCCGCCCATGCCGAACGAGCTGACCCCGGCGACGAGCGGCCGGTCGGCGTCCGGCCACCCGGTGGTCTCGGTCTGCACCCGCAGATTCAGCTCGTCGAGCGGGATCTCGGGGTTGGCCGCCCGGAAGTTCAGGCTGGCCGGCAGCCGGCGATGGCGGATCGCCAGGGCGACCTTGAGCAGACCGGCGATCCCGGCGGCGGACTCCAGGTGGCCGATGTTCGTCTTGACGGATCCGACGGCCAGGGGGCCGCTTCCGGTGCGGCGCCGGCCGATCGCCGCGCCGAGGGCGGCCGCCTCGATCGGGTCGCCGATCTTGGTGCCGGTGCCGTGCAGCTCGACGTACTGGACGTCGTCCGCGGCGACGCCCGCCTGGTCGCAGGCGAGGCGGATGACCTCCTCCTGGGCGGCGGCGCTGGGGACGGTGAAGCCGCGGCTGACGCCGTCGTTGTTGACGGCGCTGCCACGGATCACGCAGTACACGTGGTCGCCGTCGGCGAGGGCCCGGCGCAGCGGCTTGAGCACCACGACGGCCCCGCCCTCGCCGCGGACGAAGCCGTTGGCCCGGTCGTCGAACGTGAAGCAGCGCCCGTCCGGCGACAGGCCGCCGAACCGGGACAGCTCCACGCCGCTGTGCCCGCTGAGGTTGAGCATGACCCCGCCGACGAGTGCGGTGGAGCACTCGTCGCGGCGCAGGCTTTCGCAGGCCAGGTGTACCGCCACGAGCGAGGACGACTGTGCGGTGTCGATGGTGAGGCTCGGCCCGCCCAGGCCGAGCAGGTACGACACCCGGTTGGCGATCATGCCGCGCTGCAGGCCGGTGTTGCTGTGCGGGGTGATCGCGGCGAGGCCGCGGCGGCGCGCCAGGGTCGCGTAGTCGTCCTTGTTCGCGCCGATGAACACCCCGACCCGGGAGCCCTTGGCGCGCTGCGGGACGATGCCGGCGTCCTCCAGGGCGGCCCAGCTCAGTTCCAGGATCAGCCGCTGCTGCGGGTCCATCGCGGCGGCCTCGCGCGGCGAGATGCCGAAGAACCCGGCGTCGAAGCGGTCCACCGTGTCGAGGTAGCCGCCGAACTCGGTGCCGGGGGCGGGCGGCCCGGCGTCGGCCGGGTCGAGGTCCCGGCGATCGGCCGGGGTTGCCGTGATCGCGTCGACGCCGTCGCGCAGCAGCGTCCAGAAGGCCTCCGGACCGGTGGCGTGCGGCAGCCGGCACGATACTCCGACGACGGCGACGGCGGTCTCGTACTCCAGGGAGTCTTGATACATCGGGATCCTCAATGAGCTGATGAGACCCGCGCGCGGGGCACGAGGAACGCACACAAGCAATGGGTCCGGACCGGACGCGCCCCCGCCGGCGTCCGGTGCGGCAGTCGCGGATCGGCTAGTCCCCTTCGGCCGGGACGTCGAACCGGTCGTAGTAGAACTTGAACCGCTCCCGCAGCGCCGTTTTCTCCAGCCCGAAGTCGGCGAGCGTAAACTTCTGCCGACTGCGATGCTGGTCGGTCCGGCCAGCGTATTCGCGCATCGCGGTCACGGCGGCCGCGTCCGGTTCCCGGCCGGCCGCGGCGGAGATCCGGGCGACCGTGCCCATCGGGTCGCCGGTGAGATCGGCGAATGCCACATCGACGAAGCGGTCGGCCTGCGCGACTCCTTCGGCACTGTCCCGGTAGTCGACCATCGAGCGCAGGGCGCGCTCGATGAAGTCGACGGCGAGCGCGCCGAACCAGTTCGGGTCCGGGCGGCGCAGCATCGGGCCGTAGGCGAAGATGTCCAGCGCCGCCAGCGACGTGATGCTGGCAATCGGGTCGCGGTGGGTCAGCACCACGTTCGCGTCGTCGAAGACGGCCAGCAGCGGCCGGAGCATCTCCAGGTGCGACGGGCACTTCAGCAGCCAGCGGCCGCCGGGTGTCCGGCCGCCCTGCATCGCCTGGAGGAACTGCCGCAGCTGCCGGTAGGCGCCGGTGTGGTCGGCGGACAGATACCAGCGGGTGTAGGCCGGGTAGTGTCCCGAGCCGAGCGACGCCGCGGCGTGCCCGGCCGCCATGATCTGCAGTTCCTCCTCCGGCTCCTCGTTCTCCGTCGGATGGATGTCGTGGACGTTGGGGGCCAGCCGCCGCGCGGTGCGCAGCAGGCGTTCACCGGCCTTGATCCGCGGGTCGGGCTCGCCGCCGCGCGGCCCCGGGCCGGCCGGGATCGGGTTGACCAGCTCCCAGAAGGGCAGCGTGTACCAGGCTTTGTCCCGCGACATGAGCCGCTGCAGGAAGGTCGTGCCGGATCGCGGCATGCCGGCCACGAACAGCGGTGCGGTCACCGGCCGGGTGAACAGCTCGGGCCGGCGCGCGATGAGGTCGACCAGCCGCAGCCGGGTGCTCATGGTATTCACGAACTGCGTGCCCACCGCGATCCGGCCGATCGCGCTGAGGTCCGTCTCCGTGTTGATCGACTCGCAGAGGATCTCCAGCGGCTCGTCGAGCGGCGCGGTGTCGCCGAAGTCGGTCAGCCCGGTCTTGGCCTGGGCCCGCCGCTTGAGTCTCGCCGCGTCGAGAGGGCGCCGGGCCGCGAACGGCCGGACCGCGCGCTCGACCGAGCGCATCAGCAGAGGTGGGCGGAAATCGCGCACGGCGGTACTTGTATCGGCGGGACGAGCCATCGACTGTTCCCTTTCGACGTGATTCAGGGCCGACGAGGAAATCGGACGTCGATTGATGCGACAGCTGACGGAAATGGCATCCTGTGGACCATATTCCGGAGCGTGATGTTGATCTCGCTGGGATAGACCGAGTCTTATGTTCGCCCCGGACCCGGACAAGGCACGACCGGCAAGACTTGAGGAAACCTTGAGAAACCCGGGATTAGACGGAAACTACCGAGCGTCAGCAGCATGCCGGCCGCGTAACAATTGTGTTTCTCAATGGATCTTGCAATTCCCCGCCGCCGAGCATGAATTTGCAAGCACCTATGGGCACGTCAAGGCCCACCACCACGGTCCGGCGGGACACCGGGGCCGGGGGCGACCGCGCCGCCGGCGAAGGTCGCGATGCCGGTTCGAGGTATCTGTTGGTAATCGGCCCTCAACCCGGCTCAACCGGACTCAGCCGGGCACAGACGGGCACGATCGGGCACGATCTCGCCGCGACACGGTCCACCTATAGAGGGCGATTTCCGGGCAGAGCGTGCATACATCTCTAACCGGACATGACGGCGCAATGAGAATGCGGTTGTTCATCCGTTGCGAGTCGTATCGCACGTGCCGGTCGACGGTCCCGCATCATTGCGCGAACCCCGCGCCTCGGGGCGGCTTGCCGAACCGTTACACGGGCGTGTCCTTCCGCGCCTTGCATCATCCGGCCCGGCTGCGATCATATCGATGGTTATTTCGATCGTTTGGGACGGAGTTCGCCTTGCCCCGAATCATCGCCGCACTCTTCGTCGCCATCGAGCTCGCACTCAGCGGCCGTTACGGATTCTTCCCGGACGAGCTGTACTTCATCCAGGCCGGTCGGCACCCCGCGTTCGGGTACGTCGACCAGCCGCCGCTGGTGCCACTGCTCAGCCGCATCACCGACCTCCTGGGCCCGCACCCGGCCGCGGTCCGCATCATCCCGGCCCTGGCCGGCGCCGCGACCGTGCTCATCGCGGCCCGGCTCGCGGCGCTGTTCGGCGGCGGCCCGGCGGCCCGGACCCTGGCCGCCCTGACCACCGCCTGCGCCCCGTTCGTGTTCGCGCTGGCCCATCTCGGCATCACCGAGACCCTCGACCTGCTCGCCTGGGCGGCGGTGCTCCTCCTCGTCAGCGAGGCGATCCTGCTCGACCGGCCGCGGCGCTGGCTCGGCGCCGGAGCCGCCGCCGGCCTCGGGCTGCAGACCAACAACCTGGTGCTCCTGCTGCTGCTCGCGCTCACCGCCGGCCTGCTGAGCACACCCCGCGGCCGGGCCGAACTGCGCACCCGCTGGCCCTGGCTCGGCGCCGCGATCGCCGCGCTGATCTGGCTGCCCAACGTCCTCTGGCAGGCCACGCACGGCTGGCCGCAACTGGCCATGGCCGCCGCCCTGCACCAGCAGCACAGCACCGTGGCCAGCTACATCGGGGCGGTGCCGGCCCAGGTGTTCTATGCGGGGGTACCGGTGGCGCCGCTGCTCGTCGCCGGGTACGTGAGCCTTTGGCGCCGCCCGGAACTGCGGTTCCTCGGCATCGCCGCGACGCTGCTGGTGGTGTACGTGATCGCCTGGATCCCCGGCAAGCCGTACTACGCGGAGGGCACCGCACCGGTCGTCCTCGCCGCCGCGGCCGTGGCCGCCGAGCGCTGGGTCACCCGCGGTTCCCGGCCCCGGCTGCGGCGCGCCGCCGTGATCGCCGCACCCCTGCTCGCCGCCGCCGTCACCATCCCGGCCGTCCTGCCCGTCCTGCCGCCCGAGCGGCTGCACTCGATCGCCGGCCTGAACCGGGTGACCACCGCCGACACCGTCGGCTGGCCCGGCTACACCCGCGCGGTCGCCGCCGAGGTGGCCGCGCTGGCCGCGGCCGGTCGGCCGCCGACGTCCATCTTCACCGCCAACTACGGCGAGGCCGCCGCGCTCGAGGTGCTTGGCGACGCCGAAACGCTGCCGCCGGTCCTGTCGGGGCACAACCACTACTGGCTGTGGGGTCCGGGCACCGCGTCCAACGAGACGGTGCTGGTCGTGGACGCGCTGGACGAGTTGCGGGCGTACTTCGCCGACTGCCACCAGACCACCACGTACCAGGTCCCGGACGAGGTCCCGAGCGACTTCGCCGAAATCCCGATCGGCGTGTGCACCGGCCCGACCGCCGGCTGGCCGGCGCTCTGGCCAAACCTGCGACACTACGGAGGCATCCTGTCCACCGGCACGAAGGACCGCCGTCAGCCGTGACGACCGGCCTCGAGTCCGCTAGCCCGCACGATCGGTGCCGTGGGCGATCTCCCGTTGATCATCGAGCTCGTGCAGTCGCCTGGCGAGCGCGTCTCGCGCCAGCCTGTATGCGTCGGAACCCAGCAGCAGACGCCTCGGCGGGTCGTCCATCGCCGCCACGTCGAGAATGAGGTCGACCAGGAGCCGGGTGTCTCCCGGCATCTCCTGCTCGTTGCCGGGAGCGCGAGGAATGAGCGGATGCGACGCGTATGCGGGATGGGCGGCGCTGCGATCGGCGGCGGTATAGAAGCCCGTGGCGAACCGGCCCGGTGCGAGGACCGTCGTGCTGATGCCGAACGGCTTCACCTCGTCGTGGAGAGCCTCGTAGAAGCCTTCCACTCCCCACTTGGTGGCGTGGTACATCGCAAAGCCCGGACGGCCGAAGTGACCAGCCATGCTGGACATCTGGATGATGCGGCCGCCACCCTGCTCGCGAAGCAACGGCAGCGCCGAGCGGGCCACGTTGATCGACCCGGTGAGGTTGGTGGCGACGATCCCCTCGACCTGTTCGTCGGACAGCTCCTCCACCGCCGCGTAGACGCCGTATCCAGCATTCGACAGCACGACATCGATGCGCCCGAAGGTGTCGAAGGCATGGCGGACGACGTCACGTACCTCCGCCGCCTGCCGCACGTCGAGACGGCCGGCCCACAGCTTTTCGCCGTATCTCGCGCTCAGCTCGGCCATCGAGTCCGGGTCACGCACCGCGGCGGCGACCGCGTCTCCGCGGGCCAGCAGGGCTTCCGTGACCATTCGGCCGATCCCGCGGGAGGCTCCGGTGATGAACCAGGCGCTCATGCGTGCACCTCGGGTGTCATGGCCACGCCGGAGCGCCAGACCTGCCGGATATTCAGGGTGTCGTCCAGGTTCACGGTGGGATCTCCGGCCACGAGAACGAGATCGGCGCGCAGACCCTCGGCGATCCGCCCGCGATCGAGCAGCGAGAACCGCCGGGCCGGCGTCGACGTCGCCGACCGAAGCGCCTGGACGGGCGAGAGCCCGGCGTCGCCGAGCAGCCGGAGTTCATGGTGCACGCTGGCGCCGTGCGCGACGCCGCCGACGCGTGGCGACGCATCGGTGCCGGCGAGCAGGTCCACGCCCGCCGCGTGCAGCTGCGCGACAGCGTGCAGGACATCGACGAAGTCGCCCTGCGGGAACGTATCGAATGCGGCGTGCAACAACGTCAGTGCGTGTTTGCCCAGCCGGTCGGCCACTCGCCGGTCGGCGGCCAGCTCGGCGGCGCTGCCACCGAGGATGGAGGCGTTGAGCACGAGACATGGCACGACGAAGACGCCACGAGCCGCGATCAGCGCCGCCAGTTCGGGTGGGCAGGGTTCGTCGATGAACAGGTGGGTCAGCCCGTCGACCCCGGCCTCGACCGCGGTCGTCGCGGCGCGGACCGTCAGTGCGTGTGCGACCACGATCAGGCCGAGGGCATGGGCCGCCTGGACGGCCGCGCGTGCCACGTCGGGCGGGAGCACCGGCAGACCCGGCGTCCCGAGCACCGCACCGTCCTCGATCATGATCTTGACGTAGTCGGACCCGGTGCGGGCGAGGTGGCCGACCATCCGCTCGGCGTCCCGAACGGTGTCGACGAACGGCGGCAGATACTCCTCGCCGTTGACCGCGAGGTCTCCGACGCCTGGGTACCGATGCTCAGGGAACCAATGACTTGGATGACCACCGCGCCTCGTGATGCCGAAGCCCGCGCTGCGCAGGTCCGCGAGGTCATGCCGATCTCGAATCGCCGCCCGCTGCTGCGCCGTCCAGTGCCCTTGCATCTCGAGTTCCGTGGTGACGCCGAACATCAGGGCCTCGCGCAGGCCCTCGACACTGGTGTGCACGTGAGCATCGATGAATCCGGGCATCAACGTGCATCCGCCGGCCGGCACGGTTGTGCCGCCGCCGGCGGCGGGCCCACCACTGTGGACGGCAACGATCCGGCCGCCGGCGAGTTCGACCGTCAGGCCGTCCTGGGCTGCGAATCCGTCGAAGACTCGTGCGCCGACGATCGCCGTCGGCACAGCATCGGTCATGGTCGCACATGCCCGAGTTCGCGAGGGGTGTTGACGAGACACTCCGCGCGATCAGGCCGGACGATCATGAAGTCTGCCAGCATGCAGCCGACGTCCGGCTTCCAGGTCGAGTCGTGCAGGTCGATGTTGTTGCCGAAGGCCATGCCCTGCTCGAGGACGAAGTCGCCGATCTGATCGCCGTTGAAGATGTTGCCGCCGAACCCCTCTTCATAGATCACCGTGGGGAACTCCGGTGAGCCCAGGCCCATCGCATGGAAGCCCAGTTCCACGAAGTCGAGCCTGGCCCGCTTCGCGGGCTCCCGGATCATCTGCCATGCCTCCCTGAGTGTCCGGCCGGCCGTGAGGGCCTGCTGGCTGACTTCGAGCGTCTCGACCGAGACCTCCCAGATCCGTTGGATGGGTGCCGGAACGCGTTCGCCGAAGTAGACCGTGTACTCGGTGTGGCATCGGTAGCCGGCGTACCTCGTGTGGAATTCGGCGATCACGAGGTCACCGGGTTCGATCGGCCGGGTGGTCGGGCTGCCGGGTTGCTCCACTCCGTGCAACAGGTGCCACAACTCTTCGCCGGGGTGATCAACCGGTCCGGATGCCAGCATGTTGAAGACATTCGGCTCGGCGCCGTTGGCGATCTGGGTACGGATCATCTCCGCGTAGACCTCGGCTTCGGTGACCCCCGGCCGGACCGATTCCACCATGGCATCGACGACCTTGCGGGCGATCCGACCGGCGCGGCGGAGCATGCCGATCTCCTCGTCGCTCTTCACCAGGCGCATTTCCGTCAGCATGTTCGTCGCCGGAACGAGGGTCGCGTCGGGGAGATGGTGCTCCATCGCTTCCAGTTCGCTGTGCAGCAGGGTGCCGCCCGGCAGCGTCGTCGACCCGTAGGAGACCAGCCCGAGCCGGCCGCGGTCGAGGCCGCGACGGCGTAGCTCTGCCGCTATCGCAGCTACTCCCCCGGCGTCACGGATGTCATCCGTCCAGTCCTGAACGGCGTTGGCGATGCTGGTCGGGCGGTTCATGTGCGGCAGGCCGTACCAGATGGTCGCCTCGCCGTCGAGGGGCAGGAGTCCGTATCCACCGGAGTTGGAGTCGAACCCGAACACGTAGCGGATGTTGCCCATCCCTTGGCCCCAGTAGATGTCGTTGCCGAAGAACACCAAGGCGTCCAGGCCGGCCAGGAGCATCTTTTTCCGCAGTTGGTCCCGCCGTCGATCGCGCTCGGCCAGCGACAGGTGCGGTACGTGCGGAAAGAGCGCCTTCGTCGCCCGCGCGTCGGGGCTGAGCGGCACCCGGGTGGGCGGAAAGGGAGGGATCGTCGCCGGTTTGGTCACTCGAGCTCCAAAGGGTTGCCGTCGTTGCGGGGAGATGGGCCGTGACCGTGCCTGCGGGAGATTGCCCGGGCCAGCCAGTAGTCCCAACCGCGCCGGACGGCAGGGCCATCCGGGTCCCAGGACGAGCCGGGAGGTCCGTCGCCGCGCGCGAGGCATTCACCCTTCGACAGCGTGGTGATCGGGCCGCCCAGTTGATGCGCCGCCAGGAGCACACGTGCGTTGACGGCGACGTCGATCGCGGTGCCGACGGTGCGGACGACGGTCGCGCCGGCCAGCGCGTAGCCGTGTCCGCGCATGAGGACCATCGCGTTACCGCCCAGGCGGCCGGCCAGATCGCGGCCCTGGTCCAGGTTCGTCACCAGGAGATCGGTGTCGCCGAACCGGGTCCGGATGTCCCACTTCGCAACGGCGCCACCCAGCGCGCTGGCGTTGTGGAAGACGGGCACGAATGGCGTCTCGGTGACCGTGAACGGGAGCACGGCCTCCGTGTGGGCGTGCAGGACGCACTGAACCTCCGGTCGTGCCTCGTAGATGGCGCCGTGGATGAAGCGCTCGAGGTAGGGAGGCCGGTCGTCAGTGCCGTCGACGACATTCCCGTCCAGGTTGAAGCGCATGATGTCGTCGCGCTGGACGTGTTCCGCGCTTCGCGATCGAGACTGGTAGAAGGTCCCCGGGTCCTGCCGGCTCCGGACGCTGACATGACCGTAGGCGTCGAGCACACCCTGGTTCGCCAGGATCCAGTTGGCGTGGACGAGATCCTCTTGAAGCTGCTCGTCATTCACTCAATTTCTCCCACTCCTCATCGGTGAGCAACGGACGCAGGACGGCGGCGGTGTGCTCGCCGAGCCGGGGAGCGGGCGAGCGCACCGCGCCGGGCGAAGCCGTCAACCGGGGTACCACGTCGTGCATGAGTACGCCCGGCTCGCCCGCGCGGTCGGGCGCCCGGGTCAGCACGCGCCGGGTCCGGAAGAACTCACTGCCGACAAGGCTTGCGATGTCATCGACCGCGCACGCCGTGACACCCGCCTCGTCCAACTCGCCCAGCGCCTCGGCGGTGCTCCTGGCCGCGAAATAGGCGCCGATGGCCGCGTCGAGCGCGTCGATGTGGGCCAGCCGCGCGGCGTTGGTGGCGAAGCGAGGGTCTTCGGCGAGTTCGGGCGTCGCCATCGCGACCGCCAGCCGCTCGAACATCGACTGCGTTGTGGCCGAGAGCGCCACCCACCCGCCATCGCGAGCGCGGTAGATGTTGCGCGGGGCCGAGATGGGAGACCGGTTGCCCGATCGCTGCGGCACTTGACCGGTTGCCTCGTGGATCGCCGCTACCGGGCCCATGATGGAGAACAGCGCATCGAAGAGCGACAGGTCCACCAACTGGCCCTGGCCGGTGCTCGCGGCGTGCCGTAAGGCGAGCGTGACCGCGTAGGCTCCGTAGACTCCGGCGACCATGTCCGCCAGCGCGAGCGGGGGCAGGACGGGCTCCCGGTCGGGGAAGCCGTTGGAGGCCGCGAACCCGGACTTGGCCTCGACCAGGGTGCCGAAGCCGGGACGGTCGGAGAGCGAACCGGTCTGGCCCCACCCGGAGATGGGCAGATACACCAGGTTGGGTCGACGTTCGCGCAGCACGTCCCAACCCAACCCGAGTTGGTTCAGCGTGCCGGGGCGGAAACTCTCCACCAGCACGTCGGCGGTGTCCACCATGCGCAGCAGCGCGGCACGCCCCGGTTCCGACTTCAGGTCGAGGGTCACGCTCTTCTTGTTGCGGCCGTACACCTGCCAGTACAGCTCGCGTCCGCCGACCTTCCAGCCGCGCAGCGTGTCGCCTACCCGCGGTCGTTCGACCTTGACCACTTCCGCGCCGAAATCCGCCAGCAGCATCGTGAGCATGTTGCCCGCGATGAGCCGCGACATGTCCAGGATTCGCACACCGTCGAGCGGTCCGCTCATGACGCGACCAACCCGGCCCCGGCCGCCAGCAGTCTGGACGGCAGCGGATGTGCCACGATCTCCTGGGCCGTGCGTGCACACTCGATCATGGCGTCCAGGTCGATGCCGGTGGTCACCCCCATGCGCTCGCACATGAACACGACGTCTTCGGTCGCCACGTTGCCGGCGGCCACGCCCGCGAACGGGCAGCCGCCGAGGCCGCCGACCGAGGTGTCGAACCGGCGTACACCGCTCTCCATCGCCGCGTAGAGGTTGGCCATCCCCGTGCCACGGGTGTCGTGCAGATGCAGCGAGAGATCGATGTCCGGCACCGCCGCCCGCACGGCGGCGACCGCGCGGCGTATCGCCATCGGGTCGGCCCAGCCCATGGTGTCGGCCAGTTGCAGCCGCAGGAGCTCGGACCCGTTCTCCTCGCAGATCTGCGCGATCTGCTCCACCAGCTGTATGACGCGCCGCAGGGGCACGTCACCTTCGTAGTTGCAGCCGAACGCGGCCATGATCACTCCGGAGTCGACGGGGATGCCGTGCGCGCGATACAGCTCGACCGACTCGCGCTGCATGAGCACATCCTCGTCGTGGCCGCGATTCTGGTTGCGCCGCGAGAACGTCTCGCTCGCCGTGAACATGATCCGGCCCTCGATCTGGTACCGGCCGGCCTCGATGGCACGCTGGAGGCCTCTGGCGTTGAGATAGATCGCGGCAAAGGTGACGCCCGCAACCTCGGGAAGCCCTCGCGTGACCTGGTCCGCATCGGCCATCTGCGGCACGGCACGGGGACTCACGAAGGAGGTCGCCTCGATCGAGCGGACGCCGGTGCGCGTCAGGGCGGTGATCAGGCGAAGCTTGTCATCGACCGAGATGAAGTCGGGACGGCCGATCCCCTCATACTGAAATCCTTCGCGGGGCCCGACCTCGTGGAGATCGACAGCGTCGACGGACATGGAGCCTTCGCCCTTCTCAGCGGTACACGTATGTTTGGCGGCTGCGCAGCAACAGGGCCCCGCGGTTCACCGCCCGGTACTCGGTGTCGACCTTGACGAACACCATCGGGCCCGAGCGGCCGGCCTTCTCGCGCAGGTCACTGATCGAACTCGTGGACTGCAACATGTCGCCGATACGTGCGAGGTCGAACACCTGCACCTGGTTGCCGCCGTTCAGCAGCCGCGGCAGGCCCACATCCAGGGGCGGTAGTCCGTGCTTGGTGATGACGTCGCCGGCGCCGTCGCTGTCCGGGACCTCGATGGCGAGCCGGAGCGGATCGGGCTGTCCCGCGTGCCGGCGATGGATGTGCAGCGGGAACAGGGGCGGGGCCACGACGGACTCGAAACCGGCGTCCGCGGCCCGGGCGGGGTCGTAGTAGGCAGGATCGTCATCCATGATCGCCTGCGCGATCCGGCGAACCGCGCCCGCGTCCACCGGCTCGGGCGCCGACACCGGCGTCCCGGGAACGCCGATCCGGGTCAGCATGCCTGCCGACACGTACTCGCCGGCCTGACGTCCGTGGGGGTCGACCGCGGGCAGCTGCCGCCCGGCCAGAGCCGTGCGGGCCACCCGCGCCGGAACACCTGGCCCCGGCAGGACCACGACGGCGGTCCCGGTGGTCGAGTGCTCACCCCGCTGGTTGCGCATCCCGATGACGCACTGCGCCACCCGGACGTCGTCATGCTCCTGCCAGCCGGTCGTCTCACCGAAGGCGGTGATGGTGTCGCCGCGCAGGTCGGCCGACCGGTACTGGAACTCGAGCTCCGCCACCCAACCGCTCGGCCCGGCCCAGTCCTTCAGGAGCTGGACCAGCACGTGCTGCTTCCAGGAGCCGTTGACGAGCAGGTCAGGAAGCCCGTCGTGGTCGACCGCGAAGGGGCGGTCGTAATGGATTCTGTGCCAGTTCTCGATCGCCGCGGACCACCGCATCAGGTGCTGGGTGGTCATCGGCCCTTTCACCAGTGGCCGCATGCGGGTGCCGAGCTCACTTGGCATCCGAGACCTCCCCCACCGAGATGTGGTGCCAGAGGACGTCCACGTGCTGCTGGAACGTCGCGGTCCGGGCCAGCTCCCGCGGGTCCGAACGGTCGCCGAGGTCGTTGATCTCCTCGACGTGGACCGCGTGTGACGGCCTGCCGCCCAGCACGATGACCCGATCGCCGAGGAGCACCGCCTCCTCGAGGTCGTGGGTGATGAACACGGCCGTTGCCGGTTGCTCCTGGGACTGCCGCCACCGCACCAGTTCGCCTTGCAGCAGGGTGCGGCTCTGCGCATCGAGCGCGCCGAACGGTTCATCGAGGAGCAAGAGGGCCGGCTGGCACGCCAGCGCCCGGGCGACCTGGACGCGCTTGCGCATGCCACCGGACAAACTGTTCGGCCGAAGGTGGTCGACCCCCTCCAGCCCGACGAGTCGCAGGACCTCGCGGGCGGCCGCGCGACGTTCGCGGCGGCGCATCCCCTGCATCTCCAGACCGAGCGTGACGTTGCCGAGCACGGTCCGCCACGGCAACAGACTGTCCCGCTGGGTGATGTAACCCAGCCGACCGGCCCCCTTCGCCTCGGAATGGTTGACCGTGATCGTGCCGCCATCCGGCTCGAGCAAGCCGGCGATGATGTTCAGCACCGTCGACTTTCCGCATCCGCTCGGGCCGACAACGCACACCATCTCCCCGCGCCGGACGCTGAAGCTGATGTCCTCGAGCGCTTTGCGGCACTCGTACTTCTTGCTGATGAAGGTCTTCGAGATGTTCTCCAGGACCAGCACGTTGTCCGGTTGGGGCCCGCCTTGCGCGTTCGCCTGGCCGGTCATCTCAAATGTTGCCGACAAGGCCCCGTCCCTTCGCCAGGCTTTCGACGTACGAGAACAAGCTGTCCACCACGATCGCGGTCACGGTGAGGGTCAGGACGCCCACCAGGACCCCGGTCACGTCGAAGGCGTCGCCCGAGGTGGTCACCATGTGTCCGATGCCCTCGCTCGAGGCGACCATCTCCCCCAGCAGCGCCCCGATGAGCGCCAGCGGAAAGGACACCCGCAGGCCGGTCAGCACCCAGGCGAAGACCGCGGGCAGGACGATCACGCGCACGATCCGCAGCCGCGAGGCGCCCATCAACCTGAGCGAGTTCGTCAGGTCGGCGCTGACGTTGGTCAGGCCCGACCAGGTTGTGTAGATCACGAGAAAGACGACGAACAGGAATGACAGCCAAACCTTCAACTCGACCCCGATGCCGAACCACACGACGAGCAGCGGAGCGAGTACCACCTTGGGCACGGCATACAGCCCGCTGACGAAGGGCCCCAAGATCCGCGCGACGAGCAGCGACGAGCCGAGCAGGATCCCGACGATCACCCCGGCAGCGGTTCCGACGACGAAGCCGGCGGACGCCTCGCGCAGCGTCACAGCCAGGTTGCTCAGCAGCGAGCCGTCCTTCAGCCACGCCCAGGTTCGTTCGGCGATGAGCACCGGGCTGGACACGTTGAGCACGCCGAACGCGCGGCCGCCCACGGTCTGCCACAGCACGAGCATCGCCGCGAGCGTCGCCAGGCGAGCCAGCACCACGACCCACGTCTGCGTCCGTCGCTGGCGACGGATACGCCTGATGAGCGTCTGCTGGGTCGGCGTCTCGAGGACACCTCGTTCGGTACGTACGGCCGTCGTACTCATCAGCTGACCCGGCCGTTGGCGTACTGGGCGGCCTTGGTCGCGAAGTCGCTGGTGAACGTGGTGCTGAAGTCGATGTCGGCCGGCTTGCCGATGGCCGCGTCGAGCAGCGGCCTGGCCTTCTCGAACGCCTCGACGGTGCTCACCGGGTTGTCCGGCAGCGCGCCGGTCTTGGTCATCAGCGTGAGCTGGTCCTCCAGGAGGGCGAGTGGGTAGGACTCGAAGTTCTTCGTGCCGTGCATCAGCGCCGCGGCCTCTTTGGGGTGGAGGCTGATGTATCGCTGCGCCATCGCGATCGCATTCATGAACGCCTGCGTCTGGGCAGGATTCGACTTGACGTAGGCGGGAGCGGCCGAGTAAACGGTCGTCGTCGCTCCGGCGAAGGGCGGGAACTCGCCGGCGGTCAGGTTCGCCACCTCCTTGGCCTTGCCGGAGGAGATCGCCTGCTGCGGGAACGGGGCGCCGCTGACGAAGCCGTCGATGATTCCCTGGTCGAGCGAGGTGACGAGCGCGGACGAGTTCGTCAGCGTGACCAGCTTGACGTCGTCGGTGGTGAGTCCGGCGTAGCCGAGCATGGACTTGAGCGTGCTGCCGTCCTGTGAGGTCAGGCCGCGCACACCGAAGCTCATGCCCTTGAGCCGGGCAAGGCGGTCTTTGATCGGCATGCCGGGGTCGATGCTCGCGCGCTCGTAGGCCTTGTTCGACACGACCAGGGTGAGCGTGTTCTGACCGTCGTTGGAGCCGATGATGGTGACCGGCCGGCCGCTCAGGTCACTCTGCCAGTTCTGGACGGCAGCCACGAGGGCGAACTGAGCTCCGTTGTTCAATAACGCACTCATCGCCGTCGAAGGGTTCGACAGTAACTGAATGGTCGCCTCGAGCTTCTGGTCCTTGAAGTATCCCTTCGCCTCGGCGACGAACAGCGGTGCGTAGGTGATGTAGGCGCCGCTGGTCTCGATGGTCACCTGGTTCGACTCGTCGCTCGCACCGGCGGTTCCCGACGACGAGCAGGCGCTGAGGGCCAGCACCGACGCGGCTGCCGCCGCCACAACAGCCGTCAGCCGACGACGGCGCATACTTCTGCATGCACTGCTCATGCTCAGCCCGTGCCTTCCACGTTGACGTTGGATGAGGGGGTGTCCTGCGGGTTCGCGCGAAGCGCGGTGGGGTGTTCAGTGCTCTCCAAGCCCGTACAGGGCAATGGCGTTGGTGCGCATGACCCGGTCGGCGTACTCCTCGACCTCGGCGGCACCGATGACGTTGTCCTCACGCATCTCGGTGAGGGCCAGTGCGAGCGCTTCGCGTGCGGTCCGGTTCATGAGCCAGGCCTTCTCTTCCCAGCCGGACAGGTAGTTCGGGCGCGCGGGGGCGCCGCTGAGCACGGCCAGGGAGCGGTCGGAGTACGCGTCGGTGCCGAATACCACCTTCTCCGGAAACCACTCCAGGCCGGCCCGGATGATCTGCGCCAAGGCACGGGCGTAGAGATGGATGGTGGCGCACGAGATGTCGAGGTAGACGTTCTCGTGTGCCAGCGCCGCGATGGCTTGCGACTCGAACGGCCATCCCGCGTGCAGCAGGAGGAACTTGGTGCGCGGTGCGGCTGTGAAGGACTGCTCCAGCAGCAAGGGGTTGCTGCCGGCAGTGTCGAAGTGTGGCTTGGCGCCCAGTCCGGTGTGCACCTGCATCGGCAATTCGAGCTGACCCGCCGCGGCGGCGATGCGGTGAAAGAGATGGTCCTGCAGGGTACGCCGGGCTTCGGCGGTGATGTCGCCGGATGCGACGGCCCGCCGGTAGATGTCGGCGGCGGCCTCCGGCGAGACGGTGGAGAAGTCGATCGGACGGTAGTAGGCGGAATGGAACTTGATCGCTACCGCGCCTTCCCGCTTCCGTTGCTCCAGTTCCGCGACGACGACGGCGGCGATGTAGTCCTCAAGCGTCGCGGGAACGGTGTCGAGCCCGGCCCGTGACAGCACCCGGGCCAGCTCTCGTTCGTAGTTCGCGACGAGGTGCGGTGCCGGTGGCTCGCTACCGGTGACCGGCCACATGAGCCAGTCCGCGAAGGAGCACCACCGGAACCGCGGCGGCGGCAGCGTTTCGTCCGGCGCGTAGGCAACCGCGATCATCGTCTCGACGCCGACCTGGTCGAGAACCCAGGCGTTGTAGCCGTCCCCGAGCTTTGACTTCACGTCCTGCTTGCGGGCGATGAGCTCCCGCAGGTGGTCCGGCGCCGCGTCGTCGTGCTGGTACTGCCACAGTGCTTGCCAGGCCGCCACGTACTCGGGATTCGTCTGCCGCTGGCGTAAGGGAAGCGGGTGGTCGTACGGGCAGATCGGATGGGCGAGGTCAGGCTCGGGTTCAAGACCGAGCGGCAGCGGGTGGCCATGGTCGTCCACCGCGATGATCCCCTGGACCAGGTCCAGCACACCCGGGTCGGTTCGCGTCGCCATCATGCGTCCGCCTCGATGGCCTTGGCCAGCCGGGGGAAGAGCGACAGTGCGTTCTCCCGGTCCACCTGTGCCATCTCCGCCGCCGAGAAGACGCTTTGTTCGTCGAGGGCGGCTACCTCGTCGGCGACGAAGTTCTCGTAGGCGTATGGCCAGTCACTGCCGAACACGATGTGTGAGGTGTCGGTCAGGGACTTCAGGGCGCTGAGGTGATTCGCGGTCGGCGCCAGTGCGGTGTCGTAGTAGAACCGTCCGATGAGTTCCGTAACGGTCTGCGGGGCCACGGAACCGAGGCGGTCCACGAGCGCGGTGCGGTGCCGGTCGCGGAGGAAGCGCTCGGCGGCCGGCGGGTCCGACATCTGGTAGCTGGCGATCGCCGAGATACGCCAGGCTAAATGCGGCAGGGTCCCGCCCGCGTGGGCAAGGATGAACCGGATGTCCGGGAAACGGTCGAGTGCGTCCGCGAACATCAGGTTCACCGCGGCGCGGGTGGTGTCGAAGGGATACTCGACCAGGAAGTTCGGCACATTCAGGGCGACCGAGGACGTCGAGGGGTGCACGGTGGGGTGCACCAGCACCACGGCCGAGCGCTCGTTCAGGACCTCGAGCAGCGGGTCGAAGTCCGGGTGTCCGAGGTAGGTGCCTTGGTAGCTCGCCAGCAGGCAGACCCCGTCGAGCTTCAGGACGTCGAGTGCCCTGGCGGCTTCCTCGCAGGCGAAGTCGACGGCCGGCAGCGGTACTGTGGCGAAGGCTCCGAGCCTGGGATATTCGGCCGCATTCGCCGCTGCCTCGTCGTTGCACTCCTGCGCGAGGTCGCGCGCTCGCTTGTCGTCCCCGAGATGTGTCCCGGGGTGGGATAAGGAGGTCACGGCGGCAGCGATCCGGTGGCGGTCCATCACCTCCAGCGCGAGGTCCGGCGTCCACTCGGGCAGGCGCACGCCATCGCCCAGCGCCGCGCGAAGTTCCCTGCGGTAGCTGGCCAGAACCGAGTGGACGTGCACGTCGATCCGCGTGTGGTTGGTTATCGTCATCGATGCTCCTTCACGTAGTCAGGCTGTGGCGAGCTGGGGTTCCGGCGCCGGAGCATCGTTGTCGTAGTCGTACATCCACGACATGGCCGACCAGTGCTGCTCGGGCGTCCACCCACCGATGATCTGATCGCGCATCTCGGCCAGCACGCCCGACAGATGAAAGACATAGCCGTACAGCCTGGACGTGACCTGAGCCCGGGCGGTGCGCTGCAACCGGGCCGCCTCATACCTCGCAAAGGCCTGCGGGAGCTGCTCGCATCTGCGAAGCTCGGATGCGAGGCGAATCCCGTCCTCGACGGACATCGCCGCTCCCTGAGCGAGATACTGCAGCATCGGGTGCGCGGCATCGCCGACCAGAGCGACACGGCCGTGGCTCCAGCCCCGCTGCGGCTCCCGGTCGCAGAGCACCCAGTACTTCCAGGAGTCGATGCACTCGAGCAACCGGCGCACCTGGGCGCACTCGGCGCCGAAGTGCCGCCAGAGCTCATCCAGCTGGCCGGCCCGGTCGTAGCCCTCGACGTACCGGTCCGAATGGAAGACCGCGACGAGGTTGAGCAGCTCACCCCGGCGCAGCGGATAGGTCACCAGATGCGTTCGCGGCCCCAGCCACACGTTCATGTTCTCGGACCACAAGTCGGCCGGCACGTCCTGCGCCCGCAGCACCGCGCGGTAGGCGATGTGCCCGGAACGCTGTGGCTTGCCGTCCCCGATGACGTGCTCGCGGATGAGCGACCAGACCCCGTCGGCTCCCACCAGGACCGGCGCCTCGTACTGCTCGCCGCGGAGGGTGCTGACCTGGACGCGGTCCTCGCCGGACTCGATGTGGCCGACTTCGCTGTCGGTGTGCAGCTCGATGCGGGGATTGTCCGCGCAGGCATCGAGCAACGCCCGGTGGAGGTCGGCGCGGTGAATGAGCGCGTACTCGGCCCCGAACCGTTCCCGGAATCCCCCGTCGACCGGGACTCGCGTGATGCACTCCCCGGTCATGGCGTTGTTGAACACCAGGTTGGGCGGCAACCACGCCTCGGCCCGGACGCGTTCCCGCAGACCGAGCCGGTCCAGGGCCCGCATGAAGTTCGGGCCCAGCTGAATGCCGGCGCCGATCTCCGTGAACTCGGCAGCGCGCTCGAGGACCGTGGCTTCGTAGCCGTCTCGCGCGAGCGCCAACGCGGCGCCCAGGCCGCCGATGCCGCCACCCACGACCAGCAGTGGTTCCGGGAAGTCCATGCCAGACCCCTCCGATTCTGCATAACAGAATGTTGTTCCTTGAAGTAGCGGGAGCCTAACAGGGGATCCAGGGTGCGTCCATACTGAAGAACCGGATTCCGTAGGGCGCTTGACATGAGCGAGTCGCAACCCCAGGATTCCTCATCGAGGACTCCGATTCCGCATTGCGAAGGATGGGCATCATGACGGCTACGGGCCCCGACACGGGTGCGTCGATTGCGGCGATCGGTTCACTCGACGAGCTCTATGCGTTCCTCTCCGACCACGCCTACGAGGCCCTGTGGACCATGGAGAACGCCCTGACGCGCCAGCCGGTGACCACGATGCGGCCCTACATCTGGCGCTACCGGCAGGTGCGCGACCTGATCATGCGGGCCGGCGACCTGATCTCGGTGGCGGAGGCGGACCGCCGGGTCCTTGCCTTCCGCAACCCGGGATTCAGCGGACGCGAGCTCGCCCGCGCGACGGACACCCTGTGGGCGGCGGTGCAGATGGTCCTGCCGGGGGAGGCGGCACCGCCACATCGCCATACGCCGTCCGCGCTGCGCTTCATCATCGAAGGCGAGGGCGCCTACACCATCGTCGACGGGGCCCGGGTCCAGATGGAGGCAGGCGACTTCCTCATCACACCGAATTGGTCCTGGCACGAGCACGGTCACGACGGCGCAGGCGCGGTGATCTGGCTCGACGGGCTGGACTCACCGATGGTGAGCACGTTGCGGCAGATGTTCGCCGAGTTCGAAGGCGCACCGCAGAGCAAGACTCACGTCTATTCAGATGTACTGCGCTCGGGGTACGTGGAGCCGAGCTGGATGGATCGCGCGGTGTTCAGCACGCTCGTCTGGAAACTGGATGACACGCTGCGCGCGATCGAGGAGCTGCGAGGGGAGCAGGGCGACCCGTACGACGACGTCATCGTGGAGTACCGCAATCCGCAGACCGGTGGACCGGCACTCCCGACAATGTCCGCGTTCATGCAGTTGTTGCGGCCCGGCGCGAAGACCTGGGCCCATCGTCAGACGTCCAGCACCGTCTACCACGTCGTTCGCGGCACCGGGTACTCAGTATTGGACGGACAGCGGTTCGAGTGGGAACCGGGAGACACCTTCGCCGTGCCCACGTGGGTGTCACACGCCCACGCCAACCCGACATCCGGCGACGCGCTGCTGTTCTCGTTCTCGGACGAGCCCGCCGTCCGCGCGCTCGGCCTCTACCGCGAGCAGAAGGCTGCCTGAGATGCGGCTGTACTCGTACGACGACTACCAGGTTGGCGTCGGGGTCCCCGACGGTGGCATCGTCCGCGCCACCCAGTTCCTGCCCGACGTGCCACCACGCGATCGCATGACCGCGTTGATCGAGCGGTGGGAACGGCTGCGCGAGCCGATAGCGGACCTGGTGACCGGCGCTACCCCGATAGATCTCGCGTCGGTGCGGTTGCTGCCGCCCCAACCGCATCCGGGCCTCCTGATCGCCGCGCCGGTGAACTACCGCCGCCATCAGCAGGAGATGGGCGGCGAAAGCGGTGTCTACCCGGGCATGGTCGTGCACACCATCGAGACCTACGCCGGCTTCGTCAAGGCATCGTCCTCCATCGTGGGGCCCGATGACGCGATCGAGTTGCCCTTCGAAGACCGCCGCGTGGATCACGAAGCGGAGCTCGGCGTGGTCATCGGCGCGACCGCGAGCCGGGTCCACCGCGACCGCGCAATGGACTACGTCTTCGGCTACGTCCCGTTGCTGGACATCACGCTCCGCGGGGACGAGGACCGGTCGTACCGGAAAAGCTTCGACACCTTCACCCCGATCGGCCCGGCCATCGTGACCCGCGATGCGGTGCCCGGCGCCGATGCGCTAGATTTCCGCCTCACGGTCAACGGCGACATCCGTCAGCGGGCGAACACGAGGGACCTGATCTATGGGATCTCCCGGCTCGTGGAGTTGTACTCTGCAGCCATGACGCTTCATGCGGGGGACATCATCGCCACTGGCACCCCCGAGGGAGTAGGCCCGATCAGCCCGGGCGATGAGGTGGTCCTCCGCATCGACGAGGTGGGCGAGCTGCGAATGCCGGTCACCCTGCGCAAAGCCTTGACGGTCAACAGACAGGATCAACCCGCGATCAGAGGACTCAGCTAGCCGTGCCCGACGCCAACGGAAACGAGCCGAACTACCCCATTCAGTCGGTCTCCCGAGCCCTTTCGTTGCTGCTGCGGCTGCGGACCCAGCCAACCTTGTCGGTCTCTGAGGCCAGTGACTACCTAGGGGTGTCCCGGTCGACCGCGCACCGATCGCTGGCCATGCTCCTGCAGCACGACTTCGTGCGGCAGGATACGCGGACGAAGCTCTATGAGGCCGGTCCGGCACTGCTGCAGATCGGGCTGGCGGCGGTGGCCCGGCTGGACGTCAGAACTATCGCGCAACCATACGTGCACAAGCTCGCCGAGCTCACCCGGGAGACCGTGCACCTGGTGATGCTGAGCGGCCGCGACGTGCTGTTCCTCGACGGCGTCGAGAGCAACCGCGCCGTCCGCTCCGGCCTGCGGATCGGCGTCATGGTGCCGGCGCACACCACCGCGGGAGGCAAGAGCATCCTGGCGACGCTCGCTCCGGATCGGCTGCGTGCCCTCTACCCCGGCGGGCACCTGGACGTGGTCAACGAGCGCTCGATCAACTCGCTCGAGGACCTGGAACGAGATCTCGCACTGGTTCGTCAGCGCGGCTACGCGACCAACGACGAGGAGAGCGAAGACGGGCTCCGAGCGGTCGCGGCCAGCGTGACCGACGGCAACCGCATCCTGCGCGTGATGCCGGCACTCACCGTGGGCGGTCCCAAGGACCGCTTCACCCCGGAGCGCATCGAGGAGATCGGACAGATCGTGATCCGCTACTCAGGTCTGCTCCGGGACGAGCTCATCCACGGTGACCGTGGTTGAGGTCGGTCAGGTGACCGGCGCCCCTTCCAGGACCATACGCCGACGCGAGCGTCGCCCTGACGAACCGGTCGCGCCGGCCTTCATGACGCCGTGGTGTGGCGGCCGTCCGGGAGGCGGCGGGTGGCGCCACGGCGGGCGAGCAGTTCCAGCAGTGGTACGGCCACCCGCCGGGTCGTCGCCAGGGCCTGCCGGGCCTCGCTGAGCGTGAACGGCTGGGGCAGCCGCGAAAGGCGCTCGGCCGCGGCCTCCGCGGCGCCGGGCAGCAGGACGATGCCGTCGGCGACGCGCAGCAGCAGGCCGGCCTTCACCGCGGCGGCGACTTCCTTGGGCCCGAGGCCCAGCGCGGTCAGGCGGTCGGCGTCCGGCGCGGCGAACGGGGCCGCGGCCAGGTCGGCCCGCACCGCGTCGACCGCGCGGCGCAGCCGGTCGGGCAGGCCGTGGCCGGTGCCGATGCGGCCGTCCCGGACGGTCAGCGGCGGGGTGAGCAGCCGCTCCACCAAAGCCCGGTCGGGCAGGTCCAGGCGGCGGCGGATCGCGTCGAGCGGCGGGTCCGGGTCGACCGGGTGCTCGGTGGAGTACCGCCGGACCTCGGCCACCAGCCGGGACCGCAGCTCGCGCTCGTAGTCCGGGTCGAGCAGCCAACCGGTGCCGGGCGGGGTGATGCCCATCCGGGCCAGCTCGTCGGCGTGCACCAGGCGGCGCCGGCGCAGCTCCCCCGCCGCGTCCGGGTGGCCGTCCATCTTGGACAGTTCGACGGCCCGGGCGGCGGCCGCGCCGCGGCGGCGCAGGGCCGGCGGCGCGACGTCGAGGACCGTGATGCCGCCCGGCACGCGGTGCCGGCCCGGGTCGCGCAGCAGCGCCCGGTCGCCGGCGTGCAGCGGCAGCGGGCGGCCCAGCCGCAGCCGGGCGGTGTCCGTCCCGAGTGGACGGACCCGGGCCGGCACCGCCGCGGAGCCGATGTGCAGCACCACCTCCGCGGGCAGGTCGGCGACCGGGTCGCCGTGCATGCGCACGTCGACGAGGTCGGTGAAGGTGAACCGGCCGGGCGTGACGAGCGCGTCGCCGCGGCCGGCCGCCGCGCGCTCGACGCCGCGCAGGTTCACCGCGACCCGCGCCACCGCGTCCACAGTGGACACCGGCTCGCCCAGCGACTGCAGCCCGCGCACGCGCACGGGCCGGCCGCCGAGCTCGAGGTCGGCGTCCGTGGCCAGGCGGCCGGCGCCGAGGGTGCCCGTCACGACGGTACCGCTGCCGCGAATGGTGAAGGAACGATCGACCCACAGCCGCACCGGCGCGGCCAGATCGGGCGGCGGCAGGGCGGCGCCGAGCCGGTCGAGGGCGGCGCGCAGCTCGTCGAGGCCGGCGCCGGTGACCGCGCTGACCGCGACCGCCTCAACGGTGCCGGCCGAGGTCTTGGCCAGCTCGGCCAGCGCCTGGCGGGTGGCCGGCCCGGGGTCGGCCAGGTCGGCCCGGCTCACCACGAGCAGCGCGTGGCGCACCCCGAGCGCGTCGAGGGCGGCCAGGTGCTCGGCGGACTGCGGCCGCCAGCCCTCGTCGGCGGCGACCACCAGCATCGCGGCCGGGACCGGCCCGACGCCGGCCAGCATGTTGGGCACGAACCGCTCGTGCCCCGGCACGTCGACGAACGCGACGGTGCCGCCCGAGGGCAGCCGGGTCCAGGCGAACCCGAGGTCGATGGTCATGCCGCGGCGCCGCTCCTCGGCCCAGCGGTCCGGCTCCATCCCGGTCAGCGCCCGGACCAGCGTCGACTTGCCGTGGTCGACGTGCCCGGCGGTGGCGATCACCCACATGCCTCAGCGTCCCGCCGCCCGCAGGATCGCCGCCGCGACCGTCTTGTCCTCCTCCTCGGGTACGCAGCGCAGGTCCAGCAGCAGCCGCGCGTGCTCGACCCGGCCCACGACCGGCGGGTCGCCCAGCCGCAGCGGCCGGGCCAGCTTCGCGGGCAGCGCCAGCGCCGCCGACGGCAGCTCCACCTCCGGCGCCCCGCCGCCGCCCACCACCGCGACCGTCGCCACGACCTCCGCCGCAATGCCGCCCAGCGCCTCGCGGATCGCCTCGGCCCGCCGCCGCACGTCCGCGACCGGCGCCCGCAGCGCCCGCCAGGTCGGCGTCTCCGCTTCGAGCAGCGTCGCCTCCAGCGCGGCGAGGGTGAGCTTGTCGACCCGCAGCGCCCGGGCGAGCGGATGCCGGCGCAGCGCCTCGACCAGGTCGGACCGGCCCAGCAGCAGCCCGGCCTGCGGGCCGCCGAGCAGCTTGTCGCCGCTGGCGGTGACGAGGTCGGCGCCGGCGCGCAGTACCGAAGCGGCATCCGGCTCACCGGGCAGCAGCGGGTCGGCGTCCAGCAGGCCGGAGCCGATGTCGACCACGACCGGCGGGCCCAGCCCGGTGAGCCGCTCGACCGGCACGGCGGAGACGAATCCACGCTGGTAGAAGTTCGACGGGTGTACCTTGAGGATGAATCCGGTCTGCGGACCGATCGCCCGCCGATAGTCCTCGGGCGAGGTCCGGTTCGTCGTGCCGACCTCGCGCAGCCGCGCGCCCGTGGACTCGAGCAGGTCGGGCAGCCGGAAGCCGTCGCCGATCTCGACCAGCTCCCCACGGCTGACCACGATCTCCCGCCCGGCGGCGAGCCCGGTGGCCACCAGCGCGAGGGCCGCCGCGCCGTTGTTCAGCACGTGGACGGCCTCGGCGGCCGGCACGGCGTTGCCCAGCGCCTCGAGCACGGAGCGCCCCCGCCGCGCCCGCCGCCCGGTGTCGAGGTCGAGCTCGACGTCGGTGTGCCCGGCCGCGGCCGCCACGGCCGCGACCGCCGCCGGCGCCAGCGCGGCCCGGCCGAGGTTGGTGTGCAGTACGACCCCGGTGGCGTTGAGCACCGCCCGCAGCCCGGTCTTGGCCTCCAGCCGCCGCACCGCCGCCTCGACCACGTCGCCGGTGGCCAGCTCACCCTGCCGGACCCGGTCCAGTTCGGCCCGCACCGCGGCCCGCGCCCGGTCCCGCGGGAATCCCGCCAGCCGCGGATCGGCGAGCACCGTGTCGGTGCGCGGCACCGCCCGTCGCGGATCCAACCCTGCCCTCTTTCGGCCGCCGAACGTTCACTCCCGCTCAACGCTAGCAGCGGCGCCGGGACCTGCCGATCCTGGTCCCGGCGCCGCTCACACCGACCGGAAGGTCAGTAGGTCGAGGCGCCGGCGCGGTCATCGGGCGATTGCCGTATCCCTGGGCCGGGCCCCGGGACTGCGACGGCTCCGCCTTAGCGGCGGTCGCGGTCAGCCGCGGATCGCCGCGGCGCTCTCCGGAATCGCCTCGGGAGGCTGGGCGGGGACGCGCAGGGCCGGGCCGAAGGAGAGTGCGCAGGCGGCCAGGACGAGGCCGAAGCAGATCAGCAGGGCGTGCTGCAGGCCGCCGGCGGTGACCGTGCGCAGGTCCGCGGTGAGCATGACGCCGGTCACGAGGGCGACGCAGAAGGTGGCCGACAGCCGCTGGGTCAACTGGAGGAACGCGGCCGCGACGCCGTGGTGGGCGCCGGTCGCGAAGCTCAGCGTGATCGCCCGCATCGACGGTTCGAAGACGGCCGAGGCGACGCTGAGCACGATCTCCACCCCCACCAGCACGGCGACGAAGGGCCCGTGCCTGACCGTCGTCCAGGCGGCGACCAGCACCACCATGCCCGTCGCCTGGACGGCCAGCGCGAGGGGCAGGGTCCGGGCGCCGAGCCGGGCGTAGAGGGGCGAGCTGAGCGAGGCCGCGCCGACCCGGGTCAGCGCGCCCGGGATCAGGGCCGCGGCGACCAGCAGCGGGCTCCAGCCCAGGCCCTGGAGCAGGTAGATGGTCAGCACCGTGGAGTGCGCCAGCAGGCCGCCGAACCACAGCAGCGCGATCAGGTTGCCGAGCACGAACCCGCGCGAGGTCATGAGAGCCGGGACGAACAGCGGGGTGCGGCCGCGGGCGGCGTAGCGGCGCTCCCAGACGCCGGTCGCCACCGCCAGGAGGCCGCACGCGCCGACAATGCCCCACAGCCGGGCGCCCTCGATGCCGGGGTCGATCACCGGCATGGTGACCAGCAGCACGAAGGCCGCCACCAGGGCGATCGCCGGCAGATCGAGATCCGGGCGCCGCGCCGGGCGCTGCCGGTCGGGAATGTACCGAATCGTGAGCAACAGCGTGGCCAGGATGAACGGCAAGTTCAGCGCCAGCACCACGCGCCAGGCGAGGCCGCCGGGGACCACCGCGAGCACGAGCGCGGCGCCGAGCGGCCCGACCACCGCGGCGGCGGCCCCGGCGGCGGTGTACGCGGCCAGCGCCCGCACCCGCCGCAGCCCGGTGAACCGGTCCTGGATGATCCCGAGCACCTGCGCGCTGATCAGCCCGGCGCCCGAGCCCTGCACGGCCCGCGCGGCGACCGCCCACCAGATGCCCGGCGCGGCCGCCGAGGCGAGCGCACCGGCGGCGAACAGCGCGAGGCCGAGGATGAACAGCGTGCGGCGCCCGAGCGCGTCGCCCAGCCGCCCGCCGGGGACCAGGCCGAGCCCGAACGTCAGCGAGTACACGGACAGGAACCACTGCACCCCGCTGGTCGGCGCGGCCAGGTCCGTGCCGAGCAGGGGCACCGCGTAGGTGACCACCGCCGAGTCCACCAGCGTCGCGAACCCGGCGCCGAGGCAGCAGGCCAGCAGCCCCAGCTCGGCCCGGCTCAGCCGCGGACCGGCGTCCACCACTGGGTTCGCTCGCGCCGGCACGGGCCCGAGCATAGCATTTTCCCGGCAAAGCCTATGGGTTTAATAGTGTTTTACCGCGACGACGCTGACCACGGCGGCGGGCGGGGCGGCCACGTGCAGCCGGGGGCGCAGGGCGAGGCCGACGCCGACGGTGAGCAGGATGAGGCCGACCGCGGTGGCGAAGACCATGCTGAAGCGCGACTTCAGCAGGCCGGCCGACGCGGCGAGGCCGATGAGGATCAGTACCCCGCCCGCGATCATCAAGGTGATCGACTGGACCGATAGTCGCATCCGGACGCTCCAAACCAGCGCGCTGAACGCCGACTCACCGCGGCTGGCTACGCACGGTATTGCGGCCCGGCCGGTCACCGCAATACCCGACGCGCCGGCTACGGCCACCCCGCCGCCCGCGGGCCGGATCCGGCTGAGCACTTTCACTACTTAACCGATCGGAATATGGTGTTGTCATGAACGCCCGCACGCTCGCCACCGTCACCGCCGCCGGCGGCCATCCCGGCCCCTACGAGCTGGCCCTGGATCCCACGAAGTCCACGGTGGACACGGCGCGGCTCGTCGCCGGGCGGGCCGAGGCGGCGCGGATCGACGCGCTGTTCGTCCCCGACCTGCTGACCTTCGGCGCGCAGGGGACGATCGGGGCGCAGGAGCCGCTGGTGTACGTCGCCGCCCTGAGCCAGCTGACGTCCCGGATCGGGCTCATCGCCACGGTGTCGACGACGTTCCACCATCCCTACAACCTGGCCCGGCTCTTCGGCACCCTCGACCACGTCAGCAACGGCCGCGCCGCGTGGAACCTCGTCACGTCGGCGATCGGCGAGGAGAACTTCGGTCCCGACCCGCTGCCCGGCCCGGAGGAGCGCTACGCGCGGGCGGCGGAGACCCTCGAGGTGGTCAACGCGCTGTGGGACAGCTGGCAGCCCGGCGCGCTGCGGCCGGGTCCGGACGGGCGGGCGGTGCTGGACCGGGAGAAGATCCGCCCGATCGGGCATCGCGGGCGGTACTTCAGCGTCGAGGGCCCGCTGAACATCCCGCCGCTGCCGCAGGGCCGGCCGGTGCTGATCCAGGCCGGGCAGTCCACGGCCGGCATCGAGCTGGGCGCCCGCTACGCCGAGGTGGTCTTCACCGCCCTGTCGAGCCTGGACGACGCCCGGGAGTACACCGGCCGGGTCCGCGGCCGGGCGGCGCTGCTGGGCCGGCCGGCCGGGCTGCCGCTGATCTTCAGCTCGTTCCACGCCACGTTCGGCGCGACCGAGGAGGAGGCCCGGCGGCTGGTCCGCGAGCGGCAGGAGGCCATCGACTTCGAGGCGGGCCGGGCGCTGGTCGCCGACATGCTCGGCGGCGGCGGGGTGGACCTGTCCGAGGCCAAGCTCGACGAGCCGCTGCCCGAGAGCCTGCTGCCCGACGTCACGACGGTGCACCGCCGCCGCGGCCGGGTCGAGATCTTCAGCGGCTACGCGCGCCGCGGCTACACGCTGCGCGAGCTCATCATCGCCGCCCAGGACACCGGCCACTGGTCCGTCGCCGGCACCCCGGAGCAACTCGCCGACGCGGTCGAGGAGCGCTTCCGCGCCGGCGTGCTCGACGTGCTGTCGGTCGGCGGCCTCGCCGACGACCGGCAGCACGACTTCGTGGTCAACGGGCTGCTGCACGAGCTGCGCAAGCGCGGCATCGTCAAGGACGACTACCGGGGGCCGACCCTGCGCGACAACCTCGGCCTGCCCCCGCTGAGCGCCGCTCAGCAGGTCACGCAGTACTGACCGGCCCCGCCGTTGTACGGCTGGGCGTCGATCGCCGCGCCGGCGGCCAGCCGGAACGCCGTCCGGTAGGTGATCGTCACCGACGGGTCCTCGTCCGCGGCCACCGCGCAGGTGGTGCCGGCGGGGCCGTAGCTCGAACCGCCGCCGCCCACACCGCCCACACCGCCCACACCGGCCACGGCGGCCGCCGCGCCACCGCCGCCGCAGTAGTAGCCGTCGCCGGTGCAGTGCGGCACCCCCGCCCAGTTCCAGTTGCTGCCCGACGCCGACAGCGTGGCGCCGAGGCCGCGCTCGAGGTAGGAGACGTAGTCGGACCCGCGCTTTCTTTCCGCGATCATGCCGAGCAGCGTCCCGAATGGCGGGATCTCCATGATCGTGGAGCGATGATGTACCAGGAGCGGCACTATCACTCCACGATCATGACGATCCCAGCAAGTGGACGCCTCCAGTGCATGATCACGGAAGCAAAACGCCGCACCGGCCGCAGGGGCCACCAGCGCCGCACGCGATGCGCCGGGTCAGTCGTCTCGTGCGGGTCGCGCGAGGTCGGCCGCTATGCCGCGCGCCCCCTGCTGCAGCGCCGCCACCAGCAGCGGCAGCCGCTCCTTGGCGTAGCGTACCGACGGCATGGAGACCGCAAGGCCCGCGATGGCGCGGCCGTCCGCGTCGCGCACCGGCACGCCCACGGCGGTGACGCCGCGTTCCGAACGGCCCTGGTTGACCGCGAAGCCCGAGCGCCGGATGCGCGCGAGCTCCGGGCGCAGCCGGCCAAGCTCGGGCCGCTCGGCCCCTGCCTCGCCGGCCCGGGCGGCGTACACCTGCGCCAGTTCGTCGTCGTCCAGCTCGGCGAGCAGGAGTATGCCGCCGGTGGTGCGATGGGCCGGGAAGACCATGCCTTCGCGCGACCCGACCCGCAGCGCCTGGCTCGACTCGGCCGAGGCGATGAAGCGCGCGGTGTCGCCGGTGCGGATCGTGACGTTGACCGTCTCGTCCAGCGCGTCGGCCAGCCGGCGCAGGTGCGGCAGCGATGCCGCCCGCAGCCGCGCGGTCTGCGACCCCGAGTGCTCGGCCAGCTGCAGCACCGGGCCCGCGTGGTAGATGCGCCCCGGGTCCTGGGCCGCGAAGTCGCGGTAGACGAGCATCTGCAGGAGCCGGTGCGCGGTGGACCTGGCGACACCCAGCCGGTCAGCCGCCTCCGCGACGGTGAGCGACCCTTCCAGCTGCAACATCGCGGCCAGCCGGAGCGCGTGGTCGACCGACGCGATGGCGTACGGCGGCGGGTTCTTGAGCGGCTTGTCCGTGGGCATCACCTTCTGCATAGCAGACGTGACCGCCGCCGGAGCGCTGAGCCCCGCCGGCGGTCCCGTGTGCGAGCAGGTCAGAAGGTCAGGAAGTACTGACCGGCGCCGCCGTTGTACGTCTGGGCGTCGATCGCCGCGCCGGGGGCCACGCTGCCACCGCTGACGTCGACGAACAGGTCGTAGGCCGGGTTGTAGATGACCGAGCCGTTGGCCCCGTAGCCGAAGGTGGTGGGCACCTGCCACAGCTGCTGGGCCTGCGCGGAGCAGGGCCAGACGATCAGCTGGTCACCGGCGTGGCCGTCGGTGGTCAGGCACTGCCCGGTGGCCTGGTTGACGATCTGGTACAGCGAACCCTGCGCCACCAGGCTCCACAGCTGGCTGCTCGCGCTGGACGACGGCTGCTGCACCACGGTGAGCCCGACCAGGTCCAGGGCCATCGAGCTGCGCGACGCGGGCGCCAGCTGGAACGCGGTCCGGTAGGTGATCGTCACCGACGGGTCCTGGTTCACGGCCACCGCGTAGGTGGTGCCGGCGGGGCCGTAGCTCGAGCCGCCGCCGCCCGCGCCGCCGTAGATGACGGACGCGCCACCGCCGCCGCAGTGGTAGCCACCGCCACCGCCGCCACCGCCCCAGGTCGTGACCGTGCCGCTGTCGCCGTCGCAGTGCGGCGCCGTCGAGCCGTTGGCGATCTGGTAGTTGTTGGTGCCCGACGCCGACTGCGTGGCGCCCAGGCCGTTCTCCATGTAGGCGCGGTAGTAGTTCCCCAGCTCCCCGTCAGCGCCGTTGGGCGTGCCGCCGGCGCCGCCCGCGTTGAACGCGCCGCTACCGCCGCCGCCCCCGGCGACGAGCAGCAGGTCCGGGCCGCCGTGGTTGATGGGCGTGCAGGCGGGGGCGACGGAGCAGGCCTGGATGTCGGACGCCCCGCCGCCACCGCCGCCGGAGCGCTCCTGGGCGTTCTCCGTGGACGGGTCCGTCCGGACCGCCCAGTGGGCGCCCGTCCCGCCGCCGTTCGCCCCGCCGGCCGCGTTCTGCCCCTCGCCGAACGTGCCCTGCGCGCCGTTCCCGCCGACCTCGGCGTAGATCGTCGTGCCGGGAATCACCCGCACGTCGCCCTCGACGCGGGCACCCCAGCCGCCGGCGCCGTAGGCGCTGCCGCCCCGGCCGCCGACCGCGACGACGTGGATCGACGTGACGCCCACCGGCACGGTGAAGGCGTGCTCCCCCACCGCCGTGAACGCGACGGTGGCCGTCGGCCGGCCCGCGTCGGCCGATGCCGGACCGGCCGGCGCGACGATCACCGATATGCCGGCGGCCGCCGCCGCGAGCGCCCCCAACGTTCGCTTCAGTCCGGCGTACCGCCGGCTCCGCTCAGCCATCTTGACACCCCTGTTCGAAAAGTGCGGTTGTCCAACGGGGTCAAGGCTGCGGCTAAGGCACTGCGGCGGGCATTGGGCAACTGCCGTATCCACAGTCGGGACCCGGACTTCAGCACTGCCTTAGGCGTCAGCGGCGGTTCCGTTCGAGCAGGGCCAGCTGCCAGGCGAGGGTAAGGCCGGCCAGCACCCAGAACCCGGTCTCCCAGTGCAGCAGCAGCGCCACCAGGGCACCGGCGAACAGCACGGCCACGACCACCATCGCCCACGCCGCCTAAGCCGACTATTCCTATGAGCTGAATAGCCTATCCGCGCGGGTGGGCGCACAGGGTGATGGGTGGACCCGCGACGGGCGCGGGCCCACCCCTTGGTCACGCGGCTTCGAACGCGACGCGTTGCTTGGCCGGGTCGAGCTCCTTCACGCGCAGCGGCAGGGTGCTGCCGACCGGCGGCCGGGCGTCGGTGCGCAGCAGGCCCGGGATGTCGCCGTGCACCGTGACGAACGCGCCGAACGGCACCAGCCGGGTGACCTGGCCTTCCACGACGTCACCGACGCCGTGGCGGGACACGAAATCGTCCCAGTTCGCAGAGCGGGTCATGCACTTCACCTCCCTTCGTCGCAGACTCCGCTGAAGTCGTGCGATGGGAGGGGGCGGGCCGCGGGCCCGCCGGGCGATCAAGCCGTGGCCGGGCGCAACTTCCACTCACGGCGTTTGGCCGACCCGGCAGTCATGCGCGTAGCGTACACCCAAAGGCTTATTCCTATCGTCCAGATGGGGATACTAGGTTTTTGGCGCGGGCTGTGCCACCATGGTTGCCGTGAAGCTGATCGAAGTCGTCGCTCGGCCGGCCGCGGGCGGTGCATGATGCTCGACCTGCGGCGCATGATGCTCCTGTGCGACCTGGCCGAGCTCGGCACGGTCACCGCCGTGGCCGAGCGGCGCGGCATCACCAGCTCCGCCGTGTCCCAGCAGCTGCGGGTGCTGGAGAAGGAGACGGGCGCGATCCTGTTCCGCCGGGACGGCCGCACGCTCGGGCTGACCCGCAGCGGCCGGGTGCTCGTGGAGCACGTGCGCCGGGTGCTCGGCGCGGTCGACGAGGCGATCAGCGCCGTCGCGGCCACCGCCGGCACGGCCTCCGGTCAGATCGCGATCGCCGCGTTCAACATGGGCATCCCCATGCTCGCGGCGCCGGCCGTGCAGCGCCTCAGCGTCGAGGAGCCCGACCTGCGGGTCGAGATCCAGCAGGCGACGAGCGCGGCCTCGCTGCGGCTGCTGCGGCAGGGCGAGGCCGATATCGCCATCACCTGCCGCTACGACTTCAGCGCCCAGGACTCGCTCGGCGGGCTGGCCGGCGAGCCGCTGCTGTTCGAGCCGCTGGTGCTCATGGCGCCGACCCAGCTGCACCTGCGCCTCCGGCGGCGCGGCCTGGCGGCGCTGGCCGACGAGCCGTGGGTGGCCGGGCCCCGCGACTCCGGGCTCGGTCTCGCCGTGATGCGGGCGGGGCGGGCGGCCGGGTTCACCCCCCAGATCAAGCACCGGCTCATCGGCGCACAGAACATCTGCGACCTGGCCGCGACGGAGGTGGCCTCCGCCGTCGTGCCGCGGCTGTGCGTGCCGCCGCACCTGGAGGGCCTGATCGTCGACGACCTGCCGGGCACCGACCTGGGCGGGCGCACGGTCAGCGCGGTGGTCCGCGAGGGCCGGCAGCGCGACCCGAACATCGCGCTGGTCACACGGGCGCTGCGGACGATCGCGGCCGACGCGCTGCGGGCCCTGCGCGGCACGCGCCTGGGGCTCGCCTCATGACGGCCGCGGGGCCGGATCGCGCCAGGCCGGATGCCGGCGCGGGTCGGTCGCGACCCGGATCACCTCGTCGGCGTGGAAGGTCACCCGGGTCAGGCGCACGGTCCACCCGGCCCCGGCGGGCTCCCACGACACACCGTTTCGCTGCGGTGGTACGACCACCAGCACGCCACTGGCAGGGTCCCACGCCAGGACGGCGTCGTACAGCGCCGGCGACTCGTCCAGGGTGAGCTCCCCGTCGGCCGCCCCGATCGGGGCCGAATCGGCCGGCGGCCAGCCGTCCTGCCACGTCCAGCTCCGCACGCTGGTCGCCCAGGTCAGCAGGTCCCCCCGGCGCACGTCGCCGAGGACGGCGTTGCGGGCGCGCGAGGCCGGCAGGGCGGCGAGCACCGGCGCCAGGGTGGCGTGCCAGCGCAGCGTAGCGGCCAGCGCCGGGTCGATCGCGGCCAGCCGGGCCACGAGCCCGGCGGCGGCCTCGAGCGAGGCGGCGGCCCCGGCGGCGAGCCGGCGGCTGACGATGTGGTCGTGGGCCTCGTGCAGCGCGGCGAGGCGCCGGTCGGTCGCGCCGACCGGGAGCGCGGGATCGGCGAGCATGTCGCGCAGCACCGCGTCGGGCACGGTTACCTCCGGTGGTGCGGGTAGGCGCGCAGTGCCCGGGCCGGGATGCCGAACGTCGCGCGGTGGGTCACGTCGAAGAATGCGTTGATGCCGTTGCGCAGCCGGGCGCCGACGGCGCCGTGGTAGTCCGGGCCGTCGGCGGCGTTCATGACGGCGCGGGTGTTGTTGAAGTCGCGCAGCTCCCGCTGCAGCGAGACGAAGTGTGTCCCCGGCCGGCCGCCGTCGAGCGTGGCGAAGTCGCGCCGGTTGATCACCGGGACGTTGCCGGCCCGGGCCCGGGCCGCGGCCTGGGCGTGGCCGACGACGCCGTGGTGGCGCACGGTCTCCTCGTAGCGGTCGTAGTCGCTCGGCGCGTCGTCGGTGAACCGCTCGGCCCGCGCCGCCGAGACCGTGGGCGCGTAGAGCAGGGCGGCCTGGCGGTCGCGGTCCAGGGCGTGCCACCGCCGCACGTCCAGCTCGATGCGGCTGACATGCTGGGTGGTACCGCCGGCGAGCGGCCCCGCGCCTATCGTGATCGCCGGCTCCGGCGCCTGGTTGCCGCGGTGCACCGAGTGGAAGCCGAACAGCAGCGGCGCGGTGGCCGGGATGCCCAGCTCCGGCAGCGCTTCGGCGGGCAGGCCGGCGCCGACGAAGCCGCGGCGGACCTCCCGCACGCCGAGGTACTCCCCCGGTCCGGACCCGGACTCGCCGAACAGCGTCTCCCGCACGTCCTCGAGCACGTCCTCGTGGTCGCTCGCGAGGTGGAAGACCGCGTCCGCGGTGTCGATGACCGGGTCCTCCCACCGCGACATCCGCGCCGCCGCGCCGATGAGCCCGGCGTGCTCGGTGTGCCGGTCCCACCAGCCGGGGCCCCAGCCGATGGTGGACAGCAGCCCGTCGCGGCCGTGCGGGTAGCGGTCCTCCAGCGCCGACAGCGCCGCCTCCAGGTGCCGGGCGGCCGCCGCGCCCGGCCGGCCCACGACGTCGGCCAGGATCAGCAGGTGGCGGCTCGGCGGGACGGGGCGACCCAGCTCGTCCCGGCCGAAGGTGGCCTCCCACTCGTGCTGACCCGCCGGCCGCCCGGTCACGCGCCCACCGGCTGTGCGGCGAACTCGGCCTCGTAGTCCAGGTCCAGGGCGCCGAACTGGGCGGCGAGGTCGGTGCCGCCGCCCTGCGGGACGCTCAGGTTGAACACGGCGGCGGTACGCCCGGCGGCGGCGTGCGGGTGCTCGACGGCGGTGATCACCGCGGCGGCGATGCTGTCCCGGCTGACCAGGCCGTCGGCGTGCTGGTCCTGGCTGAGCCGGGTCTGGTAGGAGGCGTCGTGGATGGTGGACAGCCAGGTCGGGCGGAGGATCGTCCACCGGTTCGGCCCGCCCCGCAGGTGGGCCTCCAGCGCGCGCAGGCCCCAGGTGCTGGGCTTGGCGTTGCGGTGCGCCGCGCCGTGGCCGACCAGGAAGTGCGAGATGAGCACGACGTGGACGCCCGGGCGCCGGGCGCCGAGCCGGTCCAGCAGCCGGTGCCCGAGCCGCCGCCCGGCCTCGGCGCCGTCGGCCGGCTGGCGCATCACGGCGCCGGTGGCGACCGTCGGCGCGAGCACGAGCACGTCGGCGGCGGCGAGGGCCCGGTCGAGCTCCTCCTGGCCGGCCCCGCCTTCCGCCGGGCGCCAATAGGCGTGCCCGCGGTCCCGGGCGAAGCGCTCGGTCTGCTCGCGGGCGTTCCAGACTCCGTTGACGATGGCGAATTCGGCGTTGCCGGCCTCGGCGAGGACCGGAGCGAGTTCGACGATGGTGGCCATGCCGTGCCCTCCGAACCGTGTGGCGTGGATGCTGCAGCCCACGATCCGGCGGGCGGACCGGCCGATCAACGCGGTCCGGCTACGGGTTTTCTTCAGTCAAAGCACGGTTAAGCAAAGGTTGACCGATCGCGTAGCCGGACCGCGTTGATGGTGGGCAGGGTGGACGCCACGATCGTCCGTACGGTGGGCCCCCACCGAGAAGGACGAGGTAGTCGGTTCCATGGCAGCACAACTCGATCGCCGCCGGTTTCTCGGGCTCGGCGCCGGCGCGCTGGGCGCGGCGCTGCTGGCGGCCTGCTCCGGCGGCAAGGGACCGGGCGGCCGCACCGCGGGCGGCGCCACCGGCCCGACGGGTTCGCCGGTGCGGGGCGGCACGCTCACCTTCTCCGACACCGAGGCGGTGTCGACGTGGCAGCCGCAGAAGCTGGGCACCTACAGCTCCGGCAACGTCAGCTTCCACACCAACGTGTTCCTGCTGTACTTCGACCCGTACCAGAAGAAGCTCCAGCCGTGGGTCGCCGAGTCGTGGAGCAAGAACGACGAGAACACGAAGTTCAGCTTCAGGATCCGCAAGGGGATCACCTTCATCGACGGCACCCAGCTCACCCCCGAGATCGTGGCGAAGAACTACGAGCTCTACGGCCGCGGCGACCAGCGGCTGCGCGTCCCGGTGCATCCGCAGGTGTCGCGCGGCTTCGACCACGTCGAGGTGGACGGCGACACGGTCACCGTCGTGCTGTCCAAGCCCAACCAGCAGTTCCTCATCGACACCACCCGGCTCAACTCGCCGATCCTGGGCGCGAAGACGCTGGGGCTGGACCTGGAGGAGGCCGGCCTGCCGCAGAACAGCGTCGGCGCCGGGCCGTTCGTCTTCGAATCCCAGGTACCCAACCAGTCCGCGGTCCTCGTCCGCCGGCCCGGCTACCGGTGGGCGCCGGCGAGCTCGCCGAACCAGGGCGAGGCCTACCTCGACCGGATCGTCTGGAAGGTGCTGCCCGAGATCGGGCTGCGCACCGGCGCCCTCACCTCCCGGCAGGTCGACGTGGCCCGCGGCATCCAGCCGGCCGACGAGTCGGTGATCAAGGCCGCCGGCTACCAGCTGCTGCTCTACCGGCCGCCGCTGGGTACCTCCAACTACGCGGCGCTGCGGGTGGAGAACGAGTTCACCAAGGACCCGCTGGTCCGCCGGGCCCTCGTCCTCGGCGTCGACCGGGACGGGCTGACCCGCGACGCGCTGACCGACAGCTACCCGCCGCCGATCTCGATCCTCAACGTCGACAACCCCAACGCGATCGACCTGTCCGCGGAGTTCAAGTACGACCCCGGCAAGGCCCGGGACCTGCTGGAGCAGGCGGGCTGGCGGCAGGGCGCGGACGGGGTGCGGGCCAAGGACGGCAAGCAGCTGCACCTGACCGTGCCGCAGAGCGCGCAGCAGGTCGCTCTCGGCCCGGCCTGGGAGTACATCGCCCAGCAGTGGCGTAAGGAGCTCGGCATCGTGCTCGACGTGCGCAACGACCCGTCGTTCGCGGCCACCGCCAACACCGACGTCACCGTGCCCATCGTGGTCAGCCGCACGTCGATCATCTCGCTCGGGCAGAGCTTCGGCGGACCGGGCAACACGGCGCTGCTCGGCGCGCCGCCCGAGCTGGTCGCGCTGTACCGGCGGGAGCTGGAGGCCAAGGACGACGCCGAGTTCAAGGCCGTGCAGGCCGAGCAGCAGCGGGCGCTGCACCAGGGGTCGTACGTCATCGCCTACTTCGAGGAGGCGCAGACCTTCGGCGCCTCGCCCGACGTGCACGTGACCTTCCAGACCCAGACGTACCCGGACTTCTACAACGCCTGGAAGCGGGGATGACCGCGCTCGCGGGCGCGCTGGTCCTCGCCCGTCCCCGCTCGCGCCGCCTGGCCCGCTACGTCGGCGGGCGGCTGGTGCAGGCGGTGGTCGTGTTGTGGCTGGCCTACACGCTCACCTTCGTCGCGATCACGCTGCTGCCGTCCAACCCGATCGAGATGTTCGCCACCGACGACACCGGTGTCATCGACGAGCGGACCGTCGAGCAGATGAAGCTGTACTACGGCTACGACCACGGCGTGGCGGAGCGCTACTTCATCGAGCTCGGCCACCTCCTGCACGGCTCGCTGGGCTACTCGATGAGCACCGGCCAGACCGTCGGGCACGCCATCACCAACGCCGCGCCGTCGACGCTGCAGCTCACCCTGGGCGCGTTCGCCGCCGCCGCGGTCATCACCGCGGCGATCGTGGTCACCGCCTCGCTGGGCCGCTGGCGCTGGCTGCGCTCGTTCGCGGTGCTGCTGCCGCCGGTCTTCGCCGCGGCGCCGGTCTTCTGGGTCGGCATCCTCGTGCTCAACCTGCTGTCGTTCCGGCTGGGCTGGATCTCGGTCTTCCCGGACGGGTCGCTGCTGTCCATCGTGGTCCCCTCGGTCGTGCTGGGCCTGCCGCTGTCGGCGGCGTTCTCGCAGGTGTTGCTCAAGAGCGTCGGCACCGTCTACGACAGCGACTTCGTCGACGTCGTGCGGGCCAAGGGGGCCGGCCGGGGCTGGGTCTTCTGGCGCCACGTGGTCCGCAACGCCGCCGGCCCGGGCCTGACCGTCGCCGGCAACGTGCTGGGCACCCTGGTCGGCGGGGCCGTGGTCACCGAGACGGTGTTCGCCCGGGCCGGCGTCGGCCGGGTGCTGCAGACGGCCGTGTCGCAGCAGGACGTGTCGCTGGTGCAGGGCTTCATCCTCATCATCGCGGGCGTCTACGTGGTCGTGAACCTGGCGATCGACCTGCTCTACCCGGTGCTCGACCGGCGGATCCTGCTCACGCCCGGCGCGGCGCGATGACGACGATCGAACGGCCGGCCGGCACCCGCCGGATCCGGGTCACCCCCGGTGGTCTCGCCACCGGCGTCGCCCTGGCCGTACTCGCGATCGTGGCCCTGTGGGCGCTGTTCCCGTCCTGGTTCAGCGGCTACGACCCGCTCGTCGGCGACGGGTCGCAGCGGTTCCTGCCGCCCTCGCCGGAGCACTGGTTCGGCACCGACCGCGCCGGGCGCGACACCTTCGCCCGGGTGGTGCACGGCACCCGTGCCACCATCTACGGCGCGGTCATCGGCACGGCGATCGGCCTGGCCGTCGGCACCGTCGCCGGCGTCACCGCGGGGCTGCTGCGCGGCGCGGCCGACTCCGTCCTGATGCGCCTGGTGGACGTCCTGCTCGCGCTGCCCGGCTTCCTGCTCGCGCTGTGCGTGGTCTCGGCGTTCGGGCCGGGCACCGCGCACGTCGCGATCGGGGTCGGCATCGGCGCCGTCGCGCCGTTCGCCCGGGTCGCGCGCGGCGAGGCGCTGCGCGTGGTCCAGCTCGACTACGTCGACGCCGCCCGGATCTGCGGCACCCGCCCCGTGGGGCTGCTGTTCCGGCACGTGCTGCCCAACTCCGCCGGGCCGATCGTCGCGCTCGTCCCGACCGAGCTCGGCGCGACCATCCTGAGCATCGCGAGCCTGGGCTTCCTCGGCTACGGCGCGCCGCCGCCGCGGCCCGAGTGGGGGACGCTGCTGTCCGAGGGCCGCGACTACCTGGCCAACGCCTGGTGGCTGACCTCGCTGCCGGGCATCGCCGTGCTGGTCACCGTGCTGGCCGTGGCCCGCGTCGGCCGGCTGCTCCAACAACGCTTCCGGATATGAGCGGGGAACCTGCGATGACGAACGCGAACGACGGCGGCGAGCCGGTGCTGGACATCCGCGACCTGACGGTCTCCTACCGCGGCGCGGCCCACCCGGCCGTCGACGGGGCGGACCTGACGATCCGGGCGGGCGAGGTGGTCGCCGTCATCGGCGAGTCCGGCTCCGGCAAGTCGACGCTGAGCCGGGCCACCATCGGGCTGCTGCCGGCGAGCGCGCGGATCGAGCGCGGATCGGTCCACGTCGCCGGCCACGAGATCACCGCGCTGGGCGAGCGCGACCTGGTCGGGCTCCGCGGTCGTCTGGTCGGTCTGGTACCCCAGGATCCGGCCACGTCGCTCGACCCGGTCCAGCCGATCGGCCGCCAGCTCACCGAGGTCTTCCGGCTGCACCCGGACGGCCGGCGGCTGAGCCGGGCGCGGCTGCGCGACCGGGCGGTCGAGCTGCTGGAGCTGGTCGGGATCGACCACCCCGCGCAGCGGCTGCGCCAGTATCCGCACGAGCTGTCCGGCGGGATGAAGCAGCGGGTGCTCATCGCCATCAGCTTCGGGCTGCGGCCCCGGCTGCTCGTCGCCGACGAGCCGACCTCGGCCCTCGACGTGACCGTGCAACGGCAGGTCCTAGAAGTGTTCGACCGGCTGACCGCCGAGACCGGCGCGGCGGTACTGTTCGTGACGCACAACCTCGCGGTCGCCGCCGACCACGCGACCCGGGCGATCGTCATGCGCGGCGGCCGGGTCCTCGACGGCGGCCCGCTCGACGAGCTGGTCCTGCGGCCCGGGCACGACTACACCCGGGAGCTGGTCACCAGCGCCTTCGGCCTGACCGGGCGCGAGGTGCCGCGCCCGGCCCCCGCGGAGTCCCCGGCGCCGCCCGCGATCGAGGTGGCCGGCCTCACGAAGTCCTTCGCGCACGGCCCGGCCGGGCACTTCCGGGCCGTCGACGAGGTGGCGTTCGCCGTACCGCCCGGCAGCACCTTCGCCCTGGTCGGCGAGTCCGGCTCGGGAAAGTCGACCACGGCCCGGCTGATCCTGGGCCTGGCCCGGCCCGACGCCGGCCGGGTGCACGTCCAGGGCCGCGACGTCACGCGGCTGACCGGTGCCGGCCGGCGGGCGGTGTGGCGGCAGATCCAGCTGGTACACCAGAACCCGCAGGTCGCCCTCGACCCGCGGCTGACCGTCGAGCAGATCGTGGCCGAGCCGCTGCGCTCCTTCGGGCTCGCCGGCCGCGCCGAGCGGCACCGCCGGGTGGCGGAGCTGCTCGACCGGGTCGGCCTGCCCGCCGCGTTCGCCGGGCGCAAGCCGCGCGAGCTGTCCGGCGGCCAGCAGCAGCGGGTCGCCATCGCCCGCGCCCTCGCGCCGCGGTCGCCGATCGTCGTGCTCGACGAGGCGCTGTCCTCCCTGGACGTGGTGACCCAGGGACGCATCGTCGAGCTGCTCGCCCAGCTGCAGCGCGAGCTGCACCTGACGTACCTCTTCATCGCCCACGACCTCGACCTCGTGCGCTCGATCTCCGACGGTGTCGCGGTCATGCGCCGGGGCCGGGTCGTGGAGACCGGGCCGACCGGGCGGGTGTTCGCGCGGCCGGCCGAGGAGTACACCCGGGCGCTGCTGGACGCCACCCCCGGCCGGCGCCTGCGCGAGCGGCTCACCGCCGCCGCGACCGCCTGAAACGGACCAGTGAGGGATCAGCCATGACGAACCAACGCCGCCTCTTCCTCAGCGTCGCGGTCAACAGCACCGGCTCGGCCGGCCGGTCCTTCGCCTGGCCGGGGACGGACTGGGGCCGGTTCAGCGACTGGGAGCATTACCTGCGCTCGGCCCGGCTGGCGCACGAGGGCGTCTTCGACATCGTCTTCGTGTCCGACCATCCGGCGCTGCAGCGGGACAACACCTCCCGGCCGCTGCACAGCTTCGACCCGACGGTGCTCTTCGCCGCGATCGCGGCCGCGGTGGCCGACATCGGCTTCCTGCTGACCGCGTCGTCGACGTACAACTCCCCCTACAACCTGGCCCGCCGGCTCGCCACCCTCGATCACATCTCGGGCGGCCGGGTCATCTGGAACGTGGTGTCGAGCTTCAACCCCGACATCGCCGCGAACTTCGGCTCGGCGCCGCTGCCTCCTCGCGCGGAGCGCTACCGGCGGGCCGACGAGTTCCTCGAGGTGGTCAAGCGGCTCTGGCTGAGCTGGGACCCGCCGACCGGCGAGCCGCCCGCCGGGCCGCTGTGGGACGACGGCACCGCCCGCCCGATCGACCACCGCGGCGAGTTCTTCACCGTCGCCGGCCCGCTCAACGTGCCGATCGGCCCGCAGGGGCATCCGGTGATCTCGCAGGCGGGCGCCTCCGACGCCGGGGTCGACCTAGCCGCCAAGCACGCCGACATCGTGTACGCGTCGCTGCTGCACAAGCAGGCCGCGTTCGACTACAAGGCCCGGCTGCGCGAGCGGGCCGTCGCCCACGGCCGCGACCCGGACGAGATCCGGCTCATGCCCGGCATCACCGCGATCGTCGGCGCCACCCGCGAGGAGGCCTACCGCAAGCACGAGGCCCTGCACGGCCACACCGGCGAGGACGGGCTGATCGCCGACTTCCTCAAGCGCACGGCGCTGTTCGACATCAGCGCGGAGAGCATCGACCCGGACCGGCCGCTGGACCCGCGGCTGTTCAGCTACACCGAGGACCAGCGCCGGCCGGTCGGGTTCGTCCGGTCGTTCGCCGAGCTGGCCGCCGCCGAGCCGATCACCCCGCGCCAGCTGGTCCGCCGGGTCGAGGGCGGCCACCGGCTCGCGATCGGCACGCCCAAGGAGGTCGCCGACACCATCCTGGAGTGGTGGAGCGAGGGCGCCGTGGACGGGTACAACATCCACATCCCGGTGCTGCCCGACGGCATCGCCGAGTTCAACCGCGAGGTCATCCCGCTGCTGCAGGACGCCGGCGCGTTCCCGCGCGCCTACGACGGCTCCACCATCCGCGAACGGCTGGGCCTGCGCGACCCGCGGGCCGCCGCATGAGCCTCCCCGACGGGGCGTTGCCGGAAATGCGCTGCGTCTTCGCCACCCTCGCCGCCCGGACCGCCGAGCGCAGCCGCACCGGCGAGCCCCTGACCGCCGAGATCCGCGACCTCGCCGCGGCCGGCTTCGGCCGGCTGCGGGTGCCCGCCGGGCACGGCGGCTTCGGCGTGGACCTGCCCACCCTCGTCGAGCTGCTCGCCGAGGCCGGGCGGGCGGACGCGAACGTGCCGCAGATCCTGCGCGGGCACTTCACCACCGTGGAGATCCTGCGGCACTCGCCGTCGCCGGCGCAGGCCGCCGAGTGGCTGCGGCGCATCGCCGCCGGCGCGATCTTCGGCAACGCCCAGTCGGAGGCGGCCGCCGACAGCCCCGACTTCCGGCCCACCACCACGCTGCACGAGGCCGGCGGCCGCCCGGTGATCTCCGGGGTCAAGTACTACTCGACCGGCTCGCTCTACGCGGACTACATCCGGGTCGCCGCCCGCACCGCCGATGGCGGCACGACCTTCGCCGTGGTCGACGCGCGGCATCCGGGCGTGACCCACGCCGACGACTGGGACGGGATCGGGCAGCGGCTCACCGGCAGCGGCACGACCCGCTTCGACGCCGTCCCGGTCTGCGCCGGCGGCGACCTCGGGCGCGGCGAGCGGCAGCTGCGCTCGATCCAGGCGTTCACCCAGCTGGTACACCTGGCCAACCTCGCCGGCATCGCCCGCAACCTGGTCGACGACGCCGCCGAGCTGGTGCGTTCCCGGGTGCGCACCGGGCTGCACGCGCTGTCCGAGCGCGCTACGACCGACCCCGAGGTGCTCGCCGTGGTCGGTGAGCTCTACCGGCACTCCCGCACCGCCGACGCGCTGCTGATCCAGGCCGCGACCGGCCTCGAGCGGGCCAACCGGCTGGCGGAGGCCGGACTCGAGGACGCGGACGCCGCCTACGCCCGCGCCTTCGTCGACGTGTCGGCCGCCCAGGTGACCATCATCGAGGCGGTGCTCGACGCCGGTACCCGGATCTTCAACGCGGGCGGCGCGTCGGCCGTCCGCGAGGGGGCCGCCCTCGACCGGCACTGGCGCAACGCGCGCACCCTCGCCTCGCACAACCCGGTCGTCTACAAGCCGCGGCTGATCGGCGACCACGTCGTCAACGCCGCCGCGCCGCGCTCCTTCCACGACCGCTTCACACCCGCGGCCCGAACAGCCGGCGAGCGTTCCCGATCCTGATGAGGTCCTGCTGCGCCGGGTCGAAGCCGGCCGCGGTCAGCGCCGCGTCGATGTGCGGCCGGACCGCGTCGCGGTGGATCGGCCAGTCACTGCCGACGATGATCCGCTCGGCGCCGAGGGTCTCGCCGAGGTACCGCAGCAGCGGCGGGCTGAACCGCATCGTGTCGAAGTACAGGTTCGGCCGGCCGCCGTACTCCGCCAGCCGGTCGACGGCGTAGAGCAGCCCGCCGTGGCCGAGCGCGGTGAAGACCAGGTGCAGGCTGGGCAGCCGGGCGGGCAGGTCCGCCTCCAGGGCGGACAGGAACGCCACCGCGTTCTGCAGTCCGCGGCCGGCCGAGTTGCCCGGCCGGCCGGCGGCCGCGCGCAGGGCATCGGACTGGGGGTCCTGCACCGGGTGGACGAAGACCGGCACCCGGAGCCGCTCGGCCTCCTGCAGCGCCGGCAGCGCCTCGGGTGAGCCGGGGTACCGCCCATGCCGCGACGAGTCCAGGACGATGCCGTGCAGGCCCAGGTCCTGCACGGCGTACCGGGCCTGCTCGGCGCCGCGGTCGCCGGCGTAGGCGTCCACGGTGGCCAGGCCAAGGAACCCGGGGCGGTCCCGCAACGCGCCGGCCAGGTGCTCGTTGACCGCGTTGACGTCGGCGGTCGCCACCTCGCCGGCCGGGCCGAACAGCGACTCGACCGGCGCGCTGAGCGCGCGCAGGTCGACGCCGGCCGCGGCGCTCTCCGTCGCCAGGGCGTCGAGGTCCTCGCGCGGGTCGGGCTCGCCCGGCTGCAGCGGCGCCGCGCCCACCCAGCCGGGCGGGCGCCAGTGCGTGTGGATGTCCAGCACCCGGGCGTCGGACAGCGCGGTCATGAGCCGTAGAACGGCTCGCCGGAGACCAGCTCCGACTCGCGGCCGTCGACGCCCTTGGGCACGTCGCCCTCGAGCGTGACGCGGTAGAGGACCCGGTCGTGGCCCAGGTGCCCGGCGTCGGCGATGGCCAGGTGCGCGGTGGCGCGGTTGTCCCAGAAGGCGATGCTGCCCGGCGCCCAGCGGAACCTGACCGTGTACTCGATGCGGGTGGCCTCCTCCCACAGCAGCTTGAGGATGCGCTCGCTCTGCGACGGGCTGAAGCCGCGGATCTCCCGCGCCCCGCGGGTGAAGCCGGGGCTGACGAACAGCGCCCGCTCGCCGGTGACCGGGTGCACCCGCACCGCCGGGTGGTAGGCGACCAGGTTCGCCTCGCGCACCTTGCGATCGCGCTGGCTGCCGGCGATCGCCCGGGAGTTGAACTGGTGCTTGACGTCCAGCCGGTCGGCGAAGTCGCGCAGGTCCTTCGGCAGGTTCTCGTAGGCGGCCACGAGGTTCGTCCACGTGGTGTCGCCGCCGTAGGGCGGCAGGATGTGCGCGCGCAGGATCGAGGCCGCGGGCGGGTTGTGCAGGGCGGTGACGTCGGTGTGCCAGCTGTTGTCGTAGGAGGTGCGCTTGCGGCCGAGGTTCTCCTCGTACCGCCGGCTGTCGATCGGCAGGATCTGCGGGAAGCCCTCGGGCGGGTTGTCCTCGTGCGGGTGGGCGGGGGTCACCTTGCCGAACAGCCGGGCGAACGCGATCTGTTCGCCGTGGCCGATCGCCTGGTCACGGAAGAACACCACCTTGTGCCGGTGCAGCGCGTCGCGGATCTCGTCGACGACGGCGGGCTCGAGCGGGTCGCGGAGGTCGACGCCGTGGATCTCGGCGCCGATGTACCCGGCGAGCGGGACGATGTCGAGGCCGAGTGCGGATTCCTTGAGTTCGGTCATGGCGCCAGCATCGGCCGGTCCGCCGGTGCGAAACAGCGCGATCGGATACGCGAACCGTGCAGTCTGCCTTCATTGCCAAGTTTTGCTGAACGGTCCGCGTAGCGGCCCGTGGTTGCTCGCCCGGCCCCGCGGGTCGATCGTGACGGGCATGAGTGATCTGCAGCGCCGCCGGCTCGGCCGGGAGGGTCCCGAGGTGACCGTGCTGGGCTTCGGCGCGATGGAGCTGCGCGGGACCCCGCACCGCAACCCCCGCCCGCTGGACGAGGCGGTCGTGGCCGACGTGCTGCGCACGGTGCTGGACGAGGGCGTCACCTTCATCGACACGTCGATCGACTACGGGCTCAGCGAGGAGCGTATCGGCCGGCACATCGGCGCCCGCCGCGACGAGTACATCCTGGCCTCCAAGGCGGGCTGCCCGCTGGAGCACCTCCCGGACGCGCCGGCCGGGCCCCTCGCCCACGACTACTCGGCGGGCAACATCCGGGCCGGGGTCGAGCAGAGTCTGCGCCGCCTGCGGACCGACCGCCTCGATCTGCTGCAGCTGCACATCAGCCCGTCCCTGTCGACGCTGCGCCGCGACGGCGTCGTGGAGACCTTGACCGCGCTGCGGGACGAGGGCAAGATCCGGGCCTTCGGCGTCTCCTCGACGCTGCCGCACGTCGACGACCACCTGGAGATCGGCGATTTCTCGGCGTTTCAGGTACCGTTCTCCGCGCTGGAACGCGGGCTGGAGACCCGGATCGAGCTGGCCGGCCGGCGGGGCTTCGGCATCATCGTGCGCGGCGGCGTGGCCCAGGCCGGCAAGCGCGCGAAGCAGACCGCCGACGGCCGCCCGGTGACGTGGGCCGGCTCCGGCCTGGAGGGGCTGCGCGACGGCGACACCGAGCAGGGCTTCCTGCTGCGCTACGCGATCACCGCGCCCGGCGTCACCACCGTCATCGTCGGCACCGCCGACCCGGACCACGTCCGCGACAACGTCCGCGCCGCCCGCCGCGGTCCGCTGCCCGCCGACGTGTTCGCCGAGGCCCGCCGGCGCCTCGACGCCGCCGGCCTCACCCCGCAACCGTCCCCCGCCGTCGGCTGACGCCCTATGCGGCCGGGCGTTCGGTGGCCGGGCGGCGGCGCAGGGCCGGCGTCGTGACGGCGGGCGGGATCCAGGCCATCTGGAGCTCGCCGAGGTCGGTGCCGGGCGGGACGATCTCGTCGATGCGGTCGAGGATCTCGTCGCTGAGCACGGTCCCGGCGCCGGCGAGCAGGTCGTCGAGCTGCTCCATGGTGCGGGGGCCGATGATCGCCGAGGTCACGCCGGGGTGGGCGACCGCGAACGCCATCGCCAGGTGGGTCAGCGACAGGCCGGCCTGCTCCGCGAGCGCGATCAGCTGCTCGACGGCGTCGAGGCGGCGCTCGTCGCGGAAGTGCTCGAAGTACGGGCCGCTGCGGGTCAGCTCCGAGCGCTGTCCCTTGCGCAGCCGGCCGGTGAGCATGCCCTGGGCGAGCGGGCTGAAGACGATGGTGCCCATGCCGTACTTCTGGGCGACGGGCAGCACGTCGCGCTCGATGATCCGGTTCAGGATCGAGTACGGCGGCTGCTCGCAGCGGATCCGCTCGAAACCGCGCCGCTCGGCGAGCCACTGCGCCTCGACGATGTCCGTGGCGGGCTGCCTCGAGGTGCCGATGGCCCGCACCTTGCCGGCCCGCACGAGGTCGGTGAGCGCCGACAGCGTCTCGTCCATGTCGGTCTCGACGTCGGGCCGGTGGTACTGATACAGGTCGATGTAGTCGGTGTCCAGCCGGCGCAGCGAGTCCTCGACCGCCTTCATGATGTACCGCCGGGAGCCGCCGCGCTGGTTGGGGGCCTGGCCCATGGGGTTGGAGAACTTCGTCGCGAGCACGACGTCGTCGCGGCGGCCCCGCAGCGCCTTGGCGAGAATCTCCTCGGACTCGCCGTGGGAGTACACGTCGGCGGTGTCGATGCAGTTGATGCCGGCCTCGAGCGCCCGATGGATGATCCGGATCGCGTCGTCGTGGTCGGCGTTGGCCATCGTGCCGAAGTTCATGGCGCCCAGCGCATACGCGCTGACCTGAATCCCCGTGCGGCCGAGCGAGCGGTAGTGCACCGCAGTTCCCCTTCCGTTGCAGCAATCGGACGGTCCGTCCGTTTACCCCGCACGAAGCGACGGCAATCGGAATCCCCGTCCGGTTACCATACGGACGATCCGTCCGCTTAGCAAGGGCGGCGGTGGCGCAGCCCGTCGACGAGCAGGCCGATGATCCGCGCGGCCTCATCCGGCCCGGCGTCGATCTGCGTCAGGGCGCTCGCCGTGCGCAGCAGGTCGCGGGGCTCGGCCCGCTCCCCGATGCGCCGCCGCCGCGCCGCGGCGTCCAGCAGCTGCGACATCGTGGCGACGAGCAGGGCATCAGCCTCCGCGAACAGCGGCGGGACGGGATCCGAGCGCGACCAGCCGACGAGCGCCGGCGACTGCATGATGACGAGCTTGAGCGCGCGGTTGGCCCGCACGTGCTCCACCATGCGCCGCAGCCACACCTCGATCGCCTCGTCGGCGGGGTGGTCGGCGAGCAACTGGACGGCCTCGTCGCACATGGCCGTGAGGCTTTCGTGGTACACCGCCATCACCAGCGACTCGCGCTGCGGGAAATGCCGGTAGAGCGTGCCGACGCCGACCCCGGCGGCCTCGGCGATCTCCAGCATCGACACCTCGGGGCCCCGCGTGCGGAACATCTCCGCGGCCGCCGCGAGCAGAGCGTCCCGGTTGCGCTGCGCGTCCGCCCGCAACGGGCGGGAGGCCCGCGCCGAAGAGCTCACATCCACCTCCAGGCACCGCCGCAGATCCGGACGGCAATTCCGGTTTCCCGAGGGTACGCCGAACCAGGCATCCGCTGTCAACGTCCGGCGTGTTCGACGCCGGTCGACGGCTCCCACTCGGCGGCCGTGTGGTCGTTGCCGGCCGGGGGTGTCCTGGCCAGGGTGACGCCGGTGATCGCGCGGCCGCGGACCTGCGCGACGGTGAAGGTCCAGTCCTGCACGGTGACGGCTTCGCCGGGCCGGGTGGGCAGGTGGCCGAGGCCGGCCAGGATCAGCCCGGCGACGGTGGTATATCCGGTGCCGGGCAGCCGTTCCAGGTCGACGCCGAGGTCCGGCAGGTCGTGGATCGGGAAGCCGCCCGGCAGCTGCAGCGCCCCGTCCGGGCGGCGGGCCACGGCCTGGACGTCGGTGTCGGTCTCGTCGTAGATCTCGCCGACGACCTCCTCGATGAGGTCCTCGAGCGTGACGATCCCGTCGATGGCGCCGCTCTCGTCGACGACGAGGGCGAGTTGCTGCCGTTCGGCCTTGAACCGGGCGAGGGCCTGCGCGACGGGCAGGGACTGGGGCAGCAGCAGGGCCGGCTTCGCGGCCTGCCCCACCGTGGCGTGCCCGGCGCCGACCAGGTCGCTCCAGTGCACCACGCCGACGGTGTCGTCGAGGTCGCCGCCGCTGGTGACCGGGGCGCGGGAATGTCCGGCGGCGGCCAGCGCCGCGGCGGCCTCGGCGACCGGGCTATCGGCGGGCAGCGCGAACACCGCCGGGCGGGGGACGAGCACCTCGCGGAGCGTGCGGTCGGCGATCTCGACCGCGCCGGAGATGATGCGGCGTTGCTGGCTGCTGAACCCGCGCTGGGTCTGGACCAGGTCGCGCAGCTCGTCCGGGCTCATCTCGTCGCGGCTGCGGCGCGGGTCGGCGCCGGCGAGGCGGACCACCAGGTCGCTGGCCACGCCAATGGCCCAGTTGACCGGCCGGAATGCGGTGGACAGCGCGTTGAGCGGCCGGGCGACCGCCATGGCCCAGCTCTCGGCGCGCTGCATCGCGATCCGTTTCGGGGCCAGCTCGCCGAAGACCAGGGTGAGGAAGGTCAGCACGAGGGTGACCGCGACGATCGCCGCCGGGCGGGCCGCGTCGCCGAGGAACGGCAGCAGCGGCGCGAGCGGCTCGGCGAGCGCGACGGCGGCCGTGGCGGAGGCGAGGAACCCGGCCAGGGTGATGCCGATCTGGATGGTGGCCAGGAACCGGTTCGGGTCCCGCGCCAGCCGGGCCAGGACCCGGCCGGTGCCGCCGCGGCGTTCCAGCCGGCGCAGCTGGCCTTCCCGCAGCGAGATCAGCGCGATCTCGCTGCCGGCGAACACCGCGTTGAGCACGATCAGGCCCAGCACGATCGCCAGTTGCGTCCAGTAGCCGCTCATCGGCCCGCTCCCCGGACCGGTCCGGCGCCGCACGAGGGGCGGGCACGCCGGGAGCGGGACATCGTCTTGATGGCCGGGCCGATACCCGGCCGGCTACACGGGGCCTGCATGCCGCACCAGTCTAGCAAAACCCGGCCCGCTACAACGCTATGGGCGGGCGCGGAGCCCGTCGAGGATGACGCCGAGCATCCGGGGCGAGCGGTCCTCCTCGCCGGGGGCGGTGCGCCACAGCGCGCCGATCAGCAGGAGCACGTCCTCGGGGTCGGCGTCGGCGCGGATGCTGCCGTCGCGCTTGCCCGCGTCGAGCATCTCGGTGATGGCGGCGATGACGGGGCCGTAGGTCTGCTCGGTGATCGACTGGCGGCCGCCCGGGCTCAGGGCATCGCCGAGGCCGTGCTTGATCCGCATGTACCCGACCAGCTCCGTCGTCCAGCCGCGCAGCGCCTCCAGCGCAGACGCCCGCGCGAGCCGGTCGCGCACGGAGTCGATGAGCCGGTCCACGTCGAGCCGGTACACGGCGAGCACGAGCGCCTCACGGGTGGGGAAGTGGCGGTACAACGTCCCAGGCCCGACACCGGCCTGCTGGGCGATCTGGTTGAGCGACGTGTCACCGGACCGCTCCAGGGCGCGGCGGGCGACCTCGAGGATGCGGTCGCGGTTCTCGCGGGCGTCCGAGCGGATCATCCTGACTCCTTGCTAAGCGGAGAGGTCTCCGTTAGGTTCGATGCGGAGACTTCTCCGGTTAAGGGTAGGGAGCATCATGCGGTACATCAAGCTCGGGAGCACCGGCCTCGACGTGTCTCCGATCGCGATCGGGGCGATGACCTACGGCGACCCCGGGCGCGGTCACCCGGTGTGGTCGCTCGACGAGGAGACCAGCCGCCCGCTGATCAAGCACGCGATCGAGGCGGGGATCAACTTCTTCGACACCGCGAACATGTATTCCTACGGTTCCAGCGAGGAGATCCTCGGGCGCGCGCTGCGGGACTTCGCCGACCGCGACGACGTGGTGATCGCCACGAAGCTGCGGCATCCCATGCGGCCCGGGCCGAACGGCAGGGGCCTCTCCCGCAAAGCGATCATGACCGAGGTCGACCACAGCCTCACCCGGCTCGGCACCGACTACATCGACCTCTACCAGATCCACCGCAACGATCACGCCACGCCGCTGGAGGAGACGCTCGAAGCGCTGCACGACCTGGTCAAGGCGGGCAAGGTCCGATACCTCGGCGCCTCGTCGATGCACGCCTGGGAGTTCGCCAAGGCGCTGCACCTGCAGGCCCGGCACGGCTGGGCGCGGTTCGTGTCGATGCAGAACCACTACAACCTGCTGGCCCGCGAGGAGGAGCGCGAGATGATCCCGTTGTGCCTCGACGAGGGCGTCGGCACCATCGTCTGGAGCCCCCTCGGTCGCGGACGGCTCGCCCGCCCGTGGCAGGACGCCAGGTCGACCGCCCGATCCGAGACCGACGGGTCCTACGCGGACATGCTCTACCCGCCGTTCACCGCGGACAGCGACCGCGCGATCATCGACGCGGTCGGCCGGATCGCGCGGGCGCGAGGCGTGAGCCGGGCGCAGATCGCGCTCGCCTGGCTGCGCGGCAAGCCCGTCGTGACCGCGCCGATCGTCGGCGCCAACACGACGGCGCAGATCGACGACGCCGTCGCCTCGCTCGACCTCGAACTGACACCGGACGACATCGCCCAGCTCGAACGCGCCTACACGCCCCGCCACGACTTCCAGGGCATCTCCGACGAGGCCGAGCTGCAGCAGATCAGGGACCAGATCCCCGGGTACGCCAACGCGTAGCGCGCGCAATCGTACGACCGGTGCATAGTGCCGCGGAACCGGGTTCCGTAGGCTACGACGAACGCCGATGCGCCCTGCTGCGACCCGCCACGTCTTGCAGGCCGCCTCAGCCCGTGTGCGTCGATGCCGCGGGCCGGGAGGCCCTGCGTTGCCGTCGAACAGGATGGAGGGGTGGGCGGGATGCCTGCTGCGCCGGATCGGGTCAGTGTCGGGTTTCAGGGCGACGGGGCGGGCGAGGGGCCGCTGTCGTGGGGTCAGCTGGAGAACTGGTCGGCCATCGTCAAGCAGAAGACGTGGCTGCCGCTGGGCGGGGTCAAGCCGCTCGAGCCGGGCACCACGCTCGACGAGGTGGCGGCGGAGCTGCGGTACCTCATGACCCGCTACCAGCCGATGCGCACGGTGTTACGCATCGGCGACGACGGCACGCCCACCCAGGTCGTGCACGGCAGCGGAACGATCGACCTGGAGATCGTCGAGGCGGGCGACGCCGACGCGGGGCAGGTCGCCGAGGACGTGTGCGCGGCGTGGCGGGACAAGCAGCTCGATTTCGCCACCGAGTGGCCGGTCCGGATGGCGGTGGTACGCAAGGACGGCGCGCTCACCCACATGGCGGTGCTCGTGTCGCACTTCGTCATGGACGCGGCCGGGGCGATGACGATGCTGGCCGAGGTCGCGGCCCGCACCGAGACGCCGGTGGCCGGTCTGCAGCCGCTGGCCCAGGCGCGCTGGCAGGCCTCGCCGGCCGGGCAGCGGCACAACGCGGCGGCCCAGCGGTACTGGGACGGCATCCTGCGCACCGTGGCGCCCGACAGGTTCCCGCGCCCCGCCGTCGTCGAGTCGCCGCGGTACTGGCACGGCGAGTTCACCTCGCCGGCGCTCGGGCTCGCGGCGCGGGACTGGGCGGCCCGCACCGGCCTGGACTCCTCGACCGTGCTGCTGGCCGCGTTCGCGGGCGCGCTGGCCGGGCTGACCGGCGTCGACCCGGTGGTGATCCGGCCGATGGTCAGCAACCGCTTCCGGCCGGGCCTGGCCGATGTGGTGTGCACGCTCGCCCAGGCGGGACTGCTGAGCGTCCCGGCCGCCGGGTGCGGCTTCGCCGAGCTGCTGGAGCGGACCCGGCGGGTGACGACCGCGGCGTACAAGTACGCCTACTTCCACCAGGCCGGCATGGAACGGCTGGTGGCCCGGGTGGGCGCGGAGCGCGGCACGCCGATCGAGATCGGCTGCTACTTCAACGACCGGCGCGGGCCCGGGCGGGACGCGCCGATCGCGCCGGGCGAGTCGGCCTTCCGGTGGGTGGCCGCGCAGGACGCGCCGTCGTTCGAGCCGCTGTTCGTGCACGTCGACGACGCACCGGGGACGCTGCGGCTGAGCCTGTACCTCGACGCCGAGCACCTCTCCCCCGCCGTCGCGCGGGAGCTGGGCGGGGCCATGGAGCGCATCGCGGTTCAGGCCCAGCGGTAGCGGTGCTCGGGGCGGCCGGTGGCGCCGTAGCGCAGCCGGACCTCGGCGAGGCCGTCGCGGGCCAGCGCCGCCAGGTAGCGCTGGGCGGTGGCCCGTGAGATGCCGAGCTCGTCGGCGACCTCGGCCGCCGTGCGCGGCGCGGCGGCCTGCCGCAGCGCGTCGCTGACCAGGCGGACGGTGACCGCCGACTGCCCCTTGGGCGCGGCCGGGCGGTCACCGTCGTGCAGCACCCGCCAGCAGCGGTCGATCTCGTCCTGGCTCAGGGCGCGGTCGGCCGAGACGATCGCCCGGTAGTTGCGGTAGGCGACGAGCCGGTCGGCGAGCTGCTCGGCGGTGAACGGCTTGACCAGGTAGTTCAGCGCGCCGAGGGCGTAGGCGGCGCGCACGGTCGCGGCGTCGGAGGCGGCGGTGAGCATGATGGCGTCGGCGGTGAGCTCGCGCAGCAGGTCGAGGCCGGACTCGTCGGGCAGGTAGGTGTCGAGCAGGACCAGGTCGACCGAGTGCGCGGCGACGGCCGGCCGGGCCTCCTGCCCGGTCCGCGCGGTGGCCACGACCCGGAAGCCGCCGACCCGGTGCGTGAAGTCGACGTGCACCCGGGCCACCCGGAAGTCGTCCTCCACCACCAGCACCCGGATGGTCACGCCGGCACCGCCGCCGGCACGGTCAGGGCGCCGGGCAATCGCGCCTCGAAGACGGCGCCGTGGGCGTCACCGGCCCGCAGCGCCGGGGCCTGCCGGGCGAAACGGCCGTAACGCAGGGGAAACATTCCGGGAGCGTACCGCCCGATGGCCCCCTGGCCACCCGCGAGCAAAACGCGCAATACGCGGATTACGCGGGCTGCGACCACAACGACCCGGCCGTCGCCCAGCTCACCAGCACCACGGAGTTCGTCGCGAAAGGTGCCGGCGTAGCGGCACGCCGGTGCGCGCCTACGCCGGCGGGTCGGGCAGGGGCGTGCCGGTCAGGCCGGCGCAGTAGTCCAGCAGCGCGTTCTGGGCGGCGACGTCGTTGGCCGCCGCGGACGGGCGCAGCTCCCGCTGGTGGTAGAAGTACCGGCCGGTGACCGCGGCGGCCGGGTCGTCGGAGACGGCCAGCCAGGCCTGGGTCAGGTGGGCCTTGTACAGGTCGTCGGGGGCGCCCGGGCCGCCCATCTTGGTGGCCACCCAGCCGGGCTCGAGCGCGTTGGATCGCACGGCGGGCCAGTGGCGGGCGACGCCGAAGGCGAGCAGCAGATCGAACAGCTTGCTGTCGCTGTAGGCCTGGGAGGCGTTCCAGCGCCGGTCCCGCCACTGCGGGTCGCTCAGGTCGGCCGAGCCGCCCTGGTGCATGCCGGAGGACAGGTACACCAGCCGGTCCGGCGGCGTGATCAGGGCGGTGAGCAGGTACGGCGCGAGGACGTTGACCGCGAAGAGGTGGGCCAGCCCGTCGGCGGTCTCGACCCGGCGCGCCTCGCGGTAGCCGACGCCGGCGTTGTGGATCACGGCGTCGAAGCGGCCCGAACCGTTGGCCTGCGCGGCGACGGACCTGGTCTCGGCGATCGAGGACAGGTCGCCGACCACGATGCCCTCCGCGCCGGGCAGCTCGTTGCGGACGTCCGCGGCCCGTTGCTCGGTGCGGGCGTGCAGGGTCACCGCGTGCCCCTGCCCGGCGAGCAGTTCGGCGGCCATCAGGCCGAGCCCGTCGGTGGAGCCGGTGATCAGTACCCGGGCCATCTCACCATCATGCCCGCCGGCCGGGGGACGCGTTCGTTTACCCGGGCGCGCAGCGGGCAGTTTGCAGGGTGATCTGTTCAGGAGGTTTGTCATGCCTGCACGCAACGACATACCCGCGACCCTGAAGCGGTCGCCGCGCAAGGCGCAGGAGACGTACGTCAAGGCCCATGACGCGGCGGTCGAGCGGTACGGCGAGGGTGACCGCGCCCATCGCACCGCGTTCGCCGCGGTCAAGCACTCGTTCGAGAGGATCGGCGACCGCTGGCGGGCCAAGGAGTCGAAGGGCCCCAGCGACGCCAAGGCGGCCGGCGGCCGCAACACCCGGGCCCGCACGGCCGGCGGCGTCGACGCCAACGCCAGTAAGGAACACCTCATGGAGGTGGCGAAGGAGCTCAACATCCACGGCCGGTGGCGCATGACCAAGAACGACCTGGTCGGCGCGATCAAGCAGGCCAACGCCGGCCGCACCCGCCGGGCCCGCGGCAAGTAACGCATGCCGAGCGGCCGGCGGCTCTATCGGCGCACGACCTGGGTGCCGGCCTGGTGGCGGCGCGCCGTCGAGGGACCGTCGGCCTGGCCCCGCCGGCTGGCCGTCGCGGTGCTCGCGTTCGCCGGGCTGCTGGTCTCCTTCCGGCTGGCCGCCTACCAGTACGGGCTGACCGGGCCGGTGTGGGAGCCGTGGTTCGGCGACGGCAGCGCGCGGGTGCTGAACTCGGCGTTCTCCCGGGCGCTGCCGGTGCGCGACGCCGCCCTCGGCGCCGTCGCGTACCTGCTGGAGCTGGTCCTGGAGCTGACCGGCGGCACCGGGCGGTGGCGGCGCCGGCCGTGGCTGGTGCTGCTGCTCGGGCTGCTCGCGACGGCGATGGCGCTGACCGCGCTCGGGCTGCTCGCGCTGCAGGCGTTCGTCGTCAGCGCGTTCTGCACCCTGTGCCTGCTCTCCGCCGCGCTGTCGCTGACCGTCCCCGCGCTGCTGGTCGAGGAGGTGGCCGCCGCCTGGCGGCAGGTGCTGCGCGGCCGGCGCTACGGCCTGCCGTGGCCGCGGGCGGTGCTCGGGCGGGCCCCCGTCCGGCCCGCGCCCTGACCCGAACCGGAGATGTGCTGTTTGGACGCCCGGCGGCGGGATATGTGGCGACCGTGCGCACGGAGTTCAAGGTGTTCGGCCTGATCGCCGGGCTGCTGCTGGCCGCGGCGGCGGTCTATTTCTGGTGGACGGGCATCGTCGGGCCCCATCCGGAGTTCGCCGGCACGCTGGCGCTCGGGCTGTCCGGCGTGCTCAGCCTGCTCTGCGCCGTCTACTGCTGGCTGGTGTCCCGGCGCATCCCGCCGCGGCCGGAGGACCGGCCCGGCGCCGAGATCGCCGACGGGGCCGGCCCGGTCGGGTTCTTCGCCCCGAACGGGTTCTGGCAGGTCGGCATCGCCCTGTCGGTGGCGGCCGGCGCGGTCGGGATCGCGATGAGCCAGTGGTGGCTGCTCGGCGCCGGCGGGATCGCCCTGCTGGTCACCACGGCCGGGCTGGCGTTCGAGTTCTACGCCGGCGCGTCGGAGTCGCGGTGAGGCGGCGGCGGCGCGCCGACGCCGCCGCGCAGGGCCTCGACGAGCGGTTCCAGCTGGCCACGCCGCTGCGCTCGGCGCTGCACAAGGTCTTCCCGGACCACTGGTCGTTCATGCTCGGCGAGCTGGCCCTCTACTCGTTCGTGATGCTGGTGCTGACCGGCACGGTCCTGGCGCTGTTCTTCGACCCGTCGATGCGGCAGGTGTACTACGACGGCGCCTACCTCCCGCTGCGTGGCATGCCGATGTCCGCCGCCTACGACTCGACGCTGCGGATCAGCTTCGACATCCGCGGCGGGCTGCTGATGCGCCAGATCCACCACTGGGCGGCGGACCTGTTCGTGGCCGCGATCGTGGTGCACATGGGCCGGATCTTCCTGACCGGCGCGTTCCGCAGGCCGCGCGAGGTCAACTGGACGATCGGCCTGCTGATGTTCTGGCTGGCCTTCATCGAGGGGTTCGCCGGCTACTCGCTGCCCGACGACGGGCTGTCCGGCACCGGCCTGCGCATCGCGGCGTCCATCGTGCTGTCGATCCCGATCGCCGGGACCTGGCTGTCCAACGCGCTCTTCGGCGGCGAGTTCCCGGGCGAGCTGATCATCGGCCGGCTGTACATCGCCCACGTGCTGCTGGTGCCGGGGGCGCTGCTGCTGCTGATCAGCGTTCACCTGGGCCTGGTGGTGAAGCAGAAGCACACCCAGTGGCCGCGCCCGGGCCACACCAACGGCAACGTCGTCGGGGAACGGATGGTGCCGGGGTTCGCCGCCCGCTCGACCGGCCTCGCCGTGCTGCTCTTCGCGGTGCTGGCCGCGCTGGGCGGGCTGGTGCAGATCAACCCGATCTGGCTGTTCGGGCCCTACCAGGCCGCGGTGGTGTCGTCGGCGAGCCAGCCCGACTGGTACGTCATGTTCCTCGACGGCGCCCTGCGGCTCATGCCACCGTGGGAGCTGCGCGCGTTCGGCTACACCCTGTCGCCGGTCTTCTGGCCCGGCGTCGTGCTGCCCGGCCTGATGACGATGCTGGCCATGGCGTACCCGTTCGCCAGTGGCCGGCGGCACCGCGGGCCGGGCTACAACAACCTGTTGCAACGGCCCCGCGACGCGCCGGCCCGCACCGCGACCGGCGCCATGGCCATGACGTTCTTCCTGGTCATGACCGCGTCGGCGGCGAATGACCTGATCGCCGACAAGTTCTCGATCAGCCTCAACGCGATGATCTGGGGCGGGCGGATCGGCGCGGTGGTGCTGCCGCCGCTGGCGTTCTACCTCACCCGGCGGCTGTGCCTGGGCTTCCAGCAGCAGGACCGTCAGCGGCTCGCCCACGGCGTGGAGACCGGGCTGATCATCCGCACGCCGGACGGGGAGTACCGGGAGATCGAGCAGCCGCTCGGCCCGGTCGACCGGCTCCCGCTGCCGTACACGGGCTGGGTCGTACCGAAGCGGATGAAACGGCTCGGCGCCCTGCCGCCGACACCGCGCGGCTTCTGGCGCGCGATCGAACCGCCGGGCCCGGTCGCGATCGAACCGCCGAAGCAAGCGGCGATCGAGCCGCCGGAACAGAAGCGGGAGAGCGTCGATGACTGACCGCACGGTGCTGCCCGTCGACCCGGTGCACACGCCGGCGCTGCCCGGCCCGGTGCGCCGGGTGCCGCCGGGCGGCCGGATCGTCGCGCTGCTGTCCGTCACCGACGCCAAGCAGATCGGCGTGATGTACTTCGTCACGTCGTTCGGCTTCTTCATCCTCGGCGGCCTGCTGGCCCTGCTCATGCGGGCCGAGCTGGCCCGGCCGGGCCTGCAGTTCCTGTCCACCGAGCAGTACAACCAGCTGTTCACCATGCACGGCGCCATCATGCTGCTGCTGTTCGCCACCCCGCTGCTCTTCGGCTTCGGCAACTACCTCGTGCCGATGCAGATCGGCGCCGCCGACGTCGCCTTCCCCCGGCTCAACGCCCTGGCCTACTGGCTCTACCTCTCCGGCGGCCTCATCACCGTGTCCGGGTTCGCCACGCCGGACGGCGCCGCGTCGTTCGGCTGGTTCGCCTACGCCCCGCTCAACAGCCAGGTCAACGAGCCGGGCGCCGGCGCCGACCTGTGGGTGATGGGCCTGACCGTCTCCGGCGCCGGCACCGTCCTCGCCGCGGTCAACATGATCACCACCGTCATCACGCTGCGGGCCCCCGGCATGACGATGTTCCGCATGCCGATCCTCACCTGGAACATCTTCGTCACCGCGCTGATGGTCCTGATGGCGTTCCCGGTGCTCACCGCCGCGCTGCTGGTGCTGGAGGCGGACCGCAAGCTCGGCGCCCACGTCTACGACGCCGCCAACGGCGGGCCGATCCTGTGGCAGCACCTGTTCTGGTTCTTCGGTCATCCCGAGGTGTACATCGTGGCCTTGCCGTTCTTCGGCATCATCACCGAGATCCTGCCGGTGTTCTCGCGCCGGCCCATTTTCGGCTACAAGGGCCTGGTCGCCGCCACGATCGCGATCGCCGTGCTGTCCATGAGCGTGTGGGCGCACCACATGTTCGTCACCGGGCAGGTGCTCCTGCCGTTCTTCTCGTTCCTGTCGTACCTCATCGCCGTGCCCACCGGCATCAAGTTCTTCAACTGGATCGGCACGATGTGGCACGGCCAGCTGACCTTCCAGACGCCGATGCTGTGGGCGCTCGGCTTCCTGGTCACGTTCCTCTTCGGCGGCCTGTCCGGCGTGCTGCTCGCCTCGCCGCCGCTGGACTTCCACGTCAGCGACACCTACTTCGTCGTCGCCCACATGCACTACGTGCTGTTCGGCACGATCGTCTTCGCCGCGTTCGGCGGGATGTACTTCTGGTTTCCCAAGATCACCGGCCGGATGCTGAACGAGCGGCTCGGCAAGGCGCATTTCTGGCTGACCTTCGTGGGCTTCCACACCACGTTCCTCGTGCAGCACTGGCTCGGCGCCCAGGGCATGCCCCGCCGCTACGCCGACTACCTGGCCAGCGACGGCTTCACGCTGTACAACACCATCTCCAGCATCGGCGCGTTGATCCTGGGCATCGCGATGCTGCCGCTGCTGTACAACCTGTGGTCGTCCTACCGCTTCGGCCGGCGGGTCGAGGGCAACGACCCCTGGGGGTACACCAACTCGCTGGAGTGGGCCACCACCTGCCCGCCGCCCCGGCACAACTTCACCCGGCTGCCGCGCATCCGCTCGAACCGCCCGGTCTTCGACGACGTGCACCCCGAGGTCGCCGACGGGTAGCGGCTCAGCCCGCGATCGCCTCGGCCGCCTTGCGGTCCCGCCCGACCCGCACCAGGGCGGACAGCAGGTTCGGCAGCTGCCCGGCGGGGGCCAGCGCGGCGAGGTCGCCGGCCGCGGTGGGCAGCCCGAGCCGCTTGGCGCCGTCGAGCACCTTGGCGTCGGCGAAGGGCGCGATGTCCGGCCACACGCCCTGGACCTCGCGCAGGAAGATGTCGGCGCCGGTCGGCCCGATGCCCGGGAACTCGGTGAGCAGCCGCTGAAGCCGCTTCGCGTCGGCGCCGCCCTCGGCGTGCAGCCGCCGCAGGTCGCCGCGCCACCGGTCCTGGCACAGCCGGGCGGCGTCGCCGAGCAGCGTGGCCGTACGCTCGTCGTAGCGCCGGTAGTGGCCGCGGCCGAGCGCGTCGACCCGGTCCTGCCAGCTCGCGCCGAGCATCCGGGCCGGCGTGCGGTAGCCGGCCGCGAACAGCTCCCGCGCCGCCGCGACCGCGATCTGCGCCGAGATCCGGGCGCTGAGCAGCGTGGCCAGCACCTGCAGCTGGTAGAGCGGCCCCGGCTTGTCGGCGAGCTTGATCCCGGCCTCCTCGGCGTAGCCGCGCCCGTGCGCGTCGAGCAGCGCCCGCACCACGCCCCGCTGGTCCTTCCCCGGCATGAGCGCCCCGTGCCCGCTCCCCGCCCGCTCAAACGCGGGTGAGCGGAAAGGCTCGCCCCGCGGGCCGAAGAGTCCGGCGCGGTGGGTCCTTCGGCCGTGCCGGCACCGCCAGGCCGGCGTCACAGTGAGGGCAACACGGCGGGAGGGAGGTCACGATGGTCATGAAGGGACACGCGACCAAGTGGATCCTGGCCGGCGTCGGCATCACGCTGGCGGCCGGGGTCGTGGGCCTGGTGGCCGCGGCGACGCGGTGCAACCGGCCCGCGATCGAGCAGGGTATCGGCGCCGAGCCAGCCGAGCGCATCGGCGCCGAGCCGGCCGAGCTCGAGGCCCAGCCGGCCGGGAAGACCGGCTGAAGGGCGGGGCGACGTGAGCGAGCCGAGGGCAAGGACCAAGACGATCGTCCGGACCGGCCGGGGCGGCGGCGGCGCCGCGTATTTCCTGGGGTTCATCGGTGCGCTGGTGTACTACGTGCAGGCGGCGCACGGGTTCTGGGCCGTGGTCGTCGCCATCCTGAAGTCACTGGTGTGGCCGGCGTTCCTGGTGTACCGGCTGCTGGGCGGGTGACCGCGGACCGCCGGGGCCGGCCGACGCCACGAGCGTGATCGCGGCCTCGGCCACCGCCGGCGAGCCGAGCAGGCGGCCGCGCAGTCCGGCGCCGTGGTCGAGCAGTTCGCCGCCGGGACGGCGGCGAAGGCCGGCGCCGTGGTCGAGCAGCTCACCGCCGGGGCGGCGGCGCAGGTCGGCGCGCAGGTCGAGCAGCACCGCGACCCAGGCCGTCGATCGCCTCCACCCGGCGCAGCAGGGTCAGGGAGCCGTGCATCGCCCCTTGCCCGGTCCGGGACGGCACTATGTCGGCACTATAGTCTCCGCGATCATGCTCGCGTCCGCTCCGACACCACGGGTTTCTCATGATCGTGGAACCATATTGTACCTATGGGTACACATTGTCTCCGCGATCATGGCAAACCCGTGGTGCACGCAACGGGTCCATCATGATCGCGGAGACTTATGACCGCTGCAGCCAGCGGCCCGCCGCATCGGGCGCCGACCGTGACAGTGTCACGATGCCCACACCAGGACCGTGACAGTGTCACGGTCAGAGCCTACGACCGTGACAGTGTCACGAAGCGTCCCGGCCGCACCCAGACAGCGCCGCGACCAGCACCGACATCCCGCCCACGACAGCGTCACAAGCGCCACCGACCCCGACCCCGACCGTGACAGTGTCACGATGCCCACACTAGGACCGTGACAGTGTCACGGTCAGAGCCGAAGACCGTGACAGTGTCACGATGCCCGCACGCCGAACCGTGACACTGTCACGATCGGAGCCGAAGACCGTGACAGTGTCACGATGCCCACGCCGACGACGACAGTGACAGTGACAGTGACAGTGACAGTGACAGTGTCGAGAAGCGTTCCGGCCGCGCCCCAGACAGCGCCGCGACCAGCCTAGACGCCCTGCCGGCGACAGCGTCACAGCGCCACCGACCCGACCCGACTCCAACTCCAACCGTGACAGTGTCACGATCGCCGCACGCCGAACTGTGACGGTGTCACGATGGCCGCGCGCCGAACTGTGACGGTGTCACGATGGCCGCGCGCCGAACTGTGACGGTGTCACGATGGCCGCGCGCCGAACTGTGACAGTGTCACGATCGCCGCGCGCCGAACTGTGACAGTGTCACGATCTGAGCCGACGACCGTGACAGGCGGTGCGGGTCCGCGGGCAGGGCGAGCGCCTTGCTGACTCCCGGCGCGCGGGCGCCGAAACCCGGCCGGGTGAGGACGTTCGGCCCTGACCGGTGCCGCGCCGCCGGGACGACGGTTGCGGCGTGAGTGAACGTCGATCGCGGCTGCCGGAGCCGCGTTGCCCGGTCCGGCCCGGCGAGCCGTGCACGCTGTGCCAGCCCGGCGCGACCGGCCCGCAGGACTGCGGGCTGGTGTACCTGGTCATGAGCGATCCGGAGCTGCGCGCCGGGATCGCCGCGCAGCGCGCGGCCGCGCGGGGCCGTGGTCCCGCCGAGGAGGGGACGTCGGTCCCGGCCGGTTGGGGAGGTTCGGCACCGGCGGCCGGTGCGCCCCGCGGATGACGATGAATGCGTCAGAGAGAAACGGCAGGAGGCCGGACATGAGCACCGCACACATCCACCAGGCCAGCACCCTCGAGCGCGTCGAAGCCCCGGGCAGCATGCTCACCAAGACCGCCGCCAAGGCCCTCGCCGTGCTGCGCTACGCCACCGGCTTCCTGTTCCTCTGGGCCTTCCTCGACAAGACCTTCGGCCTGGGCTACTCCACCCCCGAAGCCAAAGCCTGGATCAACGGCGGCAACCCCACCAAGGGCTTCCTCGCCAACGTCGACGCCGGACCCCTGCAAGGCTTCTTCCACACCATCGCCGGCACCTGGTACGCCAACTGGCTGTTCATGCTCGGCATGCTCGGCGTCGGCCTCGCCCTCATCGCCGGCATCGGCCTGCGCGTCGCCGCCGCCTCCGGCACCCTCATCATGGCCGGCATGTGGCTGGCGGAGTTCCCCTTGGCTCAGCACACCGCGAAGGGCGCCCCGACCGGCTCCACCGACCCGCTCACCGACTACCACGTCATCTACGCCCTCGTGCTCATCGTCCTGGCCGCCGCCTACGCCGGCCACACCTGGGGCCTCGGCCGCTGGTGGGCCAAACTCCCCATCGTCCGGAAGAACCGCTGGCTCATCTGATGGGCGGTCATCCGCAACACCTTCCGCAAGGCCCGGGACGCCAGCGTCCCGGGCTTCGCCGTGCCGTGTGTAGGGTTCGGCGTATGGGATCTCTGGATGGGACCGTCGCGCTGGTCACCGGCGCGTCCAGCGGCATCGGTGAGGCCGCCGCCCTCGCCCTGGCCTCGCGCGGCGCCGCCGTGGCGCTCGCGGCCCGCCGGGCCGACCGGCTCGCCGACCTCGCGAAGCGGGTCGAGGCCGGGGGCGGGCAGGCGCTGGTCATCGCCGCCGACGTGACCGAGCGGGCGCAGGCCGAGGACGCGGTCGGGCAGGCGGTCGCCGAGCTCGGGCGGCTCGACACGCTGGTCAACAACGCCGGGGTGATGCTGCTCGGCCCGGCGCTCGAGGCGCCGGTCGAGGAGTGGGAGCGGATGGTCTCCATCAACCTGATGGGGCTGCTGTACTGCGCCCGCGCCGCCCTGCCGCACCTGCTGGAGGCCGCCGGGTCCGGGCCGCGCGAGGTCGCCGACATGGTCAACGTCAGCTCGGTCGCCGGGCGGGTCGCCCGCGTCGGCAGCGCGGTGTACAACGCCACCAAGCACGGCGTCGGCGCGTTCAGCGAGGCCCTGCGGCAGGAGGTCACGGGGCGGTTCGTGCGGGTCTCGCTGGTCGAGCCGGGCGCGGTCGAGACCGAGCTGGCCGGCCACAACCGGCCCGAGGTCCTCGAGACTCTCCAGCAGCGCTGGGTGGGCGTCGAGCGGCTGCAGGCCGAGGACATCGCCGACACGATCGCCTACATCGTGACCCGGCCCCGGCACATGGCGGTCAACGAGATGCTGGTCCGCCCCACCCAGCAGCAGGGCTGAGCCGCCGGGGGTCAGCCGGCGGCCAGGAAGTCCCCGACGAGCCGGGTGAACCGCTCGTGCGCCTCGATCTGCACCCAGTGCCCGCAGCGGCCGAAGACGTGCAGGTCGCTGCGCTCGATGAGGCTCGCCAGCCGCAGCGACACCGCGAGCGGGATCACCCGGTCGTCGCGGCCGTGCACGACCAGCGTCTCGTGCCGCAGGCCGCGGACCTGCTCCTCGTCCAGGGCCAGCGCGTCGACCCACCGCTGGCGGGGCGCCGGGAACATCGCGGCGAACGACTCGGCGACGCCGGGCCGGGTCGCGGCCCGGTAGCGCAGCTCGGCGAGCTCGTCGGTCAGTCCGGCGGGGTCGTAGACGAACAGCTCCATGAGCCGGCGCATCCCGGCCGGCGACGGCTCGAAGCCCCACACCGCGTCCAGGCCCGGCGTCAGCGGGAACGAGAGCCCCACGCTGCCCATGAGCACCAGCTTGGCGACCCGGTCGGGGTGTTCGTGGGCGAGGGCCAGCGCCAGCGCGCCGCCGAAGCTGTTGCCCACGACGCTGACCCGCTCCAGCCCCAGGGCGTCGAGGAACGCGAGCAGGTGCGCGGACCAGGCGTCGCGGCCGTAGCGGAAGCCGGCCGGTGCCGCGGTGTAGCCGAACCCGACGACGTCGGGCGCGATCACCCGGTACCGCTCGGCGAGGACCGGCAGCGTGAGCCGCCAGTTCGCCCACGCGGACACGCCCGGGCCGGAGCCGTGGATGAGCAGGACCGGGTCGCCGCTGCCCAGGTCGTGGTAGTTGGTGGCGATGCCGCCGGCCACCACGCTCGTGCCGGCCTCGCGGCCGGCGTCGACGGTCGTCATGCCGGCCCCGGGGCGATCGCCATGACCACGGCCTTGGGCTCGGTGAAGAAGTCGCGGCTGAAGTCGCCGCCCTCGCGGCCGACGCCGGAGTCGCCGACCCCGCCGAAGGGCGCGCGGAGGTCGCGGATGAAGAAGCAGTTCGCCCACACGGTGCCGGCCTTGAGGGCGGCGGCCACGCGGTGGGCGCGGCTGAGGTTCTCGGTGAACAGCATGGCGTTGAGCCCGTAGGGAGTGTCGTTGGCCAGCGCGACCGCCTCGGCCTCGGTGTCGAAGGGCCGGACGACCACGACCGGGCCGAAGATCTCTTCGCGGTACACCCGCGCCGAGACGGGGGCGTCGACCACGATGGTGGGGCGCACCACCCAGCCGTCGCCGAGGCCGCCGGTGCGCAGCTTGCCGCCGTCGGCCTCGACGCCCTCGACGTAGCCGCGCACCTTGCGGTAGTGCTCGTGCGAGGCGAGCGGCCCGACGTCGGTCGCCGGGTCGCGCGGGTCGCCGACGGTCAGCGCCTCCGCGGCGGCGGCGAAGCGCTCCAGGAACTCGTCGTAGACGGCCCGCTGGACGTAGAGGCGGCTGCCGGCGAGGCACACCTGGCCGGCGTTGGAGAAGATCGCGCGGATCGACCAGGAGACGGCGGTCTGCAGGTCGGCGTCGGCGAAGACCAGGTTGGCGCCCTTGCCGCCCAGCTCGAGGCTCACCGGCGTCAGGTTGGCCGCGGCGGCGCGCGAGATGGCCCGGCCGGTGCCGGACTCGCCGGTGAACGTGATGCGGTCGACCCGCGGGTCCTCGGTGAGGGCCTGGCCGGCGGAGTCGGGGCCGTAGCCGTGCACCACGTTGAGTACGCCGGGCGGCAGGCCGGCCTCCAGCCCCAGCCGGGCCAGGATCGCCGCCGAGGCCGGGGTGTCCTCGGCGGGCTTGAGCACCACCGTGTTGCCCCAGGCCAGCGCCGGCGCGACCTTCCAGGTCTCCAGCATGAGCGGGAAGTTCCACGGCGCGATCGCGGCGACGACGCCGGCCGGTTCGAAGCGGGTGTACGCGTGGTGGCCGGAGTCCATCGGCAGCGCGTCGCCGGTGGCGAGGCGGGCGTGGTCGGCGAAGAACCGGAAGTTCAGCGCCGAGCGGGGCACGTCGTTGCCGCGGCTGTCGCGCAGCGGCTTGCCCATGTCGGCGGTGTCGGCTGCGGCCAGCTCGTCGCCGTGGGCCTCGATGAGGTCGGCCAGGCGGTGCAGGATCGCGCCGCGCTCGGCGTAGCCCATCCGGGGCCACGGCCCCTCGTCGAACGCCCGGCGGGCGGCCGCGACCGCGCGGGCCGCGTCCTCGGCGCCGCCGAGCGCGACCTGCGCCCACGGCTCGCGGGTGTGCGGGTCGACCGTGTCGAACCGCGCACCGGAGGCGGACTCCACCGGCTCGCCGTCGATGACGTGCGGGATGAACATCTTCATTCCTTCCTGCGTTCCGCGATCGTGACGTCGCCGGCCGCCCAGTGGGTGGCCGGGACCTCACGGACGACCACCCGGATGCTCTCCCTCGGCGCGTCGATCGCCGCCTCGACCGCGTCGGTGAGCCGGGAGATGAGCCCGCGCAGCTGCGCGGGCGTGCGCCCCTCGACCAGGGTGACCTCGACCAGCGGCACGGTCAGCCGCCGGCCAGCACGATCGAGCCGAGGTGCGTGAAGTGTGCGGCGATCTTGGCGCCGGGGCGCAGCGGCACGGCGTCGGTCATCCCGCCGGTGAGCACGACCCAGCCCGCCTCGATGGCCTGGCCGCGCTCGCCGAGGGCGTTGGCGGCCAGGGCGAGGGCCTCGGCCGGGTGGCCCTGCACCGCCGCGCCGGTGGCCGAGTCGACCACCTGGCCGTCGACCTCCAGCAGGCACGCCTCCAGCGACAGGTCCAGCGCCTCGGGTGAGAGCCCCACCGGGCCGGTCACGTAGGCGCCGGAGGAGCCGTTGTCGGCGACCACGTCGGGCAGGGTGAAGCGGTAGTCGGCGAACCGGCTGTCGATCACCTCGAGCCCGGCGTACACCCGCGCGACCGCGGCCAGCGCCCGCGGCGCGGTCACGCCCGGCCCGGCCAGCCGCTCCCCCATCACGAACACGATCTCCGGCTCGACCCGCGGGTGGATGAACCGCCCGGTGGGGACCGGGTCGCCGGCCGGCAGCGCCATGGCGTCGGTCAGCCAGGCGGTCAGCGGCGAGGAGATGTTCATCCGCTGCTGCTTGGCCCGGGAGGTGAGCCCCAGCTTGATGCCGACCACCCGGTCGCCGGCCGCGACGCGCCGGTGCAGGGCCTCGGCCTGGACCCGGTAGGCGGTGGCGAGGTCGAGCTGCGGCCACTCGCCGGTCAGCGGGTCCCGGGCGGTGCGGCTGCCCTCGGCGTCCAGCAGCGTCGCCGCGGCCCGCTCGACGCTCCACTCGGCGCTCATCAGCGGGCCCCGGCGGCGGCGAGGTCGCCCATGTCCCGCTCCTGGACCAGCTGGAGCGCGATGTCGATGATCATGTCCTCTTGCCCTCCCACGTAGCCGGCCTCGCCGACGCGTTGCAGAATCTCGTGCGCGGGCACGCCGTAGCGCGCCGCGGCCCGCTCGGCGTGCAGCAGGAAGCTGGAGTACACCCCGGCGAAGCCCTGCACGATCGAGGCCCGGTCCATCCACGGCAGCCGCGGGATGTACGGGCGGACCACGTCCTCGGCGGCGGCCGCCGCGGCCTGCGGGTCGACGCCGGTGTCGATGCCGAGGCGGGCGAACACCGCGGCCAGGACCTCGGTCGGGGAGTTGCCGGCGCCGGCGCCGAGCGCGCACAGGGCGCCGTCGATCTGCCGGGCGCCGGTCTGGTAGGCCAGCACCGAGTTGGCCACGCCCAGCGACAGGTTCTGGTGGCCGTGGAAGCCGACCTCGGCCTGGGCGCCGATCTCCTCGACCAGCGCCGCGATGCGAGCCTGGGCGTCCTGCAGTACCAAGGCGCCGGCCGAATCGACCACGTAGACGCATTGCGCTCCGGCGTCGACCATGATGCGGGCCTGCTTGGCCAGCGCCGCCGGAGTGGCCCGGTGGCTCAGCATGAGGAAGCCGACGGTCTCCATGCCCAGCTCGCGGGCGGCGCCGAAGTGCTGGATCGACACGTCCGCCTCGGTGCAGTGGGTGGCGATCCGGGCGATCGAGGCCCCGGCGCCGTGCGCGTGGCGCAGGTCCTCGACCGTGCCGACGCCGGGCAGCAGCAGCACCGCGATCTTCGCCCGGGTGGCCTCGTCGACGGCCGCCCGGATCAGCCTGATCTCGTCGGTGCGGGAGAAGCCGTAGTTGAACGAGGAGCCGCCCAGCCCGTCGCCGTGCGACACCTCGACCACCTCGACGCCGGCCCCGTCCAGCGCGTGGACGGTGGCACGGACCTGCTCCTCGGTGAACTGGTGCGCCATCGCGTGGCTGCCGTCGCGCAGCGTCGAGTCGGTGATCCGCAGTTTGGGCCGCGATGCTTCCCCGGAAGTCATACCGTCACCGCCTTCGCCTGGGCCAGCAGGTCGCCCACCCGGGCCGCGGCCGCCGTCATGATGTCGAGATTTCCGGCGTACGGCGGGAGGTAGTCGCCGTTGCCGCGCACCTGGAGGAACACCGCCACCCGGGCGTTGCCGCCCCAGTCCGGGCGCGGGTCGTCGAACTGGGGGTCGGCGCGCAGCTGGTAGCCCGGGACGTACCCCTGCACCACCTCGACCATCCGCAGGATCGACTCGGTGATCGCGTCGCGGTCCGCGTCCGGCGGGATCGCGCAGAACACCGTGTCCCGCATGATCATCGGCGGGTCGACCGGGTTCAGGATGATCACCGCCTTGCCGCGCGCGGCGCCGCCCACCGCCTCGATCGCCCGGGCCGTGGTCTCGGTGAACTCGTCGATGTTGGCGCGGGTGCCGGGCCCGGCCGACCGCGACGCGATCGACGCGACGATCTCGGCGTAGCCGACCGGGACGACCCGGTTGACCGCGTGCACGATCGGGATGGTGGCCTGCCCGCCGCAGGTGATCATGTTGACGTTGGGGGCGCCGAGGTGCTCCTCCAGGTTGACCGCCGGGCAGACCAGCGGGCCGATCGCGGCGGGGGTGAGGTCGATCGCCTGGATGCCGGCTTCGCGGTACCGCTCGGCGTTGGCCAGGTGCGCCTTGGCCGAGGTCGCCTCGAACACCAGCTGCGGGCGGTCGGGCCGCTCCAGCAGCCAGTCGACGCCTCCGGCGGAGGCCTCCACGCCCAGCTTGCGGGCCCGCTCCAGCCCGTCGGAGGCCGGGTCGACGCCGACCATGTACCGCACCTCGACGTGCTCGCTGCGCAGCAGCTTGGCCAGCAGGTCGGTGCCGATGTTGCCGGGGCCCACGATGGCCGCCGTGGCGCGCTCAGCCATGGTGCTCCTCCTCGGTTACCGTGCCGAACCGGGCGGTCACGCTGCCCAGCCCGCCGAACTGCGCCGTCCAGGTGGAGCCGGGGCGCACCGGCTGGGCCGCGGTCACCGAGCCGGGCAGCACGACGTGCCCGGCCTTGAGCACCACCCCGTGCCGGCCGACGGTGTTGGCCAGCCACATCAGCGAGGCCAGCGGCGAGCCGAGCACGGCCCCGCCGGCGCCGGTGGCCACGATCGCGCCATCGCCGTAGAGGTTGCAGCCCGACAGCCGGATGTCCACCGCGGTCAGCGGGGTGGGGTTGCCGCCCAGCACCACACCGCCGCTGGAGGCGTTGTCCGCGATCGTGTCGCAGATGGAGATCTTCCAGTCCCGCACGCGGCTGTCGATGATCTCCAGCGCGGGCAGCACGAAGTCGACCGCGGCGGCGGCCTCGGCCGCGGTGACGCCCGGCCCGGCCAGGTCGCGGCGCAGCACGAAGGCGATCTCCGGCTCGATCCGCGGCTGCAGGAAGCGCTCGACGGGGATCGGCGCGTGCTCGGGGTAGAACATGTCGTCGCGCAGGACCCCGTAGTCCGGCTGCGTGACGCCCAGCTGCCGCTGCATGGCGGCCGAGGTCAGCCCGACCTTGTGGCCCTTGATCGCGGCGCCCTCGGCAAGCCACTGCGCGACCTGCAGCTGCTGGACCGCGTAGGCGTCCTCGAGCGTCATCCCGGCGTACGCCTCCACGAGCGGCGCTACGGCCACTCTGGTGCGGTACGCGGTGGCGAGCAGTTCAGCCGCCTTGACGCGTTCGGCGTCGTCCACGCAACACCCTCCTTCAACAACACGCGGGGCGAACCCCGGCACGGACATTAGGCGGAGCGCGGCCGCACCGGCCGCGCCGTTCCCGCTCGCGGAACAGGATTCAGATACAGAGCGACCGGGCGAGCCGGCGGGCGGCGAGCCGCACCAGCCGGGCCGGCCGGTCGACGTCGGCGCGCACCTGCTTGGAGGCGCCGACGACGGAGATCGCCGCGCAGGCGGAGCCGTCGTGCGCCAGCACCGGCGCGGCGACCGAGGCGAGCCCCACCGCCGCCTCGTCGATGCTCAGGGCGAAGCCCAGCCGGCGGGTCTCGGCCAGCGACGAGGCGTACCCCTGGCTGGAACTGATGCTGGCGTGGGTGAGCGGCGTGAAGCCGGCCCGTGACTGCGCCGCGGCGACCCGCCGGTCGAAGGCGGCCATCGCCTTGCCCGAGCTGGTGCAGTGGGCGGGCAGCCGGCGCCCGATCCGGGCGAACGTCGGCGCGGCGGCCGCGTTGACCAGCCGCTCCAGGTAGATGACCTGGCCGCCGTCGGGCACGGCCAGGTGCACCGTGCCGCCGGTGAGGTGCTGCAGCTCCTGCAGCAGCGGCAGCGCGGTCTGGTGGATCCGGTTGCGCTGCAGGGCGAGGCTGCCCAGCTCGTACAGTTTCATGCCGAGCCGGTAGCGCCCGGTCTCGGGGTTCTTCTCGGCCACCCCCCGCGCGCACAGCGTGGTCAGCAGCCGGTGCGCGGTGCTCTTGGCCACCCCGATGCGCCCGGCGATCTCGGTGACCCCGAGCTCGTCGGCGTCGGTGAAGCAGTCCAGCAGGTCGATCGCGGTGAGCACCGACTGCAGGCCACCGTCGACGACCGGCCGCCCGGCGGCCTTGACCTCGCTCGTCATCGCCTGCTCCCTCCTCGACCCACAGGATCTCTCCGACTCGACTCTGGCACTTCGGCGGACTAACCTCCTACCCGTGCGTTCCATTCAGCGAGACGACGGGGAGAACTCGGTCCTCGGCCGGGCCATGTCGCTGCTGACCGCCTTCGGCCCGCACGACGCCGAGCTGAGCCTGGCCGAGCTGGGCCGGCGCACCGGCGTGCCGAAGCCGACCGTGCACCGCCTGGTCGTCGAGCTGGACCGGTGGGGCATCGTGGAGCGCACGCCGCGCGGGGTGCGCCTCGGCATGCGCCTGTTCGAGCTGGGCCAGCTCGCCCCGCGCCAGCGCGGCCTGCGGGAGGCGGCGCTACCGTTCCTCAACGACCTCTACCAGGCCACCCGGGAGACGGTGCACCTGGCGGTGCTCGACGGTGTCGAGGTGGTCTACGTCGAAAAGCTCAGCGCCCGCACCGGCCCGCTCGTGCCATCGCTGGCCGGCGGCCGGATGCCGGCGTACTGCACCGGCGTGGGCAAGGCGCTGCTGGCCTTCTCGCCACCGGAGGTGCTGCGCGCGGTCGTGGCCGCGGGCCTGCCCCGCCGCACCCCGCACACCATCGTGATGCCCGGCCTGCTGGAGCGCGAGATCGAGGCGGTCCGCCGCCGCGGCGTGGCGTTCGAGCACGAGGAGTCCACCCCCGGCATCGTGTGCGCGGCCTGCCCCGTGCTGGGCGAGAACGGCCGGGCGGTGGCGGCGATCTCGATCACGGGCTGGGCCACCGCCCTGGACACCACCCGCGTCAGCGCGGCGGTGCGCACCGCCGCACTGGGCCTGTCCCGGCAACTCAGCGCCGGCCCCCGCACCGCGCGACCAGGCGATCGGTGATCGCACGGAATGCGGGGGTCAGATGTCGAACCGGGTGGTGCCGATCCACCTCGCGAACGCCGGGTCACGATGGTCGCGAGCGTCGCTACCGCCCGTGTCCAGGGTGGCGATGCGAGCCATCTCGTCGTCGGTGAGCTCGAAGTCGAACACGTCGATGTTCTCGGCCATCCGGTCGGGCCGCACCGACTTGGGGATGACCACCACGCCCCGCTGGAGCAGCCAGCGCAGCGCGATCTGCGCGACCGACCGGCCATGGGCCCGAGCGATCCCGGCCAGGAGCGGGTCGTCGAAGAACCCGCGGCCGCCCTGGGCAAGCGGGCCCCAGGACTCGTGCTGCACGCCGTACTCGCGCATCACGGCCGCGTCACCCGCGCGCTGGAAGAACACGTGCGTTTCGATCTGGTTGACCGCAGGGACGATCTCGTTGTGCAGGATGAGGTCGACGAGCCGATCGGGGAGGAAGTTGCTGACCCCGATCGCCCGCACCTGACCCGCGCGGTTGAGCTGCTCCATCGCCCGCCACGACCCGTAGTAGTCGCCGAAGGGCTGATGGATGAGGTACAGGTCGACGTAGTCCAGACCCAGCCGGCCCAGTGACCGGTCGAAAGCGGCCTTGGTGGCCGCTTCCCCGCCGTGCTGAACCCACACTTTCGTCGTGACGAACAGTTCGTCGCGGGCGATGCCGCCGGCGGCGACGGCCCGGCCGACGGCCTGTTCGTTGCGGTACACCGCGGCCGTGTCGATCAGGCGGTAGCCGGCTTCCAGGGCGTCCTCGACCGCGCGCTGAGCCTGGTCTTCCGGAATCCGGAACACGCCGAAGCCGACGGACGGCATGACGACCCCGTTGTTGAGCGTCACATGCTGCATGGTGTGATCCTTGTCAATGAGCCGGTGAGCCTGCCGGAGACGCCGGTCGTCCCCCGCTCCCGCATCACGCCGGTGTTCCGAAGTAGGCCGCCTCGATGCGGGCGCCGTTCTCGGCCAGTGCCGCGGCGTCACCGGCGAGCACCGTGCGGCCCTGGTTGAGGACGATCGCGCGGTCGGAGACCGACAGCGCGATCGCGACATGCTGCTCCACCAGGAGCACGGCGATCCCCTCCTCGCGCGCAAGGTCCCGGATGCCCGGCAGCATCTGCTGGACCACCGTCGGTGCGAGGCCGAGACTCATTTCGTCAACCATGAGCACCTTGGGATCCGCCAGGAGCGCCTTGCCGATCGCGAGCATCTGCTGCTCGCCGCCGGAGAGCAGACCCGCGCGGCGGTGCATCAGCCGCCGCAGCGCCGGGAACCGGGCGAGCACCATCTCGATCCGCGCTTTCGGCACCTTCCCCACGATGCGGAAGTGTTCCGCGACGGTGAGCTCCGCGAAGATGCCGCGGTCGTCGGGTACGAGCAGGACGCCCGCGCGGGCCAGCCGCGCGGTCCTGCGCGCCCCGACCTTCGCGCCGAGCGCACCGATGCTGCCGGCCATCGACGGCAGTAGCCCGACGAGGGTGAGCAGTGCCGTGGTCTTCCCGGCGCCGTTCGGGCCGAGGAGGGTGACGACCTCGCCCGAGTGCAAGGTCAGGTTGAAGTCGTGGAGCACCGCGACACCGTTGTAGCCGGACGTGACGCCACGCGCCTCGAGCATGACCTCAGCCACGGCTCTGCCCGCCGGCCGATCCGAGGTATGCGGCGATGACCCCGGGGTCGTCGCGGACTTCCGCCGGCGAGCCGGCGAAGATCAGGCGGCCGAACTCGAGCACGTAGATCATGTCGCACACCTTCAGGACGAGTTCCATGTCGTGGTCGATCAGCAGAGCGCCCGGGCCGGCGTCGACGATCGCCCGGACCCGCTCGGCGAAGGCGAGGCTCTCGCTCGAGTCGAGGCCGGCGGCCGGTTCGTCGAGCAGCAGAGTCCGGGCCGCGCCGGCCAGCGCGCGGGCGACGCCCACCAGCTTCTGCTGTCCCAGGGTGAGTGATCCGGCCTGGGCCCCGGCCAGGTGCGCGAGACCGACCCTGGCGAGCAGCTCGTCGACCACGGCGTCGTGGTGAGCGCGCCGGCCGACCAGGTCGCGCCACACCGTGCCGAGCACGGGCGGCTTGACGCAGACGAGCACGTTCTGCGCCACGGTCATGCCGTTGAAGAGCTCGCCCGACTGCCAGGTGCGCGCCAATCCCGCCCGTCGCCGCGCGTGCGGCCTGAGCCCGTCGATCCGGACGCCGTCGAGCGTTATCTCGCCGGTGGCCCGGGCGAACCCGGTGATGGCGTCGATGAAGCTCGTCTTGCCGGCGCCGTTCGGGCCGATGAGCCCCACGATGGTGCCCGGCCGGACGTCGATGTCGACCTCGCTGACCGCGGCGACGCCGCCATAGCGGACCGTGACGCCGCGAGCGCTCAACCCGCCGTGCGCGGGGCCGGGCTCAGCCATCGGTGCCGCTCTTCGGGAGGGCCGCCAGCGGCGCGAGCGGGTGGTGCGACCGGCTGCCGTCCGGCGACCGCGCCTGCCCGGTCCGCGTGCGACGCCGGAGGTACTCGAGCTGCGCCGGAAGGGCGTCGGCGATACCCGAGGGGTTCAGCACGGCGGTGAGTATGAGCAGCAGACCGGCGATGAGTGAGTAGTAGTCGCCGACGCTCCAGAAGTGCTGGATGATCGTGTACACGATGCCCAGCGGCGCGCTGGCGCCGGCGATCAGAGCGCCGTGCCAGCTGGTGATGCCGCCCACGTACGCGACCGCCAGGATGGACAGGCCCGCGAAGAGGTCGTACGAGCCGCCTGAGATGAGCCCGGTGGCGTAGCCCAGCAGGCAGCCCGCGACACCGGCGAAGAAGGCGGAGAGCGCGAAGCCCACGAGCTTGACGAGCCGGACGTCGATACCGGCCGACGCCGCGGCGCGCTCGTTCGCGCGCACGGCGAGGAACGCACGGCCGAGGTCACCGGAGGCGATCCGCACGAAGACGACGACCATCAGCGCCACGACCACGAGCACCATCAGCGAGAAGGAGAGGCGGCTGACGTCGAAACCCACTTGGCGGGGCAGGCTGAGCCCGAACAGGTCGGCCGGACTCACCAGCAGGCCCTGCGGCGGCGTGAACGCGTTGTTGGTGAAGACGAACCGGGCGATCGCCAAGGCTGCCGCCAGGGTGGCGATCGCCAGCTGGACTCCGCGGATCCGCAGTGCCGGGATGGCGACCAGCACGCTGAGCGCGGTGGCTCCCAAGGCACAGACCAGGATGGTGAGGAAGAACGGTGTGTGGCTGCCGAGGTGCAGCTTCGACAGCAGTAAGCCGGCGGTGCCGGCAAACGCGAGCTGCGCCAGCGACAGCTGCCCGAGGTAGCCGGTGATCACGACGAAGGAGAGGGCCATGAGCCCGAAGATCAAGGACATCGTGATCCCGAAACGCCACTGTCCGCCGGTGAAGACGATGACCAGCGCGATGACGGCGAAGGTGACGACTCCCCCGACCGGACGCGACGACGGCACCTTCACGTCGGGCAGGCGCATCGTCTGCAGCGATCCGCGGGCCGGCAGCCGGTTGCCGTGAACCAGGAGAGCGACGATCACGATCACGAGCGGCAGGAGCTGGTCGAGTCCGGCCTTGCCCCACGACGGCCACCACGGGTCGCTGGTCCAGTTCACGAGCAGTTGTTGCACGAACCCCAGACCGAACCCGGCGACGGTGGCCACGGGCAACGAGGTCATTCTCGCGACCAGCATGACCGCGAGCGCCTGCACGACGTACAGGGAATAGACGGTCGAGCTCAGCCCGAGGATCGGGCTGACGAGGATGACGCCGAGGGTGCCGAGGAGCGAGGAGATCACCATGGCCACGAGGGCGAGCCGGTTCGGGGCGTAGCCCATCAGCATCGCCGCCCTCTCGTTGCCCGAGGCCGCACGGGTCGCGATGCCGATCCGGGTGAATCTGAGGTACGCCCAGAGCAGTGCCGACAGCGCCACGACCACCGCGGCGACGGTGACATTCGAGACGGTCACCACCTTGCCGAAGATCGTCACTGTCTTCGAGTGCACCACCGCGATCCGGCCGAAGGTGAAGCCGTTGATCGGTGCGGCGCCGAACCGGATGTTCACCAGGGCCGTGAGCGAGAGCATCACGGCGATCGAGACGACCACCTGGGCGAGCACCGGCGCGTTGCGCACCGGGCGGAACGCGAGGTAGAAGATCAGGACGGCCATGAGGACCGCCGACAGCAGGGCCGCGGCCAGTCCGGCGGTGAGGTTCTGCGGCGAGCCGAAGTCGATCGAGGCGATCGGCAGGACGAGCCGGCCGTCGGTCCTCATGGTGAAGTACACGTAGCCGCCCCACATCGCGGTGGCGCCCATGGCGAAGTTGATGATGCCGGTGGCACGGAAGACGAGGATGAGCCCGTTGGCCAGGGCCGCGTAGATGGCGCCCGCGCCGAGGCTGAAGATGAGGATCTGCAGGTATGTGCTCACTGGTCCGCCTTGCTGGCAGGGGTTCGGGAGGAGGGCGCGGCCGATGACGCGCCGGGGTGGCCACCCGTTACCCCGGATCGGGTTGGCCACCCCGGACGCGAGCCGGCTAGCTCCCGAAGAGGGTCTTCAGATCGAGCGGCGCGAAGCCGTCGGAAACGCCCGGCTTGAAGGAGCCGTCGGACTGGACGGTGAAGTAGATTCCCTCGTTGGTGCAGGCCGTTGGGTACCGAGGGAAGATGGTGCCGTTGCAGGTGAGCGTCGGCCCGAGGAACGACGGCATGTTCGCGGTGGCCTCGATGGCCGCCACGATGTTGGCCGACGTGACATCGGTGACCTTCTGCGCGTTGAGGATCTGCACCAGGTTGACCAGCGACGCGAAGGCGTAGATCGACTTGTCGGAGTCCATCCCCTTGTGCCCGGACTGCGTGAGCGCATTCTCGAAGTCGGCCAGCTGCTGCTTCGTTGTCGCCGGTGCCCACTGCTCTGCCGCGGGCAGCCAGGTCCGCGGCGCGATCGTGACGCCCTTGTACTGCTCACCCGGCAGGTCGTGCACGAACTTGCTGGCCGACGAGCCGAACAGGGGCTTCGTCCACCCCTGCGTCCGCAGGGAGGAGATGAGCGAGGTGACCTGGTCCTCGGTCAGCCCTACGTTGCCGATGAGGTCGGGGCTTGCCTTCTGCAGGGTCGTCGCGACGCTGTCGAAGCTCGTCGTGGCGGGGTCGATGTAGGTGACGTCGATCGTGATGCCGATCCGCTTCGCCATGGGGTTGACCGCTTTGTCGAAGTAGGTGTGCACGGCGGTCAGGTCCGGGCCGACGAAGCCGGCCCGCTTCACGTTGTCCGCCTGCATGATCGGCATGAGATCGGCGACGCTGATGACCAGCGGGCCCGTCCAGAAGAAGCCACCCGCTTCGGTTTCGATCGCCGGGTCGCCGGCGAGCTCGCCGACGTAGGGGATCTTCGCCGCGCGCAGCGCCGGCACGGCCGCGGCGATGCCGTGGTCATAGGTGTCGAGCACGACGGGATCGTGGTTCGACACGAACTGGTTGCCGCAAGCGACTGCCGTCGCCGGCGTCAGGTCGTCCTGGCATAAGTCGATCTTCACCGGATGGCCGCCGATGCCGCCCAGCTCGTTGTTGACGTACCACACGGCGGCGTCGAGGCCGGCTTTCGGGTCGGGCAGACCGGACGAGCCGATGGACTGGGTCATCGCGCCGATGGTGACCGGGACCCCGGTCGCCACGTTCGTGCCTGGAGTGCCTCCACTCGCGGTGTCGCCACCGCCTGAGCCACAGCCGGCCAGGACCAGCGCAAGACTGACCACGCCGAAAGTCGCTTGTTTGTTTCTTCTCACGGTTTCTCCCGGTCGTCCGGAGTCAGCCCACGAACCGAGGTTTGCGCGGCCGACACACTCCGCTTGTGATGTGCACCACGGGTGGCAAACGTATGTTGGCGCGGCCCACAAGTCAACCACCGTTAAGTCCTCGTTTCGGACTTGCCATCATGGCGACCACTTCGATCGGGAGTTCGAACTATGATAAATCGCCTACTTACCGGCGCATTGCGACCGAGGAGTCTCGCCTAGGAGGCGGACAACGCATCCATGAGTCAACTATGATTAAGTCAAGACCACGGCAATCACGGTTGGCCCGCCGTGAGTTCGACCCAGAGGCATTCGGCCTCGGCACACACGACGTCTCCGTGCCGGAGCACGCCGGAGAAGTACCGCTTGCGACCTTCGTGACGTTCGAGGCGTCCCACCAGGGTCAACTCGGTGGCGACCGGCGTCACCGATCGGTAGTCCGTGCGCAGATACGCCGTCCGGCCCGCCGTGTCGCTGGCGAAGCCCATGCGTCCGAACAGCTCGTCGAAGAGCAGGGCGATCGCGCCGCCGTGGGTGACCGCGTTCTTCCCGACGTAGAACTGGCCGAACACGACCTTGCCCTCGGCCGACGTCGGCGTGAGGACCTCCTCGTCGACCACCGGGACCAGCCCCTGGGCCCGGCCCCTCCGGTCGAGCCAGCGCCCCCACAGACGCTCACCATCCGGCACCTGCAGCTCACGCAGAACGCCGGCCCACGAGCGCAGCTCGCTCTCGAGCCGCCGAGCCGCCGGGCCGGTAGGTGCGGCACCGGCGACGGCGTCGACGAACGTCCGGAAGGCGTCGATCATGTCGCTGTACGCATCGCCCAGGTCCGCCGGGCCCGGCGGCCGCGTCAAGGCCATGGAGGCGGCGATGCCGTCGATGCCGGTCGCCGAGGCGACATTGTCGCGGCTGGTCACAGCGACGCGGCCCGTCAGGCCGTCAGCCAGTCGGCGGACTCGACCCGGCGAGGGGCCGTGGGCTCCGCCGTTACGGTGCGCGAGAAACGCGGGGCCGCACGCGGCTGGTCCACGCCGTCGATCGTTGTGAAGACGGCCCGGTCACGCATGTGCTGGTTGTCGAGCGCCTCGCCGTAGGTGAGCACCGGCGTGACGCACGCGTCGGTCCCCATGAAGATCTCCGCCCACGCCGCCATCGGTTTCGATCGGAACGCCCCCGCGATCGCGGCGCGCAGGTCGTCCGCCCGGTCGGCGTCGTACTGCGCCGGCAGCGCCGCGGCATCCAGGTCGAGCCCCTGCATCATCACGGCGAAGAACTGAGGCTCGAGACACCCGACGGCCACGAATCGCCCGTCAGCGCACTCGTAGGTGTCGTAATAGGGGCGCGAACCGTCGAGCAGATTGGTGCCGCGGTGGTCGGCCCACTGCCCGGCGCCCCGCAGCGACCACATCATCTGCGCGAGCACACTCGCCCCGTCACACATCGCCGCGTCGACGACCTGCCCGCGGCCGGATCGGCCACGCTCGAACAGCGCCGAGAGGATTCCCGTGACGAGGAACATCGCGCCCCCGCCGTAGTCGCCGATCATGTTCAGCGGCGGCACGGGCCGCTCACCCGGGCGCCCGATGTTCTCCAGAATCCCGGTGACGGAGATGTAGTTGATGTCGTGCCCGGCCATGGAGGACATCGCACCCTCCTGCCCCCACCCGGTCATTCGCCCGTAGACGAGGCGTGGATTGCGCTGCAGGCAGACATCCGGGCCGATCCCGAGCCGTTCGGTCACCCCCGGGCGGTAGCCCTCGACCAGGACGTCCGCCCGATCGGCCAGGTCGATGACCCGCGCGAGGTCACGCCGATCCTTGAGGTCGGCGGTGACGATCCGCCGGCTCCGAAGCGTGTGGTCGACGGCGCCATGCGCATCGCCGACACGTTCGACCCGAATCACGTCGGCGCCCAGGTCCGCGAGGATCATGCAGGCCAGTGGTCCGGGACCGATGCCCGCCAGCTCGAGCACGCGCATTCCCGCGAGGGGTCCGTTGCTCATCCGCGTTTCTCCGTTTCACGTGTACTGCTTGACCATCGTCCGCCGGCGGCGACGAGAGCTGTCCGGCCGATGCGCGGTGCGCGCCGTCATCGGCCGGGGCCCGCGCCCGTGCCGCGGTTGAGTTGCGTGACGTGCCCGGAGTTCAGCTCAGCGACCGATCTGACGCCGAGCAGCCGCATCGTGCGTTCGACCTGCGCGGTCAGGATTCCGATCGCGCGATCGACGCCGCGCCGCCCGCCGGCCATCAGTCCGTAGAGATATGCCCGGCCGATCAGCGTGAAGTCCGCGCCCATCGCGAGCGCCGCCACCACGTCCTGCCCCGACATGATGCCGGTGTCGAGATGGACCTCCACGTCGTTGCCCACCGCGCGGCGCACGTCGGGCAGCAGGTGGAACGGCACCGGTGCCCGGTCGAGCTGACGTCCGCCGTGGTTCGACAGCAGGATTGCGTCGACGCCCATCGACGCGAGCCGCTCGGCGTCGGCGACGTTCTGTACGCCCTTGACGACAAGCTTGCCGGGCCACTGGTCCTTGATCCACGCGAGGTCGTGGAAGTCGACCGTGGGGTCGAACATCGAGTCCAGTAGCTCGGCCACCGTGCCCGACCACGAGTCGAGCGAGGCAAAAGCCAGCGGCTCGGTGGTGAGGAAGTCGAACCACCATCCAGGGCGGGGGATCGCGTTCAGCACCGTGCGCAGTGTCAGCGTCGGCGGGATCGTCATGCCGTTGCGGACGTCCCGCAGCCGCGCGCCGGCGACCGGCACGTCGACCGTCACCAGCAGCGTGTCGAATCCGGCCTTCGCGGCGCGGTCCACCAGCGCCATCGAGCGGTCGCGGTCCTTCCACATGTACAACTGAAACCAGTTGCGGCCGGCCGGTGCGGCCGCCGCGACGTCCTCGATCGACGTCGTGCCCATCGTCGACAGCGTGAACGGGACACCCGCCGCGGCAGCCGCGGTCGCGCCCGCCAGCTCACCGTCGGTCCGCATCATGCGCGTGAAGCCCGTCGGGGCGATGCCGAACGGCAGCGCCGAGCGCCGGCCGAGCACCTCGACCGAGGTGTCGACGACCGAGACGTCGCGCAGGATCGACGGGTGGAACGTGATGTCCTCGAATGCCTGGCGGGCGCGGGCCAGTGACAACTCGTCGTCGGCCGCCCCGTCGGCGTAGTCGAACGGCGCCTTCGGCGTCCGCCGCTTCGCGACAGCACGCAGATCGCTGATCGTCAGCGCCTGCTCGAGGCGGCGCCGCGTCGGGCTGAGGACGGGTCGCTTGAATCTCAGCAGCGGCCTGAAGTCATGCGGGCGCGGGAAGCGACGACGCGCGGAAGTGGCCACGCTGGTCCTCTCGAAGTGGCACGGGTGGGATGTATCGGATCTTCGCGCGGGAGTTCGACGCGAGCCTCGGCGTCTAGCCCCGCACCGTGTGCTCGTAGAAGCCCTTGCCGCTCGCGCTCCCCGTTTCCCCGCGCGCCACCATCGCCGCGAGCAGCGGCGCGGCGGCGAAGCGGTCGTCCTCGTAATAGGCGGCCATCGACGCCGCCGCGGCGGCCGCGTTGTCGAGGCCGACGAGGTCGAGCGTCTCCAGCGGGCCCGTCGGGTGTCGATACATTCCCCGGGCGACCCGATCGACATCCTGAACGGTCGCCACGCCCTCGTCGACGAGTCGGATCGCCTCCATGAACATCGCCATGCGCAACCTGTTGGAGATGAAGCCCGGGACGTCCTTGCGGACCACGACGAACTGCCGGCCGCACGCCCGGACGAATTCCTTGACGGCCTCGATCACGGCCGGCGCGCTCTGCCCGGCCGGGACGATCTCCACCAGCGACGTCGACAGCGGGGCGTTCGACCAGTGGATCCCTACGACGCGGTCCCGGTGCACGCAGCGCTGCGCCACCCGGGAGACCTGGTACTGACCGGTGCCGGTGGCGAGCACGACGTCGGGCGGGCACAGGGTGTCGAGCCGTTGGAGCAGCGACTGCTTGGCGTCGAGATCCTCCGTGATCGCCTCGATGACAAGATCGGCGCGCTCGGTCGCCGCCTCGAGATCGGCGCCGGACTCGTCGGTCGCGTCCACGAGGGCGGTGTCGAGGCCGGCCTGCGCGCACAGGTGCGCGATGCCGGCTCCCCCGGCGCCCGCCCCGACGACGAGCACTCGCTTCACGTTTCGCATGTATCGTTCCCTTCCGGCCACGAACCCGGCCCCGCCACTCGCCGGCCGTTCACAGATCGAGCACCAGTCGCGGAGTGCGCGAGCGAGAGACGCAGATCATCATGCAGTCGTTCGCCGCCTGCTCGTCATCGTCGAGCACCGAGTCGCGATGCTCGGGTATGCCGGCCAGCACGGCTGTCTCGCAGGTGCCGCACGTGCCTTCCTGGCACGATGACAGCATCGGGACACCCGCCCGGGCAACGGCCTCGAGGATCGAGGTGCCCGGCTCGACGACGACGGACGTTCCGGTCCGCGCGAGCTCGACCTCGAACGGCTCCTCCAGGACAGGTGTCTCGACGTCGCGAGGCGTGAACCGCTCGACGTGCAGCGAGCCGCGGGGCCAGGTCTCGCATCGGCGCTCGACCGCGTCGAGGAGCCCGGCCGGACCGCAGCAGTAGACGAGGGCCGCCGGTGCGGGGTCGGCGAGCCACTCGTCGAGCGGCGGTCGCCCCTGTTCGTCCTCCGCAACGACCCGGACCCGGTCGCCGTACCTCAGGAGCTCGTCAAGGAACGCCATCGAATCGCGGCTGCGGCCGCCGTACAGCAGCGTCCACGGCGTGTCGTGGGTCTCCGCCTCACGGATCATGGCAAGGATCGGCGTGATGCCGATGCCGCCCGCCACGAAGCGGTACGCGTCGGCGGGGACCAGGGGAAAGTTGTTGCGCGGACCTCGGACGTGCACCGGTTCGCCCTCCGTCACCGCGTGCAGGTAGGACGAGCCGCCCCGGCTCCGCGCCTCCAGCAGGACGGCGATGGTGAGCCGCGAGGTGTCCTCGACCGGCCCGCACAGCGAATACTGGCGGATCGGGCCGCCAGGGACCTCGACGTCGATGTGGTCACCGGCGCGCCATGGCCACCGCGTGCCGTCGGGCAAGGCGAGCGTCAGCGAGACGACATCCCTGGCGAGCATCGTGCGCGAGACCACCGTCGCGACGGCCTCTCGGGGCCGCGGCTGGTCCGCGGCGCGGGTCTGCATCGGCATCGTGTTCTCGCGTGTTCCCATGTCGTCACTCCTCGTAGAAGCCGGAGCCCGTCTTGCGTCCGTAGTGGCCTTGCGACACGAGCTTGGCGAGGATCGGCGGTGGATAGAAGCGGCCGCCGCCGTAGCGGGCGTTCATCGTGGTGAAGCCCTTGAGCGCGGTGTCAAGGCCCACGAAGTCCAAGAGTTCCAACGGCCCCATCCGGTGACCGAGCATCAGCCTGGCGACCGCGTCGACCTCGGCAGGGTCGGCGACGCCTTCGTCCACCAGACGCATGGCCTCGGTGAACAGCGCACCGCTGAACCGGTTCGCGATGAAGCCGGGCACGTCCTTCTCGCAGGTCACCACCTCCTTGCCGCAGCTGCGCACGAATGCCTGCGCAGCGGCCACCGCGGCGGGATCGGAGGCCTCGCCTCTGATGATCTCCACCAGCGGCATCACCGGGGGCGGGTTCGACCAGTGCATACCGGCGACACGCTCGGGCGCCGTGCAGGCCGCTGCCACGCTGCCGATCGGGAACTGCGAGGTGTTGGTCGCCAGGAGCACCGAGTCGCCCGTCCACTCCGCGAGGTCGCGAAAGAGCGCCTGCTTGGCGTCGAGGTCCTCCGAGATCGCCTCGATGACCAGGTCGCACCGCTCGGCCGCGGTCCGGACGACCGTGGACCAGGCAATACGGCCCGCCACCTGCGCCGGGTGATCGCCGGTGTAGTCGGGACGGCGGGCAAAGCGCTCGAGACTCTCGCGAACCCGCGCCTTCCCGCCCTCGAGGAACGCCTCGGCCCGGTCGACAACCTCCACGTCGTAGCCGGCCATGGCCGCCGCCTGTGCGATGCCCGAGCCCATCAGCCCGGCGCCGACGACGAGCACCCCGGTGCGGCCCGGAACCGGTTCGGGAATGGGCATCGAGGCCATCAGCCGAGTTCCTTGCCGAAGATCCCGATGAACGAGATGAACTCGCCGGGCATGCCGCCCATGTTGTGCGAGAGCGCAAGCCGCGGATCCGCGAGCTGCCGGGCACCGGCTTCGCCGCGAAGCTGCAGCCACAGCTCGAAGATCATGCGCAGGCCGCTGGCGCCGACCGGGTGGCCGAACGACTTCAGGCCGCCGTCGGGGTTCACCGCGAGAACGCCGTCGAGGTCGAAATCGCCGTTGATGACGTCCTGCCAGGCCTGGCCCCGGCCGGAGAACCCGAGGTCCTCCATCAGGATCATCTCGGTCGGCGTGAAACAGTCGTGCACCTCCGCCATGGAGAGCTGGCGGCGCGGGTCGGTGATGCCCGCTTCGGCGTAGGCCCGCGCGGCGCAGGCGACGACCTCGGGGAACGAGGCGTGCTGCTCGCCGGCGGTAGCGGCGCCGTTGCTCATGCCGGCATGGAGCGCCATGCCCTTGAGATAGATGGGCTTGTCGGTGTACTTCAGCGCGTCCTCGGCCCGCACGATGATCGCGGCGGCTGCCCCGTCCGCGACCCCTGAGCAGTCGAAGACGCTGAGGTCACCCGCGACCTTGGGAGCCTGCTCGATCCTCTCCTTCGGTACGATCGACGAGTACTGCGCACGCTCCGGATTCTTCGCGCCGTTGGCGTGGTTGCGCCATGCGATGTGTGTCAGCGCCTGCCGGACGTCGCCGGGTGCGACGCCGTAGGCGCGGCTGTAGGCCGACGGCAGCAACGCGTATGTCGCGGGCGGGCTGACCTCGCTCGCCGTGTTGTTGCCGGGGGGTTCGTGCACGGTGAGCCCGGAGTAGCCGCTGTCCTTGAGCTTCTCCACTCCGACGGCCATCGCCACGTCGTACACCCCGGCGGCCACGGCGAACGCCGCGTTGCGGAACGCGTCCGACCCACTCGCACAGAAGTTTTCGACGTGCGTGACCGGCCGCTCGACCTTGAGCGCCTTGGCGAGCGGGAGCCCCGCGTGGCCGGACGCCAGCGTCGAGTACCAGTAGGCGTCGATGTCGTCCTTCGTCAGCCCCGGGACCGAGGCGATGGCGTCATGCGCGGCCTCGATCACCAGGTCGTCGGCCGACGTGTCCCACAGCTCTCCGAACTTCGTGCAGCCCATCCCCACGATGGCGATACGGTCGCGCAGGCTCCGGGTCACGTCGAGCTCCTGTTCTTGGGGCGGGCCTTCCAGAAGTAGTTGGGCACGCCGTCGACCGCGTAGGTGCGACGGAACGTCATCTCGACCTCGGCGTCGTCGGCGATGTCCTCGGGTGCCGCGTCGGTGAGCTCGAGCAGCAGCCGGCCGGTGGTGCCGAAGTCGACCAGAGCGGCGACGGAGGGCGGGTTCGGGCTGTCCGAGAGGCCGTCGGTCGAGTGAGCGACGATCGTCCCGGTCAGGTCGGCCACCGGGAACGGCTGGAGCTGGTCGACCGCACCGCACCGGCAGACTCGTTCCGGCGGGAGGTAGACCTTGCCGCAGTTGCGGCACCGCGACCCCACGAGCCCGAACTTCCAGGCGCTGTCGCGGAAGGCCGGCGGGGGCGCGACCGGTGGACGCGCCGGCCGGCGCGCCGGCTCACGACCGATTTCGCCGCGCCAGGTGAGGTACTGGTGGTAGCCGACGTCCTTTCCTGGCCCGTCACGTCCGGCGCCGGTCGCGAACGGCCCGTCCTTGAGCGCCCTGAGCAGCACGGCGTCGGCCCCACCACCCGCCGAGACCGCCAGGATGGTGTCGCCTGCCGCGGCGGCGTCGAGTGCGGCCGCGAGCAACAGGCCGATGTCGGCGGCTCCGCAGAAACCGGTCGTCTGGCGATGGGCCTCCTGGGCCGCCGCGACCCGCTCCGATCCGGTCGCGGCCGCCAGCGCGCCGGCCAGCCGGCGGTTGAGCGTGGAGACGACGGACGTGGTGGCGGCGCCGGTGTAGCCGGTGACCTTGCCCAGCTCGGTCACCAGCTCCCGGACCGCCTTGCCGAGCACGTGCTGGACGAAGCGGTCCTCACCGACGAGCGCGTAGCTGGCACCCGGCGCCCGCCATACATCCATGACCTCCATCGGTACCGAGGCCGAGCCCAGCACCTCGGCCACCGCGTCGTCTGCGTCGCCGAAGAGGAACGCCGCGGCGCCGTCGCCGCCGTCGAGCTCCTCGGCCGACCCCGGCCGGCCGGTCCGCAGGTCGGCCATCGCGGCGACGCCACCGGTCTGCGAGGCCGCCTTGAGGGCGCCGAAACCGGACCGCAGACCGGTGAGATCGAGGACGAAGGCGCGGTCGTGCATACCGCTTGCCGCGTGGACGGTCAGCGAGCAGGACTTGTCGAGGAGGGGGGATTTCGTCGTACCGAAGTAGAGATGGTCGGCGACCGTGACACCGCCGCCGAGGCGCCGGGTGGCCGCCACGGCCATGGTGACCGCGTCCTCGTCGTAGCCGGCGACGGTGCGCCCGCCGGAGACAGGGGCCGCATCGGCCAGGGCAGCGTTGATCGCGCTCCGGGCGAGCCGGTAGTGCGGACGGTACGTCGCGTAGGCGAGCAGCTTCTTGGTCACTCGGTCCCTCCTGCGAACGAGATCGCAGACACCGGACAGCTGTCCAGCGCCTCCTCGAGCTCGTCGGGCGTCCCGCCGGCCGAAGCCTGGACGCGAGCCTTGCCGTCGACCGGATCGATCTCGAAGGCGGCGGCGGCCAGGTTCACGCACCAGCCGGAGCCGACGCACACGTCGCGGTCGACGATGACGCGCCTTCGCTGCGCGGTCATGCGCGATCGCCCGCCCGGCGCACCGGAAGCCGCTCGAGGCCGCTGAGCAGCAGCACCCGGTGCCACGGCAGCTCCTCCGCGGGCACCGCGAGCTCCGGCCTCGGCACGCGGGTGACCAGCTCCGCCAGGCTGCTGGTGAGCTCCAGGCGGGCCAGCGCCGAGCCGAGGCAGAAGTGGATACCCTGGGCGAACGCGAGATGCTGGTTGTCCTCGCGATCGATGACGAAATCGTTGGGCCGATCGAAACGCCTCGGGTCACGGTTGGCCGCGGCGAGCACGAGGTAGACCCGGTCCCCGTCCTTGATCGACGCGCCTTCGAACTCGATGTCACCCCGCGCCCGCCGCACGGTTGTCTTGGCCGGGCCCATCAGGCGCAGACATTCCTCGACCGCGCTGGTCCGCAGGCTCGGTTCGCTCGCCAGGCGCTCCCAGCCGTCCTCGGACCGCAGGAGCAGGTAGATGGCGTTGCACATCGCGTTCTGGACCGTCTTGTAGCCGGCGTCGATCAGCGTGATGCACGTGGCGATCAGCTCGGTGTCCGACAGTGCGTCGCCGTCATCGCTGGCCTGGACCAGCACGGACAGGATGTCGTCCACCGGTTTGGCACGGTACTGCTCGATCGATCCGCGGAAATAGGTTTCCAGCCCCTCCACGGCGGCCCGCACTCGCTCGTCGCGACCGGGCCCGGCCGGTGCCCCGTTGATGAACATCCCCAGTTCCTCGGTCCAGGTCTTGAGGTTGTCGCCGTCTTCGGGGGAGAACCCGAACATCTCCGAGAAGATCGCCGGCGGGATGATCTCGCAAAACTCTGCGACCAGGTCGACCACCTCACCCGCCTCGAGGCGAGCCTTGACCGCGGCGGCCTGCCGGGCGGCGGTCTGCTGGATCTTGCCTTGCAGCGCTTGCACGGCGCGCGGCGTGAACGCCTTGTGCATCAGTTTCCGCAGCCGCGTGTGGTCGGGCGGGTCCAGGAAGACCAGCCACTTGGCGAGGATCTCGAACACGCGGCCGAAGCGCTCGGATTCCGCCTCGCTGAGCTGGTTCTTCAGGTACGGCGTGATGCGGTCGGCACCCATCTGCTCGTGCCGGAACGCCGCCGAGACGTCGTCATACCTGCTGATCAGCCAGGCGTGGTGCCGCTCACTCCACAGCACGGGCGCGGATTCGAGCAGATCCGCGTAGAAGGCGAACGGCGAGAACGCCATCTCGGGGCTGGTGAGGTTCGTGCGCGCGAGCTCGTCGAGAGTCTGGGTCATGTCGGCAGCCGCCTCCAGGATCATCCATCGGCAGAGACCGGAATCGGTCGGTCGTCCGGTCAACAAGCTACGACGCGTCACGCGCTAAGTCAACGGACGATCAGGCCTCTGGGCCCGAAGTTGGCTGCCCCTACCCTGATGTGCGCGGCATAAGTAAATCCCGATTACCCGCCGATCACTTGTCCGAGCCCGTTGCCCAAGGGCCGTCGTGCAGGATCGCCAGCACGAGGGAGACCAGGTTGTCCTGGAACGACGCGCGGAACGTGAGGCGCGGAATACGGTACATATCGGACACGACAGAGAGGGCGATCTGGACTCGGACCCGCGCCTGCCGTGGCTCGAGCTCGGGCAGCGATCGGGTCAGGAGCGCGACCCACTCGTCGACGTACTCTCGCTGGACCAGCTTGAAGCTGTCCCCCAGATCCGCCTTGCCGATCGGGTCGTCGAGCGTCCACGCCCAGGTCCTCGCAAGACGAACGTACGAGCGGGCGACCTCCCGCAGCAGTTCGCCGGGATCGCCTCCCGAGGCCAGCACGTTGTCGAGACCGAGCCAGAGCGCATGGGCGGCTCGCTCGTGAACGGCACGCAGGATGTCGGCTTTGCTCTCGAAGTAGCCGTACAGGTTCGGACCGGTCACGCCGGCGGCCGCGCCGATGGTGGCCATCGACGTGTCGTGGAAGCCGCGGTAGCCGAACTGCTCGAAGGCGGCGAGCAGCAGACGCTCGCGCATCGACACCGGCAGTGATCGGGCACCCACCCCGTCGAGCTTGGGCCCGGTCGGCGCCAGCGGGGCCGAGGTCACAGCCCGGATCGCGGACCTCACCGCGGGCAGCCGAACAGCATCCGGGGCATGCAGCGAAGCTCTGCTCAAGCAGGACAGCACGGAAGCCAGGGCCCACAGCAGCAAGTCCTGCTGGCCGTTGTCGAGGTCGGTGCGCAACTCCCTGAGGATCGGGGCGAGTGACCGCTGCCAGTTTCGCATCCGGCGACGCAACCGGTTCAGGCTGTCGTCCGACAGGTAACGGACCTCGTGGAGCCACAGATCCGTGAGATACGGATGGTCGGCGATCCGCGCGATCAGCGATTCCATCGTCGCGTCGAAGCCGACCGCGTCAACGGGCTCGCTCAGCCAGGCGAAGTTCTCCGCGACGACGGCCTCGAGGATATCCGCCTTGTTCCCGAAATGCCGATACAGGGCACCGGCGGTGATTCCGACGCGGTCAGCGATCATCGCCATCGTGACGCTCGGATATCCGAGCTCGACCAGCAAATCGCGCGCCGCGTTGAGGATCAGCTGCTTGCGATTGCGAGGGCGTTGCCGGCGTACATCGGTACCTGGGGCTGTCACGTCTACACCTTACGTGCGGCGACCGCCGGAACCCGCGAAGAGCCCGGGCCCGGGACGGCGCAGCGAGTTCGGTGAGCCGGCCCGGGAATCGGGGCAGGAGCGTTCCCCGGCACCGCGGCCCCGGGCCGACTCGACGACGCGATGATTACGACCCCAGATAGCTCCTGCCGCACACGAAGTTCTTGGCGTCGTTGGTGCTGCCGTGGCCCGTGTAGCGGGCGACGAGCGGATACATGCACAGCGGCCGCGTCATGCCGCTCGCCGCGCCCTGACCCTGAGCCGTGGCGAGCAGCCGCTCGGGAGCCTTCGCGTGTTCGACCCAGCTCACGAGTGCGCCCAGGGCACTACTTGAGCTCGGCACCGCGCTCACGTAGCCGGCCGGCATCAGACCTGGATGTGGATGGGTGAACACGAGCCTGTCGTGCCCGCCACCGGAGGCCAGGAACAGCCGCGCGAACTGGCTGACCCTGTTCATCCCTCCCATCCGCGCGGCCACCTTGTCGTAGTAGTCGATGGTTCCCTGCATCGGGATCGAGTTGTCGAATGTCCCTTGTGTGATGATCATCTTCCCGCCCGCCGCCCGGAACGCGGACAGGTCCGGGTCCGCGGCGCCGACACTTCGATTCCACATGGCGACCGACTTTTCGAAGATGCCGGCGAACGACTCGTAGGTGATGGTCCGCCAGTCGAAGGCCGGGTCCTGCAGAACCCAGTGCGTCACCCACGTCAGAGCATCTTGCCGCGGTGCCGGGGTCGTGACCCCGTCCTGGGTGATCGTGCCGGCTGACACGTCCAGTGGCGTTCCGGCGGCGAAGCCGTACCAGAGGAATTCGCCATCCGTCCCCCGCGGGCCCTGCCAGATCTTGTTCACGATATCGGCTTCCTGCGCCGTGATCAGGCCGGAGGGAACCAACGTTCGAGCGTCGAAGCGACAGGCTTGCCAGTTCGCGACGATCTGGTCCCGGACACCGTCGAGCCCGTCGCACGCGGCGATCACCCGGTCGTTCACGGCGGCAAATGTCGACTGCGGGATGAAGTGATGTTCCACGTTCATCACGACCTCGGGCCACAGCACCGCCGGCAGCAGCCGTGACAGGTTGAGCGCGGGCCAGAACACGGCGATGCCGTCGTAGTCGTGCGGGTAGCGCTGCGCCTCCATCATCGCCTGGCGGCCGCCCCCCGAGCCACCTTGGAAGTACGAGAACGCCGGTCCCCGGCCGTAGAAGGCGGTGATCACCTGCTTGGCCGTCACCGCCGTCTGATGGATCGCGAGAGCACCCCAATTGTCGATGACCGGCAGGTTGAGGGTGTTGTCGGCATTGAGCACGAACGTTCCGTCGGTTCCCGCCCCGGCATCCGAGCTCGCGGTCGCGTATCCGCCGGACAAGGAGCACGGGGCGTATCCGCCGCCGACGCCCCAGTCGCAGGGAGCGCCCGGCCCTCCCGCCGAATAGCTCGCGCCGCCGGTCCCGATGAAGCGCCCGTTCCACGTCGTGAGGGGGAGGAACACCCCGACGCGGAACGGAGCACCCGATGCCGGGTCGACGACCGTGAGCTGAACGTCGCAGTACGCCGGAACCGCCCCGGTCGCATCGACCACGGTGGCGCTGGTCACCACCTTGCCGGGCAGCGTCACGCGGGTGAGACTCTGGCAGGAACGAACCGGCTCGCCGCCCGGTGGCCGGGCCGCGGCGGCAGGGCCGGCGGACGCCGGGACGGTCAGTGCGATGGACGCCGCCAGGCCGGCCACCAACGTCCGAGACCGGGACGAGAGACTGAACCTACTCATGCGCCCGCCTTTGCCGGCCAGTACTTCGCTTTCAACTGTCGTTTGAACAACTTTCCCGAATCCTCTCGAGGGAGCCTCTCCTCGAACACGACGACCTTCGGGACCTTGTACCTGGCCAGCTTGTTCCGAACATGGTCCTGGACGTCGTGCGCGGTGAGCTCGGCACCCGGCATCGGCTCGACGTGCGCGGCGAGCGACTCGCCCATCTCCGGGTCAGGGATGCCGAACACGGCGACGTCCTGCACGCCGTCGAGGCTGAGCAGGCAGGTCTCGATCTCGGCGGGGTAGATGTTCACACCACCCGAGATCACCATGTCGTTGAGCCGATCGGTGAGAAAGAGATAGCCGTCCTCGTCGACATGGCCGACGTCACCGACCGTGATGAACCCGTCTCCCCCGTCGATCTCCTGGCGCCTGGCCTGGTTGTTGAGGTAGGTGAAGCCGGGCCAGAACGACGGCGAGCGGCCGTAGATGACGCCGGTCTCTCCGGCGGGAACCTCTTGCTGGTCCGGACCGACGATCCGCAGCGCCGCGTCCCGCACCGGCCTGCCCACCGTGCCGGGGTGCGCCAGCCACTCCGCGGTGTCGCACTTGGTCCAGGGCCCACCCTCGGAGCCGCCGTAGTACTCGGAGAGTATTTCGCCCATCCAGTCGATCATGGCGCGCTTCAGGTCGGTGGAGCATGCCTGCGCGGAGTGGACGACCTCCTTGAGCGAGGAGATGTCGTACTTGTCGCGGACCGCTTCCGGGAGCCGGAGCAGCCGCAAGAACATCGTCGGCACGAGCTGGACCACGTCGACTCTGTGCGCTTCGATCACCCGCAGGAACTCTTCGGGATCGAACTTCGGAAGAATCACGATGTTCATGCCGAGAGCGGCCGCGAAGGTCAGGTTGACGTTCGGCGCGGAGTGGTATAGAGGTGCGGACATCACGGTCGTGCGGCCCGGAGCAAGACCGAGCAGGTCGGCCAGGAACGCGGACAGATCCGACGCGGCCTCCGCCGCGACCGGCTCGCGGATGACCCCTTTGGCCAGGCCGGTCGTTCCGGAGGTGTAGATCACCGCCATCGGCGGGGCACTGCTGAGCTCGGCGGGCGGCTCGCTCTCGTCGATGCAGTCTTCGAGGACGGGATAGCGGCCCGTCAGCGGGACGTCGCCGAGGCGGTACGCCTGCCGAATCTCTTCCGGCACTTCGGCTTCGATGATCTGCAGTCCCGCGGGCATCTGCGCCTCGACGCCGGGAATCAGGTCCGAGTGCACAACGGCGACCTTGGCCCCGGAGTCGGTGAGCAGATGCTTGAGGTCTTCGCCCGTCCAGTGCCAGTTCACCGGCACCGGGACGGCACCGATAGGGCTCGCGGCGAGGTTGACCTCGAGGAAGGCGATCTCGTTGCGCAGCACGATCGCGTAACGGTCGCCGTGCTCAACTCCCCGTTTCCGCAATGCGCCGGCGAACTTCGCGGCGCGGGCCTTCACCTCGGCGATGGTTCTCATCCGCCGGCCGGAGCGGACAAACGGTTCGGTCATTCACGAAACCTCTCATCCGGTACAGGCGCGGATCGGGTGGTCCCGCCTGCACATGGTCTTCGAAGGCTCGTCCCCGCGTTGGGTAAGCGGCCGAGTTGCGCCCCTCGCCACGAGCAGTGAACCTCAATATACATCTCGACCGCCTTGACGACGCTGGAGGCCAGCACCCCAGGCTCAACCTCCGGGCTTAGTGCACCACAGGGAGACGGGCATCACAAGAGCCTTGTTACTTGACATTTACTTCTTGGGGATCCGGTCCGCCGTGGCAGGCGCCTCCACCGTGACCGGTGGTGTCGTCGCCGAGCCGCGAACGTATAGGTCCCGGCTCGGACACGGGGGCACGGTCGGCGATGAGGTCCGACACGTCGAGCGCCGCATGCCGCGAAAGCGCGGCGCAGCGACCGGAAGTCTCCGTGATCATGCGCAACTGGCGCTGACGCCAACGGTTTTTCATGATCACGGAGCGCTGATGTACACCCGTGTACCACAAGTCTCCTGGATCATGAAAAACCCGCAGAACGGCCACCGCGAGCATCATGATCACGGAGACTTACGTCCGCCCCCGCTCTGCCGCCCGCGTGACACTCCCCGCAGCAGCCCGGGCCGGCCTGCCGAGCGGCCCAGCCGCCCCGGACGCGGACGGAGGTCCTGACCCGGCTAGGCACTCGCCGCGGCAGATCTCCAGCGGCCGTTCAGCGCTCCGCCGTAGCGGTCGCACGGGAACAGCTGCAGCGTCAGCCCTCGGTACGGGCGTCCGCAGGGGTAGCGTTCAGGATGATCGTCTTCGACTCCAGGTAGGGCAGCAGCCCGTCACGGCCGCCCTCCCGACCAACGCCGGACTGCTTGAAGCCGCCGAATCCGATCCCGAAGTCGGTACGAAAGTCGTTGTGCCCCACGGTGCCCGAACGGAGCTGTCGGGCCACGGCCAGCGCCCGGTCCACATCATCGGTGAAGACGGAGGCGTTGAGCCCGTAAATGGTGTCGTTCGCCGTACGAACTGCGGCGGCCTCGTCGTCGACGGGGATCACCGTCAGGACCGGACCGAAGATCTCTTCGCGCGCGATCGTCGAGGAATTGTCGACGTTGCCGAAGACCGTGGGTTCGACGAACCAGCCGCGATCGAGGTGCCGCGGACGGCCGCCACCGGCCGCGAGCGTTGCCCCGCTGGCTTTGCCCTGCTCGATGTAGCCGAGCACTTTGTCGCGCTGCCGGCGGACCGAAAGCGGTCCCATCTCCGTCGTGGCCTCGAACGGGTCACCGACGCGGACCGCGGAGAACGAGGCCGCGAGGGCATCGAGGAGCGCGTCGTGCCGATGCCGGCTGACGATGATCCGGGTCAGCGACGAGCAGACCTGGCCGGAGAGGAAGCATTCGGCACGCGACAGCGCGAGCGCGGTCTGCTGTAGATCGGCGTCGTCGAGCACGACCGCGGCGGACTTGCCGCCGAGTTCCAGCGTGTAGCGCGCGATGCGGTTTCCGCACAGCGATGCGATCCTCCGCCCCGCGGCCGTGGAGCCGGTGAAGGCGATCTTGTCGACTCGCGCATCCGTCACCAGGAGCTCGGACACCTCCCGATCGGCGGTGACGACGTTCAAGACACCCGGCGGCAACCCGGCGGCCTCCGCGACCTCGGCCATGAGGTAGGCACCGCCGGGTGCCTCCGGTGATGCCTTGAGGACCACCGTGCAGCCCGCGAGCAGGGCTGGAGCGATCTTGTACGCGATCAGTTGCATGGGCGCGTTCCACGGCACGATCGCACCGACCACGCCGACCGGTTCGCGGACGAGCAGGCCGTACTCTCCCCCGCCGCCCGGTGTGGCGCGCTCGGCGAAGGGGAAGTCGTCGGCCAGACCGGCGTAGTAGTCGTAGACCGCCGGGAGCGTCCCGATGCTGAACCGGGCGATCCGATGCACGACCCCGGCCTCGCGTGACCAGATACCACTCGCGTCGTCGACGCGGCCGCGGATGCCGTCGGCGATCGCGCGCAGGTAGCCGGCTCGCTCCGCGTGGGTGAGACCGGGCCACGGGCCCGTGTCGAAGGCGGTCCGCGCCGCGGCGATCGCCCGTGCCATGTCGGCCGGCTGCGCGTCGGCGACCCTCAGGTACAGCTCCTCCGTCGTCGGGTCGACGACCTCGATTGTGGCGGTCGTCGACGGGGCGACCCACTCCCCTGCGATGTAGAACTGGTCCGGCCGCCGCAGCGGAGCGTCGCTTCGTGCTTGGTGGCTGGTCACGGTCATACGGTTGCCTTCCGTGGGGCCGCCCGTAGCGGCGGCGGATCAGAACCTCCGGGCGCGCACCGTGACGGGCGAGGCAGCAGTGCCGACAAGCCACCCTGCAGCGACTGATAGACGTTGATCAACTCATGTCCGGACGGAATCTCCGCAAAGCCGCGAACGTCGTACCCCTTGGCCTGCAGGGTGTCGTAGAAGGTCCTGGCGGCGCTGACCAACGTGGTGCCCGGGGCCACGCCAGGCGCATCCACAGCAACGTCCTCCAGCTGCCCCGCGGACACGTAGAACGCGGTGTCGGTCACCGGGGCTTGGCGGTACTGCCGGGTGAGCCACTCACCGGGCTCGGCGCCGGGATCGGGAGTGAACCAGAGCACGGCGGACAGCGGCATCGCCGCGCCGAAGGCGTCCGGCCGGGCCAGCGCGATGTGGGCGGTTGCCAGACCGCCCATGCTGAAGCCGCCGATGACCCGATGTTTGCGATCCTCCGGTACCCCGTACTTCTCACGCAACAAGGGCAGCAGGCGATCTGCCAGCGCATCGGCCAAGGCCGGGTTGCAGGCCATCTCCGCCATCCGGGAGGTCAGCGTCAGGTTGTGCCAGAAGACCACTCGGACAGCCGGCAGCAGTCCGGCCTCGACGGCGACGTCCAGCCTTCGGTGCAGTTCACCGCGCAGCAGCACGTCGCCGTCGAGGAGGACCACGAGCGGCAGGCTGTCCGCGGGCCCGGCGCTCCTGGGCTGGTAGACGCTGATCCGACGGCCGTCCAGCTCGTGCTCGTCCAGCGGCGGGGCCGGGGCATCCGCGGTGTCGGGCCGGTAGGTGCTGTCGGGAAGCAGGAGCACGGAGTCGACGGCTCTCCCCGTTGCGAAGTCGACCTCCCGCGGCATCCGGCCCGGGTTGAAGGGATCGACCCTGCTCGCTGTCTCGATCGCGACCTGGAACCGCTCCGCCGCCTGCGGGTCGGAGTAGACCTCCATCATCTCGGCGAGCGTCTCACCGACCGCGGGTGGATCGCACAGGAAGCTGTAGGCAACGGCCACAGTGGACGGTGCGCGCACGGTCAGATGCCACACGTCGGAGCCGGCGATCCGTTCCATGGGCGCGGCGATCTTCGGCTGGGCCAGCCGCAGCAGGCTGGTACGCAACTGCACCGAGGTCACGTCGGCGACGTACACGAAGGTGACATCCACCTCGGCAGCCGACACCCGCTCCACGAACGGGCCACCGGCGGTCTGCAGGTCGGCGCGCAGGGAGTTCAGGGCTCCCGCCGGATCCTCGGCGAGGTCGGACGCGAAACGGGCCACGCGGGCATTGGTCGCGGCCATGGCAGCCTCCATTGTCGGTCTATGGTTGGGGGTCAGCTCAGCGTTTCGGGGTACCGACCGCACTGATGTCGAAAACGGTGCCGGTGACGGTCGCGGACTCCGACCGCGCCGCCAGCAACACGTAGGTGCCGACATACGCCTCCGGCCGCGGCGCGAGATCCAGCGCGGAGAACCGTTTCATCGCATCCTCGTTCGGCAGCACGTCGGTGATGGAGCGGTCCTGCAGGCCGAGGGCGTCCGGGCCCCGCAGATCCGTGGACATCGCCCCCGGCGCCACGGCGTTCACCCGCACCTCAGGGGCGAGCTCGTACGCCAGCTGCCTGACCAGCCCCACGCCGGCGTGCTTGGAGGCGGTGTACAACGCGCCGCCGCCGCGGGGGTAGAACGCCGCGTTCGACAAGCTGAAGATCATGGCGCCGCGGCGCTCGATCAGCGCCTCGGCGGCGGCCCGGGCACCGATGAGGTAGCCCTTGACGTTGACATCGAACAGTTCCCGGTACCCGTTCTCCAACTCGGTCATGCTCATGTCGAGCAACCGCCGCCCGAAGTCCCACAGACCCGCATTGCCGATGAACACGTCCAGGCCGCCGCCGGCGTCCACGGCCGCCGCGACGGCGGCGAGGTTGTCGCGCTGGGACGTGACGTCACCGGCGACGACCCGGACGGCGTCGCCGTGCTTGGCGGCCACCTCACCGAGCCGATCTGCGGACCGGTCGAGGATCGTGACCACGGCTCCTTCCGCGACGAAGCGGTCGACGATCGCCCGCCCGAGCCCCGATGCGCCCCCGGTGACCAGCACCGATAGGCCAGCAAGCCGACCCGGCCCATCGGCGTACCCTGATCCGGGCATCACGAGCGCTCCTCGACGAGCCGCCGGAAGTTCTCCTTCGACGGATCCTCGTAGGTCTGGAAGATCGTGCGCATACCCTCCGACATGCCACTGGGTGCCAGGACGTTCACTCCCCAGATGCCCGAACCCATCATCACGAGGTGCGACACCCGCTGCGGGTGCGCGGTGGCCAGCACCATGCCGACGGCACCGCCCATGGAGTTGCCGACGATCGCGGCCCGGTCGATGCCCATCGCGTCCATCAGCTGGACCATCGCCCGGCCCTGGTCCCGCCCGGTCTCGACACTCTGCGGGGACGAGTCGCCCCATCCGGGCATCGTCACGGCGATGCAGCGGAAGTTCGACGCCAGTCCGCGGATACTCGGCTCGAAGTTGGACCAGCCCGTTGCCCCCGGCCCGGTGCCGTGAATCATGAAGACGGGCGGCCCGTCCCCCGCCTCGTTCACCTGGATCTCGTAGTCCGTGGTGGTGATCAGGCGGTAGGTGGACTCGTAGGTGATCGGCAACGCTGTCACAGCGTTCTCCCTCCGGGCGGCACGCCGGGATTCCTGTGCGTTCGTAATTGACCGCTCACCGGCCGGCCGGATCCACGACCAGGACGTCGGTCCCGTCGATGCGGACCTCATGGGTACGGAGCGAGACCGTGGCGGGCGGGCCGAGCACCTTGCCGGTCTTGATGTCGAACTCGCGATGCAGCTGACGCCGGGGCATGGTGCGGCGCAGCGGCATGAAGTAGTGGGTGTCGTCGGTGAACAGCCGGACCCACTCGTCGTAGCGGTGGCTGTCGAGGAGTCCCGCCTCGTGGTAGTAGAACTGCTCGACCTCGTGCTGCAGGAGCACGGAGCGGATCGCGACGTCCTGATCGGCGCTGGGCGCGTCGTTGTTCATTGCCGGTCCTCCGGTCAGATCCGGTCGCCGGGGACGGTCCGCTCCCGCAGTTCGTCCCACGTCGGGTTGCGCAGCGCCGGCGATCGATCTCACCGCGCTCCAGCGAGACGAGGGAGTCGAGCTGATCGGCGATGTTCGTCGTTGAGTTCATCAGTGTTCTGCTCCGTACCGTGGGGGTCAGTGCGCGTGGTTGCGGTCATGGCCCCAGAATTGGGCGGCATCCCAGTTCGTCACGGTCCAGGTCGCATCGTCGATCAGCTTGCCGAATGTAAAGGGCGCTCACGTAACCCACGACTTCTCCTCAGTTCCGGCACGACGCGAGCGGAAGGGCGGGCCCCGCAGGCCCGTCCGGTGACCACACACAGACCACTGCGGATCACGTGTCGCGGCGCCACCACTCCAGCCTTAAGTCAGAGTGGACTCTTACTTAATGGAGGGTAGGGTGGTCCCCATCACAAATGCAAGTACCCGAGGAGAACTGGTGTCGGAGGACCCCTCGCCCCCGCGCCGCAGCCGCGGACCGCGATCCGACGCCCGGCGCAGCATCGAGCGCATCACCGCGGCCGGCGAGCGACTCCTCGACCGCCACGGGCCCGGCGTCACGCTCGAAGAGGTGGCCCGGGAGGCGGGTGTCGCGCCTGCGACGCTCTATCGGCACTTCCCCAGCCGCATGCACCTGTTTGAGCACATCCACCGCGGCCACGTCGCCCGCCTCGCATCCAGTGCGACCGAGCTGATGGCGACCCGCGAACCCTTCGACGCCCTGACGCACTGGCTCCGGGACTTCGTCGCCCTGGGGCTCGAGGTGCGGGGAGTGCTGACGTCCCTGCTGGCCCAGGGCCTGCGCGAGAGCGACCCCAAAGCCAACGCGGAGTGGGGATTCGGGGTGCTCGTCGAGGCTGCCGGCGCGCTGCTCGACCGGGCCCAGCAGGCGCATACCGTCCGCCCCGACATCGGCACGATCGATCTCGTCACGCTGATCAGCGGGGTCATCCGCGCCGTGGAGGCCGCGCCCATGACGGAATCGCCCGACGTGCGCCAGAAGCGGGCAGACCTGCTCCTGCTCGTCATCATCGATGGCCTGGCGGCCACCTCGGGAACGAGCCGGCCGCCAGCGCCACGCCGGACCCCACGTCGCTGAAGTTCAGATCACGGGCTCGGTCCGTCCACGACGCCGACCGATTCCTCCCGCGTCGGCAGCGGCTCAACGGTCGCGATGCTCAACCCGAAGCCGGCCAGACCGGCCCGCCGAACCGGGTTGTTGGTCAGCAGGCGCATCGATCGGACCCCCAGGTCCGCGAGGATCTGGGCGCCAGGCCCGTAGTCACGCGGGTCGGAGCGCGCGGGCAGAGCGCCGTGTGGTGCGCCCGAGCCCAACCGGCCGGCGTCGATCGCCTCGTACTCGCGCAACTTCCGCACCATCCCGGTCGGTATGCCTTCGGGCGCGCGGATGTACAGCACGACGCCGCGCCCGACCCGGGCGATCTTCGTCAACGCCGCGGAAAGCTGTACGGAACAGTCGCAGCGCAGTGAGCCGAACACGTCGCCGGGAAGGCATTCCTGCTGGACGCGGACGAGGATGTCGCGGCCGTCGCCGATATCGCCACGGATGAAGGCGACGTGCTCACGACCGTCGTAAGTGGACGAATAGCCCACCGCGGTGAACTCGCCTTGGGGCAGCGGGATGCGAGCCTGTGCACCACGCACCACCAGGCGCTCGAACCGCCACCGATACGCGACGAGGTTCGCTATGGACACCATGGCCAAGCCGTGGCGGTCGGCGAATTCGTGCAGCTCGTTCGCACGCGCCATACCGGTCGGCTTCTGCTCGCTGACGACCTCGCACAGCACGCCGGCCGGCCGCCGGCCGGCGAGCACGGCCAGGTCGACCGCCGCCTCGGCCTGTCCTGGACGCCGCAGCACACCACCCGCTTTGGCTCGCAACGGTACGACGTGACCAGGGCGGGACAGGTCGGTCCGATCGGTCCTCGGGTCCGCGAGCAGGCGGATCGTTCGGGCCCGATCTCGGGCCGAGATACCAGTGGTGACTCCCTCGCGAGCATCAACCGAAACCGCGTACGCATGACCACGGCGAACCTGATTCGCCGGGAACATCGGCGGCAGGTCCAGCCGGGTGGCGTCGTCCTCGGTCAGCGCGACGCACAGGAACCCGGACGTGTGACGCACGACGAAGGCGACGAGCTCAGCGGACGCCATGTCGGCGGCAAAGATCAGGCTGCCCTCGTTCTCCGGGGCCCCGTCGTCGACCACCACGACCGGACGACCGGCGGCGATGTCGGCGATCGCCCGGTCGATCGGATCGAGCCGGATCGGCCCGTGCAGGACCCCTTCGGTGGACCGGGACCGGCTCATGTGAGCAGTCCGGCTCCGGACAGCGGTACCACGCCGGCGAACGCGCTGCGGTGGAAGATCAGCGGGGCGGCGTCCAGGTCGACCGTGATCGAATGTACCCGCAGGGTGACGAGCAGGTGGTCCCCCGCCGGCACCTCCTGCTCGATCGAACACTCGAACCGGGTGGGCGCGCCATCGATGTAGACGGCGCCGCTGTCGGCGATGTGCGTCGTCAGCCCGACGAACCGGTCGCCCTCGCGGGCGGCCAGCTGCCGGGCCGCCGGGCCGTGCCCGGAGCTCAGCACGCTGATGCCCAGCGCGGGCATCGCGCGCAGGACCGGCCACGTGCGGGACGACACCTGCACCGACAGCCCCACGAGCGGCGGGTCCAGCGACACCGGGATGAACGTGCTCACCGCCATTCCGGTGCGCGTACCGGCGGCATCCACGCCGCAGACGGCCACCACGCCGCTCGGGACGGTGCCGAACGCAGTGCGCAGCGACGCCGCGCCCAGTTGTTCCTCAACCATGATCTACCCCTTTCGTCGGCAGCCCCCAGGCCGTGAGAATCTCGGCGCCGTCCTGGCCCGCTCGGGAGGGTCCGGGACGGGCAACCCGCCCCGGTGTACGGCTCAGACGTGGAGCGGGGGCCGGCTCGATCCCCGCATTGGTGCTGATGAAGGTGCCGCGCTCGATATGAAACCGGTGATGTACCGCCTCCTGCGGCGACAGCACGGGCGCGACGCAGGCGTCCGACCCGGCGAACACGGTCTCCCACTCGTCCCGCGTCCGCTGCCGGAACAGCGACTCGAGCCGCCGCCGCAGCGCCGGCCATCGGCTGCGGTCGTGCTGCGCTGCCGGGTCGTGGTCGGCGATACCGAGCCGGCCGAGGAGGTCGGCATAGAACTGCGGTTCGAGGGCGGCGACAGCGACGTAGCGGCCCTCGGACGTTTCGTACGTCGCGTAGAACGGCGCGGACCCGTCGAGGTTGTTCTGTCCGCGGTCCCGTGCCCACCTGCCCTGGTTGATCAGGGCGAACACGAACGTGCCGAGCAGTGCTGCGCCGTCGACCATCGCGGCGTCGACGACCTGGCCCCGTCCCGAACGCGTGCGCTCGAACAACGCGGCGAGAATCCCCAGCGCCAGCAGCATTCCCCCGCCGGCGAAGTCACCGAGCAGGTTGAGCGGCGGGCTCGGCGGCCGACCCGGCACGCCCATGGGTTCGAGCACACCGGCCATGGCGATGTAGTTCAGGTCGTGCCCGGCGGCGGACGCGAGCGGGCCGGTCCGTCCCCACCCGGTCAACCGGCCGTAGACCAGGCCGGGGTTCGAGGCACAGCACTCGTCCGGACCCAGGCCCAGCCGCTCCATGACGCCCGGCCGGTACCCCTCGATGAGCACGTCGGCGCGGTCGACCAGCCGGCGGGCAAGTCCGGACTGGCGCTCCTCCTTCAGATCCAGGGCGATCGAGCGCCGCCCCCGGCCGAGAACGCTCACCGGTGGCGCGGGATCACCCGGGCGGTCGACCCGGACGACGTCCGCGCCGAGGTCCGACAGCAGTTGTCCGGCGAACGGCGCGGCCGCGATCCCGGCGAACTCGACGACCCGGATGCCGTCCAGCGGGCCGGACCCGTTCACAGGCTGAGGCATCGCGCCACCCGCTCCAGCTGAAAGGACGCGCCGCCGAACAGGACATTGCCCGCGATGGCGTTCTTGTAGTAGAAGTGCGCGTCGTGCTCCCACGTGTAGCCCAGGCCGCCGTGCAGGAGCATCGTCGTCATCGCCGCCTCCACATAGGATGGTGAGGTCAGCGCCCGGGCCGATGCGGCCGTCAGGGTGAGGTCGGGCGAGTCCTGGTCGGCCGCCTCCGTCGCGGCTCGCAGCGCGGCGTCGCCGAGCGCCCACGACGTGTACATGTCGGCGAGCTTGTGCTTGACACCCTGATAGGCCCCGATGGGCTGACCGAAGGTGAAGCGGGTCTTCGCGTATTCGACGGTCATCGTGAGGCACGCCTTGATCGCGCCGAGCTGTTCGGCGGCCAGTGCGAGGTTGGCGATGTCGACCACCCGGTCGAGGATCTCCGCGGCGTTGCCGGCGACGGGAACGGCGGGGCATCCCTCGAACGTCACGCTCGCCAGGCTCCGGGTTGGATCAATCGCTTTCTCGCGCTCGACGACGAGCCCGGCGGCGGTGGCCTCCACCAGATAGAGTCCGGCCGCGCCATCCCGCAGCGCGTGTACGAGCAGGACGTCGGCTTCCGATCCGTTGAGCACGGCCGACTTCCGTCCCGTGACGCGCAGATCGGACCCCGCGCCGGTCACCACCGTGCGCGGGCGGGCCGCCACCCACGGCTCGGCGCCCGGCTCGCTGACGGCCAGCGCACCGACGACCCGGCCGTCGGCGATTCGCGGCAGCCAGCTGAGCTTGATGTCCTCGTCATCGCCGGCCGCCAGCGCCGTCGCCGTGAGCACGCCCGACGCCACGAGTGGCGACGGCACCAAGCCGGCACCGAGCTCGCGCAGCGCGACGGTGAGATCCGCCCACGACCCGTCGGCGCCGCCGTACTTCCCGGGTACGAGCACGCCGGCCAGCCCGAGGTCGCGGCTCAGCACCCGCCAGACGCCCGCGTCGAAGGCATCGTGGCGACCCACGACCTCCCGGACGGCGGACAGCGGTGTCCGCTGGGCCACGAAACGCCGGATCGACTCGGCAAGCCCGAGCTGTTCGGGGGTGTGCACCAGCGACATCGCGTCGTCCTCCGGTTCCGTGGTCAGTTCAGCGCGACGTTCGGATTTGGTTGAACGGCAGGTTCTTGTCGGCGATCCCGCCGTCCTTCGGCAGGCCGAGGATGCGCTCAGCGATGATGTTTCGCTGGATCTCGTTGGTACCGCCCGCGGTCGCCACGCCCGGCGCGGCGACGATGCCCAGGGCGACGGCGTCGAACTCGCGATCGCCGAGCGCCACGTCGGGGCCGAGGATCTCCTGGGCGGTCAGCGCCTGCCACAACCGCAGCTCGGCACCGGCCAGCTTCGCCGCCGATCCCCGGGGTCCCACCTCCACGCCCGCGTTGGCCTCGGCCTGCAGCACCCGGCCGTAGGCCAGCACCGCCGACTCACGCACGTACGCCTCGGCCAGCCGGCGCCGTACCACCGCGTCGCTGGTGGCGCCGCGGTCCCGGGCGATCCGCGCGAGGTTGTCGAAGCTGAGGGCGTTCGATCGCTTCTGCACCCGCGTGCCGATCGACACGCGCTCGTGGCGCAGCATGGCCACGGCCGCGTCCCAGCCGCGGTTCACTCTGCCCAGCACCGCGTCGTGCGGCACGAGCACGTCGTCCAGCACGACCTCGTTGAAGGGGGCGTCCCCGGTCGCCACCACCAGCGGCCGGATGGTGACGCCGGCACGGCGCATGTCGAGGATGAACATCGTAATGCCGCGGTGCTTCGGCGCGTCGGCGTCGGTGCGGGCCAGGATCACGCCGAAGTCGGCCCATTGGGCGTTCGACGTCCACACCTTGCGCCCGTTGAGGATCCAACCGGCCCCGGTTCGCACGGCCCTGGTCCGCAGGCCGGCGACGTCGGACCCCGCGTCGGGCTCGGAGAACATCTGGCACCAGACCTCGTCGCCCCGCAGCAGCGGGAGGATGTACCGCGACTTCTGCTCCCGCGTGCCCAGTTCGAGCATGGTCGGTCCGACCATGCCCATGCCGACGGACAGCGGTACGCTCGGCAGCACGAAGTCCCCGGCGACCTGGTTGAACGCCGCCAGCTCCTCGGTGGTCAGACCCTGGCCGCCGTACTCCTTCGGCCAGGTGATCCCGGCGTAGCCGGCCGACCAGAGCGCGTGCTGGAACCGCTTGCTGCGCTCGATCTCGGACTCACCGCCGTGCGCGGCGTCACCGTCACCAAGCGGCGACGCGTTCGTCTCCAGCCATTGCCGCGCCTGTGCGCGATACTCGTCCGGCCCGGACCCGGTCACTGCGTACCCCCTCACGGCAGACGGTTGGCGAGAACGAGGCTTCCGGCGGCGCCGAAGAACATGCCGACGCCCTGTACGAAGCTCACCTCGACGCCGGGAACCTGCACGGCCGCCTCGCCCCGCAGCTGGCGTACCGCCTCCTGGATCGCGAACATCCCGTACATCCCGGTGTGGGTGTAGGACAGCCCGCCGCCACTGGTGTTCATCGGCAGCGTCCCCCGCGGGCCGGTGTTGCCACTCGCGACGAACTCGCCCGACTCTCCGCGCCCCACGAAGCCCAGGTCTTCGAGCATGTACAGCGGCACGTGCGCAAAGGCGTCATAGGCCATCAGGTGATCGACATCGGCATGGCCGATGCCGGCGGTAGCGAACGCCTCGGCGCTTGCCCGCCGGAACGCGCCGAAGGACGAGAGGTCATCCATCTGCGACACCAGGGAGGATTCGCTCGCCTCCCCCGTGCCCAGCACGTACACGCGCCGCTTGAGCGCCGGCAGGTCCGCCGCACGTGCGGCGCTGGTCAGCACGAGCGCGCCGCCGCCGTCGGTGACGAGACAGCACATGTCGCGGGTGAACGGATAGGCGACCGGCGGCCCGTCGAGGACCTCGTCGATGGTGACGGGCTTCCTGCGCGACGCGCGCGGGTTGCCGATGGCCCACTCGCGCTGCGCGACCACAACCGCCGCGAGGTCACGGCGGCCCATGCCGCGGTCGTGCAGGAACCGCAGCGCCGGTACGGTGAACGACGTGAACGGGTTGGTCGAGCCGAAAGGCGCCTCGAACTGGCCCTTCAGCGAGTCGCGGCCGACGCTGAAGGGCGTCGCGCCGACCCGCGACCGTCCGGACTCCCCATGGGTGACGAGCACGACGTCGGCCGCCCCGGCCGCGATCGCCGCCGCCGCGTGGCGGACGTGCAGCATGAAGCTGCAGCCGCCGACCGACGTGCCGTCGAGCCAGCGTGGCACGATCCCGAGGTGGTGGGCGATCTCGACGACGTTGTGGCCGGCGGTCGCGATGCCGTCGACGTCCGACGGCGCGAGCCCTGCGTCGGCCAGAGCGTTGCGCGCCGCTTCCCCGTGCAGCCGGAGCACCGAATGTTCGGGCAGCACGCCGACCTCGTCGGTCTCCGCGGCGCCGACGATGACCACTCCGCCACCATGCATCCTTGTCATGCGGCCGACGCCTCCAGCCGGAACACGGGAACCGCCTGATCCCCTCGGGGCTCGAAGTCGACGGTCACGCGCGCGTCCAGTGCCAGCAGGTCGGGGTCGGGATCGACGCCGACAATGTTCGTCATCATCCGGGGGCCCTCGTCCAGCTCGACCAGGGCGATGATCGGCTGCTGGCCGGCGGCGGCCGGCGACATCCGGTGGTTGATGATGTAGGACAGCAGCCGTCCACGCCCCGACACGCGCCGCCACTCGACGCGCGGCGAACCGCAGTAGCGGCACGAGACGCGCGGATAGAAGTAGTGCCGCTCGCAGTCCTCGCACCGTTGCAGCCGCAGCTCACCCTGCAGCGTGCCCGCCCAGAAGGGCAGCGACTCCGGGGTGGGCACCGGAACACCTTCTGCCGTCAACTCCGACTCCCTCCGCCGTACCGAACGCAAGGAATCTATAGAAATTTTCGAGCCAGGTCAACGAGTACACCGTCTTGACAACCCCGTCCCGACCTCGCTATTTTGCGATTTCTATAGATTTTGCACGAGCTCGCTGACGTAGGCTCGTCGCTTCCGACGAGGGTGGCCAATGAGCGCTCTGCACGGCATCCGGGTCCTGGACCTGACCGAGGGCATCGCGGGACCGATCGTCGGCATGTTCCTCGCCGACTTCGGCGCCGACGTTGTGAAGATCGAACGGACCACCGGCGACCCGGCCCGGGCTCACCCTGGCTTCGCCATGTGGAACCGGGGCAAGCGCGGCGTCGTCGTCGACCCGTCGGACGCCTCGCGAATCGGCTGGCTACGCCGGCAGGCCACCGGTGCCGACGTCCTGCTTACGAGCGGGCCGGCGCAACTCGCCGAGTACGGTCTGGACTCCGACGAAGTGCTGCGCCGCAACGGCCGCCTGGTGCTGGTCGAGATGCCGCCGTACCTGCCGGGCCGCACCCCGTGGGCGGGTGGCCGTGAGTCGGCCGCGCTGCTGGCCGCTACGGGCGGGCAGGCGTGGCGGCAGAGCTCGTCGTCGGGAGATCCGGTGGAATCGGTGTACCCCACCGTCCTCTACAGCCAGGGTCTCTGGGCGAGCGCCTGCACCGTGGCGGCGCTCGTCGAGCGGGAACGTTCCGGCCGCGGGCAGCGGGTCACCGTGTCGGGCGTCAATGGACTCATGCAGTTGCTCACCTCGGGTCTCGTCGTCGACCCCGACGCCGAGGATCTGTCGACCGCCGTCGGGCTGGGTGGACGCCATCCCACCTACACGCGGATCCAGGCCGGCGACGGTGTGTGGGTCGCCGTCGGGGCGTTGGGGCGCAAGTTCGAGGGCGAGTGCCTCCGCGTGCTCGGCATCGCGGACATGCTCGCGGAGCCGCGCATGGGCGGTCTGACCGACAACCTCGTCCTGCCGGAGAACTTCGCGTGGGCGAGGGAGAAGGTCGCCGAGGCCTTCCGTATGAAGCCGAGCGCCGAATGGGTCGCCGCGCTCAGCGCCGCGGACATCCCCTGCGCGGTGGTCGCGGATCGCCGGCAATGGCTGGACCACCCGCAGGTGCGGGCCATCGGCATGCGCGAGGAGCTCGACGATCCCGAGCGCGGCCGGGTCGTCATGCCCGGCATCCCGATCCACCTGAGTGCCGCCCCCGGACGGGTGCGCGGCCCGGCCCCGCTCCTGGGGTCGGACTCCGACACTGTCGAAGTATGGGAAGCGCAGCCCGCCCCCGCCGCCGCCGCACCGAGGCCGGGCCCGCTGCACGGCCTGACGGTGCTCGTGATCGGCGCCTTCGTCGCCACCCCCTTCGCCGGCCTGCTGCTGGCCGAGCTCGGCGCCGACGTCATCCGGGTCGAGCCACCGGCCGGCGACCCGTTCCGCGCGAACGCGTATGCGGTGAGCCGCGGCATGCGCAGCCTGGCCATCGACCTCAAGTCACCCGCCGGCCGCGCGGCGTTCTACGACGTCGTGCGGCACGCCGATGCGCTCGTCGACGGCCTGCGCCCCGGTGTGACCGCCGCGCTCGAAATCGACTACGACCATCTGTCACAAGTGAATCCCGAACTCACGGTCGCCTCGATGTCGGCCTACGGGCACACCGGTCCGATGAGCGGGCTGGGCGGAGTCGACGTCGTGATCCAGGGCCTGTGCGGCATGATGCGGGCCGAGGGCGGAGACGGCGAACCGGTCGTCAACACGATCGCCGTCAACGACAACGCGACCGCCGCCATGACAGCGCTCTCCGTCGCCCTCGGCATCTTCCATCGCCTGCGCTCCGGCCGGGGCCAGCACATCTTCGATTCGCTGATCGGCACGGCGACGTACCTGCAGAGCGGCGAACTGACGACATACCGCGGAGCCCGCGAACGCCCCACCGGGGCGCCGGACTACAAGGGCCCGAGCCGGTTCGACCGCATGTACCCGGTGAAGAGCGGCTGGATTCGCGTGCAAGCCGCCGACGACGCCGGCATCCTTGAGGACGTCCTCGCCGACGCTCTGGCCCGACCGGAGCCCGACGACGCGGTGGCGGCCCTCAACGCCGCCGGCATTCCGGCCATGCGGGTGCGCAAGATCGGCGAGGTGATCCGCGATCCGCGCCTGCTGGAGACCGAGTTCCTCCACCTGGTGCCGGCGTCACACGGCCGGTCCTTCATCTCGGCGCCGGGCCGGTACGCGACCTTCAGCCGTACGGGCCGCTTCGGCCCGCTCATCCCTCCCGGTCTGGGCGAACACTCCCGGGCCGTCCTTGCCGAGGCCGGCGTGGCACCCGAGCACATCGACGAACTCGAGGCCACGGGCGACATCGTGCAGGGCGGGCCGATCGACCGGAAGCTCAAGGCCGCCTACCGCTGACCACCAGAGCGGCGTCTCGAGCGTGTCGCGACGACGGCCGCCACAGCGTCGTCCAGTCGGCCTATCGCCCACTGCAGCGCTTCAGAACCGGACGTGCGGGGCCCCGTCGTGGGCCGCACGGTGACGAATGTGACGGCCGGCGAAGCATGTGGGCCTCGGTCCTAGGCTTCGCCGTCTACGACGATGTCACCTCGCCGGCGACCTTGGGCCACTGCCGAAACCGTAGCGGCGCGGCCTCGCCTGACAACGTAGGCTTCCTTCATGACCAACGGGCCAGTACACAGTGGATCGAGGTCGGCGCCAACGCTGCATGATGTGGCGGAAGCGGCGGGTTGCTCGACTGCCACCGTGTCCAAGGCGCTCAACGGGCTGCGGGTATCGGCGGACAATCTTGCGCGCGTGCAGGCGGCGGTCGAGATGCTGGGATACGTGCCCAACGTCGCCGCACGAAGCATGCGCGGCACGCCGACAAGGACCATCGGCATCGTCCGGAACATGGCGTTCCATCCCGGAGCGGAGCTGTTCTCGATGTGGAACACCATGATCCAGGCAATGGAGGAACACGGCTACAGCGTGCTGATCTCCGTTGCGCGGCAGGCGGACAGTGCGGTGGACACGCTCCTTCGCCCATTCTTCGAGCGCCGCGTCGATGGACTGTTCTACTGGAACGCGCAGCCCGCTCCGTCGCTTGATCGGTGCCTACAGGCGCGGATTCCCGTGCTGGCCCTTGCATATCGGGCCGCCGGATGCGGAAGTCTGCCGCTCGTGACCGCGGACCCGCGTAAGGCATATGTGGAGTTGTTCCGGTCACTGCGACGCTACGGTCACACCGCGGCGATCGAGATCACGTCGGGTCCGGCCTTCGCGAGCCACGCCGACATCGCACGCGTCGAACGCGTTCGGCTCGAGCAGGTCGACGTGGACATCGATCGGGCGGCCGTGCGTGAGTTCGTCCAGTCGCTCATGACGGATCCGGGCAGACCGAGAGCGATCCTCGCCCGCTACCCGACCGCCTTGCAGGTGCTCGACGTCTGCGAAGAGCTCGGCGTCCGCATACCGGAGGACCTGTCGCTGGTCTCCATCACCGGCTCAATGAGCGCCGGCCTGCTGCGCACGCCGCTGTCGACCGTGCAGACCGACTTCAACCGACTCGGCGAGGTGGCTGCCGAGGCGATGATCAGCCTCATCGCCGGCGATTCGGTCGGGGACATCGCGATCGCTGACAGCGTTCATTGGGTGCCGCGTGACTCGCACGGCATCCGCGCCGACGCAAAGGTGCCGCGTCCTCATCGGAGGACGCGGCCCTGAAGCGTCAGGCTGCTTTGGCGGCCGCTCTGCCCAGTGCGGCCTTGCCGATGCTCTGGGCAAGCTCGTCGGTCTTCTGTCCCATGACATTGCACCCGATGATGTCACGCACGATCCGCTCGAGAGGACGGTCCTTCACGTAGGCGTGAGAGCCGCAGATGCCCATCGAGAGCTGAATGACCTCCTCGCACATCCTGCGGAGGTGATAGTTCAGTCGATTCATGAGCACGCCGGCTTCACCGGCGGACAGCTCCTCCGACTGGAACCGCCTCGCCAGATCGTAGAGCAGCGTACGCCCCGTCGAAATCCAGTGATCCATCCGCCCGACGCCGATCTGCGCCCACGCATGGTCGGCTCGCAGCCCGTCACCACCCGCGCCGAAGGCGCGTGCGAAGTCACCGGAGATCGCCATTGCGCCGTATCTGCGCGAGCAGTAGTCGACGGTGAAGTCGAACGCCGCCGTGCACAGACCCAGCCAGATCGCCCGGCTGCCGAACATCCCTCGGAATCGGCTCTGCATCTCGACTGCCGTGGCCCCGCCGGCGCCGGAGTTCGCGGCCTTGAACGCGGAGGCCGACATGATCGCCACTTCGTCCCGGGGGATGCGGACGTCGACGAGCTTGACGTCATTACTCGCGGTTCCGCGCAGGCCCATGCCGTTCCAGTTGTGGCAGATCTCGAGGCCCGGAGTGTCCGTACCGGGCAATGCGACCACAACGTCCGGTTCCTGTCCCTCGCCCCGCTCGATGAATCCGATGATCTTGACGTAGCGTGCAGCCTCGCTCATCGTCGCGAATCCGGACACGCCGTTACCGACGACGAAATCGCCGTCCTCGGCAAATCGGAACCCGCTGGCCCGCGTGTCGAGCCCCGTAAGCGGAACGGACCCGGGCTGACAGATCAGCGCACCGTTCTTCGCGACGTCCTCCAGCACGGCGTCAGCTCTGGGAAAGTGCGGACCGAGCGTAAGCGAATCAGCGACGAGCACGTGCATGTTCACCGCGATGGCCGTAGACCCACAGCTGTAGGCGATGGTCTCGGTGATCCGAGCCGATCCTTCCAAGCTCAGGCCGAGACCACCCAGCTTTTTGGGCAACCCCGCACCGGCGACCCCCAACGCGACGAGAGCATTGATGTTGTCGATCGACAACGCACCTTCGAGATCGACCTGACGAGCCCGCTCTGCGATGGGACCGCGCGCCAACACCCTGATTTCTTCGACCAGTAATTCTTCCCATGCTTCCACGGGTGCCGACCTCCAATATTGGGGATAACGTACGTCTACTCGTCGAGTAACCGAGGCACTGGAGGCGCCCGTGTGGGGCGGCAAGACGTCCATCACACTCGACGGCACGCGGCCGAATCGGCCATCGTCGTGGTGCCACGGGTCAACGGTGGCTACCCAACTCGGGACGGTCAGGATCGTCCCGAGTTCGACCATACGCGGTAGGACGGACCGAGTCAAACGTTTAACCCACTGATACCTCCGGCTGTCGGGGCGCTCCTAGCCGCCGCTGGGGAGTTGCATTCCGACAGCCCGACAGTCGTGTGGGTAGTGCTCGCCGCTCGGTTCCTGCGGTCGGCGATTCATTCGCTGCTATTTCGCGGGGGAGGTGAGCCCCATCGCGGCGCCGGCCACCGGCTCGCCGGCTCGCCGGCCTCGACGGGCACGTACAGCGTCTCGTCCTGGACCTGGCAGGCAGTGTGAGGTCGAGCCGCGGCCACTCGCCGGTCAGCGGGGCGCGGGCAATGCGGCGATGTCGATGGCACTCGAGCGCATCGACGAACTCGCGGCCACCAGGCGACATCGTGGAGGGCGGACCGATCGACCTGAACGCCGCCTACCGCTGACCATGAGAAACGGCGGCCTCGAACGTCCGGTCGAGGCCGCCGACAGGTTTCTCAGCGCGGCTTCGGAGTGTAGATCAGCTTCTTGTTGACGAATTCCTCGATACCCAGCGCACCGAGTTCGCGTCCCGTTCCGGACCGCTTTGTGCCTCCGAAGGGGAGGTCGGCGGCCGAGCCCTGGGGGCTGTTGATCCAGACCATGCCGGTGTCGAGCCGATCGGCGACCGCCTCCGCGGCCGCCTGATCCGCGCCGAAGACCACGCCGCCCAGCCCGTACGGCGAGCTGTTGGCGAGCTCGACGGCCGCGTCCGCGTCCGCAACGCGATAGACGACGGCCGCAGGGCCGAACAGCTCCTCGTGGTAGGCGCGCATGTCGGGGGTGACGTCGGTCAGCACCGTCGCCTCGACGTACGCACCCGGACGGTCCGCGCGCCGGCCGCCGGTGCGCAGCTTTGCGCCCTTCGCGACCGCTTCCTCGATCTGCTCGACGAGGCGCCGCGCCGCGTCCTCCGACGACAGCGGGCCGAAGCCGGACTCCGGATCGGTCGGGTCGCCCGGCCGCAGCGCCGACATCGCGGCCGAGAACTGCTCGACGAAGGCGTCGTAGAGCGCCTCGACAACGATGATGCGCTTCGATGCGTTGCACATCTGTCCGGCGTTGGCCATCCGCCCCGTCACCGCCGCCTTCACCGACTTGGCGACGTCAGCGCTGTCGAGGACGATGAACGGGTCCGAACCGCCGAGTTCGAGGACGCACTTCTTCAGATGCCGCCCGGCCACCTCGGCGACGGCCGAGCCGGCCCGCTCGCTCCCGGTCACCGAGACGCCCAACACCCTCGGGTCGGCAATGACGTCCGCGACCTGCTGGTTGGTGGCGAAGAGGTTCACGTAGACGCCGTCCGGGGCGCCGGCGTCGCGCAAGAGCGCCTCGATGCCCAGTGCGGACTCCGGACACTGCGGGGCGTGCTTGACGATGACCGGGTTGCCGGCCATCAGGTTCGGGGCGACGAACCGCGCGACCTGGTAGTGCGGGTAGTTCCATGGCATGATCCCGAGCAGCGGCCCGATCGGGTCCTTGCGCACCACCGCGGTGCCGCCCATGCGGGGGCTCAGCGGTGTGTCGGCGAGGAACTGCTCAGCGTTGTCGGCGTAGTAGCGGTAGATCGACATGACGAGCTTGAGCTCGCCCCTTGCCTCGCGCGTGGGCTTGCCCATCTCGCGGGTGACGATCGCCGCAAGGTCGTCGAGGCGCTCGGCGTAGAGCTCGGCGACGCGGTGCAGAAGCCTCGAGCGTTGCGGCAACGGCGTCGTGCGCCAGGAGCGGAACGCCGTGTAGGCCCGCGTGAGACCGTCCTGCACCTCGCTGTCGGTGGCGGTCGGATACTCGCGCACCAGCTCATTCGTCGCGGGGTCGACGACGCGGTAAGCGGTCATGCCAGCCCCCCGCTCACGATCAGCGGGAAGAGCTGGTCGTCGGCTGTCGCGAGCGTCCGCTCACCCGCGCGGCGGGACCAGTATTGCTCGGTGCCCCACTCCTGGCGCCAGGCCCACAGGCGGCGAGTGAAGTGATGCAATGGGTACTCCTGCGTCATGCCCATGGCTCCGTGCAGCTGGTGGGCGTGGGCGGCGACCGCTCCCGCGGCTCTGGCGGCGGTGACCTTGGCCGCCGCAATCTCGAACTCGGCAGCGACGCCGATCTCGGCGAAGCGGCGCGCGGCCGCGACCGCCGTGAGTTCCGCGAGCTCGGCCTCCGAGACCAGTTGCACCAGTCGCTGGGAGACCGCCTGGAACCGGATGATCTCGCGCCCGAACTGCCGGCGCTGGTTCGCGTAGGTCACCGTCATGTCGGCCACCGCCTGCGCGGCGCCGGCCAGCAGCAGCGCGCGCGACAGCGCCCCGCGGAGTCGCAGCTCCACCCCGTGGCCCGGGGAAACGCGAACGACATCCGCCTGCGGGAGCGCGACGCCGTCGAGGATCACCGTGTCCCGCGGCTCACCGGCGACGTTGAACCCCGGTTGGATCGTCGCCTGCCGAGGGTCGACGACCACCACGGCCGGCCCGTCGGACTGATCGACCAACGCGACGACCCGCGTCACCTGCCGGGCCCACGGCACCCGCTCGAGCCGCCCGGAGATCCGCAGCTGCTGATCGATGGTGACGTGCCGGGCGTCGTCCGGCGCAACGACCGAGATCGGGCCGTCCGGCACCTGAATGCCCGCGCTCTCCAGCAGCCAGCCGCCGAGCATCGTGCACTCCGCCAGCGGCAGCGCCACGGCGTGCCTGCCCGCGAGGCGCACCAGCGTTGCGGCGTCCTGCAGCGTGCCGCCCGATCCGCCGATGCTCTCGGACACGCCGACCCACTGCAGGCCGGCGGCGGCGACGGCGTCCCAGCACTCCTGCGGCCAGCCGGTGGCCTCCGCGCGCTGCCGGGCCTGCGGGTCGTTGCGCTCGGCGAACAGCTGATCGACGACGTCCTCCAACTCCGACGCCGGGCCGTTGCCGGCACCGGCCGTCCGGGTGCGCGGTCCGCGCAGGCTGCGGGCCGCCACCGACCGCAGCACCTCGGTGGTGCCGCCCGTCAGCGTCCAGGACGGCGCCATGACCAGGGCGCGGGCCAGTAGCGCGTCGAAGACGCCACCCGAGGTGGGGTCCGGATCGCGCTGGACGATCGCCTGGAGCTCGGCGACCGTGTCCTGCTCGAAGCTGGTGCCCAGGTCCTTGAGGATGGACACGCTCATCGAGCTGACCTGATCGCGCTGCAGACCCCAGGCGACGGAGACCGCGAGCTGGCGCAGCGCGTAGAAGCGCGACGATATCTGCCCGATCCGGTCGGCGTTCTCCGCGGCGTTCTTCCGGCTGAGCGTCAGGTACGCCTCGAACAGCGGCCACACCGCCATGAACCGCTCCGGTCCGGCGCGCTCGTGGGACAGCTCCGAGTTCATGAGCTCCCAGCCGGATCCCGGCTCGCCGAGCAGCATGTCGTCGGGGACGAAGACGTTGTCGAAGAAGACCTCGTTGAACCGATGCCCGCCGTCGGGGAAGAGGATCGGGCGGACCTCGACGCCCGGGGCCTTGAGGTCGACCAGGAGCAGTGACAGCCCCCGGTGCTTGTCGTCCGAGTCGCTCGTGCGGCACAGCGTGATGCAGTAGTTGTTCGTATGCGCACCGCTGGTCCACGTCTTCGTTCCCGAGATCGACCAGCCGCCGTCGACCTTGGCGGCGCGGGTGCGCACGGAGGCCAGGTCGGAGCCGGAGTCGGGCTCGGAGAAGCCCAGGGCGACGTGGAGATCACCGGCGGCGGCCAGGGGCAGCAGCCGGCGCCGCTGCTCCGGCGTCCCGAACGCCAGCAGCATCGGGGCAGTCTGCCGGTCGGCCACCCAATGCGCGACGAGCGGCGCGCCGGCGGCCAGCAGTTCCTCGATGACGACGAACCGCTCGAGGTGACCGCGGCCCTGACCGCCGTACTCCGGCGGTATGGCCATGCCGAGCCACCCGTGCTCGGCCAGCTTCCGGCTGAACTCCGGGGCGAACTCCATGTATCCGGGCCCGCCGACCAGGCCCGTGCCGTACCGCTGCGGGCGCGGTAGCTCCTTGTCCAGAAACTCGCGGATACGAGTGCGGAGGGCGAGCTCGCTCGCGTGCCCGCCGATGACGGCCGAATCGGAAGTCATTGCTGTGATCCCGTCATCACACCGAGAACGGTTCCGGCTGCGCCGACGCCGCCTTCTCCGCCGGCCCGGCCCCCAGGTCGTAGGTGGCGTCGAGCTCGTGCAGGCGGGGCAGCACCTCCTTGGCGAACAGGCGAATCGAGCGCTCGGCCTGCTCCACCGGCATGGATGTCATCCGGAAGCTGAGCACGAACTCCTCGGCGCCCATGGTGCGCTGGATCTCCCGCAGACGGGCGAAGACCTGGTCGGGGGTGCCCCACGCCTGCGGCTTCGCGGCCCCCTCGAGCATCTCCTCCTCGGTGCGCACGTGTTCGCGCAGCTTGGCGTACTGCTCGTAGCCCTTGGTGTTGCGGAAGCGTTCGATGTCGGCGAACTCGTAGTGCACCCGGCTGCTGCGCTGCCCCTCGATGGTGTGCTTGGCCATGACCTGCCAGGCCTCGGCCTCGGTGTCGAAGCAGGCGACGCGGACGATGACCGTCGGCTGGGCCGGCGACCAGCCCTTCTCGGCCCGGATCGCGTTGAAGTTACGCACGTCGATGGCGTATTCGGCGAAGCTCTTCTGGCCCGTCAGCAGCATGCCGAGCCCGCCGTGCGCGGCCGGCGGCAGCGACTCCGGGCTGGTCCACGCAACGCGAAGGCGCTCGAGCAGCCGCTGAGGATTGCGGAACATGGGCCGCACAGTGGTCTCGGGAATCTTGAAGATTTCGCCGTCGTACGAGAACCATTCGTTGGTCAGCGCGAGCTTGATCACGTCGAGACACTCGTTGTACCGGGTGCGCGACTCGCTCATCGGGATGCCGAAGGCATCGAACTCCCGGATGGCGGCACCGCGCCCGAACCCGAGGGTCAGCGTGCGATCCTTCAGGACGTTGTCGAGCAGGCTGATCTGGTGCGCGACGTGGATCGGCTCGTGCCACGGCAGGACGGTCACCATCGTGCCGAGGTCGAGCTTCGTGGTACGGCCCGCGATGTAGGTGAGGTGGTTCAGCGCACCGCCGGTCATCGCGTAGGGCGAGGTGTAGTGGTCGATGGCCCAGTACGAGTCGAAGCCCAGCGACTCAACGAGATCGGCCAGGTACAGATCCTCGTCGTAGATCTGGGCGTCGGTGATGGCCGGCGGCCCGGGCTGTTTGGCCAGATACCGGTCCCAATCGACGTAGTTCTGGAAGTTGAAGTAGCAGCCGACCTTCACGTCGTTTCCTTTCAAGCATGTGTCGGGCGACGGCAGCGGACGTTCGTGCGGCGCCGCCGCGGCTTGAACGAAGTGGCTTGGACTGGCACGGACACGAGTCGGAGGACTGCGCGAGGCCAGTCGCGTCAATCTCTTCGGTCCGGCACACACGAGCCCATGCACTGGCTCGTTGCTAGGAGCGTAGCGGCAAGAGCCGGTCGGGAACAAGAGAATCTATAGGTTTTTCGCGTCACCGCTCGCCCGCGATCTGGCGCGTACCGAGCAGCGTCAGCTCGTCGCTGCGCACGCAGCGCACTCCCCCGCCCTCAGGTTTTGCCTCCAGCGGCACCGGCTTCTCGCCGCACGCGGACGTGGCGAAGCCGCATCGAGGGTGGAAGCGGCAGCCGGACGGATACGCGGCCGCCATGGGCACAGTGCCCGGGATGTCGCGCAGCCGGTCCAGGCCGCGGCCCGCACGGGGCATCGCGGCCAGCAGGCCTTCGGTGTAGGGGTGCCTGGGCTGCTCGAAGAGGCGCTCGACCGACGCGTACTCCACGATCTGGCCGGCGTACATGACAGCGACCCGGTCACAGATGTCGGCGATGACGCCCAGATCGTGCGTCACAAACAGCAGCGCCATGCCCAGGTCGCGCTGCAGATCCCGCAGGACGTCCAGGATCTGGCCCTGCACGGTGACGTCCAGCGCCGTCGTCGGCTCGTCGGCGATCAGCAGATCCGGGTTGTTGGCCAGCGCGATCGCGATCATGACGCGCTGACGCATGCCGCCGGAGAACTCATGCGGATAGGAGTCCAGCCGGCGGGCCGCGTTGCTGATGCCCACCATGTCCAGCAGTTCCTGCGACCGTTTCACGACCGCGCGCCGGCCGGCCTTCGCGTGGTTGCGCTGCGCCTCCTTCAGGTGGTATCCGACCGTGAACGACGGGTCCAGCGACGTCATCGGATCCTGGAAGATCATGGAAATCCGTCGCCCGCGCAGCGCTCGCAGTTGCGGACGGGACAGGGACAGGATGTCGACGCCGTCGAACTCGATGCTTCCCGACACGATATGGGCCGGGGGCGACGGAAGCAGGCGCATGATCGACATAGCGGTCACGGTCTTGCCGGAACCGCTCTCACCGACCAGCCCGAGCACCTCGCCGCGCCGGATCGACAGGTTCAGGTTGTCGACCACCCGTACCGCGGCGGTCTCGGAGAGGAACTCGATGCCGAGGTTGCGGATCTGCAGCAGGGGCCGCTGAGCGGCCGCGGCCGGCTCCCCCGGTGCGGGTGCGGCCGCCGGCTCGACGACCGAGGTGGCAAGTGCCGGCTTGGTGCGCGGTTCGCCCGTCACGGTCGTGATGCCGAGACGCTCGGCCTTCAGCTTCCGGCCGGACAGGCCGAGTCCGGTGGCGTCGCGCAGCCCGTCGCCGAAACTGTTGAACGCGAGGACCGTCAGCACGATGGCCACACCCGGGTAGATGACCTGCGCGGGATTGGTGAACAGCGCGTTCGCCTCGGCTTCCTGGAGCATCCCGCCCCAGCTGGCCGTCGGCAGCTTCGTGCCAAGACCCAGGAAACTCAGCGACGCTTCGGAGAGCAGCACGCCGCCCAGGTAGATCGTCGACTGGACGATGACGGGCGACCACACGCTCGGCAGCACGCGATGAAGCATGATGCGCAGGTCGCGCGTGCCGATGGACCGCGAGGCCTCGACGAACGTCTCCTCGCAGACCGCCCGGGTCTGTCCGCGGACCACGCGCACGAACCCCGGGGCGATCACGATGCTCAGCGCGCAGATGCTCGTCCCGGTCCCCGGCCCGAGGAAGGACACGATGCCCAGGGCGAGAATCAGCGCCGGGATCGACAGGGCGGCGTCGCTGAGCCGCATGACCAGCCCCTCGAACCGGCCGCCCCGGTAGCCCGCGACGATGCCGAGGGGCAGGGCGACGGCCAGCGAGATCAGCACGACCGACACCGAGACCACGAGGGATACCCGGGTGCCGTAGATGAGCCGGCTCAGCGTGTCCCGTCCGAGTGAGTCGGTGCCCAGCAGATGTGCGTGCGAGGACGTCGCCAGCAGGTCCGGGGTCTGCGCGTTCGGCGGGTGGGGCGCGACCGCCGGTGCGAAGACCGCCGAGACCACCACGAACACGAGGAAGAGGAATCCCGCCATCGCCAGCGGGTTGCGCACCAGGCTGCGCAGCCAGTGCCGGGCCGGCTTGGCCGGCATGCCGGCCTCGACCGGAATCTCGACTGCAGTCATGATGCCACCCGCAACTTCGGATTGAGGAAGCCGTGCGTGATGTCGACCAGCATCGCGAAGACGGCCTGGCAGAGGACGAACGTCAGAATGCCGCCCTGGATGACGGGCAAGTCGTTGCCCTTGATCGCGGCGAGCAGGTACGGGCCCATGCCCGGGACCGAGAAGATCTGCTCGACGATGACGGTGCCGCCGATGACGTACGCGATCTGGACACCGAACGACGTCAGGGCCGGCCCCGAGGCATTGCGAAGCACGTGCTTGCCGACCACGCCACGGGGCGACCCGCCGCGGGCCCAGGCCGCCGTCACGAACCGGGCCCCGAGCGTGTCGCCGACCGACGCGCGCAGTTGCCGATACACGATCGCGCCGATATGCCCGGCGAGCGCCAGCGCCGGCATGATCATGTGCTGGAGCCAGTCCCAGGGCGAGTCGGCGAAGTTGGTGTAGCCGAGGATCGGTAGCCACCCCAGGCGCACGCCCAGGACGAGCAGGAGCACGAGCGCGACCACAAAGCTCGGCAACGCCAGCAGGACGCCCGACGCGATGTTGGTGACGTTGTCGACGGCCCGCCGCCGGCGGATTCCGGCGATCAGGCCGAGCACGACACCGAACGCGAGAGCGATGACGCTGGCGAGGATGACCAGCGAGAGCGTGACCGGCAGGCGGGTCTCGATCTGCCCGGCCACCGACTGACCGTTGTAGCGGGAGTCGCCGAGGTCGAAGTGCAGCACGCCTTCGAGCCAGTACCAGTACTGCACGTACACCGGCTGATCGAGGTGGTACTGCGTACGGATGCGCGCGATGTCCTCGGGGGAAGCCGTGACGCCGGCAATGGCAAGAGCCTTGTCACCGGGAACGAAGGTGATCAGGGCAAACGTGAAGATCGAGACGAGGAACAGGATCGGGACGACCGACAGCAGCCGCATCGTGATGTATCGCGCCATGCTCCGCTCACCTCCGGATTCTCAGATCTGGCAAACCGCGAGGCCGGACCGCGGCGGCATGCGCCGCCACAGCCCGACCCGGCACGGACTCGTGCGGTTCGTTGCTCAACCGGCTCAGCTCTTGACCCAGATGCCGGCCCAGGCTTCCGGATCGCCCTGGCTCTGCACGTGGTCCGCGGGGATCCCGGACACGTCCTTGGTGGAGATCGTCGCCTGCTTGATGTCGGCGATGTTGAACCCGGGGACCACCTGGTAGTACACCCGCTGATAGTCGGCCCACGCCGCCTTCTGCTGCTCGGGCGTGAGGTTCGGGTCCTGCGTCTTGAGCAGGGCCGCGTTCAGGTCGGCGTTGTTGAAGTTGCAGTAGTTGGTCGAGCCGCCCGGGGCGACGAAGATCGACTGTGAACCGTACGAGAGCCCGGTGCCCGAGTAGTAGATGTTCGGCACCTTGGTCTTGAGGTCGGCGAACGCGTTGGCCGTCGGCAGGATCGACAGCTTCAGGCCGATGGTGTCGAGCTGGGCCTGCATCACCTGCAGTACCGCGGAGTTCACCTGGGTCGGGTCGGCGATGACCGTGATGGTCGTGCCCGGGGCGACACCGGCCGATGCGAGCGCGGCCTTGGCCTTGCTGAGGTCGTACGGATAGGGGTTCGGTACCGCGTCACCCGGGTAGTTCGCGACATCGCTGGGGACGGTCGTCGGGTTCTCGATGGCGTAACCACCGAAGGGCCCGCTGACGAACTCCGCGCGGTTTAGCGCGTAGAGCACCGCCTTGCGCGCGTCCACGTTGTTGAACGGCGGCTTGCTGGCGCAGAAGTACGCCGAGGTCGCCCAGTCGGGCTTGAGCGTCGCGCTCACGTTGAGCCCGCTCGACTTCGCCGACGAGATGGCCGCACCACCGCTGGTGAAGGCGATGTTGGCGACGCCGCCCTTCAGCGCGGCGATCGTCGGCGCGCCCGACGCGGTGTTGATGAAGTCGATCTCGTCGAGCGTCACCGCCGACGGGTTCCAGTAATTGGGGTTCGCCTTGAGCACCAGCTTCTGGCTCGGCGTGTAGGAGACGAACTCGTAGGGGCCGGCACCGCCACCGATCGGCGCGGATGAGAAGCCCGAGCCCGCCTTCTGGACCGCGGTCGGCGACGCCACGGCGAGCTGCAGCGAGCTGATCAGGAAGCGATCGCGCCAGTCGGTGGCGTACGGCCCGCTGAGGTGGACGACGACCTCGTAGTCACTGGGCGCGTCGACCGAGGTCATGGCGGCGATCTGCGAGGACTTGGCCATGGTCTTGCTGGCGATGATCCGGTCCCAGGAGAACTTGACCGCCGCTGCGTTGAAGGGCGTGCCGTCCTGGAATTTGACGCCCTGCCGCAGCGTGAGGTCGATCGTCTTCGCGTCGGGGAAGGCCCACTTGGTCGCCAGGCCGGGAATGAGTTCCCCCTTCGGGCCCTGACGGATCATCGAGTCGTACATCAGCTGCAACCAGGGGTGGTAGCCGCCCTTCGACGCCACCGCGTCGAGCAGCACGCCCTGCACCTCCGAGAACTCGTAGGCGACCTTGGCGACGCCGCCCTTGCCCGGGGTGTTGTCCGAGTTCGTCGGCGACGAGGACGACGAACAGGCGGACGCGGCCACCGCTAACGCTGACACCAGGAACGCGGCATAGAGGCGGAGCCGCCATCGCGTCCTGTTCGTTGCCCGGACCGAAACCGGGCGCGCGGGCATAACCAGCATGGAGCTCTCCTATTCGATCTGGGAAGCGTGTGCCAGAGCGGGGAACGCCACGGAAGGTCCGTCCGGCGGATGCCGTTTCCTCCGACCGATTCGGGGGTCGCCGTGACCTCGTCCAGGACGCTCGCGAATGATCGGCCCGAAGCCGGCGATCCTCCCGGAGGCCCCAAGAATCTATAATTTTTACGTTGCTGTCAAGAGTTCGCTACGCGGCGGCCAGCCGCCGCGCCAACTCAGTATCACGGGCAAAGCCGCAGTTCGGACAGCACAGGAAGCAGCACTCCGGCCCGATCGCGCCCCGCCTGGGGCCATGCCGGTCCGCGCCCGGCGAGGCGGCATCGAAGGGTGTTGAAGTTCGCACGACGCGGACCGCCGATTGTGGTCGCGGGTCACCCACGCGTGGCATTCGAGCGATCCGAGCGTCTGCTCAGCGCCGCGGACCGATCACGACGATGCGGTACCCGTGCCGGTCAGCGTGCGCACCGATCGCCCGGCAAGCTTCGGTCCGTGCTCATGCAGGTGGCAGCGCACGGTGACGCCGGCCTGGGTCACGTACGGCGCGGGGTCCACCTCGGCGCAGATGGCCATGGCGAAGGGGCACCGATTGCGGAACCGGCAGCCGGACGGGCGGGTGCCGCCCGCGGTGTCCCCCGCCAGCTTCAACCGCCTCCGCCGCCGCTGGACCACCGGATCGGGCACAGGCACGGCGTCCAGCAGCGCCGAGGTGTACGGGTGGACAGGGCGCTCGTACACCTCTTCGGTGGGGCCGGACTCCACGATCCGCCCGAGGTACATCACCCCGACGCGATGGCTGACGTGCTCGACCACCGACAGGTCGTGCGCGATGAACAGATAGGAGGTGGACAGGCGGGCCTGCAGATCCCGCAGCAGGTTGATGACCTGCGCCTGGGTCGAGACGTCGAGGGCGCTCACCGGTTCGTCGAGCACCACGAGATCGGGCTCGATCGCCAGCGCACGGGCGATGGCCGCGCGCTGCAGCTGCCCCCCGGACAGCTGGTTCGGGTACCGGTACCGGTAGCCCGCGTCCAGACCCACGAGGCGGAGCAGGTCCGCCACCCGTGCGTCCTGCTCCGGCTTGGACGAGCCGAGGTGCGTGCGCAGCGGCTCGGCGATCGAGTCGACCAGCCGGGCGGTCGGGTCGAACGAGGAGTACGGATCCTGGAACACCATCTGGACGTTGCGGCGGTGCGCGCGCAGTTCCCCGCCGCGCAGATGCATGAGGTCGTGGCCGTGCATCCGCACCTGCCCGCTCGTCGGCTCGACCAGTCCCACGAGCAAACGGGCGACGGTGCTCTTGCCCGACCCGGACTCACCGACCAGACCCAAGGTCTCGCCTGCGCCGAGGTCGAGGTCGATCCCGTCCACGGCCCGGATCGTGGGCCGCGCGGCGCGCCACCCGGTACGCGGCAGCCGGTACTCCTTCACCAGATCGCGCACGAGCACGAAGGAACCGCTCGACTTGGCGGTGCGCGTCATTGCCGTCACGGACACCACTCCTCGCCACCATGCTTGCGCGCCGGTCCTGACGCGGTGCGGCCGGACCGACCGGTCGAGCCAGCATCTATAGAATTTTGCTCATTGTCAAGCCACGCTGAGTCCACGGCGCTACTCCCGTAGTTCGGGCGGCCTTATGCAATACTGCGCGCATGTCCGAGTCGGTTTCACGCGCTGACCAGGTCGCCGAAGAGCTCCGGCAGGCCATCATCGCCCGCGTCTACACCCCGGGCGAGCGCCTGTCAGCCACCGCACTCGGCGAACGGTTTCAGGTGAGTCAGACGCCGCTGCGCGAAGCGTTCGCCCGTCTCGCCGGCGAGGGCTGGGTCGCCTACCTCCCCCAGCGGGGCGTACGCGTCGCCGACGTCTCGATCGCCGACATGGTCGACATCTACGACCTTCGCGAGCAGCTCGAGCCGCTGGCGATGAGCCGGTCGGCCAACGCCGGCGGTGAGGCGTGGCGCAAGCAGGTGCAGGAGTTCTTCGACGAAATGCTGCACCTGGCCGACTCGGAGCCCGCCGACCTCGACGGGGCCGGCTTCGAGGGGTACGAGCTCGCGCACACGAACTTCCACCGGGTGCTCATGCAGGAGTGCGGGTCGCCGTGGCTGATCCGATTCACCAACCTGCTGATCGACCAGTCGACCCGCTACCGGTCCCTCGCCATACCGATGCGCGACCGCCTGGGCGCGCTGGCGGACGAGCACGACCGCATGCGCAGGGCGGCGTTTGACGGCGACGCCGACCAACTGGCCAAGGCGTCCCGCCAGCACATGCAGAACACCAGGCAGGCGATTCTGGATTGGCTGGCCGCGCCCGAGCCGGCCGAGGCGGCGCAGCCCAAGAAGGCTGCGAAACGCGCCAGGGCCACCGCCAAGCCGGCGGCGAAGAAGACGGCGCGATCGTCCGCGAAGAAGCCGCGGACGTAGCCGAGCACCAACGACGCTGGCAGGAACTATAGATTCCTGGTAGCGTGCTGTCTTGCCATGAGATCCTTCCACCTCCGCGCGGACGGCCGCGGCGAATCCCGGCTGCACTCGCTCCCCTTGCCCTTCATCTACACGGGTCCGGCCGCGACCGAGCAGGACAAGCAAGGCGCGGCGACAGCCCCGCCGTCGCCGTATCTCAGCGTCTGCCCGGTCCGGCACCGCGACGGGTACAGCGAGCTCTCGGCCGACCCGGGCGAGCGGCGGCTCGAGTTCGTCACGGCCGGGACCGTCCACGTCTCGACATCCAGCGCCAGCGCCGTCCTCGTCGCCGGGGACGTGCTCCTCGTCGACGACGCCGGCTCCGCGGGCCGGATCCTCCGGTACCGCGGGGATGCGCACACCCTCCGGATCGGCATCGAACCGAGCTGGTCGTCGGACGGCACCGTGCCGCCCGCGGTCGAGCGGCGCCAGGCCGACCCGGCCCGCCGCCGTCCTCACGTCCTGGAGATGTACGTCGCCGACGACGTCGCACACTTCCGCGAGCTGCCGTCGCTGTTCGGGGACGGCGACGGACCGGCCGTGACACAGGCCCTCGACGGCCTCAAGTTCATCACCTTCTCCTCCGGTCACTCCGGTGACTGGCACACCGACAAGACCACCAATATCGTGTTCGTCGGATCCGGTGTGCTGGAGCTGGAGGTCGGCGGCGACAACGCTGTCGAGCTGTTCCACCCGGGTGACGTCTGTCTGGTTCAGGACCTCGTCGGCCAGGGACACATCCTGCGGGCGCACGGCGAGACGCGCATCGCGGCGATCACCATCCCGGATGCACATCGCTGGAACTCGATCGTCTGATGGTGCTCGCCATCTTCGGCAATGGCACCGCCTCGGGCACGCAGAACTGGCTACACCGCTGGGCGTGGGAGCCCCGGCGGTGCAGCCCGCTCGGCCGCTGTGCCGGCTAGTTGAAGGTGGCCTCCAGACCGCCCGTCGGCCGCTCGGCACTGGTCTTGCCGCGCTCGGCCCACTCGGCCTCATGGCGGCGGAACATGTTTTCGGCCGCCGCTTCCCGCTTGCCGCTCAGCTCGGCCTGGTTGCGGGTCACCCACGCATAGGACCGCTGCCGGGCCGCGTTGGTCCGGTCGAAGTGCGGCATCACGTAACGGGCGTAGAGGTCGAAGGACCTGAGCGTCTGCTCGCGATCGGCCCAGTCATGGCCGAGCAGCAGCACCGCACCGAACCGGCCGTGCCGCTCCTGCAAGCGTTCGATTCGCTCGATCGCGTCGTCCGGCGTACCGATGACCGCGGTTCGGCGCTCGACGTACCAGTCGACCGTGTCCTCGCCGTCCGGAACGACCAGGCGCGGCAGGTTGTTGTTGAGGTAGTCGATCTGCTCCTTGAGGCCGAACCGGACGTCCGCGCGCGCCTGCTCACGAGTCGGCGCCAGGTGCATGCCCACCACCAGCCGCACCCGGCTCGGGTCCATGGTGTTCCCGTGCTCGGCCGCGACCTCGTTCGCGATCTCCCAGTTGACGCCGAGCGCGTCGAAGCCGGCGGTCTCCCCCGCGGCGACGCAGAGCATCCCGAGCCCGTACTTCCCGGCCAGCCGCCCGCCTGACGGTGTCACCGCGCTCGCCACGCACACCTCGGGGTGCGGGTAGGTGTAGGGCGCGAGATGCAAGGCCGCCTCACGCAGTGTGAACCAGTCGGTCTGCGCGGTGACCACCTCGCCGCGGAACAGCCGCAGGATGACGTCCAGCGCCTCGGCCATGCGGTCGCGCTGGACATCCGGTTCGATGCCCAGCATGAAGGCGTCGGAGGCGAGCAGGCCCGGCCCGACGCCGAACATGACCCGGCCGCGGGTCTGGTTGTCGAGCTGGATGATGCGATCGGCGGCCATCAACGGGTTGTGGTACGGAAGCGAGACGACGCCCGTGCCGAACCGGATCCGCTTCGTGCGCTCGGCCGCGGCCGCGATGAACACCTCGGGCGAGCCGATCGTCTCCATGCCCGCCGAGTGATGCTCGCCGATCCAGGCCTCGTGGAAGCCGAGCCGGTCGAGGTGCTCGATCAGCTCGAAGTCGCGCTGGTAGAGCAGCGCGACGTTCTCGGTCATGGCGTGGAAGGGAGCCATAAATATGCCGTGTCGCAAGGACGGACCGTACATCGTGCCGTCTGTAGCCATAAGCTCTGATCGCTTCCCTAGATGTCGATTTCGAAGGTGGCCGTGGCCGCGACGGCGACGGCACCGGTCTGGCGCGCGCAACTGAGGTCGACCTCGACGCAGCTCCGGCCGTCGCGCTCGGACACCGAGGTCACGACGCCGCGACAGGTCAGCACGTCTCCGGGCCAGACCTGCTCCTTGAACCGGATGCTGAATCGCCGGACTCCCTCGGCCCCCAACCACTCGGTTGCGAACCCGGCCAGGACGCCGGCGTGGTACATGCCCATCGCGAACACCGTGGGGAACCCCGACCCGGCCGCGAAACCCTCGTCGTAGTGAATGGGATTGAAGTCGCCCGAGGCGCCGGCGTACCGCACGATGTCGCCGCGCGTCACCGGACCGAAGACCTTGGGTTCGGCCTCGTCGCCGACTTTCCATGCGGGCGCCACGTCAGGTCTCCTCGGGGGGCTTGACGGTTTCCACGGCCGTCGCGATCGACTCGGCCACGAGTTCGCCGTCAGCGTCGCGGTACTCGGTCACGATGGTCACGAACCGCAGCGAGCCGCCACGCCGGCCTTCCTTGTGCCACTCGTCGCCGATCCGGCTGCTGACGTGGAGCGTCTCGCCGGCCTTGGGGACGCGGCCGTGGAAGCGGAACTCCTCACCTGCGTGCAGGGTGCGGCTTCGCTCCAGGCCCAGGCCGGGGACCGGATCCTCGTCGTCGGTCTTCCAGAAGGACCTCGCCGCCAGGAACGTCGGCGGGATGACGGCATCGTCCGTCCAGTACGACGGATGCGTTGCGTGCGTGGCACGGGCGAATTCCCGGATCTTGCCCAGTTCGATGGGGAACCTGAAGCTCACCGTTCGTCACCCCGCTCGCCGATCGCCGCCAGCGCCGCGGCGGGACCGATCGCCGGCCGCTCCTCGGCCAGCCGGGCCATGAGCCGGATGGCATCGGGCTGGTCGGTCACCACGATCAGACCCGTGGCACCGGAGTCGGCCCAGGCCTGGTAACCCTCGCGAATGCGCCCGGAGGAGCCGAACAGCGAGCGGCGCTCGATGTAGGCGTCGGGAACGGCTCGCGCGGCCTCATCCTTACGGCCGGACAGGAACAGCTCCTGGATCTTCGCCGCCTCGTCGGCGAAACCGGCCTTCACCATGTCCTGGTTGTGATAGTTCTGCTCGCGCGCCCCCATGCCCCCGACGTAGAGCGCGATCAGTCGCTTGTTCTCGGCCATGGCGGCGTCCACGTCATCGGTCAGCCTGACGTGCACGGTTGCCTGGATCTCGAAGCCGTCCCAGCCCTTGCCGCCGCCGGCCCGGGCGAAGCCGTCGAGCAGCCAGGGCCCGATCTGCGCCATCGAGTCCGGCGCCATGCGCAACGGCAGGATGCCCTGGCACAGTTCGGCGGCCAGGCGAGTGGTCGCCGCGCCGCCCGCCCCGATGCAGATCGGCAGATCCGGATTCGGGTGGAGGATCAGTTTGAGCGGCTTGCCGAGCCCGCTCGATCCTTCGGCGTCGGCCGGATAGGGCAGTACGATCTCGCGACCGGCATGACTGACCGGGCCCTCGCGGGCGAAGATCTTCCGCATGATCTCGATGTAGTCGCGCAGCCGCCAGTACGGCTTGCCCCAGGGTTGGCCGTACCAGCCCTCGACGATCTGCGGGCCGGAGACACCGAGCCCGGCGATCACCCGGCCCCCGCCCGCGAGGGCGTCCACGGTCTGGACCTGCATCGCACACATCGCGGGTGGACGGCCGGCCACCTGCATGATCGACGTTCCGAGGCGCAGCCGCTTTGTGTGCGCCGCGATGAAGGCAAGGGGGGTGATCGCATCGGAACCGTAGGCCTCGGCGGTCCACACCGCGTCGTAGCCGAGTCGTTCGGCCAGGAGAATGTTGTCCATGGGCAGGCCGAGCCGTGCACCCGAATACCCGACGTTCAGTCCGAGCCTCATCGCATTACCGCCTTTCGTCCGAGGCACTGCGCTGACACGTAACGACGGCCACGGGGTCACCCCAGGTCGAGCTCGTCGCTCCAGGTGATGTCCCCCCACTTGGCCGTCGCGTCGGCGAGTTCCTCGATCGTCCAGCGACGGTCGATCGTGATCTTGTCGACGACGGTGTACGGCTGGAACAGCTGCACGGTCCCGGCCCGGACGAAGACGATCTTGCCGGCGAGTGGGCAGTCGGCGGTCGCGAGGTAGGCGACGAACGGTGCGATGTTGGCCGGGTCCGTCTTGTCGAAGCCGGTCCGGGCCACCTCGGCCCGGTTGCGTGCCTGACGCTCCTCGAAGCCGGGCACCGTCGCGGAGAGCCGGGTCACCGCGGCGGGTGCGATGGCGTTGACGCGCACGCCGTAGCGACCGAGTTCTTTCTGCGCGATCTCGGTCATGGTGGCGATGCCCGTCTTGGCCGCACCGTAGTTCGCCTGGCCGGCCGTTGACAGCAGGCCCGACGTCGACGAGGTGTTGATGACGGAGGCCTTGACCTTATCGCCGGCCTTGGTCCGGTCGCGCCAGAAGGTGGCCGCCCATTTGAGCGTCAGGAAGTGCCCGCGCAGGTGCACTCTGATCACGGCGTCGAACTCGTCCTCGGTCATGTTGATAATCGTCCGGTCGCGCAGGATGCCCGCGTTGTTGACCAGCACGTCGAGGGTGCCGAAGGCGTCGAGGGCCGACTGGACGAGCCGCTTGGCCCCGTCCGAATCGGCCACGTCGTCACCGTTGACGACGGCCTCGCCGCCGAAGGACCTGATCTCGTCCACGACGCCCTGGGCGGGCGAGAGATCGCGGCCGGTGCCCGTCTCGCTCGCGCCGAGGTCGTTGACCACGACCTTCGCGCCCTCCCGCGCGAAGAGCAGTGCGTGCTCGCGACCGATCCCCCGGCCCGCGCCGGTGATGATCGCGACGCGTCCGTCGAGTGCGCCCATGTTTCGCCTCTCCGCGTCGGGGATTGCATTCGTCGTTCACCGGGTGCGGTACGCACTCACCCTCGACGGGGTGCGGTGAGCGTTGGCCAGGGAAGTGCCCGGCATCCAAAATCTATACAAAATCTCGGACGTGTCAACGACGCTGTTCCACGGTGCGAAGTGCAAAAGTTCACGCTGCCGGCGTTCAGCCCAGGCCGGCCGAGGTGCGCACCATCTCCACCGCGCGCAACGTTTCGGCCGGTGACGGCGGCGGAGCCGCGTGGCAGCGGGCCGCGGCCGCCAGGTAGCGCTGCTCGCCCTCCTCCGTGCCATCCGGATACACCGGCACACCGTCGTGGTTGTACAGGGCGACGATCAGCCGCTGCACCCCCGCCTCGGCATACGCCTCCTGGATCTCGGCACTGGCGCCGCGAACGATCGCCGAGAACTCGATCGTCGACGGGTCCCGGCCCAGGCGCTCGCACTCCTCGACGGTCCGCTTGCGGACCTCGGCGATGCGGCCCGGCGAGACGCCCGACGCCATCCATCCGTCGGCCCACGCCGCGATGCGGGCAGGTAGCCGATCGACCGGCTGCCCGCCGAGAATGATCGGCGGGTGCGGCCGCTGGGCCGGGATCGGATCACACTTGAGGCTCGGGAACTTCACCAGCTCGCCCTCGTAGCTGGCCGTGCCGTCCACCCACAGCGCCTTCATCGCCTCGACGGACTCCCGGGTGTAGCGCCACCGCGTCCGGAACTGCGTGCCGAAGAGTTCGACCTCCTCGGGCATCCATCCGGTGCCGATGCCGAACAGCAGGCGGCCGTTGGAGAAGCTGTCCAGGGTGCCGACGGCCTTGGCCAGCCGCAGCGGGTGGTGCTCGGTGACGATGCAGACCCCCGTGCCGATCCGCAGCGTGCTCGTCGCCGCGGCGATGTAGCTGAGCGTGATGAACGGGTCGGCCATCTCGCCGTACACCTGCGGAACCTCGCCGCCCGTCATTCGATACGGGGTCTTGGGCTTCGTCGGTTTGATCGCGTGCTCGGGCACCCAGAACGAGTCGAACCCGGCGTCCTCCACCGCCCGCGCAATCGTCATGGCGTCGATGGTGTGCCTGGTCACGTAGAACAGAACGCCGATCTTCATGCCGGTTCCTATCGCGTCGTCGCTCGTCCTCGCCTACCAGGCGGGGACGTCCACCCGCACCGTTTCGATGCGGGAGTTGTCCATGAATTCGGGCACCAGCGCTTTGAAGTGCGGCTCGGCCCGGCGCTCGGGCGCGGTCGCGAACTTCCGCCGGACCCACGCGTCCGCCAGTTCGCTGGTCTTGTTCGTCAGCAGGAACAACGTCCGGCCGTCGGCACCGCCGAGCGCGCACGCGACGGCTCGCCGGCCCGCGACGTCGATCACGTCGGTCACCTCGCCGCCCTCCAGTACCCGGCGATAGACCCCCGCCGCCGGCGACGCCGTCCACACCGCGTTCTGTGCGTCGACGGCGATGCCGTCGGCCCGGTACGGCCGCAGATCGGCCCAGACGCGACGGTTGTGCAGTGCGCCATCGGGCGTCCGGTCGAATGCCACCAGGGTGCTGCCGGGCAGCTCGGACACGATGTAGTAGCTGCCGTCGCGCGTGATGGCGGGTCCGTTCGGTCCCCACAGCCGGTCGGCGGCCACCCGCGCCGACCCGTCCGGCTCGACGACGATGACGTTGCCGGTACTCGGGATGACGGTCGCGCCGGCGTCGCGAGCGCCCGACGAGCCGACGTACGCGCGACCGTCGCGGTCGACCACCATGTCGTTGACGATGCCGACGGCGAGCGCCGACAGGTCGGCGTGGACGTTCACCACGCCGGGCGCGTCGAGACGCAGCACCTCCGGCCGGTCCAGGTTCGTCATGAGCAGCCGGCCGTCGGGCAGGAAACCCAGGCCGACCGGCAGCTGGTCGCCGTCGAAGGACACCATGGTCTCGCAGCTGCCCGTTTCGTCCACCGCGACCACCCGCTGGGCGAAGATGTCGGAGCACCAGAGGCGACCCGCGTGCCAGCGCGGCGCCTCGGCGAACACCAGCCCGTCGAGCAGGAGCTCGACGCTACCGCGCATCGGGAAGGGCGCTGGGGAACGGGCCGACCGCCATCGCGCCGCCGTCGACCAGGTACACCTGACCGGTGATGTAGGTGGCGAGCGACGACGAGAGGAAGACGGCGGTGTCGGCGATCTCCTGGGTCGTGCCGAACCGCCGCATCGGTACGTTGCGCAGCGAGTTGGCGACGCTCGTCTCGGTGAACTCAGCCCGCCGGCGCGGGGTGTCGACGACGCCCGGTGCCACCCCGTTGACGCGGATGGAGTAGGGCGCCAGCTCCACGGCGCTCGCCTGGATCAGCGAGATGAGCCCCGCCTTCGCGGCGCTGTAGGCGACGCTGCCGACGTGCGGCAGGAACCCGGTCGCCGACACGATGTGCACGATCGAACCGCCGGTGCCCTGGTCGCGCATCTGCCGGGCGAAGACCTGGGTGACCAGGTAGTTGTGCCCGAGGTTCATGCGGAAGTTGCGGTCCCAGATGTCATCGGTCATCTCCAGGATGCCGAGGTTCCAGGCGACGCCGATGATGTCGACGACGATGTCGGCGCCACCGAACGACGCCGTCGTCGCGTCGCGCAGTGCCTCGACGGCCGCCCGGTCGGTCATGTCGCCCGCGAAGGCCTCCGCCTTGCCGGCGCCGGTGAGGATCTCGGACTTGATGTCCTCGGCCCGCGCCGGGTCGATGTCGACGCACATGACGGACGCCCCGCCGGCCGCCAGCGTCAGCGAGGTGTCCCGGCCGATGCCGAACCCCGCGCCCACCACGACGGCCCGCTTGCCGGCCAACCCGAAATCGAGAGGCACTCGACCCTCCATCGCTCGTCTTCAAAATCTATAGAATCTACCGTAGTGGCGGCGTACACGCACGTCAAGGTCGTACTGCTCAGCGCCCGAGCAGTACGATGTCGCCCAGCGCGGCGACCAGCGCCACCCCGTGCGTCCCGGACCGACGGGCGGTCGTTGGTGGTGATCACGAACGGCTCCTCAGCAAGTGCGCGTGCTCGGCGACCACGTCGCCCAGAGCGGCGACGAACCCGTCCAGGTCGCCCGCGGTGAGCGGCAGCGGCAGGGCCAGATAGCCGCGCCGGGCGAAGTAGTAGCCGCGCGCCATCATCTCCAGATGCAGCAGCGCGCGCTGCTGGGTCGCGGGGCGCACGTCGTCCGGCCGCGCGATCGGCGTGGTCTGGAAATGGATGCCGATCAACGAGCCGACGCCGGTGGCCGACATCTCCACCCGCGCCGAGGCGAAGACATCGTTCATGGCGCGTCGCAGGTCGTCGCCGCGCGCGTTGTGCGCCACCACGACGTCGGGGGTGAACACCTCGCGCAGGCCGGCCGCGCCGGCCGCCATGCTCAGGACGTTGTTGTTGAACGTGCCGGGATGCGTGATCGCGCCGTTGCTCGCCGGGTCGTAGCGACCCATGAGGTCGCGGGCGCCGCCGAAGGCGCCGAAGCTGAACCCCCCGCCGAGGTACTTACCGAAGGTCGTCAGGTCCGGCCGGACGCCGTGCACGCCCTGCAACCCGCCCGGCGCCAGCCGCGAGGTCATGACCTCGTCGAGGATCAGCACGATGCCGTGGCGCGTGGTGACCTCACGCACGGCGTGCAGGAACTCCGGCGCCGCGGCGATCACCCCGCCGCCGCCGAGCAGTGGTTCGAGGATCACGGCGGCGAGGTCGTGACGATGCCGCTCGATCAGCGCGACCGTCGTGTCGATGTCGTTGTAGCGGCTCACGACCACGGGGAACGGCGCGTTGATGGGCGACTCACCGCGGTAGCTCAGGACGCTGCCGTGGTAGCACCCGTCGAAGACGAGGGTGTGAGTCCGTCCGGTGCACACCCGGGCCGTCGCGAGAGCCATGAGATTGGCCTCGGTACCGGAGTTGGTGAACCGGAGCAGCTCGACGGACGGGTAGCGCCGCTCGATCAGCCCGGCGAGCTCGGCCTCGTAGGTGTTGGGTCCGCCGAGGGCCATCCCGCGCTCCAGGGCGGCGCGCGCCGCGCCCATGATCACCGGGTGGGAGTGGCCGTACAGCCCGGCCGAGTACTCGCCGAGGAAGTCGGTGTAGACGTGCCCGTCGAGGTCGGTCAGATGCTGGCCCTCGCCCTCGGTGAAGACGACCGGGAACGGGCTGTAGTACAGGGTGGTGCGCGTGTTGCCACCGGGCAGTACCGCGAGTGCCGAGCGGTACTGCCCGGCGCTGCGCGGGTTCGCCTCGGCGAACCCGCGCTCCACGATGTCCAGCGCCGCCGGCAGCGCCGCGGCCGCCCCGGTGCCGGTGGGCATCACATCGCCGCCAGGTCGATGTCGAGCCAGCCGTGGGGAGTGATCGATGTGTGCTCGTGCTCGCGGACGAGCACCGTGGTCGTCGGCGACTCGACCAGCGCGGGGCCAGGGATGCGACCGCCCGGTGGCAGGTCGTCGAGTTGGTAGACCGGCACATCCACCCACCGGTCGAGGTACACGCGCCGCGACGTCGACCGCAGCGGTCCGGCGGCGGGCACCCGCAGCGCCTCGGCCCGCACCTCGGGCAGCCGGCCGATGACCGCCACCCGTGCGTTGACAACGGCCACCTCCTGGCCCGGTGCGTTGTAGGAGTACAGCTCCTCGTGACGCTTGTGGAACCGGGCGACGATGTCGTCGATCGCGGTCGGCCCGTCGAGCTCGATCCCGTCGATCGGCACGTTGATCTCCGAGATCTGCTCCCCGTACCGCATGTCCAGAGAGCGCCGGACCACGACCTCGCCGGAGAAGCCGGCCAGCCGCTCGCGCGCCTCGCACTCCATCGACGCCAGGACGTCCCGGATGCCGGCCGCCGACATGCGGGCAGCGGCGTCGAGGTGCGAGCGCACCAGCTCGAACCGCAGGTCGCTGGCGAGCATGCCCCACGCCGACAGCACCGAGGCGACGTTCGGCACGACGACCCGGTTGATCCCCAGCAGCCGGGCAACGGCCGTAGCGTGCACGCCCGCCGCTCCCCCGAACGCGACAAGCGCGAAGCGACGAGGGTCGACACCCCTGCGCACGGAGACGATGCGCGTGCCCTCGGCCATCGTCGTATTCACGATCTTCCAGATACCCTGCGCGGCGTCGACGACGCTCGTGCCGAGTTTGGTGGCGATCCGCCCGACGGCGGCCCGCGCGGCGTCGACGTCCAGCGCCATGCGGCCGCCGAGGAAGCGGTCCGGGTCCAGCAGGCCCAGCACCACGTTGGCGTCGGTGACCGTCGGCAGCTCGCCGCCGCGGCCGTAGCACGCCGGTCCGGGAACCGCACCCGCGCTCTCGGGCCCGACGTGCAGGATGTTCCCGGCGACCCGGGCGATCGACCCGCCGCCGGCTCCCAGCGTGTGGATGTCGAGCGAGGGCAGGGACACCTTGGCGATGCCGACCTTCTTGTCGCTCGTCAGGTGCGCCTCGCCGTTCTGCAGCAAGGAGATGTCCGTGCTCGTGCCGCCCACGTCGAAGGTGATCACGTTGGGCTCACGCAGCAGGCGCGACGCGTAGACGCCCGCGGCGACGCCGCCCGCCGGGCCGGACAGCACGGCGCCGGCCGCGAGGCGGCTCGACTGCTCGACCGGGGCCACCCCGCCGTGCGAGTGCATGATCAGAACGTCGCCGGCGTAGCCGGCGTCGAGCAGCTTCCCGCTCAACCGGGACAGGTAGGACGAGACGACCGGGCCGACGTAGGCGTTGACCACGGTCGTCCAGACCCGCTCGTACTCCTTGATCTGGGGAAGGACCGCGGACGACAGCGAGACGTAGACGCCCGGAAGCTGCTCGGCCAGTGCGCGGCCGGTGGCGGCCTCGTGCTCGTCGTTGCGGTACGAGTGCAGGTAACAGACCGCGACCGCGTCGACGCCCATCTTCTCGACGTCGGCGAGCGCCGTGGCCAGGGACGTCGCGTCCAGCGGCGTCGACGCGGTGCCGTCCGCGCGCATTCGCTCCCGGACGCCGATGCGCCGAGCGCGTGGCACGAGTGGCACCGGCGGGGCCATGCGCACGTTGTAGCGGTCGTCCTTCAGGCCCTCGCGCATCTCGATGACGTCGCGATGGCCTTCGGTCGTGAGCAGCGCGACGGTGGCGCCCTTGCTCTCCAGCAACGCGTTCGTCGCCACCGTCGTGCCGTGCACGATGCGCTCGGTCCGCGCCAGCAGCGCGGCCCGGTCGAGTCCGAGCTCGCCCGCCAGGACGTTGAGCCCCTCCAGCAGTCCTTCGGACGGGTCGGCCGGAGTCGATGAGGTCTTGGCGATGACGACCCGCCCGTGCTCGTCCACCGCCGCGAGATCGGTGAACGTGCCGCCGATGTCGATGCCGATTCGGTACATCACTCAGCCCCTTCCGTCGCAGCAGCCACGAACCCGCTCTCCCGGTCGAACTGCCGGGCCTCCGGTCGCCGCTTCCGCGGGTCGCCGTAGCCCCCTCCGCCGGCCGCCTCGATGCAGAAGACGTCGCCGGGCTGGACCACGATCCCGACCTCCTTGGTCTTCAGCACCCGTTCGGAGGTGCCGGAGATCAGCCGGTACCGGTGCGGCAGACCGTCCCGGCCGCCGAGGATCCCGTACGACGGATGCCTTGCGCCATCCCCCGCGGTGTTCGCGACCGCCGGCTGCTCGACCTCGACCCTGAGCTTGAGCACCGAGCCGAGGCCGCCCCGGTACTCGCCATCGCCGAAGGAGTCCGGGCGAAACTCGTGGTGCTCGAAGAACAGCGGGAACCGGTTCTCGGCGACCTCGACGGAGCCGAACTTCGACGCGCCGGCCGCCTGCCCCTCGCCCGCGGTCTCCCATCCGTCACCGACCGGTGAGGCACCGCCGCCCGGACGCGCGTGGAACATGTGCCAGATGAACTGCCGGTCGGTACGCGGGTCGACGCCTTTGATCGCGATGCGGAAGCGGCGGCCCCACCCCGCGATCACCCGATCCGGGCACGCGCCGGCCAGCGCCTTGATGATCGACTCGGCGATCTCCTGCGCGCAGTGGTTCGTCGCCATGGTGACCGGCGCCGGAGGGTACGCCCACACGACCGTGCCCTGCTTGGCGATGACGTCGACGGCGCGGAACATGCCGGAGTTCTTGGGCGTCCGCGGCTCGATGAGGTACGACAGGGCCATGTAGACGGCCGACATCATGTTGGGGTACGAGGAGTTGATGAACCCGGCCACCTGTGGGTGCGAGTCGGTCAGATCCACCTCGAGACGGTCGCCGGCGACCGTCACCTTGGCGCGGATGTACACATCCTCGGTGCCGTGGCCGTCGTCGTCGAGCACCGACTCGCCGAAGAACACGCCCTGCTTCCAGGTGCTGATGCACTCGCGCGTCTCGCGCTCGGCACTGTCGAAGATCGCCTCGACCGCCGCCTGCACCGTCGCGGTCCCGAACTCCTCGAGCAGCCGCAGGACGCGGCGCTCCCCGATCCGGGCCGACCCGACCATGGCGCGCAGGTCGCCGAGGAAGTCCTCCGCGTGCCGCACGTTCGTGGCGACCATCGTCATGACGTCGTCACGCACGACGCCGGCGTCGTACAGCTTCAACGGCGTGATTCGCAGGCCCTCCTGCCAGATCTCGGTCGCCTCGGGGTTGTAGGCACCGTGGGTGGAGCCGCCGATGTCACTCTGGTGCGCCCGGTTGATCGACCAGAACACGAGGTCGCCGCCCGAGAACACCGGCACGAAGGCCGTCAGGTCGGGCAGGTGGTTGCCGCCGTGGTACGGGTCGTTGAGCAGATAGACGTCGCCCGGGTTGACCCGCCCGGCGAAGAACTCGTTGATCGCCTGCACGGCCCACGGCAGCGAGCCGACGTGGATCGGCACGTGCTCGGCCTGGGAGATGAGCCGCGCGTCGGCGTCGGTGATCGCGGTCGAGAAGTCGCGGCTGGAGTTGAGGATCTGCGAGTACGCGGTCCGCAGCATCGCTTCGCCCATCTCCTCGACGATCGCCGCGAAGCGATGCGTGACAACGGAAGCGGTAATCGGGTCGACCATGCGGGTACCTTCCTTTCGCTTGCAACCCGGTCAAGCGGCGATCTTCATGGTGCGGACGGTAGCCGGGATGGGCAAGAAAGTCTATAGATTTTGCTTGTAGACCTCCGTACTGCCGGATAGGGTGCGGCAATGCGGTCTCTTGAGGGCAAGGTCGCGATCGTCAGCGGCGCGACGAAGAGTATGGGCGCGGCCATCATCGACCGCCTGGTCGACGAGGGCATGGCGGTGGCCGGTCTCGGCCGCAGCGGTTCGGGCGAGGCGATCGCCGGGCGGGTGCGCGAGCGTGGCGGGCGCGCTCTGTTCGTCCCGACGGACATCTCCAGCGAGCAGGCGGTGCGCGACGCCATGCAACGCACCGTCGCCGAGTTCGGACGGCTCGACGTCATCGTCAACAACGCCGCGGCGAGCGACGTACTGCGAGGGGTCGGCGAGCGGCCGATCGCCGACGAACCCACCGAGCTGTTCGACCGGCTGATGAAGGTCAACGTCTACGGCGCCTTCTGGCTCGCCAAGTACGGCATCGGCCACATGGTCGCGGCAGGCGGCGGCGCGATCGTGAACATCTCCTCCATCAGTGCCCACCGCGTGTACCGGGCCTCGCCCGCGTACGCGACGTCGAAGGCGGCGCTGGAGGGACTGACCCGCCAGATCGCGATGGACTACGCGGAGCACAACATCCGGGCCAACGCGATCGTTCTCGGCTCGATCCTCAGCGAGGAAACGGCGCACACGTTCGCCGATCCGGTGAAGAGCGCGGCGCGCCGCAACAACCGGATGATCGCCGAGCCGACCACCCCCGAGGAGGTCGCCGCGCTGGTGGCCTTCCTCGTCTCCGCCGAGAGCCGCTACATCACCGCGGCCTCCATCCCGCTGGACGGCGGGGCACTGGCCACCTACCCCGGCCCGGTCGCGGCCGCCGCCCGCCGCTGACCGGAGCCGGACCGCGTCAGCGGTAGTAGGCGGCAAAGGTCCGGTACGCCATCGGCCGTCCCTCGCGCACGGCACCGCGCTCGAGCAGCTCCGCGATCCGCTCGTCGGGCAGGCCGGCCTCGCGGAGCACCTCGGTCGTATGCTCGCCGACACCCGGCGGGAAGAGCGGGTGGTCGTGCTGCGAGCGCGAGAACCGCACGTACCGGCCGGGGACGGAGATGAGCTTGCCGTCGGCGGTTTTCATCTCGTCGAAGACGCCGCACCGCTTGTACTCGGGGTCGGCCAGCAGCTCGCCGACCCGGCGCGCCGGCACGGCCGGAACGGCGGCGGCGGTGAGCCGCTGCAGCGCCTCCTCGCGCGTCATCGCGGCGAACGCCGCGCCGAGCGTCGCGGCTTCGGCGTCCGCGACGCCCATCGCCCGGCAGAGCATCTCCATCGAGCCGTCCGGCACCCGCAGCCGCACCCAGCCGTCCCGCGTCCGGTAGAACGAGTCGGCAGGACCCGGCCCTCGGTAGTCCCGCCCGCCCACCTTCGGCGGCCGGCGGCCGGCCACGCGGATGAGCTCCTCGCACTGCGCGTACGTCGACGAGCCGGTCAGGCTGAGCCATGCCTTCTGCCCGCCCCCACCGCGCCGGCGATGGAACAGGGCCAGCACGACGCCGAGCGCGGCGCACGCGGCGGTGACGACATCGTTGATGCCGACGGTGCTCATGACCGGCTCGCTGTCGCCGCCCTGCGCCGTCATCATGCCGCTGCGCGCCTGCAGCAGCGGGTCGAAGGCCGCCTGCGACGAGAACTCGTTGTCCTCGCCGTAGCCGGTGATCGACATGGTGATGATGTCCGGGTTGACGGCCTTCAGGTGGTCGTAGTCGATCTTCAGCCGCTTGAGGACTCCGGCGCGGTAGTTGTCGACGACCACGTCCGAGGTCCGGACGAGGGCATGGAACGCATCGAGGCCCTCCGGCGATTTCAAGTCGATGGCGGCGCCACGCTGGCCGCGGATGTACGGCATGCCGCGCAGCCGGAAGTCATCACCGGCGGGCACCTCGACCTTGACGACATCGGCGCCCATGTCCGACAGCAGCGTTCCGGTCAAGGGACCGGCGAGGACGGTACCGAGATCGAGCACGCGGGTGCCCGTCAGCGGCGAGATGCCCACCGGCGGTTCCGGAGCCCGCTCGGTGCGCGGCGTCCAGGCGCCCGCGGCCGAGATGCGCGCACCGAGCGGCGGCGCCGGCCACCGCACCGTCGCCGGTGTGCCCACGAGGTTGATCGGGTTCGCCGGCATCACCACGCGGCCACGCTCAGGATCGTCGATCTCGAGCCGCGCACCGATCGGGTCGAGCATGGGCGAGTCCATCCAGTCGTCCCGATCGAGCAGCGGTCCGATGGGCACGCCCGCGTCGCCAAACGTGGCGATCCACTCCGGGCTCGTCCGCGTCGCGAACCGCTCCGCGATGAGACCCCGGATCCAGCTCCGGTTCTCCGGCAACCGCACCGCCTCGACGTCGCCGTTGACCCGTTCGTCGTCGAGTACGTGGGAGAGGCCGAGCACCCGAAGCGCCTCGCGGGTGAACTTCGCGGTCAGCGCGGCCAGCAGCACCCAGTGACCGTCGGCGCACCGGTACCGCGTGTAGGTCGGGTTGAGCCCTCCGGGGCCGTAGTTCGCCACGGGCTCCGGCGCCTCGGGGTCGATGATGTACGCGTACGCCACCATCGTCGCGTGCAGGCCGCCGACGGTGACCACCTGCCCGTGACCCGACGTCTCCCGCTCGATCAGGGCCGCCGTCGCCGCGGCCGCCGCCCACGCTCCCTGGATGTAGAGGATGTACGGGATGACGTTGTCGACCGGGCCGCCCTCGAAGGAGCTCTGCCGCAGGCACATCCCCGACAGCGCCCACACCAGATCGGCCGACTCGCCCCCACCGGACCAGCGAGGTTCGCCGAGGAAGGCCGGCAGCTGCAGGTGTACCAGACGTGGGTTGTTCGCCCGGGTGGACTCGGGCGACGAGACCGACGAGTACGGGCCGTCGAACGCGTTGGTGACCACGACGTCCGCCGCGTCGATGAGCGCGCGCAGCCGCGCCAGGTCTTCGGGCGATCCGGGATCGACGACCACGCTGCGCTTGTTGCGGCCCCACATGGCGAAGCCGGGCCGGGTCCGGTCGGCACTGCCCTGCGGCGGCTCCACCATGACCACCTCGGCCCCGAAGTCGGCCAGGTGCATGGCGGCGAGCGGTCCGGCGACACCGCCGGTGAGATCGACGACGCGGATGCCGTCGAGCGCACGGGGCGGCACCGGCTCGGCCAGAGACGTCATCACGGGCTCCTCTCAAAATCTCCAGAACTAACGCAGCGAACCGTCGATCTCCACCAGCACCTTGCCGACGACGCCGGCCTCGACCGCGTCGTGCGCCTCCGCCGCCCGCTCCAACGGGAACCGGTGCAAGGGCAGCCCGGCGGCGGCGCCGACGGGAAGCGCGTGCTCGACGAGGGCGGCGGAAATGGCGTCGAGGGCCGCCTCCTTGGCGCGATCGGGCATCGTGAACGCCTGCACGAACTGCCAGCGCGCGTTGACCGCGAGCAGCGCGCCGACCGGGAGCACCGCCCGGGTCTCCGCCCGGCCCGCGTAGGCCGCGACAGCGCCGCCGGGCGCCAGTACCACCGCGTCCAGCTCCGCGTTCTGGTGCGGCGCCACCTCGACGATCACGTCCGCCCCGCCCGGGGCCAGCGCCCGGATCCGCTCGGCGACGTCCGGGTCCCGGTAGCGCACGACGTGGTGGGCACCCGCCGCCTCCGCGAGCGCCACCTTCTCGTCGGTGCTCACGGTGGCGATCACATTCGCGCCGCTCCACCGGGCCAGCTGCGTGGCCGCGTGACCCACGGCCCCGGCACCGCCGGCAACCAGCACAGTCTGACCGGACAGGGCACCGGGCGCCAAGCGGGCGGGACCGCCTTCGGCGATGGTGAGGCAGCGATGCGCCGTGACCGCGGGCACGCCGAGACAGGCGGCAAGCTCCAGGCCGACGCCGTCCGGCAGCGCCACCGCGTGCCGGTGCGGTACGACCGTGAACTCCTGAGCCGTGCCCCCGCGGCGCTGGCGTCCCGTCTCCCAGAGCCAGACCCGCTGACCGACGCGCCGCGGGTCGACGCCGTCGCCGACAGCGTCGATGACACCGCCGCCATCGTGATGGGGCACGACCGGCGCGGCGCCGGCGTAGTTGCGCCGGTTCTTCCAGTCGGCCGGGTTCACGCCGGAGACGCCCACGCGGACCCGCACCTCACCGGGCCGCGGCGTCGGCCGGTCGAGGGAGATCTGCTGCAGGACCCCGCCGCGCCCGTATGCCACCGCTCTCATTCAGACTTCCTCGCGGGAGAGATGCTGTACGGAAGGAACAATCGCGGCCGCACGTCCGTGCGCGACGGCGACGACGCCGCCGACCGCGACGACGACGCACGTCGCCGCACCGAGCAGCAGCCCGCCGCGACCGCCGAACCGCGCACTCACCAGGCCCACCAGCGGGCCACCCAGCGGGGTGAGGCCCAGAAAGGCGACCGTCCACATGGCCATGACCCGGCCGCGCATGTGCGGTTCGGCGGCAAGTTGGACGGTGCCCACTCCATGGGTTATCGACGCCGTACCCCACGCGCCGACGAGGGCGATGGCGACGAGAGCGACGGGCAGCGTTGGCACGAGCGCCGCCGCCGTGAGTGTCGCCGCGAAGCCGAGCAGCAGCTTGACCAGTCCCGGCGTCCCGGTGCTCCCCCGCGCCGCAGACCACAGCCCGCCGGCGATCGCGCCTACTCCCATGGCCGCGGTAAGGAAACCATAGGCGTCCGGGCCACCGTGCAGATCGTGCGTCGCCAGCACGGGAAGGGTAACGGGGTATTCGAAGACGAAGCAGCCAACCGCCGACATCATGAGCAACGGCGTACGGATCTGGGGCGTCCGCCAGGCGTACCGCACGCCGTCGAGCGCCTGACCACGCATTCGCGGCGCCGGCTCGTGCGGTTGCAACGTCGAGACGTCAAGACGGATCATCGCCACCACGACCGCGAGATAGCTGGCCGCGTTGAGCACGAAGCACAGGCCGGTGCCGCCGGTCGCGATCACGACGCCGGCCACCGCCGGGCCGACCGCCCTCGCGACGTTGATGACGACCAGGTTGAGGCCCATCGCGTTGCGCAGGTGCTCCCGCCCCACCATCTCGATGATGAAGGCCTGCCGCACCGGGCTGTCGAAGGCGGTGGTGCTGCCGAGCAATGCGGCCAGGACGAAAACGTGCCAGGTCGTGACGGCTCCCGTCATCGTCAGCACGCCGAGCGTCAGCGCCACGCCGCCCATCACCGCCTGCACCACGATGATCATCCGCCGCTTGTGTGCGCGGTCGGCGACGGCGCCGGCGTACGGGCCGAACACGAGTACCGGAGCCATCTGCACCGCGACGAGCAGCCCGACCATGCCGGGAGAGTTCGTGAGGACCAGCACCAGCCACGACTGGGCCACCGTCTGCATCCAGGTACCGACTGCGGAGGCGGTCTGACCGGCGGCGTAGAGGCGGAAGTTCCGGTTCGCCAGCGAGGCGAACATCGTAGCGCCGAGCCCTCTCAGGCCGCCCAGCACGGCGGCCGACCTGCGACCGGGACTCATGCGACGGCGATCTCGCGCCGGCGGACGAGCGGGCGGAAGATCGCGAAGGCCTTCGGATGCAGGTTCGCACCGATCTCGGCGGCGCCGCGCCAGTAGTACACACAGGGAGTCCGGGGCTCACTGCCGAAGCTGATGCCGGGCTTGCGCTCGATATACGGCAGCTTGTACCCGATCGCGTCGAAGAGCCGGCCGCTCGCGGTGAGATCCGGATGGGCGAACGTCATCGTTACCAACTCGACCAGGTTCGCGCCGACCTCGGCCGGTTCGAGCCGGGCCCGGGCGTCACCCGGCGCGATGGGGTCGGGAAAGCGCGCACCCCAGTTGGTGAACCAGCCGGCGTAGGGCGCGGCGGGCATGCGCGATGCCTCGTCCACCGGTTCGTAGTCCATGGTCCTCGCAACGACGCGAATGCCGGCCAGTGCGGCCTGCCGCTGCCACGGGATCCGCGTCTCCAGGACCAGTGGCACGTCGAATCGCCCGGGGTACCCGCCGCCGCGAGCCGGGAACCGCGGCAGAGAGTCCACATAGGACTCCGCGCTCATGCGCAGTTCGTCGTGGAAGCCGAAGCCGACGAGGAGCGACGTCAGCCTTCGCCACTCGGCTTCGGCATCGAGCTCGGCGACGAACCGGCTCACCCCCGGGTGCGGATCGAGCCTCGTCCGCGCCCGGTCGCTCGGCGTGAGTGCGGCATGTCCCATGGCGTACGCCGCGGTCGATCGGCCCCCGTGCGTCGAGCCGTGGTCCTCGGCGTCCAGGTCGTAGCCCACGAGCAGACTGCCCGGGACGGGGTCGAGGTAATCGACGCCGAGCGCCGTCGCTTCGACGTCACCGTCGAAGCGCGCCGAGACCAGGCGGCCGTCGATGCGCGAGCGCGCCCGGATCCAGGTACCTCCTTCGTCCAGAAGACGTCCGGTGAGCAGTTTGCTGTCCTGACCGGCGACGACGTACTGGTTGAGGTTGAGCAGTCCGCGGCCCGCCGCGGTCACGTCGTCGAGGAGCTGCCGCTCGTCGGTCCCCAGGTAGGGGCAGGCGATCGCGGCTTCGTAGTCGAACCAGCCTGACGGGTCGAAGTCGTTCGTGATGACGTTGTCCGCGAGGGTGCTGAAGCTGCGCATCGCCGGAAACATGCGGCCGAGGACGTGCCGCCCCTCCTGGGTCGCCAGTTCCGCGGGCAGATACGCCAGGCGGCAACCGTTCCGGCGCAGCGCGGCGATCTCCTCGGCCGGGTAGGGGCACGGCGCGACGTCAAAGGTCGCGCCCACGGCTTCTCCCCGGATTCGCCAGATGACGCGATGCAGGCGCGTCATCTCCTCCGGCATTTCGGGTTCCGGACCGAACATCTCGCGAGCGCCCGGAGAGAAGCCGAGGGCCGCGCCCGTCATGCGGCCGACCGGCCGGCACCGACGTTGCCGTCGAGATCCAGGCCGTACAGCTCGATCGCGTTGCCTCGCAGGACCTTGTACGCGATATCCGGATCGATGCCGTCGAACTGCTGCGTGATGTGCTCGTAGGTGTTCGGGAAGGGCCCGTCGGCATGCGGGAAGTCGACCTCGAACATGAGATTGCCGACGCCGATCTTGTCGGCCTGCTCGAGGGCGTGCCGGTCGGAGAAGATGCAGCCGTACATGTTACGGCGGACGTAGGTCGACGGCAGTTCGGCGATCACATTGTCCTCGTGCGACCAGGTGTGGTGCTGGTACGCGTGGTCCATGCGCTCCATCGCGTAGGGCATCCAGCCCGCCTGCCCCTCCGAGTAGGCCAGCTTCAGGCCGGGGAACCGGTCCAGCACACCGGAGAAGATGAAGTCGGCCATGGAAACGAATGAGTTGCTGAACTGCATCACGGGCGCGACGATGTCGGCGGCCCCGGGCGGCATCGGCATCATCTTCGACGACGAGCCGATGTGCATGCAGATGACGGTGCCCGTCTCCTCGCACGCGGCGAAGAACGGATCCCAGTTCCCGTCATGGATGCTCGGGAACCCGAGGTGCCCGACCACCTCGCTGAACGCGACCGCGCGGACGCCCCTGGCGGCATTGCGGCGGATCTCCGCGGCCGCGAGGGCCGAGTCCCACAGCGGCACGACCGGCAGGGGAATCAGGCGGCCTCCTGAGTCGCCGCACCACTCCTCCACCATGAAGTCGTTGTAGGCGGTGACGCACGCCAGCCCGAACTCGCGATCGTCCGTGGTCTGCTCGCTCAGCGCCTGCCCGCAGAAGCGTGGGAAGGTCGGGAAGGCCAGTGATGCCTCGACGTGCTGGTCGGTCATCACTTCCAGGCGGGCCTTGGGGTCGTAGCAGCCCGGGTGCATCTCGTCGTAGGTGACCGGCTCATTGCCCCGCGTCTCGGCGGAGGTCTCGCGGTCCTTCAGGATCAGGATCGGGCGGCGGAGCACGTATGCGGAACGGCCGAAGAACCACACGTCGCCCGGATCGCCGTCGGGGTCTTCCACCAGGCCGTCGTAGAGCCGGGAGGCGCGGCTGATCATGCGGCGCTCAACGCGCGGTGCACGCTCGTGGTACTTGCGAGGCAACCATCGCTCGAACAGTCCCGGCGGCTCGATGACGTGGTCGTCGACGCTGATGATCTTCGGAAGTTCGGCCTCGGCCATCCCACGCTCCTCAACTGTTTCGCCGGTCATGTGCGTCGACGCCGCGCTCGGGCGGCGCCGCCCGGTGGACTCCGAGGCTAGCGAGGAACCCGGCTCTTGACTAGAGAATGTATAGTTTTTCGCAAGCTGAATATATAGTTTTTGGTGGCAAGGCGTGTCATGATCCTCACGTCGCTCACCGTTGCGAGGGAGTTCCGCGTGCGGTTCGAGGGGTTCCTCGGCGGCCTGCGGGTCATCGAGATCGGCAACGAGCTCGGCGAGTACTGCGGCAAGGTGCTCGCCGGCCTGGGCGCCGACGTCGTCCGCGTTGAGCCGCCGGGCGGCGAGGTCACCCGCGCGTACGGGCCGTTCCACCGCGACACTGCGCACCCCGACCGGAGCCTGTACTTCTGGCACTACAACCTGGGCAAGCGCAGCGTGGTCCTCGATCTCGACGAGGCGGAGGACCAGGAGCGTTTTCGCCGGCTCGCCGTGCGGCTGCTCCAGCTGCCGCGGCGCTGACGCTGCGTCGCCGGTGTACACGCATCACGAGGAGGGCGTGGCCTCGGGCGTCACTGGTACCCATTCGCCGTTGACCTGGCGGTAGTACTGCTGCTCGTAGAACTCCACGCCGTCCTTACCGGTGATCCGGGTTCCCCAGTCGAGCAGGTGCGCGTAGGGGATCTCGCGGCTGCGTTCCGCCTCCCAGTGAGCGGCGTAGCATTCCTGGTCCGCCCAGTGCTCCAGGATGGCGAAGTTGCTGGGCGTGGTAGTGGACTGCATCAGTTCGTATTGCAGGCAACCACGCTCGGCATTGGCGCGTTCGTAGGTGCTGATCCATCCCTCCTTGAGCGCCTCCTCGCCGCCTGGCTTGACGTGGATGTTGACGACCACGCGTACTGCGCTCACGATTGCCGCCTCCTTGGCGTTCAAGTCCCGGCCTCATGCGGAGGCAGGCCCTTGGTGATTCGGTAGTAGGGACCGCGGGGTTTCACCGTGGTCAGGTCGGCTTCGGGGTCCATTCCGAAGCACTCGATCGCGATCCCGCCGAGTCGTCGCCGGGTGTCGAGGTAGTAGAACTCCGCGATGCCGCCCATGAGGGTGCCGCTCATGCAGACCGATACCCCAGCGCCTTCGAGCCAGTCACGCAGTCGGAGCCAGTGCCGGTGATCGTCCAACCCGACGACGTTCAGGTGGTGGATGCCCTCTCCGACCACCTGGAGAAAGTTCTCCTTGTAGTCCGACGGACCCAGTGTCGGCTGCACCACCTCGAAACCGAGCGGCCCGTCGAACGGTGAGGCCGCAGCGAAGTACTCGTGTTCCACCGGACGTCCCTCGAACGTCGGCGATTCGAGCGAGCCGGGTTCAGTACGCCAATTCTGGACGATCCAGTCCCCGATGCCGAACACTTGCTCGTACGCGTCGAGGTGCTTCACCATGTCCCGGACGACCACGCCGAAGTGCTGGATGCCGCGTGGCGCCGGCAGCGGCCCCATACCGTCGGGTCGCGCGTAGGAGCCCGACAGGTCGAGCAAGTCGCCCCTCGGCAGCTCGAACCTGCCCGTGCTCGCCGAGGTCACCAACTGCACGTAGTAGCCGCCGAGCAGCTCGCGGGTGTCGAGTTCGGTCACCTGGCCCACACCGGCGATCTCGTACCGCTGTGCCACGTCCACGCCGAGTGCGGCGAAGGCGTCGACCGACCGTTCCGTTTCGGCCGGGTCGGCCGCGAAGGCCAGGTGGTGGATGCCATGACCGTTCGTCGCCTGGAAGTCCTTGTAACCGCTGCGACCCGCCCCAGGTTCGATCAGCCAGAACTCGTCACCCCAGGGCGCGGCGCCGACGCCGACGCGACCGCTGATCTGTGCGGTAGCGCCCCGGATGGTCGCTTCGGTCACGGACTCCGCGACGTGGTGGACGCACCAGGTGTCCAGCCCGAACAACTCTGCGTACCCTCCCGCGATCGTCTCGATATCGCGCACGACCAGCCCGACGTGATGCAGTTTGGCTGGGAGGATTCCCACGATGATCCCTTCGACGTCCGTTGGCCCGGGCGCCGCGTTCAGTGGGACGCGTCCGGGTTGTGCGCGGGCATGGCGGCGACCGCGTTGACGAGCGTGGTCGACGCATAGGTCGGTTCGCCGACCTCGAGCCGAGGAACTTTGTGCAGCAACTCGCGGAACAGCGCGCGCAACTGCGCCCGCGCCACGGGTGCGCCGAGACAGTAGTGGATGCCGCCACCGCCGAACCCGACGTGGAGGTTCGGCGTCCGCGTCAGGTCGAACGTGTATGGATCGGCGAACACGCTCTCGTCCCGGTTTCCACTCGAGTAGACCATCACGACCTTCTCGCCGCGACGGATCATTTGTTCACCCACCTGGCAATCGCGCGAAGCCACCCGAGCGAACTGGATGATGGGGGTCGCCCAGCGGATGAACTCCTCGACCGCCCCCTGCAGCCGCCCGTCGAGATCCTCGCGCAACCAGGCCAGCTGATCCGGATTGTCCGACAGCGCCTTCACCGCGTGGGATGTCGTCTGCCGTGTCGTGTCGTTGCCGGCGACCGCGAGCAGCACCATCGCGGCACCCATCTCGTCGTCGGACAGTCGCTGGCCGTCCAACTCGGCCGCGGCCAGGCTCGTCATGACGTCATCAGCGGGTTCGACCCGCCGTCGCGCGGCGAGCTCGGCCCCGTACTCGCGCAGGTCACGGTTGAACCGCAGCAGCCGCTCGATCGGATCCTCGTTCGCGTCCCGTACGGCGTGGCCGGTCACCACGTTCACGAGGTTTCCGACGCGCTCGCGGTCGTCCATCGGGACGCCGATCATGTCGAAGAAGGTTCGCTCGGGCAGCTTTCGTGACAGATCCTGCACGATGTCCGGATCGGGCATCGTCGCGAATTCCTCGACGATCTCGCGGGCGTTCCGCTGGATCGACTCCGAGATCTTGGCGATGTGCCGGGGCGAGAAGGCGGCCGCGATGAGCTTGCGCAGCCGGGTGTGTTCGGGCGCGTCCATGGCCAGGAAGAACGCGCTGACGCGGGCGATGTCCGGCGGAATGGGCTCGAAGACGACGCTGTCGCCCGACCGGAAGGTTTCGCTGTCCTTGCTGATCTGCACGATGTCGCGGTGACGCGTCACCGCCCAGAACCCTTCGAACTCCTGCGGCAGGGGCCATTCGACCGGACGCTGCCAGGACACGGGCGACTCCCTGCGCAGGCGACGGAACGTGGCGTCACGGACCGCTCCCGACTGTGTCCAGAACGCCATCCTGGACAGGTCGGCGGTCTCGTCAAAGGGTCGAGTCGTTCCGACCGTACCTGTGGCCATGACGTCGATGCCCCCCTTGTTCTGACAGGGCTCATGCGGTGGACAGGGCTCAGAAGAAGTTGCTGAGGTTCTGCGACAGCAGCAGCGTCTGGTCGAGGAACACAAACCGCCGAGCGATCCGCAATCCGTCGCCGACACGACGCAGGACGTCCTCGCGTCGCCCGATCCACTGGTCCTCCTCGGACTTCAACCGGGTGCGATAGAGCAGGAAGTTCGTCTGTACGGTCAGTTCGGTGCCGGAGTCGTCCACGACCCGGACATTGGTGATGATGTGGCGGGTGCGCGACGGCGGATCCTCGGCCCAGGCCGTTCCGGTGCCGACCTTGGCGACCCGGTTGGCGAGCACCCTCTTGTCGTCGTCGAAGAACGCCATCTCGCCGGGCTTGGTGAACTCACGGCTGAGCTCGCGGCGTGACATCGTCCGCCGGATCGGCATGAAGTAGTGGGTGTCTTCGGTGAACAGCTCGATCCACTCGTCGTAGCGATGCTCGTCCAGCAGCGCGGCTTCGCGTGTGTAGAACTGCTCGATTTCGAACTGCCGGTACATGAGGGCCAGGTTGGCCGGATCGATCGACCGGTTGATGGCTTGGTCGACCGCCGGTTCGGCATTGGTGGTCATCGTCATCGGCTCCCGCTCAGAGGTGTTCGCCAGGCGTCGTGTTGTCGCGCAACTGTTCCCAGCTGGGCCGCTTGAGCCACTCCTTCCACGCGAGGTAGGTCCACAGCTGCGCGTGCTCGTTGACGGGCGCCTCGATGCGGGCGACTCCGTCCTCATGGATGATCTTGCCCCGGCCCAGGCCCATCTTGAGCAGCTGCGGGATGTCACGAGCCACGCCACCGAGCGTCTGCAGCGTGCTCTGGGACCAGTTCTCGCCGTCCTCCTGTTCGAGGAAGCCGGCTGGGCCGAACATGTGGATCTGACGCTGCAGCTGTGCGCGCTGGTTCTCCGGAGTGTCGTCGCGGTTGCGGAAATTGAACCACCACACCTCGGTGACCGTCGCGCTCCGCGGCACTCGCAGGCTGAGCTGCGCTCCCACGGTGATCCACGTGTTCGGGAAGATGTGGGGGTGGCCGCCGACCATCTGCCCGACGGGACCCAGTGCGGCGATCGCCTCCGGCCGTTCCCGCCAGGCGAAGACTCCGCGCGACGACGGAGGCACGACGGACACCAGCGCCTCGAAGGTCGGGCCAGAGATCGCGTGGCCGTACTCGGCGAGCATGACCACGGACTCGGTGTCCGTCCGCAGCCGCTGGACGGCCAGGTCTTTGCCCTCCGGCGTCTTCGCTCCGCCGCCGTCGATGTTGTCGGCCGCGCTCGGGATCATCCCCACGGCCTGCGCGGAGATGTGCGTGATCTGCGGATGGTAGTAGTCGAAGGTGTTGTCGACCGGGAACTTCCAGTTCGTGTTCAGCACGAACTTCTGGATGCCCGGGACTACCTCGACGTCGCCGCGTTCCGCGATCTGGTCCAGACCGATCCGCCCCGTGCGACCGAGGAACTCGGCAAGCGGTGGGGCTTCGGGGTCCATCGTCGCGAACACGAATCCCTTGTATGTGTCGAGTTGCGCGACCTTGCGCAGCGGATACTTGGACTTGTCCAGCTCGTCGTTGTAGAACTCCTTCATGCCGGGCACGCCCACGAGTTCGCCGGCCAGATCGAACGTCCAGCCGTGATAGGTGCACATGAAGTTGCGGACGTTGCCCTCCTCGGCGCGACAGACTGCGTTGCCGCGGTGTGTGCACGTATTGACCAGCGCCTTGATGCCGCCGTCGCGCTGGCGGACCACCAGCACGTTGTCCCGGCCCATCGGCGCCTCGAAGAAGTCGCCCCGCTTGGGGATCTGGCTCTCGTGGCACAGGAACAGCCACGCCCGACCGAAGATGCGTTCCATCTCCAGATCGAAGATCTCCTCGTCGCTGAAGATCCGGCGATCAAGTTCGCCGGTGTCGGTGTTGACCAGTTCGTCGAGCTTGTCGACGATGCCGTTGGTTGCCGTCATGATCTCTCCTAGCTCCCTGCGTCCCGAGCCGTCGCCGCATTCGGATGCCGCTGCGGTCAGTGCGGGTCAGTCTTGTGACCCCAGTACGCGGTGGCGGCATAGGTCACGACCGACCACGTGTCGTCGTCGATCAGCATTCCTTCCGCCCCGTACTCGACCCCGAAGCCGGACGGCGAGTGCATGTAGAACGACAGCATCTCGTCGTTCGTATGCCGGCCCAGCGTCGCCATCTTGCGGATGTTCTGGTCGTGCACCTTGTCCAGCGCACGGCCGACGGTGTCGACGTCCTCGACTTCGACCATGAAGTGATTGATCCGCACTGAGCCGTTGCCGCTGCCGGCCGGCATATCCGGCGCGACCGCGAGCGAGTGGTGACGCGCGTTCACGTGAAGGAACGTGAGGACGAGCCCCGGCACCGGGACGATGTAATCGCTGAGCCGGAAGCCCAGCACCTCGCGATAGAAGGCGATGGAGGTTTCCGGGTCGGGGCAGGTCAGGACCACATGCCCGAGTCCGAGGTCGTGACCGTCCGGCGCCCTGGTCACGAACCGCGCGCCGGTAGGAGAGACGAACGGGGCCCTGGGCACCACACCACCGCAGAAGATCTCAAGGACGCATCCTGCCGGGTCGGTGCAGGTGATGAGCCGATGGACGCCTCGTACCGCGGCCAGCCCGGCATCCTCCTTGTAAGCGACGCCGGCCGCGCTGAGGTCGGCGGCGACCACGTCCAACGCATCCGGACCGTCGACCTCCCATCCGACGTAGCCCAGCTCGTCTTCGCCGGGGTACAACGCGATGCGGTATCGCCGCTGATCCATACGCAGCAGCAGCGTCGGTGTGCCGTCCCACTCCGTCCGCTCGACCTGCATGCCGAGGATGTTGGTGGCGTAGTGCTCCCACGCGTCGAAGTCGCGCACCCCGATACCCAGGTAGCCGAGCGCGTGCAACTGTGCCAAGGTCGTGCTCCTCGCGGTCCCGTGCGATTGTTGAGGACCCGAGTATGTGCACCGCCGCGCGGACCGACGAAGTGATCCGTTCCGGCTGACAGAACCGACGGACGTCAGGCCGCGGCAGGCACGTACAGCGCCGAGGACAGTTCCTCGCCGGCACGCATCAGCAGCTTCCGGTACCGCTGGATCGCGCCGTTGCCGACCCCGGTCGTCAGGGAGAAGGCGGCCACCGCATGGTGCGTTCGCCGGTCGAGGATCGGGACGGCGATGCACCACACGCCGAGGAACGACTCCTCGTGATCCGTCGCGCAGCGTTCTTCACCCACGCGTCGCAGCGACCGCTGCATCGCATCCGGCGTGCAGATCGTGTAAGCGGTAAGCCGACGATAGCGCGCGGGCAGTCCCAGCCTGGCGTCCTCCTGCGGCGAAAATGCCAGCATGGCCTTGCCGAGAGCAGACGCGTACGCCGGATGGCGGGCGCCGACGAAGGTGGGAATCCGGATCGACTGGTGCCCGAACAACTTCTCGACATAGAGCACGTCGGTGCCACGGCGCACAGCGAGATGTATGGTCTCGTGCGTCTGGGCAAAGAGCTCAGCCATGTACGGCATGGCCTGATTCGTCAGTCCGTTCACGCGTGACAGCTCGCTCTGACTGCCGACCTCGAACACTCTGGAGGACAGTGCGTATTTGCCTGCGACCCGCCGGACATAACCACCGCTGATCAGCACCATCAGCAACCGATGAGCAGTGGACTTGGGCATCCCGGCGACATCGGCAAGGTCGGACACGCCCATCGACGGCCGCGGTCCGGCGAGAGCGTCGAGCAGAGCGAGCGCCTTGCCGACGGAGCTGTCCAGGCCGGCCGGGGGCTCACCCGAAGCGCTCCCCTGGGGCGTGGGCATCGCGTGCGAGGTCATGCCTGCTCCGTCCGGCGAGTTCACGACGTATTCCAAACAAACTTAACGGAGGGTAACCCCTTTCCTCGCCTAGGGACTATACCCCCAAGGTCGCATGCGTTGTCCCCGCTCGCGGCGGCCTGAGCGTCAACCGGCCGGCGTAGCGGCGGAGTGGGTCCTCGGCAATCGGCTAGTTGTCTGTGATGAAGTGGTCAACGATTCGATTGAACTCGTCGGCGTGCTCCAACTGCGCCCAGTGGCCGCAACGGTTCAGCAACACGAGTCGCGAGTTGGGGATCAGTGTCATCGCGCGGAGACTCATCTCCCAGTGCACGGTTCGATCATCGCGTCCATGAATGATGAGTGCGGGAATTGTCGTCTTCTGCAGTAGTTGCTCGAGGTTTTCCGTACCCACGCGCATAGCGGGCGTGCCCCACAGTTCCAGCCAGTTGCTGTTGTGCTCGGGGAACTCCAGCGCCGCGTCCGAGCGCTGCTTGGCCAGTTCGTCAGAGGCGAACGACTGGTCGTAGCACATCACTTGGACGATGCGCTTGAAGTTCTCCGGAGTCGGATCGCGGTAGGCGTCGAACAGGGCGCGCATGCCCTCGGAGAGCCCTGCGGGCGACATCAGCGGAGTGCCCCAGACTCCGGCGCCCATCGTGATCATGTGCGAAACCCGCTCGGGGTGGTTCGCGCCCATGATGAATGTGATCCCGCCGCCCATCGAGTTCCCTACGTAGGCAGCGCGCTCGATCCCTAGCGTGTCCATGAGTTGCAACATGGCCTTGCCCTGGTCACGACCAGTTGTGAGGTCCTGCGGGCTCGACTCGCCCCAGCCCGGCATCGTCACCGCGATCACGCGGTACTTCTGCGCCAACGCCGGGATGTTCGGCGCGAAATTCGACCAGCCGGTGGCGCCGGGCCCGGTGCCGTGAATGAGGAAGACAGGGTAGCCTTCGCCCGCTTCATTGATCTGGATCCGGTAGTCGGCAGTATCGACGATCCTGTGTGTGTTGTCGTACGTCAACTCGGACGACATCGATCCACTCCTCTTGTATCAAGGATCACGTGTGCACCACTTAGGGAGCGGTCGCCGCGGACACAGCCGGCACACTCACGCGCGTGGCCACCACCCGCGCCTGTCGCCCGGCAAGTCGATCTTCTGGACGCATCCACGCGGGGGCCAGGCAGACAAACAGCGTCCTACCATCGCCGCCGCCCAGTCCGCAGGCGAAGGTGGCCTGATCGAAACGAAGCTCCTCGACGATGCGTCCGGCGAGCACCCGGATGACTCGTCGACCGGCGGCGTCGGCCAGCCAGAGCGCGCCTTGCGCGTCCAGGCAGCAACCGTCGGGGACGACATTCGCTTCCGACATAAGGTCTCGGAATGTACGGCTGGTCGGCATGGGGCCGAATTTTGCCCACACCCACCGATCGCGCAATGAGCCGTCCGACCCCAACACGAAAGCCGTGACGCGGTTCGCGAAGCTCTCCCCCACAAGGAGGTGACCCTGCGCGGTGATGACGGCGCCGTTCGGGAACCACAGTTCGTCGGCGACTTCACGAACGGAGCCGTCCGGGCTCGCGCACACAAGCGCTCCCGGCCCGACAACCACCTCGCCGGCCGCGTCCAGGTCGAACCGGCCGATGTAAGCCCGGCCCACCGGATCGACAACCATCTCGTTGTAACGCGCGTCGTCATCGCCGAGGCGGGCATGGACGGCGAACGTGCCATCATGCTCGCGTCGCACCACGGTGGCCTCGTTGCCCAGCAGGATGAGCAGGCGCCCGTCCGGAAGCCAGCCGAGCCCCGCCGGCTTGGACGACACGTGCGCCTCGGACCGGACATCCGTTCCGTCCGGCGCCATTGAAAGCACCGCCGGGGCGATGAAGTCAAGCACCCAAAGCCGGCCTGCCCGCCAGCGAGGCGATTCGTAAAAGCAACCTCGGCCCAAGACGACCGAGGTGCCCGTCTCACTTGTCATCGGCTCCATCTCACCGTTCCGTCAAGGACCGACGGCAGCGATCATGGCACGGATCGGCACCGGGCCGACGCATCATGATCGCCGCCGGTCACCCGCTAAGCATTGACCTTGAGCCCGGCCCAGGACTGGGGCTGCCCGTTGGAGAGATCCATCGTCTTCGAAACGCCCGACACAGCTTTGGTCGTGATAGTCGCCAATTGGATGTCGGCGATGTTGATTCCGGGCAGAGTGTCGTAGTAGACCTTCTGGTACTCGGCCCATGCTTGTGGCGTCGCTGCGGGATCGAGAGTTGGATCCGTTGCCTTGGCGAGGGCGGCGTCCAGGCTAGGATCGTCGAAACTGCAGTAGTTGGCCACGCCGCCCGGCTGAACGAAGATTCCCTGCGCACCATACGGGAATCCGCTTCCCTGGAAGTAGATGCTCGGCTTCTTTGACCGCAGGTCGGCGAAGGCGTTTGCGCTCGGGACGATCGACAGGTCGAGGCCCACCGCCTTCAGTTGTGATTGAAGTATCTGTAAGGTCGCGCTGTTCACATCGGTCGGGTCGGCGATTGCCGTGATTGTCGTCCCAGGCGATACACCGGCCGCGGCGAGCGCCGCCTTCGCCTTGTCGATCGAGTACTCGTACGGGTTGGCCACCGTCTTCCCGGGCCAGTCGGTGGAAGTGGTGGGGATCGTCGTGGAGTTCTCAACGGCGTAGCCCCCGTACGGGCCGCTGACGAAGGCCGCACGGTTGAGTGCGTAAGCCACAGCCTTGCGGGCGTCGAGCTTGTCGAACGGCGCCTTGTCGGTGCAGAAGTATGCGCCGTACTCCCAGTCGGGGCGAACGACGGAGTTGGCCACGGTCAGGCCTTGCGACTTGGCCGAGGAGATGCTGGCTCCCCCGGTGGTAAACGCCATGTTGACAACACCGGACTTCAGCGCGGCGATGGTCGGTGCACCGCCAGCCGTGTTGACGAACTCGACACCGGCAAGCGTCACGGCCGACTGGTCCCAGTAGTTCGGCGATGCCGTCAGCTTGATGCTCTGCCCCGACGCGTACGACGAGAAGCCGTAAGGCCCCGCCCCCGCGCCGAGTGGCTTGCTTGCGAAGCCTGACCCGGCCTGCTGCACCGCGGCCGGAGACACGACTGCGAGATACACTGCCCCCTTCAGGAGCTGATCGCGCCATTCTGCGGCGTATGGGCCGTTGAGGTGCACCACCACCCGGTCCGTGCTGGGCGTATCAATCGATGTCATGGCCGCCAGGGCCGCACTCTTTTGCATGGTCTTGCTCGCCATGACACGCTCCCAGGAGAACTTCACCGCTGCCGCGTCGAACGGCGTGCCGTCCTGGAATTTCACGCCCTGCCGCAGGGTCAGATCGATCGTCTTCGCGTCGGGAAAATCCCACTTGACCGCCAGCCCGGGCTCCAGACCCTGTGGGGTCTGGTGGATCATCGTGTCGTACATCAGCTGCATCCAGGGCTGATAGCCGCCCTTGTTCTCCACCGGGTCCAGCAGGACACCCTGCACCTCAGAGAACGTGTAGGCGACCTTGGCGATGCCCGCACCGGATGTGCCGGGTTTCCCGGCGTCCGAGCCTGATGAGGTACAGGCGGTGGCGAGCGCAAGGACACCCGCCACGGCAGCCACCGTGCCGACGTGGCGTATGGCAGTACTGCTGACCTTCTTACGGGACATCGAGCGAGTGAGCGTGCGCAGCATCCGACTCTCCGATTCGACAGATGGCCAATTGGCCGCACTTGAGACAGAGCAGTGCTAGACAGTCACACCGGCTACCAGCCGGTGCCCAATGGCGGGAGCTTGATCGGCGCGGGGCGGAGCCGCACCCGGGTCCGCCTGAGCGCCCGGAAATTCTATAGTTTAGGTTTGCCAGAGGATTCTATAGTTTGCGATCGGTGTCAAGCAGCCTCTTCACGGCCAACCGCCACGTCACGGCCCTGCTCCGACCCCAACCGCTGCCGGTGTTTGGTCAGGCCGCCACGTGAGCACCGGTGAGCGCTGGCGTTCTGCAGTACGGAACAAACGGCTTGCTCCTTCCAAGGTGCCGCCGCAAACTCCCCGGACATGCCATCTGTCCACCGCACCGTGATCGTCGGCGCCAGTGCGGCCGGGGTATCCGCCGCACTGGCCATGCGCAGTGCCGGGTACGACGGGGAGATCGTCCTCGCGGATGCGGACCTGAACGTGCCCTACGAACGCCCACCGCTTTCGAAGTCGCTGCTCGGCGCGGACTCGCGAGGGCTGAAGCCGATCGTGGACGATTCGACCTACGGCGATCAGCAGATCGAGCTGCGGCTAGGCGCGCGGGTGCGCGAACTGGACGTCTTGGCGAGACGGGTGCATTTCGAGGATGACGCACCGGGTGTCCCCGCGGACCAGGTTCTGCTCGCAACCGGGGTCGCGGCACGGCGACTCATCGTGCCCGGCTCCGAACTGGACGGAGTGCAGGTGCTCCGAGACGCCGCCGACGCCTTGGCGCTGAGCAAGCACCTGGCCGCCGGGGGGCCACTGGTCATCATCGGCGCGGGATTCATCGGACTCGAGTTGGCCGCCGTCGCTCGCGATCACGGGATGGACGTGACCGTCGTCGAGCTCGCCGCGCTTCCCCTGGTTCACGTCGTCGGCAGCACCATCGGACGGCTCGTGCACGATCGGCACACGGCACGCGGCACGCGCTTCGTGCTCGGCCGAACGGTCCACGCGTTCACCGGTAGCAAGCATCTGGAGTCGGTGGTGCTCGACGACGGTGGTGTGCTGCCCGCCGCGACGGCCGTCGTCGGCGTCGGCGTGCGCCCACGGGACGAACTCGCGCGTGCGGCCGGGCTCACCGTCGATCACCAGGGCATCGTGGTTGACCGCTCCGGCGCGACGGACAGCCCGTGGGTCTGGGCGGCCGGGGACGTCACGAGCCGGCCGCACCCGGCACTGGCCGCGCCCGGACGGATCGAGCACTGGGACGTGGCCATGCGTCACGGTGCCTCCGTCGGCGCCGCCATCGCCGGTCGACCGAACGAGCACACGGCGACCCTCTACGCGTGGTCGGATCAATTCGGATCGACCTATCAGCTGTTCGGTCGGCCGCATCCCACCGACACGCTCGTCCTGCGTGCGGACGCGACACCTGATCGCCTGCTTGCCTTCTGGCTACGGGAGGGACGGGTCGCCGCGGCGCTCGGTCTCAACCATGCCCGCGAGATCGCGGCGAGCCGCCGGCTGATCGACCGCGGGGCATCCGCACCGGCCGAGGTGCTCGCAGACGCGTCCACCGACCTCACCGCTCTGGCAAAGCAGCTGGCTCGCTCGTCATGACCATCGCCCGCCGGCGGCGACGCCGCCGGCGAGAACGGCTTGGCCCGGCAATGTGCCCGTCAGGGGCACACGTCGATCAGCAGGGTCACGCCGGTTCCTCCGGCTGGGGAATGTCGACCATGACGTCGTCTCCGCGGAGCTGCACTCGATACGCGCACACAGGGCGGGTTGCCGGCGGGCTGAGCACCACCCCGGTTCGAATCGAGAACTTCGCGAAGTGCCACGCACATTCGACTACGTCACCGTCGATGTAGCCGTCAGCCAACGAGGACTGATCGTGCGTGCACGTATCGTCGATGGCGAAGTACTCGCCATCGACATTGAACACCGCAACAGGCGGCTCCGTCTCCATCTGCAGTGCTTCGCCGTCCTCCAGGTCGGCTCGACCGCATGCTCGTCGCCATGTCATCGCTTGGGAAAGCTCCTTCGTCTCGGCGGCTCGTGCACCTCGGTGTACCCCGACGGCACGCCCCGGCGCCAACCGGTCGTTCTGCCTGTCGGAAACGCAGCCGCCGTCGCCCCGGGGCAACGCGATCGCGGGGACGGCGGGCGTTCGGCCCGCCGTCCGTCGCAGGGCTTAGGGAGATGTTCAGCGTCTCAGCAAGGGGCTTCGGACGCCGCTCGTTGTGCGGTCGGCCTCGCTGAAGAAGTCCTCGCGGTAGATGTCGCGGGGGAACAGGCGCTTGTGCATGAGGAGCTTCAGGGTGGCGTCCACCATCGGCGGCGGGCCGCACACGTAGGCGACGTGGCCCGAACAGCGGTCGAAGTCGGCGCCGAGGACGTCGGTCACCGTCCCGCGTCCGCCGTCCCAGGCCGCCGGGGCCGCCTCGGACAGGCAGGGGCGGTAGTGGAAGCGGTCCGGGTGCGCCGTCGCCAAGGCGCGGAACTCCTCCTCGCAGTAGAGGTCGGCGTGGGTTCGGCAGCCGTGGTAGAGGTGCAGCGGCGGGGCGTCGGGGGTGGACAGGGCGTGGCGGATCATCGAGGCGATCGGTGCCAGGCCGGTGCCGCCGGCGACTAGGATCGCCGGCTCCGGGCGGGCGGGGCGGAGCACGAAGCGGCCGTAGGGGCCGGACAGGGCGACCCGCTCGCCGGGTGCCATCCCGGCGAAGACCCAGCCGTCGCTGGCCAGCCCGCCCGGGGTGCGCTTCACGTGCAGCTCCAGGAGCCGGCGTTCGGCGGGCGGGTTGGCCAGCGAGTAGGTGCGGGTGGCCGAGCCGCCGGGCACCCGCAGCGCTACGTACTGGCCCGGTGCGAAGCGCAACTCGTCGTCGAGCGCGATGCGCACCAGGCGGATGTCCCGGGCCACGTCCGCCAGCTCGGTGACGGTGCCGGTGAAGTCCCGCACCGGGTGCAGGTCGAGGCCCTCCTCGACGTCGACGTCGGCCTCGATCACCACGTCGGAGCGGGGGTACGCCTGGCACAGCAGGACCTTGCCCTCGTCGCGCTCGAAGTCCATGAGCGCGAAGGCCGACGCGTTGCCATGGTCGGCCTCGCCGTCGAGCAACTCGGCCTTGCAGGTGCCGCACGTGCCGTGCGTGCACGAGTGCGGCACCCAGATGCCCGCGCGCAGGCAGGCGTCGAGGATGGGCTGGTCCTCCCGGCAGTCCACCTCGCGGCCGACCGGCTCGACGCTGACCCGGTGCGAGGCGACCATCAGGTCAGCACCGAGGTGAAGCGCTCGTTGAGCTCCCGGCCGATGTAGAAGATGCCCTTGGCGAGCTGGTCGGCGGTCCAGGTGATCGGCGGGAAGTCCGGATAGGTGATGTACCCCCCGGAGAAGACCTCGTTGCGGTTGCCCGACGGGTCGAAGAAGTAGATGGTCTGCCCGCGGGTGATGCCGTGCTGGGTCGGGCCGATGTCGACGGAGACGTCGTCCATGGCGAACAGCTCACCGGCCCGCTTGATCTCGGCCCAGTCCGACAGGTAGTAGGCGAAGTGGTGCAGCTTGCCGTTGGGGCCCTTGATGAAGGCGATGTCGTGCGGGGTGTTGGTGCAGAACATCCACGAGCCGATGGTCTCGCCGCCGTCGAGCTCGGTGACCACCCGCTCGGAGACGCCGAAGTCGAGCACCTCGGCGAAGAACCGCTCGACCGTCGCCGGGTCCTCGGCGGTGATCAGGGCGTGGTCGATGCGGGGCACGCCGACGCCGACGAGGTGGCGGGGGAACGGGTCGGGGTTCACCGTTCCGGTCTCGGTGCCGACGGTCTCGATTTCCTGGTACAGCTCGATGACGTGGTCGGAGGGCAGCACGATCCGCACGCCGTCGCCGACGCCGAGGTTGTCGCCCTTGCTCATGCGTTCGGTGATGGCGCCGAAGGCCTGCGCGCGGCGCTCGAAGCGGTCCAGGTCGTCGCCGCGCTCGACCTTGTAGCCGAGCTTGACCAGCCCGACGCCGCCCTCCTCCAGCACGACGGAGTGGTGGTCCCACTCGTCCCAGGCCTTGTAGTACAACGTCTGCGGCCGCTCGTGGACCAGCCGCATGCCGAGCGTGGCACCGTAGTGCCGGCGGGCGGCCTCGAGATCGGTGACCCGGGCGTGGACGTAGCCCAGTCGCATGACACCCATGTCAGGACTTCCTTTCGGGATGGAGGAAGGGGATCAGGCAGCGCAACCGTTCGTCGCGCAGGCGGATGACGACGTCGCCGCGCGGCACGGCACGGCAGGTCAGGCAGGTGCCGGTGGTGCGCTCCTGCGGGGTGAGCACGGTGGCGGCGACCGTGACGGGGTAGTCGACCTCGCCGTCGACCAGGTCGACCTTGCACACGCCGCACCCGCCGCGGCGGCAGCCGGTGCGGTAGCCGAATCCGGAGCGGTACAGCGCGGCGAGGATGCCCTCGCCGTCGGCGGCGGTCACGGCGACGTCGTCGGGCAGGACGGTCACGGTCGGCATCAGCACTCGAACGCGAGCAGGCTCTTGTGGCCGACGTCGAGCCCGGCCAGGGTGTCGTCGTCGTGGGGGTACAGCGGGCGGCCGTCGAGGTTCCACGACCGGGCCGAGCCAGGCAGGTAGTCCGGGTCGGAGGCGGCCCACGGGTCGACCACGCCGGCCAGGAACCGCGCCCAGGGCATCGCCCGGGGCACGCGGAAGGTGGCCGCGGCGGCGAGCAGCGGGTTGCCCTTCCACATCACGTGGACGAGCTGGTCGTCGCCGTAGAGCTCGGCCCGGGAGCGGGACGGGAACTCGTAGGTCTCGGTGATCGCGCGCACCGGCATGGTCAGCTCCCCACCGGCGCGGCGGCGTGCCAGCGCTGCCAGTCGGCGTGGTCGAGCGAGCCGAGGTACTCCCCCGCGTCGCCGTCCTGGATGCCGTACCAGGCCAGCACGTCGGGCACCGTCGGGCCGCCGCAGTTGCCCTGGTAGATCTGGTGGACCGGCAGCCACGCCTGCACGTACTTCTCCGGTTCCCGGTCGAAGATCCATTGGCAGCCGTCGGAGCAGCAGTGGTACCGCTCGCCGCGATACACCGACTCGCGCTGGCACAGCGTCGAAGGGTCGCCCGGCTCGGTGAACACCATCGGGATCTGGCAGACCTGGCACAGCTGCGGCAGCCCCTTGAACCAGAAGCGCCCGCCGCCGTCCTGGATGGCCGCCGCGCGGTCGAACAGCGGCCGGTAGTACTTGTCGAACGTGTCCGGGTACTGCTCGCGCAGCCACGCCCGGTGGGCCGGGTCCGGCAGGGTGGTGGTGAACGCCGCCGCGTAGGAGAACGAGTACAGCGTCCAGTACACCTGGTGGGACAGGATCTCCTTCTCCGCGATGGCGTGCTCGACGTGCCGCGGCGGGGTGATCCCGTAGAACTCCAGGTCCTTGAACAGCCCGCCGAGCATCTGCTGCTCGAAGTAGAGCTCGAAGGACTCCTTCCAGCTCATCACCTTGCGCGGCAGCATGTAGTCGATCATCTGGGCGACGAGCGCGACCAGCCGGTACCCCCGCCAGAACCACTTGTCGATCCACTCCTGGATGATCGGCACGTTCGCCTCGTCCTGCTCCAGCAGGAACTTGATCGCCTCCAGGCCGAGCGTCATGTGCCGGCTCTCGTCGCTCTGGGCGGAGAAGCCGAACGTCATCGAGGGCAGGTCCCCGTTGAAGCTCGCGCCGCTCATGAACGGCACGAAGAGCAGGTTGGTCAGCAGGTACTCGAACGAGAACGAGATCGCGATGAGGAACTCGAACGGGCCGGCCGACATCGCGTCGTCGAAGAACGACTTCGGCACGGACAGGTACCAGACCCGGTCGAACATCGTCGGCCAGCTGTGCATGCCGCCGTAGTACTTGTTGTACGTCGACAGCGTGTGGATCTCGGTCTGGGTGTGCCGCAGCTCGTCGATCGACTGGCACAGCGCCGCGAACCGCGGGCCGGGGCCGTTGTAGTAGCGGGCGAGGAACGCGAAGTGCCGGTGGGCGGCGTACTCCAGCGGCGTGACGCCCTGCAGGAACAGCTTCATGGCGTTGAGGTACGACGCGTCGGACAGCGACAGGTGCCCCTGCCCCTGCGCGAAGCCGTCGAGCACCGCGTACAGCCGCTTGTCCTTCTCGGCCTGGTACTTGCAGTAGGCGTCGACGGTGAGCCGGAACGGGTCCTCCCACTTCGACCAGTCGTGGACCTTGATCCCCTCGAACGTGGTGTACGGGAAGACCCGCGCGGGGTCGACGTAGTCCGGCGTCCAGTCCAGGTCCCGGGTCAGCGCCGAGTAGCGCTGTTTCATCGACAGTTTCCGAGCCATCGACAGCCCTCTCTCAGTGATCCCATTGGATGACGATCTCGTCCTCGTCCCACTCGGCGATGTGGCCGAAGTACGAGACGATCGCCAGCTGGAACTCGTGCGTCTCCCACGCCCGGCCGAGCTGCTCCTCGACCGAGACGCGGCGGATCACCAGCCGCCCCGGCGCCTGGATCCGCACCAGGCCGGGCAGGTGGCTGACGGTGGCATCGGGGTTGTCCCGCTCGACGGCGAGCAGCACCCCGCGCGCGTCCTCGCTGCTCTCCTGCAGGTCCACGCCCACCGGGCGGACGGTGCTCGCGCTCATGCGGCCACCCCCAGGCGGGCCAGGTCCGCGGCGGCCCGCTCGGCCAGCGCGGCCACCGCCTCCGGCGCCCCCACCGCCACCAGGCCCTCGACGCCGCGGGCGAACTCGGTCACCGCCGCGGTGGCGCGGGGCAGCCAGGCCGCCACGATGCCGGCGAGGGCGGCGCGGTTGGCCGGGCCGTGCTCCGGGTCGGCGCACCAGGTGGCGACCAGGGCGTCCAGCCAGCGCCGCTGCTCGGCGTACCAGCCGGCCGGGTACTGGGCGATCAGGCCGTAGGCGCCCGCGCCGCAGCGCAGCGCGGCCTCGTCGAGGTGCTGGTACAGCAGCGGGTAGAGCAGCCGGTCGGCCAGGTCGAGGCCGACCGCGCCGGCCGCCCAGTCCGGCTCGACGAGCAGTTCCTCGCACAGCCGGCGCAGCCCCTGCAGGGCGGGCTCGCCGGTCCAGCGCTCCTTGGCCGCGCCGAGCAGCCCGTCGCCGCCGTCGGCGAGGGCGAAGCCGACCCGGCTGAGCGTCTGGGCCAGCCCGATGCGGTCGAAGGCGGCGTAGGACAGGCATTGCTCGATCGACGTGCCGTAGGCGAACCGGGCGCCGGCGACGCAGACGAGCTGCCCGGCGGACTCGTAGTGGCGCAGCGGCAGGACCAGTCCGGTGAGCACCTCCCGCCAGCCGCCGGGCAGGTGGTCGAAGAGCCGGCGGCCTTCGATGTACTGCAGCGTCCGGCCGACGGCGTCGTGCCAGGCCGCCCGGGCGGTGACGTAGGGCGCGTAGTAGTACTGGCGCGGGTCCAGGAAGGTGTACGGGTCGGCGAGGCGCAGGGCGGAGTACGTCTCGTCGTACAGCTCATGATCGGGCGCCCACAGCGGGCGGTAGTGGAAGTTCTCGCGGGGTTGTACGTCGACGGTCGCCTCCAGGTAGCGGGAGGCCGGCTGGTCGCCGTAGCGGTCGGCGAGGTACTGGAACGTCTTGCGGCGTGGCTCGATGACCTGCTGGCGAAGCTCGTACTGCACGCTGGTCCTCCTTCGCGTCCGTTCGCTTCGCGGTTCCCTGGACTGTGAGCGGCATCTCAGCCGCTCGGGCGGACGGTTCCGCAGGCCGGAACCGGGGCCCCGGCCGGGCCGGCGCGGGCGCACCGTCGTGCCGCGGGCGTCCATCCCGGGCGCCGCCAGCGCTGGAGGTCGCGGTGACGCCGTTCATGCAGCGGGTCGCGCAGGTGGTACACGCGGATGGCGGGCCGGTCGCCCCGCAGCTGCGCGACAGCCGGCCCCGGCCGGTCGGCGCCGGCGTGCACGAGCAGGTGGAGCTGCGCTCCGTCGCCGAGCAACTGGTGAGCGAGGCGAACACGGTGCTGGCCGAGGCCGGCCGCGCGGTGGAGCTGGTCGACGAGCCGGGGCCGGAGGCGCTCGCGTTCACGCTGCGCGCGGGGCGCAGCTGGGCGCGGGTGGCGACGCGTTTCGCCGACGGGCGGAGCTGGGGGCGGCTGGTCACGCCGGGTGCCGGGCCGGTCGAGCGGGAGCTGACCGGCCCGGAGGCGCTGCCCGACCTGGTCGTCGCGCTGATCGCGGGCGCGGAGCGGTGAGCTGCCGCAGGAGCACACGTGGCGCCGTCGGGGCCGGTGGCGGCGTAGCGTTGCCAGAAGTGGGTACCCGTGTTGCGGCTTTCTCGCGCTGAGGATACGCCTGAGAGGAGGGCATCATGGCGTTCGACAAGATGAAGGAGTCCGCCAAGCGTGGCCTGGCGGCAGGCCGGGCGCGAGCGGACGACACACGAGCCCAGCGGCAGCGCAGCAAGCTGCTGCAGGAGCTCGGCGAAGCCACCTATGCCGAGCACACCGGCAAGGCGACCCAGGAGGCGGTGGCCGGCAAGGCCCGGGTTCTGGACGAGTTCGAGCAGGCGATCCGCGAGAAGGCGTCGGCTCGCCTGGAGCACCGGCGGGCGAAGGACATCATGCACCGGGGCGCCGAGTGCGTCGACGAGAACGAAACCGTCACGACGGCCGCCCGGAAGATGCGGGAGCTCGGCGTCGGCTCGCTGCCGATCTGCGGCGCGGACGACCGGCTGCACGGCATCGTCACCGACCGCGACATCGTCGTCCGGTGCATCGCCGAGGGCCAGGAGCCCAGCCAGGTCAAGGTGCGTGACCTCGCCCAGGGGCCGCTGGCCTGGGTCGACGCGGGTGCCGAGCTCGGCGAGGTGCTGCGCCAGATGGAGGACCATCAGGTCAAGCGGCTGCCGGTGCTGGAGAACCGCCGCCTGGTCGGCATGATCAGCGAATGTGACCTGGCCAGCAACCTCGACGAACACCGGCTCGCCGAGTTCGTCGAGAAGGTCTACGCGAGGTCCTGACCCGTCGCGAACCGGCACGGCTACGCGGAGGGGAGGCACGGTGACGATCGCGGTGTCCAGCCCCGTCTTCGACGAGGGCGACCAGATTCCTCAGCGCTTCACCTGCGACGGCGTCGACGTGTCACCGCCGCTCAGCTTCACCGGGCTACCGGAGCAGGCCGCCGAGCTGGCCCTGCTCGTCGAGGATCCCGACGCGCCCGGTGGCACGTTCACCCACTGGATGGTGTGGGGCATCGATCCGGAACAATCGAGCCTGGGCGAGGGTGAGGTGCCGGACGGCGCCACGCAGGGCAGGAACGGCTTCGGCAGGCGGGCCTACGGCGGGCCGTGCCCGCCCCGTGGCCGGTCGCACCGCTACACCTTCGAGGTGCTCGCGCTGTCCGAGCCGCTCCGCCTTCCCGCGGCAGCGTCGGCCGCCGACCTGCGGCGGGCGACGGCGGGCAAGGTGTCGGCGTCGGGCCGCCTGACCGGTCGCTATCAGCGACGCTGGTAGCGACCGGTTAGGCCTGTATCGAAGTCAGTCACAGCCATTCGTTGATCGCGGCGATGTGCACCGCGGCTTCGTAGCGCACCCCCAGGTGCGCCACCCCGGGCCGCCAAGGCGCCGCGTGGCGCTGCCGGTGGGGTTGCGGGGTCGAAGGCGGCGGCCGGCCGCCTCCGACCCCGGCTTGCGCCCGCCCGCGCCGCCAGATCCAGCGGCCGGCTCAACCCCCGTCGATCCAGAGCGGCCGCGACCCCCAGCGCGGCCCCGCCCGCCGCGCCCGGCGCCAGTGGCCCCGGCGGCCGGTGCGGCGGGCCGCCGGTGCGGCGTTTCGCTTCCGTGATCATGCACCGGAGCCGTCCACTGGCTGGGATCCTCATGATCGTGGAGAGATAGTGCCGCTCCTGGTACATCATCGCTCCACGATCATGGAGATCCCGCCATTCGGGACGCTCCTCGGTATGATCACGGAAAGAAAGCGCCGTCGGGGGCCCTAAACGTCGTAGTACATGGCGAACTCGTACGGGGTGGGGCGGAGCAGGACCGGCTCGATCTCGTCGCTGTGCTTCCAGGCGATCCAGGTCTCGATCAGGTCCTGGGTGAAGACGCCGCCGTCGAGCAGGTAGTCGTGGTCGGCCTCGAGCGCGTCGAGCACCTCCGGCAGCGAGCCGGGTGTCTGCTCGACGTGGGTGAACTCGCCCGGCGGCAGATCGTAGAGGTCCTTGTCGATCGGGTCGGGCGGTTCGCTCTTGTTCTTGATGCCGTCGAGGCCGGCCAGCAGCATCGCGGAGAACGCCAGGTACGGGTTGGCCGCGGGGTCGGGCACCCGATACTCCACGCGCTTGGCGTTCGGGTTGTCGCCGGTGACCGGGATCCGGGCGCAGGCGGAGCGGTTGCGCTGCGAGTACACGAGGTTGACGGGCGCCTCGAATCCGGGGACGAGGCGGCGGTACGAGTTGACCGTCGGGTTGGTGAACGCGCACAGGCTCGGGGCGTGGCGGAGCAGGCCGCCGATGTACCACCGCGCGGTGTCCGACAGCCCGGCGTACCCGCGCTCGTCGTAGAACAGCGGCCGCCCGTTCAGCCACAGGCTCTGGTGGGTGTGCATGCCGGAGCCGTTGTCGCCGAACAGCGGCTTGGGCATGAACGTCGCCGTGTGGCCGGCCGCCCAGGCGGTGTTCTTCACGATGTACTTGTACAGCTGGAGATTGTCCGCGCAGTGCAACAGCGGCGCGTACCGGAAGTTGATTTCGGCCTGACCGGCGGTGCCGACCTCGTGGTGCGCCTTCTCCACAGTGAAGCCGGCGTCGGTGAGGTGCTCGACCATCGCGCCGCGCAGGTCGGTGAAATGGTCGACCGGCGGCACCGGGAAGTAGCCGCTCTTGTAGGCGGTCTTGTATCCGAGGTTGCCGCCGGGCTCCTCCCGGCCGGTGTTCCACCAGCCCTCGATCGAGTCGATGTGGTGGTGCGACTCGTTCGTGGCCGAGGCGAACCGGATCGAGTCGAAGATGTAGAACTCGGCCTCGGGCCCGAAGAACGCCGCGTCGGCGATGCCGGTCGTGATCAGGTACGACTCGGCCTTTCTGGCCACGTTGCGCGGGTCGCGGCTGTACGGCTCGGCGGTGACCGGGTCGTGGACGAAACAGTTCACCGCGAGCGTCTTCGCGGTGCGGAAGGGGTCGGCGAAAGCGCTCGAGATGTCGGGGTACAGCACCATGTCCGACTCGTGGATCTTCTGGAAGCCCCGGATCGACGAGCCGTCGAACGGCACCCCGTCGCTGAACACGCTCTCGTCGAACGAGCCGGCTGGCACGTTGAAATGCTGCATGGTGCCCAGCAGGTCGCAGAAGCGCACGTCGACGAGCCGGATGCCTTCGGCGTCAACGTACCGCAGCATTTGCGCGGGATCGGTGAACATGGTCAGTCCCCTCACCCCAACAGTACAAGTTCCTCCAGGGTGTCCAGGGGCATCGGGCCGTGGGCGAGCACCTCGTGGTGGAACGCGCGGATGTCGAATGCCGGGCCGAGGGCCGCGCGTGCGCGCTCGCGCAGGTGCTCGATCCGCAGCCTGCCGATCATGTACGCGAGCGCCTGCCCGGGCATCGCGATGTACCGGTCGACCTCGTTGGTGATGTTGGTCTCCGACAGCGCGGTGTTGCTCCGCATGTAGGCGATGGCCCGCTCGCGCGACCAGCCGAGGTGGTGCATGCCGGTGTCGACCACGAGGCGGCACGCCCGCCACGCGTCGAAGGACACCATGCCGAGGCGGCTGAGCTCGCTGGTGTACAGGCCCATCTCGTCGCTCAGGCGTTCGGTGTACAGGCCCCAGCCCTCGCCGTGCGCGTCGAAGTACGCGAAGCGCCGGAACGGGGGCAGGTCGTCGCGGGACTGGGCGACGGCGATCTGCAGGTGGTGTCCGGGCACGGTCTCGTGGAAGGCCAGCGCCTCGTATTCGAACCGCGACCGCAGGTCCGGCCGGTGCGTGTTCACCACGTGCGCGCCGGGCCGGGAGCCGTCCCCGGCCGGGGGCAGGTAGTAGCCCAGCACCGCGTTCTCCGCTTCGGCCGGGTCCATCTCGCGCACCACACACGGGGCGATGTCGTAGCCGGCGAACCAGTCCGGCACCGCCGCTTCGGCCCGCCGCAGCGCGTCGGTGACGGTGTCGACGATCTCCTTGGCGGTACCGAAGCGCAGCGCCGGATCCTCGCGCAGCCGGACGAGGACCTCGTCGACGTCGGCGGTGCCGAGCGCCCGGCCGCCGCGCTCGGCGAACTCCTCGCGCAGCCGATCCACCAGGTCCAGCCCGATCCGGTGGATCTCCTCGGGGCTCAGCTCGGTGGTGGTGTACGCCCGGACCAGGCCGAGGTAGCCGTCGGCGCCCCCTGGCACGTGGCACAGCCCGACCGACTCGGCGGGCCGGGCGACGGGCAGCAGCTGCTCGGCGAGCGCGGTGCGGAACCGCATCAGCGCCGGCCGTACCCCCGAAGTGACGATCTCGGCGGCGCGCGCGCTCGCCGGCCGCCGTTGCAGGAACGGATCCCGCTCGACGGGTGTGGCGAGGTATGCGTCGGCCTGCCCCATCGCCTGGCGAACGCCGAGTTCGGTCGGGAAGCGTCCGTCCCGCGCGGCCTGCCGATACCGCTCGGCGTGCCGGTCGAAGAAGCCGCCCAGCCGCTCCAGCCTGGTCAGGTAGTCCTCGTCGGAGCCGGTCGCCGCCGGCACGGCCGCGACCGCCTGGGCGAGTGGCCCGGAGCCGCTGGCGGTCACGGCGACCTCGGCGACGCCGTCGCGCAGGATCCGCCGCTCGTCGTGCAGCAGCCGGGCCAAGATCGCATAGGTGATCCGGTCGGAGCCTTCGAGGGCATCGCCATCGATCGTGGCCAGCTCCGCGCCGAGCCGGGCCAGCTCCGCCTGCCGCCGCGCATCGGCGGCGCGGCTCGGGTCGGGGACCTCGGCGTCGAACCCGGGCACGCCGAACACGCCGGCGAGGAACGGATCGGCCCCGAAGTGCAGGCGGAAGTACTCGTCGCCCAACCGCGCGAGCGTATCCATCGGCGTGCGCGCCATGGTGCTCACCTTATTGCGCACGAGACCGTGACCGCAGATCGGCCGGGGTCGGCGGTGTAACATCCCCGCAACATCAAGGCGGGGAGGTGACGGGGTGTTCGTCACCGAGGAGTGGTACCCGGGATTCGACCCGGCCGCGAACCGTGCCCCCTTCGCCGTCGACGCGCTGCGGCCATTCGAGGCCGGCGACGAGGACCGGTTCTGGCTGCTGGACTTCCACTGGCCGCGCGGCCTGACGCCGCTGGGGCTGGTGTCGGGCGAGGACGCGTTCAACTGGGGCGCGCAGGTCGGCGCCGAGATCCTGCCGCTGCCGGCCGGCCGGGGCATCGCGCAGCGCCTGGCCGGCACCCACCCCTACGCCTCGGCGATCCCGGTCGCCTCGGCCCGCGAGCGCCAGGCGCGGGAGCTGCGCGCCGACCGCCGGCTGCCGCGGTTCGTCGCCTCGTTCCGGGCCCGGTGGCGGGAGCGGGTCGAGGAGCTCGACACCGCCTGGGACTACCTGGCCGGCGTCGCGCTGCCCGCATTGGCGGCCCCGGAGCTCGCCGGCTACCTGCGTGAGGCGCGCCGGTTCCACCGCCGCGCCCTCGAGATCCACTTCGAGATGATGTACCCCCTGCTGGTCAACCACCTGCGCTTCGCCGAGGTCTGCCGGGACCTTGATATCGGCCCGGACGAGATCGCCAAGTTCCTGCTCGGCGACGACACCCGGATCATGCGCACCGACCGGGCGCTGGCCGAGCTGAGCGGGCAGGCCCGCACGGCCGGGCTGGCACCGCTGTTCGCCGCCACCGAGCCCGAGGACCTCGCCGGGGCGCTGGCCGCGGCCGGTGGCGCCGCCGCCGGGTGGCTGGCCCGGCTCGACGACTTCCTCCACGCGCACGGCCAGCGCACCGAGGGCTCGTTCGACGTGGCGCTGCCGAGCTGGATCGAGGACCCGACGCCGGTGCTCGGCACCGTGCGCACGCTGCTGCGGATGCCCGCCGAGCACGACTTCGACGCCGCCCGGGCCGCGGCGCTGCAGGAGCGTGGGGCCGCGCTCGACGCCGCCCGCACGCGGCTGGGCCCGGGCCGGCGGCGCGCGTTCGACGTCGCGCTGGCCTCGGTGCGCGCGGCGAACTTCGCGTGGTGGCAGGACGAGCACAATCCGGTCATCGACCTGCGGATCGCGCTGCCGATGCGCTGGGCGGCCCGGGAGCTCGCCGCGCGGGCCGGCGCCCAGCGGCCGGACGACACGACGTTCCTGTTCTGGCCGGAGCTGCTCGCGGTCGCCGACGGCGCGCCCTACCGCCCGCTGGCCGGGCTGGTCGAGCAGCGACGGCAGTACTTCGCGCACTGGCACCGCCGCCGCCCGGACATGCCGAAGGTGCTCGGCTCGGCCGACGGCGCGCTCGACGACCCGATCCTGGTGGAGGTCTTCGGCCTGAGCCGGGGCTTCCTCGACGCGGCGGCCGGTCCGGCCGCCCCCGAGCCCGGGCCGGGGGATCTCGTGCTGCGGGGGATGGCGGCCGCGCGGGGCGTCGGGCGGGGCCCGGCCCGGGTGCTCACCGACGCCGACGGGCTGCACCGCATCGCCCCGGGCGAGATCCTGGTCTGCGAGTCCACGTCGCCGAACTGGACGCCCGCGTTCGCCAAGATCGCCGGCTGCGTCTGCGACGGCGGCGGGATGCTCTCCCACGCCGCGATCGTGGGGCGGGAGTACGGCGTGCCGACGGTGACCGCGTGCGGCCGGGCCACCGCGCTGATCCGCGACGGCGACGACGTGGTCGTCGACGGCACCGCGGGGACCGTCGCCGTGCACCGCCGGCGGGCCTGGTGAACGCCGCCGCGACCGGCCTGGTGGTCGGGCTCGACGAGCCGGCACCGGCGGGCGTTGTGGGCGGCAAGCTGAGCGGCCTCGCCGGGCTGCGGCGGGCCGGGTTCGCCGTGCCGGCGGGCTACGCCGTCACCGTGCCGGCCTACCGGCGCCACCTCGCCGAGACCGGGCTGGACGAGCTGGCCGGCCGGGTCGGCGCCGCCCTCCGCGCGGACGACGAGGCGGCCCTGGAGGCGGCGGCCGGGCGGCTGCGGGAGGCGTTCGCCGCGACGCCGGTCGCCGGGCCCGTCCGGGACGCCGTCGCCGCCGCCTACCGGGCGCTGTGCGAGGAGCGGGGCCGGGACGGCCTGCCGGTCGCCGTGCGCAGCTCCGCGGTGGGCGAGGACGGCGGCGCGGCGAGCTTCGCCGGCGTCTTCGACACGGTCCTCGGCGTCCACGGGGCCGACGCGGTGGTCGAGGCGGTGCGCGGCTGCTGGGCGAGCCTGTACGCGCCGCGCGCGCTGGCCTACCGGCGCCGCCGGGCGGCCGGGGCGGTGGACATGCCGATGGCGGTCGGCGTGCTCGAGCTGGTGCCGGCGCGCTGCTCCGGCATCGCGTTCTCCGCGCATCCGGTCACCGCCCGGCGCGACCGGGTGCTGATCGAGGCGAACTGGGGCTGGGGCGAGGCGGTCGTGCAGGGCCTGGTCACGCCCGACCACGTGGAGGTCGACACCGTCGGCGGGCGCGTCGAGCGGCACGACGTCGCGCACAAGACGGTGATGTCCGGCCCTGACCCGGCCGGCGGGCCGATCCGGACGGTGCCCGTCCCGGAGCCGCTGCGCAACCGGCCCGTGCTGAACGAGGCGCAGATCATGGCTGTCGCGGCGGCGGTACGCCGGGTAGAGCGCCACGAGGGCCGGCCGGTCGACGTGGAATGGGTGCTCGACGACGCCCGCCCCGCCGGCCGGCTGTGGATCGTGCAGGCGCGGCCGATCACCGCCTGAGGCCCTTCTCCGCCGACGGCCGCTCGGCCCGCTCCACCAGCCAGGGCCCGCCGGCTTACCCGGCTCGCTGTCAGCGGCCGTACGCCTCCAGGAGGCGCAGCCAGATCTCGCTGACGGTCGGGTATGCGGGAACGGCGTGCCACAGCCGGTCCAGCGGGACCTCGCCGACGACCGCGATCGTCGCGGCGTGCAGGAGTTCCGCGACGTCCGGGCCGACGAGCGTGCAGCCGGCGATCACCTGCCGGTCCTCGTCGACGACCATCCGGGCGTGCCCCTGGTACCCGTCGGCGTGCAGCGCGGATCCCGCGACGGCGGCCAGGTCGTAGTCGACCACCCGGATCCGCAGCCCGGCAGCCTCGGCGGCGGCCGCGGTCAGCCCCACCGACGCGACCTCCGGGTCGGTGAAGACGACCTGCGGCACGGCCCGCTCGTCGGCCGTCGCGACATGCCGGCCCCACCGGCCGTCCTCGACCGCCTCGCCCTTGGCCCGCGCCACGATGACGTCGCCCACCGCGCGAGCCTGGTACTTGCCCTGGTGGGTCAGCAGCGCGCGCCGGTTGACGTCGCCGGCCGCGTACAGCCACCCGCCGCCGACCGGCGCCCCGTCCTCGCCCACGACCCGCAACGTGTCGTCGACCGTGAGCCAGCCACCGGCCTTCAGGCCGATCCGGTCCAGGCCGATGTCCTGCGTGTTCGGCGTGCGGCCGATCGCGACCAGCAGTTCGTCGGCGTCGACCCGCTCGCCGTCGGCGAGCGTGACGTGCACCGTGCCGTCGCCGCCCCGGTGCGCCGACGCGGCCTCGGCGCCGAGGCGTACCGACACACCGGCATCCCGCAACGACTGCGTGACCCGCTCGCCGGCGAACGGCTCCGCCAGCGGCAGCACTCCGTCACGGGCCAGCACCGTCACCACGGATCCGAGGCTCGCGAACGCGGTCGCCATCTCCGCGGCCACCACGCCACCACCGATGACGGCGAGCCGGCCGGGAATTTCGGTCGCGGCGGCCGCCTGCCGGCTGGTCCACGGTGCCGCCTCGCGCAGACCGGTGACGTCCGGGACCAGGGCGCTGCTGCCGGTCGCGACGACGACCGCGTGCCGGGCGGTGAGCGAGGTCGTGACACCGTCCTCGCCGATCACCTCGACGACCCGGTCGGAGCCGATCCGCCCCTGGCCGCGGTACAGCGCGATCCCGGCCGAGTCGAGCCAGGACACCTGTCCGGCGTCCGACCAGTTCGAGGCGAAGGAGCCCCGGCGGCGCAGCACGGCGGCCGCATCCAGGTCGCCCGTCACCGCCTCACGCGCGCCGGGCAGCCGGCGGGCCGCCCGCAGCGCGGTCGCGCTGCGCAGCAACGCCTTGGTCGGCATGCAGGCCCAGTAGGAGCACTCACCGCCGACCAGTTCCCGCTCGACGATGGCGGCGGTCAGGCCGCCCCGCACGACCCGATCGGCGACGTTCTCCCCGACCGGCCCCGCGCCGATGACGACGACGTCGTACGTCGCGGTCTCCACGTCAGTTTCCCTTCGCCGCGCGGCCCAGCCGGATGGCCGAGATCAGGAAGAAGATGGCGCCGGGGATGGCATAGCCGACCGCGTTGGTCAGCGCCGGACTGTCCGCGGAGGCGGCGGCGATGAACGACCCACCGGCGAGGACGGAGATACCACCACTGATGATCATCGGCCACTGGCCGCCCATCTTGCGGCGGGTGACCGCCACGATCAGCTGGACCAGCCCGGCCACGACCGCCCAGGCGCCCCACACGCGCAGGACCGCCGGGACGCCGGAGGCGCTGGCGAAGGCCAGGCCGGCCGCGGCGAGCAGGCTGACCACGATGTTCACGTACAGCAGGGCGGGCGATCCGGTGACCCGCGACGCGCGGGCGTCGATGATGGCGGCGGCCACGTCGAACAGCGGGTAGATCACCAGCAGCGTGCCGGTGAGCGGATTGAGGTGCTTGGCGAGCGGGATCATCACGAGGGCCCAGACGATCGCGAACCCGAAGCGGACGAAGTACAGCCGCCGCAGGGCGGACGCCGTCGTCGAGAGGCCTGGTGCTGCGGCAAGAGTGGTCATCACGATCCAACCTGTAGAACGAACGTTCTGTCTCGACCAACAATGACGCCCTGGTGCCGTCTTGTCAAGACCGAACGTTCTATCACTACTATGGGCTCATGGCACGCACCGAGACCGACGCCCGCCCGTCCCAGGCCCGACAGCGGCTCCTCGAGACGGCGACCAGGATTTTCTACATGGAGGGAATCCACTCGGTCGGCGTCGATCGGATCATCGGCGAGGCGAACGTGACCCGGGCCACGTTCTATCGGCACTTCCCCGGCAAGGAGGATCTCGTCCTCGCTTACCTGCAGGCGGCCGATCAAGCCATCCGCGGCCAGGTGGACACGGCCATCACCGCCGACCTACCGGCGCCCGACGCCCTCCGGGCCGTTGCGGAGTCGATCGCCCAGGGCATCCAGTCCCCCGGCTTTCGCGGCTGCGCCTTCCTCAACGCCGTGGCCGAGTACCCCAACCCCGACCACCCCGTGCACCAAGCCGTCCTCGCGCACCGGCAGTGGTTCCTCGACACGATCAGCACCTTGATGGCGAGCATCGAGCAAGCCGAGGCCGAGCCGGCCGCGCAGCACTTCGTCATGCTCCGCGACGGCGCCATGGCGGCCGGCTGCCTGTTCGACCGGGTACTGATCTGCGAGACCTTCCTCCGCGGCGTCGACGGACTCATCCGGACCCACGCCGCACGCCCGCCGACCGGGCACTGAAACGCGCAGCGACCGGAAGTCTCCGCGATCATGCCGTACCCGCCGCCGACACCAACGGTTTTTCATGATCACGGAGCGCTGATGTACCCCCGTGTACCACAAGTCTCCGGGATCGTGGCAAACCCGTGGTTCGGTCACCGCGCACATCATGATCACGGAGACATACATCCGCCCCGTCCGAGGGATCAGCTCGAGTGGCCGTCGGCGGCGGATGGCAGCTCCGCGAAGTAGTCGCGAAGCATGGCGATCTGCCCGTCGCGGAGGCGAAAGATCTGCACGAGCGACATCGTGGTCTGTCGCCCGTCGGCTTCGTCGAAGGCGACATCGATCTCGGCAATGAAGACGTCGGGATCCGAGGTGTCGTGCAGGACGTAGGCGGACCGCTCCAGGTTCATCGTGCCCGGGTAGGTCGGTTGCTGGTGATACACGCTGGTCCCGGTCCGGATCGCGTCGCGGCCCACCAGGCGCCGGTGCAACGGATGGCCGTCGGGAACCAGGGGCGCGTCCAACACGCCGTCTTCGGTGAACATCGCGGCGATCGCGTCCGGATTCCGGGTGATCGCACCGGCGTACACGTACCGTTCGAAGATTTCCTTGTGCGTAAGAGCCACTCCCCAGTCTAGCCGCTCGACCATCCAGCTTGTGACGACCGGCGGCGGAGGCGGGCGGCCGGTGCCGGCGGTCAGTGGGATTGGTCGAGCTCGACCGGGTTGGCGGTGTGGAGTGACGCGACGATGGCTTCGGCGGCGGCTACGCCCCAGCAGGCCTCGCGCAGTGGCATGACGTCGGGTGGGCGGCGGCCGGCGCAGACCTCGACGGCGTAGCCGACCTCGCGGCGCAGGGCGCCGCCGATGACGCCGTCCTCCTCGGGCCACAGCGACATGTCGGGAACCTGGACGCCGGTGCCGGTCCATTCCACCAGGGCGTCGCTGACCAGCCGTTGCCGGAGCACGCCGGCCAGGCCGAGCGCCTCCGCCTCGCCGACGATCGCGCCGTCGAGGGCCAGCGGGCCGTCATCCAGGGTGGCGGGTGCGCCGGGCGGGACCAGCCAGGCGGACTCGATCGTGGCGATGACGCCGCCGTCGAACTCCAGCAGGGCACTGATCACGCTCGACCGCGCCGGGCCCGCCGCGGCGGCGTGCATGGCCATCACCCGCCGCACCGGGCGGCCGGTGAAGGAGATCGCCAGGTCGATGTCGTGGATGCAGGACTCCCACACCGGGTGGACGCGGTCGCCGAAGGACGCGTACCACGCCCGGCTGAAGTCGCGGCGTAGCCGCAAGGCGCAGAGGGTGCCGATCGCGCCGCCGGCGATCCGGGCGCGCATCCGGGCCATCGGCGCGGCGAACCGGGACAGGTGGCCGGCGATCACCTGGCGATCGTGGGCGGCCGCGGCGGCGGCGATCCGTTGCGCGTCCGCTGTGGACAGTGCGAGGGGCTTTTCCACGAAGGCGTGGCTGCCGGCCGTCAGCGCCGCGACGGCGAGGTCGGCGTGACTGGCCTCGTCGGAGGCGACCACGACGATGTCGGCGGGCTGCCGGGCGAGCAGCGCGGCCAGCTCCGGGTCGGTCTGCGCGACCTCGTGCGTGCGGGCCGCGACGGCGAGCCGCTCCGGGTCGGGGTCGGCGAGTCCGACGATGCGCGCGCCGGCCTCGCGCCACACCCGTGCGTGCAGCATGCCGAACCGGCCGACGCCGGCGATCACCACCGTGGGGCTCATGGTCACTCTCCTGCTCGGTGCGGTTCCTTGGCGCCGTGCCCGGTCAGCAGGAGCACGACCCGGGCGGCCGGGTCGGCTCCGGTGAGCGCCGCGACGGCGGGTGTGGCCAGGGCGGCCAGGGCGGTCGCCGCGGCCGGTTCCACGAGCAGGCCCCGGTGGGCGAGCTCGTGCTGGGCCGCGGTGATCGCGGCCTCGTCCACGGCGACGATCTCGCCGCCGCTGTCGCGTACCGCGCACAGGGTCAGCAGCCCCTCGTCGGCGTAGCCGTGCAGCGCGTCCGCGATCGCCGCGGCGGCGGTGGGTGCGACGTCGACCGGCCGGCTCAGCGCGGCCCGCCAGTCCGCCGAGCGCCAGGCCCGGGCCAGCGGCGCGCACGCGGCCGCCTGCACGCCGGCCATCCTCGGGATCGACGTGGTCGCGCCGGCGGCGTACAGGTCCTGGAAACCGCGCAGGACACCGTGCAGCAGAGGCCCGGCGCCGATCGGGACGACCACCACGTCCGGCGCCCCGCCGAGCTGCTCGACGAGCTCGGCGGCGAGCGGCCGGTAGGCCTCGGCGAGCAGCGGGTTGCGGTACGTGGTGGTGACGTTGAGCCAGCCGGCCTGCTCGGCCGTGGTGGCGTGCCGGTACGCGTCGCTGTAGTGTCCCTCGACCACCTCGACGTCGGCACCGTGCGCGCGGGCGACGTCGAGCTTGGCCCACGCGCCGGAGCCGGTGGCGCAGAAGATGCGGCAGCGCAGGCCGGCGGCGGCCGCGTACGTGGCGGCGGAGACGGCCGCGTTGCCGCTGGAGGCGAGGACGAGCCCCTCGATGCCGAGGTCGAGCGCGGCGGACGCGGCGAGGGCCATCGCACGGTCCTTGAAGGACAGTGAGGGGTTGAGCGACTCCAGCTTGGCGTACACGGTGGACGGTCCGAGGGAGAGCGGGACCAGCGCGGTGCCGCCCTCGCCGAGGCTGACCGCGTGGCCGGTCCGGGGCAGCATCCCGGCGTAGCGCCACACGCCGATTCCCGCGCCGGGCCGGTGCTGCCCCGGGGCGAGGGCGGCCAGGTCGAGCACGAGCGGCGCACCGCACCCGGCGCAGCGGTACGCCGGGTACGTGGCGGTGGCGGCGCACGCCGTGCAGCGTACGGCGTAGTCGCGCTGTCCGGGCGTCATCGCTCGACCGTCCGCTGTGGACGACCGGCGGGCGGGTCACCGGTCCACCCCAGACGGTGCGACAGCTCGTCGGCCGCGGCCCGGATCCGCGCACCGTGCTTCACATGCTCTTCCGGGTCGTAGCGGGTGGCCGGCATGGAGACGCTCAGCCCGGCGATCACCCGGCCGTCGTGGTCGAAGACCGGCGCGCCGACGCAGCAGATGCCCGGCTCGTTGTCCTGCAGGTCACTGGCGTAGCCGTCCTGCCGCACGGCGGCCAGCAGCGCCTGCAGGCCCGGCTCGGGCACGGGTTGCCCGCCGAGCGTCGCGGACGCCCGGATGGCCTCGGTCAGGATGTGTTCGGGCGAGTACGCCAGAATCGCCCGCCCGATCGCGGTGGTCAGCGCCGGGTTGCTGCCCCCGACCCGGGAGTGCATGCGCACCGGGTGCGGGCTGTCGATCTTTTCGATGTAGACCACGTGGGCGGCCGCGAGCACGCCAAGGTGGCAGGTCTCGCCGGTCCTGTCCACCACGTCGCGCATGACCTCACGGGCCTCCTGACGCAGGTCGAGGCCGTCCAGGAAGGCGCGGGCGAGGACCATCGTGCCGGCCGCCAGCGCGTACCTGCCGTCGTGCGTCTCCCGCACCAGGGCGGTGCCGCGGAGGATCCGGAGCATCCGGTGCAAGGTGGTGGTGGGGATGCCGGTGACCCGGACCACGTCGGTCAATGAGGCGCCGCCCGGACTCTCGGCCAGCGCGTTCAGCACCGCCACCGTCCGTTCGACCGCGCGGAGTCCGCCGGGTCCGCGTTCGGTACTGGCCACGGTCAGTTCCTCCCTGTCTGCTGCGATGTCAGGCGGCCTGGACGTGCAGCATCCGCGCCGCCAGTGACAAGTAGACCTCGGCCGCCCGGTGCAACTGCTCGACGGCCACCCATTCCGACAGTGTGTGCGCCTGGGCGATGTCACCGGGTCCGCAGACGACGGTGGGGGTACCGGTTCCCGCGGCCAGCAGCGCACCGTCGGTCCAGAACTGGACGCCCACCGGCTCGGCGCCTGCACCGGTGTGCCGGTGCGCGACGTCGCAGAGCAACCGCACGTACGGGTCGTCCGCCGGGGTGTCCAGCGGGGTGTGCACGAACGCGGCGGTGCCCGGCATCTCGCTCACCGTGCCGTCCACGGCCGGATCGTCACGGTGCAGGTCGTCCACGATGGCCCGCAGTTCGGCCAGCACGTCCTCGTGGCGTTCACCGGGCAGCCAGCGGCGGTCGAGCTGGACCCGGCACGCGGCCGGCACCATGGGCGGGCGGTCACCGCCGGTCACGACGCCGACGTTGACGGTCGCCGGTCCCAGCAGCGGATGGCTGCGCCCGGCGAGCTCGGGTGCGAGTCCGCGTTCGATCCGGTTGACGAAACGGGCGGCGTGGTGGATCGCGTTCACGCCTTCGGCGGGCACGCTGCCGTGGGCGGCCCGGCCGCGGAACGCCGCCTCGGCCCAGAGCGCGCCCTTGTGCGCCCGCGCGACCCTGAGCCGGGTGGGCTCGCCGACGACGGCGAAGTCGGCCCGGACGCCGGCCGCGACCAGCGCCCGCATGCCGGCGCTGCCGCTCTCCTCGCCGGCGACCGCGGTGAGCAGCAGCTCGCCGGCGAAGGATACGTCCGGGGCGGCGAGGGCGGCGACGACCGCGGTCATCGCGGCGAGGGCGCCCTTCATGTCGGCGGCGCCGCGGCCGTACAGCCGCCCGTCCTCGATCCGTGGGCACAGTGCCTCCGGCATGCCGTACGGCGGCACGGTGTCCAGGTGCGCGTTGAGCATCAGCGTGGGACCGGGGCGTGCACCCCGGACGCGGGCGAGCACGTTGCACCGTTCGCCCTCGACGGGCTGCAGCGCGACGGCGGCACCGAGCGCGGTGAGCCGCTCGGCCAGGTGGTCGGCGACCGCCCGTTCGGCCCTCGGGTGGTCCTCGTGCCCTTCGACCGCGATCAGCCGGGCGGCGTCGGCGAGCAGCGCGTCCGGGCCGACGCGCAGCGGCAGGCCGGTCACGGCGCTACCCCTTCGGCGAACGCGGGGTCGCGGCCGAGCGCGGTCACGGCCCCGGCGGCCGCGGTGTACCGTTCGCGGGCGCGCCGGTAGGCGGCGCGGTGCGGCTCCGGCACGACGACCGGCTCGCTGTCGTCGAGGGCGGCGCAGGCCGCGTCGATGCCGGGCCACACGCCGATGCCCGCGCCGGCCAGGGCCACCGCGCCGCGCGTCGACGCGTCGTGCGAGATCCGCCGCACGGGTAGGTCGAAGGCGGCGGCGAGGCATTCGCACCAGATCGCCGACCGGGCGACACCGCCGCCGACGCGTACCTCGGTGACCTCGCCGGTGATCGCGGCGAGCTGGTCGACCGCGTCCGCGCAGGCGTACGCGACGCCTTCGAGCGCGGCTCGGGCGACGTCACCGGGGCCGTGCGCGGGTCCGGCGCCGAGCAGCGCGGCCCGGACCCGGGGTTCGTGGGTGGGCGTGCTGGTGCCGAGCAGGTACGGCACGAACGTCAGCGCCCGCGCCCCGGGCGGGCTCTGCGCCGCCAGCGCCTCGGCCCGGCCCTCCGGCGTGGCAGCCGGTCCGGGCAGCAGGTTCTCCTCGCACCAGCGGATGCCGAGGCCGGCCGCGTAGACGGAGACCATGCCGAGGAACCCGTCCGCGCCGGCCCGCGCGAAGACGAAGTGCCCGCCGGTGCGCAGTTCGCCCAGCGCGGTGACGACCTGCGCGGCGGTGCCGGCGTTGACGTACACCCGGCCGGGGGTGACCGCCCCGCCGCCGAGCGCGGCGCAGGCGACGTCCGAGCCGCCGGCGACGACGGGCGTCCCGGCGGGCAGCCCGGTCACGTCGGCCGCGGCGGCGCCGACCGTGCCGACCACCGCCGTGGACGCTGCGACCGGCAGGGCCAGGTCCGGGTCGGCGCCGCACAGCTGCCACAGCCGCGGATCCCAGCGGCCGTGGCGGACGTCGAACAGCAGGCTGCCGGCGGCGTCCGAGGGATCCGTGCCCCAGCCTCCGGTGAGATGGTGGCGGATGACGTCCTTGGGCTGCGCCAGCCGCGCGGCCCGGCGCAGCGCGTCCGGCTCGTGGGTGGCCAGCCAGGCGAGCTTGGGCGCGGTGAACGCCTCGACGACCGGGTTGCCGCAGCGTTCGCGGAACAGCTCGGCGTGCCGCCGCAGGCGGGCCACCTCCGCCTCGGCCCGCCGGTCGGCCCAGGTCATCGCCGGGCGCACCGGCTTGTCGGCGGCGTCGAACAGGGCCAGCGCGTGCATGTGGCCGCTGAGTCCGATGCCGGCGACCGCGCCGGCGGGCACCGCTGCCAGCGCGTCGCGCAGGGCGCCGGCCGACGCGGTCCACCAGTCGGCGGGGTCCTGCTCGTGCCAGCCCGGGTGGGTGGTGGCCGACGGGTACGCGCGGTAGCCGCGCGCCACCGCCGCACCGTCCGCGGTGTCGACCACGACCGCCTTGGCTCCGGTGGTGCCGAGGTCGAGGCCGACGAGCAGGCCGCCTGCCACCGCTACCGGCCCCGCCGCGGTACGAAGCCGAACTCGCCCAGGAACTCCAGCGACTCCTCGGCCACCCGGTCAAAGTCGGCCAGGCCGACACCGGCGGGCTCGCCCACGCCGATCGTGCCGCCCACCTGCCAGCCCTCCCATTCCACGCTGACGTACCCGGCAAAGTTGATCTCCGCGAGGGCCTCGTACGTCTCGCGGAAGTCGACCAGCCCGCCGCCGAACCAGATGTGGTTGCAGTGCACGATGGTCGGCAGGCCCACCTCGTCCTTGATCTGCACGATGTCGATGTACGGGCCGAGCCGCTTGATCGCCTCCTTGACGTTCATGAACGGCTTGACGGCGACGTAGAACGCGCCGGTGTCCATGGTCATCCGCAGGTTGCTCGCGCCGATCTCGTCGAACATCCGCTCGATCAGCTCGACCCGGTTGAGGATGGTGCCCTGCAGCAGCTCGATGCTCACGTTGAGCCCGAGCTTGCTCGCGTGCGCGGCGACCTCGGTGATCGCCTCGCGGCACTGCCGCCACGCCTCCTTGCGGGTCAGCAGCACGTTGAGCGGCGGGTCGTAGTAGCCGTCGCCGATCAGCGTGCACACCGACTTCGCGCCGAGCACGGCGGCCGCGTCCAGCGCCTTCTTGAACGACTCGATGCCCCGCTCGCGGTCGAACTCGCGCGGGCTGACGAACGTGGTGTGGTGCCCGAGGTAGCCGATGTCGATACCGACCCGCTCGGCGGTCGCCCGCACCTGCCGTAGCTGCTCGTCGTACTCCGCCTTGGGAATCTCCAGGAGCTTGGCGAAGATGAAGTCGACGCCGTCGTAGCCGTACTTGGCGGTCTGCTCGACGCACCAGGCGGCCGGCTTGTTACCCCAGGAGTTCCAGGCGGGGCCCGCGGCTTCCAGCCGCCCCCACGGCATGTTGGGCCAGACCTCGAAACTGAGCTTCACGATGTGCTCCCTTCTCAAGCGTTGTCACAGGTGTGGTACGAGCGCGGACATCGCTCGCACCGAGCGGCTGTTGTGGCTGGCCGCGCCGGTCATGTTGGCGCTCATGAACACCTGCGGGGTCTCGCCGCGGCGCAGCTGGATGCCCAGCGCCTCCACGATGATGGCGTTGAGCAGCGCCATACCGACCACTGTGGACGAAGGCCCGCAGGCCGGCAGCCCGGGCCCGAGCTCGACCAGGCCATCGCCTGGCGGGCAGTGGTTGTCGACCACAACGTCGGCGAGGTCGTGCAGCCGCGGCCCGGGCCGGTCGATCGAGGTCGCGTAGCGCCGGGAGGTGATCGCGATGAGCGGCACCCCCCGGCCGCGCGCCACCTCGGCGACCTCGTTCGGCAGCGGGTTGGCGCCCGAGTTGGAGGCGATGAGCAGCACGTCCCGGTCGCCGTCGAGCCGGTACCCCTTCAACAGCTCCTCGGCGTGGCCGGTCTGCCGTTCCAGCTCCGTGCTGTGCACGGCACCCTCGTGCAGCATGTGCGGGCCCTTGAGGATCGGGCACACCCGCACCGCGCCACCGGCCCGGTAAAACGCCTCCTCGGCGAACATGTGCGAGTGCCCGCTACCGAAGACGAAGAGGATGCCATCAGCGGCGAACGACCGGGCGACCGCCTCGGCCGCCCGCCGGATCGGCTGCATCTCCGCCTCGATCGCGGCGGCGAGGACCTGCTGCACGCGGGCCGCGTACGCCGCGCCGGTCACCGCCGCCCCGGCCGGCCCGGATCCGTTGGCCGTCATTTGACCGCCCCCGCGACGAGGCCGCTGACGAAGTACCGGCCGGCGAACAGGAACGGAACGATCGCCGGGACGATCGTGCAGAGTGTGCCGGCCATGAGCAGGCCCCAGTTGACCGTGTACTGGCCCATGATGGCGCTCAGTCCGATCGGCAACGTCTTGAGGTCGTCGCTGACCAGCAGCTGTGAGGCGAAGACGAACTCGGTCCAGGAGAACACGAAGGCGTACACGCCCACGGTGGACAGTCCGGGAGCCAGCAGCGGCAGGATGATCCGCAGCATCATCCGCACCGGCCCGGCGCCGTCGACGGCGGCGGCCTCGTCGAGGCTGCGCGGGATCGCGAAGAGGAACCCGCGCAGCAGCCAGGTGCAGAACGGCGCGGTGAACGCGACGTTCACGATGACCAGCGCGTTGCGGGTGTCGATCAGCTCGAACGCGGCGAACACCTGGTACAGCGGGACGAGCAGCAGCGTGCCGGGGATCATGTAGGCGGCCAGGATCAGGCCGGCCACCTTGTCCGCGCCGGGGATGCGCAGCCGGTAGAGACCGTGCGCGGCGGCGAACGAGACGATCATCGTGAACAGGGCGGTGAGCACCGCGACGATGAAGCTGTTGGTCAGGTAGCTCGGGTAGTCGGTGGCGGTGAACAGCTCCCGGAAGTTGTCCAGCGTCGGGTGCTGCGGGATCAGCGTCGGCGTGCTGCGCAGGATTTCCTGGCGGTCCTTGAACGCGGACACCGTGATCCAGTACAGCGGACCGAGGACCACCACCGCCAGCACGGCCATCGCGACCGTTCGCGGCAGGCGGTTCAACACGGATGTCACTGGTCCTCCTTCGGCCGGGCGACGCGGATGTAGAAGAATGCGACCGCGGCGAGCAGGACGATCGTGATGACGCTGACGGCCGCGGCGTCGCTGGCCCGGAACTCGCTGAACGCCTTGTTGTAGATGAAGACCGGCGCGGTCGTCGTCGCGTCCGCCGGCCCGCCCTTGGTGACCAGGTAGATCGAGTCGACGATGTTGAACGACCACAGCGAGCCCACCAGGCCCAGCGCGAAGAGGATCGGCTGCAGGAGCGGGAACGTGATCCGCCAGAACAGCTGCCAGGCGTTGGCGCCGTCGACCCGGGCCGCCTCGTAGACCTCGACCGGGATGGTGCGTAGCGCGCCGTAGATCACCACCGCGCCGAGCGGGAACCAGTGCCAGCTGTTCATGAGGATCAATGCGGGCATGGCGAGCGCACGGTCGCCGAACGGGCTGCCCAGCCCGTCGACGCCGACCGCGGATGCGGCCTTGGGCACGATGCCGTAGCTGCTGTTGCTGAGCCACTGCCAGATGACGGCGACCGCCACGGTCGGGATGACCCACGGAAACAGCGTCCAGGTCCGCGCGCCGCGGGCCCAGCGACCGTTGCCGCCGATCACGAGCGCGGTGACGAACGCGACGACCGTCTGGACCACCAGGTTGCCGGCCAGCCAGATGCCGGACCGCCCGATCGAGGCCCAGAACTCCCCGTCGGACAGGGCCCGCCGGTAGTTCTCCAGGCCGACGTAGCTGGAGCCGCTGCCCACCACGCCCTGGTTCTGCAGGCTCAGCAGCACCGTGTTGAGCAGCGGATACCCGATGACGCCGACCATCAGGACCACCAGGGGGGCGACCAGGGCGTACCCCAGCAGGTGCCGGCTCCAGGGCCGGCGCCCGGCGGCCCGGGAGCGCAGGCGGACCGCCCGCGCCCCCGGGACCGAGTGCGTGCTCACCGCGCGACCGCCTCCCGCATCTGCTGGTCGCCCCACTTGACGGCGGCGGCGGGTGACTCGCCGTTGCTGTACACCCGCTGCACGACCTGGGCCAGGATGTTCTGGCCCGAGATCTTGCCGATCGACCCGACGTACTGGCCGTCCACGAAGCCGAACAGGCCACCGGACTTGGACTGCTCGAGCATCGCGTCGACGCAGCCCTGGTACTTCTTGATCACCTCGTTGCCGGTCCACGACGTGGCCTTCGCGCCGTCCGCGGTCAGCGGCAGGAACAGGCCCGGCTCCGCGTTGAGGAACTGGCCGTAGTTCTCCGGCTTGAGCACGAACCGCAGGAAGTCCTCCGCGCCCTTGGCCCGGGCGTCGTCCCGGGACAGCACCATCGCGGCGTTGGAGTAGTAGATGCTGCCCGGCTTGCCGCCGGTGTCCGGCTGCGGGATCGGCGCGCAGCCGAGGTCGCTCGCGGGCCGGCCGGACTCCTTCTCGAAGGGCGCCAGGTACTGCCCCTTCTCGATCGCCATCGCGGCGCCGCCGCTGTTGAAGGCCGCCTGCGGCTCACCCCAGGAGTAGTTGCCCGCGTCGCTCGGGGACAGCTTGAGCAGGTCGGCGTAGAGGCTGACGGCGGCCACCGTCTGCGGCTTGTCGAAGGCGACCTCGCCGCTGCCGGTGAAGAAGTTGCCCGCCCCGTTGGTGAGCATGAGGCTGTAGATGACCTGGTCGGTGGCGAGGTTCTTGCCGGCCGGCACGGCGATGCCCTTCTGGCTGCCGCTGGACAGCTTCTGCGCGTCGGCGAGCAGCTCGCTCCAGGTCTTCGGCGCGTCGGCGATGCCCGCCTTGGCGAACAGGTCCTTGCGGTACCACAGCATCTGCACCATGCCGTAGAGCGGCACCGCCCAGTACTCGTTGTTGTCGTGGTAGGCCGCCTTGGCCGCCTCGCCGAACGTGTGCTCCTTGTCCAGCTCGTTGACCAGCGCGGTGACCGGCCGCACGGCGCCCAGCGGGCGCACGTAGGTGGTGAAGTCGGGGATCGTGAACAGGATGTCCGGCTGGGTCTTGGACTGCACGGCGCCGGAGATCTTGGTGTAGATCTGGTTCCAGTCCTGGACCTGGGCCTGCACCTTGTACTCGGGGTTCGTCGCGTTGTAGGCGTCGATGATCTTCTGGAATGCGGCGACGCGGTTGGGCGGCTGCTCCATGTGCCAGAGCGTCAGCGTCTTGTCGCCGCCGCCACCGGGGCCGCTCGATCCGCCACAGGCGGCGGCCGGCAGGACGACCGCGAGGGCGAGCGCCCCTAATGCCGCTCTTCTCAGCTTATGGAACCTCATGACGGAATATTCTCCTTTCGCGACCTTTTCATGGTGATTGTCGCGACCTGGGGTGTCCAGGGAGCTCGACAGATCTCGACCAGCGGACTAGTCGGGTGCTAGGGCTTCGGAAGCTTGTTTCGGAGAGTACTGTTGCGGTCTAGACCGGGTCAACGGCCCGAAGGTCACAAGCCGGTATATGGGCAGGTGAGCATGGGGTTCACGGCGCGCCGGACGGGTGGTCGCGCTTCCATCGAGGGACGCGGTGGTCGCAGACACGCACTGATACGGGATGATCACACCATGCCGACGCCGAAACACGTGGCGATCACGAATGCCCTCCGCGAGGAATGCCGGGACCTGCCCGTCGGCTCGCGCCTGCCCGCCGAGAAGGAGCTCGCCACGAGGTTCGGGGTCAGCCGGATGACCGTCCGGCAGGCGCTCGACGCGCTCGCCGCCGAAGGCCGGGTCGAGCGGGCCCCCGGACTGGGCACGTTCGTGCGCCGCCCGACCGTGGCGATGGGCCCCGGGCTCACCTCGTTCACGGAAGACATGCGCCGCCGCGGGCTGCGGCCCAGCTCCCGGCTCATCGCCCTGGAGCAGGTCGCCGCGCCCGCCGACGTGGCCGACGACCTGGGCGTGCCCGCCGGCACCCCGGTCATGCGCCTGGAGCGGCTGCGCTTCGCCGACGACGAGCCCATGTGCCTGGAGGAGGGGCACCTGCCGATCCGCTTCGAGCGGTTGCTGGAGGGAGCCGACCTGGAGGGTTCGCTGCACCGCATCCTCGCCTCGGCGGGTGTCATCGTCGACTCCGCCGGCCGCCGGGTGCGAGCCGCCGCGGCACCCTCCCGCGACGCCCAACTGCTGCGCCTGTCGACCGGGGCGCCCGCCCTGGAGATCATCGACATCTTCTACGACACCAACGGCCGGGCGGTGCAACGCTCTCACTCCCGCTACCGCGCCGACCGCTACGAGGTCATGTCCGACCTGCACCGCCGACCCGCCGCAGACCTGGAGCCGCAATGACCCGGACCGCAGTCCGCCCGGAGGGGCGCTGACATGGGCGCCGTCCCGATCCTCGACTCGGTGTGGCTGGTCGGCAGCGGCACCCATCCCGGCGCGTACACCGACACCCACGACTGCCACTGCTACCTGGTCTGGGACGGCGCCGGCGGCATCCTGGTCGACGCCGGCACCGGCCTCGGCGCCGACCGGTGGCTCACCGCCGTGGCGGAGGTCTGCGACCCGCGGGCGCTGGCCGGCGTGGCGCTCACCCACTACCACGCCGACCACGCCGGCGGCGCCGCCGCCGCCCGGTCGGCCGGCATCCCCCTGCTCGCCAGCGCCGTCACCGCCGACGCCCTCGCCACCGCGGACGAGGAGCGCACCAGCCTCGCCCGGGCCCGCGCCGCCGGCGCCTACCCGCCCGGCTACCGGCTCACCCCGGCGACCATCGACCGGGTACTCCTCGACGGCGAGACCCTCGCGGCGGGCGACCTGCGAATCGAGTTCCTGCCCGCACCCGGACACTGCGACGGCCACCTGGTCGTCCTCGTGCACACCCGCGGCCGGAGCCTGCTCTTCAGCGGAGACTGCCTCTTCGCCGGCGGCCGGGTCAGCATCCAGGCGATCCCCGACTGCCGCCTCGACCAGTACGCGAACACCGTGATCGGCCTTGCCGAGCGGGACGTCGACGTCCTCCTGCCCGGCCACGGCGAACCGGTCCTGCACCACGCCGCCGACACCATCCGGGCCGCCGCCGCCTCATTCCGCCGCCTGGTCCCGCCCCCGAACATCCTCAGCTGAATGAAGCGCTCCCCGCAACGACGGCGTAACGCCGGGCAGGGGAATGCTACTGCTGGCGAAACTCGCGCGGCGACATCCCGTACTGCTCCCGGAACACGCGCAGGAAGTGCGCCGGGGCGGGGAACCGCGACCAGGTCGAACCGCTGGTCGATCACCGCGAGACCGGCGGCGTCGCGGGCGAGCTCGTCGCGCGACGCCGGTAGTGGAGCCAAGGCTGTCATGCCGAGATTATGTTCCGGCGGCACGAGGCTCAGCTGGCCGGCACCGCGCCGCCGGCCTGCCAGGTGCTCCAGGCCACGTTCCAGTCGCCGTACCCGTCCCAGGTCGGCATGGTCGGTCCACCGGTATTCGTGTAGCTGACCACGTCGCCGACCTGCGCGAAGTCGAAGTAGGCCTTCGCGTTGGCCTCGGTGAGGTTGGTGCACCCGTGCGAGGTGCTGCGCTGCCCGATGTTGCCCCCGTTCCAGCTGGCCGAGTGGACGAACTCGCCGGAGTTGGTGATCCGTACCGACCAGGGCACCTGCTCGTCGTAGTCCGCACCGACCATGCGCTCGACCGCGTCCTTCTCCATCACGACCTTGACGCCGTTGAACGTCGGTGTGCTCGCCTTCCCCAGCGAGACTGGAAAGTCGAAGACCTGCTTGCCGTCGGAGGTCACGACCATGCGCAAGGTACTGCCGTCGACCTTGCCGATGTTCGCGGCCCCGGTCGCCATGTCCAGGGTCAGGCTGTTGTCGAACACCAGACCGGGCCCCGCCGACCGCCCCTTCACGGCCAGGTCCATCTTGATCGAGGCGTGCGCCGGCCAGTACTCGGCCGGCCGGTAGTGTGCCTCCAGCGGGTACCCGGCGTAGATCGTGGACTTCTCGAAGTACCACGCACCCTGGACCGGCGTCCCGTTGACGGTGACCTGGGTCGCCGCGGCGAACTCCTTGGCGCTCGTGATCGACGCCGACAGGTACGCGATGATCGGCATGCCCACCCCGTACGTCGTGCCGTCCTTCTCGTACAGCCGGACGTGCACCGGCTTGCCGGCCGGCGCTGGTGAGGACGACGGCGACGCGCCGCCGGCCGACGGCTGGACCGACGCACCCGGCGCCGCCGACTGCCACGAAGCCTCCGGCGAGCCCCCGCCGCACGCCGCCAGCCCCGGGCCGAGCGCGAGCAGCAGTACCGCCAACCGCCAACGATGAGAGCATCTCATAACCACGACAATGCTCCCCGCGCGCGCTCACCGCCACCGGGGTGAAGGAGACACTGATGATTGTCGATCACGTGCTCGGTCGTATCGGCGAGGCCGTCGAGTTGCACCACGGCCGGGGGCAGCGTGGGGCTGCTCGCCATCTGTTCGCGGAAATCTGGGAGGAGATCGGCGGGGAGCAAGGCGATCCGCTGCACGTTTGTGTGCTCGCTCACTCGATGGCCGATGTGCAGGACGATGTGCATCAGGAGCTGGTCTGGGACCAGCGGGCCCTGGCGGCGGCCGGCCTGCTCACCGATGACCGGGTGGCGCAGGCCGGGGTAACGCTGTCCGTGGCCGGCCTGTATCCGTCGTTGCACCTCAACCTGGCCGAGTGCTACCGCAGGCTCGACGATCTCGGCCGCGCCCGGGAGCACCTCCGGCAAGCGCAGGCCGGGATCGGCGCGCTCGGCGATGACGGGTACGGGCAGCTGATCAGGAGCGGCCTGGAGCGGCTGACGCGGCAACTGACTGCCGACGACGCGGGGCGGGCGTAGCCTGCTCCTGGTTTACACTCGACCCCGTGCCTGCCCCCGGCGTGTACCTGTGGCTCGTCCTGCTGGAGCTGGCCCTCGCCGTGGCCACGATGGTCGGGCTGCGGTTCCTGACCGCGCCCTACGGGCGCCACGGCCGCTCCGGCTGGGGCCCGACCGTGCCCGCGCGGGTTGGCTGGCTGGTGATGGAGTCGCCGGCCGCGCTGTGGTTCCTCGCCGTGTACCTCACCGGCGCGCACAAGACCGCTACCGTGCCGCTGGTCCTGCTGGCCCTGTGGCAACTGCACTACGTTCAGCGCGCGTTCGTGTACCCGATGCTCATGCGCGGCGGCACCCGGATGCCGGTCAGCATCATGGCCATGGCGTTCACGTTCAACCTGCTCAACGGGTACGTCAACGCACGCTGGATCGGCGACCTCGGCGACTACCCGACCGGCTGGCTGGCCGACCCGCGCTTCCTCGCCGGCACCGTGCTGTTCCTCGGCGGCCTGGCCATCAACCTGGACGCCGACCGGCGGCTCCGCCGGCTGCGCGGCCCGGGCGAGACCGGCTACCGGATACCGCACGGCGGCGCGTTCCGCTGGGTGTCCTCGCCCAACTACTTCGGCGAGATCGTCGAGTGGTTCGGCTGGGCGCTGGCCACCTGGTCACTGCCCGGGCTGGCGTTCGCGCTCTACACCACCGCCAACCTCGCGCCCCGCGCGCTGGCCAACCACCGCTGGTACCACGAAAATTTCTCCACCTACCCGCCACAACGCCGGGCGCTGCTGCCTCACCTGCTGTAACCGGCATCGGCCCGGCGTTGATGCAACGGATCCGGGAGCGTGGTCTCGGCGGAACGGATCTGGACCCGCCCGCAACGCCCCGGCGCGCTGCCGGACGAGTTCGCGGCACGATTTCGTTGCGAACCGACCGGTGAGGCCGGCACCGCAGGACGTCGTCGCGGAAATCCTCGCCCACCTGCCGTAGCGGGCGGCACCGCGGCCGAAGCTTAGGGGGAAAGCCTAATGCGCTCTTGGGGGGATAGCCCCCGGTTGAAGTCGGGGGAATTCCGGATCGTTTCGGCGGATCCACCGCCCAATACTGATCCGCATGGCAGAGAGAATCAGATTCAGCGTCGTCATCCCGTGCTTCAATGAGGCCGGCTATCTCACCGACGCGCTCCTCTCCCTGCAGAAGCAGGACTTCGACGGGGTGTTCGAGGTCGTCGTGGTCGACAACAATTGCACGGACGAGACCGCGGACATCGCTCGGGACCTTGGCGCGCGGGTCGTGGTCGAGCCGGTGCCCGGGGTGTGCAACGCCCGCCAGCGTGGCACGGACGCGGCGCGTGGTGAGATCGTCGTCTCGGCCGACGCCGACACGGTCTACGGCCGTGATTGGCTCAGCCGCATCGACGCGCGGTTTCGTGGCGACGGGCGCATCGTCGCGGTCGTCGGCCCCTGCCGGTACGCCGACGGCCCCCGGTGGGGGCGGTTCTACGCCCGGCTGCTGTTCGGAGCGGTCAACGGCGTCTACCGGCTAACCGGCCGGGCCGTGTACGCGAGCGCGACGAACATCGCGTTCCGCCGCGAGGCCTGGACGGGTTACGACACCAGCCTGACCCAGGGCGGCGACGAACTCGACCAGCTGCGCCGGCTGCGCAAGCGGGGCCGGGTCGTCTACGACCACGCCAACCCGACCCACACGTCCGCTCGGAGGCTCACCCGCGGGCTCGGGTACAACCTGTTCGTGACCCTGCCCGTGCATTACCTGCTGACGTACGCCGTGAACCGGATCGCGGGGCGGCGCGTGCTCGGTTCGGCGCCGGCGTTCCGCGACGCCGCGGGGTCGTTCGAGGCGACCCTGGCGGCCGGACGCGAGGCGGCCCGGTGATCGTTCTCATCGGGTTGGCGTTGCTGGCCCTGCTCGGCGCCGCGGCGTACTGGCTGCTGATGTCGCCGTTCGCACCGTCATCGCGCGATTACCCCTACCGCGGCCCGGCCGCCGAACGGGTGGTGGCGCTGACGTTCGACGACGGCCCGAACGAGCCGTACACCTCACAGATGCTCGACATCCTGGCGGAACACGGCATCCGGGCGACCTTCTTCCACGTCGGACAGTGCGTCGAGCGCCACCCCGAGGTCGCCCTGCGCGCGATCGAGGCCGGCCACGTCCTGGGCAACCATTCGATGAGCCATCGGTTCGGCACATACCTGCGGCCGAGGGCGTACGAGCGGGAGGTCGAGCGAACCCAACGCATCCTGGTCCGCATCACCGGCCGAACTCCGGCGCTGGCTCGCACACCCTGGCTGTGGCGCCAGCCGGCCCTGCTACGGATGCTGCGCCGGAGCGGCCTGCACCCGGTCGCCGGTGAGTTCTGCCACCCGCTGGAGGTGTTTCAGCCGTCCGGTGTACGGATGGCCCGCCGCGCCGTCGCCAAGACGCGCCCCGGCTCGATCCTCATCTTCCACGACGGATTCGACAGCCGGGGCGGCAACCGCGCCGAGACGGTCGTCGCGATGCGGGAGACGATCGAGGGTCTGCTGGCCCGAGGCTACCGGTTCGTCACGGTGGACGAACTGCTCGGCGTGCCGGCCTACCAGGCGTAGACACGCCGGCTTCCGCCCGTCGGTGGCGGCGTGCCGGACGGTCAACGGTGGTCGCCGCCGGTGGCAGGGGTGTCCAGCAGGACGAGACGCTGTGCCTCGCGGAGTTGCGTTCCCGGGTCCAGCCCGAGTTCGTCGCGCAGCGTGATGCGGGCCTGGTGGAATGCCTCGAGTGCCTCGGCGCGCCAGCCGGCCCGGTGCAGGCACGTGATCAGGCGCGCCCACAACGACTCTCTGGTCGGGTGGGCGGCGGTCAGCTCGCGCAGCTCGGGGATCAGGCCGACGTGGCGGTGGGCGGCGAGCTCCAGGTCCTGGCGGCGTTCGGTGGCGGCCAGCCACTCCTCGGTCAGCCGGGGGACGACCTCGAGCTCCAGCCAGGCGGAGTCGACATCGGCGAACGGCCGGCCCCGCCACAACCGCAGCGCGGAGCGCAGCAGGTCCAGCTCGGCCTCGGCCGAGTCCGCCGTCGCGGAACGCCGGACCAGGTCACGAAACCGGAAGAGATCGACATCCACCGGTACCGCGAGTTCGTACCCGCCGCTGAACGATGTCCTGATGAGGTCGCGGCCGAGCAGCTTGCGCAGGCGGGTGATGTAGGTGTAGAGCGCGCCGCGCGGGCGTTCCGGGGCCCGGTCCGGCCACAGCTGCCGGGTCAGCGCTGGAACCGAGGTCGGTCCGCCGCTGGTGAGCAGCAACGCGGACAGCAGGATTCGCAGCCTGCCGGGCGGGACCGGGATCATGCCGTCCGGGCCGGCCGCCTCCCACCGTCCGAGCACCCGGAACCGATACGTCGAGTCCACTTCAGATCGTCCTCCGTTCTGCGTACTGACCTCGTTGTCTACCGCCTGTCCGGTGTTCGGCGTCGGGGGCGTGGACATCGAACGACAAAGATTGAACAATGGGCGCTGCGCAAACATGGGGGGAAAGCAAGTGACCCGTCGGCAACGCCCGCTCGAAGGCGGGGATTCCGCGCTGCTGTTGTTCGCCCAGGATCTGCGGGCCCTGCGGGAGAAGGCCGGCAACCCGCCCTATCGGGAGCTGAGCCGCCGGGCGCACTTCTCGGCGGCGAGCCTGTCCGACGCGGCGGGCGGTCGCAAGCTGCCGACCCTCGCCGTCACGCTGGCCTACGTCCGGGCCTGCGACGGTGACGTGCGGGAGTGGGAAAGCCGGTGGCGCGAACTGGCCGCCGCGCCCGACCCCGCCGAGGGCGACGAGCCGGCCGGCCCGGCGCCGTACATCGGACTGGCGGCGTTCCAGACCGAGGACGCGGATCGGTACTTCGGCCGGGAACGCCTCGTCGAGGAGCTCACGACCGCTCTGTCGCGCCGGCGGCTGGTCGGGCTCTTCGGCGCGTCCGGCGCGGGAAAGTCCTCGCTGCTGCGAGCGGGCCTGGTGGCCGGCATCCGGCCCGCGGTCCTGTTCACGCCGGGATCGCATCCGCTGGAGGAGTGCGCGATCTCCCTCGCGACGCTCACCGGCACGACGCCGGCCGCGCTGGTCGCCGCGTTCGAGAGCGACCCGCGCGGCCTGCACCTCGCCGCCCGGCAGGCGATGGCGGCGCTCCCGGACGACCAGGATCTGCTGATCGTCGTCGACCAGTTCGAAGAGGTCTTCACCCTCTGTGCCGACCCGGCTGTGCGGGCCCGGTTCATCGAGCTGCTGGTGACCGCGGCACGGTCGCCGGACAGCCGGTGCCGGGTGGTGCTGGGCGTCCGCGCGGACTTCTACGGCCACTGCACCGCTCACCCGGACCTGGTCGACGCCCTCCGGGACGCCCAGCTGGCGATGGCGCCGATGACCAGCGACGAGCTGCGCCAGGCGATCGTGGCGCCGGCCGGCCGGGCCGGCTGCACCGTCGAGTCCGCCCTGGTGAGCCGGCTGATCGCGGATGCGACCGGGCAGTCCGGCGTCCTGCCGCTGGTCTCGCACGCGCTGCTGGAGACCTGGCACCGCCGCCGGGGCAACGCGCTCACCCTGGCCGGGTACGACGCGGCCGGCGGCATCGACGGGGCCGTCGCCCGCACCGCCGAGCAGGCCTACGGCGCGCTGGACGAGACCCATCGCGGGCTGGCGCGCCAGCTGTTCCTGCGACTGACCGCGCCGGGCGAGGGTACCGAGGACACCAAACGGCGGATCCGGCGCGACGAACTGGACACCGAAGACGAGCGCATGCGGCTGGTGCTGGAGCACCTTGCCGCCGCCCGGCTGCTGACCCTCGACCGGACCGGCGTGGAGATCGCTCACGAGGCGCTGATCCGATCCTGGCCCCGGCTGCGCGACTGGCTCGCCGAGGACCGGGAGGGCCTGCGGGTGCACCGGCAGGTCACCGAGGCCACCGCCGCCTGGGAGCAGCTCGACGAGGACCCCGGCGCGCTGTATCGCGGCAGCCGGCTGGCCGTCGCCCGGGACTGGGCCGGCCGCAACGACGGCGCGCTCACCCCGCGCGAACGGCGGTTCCTCGACGCGGGCGCGGCGGCCGAGGAGCGTCAGGCCGCGCTGGCCCGCCGGCGCACCAACCGGCTGCGGCAGCTGGTCGTCCTGCTCAGCGTGTTGCTGCTGGTCGCGAGCGGATCCACGGCCTACGCGGTGACCACGCAGCGCGACGCGACGCGGCAACGCAACATCGCCCTGTCGCAGAAGGTCGCCGCCGACGCCGTGGAGCTGCGAACCGTCGATCCGGCGCTGGCGGCCCAGCTGAGCCTGGCCGCCTACCGGCTCGTGCCGACGACGCAGGCGCGCAGCAGCCTGCTCAGCGCCTTCACCGTGCCCTTCGCGACCCGGATCGGCCACGACATCAACACCTCGGCCTTCACCCCGGACGGGCGCTTCCTGATGACCGGCGGTGACGACCGGACCATCCGGGTCTGGGACCTCACCACGCCGCACCGCGCCCGGATCGCGACGACGCTGCCCGCGCAGGACGAGGACGTCGAGTCACTGCGGATCACCCCGGACGGGAAGCTGCTGGTCAGCGGCGCGTACGACGGCTCGGTCGGGCTGTGGGACCTGGCCGACGAGGGCTCACCGCGGCTGCTCGGATCCTTTCGCGCCGACGCCGACGATCCGCTGCTCGTCGCCGCGCCGAGCCGGGACGGCCGGGTGCTGGCCACCGCGGGCCTGTCCGGCCGGATCACCCTCTGGGACATCGTGGATCCCCGCCGGCCGGCCCGGCTCAGCGTGCTGACCGGGCACACGGACGTCGTCCAGTCGCTGGAGTTCGCCCCCGGCGGGCGGCTGCTGGCCAGCGGCAGCGACGACGGTACCGCCCGGCTCTGGGACGTCGTCAATCCGCGGGCCGTGCAACCCGTCAGCGAGTTCGGCGTACAGGATCAGAAAATCACCGCGGTGGACTTCAGCCCCGACGGATCGACGCTGGTCACCGCCTCCTTCGACCACACGGCCCGGCTGTGGGACGTGACCGCACCGGATCGGCCACAGCAGCTGGGTGTCCTCGCCGGGCACGTCGCGCCGGTGCAGAACGCCGCCTTCAGCCCGGACGGCCGGACGGTCGCGACCGCCGGGTGGGACGACACGGTACGGCTGTGGGACGTGGCCGATCCGCGGTCCCCGGCTCCCGGCATGGTGCTGACCGGACACACGAACACCATCTATTCCGTGGTCTTCAGCCCGGACGGGCACACCCTCGCGTCGGCCGGCGCGGACCACTCGATGCTGCTGACCGACCTGCCGGGGCCGATCCTGTCCGGGCTCCCCGCGGCGTTGTCCACCGCCCAGTTCAGCCCGGACCGGCGCGTCGTGGCGGTCGGCAGCGAGGACTTCACCGCCCGGCTGTGGGAGGTCGGCGGCGCCCGGCATCCACGCGCGCTCGGCGTGCTGGACGGGCTGGACGGACAGGTGAAGTCGGTGGCGTTCAGCCCGGACGGCCGGACGGTGGTCGCCGCCGGGATCGACGGCCGGGTCGGGCTGTGGGACGTGACCGATCCGCCGGCCCCGATCCGGCTGGAGCCGATCGTCTACTCCGCGCGCAGCGCCCGGGCCGTGGCGTTCCACCCCCGCCGCCCGTTGCTGGCCGTCAGCGGCGACGATCCGGAGATCCGGTTCTGGGATCTGTCCGATCCGCGCGCCCCCAAGCCGGCCGGGGCGTTGCCGGCCGACGACATCAGCAAGCCCGCCGTGGCGTTCAGCCCGGACGGCCGTACCCTCGCCGATGCCCGGGGCGCGCAGGCACAGCTGTGGGACGTGACCGACCCGTCCCGGCCGATCCGCCTGGCCGAGCTCGACAGCCACACCGACGAGGTCCGTTCCGTGGCCTTCAGCCCCGACGGCCGCACGCTCGCGACGGCGGGACAGGACCGTACCGTGAAGCTGTGGGACATCGCCGACCCGCGCCGCCCACTCCTGCTCGCGTCGGTGGTCGCCCATGCCGCGGCCGTGGGGTCGGTGACGTTCTCCCCGGACGGGCACACCCTCGCCACCGCGAGCCTGGACCACTCCGCCCGGCTGTGGGACGTCACGGACCCCCGCTCCCCCGCGCTGACCGCCACCCTCAACGCGCACACCGACCGGGTGCACTCGGCCACGTTCAGCTCGGACGGACGCACGCTGGTGACGACCAGCGAGGACCGGTCGGCGCGCCTGTGGGACCTCGACCCGGCGGCGGTCGCCGACCACGTGTGCGAGTGGGCCGATCCGGCGATCACCCGGGACCAGTGGGCGACCTACTTTCCCGGCGTGGCATACCGGCCGCCTTGCCCGTGACCGGGGGCCCTGCCGGGGGCCGCAGTCGCACAGCACGCCGCCCGCGGCGCTGGTGGCCCCTGCGGCCGGTGCGGCGTGCGGCCGGTGCGGCGTTTTGCTTCCGCGATCATGCACCGGACGCGTCCACTGGCTGGGATCCTCATGATCCCGGAGTGATAGTGCCGCTCCTGGTACATCATCGCTCCACGATCATGGAGATCCCGCCATTCGGGACGCTCCTCGGCATGATCACGGAAAGAAAGCGCCGCCAGGGGCCCCTCGCGGTTCTTGGTCGGTACGCCAACGACCGGCGACCTCGCTCATTGCCGAGCTCGACACGCCCGAACCTCAGAGCGGTCCGCCACCACCGCCGACTTCGACGAAGACCCTAGCTCGACTGGCGGGCGACCAGGTGGCAGTCGACGTACTCGATGCCGCCCGGGAGGGCCTCGCCGCCGACGGCGGCGAGGAGGCGCGTGGCGGCAACGCGGCCGACCTCATGGAGATTGAGGTCGACGCTCGTGAGCGCGGGGCGCGACGCGTCGACGATGACGTCCCAATTGTCGACGCCGACCACGCCGACGCGGCCGGGCACGTCGATGTCAGCCTCGCGGAGGTGGTCGAGCACGCCGCGGGCGATCTGGTCGTTCGTGCAGAACACGGCGTCGACCTCCGGGAACTGCGCAAGCAGGATCGCCGCCGCGTCGCGCCCCCAGGCCTCGGTCCAGTCGCCGTAGAGCACCGAGGCCGCGGACACGCCCTCGGCCTCCGAGATCGCCGCGAGGGCCGTGTCGACGCGGTGCTGGTTCGCGAGGTGGCGGCTGGGTCCGGCAACGACCGCGATCGAGCGCCGGCCGCGGGCGATCAGGTGCTGGATGGCGCGCCGAGCGCCGCCGCGGTCGTCGGGCACGACCGAGTGGTCGCGGGGGTCGGCCGAGGCTCCGAGCGCGTAAACGATCGGCACGTGCAGGTCGCGCTCGACCGGCGCCCGTGCATCGCTCGACGCGCCGGTGACGATGATGCCGTCGACGCGTCGTCCGACGAGCGTGCGCAGATAGTGGGCCTCCCGGATCGGATCGCCGAGGCTGGCGCACAGCAGCATCGATATCTCGCCGGCGGCGAGGGCATGCTCGGCGCCGGTAAGGATCGGCATGGTGAACCTGCCGTAGGGATCGGTGCTCAGCACTCCGACCGTGTACGTCCGCGTGCCCCGGCTCGTGCTCGGGAGCCCACGGGCCTGGTAACCAAGCTCCCGGGCCGCCTGGGTTACCCGCCGCCGCGTCTCGGGGCTCAGCTGGCCCGTGCCGTTGATCGCCTTCGAGACGGTGCTCTGCGATACGCCGGCGCGGCGAGCGACCTCGGCGATGGTGGCGTGGGTTCGGCGGACCGGCATCGGTTTCCTCTCCTCGGCCCGATACTTTCCGGAAACTACCGTCGTTGACGTAGGCACACAGTAGGTCAAGGTGCGTCCATGCACCAACATGCGGCGGAAAACTTGCGGAAACCTTTCCGAATTTCTAGCTTAACCTGAGCCCGGGAGCGGCCGGCCCGGCCAACAAGCGATCAAGGGAGGATCATGTTTGCGAAGCGCATGCGGTACGCGACCGGTGCGGTCGCCGCGTCAGCGTTATTCCTGACCGCGGCATGCTCGGGCGGCGGCTCGAGCTCGGACAACTCCATCGACAAGGCCAACCCCACCGGGACCGTGCAGTTCTGGACCCGGTCGGTGCTCGGCGACTGGGCCAAGCAGGTGGTGACCGACTTCAACCAGTCGCACAAGGACCTGCAGGTCAAGCTCACCTCCATCACCGACGATCAGCTCCCGACCAAGCTCGCCGCGGCGTTCCGGACGGACAACGTGCCGGACCTCGTCGTCGTCGACCCGGGACAGGCGGTGAACTACATCACGAGCGGCAACTTCCTGGACATCACCAAGCAGATCAATGCGTTCCCGGACAAGTCGGCGATCGCGGGGCCCCAGCTCGAGCAGGCCAAGTGGCAGGGCGCGTACTACGGCACGCCGGCGTTCCTCGACGCCTCCGTGTTGCTCTACAACAAGACGTTGTTCACGAAGGCGGGCATCAGCGGGCCGCCGAAGAACCTCGACGAGATGCTCGCCGACGCCAAGGCCGTCAAGGCGCTCGGCGGCGACACCTACGGGATCACGTTCGGCGGCGCCTGTGCCGGCTGCCTCGCCTTCACCGCCCTGCCGAACTTCTGGGTCGGCAATGACGGCTCGCTGATCCGCGGCGACGACCTCGACAGCCAGAAGGCCGGGGTCGCCGACAACCCGGGTCTCAAGGCCACGCTCGAGTTCTACAAGGAGGTGTGGGCGAACGGTCTTGCGCCCAAGGGTGCCCAGTCCGAGAACGGCACGACGTGGAACAAGGACTTCCAGGGCGGCAACATCGGCATGGCGCCGGCCGGTCTCGGTAGCTATACGTCAGCGCCTCCGGACGTGAAGGCGAACCTGGCCGTCGCACCGTTGCCCACTGTCGACGGCGGCATCAGCACCTACATCGGCGGCGGCAACTTCGGCATCTCGAAGAAGGCCAAGAACCCGGCCGGGGCATGGGAGTTCATCCAGTACGCCCTGAGCAAGGAAAAGCAGGCGAGTCTGCCGGAGACGGGCTTCGCCCCGGTCCGCTCGGACCTGCTGAACGACGCGTCGTTCACGAGCAAGTATGCGTACGTGCTGCCTGAGATCCAGGCCGCCCAGACCGGCTTCGGGCTCAGGACGAAGTACCAGGCCGCACTGTTCAACGACAGCACGGGTCCGTGGCTCACGATGTTCCAGAAGGCGGTCTTCCAAGGTGACGTGGACGGCGCCATCAAGGACGGGCAGAGCGGCTTCACGCAGGTGCTCTCGGGGAACGGCAGATGATTCCATGTCCGCTCACGACGCCACGCTCCGATCTCCGGACGCGGCCGTGACCTTACCGACGGGCGGGCGCCGGAACTCGGCACTCGCCCGCCGGCGGGCCCGCATCGGCTTCGTCCTCACGCTCCCGGCGTTGGTGCTCGTCACCGGGGTCGTGCTGGTGCCGCTCGGTTTCGCGCTGTGGATCTCGCTGAACCGCTGGCCGCTGTTCGGCGACATCACCTTCATCGGTCTCGACAACTACACGGCCTTGGTGCACGACACGACGTTCCTGCGGTCCATCGGCTTCACGCTCGTGTACACCGCCGTTGTCACCGTGCCGATTCTCGTCATCGGCTATCTGCTCGCGGCATTCGTGCGGGGCAGCCGACCGGGAACGCCCGTGTTCCGCACCCTGTTCTTCCTGCCGACGGTCGTCGGCCTCTCGACCCTGTCGTTCCTCTTCTACGTCGAGCTCCGGCCGAAGTTCGGGCTCGTGAACGTCGGGTTGCGCGCGATCGGGCTGACGAACGGCCAGACCGCGTGGTCGCTCAGCTGGGTGACCGGATTGCTGGCGGTCAGCGCCCTCGTCATCTGGTTCGCCGCCGGGACGACGATGATGCTCCTGCTCGGCGGCATGCAGGCGATCCCGGCCGAGATCTACGAGGCCGCGCGAATCGACGGCGCGAACGCCTGGCAGCGCGAGCTGCGGATCACGCTCCCCCTGGTGCGCCGCAATGTCGCCATGGCGCTCGTGCTCTCGGTGATCGGTTCCTTCCTCGGCTTCCAGCAGTTCCTCATCCTCACCCGAGGGGGGCCGGGCACCGAGACCACGACCGTCGTCATGTCGGTCTTCCACAAGGCGTTCGTCGCCCAGCAGGTCGGCGCCGCGACGGCCATGGGCGTGGTCGTCATGATCGTCGTTGCGATCCTGACCTCCGTGCAGCTGTTCCTGCTCCGGGAGAAGGACTGATGAGCGACATCCGCACATCCGATGCCGGGCCTCGCCGCGGCTCCGGCGCGAACGTCGTGTTCATCGCCGTCGGGTGCCTGCTCTCACTGCTCTTCGCCGGGCCGCTCGTGCTGGCGGTGATCCGCTCCTTCCAGCGGGAGGCACAGATCGTCCAACCGCCGAACCCGCACAGCTTCGACGGCGCCGGCCCCCAGAGTTACGTCGACATCTTCACGAAGCTGCCGTTCGTCGAGTTCCTGGGCAACAGCCTCCTGGTCTCGCTCGGCAGCGCCGTCGCCACCGCGGCGATCGCGAGCCTGGCGGGCTACGGGCTGGCGAGGTTCCGCTTCCGCGGTGCGGGCATTGCGTTCGGGGTCATTCTCCTCGCGCTCATGGTGCCGTTCCAGGCGCTCCTGACCCCGATCTACCTCGAATTCGATGCGCTCGGCCTCACCGACAGCCGGCTTGGCCTGATCATCTTTTACGTCACGTTCAACCTGCCGTTCGGCGTCTTCGTCATGCGCAACACCTTCGCCGCCGTGCCGCGTGAGCTGGAGGAGGCCGCCTACGTCGACGGCGACTCGGTGGTGGGCACGCTCTTCCATGTGCTGCGGCCGCTCGCGCTGCCCGGCGTCGCGACGGTGATGATCTTCACGTTCCTCGCCTGCTGGAACGAGTTCATCGGCGCGTTTCTGTTTCTCAGCTCGGAGGACAAGCAAACGCTCCCCGTGGGCCTGCTCAACCTCATCCAGGGCGGGTTCGGCGAGCTGCGCTTCGGCTATGTGCTCGCCGGAAGCGTCATCTCGCTCCTGCCGTGCGTGATCGTCTATATCACGTTCCAGCGCTACTACGTCCAAGGTCTGGCCGCCGGTTCGCTGAAGAACTGAGCACCCGACCCGCTCCGCCCCTTCGAGAAAGAACGGCGTTTCATGACCGATCATCTCATCGTCTCCCGTGCGCGAGCGTCGCGCGAGCTGCCGCCGGGCGCCATCCGTCCGCGCGGATGGCTCGAGCGGCAGCTGCGCCTCCAGGCCGAGGGCCTGACCGGCCAGCTCGAGGAGATCTGGCCCGACGTCGGGCCGGACAGCGGCTGGCGCGGAGGCCCGGGCGAGAATTGGGAGCGTGGCCCCTACTACCTCGACGGGCTGGTACCGCTCGCGCATGTCCTCGACGACGAGAGGTTGCGCGCGAAGGCGGAGCCGTGGATCGAGTGGATCATCGCCTCGCAGGACGAGACCGGGTTCTTCGGCCCGGCCGCGAACCGCGACTGGTGGCCGCGGATGGTCGCGCTCAAGGTGCTCACGACGCACGCGGACGCCACCGGCGACGAACGCGTCGAGGAACTGTTGCGGCGCTACTTCCGCTTCCAGCTGGACGAGCTGCCGCGGCGGCCGCTCGAATCATGGGGCGCGGCCCGAGCCGCCGACAACGCCCTCAGCGTGTGGTGGCTGCACGACCGGACCGGCGAGAGCTGGCTGCTCGACCTCGTCGAGCTCCTGCGCCGGCAGGCCCTCGACTGGGAGACCTACCTCGAGCGCGACCTGATCACGGGACCCGCGCGGTTCTTCTCTCCCTTCACCCATGGGCCGAACGTGGCCATGGGGCTCAAGGCCGGCGCCGTGGCGATGCTCGCCGACGGCGATCCCGTCCACCGCGATCGGACCGAGCGCGGATTCGCGGCCCTCGATCGCTGGCACGGACAGGTGCACGGTTGGTTTTCCGGTGACGAGTGGCTCGGCGGACCGGCCGCGACGGCCGGGATCGAGACCTGCCAGGTGGTCGAGATGATGTTCACCACCGAGGTGCAGGCCCGCGTGTTCGGGGGCGGGGTATACGGAGACCGCCTCGAGTCGCTCGCGTTCAATCTGCTCGCGGCGAGCTGCGATCCTCGGATGCTGGCACATCAGTACCATCAGCAGGCCAACCAGGTGCAGGTCTCGGTCGCGCGCCGAGGCTGGACCTTCGCCGGCGACGACGCCAACATCTTCGGCCTCGAGCCCAACTATGGCTGCTGCACCGCCAATCTTCATCAGGGATGGCCGAAATTCGTGCGCGCGCTCTGGCTCGCCGACGCCGACGGGGCGCTGCGGAGCGTCGCCTACGCGCCGGCTGTCGTCCGGACAGACGTCGGCGGCATCGCCGTGTCGCTGCACGTGGAGACGGAGTATCCGTTCGACGGCATCGTGCGCATCCGCGTCGACGCGGCCGAGGCTGTCGACCTGACGCTCCGGCTGCGCATCCCGGAGTGGTGCGAGGACGCGCGGCTCGAGGTCGCGGGCGAGAGCCAGCCCGTCCTCGCCATCGACGGGTACCACACCCTCGACCGGCGCTGGTCCAGTGGCGAGGTCGTCGTGCTGCGGCTGCCACTGCGTCCCCGAATCCTGCACCGTAGCGGTCAGGCCGTTGGCGTGCGGGTCGGGCCGCTCCAGCTCACCCTCGGCATCCCTGAGAACTGGGTTGCCGTCCCGGGCGCTCCCGGGCTTGGCGAGTGGGAGGTGCGCCCGCGGCGGAGCTGGAACTACGCACTCGACATCAGCCGTGCCGAGGAATGGCGAGTCGAGACGCCGGGACCGGGCGCGGTGCCGTTCGACGGCGGCCATCCACCCGTTTCCGTGACGGTGCCCGCGGCCCTTGCCACCCAGTGGCGGCTCGACGGCGCGGAGGCGGCGGCCCCGCCCCCCAGCCCGGTCTTCGACCTCGGCGCCGCCGGCCATGCGCGGCTCGTCCCCTACGGCAGCGCGCGGATCCGCGTGACGGAATTCCCGAAGGCCGGCCTCGATCTCGGTGACGCATGATCGCCCGTCGCGCATCCCGGCAGAACGGGAGGGCAGCACTGGGCGGACCTCGAGGCGCCGCATCCGTGGATGCGAGAGCTTCGTGACGGGGAGAGCGGACTTGACTTCAAGCGCTTGAGGCATGATTCGCTAGGTTCATGACAACATTCGCCAATGGGGACGTACCCTCCCAAAGCCCGAGCCCGGTGCTGGTCACCGGCGGATCCGGCTACCTGGGGACCCACCTGATCGTCGCGCTGCTGCGGGGCGGGCGCGACGTGCGCGCCACGGTGCGCTCGACGGCGCGCGAGGCCGAGATCCGCGAGGCGGTGCGCCGCGGCGGCGCCGACGACGCCGGGCTCGAGCTCGTCGCCGCGGACCTGAGCGCCGACGACGGCTGGGCGGCCGCGGTCGCCGGCTGCGCGGAGGTGCATCACGTCGCCTCGCCCATCCCGTACGCCCAGCCCAAGGACCCCGACGAGCTGATCGTCCCGGCCCGCGAGGGCACGCTGCGGGTGCTGCGGGCCGCACGCGACGCGGGCGCCCGCCGGGTCGTGCTCACCTCGTCGTTCGCCGCGATCGGCTACACGCCCAAGCCGGGCGCCGAATACACCGAGGACGACTGGACCGACCCGGACACGCCGGGGCTGGCGCCGTACCCGCGCTCCAAGGCGATCGCCGAGCGGGCCGCCTGGGACTTCATGCGGGACGAGGGCGGCAAGACCGAGCTGGTCGTGGTCAACCCGACGTTCATCCTCGGGCCCACCCTGACGACCGCCGCGGGCTCCTCGACGCAGCTGATCAAGGCGATGCTGGAGGGGACGATGAGCGTCGCGCCGCGCCAGCGGTTCGGCGTCGCCGACGTGCGGGACGTGGCCGACCTGCACGTGCGGGTGATGGACACGCCCGAGGCCGCGGGCAAGCGGTTCCTGGCCCTCGCCGACGGGCCGGCGCTGAGCTACCTGGAGGTGGCCGAGGTCCTGCGCCGGCGGCTCGGGGCCCGCGGCGAGCGGACGCCCACCGAGGAGGCGCCGGGGAACGAACCGCCGCGGCCGATCATCCACAACGACCGGGCCAAGGGGCTCGGCTGGCGGCCGCGCGCCGCCGAGACGACGATCGTGGACACGGCCGAGAGCCTGTTCAGCCTCGGCTTGGTGAACGAACCGCGATGAGCCGGTAGGTCAGCGCGGTATAGCGGCGGCCGGTGCCGGCGGTGCGCACCGCGATGGCCAGGGCCTTGCGGCTGCCCGCGAGCACGACCAGCCGCTTGGCCCGGGTGACCGCGGTGTAGAGCAGGTTGCGCTGCAGCAGCGTGTAGGCGCTCATCGCCACCGGCACCACGACCGCCGGGTACTCGCTGCCCTGCGAGCGGTGCACGGTGATGGCGTAGGCGTGCTGCAGCTCGTCGAGCTCGTCGAAGTCGTAGTCGATGTCCTCGTCCTCGTCGGTGCGCACGGTCAGCTTGCGGTCGGTCGGGGAGAGGGCGGTGACGACGCCGACGGTGCCGTTGAACACGCCGGCGGCGCCCTTCTCGTAGTTGTTGCGGATCTGGATGACCTTGTCGCCGATGCGGAACACGCGGGCGCCCTGCCGGCGCTCCGGCACGTCGTCGCGGGCCGGTGCGATCGCCTGCTGCAGCAGGGTGTTGAGGCTGCCGGCGCCGGCCGGGCCGCGGTGCATCGGGGTGAGGACCTGGATGTCGCGGGGCGGGATGCCGAAGCGGCGCGGCACCCGCCGGGCCACGATGTCCACCACCGTCTCGGCGGTGGCCTCGGCGTCCTCGACGGGGAACAGGAAGAAGTCGGGGTGCTCGCCGAAGAGGGGCGCCTGGCCGGCGTTGATGCGGTGGGCGTTGACCACGACGCCGGACTGGGCGGCCTGCCGGAAGATCTTGGTCAGCCGTATCCGGGGAATGGTCTCGGCACCGAGGACGTCGCGCAGCACCTCGCCGGCGCCCACCGACGGCAGCTGGTCGACGTCGCCGACGAGCAGCAGGTGGGCGCCGTCGGGGACGGCCTTGACGAGCTTGTTGGCGAGGATCAGGTCGAGCATGCTCGACTCGTCCACCACGACGAGGTCGGCGTCGAGCGGGTTGTCCCGGTCGTAGGTCGCGTCCCCGCCCGGGCGCAGCTGGAGCAGCCGGTGCACGGTGGTGGCCGGGTGCCCGGACAGCTCGGTCAGCCGCTTCGCGGCCCGGCCGGTCGGCGCGGCCAGCACGATCCGGGCCTTCTTGGCCGCGGCGAGGGTGATGACGGACTTGACGGTGAACGACTTGCCGCAGCCGGGGCCGCCGGTCAGCACCGCCACCTTCGCGGTCAGCGCGAGGCGCACCGCCTGCTCCTGCTCCTCGGCCAGGTCGGCGCCGGTGCGGGTGCGCAGCCAGGCGAGGGCTTTGTCCCACTCGACGGTGGCGAAGGCGGGCATCCGGTCGGCGCGGGTGTTCAGCAGCCGCAGCAGGCCGCCCGCGAGCGAGGTCTCGGCGCGGTGGAACGGCACCAGGTAGACGGCCGGGATCGTGCCGCCCTCGGAGCTGGGGTTGGGCACCGCCTCGCGGACCACGCCCTCGGCCGCGGCCAGCTCGTCCAGGCAGGTGCGCACCAGCTCGGGCGGCACGCCGAGGATCTGCGCGGCGTCGGCGACGAGGTTGGGCTCGGGCAGGTAGCAGTGGCCGTTGTCGGCGGCCTCGGACAGCGTGTACTGGATGCCGGCCTGCACCCGCTGCGGGCTGTCGCTGGGGATGCCGACGGCCTGGGCGATGGTGTCGGCGGTGCGGAAGCCGATGCCCCACACGTCGGCGGCGAGCCGGTACGGCTGGTGGCGCACCACCGAGATCGAGGCGTCGCCGTACTGCTTGTAGATGCGCACGGCGACCGACGTGGACACGCCGACGTCCTGCAGGAAGACCATCACCTCCTTGATGGCCCGCTGCTCCTCCCAGGCCGCGCCGATCATCCCGGTGCGCTTCGGCCCGAGGCCGGGCACCTCGATCAGCCGGCCCGGCTCCTCCTCGATCACGCGGAGCGTGTCGACGCCGAAGTGCTCCACGATGCGGCCCGCCATCTTGGGCCCGATGCCTTTGATCAGCCCGGATCCGAGGTACCGCTCGATGCCCTGAATGGTGGCGGGCAGCACGGTGGTGAAGGAGTGCACCTCGAACTGCCGCCCGTACTTCGGGTGCGACCCCCACCGCCCGACCAGCCGCAGGCTCTCCCCCGGCTGCGCACCGGGCAGCGCGCCGACCACGGTGAGCAGGTCCTGGCCGGAGCGCTCGGTCGCCACCCGGGCGATGGTGTAGCCGGTCTCTTCGCTGACGTAGGTGACGCGCTCCAGCACCGCCTCCAGCACGACGCCGGTGAACGGGGGTGACGTGGACACATCGAGATCCTAAGCGCGCCAGTACCCGCAGAACATGATGTGGTCCTTGGGCAGGCCCGCGGCGACCCAGTGGCGGCGCATGCCGGTGGCGAGCGCCTGTTCGCCGGCGGCCCAGCCGTAGCAGGGCCCGGCCGCCGGCGGCAGCCCGCGCGCGAACTCGAGGGCGGCGACCCCGGGGGTGGCGTGCGCGCCGGACCGGGCCAGCCAGGTCACCTCGACCCCGGCCGGCCCGGTCAGCGGCTGGCGGTCCTCGTCGGCGGGGATCTCGATGACGGCGTGACCGCGCTGGTGCGCCGGCAGCGAGGCGAGGATGCCGGCGATGGCCGGCAGCGCGCTCTCGTCGCCGACCAGGCGCACCTCCTCCACGGCGGCCGGCGGGTTGAACCCGACGCCCTCGTCGAGGATCGCGACCGGGTCGCCGGGCGCGCAGGTCCGCGCCCAGGTGGCGGCCGGGCCGGCGGGCTCGTGCAGGATCACGTCGACGTCGAGCTCCGGCCCGTCGGCGCGGTGGGCGCGCACGGTGTAGTTGCGCAGCACCGGGCGGGACGCCTTGGCGATGGTGAGGAATTTGAGGTACGCCATCATGTCCAGCTTGTTCGGCAGGCGGGACAGGGAGTCCTCGGCGACCGGGATGAACAGCCGGAACCACTGGTCGAACCCCATCGGCCGGAACCGCTCGGCGTCCCCGCCGCCCAGCGTGACCCGCTGGAAGTGCGGCGAGAGCCGCTCGCTGCGCAGCACCCGCAGGGTCAGCAGCGCCGCCACCTCGGGCTTGATCCGGGCGGCGTTGAGGTTGGTCCTGGCCATCGCGCTCCTCGTTTCGTCGGAGGGTCTGTTGGACTGTGTCCAATTAGGTTAGCCTAACCATCCTCTGGAGCGAATGGGCGAACCGGGAGGGGCTGCGATGGGCGAACTGCTGGCACCGGTGCGGGGACGGCTGGCCGCCGGGGCGGTCTGCGCGCTGTTCGGCGCCGTCGCGGCGGTGGTGCCGTACGCGTGCATCGGCGAGCTGGCGCGCGCCCTGCTGCGCGCGCCGGTCGACGAACGGCACGTGTGGACGGTGGTGGCGGTCGCGGTGGCCGCGTTCGTGGCCCGCTTCGCGCTGGTCGGTGCGGCCGGCGCGATCACGCACTTCGCCGACGTCGAGCTCACCTACCGGGTGCGCGCCCGGCTGGCCGAGCGGCTCGGCCGGGTGCCGCTGGGCTGGTTCGACCGCCGCTCCAGCGGCCTGGTCAAGACCGCGGTGCAGGACGAGGTGTCGGCGCTGCACACGCTGGTCGCGCACGCCGTCAACGACTTCGTCGCCGCCGCGGTCACCCCGCTCGCCGTGCTCGGCTACCTGCTGTGGGTCGACTGGCGGCTGGCCGTGGTCACGCTGCTGCCGCTGGTGTTCTTCGCGGTGTCGTACTCGCGGATCGCCCGCGGCTACGGCGAGCAGATGGGCGCCTACGTCGCCGCGCTGGGCCGGATCAACGCCGCCGCGGTCGAGTTCGTGCGCGGCATCGCGGTGGTGAAGGCGTTCGGGCAGGCCCGCCGGGCGCACGCGCGGTTCCTGCGGGAGACCGACGCGTTCGCCGACGCGTTCCTGGCCTGGACCGGGCCGATGCTGCGGCCGTACGCGATCGCGGCGGCCGCGGTGTCCGGCCCGACGATGCTGCTGGTGACCCTCGGCGCGGGCATCGGGTTCGCCCGGGCCGGCTGGACCGGCCCGCTCGACGTCGTGCCGTTCGTCGTGCTCGCCATCGGGCTGGCCGGGCCGCTGCTGAACCTGGAGCAGAGCGGCACCGCGCTGCAGCTGGCCCGCGGCGCCGCGGAGCACATCGGCGGCCTGCTCGCCACGCCGGTCGTCGCCGAGCCCGCCGACCCGCGGACCCCGGACGGGCACCGGATCGAGCTGCGGGAAGTGTCGTACAGCTACGACGGCCGCACCCCGGTCCTGGACGGGGTGAGCGCGGTCCTCGAGCCGGGCACCGTCACCGCCCTGGTGGGTGCGTCCGGGGCCGGCAAGTCGACGCTCGCCACGCTGCTGCCCCGCTTCATCGACCCGGACCGGGGCACGGTCCGCCTCGGCGGGGTCGACCTGCGCGAGATCGGCACCGAAGCGGTGTACCGCCGCATCGGCTTCGTGCTGCAGGACGTCGGGCTGCTGCGGGCCAGCGTCCACGACAACATCGCCCTCGCCCGGCCCGGCGCCGACCGGGAGCGGGTGGCCGAGGCGGCCCGGGCGGCGCAGGTCCACGACGTGATCGCCGCGCTGCCCCGCGGCTACGACTCGGTGATCGGCGAGGACGCGCACCTGTCCGGCGGCGAGGCGCAGCGGGTCACCATCGCCCGCGCCCTGCTCGCCGACACCCCCGTGCTGGTGCTCGACGAGGCCACCTCGTGGGCCGACCCGGAGTCCGAGGCGGCGATCCAGCGGGCCCTGTCCCGGCTGGCGGCCGGCCGGACGCTGCTGGTGATCGCGCACCGGCTGCCCACCGTCACCCACGCCGACCAGATCCTCGTGCTCGACCGCGGCCGGATCGTGCAGCGCGGCCGCCATCCCGACCTGCTCGCGGAGGGCGGCCGCTACGCACAGCTCTGGACCGCCCAGCTTGGAGTGAACGCATGATCCGTCAGCTCGGCGTCCTGCTCGGCCGCGAGCACCGCGGCGCGTACCGGCGCTACCTGGCCGGCCTGGCCGGCTACAACCTGCTGCAGGGCGTCGCCTACGTGCTGCTGGTGCCGGTGCTGGCCGGCCTGCTGCGCGGCGACACCGCCGCCGCGGCGCGCTGGTTCGCCGCCCTCGCCGCGGTGGTGGTCGTGAGCTGGGTGGTGTTCTACGCCGCCCAGCAGCGCGGCTTCGCCCTCGGCCACCTGCTGGCCCGCACCCTGCACCACCGGCTCGGCGACCACCTCGCGGAGCTGCCGATCGGCTGGTTCACCGGCGACCGGACCGGCCGGGTCGGGCAGCTGGCCAGCAAGGGCGTGGTCGACATCATGGGCCTGCCGGCGCACATGTTCCAGCCGCTGGTCTCGGCCGTGGTCACCCCGCTGACCGTGGCCGCCGGGATGCTGCTGTTCGACTGGCGGCTCGGGCTCGGCGCCCTCGCGGCGGCGCCGCTGGTCGCCGTGGTGTTCGCCTGGGCGGCCCGGCGCGCGGCGAGCGTGGACGAGGAGCTGCACGCCACCGGGGCGGAGGTGGCCGACCGGATCGTGGAGTACGCCCGGCTGCAGCCGGTGCTGCGCGGCGCCGGCCGCACCGGGGACGCGCACGGGGAGCTGGCCGCGGCGCTGCGGGCCCAGCACGCGGCCGGGCGCCGGCAGCTGCGGCGCAGCCTGCCCGCCCTGGGCGCCAACGCCCTCACCGTGCAGCTGCTGTTCACCGCGCTCATCGCGGCCGGCGCCGGCCTCGCCCTGCGCGACCCGGCGCACACCCCGCAGCTGGTGGCCCTGCTGGTGCTGCTGGCCCGGTTCGCCGAGCCGCTGGCCGCCTCCGCCGAGTACGGCGCCCAGCTGCGCACCGCCCGCCACAGCCTGACCCGGATCACCGAGGTCCTGGCCACCCCGCCGCTGCCCGAGCCGGCCACCCCGGCCGCCCCCGACGGGCACCGCATCGAGGCCGACCGGGTCACGTTCGGCTACCGGCCCGGCCGGCCGGTGCTGCGCGAGGTCACGTTCACCGCCGAGCCGGGCACCACCACCGCCGTGGTCGGCGCGTCCGGGGCCGGCAAGACCACGCTGCTGTGGCTGCTGGCCCGCTTCCTCGACCTCGAGCCCGGCACCGGGTCCGGCGCCGTCCGCGTCGGCGGCGCCGACCTGCGGGAGCTGTCCACCGAGCAACGCGGCGCCCTGGTCGCCCCGGTGTTCCAGGACGTGTACCTGTTCGAGGGCACCATCGCCGACAACATCCGGCTGGCCCGGCCCGGCGCCACCGACGCCGAGCTGCGCGAGGCCGCCCGGCTGGCCCGGGTCGACGAGGTCGTCGAGCGGCTGCCCGACGGCTGGGAGACCCAGGTCGGCGAGGGCGGCGCCACCCTGTCCGGCGGCGAGCGCCAGCGCGTCTCCATCGCCCGCGCGCTGCTCAAGGACGCCCCGATCATCCTGCTCGACGAGGCGACCGCCGCCGTCGACCCGGAGAACGAGGCGGCCATCACCGGCGCCCTCGCCGCGCTCACGGTCGCCCGGACCGTCATCGTCGTCGCCCACCGGCTGTCCACGGTCACCCGCGCCGACCAGATCCTCGTGCTGCACGAGGGGCAGGTCGCCGAGCGCGGCACCCACGAGGACCTGCTCGCCGCCGGCGGCCGGTACGCCGCGTTCTGGCGGCAGCGCCGCGACGCGCTCGGGTGGCGCCTCGGCCGGCCCGGCCCGGCCGCCGTCGACGCCTGAGCGCCCGGTTCCGGGCGATGTGCGACCGTTGTCGGGTGGAGCGCAGCAAGGACCGGCCCCGGCTCAGCCCCGGCCTCGTCGTCGACGCCGCCGTGCGGCTCACCCGGGAGCGGGGCCTCGACGGCTGGACCATCCGCGACCTGGCCGGCGCGCTGGACACCTGGCCCAACACGATCGCCTACCACGTCGGCGACCGCGAGGCGGTCCTCGACGCGGTCGTGGAGCGGGTCGTCGCCATGATGCCCAACCCGCCGGCCGCGCTCGGCTGGCAGGACTGGTTCCGGGAGCTGCTCTACCCCGGCCGGGAGGTCGTCGCGCAGTACGTCGGGGTGGCCCGGCGGCTGTGCCGGGACGGTGCCACCGTGCCGGCCGCGCTGCCGATCATGGACCGCGGCATCGGCCTGCTGGTCGCCGCCGGGTTCGGCGACCGGGCCCCGCTGGCCTATGCGGCCCTGCTCAACAGCGCCATGCTGCTCGTCGCCCTGGACGACGACCGGGCCCTCGCCGGGCACGGCCGCGGGGACGGCGCCGCCGGCCTGCTCGGTATGGCGCCACCGGATCCGGGCGCGGGCTGGGCCGCCCTGCAGCCGTGGCTGCGCGCCTGGGCCGGCGATCCCGACGCCAGCCGGACCGCCCTCTACCGGTACACCATCGAAAGCATCCTCGCCGGTCTGGCCACCACGCTCACGTCGGCTCCGCCCGGCCCATCCGCCAGTAGCCCATGAACGCCACCGTGCGGCGGTCCCAGCCCCGCTCGGCGACCAGGTGCCGGCGCAGCGTCCGGATCACGCCCGCCTCGCCGGCCAGCCAGGCGTAGACCCCGGCCTCCGGGTGCTCCGGGACCTCCCACAGGTCATCGTCGTCGTCCAGGTCCCCGGCGGGGGCCGGGCGCGGCGCGGGCGCGAGCCGGGCGGCGGCCGCGGCCACCGCCGGCACGAGCCGCGAGCCGTGCGCCGCGCCGTCCCGGGCCAGCCAGGTCACCCGCACCCCGGCGGGGGCGGCCAGCCGCAGGGCGTCCGCGGTGTGCGGCACCTCCAGCAGCGCCTCACCGCGCGCCTCGGCCGGCAGGCCGGCCAGGATCGACGCGATCGCCGGGGCCGCGGTCTCGTCCCCGGCCAGCAGCAGCGGCCCCCCGGCGTGGTGCGGGCGGAACTCGACGCCGCCGGAGTCGCCGAGGTAGTCGGCGTTCGGCCCGAGCAGCCGCAGGTCGTCGCCGACCGCGGCCCGGTTGGCCCAGCGGGCGGCCGGCCCGCCGTCGCCGTGCAGCACGACGTCGACGTCGACCTCCCCCACCGCCCGCCGCACGGCCCGCACCGTGTAGGTGCGCAGCGGCGGGCGCCGCTCGTCCGGCAGCTCGCGCCAGCGGGTGTACCAGTCCGCGCCCTCGGGCAGGTGCGCGAACCCGCCCGCCGGCGCCGGAAAGATGATCTTGATACGCTGGTCGCGCCCGTGGTCGGCGAACCGCGAAAGGTCCGCCCCGGCGAAGGTGACCCGCAGGAACGACGGGCTCAGCCGGTGCAGCGCGCGCACCCGGGCGCGGAAGGTCAGGTAGGGCAGTTCCATCGCTCACACACCGATCCAGGTACCCCTCACCATGGGTGGTTAGGCTAGCCTAACCTCAGTTCTTGTCAACGGTTGGGGATCGGAGAGGCATGCTGCTCCTGCGCGACGCGCGGCTCGGGCCGGCGGACGAGCGCCACGACATCCTGCTGCGGGACGGGCGGATCGCCGCCGTCGCCCCGCTGGGCACGTTCGAGGCCGGCGGCGCCGAGGTGGTGCCGCTCGGCGGGCGGTTCGTGATCCCCGGGCTGTGGGACGAGCACGTGCACTTCACCCAGTGGGTGATCGCTCGCCGGCGGCTCGACCTGTCCGGCACGACCAGCGCCGCGCAGGTCCTCGACCGGGTCCGCGCCCACCTGGCCACGACACCCGGCCCGCTCACCGGCTACGGTTTCCGCGACGCCCTGTGGCCCGACGCACCCACGCTCGCGGCCCTGAACGCGGTCGCGCCCGCGGTGCCGGTCGTGCTCATCAGCGGCGACCTGCACTGCGCCTGGCTCAACTCGCCGGCCGCCGCCCTGCTCGGCGTGACCGTCGGCGACACGGGCGTGCTGCGCGAGGGACCATGGTTCGACGCCTCCCGCGACCTGGAGTCCGGCCGCCTGATCACCGCCGCCGACTACCGGGAGGCCGCGCTCGCCGCCGCCCGCCGCGGGGTGGTCGGCATCGTGGACTTCGAGAACGCCGACAACATCGCCGAGTGGCCCGCGCGCGTGGCGGCCGGGGTCACCCAGCTGCGCGTCGCGGCCTCCGTCTGGCCCGACCGCCTCGACGCCGCCATCGCCGCCGGCCTGCGCACCGGCGCCGCGCTCGACACCGCGGGCCTGGTCACGATGGGACCGCTGAAGGTCGTGGTCGACGGGTCGCTCAACACCCGCACCGCGCTGTGCTTCGACCCGTACCCCGGGCTCGACCCGGCCCGCCCGGACGCCTGCGGCACGTCGATCGTGCCGCCGGAGGAGCTGCGCGGGCTGCTGGAGGGGGCCCGCTCGCACGGCATCGCCGCGGCCGTGCACGCGATCGGCGACCGGGCCAACGCGGAGGTCCTCGACGTGTTCGAGGCCCTCGGCCTGCCGGGCACGATCGAGCACGCGCAGCTCGTCCGCGACCGCGACGTCGCCCGGTTCGCACGGCTGGGCCTGGTCGCCAGCGTGCAGCCGGAGCACGCGATGGACGACCGCGACATCGCCGAGCACCACTGGGCCGGCCGGACCGGGGCGGCGTTCGCCTACGGCTCGCTGCACCGCGCCGGCGTCACCCTGCGGCTGGGCTCCGACGCCCCGGTCGCACCGCTCGACCCCTGGCTCGCCATCGCCTCGGCCACCAGCCGCAGCCGCGACGACCGCGAGCCCTGGCACCCCGAACAGTGCCTGCCGCTGGCCGCCGCGCTCGCCGCCAGCGCCCGCGGCCGGATCGCCGTGGCCGCGGGCGGCCCGGCCGACCTGGCCGTGCTGGACCGTGACCCCGCCACCGCCACGCGCGACGAGCTGCGCACCATGCCGGTCGCCGCGACCCTCGTCGGCGGCGCCTTCACCTGGGACGGCCGCTGAGCCGCCGGCGGCCTCAGACGGCGGCCGGGTGCGGGGCCCGCCCGACGGCGTGCAGGTGCCGCAACGCCTGGGCGTACGAGGCCAGCAGGCTGGTCTGGCAGTACGCGAGGTCGTGCGCCTGGCAGAACTGCCGGACCAGCGCCTGCGCCCGGCGCAGGTTCGGGCGCGGCATGCTCGGGAACAGATGGTGCTCGATCTGGTAGTTCAGGCCGCCCAGCATGAAGTCGGTGAACCAGTGCCCGCGCACGTTGCGCGAGGTGAGCACCTGCCGGCGCAGGTAGTCGGTGCGATCGTCCGGGCCGAGCATCGCCATGCCCTTGTGGTTCGGCGCGAAGGCGCAGCCGAGGTAGAGCCCGAAGAGTCCCTGGTGGAGCAGGATGAATCCCACGGCCTGCAGCGGGGACAGGATCACGAACACGGCGGTCAGGTAGCCGATGACGTGGACGGCGAACAGCACGGTCTCCCAGCCGGGACGGCGGATCGCGCGCCGGCCGAGGGCCCGCAGGCTCGCCACGTGGAGGCTGAGGGCCTCCAGCAGCAGCATCGGGAAGAAGAGGTACGCCTGGTAGCGGTACACGGCCGCGGCGAACCGGCCCCGCCCGCGGGCCTGGGCGGTCGTGAACGCCAGTGCCCCGATCTCGATGTCGGGATCCTTGCCCTCCTCGTTGGGGTGGGCGTGATGCCGGTTGTGCTTGTCGATCCACCAGCCGTAGCTGAGCCCGATGGCGAGGTTGGCGTGCAGGATGCCGATGACGTAGTTCGCCCGGCTCGAGCCGAACATCTGCCGGTGCCCGGCGTCATGGCCCAGGAAACCGAGCTGGGTGAAGACGAACGCCAGGAACACGGCGGTCGCCATCTGCCACCAGGACTCGCCGATCGCGACGAAGGCCGCCCAACCGCCGAGGAACAGCGCCGCGGTGACGGCCATCTTCCACCGGTAGTAGCGGGGCCGGCGATCCAGCAGTCCGGCGGCCTTGACCAGGCGCAGGAGGTGGGCGTACTGGCTACCGTGCCCGGATCGGACGGTGAGCGGCGTCGGCTGCCGCAGTGACATGGTTTGGCCTCCCGGCGGCACGCATGCGTCTACTGGGACGCCCCGCAGGACCGCGGGGCGTTCGGAACGTGTGCCGCGGCCGGGCCCGCGCGCCGCTCAGCGCGCGGGCACGGCTCGGACGGCGCGTCTCAGATGACGCGGATGTTGGAGGCCTGCGGCCCCTTCTGGCCCTGGGTGATCTCGAACTCCACCCGCTGGTTCTCCTCCAGGCTGCGGAAGCCGCCCGCCGAGATCGCGGAGTAGTGGGCGAACACGTCGGAACCACCGCCGTCAGGGGTGATGAAGCCGAAGCCCTTCTCCGCGTTGAACCACTTCACAGTACCGACGGTCATGTGCTTGCTCCTTCGCAAGGCAGATGAAGACCACACCGTGCGATCTTCTGCGTCGCCGCTTTGATGACCCTGCTCCGGAACCCCGGCAATACTGACAGCGCCCGCAGGTGCGGGGACCCACGGGCGCGGACAACATTATGTGGAAATCAAGAACGTGTCTGGCTATCAAGACTGCAACACCCCCAATTTAGCACGGAGGCGGATCCGCGCCTCCGGACGGGCGCAGCGTGTCGTGCCGCACGATGCTTGACGCTGACGTCAATGTCAGGTTCTACCGTCGGTCCTGCCACCTGCCATGGCATCCAGAGACGCCCGAGGCGGCACTGAACGCGGCGCGGGGCGGATGCACGCTTCCGTGCACCCGCCCCGCCGGGGGACGGTCCGGTCAGGGCTGCGGGTGCCCGGCCACCAGGGTCGCGGTGTCCGCCGGCGCGGAAGTGCCCGCCACGTGCTTGACCGACTTCTGCAGCTGGTCGAGCGTGGGGTTGGCGCGCACCTGGCGGACCCCGTCGACGATCTGCTCGTACTTCGCCCGGCCCGCGCGGGTACCGAGCACATAACCGACGGCCACACCGGCCGCCAACGTCAACCAACGCATCAGCATCTCCTCACATCCGCCCGCTGTAGTTCCCGTGCCGTCCGGCACCGAAACACCCGAGGGTGTACCGCGCGGCGTGCGGCCGGTACGCTCGCCCACACGGCATCCGGTGGCGGCGCACCGGCCGGGCCATCGTCGAAGGAGTGCCGCCGTGCCATCCACCGCCACCGGCCAACCGGGCGACACCGCGGCCCCGCCGGCCCGGATGCGCTCCCGCGACGTGGTCTACCGGGCCGTCGCGGTCGCCGTCGTCGTGATCGCCGCGGCCGTCGCCGTCGTGCTGCTCGGCCGCGGCAACGACAGCGGCGGCACGGGCCAGAGCACCGTCACGCCGGCCGCCGACGCCGGCACCGGGCCGGTCGACCGGGAGTTCCGGTTCACCATCGCCAACCGGGTCGCCAGCCCGCCAACCAGCCGGGCCGAGATCGCCCGCGGCAGCACCATCCGGATCACCGTCACCTCGGACGCCCCGGACGAGCTGCACGTGCACGGCTACGACCGCCGGGCCACCCTCTCCCCCGGCGTGCCGGCCTCGGTGCGGTTCCGGGCCGACACCGCTGGCCTGTTCGAGGTCGAGACCCACGGCAGCAAGCTGGTGCTGCTCCAGCTCGAGGTCCGCTGACCGCCGGCTCAGGCCGGCGGCGACGCCCCCTCCAGGGCCTTGGTGACCGCGGTGGAGATCGCGGTGGCGACCTTGCGCCTGCTGCGGCGGCGCTGCCACAGCCAGCCGGCCACCGCGGCGGCGACGATGATCAGCACGATCGCCTGGCCCCACGGCCCGGCCCAGGCGGCGCCCGTGCCCGAGACGGGCGCGAGGCTGACCGTGGGGGCCTCGGCGCCGGCGACCGGCCGCAGTTCGACCGTCGCGGTGAGGCGGACCGCCGGCCAGACCCGGGGCACGTCGACGGTGCGGGTCAGCGAGCCGCCGGGCAGGATCTCGGGCAGCTCGCCCAGGTCCACGGCGCGGCCCAGCAGTCCGAACGGTCCGGCGACGCGCAGCGTCTGCCGCGCCCGGAGCCGGACGTTGCCGGTGTTGGTGACGGTGTACGTCACGGTGGCGGTGCCCGGCTCGACCGGGTTGAGCGTGCCGCGGTAGCCGACGCGGACGCCGCCGACGCCCAGCGCGGGGCTCAGGGCGCCCGGCACCCGCAGGTACACCCGGGAACCGAGCCGCCGGTCGAGGTTGACGCTGCCCGGCCCGCCCGTCGCGAGGGAGGTGACGATCCCGGCGGTGTGGTCGCCGGGGGTGGCGCCGGCCGGGACGGTGAGCGTGAACGGCACGACGACCGACTCCTGCGGCTGGAGCGTGACCTGCGGGGTCTTGATCGTGATCCAGGCGCCGGCGTCGACCGGGCGGCGGTTCGCGGCGAGCAGGTCGATGGCGCCGGTCGACGTGGTGAACGCGTCGCTGGCGTACACCTTCAGGCTGATCGGCGCCTTGCCGTAGTTGGCCACGGCGATGGCGTCGGTGATGGCGGTGCCGGCCGGCAGCGTGTAGGTGAAGTGCGCCCGGTTCGCGCCCAGGTTGGTGTTGGCCGGGGCGGCGCCCCAGGTGACGTTGTCGGCGGTGCCCGGCGACGGCTCGGCCCGGGCCGCCGTTGCGGCAACGGCCACGAGCACCGCCGGCAGCAGCACGATGCCGCTCAATCGCGCTACGGGCCTGGGGAAAGTGATGGTCATCGTGCCTCGGCTGTCGTGGCGACGGGTCCCCGCGCCCGGCGGGCGGTCGCGGGGACCCGATCGGTTCGGGGGAACGGGCTAACTGAGGGCGGTCAGGGTGAGCACCGCCGTGTAGGTGCCGGCCGGCGTGGCGGCCGGGACCTGCAGGTCCAGGTCGGCGCCGACGGTGGCGCTGCCCGGGTCGTGGCCGTCCGCGGCCGACGCCAGCGTCGAGGCGTCGGTCAGGCCGTTACCGGAGGTCAGGCCAGGCGTCACCGAGGCACCGGCGACCGCGCCCGCGCCGGCCGTGGTGACCTGCGGGGTCCAGCCGAGGTACTTGCCGGACAGCGCGCCGCCGTTGAAGTCGCCGGCCTGGCCGGCGATCGACCACGTCGGGCCGCCGGTGCGGGTGTCGGTGACGGTCACCGGCAGCAGTGCGCCGGTCGACTGCAGGTAGGCGCCGTGGCTGGTCGCCTGGCTCAGCGTGACCGCCCGGCCGGTGCCGTTGATCGTCCAGGTGAACGACCCCGCCGGGGTCTGCTCCGGCACGGTGGCGGTGATCGTCTCGCTGTCGCTGTCCGCCGGGGGCGGGGTGGTGGTGACGGCGAGGGTCACCGCGTCGGTCGTCGCCGTACCCGCCGCGTTGGTGAACACGGCCCGCACCTTCGACCCGTTGTAGCCGGCCGCGTGGACCGTCAGGGTGAAGGTCGTGGCCGTGGCGCCCGGGTAGTCCTGCCACGCCGGCGAGCCCGGCGCCTGCAGCTGCCACTGCACCGTCGGGGCCGGGTCGCCGGAGGCGGCCGCGGTGAAGGTGGCGGTGCCGCCGACCGTCGCGGTCGCGGCGGCGGGCTGGGTGGTGATCACCGGCGCGGACTGCGCCGGCGCCGACGTGGTGTAGGCCACGCCGATCGGCGTGGGCACCTTCGCCGGGTCCTCGCTGCCGCCGGAGCTGTACCAGTACGACGACTGCCCGGTCAGGTGCTGGAAGTCGACGAACGCCTGCGGCCACGCGCCGGAGCCCGGCCCGGTGGACTGGCTCGCGTCCCCGGCCCCGGTGGTCACCGTGACACCGGGGTAGTCCGGGGTGACGGTGAACCCGCTCGGCGTGACGGTCACGCCGTGCAGGGTCGCCACCGTCAGGGTGGTGGGCGTGATCGGGCTCCACGCCGTGGGGTCGGCCATCGAGGCGGCGAACCCGGACAGGGTCGCGGTCAGCGTGCCGGTGCCGTCGCCGTTGACGGTGAGCGTCGGATCGCTCGCCGACCAGTAGGTCAGGCCGCCGTAGAACACGACGGTGAACCCGCCGGTCCAGTGGATGGTGGCCGTGTTGCCGTCCGGGTCGACGGTGCCGGTGCCGCCCGAGAACCTGACCCGGTTCGCGGTCGTCGTGGTCAGCCCGACCGTGGTGGTGTCGTCCGGGCCCTTGCACCGGGTGGCCCAGGTGGGCTGGTGGTAGGTCCCGGTGGTGTCGGGCTTCTCGACGGTGACGTTGCCGGCCTGCGTCGCGTAGCCCGGCGCCGGCGTCGTCTGCGTCCACAGCGTCGACGAGCCGGTGTCGCCGGCCACCCCGGCGGAGAGGAAGTTGCAGACGCCGAAGTGGGCGCCGGCGCCGACCTCGTTGTCCAGCGCCCAGGTCAGGCCGGCGTCGCTCACCGGTAAGGCGGCGGCCGCCGACGCGGCCCGGGTGCCGAGCAGGCTCGCACCCGGCACCGCCAGGGCGGCGATCGCGGCGCCGGCGATGAGGCGCCGCCGCGTTCCTCCGTTCCCTGGCGGTGAGCTGCGGGCAGTGATTTGATGCATGTGGTTCTTCCCTTTCGTGGAACCGTTCGGTGACGCCCGGATGGGCGCCGCCCTGGTGGGGACCGGGCGGGCAAGGCCCGGTCCCCGCCGCTGTGGGCCGCCGGTGGCTACGGCCGGTCGAGCGCCGCGGCCGGCGGCAGGTGCCGCTCGGCGAGGTCGGTGAAGACCGCCCGGTTGAGCTCGAAGGCGATGACCGCCTCCTCGACGGCGCGGTCGTGACCGTCCGGGCCGAGCGGGGCCCGGTCGAGCAGGTCGCGGTAGTGGTCGCGGAACGGCTTGATCTTCTCGATGCGGTCGAAGGTGTAGAAGCCGGTCGAGCGGTACCCGTCGGTGCCGTAGACGCGGGCGATGGTGGTCCGGATGATCTGCCCGCCGGACAGGTCGCCGAGGTAGCGCACGTAATGGTGGGCGATGAACGCGGCCGGCTCGGTGGCCGCGGCCGACTCCAGCCGGGCCACGTAGCTGTCGGTCGCGGGCACCCGCCGCCGGTCGGCCTCGGCGCGCCAGCTTGGGCCGAGCAGGTGGGCCAGGTCGGCCTCCAGGTGCGGCACCCGGGTCAGCTCGTCGAACACGAACGCCCCGGCGACCGGATGGCCGCGCCAGCCGTCGGCGGCCGCCTCCAGCGCGGTGTAGATGGCGTGGTTCTGCACCACCAGCGCGGTGTAGGCGGGCAGCGGCAGCGCGCCGGCCAGCAGCTGCCGCACGTACGGTGCGGTCTCGGCCTGGTCGTGGACCGCCTGGGTCCGCGCCCGCAGCGCGGCGGACAGGCGCATCCCGTGGCCCTCGTCGACGATGCCGGTGACGGTCATTCGGCGCTCCCTTCTCCCGATGGGCGGCCACGGCGGCCGGCCCGCACGATCAGCAGTCCCGCGCCGGCCAGCAGCACGCCGCCGACCAGCCACGGCAGCCAGGCCGGCGTTCCGGCGGCGGGCCGGTCGGCGCCGCGGGCGTCCGGGCGGGGGTTCAGCGACGGGATCAGCGGCTGCGGGCCGGGGTCGGCGGTGCTCGGCACCGCGGCGGGGGCACCGGTGGCCGACGGGGTGGGCCTCCGCTTGAGCGCGGGGACCAGGCCGGTCGCGCCCGGGGTGGCGCTGGGTGGTGTTCCCGCGGATCGGGTACCGGCGGTGCCCGTGGCGGTGGTACAGCCGGACAGCAGCACGGTGGCGTCGTCGAGCGCCTCGCCGGCGGTGTAGAACGGCGTGCCGTTGAAGGAGAACGAGTCCACGTCGGCGATCGCGGTGTGCAGCACGCGCCGGATGCCGGTGCCGTCGCTGACCGGGCCGGTGCCGGCCAGGTCGATCGTGGCCAGCGCCTCGGCGGCGTGGGCGCTGGTGGCGGGCGGCTGCCCGGGCTGGGTCACGGTCAGCGACACGTCCGCGTAGAGCACCCCGGCCGCGCCGCTGACGACGACCTTCGGGTTGGCGATCGTCACGTCGAAGAAGTGCGCCGGGTAGGAGAACTCGACCGACCCGCCGTACTGCACGCTGAAGACGTCCGGCGACGTGTAGGCGGAGCTGGACACGAACGGCCACCGGTAGGCGCCGCTGCCCGCCGCCCCGTTCACCGCGAGGTCCTCGTCCAGGATCGTCGCGCCGCCGCTCGCCGCGATCCGGTTGGCCGGGAACCCGGCGGCGACGTACGCCCGGAAGCTCTTCTTGAACCCCCACGTCAGGCTGCCGCCGCGCACCCCGCCGGTCAGCGCGCAGGAGGCCGGGCCGGTGGTCACCGCCGCGCTGGGCGACCGGCTCGGCGACGGCGACCGGCTCGGGCTCGGGCTCGGGCCGGCCGGAACCGAGTAGGAGACGGTGAGCGGAGCCGCCACCTTGGTCGCATCGCTCAGTCCGGAGGAGTACCAGTACGAGGACTCCCCCGTGCGGTGCTGGAAGTCGACGAAGTCCTGCGGGAACGATCCCCAGTCCGCGCCGGTGCGCAGCTGGGCGTTGTCGGCGGGGTCGGTGGTGACCGCGACCCCGCGGTAGTCCGGCCTCGCGGTGAACCCGCTGCCGGCGAGCCCGATGCCGGTCAGGGTGGCCAGCGTGACGGTCGCCGGGGCCAGCGCCACCCACCGGCTCGGGTCGGCCGGCGAGGTGCCGTAGCCGCTCAGGGTCGCCCGCAGGGTGCCGGTGCCGTCGGCGCGCACGGTCAGGACCGGGTCGCTGGCGGTCCAGTAGACGAGGCCGCCGTACAGCACCGACGTGAACGACCCCGTCCAGGCGATGGTGGCGGTGTGCGCGGACGGGTCGAGGGTGCCGCTCCCGCCGCCGATCCGGACCCGGGTCTTGCTGCTGGTGGTCGTGGTCAGCGCGGTGGCGCCGTCCGGGCCGGTGCACCGGGTGTCCCAGGTGGGCCGGCGGTAGGCGCCGGCGGTGTCGGGCTTCTCGACCACGACGTGGCCCGCCTGGGTCGCGTAGCCGGGCGCCGGGTCGGCCCGCGTCCACAGCCCGGGCGAGCCGGCGTCGCCGGCCGTGCCGGCGGACAGGAAGTTGCAGCCGCCGAAGTGGGCCCCGGCGCTGGCGGTGTCGTTGAGCGCCCAGGTCAGCGTGGCGTCGGTGATCGCCCGGGCATCCGCCGCCCGCGAGGCCGCGGCGGCGACGGCGACGGTCGCGGCGACGACCAGCGCCACCACGGCCAGCGGGCCGGCCCGCCTCATGGGGTGGTACTCCCGGCCGGTGGCGTGCGCCGGCGCAGGCGGAGGGCACCGGCGACGCCGAGCAGGACCAGGGCCGCGGCGCCGGCGAACCACCAGCCCGCCGTGCCGGACGTCCCGCTCGTCGCGACCGGAGACGGATCCGCCGCGGCCGGGACGGACGGCTCCGCGGAAGCGGCGGCCGGCGGCGGGGCCGCGGCCGGCGCCTGCGTGGTGGCGGGCGGCGCCGGCTGCTTGGGGGCCGCGAAGGTGACCGGGGTGAACGTCTCGTTCCGCGGCTCGACCACGCCGTGGGCGCCGATGGTGATGATGCCGCAGCTCACCTTCCGGCAGTCGATCTGCTCGACCGCGCCGTTGCGGCCGCGGGCGGGGAAGGTGGCGCCGGGCACGATCAGCGTCGTGGACCAGGTGCCGTCCGGGTGCACGATGCCGCCGTTGGCGGCGTACAGGGTGCCGCCGTCCTCGAAGGAGACGAACCGCTGGTAGCCGTGGTTGTCCTTGGTCTCCTCGTCCTGCACGTAGCGGAAGTCGGCGCCGCTGGTGCCGCCCTTACTGGGCTGCCAGCTGCCGCTGACGGTGCCGAACAGCACGTACACGCCGCCGAACCCGCCCTTGACGGCCTGGAAGCCGCTGCCCTGCAGCTGCAGGGTGGTCGCGTAGTCCGGGTCGAGGGTCGCGGGCGAGAACGCCACCCGGGCGCCGGCCGCCCACGCCGGCCCGGCCGGCGGCGCGGCCACGGCGAGCACGGCGAGGGCGGCCACGAGCCCGGAGCGGACGAGATTCATCGGGGCGCTCCTGTCGTCGGCGCGGCGTGGGCCCGGCGGGGCGCGACGATCAGCCCGCCGGTCGTGGGGTGGTGGAACACGTCGACCGGCACCCGGTAGACCCGCTCCAGCAGGGACTCGGTGAGCACCTCGGCGGGCGCGCCGTGCGCCACCAGCCGGCCCTCGCTCACCACGGCGATCCGGTCGGCGTAGGCGGCGGCGAGCGGGATGTCGTGCAGCACGGCCAGCACGGCGAGGCCGGCGTCGGCACACGCCCGGACCGTGGACATGATCAGCTCCTGGTGCCGCAGGTCCAGCGCGGCGGTCGGCTCGTCCAGCAGCAGTACCCCGGTGTGCTGGGCCAGGACCCGCGCGAACGACGCGCACGCCTGCTCGCCGCCGGACAGCGTGGGGAAGCGCCGATGCGCGAGCGCGGTCACGTCCGCGGCGGCCATCGCCCGGTCGATCAGCTCCTCGTCGTCGTCCTCCGCGCCGGTGCCGGCCCAGGGCGCCCGGCCCATCGCGACCACCTCGGCGACGGTGAACGGGAACGACAGGCTCGGCCGCTGGGGCAGCACCGCCCGGCGCCGGGCCAGCCGCAGCGGGCTTGCCCGGTGTACCACCAAACCGGCCAGATCCACCGAACCGGCGCTCGGCGGCAGGTCACCGGCGAGCAGGGACAGCAGCGTGGACTTGCCGGCGCCGTTGGGGCCGATCACGGCCAGCACCTCGCCCGCGGCCAGGTCCAGGTCCACGTCGCGGAGGAGCCAGCGGCCCTCGACCCGCACGCCCAGCCCGCGGGCGCGCAGCGCCACCTCGCCCACATCGACCGCTACCGGAAGGCTCATGCCCAGCCCCCGGCCCGGCTGCGGGTGCGGCGCAGCAGCCGCGCGCTCTCGCCGCCCGCGGCCGGTGCCGCTCATGCCCAGCCCCCGGCCCGGCTGCGCGTGCGGCGCAGCAGCCAGAAGAAGAACGGGCCGCCGACGAGCGCGGTGAGCATGCCGATCGGCAGGTCCGCGTAGGCGATCACGGTCCGCGCGGCCAGGTCCGCGGCGGCCAGCAGCACGGCACCGCCCAGCGCGGCGGCCGGAACCAGGACCCGGTGGCCGGGGCCGGTGACCATGCGGATCAGGTGCGGCACCACCAGGCCGACGAAGCCGATGATCCCGCAGAAGGCGACCGCGGCGGCCACCATCACCGCGACCAGCACGATGCACACCAGCCGCAGCCGTTCGACGTGCACGCCGACGTGCCGGGCGGCCCGGTCGCCGAGCGCGAGCAGGTCGAGCCGGCGCGCGCAGACGAGCGCCCCGGCCACGCCCGCGGCGACGAACGGGCCCGCGGCGGCCACGAACGTCCACCGGCTGCCGTTGAGCGAACCCAGCTGCCAGAACACGATCTGGTCCCGGGCCGAGGAGCTGGTGAAGAACGTGCAGAACGCGAGCCCGGCGCCGGTCACGGCGTTCACCGCGATGCCGGTCAGCACCAGGGTCACCACCTCGGCCCGCCCGCCGGCCCGGGACAGCCGGTACACCAGCAGCGTCGCCACCAGCCCGGTGACGAACGCGGCTCCGGCGACGGTGAACTCGCCGAGCACGGTGACGCCGGCCGCGATGGTGGCCGCCGCGCCCAGTGCCGCGCCGGAGGAGACGCCGATGATGCCCGGGTCGGCCAGCGGGTTGCCGAACACGCCCTGCATGACCGCGCCGGCGGCCGCCAATGCCGCCCCGACCAGCAGGGACATGACCACCCGGGGCATCCGGACCTGCCACAGCGTCGCTTCCGCGAACGGGTCCGGGATCGGGTGGCCGAGGCCGAGCGGGCCGCTCGCCCGGTGCAGCACCGACGCGGCGACGTCGCCGAATTGGATGTGGTACTGCCCGGAGGCCGCCGAGAGCAGGCTCACCAGTACCAGCGCGAAAGCCAAGGCGGTGAACAGCATCGTCCGGGTCCAGGCGGACCGGCTGGGTCTGGCCCGGGCGGGCCGCGTCGCTTCGAACCCGCCCGGGGTCTGCGCCGGGAGGTCGGTGCCGACCGTCCCGGAGTCTGTGGTGGGGCCGGCGGCGGTCACTGCCCGGCTCCCGAGACGGTCACCGACGCGGGCGCGTAGAGGGCGCGGGCCAGCGCGTCGAGGACCCGGGCCGACAGCGGCCCGAACGACAGGATCTGGTAGTCGCTCATGTCGACGATCCGGCGGTGCTGCCCGGCCGGGGTCTGCGCGACGCCGGGCAGCTTCAGCGCACCGTCGACCCCGCCGACGGACTCCAGGCCGGCGGTCATCATCAGGATCACGTCGGGCCGGGTGGTGGCGAGCGCCTCGGCGTTGAGCGGCGTGAAGCCGGCCAGCCCGGCCTGCGTGGCCACGTCGACGGCGGCGAGGGCGTCGATGAGCGAGTCGGCGCCGGAGTCGCGGCCGAACAGGTAGAACACGCCGGCCTGGCCGCGTGCGTAGAGGAAGTCGACGCGCAGCCGCCGGTCCGGGGCGGCGGGCGCGATCCGGGCGATCTGGGCGCGTACCGCGTCGATCTCGGCACCGATCCGGGCGGTGAGCCGCTCCCCCTCCGCGGACACGCCGAGCGCGGCGGCGACCTGGCCGGTCAGCTCCCCGACGCCGGCCAGGCCGCGCCGCGACGAGGTGACCACGACCGGCACGCCGGCGTCGCGCAGCTGCAGGATCACGTCCCACGGCCCGAGCGTGGTGTCGGTGAGGACGACCGTCGGGTGCAGCGCGAGGATCGCCTCGGCGTTGAGCACGTGCGCCCCGCCGGTGACCAGCGGCAGGTGACGGGCGGCGGGGAACCCGGTGGACTGGTCCCGCCCGGCGAGGCGGTCGCCGAGGCCCAGGCCGTACACCGTGGCGGCGAGCGTGCCGTAGAGGTCCAGGGCGAGGATCCGCTCGACGCTGGTGACCGTGACCCGGGTGCCCTGGTTGTCGGTCACCGTCGCGGGCAGCACGGGCCTCGCGTCGGCGGTGATCGGCACGATGTCGGCGTCGGTCAGGTGCGCGGTGGACGGACCGCTGTAGGCCTTCGGGTCGGCCAGCGGCGTCACCTGCGACCAGGGCAGCTCGGCGACCCGGGCGGTATCGACCCCGGCGTCCGACGCCCGCCCCGGCCCCGGCGCCGCGTGTGCCGTGCACCCGGCCAGCGCCAGCACGGCCGCGACGACAACCACAGCCCGGCGTGGAACGGCGCTCATCGTGGCGGCTCTCCCGTGTCGCGAACGGCAAAAGACATGCGGTGCAAGGGTTCCGGACCAAACGGCCCGCGCGACGTGAACCCCTGCCCGCTAAGTTAGGCTAGGCTAACCTACAGGCTCGGTTGGCGGAGCGGAAGACCCCACGCGAAGGTGCCCCCTCCATGCCGGAGGGGGCACCTCGTGTTGTCCACGCACGACGGGACGGCCGCGCGCGGCGCGGATGGAGCTCAGAACAGCACGATCCGGATGGAGCTCACCTTGTCGTTCCACCAGTCGGTCGTGAGGGTGGCGCCGGAGTTGGACCCGAAGTACCGGTTGGTGCCGGTGCAGTCCGACCGGTCGTAGACGTAGAGGCCGACCTCGTACGTGACGCTGTTGTAGATGATCGACGCCTTGTTGTCGAAGTTGTCGTTACTCATCGGGCGACAGCCCATGATCTGAGCGGGGTACTGCCGCCAGACCCGCCCGGTCCAGTCGGCGTTCTCCACCATGCAGATGGTCTCCGGATAGTTGGTGCAGTCGGCCATGGAGGCCGACGCGGGCGAGGCGTCCAGGGCGCCCGCGGCGATGGCGCCCAGAGCGACGGCCGCCGCAATCGCGGTCTTGCCGAGTTTCATGGTGTTCCTCTCCTACGGTCGCAGCGACGCCGGCGCAACCACGCCGGCCGGCGTGACAGCCTCGATCGGGCAGCACAACTCGACGCTGGAAAGCTTGTCGTTCCAGCCGGCCGGCATGCCGAAGGCCGAGTTCGGGAAGGCGGTGAGCACGCTGCCGGTGCAGTTCGCGCCGTCGAAGATGAAGAAGGTGAAGCTGCTGTGGTTCACCACGTAGCTGGTGGTGTTGTTCCCCGGCATGAACCCCGTGCCGGCGTTCCAGCACCGCCCCCGGTAGCTCGAGCCGCCGGGCGCGAAGCCGTCCGGCCAGCTCTCCGGCGGGTTGTAGTTGAACATGCACAGGTCCGATCCGGTGTCGACCTCCGCGCAGACGTCCCAGCCGGGCGGGTTGGCGGCCTGCGCCGGCCCGGCACTCAACAGCGAGCCGCCGAGCGTCAGCACCGCCGCCGCCAGCACCACCCCGGCACGCCGCCAGAATCTCGTCGTCATCCCCTACCTCCCATGTATCGACCGAATTGGATCTAATCCCACCGGCGACACCTCGGGGCGGAACCCAAACGAATCCACACATCCGGCGACGGCTGATGCGGCAGATGCGTGCGCCCCATGGGCGTGCGCCGCCCATAGGGCACCACGCCGCCCGCGGCGCAGCGACGAGAAGTCTCCGCGATCATGCACAACTCACCGCCGGCACCAACGGTTTTTCATGATCACGGAGCGTTGATGTACCCCTAGGTACCACAGCTCTCCGCGATCATGAAGAACCCGCCCCGCGGCCATCGCAAGCATCATGATCACGGAGACTTTGTGTCCGCCGGTCTGCTGCTTGGCTTGGAACTCCTCCGTGGTCAGGATTCCTGCGGCCGCCGCGTCGCTGGCGCATCCGGCCCCGAACGGGCAAACGCCGCGATCTCGTCCAGGTGCACCGGCAGCAACCCGCACTCCTCGTCAGGGCGGATCAGCAACCCGCGCCCGTGAGCGGTCAGCTCCTCGAACACCGCACCCTGCTCGGGCACCTCGGCATCGTCCGTCCACACGAGACGGCGCCCGCCGGCAAGCACCGCACGCGCCGCGGCAAGCTTCGCCGCCGAGGCGTCCGGCACCACCCCGAACGCCCGGGCAAACCGCAGCCGGAACACCCGCTCCAACTCGCCCGGCCACGCACACCACGTCGAACACCAGCGCACCTCGACGATCCGGTCGCGATGCAACCGCCGGATTCGGGCACGCAGCGCCGGAGCCCACCGCATCGGCCACTCGATACCCTCGGCGACGGCTCGACCGTTCCGCGGCGCGCCACCCCAGCCGGGCCGCTCGACGTTGATAACACCGTCGACGTCGAGCAGCCATACCGGCGGCTCCGTCACCTGCCCTCCACCCGTCGCGCGGTTTACGGAAATCACCGCCAGAGCGTAGCCATCGGTGGACCTGCGGGCTGGCCGAAGCCGATCGGCCGGGCCGGCCAGGGCGCGCGAACGGGGGCCTCGTCCGGATGCTCAGTGGCGGCCGGGATCACCATTCGAGGACAGCTCGGATCTTGGCAAGCTCTTGTTTGTTGTCCGTGGTCACGAAGGTGTACAGGGCGGTCTCGTCCCGAACTGCGATCATGATACTAGCGGAGCCGGTGAAGCGGTACACCGCGTCGCAGGGCTGGTTGCCGGCCCAGGCGAATGTCGTGGGAAGTTCGACGTAGCGCTGTCGCAGCGTATCGAGTGCCTGTCGTGGCAAGCGAAAGTCGTCCGTGAAGAACGAGTCCTTGCCGAACGCCTGAGCCGTCCAGACCGACGTCAGAACGTACGCGGAGAAGCGGTCGGCGTACAGCTTCTCGGACGGATCCTGATCGTCAGGGTCGATGATCCAGACTCAGTGGGTCTTCGTCGAGGCCGGTTGGCAGTGCGTCTGGTAGGTCAAAGAGCGGTTCGCCGTCGTATCGTGGCCGTCGGAGCCGCACGGCCCAGCGCCAGCAGCATTGCGAGTCGGTCTCGGTGACGAGCCGGCCGCCGCCGAGGTAGTCGAGGCCGTCGATCGGATCGCCGAGTTCGGCGGCGCTGACCACGGCGGGAGGCGGCGGACGCCGCGGCCGAGGCCCACGCGGCGCTGGCGGAGCGTCGCCTGGCCCGCCTCAGCGCGGTGTCCCACCGGCGCGCGCGGCTGCTCACCGAACGCCTCGGCGCCGAGTCCGACCCGGCGGCGGCGTCCGCGCTCGCCGGTCGGCGCGCCGCGCTCGACCGGGCCTACCGGCGCCAACGGCAAGACCTTCTGGAGCTCGAGGTGGACGTCGCCAGCCGCCGCATCGCGACCGGCACGCTGACGCTGGAGCGCCCGTGACGGGCCGGGCGGCGGAGCTGCGCTAGACCGTACGGTAGGGGCGGGCGCTCTGGTCCAGGCGGTCTCCCCGCCCGTTGGTTGCGAGCGCCGAGCGGGTCGCGTGCAACGACCCCAGGAGCCGCAGCCGGTCCGCGTCGGCGGTGCCCGGCTCGGCGGTGAAGACCAGCATGACCGGGCCGGGGTTGCCGGGTAGCGGATAGGTGTCCCAGTCCAGCAGGATGTCGCCGACCTCGGGGACCCGGAAGGTCTTGGTGCCGCTGACCGACTCGCGGACGTCGTGCCGGGCCCACAGCCGCCGGAATTCGGCGCTGCGGATGCTCAGCTCGCCGACGATCGCGGTGGCGCGGGGATGGGTGGGGTCGACGGCGACGGCGGCGCGCAGCATGCCGATGTAGTTCAAGGCCTGCCGCTCCCAGTCCGGGCAGCGCCGCTCGTCGGTCAGCAGGTCGTCGAACAGCAGCAGGAGCATGTTGAGCCGGTCGGGCGGGTAGTCGTCCGGGTGGCCGAGCAGCGCCTCCGCCATCGGGTTCCAGTCGAGCACGTCGAGGTGCCGGCCGAGCACGACCGCCGGCGTGTCCATCACCCGCAGCAGCCGCCGGGTGCTGTCCGGCACCCGTTCCGGGCCGTGGTCCACCCGGGCGGGCATCGGCCGGCGGGCGGCGTGGGCCAGGGCGAACAGGTGCCGGCGCTCCTCGTCGTCGAGGCCGAGCGCGTCGGCGAGCGCGTCGAGGACGTCGTCGGACGGACGTACCTCCCGGCCCTGCTCCATCCGCTGGTAGTAGTCGGTGCTCAGCCCGGCCAGCAGGGCCAGCTCCTCGCGCCGCAGCCCGGAGACCTTGCGCCGGCCGCCCGGCTCCAGGCCGACGTCGCGCGGACGCAGCCGGCTGCGCCGGGCGCGCAGGAAATCGCCGAGCTCACGGGCATACGGATGGGTCATACCCGCAAGTGTGCCGCCTCGCTCGGCGCCCACGGTAGGTCCGGCAGACCTAGGCAACCAAGTACGACCGAACCGGCCCGTATCGCTCCTAACGTCGTCGTTCTACCACAACGATGTCCCCAGGAGCAGCACATGACCGCATGGACCGCCGACCGCATCCCCGACCAGCGGGGCCGGATCGCCGTCGTGACCGGCGCGAACTCGGGCCTCGGCCTGGTCACCGCGACCGAGCTGGCCCGCCACGGCGCCCATGTCGTGCTCGCCGTCCGCAACACCGCCGCCGGCGAGGAGGCCGCCCGCCGCATCGGCGGCGTCGTCGAGGTGCGCGAGCTGGACCTGGCCTCGCTCGCCTCGGTGCGCGCGTTCGCCGCGAAGCTGGCCGCCGACCACCCGGCGATCGACCTGCTGGTCAACAACGCCGGTGTGGTACTGCTCGGTCCCCGCCGTACCACCGCCGACGGCTTCGAGCTGCAGATCGGCACCAACCTGCTGGGCCACTTCGCGCTGACCGGCCTGCTGCTGGACAACCTGACCGCCGGGCGGAAACCCCGCGTGGTCAGTCTCAGTTCGATCACCCACAAGAACGCGCACCTGGACTTCGACGACCTGATGTTCGAGCGTGACTACCGGGCCTCTCCCGCCTACGGCCGGTCCAAGCTGGCCACCACGATCTTCGGCATCGAGCTGGACCGCCGCCTGCGCGCCGCCGGATCGCCGATTCTCAGCGTGCTGGCCCACCCCGGTCTCACCCGCACCAACCTGACCCCGCGCGCCTGGGAGCACCGCGGCCGGTTCGGCCGGCTGATCGCGTGGGCCGGCCTCCTGGCCACCCAGCCGGTGGAGCAGGGCGCGCTGCCGCAGCTGCTCGCCGCGACCGAGCCCGGTGTGCGCGGCGGCCAGTTCTTCGGTCCCTCCGGGCTCTTCGAAACGCGGGGCCGGGTCACCGAGGCCCGGCGCAGCCAGGAGGCGGCCGATCCGGCCGTCGGCAAGCGGCTCTGGGCGGCGGCCGAGGAACTGACCGGCGTCAGCTACCTCTGACCTCAGGATAGGATTGGTATTACTATACCAACCGTGATTGAGCTGAAGACGCCTGCGGAGATCCAACGCATGCACGTGGCCGGGCGTTTCGTCGCCGAGGTGCTCGCCGAGGTCGGCCGGCTCGCCGACGTGGGCGTCAACCTCCTGGACCTGGAGCACCACGCGCGCGGCATGATCAAACGGCGCGGGGCGGAGTCGTGCTACTGGGACTACGCGCCGTCCTTCGGGCGCGGCCCGTTCCACAACGTCATCTGCCTGTCGGTCAACGACGCCGTCCTGCACGGCCTGCCCCACGACTACACGCTGCAGGACGGCGACGTGCTCAGCGCGGACCTCGCGGTCAGCATCGACGGCTGGGCGGCCGACTCGGCGCGCACGGTCATCGTCGGGACCGCCGCCGAGGAGGACGTGCGGATCGTCCGCGCCACGGAGGAAGCGCTGGAGGCGGCGATCGGGATGGCGCGGCCGGGCAACCGCCTGGGTGACATCTCGGCGGCCATCTCGGCGGTCGCCCACGACTACGGCTACCCGGTCAACACCCAGTTCGGCGGCCACGGCATCGGGCGCACCATGCACGAGGACCCCCACGTCTCGAACCAGGGCCGGGCCGGGCGCGGCCTCACGCTCCGGCCGGGCCTGACCCTGGCGCTCGAGCCTTGGTTCGCCCGCACGACCGACCGGATCGTCTACGACCCCGACGGCTGGACCATCCGGTCGGCCGACGGCTCCCGCACGGCCCACTCCGAGCACACGGTCGCCATCACCGAGGACGCCCCCCTGGTGCTCACCCGGCGTGAAAGCCCGTAGCGGATCACTGGGCCGCGCCGAGGAAGCCGCCGGACTGGTGGGTCCAGAGGGTGGCGTAGAGGCCGCCCTGGGCGAGCAGTTCCTCGTGGGTACCCTCGGCGACGATCCGGCCGGCGTCCAGGACCACGATGCGGTCCATGCGGGCGATGGTGGACAGCCGGTGGGCGATGGCCAGCACCGTCCGGTCGGCCATCACGCGGTCCAGCGACTCCTGGATGACCGCCTCCGTCTCGGAGTCCAGCGCCGACGTCGCCTCGTCCAGGATCAGGATCGGCGCGTCGCGGTGCAGGGCCCGGGCCAGGGCGATGCGCTGCCGCTGCCCGCCGGAGAGACGGACGCCGCGCTCGCCGACCAAGGCGTCGTAGCCGGTGTTGCCGTCGGCGTCGCGGAGGGCGGCGATGAACCGGTCGGCGGCGGCCGCCCGGGCCGCGGCGTCGACGGCGGCGGTGGAGCCGCCGCCGATGTTCTCGCGGACCGTGCGGTGCAGCAGCGCCGCCTCCTGGGTCACCATGGCGATCTGCCGGCGCAGGCTCTCCTGGGTCACCCCGGCGATGTCCTGGCCGTCGATCTCGATCGCGCCCGACTCCGGGTCGTAGAACCGCAGCAGGAGGTTGACCAGCGTGGACTTGCCGGCACCGGAGCGGCCAACCAGGCCGACCCGCTCGCCGGGGGCGATCCGCAGCGACAGCCGGTCCAGGCCGCCGGCGCCGCGGCCGTAGTGGTGGCTGACGCCGGTGAAGGTGATCGCGCCGGCGGTCACGGTGAGGGCGGCGGCGTCCGGGCGGTCGGCGACGTCGAGCGGCTGGGCGATGGTGCCCAGCGCCTGGCGGAGCGCGCCGACGGCGCCGAACAGCGACGAGACGGCGTCGAGCAGCCACTCGGCCAGCGAGGTGATCCGGAAGCTGAGCGCGAGCGCGGCGGCGACCAGGCCCAGCGGGGCGGCGCCGGAGCGCCACAGCGCGATGCCGTATCCGGCCAGGCCGACCAGCAGGATGCCGCTGAGCGCGACCATGGCGGCGTTCATCGTGACCTCGAGCCGCTGCACGCCGAGCTGGGCCTGGCGCGCGGCGGCGAAGATCCGCCGGCCGGTGCGCTCCTCGGCGGCCCCGTCGGCGAGCAGGGCCAGGGTGTCGACGTTGGCGTACGAGTCGACCAGCAGGCCGGTCAGCGCCGAGTTCGCCGCCTGATACCGGGCGGAGGCGCGCCGGTAGCGGGGGACGACGTACCACATCAGGGCGGCGTAGCAGCCGAGCCAGACGGCCAGCGGCAGCAGCAGCCGGGGGTCGGACGCGGCCATCAGCCAGGCCGATCCGGCGATGTACGCCGCGATGTACGCCAGCGCGTGCACCGTGTTGTACACGCAGCCGGTCGCGGCCGCGCCGCCGTCGCGGACGAACGTGGCGATCCGGCCGGCCAGGTCGCGGCGGAACCAGCCGACCGACTGCCGGGAGACGTACCGGTGGGCCCGCCACGTGGTCAGGGTCAGCGCGTGCGGCTTCAGGGCGATGTCGTCGATCGCCTCGCGCAGCAGGTGGGTCACCGGCCGGACGAGCAGCACCAGCGCCGCGGCGCCGAGCAGCTCCCGGCCGTGGCCGGTCCAGAAGGTGCCGGGCGAGCCGGCGCCGAGCAGGTCGACCAGCCGGCCCGCGTAGGCGATGAGCCAGAGGTCGATGGCGGCATTGACCACGGCGAGCGTCAGACTGGCGGCGACGACGCCGCACAGGGGGCGCAGCAGGTGCCGCAGATAGCGGGGAACGGTGGCCGGCGGGGCTTCGGCTACCGCAGGACGGAATGGATCGACACTCCTGAACAAGCACTTCCTCCGGGGCGAGATCGAGTGGACGAGACGGTGCGGAACTGCCTCATCTGTCGATCTCCCTTCACACCCGGACTACGGCCCACACGATAGCGGCGGGGCCGACACGCCCGCATCCGATTTCAGCTCGCCGAGGCGACCAGGAAGCGTTCCGCGTCGGCGGCCTTGAACGTCAGGCCGTGGCCGGGGGCGGTGAGGTCCGGCGCGAGGGCGGCCGCGGGCGAGGAGCGGCAGCCAGGGGAGCGAGTAGTGCTCGCGGGGCCGCAGCCGCACATGACCCCGCCGTCCGGGCCGCTGCGGCGGCACTCGCCGACCCCGGCAGCGCAGCGCGGCCCGGGCGAAACTGCCGTCGTCCCCGGTGTAGCGGAACCGGGTCGCGGGCTGGGCGCGGACTACCCACCCTCGCTCCGGCCATGCGTCTGTTCCCCGGCCAACGCTTCCCGGACCCTCGATCACACCGGCCCGCGGGTGACGGTAAGGACGTGGCCGCTCGCGCCGAGTTTCCCGCCGCCGGGGCGGCTTGGCCGCGGCGGCAGCGGGTAAGCGGCAGGACATGACCGGCGACGTCGTGGCGATCCTGCTGGACCAGCACCGCCGGATCAAGCGGCTGTTCGCGGACATCCTGGACGCGGACGGTACCCGTAAGGAAGGGCTGTTCCACGAGCTGGTGCGGCTGCTGGCGGTGCACGAGAACGCCGAGGCGCTGATCGTGCACCCGGCCGCGCGCGAGCTCATCCCGAACGGCGACGCGGTCGTCGGGGAGCGGCTGCGCGAAGAGGCCGACGCCGAGCGGGCGCTCGCCGCCCTCTGCGACCTCGGCCTCGGCCACGCCGAGTTCGACCGGCGCCTGGGCCGGCTGAGCGAGTCGGTGCTGGGCCACGCCGCGCAGGAGGAGTACAAGGAGTTCGCGCAGCTGCGCCGGCGCGCCGGCGCCGAACGGCTGCGCCGGATGGCGGCCGCCCTCGACGCGGCGGAGCGCGCCGCGCCGCCGCCGTCGCCCGGGCAGCCGGTGACCGCGACGTTCGACGAGGTCGGCCGGCGGATGAGGGCCGGGCTGAAGGGTACGACATCCGCGTGAACGTCCCCGTCAGCGCGCCCGGCGCCACCGCGTTCACGGTCACCCCGTAGCGGCCCAGGTTCCTGGGCGGCGATCACGGTCAGGGCCGCGACGCCGGCCTTCGCGGCGCCGTAGTCGGCCTGGCCCGGGTTGCCGTAGATGGCGCTTGAACATATCGATCTCTATCGATAACCGCCGGAACTCTCCGCGATCATGCCGTAGTGGCCGACCGCACCACGCGTTTTCCATGATCGCGGAAGGTCTATGTACCGATAGGTACCATATGTCTCCGTGATCATGGGAAACCCGCCGTGCGGCGGCGGGAGTCGCATGATCGCGGAGAGATTCGTTCGATCCGGCGACGGAAGCGGCGCGCTCGGCCGGTGACGACAGGTATATCAGTAAGTAGTAATGGTTTTCAATATCTATTAACGGCGGCCGCTTGGCCTTACCCTGCCTCTGAGCAATCGATGTCCGTCTACGGCCACAACGCCGTGGGCGGGCAGTCCCGATGCACAGGGAGGACAGGGAGATGACATTCCCTCCACGCGGCCGCCGGTGGGGCGCGGCCGGGCTGGCCGCGGCCGGCGTCATGGTGGCCGTGTTCGGCAGCGGTACCACCGCGACCGCCGCGCCGCGGCAAGGTGAGATCCGCCCGGCCGGCGCCGCCGCCGTCCCCGGCAGCTACGTCGTGGTGCTCAAGAACACCGCGACCCTGCAGCGCGACGGGGTCGACACCACCGCCCGCGACCTCGGCCGCGCCTACGGCGGCACGGTCGGGCTCACCTACCGCCACGCGCTGCGCGGCTTCGAGGTCTCGCTCAGCGAGGACGCCGCGCGGCGGCTCGCTGCCAACCCGGCCGTCGACTACGTCCAGCGCAACGGCGTCTACACCATCAGCGCGACCCAGTCCCCGGCGCCGTCCTGGGGGCTGGACCGCATCGACCAGCGCAACCTGCCGCTGGACAACAGCTACACCTACCCGACCGTGGCCAGCGGCGTGCGGGCGTACATCATCGACACCGGCATCCGGTTCAGCCACAACGACTTCGGCGGCCGGGCGATCTCCGGCTTCGACGCCATCGACGGGGGCAGCGCCGATGACGGCAACGGCCACGGTACCCACGTCTCCGGAACGGTCGGCGGCAGCACCTATGGCGTGGCCAAGGGCGTGACGCTGGTCGGCGTGCGGGTGCTCGACAACTCGGGTTCGGGCACCACGGCCCAGGTCGTGGCGGGCATCGACTGGGTCACCGGCGACCACGACCCGGGCGAGCCGGCGGTGGCCAACATGAGCCTCGGCGGCGGCGCCGACTCCTCGATCGACACCGCGGTCGGCAACTCCATCGCCGACGGCGTCACCTACTCGGTGGCCGCCGGCAACGACAACGGCGCCAACGCCTGCAACTCGTCCCCGGCCCGGGTGGGCGCGGCGATCACCGTCGGCTCGACCACCAGCGCCGACGCCCGGTCGTCGTTCTCCAACATCGGCACCTGCCTGGACATCTTCGCCCCGGGCTCGTCGATCACGTCGGACTGGAACACCAGCAACACCGCGACGAACACGATCAGCGGCACGTCGATGGCCACGCCGCACGTGACCGGCGCGGCCGCGCTGGTGCTCGCGCAGAACCCGTCGTACACCCCGCAGCAGGTCCGCGACTCGCTGGTGAACAACGCCACCAGCGGCGTGGTCACCAACCCCGGCACGGGGTCGCCGAACAAGCTGCTGTACGTCGTCAACGGCACCGCGGCCAAAGACTTCTCGCTCGCGGTCTCGCCCGCGTCCGGCTCGACCGCGCCGGGCGGGTCGGTCAGCGCGACGGTCGGCACGACGACCACCTCGGGCAGCGCGCAGTCGGTGGCGCTGTCGGCCGGCGGCCTGCCGTCCGGCGCGAGCGCGTCGTTCAGCCCGTCGTCGGTCACCTCGGGCGGCTCCTCGGCCCTGACCATCACCACCTCGGCCGCGACCCCGCCGGGCAGCTACCCGGTGACGGTCACCGGCACCGGCGCCTCGGCCACGCACGCGGCGAGCTTCACGCTCACCGTGACCGGGGGCGGTGGCACCTGCTCCAGCCCGGGCCAGAAGCTGGCCAACCCCGGCTTCGAGTCCGGCAACACGGCGTGGACCAGCAGCTCCGGGGTGATCGGCCAGTACGGCTCCAGCGGCCAGCCGACGCACTCGGGCACCTGGGACGCGTGGCTGGACGGCTACGGCGGCTCGCACACCGACACGCTGAGCCAGCCGGTGTCGCTGCCGGCGGGCTGCTCGTCGTACTCGCTGAGTTTCTGGCTGCACATCGACTCCAGCGAGACGACCACCGGCACCGCCTATGACAACCTGACCGTGCAGGTGGTCGCCGGCTCCACCACAACGACCCTGGCCACCTACAGCAACCTGAACAAGGCCTCGGGCTACAGCCAGAAGTCCTTCAACCTGGCCGCGTTCGCCGGCCAGACGGTGACGCTCAAGTTCACCGGCGTCGAGGACAGCTCGCTGCAGACCTCGTTCGTGGTCGACGACACGAGCCTCACCGCGTCCTGAGCACCGGTCCGGCCCCGGACCCGCGGGTCCGGGGCCGGATCAGCGCGGTACCGCGCGCAGGTCCACAGCGTGCCACTGCGCGGCGCTCTCCTCGCCGGTGGACCAGCACAGCAACCCGCCCCGGGTGAACACCAGGGACACGCCGTCGGCGACCCGGTAGAGCCGCGCCGCCGCGATGTCGTAGACCATCAGCCGCGCGGCCCGCCCGTCGCTGTCCGACACGATCTCGAACCGGTCGAGGACGGCCACCTCGTCCGTGGCCGCCCGCACGCTCCCGGGCCCGATCCGCCGGCGCTGGGACCCGTCCGGGCGCATCAGGTCGACCCGGGTGACGCCGCTGCCCGGCAGCCCGGTCACCCGGCACCACACCGGGGTGCAGGCCGCGGTCTCCGCCGCCGACTTGGGCACGCCGACCCGCCGCCCGGTCGTGAGGTCGACGAGGTCCACCGGCGCGCCGCGGCGGGCGTCGGTCACCAGCCACGGCCACGCCGTCAGGCGGTAGCCGCCCTCGAACGTGGCCACCGCGACCGGCCCGCCGTCCGGCGCGACGGACCGGACCTCGGTCACCGGCTCGGGCGAGGCGCCCACCGCGATCCAGTGAATCCGGCCGTCGGCGACGACCAGGTCGTACTCCCGGTCGTAGAACACCCCGGCGCCCACGTCGCCGGTGACCCGGACCGCCGGGCCGGCGCCGTCGGCGGGCGCGCGCCAGATCGACAGCCCGCCGCCGTCCTGGGCCAGCACGTGCTCGACCCAGTAGAGCATGCCGTCGCTGACGGTCAGCCCGAGGTACTGCGGCAGCCCGCTCGCCGGCAGCCGGCGCAGCTCCTCGACGCCACCGGCGCCCCTGCGCAGGAGCCGCTCCGCGGTGCCGTCCGGGGTCGGCGCCGAGCCGAACGACACGCCGAGGTCGAGATAGAGCAGCGGGTTGTACCGCGTGCCGTCGGCGAGCCGCCCGGGCACGGCCGACGCCGGGGCGTCCAGCGGCGGCGGCGGGGCCGGCGGGGCGGACGGTGCGCCGGCCGGGCCGGGCGGCGTGCGCACCGGGCCGCCGCCGACCGCGACGAGCCAGCCGCCGGCCAGCAGCGTCACCGCCAGCGCGGCGACCCGGCCCCGGCGGGAGTTGCCTCGGGTCACGGGCAACGACCCTAACGTCGCGCCGGGCCGATGCGGGATTGCGAATGTGTGCAAGCGGTTTGACTGTGGAAATGAAAACCGATACCAAAAAGGGGTGAAAGCTGCCTTCGTCGGCAAGGGTGGGAGCGGAAAGACCACTCTGGCCGGATTGTTCTGCCGGTTTCTCGCGGTCCAGGAAGGGCCGCGGGTGCTGGCCTTCGACGCCGACATCAACCAGCACCTCGCCGTGGCGCTGGGCGCGGACCCCGACGAGGCGGCGCTGCTGCCCGCGCTCGGGGACCATTTGGAGGAGATCAAGGAGTACCTGCGGGGGGACAACCCGCGCATCGCCTCGGCCGCGGCGATGCTGAAGACCACGCCGCCCGGGCCCGGGTCGCGGCTGGTGCGGGTGGACGAGCCGAACCCGCTGTACGAGCGGCTGGTACGCACCGTCGGCGGGGTGCGGCTGGCCGTGACCGGCCCGTTCGCCGCCGACGACCTCGGGGTGGCCTGCTACCACTCGAAGGTCGGCGCGGTCGAACTGCTGCTCAACCACATGGCGGACGGGCCGGGCGAGTACGCGGTGGTGGACATGACCGCGGGCGCGGACTCGTTCGCCTCGGGCCTGTTCACCCGCTTCGACCTCACCTTCCTGGTGTGCGAGCCGACGGTGCGCAGCGTCGGGGTGTACCGGCAGTACGTCGGCTACGCGCGCGACCACGGCGTGCGGATCGCGGTCGTGGGCAACAAGGTCGACGACGCCGACGACGTGGCGTTCCTGCGCGCCGAGGTCGGCGACGACCTGCTGTGCTGGGTGGGCCGCTCCGGGTTCGTCAAGGCCGCCGAGCGGGGCCGGTTCCTGCCGATCGCCGATCTGGAGCCGCCCAACGCCCACGCCCTGGCCACCATGCGCGCCGCCCTGGACCGGTGCGAGAAGGACTGGCCGCGCTACGCCGCGCAGGCCGCCGAGTTCCACGCCCGCAACGCGGTCGCGTGGGGCAATGCCCGCACCGGCGCCGATCTCAGTGCCCAGATCGAACCCGGCTTCAACCTGGCGCCGGCGACCGCCGCCGCGCGCTGACCATCCGCACCGTAGGAGGAGCGAATGTCCCTGGACGTACCGACCGCACTGCTGGAGCGGGCCGAGGCCGGCCCGGTCGACGACGCCGAGTTCGTCGCCGTCGTGCGGGATTCCCTGCCGTACGCCTGGCAGATCATCAGCGGCGTCGTCGACGACCTGCGCACCGGCGGCGGCGAGTTCGCCGACCACAGCGTCCCGCCGCCCAGCGAGGCGGAGCGCGGCCAGCTGCTGCGCGCCCTGGCCAGCGACGCCATCCGCGGCGGGCTCGAGCGGCACTTCGGCGTGACCCTGGCGTTCCAGAACTGCCACCGGGTCGCGGCGTTCACCCGGGACGCCGTCGGTGGCGAGCGGTACCGCGCGTTCGTCTCGCCGCGCGGGCAGCTGCTCAACCAGACGCCGGAACTGCGTGACTGCTGAGTCGACACCGCAGGTCGATCTGTTCCTGCTGGCCGGCCTCTTCCCGGGGGCCGGCCACGCGGGCACCCTGCGCGCCGCCGCCGACTACGCGGTGGCCGCCGAGCGGGCCGGCTTCGGCGGTGTCTGGCTGGCCGAGCACCACTTCGGCGAGTACGGCGTCTGCCCCTCGGCGGTGACCCTGGCCGCGCACCTGCTGGGCCGCACCGCCCGGCTGCGCGTCGGCACCGCCGCGGCCATCCTGCCCAACCGGCACCCGGTCGCCCTCGCCGAGGAGGCGGCCCTGCTCGACGCGGTCTCCGGCGGCCGCTTCGACCTCGGCGTCGCCCGCGGCGGGCCGTGGGTCGACCTCGAGGTGTTCGGCACCGGCCCGCGGCGGTACGACCACGCCGGCTTCGCCGCCGCCCTCGACCTCCTGCTCGCCGCCGTCTCCGGCGCCGCCGTCCTGTCCGGCGACGGCGACGGCGACGGCTTCCGGTTCCGCGACGTGGCGATGGTCCCCCGGCCGGCGCGCCCGCTGCCGGTGTGGGTCGCCGCCACCGGCACGCCGACCGTCGAGCTGGCCGCGGCGCGCAACCTGCCGCTGCTGCTCGGCATGCACGACGACGACGCCGCCAAGGCCGCGATGCTGCGCCACCACGCGGCTTCCGGCGGTACCACGGCCGGACACGTCTCGGCGCACCTGGCCTTCGTGGCGGACAGCGTCGCCGAGGCCGAGTCGGCGCTGCGCCGCGCCATGCCCGGCTGGCTGCGCGCCGCCCAGGCGACGGTGCGCATCGACGGCTCACCGCCGCCGCGCCGCGACCCCGCCGCCTACCTCGACCACCTGCTCGCCACTCATCCGGTCGGTCCCCCGCAGCGGTGCGCGCGCCGGCTGCGGGCGACCCTCGCCGCCACCGGCGTCCGCCGCCTGCTGCTCATGGTCGAAGGCGGCGGCGATCCCCGCCGTACCCTGGCGAACATCAACCGCCTCGGCCGGGAGGTCCTCCCGGCGCTGCGGGCCCCGTAGGATCGTCCCGGTGGTGGTGCGGCAGGTGGATCCGGTGCTCGTGATGCGCCTCAACCAGGCGAGAGGTGCCCAGGACCCACACGCCGGTGGTCATCATGGCCAGCGCGACGATCTCGACGGCGACCGCGAGCGGCTCGATCCGCAGCGCGCCGCCGAGGATCCCGACGCCGATGGCGACCCCGGCGATCGGCTCGGCCGCCGTCGCCGCCGGATAGGAGACGGTCAGCGGCGCCAGCTTGTAGGCGCTCTGCGCGAGCAGCATGCCGACCGCGGCGACGGCCACGATCGCGTAGGGCGTCCAGGACAGCAAGACGGCCAGGGGCCCGCCGCCGAAGAGCCGGTGCGCCGCGGTACTGGTGAGCGCCGCCTGCAGGCCGAAGAGCATGCCGGCGCCGAGCCCGAGCATCGCCGCCTCCTGCTGGCGGCGCAGCGTCCGCGCGACGTGGACCAGCCCCCAGGTGATGAGCCCGATGGTCCCGGCCGCCAGTCCCCACTGCCATAACGGCGGGTTCGGCAACGGCCCGGTCCGCGGCCGGCCGGCGACCAGGAACGCCGCCAAGCCAACGACCACGGCGAGCGCGCCGAGCCATTCTCTCGGCCCGATCCGGTACCGGCTCCACATCGCCGCGACCGACATGGCGAACAGCAGGCCGCTGACCGTGAGCGGCTCCACCAGGGCGACGCTGCCGAGACCGAGCGCGGCCCCGGTGAGCAGGTTGCCGACGACCGCGACGGCGAGGCCGCACAACCACAGCCGCTGCCGCAGCAGGTACCCCAGCAGCCGCCAGTGCAGCGTGGCCCCGGCCGGCGCGCGGGCCGCGACGCGCTGCTGGATGGCGGTGCCGATCCCGGTCAGCGCCGCGGCCCCGGTGGCCAGGGCGTAAATCACGGCGCTCGGCTACCCGGCGGGCCCGTCGCCAAACGGTGGGGCGGGGCTTCCCTATCCGTGCCAGGTACAGGACGCGGCCGAGGTCGGCCGGCATCCGCTGCACACCGGTGCCACCCCGCCGCCCGGCGCCAACCCGATCACCGGCCTACTCTGCGCAACCGCGGCCCAACTCGCCCCGCGCACCGGCCCTCGGCCTTGCGGAGTCGCACTGCTCGTCGCCGCCGACTACGAGCAACCCCAGTGGGGGCATCGCGACCGGAACTCTCCGCGATCATGCCGTAGTCGCCGCCCGCACCACACGTTTTCCATGATCGCGGAAGAGCTATGTACCCATAGGTACCATATGTCTCCACGATCACGGGAAACCCGGCGCGCGCCGGTGGGAGGCGCACGATCGCGGAGAGATTCGTTCGGTCCGGCCGGGCGGGCGGTAGCGGCGGGGCGAGGAGGCCCGGGTGGTTACCTGGATGTGCCTTCTTGACCTGGTCGGAGGGCCCTTCGAAGATTGGGCGAGTGAAAATCGTCGTATTCGGAACCGGGTTTGTCGGCGGCGCGCTCGTGCGCGAGTTCGCCGGCCTCGAACGGGACGGCATCCTCACCCGCACCAGCTACGACGTCGTGCCACCCCAGGTGAGCTACCAGCTCACGGCGCTCGGCGTCAGCCTGCTACGGGCGGCCACCCCGCTCATCGACTGGAGCGCGGGCCACGTGCCCGAGATTGCGGCGGCTCGCGCGGACTACGATCGCAACGTCAGCCCGCTGAGCTGAGGAACCCCTCCACTTTCAAGCTATACCGTACCCCGGGGCTTGCGGCAAGACCCGGGTCGTGGCGCAGAATCGCCGGCCGGGGAAAGAACCACCAGCCAGCTCAGATGGGTACCGTCACGTGAACCTGCCGACCATCAGCGTCTTCGACCTGCCCGAGAACCTGTCCGCCAAGGCCGACCCGGCGCTGATCGCCGGCGACGAGCGGCACTTCGCGGCGATCGCCGCGCGCCTCGCTCAGGTGACCGCCGAGCTGTCCGGCCGCCTCGACGCCGAGCGTCAGGCGCCCGGCGGCCTGGGCCAGCGGGCGATGGACCGGGACCTGGAGATCCACCGGCTGAGCGCCCGCCTGCGCACCCTGCGCCGCTTCGGCCTGGACCTGTGCCTGGGCCACATCGTCGCCGCGGACGACACCGAGCCGGTCTACATCGGACGGCTCGGCCTCACCGACAGCGCCGGGCGCCGCCTGCTGCTCGACTGGCGCTCCCCGGCGGCCGAGCCGTTCTTCGGGGCGACCCACGCCAACCCGATGGGTTTGCTCAGCCGCCGGCGGTACCGCTGGATCCGCGGCCGGATCACCGATTACTGGGACGAGGTGTTCACCGCGGACGGGTTCGAGGGGCGCGCCGCGCTCGACGACCAGTCCGCGTTCATCGCCAGCCTGGGCGGCAGCCGGTCGGGCCGGATGCGCGACGTCCTCGCCACCATCCAGGCCGACCAGGACGCCATCATCCGCGCCGGATCCGCGGGCGCGCTCGTGGTCGACGGCGGCCCGGGCACGGGCAAGACCGTCGTCGCGCTGCACCGCACCGCCTACCTGCTCTATTCCGACCCGCGCCTGGACCACCGCCGGGGCGGGGTGCTGTTCGTCGGCCCGCACCAGCCCTACCTGGCCTACGTCGCCGACGTCCTGCCCAGCCTGGGCGAGGAGGGCGTGCAGACCTGCACGCTGCGGGACCTCGTCGCCGAGGGCGCGGCGGCGACCATCGAGGCCGACCCGGAGGTGGCCCGGCTGAAGTCGTCCGCCGATATGGTACGAGCGATCGAGGCGGCCGTGCGGTTCTACGAGGAGCCGCCCGCGAAGGCGATGACGGTCGCGACGCAGGAGTCCGACCTCCGGCTGACCGCCGGCGACTGGGCCGACGCGTTCCAGGCGGCCGGGCCCGGCACCCCGCACAACGAGGCCCGCGACCAGATCTGGACGGAGCTGGTCACGATCCTGCTGGACAAGTACGACGGCGACGAACCGGAGGAGCTGCTGCGCCGGTCGCTGCTGCGCAACCGGGAGCTGGTCACGACGTTCAACCGGGCGTGGCCGCTGCTCGAGGCGGCCGACGTCGTCGGGGACCTGTGGTCGGTGCCCGCCTATCTGCGCAAGTGCGCGCCCTGGCTCAGCGCCGAGGAGGTACGCCGCCTGCGGCGCGCCGACGCCCAGGCCTGGACGGTGTCCGACCTGCCGCTGCTGGACGCGGCCCGGCAGCGGCTCGGCGACCCGGAGACGTCGCGGAACCGGCGCCGGCACGAGGCCGCCGTCGCGACCGAGCGCGAGCGCATGAACCGGGTCGTGGACGACCTGAGCGAGGCGGCCGACGACGAGTACGGCGTGGGCCTGGTGACGATGCTGCGCGTCGAGGACTTCCACGACGCCCTGGTCGACGAGGCCGCCCTGCCCGGCGCCGACCCGGACCGGCTCGCCGGCCCGTTCGCGCACATCGTCGTGGACGAGGCCCAGGAGCTGACCGACGCCGAGTGGCAGATGCTGCTGCTGCGCTGCCCGTCGCGCAGCTTCACCATCGTCGGCGACCGCGCCCAGGCCCGGCACGGCTTCGCCGAGTCGTGGCGGGACCGGCTCCGGCGGGCCGGGCTCGACCGGATCGACCTGGCCTCGCTGGGCATCAACTACCGCACGCCGGCCGAGGTCATGGCCGAGGCCGAGCCGGTCATCCGGGCGGTGCTCCCGGATGCCAACGTGCCGGCCTCCATCCGCGGCACCGGCGTCCCCGTGCGGCACGGCTCGACGTCGGAGCTGCCCGCGATCCTCGACGCCTGGCTCGCCGCGCACGCCGAAGGGATCGCCTGTGTCATCGGCGACCCCGCCTTCCCGGCGACGGACCGCGTCCGGTCGCTGACCCCGGTGCTGTCGAAGGGCCTCGAGTTCGACCTGGTCGTCCTCATCGACCCGGACGCGTTCGGCGACGGCGTCGAGGGCGCGGTCGACCGCTACGTCGCGATGACCCGGGCCACCCAGCAGCTGGTCGTGCTCACGAGCCCCTGACCCGGCCCGACGCCGGCCAACGCGACCAGCCACCGGACGACGGCGAGCACGCCGCCAACCATCGGCGCCGCGGTGGTCGCGTTCGGGCTACGCGGCCGGCACCGCCGAGCCTGACGCGCAGGCGGTTCCCTGGTGACGGCGGTTCTCGGCGATGAGGTTGTCGAGCGTGTCGCGCGTGCGGAGCAGTTCCCCGATGTACCCGTCGAGGCGCTCCCGCTCCTCCACCAGCCGCAGCCAGGCGTCGTCGGTCCGCTCGGCGCTCGGGGAGTCCACGCACGGCAGCAGCTCGGCGATGGTCCGGCTCGACAGGCCGGCCGCGTAGAGGTGCTGCAGGAAGCGAACCCGCTCCACGTCGCTCTCGACGTAGGTCCGCTGGCCGCCGCCGCTGCGGGTGCTGCTCAGCAGCCCCTGCTCCTCGTAGTACCGCAGCGAGCGGACGCTCACCCCGGCCTGCTCCGCCAGCTCACCGATGCGCATTGTGACCTCCACGACAACTCTTGACCCTGACGTCAATGGTAGGTCCTAGCGTCGACGCCATGACACCGTTGTTGTTCGACTCGTACGATCTGGCCGGCCTCCGGCTGCCCAACCGGATCGTGATGGCTCCGATGACCCGCGTCCGCTCCAACGCCGAGGGCCTGGCGACCCCGTCGATGGCGGCGTACTACGCCCAGCGCGCCACCGCCGGCCTGATCGTCTCGGAGGGCGTCCAGCCCAGCCTGCTCGGCCAGTCCAACCCGTTCACGCCCGGGCTGCACACCGACGCCCAGGTGACGTCCTGGAAGCCGGTCGTCACCGCGGTCCACGCCAGCGGCGGGCGTATCTTCGCCCAGATCATGCACGGCGGCCGGATCAGCCACCCGGACACCACCGGCCTGCAGCCGGTCGGCCCGTCGGCGATCGCGGCCCGCGACGCGATGGTCTTCTCCCCCACCGGCCCGCAGCCGGCGCCGGTCCCCCGCGCACTGAGCACCGCCGAGGCCGCCCAGGAGGCGCTGTCCTACGCGGCGGCCGCGCGCCGGGCGGTCGAGGCGGGCTTCGACGGCGTCGAGCTGCACGGCGCGAACGGCTACCTCATCGGCCAGTTCCTGTCCACCAGCGCCAACCAGCGCACCGACGGCTACGGCGGCTCGGTCGCCGGCCGGATCCGCTTCGCCGTCGAGGCGGTCGCGGCCACCGTCGACGCGATCGGCGCCGCCCGGGTCGGCATCCGGCTCAGCCCCGGTGCGGGCATCTGGGACGCGATCGACGAGGACGTTCCCGAGCTCTACGGCGCCCTGCTGCGCGAGCTCGCCCGGCTCGGGCCGGCCTACGTGCACCTCGAGGCGACCACCGACGAGGAGACCCTGGTCGGGCTGCGCCGCGCCTGGCCCGGCGCGCTGCTGGTCAACCCGTCGAACCCGATGGGCCCCGCGCCGACCGACCGCAAGCGCGCCGAGCACTGGCTCGACCTGGGCGCGGACCTGATCAGCTTCGGCCGGGCGTTCCTGGCCAACCCGGACCTCGTCGAGCGGCTGCGCCGCGACCTGCCGCTCGACGAGGCCGACCAGGCGACGTTCTACACCGGCGGCGACACCGGCTACCTGACCTACACCCACTACCGGTACTGAACGAACGCGGACCCGGTGGCGGGCGGGGCCTATCGTCACGAGCATCATGGGTGAGCTGGGGGACGAGCTGTCGCGGCACCGCCTGCGCTTCGGGTTGCTGGCGCTGCTGGTCGTCGCGACCGCCGTCGGCGCGTTGTGCCTGTCCGTGATCCACAACTGGCTCGCCGCCGTGACGCTGGTGCCGGTCGGGCTGGTCGGCTGGCTGGTCGTGACGCGGGGCCGGGACCTTCTGGTCGTCTACCGCGACGGGTTCACGCTGCGCCACCGGGGCAAGGTCAGTGCGTGCCGGTGGGGTCAGATCCGGTCGGCGGACGTGCGGATGGGCACGGACCGGCGGCTGCGGGTGCACGCGGTGACGACGCGCGGCGGCGAGCGGATCGCGTTTGGGCGGTTCATGGGTGGTCTCGACGCGCTGCACCGGGCGTACCAGACCAGGGGCGGCCGGGACCTGCCCGTCGAGTACACGCCGGGCGGCGACGGGATCGGGGCGCCGGTCGCGACCTATCACGTGCGGCGCAGCCGCTGGGACCTGACGGTCCTGCTGCTGCCGGGGTTTCTGCTGCTGATCGCGGTGTTCCTGGTGTACGCCGCGATCGGCGTGCCGGACCGCGATCCGGGGGACATCGCGGGCGCGCTCGGGTGCGTCACGGCCGCGCTGGCGTTCGGCGCGCTGCTGCTGTGGGTGGTCCGGGGTGACCGCGACGACGAGCTGCGGATCCACGAGGAAGGGTTCGCGTACCGCCATCGCCGCTCCGTGCTGGAGTGCCGGTGGGACGAGATCGCGGATTTCCAGTACCACCGGCGCGGCGGGCTCGCCAGCGTGATGAAGCTGGACGGCACGTGGATCTCACTGTCGTCCAGCCTGCCCGAGGTCCAGCAGTTCGTAGCGCCGCGCGTGCGCCGGTTGCCGCGACCGTGAAGCGCGCGACAGAGCGCGGACAGTAAGCGCGCCACCCGGGCACCGGCACCGCCGGCCCCTGGCGACGTGGCGGCCGGCGTGGTGACCGGAACTCTCCGCGATCATGCTGTACCCGCCGCCGACACCAACGGTTTTTCATGATCACGGAGCGCTGATGTACCCCCGTGTACCGAAAGCCTCCGGGGTCATGGCAAACCGATGGTGCGACCACGACGCGCATCATGATCACGGAGACATACGTCCGCGCAGCCCGACATGAGGTCGCTCAGGGGGGCACGGTGGCGCAGGAGCGTGGGCAGGCCGAGGTCGGGCAGGATGCCGGGCGCGGCCGGGCCGGCGGTGGCGCCCGGCGGGGCGGCGGCGAACCGGGCCCGGACCCAAGCCGCGAACCGGGCCGGGTCGCGGAAGGTCTCGGCCAGCCCGGCCGCGGTGAGCAGCGCGGCGTTGGCCGCGCCGTGGGCGGCGATGGGGCGGTACATCGCGATCTCGACGCCCGCGGCGATGGCCTCCAGCACCGTGACGCCGCCGCCGTTGGTGACCAGCAGGTCGGCCGACCGCAGCAGTTCGGGCATGCGGTCGACCCAGCCCAGCACGCGCAGCCGCCCGGGCGGTGCCGGCAGCCGGGTCAGGCGCCGGCGCAGCGCCGCGTTGCGGCCGCAGACGACCACGACGGTGACCGCCGGGACGCCGCCGACGAGGGCCCGTACCGCCTCCTCGACGGCGCCGAAGCCCAGCGAGCCGCAGGAGATCACCACCGCGGGGCGGGCCGGATCGAGCCCGGCTCGGCGGCGGGCGGCCGCCCGGTCACCGGGACGGAAGCCGGCCGCGACCGGCGGGGCGCACACGGCGATGCGCGCCCCGGGGGCGACGGCGGCGGCGAGCGGCACGGCCGCCGGGTGCATCACGAGGGTGAGGTCCAGCCGGGGGTACACCCACATCGGATGCGGCGCGAAGTCGGAGACCCAGGCGCCGGTCGGCACGCGCAGGCCCCGATGCTCGCGCAGCCAGGCCAGACCGGCGCTGGCCAGCGGGTAGGTCGAGAGGATGACGTCCGGGCGGCAGTCCTCGACCAGCGGCGCCAGCCGCCGGCCGGCCCAGGCGCCGACGAACCGCTTGACGGCCCGGGTGAACCAGCGGTGGCGCCACAGCGCGGCGTAGAAGCACTGGTACAGCCACGGGGTCAGCTCCACGCTGGTCACGTAGATCCGCCGGAACGCGCGGCCGACGCCGCGGCCCATGACGTCCAGCGTGTCCGCCCACTCGATCGCGCTGCCGGGCCACAGCCGGCGGGCCCGCTCCTCCAGCGCCCGGCCGGTGGCGTCGTGGCCGCCGCCGATGTCGGCGGACAGCACCAGCACGCGGCGCGGGGACGACGCCCCGTCCGGCCGACCCGCCATCCCCACCTCCCTCCCGACGCGAACCGGCGGACGCTACCCCTTGCGCGCCACCGCCAAACCGCGGTTTGCCGCGCCGGCCCAGGGGTACGCACGAGCACCATGTACGGCGCGGTCAGCAGGCACCTGCAGGCGTTGTACGCCTACGCGCGGCACGTGGACGACGTCGGCGACGAGCCGGGCGCGCTGGACGAGGTGGCGCGGCAGATCGGCCGCCTCTACGCGGGCCGCCCGATCGCCGACCCGGTCGTGCGCGCCCTCGAACCGGCGGTGACCGGCCACTGCCTGCCGCAAGGGCCGCTGCTGCGGCTGATCGAGGCCGGCCGGCCGGACCGGGCCACCGGGCGGTACCCCAGCTTCGGCCGGCTGACCGAATACTGCACGCTGTCGGCGAACCCGGTCGGCGAACTGGTCCTGCACGTCTTCGGGCGGGCGACCGCGGAACGCATCGCCCTGTCCAACCGGATCCGCACCGCCCTGTGGGTGATCGAGCACCTGCGCGACGTGCCGGAGGACCGGCGCCGCGGCCGGGTGTACCTGCCGGGTGAGGACATGGCCCGGTTCGGCGTCACCGAGGACGACCTGGACGGCCCGGCCGCGCCGCCCGACCTGCGCGACCTGATCGCGTTGACCGCGCAGCGGGCGGAGGCCTGGCTGGACTCCGGCGCGCCGCTCGTGTCGACCCTCGACGGCCGGGCCCGGCTGACCGTCGGCGGCCAGGTCGCCGGCGGCCGGGCCGGGCTCACCGCCCTGGCCCGGGCCGAGTTCGACCCGCTCGCGAACCGGGTGACCGTGCCGCGCCGCCTGGTCCTGCGCCACTGGGCGACGGCCACCGTCGCGGCGGCCGGCTGACCGGGAGCGCGGAGGGTGCCGTTGGATCAGCCGATGGCCGGGGTACTCGGCACGGCGCTGGCGGTGTGCGCGGCGGCCGCGTTCGGCGGGTCGTCGGTCCTGCAGTACCGGGCCGGCCGGAAGGTACCGCCGGAGCGGGTCGGCCGGCCGCGGCTGCTGCTGCACCTGCTGCGCGAGCCGGCCTGGCGCTGGTCGGTGCTGCTCGCGCTGGTCGCGTTCGGGCTGCAGGTCGCCGCCCTCGAGCTGCTGCCGCTGATCTTCGTCCAGCCGGTGCTCGTCACCGGGCTGCTGTGGTACATCGCCCTCGCCGCGCTGGCCGCGCACCGGCGGCCGGACCGGCTGGTCGTGGCGGGCGCGGCCCTGTGCATCGCCGGCCTGTCCGGCTTCCTGCTGCTGGCCCGGCCGACCGCCGGGGCCGGCCAGGGCCTGGACTCGCCGGCATCGGCGGTGACGCTGCTCGCCGCGGTCACGGTCGCGGTCGGCGCCTGCGTCGCCGCCGCCCGCTTCGTTTCGCCGCAGTGGCGCCCGCTGCCCCCGGCGCTGGCCGCCGGCATCTGCTACGGCACCACCGCCGGGCTGCTCAGCAGCGCCACGGCCACCTTTCCCCAGGGGTTCCTCGCGACGATGGGCCGGTGGGAGCCGTACGCGATCACCGTGCTCGGCCCCAGCGGCGTGCTGTTCAGCCAGAACGCGTTCCAGGCCGGCCCGGTCGGCGCGCTGGCGCTGGCCACGATGACGGCGATGGACCCGCTGGTGTCGATCGCCATCGGCCTGGTCTGGCTGGACGAGCGCATCGGGGCCACCCCGTGGGCCATCGCCGGCGAGATCGCCGCGCTCGCCGTCCTGACCGGCGCGATCGTGCTACTGGCCCACCACGCCCCGCACGTGCGCGCCGCCCCGCCGCGAGATCGGCCACCCGACTGACCGCCCGCCACACTGGTCGCTCACCGGCCGCGTCGGGTAAGTTGAAGCGTCAAGTACCCGCTTGGAGGCCGTCATGGCACCGCTGACCGCGTATCCGCACCTGTTGAAGCTGCCCGCCTGGGCCCTGGCCAGTGCGTCACATCGCTTCGCAGCCGTCGACTGGACCCGGCCGGAGCTCGCCCAGGGCGAGCGGGTGCTCGCGACCGAGCGCGACGGGCCGACCCGACGGCGCGTCGTGGCGACGCAGCACGCGGTGTACTTCCAGGATCTCGACCACGGGTTCCGGTCCTGGCACCGGCTGGGCTGGGAGCAGGTCGAGCACGCGCGATGGGATGCCGCGCGCGGCACGTTGCGGCTGGTCAGCCTGGTGCCGCAGCTCGTGCCCGACCTGACCCTGCGGTTGGCGGCTCCGGGCCGGCTGCCGGATCTGGCGCGGGAGCGGGTCACCGCGACGACGCTGGCGCGCGTGCCGCTGCGGCACGCCGGGCGGGTCGCCGGTTGGCTGTCGGCTCGCCGCCCGGTCGCGGGCGACGCCGAGGTGACCTGGGTGGTGCGCCTGGCGCCCGGTGTGGCCCTCGCCGACGCCGACGTGGACCTTGCCATCCGCGACGCGCGGGCGCACACCGGGCTCTGAGCCGCCGCGGCTACCAGCCCAGCTCTCCCCCGATCTGGACAACGGCTTGCAGCAGCCGTGCGTTGAAGTCGACGCCGAGCTGGTTCGGGACCGCGATCATGACCGTGTCGGCGTCGCGCACCGCCTGGTCCTTGCCGAGCTCGGCGACGATCTGCTCCGGCTCGCCGATGAAGCTGCGCCCGAACCGCGACGTGAAGCCGTCGATCACGCCGACCTGGTCCTGGGAGTCCCGGCGGGAGCGGGCCCCGAAGTACAGCCGGGTCTCGTCGTCGATGATCGGCAGCACGCTGCGGGTCACGCTCACCCGCGGTGTCCGCTGCCAACCGGACTGTTCCCAGGTGCGGCGGAACAGCCCGATCTGCTCGGCCTGCAACTCGTCGAACGGAATGCCCTTCTCCTCCAGCAACAGCGTGGAGGACATGAGGTTCATGCCCTGCCGGGCGGTCCACTCGGCGCTGGAGCTGTTCCCGGAGCCCCACCAGACGCGCTCCCGCAGCGTCTCCGACTGCGGCTGGATCGCCACGCCGCCGCGAACGCCCATCCGGGGATCGCCCTGAGCGACCGGCCGCCCTTCGATCGCGCCGAGAAACGCGTCGGTGTGCTCGCGGGCCATGTCGGCGTCGGTCTGGCCCTCGGCCGGCACGTATCCGAAGTGGCGGTAGCCCGCGACGACCGTCTCGGGTGAGCCGCGGCTGATGCCCAGCTGGAGCCGCCCGCCGGAGATCAGGTCGGTCTGGGCCGCCTCCTCGGCCATGTACAAGGGATTCTCGTAGCGCATGTCGATCACCCCCGTGCCCATCTCAAGCCGCGACGTGCGGGCCGCGATCGCCGCCAGCAGCGGAAACGGCGACGCCTGCTGCTCGGCGAAGTGGTGTACCCGGAAGAACGCCCCGGCCACCCCGACCTCCTCGGCCGCGACGGCCAGCTCGATCGACTGGATCAGCGAGTCGCGCGCGGAGCGCACCACGGACCCAGGAACGTCTCGCCAATGGTTGAACGACAAGAACCCGATGCTCTTCTGCACCCCAGCATCCTGCGAGAGCGCCCGCACGCCGCACAAGTAGGCAGCTGACCCAGTCGCGCCGGCGGTCGGCGAAGAACTCGGCGATCCGGCGCCGGGCGTCCGTGGCGGACGGACCGTCCTCAAGGACGGCAGCGGGTCGAGCGTGGCGCTGCGGATGATCGCCGCGAACGGTGCCGATGCGACCGCTCGTTGGCGGATCTGCCGGGAGCGGGCTCGACCACCTGACCGGGCTGTACCCGGTGCCGATGAAACGGCGCGGCCGGGGCCGCGCCGTTCGACGGGGGTGGTGCGTCAGAGGGTCTGGAAGGTCGGTAGCAGGTTCCTGGCCATGCGCCAGCTGATGTTGGCGCCGGCCTCGTTCTGGGCCAGCGACAAGCTGGGCTCGGGGCCGCCGGTGGTGCCGTTGTAGGCGATGCAGGTGTACTGCGGGCGGCCCTCGATGACGTGCGACGAGCAGGACGGGGCCAGGACCGAGATGATCGTCTGGTTGCTGTGCACCAGGACCGCGGCCAGGTTGGTGTTGGTGAGGCCGGTCCGGGCGCGGGCCATCAGGGCGACCGGGGCGATCTCGTCCTGCGAGTAGCCGAGCTGGTCCAGCGCGCCCTTGTCGACCACGACGGTGAGCAGGCTGTCGATGAGCGTGACGCAGCTGGTCACGTTGAGCGCGAAGGACTGCTTGTTGTCCGGGGTCAGCGCCTCGAAGTCGGCGAAGTCGATCACGGCCTCCTCGGCGCAGGCCCGCGCCTGCGCGGTGGCGACCGCGTCGATGTGGCTGATGATCTCGGCCTTCGCGCTGTTGATCGCGGCGATGATCTGTGCCGTGGCGACCGACCCCGAGCTGGTGCTCGAGGTGAACGCCTTGTAGGCGGAGATGGCCGTGCTGATCACGGTGATGATGGTGCCGATGTCGGCGGGCTGGGCCCCGGCCGGCTGCGCGGTCTTGCGGGGCTCGGCCGCCAGCGCCGGGCTCGCGCCCAACGCGATCGGCGCGGCCACGACGGCGGCGACGAGCAGGCCGAGCATTCTTTTCTTCACACTCTGCTCCTGATCACTCGAGAACCATGCATCGAGGTATATGAGTGTTTGCGGGCAGGATCAGGGTAGTGCTCGGACAAGTGGTCGTCCATTGAGCAATTGACGAGCGTCTACTGGGTAACCCTCAGGTCCGGACGATGCATCCCACGTTCCGGATCGCCAGCAGATCGATCTGCGTCATTGATGTGACGGGGAACACGCGGACTACGTCGAGGCGTAACCGGAGCGAAACGACCACCCCAGCCCCACGCGCAGCCATGGGTTCCGCAGTCGCTGGCCGATATCGCAGATCCGTGGCGAGTGTGCGCACCGCCCCGGTCCGCCGACGGCCGGGTGGCAGAGCCGGCCGGGCTGGCCGATGTCGTCGCGAGCCTTGGCCGGGTGCAGCCGGCAGGACAAGACGGCGCCGCACAACGACAGCCCCGCGGAGCACACGTGGGCGCGAGACGCCGCCGGCTCGGCGGCGGCCGGCCGACACCGCAAGGTCACTACCAGCAAGATCAGCTACACGGGTCGGCAACGCGCCGAGGTCCGCCGCCACGAACGGCTCGTCCGGCGAGCACCCGCGGCGCGATCGCCTGCCGGGCGGCGACGACCTTCTCCGCCCCCTGGGATCCGGCCGATGCCAGACGGCCGAGTCGTCCAGTTCGCCCCGGGTTCCGCCCGCGGTGGCCGTGGTCTATCCCCCCCGAGGCATGAGCGCGTATCTGATCAACACCGACGGTGGCCAGCCACGGCAACGAGTCGCGATCGTAGACTCTTCGCGTACAGCTCAAATTTGTTGCTCTTTCCCTCTTGGGATTCAAAATTGCTTTTTGGTTTTGCCCTGACTGGCGTGACCACTTGCAACCACGGGCGGGGCAGCGCAACGTGGCGCCGCGCCCTGAGAGCGAAAGAGCAATGAGCTATTCCGAGTAACGCTTCGGCTACCGACAGTCGGGTGATGCAGGCGTGGTTGAAGGAGCCGGGTGCCGCTGCGAGCCATGATCCGTTCGGTGCGCGGAGTGCGTCAACCGCGGGCAGCCAGCCGTCGGTCGAGTTCGTCGAGCAAGACGGATGGCCCGGGCGTCATCATGCCGACGTCGACCACGAAGGCGGGGGCGTCCGACCGGCGGTGCAGCCGTGGCGCCCACGCCCAGATCGGTGCCACGGCAGCGGCGTCAAGACTGGTAGGCGTGACGAGCAGTTCGGTGAACGGGCCGCGATAGCGCAGCCGTACCGTCTGGACCGCTGGCCATGGCAGGAACACCGGCTGCCGACGGGTTGCGGCAAATTCCAAGCCGGCCACCGAGACTCGTACCCAGGCCAGGCGCCGTCTCCAGATCAGCAGGACAACGCCCGCGACTACCGTCGGAAAAACCACGACACCCACTGCGGCCGAGACCACGTCGAACATGATCGGCGCGTGGCCGGACACGGCCACCCTCAGCACCATGAGGGCGACCTGAAGCAGCAGCCAGACGGACGCGAAGATCCACAGCAGTGCTCCGAACACCCGCCACCGACGGTTGCGGAAGGTCACTGCGTCTCCGGCAGGCGCGGCGATGGAATCGACGCTCGACACGTCGGTAATATACGCGGCTGACCTGCCCTACTTTCCGGTGGTCCGCAGTGGTGACACGCCGAATCCGTTGCGGTGCAACAAAAAGACGCAGCACCCCGGTAAGAAGGTGGTCCTCTCGCAGATCAACTTCATCGGGCGCCGCGCCGACGATGAGTGTCACATACACCTCGGTCCTGCCGGTACGCACCGAGACGGCGGTCCTGATCCTGCGCTGGTTCCTGGACGGCACCCGGATGAGCCAGTTGGCCCGGGACAACGCGATCGGCCGGTCCACAGGCTACGCCTACCTACACGAAGGCATCGACGTCCTCGCCGCCCGCGTGCCGAGCCTGCGCGGGGCGCTGCTGGCGGCCAAGACGGCCGGCTACAGCCACGTCACCATCGACGGCACGCTGATCGAAACGGACCGGTGCCGCACCGCAGGACCGACGCCCGATGTGGATCTGTGGTGGTCCGGCAAGCACACCAATCACGGCGGCAACGTCCAGGCCATCACCGTGCCGGACGGCTGGCCGATCTGGACCTCCGACGTACGGCCCGGCCGTGAGCATGCTCACCAGCGGATAGGCCCTGGGGGCGGAGTCCCTTGCGTGGACTCCGCCCCTCGGCGGTGGACCGAACTCGTCTTGCCTGCCCCAAGCAGATGTCAGGCTGTCAGTGCCGGTCCGCGCTGGCAGTCCGGATCGTGATGCCGGTCAGCAGCTCGGGATGGAGACGCCGTTGTCGGCAAATGCCTCGTCGCTGCCCCAGTTGCTCAGGTAGTAGGCGGAGACGTACTGGTTCTGCCACGGTGAGCCGGTGTCGAGGTCGGTTCTGAGCCACCAGTGGTTGTAGCTGCTGCCGCTGCCGATCTGGCGGCCCCAGTACTTGCAGTAGACGTAGTTGCTGCCGGCGTTGAGGGTTCCGGTCTGGCCGGTGCTGGTTTCGGAGGCGTAGCCGGGTGCGTTGGCGAATGTGGTCACCGTGTACTGCGTGACCGGCTGTGCGCCGCCGGAGCAGGTCGGGATGGTCACGCCGTTGTCGGCCAGTGCCTCGTCGCTGCCCCAGTTGTTGAGGTAGTAGGCGGAGATGTACTGGTTCTGCCACGGTGAGCCGGTGTCGAGGTCCGTTTTGAGCCACCAGTGGTTGTAGCTGCTGCCGCTGCCGATCTGGCGGCCCCAGTACTTGCAGTAGACGTAGTTGCTGCCGGCGTTGAGGGTTCCGGTCTGGCTGGTGCTGGTCGCCGACGCGTAGCCGGGCGCACTGGCGAACGTGGTCACCGTGTAGGTACCGGACGGCGGTGGGGTACTTCCACCCGAACCCACCTGTACGTCGAGGTAGTCCTGATCGATGTTGATCAAGTACCCGCCGTACGTCTCGTCGTGGCCACCGCTGTACTGGTGGACCCGCTGGTGGTTGGCCCAGAGCGTGCTCGGGATCGCCGGGTCGTACGTGGTGGCCCCGCTGCCGGGCCAGGATGCGAAGTCGATGACGTCGGGCATCGTGTACGAGGACTGGTTGTTCATCAGATCCGTGATGCTGGACGAGAGGCTGCTGTAGATCCCGGACTTGTACCCCAACGCATGCAGCTGTTGGGTCCAGGCGGACTCGAAGGTCAGGGCGATGCTGCTGTGCGAGCCGTAGAACTCCATGTCGTAGTAGAGCGTGCTACCCGCCGGCAGTCCCAATGCCTGCGCCTGGTTGACCGCATCGATTGCGGCGCTGCTGCCCTGGCTGGCCGGGGAGGTGATCAGGGTGCAATTCGGGCAGGATTGGGTGGACGCCTGGAGCCCCAGGTAGAGCGGGATGAAGTGCCAGCCCGCGCTCGCCTGTGCGGCGATCCAGCTTGCCGTCAGGTTGGGTTGCGAGCAGGAGCGGTTGCCGCCGCCGAAATAGATGCCGACAGCACGGTACGGTGAGCCTAGCCATGCGTTCATGGCCGCCGATGACGGTGCCGCGCATGCATCGAAGCCGTAGCCCGTGTAGTTGGTGGCATCCGAGCCCACGAGCGCCGATGTTGCGGCTTGCGTCGCGGCGGCCTTGCCCGCCGGCGTTGCCCCGGAGGCGGCTCCCGCCAGGCCGGTGGAGGGCAGGCCCGCACTGGCCAGGATCGCCTGGGCCGCAGCACGGTCCTGACCGTAGGTCACGCTGACCGTGAGGCCGTCGACCGACGTGGTGAACTCGTGAGCCGTGGCGTTCTCGACGGTCCGGGCCCCGCCGCTGGCAGCGGCGTCGGGCTGCACCAGGAGCGCCTCGCTGCGCCCCATCAACCGCGCCGGACAGTCCTGGTTGAGTCCAGGCCGGCCCAGGTAGACGGCGTGCCGGTCGAAGCGTACGCAGGTGTTCGGGTCGGACGTGAGGTCCACGACAGGCCATGAGTCCGGCACGGTGAACCGGTGACCCAGGTACGAGATGGTCTGGGTACCGGGCTGTGCAGGGGCGGCCTCCGCCGCCGACGCGGTCATGGCATCGATGCCAGCCAGCGCCGCGATCATCACGGCCGTTATTCCAAGGGCCGGCCAGGACGCTCGGGTTCTGGAGTTGTTGGGCACAGTTGACCCTCCAATTGGGACGGTGCGGTGTTCGGAGGTGAGATGAATGCCGAAATCTCCACCGGGCCGATCGTGATGCCGGCCAGCAGCTCGGGATGGAGGCGCCGTTGTCGGCGAAGGCCCTAGCCGCTAGGGCCTTCGCCGCTCATCTGCCGGCGGCTAAACCGACTTGTACCAGCTTTGCCACACGCTGTCGTCGCAGTTCGAGGCCATCCGGAAGCCATTGACGTAGCTGTCCTCGATGCACCGGCCGGTGGCCTGGTTCTGGAATCTGCGCGTCTCGTCGCCCCAGTACACGACCCACCAGCTCTGGTTCTCGCCGTCGTTGCAGTCCCAGGTGCGCAGGCCGAAGTCGAAGGTGTCGTCCAGGCAATGGGCGGTATACACATTTTGCAGCCGGACTGTCCCGTCGGCCCAGGAGTGAACTCTCCAGCGTTGCGGGTTGCCTTTGTTGGAATCGCACGGATAGGTCCGGAGTCCGTTGTTGAAGCTGTCTTCGAGGCAACGGTTGGTGCCCTGGTTCTGGTAGATGTAGACGGGATCTCCGGCCCCGGCCTGCGCCGCGGACGGTGCGGCCAGCAGCCCCGCCGCCATTGTCAAGATCCCGAGCAGCAGCCCGGGCAATGTGGGCCGGCGCCAGCGTTGCAATGTTGCCGTCATGGCTCCCTCACCTCTCTCTGGGTCAGGAGCCGAACGTACGGACGGTATGAGAAACGAAAACTAAGCGCGGACCGCACGTCAGATCCGCGGCGTGCGCAATCTGCCGCCCGACTGCCGCATCCGCAGGTCCGGGGGCGCGCAGGGCGTAGTCGCGACTGAGCGGCGCGTAGAATCGTGGTGCATAGAGTCTGGCCCATGCGAACCCGAATCCTGCTCGCCCCGGCCGTCCTCGCGACGGCGCTGATCGCCACCCCGGGCACCGCGTCGGCCTCCGACGCGTCTCCGTGCAGCCGCACACAGTTCACCGTTTACTCGATCTTCAAGGTCCAGTATTGTCCACTGTGGACCGGCAACGTGCCGGTGTACGACATCAGCGCCGTCTGGACCGGCGGGAACCAGGCCCCCGTCGGCTACCTGACCTACGGCGGATGGGCCAACTGGTTCAACGGCCAGGCGGAGTTCGGCGAATATGGCCTCAACGGCTACCAGAACAGATGGTGGGCGTTCACGCAGGCCGACAACGGCGCGTGGGGCTGGGTGCCGGAGGTGTACTTCAGCGGCGGCGGCAACGACGAGCCGGACAGTGGTCTCTACCAATGCGCCGCCGCCGGCAACTGGTGCACCCTGCCGTGAAAAGGATCGCGGCGTTACTGCTGCTCTGTACCGCGTTCATCGTCCTCCCGGCGCTGCCCGCCAGCGCCGGGACCTGCGGACAGACGAGCGCCACCACGGTTGACCCGAACACCGGCTGGCGGTTCACCAGCCGCTGGACCTGCGGCAACCGCGGCGGCGCGAGGATGTACGGCGACGCTGCCTACGGCACGCCGACCGCGTACATGGACAGCACGACGAGCTGGTTCCTGTGCTATCGGATCGGCGAGCCGCATTCCGGCGGCAACGACGTCTGGTACTACTCGCTCGGCGACCGCCCCTTCCCCGGCATGGAGTCGCGCGGCAATTGGGGCTATATGCCGGCGGTCGACGTCTACACCAGCACCGACCCGTGGCCGGGCATGGCCTCCTGCCCGGAGGCGTATTCCCCGCCCGCGCGGACAGACGGTCGTCGCACAGTGCTCTTCGTGCACGGTTACGACACCGGCGGCGACAGTTGCTCGTCGGTATGGGCGAACGCCAAGCAGATGTACCGCAACCACGGCTGGACCGACGACCTGCTCAAGACCGTGACCTACTACGGCGACTACTCGTCGTGCGACTACCGCCTGTACGGCAACGGCACCCGGGACATCCCCATCGAGGAGCTCGGCAACTCGCTGGCCTGGCTGATCTGGAATAACTGGTCGAAGTTCGGGGTGTCGATCGACATCGTCGCGCACTCGATGGGCGGCCTGGTCACCCGCGCCGCCATCACCGGCACCGAGCACCCGGACCTGTCGCCGTCCAACGCCCAGGCCTGGCCGCCATACCTCTATGTCGAAGATGTCAGCACCCTCAGTACCCCACACGGAGGCGCCTGGGCGGCCTCGACGCTCACCTGCATCGCGGCCTGGCACAACACGCAGTGCCGGCAGATGAGCAAGGACGACCCGTTCATGCGCGATTGGATCCAGGGCCGGGCGAACCCCCAGGCGCAGGTGCGCGGCGGCCGGGGCGGTACCGACTGGACGATCGAGGGGTCGGCCGACGATGGGCTGATCCACTACGACAGCGCCCTGGACTTCGCCGCGACCGCGAAGATGGGCCATAAGATCCTCTACAACCCTGGCCAGGGCCTCAGTCACGCGGGCATGCGCACCGCCGGCCCCGGCTCGTACGCCATGTACTACTGCGACTCGTACAACCCCTGCAACATGACCCCGCCATTCTCGACGATCTGGTCGTTCCCGGAATACGACATGGGCGGCTGGAACACCAATCCCGCCGGTACCGCACCGGTCGAGGTCGCGATGTGGGGCAACTATTACGCCGATGGACGCTGACCCGGCACTGGACCGGGTGCTGATCAACCGGCAGAATCGACGTCGGCAGATTTCTGCCGACGTCGTTCCTTCCGGCACCCGGTCCAGAGGCATCGCATGGAGTCATCGGCCCAGGCAGAGGCCAGTTCGACCCTTGTCGGCGTGTTGATAGAACGGCACCGGCGGCGGGCCGGACTCACTCAGGAATCACTCGCCGAGCGCACCGGGATCAGCGTCCGAGCGCTGCGCGACATCGAACGGAACCGGGTGCGACATCCCCACGCCGAATCCCTGCATCGGCTCGCCGCGGCCCTCGGACTGTCCGCGGCGGAGCGCGACGAACTGTTCGAGGTGCTCAACCGCAGCGGCCGCGCGCGGCGTGAGAAGACCGAGGTCGACGTGCTCGGCCCGCTGACCGTGTCCCGGGGCGGGCAGCCGATCGGGATCGCCACGTCCGCCCAGCGCGGGCTGCTCGGCCTGCTGGCTCTGCAGGTCGACCAGCCGGTGTCGCGGGACGAGATCGTCGAGATGTTGTGGGGTGCCAGGCCGCCGAAGACCGCGGCGACCCAGGTCCACGCCGCCGTCGGGCGGCTCCGCGCGATCCTGGAGCCGGATCGCGGCGAGCGTTCGGCGGACGGCGTCCTGCCGTTGACGCACGGTGGGTACCGACTCCACATCGACGGCGACGCGGTAGACGTGACGCGGTTCGTGGGCCTGGTCACGCGGGCGGCGAACGTCGAGGCGTCATTGCCGGCGGAGGCGCTGGGCCTGCTCGAAGAGGCGCTGCGGTGCTGGCGCGGGCCGGTGCTTGCCGACGCCAACCCTCGGTTGCGCGGGCACCCGGCCGCGGCCGCGCTCGGGCAGCAGCGGCTCGCCGCGGCGCTGCGCCTCGCCGACCTGGCGATCGAGCTCCGGCTGTACGAAACGGCAGTCACGCCGCTGTCGCGCCTGGCCCGCGCCGAGCCGTTCCACGAGGGGCTGCACACCCGGCTGATGCTCCTGCTGGCCGGTGATGGCGAGCGGGCCGCCGCTTTGCGGCTGTACGCCGAGGTGCGCGCCCGGCTCGTCGACGAACTTGGTGTGGAGCCGTCGCAGGAGATGCAGGCCGCGCACGTGCGGGTGCTACGCGACGAGGTGCCGCAGGCGCACGAGACGGTCGAGGTGCTCCGGCCCTCGACAGTCGCGCCGGTCCCGGCCCTGCTCCCGCCGGACATTCCGGACTTCACCGGCCGGGCGGCCGAGCTCTCCGCCGCCGGGAAACTGCTCGCGGCGGGCAAGAACGCGCTGGTCGTCGTCGGTGTCGCGGGCATGGGCGGGGTTGGCAAGACGGCGTTCGCGGTACACATCGCGCACAGCGTGGCCGCTGACTATCCGGACGGCCAGCTGTACGTCAACCTGCGCGGCATCGACCCGTCCCCGGCGACGCCGATCGAGGTGCTCGCCCGGTTCCTGCGCGCGCTGGGCGTCGACAGTCACGCGGTGCCCGACGACCCGGTCGAGGCCTCCGCGCTGTACCGCAGCCGGGTCGCCGGCCGGCGTATCCTCGTCGTGCTCGACAATGCCGCCGCGGAGGCCCAGGTCCGGCCGCTGCTGCCGGGCTCGGCGACCTGCGCGGTCATCGTGACCGGCCGGGCACGGCTGGCCGGGGTCGAGGGCGCACGCTGGTTCGACCTCGGCGACTTCGCGCTCACCGACGCGCTGCGCCTGCTGGGCGAGGTCGCCGGCGCGGACCGGGTCGCGGCCGAGCCCGCCGCCGCGGCCGAGCTCGTGCGCCTGTGCGGGCGGCTGCCGCTCGCGGTCCGGGTCGCCGGCGCGCGGCTCGCGGCGCGGCCCAGCTGGCGGCTCGCCGATCTCACCGCGCTACTCGCCGACGAACACCGCCGCCTCGACCGGCTCGCCGCCGGCGACCTGGAGGTGCGCGCGTCGCTGGCGCTGAGCTACCGCGGGCTGGGCGACGTCGCCAAGCGGCTGCTGCGCATGCTCGGCCTGTTCGACGCGCCCGACGCGCCGGTCTGGCTGGCCGCCTGCCTGCTGGAGGCACCGCTCGACGACGCGATCGAGCACCTCGACGCGCTCGTCGACGCACAGTTGCTGATGCTCGCCCGCACCGACCGGGTCGGGCAGGTGCGCTACCGGCTGCACGACCTCGTCCGGCTCTACGCCCGCTCGCTCGCGGAGCCGGCCGAGTCCGCGGACGCGCTGACCCGCGGCCTGGGCGCGTGGCTGGCCCTGGCCGAACGGATGGCCGTCGCGGTGCCCGGCCCGTGCTTCGCGGTGCTGTCCGGCCCGGCCGCGCGCCCGCCGGTGCCCGACCTGACCCGCTTCGACCCCCTGGAATGGTTCGACGCCGAGCGCTCCGCCCTGCTGGCCGCGGTGCGGCAGGCATGCGACCACGGCCTCGACGACCTGGCGTTCGACCTGGCGGCCTCGCTGGAGAAATACTTCGACCTGCGCGGCATGTACGAATCCTGGCGCGCCACCAACGAGCGGGTCATGCTGCTGTGCCAGCGCACCGGCAACACGCTCGGCGAGGCGGTGATGCTACGCGGCCTGGCCGAGGTGCGCGCCTGGAACAGCACCAACGCCGACGCGATGGCGGGCCTCGAGGCGGACGGCCGGCTGCTGGTGGCGATGTTCACCGCCCTGGCCGAGCCCCGCGGCATGGCCGACGCGGAGGTCATGCTCTCGTGGGGCCTCTCGGCCCGCGGCGCCCTGCCGGCGGCCCTGGCCGCAGCCGAGCGCGGACTGCTCCTGGCGACCGACGCCGTTCACCTGGGCGGCCGCGCCCGCGCCCACGTGGCCATCGCCCTCGCGTACCGCGAGCAGGGCCGCTTCGACGGCATCCCGGACCACCTGCACGCTGCCCTCGACGACGCCCGCGCCCTGGGCAACCCGCGCTACGAGGCCGCGGTCCTGCAGTTCCTCGGCATCTTCCACAGCGAGGCGGGCCTCCTCGACGAGGCGCTCGGCTATCTGGACGAGTCGCGGGCCATCTCCCAGCGCTACCGCGACCACTACGCGGAGGCGCTCACGATGCTCGCCTTGTCCCGGGTGTACTACAAGCAGGCCGACCCGCGGGCCCGGTCCGCCGCCGAGGCATCCCTGACCCTGGGCCGCCAGTACAACATGTCCCACCACGTCGCCGACGCACTGGGGGTGCTGGGCGAGCTCGACCTGGTCGACGGCCGCCAGGCCGACGCGCTCGCCCATCTGACGGAGTCGGTGCGGCTGTGGCGAACCCGCGGCTGGCCGTCCTTCCTGGCGGCGGCCCTGCGCACCCTCGGTGACGCGCAGTCGGCGACCGACCCGACCGCCGCCCGCGCCTCGTGGACGGAGGCCCGCGACCTATACGCCGGCCTGGGCTCGACCCGCGAGACGACCGAACTGGACGCAAGGTTGTAGTCGGCCGGTCAGACGTACGGGCCTGTCAGCGAGAGCCGACTCGGCGGGTGGGCCAGCAGCCAGTCGCCAAACGGTCGCGGCGGGCCCGCGCCGTAACCCTGGGCGTCGTGGTCCACGCCGATCAGCCGGAGTTCGTCGAGGCGGTGTCTTGCGCCATGCCGGACAAACACCCGTCGGGCATTCGCCGCCGCCAACCAGTAATAACGCCGCCGAAAACCGTCGGCCAAGTGGTGCCCGCCGCGCGTCCCAACGCGCTGTCCGGGCGGCGGCCGGCAATCACGTCCCACCCGGTCGCCGTGGAGCACGGGGTAGCGACCGGAAGTCTCCGCGATCATGCTGTGCCCGCCGCCGACACCAACGGTTTTTCATGATCGTGGAGTGGTGATGTACCCCTGTGTACCGAAAGGCTCCGGGATCATGGCAAACCCGGTGTGCGGTCACCGCGAGCATCATGATCACGGAGACATACGTCCGCCCCGGCCCACGCGGATCGGATGATGGTGCGCCCGGCGGGTGCGACAGCCGCACCATCACCCGGCCGCGCCGCCCAGGGGGCGGCGCGTGCCCTGATCGACGGCCATCGACACCCGGCCGGCACGGCGGCGGCCGCCCGACATGAATCACCACGATCAGGCGCGGGCGTATGCGTACATCGCGATGCGACGGCTCGTTATCGGAAATGAAAACGAGTATCGTCTGGCGCGTTCACGCAGCTAGTGTCCCCGAGGAGCAGCAACCATGCGCCCTGTCCGGCGTTCCATAGCCCCCTTCGCCGTCGCCGTCGCCCTGGTGGTGCCGCTCGCCGCCTGCGGCGATGACGCCGGCTCCGCGCCGGCCGCCGACGGCGGCAAGCTGGCGGTGGTCGCCACGACGACCCAGATCGCCGACTTCGCCCGCAACATCGGCGGCGACAAGGTCGCCGTCACCCAGATCCTCAAGCCCAACGTCGACCCGCACGACTACGAGCCGACCCCGGCCGACATCACCGCGATCGGCGGCGCCAAAGTGCTGATCAAGAACGGCGTGGGCCTGGAGAAGTGGCTCGACGAGACCATCGGCTCGGCCGGCTTCAAGGGCAGCGCCACCGATGCCAGCGCCGGGGTGAAGATCCGCGAGGGCAACGGCGACGAGGAGGAGAAGGACGGGGACCCGCACATCTGGCACGACCCGCGCAACGCCAAGATCATGGCGCAGAACATCGAGAAGGCGTTCGCCGCCGCCGACCCGGCCGACGCCGCCGTCTACGAGCAGAACCTGGCCGACTACTCCGCGAAGCTGGACGCGCTCGACGCCGACATCCAGAGCAAGATCGACAAGCTGCCGCCGGACGGGCGCAAGCTGGTCACCAACCACGACGCGTTCGGCTACTACATCGACCGGTACAAGCTCGAGTTCGTCGGCTCGATCATCCCGAGCTTCGACACCTCCGCCGAGCTGTCCGCGCAGGACATCGACGACATCGTCGCGAAGATCAAGCAGACCGGCACCAAGGCGGTGTTCTCCGAGAGCTCGCTGCCGCCGAAGACCGCCGAGGCCATCGGCAAGCAGGCCGGGGTGAAGGTCGTGGCCGGCGAGGACGCCCTCTACGGCGACACGCTCGGCCCCGAGGGCTCGGCCGGCGACACGTACCTCAAGATGGAGGAGCACAACACCGACGTCATCGTGCAGGCGCTCGGTGCCTGACGTTGCCGAACCGGGCCCGGCGCTGCGCATCGAGCACGCCAGCGTCGCCTACGACGCCGAGCCGGTGCTCACCGACATCAACGGCAGCGTGCACGCCGGCGACGTCGTCGCGCTCATCGGGCCCAACGGGGCCGGCAAGTCGACGCTGATCAAAGCCATTCTCGGTCTGGTACCGGTGGTGTCCGGCGCGATCACCGTGCTGGGCCGCACGCCCGCGGTGGCCCGGCGCGATGTCGGATACGTGCCGCAGGCCGACGCCCTCGACCCGCAGTTCCCGGTCTCGGTCGCGCAGGTCGTGCTCATGGGCCGCTACCGGCAGGTCGGCTGGCTGCGCCGCCCCGGCCGGGCGGACCGGCGCATCGCCGCCGAGGCCCTGGAGCGGGTCGGCCTCGCCGACCGGGCAGGCGCCACCTTCGGCACCCTCTCGGGCGGGCAGCGCCAGCGCGTGCTGCTCGCCCGGGCGATCGCCGCGCGGCCGCGGCTGCTGCTGCTCGACGAGCCGTTCAACGGCGTCGACCTGGTGAGCCAGGACGCCCTGCTGGGCGCGCTGGCGGAGCTCAAGCGGCAGGGTACCGCCGTGCTCATCTCCACCCACGACCTCGCCCTGGCCCAGCACGTCAGCGACCACGCCTGCCTGCTCAACCGGCGCATGTTCGGCTTCGGCCCGACCGGCGCCACCCTCACTCCCGGCCTGCTGCGCGCCACCTACGGCAGCCAGGCCCTCGAACTGCACGGCGACCAGATCGTCGTCGCCCACCACTGAGGCGCCATGCACGCCACATTTGTCGAGCCTTTCACGGTACCGTTCATGGCCCGCGCCCTGACCGAACTGCTGCTGCTGGCGGTCCTCGCCGGCGTGGTCAGCACGCACGTGCTCACCCGGCGGCTGGGCTTCGTCGCCGACACCATGACGCACACCGTCTTCCCCGGCGTCGTGCTGGGCTTCCTCGTCGGCGGCGTGAACGGCGTCTTCGCCGGCGCGCTGCTGGCCGCCGCGGTCACCGCCGTCCTGCTCACCCTGCTCACCCGGGCCCGGCGGGTCACCGACGACACCGCCCTCGCGGTGCTGCTGGCCGCGATGTTCGCGGCCGGGGTCGTGCTGGTCTCCCGGCGTGCCTCGTACACCGCCGACCTGACCTCGTTCCTGTTCGGCCGGCTGCTCACCGTCACCGCCGGCCAGATCACCCGGACCGCGATCGTGGCCGGCGTCGTGCTCGTCGCGCTCGCCCTGCTGCACAAGGAACTGCTGCTGCGCGCCTTCGACCCGGCGGCCGCCGCGGCCATGGGGTACCCGATCTGGCTGCTCGACCTGGTGCTGAACCTCGCGGTCGCCCTCGTCGTCGTGGCCGCCGCCCAGTCGGTGGGTACCTTGCTGGTCATCGCCCTGCTCGTGGTGCCCGCCGCGACCGGGCGGCTGGTCGCCGACCGGATCCCCGCGATCACCCTCACCGGCGTGGCGGTGGCCGCGCTGGCGGGCTACCTCGGCCTGGCCGTCAGCTACCGCGCCTCCGTCGGCTACGGGCTGCGCCTGGCCGGCGGGGCCACCGTCGTACTCACCCTCGTCGCCCTGTACCTGCTCACGCTGCTCGTCCGGGCGCTGCTCCCCCGGCGGAGGAGTACCGATGCGGTGGTTTGACGTCGCCTTCAACCGGGCCCTGATCGAGGCTCTGCTCGTCGGTACCGTGTGCGGCCTGATCGGCGTGCACGTCGTCCTGCGCCGGCAGGCGTTCTTCACCATGGCCATGACCCACGCCACGTTCCCCGGCGTCGTGGTCGCCGCGGTCGTCGGCTTCGACATCTACCTCGGCGGGTTCGCCGTGGGCGTGCTGGCCGCGCTCGCCGTCACCGCGCTGTCGCGCCGCCGCGGCCACGACTCGAGCACGGCGACCGCGGTGGCGCTGGCCGCCGGGTTCTCCCTCGGCGTCGCGCTGCTGTCCGCGCAGAACGGCTTCACCAAGGACCTCACGGCCTACCTCACCGGCTCGATCCTGACCGTCGGCGACCGGGACCTGGCCGTCGCGGCGGCGGTCACCGTGCTCGTCGCCGTCGTGCTGACCGCGGTCCAGAAGGAGCTGCTGTTCACGGCGTTCGACCGCGACGGGGCCCGGGCCGCGGGCTACCGCACCGGCGCCCTCGACCTGCTCGTCCTGGTGCTCATCGAGGCGGTGGTCGCGACGTCGGTACCGGCGGTCGGCACCATCCTCACCCTCGCCCTCGTCGTCGCCCCCGCGGGCGCGGCCCGGCTGTGGACCGACCGCATCGCCACCATGACCGTCTTCGCCGTCACCGTCGCCGTGGGCAGCGCGGTCGGCGGCCTCTACCTGTCCCGCGCGTTCGACGTCGCCGCGGGCGGCGCGATCAGCCTCCTGGCCGCGGCCTGCTTCGTGCTGTCCACGCTCGCCGCACCCCGGCAGGGCCTGCTCGCCCGCAGGCGGCGCCGCCCGGCGCGGCTTGCCGACGGCGAGGCCGCCGAGCATGCGTACATCGCCATATGATGTCTCGTTATCCGAAATGAAAACAAGTATCGTCTGCGCATCCGTCGATCCGCCGAGGAGCACCGATGCCGACGCCGGCCGCCGAGCGCCATGAGCGGGTCAGTGCGCTGTTCCGCGCGCTGGGAGCGCCGCTGCGGCTGGCGATCGTCGAGCTGCTCATCGCCCACCACCAACTGCACGTGCACGAGATCGTCGACGCGATCGGCGCACCGCAGACGCTCACCTCGCAACACCTGCGGGTGCTGCGCGACGCCCGGCTGGTGGAGCGGGCCCAGGACGGCCGGCAGGTGGTGTACCGCCTGCGCGACCCGGAGGTCAGCTCGCTGCTCGCCATCGCGGTGCGGTACCTCGGCGCGCCGGCATGACGGCGGTCCGCGCCTTCAAGGACCTCCTGCAGGCCCTCTACACCGAGGCCGGCCGCCCCACGTTCGCCGCCGTCGCCGAGCACGCCCGCGAGATCGCCGGCCAGGCCCCGACCCGCCACGCCATCGCCGCCATGCTGCGCGGCGACACGGGCCTGCCGAGCGAGGACTACGCCGTGCTCGTCGGCGCCGCCCTGGCCCACGCGGCCGGCCACGACCCGGCCGCGACCGCCGAGCGGGTCCGATCGGCCTGGCACACCGCACACGCCGCCGCCCGCACCTTACGCGGCCGCCGGCCCGGCGTGCCGATCCCCGAGGCCGACCCCTCGGCCTTCGGCGTCACCCCGCCCTCCGAGCCCCACCCGCACGACAACACGGCGGCGCGGATCGTCGACGCGGCCCGGGCCGGGGCGAGCCGGGTCCTGGCGCTCGTCGGCCCGCCGGGCTCCGGCCGGACCCGGACCGCGTGGGCGGCCGTGCGCACCCTGCCCGGCCTGTGGCGGCTCTGGCGGCCGGACGGCGACCTGGCCGCGGCCGGTCCCTACACGGTGGTGTGGTTCGCCGACGCCGGCCCGCCGCTCGACCCGGACGCCACGGACGCGGCGGCGCTCGCGGCGCGGCTCCGCACGCTGGTCGACGACCCGCACCGCGCGCCGGTCCTGGTGGTGCTGACGCTCTGGCCGGAACACTGGAGCCGGCTCACCGCCCCACCGCTGCCCGGCGAGCCCGACCCGCACGCCACGGCCCGCACGCTGCTGCGGGGCAGCGGCGTCACCGTCGCGCCCACGAGCGCCGGCCCCTGGAGCCGGCTCACCGCCCCACCGCTGCCGGGCGAGCCCGACCCGCACGCCACGGCGCGCTCGCTGCCGCGGGGCAGCGGCGTCACCGTCGCGCCCACGAGCGCCGGCCGGTCGGGTCCGCTCCGCCGCTACGAACAGGCGCCGCCCGTCGCGCGGGACCTCCTCGACGCCGCGGTCGACGCTCGGCGCTTCGGCTTCCCGCCGTGGATCCCGGTCGCGTTCCTGGAAGCCACCACGAACGACCCGGACACGGCACTGCGATATGCGACCGACGCGTCGGATGGGCCGGCCCCGCTCGTCGCGGACGGCGAGCGGCGCTACCGGCTGGCCGAGGCGGTGCACCGCGCGGGTGCGGCGGAACGGGCGGCGGTGTTTCCGGCGGAACGGTTCTGGGATGCGCTCTCCGCCGTCACCGACCCCGGCGTGCTGCGCGCCGCCGGGGCACACGCCGAACGGCGCGGACGGCTCCGCCGCGCGGGACAGGCGTATCGGCTCGCGCTGGCGATCGACGACGGCGACACCGTCGCCATGGCGCGCCTGGCGATGCTGCGCGAGCGGACCGGCGACCGGCGCGGCGCCGACCGGCTCGCGATCGCGGCGGCCGAACTGGGCGACCCCGCGGCCGTGGAGGCACTCGCCCTACGGGCCGATGAGGACGGCGACCCGGGCCGGGCCGACGCCCTCGCGCGGGCCACGGCCGGCGATGCCGGGCTGCTGTGCGCGCTCGCCCGCCGGCACCCCGGGACGGCCCGCGCCGAGGCGCTGTACCGGACCGCCGCCGAGCGCTCGCCCGGCGCCGCCGCGGAGCTCGCCGTCATCGTCCACGATCGGGGCGACCACGCCGAGGCCGAGCGGTATGCGCGGCAGGCCGCGGCGGGCGGCGACACGAGCGGGCTGCGGCGCCTGGCCGAGCGGCACCGCCGCGGCGGGCCGGCGGAGGCGGCCGAGCGGTTCGCGATCGCGGCGGCGTTCTACGGCCACGCCTTCGAGCACCGCCTGCTGCGCGACGAACAGCGCCGGCTCGGCAAGCCCGGCGCCGTGGCGGCACTGCGGCGCCGGCTGGCGGCGGACGCCGACCCGGGCGAACTGCACCGCCTCGACGCCTGTCTCGCGGCCAGCGTCACCCGGGCCACCGCGCTCGCGGCCCGGCTCGCCTGCCGCCGCCACACCGGCCCGCTGCGCGCCCTGGCCACCGAGCGCCACCGCCGCGGCGACCGCGCGGGCGCACTGCGGCTGGCGGTGATCGCCGGCCGCTGCGGCGACCCGTCGGTGCTGGCCGACATCGCCGTGCTGACCGCCGCCCCGGCCAACGCCGACCCAATAGGGCCGACCACCGCCCCAGCCCACGCCAACCCAACGCCGCCGACCACAGGCCCGGCCCACACCGACCCAACGCGGCGAACCACCGGCCCGGCCCACGCCGACGCAACGCGGCCGACCACCGGCCCGGCCCATGCCGGCCCGACGCGGTCCGACGACGCAATACGGCCGGGCGACCGGGCCGCACCCCTCGGCGAACGCACCCCACCGCATCGAACGGCCCACACCCGGCGGCCCCAAGGCGAGCACCACGACGACGACGCGGTGCGGCTGGCCGAGCGGGCCGCGCTGCTCGGCGACGGCTCCGGGCTGCGCCGGCTGGCCCGGGCCCGCGGCCGGGACGGGGACCGCAAGGAGGCGGTGCGGCTGCTGGAGCGGGCCGCGGCCGGCGGCGACCCGGACGCGCTGTTCGACCTGGCCCGCGCGCTGCACCGGGCGGGCGACGACGGCGCCGAGGCGCGCTACCGGGAGGCGGCCCGCGGCGGCGTGGCCGACGCCGCCGAGGCCCTGGCCCGGCTGCTGCGGGACACGGACCCGACGGCGGCGGCCGCGTTCGCCCGGCGGGCCGCCGAGCTCGGCCACCCCACCGCCCTGCGCGACCTGGGGCAGGCCCGGGAGCGGGCCGGCGACCGGCCGGCCGCCGCCGCGCTCTACCTCCGGGCCGCCGAGCTTGGTGACGACGCCGCCGCGCAACAGCTCGCCCGGCTGTGGGACGAGCACCAACGGGCCGATGCCGCCCGGCTGGCCGCCGAGGCCGCCGAGCGCGGCCACCCGGCCGTCCTGCGCCACCTCGGCGGTCTGCGGGAGCAGGCCGGGAGGGCCGAGGAGGCCGGCGAGCTGTACTGGTCGGCGTACGAGGCCGCGGACCCCGGGGCGCTGCTGCGGCTGCCGCACCTGCGCGCCGAGGACGACGGTGACCGGGCCCGCGCCGACCGGCTGGCGCTGCGGGCGGCCCGGCGCGGGCACGAGCGGGCCGTCGCCGACCTGATCGCGGTCCGCGCGCTGACCGGCGACCTGGCCGGGGCGGAGCGACTCGCCCGGCGGGCCACGGCCGCCGGCCGGGAGGTCGACCTGCGGCCGCTGATCCGGCTGCGGCTGGCCACGGACGCGCCGGTGCCGGCCGCCGTCGCCGCGGTCTACGAGCGGGCGGGCGCGCACCTCGTCCTCGCCCGCCGCCACCTCGACCAGGGCAACCCGAAGGCCGCGGCCGCGCAGTGCGTGCTCGCGGCCAACCGCGGCGACCCGGCCGCCGTGCCGGAGCTGGTCCGGCTGCACCGCCGCCTCGGCGACCGGGTCAGCGCCGACATGATCGAGCGCTACGGCCTGGCCGACGACGGCACGCCCGCAGGAGCCTGGTAGCGCTCAAGACGGCAGGTCGGACTCCAGAAGACGAGAGCCGCTCAATGCGGCAACGGCAGGCCGGGCGCGAGTGACCGGCCGAGGCGGGTGCCGCCGAGCAGCGGCAGGCCGGCCGCGGCGTTGGTGTAGTAGCCCGGCACGACGACCCGGGTCACGTGCAGCCCGGCCGCCCGCACGTCGGAGGTGGTCACGTCCACGCTGATCGCCGGGCGGCCCAGCGCGGCCAGGCGGCGCACCGCGGCCGCGAGGTCGGCCGGCGCGTCCGTGGCCAGGTCCGCCGGGTCGGCCTCGCCGTCGGTGCGCGCGTCGAGCTGGGACAGGAACCGCTCCTGGACGGCCGGGTCGAGGTACAGCTGCAGATGGCAGCCATAGTCGACGGCGTCGGCCAGGTCGGGCCGGTAGGCGTTGGCGTAGTCGCGGCCGGCCCGCCAGGGCTTGAGCGGGCTGCCCGGCGCGGCCGCGGCCCGGGCGAACGGGCCGATCGGGTCGTCGTAGTCGGCGAGCAGCACTTGCAACTGCAGCGACTCGCCGAGCGCCTTGGTCATGGCGGCGACGGGATCGGGGTCGCAGCCCATGCCCATCGAGAGGTACCGGGTGGCCGGATCCCGCACCAGCGCGCCCACCACCGGCAGGCCGATCCCGGCGCCGAAGGCGTACCAGCGGGTCCGCAGCTCGCCGGCCGCGCCGCGGCCCAGGCGCCGCAGGGCGTCGGTGGGGCGGATGCGGTACACCGGGCGGCCCCCGGTCCAGGTGACGGTCATGGCGTCGCGCTCGACGACCTCGCGCAGGGCGCTCCAGTCGGCGGCGGTGCGGGTGGGGCCGGCGGCGAGGCCGGCCTGGACGATCGGGTTGGTGCGCGGGCCGCCGGGATGGTTGACCCAGACCAGCGCGGCGGGCACCGCGACCGGCCGGCCGGTGGCCAGGTCGGTGCCGGTGGTCCAGGGCACCGGCAGGTCCCGGGTCAGCGGCACGAACGGGAACCCCGGCGCGGCGTACTGGTGCGGCGCGAACAGCGCGAGGGTCTCCGGGTCGACCGCGGGCGTGCCCTCGGCCGCGAGCTCGGCGTAGGCGGCGGTGCGCAGGCCGGGCGGGACGAGGTTGCCGCAGTAGCGCTCGGCGGCCTCGCCGAGGGCGGCCGCGACGGCGGGCCGGGGGTCGCCGAAGGCGTAGCCGGCGCCGGCCGTCTCCATCGGCCACGGGCCGAACGCGCGGGCGTCGGCCAGGTAGGCGTCGACCAGCCGGTACGAGCGGGGGAATCGGCCGGGGATCGGCTGGGCGGCCAGGCGGCGCACGATGCCGGTGCGGGCGTCGAGCAGGAGGTCGGTGCGCATGGTTTCCTCAGGCGAGCGGGATCGGCGGCCGGTCGGGGCCGGCTCCGGCGGGCCGGCGGCGCCCGCCGTGCAGCGGGAAGGCGGGCGGCGCGTTGCCGTACAGGCCGGGGACGACGACGCGGATGACGCACAGGCCGGCGGCGGCGACGTCGGGGGTGGTGAGGTCGACGGAGATCGCGGACAGCCCGGCGCAGGCGAGCTTGGCGAGGTACACCTCCCGGGCGACCGCCTCGGTCACGGCGGGCAGCTCGCCGAGGCTCGTGACGGGCGCGGGGGCGCGCAGCCGGTCCAGCGGCCCGCCCTGCATCCGGGGGTCGAGGTAGAGCTGGGCCACGGCGGGCAGGTCGACGAGGTCGCGCAGGTCGGGACGGAACGCGTCGTGGTAGCGGCGGTCGGCCCGGTACGGGCGGAAGACGTGGCCGGGAATCGTGTCGTCGGCGACGGCGGCCCAGACGTCGGAGGCGGGATCGGTGAGCTTCAGGGTCAGCGCGTGCATGCCGATCGCCTCGACGAGCGCCTTCGTGGCCGCCTCAGCCGGGTCGGCCCGGCAGGCGCTGCCGAAGGCGATCACACCGTCGTGGTGGTTCTCGATGAACGCGGCCACGACCGGCACGTCGAAGCCGGACGGCACCTGCCGCAGCCGGACGGTCGTGGCCGGCCCGGCCGCTCCGGCCCGGTCGACGATCGGGCCCGCGTCGTGGATGAGCGGTGCGGGCGTGCCGGCGTCCCACCACAGGGCGGTCGCGTCGCGTTCGAGCAGTTCCTCGAGCGCGAACCGTTCGGCGTGGGCACGGTCGGCGCCGGTGGCGATCCCGGCGTAGGACAGCGCGTTGGTGGCCGGGCCGGTCCCGCCGCCGCCGTTGAGGTAGGCCAGCGACGCCGGGACGAACGTGTCGGCGCCGGTGTGCAGGCAGGTGCCGCGCGCCCAGGGCACCCGCAGGTCGCGGGTGAACGGCACGAACGGGAACCCGGGCGTGGCGTACTGCTCGGCCGAGTACAGCGCGAGGTCGCCCGGGTCGACCGCGCGGTGCCCGGCGGCGACGAGCTCGGCGTGGCTCGCGACCGGCAGGCCGGCCGGGACGATGTTGCCGCAGTAGCGCTCCACCGCCTCCCCGACCGCGGCCCGGCGGGCCCGGCCCGGGTCACCCAGCGCCGCGCCGAAGCCGTAACGGTCGACCGTCCACGGGGCGTAGGCGGTGGTGTCGGCGACGTGCGCGCCGTAGCCGACCCAGCCCGGCGGCGCGCCCGGTTGCGGCGGCTGGCGGGTGACCGCGGTGAGCAGCCCCAGCCGCGGATCGACCAGCCGGCGTTCCGCGGGCGCGGGGTCGTCGAACAGCTCCTCGGCGAGGCGGGTCAGGCCGGCGTCCACGGTGTCTCCAATACGGGCAGGGTGACCGCGGTGGGCGCGCTTCGGCCACTGTGGACGGTCTGGACGGCGGCGGCGAGGGCGGCGGTGCGGTAGCGGTCGGCGCCGGTGTTGAGGTTGCGCGCCAGCTGCGGGAAGTCGCTGCTGGTGAGCTCCAGCCGGAGCCGGGCCCCGGCGGGGACGGTGACCGCGACGTGGTCGAGTTCGATGTGGTACGGCGGGTGCCCGCGACCGGTGTCCACGGCGCCCTGCGCGATGGCCAGGACGGCGCCGCCGGGCCGGCACTCCAGCAGCCGCGCCACGAAGTCGGTCCCGGGCGCCGTGGTGGTCGCGTGCAGCGTCACCGTGGGCGCGCCGGCGATGGTGACCGGCTCGGTGAGCGGCTCGGCGGTGTAACGCAGGGCGTCGGCGCGGTCCTGCAGCGCCGAGCGGTCCGCGCCGGGGTCCGCGGACGGGTAGGGATCGGCCGGGTCGTAGCGGTAGCCGTCCGCCGCGTCGCCGGCCGCCTCGCGCGCCAGCGTCCCGCCGGCGCCGGTGTACCAGGTGCTGGGGACGGTCTCGGGCGGCCACTGCTCGCCGGTCCACCAGCGCCCGGCGCCGGCGACGAAGACCCGCGCGCTCGTGTCGCCCGGCCGGTCGCCGAGCGCGCGCTCCAGCCAGTCGAGCAGCAGCGGGCCGGGCGGGACGCGTGACTCGGGGCCGTGGTCGCGGTCACCGACCACTGTGGACGGTGACCAGCACAGGTCGTGCTCCCACGGGCCGATCAGCAGCGAGCGGGGCGGGCGGGGCGCGTGCGCGGCGCCGGTCTGCCGCCACTGGTGCAGGGTCTCGTCCACGAGCAGGTCGTACCAGCCGCCGACGTGCAGCGTGGCGGCGGCGACGCGGGCGATCTCCGCGTCGGTGACCGCCTCGGGCGCGCCGTCGTCCAGGGCGTCGCCCCAGCGCTCGAGGCGGGCCCACATCCGCTCCGGCAGTCCGGCGACCGGCAGGTGCCGCAGCAGGTCCGGCTCGGCGGCGAACATGGCCGCGGCGATGCCGGTGCGGCTGGTGCGCGCCTCGGCCCGCTCCAGCCACCACGCGGCGTGCTCGGCCAGGCGCAGGATGCCGGACCGGTCGAACTTGACCCGGGCCAGGCCCATCGCCGGGCCGAGGCTGACCAGGCCGGCGACGAGGGCGGGGCGCTCGACCGCCATCGTCCAGGCGGTGTAGGCGCTGTAGGAGCCGCCGAGCGCGACGAGGCGGCCGTCGCACCACGGCTGGGCGGCGATCCAGTCGGCCAGGGCGGCGCCGTCGGCGCGTTCGGCACGGTACGGCCGCCAGGCCCCGTCGGAGTCGTAGCGGCCGCGCACGTCCTGCACCACGAACGCGTAGCCGTGCCCGGCCCAGCCCAGGCCCTCGTGCAGGTGCGCGCTGCGGTCGTACGCCGTGCGGGTCACCACCACCGGCGCGGCCGTGGACCCGTCCCCGGGCAGGTACACGTCGGTGGCGAGGCCGGCGCCGTCCGGCGCGGCGACGCGCAGGTTCGCGCGGACGGCGGTCACGGCTCCTCCGAGCCGGCCATGGCGGGCAGCGGGAGCACCGGGTGGCGGGTCAGCTCGCCGGTGCCCGGGTCCACGCCGATCTGGCAGCCGTGTGCGGCGGCGGTGCCGGTGTCCCGCCAGGCGAGGACGTCGTTGACGATCAGCCCGGCGACGATCGCGGCGGCGCCGGCGTTCGGCCACGGCACGGGCGGCGCGGCCGCGGCCGAGTCGAGGTACGCCCAGTGGGCGAGCAGCTCGCCGGGCACCCCGCCGGCGGCGAGGCGCCGGCCGCGAACGTCGGTGTAGCCGGCGGTGACGCCGGGCACGGCGAGCGGCCCGACGTACCACCGGCGGCCCTCGGCATAGCTCATGTGCCACGCGATGCCGCGCTCCCGGCACAGCCGATCCAGCCGCCGCCAGCGCGCGTCGGGCAGCCAGCCGGCGCACGAGATGACCAGGTCGGCGCGGGCCGCGCCCTCATCGGCCGGACCGGTGAGCACCCGCACCTCGTCGTGCAGCAGGCGGCTCACCTGGTCGGCGATCGGATTGTCACCCTCGACCCACACCGTCGCCAGGGCGGTTGGCTCGCCCGCCTCGGTCCCGGCCAGCAGGCCGCGCTCGCCGAACGCGGCCAGCAGCTGGTCCAGGCCCTCCGGGCGGTCGCCCGCCGCGGACCCGTGCAGCAGCCGCTGGGCGGCCACCAGGAGGTCCTCCGGGGCGGTGATGCGCACGAACTCGTCGCCGGGGCGGTGGTAGCGCCAGGCGCCGTCCGGGCCCGGGTACAGGTGGGCGCCGGCGGCGATGCGCGGGGCGGTGCGGGTCACGTCGGGCTCCTCGATGAAGGCGCGGCCGTTCAGCCGGTCAGCCGGAGTAGGTGAACGGGCTGTGGACCAGGGCGTTGGTCCCCGGGCCCTGCAGCGCGCGCAGCGGCGCCTGCTCCTTGACCGTCTCGAACGTGAACGGCGTGTGGACCAGGGCGTTGGTGCCCGGCCCCTGCAGCGCGCGCAGCGGCGCGGGCTCCCGCACCGGCTCGAACGTGACCTTCACGGAACCTCCTCGATCGTTAATGAAAACGGATTTCGTTTTCAATAAGCCCGACCATAGCGGCCCACCGCCAACCCGCGCAAGGGTCCCCGGGGCCTACGGCACGGTCACGCGATCGCGCAGCGGCGTGAACCAGCCGGCGAGCGCGGCGGCGAGCACGGCGCCACCGGTCACCAGCAGCGCCACGCGGACACCGGCGGCGTCGGCGATGACGCCGCCGAGGGCGGCGCCGACCGGCTGGCCGCCCCAGGCGATCATGCGGGCCGTGGTGTTGACCCGGCCCTGCAGGTGGTCGGGGGCGGCCTCCTGCCGGGCCACGATGCCGTTGACGCTGACCAGGCTGTTGGTCGCCTGCCAGGCCAGCAGCGCGGCCAGCGCCGGCCCGAAGCGGGTCACGCTCGCCCAGGCGAGCAGGGCCAGCCAGTTCGCGGCGAGGCCGGCGAGGGTGATCCGGCCGGCCGGCACGCGCGCCCGCAGCCGGGGCAGCGCCGCGTTGGCGAGCAGCGTGCCGGCGCAGGCGGCGACGAAGCACAGGCCGACCCGCCAGTCGCGGGCCGGGAGCCCGAGCCGGTCCACGGCGACGACGAGGACCAGGCCCAGCACGGCGCCGCCGGTGAGGCTGTTGCCGATGCCGAGCAGCGTGTAGGAGCGGACCGCGGGGTGGTGCCAGATGAAGGCGAGGCCGTCGCGGATGTCGATGCCGATTCGGCGGTACGGCCCGGACGGCTCCACGCCGGACTCCGGGCGGGCGGGGGTCAGCCGGGCGGCGGGGAGCCGGGCCAGCAGGGCCGCGGCGACGGCGAAGGTGAGCGCGTCGAGGCCGATCGCGGCCGGCGGGCCGGCAACGGAGGCGATGACGCCGCCGGCGGCGGGGCCGGCCAGACCGATGACGGTGTAGGCGCTCACGCTGCTCGCCGTGGCCCGGGCGATGCCCCGCCGGCCGGCCAGGGCGGGCAGCGCGGCGAAGCTCGCCGCGTCGAAGAACACCGCGGCGGTGGCGCTGACGGCGGCGGCCGCGAGCACGTGCGCCGGCGTCAGCAGGCCCAGCGCCGCGGCGACCGGGATGCCGCCGAGCACGGCGGCCTCGGCGAGGCTGGTCGCGACCATGAGCCGGCGGCGGTCCCAGCGGTCCGCGAGTACCCCGGCGAGCAGGCCGAACAGCAGGTACGGCACGGCCTCGACGGCGGTCAGCGCGGCGGTGAGCGCGGGGCTGCCGGTGCGCTGGAACACCAGCATCGGCAGCGCCACCAGGGTCAGCGTCGAGCCCGCCCAGGAGACCGCGCGGGCGAGCAGGTAGCGCCGCCACAGCCGGTCGTCGATGTCCGCATCCACCCCCAATCCCTATCGCAATTGAAAACCATATTCAACAGTGATACGTTCGCGCCGCGCCGACGGTGAAAGGGGTGGCGATGAGCGAGAGCCGGGGATGGTTGCTGGCCGCGGCCGGGGCGGGCCTCGGCGGGACGGTGCTGGCGCTGGGCGTCGGCGCCGTCGACGTGCCCGTCGAGGAGGTCGTCCGCATCATCGCGGCACACCTCACCGGCGGCCGCTACGGGGCCGACCCGATCGGCGACGACATCGTGTGGCAGTACCGGGCGCCGCGGGCGCTGCTCGCCGCGGTGGCCGGCGCCGGGCTGTCGGTGGCCGGGGTGGTGCTGCAGGCGGTGGTCCGCAACCCACTCGCCGACCCGTACGTGCTCGGCCTGGCCTCGGGCGCCTCGCTCGGCGCGGTCGCCGTGCTCACCCTCGGCAGCGCGGCGGTGGCCGGGCTGAGCCTGCCGGCCGCCGCGTTCGCCGGCGCCGCCGCCGCGCTCGCCCTGGTGCTGGCCCTGGGCCGGCGGGCCGGGCAACTGCTGCCGGGCCGGCTGCTGCTGGCCGGGGTGTCGATCGGCTACCTGTGCTCGGCCGTCACCAGCTACCTGCAGCTGCGCGCCCACCCCGACCAGCTCGCCGGCGTGCTGTTCTGGCTGCTGGGCTCGCTGTCCGGGGCGCACTGGTCGCAGCTGGGCGTCCCGGCCGCCGGCGTCGTGCTCGGCACGCTGTGGCTGCTCACCCAGGGTCGCCGGCTCAACGCCCTGGTGCTGGGCGACGAGACCGCCGTCGCGCTCGGCGTCGACGTGGCCCGGCTGCGGCTGTGGCTGCTACTCGTCACGGCGCTGGTGACCGGCACGGTCATCGCCGAGGTCGGCGCGGTCGGGTTCGTGGGCCTGCTCGTGCCGCATCTGGTGCGGCTGCTCGTCGGCGCCGACCACCGCCGGGTGCTGCCCCTGGCCGCGCTGTCCGGCGGCGCGTACCTGGTGCTCGTCGACACCGTCGCGCGGACCGTCGCCCGGCCGGTCGAGCTGCCCGTCGGCATCCTCACCGCCGTGCTCGGCACGCCCGTGCTGCTGTGGCTGCTGCGCCGCGGCGACACCGACCCGGCGGTGCGCTGATGCGCGTCCGGCTCGACGGGGTCAGCGTGCGCATCGGCGGTACCCCCATCATCGAAACAATCGAGCTCGAGATCCACCCCGGCGAGTTCGTCGGGCTGCTCGGACCGAACGGCAGCGGCAAGTCGACCCTGCTGCGCACCGTCTACCGGGCCCTGCGCCCGGCCGCCGGCGCGGTCTGGCTGGACGGGCGCGACCTGTGGCGCGACCTCGGGGTCCGCGCGGCCGCCCGGCGCACCGCCGCGGTCGTGCAGGAGCCCGCCGGCGACTTCGCGTTCACCGTCGCCGAGACCGTGCTCGCCGGGCGCACCCCGCACAAGGGACTGCTCGGCCGCGACACCGCCGAGGACGCCGACCTGGTCCGCGCCGCGCTCGAGCGGGTCGGGCTGGCCGGGCGCGCCCACCGGCCGATGCACACCCTGTCCGGCGGCGAGAAGCAGCGCGCCCTGCTCGCCCGGGCCCTCGCCCAGCGGCCCGACCTGCTCGTGCTCGATGAGCCGACCAACCACCTCGACGTCACCGCCCAGCTCGGCCAGCTGCGGCTCATCCGCCGGCTGCGGCTGACCACGCTCGCCGCGCTGCACGACCTCAACCACGCCACGGCCTACTGCGACCGGGTCTACGTCCTGCACGCCGGCCGCATCGCCGCCGCCGGGCCGCCCGGCGACGTGCTCACCCCGGACCTGCTCGCCCGAGTCTTCGCGGTCCGCGCGCACCGCGGCACCAACCCCCTCACCGGCGCGCCGCACCTGTATCTGGCCCCACTGGAAACCGAGGAAGATCGATGACTACTGCACTCACCCGCCGCGGGCTGCTGCGCGGCGCCGCCGGAGCCGGCGCGTTCCTACTGGCCGGCTGCGGCACGAAGGCCGGCGGCGCCCCGGCCGCGAGCCTTGGCCCGGCGACGGTCACCGCGTGCGGCCGCGACCTGACCTTCGCCGCCCCGCCGCGACGGGTCGTGTCGTTCTACCCGGCCATGACCGAACTGCTGCTGGCGCTCGGCCTCGACGACCGCATCGCCGGCCAGGTCAACACCGACCAGTCGCCGCCCAGCCCCGCCTACGCGCAGCGGTACGCCCGGGTGAAGGTCCTCGCCGAGCAGGAGCCGTCGATCGAGGTCCTCCTCGCCGCCCGCCCCGACCTCATCGTCGCCGACGCCGCCTACCACTTCGACGGCAAGCAACTGCCGACCATGGACGACCTGGCCGCCAAGGGCATCCCGGTGTACCTCGACGCCTCGTTCTGCGACGGGCGCAAGGTCCTCGCCAAGGTCACCGACGTCACCACCGACCTCACCGGCCTCGGCCGGGTCTTCGGCGCGGCCGAGGCGGCGGCGGGCCTCGCCGAGCAGGCCCGGGCCACCCTCGCCGGCACCGCGACCCGCCTCTCCGGCCGGACCCCGGCCCGCTGCGCGCTGGTCACCGTCTACGACAAGGCGCTGTACGCCGACGCCGGCGGCCTCTACACCGACGTGCTCACCCTGGCCGGCGGCGAGAACCTCACCGCGCAGTCGGAGCTGCCGGCCGGGGAGTACTACGCCCAGGTCTCCCCCGAGACCATCGCCCGCAAGAACCCCGACGTCATCGTCGCCACCTACCTCGACGACGAGGGCCGCGCCACCACCCTCGACTACCTGCGCCGGACCTTCGCCGACACCACCGCGGTGCGCACCGGCCGCGTCCTGGCCACGCCGGAGGCGACCTTCGGGGGCGCCCTGCGCTCCGTCGACGGCGTGCCCGCCCTGGCCCGCCAGCTGCATCCGGATGCCTTCTGAAGCGCTTGCGGCGACGCCACCGGTTCGGCAATACTTAGCCATATGGCACAGTATTCGAGCCAGCTCGACGGCGTGTTCGGGGCGCTCGCCGACCCGACCCGCCGGGAGGTGGTCCGGCGGCTCGGGCGCGGGCCGGCCAGCGTCGGTGACCTCGCCGCGGGCCTGCCGCTGACGCTGCCCACGTTCATGAAGCACGTCCACGTGCTGGAGTCGCGCGGGCTCATCACGACCACGAAGTCCGGCCGGGTGCGCACCTGCGCGCTCAACCGCGACCGGCTCGCCCTCATCGACGGCTGGCTCGCCGAGCAGCGGCGCCTGTGGGAGGAGCGCACCGACCGCCTCGAGCGCTTCGTCACCGGCGGCGACCATCAACCACGGGAGGAACCGCGATGACCGGCTTCGACCCCGCCCTCGACCTCACGCTCACCCGCCTGATCCGGGCGCCCCGCAAGACGGTGTGGAGCGCCTGGGTCCAGCCGTCGCTGCTGGAGCGGTGGTGGCTGCCGGCGCCCGCGGTGGCCCGCGTGGACCGGCTCGAGGCCCGGCCCGGCGGCGCGTTCGTCACCCGCATGAGCGAGGACGGCGCCGGCTTCGTGCCCCACCTCGACGCGTGCTTCCTGGCCGTCGAGGAGTACGAGCGCATCGTGTTCACCAACGCCGTCGACAGCACCTGGCGGCCCGCCGTCCCCGCCCCGGTCGCCATGACCGCCGAGATCACCTTCGCCGACCACGCCGACGGCACGGAGTACCACGTCGTCGTCCGCCACGGTGAGGCGGCCGCCCGCGCCACCCACGAGCGGCTCGGCTTCGCCGACGGCTGGGGCAGCGTCACCGGCCAGCTCGCCCGGCTGGCCGAATCCATGTGAAGCTAGCGGGGTGGGGAGCGGCGGGCTGCTCTACACCCTGCTGACCGTCGGGGCCGCCGCCCGCGGCGCCGTGCTCAACGCCAGGTGTGGCTGAGCGGCGGTACTCAGGAACCGCCCTGGCGGGCGTTGCGCTCCGCCAGGGCGTCGAACAGCCGCTTCGGCTCCCAGTGGCCGTCGTCGTAGCACCGGACCACGCCGTAGGAGGCCAGGTCGAGGTCGCGGGCCGGGTCCGGGCGGTGGGGCAGCGCCGGGGCGGCGAAGGTGAAGACGAAGGCGCCGGCGACGCCGCGGCGCTCCAGGATGCCGAGCATGTCGAGCACCTCCGCCGCCTGCAGCTCCTCGTCGCGCACGAGCGGGCGGGCCAGCCGGTCGGGATCGCGCGGGTCGACGACCGCCCAGGCGATGCCGCCCTTGTCCTGCGCGCCGCGGTAGGTGCAGCAGCCGACCTCGGTGACGACGACCGGTTTGCCGGGCGCGAAGTGCCGCCGCAGCCGCTCGCCGTAGTCGTCCCGGTTGCGCTTGCCCCGGTAGTAGTCGACGCAGACGACGTCGAACGGGCTCCAGTCGACCCGCTCGATCGGCGCGGACGCGTAGCTCACCGGGCCGGTGAACACCTGCCGGACCGCGCGGGCGGCCTCGGCCAGGAAGGCGTTCAGGGGGCGGTTGTGCCGGCCGAGGTACCGCAGCCGCAGCATGCGGTGCGGGCGCAGCCGCTCGAACAGGGTGTCGCCCGGCATGATGCCGCGCATGAACAGCGTCAGTTCACCGCCCAGCAGGTACGTCACCTTCGGGCTGCCGAGGGACTGTGCGGCCGCGGCGCACCGCCGGGTGTTGGCCAGCGTCTCGGCCGGGCCGGCGTCGTGCAGGTGCGGGGACAGCCACACGTCGAGGCCGAGGTCCAGGGCGATCTCGGTGGCGGTCAGCAGCCGCTCCAGGCCGGTGCCGGAGACCCGGACCGCGTCGCAGTGCAGCCGGTCCCGGATGACGGTCAGGTCGTCGCGGGTCTGCGCGGCGTCGAAGACCGGCCGCGACAGGAACGGCCCCGTCCGGGTGCCGACGTCGTAGTTGATCCCTCTCATGGACACGTGTCAACCGTAGTTGACAGGCCTCTTGGCGTCAACCTGAGTTGACACGGTGATCGGGTTTCGACGCCGGATCGGCGGGCAACCGACCGGCGGGACCGGCCGCGAGAAGGAGTGGTGACTGCGATGCGAATCGTCGTGGTGGGCGCTACCGGCAACGTCGGCACCGCCCTGCTGCGCCGGCTGCGCGCCGGCGGCGACCACCACATCGCCGGGGTGGCCCGCCGGCTGCCGGAGGGGCCGGAGTACTCCGGCGTGCAGTGGCACTCGTGCGACATCGGCGCCGCCGACGCGCCCGAGACGCTGACCGGCGTCTTCCGCGGCGCGGACGCGGTGGTGCACCTCGCCTGGCAGATCCAGCCCAGCCACGACCGGGCGGCGCTGCGGCGGACCAACGTCAACGGCAGCCGGGCGGTCATCGACGCCGCGGTGGCGGCCGGCGTCGGCGCGCTGGTCGCGGCCTCCTCGGTTGGCGTGTACGCCCGCGGCCCGAAGGACCGGCTGGCCGGCGAGGACTGGCCCGCGACCGGCGTCTCCGGCTCGACGTACAGCCGGGACAAGGTCGCCCTCGAGGGGATGCTCGACGCCGTCGAGGGCCGGCTGCGGGTGGTGCGGCTGCGGCCCGGGCTGACCTTCCAGCGCGACGCCGGCACCGAGATCGCCCGGTACTTCCTCGGCCCGCTCGCCCCGGTCGGGCTGCTGCGCTTCGGCCGACTACCGCTGATCCCGGACAACCCGCGGCTGCGCCTGCAGGCGGTGCACGCCGACGACGTCGCCGACGCCTACGCGCGGGCCATCACGTCGGAGGTGCGCGGGCCGTTCAACATCGCCGCCGAGCCGATCCTCACCCCGAAGCTCGCCGCCGAGCTCTTCCACGGCCGGACCGTGTCGGTCCCGCCGGGCGTGCTGCGCGCCGGGGCGCGCGCGACCTGGCGGCTGCGGCTGCAGCCGGTCGACCCGGGCTGGGTCCGGCTCGCCCTCGCCGCCCCGCTGATGGCCACCACCCGCGCCACCATGGAGCTGGGCTGGCGGCCCGCCGTCGACGCGACCGAGGCGCTGCGCGAGCTGGCCGGCGGGATGGCCGCCCGGGCCCACACCGGCAGCCCGCCCCTGTCGGACAACCCGCGCAGCCCGGGCCGCCTCGGCGCGCTGCTGCGCGGGCGGCTGCCCGGCACCGGCAACCCCTACTGATCGGCGATCCCCGGCGGCTTCCCTGAAGGTTCGATGAAGCCGGGCCGCGCCGCCGCGCGCCGCGCCCGCGCCCGGGCAAGATGGGGGCATGAGCACACGGGTCCTGGTCGTCGAGGACGAGCGGAGCCTGGCCAAGGTGGTGGCCAGCTACCTGCAACGCGACGGGCACGAGGCGGACTGCGTCTTCGACGGCCTCGCCGCCGTCGCCTCGGCCCGCCGGCGGCCGCCGGACGTGATCGTGCTCGACCTGGGCCTGCCCGGCCTCGACGGGATCGAGGTCTGCCGGCAGGTGCGCACGTTCAGCGACTGCTACGTCATCATGCTCACCGCCCGCGCCGACGAGGTCGACAAGCTCGTCGGCCTCGGCGTGGGCGCCGACGACTATCTCACCAAGCCGTTCAGCCCCCGCGAGCTCGTGGCCCGGGTCCGGGCCATGCTGCGCCGCCCCCGCGGCCCCGGCGCCGCCGAGCCGGAGCCACCGCGCGTCTTCGGCGACCTGCGGGTCGACCCGCAGGGCCGGGAGGTGCGGGTCGCCGGCGCGACGGTCGAGCTGACCCGCACCGAGTTCGACCTCCTCGCCGCCCTGACCGCCCGGCCCCGGATGGCGTTCACCCGGCGGCAGCTCATCGACGCCGTCTGGGGCGCGGACTGGGTCGGCGACGAGCACCTCGTCGACGTCCACATCGGACACCTGCGGCGCAAGCTCGGCGACGACCCCGCCGCGCCCCGCTACATCCGCACCGTGCGCGGCATCGGCTACCGGATGGGCGAGGGATGAACCGCCCCCGGCGGCGCATCGGCCTCGGCGGCCGGCTCTTCGCCGCGCAGACCCTCGTCGTCCTCGTCGGCGCGGCCACCGCCGGGCTCGTCGCGGCCGCCGTCGGCCCGGCGATCTTCCGCGACCACCTGCGCCACGCCGGCGCCATCGGCGCCGAGACCAGCCGGCACGTCGAGGAGGCCTACGCCTCCGCCAGCGCGGTCGCGCTCGGGGTGGCCATGCTGTGCGCGCTCGCCACCGCCCTCGCCGTGAGCGCCTACGTGGCCCGGCGGGTCGCCCACCCGATCGGCCAGCTCGCCCGGGTCGCCGCCGACGTCACCGTCGGCCGCTACGAGGTCCGCGCCCCGGCCCCCGGCATCGGCACCGAGTTCGACACCGTGGCGCAGGCGTTCAACGCCATGGCGGGCCGGCTCCGCGACGTCGAGGACACCCGCCGCCGGCTGCTCGGCGACCTCGGCCACGAGATGCGCACGCCCCTGGCCACCATCGAGGCCTACCTCGACGCCGCCGAGGACGGCGTCGGCGTCGACGACGAGGACACCCTCGCCGTGCTGCGCACCCAGACCACCCGGCTGCGCCGCCTCGCCGAGGACCTCACCGCCGTCGCCCGCGCCGAGGAAGACCGCCTCACCCTGCGCCGCCGGCCCGTCTCCCCCGCCGACCTGCTCGCCGCCGCGGGCGCCGCCGCCCAGCCCGGCTACACGGCCCGCGGCGTCGCCCTGACCGCCCGGGCCGCCGCCGGGCTGCCCGCGCTCGACGCGGACCCGCAGCGGCTCGGCCAGGTGCTGGGCAACCTGCTCGACAACGCGCTGCGCCACACCCCGCCCGGCGGCACCGTCACGGTCACCGCCGACCGCCACGACCGGGACATCCGCATCGAGGTGTCCGACACCGGCGACGGCATCGCCGCCGAGCACCTGCCGCACCTGTTCGAGCGCTTCTACCGCGCCGACACCGCCCGCGACCGCGACCACGGCGGCTCCGGCATCGGCCTGGCCATCGCCCGCGCCATCGTGACCGCACACGGCGGCCGGATCACCGCGCACAGCGACGGCCCCGGCCGCGGCGCCACCTTCACCGTCACCCTGCCGGCGGCCGGCGGCCCGGCCCGGGAACGGCCGGGTGACGCTCCACACGATCCCTGAGCGGACGTCGTCGCTGCGGCGCCCACCGGCGGCGGCGAGCGGCACCGCACTGCTACCGTCTCTTACGAGACACGTGGGCTCGTAATTACGCCAAGGAAGGACCCGATCATGACTGCCCGGCCCGCGGGCCCGGCGGCGGTCGCCGCGACCGCCGCCGCGTTCCTGGTCACGATGATGGGCACAACGCTGCCTACCCCGCTCTACGCCATCTACGCCGGCCGGCTGGACTTCACCGACCTGACCGTCACCGTGCTCTTCGCCGTCTACGCGCTCGGCGTGGTCGCGACCCTGACGCTGTTCGGCCGGCTCTCCGACGACCTGGGCCGGCGGCCGGTGCTGATGATCGCCCTCGGACTGGCGCTGCTGAGCGCGGTGCTGTTCCTGCTCCCGCCGTCGCTGCCGCTGCTGATCGTCGCGCGGGTGATCTCGGGCCTGAGCGCCGGGCTGATGAGCGGGGCCGGCACCGCCGCCGTGATCGACCTGTTCGCGCCCGAGCGGCGGGCCGTCGCCGGGCGGCTCGCGGTCGCCGCCAACACCGGCGGCCTGGGGCTGGGCACGCTGTTCTCCGGGGTCGTCGCCGACCTCGTCGCCGCCCCGCTGTTCGTGCCGTACGCGGTGTACGCCGGGCTGACCCTGGCCGCCTTCGCCGGGCTCTGGGCCTTCGCCCCGGCCGCACCGGCGAGCGGTGCCGCGACCCGAAGCGTCCGGGCGCACCGGCTGCGCGTGCCGGCCGGGGTGCGCGCCGCGTTTGTCCGGGCGGTGCTCGCCGCCGGCACCGGGTTCGCGGTGACCGGCGTGCTCACCGCGGTCAGTGCGCTGTTCCTGGCCGAGTCGCTGCGGCTGCGGGCGCACAGCCTGGCCGGCGGGGTGGTGGCCCTCGCGTTCGCCGGCATGGCCGCGGGCCAGCTGCTGGCCCGCCGGATGCGCCCGCGGGCCGCCCTCCTGGCGGGCTGCGCCGGCCTGGTGCTCGCCGCCGGGTGCCTCGCGCTCGCGCTGGCCGCGACCCGGCTCACGCCGCTGCTGCTCGCCGCCGCCGTGCTCGGGGTGTCCGGCGGACTGTGCCTCAACGCCGGCATCGCCACGACCGTCGAGCGGGTGCCGCCCGCGCACCGGGGTGAGGTCTCCTCGTCGTTCTTCGCCGGGCTGTACGGCATGCTCGCCGTCCCGGCGGTCGGCGTCGGCGTGCTCGCCGAGCACACCGGGCTGCGCACCGCGGGGCTGGTCTTCACCGCGGTCGTCGCGGTCCTCGCCGCCGCGATCTGGCTGCTGGAGCGGGGCCGCCCCGCGGATGGATGAACGTTACAAGACGCCGTGTCTCGATAGGGAAGTACCATGAACACCATGACCACGCCCGCGCTGGGCCGCCCGCGCAGCGAGACCGCGCGCCGCGCCATCCTCAATGCGGTCGACGACATGCTCGTCGAGGAGGGCTACGCGGCCATGACGATGAAGGGCATCGCGGCCCGGGCCGGCGTCGGCAAGCAGACCGTCTACCGGTGGTGGTCGTCGAAGGCCGAGATCCTGCTGGAGGCGAGCGCCGAGGACGCCGCCGCGGAGCTGGCCACCCGGCCCGGCGCCGACGCCGTCGCCGACCTCACCGCCTACGTCGAGGCCGTCGTGCGCTTCCTGACCGACTCGCACGCCGGCCTGGCCTACCGCGCCCTGCTCGGCGAGGCCCAGCACGACCCCGCCGTCGCCGAGCTGGTCCGGCGGGCCGACGTGCTCGGCCCGAGCGCCCGCGCCGTCATCGACCGCGCGACCGGCCGCGGCGACCTGCCCGCGCGGCTCGACCCGGCCGACGCCGTCGCCGAGCTCATCGGCCCGATCCTCTACCGGGTGCTGACCGGCGACGGCGACCGGTCGCCCGCCCGGTCGCGCCGCTACGTCCAGCGGTATCTCAACCGCGTGGCCGATCGCTGACCATGCCCGCCCCGACCGTGCGGTTGGTGGTCTCGTCGATGATGATGAACCCGCCGGTGGTGCGGTTGCGGCGGTACTCGTCGGTGAGCAGCGGCACGGTGGTGTGCAGCGTGACCCGGCCGATCTCGTTGAGCCCGAGCTGGGTGGCGGATTCTTCGCGGTGCAGGGTGTTGATGTCGAGGCGGTAGTGCAGGCCGCGGATCACGGTGTGGGCGGTGCGGGTGGTGTGCTTGATGGCGTAGTGGCCGCCGGTGGTGAGGGGGCGGGTTTCGTCCATCCAGCAGATCATGGCTTCGATGTCCTGGGCGACTGCTGGGGTGTTGTGGGGTCGGCAGATGAGGTCGCCGCGGGTGATGTCGAGGTTGTCGGCGGTGCGGATGGTGATGGACATGGGTGGGTAGGCCTCGGTGACGGGTCCGTCGGCGGTGTCGATGTGGGTGATCCGGGTGGTCAGCCCCGACGGGAGGACGAGGATGTCGTCGCCGGCCTTGAGTACGCCGCCGGCGACCTGTCCGGCGTAGCGGCGGCCTTCGATGACGTATTGGACGGGGAAGCGGACGTCGACGAGGTTGCGGTCGGCGGCGATGTGCACGTGTTCGAGGTGGTGCAGCAGGGACGGGCCGTCGTACCAGGGCATGCGCTCGCTGCGGGTGACCAGGTTGTCGCCGTGCAGCGCCGAGATCGGGATCACGGTCAGGTCCGGGGCGTCGAGTTTGGCGGCGAACGAGGTGAACTCGTCGGCGATCCGCTCGAAGACGGCCTGGTTGTGGTCGACCAGGTCCATCTTGTTGACGCACAGCACCAGGTGCGGCACCCGCAGCAGCGAGCAGAGGAAGGCGTGGCGGCGGGACTGCTCGACCAGGCCCTTGCGGGCGTCGACGAGGATCAGCGCCAGGTCGGCCGTGGAGGCGCCGGTGACCATGTTGCGGGTGTACTGGATGTGTCCGGGGGTGTCGGCGATGATGAACTTGCGGCGTGGGGTGGCGAAGTAGCGGTAGGCCACGTCGATGGTGATGCCCTGCTCCCGTTCGGCGCGGAGGCCGTCGGTGAGCAGGGCGAGGTTGGTGTATTCGTCGCCGCGGGAGCGGGAGGTGGCCTCGACCGCCTCCAGTTGGTCGGTGAAGATCGCCTTCGAGTCGTAGAGCAGCCGGCCGATCAGCGTCGACTTCCCGTCGTCCACCGAGCCCGCGGTGGCGAACCGCAGCAGGTCCATCATCAGAAGTACCCCTCCCGCTTGCGATCCTCCATGGCCGCCTCGCTGACCTTGTCGTCCCCGCGGGTCGCGCCGCGCTCGGTGACCCGGGTCGCCGCGACCTCGTCGATCACCTTGTCGATCGTGTCCGCGTCGCTGCGCACCGCGGCGGTGCACGACGCGTCACCCACCGTCCGGTAGCGCACCCGCTCCACGAACGGGGACTCACCGGCCCGCAGCGGCAGGAACTCGTTGACCGCGTAGAGCATCCCGCCGCGGTCGACGACCTCGCGGTCGTGGGCGTAGTAGATGCCGGGCAGGTCGATGCCTTCGCGGGCGATGTAGTGCCACACGTCCAGCTCGGTCCAGTTGGACAGCGGGAACACCCGGATCGACTCGCCCGGCGCGATCCGGGCGTTGTACAGCGCCCACAGTTCCGGCCGCTGGTTGCGCGGATCCCACTGCCCGAAGTCGTCCCGGAACGAGAACACCCGTTCCTTCGCCCGCGCCTTCTCCTCATCCCGCCGTGCACCACCGAACAACGCGTCGAACCGGTACTTCTCCACCGCACCCAGCAGCACGGGTGTCTGGATCCGGTTGCGGGTGCCGTCCGGCGACTCGCGCACCAGCCCGGCGTTGATCGCCTCCGGGACGCTGGCCACGATCAGCTGCACGTTGAGCTCGTCCACCCGCCGGTCCCGGTAGGCCAGGACCTCGGGGAAGTTGTGCCCGGTGTCCACGTGCAGCAAGGGAAACGGGATCCGGGCCGGATGGAAGGCCTTCTGCGCCAGCCGCAGCATCACGATCGAGTCCTTGCCGCCGGAGAACAGCAGCACCGGCCGCTCGAACTCGGCCATCACCTCCCGGATCACGAAGATGCTCTCCGCCTCCAGCACCCCCAGGTGCCCGGCGTGCGACCGTGGTGTCATTGCACCTCTCCCAACGCGCTCAGCAGCGGATCCACCAGCTCCGGACGGCACACGACGAGGTCCGGCAGCCACGGATCGGGCCGGTTGTATTCCAGCGGCGAGCCGTCGAGCCGGGCGGCGTACAGGCCCGCCGCCCGGGCCAGCGCCACCGGCGCCGCCGAGTCCCACTCGTACTGCCCGCCGGCGTGCACATAGGCGTCGACGTCGCCGGTCGCCACCGCGCAGATCTTCGCGCCGGCCGAGCCCATCGGCACCAGCTCCGCGCCGAGGCGCATGGCGACCCCGGTCAGGAACTCGGGGGCGCGGCTACGGCTCACCGCCAGCAGCAGCGGGCGGCCCGCGTCGCCGGCCGGGACCGGCGGGTCGTCCGTGGTCCACACCCGCCGCCGGGCCGGCAGCGCCACCGCGGCGGCGGCCAGCCGGGACGGCGCCGCGGCGGTGCGCTCCCACAGCGCGATGTGCACCGCCCAGTCGGTGCGGCCCGGCTCGCCGAACTCGCGGGTGCCGTCCAGCGGGTCGACGATCCACACCCGGTCCGCGGCGAGGCGGGCCGGGTCGTCGCGCGCGCCCTCCTCGGAGAGCACGGCGTCGCCCGGGCGGCGGCGGGCCAGCGCGGTCGTGATGAGATCGTGCGAGCCCTTGTCGCCGGCGGCGCGCAAGGCCTCGGGGTCGGTGCCGAGGGTGCCACGCAGCCCCATCAGCAAGGCCCCGGCCTCGCCCGCCAGCCGGCCGGCGAGGGACGCATCTGACTCAGGTTGCATCGGGCGGCTCCTTCGCGGTACCAGTCGGCAAATTGACGTCGAAACGGGTGCCTTCGCCGGGGCGGCTGGCCACCGCCACCGTGCCGCCGTGCGCCTCGACGACGGCGCGGACGATGGCCAGGCCGAGCCCGCTGCCGGGGCCGGATCCCCGGCCCGGGCCGGCCCGGTAGAAGCGGTCGAACAGGTGGCGCTGGTCCGCGTCGGGGATGCCCGGCCCGGCGTCGGCGACCGACAGCCGCACGACCGGCCCGGCGGCGGCCAGCGACACCTCGACCGGCGTGCCGGCCGACGTGTGCTGCAGGGCGTTGCCGACGAGATTGCGCACCACCTGGCCGAGCCGGTCGGCGTCGCCGACGACCACGGCAGTGCCGCCGCACCCCGTCGTCGTGAAGGCGATCGGGCGGCCCGGGTCGACCACCCGGGCGTCGGCGATGACGTCGCCGACCAGCCCGGCCAGCTCGACCTCGGCGATGTCCAGCGGCCGCTGCTCGTCCAGCCGGGCGAGCAGCAGCAGCTCCTCGACGAGCCGGCCCATCTGGGCGGCCGCCTCGGCGATGCGGCTCATCCCGGTCTCCACGTCCGACGGCCGGGGCAGCCCCTCCTGGAAGTAGAGGTCGGCCCAGCCGCGGATGGTGGTCAGCGGCGTGCGCAGCTCATGCGAGGCGTCCGCGACGAACCGGCGCAGCCGTTCCTCGGCGCGGCGGCGCTCGTCGAACGCGTGGTTGAGCGCGATCGCCAGCTGGCCGACCTCGGTGCCGGGGCGGTCGACCGGGACCCGCCGCGCGGTGTCGCCGTCCGCGATCGCGGTGGCCGTGGCGGCCATCGTGCCGAGCGGGCGCAGGCCGACCCGCAGCACGCCGAGCGCGAGCAGGGCGAGCACGAGCAGCAGCCCGGCGCTGACCAGCGCCTCGCTGACCGCGAGGCGGTTCAGCGTCTGCTGGTCGGTCAGGAACGACAGCGCGATCACGGTGGCGGTGAGCCGGGGATGGCCGTCGAGCGGGTGGTACACCACGCGGTAGGGCGCCCCGTCGAGCTCCAGCTGGATCGGGCGGTCGGGGCGGGAGCGCAGCCGGTCCAGCCGGCTGTCGGCGGACGCCGCGATGAGCGCCGCCTGGCCCGGCACGTCGTCGCGCAGCGGCAGCGCGGTGAGGACCCGCTGGCCGCGGTCGAGGAAGAGCACATTGAGCTCGCCGGAGCCGTAGGACTCCAGCGTGGTCGGGCTCAGCTCCACCGGCGTCTGCACGGGCGCCGAGCGCTCCACCACCCGGTCGATGACCAGGACGGTACGGATCAGCTGGTCGTCGATGCGCTGGTCGAGCTTGGCCCGCACCATGACGTAGGCGGCCACGTCGGTGCCGACCAGCGCCATCGCGACCAGCACCAGGATCCCGGACAGCAGCCGGCCCCGGATGCTGCCCGGCACGATCCGCAGGCGCCGCACGACACGGGGCTTCATGACACGGGTGCGCGCAGCACGTAGCCGAAGCCGCGCACGGTGTGCAGCAGCGGCGGGCCGGTGAAGTCGATCTTTCGGCGCAGGGTGGACATGAACTTCTCCACCACCGAGGCGTCGCCGCCGAAGTCGTACTGCCAGACCCGGTCGAGGATCTGCGCCTTGGACACGACCCGACCGGCGTTGATCATGAGGTACCGCAATAACCGGAACTCGGTCGGCGAGAGCTCGATCAGCTGCCCGGCCCGCCGCACCTGGTGGGCCTGCTCGTCGATGAGCAGATCGGCGCAGGCCAGCACGCCGTCGTCGGCCGGCTCGCCACGGGTGCGGCGCAGCAACGTGTGGACCCGCGCGATCACCTCGGCGACGCTGAACGGTTTGGTGACGTAGTCGTCGCCGCCGAGCATCAGCCCGGTGACGATGTCGGCGGTGGCGTCGCGGGCAGTGAGGAACAGCACCGGGAAGCGGTGGCCGCCCCGGCGCAGCCGCCGGGCGACCTCGAAGCCGTCGATGTCGGGCAGCATGACGTCGAGGATCGCCAGCTCCGGCTGGAAGTCCTCGAGCCGGCGCAGCGCGTCCGCGCCGCTGGCCGCGCTCGCGGCCAGGAACCGGGCGAAACGCAGCGTGGTCAGCAGCAGCTCGCTGATGTGGTCGTCGTCGTCGACGACCAGCACCCGGACCGCCTTCCCGTCGAGCGGTCGGGCCAGCCCGGGTGCGGACAGCGGGACGGCGGTCATGAGGCTTCCTCCGGTGGGTGCGTGGAAGGGCGGGTCGCTCAGCCGCCGCGGGGGTGTGCGGCGAAGAACGTCCAGATGGTGTGCGTGGCGTCGAGCGCGTCGGAGGGCGGGTCGAGGCCGAGGGCGCGGGCCGCGGCGCCGCGCGGGCCCGGCTGGCCGGGCCACTGGTGGCCCGCCCCGGCAATGGTGATCAGCTCGACCGCGCGGCCGCCCGGGCAGGTGGCGGTCGCCCGGGTGACGTCGCCGGCCGTGCTGGTCGCCGGCTCGCCGCAGCGGTCGGTGGCCCGCCAGGTGGCGGCGAGCGCCGGGATGGCCGGGCCGTCGACGTTGGCCGGGCTGGTGCCCTGCCCGCCGTTGTCCCGCTTGCCCGGGCCGCCGTTGTAGGGCACCGTCTGGTCGGCGGCGCCGTGGATGTGGATGACCGAGGTCGGCGCGGGCGACGGGCAGGCGCCGAGCATGGTGGCCGAGTCGGGGCCGATCGCGGCGAACGAGTCGGTGCCGCAAGCCAGGCGGTAGGCGAGCATGCCGCCGTTGGAGATCCCCGTGGCGTAGCGCCGCGCGGGGTCGATCGGGATCAGGCCGGCGATACGGGCGATCATCTCGCGGACGAAGCCGGGATCGTCCACATGGGACGCCGCGGGCGGGCCGCAGCAGTCGTCGCTGACCGCCCAGGAGCGCTTGTAGCCGTCCGGGTAGGCCACGACGAAGTGCCCGCGGTCGGCCTCGGCGTCCCAGCCGTAGGAGGACTCGGCCTGGCTGCCGGTGCCCAGCGCGCCGTGCAGCATGACGACCAGCGGCACCGGGCCGTCCGGCAGCCCGGCCGGGCGGTACACCCGGAAGGTGCGCTCCATGCCCCCGAAGTTCAGGGTGTGCGAGCTCGACCCGACGGCAAGCCCCGCCCGGCTCGCCGGGGCCGCGTGGCACCCGGCGAGCAGGGCGGCGAGGGCGAGCCCGGCACACTTCGCCGGGCCGGCCAGGCTTCGCATGATCACTTGACGTTCATCTTGATGAGCTCCCAGCCGCCGTCGGGCACGGCGTCGTTGGGGTCGGTCCGCAGGTTCATCGGGTTCGCCATGCCGAGGTAGACGGTCGAGCCGTCCGGGATCATGTTGCGCACGCCGTAGTTGAGGTAGTTGCCGACGCCGGTGGTGCTGACCGCCTCGGCCGGGCCGTCGCAGTCGAACGCCCACAGGTCGCCGCCGTAGATGCTCGGGTCGATGTTGCCCTGCCCGGGCGGGAGCAGGTAGTGGGCGATGTAGCTCCAGTCCATGGTGCCGACGAAGAGCTTCCCGGCGGTCACCGTCATGATCCATTCGTAGTTGTTGAACGGGTTGCCGAAGCCCGAGGCGCCGTACTTCGGGGTGTAGCCGGTCGGCTTGGCGCTCCACGTCGCCGTCGCCGGGTCGTAGGCGGGCAGCGCCGACTCGCCGTAGAGCAGCTCGACCCGCTGGTGGCCGGTGCCGAAGTCGCGGCCGCGGAAGACGCTCAGTGCCCGCTGCGTGTTCTTGATCGCGGCCTTGGTCGCGTCGCCCTGCGGCTGCGGATAGACCGTCTCGAACACGGTGGTGGCCTTCATCGGCACGTGCATGGTGCCCCAGTACAGCTGCCCGTTGTAGGCGGCCAGCCCGCCGAGGCCGTAGGTGGCCGCGATGACCGGGTCCGGCTCGTACTGGGAGGCGTTCCACACCTGCTGCCAGCCGCCCGCGTCGGTGTCGCGCAGGCCGGGGTGGCCGCCGTGCAGCGGCGGGCTCATCCACAGCCCGGCCAGCTGGTCGGTGCCGGTCGGCGAGGTGCGCGGCCAGGTGCTCACGTAGAGGCGGTCGTTGAAGTAGGTCAGGTCGGCCGCCTGTGCGGGCAGGTCGGCGACGTTGACGAAGCTGAACGGGTTGCTGCGGCTGCCGGTCCAGCGCAGCACGTGCCCGCCGCTGTCGCCGTTGCGCCCGACGCCGACGCCCGCGTAGAGCGCGCCCGCGGCGACGAAGAAGTGCCGGATGTTGCCGGCCGTGGTGAGGCTGCTGGAGCCGAGGTACTCGCCCGTCTCGCCGTCGAACGCGAAGAGGTTGATGACGGTGCCGAGGCCCGGGCCGGCGAGCAGGACCACGCCCTGGAACGCGCCGCCGGCACGCAGGCCGAGGGTGGTCTTGCGGCGGTAGGCGTCGTCGCTGGACTTGCTGTCGATGTCGGCGGTCTTGTCCACCAGCTTGCCGGCCTTGGTGTCGTAGTAGAAGACCTGGGGCGCGCGCTGGTCGCCGATCGACGGCGGCAGGGTCGGGTTCTGCTTGGCCAGCTGGCTCTGGCCGTACTCGCACACCCAGTCGTCGTTGATGCTGGGCTTGATCAGGTTGAGCGTGGCGCCGCTGACGATGCAGTTGACGTTGGCGCCGGTGCCGAACCAGATCTTCTTGCCGACCTGGGCCAGGCCCCAGACGTAGGCCTGGTTGACCTTCGGCTGGCCGGTGGCGCAGGGCGGCCCGGCCGGGTAGGGCTCGCCGACCCCGGCGAAGCACTCGTCGGGTTTGGCCTTGGCCAGCAGCCGGAAGTCGTAGTGCGGTCCGGGCGGGCGGGCGAAGGCCGGCGCCGCGGGGACGAGGACCGCGACGAGGGCGGACGCCACGACGGGCAGCGCCCGCCGGCGCAGCTTGCGGTGTGCGGACATCGGTGGTCTCTCCTGCGATGAGGTTGGGGTGCTCAGGCCGCTACCGGGACGGTCTTGGGTGCCGGGGCGACCACGCGCCCGGCCACCTGCCGCGCCCAGGAGCGCGGGTCGTCGAACTGCAGGAACGCGCCGAGCCGCTCGAGCTCCCCGACCGGGTCGGCGACCAGCTCCTCGTAGCGCATGCGCAGCAGGTGCTCGGGCGGGGAGTCTTCCAGCGCCTGCTCGGCCTGGCTGGTAAGGAACGCGCACAGCCCGAGGTAGCGGCGCACGTCGTTGCCGCGCTCGCGCAGCCGCGCGGCGGTGAGCCGGTCGGGCAGGTAGGGCGCGAGGTCGTCGGGGACCGTGGCGCCCGGCTCCATCCGGAACGGGTCGACGCCGCACCGCCCGATGAACTCGACCCGCAGCTGGATCAGCTGGAACGACGGGTGCCGGCTCATCGACTTCGCGATCGCCTCGCGGTCGCGGGTCAGGTAGACGATCCGGGCCTCCGGGAAGCCGCGCAGCAGGTACGGCGTCACGTTGCTGGAGCCGCCGGAGCGCTCCACCCAGCGGCGCTTGCCGGTGAGCTCGGTGAGCAGGTCCAGGAACATCCGGTGGTGCGCGGCGATCGACTGGACCGGGAAGGCCGGCACCCGCTCGGCGAGGACGTCGAACAGGGCGTCCGGGTCGTCGGAGATCTTCGACAGCGTGATGGCGAGGATCCGGGGCAGCTCCACCATGTCGCCGGCCCACCGCCCGCCGGCCGGGTAGTGCAGCTCCTTGGGCGGCAGCCCGATCCGGAACAGCGTGGCCACCTCGGGCTTCGGGCTGCTCAGCACGCGCCAGTAGGCCGCGCCGTCCACCACGTCGCCGCTGGCGGACCACGGCGCGACCGACATGAAGAACTCCTGCACCGACAGGGTCTCGGGCTCGGAGTGGATGAGGTCGGACAGCAGGGTCGAGCCGCACCGGCCGTTGCTGATGACGATGGCGCGGCCCGGGGTCGGGGTCGGCATGGGAAAACCTCCAGTTCTCAGGCGGCGGGGCGGGTCAGCGCGGCGCGGCAGTCGCGGTCGAGCCAGCCGAGCACCAGGTCGCGGATCTGCTCCGGCGCGTCGACGAGGAGCGAGTGCCGCCGCCCGGGCACCACCACCGTGCGGGCGTGCGGGAGGAGCCGGTGCACCACCGGGGCGAGCTTGACCATGCCGGAGTCCCCGCCGTAGACGCACAGCACCGGGCAGTCGATCCGGGCGATGCGCTCCTGGGCCGGCAGCTCGCTGCCGGCGAGGTCCTTCAGCAGCGTGGTGGCCGAGATCAGCTCCTTGGCGGCCCGGGCCCGCGGGCCCGGGCCGGCCGCGGTCCCGGCGGCGGCCAGGCGCATCGAGACCCGCTGCATCCAGTCCGGGGTCGGCGGGGCGGACTCGACGGTGGCGAGCCCGGCGATCCGCTCCGGGTGCCGGGCCGCGTAGCCGAAGGCGATGGTGCCGCCGAACGAGTTGCCCAGCAGGTAGATCGGCGCGTGCGCGCCGACCGCGGCCAGCAGCGCGGTCAGGTCGTCGACGAAGTCGTCGAGACGGTAGCCGGTCGGCGGGCGGCCGGTGTGGCCGTGGCCGCGCAGGTCGTACATCACCACCCGCAGGCCGGCGTCGGACAGCGGCTTGGCCAGGGTGAGGTACCAGCTGGCCAGGCTGTCCGAGCCCATGCCGTGCAGCAGCACGATGGTGGCTGCCGCCGGGCCGGCGGGCTCGAAGACCTCGACGTGGACGTCGATGCCGTTGACGGTGAGCGTGCTCACGCCGCGACCGCCTTGCCGGAAAGCGACGTCTCGATGAACTCGACGAGCTCGCGCACCCGCAGGTCGCGCACCGAGTCCAGGCCGAGACCGGCGACGAACTCGGCGAAGTTCACCCCGTCGCCGTAGCGGGACTGCAGCCGGCCGGCGAGCGCGACGACGTCGATGCTCTCGACGCCCAGGTCGGTGCGGAACGTGGCGTCCATGGTGACGTCCTCGGCCTCCAGGTCGTCCCGGATGGCGTGCAGCATCTCCGCGATATCGGCGAGGATGTCGCTCTGGCCTGCTGGCATGTGCTCGGTCCCCTCAGTCATGACTCCTCCGGTCCCCAGGTCCAGCCGACGACGTACCGCCGCGGCGTCAGGTCCTCGGGGTTGGCGATCTCCCGGCAGCGGACCCGGTAGGTCCGGCCGGCGACGGCGACGGTCAGCTCGTCCGGCGTGGCGGCCGTGACCGTGAACCGGCGCGGGTTGCCGCCCAGCCCGGTGCCCTCGGCCTTGGCGACCGCCTCCTTGGCCACCCAGAACCGGGTGAACCACAGGTCCCGGTCGCCCCCGCCGCCGGCCGACCGGGCGTCGAGCAGGTCGGCCTCCTCGGCGGAGAAGAAGAACGTCACGGTGCTCGGCGGGCGCTGGGCGACCTCGGCGACGTCGATGCCCACGCCGGGGCCGTCGCCGGGGTCCCCCGGCTTGGCGATGGCCACCGCGACCTCCGCGCAGTGCGCCAGCGACAGGTCGCAGCCGACGTACCCGCGGCCCTCGCGCAGCCGCGCCCGCGGCCGCCCGTTCGGGTCGTTGACGATGGTCAGCTCGATCGGGAAGACGTCGGTGTGCCCGGCGTCCCACTGCCGGAACCGCACCGCGTCCTTGGCCGCGATCCGGCCGAGCAGCCACTGCTTGCGGCCGGTGGGCGGCTGGGCCTCGTAGGAGGCGTACGCGTCGCCGCCGAGGATGCCGCGCGCGGCCATGCCCCGGGTGACCAGGTCCGTCCAGGCGTCGAAGACCACCGTCCAGCCCTCCGGCTGGGGCCGCGACATCGGGTTGCGCTCGGGGAACCGCTCCGCCGGGCGGGCCGACGGGTGGCTGTCGAAGCGCCGGTCGGTCGCGCCCTCGATGACCGCCCAGACCCGGCCGCCGACGATGAGCTGGGTGTCCGCGACCAGCTTGCCGTCGTCGACGGCGGTGACCCGGGCGACGCAGTCGAAGGCGGTGCCCGGCGCGGGCGGCGGCCCGAAGAACCGCACGTGCTCCAGGCCGACCGGCAGCGCCACCGTGCGGGACGGCTGGGTCGAGATGAGCCAGTTGCCCAGCAGCTGCAGCGCGTTGTCCAGCAGGGCGCCGGGGGGCTGCGGGGCGGTGACCACGCCGCGGACGTGCCGGTCGCCGAGCGCGTGCACGGCGGTGACGCCGCGGAACAGCGGGCCGTGGAACATGAGCCGCTCGGCGTACATCTCCTCGGCGCTGATCGTCGGCGGCCGCTCGCCGGCCGGGTCGGTCGTGAACGGCGCCGGCGGCTGCGGATAGCCGTCGGCGACCTCGATGGTGGCCCGCGCGTAGCCGCCGAAGGAGACCGACCACCGGCCGGGCCCGGCGGGCTGCACGGTGAGCTCGATGTCCTGCGCCGGCGCGGCGATGACCCAGCGGTTGAACTTGGCGCCGTGCACCGCGACGACCCGGCCGCCGGGCGCAATCCGCTCGACCGCGTCCATCATGTGCTGCACGACGGCCGTCGCCGGGACCACGGGCCACCGGTCCTCGGGCCGGTCCCAGTCGTCGGGCTGCACGAAGAAGCAGTGATCCCGCAGGTACGGCATGGTGTCGAGACCGACCCGCAGGGTGCTGCGATGCACCTGCGGGGCCGGCTGCACGGCCGGCGGCGCCGGCTTGACGGCCGGTGCCGGGGGCGTGGTGACGGTCATGACCCGCGCGGCGCTGCTGGCGGTCTCCCGCAGCAGCGCGGAGAGCTCGGCCGCCGCGCTGGACGCTCCGGACAACCGGTCGAGCGTGTCCAGCACCGCAGGAGGCGTGTGGGCGCCGCCGGTGATGCCGAGCAGGCCGCTCGCGCCCTCGCCCAGGCGGACCAGCGGGCCACCCAGGTCCAGCTTCACCCGCGGGCCGCGCCGCGCGGGCCGGGCGGCCGCGGGGGCGCCCAGCGCGGCCAGGTTCGGCTCGGCGCCCTCCACCCACAGCGCGGTGGCCACCCGGCGCAGCTGGTTGAGCCCGCTGCGGTGGGCCACGTTGACCGGCATCGCCAGGTGGTCCTGGCCGCGCAGGTTGTCGTCCACGACCGAGGCCAGCTGCCCGGGCCCGACCTGCAGGAACACCCGCACCCCGGCGTCGTGCATCGCGGCGATCATCGGCCGGAACCGCACCGGCTCGATCATGTGCCGCACGAACAGGTCGCTCACCTGCCGCGGGTCCGCCGGGAACGGCGCGACGGCGGTGGCCGACCAGACCGGGCGGTCCGGCGTGCCGACCTGCCAGTGGCGCAGCGCCTCCCCGATCGCGGCGAGGCCGCCGCCGAAGGCCGGGGTGTGGAACGACGAGCGGAACGGCAGCACCTGGCACAGCACGTTGTCCCGGCGCAGCGACGCGATGAGCGCCTCGACCCGGGGTACCGGGCCGTTGACGATGCACTGCCCGGGCGCGTTGTCGTGGGACAGCACCACGCCGGGGTGCTCGCCCAGGACGCCCTCGACCCGCTGGACGCCGGCCCCGATCACGGCGAACGCGTGGTCTTCCACCTCGACGGTCTCGGCGTGGAACAGGTCGAGGAACTCCTCCATCGAGGCGGTGCTCATCAGCCCGGTCACCGAGGCCGCGGCCCACTCGCCGAGGCTGTGCCCGGCCACCACGTCGGGCGTGACGCCGATGCGCACCAGCGCCTCGTGCAGCAGCTTGCCGACCTCGATGACGCCGGCGCCGTGCCGGCCGAGGTCGTCGTCGGACCAGTCGCGGTTGCGCAGCCCGAAGTGCGCGGCGACGTCGTCGACCCGCGGCGTGAACTCGGCCTCGATGCCGGGGAAGACGAACGCGAGCCGGCCCGGGGTGGCGCCGGCCAGCAGCGGCTGAGGGCTGTACCAGACGTCCCGGCCGCCGCGCCAGGCGCGGCCCCGCTCGACCGCCTTGCGGGCCAGCGCGAGCCGTTCGTCGGACGGGTTCACCAGGCCCAGCCGGCAGGGCTGGGCGGCGGGGACCAGGTCGGCGCGCTCCCGCAGGCGGGGCCCGTCCGCTTCCAGCTGCCGGGCCAGCCCGGCCGGGTCGGCCGCGGCCAGCCACAGCACCCGGTCCGGCTCCTCCACCGCGGGGCGGGCGGAACGGGTGCCCCGGCGGGCCGGCGGCTCCTCGACGATGACGTGGGCGTTGATGCCGCCGAAGCCGAAGGCGTTGACGCCGGCCCGGCGCGGGCCGGTGCCGTCCCACGGCCGGGCGGTGGCGACCGGCTGGAAGCGGGTGCCGGCCAGCTCGGCGCGGGGCGCGTCGCAGTGCAGGGTGGGCAGCAGCACGCCGCGGGAGACCGCGAGCACGGCCTTGATCAGCCCGGCGATCCCGGCGGCCGGCATGGTGTGGCCGATCATCGACTTCACCGAGCCGATCACCGGTCGCTCGCCGCCCCGGTCGGGCCCGAAGACCTCGGCGACGCTGGTGAGCTCGGCCGCGTCGCCGGTGGGCGTGGCGGTACCGTGCGCCTCCAGCAGGCCCAGGGCATCGGGCGCCGCCGGGTCCAGCCCGGCGGCCTGCCAGGCCCGGCGCATGGCGAGCGCCTGGCCGGAGGAGGCCGGGTTGAACATGCTCGCCGAGCGGCCGTCGCTGGACGTGCCGCTGCCGCGGATGACCGCGTGGATGCGGTCGCCGTCGCGGACCGCGTCGTCGAGCCGCTTGAGCACGACGATGCCGGTGCCCTCGCCGATGAGCAGCCCGTCGGCGGAGGCGTCGAACGGCCGGATCTCGCCCTTGCGCGACAGCGCGCGCAGCTGGCTGAAGACCGACCAGAAGCTGATGTCGTGCACGTGGTGCACGCCGCCGGCCAGCACCGCGTCGAGCCGGCCGTTGACCAGCTCGGTGATGCCCTGGTCGACCGCGATGAGCGAGGAGGCGCAGGCCGCGTCGAGGGTGTACGCCGGCCCGCGCAGGTTGAGCCGGTTGGCGACCCGGGACGCGGTGAGGTTGGGCACCAGCCCGATCGTGCCCTCGGGCTGCTGCGGCCCGAGCCGCTCGTCGAACTTCTGCCGGACCAGCTCCAGCCGGGCCGGGTCCAGCTCGGGCAGCAGCTCGCGCAGGACCAGCACGACCTGGCTGGACATGCGCACCCGCTGCGCGTAGCGGGCCTGGGCCGGGCTGAGGATGCCGCCCCGGCCGAGGATCACCCCGACCCGGTCGCCCTCGGGCAGCCGGTCGGTCCCGCCGGCGTCCTCGACCGCGGCGGCCGCCACCTCCAGCGCGATGAGCTGGTCGGGCTCGATGTCGCCGACCGACGCCGGCATGATGCCGAACCGCAGCGGGTCGAAGGTGGCGTACTCGTCGATGAAGCCGCCGCGCCGGCAGTAGACCCGGTCGGGCCGGTCGGCGTGCTGCGGGTCGTAGAACTCGTCGTCCCACCGGTTGGCCGGCAGGTCGGTGATGGCGTCGACGCCGTCGACCAGGTTGCGCCAGTAGGCCTCGACCGACCCGGCGCCGGGCATGACCGCCGCCATGCCGACGATCGCGATTGCCGTCCCCTCGGACATGCCGCTCACCACCCCGAGGCCGTGTAGACGACGGACCGGACGGCGGGGTCGCCCCAGGCGAGCTCGCGCAGCAGGCTGAGCGCGCCCTCCTCGGGGTCGATCAGCTCGATGCCGCGGCGGGCGTACTCCTTGCCCAGCTCCGGGCTGACCATGCCGTGGTGCCCGCCGGACGGCGCCCACGGTCCCCAGTGGACGGTCAGGCACCGGTGCCCGGTGCGCTGCGCCCAGCGGGCCCCGATCGCCTCCAGCGCGTCGTTGGCGGCCGCGTAGTCGCCCTGGCCGCGGTTGCCGTAGGCGGCGGCGATGCTGCCGAACAGCACCACGAACCGCGGGGCCGCGCCGAGGCCCTCGATCGCGTCGAGCACGGCCCGGGCGCCGTCGGTCTTGGTGGAGTACACCCGGGCGAACGACTCGGGCTGCTTGTCGGCCAGCAGCTTGTCCTCGATGACACCGGCGGCATAGACGACGCCGTCGATGCGGCGGTACTCGCCGTGGATCTCCTTGAGCAGCCCGCGGACCGCCTCGTCGTCGCGCACGTCGACGCGGTGGTAGCGCACCGTGGCGCCCAGCTCGCGCAGCTCCGCCAGGGTGGCCTCGACCTCCCGGGCGGCCAGGGTGGCCTGCACGGTCCGCTCGATCTCGGCGGGTGCGCGCATCCCCTGGCGGGCCAGGGCGGCGCGCAGCCCGGCGGCGTCGGCGATGCCGGCCAGCGCCGGGTCCTGGGCCCCGGACGCGAGCGGGGTGCGCCCGACGAGCTCGATGCGGCAGTGGCCGGCCCCGGCGAGGGTGCGGGCGAACCACGGCGTGATGCCGCGGGCCCCGCCGAAGAGCACCACCACCGAGTCCCGGTCCAGGCCGAGCGCCTGTGTCTCGGCGGCGCCGTCGCCGGCCGGCCCGGCGCCCGCGATGGCGAGCATGCCCAGGCTCTGCGGCACCAGGTCCTCGGTGGAGCGCCCGCCGGGGCCCCGCCGCACCACCGGCACCCGGTCGGCGGCGAGGATCTCCTCCAGCAGGTCGCGGGCCAGCCGCTCGGCCGGCAGCGCGCCGTCGAGCCCGACCACACGGGCGTCGACCTGCGGGTACTCCCGGGCGATCGTGCGGAACAGGCCGCTGAGGCCGTCGGTGCCGGCCCCGCCGGCGAGGTCGGCGGCGGCCACGAGCCAGCGTGGCCCGCCGCCCAGCGTGCGCTTGACGAGCGCGAAGGCGTCCGGCAGCAGCGGCGCCCCGGCGAGCCCGTCGAGCAGCACCAGCCCGTCCAGCCCGCCGGTCGCTTCGTCGGCGGCCGACGGCGCCGTGCGCACCGCCGCGCCGTATTCGCCGAGCAGCGCCGCCAGCGCCGCGGCGACCGGGGAGTCGCCGGTGACCAGGAACCGTGCGCCGACGAGGGTGCCCGCCTCCGCGCCGGCCTCGGGCAGGGCCACCGGCTGCATGACCATTCGCTTCGGTGCGACGCCCCCGTGCGCCGGACGGGCCGGCGCGAGCGGCGGGAGCGCCGCCTCAGCGAAAGGGTCCGGCTGCCCTCCGGCCTTCTGGTTGAGCCAGTCGACCATCGTGCGCACTGTGCGGGCCTTGACCAGGTCCTCCAGCTCCGCCTCGTCGCCCTCGGTGGACAGGCCGAGGCGGTTGGCCACCTCGCCGGCCACCTCGGCCCGCTTGATGGAGTCGATGCTCAGGTCGGCCTCGAGGTCGAGGTCGAGATCGATGAGGTCCACCGGGTAGCCGGTGCGCTCGCTGATCACGACCAGTACCGCGCCCTGAAAGTCGATCGTGGCCGCGACGGCCACCGGCGCGGGGGCCGCCACCGGCGCCGGGACCGCAGGCGCCACCGGCATCAGGACCGGTAGTGGCGGTGCCGGTGCCGGCGACACGGGCACCGGCGCGATCGCCATCTGCATGGGGGCCGGCTCGATGGGCTCGGCGGGCTGCCAGACCATGCGCCCGCCGCCGCCGAAGTAGGCGAGCATCACGTCGCGCTGGGTGGCGATCAGGTCCCGGCTCGTGCGGAGGAACTCGCTGATCAGCTCGTCCCGGCTGTCCCGGCCACCCGTGGTGGTACCGCTCACTACGGTCATCGACAACTCCTTGATGCGTCGAGGTGGCGTCATTCCGCCGGGGAGGGGGTTTCCATCGCGGTCGCGGACGAGCTGTCCGTTCACCGTCCACATGGGACGGTTGGGCGGCGGCGCGGGCGGTCCGGCATCCCGGCCGCGGTAGAGCCAGCCGGTGCGCACCGGCACGCCGGCGCAGGCGAGCTCGGCCAGCGCGAGCAGGAACGCGCGCAGGCCCTCGCCGGGCTGGGCGTCGCAGGCCACCGCCAGGTGCGGCCGGTCGCCGAGCGCGGCGCCGACCAGCCGGGTGAGCACGGTGCCGGGGCCGGCCTCCACGAAGACGCGGGCGCCGTGCGCGTACATGGACTCGATCTGCTCGACGAACCGCACCGGCGCGCCGATCTGCGCGGCGAGCTCCTGCCGGATGGCGTCCGGGCCGTCCGGGTACGCCGCAGCGGTCCGGTTGGACCAGACCGGGATGGCGGCCGGCGCGACCGGCACGCCGCCGAGGACCTCGGCGAAGCGGTCCACCGCGCCGGCCACGACCGGGCTGTGGAAGGCGCAGGCCACGTTCAGCGGCCGGACCGTCGCGCCGGCGTCCTTGAGCGCGGCGACGGCCGCCCGCACGGCGGGCGTGGTCCCCGAGATCACCACCTGGTCGGGCGCGTTGTGGTTGGCGAGCACGACCTCGCCGGTGAGGCCGGCGGTGGCGAGCACCTCGGCGCAGCGGGCGGCGCTCGCGCCGACCGCGGCCATCGCGCCCGGGTCGTCGCCGGCCGCCGCGAGGATCGCCGCGGCCCGCTCCCGGCTCAGGCCCAGCAGGGTCTGCGGGTCGAGGGCCCCGGCGACGCTCAGGGCGACCAGCTCGCCGTAGCTGTGGCCGCCGGCCATCGCGGGCCGCACGCCGAGCCGGCCGAGCAGGTGGGCGGCGGCGAGCCCGCCGATGCCCAGCACGGGCTGGGCCACTCTGGTGTCGCGCAGCCGGTCCGCCTGCTCCTGCTCGGCCTGCGGGTCGAAGGCGGCCGGCGGGAAGAGCCGGTCGGCCCATTCGCGGCCGAGGTCGAGGTACTCCCGCAGCTCGGGGAAGGCGACGAAGAGCTCGGCGAGCGCGCCCGGGCGCTGGCTGCCCTGGCCGGGGAAGAGGAAGGCGACCTCGGCCGCGGTGTACGCGCCGGGGTGCTCGGGCTGGACCAGCCCCCGCTTCGGGTCGTGTTCGCCGGCGAGCGCCCGGTCGACCAGGGCGGCCAGCTCGGCGGTGTCCCGGGCGACGATCGCCACCTGCACCGGTCCGGGGCGCTGCTCGGCCTCCCGCGCCGCCGTGGCCGCGAGGTCGCGCAACCGCCACGTCCCGCCTTCGCCCAGCGTGCCGGCGAGGGTGCGCAGCACGGCGTGGGCGGCGGCCCGGTCGGGGCCGCGGAAGCAGAACAGCTCGGCCGGCCAGGCCTGCCGGCTGTGGCGCGGCTCGGGCGCGGAGGCATACGCGGTGAGCACGGCGTGGTAGTTGGTGCCGCCGAAGCCGAAGGCGCTGACCCCGGCGACCCGCTCGGCGGCCGGGCCGGGCCAGGGCCGGGCCTGGGTGTTGAACCCGAACGGGCTCTGCCGCGGGTGCCAGGCCGGGTTTGGCCGGCTGAGGTTGATGGTGGGCGGCCGGACGCCGGTGTAGAGCGACAGCGCCACCTTGATCAGCCCGGCCAGCCCGGCGGTGCACTTGGTGTGCCCGATCTGCGACTTGACCGATCCCAGCGCGCACGCACCCGGCTCGGCGCCGGACTCGGTGAACAGCCGGGTCAGCGTCTCCAGCTCGGTGCGGTCCCCGACGACCGTGCCGGTGCCGTGCGCCTCGACGAGGCCGACGTCCCGGGGGGAGATGCCGGCCTGGTCGTACGCGCGGTCCAGCGCCCGCCGCTGCCCCTCCGGGCGGGGCGCGGTCAGCCCGAGGGCGCGCCCGTCGCTGGCGGCGCCGACGCCCTTGACGACGGCGTAGATGCGGTCGCCGTCGCGCTGCGCGTCGGCCAGGCGCTTGAGCGCCACGCAGGCCACGCCCTCGCCGAGCGCGATGCCGTCGCCGGTGCTGTCGAAGGTGCGGCACCGCCCGGTCGGCGACAGGGCGTGCGCGGAGGTGAACATGAGGAAGTCGTTGATGCCATTGTGCAGGTCGGCGCCGCCGCAGAGCATGAGGTCGCTGCCGCCGGCGGCGAGCTCCTTGCAGGCGGCGTCGAGGGCGGCGAGCGAGGAGGCGCAGGCCGCGTCGATGGTGTAGTTCGGCCCGCCGAGGTCGAGCCGGTTGGCCACCCGCCCGGCGATGACGTTGGCCAGCACGCCGGGGAAGGTGTCCTCGGTGACGGTGGGCAGCAGGGACTCGAGCTCCGCCGGGACGTCGCCGAGGTAGGCGGGCAGCATGGTGCGCAGCGTCTGGGCGTGGCCCATGTCGCTGCCCGCCTCCGCGCCGAAGACCACGCCGGTGCGGGAGTGGTCGGCGCCCGGTGCGTCGTAGGCGTAGCCGGCGTCGGCCAGCGCCCGGCCGGAGACCTCGAGGGCGAGCAGCTGGGTCGGGTCGATGCTGCCCAGCGCGGCCGGCGGGATGCCGTAGCGGATGGCGTCGAAGGGCACGTCTTCGAGGAAGCCGCCCCACTTGGAGACGCTGATCCGGCCGGTCTGGCCGGGGCCGACCTCGGGCGCGTAGTACGTGTCGACGTCCCACCGCTCGGCGGGCACCTCGCGCACGGCGTCGTGGCCGGACAGGACGGTGTGCCAGAAGGCCGCCAGGTTGGGCGAGTCGGGCAGGATGCAGGCCATGCCGACGATGGCGATGTCCAGCGGACCGGCGTCGTCGCGGGCGGGCGCCGGCTCGGCACGGAGCCGGCGCAGCCGTTCGGCGTGGTACCGCGCCGCGTGCTCGGTCACCGCGGCGTGCAGGTCGGCGACGGTGGTCGGGCGGTTGCGCAGCACCGCGACCTGACCGGCCATGAACAGCCCCTCGGCGGCCTGCGTCGCCTCGTCGACGCCGACGATCCGCTCGCCCTCGCGGCGCAGCCCCTTGCTGGCGATGCGCAGCCGGCCCACGTTGAGCATCTCCAGCTGGCTCCACACGTCGCGGCTGTCCGTGCCGGCCCGGGCCAGCTCCGCCTGCAGCTGGTGGAAGTCGTCGACGAACGGGCTGTGCAGGCACCGGGTCGCGTGGCCGGGCGCGGTCTCCAGCAGCGACACGCGGGTCGCCTCGAGCACCTCGCGGTGGAAGCGCGGCTGGATCGCGCCGCAGTCGACCGCCTCCCGGGTGAACAGGTAGGCGGTGCCCATGAGCACGCCGAACCGCATGCCCCGGGCGGCCAGCGGCGCGGCCATGGTGGCCGCCATCGCGGCCGACCGCTCGTCGTGGATGCCGCCGGCGAGGAACACGTGCAGCTGCGCCGCGGCGCCGGCGGGCGCGTCGGCGAGGAACTCCTCGAGGACGGCCAGCTGCGCCTCCCACAGCGGGAAGCTGGCCCGCGGGCCGACGTGGCCGCCGCACTCGGCGCCCTCGAAGACGAACCGGCGCGCGCCGGCGCGCAGGAACTGCCGCAGCAGGCCGGGCGAGGGCACGTGCAGGTAGGTGGTGATGCCCTCGGCCTCCAGGGCCTTGGCCTGGGCGGGCCGGCCGCCGGCGATGATGGCGCAGGCGGGGCGGATCTCGCGGATGACCTCGATCTGGGCGGCGCGCAGCTCGTCCGGGACGAACCCCAGGATGCCCACGCCCCACGGCCGGTCGCCGAGGGCGGCGGCGGTCTCGCTCAGCATCCGCCGGCACTGGCCAGCGTCGGCGAGCGCCAGCGCGATGAACGGCAGGGCCCCGTCGGCGGCCACCGCGGCGGCGAAGGCCGCCTCGTCGCTGACCCGGGTCATCGGCCCCTGGGCCACCGGGACCCGCAGCCCGTGCGCCTCGGCCATCGGCGCGCCCGGGCGCAGCAGCCCGGCGGCGCCGTCGTCGGCCGCGGCCGCCTCGATCGCCGCGGTGAGGCCGCGCACGGCGGCGGCGGTGCCGCTCCAGGCCTGCGCGAACACGCCGGCCAGCCAGCCGTCCTGGCCGACCGGCAGCAGGCCCTCGCGCGGATCCGCGCCGTCGCCGGTGCGGTGCCCGGCGGGCCGGATGCCGCGGTAGCCGTCGACCAGCACCGTCTCCGAGCCGTCCATCCGGCGGATCGCGGCCAGCACGTCGTCGGGCAGCTCGGACTCGGGCATCAGGGCCAGCTGGGTGTCGATGACGACGCCGCTGGCGCCGCCGACCACGCAGGCGGCCGCGCTGCGCGGGCCGATGCCGCCGCAGACCCACACCGGCAGGCCGGGCCCGCCGGGGCCGAGCAGCCGCTGCAGGAGCACGAACGAGCTCAGCTCGCTCACCCGGCCGCCCGCCTCCATGCCGCGCGCGATCAGCCCGTGCGCGCCGGCCCCGGCCGCGCGGAAGGCCGCTTCGAGGTCGGTGACCTCCACGAGGGTGCGGTACTGCGCGGCGGTCGCGGCCTGATCCCAGGGCGAGCCCGGCTCGAGCACCACGGTGGCGACCCGCCCGCCGCCGGCACGCTCCACGTCGGCGGGGGTCGCGGCGCAGCCGGCCGGCACCCGCACCCCGATCGGCGCGGGCGACCACGCCGCCGCCTGCCGCAGTGCGTCGAGGGCCCGGCGATCGCCGGCGGCGAGGTCGAGTATTCCCAATCCGCCGCCGGTCGCCGCGGCCGCGACGATGCGCGGGCTGAACTCGACGGCGGCGGCCGGGCTCACGGCGATTACCGGGCCGGCTTCGGCTCGTATGGTGCTCATCGGGCTCCCGTTCTTCGCCAGCAGTAATGGCGGGACGATCACCACGATATAGACGGGTGGCCATGTCGTAAAGCGCACAACGCATTCACTGTCAGTGATGAAAATTACCGCGCCTGACGCGCCTCAAAATGCACCTGAACGGTTGACCGGATCGATCTCGAATATCGCATTTGAGCAGCGAATACGTCGATCACCAAAAGTCGTTAAATCATATCTGCGAAAGCGTCTATAGCGTACCGGATCAGGCAACCCTCAGGGCACCTTCAGCAAAAGGTAAGGCGCAGACGATATCGCGGAACGCCATTAACGTTCGTTTTACCTAAAATTTGGAGGCAGGCAGCACAAACGGCGCGTCCAGCTTACGCTGACGCGCCGGGGCATATCATCGAAGAATGATGTCGAGAGTATGCGCGATACCGCCGTCGAGTAACCGGCCGACCTCCCTGAAGCCCGGTTTACTGAGCGCATCGTAGCGACGGCTCGTTACGCGCGAGTAAATATCACGCGGCGGGCCCGGCCGGACGAGCGCCGGCCGGGCCCGCGGGCGGGTCACATCGGGGGCGCGACGAAGACGCCCTTGTCCGGGTCATTGAACTGCTTCGCGGCGACGATCTCGCTCATCGGGTTCGCCGTGCCCCACTGGTCCGCGACGTCCGGGTCCTGCGCGTCGAACACGGTCGGGTGCCAGGTGTCCTCGTCGACGAGCTCGAGCTCGGTGGTGTACTCCACCGTGTTGCCCACCGGGTCGAGGAAGTAGCTGAAGGTGTTGTCCCCGGCCTTGTGCCGGCCGGGGCCCCAGACCTTCTCGACCCCGGCGCGCAGCATCCGGCCCGTCCCCCGCATGTACTCGTCCAGCCCGCGCATCTCGAACGACAGGTGGTGCATGGCCACGTGCGGGCCGCGCGACACGGCGAAGCTGTGGTGCCAGCGGTTGCACCGCAGGAACCACATGAACTCGCCGAGGCCGGGCAGGCGCATGGCGTCGGAGAGCCGGAAGCCGAGGTGCCGCTCGTACCAGGCGACGGTGGCCTCCGGGTTCGGCGAGTTCACCACGAAGTGCGACAGCCGGACCGGGATCGACTCGCGCTCCTCGATCCGGCGGTGGACCCGCACCGCCACGTCCGCGGACACCTCCACCACGCGGCCGTCGCCGTCGAAGAAGCGCACACCGTACCCGGCGCCCGGGGTGTCCAGCGCCCGCGGCTCGTGCACGAGCCGCACCCCGGCCCGCACCAGCCGCTCGGTCAGCTCGTCGACGTCGGCCGCGCTCGCCGCGCCGAAGGCCAGCAGGTCCAGCCGCTTGAGGTCATCGCGGCGCAGCCGCACGATGTACTGCTCGGGCGATCCCTCCGCCGCGAGGAAGTGCACGCCGGCGTCGTTCGCCACCTCGGTCAGGCCCCACAGGTCCCGGTAGAAGGTCAGCTGCCGGTCCAGGTCGGGCATCGCGAAGTCGACGTGCCGCAGGTGGGTGATCAGGTGTTCGGTCACGGCTCGGTCCTCTCCCCGGCCGGGCCGAGCAGGTAGCCGCTCAGCCAGTCGGCGATGACGTCTTGGATGGCTTTCATGTCGGCGCCCATGTGGCCGCCCGGGTAGAGCCGGGCGGTCTTCGGGTCGCCGTGCTCCAGCGCCAGGGCGATGTCCGCCGAGGCGTTCTGCAGGTCGTCCTTGCCGTTCACCAGCAGCAGCGGGCAGGACGGCCCGTCGAGCACGCCCTGGTCGAGCAGGGAGAGCTCCGGGCAGCGGGCGACGTAGTCGGCGAACGTCGCGCCGCCGAAGATGCGGGCCCGGGCCGCCATCAGGTCCATGAGGTACGACGACGCGTTGCGCGAGCGCCCCTGCCACGACGGCTGGAACGTCAGGTGGATGCCGCCGCCCCAGTTCACCGCGGCGACCAGCCGGTCCCGACGCGTGTGCGCGAGCTTGGTGGCCCAGTAGCCGCCGAACGAGCCGCCCAGCACCGCGACCCGGCGGTCGTCGAGGTCGCTGCCGGCGATCCAGTCGAAGACCGGATCCCAGGCCCGCTCGGCGTCGGCGCCGGCCAGCACCGGCGACTCGCCGACGCCGGGCATGTCGACGTGCACGGTGGCGATGCCGCGCCGCCAGTACCGCTCGCTGCCGACGATCGACTCCTCCTTCCACGAGTCGATGCCCGCCCAGTAGATGAGCACGGGCGGGCGCTCGACGCCCGCGGGCCGGGCGACGTAGAACGCGACGGTGTCGCCCTCCCCGGCGCGCCCGGCGAAGGGCACCTCGATCCGCCGCACCGGCGGGTCGTCCAGGGCGGTGGCGCGCAGGAAGTACTCCCGCGCGCGGTCGTACGCGTCCGCCTTGGCCGGGTGGCTGGGCACCGGATAGCGGCCGAGGAAGGCGAACTGGTACGCCTGCCACCACGCCTCGCGGGCCGCCCGGCGGTCGCCGGCGGCCTCGGCCGGCTCCGCGGCGGCCGCGAACGCCGAGGCACCCGCGAGCCAGGTGCGCGCCCACGACCGCGGGTCGAGTCCGGTCAGCTCGTCGATGGCCCGCGCGGCGGCCGGCTCGTCGATGGTGTTCATCGGGTGCCGGCGGGCCTCCAGGTGCCGGCGGAGCCAGGCCTTGGCCCCCTCCAGCGTCTGCCCCTCCGGGCCCGTCGATGGTTCGGTGGCGATCATGCCCACCTGCTTCCGTTTCGAGTGATGATTTCGGCCTGTTGCATCGATCTGATCGTTTAATCTGGGGACGTGAGCGCCAATCGCGTCGACCTCAGGCGGGTCGACCTCAACCTGCTGGTCGCCTTCGAGGCGCTGGTGGCCGAGCGCAGCGTCACGCGGGCGGCCGGGCGGCTCGGCGTCGGTCAGTCGGCGATGAGCTCCACCCTCGGCCGATTACGCCGGCTGCTCGGCGATCCGGTGCTGGTCCGGGAGGGGCGCGGGCTGGTGCCCACGCCGCTGGCGGAGTCGCTGCTGGAGCCCGTCCGGGGCATCCTGATCGACATCGAGCAGGTGCTGACCCACCGCGGGCAGTTCGACCCGGCGACCGACGCGCGCACCTTCCTGATCCTGCTCACCAACTACCACCTGACCTCGACCTTCCTGCAGCCGCTGCTGGCCCGGCTGGCCGTGGAGGCGCCGCGGGTCCGGCTGCACATCGAGCCCCCGGGCGACGACTTCGCCAGCCGCCTGCAGCGCCACGAGGTGGATCTGCTGATCATTCCCCGGGAGGCGTACCCGGAGCACCACCTCTTCCCGCACCGGGAGCTGTTCAGCGACCGGTATGTCGTCGCCGTCGACCGGGACCACCCCGACATCGGCGACGAGATCACCTACGAGCAGTTCACCAGCCTGCCGTATCTGGCGACCTTCTCGGGCCGGCACCGCTCGCCGGCCGAGATCCAGCTCGACCTCATCGGGGTGCCGCGCAACGTGGAGATCACCACGGAGTTCGGCATCGCCCCGTTCCTGCTGCACGGCACCCGGCTGATCACCGTGATCCACGAGCGGCTGGCCAGGCAGGTGGCCGAGCAGAACAACCTGAAGCTGCTCCGCCCGCCGATCGAGCACCTGCACCCGATGACCGAGATCATGGTCTGGACCAACCGCACCGACCGCGACGCCGGCCACCGGTGGCTGCGCGAGTGCCTGCTGGAGCTGGCCGCGCAGGTCACGGTCGAGGCGTGAGGCCGGCCCCGACGCCGCCGGTCATCCCCGGCGCGCTGAGCATCGCCCGGTTCAGCGCGCCCTGCTCCAGCAGCACCGTCTGGCCGGTCACGACGGTGTTGTGGCGCGAGGCGAGGAACGCGTAGATCGGGGCGTACTCCAGCGGGGTCGGCAGCTCCCGCATGAGCGACAGCGTCCGGTAGGTCGCGAGCATCGCGTCCTTGGGCACGTCGGACTGCTTGAAGTGATCCAGCCCCAGCGCCCGCGGGCCGCGCAGCTGGCTGTCGGCGATCGCGCCCGGCGCCACCCCGTTGACCCGCACGCGCGGCGCGAACTCGAGGGCGAGCTGGCGCACCGCGCTCACCACCGCGCCCTTCGTGGCGGTGTACATGAGCCCGCCGCCGTCGGCGGCGTAGGCGGCCACCGACGAGGTCAGCACGATGGCGCCGGCGCTGTCCTCCAGCAGGTCGCCGAAGACCCGGGCGGCCAGGAAGTAGCCGAGCACGTTGACGTGGAAGAGCTCGTCGAACAGCGGCGCGACCCGCTCGACCGGCACCTCCCGCAGCGGCACGTTGCCGTCGAAGATGCCCTGCGAGCCGATCAGGGCGTTGAGCCGGCCCCACCGCTCGACGACCGCGCGGCGGCACGCCGTCAGGTCCTCGACGCTGGTGACGTCGCCGTGGAAGAGCAGGACCTCCGCGCCGAGCTCGGGCTTGAGCGCGGCGAGCTTCTCCTCGGCGATCTCCATGATCGCCACCCGGGCGCCCTCCGCGATGCAGTGGCGGGCGATGCCGAGCCCCAGGCCCGAGCCGCCGCCGAGGACGAGGACGACGTCCCCTTCGAGCATGTTCATTCGGGTGTACCTTTCGTTCGTCGGAAATCGGGGATGAGCCCGTCAGCGCTGGTGCCGCGCGAGCGCGTGCGCGTCGGCGAGCGGTGCACCGGCGAGCAGCAGCCGGCGGTAGCCGCGCAGCGAGCGGTCCCGGCCGCAGGCGGTGACGCCGTGCCAGGCGCCGTCCCGGGCGCGGTGCAGCACGACGAACTCGCCGCCGGCCACCTCGCCCTCGACGGTCTCGTCCAGGTCGCCGGGCGCGCGGGTGCCGAGCGAGCGGATCGTGTGGCCGTAGTGCTCGGTCCAGAAGCTGCGCAGCCCGTGGTAGGCGGTGGCCTCGCCGCGGGCGATGTTGAGCCCGACGTTGCGGCCCTGCTCGACGGCGTTGGTCCAGTGGCCGAACGGGGCCGCTCCCCCGGTGCGCGCGACGTCGCCGGCCGCCCACACGTCCGGCACGCCCGTGCGCCCGGCGGCGTCACAGAGCACGCCGCCGCGCCGGGCGACCCCGGAGCCCCTCAGCCACTCGTCGCGGGGGACGACGCCGACGCCGGCCAGGACGACGTCGGCGTGGTGCGCGGTGCCGTCCGCCAGGCGCACCCGGTAGTCGCCCGGACCGCCGCCGACCGCGATCACCTTCGTGCCGAGGCGGCCGCCGACCCCATGGGCCAGGTGCCGCTCCCAGAGCCACCGCGCCACGCCGTCGCCGAGCGGCCCGGCCAGCGGCAGGGGCTCCTCGCCCAGCACCGCGACCGGCACGCCCCGCCCGCGCAGCGCGGCGGCGATCTCGAGGCCGATGAAGCCCGCGCCGATCAGCGTCACGGCGCGCGCGGCGCCGGTGAGGTCGCGCAGCCGCTCGAGGTCCTCGGCGGTGCGCAGCCCCGGCAGGGGGTGGCCGGCGGCGGTGGCCATCGCCCGCGGGCGGCCGCCGGTGGCGAGGATCAGCGCGGCGTAGGGCAGGGCGGCGCCGTCGCTGGTGACCACCAAGCGGCGGTCGATGTCCAGGCCGCGGGCGGCGTGGCCGGTCCGCAGGTCGATGCCGCGCCCGGCCAGCTGCTCGGGGGTGCGCAGCGGCAGCGGCTCGGCGGCGGGCCCGGCGAGCAGGCCCTTGGACAGCATCGTGCGGTCGTAGGGCGGCCGCCGCTCCTCGCCGAGCACGACGATCGGCCCGGTCCAGCCGCCGTCGCGCAGGCCGTCGGCGGCGGCCAGGCCGGCCGCGGAAGCGCCGGCGATCACCGCGGCGGGCGCGGTGGTCACCGCTCGCCCGCCGGGTGCAGGGAGAGGGCCTGGGCGGGGCAGGCCCGGACCGCCTGCTCGACGTCGTCGAGGTCCCCGGCGCCGACGACGTCGCGCAGCACGACCGCCGTCGGGCTGCCCGCCGGCACGTCGAAGACGTCGGGGTGCACGGCGACGCACAGCCCGTAGGCCTGGCACCGGGACGCGTCGACGGCGACCCGGACCGGGCCGTTCACAGCACCACCCCGAGGTTGGGCGTCGCCAGGCTGGTCTCGGTCAGGATCACCTCGCGGGACACCAGCCGCAGCCCGTCGGCGGTGCGCCGCAGGCGGTCGGCGCGCCGGCACGGGATGAGGTCGAAGTGCGGGTCGATGCCGCGCTGGCGGTACACCAGCAGCGCGCTCCACACGTCGAGCAGGTCCGGGGCGGGGCCCGGGGCGACCTCGACGCTGCCCACCAGCCGCATCGTGCGCGAGGGTGGGACCTCGCAGTAGGCGTGCCCGGTCGCGAGGCGGTCCAGGCGCGCCCGGATGTTGCGCTTGTTGTCGCGCAGGCGGTAGGCGGAGCGGTCCACCTCGGCCGAGCGCGGCTCGGCGGCCTGCCGGATCGGGATCGTGTAGAGCAGGTCGTCGGCCAGCAGCTCGTACCACTCCTCCTCGCGACCCTCGTCGAGCAGCCGCGCCTCGCGGGCCAGGAAGGTCACGACGGCGGTGTGGACCTCGGCGTCGACGGCGAGGCCGGCGGGGGCCGGGGCGCTCACCGCTCGCCCCCGGCGGCGGGCGCGCCGGCCTGCATGACCCGCAGCCAGTGCCGGTAGAAGTGCAGCTGGTTGTGCTCGCCGAAGCCGGTCAGCCGCCGGATGCCCGGCCCCTTCCAGGCCGGATCGGGCGACTGGTCGACCTCGGAGCGGTTGCCCTGCTGGAAGTGGAACGCCATCCGCTCGCGCCGGGCCCACGGGCTGGCCGCGGCGCGCGGGGCGCCCTCCCAGGCGACGGTGTCGTCCTGCTCGGCCACGCCGGCCGAGCCGAACTGCATCTGGCCGATGACGGCGTCCTGCAGCGCCGACCGCTCGTCCTGGAAGGCCCACACGAACTGCCAGCTCCACACCTCGAGCTCGCCGGGGCCGACCGGCTGCCACTGCCGGAACGACGTGATGACCGACGACAGCCCGGCACCGTCCATGGCGATGCCCCGGTAGAAGCTCAGGTTCGGGAAAATCGTGCCCACGATCGGCCCGTCGTGGGTGACGACGTGGACCTGCGTCTCGTCCAGCCCGGAGAGGTCGAAGCGGTCCTTGATCTCCGGGGGGTACCCCCAGAACTCGAACCCGGGGTGCACGGCCGTCGTCCACGCGATGCCCATGAACGCGTGCCCGCCGCCGAACTCGTAGGGCCGGCCGAACTCGCCGCCCGCGTCGAGGCCGCCGGCGATGCCGACCTCCTGCATGCTGCCGTGCAGGTTCGGCACGTGGTAGATGTCGCCGGCGAAGTTCTCGGCGCCGGTCTTCCAGTTCGCCTTGACGTGGTAGCGGTCGGGCGGCCCGGCCACCCGCATCCCGTCCGGGTGCAGGCCGACCAGGGCGCTGAGCATCCAGCCCGCGCCGCCGAGGTAGTCGGCCAGCGGCTCGACGCCCGCCGACAGCGACGCGAAGACGAACCCGTGCCACGACTCGACCCGCGGCGCGCGCAGCAGGCCCCAGGCCGTGCCGTCGACCGGCTCGCCGTAGGCCCGGCGCAGGAACGGGGTGCCGACCAGCTCGCCGGTGTTGGCGTAGGTCCAGCCGTGGTAGTTGCACTTGAAGAACCGCGAGTTGCCCCGGTCGGTCTGGCACACCTGGGTGCCGCGGTGCCGGCAGTAGTTCGACAGCACGTTGATGCCGCCCTCGCCGTCCCGGGTGACGATGACCGGATCCGGGCCGATCCGCCGCTGCACGAAGTCGCCCGGCTCGGGGATCTCGCTCTCGTGGGCCACGAAGACCCAGCCGCGGCCGAAGATGCGCTCGACCTCGGCCCGGAAGACCGCCTCATCGTTGAAGATCTCGACCGGAACCAGGTCGTCGGCCAGCCCGGCCGCCGTCCGGGCCAGGATGTCGTCAAGCATCGTTTCGCTCAATGCCGCCTCCTCTGTGACGCGAATGTGACGTCGGCAACATCCGCGTCGACCAGGCTAGGAAGCCCGCGACATCAAGAAAAACGGTAATTTTTGATGGCACCTATTGATGCGAGCAATGCGTCGATCTACCGGGAACCGGCGAGTCCGCCGATCATCAGGCCGATGGTGAAGTCGAAGCGGTCGTGGACGGTCCCGGCGGTGAGCTCCGCGGCGTAGCGCTTGGTCTGCGGGAAGGTGTCGGGCAGCGCGGCGTACCGGCGCAGCAGCTCGTCGCGGCCGACGACCCAGGTGCCGTCGCCGCGGCCGCGCCGGGTGTTGGCCAGGGAGACCTCGAGGCTGTAGGCGTTGACGTAGAGCATCAGTGCGTCGATCGCCCAGGCGGCGGCCTGCGGCTCGACGCCGCCGGCGAGCAGGATGGCGAGCATGCCCTCGCCGACCCGCAGGGTGTCCAAATTGGACGGAGCGGCGGCGAAGGTGGCCTGGGAGATACCCGGATAGCGCAGGTACTGGTCGCGCAGCTGGGCGCAGACGCCGGCGATCTGGCGCCGCCAGAGCGCGGGGTCCGGCTCGGGCAGGTCGATCTCGGCGCACAGCCGGCCGATGAGCAGCTCGTCCAGGTCCTCCTTGTTGACCACGTGGGCGTAGAGCGACGACGGCCCGGTCTCCAGCGCGGTGGCGAGGCGCCGCATCGTCAGGGCTTCGTATCCCTCCCGCTCCACGATGCCGAACGCGGTGCTGATGATGGCGTCGACCGTGATCGGCTGCTTGCGCCCGCCGGACGGTCCGCGCCGGGCCGCGGGTGTGCCCGGGCCGGCGCCGAGCTGGTGCCGCGCTGCGCGCCGTTGCTGCGGAGTCGACATGCGGGCATTCTAGCGAACCGGCGAACAGTGTTCTACGCCACTCGGAACATCGTTCGTATTGTGCGGAACAGCGATCGGACGTAGAACAGTGTTCGTATCCCGTGGAAGGAGCCCGCATGAGCGCCCAGACTCACCAGAACGAACCGGCGATCCGGTCTTCCGGCGCGCCCCGGTCGCTGCGGGCGGCCTGGGTGGCCCTGGCCGGGCTGTCGGCGGTGTTCCTCTTCGAGATGCTGGACAACTCGATCCTGAACGTCGCGCTGCCCACGATCGGGCGCGACCTGCACGCTTCGACCGTCGCGCTGCAATGGGTGACGGGCGCGTACGCGGTGGTGTTCGGCGGCCTGATGCTGGTGTTCGGCGCGATCGCCGACCGGTTCGGCCGGCGGCGGATCATGCTCATCGGGCTGGTGCTGCTGGGCATCGCGAGCCTGGCGACCGCTTTCGTCACCACCGCGGAGCAGCTCATCGCCGTCCGGGCGGCGATGGGCGTCGCGGCGGCGATGACGACGCCGGGGTCGGCGGCGCTGGCCTTCCGGCTGTTCGAGGACGACGGCCTGCGCGTGCGGGCGACGACGCTCATCTCCACGGTCGGCCTGGTCGGGCTCGCGATCGGCCCGACGGTGGGCGGCTTCGTGCTCGCGGTCGCGCCCTGGCAGGTCCTACTGCTGGTGAACGTGCCGATCGCCGTGCTCGCGATCATCGGCGTGCGGGCCGGCATCGCCGCGGACGAAGCGGCCGACCTCCACCGCGACCCGGCGGACGTCCCCGGCGCGGTGCTGGGCACGGCGACGATCGTGCTCGCGCTCGTCGCACCGACGCTGTTCGTGAACGAGGGCATCGGCTCATGGGCGCCGTGGACGGTCACCGCCGCCGCCGTCGCGGGGGCGACGCTCTTCGTCCTCCGCGAGCGCTCGGCCCGCTATCCGCTGCTCGACCTGAGGCTCGTCGCCCGCCCGCTCGTCGCCAGCGGCCTGGCCTACAAGGCCGCCGCCGGGCTGGCGATCGCCGGGCTCGGCTACATGGTGACGCTGCAGCTGCAGCTCGACTGGGGATGGACGCCCGCACTCGCCGCCGTCGGCATGCTGCCGCAGGTCGTCGTCCTCGTCGCGGGCGGCGCGTTCGTCAATCCGTTCGTGCGGCGGGCCGGTTTCGGCCGGGCCGCATGGCTCAGTGCCGCGGCGGTCGTGCTCGGGCTCGCCGTCTACGGCCTGCTGAGCCGGTTCGGATACGTGTGGGTCGCGATCGCCCTCGTGCTCGTGGCGGCCGGGATGCGCGTGGTCGGCGTCGTCGCCGCGGTCAACGTGCTGCGTGGCCTGCCGAAGAATCGGACCACGATCGGCGCGGCGCTCACCGACACCGTCACCGAGGTCGCCTCCGGCACCGGCATCGCCGCCGCCGGCACGATCCTCGCGGCGCTGTTCGCCGGCGACATCGCCACCTCGAGCTGGAGCGCGCCGCAGACCGCGCAGTTCCGGGCGGCGATCACGACCGCGGGCCTCACCCTCACCGCCGTGGCCGCAGCCCTCGTCGGCTGGGGGATCCTCCGCGCCCGCCGCGCCGCGGACGGCGAGGCGGGCGCGGGACGCCCCACCGGCTAGGACTTCATGGCCGGCGACAGGTAGGCCATCGGCACGCGAAAGCCGGCGAGCCACTCGGTGAGCCGGGCCGCCTCGGCGTCGAGGAGCCGCCGCTCGGCCGGCGTCACGGGCTCCAGCAGCCGCACCTCGACGGCGCCGGCGGCGTCCTGCACCCAGCAGCCGACCACCCGCCCGCCGGCCCAGGCGGTCGTGCCGGCGTTGCCGCGGCGGTCGAAGAGCCGGTCGCGGTGCGGGCCGAGGTAGAAGTCGCGGCCCTGCCAGCCCATGACGGCCGGGTCGAGCACCGGCAGCAGCGCCGCCCACGGGCCCGGATCGCTCACCTCGCCGAGGTCGTCGGGCAGCAGCCAGCCGGTCGCGCCCGGCTCGAGGGCGACGGCGACCGCGCCGAGCTCGGCCAGCGCCGTGCGCACCGCGGTCTTCGTGGCGCCCAGCCACCACACCAGGTCGTCCTCGGTGCCGGGGCCGAACGAGTACAGCCAGCGGCGCACGATCTCGCGGTAGCCCTCGGCCGCGCCCAGCGGCGCGGGGACCGTGCCGAGCCAGTGCCGCATCAGGGTCCAGCGCGGGCGGGAGGTGTGCCAGCCGCCGGTGTTGGCGCCGCGCACGATGTCGGCCGTGGCGCCGAGCTGGGTGAGGACCCGGGAGGCCGACCACGGGTCGGTCGGCGTGACCGTCACCTTCACGTCGATCATCGGTACCGCCAGGCGGATCTCGGTGGCCGTGCGGCCTCCGGGCGCCCCGGCGAGCACCGCGAGGACCTCGGCGCGGGCCCGGTCGAGCCAGGCGTGGCCGTCGGCGGCGAGCCCGGCCTTGACCACCTCCGCCGCCATCCGGGCCCGCTCGTTCGCGGCCACCCGGGCCGACGCGCTCGGCCACACCGCGGGCAGCAGCTCGCGCGGGAACACGAACAGCGTGCGCCGCATGGCCAGCTGCTTGACCAGGTCGCGGCCCTCGTAGAGCGCCCGGTCGACGTCGGCGGCGGCGAGCGATCCGGTCCGTGCCCAGCAGGACAGGTAGACGGTGGCCGGCTCGGTGGCGTGCAGCGCGGTCATCGCCCGGGTGACCGCCTGCGCCGAGCCGGCGCGGAACGCCGGGACCAGCGCGTGCCGGACGGCGAGGCGGGCCCGGCGTTCCGCGTCGGACACATGGCGCATCGCGCCATGGTGGCACGGCGCGCCGGGGGTCCGGTTAGCCGGGCCGGGAACGGGGTAGCGGCGGCGCCATGTCGAACAACGCGAGATCCCAGGCGTGGCAGACGGCGGTCACCGTGCTGCAGGAGGCGCGGCCGCCCTTCGTGCCGCAGGACGCGCACGCGATGACCATCGTGATCGAGTATCCGCCGGGCGACCCCGGCGCGCCGCCGCACCGGCACTCGGGGCCGGCGTTCGGCTACGTGCTGGCCGGCGAGATGGTCTTCGAACTGGAGGGCGAGCCGCCCCGGGTGGTCCGCGCCGGCGAGGTGTTCTGGGAGCCGGGCGGCGACGTCATCCACTACCAGGACGGCAACCACCGCGACGACGTGCCGGTGCGCTTCACCGTGACGATGTTCTGCGCGCCGGACACGCCGATGCTCACCCTGGTCGACGAGGACGAGCTGGCCCGGCGCGCCGGCCGGCGGCACCCGGCTCAGGCACCCGCGTAGTCCGGCCGGCCGCCGAGGACCGAGAGCCAACGCGGACGCGGGATCCATGTGCTGCCGACCCGGGGTACTGTCACGATCATCGTTCTCGATCGGACCAGGAGCCCACGTGTCCTCTCCGGCCTCGCTGCTCGCCGTCAGTGACCTGCACGTCTCCTACGCGGACAACCGCGATGTCGTCGACGGCATCCGGCCCGGCTCCCCGGGCGACTGGCTGATCGTGGCCGGCGACGTGGGCGAGCTGTTCGCCGACATCCGGCGCACGCTGGCGCAGCTGCGCGAGCGGTTCGCGGCGGTGATCTGGGCGCCCGGCAACCACGAGCTGTGGACGCACCGCGACGACCCGGTGCGCTCCCGGGGCGTCGAGCGCTACGAGCAGCTCGTCGAGATGTGCCGCTCGATCGACGTGCTCACCCCCGAGGACCCGTTCCCGGTCTGGACCGGCCCCGGCGGGCCCGTCGTGGTGGCGCCGCTGTTCCAGCTGTACGACTACTCGTTCCGCGCCCCGGGGACGCACACCAAGGAGGAGTCGCTCGCCTACGCCTACCGCACCGGCATCGTCTGCACCGACGAGATGATGTTGCACCCCGACCCCTATCCGGATCGCGAGTCGTGGTGCTGGGCCCGGGTGGAAGAGACCGAGCGGCGCCTCGACGCGATCGATCCCGCGCTGCCCACCGTGCTGGTCAGCCACTGGCCGCTGGTGCGGCACCCCACCGACGTGCTGCGCTATCCGGAGTTCGCGCAATGGTGTGGTACGGAACGCACCGCCGACTGGCACCGGCGCTACCGGGCCGTCGCCGCCGTCTACGGCCACCTGCACATCCCGCGCTCCACGCGCCAGGACGACGTCCGCTTCGAGGAGGTCTCGCTGGGCTATCCGCGCGAGTGGCAGCGCCGCCCCACACCCCCCAGGGTGCCCCGGCACATCCTGGCGCCGGTCCTCGACGGCGCGGCATAGGCGCTGCGGCACCGACGCACAGCCGATTCCCAGCCGGCGCGCAGGCAGCGGCCAGCCGCCGCGGCCAGCCTCTGACGGAAGCGACTCAGGGGAGGTTCGGTCATGGCGGACAGCAACCGGCGGCCCACCTACGAGGGGCGGCCGCTGGCCCGGCCCGGCGCGGAGATCGTCGACCAGGGCCTCGGGTTCGACCTCGGCACGATGCTCGACCGGCGCCGGCTGCTGCGCGCGTTCGGGCTCGGCGCGACGGCCCTCGGGCTGGCCGCCGCCTGCGACGACGGGTCCGGCGCCGGCCCGTCCGGCGCCGCGTCGGCCCCGGCCGCGGGCGACGGCGCCGCGTCGGCCCCGGCGTCGGCCGGCGGCGCCGCGGCCGGTGAGATCCCGGACGAGACCGCCGGGCCGTATCCGGGCGACGGCTCCAACGGCCCCGACGTGCTCACCGACAGCGGCATCGTGCGCGCCGACATCCGCTCGAGCTTCGGCACCGCCGCCGGGGCCGCGGAGGGCGTGCCGATGACGCTGGAGCTGCGCATCGTCGACCTCGCCGCGGGCGGCGCCCCCTTCGCGGGGGTGGCGGTCTACGTGTGGCACTGCGACCGGGAGGGCCGGTATTCGCTGTACTCCCCGGGCGTCACCGACCAGAACTACCTGCGCGGCGTCCAGCTCGCCGACGGGACGGGCACCGTGAAGTTCACCAGCGTCTTCCCCGGCTGCTACGCGGGCCGCTGGCCGCACGTCCACTTCGAGGTGTACCCGGACCGGGCCGGCCTCACCGACGCGACCAAGGCCATCGCCACCTCCCAGGTCGCGCTGCCCAAGGACGCCTGCGACGCGGTGTACGCCCGGTCCGGCTACTCGGCCTCGGTGCGCAACCTGGCCGGGGTGACGCTGCAGAGCGACAACGTCTTCGGCGACGACGGTGGCGCGCTGCAGCTGGGCACCGTGACCGGCGACGCGGACCGCGGCTACACCGTTTCCCTCACCGCGCGGGTCGACACCCGGACCGCCCCGACCGGCGGCCTCGGCGGCCCCGGCGGCGCACCGCCGGGACGGTGAGCGGCCGGGGCATGACGCACGCACGGGACGTAGACCACATGTTGTCTATCGGACCGGTAGGTTAGGATGGTCACGGATTTCGATGCCGGAAAGGAGGCAGGAGTTTCGATGCTGACGTCGCCCGTTCGCGTCCTCCTGCTGACCAGCCGGCGCGTCGTCGATCACGCACAGGTCGCCAGCTGCCTGTGTCGTTGACGCCGTAACGCGACGCGACCACCTTCCTGTCCTGCGCCGAGGGCGCGCTCTGCCGCGTGCCCTCGTTCCCGTGCGCCCTGCTCCCGGAGACGTGAAATGTCCCAGCCGACACCGGCCGAACCGAACCAGTCCGACCAACCGCAACTGCCCGCCCGCCCCCGACGGCGCTGGCCCTGGATCGCCGCGGGCGCCGTCGTGGTCGTTGCCGCCGCCGCGATCGTGGTGGCCGTCGTCACCGGCGGCGGATCCACCGACGCCAAGACCGTGCGCATCGGCGTCACCGACGCGGCGCAGCCCTACTGGAAGACCTACGCGGACCTCGCCAGACAACGGCTCGACGTGACCGTGACGTTCGTCAACTTCAACGACTACAGCCAGCCCAACCCGGCGCTGAAGGAACAGCAGCTCGAGCTCAACGAGTTCCAGCACATCCAGTACCTCGCCAACTACAACGCCACCGCCCACGACGACCTGCAGCCGATCGGCGCGACCGCCGTCTACCCGCTGCCGTTGTACTCGCTGAACTACACGTCGGTCGGCGCGCTCCCGGACGGCGCCAAGGTCGCCATCCCCAACGACGCCATCAACGAAGCCCGCGGCCTGCTCGTGCTGCAGGCGGCGGGGCTGCTGACGCTGAAGTCACGAAGGCGTTCACCCGGGGCCGCAACGGCGCCCGGGTGGTCGCCCTCGACGACGTCAGCCTTGACGTCGCCCGGGGCGAGGTGTTCGGCGTCATCGGCCACTCCGGCGCCGGCAAGAGCACGCTGCTCCGGATGATCAACGGGCTGGAGACGCCGACCGGCGGCCGGGTGTTCGTCGGCGACCGCGACGTCGCCGCACTGTCCGAAGGGGACAGACGCGGCGTCCGGCGCGACATCGGCATGATCTTCCAGCAGTTCAACCTGTTCCGGTCCCGCACCGTGGCCGGCAACGTCGCCTACCCGCTCAAGGTGGCCGGCGTCGGGCGGGCCGAGCGGGACCGGCGGGTGGCCCGGCTGCTGGACTTCGTCGGCCTGCTCGACCGCGCGCACGACCACACCGAGCAGCTCTCCGGCGGCCAGAAGCAGCGGGTGGGCATCGCCCGGGCGCTGGCCACCGAGCCGTCGCTGCTGCTCGCGGACGAGGCCACCAGCGCGCTGGACCCGCGGACCACGGCCGAGGTGCTGGCCCTGCTGGGCCGGGTCAACCGGGAGCTGGGGGTCACCATCGTGCTCATCACCCACGAGCTCGACGTGATCCGGGCGGTGGCCGACCGGGTCGCGGTCATGGACGGCGGGCGGATCGCGGAGACCGGCACGGTCTACGACGTGTTCGCCCGCCCGGGCAGCGCCGCGGCCGCCGACTTCGTGCGCGGCGCCCTGCGCGACCGCCCGTCGGCGGAGACCCTCGCCCGGCTGCGCCGCACCCACAGCGGGCGGCTCGTCACCGTCGCGATCCGCGACCGCACCGGCTTCCAGACCGCGCTGGCCAAGACGTTCCTGGCCCACGGCGTGGCCGCGGACATCGTCTTCGGCGGCATCAGCGAACTGCAGCAGCGCCCGGTCGGCAGCCTGACCTTCGAGCTGACCGGCCCCACCGGCGCGGTCGACGCGGCCGTGGCCGCGCTGCGGGCCGACGGCGTCGACCTGACCGAGGAGGACGGCTGAGTGAACGAGTTCGTGACCAACCTGCCGGTGTTCCGCGAGGCGATCTGGCAGACCCTCTACATCGTCGCCATCTCGGTCGTGGCCGGCGGGCTGCTGGGCCTCGGGCTCGGCCTGGTGCTCTACGCGACCCGCCCCGGCAGCCTGCTGTCCAACCGGCTCGTCTTCGTCGCGGTCAACATCCTCGTCAACGTGGTGCGGCCGATCCCGTTCGTCATCTTCCTCACCGCCATCCAGCCACTGATGCTGGTGACGATCGGCACGACCATCGGCACCAACGCGGTCACCTTCGCGCTGTCGCTCGCGGCCGCCTTCGCGGTCAGCCGGATCATCGAGCAGAACCTGCTCGCGGTCGAGCCGGGCGTCATCGAGGCCGCCCGGGCCGCCGGCGCCCGGCCGCTGAGCATCCTGCTCACCGTGGTCGTCCCCGAGGCGCTGGGCCCGGTCATCCTCGGGTACACCTTCATCTTCGTCGGCGTGGTGGACATGTCGGCCCAGGCGGGCCTGTTCGGCGGCGGCGGCCTCGGCGACTTCGCGGTCACCTACGGCTCCCAGCGCTACAACTGGCCGGTCGTCTACCTCACCGTGGCGACCATCATCGTCATCGTCCAGGCCGGCCAGTTCGCCGGCAACGCCCTGGCCCGCCGGGCGCTGCGCCGATGACCCCCGTCCGGCGGACATCCGGGCCGGGCCGGGCGTCCGCCGCGCGGATCCCTCCTCAGTGGCGGTGCTCCTCGTCGGTGAGCTTGAACGCGAGCCGGCCGTGGGCGAACGCGCCCCCGGCCCGCAGCGCGGCCGCCACCCACGCGGCCTCGGCCAGCTCCGCCTCGGTGGCGCCGGCCTTCACGGCGAGGTTGCCGTGGCCGTCGATGCAGTAGGCGCACTGGGTCGTCAGCGCCACGGCGAGCGCGATGAGCTCCCGGTACTTCAGCGGGATCGCGCGGCCCTCGGCGGCGAAGACGGCCTCCTCGAACTGGCCGAACGCCTTGAGGATGTCGGGGGTCTGCTGCTTGTAGACCTTGGTGTAGGCCCGGTCGTCGGGGCTGAGGTACTCGGTCATCGTCGGGCCCATTCTTCTGCCAGCAGCCGGTAGGAGCGCACGCGGTCGGTGTGGTCGTGGGTGATGGTGGTGATCGCCAGCTCGTCGGCGCCGGTCGCGTCGCGCAGCTGCTCGAGCTTGTCCGCGACGGTCCCGGGCGAGCCGACCAGCTGGGTGTCGGTACGGTCGCGGACGAGGTCGCGGTCGTCCTCGCTCCACTCGTGTTCCGCGGCCTCCTCGGGCGTCGGGAACGCGATCGCGCCCTCGCCCCGGCGGATGCTGCGCACCCACAGCCCGTATCCGGACGCGAGCTCGGCCGCCTGCTCGTCGGTCTCGCCCACGACGACGTCCGCGGACACCGAGATGTAGGGCCGGTCGAGGTCCGCGGAGGGCTTGAAGGCGGCCCGGTAGGCATCCACCGCGTCGAGGACGGTGCTGGGGCTGTGGTGGTAGCTGGCGGCGAAGCGCAGCCCCTGCTCGCCGGCCACGGTCGCGCTGGAGCCGCCCGACGCGCCGAGGATCCACACCTGCACCGCGGCGCCCTCGCCGGGGTAGGCGTGCACCGCCGCGCCGTCCGGCGACACGTAGGTGCCGGCCAGGAAGGCGAGGATGTCGCCGATCTGGGCGTCGTAGTCGGGGGTGTACGCGCCGGGCTGCTGCAGCAGGTCGAGCTGGGCGGCCAGCTTGGCAGCCGAGCCCGAGAGCAGCCGGCGGAAGTCGAACTGCTTGGGCAGCAGCAGGCCGTTGTCCGTGCGCTGGTCCTCGGTGTGCGCCCCGCCGCCGCGGTTGGCGGTGTAGGCCGAGGCCGCCGCGGCGGCGTCAGGCCGGCCGGGACCGTCGGCGGCGGGCTTCGGCCGGCCGATCGAGCGGCCCAGCCCCAGGTCGAGCCGGCCCGGGTACAGCGCGTCGAGCAGCCCGAACTCCTCGACGGTGGCCAGCGGCTGGCGGTGGCCGAGCTGGACACCGGCGGAGCCGAGCCGGATGCTACTGGTGGCGCCGGCGACGAGCGCGATGGACAGGGCCGGGGACGCGCCGAGCACGCCGGGGTTGAGGTGGTGCTCGGCGAACCAGTACCGCAGGTAGCCGAACCGCTCGGCCTGCCGGGCGAGGTCGACGGCGTTGGCCACCGCGGCGGCGGTACTGTCGCCGCTGCTGCGCGGTATCAGATCCAGGACGGCCAGGGGTGTGGTACTCATACGAGTCCTCTCGCTCATCGGGTGAAGGCGAAGCGCCGGTCCGGGCGGGTGCCGTCGACGGCGAGATCGGCGAGCACGCGTCCGATCGCGGGCGCGAACTTGAATCCGTGGCCCGAGAAGCCCGTGGCCACGACGACGGGGCCGCGGCGGTCCAGGACGAAGGTGGCGTCGGGTGTGGTGGTGTAGGTGCAGCTGATGGGCGCGAACGCGTCGGGGTCGACGCCGGGCAGCCATCGGCGGGCGTACTCGCGCAGCGCGGCCAGCTGGCCCGGCTCGGGGGCGAAGTCGCGCCGGTCGGGATCGACCTCGGGGCCCACGCCGTGGAAGCCGACCTTGATGCCCTCGCCGGGCGTGGCCAGCCCGTAGATCCCGCCGTAGAACGCGCCGGCCGCCGCCGAGCCCTCGGCGAAGCGGTGGCCGAAGCTGGGCCAGCCGTCCTCGGGCTCGCGGGCGGCGAAGTGGGCGGGCTGCTCCTGGGTGACCCGCAGCGGCGGGAGCGGCGCGAGCCCGCCGACCAGCTTGCCGGCCCAGCCGTTGACCGCCGCCACGACCCGGCGGGCGCGGTAGGCGCCGCCGTCGGTGTGCACGAGCACCGCGTCCTCGCCGAGCACCTCGATCGCCGTCGCCGGCGTCGAGTGCCGCACGAGCGCACCGGACTTCCCGGCGGCGGCCTGCAGCGCGTCGACCGACCGGTCGGCGTGGAGGCGGCCGCTGTCCGGGTGGAACAGGGCCCGGGTGTCGAACCGGATGCCGGGCCAGCGCTCGGCCGCCTCGGCGGGCGTGAGCCAGCGGTGCGGTACCCCCGCGGCGGCAAGCCCGTCGGCCAGCTCGCTCAGGTCGGGATGGCCGCCGTGGTCGACGCCGCCGGTGACGGTCAGCAGCCGGGTGCCGGTCAGCTCCTCCAGCTCCCGCCAGAGCCGCCCCGCCTCCCGCGCCAGCTCGATGTGCACCGGATCGGGGTAGCTCAGCCGGAAGATCCGCGACGCGCCGTGCGAGGCGCCGTTGGTGTGGCCGGCCGGGAACCGCTCGAGCAGCACCACCGCGAGCCCCCGGCGGGCCAGCTGCCAGGCCGCCGCGGAGCCCGTCACCCCGCCACCCACGACCACCACATCGACCGCGTCCGCCGCGCCTGCCGGCATCGTCACCGCCTCAACCCAAGATCGCTAGCGCAACCATAGAGCTTCGCGGCCCAATTGTCTATCTAACCCATAGGATATTCGATCACGGCCAGCACGGGCCGCACGTCCGCCGGGGTGGTGCGCGAGCTTGACATGTCCGCCACGGACCGGCACCGACACGGCCGCGATGCGCCGCGTGCGGTCCGGAGGCGTCCGGCCCGCAGCCGCCGCGCTCCGCCCGCCCCCGCCCCCGGCACCGCCCGCGCCGCGCGGGATCGGCGCAGCGGCCGGAAGTCTCCGGGATCATGCGCAACCGGCATCGACACCAACGGTTTTTCATGATCGTGGAGTGGTGATGTACCCCCGTATACCAAAAGGCTCCGGGATCATGGCAAACCCGTGGTGCGGCCACGACGAGCAGCATGATCACGGAGACATACGTCCGCCCCTGGGATCACGCCTGCCCGATTGTCGTCATCGATGGTTCCCCTCGGGTGGTCGTTCATCAGACCTGGCTGGCGCCGCCGTCGACGGAGATCTCCGCGCCGGTCATGAAGCTGCTGCGGTCGGAGGCGAGGAAGACCACGGCGTCGGCGAGCTCTTCGGGGCGGCCGAGGCGGTTCATGGGCACGCCGGCCGCCAGGCTCTTGAGCAGCTGCCCGGCGGCCTCGGGGTCGGGCGCGAGTCCGCTGAGTCCCGGAGTGTCGGTCGGTCCGGGGGCGACCACGTTCACCCGGACGTTGCTTCCCACGAGTTCGGCGGCCCAGCTGCGGGCGAAGGAGCGCACGGCGGCCTTGGTGGCGGCGTACACGCTCATCGAGGGGCTGGCCTTGACGGCGATGTTGGAGCCGCACAGGATGACCGACGCCCCGGCGGACAACAGCGGCAGCGCCTTCTGAACGGTGAACAGGATGCCGCCGACATTGGTGTTGAACGTGTCGGCGTAATGCTGCCAGGAAATGTCACCCAGGGGCGCGAACTCGGCGATGCCCGCGTTGGCGAAGAGGATGTCGAGGTCCCGGCCGCTGTCGCTGATCGTGGCCATGACCCGGTCGAGGTCCGCGAGGTCGCTGACGTCGGCGCGGATGCCGGTGGCAGCGGCGCCGATGCCGGCGACGGCCTCCTCCAGCGCCTGCTCCCGGCGCCCGGTCAGAAAGACGGACGCCCCTTCGGCCGCCAGCGCCCGGGCGCTGGCGAGGCCGATCCCGGACGTCGCGCCGGTCACGAGTGCGGTCTTGCCGTCGAGCTGTCCCACCGTGCTCCTCCTTTTGTACCGATCGGTTGCGGTGCCACCGTAACACCTTTTGTACTGATCGGTTGGTGAGCTGGTTCACTTTTTGTACCGAGCGGTAGAGTGGGCCGATGAGCGCTGAACGGCCCGGCAACGGACGACCGAGGGCCTTCGATGAGGAGACGGTCCTCGACCGGGCCGCCGAGGTTTTCTGGCGGTACGGCTACGAGGGCGCGTCGCTGAGCGACCTCACCGACGCGATGGGCATCAACCGGCCGAGCCTGTATGCCACGTTCGGCAGCAAGGAGCAGCTGTTCCGGCGCGCCTTCGCCCGCTACCGCGAGACCACGGTGGCTTACGCCCGCGACACGCTTGAGCAGCCCACCGCGTACACCGTCATCGAAAGCTACCTGCGCTGCAGCGTCGACGCCCTCACCACCGGCGACCACCCCCCTGGCTGCCTTTCCATCCAGGGTGGCCTGGCCTGCTCACCGGCGAACGCCGGCATCTCCGAAATCCTGGCCGAGGGCCGGGCCGCCAGCGAAGACGCCCTCGAAGAACGGCTGGCCCGGGCGGCGAAGGAAGGCGATCTCCCGGACAGCGTGGACACCAAGGCGCTGGCACGATTCGTGATGGCGCTCAGCGAGGGCTACGCCGTCCACGCCGCGGCCGGCGCCAGCCGCGAAGACCTCCAGGCCTCCGTGGACATCGCCCTGCGCGCCGTCACGGCGCTCTACCCCTGACGCCGCCACCCGCTGAACAGGCTCAGTAGGTCGACCGGCAGCTGCGGACGATTGACGGCACGCCGACGCCGACGATGACGGCGAGCGCGGCGATCAGGTACCACCACGGCATGGTGTCGATGGTGCGGTGGGCGACGATTTCGTACCAGTACCAGCGACGCACCCCGGTGATCGGCGAGCCGTCGCCGTTGGTGTAGGCGCGTTCCCACACGGTGTTGAGCAGCAGGAAGGCCGCGGTGGCCAGCGCCAGTGACAGGGCGGCGACGCGGCGCCCGGCGTGGCCGGCGACCCACCGGCGCAACGCGGCGCCGACGAGCAGCCATGCGCCGATCATCAGGGTCAGGCCCAGTGGGAGAGCCATCCACCAGGTCAGCGCACCGCGGGTGGAGAGGACTCCGCGCAGCGGCGCGACGTCGAAAGCCCGGTCGGCGGCGAAGGTGAACTGCGGATAGGCGATCGGGCTGACGGTACCGAGGGCCAGCACCGCTCCGGCCAGCGCCCACAGGCCGAGCCATGCTCGCCGGCGGCCTTCCGAGGCGGGTATCTCGATGGCGCCGGTCTGCGGTGGCCGGGCCAGCAGGTAGATCAGGCCCGGGACGGCCAGGAACGCGAGCCCCGTGAAGATCCACTGCGCCCCGGCGCTGTAGTAGGTGTAGCCGACCAGCCGGTACGCGGGGGCGTCGGCCAGCCGGAACACGGCGGACGGCGCGTGGAGTAACCCGAGCAGGAACACGGCCACAACCGCGCCGGCGGTCGCGACCAGCGCCGGGGCCAGCGCCTTGTAGGAGGCCGCGTCGGGCACGAAGGGTGTGGCCGGCATGGGCCGCGGGCCGGTCGAGGCGACCACGAGCAGCAGGATGATCATCACGAGCACCGGCTTGGGCGTGAGCGGGCTGAACAGGCCCTCCTGCAGCGGCGGGGCGGCGGGGCTGTCGCCGGCCGCGATGCCGAGCAGCCCGAGCACCAGCACCGCGCCGAGGGGGACGAACAGCCACGGCGGGAAGCGCCGATGCCGCGCCGGCATCTCCGCGAACGGTATCGGCGGCGGCGCCGGCGCCGGCTCCGGCGGCTCCGGGAACGGCGGCGGAAGGGGCACCGGGTGGACAACGGGCCCCGGCATCGGGGGCACCGGGGTCACGGGAACGGGAGCCGCGGGGACGGGAGCCGGGCTGAGCACGATCGGCGGTGCCGGGGCCGGCGACGGTACCGCCGCCGGATCGTGCACCACGGGAGCCAGCAGACTGCCGTGCGCCACCACCAGCTCGGGCTGCTCCAGGATCACCGGCGCCAGCCCGAGCGCACGGTGCAGCAGCGTCGCGACCAGCGGCACCCGGCTCGCCCCGCCGACCAGGAACAGGCCGGCCAGCCGGTCGGCGGTCACCCCGCTGGTGAACAGCGTCGCGGTGGTCAACGCCACCGTGCGCTCGAGCCACGGGCGGGCCAGGTTCTCGAACTCGGCCCGGCTCAGGTGCAGGTCGACGTCGAAGAGCGGCACCGCGATCCCCGCCGTCGTGGCCCGGCTGAGCGACTCCTTGACCGAGCGGGCGTCGTCCCAGAGCGCCCGGCGGTGCCGGCGGTCCGGGGTGGTCTCCGGCCGGTCCAGGCGCGCCCACAGCGCGGGATCGCCCTGGGCCGACCCGACCTGCCGGCCGACCCAGTCCACGATCGCCGCGTCGAGGTCGATGCCGCCGACGTCGTCGAGGCCCTCGGCGGCGACGACCTCCCAGCGCTCGCCGGCCCGGCGGACCACGCTGATGTCGAAGGTGCCGCCGCCGAAGTCGTACACCACGACCGCGTGGCCGTCGGCGACGTGGTGGCCGAGGACGCCGGTGAAGTACATGGCCGCGGCGACCGGCTCGGGCATCAGGCCGGCGCCGGGGAGCCCGGCCCGCTCGGCCGCACCGACGAGCAGCCGGCGCCGTTGCGGACCCCAGCCGGCCGGGTGGGTGAGCACCGTGGCCTCGGGCGCACGGCCGAGGGTGCGGCCGGCCTCCTCGGCGACGCGGCGCAGCACGGCCTCGACGAGCGCGGCGACCGGCAGGTCGCGGCCGCCGAGGAAGAGCTCGGCATCGTCCACGCGGCGCTTCGGGTGCGGCTCGAAGGCGGCCGGGTCGAGCCGCGCGCTGCGCTCGGCGTCACGCCCGGTGAGCAGGGCGCCGCCGGGATCGGCGAACACCGCGGACGGCAGCAGCGGGGACGAGTCGAACAGCAGGGCCTCGGTGCGCCCGTCGGGGCGGGACACCACCGCGACCGTGTGCGACGTGCCGAAGTCGACCCCGAGCCTCATGACACGCGACGTTACGGCGCGGCACCCAGCGTCATCAGCAGCCGATCGGACCGATCCGGATCACCGCGCGGGCACCCGGCGTCGACCGCCACGGCCTGGCGGCAAGGGATGGCCGTGGATGTAATTTCCCATTATTCTGATCGGAAAGATAGCTTCATCGGCCGCGCCTAGCGTCAGGGCGGTCCACGACGTCCGATCGCCGTTGCCCGGGGGTACATGTCCATGCGCAGCACCGCACCGCCCCGACTGGCCGCCGTCGCGCTCGTCGCGCTGCTCGGCACGGCCGCCTGCACCACCGCCACCTCCTCGGGCACCGGGCCGCAGGGCGGCCGGCAGACCGTCACGATCGGCACGACCGACCAGGTCAGCAGCATCGACCCGGCCGGATCGTGGGACGCCGGGTCCGGCACGGTCGAGACCGAGGTCTACGCCACGCTGCTCAGCGCGCCCAACGGGTCGACCGACGTCAAGCCCGACCTGGCCGCGTCGATCTCGCTCGCCGCGCCCACGAAGTACACCGTGCGGCTCAAGCCGGGGCTGAAGTTCACCAACGGCCACGAGCTGAGCTCCTCCGACGTCAAGTTCAGCTTCGAGCGGCAGCTGAAGATCGCCGACAAGAACGGGCCGTCGTCGCTGCTGTACAACCTCGACTCGGTGGCCGCGCCGGCGCCGGACACGGTCGACTTCACGCTCAAGTCGGCCAACGACACGCTGTTCCCGCAGGTGCTCACGACCGCCGCCGGGCTGATCGTGGACGAGGAGGTCTTCCCGGCCGACAAGATCCTCGACGACGACGCCGTGGTCGCCGGCAAGCCGTGGTCGGGGCCGTACGTCATCGACAGCTACGCTAAGAACTCCCTCGTCTCGTTCAGCCCCAACCCGGCGTACCAGGGCTCGCTCGGTACCCCGAAGAACACCGGCGTGCTGCTGAAGTACTACACCACCGCCGGCAACCTCAAGCTGGACATCCAGCAGGGCAACATCGACGTGGTCTACCGCACGCTGACCATCCGCGACCTGCAGGACCTCGGCACCAAGCCGGAGATCGTGCTGCACACCGGCTCCGGCAACGGCATCCGGTTCATCGTGTTCAACCTCAAGACGCAGCCCTTCGGGTCGGCGACGCCGCAGGCCGACCCGGCGAAGGCCCTCGCCGTGCGCAAGGCGGCGGCCTCCCTCATCGATCGGGCGCAACTGGCGGACCAGGTCTACAAGGGCACGTTCCAGCCGTTGTACTCCTACGTGCCGCAGGGCATCACCGCCGCCACCGAGTCACTCAAGCCCCTCTACGGCGACAAGCGCGGCGGGCCGGACAAGGCCGCCGCCGCGCAACTGCTCAGCGCGGCCGGGGTGAGCCCGCCGGTGGCGCTCAACCTGCAGTACAACACCGACCACTACGGCTCCTCCTCGGAGGACGAATACGCCCTGATCAAGACGCAGCTCGAGGCGGACGGGCTGTTCAAGGTGACCCTGCAGTCGACGGAGTGGGCGCAGTACACCAAGCAGCGCGTCGCCGACCAGTACCCGGCCTACCAGCTGGGCTGGTACGCCGACTACCTCGACGCCGACAACTACGTGGGCTCCTTCTTCGGCCCCGGCAACTGGGTCAACAACGGCTACACGGACCCGGCCGTCCTGGCGCTGATCAAGCAGGAGCAGACCGAGGTCGACCCGGCTAAGCGCACCGCCGCGCTGCGGCAGATCCAGGACACCGTCGCGGCCGCCCTGCCGATCGTGCCGCTGCTGCAGGGCTCCACCGCGATCGTGACCCGCGCCGGGATCGACGGCGTGCCGAAGCAGCTCGACAGCGCGTACCAGTTCCGCTGGGCCGAGCTGTCGAAACGCTGAAGCGGCGGCGCCCGGTGCCCGGACTGGCCCGCTACCTGCTGGTGCGCTTCCTGCTCATCTTCCCGGCCGTCTTCGCCCTGGTGACCGCGGTGTTCTTCCTCATGCGGCTCACCGGGGACCCGGTCAGCAACGCCTTCGGGGACCGGCTGACTCCGGCGCAGCTGCAGGAGCGGCTGCACCAGGCCGGCTACGACCGGCCGCTGCTGGTGCAGTACGCCGACTTCCTCAAGGGCGTGGCGACCGGCGACCTGGGCCGCACGGCGACGGACAACCGCTCGATCGGCGACCTGCTGGGCACCTACGGCACCGCGACGCTGGAGCTGGCCGTCTACGCGCTGGTGATCGCGGTGCTGGTCGGGCTGCCGCTGGGCCGGCTGGCGGCCTACCACCGCGACCGCGCGCCGGACGTGGCGCTGCGGCTGTTCGCCATCCTGGGCTACGCCACCCCGGTGTTCTTCGTCGGCCTGCTGCTGAAGCTGGTCTTCTCCGTGTGGCTCGGCTGGTTCCCGGTGGCCGGCCGGGCCAGCACCGGCGTGCAGCTGGAGCTGGCGAACCGCTCCAGCGTCACCGGCGTCTACCTGATCGACGCGCTGCGCAGCGGCGACGGCGGCGCGGTGCTCGACGTGCTGCATCACGCGGTGCTGCCCAGCCTGGCGCTGGGGCTGCTGACCGCCGGCATCTTCCTGCGGATCGTGCGTACCAACCTCATCGGCACGCTGGGCGCCGACTACGTCACGGCCGCCCGTTCCCGGGGCGTCACCGAGTCCCGGCTGCGCGACCGGCACGCGACCCGCCCGGCGCTGGTGCCCGTCATCACCGTGTTCGGGCTGCAGGTCGCCGGGCTGCTGGGCGGGGCGGTGCTGACCGAGACGACGTTCGAGTGGAAGGGCCTGGGCTTCGAGCTCGCCCACTACCTGACCGCGCGGGACTTCGTCGCGGTGCAGGCGCTGGTCGCCGTCTTCGCCGTGGTCGTCGCGGTGGCAAACTTCCTGGTCGACGCCGTCGCCGCGCTCGTCGATCCCAGAGTGCGGTACTGATGGCGATCGGCACGCAGCGGGCGATGGTGGTCGCGGGGGCGGTGCTCACCGGCGGGTTCGTGCTGACCGCGCTGCTGGCGCCGGTGCTGGCCCCGCACGGCTTCGCCCAGCTGCAGGACGGCGGGGCGCTGTTCGGCTCGCTGCGCCGGCCCGGCGGCGGGTATCCGCTCGGTACCACGGTCACCGGCTACGACGTGCTCTCCCGCACCCTGTGGGGCGCCCGGACGGCGCTGCTGGTCATCCTGCCGGCGGTGACCCTGTCGCTGCTCGCCGGCACGCTGCTCGGCCTGGTGTCGGGCTACGTCGGCGGCCGCCTCGACCGGGTGCTGGTCGGGGTGGCCGACGCCATGTACGCGTTCCCGTCCCTGCTGCTGGCCATCCTGGTCGCGATCGTGGTCAGCCACGGCCGCTCCAGCCTCGCCGGCGGCGTCAGCGCGGCCGGGTTCTCGGTCACCGCCGTGTTCATCCCGCAGTACCTGCGCGTCGTGCGTTCCGAGGTGGTGCGGGTCAAGGGCGAGGGGTTCGTCGACGCGGCCCGGGTCATCGGCGCCGGGCACGGCCGGATCATGTTCCGGCACGTGCTGCGCAACTCGGTGCGCAGCCTGCCCGTGGTGGTCACCCTCAACGCCTCGGAGGCCATCCTCACCCTGGCCGGCCTGGGCTTCCTGGGCTTCGGCATCGAGCCCAACTCGGCCGCGGAGTGGGGCTACGACCTCAACAAGGCGATGCCCGACGTGACCGCCGGGCTCTGGTGGACGGCGGTGCCGCCGGGCGTGGCCATCGTGCTGACCGTGCTGGGCATCACGCTGATCGGCGAGAGCCTCAACGACCTCACCGACCCGCGGCTGCGGCGGCGCGCGACATGACGGCCGAGCTGCTGCGCATCGAGGACCTGCGGGTGCGCTTCGCGGTCGGCGGCGGCCGGGTGGACGCGGTGCTTGGCCTCGACCTGACCGTCGGCGCCGGCGAGATCGTCGCCCTCGTCGGGGAGAGCGGCAGCGGCAAGACCGCCACCGCCAAGGCCGTGCTCGGCCTGCTCCCCCGCACCGCCACCGCCACCGGCCGGGTGCTGCTGCGCCCGGCGGACGGCTCGGCGCCGCTGGACGTGCTGCGTGCCGACGCCCGGGCGCTGCGCCGGCTGCGCGGCACCGCGGCCGCCATGGTGTTCCAGGAGCCGGCGACGGCGCTGAACCCGGTGTACCCGGTCGGCTGGCAGATCGCCGAGGGGCTGCGCGCCCACGGTGTCGCCGGCCGCAAGGCCCGGCGGGCCCGGGCGGTGCAGCTGCTGGACGCCGTCGGCATCCCGGAGCCGCACCTGCGCGTCGAGCACTACCCGCACCAGTTCTCCGGCGGCCAGCAGCAGCGGGTGGTGATCGCGGCGGCCCTGGCGCTGGACGCCCGGCTGATCGTCGCCGACGAGCCGACCAGCGCCCTCGACGTGACGGTGCAGGCGGAGATTCTCGAGCTGCTGCGGCGCTGCCGGGACGACTTCGGCACCGGCATCCTGCTGATCACGCATAACATGGGGGTCGTGGCCGACGTCGCCGACCGGGTGGCGGTGATGCACCGCGGGCGGGTCGTCGAGCAGGCCCCCGCCACCGCGCTGTTCGCCGCGCCCGCGCACGACTACACCCGCGAGCTGCTCGCGGCGATCCCGGTGCCCGGCCGGTCCGCGGTCCGGGTGGCCCCGGCGGAGGATGCCGAGCCCATCGTGGTGGCCGACCGGCTGGTCGTGCGGTACCCGCGCCGGCTGGGTCGCGGCGGCGCCCGCGCCGTCGACGGGGTGAGCTTCCGCATCGCCGCGGGTGAGGTGCTCGGCCTGGTCGGCGAGAGCGGATCCGGCAAGACCACCATCGGCCGGGCGATCGCCGGGCTGGTCCCGATCAGCGGCGGCACCCTGGACGTGCGCGAGCCGGCGGGGCGCCTCGGCTACGTCTTCCAGGACCCGGCGACCAGCTTCAACCCGCTGCTCACCGTCGGCGACAGCGTCGCCGAGCCGCTGCTGGTGCACCGCCGGCAGCTCGGCCGGGCCGCGGTGCGGGCCCGGGTGGGCGAGCTGCTGGAGCTGGTCGAGCTGCCGGCCGCGCACGCCGGGCGGTATCCGCACGAGCTCAGCGGCGGGCAGCGGCAGCGGGCCGGCCTGGCCCGGGCCCTCGCGCTGGGGCCGCGGCTGCTCATCGCCGACGAACCGACCTCCGCCCTGGACGTCTCCGTCCAGGCCCGCATCCTGGAGCTGCTCGTGCGCCTGCATCGCGAACTCGGGTTCGCCGCCCTGTTTATCAGCCACGACCTGGCCGTGGTCGAGGCCGTCGCCGACCGGGTCCTGGTCCTGCGGGAAGGAGCCGCCGTCGAGCTCGGCGACACCCGGCAGGTGCTGCACGAGCCCCGGCATCCCTACACCCGCCGGCTGGTCGCCGCCGCGCCGGTGCCCGATCCGGTCCGGCAGGCCGCCCGCCGGGCCGAGGCGGCCCGGGCCGGCGAGCCGGGGCTCGCGCGATGAGCGCCGGGGACGCCGCCGCCCTGGTGGCGCGGGTGCTCGCGGCGATGCCGGTCATCGACGGGCACAACGACCTGCCGACCAAACTGCGGGGCGGGGCCGGCTACCGCGTCGAGGGCCTGGACCGGCACCGGCCGGAGCTGGACACCGACATCCCGCGGCTGCGCGCGGGCGGCGTCGGCGGGCAGTTCTGGTCGGTGTTCGTGCCCTCGCACCTGCCCGAGCCGGAGGCGGTGGTCGCCACGCTGGAGCAGATCGACGCGGTGTACCGGCTGGTGGCGGCCTACCCGGACACGTTCGCCCTGGCCCGCACGGCGGCGGACGTCGAGCGGGCGATCGGCGCCGGGCGGATCGCGTCGCTGATCGGCGTCGAGGGCGGGCACAGCCTGGCCGGGTCGCTCGGGGTCCTGCGGACGTACGCCCGGCTCGGGGTGCGCTATGTGACGCTGACCCACAACGACAACACCGCGTGGGCCGACTCGGCGACCGACGAGCCGGCGGTCGGCGGGCTCAACGACGCCGGCCGCGCGATCGTGGCGGAGCTCAACCGCCTCGGCATCCTGGTCGACCTCTCGCACGTGGCCGCGACGACCCAGCGCGACGCCCTGGCCGCGTCCACCGCGCCGGTGATCTTCAGCCACTCCTCCGCCCGGGCGCTGAACGACCACCCGCGCAACGTCGCCGACGAGGAGCTGCGGCGGCTGCGCACCAACGGCGGCGTCATCCAGCTCACCTTCGTGCCGCCGTTCATCTCCCCCGAGGTCGTCGCCTGGGGCGCGGAGGCGGCCGCGGAGCGCCGGCGGCTCGGGCTGCCGGAGATCCCGTGGGCCTGGCCCCGCGCGCCGCGCCCCGGCGAGTCCGCCGAGGCCCTCGCCGAGGAGCAGGCCACTACCGGGCGCGCGGCGCCGGTCGACGACCGCTTCGCCCGGTGGCTGGCGGCGCATCCGCGGCCCGAGGTGCCGCTCGCGCTGGTGGCCGACCACGTCGAGCACGCCCGCGAGGTGGCCGGGGTGGAGCACGTCGGCATCGGCGGCGACTACGACGGCGTCGACTGGCAGCCGGCCGAGCTCGCCGACGTCTCCGGCTATCCGCGGCTGCTGGGCGAGCTGGCCGGGCGCGGCTGGAGCGCGGCCGACCTGGAGGCGCTCACCGGCCGCAACATCCTGCGGGTGCTGCGCGACGCCGAAGCCGTCGCCGGAGCGGCGTGACAATTTCTACTTTGCAGATAGGATAAGCCAGGAAGTTGGTGGTGCGGCAGGAAGGCCCCGACGATGTCCCTCGCGCTGGCCGTTGAGATCGACGGAGAGGGTGCGCACCCCGCCGCCTGGCGGCGCGCCGGGCATCCACCGGCCGAGCTGCTCGGCCCGCGCCGGGTCCGGCACGTCGCCGAGATCGCCGAACGGGCCGGCTTCACCCTGGTCACGCTCGACGACGACCTGCTGCCGCCGCGCGGCGGGGGCATCGCCGGGCGGATCGGCGCGGTGGAGCGGGCCGCCTTCATCGCCGCCTCGACCAGCGTCCTGTCCGTGGCGCCGGTGGTGTCCACGACCTACGCCGAGCCCTTCCACGTCGCCTCGCAGCTCGCCTCGGTCGACCACATCGCCGCGGGCCGGTCCGGCTGGGTGGTCGCGGTCAGCCCCGGGCCCGCGGCGGCCGCGGCGTGGGGACGGCCCGTCGCCGATCCCGCGCGGGAGGCCCAGGATGCGGTACGTGTGGTGCGCGCCTTGTGGGACTCGTGGGAGGACGACGCCGTCGTCCGCGACGTCGCCACCGGCCGCTACCTCGACCGCGACCGGCTGCACTACGTCGACTTCGCCGGCGCCGGCTACACGGTGAAGGGCCCCGCGATCGTCCCCCGGCCGCCCCAGGGCCAGCTCGTGGTGCTCGCCCCGCGCGGGCTCGTGCCCGACGACGAGGTCGACGTCGCGCTGGTGGGCGGCGCCGACGTCGACGCCGTGCGCCGGGCCGTCGTCGCGACCGCGACCCCGCGGACCTTCGCCGAGGTCGAGGTCGCCCTCGACACGGCCGCGGCCGACGGCGCCGACCGGGTGGCGGACCTCGACCGGCACGCCCCGTGGCCGGCGTCCGGGCGGCTGCGGTACACCGGAAGCCCGGGCGGCCTGGTGGGGCTGCTGCGCGACCTCGGCACGCGGGCCGGCGTCGACGGCGTCCGGCTGCACCCGCTCGTGCTCGGCGAGGACCTCGCCGTGCTGTCGCAGTTCGTCGTCCCGGCCCTGATCCGCGCCGGCGCCGCCGCCCGGCCCGTTCCCGGCACGTCGCTGCGGCAGGCCCTCGGCCTGCCCCGCCCGCAGAACCGGTTCGCGCTCCCGGGAGGACCCGCATGACCGGCACCGACCCCACCGACGTTCCCCGCCCGCACGCCCAGCTGCACTTCGGCGTGTTCTTCCAGGGCGTGAACCACTGGACGATCTGGTCCGACCCGGCGAGCGGATCGCAGATCTCCCCGGAGTCCTACCGCCGGGTCGCCCAGACCGCCGAGCGCGGCCTGTTCGACGCCTTCTTCCTCGGCGAGGGGCTGCGGCTGCGGGAGGTCGGCGGCCGCATCCACGACCTCGACGTGGCGGGCCGGCCCGACGCGATCACGCAGCTGGCGGCGCTCGCCGCGGTCACCGGCCGGATCGGGCTGGTGTCGACCACCAACACGACGTTCAACGAGCCGGCCGACCTGGCCCGCCGCCTCGCCGGCCTCGACCTGCTCTCCGGCGGCCGGGCCGGCTGGAACGTGGTCACCACCGACAACGCGTGGACCGGCGAGAACTTCCGCCGCGGCGGCTTCCTCGACCACGCCGACCGGTACCGGCGCGCGGAGGAGTTCGTGAACGCCGCCCGGGCCATCTGGGACGGCTGGGCCGATGACGCCGTGGCCACCTCCGCCGACGCCCCGTCGTGGGCCCGGCCCGGCGCGATCTCGCCGGTGCGCCTGCGCGGCGAGCAGTTCACCGCCGACGTGACGCCGTCGCTGCCGCGCAGCCGCCAGGGCCACCCGGTCATTTTCCAGGCCGGCGACTCCGGCGACGGCCGCGACTTCGCCGCCCGTAACGCCGACGTCATCTTCTCCGCGCACGGCACCGACTTCGACGACGCGCTCGCGTTCGCCGACGACATCCGCGCCCGCCTGCACGCCGCCGGCCGGGCCGAGGACGACCTGCGCATCCTGCCCGGCACCTCGATCGTCATCGGCGCGACCCCGGCCGAGGCCGAGGAGAAGGCGGCCTGGGTACGCCGCGAGCAGATCACGCCGGCCACCGCCCTCGCCCAGGCCGGGCTGCTGTGGAACCTCGACCTCAGCGACCACGACCCGGACGGCCCGCTGCCCAAGGAGGACCCGCGCCCGCAGGACAACACCGGGGCCTTCGGCGCCGCCCGCATCCCGGACGCGGTGAACATCGTCCGGCGGTGGCGCGAGGCCGCCGACGCCAACGGCTGGTCGCTGCGCGAGACGGTCATCGAGCTGGGCCAGCGGGCCCGTGGGCACGTCGGCACCCCGCAGTCGCTGGCCGACAAGTTCGCCCGCTTCGTGCGGCACGGCGCGATCGACGGCTTCAACGTCTCGCCCTACCTGGTGCCGGACGGCCTCGACGACATCGTCGACCTGCTCGTGCCGGCGCTGCAGGAGCGCGGCGTCTACCGCACCGCCTACACCGGCACGACACTGCGCGAGCACCTCGGCCTGCGCCACCGCGAATCATCGGATAAATCGACCCGCCATCCCGTTAAGCAACAATAAACAATCCGATAATCGCATAGAGATAGATCTATGGTACCGGCTATTCTTCTCCGCGAGTGCCCCGCCCGCCCGGCGGCACGACAAGCAGAGGAGATGTGCGATGACCGGCGCAGGTACCGGTGATCTCGCCGACATCCGGCGTGCATTACTCGACATGAAAACGCGGCGCAGCCTGGCCGAGAAGGCCGAGCGCGACCGAATTGTCGCGGTGCCCCGGAACAATCGGCTGGCCGTGTCCGAACAACAGCGCTCACTGTGGTTTCTGCACCAGCTTTCGCCCGGCACGCCGATGTACAACGTCCCGTCCGCCTGGCGGCTGCGGGGCGAGCTCGACGTCGCCGCGCTGCGGGCCGCGCTGCACGCCACCGTGGCCCGCCACGAGAGCCAGCGCACCCGGTTCGGCGACGAGCACGGCGTGCCGTACCAGATCATCGACCCGCCCCCGGCGACGTGGCCGCTGCCCGTGGACGAGGGCACCGAGGACGCGATCCGGGAGTGGATCGACGCCGGCGTGAACGCCCCGTTCGACCTCGCGAACGGGCCGCTGCTGCGCTCCTCGCTGCTGCGCATCGCCCCCGACGACCATGTGCTGCTGCTGGTGTGGCACCACATCATCACCGACGGCTGGTCGGTGAAGCTGTTCGCCGACGAGCTCACCGCGCGCTACAGCGCCGCCCGGTCCGGCGCCGGCCCGGCGCTGCCGGAGCCGGCCGTCCAGCCCGCCGACCACGCGGCCTGGCAGCGCCGCTGGCTGACCGGCGACGAGGCGGCCGGTCAGACCGAGTTCTGGCGCGGCGCGCTCGCCGGCCTCGAGCCGCTGGAGCTGCCCACCGACCGGCCCCGCCCGGTGCGGCCCACCGCCGCGGGCGGCGTCTTCCAGGCCGAGCTGCCCCGCGAGCTCGGCCGGGGCCTGCGCGACCTGGCCCGGGCCGAGGGCGTCTCGCTGCTGGCCGTGCTCATGGCCGGCTACCAGGCGGTGCTCGGCCGCTACACCGGCCAGCGGGAGATCGTCCTGGGCTCGGTGCTGTCGGGGCGGACCCGGCCCGAGCTCGAGCCGATGATCGGCATGTTCGCCAACGCGGTGGTGGTGCGCGGCGACCTCGCCGGCAATCCCTCGTTCCGCGAGCTCGCCCACCGGTGCGGCGACACCCTCCTCGACGCCATCGCCAACCAGGAGATCCCCTTCGGCACGCTGGTCGACCGGCTCAAGCCCGAGCGGCTGCCCGGCCGCAACCCGCTGTTCCAGCACGTGTTCACGCTCATGCCGGCGCCGATGGTGTCGCGGTTCCAGTTCTCCGGGCTGCGCGCCGAGCCGCTGACCCGCTGGCCGGGCACGAGCCGGTTCGAGCTGACGTTCCAGATCACCGACGCGCCCGAGGGCGAGGTGGGCATCTGGATCGAGTACTCGACCGAGGTGTTCACCCCCGGCCGGATCGAGCGGCTGGTGGAGCACTTCACCACCCTGCTCACCGCCGCGCGGGCGACCCCCGGCGCGCCCGTGGACGAGCTGGAGCTGCTGCCCGGCGCGGAGTTCCGCCGGGTGCTGACCGAGTGGAACCCGCCGCCCGGCGCGCCCGACCGCCGCCGGCTGCACGACCTCGTCGCCGCGCGGGTCGCCGAGGCGCCGGACCGGGTCGCGATGCGCTTCGCCGGCGCCGACCTGCGCTACGGCGAGCTGGACCAGCGGTCCAACCGGCTGGCCCACCTGCTCACCGACGACTTCAAGGTCCGCGGCCGGGTCGTGGCCGTGCTGCTGGAGCGCGGATTCGGGCTGCCGGTCGCCGAGCTGGGCGTGCTCAAGGCGGGCGGGGCCTGGCTGGCGCTGGACCCGCAGTATCCGGCCGAGCGGCTGGCCTTCCAGCTCGCCGACGCCGACGTCGCCGCCGTGGTGACCACCGCCGACCTGGCCGACCGGCTGCCCGCCGGCACGCCCCGGGTGCTGCTGGACGCCGACGCCCTGGACGGCCGCCCGGACACCCCGCCCGCGATCGCCGTGGAGCCCGAGGACGCCGCCTACGTCATCTACACGTCCGGCTCCACCGGCCGGCCCAAGGGCGTGCTGGTGCCGCACCGCGCCATCGTCAACTTCGTCACCAGCTTCGCCGAGATGTTCCGGGTCACGCCGGCCGACCGGATCCTGCAGTTCTCCAACCCGGCCTTCGACGTGAGCGTGTCCGACGTCTTCTCGACGCTGACCGCCGGCGCGACCATCGTCGGTGCGCCCCGCGCCGAGCTGCTCGACCCCGAGGCGTTGCAGCGCCTACTCGCCGCCGAGCGGGTGAGCATCGTGGACATTCCGCCGCCGGTGCTTGGCATGCTCGACCCGCGGCCGCTGACCGCGCTGCGCATCCTGTTCATCGGCATGGAGCCGTTCGGCGCCGAGCTGGTCAACCGCTGGTCCCGGCCGGGACGGGAGTTCCACAACGGCTACGGCCCGACCGAGGTCACGGTGACCTGCGTCGACTACCTGTGCCCGCCCGAGCCGCTGGACGGCCCGCCGCCGATCGGCCGGGCGATGGCCAACCAGCGCGCCTACGTGCTGGACCGGCGGCTGCGCCCGGCGCCGGTCGGGGTGGCCGGCGAGCTGCACATGGCCGGCGCCGGGCTGGCGCACGGCTACCTCGGCCGGCCCGACCTGACCGCCGACAAGTTCCTGCCCGACCCGTACTCCCCCGACCCCGGCGCGCGGATGTACGCGACCGGCGACCTCGCCCGCTGGCGCGCCGACGGCCAGCTCGAGTTCCTCGGCCGCGCCGACCGGCAGGTCAAGCTGCGCGGGCTGCGGGTCGAGCTGGGCGAGATCGAGCACGTGCTCGCCACGCACCCGCACGTGCGCCAGACCGCCGTGGTGGTCAAGGAGCCCGGCACGGCGCAGGCGCGGCTGATCGGCTACCTGGTCGCGGAGGCGGGCCGGGACGTCGACCCCGACGGCGTGCGCGACTACGCCACCGACCGGCTGCCGCTGCACATGGTCCCGGCCGCGCTGGTGGTGCTCGACGCGCTCCCGCTGACCCCGACCGGCAAGCTCGACCAGGCCCGGCTGCCCGACCCGGAGCCGCGGCGGGGGGCCGAGCCGGTCGCGCTCACCACCGATACGCAGCGCCGCCTCGCCGACACCTGGCAGGCGCTGCTCAACCTGGCGCCCGGGCAGGTGGGCGCGCAGGACAGCTTCTTCGCCCTGGGCGGCAACTCGCTGCAGGTCACGCAGCTCATCTCCCGGATCCGCGACGCGTTCGCGGTGACCCTCGAGCCGCGGCAGCTGTTCACGCACCCACTGCTCGGCCAGCTCGCCGGGCAGATCGAGCAGGCGCGGGTCCGGCCGCTCGGCGGCGACGACGGCGACATCGCCGAACTGGAGGCGGAGATCGCCGGGCTGAGCGAGGCGGAGCTGGACCGGCTGCTGGAGGGGACGAACTGATGAGCGAGCCCCTCGGCCTGCTCACCGACGAGCAGGAGAAGTTCCGCGCCCAGGTCTGCGACCTGCTGTGCGAAGCGCCGGTCCGGGCCGAGGTGGCCCGGGCGCGGCGGGTGCCGCTGGAACAGGAGCCCGGCCTGCTCGACCTCCACCGGCGCCTCGGCGAGCGCGGCTGGCTCGCGCCGAACTGGCCGCCCGAGTACGGCGGGCTCGGCGCCACCATCGTGGAGCAGGCGATCCTCTCCGAGGAGCTGATCCGGCACTGGGTCCCGGACAACGTGCACACCCTCGGCATCGACATCGTCGGGCTGGCGCTGCACCTGTTCGGCACCGGCGAGCAGAAGGCCCGCCTGCTGCCCGGCCTCGCCCGGGGCGAGACGACGGCGAGCGTGCTGTTCAGCGAGCCGGAGATCGGCTCGGACCTGGCCTCGCTGACCACCCGGGCCGAGCCGGACGGCGACGGCTGGCGGCTCTACGGCCGCAAGGTCTACAGCATGAAGACGCACCTGTCCGACTTCGCGCTGTGCGCCGCCCGCACGTCGAGCGGGCCCGTGTCGTACCACGGCATCACGCTCTTCGTCGTGCCGCTGCGCAGCGTCGGCGTCGGCATCGAGCCGCTGTGGAACCTCACCGAGGAGCGGTTCGACGACGTGACGCTGGGCGGCATCCGGGTGACCCGGGCCGACGTGCTGGGCGAGGTCGACGACGGCTGGCAGGTGGTCAACCAGGTGCTGCCGCTGGAGCGCACCGGCATCGACTCGGCCGCGAAGGCGGCCCGGCTGCTCGACGCGCTGCTGCGGCACGCGCGCGAGACCGGGCGGCTGTCCGATCCGGCCTACGCGCACCGGCTGCTCGACCTGGACGCCCGGGTGCGGGCGGCCCGCCTGCTGGCCTGGCGCTGCGTGCTGAACCTGCGCGACGGCAAGCCCGACGAGGTCCATTCCGCGTCCGCCAAGTGGTACACCACCGAGGTCGCCAAGGAGCTGTCCGGCCTGGCCCTGGAGGTGGCCGGGCTGGACGGCGCGCTCGACGCGCGGGACGAGGCGGCGGTCGCCGGCGGCGTCTTCGACGCGGCCTACCGCGAGGCGCCCGGGCTGACGCTGGCCGCGGGCACCTCGGAGATCATGCTCTACTTCGTCGGTACGTCGGGATTGGGGCTGCCCTCGTGAGCGCGTTCGCGGAGTTTCTCGACGCCGAGCTGGCCCCGCTCGTGCGGCGGATGGCGGACCGGCCCCGGCCCGCCGGCCCGCACGAGGACGACGACCGGGCGGTCCGGGCCATGGTGTGGCAGGGGCTCGCAGGGATCGGCCTGCCCACCGGCCAGGCGGAGCTGGCCGGGCTCGCCGAGCTGCTCGGCTCGGTGCTGTACCAGGGCCCGCTGCTGGACACGGTCGCCGCCACGGAGCTGCTGTCGCGCGCCGGCCAGGTCGGGCTGATCGGGGCCGGGGAGAGCGTCGCGCTGGCGATCCGCGCGCACGGCAGCGCCGACCCGGCCGCGCCGGCCCACGTGCTCGCCGGCCCCGGCACGATCACCGCCCGGCGCTCGTTCGTGGGCTTCGCCGCCGAGGCCGACCATCTCGTCGTGGTCGGCGACCGGACCGCCCTCGTGCCCCGCGACCACCCGACGGTGACGCTGCGCCGGTACGAGGAGACCGGCCGGGGCGAGCTCTACGACGTCCGGTTCGCCGGGACCCCGGTCACCGCGTGGATCGGCGACGCCGGGCACTGGCCGCCGGTGCTGGCCAACGCCCGGATCCGGCAGGCCGCCTACCTGGTCGGCCTCGCGCAGGGCGCGCTGGACGGCGCCGTCGGCTACGCGAAGCGCCGCCGCCAGTTCGGCCAGCCGATCGGCCGCTTCCAGGCCCTCGCGTTCCGGCTCAGCGAGCTGCACATCCGCATCGACGCGGCCCGGCTGCTGACCCGGGCCGCGGCCCGGGCCGCCGACGGCGGCGGCGATGTGCGCCTGGCCGCCGCCCAGTCCCTCGCGACCGCCGCCGAGCTGGCCCGCGCCGTCACGACGGCCGCCATGCAGATCAACGGCGCGGCCGGCATGACCTCCGACAGCGACGCCCAGCTGTACTACCGCCGCGCCGCGATCGAGGCGCTGTGGCTGGGCTCGCCGACCCAGCTGCGCGCCGAAGCCACTCCCCTGCTCGCCGAGCGGATCTCCGCCTGACCGGCGCCTACGGGCGCGCCTGATCGAGGCTCTCGGCGAAGTGGCAGGCGACGAGCCGCGGGTCCGCCGGCGCCGGGAAGGCCCGCAGCCGCGGCTCCTCGTGCGCGCAGCGCTCGCGGGCGGCGCGGCAGCGGGTGTGGAAACGGCAGCCGGTGGGCGGGTCGGTGGGGCTGGGCGGGTCGCCGGCGAGCACGATGCGGGCGGCCAGCCGGCCCCGGCGGGCCCGGTCGAGCACGGGTGAGGCGGACAGCAGCGCCTGCGTGTACGGATGGGCCGGCGCGTCGTAGACGGTCGGCGTGTCGCCGACCTCGGCGAGCCGGCCCAGGTACATGACGGCGGTGCGGTCGGCGACGTGCCGGACCACGGCCAGGTCGTGGGCGATGAACAGCAGCGCGATGCCCGTCCGGCGCTGCAGGTCGCGCAGCAGGTTCACGACCTGCGCCTGCACGGAGACGTCCAGCGCCGACACCGGCTCGTCGCAGACGAGGACCTCGGGCTCCAGCGCGAGGGCGCGGGCGATGCCGATCCGCTGCCGCTGGCCGCCGGAGAACTGGTGCGGATACCGGCTCATCAGCTCCGGCGCGAGCCCCACGAGCGCGAGCAGCTCGGCGACCCGGTCGCGGCGGCCGGCGGGGCCGCCGGCCAGCCGGTGCACGGCGAGCGGCTCGCCGACCAGCTCGCCGACGGTCATCCGCGGGTCCAGCGAGGTGTACGGGTCCTGGAACACCATCTGGACCTGGCGGCGCAGCAGCTTGCGGCCGCGGCCGCGGGCACCGGCGATGTCACGGCCGCGTACCCGGATCGTGCCGGCGTCCGGGCGCTCGAGCCCGACGAGCATCCGGGCGAGCGTGGACTTGCCACAGCCGGACTCGCCGACGATGCCGAGGGACTCGCCGGCCCGCAGCCGCAGGCTCACGCCGTCGACCGCGCTCACCCGGTGCCGGCCCATCCCCGCCCGGCCGGTGACGAACGTCTTGCGCAGGTCGGTCGCTTCGAGCACGGGCTCAGCCGGCGACGGCATCGAGCACCTCCGAGGAGCGGTGACAGGCCGTGGCCCGGCCGTCGGCGACCGGGCGCGGCTCCGGCCGCGTGGATCGGCACGCGTCCACGGCCCAGGCGCAGCGCGGGTGGAACGGGCAGCCCGCGGGGAGCCGGGTCGGGACCGGTGGGCTGCCGGGGATCGCATACAGGTCCTGGCCGTTCAGGTCCGCCCGCGGTACCGAGCGCAGCAGCGCCTGCGTGTAGGGGTGCGCCGGCCGGCCGAGGACGGCGTCGGCGTCGCCGGACTCGACGATCCGCCCGGCGTACATGACGGCGACCCGGTCGGCGACCTCGGAGACCACCCCGAGGTCGTGGGTGATCAGCAGCACCGCCATGTGCAGCTCGCGGCGCAGGCCGTCGAGCAGTTCGAGGATCTGCGCCTGCACGGTCACGTCGAGCGCGGTCGTGGGCTCGTCGGCGATGAGCAGCTCGGGCCGCAGCGCGATGGCCATCGCGATGAGAATCCGCTGGCGCATGCCGCCGGAGAACTGGTGCGGGTAGTCGCCGATGCGGCGGGCCGGGGCCGGGATGCCGACCTGGGCAAGCAGGTCCACGGCGTGTGCCCGGGCGGCCCGCCGGGTCTCGCCGCGGTGCTCGCGGAACAGCTCGCCGATCTGGTCGCCGACGGACAGCACGGGGTTGAGCGCGGACAGGGCGTCCTGGAAGACGAGGCTCATCCGGCTGCCCCGGATCCGGCGCAGTTGCTTGTCCGGCAACGACAACAGGTCGGTGTCGCGCAGGCGGACCCGGCCCGCGGTGACCGTGGCGTTGCCGGGATTGAGGCCCATGACGGCCCGGGCGGTCACCGACTTGCCGGAGCCGGACTCGCCGAGCAGGGCGACGAGCTCGCCCGGCGCGACGTCGAGGTCGACGTCGCGCACGGCGGGAACCGGACCGCCCCGGGTGCGGAACGTCACCGACAGGCCGCGCACCTCGAGCGTGGCCGGCGGGTCGGGCGGATGACGCACCTGTTGCCTCCAGGTAACTCAACCGGACTCTTTGCCCGTACTTCACTCATCGACCGCCATCTGCGCCCGATTCTGAATCGCATATTGACTCTGGTACCGGATTATTGCAACCCTTGCACCCGTCGCGCCGGATGATGGCGACGGCAAGGACCAGAGAGGAACGGGCATGCTCGAACCCGCCAAGCGGTACACGGGCTACACGGCATACGAATATCTGGAGCCCGGCGTGGACCTCAAGGAGTTCCGGTACGCCAAGCAGATCGGCCGGGTCCCGCCCTACGCGGGCCTGGAACTGTCCGGCGTGCAGCGGGAGCGCACCGAGCGCCTGCTGCGCGAGGAGATCGTCATCTCGCTGCACGACCACGTGCAGGTGTTCCCCGAGGACATGGCCCAGCTGCGCGAGCACATCCGCACCGGCCGCGAGCCCACCGGATACGAGGGGCTGGCCCGGTCCGGAATGACCGCGGTGTTCGACAACGGCATGGACGGCACCTGCTGCATCTCCAGCGATGCCGGCTGGAAGTACCAGGATGTGCTGTTCGACCTCGGGGTCCGGATGGCCGACCTGGCCCACCAGGACTTCGTGGTCAAGGCCGGGTCGGTGGCCGACATCCGGCACGCCCACGAGACCGGCCGGCTGGCGCACGTCTTCGCGCTGGAGGCGGCCACGATGATCGAGAACGAGGTCGACCGGCTCGACGTGCTCTACGGCTTCGGCGTCCGGCAGATCGGCATCGCGTACTCCGAGGCGAACACCCTCGGCTCCGGCCTGAAGGAGCGCGGGGACGGCGGCCTGACCTACTTCGGCGAGCGCGCCGTGACCCGGATGAACAAGCTGGGCCTGGCCATCGACATCTCGCACTCCGGCGACCGCACCGCGCTGGACGTCGTCGAGCACTCCACGAAGCCGGTGTTCATCACCCACTGCGGCTCGCGCGAGGTGTGGCCGACCAGCCGCATGAAGCCCGACGCGCTCATCAAGGCGTGCGCGGAGCGGGGCGGCGTGCTGGGCCTGGAGGCCGCGCCGCACACCACGCTCTCGGCCGCGCACCCCCGGCACTCCATCGAGTCGGTGATGGACCACTTCACGCACCTGGTCGACATCATCGGCATCGACCACATCGCCTTCGGCCCCGACACGCTCTTCGGCGACCACGTCGGGCTGCACAACGCGTTCGCCGGCAACCTGTCCATCGCGCAGGCGCACGGGACGGTGGACTTCGAGAAGGTCGAGTACGTCGACGGCCTGGAGAACCCGGCGGAGTGCTTCTACAACATCATCGGCTGGCTGGTGTCGCACGGCTACTCGGACGACGAGATCCGCAAGGTGGTCGGCGGCAACACGCTGCGCGTCCTCGAGGAGGTCTGGGTCTGATGCGCCTACGGCTCCCGTTCACCATCGTCGCGGCGCTGGCCGTCGCGGCGGCCGGCACCGCGTGCAGCCCGCAGCCACCCACGGCCACGCCGGGCGGCGGCAGCGACGCGACACTCACGATCGCCACGACGACCGACGTCGTCAACTTCAACCCGCTGGTCGGCAACAGCCGCACCGACTACTGGATCACCAACCTGATGTACCCGCACCTGCTCACCATCGACGCCAGCGGCAACAAGCAGCCGTCGCTGGCCAAGGCCTTCGGGTACACCGATCCGACGACCGGGTACTACGACCTGCGCGACGACATGAAGTGGAGCGACGGCCAGGCGGTCACCGCCGACGACGTGGCCTTCACCATCAACGCGATCATGCGGGACAAGCCGGCCGGGAACACCACCTACGGGCAACTGGCCAATGTGGACACCGCGGTCGCGGCGTCACCGACCCGGGTGGAGCTGAAGCTCAAGCGGCCGGACGCCACCGTGGTCGCCGAGGCCGGCTTCTGGATGAACGTCGTGCCCAAGCACGTGTTCGAACCGGCGGGCAACGTCGCCACCTTCGCCAACACCGCCGGCTGGGTGAGCGCCGGGCCGTACAAGCTCACGAGCGTCGCCAAGGGGCAGAGCTACACGCTCGAGCGGATCAGCCCGTATCCGTTCGCGCCGGGCGGCACGCCGACCGTGGCCAAGGTGGTCTACCGGGTCTACCCGGACGTCAACACCGAGATCCTGGCGCTGAAGAACGGCGAGGTGGACCTCATCGCCAACGCGCTGCCCCCGGCACAGGTGAAGAACCTCCAGTCGACCGCCGGGATCACCGTGGAGCAGGTGCCGGGCCTCGGCTACGCGAACATGACCTACAACATGACCCGCAAGCCGCTGGACAACCTGAAGGTCCGCCAGGCGCTGGCCCACGCGGTGGACTACAACGCGATCCGGTCGGTCGTGCTGCAGGGCCAGGCGGTGAGCACGGGGTCCAGCCCGATCCCGCCGGTGCTCAAGGACTTCGTCGACCCGTCGTCGCAGGAATACGCCTACGACCCGGACCTGTCGAAGCGGCTGCTGCAGGAGTCCGGCGTGACGGTACCACCGCTCACGCTCATCTACTCGCTGCAGGACGCGGTCACCGCGCAGTGGGTGTCGATCGTCAAGGACGGCGCGGCCAAGGTCGGCATCACCGTCAACCTGCAGGGCCTGGACCGCAACACGTACCTGGCCAAACGGGCGGCCGGCGAATTCGACATCTACACCGGCAACTTCGCCATCATGGACGACCCGGCGACGAACATGACCCTCACCTACCTGCCCAAGGGCGCCATCAACTTCTCCTTCGTCGACGACCCCGAGCTGTCCGCCCTGATCGTCCAGGCGCAGCAGACCACCGACAAGGCCGCGCAGAAGCAGCTCGTCCAGCGGGCCGCGGCGATGGTCCGCGACAACGTCTACGACAACGTGATGTACCTGCAGAACCTGTACGTGGCGCACAGCTCCCGGTGGACCGGGTTCGTGGTCAAGCCGAGCGAGCTGCTGTCCGTGGTGGACCCGCAGTCGCTGGCCAACGCGAAGCAGACCGGCTGAGCCATGGCACTGGGCATGCCACCGGTCATCGGCTTCGCGGCCCGCCGGCTGGGCCGGGGACTGCTGACCCTGTGGTTCGCGGCGACGGTCACGTTCCTGCTGCTGCGGCTGCTGCCGGGCGACCCGGCGCTGGCCGTGGCCGACCCGACCATGACACCGCAGACGCGGCAGATCCTGCTGCGCCAGTACGGGCTGGACCAGTCGCTGGCCAGCCAGTACGGCAAGTACCTGTGGCAGCTGCTGCACGGCAACCTCGGCGTCTCGTTCACCCGGCAGGTGCCGGTGAGCACCGTGCTGCTGGACCGGCTGCCGTGGACCCTGCTGCTGACCGGGTCGTCGCTGCTGGTGACGGTCGCCGCCGGCATCCCGCTCGGGGTGCTGGCGGCGACCCACCCGCGCGGCTGGCTCGACCGGCTGGTGCAGGTGGGCGGCGTGGTCGGCCAGTCGCTGTTCGTCCCGAGCGTGGGCATCTTCCTGCTGTTCGTGCTCGGCCTCCAGCTGCACTGGCTGCCGATCGGCGGGGCGTACCGGCCGGGCGTGTACGGCGCGGCGTGGTACGGCGACGTCGCGGCGCACCTCGTGCTGCCCTGCCTGAGCCTGGTGCTCGTGCAGCTCGGCGCCTACGTGCTGACCCTGCGCACCACGCTCATCGAGGCGCTCGGCGAGGACTACTGCGTCCTCGCCGGCGCCAAGGGCCTGCCCAACCGCACGGTGGTGTGGAAGCACGCGCTGCGCAACGCGCTGCTGCCCACCACCACGCTCGTCGGGCTGCAGCTGGGCCTGCTGGTCGGCGGCGCGGTGCTCACCGAGACCGTCTACGCCTATCCCGGCATCGGCCGCGGCATCTACGAGGCGGTGACCCAGCTGGACTATCCGGTGCTGCAGGGCGCGTTCGTGCTGCTGGCCGCGACGGTCGTGGTGGCCAACGTGCTGACCGACCTCGCCTACGGCCTGCTCGACCCGAGGGTGCGGACCGCATGAGCGCCGCCCCGCTGGACACGGTGAACGCGCTGGACGCGGTGGTCGCCGAGCGGCCCACCGCGGCCCGGGCCACCTGGTCGGCGTTCCGCCGCAATCCGCTCGGCCTGGTGTCGCTGGCCGTCCTCGCGCTCCTCGTGCTCGCCGGCGCGTGCGCCCCGCTGCTCGCCGGATACCCGCAGGGGTACGGCGACGCCGCGCTCCAGGCTCCCTCCGCCGAGCACTGGTTCGGCACCGACAACCTCGGCCGGGACATCTTCGCCGAGGTGGTGTGGGGCACCCGGATCAGCGTCGTGGTGGCCGCGCTCTCCTCCGCGCTCGCCATCGTGATCGGCGTGCTGGTCGCCGTGCTCGGCGCGTACTTCCCGAAGGCCGACGCGGTCATCGGTACCGTGGTCGACCTCTGCCTGGCGCTGCCCGTGCTCCCGCTGATGATCCTCGTCGCCGCCCTGGCCGGGCCGAGCCTCGTCACCATCGTCCTCGTCGTCGCGTTCTTCGCCTGGCCCGAGGTGGCCCGGGTGGTACGCGCGCAGGCGCTGGCCGTGGTCCGGCTGCCGTACATGGACGCGGCGCGGCTCGCCGGCGGCTCGCCCGCGTGGATCATCCGCAAGCACCTCCTGCCGGCGGTCGCCCCGGTGGTCGTCGTCTCCGTGGTGCTCACGGCCTCCCGGGCCGTGCTGTCCGCGGCCGGGCTGGCGTTCCTCGGCCTCGGCGACCCGAGCAGCTGGTCGTGGGGCCGGATCCTCTACGAGGCGCAGCAGTCCGGCGCGATGTCCAGCGCGTGGTGGACCACCCTGTTCCCGTCGCTCGCCATGCTGCTGCTGGTCGTCTCGGCCACGCTCATCTCCATCGCCTACAACGACGCGCGCAACCCGCGCACCGGGGAGGACTGACGTGCGGCTGCCGGTCAACGACAACGAGCTGGAGGTCGAGGTGTTCGGCGCCGGCGACGCGCCGGTGCTCATCGCCCACCACGGCGCTCCCGGGCTCGGATCCCGGGCCGAGCCACGGGCGACCTTCGCGCCGTTCGCGGACCGCTTCCGGGTCATCGTGTTCGACGCCCGCGGCAGCGGCGCCAGCGAGGGCCGGCCGCCGTTCAGCCACGAGCAGTGGGTCGCCGACGTCGACGCGCTGCGCGCGTGGGCCGGGGTCGAGCGGTTCGTCATGGCCGGTGGTTCGTACGGCGGCTTCATCGCGATGGAGTACGCGATCCGGCACCCCGAACGGCTGCGGGCGCTCGTGCTGCGTGACACCTCGGCCGACCACGAGAACCGGCACGCGGCCCGGCGCAACGCCCTGGCCTCCGCCCGGGTCCGGGTCGACGTCGAGAAGCTGGACCGGATCAACGCCGGCCTGGTGCGCGACGACGCCGACCTGGCCGACTGCTGGCGGGAGATCCTGCCCCTCTACGACCACGACTACGACCCGGCGGCGGTCGAGGCCCGGGCGGCGGCGACGCCGTACCGCTACCGGACGCACAACCACGCGTTCGCCGTCAACATGCCGTCGTACGACGTCAAGGAGCGGCTGGCCGCGATAACCTGTCCCACGCTGGTCACCGTGGGCCGGCACGACTGGATCACCCCGGTGGCCGGCAGCGAGACCATCGCGGCCCGGATTCCGGGAGCCAGACTGGTGGTGTTCGAGCGGTCCGGGCACTCACCGCAGATCGAAGAGGCAGAGCTGTGGCGGCAGGTGGTAGGCGGCTTCCTCCACGAGGTCGGCGCCGATGAGCGGGAGTGACACCCTGGACGAGCTGGACCGCAAGATCGTCGTCGCGCTGCAGTCGGCCGGCCGGGCCAGCTGGACCGAGATCGCCGAGCTGTGCGGCACCTCGGTCACCACGGTCGCCCGGCGCGGGCAGCAGCTGCTCAAGGACGGCACGGTCCGGGTCGCGGTGACGCCACACATCAACCACGCCGGCGCCACCGAGATGTACCTGCTGCGGATCACCTGCGCCCCGGGCACCCAGAGCCGCGTCTGCGCCAAGCTGGCGGTCCGCTCGGACGTGCGGTTCCTCGCCCTCGTCACCGGCCCGTGGGACATCATCGCGGAGCTCAACCTGCGCCGCGACGAGTCGCTGCACACCCGGATCGTCGAGGACATCCTGGCCATCGACGGCGTCCTGCGCTGCGACACCGACCTCACGCTGCACGTCTACAAGGTGTCGCACGACTGGAGCCGGCAGCTGCTCACCGGCGAGCCCGGGCCGGTGGTCAACGACGCGCACGAGTGCGACCCGAGCCACTTCGACCCGGCCGACCTGAAGATCATCGACTGGATGCGGGAGGACGGCCGGGCCAGCTTCCGGGCCGTGGCGGACGCGCTCGGGGTCAACGAGAGCACGGTCCGGCGCCGGTTCGAGACCCTGCAGCGGCGCGGCTGCGTCCACGTGACCACGCACGTGCCGGCGCGGGCGCTGGGCTTCGAGTCGGAGATCGTCATCTACGTCACCGTGGCGCCGCGGCGCCTCGAGGCGGTGGCGCGGGAGCTGTCGCAGTACCGCGGCGTGCGCTACGTCGGCGCGCTGCTCGGCACCAACTCCCTCATGTGCGAGGTCATCCTGCCCACGACCCAGGACGTCTACACGTTCACCACCGGCACCCTGGCCGGGCTCGACGGCGTGCAGGGCTGGACGGCGAGCATGATCCTGGTGACGGTGCGCCGCGGGTTCGTCGAGACGCCCTGGTGGCGGGACGCCATCGCGGACCCCGCGCGCTAGATATCGATTACTGTCAGTGCATTGACGGGAATCCCGGGTTCCGTGCAGTCTTTACAGAACATGCCCGCGCCCGCCAGCGCTCGATCGCCGGAGCCGCCCCGATGCTCGTCCGCATGCACCGGTTCGCCGCCGTCCTCGCCGCCGGCCTCATTTCCCTGCCGTCGCCGGCCGCCGCGGCGATCCCCGACTACATGACGGCGGAGGCGGGCAACCCGTTCACCGACGGCTGGTACGCCGATCCCGACATCGCGGTCTACGGCGACACCTTCTGGGTCTACCCGACGACCTCCAAGAGCTACGCCGAGCAGACGTATCTCGACGCGTTCTCCTCCACCGACCTGGTCACCTGGACCAAGCACAGCAACGTGCTCACCACCGCCGGCGTCTCCTGGGCGTCCTCCGCGATGTGGGCGCCCGCCCCGATCCAGCGCAACGGCAGGTACTACCTCTACTTCGCCGCCAACGACATCCAGAACAACAGCAGCCTCGGCGGCATCGGCGTCACGGTCGCCGACAACCCGGCCGGTCCGTTCCGCGACGCCATCGGCAAGCCGCTGATCGGCCAGTTCTTCAACGGCGCGCAACCCATCGACCAGGACGTCTTCGTCGACGACGACGGGCAGGCGTACATCTACTACGGCGGCTGGGGCCACGCCAACGTCGCCCGGCTCAACGCCGACATGACGAGCCTCGGCACGTTCCCCGACGGCAGCACGTTCAAGGAGATCACGCCGTCCGGCTACGTCGAGGGCATCCAGATGTTCAAGCGCAACGGCACGTACTACCTGATGTGGTCCGAAGGGGCGTGGACCGGCCCGGACTACTCGGTCTCCTACGCCATGTCGTCCTCGCCGGCCGGACCGTTCACGAAGCTGGACAAGGTCCTGGCCCAGGACTCGGCGGTCGCGAAGGGATCCGGGCACAACTCGGTGGTCAACGTGCCGGGCACCGACACGTGGTACATCTTCTACCACCGCCGGCCGCTCAGCGAGACCGACGGCAACCACCGCCAGCTGGCCTACGACCGGATGACCTTCAACGCCGACGGCACCATCCCGCGGATCACGATGCGGGTCAAGGACAACTTCGCCGACGACAACGCGCTGGGTTGGAAGACCTACGGCGGCGGCTGGACCGCCACCGGCGGGCGCTACCAGGCCGCCGGCTCACTGGGCGGCAAGGCGTTGCTGGACACCAACTTCGGCGACTTCAGCTACGATGCCGACGTCTCCGTCACGTCCGGGTCCGGCGACGCCGGGATCGTCTTCCGGGTCACCAATCCGGCCACCGGCACCGACGCCTATAACGGCTACTACGCCGGGATCAGCCCGGCGGGCCGGGTGGTGCTGGGCCGGGCCGCCGGCAACTGGACCGAGCTGGGCGCGGCCGGCCTGACGATCACCGCCGGCACGACCTACCACCTGCGGGTCACCGCGATCGGGGCCTCGATCAAGGTGTACCTCGACGACATGACGAACCCGAAGATCTCCCTGACGGACGGCACCTATGCCGGCGGCGCGGACGGCGTGCGGGTCTTCAACGCCGCGGCCACGTTCGACAACGTGTCGGTCGGCGCCCCCACCGGTGCCGGGGTGAACCTCGCCCAGGGCCGCCCGGCCACGGGCACCGCCGCGTGTGCGGCCGCGGAGGGCCCGGACAAGGCCGTCAACGGCAGCGTCACCGGCGGCAACTCCGACAAGTTCTGCTCCGCGGTCGCCGGCGCCTGGCTGCAGGTCGACCTCGGCATCACGAGGTCGATCAGCCGCTTCGAGGTGGCGCACGCCCAGGCCGGCGGCGAGCCGGCGAGCTACAACACCAAGGCGTTCACCATCTCGGTGTCCGCCGACGGCACCACCTGGAGCCAGGCGGTGAGCGTCGCGAACAACACCGCGGCCACCACCGTGCACCCCGTCAGCGGCGTGTCCGGCCGCTACGTCCGGCTCACCGTCGCCACCCCGACCCAGACCAGCGACGGCGCGACCCGCATCTACGAACTGCGGGCCTTCGGCTGACGCTGCGCCCCGGTCCCGGTCAGGGCACGGCCGGGGCGGGGGCGGCGGACTCGGGCTCCAGCTCCGCCAGGGTGCGCAGGCGCGGGATGGGCGAGCGCACCACGAACCAGATCGCCAGGAGGGTGCCGAGGGCGCCGACGAGCATCGTGGCGCGCAGGCCGATCCAGCCGCCCAGCGCGCCGCCGATGATCGCGCCGATCGCCGCCGCGCCGGTGACGGCGAAGCGGTAGCCGGCGTTGGTGCGGCCGAGCACGTCGGAGGTGACGGCCGCCTGCCGGACGCTGATCGCCTGGATGGCGTAGATGGACAGCCCGGCGCCGTTGACGAACAGGGCCAGGCTCACGATGATCGCGGCGAGCGCGGCGCCGCCGCCCGCGGCGGGGATGAGCAGCGGCGCCAGGTTGGCCACGACGATCGAGGCGATCAGCGTGCGGCCCAGGCCGTAGCGGCGGCTGAGCCGGGCCGCGACGGCGCTGCCGAGCAGCGCGCCGATCCCCTCGACGCTGAGCACGATGCCGATGACCAGCGGCGACAGGTGCAGGCTGCGGGCCAGGAAGAGGATGAGCACCGCCCAGAGCATCTGGTTGAAGAGGTTGTACGTGGCGGCCTCGGCGCCGAGCGCGCGCAGGTAGGTGTTCGACACCGCCAGCCGCACGCCCCGGCCGATCTGGGCCGGCAGCGACGCGGTCGGGCCGGGCTCCGGCTCGGGCGCGGGCTCCCGGCGCCGCACGGTGAGCAGCGTCGTGGCCGAACTGAGGTACGTGACGGCGTTGACGAGGATCGCGAACGGCGCGGTGAGCAGCCCGACGAGCAGGCCGCCGAGGCCGGGGCCGGCCGCCTGGGCGAAGGAGCGGCTGCCCTCCAGCCGGCTGTTGGCGTCGATGAGGTGGTCGTTGCCGACCAGCGACGGCAGGTACGACTGGTAGGCCAGGTCGAACACCACGGTCAGCGTCGCGGCCAGGAACACCAGCACGCCCAGCAGGCCGATGTTCATGGCGTCGAGCACGATCGCGAGGGGGATGAGGCCGAGGAGCACGGCCCGGCCGAAGTTCGCCGCCCGCAGCAGCGGCAGCCGCCGGACCCGGTCCACCCACACCCCGGCCAGCAGCGTGAAGAGCAGGAACGGCGCGGTCTGGGCGGCGTTGACCGCACCCATCTGCAGCGGCGTCGCGTTCAGCGTGGTGACCGCGAGCAGCGGGATCGCCACCAGCGAGACCTGCGCGCCCAGCAGCGACAGGCTCTCGGCGGACCAGAACTTCACGAAGTCCGCGTCGTGCCACAGGGACCGGCGGGGTTGCTCGGACATGCGGTCGGTGCTCCTTAGCGCTCGCTGAGCAGGGTGTCGAGGATGCGGGCCACGGTGGCCAGATGCGGCGGGCGCAGCAGCGTGTAGTGGTCGCCGCCGATCGTGTGCCGCTCGAACGCGCCGGCCAGCGCCCGCCAGCGCCCGGCGTCCGGGTCGTCCTCGGCGGCGGCCAGGTACACCAGCCGCCCGGGGTAGGACTCCGGCCGGTGCGCGAGGAACGCCCGGGTGTTGGCCGCGAACGCCGCGAACCGGGCGTCGAGCTCGTCGCCCAGCGCCGCGAGGTCCACGCCGGCGCCGGCCAGGTCCTCGGCGAACCAGTCGCGCAGCCGTGCCTCCGCGAAGGCCTCGTCGAACGCCTCCGCCGGGGGCAGGCCGGTGTCGAGCAGCGCGACGAACGCCACCGGCTCCCCGGCCGCGAGCAGCCGCCGGCCGATCTCCACCGCGACGGTCCCGCCGAAGGACCAGCCGCCGATGTGGTACGGCCCGTGCGGCTGGACGCCCCGGATCGCCTCGGTGTAGGCGGCGGCGAGGCCGGGCACCCCGTCGTCGCCGGCGCTGCCCTGCAGGCCGTGGACGGGCCGGTCGGCGCCCAGCAGCCCGGCAAGGGGCAGGTACGGCCCGACGGTGCCGCCGACGGCGTGCACGAGGAACAGCGGCGCCCGGTCGCCGCCGGCCCGCAGCGGCACCAGCGGCGAGCCGGGGTCGCCGGCCGGTTCGCCGCCCTCGTGCGCGCCGTCGATGCGGGCCGCGAGCCGCTCGAGCGTCGGGTTGGCGAACAGTTCGCGCGGGTGCAGGGCGGCGCCGGTCGCCTCGCGGATGCGGGTGATCAGCTGGGCGGTCTGCAGCGAGTTGCCGCCGAGATCGAAGAACGTGTCGTGGGCGCCGACCCGCTCGGCGGGCACCCCGAGCACCGCGCTCCAGATCCCGGCGAGGCGGTGCTGGGTGGCCCCGGCGGGCGGGACGTGCCCGGCGCCGGCGGCGTCGCCCGGGTCGGGCAGCCGCCGGACGTCGATCTTGCCGTTGGCGTCGCGGGGCAGCTCCGGCAGGACCAGCAGCTGCCGCGGGACCATGTGCGGCGGCAACTGCTCGCCGAGCCGGTCGCGCAGCGCCGCCGGGTCGGGTGCGGGCCCGGCCTCGGGCACGGCGTAGGCGACCAGCCGGGCGTTGGCGGTGCCGGCGTCCTTGACCAGCACGACGGCCTGCCGGACGCCGGGCTGGGCGGCCAGGGCGTACTCGATCTCGCCCGGCTCGATGCGCATGCCACGGATCTGCACCTGCCGGTCGGCCCGGCCGACGAAGTCGAGGTTGCCGTCGGCGCGCCAGCGGGCGAGGTCGCCGGTGGCGTACATGCGCGCGCCCGGCTCGGCGGCGAACGGGTCGGGGACGAACCTGTCCGCGGTGAGGTCGGGCCGGCCGTGGTAGCCGCGGGCCAGGCCGGCGCCGCCGATGTAGAGCTGGCCGGTCACGCCGATCGGGACCGGGCGCAGGCCGGCGTCGAGGACGTACACCAGCTGGTTGTCCATCGGCCGGCCGATCGGCGGGCGGCCGTCGAACCCGCCGGGCCGGCACGGGTAGTCGGTGCTGATCACGGTGGTCTCGGTCGGGCCGTAGCCGTTGCGGAAGTCGCGGTGCGGCGCGGACCAGCGGCCGGCCAGCTCGGCCGGGCAGGTCTCGCCGGCCACCATCACCAGCCGCAGGTCCCGCGGCACGCCGGGGTCCATGAGGCCCAGCAGGGCGGGCGGCACGTAGGTCACGGTGATCCGCTCGTCGCGCAGCAGCTCGCCGAGGGCGGCCGGGTCGGCCAGCGTCCCGCGGGGGGCGCCGACCACCGTCGCCCCGCCGGCGAACGCCGCGTAGAAGTCGAAGATCGACACGTCGAACGCGGTGTTGGCGACCTGCGCGAGCCGGTCCCGCTCGGTGATCGCGTAGCGCACGGCGGTGCTCCGCGCGAACTGCACGGCGGCCCGGTGCGGGATCATCACGCCCTTCGGCGTGCCGGTCGAGCCGGAGGTGTACATGATGTACGCCAGATCCTCCGGCCGGACGTCGACGGCCGGGGCGGTGGCCGGCTCCCCGGCCAGCCGCGCGGCGGTCGCCGGGTCGTCGAGCCGCAGCCGGGGCAGCCCCTCCGGCAGCCGGTCGGCCAGCGCCGTGGTGGTGAGCACCACCGGTACCCCTCCATCGGCAAGCTGGAAGGCGATGCGCTGGGCCGGGTAGTGCGGGTCGATCGGCAGCCAGGCCGCGCCCGTCTTGAGCACCGCCGCCTGGGCCACCGGCTGGTCGAGGCCGCGGTCGAGCAGCACGCCGACGCGGTCCCCGGGCCCGACGCCGTGGTCCTCGGCGAGGACCCGGGCCAGCCGGTTCGCCCGCTCCTCCAGCTCGGCGTAGGTGAGCTCGGCGCCGGCGAAGCGCATGGCGGCGTGCCCGGGCCGGGCCGCCGCGTGCCGGGCGGCCAGCTCGTGCAGCAGGCCGCCGGGCCGGTGCACCGGGGCCGGGTTCCAGTCGCGCACGACGGTCCGCAGTTCCGCCCGGCCGAGCAGGGGCAGCGCGTCGATCGGGGTGTCCGGCGCCTCCGTGGCCGCCTGGAGCACGGTGGTGAGGTGCTCGACGAGCCGTTCGATCCGGCCGGCGTCGAAGAGTTCGGTGGAGTACTCGGCCGCGAGCTCCAGCGCGCCGTCCGGGCCGTCGGTGAGGGCGATGGTCAGGTCGAAGCGGGCGCCGTCGGTGCCGGCCGGGACCGGCTCGACGGCCGCGCCGCCGAGGCGGACCTCGGCCCCGGCGACCTCGGCGGTCTGCAGGGTGAAGCTGACCTGGAACAGCGGGTTGCGGCCGGGCACCCGCTCGGGCTGCAGCACGTCGACGACGAGGCCGAACGGCACGTCCTGGTGGGCGGTCGCGTCGAGGACCGTGTCGTGGCAGCGGCGGACCAGCTCGGCGAAGGTGGGCCGGCCGGCGGTGCTGGTGCGCAGCACGACGACGTTGGCGAAGTAGCCGACCAGCGGCTCCAGCTCGGAGCGGGTGCGGCCGGAGAAGACCGAGCCGACGGCGAGGTCGTGCTGTCCGGTGTACCGGTGGAGCACGACGCCGAAGCCGGCCAGCGCGACGGCCAGGAAGGTGGCCCGCTCGCGCCGGGCGATGCCGCGGATCGCGTCGCCGAGGCCGTCGGGCAGCCGGCGACCGAGCTGGGCGCCCGCGCCGCTCGGGCGGGCCGGGCGGGGCCGGTCGGCGGGGAACTCCAGCACCGGCAGCCCGTCCAGGGCCCGCTTCCAGTAGGCGAGGTGCTCCTCCAGCCGCTCGTCCCGGTCGGGGCCGGTGCCGCCGCGGCGCTGCCAGGCGGCGTGGTCGGCGGGCTGCAGGTCGAGCGGGGCGAGGGTTTCCCCGGTGTACACCCGGGAAAGCTCGTCGGCGAGGACCGCGACGGACCAACCGTCGGCGACGATGTGGTGCACGACGAGCAGCAGCAGGTGCTCGCCGGGGCCGACCCGGGCCAGCGAGGTGCGCAGCAGCGGCCCGGCGGCGAGGTCGAACGGGGCGCGGGCGCCGTCGTGCAGCCACCGCTCGGCGTCGGTGACGTCCTGCACCGGCAGCGGCCAGGCGGCCGGCGGCGGGTCGATCACCTGGACCGGTGCCCCGTCGCGCTCCTCGAACCGGGTGCGCAGGCTCTCGTGCCGGGCGACCAGGGCGGTGAACGCGCGGCGCAGCGCGTCGACGTCGAGCGCGCCGCGCACGCGCAGGGCGAGCGGCAGGTGGTAGGTCGAGGCGGCCGGGTCGAGCTGGTGCAGCAGCCACAGCCCCTCCTGCTGGTGCGAGCAGGGCAGCGGCGCGCCGCGCGGCGCCGCCGGGATGCGCTCACCGGGGCGCTGCTGGCGGCCCTCGCGGGCGGCCCGCTTGCGGGCCAGCAGCGCCTCCAGCTCGGCGATCTCCGCGTCCTCGGCATCCCCGGCGCCGGAGCCCGGCGGGGCGGACAGGCCGCCGACCAGGCCGTCGACCAGCGCGGCGAGCTGGTCGAGCTGGGCGGCGCTGAAGAGCTGGCGGGGCTCCAGGTCGACCGCGAAGGCGTCCCGGATGCGGGCGATGAGCTGGATCGACTGCATCGAGTTGCCGCCGAGGCCGAAGAAGGTGTCGTCGGCGCCGACCTCGTCCTCGCCCGTGCCGAGCAGGCCGGCCCACAGCCCGGCGAGGCGCCGCTGCGTGCCGGTGGCGGGCGCCCGGCGCTCCGGGCGGCCGGCGGCCGGGTCCGCCGGTGCGGGCAGGCGGGCCTCGTCGACCTTGCCGGACGAGGTCAGCGGCAGCGCGTCGAGGCGCTGCAGCGCGGCCGGGACCATGTGCAGGGGCAGCCGTTCGGCGAGGTGCTCGCGCAGCGCGGCCAGGTCGGGCTCGCGGCCCGGCTCGGGCACCACGTAGGCGGCGAGGTGGGCCTGGGCGGTGCCGCCCTGGCGGAGCACGACCGCGCTGCCCCGCACGCCGGGGAAGCCGTTGACGGTGTGCTCGACCTCGCCCAGCTCGACCCGCAGGCCGCGCAGCTTCACCTGCCGGTCGGCCCGGCCGAGGAACTCGAGCTGGCCGGCGGCGCTCCAGCGGACGAGGTCGCCGGTGGCGTACATGCGCTCGCCCGGCTCGGCGGTGAAGGGGTCGGGCAGGAACTTCTCGGCGGTCAGGTCGGGCCGGCCGAGGTAGCCGTGTGCGAGGCCGACGCCGGCCATGTACAGCTCGCCGGGCACGCCGATCGGCACCGGGCGCAGTTGCGGGTCGAGCACGTAGGCGCGGTGGTTGGCCATCGCGCGGCCGATCGGCGGGGCGGCGGTGAGCGGCTCGTCCGGGCAGCGGTAGTCGGTGCAGGTGATGGTGACCTCGGTCGGGCCGTAGCCGTTGTGGAACTGCCGGCCGGGCCGGGCCCAGCGGTTGACCAGCTCGGCGCCGAAGGGCTCCATGCCGATGAACAGCACCCGCAGGTCGGTCAGCGGCTCCGGGTCGAGCAGGCGCAGCACCGCGGGCGGGATGTCGCCGAAGGTGATCCGCTCGTCGCGCAGCAGCGCCTGCAGCCCGTCGGGGTCGAACAGGGTGGCCCGGGGCGCGCCGACGACGGTGGCGCCGGCGCTGAACGTGGCGAAGAAGTCCGAGACGCTCACGTCGAAGGTGGGGTTGGCCAGCTGCAGCACGCGGTCGCCGGGGCCCAGCCCGAACAGCTCGACCAGATTGCGGCAGAAGTGCACGGCGGCCCGGTGCGGCACGAGCACGCCCTTGGGCCGCCCGGTCGACCCGGAGGTGTAGATGACGTAGGCGGTGTCCTCGGGGTGGACCTCCACGTCGGGCGCGGTGGCGGGCTGGCCGTCGCCGGCGCCCGCGTCGAGCACGACGGTGGCGACGCCGTCGGGCAGCCGGTCGGCGAGGTCGGCGGTGGTGAGCACGAGCGCGACGCCGGCGTCGGCGAGCTGGTAGGCGAGGCGGTCGCGGGGGTACTGCGGGTCCAGCGGCACCCAGGCGCCGCCGCTCTTGAGCACCGCCAGCTGGGCGGCCGGCAGGTCGAAGCCGCGCTCCAGCAGCACGCCGACGTGGCTGCGGGGCTTCACCCCGGCGGCGATGAGCACGTGGGCCAGCCGGTTGGCCCGCTCGTCGAGGGCGCCGTAGGCGAGGTCGGCGCCGGCGAAGCGCATCGCCGCCCGGGCGGGGGCCTCGGCGGCGCGCTCCGCGAAGAGGGTGTGCAGCAGGGCGGCGCCGGGGCGCGGCACCGGGGCCGGGTTCCAGCCGTGCAGGACCTGGGTGCGCTCGGCCGGGGTGAGCACGTCGAGGTCGCCGAGGCGGGTGCCGGGATCGTCGGCGGCCCGGGCGAGGACGGTGGCGAGGTGCCCGGTGAACCGCTCGATGCGGGCCTCGTCGAACAGCTCGGTGGAGTACTCCACGGTGAGGTCGATGCCGTCGCCGGGCCGCTCCTCGGCGGCGACGGCGAGGTCGAAGCGGGCGCTGGTCGCGCCGCGGGGCAGCGCGGCGACCGCCACGCCGGGCACCGCGAGCGCGGCCTCGGTGACCGCCTTGGCCTGCAGGGTGAAGCTGACCTGGAACAGCGGGTTGCGCCCGGCGACCCGCTCCGGGTTGACCGCGTCGACGACGAGGCCGAAGGGCACCTCCTGGTGGGCGGAGGCGCCGAGCACGGTGTCGTGGCAGCGGCGCACCAGGTCGCGGAAGGTCGGGTCGCCGGCCAGGCTGGTGCGCAGCACGAGGGTGTTGGCGAAGAAGCCGACCAGCGGTTCGATCTCCGAGCGGGTACGACCGGAGAAGACCGACCCGACGGCGAGGTCGTCCTGTCCGGTGTACCGGCGCAGCACGGTGAGGAACCCGGCCAGCAGCACGGCCAGGAACGACGCCTGCTCGGCGGCGGCCAGCGCGCGCAGCCGCCCGGCGAGCCCGTCCGGCAGCGGCCGGGCGAGCAGCGCCCCGGCGCCGGTCGGCTGGGCGGGCCGCGGCCGGTCGGCCGGGAACTCCAGCGTCTGGATGCCCGCCAGCGTGCGCCGCCAGTAGCCCAGCTGGTCCTCCAGGGCGGCGCCGGAGAGCCGGCGGCGCTGCCATGCGGCGTGGTCGGCGGGCTGGATCGGCAGCGGCGGCAGCGGGTCAGCGCCGGGGCCGGCGGACAGCAGCGCGGTCAGCTCGGCGCACAGGATGCCCAGCGACCAGCCGTCGGCGACGACGTGGTGCAGCACGAGCAGCAGCACGTGGTCGTCGGGGCCGAGCCGGGCCAGCTCGGTGCGCAGCAGCGGCCCGGCGGCGAGATCGAACGGCCGCTCGGCGGTGGCCCGCAGCCAGTCGTCGAGGCCGCCCTCGGCGACGTCGGTCCGCGGCAGCGGCCACGCCGGCGGCGGCGCTTCCGGCAGCTGCCGCCCGTCGGCGGTGAACCGGGTGCGCAGGCTCTCGTGCCGGGCGACCAGCCGGTGCAGCGCGCCGGCTAACGCGGCGGCGTCGAGCGGGCCGCGCAGCCGCAGTGCCAGCGGGATGTGGTACACCGACGCGGCCGGGTCGAGCTGGTGCAGGTACCACAGCCCCTCCTGCTGAAAGGAGCTGGGCAGCGCGCCGTCGCGCGGCACCGGCGCGACCCGCTCCTGCTCGTCGCGGCGCTGCCGCAGCCGCAGCTCGAGCAGCGCCCGCCGCTTCTCCTCCAGCGTCATGTGCTTCGGGCCGGTCATCGGCGCACGCTCAGCGGTCGCAGGTCGGTCCACACCTGGGCGATGTGGGCGAGGCACTCGGCGCGGGTGCCCTGGACGCCGGCCTCGCGCCACCCGGCGGGCAGGTCGCGGCCGGCGGGCCACACCGAGTACTGCTCCTCGTGGTTCACCACCACCGTGAAGACCGGCTCGTGCTCTGTCGGCTCAGTCATGGCTGTGCTCCCGTTGTCGGTTGGAGTTTGCGAAAGCCGTCATCGCCCGGCGCCGACCTCGGAGGGCACCAGCCGGTCGAGGAACGGCGTGAGGTCGTCCAGCGGGGTGCGGGTGACCAGGGCCGCCATGCTCGGCGCGTGGGCGGTGAACTCGGCGACGGCGAAGTGCCGGGAGCTGTCGGTGAACATCGCCTCCAGGCCGGCCGGGGCGTCCGGGCCCGGGTCGCGCGGCGCGGGCATCAGCATGGCCGCGCGCACCAGCAGCTCGTCGGCGCCCTCGTGCGCGACGAGCTCGTGCAGCCGGGACCAGAACCGCGGGTAGCCGCCGGGCTCGGCGACGCCGCGGGCCACCAGCCCGGCGAAGACGTCGGCGAAGCGCAGCGGGGCGGGGCGCAGCAGGTGCACCCGGTCGCCGGCCGGGCGGCGGCCGGTGACCGCGGCGGTGATGTACCCGGCGATGAGGTCGACCGGCAGGTGGTCGGTGGCCGCGGCGGTCGGGAAGACGACGCCGGTGGCGGCGCACGCGGCGACCAGGCCGTGTGCCACCGAGGAGGCGTTGGGCACGCCGGTGCGGCTGTGCGGCCAGATCTCGCCGAGCCGGTAGACGACCGAGTCCAGCCCGTAGCGGCGGCAGTCCTCGATCACGTGCTCGACGACGTGCTTGGAGCGGCTGTAGCCGTCGGCGGGCGGCCGGGCCGGGTCGGGCAGGCGGTCCTCGCCGATCGGCCGGTCGGCGGTGCCGGCCAGCTCGCCGGCGCCGAACGCGCTGAAGCTGGACAGCACGTGCAGCCGGCAGCCGTCGCCGGCCAGGGCCAGGCGCAGCAGCTCCCGTGTGCCGAGCACGTTGTCGGCGCGCAGGCCGGCGTAGTCGGTCAGGAAGTTCACCCGGGCGCCGGCGTGCAGCACGGCGTCGACCTCGTGCGCGAGGCGGGTGAACACGCCGTGGTGCAGGCCGAGCTCGGGCGCGGCCAGGTCGCCGTGGATGATGCGCAGCTGGCCGTAGCCGAGGGCGTAGTCGAAGCGGGGCAGCGCCTCGTCGAGCCGGTAGCGGCGCAGGGCGGCGCGCAGCCGCTCCCGGGCGGCCGTGACGTCGGCGGCGCGGACCAGGCAGACGGTCTGCACGGTCGGGCGGGCCAGCAGCTCGGCGAGCAGGTGCGCGCCGATGAACCCGGCGCCGCCGGTGAGCAGCACCCGGTGCGTGCGGGGCGGCGCGGCGGCGGCGCGCACGGCGCCGAGGTCGGCGACGCGCCGGTCGGCCTCCATCTGGGCGAGGCCGCTGCCACTGCCGCCGGCGGCGGGGCCGGGGCCGGGGGTGCCGGCGTCGAGCAGCAGCGCGGCCTGCTGGCGGACGGTGTCGGCGCGCAGCAGCTCGCCGATGTCGACCGGCTTGCCGGCGCGGGTGCCTAAGAGGGCGCCGATGCGGTGGGCGAGCAGCGACGTGCCGCCGTAGTCGGTGAACGCCACGTCGACGGAGACGGTCTGCAGCCGCAGCACGTCGCGCCACACGGCGGCGACGAGCTCCTCGGTGCCGGAGGCCGGGGCGACGAAGCCGGCCGCGTCCGCGCCGGCCGCCTCGGCGACGCGCTCGGTCGCGTACTGCTCCAGCCGGCGCCGGTCGAGCTTCCCGTTGGGGGTCAGCGGCAGCTCGGCGAGGCGCACCAGGCGGCGCGGCACCACCTCGGCGGGCAGCTGCCGGCGCAGATGCGCCGCGATGGCGTCGAGCGGCGGCGCGGGCGGGGTGGCGCCGGCGGTGAAGAAGCCGACCAGGCCGCGGCCGTCGCCCTCGCCGGTGGCCACGACGGCGGCGTCACGGATCCCGGTCACCTCCGACAGCGCGCGCTCGATCTCGGCCAGCTCGATCCGGACCCCGCCGACCTTGACCTGGTCGTCGCGGCGGCCGTCGAAGCGCAGCAGGCCGTCGGGGCCGACGTGGCCGAGGTCGCCGGTGCGGTACAGCTTCGGGCCCGGCACGGCGGCGAACGGGTTGTCCACGAACGCCTGCGCGGTGCGGGCCGGGTCGTGCAGGTAGCCGGCGCCGACGCACTCGCCGCCGATGAAGATCTCGCCGATCTTGCCCGGCGGCAGCGGCCGCAGGTCGGCGTCGAGGACGAGCGCCGCGGTGTTGGGGATCGGCCGGCCCAGCGGGATGCCGCCGTCCTGCCCGGACGCCGCGCCGGCCACCGCGTCGAGGTCGATGTCGTGGAAGACCGAGCCGATGGAGCACTCGGTAGGGCCGTAGGTGTTGGTGACGCTCAGGCCGGGCAGCAGGGCGTGCAGCCGCTGCAGGACGTGGCCGTTGGCCGCCTCGCCGCCGATGAGCATGCGGCGCAGCCCGGAGAGCTCGGCGACCAGCTCCGGGCGCAGCTCCAGCAGGGAGACCAGGGCGCTGAGCACGGAGGGCACGAAGTCGGTGATGGTGATGCCGTTGCCGCCGATGATCCGGCAGGTCTCCTCCAGGTCGAGGATGCCGCGCCGCTCGGGGATGACGACCCGCCCGCCGGTGGTGAGCGGCCACAGCACCTGCCACATCGAGGAGTCGAAGGTCGGGCGGCTGTTCTGCAGCACCACCTGCCCGGCGCCGGCGCCGAAGTGCCCGGACATCGCGGTGAGCCGGTTGACCAGGCCGCGGTGGCGGTTGAGCGTGCACTTGGGGGTGCCGGTGGAGCCGGAGGTGAAGTACCCGTAGATGAGGTCCTCGGGGCCGGGCCGGGTGGCTGGGACGGGCCCGGCGGCCGGCGGGAGCTCGTCGACGAGCACCGCGACGACCGGGGCAGGCGGCGGCGCGGCAGCCGGAACGGACCCGGGCGCGGCACCTCGGACGGGCGCGACGAACGGGGCAGACGCGGCACCCCAGGCGGGCGCGGCAGCCGGGGCGGGCGCGGCAGCCGGGGCGGGCGCGGGTGCGGGTGCGGCGGACGCCGTCGCGCGGACGGTGAGGATGACGGTGGAGGCGAGCTGGCGCAGCGCGCCCTCGATGCGGGTGGCCGGCCAGTCCGGGTCGACCGGCACGTAGACCGCGCCGATCTTCATCGCGCCGAGCACGGCGACCGGGAAGTGCAGGCTGTTGCCGATGAGGATCGGCACGAGGTCGCCGGCGCGGACGCCGTGGGCGTGCAGGGCGGCGGCGACCGCGCCGGCGGCGGTGTCCAGCTCGGCGAACGTGAGGCCGGCGGCGCCGTGGCGCACGGCGGTGCGCTCCGGCGCGTCGCGCACGACGGCCTCGAAGAGGTCGAGCACCGAGCTGGCGCGGGGGAACTCCCGCGCCTCGCCGATGCCGTGCGGCACGGCATCGGCGAGCTCGGCCCGGTCGTGGTGGTCGTTCCGGTCGTTGCTGGGGTTGCTCGTCATGACGCGGCTCCGGACGCACTGGATCGCCGCCGGTGCGGTCGCACCGGCGCCGAGGCAACATTGGGCTTGTGACCTGTGTCTATGACCGAATGATGAACGGAAGGGCGTAACAGATCCGCAGCCATTCGCGGTGGTCGAACTATGGGCGGGGGTTTTCGGGGTCGTTAACAATGTCCGGCGGGGACGTCGTTAAACGTTAACGTCGCGGGTTGGCGAGGACAGCGAATGACGGTACCCCGCGACATGGACGCGAACAAGTGTGGCCCAGATTCCCTAAGATCGCCTCCCGAACATCGATGTTGATGTGATTGCCGACAGTTCACGAAATGGCATTGCTATTTTTTCAAGATCGACCTATATCATACCGTCCATGTATGTTGAACCACTCGCGGAACGGCGTGTCGGCGTGCTGCAGGGAGGCGGGCTCTCGAGCACCGCCCTGGGCATCTGGCTGGCCGAGCAGGGCGTCGACGCCCACCACCTGGTCGCCGACCTCGGGCAGGCGCCACCGGCGGAGCTCGAGGCGACGGTCGCGGCCTGGCGGGCCCGCGGGGTGCCGGCGACCCTGGTCGACCTGCGCGCGCCGATGGCCGAGCTGGCCCTCGACCTGGTGCGCTACCAGGCCCGCCACGACGGCGGCTACTGGAACACCACGGGCGCCGCCCGGCTCGTGCTGGTCGAGCACCTCGCGCCGCGACTGGTGGCCGACGGCGCCGCGGTGCTCGCCCACGGCTGCGTCGGCGGCGGCAACGACCAGCGCCGGTTCGCCCGCTACACCGGCCGCTTCACCCCTGGCCTGGACGTCTACGCGCCGTGGACCGACCCGAAGGCGCTGCTGCGCTTCCCCGGCCGGGAGGCCATGCTCGACGCGGTCCGCGACGCCGGCCTGCCGCTCGACGCCGGCAGCGGCGCCGACTGGTCGACCGACGCCTCCATCGCCGGCGCCTCGCACGAGTCCGCGACGCTGGAGGACCTCGCCGCGCCGGTCGACGCCCGCACGCTGCGCCCGCGCTGGAGCCGGTGGCCCGCCGACGCCCCCGGCGAGCCGGAGCCGGTCACCGTCACGGTCGCCGAGGGCCGCATCACCGACATCGGCGGCAGCGGGCCCGACCCGGTCGCCATCCTGGAGCGCGCCCGCGATCTCGGCGCCCGGCACGGCGTGTGGCTGCGCGACGTGGTCGAGCGGCGCATCATCGGCACCGTCTGCCGCGGCGTCTACGAGGCGCCCGCCCTGGAGGTGCTCGGCGCCGCCTGGCAGCGGGTCCTGCAGACCAGCCTGGACCAGCGCTCGCGGGTGCTCTACGACCAGCTCAGCGCCACGCTCGGGGCGGCCGTCTACGAGGCGTGGTATGCGGAGCCGGCCGCCGTGGCCGCCCGGGCCGCCCTCGACGCGCTGCTGGCCCGGGCCTCGGCCACCGTCACGCTCACCCTGCACCGGGGCACCGCCCGCCCCACCGCCGTGGACGTCACCGCCTCCGGCGCGCTCCAGCAGACCCGGTTCGGCACGGGCGGCAACCGGTGGCGCGAGCCGCTGGCCGTCGCGGCGTGACCGTACCCCTCAAGGAACGGAGAACCTTTCGATGCGCTACCGCACCTTCGGCCGGCTCGGCTGGCAGGTCGGCGAGATCGGATACGGCATGTGGGGCATCGGCGGCGGCGAAGGCGGCTGGACCGGTGCCGACGACACCACCGGCAACGAGGCCCTGTTAGCGGCCATCCGGCTCGGCTGCAACTTCTTCGACACCGCCTGGATCTACGGCCGCGGCCACAGCGAGCGGCTGCTCGGCGGCCTCGCCCGCGCCGTCGCCGACGCCCCGCCGCCCGGCGGGCTGAAGCTCGCCACGAAGATCCCGCCGAAGGACCGCCGCTGGCCGTCGGCCCGCGACTCGGCCATCGAGGACGTGTTTCCCGCCGACCATATCCGCGAGTACGTCGACCGCAGCCTCGACAACCTGGGCGTCGAGCGCATCGACCTGCTGCAGTTCCACGTCTGGGAGGACGCCTGGGCCCGCGACCCCGGCTGGCAGCGGGTCGTCGCCGACCTGCGCGACCAGGGCCTGGTCGAGGGGATCGGGATCAGCATCAACCGCTGGGAGCCGTGGAACGTCCTCGACACCCTCGGCACCGGCCTGATCGACGCCGTGCAGGTCATCTACAACATCTTCGACCAGTCCCCCGAGGACAAGCTCTTCGGCGTCTGCGCCGAGCTCGACATCGCCGTCATCGCCCGGGTCCCGTTCGACGAGGGCACCCTCACCGGCACGCTGACCCGCGACAGCACCTGGCCCGAGGGCGACTGGCGCAACAGCTACTTCGTGCCGGAGAACCTCGAGGCCAGCGTCGCGCGGGCCGAGGCGCTCAAGGCCGTGCTGCCCGCCGGGGTGAGCCTGCCCGCGCTGGCGCTGCGCTTCATCCTCGCCAACCCGCAGGTCAGCACCGTCATTCCGGGCATGCGCACGCTCGCCCACGTGCACGCCAACATCGCCACCAGCGACGCTCCGCCGCTGGACCCCGCCGTCCTGGACGAGCTGCGCCGGCACCGCTGGGACCGCGAGCCCACGGAGTGGTCGCAGTGAGCGCGCCGTCGATCCTGGTCATGTGGGCCGTGCCGCGGTCGCGCTCCACCGCCTTCCTGCGCATGATCATCGAGCGCGGCGACCTCGACGTCGTGCACGAGCCGTTCTCCAACCTCGCCGCCACCGGCCGCTTCGAGCTCGGTACCGCCACCGCCACCTCGATCGAGGAGCTCTTCGACCTGCTGCTGGACCGGGCCCGCACCGGTGACCGGCGGCTGTTCGTCAAGGAGACCACCGACTACCGCTACGACGCGGTCCTGGCCGACCCCCGCCTGCACACCGAGCTCACCAACACCTTCATGATCCGCGACCCCGCCGCCGTCGTCGGGTCCCACTACGCGATGAACCGGGCCGTGGAGCGCGACGAGATCGGCTTCGAGCGGGTGTACGAGATCTTCGCCGCGGTCCGGGCCGCCGGCGCCCCCGCTGTCGTGGTCGACGGCGACGACCTGGTCGCGGACCCGCCGGCGGTGATCGCCCGCTACTGCGAGCTGACCGGGCTGCCCTTCCGGCCCGAGGCCCTGACCTGGGACCAGGGCGTCCGCCGGGAGTGGGCGCGCACCGAGGCGTGGCACCGCGACGTGGCCCGCAGCAGCGGCTTCACCACGGCCGCGAACGAGCACCCGATCGACCCGGCCGACGCCGACCGGGTGGCCGCCCTGATCGAGTACCATCGGCCGTTCTACGAGCGGCTGCGCGAGCACCGCGTCGCGGCGGCGGCGGCCCGATGAGCCGGCCGCCGTATCGCGTCTCCCATCTGGATGCTCTCGAGGCCGAGAGCCTGTTCGTCATGCGCGAGGTGGTCGCCGAGTTCGAGCGGCCGGTGCTGCTGTTCTCCGGCGGCAAGGACTCGATCGTGATGCTGCGGCTGGCGCAGAAGGCCTTCCACCCGGCCCGGATCCCGTTTCCCTTGCTGCACGTGGACACCGGCCACAACTTCCCCGAGGTCCTGGCCTACCGGGACCGGCGGGTGGACGAGCTCAACGTGCAGCTGATCGTGGCCAGCGTCCCGGAAGCGATCAACGCCGGGCTGGTGCGCGAGTCGCCGGACGGCACCCGCAACCGGATCCAGACACCCGTGCTGCTGGGCGCGGTGGAGAAGTACCGGTTCGACGCGTTGTTCGGTGGTGCACGGCGGGATGAGGAGAAGGCCCGGGCGAAGGAACGGGTGTTCTCGTTCCGGGACGACTTCGGGCAGTGGGATCCGCGCAACCAGCGGCCGGAACTGTGGGCGCTGTACAACGCCCGGATCGCGCCGGGCGAGTCGATCCGGGTGTTCCCGCTGTCCAACTGGACCGAGCTGGACGTGTGGCACTACATCGCCCGCGAAGGCATCGACCTGCCCGGCATCTACTACGCCCACGACCGCGAGGTCGTCGACCGCGGCGGGATGCTCTACGCGATCAACGAGTTCCTGCCGCTGCGGGCCGGTGAGTCCCCGTTCGTGGAGCGGGTGCGCTACCGCACCGTCGGTGACGCGTCGTGCACCGCCGCGGTGCGCAGCGACGCGGACACGATCGACAAGGTGATCGACGAGGTCGCGGCGACCCGGGTCACCGAGCGCGGCGCGACCCGCGGGGACGACAAGGTCAGCGAGGCGGCCATGGAGGATCGCAAGCGGGAGGGGTACTTCTGATGATGGACCTGCTGCGGTTCGCCACCGCGGGCTCGGTGGACGACGGGAAGTCGACGCTGATCGGCCGGCTGCTCTACGACTCGAAGGCGATCTTCACCGACCAACTGGAGGCGGTCGAGGCCACCTCCCGCTCCCGCGGCGACGAATACACCAACCTCGCCCTGCTCACCGACGGCCTCCGCGCCGAACGCGAACAAGGCATCACCATCGACGTCGCCTACCGCTACTTCGCCACCCCACGCCGCAAGTTCATCATCGCCGACACCCCCGGACACATCCAGTACACCCGCAACATGGTCACCGGCGCCTCCACCGCCGACCTGGCCCTCATCCTGGTCGACGCCCGCAAAGGCCTGGTCGAGCAGTCCCGCCGCCACGCCTTCCTCTGCTCCCTGCTCCGCGTGCCGCACCTGGTGCTGTGCGTCAACAAGATGGACCTGGTCGACCACGACCAGGCCGTCTTCGACCGCATCGCCGACGAGTTCACCTCGTTCGCCGCCAAACTCGACGCCCCGGACCTGACCGTCATCCCGATCTCGGCGCTGCACGGCGACAACCTGGTCACCCGCAGCGAACGCATGCCCTGGTACGACGGCCCGTCCCTGCTCCACCACCTCGAACACGTGCACATCGCCGCCGACCGCAACCTCGTCGACGTCCGCTTCCCCGTCCAATACGTCATCGAAGGCCGACGCTACGCCGGACAGGTCGCCGGCGGCGTACTCAAGACCGGCGACGACATCCTCGTCCTCCCCTCCGGCCTCACCACCCGGATCACCCACATCGACACCGCCGACGGACCCGTCACCGAGGCCTACCCACCCATGTCCATCACCATCCGCACCGCCGACAACCTCGACATCACCCGCGGCGACCTCATCTGCCGACCCCACAACACCCCAGCAGTCGCCCAGGACATCGAAGCCATGATCTGCTGGATGGACGAAACCCGCCCCCTCACCACCGGCGGCCACTACGCCATCAAGCACACCACCCGCACCGCCCACACCGTGATCCGCGGCCTGCACTACCGCCTCGACATCAACACCCTGCACCGCGAAGAATCCGCCACCCAGCTCGGGCTCAACGAGATCGGCCGGGTCACGCTGCACACCACCGTGCCGCTGCTCACCGACGAGTACCGCCGCAACCGCACCACCGGCGGGTTCATCGTGATCGATGAGACGAGCAACCGTACGGTCGGCGCCGGAATGATCCTCAAGGGCGCCTAGGGATCCAGGGACGTCATTTCCTGTTCGACCGACCTTTATGTCCAAATCATACTTTGTAGGTAGCTCTAGGCGGGATCATGAATGCGTTTCTCATGACCGCGGCCGATGACGGGCTGGCCGGGCGCGGATTCGAGATCCGATACAGCTCGCCGCTCGATCCGATCGCCGCGCCGATGCTGCGCGAACTGGACGAGGAATACCTCGCCCGCTACGGACCCAACGAGGAGATGCGCCGCCACCCGGCGGCCGAGTTCGCCGCGCCCGACGGCGCCTTCCTGCTCGTCCTCGGCGGCGGGCTGACGGTCGCCGGGGGCGCCTTCCGCCGCCTCGACGCCTCCACCGCCGAGCTCAAGCGGGTGTGGACGCACCGGCCGTACCGCCGCACCGGCCTGGCCTCCGCGGTGCTGCGGGAGCTCGAGGCGGAGGCGGCCCGGCGCGGCTACCGGCGGGTCTACCTGACGACCGGCCCGCGCCAGCCCGAGGCCCTGGCCCTGTACCGGGCGGCCGGGTACCGCGCGCTGTTCGACCCGGCGGCGGACCTCACCACCCACGACGATCTGGCGTTCGACAAGCCCCTCGCGGCCGCCCGATGAGGCCCTCCGTCCGGGCGACCGCCACCGGCGGCGACGCGATGGACGACCTCGACGGGCTGCCGGTGGTGCCGGCCCGCTACCCGTGGCGGTGGCTCGCCACGCTCGTCGTCGCCGTGCTGCTGGCGATGGCCGGGCACGCCCTCGTCACCAACCCGGCCTGGGACTGGAAGGTGGTCGGCGAGTACCTGTTCTACGAGACGATCCTGCGCGCCGCCTGGCTGACGCTGAAGCTCACCGCGCTCGGCATCGTCCTCGGGTTCGTCATCGGCACCGTGCTGGCGCTCATGCGGCTGTCCAAGGTGCCGCTGCTGACGTCGGTGGCGTGGACGTACGTGTGGATCTTCCGCTCGGTGCCGCTGATCCTGCAGCTGCTGTTCTGGTACAACCTCGCGATCCTCTACCGCTACCTGTCCTTCGGCATCCCATTCGGCCCGTCGTTCGTCGAGGTCGCCACCATGGACCTCATCGGGCCGGTCACCGCCGCGACCCTAGGCCTGGCCCTGCACCAGGGCGCCTACGCGGCCGAGATCGTGCGGGCCGGGGTGCTCTCGGTCGACCCGGGCCAGCTGGAGGCGGCCGCCGCCCTGGGCGTGCCGCGCGGCCGGCAGATCCGCCGGATCATCCTGCCGCAGGCGATGCGCACCATCATCCCGACCGCCGCCAACGAGATCGTCGGGCTGGTCAAGGGCACGTCGGTGGTGTACATCATGGCCCTGCCCGAGCTGTTCTACCAGGTGCAGGTCATCTACAACCGCAACGGCCGGATCATCGCGCTGCTGCTGGTCGCCACCATCTGGTACCTCATCATCACCTCGATCCTGTCGGTCGCGCAGTTCTACGTGGAGCGGTACTTCGCCAAGGGCAGCACGCGCGTCCTCCCGCCCACGCCGTTGCAACGCCTGCGCGCCTTCGTCGCCGCCCGGACCGCCTCGTGAGCCCCGCGATGGTCGAGGTGCGCGGCGTGCACAAGAGCTTCGGCGCGCTGCACGTGCTGCGCGGCATCGACCTGCGCGTGCGGGCCGGCGAGGTGACCGTCGTCCTCGGCCCGTCCGGGTCCGGCAAGTCCACCCTGCTGCGCAGCATCAACCACCTGGAGCGGGTCGACCGCGGGTACATCGCGATCGACGGGCAGCTGATGGGCTACCGGCGGGCCGGGAACCGGCTGCACGAGCTCACGGAACGGCAGATCCTCAAGCAGCGCACGCACATCGGGTTCGTGTTCCAGAACTTCAACCTCTTCCCGCACCTGACCGCCATCGAGAACGTCGCGGAGGCGCCGATCTCCGCGCAGCGCCGTCCCCGGGCGGAGGTCTACGCCGAGGCCGAGGCCCTGCTGCGCCGGGTCGGCGTGCTCGACAAGGCCGGCGTCTACCCGCGGCAGCTCTCCGGCGGCCAGCAGCAGCGGGTCGCCATCGCCCGCGCCCTGGCGCTGCGGCCGAAGGTGGTGCTGTTCGACGAGCCCACCTCCGCCCTCGACCCCGAACTGGTCGGCGAGGTCCTCGACACCATGCGCGACCTCGCCCGCGGCGGCACCACCATGATCGTCGTCACCCACGAGATCGGCTTCGCCCGCGAGGTCGCCGACACGGCCGTGTTCATGGACGAGGGCCGCATCGTCGAGCAGGGCCCGCCGGACGAGGTACTGAACCGCCCGCGGCACGACCGCACCCGCGCCTTCCTCAGCAAGGTGCTCTGAACCCCGCCCCCGAAGGAGGACCTTTGTTACCCGCCCGTCTCACCGTGCTGGCCGCCACCGCCGCGGTCACCATCGCCCTCGCCGGCTGCGGCACGCCCAGCGACATCGCCGCCGGCGCCGCCCCGTCCGGCTCCGACGGCCCGCTGCAGGTCAACCTGAGCCCGGAGCAGCACCGGGTCCGGGCTCAGCAAATCGACGCCATCGCCGCCACCGTCCCGGCCGCCGTCCGCGACAAGGGCGAGCTCGTCGTCGGCGTGAACCCCGACGGCGCGCCGCCGCTTGAGTTCCTGGCCACCGACGACCGCACGCTGATCGGCTCGGAGCCGGACATCGCCCAGCTCGTCGCCGACGTCCTCGGGCTGAAGCTGGTGCTGGAAAACACCTCCTGGGAGAACCTGTTCCTGGCCGTCCGGTCGGGCAAGTACAACCTGGGCTTCTCCAACATCACCGTCACCGAGGAGCGCAAGGACCTCTACGACTTCGCCACCTACCGGGTCGACCAGCTGGCCTGGGAGGTCCGCAAGGACAGCACGATCACCAAGATCGAGTCGCCGGCCGACATCGCCGGGCTCAACGTCTCGGTCGCCTCCGGCACGAACCAGGAGAAGATCCTGCTGGAGTGGGACCAGCAGAACAAGGCGGCCGGGCGCAAGCCGGTGAACATCTCGTACTTCGAGTCCTCGGACTACCAGCTGGCGCTGCGCTCCGGCCGCATCGACGCCCACTTCGGCCCCAACCCGACGGTCGCCTACCACGTCGCCGTCGCGGGCGAGACCCGCATCGCCGGCACCTACTCCGGCGGCGGCGCCTCCGTCGAGGGCCGGATCGCCGCCATGACGGTCAAGGGCAGCGGCCTGGCCGAACCGGTCGCGGCCGCGCTCGACGCGGTCATCAAGGACGGCAAGTACGCCGAGGTGCTCAAGCGCTGGGGCCTGTCCAACGAGGCGATCCCGGAGTCGAAGGTGAACCCGCCGGGCCTGCCGCGCGAAGCCAAATAACGCTGGCACGATGGCTGCGTGACCCACGACGACGCCGGGCTCGACGCGACGCTCGCCGCATGGCTGGGCGGCGCCGCGCTGCCCGGCCACCCGTTCTCCGGCGAGGCGGTCGGCGTGATCCGCTCACTCGTCGGCGACCCGTAGCACGATCTTGCCCTGGATGTGGCCGCGCTCGGCGCGGTCGTGGGCCTTCGCGGCGTCCGGCAGTGCGAAGACGCTGTCGACGCTCACGCGCAGCCGGCCGTCGTCGATCAGCCGGGCCAGCTCGGCCATCTGCCCGCCGTCGGAGTGGACCTGGCCGCCCACGAAGGTGATGCCCAGCCGCGCCGCCTCTTCGCGGTGGTACTCCCCGAAGAAGACCGGGCTGATCGTGCCGCCCGGGCGGACGGTGGGCAGGAACCGGTAGCCGTGCGGGCCGCCGACCGTGTCGATGACGTGATCGACGTCGCGGACCAGGTCCGGCACCGGCTGCGTGGTGTAGTCGAGGAACTCGTCCACGCCGAGGCCGCGCAGGAACGACTCGTGCCGGCCGGAGGCGACCGCGATGACCCGCGCGCCGCGGGTCTTGGCCAGTTGCACAAGGAAGTGGCCGACGCCGCCGGCCGCGCCGTTGACGAGCACTGTCCGGTCCGGGCCTTCGCCGAGCCCGATGTGGTCGAAGAGGAACTGGTAGGCGGTCAGCCCGGCCATCGGCACGGCGGCCGCCTCGACGTGGCCGACGCTCGCGGGCTTGCGGGCCAGGTGCGACGCGGGAGAGGTGGTGTATTCGGCGTAGCCCTTCCCGCCGTTGTTGAGCTCGGGGAAGCGCACCATCCCGAACACCTCGTCGCCCACCCGCCACCGGGTGACCTCCGGCCCGACGGCGGCGACCACCCCGGAGACGTCGGAGCCCGGCGTGAACGGCAGCCCGAGCCCCGTGGGCCGCATGTCCTCGGGGATGTTGGCGAACCCGATGCGCGCATACCAGTCCGGCGGGTTCAGCGCCGCCGCGTGCACCCGGATCAGCACGTCGCCCGGCCCCGGCTCGGGGACCGGCACCTCCTCATAGGTCAGCACCTGCGGACCGCCGAACGCGTGCACCCGCACTGCCTTCATCGTCGTCTCCCCACACGCCAGTATTCGGAGCAGTGCCCCGAATAGTAATCGGGGCACTGCTCCACTTGTCAAGGCCATGGCGGGCCCGGGTCAGGTGACGCGGATTTCCTCGAGGTCGGTGCTGCGGCGCAGGAAGAGCAGGCCGACGGCGGTCGTGGCCAGGACGGCGAGCAGGGCGACGCCGCCGGCGCGGGACAGCTCCAGCCACGGGATGCCGACCGGCCGGACGATCAGGGGCTCCACCACGGTCGTCCAGTGCTCGGGATCGGTGTCCGGGCCGCTCGCGCCGCAGATCTCGGCGCTGGCCGTGCACGTCGTCATCGTGCCGCCGCCCGCCGAGACCTCGGCGCCGAAGGTGCGGGCGACGCTCAGGCCGACCGCGAGCGCGACCAGCACGGCCGGGACAGCCGGGAGCAGGCTCTGCCACAGGATCGCGCGGCCGAGCGTGCCGCGGGGCACGCCGGCGGCGACGAGCGCGGCATACTCCCGGCGGCGCGTGACGATGCCCTCGGCGACGACGATGAGCATGGCGATCGCGGTCAGCGCGATGGCGCAGTAGACCGCCGCGTCGATGAGGTCCATGGTGCGCAGGTAGAACGGGTCCGCGAGGCCGCCCTGCGGCTCGATGCCCGGGTTCTCCAGCCGGAGCTCGGCCCGCTCCACCTCCGCGAGTGCGGCGAACTGGGCCCGCACGCCCGCGGCACCGGCGCCGAAGAGCACGCAGATGAGCAGGACGGCGAGGGTACGGCTGCCGCTCCACGGATCGGCGGTGAGCCGGGCGGACGCGAGCAGCGTCGCGGGCCGGCGGGCGCCGCGGCCCAGCAGGCGCCCGGCCGTGTAGGTCAGCCAGCCGGTGCCGATCACCACCCCGAAGCCGGCGGCGGCGACGCCCGCCAGGAGCAGCACCGGCAGCAGCCAGTCGGGCGGTGCGGGGTACTTCAGGTGCGCCCGCAGCTTCGACTCGGACGCGACCCCGGCGATGAGGGCGACCCCGGCCACGATGAACACGCCCGCCCACGGGCGCGGGCCGCGGGCGCGGCGCACCCGGCGCACGACGCCGAACGGGCTCACCGTCACCCGGCGCATGACGATCGCCGCCGCCAGCGCCGCGAGCAGCGGGATCGCCGCCACCGCGACGGCGGTGAACCAGGGCTGCGGGAAGACGTCGGTGGGCAGCGGCAGCTTGCCCTCGGCGTCGGGCCGGTGAAGCAGGCGGTGCCCGGCGAGGTACACCCCGAGCCCGGCCAGCGACCCGGCCAGCGCCGCGACGCCGGTCTCGGCGCTCGCGACCGCGACGGTCTGCAGCGGCGTGGCCCCGGCCAGCCGGAAGGCGGCGAGCCGCCGGTCGCGGGCCGGCGCGCCCAGCCGGGTGCACTGGCCGGCCAGCGCGAACACCGGGATGGTCATGAGCAGCAGCGTCAGCACCACGCCGGGGCGCAGGCCGGGCTCGCGCAGCAGGGCGTTGCTGTACTGCTCCGCCCACTCGTCGGAGCCGGTGCCGTGCAGCGAGAGCCGGCCGATGGCCACGACGTTGGCCGCGGTGAGCACGGCGAGCGTGGCCAGGGCGGTGCTCAGCGCGGTGAGCACGATCCGCAGGGTGTCGACCCGCGACCCGGCCAGCGCGAGCCGCAGCAGCGTGCCGGGCCTCACCGGCCGTGCCTGCCGCTCGGCAGGGCGATGCCCAGGCCGCTCTCGTCGAGCACGCCGTCGCGCAGGACGATCTCGCGGTCGGCGTACCCGGCGACCCGCGCCTCGTGCGTGACCAGCACGACGGTCGTGTGCTGCTCGTGCGCGACCCGCACCAGCTGGCGCAGCACCTGCTCGCCGGTGAGGGTGTCCAGCGCGCCGGTGGGCTCGTCGGCGAACACCAGCCGCGGCTCGGTGACCAGGGCCCGGGCCAGCGCGCAGCGCTGCTGCTGGCCGCCGGACATCTCCCCCGGCCGGCTGTCGGCGACCTCGGCGACGCCGACCCGCTCGAGCCAGGTCAGCGCCGCCGTGCGCGCCTCTCGCCGCCCCGTGCCGGCGAGCAGCAGCGGCAGCGCGACGTTCTGCGCCGCCGTGAGCTCCGCGACGAGCTGGCCGAATTGGAACAGCACGCCGAACGCGGTGCGCCGCAGCCGGGCCCGGGCCGCCTCGGACATCGTGTCGACCCGGGTGCCGAGGTAGGTGATCTCCCCCGAGTCGGGCCGCATGATCCCGGCCAGGCAGTGCAGCAGCGTCGACTTGCCGCAGCCGCTCGGCCCGGTGACGGCGAGGATCTCGCCCTCCGCCACGTCGAGCGTGATGCCGCGCAGGGCGGGTGTCGCGCCATACGAGCGGACCACCGCCCGCGCCTGCAGGATGTGGGTCATCGGTCTACCCCCGGTTGCGCTTGGGCGACGCGGGCCAGCGTGGTGCGCAGCCAGTCCAGGTCGGCGTCGAGATGGGCGATGGCGTAATCGGCGGCGATGACCTCGCCGAGGCTCGCGCCCGGGTCGGTCTTCACGGCGGTGAGCTCACGCAGCCGGTCGGCGTGGGCCTTGCGCTGCGCGGCGAGGTAGCTCAGGGCACGGCCGGCGTCGGGCCACATGAGCGCGACCATCACCTTCGTCAGCAGCGTGCCGCTGACGTGCGGGGCGGGCGGCTCGACGGTGCCGACCCACCGCTCCAGCTCGGCGCGCCCGGCCTCGGTGATGGCGAACGTGGTGCGGTCCGGCCCGCCGGCGCGGTCCTGGCCGGCCTGGGTGACGAGCCCGTCCCGCTCCAGGCGGCCGAGCGTGGCGTACACCTGGCCGAACCCCAGCGGCTTCGCCCTGGGCAGCGTGCGATCGTGCGCGTGCTTGAGGTCGTAGCCGTGCTTCGGCCCACTGCCGAGCAGACCGAGCAGCACATACGACGCGGACACCGCCCCACTATTCATCGAATGAATAGCGGCTGTCAACCCTGCCCGCCACACAGCAACGCCTCCCGCGGCAGGGCCTGCGGGAGGCGTTGGGGCTCTACGCCGGCGGCGGGCCGGCCCGGCGTTTCACGAACCGGCGAGAGCGGCCTCGATGACGCGCAGCACGGCGAGACTGTCACGCGGGTCGACGGGCGGGCGGGAGCCGGTGCGCAGGGCCGTGGCGAGCTCGGCGTAGTACGACAGGTAGGCGCCCGGGCGGGTGGGCACCTCCCGCGTGGCGGCGCCGGCGCCGATGCTGCCCCACCGCTGCCGCGGGTACTCCCCGAAGCCCTCGTCGCCGGGGCGCAGACCGTCCTTGAGCTGCGGCTCCTGCGGGTCGAGGCCGTAGGCCAGGTAGGTGCCGGCGGTGCCGCGCAGCATGAACCGCGGCCGGGCCTGCCCGGCGACGCTGCTCATCCACAGCCGGCTGCGCACGCCGCTCTCGTGCTCCAGCGAGATGAGCACGTCGTCGTCGTTGACCGCGCCCGCGCGCCGGGCGTCGACCTCGGCCCGGACCGCGCGGACCGGGCCGAAGAGCTGCAGCGCCTGGTCGACGAGGTGGGGCCCGAGGTCGTAGACGATGCCGCCGCCGTCGGCCGGGGTGGTGCGGTCCTTGCGGCGGCCGGTGAGCTCGGGCTTCCACCACTCGAACGCCGACTCGAAGACGAACACGTCGCCGAGCTCGCCGGAGGCGAGCAGGTCGCGGACGGTGAGGAAGTCGCCGTCCCAGCGCCGGTTCTGAAAGACCGTGAGCGTGCGCCCGGCCGCCTCGGCGGCGTCGATGAGCCCCTGCATCTGCGCGGCGGTGAGGGCGGGCGGCTTGTCGACCACCACGTGCAGGCCCGCGCCGAGCGCCCGCCGGGTCAGCTCGACGTGCGTGTCGTTGGGCGTGCCGACCACGGCGAGGTCGGCGTCGCCGGCGAGGGCGAAGGCCGCGTCGGCGTCCGGGACGATCTTGGCGCCGGGGTGGGCGGCGTGGGCCGCCGCGGCCCGGTCGGGGTCGGAGGTGACGACGACGTCGATGCGGTAGTCGCCGGTGGCCTCGAGCAGCGGGGCGTGGAACACCCGGCCGGCCAGGCCGTAACCGAACAACAGCGCCCGCAAGGGCTGCGCGGAGGTGGACATGGGCGTGCTCCTTATGATCAAGCGGGACCCGCCGACGATCGTAACCGGCCGGCCCGGCCGCCGGGCGCGCAGCCGCCCGCCGGCCGCGCCCAGCCCGCCGGCCGCGGTCAGCTCGCCGGCCGCGGTCAGCTCGCCGGCCGCGGTCAGTTCGCCGGCCGCAGCCGGCGGGCCAGTCCTAGGGCGGTCAGCAGGACCACGCCGCCGAAGCTGACGATGACGTACCGCGCCGGCATGCCCTCGGCGAGCGCGGCGGCGACGGTCTGGGCCAGGGCCTGGATCGTCACGATCCCGGTGAGGAGCAGGCCGAAGGCCTGGCCGCGGGCCTCCTCCGGCACGGCGTCGAGGAACCGCCGCTGCAGGCCGAGCTGATAGGCCACGCCCAGCACGGCGAGGAAGCACACCACGGCGGCCGCCGGCAGGCCCGGGCCGGCGGCGAACAGCAGCAGCGGCAGGCCCATCCACAGGGCCAGGGGCAGCGCCAGCCGTTCCTGCCACGCCGGTGCTACGAACCGGCCGACGGTCAGGTCGCCGGCGAGGCCGCCCGCGGCGACCGACCACAGCAGCACGCTGCCGAGCTCCGGGCGGCCGTGCTGTGCGGCGTAGGGGACGAAGGCGGCCTCGGGGCCGGCGATGGCGGCCAGCGGCAGCCAGTGCGCGAGGAGCAGGCCCCGGACCGCCGGGTCGGCGAGCAGGCGCCGGTTGACCCGCCACGTCTGGCGCCAGGCGGCGCCGTCGGCGCGGCCGCGGGCCGGGCGCGGGCGCAGCCCGAAGCGCAGGGTCAGGAAGGCGGCGACCGACAGCGCGCCGGCGAACCACAGCGTGACGGGCGCGTCGGTGGTGGCGAGCAGGGTCCCGCCGGCCGCGAAGCCGACGACCTGCGTGATGTAGCCGGTCATGTTGAGCACGGCGCGGCCCAGCACATACTCGTGGGAGCCGAGCAGGTCGGGCAGCAGCGCCGAGCGGATGGCGGTGCCGATCGGCAGGACGGCGCCGAGCGCGAGGCTGACCGCCAGCATCGCCGCGACCGGCAGCAGCCCGGTGGCGAGCAGCGCGAGGACGGCCGCCTGGGCCACGCTGATGCCGGCCAGGCCGCGGCGGGGCGGCATGCGGTCGGCGTAGGCGAGCAGGAAGGTCGCGCCGAAGAGGTACGGCAAGGCGCTGGACACCAGGGCCAGGCCGCTGAGCAGCGGGGAGCCGGTGCGCTCGTAGACCAGCACCGACAGCGCCACCGACATCGCCGCCGCCGACACGCTGTGCAGGGCGAAACCGGCGATAGCGACCATGAACTCCCGGTTGCCCAGCAGGCTGCCGAAGGTGGCGGTGTCCGGCTTCTCGGCCTCGACAGCCATCGATCACCCCCGCCGCGATGGCCCCGCTGCGGCAGCATATCAGCGCCCGGCCGGCCGTGTGTCCCGGCTTTCCGGACGCTTGCGCGATCCTGACCGGGCGGACGGGGCACACCTGCGGTGCGGCCCGCGACCCGCCCGATCACATTCGCGCCGGCGAATGACGCCGGCCGCCGGTCAGACGGTGCGCGGCGCCTTGGCGAGGTTGGCCGTGAGCTCGTCCTTGTCCTGCCGGACGACGTAGGCCGGCCGGTCGCGCTCCACCCGCCACGACTCGCTCAGCGGGCTGACGTCGACGGCGTCGAAGCCGATCCCGTCGTAGAGGTCGACGACGAAGGCGACCGCGTCGGGGTGGTCGGACGACACGGCCAGCGCCCGGCGGCCCGGCGTGCCGGCCGGAGATCCATCACGGTTGATGTCGGCGGCACCGATGTGGTTGAACGCCTTGACGACCTTCGACTCCGGAAGGTGTGCCTGCAGCAGGCCGGCGGTCGTCGCCTCGCCGCGGTCGAGCTCCGCGAACCGCCCGTCCCGCTCCCAGTAGTAGTTGTTGGTGTCAAGAACGATCTTGCCGGCGAGCGGCTCCACCGGGACGTCGCGGTACTTGCCGAACGGCACCGTGACGACGACCACATCGCCCGCCGCGCCGGCCTCGGCCGCGGTCGCCGCGCGCGCCGCCGGGCCGAGCTCGGCGATGAGGCCGGACAGTGTCTCCGGCCCCCGCGAGTTGGCGATGACGACGTCGTGGCCGAGGGCGATGGCGGCTTTTGCGACAGCGCTGCCGATGTGGCCGGCGCCGATGATTCCAAGAGTTGTCACGCCGGGCAGCAGCGCATCAGGCCGGGCGTGTATTCCCGGCCGACGCACGGCCGCCCGGCATGCCCTGCGATGCGACCTGGCCGGTGCAGGCCGCGGCCGGACAACCGCGCCGCCCGGATTTGCCCGGCGGGGCAGGGGTACCTGATGCGGTGCCCGGCGACAACTGCGAGCGCAGGGGAGATACGGACGTGGGAGGATCGGAAGCAGTCCCTTCGGAGTGGGACGCCCGGCCGGCGAGCCGGGAAGCGCTGAGCACGGAGCAGTTCCGGGTCGCGCAGACCTGGAGCGGCCCGCGGCAGGCAAGGGAACTGCTGCGCAAACTCACCCGCTGGAGGCCGACGTACCGGCCGCTGATTTTCTCCTATCTCGTCATCGTGATCGCCACCTTCTGGGTCACCGGCCCTTTTGCCGGCGTGCTCGGCTGGCCACTGACGGTGCTGTGGACGTGGCCCATCTTCAACACGCTCACGGGCATCGTCGGCATCCGCCGGACCCGCCGGGCGCTGCGGGAGTCGAAGGCCCGCTGGGCCGGGCGGGAGGCGGCGATCAGCGACAGCCTCCTGGTCGTCGTCGTGCCCACGATCGGCCGGCACGACATCTATCCCGCGCTCGAACGCTCGATCCGCTCCTACCTCGCCTACCTGCCGGAGCGCTTCGCCCGGCTGCGGGTCGACATCGTGGTCGACGAGGGCAGCGAGGCCGCGGAGCGGATCGCCGGGCTGGCCGACGGCAGCGAGCTGGTCCGGCTCGTGACCGTGCCGCGGGAGTACCGCACCGCCAACGGGACCCGGTTCAAGGCGCGGGCCGCGCATTACGCGCACGAGCTGCGCATCCGCGAGCACGACGACGGCGACGACGTGTGGGTGCTGCACATGGACGACGACACCGGGGTCGGACCCGACACCGCCTTGGCCATGGCCCGCTTCGTGGCGGAACAGGCTCAGGCCGGCGGCGACGCCAAGCATCTGGCGCAGGGCATCCTGACGTACCCCCGCGAGTACGCCCTCAACCGGCTCACCTGGCTGGCCGACTCGGTGCGCCCGGCCGAGGACGTGGGCCGGTTCTCGGCGTGGACGGGCAGCGGCACGCCGCGCGCGGGCGTGCACGGCGAGCTGCTGCTGGTGCGGGCCTCGGTCGAGGCGACGATCGGCTGGGACTTCGGCCCGCGGACCCTGGTCGAGGACGCGCAGTTCGCGCTCATCTTCAGTGCCCGCTACGAGGGGCGCAGCGGCTGGTTCGCCGGGCGGTCCTACGGCGCGTCGCCGGCCAGCGTGCACGACTTCTTCCGGCAGCGCGAACGCTGGTCGTGGGGGCTGGCGGGCCTGGTGTTCAACCGGTCGCTGCAGCTGCGCAACCGCGTGCTGCTGGGCTACTCGGTCCTGTCGTGGGTCGTCGGCCCGATCCAGAACGTCGGTGTCGTCCTGCTCGTCGGCGTGCTGCTGGCCGATCCACGGACCTCTCCCGTGACGCTGGTGGTCATTCCGCTGTGGGCGCTGAACATGGCCTACACCATCTGGATGTACTGGGAGGGCCTGCGGGTCAACGCGGGCGTCTCCGCCGACGACCGGCGCCGGTGGTGGGAGGCGCTGGCGGTGGTGACGCTGATCCCGTTCTTCGGGCTGCTCGAGGGCGTCCCGGGGCTGCGCGGCTTCATCAAGTTCGCCCGGCGGACGGAGAACAAGTTCCTGGTCATCGCCAAGCCGTCGTGAGGCTCAGGGCCGGGCGGCGTAGACGGTGGCCTCCTTCGCGGTGGCCCGGATGCCGTTGGCCCCGTCGAAGAGCCGCCGGCCCCAGGCCGTCAGCCGGGCGGGGTCGAACCCGAGCGCGGTGTCGAGATACTCGACGCCGCCGCCGTTGCCGCTCCAGGACCAGCCCAGGTAGCCGATCCCGCGGGCCTGGGCCCCGTCGATGATGGCGTCCTCGTCGACGTCGCCGTCGGAGTGCTTCCAGCCGAACTCGCCGACCACCAGCGGCAGCCCGGCGGTGGCGAAGGCGTCGAAGTAGCCGGTCACCTTGGCGGCGGTGTCGTAGACGCCGTACATGTGCACGGAGAACACGGTGTTGCGCCGCGGGTCGGCGGCGAGCACCGACGCGGCGTTGGTGCGCATGACGCCCGACCAGTCCTGTCCCCAGTTCGGGCCGTCGACCATGACGAGGTGCCGCAGGCCGGCATCGCGCAGCTTGCCGATCGCCGCCTTCGTCGCGCCGGTCCAGTCCCGCGCCTCGGTGTTGCCGAACGGCTCGTTGCCGAGGTTGACCACGACGTAGTCCTCCTGGCCGGCCAGCACGTCGCGCAGCGCCACCCAGTAGGCGGCCGCTTGGTCCAGCGTGCTGCTGCCGCCGCCCGCATCGCCGTGGCCGGTGGTGTCGTGGTACTCCAGGACGCAGATCAGCCGGTTGCGCTTGCACTCGGCGATGACGTCCGCTACCTCGCCGGCCGCCACGCCGGCGGTCAGCACGACCCGCACCGAGTTGGCGCCCAGCCGCTTGATGTCGGCGAAGGACCGGTTCTGGTCGCGGTACCAGGCGTATGGGTGGCTGACGCCGCGCATCACGAAGCGGTTGCCGTCGGCCTCGAGAATGTCGCGGCCGCTGACGTGCAGCCCGGCCGTCTGCTGCGGGGATTTCTGCGACCGGCCCGACCGGGCGGGATGCGCGACGGCGAACACGATCGCGATGAGTGCGGCGCACACCACACCCACCGTAACAGCGGGTTTGTTCATGAATCTCTCTCGGCTCCGGCCGCCGGCCGCGGCACCCGCCCGGGCACGGCCGGGCCTGAGAACGCCGGGCGACCCCGCAGGGCCCCCGGCAACGTTCCGGCCAGTGTACGGGCCGGCGATTCACCCGCAAATCCCCCCGAACACCGCAAGCGCTCGGCATACCCGCATATGGGACAACGGCGCGGTGCGGATCGCCAGGCGGCGGTCGAAGCCTCATTGAGGTGATTGATGACTCGGCGCGGCGGCCCCCATACCTTCGGGGTGAGCGTCAGGGAGGGACCGCGGACATGGTCGGATCGTCCTCGATGACCGCGGCCGGCGGCGCACGAGGCGGGATGCTCCGCGCGCTCGTGGCGCAGCGGGCGTTCCGCCAGCTCAGCGCCGACGATCGGCGCGTGCTCATCGAGTTGTACTACCGGGGCCGGTCGGTCAGCGAGGTGGCCCGGACGTTGAAGATCACGGAGAAAGCCCTCGAATTGCGGGCATACCATGCCATGCACGCGCTGCATGCGGCGATCGGGAGCGCACGGTCGCAGCTGGACGAGGCCGGCTAGGGTGGCGGCTGGTGGGTGAGGTCGCCGTCCGGCTCGGGCGTGGCGGCGAAACGGCGGACGAGCTCGAGCCGGGAGCGCACGCCGAGCTTGGCCAGCACGTTGGAGACGTGGGTCTGGACCGTCGCGCGCGAGACGAACAGCGCCGCGGCGATGTCGGGGTTGGACAGCCCCTGGCCGGCCAGGCGGGCGACCCGCTCCTCCGCCGGCGTGAGCGCGTCCCAGCCCTGCTTGGCGCGCCGGCGCGCGACCCGGGCGCCCGCCCGCACGCCGAGCAGCCGAAGCCGGGACCGGGCCCGCTGGATGTCCATCTCGGCACCGAAGTCCTGGTAGAGCTGGATGGCGCTGGTCAGGGCGGCGTGCGCGCGCTGCCCGGCGCCGTCGGCGGCGAACTGGGCCGCGGCCTCCTCCCACGCCAGCGCCTCGAGACAGTGCCAGCGGTGCCGGGCATAGCCGTCGACCGCGCTCATCAACGCGTCGGCGTCGCGCTCGATCAGCGCCGCGCAGCACTGCGCGTCGACCTCGGGAAACTGGTACCGCCGGACGATGTCGAGCGTCTGGGCCGCGGCCGCCTCGTCGCCGAGCGCCAGGGCGATGCGGATCAGCGAGTGGACGACGCCGGTGGCGCCGAGGACGTGCTTGATGGGGCTGGCGAGCAGGTCACGGCCGTGGGCCAGGGCCCGGGCGAGGTCGCCGTCGAGCTCGGCCCGCAGCATGAGGGGCCGGGTGAGCTCGCGGGCCATCCGGCCGCCCGGATCGCCGTCGAGGACGCCGGCGGCCTGCAGGTAGCCGCTGGCGGGCCCGTACCGGCCCCGGCGGAACGCGATCTCCGCGCGGATGCCGACCGTGCCGAAGGTGAGGGCCTCGATCGTGTCCGGGATCAGCGTCTGGAACCGCAGCGCCTCGTCCCAGTCGCCCCGGCGGTAGCACACCTCCGACGCCGTCGCCGGCACCCAGAACGATCTGGCCGTGCCCAGCCGTTCGGCGGCGAGCAGGGCCTGCGGCAGCAGGGCGTCGTACCGCTCGACCGCACCCAGCTCGTCGAGCAGCCCGAGGCTCGCGTTGAGCAGCAGGACCCGCAGGTCGGTCGACTCCGCGTCGTGACCCAGGATCGCCAGCGCCTCGTCGGCGCAGCGCAGCTGCTCCTCCCCGGTCGAGCACCACACCATCGCCTTCAGCGCATATCCCGCGCCGAGGTCGTCGCCGCAGTCGCGCGCCTGCGCCAGGGCGACCGCGGCCAGGCGATAGCCCCCGTCGGGGTCGCCGAGCTCGAAGCGGGTCTGGGCCGCCCAGGCCCGCAGCCGCGCCTGCCAGTGCGCCGGCAGGCGGGGATCTTCCAGACCCTTCGCCGCCGCCTCGGCGGACTCGGTGTAGCGGGTGGAGCGGCCCAGCGCGCGCACGGCGAGCACCCACATGAGGCCGGCGAGCTCGGGATCCCGCACGGTGCGCAGCACCCGCAGCGAGGTCTGCGCGGCCGGTCCGTCGGCGCCGACCTGGTACTGCGTCTGCGCGAGGCGGGAGGCCAGCGAGGCCCAGCGCGGGTCGTCGGCGGCGATCCGGCCGACGGCGCGCTCGCTGAGCTCGGCGAAGAGGTGCGGCGCGGTGGACACCGTCGGGTCGGACACCTCGGCCAGCCACGTCAGGGCCCAGTCGTCGAGCCCGTCGCCCACCAGGAGGTGCCGGGCCACCTCCTCGGCCCGGTGCCCGGCCTGGGCGAGCCGGCGCGCCAGATCCTGGTGGATGGCCGCGCGCAGCGCGGCCGGCAGCTGTTCGAGCATGGCCTGGCGGATCAGGTCGTGGCGGAACGCGAGCCCCCGGCCGCCGTCCACGAGCACGCCGGACGCCAGTGCCTCGTCGACGACCGCGGCCAGCTCGGTCACGGGCGACCCCGCGGCCGTCGCCCACTCGGCGATGCCGAACTCCGTGCCCAGCAGGGCGGCGAGCCGCAGCGCCCGCGAGGTGGGCTCGGACAGGAAGCCCAGCCGCCGGCCGACGACGTCGATCACCGAGGCGGGCACGGCCTCGGCCCCCGCGACGAGCTCGGCGGCGCCGCCGGTCACGGCGAGGCTGTCCGCGCGGACCCAGGCGTCGACCAGCTCGCGCAGGTAGAGCGGGTTGCCACCGGCCCGGGCCAGTTCCCGGGCGAGGCGCGGGCCCGGCTCGGCCCCCAGCCACTGCCGCGCCAGCGCGATGGTCTCCCCGGTCCCGAGGGGACGCAGCGGCAGCACGGTGCCGGCCATGTCCCGCACCGCCATGCCCAGCCGGGTCAGCGCCGGTCGGTGCGGCACCCCCCGGCAGGAACCGACCAGCAGGAGCGGGATCTGGTCGACCGACCGGCTCAACCGGCTCCACAGGGCCAGGCTCGGCTCGTCGGCCCACTGCAGGTCCTCGGCCACCAGCACGACCGGCGACGCGGCGCACAACCGGTCGACCACCTCCAGCATCCGCTCGCCCGGAGCGGCCGCACGGTCGTCGCGGTCCGGCTCCCCCCGCAGCAGGCGGGCGATGTCCGCCAGCGCCGGGTCGTCGGCGTCCGGCCGCACGCCGAGGCAGTCCGCCATGAGACGGAACGGGAACACCTCGGCCAGATCGACGCCGACCCCCACCCGGACCAGGCAGCCGGCCTGCGCGGCGGCGCCGGTGAGGGCCCGGACGAGCGCCGACTTGCCGATGCCCGGCTCGCCCTCGACCCACACCGCCCCTCCGCGGCCGTCCAGCAGACGGCGCAGCGCCTCCTGCAGCATCCCGAGCTCGTGATCGCGCGCGACGAGCCCGGCCGACCCGGCCAGCGTGTCCATTCCAAAGACCATAAGCCTGACCGGCTCCGCCCCGGCGCGCCAGGCCCCGCGCCCCCGGCGGCCCTGGCGCTGCCCGACGCGGGCTCACTTGATGTCGCGCCACCGCAGCAACCGGTCGCCGCCGGCGCCGGCCAGACGTCCGTCGTACCCGGCGATGACGGTGCGGTCGCCGGCCGGGCCGAGGTCCGACCAGGTCGCCTCCGTGGCCGTCGGCAGCCGGATCCGCAGCCGGTGGTCGCGGTCGACGGCGAAGAGCAGCCCGCCGGCCGCGGTGAGGCTGACCGCTCCCCCGGCGCTCCCGGCGTCAGGCCAGGAGCAGTCCCCCTCGGCGAGCCGGGCCAGCGGCAGGCAGCGGATCCGGTCGTCTGCGGTGACGGCGAAGAGCGTCCCGTCGGCGCTGGCGAGCGCCAGGACGCCGTCCGGTGCGGTGCCGATCTCCTCCCACCGCGCCGGCTCCCGGACCGGCGGGCGGTACAGCAGCCGTCCCCGCGGTGTGACGGCGTACAGCCCGACCCCCATGCCGCGCACGGCCTCCCGCGGCGCCGCGAGGCACACCGGAGGATCATCGGCGGCATCCCGGGGCGCCCCGGCCGGGGCCGGATGCCAGGGGAGGTTCTGGGCGCAGGCGGCGCGGACCAGGAGCGTGCCGTCCGGAGCCAGCGCCCAGAAGGCGTGTTCGCAGGCGACCAGCGCGGCCAGTTCCGGGGCCGGTCCGATCGCGTCCCAGCGGGACGGGTCCGGCGGCGCGGCGAGGCGGTCCAGGACGTTGCGGGTGATCCGGTCGACCACCGGGTCGGCGAGCGTGTTGCCCCAGTTCACCGTTGCCGCGTTGAACACGGTGCCGGCGCCCAGCCGGAACACGCCCATCGTCGCGTGGCCGCCCTGGCCGTATCGGCGCCAGTGGCGCAGGTCCGCCGTCGCCAGGATGACGAACGACGGCGGGGTACCGTCGCCGCCGGTGATGCGCGGTACACCGTCGACGTCCTGGTACAGCGCGGCATCCGTCTCGTATCCGACCGCGCCGGTCGCGAACCGGTCGCCGTCGCGCAGGCCGGTGCCGGCGAACACCCAGTGCTCGGCGAAGCGGGCCGTGTAGTCGGTCTCCTTCATGACGTCCATGAAGTCGCCCCACGCGCCGGCGCCGTGGCGGTAGCCGACGCCGGTCATCGTGTTCTCCGGGCGGTGCACCGGGGCCGCCGCCCACTCGACCGTCGTGCGGGCCGGGTCGAGCGCGGCGACGGGGTCGCGCACCGGGTCGCGGTAGCAGACCATGGTGCGGCCGGCGTCCTCGAAGCGGGCCTGCCACAGCGCCGTGTTGGCGGCGAAGTACGCGACGTTGCCGCCGGCCGCGGTGAAGGACTCGACGGCGTCGCGCATCTCCTTCGACCAGTACTCGTCGTGGCCGTTGACGATGAGCAGGCGGTATCCGCGCAGCAGCGCCGGGCCGTCGGCGTGCAGATCGAGGTTGGAGCAGAAGTCGACCCGGTAGCCGGCCGGACCGAGCCAGCGCAGCAGCCCGTCCTCCCAGCGCTCCGGGGGCGGTCCGCCGCCGGGGCGGTCGAACGACACGCGGGCCGCCCTGGTCGGCTCCTCGGCGTAGTAGAGGCTCTCGCCGGGGATGCCGGAGCGGTTGTACGCCTGCCAGGTCGCGAACGGCACCGAGACGAGCATGGCGGCGGACGGGTCGCCGGCCGGGCGGCGCACCACGAAGTACACCTCAATGTCCCGGCTCTTGAAGACGGCCCGGTAGAGGGAGCTGGGCCAGTCCCCGGGCACGGTGAGTGTCCACACAGGACCGTCGACGTCGGCCGTCAGCAGTGGACGGTCGTCGGTGGCGTCGTGGACGGTGACGGTGTCCGGGCCGGGGCCGAGCAGGGTGAAGCGCAGGGTCCCGCCAGGGGTGCACGAGGTGGCGTGAGCGTAGGCGGGCAATGGCTAGGCGGCCACGGTGAGCGCGCCGAGCGCCTCGGCCACGAGCAGTGTCTCGATGCCGCGCAGGTGCTCCTCGACCGAGGCGGCGCCGAAGACGCTCGTATCGGCGAAGAGGGTGAGGTCGAGCACGCCGGACACGGCGTTGACGTGCAGGAAGTAGCGGGCGCCGTAATGGTCGACCGGCTCCCAGGTGAGCGTCGTGCGCGGCAGCGCGGCGCGCAGCCCGGCGGCGCTGACGCCCGCCGCGGCGGAGACGGGGGTCTGCGCGTCGAAGCGACGATCGTTGAACGAGCAGGACAGGTCGACGTCGCCGAGCCGCGCGACGAGCGCATCGAGGGCGACCGGGTCGTACTGCGCGTGCAGGTACGCCTGCATCGAGGCACGCATGGCCCGGCCGATGACGGGGCCGAGCTCGTCGTCGCCGACCTCGATGACGCACAGGCCGTCCTGCGAGGCGGGCCCGACCGAATCGGCGAGGCCGGGGCGGAACCGGTTGCTGACGATGACCTGCAGGACGGCCTCGCGGGCGCCGGTCTGGCGGGCGAGTTGCACGGCGGCGGCGGCGAGGATGACCGCGGACGTGCTGACCTGCTCCCGGTCGGCCAGCAGACTGACGGCCTGGTCGCCGGCGGGTGAGCTGAGGGTGGCGCTGACGAACCGGGGCTCGCCGTCGGGCTGGCCGAAGCGGCTGTGGGGGACGGCGCGGAGGTGGCGCTCCCAGTACCGCAGCGCCTTCTCGCTCTGCCGCCGCCCGGCGTCGGATTGCTGGTGCAGCGCCTGATCGTAGGGCTGGCGGTCGGGCGGATCGAGGGTCGGTTGGCCGGCGAGGCTGTCCAGCACGTCGCGCACGAGCGCGGTGAGCCCACCCCGGTCGGTGACGAGGTGGCAGATGGCGAAGACGGCGTGCGTGACGACGTCGCCGACGCGCACCGCGCCGACCCGCAGCGGCCATTCGTCGGGGTAGTCGAACGCCGGCTCGGTGAGCGCTCGCTGCAGTTGCCGGGCCGCGGCGCCGGCCCCGGCCCGCTCCGCGTCGACGACGTTCAGCTCGATGACGCCGTCCCGCGCCACCATCTGCCGCGGGCCGCGAACCTCGTCGAGGCGGACCCTCGTGCGCAACGACTCGTGGCGGCCCATGATGTATGCGACCGTGCCGGTGATCCTCGACAGTGGCGTGTCGACGGAGATGCCCTCGTCCTCAAGGGCGGTCACCCAGCTCATGTTGAGGCTCGCGTCATCGGGGACGAGACGCTGGATCGCGCGCCAGATCGCGATCTGGCCCCAGCTGAGCCCGCATTCGCCGCCGCGCGCACCGGTGAACCCGATGGGGATCCGTTCCGTCATCGCTGCCCCGCTTTCGTCAGGGTATGACTCCGGCGCTTCATTGAATCCGCGGCGTTCAACGCCTGTCAATACAGCGGCAACCCGACCATCGCGGGCGTCCCGCCCGTCCGGGTCAGCGGATCCGGACGCCGCCGCGAACGACCCGGCCACGACCGGCCCGGCCTCGACCGGCGCCTGTCCGCGGCCCGCCGGTACCCTGGCCGGGTGGCAACGATGAGCCGGCAGGAAGCGATCGATTTCCTCGGTGTGGGCAGCCGCACCGGCAAGCTCGCCACCGCGTCCGCGACCGGAGCGCCGCACGTGGCGCCGGTGTGGTTCGTGGTGGACGGCACCGACCTGGTGTTCACCACCCACGAGACGACGGTCAAGGGCCGCAACCTGGCGGCCAACCCGCGCGCGGCGCTGACCGTGGACGTGTCCGAGTTCCCCTACGACTTCGTGGTCGCGCGCGGCCCGGTCAGCCTCACCCGCGCCGCCCCCGACCTGCTGGACTGGGCGACGAAGCTGGCGGCGCGGTATGTGCCGGCCCGGCTCGCCCGCGAGTACGGCGAGCGCAACGCGGTCGACGGCGAGCTGGTCTGCCGGCTGCGCATCGAGCACATCAGCGGCATCGCCGACATCGCGCTCTGATCAGCGGGCCGGCGCCGGGGCTGGACGCCACTGCTCGGAGCCGATCGGCGGGACTCACGCTGGGCGCAAGCGTCCGGGCTGCTCGCGACCGACTTCTGCCACGTCGATACGGTCACACTGTCGCGGTTGTACGTCCTGGGGGTGACGGAGGCAATGACCCGCCGGGTCGACATCCTCGGCGTCAACTGCGAACCCGACCGGCGAATGAACCGCACAGCAGGCCCGCAACCTGGTCATAGAGCTGGGTGATCGGGCCGCGTAGTCCCGGTTCCTTGTCCGTGACCGAGACGCGAAGTTCACCGGCCTGGTCACTTCGACGCGGTGTTCACCGCCGCAGGCTCGACGTGGTGCCCCCCGCGGACGCCAAGGGCGAACTGCTACGCCGCGCCGGCAGCGCACGCCGGGTGTGCATGACGTACAGCGAACGACATGCCCGTCTGTTGGTCACGACGGAGACGGACTGAGCGGCCGCACAGAGACTGTGCGGGCGCTCAATCTTCGCTGTGGGTCCCTGCCGGGCCGGTCAGACGCCGCGGACGTTTTCCGCCTGCGGACCCTTCTGCCCCTGGGTCACCTCGTATTCAACCTTCTGGCCTTCCGCGAGCTCGCGGTATCCACTGCTGGCGATAGCCGAGTAGTGGACGAAGACGTCCGCGCCTCCGTCATCCTGCTGGATGAAGCCGAAGCCCTTTTCGGAATTGAACCACTTGACGGTACCGCGAGCCACACGTTCCTCCTGATGGTGATGGGAACCCGTCCGTCGCCAATCGCCGGCGACGAACTCCCACCCAGACCGACCATACCCCCGGGAGAAGGACACATAGTCGCCGGCTCCCACCCGGACAGCTGCTACGGACGGACACCATCCGGCCATACGCCGGAGGGCACCCACGTGACGGTGTTGAACACGTTCGCACCGCCCGGTCGCAGCCTTCGCCATACGCGGTACGCGCCGGGACGTCATGGGGGCAGCGTTGAGGCCGGACCAGGCCGCTCCATCGTCATGGACATCTATTCCCGTGACCGACACCACGAGCGCCAGCGGTTCATGGCCAGTTGCGGCGTGAACTCCGTCCGCCCAGGGCGACTACGCGTTTCGACGCTGCCCCCGGATGCCTCAGCCATACCCCGACGACGACGGCAAGGCTCACCCAACTCCTGGCGGCGCGAAAGTCAGGTCACGGTGCCGAGCCGGGCACAACGAACGGGAAATACTCGCGCTGCATGACGCGCCCACAACCGGTATCGTGGCCACAGCCCAGGAGCCGTCTGCCAACCACAGCGCGGCCGCCCCGGGATAGGCTACCCGGCGACCAGGCCCGTCAACTCAGGCCGAGACGCACACCCCGCCCGGCGGTCGACGGTCGACGGTCGACGGTCGACGCCACTATGCCTGGCCCCCGCGCCCGGCGATGGCAGCCTGGATACGCCGCACGGTGCGCAGGGCCTTCTTCGCCGCGACGCGGACCTCGCCGTCGAAGACCGTCGCGCCGCGGTCCTCGGCCTGCAGACGCTCCAGGGTCGGCACGACCCGCTCGTCGCCGGTCGAGCCGAGGGCGACCGCGGCCCAGTAACGACGGTTCGGATCCCGGTCCGCGGCCGCCTCGACCAGCCGCGGGATGACGTCCGGGGTGAAGAGGGCCAGGCCGCTGGCGATGTAGCCGATCCGCGGGAAACGACGGTGCTCAAACTCGTCCCACAGCGCCTCCAGGGCCTCGGCCCCACCGATCTTCGCGAGCGCGTCGGCGGCACGCTGGCGCACCCACTCAGCGCCGTCGCCGAGCAACGGGCGCAGCGCCGGCACGGCGGAGACATCGCCGAGCACACCGAGCGCCTTGATCGCCTCGTCCACAGCGATCCACTGTGGATGGTCAAGGAGTTCGACCAGCTGCGGCACGGCCTCGCGGACGTCCATCGCCGCGCAGCCCATCGCCGCCCAGGCCTGGCAGTTGTACCGGGTGTCGGCCAGCGCCTCGAGCAGCGGCTCACGCAGGCCGGGGTCCCCGAACACGGCCGCCTGATTCATAGCCCGGGTATAGAGCGACCGATGGTAGCCGGGGTAGTCGCGAACCATCGCCCGTAGCGCCGCGATCGCCGACGGATCGCCGTCGCAGGCCCGGTCGAGCAGCCGGTAAAGGTGCTCCTCCCGGGTGTCGAGGTCGCCCTTGCGCAGGCCGGCGAGGTCGGGATTCACAGCAGCCCCTGAACCCGGCCGGCAAGCCGCCGGGCCAGCTGTTCGGGCGACGCCGTCGTCGTGGCGGTCACGACCGGGATCATACGGCGCAGCTTCCGGACATCGACTCCGACGGGCCGACGCACCGTTCGGACAGCGCCGTCGCTTCCCGGTGCGCCCATCGGTCCCCTGCGGCGGGCGGCGGATCGCCTCGCCGCCGGGTGGCTGCGCTTGAGGGACTCGTCGTACAGGCCCGCTTCCTTGAGCGCGATCGAGCGGAACTCCTCGAACAGGCCGGCCTCGGCAAGTGCCCGTTGACCAGACTCCGTGTTGAGGCCGAGTGTGCCACCCCCGCAGCTCGGGCCAGCGGCGATGCATCAAGCTCGTAAACCGTCGACGCGATCCCGCGTACGTGCAGAATGCGTGCCAGAGTCAGACCGCCCAGTCCGCCCCCGGCGACTGGCTCGGCTACACCAACGTGGACTTCGGCACCCCGACCGCGGCGTCGGTGACCACGCGGCTGGCCTCCGGCGCGTCCAGCGGCACCATCCAGTACCGCCTGGACTCCACCACCGGCCCGATCATCGCCACCGTGCCCGTCCCCGTCACCTCCACCGGCGGCTGGCAGACCTGGACCAACCTGTCCGGCCCGGCCACCGGCGTCCACACGGTATTCCTCACCTTCACCGGCACCGCGGGCACCGACTTCGTCAACCTCAACTGGTTCCGGTTCAACCGGTAACGCCTGTTTCACGCCGTGCGGCCCGGCTTGCGGGCGACCTGGATGGACTGGTCCAGGCGGTGGCGGAAGGCGTCGTAGGGTGCGTCGTCGAGAGCACCTCGAGGCCGGCGGCGGCGAGCACGCCGCCGGCCTCCTCGCGCCGCGCCACGAACGTGCTCCACGCGATGCCCAGCGCGCCGCTGATCTCAGCGCCAGGGTGTGCTTTCAGCCGGCCGGCGAGCGTATCGGCCTCCCGGTCGGGCAGGACGTCAACCGGCCGGTGGGTCTGCGGCTCCAAAGCGCGGTCGCGCGAAGGTCGTTCGACCTCCTCCTCCGCCGCATCCTGCAACCCAACTGAGCCGCGACGCACGGCAATCGGACCGCACTTCCTGCGACAGGACCGAATTACGTTCTGGTCCGGCTGAATTCGCTCAGCGCCGTCAGGAGGCTGTCGTCGAATGCGTCGGCGTCGATCCGGGTCGCGTCGCAGTACATGACGCCGGAACCGGTTGCGCGACTGGCAGGTGCAGTAGCGATAGACCCGGTGGCAGCGGTACCCACGCAGGCTCTCCCGCACCGCGGGCACATGATCTCGCCGGCGAGATGACAGTCCGAGGCGAACTGAGACGGCGCTCGGTGAGCAGTCGGCTCGCTGAGGCGAAAGGTCGATGAGCGGCGGATGGGCGCCTTCAGCGCGCGTGCCGCGGAGGGCGACCGTGCCGAGGTAGGCGCCGGTTGCGCAGGGTGTCGTTGACGGTGTTGGCACTCCAGAGCCGGCCGCCGCGACGGCGGTGTCCTCGCCTGGTGAATTCGCTCGCGACGGCTCGGGTTCCCATCCGGCGCACCGTGTACAGGTAGAAGATATCCTTCACCAGTTCGGCCATGACGGGTTCATCACATTGACAAGGGTCACTCAGATCCACCCTTGACAGACGCCTTCGTCGTTGCTGATGATTTTCATGAACCTTCCGAGGAGGTTTCCCGTGAGGTCCGCACTGCCATGGTCAATTCATCCAGGCACAATGCGAGTTCATCGGCCTGTCGGCGAGATTGCGGCAACAAATTGCCGCGACGGATCCCGGACTTCCCGGCCACGAGCGACGAGCGCCACTAATACCGCAACGCGGAAACGTCGTACTGCCGCCGGGGTGAATGTGACGAGTGCGCAACTTCACGCCCGAATGGCACAAAGCCAGCGGCACCAGCGCGGGGCCCAAGAGCTTCAGATCCCGGTGACTGTCGGTGACACGAGTGCGGAGAGGTGATGGACGGACAACTGCGTATCAGCATTCTCGGGCCACTGTCCGTCTGCCGCGGCGCGCGGGTGCTGCCCGTGGGGCCGCCACAGCAACGCGCCCTGCTCGCCGCTCTCCTGCTGCGCCGGGGGGTGTCGGCGTCGAGTTCGGAGCTGGTCGACAAGATCTGGGGTGACGCGGCGCCGGCGAGCGCCGTCGCGATCGTCCGGCAATACGTGCACGGGCTGCGCCGGGCGATCGGGCCGGACTCCGGACTGACGATCGGCTCGTCGCGGCACGGCTATGCCGCCGTGGCCGCGGCCGGCGTGCTCGACCTCGACATCTTCGAACGCCTCGTCGCGGAGGCGGATCGGGCCCGGGCGGCGTCGGACCCGGCGACCGCGGCCGACCGGCTGCGGGAAGCCCTGACGCTGTGGCGCGGGCCGGCACTGGCCGGGCTGCCGGGGCCGGTTGCCACGCTGCACCGGCCGGTGCTGGCGCAACAACATCTCTCCGCGCTGATCACCCGCGCCGAGCTGGACCTGGAGCTGGGCCGGCACCGCGAGGTCCAGCCGGAGCTCCAGGCGCTGGTGCTGGCGCACCCGCTGAACGAGCATCTGCGGCAGCTGCTGATGACCGCGCTCTACCGCTGCGGGCGTCAGGCGGACGCTATCGAAACGTTTCAAGATTGCCGCCGGCTGCTCGCCGAGAAGTTGGGCGTAGATCCGGGCCCCGGCTTGCGGGAGCTGTATTTGCGCCTGGTCCGGGCGGATCCGGGGCTGGCGGGCTCCGGCCCGGCGCCGGCGTGGCTCCCCGCGTTCACCGGCCGGGAGGAGTCCGGCAGCCCGCTCGGCGAGGCTCGAACGGCGGCACCGGCGAACATGAGCCGCGCCGGCACGATCGCGCCGCACCGGGCTCACCAGGACGGGCCGGCTCGCGATGCGGACGTACCGGAGGGATACGACCCGCACGCCTGGCAACGCTCCTGGCTGATGCGTGACTACCTCAACCGGCACGGACTCTGGCACCACCTGCAACCGTCCCAGGTCACCGACGTGGCGGCCGCGCACCGTGGCGATCCCACCATCGAGGCCCACACCCTGTGGGGGCTGGCCCTGTCCGAGGCCAGCCTGGGACGGTACCGGGCGGCGCAGGCCCACCTCTGCCGGGCGCTGGCGATCTTCACCGCCGCCGGAGACGCGGAGTCCATCACCTCCACCCGCCGCCGCATCGTGTATCTGCTGACCGAGCAGGGCGATTTCGTCGCGGCCTTGGAACAGGCCCGGGTGGAGCTGGCGCAGTGCCCAGCCGGCGCCGACCCGGACCGGCGCGCGAACGCGCTGAACACGGTGAGCTGGCTCTGCGCCCGGCTGGGCCGTTTCGACGAGGCGGTCGCTCACGCCCGCCAGGCCGTCGCGCTCGCCCGGCACCTGCGCCCGTACCTGGTCGCCGACATCTGGAACACTCTCGGCTTCACGCAGGCCGGGATGGGCGCCATCGACGATGCCGAGGAAAGCTACCGGCGGGCGGCCGGGATCTACCACCAGCAGGGTGCGACCTTCCTCGAGGCGCAGATCTGGGGGGCCCTGGGCGAGGCGCGGCGCAACGCCGGCCGGACAGGTGAGGGCGAGCTCGCGTTCCGGCACGCCCTCGCACTCGTCTCGGTGACCTACGACCCCCGCGCCGTGCACCTCGGCGCGGACCTGAACCGCCTGCTCCCCTCCGAGGCGAGTCGATGATCGGCCTGTCGCTCGGCGCGATACACCGGTGGTGGGCCACGACGGCCGGGCCCGTGCTGGACGGGCGCAGTGCCGCTCAGCGACGGCTGACCGCCCTGCACGCGGCGCCGGGCGGGGCGTGCGCGCCGGAGTGGGTGCGGGCGCTGCGCCCGGCGCTGGCCGAGCTGTTCACCTGGGCGTACCCGTACCAGGAGGCGCACGGGGCGGTGCTGGAGGCGGCCCGGGTGTACGCCGCGGCCAACGGCTACGACCCGGAAAGGGCGCGGGCGGAAGGCGAGGCATACGCGCGGATGAACACCGACGCCAACCTGCGGGTGAGCGCCGCGGCGAACGCCGAGGCGCTGGCCGGGGCGCTGGGGGCGGCGTTCGCGGCCGGCGACGCGGAGGCGTTGCGCCGGGCGTACCCGGAAGTGCTGGTCCGCGCGGTGTTGCTGGCCGCGCCGCAGGCCCACGACGCGCTGGTCGCGGGCCTGCGGGCGCAGGGCGTCACGCCTTGAGCGGGCCGCCGTTGATGGCGACGCGGCGGCCGTAGCGGGTCAGCGGGTAGTAGTCGTAGATGGCGTTGTGCTGCACGATCCGGTTGTCCCAGAAGACCAGCGTGTTCGGCTGCCAGCGGACCCGGCAGCTGAGCAGCGGCACCATGGCGGGCAGCGCGACGAGTAGCTTGAGCAGCGCGTCGCTCTCCGCCACGGAGAGCTGCGGGATGCGCGCGGTGTAGCCGCTGTTCGCGTAGAGGATCTTGAGGTCGGAGTCGGGGTGCCGGACGACCAGCGGGTGCTCGTTCTTCGGCGCCACGTAGTTGGGCGGCCGCTCGTAGACGCGGAAGGGCAGCTCGCCGTCGTGGATCGCGGTGAGGCCGTCCAGCAGCTCGCGCAACGGCGGGGAGAGCATCTCGTACGCCAGGTTCATGTTGGCGAACATGGTGTCGCCGCCGCTGCCTCCCTGGGGGGTCTCGGTGATGTAGAGCATCGAGCCCAGCGACGGTTCGGCGTCCGCGGAGCCGTCCGCGTGCCAGCCGTTGCCGGGCGAGTTGGCGTCCTTCGCGGTGGTGCGGATGTCCAGGATCACCGGGTCGCCCTCCGGCGGCGGGTTCACCGGGCGCAGGCTGCCGAAGTGACCGGCGAAGCGCTTGTGGTCCTCGTCCGTGATGTACTGGTCGCGGAAGACGAGCACGTGGTGGTCGAGGAACGCGGTGCGCACCTCGTCGAGCTGCGCGGCCGGCAGCTCGGCGGAGAGGTCCACACCGGACACCTCGCCGCCGACGATCGGGGTCAGCGGGTGCACCGTGATCGTGCGGTAGTCGCGCGGCGGCCGGGTGGTCAGGCGCTCGATCGCAGCCAGCTCGTAGGGCTCCATGACGTTCTCCTCTTCTTCGGGGCGGGCTCAGAGCCCCCGGGCGAGCAGGTCGGACAGCACGATCCGGCCGAAGGCCAGGTTGCCGTGGATCTCGTCGTTCGGCAGGCAGAAGCGGGGCAGCTGGGTGCGGTCGGGTCCGGCGGTACGTGGTCGCACGTCCACGATCTCCGCCCCGGTCGCGGCGACCGCCTCCCGCACGCACTCCTGCGCGGCGAAGAACACCTCGGGATCGGATTGCCGCGGTACGCGCTGCGGCGGCAGCACCGCGAGGACCCGGACCCCCAGCCCGGTCACGAAGCGGTAGAACGCGATGGCGTCGGCGTTCCAGGCTCGCACGACCGCGGCGAACAGGTCGCTGGTCAGGTAGCCGGGCGGGAACGAGCCATCCGCGCGGCGGTGCGGGTGCCAGTTGTGCCGGGTGGCCACGAAGTGCACGGCGAAACCGAACGTGGCGACCAGGGGGACGGTCAGCTCGCCGAGCGCGCCGGCGCCGGAGTCGGCCAGGAAGCCGCGGTACAGCTTCTCCGCCTCCGGGTCGTGGAAACTGACGTCGGTGCCGGTGGCGCTGAAGAACGACGCGGTGAAGTCGCGCCCCGCACCGAGCGGGCCGCCGCGGAACGGGACCCGCGCCGCCTCGGCCGCCTTGCCCACGGCGGCCGTGTGCGAGTCGCCCAGCAGCAGGAACCTAGCGGGGGCCGTAGTAGTCGAGGAGGATGTCGTCACAGTCGTCCCTTCCGGTCGGTGCGCTGAGCGGACGCGGGCCGGCCGGTGCCCCGGCGAGCGCGGTCATGAAGTGCCGCAGGACGAACGCGACGCCGTCGCCGGTGACGGTGCGCAGGTTGTCGCCGAAGTGCCGGGAGCGGAACGGCAGCCCGGTCATCAGCTCGAAGGCCGGGAAGTAGTCGACGCCGGGATCGTCCAAGGCGAGCTGGCCGGTGGCCGTACGTAGCAGGGACTTGGTGTAGCCGTTGGCGGTGAGCGCGTGCTCGGCGGTCGCGGTGGCGGTCAGCGGCTGCGGGGAGACGGTGAACAGCACGTGCAGGCCCGGGTTGTCGGTGCGCGCCCAGGCGACCGCGGCGGCCAGGTCGGCGTACGCGTCGGCGAAGGTCTGCCGGCGCAGCACGTGCCGCTGCGGGTCGAAGGTGCCGCGGACCGTGCCCGGGCAGGACGGGTAGAACGAGCCGTCGGCCCGGTCCTGCCACGTCTCGATCAGGCCCATGGTGACGATCAGGCAGCCGGCGCCGGCCAGCCCAGCGCGGATCGCGTCCAGGGTGACGGCGCGGGCGGCGTGCACGGCCGCGGGCGAGTCGTGGCCGGCGAGGCGGGGACGGAACGGGTCGTACCAGCGGCCGTCGTGCTCCCAGGCGGTGGCCGGCGGATCGTCGTGCCCGCAGGCCCAGGCGAGCCACTGCCGCAGCATCGCGGGCGTGTAGATGTTGCCGGTGCGGAAGGAGAACTCGCCGTAGCCACCGGCGCGGCGCTGGCTGGCGGTCAGGCCGGGCGGCGGCAGCTCGGTCTCGAACCAGTTCAGGCCCTGGTCGAGCAGGGCCGGGCCGAGGCGGGCGGCGAAGCACGAACCGGCGGTGAGGACGGGCTGGTCCGGATCGACGGCGAAGGCGGGGGTCCACACGTCGGCGATGTCGTCCGGCGACGGCGTCGCGACCGCGGGGCGCCAGAACGAGCGGGCGGGCAGCTTCTCGTACGGGTTCATCCGATGCTCCTGCCGATCTGCTCAGCCCAGGGCGGGCGGACGATGCCGTAGTGGTCGGTGCCCAGAACCACCACCGCGGACGGTGACGGAAGGTGCTCCCGCCAGGCCGCCGGGTCGCCGTGCTCGGCCAGCCACAGCCGGCTGGGCGTGGCGGTGAGCCGGGGCGGCTGGTAGGAGGCCATGGCGGCCAGGTTGGCGCGGCAGCAGCGGGCGAGGCGGTCGGCGTACTCGGTGCCGTGGCCGCCGGTCGATCGCAGCTCGGCCGCGAAGAGCGTACGGAGCGTCTCCTCGTCGTACCCGAGGAATTGGGGTCCTGATCGGGGCGGGGGCGGATCGATCAGGTGCAGCGCGGCGGCGGGTCGGCCGGACCTCTCCGCCTCGGCGGCCATCGCGGCGGCCACCCAGGCGCCGAACGACCAGCCGGCCAGCCGGTGCCGCCAGCGCTCCGGCGGGTAGGCGGCGGCCAGCGCCTCCCGGTAGACGCGGGCGCGCTCGGCGAGCGACCATCCGGGCTCGCGGCCACGCAGGCCGGGGTCGGCGATGAGGCACACGGTCAGGCCGGGGCCCACGGCGGCCACCAGCGATCGGTACGCCTGGATGTCACCGCCGACCGGGTGGATGAGGCAGAGGACGTCGGTGCCGTCGCCGTACTGCCAGACCTCCAGCAGCTCGGGTTCGCCGGCGCCGCCAAGATGTTCGATGATCTCGGCCACGCTGACCCGGTGGCTGAGGTGAGCCAGGTCGAGATCGACGCCCAGGCTCTCCTTGATCACCGCGATCAGGTCGATCAGGGTGAGCGAGTCGGCGCCCAGGTCGTAGAGCGGGGCGTCCGCGTCCAACTGGTCGACGCCCAGCCGTTCGCGCAGGTGGCTGGTGACCAGCTCGGCCGGGTCGGTGATGACGCTGGGCAGCGGCGGCAGTCCGGCCGGGGCGGCGTAGAACCAGCGGGACGCGGCGATGTCCGTGGTGGACACCAGCACCTGCGGCAGGCCCAGGCCCAGGGCGTCGGCGAGGACGCGGCGGCCCTCGGCGACGGTCAGCCCGGTGGCCAGGTGGGCCTCGTGCCGGCTGCCGGTACGCAGCGTCCGGGTGGCCATGCCGACCTCGCGCCAGACGTCCCAGTCGACGGTGATCCGGGTGGCCGGGCCGGGCAGGTGGGCGTACGCGTCGAGCACGCCGGCGGCGGCCGCATAGTCGAGCTGGCCGACGCCGCCGTGCTGCCCGGCCATGGACGAGCAGTACAGGACGAGGCCGGGGTGGAAGCGGATGGCGAGCAGCTCCGCGAGGCGGGCGCCGCGGAGCTTGGCGGCCGTGGCGGCGCGGGCCGCGGCCGGGTCACGGTGGGCGATCAGGGCACCGCTCGCGGTTCCGGCGGCGTGCACGATCGAGGAGAGCGTGCTGGTGTGCCGGGCGACCGTGGCGACCAGCTCGGCCGGGTCGGCGGTCAGGTCGGCGTCGATCAGGCGGACCCGGGCGGCGTGTGCGGCGAGGGCGGGTGGGAGCTGGGGGCGGCGGGACAGCAGCAGGACCTCGGCGCCGGGTTCGGTGAGCAGCCAATCGGCGATCGCGGTGCCGAGGCCGCCGGTGCCGCCGAGGATCAGGTGCACGCCGGGCGGCGGGGCGGCCGGAGTGGGCGAGGCGACCGGGGCGGTGACGCGGTGCCACCAGAAGCCGTCGCGTAGCCCGATCCGGTTGGGGAGGTCGGTGAGGCCGGGACCGGACAGCAGCGCGGCGAGCGGGCCGGCCCAGTCGCCGGCGTCCGGGCCGGGCAGGTCGATCCAGTGCCCGGGCCGGTAGCCCTCCTGCTCGGCGACGGCGACGACACCGGTGAGCAGCGCCAGCGCGGGCTGGGTGACCGGGCCGTCGATCGGGGCGGCACCCCACGACAACCAGACCGCTCGTACGCTGCGGCCGACGCTCGCGCGCAGCAGCGCGGCGGGGGTGTCGAGGCAGGCATGGGCGGCGTCGGCGGTGTCCAGCGGCAGCGCGTGGATCCAGTCGACGTCCTGGTCGCCCACCGTGTCGAGCACCGCGCGGGGATCGGCGTCGTGCACCGGCAGGACCTGGGTGTACGCCTGGGTGAGCGCCCGGAGCAGACTCGGGTCGGCCGGTCCGGTGGTGGCCAGCACGGCAACGCGATCGACGCGGCCGGCCGGACGGTCGGCGGCGCGCCGGAGCCGCACCCAGAGCGGCTGGTGCAGCCATTCGTCCTCGGGCAACCGCGCCGGGCCCGCGACGGCCGTCGCCGGACCGGAGGCGGCGGGTTTGCGGGGGAAGTCGTACTCCGCCAGCGCGAAGGCCGGCGGCGGGAAGTCCCACGGCGGCGGCGCCGGCCGCGCGGCCACGTCCTCCGGCTCCGCTTTCGCACCGTGGGGCTGCGACGTTCGCAGAACGGCGACGGCTTTCGCAGCGCGGGGCGGCGTCGTTTGCAGCAGGGCGACGGCGGTGGCCGTGTCGGCGCATTCGCCGGTGATCGCCCAGTCGCCGCCGGCCCGCCCGGAGCGCAGGTGCCGCAGCACGCGCGGCAGCTCGCCGGGGTGCGTACCGAGGTAACCGGCGATCCGCTCCGCGTCCAGGCGCAGCGCCTCCGGGCTGCTCGCCCGCAGCACCAGCTCGGCGCCGGGCTCCAGGGCCACCGCCGCGGGTTGCGGGGCCGCTTCCAGGACGAGGTGGGCGTTGGTGCCGCCGATGCCGAAGCTGCTGACCGCGGCCGTCCGGGGACGGCCCGGCGGCCAGGGGGTGGCGTGGGCGGGGACGTGGAACGGGCCAGGGTCGATCGCCGGGTTCAACGCGTGGAAGGTGGGTGTCGGCGGGATCAGGCCGTGGTGCAAGCTGAGCACGGCGCGTACCAGGCCGGCCGCGCCGGCCGCCGCGCCCAGGTGGCCGATCTGGCTCTTCACCGAGGACAGCGCGACGCTGGCCGGATCGCCGATGCCGTACGCCTGGCGCAGGGCACCGACCTCGACCGGGTCGCCGAGGCGGGTGCCGGTGCCGTGCGCCTCGACGTACCCGATGTCGGCGCCGGTGCGGCCCGCGCGGCGCAGCGCCTCCTGGATCACGGCGCGCTGGCCGGCCACCGACGGGGCGCTGTAGCTCATCTTGTCCCCGCCGTCGTTGTTCACGGCCGAGCCGGTGATCACCGCGTACACCGTGTCGCCGTCGGCGCGGGCCCGGGACAGCGGTTTGAGCACCACCACGGCCGAGCCGCTGCCGCCGACGGTGCCGCCGGCGTCGTGGCTGAACGGCCGGCACCACCCGTCCGGGGAGAAGATGTGCTGCGGCCGGTAGCGGTAGCCGTCGGTCAAGCTGGCATCGACCAGTACGCCACCCGCCAGCATCACGTCGGCCTCGCCGGTGCGCAGCAGGGCCGCGGCGAGGTGCACGGCGACCAGCGACGTAGAGCAGGCAGACTGCACGGTGAACGCGGGGCCGGTCAGCCCGAGATGGTAGGCGGCCTTCGTGGCCAGGAAGTCCTTGTCGTGGTGCTGGGCGAGCTGGAACTCGTCGGGCAGTTGCTCCGGGTCGCCGTCGCGCAGCATGGCCTGGAAGTAGGTGTTCTCGCCGCAGCCGGCGACCAGGCCGGCCCGGGTGGCGCCGGGCCGGGCGATCCCGGCGTGGGCCAGCGCCTCCACACAGCTCATCAGCAGGTGCCGCTGCTGCGGGTCCATCAGCCGGGCGTCCCTGCGGGAGATGCCGAAGTGCTCCGGGTCGAACGCGAGCAGACCGTCCATCTGGCAGCGGGCCCCGACCAGCCCGTCGGCGGCCGGGAACTCCTCGATGCCGCTGCCGCCGCCGCGGATCAGCTCCCAGAACGACGCGAGGTCGGGCGCGCCCGGCAGCCGCACCGCCATGCCGACGACGGCGATGGGTTCGCCGGCGGCAGGCCGCTCGTCGACCGGCGCTGTACCGGCCGCGGACCGCTCATCGACCGGCGTGGGATCGGCCGCGAGACCGGCCGCCGGATCGGACAGGAAGCCGGCCAGGGCGTCGATCGTGACGTGCTCGAACAGGTCGGCGACGGTGAAACGGAGGCCCAGCTCGGTCGTGCACCGCAGATGGAACCGCATCAGGTCCAGGCTCGACGCCCCGGCGGCGAAGAAGGTGCGGCCGGGACCGGCGACCCGGCCGGTCACCGCGGTGAAGGCCGCGGCGAGCTCGCCCGCCAGCCCGGCCGGAGCCACCGGCGCCGGGGACGCCGGAGCGAGGTCGTGCCCGGGCGCGCGCAACGCCGCCCGCCGGTCGAGCTTGCCGCTGGCCGTCCGGGGCAGCTCGGGCAGCACCCGGAACCGGTCCACCCGGGCGTACGGCGGCAGCAGGCCGGCCAGGTGGGCGGCCAGGCCGGCGGCGTCGACCTCGCGGGAGGCCCGCATCTGCAGGCAGGCGACCAGCCGCCCGGCGTCGCGCGTGACGACGGCCTGGACCACCGCGGGGTGACGCAGCAGCGCGGCCTCCACCTGACCGAGTTCCAGCCGGTGCCCGCTGATCTTGATCTGCTGGTCGTCACGGCCGAGGAAGTGCAGCAGCCCGTCGGCGTCGAAGCGGGCCTGGTCGCCGCTGCGGTAGCACAGGCCGGTGCCGTGCAGCTCGACGAACCGCTCCTCCCGCGGGTCGCCGAGGTAGCACCGGGTGGCCATCACCCCGCCGAGCAGCAGCTCGCCGGGGAACCCGGGCGGCACGGGCAGGCCCGCCGCGTCGGCCACCCGCAGCAGCGCGCCCGCCACCGGCCGGCCGATCGCTGGGCGCTCCGGCCACCCCGCCGGGTCCCCGTCCAGCGTCAGGGCACTGACGACGTGCGTCTCGGTCGGGCCGTAGTGGTTGTGCAGGCGGGCGCCCGGCAGGCCGGCGAACCAGCGGCGGATCGTGTCGGTGACCACCAGCTGCTCCCCCGCGGTCACCACGTCGCGCAGCCGGGGCGGGTGGATGCCGAGGTGGACGCCGTGCTCGGCGAGCAGTTGCAGGGCCACGTACGGCAGGAAAATTCGCTCGATGCCCGCGTCCCGCAGCCGGCCGAGCAGGGCCGGCACGTCCTGCCGCCAGCCGGGCTGGATCAGGTGCAGCGTGCCGCCGCCGCACAGGGTCGTGAAGATCTCCTGGAACGACACGTCGAACGACAGCATCGCGAACTGCTGCGTGACCGCGGGGCCGCCCAGCCCGCCCGGCCCGTCCTGCCACGCCAGCAGATTCGCCAGGGTCGCATCCCCGACCTGGACGCCCTTCGGCTCGCCGGTCGACCCCGACGTGAACAGCGTGTAGAGCGGGCGGTGGGGCGCGACGGGCGGAACCACGTCGTCACCCGCCCGTAGCCGTACCGGATGCCGGGGCAGCTCGACGTCGACCGCGTCGAAAGCCGGGTCGCCGTCCGGCGGCAGCAGCACGCAGCGCGGCCGTGCCTGGGCCAGCACGCGGCGCAACAGCTCGGGCGGGTACGCCGGGTCGAGCGGCACCGCAGTCAGGTTGAGCCGGGCCAGTGCCAGGAGAGCCACCACGTGCTCGACCGACGGCGGCAGGAACAGGGCGACCCGGCCGGCGCCGGGACCGGCCAGCTCGGCGGCGAGCGTGGCGGCATACCGGTCCAGCTCGGCGTAGGTGGCCGCGCCGGCGACGGCGACCGCGTCCGGGGTCCGGGCGACCTGCGCGGCGAAGCTCTCGGCGATCGACCGGATCCCGGCCACCGGCGCCGGGCCGCGCCCGTGGTCCGGCATCCCTCGCCGGACCTCGCGGGCCAGGCCGGCCGGGGTGCCCGAGCCCAGCATCATGTCCATCGCCCCGGTGAACGCCTCGGCCAGCGCGGCCACCTGCCCGGCGTCGACGTGGCTCTCGGCGTACTCCCAGAGGCAGTCGTAGCCGTCCGGCCGCTCGACCACCGACAGCGTGATCGGGCACTTGACCGCCGCCGGGGCGACCCAGCGGGGGCTGACCTCACAGCCCGGCAGTGTCAGAGCCGAGAAGTCGGTGTTCTCCAGCACGAACAGCGCGTCGAAGGGCGTCTCGACGTCGGCGAACGCCACGTCCTGCCGGTCCAGCACCCGGCGGGCGGCGGCGGCGATCCCGGGCAGCTGGAAGCGCAGCTCCTGCCGCGGATCCACGGTCACCGGCAGCGGCACGGTGTTGGCGAACATGCCGACGCCGCCGGCGAACTCGGGCAGCGGGCGGTTCGCCGCCGGCGCGGCCACCCGGGCGGCGGTCACGCCGGTCACCGCGTACAGACTCACGGCGAACGCGGCCAGCAGCAGCGGGAACGGGGTCACCCGCAGCTCGGCGGCGAGCCGGTCGAGGGCCGCGCGGCGGGTGACGTCCACCGTGGACACGAACAGGCCGGCGCCGGTGCTGTCGCGGTTCGGCGGGAGCGGTTCGGCGTCGCCGGACAGGATCGCGCGAAGGCCGGCGCTGCGTTCGGCGTACGCCGGGCTGCCGAACCACTCCTGTTGCCAGGCGGCGTGTTCCAGTGGCGTGTGGACCGGTTCGGTCAGCGGGCGGCCGGCGTACGCGGCGCTGAGGTCGCGGAAGAGGACGTTGAGCGACCAGCCGTCGACCGCGATGTGGTGCAGCCGGAGCCGCAGCTCTCCGTCGCGCCACACGGCCCGGAGCATGCGCGGCTCGGCGAGGTCGAACGGCTCGTCCGGGCCGGGCCACCACGGGTCGTACGGCTCGCCGACCACCTGCCGCAGCCCGTCCGGTGCGGCCACGAAACCGGTGCGCAGCGCGACGTGCCGGGCCACCACCTCGCGCAGGGCCTGCCGGAGCCGGTCCACGTCCACCGGCCCGTCGACGCGGAAGACCAGCGGCACGTGGTAGGCGAGCGGCGCCGACCCGCGCCGGTCGATCAGCCAGAGGCGCTGCTGCTCGCTGGTGGCGAGCCCGCTGATCCGGCCGTCGAGGGCCGGGTACTCGCCGGACCCGGTCGCCGCGGCCAGCTCGCCCAGGTCGCCGTCCAGGATCCGGGCGACCGGCAGGTCCAGGCCCCAGCGGCGGCGTACCTCGTGGCGCAGCCGCAGCGCGCTGAGCGAGTCGCCGCCGACGTCGGTCCACCGGTCGCCCGGCCGCAGATCCGCGACGCCGACGATCTCCGCGGCGACGTCGAGCAGTTCCCGGAGCCGGCCGGTCGCCTCGTCCGGGTCGGACCGCACCCGCCACGGCGGCTCGTCGCGCGACAGCAACGCGGCCGCGTCCACCTTGCCGTTGGCGGTGAGCGGCAGCCGGTCGACCCGCCAGGTGTGGTGCGGATGCATGTAGCCGGGCAGCACCGTGGTGAGGTGCCGCTGATAGCCGGCCGCGTCCAGCGCCGGGTCCGCGACCACGTAGGCGAGCAGCTCGTGGGGACGGTCCGGGGCGGGACGCCGGGCGGTCACGTACGCCTCCCGCACGCCCGCGCACGAGGTGAGGCCCTGCTCGACCTCGCCCGGCTCGACCCGGAACCCGCGGATCTTCACCTGGCGGTCGGCCCGGCCGCCGAACACCAGGTCGCCGTGCTCGTCGAGGCGCGCCAGGTCGCCGGTGCGGTACCAGCGGACGCCGTCGCGCCACACGAACCGCTCGGCGGTCTCGGCCGGTCGCCCGCGATAGCCGGCGGCCAGGCCGTCGCCGGCCAGCCACAGCTCCCCCGCGTCGTCCAGCCGGGTGGCGGTGCCCGGCACCGGCCGGCCGAGCGGCACCACGTCGCCGGCGAAGTCGCGCGGGACCGGGTGCCACAGCGCGAAGGTGGTCGACTCGGTCGGGCCGTACACGTTGTAGAGGGCGCCGCGCGGGTTGTCCCGGAGCCAGCCGCGGACCAGCGCGGTGTTGGTCGCCTCGCCGCCGAACAGCACCCGGCGCACCGTGCCGAGGCAGTGCGGGGCGGTCACGGCCAGCGTGTTGAACAGCGCGGTGGTCAGGAACATCGTGCCGACGTCGTGCCGGCGCAGCGCGGCGCCGAGCGCGTCCGGGTCGCGGACCGCCGCCTCGTCGAGCACCACGACGCAGCCGCCGGTGAGCAGCGGCACCCACACCTCGAAGCTGATCGCGTCGAAGGCCGGGTTGGCCAGGCAGGCGTACCGCTCGCCGGCCGGCAGCTCGAGCCAGCCGGGCCGGGCCAGCCGGGCGATGCCGGCCTCGCCGACTTCGACACCCTTGGGCCCGCCGGTGGTGCCGGAGGTGAAGAAGAGGAAGGCGACCGGCACGCCAGCGGCGAACAGCGGCCGTGGCTCGCCGGCCAGCAGCGCGCCCACGTTGTCGCCGGTGATCTCGAGGACCACGCCGGCGTCGGAGAGCATGGCCGCGCGGCGCTCCGGCGGGCTCTGCGCGTCGACCGGCACCACGCACGCGCCGACCCGCAGGATGCCGAGCATCACCGCGATCAGGTCGGCCGAGCGGGGCAGCCGCACCGCGACCGCCTCGCCGGGGCGGATGCCGCGGGCGCTCAGCGCCGACGCCACCGCGGCGCCGGCCCGGTCCAGGTCGCGGTAGCTGACGGTACGACCGCCGTCGACGACCGCCGGCGCGTCGGGCGTACGGGAAGCCTGCTCGTGGATCCTCCGGGCGAGCATCAGCGCTCTGCGGTGGTCAGGGCGGCCAGCTCCGCGGTCAGCGTGCGGGCCACCAGTGGCAGATCGTCGCTCTCCAGCATGTCCCAGTGCTCGCAGCCGGCGAGCACCACACGGAACCCGCCGCCGGCCCGCCGCTGCCAGAACGGGCTCGTCGCGGGATTGCGGCCCTTGCCGGTCGCCTCGATCAGGACCACCGGCACCGCCGACGGCAGCGGCTGGTAGGCCCGCGAGGCCGTCCGGTTGTGGTTGTAGACGAGGTGGTAGCGCTCGATCTGCGCGTCGTCGATGCCCGGGTACATGCCGTTGAACCGGACCAGCTTCGCGCGGAACTCGGCGGTGTCCACCGTCGTGGGCTCGGCCAGCATCATCGCGTCGTCGGTGGCCTGGGTGTCCAGCAGCACCACGCGCACCGTGTCGTGGCCGCGGGCGACGAGTTCCCGGCCCATCTCGTAGGCGATCAGCCCGCCGAGCGACAGTCCGCAGAGCACCAGCGGCTCCCCCGGCCGCGCATCGACCAGCCGCAGGTACTGCTCGGCCATCGCCTCGATCGAGGGCAGCAGGGCCTCCCCCGGGTCGAGGCCGGGCGACTGGACGCCGAGCACCCCGGCACGCTGCGGCAGCAGGGTGCTGAGCGGGAGATAGCAGAACGCCGTGCCGCCGGCCGGATGCACGCACACGACGCGTCCCCGGCCGGTGTCCGCACGCAGCTCGACGAGGCTGCCGGCCGTGCCCGCGGCGCGGCCCCGGCGGATCCGCGCGCCGAGCGCCTCGATGGTGGGATGCGCGATGAACTCACGGATCGGCAGCCGCTCGCCGAACTCCCGCTCGATCTCGTGTGCCGCCCGGATGGCCGATATGGAGGTACCGCCGACGTCGAAGAAGCTGTCGCTGACACCGATGCGCGGATGCAGCAACAGCCCGCTCCAGATGCGGTGCAGCGCCATCTCGACCTGATCGCGGGGCGCCTCGGTGTTCACCGGGCCGCCGGTGACGGTGGCTGTGCCGGCCCGCTCCAGCACGGCGGCCCGGTCCAGTTTGCCGCTGGCGTTGAGCGGCAGCGCCTCGTACTCGAGCAGCACGGCCGGGATCATGTAGTCGGGCACGTGCTCGCCGAGCCGGTGCCGCCAGTCCGGCGGAGCCTGTCCGGCGACGGCCGCCACCAGCCGCGGTTCGGTGCCGGTCCGGTCGGTCAGCACCACGCCGCCGGTGACGCCGGGCAGCGTGCGCAGGGCGGCCTCGGCCTCGGCCGGCTCGATCCGGAAGCCGCGCAGCTTGAGCTGGTCGTCGCGACGCCCGGCGAAGGAGAGCAGGCCGCCGGGCAGCCAGCGCGCGAGGTCACCGGTGCGGTAGAGGCGTTCACCGCGGCCGTACGGGTCGGCGACGAAGCGCTCGGCCGTCAGGTCCGGCCGGTTCAGGTAGCCCCGGGCCAGGGACACGCCGCCGAGGTAGATCTCGCCGACGACGCCCGGCGGGACCGGGTGCAGCCGCTCGTCGAGCAGGCGGATGCGGATGCCCGGCAGCGGGCGGCCGATCGGGCACGGCCGGTCGACGTCGGCGAAGTCGTCGAGTTCGGTGCAGTAGACGGTGGCCTCGGTCGGGCCGTAGGTGAAACGGATCTCCAGCCCGGGCAGCGCGGTGCGGATCCGGTGCAGCGCCGACTCGGTCAGCGACTCCACCCCGGTGTGTACCTGCCGCAGGACCAGCCCGCGCAGGCGTTCGGCCGGGTCCTCGGCGATCCAGCGCAGGTAGGCCGGCGGCAGGAAACCGTGCACCACCCGGTGTGCGGCCAGCCACGCCATCAGCTCCCGCGGGTCACGGCGGATCTCCTCGGGCACCAGGTGCAGCTCGGCGCCCATGGTCAGCGGCAGCAGCAGCTCGTGCACGGACGCGTCGAAGCCGATGGCCGCCCACGCCGAGGCCGGCTCCCCGGGCGTCGCCGGATACCGGGCCAGCCATTGGTCGAGCAGGTTCAGCAGGCCGCCGTGCCGGACCGCCACACCTTTCGGCCGCCCGGTCGACCCCGACGTGAAGATCACATAGGCGAGGTCGTCGAGCCCGGACGCGACCCGGGGCGCGGTTTCCGGCACGTCGGCGGCATGTACCTCGGCCATGGCGACCGCATTGTCGAGCACGCCCGGCGCATCGCTGACCACCAGCGCCGGCCGGCCGTCGGCGACCATCGCGGCCAGCCGGGCGGCCGGCTGCGTCGGGTCCAGCGGAAGCCAGGCGGCACCCGCCTTCAGCACGCCGAGGATCATGACCACCAGGTCGGCCGTGCGGCCGGCGTGGATCCCGACGACGTCGCCCGGGCCCACGCCGAGCCGGGCGAGCGCATGGGCCGCCCGGTTCGCTCGCCGGTCCAGGCCGGCGTACGTGAGCCGGTCCTCGCCGGCGACCACCGCGACGGCCGACGGCCGGACGCGGGTCTGCTCCTCGATCCGCCCGACCACCGAGCCCGTCGGCGACGCCGGCGCGCCCTCGCCCCAGGTGCGCAGCACCGTGTCGGCCTCGGCCGGCGACATGATCGGCAGGTCCGCCAGCGGCCGCTCCGGCTCGGCGGCCATCCCGGTGAGCAGCCGGACGTAGTAGCCGGCCCAGCGCTGCACGGTGACCCGGTCGAACAGCGCGGTCGCGTACTCCAGCCGCGCGGTGATCAGGCCGGCCACCACCTCGGCCGTCAGCGTCAGGTCGACCTTGGCCGACACCCACGGCGCCGGGATCCGCTCCACCCGCGCGCCGGGCAGCTCGAGCCATCCGTCGAAGGTGACCATCGACCCGCACATCGTCTGGTAGATCGGCGCGAGTCCGCGGTGGCGGGGCGGGTTGACCGCCTCCACCACGCGCTCGAACGGCAGCGTCGAGCGGCGCAGGCTCGCCCGCAGCCGGGTGCTCACCCGGGTCACGGCCTCGGCGACCGGCGGCGCGCCGGACAGGTCGGCTCGGATGGCGAGCGTGTTGATGACGAACCCGATCACGTCGGCGACCTCGGGGGTGCGCCGGTTCGCGACCGGAATGCCGACGACGATGTCGTCGGTGCCGCTCAGCCGGGACAGCAGCGCCGCCCAGCCGGTCAGCAGGACCGCGTAGAGCGTCGCGCCGCACCGCTCGGCCAGCCCGGCCAGCCCGGCGGAGAGCCCGGCGTCAAGGGCGACCGTGACCTGGTCGCCGGTGTGGTCCGGCACGGCCGGGCGCCGACGGTCGGCCGGCAGCTCCAGCCGCGGCGGTGCGCCGTGCAGGTTGCGCGCCCACCAGGCCGCCTGCTCCCGCTGTTCGGGGCCGGTCAGCCAGGCGTGCTGGCGGTCGACCCATTCGCGGTACGGCGACGCCGGCTCGGCGATCGGGCCGATGTAGAGCCGGCCGAGGTCGCGCAGCATGATCTGGCGCGACCACCCGTCGGACATGATGTGGTGCAGGATGATGATGAGCACGTGGTGCTCCGGCCCGAGCGTGACGAGCCGGGCCCGGGTGAGCGGGCCGGTGGCCAGGTCGGTCACGGTCCAGGCGTCCTGCCGCAGCAGTTCGGCGACCTGCCGCTCGGGGTCGGGGTGGTCGCGCAGGTCGGTGCGGCTGAGCGGAAATCCGCTGTCCGGCGGGTCGATCACCTGCACGGGCTCGCCGTCGACGCCGGTGACGATGCGGGTCCGCAGCCCCTCGTGCCGGGCGAGCAGGTCGTCGAACGCCCGGCCCAGCCGGGCCGGGTCGAGCGGCCCGCGGATCCGCAGCGCGAACGGTTCGTTGTAGACGAAGCTCGGGCCCTGCTGGTCGAGGGCCCACAGTTGCCGCTGCCCGGCCGACAGCGGCGCGGTCACGGCAAGGCTCGGATGGGCGGACAAGGACGCCTCCCTTCAGCTACCACTGGACGAGCGCGGTCTCGATGGTGGAGCCGGGACCCATGGTCATCAGGACGCCGTAGTCCCCGGGCCGGGCGCTGTCCTCCGCCATGAGGCGCTCGTAGGAGAACAGGAACGAAGCGCTCGACACGTTGCCGTAGTCGCGCAGGACGCCGACGGTGTGCCGCAGGTCGTGCCGGGTCAGGCCGAGGTTGATCCGGACCGCGTCGATCACCTTCTTGCCGCCCGAGTGGACCAGCCAGTGCCGGATGTCGCTGCGGCGCAGCCCGGCCTCGCCGAGAAGGCGTCCGACCACGTCCTCCGCGTGCGCGCCGACCACGTACGGGATGTCGGGGTCCAGGTAGAAGCTGAACTTTCCCTGTGTGTCGTCCCAGTCGTAGCGCATGGCGTCGATGGCGTCGGTGATCAGGCAGCTGGCGAAGTTGAGGATCCGGGCACCGGCCCGTGGCTGCGAGCGCGGTTCGAGATCCGCGATGACGGCGATCGCCGCCGCGCCGTCGCCGAACAGGCTGTTGACCACCGCCGTCCGCATGGTGGCGTCGACCACGTACGCGGCCGAGCACGCCTCCGCGCAGACCATCAGGGCCAGCCGCCTGGGGTGGGTCGCGGCCCAGGACGCGACGGTGTTCAGCGCGTTCAGCCCGGCGTTGCATCCCATGCCGACCACGTCGCTGCGCTGGCACGTGTAGTCGATGCCGGCGCCGCGGATCAGGAACGCGCTCAGCCCCGGCGTCAGGAACCCGGTCGAGGTGACGCAGCAGAGATATTCCACGTCCGCCCACGTCGCGCCGGCATCAGTCAGGCACCGCTCGGCGGCCCGCAGACCCATGTCGACCGCGGAACGCCGATGCTTGGCCAGCAACTCGCCCTGTGCCTCGATCCGCGGCCGGCCGTCCGGCCCGCAGTCGGGCATCGTGAGAAAGCGGCGCCGGATCGCAGTGTTCCGGAACACCGAGGTAATCTTCGGATCGGTGATCCCGATGAGATCCAGCAGTTCCTGCTGCGAGTAGGGCCGGCCCGTCACGGCCGTACCGGCGCCGGTTATCCGGGTGGCCGTCATCACCGAGTTCTCGGCCATTCGTTGCCCATCCCAGCTGGTCACATGATGACACTGACGGATTCCGCGGCCCGGTACATGCGCGATTGCCGCCGTTACGTCCGGGCGCCCTACCGGCCCGGACCCGTCCGGCGCAGCAGGCGGTCACAGGCGGCGAGGTGGGCACCCAGCGCCTCGTCGAACGAGGAGGACGACCCGTCGGCGAGCAGCTGACGCCGGATCGCCAGCTCGACGCCGGACACCCCCGCGACCGCCCGGGACGCCTCCGTCACCGCGAGGTCGACATCCTCGGTCAGCCGGTCGACGAGGTGCATCGCCAGCGCGTCCGATGCCGGGATCGGCTCACCGAACAGGACCGCACGGCGAATGCCGGACGTCTGCGGGCCGCACTGGGCGAGGCGGTACAACGCCATCCCCGGCCACGTCGCGCCGTCGTACGTGGCGACGATCAGCTCGGTCGCCGGCGTGACGACCCGGTAGTCGGCCGCCAGCAGCACATCCAGGGCGGCCCCGGCGCAGGCACCGTCGGCCACGGCGATGGTGGGTGCCGGGAGCCGCTCGAACCGGCGAACCACCCGCTCCCACTTCTGGACCACCGCGACGGACAGGCCGACCGGCCACGTGTCATCCGGCGTCCCCGAGACGTGAGCCACGACCCGGGCCCGGCCGCCCGCGTCCTCCGCCCGGTCGCAAACCTCGGCGAGCGCGGCCACGGCATCGGCGGTCAGCGGAGCGCCGCCGTCGACGTGGATGATCGTCTGTTCCGCGACCACGGCCATGTCAGCCTCGCATCTCCGCGTCGACGAACCGGGCGAGCCGCGCGACCCCGTCGACGATCTCCGGCTCACTGAGGTAACTCACCGACAGCCGGATCCCGGTGTCCCCGCCGCCGTCGGGATAGAAGTACGACATCGGCGTCCAGATCACCCCGTGGTGCTGCGCGGACCGGTTCAGCGCCGCGTCGCCGGCCACGAACGGCACGCTCAGCCGCAGGAAGAAGCCACCGGTCGGCCGGTTCCACCCGACACCGAGCGCGCGGCGCCGATGCGCCGGGAACTGCCGCTCCAGCTCCCGCAGGGTGATCTCCATGGACCTGCCGTACTGTGCCGAGGTCCGGTCGTTGCGCCGGCTCGCGCTGCCCTCCGAGGCGAGCAGCATGCCGGCCACCACCGCCTGGCTCAGCGACGAGGTGTTCACCGTCAACATGCTCTTGATCTTGCAGAGCTCGTCGGCGAGCAGCCCCGAGCGCCCGTCACCGAGGTCCACCGGCTGATCCGCGACCGCATAACCGACGCGGGCGCCCGGGAACAGGGTCTTCGAGAAGGAGCCGACGTGCACGACGCGCCGCGCGGCGTCGAGCGACTTCAGGGTCGGTACCTGCGGGCCACGGCTCACCAGGCGGTACGGGCTGTCCTCCAGGATGTAGAAGTCGAGACGTCCGGCGAGATCCAGCAGCTCTCGGCGCAGGGCGAGGCTCATCGTGCTGCCCAGCGGGTTGGAATGGTCCGGCACGACGTACAGCACCCGGACGCGGCGCCCCGCCTCTCTCTGCGCCTCGACCGCCGCGGCGACGTCGGCACAACGCAAGCCGTCGGCCTGCTCGGTGACGGTGGCCATGCGTACGTCGAAGAGGCGCGCGGCGCCGGTGATACCCACGTAGCAAGGCGCCGACACCAGCAGCACGTCGTCCGGCGAGGAGATCAGCGCGCGAAGCGCCAGCACCATTGCCTCCTGCGCGCCGACGGTGACCACGATCGAACGCGGATCGGCGCGGATGCCCTCGTCCACCCGCAGCGATTCGGCAATGACCTCGCGGATGGACCCCGCCGTCGGTCCGTACTGGAAGACCGCGGCCCGTTGCTCCTCCGCGGACCGGCCGAGGCCGGCGAGGTGATCGAGGTAGCGGCGGAGCTGCGTGAAGATCTCCTCGACCTCGAAGAAGCCGTCGTACGGCCGCCCGGGCGCGAACGAGATCGCGTCCGGAAACCGCATGGTGACCTCGTTGAGGAAGTTCATGGTGTCCAGGACCGGATCCGACACGCTGCTGTGCAACTGCTCCCGCTGTATGCCCGACCCGATCGGTCCCGCCGCGGTCACGCTCATGTACGACCTCCGCCGACACGGGTCCTCTTGCCCGCACGCCTCCCAACCTAGAAACACTCGCTCGGTCAGAGATCGGTGGTGGCCACCGTTACGCCTGCGGAGCGGCCGTCATCTCCCCTGCCAGCGGGGAGCCCGCTTCTCGGCGAACGCCCGCGGTCCTTCCCGGGCGTCCGCGCTGTGCATCCGGCGCTGCTCGCAGGGATATCGGGTGCCGAACGCCTGGTCGAGCGGCATCGCCGCGGACATCATCGCCGCCTCCTTGGTGGCCCGGACGGCGAGCGGCGCGCAGCGCAGGATGTCGGCGACCCAGCCTTCGACGCACCCCGCCCACTCGTCGGCCGCCACCACGTCGTTCACCAGCCCCAGTTCGTACGCCCGCCGGGCGGACAACGGTCGACCGGTCAGCAGGTGGCCCATGGCCGCCTTCCACGGCGCCTGCCTGCTCAGCCGGAACACACCGCCCGCCCCGGCGATCAGGCCGAGCCGCACCTCGGGCAGCGCGAAGGTGGCGTCCTCGCTGGCCACCACGATGTCGCAGGCCAGGGCGAGCTCGAAGCCGCCGCCGATGGCGTAGCCGCGCACCGCCGCGATCACCGGCTTGGTCAGATGGAAGCGCTCGGTGAGCCGCGGCCATCCCGGCCTCCCCCGGCTGCCGAAGGTGGCCGGGGTGGCGCTGCCCGCGCGTTGCAGCGCGGCGAGTTCCTTGAGGTCCTGGCCGACCGAGAACGCCCGCGAGCCCGCGCCGGACAGCACGGCCACCCACAGGTCGTCGTCGGACTCGAAATCGTCCCAGACCGCGGCCAGTTCCTCGTGGGTACGCAGGTCCAGCGCGTTGTGCACCTCCGGCCGGTCGATCGTCACCCGGGCGACGTGCGCCGACTTCTCGTAGCGAACTCGCGGCTGGTCCGGCATACCGCCATTGTGGTCGGCGCCCGGCGAGGCGATCAACGGCCCGAGGCCGTAACGGCGGACGTCACCGAGGGGAAGACCGCGGCGATGGGAAAGGCTGGTGCGATGACGCTGACCGAGCGGCTGAACCGGTGGATCGCGGCGGAGCCCGCCCTGCGCGGGTCGTTCCCGGCCGACCGGCTCGCCTCCGGCGGCTACCTGTGCGAGGCCGACGGTCTGCTGGACACGATGCCGCCGCGTCCCGCCCGCGACGGTGACCAGCAGGCGGCGGCGGACCTGCTGCACGACATCGCCCGGCGGGTACGCGCGGCGTTCTTCGGCCGCCACGCCGAACGGGTCTACGACGAACTCACCGACGGCACCACCACCTCGCTGCGGCTCGCCGAGCTGGCCGACCTGGCCGGCCAGCTCTTCCCCGGCCTGGTCCCCTCCACGAAGCAGGTGGCCGCCGACAACGAGCTCGCCCAGCGGGACAAGGAGGGTCGCGAGATCGACCTGGGCATCCTCTTCAGCGCTCTGCTCGCCGCGCCGGCCGCGGGTGAGCACCTGATGACCGCGATGTTGCGGCCGACCCCCCGGGCACTGGAACTGCTCGCCGACTTCCAGCGCACCGACGAGATCGTTCTGGAGGCCGCCCGGCTGGACCGTCGCGGCACCGCGGGCCACGTCACGATCACCAACGGGCACTGCCTCAACGCCGAGGACAACCGGCACGTCGCCGACATGGAGACGCTCGTCGACGTGGTCCTGCTCGACCCGCGTGTACGGGTCGGCGTGCTGCGCGGCGGGGTGATGACCCACCCCCGGTATGCCGGTCGCCGGGTGTTCAGCGCCGGGATCAACCTGCGCGACCTGCACGCCGGGAAGATCTCCTACGTGGACTTCCTGCTCACCCGGGAACTCGGCTACCTCAGCAAGATCTTCCGCGGCCTGGCCGCGCCGGCCTGGTCCGCCGCGACCGTCCAGAAGCCGTGGCTGGCCGCAGTGGATTCCTTCGCCATCGGGGGCGGCGCCCAGATCCTGCTGGTGTGCGACTGGGTCGTCGCGGCCGGCGACGCGTACTTCAGCCTGCCCGCTGCCCAGGAGGGGATCGTGCCCGGCCTGGCCGGACTGCGCCTGACCCGATTCCTCGGCGCCAGCCGCGCACGTGCGGTCATCCTCGACGGCGCGCGGATAGCCGCGACCGACGCAAGCGCGCGGACCATCTTCGACGAGATCGCCGGCCCGCCCGACATGGACGCGGCGGTGACGGCCGCCGCCGACCGCCTGGCCGCCCCCGCCGTCGCGGCGAACCGCCGCCTCCTGAACCAGGCGGACGAGCCCGTGGACCAGCTCCGGAACTATCTGGCGACCTTCGCGCTGCACCAGGCCCTGCGCGTCTACGCCCCCGATGTGCTCGCCAAGGAGCCGCGACGCCGGTGAGCACCGCCGCTCTCATATACACCGCATCAACGTCATATGAACGCCTTTCCTGTCTATTGGGGGCATCGAGTCTCCGAAGGCCGAAGGGACGCTATGAGCTGTGGGGTATGCGGCACTTCACTGCCCGGCGCGGAGCCGGCCGGTCGGCGGCCCGCGGGAGCCCGCTACTGCTCCAACGCCTGCCGCCAGCGGGCCTACCGGCGCCGGGTCAAGAGCGGCACCCCGATACCCATGGCGGACGACTCGACCAAGCTGAGCACGTTCGTCGGGCGCGAGCACGACATGATCGAGACCCGGCGGATGCTGCGCAACGCCCGGCTGCTGACCCTCACCGGGCTCCCCGGCGCGGGGAAGTCGCGCCTCGCCCTGGAGGTGGCGGCACGCGAGCAACGCGTCAACCACCGCTGCACGGTCTTCGTCGACTTCCGCGCCCCGGAGATGGCGCAGCTGGACGCGCCCGACATCGTCCCGTCGCTGGCGAGGACCGCCGAAGGCCGCATCGCCTCCGGGGCGGACCTCCTGGTCCTGGACAACTGCGAGCGGGTGCTGGAGACCTGCGGCCCGCTCGTCGTCGGCCTGCTGTCGCGCTTCCCCGAGCTGCGGATCATGACGACAAGCCGGGAGCCGTGGCGGCTGCCCGGCGAGGTCACCTACCGCCTCGCCGGTCTGTCCCTGCCGGACCGGACGATGGCGGCCGACCCGGACGAATGCCTGCGGGCCGACGCCGTCCGCCTCCTCGTCGACCGGGCCCGCGCCGCCGACCGTGACTTCGTCCTCACCCCGGACAACGTCGCCGGCCTCTGCGAGATCTCGGTGATACTGGACGGGTTGCCGCTTGCCCTGGAACTCGCCGCACAACTGCTCCGGGCGCTTCCGGTCGCCGAGGCCACGCGGCAGCTGGTCCGGGATCCGTCGGTGCTCGGCCAGGGCTGGCGCACCTCGGACGTCCGCCACCGCAGCTGGGCGGCGAGCGTGCGGTGGAGCTACGACGGCCTCGCCGAGCCGGAGCAGGCCCTGTTCCGCCGGGTTTCGCTGCTGCCCGGTCCCTTCACCATCGACGCGGCGCGGGTCGCCTGCTCCGGTCGGCCGGATCTCGCGGGTACGGCGGCGGAACTCCTGGTGAGTCTCGAAGCCAAGTCGCTGGCGGCGATCGTACGCACAGAGCAGGGCCGGTCCGGCGAGTTCGTGGTGCCGGCGTCGGTCCGCATCTTCGGCCGGCACGAGGCGGCCCGCGCGGGAGAACGCGACGACGTCCTCGACCGGCTGGCCACCTGGCTCACCGGTCACGCCCGCGACGTGTACCACCGGACGCCTGCCTCGCGCGCGGCGCTGCGCCGCCTGATCCGCGAGCGCGAGACCATCCGCGCCCTGCTGCGCTGGCTGGCTCCGACCTCCGACGTACGCCAACTGAGCCTGTCCTGGGCGCTCGCCGTGGTCGAGACACAGCTCGGCGGGGACTCGGCCGAGGCGCTGCCGATCGTCGGCCACGCCCTGCGGGTCACCGACACCGCCTCTGCCCACCGGGCCCAGGCGTACGAGGGTGCGCTCGGTCTCGCCTGCTGGCACGGCGACGGCGGGTACGCCCTCAGCCTCGCTCCCGAGGCGGTCCGCGCCGGCCGGCGTGCCGGTGAGGACCTGCCGCTGGCACGCACCCTGCTGTTGTCGAGCGTCAGCGAGGAGATGTACGGCGACCTCGAAGCGGCCAGGCGCGACCTGCTCGCCGCCTTCGGGATAGCGCGGCGGCACGACGACGAAGTCGTCACGGCTATGTGCCGCGCGCAGCTCGCCCGGCACCTGCTGCGGCACGGCCGGACAGACGGAGCCCACCGGCTGCTCGGCAGGAGCGTCCCGGTGTTGCGGGCCGCCTCGTCGGTGCCGCATCTGTGCGCGGCTCTGCTCACCCTGGGTGCGCTGGAGCTCGGAGCCGGGAACATCGACCGGGCGCGAGGCTGCTATCGGGAGATCCTCGCCGCCCCGTACGCGCTGGGAACCTCCGACTCGGTCCTCGGCCTGGCCCTGTGCGCGGTGCGGGAGAACAGCTTCGAACGCGCGCTCACCCTGTTCGCCATGGCCGACGGTGAGCGCGGCTTCGCGGCGCTGCTCTTTCCCTCCTGGTCCGAGCGTCTCGACGAGGCCCGCGGTCTCGCCACCGGCATCCTGTCCAAGGCCCGCGCCGACGCCGCCACCCAGCTCGGCCGTGAGCTGGGCCGCGAGCAGGCCGTCCGCTACGCCTGCGAGATGAGCGCGCCCGCGATCGCGCGGCGCCGGGACGCAACCCTCACCTCGCGGGAGTGGGAGGTGCTGCGCCAGGTCATGGACGGGCTGACGAACTCGCAGATAGCCCACCGCCTGCACCTGTCCGTCCGCACCGTCGAGACCCACATCCGCAACATCCGTACGGTGCTGGGCCTTCGCTCACGGGCACACATGGCCGCGTGGGCAGCCCGCCACCCGGCGACCGCGGCGTGACACGCTGACCGCGCACGCAGCGTCTCCGTCAATCAGTCGGCCTAGAGCGTCGGCCAAGTAATCGATCAGGCGGCTGTCTGGTCGGGTTGGCGGGCGATGATGTGGAGGTTGTGGACCACGGCGGTGCGGCGGAGGTCGAAGAGGTTCTTGCGGGTGCCTCGGTAGCGGGCGCGGTGTCCTTGCCAGTGGCCGATGTGGGCCAGGGCGTGCTCGACAGCGACGCGTTCGCGGAGTTGCGCACGCCCGGCCGGGGTGGCCTGCCGCTCGCGGAGTTCGGCCAGGAGTGCCTCATCGGGGTGGACGGCGATGCTGCGTCCGCTGCTGCTGGTGGTGCACCGGCTCCGCAGCGGGCAGGCGGCGCAGGTGGCCTTCGGGAACGTGACGGTCTTGCCCGGGGTGAACGGGATGGTCGCCTGGTTGGGGCAGGTCAGCTGCCCGCGGTCGAAATCCAGCCGGAAGTCGGTCTTGGTGTAGCGGCCGTTGCTGTTGCGGACTCGCCACGCCTTGCAGAAGATCGCCAGGGTGTCGCCGCGGTCGCGGACCAGCGTGGAGGGCAGGTAGGCCCGGTCGATGTGCAACTCGGCCAGGGTGGTGTCCGCGGCGGCCAGGTCGGCGGTGATGGCGTCGGTGACCGTCGCCTCGGGCACGTTGGCCGGGGTGATCCCGACCGCGGCGATCAGACCGGTGTCCAGGTCGCGCAGCACGTGCCGCTTGTACCCGTCGAACAGCCTGGAGCGTGATTTGCGGCCGTGGCGCATGTCCGGGTCTTCCACGCTGATCCGCCGGTCCTTGGCCACCCCACGACGCAGCGTGCCGGCATCGGTGTCCACGTCCTGGTCGCGAACCTGCCGGGCCACCGCGACCGCGGCCACCGCGGCGGGTGCCGGCTGTGGCTGGGCGGCCACGAACCCGGCCACCGCCTCCAGCGCCCCCAGCACCGTGGCCAGGGCGTGGTCGCGGGCGGCCGGGTCGTCCCAGTCCAGGTCCAGGGCCGCCTTCAGACTCGACCCGGCCAGGACCGGCGCACCGGCCTGCCCGGCCAGCACCCCGATCCCCCCGGCGGTTCCTTCGGCCAGCCCCCACCCCTGCTGGACCGCGATCACACCCAGGGCCTTGCGCAGGGCGTGTCCCATCAAGTTCAACGTGTCCTCGACCCGGCCCACTCCCCACAACGGGCTGGAGTCCAACGCCGCCCGCAACGCCCGCCCCGCCGCCGGGGTAGCGGCCAGTTCCACGGTCCGTTCGATCAACCGCCGGTCCAGGTCCGCGCCGATCAGCCGGTTGCGGAAATTCTGCAACGTGCCCTTCGCGAACGGCGGTTCCTGCACGTCGAGGCAGTCCAGCACCAACTGCCAGCGCCGGTCCATCACCAGCGCCTCGATCACCTCGTCATCCGAGACACCGGTGTACGCCTGCAGGATCGTGGCCAGAGCCAACCGCGCGGGTGGTACCGGCGGCTGCCCCTTCACCCCCGGCCCGTACAACCCGGCCAGTTCCTCCTGGAACTGCTCGTCGAACAACTCATGGCGACGCTGCCGCAACATCACGAACAGCTTCGCCCGCCGCACCCGCCGAACGATCTGCGCCTCAGCCGCCGACAACTCCACCGCCGGACGCCACACCCCCGGCCGCATCAACCAACCCCACTCCCGGGTCCACACAGGCGCCTACCGCCCACCAACCCGGCCTACCACGTGCGCTGGCCACCTCAACAGCGCCACACCGAAGAGATCCGACGAATACTTGGCCGACGCTCTAGCTAGGACCGTTCGCTGATTGCGGTCTGGCCCCGCACGTGGGTAGTCAAGCGGTCGAAAGCCCTCCAACACCGGGCCGTCAGCGGCCCTTCAAGAACTCGGCGACCTTGTCCAGCGCGGATTTCGGCGTCTCAACGAGAACCAGCGCCGCGGCGACCAGCAGGGTGATCCGTAGCTGCTGGCCGACTGACCCAAGCTCGTCGCGGAACAGGACCGGGCCGAGAATTCCAACTGTGGCCAGTACGAAGGCGGTCAACATCCGCGCTCCGAACTTGCGCAGAAACCGCTGGGCGCCGGGCGTCTGCGAGTCGGTTGCGAGTTCCTCCCAGCGACCCCAGGCGGCAGCGGCAAGAGCGATGCGCAGCCGCTCGGCAACGTCATCGTCGCGTTCCACGCCGCCGATAATCACGTCGCGGGCATGCTGCCGCAGCGTCGTGGCGATGCCAGTGCCAAGCTTGCGGAGGTCTGCCCGAATCTGCGATTCCGATCCGGGCGCAACCTGATGCAGGCGATCCTCGACGCGGCGCGCCGCCCGAGCGATGGCGGTGCCGAAGACGGCTCGCGCGTTCCTGTCGATGCGCCACCGGGCAGCGTCTCTGCCAAGCGATCGTGGCACCGTTGCGAGATCGCTGGCCAACCGCTCACCGCGCTGCGCGGCGACAACATAGAAGCCGGCAAGGCCGACGATCAACTCGTCGCGCGGGTCCATACGGCTCCAGCGGTACGAGATCACCGTGAACGGGACGCCGACCACCCCGACAGCAACGATGAGACCACCGAACACGAAGGCTATGGACTGGGCAAGCCCGACGAGGCCGCCGGACAGCACCCAGGCACCACACCAGACCGCGGCGACAAGCATCCCAAGCAGATTGACCGCCAAAATCGCTACGCCCAGCCAACGCACAAGGGGCATGGTTGGTGCACCGGGAGGCTCATGGTCGTGTGAGCCGCGGTTTCGGTCCGTCACGAGCCGCAACACGAAGGAAGGGACAGCATAGAACCAGACGACAATGAAGGCCGCCGTCGCCGGCCCGACGACCGTCGCCCAGCCGAAACCAACGCCGTGCCAGGCGAGGTCGGTCCACCACTGTGCCACGATCGCGGCGGCCGCCCACGCAACGGCAGTAATCGCGAAAGCGAAGTTGATCAGCCGCAGGAAGCGTGCGGTCGCGGCCTGTAGAGCCGAGTTCGCTGCCGTAACCGATGCCCGCAGTTGTCCGCGGTCGTCCTCAGAGAATGCGGTCTCACCCGCCGACATCACCTGTTCGGCGAGTTGGCCAGCACCGGCAGCGCCCGCGTCGACCTGCGCCCCCTGCTGCACTACTTCACCAGCCTCCGGCAAGCGGCCCCGCGTTCAGGCAGGTTCGAAGTATCGCACGACTGCCGCCTCCCGAGTCGGGCCTACGCCGCGGTCCGGCTCAAACAGATCGGCTGGGAAACGGCGCCGCCGATCCGGAAGTAGGCCATCCGTCTCCCGTCACCCGTCACCATCGCCGCAGCCTCGCGACCCGATCCTGCCGCCGAGTGCCGCGAGCACAGCATAATTTGGTCCACGCCGCGGCCTGGGCGCAGACCTGCAGGAGGGACCCAGTCGTGTACTGGCCACGCGACGGAGACATCCGCGGCCCGAACTCCCGGCAGGCACCGGCAGTTCGCCGGCGGCCGGCCCTTCGTGGGCAACATCGATGGCCAGCCCGACGAGTTGTTCGGGCGTCATCCGTTCAAGGACGGCGGTTCGAGGTCCAGCCGGGCGGGGACCTCGCAGTGCATCACGATGGTCTCGCGGTCGACGAGGTAGTCGTCGTCCTCCGGGTGGAATACGGCGGCGATCGAAATCGCCGCCGGCAAGACACGCACACTGTCCAGCATCTCCCACCGGCAGCTTGCTGGCCACCACGGTGACCTTGATCAGCGCGTCTTCGAGCAGTTCCTCCAGCCACTGCCAGTCGCGGGCCAAGTCCACCCGCATCCAGGTGCAATCGCGTAGCCCCCCGGATTAGCGCCGGGCGGCACGAACGAGGGCCGCAGCATGCCCTTCCCGACGAGATCGGCCGGCCACACCGCATCCAACCTGTCCGTCTTGGCCGGGGCCGGGCACGTTCGTGACACCACGGGCGTCGACGAGCTGGACCTGCAGGCCGGCCGCATCGAGGAGGTACTACCAGATCCACCAGCAGTCCGATGTGGACTCGCTCCCATCATCCCTCAGAGAAGCCGCAGTTCCTGACGAAGGAAGATCATGTAGTTGCAGTCCAACTCGGACCACCGACACTCCGGCCTGACCGACAGCGGGCCGCATGGGTTGGTGCGGCACCCGCACTGCCACCCGAACCATGCGGTGCGTTACGGGCGGTTCAGCAGGCGGCGGGGATTGTGGACCGTGATCTGGTCGACCAGGTCGGCGTCGCCGCCGGCCAGGCGCGCTGTGGTGGCCAGGCGCGCGATGGCCGGCATGATCCGGCGGAACAGGTGCTGATAGCCGTTGCCGCCGTTGTGGCGCAGGTTGGCCTGGGTCCACACGTCGGCGCCGATGACGAGCTGGCCGGCGAAGCCCTGCTCGATGAGCCAGGCGACCATGGCCAGGCGCTCCGCGTCGGTCGGGTTGCGCAGGGCCGGATCACCGTAGTAGAAGTCCGAGCCGAAGGTGTCGTACCCGAGCACGGCGCCGCGGCGGGCGATCTCGCCGTGGTAGGCGGGGTCGAAGTGCTCGTCGAGGTGGCCGAGGACGACCCGGTCGGGCGGCATGCCCTCGGCCTCCAGCGCGTCGAGCACGGCGAGCCCGGCGCGGCCGCGGAAGGACAGGTGGACGTAGACCGCGGCACCGGTCCGGGCGCCGGCGCGGCCGGCCGCCCGCAGCACCCGCCACTCGGCGTCGGTGATCGGGTGGCTGGTGCCGATCTCCCCGAGCAGCGCCGGGCGGATGCCGGTGCCGGCGATGCCGTCGGTGAGCTCCTCGACCATGCCGGCCGCGAGCTCGTCGACGCCGGCGTGGCGGATGTGGCCGGGCATGGTCGGCTCGACGTACCAGCCGCCGCCGACGCAGACGTGGACGCCGCTGCGGCGGGCGATGTCCGGCAGTTCGGCCAGGCGCCGGCCCATGCCGGGCAGGGTCAGCTCGACCACCGCGGAGGCGCCGTCCGCCCGGGCCGCCGCCAGCTCGGCGACGGCGACGTCCGGGTCGTGCAGGACGAGGTTCTCGGGCACCGATAGCGCGTTCCACCGCAGGTACCCCATCAGCTCCGGCCCGATCGGCACCCCGTCCGGCGGCGCCTCCGCCGACGGCTTGGCCCAGATCCGCAGGTCGCTGAGCAGGTGCTCGTGCATCGAGGTGGGGCCGAGCGTTTCGGCGGGGACGGGACCGAGCACGGTGTGGACGGGCATCAGGCGGAGACCTCGCGGGGGAGCTCGAGCAGGAAGCGGGCGATCCGCTCGCCGATCACGACGGCCGGCATCGCCGTGGTGGCTCGCGGGATCGCCGGCATGATCGAGCAGTCGGCGACGTAGCAGCCCGCGACGCCGTGCACCTGGCCGTCGTTGCCGACGACCGCGGCCGGATCCGAGGCCGGCCCCATCCGGCAGGTGCCGACCGGGTGCCAGTAGTTGTCGGGGTTGGCCCGGATGTGGTGGACCAGGGCGGCGCGGTCGGCGAGGTCCGGCCCGGGGCGCAGCTCCCGCCCGACCAGCTCGCGCATACCGGGCGCGGCGGCGATGGCCCGCAGCTGCTCGACGCCCTCGGCCAGGACCCGCGCGTCGTGGCCCTCGGGGTCGCTGAGGAAGCGGTGGTCGATGAGCGGCTTGGCCTCGGGGTCGAGGGAACGGATCCGGACGTGGCCGCGGGAGCGGGGCAGCAGCGCGCCGACGCCGCAGCTCCAGCGCTTCTCCGCGCCGCGGTGGGTGGGGCTGTAGGGCAGGAAGTGCATGTCGAACACGTCCGGGTCGAAGCTGGACGCGGCCTTGGCCATCGCCTGCTCGTCGGGGGCCCAGCCGCCGGCCCGCAGCCGGTCCATCGCCGCGGTCATCGCGCCGGACCCGGCCCAGCTCATCAGCAGGAACGGCTGGTCGTGCAGGTTCTCGCCGACGCCCGGCAGATCGGCGATCACGTCGACGCCCAGCTCCTTGAGCATCGTCGCGGCGCCGATGCCGGAGCGCTGCAGGACCTGGGGCGAGTTGTAGGCGCCACCGCACACCACGACGCGGCCGGCGCGGACCACGTGCCGTGCGCCGCGCCACAGCACCGAGACGCCGGCGGCCCGGCCGTCGCGGACCAGGACCCGCTCGACGTGCGCCTCCCCGACGATCCGCAGGTGCTCGAGGTGGCGGACGGGGTCGAGGTACGCGAAGGCGGTGTTCCACCGGACGCCGTCGACGATGTTGTTGTCCTCGGGCGCGAAGCCGGTCGTCTGGTCCAGCTCGTTGAGGGTCGAAAGCTGCGGCAGGCCGATGGTGGTGCCGGCGTCGTACCAGGCCCGCTGCCACGGGGTGAGCTCGTCGGCGCGGTACCGCTTGACCCGCATCATGCGGGTACCCTCGTCGAAGAGCGGCCGCAGCTCGTCGGCGCCCCATCCCGGGTTGCCGGCGGCGGCCCAGTCGTCGTAGTCGCGCCGGTGGCCCCACGTCTGCGTGGTGCCGTTGAAGTCGGAGCAGCCGCCGATGGCGCGGGCCCGCTCGAAGGCGACCCGGGTGGGCAGGGTGTCGCCGGAGTCGTAGCCCCAGTCGTTGGAGTGTCCGAGCCGGGTCGCGTCGAGGATGTCGGCGGGCCAGGCGCTGGAGCCGAACGGGCCGAAGTCCGGCCCGGCCTCCAGCACGAGCGTGTCGAGGCCGGCCCGGGCGAGCCGGGCCGCGATGACGTTGCCGCTCGTGCCGCCGCCGACGACGACGGTACCGGCCTCGGCCGGCAGCTGATCGGTCACGCTGGTTCCTCCTCGAAGTCGGGGCCGTGGACCACCGCGCCGCCCACGACCGTGCGCGGCACCGGCCGGGCGGCGGCGTCGGCCAGTTCGTCGAGCGGCGCGGTGAGCGGGTCGACGTCCAGCTCGGCCCAGTCGGCGAGGTAGCCGGGGGCGAGCCGGCCCCGCTCGTGCTCGGCGAAGCAGTAGTACGCGGCCGACGTGGTGTACATCGCGAGCGCCTCCCGCGCGGTGACGGCCTGCTCCGGCCCGAGCGGCCCCTCGCGGCCGCGGACCCGGCGGCTGCGGGCCTGCCACATGCCGAACAGCGGCGCCATCGGGAAGTCGGGCCCGTCGGAGCCGCCGGCGACGGTCACGCCCGCGTCGAGCCAGTCGCGCAGCGGCGCGAGCGGGACGTCGTCGCCGAACTGGTCGGCGATGCCCGCGCCGACGCGCCACTGCATCGACGGCTGGCTGGACAGCAGCACGCCCAGCCGGGCGGCGCGGGCCATGTCGGCGCGCGACGGCCACAGGTACGAGTGCATGACCGAGAACCGCAGGCCCGCGATCGGCCGGCGCGCGGCGGCCCGCTCGAAGGTGTCCAGGGCGAGGGTGACGGCGGCGTCGCCGACGGCGTGCACGGCGACGGAGTGCCCGTGATCCGCGCAGTAGGAGACCAGCTCGTCGAAGACGTCGGCCGGGCAGGTCAGGTTGCCGCGGTACTCCCCGCGGCCGGGCCACGGCCGGGAGATGAGCGCGGTGCCGAAGCCGCCGGCGCCGTCGAGGTAGATCTTCAGCGGACCGGTCCGGAACCGGCCGTGGTCGCCGAGCCCGGCCAGCAGCTCCGCGGGCGGCACCCCGGGCCGGGCCAGGGGCATGCCCATGGTGCGCAGCGTGAGCCGGCCGTCGGCCGCCGCCTCGCGGTACACCCGCAGCTCCTGCTCGACGAGACCGGGCTCGCTGGCGCTGGTGATGCCGAGGCTGTGCAGGTAGGGCTGCGCCTCGGCCAGCGCATCGCGCAGGTCGGCCGGCCCGAGCGGCGGGACGTGGGCCATGACCAGGTCGGCGGCGGGGCGCTCGATGAGGATGCCGGTGGGCTCGCCGCGCGCGTCGCGCTCGATATGGCCGCCGGCGGGGTCCGGGGTGCGGGCGTCGATGCCGCAGCGGCGCAGCGCCTCGGAGTTGGCGATCGCGTCGTGGGTGCGCCGGTCCAGCACGACCGCGGGGCCCCCGGTGACAGTGCCGCCGGTGACAGTGCCGCCGGTAACTCTGTCCAGGTCGTAGCGGTCGGGCAGCCGGCCCTCGGCGAGGTCCTCGGCGTGGAAGTGGGCGCCGACGACGACCCAGTCCGATCCGGGCCGCGCCGCGAGCCAGGCGCCGATGCGGTCGCAGACCTCCGCGACGGAGCCGGCCTCGGCGATGACGAGCCGGCGCCGCTCGACGCCGGCGATCAGGGTGTGCAGGTGGGAGTCGAGGAAGCCCGGCACGACGACGCCGAGCGCCTCGACCTCCCGGGTGCCGGCCGGGGCCGCCGCGCGCAGCCCGGCGGCGTCCCCGACGGCGGCGACGCGGCCGCCGGAGACGAGCATGGCCTCGGCGTGTGCGCCGGCCGGATCCATCGTGTGGATCCGGCCGAGCACGAGGACGTCGTTCAGCCCGCGAGCCACTTGGTGTACCAGGCCAGCAGGTCGTCGGTCTGCTTGGCCCGTTCCTCGGAGTTCTGGTGCACGATCTGGGTGTGCGTGGGTGAGTTGACGATGACCGCCTTGGTCGCGTCGTCCATGGACGTGAACGCGTCGGGGTTGCCGGGGCCGTAGCCGGTCGCCTTGGCGAACGCGGCCTGGCGCTGCGGCTCGTTGAACACCTTCGCCAGGGCCTGGATGTTCTTCATGTCCGGCGCGCTCGCCGGGATGGTCATCACGTTGGGCGCCACGATCGCCTGGTTCCAGGAGATGGTGACGTCGATGCCCTGGTTCTTCAGGGCGAACGCCTGGCCCGACGGCCCGGCCACGACGGCCGCGGTCTTGGACGTCAGCAGCTGCTGGATCTGGGGGTACGAGGTGTAGAAGACCATGTTGGGCCGCAGCTCGTTGAGCTTCTTCGTGCACACGTCGAAGTTGAGCGGGTACAACTTGTCCGGCGCGATGCCCGAGGCCAGCTCGGCGATCTCGCAGGCGCTGTCGTAGCTGCCCGGGCTGCCCATCCAGCCGCGCTTGCCGGGGAACTTCGCCACGTCGAAGAAGTCGGCCCAGGTCTGCGGGCCGCCGCCGGGGAAGGTCGCGGTGAGGTACGCCTGGACGTGCCCGACGTAGAAGGTGCCGAACGCGTAGTCGCGGATGTTGGCCGGCAGGTTGGTGTCGCGCGCGACGCCCGCGTCGAGCGCCGCGATGTTGGCCTTGTAGCGGTAGACGGTGTCGAGTCCGACGTGGATGGCGTCGTAGGCGCCCTTGCCACCGGTCAGCATGGTGTTGGCGACGGCGTCGCTCTCGACCTCGGAGACGACCTTCACCCCGGTCTGCTTGGTGAAGTCGTCGAAATAGGTGGTGTACCGCGCCTTGTTGGTCGGGCCGCCGAAGTCCGCCCAGACGATCTTCCCGCTCAGCGGGGAAGAGGACCCGTCGGAGCCGGCGGTCTTGTCGGAGGACGCGCAGCCGCTCAGGGCGAGCGCAAGCGCTGCCCCGGCGATGAGCGCCAAGCTGAATCGGCGGCGTGTGCCGCTGCGATGGTGCCGGAGTACGCGCAAGAGGTCCTCCACTCGGTTGTATCCACTTACGCCATGATTGGATCCTAGTTTCAAGCTATGCATCCACACAATCGCCTGCTGGTCTCGGTCTCGTTACGCCGATGTATCCCGGGCTGGCGTTATGTCCCCGGCCCGCGCCGTATCCCCGGCCGGCGTTGTATCCCCGGCTGGCGCTGTATCCAGCACCGGCCCGCCCGCGACGAAGCGGTCCAGGACGTTGCCGAGCAGGACAGAGACCTCGCCGTCGCGGTCGCCGAGGGCGCCGGCGAAGGCGATGGAGCCGGTCGAGAACACCGCTCCCCCGCCCGCGCGGGGCACGAGCACGAGGTCGGCGTGGACCCGGGGGTTGCGGGCCCCGCCGAGCACCCGGCTGGTCATGTTGAAGTTCTCCCGGGCCTCCAGCATGTCGTCGCCGTGACCGACCGAGGTGGCCAGCACCACGGCGTCGGGTGACGTGCCGAGCGGGGGGCTCGCCGAGTCGATCTCCAGCCCGGCCGCGCCGCCCGCGACGCCGTACCCGCCGAAGTCCTCACCGGAGAGTCCCGCGAAGACCCAGGCGACGGCCGGATCGGTGCTCACCCGGCGGTAGCCGGCCGACGCCCCCGGGTTGCCGGCGGCCACGAAGCCGACCCCGAAGGTCTTCTGCGGCGCCCGCCCGCTGAACCGCCAGATCCCGCCCTGGTGGCCGGTGAAGCCGAGGTGGTACTCCCCCGGCTCGGCCAGCCACGCCTGCGTCCCGCCCCAGCGGCGCACCTCGACCACCTGGTCGTCGCCCGGGTCGTAGGCGGTCACCCAGTACATGCCGTTGCCGCCGGTGCACACCAGCCGCCCGCCATCGGCGACGTACTCCTCGTACGCCCGCAGGATCTCCAGGCTCGGGTACTCGGGGTGGGTGCCGGTCAGCACCGCCCGGTACCGCGCGAGCAGGCCGGCGCCCTGCGCGTGCAGGTCGTGGTCGGTGACGACGTCGACGTCCCGGCCGGTGCGGTCGAGCCAGTCGACCAGCTGCATGTCGCCGGTGAACTGCCAGACCGGGGCGTTGTGGTCGTAGGCCCGCTCGCGCATGGTCAACAGCGGCCGGCGCCAGCTGGAGTAGCACACGCCCGAGCCGTCGGCGTGCGTCTCGTACAGCGAGTAGCCCAGCTCCCGTCGTGCGTCGCGGAACAGCTCGAAGTCGTCCAGCGTCGGCACCATCTGGCTCCACACCTGGGTGCGCGGGCTGTCCACGCCGACGTGGTCGTTGCCGTACGCCAGGTAGCTGTTGGTCGGCAGCACGAGCAGCAGCGGCGCGGTCGCCGTGCCCGCGGGCGGCGCCACGAGGACGGGGACCGTGTCGCGGCCGCCGTCGTCATCGATCACCTCCAGGGCGTAGACGCCGCTGCGCAGGTCCGCCGGGAGGACCACCTCGCCCTGGAACCGCCAGCCGCAGTCGGTCATGTCGTCGCGGTGGAAGTGCAGCGCGGCGTACTGCTCGGGCGCGAACCGGAAGTCGGTGACGTCGCCGGTCCAGCCCGAGGAGCGCACCGCGCGCTGCGGGTGGTGCACCGCAGCGCCGTGCAGCCCGCGCGGCCCGGCGTCGCGCACCAGGCCGGTGTCGCCGATCCCGCCGCGGCCGATCGCCGCCGCGAGATCCCAGTGGGCCAGCAGCGCCGGGTGCCGGGCCAGCCGCGCCCGCGATCCGCCGGCCGCTGCGTCGCCGGCGTCGGCCGCGGCGTCGGCGACCAGGACCGGGCTCTCGATCCGCCCGTCGTAGGGCCGCACCGGCGCGCCGTCCGGGCCGATCCCGGCGCAGGCCCAGAACAGTGGCCCGGCCGCCGGCACGGGGGCACCCGGCAGCGTCGAGCGCGCCGTCGCCGGCGATGCCGGCCGGCGTACCACGTGATTGGCCTCGAAGGTGCCGGCCGCCGCGACGGTCAGCGCCAGCGCGTCCCCGGCCCGCGCGCCGATGACCGCGGTCAGCTCGTACCAGCAGCCGGCCACCGGCACGGGCCCGGCGACGACCTCCGCGGAACCGGCGCCGGTGGCGACCCGCAGCGTGAACCGTCCCCCGGCGTCCAGACCGATCGCCCAGCCCGAGCCGTTCTCCGGGCACCCGTGCGCCAGGAGCTCCTGGGCCTCGGCCCCGGGCCGGGTCGGCATCGCGGCGAGCGCCACGACCAGCCCCTGCGCTCCCGCGCCGGGCACGTCGTCGACCCGCACGTAGGAGCCGGGCGCGGTCCGCTGGTCGATACCGGCGCCGGCGACGGGTGCCACGGCGGCGACCCGCTCCTGGCGGCGCTCGACGCCCGCCGACGGGATGGCCAGGGCCTGCAGGCGGACCAGTTCGGCGGTCCAGCCGGCGGCCGTGGTGCTGACCGCCAGCCGGACCGTGTCGCCGGGCCGGTAGGAGACCCGGTCGGTGTAGCCCGCGCTCACCATGTGAGGCCGTAGTCGTGCAGCCGGTGGACGAGCACGGCGTGCTCGGCCTCGTCCCGGGTGGCGTGCCGCCGGTCGTCGAGCAGCCGCGGGGCCCCGCCACGGACGGGCGGGCGGACCGCGACGGCGAACCCGCCGGGTGTCTTGACGATGAGGTACCGCGGCCGGTCCGGGTCGGGGTTGCGCCGGACGAAGTCCATGACGTCGACGAGGTCGCGGGAGTAGGGCCCGGTGGGGCGGGCCGCCGCCTCCGCGATCAGCTCGGCCGTCACCAGCGGCCTGACCCGCTGCTGGAGAATCCACTCATCCTGGACCGACAACGCCATTGTGTGCTCCCGTGCGTCAGAACATGCCGAAGTACTCGCGCTGCTCCCAGTCGGAGACGTGCAGCAGGTAGCGCTCGAACTCCGCCCGCTTCAGGTGGGCGTACCAGTCGACCACCACGGAGCCCAGCGCCTCGCGGAATGCCTCGTCGGCCTCCAGCGCCGCCACCGCCTCGCCCAGCGAACGGGGCAGCGGGGCCGCGGGTGCGGCGTACGGGCTGGTCGTCGGCGGGCGCAGCGCCAGCCCGCGGGCGATGCCGTCCAGTCCGCTGATCACCTGCGCGGCAATGTACAGGTAGGGGTTGGCGGCCGGCTCGCCGGACCGGTTCTCCAGCCGGGTGGCCGGGTCGCCGGGGCCGCCGACCGCCCGTACCATCGCGCCTTTGTTGTCCACGCCCCAGGCGATCCGGTCCGGGGCGAGCGAGAACGGCTGGTAGCGCTTGTAGCCGTTGACGGTCGGCGTGGTGAACGCGGCCGCCGCCGCGGCGTGGTGCAGGATGCCCTCCAGGTAGGAGCGGCCGGTGGCGGACAGCGGCCCGGCCTCGCCGGCCTCGGGCACGAACGCGCCGCGGCCGGTGCGCACGTCGGTCAGCGACTGGTGCAAGTGCCAGCCGGTGGACGCCGAGTCAGCGCCCTGTGGCCGGGACATGAAGGTGGCGTGGAAGCCCCGCCGGCGGGCGATCTGGCGGACCGCGGTGCGGCACACCAGCACCGCGTCGGCGGTCACCGCCGCGTCCGCCGCCTCCATCGTCAGCTCCAGCTGGCTCGGCCCGAACTCCAGCTCCAGCGAGCGCAGCGGCAGGTCGAGCGAGGACAGCCCGGTGTACAGCGCCTGGACGAGCTCGTCGAGGCTGTCGAGGGTCTCCTCGTGCAGCAGCTGGGACCCGGCGGTCGTCGGTGCTCCGTCGGCGCGGAAGACGTGGAACTCCAGCTCCGCGCCGACGGTCATCCGGTAGCCACTCGCGGCGAGGGCCGCCAGCCGTCCGCGGAGCAGGCTGCGGGTGCAGAAGGGCACCGGCCGGCCGTCGGGGAAGCGCACGTCGCACAGGACCCAGCCGGTGCGCGGTGCCCACGGTACGACCCGGAACGAGGCCGGGTCGGGGACGAGCACGATGTCGCCGGCCCCCGCGAAGCCGGCCACGCCGACCCCCGTGTCGTCGGCGAAGACCGGGAACACCGACTTGCCGGAGGTGTCCTTGAGCAGCAGGGAGCTCGGCGCGGTGAGGCCCGAGCGCATCGCCGCCGCGACCGCGGCCCGGGTGACCGTCTTGCCGCGCACGATGCCGTGCTGGTCGGCGAAGCCGAAGCGGACCATCTCGATGCCCAGCTCGTCGATCACCCGGCGCATCTGGGCGGCGGCCGCGTACTGCGCCTCGGTCCACAGGTCGTGCCGGTCGATGAAGCCGCCGCGGTCGCCGGCCAGCATCGGCCGGGCGCTGACCCCGCCGCCGCCCTCGGCGACGTTGCGCTCGTCGGCGTTACGCACCGGCCACCTCCGACCGGAACCACGGCGAGCTGTGCCGGCGCTCGGCCTCCTTCTCCGGCCAGCGCTCCTGCCACCCGTCGCTGGGCGAGATCATGTCGACGGCGTGCGGGCCGACGAGCCGGGCCGCCGACGCCTCGTCGAGCGGGTGCGCGGGCAGCGCGCCGCCGGCCTGGAACGCGTCGATCGCGCGCAGCAGCAGCCGCCGGTTGGCGGTGACGGCCCGGTCGGACGAGCCGAGCCGCTCCACGGTGCGGTCCTGGATCGGGCCCATGCTCTCCACCGCCCACTGGTCGTGGACGTTGATGTCCAGGCCCATGCCGGTGTACGTCAGGTCGCGCTGCTCGGCGGGGTCGAAGCCCCAGTTGTTGGAGCGGTTGCGCAGCGGCCGGTAGTCCGGCAGGGAGACGCCCTCCAGCCGCTGCCGCAGCAGCGTCTCCTGGTCGGTCCGCTCCGCGAAGTCGTAGAAGATCATGTACCAGAAGTGGTGCTCGTCGTCGATCGGCACGTGCCATTGGGTGAAGACCTTGGTGTTGCCGAACGGCACCACGAACGCGTTGGGGAACAGCAGGTTCGTCACCCGGACGTGCTTGATCTCCTCCGTGAGCTGCCGGACCGCGAACACGCGCAGCCCGTGCTCGGCGTCCTCCACCTCGATGTCGGGCCGGAAGTGGTCGCCGACCAGCTTGGACAGCTTGGTGCCGGTGCCCTCGACCTCCTCGCTGAACTGCTGGCCGTAGACGTCGCGCGGGTCCTCGCCCACGAACCGGTGCAGGAACGAGACGTGACTGGGGTCGATGCCGCCCTCCAGGCCCTGCAGCCAGTTGCACTCCCAGAGCCCTTTGAAGGCGAAGGTGTACTCCCGGGGCGCGGTGAAGCAGTCGTACGCCGGGAACGGCGGCGGCTCGCCGGCCCCGAGGTAGGCGAAGATGATGCCGTTGCGCTCCACGCACGGGTAGCTGGCGAGCCGGATCTTGTCCAGGAACCGGCTGTGCGGCGGCTCGGCGGGCTGCTCCACGCAGCGCCCCTCGGCGTTGTACAGCCAGCCGTGGTAGAGGCAGCGCAGCCCGCCGTCCTCGAGCCGGCCGAAGGCCAGGTCCACGCCCCGGTGCGCGCAGAAGCGGCTGATCAGGCCCCACCCGCCACCGCGCGCGAAGAGCACCAGGTCCTCGCCGAACAGGCGGATCGCCTTGACCGGCCGGTCGGCGGGCATCTCCGAGACCAGCGCGGCCGGCTGCCAGTAGGCGCGCATGAGCCCGCCCAGCGGGGTGCCGGGCCCGGTCCGCGTGAGCTTGTCGTTGTCGGCCTGTCGCAGCACGGCTACCTCCACTGGGCACTGTGGATACAATCCTAACGACTTCGTATCCCCGATGGAAGTAAAGATACCCAGGGTGACGCCAAGTGGGTCCATGTCATCGCGCTCTGGTATCGTGGGTCATCTACGCGGGCATGCCCGGCGACAAGAGGAGAGTGGCCGCTTGACCATCGAGTCCGGCGAGCTGGCGGCGACACGGAAGACGGGTGCGGCCCTCGTCGACGACCTCGCCGATCGGATCCGCAACCGCATCATGACCGGCGACATCCCGATCGGCGCGCAGCTGCGCCAGGCGGAGCTGGCCAGCGACTTCGGCGTCTCCCGCACGCCGGTGCGCGAGGCGCTGCGCCAGCTGCAGACCAGCGGACTGATCGAGGTGCTGCCCAACAAGGGCGCCGTGGTCAGCGTCCCGGCGCCGTGGGACGTCCGCGAGGCGTACGAGGTCAGGGCTGAGCTCGAGGCGCTCGCCGCCGCCCGCGCGGTGCGCCGGATCACCCGCGACCAGGTCGACCAGCTGCGCACGGCCAACCAGGAGATGTACGACTACTCGCTGGCCCGCAGCACCGGCACCACGCCCGACCAGCCCGACCACCGCGGCAACGACGTGTTCCACACGCTCATCGCCAGCATCGCCGGCAACGCGCGGCTGGCCAAGGCGATCAACGACATCAACGAGACCTTCCCCCGCAACGTGTCCGCGCAGCTGATCGTCAACGACAGCCGGCACCGCGACGAGAACTTCCACGAGCACGAGCGCATCGTGCGGGCGCTGGCCGAGGGCGACACCCAGGGGGCCGCCGACGAGATGCGCCAGCACGTCATCAAGGCCGGCGAGCAGCTCGCCCGCTGGTACGAACTGCGCTCCTCCACCGTCTTCCGCGGCTAGTGTTGGATACAATCTAGACGCTTTCGCATCCAGTCCGATAGTGTCCGTGTCCATGACGCTCACCAACGTCCCCAGCGCGGCCACCGGACTCGACGAGAAGCCCCTCGGACCGCCGAGCGCGGAACCCCTGAGCGGCGAGATCCTGGTGCGCAGCCGGGTCGACTTCGCCAACGAGGCGCGCACCGTCATCTCCGGCGTCTGGGAGAGCGACCCGGGCGCGTCGCGGTGGGAGTTCCTCACCCGCGGCGAGATCATCCACGTCGTCTCGGGCCGGATGACCGTCCAGCGCGACGGCGAGGAGCCCACCGAGGTCGCCGCGGGCACGACGGCGTACTTCCCGATCGGCTGGTGCGGCACGTGGACGATCCACGAGACGCTGCGCAAGGTCTACGTGGTCTACAAGTCATGACGACCCCTCCGGCCGTCGTGGGCAACGCCGTGCTCCTCGTGGTCGACATCCAGGGCGGCGAGGTGCCCGACGAGGAGTCGCGCTCCGAGATCGCCCAGATGGGCGGCCGGCGGGAGCGGGCCGGGCGGGTCGAGCGGCTCATCGACGCGTGCCGCGAGCACGGCGTCCCGGTCGTGTTCGTCCAGGAGGTCCACAAGCCCGGCCTGATCGACATCGGCCGCGAGCTCGACGGCTCCGAAGGCCCGCACTGCGTCGAGGGCTGGCCGGAGACCGAGCTCGCGCCGTGGGTCCGCCCGCGCCCGGAGGAGTTCCTCATCCGCAAGCGGCGCTACTCGGCGTTCTTCGGCACCGAGCTGGAGATCGTGCTCAAGGCGTACAAGGCGGAGACGGTCCTGCTCATCGGCGGGCTGACCGACGTGTGCATCCACTACACGGCCGTCGACGCCCACCAGCACGACTACCGGGTGCGGGTCCTCACCGACTGCGTCGGCGGGTCCTCGCGGGAGGCCCACGACGCCGCGCTGCGCGCCGTCGCGTACCTGCAGCGCGACGCCCTCGTCACCAGCGATCAGGTGCTCGCCTGGCTCACCGCCTGAGGCCCCGCGACCATCACATGGTGGCGGCCCGCACACGTACCGTAGCTGGCTCCGCGGAATGTCGGTGGGCGCGACTATGGTTCGAACATGGGTTCGAACCAGGGGTGTGTGGGCCGGGTCGGCGAGGCAATCGCCGCGCTCGTCGAACACGACCCCGCCACGCTCGACGACACCGCACTCCGCACGGCGCTGCTCGATCTGCTGCGCCACGCCAACCAGCTCGACGCCGCCATCGCCCGCTACGTCGGCGCGTTCGACGACCGCAAACTCGGCCGCGCCGACGGGTGGAGCACCACCAAACAATGGATCCAGGCATACGGGCGGCTCTCCGGCCCCGCCGCCACCAGCCGCATGCGCGCCGCCGCCACCATCCGCCTCCTGCCCAGCCTCGAGGCCGCCTTCGACGCCGGCGAGGTCACCCGCGAACACGTCGACCGCATCGGGCTCACCGCCCGGGAGATCGGCGACGAGGTCGTCGAGAGCGCCGAGGAGCCCCTCGTCGCCATCGCCCGCGGGCACGAGCCCGAGGCCGTCCGCGAGACCTGCGAACGGCTCATCGACGAGGTCATCCGCGACAAACGCATCCCCGCCCAGGAACAGCACCGCCGCCGCGGTGTCACGGTCGCCCGGGCCGGCGACATGTGGAAGCTCCGCGGCATCCTCGACCCCGAAACCGGCGTGCTGCTCACCACCGCCCTCGACACCTTCACGAAAGCACCGGCGCCCGACGACGAACGCAGCCCGGCCCAGCGCCGGCACGACTCCCTCGCCGACCTGCTCAACACCGTGCTACGGGAGGGACGCGCGCCCGTCGTGGCCGGCGTCCGGCCGCACCTCGCCGTGCTCATGCCGGTACGGCGCTACGCAGCGCTCCACGACCACGGCACCGACCAGGCGACAGACCGAGCCACAGACCGAGCCCGCGGTGCCGCGGACGCCGACGCTGCCGACGGGCCGGCCGTGCTCACCGGATACGGCGTCATCCCGGACGCGTTCGCGGCCCGGCTCAGCTGCGACGCCAACCTGCAACAGGTCTGGCAGCACCCCGACAACGGGCTGCCGCTCAAGCTCGGGCGGGCGTACCGCAACACCCCGCCGGCACTGCGGCGGGCACTGGCCACCCGGGACCCGCACTGCCGATGGCCCGGCTGCCGGATGCCGGCGAACTGGTGCGACAGCCACCACCTGCGGACCTGGATTCGCGACAACGGCGCCACCGACATCGACAACCTCGTCATCCTGTGCCGCTACCACCACGTCAGCGTCCACGAACGCGGCTGGGGCATACGGTACGACCCCGGCAGCGGCACCGTCGCCATCACCAGGCCCGACGGCACGCCGTACGAACTCGGCCCCAGCCGGGCACGCACCGGGCGATACGCGACGCTGACCCGGCTGGCGGCCTAGACGCGCCCCGTGGCGCCCCAGCGCATACCGCTTTGCCCGGCACTACTCGGCGGGGAGGGTTTGCGCCGGCCGGACGGCTGTGAGCGCGGCGACCACCCTGACGGCCGGCTCATCGGCCGAACATCGCCCGTCTCGGATTGTCGGTGGTCATCATCGCCAGGACCTCGGGCTCGATGCCGGCCGCGACCGCGTGCTCGGCGAACTCCTCGAACAGGAAGCACATCCCCGGGCCGCCCAGTTCCGCCTGGTGCGAGCGCTGGCTGACGTCCTGCGCGAGGAGGATCCTCCCGGCGAAGCCGCGGTCGACGAGGTACTTGAGGTATTCGACCCGGCGCCGCAGCTCCGGGACGATCAGCGTGCCGCCGATCTTGCAGGCCATCATGCAGTCGTACTGGATGTAGACGCCGCGGTTGAGCAGGTCGATCGAGTACTGCACGTTCTTGACCGTGTCCGTGTGGCCGATCACGATCCGCTCCGGCGCGACGCCCTCCGCGGTGAGGATGTCGATCTGCGCCTCGCCGGTCGGGAATGTGGGCGCGTGAGTGCTCACCAGCACGCCGGTCTCGGCGGCGGCCCGGCCGGTGGCCCGGAACGAGCGCTCCTCGTTGGTGGTGATCCGGGGCTTGTCGGAGGCGATCTCGCCGAGGAAGCCGGCCCGCACGCCGGTGCCGGGAATCTCCTCGAGCAGGTCGGCGATGAGATAGTCGGCGATCTGGTTGGTGCTGGTGCGCTCCCACCAGCGCTGGTCGAAGTACGCCTCGAAATAATGGCCGGTCCCGAGGATCACGTTGACGCCGGTCCGCTCGGCCATCTCCTTGGTGGCCAGCACGTTGGCGACCGAACGGGATCCGGTGCGCGGGTTCTGCACCTGGTGCGCCGGGTCCCGGTCGTAGTAGACCGGCGCCGCGTAATCGCTCAGCTCCCCGTTGGTGACGTCCCACAGCGTCGTGCCGCCGCGCTCGGCGAAACGGCGGATGTCGCGCTCGCGCTCGTCCCACACCGTCATGTAGCCGTCGCGCGGCTCGGTCGGGGTCATGTTGATGAAGACGTGCTCGTGGGTGAGGGTCAGCCCGAGATCCTCGGGGCCGAGCGGGCCGGTGACCGACCACACCTGATCCATGGCGCTCCCTCCGAAACGCTAGTGGCAATGGCGCCGCCCCGGCGCCGGCAGGTCCAGCGACGGGTTGCGGTCGAAGAAGCCGTCCGGCTCCAGCCGCATGCCGATGCGGTGCACCGGCATGATCGGCCACTCCTCGGGGCGGGGATCGTGGTGGACGCCGACGACCGGCCACAGCACCAACTCGACGCCGTCGAGGGAGCGGTCCGCGCGCTGCCAGGCGGTGACGCCGTCCTCGCCTAGCGGCGCCTGGTTGGGGTACTCCCCGGCGATGAACCGCTGCGCCGGGTCGTACGGCGTGGCCCACAGGTGTTTGGCGACGAACGGCGCCTTGCGCTCGGCGATGCTGCCGGGCCGGGCGAACAGCCGCGCCGTGTTGGGCAGGGTGAGCCGGTAGCCGGTCGGGTCGCCGTACCGGTTGGTCCGGGTGGTGCTCTCGACCAGCCAGTGCACCGCCCGGGAGGGGTCGGTGCGGCGGGCCGCCTCGGACTCGGCGCGGATCGGGGTGCGCACCATCCGGCAGGCGTTGCCGTAGGGGTTGAGCTCCTCGTCGTCCTCGATCTCGGCGTGGATCTCGTAGAGCCGGTTGGCCGGGCCGTCGACGCCCATGTCGAGCCGCAGGCCGAAGTAGTGCTGGTGGTTGGGGGCCTGCACGTTGGGCGCGACCATCCGGCCGTACCGCGGGCTCAGCCCGTCGGCGATGCCGGAGACCGACAGGATGCCGGTCAGCTTGATCTCCAGGTCGATCATGCCGTCCTGGTAGAAGGACCAGTAGAAACCGTAGTCGTAGTTGGCCACCGTGGCGAAGGACGAGATCACCAGGCGGCGGCTGCGCCGGACGTCGGCCTCGCCGGTGCGGGTGTTGACGTGCTTCCACAGCACGGAGAAGTCCTCTTCGTGCAGGCAGATCGCGTTGCCGATGGTCCGCGCCTGGCCATGGCCGTTCAGCACGGCGGCGTCGAGGTAGCGGATCTCGCCCAGGCAGTCGCAGCCCAGCTCCAGCGAGGCGGTGAGTGGGCCGGCGCCGTACTCGCCCCAGTCGAAGAAGTTCTTGCGGTAGGCGGTCGGGTCACTGTCGAGGTACGGGACGTACATCTCGTTGACCGCGGCGCGGCGCAGGACCGGCCGCCACCGTTCGCCCTCGCGGTAGGCGACGTCGTGCAGGACCAGGCCCTCGCGGTGGGTGAAGCCGACCTGGAACGACCAGTTCTGCCAGCTGATGCGGTGGCCGTCGATGCTGAACCCGGGCCCCTCGGGCTGGACGATGTCCAGCGGGGCGACGTGCCGGTCGGGCCCCCAGGTGCCGGAGCGGTAGTTGCCGGCTTCGGCGGCGAGCGGCACGACGCCGTGGTCCTCGATCCGCAGGACGGTGAGCGTCTCCAGGTCGACGATCGGCACCAGGCCGGCGACCGGCCGGGCGTAGCCGTTGTCGTCCGCGCTCTCCCGGTGCCAGACGGTACCCCAGGACAGCCGCCGCCCGGCCAGGTCCTCGGGCTCGAAGCCGGTGATCGACTCGGGGTCGACCCAGACCAGCGAGGCGTCGGCGATCCCCCGCTTGGCGAGGGCCTTCTGGAACTCGGCGTCCTCCCGGCACGCCTGGGCGACCATCCGGGCCTCCTCGCTGGACACGCCCGGCCGGCGGGAGTCGACGGGGGTCCACGACGCGAGCGACGCCTCCCGGTCGGTGCCGGAGGTCCAGGCACCGACCTCCCAGGCGGCGTGGGCGTCCGGGTTCATCACGACGAGCCGGACCGGCCGGCCCTGCCCCGGCCCCATGGCGCGGGCCAGGCCCTCCTCGACCGCGATCCCCCAGAACCGCGGCCGGGCCCCGATCCGGGGATCGGCGCGGACCAGGGCGGCGACCTCGGCGATCTCGGCCTCGGTCAGCGGATCGGTCCAGTGCGTCGCGGTCGTCGTCATGGTGTCCTCCTCGGTGCTGAGCCGACCCGGCGGTCGACGCCGACGAAGTCGAGGTCGGGCCGCTCGGCGCCGCCGCACAGGTCGGCGACGGCCTCCCCGACCGCCGGGCCGAACTTGAAGCCGTGCCCGGAGCAGGCGGCGGCGAGCACCACCCGCGGGGCCCACGGCAGCCGGCCGAGCACGAACCGCCGGTCCTCGGTCATCGTGTACAGGCAGGATGCGGCCTCGACCACGTCGCCGCCGGGGTCTGCCCCGACGCCCGGCACGTAACCGGCCATGAGCGCGCACAGCTCGGCGACCTCGCGTCGGGTCGGCGGCGCGGGCGGCACCGCGGGGTCCCAGACCTCGCCGGCGTCGATGCCGGCCTTGAAGCCGTTCCCGGCGGCGTCGGGGATCCCGAAGACGAGCCCCTCGGGCCGGTCCACGGAGAAGGCGCCGAGCCGGGGCGGCCGGGCGGCCGGCTGGCCGGCGCGGACCGTCACGGTGACGATGCGCCAGACCTCGAACAGGCCGGCGAGGCGGGGCACGGCGCCGGCGGCCCAGGCGCCGGCGGCGAGCACCAGCGACTCGGCCCGGATGCGCCGCGCCGAGGTCTCGACCAGGCAGCCGCCGGCGTCCTCGCTCCAGCCCAGCAGGCGCTCGCCGAAGGCCAGCTCGGCCCCGGCCGCGCGGGCACCGGCGCGCGCGGCGGACACGGCCGCGGCGGCCTCCAGGACGCCGGCGGACGGGTCGTAGACGGCCCGGTAGCCCTGCGGCACGGCGAAGGACGGCATCAGCTCCCGCATCCGGTCCGGGTCCTCGACCGGCTCGCAGCCGGGCCCCTGCAGCCCGGACGGGCCGCGGTGGGCGTAGAGGCCGCCGGTGCGGTGGACCAGGGTCTGCCCGGTGGCCCGCTCCCAGCGCTCCCAGCCGGCGAAGGCGCGCTCGACGAGGTCGTTCCAGGCCGGGTTCGGGTACGCCCGGCGGATCATCCGGGTGCGGCCGTGCGACGAGCCGCGGTGGTGGGCCGGCTCGAACTGGTCGATCCCGACGACGGCCGCACCGCGCCGGGCCAGCTCGTAGGCCGCGGCCGAGCCGTGGATGCCGAGCCCGGCCACGACCACGTCGGCCGATGCCGTCGTCATGCCGCGGCCCCGCGGGCGATCTCCCCGACGGCGCCCAGCAGCGCGTCGATGTCGTCGTCGTCGTTGTAGACGTGGACCGACGCGCGGACGACGGCGGGCACGCCGCGCGCGCCGAGGTCCCACTGCCCGTGGCTGGCCGGCACCGAGACGGTGCGCACACCGCGGGCGGCGAGGCGCAGGCTGACCGCCTCCGCGCCGAACCCGTCGACGGTGAACGTGACGATGCCCGACGCGCACGCCGCCGGATCCCGCACGGTCACCCCGGGGATGGCGGCGAGGCCGGCGCGCAGCCGGGCGGCGGTCGCGGCCAGGTACACCTCGGTGGCGGCGATGCCGCGGTCGAGCAGCTGGGTCAGGGCCACCAGCAGGCCGAGCCGGCCGGCGACCGAGGACTCCCACGTCTCGAACCGGCGGGCCGTCGGCGACAGGGTCCACGCGCGGGAGCCCGTCCAGACGGCGCCGCGCACGTCGGGCGCGACGGGTGCGAGCCGTTCGAGCAGGGTACGGCGGACGTAGGCGAAGCCGGTGCCGCGCGGCGCCCGCAGGAACTTGCGCCCGGTCGTCACCAGGGCGTCGCAGCCGATCTCCCCGACGTCGACCCGCAGCTGGCCGACCGACTGGGTCGCGTCGAGCAGGTAGGTCGCGCCGGAGCGGCGGGTCAGCTCGCCGATGGCGCGGACGGGCTCGACGAGTCCCGACGAGGTCGGCACGTGGGCGACGCAGACGATGTCGCGTGGCCCGCCGGTCAGCATCCGCTCCAGGCGCTCGAGGTCGACCCCGCCGTCCGGGCCGTTGGGCAGCACGACGAGCTCGGCGCCGGTGTCGCGGGCCACGCTGAGCAGGTGCAGGGCGTGGCTGACGTAGGTCGAGCGGCTGACCAGCAGGCGGGCCGAGGAGTCCGGGCGCAGGGCGTCGACGATGACGCGCAGCCCGGTGGTCGCGCTGTCGGTCAGGGCGATCTCGGCGGCCGCGGCGCCGACGGCGCGGGCGGCGGCCGCGTAGAGCTCCTCGATGCGCCCGGCCACCGCGGCGGCGGCCTCGTAGCCCCCCTCGTGTTCCTCGCGCCGCAGGTGGGCGACGACCTCGTCGACCACGGCGATCGTCGGCAGCGCGGAACCGGCGGCGTTGAGGTGGTGGGCGTTGCGCACGCCGAGCGTTTGGGCCCGCTCTGCCGCCACGTCCACCGCGGGGTCAGCGTTCACCGAGAGCTCCACCGGCACCCCTGCCCGATCGTGTGGATACAAAATTATTGTGTATGGATCCACTCTAGCTTACGGATACGATAAGCGCCATATTGGATACCATTTCTCACAGGCCGACGACGACGGCCTTCGACTCCAGGTAGCCGCGCAGGGCCTCGTCGCCGAGGTCGCGGCCGAGACCCGACGCCTTGCGCCCGCCGAAGGACAGCGCCGGGTCGAAGATGTTGTAGGTGTTGACCCAGACCGTCCCGACCGCCAGCTGCGCCGCGACCCGGTGGGCCCGGCTCAGGTCCGTGGTCCACACCCCGGCGGCCAGGCCGTACTCCGAGTCGTTGGCGATGCGGACCGCCTCGTCCTCGTCGTCGAAGGCGAGCACGCCCACGACCGGGCCGAAGATCTCCTCCCGGGCGATGACCATGTCGTTGGTGACCCCGGCGAACACGGTGGGCTCCACGTAGAAGCCGCGGCCGGCCGGCGTCCCGCCGCCGGCGAGCACCGTCGCGCCCTCGGCCCGGCCCTGGTCGATGTAGCCGAGGACCTGGGCCCGCTGCTCCGCCGAGACCAGCGGCCCGACCGAGATGCCGCCGGCCAGCCCGTCCCCGACCGGCACCCGCTCGGCCGCCCGGGCGAGCCGGTCCGAGAACTCGGCGAGGACGGAGCGCTGGACCAGCAGCCGGCTGCCGGCGGTGCACATCTGCCCGGAGTGACCGAACGAGGCCCGCAGCGCGGTGGTCACCGAGGCGTCGAGGTCGGCGTCGGCGAAGACGATGTTGGCGCTCTTGCCGCCCAGCTCGAGGGTGGTCCGGGCGAACCGCCGCGCGGCGGCCGTGCCGACCAGCCGGCCGACCGCCGTGCTGCCGGTGAACGAGACCTTGTCGACGCCGGGGTGGTCGACCAGCGCGGCACCGACCCGCCCGTCGCCGGTCAGGACGTTGCACACGCCCTCCGGGAGCTCGGCCTCGGCGAGCAGGGCCGCGAGGCGCAGCATCGTCAGCGGTGTCTGCTCGGCCGGCTTGACCACGACCGAGCAGCCGGCCGCCAGCGCCGGCGCGAGCTTGAACGCGGCGGTCATGATCGGGAAGTTCCACGGCAGGATCAGCGCCGCCACGCCGACCGGCTCCAGGGTGGTGTAGACGTGGTGGGCGCCGGGGCCGATCGGGACGGTGGTGCCCAGCAGGCGGCTCGGGGCGCCGGCGAAGTGCCGGAAGGTGCGCGCGGCGGTGGCCACGTCGGCCCGGGAGCGCTCGATCGGTTTGCCGTTGTCGCGCGTCTTCAGGACCGCCAGCTGCTCCAGCTCGGCCTCGACGAGGTCGGCGACCCGGCCGAGGATCCGGGCCCGCTCCAGCGGGGGCAGGCCCACCCAGCGCCGATCGGCCAGGCTCTGCCGGGCCGCGCCCACGGCCGCGTCGACGTCGGCCGGGGTGGCCTGCACGGCCCGGGTCAGCACCTCCTCGGTGGCCGGGTCGACGACCTCGAACAGGTCGCCGCCGGACTGCCAGGCGCCGTCGACGAACAGGGCCTGGGTGGCGGGAAGCACGGGCAGGTCGGCACGCATCGGGGCGCTCCTCACGGGGTGCGGCGGGTTCAACGGTCCAGCAGGCGCAGCGGTTCGGTGCTCACCATGGCCTCCAGCCGGTCCGGGTCGACGCCCCGGCGCAGCAGCTCCGGCAGGACCCGGGTGGTGAGGTGGTCGTAGCCCTCGCCGCCGTAGTGGCGCAGCTGGGCCTTCATCCACACCGAGCCGCCGAGCACCCACCGGCCGGCGGGGCGGGCGGCCAGGAACGCCTCGAAGAAGTCCAGCCGCTGCCCGTCGGACGGGTTGCGCATCCGCCCGACGTGCTGCAGCTCCGTGCCGAAGCACAGCTCCAGGGTGGCGCCGGCGTCGAGCAGGTCGTGCCAGTAGGGCGCGTCGAGGTACTCGTCGGCGTTGGTGAACAGGATCCGCTCGGCCGGCAGCCCGGCGGCGACCATCTCGGCCACCACCTCGGTCCCGGCCCGGGCGGCGGGGTCGAGCCGGACGCTCACGCTCGCTCCGGCCCGGGCGGCCGCGGCGGCCGCGGCCCGCAGCCGGGCCCGCTCGACGGGCGGGACGTCGCCGGTGGTGCCCATGATGCCGAGCAGGGCGGCGCGGTAGCCGGTGCCGGGGATGCGGTCCCGCAGCGCGCCGAGCAGGAGCCGGTACACGCCGTCCTCGTCGAGCTCCAGCGCCCACGGGGGCAGGGTCGGGGTCACGTACAGGCCGTACGCCGCGGCGACGTGGACGCCGGCGGCCCGGGAGATCGCCGGCAGGGCCGGGTGGTCGGGTCCAAGCCCGACGCTGGTGTCCTCCACGACCAGGCCGACCCCGCCGGCGGCGCGGCGCAGCTCGTCGGCGGCCAGCCCGGGGTCGTCGAGACGGAGGTTGTCGGCCAGGGCCAGGGCGTTCCAGCGCAGGAAGCCGAGGTTGCCGGTGGCGACGCGGTCGTCGGCGGGGGCCGGCTCGTGGCCCGGGCGGGACAGCCGGCCGGCGTCGCTGAGCAGGTGCTGGTGCATGTTGACCCGCCCCAGCCCGGCCGCCTCGACCGGACCGAGGACGGTCTCGATCATCGCCGCCGCCGGCGGGTTGCCGCGGTCATCGGGCGGCCAGGCCGACGAGCCGGTCCGGCCGGCCGTCCGAGGGCGTGGCCGCGTCGATGACGTGGACCCGGCGCGGGTCGACGCAGCCGAGCGTCGCCTCGCTGCCCGGCAGCAGCGAGCTGACGTCGGCGTGCGGCGGCAGCGAGCAGACCACGGCCCGGCCGGCGGGCGTGTCCAGCTCCAGGCGGAACCGGCTGCCCTGGAAGCTCAGCAGCCGCACGACGCCGCGCACGCTCCACCGGCCCTCGGCCGCGGCCTCCCGGGCGTCGAGCACCACCAGGTCCTCGGGGCGGACCACCGCGGTGCCGGTCGCCCCGCCGGGCGCGTCGAGGGGCAGCGGGCCCCGGCGGTCGGCGGGAAAGAGGTTGGCCTCGCCGAGGAAGCTCGCCACGTACTCGTTCACCGGCCGGCGGTACAGGTGCTCCGGGGTATCGACCTGGATGAGCCGGCCCTGGTGCATGATCGCCACCCGGTCCGACATCGTCATCGCCTCGGCCTGGTCGTGGGTCACGGCGACGGTGGTGATGCCGACCGCCTGCTGGATCCGCTTGATCTCGACCTGCATCCGCTCGCGCAACTGCTTGTCCAGCGCCGCCATCGGCTCGTCGAGCAGCAGGATGCCCGGGTCGGAGGCGAGCGCGCGGGCCAGGGCCACCCGCTGCCGCTGGCCGCCGGAGAGCGAGTCGGGGCTGCGCCCGGCCATGCCGCCGAGGTCGACCAGTTCCAGCATCTCCTGGGCGATCCGGCGCCGCTCCGCGCCCGGCCGGCGGGCCGCCCGCAGCGGGAAGGCGACGTTGTCGCCCACGCTCATCCGCGGGAACAGCGCGTAGGACTGGAAGACGACGCCGACCTTGCGCTTGCGGGGAGGGCGGCGCTCGACGTTGTACCCGTCGAACAGCACGTGCCCGCGGTCGACCCGCTGCAGGCCGGCGACGACGTTGAGCAGCGTCGTCTTGCCGCTGCCGCTGGCGCCGAGCAGCGTCACGAACTCGCCCGGCGCGGCGTCCAGGCTGACGCCCTTGAGGACCTCGTTGTGGCCGAGCGTGACGTGCACGGCCTGGATCGACAACGCGATGGTCATGCGGTCGCCGCCTTTCGGGCGAGGCGCCGGGCGCGGGCGGCCCGGCGGTTGGACAGCAGGCTGAAGGCGCCGAGCAGCAGCACCGCGAACACCGAGATGAGCGTCGAGGCGGCGGTCAGCTGGGGCGAGAGCGCCTCCTGCGACGCGCCGAGCATCTGCAGCGGCAGGGTCTTGACCCCGATCGGGGCGAGGAAGACCGACAGGACGACCTCGTCGAAGATCACGGCGAAGGCGAAGACCGCGCCGGCGAGCATGTGCCCCACGATCATCGGCAGGTCGATCCGCCACACGATGAGCGGCCAGGACGCGCCGAGGGTGCTGGCCGCGGGGCGCAGCGCCGGATCGGCCTGGCCCAGGCCCGAGGAGACCATCACGAAGACGTACGGCAGGGCCAGCAGCGCCTCGCCCAGGATCAGCAGCGTCAGGCTCTCCTGCAGGACCTCGACCTGGAGATTGACCGAGTACAGGCCGACGGCGTAGGCGACCGGCGGGATCGCCATCGGGACGATGAACAGCGTGCGCAGCCAGCGGCGGGCCGCCCGGGACCGCAGCCGGGACAGCGCCAGCGCGCCGAGCGTGCCCAGCGCCACGGAGATGACGGTGCCGGTCGCCGACACCAGCAGGGAGACCCGGAAGGCGTCCGACCACTCGGGGTCGGTCAGCACGTCGGAGTACCAGTGCGGGGAGAACCCCTGCGGCGGGAAGATGATGAACGAGGTCCCGGTCCAGCTGGTCGCCACGACCACCAGGAACGGCACGTAGAACAGCAGGCTGGTGAGCAGGGCGATGACCAGGACCGGGTGCCGGTACCAGCCGATGCCCCGGCGCAGGGGCGTGTCCGCCATCAGCCCCACCGCTCGCTGACCTTGAACAGGCGGTCGGCGACCAGGTAGATCGCGACCGTGCCGCCGATGAGCAGCAGGCTCATCGCGGCGCCGAGGTCGGGCCGGTTGGCGGTGTTGAGCTGGCCGTTGATGATGCCCGACACGGTCATGTTGGACGGCCCGCCGAGCAGCAGCGGGGTCACGTAGAAGCCCAGGCTCATGACGAACACCAGGACGCCGCCGCTGATCATCGCCTGGCGGATCGAGGGCAGCACGACCGCGCGGAGGGTGAGCATCGGCCCCGCGCCGAAGACGGTGGCCGCGTTGAGCTGCTCGCGGTCGACGCCGGTGACCGAGGCCAGGATGGGCAGCACGGCGAAGGGCAGCATCACGGCGATCATCGCCGGGTACATCGCGGGTGTGGTCTGGTACAGGTCGATCGGCTCCGAGCGCAGGTGCGCCTGCTGCAGCAGCCAGTACAGCGCGCCGGCCGGCAGCTCCAGCAGCATCCAGCCGATGGTGCGCACCATGATCGAGGTCCACAGCGAGATCAGCAGGCCGCCCATGAGGAATGCCTTGACCCACACCGGGCCGACGGCGACCGCCAGGGCGTAGCAGGTGCCGATCACGACCGTCGCCGCGGTCGCGATCGCGGCGAGCAGCAGCGTGCGCCACACCGCGGCGACGAAGACGCTCATGTGCAGCGACTCCGCGAAGGCGTCGCCCTCCCCCGACAGCGCCTGCTGCAGCAGCGCGGCGAGGGGCACGCCGAGCGTCAGCGCGAAGAACACCAGCGGCGGCCACAACAGCCAGCGCCGCTCGGCGCCGCCCTCGGCCGGGCCGCCGCGGCGCCCGGTGCCGGGCACGGCGGGGGCGGTGAGTTCGTCAACGGCCATCCGGTCCTTCCTCCTCACTCACCGAACAAGCGCCCAACCGAACGAGCGCACAACCGCACAAGCGCACAACCGAACGAGCGCCCAACCGAACGAGAGCACAACCGAACGAGAGCACAACCGAACGAGCGCACATTGGATCCAGACTATTTCCATGTGGATCCTGAATCCTCCCACCGGGATTACGGGCTTGTAAACAGGGGCGGATGGCGGTCGACGTGGCCGAGCCGCCGCTCGATCGCGGCGCCGAGCGCGAGCAGCCGCCGGTCGCCGCGGTAGCGCCCGACGACCTGCAGGCCCACCGGCAGCCCGGCCGGGGTGAACCCGGCCGGCGTGACCAGCGCCGGGTGCCCGGTGGCGGTGACCCGGTTGGCCATCCGCTGCCAGCGGAAGTACCGGTCGTAGGCGACGCCGTCGACCTCGGCGACCCACTCCACGCCGGCGGGCGGCGGCGGCACCGGCGCGGCCGGCAGGACCAGGGCGTCGTGCCCGGTGAGCAGCCGGGCGGTGGACCGGAACAGCTCGGTGCGGCGGGCGTAGGCCTCGGCGAGGTCGCCCGCCGTGGTGCGCCGGCCCTGCTCGACGTTGCGCAGGTAGTCGGGCCGGTAGCCGCCGGGGTCGGCGTCGACCTCGGCGCCGCCGCCGGCGAAGAACTCGAACATCTCGATGGTCTCCCACAGCCGGTCGGCGTGGTCGAAGTCCGGCTCCGCGTCGACGACGGTCGCGCCGGCGGCCTCCAGGGCGGCCCGCGCCGCCGCGTGCACCGCGCGGACCTCGGCGTCGACCTCCAGGCCGCCGGCGTCGGCGCTCCACGCGAGCCGTACCGCGCTCAGGTCGACCGGTTCCAGGTCGGCCAGCGCCGCCGGGTCCTCGACCCAGGACAGCGGCCAGCCCGGGTCGATGCCGCTGATCGCGGACAGCAGCAGGGCCGCGTCCGCGCTGTCGCGGGCCATCGGCCCGAGGACGCCGTGCGGACTCCAGCCGTTGCCGCGCCGGCCGCTGGGCACGGTGCCGGGCGTGGTCCGCAGGCCGACGACGTTGCAGAATGCCGCCGGGTACCGCAGGCTGCCGCCGGAGTCGGAGCCGTCGGCGATCGGCAGCAGGCCCGCGGCCAGCGCGGCCGCCGCGCCGCCGCTGCTGCCGCCGGCGTGCCGGGCGGGATTCCACGGCGTCACGGTGGTGCCGAATAGCGGGTTGAAGGTGAGCGTCCCGAGGCCGTGCTCGGGGGTGTTGGTCTTGCCGATGATGAGCGCGCCCGCGGCGCGCAGCCGGGCGGCCAGGACGCTGTCCGCGGCGGCCGGCGGCGCGCCGGCGTGGGCGAGCGAGCCGTGGGTCGTCGGCAGGCCGCGCACGTCCATCAGGTCCTTGACCGCGGTCGGCAGACCGTGCAGCGGGCCGAGCGCGTCGCCGCCGGCGACGGCCCGGTCGGCCGCGTCGGCCAGCGCCAGCGCGTCGCGCTCGGGCAGCGGCGAGACCACCGCCCGGATCCGGTCGTTGACCTCGGCGATCCGGTCGAGGTGGGCGCGCATGACCTCGCGCGCCGAGAGTTCGCGGCGGCGGATCGCGGCGGCCAGCTCGCGGGCCGGCCACCAGTGCAGCGGCTCGCTCATCGGGCCTCCCCGTACACCGTGCGGCCGCCGACCACCGTGCGCAGCACCCGCAGGGTGAGCAGCTCGTCGGGGGCGATCTCCAGCGGGTCCCGGTCGAAGGCGACCCAGTCGGCGAGCCGCCCGGGCTCCAGCCGGCCGCGCCGGTCGCCGTCGAACGCGGCCACGGCGGCGGTCGCGGTGTACGCCGTCAGCGCCTCCCCCACGGTGATCGCCTCCTCCACGGCCAGGGGCTCGGCGCGGTCGCGGACGCGCCGGGTGACCGCCGACCAGATCAGCTCGCGGGGGTCGAACGGGAAGAACGGGCCGTCGGAGCCGAGCACGACCGGTACCCCGGCGTCGAGCCAGGAGCGCAGCGGGTTCATCCGCAGCGCGCCGTCGCCGAGCCGCTCGACCAGGCCGGCGCCGTTGCGCAGGACGATCGACGGCTGCGCGGCCAGCACGACGCCGAGCCGGGCGGCGAGGGCCATCGACTCCGGCTCGACCTCCAGGTACCCGTGGATGATCTGCCACTGCCGACCGGCGATGGACCGCTTGCGGTCGGCCGCGGCGAAGCAGTCGAGCACGGCGGCGATGCCGGCGCCGCCGACCGCGTGCACGCCCACCGACCAGCCGCCGGTGGCGCAGTGATCCAGCAGCCGCTGGAACTCGGCGGTCGGGATCCGCTGGCGGCCGGTGGAGCCGCTGTGCGGCCACGGCGTGCGGCGCAGCGCCTCGCCCTTCATCGCCTCGCCGTCGAAGTACACCTTGATGCCGCCGATGCGCAGGAGGTCGTCGCCGAAGCCGGTGGACACGCCGATGCCCCGCAGCCGCTCGATCGCCCCGTCGACGTCGGGGTGCTCGAGGTCGCCGACGCTCGGGTACGGCATCGCGACGACCCGCATGGTGAGCTCGCCCCGGCGGCGGCTCTCCTGGTAGCCGCGCAGCTCGTCCTCGGTGGTGGCCGGGTCGATGATCCCGGTGAAGCCGAGCTGGTGCATGAGCGGCTGGACCAGCCGCAGCGCCGCGGCCCGGTCGTCGAGGTCCGGCGGCTGCGGCCCCCACCCGGGGCCGAAGCCCTTGTCCCGCATGGTGGCGATGACCAGGCCGAGGTCGTGGGTGGCGGTGCCCCGAGGCGCTGGACCCAGATCGTGGATGATCTTCAGGCCGCCGCGCTGCATGTGCAGGTGGGTGTCGATGAGGCCGGGGGTGATCGTGGCCGCGCCGAGATCCTCGACCGCGGTCCCGGCCGGGCAGGCGGCCAGCGCCTCCGCGACGGTGCCGACGGCGGCGATCCGCTCCCCGGCGACGGCCATCGCCTCGGCCAGCGGGCGCGCCGGGTCCATGGTGCGGATCCGGGCGGTGACGACGTACGGGCCGGCGCTCATGACACGTAGGCCGCGGCGGGCTGGCGGGGGTCCGCGGCGGCCTCCAGGAAGCCGGTGCGGGCGTTGCGGTAGATCGCCTCGACGGCCGCGGCGTCGCGGGTGAATGCGGGCCAGGCGCGCACGTCGTGGCCCTTGGCGCGCAGCGCGTCGAGCGTGGCCGCCGGGAACCGGTCCTCCACGAACACCCGGGACGGCAGGTAGTCGAACGGGGCGAAGGAGTTGGGGAAGCTCCAGGTGGAGAAGCGCGGCGCGTTGACGGCCTCCTGCAGCGGCATGCCGAAGTGGAAGGCGTTGAGGAAGACCTGGAGCATCGCCTGGATCTGCATGTCGCCGCCGGGGCAGCCGAACGGCATCACCGATCCGTCGTCGCGGACCGCGATCGCCGGGTTGGGGGTGAGCCGGGGCCGCTTGCCGGGCGCGACGCCGGACGGGTGGGCCGGATCGGGCCGGGACTGCATGCCGCGCAGCGACGGCACGAACCCGGTGCCGGGGATGACCGGCGAGGAGGAGGCGCCGTCGGACGGCGTGGCCGAGAACGCGTTGCCCCAGGCGTCGACGACGCACACGTAGGAGGTCGCGCCCTCGCCGACAATCGGCAGCTCGTCGTAGTCCATCGGCTCGGGCAGCGGCTGCGCGACGCCGAAGAGCAGGTCGGGCAGGCCGGGATGGGCGCGGCCGGGGTCGATGCGCCCGGCCCGGGCGGCGGCGTGCGCGGCCGAGAGGAGCCGGTCGACGTCGACGTCGACGAACGCCGGGTCGCCGTAGAGGTGCTCGCGGTCGCTGAAGACGCCCTTGAGCGCCTCGATGACGAGGTGGGCGTACTGCGGCGAGTTGTGCTCCAGCCCGTCCAGCCCGTAGGCCTCCAGGATCCGCAGGGCCTCGGCGAGGGCCGGGCCCTGGCACCAGGCGCCGCAGGTGAGGATGTCGAAGTCGCGCCAGCGGGTGGCGAGGACCGGTTCGTAGCGGCAGTGGAACCCGGCGAGGTCGGCGGCGGTGAGGTAGCCGCCGTGCTCGCGGTGGTAGGCGACCATCCGCTCGGCGAGCTCCCCCTCGTAGAACACCGCCCGGGCCGCCTTCAGCCCCGCCGCGCGGTCTCCGGCGGTCGCGGCCTCGGCGTCGGCCATGAGCTGGATGCTGCGGGCGAGGTCGGTCTGCACGAACCGCTCCCCGACCCGCGGCGGGCGGCCGCCCGGCAGGTAGATCGCCTCGTTGGCCGGCCAGTTGCGGTAGCCGCGCTGCCGCGCCGTGATGCCCTCGACCAGCAGCGGGAACGCGGCGAAGCCGTCCCGGGCGAGCCGGATCGCGGCCGCGGCGACCTCGCCGAAGCGCATCGTGCCGTAGTCGCGCAGCGCGGTGATCCACGCGTCGGGGGCGGCCGGGACGACGGTGCGCAGCAGGCCGCTGGGGATGGTGCCGCCGTGCTCGCGCAGGAACAGGTCGGCCGGGATGCCGGCCGGCCACACGCCGAGGCCGTCGATGCTGACGGTGGTGCCGTCGGCCATCCGGATCATGATCGGCGCCACGCCCGCGAAGTTGACCTCGTCCGCGTGCAGCACCGCGAGGGCCATGCCGGCGCAGCAGCCGGCGTCGACGGCGTTGCCACCGGCGTCGAGGATGGCCAGGGCCGCGGCGCTGGCCAGGTAGTGCCCGGACGACACGGCGTGCCGGGTGCCCAGGACGGTGGGGTTGGGGACGTGCCAGGTCGGGGCGCTCATGGTGCTCCTTCTCCTCAGCTGGTACCGCGCCGCCGGCGCAGCGTCAGGTCGGTCAGGCCCGGCGGGTCGTAGCCGACGTCGGCGGCGTTGAGCGTGGTGCCAGGCGGGACGATCGCGTCGATCCGGTCCAGCACGTCGGTGCCGAGCGTCACGTCGGCGGCGCCGAGCTGGCTGTCCAGGTGCTCGATCGTGCGCGGCCCGATGATCGCGGTGGTCACCGCCGGATGCTCCAGCGTCCAGGCGATCGCCAGGTGGATCAGCGACAGCCCGGCCTGCTCGGCGACGTCGGCGAGGGCGTCCGCGGCGCGCAGCTTGGCGGCGTTGGCGGGCACGCCGAGGTCCCAGCGCCGCGGGAACCGGCCGGCGCGGCTGGAGGTGGCCTCCGCCGCGCCGAGCCGGTGCCGGCCGGAGAGCCAGCCGCCGGCGAGCGGGCTCCAGACCATGACGCCCATCCCGTACGACCGGCACACCGGCAGCACCTCGGTCTCCGCGCCGCGGGTCAGGACGGAGTACGGCGGCTGCTCGCACCGCACGCGCTCGCGGCCGCGGCGCTCGGCCAGCCACTGCCCCTCGACGATCGCCGGCGCCGGGAACGTGGACGTGCCGATGGCCCGGATCTTCCCGGCCCGGACCAGGTCGCTGAGCGCGCCGAGGGTCTCGTCGAAGTCGGTGTGCGGGTCGGGCCGGTGGACCTGGTAGACGTCGATCCAGTCGGTGCCGAGCCGGCGCAGGCTGTCCTCGACGGCCCGGGCGATCCAGCGCCGGCTCGCCCCGCGCATGTTCGGGTCCTCACCCATCGGGCCGTGAAACTTCGTGGCGAGCACTACCCCGTCGCGCCGGCCGCGCAGCGCCTCGCCGACGATCTGCTCGGAGATCCCGCGCGAGTACAGGTCGGCGGTGTCGATGGTGTTGATGCCGGCGTCCAGGGCCCGGTGCACGATCCGTATGCACTCGGATGTGTCGGGGTTGCCGGTCGGCCCGAACATCATCGCCCCGAGCGTCAGGGCGCTGACCTGGATGCCGGTGCCGCCGAGCGGGCTGGTCCGCATCTCAGCCGGCCGTCCCGCCGGCGCGCTCCAGCAACTCCACGACGTTGCCCTCCGGGTCGGCGTACATCACGAACCGGACGGCGCCCGCGCTGGTCACCGGCAGCACCAGCGGCGCACCCGCGGCCCGCAGCCGCGCGGCGACCGCGTCGAGGTCCTCGACCGGGAAGGTCAGGTAGCGAAACCCGGTGACGGCCAGCAGGTCGCCCTCCGCCGGGCGCGGCTCCTGCAGCGGGCGCAGCAGCCGCAGCACACTCTCGCCGAAGCCGAACTCGGCCATCGTGCCCCAGCCGTTGGTGCGCTCGCCCAGCCGCGCCAGGCCGAGCACGTCGCCGTAGAAGGCGGCGGTCACGGCCAGGTCCCGCACGATCAGGCCCAGGTCGAGCCCGGGCTTGGCGATCCTCATCGGTCTCCCTCCCGGCGCCACCGCGGGCCGCGGCGGCGCACCGGCTCCAGCAGGTCCGCGGTCGCGAGCTGCTCGCCGACCGCGATGGGCAGCCGCGGTGGCACCCCCAGCGCGGCCTGGACCTCGGGCGCGGTGGCCCAGGCGACGACGACCGCCTCCAGCAGCGCGGCGAACGCCTCCGGCTCCGCGGCCTCCAGGGCGCGGACGGTCTCGGCGTCGATCGTGTCCGCCCGCTGGATCCACCGCAACGCCCGGTCGACGCCGGCGGCCAGCGCCGGCACCTCGGCGAGCACCAGGTCGAGCCGCGCCGCGATACCGGTCCCGCTCGCCGCGGGCAGCCCGTCACCGCCCGGGGCGAGCAGGTCGGCGACCCGCGCCAGCCGGCTCATGCCGCCCCCAGCATCAGCTCGGCGGCCCGCAGGGCGAACGCGCAGATCGTGGCCGTCGGGTTCAGCGACGACCCGGTCACGAACGTGCTGCCGTCGAGCACGAACAGGTTCGGCACCTCGTGCGCGCGCCCGTCGGGGCCGACCACGCTGCGTCGCGGGTCCGTGCCCATCCGGGCGGTGCCGAGCTGGTGCCAGCCGAACTCCCGCAGCCTCGGCGCGACCAGCACCTCCCGGGCCCCGGCGGCCAGGAACGACTCGCGGGCCCGCTCGGCGTTGAACGCGAGGATCCGCGCCGCGTCCGGCGGGGTGCGGTAGCGCACGACCGGCACCGGCGAACCCCAGGCGTCGGCGCGCACCGGGTCGAGCTCGACCCGGTTGTCCACGTCCGGCAGGTCGTCGGCGGTGATCCCCCAGATACCGGCCCGGCCGACCCAGCGGCGCAGGTGCCCGGCGAGCCCGGGGCCCCAGCGGACGCCGTCCGGCCACGGGTGCAGGGCGGCGGCGACCGGCCCGAAGCCCTGGCCGAGGTTCCACTTCGCGCCGCGGACGAAGCCGCGCGACCGATCGGTCTCGGCGAACTCCAGCGAGTGCAGCAACTGGCCCCAGTACCCCTGGACACCGGCGAACGGCTCGTCGAACAACCCGACGACCCGGGTGAACGGATGCAGCATCAGGTTGCGCCCGACCAGCCCCGAGCCGTTGGCCAGCCCGGCCGGGTGCCCGGCGCCGGCCGAGGCCAGCAGCAGCCGCGGCGTGCCGATCCCGCCGGCGGCCAGCACGACCGCCCCGGCGGCGGTGACCCGCGCCGCGCCGGACGCGTCGATCCACTCCACCGCGTCGACCCGGTCGGGGCGGCCGGTCCGCAGCCGCCGCACGTGTGCCCCGGTGATCAGGCGGGCGCCCGCCCGCTCGGCGCGCCGCCAGTGCGTCTCGCTCGCCCGGGCCCGCAGCCCGGGCGGGTAGCCGCCCGCGCGGGCCGCCGCCATCTGCTCCGGCGGCCCGACCACGTTCGGCCCCGGCCACCAGTGCCAGCCGAGCCGGTTGTGCGCCTCGGCGACGCGGCGGCCGAGTTCCATGATCGGCAGGGCCGGGTAGGGCGCCGCCCCGTTGTCCGGGAACGCGGGGTCGCCCGGCTCGGCGGCGGCGCCGAAGTCGCGATCCAGGCGCTCGTAGTACGGCGCCAGGTCGTCCCAGCCGATCGGCCAGTCCTCGGCGACCCCGTCGAGCGAGCGGACCCGGAAGTCGCCGGGCAGGTACCGCTCCCATTGGGCGCCCCACAGCACCGTGCCGCCGCCGACCCCGTTGCCGGTGAGGACGTCCAGGTCGCAGTCCCGGTCGTCGATCGGGTAGTCGCCGGGTCCGCGGCGCCGGTTCGGGCTGAAGTGCGCCCGCCCGCGGCCGGCCAGCTCCCACCGGTCGCCCGCGGCCATCGGGCCCGGCCACCCGCCCTGTTCCAGGCACAGCACGTCCACCCCGGCCGCGGCCAGCCGGTCGGCGACGACCCCGCCGACCGGGCCGGCGCCGACGATGACGACGTCAGCTTCCCGTGCGCTCAGCCCCCTCGCCTCCCACCGTCGCACCGAATCGTGCATCCATAGTACATGACTTTGTATCCACTTCGCGACCGGGTGGGCGCATGACCCTGATCCAGGCGGCGCTGCTGCTGCTCGCCGGGCTGTCCGCCGGGATCGTCAACGCCATCGCGGGCGGCGGCTCACTGATCACCTTCCCGACCCTGCTCGGCATCGGCCTGCCCCCGGTGGCGGCGAACGTCAGCAACGCGCTGTCGGTCGCGCCCGGCTACGGCGCCAGCGTCGTCGGCAGCCGCGAGGACCTGACCGGCCAGGCCCGCCGGGTGCGTCAGGCGGTGCCGGCGGTGACGCTCGGCGCGCTGTGCGGCTGCGCGCTGCTGCTCGCCACGCCGCGCGCGGTGTTCGACGTCGTGGTGCCGTTCCTGGTGCTCGGCGCGACCGCGACGCTGGCGTTGCAGACCCGGCTGCGGGCGCTGGCCGGTCAGCACCGGGATCTCGCACCGCGCCGGGCCGCCGTGCAGCTCAACCTGACGACGTTCCTCTGCGGCCTGTACGGCGGCTACTTCAACGCCGCGCTCGGCGTCGTGCTCATCGCCGGTCTGGCGCTCGTCCTCGACGAGCCCCTGCGCCGGGTCAGCGCACTGAAGAACGTCCTGTCGGCGATGGTCGGCGTCGTGACGGTGGTCGTGTACGCCGTCTTCGGCCCGGTCAACTGGGCCGCCGTGGCCGTCCTCGCCCCGGCCGCGATGACCGGCGGCTTCCTCGGCGCCCGGCTGGCCCAGCGGCTGCCGCCGCGCGCGCTGCGCGTGGTCATCATCGCGTTCGGCACGGTGGTCGGGCTCGTGCTGCTGCGGGCCTTCTGAGCGGAAACGGTCGAGACGATCACGGCCCCGGTGCGCCGAGCACGCGGTCGGCGACGGCGAAGGCGGTGTTCGCCGCCGGTACCCCCACATAGACGGCGGACTGCAGGAGCACCTCGATGATCTCCTCACGGGTCAGTCCGTTGGTGAGCGCGGCGCGCAGATGGAACTCGAGCTCCTCGAAGTGCCGGCCGGCGACGAGCGCGGTGAGCACGGCGATCGACCGGTCCCGGCGGGCCAGGCCCGGGCGGGTCCAGATCCCTCCCCAGGCGTACCGGGTGATGAAGTCCTGGAAGTCCCTGGTGATGTCGCTGGTGCGCTCGATGGCCCGCTCGACGTGGGCGTCGCCGAGCACCTCGCGGCGCACGGCCAGGCCGGGGCGGGCGAGGTGGTCCTCGATCAGGCCGGCCACCGTGCGCGGCGCCTCGGCCGGGGCGAGGTGGGCGACGGCGTCGAGCTCCACGAACCGCGCGGACGGCACGGTGGCCGCGTCGGCGCGCAGCGCGGCGGCCGGCGTGGCGACGTCGGCGGCGCCGGCGATCGCGAGCAGCGGCACGCCGATGCGGCCCAGTTCGCCGCGCGCGTCGAAGCCGGCGAGCGCCGCGCAGACCAGCGCGTAGCTCTCGGGGTCGGCGTCCCGCAGCGAGCGCAGCAGGGCGGTGCCGGTCTCGGGGTCGCGGTCGAGGAAGCCGGGGGCGAACCACCGCTGCGCCGAGGATTCGACGACCGCCGGAGTTCCGGACGCGCGGACCAGCGCCGCGCGCTCGGCCCACGACCCGGGCGTGCCGATCGCCGCGCCGGTGCAGATCGCCACGACGCCGGTCAGCCGCTCGGGCGCGTCGAGGGCGAGCCGCAGCCCGACCGCGCCGCCGACGGAGTCACCGGCGTAGGCGAACCGGACCGGGCCGAGCGAACGGCCGGCGGCGGCGAGCACGCCGGCGGCGAGGCCGGCGATCGTGAACGGCTCCCGCGCCGGGGCGCCGTGGCCGTGCCCGGGCAGCTCCCAGCCGACGACGTGGAACCGCTCGCCGAGCAGCCGCGCGCACGCGCCCCACAGCGCCGTCACGGACGTGCCCAGCGAGGGGCCGACGACGAGCGGCGGGCGGCCGGGCTCCCCCGCCAGCCGGACCAGGGTGATCTCGGGGACGCCCATCACAGGTCCTTCCACAGCCGGCCCGCCCGGTGCAGGGCCGCGTCGATGATCGGGTCGGCGGCGCCAAGGTAGGCGCCGGGGTCGGCGCCGGGGCCGCCCATGGCGCGCTGTTCGGCGGTGAGCGTCGCGGCCGCCCGCTCGGCGCGGGAGCGCATTCGCCCCGGGTCGACGACCAGGCCCTCCAGCAGGTCGGCGGCCTGCGCGGCGGCGGTGACGCTGCGCCGGGCGAGGGTGCGCAGCGGAGCCCACTCGGCGTGCCAGGCGCCGTCGGGCCGCTCGTCGGCGTACGCCGCGGCGGCGGTGTGCAGCGTCGCGGCCAGGGCGGGCGCGGCGAGGGCGTGCCGGCGCAGCAGCACCGACAGCACCGGGTTGGCCTTGCCGGGCATGGTCGAGGAGCGGCCGCCGGCGGCCTCGCGCAGCTCGCCGATCTCCGGCCGGGACAGCAGCGCCACGTCCCCGCCGATGCGGCCCCACACGTCGGCGAGGCCCACCAGCGCGTCGGCGGGCCCGGTCAGGGCGGAGCGTTCCGTGTGCCACGGCGCGGCCCACGCCAGCCCGAGCCGCGCGGCGGCGTCCTCGGCGACGGCCAGCGCCGCGGCGGCCCCGCCGGCGAGCTCGGCCGGCGCGGCGAGGGTGCCCGCCGCCCCGCCGAACTGCGCCGGCGGCGCCGGGCCGCGCTCCAGGCGCTCGACGGCCGCGCACAGGGCCTGCAGCCAGGTCGCGGCCTTGAGCCCGAACGTGATCGGGACGGCGTGCTGGGTGAGGGTGCGCCCGGCCATGAGCGTCGTGCGGTGTTCGCGCACCAGCCCGGCGAGCGCGCCGGCCTGCCGCCCGGCATCGGCGCGGACCCGCCCGAGGGCGTCGCGCAGGCACAGCACCAGCGCGGTGTCCACGACGTCCTGGGAGGTGAGCCCGCGATGGACCCAGCCCGACCCGGTGCGCTCGCGCAGCAGCGCCACGAGGCCGGTGACCGGGTTGCCGTCCGCCTCGGCGCCCTCGGCGAGGGCCGGCAGGTCGGCCGGGCCGGCCGCGCCCGCCAGGCGCACCGCCCCGGCCGCGACCCCCGCGGCGGCCAGGGCGTCGAGCCACGCCTGCTCGACCGAGACCATCGCGGCGAGGAAGGCGGCGTCGGTGAAGACCTCCCCGGCCCGGTGGTCGCCCGGCCACAGCAGGTCAGCCATGACGCAGGAACACCGTCTCGCGCTCGCCCTGCAGGTAGATGTCGAAGCGCAGCCCGACCGGCTCGGCGAGGGCCACCAGCGTGCCGCGCTCGGCCTCGTCGAGGGCGGTGAGCAGCGGGTCGGTGGCGTTGTCCGGGTGGCCGGGCAGGTAGATCCTCGTGAACAGCTTGTCGAGCAGCCCTCGGGCGAAGACGGCGACGGCGAAGAACGGCGCCCGCCCCTCGTCGGTCGCGCCCGGCACGACCGTGGTGAACGCGTAGTGCCCGCGCAGGTCGGTGGACGCGCGGCCCCAGCCGGTGAAGGTCCAGCCGTCGCGGTGCAGCGAGCCCTCCGCGCGCGGCACGGCGCCGTCGGGGCCGGCCTGCCAGATCTCCACCATCGCGTCCGGGATCGGCGCGCCGGCGCCGTCGAGGACGAGGCCGTGCAGCCGGATCGCGTCCGCCCGGCCGGCCGGCACCAGCTCGCTGTCGCCGGGGTAGGGCAGCCCCTGGCCGAAGAACGGCCCGACCGTCTGGCCCGGGGTGGTCAAGGGGCTGCTCACGCCGCGACCTCCGTCCAGGTCCGGGCCGGACCGCTCAGCACGATGTCCCACCGGTACCCCAGGCTGATCTCGGGAACCGTCAGGTCGTGGTCGTAGGTGGCGACGAGCGCGTCGCGGGCCTTCGGGTCGGTGATCGACTGATAGATCGGGTCCAGCGCGAAGAGGGGGTCGGCCGGGAAGTACATCTGCGTCACCAGCCGCTGGGTGAACGCGCGGCCGAAGACGGAGAAGTGGATGTGCGCCGGCCGCCAGGCGTTGCGGTGGTTGCCCCAGGGGTACGGTCCGGGCTTGATCGTCCGGAAGGAGTAGGAGCCGTCGGGGCCGGTCAGGCAGCGCCCGACGCCGGTGAAGTTCGGGTCCAGCGGTGCCGGGTGCCGCTCGTTCTTGTGGATGTAGCGGCCGGCGGCGTTGGCCTGCCACACCTCGACCAGCTGGCCCGCCACCGCCCGGCCCTCGCCGTCGACGACCCGGCCGGTGACCGTGATCCGCTCGCCGATCGGCTCGCCGAACACGGCCGTGTTCGTGCCCGCGTGGGCGCCGGCGGTGAGGTCGGCCTCCAGCGGATGCACGTCGGAGTGGCCGAAGCACGGCGCCCACAGCTCGATCGTCTCGGGGTCGGCGTGGCGGGGCTCCTTGGTCGGGTGCCGCAGGATGCTCGAACGGTACGGCGGGTAGTCGACGCGCGGCTGCGGCGCGTCGCCCGGCCCGGGGCGCGCGGCGATTTCGGCGATCTCCGCCGAGATCTGCTGCTGGGTGGGGATGCTCACCGCGACACCGTCCCGCCGCGCGAGACGTCGCGCCAGCCTAGACTTCCGCTGAGCGGAAGGAGCGGGCATGTCGGCACCGAGCGTGACCGCACGCGTGTTCGCGCTGCTCGGCGCCTTCGACGAGCGGCATCGCACGCTGCGGCTGAGCGAGCTGGCGACCCGGGCGGGGCTGCCGCTGAGCACGGCCCACCGGCTGGTGGCCGAGCTGACCGGCTGCGGCGCGCTGCGCCGGCTGCCGTCCGGGCGGTATGCCGTGGGCCGGCGCATGTGGGACCTCGGGCTGCTCGCCCCGGTGCAGACCGACCTGCGGGAGGTGGCCTCGCCGTTCCTGCACGACCTCTACGGCGCGACGCTGGAGACGGTCCACCTGGCCGTCCGCGACGGCCTCGAGGTGCTCTACGTCGACCGCCTCGCCGGCCACCGCTCGGTGCCGATCATCAGCACCACCGGCTCCCGCCTGCCGATGCACGGCACCGGCGTCGGCAAGGTCCTGCTCGCCCACGCCCCGGCCGACGTCCGCCGGGCCGTCCTGGACGCCGGGCTGCGCCGCTTCACGCCGTACACGGTGACCTCGGCGCGCGTCCTGGAGGAACAGCTCGACCGGGTACGCGCGGACGGCTACGCCACCACCGCCGAGGAGATGACCCTCGGCGCCTGTTCCGTGGCGGTACCGATCACGTCCGGGCCGGACGTGGTCGCCTCGGTCGGTTTCGTGGTGCCCGACCTACGCCGCACCCGGGGACGGCTGGTCGCCGCGCTGCGGGTGGCCGCCCAGGGCATCGCCAGAAGCCTGCCGTCCGCGCGTGGCTGACCGAACCCGATCCTGGTGCGCTCGTCGTCGTCCGCCGCGCGCGTCAACTCGAAGCCGGGCCGAAGGCCACACCCATGCCGGTGATCCACGGCTCGACCGCCTCGTAGCCGGTGAAGCCGGCCGGCGGCGATCCGGCGGCCGCCCAGGCGGCGGCCCAGGTGCGCACCTCATTGGCACCACCGCCGCGCACGTCGACCTCGTCCTGGGTGAGGTCGCTGAAACAATCCGCGTCGCCTTCGGCCATCCGGGCCAGCAGACCCTGGTCCCACGCCGGGTCGAGATACGCCAGGGCGGTGGCCAGCGAGGCCGCGCGCTCCTCGGCGGTGAAGCGATGCACGCCGGGCGCCGGCGCCGGAAAGGGCGGGTTGTGACTCAACCCACCGGTACCGATGAACAGCACGCGGCCGTCGTAGGGAGCCATCGCCTTGCGGATCTGCTCGCCGACCCGCCGCGCCCGGGCGACGGGGAACAGCGGGTATCCGATCGCGTTGACGATGATCGGCACCAGCGGTACCAGCGCCGGCTCGTCGAACAGCTGCAGCAGGGTGAGTCCCAGTCCGTGGTCGACCGCGACGTCCTCGCCCACGGCCAGATCGACGTCCATCGTGACGAGGTCCTCGAACAGCCGCCGCGCGACGGGGTGGACGTTGAGCCGCAGCTCGGGGATGCCGAACTCGGGCAGGGTGCTGCCGGACACGATGCCGGTGAACGGCGGCCGCACCTGGTTGAGCAGGTTCATGTGGTCCGGGGCGAAGATGACGACCGCGTCCGGGGCGAACTCGGCGATGAACTTCTTCGTCTCGCCCACGGCCGCCCGGTATTCGTAGCCGGCATCACGGCGATCCGGCAGGGTCATGAACGGACTGTGCGACAGGCAGATGAAGGCCCGCTGCGCGTGACCCGATGCGTATGCCATTGGGGAGTCTCCTTGCTGAGGGCGGTCACCGACCGGCCAGCGCCTCCAGGGCCGCGGCCTCGGCGTCGTAGTCGTAGAGCCACGACCGGAACGGGACCGAGCCGGCGATCTCGGCGTCGCGCTCGGCCAGGTCCTGGAAGTGGGAGTCGTAGCGGCGGCCGTTCGCTCGCGCGCCCAGCTGGACTTCGGTGGTCCGGTGGCGGCGAAGGTTCTCGTAGGCGAGCAGGGCCTCCGGCACGCCCTGCGGGCCGGCGCCGGCCAGGAACACGGACAGGGCCGCGGCGTCCTCGATCGACTGGTTCGCGCCCTGACCGAGGTGCGGCAGCATCGGGTGTGCCGCGTCGCCCAGCATGGTCAGCCGGCCCGCCGTCCAGGTCGTCAGCGGCTCCCGGTCGTACAGACCCCACCAGTTCGTCGCCGTGACCTCCGCCAGCAGCCGGGGGATCGGGCTGTCCCAGGTCGCGAACTCCTTGCGGAGGGTGTCCACGTCGCCCACCGCGCTCCACGACTCGACGGTCTTCTCGTGGGACGGGACGAACCCCACGTAGTTGATGAGGGTGCCGCGGCGCACCGGATAGACGAGGAAGTGCCGCCGCTCCCCCATCCACAGCTGGGAGATGCCGGCCGGCCACCACGGCACCTGCTGGGCCGGCACGAGACCGCGGTAGGCGACCGAGCCCGAGTCCACCGGCGCCGACGGTTCGGCGACGTACGTGCGCAGGGTCGAGTGGATGCCGTCCGCGGCGATGACCGCGTCGACCCGGATCTCCCGGCCGTTGTCGAAGGTGACCGCGGCCTGCGTCTCGTCCTGCGTGAACCCGACGCACCGGTGCCCGGTGTGTAGGCGCTCGGCGGGAAACGCGTCGGCCAGCGCGCCGAGCAGGTCGGCCCGGTGGACGCCGAACATGCCGTTCCAGCCGCTGGAGTCGACGGTGAGGATCGGGGCGATGGTCGAGCCGTCCTCGCGGTAGTACCGCGAACCCTCGCCGACGCTCGCGCCCACCGCCGCGACCGCCCCGCCGAGCCCGATCCGGTCCAGCAGGCGCAGGCTGTTGGGCGTGATCAGCACCCCCGCGCCGACCTCGCCGAGCTGGGGTGCCTGTTCGTAGACGTGCACGTCGATATCGCGGTGCAGCAGCGCGTTGGCGGCCGCCATACCGCCGATGCCGCAGCCGATCACGGCTACACGAATGGAGTCTCCGGTCATGTGATCACCTGGTTCTCGCATACGGGTCGTCACGGGCCGAGCCAGTGACACGGGACGAAAGCTGGGGTCAGGTCCCGGCCGCGGACGGCATGGACCGGGTGATGGTCCGTGCCGCCTCGCGGCCGGCGAGATGACCGAAAACGGCGGCCTTTCCCAGGGCGCTCCCCACGAGGTAGCCGGCGCCGTGGAACCCGCCGACGATCTCGCCGGCGGCGAACAGTCCCCGGATGGCCGATCCCGCGCCGTCCAGCACCCGCATCGCCCGGTCGACGCGGAGTCCGCCGTAGGTCGAGGTCAGGCCGGCCGTGCAGGCGAAGGAGTAGTACGGGGGGCGGCCCAGGGTGCGGGCCGATTCCTGCAGTGTCGCGGCCGGCATGCCGATCCGGTCGGCGAGGCCGGCCAGTGTGGGTGCCTGCACGAGCAGCCCGTCGCGCAGGGCCGCGGCGAAGTCCCGCGGCTTCGGCGCCGGCCGGGACGCGTCCATCACGGCCTGGTCGAAGATCTGGAAGGCCAGTCCGCCGGGCTGGCCGGCCACCGCCTTGCCGAGCGCCTTGATGTCGCTGCCCTCGTCGGCGAACCGGCGGCCGAGGGAGTTGACGATCACCGCGCCGTCGAAGTGCGCGTAGAGCAGCCGGGGCTCGACCCCGGCGGTCGCGGACGCGCCGAACGAGGCCTCGACGAACTCCATCCCGGCCGGCTGCGCGCCGAGTTCCATGGCCATCCGCAGGCCGTCGCCGTCGCTGCCGGCCCCGCCCATCGCGACGGCCGGGGCGCACTGCGGGGCCAGCTCGGCCACCATCGCCCGGTTGCGGGAGAACCCGCCCGAGCACAGCACGACGCACCGGCTCGTCACCGGCGAGCGGAGTTCGCCCGCACCGGCGATGACGCCGGTCACAGCACGCCGGTTCGTCAGCAGGGCGACGACCGGCGCGCCCGGGCGGTAGCGGATCCGTGGGTGCTCGAGCGCCCTGGCGTGGAGCAGGTCGACGAGGGCGCCCGGCGCCATGACGTGCAGGCGCCGGACCGGCTGCCCGGTGAGGGAGAAGCCGGCGCCGTGGCCGCACAGCCAGTCGTAGACGGCGGCCTGCGCCTCGACGTAGGCGTCGAGCAGCGCCGGGTCGCTCGCGCCCCGCCCGGCGGCGGCCAGGTCCGCTCTGAGGGCGTCCGCGGAGTCGGCGACGCCCGCCCGCCGCTGCAGCGGGGTCCCGGCGAAGAGCAGCCCGCCGCCGGCCAGCGCCGAGGATCCGCCGTGGCGGGCCCGCTTCTCCAGCAGCACGACGTGCGCGCCCGCCTCCGCGGCGGCCAGCGCCGCGGCGTGCCCGGCCAGGCCTCCCCCGACGACGACCACGTCGGCGGCGTCCACCGGCTCAGGCATCGGCGCCGACCCCGAGCGGGACGTCGGCGCCGGAGAGCCAGGTGTCCTCGGCGTCCAGGAACCGCGCGACCAGGTCGGGCCGGTCCACACCGGGACGGTCGTGGTGGACGGGCTTGCCCTCCTGCGCCCGGAAGTACGACTGGAACGCGTAGCTGGCCCTGTAGCCGGCGAGCTTGGCGGCGTCCAGCGCGGGCGCGGTGCCGGGCAGGACCGGAACCAGGGTGTTCTTCTCGTACACGCCGACGAAGGAGACCAGCCGCCAGCGGCCGGCGACGCGGCGCACCCGCGAGTGGTGCCGGCAGTACGCCGTCATGTCGCACTCGATCCCGGCGAAGGTCCGCCGGAAGAGGATGGCGCACGGGGTTTCGACGAGCGCCCGGTCGCCCGCGACGCGGACCAGGGACGGGCCGAGCGAGTGGATCGCGTGGCCGCCGGGCTCCGCGGCCATCGCCCTGGACGCGGCGATGAACTGCGCCGCCGTGCCGTCGAACCAGCTCAGGAACACCCGGTTGTCGTCCGGGTGGTAGCAGCCGGCCATCAGCTCCCACCGCTGCGCGTCGCGGGCGGCGCGCTCGGTCTGGGCGAGCTCCGCGACGGCGAGTTTGTCCGCGAAGTCCGCGCTCACCGCCGGCTCCCCAGCGAAGCGGCGCGGTAGCGGGCGTCCAGTTCGGCGAAGCGGCGCGCGGACTCGCGGGCACCCGCGGCGTACTCCGGCGGGCACCGCACGTACGGCGGACGGCATGGCCCGGCCTTGATGTACCCGGCGGCATCGATGCGGATCTTCTCGAGCTGGATGTTGTAGCGGGAGAACAGCGCGAACGAGCCCTCGGGGAAGAACCCGGCCGACGCGGCGCCGAGCTCGCCGGCGATCGCCCGCGCGCCGTCGAGGTCCCCGGCGAGGATCCGCCGGCTCAGCTCGACGTGGGCGAGCGGGCCGCAGGCGGCCGATCCGCTCCAGCAGGCCACGACGTCGTCGGGGCCCAGCGCGTGGGCCGTGCACCAGTCGCGGTCGACCGGCAGCAGGCGCATCCGGCCGGCCACGGCCGCGAGGTCGGCGGCGAACTGCGGGCCGAAGACCGGATACTTGGCGGCGACGACCTGCGGGATCTCGGCGAGGGCGGCGTAGGCCGCGGTGCTGATCTTGCCTTTGAACGCCTCAGGGTTGTCGTACACCACGATGCCGAGCTCGGGCACCGCCTCGGCGACGGCCCGGTAGTACGCGACCAGGTTGTCGTCGTCGCACTGCGCCCACATCGGCCGGCCCAGCAGCAGCCCGTCCACCCCGAGATCGCGCAGCGCCTTCGCGCGGGCGATGGTGTCGCGGGTGTTCAGCGTCGTCGCACCGACGAGGACCGGCACGCGGCCGGCGGCCGCGGAGACCAGAATCTCGGCGAAGTCACGCAGCTCCGGCCAGGTCAGGGTGGCGCATTCGCCGAACGTGCCGGTGCTCATCACGGCGTCGACGCCGTCGTCGATGAGCGCGTCGACGGCGCGCCGGGTCTCGGCCCGATCCAGGGTGTCGGTCATGGCCGGATCCTCGGAACCATCGAGGGCCGGGGTGGGCATGATGGCGAAGAGGCCGCGGACGGCGGCGGTGGTCAGCCGGAGCGCGCCCATCAGGCCTCACCGCCGAGCTTCTGCCGCAGCTCGTCCCAGGTCAGCAGGCCGACCGAGTCGCGGAAGTTCATGCCGAGCGCCTCAAGGATCTTCGAGTTCTCGATGATCAGCATCCGGACAGGTTCGGTGGCGCTGCCGTTGTAGTGGCGGTGCCACATCATCGGCGGGACGCAGACGAAGTCTCCCTGCGCCCAGTCGTGCCGGCCGTCGCCGATCTCGCTGTACCCGTGCCCGGCCAGCACGTAGTGCACCGCCTCGTGGTGGTGCCGCTGCATGTCGGAGGAGCCGCCCGGGGCGAACTCCTGCAGGAACAGCTCGAACGACCGGATCGGCGTGCCGAGCACGGGCGCCAGCCGGGCCGGGTTGTCGGCCGGCTCGTACCAGATCAGATCCCGCTCATGCACGACCAGGTCGGGATCCGCCGGTGGCCTCGGCAGCGGCTCGCGCTGCACCTTGATCTGCGCCCGCAGCGCGGCGAGCTCCGCCTCGAAGTCCTTCATCCTGTCCTCTGCTCTGCTCCAGTGCGCTGTGCTGCTTCAGTGGGCCAGCCGGATCGCGTGCTCCTCGACGTACTCCAGCAGCCCGAGGTCGGTGCGCTCGCGGCCGAGGCCGCTGTGCTTGACCCCGCCGAAGGGCATGTCGAAGGACAGCGAGGAGACGTTGTGGCTGTTGATGAACGTGCCACCCGCCTCGAGCCGGCCGGCGACCTCGAACGCGCGGCCGGTGTCGGCGCTCCACACCGAGGAGCACAGCCCGAACTCGGAGTCGTTGGCCATCGCCACGGCCTGGTCGACGTCGTCATAGGCGATCACCGGGACGACCGGCCCGAACTGCTCCACGGCGACCAGCTCGGCGTCCTGGCCCAGCCCCGTGACGAGCCGCGGGAGCATGAAGTTGCCGCCGTCCCAGTCGACGGCGGCCGTGGGCCGGCCGAGCTGGTGCACGGTGCCCCCCGCCGCGCCGGCGCGCCGCACGAGCCCTTCGACGCGTTCCCGCGCGGCCGCCGTGATCAGCGGCCCGAAGGTCGTCTCGCCGTCCAGCCCGTGCCCCACCCGGAACCCGTCCACGACGGCGCGGATCGCCTCCACCACCTGGTCGTGACGGGACCTCGGCACGTACACCCGCTTCACCGCGAAGCAGACCTGCCCGGCCCGGGTGTAGATCCCCCGGGCCAGCAGCGGCGCCGCCGCGTCCAGGTCCACGTCGTCGAGGACGACGGCGGGGTCGTTGCCGCCCAGTTCGAGGCTGATCCGCGCCACGTTGCCGGCCGCGGCCGCCATGATCTGCTGCCCGACGGCCACGCTGCCGGTGAAGGAGACCTTCCGGACCCGGGGGTGCGCGACCAGGGCACCGCCCACCGCGGCACCACCGTGCACGACGTTGACCACGCCGTCGGGCAGCAGCTCGCCGATGCTCCGCAGGACCTGCCCGATGACGACCGGCGCGAGCAGCGACGGCTTGACCACCACCGTGTTGCCGGCGATCAGGGCCGGTGCCAGCTTGGAGATCGTCAGGACGACCGGCGAGTTCCACGGGACGATCAGGCCCGCGACGCCGACCGGCCGGCGCGCCACGGTGAGCCGGTGCTGGTCGTTGTCGACCACGCGCTCGTCGAGCACGCCGGGCGCGCGCCGCAGGAAGTCCCGGAACAGCGCCGCGCCCCGGGAGAGATCCATCGTGGACTCGATCCGGGTGCCGCCGTTCTCCCTGGACAGCAGCACCGCGAGCCGGTCGACCCGCTGCTCCACCGCGGTCACCGCGGCCAGCAGCACCGCCAGGCGGCGATCCAGCGGCGTCGCGGCCCAGCCGCGGCGGGCCCGGTCGGCCGCCTCGACGGCGAGCCGCACGTGCTCGGGCCCGCCCTCGGCGACGGTCGCGACGACGTCGGCGGTGCGGCCGGGATCGCGCACCTCGACGCGACGGCCGCCCGAAACGGCCCGCCCGTCGATGAACAGATCGCCGTCCGTCGCTTGGAGCACGGAGCCGCCCATGACGGTTCCTCCATTCTCGTCGTCACGACCCGCGTTCACGATACGAACATGTGGTCGTTCCATAGGCAACACTAGGTTCGGGCCGGCGGGCATGTCAACGACCCGCGATGCCGTCCGCCGCACGCCGGACCCGGAAGGCGTGCACCGTGAACCCGCGCGGATCGTCGTGGTAGACGACCTCGACCGGTGTCCCGGTCCGCAGGTCCTGCGGGGCCGCCGCCAGGCGGGTGTCCAGCACCAGGTCCGGCTGCTCGTCGGGACAGACCGTCCCCACGACGTACGGCGGCGCCAGGCCGGGCACGAGGGGCCGGTGCACGACCGTCCAGGACGCCACGGACGCCCGGCCCGAGATCCGCCGCCAGACGGGCTCACGCAGGCAGCGCGGGCAGCGGATGGCGCGCGGATGTTCGAACCGCCCGCAGCCGGAGCACCAGGGCAGGCGCAGCTCGTGCGCGGCCAGCCCGGCCCAGAAGGGCCGGGTCTCGGCGGAGGGCACCGGCTGCGGGCCGCCCGCCGTCATGCCGGCAGCGGATGGTAGTAGGCCTTCGGCTCGACGAAGGTGTCCAGCCCCTCCCGGCCGAACTCCCGGCCGATGCCGGAGGACTTGACGCCGCCGAACGGCATCGAGAAGTGCGGCCGGAACCCGTTGACGCCGATCATGCCGGTGCGGACCTCACGGGCCACGGCGTCGGCCCGCGCCGGGTCCGTCGTCCACACCGTGCCGGCCAGCCCGTACTCGGAGTCGTTGGCCTTGCCCACGGCGTCCGCGTCGTCGTCGTACGGGATCACGCACAGGACGGGCCCGAAGATCTCCTCCTGCGCGATGCGCATCCGGTTGTCGACGTCGGCGAACAGCGTCGGCCGCAGGTACCAGCCCCGATCGGTACCGGTCGGGGCGTCGGCCCCGCCGACCACCGCCCGCGCGCCCTCGGCGACGCCGATCCGGACGTAGGAGCGCACCCGGTCCCGGTGGACCGAGCTGACCAGCGGCCCGAGGTCGGTCGACGGATCGAAGGGATCGCCGACCCGCAGACCGCCGACCATGCCCGCCAGCGCGTCGACGACCTCCCGGTACCGGTGGCGAGGGGCCAGCACCCGAGTCTGGGCGATGCACGCCTGCCCGCTGATGTTGAACGCGGACGCCCGCAAACCGGCCGCGACGACGTCGAGGTCCGCGTCGTCGAGCACGATCGCCGCCGACTTGCCGCCCAGCTCCAGGGTGACCCGCTTCAGGTCCCGCCCGCAGACGGCGGCGATGCTGCGGCCCGCCGCCGTCGACCCGGTGAACGCGACGTGGTCGACCTCGCGGTGGGCGACCAGCCGCTCGCCGATGTCCCGGCCGCCCGGCAGGATGCTCACCACCCCCTCCGGGAGCCCGAGACCGTCGATGAGCTCGGCGAGTACCAGGGCGTCCAGCGGGGTCTCGGGCGACGGCTTGACGACGACCGAACATCCCGCGAGCAGCGCGGGAATCAGCTTCGACAGCAGGGTCGACTGCGGGACATTCCACGGCGGGATGGCCACGACGACGCCACCGGCCTCCCGGATGACGCTCGCCGCGCCGCCGAGCCGGGTCTCCTCCCACGGGTACCGCTCCGCGTCGTCGCAGACCGCCCGGATCAGCGCCACCGAACCCGCGGCGTGGACCATGCGGGTCCAGCGGGTGACGGCACCCATCTCCGACGTCAGGATGTCGCCGATCTGCGGTACCCGGGCCTCGTAGGCGTCCGCGAGCCGCCGCATCGCCGCGATCCGCTCCGGCACGGGGGTGCGGCGCCACCGCCCCGACTCGAACGAGGCCCGCGCCGCGGCGACGGCCGCGTCGGCGTCCGGCGCCGCCGGTGCCGCGACCGTGGCGATGACCTCCTCCGACGACGGCGAGACCACCGCGATCCGCTCGTCCGACGCCGGCGGGACCCAGCGACCGCCGAGGTAGAGGCGATCATGATGGACGGGATGCGCGCCGGTGGCTGCTCCGGCCGCGCTGATCGTGCCACCCATCGTCGAGGCTCCTTCCCCGACCGCCGGTCAGGCGGTCATCGTCTTTCCGCCGTCCACGACGAGCGTCTGCCCCGACATGTAGCCGGAGGCGTCGCTCGCCAGGAACAGCAGCGGACCGATCAGGTCGGACGTCTGCCCGGCGCGCTTGATGCACTGCTGGGCGATCGCGGCGTCCGCGAAGAGGTCCACCGACTTGTTCAGCGACGCCTCGGTGGCGATCCCGCCCGGCGCGATGGCGTTGACCCGGATGCCGAGGTCGCCGAAGCTCTTCGCCAGCGTCTTGGTGAGGGTGATGACCGCGGCCTTGCCCGAGCTGTAGTCGGCCGTGCGGGGCGTGGCGATGTACGGCGCGGTGGACGCCTGGTTGATGATCGCGGCGCCCGGCCGGCCTTCCATGTACCGGGCCGCGGCCACCGACGTCAGGAACACGCCCTTGACGTTGACGTCGAACGAGCGGTCCCACCGCTCGGGCGAGATGTCGAACACCGACGCGAACTGCAGATCGCCCCAGATGGCCGCGTTGTTGACCAGGGTGTCGATCCCGCCGAAGGTCTCCGCGGTCTGCTTCGCCAGCGACTGGACCGACTGCTGGTCACTCACGTCGGCACGGATGTAGACCGCCTCGTGCCCGTGGTCGCGCAGCTCGGCGGCGGCCCGCTCCCCCTCCTCGTCGAGGATGTCGGACAGCGCGACCTTCATTCCCGCCCCGGCCAGCGCCGTGGCGTAGGCGAGGCCGATGCCGCGGGCGGCTCCGGTCACGATGGCGACCTTGTTGGTGAGATCGTCGAACATGCCTGTCCTCTCGTTGATGTCGTACGTGGGCCGGCGCTCAGAGCTCGAAGCTGACGGTCTTCTCGACGGTGCACGCCTCGATGCCCGAGAAGCTGAGCTCCCGGCCGATGCCGCTGGCCTTCATGCCGCCGAAGGGCACGTGCACCGACGGCACGGACGCGCCGCCGTTGACCCGGACCATCCCCGCCCTGATCTGTGCGGCGGCCCGGTGCGCCGTGCCGATGTCGCTCGTGTAGACCACCGACGCGAGGCCGTAGGGCGTCTCGTTGGCCAGCCGGATGGCCTCGTCGTAGGTGTCGAACGGCACCACCACGCCCACCGGCCCGAAGATCTCCTCCTTGGCGATGACGACGTCGTTGGTACCGATGAACAGCGTCGGCTCGACGAAGAAGCCGGTGTCCCCGATCCGGTTGCCCCCGGTGACCAGCTCGGCCTGCGCGCGGCCCTGGTCGATGTAACCCGACACGCGGTCGAGCTGCTTGCGGCTGATCAGCGAACCGATCTGGGTGTCGGGCTTGAAGGGATCGCCGACCCGCACCCGGCGCAGCTGCCGGGCGACCCCCTCGACCACCTGGTCCATCGCCGCGCGCTCCACCAGCAGGCGCGTTCCCGCGGCGCAGACCTGGCCGCTGTTGAGGTAGAACTGGCGCGCCATCATCGGGATGTGCCGCTCGATGTCCGCGTCGGCGAACACCACCTGCGGCGACTTGCCCCCGAGCTCCAGCGTCACCGCCTTCAGCGCGCCGGAGGCGGTGGCGCCGATCTGGCGGCCGACGGCCGTGCTCCCGGTGAACGTCACCTTGTCCACGCCCGGCGAGGCCACCAGCGCCGCGCCCGCCTCGGGGCCGTAGCCGGGAACGATGTTGATCGCACCCGCCGGGAAGCCGGCCTCCAGCGCCAGCGCGCCCAGGTACAGGGTGGACAGCGGCGCGTCCTCCGGCGGCTTGATCACCACCGAGCAGCCGGCCGCCAGCGCCGGGGCGATCTTCCAGGCGCCGGTCATCAGCGGCGAGTTCCACGGGGTGATCGCGGCGACCACGCCGATGGGTTCGCGCCGGACGTAGGTGTGCGTCGGGCGGCCGTTGCTGTCGGGGAGCATCACGTGCCGGCCGTCGATCTTGTCGGCCCAGCCCGCGAAGTAGCGCAGCGCGGCGATGGCCGCCGCCGGGTTCTTCAGCGGCTGGCCGATGTCGAGCGTCTCGACCAGCGTCATCGCCCTGAAGTCGCGCTCCATGAGGTCGGCGAGACGGAACAGCAGCTTGGCGCGGTCGACTCCGGACAGCTTCGACCACGCGCCCCCGTCGACGGCGGCGCGGGCCGCGGCGACGGCCCGTTCGACGTCCGCCTGCCGGCCCCGGGCCACCCGGGCGATGACCTGCTCGGTCACCGGGTCGATGACCTCGAAGCGCTCGCCCGTCGCCGCCGGCTGCCACTCGCCGCCGATCAGCAGATCGGTGGGCGGCAGCTGGATGGTCGAGCGGATGTCCGGATCGATCTCGGGTGCGGTGGTCACGCGAAGGTCCTCCTGGTCGTGCCGGTGGTGGAGACGGTCGGTGGCGCCGGCGTCACGCGTCACCGTCCTCGTGGATGGCGATGGCGACCGCGGGACAGATCCGGGCGGCCTCGCGCACCTGGTCGCCGATCTCCGGCGCCGGACGGTCGGTCAGCAGCGTCACGATGCCGGTGTCCTCGGCCTGGTCGAAGACGCTGGCCTCCGTCATCACGCACAGGCCCGCCGCGACGCACTTGCTGGAATCGACGGTGACTCTCACGCGACTACCTCCGGGGCGTGCTGTGCCGCGACCTCCCGGGCCGCCTCGGCGTCCCAGGTGACGGGCAGGTCGTAGAGGCCGTAGAAGACGGCGTCGAACTTGAAGGCGGCCTCGCCGGCGGGACGCTCGGCGCGCAGCCCGGGGAAGCGCTCGAACAGCGTGGAGAACACCTCGTCGAGCTCCATACGGGCCAGCGGCTGCCCCAGGCAGACGTGCGGCCCGAAGCCGAAGGTGAGGTGCCCGCGGGCCTCGCGGGTGACGTCGAGTCGCTCCGGGTGCGCGAAGACCGAGTCGTCCCAGTTCCCGGCGGCCACCGGTACCAGCAGCCCGTCGCCGGCCGCGATCGCCTGGCCCGAGATCTCGAACGGTTCCTTGGCGAGCCGCACGCCCATGGAGTGCGAGATGGTGAGGAACCGCAGCAGCTCCTCGACCGCGTTCGGGACGATCCCCCGGTCGGCGCGGACCCGGTCGAGCTGCCCCGGATGATCGAGCAGCGCCAGGGTGCCCAGCGCGATCATGTTGGCGGTCGTCTCGTGCCCGGCCAGCAGCAGGAGCATCGCGTCGGTGACCGCGTCCTCGTGGGCGACCTCCCCGGTCTCCACGTGCCTGGTCACGAACTGCCCGATCAGGTCGGGCTTGTTCGCGCCGTACTTGGACCGGACCACGTCGTCGACGAACGCCCGGACCTCGGCGTTGGCCCGCTGCACCTGCTCCGCGCTCGAGCGGCGGTCCAGGCGCACCGCGAAGCGGGTCTCGAAGAACTCGTGGCTGCTGTAGTCGACGCCGAGCAGGTCACAGGCGACGGACGACGGCAACGCCAGGGCCAGGTGCTCGACCAGATCGAGCGGCGGCCCCAGCGCGATCATCCGGTCGTAGATGTCGTCGATCATCGCCCGGATCCGGGGGCGCATCGCCTCGATCCGTTTGATCGTGAAGTTGGGCATCAGCATCCGCCGGCGCGTGGCGTGCCGCGGGTCGTCCCAGCGCTGGAAGGACTGCGCCTGCTTGGAGACCTTGTCGCCCGGGGTCAGGAACGGGAACCGGGGATCGAGCGTCTCCGCGCTCACCGACGGGTGCGCGAGCACGGCCCGGATGTCCTCGTACCGCGTGAACAGCCACGCCTCGCGTCCGTCGTACAGCCGGACCCGGGAGATCGGCTCGCTGTCCCGCAGCCGCCGGTATTCCGGCGGCGGCGCGAAGGGGCATCCGGCCTCACGCCCCATGGGATAGGCCGGCCGCTGCGCCGCGGCCGGGGTGTCCGCGTCCGTCATGATGCCTCCTGCACTGTCAGCTCGGCGAGCACCCGGCGCCTGCCGGCCAGGGTCTGCCGCGGGTTGTTCATCCCGACGACCGCGGTCGCCCGGCCCTCGGTGAGATAGAGCGCGGCGAACCGGTCACCGTCGAGGTCGCCGTCGATCACCTCGATCTCGGCGTTGCCGTCCGGGAAGCCGTGTGCCTGCAGTTTCCGGTCGTACTGGTCGGACCAGAAGTAGGGCAGCGCGTCGAAGGGCTTGTCCCCGCCGGTGCCGGTGATCCGCCGGGCGACGTACTTCGCCTGCTCGATCGCCGTCGACCAGTGCTCGATGCGCACCGGCCGGCCGGCGAGCGGGTGCGGCCAGCGCACGACGTCACCGACGGCGTGGATGTGCGGGGCCGCCCGCAGGTGCCCGTCGGCGACGACGCCGCCGGCCGTGTCGATCCCGGAGCCGGCCAGCCAGGCCGTGCCGGGGGCGGACCCGACCGCGACCAGCAGCGCCCCGGCTTCCAGGACCGTGCCGTCGTCGAGGGTGACCGCGATGCCCCGGTCGTCCGGCGAGACCGCGCTCGCCTGCCGCCCGAGGTGGAAGACGACGCCCTCGCGCTCGTGCCGGCGCTGCAGCGCGCGGCCGATGACCGGACCGAGCTGCCGGTGCAGCGGCGTGTCCAGCGCCTCCACGACGTCCACCCGGGCGCCGACGGTCCGGAAGGCGGCGGCCACCTCCAGCCCGATGAAACCGCCGCCGACGATGACCAGCGAGCCGTCGGGCCGCAACTCGCGGCGCAGCCGGTCGGCGTCGTCCTTGGTGCGCAGGACGTGGGCGCCCGGCACGGCCAGCGACGGCGGCAGGATCGGGGTCACGCCGGTCGCGATCACCAGCTCGTCGTACTCCACCTCGGCGGCCCCCGCCGCCGAGGAGAGCCGCACGGTGCGCCGGGCCGGGTCCAGCGCCGTCGCCGTCGTGCCCAGCCGCCAGTCGGCCCCGAGCGCGTCGATGCGTTCCCGGTCGCGCAGCAGCAGCCGCTCGGCCGGCAGGCGCCCGTGCAGATAGTCCTTGGACATCGGCGGCCGGTCGTAGTGCGGCTGCGGGTCGGCGTCCACCACGGTGATGCGCCCGGAGAACCCCTCGATGCGCAGCGCCTCCGCGGTGTGCAGCCCGGCGAGCGAGCCGCCGACCACGACGACGCCGGCCGGCGCGGCGGTGCCGGTCATCAGAAGACCACCAGGCTGCGGGCGAACGAGCTGCGGCCGAGCGCGTCCAGCGCGGTGAAGACGTCGTCCAGCCCGATCCGCTGCCCGATGAGGCCGGCGAGGTTGAGCGAGCCGGCCCGGTAGAGCGCCACCAGCCGCTCGATGTCCCGCTCGGGCACCACGGCGCCGCCGCGGCAGCCCAGCAGGCGCCGGTTGGCGCTGACCGTGAACGCGTCGAAGGACAGCCGCGCGCCCATCGGCGGGATGCCGACCATCACGCAGGTACCGCCGACCCGGGTGAGTCCCAGGCACATGGTGAGCAGCTCGGGCTTGCCCACGACCTCGAACACCACGTCGGCGCCGTCGGGCTCGATGGCGCCCAGTTCCTTGGCGACGTCCGAGGACGCCTCGACGACGTGCGTGGCGCCGAACTTGCGGGCCAGGTCGAGCTTCTCCGGTACACCGTCGACCGCCACGATCGTGCTCGCGCCCGCGGTGCGCGCCGCCTGGATGACGTTGACCCCGACCCCGCCGGCCCCGACGACCACGACCGTGTCCCCCGGGCCGACCCGGGCGACGTTGAGCACGGCGCCGTAGCCCGTGATCACGCCGCAGCCGGCCAGGCAGAACTCGTCGAGCGGCAGCGCCGGGTCGACCCGCACGGCCTGCTCGCGCCGGACCGTGGTGTACTCGGCCAGCGTGCCGACCCCGAAGAACGGGTAGGCGGGCTCCCCCTTGTATCGCAGCCGGCTTCCGCCGTCGGCCATGACGCCGGACATCGCCTGCCGGCGCGCGGGGCTGTTGCAGTGCTCGGCGAGACCGCGCCGGCACTGCCGGCATGTCCCGCACGGCACGGCGAGGGCGCACACGACGTGGTCGCCGGGCGCCAGGCCGGTGACGCCCGCGCCGACGCTCTCCACGACGCCGGCGCCCTCGTGGCCGAGGACGACGGGGCGCACGGGCATCGGGTGCGTGCCTTCGATGGCGTGCCCGTCGGTCCCGCACACGCCGGAGGCGCTCACCTTGATGCGGACCTCCCCCGGGCCGGGGTCCAGGACGTCGATCTCGGCCAGGACCGGCTCGGTCGCGGGCGCCTCCAGGACCAGAGCGCGCGCCGTCACGGTGCTCACCGGACCACCTGCTGCATGAGTGCCTCCGTGCGATCGATCACTGCAGGACGCCGTTCGCCCGCAGTCGCGCGATCGTGCCGGCGTCCATCCCGAGCACGTCGCGCATCACCTCGTCGGTGTGCTCGCCGAGCAGCGGCGCCGCCGACGTCAGCCGGGACGGGGTCTTCTCGAACCGGTAGGCCGGCCCGTTGTAGTCCAGCGTCCCCATCTCGGCGTGCTCGAGCGCCCAGAAGTGGCGGCGGTTGCGCAGCCTCGGGTCGGCCAGCAGATCGGAGCCCTTGAGCACGGCCCCCGACGGCACGCCGGCGGCCTGCAGCCGCTCCATCAACGCGAACCGGTCGGCGGCGGCCGTCACGGCGGCGACCAGCTCCTCGACCTCCTGCGCGCGAGCGAGCGCGTCGACCGCGGACAGCTTGTCGGCCAGGTACTCCCCGCCGAAGTCCACCAGCACCCGGCACAGGGCGCGCCACTCGTCGTCGGTGCGCACGTCGACCGCGATCCAGTTGTCCTCGCCCGCGCACGGCAGGACGGCGTGCAGCCGCCGGCCCGGCCGGCGGTTGCCGTCACGGCCGGGTGCCCGGCCCGTCAGCTGCCACTGCAGCAGCTGCCCGGCCAGGATGCCGACCGTCGTCTCCACCTGCGACAGTTCGATCCGCTGGCCCAGCCCGGTCCGCTCCCGCTCGATGAGCGCGGCGGTGATCGCGGCCATGGCGTAGCGCGGCGAGACCGAGTCGGTGTAGGCGCCCTTGGGCAGCGCCGGCGGCAGATCGGGCCAGCCGGTCAGGCCGTGGATGCCCGCGGCGGCGGCGCCCTGCGCGCCGAAGCCGGCCAGCCTCGACCACGGCCCGCCCTCGCCGTACAGCGAGGAGCTGACCAGGATCGCCCGCGGGTTGATCTCGGACAGGCGGTCGTGGCCGAGACCCCAGCGGTCCAGCACGCCCGGGCGGAAGTTGTCGGCGACGACGTCGGCCCAGCGCACCATCCGGCCGACCACGTCGCGGCCCTCGTCGCTGCCCAGGTCGATCGCGACGCTCTTCTTGGAGCTGTTGAAGTCGGCGAAGAACCCGCTGCGGTTGATGCCCGGCTTCGCCTCGAAGAACGGGCCGCCCAGCCGGACGCTGTCCGGGTGGCTGCGCGACTCGATCTTCACCACCTCGGCGCCGTTGTCGGCGAACTGCTTGGTGACGATGGGCCCGGCCGCCGCCCACGTGAAGTCCAGCACCTTCAGCCCGCTGAAGATGCCCGGGGCCGCCTGCCCCGTCGGGTCGCCCTGCGTCATACCGCCTCCGCCGCGATGAGCATCTCGATCTCCTCGGCACCGAGCCCGGCGTCGCTCAGCAGGGCTCTGGTGTGGGCCCCGGCGACCGGCGCCGGTCCGGGCTCGACCAACGGGGTCCGCGACATCACCGCGAACGGCCCGGGGTGCACGGCCGTGGCGTCCCGCAGCGGGTCCTCGACCGGCCGGAAGTAGTTGCGAGCGAGCAGCTGCTCGGCCCGCAGCAGCTGCGGGATCGAGTAGATCGGCGCGAGCAGGATCCGGCGTTTCATGCCGCGCTCGATCAGCTCGTCGAGCGTGCGGGTGCGGATGAAGGCGCCGATCGCCTCGCTCACCTCGTCGTAGGCTTCCTGCGGCACGCCGAAGCGGGCCTCGCCGTTCCAGTCGTGGGCGTCCAGGATCGGGGCGTAGAAGCCCTCGTCGCGCATCCACTCGACGAGCGTGCGGTAGGAGGTCTCGCGGGCCGCGCCGCCGCCCCCGCCGACCGGGCCGAACTGGATGAAGCCGTCGCGGCACGGCCAGACGAGCCGGGTGAAGAACGTGTTGCCGCGTTCCCGTTTCACCGAGCCGCCCCGCACCTCGTCCACGCCGAGGCACTGCCAGGTCATCGTCGTGTTGAGCAGCGTCCACACGACGCACTCCTGGACCGACACGTCGACGCGCTGGCCGACGCCGGTCCGCACCGCGTGGTAGTGGGCCATCAGCGCCGCGCTCGCCGCCTCCGCGCCGCTCTGCACCGACGCGACCGGCGCGCTGACCCGCACCGGCGGACGGTCGATCTCGCCGTTGAGGTAGAGGTGGCCGCCCTGGGCCTGCAGGGTCAGCTCGGTGGCCAGGGTCGTCTCATCGGCGCCCCGCCCGTAGGGCCAGATCTCGCACCACACCAGCTTCGGGTTGTCGCGGGCGCACAGTTCGAAGAGCCGGTCGGCCTCGCCCGGATCGCCGATCCGCTCCCAATCCAGGAGCACGATGTCGGCGGTACCGGCGAGGCGGGCGAGGATCTCCCGGCCGGCCTCCGCCGCGAGATCGAGCGTCACGCTGCGCTTGTTGCCGTTGAACGCCAGGAACTCCAGGCCGTGCCGCCCGCCGTGGCTGTCGGTGTGGGCCGGCTCGGTCCAGCGGGCCGGCTCGCCGCCGCGCGGCTCGACCTTCACCACGTCGGCGCCAAGATCCGCCAGGATCTTCCCGGCCACCGCCCCGGCGAGATGGCTCAGTTCGAGCACCCGGCAGCCGTCGAGGGCCGCCGGGGGCCGGCGGTCGCCCGCATCGTCCATCGTTACTGTGCCTCCCTGCTCAGGACCGCCAGCGCCGACCGGTCGAAGGGACCGATCTGCACCAGGCAGTGCTCGACATCCGCGACCTGTCGACGTCCGGCCGCGCCCATGACCTGCGCGATCCCTTCGCGGAGATGGCCCATGCCGTGCAGCCGGCCCTCGCCCAGCGCGCCGCCGAAGGTGTTGACCGGCAGGTCGCCGCCGGGCCGCGTGTGCCCGTCGGCCACGAACTTCCAGCCGCTGTCCTCGTCGCACCAGCCGAGGCGCTCCAGCCACTCGTAGACCATGAACGAGTAGCCGTCGTACAGCTGGCAGACGTCGATGTCGGCCGGGACCAGACCGGCCCGCTCCAGCACGCTGCCGGCGTTCGTCCAGTTGGCGTGGGCGCGCAGGTAGGCCGCCGGGCGTCCGTCCTGCCGGGCCGCCTCGGCGGACACCATCACGAACGCGCCGGCCCCGCTGACCGGCAGATCGCAGTCGTACAGCGACAGCGGATCGCTGATCATCGGCGCCGCGAGGTACTCCTCCAGCGAGAGGCCGGCGTCGCGGAAGTAGGCCACCGGGTTGTCGCGGGCGTGCTCGCGGGCGGCGCTCACGATCGCCCACACGTCCTCGCGCCGGGCACCGGAGCGCTCGAGGTACTGCCGCATCCGCTGCGCGAACCGGGTCCCGCCCGGGCCGGCGCCGAACGGCAGCGTCCACTGGTCCTCGCCCGCGGCCCGGGCGGTCGTACCGGCGCCGGGCGCCTCCGCGCCGCCCCGGTGCACCGCGCGCACCCCGAGCACGGCCGTGCACAGGCCCGCGCGGATGGCGGCCGCGGCCGTGGCCGCCATGTTGACGGCGAATCCCGACACGTCGCTCACCCACGACAGCGGCCCCAGCCCGAGGCTGTCGCACATCAGGTAGGCCGAGACGTGGTCGGCGCCGTCCCCGGCGACGGCCGGCGGGTTCGGGTTCGAACCGATGCCGACGTAGCCGTCGATGTCATCCCGATCGATGCCGGCCGAGCGCAGGGCGTCCAGCGCCGCCTCGTGGGCATAGGACAGGACGCTGCGGTCGCTCTTGCGGTCGACGGCGGAGTACCCCACTCCGATGAACGCGGCACCGGTATTCATCCGCTCACCCGGCCCGCTCGCGCAGGGACTGCCCGTCGCTGCGCCACAGCGGCTCGACCCGCTCGGCCAGGCCGGCCCGCTGGACGCGCTGCCGGGCCTGGGTGTCGCCGAGCAGGTAGCGCCGGGTGGGCGGGGTCTGCCCGCTCGCGAGCATCGCCAGGACCGTCTCGATCCGTCTGGTGTCCAGCAGGGCGAGCGCGTCGAGGATGGACTCGGCCTGCGCGGCGCAGTCCGGAAGCTCGGGGTGCTCGACGCGGCGCACCCAGGACCCGTCCGGCAGCGGCACCGACTGGGCCGTCACCAGGTACGGCACCCGCAGGTAGTCGCCGACCGTCATCGCCGTCATCACCGCCATCCGCTCAGACCCGCTGCAGCCGGAGAGCGACCTCGGGGCAGTGGCTGACCGCGTCCTCGACCGCGGCCACGTCGGCCGGCGCGACGTCGTCCTTGACGACCACGACGAGCGCCTGGTCGTCGATCTCGAAGTAGTCCGGCGCGAACAGTTCACATTGCCCGTGGCCCTTGCAGCGTTCGCGGCTGGCAATGATCTTCAACGGTGGTTCCTCTCCGACGGTGCGACAGTGCGACGGTCCGGGCGCGGGGCACGGCTCAGGGGATCTGGTAGCCCAGTGGCTCGCCGACGTCCTTGAACATGAACTCGCCGAGGGCCTCGACCCACGCCTCGTCGGTCTTGAGCAGGCTGGCGACCGCGCGGACGCGATAGACCGTCGGATCGGTGGCGGCGGTGGGCAGTTCACCGGATTCGGCGTACGCCGCGACGCAGTCGCGCATCACCTGGCGCACGATCACGATGCCCGCGTCGCTGGAGGTCAGGTGCTCGTGGCCGCGCGGCACCGCCTGGGCCCCGTTCTGGCAGGCGACGTCCTGCACCCACAGCCCGGGCAGTCCGGAGAAGTACGTGGTCTGCTGCAGGCTGTGGTCGAACCGGTAGTTGGTGGCGTGCCGGAACTTGGTGGTGTACTTCCAGTAGGGCACGTTCCGCGGGATGTCCGGGTCGTAGGCGTCCACGCTCGGGTGGCCGGTCTCGCGCCCCTTGTGGCCGTGCGTGAAGACGTCGACCATCCGGTCCTTCAGCGGCCGGTCGGGAAGATACGTGAAGCCGACGGCGAGCGTGTGCGAGTCGTCGATCGGCACCCACGCGTGCCCGGTGAGCTCGGCCCACTCCTCGCTCTTGGGCGGCACCAGCGTGTAGAAGGGCATCACGAACTGGTTGACGCGCCAGTACAGCTCGTCGCGGTCCGGCACCGTCCGGCGGGCGCCGATGCTCACGCCGAAGTCCTGCTGCATGACGTCGAAGATCGGCCGCCCGGATCGTGCCATCGTGGTGCGGGAGCGCTTGCTGGTGGTGTCGAGCCGCCCGTGCAGGATCGGGGCGTGTGCCGAGTCGATCTCGCCCTCGTAGGAGCTCAGCCAGTCGGTCTCCTGCACCCGGAAGGACACGTGCACGTTCTGCGCCGGGACGAGGTTCCACTCGACCTCGGGCAGCTCCGGCGGATCGCCCTTGCCCAGGTACGTCCACACGACGCCGTTGCGCTCCCGGCACGGGTACGCCTTGATCCTGACGTGCTGCTTGAAACGGCTGTTGGCGGGCTCGGCCGGCATGTCGGTGCACTGCCCGTCGATGTCGTACTGCCAGCCGTGGTAGACACAGCGCAGGCCGCAGCCCTCGTTGCGGGCGTAGAGCATCGGCGCCCGCCGGTGGGCGCAGGCGACGTCCACGAGGCCGACCTTGCCGTCCTCCCGGCGGAAGGCGACCAGGTCCTCCCCGAGCAGGCGCACCGGGAACGGCTGGCCGCCCGCCTCGACCGCGTCGGAGCCCAGGAACGGCAGCCAGAACTGGCGGAGGTATTCGCCGGCGGCCGTGCCCGGTCCGACGTGGGTCAGGTTCTCGGTCTCCTCGACGGTGATCAAGGCAGCACCTCCTAGAGCAGCGCCACAGGGAACGGCCGGATGGCCGGGTGTTCGCTGACGAGTGTTCGCAGAGCGCCCATGTGATCGCTCTCGCTACACCACCGTATGACGAGCCCAACCGCCCGTCAAGGTCGCAGCGTAAGCCCGCGACCTGCGAACATGTCGCCGAGCATGCCTCAGGCGGCCGCGGCCGGACGTCCGGCCGCGACCCCTGGGGCAGGTGTTACTGCGCGACGAACTTCGACGCCGCCGGGGTGCCGTAGTCGACCGACTCCGGCGCGAGACCCATCGGCTTGCTCGGGTCGACCTTGAAGATGGAGGTGACCAGCGGGGCCGTCCGCTTGTCCGGGTCGTGATAGCCGAACTTCGGCAGGATGCCGCCGTAGTCGAAGTCGCCGACCTGCTGGCTGGCCTTCAGGATGCCGGCGCGGGTGAAGTCGTCGTTCGCGACCGCCTGCTGCAGGATCGCCTCGACCAGCATGCCGTGCGCGTAGCCGAGCTGGGTGAAGGAGCTCTGCTTGGCGCTGGCCGCCTTGCCGTACTTGTCGAACGCCTCGCGCAGCGCGACCATGCCCGGCGCCGCGTTGTCCCAGTCCACGCCGATGAGCGCGGTGAGCAGGTGGTCCTTGAGGTAGGGGGCGATCGGCGAGGACGCGAAGCTCGGGTCGTACACGTTGCTCTGGCCCATCCACTGGGCCTGGTAGCCCAGCTGGACCGCGGCGGCGATCAGGCCGGGGACCTGTCCGGTGGTGGCGCCCAGCATGACGACCTGGCAGCCCGCGTTCTTCAGTTTCTGGATCTGGGGTGTGAAGTTCGTGTCGGTCTGCTGGACGGCCGCGTCGACGCCGAACTTCAGCCCCAGCTCCGTGACGGCGAACTGGACGCCGTCGCGGTTCTCCTTGCCGAGGTCGTCGGCCTGGGTCACCGAGCAGAACACGTCGCTCTGGTGGCCGAGCTTCTGCGCCGCGTACGCCGCCAGGTTGATCATGTTCGTCTGGGTCGAGGACCCGTACGGCAGCAGGTGCGGCTCGCGCAGTAGCGCCCCGCTGCTGGAGTCGGCCACCACCGTCATGTTGTCGGTGGCGAACTGGGGCTTGAGGGTGTTGATGATCGCGGTGCCGAGCAGGCCGGAGATCAGGACGTTGTCGCCCTTGATCCGGCTGTAGAGCGGCACGGTGGTCTGGGGGTTGTACTGGGAGTCCTCGGCCTTGTAGTCGACCTTGTACTTGCCGCTGACGCCGCCCTTCGCGTTGAGGGCGTCGAAGAAGATCTTCTCACCGGCGGAGATCGCGGTGCCGGCCGGCGCCAGCGAACCGCTGAGCGGGAGGATGGCGCTGACGGCGAAGGTCTTGGTGCTGGCGTTGTACCCGGGTGTCGCGCCCTTCGCGCCGCCGGACGAGCCGGCGGAACTGGCGGAGGTGGCGCCGCAGCCGGACACGGCGAGCGCGGTGACGACGGCCGTCGCTAAGACGACGGCCGGGCGGCGGCGGACCCGACGCAGGAATGCGGACATCTTCATACTCTTTCGTCGGAGGATGTGCGGACTTCGGACGTCCTGATAGCGGGCAGCGCCCAGCACACCGGTGGGGTGTGACCGGTCGGTGACGAGGGCTGCGGTGCGGCAGCTAGTGGGGATCGGTGCGCGCGGAGACGGCGCGCCGGGCGAGGCGACGCAGGCGGCGTCCCAGGCCGGCGAGGCCTTCGGGCTCGGCGATCAGCGTCACGACGATGAGCACGCCGTAGATCACCAGGCCCGCGTTGTTCTTCGTGAGGCCGAAGCCGGGGTCGGTCGCCTCTTTCACGAACGGGATGTGCTGCGCGTAGAGGTTGATCAGCTGCGGGACGGCGGTGACGAAGGCGGCACCGATGACCGGGCCGAAGGTGGTGCCCATGCCGCCGATGACGATGATGGCGACGTACTGGATCGACATCTGCAGGTCGAAGCCGGCCGGCAGCACGTACTGCAGCTCGTTGGCCAGCAGCGCCCCCGCGACGCCGCCCATGGCGCTGCCGATGCCGAGCGCCACCACCTTGGTGCGAAAGGGCCGGACGCCGAGGACCTCGGCGGCGATGTCCTGCTCGCGGACGGCGAGCATGGCGCGCCCGAAGCCGCTGCGGACGATGTTGCGCGAGATGAGCAGGGCCAGCCCGGCGAGCAGCCAGCACAGCACGCCGAGGCTCTGCTCGCGGCCGTAGAGGGCGTCGCCGAAGGTCAGGCCGGTGAAGTTGAGCGGGCCGATGGCGCTGGGCAGATCGAACGACAGCCCGTTCACGCCGCCGCTGACCGACTCCCAGTTGTTGAACAGGTAGATCGCGAAGAAGACCAGGCCCAGCGAGACGATCGCCAGGTACGGCCCGCGCAGGCGCAAGGTGAACAGGCCCACGAGACAGCCCAGCAGGCCGGTGACGACCGCGACCGCCGGCAGCCACAGGTACAGCGGCCAGCCGTGCTCGCCGCCGGTGACCGCCGCGGTGTAGGCACCGACGGCGAGGAACGCGGAGTGCCCGAGCGAGAGCTGGCCCGCGTATCCCATGGAGAGGTTGAGCCCGATCGCGCCGATGCCGGCGATCGCGGTGAGCACGATCATCGACGACCAGAACGCGTTGACCACGCTGAGCGGCACGGCGACCGCGGCGATGACGAAGGCCGCCAGCGCGACACCCTGGGGCCAGCCGCGCACCAGCCGCATCTCCCGGGCGAGGTCGGCTCTGGAGAGCGCGGGCTCGGGGCGGTGCTCCTGGCGTGCCTGGATGACGGACATCAGATTCTCCGGATCTCGGCCGTACCGCGCAGGCCGGTGGGCAGGAACACGAGGATGGCGACCATCACGACGTAGGGCAGCACGGTCGAGACGTCCTGGCCCAGCGAGATCGGGGCATAGCTGGCCGCGAACTGCTGGGCGAGGCCGATGATGACCCCGCCGAGCACCGCGCCGCCGGGCGAGTCGAGGCCGCCGACGATGATCGCCGACAAGGCCACCAGCGCGGCGTTGGCGATGCCGGGCTGCAGGCCGCCGCCGACGGTCGTGCCGAGCAGGATCCCGGCCAGCCCGCCGAGACCTCCCGCGATGGCCCAGGCCAGCATCCCGATCCGCCGCGAGTCGATGCCCTGCGCGGAGGCCGCCACCCGGTGGAAGGCGGTGGCTCGCATGGCGGTACCGACGAGGGTGAAACGGAAGAAGAGGAAGAAGCCCACCACGGCCAGCGCCGCGAGGCCGATCACCCAGAGGTCGCGGGTGGTCATCGAGAGCCCGCCGAGCGAGACCTTGCCGAGCCGCCACGGGTCGTCCGGGTTGCGCTGGTCGGTGCCCCACACGCCGGCGACCAGCGCCTGGACCGCGATCAGGATGCCCATGGTGACCATCAGCGAGGCGTGGATGTCGCGGGAAAGCACCGGTTCGATCAGCCACCGCTCGACCGCGGCGGCCTGCGCCGCGCAGAGCAGGACCGCGACCACCACCGCCAGGATGTACGGCAGCCCGGCCTGGACGTGCAGCCAGAAGGTGAGGTACGCGCCGAGCAGGGCCGTGCCGCCCTGCGCGAGGTTGATGACCCGGGTCGCCTTGTACACGATCACGAATCCGAGCGCGATCAACCCGTAGAGCGAGCCGAGCGCGAGACCCGACAGCCCGGTCTGGGTGAGCTCCACCCCGCTGACGGCCAAGGGCGTCACAACACCACCTCCGGTTCGAGCGACAGCGCCGGCGCGTCCGGCGCGTTGACCTCGGCCGCGTCGGAGACCCCGAGGTACGCGGCGACGACGGCCGGGTCGGCGCGCACCGCCTGCGGTGTGCCGAGCGCGATCGGCTGGCCGAAGTCGAGGACGAGGACCCGCTCGGCGATGTCCATGATCAGGTGCAGGTCGTGCTCGACCAGGAGGACGGCGAAGCGCATCTCCTCGCGGGCGCGCAGCACGTAGGACGCGAGCTCGGCGGTCTCGTCGAAGTTCATCCCGGCGACGGGCTCGTCCAGCAGCAGCAGGCGGGGCTCGGACGCGAGCGCCCGGGCCAGCTCGACCCGCTTGCGCTGCCCATAGGACAGCGATCCGACCGGCAGGTTGCGGACCTTGCCGAGGCCCATCAGGTCGATCAGCTCGCTGCAGATCTCGCGTGAGCGGAGCTCCTCGCGGCGGGACTTGCCGAGCCAGACCGCCCCGGCGAGGGCGCCCGAGCGGCGGAACCGCTCGCGCCCGACCATGACGTTGTCGATCACCGGCAGCTGGCCGAACAGCGCGAGGTTCTGGAAGGTCCGCGCGATGCCGAGCCGCGCGATCTTGGAGGGGGACTTCCCGAGCAGCGGCGTGCCGCCGAACGCGATATTGCCCTGCTGCGGACGGTAGAAACCGCTCAGCGAGTTGAGCAGCGAGGTCTTGCCGGCGCCGTTGGGGCCGATCACGGCGAAGAACTCGCCCGCACCGACCGAGAACGACACGTCGGACAGCGCGTTGATGCCGCCGATGCGCAGCCCCAGACCGCTGACGACCAGCCCGTCCGCCGGGCCGGGCACCTCGGGGACGGGCGCCTCGTCGGCGCCGCCGAGACCGAGAACGGCCCGGTAGGACTGGGCGCCCTCGCCGACACCGAGGTAGGCGTTCTTGACGTGCTCGTCGCCCGACACCTGCGCGGCCGAGCCCTCCAGCTGGGTCCGGCCGGAGTCGAGGAGGTAGGCGTAGTGACTCACGGCGAGGGCCGCGTTCGCGTTCTGCTCGATCAGCAGGATGCTCGTGCCCTGCTCGTTGATCTGCCGGATGAGCCGGTAGATGTGCGCGGCCATCTTCGGCGACAGGCCCAGGCCGGGCTCGTCGAGCACCAGCACGGTCGGCTCCTGCATCAGCGCCCGGCCGATCACGAGCATCTGCTGCTCGCCGCCGGACAGGTAGCCGGCCCGGTCGCGCAACCGTTGGCGCAGCACCGGGAAGAGGTCGAGGACGTGCTCGAGGACGTCAGCGGAGCCCCCGCCCCGCCGCCTGGTGTAGCCGCCGATCCGCAGGTTTTCCTCGACCGTCAGCTCCATGACCGTCTGCCGGCCCTCGAGCACCTGGCTGACCCCGGCCTTGACGATCGCGCTGGGCGGGCGCCGATGCACCTCGGTGCCCCGCACGACGACAGCGCCGGAGACGAGGGTGCCGCCGTACTGGGGCAGCATGCCGGTGATCGCGCGGGCCAGCGAGCTCTTGCCCGCACCGTTGGGCCCGAGCAGCGCCACGATCTCGCCCGCCTGGACCTTCACGTCGACGCCTCGCAGCGCGGCGACCGAACCGTACCGGACGGCGAGGTTGCGCACCTCGAGGACCGCCTCACCGGCCTTGCGGACCGGATCCGGCACCGCCGGGACGGTGGCCGGGTCTTCCGGACGTGCTGGCTCGGGCACCATGCGCCTCCTTGCGACATCAACCTGGTCGTGGGCGCGATCTCGCGGCCCGGGTCCGACGCGGCGAGCGTGTCTCGCTCGCAAATTCGTTCGCACACCGCCCACCTGTTCGAAACATAAGCGCTGTATTCTGACGTGTCAACGGTCACATTGGAGCCGAAACGGGCGTTGTGCCTGCAACAACGGGTCGAAAACGGTCGCCGGTGCTCTTATGATCACTCGACGGCGGAGGGCTCCAGCGTCGACCGGACGGCCAAGAGGCAACTCCGAGCGCAGGCGAAGGTCTGTTCGCCAGCACGACACCCAGGGACACAGTGAGCTACGACATCCAGGAAGCCGACGAGGACAGCGGCACGTCGGCGAGTGATCAGGACCCACGTTCGGCGTACGTCAGCGCCTTCGGCCGCGGCCTCGCCGTCATCCGCTGCTTCTCCCAGAGCCAGCCCACGCTGACCATCGCCGAGGTGGCCCGCGCGGCCGGGCTCAACCGCGCCACCGCGCGCCGGTTCCTGCACACGCTCGAGACCGACGGATACGCGACCAGCGAGAACGGGCGGTACCGGCTGCGTCCGACCATCCTCGAGCTCGGCTACACCTACCTGTCGACCATGTCCGTGGACCAGGTCTTCCAGAGCGAGCTGCACGAGCTCGCCGAGAAGCTCCACGAGTCGTGCTCGGCCGGCGTCCTCGACGGCCACGACGTCGTCTTCGTGGCCCGCGCCCAGACCAGTTTCCCGCGCATCATGACGCTCGCGCTGTCGGTCGGCACCCGCATCCCGGCCTACCTGACCGCCCTCGGCCGGGTCCTGCTGGCCGAGCTCAGCGACGAGGAGCTCGACGAGTATCTCGCGACCACCCCGCTGCAGCGGGAGACCGACCGCACGATCACCGATCCCGACCAGCTGCGCGAGGTGATCGCCGACGTTCGCGAGCGCGGCTGCTGCATCATGGATCAGGAGATCGAGGTGGGCATCTGCGCGCTGGCCGTCCCGGTCCGCCAGCCCAACCGCCCGACCATGGCCATCAGCGTGGCGGCGCACGCCAGCCGCACCTCCATCGAGTCGATGGAGCAGGGGTATCTGCCCGCCCTGCGGGCGACGGGCGCCGAGATCGAGCGCATCCTGCGGCTGCGCAACTGAGCCCGGCGCCGCCGTCCGTCCGGCCTACAGGGTCATCCGCAACGCCTTCGGCGATCGGAAGAGGATGCTCGGCGTGAAGTCCAGCTCCTGCTCGGCCAGGCCGGGTGCGGGGAAGCGGGCGACCATCTCCTCCAGCACGATCCGTCCCTCCAGCCGGGCCAGGGGCGCGCCCAGGCACAGGTGCTCGCCGAATCCGAACGTGAGGTGGGTGCGCGCGTTCGCCCGTTCCGGCTGGAGCGTGTCGGCCTCGTCGAAGAAGTCCTCGTCGTGGTTGGCCGAGCCGAGCAGCAGCAGGACCTTGGCGTCGGCCGGCAGCGTCACGCCGGCCACCTCCACCTCGCGCTTGGCCCGCCGCCGCCAGTTGATGACCGGCGCCTCCAGCCGCAGGACCTCCTCCACCACGTTCGGGATCAGCTCGGGCTCCGCACGCAACCGCTGCCACAGCCCGGGCTCCAGCAGCACGCGCCGGATGAGGTGGGCGAGATGGGCGGTCGTGGTCTCGTGGCCCGCGAAGAGCATGGAGTACATCACCTGGACCAGCTCCCGGGGGTTCAGCGCTCCTTCCTGCCCCTCGCCGGCGCGGATCAGGTCGCTGGGGAAGTCGTCCTTCGGGTTCGCCAGCCGCTCGTCGATGAGCTGCCGGCACAGCGCGTAGAACTCCGCGAGACCCTTGGCCGCGCGCCGCGACTCCTGCTCGTCCGGCCGGCCCGTGGTGAGGATGACCCGATCGGCGGAGCCGTTCTTCACCACGTCCAGGTAGGAGTCGGGCATCCCGAACAGGTGGAAGAGGACCAGCGCCGGCAGCGGCCACGCCAGGGCCGCGACGAAGTCGACCTCCCGATCGCCGGCGATCCGGTCGATGTGGCGGCGCGCCAGCTCGCGGATCGGCTCCTCCATCAGCCGCAGCCGCTGCGCGTTGAACGCCTTGTTGACCTGACGCCGCACGCGCACGTGGTCGGGCGGATCGTTGTCGACGAGCACCCGGACCGGACGGAAATCGACCTTGCTGAGCTCCTCCATCACCGGCGGGCCGAACGGCTGCAGCGGCGAGTTCGCGGCATCCGCGGAGAAGTTGCGGGTGTCCCGGATGACCTGCTTGATGTCCTCGTAACGGGTCAGGATCCAATAGCCCAGGTCTTCGCTGTAGTACGCCCGGGAGCCGGCCCGAGCGGCCTTGAAGACGGCATACGGATCGGCCAGGTACTCGCTCGAGAACGGGCTCAGCGAGGCGGTCATCGAGGCGGGGCCCAGCCCCGTGACCGGGCAACGACTCTCTTGACTGTGCTGATCGGCCATGGCGGACCACCGTTCCTAGCGTCGCGAATGTCGGGGTGTTCGCTCAATGAACATGTGTGCGTTATATGAACGACACTAGAAAGGCGCGCTGGACGCGTCAAGACACAACCGGCCATCAACTGCGGCTCGACGGGTTATGCGGCGGAGGCGACGACCCCGTCCCGGTGGAGGGCGGCGATGTCCTCGGCATCCAGCCCCAACTCCGTGAGCACCGCGGTGGTGTGGGCGCCCGGCAGGGGCGCCGATTCCGGCCGGGCCGGCGGCGTTTCGCTGAAGCGCGGGGCCGGGGCCGGCTGGGCGTTGCCCGCCGGGTCGACGAGGAACGTCGAGCGAGCGGCCAGATGCGCGTCGGACGGCGCTTCCTCGGGTGCAAGGACAGGCGTCACGCAGGCGTCCGATGCGGCGAACCGGCGCGCCCATTCGTCCCTGGGCTGTGCCGCGAACGCGGCGGCGAACCGCCGGCGCTGCTCGTCCCAGGTCGACGGATCGCTCTGCCGGTCCAGGTCGATGGCCGCGGTGAGCCCGAGCCCGTGCACCAGGGCGCGGAAGAACTTCGGTTCACTGGCACCCACGGCGACGTAGCCGCCGTCAGCACACTCGTACGTCGTGTAATACGGACGTACTCCGCTGAACGGACCGGTGCCGCGTTCGCGCGGCCAGTCGCCCCGCACGAGCTGTCCGTAGACCATCGCCATCAGCAGCGCCGAGCCGTCGACCATCGCGGCGTCGACATCCTGGCCGACACCGCTCGCGCGGGCCCGCAGCACACCGGCGAGCACCCCGACCGCGAGCAGCATGCCGCCCCCGCCGAAGTCGCCGAGCAGATTCAAGGGTGGCAGCGGCGGCGCGCCGGGTGTGCCGAGCGCACCCAGCACGCCCGACGCGGCGAGGTAGTTGATGTCGTGACCGGCCCGCTGAGCGGCGGGGCCGGTCTGCCCGTAGCCGGTCATCCGGCCGACGACCAGGCGCGGGTTGGTCGCCCGCAGCACATCCGGCGCGAATCCGAGCCGTTCGGCCACCCCCGGCCGGAAGCCCTCGATGACGACCTCCGCCCGGTCGACGATCTGCCGGACGAGCGAGACCCCGCGAGCCGATTTGAGGTCCACGGCGAAGGACCGCCGGCCTCGGGCGAGCACCGGGTTGACCGGCTTGCCGACCTCGGCGGTGCGGTGGATGCGCAGCACATCGGCGCCGAGATCGCTCAGCACCATGCCGCAGAACGGAACCGGCCCCATGCCGCCGAGTTCGATGACGCTGAGGCCGGCGAGCGGACCGCTATGGGCGGGTGTGGTCGGCAATGGTCCGGCACCTATTCCGGGAATTGTGGTCTGACCGGGAGCAACCGGTGGTCCCACGAGACGATCTTCGCCGGCTCTACGATGACGGCGAGGCGTTTGGCCAGCATGCGCCCGACGTCTCGCGACGGCTTGACCGGATAGCGTTGCGCGACGCTGTGATGGATCTCGAGCTTCACCGCCGGCGAGTCGTGCAGCACGCCCCGGCCGGCGATCTGAACGCCGCGCAACTCGCTGTGCTCGGTCCCGGCGTCGACCAGCACGGTGATCCTCGGATCGCGCAGCAGGTTCCGTGCTTTCTGCGAGCCGGCCGGCACGGTGAATCCCAGCCGGCGATCCTCGGTGAACCCGTACCACACGACCGTCAGGTGCGGCCACCCGCCGGGCAGGACGGTTGCCACCACCATGCGCTGCCCCGGCAGGGCGAGCGTGGCCTGCACCTCCCCGTCCGTCATGCACAGCCGCCGCCGGCTCACCACCGGCCGCCTTTCCGCAGGGCGCCCACACCCATAGTCACCACCGATGCATGCCGTTCGCCAAGCGAACAATTGTTCGTTCTAGGCTAGATCCGCCGTCAAGCGTCGTCAACCGGTTCGCCAACGCCGAGGCCGCGGTCGACCCTGCCTGCCCGGTCTCGGGCGAAGCGCGGCGGAGGGCCGGCGGTGCGCTGCGGTGCTCCCGACTGGTCGCGGGAAGCACCGAACCCCACGTGCGAGTGGACCGTGGCCGGCCGCCAGGCGCGGGGCAGTAGCCTGGTTTCCGGCGGGAGGAACGGCGCATGGGCACGGCAGTGATCACCGGCGGCACCGACGGCATCGGGCGGGAGCTCGCCCGGGAGTACCTCCGCCGCGGTTTCGACGTGCTCGTCGTCGGACGCAGCCGGCAGAAGGGCCGCGCCTTCACCGACTCCGGCGAGCGCGCGCGCTTCGTCGCCGCGGACCTGAGCCTGGTGGCCGAGAACCGCCGCCTGCTCGAACAGATTTCGCAGCGGTACCCGGTGATCGACGTGCTCGTGCTCGGCGCGCGCTACCACCGCTCCACCCGGACCGTCACCCCGGAGGGCTTCGAGACCAACTTCGCCCTGTTCTACCTCAGCCGCTTCCTGCTCGGCCACGGGCTGACCGGCCCGCTCAGCCGCGCCGAACACCCGGTCGTGCTCAACTTCGGCGCCGCCGGGCAAACCGGGCCGATCCGCTGGGACGACCTGCAGCTGGAACGCGACTACCACGGCGTGCGGGCGATGGGCCACGCCGGACGGCTCAACGACCTGGCCGGCCTCGACTTCGCCGACCGCTACGCCACCACCGGCATCCGCTACGTCCTCAACCACCCCGGCGTGGTGGTCACCAGCTTCGCCGGCGAGTACGACCCGGTCACCGCCGCCCAAATCGACCACCTGCGGGTCATCGGCAAGCCGGTGACGACGGCCGCGGCCCAGATCCTGCCGTTCCTCGAACCCGCGAACCGCGAACCCCTCACCGCCGTCCTCGAGGGCCGGCGGGTACCGCTCGAACCCGGACTCTGGAAACTCGGCGACGCCCGCCGCCTCCACGACGTCACCATGCGGCTGCTGACCGGCTGAGCCGCGGCGGCGCCGGAAGCGTGTCGATACATCAGCTTTCGGTGCCGACGGGCCGGCCCGCCGACGCCGGCGCGACGGCTGGCTCACCCGGCAAGCTCGGCTCGTGGCCGTCGCCGCGATCCGACGGCAGCCGGACGAGTCCGATCGCGGCCAGCAGCGCCGCGACGGCGCACACCGACCACACGATCATGTACCCGGACAGGGGCGCGTGCCCGGCGGTGGGATCGCCGAGCGAACCGGTGGCGGACAGCGAGATCGCGAAGATCGACGACGCGATCGCGCCGCCGACGGTCTTCGTCGCGTTCGTCATCCCGGTCGCCAGGCCGGTCGCGGCCGGCGGTGCACCGGCGGCGGCCGAGGCCGGCAGCGCGGCGACCAGCGCGCCCGAGCCGACCCCGGCGATCACCATGTTGATGACGGCCTGCAGCGTCGTGGCGTGGAAGGGCAACCAGAGCCCGTAGCCGACGGCGACGAGCAGGCAGTACAGGACGTGTGCCGTGCGGGTGCCCAGCAGCCGCGATACCACGGGGAGGGTGAACGCCCCGATCGCCAGGCTGATGACATACACGCCGATGAGCGTGGAGACGAACGACGCGCCGGCACCGAGCCCGTAGCCGGCGACGTCCGGATCGGTCCGCGCGAACGTGGACAGCGGGATCTGCGCACCGAGCACCGACATGCCGAAGAGGAACGCCGTCAGCTGCACCGGCCACTGCCTGGGCAGCGCGAGCAGGCGCACGTCGACGAACGGATGCTCGCGCCCGGCCTCGAACCGCGTGAACACGACGAGCGCGGCGATCCCGAGCACGAGCAGGGCCCAGGCCAGGGCGCTCGCCGGGCCCTGCAGGCGGATGGTGATGAGCCCGGCCATGATGAGGCCGAGCGCGAGGGTCAGCAGTCCGAAGCCCGGCAGATCGGGGTCGGTCAGGCCATGGCCGGGCACGTGCTCGATGCCGGCGACGACGAGGACCAGCACGAGCGTGACGGCGATCGCGGGCAGCGCGAGGACGAACGACATGGAGGTCGACTCGACGAGCGCGCCGCTGGTCAGCGCGCCGATGATCACGGCGAGTTCGAGGGCACCGACCAGGACGGCCGCCGCGTAGCGGGTGAGCGCGTGCTGGCGGGGGCTGCCGGCCGTACGCCGGTGGATGATCGAGATCTCCATCGGCAGCCACACGATGTAGGCGCCCTGCACCGCGAAGCCGATGAGGAAGGTGACGAAGTTCGGCGAGAACGCCAGGATCCACGAGCCGAGCGCGGTGACGGCCGTCGAGGCGACGAGCACACGCTTGTGCCCGACCATGTCGCCGAGCCGGGCCATCGGCGGCACGGCGAGCGCCGCGACGATCAGCTGCGCGGCCTCGAACCAGTTGACGTCGGCGTCGCTCATCGCGAGGTGGCCGGCGATGTCCTTCCAGATCGGGGTGTAGTAGCCCTGCAGGATGCCGCTGGCGATCTCGACGCAGACGAGAAACCCGACAATGCGCACGAGTCCCGGCACCCGGGAACCCGCGGGGCCGGTACCCGGGGCGGCGGGTTCGACAGTCGACTCGGGTCGGCTCATCGCCGGCTCCTCTCGGACGACGCGCGGGCGCGCCGGTCGTCGGGTCGTGCTCGGGCCACTGCCGCCACCTCGCCCGGGGCAGGGCTCAGGCGAGATTCCGCAGCAGTCGCTGGTACCACGTCACCCCGTCGTGGAAGTCTTGCACGCCCACGCGTTCGTCGTACGAGTGGATCGCTTCGCGCTGATCCTTCGACATCCGCAGCGGCGCGAACCGGTAGACGCGCGGGCAGATCGCGGTGAAGTGCCGGGAATCGGTCGCGGCCATCATGATGTACGGGACCGTGACCGCGTCGGGGAACACCTCGCCGACGGTCGCCTCCAGCAACCGGAACGCGTCGTCGTCGACCGGCGAGAGCGGGCATGGCTCGTTGCGGTCGACGACCGTGAAGGTCACCTGATCGTCGGCGACGGCCCGGCGCATACGCTCCAGGACGTCGTCCACGCTGTCGCCGACCATGACCCGGATGTTGACCCCGGCCACCGCGGCCGTCGCGACGACGTTGAGCGCGGGCGAACCCGACAGCGTCGTGGCCACCGCGGTCGTGCGGGTCATCGACGACGCCTCGGGCCCGAGCCGGCCGAGGACGCTGCCGAGCAGTGGGCGCAGCCGCCCGACATGCTGCAGGAGCGGGCGCACGACCGCCGGGGCGTACGGCGCGAGCCGGCGGAAGAACTCGACCGTCGCGTCCGGCACGTGCGCGGGGTGGTCGATCGCGTCGATCCTGGTGACCGCCCTGGCCAGGCGCGCGGTCGGTCCCAGCCGGGCGGGCACCGAGGCGTGCCCGCCGCGGCCCTCGACGCGCAGCTCGACATTCGTCAGGCCCTTCTCGGTGACGCCGACCACCGCCGTCGGCACCTCGACGCCCGGCACCGCGCCCGACGCGACCGCGCCGCCCTCGTCGAGCACGAACCACGGCTCGACGCCCCGCCGGCGCAGTTCGTCGACGGCTGCGGCGGCCGAGCTGCCCGCGACCTCCTCGTCGCAGCCGAAGGAGAGCCAGACGTCCTGCGCCGGGGTGAAACCGCCGGCGAGCAGGTTCTCGACCGCGGCGCACACCGCGACGAGCGGGCCCTTGTCGTCGAGCGTGCCGCGGCCCCAGACGTAGCCGCCGACGAGCTCGGCGCCGAAAGGATCATGCTGCCAGGGATCGTCCGGCTCGACCGGCACGACGTCCTGGTGCGCCATGAGGACCACCGGGCGCTGCGACTGTGCGTCCTCCCCTGCCCCGCGGACGAGGCCGGCCCAGTGGAAGAGCAGACCGGCTGACCCGACCCGGGTGAGCTCGAGGTGCTCGTGCAGCAGGGGAAAGCGCGCCCGCAGCTCGGCGTGGAAGCGCTCGAAGACGCCCTCCTCGACGTCCTCGGCACGGCGGCGGCTGACGGTGGGAATCCGCACGAGCGCGCGCAGGGCCTCGATCGCGGCGTTCTCCCCCGCGTCCGGCGACCCGGCGCCCGCGGCGGGGGAGGTATCCAGCACACGATGACTCTACCGAGCGGCGCAAGAACCTCCTACCCACAAGTAACACAACCGGGCGCGGCGGAACCGCCGCAGCGAGCTCAGAGGTACCCCCGCCGTCCCCACTCCTGGGCCAGCAACTCATGTGACCGGACGCGGTCGGCGTGGTCGTGCGTGATGGTCGTGACGATGAGCTCGTCCGCGCCGGTGGCGTCACGGAGCTGTTCGAGCTTGTCCGCGACCTGGGCGGGTGAGCCGGCGAACTGCGTGTCGATCCGGTCCTGCACCAGCTCGCGTTCCTCGTCCGTCCACTGATGCCGGCGGGCCTGCTCGGGCGTCGGGAACTGGATGGCGCCCTCGGCGGTGCGGATGCTGCGCACCCACAGCCCGTATCCGGTGGCCAGTTCCCGGGCGCGGGCCTCGTCCTCGGCGACCACGACGTCGGCGCTGACGGACACGTACGGCTGGGTCCTCACCTGCGAGGGCTCGAACGCCGCGCGGTAGGCGTCGACCGCTTCCAGCACGGTGGCCGGGCTGACGTGGTAGTTCGCGGCGAACCGCAGCCCGCGCCGGCCGGCGACCTCGGCGCTCTCGCCGCCGCTGCTGCCGAGGATCCAGATCTCCAGATCGGCGTGCTCCCCCGGCACGACGTGCGCCGCTTCGCCTTCGCCCGACTTGTAGGTGCCGGCGATCAGCGCCAGGACGTCGTCGATCTGCTCGGCGTAGTCCTGCGGCTTGGCCTCCGGCAGGGTGAGCAGCCGCCTGTGCAGCGCGAAGCGGGGTGAATCGAGCAGCTTGAAAAACGAGAACTGCTTCGGGATCCGCAGCCCGGTCGGATGGTGCCCATCGACAACCTTCGCCTGCTCGCCGGTCGGCGCCTTGGGGGGAGCCGCGCCGGCGGACAGTTCGCCGTCGAGCAGCTTCGGTTTGCCGCCGGATCGGCCCAGCCCCAGGTCGAAGCGGCCGGGGTGCAGCGCGTCGAGCAGACCGAACTCCTCGACCGTCGACAGGGCCGTGCGGTGTCCCATCTGCACCGCGCCGGAGCCGAGGCGGATGCGCGACGTGGCGGCCGCGGTCACGGCCAGCACGAGCGCGGGTGAGGTGCCGGCCACGCCGGGGTTCAGGTGATGTTCGGCGAACCAGTAGCGCGCGTAGCCGGCGCGTTCGGCGTGCTGGGCGAGGTCGATGCTGTTGCGCAGCGCCTCGGTCGCGTTCGAGCCGGTGGAGATCGGGACGAGGTCGAGGACGGCCAAGGGTGTGCGGGTCATGTCGCGCCTTTCAGCCGGTGACGGTGATGGGTGCGGCGATGCCGCTGACCGATTCGGTACCCGTCGTGCCCGCCGCCACCTCGTCGGAGACGATCGGGCCGGGCTCCCAGCCCAGCGGTGGGTCGGGAATCTCCCGGCGGAGCACGGGGGCGATCTCGGCCTGGAACAGCTCCAGGCTGTCCCGGTGCTGGGCGTCGGTCAGCCCGCCCGCGTCCGCGTGCAGGTGCAGCACCTGGTGGCCGAACCGCTCGTGGTAGCGGTGTACCTTGTCGATGACCTGCGCCGGGCTGCCGATCAGCGCCGACGAGCGCTCGACGAAGTCCTCCAGCGTCGGGAACACCGGCACGACGCCGAGCCGTTCGGCGAACTTGAGGTACCCCGCGAAGACCGGACGGTATGTCTCGATCGCGTCCTGGCTGTTCCTGGTGGCGTAGTAACCCGCGGTGCCGGCACCGATGGTGATCAGCTTCGGGTCGTGGCCGTAGTGCGCCCAGCGCTCGCGGTAGTAGTCGATCAGCTCCGCGTACGGGTCGATCGGGTTGGTGACGTTCGCGGAGAACAGCGGATCGCCGTAGCGGGCGGCCAGGTCCACCGACTCCCTGCTGGTGGCGCTGCCGTGCCAGATCCGGATCGGGCGCTGGTAGGGCCGCGGCCAGACCTCGGCGTCCGTCAGCGGCGGCCGGAACTTGGTGCCGTAGGTGATCTTGTTCTCGTGCCAGAGGCTGCGGAACACCTCGTAGGACTCGGCGTTGCGGTCCCACTGGTCCTCGGGCGTGACGTTGAACAGGTCGCGCTGCGCCGCGCCGTTGCCCTTGCCGATGATCAGGTCCAGCCGGCCCTGGGAGAGGTGGTCCAGGGTGGCGTAGTCCTCGAAGGCGCGGACGGGGTCGAGCAGGCTCAGGGTGGTGACCGCCGTGAACAGCCGGATCCGCTTGGTCAGGGCGGCGATGTGGCTGAGCACGACGGTCGGCGAGGACGAGATGAACGGGCGCTCGTGCCGCTCGCCGACGCCGAACCCGTCGAAGCCGAGCTCCTCGGCCAGCCGCGCGTTGTCCAGCACCTCGACGAAGCGGTCGTGGGTCGACTGCTGCGCGCCCGTCACCGGGTCGGGCGCGTGGACGATCAGGGTGATGGTGATGAACTTCATCAGCGTGCTCCCCTCACCGGCGCGGCGAGGCCCAGGTTCTCGCGCAGCGTGCGGCCCTCGTACTCGGTGCGGAACACGCCACGCTCCTGCAGCAGCGGCACCACCGTGTCGACGAACGGATCGAGCCCGGCCGGGGTGATGTGCGGGACCAGGATGAAACCGTCGCTGGCGTCCTCCTGCACGTGATGGTTGATCGCCGTCGCGATCGTGTCGGCCGAGCCGATGAAGGACTGCCGGCCGGTCACCTCGACGATCACCTCGCGGGCGGAGAGGTTCTTGGCCGCCGCGATCTCGCGCCACTGGTTGGCCAGGCCGATCGGGTCCTTGGCGAAGTGCCGGGCGCTGGCCCGTCCCTTGGAGATCAGCCCGTCGACGTCGCTGACGACCGGGTCGAAGCTCGGCAGCGGACCGTCGGGGTCGAAGCCGGACAGGTCGGTGTTCCAGAGCTGTTCGAGGAACGCGACCGCGGTCGCCGGCGAGACCTGCGCGAGTCGCACCTCGTGGGCGATCTCGGCGGCCTCGGCGTCCGTGTCGCCCAGGACGAAGGTCGCCGCGGGCAGGATCAGCAGCTGGTCACGGGTGCGGCCGTACTTGGCCAGCCGGTTCTTCACGTCGGTGTAGAACGCCTGCCCGTCCTCGAGCTGCGAGTGGCCCGTGAAGATCGCGTCGGCCTGGGCGGCGGCGAAGTCGCGCCCTTCGTCGGAGTCGCCGGCCTGAAAGATCACCGGACGGCCCTGCGGGCTGCGCGGCACGTCGAACTGCCCGGCGATGTCGAAGTGCGCATCCCGGTGGGCGAAGCTTCCCGGCGCCGGGGTGGACAGGAACCGGCCGGTCTCCTGGTCGGCGACGATCTCGTCCCCCCGCCACGAGTCCCACAGCTCGATCGCGGTCTGCAGGAACGTCCTGGCCCGCTCGTACCGCTGATCCTGGGGCAGGTAGCCGCCGCGGCGGAAGTTCTCCCCGGTGAACGCGTCCCAGCTGGTGACCACGTTCCACGCCGCCCGGCCGTCGGAGAGCCAGTCCAGGCTGGCGAACTGCCGCGCCACCTCATAGGGCTCGTTGAACGTGGAGTTGATCGTCCCGGTCACCCCGAGGTGCTCGGTGACCGCGGCGATCGCGGCCAGCACCGTGAAGGTGTCGGGCCGCCCGACGACGTCCAGGTCGTAGATCTTCCCGCCCTGTTCGCGCAGCCGCAGTCCCTCGGCCAGGAACAGGAAGTCGAACTTGCCCCGCTCGGCGGTCCGCGCGAAGTGCTCGAAGCTCTCGAACGCGATGTGGCTGCCGCCGGCCGGGTCACTCCACACGGTCGTGTTGTTGACACCCGGGAAGTGGGCGGCCAGGTGGACCTGCTTGATCGGCTTGGTCATGTCTTCCTCTCAGCAGTGGAGCGATCGCCGTCCGCTCAGGCCGCGGCGGTGGTGGCGTAGCGGTTCGTCGGGCGGGGCAGGCCGAGCAGCCCACGCAGGGTCGTTGCTGCATAGGTGGTACGGAAGGCGCCGCGGCGCTGCAGTTCGGGGACGAGCCCGCCGGTGATCTGGGCCAGGTCGTGCGGCACCGCCGCCGGGCGGAGTCGATACCCGCTGAGCCCGGCGCCCCGCCAGTCCAGCAGCAGGTCGGCCAGCTCGGCCGGGGTACCGGTGAAGATCAGCGCGTCGCTGCCGTATTCGGCCCCGGCCCGCTCGTCCAGCCGCTGCCTGCGGGCCACGGCCGCCTCGCGGGTGTCGTCCAGGAAGACGACGAGGTCGCCGAAGACATGGATCGTCTCGTCCGCACGTGCGGCCGCCCGCTGCTCCGCACGGATCTCCGAGACGATCGCCGCCGCCTGTGCGGCGTCGTGCGGCGTGACGAAGCCGACGTCGGCGGAGCGGGCGATGAGCTGGTACGGGATCGTCGCGTGGCCCAGCGCGGTGACGATCGGCTGCCCCTGCGGCGGCCGCGGGGTGATCGAGGGGCCCTTCACGGAGAACCAGCGGCCCTGGAAGTCGATGTAGTGCAGCTTGTCCCGGTCGATGAACCTGCCGGTGGCGACGTCACGGATCTCGGCGTCGTCCTCCCAGCTGTCCCAGAGCCGGCGCAGCACCTCGACGTAGTCGGCGGCCTCGTCGAAGGAGTCGCGCAGCCGCTGCTGCAGTTCCGGAACCTCGATGCCGTCGCGGATGCTGGCGTAGTCCTCGGGGCGCAGCGGGGGGATCTCGCGACGCCCGAAATGAGCGTTGGTGTCGGCGCGAGCGTCCAACTGCACCCGGACGCCGGCGCGGCCGGTGCTGGCGTAGTCGATCGTGGCGATCGCCTTGGACAGGTGGAACGGCTCGGTGTGGTTGACGACCGCCGTCGGTACCAGACCGATGTGGCTGGTCACCGGCGCGACGCGGGCCGCGATGAGCGTCGCGTCGAGGCGGCCGCGGACCCGGTCGGTGCGCTCGTCCGGCTCCAGCGGATCGTCGGACTGCAACCGCAGCCCGTCCTCGATCGTGACGAAGTCGAGCAGACCGCGTTCGGCCTGCCGCACCTGTTCCACCCAGTACTTCGGCGTGAACAGCTCCAGCGGCCGGGCGTCGGGCTCGCGCCACGCGGCGGGGTGCCAGCCGGCGCCGTCCAAGGCGACGGCCAGGTGCAGGAAATCGGATGGGTCAGACATAAGGCATCGCTTTCGACGAGACGGACCGGAAAAGGCGGTCAAGAACCGGCTGATGCCAGCAGGCCGCGCACTCGTGGATGAGTTGGCCGACTAACGAGTGCGGCGGACACACAGCGAGGCGGCCACGCGCTGCAGATCAATGTGCCGACGAGCGATCAACCGCGTCATGCCCCTGTCCTCCACCCTGGCGCCCCACCGCACGCCACTCGCGCTTGCGGCACATGACCCGCACCGCCAGGTCGTCACCTGGAGCACCCCACCGCGACGGAGGGTTGCCGGTCAGCAAGCCAGGGCTTGACGCTGACACTCATGACCTGCACGTGACTGTAGCCGCGGCGCGAGATCCTGTGCAATACCTATAGGAACACTAGGGAATCGCGGGTATTCCCCCGGGCGGGCAACGACCTGGGCCCGCCGGCACCGCGGCCGGGGCGGCCGGTCGAGAATGTGGCCATGCCAGCACGCACTGCCATCGACGTCCTTGAGCTCGTCGGCCTTTACGTGTTCGCCACGTCCGGCGCCCTGATGGCCATCCATAAACGGTTCGACGTCGTCGGCATCGTGGTTCTGGCCATGCTTACCGCGGTAGGCGGCGGCATCCTGCGTGACCTGATCATCGGGGACACGCCGCCGGCCGCCTTCACGAACATCGGCTACCTGCTGATCCCGCTGATCGCCGCGGTCGTGACGTTCTTCATCCATCCCGTGGTACAGCGGCTGGCCTTCACGGTGCTCGTCTTCGACGCCGCCGGGCTCGGGCTGTTCTGCGTCACCGGCACCCTCAAAGCCCTCGAATTCCACCTCGGTTCCCTGCAAGCGGTACTGCTCGGGATCACCACCGCCGTCGGTGGCGGAGTCCTGCGGGACATCACCGCGCGGGAGACACCCGCCCTGGTCCAGGTCGACACGGGCCTCTACTCGATCCCGGCGGCGGCCGGTGCGATCCTCGTCGCGGGCGCACATCACACCGACCTGCCGATGCCCGTCGTCGCCACCGTCGCAGCCGTCCTGGTATTCCTGTTTCGCATCGTCGCCATGCTCCGCCACTGGACTGCGGCACGCGCCTGGCAACGCAACGGCCGAACCAGCGCGCCCTAGCCGCCGCGTCGCCGCCGGGGCGGCAGCGCGGGATCGTCATGCGGGTGTGGCGCGCATGCCCGTGACGGTGAAAGCCACCAGCCGATCGGCCTGTTCGGCCGACCCGTGCCGGCGCAGCCACGCCGCCGCGTTCATCAGCGCGAACACGTCCTTGCCGTGCACCTCCGGCCGGATGGCACCCGACGCCCGGGCCCGGGCGATGAGCCGTTCACCGATCGCCAGCATCCGCGCGCAGCTGGCGTGCAGCTCCGACGCGGTGTCGTCGACACCGTCGGCGAGCACGCCGGCGAGCCCCTGGTACGCCGCCGCGTGCTCGACGACCGCGTGGATCCAGCTCGCCAGCGCGGCGTCGGCCTCCGCGTCCGGCCCGTCGGCGAGCCGGTCGCCGAGCGCGAACAGCCTGTCGTTGCGCTCGCGCAGCAACGCGCCGAGCAGCGACCTGCGGTTCGGGAAGTGCCCGTAGAGGGTGCCGATCGCGACGCCCGCCCGCCGGGCGATGTGCTCGAGCGGCGCGTCCACGCCGTGCTCGCGGAACACGGTCTCGGCCTCCGCGAGCAGACGCTCGGCGTTGCGGCGCGCGTCGGCCCGGGGGCGGCGCGGGCCGGTGCTGTTCACCACGACGACATCCCGTCTGTTGCTAATTCGAGGCACCCTCAATATATTTCCGAGGGTCCCTCAGTTTAGCTCGAAAGGAGCACGACGTGATCCTCGTAACCGGTGCGACGGGGTCCATCGGCAGCCATCTGATCCGCCGGCTGCGGCGGCTCGGGACGCCGTTTCGGGCCATGGTGCGCGACGAGACCCGAGGCCGGGCCCTGGAGTGCGACGTCGTGGTCGCCGACTTCGACGATCCGGGGTCGGTGGCCGCCGCGATGTCGGGCGTGGACCGCTTGTTCCTCAACGGTGCCGGCGCCGTCCCGTCGACCGGCCCGCAGCCGATGGTCCGCCAGCAGATCGCGGCCATCGACGCGGCGGTCGCCGCCGGCGTCACCCAGATCGTGAAGGTCTCGGTGTGGGGCGCCAAGCCGGGCGGCCGGCTCGCCGAAGGCGCGCACTGGCAGATCGAGCAGCACCTGAAGGCGGCACCGGTCGCGTGGTCGCTGCTGCAGCCGAGCGGCTTCATGCAGAACTTCCTGACCGGCGCCGGCGCGTTCACCGACGGCGGCGACCTCATCGGCCTGGCCGGCGACTGGCGCGTCTCGTACATCGACTGCTTCGACATCGCCGCGGCCGGCGCCGCGCTGCTGTCCGGTCCCGCGGCCGACCGCGGCACGTATGTGCTGACCGGACCGCAGGCGTTGACCCAGGCGGAGATCGCGGCGAAGCTGTCGGTCGCGTTCGGCCGGCCGGTGGGGACCCTCGAGCTGTCCGCGGAGGAGATGGCGGCCCGGCTGACCGCCCAGGGCGTGTCCGCGCGGTTCGCGGCCGATGTGGTCGAGCTATGGCGCGAGGTCGCCGCCGGGAGCCTGTCCGGCGTCACCACGGCGGTGCGGGATCTCACCGGCCACGACCCGCGGACCTTCGACGAGTTCCTTGCCGCCCGGCAGACCTGATCGCTCCCGGTCCGGGCGGCGGAATGTCGTCCAGGTGACACCACGGCCACGGAGGGCGATGGGCGTGCAGTTGGCGGTGAGTGGGCGCCGACAACCCGGTCAAGCGTCGCGGCGTTGCTAGCTTTCCTAGCCGGGACCGAACTCCGTCGATACCGGGACGCCAATGGGGGACGGCGTGAACTTGATCGAACGCGACCAGCAACTGGCCGAGCTCGACCGGCTCGGCGCACAGGCCCGCGCCGGGCGGGGCCAGATCGTCCTCGTCACCGGGCCCGTCGGCTGCGGCCGCACGGCGCTGCTGCAGGCCGCCGCCGAGCGGCTGGCGGCCGGCGGCATGCTGCCGCTGCACGCGTCCTGCGTCGAGGGGGAGCGGCTGCTGCCCGGCGGGGTGGTGAGCCAGCTGTGGCACGGCATCACGATGAGCCGGGAGGACGGCGAGCGCTTCATCGAGCTGCTCGGCACGCTCGCGGCCCGCGGGGCCGAGCCGGCCGCGTCCGCCACCGTCGACGCCGAGCTGCTGCGGGTGCTGCACACGCTGTGCCTCTGGCTGCACCAGCTCGCCGCCGCGCGGCCGCTGGTGCTGCTCATCGACGACATCGGCGACGCCGACCACGTCTCGGTCGCGCTGCTGCGGTACCTGATCCGCCGCTCGCGGTACAGCCGGATCCTCATCGTGCTCACCGACCCGCAGGACTCCGGGCCCGGCCATCCGGCGCTGCTGGCCGAGCTGCACCGGCAGCCCCACGTGCACCGGATGAGCGTCGCGCCGCTCGGCTCCGCGGGCACCGCCGCCTTCGTGGCCGACCGGCTCGGCTCGGCCGACCCGGCCACCGGCGCCGACTACCACGGCGCCACCGGCGGCAACCCGCTGCTGCTCAGCGCGCTCGCCGGGGCCCGGCCGGACACCGAGGCGTACGGCCGGGCCGTCGTGACCTGCCTGAGCCGGGCCGGCAGCGCCGGCCGCGAGGTGATCGGCGCCCTCGCGGTGCTCGGCGACCACGCCGGCACGGTGGCCCTGCCGTCGATGGTCGACACCGACGCGGCGGTCGTGACCCGCACCGTGCAGTCCTTCGAGGCGGCCGGCCTGCTCGCGGACGGCGTCTTCCGGCACGCCGCCGCGCGCGCCGCCGTGCTCGCCGACCTGCCCCCGACCATGCGGGCCGACCTGCATCTCACCGCCGCGAACCAGCTGCACGAGGCGGGCGCACCGGCGACCGCGGTGGCCGCGCAGCTGCTGGCCGCGGACCGGCCGGCGCCGGCCTGGTCGGCGCCGGTGCTGGTGGCCGCCGCCGAGCACGAGCTCGCCGCCGACCGGGGCGACGAGGCGGTCGCCTACCTGCAGGCGGCGCTGCGCGCCCAGCCCGACCCGCGCCGGGCGGCGGCCATCCGGGCCCGGCTGTGCCAGGCCGAATGGGAGCTCAACCCGATCTCGGCCGCGCGGCACCTCGGCAGCTGCGTGTCGGACCTGGTGCAGGACCGGCTGGACCGCCGCGACGGCGTCGACCTCGTCCGGCACCTGCTGTGGGACGGCCGCACCGGCGAGGCCGGCACCGCGCTCGACGTGATCCGGGCGCGGGAGCGGCGGCCCGACTCGTCGGTCACGCCGGAATCGCGCCACCTCGAGGTGTGGCTGTCGGCGACGTTCCCGGCGCTGGCCCGCCGGCACCCGGCCGGCGGCGGGCCGTCCGGGCCGCCGCCGGCGCAGCCGGTGGTCGCCGCGCAGCTGGACCCGTGGCTGCCCTCCGCCGCCACGCTGAGCGACCTGCTGAGCCGGGGCCGCGGCCGCGACGGCGTCGAGCAGGCCCACCAGGTCCTGCGCGATCTGCAGCTGGGCCGGCACACCGGCTGGGCGCACGAGGCCACCCTGGCCGCGTTCGGCACCCTGCTGCAGGCCGACCAGGTCGAGGCCGCCGCCGTGTGGTCGCAGCGCCTGACGCCGCCGCGGCCCGACGCCCGCCCGACGCTGTGGTCGGCGGTGCTCGGCGCCGCCCGGGCCGAGGTCGCGCTGCACCGCGGCGAGCTGGCCGAGGCGGCGGAGCACGCCACCGCCGCGCTCACCGTGATCCCGCCCCGGTCCTGGGGCGTGGCCGTCGGTTTGCCGCTGGCCAGCGCCGCGCTGGCCGAGGCCCGGCTGGGGCGCCCCGACGCGGCCGCGGCCCGCCTGGCCCAGCCGGTGCCGGAGGCGATGTTCTCCAGCCGGTACGGGCCGCTCTACCTCTTCGCCCGCGGCCAGCTGCACCTGGCCACCCGCCACCACCACGCCGCGCTGGCCGACTTCCTGTCCTGCGGCGAGCAGATCCGCGGGTGGGGCCTGGACACGGCCGGCATGGTCCCGTGGCGGGCCGGCGCCGCCGAGGCGTGGCTGCGCCTCGGCGACCGGGACCAGGCCCGGCGGCTGATCAGCGGGCAGCTGAGCCGGCCCGGCCGGGACAGCGGCCGCAGCCGGGGCACCGCGCTGCGGCTGCTCGCGCTCACCGGGCCGGCGGCGCAGCGGCTGCCGATGCTGCTGGAGTCGCTGGAGCTGCTCGAGGAGTGCGGCGACCGCTACGAGCAGGCGCAGACGCTCGCCGCGCTGGCCAACGCCTACCACGCGCTGGACGACGACCGGCGGGCCCGGATGATCTTCCGGCGCTCGCTCTACCTGGCCCGGCTGTGCGGCGCCGAGCCGCTGCAGCGCGAGTTGCTCTCGCTGGGCGACGTCCTCGGCGACTCGCCGGCTCCCGACGGGATGACCAGCGCGCTGAGCACGCTGACCACCTCCGAGCGGCGGGTCGCGGCGCTGGCCGCGATCGGCTACACCAACCGGGAGATCGCCAGCAAGCTCTACGTGACGGCGAGCACGGTCGAGCAGCACCTCACCCGGGTGTACCGCAAACTCAACGTCAAACACCGCCGAGACCTGCCGCTGGACCTCACCCGGCGCGCCATCCGGATGTCGGCCGTGTAGGTCCCCCGCCGCTTAGGGGGCGGTCCGGGGTTCCGGGCCGGCCGGCGATGACCCCATCATCACGCTGACGCGCCCGCGTCGGCCCACGGCTCTGCGACGGAAGGACCGCCGTGACGGCACCAACCGCAGCCCCAACCACCGCCACGAACCGGGATCCGGTCCAGTTCACCGGCTTCCCGGCACTGCGCGCCGAGGTCCGGGCGGCCCTCGCCCGGCCGGCCCGGCAGCAGCCGCCGTGGCCCGACGAGGAGGAGGTGCGCGCCGCCCGCCTGGAGCTGGCCGCGCGCCCTCCCCTGGTCACCGCCGAGGAGGTCGACCGGCTCACCGAGGAGCTGGCCGCGGTCGCCCGCGGTGAGGCATTCCTGCTGCAGGGCGGCGACTGCGCCGAGACCTTCGCCGACAACACCGAGGCGCACCTGCGCGGCAACCTCGCCACGATCCGGGCCATGGCCGCCACCGTCGGCGGGCCCACCGGCCTGCCGATCGTGCTCGTCGGCCGGCTGGCCGGTCAGTTCGCCAAGCCCCGCTCGTCCGACGTGGACGCCCTGGGCCTGCCCGCATACCGCGGCGACATCGTCAACGGCTTCGACCCGGATCCGGCCGCCCGCACGCCTCGGCCCCAGCGCCTGCTCGCCGCCTACGCCCACGCGGCGAGCGCGCTGAACCTGGTCCGGGCGCTGCGTGCCGGCCCGCCGGTGTACGCCAGCCACGAGGCGCTGCTGCTCGACTACGAGCAGGCCCTGCTCCGGGTGGACGGCGCGGCCGAGCGGCCGCGCCTGTTCGCCGCGTCCGGCCACATGCTGTGGGTCGGCGAGCGGACCCGGCAGCTGGACGGCGCGCACGTCGCGCTCGCCGAGCTGATCGCCAACCCGATCGGGCTGAAGCTCGGCCCGGGCACCACGCCGGAGCAGGCGGTGCAGTACGTGCGGCGGCTGGACCCGCAGCGCCGGCCGGGCCGACTCACGCTCATCGCCCGCATGGGCCACCGGCGCATCCGCGAGCTGCTGCCGCCGATCATCGCCGCGGTGACCGCCACCGGGCACCAGGTGATCTGGCAGAACGACCCGATGCACGGCAACACCCACGAGTCCGCGTCCGGCTACAAGACCCGCCGGTTCGAGCACATCGTGGAGGAGGTGCACGGCTTCTTCGCGGTGCACCGCCGCATGGGCACCCACCCCGGCGGCATCCACCTGGAGTTCACCGGTGACGACGTGACCGAGTGCCTGGGCGGCCCGCAACCGCTCACCGAGGCCGACCTGCCCGGGCGCTACGAGACCGCCTGCGACCCGCGGCTCAACCGCGCGCAGGCGGCCGTCCTGGCCGCGCGGCTCGCGGAGCTGATCCGTGGCTGAGCCGCCGGCCATCAGCGGGCGGACCCGGCTGTTCGCGGTGCTCGGCGATCCGGTGCTCCAGGTGCGCGCGCCCGCGCTGGTCAACGCGCTGTTCGCCCGCCTGGGCCACGACGGTGTCCTGGTCCCGGTGCAGGTCGGCCCGGCCGACTTCGAGACCGTGCTCGCCGGCCTGCGCCGCATCGGCAACCTGGACGGCCTGCTGGTCACCGTGCCGCACAAGTTCGCCGCGCGAGCGCTGGCCGACCGGGTCAGCCCGGCCGCGGCCGCCGCCGGCAGCGTCAACGCCCTGCGGCGGGAGGCCGGCGGCGGCTGGTACGGCGACAACTTCGACGGCGCCGGCTTCGTCGCCGGGCTGCGCCACGCGGGCGTGGACCCGCGCGGGCGGACGGTGCTGCTGGCCGGCGCGGGCGGAGCCGGCAGCTCGATCGCGCCCGCCCTGCTCGACGCCGGGGTGGCGGCCCTGCGCCTGTGCGAGCCGGACCCGGACCGCCGCGACGCGGTGCGGCGGCGGCTGGCCCGGCACTGGCCCGGCCGCGTCACCGCGACGGCGCTGCCCGTGCTCGACGGCGTGGACCTCGCCGTCAACGCCACCCCGCTCGGGCTGCGGCCGGCCGACCCGCTGCCGTTCGACCCGGCCGGCCTGCCCGGCCACGCGGTGGTGGCCGACATCATCATGCAGCCGCACACCACCGCGCTGCTGCGCGCGGCCCGGGCGCGCGACCTCACAGTGCACCACGGCCATCACATGCTCGACTTCCAGATCGACGCATATCGCCGCTTCTTCGGCCTTGACCTCCCCGAACATCCCGAACATTAGGGGATCCTGTGGGGTCCCGGGCCACGGACGGCGCGGCCTACGGTCGATGGCGTTCACACCGCAGAGTGGAAAGGACGTCATCATGAACCGTCTTCCACGGCCGTGTCCCGGCCTGGGGACCGCATGAGCACGCCGGCCACGCGGCACACCGCGATCGTCATCGGCGCCGGCATCGCCGGGCTCGCCGCGGCTCGCGTGCTGGCCGATCGCTTCCCGGAGGTGATCGTCCTCGACCGCGACGAGCTGCCGGACTCGGCCCGGCCCCGCAAGGGGGTGCCGCAGGGTCAGCACTCGCACATCCTGCTGGCCGCCGGGCAGCAGGCGCTCGAACAGATCTTCCCCGGCCTGCTCGAGGAGCTGCGCTCCGCCGGCGCGCTCGACTTCGACTCGGGCCGGGATCTGCATCTCTACCGCCTCGGCGCGGCGTGGGCGCCGGTGACCACCGGGCTGCCGTTCGTCTCGCTGACCCGGCCGCTGCTGGAGTACACCATGCGGCAGCAGCTGCGGCGCCGGCCGCAGGTGCGGTTCCTCGCCGCGACCGCGGTGTCGGCGCTCACCGGCTCCGGCGACCGGATCGGCGGGGTGCGGCTGGACGACGGCCGGACCCTCGACGCCGACCTGGTCGTGGACGCCTCCGGGCGGGGCAGCCGCTCCGACCGGTGGCTGGCCGACCTGGGCTGGGCGGTCCCGGCGCTGGAGGAGGTCAAGGTGTACGTCGGCTACGTGAGCCGGCTGTACCGGCGCACGCCCGGCGACCTCGGGGTGCCGGCCGCGTTCGTGCAGCCGACCCCGCCCGCGGGCAAGCGCATCGGCGCCGCGCTGGCCGTCGAGGACGACCGGTGGCTCGTCTCCGTCGGCGGCTGGCACGGCGAGTACCCCGCCGCGGACGAGACCGGCTTCGCCCTGCACGCCGAGAGCCTGCCGGATCCTGTCATCGCCGAGCTGACCCGCAAGGCCGAGCCGCTGAGCGAGCCGGTGGGCTACTCCTTCCCGTCCAACCGGCGGCGGCGCTTCGAGGAACTCGAGGCGGTGCCCGGCGGCTACGTCACCGTCGGGGACGCGGTGTGCAGCTTCAACCCGCTCTACGGCCAGGGCATGACGGTCGCGGCGCAGTCGGCGCTGGCGCTGGGCCGCATCGTCGACCTGGACGGTCCCTTCGACGCCGACCGGGCGCGGCAGTTCTACCGCGACGCGGCCGGCATCGCGCTGATCCCCTGGCTGGCCGCGCTGAGCGGCGACTTCGACTACGCGCAGACCACCGGGACCGCACCGCCCGCCGCCGCGCTGTTCTCCCGGTACTCCACCCAGGTGCAGCTGGCCGCGCAGGTGTCCGGGACGGTGCGCGCCGCGGTGCTGCGCGTGCAGCACCTGCTCGCCCCGCCGACGTCGCTGTGGCTGCCGGACCTCGTCGCGGAGGTCGCGCGCCAGGCCCGCCACGCCGAGCCGGACGCCGAGCCCGCGTTCGGGCACGGTGCCTTCGGCCGCCCGCTGTGGACCGAGCACGACCGGCACGCGGAGCGGATCCGGCACGCCCTGCGCACCGCCGGCCTGCCGGAGCTCACCGACGAGCAGGCCGGCTTCGCGGTCGAGGGCGGCGCCCCGATCCTGGCCGCCAGCCTGGACAACCGGGCCGCGGACTACGTCGAGCCGATCACCGCGGCCGGCTACGGGGTCACCGCCGACCCGCAGGACCCGCTGCTGCTGCTGGTCGAGCCCCGCTGAGGGGCCGGTCAGGACACCGGGAGCGGCTCGCGCGTGGCTTCGGTGTCGTAGCGGCGGCGCGCCTGGGTGATCTGGGCACGGTTGCGCTCCGCCCACTCCATCAGCTGCAGGAACGACTCGTAGAGCTCCCGCGCCGGGTCGGTGAGGGTGTACACCACCTTCGGCGGCACGGTCGGATAGACGGTGCGCTCGATGAGGCCGTCGCGCTCAAGGCTGCGCAGCGTCAGGGTGAGCATGCGCCGGCTGATGCCCTCGATGGCGCGCTCCAGCTCGGTGAAGCGGATCGGCCCGGGGGCCGCCGCGATGACGATCTGGATGCTCCACTTCCCGCTCACCCGCTCCAGGACCTCGCGGACCGGGCACGGCGCCGCCGGCTCGCCGATCGGTGCGGCCGGCTCCCGTTCCACAGTGACACCGGTGTTACTCCGGGACATCAAAGTGCCTCCTTCCGCCCGACCACCATGGTTACAGACGATGGAGGGGGTAACAAGTCGTTCCCCATGGGCCGCGCAATACAGCCAGCAATGACACCGAGAGAGGAAGAGAGATGGGAGAGGTCGCGACCGCGACCGTGGGTCGGCAGGGCGGTACCGCCGCGCCGAAGATGGCGCTCCTCGCGTTCTGCATGCTGATCTTCTCGATCGACTACAACATCGTCTACGTCGCCCTGCCGGAGATCGGCAAGGAGGTCGGGTTCTCCGCCCAGTCGCTGCAGTGGGTCGTCAGCGCCTACTCGGTCGGCCTGGGCGGCCTGCTGCTGCTGGGCGGCCGCGCGGCGGACCGGCTGGGCGCGCGGCGGCTGCTCGTCGTGGCGCTGCTGCTCTACTCCGTGGCCTCGCTGGTCGGCGGCGTCGCCACCGGCGCCGGGACGCTGGTCGGCGCCCGGGTCGTGCAGGGCATCGGCGGAGCCCTGCTCTTCCCGGCCACGCTGTCGCTCATCGCCACCAACTTCACCGAGGGTCCGCAGCGCAACAAGGCCTTCGCGTGGTGGGGCACCGCGGGTGCGTCCGGCGCGATCGTCGGCGCCATGCTGGGCGGCCTGCTCACCAACTACCTCGGCTGGCGGTGGGTGTTCTTCGCCAACATCCCGCTGTGCGTGGTGGCCGTGGTCGGCGCGCTCACGCTGCTCGCCGCCGACACACGGCGGGAGCAGGGCGCCGGCCGCTTCGACATCCCCGGCGCGCTGGTCGCCACCGCGGCCATCACGCTGCTGGTGTTCGGCCTCATCGGCGGCCCCACGTATCACTGGGACTCGCCGGTGGTGATCGGCACGCTGGTCGCCGGCGCGGTCCTGCTCGCGCTGTTCTTCGTCATCGAGCGGCTCAGCCGGGATCCGCTGGCCCCGGCGCGGCTGTTCACGGTGCGCTCCCTGGTCATCGCGATGGCCATCATCTTCGTGTTCCAGGGCGCGATCAACACGCTGCACTACCTGTTCTTCATCGACATCCAGGACGTGCTGGGGTACAACCCGCTGCAGGCCGGCCTGGCGTTCCTGCCGATGAGCGCGTTCGCGATGATCGGCTCCAACCGGCTGCTGCCGTTCCTGCTGGGCAAGCTGGGCGCCCGGGCCGTGCTGTTCATCGGCATGCTCGGCGTCGGCGCGTCGATGATCGTGCTGGCCGCGACCATGACCACCGACCGGTCCTACTGGGTGCTGCTGCCCGCGGTGCTGCTGTGGGGCCTGTTCGCGGGCATGCTGTACCCGGCGATGTTCATGACGGCCGGCTCCGGCGTGGCGCCGACCGAGCAGGGCGTGGCCTCCGGGCTCGCCCAGACCGCGGCCCAGCTCGGCGGCGCGATGGGCATGGCGGCGCTCATCGCCGTGGCGAACATCGGCCTCGACCTGAGCGACGGGGCGGTCAACCCGGTCTCGGAGGTGCTCGACGGCCTGAAGACGTCATCGCTCTTCGGCGGCATCGCCGTCGTGGTGGCGGCGTTCCTGGCGTTCCTCATCCCGGGCGCCGCGCCGGCGGCCGGCGAGGCCGCCGAGTCGCAGGACGTGCCGCCCACCGAGACGTTGGGCGAGGCCGCCGCCGTCCAGTAGGTCCGGCGCGACGAACAACCGGTGCGGCCCGGGCGGTGACTCCACCGCCCGGGCCGCACCGTTCGCGGTTCAGGCCGCCGTCCGCGCCAGGGCCAGCTGATCGGCCAGGTCCCGCACCAGCGCGGCCACGCCGGTCGCCTCGCGCGCCCCGCCGAACACGTAGAAGTCGGGCCGCACCAGCACCGCCACCGACCTCGTCTCGGCGAGGTAGGGCAGATAGACGCCGTCGAGGTCGACCACGGCGTCCGGATCGGCCGGCGCGGCACCGGGCGGCACCAGGTGCACCACGTGGGCGCCGAGGTGGTCCAGCACCGCCGCGGCCGGCTCGTCCAGCAGCTGCCGCGGCTCCTCCCGGCACAGCAGCACGAAGCCGTACCCCACCAGATCGTCGAACAGGCCGGTCCGCGTGCCGCGGGCCACCCGGCCCTGCGGCGAGAGCTGCCCCGCGGGCGGGATCCGGTTGCCGCCGGTCCGGCGCAGCAGGCCCGCGGTGAGCGCCTGGACGGCGGCCCGCGGCTGCCCCGCGGACAGTCCCCGCTCCCGGGCGGTCAGCATCGACACGTCCCGGTCGGCGGCGGCCCGCGGGTCGGTCAGGCAGATCACCTTGCCGAGGTTGACCGACATGGTGATCGCGTGTCGCACGTGGGCCGAGCGCTCGGCGGCGTACGTGTCCAGCAGCGGCGCGCCGGCCCGCCCGCCCAGCACCGTGTCGAGCTTCCACGCCAGGTTGGCCGCGTCCCGGAACCCCGAGCACATCCCCTGACCGGCGAACGGCGGCATCAGGTGCGCGGCGTCGCCCGCGATGAGCAGCCGGCCGGCCCGCCAGTGCCGCGCCAGCCGCGCCTGGAAGCGGTAGACCGCATGGCGCTTCAGGACGGCGTTGTCCGGGGTGATGCCGAACAGCTCCAAGAGCCGCCACGCGTGGCCCTCGGTGTCGAACTCCTCCGGGTCCTCCCCGTCGAGCAGCATGAACTCCCAGCGACGGTGCCCGGGACCGGCCGAGACCGCGGTGCGCGGCCGGGCCGGGTCGCACACCTGCAGGTTGTTCGGGCGGAACGGCCGCCCGTCGCGGACCACCGTGTCGCAGATCAGCCAGTCGTGGGCGAAGCCGAAGTCGACGCTGCCCTCCGGCAGGTACCGGCGCACGGTGCTGTTCGCGCCGTCGCACCCCACCACCCAGCGGGCGCTCACCCGGGTGAGCTCCCCGTCGCCGGCGCGGATGTCGACCCGCACCGCGTCCGCCTCCTCGTGCAGGCCCACCACCTCGCAGCCCCGCCGCACGCGCAGGTTCGGCAGCAGCTCGGCCCGCCGCGACAGGGCCGCCTCCAGCCCCGGCTGGTACATCGACGTGGAGTCCGGCCACACGCACCGGCCCAGCGGCGACGCGTCGATGTGCAGCAGCACGTCGCCGGCGCCGTTCTGCCAGCTGTACTCGCCGGACGGCTCGCCGAACTCGGCGAGATGCGCGCCGACGCCCGCCTCGGCGAGGATCCGGCCCGCCTCGCTGTCGAAGGCGACCGCCCGCGGCATCGGATAGGGTCGCGGCCACCGCTCGACGACCGTCACCCGCCACCCGCGCTGCGCCAGCAGGATCGACAGGACCTGCCCCACCGGGCCGTAGCCGACGACGAGGACGTCCGCCTCGCTCATCCGGCGGTTCCGATCAGCCGGTCCGGGCGCAGGATGCCGGCCGTGACGGCGGCGAACTCGTCGGTCTTCACCAGGACCCGGACCTGCTCCACGCCGTCGTCGACGCGGGTGTACCGCCGCCCGATCAGGGTCTGCTGGCCGTTGTCGTGCGCCCGGCCGCGGATCAGCGTCTCGGCGATGGTGAGCTCGCGGGCGTACGCCCGCAGGTCCGGATCGCCCGGCCACTCCGACAGGTCCCGCTCGAGGTCGAGGAAGCGGTACGTGGGCTGCCAGGCGCCGTCGCGCGGGCGGCGGTGCAGCACCCACGCGCCGCCGTCCGGTTCGAGCCGGAACCAGCTGCCGTACTGCTGCTGCTCCCCCGGCTCGAACCGGATGGGCTCGATGAAGGACGGCCCGGCGAAGCCGACGTCCACGATCCACCGCGCGCCGTCCAGCCCGACCACGTGGAACATGTGTTCGCGCTGCGGCCCGAACGCGCCGTTGGCCATCCGCACGCCCGCCGACATGATCACCACGTCGAACCCCAGCCGGCGCAGCAGCTCGCGGAACAGCCCGCTGATCTCGTGGCACACCCCGCCCCGGCCGCCGGCGACGACCTGGTCGAAGACGGCGTCGAGGTCGATGTCCACCCCCTCCCAGATGTCCAGGCCGCGGGCGGCGTTGAGGGCGTTGTCGAAGGGGATGGTCATCATGTGCCGCTTGTGCAGCTCGCGCAGCAGGTCGGGGGACGGCCGGCGCGGCCCGGTGTGGCCGAGCCGGTCGAGGTACACGTCGACGTCGAACATCGTGCTCCTTCCGGTGGGTTTCAGGTGGAGGCCTTGTCGAGCAGGGTGCGCAGGTGCTCGACGAGCAGCGCCGGCGAGGGGTGGTCGAACAGGAGCATCGCCGGCAGCTCCAGCCCGGTGTCCGCGGCGAGCCGGTCGCGCAGCTCGACCGCGGTCAGTGAGGTGAACCCGACGTCGAAGAAGCCGGCCTCGGCCTCCACCGCGGCCGCGTCGTCGTGGCCGAGGATCTCGGCCGCGGCGGAGCGGACCAGGTCGAGCAGGACCGCCTCCTGTTCGGCGGCGTCGAGCCCGGCGAGCCGCGCGCGCAGCCCCGCGCCGCCGTCGCCGGCGGGCCGGTCGGCGCCGTCCTGCGGCGCGTCCTCGACCGGCTCGCCGTCGATGCGTTCGGCGTCGATGCGTTCGGTCTCGATGCGCTCGGTCTCGATGCGCTCGGTGTCGTCGACCATGTCGCTGTCGCCTCGATTCGGGTACGGAGCGTCGAGCCAGTACCGCCGACGCTGGAACGGGTACAACGGCAGGTCGACCCGCTCGCCGCGGGGCACGACGGCCGGCCAGTCGACGGTGCGGCCGCCGGCGAACAGCCGCCCGGCGGCCTCGAGCACGCCGCGCGCGTCGCCGCGGTCGCGGCGCAGCGCGGCCACGAGCGCGACGCCGGTGTCCGGCAGCGCCCCCGCGGCCAGCGCGGTCAGCACCCCGCCCGGGCCGACCTCCAGGAACGTGCGGGCGCCCGCCTCGTGCGCCGCCGCGACGGCATCGGCGAAGCGCACCGGCTCGCGGACCTGCCGCACCCAGTAGGCGGGGTCGGCCAGTTCGTCCTGCGCCACGGGCCGGCCGGTGAGCGTGGAGACCAGCGGCAGCGTGGGCGGGCGCACGGTGACCGAGGCCGCCACCGCGTGGAACAGGTCCAGGATCGGATCCATGAGCGGCGAGTGGAACGCGTGCGACGTCGCCAGCCGCCGGGTGCGCACGCCGCGCTCGTTGAGCCCGTCGGACACCGCCCGCAGCTCGGCCTCCGGGCCGGAGAGCACGACCGAGGACGGACCGTTCACCGCGGCGACGGCCAGCCGGTCCTCCCGCCCGGCCAGCAGCGCCGCGGCCTCCTGCTCGCCCACGGCGATCGCGAGCATCGCGCCGCCCGGCGGCAGGGACTGCATCAGCGCGCCGCGGGCAGCGACCAGCCGGGCCGCGTCGGCCAGGGTGAGCGCGCCGGCGACGTGGGCCGCGGCGAACTCGCCGACCGAGTGCCCGGCCACCAGGTCGGGGACAATGCCCCAGGACTCCAGCAGGCGGTACAGGGCCACCTCGACGGCGAACAGCGCCGGCTGGGTGAACCCGGTCCGGTCCAGCAGCGCCGAGCCCTCCGAGCCGGGCAGCGCGAACACGACCTCCGCCAGCGGCCGCTCGAGGAGCGGGTCGAGCTCCGCGGCGACCCGGTCGAACGCGTCGGCGAAGACCGGGTAGGCGGCCGAGAGCCCGGCACCCATCCCGGCGTACTGCGCGCCCTGCCCGGTGAACAGCACGGCCAGCGCGCCCTGCCCGGCCGGTCCGGTGAGCACGTCGGGGTCCGGCTCGCCCCGGGCCAGGTCGCGCAGCCGCGCGGCGGCTCCCGGCCGGTCGGTGGCCAGCACGACCGCGCGGTGGCTCAGCGCGGCCCGGCCCGCCGACGACCAGGCCACGTCCCGCAGCGCCGGCGCGGAGTCCCCGTCGAGCAGCTCCGCGAGCCCGGCCGCCCGGGCCCGCAGCGCCGCGACCGAGGCGGCGGAGAGCACCAGCGGCACCGGGCCGGGCTCCGCTGCGCCGGGCGCGCCGGCCGGGTCGGGGCCGGGCGGCGGCGCCTGCTCCAGGATCACGTGCGCGTTGGTGCCGCTGATGCCGAAGGAGCTGACCGCGGCCCGTCGCGGCCGGTCGCCGGCCGGCCAGTCCCGGGCCTCGGTGAGCAGCCGCAGGCCGCCGGTCCAGTCGACGTGCGGCGTCGGCGGGTCCGCGTGCAGCGTGGGCGGCAGCGTCCCGCGCCGCAGCGCCTCCACCGTCTTGACGATCCCCAGCACCCCGGCCGCGGCCTGGGCGTGCCCGATGTTGGACTTGAGCGAGCCGAGCCAGACCGGGTGCTCCGCCGAGTGGGCCGCACCGTACACCGCGGCGAGCGCCTGCGCCTCGATCGGGTCGCCGAGGGCGGTGCCGGTGCCGTGGCCCTCGATCGCCTGGACGTCCCCCGGGGTCAGCCCGGCCGCGGCCAGCGCGGCCCGGATGACCCGCTGCTGCGCCGGGCCGTTCGGGGCGGTGAGCCCGTTGGAGGCGCCGTCCTGGTTGACCGCCGAGCCGCGCACCACGGCCAGCACGCGGTGGCCGTTGGCGAGGGCGTCGGACAGCCGCTCGACGACGAGCACGCCCGCGCCCTCCGACCAGACCGTGCCGTCGGCGCCCGCACCGTACGCGCGGCACACCCCGTCGCGGGCGAGCCCCTGCTGCCGGGAGAACTCGACGAACGGCGCCGGCGTGGCCATGACCGTGACCCCGCCGACCAGCGCCAGGTCGCACTCCTGCCCGCGCAGCGCGCCGCCGGCCAGGTGCAGCGCGACCAGCGACGAGGAGCACGCGGTGTCGAGGGTCACGGCGGGCCCGACCAGGCCGAAGGTGTAGGCGATCCGGCCGGAGATGACGCTGCCGGAGTTGCCGACGCCGAGGAAGCCCTCCAGCTCGGGCGGGACGCGCCGCAGCCGGGAGGCGTAGTCGTGGTACATGGCGCCGGTGTAGACGCCCACCCGCTGCCCGTGCAGCGTCTGCGGGTCGATGCCGGCCTGCTCCAGCGCTTCCCAGGTGACCTCCAGCAGCAGCCGCTGCTGCGGATCGGTGGCCAGCGCCTCCCGGGGCGCGATGCCGAAGAAGCCGGCGTCGAAGTCGGCGGCCTCGTGCAGGAAGCCGCCGTGGGTGACGTACGTCCGGCCCGGCCGCTGCGGGTCGGGATCGTAGAGCCCCTCGACGTCCCAGCCGCGATCGGCCGGGAACGGCGAGACCGCGTCCGTCCCGTCCGCGACCAGCCGCCACAGCCCGTCCGGGGTCGACACCCCGCCGGGCGCCCGGCAGGCCATGCCGACGATCGCCACGGGCTCGTCCCGGGCGGCCGTGAGCCGGGCGTTGTCCAGCCGAAGCCGTTCGTTGTCGAGCAACGCCGCGCGCAGCGCCTCGACGACGGTGTCCTGCGATGGTGACATGCGACCTCCTCGGTACGGCGGGGGTCACGCCCCGCGGCCGCCCAGCGCCCGGGCGACCAGCTCATCCACGTCCATCTCGGCGATCTGCTCCGACCGGTCGGCCACGGCCGCCGGCGCGGGTGCCGCCTGCGGTGCCGGGCCCGCCGGGGCCGGCACGCGCCGAGGCAGCAGCGTCAGCAGCGGGTCGAGCACGCCGAGCGCGCGCAGCCGCTCCAGCGGCACCTCGGCCAGGACCCGGCGCAGCTCGCCCTCTTGCGCGGCCGCGTCCGTCCCGCCCGCGGCGGCGGCGACCTCGTGCAGCAGCAGCCGGGCCACCGCGGCCGGGGTCGGGTGATCGAACACCAGCGTCGCCGGCAACACCACCCCCGCCACCGCCGACAACCGGTTGCGCAGCTCCACCGCCGCCAGCGAATCCACCCCCAGCTCCTGAAACGCCTGCCCGGCACCGACCGCCCCCGCCCCACCGGCACCCAGCACCACCGCCGTCTCCCCCCGCACCAGCTCCACCACCACCCGCTCCCGCTCCGCACCACCCAGCCCGGCCAGCCGCTGCGCCAGGCTGCGGCCCGGCCCGCCGCCGCGGCCGGCCGGGACGAGGCCGCGCAGCAGGGGCGGCACCGGCCCGGCGGGCGAGCGGCGCAGCGCGGCGAGGTCGAAGGCGGCCGGCACGGTCACCGCGTCGGCGCCGGACAGCGCGGCGTCGAACAGTGCGAGCGCCTCCGCCGGCTCGAGCGCCACCAGGCCGCTGCGGCGCGCCCGGGCCGCGTCGGAGCGGGCCAGGCCGCCGGCCATGCCCGCGGCCTGGTCCCACAGCCCCCAGGCGAGCGAGGTCGCGGGCCGGCCCGCGGCCCGCCGGTGCGCGGCCAGGGCGTCGAGGAAGGCGTTGGCCGCGGCGTAGTTGGCCTGCCCGGCGCTGCCGAGCGTGCCGGCGATCGAGGAGAACAGCACGAACGCGGCCAGGTCCGCCCCGGCGGTCAGCTCGTGCAGGTGCCAGGCCGCGTCCGCCTTCGGCCGCAGCACGGCGGCGAGCCGATCCGGGTCGAGCCCGGCCAGCACCGCGTCGTCGAGCACGCCGGCCGTGTGGACGACGGCGGACAGCGGCGCGTCCTGCGGCACCGCGGCCAGCAGGTCGGCCAGGGCGGAGCGGTCGGCCACGTCGGCGGCCACGAGGTCGGCCCGGGCGCCCAGCGCGGACAGGTCGGCCCGCAGGTCCGCCGCGCCGGGTGCGCCGGCGCCGCGGCGGGAGACCAGCAGCAGCCGGCGTACCCCGTGCTCGGTCACGAGGTGCCGGGCGACCAGCGCGCCCAGGGCGCCGGTGCCGCCGGTCACGAGGACCGTGCCGCCGCCGAACCGGGCGGGGCCCGGCTCCGCCGCCGCGGTGGCCACCCGGGCCAGCCGCGGCGCGTGCGCCTCGCCGCCGCGCACGGCCAGCTGCGGCTCGTCGCCCGCCGCCGCCGCGTCGAGCAGCGCCGCCGACACGGGGGTGTCGTCGATGTCGAGGAGCACGACGCGCCCCGGGTGCTCCAGCTGGGCCGCCCGGGCCACGCCCCAGACCGCGGCCGCCGCCGGGTCGACGTCCTCGCCGGCGACCGCGACCGCCCGCCGGGTCAGCACGACGATCCGCTGCGGGCGGGCCGGCGCGTCCAGCAGCCAGTGCCGCAGCCGGCCCAGGACGTGGGCGGCCGCGGCGTGCGCGGCGGCCGGCAACGGCGCCTCCCCGCCGGCGGCGAGCACGACGACGTGCCGGGGCTCGGCGCCGGGTGCGGCATCGAGGCCGGGGAGCACGCCGCCGTCGACGGCCCAGTCGGGCGGCCCCGCAGCGGGTGGCAGCGTGAGTGCCGGCCAGTCCACGCGGTACAGGGCGCCGCGGCCGGCCGCGCGCAGTGCGCCGCCGACCGGACGCAGGAGCAGGCCGGCCACCGTGGCGACCGGCTCGCCCGCCGCGTCGGCCAGGTGCAGCGCCACGTCGGCGGGGCCCGGCCCGGGGCGCAGCCGCACCCGCAGCGCGGAACCGCCGGGCGCGTGCAGGCGCACGCCGCGCCAGGCGAAGGGCAGCGCCAGCCGGCCCGCGAGGACGGCGGTGGCGGGGCTGAACACGCACGCCTGCACCGCGGCGTCGAGCAGGGCCGGGTGCAGCGGGAAGTCGGCGGCCTCCGCGCTCGCCGCCGGCGGCAGTTCGACCTCCGCCAGGACCTCGTCGCCGTGCGTCCACACCCGCCGCAGCGCCTGGAACAGCGGACCGTAGCGCAGCCCGTCGGCCTCCCGCGCCGGGTAGAAGTCGTCCAGCGGCACCGGCACCGCCCCGGCGGGCGGCCACGGGTGCGGGGCGGCGACCGGCTCCGGGGCGTCGGCGGCCGGCGCGCTCAGCACGCCCGACGCCGCGGCGGTCCAGGCCGCGTCCTCGTGGTCGGGGCTGGTGTGCAGGGTGCAGGCGCGCCGGCCGGTGTCGTCCGGCTCGTCGACGACCAGCTGCAGGCGCAGGCCGCCGGTGCCGGGCACGACGACCGGCGTCTCGACGACGAACTCCTCGACGTGCCCGCCGACCTCCTCGGCCGCGCGCAGCGCCAGGCCGACCAGGGCCGCCCCGGGCACGACGAGCGCCCCGGCGACCACGTGGTCGGCCAGCCAGGGCTGCGCGGACCGGGACAGCCGGCCGGTGAGGACCAGCCCGCCGGAGTCGGCCCGCCGCAGCAGCGCGGGCAGCAGCGGATGCCCGGTGGCCTCCAGCCCCGCGGCCGGCGCCGCGCCGGCCCGGCCCTCGGCGCGCAGCCAGAACCGCCGGCGCTGGAACGCGTACAGCGGCAGCTCCACCGGCCGCCCGCCGGCCAGCAGCGGCGCGAACGTCACCTCGTGACCGCGGGCGTGCGCCTGCGCGACGGCGGTCAGCACGGCCTGCGGCTCGTCCCGGTCGGGCCGTAACGTCGCGAGGCAGGCGGTGCCGTCGTCCGGGACGCTCTGCCGGGCCAGGCCGGTGAGCACGCCGCCGGGCCCGAGCTCGAGGAAGGTGCGGGCGCCCGCCTCGTGCAGCGCGCGCACGGCGTCGGCGAAGCGCACCGCGTGCCGGGCCTGGCGCACCCAGTAGCCGGGGTCGGCGAGCTCGGCGCCGGACAGCGGCGCGCCCGTGCACGTCGACACGATCGGCACCGCCGGCTCGCGGAACTCGACGGTCGCGGCGACGCGGCGGTACCGCTCCAGCATCGGCTCCATCAGCGGCGAGTGGAACGCGTGCGACACGCTCAGCCGGCGGGTCCGCACGCCCTGGGCGGTCAGCTCCGCCGCCACCGCGAGGACGTCCTCCTGCACCCCGGACAGCACGACCGCCGACGCGGCGTTGACCGCCCCGATCGACACCCGCTCCGCGCGGCCGGCCAGCAGCGGGAGCACCGCGGCCTCCGGCGCCTCGACGGCGACCATCGCGCCGCCGGCCGGCAGCGCCTGCATCAGCCGGCCCCGGGCGGTGACCAGCCGCACGGCGCCGGGCAGCCCGATCGCCCCGGCGACGTGCGCGGCGGCGATCTCGCCGATCGAGTGACCGGCGACCAGGCCGGGGCGCAGCCCCCACGACTCCACCAGCCGGTACAGCGCCACCTCGACGGCGAACAGCGCGGGCTGGGTCCACTCGGTGCGGTCGATCGCCTCGGCGCCGACGGCGCCGAACACGACGTCGCGCAGCGAGACCGCGCCCCGCGCCTCGGCGTCGACCAGCGCGGCGATCTCGTCGAACGCGGCCGCGAACACGGGGAACGCGCGGTACAGCCCGGCGCCCATGCCCGCCCGCTGCGCGCCCTGCCCGGTGAACAGCAGCGCCACGGAGCCACCGGCCGCCGGCCGCTCGTCCTCCTCCGCCGCGAGGCCGCGCAACGCCGAGACGGCGGCGGGCCGGTCGGCCGCCAGGACCACCGCCCGGTGCGGCAGCCGGGCCCGGGTGGTGGCCAGTGAATAGGCGACGTCGCGCAGGTCCTCCACGCCGGCGTCGAGCCACGCCGCCAGGCGCCGCGCCTGGCCGCGCAGCCCCGCCGCGGAGCGGGCCGACACCACCAGCGGCACCGGCACGGCCGACGGCAGCGGTTCGGCCGGCGCGGCGGGGGCCGGCGCGGCGGGGGCCGGCGCGGCGGATGGCGTCGCGACGGCGGGGGCCTCCTCGATGATCACGTGGGCGTTCGTGCCGCTGACGCCGAAGGAGCTCACGCCGGCCCGCCGCGGCGTGCCGGTCCCGGCCGGCCAGGGCCGGGCCTCGGTGAGCAGCCGCACCCCGGCGGTCCAGTCGACGTGCTCGGAGCCGGGGTCGGCGTGCAGGGTGCGCGGCATCTCCTCGTGCCGCAGCGCCTCGACGATCTTGATCACTCCGGCCACGCCGGCGGCGGCCTGGGCGTGCCCGATGTTGGACTTGAGCGAGCCGAGCCACAGCGGCGGGCCGGACCGGCCGCGGCCGTACACCGAAATCAGCGCCTGGGCCTCGATCGGGTCGCCGAGGACGGTCGCGGTGCCGTGACCCTCCACCATGGACACGTCGGACGGCGCCAGGCCGGCACTGGCGAGCGCGGCCCGGATCACCCGCTGCTGCGAGGGGCCGTTCGGGGCGGTGAGCCCGTTGGAGGCGCCGTCCTGGTTGACCGCCGAGCCCCGCACCACGGCCAGGACGCGGTGCCCGTTGGCGATCGCGTCGCCGAGCCGCTCCAGCAGCAGCAGCGCGGCGCCCTCGGACCACACCGTCCCGTCGGCGCCGGCGCCGAACGCCCGGCACACCCCGTCGGGCGACAGCCCGCGCTGCCGGGAGAACTCCACGAACGCCGAGGGCAGCGCCATCACCGTCGCGCCGCCGGCGAGGGCCAGCTCGCACTCGCCGGCCCGCAGCGAGCGGGCCGCCAGGTGCAGCGCGACCAGCGACGAGGAGCAGGCCGTCTCGACCGTGACGGCCGGGCCCTCGAAGCCCAGGGTGTACGCGACGCGCCCGGTGGTCGCGCTGCCGGAGTTGCCGATGCCGAGGTACCCCTCGACGCCGTCCGGCACCGGCTGCAGATGGGGCGCGTAGTCGTGGTACATGACGCCGGCGAACACCCCGACCGGCCGGCCGCGCAGCGGGGACGGGTCGATCCCGCCGTGCTCGAACGCCTCCCACGCCGTCTCCAGCAGCAGCCGCTGCTGCGGGTTCATCGCCAGCGCCTCCCGCGGCGCGATGCCGAAGAACTCATGGTCGAACTCGGCGGCGTCGTGCAGGAACCCGCCCCGGGTCACGTAGGTGTGTCCGGCCCGGTCCGGGTCGGGGTCGTACAGCGCCTCGGTGTCCCAGCCGCGGTCGGCCGGGAACGCCGAGGTGGCGTCGACGCCGCCGGCGACGAGGTCCCACAGCTGCGCGGGGGTCGCCACGCCGCCGGGCAGGCGGCACGCCATCCCGACGATGGCGATCGGCTCGCGCTGCGCGGCCTCCACCTCGCGCAGCCGCGACGTGGTCTCGCGCAGCTCGCCGACGGCCCGCTTGAGGTACTCGCGCAACTTCGCTTCGTCGGACATTGCCACTCCTCACCGCGATCGGCGTCACGACCGCCCGAACTCGTTGTCCATCAGGTCGAACAGTTCCTCGTCGCTGGCGGCGTCGAGGTCGGCGGGCCGCTCCGGCGCGCCGCTCACCGCCGCGGGCTGCCAGCGCAGCCACAGCCGGTGCAGCTGGGCGGCGATCCGGTCCCGGGTCGGCCGGTCCACCGCGTCCCGGTCGGTCGCGCCGTCCAGCCGGTCCAGCTCGGCCAGCAGCGCCGCGGCGTCGGCGGGTTCCCCCGCACCGCCGGGGCCGCCGGGCTCCGCGCGGGTCAGCTCGTCGAGCAGCAGCCGGGCCACCGCGGCCGGGGTCGGGTGATCGAACACCAGCGTCGCCGGCAACACCACCCCCGCCACCGCCGACAACCGGTTGCGCAGCTCCACCGCCGCCAGCGAATCCACCCCCAGCTCCTGAAACGCCTGCCCGGCACCGACCGCCCCCGCCCCACCGGCACCCAGCACCACCGCCGTCTCCCCCCGCACCAGCTCCACCACCACCCGCTCCCGCTCCGCACCACCCAGCCCGGCCAGCCGCTGCGCCAGGCTGCCGCCGCCGGTCGGGGCGGCGCCGCCGGCCGCGGGCCGCCGCGGCGCCCGGACGCGGTCGCGCAGCAGCGGCGGCAGCGTGCCGGCCGCGCCGAGCTCGGCCAGCCGGGCCGGGTCGAGGCTCGCCGCGACGACCGCCGCCGCGTCGCCGGCCAGGGCGGCGTCGAGCAGCGCCAGCCCGGCGTCCGGGGCAAGGGGGCGCAGGCCGGCCCGCCGGCTGCGCTCGGCGTCGGCGCCGCCCATCCCGGTGCCGCCGGTGTCCCACAGGCTCCAGGCCAGCGCGGTGGCCGGCAGCCCGGCGGCGCGGCGCAGCGCGGCCAGGCCGTCCAGGAACGAGTTGGCCGCCGCGTAGTTGGCCTGCCCGGGGTTGCCCAGCACGCCGGCGATCGAGGAGTACAGCACGAACGCCCGCAGCGGCCGGTCCCTGGTCAGCTCGTGCAGGTGCCAGGCGGGGTCGGCCTTGGCCGCGAAGACGGCCCGCACCGCGGCGGCGTCGAGCCCGGTCAGCACGCCGTCGCGCAGCACGCCGGCGGCGTGGATCACGGCGGTGAGCGGATGCTCGGCCGGTATGCCGGACAGGACCGCCGCGAGCTGCTCGCGGTCGGCCGCGTCGGCCGCCACGACGTCGGCCTGGGCGCCGAGGCCGGCCAGCTCGGCGACCAGCTGCCCGGCGCCCTCGGCGGCGGGGCCGCTGCGCGAGAGCAGGACCAGCCGGCGCACGCCGTGGCGTCGCACCAGGTGCCGGGCGACGATGCCGCCGAGCGCGCCGGTCCCGCCGGTGACGAGCACCGTGCCGCCGTCCAGGGCGGGCGCCGGACCGGGCGGTGCCGGCAGGTCGACCAGGCGCGGCGCGAAGGCGGTGCCGGCGCGCACGGCCAGCTGCGGCTCGCCGGTGGCGAGCACCGCGTCCAGCGGCGGCAGTGCCCGCGGGTCGTCGACGTCGAGCAGGACGAACCGGCCGGGGTGCTCCGACTGTGCGGTGCGCAGCAGCCCCCAGACCGCGGACGCGGCCGGGTCGACCGGGCCCGGGTCGGTCTCGGAGGTCAGCAGGGCGCCGCGGGTGAGCACGACCAGCGGCACCGGCTCCAGCTCGCCGCGGCCCAGCCAGTCGCGCAGCACCGCCAGCGTGCCGCTGACCAGCTCCAGCGCCCGGGCGGCGCCGGTCGCGTCGCTGTGCGGGGTGAACACCACCGCATCCGGGCGCGGCCCGGCGGCGATCTCGTCGAGCCCGGCCGCGGCGCCGTCGAGGTGCCGCACGTCGGCCGGCGCGCCGGTGGGCACGAGCGGCACGGTGGTGCGCCAGTCCTCCCGGGCCAGCGCGCCGCCCGCGGCGCGGGCGAGCCATCCGGCGTCGACCGGCCGCAGCGCCAGCGCGTCGATGTCGGCGATCGGGGCTCCCTGCGGGTCGGCCAGCCGCATGGCGACGGTGTCGGCGCCGGCCGGGGTGACGCGCACCCGGATCCGGTCCGCGGCGCTCGCGTGCAGCCGGACGCCGCGCCAGGCGAACGGCAGCAGCAGCCGGCCGGAGCCGCCGATGCCGGCGGCGAAGCTCGTCGCGTGCAGGGCCGCGTCGAGCAGTGCCGGGTGCAGGCCGTATCCGCCGGCGTCGGGGTCCTCGTCGGCCGGCAGCTCGGCCTCGGCGTACACCTCCTCGCCGGCGGTCCAGACCCGCCGCAGCCCGCGGAACGCCGGCCCGTACTCGTAGCCCTGCTCGTGGAGGCGGTCGTAGCAGCCCTCCAGGTCCTGCTCGACCGCGCCGGGCGGGGGCCAGGCGGCCGGTGCCGGGCCGGGCCGCGGCGCGGCCGGTGCCGCGACCGTCCCGGTCGCGTGCCGGGTCCACGGCGCCGACGACCCGGCCGGGCGTGCGTGGATGCTCAGCGGGGCGGTACCGGCGCCGTCCCGCTCCCCGATGGTGACCTGCAGCTCGACCGCGCCGCAGTCGGGCAGCGGCAGCGGCGCCTCGATGACGAGCTCGTCGAGCGCCCCGGCCAGCTCGTCCGCGGCGTACCGGGCCAGCTCGACCAGCGCCGCGCCGGGTAGCACCACGGCGCCGGCGATGACGTGGTCGGCCAGCCACGGCTGGTCGTCCGTGGACAGCCGGCCGGTGCAGACCAGGCCGCCGGTAGCGGGCAGCCGCACCACCGCCGCGAGCATCGGGTGCCCCGCGGGCACGAGCCCGGCCCGGTCGAGCGCGGCGGCCGGGGCGTGGACGTTCGCCCAGTACCGCTGGCGCTGGAACGGGTAGGTGGGCAGCGGCACCGGGCGGCCGGCGGGCACGACGGCGGCGATGTCGGCGCGGTGGCCCCGCACGAACACGTGCCCGAGCGCGGTGAGCGCGGTGACGTCGTCGGGCCGGTCGTGCCGGACCGCGGCGACGAACTCGGCCGCGTCGCCGAGGACGGTGCGGCCCAGGGCGGTGAGCACCGCGCCGGGCCCCACCTCCAGGAACGTGGCCACGCCGGCGTCCCGCGCGGCCGACACCGCGTCGGCGAACCGCACCGGGCGGCGGACGTTGCCCAGCCAGTAGTCGACCGAGGACAGCGTGGCGTCGTCGACCGGTGCGCCGGTGACGGTGGAGACGAAGGCCAGCCGGGCGGGCTGGAACGTGAGCGTGGCGAGCACCTCGCGGAACTCGGCGAGCATCGGCTCCATCAGCGGCGAGTGGAAGGCGTGCGAGACGCTGAGCCGCCGGGTGCGCCGGCCGGCCCGGGCCAGCTCGTCGCCGATCGCGGCGACGTCGTCCGCCGCGCCGGACACGACGACGGAGGCAGGGGCGTTGAGGGCGCCGACGGCGACCCGGTCCTCGCGGCCGGCCAGCAGGGGCAGCACCTCCGCCTCGCCGGCCTCGACGGCGAGCATCGCGCCGCCGGCCGGCAGCTGCTGCATGAGGCGGGCGCGGGCGGCGACCAGGCGGACCGCGTCGGGCAGGGACAGCACGCCGGCGACGTGCGCCGCGGCCACCTCACCGACCGAGTGGCCGAGCACCGCGTCCGGGCGCACGCCCCAGGACTCGAACAGGCGGTACAGCGCCACCTCGACGGTGAACAGCGCGGGCTGGGTCCAGCCGGTCTCGTCGAGCAGGCCAGCCGTGCCCGGCGCGCCGGTGATCACGTCCCACACGCCGACGGCCGTGCCGTCCGACGGGGTGGCGTACCCGGCGAGCTCCACGTCCAGCACCGCGGTGACCTCGTCGACGACCCGGGCGAACTGCGGGAACCGCTCGTACAGCGCGACGCACATGCCGACCCGCTGGGCGCCCTGCCCGGTGAACAGCGCGGCCAGCGAGCCGCCCGCGGCGGAGCCGGCCACCACGGCGGCGTCGGGCTCGCCGTCGGCCAGCGCGGTGAGCCGGGCCACCGCCTCGTCGGCACCGGCGGCGACCACGACGGCGCGGTGCTCGAACCGGGCCCGGGCCCGCAGCAGCGACCAGGCGACGTCGGGCAGCGCCGGGCGGTCCGGGGCCGACAGGCGCCGGGCCAGTCGCCGGGCCTGTGCGCGGAGCGCGGCGGCGGAGCGGGCGGAGAGCACCAGCGGCGCCGGGGTCTCGGGCGGGTCGGCCGGCTCGGGCGGGTCGGCCGGCTCGGGCGGCGCGGCGACGGGCGGCGCCTCCTCGATGATCACGTGCGCGTTGGTGCCGCTGACCCCGAAGGAGCTGATGCCGGCGCGGCGCGGGGTCTCGCCGCGCCGCCAGGGTCGCGCCTCGGTGAGCAGGCACAGCGTGCCGGTGGACCAGTCGACGTGCGGCGAGGGCTCGTCGGCGTGCAGGGTGCGCGGCAATACGCCGTGCCGCAGCGCGGCGACCATCTTGATCACCCCGGCCACACCGGCGGCGCCCTGCGTGTGGCCGATGTTCGACTTCACCGAGCCGATCCACGCGGGCCGGTCGGGGCTGTGCCCGGCGCCGTACACGTCGAGCACGGCCTGGGCCTCGATGGGGTCGCCGAGCGCGGTTCCGGTGCCGTGCGCCTCGATCACGTCGACCTCGCCGGCCCCCAGCCCGGCCGCGGCCAGCGCCGAGCGGATGACCCGCTGCTGGGCGGGGCCGTTGGGGGCGGTCAGGCCGTTGGAGGCGCCGTCCTGGTTGACCGCGCTGCCGCGAACGACGGCGAGCACCGGGTGGCCCTTGGCCAGCGCGTCGGACAGCCGCTCGACCAGCAGCACGCCGACGCCCTCGGACCACGCGGTGCCGTCGGCGCCGGCGCCGAAGGCCTTGCACCGCGCGTCCGGGGCGAGCCCCCGCTGCCGGGAGAACTCGATGAAGTTGTCCGGCGTGACCATCACGGTGACGCCACCGGCCAGCGCCATGTCGCACTCGCCGCCGCGCAGCGCCTGCACCGCCAGGTGCAGCGCGACCAGGGAGGAGGAGCAGGCGGTGTCGACGGTGATGGCGGGGCCGTGCAGGCCCAGGGTGTAGGCGATCCGGCCGGACGCGACGCTGCCGGAGATCCCGGTCAGCCGGTAGCCCTCCAGCTCGGCGGTGCTGTGGTGCAGCCGGACGGTGTAGTCGTGGTTGATGACGCCGGTGAACACGCCCACGTTGGCGCCGCGCACCGACGCGGGGTCGATCCCGGCCAGTTCGAACGCCTCCCACGAGCTCTCCAGCAGCAGCCGCTGCTGCGGGTCCATCGCCGTGGCCTCGCGGGGCGAGATGCCGAAGAACTCCGCGTCGAAGTCGGCCATCGACTCCAGGAACCCGCCGCGGCGCACGTAGGAGGTGCCCGGATGGTCGGGATCGGGGTCGTAGAGCGCCTCCAGGTCCCAGCCGCGGTCGGCCGGGAAGTCACCGATCACCTCACCGCCGGACTCCACCAGCCGCCACAGCGCCTCCGGTCCGTCGACGCCGCCGGGGAAACGGCAGCTCATCGCCACGATCGCGATCGGTTCGGCGGCCCCGGCGGAGGCCGGCGCGGGCGCCGCCGGCTCGGGCGCGGGCGCGGCGCCGAGCAGGCCCGCGCGCAGGTGACCGGCGAGGGCGGCCGGGGTCGGGTGATCGAAGACGACGGTCGCGGCCAGGCGCAAGCCGGTCGGCCCGCTGAGCCGGTTGCGCAGCTCGACCGCGGTGAGCGAGTCGAACCCGGCGTCACGGAAGGACCGGTCCGGCTCGACCAGCTCGGCGGAGCCGTGGCCGAGCACCGCCGCCGCGTGCTCGCGGACCAGCTCGACGAGGACCCGGTCGCGCTCGGTCGCCGGCAGGCCGGCGAGCCGGCGGCTCAGGTCGTCCTCGCGGATCGCCGCCGCGGCGGCGGCCCGGCGCGGGTGGCGGGCCAGCCCGCGCAGCACGGCGGGCAGCGGCTCGCCGGTCCCCCGGCCGCGCAGCGCGGGCACGTCGAAGCGGGCCGGCACCAGCACGGCGTCGGCCGCGCCGAGGGCCTGCGTGAACAGCCGGACGCCGCCGGCCGCGTCGAGGCCGAGCATGCCGTCGCGGGCGGTGCGCCGGCGGCTCACCTCGTCCAGCCCGGTGGTCAGCGCGCTCTCGTGGGCCCAGAAGCCCCAGTCGAGGGCGAGGGCGGCGGCCCCCTGCGCGCGCCGCAGCTGGGCGAGGCCGTCGAGGAAGGCGTTGGCCGCCGCGTAGTTGCCCTGCCCGGGGTTGCCCAGCACACCGGCGGCCGAGGAGTACAGCACGAACGCGGCCAGGTCCGCCCCGGCGGTCAGCTCGTGCAGGTACCACGCCGCGTCGACCTTCGGGCCGAACACCCGGTCGATCCGCTCGGGCGTCAGCGCGCCGAGCACGCCGTCGTCGACGGAGCCGGCGGTGTGCACGACCGCGGTGAGCGGGTGGGCCGCCGCCACGCCGGCCAGCAGCGCCGCCACCGCCGAGCGGTCGCCCAGGTCGCACGCCACGACGTCGACGTGGCAGCCGGCCGCGGTCAGCTCCCGCACCAGCTCGGGCAGCCCGGCGCTCGCCGCGCCGCGGCGGCTGGCCACCAGCAGCCGGCGCACCCCGTGACCGGCCACCAGCTCGCGCGCGGCCAGCCCGCCGAGCGTCCCGCCGCCGCTGATCAGGACGGTCCCGTCCGGGTCCAGCGGCCGGGGCACGGTCAGCGCCACCTTGCCCACGTGCCGGCCCTGGCTCATGTGCCGCAGCGCCGCCGGCGCCTGTCGCACGTCCCACGCGGCGACCGGCAGCGGGGTGATCTCGCCGGAGGCGAACAGCCCGGCCAGCTCCGCCAGCAGTTCACCGATCCGGTCCGGTCCCGCGTCGCGCAGATCATAGGGTTGGTACCGCACGCCCGGGTGCGCGCCGGCGACGTCCGCGGCGGGCCGGATGTCGGTCTTGCCCAGCTCGAGGAAGCGCCCGCCGCGGGGCAGCAGCGCCAGGGAGGCGTCGACCAGCGGCCCGGCCAGCGAGTTCAGCACGACGTCCACGCCGTGGCCGTCGGTCGCGGCGAGGAACCGCCCGGCGAAGCCGGCGTCGCGCGAGGACGCCTGCCGGTCCCGGGGCACGCCGAGGCCGTCGAGCACCGGCCACTTGGCCGGGCTCGCCGTCGCGTACACGGTCGCGCCGAGGACCCGGGCCAGCTGGACGGCCGCCATGCCGACGCCGCCCGCGGCGGCGTGCACCAGCACCGCCTCGCCGGGCCGCACCCGGGCCAGGTCGCGCAGCCCGTACAGCGCGGTGAGGAACGCGATCGCGACGGTGGCGCCCTGGGCGAAGCTCCAGCTCGGCGGCAGCGGCGCGACCAGCCGCCGGTCGGCCACCACGGCCGGGCCGAACCCGCCGAAGTCCCACACCATCGCCAGGACGCGGTCGCCCGGCCGGACGCCGGTCACCGCGGCGCCGACCTCGATGACCACGCCGGCCACCTCGCCGCCGAGGCCGGACTGCCCGGGCACCATGCCCAGCGTCACCAGCACGTCGCGGAAGTTCACGCCGGCCGCCCGCACGCCGATGCGCACCTCACCGGGGCCCAGCGCGGCGGGCGGGACCGGCACCAGGGCCAGCTCGTCAAGGGCGGTGCCGGTCGCCGTCAGGCACCAGCCGGCGGCGCCGGCCGGGGGCGTCAGCACGTCGCGGCCGGCCGGGACGAGCCGCGGCACGCTAACCGTGCCGGCCCGCACGGCGAACTGGTCCTCGCCGGCCGCGACCGCCGCGGCGAAGGCGCGGGCGGACCCGGGACCGGTGTCGACGTCGGCCAGCACGATCCGGCCCGGCTCCTCGCTCTGCGCGGAGCGGACCAGGCCCCAGACCGCGCTCGCCGCCGGATCGGCGACCTCCGCGGCATGCGAGACGGCGACCGCGCCGCGGGTCGTCACCACCACCCGGGCGGCGGCCAGCTCCGGCGCCGCGAGCAACCGCTGCAGCTGATCGAGGACCCGGGCGGCCAGGGCGTGCGCCCGGCGCGCCGGGTCGGCGTCGCCGACCGGCTCGCCCGCGTGCAGCAGTACCACCCGCGGCGCCGGCGTGCCCCGCCCGACGGAGCGGCGCAGCTCCTCCACCGTCGCGTGGCGGGTCGCCGCCGGCCCGGCGTCCGGCCCCACGGCGGCCCAGTCGCCGGCGTCCGGCCCGGTGGGCGCGGCGCCGACCGGCGCGGGCACCCACCGCACGGCCCACAGATCGTCGTGGTCGGCCGCCGGCTGCGCCGAAGCCGGGCGGAAGCTCAGCGCGCCGATCGTGGCGACCGGGGCGCCGGTCGCGTCGGCCAGATCCAGCCGCGCCGGGCCGTCGGCGCCGGCGCGCAGGCGCACCCGCAGGACGCTCGCCCCGGCGGCGTGCAGGGCGACGTCGCGCCAGGCGAACGGCAGCCGCAGACCGTCGCCGGAGCCGCCCGGTGCGGCGCCGAAGCCGCACACGTGCAGCGCGGCGTCCAGCAGCGCCGGGTGGACGCCGAACGCGCCGGCGTCGGCGAGCACCGGCTGCGGCAGGGCCACCTCGCCGTAGACGTCGCCGCCGGCCACCCAGACCCGGCGCAGGCCGCGGAACGCGGGGCCGTAGTCGATGCCGTCGGCGGCGCGCCGGGCGTAGAAGTCGTCCAGCGGCTGTTCGATCGCCCCGGGCGGCGGCCAGGCCCCGGCGAGGCCCTCGGCCGGCGCGGCGGCGCTCGTCACGGCACCGGTCACGTGGCGGCGCCACTCGGCGTCCGCCGCGGCGCCGGCCGGGCGGGACCGGATGGTCACCGCGCGCCGCCCGGTCGCGTCCGGGGCGGCGACGTCGACCTGGACCTGCGCCGCGCGGCCCGGCTCGATCGCCAGCGGGGCCTCGATCACCAGCTCCTCGACGCCGGCCGCGCCGACCTCGTCGCCGGCCCGGATCACCATCTCCACCAGCGCCGCCGCCGGCACGATGACCCGGCCGCCGACGACGTGGTCGGCGAGCCACGGCTGGGTCCGGGTCGACAGCCGCGCGGTGAGCAGCACCCCGTCGCGGTCCGGCAGCGGCACGACGGCGCCGAGCAGGGGGTGCTCGGCGTCGTCCAGGCCCAGCCCGGCCGGGTGGCCGGCGGAGGCCGGGAGAATCCAGTACCGCTCGGGCTGGAAGGCGTACGTCGGCAGGTCGACCCGCTCCGCGCCGGCCAGCAACCGTCCGAAGTGGACGCCGTGTCCGCGCACCAGCAGGTCGCCGGCGGCCAGCAGTGCCGCGTGCGGCTCCGGGCGGTCCGGGCGCAGCCCGGCGACGAACGCGGCCCGCCGCTCGGCCAGGGCGGTCGCGGCCATCCCGGTGAGCACCCCGCCCGGCCCCAGCTCGAGGTAGGTCGACGCGCCCTGCTCGTCGAGGGTGTGCAGCGCGTCGGCGAAGCGCACGGCCGAGCGGACCTGGCGGACCCAGTACTCGGGGTCGGCGAGTTCGGCGGCGGCAAGGGCACCGGTGAGCGTGGACACCAGCGGGATTCGCGGCGGACGGAACGTCACCGTGCCGGCCACCGCGCGGAAGTCGTCGAGCATCGGCGCCATCAGGGGCGAGTGGAAGGCGTGGGACACGCGCAGCCGGCCGGTGCGCACGCCGCGGGCGTTCAGCAGCTCGGCGACGGCCAGGACGGGCTCCCGCTCGCCGGAGATGACCACGGCCTCCGGGCCGTTCACGGCCGCGACGGAGACCCGCTCTTGCAGATCGGCGAGCAGCGGCAGTACCACATGCTCCGCGGCGGCGACCGCGACCATCGCCCCGCCGGCCGGCAGTGCCTGCATCAGCCGGCCGCGCGCCGCGACCAGGCGGGCCGCGTCGGCCAGCGACAGCACGCCGGCGATGTGTGCGGCGGCGAACTCGCCGACGGAGTGGCCGGCCACGAAGTCCGGTCGCACGCCCCAGGACTCGAAGAGCCGGAACAGCGCCACCTCCAGGGCGAAGAGCGCGGGCTGCGTGTACCCGGTGCGCTCGAGCTCGGCCGGTGCGTCCGGGTCGGTGCCGAACACCAGACCGCGCAGCGGCCGGTCCAGCAGCGGATCGAGGTGGGCGCAGACCTCGTCGAAGGCCGCGGCGAACTCCGGGAACCGCGCGTGCAGCCCGGCGCCCATCCCGGCCCGCTGCGCGCCCTGCCCGGTGAACAGGACCGCCAGCGCCCCCTCCGCCGGCCCGGCGCCCGCGGGAGCGGCGGGATCGGCGCCGGCGAGCGCCCGCAGCGCCCGCGCGGCGCCGGCGAGGTCGTCGGCGACCAGCACCGCCCGGTGCGGCAGGGCGGAGCGGGTGTGCAGCAGCGACCACGCGAGGTCGGCCAGGCGCGGCCGCCCGGGGTCGTCGGACCACCGCTCGACGTGCTGGGCGAGGTGGCCGGCCTGGGCGCGCAGCCCGGCCGGGTCGGCGCCGCTGACGAGCAGCGGCAGGGCTCCGGGCGCCGGTTCGGTGCGCGGCGCCGCCGGCGCGGCGGGTGGCTCCTCGATGATGACGTGGGCGTTGGTGCCGCTCACCCCGAACGAGCTCACCGCGGCCCGGCGGGGCGCGCCGTCGCGCGCGGGCCACGGGCGGGCCCGGTTGAGCAGCGCGACGCCGCTGCCCTCCCAGGCGATGTGCGGCGAGGGCTCCTCGGCATGCAGCGTGCGCGGCAGCGTGCCGTGCCGCAGGGCCTGAATCGTCTTGATGACGCCGAGCGCGCCGGCGGCCGCCTGGGCGTGGCCGATGTTCGACTTGAGCGAGCCCAGCCACACCGGCGCCGCCTCGGGCCGCTGCGCGCCGTAGACGGCGATGAGGGCGTGCGCCTCGATCGGGTCGCCGAGCGCGGTACCCGTGCCGTGCCCCTCGACCGCGTCGACGTCGCCGGGGCGCAGCCCGCCCGCGGCCAGGGCGGCGCGGATGACCCGCTGCTGGGCCAGGCCGTTGGGCGCGGTCAGCCCGTTGGAGGCGCCGTCCTGGTTCACCGCGCTGCCGCGCACCACCGCCAGCACCCGGTGGCCGCGGGCCAGGGCGACCGAGCGGCGCGCCAGCACCAGGATGCCGACGCCCTCGGACCATACGGTGCCCTCGGCGCCGGAGCCGTAGGCCCGGCAGACGCCGTCGGCGGCGAGTCCCCGCTGCCGGGAGAACTCGATGAACGAGGTGGGCTGGGCCATCACGGCCACGCCGCCGGCCAGCGCCAGCTCGCACTCGCCGGCCCGCAGCGACGCCGCGGCGAGGTGCAGCGCGACGAGCGAGGACGAGCAGGCGGTGTCGACGGTGATCGCGGGCCCCTCGAAGCCGAAGGTGTAGGCGACGCGGCCGGACGCGACGCTGCCGGCCGAGCCGATGCCGAGGTAGCCCTCGGTGCCCTCCGGCGCGCGGTGCAGGTTGGTGCCGTACTCGCGGTACATCACGCCGGCGAACACCCCGACCGGTGCGCCCTTGAGGCTCGCCGGGTCGATGCCGGCGTCCTCCAGGGCCTCCCACGAGGTGGTCAGCAGCAGCCGCTGCTGCGGGTCGGTGGCCAGGGCCTCGCGGGGCGAGATGCCGAAGAACCCGGCGTCGAAGGCGCCGGCGTCGTACAGGAAGCCGCCCCGGGTCACGTAGGTCGTGCCGGGGTGGTCCGGGTCGGGGTGGTACAGCGCGCCGAGGTCCCAGCCGCGGTCGGCCGGGAAGTCGCCGATGACGTCGGCGCCCTCGGCGACGATCCGCCACAGCTCGGCCGGGCTGTCGGCGCCGCCCGGCGCGTGGCAGGCCATGCCGACGATGACCACCGGGTCGTCGTCGAGCGGCACCGGCGCGGGCGGCGCGCCCGGCTCGGCGGCCGGCGGGATCGGGAACAGCTCGCCGAGCAGGTGGCCGGCGACGGCCCGCGGGGTGGGGTGGTCGAAGGCGAGGGTGGTCGGCAGCGGCAGCCCGGTCGCCGTGATCAGCCCGGCGCGCAGCTGCACCGCCTGGGCCGAGGTGTACCCGGCGTCCCTGAACGGCCGGTCCGGCGGCACCGCCTCGGGGTCGGCGTCGCTGAGCCGCGCGGCCTCGCGCTGCACCAGCCGGAGCACCTCGCGCTCCCGGTTCGCCGGGGTCAGCGTGGCGAGGCGCTCGCGCAGCGCCGCGGTGACCGTGTCGCTCGCGGCCGCGGCGGCGGTGGACGTGCCGACCAGGCGGCGCAGCATTGCCGGTATCTCGCCCGAGCGCAGCCGGGCCGCGTCCAGCCGCCCGGCCAGCAGCGCGGGCTGGTCGCCGGCCAGGGCCGCGTCGAACATGGCCGCCGCCGACCGGGCGTCCAGCGCCGCGAGTCCGGAGCCGGTGGCGGCCCCGGGCGCGGCGGGCAGCGACAGCGCGCGGACCGGCGCGCCGGGGGCGGACCGGGACTGCGCCAGGGCGGTGAGGAACGCGGCGACGGCGTCGCCGGCCGGGTCGCCGGTGCCGCCCAGGTCGGCCTCCGTGAGCAGGACGGTGACCGCGCCGTGCGGGCGGGCGAGGGCGGCGGCGGACAGCGCACCGCGCAGGGCGCGGCGCAACGGCTCGGCGCCGGCGGCGTGGACGACCAGGGTCACCGACCGGCCACCGGCGGCCGCCAGGGCATCCGGCACGGCGGCCTCGGGCACCAGCGCCGCGCCGACCTTCATCCGGTGCAGGTCGGCGAGCAGTTCGGCGGCGCCCGGGTCGGCGCCGCCGCCCGGGCTGACCAGCAGGAACTGCCGGGCCTTGTGCGCGCTGACCAGGTGGTGCGCCACGCGCGCGGCGAGCGGGCCGGCGGCGTCGACGAGCAGGACGGTCGCCTGCGGGTCGCCGAGCTCGACCCGGCGCGCGCCGCCGGTCGCCCGCTGCAGGCCGGGCACGAGCGCGACGCCGCCGCGCAGGGCGACCTCGGGCTCGGCGTCGAGCGGCAGCGCGGCGAGCAGCTCGCCGACGGACTCGTCGCCGTCGTGGTCCCACAGCAGCAGGCGGCCGGGTGCGCGCAGCCGGGCCGCGCGCAGCCGGCCCCACAGCGGCGCGGCGGTCAGGTCGGCCGCGGCGCGGTCGCCGCCGGTGACGACGGCGTGCCGGGTCAGCACGGCGAGCGGTACACCGGCCGTGGTTTCGGCGGCCAGCCACGCCGAGACCGGGCCGGTGGCCGCGTCCAGGCGGCCGAGCGCCGCCTCGACCGGGTCCGCCTCGGGCGCCGGCGGGGCGCCGGCCTCGTCGAGGCGGAGCACGGCCACGTCCGGGCGGGCCTGCCCGGCCGCGATCGCGTCGGCGAGGGCGGTGAGATCGGGGTAGGTCTCGGCCGGCCGGCCGGCGGCGGCGAGCCGGGCGGCCAGGTCGGCGGCGTCCGGTCCGGCGACCGCCCAGCGGCGCGGCGGGGTGGCGGCCGCGGCGTCGGCGCGGGCGGGCAGCGGCGTCCAGCGCACGGCGAACAGGTGCTCCGGGGAGCCGCTGGCCGAGGCGAGCAGCCGGGCCGGGGTCTGCGCCAGCGCCAGCCGCATCGTCTTGCCGGACGCGGTCCTGGGCACCCGCTCGATCCGGTAGATCTCCTCCGGGATCTTGAAGTACGACAGCTGCTCGCGGCACTCGGCGAAGACGCGCTCGGTGTCGAGGCCCTTCGCGGCGGGCACCACGTACGCGATGGGCACCTCGCCCAGCACCTCGTGCGGCCGGGCGGCCACGGCGACGTCGGCGACGCCGGGCACCCGGCGGATCACCTCCTCCACCTCGGCGGGGTGGATGTTCTCCCCGCCGCGGATGATCAGTTCCTTGATCCGCCCGGTGATGAAGCAGTAGCCGGCCTCGTCGCGGCGGGCCAGGTCGCCGGTGCGGTACCAGCCGTCCCGGATCGCGGCGGCGGTCGCCTCGGGCTGGTTGTGGTAGCCGACCATGACGTTCGGGCCGCTGACCCAGACCTCGCCCTCCACTCCCGGCGCCACGTCGGCGAGCGTCTCGGGGTCGACCAGGCGCACGCTCAGGCCGGGCACGGGGATGCCGCAGGAGCCCTCCACGCGGGCGCCGGTCGGCCAGTTGATGGTGATCGATCCACACGTCTCGGTGCTGCCGTAGGCGTCGATCAGCGGCACCCCGAAGAGCTCCTCGACGTCGCGGCGCAGGGCGGCGGTGGTGACCGCGCCGCCGACCAGGCTCATCCGCAGGTGCGGGGCGCGGAAGCCCTGCTCGCGGCCGGCCGTGACGAGTTGGTGGTACACCGTCGGCACGCCGGCCAGGAACGTCGCCGACTCCTCCCGCAGCGCCGCGAGAATGTCGGGCGCGGCGAATCCGTCGACGATGCGGGCCGTCGCCCCGACCGATGTCACGCCCAGGATGCACACGATGTGGGAGAGGCTGTGGAACAGCGGCAGCGGCCACACGACCCGGTCGTCGGCGGACAGCCCGGTGACCGGGACGTAGGTCGCGGCGACCGACCACAGGCAGTTGCGCTGGGTGGACAGCACGCCCTTCGGCTTGCCGGTGGTGCCCGAGGTGTACAGCATCCACGCCACGTCGTCGAGGCCGAGGTCGTCCCGCGGCGGCAGCGGCGCCGGCGTGGCGGCCAGGGCGTCGAACGAGACGGTCCGCTCGGGGGCGTCGCGCGGCGGCACGTCGGCGCCGACCAGCACGAGCCGCACCTCGGGCCGCTCGGCGAGCACGCGGCGCAGCTGCGGCAGGTGCGCCAGGTCGCTGATCAGGAACCGCGCGCCGCTGTCGTCGAGCAGGTAGCCGAGCTCGGCGTCGGTGGCGCGCGGATTGATCGGCACGCCGATCGCGCCGGCGCGGACCAGCGCGAGGTAGCTCTCCACCATGTCGACGGTGTTGCCGAGGTAGATCGCGGCCCGGTCCGCGGGCTGCAGGTGCAGCCGGGCGAGGTTGCCGGCCAGGTTGGCGGTGCGGGTCTCCAGCTCCGCGTAGGTGACGCTGCGGCGGGCGTCGCGGTACGCCGTCTTGGCGGCGAAGGCGGCGGCCTGGTGGCGCAGCGTCTCGGGAAGCGGCCGGACCAGCTCGGTACGCAGCATGTCCACCCCATCCAGTCGTGGCCGGCCCGCGGCGGCGCGCCGCCGCCGGACGGCGGCGCACACGGATGCGGGCGATGCCAGGCCAGTCTGGGTTCCGGCCGGGCGCGCCGTACCCCAGCAGGACCCCCTATAGCGGCCCTAACTGCGCCGCGCGCCCGCGCGCGGCGCCCGGGTCTGGCTATCGTCGGCTCCGGCGAGCGGTGTCCCCTGCGGTACGCGGCGCGGCCCGTCGCCGCCCGTGAGCGCGGGAGGCGCCGTCCCGTGCGCCGGGACGGTCCGCGGATGCCGACCCCGACACAGCAGCGACGCCCGGAGGCACTGATGAGCACAGATCGCCCTGCCCAACGCCGCGCATGGAGGTCGGCGCTGCTGTCCGCGCCGGACGGCGCCCGGGCCGGGGTGCCCGGCGCGGCGCTGGCCGCGCTGGCCGCGCTGACCCGCCGGCTGCGCGACGCCGACCCGCACGGCCACTGGCGCTTCCGCCGCCTCGACGGCGCGGCGACGCCGCGGCTGGAGGTATCGGTGTGGTCCACGCCGCCGGTCGCGGACGAGCTCCTGCACCGGCTGGGGCTGGACGCGGCCCGCCACGGCTGGTCGGTGCACCCGCCCGCGCCGGCCGGCGAACCGGGCTCCGGCGCCGGCGACGACGACCTGCTGCCGCGGCTGGCGGCGGCCTCCAGCGACTTCGCGGTGGAGGTGGCCGCCCACCCGCTCACCGCCGACGAGCAGTTCGGCCTGGCGGTGGTACACCTGCGGCGGCTCTACGACTTCCTCGCGCCGGAGCACCACCTGCCGCTGCTGTTCCACGGCTGGCACCACTGGAGCCGGTCGCTCACCCCGCCCGACCGCGTGCGTCTCGCCGCGACCGCCGACCGGCACGCCGAGGGCCCGCTGAGCGGGCAGGTGCGCGAGCCGTGGCAGTCGGCCCTGCAGCGCTACGCCCAGCGCGTCGGCGCGGCGCTGCAGGGCCATCGGGACGGGGCCCACGGGCCGCTGCCGTACCTGCTGTTCGACCTGGCCCACGCGACGCACGACCGGCTCGGCCTGGCGCCGGCGGTGGGTGCGGCGGCGGCCCGGGCCCTGCGCGGGTCGCTCGTCGCGGCCCGGTCGGCGGCGCCGGCCGAGGCACTGGTCGCGGCGGCCTGAGGGGAGTGGCGATGACACGCACCGCGCCGAGCACCGCAGGCGCGCCGAGCACCGCAGGCGCGCCGGCCGGCGCCGAGCCGCGGCGCACCGTCCGGGTCGAGCTCGGCGACCGCGCCTACCCCGTGGAGATCGGGCCGGGCGTGCGGCACCTGCTGGCGGACGTCGTCGCCGGCACCGGCGCGAGCCGGGCCGTCGTCGTCTCGGCCCGGCCGCGCGAGCTGGTCCCGGATCCGGGGCTGCCGTGGCTGTTCGTGGCGGCGCGCGACGGCGAGGAGCACAAGACCTTCGCCACGGTGGAGCAGCTCTGCCTGGAGTTCGCCCGCTTCGGGCTGACCAGGCACGACGTGGTCGTCTCCTGTGGCGGCGGTACGACCACCGACACGGTCGGCCTCGCCGCCGCGCTCTACCACCGCGGCGTGGCCGTGATCCACCTGCCGACCACGCTGCTGGCGCAGGTCGACGCGAGCGTCGGCGGCAAGACGGCGGTGAACCTGCGGGCCGGCAAGAACCTCGTCGGCGCCTACTGGCAGCCGCGCGCGGTGCTGTGCGACACGGACTTCCTGGCCACCCTGCCCGGCCGCGAGTGGGTCAACGGCTACGGCGAGATCGCCCGCTGCCACTTCATCGGCGCGGGCGACCTGCGCGAGCTGCCAGTCACCGACCAGATCGCGGCGAGCGTCGCCCGCAAGGCGGAGATCGTCGCCGCCGACGAGCGCGACAGCGGGCTGCGGCACCTGCTCAACTACGGTCACACGCTGGGGCACGCCGTCGAGCACGTCAGCGGGTTCGCGGTGCGCCACGGTGAGGCGGTCGGGATCGGCACCGTCTTCGCCGGGCGCCTCGCGCACGCGCTGGGCCGCATCGGCGAACGGCGCCGCGACGAGCACCTGGCGGTGGTGGCGCACTACGGGCTGCCCACCGCGCTGCCGGCCGGGCTGTCCGCCGAGGCGCTGATCGGGTCGATGCGGCTGGACAAGAAGGCCCTGCACGGCCTGGCGTTCGTGCTGGACGGGCCGGACGGCGCGCGGCTGGTGCCCGGCGTGCCCGAGGGCGAGGTGCGGCGGCTCCTCGCCGGGATGGGCGCGGCCTGACCCGCCAGTGCCGATGCCCCGCGCCGGGTGCGGCGCGGGGCATCGATGCGTGGGCGGCTATCCCGCGGAGACCGGGGGCGCGAACAGCTCCAGCATCTGCCACGGATGGTGCAGCACGGCGTCCGGCGACCGCGCCATCAGGGCCTCGACGTCCACCGCCGCCCACATGGCGGCGACCGCCCGCACGCCCGCACGCTGGGCGCTGGCCAGGTCGATCCACGCGTCGCCGACCATGACCGCGTCGCGGGCGTCGGCGTCGAGCACCTCCAGCGCCCGGTGCACGATGTCCGGGGCCGGCTTGGGCCGGGCCACCTCGTCCGATCCGATCACGGCCTGGAACCGGTCCAGCACGCCGAGCCCGCCCAGCAGCGACCGGGCGCGCTCGCCGCTCTTGCCGGTGGCCACCGCGAGCCGCACGCCCCGCTCGTGCAGCCCCGCGAGCAGCTGCGGGACGCCGTCGAACAGCGGCACCCGATGCGCCAGCCGCTGGCTCTCGCGCACGAAGGGCTCGAGCATCTCCTGCGGCAGCCCCATGATCGTCATGATGTCCGGGAAGTACCGGCCAAGATGCCTGCTGTACTCGGCGAACGGCGCCGGGCCGGGCCCGACGACCTCCGCGTAGGCGGCGGCGAACGCCTCCTTCATGACCGCGAAGCTGTCCACCAGGACACCGTCGAGATCGAAGATCACGGCGCGGATCGGCGTGGCTGTCATCGCATTGCACTCCTACGGCTCAGTGGTCTGCCAGATGGGGCCGATCAGCCGGTGGGTACCGGCACGGGCGCCGCGGCCGGCCGCCACCGGTCGGCCGACTCGTAGAAGCGCTCGATCAGCTCGATCGCGCGCGCCGCCTCGGCCGCCGCGCGGCCCTTCGCCGTCCGGTCGGCCCGGGTCCGGGCGATGTCGTCGAGCTGGCGGTGGTACTCCGCGCCGATCGGCTCGGCCGGGACCGGCTGCGTGCTCGTGCGGCCCTGCCGGGTCACGGTCAGCGCCGACCCGCCGACCCGGTTCGGGCTGAACCCGAACGTGCAGCGCAGCTCCGCGACGCCGGCGCTGCCCTCCACGCGAATGCGCGTGCTGTCGTAGGGCTCGTGCGACGCCCACGCGGCGCGCAGGTGCACCGACACCCCGGTCGTGGTGACCAGGAAGCCGTGCGCGGTGTCCTCCACGTCGCCGCCGCGGTCGCCGCCGGGCGCGGGCGCGTCGAGCCGCCACGCCGCGGCGGCCGTCCCGGCGGCCATGAAGTCGGCCGAGGCGGTCCCGACCACCTGGCCGAACTCGGGCTCGCCGAGCAGCGGCAGGATCACGTCGAGCAGGTGCCAGCCGAGGTCGACCAGCGCGCCGCCGCCGGCCCGGCGGCGGTCGGTGAACCAGCCGTTGCCGCCCGGGATGCCCCGGGCGCGGATCCAGGCCGCCGAGACGTGCCGCACCCGGCCGAGTTGCCCGGCCGCGCGGCCGAGCGCCGCCACGTCCGCCCGCAGCCGGGCCGCGCTGCCGGCCAGCAGCATGGCCGGGCCGGCCGCCTCGGCGGCGGCCAGCTCTCGCGCCTGTTGCGAGGTCAGGCACACCGGCTTCTCCACGAACGTGTCGATGCCGGCGCGCAGCAGGCGCAGGGCCGTCGGCGCGTGCAGATGGTTCGGCACCGCGACCACCGCGAGGTCGACCGCGGCGGGGTCCAGCTCCTCCACGCCGGACACGGCCGCGATCGACGCCTCGGGCGGCAGCGCCTGGCGCGCCCGCGGGTCCGGGTCGACCGCGACGGCGACGGTGAAGCCGGGATGGGCCCGCAGCCGGGGCAGCCAGATCGACCGGCCGGCCCAGCCGAGGCCGACCAGGGCGACCCGCACGGCGCCGTCGGTCACGGCCGGTCCGCCAGCGCCTCGGCCACCACGTCGGCGATGTGCTGCATCTGCTCCTCGGTGCCCAGCAGCGTGCGGTGGTGCAGCCAGACCCCGTCGCGGAACAGCTCCTCGGTGACCGGGCAGCGGGCCGCGATCTGCTCGAGCGTCTCGGCCGGCGCGCTGTGCTCCCAGAAGCCGTCGCTGCGGTAGATCGCCCGGAACGCGACGAACGCCGGCAGCCCGCGCCGGACCAGGTCCTCGACGAGCGCGTTGCGCTGCCGCTCGTCGAGGCCCGGGACGCGGAACATCGCCATGTAGTGCGGGTTGCGGGTGGTGCGCTCGTCGGTGCGCTGGGGCACGACGCCGGGCACCGCGGCCAGCGCCCGCGACAGCACCGGCCAGCGCTGCTCGCGCAGCTCGATCTGGCCGTCGAGCCGGGCCAGCTGGGCGCGCAGCACGCTGGCGGAGAACTCGTTGAGCCGGAAGTTGGAGCCGGAAGTGCGATGCACGTACCAGCGGTCGGTCCGCGGCCGGCCGCAGCTGTGCTTGAGGAAGCCCTCCTCGTAGCGCTCGGCGTCGGGGAACAGCACGGCCCCGCCCTCACCGGCGGTCATGAGCTTGCCGTTCTGGAAGCTCAGCGCGGCGATGGAGCCCAGCTCGCCCAGCCGCCGGCCCTGCCAGAGGGCACCGTGGGCGTGCGCGGCGTCCTGCAGCAGCGGCACGCCGGTGTCGGCGGAGAGCTTCGCCAGCGCGTCCATGTCGGCCAGCAGGCCGGCCATGTGCACCGGCATGATGGCGCTGGTGCGGTCGGTCACCGCCGCCGCGGCGGCCGCGACGTCGATGTTGTACGTGTCCGGCTCGACGTCGACCGGCACGGCCACGGCGCCGAGCCGCTGCGCCGCCTGCGACGAGGAGATGAAGGTGAACGCGGGCACGATGACCTCGGATCCGGGGCGCACGCCCAGCACGTCCAGGGCCAGTTCGAGCGCGTGGGTCCCGTTGGTGACGGCGAGGGCCCGGGGCGCGCCGTGGTAGGCGGCGAACTCCTCCTCGAACCGGTCGACCTCGCTGCCGCCGATCCGCCACCACTGCCCCTGCTCCAGCGCGCGGATCAGCCCGGCGCGCTCGGTGTCGTCGAATTGGGGCCACAACGGAAAATCAAAATTCCGGGTCGGACTGGCCATGACGGTACCCCTTCTTCGATAACGGGAAACGTGGGCCGAGGGCCGGCATTGGTGAGCCCAGCAGCAGCGTTGCGGCCAGGGCGAACGCTAATCGGGCCGTCGATGGGCGTCATTCCCCTAGCCCGCCCCTATGTGCCCCTTGATGCCGCCGCGACAGATTGCGCGGGGGCGCGGGCCCGGCCCATCCTGCTGATCGGTGACCCGCCGGCACAACCGCGTCCGAGGAGGAACATGTGTCCGCCGTACTCCTGCTCAACGGCCCGAATCTGGGCATCCTGGGACGCCGGGAGCCCGAGATCTACGGCTTCGACACGCTGGCCGACATCGAGGCGGCGGTCACGGCGACGGTGAGCGAGCGGGGCTGGAAGGTGATCGCCGCGCAGCACGAGTCGGAGGGCGAGCTGATCGGCGTGGTACAGCGCAACTACGACACGGTCGGCGCGATCGTCAATCCCGGTGCGCTCATGATCGCGGGCTGGAGCCTGCGGGACGCGCTGGCCAGCTATCCGTCACCGTTTATCGAGGTACATCTGTCGAACGTCTGGGCCCGGGAGGCGTTCCGGCACGAGTCGGTGCTCGCCCCGCTGGCCAGCGGCGTCATCGTCGGGCTGGGGGCGTTCGGCTACCAGCTCGCGGCCCGGGCCCTGCTGCACCGGGTGCCGTGACGGCGGTGGCACCGTCAGCCGGTCGCCGCCCGGGCCAGGTGCACCGCGCCGTGCAGCGAGGACAGGCCGGCGAGCAGCGCCGGGCGGATGGCGGGCGGCGGGTGGCCGGGCCGGGCCCAGTGCTCCGCACGCCGGCGCACCAGGTCGACGTAGCCGGGCAGCCCCGCCGCGAAGCCGCCACCGACGATGACGGCGTCGGGGTGCAGCACCTCGTTGAGGCTGACCGCCGCGGCGGCCAGCGCGTCGCAGCTCTCGGTGATCGCGTCCACCGCCCATTCCCCCGCGGCCAGCCAGCCCTCGCGCAGCCGCTCGTAGGACACCGCGGCGCCGCGCCCGCCGGCGGCCCGGGCGAGCGTCGCCGGGCCGGACGCGATCGACTGCAGGCAGCCGGCCCGGCCGCAGGCGCAGCGCTCGCCGCGCCGGTCGATGACCATGTGCCCGATCTCGACGGAGCCCCGGCCGGACTCCACAGTGGACCGTCCGGCGGTCACCAGGCCGCCGCCGATGCCGGTGCCGACGCCGAGGTACACGGCATCGGGGACGCCGGCCGCGCGGGCCTCGGCGAGCGCGGCGAGGTCGCCGTCGTCGGCCCACCGCACCCGCGCGCCGGGCACCAGCCCGGCCAGGGTCGCGGTGACCGGCAGGCCGCTCCAGGTCGGCCGGCTCGGCCACGCCGCGACGCGCCCGTCGGCGGCGACCGTCGCGGGCAGCGCAATGCCGACCGCCGTGATCGGCGCGTCCCAGCCGGTGCGCAGCTCGCGGACCGCCGCGGCGAGCACCGCCAGATCGGTGCCGACGGCCGCGGGCGGGCCGGGCCAGCGCACGCTGTGCTCCGCCGCCGTGCGGCCCTCGCCCTCAACGCGCAGGGCGACCTTCGTCCCGCCGATGTCGATGCCGAGGTACGTCACCGGATCTCCGATCGTCAGCTCGCGTCGGCGTGGTCGGGCGCCCAGCGTATGACGCCGCCCGGTATCCGGGCCCGGTCCGGCTCGGCGAGCAGCCGCGACGCCGCGAGGTGGTGCTCGTAGAACTCCTCGGACGCGACGGTGGTGCGGCGCAGCCACGCGGCGATCCGCGCGTGCTTCTCCGCGCGGACCTCGCGCGGCAGCTGCTCGTAGGCGACCTGGCGCACCGAGCCGTACCGGAACACGTAGATCTCGCCCAGCGGGTCGTCCTGCACCAGCTGCCGGGGTGCCCGCCGCAGCAGGTCCCGCGTGTCCAGCAGCCGCAGGTGCTCGGTGACGTCCTGCCAGCGACCGCCGCTCATGGCCGCCACGCCGCCGGCGCAGACGATGTCGCCCAGCACGGCCGCGTCCTGCAGGACGGTCTTCGTCCGCGGTGGCAGCGTGTCCAGCCACGCCGCGATCATGCGATGCACGACGAGCGGCAGGTCGAGCGTCCGCACGCCCAGGGCGTCGGCCGGGCGGTTCGGCCCGGCCGGGTAGCGCGCCGCCGACAGGTGCCCGACGTACTCCACCGCGAAGCGCGGGTTGCCGCCGATCAGGCGGATCAGCTCCGGAACGAGGTCGCGCCACTCGGCGCCGCGCCGGCCGGACTCCAGCATCGCGCGCAGCAGGTCCTCGGCGCCGCGGTCGGACAGCGGCCCGAGCGCGACGGTGCACGCGCTGCCGGCCTGCCCGCCGCCCCAGTGCGGGCGCCGGGTCAGCAGCTCGGAGCGGGCCGTCACCAGCACCAGCAGCGGCGCGTCCCGGGCCAGGACGGTCAGGTCGGCGATGTAGTCCAGCACCGGGCCGTCGGCCTTGTGCAGGTCCTCGACCACGATGACCAGCGGCGCCTGGGCGGCGGCCTCCAGGATCAGCCGGTGGCTGCGCATCGGCAGGTCGTGGCGGGCGCCGGCGTCGGCGCCCGGCCGCGCCGGCCCGCGCACCGGGCGCCGCTCCAGCGCCGCGACGATCTCGGCGACCACCGCGTCGAGCGTCCACGCGCCGGGCCGGCGCACCCGCACCTGCACGCACCGGCCCGCGGGCTGCGGCCGGCCCGCCCGGTGCGAGCGCTCCAGCCGGCCGACGAACTCCCGCACCAGGCGGCTGCGCCCGATGCCGGGCTCCCCGACGACCGTGAGCAACTGCGCCCGCCGCCCCCGCCGCACCTCGTCGAACGCGCAGGTCAGCAGCTGCAGCTCGCGGTGGCGCTCGACCAGCATGACCTCGGTGGCCGGTCGCCGCACCGGCAGGTGCAGCAGCACGCCCCCGTCGCCGTCCGGGCTGGCCGCCCGCGGCGCGGCCTCCGCGCGCGGCCAGGCCGCCAGGGTCTTCTCGCAGGCCCGGATCTCGCCGGGCGCGGCGGTGGCGAGCAGCTCCAGTGCCCGGTCGAGCAGTCCCCCGGTGACCTCGACAGCCGCGCCGTCATGGCGGCGCACGAGCGCCTCGCCGCTGGCCACCGCCAGCTGGACGAGCGGACCGGACCCGTCCGGAGGCGCCGCCGCGCCGGCCGTGAGGGCCCAGCACAGGTCCTCCGCCGCGGTGATGGCCAGCTCCGAGTCGTCGTCGGACACCCGCGCGGCACCGAACACCGCGCCGCGGACCGGGCCCACCATGCCGGTCAGCGGCAGCCCTCCGTGCCGGGCGGCGGCCTGCTCCACGCACGCGGAGAGCCACGTCCAGGCGCCGTGGACGGCCTCGGGGTCCGGGTCTTCCGTGCTACCCAGGCCGAGCCGGACCAGCACGACGGTGACCGGCCGGCGCTCGCCGCCCGCCGCTGCGCCGCCCACCGGAATGCCGCCCACCGGAATGCCGCGCGGTCCGGCTCCCTCGGGCTCGTCGGCGCAGGGCCGGTCCCGCGCGGCGGCGGGCGGCGAAGCCCCGGCGGCCGCGGAGGCCGGCCCGCGGCCGCCGGGCACGGCGAGCACGGGATCGTGGGCCAGGATGGCGCGCTCCAGGTCCTGCAGATCCCGGCCGGGGTCCAGGCCCAGCTGCTCGACCAGTGCGGTCTTGGTGCGCCGGTACACGGCCAATGCATCGGCCTGCCGGCCGGCCCGGTACAACGCCAGCATGAGCAGGCCGCACATCCGCTCCCGCACGAGCTCGCGGCCGCCGGTCAGGACGGCCTCGAGCTGGGCCGCCGCCTCCTGGTGCCGGCCGAGCGCGAGCGTGGCCTCGGCGAGATCCTCCACGACGGAGAGCCAGGCGCTCTCCTCCGCCTGCAGTTCCGGCCAGCTGATGCCCTCCTCCACCAGCTCGGCCAGGATCGGCCCGCGGCGCAGGGCCAGCGCCGCCCGCAGCGGCACGGCCGCGCCCGACCAGTCCCCGCGCTCGAACCGGGCCCGGCCCTGGTCGGCGTGCTTGCGGAACCGCCACAGATCGATCCGGTCGGCCGGGACGTCCAGCCGGTACCCCGGCGGGTGGGTGATCAACAGGTCGGCACCCGGTGCGCCCGCCGCGATCATCGCGCGACGCACTCCCGCGACCGCGTTCTGTAACATCTTGCGCGCGGTCGAGGGTGGCCGGCCGCCCCACAGCGCCGCGACGAGGTCGCTGACGGCCACGGCCGCGCCGGGCCGCATCAGCAGATAGCCCAGCACGGCGCGCTGGTGTAAGCCCCGTAGCTGCAGCGGCGCGTGGGTGGAGGCCACCTCCAGAGACCCCATGATCCGGAAGTCGAGGCCGGCCTCCCCGGCCGCCGGCACCATAACATTCGCATCGAAACCCACCGGCGCCACAGAATACATTTGCACCCTCAGCAAATTCGTAGTAGCCAATGTATCTGCATTTCCGGCGCGGCGGGCACAGAGTCTGGTCGAACCGACGATGAGGTGTGACTACCGCCACCCTTGCGCGACGGCGGGCGGACGAACGGCTGGTCGGGTCGTGCTCAGGTCGCCGGTGACCCGCCGCGCCCGCCGGTGGCCATACAGACGACTCCCGGCGTATGCGCCAGGCCATTGTACCGAAATCCAGGAATGGCTACAGATCACTTAGCATCCGTAACAGTCTATTAAATTACACGAGCACGGGCGTGTCGCCGTGATTCGGCGGGCGGCGCCGGCACCCGCCGTTGAATCATTCACCTCACTCAATGAGGTGACCGCTGGTGGCGGGCGTGCTGCGGCCCGGCGTCCCGGAGAACGGTTGACGCTTGATCAGGCCGCGTCGCAGGAGGCTCTCGCCGGTGGCGATCAAGGCGCCCTCGGCGGAGCGCGGCTGCCATCCCAGGACGCGGCGGGCCCGCTCGTTGCTCGGTGGCTTGAACCCGCCGAGCTCGTGCACCATCGGCCGGACCCGCGAGTTCACCAGGGCGAGGGTGCGGACCGCGAAGTCGGGCAGCGCCCGGGTCGCAACGCGCTCGCCCGCGTCGCCGAGGCCGTCCCGGAGACATGACTGTGCGGTGGCGGCCGGCCGAAGTGTCACTTCAGCCGGGCGCCACCGCACATGCCGCACCCGCCAGGTGCCTCGCGGACGCTTACTTGATGTGGTACAGGCGGCGGGCGTTGTCCTGCAGGATCTTCTTGGCGATCGCGGGGTCCAGGTTGCCGACGCTCTGTTCGATCAGCTCACTGGGGCGGGGTGAGGAGGACGCCGGCCCGGGCGACAGGCTGGTGGTGTGCGGGAAGTCGGTCTCGAACATCAACCGGTCGGCATACTGCGGCAGCGACTCCAGCAGGCGCAGGGTCTGATTCTCGAACCAGAAGGTGGCCCACACGTTGTCGAAGAACTTCTCGCTCGGCAGCCGGCGGGACGGGTACTTCGTCGGTCCGGCGGAGTTCTTCCACTGCCAGTCCAGCGACTCCAGCAGGTAGGGCACGTAGCCGAAGCCGCTCTCGACCGAAACGACCTGCAGCCTCGGGAAGCGTTCGAAGACGTCGCTGACCAGCAGGGTGCCGATCGTGTGCATGTTGCTGGAGAACGACACGGCCGAGTCCACGACGTAGGCGCCGACGTGGAAGTTCTCCCGGTTGAGGGACATGAAGGCCATGTCGTCGTTGGTGAAGGCGCCGAGCCCGATGTGCAGGTTCAGCGACACCTCGAGGTCCTGCGCGGCCGCGTAGACCCGGTCCCAGTGCCGGTTGTTGATGCGCGGGTAGCCGAGCACGTGCAGCTTCGCCGCCCAGAGCGCGCCGGCATGGCCGGCCTCGCGGCAACGGGTCATCTCCTGCACGGTGGCGTCGACATCCCAGAACGGCAGCATGGTGATCGGCAGCAGACGCTTCGGGTCGGCGCTGGCGAAGTCGGTGAGGAAGTCGTTGTAGGCGCGCACGCACTCGAGGGCGAGGCGCTGGTCCTGCATGTCGGCGAACATCTGGCTCTCGAAGCCGATGATGTTCGGGTACAGCACCTGGGCGTACAGGCCGTACTCATCCATGATCTTCAGGCGTTCGTGCGCGTTGTGACCGGCCGGATTCGCCTCGTCCAGCGTCGGCGGATACGACGGCACGTGCTCCGGCCACCCGGCGGCACTGTAGTAGCCGACCGGGTTCAGCCATCGGTCGCCCAACCGCCAGCGCTGGACATTCCACGTCGGGTCGAACTCCACGTGTGGAACGTCGTCCTTGCGAGTTGAGGACACTCGCGACGTCCACAGGTCAACGGGCTCGATCACATGAGTGTCCGTGTCGATCACACGGTACCGCTCAGCCAGGGCGGTCATTGGCGCCTCCCTCTCAGTCCTGGGTCCGGCCGACAGTGTATAACAACCTTCCGTTTGGTTGATAGCCCAAACGTCTGGTGGGTACTGGTGAACTCGGCTACTGTGCCCAAGGTGACGGTGCTGCCGCGAATCGGCGTCCAGCTGCCCTATCCGCAGAGCCGGACCACACCGACCCCGGCCGCGACGCTGGCGCTGGCCAAAGCGATCGAGGATGCGGGGTTCGACGGCTGCGCGGTCGCCGACCACCCGTTTCCGCTCGTCGAGGCCGACGGGGCAACGGTGCACCACACCATGGACCCCTTCGTCCAGCTCGCCGCGATCGCCGCCGTCACCTCGCGGCTCCGGCTGATCACGATGGCCGCGGTGCTGCCGTACCGGAATCCGTTCCTGACCGCCAAGGCCGCCGCGAGCCTTGACCACCTCGCCGGCGGGCGGCTGATCCTCGGCGGCGCGACCGGCTACCACGAGCCCGAGTTCCACGCCCTCGGCGCCGACTTCGCCCGGCGCAACGAGCTGACCGACGAGGCGATCGAGGCGATCAAAGCGGCCTGGACCGGCCAGCCCGTCCACGCGCACGTCGCCGGCCGGCAGGTGCGCGGCAACCTCATGCGGCCGGCACCATCCGCCGGCGCCCGGCCGCCGATCTGGATGTGCGGCAACAGCGACCGGGCCATGCGGCGTGCGGTGCGCTCGTGCGACGGCTGGGCGCCCTACGAGGCCGAAGCGCCGGTCGCCGCCGCGACCCGGACGTCCGCCTTCACCGCCGAGACCCTCCCGGAACGCCTCCGGCAGGTTCGCCGGCTGCTCGAGGAATCCGGGCGCGGTGCGGACCGGTTCGACATCTGCGTGCTGCGCGCCAGATTCGACTGGGAAGCTCCGCCCGCGGCCATCCGCGCGGAGCTGGCCTCCCTGGCTGACAACGGCGTCAGCTGGGTGCTGGTGCGGTTGCCCCGGCGGCTCGACCCGGCCGCCGCGACCGGCGCGGTCGGCCGGATGTCGACGCTGCTCGCGGCGGCCAGGTAGGCACGCCCGAAACGGCCGCCGGGTAGGCACGCCCGAAACGGCGGCCGGCTAGGCTAGGCACGCCCGAAGCGGCGATGCGTCATCCGGCCAGCAGGGGCCACAGGCCGTCGGCGCCGGCTCCTGCCGCCAGGGTGCCCAGCTCGATCGCGGTCTGCCCGCCGGTACCCGATTGCCGCGTCCAGGCCCACAGCCGCCGGGTGACGTGGTGCAGCGGATACTCCCGGGTCATCCCCATCGCCCCGTGCGCCTGGTGGGCGGCGCGGGTGCCGATCGTGGCCGCTTCGTCGGCAACGCCCTTCGCGCACAGCACCGCGAACCGCGCGGAGGCGGGGTCGGCCCCGGCCGCGACGATCGCGCCCGCCTGGGCGGCGGCCAGGTCCAGCAGCGCCGACTGCTGGCCGACGTGCACGACGTGTTGCTGCACCGCCTGGAACCGGCCGATGGGGCGCCCGAACTGCACGCGCTGCTCGACGTACGTCGTGGTCAGCTCCGACACGCGCCGCAGGGCACCCGCCATGAGCACGACCCGGGTGAGAGCGGCGCGCACCCAGAACGCCGTCCGCTCGACGCCAGGCCCGGCGGCCGCGACGGCCAACGGTACGGCGTGGTCGAAATGGACGGTGTCGCTGGGCTCGCCGGCCAGGTTCCGATGCCGCTCGATGCGTAACGCGGCCGGATCGAAGACGAACACGGCGCCGCCGGCCAGCACCACCAGCCGCTGCGCCGCGGCTCCCCACGGCACGCGGTGGGCCACGCCGGTGACCCGGTGCCCGTCGGCACGCAGCCCCTCGTCGGCCGTCACCGTCGTGGGTACCCGCTCGATCGGCAGCCCCGCGGCCGCCAGCAGCCAGCCGGCCAGCACGCCGGCCTCCGCGAGCGGCAGCGGGACCGCGTGGCGCCCGGCGAGGCGGAGCACGGCGAGCGCGTCGAGCAGGGTGCCGCCCTCGCCGCCGGCCTGCTCGGGTACCGAGATCCAGGGCAGGCCCATCGTGGCGACCTGCGCCCATATCCCATCGGCCCAGCCGCTCGCCTCCGCGGCCTCGATCACCTCCGGGGTGACGGTCGCGGTGAACAGCTCGTCAACCGCCTCGGTGAGCAGTGCGTCCGTCATCCCAGCAGCCCTTTCGCCGCAACCGAGCGGAGAATCTCGATGGTTCCGCCGCGGATGGTGAGCACCGGGCCGGTGAGGATCGCCTCGCACAGGATCCGCTCGAAGACCGAGGCGGCGTCGGTGACCGGGGCGATCCCGGTGATGTCCAGCAGCGTGGTGACCACGTCCTGCTCGAAGCGGGTACCGAACTCCTTCACCAGTGCCGCCTGGTGGACCGGCGACTCGCCCCGGTCGACCGCCCGGGCGACCGACAGCGTCAGGCCGTACAGCACCCAGTAGGTCGCGACGAGGCGCCCGAGCGCGCGGTGCGCCCGCTGGTCGAGTGCGGCCGGGTCCGTCTCGCGCAGGAACGCCTCGAAGACGGGGTAGGTCGACAGGAAGCGATCCGGGCCGCCGCGCTCGAAGGCCAGCTCCGCGGTGTTCTGCTCCCAGCCCTGGCCGGGCATGCCCAGCAGCATGTCGTCGCCGACCCGCACGTCGGTGAGGACCACCTCGTTGAAGTCGGTCGTGCCGTCGAGCAGTTGGATGCCGCGCACGGCCACGCCGGGCTGGTGCAGGTCGACAATGAACTGGCTCAGGCCCGCATGCCTGTCCGGCTCGTCCGAGGTACGGCACAAGGTGACCATGTAGTCGCTGCGGTGCGCGCCGGTGGTCCACACCTTCGTGCCGTTGATGAGCCACCCGTCGCCGTCGCGGACCGCCCGGGTCCGCACGGCGGCCAGGTCGCTGCCCACGTCCGGCTCGCTCATGCCGATCGAGAAGCTCAGTTCGCCGGCGCAGATGCCGGGCAGGTAGCGGCGCTTCTGCTCCGCGGTGCCGAAGCGGTTGATCATCGGGCCGCTCTGCCGGTCCGCCAGCCAGTGGTGCCCGACCGGTGCGCCCCGGCGCAGCAGCTCGGCGGTGACCACGAAGCGGTCGACCGCGCTGCGCTCGCCACCACCGAACCGCTTCGGCAGCGCCATGCCGAGCCAGCCGCGGGCCCCGAGCTTGCGGGAGAAGTCCCCGTCGGCGGCGCCGTTCATGCCGAGCCCGGGCCGGTAGCCGGGGCCGCCCAGCTCCTCGGCCAGGAACGCCCGGACCTCGGCCTGCAACCGCTGCTCGGCCGGCGTCAACATGGTCGGTACGAACTGGATGCCGGGTGGACCTGACACCAGCGACCACCTCCAGCAAGGGAAGGGATTGCGACAGTACAGGTATACCAAACAAACGGTTGGCGTCGAAGCGGCGGCCGGGTAGTCTGCATCCTCGTGAGCCTCAGTCTCCTCATCGAGATGGCGAGCGCCGGACACGCTGATCGGATCGCGCTCGGTCGCGGCTCCGCCGCGGTCACGTTCGCCGAGCTGTCCGGGCTCGTCGCCGGCGGTGGTGCGGTCCTCGGTGCCCGGGCGGCCGGCACCGCCGTGTTGCTCGCCCGCAACGGCCCGATCCTGCCCCACCTGCTGTTCGCCGCCGCGCACGCCGGCATCCCGTTCGTACCGCTGAACTACCGGCTCAGCGCCGAGCGGATCCATGAGCTGCTCGCCGACCTGGTCGGCCCCGTTGTCGTCGCCGACGACGACTACCTGCCCATCGTGGCCGGTCGGGCGCCGGCGATGAGCGTGGCGCAGTTCGTCGCCGCCGCCCGGGCCGCGGCGGGCAGTGCGGGTCCCGCCGCGCCGGTCGACGACTCGGCACCCGCCGTGGTGCTGTTCACCAGCGGCACGTCGGCGACGAGCAAGGCGGTGCCGCTGCGCCACGAGAACCTGATGTCGTATGTCTTCGCGACGGTCGAGTTCGGCGGCGCGGGTGCGGACGAGGCGGCGCTGGTGACCGTGCCGCCCTACCACATCGCGGCCATCGGCTCGGCGCTGTCCAACCTCTACTCCGGCCGCCGCGTCGTCCACCTGCCGGACTTCGACCCCTCGGCCTGGCTTTCGCTGGTGCGCGAGGAGCGCGTCACCACCGCCATGCTGGTTCCCACCATGCTGCATCGCATCGTCGAGCGGCTGGCCGGGGCACCGGCGGAGGTGCCGAGCCTGCGGCTGATCTCCTACGGCGGGGCGCGCATGCCACAGCCCGTGCTGCTGGCGGCGATGGCCGCGTTTCCCGCGTGCGACTTCGTCAATGCCTACGGCCTGACCGAGACCAGCTCGACCATCGCCCTGCTCGGGCCCGAGGACCATCGGGCCGCCGCCGCTGCCGAGGATCCGCGCATCCGCGCCCGGCTGTCCAGTGTGGGCCGCGCCGTGCCCGGCATCGAGATGCAGATCCGCGACGCGAACGGGCAGGTGCTACCGGCCGGGCGGAGCGGGGAGCTGTGGGTGCGCGGCGCGCAGGTCTCCGGGCAGTACTCCGGCCTGGGCTCCGTGCTGGACGCCGACGGCTGGTTTCCGACCAGGGACCGGGCCTCGTTCGACGCCGACGGCTACCTGTTCATCGAGGGCCGCTCGGACGACACGATCATCCGGGGCGGAGAGAACATCGCCCCGGCCGAGATCGAGGACGTCCTGCTCGGTCATCCTGACATCCTGGACGCGGCGGTTGTCGGCGTCGAGGACGACGAGTGGGGGCAGCGCCTGGTCGCCGCCGTCGTCGCCCGCGACGGCAGCACGGTGGAGGAGACCGCCATCAAGCAGTACGTGCGCGCCCATCTGCGCGGCTCGCGTACCCCTGACGAGGTGGTGTTCCTCGGCGAACTGCCGCACACCCACACCGGCAAGCTGTCGCGGCGCGAGGTGGCCAGGACCGTGGCCGGGTGGCTTGCCGGCACGCCGGAGCAACTCTCGAGAGGGCGGTAATGGAATACACGGTAGGCACGCGGCTGCGCAGCCAGGTCTGCACCACCGAGGTCATCGTCGTCCGGCGGCCCGGGCGGCCGCTGCGACTGACCTGCGGCGGCAGTGACCTCGTCGCCATGGACGCGCAACCACCCGGCGGCACCGGTACGCCCGCGCCGGGCCTCGACACGGGGACGCTGCTGGGCAAGCGCTACACCGCCGCGGCCGACGAGGGGCTGGAACTGCTCGTCACGAAGGCCGGCCAGGGCACCCTCGCCGCCGACGGCGAGGTGCTGGTCGTCAAGACGGCCAAGCCACTGCCCGCCAGCGACTGAGGCCGGCGCCCGTCACGCGGCGGCGTGGTGGGCGACCACCCGGGGCAGCAGCAGCCCAGCCAGCCCCGACAGCGCGGCGGCGACGGCGAAGAAGGCCAGCGACAGCATCACGCCCGACTCTGCGGGCGTCCCGGCGATCGCGGTCGCGCTCAGGATGGTGGCCGTCGCGGAGGTGCCGACGGCGCCGCCGATGCTGCGCACGTTGGCGTTGGTCCCGCTGGCCACGCCGGTCTGCTCCGGGGGTACGACCGCCACGACGAGCAGGGCGAGGGCGGTGAAGGCGAGCCCCAGGCCGATGCCGCACAGCGCCGTGCACAGGCACACCGTCACGAGGTTGTCCCGCGCGACCACGGTCAGGGTGATGCCGAGGCCGTTGATGAGGCCACCGGCGGCGAGCGTGACGCGGTAGCCGATCCTGCGTACCACCGCGCCGCACCCGAGACCCACCAGGAACACCAGCGCCTGCTGCGGCAGCGCCACCAGCGAGGACACGGTGACGGTCAGGCCGAAGCCGTAGGAGGTGCCCGGCGACTGGAGCAGCACCTGGATCACCAGGTTGTTGCCGAACATGGCCGCCCCCAGCAGCAGGGCGGCGAGGTTGGCCACGACGATCGCCCGCCGGCGCAGCATCCGGAGGTCCACCAGCGGCACCCGGGATCTCAGCTCGGCGGTCGCCCAGCCGAGGGCGGCCACCATCCCGACCGGGACCAGGCCCAGCACGTACGGTGAGGACCACCCCCAGGCGTTCCCCTCGCTGATCACCAGCAGCAGCGCAACCAGCCAGGTCGACATCAGCAGGACCGCGCCGATGTTCAGTCCCGCTCCGCCGGTGCGCCTGGTCACCGGCAGCACGAAGGCGGCCGCCACCGCGGAGCCGACGGTCATGGTCATCGGCACCAGAAACAGCCAGACGTAGCCCAGGTGGTCGAGGACCGGCCCGGCGACCGCGGTGCCCAGCCCCGCACCGCCGAAGGCGACGGCGGCCACGACGGTGATCCGGGCGGACACCCGCGCGGGCGGATACGCCGCGCGGATGACACCGAAGGCGAGCGGCAGCACCCCTCCGCCGGCCCCCTGCAACACCCGGGCCGCGATCATCGCCGGCAGGCCCGGCGCCAGCGCCGCCAGCAGGCAGCCCGCCGCCAGCGCCGCGAGGATGCCGAGATAGGTGCGGCGCATACCGTACAGGTCGCCGACGCGGCCCAGCACCGGCGTGGCCACCGAGGCCGACAGCAGGTAGGCGGTGAACACCCAGGTGACCCCGGACGTCGTCGAGTGCAGGTGGACCGCCATCGTCGGCAGCGCCGGGACGACGATGCCCTGCAGCACGGAGAACGACGTCACCGACAGCACCAGCACGGCGCCGAGCAGGTCCACCGGCCGGTGGGCCCCGGCCGTCACGGGGTGGGCCGGCGCGCGAACATGAGTCGGTAGTTCCACCGCGACCACTCGGTGGATGCGACGCACAGGCCCAGGCCGGCCAGCAGCCGCGCCCAGTGGTCGAGCTGGGCGGTCGAGTCCGCTTCGAGCACCAGCACGTCACCGCCCGGCGAAGCGGCGGGATCGGTGAGCCGGCCCTCGCTCGTGCCGGCCCGCGCGCCGGCCACGGCCACGTCGTTGCGCAGCAGGCACGCGCCCGCCAGCCCGGCCGCATACCCCCGCGCGCCGCCGGCGGCCTCGGCCAGGGCGGCCGCGACCGGCGCCGCGGCCAGCTCGGCCGCCGGTACGGCCAGCGGCAGGACCCGGACCACGCCGCCGACGCCCGGGCCGCCCCACCGGCCGGCCACCTCGAACGCGCCCCGCGCCAGCAGCCGGCTGCACGGCGCGGTCGCCCGGGTCAGCGGCGTCGGATTGTCCAGCCGCTCGAGGTAGGCCGGCGAGGTGAGGACCGCGAGACCGGCCACCTCGTACCAGGTGAAGTAGATCGTCTGCGGGCCGCCGCCGACCGACCGGAACCGGCAGCAGCGGACGAAACCGGGGACGGCGAGCCGTTCCGGGACATGCTCGTAGGAGTACCACGAGTTGTACCGCTCGTCGTCGGCCCGGCCGACCGCCATCCAGCCGAGCAGGGCCGCCCGGCCCGGGGCGTCGGGCATCGCAGGCACGGCGCGCTCAGTACCCGTCGGGATTGTTCTGCACGGCCTCGGGTACCTCGAAGCGGAACAGCTCCGAGGCGTTCTGCCACGAGATGCGCCGCGTCGCCTCGGCATCCAGCCGCGCGAGCGACGTCTCGAAGACCGCTTGCGAGTCGGGCCAGGTCGAGTCGGCATGCGGGTAGTCCACCTCGAGCAGGATCCGGTCGATCCCGATCCGGTCGGCCGTCACGAAGGACGACGGGTTGTCCAGGGCGCAGAACCAGAAGTTGCGCTCCAGCGCCTCCAGCGGGCGGATGCCGGCCTCGGCCCACCGCTGCCGCATCTCGGGCTGGCTGCGGCTGAGTGAGTGCTCCAGGCGGTCCTTGAGCCCCACCACCCAGCCGATGCCGCCCTCGGACATCACGATCTTGATGTCCGGGAACCGCACCGGGATGAACGAGTACAGGAAGTCCACCGTGGGCGCGACCGCGTAGGTGCCGAACAGGATGCCGGTCACCGCCATCGGCGCGTCCGGCGCGGTCGCCGGCAGCGAGCCCGCCGACCCGGTGTGGGCGCAGACGACCGTGCCCGTCTCGGCGCACGCCCGCATGATCGGGTCCCAGTGGGTGGTGAACAGCGACGGCAGGCCGAGCCGGTCGGGCGCCTCGGGGAAGGTGATCGCGCGGAACCCGAGTTCGGCGTTGCGCCGCACCTCCTGCGCACCGACCTCCGGGTCCAGCAGCCACGGCAGCTGGCAGGGGATGAACCGCTGCGGCGCGGCGCCGGCCCAGCCTTCCAGGTGCCACTGGTTGTACGCACGGAACACGGCGAAGGCGAGGTCGGCATCGCTGGTCGTCATCTGCAGCCGGGCACCGCCGAAGCCGGCCAGGAACGAGGGGAAGTTCAGCGATGCCCAGGTACCGTCGAGATCCATGTCCGCCAAGCGGGCGTGCACGTCCCAGGCCCCGCGCCGCATGTGCTCGAACCGGGTGGGGTCATAGTCGGACTCTTCGAACGGGCGGCCCACGGTGGCGTTGAAGCCGACGTTCGGCAGGATGTTGCCGTCGTACAGCCACGCCTGGCCGCCGTCGTCGGTGTCGATGACCCGGGGCGCGCGGTCGAGGAACTTCGCGGGGATTCGCCCTTCGAACGTGTCGGGGGGTTCGACCACGTGGTCGTCGACCGAGATGACGGTGTAGCGACGCTTGCGCCGCTCGGGGTCCGGCAGCAGCGTGTGCCGCTTCGCGCCGGTCGCGCCGCGCTTGAATTCCATGAAGCGGTCGATGCTCATGGTCATGGCAGTAAGTCCCCTTCAGAGAGTTCCGGGCGTCAGGCCGATCCGGCCGCCGTCGACCTGCAGGGAGGTACCGTTGACGAACGAGGAGTCGCCGGTGGCCAGGAACAGCGCCACCGTCGCCGCCTCGATCGGCCGGCCTCGGCGCCGCAGCGACGTGGCCGCCGCGAGCGCGTCCTCGTATTCGGAGCTGACCTGGCCGCGCCCCAGGCCGGTGGGGATCCCGCCGGCCACGATGCAGTTGACCCGGATCCCCCAGACGCCGAACTCGTAGGCCATCACGTGCGTCAGCGGGATGATCCCGCCCTTGGACGCCGAGTACAGGGCCGCGTGTGGATTGCCGAGCAGGGCGTCGATGGTGGCGTTGTGGATGACCGATCCGGCGGCCGACCGGCGCAGGCCCGGCAGGAACGCCTGGCTGCAGGCGATGACGCCGGTGAGGTTGACGTCGACGATCCGTCGCCACCGGCTGAAGTCCGTCTCGGCGAGCGGGGTGTCGAAGTCCCCCAGTATGCCCGCGTTGTTGAACAGCACGTCGATCCGGGGGTGTTCGTCGAGGACGGCGGCGGCCACCCGGCCGACCTCGGCCACGTCGCCCACGTCCACCGCGTGGAAGACGGCGGCGCCGGGGCCGAACCGCTTGCCCAGCGCCTCGGCGAGGGCCGCCCCGGCGTCCGCGTCGATGTCCAGGCCGATCACCGTCGCCCCGTGCGCGGCGAACAGTGCCGAGGTGGCGGCGCCGATGCCGTGCCCGCTGCCGGTGATCACCGCCACCTTGCCGCGCAGCCGCCGCGCGGGCTCGACGACCTCGTCGAGCCGGCCCACGAGGTCGAGGGCTACCTGGTCGGCCATCGGCACGGTCAGCGCCTCTCGTCCGCGGTTTCCAGGCCGGACAGGTAGTGCGACTCGATCTCGTCCAGCCGCTCGGCCAGCTCCGACGCGGTGCCGGACATCACCACCCGGCCCCGGCGCAGGACGTAGGCCCGGTCGGCCACCATCAGCGCGGATCGGACCTGCTGCTCCACCAGCAGCACGCCCAGGCCCGCCTGCGCCGCGACGCTGATCCGCTCCAGCAGCCGCTCCACGATCAGCGGGGCCAGACCGAGGGACAACTCGTCGCACAGCAGCACCGCCGGTTCGGCGGCCAGCGCCCGGGCCAGGGAGAGCATCTGCTGCTCGCCGCCGGACAGCAGGCCGGCGCGGCGCTGCGTGAGTGCGCCCAGCGGCGGCATCAGTTCGATGGCGCGGGCCGGATCGCCACGGCCGAGCCGCAGGTTCTCCATCACGGTGAGCTGCCGGAAGATTCCGCGCTCTTCGGGTACGTAGGACAGTCCCCGCCGCACCCGCCGGAACAGCGTGTCGGTGGTCTGCTTCCCGTGCAGGTACACCGCGCCCGCGCTCAGCGGCAGCAGGCCGGCCAGCGCCATCAGCGTGGTCGTCTTCCCGGCACCGTTGGCGCCGAGCAGCGCGACCACCTCACCGCGGCCCACGGTCAGGTCGAGTTCGCGGACCACCGGGATCGCGCCGTAGCCGACCGAGACGCCCCGGGCTTCCAGCACCGCACTGTCGCCGGCCATGTCAGGACCCCTCGACCACGGTGGAGGGCAGCGACCGGCCGGCACCGGTCTGGACCCGCGGCGCGGTACCGCCGCCGGCGCTCGCGCCGAGGTAGGACGAGATCACCTCGGGGTGGCTGCGCACCGCGTTCGGTGTGCCGGTGGTGATTTCGGCGCCGAAGGCGAGCGCCATGACGCGGTCACAGGTGTTCATGACCATCGAGACGTCGTGCTCGATGAGCAGGATTCCCATTCCCCACTCCTTCGCGAGCTGGCGGACGAGGACGGACAGGCGGGCCGTGCTGGTGTCGTCGAGGCCGGCGGCCGGTTCGTCCAGCAGCAGCACCGACGGTCCCAGCGACGCCGCGCGGGCGATGCCCACCAGGCGCCGGATGGCGTAGGGCAGCTGCTCCGGCGACCGGTCCAGCACGTCGGCGAGGTCGAACTGCGCGATGCATGCCTGGGCGACCGGCGGCAGCGGCTCCCGCCGGGGCCAGATCATGTCGCGCAGGTAATGCCGCGTGTGGCACTCCTCCGCCGCCGTGCGCAGGTTCTCCTCGACCGACATGACGCTGAACAGTTCGAGCGACTGCCAGGACCGGGTCAGCCCGGCCCGCGCCCGGCCGCTGGGCGACAGCTTGCGCAGCGGGCGGCCGCCGAGCAGGACCTCGCCCGCCGACGGCCGGACGAAACCGGTGGCGACGTCGATCAAGGTGGTCTTTCCCGCGCCGTTGGGGCCGATCAGCCCGACCACCTCGCCGGGATTGACGACCAGGGTGAGGTCGTTCAGCGCGCGGTTGCCGCCGAAGTACACGGTCACGCCCCGCAGCTCCAGCGTCTGCGGGGTGACGGAGACCGCGGTGCGGGTGGCCGCCGCACCCCCGCCGGCGTCGCTCCCGGTCGCCGGGCCGGGGGCCGCCCGCCAGGGCAGCCGCGGCTCCAGCCACGCGCGCAGCTTCGCGATGAGCTCCACCTGGACGTGCGCGATGCCGTTGGCCGCGTGGATGATCTGCACCAGCAGGAACAGGCCGAGGAACAGCTGCCACTCACTGCTGAGGTCCACGCCGCGCCGGATCAGCCACTCGACGGCGCCGGCGGTGATCAGGATGCCGCCGGTCACGCCGCCGAACACGTAGCCGACGCCACCGATCACCGTGAGCACGACGATGTTGATCGATGTGATCGCGTTGTACCCGCTGAAGTCGACGTGTTGGTTGCGGAATGCCAGCAGCACCCCGCCCAGCGCCGCCATCGCCGCGGCGACGCCGAACGCGTACACCTTCGCCGTCGTGGCGGCGACCCCGACACTGGCCGCCGCCCGTTCGTTGTCGCGCACGGCCAGCAACTGCCGGCCGGCGCGGCCCCGCCGGATGTTGCTGACCACCAGTGCCACCGCCGTGGCGAGCACGATGCAGACGATCGCGTAGCGGTGCGGGTACTCCACCGCGTTGATGTCCAAGCCGAACAGCGTCGGCGGATCGACGTTGGTGCCGAGCGGGCCGCCGGTGTAGTCCACGTTCGCGAGCACGACGCTTTCGAGTACGGCGGAGACACCGAGGGTCGCCACCGCCAGGTTGACCCCGCGGGCCCGCAGCGCGGGCAGCGCGACGATCATGCCGATCGGCACGCTGAGCGCGACGGCCAGCAGCAGCGCGAGGACGAACGGCACGCCGAGCGCGTCGGCGAACCGGCTGGAGATCAGCGCGCCGATGCCGGCCAGCGCGTACTGCGCGAGACTGATCTGGCCGGCGTAGCCGGTCAGCAGGACCACGGACAGGCACAGCACGGAGATGATCGCGGTGAGGGTGACCGCGTCCGCCCATCCGCTCGGCCCGGCGAACAGCACCCCGATGCTGCCGCCGACGGCCACGATCAGCCAGAGCGGGCGGACCCGTCCGCTGCCGACGGCGGGTAGGCGGTCGGCCAGGAAGCTGCGGATCGGGATCGCCTTGCCGCGGATGACGAGCATGAAGACGATGACCAGGAACGGCACCGCGACGTTCCACCCCGGGGTGGAGATCCACCGGGTCGTCTCCGACTGCAGGACTCCGATGATCATCGCGCCGACCAGGGTCAGCGGGAACGAGGCGAAGCCGCCCACCAGCGCCGCCGAGAGCGTCGGGACGATGGCGAGCGTGAGCACGTTCTGGTCCAGACCACCGGACGGAACGAACAGCACGCCCGCCAACCCCGCCAGCCCGCAGCCGATCGCCCAGTTGGCTCCGGCGACCGCCCGCGGCGACCAGCCCTGCCCGGCCAGCGCGTCCTGGTTCTCCCCGGCGGCCGAGGTCGCCAGGCCGAACCGGGTGCGCCGGTACACCACCCAGAGCAGGCCGATCAGGACGACCGCGATGACGAACATCCACAACCGCTCCTGGGAGAGCACGATCGACCCGGTCAGCTGGAAACTGTCGGTCGGCAGAACGGACTCCACCAGCCGGAGCGTGTCGCCGTAGATGACCTGCGCCGCCTGCGACAGGACCGCGACGATGCCCAGGGTCGCGATGACCCGGGCCAACGGCGAGGAGCGTCGCATCGGCCACATCACGGCGTACTCGACGAGCAACCCGCCGAGCGCGCAGACGACGATCGCCGCGGGCACCGAGATCCAGGGCGGCAGATCGCGCAGTTCGTAGTATGTGTAACCGCCGACCAGCGCGAAGCTGCCCTGAGCGAAGTTGACCACCCCGGAGCCGCGGTAGATCACCACGGCTCCGGAGGCGAGCAGCGCGTACACGGCCGCATCGCCGAGGCCGAAGAGCATGAATCTCACCAGATCGGTCATCGATTTCCCTTAGCTCTCCTGGTTGTCCTGCGGGCGGCTCGAGTCAGCTGGTGAGCGCCTGGCCGGTGAAGACGTTGGTGAACTTCACCGGCGGGACGTTCGAGATCACGCCGTCCTTGTACTGCAGCTCGACGACCGTCGGGTTGAAGTCGCGGGTGTAGCCCTCGTACGTCGGTGGCTTGGTGTAGTCCAGCGCCGGGGTGAGCCCCTTGGTGTCGTAGTGGTCGAGCTTCTGGAACGCGGCCAGCACGCTCTCCCGGGTGATCGGTCCGCTGATCGTCTTGGCCACGTCGGCGAACATGTGCACGGAGATCCAGGGGTTGGTGCCCTGCTCGGTGACGTTCGCGTCGGGCTGGTACTTCTTCATGCCGGCGAGGAACGCCTCCCAGCCGGGTCCCTCGTGCGAGAACTCACCGCTGATGATCAGGTTGCCGGCCGCGGCGCCGATCTGGTCCTTGATCTGCTGCGCGGTCAGCACGCTGGACGGGATGACCAGCGGGCCGGTGTAGCCCTGGGCCCGGATCGTCTTGACGAACGCGATCGCCTGCGCCGGCGGCAGGCCGACCTGGATGCCGTCCGGCGCCGACCGGATGATCTCGGCCGAGGTCGCCTGCATGTCCGTCTGGGTGGTAGGCACCAGCACCGGCTTGATGTAGCTGCTGTTCGGGAACGTCGGCATCACGTACTTGCGGATGAACGCATCGGTGTTGGTGCTCGACGGCACGTTCACCGAGACGAACATGACCTTCTTCACGCCCTTGGCCGCCAGCAGCGCGACGCCCGCGGGCACCGAGCCGATACCGCCCGCCTCGACCGGGAACGACATCGGTGACCCGTGCTCGGCCAGGCCGTACATCTTGACCCCGATGGCCGGCATCTTCGCCTGGTTCTGCACCGCGTACTGCTGGTCGGTGTAGCCGTACAGCGCGTTGCCGACCGTGGCGACCTGGTCCTTGTCCCCCACGGCGGTGCGGGCACAGGCGCCGGCGAGGTTCGCGTCCGCCTTCGCGTCGCAGACCGTCAGCTCCAGCTTGCGGCCGTTGACGCCGCCGTTGTCGTTGACGTCGGAGACGGCCGCCTTCGCGCCGGGAATGCCCTCGGCGCCGGGCGTGCCCGGCCCGGTACCGGTGATCATCGTGATCTTGATGGGGTCCGACGAGGAGGTCGAACCGCCGCCACCACCGGTCGTTTTGTCATCGGACGAACCGCACGCCGCTAAGACGAGGGCGCTGGCCGCGGCCACGCCCGCCAGCCACAGCCGGTGGCCTCTGTCAACTCGCATCTGAAATAGCCCTTCTCACGAATGGTCTGCTCGGTGTTGTCAGCGAGCTGCCTGGCCGACGCCGGATCCGCGGCGCACAGCAGTCGCCGTATGGGGTGTCTGTTCGGTTGTCAGGAAACGCGCACCGACAGCTGCGACGGGCCGGCCAGCACGACGTTGGGTCGCCACCGCAGCCCGACCGGGTCGAGTTCGAGATTCGGCAGGCGCTTGGCCACTACGCTGAAGGCGGTCTGCATCTCCAAGCGGGCCAGCGGCGCACCGAGGCAGAAGTGCGCGCCGTGGCCGAACGCCAGGTGCGGTGGTCCCGCCCGCCGGATGTCGAGCCGGTCCGGGTCGGGGAAGTGCTGCTCGTCCCGGTTGGCCGAGGCGACCATGAGGTACACCGCGTCGCCCCGCCGCACCTGCCGGTCGCCGATCCGCATCTCGGCCAACGCCCAGCGGTTGCGCGGCCGCTTGACCGGGCTGGTCCAGCGCAGGATCTCCTCGACGGCCGGCTTGACCAGCCCGTCGGGGTCGCCGCACAACAGCTCGTACTGGTCGCGCTGCTGCAGCAGGCCCAGCATGCCGCCGGACAGGCCGTTGACCGTCGTCTCGTGCCCGCCGATGACCAGCTCCATGCTGATCGCCGCGAGCTGCGCGGCCGACAGCTGCAGCGTTCCGGAGTCGGCCGCCTGGACGACCAGGCTGATGAAGTCGTCCCGGGGCCGGGCCCGGCGATCGGCGCACTGCTCCTGGAAGTACTCGCGCATCGCCAGCGCCGCGCGCGACCCGGTCCGGGCGACCTCGTCGTCGGCCGGGTCGGCGATGGCCGCCATGAAGTCGCGCGACAGCCGGCCGAACATCTTGCGGTCCGCGCTCGGCACGCCGAGCAGTTCGCAGATGACGATGATGGGCAGCGGGAAGGCCAGCCCGGCGACGAAGTCGAACCCGTCGTCGCCCGCTTCCAGCGCCTCGTCCAGCAGTTCGCCGGCCAGCTGGCCGATCCGCGGTGCGAGCGCCTGGATGGACCGGTTGGTGAAGCCCTTGAGCAGCAGGCGGCGGATCGGGGCGTGCTCCGGTTCGTCGGTCGCGCCGAGCCACTGGTCGAAGATCTCGATCGCCGGCTTGAACGCCGCCGGGAACTCCTCCTGCATCCCGACCGACTTGGGGTTGATGTGCAGGTCGGGGTTGAGCAGGTGCTGCTTGCAGTCGTCGTAGCCGAAGACGAACCACGCGCCGGGCAGCAGCGGGTTGGCGGCCTGCCCCCAGTGCACGGGGTCGGCTTGGCGGTAGCGCGCGTAGATGGGCCACGGGTCGTCCTGCAGCCGCGGGTTGTTCGGCTCGTAGCGCTCGAGCTGGTCCAGGTTGGCGGTCATGGTCGGACTCCCGAGAACTGAGTGGTGTGCAGGTGGCCGCCGATCGACGACTGCGTCTCGTCCGTCTGTGCCGCCAGCGCCACGGCCTCCTGGGGCTCGCCGCGCAGCGCCGCGAGCACGGCGCTGATGCGCTGGTCGACCCCGGCGTAACGCTCCGGGTGGGTGAAGATGTAGAACTTCCCGGCCTCGATCCCGGCGAGCACCTGCCGCGCCACATCGGCGGGCGGGCGCATGCCGGCGCTCAGCGGCGCCTCGTCGTCGCCGAGGTCGGTGCGGATGTCGCGGGACAGCCGGGTGGCCACGCCACCGGGCAGGACGACACTGACGCCCACCGCGGCCCGCACGGCGGCCAGGTCCATCGCCAGCGTCTCGGAGACCGCCACCACCGCCGACTTGCTCGCGTTGTACGCGGCGATCCCGGGACGGGGCAGCAATGCCGCGATGGACGCCACGCTGACCACGTGAGCGGGTCGCCCGTCGGCCAGCATGCGCGGTACGAAGGCGTGGATGCCGTTGACGACCCCGCCGAGGTTGACGCCGATGACCCGCTGCCACTGCTCCGGTGTGCGTTCCCAGGTCAGCGCCGCGTCGAGCACGCCGGCGTTGTTGCAGAGCACCTCGACGCCGCCGTACGTGCGCCAGGCCAGCTCGGCCAGCGCCCGCACCGCCGCCGGGGACGCCACATCGGTTACCGCACCGACGACCGCGGCGCCTTCGGCGCGCAGCGCGTCGACCTCGTGGTCCAAGCGCTGCGCGTCGACGTCGGCGAGCACGAGCCGCGCCTGCCGCGCGAGGAGTTCGCGGGCGAGGGCGCGACCGATGCCACTGGCGGCACCGGTGACCACGGCGACTGTTCCGGGAACGATACGCATCGCGGTCAGGCGGGCCGGAGGACGTCGGTACGGGTGAACTCGGACTCGAACTGCGCCGGCAACGGCGTGCGGATCGTGTCGATGTCCAGGCCGGTCTTGGCCACGAGCGGGGCGAGGGCGTCGACGTCGAACCGGAAGACCCGGGCGGCGGTACCGCCCAGGAAGGCGCGCGTCTCGTCCTCCGGCATGTCGTTCACGCCGACGGTCGCCTGCAGGTAGTGGGTCGTGTTCGTGAAGGTGCCCTCGGGGTGCGGGAAGTCGGCGCCGAACATCATGTTGTTCACGCCGATCTCGTGGCGGCAGGCGAGGTCGTGGCGCGAGAGGATCGACGAGCCGGTGTAGCACTGGCGCTTCCAGTACTCACTCGGCAGCCGCGGCACGACCTTCTTGATGTCGTCCCGGTACTTGCCGAACTGGTAGGAGTGGTCCATCTTGGCCAGCACCGACGGCACCCAGTCGCTGTGCTGCTCGGTGAAGACGAGCGTCAGTCCCGGGTGCCGCTCGAGCACCCCGCTCCACAGCAGCCACCACAGCGGGCGGTGCGCCATGAAGGGGAACTCCATCGTGCCGACGCGGATGCGCACCTCCATCGGCACGCCCTCGATCTGCGGGCCGAATCCGGGTGAGAAACCGATGCCGCCGTGGAAGTTGAGCACCAGGCCGGTCTCCTCGCACGCCTTCCAGAACGGCACGTAGACCGGGTCCCAGAACTTGGGTACGTCGTTTTCCACGCCCGGCATGACCAGTCCGCGGAAGCCGTGCTCGGCGCACCAGTAGACGTCCTTGACCGCCTCGTCGATGTCGCACAGCGTCACGATCCCCTGGGCCGCGAACCGCTGCGGATGGGCGGAGATGAAATCGGCCAGCCATCGGTTGTAGGCCCGGCCGCCGGCCAGTTGCTCGTCCGGTGGGCTGTACACCCGCTCGTGGCCGATGCCCGCCGCGCCGAACGGCGCGCCGTCGGGGAACAGCACCTCGGCCACGATGCCTTCGGCGGCCAGCTCCTTCACGCGCAGGTCGGCGTCCCACCGCCCGTTGATGATGCCGGTGTCGTAGAGCTTCTTCTTCCACGGATCCACCACGACCGGGTCGAAAAACAGGAAGAAGTCGATGCTGACCCGGGCGTGCGCGGCCAGCTGCTCCTCGAACGCCGGCAGGAACTTCTTCTCCAGATAGGGCCGGTACGCCTCCATCGGCGGCGCGGCGTGCCCATCAACCGAGATGATCATCGTGTTGTTGCCCATCGAGGCTCCTTCATCAGAGTGGTCCGAGCCTTGCTGCGCGTGGGTGGCGGCCCTGTGAGCCCCATCACCCAACCAACCGTTTGCTTACCTTAGACATCGTGTTACGGGAGCGTCAATACTGTTGTCGTGGGGTAATCGGCCGGTGATGGGCTCGCCCCCCGGCTCCACCATCGACAGAGCACGTGACCTCGGTAGGACGCCGTGACCGCACGGACGGCGGCGTCGGATTCAGGAGCGCCCGTCATGCCGGAGTTCGCCCGCACCACCACACAGATGCAGCGCCGCCGCCGGTCCATCGCCATGGACGAGGCCGAACTCGACGCCTTCCTGCACGCCTGCCTGACGTGCCGGCTGGCCACCTACGGCGGGAGCGGCTTTCCCCATGTCAGCCCGGTCTGGTTCGTCTGGCACGACAACGCTGTCTGGATTTCATCGCTGGTGCGCAGCCAGCGCTGGGTCGACATCGCCGCCTCCCCGCGCGTGTCGGCCGTGTTCGACACCGGCGAGCGGTACGGCCAGCTGCGCGGTGTGCGCATCGACGGCATCGCCACGCCCGTCGGCGACATCCCCCGGACCGCCCGCGAGGATCCGCGGGTGGCCGAGCCGGAACGCCTGCTGACGCACAAGTACACCGAGCGCGGCGACCCCAAACCGGACGGCCGTCACGCCTGGCTGCGCATCGATCCCGTGAAGATCAGCAGCTGGGACCACAGCAAGATCGCGGCGGCCCGAGCGGCCAAACGCGCGGCGGCACGGTCAGACGGAGCGGAGCAGTAGCACGGGCGGCAGCCCGTGTGGTCAGGCGGCGGCCCGCGGCCCGACGACGATGTGCAGCTCGTCGACGCCGAACAGGTGCCCCAGGTGCTGCCGCAACGGATAGGAGTCGTCGAGGTGGAACTCGGGCATCAGCTCCACGATCGCCTCGAGCGCGAGCCGCAGCTCCATCCGGGCCAGGTGCGAACCGAGGCATCGGTGCGCGCCGGCCCCGAACGAGATGTGCCGGTTGTGCTCGCGTTCGAAGTCGACGGCCTCGGGATGGTCGAATGCCCGCTCGTCCCGGCCGGCCGAGGTGGTCAGCAGCAGGACGGTGTCTCCCGCCCGCAGGCTGGCCCCGTCCAACTCGACATCCCTGGTGACCGACCGCCCGGGATTGACGATCGCGAACATCCGCAGCAGCTCCTCGACGGCGCTCGGCATCAGGTCCGGCCGCTCGACGAGCTGACGCAGATGGCCGGGGTGTTCGGCCAGGAAGTGGATGGACCGGGACAGTGTCTGGGTCACCGTGTCCAGCCCCGCGATCACCAGGAATGCGCACACCCGGAGCATCTCGTCACGGGTGTACGGCCGGTCGCCGACCCGGGCCCGCAGGATCCCGGAGAGGAAGTCGTCGGGCGGGTCGTCCGCCGCCGCCCGCTCGTCCAGCAACCGGTTGAAGTAGGCGACGATCGCCGGGAACACCGTGCTGGCCAGCTCCGCTCGCGCCTGCTCGTCCGCGATCGCCCGCACCAGCGTGTGCTCCCAGCTGACCAGCTGGTCGAGGTCCTCCACCGGTGCGCCCAGCAGCAGCAGGAAGGTGACGCAGGGAAACGGCCCGGAGAACTGGGAGACGACCTCTCCCCCGCCACGTGCGACGAATGGTCGCAGAAACTCACGCGCCCGCAGCGCCGTCCGGTCCTCGACCGCCTTCACCGCGCGCGGAGAGAACAACACGTTGAGGTCGCGGCGGTAGTCGGTGTGTGCCGGCGGGTCGACCGCCATCGGCAGCCAGCTGGGCCGGTCCGGGTTGGCCGGGATGCTCACTCCGCGGGCCACGCTGAATGTGCCGGCGTCCTTGAGACAGTGCACCACGTCGTCATGCCGCGACACCGCCCAGAACCCGTTGTCCGCGTTGCTGTGTGCGACCGGGCACAGGTCCCGCATCTGGGCGAACAGATCGTAGATCTCGTCCACCAGCGAGTTGTCGTGGATGCTGAAGGTGGCTAGCCGCTCCCGCACCTGCTCGGCGGCCGCGGGGTCAGCAGTCGAGGTCATCGTTGACCTCCTTCCTCACATCTGGTTGGGGAGAACGGAAATGGCGAGCTCGGGGCAGTCCAGCACCGCGCCCTGCGCCACCGCCGGCGGCACCGCGAGGTCACGCACCTGGCCGTAGCCTTCGTCGTCGGCCTCGAACAGGTCGGGGTTGAGCGCGTAACAGCGGCCGTGCCCCTGGCACTTGGCGCGGTCGATCGCGACCCGCACCGACGAGGTGACCTCAGACGATGACACTGCGAATCACTTCTCCTGCCTGCATGGCCCGGAAGGCGTCGTTCACCTCGTTCAGCTGTATCTCCCGGCTCACCAGCGACTCGAGGTCCAGGCGCCCGGCGTCGGCGAGGCTGACCAGCCGCGGGAAGTCCCGGCGGACCTGGGTGGAGCCGTACATGCAGCCCAGGATCTTGCGCTCGGAGGCGAACAGCGCGGCCGCCGGGAAGGTGACGGTGGCGGTCGCCGGGTGCATGCCGACCACCACGACCGCGCCGCCGCGGCGGGTGGCGTTGAACGAATCGAGGATCAGCTGCGGAACCCCGGCCGCCTCGAAGGCGTAGTCGACCCCTCGGCCGTCGGTGAGCTCGACCAGCCGTGCCGGCACGTCACCGGTCGACGGATCGAGCGATTCGGTCGCGCCCAGCGCGTGGGCCGTCTGGCGCTTGAGCGGCACGGGATCGACGGCGATGATGCGCGCCGCGCCGGCGATCCGCGCACCCTGGACGATCGCCTGGCCGACGCCGCCGCAGCCGAAGACGGCGACGGTCGCGCCGGGCGCGACCCGGGCGGTGTTGAGCGCGGCCCCCACCCCGGTGGCCACGCCGCAGCCGATCAGCGCCAGCTGGGCGGCCGGGCGGTCCGACCGCACCGGGACCGCCATCGTCTCCTCGGCGATCAGCTCGTCCGCGAACGCGCCGAGGCCCGCCATGGCGTGCAATCCGTCCCCGGACGGGGTGTGCGCGCGGACGGCCACGCTGCGCTCGGCGGTCGGTATCGACTCACACAGGTTCGTCATGTCGCGCACGCAGAACCAGCACGCGCCGCACGCCGGCGTGAAGGAGGTGATCACCCGGTCGCCCACGCGGACCTTGCCGACGTCGCGCCCGACCTCGATGACCGTGCCGACGGCCTCGTGACCGAGGATCATCGGCAGCGGCATCGGTGTCGAGCCGTTGGCCACGCTCAGGTCCGAGTGACAGACCCCGCTCGCGTCCACGCGCAGGCGGACCTGGCTCGGTGCGAGGTCAGCGCCGCGCAGCCCGGACTCGATGCTCAACGGTGCGCCGACCTCGTGAAGGACCGCTGCGCGCATCACTCCTCCGCACCTGCCTACCGTCTGTTTGGTGACAACCGTAGGTTGGCTCCCGGATGATGTCAACCGCCTCAGCAACGGTGCGGCAACCTCCCCGTAACGAAGCCAGGAGCCCCCACGAGCCGCAATCCACCGGTCGCGACGGTATGCTCCGTGCGTGGTGACGGACGAACCCCACACACACATCGGCGAAGATCGGGCACTATGACCACACGCAAACCCCGGGCGACCCGACCGGTCGAGCAACCCCGAAGGTCAGACCTGCTGGACGCGGCGGAGCGGGTCTTCCACCGGCGCAGCTACGCCGGTGCGAGCATGCAGGAGATCGCGGACGAGTTCGGCGTCCTGAAGGGCAGCCTGTACCACTACGTGCGCTCCAAGGAAGAGCTGCTGCTGGAGGTCGAGGAGCGCGCGCACCACAAGATTCTCGGGCGGATGCAGTCCACCATCGGCCAGACCGACGACGAGATCGGCCGCATCTGGCTGTACATCTACACGATGGTGCACACGCTGGCCGAGGAGCCCGCGATCGGCGGCCTGGCCAAGGCCGCGCTGGAGCTGCCGCCGGGCAAGGGCCGGCGGCGCATCCTGAGGGAACGCAAGAAGTTCGAGGATCTGCTCCTCGGCCTGCTCGAAGACGCCCAGGCGGCCGGGCGGCTGAGCAAGACGCTGAACCTGCAGATCACCGCCTACGGGATTCTCGGCATGGCGCAGTCGACAGACCTCTGGTACAAGCCCGAAGGCAGCGTGCCGCCCCACGAGATCGCCCGCATTCTCACCGATCTGCTGGTGTCCGGCCTCGTCTCGGATGGCGCCTTCGACTCGAGCGCGCTGGCCAACCCGATCGCCGACCAGCGCACCGCGCCCGACTGAGGCGGGCTTCCAGGCAGCTTCAGGCCAGCGCTTCCACAATCATCGCGTTGGCCATGCCGCCGCCCTCGCACATCACCTGCAGGCCGTACCGCGCTCCGCGCAGCCGCATCGTGTTCAGCAGCGACCCGGTGAGCCGGACGCCGGAGGCGCCGAGCGGGTGGCCGAGCGCGATGGCACCGCCGTGGACGTTGATCCGGTCGCGGTCCACCCCCAGCTCGGACTCCCAAGCCAGCACCACCGAGGCGAATGCCTCGTTGACCTCGAACAGGTCGATGTCGCCGAGCGGGATGCCGCTGCGCGTGACGACGGCCTCGGTGGCCGGGATGATCCCGGTGAGCTTGTAGAGCGGGTCGTCGCCGATCACCGAGAAGGCGCGGAACACCGCCCGCGGCGCGAGGCCGAGCTCGTCGGCCCGCCGCCGGCTCATGATCAGCATCGCCGCGGCACCGTCGGTGAGCTGGGACGAGTTCCCGGCCGTCACCGTCCACCCGATCTCCGGGAAGCGCTGCGCCATCGTGGCGTCGTAGAACACCGGCTTCAGGGCGGCGAGCGACTCCGTCGTGGTCGGCCGGATGCCCTCGTCCGCGTCGACCGTGACCGGGTCGCCGCCGGCGTCGGTCGTCGACACCGGCACGATCTCGCGGGCGAGGAGACCCGCATCGCGCGCCGCCGCGGCCAGCCGCTGCGAGCGCACCGCGAACTCGTCGGACGCCTCGCGGTCCAGCTGCCACTTGGCCGCGATCAGCTCGGCGGAGATGCCTTGCGAAACCAGCCCTTCCGGGTACCGCGCGGCGACCATCGGTCCGAAGTGGTCCTTGCCGGCCTTGGCCGAACCCATCGGGACGCGGCTCATCGACTCGACTCCGCAGGCGATCACGATGTCGTTGACCCCGGCCATCACCGCCTGGGCCGCGAAGTGGGCGGCCTGCTGCGACGATCCGCACTGGCGGTCGATCGTGGTGGCCGGCACGTGCTCCGGGAAGCCCGCGGCGAGCACGGCGCTGCGGGCGATGTTCGTCGACTGCTCCCCGACCTGGCCGACACAGCCGCCCAGGACGTCCTCGACCAGGTCCGGGTCGATCCCGGTGCGCTCGACGAGGGCCTGCAGCGTCAGCGCGAGCAGGTCGACCGGATGCACGCCGGCGAGCGCGCCGCGCGCCTTTCCCCGGCCGAGGGGGGTACGCACCACATCGACGATCACGGCCTCGTCCATCGTCATCCTCCATTTGATACCAAACGTCTGGTCTAGTTCGGCCCTTAGTACGCGGTCATCCCGGGTCGCGCCGACTGGCGGCGCAGCCCGTCCAGCAGCCGCTGCCAGATCTCACGCCAGAGCGCGTCCGCCGGCGGGCCCGGATGCCCTTCAAGCCACGCGGCGAGTTCGCCGGCGGCGGCGCGCAGCCCGTCGAGACGGTCGTCGAGGGTCGAGATACGCAGGTCGGCGGTGGGCCCGGCGGCGCGCACGGCGGCCAGCCGCGCCGCCAGTTCCGGTTCGGCCAGCGCTTCGCCGCGCCGCAGCAGCGCGGCGAAGGCGGCGATCTCGTCGAGCCGCCACTGGACGCAGTCGTCCCACTCGTCCGCCACGGCCTCCATGACCGACTGCACGGCCCGCATCAGCTGGTCGACCTTCTCGTCGGTCACGGTGTCGCGGGCCTTGAGCACCTCGGCCGCCAGGGCGCGCAGGGCGACCTGGGTCGGGATGTTCCTCATCGGTCGGCCACCTCGATCAGCTCCGCGGCGAGCAGTTGGAAGCGTGGTGGTTCGGTGATGCCGGTGGCGGTCTGCAGCGCCTCGGTCGCCTCGCCGCGCGCCACGAAGTACGCGCCGGTGGACAGGATCGCGGCGAGCCGGATGTAGGCGAACATGGTCCAGATGCGCAGCGCCTCACGGCTGGCGACCAGGCCGCTGGTGCGCTCCCAGATGCCGATCGCCTCCGGCTCGGTGATGGCGCCGGCGATCAGGTCCGGATGGGCCATCGGACGCCAGTACGGCAGGCAGGCGTACGCGAGGTCCTCGTGCGGGTCGCCGAGGTGGGAAAGCTCCCAGTCGACCACACCCTGGATGCCGTCCTCGGCGGTGTACAGGTAGTTGCCGATGCGGAAGTCGCCGTGGACGACGGTGGTCGGGGCCGGTGGCGGCGGGTTGCGGCGCAGGTACCGGATCACCGCGTCGAACACCGGCGTCGGGCCGAGGGCGTGTCCGGCCATCACGTCGTGCCAATGGTCGAGCCGGTCCCGCCAGTCGAGTCCGTTGCGCGAGGCGTAGGGCAGGTGCAGCTGCTCGACCGGCGTACGCGCGATCGTCCCCAGGATCTCGAACATCTGGCGGCCCAGCCTCGGCCGGACGGCGTCGTACTCCGGCCGCATCACGCCGGCCTTGGACCCGGATCCCGGCAGCCACCGCATCAGCAGGAAGGTCATGCCCAGATGCTGCGGGTCGTCCTCCACGAGGATCGGCTCCGGCACCGGCACCCCCTCGACGGGATGGAACGCCGAGTACATCTCGAATTCGAGGTGGCGGTTGCTGTCCAGGATCCCGGCCGGTGGGTCGAGGCGGAACACCAGCCGCTCCTGGCGCCGGCCGTCGTGGTCGGTCCACTCGATCGTCACGGAACGGGTCAGGCGCGAGCCGCCGCCGGTCGCCTGGCAGGTGCCGGTCACCGTCAGGTCAGGCCGGTCCAGGCGCCGGCGCAGGTATGCCTGGGCGCGTGCGACGAAGCCGGTGACCTCGGTGCCGGTGGCCGGCCGGGCCGGCACTGCCGGAGCTGCCATCGCCAGATCTCCTTTCCGCGCACGGACGGTCAGCGCACGCGCGGCAGGCCGAGGCCGACCCGGGCCACGATCTCGCGCTGCACTTCGTTGGTCCCGCCGCCGAAGGTGTTCACCACGGCCAGGTGATGCTGGCGCTCCAGCTGAGCGCGCAGGCGGTCCGCCTCGGTGGCGCCGCGGCGGAAGCCGGACCGGGCGACGATGTCGCTGAGCAGCCCGATGACCTCGATGACCGCCTCGGTGCCGAAGACCTTGCTGGTCGAGGCGTCCGCCGCGGTGAACGTCCCGGCGTCGAGCGAGACCGCCATCCGGGTATTGATCAGGTCGACCGCCTTGAGGATGGCCGCGCAGCGGGCGAGGTTCTCCCGGACCCAGGGCAGGGAGATGACCGGCGCGCCGGTGCGCGCCGGCGTCGCGGCGGCCCAGTTCGCGACCTCGTCGTACAGCCGGCTCGCGATCGCGCCGTCCGAGGCGAGCAGCAGACGCTCGTGGTTGAGCTGCGCGGTGATGTACCGCCAGCCGTCGTTCTCGTCGCCGACCCGGTCGGCCACCGGTACCCGGACGTCGGTGTAGTAGGTGATGGTCGCGGTGACACCGGAGACCGTGACGATCGGCGTCCAGCTGAAGCCCGGCTGTTCGGTGTCGACGATCAGCAGGGTGATGCCCTTGTGCTTCGGAGCGTCGGGGTCGGTGCGCGTGGCCAGCCAGACGAAGTCGGCGACGTCGCCGCCGCTGGTGAAGATCTTGCTGCCGTTCACCACGTACTCGTCGCCGTCGCGCACGGCCCGCGTGGTCAGCGCGGCGAGGTCGGTCCCGGCACCCGGTTCGGTGTAGCCGACCGCGAACTCGATCTCACCGGCGAGGATCGGCGGCAGGAACCGCGCCTTCTGCTCGGCGGTGCCGTGCCGGATCAGCGTCGGCCCGACGGTGTAGAGCGACAGCAGCGGCAGCGGGATCCGGGCCAGCTTCGCCTCGCAGAGGAAGATCCATTGCTCGGCGGCGCTGAGCCCCTTGCCGCCGTAGTCGACCGGCCAGTTCAGGCCGAGCCAGCCGTCCTTGCCCAGCTGCGACACGATCCGCCGGTGCAGCGGGCCGCGGCGCGGCTCCTTCCACATGTCATCCAGCTCGGCCTTGGTCGCAAGCGTCGGGAAGTACCCCCGAAGCTCGGTTTGCAATGCCACCTGAGCGGGGGAAAGCGCGAAGTCCATCACGGCACTCAATCTTCGGACGGGCGGACAGGGAGTTGGGCTGCGGAGACGATGCGCTCCGCGATCAGGGCGGTGACCTCGGCGGCGGTGTGGCCCAGCTCGGCGAGCACCTCCGTGGTGTGCCCGCCGAGCCGGGTGGTCGGTTCGCGAGGCCGGCCGGGCGTACGGCTGAAGCGCGGGGCCGGCGCCGCCTGCACCACGCCGTCGACGTCCAGGTACGTGCCGCGGGCCCGGTGGTGAGGATGATGCGGCGCCTCCGCCGGCGACAGCACCCCCACCACGCAGGCATCGGTCGCCTCGAAGGCCGCCGTCCACTCGTCGCGGGTGCGCCGGTGGAAGGCATCGGCCAGCCGCTGCGCCGAGCCCTCGGAGGGCGCGCCGGCGCCCCGCTCCGCCGCGGCGCCGGGCCACTCCGGGCAGTGAAGGGCGAGGCCGTCGATCAGCGCGCGGTAGAACGCCGGCTCGAGCGCGCCCACCGCGACGAACTGGCCGTCGGCGCATTCGTACACCTCGTAGTTGGCCGCGCCGGTGTCGAGGAAATTGGTGCCCCGCGCATCGGACCAGCCACCCGATGCGCGCAGGCTGTGCAGCGGTGTGCTCAGCGCGGCGATGCCGTCGGTCATCGCGGCGTCGATGACCTGGCCACGGCCGCTGCGGACCCGTTCGAGCAGGGCGGCGAGCACGCCGACGACCAGGAACATCGCCCCGCCGCCGTAGTCCCCGACGAGGTTCAGCGGCGGCACCGGGCGGTCCGGCGGCCGCCCGATCGCCCACAGCAGCCCGGACAGCGCCAGGTAGTTGATGTCGTGCCCGGCCCGCCGGCTCAGCGGCCCGTCCTGACCCCAACCGGTCATCCGCCCGTACACCAGCCCCGGGTTGCTGGCCTCGAACTGCGTGGGCCCCAGCCCGAGCCGCTCCATCACGCCGGGCCGGAAACCCTCGACGACGACGTCCGCGCCGGCGATCAGCGCGCGGCCGAGCTCGGCCCCGCGCGGCTGGGACAGGTCGATCGCGATCGACCGGCGGCCGCGCAGCGGCGCGGTGCGCATCCCGTCGCGCGGCACCGTGCGGTCGATGCGGATCACCTCGGCCCCGAGGTCGGCCAGCAGCATCGCGGCGAACGGCACGGGGCCCTGCGCCGCCAGCTCGACGACCCGGATGCCCGACAGCGGGCCTCCGCCCGGCACCGGCGCGCTCACGTCAGCCGTCCCGCCGCAGGATCAGTCCGCTGGTCGGCGGACCGGATCCCGAGGTGACCAGGACGTTGGTCACGTCGGCGACCTGGTTGACGGCCGATCCGCGGACCTGGCGCACCGCCTCGTTGATCCCGTTCATCCCGTGCAGGTACGCCTCGCCGAGCTGGCCACCGTGGGTGTTGAGCGGCAGCCCGCCGCCGAGCTGGATGTTGCCGCCGGCGACGAAGTCGCGGGCCTCGCCCCGTGGGCAGAAACCCAGGTCCTCCAGCTGCATGAGCACGAACGGCGTGAAATGGTCGTAGATGACCGCGGTCTGGATGTCCGCCGGCGTCAGTCCCGACGTCTTCCACAGCTGCTTCGCGATCAGGTCCCCGCCGGGCAGGCCCGCGGCGAGGTCCCGGTCGTAGAAGCTGGTCATGTTCTGGTGGTTGGCGCCGATCGCCTGTGCGGCCGCCGCGATCACGGCCGGCGGGCGCCGCAGCGACCGGGCCCGCCGCAGCGAGGTCACCACGATCGCGACGCCGCCGTCCGTCTCCTGGCAGCAGTCCAGCAGCCGCAGCGGCTCGACGATGAACGGGGAGGCCTGGTGATCGGCCAGCGTGATCGGGCGCTGGTAGAACCACGCCGCCGGGTTGGTCGCCGCGTGCGCCCGGCAGGCGACGGAGACCTGCCCGAAGTCCGCGCTCGTCGCGCCGTACTCGTGCATGTAGCGGGTGGCGACGACGCCGATGAACGACGCCGCGGTGGCCAGGCCGAAGGTGCGGTGCAGGCTGTCGTCGATGCCCTGCTGGTTGGGCAGCAACGGCCGCGCGCCCGAACCGAACCGGTAGCCGGAACGCTCGTTGAAGGCGCGGTAGCAGACCACCACCTCCGCCACACCCTCCGCGACCGCCATCGCGGCATGCTGGACACAGCCGCATCCGGCGCCGCCGCCGTAGTCGATCCGGTCGAAGTAGGTCAGCTCGCGAAAGCCCAGCGCGCGGGCGACGGCGATCTCGGGGCTGGCGTCGGCGGAGAACGTGACCAGCCCGTCGACGTCGGCGGGCGCCAGCCCGGCGTCGTCCAGGGCCGCGGTGATCGCCTCCAGCGCCAGGCGGAACTCGGTGCGCCCGGAGTTCTTCGAGAACTCGGTAGCGCCGACGCCGGCGATCGCGGTGGTTCCGGCGTAACTCACGACACCACCTCGCCGCGCTCACCGGCGGGCCAGGCGACGGTCACCGTCGCGGTGCAGTGCGTCCCCAGGCCGTTGGTCGCGCGCACGAGGATCTCGGCGGTGCCCGGCTCGGATTCGCCGGTCACCTCGCCGCTGATTTCGAGGAGCTCGCCGACCGGGTTCTGGGCCTGCAGCTTGACCGCGATCTTCCGGATCACCGCGGCAGGGCCGGCCCAGTCCGTCACGTAGCGGCTGATCAGCCCGGTGTCGGTGAGGATGTTGGTGAAGATGTCGCGGCTGCCCTGGGCCTGCGCCGCATCGCGGTCGTGGTGCACCGCCATGAAGTCGTTCGACGCGATCGCGGTCGTCACGACGAACGTCGTGGTGACCGGGATCCGCAGCGACGGCAGCCGGGTCTGGCCCACGAGGTACGCCGGGCGGCCGGGCCCGTTCGCCGTCACGACGCCACCGTCCGCTGCTTCGCGATGAGCTCGCCGAGGTCGAACAGCTGCGACGAGGCGGAGCCGAACTGCCGTTGCCAGGCCAGCGACCAGAGCACGTAGGCGTGCATCGGGTGGTCGGTGTCCACGCCCATCCCGCCGTGCAGGTGCTGTGCCGCGGTCATCACCTTCGCGGAGCTGGCGGCCGCCCAGTACTTGGCGATGGCCACCTCGGCGGCGGCCGGCCGTCCGGTCGACAACCGCCACACCGCCTCCCAGAAGGTCAGCCGCGCCGCCTCGACGGCGATGTGCACGTCGGCCGCCTGCATCGCGACGGCCTGGAATGTGGCCAGCTCACGGCCGAACTGCTTGCGCGTGCGAAGGTGCTCGACGGTCATCGCCACCGCGCCTTCCATCAGGCCGAGCTGCAGCGCGCAGACCGCCGTCGCCGCCTGCAGCCACAGCGTTTCCAGTACCCCGGCCGGCAGCGCCGTGCCGCCGACGACCTGTGCGTGCGGGACCGCCACCCCGTCGAACCGGGCCACGCACGACGGCTGATTCGTCGACGTCTCGAGATCGGTGAGGTGGACGCCGGGCGCGGCCGGGTCGACCAGCAGCAGCACGCAGCCCCCGCTGCCGACCCGGGCCGGCACGAGCAGCCGGTCCGCGTCGCGGGCGTAGCCCACATCGGTCCTGGCGCCGTCCAGGAGCCAGCCGTACCCGTCCGGACGCGCACTCGTCGTGAGGTCCGCCGGCCCGTACGCGCCCTCCTCGTGCAGGGCGAGGGCGAGCAGCGTCTGACCGGCGGCCACCGCGTCGACCAGGCTCTGCTGGGCGGCCGTCCCGTGCTGGACGATCGCCAGCGCCGGCAGCAGGCACTCGACGGCGGGGACGCGGGCGGCGGCCCGCCCGGTCTCCACCAGCAGGCAGCAGACCGCGGGGTACCCCCCGCCGTCCTCCTCCGGCAGCGCGCCGAGGCCCAGCAGGTCCGTGCGCGCCAGCAGCGACCAGGTCTCCCGGTCGAAGAACTCCTCCGTGCGGGGCAGCCGCGACGGCGTGCCCTGCGACAGCGACCGCGGTCCGAGCACGGTCCGCGCCAACCCACTGATCTGCAGCTGCGTCTCGCTCAGCTCGAAATTCATGCGGGCTCCTCCGAGGTCGGTGCGGGCCGGAAATGGGGCAGGACGAAGCCGGGCTCGAACTCCACGAAGTCGACGACCACCGGCAGGCCGATCCGCAAGCCGGCCGGCTCGATGCCGCCGATGCCGGCGAGGAATCGCCACCCCTCGTCCATGTCCACCAGGACGATGGGCACCGGCCCGGCGAATCCGGGTGGCAGCGGCCGGTGCGCGACCACGAAGCTGTACACCCGGCCCCGCCCGCAGGACGCGACCTCGTGCCAGTTGAAGCTCTGGCACCAGGGGCACATGGGTCCGGGCGGGTGGCGCAGGTGGCCGCAGTCGGCGCACCGCTGGACGAGCAGTTCGCCGCGCGCCACGCCGTCCCAGAAGAACGCGTTGTCCTGGTTGACCGCCGGGCGGGGCCGGGCGGCCGGGGAAGCCTGCGTCATGCGCGCTCACCTCCCGGCCGGCCGACCGGCGGGACGCTTGCTCCGGGCGGCCGGAAGCGCAGGAAGGTCAGCCGGATCGTGCCGACCAGTTCGCCGTCGGCGTCCCGGTAGTCGGCGCGCGAGGTCACGAAGACTCCGGGCCCGAGGCCGGTCCGCTTCTCCGGGGAGATCGACTCGATGGTGCGTACACACGTCAGCTGGTCGCCGAGCACCAGGTAGCGCAGGTACTCGTTGTCGAGGGTGACCGCCACGGTGCCGGTGTAGCCGGCGTCGTTCAGGGCATTCTGCACCTCGGCCGTCACCCCCGCCAGGGCCCGTCCCCGCAGCCCTGGCGTGGTCCACACGTGCAGCATGCCGGGGGGCGCCACGATGCCGGGATGGCCGGCCGCGCGCGCCGCCCCCACCGACGTGTAGATCGGGTTGTCGTCGCCGAGGGCGTCACACCACCGCCGGATCATCGGCAGGTTCACCGGATCCGGAGCGACCTGGGCCGCGTCGTCGCTGCGGCCGAGGAAGGAGCGGATCAGCTCGGAGTCGGCGGGTGTCGTGGCGGCTGCCGTGCCGGGTGTCGTCATGACCGCGCTCCCACCGGCACGGTGCCGATCACGCCGTCCGCTTCGAGCTCGCGGATCTCGTCGCCGGTCAGCCCTACCAGCTCGCGCAGGATCTCGTGATTGTGCTCGCCGAGCTGCGGCGCGCGGAACCGGTGGCGGCGCAGGTCGAGGTCGGCGGAGAGCACCGGCCAGCCGGCGATGGTGATGTCGCCGCCGACCGGGTGGGCGATGGGCGTGAACAGGCCACGGGCGTGCAAGTGCGGCTCCTCCGTGTACAGGTCCGGGGTCAGCACGCGGGCCGCGGCCACGCCGCGGTCGCGCAACAGGGCCGCGGCATCGTCGGTGGCCAGCGACGCCGACCACGCCGAGATCGCGGAATCGATGTCGTCGTGCCGCGACTGCCGGGCCGGGAGGTCGGCGCCGGCCAGCTCGGCCGGCAGGGTGAGGAGTGTCGCCAGCTCTTTCCATTCCGCCGCGCCGCGCACCGTCAGGGCCAGCCAGCCGTCGGCACACTGGTATACGCCCTGCGGCGCGAACGCCGGCGAGCGGTTGCCCTGCGGGGCGATCGCGGCCCCGGCCACCAGCGCGTCCAGCAGCGGTTCGGCGGCGATCGCCGCGCCGATCTCGATCTGCGGCAGCTCGATGAAGCGGCCCACGCCGGTGCGGGACCGCTCCTCGATCGCGGCCAGGGTCACCACGGCGACGTGAGCCGCCACCACCGGGTCGATGTAGCCGCCCGGGGTCACCGGTCCGCCGCCGGCCGGACCGGTGACCGCGGCCAGACCGGCCAGCTGCTCGAACGAGTTGCCGAAGCCGACGAAGTCGCGCATCGGCCCCTCCAGCCCGTAGCCCGGCACGCGCAGCAGGATGATTCCGGGATTCACCTCGGCCAGCTCCGCATAGCCGAGGCGGAACTGGTCGAACACCCGCGCGGAGTAGTTCTCGAACACGACGTCGCTGTGGCGCACCAGCTCGAGGAACAGCTCGCGCCCGCGTTCGCTGGTCAGGTCCAGCGTCAGGTCGCGCTTGCTCGTGTTGGCGGCCTGCCACAGCGAGCTCGAGTCCCACCACTGGTCGGTGTCGGTGGGCAGGGTCCGGTTGAACCGGAAGCTGTCCGGCCGCTGGATCGACTCGACCTTGATGACGTCCGCGCCGGCGGTGCCGAACAACGCGCCGGCCACCGGTACCGCGATGTTGCTGCCGAGGTCCAGCACGCGCAGCCCGGCCAGCGGCCGGCGGGGCGTGGCGGCAACGAAGCCGGTGGTCACCGGCGCCGTCTCGGCCGCCGGCGCGCTGCGCCAGGGCGCGGACGGGACCACGACGCCCTCGCCGGGCGCCCAGGGCGGGCGAGTGAAGAAGGGCCGTTGCTTCCACTGCGGCGTGTCGAGCACCGAGGCGCCCACGGCCAGTCGGGTGGCCGGCACCCGGAACGCCTGCAGCTGCTCGACGACCTCGTCCGTGGTGCGTCGCATCAGCCACCGCTCGACCTTGGCGCGGAACTCGGCGTAGGACCCCGGATCCTGCCGGACGTCCTCGCGCCGGTCGATGTATTCGGGCGCCTCCAGGCAGATGCAGGCATCGACCCAATGCTGCGCGGTAAGCGTGCTGACGCCCACCCAGCCGTCCATGCAGCGTTCCGCACCGAGCGGCATGTACGCATCCTCGATCGGCTTGCCGCCGCGGCGCCGGTAGAACTCGTTGATCAGCAGGAAGGGCGGGGTGAGGCACTGCATGGATTCGACCAGCGAGAGGTCGGCGTGCACGCCCCGGCCGCCGGCGCGCGAGGAGAACGTCGACAGGACGGCGACCACCGCGGCGAAGCCGCCCGCGCCGTAGTCGGGCATGGCCGCCCCGATGCCGAACGGCACCGCGCCGACCAGCCCGTGCCGCCCGACCCAGCCGCCGGCGGCCTGGCTGGTGAGCTCCGAGGCGGCCCAGCCCGCCGACGGCCCGGTCTGGCCGTACGGCGAGAGGCGGAGCACCGACAGCGCCGGGTGCGCCTCGCGCAGCGCCTCGGCGGTGATGCCGGCGCCCTCCAGGCCGCCCACGCCGAGATCCTCGACCAGGACGCTCGCGTCGCGCAGCGACTCGGTGAAGCGCACCCGCCCCGCCGGCTCGGCCAGGTCGAGCGCCAGCCTGCGCTTGCGCTCGTGCAGGTAGTTCGCCAGCCCGCCGTGCGCGCCGCCGGCCGGACTGCTCACCCGGTCGCTCAGCGGGTCGACCGGCAGGTCCACCCGAGCGACGTCCGCGCCGAGGGCCGCGAGCAGGTGCCCGGCCCAGGCCGCGGCGACGCCCTGGCTGATCTCCACCACGCGCAACGCGGCGAGCGGGCTGTCCCAGCGCTCGCTCATACCCGCTCCTCGGCGAAGGCGAAGCCCGGGGTGGCGGCGGCGCACAGCTCGTAGGCGATCGGGTCGATCGTCTCCAGGACGCCGAAGGTGGTCTCGCCGTCGCAGCTGGCCCGGCACAGGCGGTCGCCCATGCCCTGCAGGTGCAGGCGGCCGGCGGTCGTGGAGACATCGTGCGTCTCGCCGACCACCACGCCGTCGCCGACGAACTGGCCGTGCGAGACGTCGCCGGTGGGCGTGCCGCGCCGGTCCGGGCCGATGTACATCCCGGTGCGCAGGTAGGCGACGCAGTTGGCCACCTGCTCGTAGTCGACCCGCTTCACCTCGCCGGTCTCGAGGTGGTTGATGAAGGTACCACCGATGAGGTCCTTGGTCTCGGGGTCGAAGCGCAACTGCCGCTCGATCTTCACGACGTCCACCGCCGGCGGCCGGCCGGTGCCCTGGTCGTAGAACACCCGCCCGGCCCAGATTCCCCAGTCGCCGAACTCCACGTATTGGCTGCAGTGCGTCGAGCGGTGCATCTCCGTGAGGATGAAGCCGCGGCCGCCCATCCCCTCGCGGATGCCCCAGTGGTGGTCGCGGGTCGCCCTGGTCGCCTCGGCGGTCAGCTCGAACCGCCGCCCTTGTAACTCCACCCAGCCCGAGACCCGCCCGAAACCCTCGTAGCCCGAGTGCTCGTCCGGCCGGGTGATCCCGTCGTAGGAGGCGGGTACGGGGAACCGGCGGATGAACACCTGCGGCTTGGTGTCGTGGTAGGTGAGGTCGAAGCTCAGCCCCTCGGAGTTCTCCGCCAGCCGCAGCCGCCACTCCTGGAAGGGGACGACGACCTCGGCCGAGATCGGTCCGAAGCGCATGTCGGCCCGGTCGTAGCCGATCAGGCGGTGGGCCCGGACCGAGACGTGCTGACCGCCATGGGCGAAGATCGCGAAGGCGTCCGCCGTGCCGGCGTTGGGATAGACGCCGAAGCCGAGCTCGACGAGCAACTCCTGCGCGAGGTCGGACGCGGCGAAGTAGCAGCGGTCGAATGCCCGGCCGTCGCTGCTGGCCATGAACCGCAACGGCTCCGAGGTCTGGTGGATCGGATACTCATCGAACGGGCTCAGCGGACCGACCTGAAGACCCATCGACGCCTCCTCTCGCGATCTCGAACATCAGTTGTCCCCGTAGACCTTGTCCATACCGATGACGGCGTTCTTGTTCGACCCGCCGCCGTCGAGCGGAATCACCACACCGGTGACGAAGCCGGCGTCGTCGGACGCGAGAAACGCCGCCATGGCCGCGACGTCCTCCGGCAGCCCCACCCGCGGCAGCATGTTCTTGGCCATGACGATGGGCCCGGCGACCGGGTGCTCGTGCAGCGCCGCGTTGTCCGGGACCCGGATCGTGCCCACCCGGATGGTGTTGGACCGGATCCACCGCGGTCCGTAGTCGGTGCCGATCTGGCGGCTGAGCGCCTCCAGGGCGCCCTTGGACGCGGCATACCCCGGCACCGCGCCCAGGCCGCGCCCGGCGGCCGTGGAGGAGAGGTGCACGAAGGCTCCGCCGGGCGTGCCGCCCTTCAGCATCGCCGGGATCGCGTGCTTGGCCAGCAGGAACGGGCCGTAAACACCGACCCGCAACATCCGGTCGAACGTTTCGATCGGCTCGTCGGTGACCGGCCTTTCGCCGCCGCCACGGATGACGTCGACCGCGGCCGCGTTGTTCACCACGACGTCGAGTTGCCCGAATTCGCCGAGCGCCGCATCGACGACCGCCACCACGTCGGCCTCGACGGTGATGTCGGCGCGGACGAAGATCGCCCGGCCACCGGCGTCGCGAATCCGTTGGGCCACCGCCTCGCCGCGGTCCGCGGAACGGCCGCAGCCGACCACGAGGCCTCCTTCTTCCGCGAATCGAACCGCGATCGCCTCGCCCATCGCCTTGGTCGCGCCGGTGACCACGACCACCTTGCCGGCCAGACCGCGCATCGGCGCCACGCTCCTTCGCGTCGTCAACCAACCGATTGTTTGGACTCTAGCAGGGACCTCGCCGATGAACCAGGTGCCGCGGCCGGCTCAGGAGGCTTCGCGCCGCAGCTGCCGGCGCAGCACCTTGCCGGCCGCGCTCCTCGGCAGTTCGGCGACGAATTGCCAATCGGTGGGTACCTTGTAGCCGGACAACGCGTCGCGGGTGTGCGCTCGCAGTTCGTCGGCCGTCACCGCGGCGCCGCCGGCCAGGACGACGAATGCCTGCACGGTCTCGCCGAGGGTGGCATCCGGCCGGCCCACCACCGCGACGTCACTCACCGCCGGATGCTCGCCGATGACCCGCTCGACCTCGACCGGATACACGTTCTCCCCGCCCCGGATGATGGTGTCCCCGATCCGGCCGAGCAGGTAGACGAATCCGTCCGGGGTCATCCGGCCCAGGTCCCCGGTGTGCAGCCAGCCGTGCTCGTCGGCGCCGAACAGGTGCGGTGCCCGGGCGTGGAGCTGCCCTACCCCGCGCTCGTCGGGGGCGTCCACCCGCAACTCGAGTCCGGGCACCGCACGCCCGACGGAGGTGAGCAGCTCCGGCGCGCGTTCGCCGGCCAGCAGGTGGTGCTCGTGGGTGAGTGCCGTGATCGGCGAGCCCTCGGTCTGCCCGAACAGCTGCGTCAGCCGCACCCGCGGCAGCGCGTGGTGCAGCTCGCGCACGGTCTGCGCCCGGATCGGCGAGGCGCCGTACTGCAACGACCGGAGCGTGTCCAGCCCCAGCTGCCCCGCGGCCAGCAACTTCTCGATCATGGTCGGGACGAGCAGCGCGTGGGTCACCCCCAGCCGGTGCATCCCGGCCCAGGCCGACTCCGAGAAGCCGGGGAACTCCGCCATGGCCGCGCCGGCGGCGAGCGCGGTGAGAAACATCCCCACGCCGGCGATGTGGTGGAACGGGGAGCCGGAGGTGAACACGCTGCCGGGGCCCAGCCGGACGATCCCGGCGAAGACCCGCGTGCGGGCCGCGAGGCGATCCTGGCGCAGCGTGACGGGCTTGGGCCGGCCGGTGGTACCCGAGGTGTGCACGATGGCAACCGGACCGGCCGCGTCGACCTGCCAGTTCAGCTCCGCGGAGGCCGAGCCGAGGTCGGTGACGACACCGAGCCGGCGCCCGGCCGCGTCGGCGACCGCCTGCCCCAGGCCCGCGTGCTCCGGTGTCGCGACCACCAGGCCGTCGGGCAGCCCTCGGACGCACTCGACCAGTTCCCGCACCGTGGCCCGGGGGTTGAGCGGCGCCAGCGGCCGCCCGGTCAGCGCACCCGCCACGGCGAGCGCGAAGGCGGCCCGGCTGGACGGCAACAGGGCGGCTACCGGTACGCCGGGCGCCGCACCGTGGCGCGTGAGCCAGGCGGCGGCGTGGCCGGCGGCGGTGACCAGGTCGCCGTGGCTCAGCGCGCCCGCGGCCGTGACCACGGCCGGCGCGCTCGCCTCCTGCCCGGCCACGAGCGCGGCCCAGGTCCGCGCGCCCTCCTGCGTCGCTGCCATGGGACGACTCAGCCCTTGCTCACGACGGCATGGCCACGCATGGCCACCACGTCCTCCTGGGTGAACAGTTCGACCGCCACCCGCCGGCCGGTCACGGCGGCGTCGGGCACGGTCTGGATCCGGCCCAGCACGGTATCGCCGGGCCAGATGGGCTGCAGGAAGCGGGCGGCGAAGCTGCGCAGCGCGCCGTCGCCGTAGGCGTCCGTGAGCAGCCGCCCGGCCAGCCCCATCAGGAACATGCCGTGGGGGAAGATCGCCGGGTATCCGAGCTCGTGACTCAACTGCTCGTCGTGGTGCAGCGGGTGGTAGTCACCGGCCGCGGCGGCGTACATGACGATCTGCGTGCGGGTCAGACCCTCGACGAGCACCGCGCCCGGGCCGGACAGCTCAGGCGCGGCCTGCGAGCGCGCGGCCGGATCCACCTCGTGCTCGGTCTGCACGCTGGTGAACACCGAGCGGATCGCCACGTCGCCGGCCGCGTCGGTGAACTCGCTGCACCGTTCGTTGAAGCGTAGGACCCCGCCCCGCCGGCCGGTGCGCTGCCACGTGCGCGCCGGGGCCGAGGTGACGGCGAGGACCTCGCCCGCGACGGGATGCCGCAGGTACTCGAACGACTGCTGGCTGTGGAAGGTGTCGCCGGCCTGCGGGCCGCCCCGACCGGAGGGCGGCCACGGGTGACCCGGTCTGGGCCGCCCCTCGAAGTCCGGATCGAAGATCACGGCGGCCACGGTGAAGGTCGGCGGCGCCAGCACCGCACCGAAGGGGGTCGACGCCGCGTAGTCGCGGTCGGCGTAGATCGGGTTGGTGTCGCCGATGGCCCGGGCGAACTGGAGGATCTGCCCTTCCTCGATCGGGAACCGGATCACGGGCGGGCTACCGGCGAGGAGGCGGGCAGCCCCTTGGGGACCAGCCCGTAGGCGGCGCGCATCCCGGCGTCCAGCGCCTGCGCCGGGACCGGCCGGCCGGCCGGGCCGACGTAGGTGACGTCCTCGTCGACGGCCCAGGGGCGCATGCGGCTCACCTTGTTGCCGTCCACCCGCAGCACGGCGCCGGTGAGCCAGCCGGAGGCCTCGGAGGCCAGCCAGGCCACCACCGGCGAGGAGTTGCCCGGGTCCATCGGCGTCCACCCGGGGGCGCCGCCAGCGCCGGCAGTACCGTCGGGCCCGGCCAGATGCTCCACCGTGCCGGTCATGCGGGTGGCCGCGATCGGCGAGATCGCGTTGGCGGTGACGCCGTAGCGCTGCATCTCCATCGCGGTGATCATCGTCAGGTTGGCGATGGCCGCCTTGGCGGCACCGTACGGCGACTGGCCGATGTTGCCGAACAGGCCGGTGCCGGAGGTGGTGTTGACGATCCGTCCGGCGACGGGTTCACCCGCCTTCGACATCGCCCGCCAGTAGTCGCAGGCGTGCTTGGTGACGGCGAAGGTGCCGCTGACGTGGACCGCCATCACGGCTTCGAAGTCCGCGAGCGTCAGCGAGGTGATCATCCGATCGCGCAGGATGCCGGCGTTGTTGACCACGGCGTCGAGGCGTCCGAACTGCTCGACGGTGCGCGCGACGAGCTTGCCGATCCCGTCGGAGTCGGTGACCGACGTGTTGTCCGCGACGGCGGCGCCACCCTTCGCGACGATCTCGGCGACGACCGAGTCGGCCGGCGTCTCCTCGCTGCGCTCACCCCGGACGGTCACGCCGAGGTCGTTGACCACCACCGTCGCGCCCAGTCCCGCCAGCGTCAGGCAGTGGCTACGGCCGATGCCACGGCCGCCGCCGGTCACGATCACCACCCGGCCGTTGAGCATTGCGCCAGCACCTCCCGATCGCGATACGCCAAGCAAACCAACCAACCGATTGGTAATGCCGTCTGGTATGGTACCGACGATCGGGCGCACGGACCAGAGGAGATCCATCGTGACGGAGAGTCTGGTGCTGTACGAGGTCCGTGATGGTGCCGCGCTCATCACCTTCAACCGCCCCGGCCAGAGGAACGGCTGGACCCCGCCGCTGCAGGTCGCCTACTACGAGGCGCTGCGGCGCGCGGCCGCCGACGACGCGGTCGGCGCCATCGTCGTGACCGGCGCCGGACGGAGCTTCTGTCCCGGCGCGGACACCGAGTACCTCAAGCAGATCGAGGCGGCCGGGCAGACCGCGGCCCATGCCGATCCGATGATTTTCCCGCTGCGCATCCCGAAGCTGACCGTGGCCGCGATCAACGGCGGGTGCGCCGGCATCGGCCTGGTCCACGCGCTGGTCTGCGACGTGCGGTTCGTCGCGACGACCGCGAAGCTCACCACCGCCTTCGCCCGCCGCGGCCTGGCCGCCGAGCACGGCATCTCGTGGCTGCTGCCGCGGGTCGTCGGCGGCGCGCGCGCCGCGGACCTGCTGCTGTCCGGGCGGGTGATCACCGCGGCGGAGGCCGTCACGCTCGGCCTCGCCACCGCCGCCGTCGAGCCGGAGGCACTGCTTGCGCATGCGCTGGGGTACGCGCAGGATGTCGCGGCCAACTGCAGCCCCGCGTCGATAGCGGCGATCAAGGCGCAGCTGCTGTCGGACGCGACCCGGGACGTCGAGGCGGCCTACGCGGCGGCCGCCGGGCTGATGCGCCAAGCGGTCCAGGGCCCGGATTTCGCCGAGGGAGTGGCCAGCTTCCTGCAGCGGCGCCCCCCGGCGTTCCCGCCGCTGGGCAAGGGCACGGTGTTCGAGGGAATTGATCCGCTGCGGATCTGATCCGTTGGGAGGGCAACCATGCGACTGTCCGGCAAGACCGCCGTCGTCACCGGCGGTGCCTCGGGAATCGGCGCCAGCGTGTGCCAGGTGCTCGCCGCCGAAGGCGCGCGCGTCGCGGTCGTCGACCGCGACGCCGACGGTACCCGCCGGATCGCCGCGGGCATCCCTGGCGCGCTCGCCCTTCCGGCCGACGTGGCCGACTCCCGGCAGGTCGACGACACCGTGGCGGCGGTGGTGGCCCAGGCGGGCGGGCTGGACATCCTGGTCAACGCCGCCGGGGTGGACGACACCGACGCGAAGGCGCGCCTGGCCGAGCACTTCAGCACCGGCGCCCCGCTGGACGTCACCGCGCAGCTCACCGACGAGCAGTGGCGCCGGATGATGTCGATCAACCTGGACGGTGTCTTCTACTGCATGCGCGCCGCCCTGCGGATCATGCTCCCCCGGCAGGCCGGCTCGATCGTCAACATCTCCTCGGTCGGCGGTGTCGTGGGCGGCCTGGGCATGCCGCACTACTCCAGCGCCAAGGCCGGCGTGCTCGGGCTGACCCGCTCGGTGGCGAAGGAGGTCGCCGACCGCGGCATCCGCGTCAACGCGATCGCCCCCGGCACCGTGCGTACCCCCATGTTCGCCCGGTCCCCCAAGGGTATCGGCGGCCCGGTCCCGATGCGCCGCACCGCCGAGCCCGGCGAGATCGCCACCGCCGTGCTGTTCCTGGTTTCGGACGACGCCTCCTACATCACCGGCGAGACCCTGAACGTCAACGGCGGCATGGTGACCGTCTGACCGCCGTCCGCGGATGTCCGCGGACGGCGGTCGACCCGGCCGGCTCAGCCCTGGGCCACGTCGGGCACCAGCTCGCGCAGCTTGAACTTCTGCACCTTCGTCGACGACATGGGCCACTCGGTCACCGCGATCACGCGCGCCGGCCACTTGAAGCGCGCAAGCCTGGTGCGGCAGTGCTCGAGCAGCTCCTCCTCGCTCACCTCGCGGCCCGTGTGCAGCTCGACGAAGGCGACGGGCACCTCGCCGAGTCGCTGGTGCGGGATCGCGATCACCTGCGTGAGCACCACCGCCTCGTGGGTGTTGAGCACCGCCTCCAGCTCCGCGGCCGAGATGTTCTCCCCACCGGCCCGCACGATGTCCTTGAGCCGCCCGGCGAAGTGCAGCCACCCGTCGCCGTCCAGCCAGCCCAGATCGCCGGTGCGGATCCAGCCGTCGCCGGCCAGCAGCTCGGCGGTCTGTTCGGGCTTGCGGTAGTAGCTCGTACAGGTGCTGTATCCCCGGACCAGGATCTCCCCGGCCGTCATCTCGCCGTCGGTGGACGTCTCCCGGCCGTCCGAACGGTCGATGCGCAGCTCGAGTCCGGGCAGCGGCCGGCCCGTCGTGGTGAGCCGCTGCGGCTCGGGGTCGTCGCGCCGGGTCACCGTGACGATGCCGCCGGTCTCCGTGGTGCCGTAGACGGTGACCATCGGTGTGGACGGGAAGTGCCGCTGCAGGTCGGTGAGGACCTCGGGCGGGCCGGCCGCGCCGATGGCCCGGACGCTTCCCAGGTCCGCCTGGGCGAACCGCGGCGACCGGACCAGGTCGTAGAGGATCGTGGTGAAGCCCGGCCAGAGGAAGGTCGCCCCCTCCGCCTCGATCTGTTCCAGGGCCGCCTCGGCCTGGAAGAAGACGTCGGTGAGGTAGGTCGCCTCGGCGAGGAACGCCGCCAGCAGCACGCTGATGCCCCCGACGTGGAAGAAGGGCAGCGGGTTCCACAGCCGGTCGCCGCGCTCGAGGCCGGCGAAATAGCCGGCCCACGCCTGCGACTTGCGCACCATCTGCGTCTCGTGCAGGATCACGCCCTTCGGCTGCGCCGTCGAGCCCGACGAGTAGAGCAGTGTCACCGGCTCAGGCGCCGGCCCGGGCGCCGACCACTCCGGCGAGAGATCGTCGAAGTCCTGGTCGAGGGCCTCGCGCCCGTGCAGCCAGCCGGGCCGGGCCGCGCCGGCCGGGGTCACGGCCCGGTTCAGGTCCACGGCGAACTTCGGCGCGGCAGCGGGATACTCCGCGACAACGTCCTGGATCAGCCGGCCGACCGGTACCCGGTGCTCGTGCTCGGTGGTGAGCAGGACGGCGTCGACCTGCGCGTCGCCGAGGAGGTAGGCCGCCTCGTCCGTCTTCAGGCGCACGCTGATCGGCACCGCGACGCAGCCCAGCATCGACAGGGCGAAGAACGACGCCATGGCGTCGATGCCGGTGGGCAGCAGGGTGGCCACCGTCGACCCGGGGCGCAGCCCCAGGTCGTAGAGGCCGCGCGCCATCCGCACGACATCCTCGCCGAACTCGGGCAGCGTCCAGCGGGATTTCCCCACGACGACCTCCTGACCGGGGTCGGCGCGGTACAGGTCACGAAGCACGTCGATGTAGAAGCGTTCTGGCGGTGAATTCGACATCTCATCTCCCTGCGGTGGGGCCGTTGAGCCGGGACCAGACGATCGCCCCGGCCATCGCGTCGTTCGAGCCGCCGCCGGGCAGCAGGTCCAGCAGGTCGGCCAGCAGCTCCGTCACGCCGCGCCCGGGCAGCGTCCCCCAGGCGCCCTGCAGCTCCATGACCGTCAGGCAGACCGCGCGGGCGACGTCGGAGGCCAGCCACTTCGCCGACGACGCGAGGCGCAGCAGCGTGGCGGAATCGCCGCCGTCCAGGTCGGCCTGGCGCGCGGCGGCGACGGTGAGCGCGCGGGCCGACTCCAGGTCCCGGTCGAGCCGGGCGAGCGTGGTGTCCCGGCCGTCCGGCTTGACGGTCCGGTCACCGAGCCGGCCGCGGGCGGCGAAGCGGTAGCCGCACTCGAGCGCCGCCCGCGCCAGGCCGACGAACAGCGCGGCCTGACCCGGCCGGCCGGTGCGGGCCAGCTCCCCGACGAAGACCGCGCCCCCGCGCCCTTCCTCGCCGACCAGTGCGCGCGCCGGCACCCGGACGCGGTCGAAGTGGATCGGGTTGATGGGCAGCTCCGCGAGCCCGGCGTGCGGGTACCGCGGTCCGACGCTGACCCCGGGACTGTCGGCGGGCAGCACGAACACCGAGGGCCCCCGCGGGGTGCGGGCCGTCACGAGGACGAGGGTGGCCACCTGGCCCAGCGCGGCCATCGCCTTACGTCCGGTGATGAGCCAGTCCGAGCCGTCCCGCTCGGCCTGGGTGCGCATCGCGCTCATCGACGAGCCCCCCGCCGGCTCCGTGGTGGCATGCGTGGAGGCGATCTCGCCGGCCAGCACCCGGGGGACGTACTCGGCCGCGAGGGACGGGTCGCCGAACGTGCCGAGCAGGGCGGTGATCAGCGAGGAGCTCTCCATGTGGAAGCCGAGGACGGTGCGCACGGCGGTGAGCTCCTCGGTGATCTGGACAAAGGACTCGATCGACTCGCCGGGGCCGCCCGCCTCCGCCGGCAGCGCGGCGGCCAGCAGCTTGGCGGCGCCGAGCGCGCGAAGGGCCTCGCGCGGCCATTCCCGCGGGCCGTCGTGCGCCCGGGGTCCGATCTCCGCCGCGACGGCGCGGGCCCGCCGGGCGGCGGCGCTGAGCGAGGCCGGCGGCGGCACGAAGCCGAGGCCGGGCCCGCGTGCGGTGAGGGCCGGCTTGGCGCCGGCGTTCGTGGCCGGCATGTCAGGCCGTGCCGGGCTGGTCGACCCGCAGCCTGGTCAACCTGCTCGCGGAGATCCGCCACAGGCCGTCGTCGCCCTTGGCGTACCGCTCGTGGTAGTGACCGTAGCCTTCGAACTTGGCGCGGCCGCGGGAACCGTGTGCGTCGACGTGGTCATACAAGGCCCAGATCCCCTCGGCTGTCGTCGTTGACAAGATGGTGATCTCCGGAGTGTGCCCATGATGGACCGTGACACCGGGATCCGTCCAGGACTTGACGAACGGCGCTATCTCGGCGCCACCGGTGCAGAAGTGCTGGTCGCGGGGGCCGTACCGGAAGTGGCAGTCCGCGGTGAACAGGGTCCCGAACGCACTCCAGTTATGCTCGTCGATGTAGCGCCAGTACCGCGCCTTCAGCTGCTTGATCTGCTCGATGTCCCACAGGCGCTGGACGAGCTCGGCCAGCCCCGCCTCGGCTCCGGTGTCCGCCGGCGTCGCCACGTCAGCTCCCGGCGTCCGGGTCGGGGACCACGACGGTGCGCACCGCGCCGTCGCGGCTGGTCAGCAGGTCGGTCAGCGCCGCCGGCAGGTCGTCGAGGGAGATCACCCGGCTGACCGACTCGCTCAGGTCGAGCGCGCCGCTTTCTGCCAGCTCGGTCACTTCGCGCAGTTCGGCCAGGGACGACCCGTATGAACCGACGAGTTCGAGTTCCTTGGTCATGAAGGCGGTCCGGGTCATCGTGGTCGTCAGGCCGCTCTCGTGGACGGAGGCCAGCACCATCCGCCCGCCGCGCTTGAGCGTGGCCAGGCCGAACTCGACCGCGTCGGCGGCGCCGGAGACGTCCACGACCGCGTCGAACAGGCCGGCCCGCTTCGCCTCGGCCCGCGCCGCGGCGCCGAGGCCCGCGATCGTGGCGGCGCCGAGCCGCCGGGCCCGGTCCAGGCTGCGTTCGCTGCGTCCGACGCCGACCAGGCGCAGGTCGCCGCGGGTGAGCCGGGCCAGCTGGAGCAGGTGGGAACCCAGACCGCCGACGCCGATGACCGCCAGGGTGCCGCCCGGTGCGGTCGCCGCCCGGCGCAGCGCGTGGTAGGCGGTGGCGACCGCGTCGGGCAGCAGGGCCGCCCGGGTCGGCGCCAGGCCGCGGAAGCGCACCGCGCGGGCCGCGGGCCACACCACCTCGTCGGCGAACCCGCCGGGGTGGTCGAGGCCGAGGGTGGTCACGGTGCGGCACCGGTTGTCGTGACCGGAGGTGCAGTCGGCGCAGCGGCCGCAGGCGCCGATCGAATGCAGCACCACCGTGTCGCCCACCGCGAAGCGGCCTCCGGCGGCGGCGCCGACCTCGGTCACCGCGCCGGCCACTTCGTGCCCGGGCCGGATCGGCAGCGGCAGCCGGCCGGCGAAGGCGCGGCCGGCCAGCAGCTCGAGGTCGGTCCCGCACACCCCGCAGGCCAGCACCCTGATCCGCAGGTCACCCGGTCCGAGCGCGGGACGGTCGACCTCCCGCAGCACGGCCGGGCCGCCCGCGTAGACCAGCGCCCGCCGCAGCTCCGCCCGGGCCGGCATCAGGACGACCCCACCCGAGCGGCCGCCTCACGCTGCAGCACATGGCGCGCGACGACCAGTTGCTGGACCTCGGCCGTACCCTCCTCGAACCAGAATCCGCGCGCATCCCGGTAGATGCGCTCGATCGCCGCGTCGGTGGTGAAGCCGTAGCCACCGTGCGCCTGCAGCGCGTGGTCGGTCACCCGCCCGATCATCTTCAGGCAGTAGAGCTTCGCGGTGGCCGCGTCCGCGGTGAATGACTCGCCGGCATCGATCAGGTCGACGACCGACCGGACCAGCGCCGCCCCGGCGGCGATGTCGGTCTCCATGTCGGCGATGTGCATCTGGATCGCCTGCCGCCGCGCGATCGCCTTGCCGAAGGTGACCCGTCGTTCGGTGTAGGCGGCCGTCTCGGCCAGCGCCCGCCGGCCCATCCCCACCATGCAGGCGGCCAGCGACAGCCGGCTGTAGTCCAGGAAGCTGAAGGCGACGTCGAGACCCTGGCCGACCTCGCCCAGCCGGGCGCTGTCGTCGACGTACGCGCCGGTGAAGGTGAGAAAGGCGTGCGCGGTACCGGCCAGCCCCATGGTGCGCTGCGACAGGTCGATGTCGAACCCCTCGACGTCGCGCGGGACGAGGAAGGCGGTCACCGAGTCCGACGCCTTCCGGTCGTCGGTCGCGGCGATGACGATGAAGTAGTCGACCTTGTCGGCGAAGGTGATGAGGTGCTTCTCGCCGGTCAGTCGCCAGCCGTCGCCGTCGCGCACGGCGCGGGTCTCGATGTCGCGCCCGGTGCCGGCGCCGCGCTCGGTCAGCGCGAAGGTGATGCGCTGCGAACCTTCCGCCATCCCCTGCACGATCGCCCGTTGCGCCGGGGTGCCGAACTGCAGCAGCGGGCGCCACAGGCCGTTGGCCACGTGGACGAGCATGCGCGCCGCGCCCGGACCCATCGCCGCCGCCTCGAGGTACGGCAGGTAGTCGCGCACGTGCAGCCCGAGGCCACCGTATTCGCGGGGGATCGTGAGCCGGAAGGCGCCCAGCGCCGCGGCCGCCTTGATCAGCTCGTCCGGCACCTGGTCGGTGCGCTCCAGCTCGGGCAGGTAGGTCTCGAATTGGGTCGTGAAGAACTCCGTGAACTCGCCCAATGTCGGCAGTCCGGCCATCTCTATCCTCCAGCCGAGTGGTTCGGTATTGGTCAGCGGTTCGGGGCGAGCGCGGTGACGGTGGCGGCGACGACGGCCGGGCCGAGCTCGGAGAACGGGGACACCATCAGGTCGCCGGCCCCGGAGTCGAGGTACTCGGCGATCCGGCCCGCGCAGTGGCCGGCTGAACCGCACACGAGCATGGCGTCGACCAGCGCGTCGCTGACCGCCGCCAGCTGGCCGGCCCGCTCGCCCCGGGCACTGGCCGCCAGGTAGTCCGCGACCTCCGAGGCGAATCCCTGGGCGGCGAAGTGCCGCCGGTAGTGCGGCGAGTCGAGGTAGAAGCGGATCGTCTCGCGCATCCGCTCGCGGGCCGGCCGCACGTCGTCGGTGACGGCGACCAGCAGCCGCACGCAGTGTTCGGCGCTCGACGGGACCTCCTGCCGCTCCTTGTCGACGGCCCGCACGTACTCGGGCGTCTCGAACGGCGCGATGAAGCCGTCCGCGTGCTGGTAGGCCGCATGCCGCATCTTCGGACCGAGCGCGGCGAGATACACCCGCACGTCCACCTCGCGCTGCCAGCGCACCCGCGACCGGGGCCCGCCGTCGCCCAGCCCGTCCCGGATCGCCTGGATCGCCGCCAGACCCGCCTCCAGGGGCTTGCCGAACTCGCGCTGGTGGATGTTCTCCACCAACCCCTTGCCCCCGGGGCCGATGCCGAGCCGGAAGGTCCGGCCGGAGAGGTCGGCCACCGAGGTGGCCGAGACCGCCAGGCTGAACGGCGAGCGCGCGAAGTACGAGGCGATCGACGTGCCGAGCTCGACCCGTCGGGTACGCATCGCCACCGCCGCGGCGCACACGAACGGATCCGGCCCGCGGACCTCGCCGAACCAGATACGGTCGTAGCCGAGTCCCTCGGCGAGCACGGCCAGCTCCACGATCTCGGTCGCGGTCAGCGGTTCGTGCAGGGCAAGCGAACGTGCGGTCATGGTCTCTCCCGCTGGTCGAGGTCCGCGGCCCGCGGACTAGATCATCGTGTACCCGCCGCTGACGCTCAGTGTCTGTCCGGTGATGTGGCCGGCGGCTTCGTGTGACAGCAGGAACGCGATCGAGTTCGCGAGATCCTGCCCGGTGCCGAACTTACGCAACGGATACAGGCGCTTGGCCCGTTCCAGCGTTTCGGGGCTGATCGCCGAGCCGATCTTCGTGGTGGTGGCGTGCATGGAGAGCGCGCCGTACTCCGCCTCCGAGGTCGGCATGGTCATCCCCGGGCACACGACGTTGGAGCGGATGCCCAGCGGACCCACCTCGCGCGCGATCGTCTTGGAGAAGTTGATGACCGCGGCCTTGCAGCCGCCGTACACCGCCTCCTTGTACTCGCCGATCCGCCCGGCATCGGAGGCGACGTGCAGGAGCACGCCGGTGCCCGCCTCGATCATCTGCGGCAGGAAGGCATACGTCGTGTTGAGCACCCCCGTCCAGTTGATCGCCGTGACCTTCTGCCAGAACTCCGGCGTGGTGTCGACGAACTTGTGCACGTCCTCCCAGCCCACCACGTTGGCCAGGCCGAAGGTGGTGCCGAACTCCCGGGCGGTGAAGGCGGCCAGCGCCTGCACCGACTCGAGGCTGGTGACGTCCGTTTCGCAGACCGCGATGGGCCCTGGACCGGTGCTCTCCTTCGCCACCCGGTTGGCCTGGTCGACGTCGAGGTCGGCGATGACGACGTTGGCGCCCTCTTTCGCGAGGGTCAGCGACGTCGCCCGACCGATGTTGGATGCGCCGCCGGTGACGACGATCGTGCGCCCTTCGAGACCGAGCTGCATGGGTATCCCTTTCTAGTGCGGGGGCCGGCGCGTGCCCGCCCCGATGTCAGCGCGCGCTTGGGCGGCCAGTTCCCACAGTTGCGAGGCCGAGCCGTGCAGCTGGCTTTCGGCCAGCGCCCGGCGGAACAGGAGGGTGACCTCGTGGTCGTCGACCGCGCCGAGGCCGCCATGGATCTCGTGCGCCACCCGGAGTGCCTGGGTGGTAGCCTCCGCGACCCAGGCCTTCATCGCGGCCAGCGCGGCCACCGGTGTGCGCAGGGCGGTGCCGCTGGCCGTTTCGAAGACCAGCAGTCGCGCGGCCAGCAGTGCGATGTGCGAGTCCGCGAGCGCGTGCTTGACCGCCTGGAAGGCGCCCAGCGGCCGCCCGAACTGCTCGCGCACCGTGGCGTGGGCGATGGTCAGGTCCAGCGCCCGGCGGCCGAGGCCGACCAGGTACGCGCTCTGGAACAGCAGCGTGCGGCGCCACGTCGCGGCGATCAGCCGCACGGCCGCGTCCCCGCGGGCGAGGACGTCCGCCGCGGCTACCGGCGTCCGGTCGAATGCCACCCGGGCGATCTCACCCCCGGTGCTGGTCTGCCGCGGTGCGGCGGTCACTCCGGCCGCGTCGGCCGCCGCGACGACGACCAGCGGTTCGCCGTCCGCCGTCGCGGTGACCACGAAGCGCTCGGCGCGGGTACCCCACTCCACGAACGCCTTCTCACCCGTGAGCACCAGGCCGCCGCCGTCGGGCACGGCGCGCAGCGCGGGCGGCCGGTCGGGCCGGGTGGCCGCCTCCAGGTGCGCCCAGGTCCACACCGCCTCGGCCGCCACCAGCCGGCCGTACTGCTCGGCAAACCGCGGGTGCGGCCGCAGCGCCCCGGCGGCTTGGACCACGCAGGCCAGGACCGGCGACACGGCGGCGTGCAGGCCGAGCTGCTCGGCGAGGAGGCACGCCTCGACCTGTCCGCCGCCCGGGCTGTCGACCGGCTCGCCGGCGGCGAAGCCGAACATCCCCATCTGCCCGAGCGCCCGGTACTCCGTGTCCAGGAAGCCACGGCCCCAGATCTCACGGATGCGGTCGCCGCTCGCGCCCTTGAGCGCGGCCGCGATCGCTTCGCGCACCGCGAGCTGATCGGCGTCGAAGTCGAGTCTCATCCGCGGTACCTCGGCAGCCCGAGTCCGGCCTCGGCGACCAGATCGCGCTGGATCGCGTTGGTCCCGGCGGTGAACAGGGTGATCGGGGCATGCCGGTACATCCGCTCGAACTGACCCTCGGCCGGCGCCCCGGCGTCGCCTTCGGCCAGCACCGCCTCGGCCCCGAGCAGATCGAGCACGGTGCGCGAGACCCGGTGGCGCAGCTCGGTGATCATCACCTTCGCCGCGGACGCCTCGACGGTGACGGCGCGTCCCTGGGCCGCGGTCCACGCGACGTACTGGCCGACCAGCCGCGCGGCGTGGCAGTCGGTCTCGATGCGGACGAGCGCCTCGGCGACGCGCGGCTCGTGCAGCCGGGCGGCGAAGTGTGCGGCGCACGCCTCGGCGGCCATGCTCAGCGGTCCGGCCATGATCGCCGTGTACCGCTCGTGCGCGAGCGCGTAGCCGACCGCCCGCCACCCGTCGTTCTGCGCACCGACCCGGTCCGCCGCGGGCACCCGCACATCGTCGAGGAACACGATATTCGTGCGGATTCCGGACATGGTGTACATCCCGGTCACCGACAGGCCCGGCGCGTCGGCGGGGATGATGAAGATCGAGATCGCCGAGCGGGTCGGCGCCCGCGGATCGGTCCGGGCCGCCAGCCAGTAGTACTTCGCGTAGTGGATGGCGCTGGAGAAGACCTTCTGTCCGCTGATGACGTAGTCGTCGCCGTCCCGGACGGCCTTGGTCCGCAGCGCGCCGAGATCGGAGCCCGCGTTGGGTTCGGTGTAGCCCAGGGCGAACTCGATGCCACCGCTGACGATCTGCGGGATGAACCGCCGCTGCAGCTCGACCGCCCCCAGCCAGACGAGGGTGGGTGCGACCGTGCCCAGCGCCATCGACGGGTAGGGCGCGCCGGCGCAGGCCAGTTCGGACTCCACCACGTAGCGCTCCAGCGGCCCGCCGCCCTGCCCGCCGGCCTCGACCGGAATCCCGTAGCCCAGCAGCCCGGCGCCGCCGAGCTTCGCGCAGAACTCCTGGATCTCGGTGCGGTCGACACCGGGCAGCCGAACCTCGGGTGCCTGCAGGTCCCGCGAGACCGTGTCGTTCATCGCGTACCGCCGGTGGGAGGCCGGCCAGTGCTCGTCGAGAAACGCGCGCACCCGCTCGCGCAACTGCTCCACCTCGGCGGGGTACTCGAAGTTCATCGCCCGACGGTTCCGTCCAGCCGCACGAAGCCGCGGCCCAGCAGTTCCCGCGCGACGACCGACTTGGCGATCTGCGGGGTACCGTCGGCGATCTCCGTGCCGATGACGTCGCGCAGCCGCAGCTCGAGCGGCAGGTCCCGGGTCCATCCGTAATGCCCGTGCAGGATCATGCAGTCGTGGATGGCCGCGACCGACAGTTCCGGACCGATCCACTTGCAGGCGGCCGCCTCGCGGGTGTGCGGCCGCCCGGTGTCCCGCAGCCACAGCGCGTAGTAGCAGTAGAGCCGGGCCATCTCGAGCTTGGTGTGGTGCTCGGCGAGGGGGAACTGGACACCCTGGTTGGCCGCGAGCGGCCGGCCGAACGAGGTGCGCTGGCGCGCATACTCCAGGGTCTCCTCGATCGACTTCATCGCGGCGCCGATCGACATGAGCGCGAGGATCACCCGGGTGCAGTCGAAGCCGATCATCACCTCGCGGAAGCCGGTGCCCTCCTCGCCCAGGCGGTAGTCGACCGGCACCAGCACGTCGTCGAAGGCCACGATGCCGCGGCCGATGCTGCGGGCACCCATGTCGTCGATCGGATGCCGGCTGACCCCCGGTGCGTCCATCGGGACGAGGAAGGCGGTGATCCCCTTGTCGACGCCGTCGACGACGGCGCGCGCGAAGACGATCAGCGCGTCGACCGCCATCGTCATCGTGACACCGGACTTCTCGCCGGTCAGCCGGTAGCCGTCCGGCGTGGCCACCGCCTTCATCCGCATCGCGGCGGCGTCGCTGCCGCCGGAGCTCTCGGTGACCGCGAGGCTGATGACCGAGGTGCCGGCGAGGAACCGGGTCAGCCAGTCCTTCTTGGCGCGGTCGGTGCCCCAGCGGTCGAGCAGCTCGCCGACGATGGGGGTGATCAGCATCAGGTACGCCGACGAGTGATCGCCGCGGGCCAGTTCCTCGGCGACGATGCCGATCGCGACGTACCCACCCGGGTTGCCGCCGTTGGCCTCGCTCACCGCCAGGCCGGTGATCTCCATGTCGGCGAGCCGGCGCCAGACGTCGAACGGAAACTCCCCGGACGTGTCCCGGTCCCGGTAGGCCGGCGCCAGCTCGGCCTCGGCGTAGGCGCGTACTGCGGCCCGTAGCATCTGCTGCTCCGGTGTGAATTCGAAGTTCATTTCGGCGCCACCCCGTTCGCGAAAGGCAGGTCCCGCTCGGCCACCGCCTGCTTCAGGCCGACGGCATCGATCTTGGCCAGCCACTCCCGCGTCTTGCCGGAGGCGTGCGCGATCGCGTCGATCTCGACCCCGGCCGACAGCGCCTGGCGGAAGCCGTTGGCGTCGACGAGCCGGTGCATGGCCCGGCGCATCAGGCGGATGTTGTCGTTCGGCATCGCCGCGATCCGGCCGGCCCACGCCGCCACCGTGTCGTCCAGCTGGTCGGCGGGTACGGCGAGGTTGACCAGTCCCCAGTCGGCGGCCTCGCGGCCGGACAGCTCCTGCGAGAGCCACAGGTACTGCTTCGCCCGGCGTAGCCCCATCACGAACGGGTGGATCAGCTCGGTCGGCGCGCCGCCGGTGCCGCGCAGCGCCGGTTGCGCGAACCGCGCGTCCTCGGCGGCGATCGCGAAGTCGCACATCATGACCAGCTCGACGGCCGCGCCCAGGCAGAAGCCGTGCACCGCGGCGAGAATGGGCAGCGACCCGTCCCACAGCCGCAACAGCAGCCGGTTGGCCGCGTCGAGGCGGTGCCAGTCCGAGATGACGTCGCCGGAGGCCAGGGAGGCGAGGATGTCGCCGCCGGACCCGAGGTCGTGGCCGGAGGAGAAGCCCTTCCCCGCGCCGCGCAGCACGACGAGCGAGACCTCGCGGTCGGCATCGAACTTCTCGTACGCGGCGACGAGCTGTTCCAGCGTCGCGTTGTCGATCGCGTTGGCCTGACGTGGCCGGTCAACCGTCAGGCAGGCGATCGCGCCATCGCGGTGGACCTGCAGCGTGGTCATGCATCTGCCTCACTCGACTAGAAACGTCATCCGTCGCCGCGCGGCGGCGCCCGTAAAACTACCAACCATTCGTTTGGTGCACGCTACGATTCGCGTGACGGCACTGTCAACCCTGATCGCCGGTGGCCGGCACCGGCGCGATCCGGTTGCGCAGCCGGCCCAGCGCGGCACCGACGAGCTCGACGACGTTGCCCGGACGCAGCCAGGGATAGCTGTCCTTGTCCCCCAGCGCGCGCAGCTCGAGCAGGCAGCCGGTGCCGACGGTGCCGGATCCGATGAGGTCACCCCGGCACAACCGGGTGTTCTCGGCCGCGCGGGCCAGCACCTTCCCCCAGGTGAAGTAGGAGTCGGCGAGATTGCCCCCGCCCAGCCGCCGCCCGTCCACCCAGACGTCAAGCCGCTGCGCGAACCGTCCCTTGCCGTCCGGGGACAGCTCGTCCGGGGTCACCAGCCACGGGCCCAGCGAGGTCGCGAAGTCCTTGCCCTTGGCCGGGCCGAGACCCACCGGCATCTCGGTCAGCTGCAGGTCCCGGGCGGACCAGTCGTTCATCAGCGTGAATCCCGCGATGAGCTCGAGGGTGGCCGGGTCGTCCGGGTCGAGCCCGGCCGCGTCGGCACCGACGATCGCGGCCACCTCGAGCTCGAAGTCGAGCCGGCGGCTCGCCGGCGGGGCGGGAATGTCCTCGTCCGGCCCGAACAGGCACGCCGGGTTGGTGAAATAGAACGCCGGCGCGGCGTACCAGGCGTCGGGCACCGGCTGACCCCGGCGCGCGTTCGCCACGTGCTCCTCGAAGATCATGAAGTCGCGGAACGAGGGGGGCGCGTGCGTCGGGCACAGCAGTCGCACCTCGGTCAGCGGAACCGCCTGCGCGGCGCCGGTCGACGGCCGGGTGAGCAGCAGCTCCAGCACCCGCCCGGGGGCGTCGTCGTGCAGCGCGCGGAACCGGTCGCCGTCCACCACCCCTACCACGTCCGCGCCGTCTACCACGGCTCGGGCCACCTTCACCAGCGCTCCCCCCACTCCCGATACAGCCACCTGCCGGCGTCGGCGACACCGATGGGTGGCGAGGCTCCGGCTCAGCCCGGCAGTGCGATCCAGACGTTCTTCGGCCGGGTGAACTCCCGCAGGCCCGCGAGGCCCTGCACGCGGCCGTAGCCGCTCTGCTTGACGCCGCCGAACGGCGCGCCGATGGGCAGGCCCGGGTTGCCGTTGACCGATACGACACCGCACTCCAGCTTGGACGCCACCGAATGGGCGCGGCCGAGATCCGCGGTGTGCAGGTACCCCGCCAGGCCGAACTGGGTGTCGTTGGCGATGCGGACGGCGTCGTCGGTGTCGTCGAACGGTATGGCGCACAGCACCGGGCCGAAGATCTCGTGCTGCGCGACCGGCGCGGCGTTGTCGACGTCGGCCAGCAGCGTCGGCGCGACGAAGTAGCCGTCGGCGAGGTCGCCGTCCAGCCGGGTGCCGCCGGTCACCAGCCGGCCGGCCTGTCCCGCCACGGCGTCTCGGACCACGCCGAGGATCCGGTCGGCGGCCTGCGCGGTGATCACCGGGCCGATCACGGTCTGCTCGATCGCGGGGTCACCGATCGGCGCCTTCGCCAGCGCCGTCGCCAGGCCGTCGACGACGTCGTCGTACACCGAACGCTGGATGAGCAGCCGGCTGCCGGCGATGCAGGCCTGGCCGGTGTTGATGATCGCGCCCAGCGCGAGCTGGGTGACGGCGGCGTCCAGGTCGGCGTCCTCGAAGACGATGTTCGCCGACTTCCCGCCGAGTTCCAGGCCGGTGGGCAGCAGCCGCTCGCCGGCGATCGCGAGAATCTTGCGGGCCGTCGCGCCGCTGCCCGTGAAGTGGAGCTTGTCGATACCCGGGTGCCGGACCATGGCCTCCCCGGCGAGCGGGCCGCCGGGAATCACGGTCACCACCCCGGGCGGGAAGCCCGCCTCGGCGAACAGCTCACCCAGGCGCAGGGCGCCGTACGGCGCGAGCTCGGGGGGCTTGACCACCACGCAGTTGCCCACGGCCAGCGCCGGCGCGACGGTCTGCGCGAAACCGTACACCGGCGCGTTCCACGGAATGATGATGCCGACGACGCCGTACGGTTCCTCGACCGCGTAGTCGAGTGCCGGCTGGGGCCAGGAACGGATGACCTCGCCGGCCGCCTTGTCGGCCCAGCCCGCATAGTATTCGAACGCGTCCGCGGTGATGGCCGGCGAGACCCGGGAGGAGCCGATGGTCTTCCCGTTGTCGATGACCGAGATCTGCGCGAGCTGCTCGATGTCGCGGCGGATCAGCGCGGCGACCGCCAGCAGCAGGCGGCGGCGTTCGTTGGCCGGCAGCGCCCGCCATTGCGGCAGGACCCGGCGGGCGGCGGCGATCGCGGCGGCGACCTCCTCGGCACCGCCGAGCGGGATTTCCCGGGTGGGCGCGCCGTTGCCGGCATAGCGGTGCTGGTGGGCACCGCCGGACATGCTCCCGAGCTTCTTGCCGCCGACCAGCGCGGCAGTGTCCGGCAGGACGTCCAGGCGGGGCGAGAGGATCGCGGCCACGAATCAAGCCACCTTTCGCGTGAGTCCGGTGGACAGAGATTACGACCGATCAGCCTCTCTGCCAACCGTCTGTTTGGTTTTCGGCCGGACGGGACGCGATGCCCGGCAGGCGGGTGTTTGCCAGACGCAGTTGGCATCCGCAATACTGATCTAATGACCAATCGGTTGGTGGATGCAGTCGTGGAGTCGGAGCACCTGCGCGCCGCGCCGGACGGGCACGTCCTCGTCATCGAGCTGGACAACCCGTCGGCCCGCAACGCCGTCTCCGCGTCGCTCGCCACGGGCATGGAGGCGGCGCTGGATCTTCTCGAGTCGACGCCGCAGCTCTGGCTCGCCGTGCTGACCCACACCGGACCGGTGTTCTGCGCCGGGGCGGACCTCAAAGCCGTGCAGCGGGGCGAAGCGGCGTCCCTGTCGACCGAACGCGGCGGGTTCGGCGGCATCGTCCGACGCGCGCGCACCAAACCGCTCATCGCCGCCGTCGACGGACCGGCCCTGGCGGGCGGATTCGAGATGGTGCTCACCGCCGACCTGGTCGTCGCCTCCACGAACGCGTACTTCTCCCTGCCCGAGGTGCGACGGGGACTCATCGCGGCCGGTGGCGGACTCACCCGGGCGATCCGGGCGCTGCCGCGCAACATCGGGATGGAGGTCCTGCTCGCCGGTCGCACGATCACCGCCGCGGAGGCCGAACGCTACGGCCTGGTCAACCGGGTCTGCGAGCCCGGGCAGGCCCGGGCGGCGGCGCTGGAGCTGGCCGGCCAGGTCGCGCTCGGGGCGCCGCTCGCGCTCGCCGCCACCCGGCGCATCGCGCTGGCCGCGAGCGAGCAGGCCGACCGCGAGAGCTTCGCCAGCATCGACGCCGAGCTCGAGAAGCTCTACCAGTCGGCGGACATGGCCGAGGCGCTGGCCGCGTTCTTCGCCAAGCGCGATGCGCACTGGGCCGGCGCATGAGTCCGGCCAGGCAGCGGCGGACCGGCGGCGAGGAGAGCAGCGCACGGCGCTCCCAACTGCTGGACGCCGCCGAGCGGGTGTTCCACCGCCGCGGCTACTCGGCGGCGACGATCCAGGAGATCGCGGACGAGTTCGGGATCCTCAAGGGCAGCACGTACCACTACGTCCGGTCCAAGGAGCAGCTGCTGCTGGAGGTCGAGGAGCGCGCGCACCGGCACGTGTTCGCCGAGGTGTCGGCCGCGGTCGACTCGGTGTCCGAACCCATCGAGCGGCTGTGGATGTTCATCCACAGCCTCATCCTGCTCAACGCGCGGACCCCGACGATGGGCAGCCTGACGAAGGCGACCCTCGACCTGCCGCCCGGCGCCGGGCGGGACCGGATCGCGCAGGCGCGTCACCGATTCGAGGACCTGCTGCGCACCCTGCTGGACGATGCGGTCGAGGCCCGCGCCGTGCCCGCGGGGCTCAACGGCAAGGTCGTCGCGTTCGGCATTTTCGGCCTGATCAACTCGATCTACCTCTGGTACCGGCCGGGCGGGCCGATCTCCCCCGACGAGCTGGCCCACACCTATGCGGACTCGCTGATCGCCGGGCTCGTCTCGGCGCCGCCGGCCGGCTCCGCGACCTGGCAGCGCCTTGCCGCGGAACAGACCGCACCGGTGCCTAGCTGAAGTTCGGCTCGCGCTTCTCGCGCAGTGCCTTGACGCCCTCCTGGACGTCGTCGCCGGCCAGGCCCAGGAACTCGTACGCCATCGAGATGTCGTAGCTCGGGCCGGCCAGCCGCAGCCAGCTGTTCATCGCGTACTTGGTCATCTCGATGGCGCTCTGCGAGCCGGACACCAGTCGCCTGGCGACCTTGCGGGCCGTCGGGACGAGCTCGTCCGCCTCGACGCACAACGACACGACCCCCATCCGCTCGGCGTCCTTGCCGAGGATGGGCTCGCACGTCAGCACGTGGTACTTCGCCTTCGCCATGCCCATCAGCAGCGGCCAGATCAGCACCGCGCCGTCGCCGGCCGGCACCCCGAAGCGGGTGTGACCGTCGACGAGACGCACGTCCGGCGTGGCGATGGAGACATCGGCGAGCAGGCCGACGCACAGGCCCGCCCCGACGGCGACCCCATGCATCGCCGAGACGATCGGCTTCGAACAGTTGATGATGTTGTAGACGATGTCACGCGTCTCGCGCATGCCGCGCAGGCGGGCCGATGCGCTGACGGCCATCTCGTCGATGATGTCCATCTCGCCACCCGCGCAGAACGCCCGGCCTTCGCCGCGGACGATGACCGCGCGGATGTTCTCGTCGGCGCTGATGTCCGGCCAGATGACCGCCAGCTGGGCGTGACCGCGCGCGCTGACCGCGTTGAGCTTGCCGGGGTTGGAGAAGACGATCTCCAGCACCCGGTCCTCGACGACTTCGAACTTGAACTGATCATAGGTGTCGATGTAGTGCTGCACGTCAATCGCCATAGACGACTGACCTCCATCCGAAGCGAACGTTGGGAACCTTTCTGAGTCTGCCAAACGTCTGGTTGGTGCGTCAACAACTGCGGTATCCTCGCGCCGTGGACGAACGACCAGACACCACCCGGCCCCGGCTGACCGTCGACCTGCGCAGCTACGCGGCCGACGCCGAGTCCGCGGACTGGGCCGGGATGCTGCGCCGCGCCGAGCAGCTTGACGCGGCCGGGGTCGACCGGCTCGTGGTCTCCGACCACATCGCCTTCGGGGAGAACCTCGCGGCCTACGGCGACCCGGGCGCCGGCGGCCGGACCGGCGGTGTGCAGCCGACCGGGCCGGACGGGCACTGGCTCGAGCCGCTGACGACGCTCGCCGTCATCGCCGGGCGAACCACCCGAATCCGCCTGGGCACGAACATCATTCTCGCCGCGCTGCGCCGCCCCGCCGTGCTCGCGAAGTCGGCCGCGACCCTGGACGTGCTCAGCGACGGCCGGCTGGACCTCGGCGTCGGCGTGGGCTGGCAGCGGGAGGAGTACGACGTCGCCGGCCTCGACTACCGGCAGCGAGGGCGGCTGCTCGAACACACCCTCGACGTGTGCCAGCTGCTCTGGGGCCAGACCCGGGCCGACTACCGGACGACCGAGTTGTCGTTCGAGGGGATCCACGCCATGCCGAAGCCGCTGCAGTCCGGCGGCGTACCGATCTGGATCTCCGGCACCGTCAACGACCGCGTGGTGCGCAGGGTCGCGCGGTACGGACGGCGCTGGATCCCCTGGGGCGAGGACGAGTCCGACATCGACCGCGGGATCGCCCGGATGCGCACGGCACTGGCGGCATTGGCCGGCTCCGCCGACGAGCTCCGGGTCTCCGCACCACTGCGCACCATCCGGCTACCGGACCGGAGCATCGATGTGGCGGCCACCCTCGCCCCTGTCCCCCGGCTGGCCGGCGCCGGCGTGACCGACTTCCGCGTCCATCTCCCGACGACCGCCGACCCGGCCGGTTTCGTCGCGGCCTTCCGCGAAGCCTCCGGTGCACCGCGGTGACGGCGGGCCCGCCGCGGACGACGCGGCCCCCGATCTCCAGCATCGACCCGGGAGGCAGACGATGACGCAACCTGACCAGGTCCTGGTGCGGCGGCACGGCGGGACCGCGGTACTGACCCTCAACGCACCCCGCCGCCGCAACGTGCTCTCCGCCGAGCTGGTCGCCGCCGTGGGCCGGGCGATGGACGAGATCGAGAGCGACCCGGACGCCCGCGCCGTGGTGGTCACCGGGGCCGGCCCGGCCTTCTGCGCCGGCGCCGAACTGTCCACCCTGCAGGCGGCCGCGGACGGCGAATTCGACCGGGTGCGCGTGGTCTACGACGGCTTCCTGCGGATCCTGCGCTCGCCGCTGGTCACCATCGCCGCGGTCAACGGTCCCGCGGTCGGCGCCGGATTCAACCTCGCGCTGGCCTGTGACGTGCGGCTGGCCGGCGACAGCGCACTGTTCGACACGCGATTCGCCCAGCTGCGCATCCACCCGGGCGGCGGCCACCTGTGGCTGCTGACCCGCGCGGTCGGCGCGCAACGCGCCACCCTGGCCGCGGTCTTCGGCGAACAGTGGGACGCACAGGCCGCGCTCGCGGCGGGTCTGGTCGCCGCGGTCCACCCGAGCGACGCGCTGGTGGCGGCCGCTGTCGACCTCGGCCGGCGGCTGGACGGCCAGGAGGCCGCCTACACCCGGCGCCTGGTCCAGAGCACCCGTGAGTCGCTGTCCACGCTGCGCCACGCCGAGGCGCTGGCGCGGGAGACCGAGGCCCAGCACTGGTCCACCGGCCGCCCGGCCTTCCGGCAAGGCGTGGCGGACCTGCTGGCCGCGCTGGCTCGGCGCCGTGCCGGCTGACCGTTGCGCTGCCGTCGCGACGGTGCGCGACTTACGGTCATGCCCGGCGGGGCGCGGGCTCCACGCCGCTGGCGCTGCGGCGGATGAGGTCGGAGCGCAGCGTCGACAAGATGTGCCGGCGCGCGGCAGCCTCAGCCTTCGCGCCCGACCCGTCGCGGATGGCGTCGAGGATGGCCCGATGCTGCGTCCGGCCCACGTTGAGGATCTTGGCCAGTTCGTCGGCCGGGACGCCCTCGTCCGCCATGGGCGAGTGCAGCGCCAATCCGGTCGAGCGCACCACGTGCAGCAGCGGGCGCAGGCGCGGGTTACCGCATTCCTCGGTGATGCGCACGTGGAACGCGATGTGCGCCGGGAACCACACCGAAGGACGGAACGGGTCGGCGGCGTCGTCCATCGTGGACAGCAGATCGGCGAGCTCGCGGTCCAACGCGTCAGGGATTCCGTTGACCGCCAGCAGCCGGGCCGCCAGGCCGTCCACCATTTCCCGCAACTGGTAGAGGTCCCGCAGGTCGTCGGCGCTGTAACGCACCACCTCAACGGTCCGGTTGCCGTTGCTGATCCGGACCAGCCCATCCTGCTCCAGCAGGCGCAGCGCCTCCCGCAACGGCGTGCGGCTGACCCCGAGCCGCCGGGCCCACTCGGTCTGCAGGACCGTCGTACCGGGAGGGAGCTTGTGGTCGAGGATCAGGTCACGAAGGTACTGCGTGATGTCATCGACGATCCTCGTGGTGCGGATCGGAATGGGCCGGATGCCCTCGCCCGGGTCGGTCATCGCCCCTGCCACACCGGCGCGCGCTTCTCGAGGAACGCGAGGGCACCCTCGCGCGCGTCTTCCGAGGAGAACACGGGGTCGGTGAGGGGCCGCTGGCGGTCGAATGCCTGGTCGGCCGGCCATCCCCGGGACTCGCTGACGATTCGCTTGCTCGCGGCCAGTGCGAGCGGGCCGTTGGCGGCGATCGCACGTGCGAGGAGCAGCGCCTCGCCCAGGGCCTGGCCCGGCTCGGTGAGCCGGTTGACCAGCCCGAAATGCAGGGCACGCTCCGCCGAGATCGGATCTCCGGTCAGAATGAGCTCCATGGCCACGTGACGGGGCAGGCTCGACGGCAGGCGGAACAGCCCGCCGGCCGCCGCCACCAGACCGCGCTTGACCTCGGGCAGGCCGAAGGTCGCGGTGCGGGCGGCGACGATGAGATCGCACGCCAGGACGACTTCGAAGCCGCCGGCCAGCGCATAGCCCTCCACGGCGGCGATCAGTGGCTTCGCCGGAGGTCGTTGCGTGAGCCCGGCAAAGCCCCGTCCCGGCAGGGACACGCGCTCGCCGAGCCGGAAGCTGCCGAGGTCCATGCCGGCGCAGAACGTGCCACCCGCGCCGGTGATGATCCCCACGGCGAGGTCGTCCCGCTGATCCAGTTGGTCCAGAGCGCCCGCGACCCCCGTGGACACCGCCTGGTTGACGGCGTTGCGCCGGTCGGGCCGGTTGATGGTGATGACCAGGACACCGCCGTCGGCGGCGACCTCGACTTCGCTCACGCCCGTTCCTCCCGCTGCTCGTCCGGCTGGGCCCAACGCGCGGCGGCGGCCGCGACGTCGATGTCGCGGGCCGCGCCGGGCGGGCCGGCGCTCGTCCTCGAGAACCGCGGCGCCGGGGCCGGCTGGCGGACTCCGGCGATGTCGACGAAGCCGGCTCGCTCCCGCATGTGGGGGTGGTCCGGTGCCTCGGCGAAGCTCAACACGGGCGTCACGCAGGCGTCGGTGCCCTCGAAGACACGCTGCCAGTGCGCGCGCGGCCGGCGGCCGAACTCCTCGGCGAGCCGGGCCCGCAGCGTCGGCCAGCCGGCCCGATCGCGCTGCGCCGGCAGGCCGGCGTCGGCCAGGCCGAGGCCGGCGAGCAGTGCGGCATAGAACTGCGGCTCGATGGCGCCCACGGCGACATACTCACCATCGGCGCACCGGTAGGTGTCGTAGAAGGGGGCTCCGGAGTCGATCAGGTTGGTCCCGCGCTCGTCCGACCAGCGCGACCGGGCCCGCAGGGCCCAGACCATCTGGGCGAGCACCCCGACGCCGTCGACCATGGCCGCGTCGACCACCTGTCCCCGGCCGCCCCGGTCGCGTTCCCAGAGCGCGGCGAGGATGCCGACCAACAGCAGCATCGACCCTCCGCCGAAGTCCGCGACCAGGTTGAGCGGGGGGACCGGCCGCTCGCCCGCGTGGCCGATGGCCCGCAGAACCCCCGTCAGCGCGACATAGTTGATGTCGTGACCCGCCCGTAGCGCCAGGGGACCATCCTGTCCCCAGCCGGTGACCCGGGCGTAGACCAGACGGGGATTGGCGGCGAGGCAGTCGTCGGGGCCAAGGCCGAGTCGCTCCATCACGCCGGGCCGGTTGCCCTCGATCAACACGTCGGCGCGCTCGGCCATGCGCCGGGCGAGGTCGCGCCCCGCGGCCGACTTCAGGTCGACCGCGACACTGTCACGACCCCGCAGCAGGTGGTCCTCCGCGACGGGAACGGCGTCCTGGCCGGGCCGGCAGATACGCACGACGTCGGCGCCGAGGTCGGCCAGGACCATCGCGGCGTGCGGCCCGGGCGCGAGCCCCGCGAATTCCAGCACGCGCAACCCGTCGAGCGGCCCCGCCATGGCCCGTCCTTTCGCGCTCCGGAAGGTTCCTGCATCCCGGATACAGGATACGCTGCTTGATCAGGCCAGGCAAACGGTGCCTACGCAGCGGCAACCCGTGCGGGGCCTGCTGGCCCGCCCGAGTCCACCCGCCATATGATGCGTCGTGGACGTTCTCGCGGTGGCAGACCTGGAGCGGTGGCTGTCCACGGCCCAGGCGGCAGAGGGCCCGCACGGGTCTGGCTCCTGTCTCGTTGTGGTGGATCTCGCGACGACCGGGTCCGGCCCGCCCGCCGACCTGGCCGCCCAGGTGCGGGGCCTGCCTGCTGTGCTCGTCGGAGTTTCCGAAGCCGCCGACCCCGTGGCCGGGACCGTCGAGGACCTGGCCGCCGGGTCCGAGCCCTACGCATCGGTGATGGATGTCGTGGTGACGGCCGCCCGGCTTCCGGCACTGGTGGCGGCGGTGCAGGCCCACCCGCTCGCCGCGACCGCGCTCGCGCTGCTGCTTCGCTGCGCCCCGTCCGGTATCGATGCCGGGCTGGTGGCGGAGTCGACGACCTACTCGATGCTGCAGGCGGGGCCGGAGTTCGCCGCCTGGCGTGCCGCTCGCCCGCCGCGAACGCGCTCGGATCGGGGCCCGGCCGTGCTGGTCGAGCGCTACGGAGACGAACTGCGGGTCAAGCTCAACCGGCCGGAGGTACGCAACGCGCTCAACGCCCGGATGCGCGACGAGCTTGTGCAGGCGCTGACGATCGCGGCCAACGACCCGGACCTGACCGTGCGCCTGGAGGGCGCGGGTCCGTCGTTCTGTGCCGGCGGGGACCTCGATGAGTTCGGCTCGCGCGCGGACCCGGCATCGGCCCATGTCATCCGGCTTACTCGAAGCCCCGCCCGGCTGCTGAGCCGCCTGGCGGCCCGCGTCACCGTCCACCTGCACGGGGCGTGCTACGGGTCGGGCATCGAGCTGCCCGCCTTCGCCGGTCGGGTGGTCGCGGCGCCGGACACGCGCATCGCCCTGCCCGAGCTGGCCCTCGGCCTGATCCCGGGGGCGGGCGGCACGGTCAGCCTGCCCCGCCGCATCGGGCGCCGGCGCACCGCGTGGCTCGCGTTCACCGGCGAGCCCATCGACGCCGGGACGGCCCGCCGCTGGGGCCTGGTGGACGCCGTGGAGCCGGCATGACCGATCGCGTCACGTTCACCCTCGCCTGCGGTGCCGGTGCCGACGGTACTGCCTGCGCCGTGCTCGACTGGGCCCGATCGGGCGCGATGGCGCTGACCGGCCATCCGGACGGACCGCCGCTGGCGCCGCTCGGACCGGTCGCGGGCCGCGTCACCGCCGTGGTCGCCGCGCTGGCCGACGCCACAGCGCGCTGGGGCCGCCGGGTTGACCTGGACACGGGATCGTTGCTGTCCGCGCGGGCCGGCGAGCAGGGCTGGACGCGCGGGGGCGGCCGGACATCGGCAAATGGCAGCGCCCGCCTGCTCGGCGCCCCGGATGGATGGATCGCGGTCAATCTGTCCCGCTCGTACGACCTCGAGGTCCTCCCGGCCGTGCTCGGCCGGCCGATCGAGACGGCGAACGCCTGGGCCGCGCTGGCCGACCTCGCGGGGACACGGCCGGCGCGCGAGGTCGTCGCGGCGTTGCAGGAGATCGGAATTCCCGCGGCGGTGCTGGGCGAGGCGGCCGGTAGGGCGCCGGTGCGGTGGCTGCGGGTGGGACGGCCGGCGAGCCGGCGGCGCCGGCCCCCGGTCGTGGTGGACTTCTCCGCCATGTGGGCAGGCCCGTTGGCCGCTCGCATCCTGAGCCGTGCGGGCGCGACGGTGGTCAAGGTGGAAGACGTCCGCCGCCCCGACGGCGCGCGCTTCGGCCCGCCGCGGTTCTGGGCACAACTGCACCACGGCCAGCGGATCGTCCGGCTCGACTTCGGCTCGCCCTCAGGCCAGCAGGACCTGCGCGAACTGGTCGCCGGGGCCGACGTCGTCGTCGAGGCGAGCCGGCCGCGGGCGCTGCGCCGGTTGGGTCTGATCGCCGAGGAATTTGTGGCGGATCGGCCAGGACGCACGTGGCTGTCGATCACCGGCTATGGTCGTACCGCCGAATGCGAGCACCGGGTGGCGTTCGGCGACGACGCTGCGGTCGCGGGCGCGCTCGTCGCGTGGGACGGTGCGGGACGGCCGGTCTTCTGCGGTGACGCCATCGCCGATCCGCTCACGGGGCTTTACGCCGCGGCGGCCGCCGTCCGGTCGCAACTGTCCGGGGGCGGGCATCTCCTCGACGTCGCCATGGCCGGAGTCTGCGCCGGCATCGGGGCGTCCGGCGCGGACCCGCCGCGGCGCCACGAGGTGTGGCGCCGCGGCACCGGTTGGGTGGTGACGCACGAGGAAGCGGCCGAGGCCGAGGTCGCCCCGCCGGCGGCAGGGCCGCTCTTCACCGGAGCGTCCACAGAGGACTAATCGCCGGACCGCGCGGGACGTAGACCTCGGGTCTCGAGTTCGGGCAGCACCGCGCTCTCGAACAGCCGCAGACTCCGCCAGGCCCGCTCGGGCTCGATGCCACCGAAGAGCGGCTGGAAGATCAGCTCGCCGCCGTCGCCCAGCGTCTCGGCCATCTCGACGCACTCGGCCGGCGTCACCAGCCGGTAGGAAGGGTTGCGCCGCAACGCGTCGAGATCCGCCGTCCGGGTGTATGAGCCGCCGCCCCCGCCTCGTTCCGTGGCCCAGTCGGCGTAGGAGTTGGCGGCGTACAGGACGGCCGGGCCGATCACCGGCCAGTCGGCCTCGGGGTCCCGCGTGACGTGGACGAACATCGGCCCGCGGACCGGTGGTGGCTCCCCCACCGGCAGGCCGAGGCGCTCGCGCTCCTGCCGGTACACCTCGAAGAGGGTCGCGTCGCCGGCCGGCAGGTAGTTGTCCCCATAGCGAGCCGCCCGCAGTGCCGAGGCCCGCAGCGAACCGCCGATGTAGATGGGAGGCCTCGGCCGGCGTGCCGGAGTGGGCCGGACCAACACTCGGACGCCCTGGTGGTCGAACGCCTCGCCGGTCCAGGCCCGATCCAGGACCTCGATGGTCGACTCGAGGATCGCCGCCCGCTCGGCCTTGCTGACGCCGAACATGGCGTACTCGTGGGGCCGGTAGCCGATACCCAGGGTGAGCACCAGCCGGCCGTTGCTGAGGATGTCGAGGACCGCGAGGTCCTCGGCGAGCCGCAGCGGGTTGTGCAGGACGGCGATGAGGGCGGACAGGTGGATCGCGATGCGGCTGGTGCGGGACGCGATCGCGGCGCCGACGACGATCGGCGAAGGGCAGTAGCCGTCCTCGGCCCCGTGATGCTCGCCGATGTAGACGGTCTCGAAGCCGAGCCCGTCGGCCCAGGCGCACTGGTCGACGGCCGCCGCGTACAAGTCGGTGGTGGACGGCCCGCCGGCCGGAGCCCGCAGGTCGAACTGAAGTCCGAGTCGCAACATGGGTCTACTCGAACAGCCGTCGGACGTTGTCGGTCATGATCATGTTGATGTCCTCGTCCGAGACACCCGCCGTGCGCAGCAGCGGGAAGAAGTTGCGGGCCAGCCAGGTGAAGTCGCGATCCTCGATGACCAGTTCGTTGGGCCGGCCACACCAGCGCAGGTGGCAGTCGAGCGACATCGTCAGCCGGGAGGCGAAGCCCATGCGGATCAGCGCGGCAATACACTGGGCCCGGATGTCGTCGGGCATGAACGTGTGCAGACCGATGCGGTCAAACCCGACGGTCGCGCCCTTGCGCAGGATCCGCGCGTGGTAGCGGAGGTTGGCGCTGACGTCGCTGTGCCCGACCACCACGCGGGCGGGGTCGACGCCTTCATCGACGAGCAGGTCCACCTGCCTGTCGCCGAGCGACCCGTAGCCGGTGTGCGTGAGGATCGGCGCCCCGGTCTCGAGGTGGGCCTTGGCGCCCGCCCGGATGATCAGCCGTTCCAGGTCGGTGAGCTCCTTCTGACCCGTCGCTATCTTGATGGCTCCGGTCCGGACGCCGGTGCGGCCGACCCCCTTGGTCAGTTCCCGGACGTAGATGTCGGTGATCTGGGCCTCGGTAAGCTGCCGGAAGTAGTGCGGCACGCCGTAGGCATCGGCGAACAGGCCCGAGATCGCGATGATCTGCAGCCCGCTCGCCTCCGAAACACGTTGCAGCAGCGAGACGTCGCGACCCATCTCGATGGTGGTCATGTCCACGATCGTCCGAATGCCGCTGGCGACCGCGAGCTTGCACTTCTCGATCGCCTCCCGCTCGAGCTCCACCCAGTCGATCGCCAGCGTGCTGTCGAGGAAGGTGCCGTCCCAGGCGACAATGATGTGCTCGTGCGGCATGGTGAAGCCGAGATCGCCGGGTTGGATGACGCCGGTGACGGTGTTGATGTCCATAGCAGAATCATGAATCCTGTCAGATAGCGATCGGTCACTTTCTTCGGCCGGGTGGCCGGCACCTCAGGTCACGGCGTGTCCCGGGCGGCCAGCTGGACCGGTGGTGCGGTGCGCCAGTCGGGCCCGCCGAACTCGGGTGTGCCGAGCGCGACCTTGCCGCCGGAGAGCTCCATCCAGTGGCTGTGGTTGAGCTCGTGCAGCGCGAAGCACGTGTTGAGCGCGTTGGTGAAGCCCATCGCGTCGACCGTGTGGTTCACCGAGTCCTTGATCAGCAGAGCGGCCATGGTCGGCACGCGGGCGACCCGGCGGGCGAAGTCGAGCGTGCGCTCGGCGAGCTCGGCGTCGGCGAACACCTTCGACACCATGCCCAGCCGGTGGGCCTCGCCGGCGTCGATGGCGTCGCCCGTCAGCAGGAGTTCCTTCGCCTTGCGGGGGCCGAACTCCCACGGATGGCCGAAGTACTCCACGCCGCACATGCCGAGGCGGGTGGCGACCACGTCGGCGAAGCGGGCTGACTGCGCGGCGACGATGAGGTCGCAGCACCAGGCGAGCATGAGGCCGGCCGAGTAGACGTTGCCCTGCACCTGCGCGATCGTGATTTTGCGCAGGTTGCGCCAGCGCCGGGTGTTGTCGAAGTAGTAGTGCCACTCCTGGCGTACGCGGCTCTCCGCTCCGGCGCGGGTGGCGCCGTTGCACTGGTAGGTCACGTGCTGGTCCGGGCCCGGGGTCGACTCCCGGATACGGTCGGGTGAGCCGAGGTCGTGCCCCGACGAGAACGCCGGGCCGGCACCGGCGAGGATGACGACGCGGACGTCGTCGTCGGCCTGGGCCCGGGCGAACGCGTCGTCCAGCTCGACCAGCAGGCCCCGGTTCTGCGCGTTGCGGGTCTGCGGGCGGTTGAGCGTGATGCGGGCGATGGTGGACTCGTCGAAGGTCTCGTAGAGCAGGTACTCGTAGTCGGACACGATTCCTCCGGAGGGGTCAGCTGTTGACGGCGGCGTCGTCCAGATAGCGGGCGAACCTGGCCTCGGCCCGGGCGCGCATCGTCGGGATGTGCTGCGACGGGACGTCGGTCGGTGTGTAACCTTTGAGGATCTGCCGGGCCACGTTCGTCTTGTGCACCTCGTCGGGGCCGTCGACCAGCCGGGCCGCGCGGGCCTTGCGGTACATGGCCTCCAGCGGCAGGTCGGCGGAGTATCCCAACGCGCCGTGCACCTGGATGGCCCGGTCGATCACCTCGTAGAGCACCCGGGCCCCCCAGAACTTGATGACCCCGATCTCGATCTTGGCATCGCTGTGCGGCCGGCCCTGCTCGTGCAGCCGGTCCATCGTCCACGCCGCCTGCAGGGTCAGCAGGCGAGCCGCCTGCATCGAGGCCCAGCTCTGCGCCACCCAGTCCTGGACCAGCTGCTTGTCGGCCAGCACCGAGCCGTGGGTGAAGCGGCTGACGGCCCGCTCGCACAGCATGTCGAACGCGCGCCGGCTTTGGCCGAGCCAGCGCATCGCGTGGTGGACGCGACCCGGTCCCAGTCGCTTCTGGGCCAAGGCGAAGCCCTCACCGACGTCGCCGATGAGGTTGGCCCGCGGCACCCGGACCGACTCGTACCGGACCTCCGCGTGGTTGCCGAACTCGCCGAAGCGATGGTCGACGTTCTCCATCGTCGGGATGTCGCGCAGCACCGTCACGCCCGGGGTGGCACTGGGGACGATGATCATCGAGAACCGCTTGTGCGCACGCAGTTCGGGGTCGTCGGAGGTGCGGCACATCACGATGTGGAAGTCGGCCACCGACGCGTTGGAGATGAACCACTTGTGGCCGTCGATCACCCATTCGTCGCCGTCGAGCCGCGCCGTCGTCCGCAACAGCCGTGGGTCGGCGCCGGCGCCCGGCTCGGTCATCGAGTAGGACGAGTACATCCGGCCGTCCAGCAGCGGAGCCATCCACTGCTCCTTCTGCCGCGGCGTCCCGGCCAGCGCCAGCATCTCGGCGTTGCCGGAGTCCGGGGCGTTGTTGCCGAAGATGGGTGCGGCGAGCGGGCTCTGACCGATGATCTCGTGCATCAACGCGAGCTTGACCTGGCCGAAGCCGGTGCCACCCAGCTCGGGTGGCAGGTGCGCGGCCCAGAGTCCCTGGCGGCGTACCTCGTCCTTCAGCCCCGCGGTCGCGGCGGCGTAGGCGGTGGCCCCGCCGGGCGCACGCCAGCGGTCCCGCAGGGTCTCCAACGGGATGATCTCCTCCGCCACGAACCGGCGCATCCACCCGAGCTTGTGCTCGAACTCGGGCTCGGTGGAGAAGTCCCAGCTCATCTGCGGCCTCCTTGTAGTGTCATCGGTCGGGACGGGCCCGGAGTCACGCGGCGACCATCCGCGCTCCCTGATCGATCAAGCTTCGGGCGATGGTGTGTAAGCGCTCACCAACCACCGGATCGGCCAGCCCCGCCAGCGACCGGGCGTAGGTGCCCTCGAGGAGGATCGCGAAGCGGTAGCAGGCCATGCCGCGGTACCACGGGAGGTGAGTGAGATCGCGAGCCGAGTTCGCCGCGTAGTGCTCGATGAGCTCCTCCGGCGACGGCAGCCCCGGCAGGTCCAGGACCGTTGCGGGCGAGCCGGCCTGCCGGCGGTCCGGCCACGTCGCCAGCAGATGCCCCAGGTCGATCAGCGGGTCACCCACCGTCGCGACCTCCCAGTCCACGATGGCCGCCACCTCCGGGCGGTCCCACCGCACGAGCACGTTGGACAGATGGAAGTCACCGTGCAGCAGGCCCGGCCGCCACGAGGCGGGCCGCGTGGACCGCAGGACCCGGCTCAGGGCAACCGCGCCCGGCAGCAGAACGTCCGGCTCCGTCCCGGCCATCACGGCCCACGCGTCTAGGCGCTGCGACCACCGCTCCACCTGACGCTCCAGCCAGCCGTCCGGATCGCCGAAACCGGCCTCGCGCAGGCGATCGACCGGCACCGACTCCAGCGTCAGCAACGCGTCCACCATCGCCAGTCCCAGCCGGCGATGAAACCCCCGGTCGGCCTCGAACGCCGCGGGCAACGAGGTCTTCGGATTGAAGCCGTCGACCTCGCTCATCAGATAGAAGTTGGCTCCCAGCACCGCCGGGTCCAGGCACGCCGCGATCAACCGAGGATGCGGCACGACCGTCGTCGCGAGCTCGCCCAGTAGGGCCGCCTCCCGACGAATCGACTCGTCGCTGTTGGGGCGCTTGTTCAGCGGAGGCCGCCGCAGCACGTACGTGTCGTCGCCGCGCCGGAACCGCAGCAACAGATTCTGCGTGCCGCCGGCGAGCAGCGTCGCGTCGACGATGTCGCCGGCACCGACACCACGCTCGTCCATCCAGTCGCGCACCGCCGACCACGCGACCACGTCGTCGGCGGAGTGGGCCGGTCGGTGGGGGGCTGACCCTTGGGGTGCCATGGTTGGCGAGTGTACACTCACTTTCCAACTCCGGATCAAGCTCTTGTCGTAACCGAGGAGGAGCCAATTGGGCACGGCGATGCTCCTGGACATGGCGATGTCGGTCATGCCCGACCGCCCCGCGGTGAAGGACGGAACCCGGCGCTGGACCTACGCCGAACTGGACGACCTCAGCAGCCGGGCCGCTTGCCTGCTCACCGGCCACGCCACCGTCGTTCACGTCGGCGTCAACGGCCCGGTGCTGCCGCTGCTGCTCTTCGCCACGGCGAAGGCCGGCGTCCCGCTCGCCGTCCTGAACTACCGCCTCAGCGGGGACCAGCTGGTGGCCCGCCTGGCCGAGCTCGCGAACCCGCTGGTCGTCACGGACGAGCGCTACCTGACCACCCTGGCCGGCGCGGCGCCGACGGTGCTGGTGACCGAGCTGATCGACCGGGCCGCGACGGCCGACCGGCTCGTGCCCCGCGACCTCGACGAGCGCGCCGCGGCCGTCATCCTGTTCACCAGCGGGACGACCTCGACCCCCAAGGGCGTCGTGCTGCGCCACGACAACCTCGTGTCGTATGTGCTCGACACGGTCGCCTTCGCCGGCGCGCGCGACGGCGACACCGCCCTGATCGCGACCCCGCCCTACCACGTCGCCGGGGTCGCGGCGGCACTGACCAATGTGTACTCCGGCCGGGCGATGGCCTACCTGGCCGACTTCTCCCCGAGCGTCTGGCTTGACGCTGTTCGCGCCAATCAGGTGACGCATGCGATGGTCGTGCCGACCATGCTGGCGCGCATCGTCGAGCACCTCGGCGGGGCGAGTGCCGACGTGCCGAGCCTGCGGTCGCTCGCCTACGGCGGCGCGCGGATGCCCAGGCCGGTGCTGGAGCGGGTCCTCGCCGCGTTTCCCGGCGTCGACTTCGTCAACGCATACGGACTGACCGAGACCAGCTCAACGATCGCGGTGCTCGGCCCCGACGACCACCGCGCCGCGGTCACGAGCACCGACCCCGCCGTCCGCGACCGGCTGTCCTCCGTAGGCCGCCTGGTCCCCGGGGTCGAGGCCCAGGTCCGCGACCCGGCCGGCCTGGTGCTGCCGGTCGGCGAGACCGGGCTGCTGTGGGTGCGCGGCCCGCAGGTCTCCGGCGAGTACCTGCACGGTTCGGCGCTCGACCCGCAGGGCTGGTTCCCCACTGCGGACCGGGCCCGCCTCGACACCGACGGTTACCTGTTCATGGAGGGGCGCGCGGACGACACCATCATCCGGGGCGGCGAGAACATCGCGCCGGCCGAGATCGAGGACGCGCTGCTGGCTCACCCCGGCGTCCGGCAGGCGGCGGTCGTGGGACTGCCGGACGACGAATGGGGTGAGCGCATCGCCGCCGCCGTCGTCGCCGACGACCCGACGGTCACCGCGGCGGTGCTGCGCGCCTGGTGCCGCGAGCGACTGCGGGGTTCGCGCACGCCGGACGAGGTCTTTCTCGTCCCCGAACTGCCCCACACCGAGACCGGCAAGCTCATCCGCCGCTCAGTCGTCAGTCTCATTACGGAGGTCCGCGCGTGACCGAGGCCGTCCTCATCGACATCGTCCGCACCGCTTCCGGCAAAGGCAAGCCGGGAGGTGCCCTGTCCGGCATGCACCCCATCGACCTGATGGCGGGAGTGCTCCAGTCGCTGCTCGGCCGGGTCGGGATCGATCCGGCCGAGGTCGACGACGTCATCCTCGGCTGCGTCACGCAGGCGGGAGAGCAGGCCGGCAACCTGGCCCGGTTCGCGGTCCTCGGCGCCGGACTGCCGGAGTCCGTGCCGGCCACGACCATCAACCGGGCGTGCGGCTCGAGCCAGCAGGCGGTGCACTTCGCCGTCCAGGCGGTGAAGTCCGGCGCGAGCGACATCGTCATCGCCGGCGGGGTCGAAAGCATGAGCCGCGTCCCGATACCGACGGCGGCGATGGGCCGCGACGCCCGGGGCACCATGGCCCGCGCGCGGTATCCCGACGGGTTCACCTCCCAGGGCGTGGCGGCGGAACTGGTCGCCGACGCCTGGAAGCTCGCCCGGTCCGAACTGGACAGCTATTCGGCCCGGTCGCACCAGCGGGCGGCCCGGGCGAGGGCGAGTGGCTGGTTCGACCACGAGATCGTGCCGGTGACCGTCACCGACGCCTCGGGAAGCGAGCGCTCACACACCATCGACGAGACCGTCCGCGCGGGCACGACGGCCGAGAGCCTGGCGGCGCTCACGCCGGTCTTCGCCACCGAGGCCGAACGGGCCGTCCGGCCACACCTGGACTGGCGCGTGACCGCGGGGACGTCCTCGCCCCTCACCGACGGCGCTTCGGCGGCGCTCATCATGTCGGGCGAGGCGGCCCAACGCCTCGGGCTGACCGCCCGGGCCCGCTTCGTGGCCGGAACCGTGGCCGGCGCCGACCCGTTGCTGATGCTCACCGCACCCATACCGGCCACCCGGCGGGTGCTCGAGCGCGCCGGGCTCGGCCTCGCCGACCTCGCCGCCTACGAAGTCAACGAGGCGTTCGCCCCGGTACCCCTCGCCTGGTGCCGGGAGCTGGACGCGGACCCCGACCGGCTGAACCCGTGCGGTGGCGCGATCGCGCTGGGACACGCGATCGGGGCCTCCGGGACCCGGCTGCTCGCGACCCTGCTGAACCACCTCGAGCGCACCGGAGGACGGTACGGCCTGCAGACCATGTGCGAGTTCGGCGGCATGGCGAACGCCATGGTCATCGAACGACTCTGACGCCGTCCAGACCGATCGTCGGGAGCCGGGCGACGCCCGGTCCTCAACCGTGCGCGGTTCCTGAAAGCGTTGCCAGTAAAGGGAATCAGCCTCCGGGCCAGCCGAAACACGTTGTTGACATGCTTGGAAAGTGACTGTTAACTTTCCGCCAGCCAAGGTCACTATCACAGACAACCCGTTCCTTGGAGCGTGAGGGGAGACACTGAATGCCACTGCCGCTTTCCCGGCGTCGTGGTAGGCGCCATGGAGTGAAGCTCGTTGCGGTCATGGCGGCCGCGCTCGCGGTGAGCCTCGCCGCCGGCTGTTCCAACTCGAGCGACGGCAACGGGGCCGGCTCGGCCGGCCCGATCAAGATCGGCGTCATCGCCACCCTGACCGGCAACTTCACCTACGTCGGCCAGAACCTGGTGCACGCCTCGCAGGGCTACTTCGATCGCATCAACGCCAGCGGCGGAATCAACGGCCGCAAGGTGGAGCTGGTGGTCAAGAACGACGGCGCGACCGCGACGGCCGCGCAGGCGGCGATGCGCCAGCTCGTCGACGGCGACAAGGTCGTCGCGTTGCTCGGGCCGGACCTGACCGATCTGTGCACCGCGGCCGGCCAGTACGTCGCGACCGTCAAGATTCCCGCCATTTGCGGCAAAGGCGCGCCCGAATCCTTCCAGCCGGCCCAGCAGTTCCTGTTCGGCACGGCGGGGTGGGGCGGTTCGGACTACGCCGAGCCGATGCTGAAGCTCGCCGGCTCGCTCGTCTCCGGCAAGCCGCTCAAGATCGGCATCGTCACCCTCGACACCGGCGGCAACCACGCCTGGGTGAAAGCCGTGGAGCAGGCGGCCACCCAACGCGGCTGGACCGTCGCCACCCAGTACGCACCGGCCACCTCGGCCGACGTCAGCCCGTTCGCCCGCAACGCGGCGGCGGCGAAACCCGACGTGGTCCTCGTGCAGCTCGGCGGTCCGCTCAACCCGTCCGTGGTCTCGGCGCTGCGGGCATCAGGCTCGCAGGCACCGGTCATCAACACCAGTAACACCGGTCAGTACACGACCTTCGAGACCATGAAGGACCCCGGCTTCTACCAGATGTCCATGGGCCCGCTCATCGTCCCTGACGCGCCCGACAACCCGCAGGTCGTCAAGGACTACATCGCCGACATGTCGGCGCAGGGTGTGACCGGAGCGGCCGCGCTCAACGACTCCCTGCTCATTCCGTACTACCTGGGCGCCATGACCCTGGGCCAGGCGCTCAAGGGCTGTGGGGCCGACTGCACCGGCACGTCACTCGCGGCGGCGTTGCAGAACGTCAGCCTGGACGCGAAGGGCCTCGCCTCCGACTTCCGCATGACGCCGGACCTGCACATGGGCCCCCGGTCCTACAGCGCGTACCACTGGGACACGGCGACCAACACCGCGAAACAGTTGACCGAGAACTTCGCGGTGTGACGACCACGAATCGCTAACCCATGCCGCGGTCGGCGCCGGGCGCCTGGCTCCGACCACGGCCTTCCCCCCAAACGCTGGAAGGAAAACAGTGAACCAGATCGCGAACATGATCACGCAGGGGCTGTTCCTCGCGTCGATCTTCGCGCTGGTGTCGGTGGGATTCGTGGTGCTCTACCGGGCCACGGGCGTCGTCAGCTTCGTTCAGGGCTACTTGATGCTGTTGGGCGCCGTCGTCTACCACTACATCAGCGACTCACGTCCGACCTGGATGCTCTACGTCGGCCTCCCACTGACGCTGGTCGTCGTGGGCGTCGTCGCCGTGCTGGCCTACCGGCTTGTCTTCGCCCGCCTGACCGGGGCGGACGCGTTCGTCTCCTCGATCGCCAGCATCGGCCTGGGCATGCTGCTGCAACTCGTCATCATCATGGTCTTCGGGTCTGTGCCGGTCAGTGCGCCACGACTCGTGAGCAACAGCTATTGGCACGTCACCGGCACCGTGAACATCCCGTGGACGACGATCTTCCTGCTCGGCGGCGCGGTCGTGAGCTTCGCCTGCATCCTGCTCTACCTGTTCGCGACACCGGTCGGCCTGGCGATGCGGGCGGCCGCCAACCGCACGCTGCTGGCGGCACAGGCCGGCGTGAACGTCCGCAGCGTCTCCGCCGTCGCCTGGGGCATCGGCGGCGTCACCGCCGCGCTGGCCGGGATCGGCTACTCGTTCTCCGCCCAGATCGACCCCAACACCATCCCCAACCTCGGGCTGCTCGTCTTCCCGGTGCTCATCCTCGGTGGCCTCGATTCGCTGAAGGGAGCCATCATCGCGTCGATAATCCTGGGGCTGATCGAGAGCGCGACGATCACCTGGATCGGCGGTCAGGAGCAGGACATCATCTCGTACGCCTTGATGCTCGGCGTCATCCTGTTCAAGCCCAGCGGCTTGTTCGGCTCGCGAGAGGTCGCCCGGCTGTGAGACTCACTCGATCCGATCTCATCTCGACCGCCGCGGTCGTCGTCGTCCTGCTCCTGGTCGCGTTCCTCGCCGACAGTTCGACCGTCTTCCTGGTCGCCGCCGCCATCCCGCTGGCGATCGCCGCGCTGGGCCAGGACCTGGTCCTCAACCGGGCCGGGCAGGCGACCTTCGGCGGCGCCGCCCTGATGGCGGTCGGCGCCTTCACCGTGGCGAAGAGCCAGGACCTGGCCTGGCTGCCCTTTCCCCTGCCGCTGGTCGCCGCCGGGGTGGTCGGCGCCGTCATCGGCGTGATCATCGGCCTGCCCGGGGTTCGCGTGCGCGGTCTTTATCTGCTGCTCACCACCTTGGCGTTGCAGATCATCGTGCAGTACGCCGGGCAGCGCATTCAGGGACCCAACATCGCCGGCATCTTCATCAGCGTCCCCGAGATCGGCGCATACCAGGTGGCGCCCGGGCGGCCGACGCTGTACCTCGGTGCCATCGTCCTGGCCCTCACCGTGCTCGTGCTGCGCAACCTCTACGCGACCGGCCCGGGCCGGGTGTGGCAGGTCATCCGCGAGAACGAGGTCGCCGCACGGGTCATGGGCGTGCCCACCGTGTCATGGAAGCTGTCCGCGTTCGTCGTCAGCTCGGTCATCACCGCGATCGGTGGCGGGCTCTTCGCCTACACGACCGGCAACGTCTCGTCGGAGGCGTTCACGCTCACCCTCGCCATCCAGGTGGTCGTCGTCGTGTACGTCGGTGGGCGGCGCACGCTGATCGGGCCGATGATCGGTGCGTTGTTCGTCGGCTACGGCCCGAACCTGCTCGAGCGGCTGCAGTCCACCGGCGCGCTGCCCGCGGTGGCGCGCGACTGGCTCACCGTCAACGGCGGCAATCTCGCCACCGCGATCTACGCGGTCCTGCTGCTCGTCGTGTTCGTCCTGGACCCGGACGGCGTCGTCGGGCTCGGCCAGCGGCTGCGCCGGTTCCTGCGGCGAACCGCCGACCGGCCCGGTGTGCCGGCACCCGGCGACTCGAGCACGTCCACCCCTCTCACCACGGCGGACCGGCCATGACGGACCCGACACCATCAGTGCTGCAGGTGACCGGACTGAAGGTCACCTACCCCGGCGGCGGCGTCGGGCTCGCCGCTTTCGACCTCGAGGTCGGCGCCGGCGAGGTCGTCGCGCTGCTCGGCCGCAACGGGGCCGGCAAGACGACCGCGCTGCGCGGCATCTCCGGCTACCTGAAGTCCGAAGGGGTACAGGTCGCCGGCTCGGTGACCGTACGCGGGCGGCAGGTGGCGCGGCTGGCCCCGTACCAGTGCTTCGGCCACGGCGTCTCGTACGTGCCGGAGCGGGACAAGGTGTTCCCGGTGCTCAGTGTCGAGGAGCATCTGCGGCTCAACCGGCACGACGCCCACCGGGTCGACGCCGTCTTCGAGCAGTTTCCCCGCCTCGCCAAGCACCGCAAGCGCCAGGCCGTTGTGCTCAGCGGGGGCGAGCGGCAGATGCTGGCACTCGCCATGGCCTGGATGGCGCAGCCCGCGGTACTCCTGGTCGATGAGGCGTCGCTCGGCCTGTCACCGGTCGCGATCGAGGCGGTGACCGAGACCCTGGACGAGCTGCGTGCCCGGCTCGGGGTCGCGCTCGTGCTGGTGGACCAGGAGACCTCGCACACGCTGACGCTGGCCGAGCGGATTGTCATCCTGCAGCAGGGCGGCATCGTCTGGCAGGGACGAAGGGGCGACATTTCGTCGGACGATCTGCGTTCGATCATTGTGGGGAGCCGAGATGACATCCAGTGAGCCTGTCCTCGCTGTTCGCGATGTCTCCGTCGTGTTCGGCGGCGTGCACGCGGTGTCGAATGTGGACCTGACGGTTGGCGTTGGCGAACGGGTCGGCGTCATCGGACCGAACGGCGCCGGCAAGACCTCCCTGCTCAACGCGGTCTCGGGCGTGGTGGGCCGCACCGGCTCCATGACGTTCGACGGCCGGTGCCTCGACGGGATGCCGCCCTATCGGCTCGCCGCGCTGGGCGTCGCCCGGACGTTTCAGCTCGCCGAGCATTTCCACGACTTCACCCTGGTCGACTACGTGATGCTCGGGGACCTCGCCCGGCACCGGCCGTCGCTGTTCGGCTCGCTCCTGGCGACCCGCCGCACCGTCCGTGCCGATCGCGAGCTACGCGACCGGGCGAGCTCCACCCTCGAGGAGTTCGGCCTGCGGCAGTGGGCCGGCACGGTACTGCGCGAGATGCCGTACGGCATTCAGAAGATCGCCGACATCTGCCGCGCCCTGCTGAGCCGGCCGACGCTGCTGCTGCTCGACGAGCCGACATCGGGAACCGCGGCGTCGGAGCGGCGGCTCATCGCCGCCACGTTCGAGGTCATCCGGGCGCGCGGCATCGCCACCGTCCTCGTCGACCACGACTCCGAGTTCGTCGCGAGCGTGGTCGACCGCCTCATCCTGATGGACCAGGGCCGAGTCGTGGCCGAGGGCCCGCCGCGCGAGGTCCTCGCGGGGGAACAGGCCAGGGCCGCCTATCTGGGCGGGAAGGTGCTGTCGCTGGGCGGCGACTCAGACCGGGAAGTAGACCGTTGAGTGCAGGAGGAATGGGAATGACGGAGCCGCGGCCGAGCAACCAGCTCGGCAAACGGTACCGGTGCGCGCAGTGCCAGACCGAAGTGATGTGTCTCAAGCGCGGCGACGGACGGTTCACCTGTCACGGGGTGCCGATGGAAGTTGTCGACGTGGCCCCGCTTCCGGCCAGCGATTGAGGAGGGCGATGCGATGAAGGTTGGTTCCAAGGTCCGATGCGAGCAGTGCGGCTCGGAGGCGATCGTCATCCGCGACGGTGGCGGCGAGCTCACCTGCTGCGAGCGTCCCGTCGTGACCATCGGCCAGAAGTGATGGAGCTTTCGCTGTACCTGTATCCCGTCGCCGCCGACGCGACCGGGCTGCGCGAGCTGTGGACCCGCTTCGACAGTCAGGCCACCGCGGCGGACGAAGCGGGGTGGCGTGGCGTCTGGACGCCGGAGCACCACCAGGCGAAGGCCTTCTTCCCGCCGCCCTTCCAGTTGCTGTCGTGGCTCGCGGCCCGCCATCCACGGATGACCACCGGAACGGCGGTCGCCCTCGCCCCGCTGTACCACCCGGTACAACTCGCCGAGGCGATCGCGACCACGGCGTCGGTCTCGGCCGGCACGGTGGTCGGATTCGGCACGGGTTTCCGGCGGCGAGAGTTCGCCGCCGTGGGCGCCGACCCGGCGGAGAAGCTGGCCATGACCCGCGAATGCATCCGGCAGACCCGCGCGCTGCTCGCGGGCGAGTCGGTGACGTTCAGCATCGGTCCCTGGCAGGCCCGGGAGACCGTACTGCCGTTCGTCATCGACCCGGCGCCGCGGTTCCTGGCCGCGGCCCGGACCCGACCCGAGCTGGACGCTCTGGCCGAGGTGGCCGACGGCGTCGTGCCCAATCCGATGGCCGGGCTGGACCGGCAGGTCGCGCTGCTGCGGGAGATGGACGACCGGCTCGGCCGGCCGGCGGTGGTGCGGCCGGTCCTGGCCGACGTCGTGTGGGGACCGACAGCCCAGGAGGCGACCCGGCGCGCGATCAGGCGGCTCGGCGCGGAGTTCGGCAGCTTCAAGCACCAGCAGAGCTCCGTCTCCGACATCGCCCGGTTCGCCGCCGCTCCGGAGACGGAGGTGGATGTGATCCACCGCTACTGCATCGTCGGCGACGACGAGCGGATTCGCGAACGCCTGGAGTGGTTGGCGGCCGAGGGCGTGACCGAGCTGGTCGCCCGGGTGGAGCAGGCGGCCACCGGCAGTGACGAGGCCCTCGAGACGATCCGCGCGCTGGGTCGCATCTGGCCGGGGCGCCCGAGCGTGGAAATGGAGCGGCTCACCCATGCTTGACGGACTCACCGTGACAGCATCCTCGAACGGGTCGGCCGTGCTCATCGCCGGAGGTCTGCTGCGCGGTCTCGGCGCCGAGGTGACCCTGATCGAGAGCGCGACCGGTCATCCGCTGCGGGGCGGAGGCGGGTTCCACACGTGGGCCCGAGGTCTGCGCAGCGTCCTGGCGGAGGACCTCGAATCCGGCCCAGCCGGCGCGGCGGCTGCCACAGACGTGCTGCTCATCGACGAGCTGGCCTGGGAGCTGGCCGGACGGCCGCGGGCACGGCGGGCGACCGTCGTGACGGTCATGGATGTCGGCGACGCCTACGTCGACCCGAGCGTCTCGCCCGACGTCTACGCCTCGCTCGCCGAGGCGCTCACCGGCATGTGCCACCTCCAGCAGGGCTACCGGGACGGACCGTTCTTCCTGGTCGAGTCGACGGCCACCTTCGGCACCGGCGTACTCGCCGCGACCGCCGCGCTGCTCGCGCTCACACCCGCGTTCGCCGGCTCCCCGGTGGTACGCGTCGGTCATCGGGCCGGCGCCCTGGGCATGATGATGTTCTCGGCCACCGTCAAACCCGACCGGTCGCCGGCCGCGATGCCGATCGACGGCGACCCGAAGCGGATCACCACGCCGGTGATCCGGTTCTTCCGGGCGGCCGACGGCTGGCTCACCGTCGGAGCGGTCAGCCAATCGCTGTGGGCCAAGCTGTGCATCGCGCTCGACGCGGCCGACCTGCTCGCCGATCCCCGCTACTTCGGTGCTCCGTTCAACATCACCGACGCGCAGGCCCGCGTCGACCTCGTGGAGCGGATCGAGCAGATCATCGGGGGGCGCACGGTCGCCGAGTGGCTGCGGATCTTCCGCGCCGAGGGCGTCATCGCCGGATCCCTGCTCGAACCGGGCGCGGCGCTCGACACCGACCAGGTCCGGGCCATCGGGATGCGGGTGGAGGCCGAAGGCAGCGATGATGCGATCACCGCCGCCCCCGGTCTGCCGATCCACGCCGCCGCGATGCCGCCGGTCCGTCCCGCCCGCCCGCCGCGCCTGGGCGAACACACCTCGCCGGCACCACGCGCCGGCACCGGGCGCACCGGCAGGCCCCGCACGGGTCCACCGCTCGTGAACCTGCGCGTGCTGGACTTCTCGACGCTCGCCGCGGGGCCGGGCGTGTCCCGGATTCTCGCCGGGCTCGGGGCCGACGTCATCAAGATCGAGCCGTCCGAAGGGGACCCGTTCCGGGGACTCGCCTACAGCTTCATGTCCGTCAACCGTGGCAAGCGCTCCGTCCCGGCGAACATCGGCGACGCCGGCGACCGGAAACGCATCGAGGATCTGGTGCGGTCGGCCGACGTCGTCGTGCACAATTTCCGGGACGAGATCGCGGAACGTTTCGGACTGACGACCGAACGCATCCACGGTCTCAACCCGACCGCGATTGTGCTCATCGTTTCGGGGTACGGCCGCAACGGCCCGGACTCCGGGCTCCCCTCCATCGATGTCAATTTCGAGGCGATCACGGGTGGCCCGCTCGTGCAGGGCGGAGGCGTCGAGCCGGTCGGTTACGGCGGTGGCCCGTCCGACAGCGGGACGACGCTGCTCGGCACGCTCGCCGTGCTGGCCGCCCTGCACCGGCGACGGCAAACGGGACAGGGCGACGAGGCCGAGGTTTCGCTGCTGGCCACCTCGCTCTACCGGCACGCGGCGATTTGTCTGCGGCCCGATCCGGACTGGCACTCGATGACCCTGGGGCCCGATCCGGTCGGGCCGGCGGCCTGCCACCGGTTGTACCCCTGCTCCGACGGCTGGGTGATGGTCGCGGCGGTGACCGAGGTCCAGCGCCGGCGGTTGGAGTCGCTGGACGCCACGCTGGCGGGTCGGTTGCACCCCGAGCCCGGGGCGGGCGCGGCGGAGTTGCTCGGGGCCGCCTTGGCGGCCCGCACCGTCGACGACGTCGTCAAGTGGGCGGCGCACAACGACGTGACGATGGTGCAGGCCCGGCCGTTGAAGTCGTTCCTGCTGGACGAGGCGGCCGCCGGCGGTGACCTGGCCGCCCGGGTGGACGACCCGTCGTGGGGGGAACTCGTCACGCTGGACCGGCTGATCGGCTTCGAGGACGCCGAGTGGCGGCGCCTCGGCGGTGCCCCGGCTCTGGGATCATCTAGCCTGATGTCGATTTCCTGGCACGACGTCGAGAATGCGGGAGGCATGAGTGACTCCGACTGACGGGCGGGTCGACTTCATTGTTGCGTCGCAACGGGTAATTGAGGTCCCGTCGAGCATCCGAAACCCGGAGTTGCTGCGGCGCGGCCGGCACAACATCGTCGAGGCCGCGATCGAACTGTTTTCGACCAAGGGTTTTCACGAGACCTCCGTTGATGAGATCGCGCAGGCGTCGGGGCTGACCGTCGGCGCGCTCTACAAGTACATCCGGTCCAAGCACGACATCCTCTATCTCGCCTCCGTCTTCCAGACCGAGGAGGTTGAGGAGGCCCTGTTGTTGTGGCTCGATCCCGCGCGCGACCCGATGGAGGCGCTGTCGGGAGCGATCGAGCAGTTCCTGCGCGTCACGGACCGGCGCTACAAGGTCACCCGCATCAACTACCGGCACAACCACGTCCTGGAGCCGCAGGCGCGCGAGACGCTGTTCGCGATGGAGCGCCAGCTGCGCGACATCTTCGTGACCCTGCTCGACCGTGCCGCGCCGCCCAAGGGCGTTCCCGGCCCGCGCAAGCTGGTCCTGACCACGATCGCCGACAATCTCGTGGTCCTGGCGCATCAGTGGTCGGTCAACCACCGGCTCTACTCCGAGTACCTCGACCTCGATGGCTTCATCTCCATGCAGCGACGCCTGATTCTCACCAGCATCGGCTGTCCCGTCGCCTGATCCGAGGTTCTCCGCGTCCGGTCCGTGAGCGCCGCCTTGGCGCCAGAAAGGTGAGCGAGTGTTCACTCTACTTGCCGGCATCACCGTCCTCGACCTGTCCCGGCTCATTCCCGGCGCGTACGCGAGCCAGAAGCTGGCCGACCTGGGTGCCGACGTCATCAAGGTGGAGCTGCCACCGGCCGGCGACTACCTGCGCAGCGTCGTCCCGCTCGCCGATGGCCTGAGCCTCATGCACATCTACTTGAATCGCAACAAGCGCAGCGTCGCCCTGAACCTGCGCTCGGAGGAGGGCCGGCGGGCCTTCGCCGAACTCGTCCGCTCGGCCGACGTGCTGATCGAGGCGGGCCGGCCGGGCGCCGCAGCCGCGGCCGGGTACGGATACGAGCAGGTCCGTCAGCTCAGGCCCGACATCGTCTACTGCTCGCTGAGCGCCTTCGGCCAATCGGGGCCGTATGCCGACCTGCCGGCGCACGGTGCGCAGATGGAGGCCGCATCGGGCAACATCAACATGGACGGGCCGGCGGACCGGGCAGGCCACGCACAGGCACCGAACGTCCGGACCTTCAACGCCAGCCAGAGCGGCGCCCTCAACGCGGCATTGGCGATCGCGGCCGCGCTCCTGCGCCGCCAGCGGACCGGCGCCGGGGCCTACCTGGACGTCTCGTGCTGGCAGTCGGCCGTGACCTGGCAGTACGGCAACCTGATCGCCCTGGCCAACTCGGGTCAGCTGTTCCCCGGTTCGGAGGGCATCGGCGCCCGCTACGGCTGCTACGCCGCCGCCGACGGGCGCTGGATGATGATCGGCCTCATCGAAGCCAAGTTCTGGAACGCCTTCTGCCGGGGCGTGGACCGGCCCGACCTCGCCACCGACGACGCCGGCGGGCTCAGCTACGAGGCCGACGACCGCCTCGCCGGGGAACTTGCCGGCATCTTCGCCTCCCGCAGCAGCGCGGAGTGGGTCCGCTTCGCGATCGAGCACAAGCTTCCGATCGCGCCGGTCCTCGCCCCGGCCGATCTGCTGACCGACCCGCACGCGGCCCATCACGGCGTGTTCGTCGACACGGCCCACCCGGTCACCGGCACCCCGGTGCGTGTGCTGGCGCCGCCGGTCAAGGTCGCCGGCGAGCACTTCGAGATCGCGCACCCGGCTCCCGCGTTCGGCGAGCACACCGCGGAGATCCTGGCCCGGATCGATCCCGCCGCCTGACCCGCCGGCGGCGCTACCGTGGCAGCTTCAGAAACCGCTCCGAGATGATGTTGCGCTGGATCTCGGCGGCCCCGCCGTAGATCGACTCCGGCCGGGTGGCCAGCCACTGGTCGTACCACGGAGATGGATCGCCCCGTCCCGACGTCGTCGCGCCGAGCCCGGCCTCCGCGAGGCGCTGGTGCACGGCCGGCCACCACAGCTTGTTCACCGAGGGGAGCACGCCGGCGTCGGAGCCGGCGGCGGCGAGCGACTCGATGCGATCGGCCAGCGCCTTCATTCCCTCGACCTCGGCGACGAGCCGGCCGAGATCGCGGGCCGCGGCGTCGCCGAGCCGGCCGTCACGCTGATACTCGCCGGCCAGCGCCACCAGCTCGTGCCGCAGCAGGCCGTAGCGGTGGCGACCGGACAGACGCTCCGAGGACAGCAGGGCCATCGCCACCGACCATCCCGAGCCCTCGGCGCCGACCCGGTTCCCGACCGGGATCCGGACCTCGTCGAGCAAGACCTCGGAGAACTCGCTCTCGCCGACGACCTGCTCGATGGGGCGGGTCGTGAGGCCGGCGACGTCGGTCGGCGTGACCAGGAAGGACAGCCCGCGGTGCCGCTGCGACGGGGTACCGGTGCGCACCAGCAAATAGATCCATGAAGCGTGCTCGGCCCCGGACGTCCAGATCTTGGCCCCGCTGACCACGTACTCGTCCCCGGCCCGCCGCGCGGTGGTGCGCACCGAGGCCAGGTCGGAGCCGGCCTCGGTCTCGGAAAAGCCCTGGCACCACAGCTCGGTCACCGAGAGGATCGCCGGTAACAGCCGGCGCTTCTGGTCCTCGGTGCCGTGGGTGATGAGCGTGGGACCGATGTTGTTGACGCCCTGGTGCGACGGCGACTTCGCCCGCTGTACCCCGGCTCGCTCGAGCTCCTGGGTGAGGATCGTCTGCAGCACGAGCGGCAGCCCGGCGCCGCCGTATTCGGCCGGCCAGCTGGCGGCGAGCAGCCCGTGCCGGGCAAGGAGCCGGTCGAGGTCGAGCAGCCGCGCGTGGTCACGGCTGAAGCGCATGTCGCCGGTGATGTGCCGCTCGGCCCAGCGGCGGATCTCGGCACGGTAGGCGGCCTGCTCGGGAGTGTCCTCGACGGTGATCATGCCTGCCTCACGAAGGTTTGCCCGAGCCGGATGGCGATCTCGTCCGGCGAGCCGAACCGTTGCACACCGTCGAGCATGGAGCGAAGGTACAACTGGAGCGGCAGCTCGGCGGTGAACCCGACGCCGCCGTGCAGCTGGGCGCCGGCCCGGGCCGCGATCATGGCGGCGTCGACCGTGAGCAGTCGCGCGGCCAGCGGCGCGAGTTCCCGGTCGGCACCGCGAGCGACCGCGCCGAGCACGGCGTTCCACGCGATCGTAGCCGCGGTGTGGGCGTCGGCGAGCCGGTGTTTGACGGCCTGGAAGCTGCCGATGGGTACCCCGAACTGGATCCGCTGGGCGACGAAGTCGCGCGTGGACAGAATGATCTGCTCGGCGCACCCGACGAGGGCGGCCGAGTGGATCAGCAGGACGTCGGTGCGCAGCCGGGCCAGATGAGGGCCGACGTCGACCGGCCAGGACTCCCAGCGCGCGCCGGGGTCGACGGACACACCGGCAACGGCCAGGCCGGCCTCGCCGACCGGCGCGACCCGCACCGGGGGGTCGATCGCCCGCTGCAGAACGAACCCGCCGCCGGCACCGACGAGGCGGTATGCGTCGACCGCCCCGGTCGCGCCGAAGCAGTATCCGTGCGATGTTCCCGGTGCGACGACCGGTACGGCCTCGGCGCGGCCGTCGCCGAGCAGAACCCCCCGACGCGCTCGCAGCGCGGCCTCGATCGCCGCCCGGCCGTTGCCGTCGGCGTGGTAGGCCAGCGCGTTCAGCAGGTATCCGCTCGTCACGAAGTCCTCGATCAGCAGCAGCGCTCCGGCTCGCCGGTAGATGGCGGCCGCGACGGCGAGGTCGATATCGCCGGCCTCGACGCCGGCACCGATCTCCGACCAGCCCGCACCGACGACGGCGTTCCACCGGTCGGGGCGCATGCCCCTGGTGGCCGATACCGGCACCGGCGCGACGCGGCCGAGTGTGTCGGCGGCCGCGTCCAGGACGGCGACCTCGTCGTCGTCGAACTCCAGGTTCACGCGATCGCCATCCCGCCATCGACGCGGATGACGGACCCGGTGGTGAAGCTCGAGACGTCATCGGCGAGATACAGCGCCGCACCGATGATCTCGGCCGGTTCGCCGGCCCGGCCGGCCGGATAGCTCCGCAGCCGGGGGCCGACGACATCCATGTCCCAATACGCGGCTACGTCCGTCGCGAACGGCCCGGCCATGATGCTGTTGACCCGCACCGACGGCGCGTAGGCACGCGCCAGCGCGATCGTCACCACCTCCAGCCCCGCCTTCGCCGCCGCGTACACCGCGACGTCCGGCCGGGGCCGCAGCGCCGCCGTGCTGGTGATGTTGATGATCGACCCGCCGCCCTGTTCGACCATGCGAGCGCCGACCAGCGAGCCGAGCCGCAGCGGCCCCTTGAGGTTGACCGCGATCGTCTTGTCGAACAGCTCCTCGGAGATCGCGGCCATGGACGGGTACGTCGGGGCGCTGCCGGCGTTGTTGACCAGAACATCGACGCGGCCGGTCTGGTCGTAGGCGTGCTCGACCAGACGGTCCAGCTCGTCCCAGCGACCGACATGGCAGGCGATCGGCACCGCGCGCGCACCCGACTCCCGGGTGAGTTCCTCGGCCGTCCGCCGGCAGGCCGCCTCGTCACGGCTGGAGACCACCACCGTCATGCCGGCGGCCGCATACGCCCCGGCCATCGCACGACCAAGGCCGCGCGTCGCGCCGGTCACCAGGACCACCTTCCCCGAGAGCGTCATGCCGCCGCCATCCGCAACGCGCCGTCCAGGCGGATCGTCTCGCCGTTGAGGTAAGGGTTTTCCAGCAGATGCGATGCCAGCGCCGCATACTCGTCGGGCAGGCCCATCCGCCGCGGATGCGGTACCGAAGCGTCGAGCTTGGCCCGAATGTCGTCGGAGACTCCGGCCATCAGGGGCGTGTCGAAGATCCCGGGTGCGATGGTGCAGACCCGTATCCGCCGGCTGGCCAGGTCGCGCGCGGCGCAGATCGTCATGCCCACGATGGCCGCCTTGGACGTGGCGTAAGCGATCTGGCCGATCTGGCCCTCGAAGGCCGCCACCGACGACGTCAGCACGATCGCGCCGCGCTCGGCCTCGACGACCTCTTGGGCCGCGATCGCGGCCGCGCCGAGCCGGAGCGCGTTGTAGGTGCCGATCACGTTGAGGCGCAGCACATCCTCGAACGCGTCGACCGGCCCCGGCAGTCCGTCCTTGGTCACGATCCGCTGGGGCCGGCCGCGGCCCGCCGTGTGCACCACCGCGCGCAAGGGTGGCAGCCCGTCCAGATCGGCGAAGGCGGGCGCGAACGACTCCTCGTCGGTGACGTCGGCCGGGACGAACCGGCAGCGCGGCCCGAACTCCGCGGCCAGCGTGGCGCCCGGCGACGACGGTAGGTCGACGATGACCACGTGGGCGCCCTGCGCCAGGAGCCGCCGCACGGTGGCGAGGCCGAGCCCGGAGGCGCCACCGGAGACAACCGCGGTGAGGGCGTCGACGCGCACAATCGTTCCTCCCTGTCAGTCCAGGTCAATGCGATTCAAACTGGCATCCTGGACCCAGGATTCAGGATGCCGTGCTCCGATGTCAACATCTCCGGATGGGGCGACGCCGAGCGGCGGGCGGACGGGTGCGGATGCCGCACCCGTCGGGCGCAACCGCCGCCGATCTGCGCGGCCGGGCCGGACGGATGTCTCCGTGATCATGATGTCTACGGTGGCCGCGCACCGGGTTTGCCATGATCCCGGAGACTTGTGGTACACGGGTGTACCTGTTTGTTCCGTGATCATGAAAAACCGTTGGTGTCCATGCCGGTTGCGCATGATCATGGAGAGTTCCGGTCGCTGCGCCGTGCGGCGCCCGACGTGCGGGACGTGATCGCCGACCGCGACGAGCATGCCACCCTCGCCGAGCCACACGCGTGCGCCGTCCCCGGCCGCGAGACCATGCCGCGACCATGCCGTGTCGTGGCGTGGCGTGGCGTGGCGTTGATGATCGACTGGCTCTGGCGGCAGGAGGTGGGTCAGCCGAGCGCGGTCATGGCGCGGTCCAGGATTTCCGGCAGCGGGTGCGGGTCGGCGGCGGACGTCCAGGCGGTCAGCGCCGCGTCGAAGCAACCCATCGCGGCCGCGACGACCGCGTCCGGGCGCGGGTCGGCCTCGTCATCGGGATCGGCGCCGAGCCGGCGGGCGATCTCCGGACGCAGCAGCCGGTGCCAGCGCGCGTTCTTCTCCCGGTGCCGCGCGGCCAGCGCGGGCGTGGCCGCGATCAGGCGGGTGAGGCGCCGGGCACGCTCGTCGCTGACCTCGGCGGCGGCGAGCAGCGGGTCGAGCGCGCGGCGCATGGCGGTCCACGCGGTCTCGTCGTCCGGCCGGGCGGTGAGCGCGGCGAGCAGCCGGTCCCCGGCGTCGGCGGTCTGGCCGAACAGCGCGTCCTCCTTCGACGGGAAGTACCGGAAGAACGTGCTGCGCGAGATCTCCGCGGCCGCACAGATGTCCTCGACCGTCGTCTCCTCGTAGCCGCGCTCCAGCACCAAATCCCCGGCGATCACGCTGACCTCGGCGCGCATCGCGGCGCGGGCGCGCGCCCGGGCGCCACCGTTCGCACTCATGCACGGAATGGTACTCGACCGCACATCTGATACTGTGTCTCACAAGTGAGACTTAGTTCTACTGGGGAGCGTGTCATGCAGAAGGTCGTCGTCATCACGGGCGCCAGCGACGGCATCGGTGCCGCCGCCGCGCGCCGCCTGCACGCGGACGGGCACACGGTCGTCGTGGTCGGCCGGTCGCCGGAGCGGACCCGCGCGGTCGCGGGCGCGCTCGGCGCACCGCATCACATCGCAGACTTCACCCGGCTCGACGACGTCGTCCGGCTGGCCGGCGAGCTGCGCGACGCGTACCCCCGCATCGACGTGCTCGCCAATAACGCGGGCGGCATGTTCGGCGCGCGGACCGTCACCGCCGACGGGCACGAGAAGACGTTCCAGGTCAACCACCTCGCGGGCTTCCTGCTCACGAATCTGCTGCTGGACACGCTGATCGCGTCCCGCGCGTCCGTGCTCCAGACGTCCAGCACCGTGCGGTTCACCGGCACGATCGACCTCGACGACCTCGGCCACACGCGCAACTTCGAGCCGGCCCGCGCCTACGCCGCCGCGAAGCTGGAGAACATCCTGTTCACCACGGAGCTGCACCGGCGCTTCCACGCACGCGGCGTCTCGGCCGCGTCGTTCTACCCCGGCAACGTCTCGACCAGCTTCGGTGCGCAGACCACGAATCCGATCGTCCGCCTCGTCCGCCTGGTCGGCGGCAACCCGATCGGCCACCGCCTGCTGCGACTGTCCACACCGGAGCAGGGCGCGGACCAGATCGTCTGGCTCGCGGAGGGTACCCCCGGCGAGGACTGGCGATCCGGCGCCTACTACATCCGGCGGCGCGACACCCGCCCCCGCCACGCGCAGGCGGCCGACGCGGACCTGGCGCGCGGCCTGTGGGAGCGGTCCGAGGCGATGGTCGCGGACCGCCTGCGCGCCTGAGATACCGCCTTCGGGCCGAGCGGGAGCCGAGCGCCTCAGGGGCGGGCGCGGTCGTTTGTCCGGTCCGGTGATGCGGCCGCTCGAATTGCGGTGGCTGCGGCCGAAGCGAGGAGAGCGAGTTTGTCGGCGTCCTCCGTTCCTTTGTCCGCGTGATATACGGCAACGGTCAAGTTCTGGGCCTCACCCACGATCAGTTTCTCGCGGTTGAGGTGCAGCTCACCGACGAGCGGATGCCGAAAGCGCATGATGGCGCCCCGCCGGCCGCCGATATCGTGGCGTCCCCACAGCCGGCGGAAACGCGGACTGGCGAGCGAGAGCTGGCCGACGAGCTCGACCGCGCGCGGATCGTCGAGTTGCGTTCCGACGGATTGCCGAAAGGCAGCGACAAGGCCTTCCGTGGCGAGCTCCCAGTCGATGAACAGGTCGCGTTCGTCCGGGTCGAGAAATACGTCGTGCAGCCGGTTGGCGCCGACGACGAGCCGCGGCGAGACGGCGGTCGCCAGGGCATTGGCAGCGAGAACGTCGAGGTAACGGCCCTCGACGAACGCGGGCATGGGAAGACCGGCAACGAACTTCCGCACCCCGGCCGGCACCGCTTCCTGTCGTGTGCGCCGGCGCCCGGTGCGGCTCTTCTCGGTGGCCAACCGCAGGAGGTACGACAGGCTCTCGTCGTCAAGCCGCAGCACGCGCGCAACGGCCTCGATGACCTGTGTGGAGGGATTCCGGTACCGACCCTGCTCCAGTCGCAGGTAATACTCGCTGCTGATTCCGGACAGCATGGCGACCTCTTCACGCCGCAGCCCGGGGACTCGGCGCACGCCGCCGCTGGAGATGCCGACCTGATCCGGTGTCACCAGTTCGCGGCGGGCGCGCAGGAACTCGCCGAGCGGGTTCGACGCGTTGGTCATGCCTCACGGTATACCGCGACGACACACCGAGGGGTGGTCGCCGGACTACCAGGATCGGGGCGGGACTGGCTGCACCGGCCGGGCCCGCCGAGAGTGAGAGCAGCCAGAACTCCGCCGATTCGGGGGAAACACATGCCCACCAACAATGTTCTCGTGACCGGAGGCTCCGGCTTTATCGCGGGGCACTGCATACTGCAACTCCTCGCGTCGGGATATCGGGTCCGCACCACGATTCGCTCGCTGGAGCGGGAGGCATCTGTGCGTTCCGCTCTCGTCGACGCGGGAATGGTCAACGGTCAGCATTTGACTTTCGTCGCCGCGGACCTGACCCGCGATAACGGGTGGCCCGAGGCCATGCAGGGCGTCGATTTCGTTCTGCACGTGGCTTCGCCGGTGCAACCCGGCCACGTCGACAACGAGGACGACCTCATCGTCCCGGCCCGCGAAGGGGCGCTGCGGGTATTGCGCGCCGCCAGGGACGCCGGCGTCAAACGAGTGGTGCTGACCTCGGCATTTCACGCCGTCAGCTGGGGTCATCCCCGCACCGGCCACGTCTTCACCGAAAGCGACTGGACAATCCTCGACGGCCCCGGCGTCGACGCCTACGGCAAGAGCAAGACCCTGGCCGAGCGGGCCGCGTGGGACTTCATGCAGGAGACGATCGGCCCGATGGAGCTGGTCACGATGCTTCCTGTCGCTGTCATGGGGCCGGTCATGGGCAACGACGTCTCCGGCTCGAACCACCTCATCCAGCGTATCCTCAACGGCGATATGCCCGCGCTCCCGCACCTGTTCTTCCCAATCGTCGACGTCCGTGACGTGGCCCTGGCGCACATCCTCGCGATGACCGTCCCGGACGCCGCCGGGCAGCGGTTCTTGCTCTCCAACGGCCCGGCGGTCGAACTGAAGGACATCGGGGCCACGATCAGGACCCGGCTCGGCGCGGCGGCGGAAAAGGTGCCCACCCGGACGGTTCCGAACATCGTCATTCGCACCGCCTCCCTGTTCTCCCCCGAGTTCCGCTCCTTCGCACCCGACCTCGGCTACGCGAAGCAGACCTCCAACGAGAAGGCGCGGCGCGTGCTGGGCTGGACGGCCCGCGATCCGAAGGACGCGATCACCGCTGCCGCCGAGAGCCTGGTAAGGAGAGGCCTGGTGAAGCAGTGACCGGCAGCTACTCCCGAGGAAGGAACACGATCATGCCTCCGCTCGCGCTCGTCACCGGCGCCTCATCGGGGATCGGCAACGCGTTCGCCCGCCGTCTGGCGTCCGACGGTCACGACCTCATCGCCGTCGGCCGCCGGAAAGACCGCTTGGACTCCCTCGCCGCGTCGCTCCCGACGACCCACGTCCAAGTCGTCGTCGCCGACCTCGCCACCGACGAAGGTGTACAGACCGTGGCCGCCCTCGCCGCGAGCCAGCCGTTGAGCGTGCTGGTCAACAACGCGGGCGTCGCCCACTACATGCCCTTCCACGAACTGCCCGCGGCGAAGGCCCGGGAGCTGATGCATGTCAAAGTGACCGCACCGACGGTACTGACCCGGGCCGCCGTGCCGGGCATGATCGACCGTCAGGCCGGAACCGTCATCAACGTCGCGGGCATGCTGGCCTTCTCGGGACCCGCTCCCGCGGCCGCACCCCGGGCGCAACGCGCGATCTACACCGGCACGCTCGCCTACACCGTGGCCATGACGCAGACACTGCACGCCGAACTGGAGCACACCGGCGTGCGGGTCCACGTCGTCTGCCCCGGAATCGTCGCCACTGAGTTCCACGAGATCCAAGGAATGGACCTTTCCGCGGTACCCCGGATGACCGCGGACGACGTCGTCACGGCTACGCTGGCCGGCATCGAACTCGGCGAGACCGTCATCGCGCCCGGCGTCGAGGACTACAGCCTGATCGAGCACATTTTCGACGCTGACCTGGCCGCGTTCGGCAACCAATCGCCTCGCCTCGCCTCGCGGTACCACCAGCAACAAGGGTGACGCTGCGCCGGTCGCGCCGACGACGGGTCTGCGGGCGCTGCACGGTGCTGGGACCGGAAGTCTCCTTCGGGTCAGGCGCGAGCCGATATGGTGCGGCCATGACCGATCGCCTCGAACGCCCGCTGCTGGCCTCGGCAGGGGGCGTGGACGAATTCTGGGCGGCAGTCGCACCGGCCTGGCGGGACTGCTTTCTCCTCGCCTGGGAGTCATTCCAGGCGCACAGCATTCCCGTCGGTGCGGTCCTCGTGGACGCCGGCGAAACGATCGTCGCCCGTGGGCGTAACCGCTGGAATGAAACGGACGTGGTCGCCGGGCAGATCGGCGGCAGTAACCTCGCCCACGCCGAGATCAACGCGCTGGCGACGTTGACCCCGGGCGACTACAGCGACCACGTCCTCTACTCCACGCTCGAACCGTGCTTCCTCTGTACCGCCGCCCTCCGGCACAGCCACATCGGCGCCGTGCGGTTCGCCGCCCCGGACCCGATGTGGTCCGGAATCGATCAGCTGCCCACGCTCAACCAGCACATGGCTCGGCGCTGGGCCCGTCGGCAAGGCCCGCTCGGAGGGCCGCTGCAAACCCTCGCGGCGGTACTGCACCTCGTCTCCGCGCTCGAACGCGACATCCGCACCGTCGTGGAATGCCACGAGACAGCGATGCCGGACGCCCTGCGCGTGGCTCGGAAGCTGGCCGGCCCGGCGGCCGATGACCTGCGAGCGATGACGCTGCCCGAAGCCCTCACCACGCTCTGGCCCACACTCGTCACGTCCGAGACGGTTGAAAGCGCGACCCTCACCGGACCGGGCTGATTCGCAGCGTCGCGATCTCGAACGGTCGGAGATCGAGTGCGATGCCGTCCTCGGGACGCCACGTTCGCTGGTCGAGGGCGCGTTCGAGGAGATCGGTCGGCCAGGCCGCGGTGAAGTCGAAGTTCAGGTGGATGGTGGACCGGGCGCGGGCTCCGGCCGCCTCGTACAGACGGACGACAAGGTCGCCGGAGCGGTCTTCGGCGAGTTTGATCGCCTCCACGAACACGGACGCCGCCGAGACGCTCACGATGGGCTCGACACCGTGCAGGGCATCGCTCACGGTACGGGTAGGAAGATTCAGGCGGTAGCCGGCGGAGGCCGCGTCGAGGACGCCGGGAGCGACGCCGAGCGCGGTGCGCAAGACATGGACCCCCTGGTCCGCCTCCGGGTCCGGGAACTTCGGTGCACGCAGTAGCGACTCGCGCACCAGCGTGGTGGTCCCGCCATCATCACGTACGGTCCGGGTGATGTCGTGCCCGTAGGTGGACGCGTTGGCGATCACGGCACCGAAGTCGCGCTCTGCCACGTGTACCCACCGGTGCGCGACCGTTTCGAATCGCGCATGGTCCCAGGAGGTGTTGACGAAGGTCGGGCGGAGCACGTGGCCGAACTGGATCTCCGAGGCGGCCTGGTCGGCTCGGAGGTCGAGCGGGAAGGCCAGCTTGAGGAGCTTCTCGTGCTCGTGCCAGTCGACGACCGTTTCGATCTGCAGTTCGCTGTCGCTCTCGGCCAGCCAGTACCGCTGGGTGATCGACGATTTTCCGTAGGTGTGACTCACCACGATGGCGTGGCCGACGATCTCGACGGCGTCCGGGTTCCGCAGCTCGGTCATCGATCGCCGATAGGAGCGGTCGATGTCCCAGGCCTCGAACATGTTGGGGATGTCACGGAAGATCTGGAGTACCGACGCGGCCTCGTCCGGTGCGATCAGTTCTCGGCCGGTTGCCCGGTCGATGAAGGAGATCAAGAGCCCGGCCGCGTCGAAACGCGCGAGAACGCGGCCGTTCCGCAACTCGTAGCCGGAGCCGGTTTGGACCGGAGTCACCGCAGCGTCGTCCGCGAGGGGGTCGACGATTGCGGATCCCAAGGCCGCGATGGAGCCGGCGGCCATCGGGGCGGCGTTGAAGACGACCGTTTCGCTGCCGTGGCCGGCCAGGGCGCGCTGGGCAGCCTCGATGAGGTCCTCGAGCCGGGCCGCCACCTCCCGGTAGCGTTCCTCGGCCTCGTCGTGCACCCAGGCGATGGCCGATCCGGGGAGGATGTCGTGGAACTGTTGCAGCAGGACGGTCTGCCAGATCGACTCGAGTTCGTCGTAGGGATAGTCGATCAGCCCGCGGACCGCCGCGGTCGCGTTCCAGAGTTCGGCTTCGCGCAGGAGATGCTCGCCGCGCCGGTTGCCGTGCTTCGTCTTGGCCTGGCTCGTGTAGGTGCCGCGGTGCCCCTCGAGATACATCTCGCCGTACCAGACAGCGGGGTCGGGCAACGTCCGCTTGGCCTCGTCGAAGAAACGCGCCGGTGAGCCGAGCGCGACGCGGGGGGCGCCCTCGAGGTCCCGGTTGCGATGGGCCGCCGCGAGCATCTCGGGCGTGGGCCCTCCCCCACCGTCGGACCAGCCGAAGAGGGTCATGGAGACGTTCGAGGCGCCCCGTTCGGCGTACTGCCGCTGCGCCTTCGCCAGGTCGCCGGCGCCGAGGTTGGAGCCGTAGGTGTCGTTGGGCGGGAAGTGGGTGAAGATCCGGCTGCCGTCGAGGCCTTCCCAGAGGAAGGTGTGGTGCGGCATCCGGTTGGTGTCGTTCCACGAGAGTTTCTGCGTCAGGAAGCTGTCCAGGCCCGCGCCGCGCGCGATTTGCGGCAACGCCGCGGTGAAGCCGAACGAGTCCGGCAACCACGCTTCACGCGACAGGACACCGAACTCCCGGAGGAAGAACGTCTGCCCGAGCAGGAATTGGCGCACCAGGGCTTCGCCGCCCGGCATGTTCGTGTCGCTCTCGACCCACATGCCGCCGACCGGGATAAACCGGCCCTCGTGGACCCGGGCCCGGATCCGCTCGAACAGGTCCGGGTAGAACTGCTGCACCCAGGCGAGCTGCTGGGCGCTGGAGCAGGCGAAGACGAAGTCGGGATCGACGTCCATCAGGGCCAGCACGTTGGAGAAGGTGCGTGCGCATTTGCGGACCGTCTCCCGGGTCGGCCACAGCCAGGCCGAGTCGAGGTGAGCGTGCCCTACCGCCACGATCGAGTGCGCACTCGGGTGGGCGGGGGAAGCCAGGACCTCCCGCAGTTCGCTCCTGGCTGCTCCGATCGTGTTCTCGACGTTGTCGGGGTCGAGCACATCGCACATCCGCTCGAGCGCGTGCCGGATCGCGGCACGACGGGGTGAGACCGGGTCGAGTTCGGCCATCAGGCCCATGAGTGCGGCGACATCCTGGAGCAGAGCGTCCACGACGAGATCGCGCTCGACCAGGGCGAGTTGACGAAGCGAGTAGATCGGGTCGATGCCCGCCGTCGCCTTGTCGCCCATATGAACCGTGTCCGACTTCCTGGCCGCGGCAAAACCGGAGGGCAACGGCCCGCCCCCGGATGCCGAGGCGAGGGTCGTCACGAAGAAGTGCTCGAGCAGGTTGGGATTCGACGCGGCCTCGACGTAAAAGTCGATCTCCGAACTGGCCGGGTCGATGTCGACCACGTGGTTGAAGGGTTCGATGCCCTTCACGATCGAGCCGTCCGGGCGGTACACCAGCGCTTCGGCTTGGAAGGCCGGCAGCAGTCCGCTGAACCCCAGGTCCACGAGCAGCTGGACGGTCGTGCCGGCGCGGCCCCAGTCCGCCGGCACCTCCCCGGTGACACGGAACCAGGTCGTGCCCCAGGGCTTGCTCCACCGGTCCCCGACCGAGAACGGCCGGAACGACTGGACAACGGCTTCCGCGAAGGGTACGGGCTCATCGGGCACCTCCCACGCCCTCACCGTCAGCGGCGAGGTCCGCCGGAAGAGGCGCGGGCCGAGCCTGGTGTTCACCAGATTGCCGATGCGCAGCCGCGCCCCGGCGTCGTTGTCATGCATGTCAGCACGGTAACACCGAAAAGTTCCGACTGGAACTTTTCGCGTTCACTAGGGTCGTGGCGGGAGCATGTCGAGGAGGGGGAAGGTGCGGAAGATGGCGGAAGAGGCGGCGGCGAGGGCTTCGTCGGTATCGGGCACGGGGTCTCGCGGACGCTACCCGAAGGGGATTCTCCGTCGCCAGCAGATCCTCGACCGCACGATCGAGGTCTTCGCCGACCTCGGATTCGAAGGCACATCGCTGCGCGCGATCGGTGAAGCCATCGGGGTCAGCCATGCCGCGCTCCGGCGCTATTTCGACACCCGCGAGGAGCTCTTCCTCCAGGTCCTCCGGGCCAAGGACCGCCAGGCACTGGCCGACGCCCACGAGACCGGCCTGGACCGGCAGCCGGGATTCGCGGCCCTGGCCGCGAACTACGCGCTGCAGGCGCCGGGGCTCATGGCCCTGCGGCACAGCATGGTCGCCCGCGCGCTCGAGCCGGGCAACGAGCACTCACTGGAGTTCTTCCGCGACCGCTACCGGTCGATCCGCCAGGACGCCCTGGTCGTGCTGCGGCACGCGCGGGATCGCGGAGCCGTCCGCAGCGACATCCCCCTCGACACGGCGGCCTCGCTCCTCATCGCCGCATTGGACGGCCTTTCCACCCAGTCGCTGCTCGACCCCGACGTCGACATGTACGCCGGCATGGCCCTGCTCGAGCACCTGCTCGCGCCGGCAGGGACCGAGCGCCCGCACACGGCCTGACCGGCCCGGCAGAACGGCCGAAAGAAAAAGTTCCACGCGGAACAATTCGGTGTTACGGTTCGACCACGCTGCAGCACCTGCTGCGTTACCTCAGTTCAGAGGATCTTAATGTGGACGAATCGAACAGCACATCTGTGTCTGTAGGCGACGGCACGTTACTCCCCATAACGGACGTTCCCCCACAATCCGTCCGGTCCCGGTACGCGGTCATCGCGATACCGCTCGCCCTGCTCGGCTGGTCGATCGCGCTGGTACCGCCGCTGGCCATCACGATCGCACTCCGGCTGCGCGAGCTCGATCTCGACGGCGCGGCGGTGAACCTCGGGCTCGTGCTCGGGGTGGGCGCCTTGTTCTCCTTCGTCACGAACCCGCTCGCCGGGCGATTCTCCGACCGGACCATGAGCCGCTTCGGCATGCGGAAACCGTGGATCTTCGGCGGGGCCGCCATCGGCTATGCCGGCATCGCCATCATCGCGTTCGCGCCGAATGTGCTGTTCGTCCTTGCCGGCTGGAGCGTCGCGCAGATCGGTCTCAACTTCTGCCTCGCCGCCCTGATCGCCATGCTGCCGGACCAGGTCGAACCCAATCGCCGTGGACGCGTCGCGTCGTTCATCAGCCTCGCCCAGAACGTCGGCGGCGTGGGCGCCACCTTCCTGGTGCAGCTCTTCCCGATCGGTGTGTTGCAAGGCCTCGTCCCAAGCCTCTTCGGCGTGGTGCTCATGCTCGCCGCGGTCACGCCGGTCAAGGACCGGATTCGTACCGAACGGCCGGCCGACCGGTTCGATCTGCGGACCCTGTTCGGATCCTTCGTCTTCAACCCGCGCCGGTACCCCGACCTCGGCTGGGCCTGGCTGACGCGGTTCTTCCTCAACACGACGCAGTTCACCGCCACCAGCTACCTCACGTACTTCCTCATCGCGCAGTTCCACGTCAGCGACGCGGACGCACCGACCATGGTTTTCGAGGCCGTGCTCGTCAATGCGGTCGGCCTCCTCATCGTCACCCCGGTGCTCGGATGGCTCTCCGACAAGCTCGGTCGCCGCAAGCCGTTCGTCATCACCTCGTCGCTGATCGCGACCGTCGGTCTCTCCCTCATCGCCGTGTCCACGTCGATACCGATGCTGCTCCTCGGCGAGTTGATCCTCGGCGCCGGCGTGGGCGCATTCTTCGCCGTCGAACTCGCCCTCATCGCCGACGTACTGCCGAACGAGGAGACCGCGGGCAAGGACCTCGGCGTCGCCAACCTCGCTCAGTCGCTGCCCCAGTCGCTCATCCCCATCGCGGCCCCCGGCGTCATCGCCGCATTCGGCTATCCCGGCCTGTTCCTGGGCGGCGCCCTGTTCGGCATCCTCGGGGCCCTCGGCGTCACGCGCGTACGCAAGGTCCGTTGACCAAGCCTCAACGTTGCTTCCTCCGGCCCGTCACCGCCGCGCGGATGTCCTCGATCGGCATCTTGGGCACCCGGGCGGCGGTCAGCAGGCCGTTCGTCTCCTGCAGTGTGTCGGTGAACTGGGTGTAGCAGCTGCCGGCGAGGAACGAGCTCGCGCGGATCGCGTCATACAGCGCGGTGATCCGTTTGATCCAGTCGTCGCCGTCGGCGGCCTCGGTGTAGCCCCAGGAGTCGTCCCGCTCGGTGTCCGGCTGATAGGTGATCCCGCCGAACTCGGTGAGCATGATCGGCTGGCCGTGGTCCGGCGCGCCGCCGACGAGGAGCCGCCGGCCGGCCGGGCCCATCCGGTCGAGGAGCCGCCGGCGCGCGGCCTCGTCCGCGTACGTACGGGCGAGGATCGCCCCGTCGCCCTCGTAGTCGTGGACGCTGAGGATGTCCGAGTTCTGGTGCTCCCAGCCGTCGTTCGAGATCACCGGCCGCGACGGGTCGAGCGCCCGGGTGACGTCGGCGAGCGCCCGGGCGTAGGCCTGCTCGGCCGGCTCGTCGGCGATGTGCTGGACGCCCCAGCTCTCGTTCGCGGGCACCCAGGTCACGATGCTCGGGTGCGATACGTCCCGCTCGACGGCGTCCATCCACTCGCGCATGAGCCGCTGCACCGCCGTCGGCGAGAACTCGTAGGCGCCGGGCGCCTCGGCCCAGACGAGCAGCCCGAGCCGGTCCGCCCAGTACAGGAACCGGGGATCCTCGATCTTCTGATGGATCCGGGCCGCCGTGAAGCCGAGGTCCTTGATGAGCTGGACCTCCCGCCGGTGCGTGTCGTACGACGGCGCGGCGAGGTGGCTCTGCGGCCAGTAGCCCTGGTTGAGCACGCCGCGCACGTCGTACGGGTGGCCGTTGAGCAGGAAGGCACCCCGGTCGACCGCGACCGTCCGCAGGCCGAGATAGCTGGACACGGCATCGAGGACGGCGCCGTCGTGCGCGCGCAGCGAGACCGTCGCGTCGATGAGCCGGGGGTGTTCGGGGCTCCACAACAGCTCGCGTGCGGCCTGCCCGTTGCGCAGGCGCGCGATCGGCACCGTCACATCGACCCGGCGGGCAGGTGGGGCGATCTCGACCTCGACCGTGTCGAGGCTGACCTCGTCGAAGCGCAGCGACACACGTGCGCTGCCGCCCGCCGGGACGTGCCCGTCAAGGTGAAGGGTCGCGGTGACGGCCGCCGGGCCCGCCTGCGTCCAGCGGAGCCGGGCGATGTGCGTCTCGGGGACGGCCTCGAGCCAGACTGTCTGCCAGATGCCGGTCGTGCGCCGGTACCAGATCTCGTGCGGGGTCTCGTGCCAGTCCTGCTTGCCGCGGGGCTGCGTGGCGTCGAACGGGTCGTCCTCGGCGCGGACGACGAGGGTGTGCGCCGCGCCACCGGTGACGTGCCGGGTCACGTCGAACGAGAAGGGCGTGTGGCCGCCTTCGTGCCGGCCGACGAACGCGCCGTCGATCCAGACCTGCGCTCCGTAGTCGACGGCGCCGAAGTGGAGGATCACACGCGGACGCCCGGTGCCGAGGCCGGCGACGGCCAGATCGTCGCGGGTGATGGTGCGGGCGTACCAGACGACGGGATGGAAGCCGGGCTCGTCGATGCCGGAGGCGCTGGACTCGGGCGGGAACGGCACGACGATGTCCCGGGCGTCCGGCAGGCCGTGGGCCCAGCCGTCGGCGAGGCCGGCGTCCGCGTCGTCGTGCCGGAACGACCAGACGCCGGTGAGGTCGGCCCAGTGGGCGCGTAGCTGCTGCGGCCGGGGGTAGGTGCCGTCCTGCCGGCTCGCGGTGGGGAGATTCATTGATGGTTTCCTTATCTGAAGCCGGTGGTGGCGACGCTTTCCACGAAGCTTCGCTGCACCAGCAGGAACATGACGACGATGGGCAGCAGCGCGAGCACGGACCCGGCCATGACGAGGCTGTACTGCGTGCTGTTCTGGCCCGCGAACAGGGCGAGGCCGGCGGGGAGGGTGCCGTTCTCGATGTTGTTCGTCATGACGAGCGGCCAGATGAGGTCGTTCCAGTTCCCTTGGAACTGAAAGAGTCCCAGCGTCAGCAGCGCGGGCCGGGTCAGTGGCAGCACCAGCCGGCTGAAGATGCGGAACTCCCCCGCGCCGTCGACCCGGCCGGCATCCTCGAGATCACCCGGGAGCGACAGGAAGAACTGGCGCATGAAGAAGATTCCGAACGCGTTCGAGATGCGCGGCACGATCAGACCCGGCAGCGTGTCGACCAACCCGAGATGCCGCATGACGTCGTACAACGGCACGAGCGTCACCTGGATCGGCATCATGAGCATGACCAGGACGACGACGAGCACGACCGTGCTGCCCCGGAACTTCAGGCGGGCCAGCGCGTATCCGGCCATGGAGTCCAGCAGCAGTGACACCACGGTCACCACGCCCGCGAAGATCACCGAGTTCGCATACAGGCGCGCGAACGGGATCTGCGTGAAGACCTGCTGGTAGCTGTCGAGGGACCACTGCCTGGGCAGGATCGTCGGCGGAAATCGGAGGATGTCGGCGTCCGGGCGCAGCGAGGCGAAGACCATCCAGATCACGGGTAGCAGGACCGCCAGCGCGATGACCGTCGCCGAGATGCTCAGCAGGATGTTGACCGTCCGTGCCCGGCTCTTCGGGCTCATCAGTAGGAAACCGCCCTTCGCCGGAAGTAGAAGAACTGGCCGAGCGTGAGCACGAACATCACGGCCATCAGGACCCAGGAGAGCGCCGAGGCGTAGCCGAATTGCAGCTGCGTGAATCCGTCGTGGTACAGCAGCATCACGAGGGTCTCGGTGGAATGGATCGGTCCGCCGTTGGTCATCACGTAGATCTGGTCGAACACCTGCACGTTGTTGATCGTGGCGATGATCGCCACGAGCATCGTCTGGTTCGCCAGCAGGGGCCACGTGATACGGAAGAAGCGACGGATCGGCCCGGCGCCGTCCGTCTCGGCGGCCTCGTACAACTCCCGGGGCACGGACTGGAGCCCGGCGAGGTACATGACGACGTAGAAGCCGAGGTTCTTCCAGACGCCGACGGCGATCACGGCGGGCATCGCCCAGCCCGGCGTCTGCAGAAACCCCTGTGCAGGCGCGAGCCCGAGGTGGGCCAGCCACTGGGTGAGCAGGCCCACCTGCGGGTTGAGCAGATAGGTCCAGGCCAGCGAGATGATTCCGGTCGAGACGATGAACGGCAGGAAGATCGCCGTGCGGGCGAATGCCTGCATGGCGAACTTCCGGTTGAGGATCACCGCGACGAACAGCGCCAGCAGCACGCTCAGCACCGTGGTGACGACCGAGTAGTACAGGGTGTTGAGCAGCGCGCGCCCGGCGTCCGGGTCGTGCAGGAGCTGCCGGTAGTTGCGCAACCCGACCCAGTCCGGCGATCCGAGCAGGTTGTAGGACGTGAAGGACAGGTACCCCGCCCGCAACATCGGGTAGAGCGAGAACGCGCCGAGGACCGCCAGGCTCGGCGCCAGGAACAGCCAGGCCGCGCGGGCCTGCGGCGACATCCGCCGCCGGCCCGCGACTGGTGATGACCTCATGGAGCGGTTACTTTCCGAGAAGGTCGGTGGCCTTTTGGTTCGCCGACTGGAAGAGATCGTCGACCGTACCCTTGCCGTTGAGCGCGGACTGCAGCGCCGGCTCGAACGCCTCCGTCGTGATCGACGAGCCGTTGGTGACCCCGGCCATGAACACGCGGGATTCGCCGACGACGTCTGGTGCGCCGAAGATGGCCGGATACGGGTTGTCCTTGATGTCCGCCGCGACGACGTCCGTGCGGGTCGGGGGGAAGCCGGTCATCGACGAGTACTTCGCCTGCGCGTCGTGGCTGTTCCAGTAGGCGGCGAACTTGTAGACGGCCTGTTTCTCCTTGTCGGACGTTCCCTTTGGGATCGCGAACTCCTCGGCACCGGCCAGCGACGTCCGGGCCGTGGGACCCGCGAACGTCCGCGCGATGCCGAAGTTGAGCCCGGCCGATTTCAGCGTCGGTGCGGCCCAGGGGCCGACGAGCTCCATGGCGGCCTTGCCGCTGGTGAACAGCTGGTCGGCGTCGGCGCCGGAGAGACCGATCGGCGAGACGTGCTTGGTGCGGACCTGATCGACCCAGAAGTTCAGCGCTTGCAGCGACTGCGGGGAGTTCATGGTCGCCTGCTTGCCGTCGGCGCTGACGAGGCCGCCGCCGGTGTTCCATAAGAAGGGCGCGTACATCGCGAGTGTGCTGTGGTCGGCGAGGGCGATCGCATACTGATCGGGCTTGCCGTCCCCGTTCGTGTCCTTCGTGAGCTTCTGGGCATCGGCGGCGAATTCATCCCAGGTCGCGGGTGGCTGAGTGATGCCGGCCTGGGCGAACAGGTCCTTGTTCCAGTACAGCATCTCGGTGAAGAAGTTCAGCGGGATGCCGTAGTGCTTGCCGTCGACCTTCGTGGCGTCGACGGCGGTCGGCACCAGCTTGCTCGTGTCCAGTTGGCCGCTGGAGTAGAAGTCGTCGACCGGCAGGAGCGCTCCCGCGCTGATGTACTGGGCGGCATTCGCCGTGTCCAGGGCCACGGTTGCCGGGCCGTCGCCGGACGCGATACTCGACAGCAGCTTCTGCTGCAGCACGTCGCCCGGGATGACCGTGCTCTGCACGGTGATGTCCGGCTGGCTGGCGTTGAAGTCTTTGATGGTCTCGTCGACCGCGGCTCGGTCCGAGCCGGTCAGGGCGTTCCAGAACGTGAGGGTCACCTTGCCGCCGGCGTCCTGGGTTCCGTTGCTGCACCCGGTGAGGGCGAGCGCCGTTCCCACCACGAGGGCGAGAGCGGAGGTCGTAATGGCTTTCATGCAGGTCTCCGTCCTGTGCATCGTTGCACAGACGATGGTAACCAGCAGGTTACGGCTGTCAACAGGTCTTCTCTGAGCAGGTACTTATTCGTGACGCAGTCTTGTGCAACGATGAACGCATGACCCCTCAACGAGCGGTGACGCTGAAGGACGTAGCGCAACATGCCGGTGTATCGGTGCGCACGGTCTCCAACGTCGTGAACGACTGGCCGCACGTGACGCCCGCCCTGCGGCAGCGGGTGCAGGCGTCGATCGACAAGCTCGGCTACCGGCCCAACCTGACCGCCAGGAATCTCCGGTCCGGCCGCACCGGCATGATCGGCGTCGTCGTTCCCGACATCCGCTCGCAGTACTTCGCCGAGCTGACCCAGTGCCTCATCAAGGAGTTCTCGGATCAGGATTTCACGGTCGTCATCGAGCAGACCGACGGCAAGCTCGCGCGCGAGCGGGAGATCCTCCTGGGCACCAGCCGGTCAACGCTCTTCGACGGGGTCGTCTTCAGCACCGTGGCACTGTCGTCGGAGGAGTTCGCCCATCGAAAGTTCGTCGCGCCGGTGGTCCTGCTCGGCGAGCAGCTCGGCGCCGAGGCCGACCACGTCCTGATCGACAACGTGCGGGCCGCGCGCACGGCGACGTCGCACCTGGTGCAGATCGGCCGGCGCCGCATCGCCTTCATCGGGCGTCAGGAGCAGCCGACCGGGACCGCCCTGCTCCGCGAGCAGGGATTCCGTCAGGTCCTCGATGAGGCCGGCCTGCCCTGCATCGAAGCACTCATGCCGGTCGCGACCAGCTACTCCTACGAGGCCGGCGCCCGGGCCGCCCGGCAGCTCATCGCCGCCGATCAGCAGCCGGACGCGGCCTTCTGCTCGACGGACTCCATGGCGCTCGGCGCGATGCACGAGCTGCGAAGGGCCGGTTTTCTCATCCCCCGGGACATCGCCGTCGTCGGATTCGACGACATCGAAGAGGGCCGGTACAGCAATCCGACCCTCTCATCGATCTCCCCGGACAAGAGCGGCATCGCCGCCACGGCCGCCCGGCTGCTGGTCGCCAGGCTGAAGGGCGAGGCAGGCCCGGCCGAGCTCATCTACGTCGACCATCATCTGGCGATCCGCGAATCAAGCCACGTGGACGTCGCCTGAAAGGGAACCACATGCTCAACTCCGACTATCCGCGGCCCGACTTCGACCGGTCGCGGCGGTGGTCCTCGCTCGACGGCCTCTGGGACTTCCGCGCCGACGACGAGGACTGGGGTGCGCAGATGCGCGTGCCGGGCGTCTGGGAGGATCCCACCCAGCCGCGGCGGCGCAACTGGCTCGAGGTCGGCTGGTACCGGCGCGAGGTCACCGTGCCGGACGACTGGGACGCCGACGATGTGGTCTTCCACTTCGCGGCGGCCTTCTACACCACGGACGTCTGGGTCGACGGCGTTCACCGGGGGCGCCACGTGGGTGGTTACACCCCGTTCGAAGTGGCCGTCCCGGGGGCCGAGATCAGCAGGCCCGCGACGCTCGTCGTCCGGATCACCGCACCCATCGACAAGCTGCTCATCCCGCACGGCAAACAACGCAGCATACCCGCGGACGACTACGACGGATGCTGCTTCACCCCGTCGTCCGGCCTGTGGTCCTCGGTGTGGATCGAGCCGCGCAACCGCACGTGGATCGCCGCCGTCCGGGTCACGCCGCGGGCGTCGCTCGACGGCTTCGACGTCGAGGTGCGCGCCGGCGGAGAGCGCCCGGCCGGCCGGAGCGTCACCGTGCGCCTCGCGGAGACCACGAACACCGCCGTGACCGGCCCCGACGGGATCGCCCGGGTCGGTGTCGACGTCCCCGGCGCCCACCTCTGGACACCCCGAACCCCCTATCTGTACACCGTCGGCGCCGTACTCGAGGACGGTCTCGACGAGGTCGGCACCAGGGCCGGCATGCGTCGCTTCGAGACCGGGCGGGACGGGTTCTACCTCAACGGGGAACGCGTCTACCTGCGCGGGGTGCTCGACCAGGGCTACTGGCCGAACTCCGGCATCACTCCCCCATCCCCCGACGCGCTGCGGTCCGACCTGGAGCTCGCGCGGCGACTCGGCTTCAATCTCGTGCGCAAGCACATCAAGCCGGAGGACCGGCGCTGGTACCACTACGCGGATGAGCTCGGTGTCCTGGTGTGGGCGGAGGCGCCGAACCCGGGACACTTCTCGCCGGAGGCGGCCGCGCTGTTCGAGCAGGAGCTTCGCGAACTCGTCGCCCGCGACTACAACCACCCGAGCATCGTGCTGTGGTCGGCGTACAACGAGGAGTGGGGACTCGACTGGGACGTCACGGCCGACGAGCAGCGCGTGGCGGCGCTGCGCCGGGCGGTCGGCGAGTTGCGCGCCCTCGACGGGACCAGGCCGATCGTCGACAACTCCGGCTGGGCCCACGTCGACACCGATGTCGTCGACTGGCACTACTACGACCAGGATCCGTCCTCCTTCCGCGACACCCTGCCCGGCATTCTCGGTCCCAAGGGGCAGCTGGTCACCTGGCACAGCCCTCGCCATCGCGTCGAGAAGCCGCTGGAGGTCTGCGGATTCGAACGAGCCGATCAGCCGTTGCTGAACAGCGAATACGGCGGCGGCTGGAACAGCCTCGACCGGGCCTGGCACAGCCGGTGGCAGACCCTGTTCATGCGGCGCGAGCAGGACAACCACGGGTACGTCTACACCGAGCTGTTCGACATCGAGAACGAGATCGTCGGCGTGCACGACGCCTGGCGCAATCCGAAGGACACCGGCGGCTTCGACTACAGCACGGTCCACGCCGAGACGGTCATCATTCCCGGCCTCTCCCCGGTCGCACCCGGCATCGATCTGGTCATCGGCGACGCCACCGAGCTGCGTCTCCCGGTGGAGATCTCCCATGTGGGTCCGTCCGAGCTCACCGGCCTGCGGCTGCTGACCCGGCTCGGACGGCCCGGCGCACCGGGCCGGGAGCAGCAACTCGGTGGCCTGACGATCCGCCCGTACTCCCTGACCGCCCCGATCTGGACCTCCACGCCCGTCCCGGCCGGGCCGGCGAGCTTCCGCGTCCACTTCGATCTGCGCACCGCCGACGGTGCACCCGTGGCCACGACGTTCATCGACGTCCGCCGCCGCCCGCCCAGGTCGAACTTCCCCGACCCGGCATCCTGAGCGGCCGGCCGCCGGCGGGCGCGCTCAGCCGGCCGCGCAGGTGCGGTTCCGGCCGAACTGTTTCGCCCGGTACAGCGCCGCGTCGGCGCGCGCCAGCAGCAGCGCCGGGGTGTCCGCGCCGTCCGGGACGCACGCCGCGGCGCCGACGCTCAGCGTCACCACGCCGGCGGGGCTGCGGGCGTGCGGGCGCCGCATCGCCTCCACGGCGTGCCGCGCCCGCTCCCCCACGGCGACGGCGGCGGCCGTGTCCGCGCCGGGCAGCACGATGGCGAATTCCTCGCCGCCGTAGCGGCAGGCCAGGTCGTCGGGGCGCAGGACCCGAGCGAGGGTCTCGCCGATCTGCCGCAGGCACGCGTCCCCGGCGGGATGGCCGTAGAGGTCGTTGTACCCCTTGAAGTGGTCGACGTCGACCATGGCCAGACCCAGCGGCGTGCTGCGCTGCGCCGCCGTGGCGCAGGCCAGGTCGAGGCCCTCGGCGAAGCGGCGCCGGTTCGCCAGTCCGGTGAGCGGGTCGGTGAGGCTCAGCACGGCGAGCCGCCGGTTGGCCTCGGCCAGCTCCCGGGTGCGCGCCGCGACTCGGGCCTCGAGCTCGTCGTACAGCAGCGCGTTGCTGACCGACACCGCGAGCTGGCCGGCGATGAGCCGGACGGCGTCCAGACGCTGCGCGGTGAAGGCGTTGGTACTGAGGCGGTTGGTGAGCAGGAGCACGGCGCGTGTGGTGCCCTGGTGCGCGATCGGCAGTGCGAGCAACGCGCAGCATCGCAGCGGCGTCAGGTACTCGTCCCCGGCGAAGCGATGGTCGCGGGTGGCATCGCTGACCACCAGCGTGTCACCGGTGCGCAGGACGTAGCGCACCGCGCTCGCCGGCACCAGCCCTCGCTCGCCCGCTGCCTCGAGTGCGACCCCCGCCTGCGGGCCGGCGCCTACCGGCAGATACCAGCCGCGGGTGTCGTCGTGCACCACGAGGTGGACGTCGGTGGCGCCGGTGAGCGCGGTCAGCTGCTCGGCGACGGCGCCGCGGAGCCGGTCGACGCCGGTCTCGGAGCTCAGTGCCTGCGAGACGCGCAGGAGCGCCAGCGCGTCGAGCCGGCCGCCGCCGGGTCCGATGTCGGGCCCGGGAGCCGTGCCGGGCGCGGGGTCGCGCTCCGCGGGGTGGGTCGGGTGCTCGGTGTCGAGCGCGCCGGCCTTCGCCGTCGCGCCCCATGCGCGGTAGAGCCGCCGGCAGTCGGACAGCGCTTGCGTGGCGAGGTGGTGCAGGCCCAGTTGCGCCGCCAGGGCCGCGGTACGCTCGGTGATCCACGCCTGGTGCCACGGCCGGTCCCGCGCCTCCGCCTCGCACAGGGCGGCGTCGAACATGGCGAGCGCCGCCGCCGGCTCGGCACGGGACCAGGCGTCCTCGGCGTCGACGAGCAGCAGCAGGTGGCCGAAGTTGTGCGGCGCGTCGGCGGCGCGGGCGGCCAGCCAGTCGCGGCTGGCCCGTAGCTGCTCGCGCAGGCCGGCCTCGTCCGGACCGGCCTCGTCCTGCTGGAGCCGCTGGGCCAGGCTCAGGGCGCGCAAGAGGTGGGCCAGGGCGAGGGGGTAGCCGACCAGGGCCGCGCGCTTGCGCATCGCCTCCTCGCTGTGGTGGGCGAGCGCCGGCCGATCGGCGAACAGCAGCGCGGCGAGGGCCCGGTACACGTGGTAGGCGGCGGTGGCGAGCCGATTGCCGGTCACGGTGGCGAGATGTGCGGTTTCGGCGAACTCGTCGTCGTCGAAGCGGCCGGGGGCGCTCGTCCGGCCGTGCAACGCCCGGGCCAGCTGCCGCCCCGCGACGAGGATCTCCGCGTTGTTGTCGTGCCCGGTCTGCTCGGCGAAGGCCAGCGCGGCGGCGACCTCCCCGACGTAGGTCTCCAGCGACGGGCCGCACTCGAACTGCGCCGGCAGCAGCGCGAGGTACGTGTGGTTGGCCATCTGCAGATCGCCGCCCCGGACCAGCCCTTCGCGGGCCCGCTGCGCCTGGCCGATGACGTGCTCGAGCGGCTCGACCCATGGCATCAGGTGCAGCGAGTACCGGTGCCGCATCACCGACGTCGCCGGCTCGTAGCCGCGCGCCTCACCCACCGCCAGCACGTGCCGGCCGACGGCGTGGCCGATGCGGCGGTCACCGGTCGCGTCCACGGCGACGAACCCGACGCAGGTGAGGTTGGCGCCGAGGCCGGGCGACGGGCCGAACCGCACCCAGAGCCGCCAGCTCTCGAGCACGATCCAATCGGTCAGCCAGCGCGTGCCGGCAAAGCCGGCCGCCGGCAGCAGGCGGTCGAAGACGCGCTCGACGGCGTGGACCCGCGGATCGGTCGCCTCCGGCCGCTCAAGGTCCCGGCGCAGGCTCAGGCCGGCCGTCCAGGCGAACAGCTCCCGGAGTTCCCCGTCCGGCCCAGGACCGTCGCCCCGCTCGCGCTGCCGGTCGTCCCGCGGCCGCGGCTCCTCGTCCGGCGGCGGCGTGGGCGGGACGTGGCCGAGGCCGGGCAGCAGCCGCAGCCCGAGCTCGACCGCATCGCGATACCGGCCGCGCTGGCTCAGGCTGCTGATCTGCAGGCAGGCCGCCGGCACGAGATCGATCGGCGGCGGATGGCGCGCGACGATCTCGGCATAGACGGCGTCAGCCTCGCCGAGGCGGCCCAGGCCGTACAGCGCGGCGTGCCGCTCGACGGCGACGCCGAGGGCCGCCGGCGCGTCCGCCGGGCGCTCCAGCTCCCGCCAGAGCCCGGCCGCCGCGGTGAGGAACCGCTCGGCCGCGACATAGTCGCCGGTACGGCGGGCCTCAGCGGCGGCGTGCCGGTACAGCGCCGCGGCCCGCCGGTGCTCCCGCCGATCGAGCCCGTCGGCGGCGGCCAGGTACTGCCGTGCCGCCTCGGCCTCCCGGCCCGGGGTCTCAGCCAGCGCCCGGGCGATGTCGAGGTGCCGCCTGGCGACGTCGGCCAGGTCATGTGCGGCTCGCACGGCCTGATGGACGCGCTCGTTGCGGAAGGCGACGACGGCCGTCGCGCGGTCACCGTCCGTGCCGCCCGAGCGCGCCACGCTGCCCGGCTCGACCGGGCCGGCCAGGCCCGCGTGCCGGGCCCGGTCGATGGCCAGGAGTCCGTCGGTGAGGGCTGGAGCGAGGGCTCGCTCGATCGCCCCGCCAGGAGCGGTGGCCGCGCTGAGCAGCCCGAGATCGGCGGTACCACCGAGGCAGGCGAGCGTCAGCAGCAGGTCCCGGCAACCGGCCGGCAGCAGCTGCAGCCGCTCGGTGAGCAGGTCGGTCACCGTGCTGCTGCCGACGTAGTGCCGCACGGCGGCGAGCCGCCAGGTCCATCCCGAGCCGGCGTCCAGGCGCAGGACGCCGTCGCGGCGCAGGGCGTTGACCAGCTCAACCGTGTCGCCGGGGTTGCCCGCGGTCCAGGGCGCGACGGCCGCGGCGAGCCGGGCGGCCCGGCGGGCGGGCAGCCGCAACATCCGGGCCAGGAGGGTGGCGACGGCCGGCGGGTCGAGGTTGGCCAGCGTCACGATGGGCTGCAGGACGCCGAGCCGCTCCCACCGCTCGAGCAGGCCGGCCAGCCGGTCACCGGACCCGGCCCGCCGCGGCTGGTAGGTGCCGGCCACGAGTATCCCGGACGGCCCGGCGTCGGTGAGGACCGCGTCGAGGGCGTCCAGCGTGCCACGGTCGGCGAGGTGCAGGTCCTCGACCACGACAACGAGCGGGCGGCCGGCCGCGACGGCCGCCGCGAGGACGGCGAGCAGGGCCTGGTGCAGCCGACCGCGCCGGGTGACCGGATCGTCGAGGCGAACCGCGGCGTGTCGGCCGCGCGGTGCGGCGGCCTCGGGCGGCACGCCGACCGGCGCGGCCGGCCCGGGTGCCGAACCAGCCGGCGTGGCGGCCCCGGGTGCGGCGTCGAGCAGCGCGACGAGTTCGGGCACGGCATCGGCGGCGACGTCGAGGCTCGGCCCGAGGGCGCGGCGCACGACGTCGCGCAGCGGTCCGAGACGGTCCTCGGGTTCGGCCAGGAGCAGCCGGACCACCTCCCGCACCGCGTGCAGCAGTGCGCCGGCCGTGTCCGAGCCCGGCGCCGCCGCGGTACTGCCGGCGAACCATCCGCCCCGGGCCCGTACCACCACACCCAGCTCGTGGATCAGGGCGGACTTGCCGGCGCCCGGTGGGCCGGCGACCACGACGCCGCGGGGCCCGCCGTCCAGCGCCGCGTCGAGCGCCGCGCGCAGGGCGGCCAGCTCCGCGTCACGGCCGACGAGCGGCCCCGCGGGCGACAGCCGCACCGGGACGTCCCCCCGCCCGAGCGTGAACCGGCGCTGCGGGGCGGCCTCGACGCGGCGCAAGTCGTGCAACAGCCCGCCGGCGGTGCGGTACCGCTGGTCGGGGTCCTTCTCCAGCAGCCGCGCAACGATGTCGGACAGCGTGGGCGGCACGCCCGGGGCCACCTGCCGCAGCGGCTCCGGCACCCGGACCAGCACGTCGCGGACGACCAGCAGCTCGTTACCGGCGTCGAACACCGGTCGCTCGGCGAACAGCTCGTACAGCACCGTGCCGAGCCCGTAGAGGTCGCAGCGATGGTCCACCGTCCCGCCGGTGCGGCCCGTCTGTTCCGGCGCGAGGTACGGCGCCATGCCGGCCGGGCGGTCGCCGTACGGGTCGGGCTGCTCGTCGTCGGTGACCGTGGCCCAATCGAACTCGACCAGCATCGGATCGGGCCGCTCGCCGACAACCAGCACATTCATCGGACAGATGGCCCGGTGGACGACGCCGCGGGCGTGCATGGCGGCGACGACGGCGGCGAGCCGGGCCGCGAATGCGAGCCGGGCCGCAGGGTCCAGCGCCTGCCGCAGGCTCCCGGCGCGGAGCAGTTCCGCCAGCGACCGGCCCTCCTCGTCGGCCAGCAGCATGGCGCCCGGAACCCCGTCCGGCAGCAGCGCCCGCACGCCGGGCAGCCCGGCGAGCCGGCGCAGCGCCGCCGTCTCGGCGCGGAGCCGCTCGGCGGCGCCGGGCCCCAGCGGCTCCTTGCGGATGGCGGTGCGGGTGCCATCGGCCGACCAGACCCGCTGGATGCGGACCCGGCCGTCGGCGTGCAGGGTCTCCGTGCGCGGCAGCCGCGGCGGGCCCGGGTCCGCCGGGTCCGGGAGGCCGCCATCGGCCGGGCTGCGCTGTCGCATCGCGGGTCGTCCTCCGACCGGTTCGGGCACGGTCTTCGCCGGTCCGATCGGCCGCCGCCCAGCCGTTGTGAGGCATTCGGTGTCTCGCTGGTGGTGCCCGACGCGATCGTTCTGCCCCACCCGGCGGGCCGAGCTAATTTCTGGACACCATGCACCGTTATCTGCTACGGTTTCGGTACACCATGACTCGTAAGTGTCGGCGGCGCCGACGTTGTGCCCGCGAGGGCGGAAGGGAGACCGCGCGATGCGCGTCTTCGTGACAGGGTCCACCGGCTGGATCGGATCGGCCACCGTGGACGAGCTGCTCCGGTCCGGCCACGAGGTGCTCGGGCTCGCCCGCTCCGACAAGTCCGCGGCGAAGCTCGAAGCCCAGGGCGCGCAGGTGCTGCGCGGCGACCTGGACGACCTCGGTTCCCTGCACCGCGGCGCCTCCGGCGCCGAGGCGGTCGTCCACCTCGCCAACAAGCACGACTGGTCCGACCCGGAGGGCACCGACCGCGCCGAGCGGGCCGCCGTCGAGGCGATCCTCGACGCGCTGGAGGGCTCGGCGAAGCCCTTCGTGATCGCCAACGGCCTCTCCGGCATCGTCGAAGGCCGCCCGGCGGTCGAGACAGATGCCTCCCCCGCGGTCGGCCCGGACTCCGACCGCGGCGGGTCGGAGAACCTCGCCCTCGACGCGGTTTCGCGCGGCATCCGCTCCATCGCGGTGCGCTTCGCCCCCACTGTGCACGGGCGCGGCGACTGGGGCTTCGTGGCCTGGTTGACCGCCGCCGCGCGCAAGCAGGGCGTCTCCGGCTACATCGGCGACGGCGGCACGGAGTGGTCGGCCGTGCACGTCACCGACGCCGCCCGCCTTATCCGCCTCGGCCTGCAGAACGCCCCCGCGGGCACCCGGATGCATGCGGTGGCCGAGCCGGCGATCCCGACCAAGGCGATCGCCGAGGCCATCGGCGAGGCACTCGGCCTGCCGGTGACCTCGATCGACCCGGCCGACGCGGAATCGCACTTCGGTACCGTCGGCCATTTCTTCGGCCAGACCCTCACCGGCTCCAGCGACCGCACCCGCGAGCTGCTCTCGTGGCGGCCGACCGGCCCGGGCCTGCTCGAGGACATCCGCTCCGGGGCTTACACCGCCAGCTGATCCCCCTCCACCCCACGATCCCGGGTGTCGCCGGCGTCCCCACGGCGCCGGCGCCACCCGCTGGAGGACCACGCGTGATCGAAACACAAGTCAACCAGCCCAGCGCCGCGGTGCGCCGCCGCGAAACCCTCGTGCTCGTCGCCGTCTGCGCCTGCACGATCCTCGTCGTCGGCTTCGTCGCCGCCATCAACCTCGCGGTACCGCTGCTCGCCAGCAGCGACCTGCACCCGGGATCGTCCGAGCTGCTGTGGATCGTCGACGCCTACGTCATCGTCTTCGCCTGCCTCGTCATTCCCGGCGGAGCCGTCGGCGACCGCTTCGGCCGCAAAGGCGCGCTCCTGACCGGCCTGCTCGTCTTCGCCGCCGGAGCCACGATCTCCGCGCTCTCCACTGCCGTGCCCCTCATGCTGGCCGGCCGGATCGTCTCGGGCCTGGGCGCCGCACTCGTGCTCCCGAACTGCGTCGGCGTGCTCGTCCACGCCACCGGCGAGGATCGCCGCCGCCGCGCGCTCGCGATCTGGGGCGCGATCTCCGGCATGGGCGGCATCGTCGGCAACACCGCCGGGGCCGCGCTGCTGAACACCGGGGCCTGGCAGACACTGTTCTGGGGCGTCGTCCCGGTCGCGCTGCTCTGCGCGACCGGGATCGCCGTCATCACCACGTCGAGCCCTCGCACGTACCGCAGTCTCGACCCGGCCGGGACCGTACTGCTCGTCGCGACCTCCGTCGCCCTGCTCATCGGCATCATCGAAGGCCCCGACCGGGGATGGGCAAGCCCCGTCGTGCTCGGCGCCTTCGTGCTCGCCGTCGTGCTCGGGGCCGTCTGGGTGCTCGTCGAACTGCGGGTGAGACATCCGTTGCTCAACCCGCGCCTGTTCCGGGCACCGATGCTGACCAGCGCGAGCCTGGGCATGCTCGTGACCTGGTTCGGCAGCTTCGGGCTGTTCTACCTCAACGCCTCGCTGCTGCAGTACGGACGCGGCTTCTCGGTGCTTGCCGCCGGCTTCGCCACGCTCCCGCTCGCCATCCCCATCCTGATCGGCTCCCGATTCATCCCGGCCCTCGTCGCCCGGATCGGGATCCCCGTCGCGCTCGGCGCCGGCTTCCTCTGCATCAGCGGCGGCCTGCTCGGCCTGTCCTTCGCGACCCGGCAGCCGTTCATCGTCTACGCGATCTGGCTCGTCGTGCTCGGCATCGGCTTCGCCCTCGCGCTGCCCACCCTCACCGCGGAGCTGACCTCCGGCCTCCCGCCGGAGCAGGCCGGCGTCGCCGGTGGCCTCCAATCGGCCGCGCGCGAGCTCGGCAGCGCCCTCGGCATCGCCGTCGTCGGCACGATCACCGTCGCCGTGTTCTCCCGGCACCTGCCCTCCGCTCTGCAAGCCCTCGACCCCTTGCCCCGCACCGTCGCCGAAGCAACCGCACTCGACCCCGGCGCGCGGGGCCAGATCGCCGACGCCTTCGTCACCGGCGCCAGCACCGCGCTGCAGGCCGGGGCCGGGCTCACGCTCGTGGCCGGGGCGATCGTGGTCGCCCTCGCCACCCGGCATCGCGCGCACCGCTGATGCTTGGCGCCGAGTGCGGCTCTCGACGTGGTCAGCGCCGCGCGGCGAGGACCGGCGCCGACGGCTCGGCGGCGGTCTCCTCCAGCGCGCTGCCCTCGGCGTCGAGATGCGGCAGGATGCGGTCGAGCCATCGTGGCATCCACCACGCCTTCTCGCCCAGCAGCGTGAGCAGCGCCGGTGTGATGATCATACGAACCACGAACGCGTCGGCGAGTACACCCACCGCAAGGGCCAGTCCGAGCGAGGCGATCACCGATCCGGGGGTGAGCGAGAACCCCGCGAACACGCCTCCCATGATCAGCGCGGCGGCGGCGACGACCGCCGCCGTGCGGCCGAAGCCGTCGAGAATCGCTTCGACCGGGCTCAGCCCGTGCCGGTGCGCCTCGTGCATCCGCGAGACCAGGAAGACCTGGTAGTCCATCGCCAGCCCGAACAGGATGCCCACGATCAGGATCGGGAGCAGGCTCAGGATCGGATTGCCGGACGGTGCGGCGAACAGCTGGTCCAGCCAGCCCCATTGGAAGACCGCCACGGTCACGCCCACCGCCGCGCCGAGCGACAGCAGGAAGCCCAGCGTCGCGAGCAACGGAACCAGGAGCGAACGGAAGAGCACGATCAGCAGCAGCAACGACAGACCGACCACCACGATCAGATAGGTGGTGAGGGCGTCCTGCAACGCGCTGTTCGTGTCGATGTTGACCGCGGTCCGGCCGGTCACCGACAAGCGCACGCCCGCGACGTCGCCGGACGCGTCGCGGATCCGGTGCACGAGGTCCTGCGTGCTCGCCTCGATCGGCCCGCCGTCCGGGATCACCTGCACGAGGGCCGCACCACCGGATTCGGCCACGCCGGCCGGTGTGGCCGCGATGACGTGGTCGAGCCCGCTGAGCAGGTGCGTCACGGCCGGTAGCTGGTCGTTGACGGCCGTGCCTTCGACCAGCACGATGAGCGGATTCTGGGCGCCGGGGCCGAACTCGGCCGCGATCTGGTTGTAGGCGGCCCGCTGCGTGCTGTTCGGGTCGTCTCCGCCCGGAGTGCTCAGCGCGGTGGTCATCGACAGCGTCGGCGCCGCCAGCGCCAGCAGGCCCGCAATGGCGAGGACACCGACCAGCACCGGCCGCCGTACCACTGTGCGGACCCAACGTTCCAGGAAGGTCGTCCGCGTCGAGTGGGACGCCCGCGGAGCGGCACCGCGACGCTCACGGCGCGGCAGGGCACGGCGCCCCATCGTCCGCATGAGAACGGGGAGCAGTGTGACGGCCATCGCGGCCGCCACAGCGACGGTGAACGCCGCGGCCAGACCCATCTCGGTGAGGAACCCGATCCGGACAACCGACAGGCCGGCCAACGCGATGACGACCGTGGCGGCGGCGAACAGCACCGCCGAACCGGCCGTTGCGACGGCACGGCCGATCGCCTCCTCCACCGGCCGTCCGTCACGCAGTTCGGAGCGGAAGCGAGCCAGGATGAACAGGCAGTAGTCGATGCCGACGGCCAGGCCGAGCATCAGCGCCAGCGTCGGCGTCGTGTCGGTCAACGGGTGGATCGCGGAGAACGTGAGTACGCCGAGGAGACCGACGGCGACGCCGACGAGGGCGCCGAGCAGGTTCGCGCCGGCGGCGACGAGCGACCCGAACGTGAACATCAGCACGACGAACGCGAGGAGCACGCCGAGCCCCTCGGTGAGCTGGCCTCCCTCGGCGCCGAAGTCACCGATCGATCCGCCGACCTGCGTGTCCAGTCCGTCGGCACGGGCATTCGCGGCCACGGTACGGACGTCGTCGTAGACGCCCTCGCGGTTCTCGCCGGTGAGGCCGGTGAGCGACAGCGTCGACACCGCGGTGGCGCCGTCCTTCGACACGTAGGGGCGCTGAGCGTCGAACGGGTTGCTCGCCGCGCTGACGTGGGGGACTTTCCCGGCTTCCGTGAGTACTTCACGGACGAGCGTCATGTTCTCGGCGCTGGTGATCTGCTGCCCGTCGGGGACCGTCAGCACCAGCTCCAGGGTGCCCGTGCCATCGTCGTCGGACGATGCCGTCGCCGGGAAATCCGCGTGCATCCGGTCGAGCGCGCGACTCGATTCCGAACCGGGCAGCGAGAAGGCGTCGGCGCTGAACTTCGTGTGCGAGGCGCCGACGCCGAGCGCGACGGCGATCGCGATCCACAGGACGAGCACCACAATGCGGTGTCGGGCGCTGGCGCGACCGAGCCGGAAGAGAAAGCGAGCCATGGCATCCAGCGTCGCGGTCCGCGGCGCTGACGGCGTCGTCCAGCGGCGGCAACTCCCCTACCGCGCCGGCGGCACGCCCGTCTACTGCGCCGGCGGTACGTCGGGCGACCGGCCGGCGTAGACGGCGACCACCAGCGCGGCCCGGTCACGGGCATCCAGTTTGACCATGGCCCGATTGACGTGCGTCTTCACCGTGAGCGGTGAGATCACCAGCTGGCGAGCTATCTCCTCGTTCGTCAGCCCGCGCGCGACCAGCTCAGCGATCTCCCGTTCCCGGTCGGTCAGCGCGGCCAGCGCTCGCGCCGCGCGCGGATCGGCCGGCACCGGCGCGGCCGCGCGGGCGGCCAGTGCCGTCATCGCGCGCGGCGAGAGCAACGTCTTCCCGCGGGCGATCATCCGGATCGCGTGCACCAGGTCTTCGGGATCGGTGTCCTTGCCGAGGTAGCCACGTGCGCCGGCGGCGACCGCGTCGAGCACGTACTGGTCTGTCTCGAACGTGGTCAGAACCAGGACCGCGACGCCGGGGGAAGCGCCGGAATCCGCGGTCAGCTGCCGGGTCGCTTCGATCCCATCGATGCCCGGCATCCGCAGGTCCATCAGCACGACGTCCACGCCGCCGGCGCGGACCGTTCGCACCGCCTCGGCTCCGTCCACCGCCTCGCCGACGACCGTGATCTCGGGCTCGGATTCGAACACGCCACGCAATCCGACGCGGATCAGCGCCTGGTCGTCCGCGAGCAGCACCCGGATCGGCTGCGGATCGGTCATCGTTTACGGTCTCCTGCCTTCGCCTTGGGCCACCTCGACCCTTTCCTCCAGCGGCAACTCGGCCCACACCCGGAAATGCCCGTCGCGGTTCGACGTCTCCAGGCGGCCCACGACGGCTCGCACCCGCTCGCGCATGCCGATCAGCCCGAAGCCGGCGGTCTCACCGGTGACCGGAGCGCGCGAAATCGGGTTCGTCGCCTCGATCGCCAACACGGTGGGTTCGGTGCGCAACGTCAACCTCAGCTGCCCGGTCCCGTGCCGGCGCGCGTTGGTCAGGCACTCCTGGACCACCCGGTAGGCCGTGACGCCTACCAACTGCGACACTCGGCCTGCGTCCACCTGCCGGTCGAGCACGACGTCGAGCCCTCCGGCACGCACCGAGGCGATCAGCGCGTCGATGTCGGCGAGGCCGGGTGCGGGCGGCGGCAGGTCCGCCGTTTCGGTATTCCGCAGCACCCGGAGAATGCCGGCCATCTCGCGCATGACGGCCTTGGCCGCGACCTCGGTTTCGGCCAGCGCGGTCGCGGCCCGGTCCGGCGCGGTGCTGAGCGTGCGCCGCGCCACTCCGGCGTGCACCCGGATCACCGCGACGTGATGTCCCACCACATCGTGAAGCTCTCGCGCGATCCGCAGCCGTTCCTCGATGACGCGACGGCTCGCCTCGGCTTCACGCGTGGCCAACGCCCACCGCGCTCGTTCCTCGACCGTCGCTACGTACTCCCGACGCGTTCGCCTGGCCGCGGCCGAACCCGCGGAGCCGATGGTCCACGCCGCCGCGGTGATCCCACCCCATCCGACGACAGCGAACGGGGTCTGCCACCACACCACGAGACACAAGGCACCGAACGTCGCCACCGTGGCCACCGCCGCCGCACGCCGGCCCCGCAGCGACACCAGATGGAACAGCGCCAGCTGGCACAACGCCGCAGTCGCACCGCCGGTGCCCTTGACGCCGGAAACCAACACGAGCGCCGAGACACAAACCAGCCACGGAGCCAGCGCGTGACGGCCGCGAAAGACCAGCGCGCCGCACGAGACAGCCAGCACGACGACAATGGGCCAGCTGCTGCCGTCCAGCAGATTTCGGTAAATCGTCCATCCGGTACTGGCCAGCGCGATGACGCTGATCCAGGTGCCGACGCGGAGCATGAAGTGCACTCGTCCGCTCACATCGGGCTGGAAATCGGGCGTGAGTGGTCCCAGTCCGACAGGAGCGTCCGAAGCGCCGTGACGAGGGCGAGCGGCTGGTCGAGCATGATGTGATGGCCCGCGTCGGGGATCTCGATCACCGGCGCGACGCGCCCCATCTTGTCGTACATCACATCGGTCATCTGCTGGGAGAGAATGCCGTGTTCGCCTCGGAAGAGGGCCACGCGGCATTCGAGCCGGGTGAGCAGCGAAGGCGTCAGGTGCGCCCGCCCGAAGATGTTGGGGTCGAACTTCCAGGCCCAGCCCCCGTCGACGCGGCGGAGCGAGTGTTCGGCGACGTACGCGGCGATGTAGTCCAGCACCGGCTGGTCGGGCACGGGGCGGAAGCGCCGCAGCCCGTCCTCGAACGTCGGATAGACCCGCAGCGGGCCGAAGGCGACTCCCGCCCTCGCCGCCGATTCCTCCGGGGTGAGCTCTCGCACCGGTGAGTCGACAACCACGGCGCCGGACAGACGCGCGCCGAAGAGCGTGGCGGTCCGCAGGGTGACGAATCCGCCCATGCTGTGCCCGATCATCACCGGTGGACTCGTGATGCCTGCCGCCCCGCCGACGGCCAGCGCTTCCATCGCCCATGTGTCCAGGCTGTACGAGGCGCGGTGGTCGCTGTCGCCATGCCCTGAGAGGTCGACCGCGACGACCCGCCGATGGCCCTCCACCAGCAACGGGGCGATGTGATCCCACCACCGGGCATGCGCCGCGCCGCCGTGCACCAGGACGATGCCCGGGCCGCCAGGTTCGCCCCACGCCCGGTAGACGATGGTCGCGCCGTCCACGGCCGTCGCGCCCTGTTCGGGAAGCGTCGCGAGCGCCGAGGTGAACCAGCCCGGAGATTCGCTCGTCCTCACGTCCAGCGGCGTGGTCAGATGGGGGCCGTTGTCTGGCATGATTTCTCTTTTCGTGTGCACCCGGCAGTTCCATGCTGACGCTAGCTGACATCCACCCGGGCTCCGTCGGGGGAATAGGATTTCGTGGCGCTCGACCAGCGCAGAGGCTGTAGCTGGTCGGAATAGCCGGTCTTGCCCGGCGCGAAGGTGCCCGGGAGCACGGCGGGGAGGCCCTCGATGGCGCCGATGCCCTCCAGCGCCTGGACGAAGCTGCGCGGGTTGAGGCGGGTTCCAGCGTCGGTCGCGGCGCGCACGAAGATCTGCGTGATGGCGCAGACGAGCGGTACGGCGCTCTGCGCTCCCGGCGGAATGTCCGTGGTCGTGGTGGTCTTGTTGTAGTTGTCCACGCACGTCTGGTTCTCGGGTGTCGCGAGCGCGCCCTTGGCCGGCCAGGCGTTGTCGGTGAACGCGATGGCGCCGTCCAGGCTCTGCCCGGCGTTGGCCAGGAGACCGTCGGACGCCAGGGACCCCAGGTCGCTGGTGAGGTACTGCGGCGTGTAGTGCTGCGCCTCGGCCAGGGCGACGAACCGGAGCGCGTTGGCGAAGTCGGATGCGAGCATCACCGAGTCGACCCCGGCGGACTTCATTTTCTGGATCAGCGCCTGAATTTCCGGGACGCCGTTCGCCGGGTTGAGCTCGCCCATGACGGTCAGCGGGTACCCGCGCTGCTTGAGCGTGTCGGCGGCCGCCTCGCCCGAGAGCTGGTAGGTGGACCCGTCCGCGACGCTCAGCATGCCGACCTTGTGACCCTTCACGAGTCCCGACTTCACCAGGACGGTCGCCCAGTTGCGCTCGATCTGCTCCAGCGGGGGATCGAGGGTGGCCAGGAGGCCGTGCGAATCCTGGTAGACCTTTTCCAGCGCGGGGTACCGCGTGACGACGGGCACGTGGTACTGCAGTACCGCGCAGGTGCCGGCGTCGTAGGTGAGGCCGATGACGGCGAAGACCTGCTCGTCCTTGGCGAGCCTGATGCAGATCTCCTTGTCGGAGTGCGGGCCGGTCGTGGCGAGGGTGTCGCGACTGGCGTAGATCGGTTTGATCATGCGACCGTTGATGCCGCCGCTGGCATTGACCGCGTTGAAGAGCGAGTCGAATGCCGCCTGCTGGAGCTGGATGTCGTAGTTCGGGAGTCCGAGCCCGAGCGAGTCGACCGACGAGAGGTCGAGCAGGACGACGCCGACCTTGATCGTGGTGTCGGTGACCCCCTGGGCGACGTCGGTGACCTGGTCGGCGGTCGACCTGCGGGGCGGGCCGGAGCCCGGGCCGGCGCTGGCGCTGGCGCTCTCGACGGCGATGGGACCGGTGTTGCTGCGGCCGGTACCGACATTCGCCGGCGCGGAGGACGCCAGGGCGAGCGGCAGCACGAGGCCGACGGTGAGCAGCAGGCCGGAGACGGCAACGAGCACGGCGTAGGCGCGAGCGGGCGCCAGCACCTGGAAGCGCGACGTTCTGGTCATGGATATCCCTCGCAGGCAGGCGGTCAGTCGAGGACGGCGGGCAGGGTCACGGCCAGGAGCACTCCGGCGAGGATCACGGCGAGCAGGATCGTCTGCCACTGCCCGGCGGTCAGGCCGAGCAGCGTGCGGGTCCTGCGGCTGGTCCGGGTCATGCGGGATCCTTCGCGCCAGTGAGGGCGTCGCTGCGTTCGATCGCCCGCTTGTCGGTGCCGAGGTAGGCGGCGACGACGTCGGGGTTGTCGCGGACGACCTCGGGAGTGCCCTCGGCGATGAGCCGGCCGGCGGAGTAGCAGTACAGGCGGTCGGAGATCGACATGACCAGCGGCATGTCGTGCTCGATGATGACGACGGTCGCCGACAGCTCGGTCTGGATGCTCTTGATCAGCGGCCCGAACGCCTCCGACTCCTTCTGCGCCACGCCGGCGGTGGGCTCGTCGAGCAGGAGCACGTCGGCTCCCTGGGCGAGCAGGCAGCACATCTCGACGATGCGCCGGGTGCCCGTGGAGAGCTCGGCGGTGAGGGTGTGGGCGTAGCGGCCGAGGCCGATGAAGTCGATGTAGCTGTCGGCGTCGGTGAGCTTCCGCCGCTCGCTCGTCCATCCCCCGGGCAGCGCGAGGAGGGACGGAACGAACTCCGAGCGCTCCTGGGCCTCCAGCGCGACCCGGACGGTCTCGTGGACGGTGAGGTCGCCGAAGAGTCGCGCGTCCTGGAAGACGCGCCCCATCCCGAGGGCCGCCCGCCGGTGGGGGCTGAACGATGTGACGTCGGCGCCGCCGATGTGGATCCGGCCCGACTGCGGGCTGATGAAACCGCTGATGACGTTCATCAGGGTCGACTTGCCGGCGCCGTTGGAGCCGATCACGCCGACGACCTCGCCCCGGGCGACCCGCAACGAGGCGTCCTTGAGCGCCACCTTGCCGCCGAAGGCGACGTTGACCCCGCTGACCTCGATCGCCGGCGCGGCCGGGTCGGCGACGGGGCGGGGCTCGGGGCGCGGCAGCGCGTCGATCGGCGGGCGCGAAGGAGCCGGCGCGGCCTCGCGTCCGCGGGCGATGTAGGTGAGAAATGCGGAGCGCGCCGACAGCCCGACCTGGGTCAGACCGCCGGGCAGGAAGAGGATGAGCGCCAGGACTCCGATGCCGGAGGTGGCGAGGCTGACCGAGACCGAGTCGCCGAGCAGCGCGGGCAGGCCGACGAGGTAGATCGCACCGAGGACCGAGCCGGAGACCCGGCCCAGTCCCCCGATCACAACCATCGAGATGATGAAGGTCGACTGATCGGGGCCGAAGATCGCCGGGGTCGTCGTCGCCGTGAGGGCGAACTGACCCGCGGCGGCGGCGTACAGGCCACCGGCCAGGCCGGCGAGCGCGCCGGCGAAGACGAACGCGGAGAGCTTCGCCGCGACCGGCGAGACCGCGAAGCTGGCCGCGGCCCGCTCGTTGTCCCGCACCGCGATGATCGAGATCCCGACGCCGGTGCGACGCAGGCGGGCGACCGCCGCGGCGGCGACGACCAGGACGATCAGGGTGAGGAAATAGACGGTACGTTGGGAGGAGAGGTCGAACACCCCGAACAGTTCGAGCTTGGGGAAGGTGTAGATCGGTCCCCTGCCGAACAGGTCCTGCCCGTAGAGCCATGACTGGCAGGCCACGGCGAAGGCGAGGGTCGTCATGGCGAGGAACGGGCCCTTGACGCGCAGCGCGGGGAGGCCGACCACGAAGGCCGCGACGCCGCCCGCGACCGCGGCCTCGGCGACCGCCGCGAGGAACGGGACGCCATGGCTCGCGAGCTGGGTCGCCACCAGCGCGCCGATGCCGACGAACGCGAACTGCCCGAGCGTCAGCTGGCCGGCCCAGCCCGCGAGCACGGTCACGGAGAGCCCGATGAGCGCGAAGACCAAGACCGTGGTGAGCCTGTAGGTGTTGGCCGAGCTGGTGAAGATCAGCGGGAGGCACACCGCGACCACGGCCGCGAGGGCGGCGGCGACCAGTCCGGAGCGGCGCACCCACCACAGGTTGCGCATCACCTCGGGCAGCGGCGGCGTCTTGACGCTGATGCCCAACCCGTCCGCGCTGGAATCCACGTCGGGGCGACGCAGGAGGGTCATCACCAGGATCGCGATGAAGAGGACGAGATCGGTCGAGCCGGGCGGTGCGCCGTTGGCGGTCATCACCGCCTCGACGACACCGACGACGATGCCGCCGACCAGTGCGCGCGGCATCGAGGTGAGGCCGCCGACGAGGGCGGCCGCGAGCGCGTGCAGCAGGAGGCCTGGGCCGACCGACGCGGTGGGCAGGCCGACGACCGCGCCGCTGACGGGGTTGAGCAGGACCACGGTCAGCACCGCGAGCGCACTGGAGACCGCCCAGACCGTGGTCGACACCCGCATCACCGGGACGCCGGCGAGCTTGGCGCGGTCAGGGTTGTCCGCGGATGCGCGGACGGCCACACCGAAGGGCGTCTTCGTCAGGAACAGGGTCAGGCCGACGATCACGGCCGGTACGAAGGCCAGCATCATGAAGTGCGGCGAGCTGAGGATCACCCCACCGAACTCGGCCTCGCGGTTCAAGGGCGACGGGAAGGGACCGTAGTTCTTGATCTTGGGGAGCAGCACACGGGCGAGGAACGCGACCTGGCCGACCCCGAGCGTGGCGACCAGGAGGATCAGGCGAGGCGACTTCGCGAGCCTGCGGATGACGCCCATCTCGACGACCGCACCGACCGCCGCGCCGGCCGCGAGCGAGGCGACGAGCGCGAGCCAGAAGTTCCAGTGCCAGTCAAGGACGAGCTTGGCCAGCAGCGCCGCCCCGAAGGCGCCGATCTCGCCGTGGGCGAGATTGATCACCTTGGTGGCGCGGTAGACCAGCACGATGCCGGCCGCGAGGATGGCGTAGGCGAGTCCGGCGAGGACTCCGAACACGAGCATGTCGGACCCGATCGTCCAACTCGTTCCGGGGATACCCATGCTAGGCACCTCCCGTGCCGAGGAAGACCGCGCGCACCAGGTCGTCGCGGTGGGCGAGCTCCTGAGCCGGGCCCTCGAAGCGGACCTGGCCCTTCTCCATGAAGACGGCCCGGTCGGCGATGGACAGGGCGATCTTCACCGACTGCTCGACGATGACCATCGTCAGGCCGTCGGCCTTCAGTCCCTCGACGATCTCCAGGACCTGCTGCACCATCACGGGCGACAGGCCGAGGGAGAGCTCGTCGATGAGCAGGACCTCGGGGCGCAGCAGCATCGCGGTGGCCAGACCGAGCAGCTGCTGCTCGCCTCCCGAGAGCGTGCCGGCCGGCTGGTCGAGGCGGTGTTGCAGGACGGGGAACCGCTCGAGCACCTCCCGGGCTCGCGCTTCGAGGTTCGAGGAGTCACCGAGCAGGGTGTACCCGCCGATGAGGAGGTTCTCCGAAACACTGAGGTTCGGGTAGACCGAGCGGCCACCGGGAACCTGGACGATCCCCAGCCGGACGCGCGTCGCCGGGTCGGCGTAGGTGACGGTGCGACCGGAGACACGGACCGCGCCGCGGTCGGCGTACTCGAGACCGGAGATGACGCGCAGCAGGGTCGACTTGCCGGCGCCGTTGGTGCCGAGCAGGGCGAGGGTCTCCCCCTTGCGGATCTCCAGGGAGACGTCGAAGAGCACCTGCACCGGGCCGTAGGAGAAGTCGAGATGGCTCACCTGCAGCAGCGGCACCTCGTCGCCCCGGGCGAGACGGAGCCGCTCGGTGCGCTCCTCGATGAGGTCGGCGGCGGCACGCGCGATGTCGCGCGGCAGGTGCCCGGCGCTGCTCGCCAGGATGAGGCCCGCCAGGATCGAGGCCGCCGGCGCGACCACGGCGATGGCGGCCCGGGTGCCCCAGGACTCCTCGGCGAGGCCGGTCACCAGTGCCCCGCCGAGCCCGCCGACGAGCGCCAGGTAGAGCCCCGAGAGCGCGAACGCCGTGGCGCGGAACTGCGCGGGAGTGACCGCGGCGACGACGAGCGTCAGCGGGACGAGGCCGAAGAAGAGGATGGCCGTGGTGACGATCCCGACGACCACGTACGTCGCGATGTTCGGGGCGTACGCCTGGATGCCGAACCCGACGCCGAGCGCGGCGAGCGCCCCGCTGCCCAGGTAGAGGCACGCCGCGGGGCTGCGCCGGAAGAGGCGGTCGCTGTACATACCGCCGAGTGCGGCGCCGGCCAGGCCGCCGATCGCGGTCACGGCGCCGATCACGCCGCGCGCTTCGACGCTCTGCCCGAAGTGGTCCTCGAGGATGAGGCTGAGGTAGATCGGGATCGTGGTCACGCAGAGACCGAACGCGCCGAGCGCCACCATCACGAAGTAGAACGTGCGGATCTTCTTGAGCCGGGCGAACGCCGCCCCGAGCGTGATCGGGAGCGCGTGGGGGTCGGGCGGCAGCTCGCCGCCGAGTAGCGCCTCCTGTTCGAACCGTCCCCGTACGGGCTCACGCAGACGCAGGACGCCCAGCGCGAGCACGACGCCGGGAACGGCGAGGACACCGAACGCCCACCGCCAGGCATCGTGGCCGCCCGGCACGATCACGGCGACGACGGCCGCCAGCACCGGCCCGAGCACGATGCCGAGCGGCAGCCCGCTCCGGTGAACGCCGAAGACCCGGCCGCGCCCCGCCGGCGGGTAGGTGTCAGCCAGGATCGAACCCTGGATCGGTCCCTCGTTCGCCTTGCCGACGCCGGCGACGATCCGGACGATGACCAGCTGCCACAGGGCCTGGACGAACCCCAGGAAGGCAGCGGCGACCGCCCAGCCGAGGGTGCAGACGCCCGCGATGGCCGTGCGCCGGAAGCGGTCTCCGAGCGAGCCGAGCGGGAGCGCGCCCAGGGAGACCATGACACCGGCGAGCGCACCGACGACCGCGACGGCCGAGGACCCGATGCCGATCGACTCGCGGATGTCCGGTGCGAAGACGGTGAACATCGCGTTGTCGACGCTGTCGAGCACCGCGAGGCCGAAGAGCAGGCCGATGGTGGCGCGCCCGCCGATGGACACGACCTGCCTGAAGGTCACCTCCGGCTCGGGCGCGACCTCCGCGCCGTGCGGAGCACCGTCCTCGGGTCCTGCGGAGTCGTGCCGGCCGCCGAGCGTCTCTCTGGCCAGCACGGCGGCGGCGATGGATCGGGGGTCGCTGCTCACTGCGCGGTCTTCTTCGGTCATCGGTACCCCTTTCACCGCACGATCAGTCTCCTCAGTTGTGCTGTCGCGGACGCCTGCCGGCGTCGCTGTCCCGGGCCGCCTGCTTGCTCGGACCCGGGACCGAACGGGTGGCTCGAGCGGCTCGATCGAGGGGACTGCTACTCCTTGGGCGTGAACGCGACGGCCGACGCGGAGACGGCGCCGACGGTGGCGGCGTCGGCGAGCACGACGCCGCACTTGAACCCCGCCGCTTGGTCAGCGGCAGTGGTGGGGCAGTGGCGCGTGACGCCCGCGGTGTCCGGCGCGGAGAAGGGCTTGTAGGTGACCTCGCAGGTGAGCTTGCCGTCGGCATCCGACTTCACGTTCTTCAAGGTCGACTTGTCGGGTGCCGACACTCCGCCGCCACTGGCGTCGAACACGGCGACGAGACACAGGTAGGCCGTCGAGGGGGTGGCGCCCGTGGACGTGGTGGTCAGCACCGCTCCCGCGGCGACTCCGGTGTCGGGGGTGATCTCGGTCTTGAAGTACTTCACGCTCGAGGCCGCCGACGGCTGACTGCTGGCGGCCGCGCTCGACGTCGCCGACGTCGGGGCCTGGCTGGCTCCCTGGGCGGAGTCGTTGCTGTCCTGAGCGCACCCGGCGGCAGTGGCGGCCAACAGTAAGCCGGCAGCGCCGGCGATAAGCATCCTTCTACGCATTTTGGGTTTCCTTCCCGTGGCGGACTGGCGGACTCCCCGTGACGTGGACCACACGATACTATGTTGATCAGCACATAGACAACAGGACAACACAGGTTTTGACTAACAAGCCTATGCTGATTGACAGAGAGTGCGCCCGCGTGCGGGCCCATCGGAGAAAGGCAGTCTTGTGAGGGAGTGGAAGGGTTCGGTCGCCTTCATCACCGGCGGCGGTCAGGGCATCGGGCTGGGCATTGCGCGCGCGCTGGCCAAGCGCGGCGTACGCCTCGCGCTGGCCGACATCGATGAGGCGGCGTTGACCTCCAGCCGGAGCGAGCTCGCCCAGGTGACCGACGTCGAGACCTTTCGGCTCGACGTGCGGGATCGCCAGGCATTCGCCGCGGTCGCCGACGACGCCGAGGCGAAGCTGGGCCCGGTCAACCTGTTGTTCAACAACGCCGGCATCGCGCCGTACTCGTCGCTGTCGAAGATGCGGTACGAGATGTGGGACCTGGCGCTCGGCGTGAACCTCATGGGCGTGGTCAACGGCCTGCAGACCTTCGCACCCCGCATGATCGAGCGCCGCGCGGGCGGGTACATCGTCAACACGGCCTCCGGTGCCGGACTGGTCGGTGGCCCGAACGTGCTGTACACGACCTCGAAGTTCGCGGTCGTCGGGCTCTCGGAGTCGCTCAAGCTGTCGGCGGCCAAGTACGGCATCGACGTGAGCGTGTTGTGCCCCGGCCCCGTCGCCACCAGCATCCTGAGCAACACGGAGCGGGTCGGCGAGGGCGTTTCCGTCGTGCAGCGCGACGGCGCCAACAAGGAGACCGAAGCCTTCCTCGGCTCGGGCGCGAGCATCGACGCCGTCGGCGAAATGGTCATCGCCGGCATGGAGGCCAAGGCGACGTGGATCCACACCGACGGCTCGGTCAAGGCCTACGTGAGGATGCGGATGGAGGCTCTGCTCGAGTCGATGCCCGACCCGGTCGTCGACGAGGTCTCCTGACGCGGAGGCGCTTGGACGGGAAAACGGCCTTCGGCGCGGTGACGCCGGAGGCCGTTTCCGTGATCCGGGGCGGGCGGGTGACTAGCCGCGCTTGGAGAGCTGCCGCATGACCTCGATGCCGGACGGGTCGACGGGGATGCCGTCGAAGACCGCGCGGGCGTTGGCGTGGGCGGTCTGGTGCAGGGCGAACGCGTGGCGGAGCGCGTTGAACTGACCCTGGGCCTCCAGTGCTCCGTTGACCGACATCTTGGCCAGCTTCAGGCCGAACGCGGGGCGCTGGGCGATCTCGGCGGCCAGGTCGAGGGTGAACCGCTCGAGGTCGTCGCGGGCGACGACGTGGTTGACCATGCCGAGGCTCTCGCACTCGCGGGCGGTGAGCGCGTTGCCGCGGAAGAGCATCTCCTTGGCCTTGCGGGCGCCGAGTTCCCAGGTGTGGGTGTGGTACTCGTGCCCGTTGACCGCGAGGGCGACGGTCGGGTCGGCGAAGGTCGCGTCCTCGCTGGCGATGATGAGGTCGCACGGCCACACCAGCATCAGGCCGCCGGCGATCACCTTGCCCTGGACCTGGGCGATGGTCGGCTTCGGCACATTGCGCCAGCGCCAGCACATCCCGAGGTAGAACTCCTCCTCGTTGGCCATGCCCCCGGCCTGGCCGGGCTGGAGGTACCCACCGGTCATGCAGTGCGGCTCGAAGTCGGCGCCGGTCGCGGTGTTGGTCAGGTCATGACCCGCGGAGAAGTGCGGCCCGTCGGCCGCCAGGATGATGACCCGGACCTCGTCGTCGAGTGTGGCCTGCTGGAACGCGCGGTCGAGCTCGTGGAGCATCTGGTAGTCCTGCGCGTTGCGCATCTCCGGGCGCGCCAGCGTGATGCGTGCGACCCGATCGACGGGAGCGTCGTAGCGGATCCGCTCGAAGGCGGTCTCAGGCATTGCTCTTCATCCTCTCGATTGCGGCGTCGCGCATCTGGCTGCGGCGCACCTTGCCGGAGTCGTCCCGCAACGGCCGGTCGATGAACTCGATGGAACGCGGGATCTTGTAGCGGACGATCTTGTCGGCGAGGAAGTCGAGGATCTCCTGCGCGGTCGTGCCGGGCTCGGCCTCCACCAAGGCGTGGACCCGCTGGACGAGGTCGTCGTCGGGCAGACCGACGACGACCGACGAGAGCACCTTGGGGTGCTGGTCGATCGCGCTCTCGACCTCGGCGGGGTAGACGTTCGCGCCGCCGCTGACGATCATGTCGACGCGCCGGTCGCTGATGTAGAGGTAGCCGTCCTCGTCCATCCAGCCCAGGTCGCCGAGGGTCTCCCACCCGTTGATCGACCTGGTCTCGGCACCGACGTACTCGTAGGCGGGCCCGAGGCCGTCGTCGCTCTTCATGTAGATCTCGCCGATCTCGCCGGCCGGCAGATCGTTGCCGTAGGCGTCGAGGACCTTCATGTCGCCGACGAAGGGCCGGCCGACCGAGCCGCGGTGCTGCAGCCACTCGCTGCCGGTGATGAGCGTGATCGCGACCGACTCGGTGCCGCCGTAGATCTCGAGGATCTTGTCCGGGCCCAGCAGCTCGATCCACTTCTCCTTCAGCCACTCGGGGCACTTGGATGCCAGGTGCAGCAGGGCCCGGATCGACGACAGGTCATACTTCCCGCCGGCCTCGATCACCCGGTACATGCGGTGCATCATCGTGGGCACGAGCATCAGCCAGGTGATCTTATGCTTCTCGATGAGCCGCAGCGTCTGCTCGGCGTCGAACTTGTTCATGACCACGATGTGCTGACCCAGCAGCAGGCCGCCGACGGACATCCCCAGTGCCGAGTTGTGGTAGAGCGGCGTCACCACGGCCTGGGTGTCCTGGGACGTGTAGCGGAACACGATCTGGTTGATCGCCGGCGATGCCTCGGCGCCGGCGCCGGCCCGGATGATCTTGGGGCGTCCCGTGCTGCCGCCGGACGTGGGCGCCTTCCACGCCGGGGAGACGACCTCGGGCAGGGGCGCGTCGCTCACCGAGGCGTCCGGCTCGAACCCGGCCGGCAGCGCGGCATACCCGGGGTGGTCCCCCTCGTTCACGCCGACGAGGAGTGCGGCCTCGGCGAGGTCGATGATCGCCTGACGTTCCGCGATCGGCAGGCGGTACGACAAGGGCAGCGGCACCGCACCGACCTTGAGCACCGCGAAGAAGGCGACGTAGAAGCCGATGCCGTTCGGCAGCGAGACGGCGACGTAGTCGCCGAACTTCACGCCCTGCTCGGCGTAGACGCGGGCGAGCCGGTTGGAACGCCGCTCGAACTCGCGACGCGTGATGGAGTCGTCCTCGTGGCTGATGGCGACGAAGTCCGGGTCCTCGTCCGCGAGCCGGGCCATCGTCCGCACGAACGGTTCCGACGGGCTGGCTTTCAGGATCTGCGCGATCTCCGCAGCATCCATATCGCACCTCTCTCGATCGTAGGATCAAGCGGACCAACTCTATGTCACCGGACATAAAGTAGGGCCGAGGGATGAAGTTCAGAAGGTGTTGGCGGCGCGGCCGGATCAGTCGCTGGTCTTGCCCGCGTTTCGGCCGTTGTGGGGTGCGTCGTCGAGCGCCGGCAGGGTGTTCCAGAGGTCGGCGCGGTTCTTGTCGAACTGAGCGGCGATCAGCCGCAAGGCCTCGTCGAGGTCGACGCCGTCAGGGTCGATGAGCGCATGCAGGTGAATGCCGTAGAGCGCTCCGGTGAGCGCTGCCGCGAAGGCGCGCTCGCGCTTCGACGCGATCTTGGGATCGACACCTTCGGGGCGTTGCGCACGCAGCCAGAGCCCGACGCCGCGCCGCCGCTGGGCAAGGAACTCCTGATACTGGCGGTGGACGGCGCCCGTGCTGCTCATGGCCTCGGTCAGGATCATGAACATCAGCGCCGAGTTGCCGCCACGCACCCAGTTGGCGTAGTCGTCGAACAGCTCGGTCAGCGTCGGCAGAGACGGGTAGTGCTCGACGCGGACCGCGCGCTCGAGCGCGCGCTCGACAACGGCCATCACCAGACCGTGCTTGTTCTTGAAGTGCCACGGGATCGAGCCGCGGCTGATGCCCGAGCGCTCGGAGATGTCGACGAAGGACGTGCGGTCGAACCCGCGCTCGGCGAACAGCTCTTCGGCTGCGTCGAGGATGCGGCGGCGACTCTCGTCGCCGATCTCATCGATCCGGCGTTGTCCTCGGGAACTCACAGCGGCCATCTTAAACCTTCAGCGTGGCGTTGATCTTAGGGTGGCGATCCTGCGGCCGGCGGGCCGCTGGGTCATACGGCCTGCTCCACGGTCGTGTCGTAGCTCGCCAGGAAGCTCTCGGCGCGCCGCATGGCCGCGGTCAGGTCGTCGTTGCGGCGGCGGAGGTACTCCCCCAGCTCGTTGCGGGTGGCGATATAGGGCGCGTTCGTCTCGACCGCGTCGAGGACCAGCTCGCCGACGCCGTCGGGAGAGGCACCCTGTTCGTTGAGGATCCGGTGAGCGGTGTCGAGGATCTGGGTGACCCGCTCCGAGTGGGCCGGCGCGGTGTCCGGCCGCAGACGCCGCGTGTTCTCGACGATGTCGGTCGCGACCGGCCCGGGGAAGAGGACCGAGACCGCGACGCCGAAGTGCGCCAGCTCCCGGCGCAACGACTCGCTCAAGCCGACCACCGCGTACTTGCTCGCGTGGTAGAGGAACCCGGAACCCGCCTCGACAAGGCCCGCCTCGGAGGCGGTGTTCACGACGTGGCAGCGGCGTGGCGAGGCGAGCATCCCGGGAACGAACGTCTGGATCCCGTTGTAGACGCCGTCGAGGTTGATCCCCATGACGTAGTCCCACATCGCGTACGAGAGCTTGCTGGGGCTGACGGAGTCGATGATGCCCGCGTTGTTGAACAGCAGCGACACCTCGCCGAGGTCGCGGCGGACCTGGGCGGCGACGTCGGCGTACTGCTCACGGTCGGTGACGTCGAGGCGGTAGCCCCGCAGCCGGTCCGGCGACACGCCGAGCCTGTCCCGTGCCCGCTCGAGCGCGTCGCCACTGATGTCGGCGATGGCGACGTTCGCGCCGCGGCGCAGCAGGGCCCGGACGATGCCGAGACCGATGCCGCGTGCGCCGCCGGTGACGAAGGCGACTCGCCCTTCGAAGTCGGTGATGCCGTTGTCTGTACTCATCAGATCCCTACTCGACGTCAGTACTCGTAGCCGCCGGCGGCCGTGATGACCTGGCCGGAGACGAAGTCGGCTTCGGGATACGTGAGCATGACCACCGAACCGGCGGCCTCTTCGGGCGTGCCCGGCCGGCCCAGCGGAATCAGCATCTTGAGCCCCTCGATGGCCTCGGGCCGCACGCCGACCTTGATCTCGTGTCCCTCGACCTGGATCGTCGACACGCCGGTGGGCGCGGTCAGCCGCGTCTCGATGAAGCCGAACGCGACGCAGTTGACGTTGACGTTGTAGCGGCCCCACTCGTGGGCGAGGGTCTTGGTGAGACCGACGATGCCCGCCTTGGCGGCCGAGTAGTTGGCCTGGCCGGAGCTGCCGTGGAGGCCGGACACCGAGGAGATGTTGACCACCTTGCGGTGGACCACGATGCCCTGCGCCTTCTCCCGCTTCGCCGCGGCGCTGATGACCGGCTGGGCGGCACGCAGGATGTCGAAGGGCGCCTTGAGGTGCAGGTCGACGATGGCGTGCCACTGCTCGTCGGTGATCTTCTGGATCACGTTGTCCCACGTGTAGCCGGCGTTGTTGATGATGATGTCGATGCCGCCGAAGCTCTCCACGGCCGCACCGATGATCCGGTCGGCGAACCCCTCGGCGGTCACACTGCCCGGAACCGCGACGGCTCGGCCGCCGGAGGCGTTGATCTTCTCGACCACCTCGACGGCGGGTTCGGTGTCGAGATCGTTGATCACGACGGATGCGCCCTCCGAGGCGAGCTTGAACGCGATCGCGCGGCCGATGCCGCGGCCGGCCCCGGTGACGAGTGCGGACTTACCTTCGAGCTTTCCCACGTCAGGCATCCACCTTCTGGTACATCGTCACGACGGCCGCGCCGCCGAGACCGACGTTGTGCTGGAGGGCGGTGGTGACACCCTCGACCTGGCGGCCCTCCGCCTGTCCACGCAGCTGCCAGACGAGCTCCGCGCACTGCGCGAGCCCGGTGGCGCCGATCGGGTGGCCCCTGGCGATCAGGCCGCCGGAGGGGTTGGCGACGACCTTGCCGCCATAGGTGTTCTGGCCGTCGAGCACGAACTTCTCGGCCGTCCCCTCCGGGGTGAGGCCGAGCGCCTCGTAGATGAGGAACTCGTGCGTGGTGAAGCAGTCGTGCAGCTCGGCGACGCGGACGTCCTCGGGGCCGATGCCGCTGTGCTCGTAGACCTCCTTCGAGGCGCCGGCCGTCATGTCGTAGCTGATGAGCCGCTTCATGTCGCCCTCGAACGTGGTCGGGAAGTCGGTGGCCATCGCCTGGGCGGCAATCACCACGTCGCTGCGCAGGCCGTGCCGCTTCGCGTACTCCTTCGACACCACGACCGCGGCGGCGGCACCCGAGGTGGGCGGGCAGCACTGGAACTTCGTCAGCGGGCCTGAGATCCGGCGCGACGCGAGGACGTCTTCGACGGTGAGCGGGTCGCGGAAGACGGCGTAGGGGTTGTTCGCGGCGTGGCGGCGGTTCTTGACGGTGATGTGCGCGAAGACCGACGGGTCGATACCGCGCTCCTCGACATACTGGTCACCCGCCGCGCCGTAGAAGAAGGCGGCGCCGGGGATCCCCCCTTCGGGCATGCCCTGCTTGGCGAGCACGACCTTGACGAACTCCTCCAGGGGGTGCGGCCGCTCGGGCCACCTGCCCTCGACGTTGGCCTCCATCTGCTCGAAGCCGAGCGCGAGCGCGACGTCGACGACACCGCTCTCCACGGCCTGCCGGGCGAGGAACAGCGCCGTGGAACCCGAGGAGCAGTTGTTGTGGACGTTGATGATCGGGATGCCGGACATGCCGACGCGGTAGAGGGTCCTCTCCCCGCCGGTCGAGTCGCCGTAGATGTAACTGGTGTAGGCCTGCTGGACGGCGCTGTACTCGACGCCGGCGTCGGCGAGGGCGCGGCGAGCGGCTTCGGCGCCCATGACGTCATACGGGTCGCTGTGGCCGGCCTTGGCGAACGGGATCATCCCGACGCCGGCGACCACTGCCTTGTTCTCGGGCATGCCATCTCCTCTTCTTGGCAGCACCCGGCGAGACCGTTCTCGGCGAGTCGAATCAGTATGCTCTTCTCTACGTCAGTCGTTCAAGTCCATGTTGGCTGATATAAAGTAGCCATGGCGACTGGAACAGCACACGAGACTGGCAGCACCGTGCGGGTGGACGTGCGCGACGGCGTCGGGAGGGTGACGCTGGCCCGGCCCGGTCGGCTGAACGCGATCACCCACCGGCTGCTGGTCGAGCTTCGGGACGCCCTGCTCGGCCTGGGCGACCGGCACGACGTCCGCGCCGTGGTGCTGGCCGGTGAGGGGCGCGCGTTCTGCGTCGGCCTCGACCTGGAAGCCGGCCTGGCCGACCCGGCGATCGCGGATCCCGTGGAGGCGACCCAGGCCGGGATGGCGGCGGGAGCGGCCGTCACGTGGGCGATGCGGACGATCCCGCAGCCGGTCGTCGCCGCCGTCCAGGGGCACGCGGTCGGAGCCGGGTTCGCGTTCGCCGCCGCCGCCGATGTTCGCGTGGTCGGACCCGACGCCAGGTTCTCGGCCCCGTTCCTGCGGCTGGGGATGACGGTCGGGGACTTCGGGCTCTCCTGGCTGCTGCCCCGCATCATCGGGCACGGCCGTGCCGCACACCTGTTCTTCTCCGCCGGAGTCCTCAACGCCGAGGAGGCGGTCGCGTCCGGGCTCGCCGCGGGCATCAGCGCGGACCCGCTCGCCGCCGCAACGGACCTCGCGACGGCGTTGGCCGGGCACCCGGCCTATGGCGTGCAGGCCAGCAAGCGACTCCTCAACGCCGGCGCGGGCTCATCGTTGCGTGACCATCTGGATGCCGAGGCCCGGGCACAGGCGATCGGCGCGCTGACCGGGGCGGCGCGATCGGCCATGGCCGAGGCGCTCGCGGCCACCAAGCGGCGCAAACCGGGCAACGGCTGAAGGGCCGCCTCAGCGCCCGGTGAACGCCGGGGTGGTCTTGGCGACGAACGCCGCCATGGCGATCGGAGCGTCCTGCGTGCGGGAGGCGAGGACCTGGTTACGGTTCTCCAGGGCGATCGCCGCCTCGATCGAGTTGGCGTCGACGTTGAGCTGCAGGCCCTCCTTGGTCAGCTTCAACGCGAACGGGCTGTTGGCCGCCATCTCCCGGCCGAGCCGCAGTGCCGCGGGCACGAGATCGTCCGCCGCCATGACGCGGTTCACGAGCCCGATGCGGTAGGCCTCCGCGGCGTCGATCAGGCGACCCGTCAGCATCAGCTCCGAGGCATGGCCGAGCCCGACGACCCGCGGGAGCAGCCAGGAGACGCCGACGTCGCAGCCGCTGAGGCCGAGCCGGACGAAGGCGACGTTGAACCGCGCCTCCGGTGCGCCGATCCGGACGTCCGCGGCGAGTGCGAGGGCCAGGCCACCGCCGGCGGCGGGTCCGTTGACCGCGGCGATCACGGGGACCGGAAGCCGCTTCACCCGCGCGATGACGTTCGCGCCCTTCTCCTGGATGCGCATGAAGTCCGTGACGGTGCCGCCCGGCAGCGCCGTGATCGTGTCCAGGTCCGCGCCGGCGCAGAAGCCGCGTCCGGCGCCCGTGAGGACGACGACGCGGACCGACGGGTCGCGCTCGAGCACGGCACACAGCGAGTCCAGTTCGTCCCAGAGCGCGTCATGGAGGGCGTTGAGCCGCTCCGGCCGGTTGAGGGTGACCACGAAGATCCCGTTCTCCGCCTCCCGGACGAGCAGGTGGTCGAAGTTCGCCGTGGCGAGGGTGGTCGTTGTCATGGCCGGCCTTTCGTCAGTGTCGGCAGAGCGCGAGGATCTCGAGGGCGGCCGCCTGTGCCGCGGCGTCCTGGAAGGGCATGGTGAGGATGACCTGATCCACTGGCTGGTACCGCTCTCGCAAGCGCTCGGCAACCTGCCGTGGATCGCCGACGATGGCGAAGGTTTCGAGTACCACATCATCGACGAGTTCGCCAAGGGTGAGGTAGTCGCCGCGCCGCATGCCCTCGTTCGCCGCGTGGTGGAGCTCCTCCCAGCCGTGGTGGGCGAGCACCGGGAGATACGCCGGCGTCGAGGCGTAGAAGGCGATCTGACGCTTCGTGAGCGCGACCGAGGCGGCGATCTCCTCGTCGGTGCGACCCGTGGCGACCGTCGCCATCGCCGCGACGGCGAAGGGACCGGAGCGTCGCGCCGCGGCACGGCCGGCGTCAACCGACGGCAGCATGACCTGGTCGCGGTAGTCGGCCGAGGTCATCGGATGGAGGAACAGGCCGTCGGCCACCTCGGCGGCGACCTCGACCATCTTCGGACCCACTCCGGCGAGCCAGATCGCCGGGACGGGCCCGTCCAGCGGACCGGGCGAGAACGCCTGGGGCATCAGGGTGTGGGTGTAGAAGTCGCCTTCGAAGCTGAGTTTCGTGCCCGCCTGCCAGGAACCCCAGATCGCGTGCAACGCCGCGACGTATTCCTTCATCCGGGCCGCCGGGCGGGACCAGGGCATTCCGAACCGCTTGACCACGTGCGGCGCGATCTGCGTGCCGAGTCCCAGGACGAGGCGTCCGCCGCTGAGCCGCTGCAGGTCGTGTGCGGTGTAGGCCAGCGACATCGGTGTGCGGGCGAACGCGATCGCCACGGCGGTGCCGAGTGTGACGTGCCGGGTGTGCTCCGCCGCGGCGGTGAGCATGACGAACGCGTCGTGATCCGCCTCGGAGACGAAGAACCCGTTGCCGCCCGCCTCCTCCACCGCCGCGGCCGTGGCGCGCAACGTGTCGAAGGAGGCATGGAAGCCGAGCCCCACGACCGGACCGGACGCGGGCGGGATCCGGCCCGGGTCACCGTGCGCCGCGTTGTGAGGTGTCTGCGTGAGCTGCATGTCGATCGGCCCCTCTGCCCGAACCGGTCCCATCTTGTGAATTTCCATACGCATGAGGTCGGTAACACAGTAGAGCCGAGCTTGTGTACATACAAGCCATCGTGACCTCGTAAGTGAATACCGAGTCGTATCCGGTCGCGACCAACCGGCACCGTCACGCGTGGTGGGTTTCGCCGGGTAGCGGGACGCCCGCCGGCAGACGGACCACGTGCCGATTTCTCCGGATGTACCGAATTGTCGCGCGCGCGGGAGGATGGAGGGTGGGCGTGGCACGCGGGGCGGTGGAGCGGAGGGCGTCGCATGCGAACAGGCCGGGACCCGCCAGTCCGAGGCGAAACGGTGCACGAGAGCAACCGCACGCGCGTCACTCGGCTGTTCGTCGCCGGGCACCCGATCATCCGCAAGGAGCCGCTGGGGCCGGACGCGCGGCGGCGGGTGCGGCATGAACGGGCAATGCTGGAGCGGCTGCGCGGCGTCACCGGCGTGGTACAGCTCGCGGAGGCGTCGCACCACCCCGACTGGATCATGCTCGCCGACGCGGGCGACACCACCCTGGCCGGCCTGGCCAAGCCGCTTCCCGCGGACGAGCTGATCCGGATCGCCCTGCACCTCGCCCGCGCGGTGGCCGGCATGCACCACCGGCAGGTGATGCACCGCGACATCACACCGGCGAACGTCCTGGTCTCGCCGGACGGCGCCCCCTGCCTGGCCGACTTCGCCCTCGCGACGTCGTTCGGCGAGATCCGCCCGGAGTTCACGCACTACGCCGAGATCATCGGCACGCTGGCCTACCTGGCACCCGAGCAGACCGGCCGCACCGGCCGATCCGTGGACCAGCGCGCCGACCTCTACGCGCTGGGCGCGACCCTGTACGAGCTGGCAACCGGCACACCGCCGTTCGGCTCCGGCGACCCGCTCCAGCTCACCCACGCCCACCTGGCCCGCATGGCGGCGCCGCCCGCGCAGGTGAACCCGGCCGTGCCGGTGCCGCTGTCCGAGATCGTCATGCACCTGCTGGAGAAGGAGCCCGACGACCGCTACCAGAGCGCGGACGGCCTGCTCCACGACCTGCGGCGGCTGCGGGACGCCGGCCCGGGCCAGGCGGCGGTCGGCGCGTGCGACGTACCGCTGCGGCTGCTGCCGCCGTCGCGGCTGGTGGGCCGCGACGCCGAGGTCGCCGCGCTGGAGGCGGCGTTCGCGGATGCGCTGACGGGCCGGTGCCGTGGGGTGCTGATCGGCGGCGCGCCCGGTGTGGGCAAGACCGCGCTGGTCAACGAGCTGCGAACGGTGGTGACGGGCCGGGACGGCTGGTTCGTGACCGGCAAGTTCGACCAGTACCGGCGGGATCTGGAGTTCAATGGGGTCCATCAGGTGCTTCGCGCGCTGGGCCGGCTGTCGCTGTCCGGGCCGGAGGACGAGCTCGGCAAGGTTCGCGTCCGGATCCTGGAGACGGTCGGGCCGAACGCGGGTCTGCTGACCGCGCTGAACCCGGAGTTCGCGGCGCTGCTGGCGGTGCCGCCCGATGCGGGCGATCCGCTGACCGCGCAGCTGCGGGCCCAGCGGACGGCCGTCGAGACACTCCGCGCCCTCGCCTCGCCGCGGCGCCCGATCGTGGTGTTCCTCGACGACCTGCAGTGGGCCGGGCGCACGCCGCTCGGCGTGATCGACCTCCTGTTCGGCGATGAGCGCATCGACGGCCTGTTGGTGGTCGGGGCGTACCGCGACGACGACGCGAACGCCGCGCAGTCGCCGGCGGCGCCGCTGTCCCGCTGGCGCGACCACACCGGCGTGCGGTACCTCCGGCTGACCAACCTGCCCGCGCGCGGCTGCGCCCTCATGGTCGCCGAGATGCTCCGCGTCGACCAGGCGGCGGCGCGGGGCCTGGCCGACCTGATCCAGCCGTGCACCTCGGGCAACCCGTACGAGATCGTGGAGCTGCTCAACGCGCTGCGCCGCGACGGCCTGCTGACCGCCACGGCCGCCGGTTGGCGGTGGGATACCGCGGCCGTGCACACTCACCTCGGCCGGTCCGAGGTCGCCGGGCTGCTGGCGACGCGGGTCGACGCGTTGCCTGCGGCGTCCCAGCGGATGGTGGAGGCGATGGCGTGCCTCGGCGGGCGGGCCGAGCTGGGCCTGCTGCAAACGGCCACGGCCGAGCCGGCGGCCGAGGTGGAACGGCGGCTCGCGCCCGCCATCGAGGACGGCGTCCTGGTGGTCGAGCCCGGTCCGGATCCGGCGGTGCGGTTCCGCCACGACCGGCTCCGCGAGGTGATCCTGCACGGGCTGCACCCGCCGCGGCTGCGCGCCCTGCGGCTGGCGATGGCCCGGCGGCTCGCCGCCGTGCCCGAGTTGTTCCCGGTCGCGGCCGAGCAGTACCTGCCGGTGGCCGACGCGACCGACGATCCCGCGGAGCGGCGCCGGGTGGCGGGGCTGCTGCGCAGCGCCGCCGGGCAGGCGGCGTTGATCGGGGACTACACGCTGGTGAACTCGCTGCTGGCCGCCGCGCTGCGGCTGATCGAGCCGGACCAGACCGCCGCGCTCGTCGAGGTACACACACGTCGCCACGCCGCGCTGTACAGCCTGGGGCGCCTGGAAGAGGCGGACGAGGAGTACCACATCCTGGAGGGGCTGTGCAGCAACGCCGCGGACCTCGCGAACGCGACGATCGTGCAGGCCCGGAGCCTGACCCACCGGAACCGTTTCGCGGAGGCGATCAGGCTGTGTCTCGGGTCGCTGCGCGACCTCGGCATCGTCGCCCCGGCCACGGAGCGGCTCCCGATGGAGCTCGACCGGCGCCTCGACGACCTGTACCGGTGGCTCGACCACTCCGACGGGGCCGCCGAGCTGGACCGGCCGGACCTCACCGACCCGGCGCTGCTCGCGGCGAGCGGCCTGATCAACGCGCTGCTGCCGACGTTGTTCGTCGTCGCCGATCACGTCATGGCCGGCTGGATGAGCCTGGAGGCGCTGCGGATGTGGACCGAGCGCGGTCCCGCCCGGGCCATGCTCGGCCCGATCAGCCACGCCGGCTTCGCCGCGGTGTCGACGCGCGGCGACTACGCCGCCGGGTCCCGGTCGCTGCGGCGGGTCCTGGCGTTGGCCGAGGCCCGCGGCGATGAGCCCGAAATCTCGCAGACCCGCTTCCTGCTCTCCCTGCTGAGCTGCTGGTTCGAGCCGATCGAGAGCAGCGTCGACGCGGCCCGGCGGGCGTGCGAGGGGCTGCTCGCGGGCGGCGACCTGGCCAACGCCGGATACGCGCACTACGCGGTCGCCTCCGGCCTGCTGGAATGCGCGCCGTCGCTCGACGTCTACGTCACCGAGGTGGAGACCGGACTGGCCTTCGCGCACCGCACCGGCAACGAACACACCGTCCAGCTGCTCTCGACCTACCGGTGGCTGGCCGGCGTGCTGCGCGGCGAGACCACCACCACCGCCGACCACGCGCTCCCCTTCGACCGGTACGCCGAGAGCCCGCAGACACTGCTGCATGTGGAGCTCACCAGCGCGGTCGCGGCCGCCCTCCTCGACGACCAGGCCGCCCTGCGGCGGCACGCCGCGGCCGCGATGCGGCTGCTGCCGGCCGGCGCCCAGGGCCTGTACGCGACCGCCCTGGCGCGCCTGGTGCACGGACTCGCCCTCGCCGAGCAGGCCCGGGCCGCTGATTGCCCCGAGCGCGACGCGAGGCTGGCCGACCTCGACGACGTGACGCGGTGGCTGGACACCCGGGCCGCCTACGCGCCGGCGAACTTCCAGCACCTGGTGCGGCTGCTCGAGGCGGAGCGGGCCTGGGCCGTCGGGGACTTCCGCGGCGCCGCCCTCGGCTTCGACGCCGCCCGGCGCGAGGTCGCCCAGCGCCACCGCCCATGGCACCGGGCCCTGATCACCGAACGCGCGGCGCGCTGCTACCTCGCCCACGGCATCGAGAACGTCGGCTCCGATCTGCTCGCCGAGGCCCGCCAGGACTACCTCTCGTGGGGCGCGACGGCGAAGGTCGAACAGCTCGACTGGGCACACCCGAGCCTGCGGCCACGAACCGGCGCGGTCACCGGGCCGGAAACCGAGTTGCCCCACCGCCGCTCCACCGTCACGACCGGAACGATCGATCTCCTCGGCATCCTGTCCGCGTCACAGGCGCTGAGCTCGGAGACCAGCATCGAGGGCGTGCGCTCTCGGGTGGCGCACGTGCTGAGCGCGATGACCGGCGCCACCGATGTCCGCCTGCTGCTGTGGAGCGAGGACCGGCAGGCGTGGCTGGCCCCCGCGCCCGGCGCCGGCGGCGTCGTCCCGGTCGGCGGCACCGGCCACGAACCCGTGGCGCCGATGTCCGTGCTGAGCTACTCCCGGCGGCTGCGGGCCCCGCTCGTCGTGGGCGACGCGACCCGCGACGACCGCTTCGCCCACGACCCCTACTTCACCGGCGTCGCCCGCTGCTCGCTGGTGGCCGTGCCCATCGTCAGCCGCGACACCGTGCAGGCCGTGCTGCTGATCGAGAACCGCCTGCTCCGTGACGCCTTCGCCACCGAACGGCTCGACGGGGTCAAGCTCATCGCCGGCCAGCTCGCCGTCTCGCTCGACAACGCCCAGCTGTACGCCGGCTTCCGCCGGATCGCCGGCGAGCAGGCGGCGCTGCGCCGGGTGGCGACGCTCGTGGCCCGCGGTGCGCTGCCCGATCTCGTGTTCGCCGCGGTGGCCGAGGAGGTCGGCGCGCTGTTCGGCGCCGGCACCACGGCGATCGTGCGGTTCGAGCCGGACCGCGAGGTGACGGTAATGGGCAGCTACCGGCTCGACCGCTCCGCACCGGGCTGGCGCGGCAAGCCCGACGCCCACTCCGCCATCGCGTCGGTGCAGGTCACGGGCCAGGCCGCGCGCGACCGTTCCGGGATCGCGAGCCCGATCGTGGTCCAAGGCCAGGTCTGGGGCGCCATGGGTGTCACGTCACAGGGCGAGCTGCTCTCCCAGGACACCGAACAACGGCTGGCGGACTTCACGGAACTCGTCGCCACCGCCATCGCCAACGCCGAGAGCCGGGCCGAGCTCACCACATCGCGGGCGCGGATCGTCGCCGCGGCCGACCAGACGCGCCGGCGCATCGAGCGCGACCTGCACGACGGCGCCCAGCAACGACTGGTCGCGCTGGCCCTGCAGTTCCGCGCGTTGCAGGACGCCATGCCACCCGGACTCGGTGACCTCGGCGCACAGCTCGACCGGGCCGTCAACGGGGTGAGCGACACCCTTGAGGAACTGCGCGAGATCGCGCGCGGCATCCATCCGGCGATCCTGACCGAGGGCGGCCTCGGCGCGGGCCTGCGCGCGCTCGCCCGCCGCTCGCCGGTCCCGGTCCACCTCGACATGCCCGCGGAGGTCCCGCTCCCCGAGCCGGTCGAGATCAGCGCGTACTACATCGTCGCCGAAGCGCTGACCAACGCGGCCAAACACGCCCACGCGTCGAACGTCACCGTCACCGTCGGCACCGCGGACGGCGCCCTACTGGTCGCCGTCCGCGACGACGGCGTCGGAGGCGCGAACTTCACCCGCGGCACCGGCCTGGTCGGCCTCAAGGACCGCGTCGAGGCGCTCAGCGGCCGGCTCCTCCTCGACAGCCCGGCCGGGGGCGGAACCAGCCTGCGGGTGGAGATCCCGCTCCCCGGCGCGGACCCCGCGCACCCGTGAGCGGCTAGACCGTGACGACGATCTTCCCGGCGTGGAGCCCCTGCTCGAGGTGGCGGTGTGCCTCGGCCACGTCGCCGAGGGTGAACACCTTGTCGACGGCGGGCCGCAGTGCGCCGAGGCGCACACCGGCGTTCAGGAAGGCCGCCATGCGCCGCACCACGACGGCGTCGAGGGTGTGCTCGAAGCTCCGGTAGCTGAAGATCGTGAGCGGCGCGCCGGTCGGGAAGGGTGTGGGCCGGGGGTCCAGGAAGCCCGCGGCGACCAGGGTACCGCCGGGGCGGGCCGCCTTCACGAGATCCTGCTGGCCGGGGCCCGTGACCACGTCGAGGACGATGTCGGCGCCGGTCCCGCCGGTGTGGTGGCGGACGGCTTCGGCGACGTCCACGTGGTCGGTGGCGATGACCGCGGCGGCGCCGGCGGCGAGCAGGTCGTCCTGCTTCGCGGTGTGCCGGGTGATGGCGATCGGCACGGCGCCGATCTGATTGGCGATCTGCATCGCCGCCCGGCCGACGCCGCCGGACGCGGCGGTGATGAGGACGTGGTCACCGGGCCGCATCCTCGCCTTCTCGACGAGCGCGCCGTAGGCGGTGGAGTACGCGACCCAGATCGCCGCCGCCTCCGTGATGCCGAGCCCGGCCGGCCGGGCGACGACCCGGCTCGCGGGGACCGTGGTGTACTCGGCGTAGCTGCCCCTGACGCTCGCGTCCGGAATGGCCGCCAGAATGACCGGATCGCCGATCTCCAGCCCGGTGACCTCGGGGCCCAGCGCGTCGATGACCCCGGTTCCTTCGACGCCGAGGCGCGCGTGTGGCAGCGGGATGACCGCGGGCGAGGTGCCGGAACGCATCATCTGGTCGAGCGGGTTGACGGCGAACGCTTCGATCCTGACCCGTACCTCGCCGGCCGCGGGCCCGACGACCGGCTCCTCGACGACGTGCATGACATCCGGCCCGCCGAACTCGTCGAACACGACGACTCGTGGCATGGTGACTCCTCCGCATTCGGTGCTGTTTCGGTGCTCGCGGACGACGTTACGGAGCCGTGGGTTACCTCCTGGTACCTTCGACTTTTATGCAGAACACGGCTGGACCAGCCTTCCTTGCCGACTGCCCCACGCGGCTGGCGGTCGAGATCATCTCCGACAAGTGGGCCGTGCTCGTGCTCTTCGGACTCAGCCAACGGCCTCGCCGGCACGGTGAGCTCGTCGACCTCATCGGCGGCATCTCGCGCAAGGTCCTCACCCAGACGCTGCGCCGGCTCCAGCAGTACGGTCTGGTCGAACGCCAGGCCGAAGCGCCACGGCGGGTCGAGTACAGCCTCACCGACCTCGGCCGGACCCTCGTCGAGCCCATCGAGGTCCTGACGAACTGGGCGAGGGACTACGGCGGGGCCATCGTCGACTTCCAGGAGGCGTCGGAAGCCGCCACCGCCACCCGGGCCCGCGCGGCGGGTAGCCGGGCCGTGGCGGCGACGCCGACGACCGCGATGAGCGTCAGCAGCGCGAAGACCAGGCCGTAGGCGACAGCCGGAGTCGATCCCAGCCCGGCCAGGATCGCTCCGACGATCGCGACCCCGGCCACCGTCGCGGCCTGGCGCACGGCGTTGAACATTCCCGAGGCGGCGCCGGCCGCTGCCGGCTCGACGGACGCGATCGCGGTCGCCGACAGGGGTGACCAGGCCACGGCGTTGGCGATTCCGAGTACCGTAGCGCCGAGCGCCACCCACCACGGGTTGATGTTCACGACGACGACGAGTCCGATGAGTACCAGGCTGACCGCGAGCAACGCCATGCCCGTCATTGCCGGACGTCGTGGTCCGACCCGGTCGATCCACCGGCCGGCGACGGGGGACAACGCGGCCGCGACGACGGCGTCCGGCGTGATCACCAGGGCCGCCTCCATCGGCCCAAGGCCCCGCGTCTGCTGCAAATACAGCATGGTAGGCAGCGCCATCGCGATGACTGCCGTGCCGAGCGCCGCCATCGCGATGCTCGCCGCGAGGTAGCCGGACGAGCGGTAGAGCGCCAGGGGCGCGAGCGCCGTGGAGCCCATTCGCGACTCGTGGATGGCAAAGACGGACAGCAGTGCCGCCGAAACGGCGACCGCGGCAATGATCGCGGGTACCGGGGCATCGCTCCATGCGAGCAGTGCCCAAACGAGGAGACCGAGGCCGGTGGTGCTCGTCACCGCCCCGAACAGGTCCAGCCGCGCCACCTGCGCCGGACTGCGGGGAATCCATCGCACTCCCATGAGCAGTGCGATGCAGCACAGGGGGACGTTGACCCAGAAGATCCACCGCCAATCAAGCGATGCCGTCAAGAGTCCCCCGAGGATCGGACCGAAGAGCGTGCCGGCCGCCGCGACCGAGCCCCACGCGCCGAGCGCGCGTCCGCGCTCGCCTTCGGCGAAGAACCGCCTGATCAGCGTGAGCGGCTGAGGAGTCATCGCGGCCGCCGCCAGACCTTGGGCAACCCTGAAGGCAACGAGCCAGCCCACGGAGGGGGCAAGCCCGCACAACGCGGAGGCGATCGCGAAGCCGCCCATCCCCGCGAGGAAGACACGCTTGGGGTCGTACCGGTCGCCGAGCCTCCCGGCGACGAGGAGTGGGACGGAAAACGCCAGCAGATATCCTGCCGTCACCCAGAACAAGACCGAGACGTCCGGCTTGAGATCCTCCTGGATGCTCGGACTCGCGACCGCCACGATCGTGGTATCGAGCAGGATGACGAAGAACCCCGCGAGCAGTGCCGCAAGCCCCGCCCACTTGTTCGCCATGCGCCCCCCTTGCGCGGAGACTTCCGGTCGCTCCGCCGTGCCCCGCGGGGGCCAGAGTAGGGCGCGGTACTTACGGCGCGAGCCGGGTGGTGGTGATGCCGCCGTCGACGTACAGGGTGGTGCCGTGGATCATGCGGGCCTCGGCGGAGGCGAGGAAGGCGACGGCGTGGGCGATGTCCTCGGCCGCGACCGGGACGCCGGCCGGGGTCGCGGCGGTCATCAGGTCGATGATCGGGCGGGCGCTCTCATTGCCGGGTGTCAGGGTGACGCCCGGCGCGACCGCGTTGACCCGGACCCCGCGCGGGCCGAACTCGGCGGCCCAGGCGCGGGTCATCTGCTCGTCGGCGGCCTTGGTGGCGGTGTACAGGGCGGCGAACGGGCTGCCGACGACGGCCATCCACGACCCGATCGTCACGATGACCCCGGCGCCGCGCTCCGCCATGCCGGGCGCGATCTGGGCGACGAGCACGTGCGGCGCGCGGATGTTGATCGCGAGCATCGCGTCGAGGTCGGCGTCGGAGAGGTCCGGGGTGGCCGTCGCGGGATAGATGCCGGCGTTGTTGACCAGGATGTCCACCCGCCCGCCGGCGGCCGCCGTCGCCCGGGCGGCGAACTCGCGGACCGTGGTGGCGTCGCCGGCCAGGTCGGCGGCGACGAAGTCGGCCTTGCCGCCCGCCGCGCGGATCCCGGCCGCCACCTCCTCGCCGCGCCCGGCGTCGCGGCCGCTGACGATCACGTGGGCGCCCCGGGCCGCGAGCAGCCGGGCGATGGCGGCGCCGATGCCGCTGGTCGCGCCGGTCACGATCGCGGTCCGGCCGCCGAAGGGAAGTACCTGTGCGTTGGTCATGACCACCATTTGTCCGTGGACCGCCGGGCACCTGCCAGTGCGAGGCTTGCCTGGGCACGGCGTGACCAGGCACCGGAGGTTTGCCCGACGTACCGTGGCGCCATGAGTCAGGATCGTTCGGCCTTCGGCGCCTTTCTGCGGGCCCGCCGGGACCGGCTCACGCCCGCCCAGGCCGGCATCGACGCGTTCCCCGGCGCCCGGCGCGTGCCGGGGCTGCGCCGGGAGGAGCTGGCGATGCTCGCGGGCCTGAGCACCGACCACTACAGCCGGCTGGAGCAGGGCCGGCAGTCGGCGGTGTCCGAGTCCGTGCTCACCGCCCTGACCCGGGCGCTGCGGCTCAACGACGTCGAGGCCGCGCACCTGCGCGACCTCGCCGCCCCGACGTCCCGGCAACGAGCCCCGGCACCCGAGGTGCAACGGCCCGACCCCGGACTGCTGCGCCTGGCCGTGGCCCTGGACCACGTCCCCGTGCTGCTGCTCGGCCAGCGCTCGGAGGTGCTCGCCCGCAACGCGCTGCTGCAGGCGGTCCTCGGCCGCCCCCTGCCACCCGGCTCGTCCTTCATGGACTTCCTGTTCCGCGATCCCCTGGCCCGCGAGCGGATCGTCAACTGGGCCGAGTTCGGCGCCCGGTCGATCGCGGCGATGCGCCTGGAGGTCGGCCGGCGGCCCCACGACCGGCAGCTCGCCGACGAGGTCCGCGACCTGCTGGACAGCGACCCCGATGCCGCCCGCTGGTGGCAGGACCATGCCGTGCGCGACTACGCCTCGGTGTCCAAACGCATCGTCCATCCCGAGGCCGGCGTCCTCGATTTCGGCATCGAGATCGTCACCGCGCCCCACCTCGCCGGCCAGCACCTCGTCGTGTACACCGTCGAACCCGGCTCTCCGACGGCCCGGATACTGCCCATTCTGGCCAGCTGGGCCACCGACGTCACCCGGGACCCGGCTTCGTCAGCGCGGTCTGGTCGCGTCGATGCTCTCGGGTCCCAGCACGTTCAGGAGAGCTAGCGCCTCCGCGTCCCGGGATCCCGGTGGCGCGGTATAGAGCACGAGGTGCTGGTCGCGGTCCGTGAGCGTCAGGGAGTCGCAGTCGACGGTGATCTCCCCGATCGCCGGGTGCCGGAAGGTCTTGGTGAGCATCGGCGCGGCGTGCACGTCATGTCGCTCCCACAGCCGGGCGAACTCGGGGCTGCCCCCGCGGAGCTCCTCGACCAGGGCGATCACCGCGGGATCCGACGGATACCGGGCGAGCGTGGCACGCAGCTCCATGACCACGCCGTGCCGGAACTCGGCGTCGTCGGGGATCCCGTACAGGGTCGCGTCGGGCCGCGCCGGCCCGAGGAACGCCTTCCGTGCGAGGTTGCGGTCCGCCGGGGCGAGCCCGGCGAAGTCCTCCATCAGGGCCGCCGCGAGGTCGTTCCAGGCGAGCACCTCGAACGCGGCGGACATCACGAACGCGGCGGTCTGCGGCAGCCGTTCGAGGAGCGCGAGGATGCTCGGGCGGACGTCGCGCCGGTGCAGTCCGGTGCGGCTCGGCGCGGTGCCCGCGAGGACGTGGAGGTGATCGGACTCGGCGTCCATGAGCCGCAGCGCGCCGGCGATCCCGGCGAGGACCTCGCCCGACGGCCGCGGTGCCCGGCCCTGTTCGAGGCGGACGTAGTACTCGGTGGAGATGTGCGCGAGGACCGCCACCTCCTCGCGGCGAAGACCCGGCGTCCGGCGCCGCGGGCCCGAGGGCAGGCCGACGTCCTCCGGCCGCAGCCGCTCCCGGCGGCTCCGGAGGAACGCCCCGAGCTGCTGCTTGTCCATACCCCAAGTCTGCACGCGGCGTGGCGGCGGATCCTGGTACCGTCTGTGCCTGCCTGCGGCCCGCGGACCGGGCTGACATTGTCGTCATGGCAAACACCACCGACATCGCACCGATCGGCCTGCTCACCGGCAAGGTCGTGTTCATCACCGGCGCCAGCCGCGGCATCGGGGCGGCCGCGGCCCGGCTCTTCGCCCGCGAGGGTGCCGCCGTCGTGCTCGCCGCCCGCGGCACCGACGCCCTCCAGCGGATTGTCACCGAGATCCGCGCCGACGGCGGCGTCGCCGACGCCGTCACCCTGGACCTCGCCGACCGGGCCGGTATCCGCGCCGCCGTCGACCGCGTCGAGGAACTGCACGGACGGCTCGACGGCGCCTTCAACAACGGTGCGGTCCCCCAGCAGGGGTTCGGCCCGCTCGACACCACGACCGACGAGGACATCGACGAGCAGTTCGCGGTGAACTTCCGCTCGCACTGGACCGCCATGACCGCCGAGGCCGCACTCATGCGAAAGCACGGTGGCGGGGCGATCGTCAACACCTCGAGCATCGGCAGCCGGCGCGCGAACCCCGCCCTCCCCGCATACGGCGCCATGAAACGCGCACTCAACAGCATCACCGAGACCGCCGCCGTGAGCTGGGCCCCGCACGGCATCCGGGTCAACGGCCTCACCCCCGGCGGCACGTCCACGGAGATGATCGACACGTGGGAAGCGGCGACCCCCGGCATCGTCGAGCACATGACGGCGACGATCCCGCTCGGACGGATGGCCGAGCCTCACGAGGTCGCCGAGGCGGCCGCATGGCTGCTCAGCGACCGCGCCTCAATGGTGACCGGCGCGGTCATCCCGGTCGACGGCGGCGCGGGCGCCTGACGGCGTAGTGCGCCGTGGCGAACGGCGCAGAGCGTGGGGTACCGCGGTACTACAGCCTCGCCCGGGGATCGGCCCGCGGTATGACGGATCGCCCCGGGCCCGGCTCTAGCGTCGTGAGCAGGACGTATGGTTCTGCGAGGGAGAGCGATGATTGAGGCGCGACGGCTCACGAAGCGGTACGGGGAGAAGATCGCGGTCGACGGCGTGGATTTCACGGTCCGTCCGGGGGCGGTGACGGGCTTCCTGGGGCCCAACGGCGCGGGCAAGTCGACCACCATGCGGATGGTCATCGGGCTTGACGCTCCCACATCCGGGACGGTGACGGTGAACGGCCGCAGGTACGCCAAGCACACCGCGCCGTTGCATGAGGTGGGCGTGCTGCTGGAGGCGCGGTCGATCCATCCCGGCCGGTCGGCGTTCGACCACCTGATGGCCCTCGCGTACACGCACGGCATCTCCCGGGTCCGGGTGAACGAAGTGATCGAGATGACCGGGCTGCAGTCGGTGGCCCGCAGGCGGGCCGGCGCGTTCTCGCTCGGCATGGGACAGCGCCTCGGCATCGCCGCCGCCCTGCTGGGGGACCCGCAGACGGTGATGCTGGACGAGCCGGTCAACGGACTCGACCCGGAGGGCGTGCAGTGGATCCGCAATCTGCTGACCGGCCTGGCGGCCGAGGGCCGCACCGTGTTCGTCTCGTCGCACCTGATGAGCGAGATGGCGCTGGTCGCTGACCACCTGATCGTGGTCGGGCGCGGGCGGGTCCTGGCCGACACCACCGTGCAGGAGTTGGTCCGGCAGGTGGGCGGCGACACGGTGGTGGTCGCCAGCGCCGACCCGGCCCGGCTGCGCGGCGTCCTGACCGGCCCCGGTGTGCAGGTCGCCGGCCAGCCGGGCGCGGAGCGGCTGAGCGTGACCGGCCTGTCGGCGCGCGAGGTCGGGCTGCGGGCGGCAGAGCACGGCATCGCCCTGTTCGAACTGGGTGCCAGGACGATTTCCCTGGAGGAGGCATTCATGGAGTTGACCAGGGACGCGGTGGAGTACCACGGCGCGAGCACTCCGGTGAGGGCGGCATGAGCATCGTCACCGAGGTTCGGCCCGCGCCGACGCGCCCGGCCCAGTATGCGGGCAAGGTCACCGGCCGGCGGGTGCTCCGCTCCGAGTGGGCCAAGCTCTGGTCGCTGCGGTCGACCTGGATCACGCTGAGCCTGGGATTGCTGTTCCTGCTGGCGTTCGGCACGATCGCGGCGGTGCGCTACAAGGTGATGAGCACCTCCGGCCAGCCGGCGGATCCGGACTTCGCCCGCGCGACGACGCTGAGCCTCTCGCTGTTCGGGGTGCCGTTCGCCTTGCTCGCTCTCGGTGTGCTCGGGGTGCTGACGGCCTCCGGTGAGTACACGACCGGCATGATTCGCTCGACGCTGACCGCCGTACCGACCCGGCTGCCGGTGCTGTGGGCCAAGGCCGCCGTCTACGGTGTGCTGGCCTTCGTGGCCGGCGTGGTGGGTGCGTTCGCCGCGTTCCTGATCGGCAGTGCGGTCCTGTCCGGCAGCCCCATCGCGATGACCATCTCGGACAGCGGCGTCGTGCGCAGCCTGCTCGGCGTGGGTGTCTACCTGGGTCTGGTCGGCGTCGCCGGGGTCGCGCTCGGCGCGCTGCTGCGTTCCACCGCCGGCGGCATCTCCGCGCTGGTCGGCACGTTCCTGCTGGTGCCCGGGCTGATGTCGCTGCTGCCGGCATCCTGGCGGGACGACATCTCCCAGTACCTGCCCAGCAATGCCGGTGAGTCGATCTTCGCGCTGGTACCCGCCCCCGGGATGCTGTCGGCCGGGGCCGGTCTGCTGGTGCTGCTCGGCTGGACGGCGCTGGCGCTGGGCGGTGCCGCCTACCGGTTGATGCGGTCCGACGCTTGATGCCGCGATCCGTGCGCCGCGGCACCCGGCCTGCCCGGGTGCCGCACACGGCTGTTCGCCGCCCCCTGCGCCGGCCCGCAACCGACGTGCCCGACGATAGGTCGGTGAGCAGCGAAGACGCCGCCGTCGGCACGCTCGTGGGGCATCCGGTGACCGCTGGGCTGTTTCGCGCCGGGCGGCGCCTGCGGCAGTGGGACGCCACCCATCGCTGGGCGCTGGACACCGCCGTCGTGCTGGCGCTGTTCCTGCTGTTCTGGGCGGCCGGCCGCAGCCACGACGGCGGGCCGCCGGACACGCCGATCCAGTTCACACAGCTCACGGTCCCGCAGATGCTGCTGCTCCAGGCAGCGCTGGTGATCCCGCTGTGGTGGCGGCGCCGGGCTCCGCTGCTGGTGCTGCACGCCACCGCCGCGGTCTTCATCCTGCTATGGACCGCAGGCGTCATCCTGCGCGCCGACGCGGCCATCCTGGTCGCCGTCTACAGCCTCGTCCGGCACGGGCGGCTGCGGCGCCTGCCCTGGGCGATTCCTGTCCTGCTGGCAGCATTCGTCGTGTTTCTGGTACGGATGGCGTCAGTCGTTTCGGTGTGGGACGTCACGTTCTTCGCCGCGACCGCCGGCGCGGGCGCCGCGGCGCTGGGATTCGCTGTGCGCGTCCGCGGTGCCCAGCTCGCCGCGCTGCGCGACCGCGCCGTGCGGCTCGAGATCGAACGCGACCAGCGCAGCAAGCTGGCCGCGGCAACCGAACGCACCCGCGTCGCCCGCGAGATGCACGACATCGTCGGCCACAGCCTCTCGGTCATCGTGACCCTCGCCGACGGCGGCGCGTACGCCGCGGACACCGCTCCCGAACGCAGCAAGGAGGCGCTGCGGCTGATCGGCGACACCGGCCGCCGATCGCTGGCCGAGCTACGCCGCATGCTGGGGGTACTCCGCGACCAGACCGACGAGCCCGACCTGCACCCGCAGCCCGGCATCGCCGACCTCGACGGCCTGTGCGAACGCATCCGCGCCGCCGGCCCCCGGGTCGAATACCGCAGCACCGGCGAGCTGAGCACCCTGGACCTCGGTGTGCAGCTCGCGGCGTACCGGATCGTGCAAGAGGCGCTCACCAACACGCTCAAGCACGCCGGCCCGCAAACGACCGTGCGGCTCACGCTGAGCACCGACGATATCCGGCTGCGAATCCTGATCCGCGATACCGGCTCTCCCGGGGCTCATCCGGGTCCCAACGAGCACGGCCACGGCCTGATCGGCATGCGAGAACGCGCCGCGCTCTACGGCGGGACCATCACCGCCGGGCCTGCCCCCGGCGGCGGATGGACGGTGCAGGCGGACCTTGACCTCGCACCACCGGCCCACCGAGAAGGTGACCCAGATTGATCACCGTGCTGATTGTGGACGACCAGCCCCTGCAGCGCTTCGGCTTCCGCATGTTGCTGGACAGCAACACCGACACCCACGTGGCCGGCGAGGCCGCCAACGGCGCCGACGCCGTGCGCCGGACCACGGAACTGCACCCCGACGTGGTCCTGATGGACGTGCGCATGCCGGGCATGGACGGCATTGAGGCCACCCGGCGGATCGTGGAGTCCGGCGGCCGCTCGCACATACTCATGCTCACCACGTTCGACCTCGACGAATACGTCCACGCCGCGCTGCGCGCGGGCGCGAGCGGCTTTCTGCTCAAGGACGCCCACCCCGAGGAACTCCTCGCCGGTATCCGCGCGGTCGCCGCGGGCGACGCGGTCATCGCGCCCGCGCTCACCCGGCGCCTGCTCGACGAGTTCGCCCAGCACCTCGGCGGCGCCTCGGCACAGCAGCGCCCCGCGGCCGATCCACGGCTCGGCACGCTGACCGACCGTGAACACGAGATCCTGATCGCGATCGGCCGCGGCTGGACCAACGGCGAGATCGCCGAACGGCTCGTCCTGTCGGAATCGACCGTCAAAACCCACGTCGGCCGGGTGCTCGCGAAAATCGGCGCCCGCGACCGCATCCAGGCCGTCATCTTCGCCTACGACCAGGGGCTCACCCGCGCCCAGGATCAGGACCTCCCTATCCGCCGGCGCTCTCGATGACGGTCGTCAGCTTCTTGAGCAGGCGATTCAGGCTGGCCAGTTCCTTATCGGACAAGGCACCCAACAGCTCCTCCTCGGCACGGCCGCGCAGCGCCAGCGCGCGTCGCCAGACGGCGACGCCCGCGCTGGTGGCCTCGATGTTCACGCTGCGACGGTCGGTCGGGCTGGGTGTGCGCTTGAGGTAGCCGGCCTTCTCCATGGTGTCGAGCCGGCCGGTCATGCCGGCCGGAGACACGCCCAGGTCTTCCGCGAGCGCCCGCGGCGATGCGTGCCCGGGCGTGTCGCGAACCATCAACACGTCATGAGCGCCGTCAACGGGGCCCTCGCCGCGATCTCCGGGCCGAACTCTCGCGCCGTGCTCCCGCAGACGGTGCCGGCCTCGGCGCTACCCGAAACGGTTGGCGAACGCGGCTGGCTCCTCGCCACCGCGGCCGTCATGACCGCGGCGACCCTCCTGGCGCTGCTGCCCGCTTCCGTGCGCGACCTGCGACGCCAGTCCTGAACGATCCCCCGGGTCACACCCCGAGCTCCGTCCGCGACGCCCTGCGCACCCCTATGACCCGGTCGGAGCCGGCCGCGCGGCCGGCGGCTCGCCTTCGCCGAGGTCCAGGGCGAAGGGCGGGTACCGGTCGGTGAGCAGCGCGACGTAGGCCCAGGCCCGCAGCGACCACCGCCACGCCCCGATGAGCAGGGCGTGCAGGCCGGCCGGATAGCGGCCGGTGAAGAGCAGCGCGGCGGCGGCGAAGAGCGCGGCCAGGGCCGCGACGCCGGGCGCGCTGTACCGCGTGCCGTTGTCGGCGGTCCAGCTGAACCCGGTGGTCAGTGCGGCGACGATCAGCAGGTGCGGCAGCGCGAGCAGCCACGCCACCAGCGGCAGCCAGCGCTTCGGCGCCGGCGGGCCGTCGATCTCCAGGCGGGCCGGGTAGTCCGGCACGTCGGCGAGCGTGAACGGCGGGTACCGGTCGGTGCCGAGCACCCAGTAGCCGTAGTAGCCCACCCGCCAGCTCCACCGCAGCACGCCGACGTTGAAGTCGAACACCGGCCTCGGGTACCGCCCGGTGAAGAGCACCGACAGGTAGGCGACCGCGGTCAGCGCGACGAACGCGATCCACAGCGCGATCAGTACAACATAGTGCGGAATCAGCAACAGCCACTTCACCAGCCAGAGCCACCGGCCGGGGGTGTCCGGCCGGGCGGTGATCCGCACCGGATAGTCGGTCACGACGACCTCCTCGAAGAGGGCTTCCGCCGGCCGGTGCGGCTGAACCGCGGCCGGCCGGCGGGCGGTGCGGTCATGCCCCGGCGCCGACCAGGGGCGGCAGCGTCAGCTTGACCTCGGTGCCGGTCGGCGGGGTCGCCGCGGCGGCGGTACCGGTCGGGCGGCCGGCCACCTGGTCGAAGAAGCGGAGCAGCTCGACCGGGAACGGCATGACGAGGGTGCTGTTGCGCTCCGCGGCGACGTCGACAACCGTCTGCAGCAGGCGCAGCTGGAACGCGCCCGGTGTCGCGGCCATCGCCTGGGCGGCGTCGGCGAGGCGACGGGAGGCCTGGTACTCGCCGTCCGCGGCGATGACCCGGGCGCGGCGTTCGCGCTCGGCCTCGGCCTGCCGGGACATCGACCGCTTCATCGAGTCGGGCAGGGCGACGTCCTTGACCTCGACGCGCTCGATGAGCACGCCCCAGGGCTTCTCGGTCGGCGCGTCGATGACGGCCTTCAGCTCGGTGTTGATCCGCTCCCGATCGCTGAGCAGCGTGTCGAGGTCGGCCCGGCCGATGACCGCGCGCAGCGACGTCTGCGCCACCTGCAGCACCGCGCCCGGGTAGTCCCGGACGTTGACCAGCGCCTTGACCGGATCAACCACCCGGAAGTACACGACGGCGTCGACGGTCAGCGTGACGTTGTCGCGGGTGATCGCGCCCTGGGCCGGCACCGGCATGACGACGGTCTGCATGGTGACCTTCACCATCCGGTCCACGAGCGGGATGATCACCCGCAGCCCGGGTTCACGGTTCGCGTCCAGCACCCGGCCGAACCGGAAAACAATGCCGCGCTGGTACTGCTGGACCAGGCGCAGGCTGGCGATCGCGACCACGAGTACCACGGCAGCGACGACCACGACAATGGCGATGATGGTGTCCATCGTTAACTCGATTCAACGCGGGTGCTTGTCGAGGACTTCGTGCAGCCGCGCGGCGAACCGCAGCGACTCGGTGTGCTCGCGCTGCCAGATGTTGCGGCCGAAGATGAGCCCGGTCGCGCCGGCCTCCATCGACATCTGCGCCTTGTCCAGCATCGCCTCGTCGCCGGCCTTCTCGCCGCCGGAGATGAGCACCAGGGTCCGGTTGGCGGAGCGGACCACGGCGTCGATGGCCTGCTGCTCGGAGTACCCCTCGTCATATGGCTTGCGAACCCCGGACCGCTTCTCCGGGTGCGGGAAGTTCACCTTGACGATGTCGGCGCCGAGCTCGCTGGCGACGCGGGCCGCGTAGTCGACGGCGTAGAAGGAGTCCTTGCCGCCGGCCGCGTCGATCGCCGAGCCGCGGGGGTAGGCCCACACGATCAGCGGTATGCCCAGCCGCTGCGCCGCCTGCCGGACCTCGAGGTATTGCGCGAAGTCCCGATCCTGCGCCGGCGTGCCGACGTAGAGCGTGTAGCCGACCGCGTCGGCGCCGAGCCGCACGGCCTCCTCGACGGCGGCGTTGAGCGGCGACAGCGCCTCGTCGTCCGGCGGGATCTCGGTCTTGCCGTTGAGCTTGAGAATCAGCGGTACCTCGCCCGCGTACTCCCAGTAGAACTTCTCGGCGAACCCGATCTGCACCGCGACGCCGTTGAAGCCTCCTTCGACCGCGAGCTTCATGATGTACTGCGGCGACCCGGCCGCCGGGTTGGCGAAGAAGTCCCGCGGCCCGTGCTCCAGCCCTTGGTCGTAAGGCAGGAACAGCGCCGTGCCGTTGCGGGCGCCGTGCTGGTAGAGGATGCGGTTGAGCCTGGCCTTCTTGCCGGTACTGAGGCCAAGGTCGCGCAGGTTGGTGGTCATCGCCCTTCCCTTCCCCATCGCTTGCCTCCCAACCTCACCCGCCCCACCGCCCGCGGGCAGGGCCGGCCGGCCCGCCACGGCGGGACCTCCGTCCGGTGAGGACCTTCGACCCTGTCCCCCGGCCCCGCGCGGCTCCTACCCTGAGTCCCGAGAAAGGGGTGACACCATGGGCGCGACCATGTTCGTCGCCGCGATCGTGGCGAGCGTGTACGTCGGGATGATCGCGATGTACACCGCGGTCATCCGCAAGCGCGGCCCGTCCGCCGACGGCTCCGACCCGCGCATCGCCGTGTGGCTGGCCGAGTCCGCGGCCCGCCGCCGCGATCGCGCCGAGCGCGCCGCCACGCAAGCTCTCCTGACCGGTCACCTGGACCGGGCCGAATATCAGGCCGCCATGGCCACCACCGCCGCCCGGGAGAACGCGGAGCACCCGCTGGAGGTTCCCCGGTCCCGTTTATGACCTCGCGGTGAGGTTCTCGTCGACGCCACCGTTGCCGCCGCGCGGGCCGGAGTCGCGCCCGCAGTCGCCATAGCCGATGCGTGGCCGGGCGTATGTCTCCGTGATCATGATGCGCGCGGTGGCCGCACCACGGGTTTGCCATGATCCCGGAGACTTCCGGTACACAGGGGTGACACAGGGGTACATCGCCGCTCCGTGATCATGAAAAACCGTTGGTGTCGGTGCCGGGCTCGGCATGATCGTGGAGACTTCCGGTCGCTGCGACCGGTCGAGCTTGGGACCATCCCCGCGGGCGCGGGGAGCACACGTCGGTATCCGGAACAGCGAGCCCGCCGCGCCGGCCGAGTGGTCAACTGACGCAGCTGCGTCGCCTCTAGCGTACCGGCATAACTGACGCAAGTGCGCCGGTTCGTTACGATCGTCACATGGCTCAGCGCGAGGGTGGTGGATTGCGGGCGGACGCCGCGCAGAACAAGGAGCGGCTGCTCGCCGCGGCGCGGGAGGTGTTCGCCGAGCAAGGGCTGGGCGTGTCGATGCGGCAGGTCGCCCGGCACGCCGGCGTCAGCGAGCCCACGCTGCGGCGGCGGTTCGCGAGCCGGGAAGCGCTGATCGCGGAGGCGTTCGAGGACAAAGTCGTGTTGTACGCCGAGGCGGCCGAGGCCGCGCTCGGCGACCTCGACCCGTGGGTCGGGTTCACCTCGTTCCTGCGGCAGATGGCGAGCATGCAGCTGGTCGACCGCGGCTTCGCCGAGATGCTGACCATGACCTTTCCGGCGTCCATGCGCTACGAACAAGGCCGGCGCCGGGCCTGGGACGCGATCCAGCGGCTGATCGAACGGGCCAAGACGGCGGGGCGGCTGCGCGAGGACTTCGTCGCCGAGGACATCGTCCTGCTCCTGCTCGCGCATGCCGGTGTCGTCGCCGGGTCCGGGCGGCTCGCCGAGCGCTTCTCCGCCCGGCTGCTCGGCTACCTGCTGCAGGCCTTCGCCGCGCCCGGAGCCGTCTCGCTGCCGCCGGCGCCCTCGGTCGCCGAGACCTACCGGGCCCTGCTGCGGCTGCACGACAACGACCCCGCGTGACCGGAATAGGCACGTCGCGCCCGGCGTTGCTAGGATTAACTGACGCAGCCGCGTCACTTAATCCACAACCCAGGAGGACGAGATGTCCGACGAAACCAAGCGGATCGCCCGGGCGTTCTACGAGGGCTACAACGACAAGGATCTGGAGACCAACTTCGACGCCTACATCTCACCGGACCTGGTCAACCACGCGCTCGACGGGCGCTACAACCGGCGGGCGTGGATCGACTTCGACTCCACGCTGTTCGGAGCGTTCGAGAACTTCAGCCTGACCGTGCTCGACCAGGTGGCCGAGGGCGACAAGGTCGCCACCCGCTACCGGCTCGGCGGCACCCAGACCGGCGAGTTCGCCGGCGTCCCCGCCGCCGGCAACACCGCCTACCTGACCGCGACGTCGGTGGACCGGATCGCCGGCGGTGTGATCGTGGAGCACTGGACCGACCTCGACTTCAGCGGGTTCCTCGAGCAGCTCTCCGCCACGCCGGCCGAAGCGCGATAGCCGCCATGGAGATCGGTGCGTTCACGTTCGTGGATGTCAGGCCCGGCGATGCGGGCGGTCCCGCCCGGCGCGTCCCGGAGCTGCTCGAGGAGATCGCCCTGGCCGACGAGGTGGGTCTGGACGTGTTCGGGATCGGTGAGCATCACCACCCGGGGTTCGCCGCGCCGGCCCCGGCGGTGATCCTGGCCGCCGCGGCGGCCCGGACGTCGCGCATCCGGCTCACCAGCGCCGTCACGGTGCTCAGCTCCGACGATCCGGTGCGCGTGTTCGAGCAGTTCACCGCCCTCGACCTCGCCTCGCAGGGGCGGGCGGAGCTCATGGTGGGGCGGGGCGCGCTGCTGGACTCCTTCCGGCTCTTCGGGCACGACGTCGCCGACTACGACGACCTGTTCGACGAGAAGCTGCGCCTCCTGCTCCGGCTGCGCACCGGCGAGCCGGTGACCTGGTCGGGCCGGTTCCGGCCGCCGCTGCAGGGGGAGGTGGTGCTGCCGCGGCCCGTGCAGAACCCCTTGCCGGTGTGGGTCGCGGTCGGTGGAAGCCCGCACTCGGTGGTCCGCGCCGCCGAGCTGGGACTGCCGATGGTCATCGGGACGGTGGGCGGACTGGTGGAGCAGTTCGCACCGCTGGCCGCGCTGTACCGGCAGGGGCTGGCCCGCTACGGCCAGGACCGGCCGCCGTTGTCGATGACGCTGCACGGCTTCGTCGCCGACACGTCACAGAAAGCCGGGGAGGTGTACTTCGGCGCCGACGCCGAGCTGTTCAACATCGCCGGCGCCGAGCGGGGCGTCCGCGGCGTGACGGCCGCGCACACCGCCGCGAAGAACGGCCCGGGCAGCACCTACGCGGTCGGGTCCCCGCAGCAGGTCGTGGAGAAGCTGCTGCACCACCACGAGGTGCTCGGCCACGATCGGACCATGCTCCAGCTCGCGGTCGGTTCGGTGCCGCACCGCGAGATCATGCGCGCGATCGAGCTGCTCGGCACCGAGGTGGCGCCGGTCGTGCGCGCCGAGGTCGGCCGGCGGGCCCGGCCGGCCCCGGCGGAGGCCGGGACGCACAGCGGCGGCCCGAGCGGCGCAGCCTGCCACCCCGACAGTCAAAGTTGACTGGCTAGGCCGACCCGATCGGAGATGAGGGCGGACCAGAGGCGGATGAGGCGGTCGTCGGAGCCGGGGGCGCGCAGCACCTCGCGGGCCGCGGCGCCGCGCATCGCGTCGATGACGATGTCCAGGGCGTCGCCGTAGCCGTCGGCCTCGGCCACCTCGGGGCCGAACAGTTCCGCGGCGACGGCCCGGATCGAGTGGCCGACGACGCGCTCCTGCGGCAGCAGCGCGGCGAGCAGCCCGGGGTCGGTGCGGGCGGCCAGCCACAGGGCGACCGAGGCGCGGAACAGCGGCCCGTCGTGCTGCGACCACAGCACCCGCACCGCCCACTCGATCCGCCCGGTGTCCGGGGCCTGCGTGCGCACGAGCCGGAGGATCGCCTCCAGGCGGCGCTGCGCGAGGTGGTTGACCGCGGCCAGCATGAGCTCGGTGCGGGACCCGAAGTGGTGCAGCAGCGCGCCGCGGGACACGCCCGCGCGGGACTGGACCTCCAGCGTGGTCGTGCCGCTGTAGCCCTTCTCGTCCAGCACCGCGATCGCCGCGTCGAGCAGCCGCCACTGCATCGACGCGGAGCGGTCGGCCGATGCGCGACCGGCCCGCGCTGGTTCCGCTGCCACGCGGGCGCCTCCTACCGTCGTTCTTGACCGCCGATGGTACGTCAGGTGGTCGCCGGTGGCGGCCCGAGCTTGCGGTGGTCCCAGGACCGGACCCGCCCGACGTCGAAGCGCACCGCGACCCGATTGCGGATCATCGCCTCGACCCGCGGGCGCATCTCCTCGGTGTACGGCCCCTGGTACCGCTGCCACATGCTGACCCCGACCGCCCACAGCGCGTCGCGGTCGTCGACCACGACGGCGTCGCCGTCCAGGGAGACGCCGCGCAGCGCGTCGTAGGTCCGGCCGTCCTCGATCAGGACCGTGGCCCGGGGATCGCGGCGGAGGTTGACCGCCTTCTGCGCCTTGGCCTTGGTCTCGAACCACAATTGGCCCTCGACGATGGCGTACCACATGGCGACCAGGTGCGGCCGGCCGGACGGGCCGAGGGTGGCCAGGCACGCGGTGCGCTGCTCCTCGATGAACCGGGTGACCTCGCCGGGGGTCATCGCGACCTGGGCCCGCTGGTTGACGCCCATCAGCCGGCGCGCCGCAGCGCGGTCTGCTGCCCGATGCCCCGGCCGGCGCCGGTGACGAGGGCGGTGCGGTCCTGGAGATTGCTCATTGCGATGACGTTACAGGTGTCCTAGCCTCAGTCAAGTCTGACTGTTTTGAGTGAGGAGGACGCATGGGTACGGACGTGCGCGTCGCCGGGGTCGGCATGGTCGCCTTCGCCACGCCGAGCGCCGGCAAGCGCTACGAGGACCTGGCCCGCGACGCCATCCGGTCGGCGCTGGCCGACAGCGGGCTGGACCTCGCCGACGTCGGGCAGGTCTTCGCCTCCTACGTCTACGGCGACTCGACCTGCGGCCAGGCGGCGCTCTACGGGGTCGGCCTGAGCGGTGCCCCGCTCGTCAACGTGAACAACAACTGCGCCAGCGGCTCGTCCGCGCTGTGGCTGGCCCGCCAGGCCGTCGCGAGCGGCGAGACCGACGTGGCCCTCGCGTTCGGGTTCGAGCAGATGCAGCGCGGGGCACTCACCGCGCACTGGACCGACCGGCTCGGCCCGGCGATGCGCTACCTGGACCGCCTCGCGGAGATCTACGGCACCGAGGACGGCGCCCCACCGGCCGCCCAGCTCTTCGGCGCGGCGGGCCGCGCGTACATGGACGAGTTCGGTACCCCCGCGGAGGTCTTCGGACGGATCTCGGTCAAGGCCCGCCGGCACGCCGCACACAACCCCTACGCCGTCTTCCGCGACCCGGTCACGCTGGAGGAGGTCATGGCCTCGCCGCACATCTACGGCCCGCTGACCCGGCTGCAGTGCTGCCCGCCCACCAGCGGCGCCGCGGCCGCGGTGCTCGTCAGCGCCGACTACGCGCGCCGGCGCGGGCTGCCGGCCACGGTGCGCATCGCCGGGCAGGCCCTCACCACCGACCGCCCGTCCAGCTTCGGCGACGACATGCGCAAGGTCGTCGGCTACGACATCACCGCTTCGGCCGCGGCCACCGCCTACGCGCAGGCCGGCATCGGCCCCGAGGACATCCCGGTGGTGGAGCTGCACGACTGCTTCACCGCCAACGAGCTCATCACCTACGAGGCGCTCGGCCTCACCCCGGCCGGCACGGCGGAGAAGTTCATCATGGACGGCGACAACACCTACGGCGGGCGGGTCGTCACCAACCCCTCCGGCGGCCTGCTGTCCAAGGGACACCCGCTCGGCGCCACCGGCCTCGCGCAGTGCGCCGAGCTCACCTGGCAGCTGCGCGGCACCGCCGGCGGCCGGCAGGTCGAGGGCGCCCGGACCGCGCTGCAGCACAACATCGGCATAGGCTCCGCCTGCGTCGTCACGGTCTACCAGACCGCCGACTGACCACGACCGGCCACGCTCGGAAGGTGCACACCGTGACTGCCAGCGAGACCACGACGTTCGGCGAGGCCATCGGCAGCCTCGCCGCCCAGGCCCCGGACCGGCCGGCCATCACGTGCGCCGGGCGGACCCTCACCCGGGCGGAGCTGGACCGCCGCAGCAACCAGCTGGCCCGCGCCTTCGCCGATTCGGGGGTACGGCCCGGTGACTACGTCAGCATCAGCCTCGACACCGGCCCCCAGTTCATGGTCGCCGCGTTCGCCGCGTGGAAGCTCGGCGCCGTGCCGCAGCCGCTGTCGGACCGCATGCCGCCGAGCGAGCGCGCCGCCGTCCTCGACGTCGTGCGGCCGGCCGGCATCGTCGGCGCCGGCGCCGACTCGGGCTTCCCCGAGCTGCCCGCCGAGGCGCCCGGCGAGGACGACGGCGCCCTGGCCCGGGCCGTGTCACCGGCGTGGAAGGCGCCCACCTCCGGCGGCAGCACCGGCCGGCCGAAGGTGATCGTGGCCGACGCGCCGGCCCAGCTCGGCACCGTCACCCCGCTCGCCGCGCTCACCGGGATACCCCGCGACGGCGCCGCCGTCGTGCCCGGTCCGCTGCACCACAACGGCCCGTTCCTGTTCAGCACGGTGGCGCTGCTGCTCGGCTCGCACGTCGTGCTCCAGCCGCGGTTCGACGCCGAGCAGGTGCTGCGCGACATCGAGACGCACCGGGCCGGCTGGCTCTACGCGGTGCCGACGATGCTGCACCGCATCTGGCGCCTCGACCCGGCAATCCGCGACCGGTACGACCTCTCCTCGCTCGGCCGGATGGTCCACATGGCGGCGCCGTGCCCGCCGTGGCTGAAACGGGCGTGGATCGACTGGCTCGGTCCGCAGCGCGTCCTCGAGGTGTACTCCGCGACCGAGGGCACCGCGGCGACCGCCATCGACGGCACCGAGTGGCTCGCCCACCCCGGATCCGTGGGCCGCCCGCTGCTCGGCGAGATCACGATCCTCGACCTCGACGAGCGCGAACTGCCCACCGGCGAGATCGGCCACGTGTGGCTGCGCCGCGGCCCCGGCGCCGCGTCCGGCTACCACTACCTCGGCGCGGAGGCCAGGACCCGCGAGGGCGGCTGGGAGTGCTACGGCGACCTGGGCTACTTCGACGCCGACGGCTACCTGTACCTCACCGACCGGGACACCGACATGATCCTGGTCGGCGGCTCGAACGTCTACCCGGCCGAGGTCGAGGCGGCGCTCAACGAGCACCCGGCGGTGCTGGACTCCTGCGTCATCGGCGTGCCGCACGAGGACCTCGGCGCCGCACCCCACGCCATCGTGCAGACCGCGGCCGCGCGTACCATCGCGCCGGAGGAGCTCGCGGAGTTCCTGCGCCGGCGCCTCTCCCCCTACAAGCTCCCCCGCACGTTCGAGTTCACCGGCGAACCGCTGCGCAACGAGGCCGGAAAGGTCCGGCGCGCCGAGCTGCGCCGGCGGAATGGAGCCGGGAATGCCGTCAACGCGGGCGACTGAGGTCGACCGAGCGCGCGGCCCGGCCCTCGCCCCGTTCAGGCCGGCCGTCGACGACCGGTGACGCCGAAAACCCGTTGAGCCGTCCTTCCGCGTTCCCGTAGGTTGCCTGTGGCCCGTCGCCGCGAGGACAGAGGACAAAACCGCGTGACCCCGCCCGCTCTCTAGACCTGACACCCGCTTCCGCGCATCTTCAGGCCGACGCTCCCGCCGGCCGTGCCGGGCTGCCCGCGTGCGCCCGTTCATGCAGCGTTTGAGGCCGCGCTCATCGGCCTCCGGTCAGGTCTTGAGAGAGATCATCATGTCTTCACAACCTCATATCGTGCTGCCCTGGGTCGTTCGCCGGACCAGGCTGCCCCTGCTGTCGTTGCGGTGCGTGGACTGCCGGTCGGCGTCGGCCACCACCGGCGAGGGCAGGTTCCGCGTCAACGCCAACGGCAAGCTGCTGGACGTGTGGCTGCTCGCCCGCTGCGTGTCCTGCGACCGGACGAACAAGCTCACCGTGCACGAGCGAGCGCCGGTCAGGACCATCGATCCGGCCGAGCTCGACGGCTACCACGCCAACGATCCGGGGCTGGTGGCGGCCACGCTGCTGGATCCGCTGTTCGCCCGGCGCAACCGGTTCACCCTGGACTGGCGGGGCGCCTGGCGGCTGGACATACCGCCCGCCCCGCTCGACGAGGCGTGGCCGCTCCAGGTGGAGGTCGTCTTCGAGGATCCGGTGCCGGTGCGCCCCGATTGGCTCATCGCGCGAGGCCTCGGCCTCAGCAGAAACGAGGTGCTGCGCCGGACCAAGTGCGACATTCCGCTGCGCCGTCCGACGAGCGCCGGATTCACCTTCGTGATCTGATCGGCAACCCGAGAGTGGGACGTAGGCCGGCTCGCCTACGTCCCCTTTCACCCAGCGGGCGCAAGCTCCGATCCGCGCGGGCCGGGCGGATGAAAGTCTCCGTGATCATGTTGCTCGCGGTGGCCGTACCACGGGTTTGCCATGATCCCGGAGACTTCCGGTACACGGGTGTACATGGACACTCCGTGATCATGAAAAACCGTTGGTGTCGACGCCCGGGTACGCATGATCACGGAGACTTCCGGTCGCGCGCGGCGCGGTGGAGATCGACGTTCAGCGGCCGGTGCTGCGCTGCTTCAGGGCAGCCAGGTCGGCGGCGGAGCAGTGCGTGCCGGTCCGGACGACGCCGCCGACCGTGTGCAGGTGGCGGTCGGGTCGAGAGGTGACCGCGGTGGACGAGATCCTGGTACCACTCCTGTCCGCCTCAGGCGGGCCAGCGGTGACGCCGCCATGAGCACCGGCGACAGCAGCATGCCGGCGGCCGTGACCAGCAGCGCCGCGCGCATCCCCCACTGCTCGGCGAGGAGGCCGCCGAGCAGCGAGCCGACCGGGGTCAGCCCCATCCCGGCGAAGGTGATCGTCGCGCTGACGCGCCCCTGCAACGCGTCCGGCGTGACGGCCTGCCGGACGGCCATGACCGTGACGTTGACCATCTGGCCGAAGCCGCCGAACACCAGGTTGATCGCGATCAGCGCGGGGACGGTGGCCCCGGGGCCGCCGTGCAGCGCGGGCACGCACAGCATCACGCCGTCGCCGACCGCCGCGGCCGCGACGAGCACCGGCCCGTAGCCGAGGCGGCCCGGGAGGCGCGCGGCGAGCAGGGAACCGGCCAGCGCGCCCGGCCCGGTCGCGGCGAGCGCCAGGCCGATGGCCGTGCCGGACAGGTGCAGCTCCCTCGGCAGGAAGAGCAGGTACGTGGTCATCGTGGCGGCGAGGAAGAACTGGAACGCGGCCGAGGCGAGACACACCGTCCGCAGCAGGGGGTCGCCCGCCACGAACCGGAGGCCCTCGCGGATCGGACCGGGATGCGCAGGGATCGGCTCGCGGTGGCGGATGCGGCCGATGGACGCGGACGACACGGCGAAGCACAGCGCGCCGGCCGCGACCGCGACCGGCGCCGGCAGCAGGGACGTCAACGCCCCGCCGAGCGCCGGCCCGCCGATCTGAGCCGCCGACCGGCTCCCCTCGAGCGCGCTGTTGGCCGGGAGCAGCTGGTGGCGTGGCACCAGACGTACCACTGCGGCTTGATAAGCGACGTCGAAGAGCACCGACAAGGCGCCGACGGCCAAAGCGATGACCAGCAGCAGCGGGAGCCCGAGCCCGCCCACCAGGCCGGCCACGGCGGCCGCGCCCAGCGCCACCGCCCGCCCGAGGTCCGACAGCACCATGACGGTCCGGGTCCGCCACCGATCCACCCAGGCGCCGGCGAACAGCGTGAGCAGCAGCAGCGGCGCCTGCCCGGCCGCCCGCAGGACACCGAGCTGCCCCGCACCGACGTCGAGCGTGAGGACGGCGAGCAGCGGGAGGATCACCAGGCTCGCATGCTCCCCCAGCTGCGAGGCGGTCTGACCCACCCACAGCCCGCGGAAGTCGGGGCTCCGCCAGAGACCAGGCGCAACGACATCGGCATCGGACGGCACGCGGACCCCTCGGATCGCAGCGGACAGGGCTCAACGCTCGCTGTGCCGCACGATTCGGGGCAGCACGCGATGGCAGGCCGATCGCAGCCTAGGACGTCAACGCGCGCTCGAACGACCGGGCATGTCTCCACTCCTCACCGGGTACGCGCCCACGCTACCCCAGCGGGCCGATCCGAGCCGGGCCTGCAGCAGGTCGAACAGGGTCTCCACGCGGGCCGCCAGGATCGGGTCGATGCTGCACGACCGCGTCGCGGGCTGTCTGGTCAAGGTCGAGCGCGGCGCGGTCGGCGAGGTCCTGGTGGACGTCGCATGACGCCGGGCCGCCCCCGCCGGCCGATCGAGGAACCGCTATCGTTTGCGCGCATGCGGGACGACAGCGCCGGCGAGCCGGCACCTCCCGGGCTCACGCCCGAGCGCGTCGGTTTCTTCACCGACGCCCTGTTCGCCATCGCCATGACGCTGCTGGTGATCGAGATACCGCGGCCGGAGTCGGAGGCGTTCCAGGTCGGCGAGGGGGTCTCCAAGGCGCAGGCGGCCGAGCACCTGTGGTCCTTCCTCATCGACCAGGCGAGCTCCTTCTACGCGTACTTCCTCGCCTTCTTCATGCTCTGGATCGTGTGGCGGCAGCACCACGTGCTGCTCGACCGCGTCCAGCGGGTCTCCAAGCGCATGGTGGCCTGGCACTTCCCGTTGCTGTTGCTGGTCGGGTTCCTGCCGTATCCCACGACGGTGCTCGGGCACTATCCCGACAACCCGCTCGCCGCCCTGCTCTACGGCCTGGTGGTGGCCGCCCTGCTGCTGTGCCGGTCGGTGATCCAGAGCGAGGGGTACCGGGGCGAGCTGCTCCGGCCCCACGTGGACCCGGGCACGGTCCGCACGACGGTCATCGTTTCATGGATCATCACGGGGTACTGGGCGGCCACCGTCGGCCTGGTGTGGTGGTTGACGGCGTGGATGCAGCTCGCGTGGTACCTGTCGCCGCTGGCCGCCGCGCTCGCGGGCCGGCTGATCGACCGCCGGCCGCGGGTCGCCGGGCCAGGGCTGGGGCGCGAGCTGGACACGGCGGCGCCACAGCCGGCGGACGGTCAGTGATCCTGCGGCGCCCCTGAAGGCGGTCAGCCGGCGACGGACGGATCGACCTGGATCAGCACCTTGCCGACCGCGCCGGACTCGACGGCGGCGTGCGCGGCGGCGGTCTCGGACAGCTGAAACAGGTGCAGCGGCACGCCCGCGTCGGCGCCGAAGCGCAGGCCGCCGTCGGTCAGGGCAGCGTTGACGGCGGCGGCGCCGTGGGCGAGGGCGTCCTGGCCTACCGAGTACAGCAGGACGAACTGGTACCGCACGTTGAGCACCATGTGCCGGCGCACGTCGAGGGCGAGCGGGCCGCCGCTGCTGTCGTTGGCGTAGACGACGATCGTGCCGCCCGGGCGCAGCACGGACAGGTTGAGCTCGGCGTTGTGCGCGGCGGCGACCTCCACGACCACGTCGACGCCGTCGGGGAACGCGTCGCGGATCTGCGCGGCCGCGTCGGGCTCGGTGTAGTTGACCACCCGCCCGGCCCCGGCGGCGCGGGCCAGCGCCGCCTTCTCCGGCCCGCTGACCGTCGTGACCACCGACGCGCCGGCCCAGGTGGCGAGCTGGATCGCGGCGTTGCCGACCGCCCCGGCCCCGCCGGCGACGAGCACGTTGACCCCGTCGAGCGCGCCGGGGGCGAGCCGCACCGGCGCACCCTCGTGGACGGTGAGCGCCCGGTGCGCGGTCAGCGCGGGCACGCCGAGGCTCGCCCCGGCCTCGAACCCGACGCCGTCGGGCAGGGCCACCACCCGCTCGGCCGGCACCACCGTGTAGCGCTGCGCGGTGCCGCTGCCGGGGCGCTGGTAGGCGGCCAGCATCACCCACACCCGGTCCCCCACCGCGAGCCCGCCCACCCCGGCGCCGACGGCGTCGACGACGCCGGCCCCGTCCTGGTTGGGCACGGCGCCGTCGGCGGGAACGTCCGAGGTGGCCGTGGCGCCGGTGCGCTGCTTCCAGTCGGTGGGGTTCACTCCCGACACCGCCACCCGCACCCGGACCTCGCCCGGGCCGGGCTCGACGATGTCCCGCTCGACCTCGCGCAGCACCGACGCGTCGCCGAACTGCGTGTACACGATCGCCCTGTTGGCCTCGCTCATGCCGCAACCTTACGGCAGCCGCGACCCGTCGCCGATCAATCGGGCCCGGACCGCGCGCACGTCCTCCGGGGTGAGACCGGCGGCGCGCAGGTGCGCCCCGATGTCCACCCCCGCGAGCACGTCGTGCAACGCCGCGGCGATCGTGGTGCCGCGCAGCGCCAGCCGGGCGGCGACCGGATCGTCGTCGTCGGGCCGGGCCCGCGCGAAGTACCGTCGCAGCCGCTCGCCGCTGAGCGCGTAGTCGGCGACGATCGCGTCCGGGGTCACGCCGGCGAGGGTGAGCAGGAGCAGCGCGACCAGGCCGGTGCGGTCGCGGCCGATGCCGCAGTGCACGACCACGCCGCCCGGTTCGGCGCGGGCCACCGCGGCGATCGCCGCGACGCAGCGCTCCGCCTTGCGCTCGATGAACGGCCGGTAGTAGAGCGGCGTGCCGTCGTCGATGTCGTCGTCGACCAGCTCGGACCAGAACGCGGCGTCCGCGTTGTCGTCGAGTGGCACGGGTACCACCGCGATGCCGGCCGGCCGCGCGACCCCGGTCGAGCGCTCGTCGTCCTCGCGCAGGTCCACCACGGTCCGCACGCCGTAGGCGGCCAGGTCGGCCCATCCCTGCGGGGTGAGCCGGTCGAGACTGTCGGCGCGCACGACGGCGCGCCAGCGGGTGGTGCGGCCGTCGGCGGTGGGCAGGCCGCCCAGATCGCGCACGTTGTGGCAGCCGGCCCAATCAAGGTGTCGATCGATCCCGTCATCATATTGGAGCCGCCAGCTCCCGCGCGACGGCGATGAACTCGGCCACCGGCGGCGGGTGCTCGCCGGACCGCCACGCGACGGCGACGTCCGAGGGCGGGATGTCGTCGACCTTGACGAACGCGAGCCGGGGCCACGGCTGGGCGCGCGCCACCGACTCGGCGACGACGCCGGCGGCCTGGCCGGTGCGGGCCGCCTCGAGCAGGTCTTCGAGGCGCCGGCCGGTGGCCCCGACCCGCGGCGGCCGGCGGCGCAGCGCGGTCAGGCGCCAGAAGGCGCACCAGACCGGGTCGGACTCGTCGATCTCGATCCACGGCTCGTGCTCGATCTCGGCGAAGCCGATGCTCGCCCGGCCGGCCAGGGGGTGCCGGTCGGCGAGCGCGACGTAGCGCGGCTCGCTGGCGATCACCAGCAGCTCCACGCCGTCCGCGCTGAACGGCGGGCGGACGATCGCGACGTCGGTCTCGCCGGTGAGCACGCCGCCGGTGGGGTCGCCGAAGTCGAAATGGCGGGTGCTGAGGGCGACCCGCGGATGGCGCCGCCGGAACGCCTCCAGGAGCGCGGGGGTGAGCGGGAAGGCGGCGGTGGCGGCCAGGCCGACCCGGAGCCGGGCGGCGCGTCCGTCGCGCAGGCGCACCGCGGCGGTGTGGGCGCGCTCGGCCGCCTCGACGGTTTCCCGGGCGTACGGCAGCCACTCGACCGCGGCATCGGTGAGCCGCACGGGCCGGGTCGCCCGCTCGAACAGCCGCAGCCCGACGATGTCCTCGAGCTGGGCGATGCCCTCGCTGAGCGTCTGCTGGACGACGTGGAGCCGCCGCGCGGCGCGGGTGAAGTTCAGCTCCTCGCAGACGGCGAGAAAGTAGCGCAGGTGCCGCAGCTCGATCGAGGACGGCGCGACCGGCCGTGCCTGTTCAGTCATCGGTACGTCCTGTTCGCGGCGCGAGGATCCGATCCGTAGCGTCCCATATATGGCACACGAGAGTCTGTACGAGCACGCCGGCGGCACCGACGCCCTGCACCGGCTCGAGGACCACTTCTACGCCGGCGTGCTCGCCGACCCGCTGCTGCGGCCGCTGTTCGGCGCCGGCAAGCCGCACCACGTGGAGCACCTCACCTGGTTCACCGCGGAGTCCTTCGGCGGGCCGGACCGCTTCACCCGCGAGCTCGGCTTCGCCCACCTCATCGACGTCCACCGCCACCTGAAGATCACCGAGGAGCAGCGCCGGCGGTTCGTCGAGCTGTACCTGGCCGCCCTCGACGCCGTCGGCATGCCCACCGACCGGCCGTTCCGCGACGCGGTGCGCTCGCACGTCGAGTTCGGCACGCAGGTCGCCATGCAGAACTCGCACGCCGCGACCGACGACGACCTGCACCCGATCCGCGAAGTGCCCCGCTGGACCTGGGACGGCGACCAGACCGAAGGGTGAGCGTCCCGGGGGGCTACGCTCCTGCGCATCGGCATAGAAGGCCCATGAGGGGAGCTGCCGGTGCAAGGCCCCCTGGTCGCGACCAAGCTGCTCATTCCGGCGATCCGGCAGAGCGTGGTCGCGCGGCCGCGGTTGCGTGAGCGGCTGGTGCGTGGGGCGGCGGCCCGGCTGACGCTCGTGTCGGCGCCCGCCGGGTTCGGCAAGACGACGCTGCTCAGTGCGTGGCCGGGCGCTGCGGGCGCGGCGGAGCGGGCGGTGGCGTGGGTGTCGCTCGACGAAGGGGACAGCCGGCCGGCGACGTTCTGGGCGTACGTCATCGCCGCCCTGCAGCGGGCCGTGCCCGGGGTCGGCGCCGGGGCGCTCGCGCTGCTCGAATCCGCGCAGCCGCCGATCGAGGGGCTGCTCGCCACGGTGGTCAACGAGCTGTCGGCCGTCGACGGCGACGTCGACCTGGTGCTCGACGACTACCACCTGGTCGACAACGGCGACATTCACGCCGGGCTGGGGTACCTGCTGGAGCACCTCCCGCCGCGGGTGCATCTGGTGATCAGCACCCGCGCCGACCCGCCGCTGCCGCTGGCCCGGCTGCGCGCCCGCGGCGAGCTGGTCGAGCTGCGCGCGGCCGACCTGCGGTTCACCTCGGCGGAGGCGGCCACCTACCTCAGCGAGGTGGCCGGGCTGCGGCTGTCCCCGGCCGACGTCGCGGCGCTGGAGGAGCGCACCGAGGGCTGGATCGCCGCCCTGCAGCTGGCCGCGCTGTCGCTGCAGGGGCGGGCCGACGTCACGGGGTTCATCGCCGGGTTCGCCGGCGACGACCGGTACATCGTCGACTACCTGGTCGAGGAGGTGCTGTCCCGCCAGCCGGAGCACGTGCGCGGCTTCCTGCTGCAGACCTCCGTCCTCGACCGGCTCAGCGGGCCGCTGTGCGACGCGGTGACCGGCGAGTCCGGCGGCAAGGCCCGGCTCGAGGCGCTCGACCGGGCCAACCTGTTCACGGTCCGGCTCGACGACAACCGCCGCTGGTATCGCTACCACCGCCTCTTCGCCGACGTGCTGCACGCCCGCCTGCTGGACGAGCGGCCGGAGCAGGTCGCCGGGCTGCATCGCCGGGCGAGCCAGTGGTACGACCGGCACGGCGAACCCTCGGCGGGGGTCCGGCACGCGCTGGCCGCCGGCGACGTCGAGCACGCGGCCGGGCTGATGGAGCTGGCCGTCCCGGCGCTGCGCCGCACCCGGCAGGAGGCCACGATCCGCGGTTGGATCGGCGCGGTGCCCGACGACGTGGTGCGGGCCCGGCCGGTGCTCGCGGCCGCCCTCGCCGGGGCTTTGCTCGCCGGCGGCCAGCTCGACGGCGTCGAGGGCCGGCTGGCCGGAGCCGAGCGGTCGCTGGCCGCGCCCGGGGGGATCGTCGTGCAGGACCGGGAGGGCCTGGCGCGGCTGCCCGGAACCATCGCGCTGTATCGGGCGGGGCTGGCGCTGGGGCTGGGCGACGTGCCGGCCGCGCTCGGCCAGGCCCAGCTGGCCGTCGACCGCGCGGGCGACGACCACATGACCCGGGCCGCGGCGGCCGGCCTGCGCGGGCTCGCGTTCTGGGGCGGCGGGGACCTCGAGGCCGCGCACCGCGCCTACTCGGCCTGCGTGGACGGGCTGCTCCGGGCCGGGCACATCCCGGACGTCCTGGGCTGCTCCATCACGCTGGCGGACCTGCGGATCACCCAGGGCCGGCTGGGCGAGGCGGCCGAGACCTACGAGTCCGCGCTGCGGCTGGCCGCCCGCGAGGCCGGGACGGTGGTCCGGGGAACGGCCGACATGCGCGTGGGGCTGAGCCAGATCGCGTGCGAGCGCGACGACCTGGCAGCCGCCGCCGGGCACCTGCGGCGCAGCGACGAGCTCGGCGAGCACACCGGGATGCCGCAGCACCCCTACCGGCGGCGGGTCGCGCTGGCCGGGCTCCGGCAGGCGCAGGGCGATCCGGACGGCGCGCTCGAGCTGCTCGACGAGGCGCAGCGGGTGTACGTCGGCGACTTCGCCCCGGACGTGCGGCCGATCGCGGCGCTGCGGGCCCGGCTGCTGGCCGCGCACGGGCGGACCGGCGAGGCGCTGCGGTGGGCGCGCGACCGGGGGCTTTCCGCCGGCGACGACCTGTCCTACGCGCGCGAGTTCGAGCACATCACGCTGGCCGCGGTCCTGCTGTCCGGACCCGCCGCCGACGGCCACGAGGCGGCCCTGGGCCTGCTGCACCGCCTGGAGACGGCCGCGGAAGAGGGCGGCCGGGCCGGAAATCTCATCGAGGTTCTGATACTGCGGGCCCGCGCGCTGCAGGCCCGCGGTGACACCGCCGCGGCACTGGTACCGCTGGAGCGCGCGCTGAGCCTGGCCGAGCCCGAGGGCTACGTCCGAGTATTCGTCGACGGCGGCCCCGCGGTGGCTACTCTGCTGAGCACCGTCGCGAAACGGCGGGAGTCCGCACAGTACCCCCGCCAACTCATGAACGCGACCGGGAAGACCTCCCGCGGCCGGATCCCCGACGCCGGGCAGCGGCTGGTCGACCCGCTCAGCGAGCGCGAGCTGGGCGTGCTGCGCCTGCTGGCCTCCGACCTCGACGGGCCCGGCATCGCCCGCCGGCTGGGCATCTCGGTCAACACCCTGCGCACCCACACCCGCAACATCTACGCCAAGCTCGGGGTCAACAGCCGCCGCGCGGCGGTCCGCCAGGCCGGCCGGCTCGACCTGCTGTAGCGCGCGGCGCGGATCACCAGATGTGGTGATCCGCGATCACCACATCGGCGCCTACCGTTCGAGCGTCCCCCGACGCGAAAGGAGCGCCCCCGTCCGCGGGGCACCTCGACTGACATGACGACCGCCGCGCCAACCACCGCCGCCCGGATCCCCACGGCCGGCACCCGCACGACCGCTCGGGTCGCGGGCGCCTTCTACCTGCTCACCTTCGTCGCCTCGATCCCCGCGCTGATCCTCATCGGCCCGGTCCTGGACAACTCGGACTACATCGTCAGCGGGGGCTCCGACGCCCGCGTGGTGCTGGGGTGCCTGCTCGACGTCGTCAACGCCTTCGCCGGCATCGGCACCGCGGTCACCCTGTTCCCCGTGCTCAAGCGGCAGAACGAGGCGAGCGCGCTGGGCTTCGTGACCTCCCGGGTCATCGAGGCGGCCGTCATCATGATCGGCGTCGTGTGCCTCCTCGCCGTGGTCACGCTGCGGCAGGACGTGGCCGGGACGGCCGGCACCGACCCGGCCACGCTGGTCACCACGGGCAAGACGCTGGTCGCGGTGCGCGACTGGACCTTCCTGCTCGGGCCCGGCCTGATGCCGGCCATGAACGCGCTGCTGCTCGGCTCGCTGCTCTTGCGCTCCCGGCTGGTGCCGCGATTCATCCCCGCGATCGGCCTCATCGGGGCGCCGCTGCTGCTCATCTCCGCGCTCTCCACGCTGTTCGGCGCGTTTGACCAGGTCTCCTCGGCGGCGGCGGCGCTCAACGTGCCGATCGCGGTGTGGGAGTTCCTCGTCGGCGTCTACCTGCTCTGCTGGGGCTTCCGGCCCGCACCCGTCACCGGGGATCAGCCGCGATGACCGCGCGGTCCCCCGAGTCCAGCACGCCCGGCGGGGCCAGCTGGACCAGGGGGGCCGAGGCGCCGTAGCGGTGACCCTGGCCGTAGCGGCAGCCGAGGGCGGCCATCGCGGTCGCCTGGTGCTCGGTCTCGATGCCCTCGGCGACCACGGTGACGTCCATGCCGGCGCAGATCTGCACGATCGAGCGGCAGATCGCCTCGCTGCGGCCGCCGTCGGCCAGGGTGAACGACCGGTCCAGCTTCACCTCGTCCACCGGCATCGCGTGCAGCTGCGCGAGGGCGTTGTACCCGGTGCCGAAGTCGTCCAAGGCGAACCGCACGCCGAGGCGGCGCAGCCGCCGCACGGCCCCTGCGGCGGCGCCGAGGTCGGGCAGCGGAGCGGTCTCGGTGAGCTCCAGCAGGAGCCGGTGCGGGGCCAGGTTGTGCCGCAGGACGGCGGCGCGGACCGTCTCCTCGTGCTCGGGCCGGCCCAGCCGCGCGGCCGAGGTGTTGACGTGCACGGCGATGTCGGCCCACGGGCCGCGGAAGGTGGCGGCGTCGCGGCAGGCCCGGTCGAGTACGAAATCGTCCACCAGACGGATCAGGCCGATCTCCTCGGCGGTGGCGATGAACGCGTCGGCGGAGACCGGGCCGAGGGTCGGATGGGTCCAGCGCGCCAGCGCCTCGACGGCGACGATCGCCCCGTCGCGCAGCCGGACGATCGGCTGGTAGTGCACGTCGAGCCCGCGGCCGTCGCGCAGCGTGGCGGCGAGGGCCTCGGCGAGGTCCGACGTGCCGGTGCCGTCCGGCAGATCGAGACGGTACCGCACGAGGGTGCCCTTGCCCTGCCGCTTCCCCGCGTACATCGCGGCGTCGGCGCGGCGCAGCAGGGCGTCGGCGGACAGCACGCGGCCGTGCTCGCCGGCCTGGACCAGGCCGATGCTCGCGCCCACGGTGACGGTCTGGCCGTCGAGGTCGAACGGCCGGCCGATCTCGGCCATGACCCGCTCGGCCGGCTCGCCGGGGTCGCCGGTGCCCTCCAGCAGGATGGCGAACTCGTCGCCGCCGACCCGGGCGACGGTGTCGGTGTCGCGGACCGCGGCGCGCAGCCGGTCGGCGACGGCGCGCAGCAGCCGGTCGCCGGCGTGGTGGCCGAAGCGGTCGTTGACGGTCTTGAAGTCGTCGAGGTCGCAGAAGAGCACGGCCAGGGAGCGGCCGTCGCGGTGGTGCAGGGCCAGGGCGTGCTCGAGGCGGTCGTGGAAGACGATCCGGTTGGACAGGCCGGTGAGGCTGTCGTGGAAGGCCTGGTGGGTGAGGCGGGCCTGGCTGTCCGAGACCCGGTCGAGCAGGACCGCGTTCTCCAGGAGGGTGACCGCCTGGCGGATGATCAGCAGCGAGATGACCGCCGTCTCGACGGTGATCTCCACGCCGTCCATCCGGACGCCGCGCATCAGCTGACCGATGAACAGCACACCGGTGCCGGCGACCGGGACGTACGGCAGCAGCAGGTGCGCCCAGCGGGCGTTCCGGCGCGGCGGTGGCGCCTCGGCCGGCCGGGCCGGGGTGAGCGCGGCGACGGCGACGAGCGCCTGCCCGGCGATGAACCCGGCGTCGAACAGCGGCGGCATGCTGTCCGCGCCCTTGGACACCAGATACGCGAAGATGCTGTCCGACAGCGACAGACACAGCAGCCCGAGGCCCAGGATGGTGAGCTGGCCGCGGTTCGCCGGGGCCGAGGTGGCCAGCAGCAGGATGACGATCACGGTCAGCACGAGGTCGGTGACCGGGTAGGCGATGGCGACGGAGTAGGCGAACGGCGTCGCCGCGCCGGCCCGCGCCACCGAGCCGAGGCTGGTCGCCCAGGTGAGCACGAACAGCGCGCCGACGACGATGAGCCCGTCGAGCACCATCACCAGCTGACCGGGCCGGCGCCGCGGCGCGCCGTGCGGCGGCCGGGCCGCGGCCAGCGAGACGATGGCGGGCAGCGCGAACACGGGCAGGGTCAGGTAGCCGGCGTCGGCCAGGGACGGGGACGGCAGCGCGTCGGCCCGGAACAGCTGGTACCAACTCCAGATGGACTGACCGATCGTCCAGCCCAGCGTGCCCGCGCCCATCCACAGCCGCCACCGCCGCTGTGCACCGGCGTGGCGCCGAGCGGTGAGCCAGCAGGCCAGGGTCGCCGCGACGCCGGCGGAGAACTGGCCGGCGTCGTCGACCAGCTGCGACCACCAGGGCGGCAGCAGCCCCGTGCCGCCGAGCCCGACGACGGCGGCCACCGACAACGCCGCGACGAGCAGCGGCTTCGATGCAGGTCCGCGCGGCAACGATTCCATCCTCACCGGAGGTGATCAGCACGACACGGGCGTTACGGTACCGCACGCCCGTGTGGGTCTGCGGTGGATCGGCGTTGATCGTCACGTCGCGGTGCGGACACCTGCCGTTCCATTGACGGATATGTCCGGCTCACCGCCGCCGGGCGCGCTCGGATAAGGTCGGTCTTCGAGGGGAGGTTCACGATGATCGAGTACGACCGGATCTACCTCGACGCCGCCGGCTCGGGCGGCCCGCCGTGGGACATCGGCGGTCCGCAGCCGGCGCTGGCCGCAGTGCTCGACGACGGCGTCAAGGGCCCGAAGGTGCTCGACGTCGGCTGCGGCCCGGGTGATCTCGCGATCGCGCTGGCCCAGCGCGGCTACGACGTGACGGCGATCGACATCTCGCGGGTGGCCATCGACATGGCCCGGGCCAAGGCCGCCGCCAAGGGTCTGACGATTCGCTTCGAGGTTCAGGATGCGACGGAGCTGTCCCTGCCGTGGGGCCCCTTCGACGCGGTGTTCGACTCGGGCCTGCTGCACTCCTTGCACCGCGACGGCGACCGTGCCACGGACCGTTACCTGGCGCTGCTGCCGGCCCTCGCCGCGCCGGGCGCGACCGTGTTCGTGCTCGCGGTCTCGCTCGAGCCGGGCCAGCCCTGGGGCGTCACCGAGGAGTTCCTCCGGGCCGCCTTCGCCGAGCCGATCTGGACGCGCACCGACATCCGCAAGATCGACGTGGTCGCCCACCCGGACGGCCAGCGGCTCGTCCTGCCCGGCTTCCTCCTGCGCACGGTGCGCTCCACCGCCTGACCCCGCACTTGCCGCCAGGCATCGACGGTCGCGATGATCGCCGGCCGGCGCGAATCGGGTACCGGCCACGTCGGCCGAGACGGTAGGGTCGCGCTTCATGATGCGCGTGCTGCCGCCCCTGCTCGTCATCGGCGGCCCCGCCGGGTCCGGCAAGACCAGCATCGCCGGCGCCGTGGCCGAGCGCATCGGCGCCCCGGTCGTCGGCCTGGACGACAGCGCCGGCGCCGACCAGCACGCCGTCGACCTGATCACCCTGCAGGGCCGGCTGGACAACCACGAGGACGCGCCCCTGGTCGTGGTCGAGGGCGTGTTCGCACTGGCCCTGCCCCCGATCCGCTGGGCGGCGCGATGGACGGTGTACGTCGACACGCCCCTGGACATCAGCCTCGCCCGCCGCGCCCTGGGCCAGGACGACCCGCGCGCCGTCCTGCAGACCTACCTCGACACCGGCCGCGCCGCACACGCCCGCAACGTGGCGCCGGGCCGCCAGCTCGCGGACCTGGTGGTCGACGGCACAGAGCCACTGCCGGCCATCGCCGCCCGCATCCACCAGTTCGTCCTGTCCCGCTCCTGACCCCGCCCCCGGCCATAGCCCTGCCCCCGACCACGTCCGCCCCCGGCCACGTCCGCCCTCGACCACGTCCGCCCCCGGCCACGTCCGCCCTCGACCACGTCCGCCGCCAGCCACGTCCGCCGCCGACCGCGACGCGCGGCCCGCGCCCAACGCCCCGGGGCGGCCACGATCGACACACACCCACGCCGCTGCACGCCGCGAAGCACGGCGGCCGGCCGCGACGCCCAGCCTGCACATCCCAACGCCCCGGGTCGGGCACGATCGGCGCACACACAGGCCGCTGCACGCCGCGAAGCACGGCGGCCGGCCGCGACGCCCCGCCTGCACACCCCAACGCCCCGGGTCAGGCACGATCGGCGCACACACAGGCCGCTGCACGCCGCGAAGCACGGCGGCCGGCCGCGACGCCCGGCCTGCACACCCCAACGCCCCGGGTCGGGCACAATCGGCGCACACGTAGGGCGCTGGACGCCGCAAAGCAGGGCGGACCGACAGAAAGTCTCCGCGATCATGATCCCCGCCGTGGCCGCACCACGGGTTTGCCATGATCCCGGAGACTTTTGGTACGCGGGTGTACATCGACACTCCGTGATCATGAAAAACCGTTGGTGTCGGCGCCAGTTGCGCATGATCACGGAGACATACATCCGCGCCAGCCACGCAAATCGGGTGTTCGCCCGACAGCTGATATATCCGTAGTATCCGCCCTGCCGTCCACCGTGGCCGGCGCCCCGCTGCGTACCGAGGCACGGGCCGGCCAGCCGCGTCGGCGCCGATGACCGCCGTGCCCCACCGGCGGCCAGCACCGCCAGCCCGCGGTGGCCGCCGCCCCTGCCGCCGACATCAACCACCAGGCCGCGGCCGGCGACCGCGGGTGGTCGGGGCAAGCTCGTGCGGCGTGGGGCGCGGTCGGAGCGAGCGGCGCGGCGAACCGCCCGACGACAGTCCACCGAACTGCGCCGGGGCCGTCGGCGCCCAAACGGCTGCGGCCAGCGACCGCGGCGGCGAAGACGGGCCGGCCGCCCGAAGCAGGCCGCGTAGCTGTGGCGGAGCGGAGGCGGGCCCGCCCCGGCCGGGCGGGCGAGCGCGGACGGGCGGGCGGGCGAGCGCGGACGGGCGGGCGGGCGAGCGCGGACGGGCGGGCGAGCGCGGGCGAGCGCGGACGGGCGGGCGCGGACGGGCGGGCGCGGACGGGCGGGCGGGCGCAGGCGCAGGCGGGCGAGCGCGGGCAGGCGCGGGCGAGCGGGCGCGGGCAGGCAGGCGCGGGCGGGCGGTGGCGGGGGTCAGGGCGAGCGCGGGCGGCTCGGGCGGCGGCGTAAAGCGGTCAGTGCGGCGACCGCGGCCAGGGCGGCGACCGCGGTGGCCAGGGCGAGGGCGGGCCGGCCGGCCGGGGGTAGGCCGCGCAGCTGGGGTGGGGCGGCGGCGAGCCAGGCGGCCGCGGCGGCGGGTGCGGCGACGAGGCCGGCGAAGGCGACCAGCAGGACGGCGGCCAGCGGTTCGACGGTGGCGGCGCGGCGGGCGGCCAGGCCCTGGGCCCGCAGTGCCGACAGGTCGGTCGTCGAGGCCTCCACGGTGCCGCTCAGCAGCGCCGCGGCGGCGAGGGCCACGGCCAGGACGCCGGCGATGAGGAAGAAGCGCAGGCCGAGCGCCGAGCCCTCGCCGGCCAGGGCGCTGCGGGCGTCGGCCAGGGTGTGGCGGGCCTCGATGGTGAGGCCGGCCGCGGTGAGGGCGTCGACGGTGGAGGGCGGGGCGTCGGCGGACAGCCATACCTCGGCGCCGCGGGCGGAGCTGTCGGCGGCGAGGCGGTCGGCGAACTCGAGGTCGACCAGAGCGCCGGACGCGCCCAGCCGCGGCAGCCGGGCCACGGTGGCCGCGACGGTGGCGGGCACCGGCCGGGGCCGGTCGAAGCCGGCGAACAGGCCGTCCGGCGGCAGCGGGCCGGTGGCCACGATCGGCAGCACGGCCGGGCCGTCGCCGGGGCGCAGGATGCCGGCGCCGGGGTCGGGGCCGGGCGGCAGGGTGACGCTGAGGTCGGTGCCGGTTGCGGTGACCGTGGCGCCGGGCGGCGCCTGCCACGTGGTGGACGGTGCATTGTGGACGGTCAGCTCGAGCGCGGGGCCGGGGTAGGGGGCGAGGCGCACGGCGAGCCGGCGCACGAAGCACCCGGCCGCGCAGGGCACGGCGGCGGTGTAGGTGTGCCGGCCGGCGACGAGGGCGCCGAACTCGGCCGAGGCGGCCGGGCTGCCGTCGACCGGGGCGAGCGCGACGGCGAGGGCGTCGTCGGCGCGGTCGAGGCGGGTGACGGTGATGTCGAGCGTCAGCGTCGTGCCCTGCACGGTCACCGGGGCGCCGAACGGGCCGGGGTGCAGCGCCGCGGCGAGGCCGGCCGGGGCCGTGCCGCCGGGCCACAGCGCCGTGGCGGCGAGGCCGGGCGTGTCGACGGCGAGGGCGCCGTCCAGCGGCACGACGGCCATGGCGTAGCGGCCGTGCGGGTCGGCGGCGCGCACCGCGTGCAGCAGCTCCAGCCGGCTGACGGCGCCGACGGAGAGCACGGTGGGTGCGCCCGCCTCGGCGACCGCGCGCTCCTCCTGCCGGCGCTGGGCCTGGCCGGTGGCCGCGGCGGCGAAGGCCAGTGACGCGAGGGCGACGACGAGCACCGCGAGCAGCCGGGCCGCGGACGGGCGGCGGGCCAGCCACAGCCCGGCCAGCCCGGCGGTGAGCCGGCCGCGGCGCAGCGCGGCCCCGCCGAGCCGGGCGGCGAGCGGCGGGGCGGCGACCGCGGTGAGGAGGGCCGCGGCGAGCAGCACGAGCGCCGGGGCGAGCCCGGCCACGCCGCCGCCGGAGCCGCGCAGCTGGACCGTGGCGGCGGCCGCGGCCACGGCGGCGAAGAGCGCGATCCGCGCGCCCCAGCGCCCGCCGCGGACGTCGACCCGGCGCAGCAGCGCGGCGACGGGCGCCGACACGGCCCGGATCGCGGTGGCGACCCCGGCCAGGACGGCGCCGAGGACGGCCACGGCCGCGTAGGCGGGGGCGCCCGGCGTGCTCCAGCCGCCCGCGGCGGTGAACCCGGCCACCGCGCCCACGAGCATCGGGAGCAGCGTCTCGCCGGTCGCCAGCCACCAGCGGCCGGGCCGGGCGACGCCGCGCAGCGCGATGACGCCGTGCTCGAACCGGCGGGCCCGGGTCGCCGCCGACACGGCCAGGACGATGACCGCCCAGGCGAGCACCAGCACGGGCGCGACCGCGAACGGCACCGTGCGGCGCACCTCCGCGCGCCGGGCGTCGATCCGGTCGAGCAGGTCGCCCAGGTCGGTGGTGATCCGGCCGGTGCCGCTGCTGCGCTCGTCCGCGGCGTCGAGCCAGGCGCGCAGCTGCGGCAGGCGCGCGACGCTGATCGCGCCGGGCCGCGGATACGCCTCATACGACTGCAGGTCGGCCGGGCGGGAGAACGTCGCCAGGGTGCGCCGGTCCACCTGGAACGCCGGACCGATCCCGGTGTCGGTGCCGGCGCTGGGCGCGGCGCCGCGTCCCCAGTAGGGCTCGGTGGGGTCCCGCGGCCGGACGACGCCGACGACGGTCAGCCCGGAAGGCCGGCCGGCGGCCAGGTAGTGGTTGCTGGTGGAGTCGAACCGGGAACCGGTCAGCGACACCGCGGCGCCGGGCCGCACGCCGAGCCGCTGGGCGTCGGCCACGCCGACGACCGCGTCGCCGACGCCCATCAGGCAGCGCCCGGTCACGACCACGACGTGGTCGCACAGCCCCTCCCGATACGACACCCGGCTGAGCTGCTCGGGGGCGGCGATCGGCACGTCGGCGGGCTGGGCGGCGAACTGCGCGCTGAAGACGCTCGTGTAGCCGGGCGCGTCGAGCCAGCCCGCGGCGAGCCGCTCGAACGTGGCCGGGATGGTGCCGTCGCCGCCGGACTCGACGGTGCCGGTGACCAGGATGTCGCGCTCCGCCACGCTCGCCCGGGCGACCTCGGAGTCGACGATGCTGCGGTCGGTGCGCGCGAGGTAGACCGGCCCCGCGACGGCGGCGACGGTGGCGAGCCCGGTCAGCACCGCGACGGTCAACGCTTGCGCCCACCGCGACCGCAGCATGGCCAGCACCAACGCGGTCACCGCCCCACCTCCGCGCCGCCATCACCGGCAACCCCCGGGCCACCCCGGCCATCCGGGCGGGGCGGCCCGCAGCGGCGGCGGGGGCGGAGCAGGGCGACGGAGGCGAACAGGAGCAGGGCGGCGGCGCCCGCGGCGAGGAGGGCGAGGGGTTGCAGCGCGGAGGGATGCAGCGGCCAGGCGTCGGCGAAGGGGCGGACCGGCGGTGGGGCCAGGGCGCGCAGCAGGGCGGCGGCGACCAGGCCGGTGAGCACGGCGACCAGGACCGGGGCGAGGGCGGCGCGGCGCTCGACGCGGCCGGCGAGGGCGGCCGGCAGGCCCTGGCGGCGCAGGGCCGCGAGGTCGGCGTCGCGGTCGCGGCGGTCGGCCGCGGCGACGACGAAGGCCGCGATGGTGGCCAGCACGGCGACGACGCCCGCCACGGCCAGGTCGCCGAGCAGCGTCACGGCGGGGGCGAGGCGGGCGGCGCGGGCGGTCGCGGCGCCGGCGGTGTCGGAGCCGGTGACGTCGAGGCCCGCGGCGCGCAGCCGGGCCACGACGGCGGCGCCGGCGCCGGGGGCCAGCCAGACCTCGGCGTGCTCCGCGGCCGGGACGGTGACGTCGGTCGCGGCGGCGATGCGGGCGGCATACTCCAGGTCGACCAGCAGGCCCTGCCCGCCGCCGCGGGGGACGGTCGCGGCGGGCAGCGGCCGGATCGGCACCGTCACGCCGAACACGCTCGCGGCGGGCTGGTCGTGGACGTCGTCCTGGCCCGCTCCCCCGGCGGCGAGGGCGGGCAGCGGGACCGGGGTGTCGACGACGTAGAGCCGGCTGTCGACGGTGCGGTCGCCGGTGGTGGGCGGCGCGTCGGCGATGCGCAGCCGGCCGTCGCCCTGGGCGACCTGGATGCCGCTGGCGGCGCGGGCGACGGTGGTGCGCCAGCGGGCGGGGTCGGCCAGGACCGGGCCGGCGGCGACGGGGTGGCCGTCGCTGGACAGGTCGAGCAGGTCGACGGGGCCGTGGTCGGCGTCGACCGCCGCGAGCCGGCAGCCGCGGGCGCAGGCGGGGACGGTCGCGGTGTAGTCGGCCGGCTCGCCGGTCAGCGGGCCGAACTCGGCGGCGGCGGGCGCGCCGGTGCCGGCGGCGATCAGCAGGAGCCGGACGCGGGCGCCGGCGCCGGACGCGCGCAGCCGGAGGCTCGGGCCGGTGACGGTGAGCGGCGGCGGGGCGGGCGGGTGCAGGGCGGCGCCGTCGACGCCGGCGACCGCGCGCAGCCGGGTGGTGTCGGCGGCGACGACGGCGGGGCCGCCGGGCGGGCCGGTGACGACGACGGCCATCGCGGAGCGGCCGCCGGGGTCGGCGGCGCGGACGGCGGCCAGCAACCGCTCGCGGTCGACGGGCGCGACCCGCAGGACCCGGTCGGCGCCGAGCTCGACGCCGGCCCGATCGGCGCGCGCGGCGGCGGCGCCGGCCCAGTCCTGGGCGGCGAGGCCGAGCAGGCACGTGGCGGCGGCGAGGAGGGGCACGATGCGGAACGCGGTGCGGCGCCGGCCGAGGGTCAGCCCGGCGAGCGCGGCGCTGAGCCGGCCGGCGCCGAGCGCGGCGCGGCCGGCCAGGGTGGCGCCGGCCAGCAGCAGGCGGGTGGCGAGCACGCCGAGGCCGGCGGCGACGAGCAGCGCGGCGGCCTGGGCGAGGCCGAAGCCGGTGTCCCGGCGCACGTCGGCGGCGGGGGCGGCGAGCAGCTGGAACAGGGCGGCGACGGCCAGGCCGAGGGCGCACACCTCGGCGGTGGCGGCGGCGAGGGGGCGCCGGGGCGGCACGTCGCGCATGAGCTCGGCGACGCCGCCGCGGGTGGCGCTCCAGTCGGTGGCGGCGACGATGACGGCGCCGGCCGCGAACAGCCGCGGCGACCAGGCGGCGCCGGCGGCGAGCGGTAACAGGCTCTGCCCGGCGGTGGCGGCCCGGATGCGCCAGCGCGGCAGGCCGCGGATCGCCAGCCGGGCGGCGTCGGCGCGGCGCTGCTGGGCCGCGTATGCCCCGGCGACGGCGATCGCGAGCGCGCCGAAGAGCAGGATCTGGGCCTCGCCGAGGGTGATGCCGCGGCGCACGGCGCGCCGGTCGGCGGCGACGGTGTCGGCGAGGGCGGGCGCGCCGGAGGAGACGTCGAAGCCCGCGGCCTGCAGCCGGTCGAGCCCGGCGCGCAGTGCGCCGGCGTCGTCGAACGCCTCGGGGCGCAGCAGGGCGTCGTAGGTGACGGTGACCGTGGCGCGGGCGGCGGCGACGGTCGCGGCGGTGGTGTATGCGGCGGCGCCGTCCTGCCCGGCCCAGAACCAGCCGGCCGGATCGGCGGGCGCGATGATGCCGACGATCCGCAGCGGGGTCGCCGTGGCGGTGAGGCCGCCCTTGTGGGTGACGGTGTCGCCGATGCCCGCGCCGAGCTGCCGGGCGAGCTCCTCGCCGAGGACGGCCTCGCCGTCGCCGGCCGGGCAGCGCCCCTGCCGCACCGTCGCGTTGGCGCACAGGGCGCCGGCGGCGCGCAGCTCCGCGTCCTGCCGGCGGTCGCCGGAGGCGGCGACGAGGCTGCCGGGCAGGCGGATCGCCTCGGACGTGGCCTCGACCGGGGCGGCGGTGAGGTCGCGGATGCGGCCCAGCGCGTCGTCGGGCCGCACGGTGGGCGGCACGGTGCCGCGGACCCGCAGCGTGCGCTCGGCGACGGTGGCGCCGGCGATCCGGGCCCGGCCGGCGTCGCGCCCGGCCGGCCCGGCGGCCCGCGCCGCGACCCCGGCGGCCACGACGGTCACGGCAGCGAGGGCCAGCATGACGAGCGCCTGGGCCCACCGAGCCCGCAGCGCACCGAACAGCAGCCCGAACATGCCGACATCTCACCACAGGGGTACGACAGAAATCCGCCCCCGAACGGGCGTCAGTCCGGCAGTACCGGAGCCATGACCACGGTCCAGGTGCGCACGGTGACGGCGAGCAGGCCGCCACGGACGGCCTCGTCGTCCTGCTCGGCCAGCCGGCGGGCGTCCTCGAGGCTGGGCGCGGCCAGGATCGTCATGCCCTGGTCCGCGGCGTCGGGCGTGTCGTCGAACGGGCCGGCGGCCACCAGCGTGCCGTCGGCGGCGCGGCGGCGCAGGAAGGCCAGGTGCTCCTCGAAGCCGGGCTGGTCGGTGATGCGGACGCCGGGGGCGGCGGCGGGGCCCGGGCGGTGTTGCAGGGCGAACCAGATGCGGGGTCGCGTCATGCTGTCCAGGATCGCATCGTCAGGCCGGCCGCGGCGGGGCGGTCGAGGAGCGGATCACCAGCTCGGTGGCCAGTTCCACGTGCAGCGCATCGAGTTCGTGCTGTTCCAGCAGTCGTACGAGCAATGACACCGCCATCCGCCCCATCTCCCGCAGCGGCTGGCGCACGGTGGTCAGCCCGGTCGCCTGGGCCAGGTCGAGGTCGTCGAAGCCGGTGACGGACAGGTCGGCCGGCACCCGCAGGCCGCGCTCGGCGGCGGCCCGCAGCGCGCCGACCGCGGCCTTGTCGTTGAAGCAGACCAGGGCGGTCGGCGGTTCGGGCAGGTCGAGCAGCTCGGCGGCGGCGCGGTGGCCGCGCTCGGTGGACGGCTCGACGGTGCGCAGCAGCTCGGCGGAGGGCAGCACGCCGACGTCGGCGAGGGCGGCGTTGTGCCCGGCCAGGCGGTTGTCGCTGGCCAGCCACTCGGTCGGGCCGCCGACCACGCCGATGCGGCGGTGGCCGAGCTCGACCAGGTGGGCGGTGATCCGGCGGGCGCCGGCGAAGTGGGCGGCGGAGACGGAGACGATGTCGCGGGGCAGGATGGTGCGCGGGTCGACGACGACGAACGGCATGCGGCGGCGCTGCAGCTCGACCAGGTCGGCGCCGGGATCCGGGGGCAGGATCACGATCACGCCGGTGACGCCGTCGCGGCCGTCGAGGTCGGCGAGCAGCGGGGTGCGCTGGGCGGCCTCGCCGGCGGTGAGGACCAGTTGCCGGCCGTGCAGGGTGAGCGTCTCGGCGATCGAGGAGACGATCAGCCCGAAGTAGTCGGTGAGGATGTAGGGGCAGCGCACGAACACGGCGCCGCCCTTGGGTCGCGCGGCCGCGCCGGTGCGGGCGCGCAGCCGCTCGGCCGCGTCGCGGACCAGGGCCCGGGTGGCGGGCGTGACCGCCTGGTGGTCGTTGAGCGCGCGCGAGACGGTCGCGATCGACATTCCGGTCTCGGCCGCGATCTCGCGCACCGTGACCCGCCGGTTTCCGGCCATGTCACGTCCCCGTTCTTTAAAGACTCTTGACAGTCAATGCGTCCGGCGGTTTCCTGATGCTCTGCGATGTTACAGGATGTTTCATCTGTTACATCGCGCCGGCGTCCGCACCCGCCAAACCCGCCCTGGCCTAGGAGGCCGCATGCAACGCCCCCGTATCAGACTGCGCGTCGCGCTGGCGGCGTTCGGCGCCGTCACGCTCGGCGTGGTCGGCTTCATCGCCGCCCCCAACGCGCTCGCCGCCGGCGAGGCCGTCAACGTCTGGCTCACCACCACCAGCGATGCCGGCGGCCGCACCGTCACCCGCGGCCTCGCCCAGCAGACCGCCGTCAGCTTCACCTCCGGCACCGGCGGCAGCGGGCAGAACATCACCGTCGACGACGCGACCCGCTACCAGACGTTCACCGGCGGCGGCGCCTCGTTCACCGACACCGCCGCCTGGCTGATGAACAGCTCGGGCGCTTTGTCCGCCAGCACCAGAAGTACCGTCATGCAAAAGCTCTTCGATCCGGTCAACGGCATCGGCGTGAGCTTCCTGCGCAACCCGATGGGCGCCTCCGACCTCGCCCGCAACGGCTACACCTACGACGACCGGCCGGCCGGCCAGACCGACCCGAGCCTGGCCAGCTTCAGCATCTCGCACGACCTGGCCGACGTGGTACCGCTGACCAAGCAGGCCCAGCAGCTCAACCCGCAGCTGACCACGATGGCCAGCCCCTGGACGGCGCCGGCCTGGATGAAGGACAGCGGCAACCTCAACGGCGGCTGGCTGCAGGCGCAGTACTACGCCGCCTACGCGCAGTACTTCGTCAAGTACGTCCAGGCCTTCCAGGCGCAGGGCGTCAAGGTCGACTTCGTGACACCGCAGAACGAGCCGACCTGCTGCGCCGGATACCCGTCGATGAGCTGGAACGCCAGCGGCCTGGACTACTTCGTCGGCACGAACCTGCTGCCGGCCTTCCACGCGGCCGGACTGTCCACAAAGGTCCTCGTGCACGACTGGAACTGGGACGTCTACGACTCCTACGCGGCCCAGTCGGTCAACGACGCCGCGATCCGCAACGACTCGCTGTTCGGCGGCATCGCCTGGCACGGCTACGGCGGCGACGTCACCAAGCAGACCTCGGTCCACAACCAGTACCCGAACATCAACGCCTACAGCACCGAGCACTCCGGCGGCACCTGGATCGGCAACCAGCAGCAGGAGGACATGCTCAACATCATCGACTACGGCCGGAACTGGAGTAAGAGCTTCACCAAGTGGAGCCTCGCCGTGGACCAGAACATGGGCCCGCACAACGGCGGCTGCGGCACCTGCACCGGGCTCATCACCGTCCACAACGGAGACTCGCGCAGCGGGCAGGTGGACTACACCATCGAGTACTACACGATGGGCCACCTGACGAAGTTCGTGAAGCCGGGCGCGTGGCGGGTCGACTCGACCGCGAACGCGAGCGTGCCGAACATCGCCTACCTCAACACCGACGGCACCCGGGCGCTGATCGCCTACAACAACACCGGCAGCACCCAGCAGGTGACGGTCAACTGGAGCGGTCAGCACTTCACCTACAGCCTGCCGACCAAGACATCGGCCACCTTCACCTGGAAGTCCGGCGTGACCGGCGGCGGCGGTGGCGGCTCGCGGGTCGGCCAGATCACCGGGCTGGGCGGCAAGTGCGTCGACGTGGCGGGCGCCAACCCGGCCAACGGCACGGCGGTGCAGCTGTACACCTGCAACGGTACGGCCGCGCAGCAGTGGACGATCGGCACCGACGGCACCGTGCGAGCCCTCGGCAAGTGCCTGGACATCACCGGGGCGAACTCCGCCGACGGCACGAAGGTCCAGCTCTACGACTGCAACGGTTCGGCCGCGCAGACCTGGGCCGCGAACGCCGACGGCACGCTGCGCTCGCTGGGCAAGTGCCTGGACGTGACCGACAACTCCAGCGCCGACGGCGCGCGGCTGCAGATCTGGACCTGCTTCGCGGGCGCCAACCAGCGCTGGACACTGCCCTGATCCGCGGGACGTGAGAGACGTCCGGGTCCCGGTGCGGCGACGGTGGGGTGGCCGCCCGGGACCCGGTCGCTATCGTGGTCGCGTGCTGTTCATGGTGATCGAACGGTTTCGCGGCGGGCAGCCGCGGCCGGTGTACGAGCGGGCCGCGGAGCGCGGCCGTTTGCTGCCCGAGGGGCTGCGCTACGTCGACAGCTGGGTCGCCGCCGACTTCGCCCGCTGCTTCCAGCTCATGGAGTGCGACGACGTGACCCGGCTGATGGCCTGGGTCGCGCAGTGGTCCGACCTCGTCGACTTCGAGATCGTGCCGGTGGCTCCGTCGGCGCAGGCGCCGGGCCTGCTGCCCTGAGCCGGCGGTGGCCGGGCCACCGCAGCTCCAGCCGGCCGCCGACCGGCAGCGCCGACCAGCGGGCCCCCGCCTCGCGCAGCGCCGCCCCGGCCACGGCCAGCTGCTCCACCGTCAGCGCCAGGCTCGGCTCCCCCGCCACGAACCGCGCCAGCTGTTCCGCCGACAGGTCCGCGGACCGCTCGCACAGCCCGCCGATCAGCTCGGCGTTGCGCAGCCGGTCCCGGTGCTCGCGGATCAGCTCCCGCGAGCGCTCCGCGGCGTGCGGCGGCCGGCGCCCCGACACGTGCCGCATGCTGCGAAACACCACGCCGCCCGCGATCGCGCCCCAGATGCCGTCGGCGATGCCGAGCGCGTCCTCGACCGTGTAGTGGACCAGATCGTGCGGCGTCTGCCCGGTCAGCGGTCCGGTGTTCATGTGGTACACCACGCCGTCGTCGCGCTCGATCGCGACGTGGCCCCACTCGTGGTCGGCGAGCCGGACGAAGGTCACCCGCATACCTGCCACCATGGACCCTGCCGCCGACCCGGTTCAACCGATTAACCCCGGCGAAACGCCGCTGGCCGACCATGGGATTCATGGTCGACGAACGCGCGCAGCTCGAGGTCGCGAGGCTCGGCGAGTGCCGGATCGACTCGCCCCTGTCGGCGATGCTGCGCAAGCGGCCGACCACCCGGCACTACGTGGACGAGCACGACCGGGTGCTGCTCGACGACACGGTCTCGCTGGTGTCGGCGCGCGGCGTGCCGATCGGCGAGCTGCCCGGATTCGAGCCCGGCGGCCCGCGCGCGAAGATCTTCTTCGACCCGTCCAAGACCCGGGTCGGGATCGTCACCTGCGGCGGGCTGTGCCCCGGCCTCAACGACGTGATCCGGGCGCTGGTGCTGGAGCTGACGAACCACTACGGCGTGCGGCGCATCTTCGGTTTCCGCAACGGGTACCAGGGGCTGACCGCCCGCTACGCGCGGCCCGTCGTGGACCTCGACCCGGAGGCGGTCAGCGGCATCAACGAGTACGGCGGCACGATCCTCGGCACCTCCCGCGGCAACCAGGACCCGAACGAGATCGTCGACTGCCTCGAGCAGCTGTCGGTCAACATCCTGTTCGTCATCGGCGGCGACGGTTCGATGCGCGGCGCGCTGAAGATCGCCGAGGTGGTCGCCGAGCGCGGGCTGCGGCTCGCCGTCGTGGGCGTACCGAAAACCATCGACAACGACATCCCCTACATCGAACGGTCCTTCGGCTTCCAGACCGCGTTCGGCAAGGCGACCGAGGCCATCCGGGCCGCGCACGTGGAGGCGACCGCGTTCCCCAACGGCATCGGCCTGGTCCAGCTGATGGGCCGGCACTCGGGGTTCATCGCCTGCTACGCGGCGCTGGCCAACAACGACGCCGATTACGTGCTGATCCCCGAGGTGCCGTTCGCGCTCGACGGGCCGGGCGGGTTCCTCGAGCACCTGCGCCGCCGGGTGGTCGACCGCGGCCAGGCGATGGTGGTCGTGGCCGAGGGGGCCGGGCAGGAGTACCTCACGGCGAAGGGGGTCGACGCGTCGGGCAACGTGCGGCTGGAGGACTTCGGCCGCTACCTGCGCGGCCGGATCGCCGAGCACTTCGCCGCCGCCGGGGTCGAGGCGAACCTCAAGTACATCGACCCGAGCTACACCATCCGCAGCGTCCCGGCGGACCCCTACGACAGCGTCTACTGCATCCGCCTGGCCCACGCCGCCGTGCACGCCGCGATGGCCGGCCGCACCGAGATGGTCGTCGGCCGCTGGCGGGGCCGGTTCGTCCATGTGCCGATCGCGCTGGCCATCAGCTCGCGCAACCTGGTCGACCCGGACGGCGACCTGTGGCTGTCGGTCCTGGAGGCCACCGGCCAGCCACCGGTCTTCGCCTGAGGTTACTCCTGCGTCAGCCAGACCGCGGTGTCCGGTGGCAGCATCCCGTCGGCGAGCGGACCGCTGGCGGCCAGCGGCACACCGGCCGGCAGCCCGACCGGCTCCGGCGACAGGTTGACCACGCAGACGAAACCGCCGTCGCGGCGGAACGCGAGCACCCCGTCCGGGCTGTCCAGCCACTCCATCGGCCCGTCGCCCAGCCCCGGCAGGGAGCGCCGCAGCGCGAGCGTGCCGCGGTACAGGTGCAGCATCGAGGACGGGTCGCCGGTCTGCGCGGCGACCGTCCGCGCGGCCCAGTCGGCGGGCTGGGGCAGCCAGCCGGGGCCGCCGAAGCCGTACGGTGGCTCGGTTCCCGACCAGGGCAGCGGCACCCGGCAGCCGTCGCGGCCCGGGTCGATGCCGCCGGTGCGCTTATGGATGGGATCCTGGCGCGCCTCGGGCGGCAGGTCCTCGGCCTCCGGCAGGCCCAGCTCCTCGCCCTGGTAGACGTAGACCGAGCCGGGCAGGGCGAACGTGAGCAGCGCCGCCGCCCGCGCCCGCCGGGTGCCCAGCGCCAGGTCCGCCGGCATGCGGTGGCGGGTCTGGCGCAGCGCGTGCTCGAACCCGGTCTCGGCCCGGCCGTAGCGGGTGACGTGCCGGGTCACGTCGTGGTTGGACAGCACCCAGGTCGCCGGCGCTCCCACCGTGGCGTGGGCGGCCATGGTCTCGTCGATGCAGCGGCGCAACGCCTTCGCCTCCCACGGGCAGCCGAGGAAGTCGAAGTTGAACGCCGCGTGCAGCTCGTCGTGGCGCAGGTAGCGGGCGAAGCGCAGCGGGTCGGCCAGCCAGACCTCGCCGATCAGCGCCTTCGGCTGCGGATAGGCGTCGGCGATGCGCCGCCACCGCCGGTACAGCTCGTGGAGCTCGTCGCGGTCGTTCCAGGGGTGCGGCTCCGGCGGCGCCGCCGGGTCGAAGTCGGGCAGGGCCGGGTCCTTGGCGACCATTGCCGCCGAGTCGATCCGGATGCCGTCGACGCCCCGGTCGAACCAGAACCGAAGGATGTCGTCGAACTCCTCGCGCACCGCCGGGTGGTCCCAGTTGAGGTCGGGCTGGCCGGCGTCGAAGAGGTGGAGGTACCACTCGCCGTCGGCGACCCTGGTCCACGCCGGGCCGCCGAAGATGGACTCCCAGTCGTTCGGCGGCGCCTCGCCCCGCCCGGACCGGAAGTGGAAACGGTCGCGGAACTCGCCGGTGGAAACCGCGGCCCGGAACCACGCGTGCTCCACCGAGGCGTGGTTGGGCACGATGTCGATGATGATCCGGATACCGGCCGCGTGTGCCTCGTCGATGAGCGCCTGCGCCTCGTCGAGGGTGCCGAACACCGGGTCGATGTCGCGGTAGTCGGCCACGTCGTAGCCCGCGTCGGCCATCGGCGACGGGTACCACGGGCTGAACCAGATGGCGTCGATCCCCAGGTCCCGCAGATACCCGAGGTGGCCGCGAACCCCGGCCAGGTCGCCCACGCCGTCGCCGTCGGAGTCGGCGAAGCTGCGCGGGTAGATCTGGTAGATGGCCGCATGCCGCCACCATCGGGTGTCTGCTGTGGACACTGTCAATCCCTCCTGAGGGGTGCTAGAAACCGCTGTTGCCGGGGCCGCGGACGATCGAGAAGCCGGTGGGGTTGTTGAGGCCGCCCGAGCCCGTGCCGGAGACCGTCACGTAGTTGAACGTGCCGCTGCCGGGGGACGCGATGTCGATGCCGTAGGTGCCGGCACCCTGGACCCGGACGTGGTCGAAGGTGATCCCGGAAATGGTCTTCTGCCAGCTCATCAGGATGCCTTGATAGGTGGAGTCGAGGACGTCGACGTCCTGCACCAGCACCGGCGCGGTGATGTCGCGGGACTCGGCGTAGATCCAGATGGCGCCCTGGCTGCTGCCCCAGTTCTCGTTCCAGCCGCCGGTGCGGGTCAGGGTGTTGCGGCGCACGAGCGTCGTGCCGCCGAACGGCTGCGCGCTGTGCCAGGTGCTGACGGTGATGCCGGCCGACACTGCGACGGTGTCGGAGAACAGGTTGTCCTCGATGCGGTTGTCGTTGCCGCCGTAGATCGCCGCCGTGTTGGCGAGCATGGGCAGGGCGGCGGTGTTGAACAGGAAGGCGCCGCCGGTGACCGGGGTGGCGTAGGACCAGATGGCGAGCGCGTCGTCGCCGGTGTTGCGGAAGGTGCTCTGCTCGACGCGGACGTTGGCGACCCCGTTGTTGGCGATGTCGGGGTTGGGGAAGGTGTTGACGTTGACGCCGTCGGCGAACGTGTCGCGGACCCGCACGCCGGCGACGTAGAGGCCGTTGGTACTGCCGTTGGCCCACAGGCCCACCTTGGAGTGCTCGACCCAGACGTTGTGGATGAGCGAGCCGGTGCCGAAGTCGCCCTCCATCGCCGCGTCGGTGGTCACGGTGCCGTCCGGGTCGCGGTAGCGCACGTCGCCGGCGAAGGTGAAGTCGGCGAGCTGGACGTTGCCGCCGGTGGCGAAGAACCCGCCGCGGCCGTTGTTGCCGCGGATCGTGGAGTACCACACGCCGGCACCGCGGACGGTGACACCGCTGACCGTGAGCCGGGAGGTGAGGTCGAAGGTGCCGGCCGGCACCCAGACGGCCTTGCCCTGCGCCTTCGCGGCGCTGATCGCGGCGTTGAAGGCGGCGGTGTCGTCGCCGGAGCCGGAGGTGGCGCCGTAGGCGGTGACGTCGAGCGAGTTCGCCGGCGCGGCGAGCGCGGGGGCGGCGACCTCGGCGTCCACCAGGTCGACGGTGATCGGCGTGCCGGTGTCGTTCTGCAGTCGCAGGACGGTCCCGGCCGGGTACGTCGTGGCGAACTTCAGCCGGGTCTCGTCGAAGAACCGGTGCCCGTTGCCCAGCGACGGGTCGTTCGGGAAGGGGTACGCGCCGTAGACCCAGCTGTAGGCGGAGGTGAGGGTCAGGTCGGTGACCTTCGCGCCGCCGGCGTAGAGCGCCAGCGGCGCGGTCGTGCCCGTGCCGGCGGCGTTGTCCGGGATGGAGTAGCGCACGACGACCGCGTCGGCCGGCTGGGCGAGCGTGATCTGCAGGTACTTGCCGGCGTTGTCCAGGCGCACCGCCCGGCGGCCGGACGACTCCGACGCGATGGTGCGGTAGGTGCGGTCCGGGCCGAGGACCACGCCGTTGGTCGTGCCGTTCTCGGCCTCGTACGTGGTGTACGGCAGGGTCGCGCCGCGGGCGGCGAGCGCCGCCGCGCCGGTGACGGTGACGCTGTCGAGCTGGACGTTGCCGGAGTCGCCGGCGTCGTACTGGTAGCCGATCAGGTTGAGCCCGGCCCGCAGCGGCAGGGTCTGGGTGACGCTCTGCCAGCCGCTGCCGGCGGCCATCGACACCTGACCGGACCGGATGCCGTTGACGTAGGCGGACAGGGTCTTCGTGCCACCGCTGGTGTTGCTGTAGCGAAGGGCGACCGAGGCGCTGCCGGCGGCGGTGACGTTGACGGTGCGGATGACCCGCGCGCCGGCCGTCGTGAAGCCGGTCGCGTAGCCGGTGCCGCTGTAGCCGGCGATCGACGCGGCCGCGGCGGCGCCGCCGGACAGGAACGCGGTCTCCAGCTCCGCGCCACCGGCCGGCGGCGGGGTGACCTCGGTGACGGCGAGGCTGTCGAGGTTGACGTTGCCCGAGTCGGTACTGTCGAAACGGTACGCGACGGAGTTGCTCGCGTTCGGCAGCGACACGGAGTCGGTGCGCGTCGCCCAGCTGTCCCAGTTCGCGGTCGGCGCCAGCGAGACCTGCGACAGCTTGGAACCGTTGACGTACAACGACAGCGTCATCGTCGCGCCGGTGCCGTTGGCGTAGCGCAGCGCCAGCTGACGGCTCCCGGTACCCGGGACGGTGAACGTCGTGGCGGCGTTGCCCTTGTTGCCGTCGGTGTAGCCGGCCACGAACCCGGTGCCGGAGTATCCACTGTGGTCGGTCGCGACCGCGGCGCCGCCGGACAGGGCGGCCGACTCGGCCTCGTAGGTGCCCGGCGGCGGCGCCGGGACGTCGGCCACGGTGAGGCTGTCGAGGTTGACGTTGCCCGAGTCGCTACTGTCGAAACGGTACGCGACGGAGTTGCTCGCGTTCGGCAGCGACACCGTATCCGTGCGCGTCGCCCAGCTGTCCCAGTTCGCGGTCGGCGCCAGCGAGACCTGCGACAGCTTGGAACCGTTGACGTACAACGACAGCGTCATCGTCGCGGTGGTGCCGTTGGCGTAGCGGAGGGTGAGCTGGCGGCTCCCGGTACCCGGGACGGTGAACGTCGTGGCGGCGTTGCCCTTGTTGCCGTCGGTGTAGCCGGCCACGAAGCCGGTGCCGGTGTATCCACTGTGGTCGGTGGCGACGGCGGCGCCGCCGGACAGGGCGGCGGACTCGGCCTGGTAGACGGTGGTCGCGGCGGTGGCGGAGGGCATGGCGCCCAGGACGCCGGCGGCGGCGACCAGGACGGCGGACCCGATCGCGAGCAGGCGGGATCGTCGGAGCATCGGATTGATCTCCAATCTGAAAAGGTTCAGCCCTTGAGCGCGCCGGCGGACAGCCCGCTCAGGATGCTGCGCTGGAAGACGGCGAACACGACCACCATCGGGATGCTGGCGATCGCGAGGCCGGCGAACATCTCGTTCTGCGTGACGTACCCGGTGAAGGACAGCCGGCTGAGGGCCACGCTCAGCGTCTGCTTGTCCGGGTCCTGCAGGACCAGCAGCGGCCAGAGAAAGTCCTTCCAGGCCCCGACGACGGCGAAGATGGACACCACCGCGAGGACCGGCCGGGACAGCGGCAGGATCACGTGCCACAGCAGGCGCAGCCGGCCGGCCCCGTCGATCGAGGCCGAGTCGAGCAGGTCGTCGGGGATCCGGTCGAAGAACCGTTTGAGGACGTAGATGTTGAAGGCGTTGGCGGCGCCCGGCAGCCACAGCGCCCACGGGGTGTTGAGCAGGTTGAGGTGCAGCAGCGGCACGTCGGCGACGGTCAGGTAGCTGGGCACGAGCAGCGCCGCGGCGGGCAGCATGAGGCTGGCGAGCATGCCGCCGAGGATGAGCTTGCCGAACCGGGGCCGTAGCTTCGACAACGCATAGGCCGCGGCGACGTCGACGACCAGCTGGATCAGCCAGCCGCCCAGGGCGTAGAACGCCGTGTTGAGCAGGAACCGGCCGATCTCCAGCTTCCGCCAGGCGTCCACATAGGTGCCCGGATGCCAGCTGTGCGGCACGAGGGTCGGCGTCGGCTGGGCCAGCTCCACCGGCGTCTTCACCGCCCCCGTCACCATCCAGTAGAGCGGGAAGAAGAAGATGACGACGAACGCGGCCGCCAGGCCCCACAGCACGAGCCGGTAGACCAGGCGGGCGTGGCCGCGGCGCAGGTCGGCGTCGGAGATCAGGGAACGGTCCATCGGTGTCCTCCTCAGTCCTGCGCGTCGCGGGTGAGCCGCAGGTAGGCGGCCGAGAACGCGCCGAGGACCACGAACAGCAGCACGCTCATCGCCGCGGCCATGCCGAAGTCGTTGTTGACGGTGAAGGCGTACCGGTAGATCAGCACCATCACCGTGATCGAGTCCGGGTTGGTGGTGCCGGTGAGCTGATACGGCTCGATGAACACCTGCATCGTGGCGATGACCTGCAGCAGCAGGAGCACCAGCAGCAGGAACCGCAGCTGGGGCAGCGTCACGTGCCGGATCCGCCGCCACACGCCGGCGCCGTCGAGCTCGGCGGCCTCGTACAGCTCGCCGGGGATGGCGGCCAGCCCGGCGAGGTACATGATGGCCGTGCCGCCCATGTTGGCCCAGGTGCTGACCAGCACCAGCGACACCATGACCATCCGCGGTGACTGGGTCCAGCCGGACTCCGGCAGGTGCAGCGCCGCCAGCACGTTGTTGAACAGACCGTTGCCGGGATCGTAGAAGTACTGCCACAGGATGACGGTCACGATCGGCGGGAGCATCACCGGCAGGTAGACCGCGAAGCGGAAGAACCCCCGCAGGTGCCGAAGCTCGTGAATGACCAGCGCGACGACGAACGGCACGAGGTACCCGAACAGCAGCGCGAGGCCGGTGAACTCCAGCGTGTTCTTCCAGGCCGTCCAGAACAGCGGGTCGTCGAACACCGCGGTGAAGTTGTCGAAGCCCACCCACACCGGGTCGGTGACGAAATTGTCCTGCTGAAAGGCCAGGATGATGCCCTTCACCAGGGGGTACCAGCTGAACAGCCCGAAGCAGAGCAGACCGGCGGCCAGGAAAAGGTACGCGTGCAGGTTGTCCGCCAGCCGCCGCCGGCGCCGGGAGCCGCCGCCCCGCGCGGGCGCCGGGACCGGGCGCCGCGCGGGACGGGTGGGCGTGAGCACCGCCATGACCGGCTACTTCACCGTCGCCAGGATCTGGTTGACCTGGCTCTGCGCGTCCTTGAGCAGCTGGTCGACGTTCGCCCCGGGGTCGGTGAGGACCTTGAGCATCACGGTGTCCAGGGCCGCGTAGATCGGCTGGGCGTTCGGCGGTTCGAGCTTCAGCGGTACGGTAGCGCTGCGGTCGGTGAACGGCTTGTAGTTGGCGGCCGGGACGTTGGCGTATTTCACGTTGGCCGCGAGCAGCTTCTGCTCCGACGCACCGGTCCAGATGTCCGGCTCGGGGATGCCCACCGGCTGGTTCTTGTCGTTGTCGAGCTTCTTGTCGGCGTCGACCCGGTCGGGATCGAGCTTGCGGAAGGCGAGCCACTGCAAGCCGGCCTTGATCTTCGCGGGGCTGAGGCCGGCCTTGAACATGTAGCCGTCGCCGCCGCCCAGGGTCGCCTTGCCGTCGGGGATGACGCCGAGCCCGTAGTCGGTGTAGTTGCCCTTGTACTGGTTGACGATGTTCGGCAGGTCGCCGGTGCCGCCGACGAACATGCCGAGCTTGCCGGCGGCCATCTGCTGCAGCAGGTCGGCGTACTCCAGCTGCTGCTTCTCGGCCATCGACCGGTCGGTGAAGCGCAGGTCCTTGAGGGTCTGCAGCACCTGCCGGCCCTTGTCGTTGTCGAACGCGGCCTTCCAGGTGTCGCCGTCCTTCACCGCGACGTCGCCGCCGACGGAGTACAGCTCGGCGGTGAAGTGCCAGCCGCCGGTGTTGTTCTTGCTGTAGTCGCCGTAGCCGGTGATGCCGTTGCCCAGCGCGGTGATCCGCTTCGCGGCCTCGCGCACCTCCGCCCAGGTCGCCGGCGGCTTGTCCGGGTCGAGGCCGGCCTGCTGGAACAGCTTGCGGTTGTAGAGCAGGCCGAGGGAGTAGTTCGCCGACGGCAGGCCGTAGACCTTGCCCTTGTCGTCGCTGAACACCTTCATCAGCCCCGGCCGCACGTCCTTGATCGCGGGGACGGTGCCGAGATACGGGGTGATGTCGGAGACCTGGTGCTTGGCGATGAGATTCGGCGGGTCGGTGAAGTAGACGTAGAAGACGTCCTCCAGCTGGCCGCCGGCGAGTTTGGCCGCGAACGTCTTCGGGTCCATCTGACCCTCTTTGGCGTCGATCTTGATGTTGGGGTACTTCGCCTCGAAGTCGCGGATGTCCCGCTCGAAATTGGCCCGGTTGTACTCGTCGGTGGCCGCGGGCAGGCCGTTGACGGTGATGGTGACGGGTCCGTCGGCGGCGGTCTTGTCGTCACCGCCGCCGCACGCGGCGGCACCGGCCAGCAGGGCCGTCGACAGCAGCGCCGCTAAGGCTCGCTTCATGGGTCCTCCCCTTGCTGAGGGCACAAAGGATCGTCCGGGCCTGGCGGGTCCCGGAAGGTTACGCTTCGTGAGCTACTCGCGGGTCGCAGGCCCGATCAGCGGACCGCGTGGACACGAGAGTAGGACCATGGACGTCGGAAAGTCCATAGTCTGGTGCAAGTCTTTGCAAGCCGATCCGCTCCGGCTTGCTTCAGACTGCAAACACGGCATCCATCGATGCCTAGTGCCTGGCCGGCCCGGTCGAGCTGCGCACGATCAGCTCGGGGTCGTGCAGCGCCTCGTCCAGCGCCGCCTTCCGGCCCTCGATCTGGGCCACGAGCGAGGCGACCGCGGCGGCGCCGATGGCGTCGATCGGCTGGCGGACCGTGGTCAGCGGCGGGTCGGTGAAGGCCATGTAGGACGAGTCGTCGAAGCCCACCACCGACAGGTCCGCCGGCACGGCGAGGCCCTGCTTACGGGCGGCCCGGATGACCCCGAGGGCGAGGGTGTCGCTGGCGCAGACCACCGCGGTGACGCCCGCGTCGAGCAGCCGGGCCGCGCCCGCCTGCCCGCCCTCAATGGAGAACAGCGTGCGCGCGACCAGCCGGGCGGCGCCACGCTTGAGCAGGCGCTGGAACTCGGCGGCCTTGCGGTCGGAGGGCACGTGCCCGGCCGGGCCGGCGACCAGCCCGATCCGCTCGTGCCCCAGCGACGTCAGGTGGCTCAGCGCGAGGTCGACCGCCATCGCGTCGTCGACGGCGACCCGGGCCACGCCGAGGTTCTCGTCGGCGGCGTTGATCAGCACCATCGGCAGCCGGCGCCGGCGCAGCGCCTCGGCCTGCTCGGGCCCGGCGTCGGCGTAGCTCGCGCCCACGAAGATGATCCCCGCGACGTGCCTGGCCAGCAGCATCTCGATGTAGTGCGCCTCGGACACGCCGTCGGCGGTGCGGGTGCACAGCACCGGCACCAGGCCCTGCCGGAACAGCGCACCGGCCATCGCCTCCGCGTAGGCCGGGAAGATCGGGTTGTGCAAGTCGGGCAGCACCATGCCGACCAGGCGGGCCATCTCGCTGCGGTGCTTGAACGGGCGCTGGAAGCCCAGCACGTCGAGCGCGGTGAGCACGGAATCCCTGGTTGCCCGGGCGATCCCGGGCTTGTCGTGCAGCACCCGGCTCACGGTCGCCTCGCTCACGCCCGCGAACCGCGCCACCTCGGACAGCCTCGTCACCACCCCCTCAGGGTAGCGAAGGTCGTGCAAAAATCAACATGATCTTTGCAAGCACTTGCATCACCGTGTGTGATGCCGCAAAGGTCTTGCTACGCCACGGTTCCCCGGGCCCGGCCGGGTGACGTACCGAATGCCCGGCGGTAGTCCCGGCTGAACTGCGACGCGCTCTCGTAGCCGACCATGCCGCCGATCGCCGCCACGCTGTCGGCCTCGGTCAGCAGCAGCGTGCGGGCGGCCTGCAGCCGGATCTCCTTCTGGAACTGCACCGGCGTCATCGACGTGGCCGCCCGGAAGTGCCGGTGGAACGAGGTCGGGCTCATCCCGGACAGCGCGGCGAGCCGGCCCACCCGCATCGGTTCGCGGTAGTGGTCGCGGATCCAGCGGATGGCCCGCGAAACGTGCGCGATGGTTCCGTTGGCCAGCCCGATCTGGCGTACCGTCGCGCCCTGCTCCCCGGTGAGCAGCCGCCACAGGATCTCCCGCCGGTAGCCGTCGCCCAGCACGCGCAGCTCGGCCGGATCGCCCACGGCCCGCAGCAGCCGGACCACCGGGTCGAGCAGCCTCGGTCCGGCGTCGCTGACCGCCAGTGCGCGGGTCTGCGGCCCGCCCGCGGGGGCCGGGACGTCCGGCAGCAACGGCGCGATGTCGGCGGCCCGCAGCCGCAGGCTCACCACGGCGAACGGCTCGTCCGGGCTGGCCCGCAGGGCCTGGCCGATCACCGGCAGGTCGAGGGTGAGCACGAGGAACTGCCCGGCGCGGTAGTCGTACGGCACGCCGGCCAGCGTGGTGCGCTTCGCGCCCTGGGCGACGATCGCGACCGACGGCTCGGACATCGCCGCCACCGGCTCCGTCGGCCGGTCCACGCGCGCGACCGTCACCCCGTCCAGGATCGTCCGGGTGACCGCCGGCCCGCGCCCGGCGTGGCGCAGGATGAGCGCCCGCAGCTCGTGCAAAAGGTCCACGCCGACCAGCTTGGCAGGATCCGGCAGCCCGGCGGCAGGATCGGGCTCGCCGCCGGCCCGGCGCCGGTGCTGGCATGGAACGGTCCGAAACGCCGACCGGAAGGCACGTACCACATGCAACGCAGAACGCTCGGCACGACCGGCATCTCGGTCAGCGAGCTCGCGCTCGGCGCGATGATGTTCGGCCAGTACGGCAACCCCGACCACGACGACGCGATCCGCATCATCCACCGGGCCCTCGACGCCGGGATCAACCTGGTCGACACCGCCGACGTCTACTCCACCGGCGAGTCCGAGGAGATCGTCGGGCGGGCCCTCAAGGGCCGCCGGGACGACGTCGTGCTCGCCACCAAGTTCGGCCTGCCGATGGGCGAGGATCCCAACCGGCGCGGCGGCTCGCGCCGGTATATCTTCCGGGCGGTCGAGGACAGCCTGCGCCGGCTCGGCACCGACCACATCGACCTGTACCAGATGCACCGCCCCGACCACGAGACCGACGTCGCCGAGAGCCTCGCCGCGCTGTCGGACCTGGTGCGGGCCGGGAAGATCCGGGCCTTCGGCTCGTCGATGTTCGCCGCGGAGCACATCGTGGCGGCGCAGTGGGCGGCGGAGCGGCACGGGACGTACCGTTTCCAGACCGAACAGCTGATGTATTCCATCTTCACCCGCCGGCCGGAGGCGCACGTCCTCCCGGCCATCCAGCGCCACGGCCTCGGAGTGCTCACCTTCGGTCCGCTCAACGGCGGCTGGCTGTCCGGCCGGGCCGATCCCACGGCCGGCCACCGCGCCTCGGGGCAGCCGGCCCGGTACGACGCCGGCGCACCCTACGGCCGCGCGAAGGTCGCCGCCCTCGCCGAGCTCGGCGACCTCGCGCGGGAGGCGGGGCTGACGCTGCCCCGGCTGGCGCTGGGCTTCGCCGGGGCCCACCCCGCCGTCACGTCGGTGCTGATCGGCCCGCGCACGGCGGACCAGCTCGACGACCTGCTCGCCGCGGCCGGCGTCGAGCTGAGCGGCGACGTGCTGGAGCGCATCGACGCGATCGTGCCGCCCGGCCTCGACGTCAACCCGGAGGACAACTACTTCACCACCCCGCCCGCGCTGCTCGACGCCCGCTTGCGCCGGCGCTGACGTCCTCTGCGTCGGGTCGTGGCTCGCCGGGCCCCGTCGTCCCGCGAAGCGGCCGCCGCGATCCCCGGGGTCGCGGCGGCCGCGGAGCGGTCAGCGGGCGCGGCGGGCGCGGACCGCGGCGGCGAGGTCGTCGAGCAGGGCCTCCGTGGTCTCCCAGGACATGCAGGCGTCGGTGACGCTCTGGCCGTAGGTCAGCTCGCCGCCGAGGTCCTGGCGGCCGGCGACCAGGAAGCTCTCCAGCATCACCCCGGCGATCCCGTCCTGCCCGCCGGCCACCTGGTCGGCCACCTCGCGGGCCACGACCGCCTGCCGCACGTGGTCCTTGCCGCTGTTGCCGTGGCTCGCGTCGACGATGAGCCGCCGCGGCATCTGCGCCTTCTCCAGCCGGGCGAGGGCGTCGGCGACGTCGCCGGGACCGTAGTTCGGGCCGCCGCGGGCGCCGCGCAGGATGATGTGGCAGTCCGGGTTGCCGGTCGTGGAGACCACCGCCGCCCGCCCCTCCTCGTCCACGCCGAAGAACACGTGCCGGCTCGCCGCGGTGCGGCACCCGTCGATCGCCACCTGCACGTCGCCGTCGGTGCCGTTCTTGAACCCGACCGGCATGGACAGCCCGGAGGCCAGCTGCCGGTGCACCTGGCTCTCCGGCGTGCGCGCACCGATGGCGCCCCAGGAGACGGCGTCGGCGATGTACTGCGGGCTGGTCGGCTCCAGGAACTCGCACCCGACCGGCAGCCCCAGCGCCAGCACGTCGAGCAGCAGCTCGCGGGCCAGCCGCAGGCCGCGGGGCACGTCGAACGTCTCGTCCAGCCCGGGGTCGTTGATGAGGCCCTTCCAGCCCACGGTGGTGCGGGGCTTCTCGAAGTACACCCGCATGACGATCGACAGGTCGGCGGAGAGCCGCCGCGCCGCCTCGGCCAGCCGCCGCGCGTAGTCGACGGCGGCCACCGGATCGTGCACGGAGCACGGCCCGACGACCACGAGGAGCCGGTCGTCGCCGCCGGTGACGATGCCGTGGACCTCGTCCCGGCCGCGCTGCACCACGTCGGCGCGGCGCTCGTCCATCGGCAGCTCGGCGGCGAGCTGGCGCGGGGTGAACAGCGGCCGGTAGCCGGTGACCCGAAGATTGCTGGTGTTCATGCCCGTCTCGGTTTCCTTCCCAGGGAGGCGGGCCCGGTGTGTCCAGCCCGCCGCGCGACACGACGAAGGGCAGAGACTTCGGTCTCTGCCCTGGCTGGCTCCGGGTGGTCTAGGTCAGCGTGCGTGACCGCCGGCTCCACCCGGAGCCACGGTAAACGCCTGATAACCCAGCATCACCCGGCCATGGTACCCCACGACGCGACGCTCCCGGGATCAGGGAACGTGTGGCGCGATCGGCACCCGGGCCACGCCGCGCGGGCGGCCGGTGCGCAGCAGCGCGGTGAGGTGGTCGGCGGGCGCGGGCATGCCGAGGTGGTAGCCCTGCGCATACGGCACCATCAGCTGCCGCAGCCAGTCCAGCTGGTCCTCGCTCTCCACGCCCTCGGCGGTCACGTCGATGCCGACGCTGCGGCCGAGGTCGCCGAGCAGCCGGACGACCGCGTCGTCGTTGCGGCTGTCGAGCATGCGGGCGACGAACGAGCGGTCGATCTTCAGGCCGGTGACCGGTAGTACCGACAAATGACGCAACGTCGCCGAACCGGCCCCCATGTCGTCGAGCACGATGCCGACGCCCTGGTCGCGCAGCTCCCGCAGCTGCCGCACGGCGTCCTGCAGCTGCGCGAGGTCGGCCGACTCGGGCAGCTCCACCCGCAGCCGGTCCGGGGCGAGCCCGGCGCGGCGCAGCGCGGCGAGCACCTGGCCGGCGAGGTCGGGGGCGCTGAGCGTCTCGACGGTGAGGTTGACGTTGACCGCCCGCGGCGCCTGCTCGCCCAGCGCGGCGTCCCAGGCGGCGAGGTCGGCGCAGGCGCGGTCGAGCACCCAGCGGTCCAGCGCCGGCAGCTGCCGGGCGCGGTGCACGCCGGACAGGAACCGGTCGGGGGTGAGCAGCCCGTGCTGCGGGTGCTGCCAGCGCACGAGCGCCTCGACCGACCAGACCCGCCCGTCGTTGACGCCGATGATCGGTTGGTAGAACAGCCGCAGCTCGCCCCGCTCGATGGCGGGGACGATGCCCTCGCCGCTGGCCGGGCGCGGGCCGAGCCGCGCGCCGATGTCGACGGCGATGCGGACCTTGTCGCCGCCGGCCTGTTTCGCGCGGTACATCGCCAGGTCGGCCTCGCGCAGGAGCGTCTCGGCATCGGCACCGGGCGCGCCGATGGCGACGCCGACGCTGGCCACGCTGTGCGCGCCGGACGGCAGCGCCGGATCGGGCGTGGCGATCGCCTGCCGGAACCGCTCGCCGAGCGCGACGGCGGACAGGTCCGGCCGCCGGGCGCCGGCGACCCGGGTCAGCACCGCGAACTCGTCGCCGCCGAGCCGCGCGACGAGGTCGCCCTCGGTGGCCGCCGCGGTGAGCCGGTGGGCGGACGAGACGATGAGCCGGTCGCCGACGTTGTGCCCGAGCGTGTCGTTGACCTGCTTCATCCGGTCGAGGTCGACGAACACGACCCCGACGCTCTCGGCGCCGCGGCTGCGACCTGTGCCACGGTGTCCATCATCGAGCAGGCACTACGGTCCGCAAAGCCCAATCTTGCTGGTAACCGGCGCTTTGCCCGCCGTTCAGCGGCGTCCGTTCGGTATTGCGGAAACCGTACAGTTCCACGTGCTAATGTCCATTCCATGGTGTTCAAGAAGATGCTCGCGGCGTTCGGGGTCGGCGGCCCCGGCGTCGACACCGTGCTCGACACGCCCACCGTCCGGCCGGGCGGATTCATCGACGGGACCGTGCACGTCCAGGGCGGCGACCGCGACGCGCAGATCGAGCGGGTGGTGCTCTCCCTCGTCACGCGGGCCGAGTTCGAGGGCGGGGCGTTCGACCGCGAGGCCGGCCTCGAGCTGGAGCGGGTCGTCGCCGCCGAGCGCTTCCGGGTGCCGGCCGGGCAGGCACAGTCGCTGCCGTTCCGCCTGCCGGTGCCGTGGGAGACCCCGATCACCGACGTCTATGACCGGCGCCTGCCCGGCATGGTGATGGGCGTGCGCACCGAGCTGGAGGTCGCGGGCGGCCGCGACAAGGGCGACCTCGACCCGGTCGCGATCGAGCCGCTGCCGCTGCACCAGGCGATCCTGGACGCCTTCACGACGCTGGGCTTCCGCTTCAAGTCCGCCGACGTGGAGCACGGCCGCGTCCACGGCGCCCAGCAGCTGCCCGTCTACCAGGAGATCGAGTTCTGGCCCGCGCCGCAGTACGGCGGCCGGATCACCGAGGTGGAGCTGACCTTCGTCACCAACCCGCACGGCGTGGAGGTGGTGCTCGAGTTCGACAAGCGCGCGGGCCTGTTCCAGTCCGGGCACGACGCCTACAGCCGCTTCGGCATCGGCCACGACCAGACCGCCGGCACCGACTGGCCGGCCGTCGTGGACGGTTGGGTGCGCCAGGCCACCGAGCGCTACGCGAGTCACCTGCCTCCCGCCCACGGCTACGCCCACGACCCGTATGGCCACGGCCCCTACGGCGGCCACGGCCACGGCCACCGCACCGGCCCCGGCATGGGCACCGTCGTAGCCGCCGGCGCCGCCGGCATCGTCGGCGGCCTCGTCGCCGGCGAGATCATCGACGAGGTCTTCTTCGACGACGAGGGCGGCGACTTCGGCGAGGAGTAGCACCGCCGGGCATCGAGAATGAATCCGCGCAGGGGCGCCGGCCGGGCAGCAAAATATTGGACCCGCCCGGGTAGCACACAACGCCGGGCGTATCCTTTGCGTCATCGCCTGGCGGTGTACCGGCTTGTCCCGATTTGCGGCGTCTTTGGCCGTCGTTCGTCGGCCAGGGTCCCGGTGGCTTTGACGTCTCGATCAGCGGAGGACAATGGTGTCTGCCAACGCGGTGCGGCCTATCGCGCGACTGCCGCTCGCGCTGGAGGATGGCGCGGCCATCCGCACGTTGGCCGACCGGGTGCTGACCGAGGTTCGTCACGATCGGCCGGAGGCGCGGCTACACGCGGTCGCGCTGCTCTCCCAGGAGCTGCCGATGGCGCTGCGCCGGGCGCTGGTGGACTTCCGGCTGTCCGGCGACGGCGGGCTCGTCGTGGGTGGCCTGCCGCTCGAAGACGCCGACCTGGGCACCAGCCCGCCGATCAGCGCCGAGCCGCCCCGCCACGACGAGCTCGCCCGGGCCGACGCCATGCTGCTGCTCGTCGCGTCGTTCCTGGGCTATCCGGTCTCCCAGGCGGGCGTCGACGACGGGCGGCTCGTCCGGGACGTGAGTCCCCTGCCCGGCAACGAGACGACGCAGCTCGGCTCCAGCTCCTCGGGCGAGCTGATGTGGCACAACGAGGACGCGTACCACCCGTTGCGCCCCGACTGGATCTGCCTGCTGTGCCTGCGCAACCCCGACCGCACCGCGACGAGCTTCGCGCGCATCACCGACGTGCCGCTCGACGAGTCCACCCGTTCGGTGCTCTTCCAGCCGCTCTTCCGCATCGAGCCGGACTCGTCGAACACGGCCAGGGCAACCGGTGCCGGACTGCCGTCGGTCGCCGTGCTCAGCGGTGACGCCGACCGCCCGTTCGTCCGGCTCGATCCGGCGTTCATGAGCCGGCGCGGCGACGAGGACCCGCGGGTGGGTGTCGCGCTCGAAACGGTGATCGAGGCGGTCGGCCACACCATGCAGGACGTGCCGCTCGCACCGGGCGAGATCATGATCATCGACAACCTGCGGAGCGTGCACGGGCGCCGGCCGTTCACCGCGCGCTACGACGGCAGCGACCGGTGGCTGCGGGTCGTCCACGCCACCGCCGACCTACGCCGGTCCGAGGGGCTCCGCACCGGGGACCACGGGCGAGCCGTTCTGGCGGAGGTAGGGCTGGCTCACCGGTAGCGCGCTCGCCCACAGTTCGTGGAAGCGCTCGATGCGGTAGCGGACCGCCTCCTCGTCGAGCACGAGCCGGGTGGTGTACCGCCACGACGCCCCGGGCGCCTCTGAACGGGTCACCGGCGTCGTGTCGTAGCAGATCTGCCCGTCGAAGATGACGAAGTCGGACAGCGCGCCGTCCCGCGCCACATCGCCGCCGTCGACCAGCCGCACCTCGATGCCCGCGCTGCGCTGCATCACCAGGATCCGGCTCAGCTCCGGATGGTTCAGCAGCGTCGGCGACTCGACGATGAAGACGCGCCGGATGACCACGCCCCGGCGGACGGCGACGCGCTGCAGGTCGAGATACCGGGCGCCGAGGTCGCTGAGCCAGAAGCCGGCCTCGAAGCCGACCTCGTCCGCGTTGACCGTCGCCCAACTGGTGGCGAGGACCGATTCCGTGATCCCGCGGGCCAGGGCGAGCAGGAACTCCCGGTCCTCGCCGTCGTAGAAGAGCTCGTGTCCGTCCGACAGCGACTGCAGCGTCTCGGCGAGCCGCCTGGTCTCGCTCTCCGCCAGGGCCCGCACCAGCGGTGGGCTCGCGGCCGTGACGTTGGCGGACCGGCGGATCACCTGCTTGAGCAGGTCACGGCGGACGGCGGACTGCTCGATCTCGGCCATCAGCTCGGTCGCCTCGCTCACGCCGTCGAAGCCGCGCCGGATCAGCTCGCGCAGGTCCGCGATCGCCGCCCGGTGGGCCCGTTCGGAGCCGTCGAGGCGGCGTTCGACGTCGACCAGGTACTGCGCGAGCAGCGTCACGCCGCCGATGACGACCGTCAGGATCAGCTGGTCGGCCAGGGTCACCCGCAGGACGTTGTCCAGCAGTGCGGAGCCTGCGAAGCCGACGAACCCGGTGAGCAAGGCCCAGCCGATCTTCCGCAGCAGCGTAGTGCCGTGCGTCATCTCGATACCCCCTGCTCGATGGTATCGACGGAGACCGCTGCGGTAACCGCGCATTCACGGGGATGAGAACGTGAATGCGGCATTCATCACCGCCGTTCCGCATCACCCCCTTGCGCGCCATCCCGCACAACCGACAACGCGACCTCGCGGTGTGCGTCATGCTCGGCGAGCCGGGCGGCGAGCGACGCCCGCACGTCGTCGTAGGTGTCGCGGCCGAGCGGCAGGCGCAGCGGCGCCGCCCCGGAGTCGACGAGGTCGATCATCGCCGCGGCGATCTTCCGCGCGTCGTTGGGGAAGTCGAAGGCGCCACCGGTGACCGCGCGGCGCACCTCGCCCGCCGGGGTGTGCTCGTACTCCGGCATGACCGGGGCGGTGACGGCGGCGTCGGCGAACCCGGTCGGCGTCGCGCCCGGCTCGACGATGGTCAGCCCGATGCCGAACGGCGCGATCTCGCGGGCCACCGTCTCGCAGAAGCCCTCGATGCCCCACTTCGAGGCGTGGTACGAGCTGAAGTTCGGATAGGTGGTCTGCCCGCCCGCGCTCGAGACCTGCAGGATGCGCCCGTGCCCCTGGGCGCGCAGGTGCGGCAGCGCGGCGCGGATGACCCGGATCGAGCCGAGCAGGTTGGTGTCGATCACCCGCCGGATCTGCTCGTCGCCGGCCTCCTCGACGGCGGCGAAGACGCCGTAGCCGGCGTTGTTGACCACCACGTCGATCGTGCCGAGCGCGGCGAACGCGCCGTCCACGGCCCGCCGCACCTGCTCGGCGTCGGTGACGTCGAGCCGGGCGACCCAGAGGCGGTCGCCGTGCCCGGCCCGCAGGCCGTCCAGCGCCTCGGGCCGGCGCAGCGTCGCGGCGACACGGTCGCCGCGGGCCAGCAGGCGTTCGGTGAGCAGGCGGCCGAAGCCGGAGGAGGTACCGGTGATGAACCACGTCGTGGGCATGATGTTCCTTTCGTCGCTCTCGTCCGCAACGCTACGAGTTCGAGTCGACTCGAAGTCAAACTCGTACACTGGCGGGATGAGCACCTTGACCATCGGCGAGGTCAGCGCGATGACCGGCCTGACCACGCACACGCTGCGCTTCTACGAGCAGGAGGGACTGTTCTTCGCCCCCGTGCGGCGCAACGCGGCCGGGCGGCGCGTGTTCACCGAGGACGAGGTGGAGTGGCTGCGGGTGTGCACGAAGCTGCGTTCCTCGGGCATGCCCCTACCCGAGATCCGCCGCTACGCACAGCTGGCCCGGGACGGCGCCGGCAACGAGGCCGAGCGGTTCGAGATCCTGCGCCGGCACGAGGCGAAGGTGCGCCGGCAGGTCGCCGACCTGCAGGAGGCCCTCGCCGTCATCCACGCGAAGGTGGAGATCTACGCCGGGCACCTCGCGGCCGGCACGGCCGACCGGCTGTGGCTCGACGGACCGACGTGCGACCCGCCCACCGGCCCCGCCGAAGGCCGCGCCTAAGGCCTGTATCAGCGGGGTCGAAGGCGGTGACCGGCCGCCTCCACGCCGCCAGAACCAGAGCCGGCTCAACCCCGCCGATCCGCAGCGGCGCGACCCCCAGCGACCCCGCGGCGTTTTGCTTCCGCGCTCATGCGCCAGAGGCATCCACTGGCTGGGATCCTCATGATCGCGGAGTGATAGTGCCGCTCCTGGTACATCGTCGCTCCACGATCATGGAGATCCCGCCATTCGGGACACTCCTCGGCATGATCGCGGAAAGAAAGCGCCGCAGCGTCATCCGGGCGATCGACAGAGATGCCCGGGCGTGAGGCGGCGGCGCGCTAGCCGGCCAGGGCGTCGGCGGCGGCCTTGCGGGCCGGGTTGTTGCTGCCCCAGGCGGCGTCGGGGTGCACGCGGTTGGTCAGCAGGACCAGGATCGCGTCGCGGTGCGGGTCCAGCACGATCGACGTGCCGGTGAAGCCGGTGTGGCCGAAGGCGCCGTGGCCGGCCAGGCGGCCCATGTACCACGCCTGGTCGACGTCGACGCCCAGGCCGTGCGCGGCGAGGGGGCCGAAGCGGGCGTTGGCGTTCGTGCGCATCTGCCGCACGGTGGCCGGGCGCAGCAGCGGGCCGCCGCCGCCCAGCAGGGCGCGGCCGAAGAGGGCCACGTCCGCGGCGGTGGAGAACAGCCCGGCGTGGCCCGCGATGCCGCCGAACGCGGCGGCCGTCGGATCGTGGACGGTGCCGCGCAGCGGGCCCTCGGTGGCGGCGATGCGGGGCAGCAGCGCGGCCGGCGGCAGGAAGCCGGTGTCGGCCATGCCCAGCGGCGCGGCGATCTGGGTGCGCACCAGCGCGTCGAGGCGCTCGCCGGAAAGCTCGGTGACGATCGCGCCGAGGGCGACGAAGTTCTGGTCGGCGTAGATGAATCCGGACCCGGGCGCGGCGACCGGCGGCTCGTGCAGCACGTGGTCCAGCTGCTGCGCCGGTGACCCGCCGGCGAGCGGCGTGTCCTTGGACAGGCCCGACGTGTGCGTGAACAGCATCCGCACGGTGATGCCCGATTTGTCGGAGAAGGCCGGCAGGTACTTCGCGACCGGCGCGTCGAGGTCCAGGCGGCCGGACTCCACCAGGCGCAGGCCGAGGACCGCCGTGAACACCTTCGTCAGCGAGGCCAGGTCGTAGATGGTGTCCGGGCGGGCCGGCACCCGCTCGGCCGGGGGCAGCTCGGTCTTGTCGGGCGCGTACCGCACCGCGTCGCCGACGGCGAAGTGGGCGGCGACGCGGCCGTCGACGGCGGCGAAGGCGACCGCGCCCGGGTACATCGGATGCGCCGGATGGTCCGGCGTCGGGCGCAGGTAGCGGCTCACCGCGGCGCGCAGCCCGGCGTCGTAGCGGGTGACCGGCGGCGTGGCCCACGCCTGCGGCAGCGTGACCGGGATCGACCAGGCCGGCGAGCCCGCCGACGGCGACGCCGCCGCCCCGACCGGCGGCCGGCGCTGCGGGCCCGCGCAGCCCGCGACCAGCGCGGCGCCGCCCGCCGCCAGCACGGCCCGGCGGGTGAGCGTCACGACGGCGAGCGGACGGCCTCGTAGATCGCCGCCATGTCGTCGCCGTCGAAGCCGCGGGCGACCGCCGTCTCCAGCAGGCCCCGCGCCGCGTCGACCACCGAGGAGTCCACGCCGAGCTGGGCGGCGAGCTCGCCGACGAGCCGGGCGTCCTTGACCGCGCCCTCGGCCGGGAACGCGACGGGGTAGCCGCGCTGCTGCATGAGCGGGGTCTTGACCTGGGCGTACACCATGTCCAGCGGCCCGCCCGCGATCAGCGGCAGGAAGTCCACGCCGAGCGCGTCGGCCAGCGCGACGCTCTGCGCGAGCGCGGCCACGGTGGTCAGCACCCAGCTGTTGACCACGAGCTTGGTCCGGCTGCCCCGCCCGGCCGCGCCGAGCCAGGTGACCTTCGCCGCGATCGGCCCGGCGAGCTCCTCGACCCGGGCCCGCACCTCGTCCGGGCCGGAGGCGAGCACGTTGAGCTTGCCCTGCTCGGCCGGGCCGCGGGTGCCGAGCACGGGCGCGTCGACGTACACCAGGCCCAGCTCGGCGGCGAGCGCGCCCAGCTGGTCGGCGCCGTCCGCGCCGACGGTGGACAGCTGCAGCCACAGCGTGCCGGGCGCCAGCCCCGGGGCCGCGGCCCGGATGACCTCGGCGACGGAGGCCGCGTCGAACAGCATGGTGACCACCGGATCGGCGCCGCGCACCGCCTCGGCGGCCGAGTCCGCCACGACCGCGCCGTCGGCGGCCAGCGGCTCGGCGTTGGCCCGCGTGCGGTTCCACACCCGCACGTCGTGGCCCGCCTTGAGCCAGTTGCGGGCGACGGCCGCCCCCATGATCCCGGTGCCCAGCACTGCCAGTGTCATGCCGCGATCGTCGCACGCTGCGGCGGCGCCGCCCGCACTGGGCGGCGGGCGCCGAAGCTGCTCAGGGCGGACTCCAGCAGGGGCAGGGCGTGCAGGACCTGGCGGGTGCGGATCAGGGCGTCCCAGACCCGTTCGAACTTCTTCCAGGCGCCGGCGTAGGCCAGGTGCCGCAGCCGGTCGCCGGTGCGCTCGTGCGTGGCGGCGCCGCGCCACAGGTTGCCCCAGCGGTAGAAGTCGCGGTAGGCGCGCCAGTAGCCGTCCTCGAGCTGGCGCGCGGTCATCCCGCGCGGGGTGTAGACGACGTGGCGGGTGTCGTAACGGTCCCAGTCGCGGTGGACGATGCGGCCCTCGGCCTCGATGCGGCGGAACAGGCCGGTGCCCGGGTACGGCGTCATGATGTGGAACGTCGCGGTCTCGATGCCCTGCGCCACCGCCCAGTCGACGGTCCGGTCGAACACGTCCGGTCCGTCCTCGTCCATGCCGAAGACGAAGCTGGCGTTGACCATCACGCCAGCGTCGTGGATGCGCCGGGCCACGGCGGCGTAGTCGCTCCCGACGTTCTGGCGCTTGCGCTGGGCGGCGAGGTTGCCGGCGTTGACCGACTCGAAGCCGACGAACAGGCTGCGCAGCCCCGCGTCGACCGCTGCCGGCAAGAGGTCCGGTGCGAGTACCGCATCCACTGTGGACGCCGCCTGGAAGACCCGGCCCATGCCGCGCATGCCGGCGAACAGTTCCAGGGCGAAGCGCCGGTTGCCGAACAGGTGGTCGTCGAGGAAGTAGAGGTGACGGCCGGGCAGCCGGTCGATCTCGGCGAGCGCGGCGTCGACGGCCTGGGTGTAGAACGACTTCCCGCCCTCGAAGAACGCGTCCTTGTAGCAGAAGTCGCAGTGGTGCGGGCACCCGCGCGACACGACGATCGAGTTGGGCACCAGGTAGCGGTGCCGCTGGATGAGGTCCCGGCGGATCGGGGGCAGCCTGGTCAGGTCGCGTGCTTTCGAGGTGTACCGCCGAAGCGGCGAACGCCGTCGCAGGTCCGAAAGGAACACGGGCCACGTGTCCTCGCCCGGCCCGAGGAAGATGGCGTCGGCGTGGCCGGCGGCCTCGTCGGGCAGCGACGTGACGTGCAGCCCGCCGAGCGCCACGAACACGCCGCGGGCCCGGTAGAAGTCGGCCAGCTCATACGAGCGGCGGGCCGAGGTGATGTACACCTGGATGACCACGAGATCGGGCAGCTCGGCCGCCGCCGGGTCGAAGCGTTCGACGTGCTCGTCGACGATCCGCACGTCGTCGTCGGCCGGCAGGTAGGCGGCGAGCGTCGCCAGGCCCAGCGGCGGGAAGAGGGAGTACTTGATCGGCCGGAAGAGCGGACTGGTCGCCTCGGTCAGCGCCGGCAGAATCATGAGAACCCGCATGCCCCGACCGTAGGGAGCGGGTCGGGGCGGCGGGTGTGCGCGCTGTGCAGATTCGGTGAAACGTCGCTCAGCTGACGTGCCCGCAGACGCAGGCCTGCGAGATGGTGCGCAGCGTCTGGCGGATGTTCACGGTCGGCAGGCCCGAGCCGATCACGACCACCGTGTTGTAGGCGACGAGCGACGGCGACAGCCCGGCCTCGTTGTCCGCGTAGTCGTTGGCCATGCGCGGGTCGGCGAAGGTGATGTAGACGGCCTGCGCCACCCGGTGCGGCACCGCCTCACCGGCCCTGAGGTGGCAGTCGTACTGCGCGAACTGCTTCGCGCCGGAGCGGTACCGATCGGGCAGGTTCGACACGTCGGTGGTCCACTCGCCCTTGGGGCAGTCGGGGTCCTTGGACAGCACCGGCTCGACCTGCCGCTCGACCAGGTCGAGGGTGAGCTTGCCGGCGTCGCCGCCGACGTCGCCGGGCGCGGTGGTGCCGGTCGCGGCGGCGGTCGTCGGGGCGGCGGTAGCGGTGGTGGCCGCGGCGGACGGCGCCTGGCTGACCGGCGCGGCGACGGTGGGCGCGGAAGGGTCGTGCGAGCACGCGGTGGCGGCCAGGCCGACCACGACGAGCAGGGGAATGATTCGGATTCGCATGCGCTCAAGGTAGGAATCGGCCGGGATCCCGGACATCAGTGGCAGCACGTATTCCCTTGATACGTCGGGTGCCCGACGATATTGCGGTGCGGACGGGCCTGCGGAGCGCGGCGGTGGCGATGGCGATCGCCGTCGCGGTGCTGGGCGTGCGCGGCGGCTGGGGGGCGTGGGAGCTGACCTGCTTCGTGCTGACCGGGGTGCTGCACACCGAGGTCGGGCAGCGGATGTGGCGGGCCCGCCCGGACTCGCGGATGGGGCCGCTGATGCTCGCCGCCGGGCTGTGCTGGCTGGCCGACGGCGCGGGCCGGGTGGCGGTGCCGTGGCTGTTCCGCGACGGGCTGATGCTCGGTGCCGTCTACCAGCCGCTGGTGCTGCACTGCGCGCTGGTCATCCCGGTCGGGCGGCTGCAGGGGCGGCTGGACCGGGCCACCGCGCTGGCCGGATATCTGTTCTGGCCGGCGGTACTGCTCGGCTGGTGGCTCACGCCCGGTCACCCGGCGGGCATCGGTGGCCTGCTGGAGGTGCGCGCGGTCGCCTATCCGGTGGTGGGCGCCGGACTGCTGCTGTTCCTGCTGCGGCGGTACCGCGTGGCGAGCCCCCTGTACCGCGCCGCCTACACCCCGTTCTGGGTGGCCAACCTCGTCAACGTGGCCGCGACCGCGGTGGTCAGCTCCGAGTGGTACGTCGGCGGCTCGTTACCGCAGATCGTCTACTACGCCGGCAGCGCCGCGATCCCGGTCGGCGCCGCGCTCAGCCTGGCCCGCAGCCAGCCACCGCCGCCGGCGATCCGCTCGCTGGTCGCCGCGCTCGGCGCCGACCCGGCCGGGCCCGCCGGCCTGCGCGACGCGCTGCGCGCCGGCCTGGGCGACCCGACGCTCGAGGTCCTCTCCCCCGCCGACCTGGGGCGCCTCGGCGGCCGCCGCCCGCCCGGCGCCGCGCTCACCCCGCTGCGCCACGGCGGCCGCGACGTCGGCGCGCTGGTGCACGACCCGGCCCTGGCCGCCGCCCCGGACGTCTTCCACGCGGTGCTGCGCATGGCCGCCCTGGTGCTCGACAACTCCCATCAGCTCGACGAGGTGCTGCGCTCCCGCCGCCGCCTGGTCGAGGCCGCCGACGCCGAGCGCCGCCGGATCGAGCGCAACATCCACGACGGCGTCCAGCAGCGGCTCATCGCCGCGTCGTTGCTGCTGCGCCAGGCCCAGCGGGCCGGCGGCGGCGAGGGCTCCGGCGCCGCCCTGCTGGACCAGGGCCTGTCGGAGCTGAACACGGCGGTCAACGAGCTGCGCGAGATCGCCCGCGGGATGAACCCGCCGGCGCTGGTCATCCACGGCCTGGCCGGGGCGCTGGAGTCGATCGCGGAGCGGTCCCGGGTCGCGGTGGATGTGGACGATCGCGTCGGCGCGACCGAGATCGGGGAGGAGACGGCGGTGACCGCGTACTACGTGGCGCTGGAGGCGGTGACCAACGCCGAGAAGCACGGCGGGGACGGCGGCGTCGAGCTGCGGCTGACCACGGTGGACGGCCGGCTGCTCGTCTCGGTCCGCGACTCGGGCGCCGGCGGGGCCGCCTTCGTGCCGGGCGGCGGCCTGGAGGGCCTGCGCGACCGGGTCGAGGCGTGCGGCGGCCGCCTGTCGCTGAGCAGCCCGCCGGGCGGCGGCACCCTGCTGGCCGCCCGCCTGCCGTTGAACGTCGCGAACGCCGAGGAGGATGCACGATGAGCAACCGGCTGGTGCTCGCCGACGACTCGCTGCTGCTGCGGGCCGGGCTGGAGCGGCTGCTGGCCGCCGAGGGATTCGACGTGGTCGGGTCGGTCGGCGACGCGGCGGAGCTGCTGCGCAGCGTCGACGAGGTGCGCCCGGACGCGGTCATCGTCGACATCCGCATGCCGCCGACGTTCACCGACGAGGGGCTCAAGGCGGCGCTGCGGCTGCGCCAGGAGGCGCCGGGGCTGGCGATCCTGCTGCTGTCGCAGTACATCGAGACGCGCGACGTGGTGACGATCCTCGAGCAGGGCGAGGCCGGCGTCGGCTACCTGCTCAAGGACCGCATCACCGACATCGACCGGTTCCTGGCCGACGTGCGCCGGGTCCTGGCCGGCGGCACGGCCGTCGACCCGCTCGTGGTCGAGCGGGTCATGCGCCGCCCGCGCCGCCGCGGGGAGGGCATCGACGCGCTGTCGGACCGGGAGCGCGAGATCCTCGCGCTCATGGCCGAGGGACTGTCCAATGTGGCCATCTCGGAGCAGCTGTTCCTGGCCGAGCGCACGGTCGAGGCGCACATCCGCAGCATCTTCGTGAAGCTCGGCCTGCCCGCCCTGCCCGACGTCAACCGCCGGGTGCTCGCCGTGCTGACCCTCCTGCGGTCGTGAGGCCGTCAGCCGGTCGCGGCGGAGGCATGGGCGCAGTCCGGCTCCCGGCAGATCTCGGCGAGCAGTGCGGTGATGCTCGGGGCCATCCGCTGGTCCCTGACGTAGGCGACCATGTCCGCGTAGAGTTCGCTGTGGGTGCGTTCGTAGCGGGCGCGCCCCGAGCCGGGCATGATGAATCCGGCGTGCACCGCGGCGTTGACCACGACCGACGGATCGTCGATGTGCCGCTTGCCGGCCAGCACGGCCTTGGTGTCCAGCCAGTCCCGGCGGGCCTGCCCGTTGGGCCGGACGAACTTCAGGAACAGGCCGGTCAGCTGCTGCGCGGACGCGCAGGGATCGACCGAGCGGGCGTGGCCGCCCTGCTCGACGATCAGCCTGACGAACGCGTCGGCCGAGTCGACCGTCTTGCGGTCCAGCCGGACCGACACGAACCTCGCCAGGTCGCCGAAGTCGGCGCGCGGCAGGCTTTCGCGGCTGGTGCCGGTGAAGACGGTCTCGGACAGGATGGCGTCGGCGAGGTTGCAGCCGGTCAGGTCGCAGTCCACGAACTTGGTCGCCTCGAGGTTCGCGCCCCGCAGCGACACCTCGCGCAGCGGGATCGCGGAGAACACCAGGCCGGAGAGGTCCCGGCGTTCCAGCGGCGCCTCCTGGAGCAGCGCCGCGCATCGAGGCAGCCCGATCAGCGTCTGCAGCATGTTGTGGAAGGCCACGTCGTGGTCGGCCGCCTGGGTGAGTCGCATGAGCAGGTCCTCGCCGGCGTTGTGCTGCGTGATCCAGGTGCGCAGCAGCCGCAGCGCGATGGAGTCGGGCGGGAAGCGCCGCCAGCCCAGCAGCTGCTGGAACATGGTCGGATTGGCCTGGAAGTAGGCGATCGCACGGACGCCGATGAAGTACTCGAAGATGACGTCCTGCGCGAAGCGGACCCGGTTGAGCTCCAGCGCGCCGCGCAGCAGCGACAGCTGCCGGATCTGCCCGGCGATCCGCTCCCGCACCTCGTCGTCGAGCTCCGACAGGAACAGCGCGGCCAGCTCGTCGATGTAGGCGACGTCGACGCCGCGGTCGCGCACGTCGCGCAGCTCCTCGACGGCGACCTCGGTGACCAGGTCGAGCAGGTCCTCCATGTCGATCGCGGAGGTGAGCAGGCCTTTGTCGTACTCCCGCCGGATGATCGAGCGGGTGGCGTCCTCGATGAGTGCCAGCTCCGAGTAGTCGCCGGGCAGCTCACCCACCGGGTCCTCGGCGACGTGCGTGGCGAGCAACTCGGCGTAGTACGGCGTGCCGCACAGCTCGAGCAGCTTCGGCCGCGAGTCCACCAGCGAGATCAGCCGCTCGTCGCGGTCCTGGAGCCGGATCCGGGCGAAGGTGACGACGGACTCCCGCTGCCACGGCACCAGCCGGTACTCGTCGATCCGGTCGGACGCGTCGGCCAGGTAGTCGCGCAGTCCGGGGCTCGAGCCGAGCAGCGAGTCGCGCACGCAGATCAGGATCCGGGGGTGGCCGTCGCGGTTGATGATGTCGTCGATGTACTCGAAGAACCGGGGATCCCGCGAGATCACCTCGTCGAGACCGTCGAGCAGCCAGCTGGCGTACCCCCGGGTCAGCATCCACTCGAACGTCGCCGGATTCGTGGAGCGCGCGAACTCCGTCTGCATGAACGCTTCCACCATCGGCCGCAGGGCGGGCGCGCTGGCCGTGGACAGGTACTCCGGCAGCAGCGGCAACGGCCGGCGGCCCCGCCGCTGCTGGCGCTTGCCGGCCAGAAACTGGGTGTGCAGCGCGGCGAACAGCGACTTGAACAGCATGCTCTTGCCCGAGCCGGCCGGCGCGGTCACCAGGATGATCGGGCGATCCCATTCCGCGGAGCCGCCGAAGCGGCGCTGCAGCTCGCCGAGCAGGTCCGGTCCCTCCTGGCCACGGCTGACCCGCTCGAACGGCTGCGGGGTGCGCGACCGGGCGGCCTGTTCGCCCTCGCCGTGCAGCTTCCGGGCCGCGGTGGCGGCCTGCTGCTGCGCGGCGGCGCCGTCCCAGCGAAACGGCGTGTCGAAGAACTGGATCGGTACCCGGGTCTGCACGTCATAGCTCGACAGCACCTGCTGGCGGAACCCGGCGGACAGCCCCTGCGTCGACTCGAGCAGCAGGAACTTGAGGCCGCCGGTGCGGGAGTCCTCCTTGAACCGGTGCAGCATGCCGCCCTCGTTGCGGCGCAGTTCCTCGGGCTCGCCGTAGGGCGGGCACCAGACGGTGATCTGGTCGTTCATCCCGCCGATGCCGGCCTTTTCGGCCTTGACCAGCCCGGTCCGTGCGTCGGTCGTGCCGATCGAGTAACCCTCGGCCCGCAGGTAGCTCGTTGCCTCCTCGAAGAGTGTCACTTGTGCTCCTCCATCAGGAAACGGGTGTCTTCCCACTGCCGTATGTCACCCACGACGTGCAGGTAGGCGCAGGCCCGGCTGGCGGCGATGTAGTCCAGGGTCCGATCGCCGCCGTCTGGGGTGTCCGCGGCGTAGACGATCACCTGCGCCTCGCAGCCGCGGAACTGCTCGACCGAGCAGACGAGCAGCCGGCGCGAGACGCCGGCGTTGGTGAGGGTCCGGCGCAGCGGTTCGTGGCCGCGTGCGCTGCGGGTGAGGACGACGACCTGACTGGGCAGCAGATCCAGCAGCAGCGCCTGGACGATGCGGACTATCTCCTCGCTGCCGCCGTGCTCGGCCATGGTGAGCCGCGGCGTCCGGCCGTCGGGGCCGGACTGCGGCGTGTGCGCGCCGGACAGCCGGGCGACGAGCCGGGCGATCGGCAGGGCGTTGCGGCAGTTCTCGGTGAGCCAGAACTCGTTGAAGCCGTCGCCGGCCGGCCGCCACATGCCGGTCGAGTCGCGCTGGTAGGGATCGGCGAACAGCACGGTTGTGCCGCCGGGGCGCACGAGGTGCTCCAGCGCGTCGAGCAGCAGTGGGTCCTGGCTTTGCGCCTCGTCGACGATCAGGTGGTCGAAGGGCGGCCCGTGGGTGTCGGCGAGCTCGAGGGCGGCGTACCACAGATCGTTGCCGCGCTGGGCGGCGAACGCCTCCGTGCCGAAGGCGTCGCTGAATACGTCCGCCGCGTCGCCGCAGTACACGCCGCTGGCCTGGAGGGACTGCCGCAGCTGCTGGCGCAGGTGCCGAGGCTGGCCGATGAGCCCGACCACGGCGCCGTCACGGGCCAGCGCCCTGCTGCGGGCCTGCGCCAGCACGGTCTTGCCGGTGCCGGCCGCGCCGAGCACCAGCGACCGGCGCCGCCGCGATGTCTGGGCCAGCACCTCCAACTGCCGCGACGTGAGGTCGATCTGCCGCCGGGTCAGGTGCTCGATCTCGCCGGTCGCCACGTCGACGTCGTAGTCGACGGTCCGCTCCACGGTCGCCGCCGGGCACAGCGCGGCGAGGACCTTGGCGAAGTCGTCGGGATGCGCCCACCCGCCCAGCTGCCAGTGGTCGAACACCGATCCGACGGCCTCGCGCACCCGGTGCAGCGCCGGGCCGGTCAGTGCCAGCGCGTCCGGTGCGTTCGGCCCGAGGTGGCCCGACGGCCGCCCGTCGGTGAACAGCACGCAGTGCGCCGCCGGCACCCAGCGCACGCCGGCCTGCTCCTTGAGCCAGGCGACCAGCCGGAACCGGTTGGTCGCGGCCTGCTCGAAGGGGTCCCGCGCCAGCGGCACCCGGCCGCCGTCGCCGCGCACCGCGGTCCACTGCCGTCCCTCGACGACGTAGGCGCCGTCCTTCACCTCGACGATGAGCAGCCCGAGCCGCGGATGCAGCAGGACGAAGTCGGCCTCGCCGAACCGTAGCCCGTCCCGGCCCTCCACGACGTAGCCGAGGCTGTGCAAGACGTGCCACGCGTCGGACAGCGCACCGAGGCGGTCGAAGACCAGTCGCTCCCCGCGCGTCGCGCGGGCCCGCGGCCGGGCCGGAAAGAACCTCGCCACCGCCGCCTCCCTGCACCGTGTCGATCCATCGTGCGGCGGGGGCGGCGGGTGACGGGATAGGGCAAGCGGCGGCAATGAACGGTCCCCGAGGCCGTACAGAAGGCCGATCCGTTGCCGTCACGCGCCGTTCATCTGATGGCATTCCTGGTGTATGGAGGCCAGCGCCTGATCGTGCTGGTTGATGCCCGACGCCCGGCGCAGGCTGGGCGTCGGTGGCCATCGGCGGGGCACCAGCGGTCATCGGCGCCGGCCCCCGGTGCGGATGTCGCACCAGGCGGGCGCAACCTGCGATCCGCGCGGCCGGGCCGGACGGTATGTCTCCGTGATCATGAGGCCCGCGGTGACCGCACGCCGGGTTTGCCATGATCCCGGAGACTTGTGGTACACGGGGGTACATCAGCACTCCGTGATCATGAAAAACCGTTGGTGTCGACGCGCGAGTGTGCATGATCACGGAGACTTCCGGTCCCAGCACCGCGCCGCGCGGGTGCAGCGCCCGCCGTCTGGGACGTGATCGCGCCGCGGTGTTGGGGCGGGGCACCGCTGGCATCGCGGTCGGCGGCACCGGTTCAGGGGCGGCGCGCCCACCCCTCGACCGGCGCCCACAAACAACCGACGACCCGACAACTTAGATCCGGTCGGCCGCCGCGATGTCGGGCGCCGGCATGAGGCTGAACGCGTTCTCCTCCTCCTGGGCGTTGTGCAGCTGCATGATGGCGTAGAGGCCGTAGAGGCCGGCACGCAGGTCGACGACGTCCTCGGGCTCGGGCCGCTCGCCGGTGTCCGGCACGGCGCGCCGCAGCCGGCGGATCTGGTGCTCGATCTCGGCGTGGGTGCGGCTGAGCGCCCCGGTCGGGTCCGGGCCGCCGAGGGCGCGCGCGACGATCGGCAGCAGCTGCCGCTCCTCCGCGCGCTCGTGCGGCAGCAGGTCGGACTCGAGGTGGTCCAGCAGCTCGCGGACGGGCCCGAGGTCGCCGCCGGTGGCGGAGAGGTCGTCGGCGACGGCCCGGATCCGCTCGACGAGCGGCCGGATGGCGGTGTGCTGCGCGTAGAGCTCCCGGGTCACGGCGAGGTCGCCGGCCGGCATGGTGACGGTGTGCGTGCGCTGCGGCAGCAGGACCGTCAGGGCGAGGCCGATGGCCGCGACGTCGATCGCCTCCTGCAGCAGCGCACCGGCGACCGGGGTCAGCAGCCCGGCCGCGGCCGGAATCATCGCGGCCAGCGACAGCGCCATGCCCACCCCGGCCGAGCGGCGGGCGATGCGCCGGGCGCGCCGGGCGACGAGGATCGCGTCGGCGAGGCCGTCCACGCGGTCGGCGGTGAGCACGACGTCCGCCGCCTCGGCGGCGGCCGTGACCCCGCGGGCCGCCAGGGCCACCCCGACGCCGGCGGCGGCGAGCGCCGGGGCGTCGTTCACCCCGTCGCCCACCATGACGGTCGGTGCGGCGGCCTGTTCGGCGCGGACGACGGCGAGCTTGTCGGCCGGGTCGCGGTCGGCGTAGACCGCGTCGACCCCGGCGATCCGCCCGACGGTCTCGGCGATGTCGGCCCGGTCGCCGGTGATCAGGACCGTGCGCTCGATGCCGGCCTCCCGCAGGGTGCGCATCATGCGGGGCGCGTCGGGCCGCAGCGGATCGGTGAGCAGCAGCACCCCGGCGGGGCGGCCGTCCACGGCCGCGAACACGGTCAGCGAACCGTCCAGGGCGGCGCGGCGGCGGGCGCGGCGCATCCAGTCCGGTGCCGGGCCGTCGACGACCCAGGCCGCCTTGCCCAGCCGTACCGAACGGCCCTCCACCACGCCCTCGATGCCGGAGCCGTGCCGCTCCCGCACGCCCGACGCCGGCGGGAGGCTCAGCCGGCGGTCGCGGGCGGCGGTCACGATCGGCGCCGCGAGCACGTGCGCCGACGCCTGGTCGAGCGCGGCGGCCAGCCGCAGCACGTCGTCGGCCGGGCGGTCGTGGCTGATGATCGCGGACAGGACGGGCCGGCCGCCGGTCAGGGTGCCGGTCTTGTCGAACAGCAGCACCCGCCCGGTGGCCAGCCGCTCGAGGGCCGCGCCGCCCTTGAGGATCACGCCGTGCCGGGCTGCCCGGGACACCCCCGACATGATCGCGATGGGGGCGGCCAGCAGCAGCGGGCAGGGGGTCGCCACGACGAGGACGGCCACGGCCCGCGCCGCCTCGCCCGAGATCGCCCACGCGAGCCCGGCCGCCAGCAGGGTCAGGGGCACGAAGGCCAGCGCGAACCGGTCGGCGAGGCGGACGAACGGGGCGCTGCTCGCCTGGGCCCGCTCCACCAGGCGGACGACGCCCGCATAGGTCGACGCGGCGGCGGTCTCGGTGGCCAGCATCCGCGCCGCCGGCCCGGCGTTGACGACACCGCTGCGCACGCTGTCGCCGGCCCGCCGGTCGACCGGCAGTGGCTCGCCGGACAGCGCCGACTCGTCGAACACGCCGTCGTCGAGCAGCCGGCCGTCGACCGGCACGAGCTCGCCCGCGCCGACCAGCAGCCGGTCGCCCACCGCGACAAGGTCCACCGGGATCTCCGCCACGCCGTCCGGGCCTGCCCGGCGGGCGATCCGCGGCGCCCCGGCGGCCAGGCGGCCGAGCTCGCGGCGGGCCCGGGCCGACGCGCGTGCCTCCAGCACACCGCCGGTGAACAGCATGACGGCGATCACGGCGCCCGCCAGCGGATCGCCGACCAGCAGTGCGCCGGCCAGCGCCAGCCACGCGATGACGTCCACCGACGGCTGGCGGCGCCGCACCGCGACGGCGATGGTGACCGTCGAGTACGCCAGCCCGACGACCGCCGCGCCGGTCCACAGCGCCGACGGCCAGCCCGTAGCGCCTGCGGCGGCGGCCCCCACGCCGGCGGTGAGCAGCAGCGCCGCCACCCAGAACAGGATGATTTGCCGGGCGGCCCACACGAGTACCTATCGTTCCCGTGCCGCGGCCGCCGCGCCAAGGCCAAAGGTCCCGCCGTCGCCTCAGAGGTCGAGGTCGACCCAGACGGCGGCGTGGTCGCTGGCGGCGTGCTTGGCGGCGTCGAGCTCCGGGTACACGCTCCACAGCTTCGGCGGCTTCTTGTTGTCCGGTCCGCCCCACAGGCCCTTGCGGAACACGCCGCCGCCGGTCACCTTCGCTGCCAGTTCGGGCGAGAGCAGGATGTAGTCGAGCCGGTTGGAGATCGAGCAGGTCTGGAAGGTGCCGGGCCGTTCCCGGCCGGTGTCCTTGGGGTCGAAGAGCTGGTCGAACGCTTCGAGGTCGTAGCAGCTCACCAGCGGCGTGCCCGAGCCGAGCAGCGCCTCCAGCGTCGGGTGCTGCTTGGGATCCCGGCGGTCCGGGCCTTTGTTGAAGTCGCCGAGGACCGCGACGTAGTCGGCGCCGCCGGCGCGCAGCCGGTCGTAGATGGCGCGCACCTCGGTGCTCTGCCGGGTGCGCAGCGGGTCCGGGTCGCCGGAGGCGAAGCTCTGGCTCTTGAGGTGGTTGAGCAGCAGGTACAGGTCCGTGCCGCCGGGCAGGCGCAGCTTGTAGAGAGGGCAGTCCCGGCTGAACAGCCGCTTGCCGGGCACGGCGGGGTCGGGCACGTCGACGTGGCTGCGCACCCAGTCGATCTCGATCTCGGCGTTGAGGTACAGCCCGACGTCGATGCCGCGCGGGTCGTTGCCGTCGACCAGCATCGCGTGGCCGTAGCGGCCGCCGAGCAGCTGGTCGTTGAAGCGGGCCAGCGCCGGGCGGTTCTCGGCCTCGACCAGGCAGATCGCGTCGGCGGCGAGGTCGGTGATCACCCGCGCGGTCATCCGGGTGCCGAGCTCGTCGACGGGCTCGACGGTCAGCTCGACCCAGCCGGTCCAGTCGCCGCGGCCGTTCGCCACGATGTGCGGCTCGGCGTTGGCCGGCGCGGCGAGGAAGTCGCCGCGGTTCTCGCGGAGCAGGGCCCAGGCGGTGTCGAACTGCCGGGCGTTGAGCCGCCGGCCCTCCCGGGTCTGCACCAGGACCCCGAGGGTCACCAGCGCGTCGAGCATGTCCGTCTTGTCTTGCGGGGTGTACGTCTGGTTGGCGGCGATCCGGTTGAAGGTCTCGAAGGCGGACAGCGCGGTCTGCCCCTCGTCACGCACGGTGGTGTCCATCGCCTTGGCGCGGGCGAACAGGTTCTCCACGTTGAACGTCGCGAGCCGCATGTCACGCAACGTAGCAGCCGGGAACGGTGCGTCAGGTCGGCAAGGTGACACCGGCCGGGCGGCTCACCCCTCGAGCGTGCCGGCGAGTCCGGTCAGGAAGGCGGCCACGCCGGGCGGGCCGTCGACGACGAGGTCGGCGCGCTCCTTGAGCGCCGGCACCTCGTCGGAGCCGCTGCAGACCTTGAGGCCCGCGACACCGTCCGCGCGCAGCGCGTCGACGGCGTCGAAGGCGGCCAGGTCGCCGAGGTCGTCGCCGAAGTAGGCGACCGCCTTGGCGCCGCGGCGCTCGGCGATGCCGGACACCACGTTGCCCTTGTTGACTCCGGGCGGGCGCAGCTCCAGCACGAAGCGGCCGGGCTCCATGGCCAGCCCGTTGGCCGCCGCGAGGTCGATCAGCGGTCCCCTGAGCGCCGCGAACGCCTCCTCCGGCCGGTCCGCGCGCCGGGTGTGCACGGCCAGCGACATGCCCTTGTCCTCGATGACGACCCCGGCCGAGTCCGGGGCGGCGGCGATCACGCCGGGCAGCAGCCGGCGCACCACCGGCACCCCGGGGGCGTCGACGGCCGAGACGACCTCCCGCCGCTGCGGATCCCAGCGCTGCAGGCCGTAGAGGCCGAAGACGCCGAAGCGGTCGTCCTCGGCCAGGGCGCCGAAGTCGCCGAGCGCCATGACGTGGGCGACGGCGCGGCCGGTCACGATCGACACCGAGCCGACCAGCGACGTCAGCCGGTGCAGCGTCGCGATCACCCCGGGGAACGGCCGGGAGTCGGCCGGATCGGCGACGATGGGCGCGATGACCCCGTCGAAGTCGAGGGCCAGCGTCGCCTCGGCGGGGCGGCTCACGATGGCCGCCAGGCCGGCCTTGCCCTCGGCCGAGGACGGGCTCGGAAGCACCATGGGCCTGACGGTACCGGAAGATCTCTATCGATCGACGCGGGGCCGGTCGGCGGCGGGAACCGGCGCGGCGAAGTCGATCGGGTGGTCATACTGCCACGCCCACTTCGCCGGATCGGCGAGCAGCCGCATCGCGACGGGCATGAGCAGGTCGCGCAGCACCCGGGCGACCGGGCCGGCGGCCTTGTCGCTGTTGGTCCGGGCCGCCATCCGGATGATCCGCTCGACCCGGGCGCGGCGCATCGCCTCGTAGGCGGCGAACGCCTCCGGCACGTCCAGGTCGCGCAGGCAGCGGGCCAGTTGCACGGCGCTCTCGATCGCGAGCGAGGCGCCCTGCCCGGAGCTGGGCGAGGTGGCGTGGGCGGCGTCGCCGATCAGGACGACCCGGCCGCGGTGCCAGGTGGGCACGGTCGGGATGTCCTCGAGCCCGCCGGTGACGACGAGCTCGGCGGGGTCGGTGCGGCGGATGAGCTGCAGGGCCGGGCCCCGGTCGTCGCGGAACACCTCGGTGAGGCGGTCCAGCCACCGCGCGGCGGGGATCGCGCGGGCCTCGGCGGCGCTCATCGGGGCCGGGTGCGGGAGGTTGGCGAACCAGCCGGTCTGCGGGCCGCCGATCTGGTAGCCGAGGAACGCGCGCTTGCCGAACACCATGTGCATCTTCTCGGCGGTGCCGGGCAGGCCGTCGCCGTCGATGCGGGCGCCGAAGCCGAGCAGTCCGGCGTGCCGCGGCTCGGGCGCGGCCGGGTCGATGAGCCGCCGGACGGTGGAGCGGATGCCGTCGGCGCCGACGAGGATGTCGCCGGTCGCCTCGGTGCCGTCGGCGAAGCGGGCGACGACCCGGTCGCCGGCGTCGGACAGCCCGGCCAGGCGCTTGCCGTGCTCGATGTGGACGCCGCGGCGGGCCGCCTCGTCGTAGAGGGCGCGGTAGAGGTCGGCGCGCCAGACCAGCAGCATCCCGGGCAGGCCGGGCGGGGTGCCGAACTCGGCCAGCCGCTTGCCCGTCCAGCTCTGGATGACCATCGCCCGCATCGGGTGGCCGACCGCCGCCACGGCCGCCTCGGCGTCGATCGCGGCCAGCGCGGTGCGGCCGTTCGGGGCGATGCTCAGCGCGCCGCCGACGCCGTCGGCCGGGCCGGCATAGGCCTCGTACACCGTCGCCTCGATGCCGGCCCGGCGCAGCGCCATGGCCGCCACCGGGCCCCCGATCCCGCCGCCGATGATGATCGCGTTGCCGGCCTCGGACATGAGCGCACCCCGCTTCCCGGATTAGTTGGTCTCAACTATCCGGGAGCGATTAGTCAGTGTCAACTATTTGGTTTCGAATTCGGTACCGTGCGCCGCCGCCCACATCGGGCCCCAGCCCTGCTGCGGATCCGTGATCCGGCCGATGAACTCCGCGACGAACGCGCGCTCGGCGTCGATCAGCCTCAGCCGGTACACCTCCTCGATGAGAAACAGCGCGGGCACGCCCTCGGCCTCGGCACGCTCGATGAGGGCGGCGGTCTCGGCGCGCAGCCCGTCGAGCGCCGACTCCCGCTCGTGCAGCAGCGCCACCACCTCGTCCGGCGGCAGCGCGGCGACCAGCGACAGGGCGGAGACGAACGCCGGGTACTCGTGCTGCGGCTCGCCGACCAGCTCGCGCAGCCAGTCGCGCAGCTCCGCGCGCCCGGCGTCGGTGATCGCGTAGACGGTGCGCTCCGGGCGCGCCCCCGCCCGGCTGGTCTCCTGCTCGGCCACGAAGCCGGCCTTGGCCAGCTGCTGCACGACCATGTACAGCGAACCGTGGGTGAAGCGGATGCTGCGCGCGTCGCCGTTGTTGCGCAGCGTCTTGGACAGCTCGTAGGGGTGCATCGGCCCTTGGCTCAGGTAGCCCAGCACCGCGAGGGCGAGCAGGTTGGCGACCTGCCGCCGTTTCATCCCACCGCACCCGGCAGGCCGAGCGCGGCCCGCGCCTCGGCGTCGAGCCGCAGGCGCCCGGCGGCGACGTTCTCCGCCAGGTGCTCCAGCGACGCGGTGCCGGGGATGAGCAGCGTGTTCGGCGCGACGGCGAGGACCCAGGCCAGCGCGACCTGGGCCGGGGTGGCGTCCAGCCGCTCGGCGACCGCCTTCACCCGCGGCAGGCCCAGCACCCGCTCCCGGCCGAACGCCGCGCCCAGCGGGAAGAACGGCACGAAGGCGATGCCCCGCTCGATGCACAGGTCCAGCACCGGCCGGGACTGCTGGTCGACGAGGTTGAACGGGTTCTGCACGCACACGATCTCGGTGCGGCCGAGGGCGTGGCGCAGCTGCTCCTCGTCGACGTTGCTCAGCCCGACGCCGCCGATCAGGCCCTCGTCGCGCATCGACGCCATGGCGTCGAGCTGCGCGTCGAAGACCGCCGGGTCGCCCTTGGCGTTCAGGCGCAGGTTGACCGCGTGCAGCCGCTCCACGCCGAGCGCGCGCAGGTTGTCCAGCACGCCCTCGCGCAGCTGCCGCGGCTCCTGCGCGGGCAGCCAGCCGCCCTTCTCGTCGCGGGCGGCGCCGACCTTGCTGACGAAGACGAGCTGGTCCGGGTACGGATACAGCGCGCTGCGCAGGATCTCGTTGGCCACGTCCGGGCCGTAGTACTGCGCGGTGTCGATGTGGTCCACGCCCAGCTCGACCGCGCGGCGCACCACCGCGAGGGCCTCCGCGCGGTCCCGCGGCGGCCCGAAGGCGCCCCGCCCGGGCAGCTGCATGGCGCCGAAGCCGACGCGGTGGACTTCACGGTCGCCCAGCGGATAGGTGTTCACGTCCTGTTCTTACACGACCAGGCTGAGCTGCCGGTCGGCGACACCGATGCTCACCCGCTGGCCCCAGGACAGCTCCAGCCGGTCGGCCTCCAGCCCGTCGGCGAACACCACCAGCCGCTCACCCTCACAGGCCAGCTCCAGCCGCTCCCCCGCCGCCAGCCGGCCGCTGGTGAGCGCCACGCCGGTGGCCGGCGAGGGCCAGGCCTCGCGCACGAACCAGCACAGCGCCGCCTCCCGCGGGCCGGGCAGGGCCGGCGCGCCGGCCCGCTCGCGGGCGATCGACGAGCACCAGCCGGTGGCGCCGGTGCCGGTGCCGGCCACCACGCCCGAGGACGAGTGCCGCTCCCGCCGCCCGGCCGGGGTGGACAGGGTGTAGCGGGCGGACTGGTGGGTGGCGTGGCCGAAATACACCTCGTTGAGCCCCAGCAGCTCCTGCCCGTCGTCGAGGCGGGCGGAGACCATCGTGCGCGGCTCGGCCTCGCGCCGGCCGCGCAGCAACGGGCCCACCGCGCCCGGCTCGTGGCGGACCAGCACGCCGGGGTTGCGGCCCGGCTCGGGGTCGACGCCGATCACCGGCTGCCCGTCGAGGTACTTCGCGACGTTGGCGACCAGCCCGTCCTGCCCGACCGCGATCACCACGTCCTCGGGGCCGAACAGGAACCGCGGCAGGTCGTCGCGGTCGATGTGGCCGCGCCGCCAGTCGGCCGGGATCGCCGCGCCGGTCGCGGCGAGCGCGGCCCGCAGCGCCTCGTGCCGGGCCGCGACCTCGGCCAGGTCGCGGCCCCGCTCGCGCAGGTAGTAGTCGGCGGCGGCGCGGGTGCCGTGCCGGGCGAGCAGCTCGTCGAGCTCGCTGCGCCGCGACACGATCACCACCCGCGGGGCCAGGGTGCTCATCGGCCCAGTCGGTTGAGCAGGCCGGTCACCACGTCGGGGGTGACCGTGAGCTGGCCGATCTCCGGCAGCTGCCCGGCCAGCTCGCGCAGCGCGAGGGCCTGCAGCACCGCGGGCGGGAGGTCGCGGTATGCGGCCAGCTTCGCCGCCTCCGCCTCGCCCTCGGCCAGCCCGACCGCCCGCACGCCGTCGGCGCGCGCCTGGGTGCGCACCCGGTCGGCGTCGGCCTCCGCCTGGGCGGCGACCCGCGAGCGCTCGGCCTCGGCCTGCGCGGCCACCAGCGCGGCCGCCGCGTCGAGCTCGGCCTGTCGCTGCGTGTTGGCGCCGTGCTGCTCGACCAGCTGCTGCTCGCGCCGGGCCAGCTCGATCTTGTTCTGCAGCTCGTTCTCGGCGATGGCGCGCTCCTGCTCGACCGCGCGGGCCCGGCGCGCGTAGGTGGCGCGGTCGGCCTCCTGCTGCACCGCCTCCCGGGTCGGCGTCTGCAGGGCGCGCTCCAGGTCGGGCTCGGGCCGGATCGCCACGACGCGCGCGCTGACCACGCTCACGCCGGTGTCGGCGAGGCGCGGGTCGCTGCCCAGCGCCGCCGACACGGCCTCGCGCACCGGCGCGATGCCGGCGGTCAGCGCCTCGGTCAGCGGCAGCCGCGCCAGCAGGTCCAGGGCCGGCTGCTGGGCGAGCTCGGCCAGCAGGGTGGCGACCTGGTCGAGCGGCTGCCCGCGCCACTGCCCGCCGGTCGGGTCGACGGAGAAGTCCAGCCGCGCCGCCGCGACCGCCGGCGCGCTGATCCGGTAGGTCACGGTCGCCTGCACGGTCACGTCGGCGAAGTCGGCGGTCCGGGCGTGGAACAGCAGCGGCAGCTCCCGGTCGTCGACCGGCACCTCGGACAGCACGGCGGTCAGCGGCCGATACCAGAACGACTGCCCGATGCCCTCGTGGCGCACCTTGCCCTTGACGTGGTGCCGGATCCAGCTGGTCGGCGTGCCGCGCAGGTGGCGCAGGAACATGCGGCGTGTCAGATCCGCCATGGCGACCCTCCCCATCAGTTATCGTCCAACCGACGATATACGTCGTCGCCTTTTATCGTCAAGGTGGTGATAACTACATGACATTCGCGGTGACGGTCGATCTCGTGGTGCTCACGATCCGCGATTCGGCGTTATGTGTACTGCTCGTCCGCCGCGCCTACCCGCCGTTCGCCGGCGACCTGGCGCTGCCCGGCGGCTTCGTCCTGCAGGACGAGGACCTCGGCGACGCGGCCGCGCGCGAGCTGGCCGAGGAGACCGGCGTCCCCGACGCGGGCCACCTGGAGCAGCTGGGCAGCTACGGCACCCCGGACCGCGACCCGCGCGGCCGGGTCGTCACCATCGCCTACCTGGCCCTGCTCCCGGACGCCCCGGCCCCGCGCGCCGGCGGCGACGCGGCCGAGGCGCACTGGGTCCCGGTCTCCGCGGTGCCGGCGCTCGCCTTCGACCACGACCGCATCCTGGCCGACGGCCTGGAGCGGGCCCGGGCGAAGCTCGAGTACTCGCCGCTGGCCACCGCCTTCTGCCCGCCGGAGTTCACCATCGCCGAGCTGCGCGGCGTCTACGAGGCGGTCTGGTCGGCCCCGCTCGACCCCCGCAACTTCCACCGCAAGGCCACCTCGACCCCCGGCTTCGTCACCCCGACCGGCCGCTCCACCGCCGGCGAGCGCGGCCGCCCGGCCCAGCTGTTCCGCCGCGGCCCCGCGGCGATCCTCTACCCGCCGCTCCTGCGCGCGACCCCGGAAATCGACCGTAAGGACGGCGCCGCGGGCCCGGACGGTACTGGATAAATATGGGCGTTTATGATATGATGTCCGGATCGGTGGCTAGCGTTTGCGGCGTGACCGATACCGCAACCATCAGCCGCACCGCGCTCATGGCGGCCGCCGCCCGGGCCGCGCATCTCATCGTCGACGGCGAGCCGCACGTGTTCGTCGATTCGCTGGCCGGCGCGCTGCTCGGCGAGCAGGCCGAGGAGCTGCTGCAGTATCACCGGCTGCACGGCGAGCACCCCGTGCTCGCCGGGGCGCGGGCCCAGGTCGTGTGCCGGGGCCGCTACGCCGAGGACACGCTGCGCGGCTCGGGATACGAGCAGTATGTCGTGCTCGGCGCCGGACTCGACAGCTACGCCTACCGGGCCTCCGACGGCGTGCGCGTGTTCGAGGTCGACCGGGCGGCGACCCAGCGGTACAAGCGAAATGCCCTGCGAACGGCGGGGATCCCGGAGGCCGCCGCCTATGTCCCGGCCGACTTCGAGCGCGACGACCTGCTCGAAGGGCTCGTCGCGCACGGGTTCGACCCGCGGCGGCCGGCGGTGGTCGGCTGGCTCGGCGTGACGATGTACCTCACCGAGGCGGCGATCGAGCGCACCGTCGCCGCCGTCGCGCGGCTCGGCGCCGGGACGATCCTGGTGCTCGACCACATGGTGCCCGAGGCCGACCGCGACGCGGCCGGGCAGGCCTACGTCGAGGCGGTCGGCCCGGTGAACGCCCAGCACGGCGAGCCCTGGCTGTCGTTCCTCTCCCCCGCCGGCCTCGCCGCGCTGCTCGCCCGGCACGGCATGCGGGCCGAGCACACCAACCAGCACGAGATCCTCGGCGAGCGCACCGACGCGCTGCGGCCGTCCAACCTCGCCTGGATCACCCGGGGCACGCTGGCGCCCTGACGCCCTGAGGCGCGGGACCGCGACGCCCGGTCGCTCGGCCACGGACCGGCTTCGGCAGCGCAGCTGGGTCGCGCGCCGCCGGGGCGACACCTCGGCCACCGCCGCCCCGGACCGCCGGATGCCGCCGGATGTCTCCGCGATCATGCTCAACCGGCCGGGTGCACCATGAGTTTTTCATGATCACGGATGCTGGATGTACGCCTGGGTACCAAATGTCTCCAGGATCGTGAAAAACCCGGGGTTCGGCGTGGCCGCCCGCATGATCGCGGAGAGTTCCGGCCGTCGGGTTCTAGGCCTCCGCGGTGTCCAGCCGGGTCATCTCGATGACCCGGGTCAGCGCGGTGTGCAGCGCCAGCAGTTCGTCCATCGGCATGCCGAGCGCCGCCACGACCGCGGGCGGGATCCGCTCGGCCCGTGCCCGCAGCGCCCGGCCCGCGTCGGTCAGCGTGACCTCGAGGACGCGCTCGCGCGGGCCGGCGGTCGCGTCCGGGATCACCGCCGGCGGCCGCACCGTGGTTGGCGCGGTGGTCGACAGCGATCGAGGCAGCCGGGCGGTGCTACTCCGGCGGCCGGCCGATGCGCTGCAGCAGCGCCAGGCGGGCCGCCCCGACGGCCGCCACGATCAGCGCGGTGCGCCACACGACGACGCCGAACTCGACGGTCGTGACGTATCCGGCGCCGAAGCGTCCGGCGACCCCGTCGAGCCCCGGAATGCTCGCCACGAGGGTCAGCACGGCGACGCCGGCGACGCCGGGCGCCAGCCATGGGGTCCGCGGCCGCTCGAAGGCGGTCCAGGCCGCCCCGGCCAGGACCACCGTCGCGGTGATCAGCAGCATGGCCATCGCCACGGTGACCGGCCGGTGCCCGTCGAGCCGGCTCGCCCCGTGCAGCGCCCACCCGGTCCACTGGTCTCCGCCGCGCTGCAGCAGCGTGGCGGTGTCGCCGAGGTCGGTGCCGACGGTGATGGTGTTGTCCTCCCGGGCCCACGGCAGGGCGAGCGCGAACAGGGCGGCGAGGGCCCCGACGAGCGTCACGACCCGGCTGCCGAGCCCGGCGATCGACGGGCCGGGCGGCGGTGCGCTCTCCGACGGCACGGCCCCGACCTCTTGCGGCGTGCTCATGCCAAACCTCCGCCCCACTCCGGCCGCCCGACTGTACCCGACGCCGCCAAGCCCACCGGCACCGCAAACCGGTTGCGGCGGCGCATACCGTGAACGGGTGATGGATGTCCACGCGCGCGCCTACCGCCCGGGCGACGCCGCGGCGATCGCCGGACTGATCAACGCGATCGCCGAGGCCGGCGGCGGCCCCGGCGGGTTCGCCGCGGCCGACGTCGAGGGCGTGGTGGAGCACGAGATCCGCGACCCGGCGGCCGACACCCGGCTGCTCACCGACGCCGGCGGGGCGCTGGTGGGCGCCGCGCTGGTGCCGCTGCCGCCCGCGGGCGGCGACCGGCTCGAGCTGATCGGCGGGGTGCGCCCCGACCGGCGCGGGGCCGGGCTCGGGCGGGAGCTGCTGGCCTGGCAGCTCGGCCGGGCCGCGGCCCGGCACGCCGAGATCGCGCCCGAGGCGCGGTGGCAGGCCCAGGTCGTCACCGGCGCCGCCGACGCGGCCGCGACCCGGCTCTACGAGCGCTTCGGCTTCGCCGTCGCCCGCTACTTCCTGGAGATGACGGCGCCGACGACACCGGCGCCGGTCGTCACGCCCGCCGGCGGCATACGGCTCGCGCCGTACCAACAAGATCAAGAGCGGCGGGTGTACTCCGCGCACACGGCGGCCTTCCGCGGCCTCTGGGGGTATCAGGAGCGCGACTTCGGGTCGTGGGCGGCGCTGACCGTGCGGTCCGGGACCTTCCGGCCCGAGCTGTCCCGGCTGGCGCTCGCCGGCGACACGATCGCCGGCTACCTGCTGGCCTACGACAGCGGCGAGCCGGACCGGGTGTACATCGGCCAGGTCGGCACCGCCGGACCCTGGCGCCGGCGGGGTGTGGCGAGCGCGCTGCTCGCCGAGGCGCTGGCCGCGGCCGGCCGGGCCGGCTACGTCCGGGCCGGGCTGGACACCGACGCCGCCAACCCCACCGGCGCGGCCGGCGTCTACGCGCGGGCCGGCTTCGTCGTCGACCGGCGCGTCGTCGCCTACCGCCGCCCGGTCACGCCCGCAGCTGCTCCCGCGGCAGCGCGGTGAGCCGGTCCAGCCCGACGGTGCCCCGCTCGGAGTAGACGGTGAGGGTGGCGAAGGCCGGGCCGGAGCGTTCCCGGCTGTCGCATTCAGGACCCGGCGCGGCGGGTCACACGTCCTGCGCGCCCCGCCGCAGCGCCCGGCCCACGATCAGCCCCGTGACGACCGCCACCCCGGCCATCAGCAAGATGGACGGCAGCGCCGTGCCGAAGCCGAAGACCAGGCCGTCGCGCAGCGACGCGACGCCGTAGGTGACCGGATTGAAGTGCGCGAGAAAGCGCAGCGGCGGCGCCATCTGGGCCGCCGGGTAGAACGCCGGGCTGCCGAAGAGCAGGACCGGGGTGACGATGTTGACCAGCACCATGAACCGCTGAAACTCGCGAATGTAAATGGCCAGCAGCAGGTAGAGGCCGTTGAACGCGAAGGACGCGGCGACGGCGCCGGCGAGCAACGTGAGCCACCGGTCCACCGCCCAGCTGGTCTGGAACACCAGCGCCGCGGCGGCGAGCGCGCCGACCGCCTGCACGGTCACCAGGCCAGCCCCGGCCAGCAGCTTCGCGGCGACGTACCGGGGCCGGCTCAGCGGAGTGCTCCAGAGCTCGACCGTCATGTTGCCCATCCGCTCCTGGAACAGTGCCGTGGCGGCGGAAGCCGAGGCGGCCAGGAGGGAGGAGAACATCAGTCCGGGGACGGCGAAGTCGGGATAGGCGATGGTGGCGTCGTGGTACCGCACGTGCGGCACGAGCCGGGCCAGCGACGTCGCGAACAGCACGATGTAGATGATGGTCGGCGTGACGGCCAGCAGCAGGTTAGTGCGGTTGTGGGTGAGCAGGATCATCTCCCGGTACAGCGTGGCGGACAGGTCGCCACGCTCCCACGGCGACTCGGTGGTCGGCATGGCGGCGGCGCGCGACGGGCCGCTCATGCCGCGCTCCCCACGGTCCGGTGGTCCTCGTCCGCGTTGGTCAGCGCCATGAACACGTCCTCCAGTGACATCTGCCGCACCTCGACCGAGGCGACCGCGATCCCGTGCTCGTGCAGCGTCGCGAGGAGCGCCGGCAGCCGGTCCTCGACGTCGGGGCCCGAGAGTCGCACGGCGCCCGTTTCCTGCTCACCGTGCAGGCCCGCCCGGTCGGCGAGCGCCATGATCCGGCTCGCGTGTTCGGCGTTGCCGGGCCGGACGGCGAGGTACCGCCGGCCGAACTGCTCGACGAGCGAGCGGGGGCTGGCGTGCTGCAGCAGCCGGCCGCGATGGATCACCAGCACGCTCTCGCAGTTCCGCTCGAGCTCGTCGATGTTGTGGCTCGTCCAGAGCACGGTGGTGCCGTGCTCGGCGGTGATCTCGTCCAGCAGCCGCCACACCAGCCGGCGCCCCGCGACGTCCATGCCGGCGGTCGGCTCGTCGAGCAGCAACAGGCGCGGCACCCGCAGCAGCGCCCGGACGACCTGCAGCCGCCGCAGCTGGCCGCCGGACAGGGTGAACACCAGCTGGTCGACGGTGCCGACGAGGTCGAACGCCTCGAGCAGCTGCTCGGCGTGGGCCCGGACGGTGCGCCACCGCAGACCCCGGAAGGCGGCCGCGATCCGCAGGTTGTCCGACACCTTCAGCATCATGTCGAACGACGTGACCTGATGGACGGCGCCGAGCTGGCGGCGCACCCGGCTGTCGGCCGGGTTGCCGCCGAAGATGGTCACCGCACCGTCCGTGGGCGGCATGGCGCCGCAGATCAGCTTGATGAGCGTGGACTTGCCGGCACCGTTGGGGCCGAGGACGCCCACCACCTGGCCCGGGTCGATGGTGAAGCTGATGCCGTCGACGGCGTTGCGGGTCGCGTTGTGGTAGCGCTTGACGACGTCCTGGGCTTCGACGGCGGCGGTCATGACGCGCTCCCCTCGCCGGCGCGGACGCCGTAGCCGGCAAAGGTCGCGGCGATGACGCCGAGGGCGTGGTCCAACGAGACCTCCCGCAGGGGTGTGTCGGCTCGAACATGGTGGTCGACGAGGTCGGGCGGCAGGCACCCGGTCGCCGCGTGCCGGGGCCCGCCGAAGCGGTAGCCCACCAGCAGGTGACCGGCCCCGCCGAGCAGCGCCGGGATGCTTCGCGCGACGCCGGCACCGGCGCTGGACAGGCCGACCCGGGCACCCTGCGGGGCGCGTTCGAGCAGCGCGGGCAGCGCGGGCCAGTCCGCGGTGCGCAGGGTGGCGCCCAGGGCGGCCAGCCGGGCCGCGAGCGACCGATCGGCAGGCGGCCGCGGCGTCCAGATGGTGGTGCCGGTCAGGTCGGCGGCGGCCCCGGGCGGGGCGTTGCGGCCCGGCGGCGGCGCCCCGATGCCCTCGGCGCATCCCAGGTAGCCGTCGGCGCCGACGGGCGGGTCGAACAGCGGCATGTTGTCGCCGATGGTCAGCAGCCGGTCGCGGTCGCGCTCGGCGACGCGATGGACGAAGATGTCGGGCCCGAGGCAGAACGCGATGACATCGCCGGGACGGATCGCGTCGAACGGCCGGGCGGCCAGCGTCACCGCCGAGCCGGGTGCGATGGTCGGCGACATGCTCGTCCCGGCGGCCTTGACGACCGCGCGCCCGGTGCGGTCCAGCGCCGAGCGGACGAGCTGCGCGTACGGGTTATCCGACATCGGCTGCCGGGTCATCGCCCGTGTCGTGGAGCAGGCCGGCCGCCCGGAGCGTCTCGATGAACTCGAGGACGTCCTTCGCGATGAGCTCGGCCTCGTACTCGTCGTCGTGGGCGAAGGCGGCCGCAAGCTCGCCGACGATGGCGTCGGCCGGCCGGCCCTGGGCCACGAGCCGCCAGATCTGCGCCGCGCTCGAGTTCAGCGTCTGGAACTCGCCGCTGCCGGAGTCGTAGAGGCGTACCTCGTCATCGGCATCCGTCCAGACAACGTCTTGGCTCACGGACAACGTCATCGTCGGCTCCTTCAGGCCAGCAGCGGAAGCAGGCGGGACGGCTCGGTGCGCCAGTCCTCGTAGACCGGATGAATCTCGCCGTCGCGCACCAGCCGGGGGGTCATCATGTCGTCCTGGTGGTCGCGCAGGTCGGCGCCGGTGTAGCCGCTCGCCTGCCACATGCTGCTGACCATCGACTGGCGCAGCACCCGGCAGAGCGCGCGGCTGTTGCGCTTGAGGTCGCCGGACCGCGCGGCGTGGAAGGCCCGGCAGCCGCCGCCGCAGGCCCCGCGGATGTAGCAGCGCTCGCAGTCGCTGAAGTTCGTGCCGTGGAAGACGCTGCTGCCGCGCAGATCGGCCAGCACGGGCGAGGCGAAGACCTCGGCCAGGCGCTGCTCGCGCACGTTGCCGGCCCGGTGAGGCTGGTCGGTGATGAGCTTGCACGGATACACGTCGCCCAGCGAGTTGACGTAGATCTCGTTGCCGCCCAGCCCGCAGTTGCCGCGGATCGCGCACGGCTTGGCGGCCGCCTTCGGGCCGTCGGTCAGGAGGTTCTCGGCCAGCGGGTGCGTCCAGGTGAAGCGCTGCAGCGCCAGGTAGTCGTCGAAGGTGAACCCCAGGTTGTCGTGGGTGCCGCGACCGATCTCGGAGTGCATCATCATCCGGACGCGGCGCACCTTCAGGCCCGAGACGAACTCGGCGAGCCGGTCCACCACAGGGACGTTGTCCGACGTGACGACGTGGTTGATCGAGGGGACCACGCCGACGTCGTTGAGCAGCGCGAGGGCTCGTGCCGTCAGCGCGAACGTACCCTTGCCCCGGGTCGGCTCGTGTGTCTCGGCGGTGCCTCCGTCGAGACTGACCGTCACCTCGTCGAAGGTGTCGGCGACCCGGCGCGCGACGGCCTCGTCGAGGATGCGGGTGCCGTTGGTGATCAGGTTGACCCGCAGGCCGCGGCCGCGGGCGTGGGCGGCGACGTCGAAGAGGTCCTTGCGCAGCATCGCCTCGCCGCCGGTGAAGACCATCGTCTTCGCGCCGAGGGCGGCGACCTGATCAACGAGGTCGATCGACTCCGCGGTCGTGAGCTCGCCGGGCAACCGGCGGGTGGACGACGCGTAGCAGTACGGGCAGCGCAGATTGCAGCCGTCGGTGATCGCGTAGTAGACGACGTTGAGCACCGGGTCGGGCGGTCGCACCTGGGGGACGCGTCCCGGCAGGTAGACCAGCCAGTGCAGGACGAGGTCGGCCAGCGTCCGCTCGACCGCGGCGGCCGGCAGCGGCGGCGGCGCCTCGCCACGCGCCAACGCCCGCAGCACCGCCATCCCGTCCTCGTCGAACGTCGTCCACGCGGCGAGCCCGGGATTGGCGACCAGGTACCGGTCCCGGCACCGGAACTGCACGAGGTCCGCCGGCGCGACGAGGTCGGGCCACGCTTGGATCAGCTTCACGGTCTCCCCCATCCATGTTGGATCATGGGGAGTGCCCGGCCCGCTATCCATCGGCCACTCCCCATGCGCTTGCTTGGGATCACTTCGTCGCGGACAGCCGTTCAGCAGCCGCAGGTGGGCGGGGTGTAGGTGCCCCCGCCGCCACCGGCGCCCGCGAACGCCGAGCATGCGCACGCACAGTCCATGCGCGCTGCGAACTCGGTGCGAACCATGCGGGGCTTGTGCCACCGATGATGCGTCATCTGTTTCACCTCCACTCGACTCGTCGACGTGCTCACCGTCGGCGTGCGGGGGACGCTTGGGTCCGGCCCCGACGCAACCGATGTTGTCGACTCATTTTGACTACTTGAGTCAATCTTGTCAATCGACGTCTGCCACTCTCCGGGGCACCACGGCGCCCGTGTGTCACCAACAGCAACTGACCGGCCCGAAGGGAGGCTCATCGTCGGCACTGATCGCCGGCACCGCCCGGACACCGGCCGCGAGCAGGACGGTCGCGGCGAGCACAATGACCCAGAGCAGGAAAGACCTCATGTACCATACCTTTCAGAGCAAACATCGACATGACTGACTGAGTAGACGCCAAGGAGTCCGATGAGTCAACCGAGTCAACCGGACTTTGCCCACCGGTTGAAGCGCATTCGCCTGGCGCGCGGCCTGACCCAGCGCGACGTCGCCAGCGACTCCGTCTCCGTCAGTTACGTATCGCTGCTGGAATCCGGCCGCCGGACGCCCACGCCGGACACCATCAGCGCGCTGGCCCGCACGCTGGGGTGCTCGGTGGCGGAGCTGACCGGCGAGAAAGACCATCCGGCCGAGATGCCGACGGCGCTCAACGTGCGCCTCGGACAGATCGCCCTGGAGGCGGACGACGCCGGTCTCGCCGAGGAGCACTTCGCGTCGGCCCTGGCCGCGCCGGACCTGGATCCCCTGGCCCGCTCGGACATCGCCATCGGCCGGGCCCGGGCGCTGGAGGCACAGGGCCGGCTCGCGGAGGCCGCCGCGATGTACGAGAGCCTGGTGCGCGAGGCGATGCACACCCCGGCCTACCTCGCGTCCCTCAACGTCGTGATCAGCTGGTGCCGATGCCTCTACGAGATCGGCGAGCTCAACCGGGTCATCGAGATCGGCACCGGCGTCATGCGCGAGCTGGACCGCCTGGAGGCGTGGCAGTCCGACGCCGCCATCCAACTGCTGGCCACCGTCGCCGCCGCGCACTTCGAGCTCGGCGACATCGGTCAGTCGGAGCGACTGCTCCGCGAGGGAATGGAACGGGCCGAGCGCATGGGCTCACCCATCGCCCGCGCCTCGGTGCTGTGGAACTCGAGCAATCTGGCCAGCGAGCGCGGCCGCTACCGTGAGGCGCTGGAGCTGGCCGAGGAGGCACTCGTGCACTTCCGGCAGGCGAGCGACCAGCGCTCCACGGCCCGGCTGCTGAACCAGTACGGCCACCTCCTGCTGCACCAGGAGCCGCCCCGGCCGGTCGACGCCAAGGCCACCCTGGAGGAGGCGCTCGCCATCCTGGTCGAGTGCGGCCGGGGCTACGACCGCGGCTACGTCCTCACCGAGCTGTCCCGCGCCTACCTGATGATCGGCGACAGCGCGGCCGCCGCCGACGCCGCCGAACGGTCCCTGCGGGAACTGGGGGACGAGGCCGTGCTGGAGCGGGCCCGGGCCGGGACGGCCCTCGCCGCCGCGCTGGCGGCCGAGGGCCAGCACGAACGCTCCACGGAGATCTTCGCGCAGGCGGCACAGACCCTCGGCCAGCTCAAGGCATCCCGCCAGGCGGCGCGCACCTGGGTCGAACTGGCGAACACCCTGATGGACGCGGGCGACGCCAACGGCGCCGTCCAGGCGTTCCGGCAAGCGGCCGCCCTGGCCAACCTCGGACCGCCGCCGACGGCCGGCCCGTCGGGGGACCTCAAGGTCGTCCTGTAGGCCGCCGCGGGCGCCGGGCGGTCCTCAGCCGTTGACGGCCGGGCGCAGGACGTCGGCGCACCACTGGCGGAAGCTGGTGGGGCTGCTCGACTCGGGGGTGCGCGGCTCGGCGTTGTCGAGGCCGTCGGCCTTGGCCAGCGCCATGTCGAGCCAGCCCTGGGCCATCGCCTCCGAGGTACCGAAGCCCATCATCCGGGCCTTGAACGCCTCACCGGACACCTGCTGGTAGCGCACGGGCCGGCCGAGGACCTCGGTCATGATCGCGGCCATGTCGTTGAAGGACAGGTCCTCGGGCCCGAGCACGGCGAGGCTGCCCGCGCCGGTCCAGCCGCCGTCGGCCAGCAGCCGCACGGCCGCGGCGGCGATGTCGCGGGTCGCGCAGGCCGGCGCCTTGTGGTCGCCCGGGAGCACGCCGGTGAACACGCCGTCGCTCTTGAGGCCGGCGGTCTGGCGCACCAGGTTGTCCATGAACGAGGGCATGGTCAGCGCCCGGTAGGGCACGCCGGTGGCGGCGATCAGGTCGTCGACGGCCAGCGACGCGGTCACGTAGCCGGCCCGCCCGGCCATCGGCGTGCCGCGGCCGAGCGCCGAGACGCCGACCACCCGGCCGACGCCGTGCCGGGCGAAGGCCGCGCACGCCGGGCGACTGAAGCCGACGTAGGCGGCCTCGACGGAGGCGGCCCGCGGGTCGGCCGGCACCAGCCAGAACACGGCGCCGGCGCCCGCGAACGCCCGGTCGACGACGGCCGGGTCGCCGTGCGAGCCCTCCACCACCTCGACCCGCTCGCGGACTGCGGCGCTCAGCCGGCCGGGGTCGCGCGCGATGACCCGGACCGGTTCACCGCGATCGAGCAGGCCCTGCACGACCTGGCCGCCGATCTGCCCGGTGGGAGCGGTGATCACTATCGTCATGCGCTCCAGTGAACCGGCGCCGCGGGCCGCGCTGAAGGACCGATCCGGTCCCGATTGATACCGTGGCGATATGAGTGACCTCGAGGTACGGCAGCTGCGCTACTTCGTCGCCGTCGCCGAGGAACTGCACTTCGGGCGGGCGGCCGAGCGGCTCGGCATGGCCCAGCCGCCGCTGTCGCGGGCGATCCGCGAGCTGGAGCACCACCTCGGCGTCGAGTTGCTGCACCGCACCACCCGGCACGTCTGCCTCACCCCGGCCGGCGAGTCCCTGCTGCGCGACGCCCGGACCGCGCTCGACGCGGTCGCGTCCGCCGAGCGCCGGGCCCGCCACACCGGCCAGGCCGTGCCGACGCTGCGCGTCGCGCTCAAGGCCGACTACGACGCCGGCCTGCTGCCCCGCATGCTCACCGCCTTCCAGCTGGACCCGGCCTCGATCCCGGTGGAGCTGCTGCTCGGCGGCCGCGGCGAGCAGGCCCCGGCGCTGCGCGAGGGCCGCGCCGACATCGCGCTGCTGGTGCTGCCGGTCGACGAGCGCGGCCTGGACGTCGAGCCGCTGCTGACCGAGCCCCGGCTGGTCGCCCTGGCCGCGAACGACCCGCTGGCCGCCCGCACCGGCCTCACCCTGGCCGACCTGGCCGGCCGCGTGCTGCCCGACGGGTCGCCGGCCGAGTCGGGCGGGCGGCCCGACACGCAGTACCGCCCGGATCCGGACCGGCCCCGGTTCGACCTGCCGCAGATCTTCAGCCTGATCGAGGTCGGCAGCATCGTGTGGTTCGCGCCCTGCTCGCTGGCCACCCGCCACACCCGGCCCGGGATCGCCTACCGGGAGGTGGCCGGCCTGGCCCCGTGGACCCTCGCCGTCGCGTGGCCGCAGGACTCCCGCTCGCCCGCCGTCGCCGCCTTCGCCCGCGCGGCCGGCTCGGTCGCGGCCGACGCCCTGGAGTCGGTCGGCGCGACGCGCTGACCGGCCGCCACAAAGTCGATGACGTGCCCGCTGCGGTCGGTGCGGCGGCGGATCTTGCCGAATCCGTCCATCCAGCGAGCGCGTCCTCGAGGTCACGCTGACCGACGCGGGCCGGACGCTGCGGGCACGGGCCGAGCAGGTCCCGCCCGCGGTCGTGGCGGCGCTCGGCATGCCGATGGACGAACTGCTGGCGCTGCACACCGCGCTGACCCAGGTCATCGAGATGACCCGGCTGGACACCGCGGAGACATAGAACCCGACGACCAGAACCCTCCGCGATCATGCGGGCGGCCAACCGAAACCCCGGGTTTTTCACGATCCTGGAGACATTTGGTACCCAGGCGTACATCCAGCATCCGTGATCATGAAAAACCCTTGGTGCACCCGGCCGGTTGAGCATGATCGCGGAGACAATCGGCGGCACTCGGCGGTCCGGGGCGGCGGAGGCCGAGGTGTCGGCCCCGGCGGCGCGCGACCCGGGTGCGCTGCGGGTCAGGCCGGCTCGGCGCGGCGGGGTGCGACCGGGGCGCTGAGGCCGGCGGTGAGCAGTCGCTGGTCGACCTCGATGAGGGCGAGCCGGAGCGCGCCCAGCGCGACGATCTCGGCGCCGAGGGTCGAGGCGCGCACGTCCGGCACGCGCAGGCACAGCTTGCGCAGCTCGCGGCGCAGCGGGTCGAGGACCAGGTCGGCGGAGCGGGAGAAGCCGCCGCCGAAGACCACGATCTGCGGGTCGAGGGCCAGCACGAGCGCGGCGGTGCCGACGGCGAGGTCCTTCACGTAGCGGTTGACGGCCGTCCGGGCGTCGCGGTTGCCGTCGCGGGCGGCGTTGAACACCCAGGCGGCGGCGTCATCGGGGCTGACCGTGGCCGGCACGCCGGGGCAGTGCTCCAGATGGGACGGCGCGGCGAGCCAGCGGACGGCCTTCAGCGCGCCGATCTCGCCCGCGGCGCCGCCGTACCCCCGGCGGAGAATGCCGTCGATGATCAGCCCGGCGCCGGTGCGCATGCCGGCGAGCAGGAAGACGATGTCGTTCGCATCGCGGGCGGCGCCGCGCCACTGCTCGGCGAGGGCGGCGAGCTTGCAGTCGTTCTCGACGATGATCGGGCAGGTGAACCGGCCGCTGAGGTGGGCCGGCAGGTCGACCGTGCGCCAGCCGGGCAGCGGGGTGAACAGGGTGGTCCGGCCGGTGGCGTCGACCGGGCCGGTGACGCCGACGGTGACGGCCCAGATGTCCTCGGCGGTCTTGCCCGCCTCGCGCAGGCAGGCGGCGAGGGTCTCATCCAGCGCGGCGAGCCGCTCGCCGGGGTCGGCGTCGGCGGCCACCGCGCTGCGCACCGTGTGCACGACGTTGCCGTCGAGGTCGGCCAGCAGCGCCAGTATCTTGTGGGCGCCGACGTCGACGCCGATGACGTGGCCGGCCGTGGCGCGGAACCGGTAGCGGCGGGCCGGGCGCCCCACCGTGCTGCTCGCGCCCGGCTCGACGACGGTCGCCCAGCCGCCCGTGACGAGCCCCTGGGCGATGACGTCGACCGCCGGGCGCGACAGCCCGGTCAGCTTGGCCAGCTCGGTGACGGTCGCCAGGGGTTGATCGCGCAACGCCCGGACGACCGTCAACGAGTTGAGCTCCCGCAGCCGGGACAGATCGGTGCCGGCGATGACCTGATCCGCCACAGTCAGCCCCTTGCCCCGTCCGCCGAAAGCCAGCCAATATTGCTATGGAGTTTACAAACTAGTTCCGCGAACGCAAGCGCGCTACTGGAAGGCGATGCTGTCGATGGTGATGGTGCCGTTGCCGCCGTACCAGAAGCCCATCGCGAGCTGGGCCGGGCTGGTGCGGCTGATCCCGTTGGCCGCCATCGGGATCTTGATGTCCTGGTAGGCCGTGGTCAGCGCCGGATGCCCGCCGCCGTCGAGGGTGTAGTCCCCGAAGACCTTGGTGACACCGCCCAGGCTGAGGTTGAAGTGGGTCTGCTCGCCGCCGCTCGCGCCCTTGATCCGCACTACCAGATAGGTGTACGCGGACAGGTCGGTGGCCACGTCGCTGCCGAACCAGCCGCAGTTGTTGTACTGCAACGCCAGGGCCCCGCCGGACACGACACCGCTGCCGCCACCGTTGAGGAAGCAGTTCCCGCCGGTCCATTTGCCGAGGTCGTTCTGCGCCGCCGATGGATAGGCGGGTGTGCCGTCGAAGTTGTCGAGGACCAGGCCGACCGGCGGCGGTGGTGGTGCCGCGATCGTGGCGGTGAGCGGCGCCGAGGCCGGTGACAGGTTGCCGGCGGCGTCGGCGGCCTTGACCGTGTAGGTGTAGGAGCCCGCGGTCAGCCCCGTGTCCGTGAAGGACGTGCCGGTGGGCGTGCCGACCTGGGTACCGTTGCGGAACACCCGATATCCGGTGACCCCGACGTTGTCCGTGGCCGCGTTCCAGGACAGCGAGATGCTGGACGAGGTCTGGCCCGGCGAGGCGAGGCCGGTCGGCGCCGACGGCGGTGTCGTGTCGGTGCCGCCGCCGGGCGGCTCGCAGTTCGCGGTACACGTGCCGACGCTGATGGCGCCGGTCAGCACGTTGTAGCCCTTGGCGGCGTCCCAGGTCCCGGTGTTGGCGAGCCGGACCGAGTAGGCCGGGTTGGCGCGCAGTCCCTCGGCCTGGTCGGGCAGCCACAGCGCGAGCCGGTAGGTGCCGGCGGCCATCGCCGGCAGGGTGACCGTCTGGGCCGGGACCGTGACGGCGCCCGGCCGCCAGGTGCGAGCGTCAATTCCGGCGAGCGGCACGTTGTAGCGGTGCGTGCCGTCGTCGAAGACGAGGTACACCGGGCGGGGCTTGATGATGCCCGCGTAGCCGTCGTTGGCCAGGTGGGCGGCGAAGGTGAAGGGGGCGCCGGCGGTGGCCTGCGCGGTGTAGGTGGCGTCGACCAGGCGCAGGCGGTAGCCGAGCTTGCGCTTGATCCGGGTGAACAGCGTCTCCGCCGGGTCGGTGCCGGACGCGGCGAGGCCGGCCTGCTTCCAGATGTCGATGTTGACCGGCGCGTAGTCCTCGTTGATCTCGGTCCAGTGCTGGTGCGAGAGCTCGTACTGGGCGTTGACCCCGGCGGTGTCGTTGGCGCCGCTGGAGTTGCAGGTCTCCCCGCCGACGATCTTGTTGCCGCCGGAGGAGGTCGCCATGTCGTACACCCACTGCTTCTTCACCGACACGTCGAACCAGCCGAGCCAGGAGTTCTGGTCGTAGGTACCCATGTCGGCCGAGTCGGCCAGGAAACAGTCGTCGTGGAAGCCGAGCCGGTCGAAGTCCTGGGTGGTCAGCAGGCAGTTGTCCGGCAGGGTGCAGCCGGGCGGGGGCGTCGTGCGCTGGGCGAACTCGTAGTTGAAGATCGGGTAGCGGATGGCGACCGGGATCGACGCCGGCGTGCTGCTCAGCAGCTTCTTCACCAGGCGGTACCGCACGGGGGCCTGGCTCTCGTCGGAGGAGGCGGTGTAGGGGCTCTCGTGCCATTCGCCCCAGGCGCCGAAGAATCCGGCCTCGAGGTGCATGATGACGTCGGCGTTGGCGGCCAGCACCGGCGCCAGCTGGTCGATGTGCCGCTCCATCTGCGGCTCGGTCACCGCGGAGTAGCCGTCCCAGACGTAGGCGAACCGCAGCACGATCTTCATGCCCTGCGCCCGGACCGCGGCCAGGCCGGTCCCGAGGTTGTCCAGCAGGGCCTGCGGGAGGTCGCTCGTCTGGTACTTGTCGAGGTGGACATAGCTGTGGATCAGCGTGTCGCCGTCGGCCTTCGCGCGGGCGAAGGTGCGGTCGAGCTGGTCGGGGTTGAACCCGGGGATGGTGTTGCTGGCGTAGTCGTTGACGCTCGGGTCGTTGACGATCTCGTAGCGGTTGTGGAAGCCGCGCTCCGGGTTGGTGAAGACCGTACCGAAGTCGCCGGCGTAGGTGACCGAAATGGTGGGCGGGTCGGCGTGCGCGGCGCCGGGCGCGCCGGCCAGGGCGAGGGCGAGGACCGCCGCCGCGGCGGCGATCCTCCGAACCGAAATGCTCATCGCTACCCTGCTCAGTTGCTGAAGGAGAAGCTGTCGATGGTGATGGTGCTGTTGCCGCCGTACCAGAAGCCCATCGCGAGCTGCCCCGGGCCGGCGCGGTTCATGCCGTTGGCCGCCATCGGGATCTTGATGTCCTGGTAGGCGGTGGTCAGCGCCGGATGCCCGCCGCCGTCGAGGGTGTAGTCCCCGAAGACCTTGGTGACACCGCCCAGGCTGAGGTTGAAATGGGTCTGCTCGCCGCCGCTCGCGCCCTTGATCCGCACGACCAGGTACGTGTAGCCGGACAGGTCGGTGAGCACGTCGCTGCCGAACCAGCCGCAGTTGTTGTACTGCAACGCGAGCGCCCCGCCGGAGACCACGCCATTGCCGCCGCCGTTGAGGAAGCAGTTGCCGCCGGTCCAGTGGCCGAGGTCGTTCTGCGCCGCCGACGGATAGGCCGGCGTCCCGTCGAAGTTGTCGAGCACCAGGCCGACCGGCGGCGGTGGCGTCGCGGCGGTCGCGACGGTGAGCGACGCCGAGGCCGGCGAGAGGTTGCCGGCGGCGTCGACGGCCTTGACGGTGTAGGTGTAGGAGCCCGCGGTCAGGCCGGTGTCCGTGAAGGACGTGCCGGTCGGCGTGCCGACCTGGGTACCGTTGCGGAACACCCGATATCCGGTGACCCCGACGTTGTCCGTGGCCACGTTCCAGGACAGCGAGATGCTGGAGGACGTCTGGGCCGGCGAGGCCAGCCCGGTCGGGGCCGACGGCGGTGTCGTGTCGCCCCCGCCGCCCGTGGTCCCGACGCCGATCGAGCCCAGGCCCAGCCAGCCGTCGGCGTTCTGGGTGGCGTTGCCGAAGCGCAGCCGCTTCGCCGCCGGGCTCACCGCCTCCAACGGGTTCTTGACCCGCAGCACGAGCTGGTAGGAGCCGGACGCCACGCCGGAGAGGCTGACGTCGGACTGGAAGTACTGCGGGTAGCCGAAGTCGCGGTAGGTGGGGTCCGCGCCGACGCCCCAGTCCGGGAAGGCCCGGATCTTCAGCGGCTGGACGGTGCGCAGGTCCCAGGGGGTGTCCCAGGTCTTGACCACGGTGCCGGCGGAGTTCTTCAGCCCGAGCGTCATCGTCCACGGGTAGTAGAACGGGGCGACGCCGTTGTTGGCGACGGTGACGCCGACGGTCGCGCTGGTGCCGGACACGGAGTTCTGGAAGTACGCGTGTGTGGCGGTGAGGTCGTAGCCCATGAGCCGCACGGCGGCGGCCACGTTGGGATCCGACGCGGAGTAGCTCTGGCTGGTCTGGTTGATCTTCCACGTGGTGTGCTCGAGCTCGATGCAGGCCTTCATGGTGTCGACCTGGCCGGAGCCGCCGGGCCACGAGGTGAACGCGGAGCTCTGGATCTCCGGGCGTACCTCGCCGCCCATCGAGTCGGTGACCCACTTGTTCTCCACGCCCTGGTTCAGCGCGCGCTGCAGCTGGGCGTAGTTCGCCCCGCCGAGCGACTGGGGCAGCGTGACGCCGGCCAGCGGCGAGCCCTCCTTGTAGCAGAAGGAGTCGTCGTGGTAGCCGATGTCGCGGGCGTTCGCGGCGCCGCCGGCCGAGTCCGGGTAGCGGATCTCCAGCTTGGTGGTGTTGAACGCGGTGTCGAACGCCTGGACGATCTGCGCCGCGTGCGCGTCGGTGGGCATCAGGTTCGGGTAGCCGTCGGCGGTGTCGGTGTCGAACGGCCACGTGTGCCACTCGCCCCACAGCCCGACGAGGCCGAGGTTGATGAAGCCGATCCGCGGGTCGCCGTCGTAGCGGGCGCCGAGGGCCGCGATGAAGTTCGTCACCGCGTTGAGCAGGTAGGGGCTGTCGTAGTCGGGTGACACGGTGCCCCAGTAGGTGTTGTTGCGGTAGGTGACGTGACCGTCGAAGCAGTGCGGGATGGCGTTGCCGGGGTGGCTGCCGGTGCCTCCGGGGTACTCCATGTAGAAGCGGATGGCGGCCTGGTTGCCGTACGACGCGATCTCGTTGAGCGCGTTGTCCACAATGGACCAGTTGTAGGCCGAGCAGTCGGTGGCGCTGGTCATCACCTCGGACAGGCCGAAGTAGCTCCAGGCCAGTGACCGCGGGTAGCCCAGACTCTGGTCCTCGCCCGGGAAGTAGAACCGGGCGAAGCCCTTGAGCGGGTTGTCCAGCGGGCTCGGGGCGGCGGTGAGCGGATGGTCGGTCAGGGACGGGCTCGGCGCGGCCGGCGGGGCCGGGCGGGCGGGCGGGCCGGCGGGCACGGGCGCGAACGCGGCGGCGACGTGCGGCGCCAGGGCGAGCACGGCGCTGGCGGCGACCGTGCAGAGGGCGACGGCCGACGCGAGGGCGCGCCGCCGCAGGGCAGCAGGCATGGAGGGGCCTCCGGGGGTGTGATTCGAGGAGGTGTTGACAAAGTTTCCCTGAGCTTCATCATTATTAGCGGCCGCCCACCTCCCGCCGCAAGACACAAAATTCGAAGATTTTCGATCAACGAAACGAGGTCGGATCGTGACGACGCGCAACTCCGTGGCGACGACCGCCCCACCGGCGCCGGCCGCGCCCGCCGTCCCGGCCGCCGCCGGCCCGCCCCGCCGCGGTCGCGACGACCGGCGGATCGCCTGGCTGTTCCTGCTGCCCGTGCTCGCCGGCTTCGCGGTGTTCTACCTCTACCCGACCGTCCAGGGCGTCTGGTACTCCGTCACCGACTACAGCCTGCTCAACACCCCGTCCTTCGTCGGCGCCGACAACTACGCCGAGCTGGTGAGCGACGCGCAGTTCTGGAACTCGCTGAAGGTCACCGCCGAGTACGTCGTCATCAACATCGGCTCGCAGACGCTGCTCGCGCTCGGCCTGGCCGCGCTGATGCACCGGCTCACCCGCTCGGTCGTCGTGCGGGCCACGCTGCTGCTGCCGTGGCTGGTGCCCAACGTGACCGTGGGCCTGCTGTGGATGTGGCTGCTGGACGCGAATCTCGGCTTCGTCAACCACCTCACCGGTGCCCTGGGCCTGGACAACCGCGGCTACCTCACCTCGCCGACCTGGGCGATGCCGTCCGTCGCGCTCATCAACACGTGGGCGTACACCGGGTACACCGCCCTGCTGCTGTACGCCGGCATGCTGCAGATCCCGCCGCACCTCTACGAGAGCGCCGCCCTCGACGGCGCCGGCGAGCTGCGGATGTTCCGCCGGATCACGCTGCCGCTGCTGCGCCCGATCCTCGCCCTGGTGCTCGTCGTGTCGCTGATCGGCTCGTTCCAGATCTTCGACACCGTCGCGGTCACGACCAAGGGCGGGCCGGTCGGCGCCACCCGGGTCATCTACTTCTACATCTACCAGCAGGCCTTCACGTACTTCCACATGGGTTACGCCGCGGCGGCCGCGATGGTGCTCGTCGCGATCCTCGGGCTGCTGACCGCCGTGCAGATGCGGCTGCTGCGCGCCTCGCGTTCCGATCTGACCTGAGAAGGGCTCACACCATGACCCGCCGCCTGAGGCCCGGCCGCCTGCTGGCCTGGACCGCGCTCATCGCGTTTCTGGTTTTGACGGTACTGCCGTTCTACTGGATGGTCCGCACGGCCATCACCCCGGCCGCCGACATCTACACCGACAGCACCGGCATCGTGCCCGCCCACCCCACGATGATCAATTTCTGGCGGGTCCTCGGCCTGGTCGACGACGAGACCGCGCGGGCGGCCGGCGGGTCGGGGGCGAGGATCAATTTTCTGCGGTACACCCTCAACTCGATCATCTACTCGGGACTCATCGCGATCGTGCAGACGTTCTGCTGCGCCATGGCCGGGTACGCCTTCGCCCGTCTCCGCTTCCCCGGCCGTGACCTGGTCTTCGGCGCCGTCGTCGCGGCGCTGATGGTGCCGCCGATCTTCACGCTGCTGCCCAACTTCACGCTCGTGCGGCGGCTAGGCATCATCGACACGTTCGCCGGCATGGTCGCGCCCGCCCTGCTGATGACCCCGTTCGCGGTGTTCTTCCTCCGCCAGTTCTTCCTCTCCGTGCCACGCGAGGTCGAGGAGGCGGCCATCATCGACGGTGCCGGCCGCTGGGGCGTCTTCTGGCGGGTCATCGTGCCGATGAGCCGCGGCCCGCTCATCACGATCGCGCTCACCACGTCGGTGTGGGCGTGGAAGGACTTCTTGTGGCCGCTGCTCGTCGGCCGCGGGGAGCAGACCCGGGTGCTCACCGTGGCGCTCGGCGTGTTCCTCCAGCAGTCCCCCAACACCTCTCCGGACTGGACCGGGCTGATGGCCGGCTCAACCCTGTCGGTCCTGCCCGTCCTGCTGTTGCTGATCTTCCTGGGCAAGCGGCTGGTGCAGTCGCTGAACTTCACCGGCATCAAATGACACCCCTCCCCGCCTGAAAGGGAAATCCCGATGACCACTCGCATCCGGGCGGCGGCGGCGCTGACCGCCGCGGCGATCGCCTTACCGCTGGCCGCCTGCTCGGCCGAGTCCGCCGACAGCGGCGGCAAGGTCGAGCTCAACTACTGGCTGTGGGACGACAAGCAGCAGCCCGCCTACCAGGCGTGCGCCGACGAGTTCACGAAGGCCAACCCGAACATCTCCGTCAAGTTCACGCAGACCGCGTGGGCGCAGTACTGGCAGAACCTCACCACCCAGCTGGCCAGCGGCGGTGCGCCCGACGTCTGGACCGACCACGCGTCGTACTACCCGCAGTTCGTCTCCAGCAGCCAGATCCTCGACATCCAGCCCTTCGTCGACCGCGACAAGGTGGACCTGAGCCAGTACCAGGCGGGCCTCGCCGACCTGTTCGTCAAGGACGGCAAGCGCTACGGCCTGCCGAAGGACTGGGACACCATGGCGCTGGTCTACAACACCAAGTACGTCACCGACACCACCGGGCTGGACAAGCTCACCTGGAACCCGGCCGACGGCGGCACGTTCGAGCAGGCGATCGCCAAGGCCACCGTCGACGCCCAGGGCCACAACGGCCTCGACCCGGCCTTCGACAAGGCGCACGTCAAGATCTACGGCTTCCTGCCGGAGTGGGCGGACGGCTCGCAGGGCCAGAACGGCTGGGGCGACCTCGCCGTCGCCAACGGCTTCACCTACCTCGACAAGAACCCGTGGGGCAGCCACTACAACTACGACGACCCCAAGCTCGCGCAGACCATCGGCTGGTTCAAGCACCTCATCGACGCGGGCTACGCGCCGAAGTTCGACAAGCAGTCCGCGCTCGGCCGCGACGCGGTGATGGACGCCGGGCAGGCCGCGTTCACCATCGTCGGCTCCTGGACCATCAGCACCTACCTCGGCACCGGCGCCAAGCAGCAGTACGCGTTCGCCCCGCTGCCCACCGGCCCGACCGGGCGCAAGACCGCCATCAACGGCCTGTCCGACGCCATCTACGCCGGCACCAAGCACCCGGATCAGGCGTGGGCCTGGGTGAAGTTCCTCGGCTCGCCCGCCTGCCAGGACATCGTCGGCGAGCGCGCGGTCGTCTTCCCGGCCATCAAGTCCGGCGCCGAGAAGGCCCTGGCCGCGCACAAGGCGGCCGGCCGGGACGTGCACGTCTTCACCGACGAGGCGGCCGCGCCGGGCGGCACCTTCTTCCTGCCGATCAGCGACCACGGCAACGAGGTCGCCCAGATCGTGCAGGACTCCATCCAGTCCATCGCCCTGGGCCAGGCCGGCGCCGCCGACACCCTGAAGAAAGCCAACGACCAGGTCAACGGCCTGTTCAAGTAGGTCCTCGTGGCGGGGCGCCCTTCCTGGCGCCCCGCCGTCGCTTCGCAAAGGAGAACCATGGCACAGCTCGTGCACCTCGACGGACGCCCCTTCGCCCTCCAGCACTCCGGCGACGGAACCCCGCGCCCCGTCGACGGCGGCGTCCTGCTGCCCCCAGGCCGGGTGTCGATCCTGCACGGGCTCGGCGACGCGTCGTTCTACCGGCACGGGCAGAACTCGTGGAGCCCCTGCGGCTGGCGGCGCCTGAGCGAGCCCCCGCTGCGCGTGCCCAACCCGACCCGGCTCGTCACCGCCGACGACCCGGCCTTCGACGACCCGGCCCGCCACCACTCCTCGGCGGTCGCCGCGCTGCGCGGCCCCGGCGGGCGGACCCTGCTGCTGGGCGCGCTGGGCCTCGACACGCCCCGGCTCGTCGCCGACCAGGACACCCTCACCGGCTGGTACGCCGCGTCCGGCGCCGACTGGTTCCTCGCCTACGGCACCGAGGAAGAGGTGTTCGGCGGCTACGCCGACCAGCTCGCGCGGCGCTTCGGCGTGAGCGGGCGCCGCGCCGGCAACGTCTGGTGCAGCTGGTACGCCTACTACGAGAACATCACCGAGACCCAGCTCACCAAGGACATCGCCGACCTGGCCGGGCTGCCCTTCGAGGTCGTGCAGATCGACGACGGCTGGGAGCAGCAGGTCGGCGACTGGGAGCCCAACGCCAAGTTCCCCAGCGGCATGCGCGGCCTCGCCGAGCGCATCGCCGACGCCGGGTTCACCCCCGGGCTGTGGCTCGCGCCGTTCATCGCGCTGCCGCACTCGCGGCTGGCCGCCGAGCGGCCGGAGCTGCTGCTGCGCGACGCCTCCGGCCGGCCGGTCGTCGCCGGCTACAACTGGGGCGGCCCGTACTTCGCGCTCGACCTCGACCGCGCCGACGCCCGCGAGCACCTCGCCGGGCTCGTCCACACCGTGGTCCACGAGTGGGGCTTCAAGTACCTCAAGCTCGACTTCATCAACGCCGCCGCCGCGTTCGTCCCCGGCCGGGAGCGCGAGCGGGTGTACCGCGACGGGCTGCGGCTCATCCGCGAGACCGCCGGCGACGACGTGTACCTGCTCGGCTCCGGCGCGATCCTGCTGCCTTCCCTGGGCCTGCTCGACGGCGTGCGCAGCGGCCCGGACGTGGCCCCGATGTGGGACAACTACGCCTCGCAGGACCCGTCCGACGCGACCGCCCGCAACGCCGTCGTCAACAGCGTGCACCGGCTGTGGCAGTCCCCGCTCGTGCAGGTCGATCCCGACGTGGTGTACTTCCGCAGCAAGCTCAACCTGCTCACCGCCCAGCAGCTGCGGTGGCTGCGCGACCTCGCCGACGTGTGCGGCTTCCGGGCCGTCTCCGACCCGCCGAGCTGGCTGACCCCGGCCGAGCTCGAGGATCTGCGGGCCTACCTCGACGCCACGCCTGCGATCCGGCGGCTCGACCGGTACCGCTTCACCATCGACGGCCGCGAGGTCGACTTCGGTCCCGCCGTCGCCGCGGAGACCGGCGGCCAGCTCTATCCCATCTCCTGATGTTCGACGTGTACGACACCATGACCATCGCCTTACTGCCGGCGGTCCGGCACCGGCGCATCATCGAGCTGCTGGCCGAGCGCGAATACGTCACCGTCGCCGAGGCCCGGGCCGCGACCGGCGCCTCGCTCGCCACGACACACCGCGACCTGGCCGTGCTCGCGGCGGCGGGCGCGCTGGTGCGGGTCCGCGGCGGCGCGGCCCGGTCCGCCGCCGCGCACGGCGAGGCGCGCCTGCTCGCCGCGTGTCTCGCCCGGGTGCGGCGCGCCCTCGACCGGCACGACCTCAGCGCCGTCGAGAACGGCCTGCACCAGGCGCTGGACGCCTGCAACCGGCTCCGCCGCTCGGCCTGAGCGCGCTATCGCCAGTCCAGGCGCTCGCCTCTATCGCCAGTCCAGGCGCTCGTCGATCAGGTCGGCGACGCGGCCCCAGTCGGCGGCCAGCCGCTCGCGGTCGAAGGCCCGCAGCTCGCGCCGGCCGCGGCCGAACGGTATGCGCTGGGCCACCCGCAGCGCGTCGTCGAGCCGGTCCAGCATCGTGCCCTCGCCGAGCAACTCGTAACCCGCCTCGATGTCCAGCGCGTTGACGAGCTCGCGGGCCAGGGTGCCGGCCGCGACGACGACGTCGAGGAGCCATTCCTTGGGCGCGCGCTGCAGCGTGACGGAGGGCAGGTCGAGCCTGTAACGGTTCGGCGGGGTGAGCGTGAGGAAGGCGCCCGCCATCGCCTCGCTCAGCGCCTCCCAGTGCAGCACCTCGGTCATCGCGTGGCCGTCGCTACCCGCGGCGTGGTCGGCGGCCCGCTCGGGCTTGGCGAACAGCGGCAGCCGGCCGCCCTCGCTGGCGAAGACCGCGGTCGCGCCGCCGTCGTCGTCGGTGAGGTAGGTGCGCACGGTGTACCCCACGCGGCCGCCCAACGATATCTCGACCAGGTGGACGGGGAAGTCGGCCGGCAGCACGCCCCGCGGCGGGATCCCACCGACCGCCGGCAGCGCCTGCGCCTGCGCCTGCGCCCGTGCCCGTGTTGGTGCGGGCGCTTGCGTCATTGCCGGCCGCGGCGGTGCGGGCGGTGGCGTGGGTCGAGCCGGTGGGGCGGGCGGCGGGGCGACCTGGGGCATCTTCAGGCAGCCGTGTGCGACCACGAGTTCCGGCTGGTCGATGACCGTCGGTGCGATGCCCAACTGGCGGTGCAGGAGCGCGGCGGCCAGCGGGATCCGGCTCGATCCGCCGACGAGGAACACCCCGGCGATGCGCTCCCGCGGTATGCCGGCCGACCGCACCACCGACAGCGTGGCCGCCACCGTCTGGTCCAGGTGCGGCCGGGCCACCCGCTCGAACTCCTCGCGGGTGATGTGCAGGTCGGCGTCGACCAGCGGCACGTGCAGGTCGGCCCGCGAGCGGCGGGACAGCAGCTCCTTCGCGGCCCGCGCGCCCAGCCACAGGTCCCGCCGCGACCGCTGGTCGGCCGTGGTCTCCGGCCAGTCCAGCCGGGCCCAGCCGGCGGCGTTGCCGGTCAGCGACCGGGCATGCTCGACGACGACGGCGTCGAGGTCGAGCCCGCCGACGTCCGGCAGCCCGCCGGCGGCCACCACCGCGAAGCCCTCTGCATCGCGCCGCACCACGCTCACGTCGAACGTGCCGGCGCCGAAGTCGTACACGACCAGCGCCCGCCCGGGCGGCACCTCGTGGCCGAGGATCGCGGCGAAGTACGCGGCCGCGGCGACCGGCTCCGGCACGAGCGTCACCGGCGGCATACCGGCCCGCCGGGCGGCCTCGGTGAGCAGCGCCAGCCTGGTCCGCGCCCAGGTCGCCGGATGGGTGAGCACCACGGCCTCGGGGGATGCGCCGCCGACCCGGCGCGCCTCGGCCCACTCGCGGCCGAGCACGGCCGCGACGAGGTCGACGACCGCGAACTCCCGCTCGCCGAGCCAGGTCGTCACGTCGTCGACGCGCCGCTTGGGGTTGGGCTCGAGCCCGCCGGGGTGCGCGATCGCCGCCCGCTCCGCATCGCCGCCCGTCAGCAGCTCCTCCCCGCTCTGCCTCGGTTCCGTTCTGGTCTGGGTCGATCCGGCCTCCGCGCATACCGCTGACGACAGCAGCGGCGACGAGTCGAACAGCAGCGGCGTGACCGACCCGTCCGCACGGTCCAGCATGCCGACGGTGTTCGATGTACCGAAGTCCACGCCGAGTCGCACGCGAGCGCACCTCCCGTACCCTGTCGCCATGTCGACGCACGAACCGGCGCCAGAATACCTGCCGCCCGTGGCCCCGCCCGGGCTCGGCTACGTGCCCGAAGGGTACCGCCCGCCCGAACCGGAGCGGCCGGCCCGGCGCTTGCCGTGGTTGTGGCTGACGCTCGGTGTCGTCGCGATCGTCGCCATCGCCGCCGGAACCACCGCCATCATCCTCGGCCGGCGCTGGGACGGCCGCCCGTCCCCCGGCGACGTCTCGATCACGGTCCGCCTCACCGGCGCCGACGGCGACCGCCCCTCCGCCGCCGCGCTGGAGCAGACCAAACAGATCATCCTGTCCCGCATGCGCCAGCTCGATCTCACCCGCCCGACGGTCACCGCGATCTCCGCCGACACCCTGCTCGTCACCGCCGCCCACGCCGACGCCGAGCGCGCCCGCGCGGTCCTCGTGCCGGGCAGCCTCACGTTCCGGAAGGTCCTGTCCGTCACGACCGACCACCCCGGCGCCGCCTGCAAGGCCGACCCGCAGGGGCGCACCGACCGCGCCGCCGCGCTGGCCTCGGCCAAGTCCAAGCTCGGCGCGACCTTCGACGCCGCCGCCGCGATCAAGGACCCGGCGGAAGGGCAGAACCTGACCGGCTTCGACGCGCTGACCTGCGCCGAGATCGCCGCGCTGCCCCCGTCCATGCAGTACGCCGTCCCGGCCGTCACCTGCGCCATGCTCGACGGCCGCCCGGCGGGCACGCTGGACGACGCCGCCGCCCAGGCCGCCGCGTGCGACGAGAGCGGCGCCAAGTACCTCCTCGACGTGGCAAAGGTGATCGGCACCGACCTCGCCGCCGCCGAGGCCGTCATCCAGAAGGAATCGGGCTCGTGGGTGGTCACGCTGCGGTTCACCGCGGCCGGCCAGCCCAAGTGGACCGCCCTGACCAAGGAGGCGATGGACTCCGGCGAAAGCTCAGGCCAGGCAACGCAGGTCGCGGTGCTCATGGACAACGAGATCGTCACCGCCCCGACGATCAACGACGTCATCAGCGGCGACGCGCAAATCTCCGGCGCCGGGCTGGCCACCCGGGAGGGCGCGACCGCGCTCGCCGCCACCTTGAGCCACGGCGTCCTGCCGCTCCGCCTGGTCATCACCGGCATCGATACGGTCCGCTGACCTCGCCCGCCACGCGCCAGTCCGATCTACACCCCATCTGGGAACAGGCCACTCGGCCCACCGTGCCGGGTGGGGCGGCCGGCATCAGCGCCGGATGTAGGATCGCGGCCAGCGCCTCCACCCCGTCGACCAGCCGCGGCCCGGGCCGCACCACGAGGCCGTCCGCGTCGACAGATCGGCCACCGGGGCGGGCCGCGACCGTTTTGCGTCCGTGATCATGCGCCGGACGCGTCCACTTGCTGGGATCCTCATGATCGTGGAGTGATAGTGCCGCTCCTGGTACATCGTCGCTCCACGATCATGGAGATCCCGCCATTCGGGACGCTCTTCGGCATGATCGCGGAGAGAAAGCGCCGCCGGGGCCCCTTACGGTTCTTGGTCGTTCAGCCAACGACCGGAGACCTCGCTCATTGCCGATCTCGACATGCCCGAACCTCAGCGCGGTCCGCCAATACCGCCGACTTAGGCACAGGACCTGGCCGGTCGAGCCTGCGCCGGCGGGTCTGCGGGGGCCGTGCCCGTCGCGGTCAGAGGACCCGCGGCGGGGTGACGCCGTCGTACCAGTTCGGGATCGCACCCATCCCTTCGTGGCGCGCCCCGTGGACCCGGATCGTGTCGAGGTCGGCCAGCTGGTCGGGGCTCAGCGCGACGAACGCTGCCGCGGCGTTCTGCTCGAGGTAGCGCTCGCGACGCGTTCCCGGGATCGGGACGACGTCGTCGCCCTGGTGCAGCAACCACGCCCGATGCTGCTCATCCTCCGCTCCGCAGCGAACCCGCAGGCGGCGGAGATCATGCGGGAACGCCTCGAGACGAGCTCGCAGCGACAGCTCGCCGAGCAGCTCCCCGGGGACGATGCGACGGCGCGAGCGGCACTCCTGCTGGCGATGTGCACCGGGGTACGCATGTTACGCAGCATCATCGGCGACACCGCGTTCAAGCACGCCGACGTCGATCGGCTCGCGACGTACCTCGAGCGAGCGCTCGACACCGTCGCCGCCGGGGACGGCGACGGCGGCGAGCAGGACCGCACCTCACCGCGCTGATGTCCGAGGATGAGTGCCGCTACCAGCGCCAACGAGATCGGCAGCAGATGCACCGGGGGACCTCGACAGTCAACCGCGGCCGACCAGCACTGGCGGTCGAGGTCAAAGGCCGAGGGCGGCCGGGAGTTCGCGGACCGATGGCAGGACGTGGGTGGCGCCGGCGGCCCGGAGCGCGGGCTCGTCGTGGGCGCCGGTCAGCACGCCCGCGGCGAAGCGGGCGCCGGCGCGCAGGCCGCACAGCACGTCGTAGGTCGTGTCGCCGGCCGTGGCCACCTCGCGGACATCGTCGAGCTCCAGGCGCAGCACGGCGGTGAGGACCAGGTCCGGAAATGGTCTGCCGCGGCCGGCCTCGGCCGGAACCAGCGTGATGTCGGCGATGTCGCGCCAGCCCAGGGCGGCGAGGATTCGGTCCGCCGTTTCCCGCGAGAAGCCGGTCGTGAGGGCGACCTTGATGCCGTTGGTACGCAAACGGTCGATCACTTCGGCGGCGCCGGGAACCGGTGCGCAGTGTCCCTCGTCGACCAGGGCGGCGTAGGCGCGCTCGAACGCGGCGTTGCCCGCCTGGGCCGCGGCCTCGTCGCCGGCCAGCAGGTGGCGGAACACGCTGATCTTCGACTCGCCCATGGTGGCGTGGACGTGGGCCAGCATGCCGTCGTAGGCGGCGTCGCCCGGACGCACGCCCCGCTCGCCGATCGCGGCGGTGAACGCGCGCTCGACGAGGCCACCGTCCTGCACCGTCGTGCCGGCCATGTCCAGTACGACCAGGTCTACCATTGCAGCTCCTCAGCGGTCTGCTCGGCGATGGCGGGAGCACAGGTCATGCCGCGCCCGCCCGGCCCGGTGACCAGCCAGGTGGCCGGCGCGACGGCGGCGCGGTGGACGACCGCGGACGGATCCAGACACTGGGCGTAGACCCCGTTCCACCGCCGCTCGATCCGCGGCAACGGCCGTCCCAGCAGCGCGGAGGCGACCTCGGTCACGTGGTCGTAGGGCGCCTCGACCTCGTCGAACGGAAATGGTTCGGCATAGGCGTGCGTGTCGCCGATCGTGAGCCCGCCGTCGAGCCGCTGGACCATGAGCAGCTGCATCTTGTGCTCGGCGGCGACGGGCGGCTGCGGCTGGCGGTCCACAAGGGCCGCCGAGTCGTAGGCCGGGTAGTACCGAAAACTGTCGGCATCCGCGACGGACGTGGTCAGCGCCTCCCCGAGCGGCGCGGTCTGCGCCATCTGCAACCACACGCGGCGGACCGGCAGCGGACCGGCCAGCTCGCGCACCAGCCCGCCGAGCGCCGCTCCGGTGGTGAGCACGATCTGGTCAGCGGTATGCACGGCCCCGGTGTCGTCGCGGACCGAATCGCCGGAAACGGTCCGCACCTCGCGCCCGGCCAGCCAGGTATACCGCCCCGTGTGTTCGAGCGCCGCCCGCAGCGCCGGCAGCGCGACGCGCGACTCGACCGCCCCGTCGGCCGCGCAGTGCAGCCCGGCCAGGTACTCCCCGCGCAGCGCCGGGTTGACCGCCCGGACCTCGTCCGGCTCCAGCAATCGCCACCCACGCTCGGCCGCGTCCGGCGCGGCGGCCGCCGCCCGGGCGACGGCCAGTTCGGTCTGGGTGCGAACCAATGTCAGCGAACCGTTTCCGCGGAAGCCGATGCCGGGCACCGCGGCGCCGATCTCTTCCCACAACCGGCGGGCCCGCAGCGCGGTTCGCAGCTCCGCGCCGACGGCCCGCCCGGAAACCCAGACCAGACCGAAGTTGCGAACCGATGCCCCGCGAGCCTCGGCCTCGCGCTCCAGCTGCACCACCGCATGGCCGCGCCGCACCGCGTGCCAGGCATGCATGGTGCCCAGCACCCCGCCGCCGACGATCACGATCCTCAACTGCCGACCCCCTTGATCAAAGGTTCGGACCTTTAATCTACCGGACCGGCGCATCTCCCGAAGCGTGGCGCCGATCACGCAGCCCCGAGGCGGCGAACGCGGGGCGGCGCTGGCCGCCGATGGGCACGGCGGTCATCAACGCCACCTTGCCGGCCGGCACCGCGCGGACCCCGGCGACACCCTCACCGTCCCCGCCGCCCCCTCCGCCGCGAGGTGGGGCGCCTCATTCCGGATATTTCGCCTGCCAGGCGAAATATCCGATTTACACCGCCTCGCGGCGGCCGAATGTCTCCGTGATCATGCGTGTCGCCGCGGCCGCACCGCGGGTTTGCCATGATCCCGGAGACTTTCGGTACGCGGGTGTACACGATCACTCCGTGATCATGAAAAACCGTTGGTGCCGGCGGCGAGCGCGGCATGATCGCGGAGACTTCTGGTCGCTGCGCCGCGCTCCACGGCGTGCGGACCGGCCGCGCAGGACCGTGATCGCGGATCGCGCGGGGCTCAGCGGTGTTCGGCGGCGGGTCAGCCGGCGCGGAGGGTGGTTTCGAAGCCGATTCGGTCCCCGCGGTAGAGCGAGCGGACCCGTTCGATCGGAACCCCGTGCTGATCGGTCGAGAGCCGCTGGATCAGCAGCATCGGCGCGGACGGGTTGGTGCCGAGCAGCATCGCGTCGCGGGGTGTGGCCAGGGCGGTCTCGATGCGCTCGCGGGCCTCGGTGTAGACCAGACCGTATCGGGTGCCGAGGTGGCGGTACAGCGACGTCGTCGGGTCGAAGCCGTCGAGCAGGTCCGGGAAGCGGGAGGTCGGCAGGTACGTGCTCTCCAGGCCCAGCGGCTCGTCGTCGGCCAGCAGGACCCGTTCGAGGTGCAGCACGTGCGTCGCGGGGTCGATGGACAGGTCGGCGGCCAGGTCGGGTCCGGGCGGCAGGGTCTCGACGGTGACCACGCGCCGGCCGGGGCGCCGGCCCGCGTCCCGGACCGCCTCGGTGTAGCTGACCAGGCCCAGCGGCTGGATGAGCTTCGGCGCGGCGACGAACGTGCCCCGGCCGCGGAACGCCTTGAGCCGGCCCTCGACGGTCAGCTCCTGGATCGCCTGCCGCAGCGTCGAGCGGGCCACGCCGAAGGTGGCGGCCAGGTCCCGCTCGGCGGGTAGCAGGGCGCCCTCGCCGAGCTCGGACAGCAGGTTGAGCAGCTGCGCCTTCACCGCGTAGTACTTCGGGATCCGCCCGTGCGGGGGCACCCCGCCGTCGACAGCGCTGGTCATCCAGCGTTTCTACCCCACCGGCCCGGCAAAGGTCCGGCGACCGGGCTCACCGGTCCTGCAAAGGTCTGCCGTCCAGGGGCGGCGTGAGACCGAAGTGGCGCAGCGCGGTCGCGGCGACGTCGACCTGGGCGGTGCCGATCGGGCGGGAAGCGGCGGCGATGCCGGGGCCGCTCGCGACGATCCAGGTGCCCCGCTCGTCCGGATCGCAGCCGCCGTGCCCGCCGGACGGGACGCGGTGGCCGTGGTCCGTCGTGACGATCACGAGCCACGATTCGGTACGCCGGGCAGACCGTTGTTCGATCGCCGTCACCAACCGGCCGAGCTGCCGGTCCTGCTCCTCGATGGCCGCGCGGTACTCGGCGCCGGTGCCGGTCAGGTGCGCGACCGCGTCGGTGTTGCCCAGGTAGACGAAGGACGCGTCGTAGTCGTCGTCGCGCAGCCGCTGCTCCGCGTCGGCGGTGAGCTTCTCGTCCTGCGTGGCGTAGCCGTCCGCCTCGCCGTCGAGGGTGAGGCGGGTGTGGATGTCCGGGCCGAAGGTGCCCTGTTCGTGCAGCGCGGCCCAGTCGACGGCGCAGTAGGTGTGCCGCCGGGGATCCGCGCGCTGCAGGCGGGTCAGGAAGTCCGGGTACGCACCGTATTGCTGCCCGGCGAAACCGTTGTCGCGCACCCCGTGCTTCGCCGGCCACACGCCCGTGGCGACGGTCGACCAGCCGGGGCCGCTGCAGGTCTCGGCGACGTCCGGCGGGCACGGCACCAGGCTCTGCCCGAAGGCGCCGGCGGCGGCCAGCGCGTCCAGGTGCGGCGTTCCGGCGGCCTCGACCTGGGGCCAGTTGACCCCGTCCATGCCCACCACAAGGAGCCGGCGAACCGTTGCGATCACGCGGTCATCGAACCGGTCCGGGATGAACGGCGGATATCCGGCAGCCAAAGGTCTGCCCGGCCGGTACCGTAGCCGACCGTGAACGACCTCGTGCACGGCACCGTGGCCCCCGGGTTCGAGCCCGTCGCGGAGACCTTTGCCGGTCTGCTCGCCTCCGGCGCGGAGACCGGCGCCTCCGTCGCCGCGTACGCGGGCGGCAACCTGGTCGTGGACCTCTGGGGCGGCTGGGCCGACGCGGCCCGGACCGAACCGTGGCGCGCCGACACGCTCGCGACCGTGTTCTCGGCCGGCAAACCGGTCGCGGCGCTGGCGCTGCTGACCCGGGTGGCGCAGGGCCGAATCGGTCTGGACGACCCGGTCGCCCGCTTCCACCCGGCGTTCGCCCACCCGGGCGGAACGGTCCGCCACGCCCTGGCGCACCGGCTCGGCCTGCCGACCATCGCCGAGCCGCTGACGCCGGCCGAGGCCCTGGATCGGCGGCGCTGCACCGACGCCATCTTCGCCGGCCCGCTGGAGTGGGAGCCGGGCACGGCGGTGGGCGAGCACGCCCTGACGTACGGCAACATCCTGGGCGCCATCCTGCGCGGCGCGACGGGCGAGACCATCGGTGCGGTGGTCCGCGGCCTCGGCCATGACGTCCACATCGGACTGTCCACCGCGGACCTGGCCCGCTGCGCCGAGGTCGAGCACGGCGCGCCGGACTGGCCGGATCGGTCCGTGCACGGACACGGCGAGCTGTGGGCGCGGGCCCTGGGCAACCCCGCGGGCCTGCTGGACACCGCGGTCCTCAACGGCGCGGCCTGGCGCACCGGCGAGCTGGCCGCGGTGAACGCGCACGCCACCGCCCGCGGGCTGGCCGGGCTCTACCAGGCGCTCCCCCGGCTGCTGCCGGCCGGCCTGCTCGCCGAGGCCCTGGCACCGCAGGCGGTGGGCTTCGACCGCCTGCTGGAGGAGGACGCCACCTGGACCCTCGGCTGGCGCCGCGACGAGGACTGGATCGGCATGGGCGGCATCGGCGGCTCCTCGGCCGGCGGCCACCTGACCGACCCGGACGGCTACCGCATGGCCTACGTGACCCGCCACCTGGCCGGCCACGACCGCAGCAACGCCCTCTACGACGCGCTCGAGGCCTGCCTCTAGCCGGAAACCACGTCAATCGGCGGGGCGGAAGGTGCTGGGCTCGTCGTCGCCGGGCGGCTGGGGGTCGAAGCCGGCGATCGTGTCGCGCAGCTGGCACAGGTTGGCCCGCTCGAAGTACAGGGACCGCAGCAGGTAGTCCGAGACCGCCGTGGAGTAGGCGCGGTCCGGGTGCGGGATCAGGCCCATGTCGGTCGCGCGGCGGCGGCCCCGCTGCATCTGGCGGACGTCGTCGTCGACCTGCCGCAGGCGGGCGTCGATGATGGCGAGCACGTCCGGCAGCGGTATCTCGCGGCCCAGGAAGACGCGCAGCAGCACGGGATTCTTGACCACGACCGGCTCGGCGGCGCCGCCCTCGGCGACCCACTCCCGCAGCCGCCGCTCCCCCGCCTCGGTGGTCCGGAACACCTGCGCCCTCCGGACGCCGCCGATCGGCACCTCCCGGTCCTCGACCAGGCCGAGCGCGAGCAGCCGCTGCAGCTCCCGGCGGATGTGGCTGACCGCCGGCGAGCCGTAGAAGTGCCGGAAGCCGTACCCCGCGCGCTGCTTGATCTCGCCGGCGGTCAGCATCTCACGGTTGATCGACAGGACGCCCAGCACCGCATACGCGGTGAACGACAGCTCATCACTCACCGGCCAGAGCGTAGCCGATGCGACTAATAGTCCGGTACCACGGGATGAATTGCGGCCTTTCATACGCTTCTTGGCGCCGTCGGATGTGCCTAGTAGTCTCACCGCCGTGGACAGACTTCGGCAGGTGCAGGTCGGTGCGCTGCGGGTGAGCTTCGTGCCCGACGGTGCGGTCAAGATGGTCCCGCGGTTCCTCTTCCCCGGCACGTCCGAGACCGACTGGGCGGACAACGCCCGTTTCCTCGACGACGCGGGCCGGCTGACCATCAGCAGCGGCGCCCTGCTCGTGGAGCACGGCGACCGGGCCGTGCTCATCGACGCGGGCTACGGCCCGTATCCGGAGCCGGTCTCCCGGATGGAGTACGGCATCGCCGAGATGTACGGCGGCGCGCTGCTGGACAACCTCCGCCGGCTCGGCCGGGAACCGCGCGACATCGAGGCCATCGCGATCACCCACCTGCACATCGAGCACGTCGGCTGGGCCGCGCACCCCGCGTTCGCCCACGCGCCCTGCCTACTGTCGGACACCGAATGGTCCGGGCGCGCGGCGACGCCCGGGGTGTCCGAGCAGGTCCTGACCGCCATCGGGCAACGGTTCCGGCCGGTGAGCGCCGCGGAGCCGATCCTGCCCGGCGTGACCGCGCTGGCCCTGCCCGGTCACACCCCGGGCCAGACCGGATACCTGCTGACGTCCGGCGACGCGCGGCTCCTCGCGTTCGCCGACGTCATGCACTCCGCGGTGCAGGTGTCCCACCCGGACTGGCCGCTCCTGGGCGAGTCGTCGCCCGAGGAGTCGGCCGCCGTCCGGCGCCAGGTGCTGCGGCGCCTCGCCGACGAGCGGGCGATCGGCTTCGGCATCCACTTCGCCGACGTCACCTTCGGTACCGTGCGGCAAACCGGCGACGCCTTCTCCTGGGAGCCGCTGCCCTGACCGTCCACGGGTGCGGTTCGGTTGCGAGGCTGCTCGCCCAGCTGTCCTACCGGCGGAGCCTGAGTGCCCCGCTGGCCACGGCGACCATCACCAACCCGGTCGCGGCGGCCGCGCTCGGCGTGCTGGTCCTCGGCGAGCAGGTCACCTCCGGGACGGCGACCATCGCCCTCGGCGTCCTCGCGGCCGGGACCGCCGCGGCCGGCGTCGTCCTGCTCACCCGCACCGGCGCCGCGACGATCGCCCACTCCTGATTCGCCCGGCGGTCAGCTCCGCCGCGGCGACTGCAGCGCAACGGCATCCGCGGTTCACCCGAGGCCGAGCGGCCCCGGCTACAGGCCGCCGGCGACGCGGAGGGTGGTGCCGGTGGTGTACGAGGCGGCGGGGCTGAGCAGCCAGGCGATGGCCTCGGCGATCTCGCCGGGCATGCCGAGGCGGCCGACCGGGATGCGGCCGACGACGTTGGCGGCCCGGTCCGGGTCGCCGGACTGGGCGTGGATCTCGGTGTCGACGAAGCCGGGTGCGACGCCGTTGACCCGGATGCCGTCGGCCGCGAGTTCCTTGGCCAGGCCCAGGGTGAGCGCGTCGACGGCGGCCTTGCTCGCCGCGTAGTGGATGTAGTTGCCGGGGCTGCCCAGGGTGGCGGCGGTCGACGAGACGTTGACGATGGCGCCGCCGGTGGTCATCACCCGGGCGGCCTGGCGGGCGCAGAGGAACGCGCCGACGACGTTGACCTCCATGACCTGGCGCAGGTCGGCGGTGCGCAGGCCGGCGAGGCGGGTGAGCGGCGCGGCGATGCCGGCGTTGTTGACCAGGCCGGTGACCGGGCCCAGGCGGTCGGCGGCGGTGTCGAACAGGGCGGCGACGTCGTCCTCGTCGGTGGTGTCGGCGCGGACCGCGATGGCCCGGCCGCCGCCCGCCGCGATGGCGTCGACGACGTCCTGGGCCGCCTCGGGCGCGGTGCGGTAGCCGACGGCGACGGCGTGGCCGTCTTGGGCCAGCCGGCGGCAGGTCGCGGCGCCGATGCCCCGGCTGCCGCCGGTGACCACGGTGACGTTGCCCATGCCCGCGGTGCCCTAACGGTCCGCGGGGGTGGTGGGCGGGGTGCCGGCGCCGAACGGGGTGCCGCCGAGCGCGGCCCGGTCGTGCGGGTCCTGCCAGTTGGCGAGGTCGGGGCCGAGCGGGACGATGCCGGACGGGTTGATGTCGCGGTGGACGACGTAGTAGTGGCGCTTGATGTGGTCGAAGTCGACGGTGTCGCCGAAGCCGGGGGTCTGGAACAGGTCGCGGGCGTAGGCCCACAGGACCGGCATCTCGGTGAGCTTGCGCAGGTTGCACTTGAAGTGGCCGTGGTAGACCGCGTCGAAGCGGACCAGGGTGGTGAACAGCCGCACGTCGGCCTCGGTGATGGAGCTGCCCACGAGGTACCGCTGCAGCGAAAGCCGCTGCGAGAGCCACTCCAGGCGGGCGAACAGCCGCTCGAACGCCTCGTCGTAGGCCGGCTGGCTGCCGGCGAAGCCGCACCGGTACACCCCGTTGTTGACGTCGCGGTAGACCAGCTCGTTGACCTCGTCGATCTCGGCGCGCAGCGGCTCCGGGTAGAGGTCCGGTGCGCCCTCGCGATGGTAGGCGGTCCACTGCGTGGACAGGTCCAGCGTGAGCGGGGCGTAGTCGTTGGTGACGACCTCGCCGGTGGGGACGTCGACGATGGCGGGGACGGTGATGCCGCGCTCGTAGCCGGGAAAGCGCTTGAAATACGCCTCCTGCAGCCGCTCGATGCCGAGCGCCGGGTCGCGGCCGCCCGGGTCGAGGTCGAACGTCCAGCTGCGCTGGTCGTGCGTGGGCCCGCACACGCCCATCGACAGCACGTCCTCCAGGCCGAGCAGCCGGCGGACGATGATCGCGCGGCTCGCCCAGGGGCAGGCCCGGCTCACCACCAGGCGGTAGCGGCCGGGCTCGACCGGATAGCCGTCCCGGCCGTCCGCGGTGACGCGGGTGCCGATGTAGCGGGAGTCGCGCCGGAACTCGCCCTCTGCCCGGTATGCGTTCACCGTCCCATTAGATCAGCTGGGGGTACAGCGCGGACGGGTCGGCGGCGAGGCCCTGCTTGACGTTGCGGCTGACGTCGTCGGCGAGCACCTCGAAGGTGCCGGCCTCGACGCCGTCCAGGCCCTGCCGGGCGACCTCGGCGGCGGCGACCTTCGGGCCGGTGACCGCGGCGGCCATGTCGGTGTCGATGTAGCCGACGTGCAGCCCGGTCACCCCGATGCCCTGCGGGGCGAGGGCGAGCCGGAACGCGTTCGTGGCCTGCCACAGGGCCGCCTTGTTGGCGCTGTACGAGGTGCCGAAACTGATCCAGGACAGCACCGAGTGCACGTTGAGGAAGTGCCCGCCGCCGTTGGCCGCGAGCACGGGCGCGAACGCGCGGGTGACCAGCACGGGCCCGTAGAAGTTGGTCTCGAACTCCCGGCGGACCTCGGCCAGGTCGCCGGTGAGCAGGTTGACGCCGAGCGAGAGGCCGGCGTTGTTGATCACCAGGGTCGCGTCCGGCGCCTCGGCGGCGGCCCGCAGCACCGCATCGGGATCGGTGATGTCGAGGGCGAGCGGCGTGGCGCCGGGCGTGGTCACGGTGCGCGGGTCGCGGGCGGCGGCGTAGACCTTGCGCGCGCCCCGGGCGAGGGCCTCCTCCACGAACGCCTTGCCGAGACCGCGGTTGCCGCCGGTGACGAGGACGACGGCGTCGTTGAGCTTCATGGGGTACCTCCACGAGAGTCGGAAACCGATCGGTTTCCAACACCATAAACCGATCGGTTTCCGATTGTCGAGCCGCGCGCTAACCTCGCGGTGTGACGTCGAACGCCCCGCCCCGCGAGCGCCTGCTGCGCGCCGCCGCCGAGCTCTTCTACGCCGAGGGCACCGCCGCGGTCGGCGTCGAGCGGCTGTGCCGGACCGCGGGGGTGTCGAAGAAGTCGATGTACCAGCTGTTCGCGACCAAGGACGAGGTCATCGCCGAGAGCCTGCGGGTGCACGGCCCGGCCGCCGTGGCGGGCTACTTCCCGGCCGCGGACGCCGACGTCTCGCCGCGCGAGCGCATCCTGCACGTCTTCGCCCGCCTCGAGGAGCAGTCCGGCTCGCCGTCGTTCCACGGCTGCCCGTTCGCCAACACGGCCATCGAGCTGCACGACCCCGGCCACGAGGCGGCGGCGGTGGCGCTGGAGTTCAAGAACCAGATGGAGGGGTACTTCCGCAGGCAGGCCGAGCGGCTCGGGGTGAGCGACCCCGGCTTCCTGGCCGCCCAGCTCCTGCTGCTGTTCGACGGCAGCTCGGTGCGGGCCGCCATCCGCGCCGAGCCGCTGGGCGGCCTCGCCCTGCGCGCGGCCACCCACCTGCTGGACACGGCCTCGTGAACCGGCTCCAGTCCCCTCCTTCAGGACCCGCCTTCTGGCCGGCTTTCAGGACCCGGCGAAGTTGGTGCCGTGGTAGAAGAAGCGGCCCAGGCCGATGGTGAAGATGAGCAGGCCGTAGGCGGCGTGCTCGACGCAGACCACGAGCAGTGAGCGGGTCCGCTGGTAGCGGCGGGCGAACAGCCAGCCGCCGACCAGGGTGAGCAGCACCGCGATCGGGTTGCCGAACAGCAGGTGGGCCAGGCCGAAGGAGATCGCGCTGGCCCCGGCGGCGACCCGGTCGTCGCGCAACAGCGGGGCGTAGCGGTGCAGCAGGAACGCGCGGAACAGCAGCTCCTGCGGGTAGACCGAGAACACCGGGTAGGCCACCACGATCAGCGCCCACAGGATCGGGTTGTGCCGCGGCAGGTCGAAGAGGTGGCCGCGGTCGAACACCGCCACCGCCGCGGTGAGCAGCACCGCGGCGACGAGCCACAGCCGCAGGATCGGCCACAGCGCGGGGCGCAGCGCCGCCGCCCGCCACAGGCTGGCGCGGTCGAAGTCCTTGGCCCGGCGGATGTAGAACGCCACGACCACCGTCAGCAGCAGCAGGACCGGGATCGGGCCGCCCGGGATGTGCACGAAGGCGAACAGCGCGGGAAGCGCGACGAACACGACGATGAACTCGGCGACCATCCGGGGGACCATGTCATCCGCAGATGACGATCTCCCCATAATCTCGTGGACGATGCGCATCGCGAGCTACAACGTCGAGAACCTGTTCAACCGGGCCAAGGCGCTCGACCAGCGGACCTGGGCGGCCGGGCGACCGGTGCTGGAGGCGTTCGCGCGGGCCGGGGAGCTGCTCGAGGAGCCCGTGTACACCGACGAGGTGAAACGGGAGATCCTGCGGGAGCTCGACCGGCTCGGGCTGCGCAACGGGGACCTGGCCAAGTTCGCCCGGCTGCGGCAGAACCGCGGGCGGCTGCTGCGCCGCTCCCGCGACGGGCGGGTCGAGGTGATCGCCGGCGGGCGCGCGGACTGGATCGGGTGGGTCGAGCTCACCACGGACCGCTGCGACGAGCAGGCGCTGCTCAACACCGCCCGGGTCATCATGGACGTGCGCGCCGACGTGCTCGGCGTGATCGAGGCGGAGAGCCGGCACGCGCTCAAGCGGTTCACCGAGGGCGGGCTGCGCGGGCTGTACCACCACATCATGGTCATGGACGGCAACGACGAGCGCGGCATCGACGTCGGGGTCATGTCCACGCCCGCGTTCCCGCTTTCCGGGCAGCGCACCCACGTCGACGACGAGGACGAGCGCGGGCGGGTGTTCAGCCGCGACTGCCCGGAGTACCACTTCGACATCGGCCGGGACGAACGGCTGGTCGTGCTCGTCAACCACCTCAAGAGCAAGGGCTACGGCGGCAAGGTCGCCTCCGACGCGACCCGGCGGCGGCAGGCGGCGCGGGTGGCCGAGATCTACCGGGCGCAGCGCTCGCCCTACGTGGTGGTGCTCGGCGACCTCAACGACACGCCGGAGAGCGAGCCGCTCGCGCCACTGCTGCGCGGCACCGACCTGCGCGACATCTCGGCGCACCCCGGCTTCACCGACGGCGGGCGGCCGGGCACCTACGGCTCCTGCACGGCCCGCAACAAGCTCGACTACCTGCTGCTCTCCCCGGCGCTGTTCGCGGCCGCGACCGGCGGCGGCATCCAGCGCAAGGGCGTGTGGGGCGGGCGCAACGGCGTGCTGTGGCCGATCTACGACACGATGACCCGGGCGGTGCACGCCGGGTCGGACCACGCGGCTATCTACGCGGACGTCGATCTGAACAAACTGTGATCACACATTTGGTGAAATCTACGCTCATAGTAGCGGTGACATTGCCGCGCGTGAAAACCTGGTATCCAGAAGATCACGCCAGCTGGGGGTCAGCGCAGGGCAAGCACCGGTGCCGCGGTCCGCGCGGTGGCATCGGAGGCGCGGGGTGGGAGACCACCGGCGTGCCTGTGCCCGATGCGCGTGTTGGCAACAGACAACCAGGGGCGGAGGGGAGATGACGGCGACAGCGGCTGCGACCAGCCTTGCCTCCGGCGAGCCTCCGATCAACTTCGCCGCACACCAGCTGCGGGCCGGCAACCTGGCCGGCGCCCGGGACGACTTCGAGCAGATGCTGGCCATGCTGCTCGCGGCGGTCTACCCCGGCGCCCGGGCGATCACCGCCAACCCCGGCGACTGGGGCATCGACATCCTGCTCGGCGAGCTCTCCGGCCTCGTCGTGATCTGGCAGTCGAAGTACTTCTTCCCGGTCGTCACCCGCTCGCACCAGGGCCAGATCCGCGAGTCGTTCGACTCCGCGGTCGCCGCCGCGCAGCGCAACGGCTACCGGCTCGCGCAGTGGGTGCTGTGTGTGCCGTCGAGCATGGACGCGCCCACCGCCCAGTGGTGGGACAACTGGCGGGCCCGCCGGCAGCGCGAGACCGGCGTGCAGATCGAGCTCTGGCACGAGAACGTGCTGCGCAACCTGCTGATCAAGCCCGACTGCGCGGACGTGCGCCGGCACTTCTACGACCCCTACGCCGCGCCGCGCCCGGTGCCGGTCCAGACACCGCGGGTACCGCTGCATGATCTTGCTCCGGCGGAGGACGACGCTCTCGACCAGGCGCTCTTCGTGCGCCAGCTGCGCGAGGCCGGTCACGTGGAGGTCGGGGCGGCCAAGCGCGAGTACTTCAACGCCGACCTGCTGGCCCGCGAAATTCTCGACAAGCGGATCCCGGCGGAACTGGACGCGCTGGAGGACGCTGATGGGGTGGTGCACGGCATCTGGGAAGCCGACTTCAACCGGCACGCCGCGAAGTTCCCCGACGACGGGCTGCTGCCGGGGCTGCACGCCTCGGTGATGCGCGAGATCCGCGAGAGCAGCGCATTCCCCGACGCCCTGCGCGCCGGGCCGGTGCACAAGTGCGGGCTCATGCACCGGGTGGTCGAGCAGCGCCGGGCCGGCTGGGTCACGCACTGGCGGGAGCTGGTATGACCCCCGACGAGGTGAGCGCCTTCCGCCGCGCCCGAATCCTGCTGGTCCTGGCCGTGGCGGAGGAGGGCGTCGACGCCGAGCGGCTCGGGATCTACGAGTTCCTGGCCGGTCACCCGCTGCTGCTGGCCCGGGCCGAGGACGACCCGGACCGCACCGCGCTGCGGCTGGCCGGCTTCGACGAGCGCACCGTCGCCTACGACAGCCCGGCCCAGCGGTTCGTCACCGCCCAGCTGCACCTGAGCCGGGACCTAACCGCCCTGGTCACCCAGGGGCTGGTGCGGGTCAGCGCCGCCGGGCGGGTGACCTACCGGCTCACCGACGAGGGAGTTGACATCGCCAGTCGATTCACCGCGATGTATGCTCAGACATACATCACAGCGGTACGCATCGTCATCCGGCGACTCCGGCGCCTCAGTGGTCGTAAACTTCGTGAGGGCCTACGGCAGTGGCTTCTCCCGGTATACAGCGGGCAACTGAAGGGTTCGCTATGATCGGCCTAAGAACCCACGGCATCCGGATACGGCGCCTGCGCCTGCAGGGTGACGACCGCGCATACGACGTCGACTTCCGCGCCCCCGACGACTCGCCCAGGCCGCTGTCGGTGCTCGCCGGCGCGTTCAGCACCGGCAAGACCACGATCCTCGAGTTCCTCGACTACTGCCTGGGCGCGAGCGACCATCCGCGGCACCCGGAGATCATGCCGAAGGTCAAGGCCGCGACGCTGGAGGTCGAGCTGTCCGGCTCGCCCTATCTCATCGAGCGGGCCGTCGGCGAGCCGTCCATGTTCGCCTACGTGCGCGCCGGGCGCCTCGACGAGCCGGGCGCGACCCCGCCGGTGCGCCGGCCGCTGCGCCCCGCCGGGCAGCCCGAGAGCCTCTCCAGCCTGCTGCTGTCGCACTGCAAGCTGCAGGGTGTGCGGCTGTCGCTGGACACCGACGACCCGCTGAGCTTCCGCGACCTCATGTGGCTGTGCTTCCTGCCCAACGAGCGGCTCGACGGCAAGGACCTGCTCTTCGAGAGCGTGCCGATGAAGCACCTCAAGCTGCGCCAGGTCGTCGACGTCGTCTTCGACGTGCACGACGACCACACCGTGGAGATCGGCCGGCGCATCCGCACCGTCGAGGCCGAGCTGGCCGCGGCCCGCACCGCCTACCGCGCCGCCGAGCAACTCGTCGACGAGCAGCACATCGGCGCCCGCCCCGACCTCGAGTCGCTGCACCAGTCCGCCAAGGACGAGCTCGCCGCCTGTGCCCAGTCCCTCGCCGACCTCGACACCCGCGGCCGGGCGAGCACCGGCTTCGCCGCCGACCTGCGCGAGCGGCACCGCGAGGCGGCCCGGGCGGCCCAGGCCGCCTACAGCGAGCTGCGCGACCGCGAGACCCAGCTGCAGCGGATGATCCCGCTGCGCGGCAGCTACGCCGAGGACGTCAGCAAGTGGACGATGCTCGCCGAGGCCGACCGGCTCTTCGAGACCGGCGCCACCGCCTGCGCCTCCTGCCTGACCCCGCTGACGGCCGCCGACGAGCGCTGCCCGGCCTGCCGCTTCCCGGTCACCCGCATCGACGTCTCGGCGGAGCTGCGCTCGGCCAAGACCCGGCTGGCCGAGCTCAACCGCTACCTCGAGGAGCTCGATCGGGAGATCCCCCAGCTGCGCGCCGACGCCTCGCGCGCGCAGGAGGCCGAGGCCCGGGCCGCCGCCGAGGTCGACGCGGTCACCGCGGACGCCGTCACCCCGTTCCTGGCCGAGCGCGACGCGATCGCCCGCCGCCGGGAGGAGGCCGCGGCGACCATGCAGCGCGCCGCCGGCGGCCTGCGCCTGGTGCAGAGCCTGGAGCGGCGCGCCACCGGCATCGTGCAGATGATGGACCAGATCGCCACCGACCGGGAGGAGCTCGCCGCGGCCGGGGCGCCCGCCCGCCGGGCCGACCGGTCCGCCGTCGTGCGCCGGGTCAGCGAGCGCTACCGGCAGGTGCTGTCCGAGTTCCGGTATCCGAAGCTCGCCGACGCCTACCTGGCCGAGGACCTCACCCCCTACGTGCGCGGCGAGCCCTACACCGCCGCCTCCTCCGGCGGGCGCACCCTCATCGCCCTGGCCTGGCAGCTGGCGATGTTCGAGACCGCGTGGGAGAGCCGCTCGTCACACCCCGGGTTCTTACTGCTGGACAGCCCGCAGAAGAACCTCGGCGCCCTGGGCGACCTCGCCGACAGCCAGACGATCGAGCGCATCTACCGCCACATCGAGGACTGGCTGGCCGGCCGGGGCGTCGGCGCGCAGATCATCGTCGCTGACAACGCCCCGCCACCAACCGCCGCCGACGACGTGATCGTGCGCTACTCACGCCGCGCCGACCAGCCGCCCTACGGCCTCATCGACGACGACTTCTAGCATCCGCGGTCGCCCGTCCGCACGCTTGGCGTCGGTGGCCCCCGGCGGGGCACCAGCGATCATCGGCGTCGCCCCGACCGGCGCGGCGAGGGCGGACCGGCGCGGATGTCGCACCGCCAGGCGCACCATCCGACCTGCGCGGCCCGGGGCGGACGAATGTCTCCGTGATCATGATGCCCGCGGTGACCGCACACCGGGTTTGCCATGATCCCGGAGACTTGTGGTACACGGGTGTACATCACCACTCCACGATCATGAAAAACCCTTGGTGTCGACGTTCTGATGCGCATGATCACGGAGACTTCCGGTCCCTGCGCCGTGCAGCGACCGACGGGTGGGACGTAATCGCCGACCGCGCCCACCCGGGACGCGCAGATCGGGCACCACGTAGCCGCCGGCAGGCATCGCGGCCACCGGCGCCGGTTTCTGGCCACCCCGGCCGCCCGCGGCGCACCCGACTCCGTGACGGACACGCCAAGCTCATACACTAAGCTGGCGGACGTGGCCGATCCGCGATCGTCACGTCTACGCTGCGTCACGTCCGGATTTGGACGCGTGTTGTAAGGTGTTCGAGAGACGGAACGGCGGCACCACCGGCCTCACCAAGTCAGCTCGTGATCCTGACGACGACCGCGCCGAAGCGCTCGACGCCTTCGCCCTTGACGACGTCGTACCGCGCGATCGCGGACGCCTCGTCCGCCCCCGCCCACAGCACCGTCACCCGCACGGCCCGCCCCTTGGCCGGCGTGTATTCGCACGCGGCGGCGTCCTCGCGCCGCGCGGTGACCCGCCCCTTGCCGAGCCTGCGCCGCACCTCGGCCGGCGGCAGCACCGCGCACGGGTTCGGCCGGCCGGTCGCGACCGGCGCCGCCACCGGCCGGATGCGGTACCACGCCAGGGTCTGGTCGGCCTGCGCGATCAGCAGCGCCGAGCCGGCCTGCGGCGCGCTCGCGGCCGGCAGCAGCGTCGGGTACGGCGCCGACACGCCGCCCTCCCCCACCCCGCTCACCGCCAGGAACGGCACCGGCGCCGGGGCGGGGCCCACCGCGTACAGCCGGCCACCCTCGCGGACCAGCGCCCGGACGGTCCGCTCGGCCCGCCACCGCTCCTGGCCGTCGCGCAGCGCGAACGCCTCCAGCGCCCCGTCCGTGCGGTCGGTGCTGCCGCCGGACTGGGCGAGCACCACCGTCGCGTTCTCCACGGCGACGTCGCAGAACTCGGCGCAGCCGTCCCCGGCCCGGCGGACCAGCTCCCGGCCGTCCGGGGCGAACACGGCGAACGTCCGCGCGCCCCGCACCACCGTGGCGCCGTCGCGGACCAGCAGCCCGATCCCGCCGTCGTCGACGGCCGGGTCGAGCGCCGCCCTGCCGCGCAGCGCGCCGCTGCGGGCGTCGCGGACCTCGAGCCGGTCGCCGTCCGCGCAGGCCAGGCGGATCGCGGTGGTCGTGCCGTCGCCGGCGGTCGCCCGCAGGTCGCAGCCCTCGGGCAGGTCGGTCGTCCAGAGCCGTCCGCCGGTGCCGGCCGCGACCGCGGTGATGCTGCCCGGCCCGGGCGCGGCCCGGGTCGTCGCCATGCCGGTGTCCTCTTCGGTGTCGCCGACGCGGGACTGCCCGGCCCGCCGCGGCGGCCCGCCGCTCGCTTCGCTGCCCGCATTCGACCGCTTCGCCGCGCCGCTCGTGCCGTTGGCGCTCTGCGCCCTGTCGTTGGCCTTCACCCGCGGGCCGCTGCTCGGGCTCTTGCCGGCGGTCGTGCCGGCGGTCGTGCCGGGGGTCGTGCCGGGGGTCGTGCCGGGGGTTTGGGTCGGGTGCTGGGTGGCACCGCGGCTGGGCGCGGTTTTGGGCCCGACGACGACGGGCGTTTCGGTCACGAGCAACCCATCCGACAAATCGGATTTATCCGTTTTATCGGTGTTTTTGTCGTTCGGGGCGGTGTCGCGGGGGTTGGCCCAGCGCATCGCCGACGTGTCCGCCGCCGGCTCGCCGACGATCAGCGCGGGGCCGGCGGACATGGCCACGGTGCGGGCGGAGAGCGGCATCCACCAGCTGAGCCGGCCGGTCTGCGTGCTCAGGGCGGTCAGCTCCGCCGTCTTGGTGTCCCGCCGGAACGTGTTGACGACGACCGAGCCGCCGCCGAGGTCGGCCTGCGACCAGAGCACGGTGCCGTAGGCGCCCGCGCTGTCCAGCGCCCGCCGCCACCGCACGGCCCCGGTCCCCGCGTCGAGCCCGGCCAGCTCGGCCCCGCTGCCGGACTGGGCGACGACGACGCCGGCCGTGGGGTCGTAGCCCACGACGTCCGGCTCCGGGCTGCGAAACGCCGCCCCGCGCACGAGGTCCGCGGCGGTCACCGGTCCTGCCGCGGCCACCGTCTCGGGCTGCGGCGCGACGAGCGCCTCGGGATGGGCGGGCACGCTCGCGGTCAACACCGCCGCCGGCACCACCAGCAGCCCCGCTGCGGCTAACGGCCTCAAGACGCCTCCCGACCTCGCGAATGTCCGGCACAAAGAATCTTAAATCCGGACATATCATGATTTCGGCAGCGACGCGCGCCATTCACCCCCGCTCGACAAGATGCCCTTGGACCTCCGGCAACGCGGCGGGGTCGTCGAGGGCACCCCGCAGGGCGTCGCCGGCCGGGGCGTCAATGATCACCAGGAGGCGGCCGGCGGCTACGGCCGAGGGACGGACCAGGGTGCGGCGCCGGTCGCGCGGGTCGGGCGCGGTCACCACCGAGCCGTTGTCCAGCAGCCGGGCGATCGACGCCGACACCTGGCCCGGCTGCTGGGCCGCGAGTGCGTGCAGTTCACCGGCGGGCACTCCGGGCACGTGTTGCGCCCGAAGGCCTTCGCGGCCAGGCCGCGCGAGGTGCTGACGGCTACTTGAAGTGCGGGTCGATCTCGGCCGGCTTGTCGTCGGGCAGCTTGAACACGTCGGCCGGGGAGACCTTCGTGAAGTCGGTGCCGAGGACCAGCGCGCGGCTGTACTTGGCCCGCACCGCGGCGACCTGGGTCTTGCGCCCGCTGGAGTCGCGGACGGAGGCGTTGGCGATGAGCAGCACCGAGCCGTACGGCAGGCCGGAGAGCTTGGCCTGCTGCAGGATGAGCAGCGCCTGCTCCCGCACCCGGTCGCGCGCCTCGGTGTCGTCCGGGTCGCTGCTGACCGTCCAGGTGAAGACCAGCTGGTTCTGGGCGGCGGGGCGCTGCTCGACGGCGACCGTGGAGGCCGCGGCCAGGTCGTCGGCGCTCATCGCCTGGACGACGGCCGCGCGAACGCCGTCGACCGTGCCCGGGGCGCCCGCCGATCCGCTCGGCTTGGGCGAGGAGGACCCCGGCGCGGGCTGCTGCACGGCGACCGGGGTCGCGGTCGCGGGCGCGCCCGGCGGGCCCGCCGAGACCGTGTAGTGCGGCCCGGCGGCATCGACGTCGGCGCCCGGCTTGATGTCCGGGCCGCCGGAGCATGCCCCGGCCAGCAGGGCGGGCACGAGGAGCGCCGCGACCGTGACGCGGCTGGCTCGTGCGGAGCGCGGACCCATGCCGGGAAGCCTATGCAAGGTCCACCCCGCACCGATCCTCCGCATCGGTGAAGATTTCCGGCTCAGCGGGTGAACGCGAACTCCGTCCGGATGGTCCGTGTGGCGCGGGTCACCACTGGCCCCAGGGCACGTTCCAGTCGCCGATGCCGTCGGTGAGCGGCAGCTGCTTGGGCGTGTTGCGGACCTCGACGACGTCGCCGGTGTCGAAGGTGTCGTAGAACCACTGGGCGTTGGCCGGGGCGACGTTGATGCAGCCGTGGGAGGTGTTGGCCTTGCCCTGCGAGGGGATGTTCCAGTCGGCCAGGTGCACATACTCGCCGGCGAGCGAGATCCGGCAGGCCAGCTTGATCTTCTCCTCGTAGAAGTTGGGGTTGTTCTTGTCGGTGATGCCGTAGCTCGCCGAGCTCATCGTGGTGACCGGCTCCTTGGTCATCAGCACATGGACGCCGGAGCGGGTGAAGAAGTCGATGGTCTCGCCCTTGGAGCCGGTCGTGGTGCCGCCCTTGCCCATGCTGATCGGGATCTGCTTGACCATCTGGCCGTCGATGAAGCACTGCATCTGGTGCGTGTTGGAGTCGGCGATGGCGATGCGGGCCGGGCCGATGGAGAAGTTGGCGCTGGAGTTGCCGCCGCCGTAGACGCCGCCGCCGAGGTCGACGCCGAGCAGGTTGACGCTCACCTTGACGGTGGTGCCCTTCGCCCAGTACTTCTCCGGGCGCCAGTGCGCGCTCTGGTTGCTCACCCAGTGCCACTTGCCCTCGACCGCGGGCGACGCGGTGACCTTCATCGCCTGCTCGGCCGCGTCCTGGTTCTTCACGGCCTTGTTGAAGAACACGATGACGGGCTGGCCGACGCCGTAGGTGCCGCCGTTCTTCAGCGCGAGCATCGGGTTGGCCTGGAAGGTGATCGAGGCGACCGAGGCCGGCTTCAGCGTGGTGAAGCTGCTGGTCTGGCTGACGTCCTTGCCGCCGGCGTCGGTGCCGCTGACCGTGACGGTGTAGGTCTGGCCGTAGGACAGCGTGCCGGTCGAGGTCCAGTTGTGCTTGTCGTCGGCGAGCTTGCCGTCGAGGTTCTTGCTGCCGGCGGCGACCGTGACCGAGGTGAGCGTGCCGCCCTCGATGGCGACCGTGACCGGGCTGGTGGGCGCGACGTCCTTGCTGTCGGCGGCCGGGGTGATGGTGAGCTTGGCGGGCGTGGCGGCACCGCCGCCGTCGCCACCGCCGCCCTCCGGCCCGGCCGAGGATCCGCCGGCCGTCCAGGTGCTCTTGCCGCTGCTGTCGTTGCCGGAGCAGGCTGCCAGCGCGGCGGCCGCGGCGATCCCGGCGCCGCCGGTCAGCATCTTGCGACGACTCAACATCTCTCTATGCCCTCCCCGTTCGCGAACGGTACCGATCAGGCACCGCGTCGCAAAACCCCCGGCCCGTATTGCGCACAATGTCCGAACGAGTGACTGTGCGCCGTTCCGCTTGACGCGGCGCGGCGTCCGAATGATAGACGCCGCGCGCAAGGGGCTCGGTTTACGCGGGGTCAGGAGCCTGAGACGACCGTCACCTCGAGACGGTCCGTGTAGAAGGCGACACGCTTGGCGATCGGCGAGACGGCCGGATACGGCTCCTCGTAGCTCCACACCGCGTTGTCGAGGGTCCGGTCCGGCGTGACGACCGAGTAGTAGGAGGCGTCGCCCTTGTACGGGCAGTAGGTGCTGTGCTCGGTGCGCTCCAGCAGCCGCTGGTCGACGTCGGCGAGGGGCACGTAGTACACGACGGGATAGGTCGACTCCTGCAGGGCGAGCGCGTCGGTGGTGTCGGCGACGACGTGCTCGCCGGCGCGCACCACGACCCGCACGTCGGCCGGCGTGACGGTGATCGGGTGGTCGGGACCTGGGATCAGGTGTGGGCGACTCATTGGACCAAAGCTAGGCCGGCAGGAGGCGATCGACCAGGCGTACCGCCAGATCATCGTCGTCCAGGGTCCAGGGCAGGAAGATCGCCCGGTACACGATGGGCGCGATGAGCTGATCGATGATCTCGTCGGCCGTCACCGGGCCGCCCGGGGCGGTCGAGCCCGCGTGCTCCACGATCTGCAGGGCCTCGGCGCGGCGGTTGCGCAGGCAGTCGGTCTCCCGCTCGCCCGCCATCGGGGTGCCCCCGCGCAGCAGCGCGGCGTTGAGCGGCTTGCGGTAGTGCTCGACGATCCCGCCGGCCCAGGCGATCAGGTCGGCCCGCAGGTCACCGGAGTCGGGCAGCGGGCGGTCCGGGTCGAGGTGGTAGGTCGCGATGTCGTTCAGCAGCGCCGCGGCGTCGCCCCAGCGCCGGTAGACGCTGGTCGGGTTCACCCCGGCCCGCTCGGCGACGAGGGGGATCGTCACCTTCTCGGCGCCGCGCTCGCGGACGAGCTCTTCCACGGCGTACCGGATCGCGGACAACACGGCGGCGCTGCGCCCACCGGTGCGGCGCACAGGCGCAGTCATGTGACCCTCCTAACTAAAGCAATGATTTTTGCTTTAATGGCGTTCCCGGGGCGTACCTTCAGCGTAACGCAAGGAACTTTGCTTTAGGAGTCGCGCGATGTCTACCGCAACACTCGACCGCCCGCTCACCGCCGACGGCCGCCGCACTCTGTCCCCGGGCGTCGCGTTCGCCGGGGCGGGGCTCGCGTTCGCGTCGCTGTACCTCGCCGCGGGCGCGCCCACGCCCCTGCTGGTGCTCTTCGAGAGACAGTGGGGCTTCGCGCCCTGGGTGCTCACCGTCGCCTTCGCGGCGTACGCCTTCGGCCTGCTCGCCTCGCTGCTGGTGGTCGGCTCGCTGTCCGACCACGTCGGGCGCCGCCCGGTCCTGGTCGGCGCGCTGGTCGTCGAGCTCGCCGCGATGCTCATGTTCGTCTTCGCGCCCGGCATCGGCTGGGTGATCGCCGCCCGGATCGTGCAGGGTCTGGCCACCGGCGCCGCCAGCAGCGCGTTCACCGCGGTCCTGGTCGAGCTGGCGCCGCCCGCGCACAAGCGCCTCGGCGGCATTCTCGGCGCGGTCGCCCCGGCCGGCGGCCTCGGTCTGGGCGCGCTGCTGACCGGCGCGGCCGTGCAGTTCACGCACGCGGCGAACCTCATCGTGTTCACCAGCCTCGCCGTCATCATGGCGCTGGGCACCGCCACCGCCGTGCTGTCGGCCGAGACCGTCAGCCCGCGACCGGGCGCCCTCGCGTCGCTGCGTCCCCAGGTTTCGGTACCGCGCGCCGCCCGCCCCGACTTCCTGGCCGCCGCCCCCGCCCACCTGGCCTCGTGGATGCTGGCCGGCCTGTTCATGGGCCTGTCGCCGAGCATCCTGCGCGACGTGTTCCACCACAGCAGCGGCCTGCTCAACGGCCTGACCGCGTTCCTGCCCCCGGCCACCGCGGCGGCCACGGCCTACCTGCTCAGCCGGCACCCGGCCCGCGCCGTCGTGCGCCTCGGCACGGTCGCCGTGCTGGCCGGTACCGCCGTGGTGCTGATCGGCATCGCCACCGGCACCCTGCCGCTGCTGTGGGTCGGCGGCCTGGTCGGCGGCGCGGGCTTCGGCGCCACCTTCTCCGGCGCGCTGCGCGCGGTCGGCCCGCTCGCCGAGGCCCATCAGCGGGCCGGCTTGTTCGCCGCGGTGTTCCTGGTGGCGTACCTCTCCTTCGGTGTCCCGGCGATCGTCGCGGGCCAGCTGGTGGCGCCACTGGGCCTGCTGACGACGGTGCTGTGCTACGGCGGGGCGGTCATGCTCGCGGCCCTGGTGGCGCTGGCCGCGCAGGCGCGGCTGGGCCGTTAGCCTCACGTCCCGCCGCCCGCGGCCGATCATTCGAGCGACAGGTCTCGCGTCTCGCTTGCAGCGAAGGGACACGCACATGCGCATCGGTGACGCCGTCACGTTCAGCGTGCCGGCCGCGGGTACCAAGGTGGATCCGGCGACCCGGCAGGCCCAGGTCAACGCCCAGGCGGACACGCTGACGCAGCTGCTGAGCACGAAGCACAACCTGCGGGTGGCGGCCAACGTCTCGGACGGCAAGGGCGTCGACATCTACCTCTGACGCCCGCCCCGTCAACCGGCCGGCCGGCCGGCACAGCCCGGCTCCGGCCGGCGCAGCCCAGCTCCGGCCGGCCGCGGGGCTCTCGATCCGCACCGCTCGGGGGCCGGGACAGCCGACCACCACGGACCGGCCCGGGCAGCGGCCACATCCCTCGGCGGGCGCTCGACCAGAACTCTCCGCGATCATGCTGTAGTCGCCGCCCGCAGCACGTGTTTTCATGATCACGGAGTAACTATGTACCCATAGGTACCATATGTCTCCGTGATCATGGGAAACCCGCCGCGCGCCGGCGGAAGTCGCATGATCACGGAGAGATTCAGCCGACCTTACCGGACTTATCCCCGGTCAGGGTATAAGTCCGAAAAATCCGGACACGGAGTGTCTGGATTTTTCGTCCCGAACAGCGCGGTAGGCGCCACGAGCGGCTTGCGACAAAGGCGTGGTAAGTGTCACAGGGGGCGCAAAGGCGCCATCGCCGGTCGGGCGCGTTTGCCGGTCCGATCGGGCAGAAACCGGCTCATCCGGACGTCGGCGAGGGCCGCCGGCGCATCGGGCCGGGCGGTCGGGGACGGCCGGAGCGTTCCAGGTCGAACCGGGACAGGTGTCATCTATCCGGTCCCAGCACCCAGGCTGCCCGGTTCCCGACTGACGTGACCAGCCGTCCTACGCTCAAATTCGTAGCAAGCGTCTTCCCGACAACACTTGTATTCCACACGGAAACGGTTGCTAGGGTCTTCGACGCTCGGTGATCTGGACGCTAAGGGGACGACCGTGGGACTGCTGGACAAGATCAAGGGCGAGTTCATCGATATCATCGAGTGGCTCGACGACAGCCGGGACACGATCGTCTGGCGGTTCCCGCGCTACCAGAACGAGATCAAGATGGGCGCCAAGCTCGTCGTGCGCGAGTCGCAGGTCGCGGTCTTCGTCAACGAGGGCCAGATCGCCGACGTGTTCGTGCCGGGCACCTACACGCTGCAGACGCAGAACATGCCCATCCTGGCCACCCTGAAGGGCTGGAAGTACGGGTTCGACTCGCCGTGGAAGGCCGAGGTCTACTACGTCAACACCCGGCAGTTCACCGACTTCAAGTGGGGCACCCAGAACCCGGTCATGATGCGCGACGCCGAGTTCGGCATGGTGCGGCTGCGGGCGTTCGGCGCCTACTCGCTGCGCGTGGTCGACCCGGAGAAGCTGCTCAAGGAGCTGGTCGGCACCGACCCGCAGTTCCGCACCGAGGAAGTGTCGGAGTTCCTGCGCCAGCTCATCGTCGGCCACCTCGGCAGCGCCCTCGCCGCCGCGCAGGTGCCGGTGCTGGACCTGGCCGCGCAGCAGCTCACCATCGGGCAGAAGCTGGCCGGGGTGCTGACCCAGGAGCTGGTCGGCTACGGCATCCAGATCCCCAAGTTCATCATCGAGAACATCTCGCTGCCGCCGGAGGTCGAGGAGGCGCTGGACAAGCGCACCTCGATGGGCGTGCTGGGCAACCTGGACCAGTATTCGAAGTTCCAGGCCGCCAACGCCATGGAGGCGGCGGCGAACAACCAGGGCGGCGCGGGCGAGGGCTTCGGCCTGGGCCTGGGCATGGCGGCCGCGCAGCAGGTGGCCGCCTCGATGAACGCCGCGCAGCGCCCGCCGCAGCCGCAGTACGCGCCGCAGCAGCCGCAGTACGCGCCGCAGCCGGCTCCGCAGGCCGCTCCCCCGGCCGGCCCGCCGCCGCTGCCGCAGCCGGCGGCCTGGTTCGCCGGGATCAACGGCGCCCAGGCCGGCCCGTTCGACGCCGCCGGCCTCGCCGGTGCGGTGCAGGCCGGGCAGATCACCCGCGACACGCTCGTGTGGAAGAACGGCATGGCGCAGTGGACGCCGGCCGGTCAGATCCCCGAGCTCGGCAACCTCTTCGCCGCCGTTCCCCCGCCGTTCCCCCCGATGGGCTGATCCATGTCGCAAAGTGCGGTGTCACAGAGCCAGTACCCGTGCGCCGGCTGCGGCGCCAACGTCGAGTTCGCCCCCGGTACCAACGTGCTCAAGTGCCCCTACTGCGGGCACGAGACCGCCCTGGAGAGCTCCGGCGCGCGGATCCGTGAGCACGACTACCTCAACTTCACCAGCCTGCCCCGCAAGCCGATCGCGCAGCTGGCCAAGCACGTGTTCGTGTGCCGCAACTGCGGCGCGCAGACCGAGAGCGACGCCATCTCCGACCGCTGCCGGTTCTGCAGCGCGCCGGTCGTGGCCGAGCTCAACGCCCGCGATCTGGTCGTTCCGGAGGCGGTACTGCCCTTCGTCCTCGACAAGCGGCAGCTGCGCGAGTCGCTGGGCAAGTGGGCGAAGTCGCGCTGGTTCGCCCCGTCGGGCCTGAAGAAGGTCACCGAGGCGGAGACCGCGAAGAGCATGTACATGCCGCACTGGACGTACGACTCCAACACGGTGACGGACTACCAGGGTCAGCGGGGCGAGCACTACTGGGTCACCGAGACCTATACGGAGAACGGCGAGACGAAGACCCGCCAGGTGCAGAAGACGCGGTGGTACCACGCCAGCGGCACCGTGGCGCGCTCGTTCGACGACGTGCTGGTGACCGGCACGACCAAGGTGACGCAGAAGCACCTCGACTCGCTGGAGCCGTGGCCGCTGCCGAACTCGCAGCCGTACCGGCCGGAGTACCTCGCCGGCCACGAGACGCTGCGCTACGACGTCGAGCCCGAGCACGGCCTCGAGGCGGCCAAGCAGAAGATGGTCCCGGTGATCGAGGGCGACTGCCGCCAGGACATCGGCGGCGACGAGCAGCGCGTCGAGCAGATGCACACGCAGTACAACGACGTGACGTTCAAGCTCATGCTGCTGCCGGTGTGGATCGCCTGCTACCTGTATGCCGGCAAGACGTACAACATCCAGGTCAACGGCGTGACCGGCGAGGTGGCCGGCGAGCGCCCGTACAGCGCCTTCAAGATCGCCATGGCCATCCTCACCGTGCTCGTGGTGATCGCCGTGATCATCGGGTTGTACTCCATCGGCAAGCACTGACCGCGCCCGCCCGCGCGGTGGTCGCCCGGCCACCGCGCGGCGGGTCAGCCGACCGGCAGCAGCCGGGTGGCGTGGAAGCCCAGCAGGCGCTCGATCGCACCGGTGTCGATCGGCGTGGCCCGGCCGGGGATGGGCCGGCGCAGCGGCGTGTCCGGGTGGTACCGCGCGATCAGCTCCTCCGTCGGCGTGGCCGACATCGTCTCCGGCGCGGCCAGCAGCAGCGGGTGCACGCCGCGCACCGGGCGGGTCAGGCCCAGCCACACCGCCTCGGCGGCGTCGTCGGCGTGCAGGTACGACCACGAATCGGCGGCCATCGTCCCCGGGTCCCGCGCGCACTTCTGGGCGACCTCGGCCAGCCGGGCGGGGACGGCGGTGAACGGGAACCGCAGCGCGACGATGTCCAGGCCGTGCCGGCGGTGCATCATCGCCGCGGTGGCCTCGTCGACCTGCTTGGACAGCGAGTACGCGTCCTCGGCCTGCTGGGGCGTGGCCTCGTCGATCGGGTAGTACGCCGGGTGCAGCGTCCGCGGCGCGAAGCGCAGCCCGAGGATCGAGTAGCTGCTGGCGATGACCGCCCGGCGCACCCCGCGGCCGGCCGCGCCCTCGAGCACCGCGAAGGTGGCCCGGGTGTTGCCGGCGAAGACCGTCAGCGGCGGGTCGGTCAGCGGATGCGGGATCGCGGCCAGGTGTACCACCGCGTCGACACCGTCGCCGATGGCCGCCTCGACGACCTCGGGGTCGCCCGCGTCGCCCGCGACGACCCGCCGGGCGCCCTCGACCGGCGCCGCCGGCTGGACCAGCGCGTGGATGCCGGCGCCGGCGGCGCGCAGCCGGGCGCAGACGGCGGTGCCGATGGTGCCGGCCGCGCCGGTGACCAGAACTCTGATGGCGCCTCCCGGACTCCCGCGCGCCGCGACCATGACGGCGGCCTGATGCCGATCATGTGTGCGCTAACGTTACGTCGTGCATCCCACCGTCGCCGTCCCCGGCCTCGTGCGTGTCCTCGAGGTCGGCGGCAGTCACGTGACCGCCGGCACCGTCGACGTGGACGGCCGCAAGATCCTCGACCGGCAGCGGCACCCGCTCGACCCGGCGCGGGACGCACACACCATCATCGGCGTGCTCGCCGCCGCGGCCAAGGGCCTGGACCCGGGGCCGGGCGACCGGTGGGCGGTGGCGTTCCCGGGCCCGTTCGACTACGCGGCCGGGGTGGCCCTGCACGAAGGCGTCGCCAAGTTCGACGGCCTGCACGGGGTGAGCCTGCGCGCCGCCCTGGCCGACGCGATCCCGGCCGACCCGGCGGCGTTCACGTTCGTCAACGACGCCGACGCGTTCGGCCTCGGCGAGTGGGTCGACGGCGCCGCGACCGGCACCAGGCGCAGCGTCGCCATCACCCTCGGCACGGGCATCGGCTCGTCCTGGCTGGCCGACGGCGCGATCGTCTCCAGCGGCCCCGACGTGCCGCCGGACGGCGAGATCCACTTCTGCGACGTCGACGGGGTCAACATCGAGGACCTGGTCTCCGACCGGGCGCTCGTGCGCGGGTATCTCGCCCGCACCGGCACCACGGTCGACGGCATGCGCGGCCTGGCGGAGCTGGCCCGCTCCGGCGACCGGGACGCCCGCGAGGTGGTCGACACCGCGTTCGGGATCCTCGGCCGGCTGCTCACCGATTGGCTGGGCCGCTTCGGCGCCGAGGTGGTCGTCGTGGGCGGCTCGATGACCGGCGCCTGGGACCTCATCGACCCGGCCCTGGCCCTGCCGGTGCCGGCCCGCCCGGTCGCCGACACCGAGCGTTCGGCGTTGCTGGGCGCGGCTTTTGCCGGCCGCGCCTGAGTTTTGCCGCCCGCACGTGAGTTTGGTCCCAGCCCCGCGCGCAACGAGGCTCTTGGATGCTACGAACATGAGATGCCCTCGCCCCTCGTATCCGAGCCTGCGCCCAATGTCTGGGTCCTGCGCACACCCCGCAGCGCTTACGTTCTGTCCCTCGGCGGCGAGGACGTGCCGATCGCCGCGCACTGGGGCGCCCCGGTCGACGACGAGGCGGCGGTGGCGCTGGCCCGGGTGCCGTTCGACCCGGCCCGCGGCAGCTGGGAGAGCCGCCTGGACGGCCGCGAGGAGTACCCGTCGGACACCGGAATGCGCTTCGCGGAGCCGGCCCTCGCGGTGCGCTTCCCCGACGGCGGCCGCACCGTGCGCTGGATGTTCGCCGCGGCGGAGATCGATGCGGCCGATCCCGGGCACCTGAGCCTGCGCTTCACCGAGCTGACCCGCCCGCTGCGGCTCACCCTGCACTACCGGGTCACGGACGCCCACGACGTCATCGAGCGCTGGGCGAGTCTCGCGACGGACGTCCCGGTGGAGGTCGTCCGCGCCGACAGCGCCGCGTGGTGCCTGCCGCCGCGGGAGGACTACCGGATCAGCTCGCTGCACGGCCGCTGGGGCGCCGACGGCCGGCTCGACCGTTCGCCGCTTGCCGATGGAGTGGTACGCCTCGGCAGCCGCCGCACCACGACCAGCGCGATGCACAACCCGTGGTTCGCCATCGACGACGGCACCGCGACCGAGACGGCGGGCGAGGTGTGGACGGCCGCGCTGGCCTGGTCGGGCACGTGGCGGATCGACGTCCAGCGCAGCCCGTCCGGCCGGGTCGTCGCCAACGCCGGCGCCGGCCACGAGCCCCCGGTTGCCGTTTTGACGGGGGGTACCACCTATGAAACTCCGAAATCGTGCGGACTGTGGACCGCCGAAGGCTTCGGTGCGGCCAGCCGCGCCTGGCACCACTACGTCCGGGGCCACGTCCTGCCCCACGGCGACGAGCTGCGCCCGGTCCTGTACAACTCGTGGGAGGCAACGGGTTTCCTGCTCGACGAGGCCAACCAGATGTCCCTGGCCGAGCGCGCCGCCGCCTTGGGCTGCGAGCTGTTCGTGATGGACGACGGCTGGTTCGGCACCCGGGTCACCGACACCGCCGGCCTCGGCGACTGGACCCCCAACCCGACCCGCTTCCCCAACGGCCTGGACCCCCTCATCAAGCGGGTCACCGAGCTGGGCATGCGCTTCGGCATCTGGGTGGAGCCGGAGATGGTCAACCCCGACAGCGATCTCTATCGAGCCCACCCCGACTGGGTCTACCACTCCCCCGGGTACCCCCGCCACGAACTGCGCAACCAGCTCGTCCTGAACCTCGGCAAGGACGAGGTCGCCGCCTGGCTGCACGGCTGGCTCGACGCGCTGCTCACCGAGCACGAGATCGCCTTCGTCAAGTGGGACATGAACCGCCCGGTGACCGACCCCGGCCCCTACGGCGACCTGCTGTGGTCCACCCGCCACGCCCGCAACCTGTACACCATCCTGGATCGCCTCCGCCACGACCACCCCGAGGTCCGCTTCGAGTCCTGCGCCTCCGGCGGCGGCCGCGTGGATCTGGGCATCCTGGCCCGCACCGACCAGGTCTGGCCCAGCGACAACACCGACGCGAGCGACCGCCTGCACATCCAGGAGGGCTTCAGCCAGCTCTATCCGGCCCGCGCGATGACCGCCTGGGTCACGGATTCCCCGAACTTCCTGACCGGCAACCGCCTGCCGCTGCGCTACCGTTTCCACGTGGCCATGGCCGGCGTCCTGGGCATCGGCGGCGACCTGCCCGCCTGGACCCCCGACGACCTGGCGCTGGCCGCGGACCTGATCGCCCAGTACAAGCGCATCCGCCCAATCGTCCAGCACGGCCGCCTCCACCGGCTACGCTCCCCCCGCGAGTCCACCGCCCCCGCCCTGGCCTACCTGTCGCCGGACGGCGAGGAGGCCGCGGTCTTCCAGTTCCTCGACGGCCACCACTACGGCGAACCGGCCCCGCCCGCCCGCCTCCCGTTCCTGCCCGCCGGCACCTGGCAGGACGCCGACACCGGCACGCGTTACCAGTCGGCGTTCCTGGCGGCCCACGGCCTCGACAAGTCCCTGTACCGCAACCACGACAGCGCCGTCACCCACCTCCGCCGCGTCGCTCCATGACGCCCTACAGGCAGTCGGCCGACGGTCGGCCTAAGCCCACCCCCGGTCGAATGCCGGGGGCTAACGTCCCCCGCGAACCGACCAACGAACGCCGCGAAACCCGCCGACCACCCGACCGCCATCTCCTCCAACACGACACGATCACGTACCACAAAACCGCTCTATGTAACAACCTGTCGTTGCAGTACTAAAACCAGCCGAGCTGCCGCCCGAGATCATAGGCTCGATGCTTGACGAGGTTGTCGCGAAAGCGCTGCTTGATATAGGTCTCGACGGCGCCCCACCGGCCAAGGTCGCCGCGCAGCAGGCTCGCACCGCACGACCGCAGACTCTCCGCAACGAGCCGCGCCGTGGTCTCGTCCGGCAGGGGGCTGAAGTCGCCCGTCTCGACCTGCCGTTCATAGCCGACCACGTCCTCGAGGCTTTCCAGATCGAGGTAGTCGAGCGGGGTGTCCGGGCGGATCCCCGACCGGGGCGGGAAGTCGCCGTCGACCAGACGCACGAGCCACACGAAGAACGGGTCGCCGTGCTCCCAGTCCAGGCGCACGCCGAGCACCGGGCCGGCATAGTCGATGCGGAAGCCCGCGTCCCGGATCGTGGTGCTGACGTGCCGGTAGCCGAAATCCGTGGTCAGGAAGCCGAACGCGCGCTCGCATCCGGTCGCGGAGGCGCGAAGATCCCGCTTTCTCACGACGGTGGCCAATTCATGAAGTGCATCCTGCCGTAGCCGTCGGTCTCCTGGACTTCCATACCGTGGTACTTGCCGATGGGATCAGTGCGGCTCGGGTCCGGACCGATGTCGATGATCTCGTATCCATCCTTCATCTTCTGCCGGATCCACGTCTCGTTCCGGTTGAAGGTCGGCTTCGTCGTGCCCTTGCTCCACGTCCGCCACCACCTGGTCCGCGGGAGACCGAGGCCCTGCAGTTCTTGGTCGCCGCCCTGACCCGCCGCATCGTCCGGCCGATCACTAGGCCGGACGCACGCGCACGCGCTACAGCCGTTCCGGCCCCGCGCACGCGCCCACGCAACAGAGCGCCAGAAGGACCCACGAAGGCCTTCGAATCCGGCACACAAGGCCGTGACGATCCCTTCGCCGGTCCAGACCGAGATGACTTCCCGGGGATCGACGCCCCGCCGCTACGCGACGGGCCAACGGACAGCGTGCCGGCGCCAGACGCGCGAACCAACGGCCCACGCACCCTCAGCCGATCACGCTACTGCAAGTCGACCCGGCCAACCGTCCACATCAGCCAGATTTATCAATTTATATACGTTCCAGATGTTTGACAGCAACCCAGACGAACAGCCACGCACTTCTACGCACACTGCAATGAAACCATTACGCTCCGGAGTTGCGCCCTGACTTACTGAATAGGGGAGCTCGCTCGAATTTTGCCGAGCTTGTGGAATGCAATCTGCCCATTCACAGTGCCTATTAGTCCGCTCGGATTCTGCGATTTCTCAGCCAGGCCACCAAGCCAGCTTTCGGACCCTTGCCAGTCGAGCGGAAGCCGCGGCTTGGGCCAGAGCCTTACGAGCTCTGCTGCCACCCGGAGGCCATCCGCCACCAAGTCCGGACGGCCCACACCGGACTGCACCGCATCGGCAGCAGCTACCAACTGTGCTTCAACTTCCTCGACCACACCGGCCTACGTCTCTGACCATCACTCAAATACCGAAAGATCTTTAGCGTCGGTTCGGCACCGGTGACGCCCGACGCTACCTTGCATCGACGACACAGCCGTTGTCACGAGCAGCCGAACAATCCGCCGGCGCAGCTGGGCGTGCGAAATGACTCAGCCGACAGGTTGGGTCAGCGCATGGCGTGCCTGCCGGGAGCCGAAAAGACCGCAGCCATCGTCCGCCGCCGCACCACAACCACCGCTCCTCCGCAGGGGCACGCCAACCCACAGCCGAAAAGCTGACATTCCACGAAGGGGGCGGGTGGCCGCCTGCCCATCGAGTCGCCGCCGGGCGATTCACCCCGCAACTTCAGCTCCAGACGCGGTCTTCGGCGAACCTCCGCTCGTTTACCTGCGTCGGACGATCGAGCGCGACTGCCTAGCGCTTACGCACGTGCGCGCCGATGGAACGCTGCGGGTTCCCTGTTAGCGTAGCGATATGACGATCGAAGAGCTGACTCGACTCGTCCCTCCGCCAGCCCTGCCGGTCGATGCCGAAGGCGATTGGCGTGGTGTTGAGACTGAGTTGGGGTTGGCCCTGCCCGACGATTTCAAGGGGCTGGTCCAAACATACGGCCGCGGGCAGTTCGTGGACCACGTCACGCCCCTGCAAGCCTTCGGGCCGACGGCCAGCCTCCTCGCGCGGGCCCGCTCCTTCACTGAGCGCGAGCGGAAGACGCTGCAAGACTACCCCGAACTGTCCCCGACGGGCTTCTATCCGGCCGCCAGCGGTCTGCTCGAGTGGGCGGTCGACGATGACGGCGTCTCCTACTGCTGGGTGACTGCAGGGCCACCCGAGTCATGGCGGGTCACGATCTGGGACGCGCGCAACCGCCGTGTGGAGCGTTTCGACCACGACGCCACTGGCTTTCTGGCTGGCTGGCTGCAAGGCACATTGGAGTCGCGGCTGCTGATCGCATCGCCAGACGTGCCGCCGTGGTTCCAGCCGTTCCGGAGGCGGAGCCACGCCTACGTCGTACTGTCGGACAGCGACATCCCCTACGAGGAGCGCCTGCGGGTGCTCAAGGACGCCCTAGCCCCGATCCAGGAACGCGGCAGCGCGCTCGGCGACGAGGACGAGGACGACCGGCAGGACTTCTTCGCCGCCGTCAACCGCGACTGGATCATCACGTACGAGACCGCATACGCCCACCAAATCCGGTTCGCCTATCCACCCGAGGATGACAACGCCGTCCGCGTATTCGCGACGGCGGTGGCGCCGACCATGGGATCGCGAATTGTCCGCACTACCGATCGCCGCGGTGCACCGATCTGGTCATGAACGGCCGGTGGCCGCCGAGTCACGGATGGCTCGGCGGCCGCAACGCTAGAGTTCGCCGTCAAATCCGAACATCCCAGCGGGGTTCGGCAACTCCCAAGTCCGGTTGAACCGGCGATTGCCGACGGCCGTAATGACGATCTTGTCCGGGATCGGGTTGTCGCCGAGGTAATGCGGCACCGCGCTGTACTGGATGTTCTCGCCAGCGTCCACAGCGTTGAAGATGACGTCTTCGATATCGTCACGCATGATCGGGGAGTTGGTCGGATACTGCGTCATCGTGACGAGGTTCTCCTTCCAGCCTCGGCCACCGAGGCGTTGGGCCAGCAGGTGGCCCCGCCCGACATTGTGGTCCGAACCGTTGCCGGGCCAGCCCGCCGGCGTGCGATTGCCGGCCCCTGCGCCCGTGTCCAGCATGTCCTTGGTGATCTGGGCGTGCACGCCGGTGGGGCGGCCGTGGTCGTCGAGCCCGCCGTACCGTACCTGGCCGCCGTGCGTGGCACGGGGGTCCCGGCCGCGGTCGTGATACTTGTCCTTGCATCTGTTGTGGACGAGGACTACTTCGCCGTCCACGACGACGTAATAGGTATGGACGTCGGCAACCGTTAGGTCATCCATCTGCGCGGCGCCGACGAAGTTGTGCAACACGATGACGACTACCAGGTCACCGTCAAGCGTCCGAAGCGCTTGACCCACCTTGAGGTCCTGCGCGTATACCCACTTGCCGACCGTCTCGTCCCAGAACGGGTGGTGCCAGGTGGTGTGCAGCACTTCGGTACGGTCCGGTTGGGAAACGTCGCCGGGGTTCCGGTCATCGATCCGAACGGTGACGTCGGTCAGGTCCGTGTCGTGGTTACGGTGCAGGAGTTGGACCGTCTTCGCTTCGGTGTTCCCAGTCCGCGGGTCGGTTGAGAGGACCTGGTCTCCAACCGCGACATCCTTGATTGGCTTGGCGGCACCATCTGCGAGCAATACCAGGGTGTCGGGCGCGAAACTATGTTCCCCTGCCGCTGTGCAACCGCCGCCACCGTCGCCGCGCGACCCGTTGGATTCCTCAGACCGCCACTGCCGTCCGCCGCCGGAGCCCTCGGCACCGCCAGTTCGCCTCGAGGCGACGGCCTCCTTGGAACCGCCGCCGAACGCCTTCTTCATGCCGGTCCGGACGCTGCTGCCGGCTCCTCGCTGGCGGCCTTCGCGGTCGTCTTGGGGGCTCGGCTGGCGCGCACCCCTCCGATTCGCGCCGCCACCGTTGGCCGACGGATGGTCGCGGTCATCGACACCGCCGCGGTGCTCGCCGAACAGTGACTCGCTCCCCGGCGCCGACACCTCGCAGTTATGGACGAGCTGTGGCGGGCGGAGGGGTAATACTGTGCACGACAGCCACACTCGACGCAGGACCCTGCGTGGGGCTTCTGGATACCGATCCTTGGTTCACGCCTCAGGTTCAGCCTGACCGAGCGGTCTTTTAGCGAGATCCACGGTCGCCGAGTCATGCTGACCCCGGCTACACGCTGGTGCAGTTCCAGACGTCACGCTTCGCGTCGGGCGGAATCTAGGGGCTCGGCTCGGTGGCCCAGCCGGCGTCGTAGCGCCGCACCGCTTCGACGAACTCCGCCGGCGGCCGGTAGTCGTGCGCGGTGACGTAATGCCAGACCAGCGCCGGCGCCGCGAACATTACGCCCGGCCCAGCCGGCACCCCGATCTCGTAAAACGCCAGCCAGTTCCGGCCCGGCCGCGGATCGGCGATGCGGTTCGTGCCGGGCGGGCAGAAATCGCAGTCGTGGAGGCCGCGCGTCTCGGCCGCCCCGACAACATGGAAATCATCTTCAACCGGCAGATCCGCGCCACCACCCACGGCGTGTTCCGCACCGCCATCGACCGCGACAACGACGGCATCGTGGTCAACGCCTTCTACCGCCACTCCCGGATCAAGTACTACCTCAAAGACCGCCGCGCGCTGCGCATCGAAACCGTCATCAACGACACCTACGACCTCGGTGTGCTGCGCCGCCTCGAACACCTCGACGAGATCATCGCCAAGACCCGTGACGTCAACCGCCGACTGCTGGACACTATCCGGGTCGTTCAGGGTTGCGTCCTTGCGAGCCCAGCCCTTGAGCGGGTCGCGCAGCCCACCCTCACCGAGGACGGCAGGAGGGCCCCAGCCCTACGCTTCGGCGACCCTCGGGTCATGGCCCTGACCGGCGCCCTCTGCCTGCACCTCTTCGCCGTCACCGGCGTCACCAACAAGCGCCTCCGTGCCTTGACCGCCCGGCTGCTCGGCACCACCTACACCACCGGCCAGATGACCTACGACCTACGCCGCCTGCGCCTCAACGGCCTCATCACCCGAGTCGAGCACACCCACACCTACGTCCTGACCCCTGACGGGCAACGCCTCGCGATCTTCTACACCAAACTCCACGACCGTCTCCTCCGACCACTCCTGGCCGCCGACCAGCCCCAAGCCCCACCCACCCTCCGACAGGCACTAACCACCATCGACCAGCACGTCCAGGACTACATCAACCGCGCACGACTCAAAACCGCAGCCTGAAAACCCGACTCTCGTGTTCAGATTCTCAAACCCAAGGATCTAGAAGGCTCTCGCTTTGAGCTATGTCAACAGTCAGTGAAACTTGACCCTGGCACGCTTTTGTCATCCCGAGTTATCGATGTTTATCCGCGCGAGTTCCCATTTAATCGGCGCCAACGTACCGAACTCGACCGCGTCGACCGAACGCGCCAGCGCTGGAGTCCACCGATTCCCCGCGTGCGTGGGGAGGCGCTGGAGGTAGAGGGCCCCTGCATCACGGGCGCGGGATGACGCCCGCGTGCGCGTCGGCACCTAGCGGTGATGGACGAACTGCGGCGGGCGCAACGGGGAGCGCCCGCAGGCACCGCAGGCGATGACGCCCGATGACGCCAGCGTTGCGACAGGTCCAAGTAGCGTGGGCTGCCTTTCGCGGTGATCAAGGACATTGTGATGAACTAACTGCACTACGCACGTGGTGACGGTGCATCCTCACTCGCCGCTGATTCTATCCTGAATCGCCGTGACCAACTCCTGGGCGGCGATGCGGTCATCGTCACGAATCCGAGCTACCGGAGCACCCTTTCCGAATCGGTCTATCGTCGCCTCCTGCCGGGACTTCTCTTCCGAAAAAAACGTCGCGCCGGCGACGTTCTGATCAAGCTGACCCATAGCCGTGAGAGACGCATGCGCACAACTGACAGCGGCCTCCGGATCGCCCCCGGCCGCTGCACACTTTGTCGCATACATAAGAACAAGACACCCGTAGAAAGAGTAGATGTCGGCGACTTGAGTGAAGCCCATTTCGTTCGGTTGCAGTTCCGGGAACGAAAGCAGATGTTCACGCCGATCGTCGAACGTGCCGGTCGGACGTTTCAGATCCCAGAGATCCTCAAGCGTTTCGACCACGTAGGCGATGTCGTCAGCACGGCTGAGGTCGGTTGCCCGGGCGGCGCAGAAAACCTGCACCAATCGTTCCGCGCAACTCGCCGCGAAGATCCGCGCTAGCTGTCCGCTACCCTCGCGTAGAGCGCGCACAGTGCCCTCGTCAACTACCACTCGAAGCTCCTCTGACGCGTCGTGGTAAGGAAGCTGCCATGATAGACCTTGCCCATCATTCTTCCCCCGGTGCCCCGAATCCACGGAGCGCAGACCGAAAGACATACGTTTCTCGAACTACCCCCAGCGATTGGCGTCCATCCTTGCTGGTTAATAAACAGGAATGCATTCTGCTCAGCGTGCGTACCCGGAATATTCGGCGCATGCATCTCGCCGGGCCGGAGGGGTACAGACATCTGTGCAGGTGTTAGACCATCGCCGGAGCCGGCAATCACGTCGACCACTCCATGTGGTGTCTGCGCCCGGACCACTGATACCGTGTTGACGTTATCGCGCACGTATTGATCTGGCTCTGCGGCGTGAATTTCGCTCGCCCGATCCGACAATCCGCAGTTGTGGACCAGGACCGGCGTGTCCCCGGCTACCACATAGTAGGTGTGGATGTCGGCGATGGTGAGGTCGCGCATGTCTGCGGCGCCGGTGAGGTTTCGGACGGCGGCGACTTCGGCGGTTGCGCCCGCGTCGGTCTGTAGTTGGTCGCCCGGCTGCAGGTCCGCGGCGTCGATCCAGGTGTTGGTGGTGCGGTCCCAGAAGGGGTGGTGCTGGGTGGTGTGCAGGACGGTCGTGGTCATGCCGACCGTCACCGCTGCCGCCGTCACCAGCGCCGCGCCGACGCGCGACAGCCTCGACGCGTTCGGTGCCAGCGCGGTGTGCCCGGACGTCGGGGTGCTCACCCGAACGGTTACGTCGGTCAGGTCCGTGTCGTGGTTGCGCCACAGCTTGGTGACGGGCTTCGCCGATGTCGTGTCGGTCGCCGGATCTGTCGCGGCCAGTTCGTCACCGAGCTTGACGTCCTCGATCTTCTTCGTGGTGCCGTCGGCCAGCAGGACCGGCGTGTCCGGGGCGAAGCTGTGCCGCGGCCCACCATTTCGGCACCCACCGCCAGATCCGTCGCCGGATTGCCCGCCCGTTGGTCCGTCGCCGTCGTCGGAACCGGCTCCGCCAGAGCGCTTCGGGCCCGTGGACTCCGGGGAACCCTCCCCTGAGCCGCCGCGGGAGCGCCGCAGTGCGGTGGCCTCCTTGGAGCCGCCGCCGAACGCCTTCTTCATGCCGCCCGCGCCGGCGGCCTTGAAGGGCTTGGACATGAACTTGGTGGCGCCGCCGGTGAACTTGCCGACGCCGGCGCTCAGGGCGCCGTCCAGGCCGCCCTCGATCATCGTGTCGGCCAGGCCGGACCAGGAGAACTCCGCGTCGCCGCGGGCGACGTCGACCATGTAGCCCGCGCCGGCCTGCATCGCACCGGCGATCGCGCCGGCCAGGATCAGGCAGCCGACGCCCGTGGCGCACAGCGCGCCGACCGCGACGGTGGCCAGGATCCCGACCGCGGCGGTGGCGACGAACTTCCACGGATCCTGCTTGATCGCGTCGACGGTGCTCTTGACGGTGTCGGCGACGTGCTTGACCGCAGCCTTGGCGGTTTCCTGGACGCACTTGGAGACGCCGCCCTGCAGACACTGTTTGGCCTGGTTGTACTTGTCCTTGACGTCGTTGTACTTGTTCTTGACCCACTTCGTCGTCGAATCGGCGACGACCTTGGAAGCTTTCTTGGTCTTGTCCCAGACGTAGTTGCCGAGGTCCGAGGCCTTGGTCGTCACGTAGTCCCAGGCTTGGGACGTTTTGGTCTCGATGTAGTTGTAGGTGTTCTGAATCACCTGCACCGAGTGGTTGACGACGTTCGTGACCTTGCTGGCAGCGTTGTTGAGCTTGCTCCAGAACGAGGTGCCGTCCGGGTCGACGTTCGTCAGCGGGTTGTCGCCCGCATACTGGAACCGGTTCGCGGCGACCGCGGCGGGGATCGGGCTGTTCGCTACCGGATCGCGGGTGTCGAACTGGCCCGTGTCGGTGTTGTACCAGCGAGCCAGCATATTGACCCGGCCAGTGGTGCTGTCCTTCCACTCGGACTGGTAGCCGAGGTTGCCCACCAGTGCGCTGGTGGCCAGAACCTTGCCCAGCGGGTCATAGCTGGCCGACCCGGTCAGGCTGGTGCTGGTGGCCTTGAACTGCCCAACGACGTCGGCGTGCTGGTCCGTCCAGACGTAGTTGGAGGACGCGCCGGTGCCGCTTCCAGCGCCGAGCAACTCGCCGGACGGGCCGCGCGTATAGGTGGCGGCACTGTCCTGAGCAAGCGTGTTGCCCAGGCCGCTGTACTTGAACCCGGTCCGGACCACGCGCCCGGCCGCGTCGTACTGGTTGGTGCTCGTCCCGCCCGCCGCCTGCTGGGTGATGACCTGCCCGTAGGCGTCGGCGGTGGTGGCGTATACCCCGCCCGAATTACTCGTCTGTCGCAGCGTGCCACGCGCCGAGTACGTGTACGTCGTGCCGTCGGAGGCGCTGGCGAGCTGGTTACGCTGGTCGTAGGCGAAGGTCTTGCTGCCGTTGCGGGTCCGGTTGCCCGAGGCGTCGTACTCATAATTGGTGACCGTCGACCCGGACGTCCACGACGTAAGCCGGTTCGCCAAGTCATACGTATACGTGTTGGTGGACGCGCCGGCGAACCCGGTCGTCGTCTTCGACGTCTCGTTGCCGTTGGCGTCGTACCCGTAGGCGATGTTGCCCAGAATCGTGCTGCCGGACGTCTGCTTGAGCTGGTCGTTGGTCAGCCGGTGCAGGTCGTCGTAGGTGAACGTCCGGGTCTGGTTGCTGGACCCGTAGACGATCGTCTGCGGCAACGACATGTTGTTGTAGGTGGCGGTGACGTTGATGTTCGTCGTCGTGGTGTTCGACGCCGTCTGGAACCGGCCGGCCGGGTCGTACGTGAAGTTCGTCGTGCCGGCCGCATCGACGCGTGACGCCGCCCGGCCGTCGTTGGTGTAGGTGTACGTCGTGCTGTCGGACGGGCCGGTGATCGTCAGTGGCAGGCCACGGTCGTTGTACGTGATCGTGTCCGTACCGCCCGGCACTGACAGCGACGTCAGGCGGCCCGCGTCGTCGTAGCCGAGCGTCCGCGTCGCGGTAGCCGCCTCGGCGCCCGACCCGCTCTGCCCCGTCAGCCGGTTGAGATCGTCGTACGCATAGTCGACGCGTACGCCACCGGGCTGTAGCTGCGCGGTCATCCGGCCGCCGGCGTCGTAGACGGCGGTGAAGGTACGGTCCGCGGCGCCGGGGTAGGCGATCGTGGCCGGCTCGATCTGCGACTCCGGCAGACCCCAGGTGTTGTACGTGTTCCAGAACTGGTTGCTACGCCCGTCGGTGAACCGGGTCTGGTGCCCGGCCGCGTCGTAGCCGTACGACGTATGGATGGAGGTGCTGGTGGTCACCGGCTGGGACACATCGGTGACCTGGTTCAGCGCGTTGTAGGTAAGGGTCGTGGTCGAATTCCGCGCGTCGGTCGACGTACGCAGGTTGCCGTTGTTGTCGTAGCCGGCCGTGTTCGTGGTCAGCACCGTGCTGGCGGCGTTGAGCTCCTGGCTCTTGACCGCCCGCCCGGCCGCGTCGTAGGTGGTGACGCTCTTCGTGCCGTCCGGCCGGGTCACCGTCACCGGCCGGCCCAGCGCGTCATAGGACGTGGTGGTGACGTTCCCGGCCGGGTCCTTGCTGGACACGACCTCGCCGACGTTGTTGTACGTCGACTCCGCCTTCACCCCGTCCGGCGAGGTAACCTTCCGCAGCCACGGCCCGGAATTCGCCGAGCTGCCGTACGCACCCGTGCCGTAGTCGTAGGTGGTGACGTATGCCTGCTGGGTGGGCTGCCGCTCCCACTGCGTACTGGTCACCTTCCGGGACAGGTAGTCGTACGTCGCGCTGGTCTTCGCACCGGTCGGGTCAACCGTCTCGAGCACGTCACCGATCTGGTCGTACTTCGCCGTGGACACCTTGCCGGCCGGATCGGTCGTCTTCGTGACGTGCCCGAGCGTGTCGTACTCGTATGACGTCGTCTTGCCCCGCGGGTCGGTCGTGGAGGTAGTCCGGCCCAGCTTGTCGAAGGTCGACGTCGTGCTCGCGTCGATGATGGTCTGCCCGCCCGCACCCGGCTGCGTATACGCGGGCAGGATCGTCTTCCACGCCCGCCCGGCCGCGTCCCTGCGGGTCGTGGCCACGTTGCCCAGCGGGTCCTGCACCTCGACCGTCTCGCCGAAGGCGTTGTACCCCTGCACCGTCGTCGGCCGCACCGACACTGCGGTCTGCCCGGACGTCTCCACCAACACCGAGGGCGCCAGCGTCTTGGTCAGGTTCCCGTCCTCGTCATAGACGTACGACGTGGTGTTGCCGTTCGGGTCCGTCATCCCCGTCGTCAGACCCCGCTGGTCGACGGCGTAGTTCGTGGTCAGCGCGCTCCCGGTGAGCGCGACCTGGTTGCTACGCCCGTTGCCGCTGTTCCACAGGGCCGCCACGTCGGCGTCGGTCAGCGCCCGCTGGAACACCTGCACGTTGTCGACGGCGCCGTTGAGCTTCCACGAAGGACCGCCGAGTCGCCCGTGGGTTCCACCGATGAAGGTCCCGCCCGTCGAATTGAACGGCGTCGGGTTCGTGGCATCGGTGCCGCGCACGTTGTTCGCATACAAGGACATCCGCTTGGTGCTCGCGTCGAACACCGCCACGAGATGCACCCACTGGTTCGTGGCCACGGCGGTCCCGGCCGTGGCATTGTTCCAGGCCGACGGGTTTTGGCTGTCCGTATTGGGCGCGATGAACGTCCACTTGCCGTTGCCCGAGTGGTACAGCACGAAGAAGGCACCGATGTTGTCGCCGCCCTGGCCGACGAACGTCGACTCGCCGCTGAACGAGTTCAGCTTGACCCATGCCGACACCGAGTACGACTGGGTCGTGTTGAGCACCGGGTACTCGGTTTCGATCGGGGTGCTGGTGTTGAAGCTGGCATAACCGTTGCCAAGTGTCGTGCCGTCACGGACGTCCGCGTTGGCGTCGAGGCGCGAACCGGAGGAGTCGGTAACCGTGACGCCAAGGTTGTTGTTGGGGTCGGTGCCCGCGGTCTCGTCGAGCTTCCACCAGGCGGCCGGGCCGGATGCACCGTCCACGCCGACCGAATGGGAGGTAAGCCGTCCCATGGGGTCGTACGTGCTGCGCTCGTCGCTCATGACCTGCGTGACATACAGCGGATTCCCGGCGACGTGACGAGTGCCGACCACGTGGTCGTCGGCGTCGTAGATGAAATTGGTGCCGCGGCCGTCCGGGGGACCGTCGATCGACCGGTCGGTAGTGTAGGTCATGGTCGACTGCATTCGGCCCGCGTCGTCGAACTTCTGATCGACCTCGGTGGCGCCGTTGTTCTGGGTGACCGAGATGAGGTTGCCTAGGGAGTCGTAGTAGTTCTCCTGCAGGACGGTGGTCTTGGTGCCGTCCGTGCGGCTGACCTTCTTGACCTTGCCGTCGTCCCAGTATTCGTACTTCGTTGTCCAGCCCATCGCGTCCGTGGTGGAGGCGAGGTCGCCGTTGGCGTAGTAGACGTTGTAGGTCTCTTGGACGGCGGTGCCGTCCTTGCCGGTCAGGGTGCTGGTGAGTAGCTTGCCGTTGGCGTCGAACGCTTGGCCGAGGGTCTGCAGCCGATCGCCGGCGGGGCACGGGCTGCCGGCCGCGGGGCTACTGTCGCAGTTGACCCGCTGATTCTGCCGGCCGTAGACGTCGTATCCGTACAGAGTGACCGCGCCGGTCGGGTCGTTGCTCTTCACCAACTGCCCATGCGTGTTGTATTCGCTGGTCACACTGCGCGGGCTGTCACCGCCGGTCACGTCACTGACGGTGCGGGACAGGATGTTGCCGTCGGCATCGACAACGTCGGTGGTGCGGGCCTGGTGCTGGGCACCGCTGATGGCGTTGGTCACCGTCGGCTCGGTCGTCTCGACCAGCGTCTCCTGGTCGAACCGATAGCTGGTGACAAGGCCGTTCGAATAGCCAGGCGCGAGTATCTTTTGCTGTTTGACCCGCCCGATGCCGTCGTAGCTGAATTCGGTAACGAGTCCCGCCGGATCGGTCACCCGGACCGCGTCGCCGGCGGCGTTGTATTCGGTCCGCTGCACCCCGCCGCCCGGCGACGTCGTGGTCGTCGGCAAGCCCGCCGGAGTTACACCGCCGCCGACGGCCGCCGTTGTCGCCGTCGTGTAAGCGATCGTGGTCGTGCGGCCGTTCGGGAACCCGGGCACCGGCGGCGACGTCATGGTAGTGCGGTTGCCGGCGGGGCCGTCATAGGTCAACTTGGTGACGGCCAAGCCACTGCTCCATTGGTCGGAGTGGCTGACCTCGGTGACCTGGTCATTGCGCCCGTCAGGCGTCAGGTTCACGCTGGTGGAGTCCGGATAGTACTTGTACAGCGTGCTCTCGCACTGCCCAGCGGTCTCATTGCTGCAGGTGGTTGTGCGCACAGTATTGCCGCGCACGTCCTTCGCCGTTTCGGTCTTCTGGCCGAGTGGGTCGTACACCACGGTAACGAAACCGGCGACGTCGTAGCCGTACGTGGTGGTGTTCCCAACCGCATCGGTGTCCGCGATCAGCCGGCTGCCGCTGAGCACGTCGTAAGTGCGCGTTGACGTCTTACCGCCCGGATCGGTGACCGCCACGGAGGAGACCGGGGTTAGCGTGCCGGGCACGCCGAGAGCGCTTCGCGACGCCTTGTAGTGAGCGTCGACCTGGTCGACCGTCAACGAATGATCGTAATAGGCGAACTCGGCAATGTCGCCCTTGAAGTAACTGACGGTGCTGGTGGAACCGGGCCAGTTCTGCGTGGTGCCGGCGCCGATATATGCGTAGATCCCACCAGGATCGTCCAGCCAGCCGTCCGTCTTCGTTCCGACGATGGTGTTGTCGAGGTACATGCTCTGCTTGTTCGCGCCGAAATCGCCGGTCGTGCGCTCGGCAGTCAGGACGACGTGATGCCAGTTGCCGTCGTTGACTTTGGCCGTTGAGGTAATCGGCGCAAATGTGGTGTTCCAGAACTGTCCTCGCAGGTAACCGTCGCCGCCGACGTAGAGGATGGGAACCCAGTTGGGCGTGTTCGGATTCGGTCCGTCAACGGTTGCGGCCTGGTTCGCGTACAGCACTCCACTGGCGGCATAGTTGGCGGGCGTCTTGAACCACATTTCGATGGAGACCGGGTTCCAGAGCGGCATCTCCTGGAACTTGTCATAGTCGCCCGCCCGCACGTACGAACTGGTGCCGTTGAAGATCGCACCGTGCGAGTCGCTGAACGGGCTGGTGCCGGTTTGGGTCGTGTCGAAGGTGACGTTGTTGTAGCGCCACTGGAACCCTGATGCCACTTGACTGTACGGGCCTTGCGGCAGCGTGATGTCGTTGAATCGGTAGTACTCGTTGGGCCGCGAGCCCAAGACAGTGGAGGCGTAGAGCTGGCTGGAGCCCGAGGTTGCGGGAACGCCGATCTGCCAGGCGCCGCCGGCCTCGTCGGTGACCTGGTGGACGCGGCCGTTGACATTGTCGTAGGTGATCTGGGCGCGGACGCGGCCGGCGTTGCTGGTCACCTTGGTCATCGCCGGGGCCGGGTTGCGGCCTGCGGTGTACAGGGCGGTGACCATGGCGTCGGTGAGCGGCTTGTTGTAGTACGCGGCGTCGGCGAGCGAGCCGTTGAAGAAGACCGGGGTGGGGGTGGCGAACGACTGGCCGGGCCAGCTCCCGCCGAGGATGCCGGCGCCGAGGTACAGGTTGGACTGGCCGGTGTTGTGCAGCACGATGTTGCCCGAGGCGGTGCCGACGGGCTCGCCGTCGAGGTACAGCTTCTGGCTGCCGCCGTTGCCGGACAGGGCGACGTGGTGCCACTGGTTGTTGGTGACGGTGCCGGTGGTGGTGACCGGGTTGCCGGTGCCGTTCCAGAACTCGCCGCGCAGCTTGCCGTCGCTGTCGATGTACAGCACCGGGTCGTAGCCGCCGGTGGGCGTGACGCCGGGGGCGACCGTGCTGGTCTGGTTGGAGAACAGCACGCCGAGCGGGGTGGAGGTCTTGAACCACAGCGAAATCGACTGGTACGAGCTCTCCGTGGCGAGCTTGATCGGCAGCTTGACGGACGAGTTGGTGCCGTTGAACGAGGCCGTCGTGGCGGCGGACTGGTCCAGCGCCGCTGCGCCGCCGAGCGTGACGTTGGTATAGATGCCGTTGTCGGTGCCGTCGTTGGACAGCACGCCGCTCTGCGCCTGCGTAGCCCCGGCGCCCTCGTTGAGCCGCCAGTACGAGTAGGGGCCGGTGTTGAGCACCGAGCTCGGCGCCTGGTTGACGATCTGGTACTCGTAGCTCGCGCAGTCGGTCGCGGTACCGGGCGGGCAGACCTTGGTGAGTTTGTCGCCGGTGTAGGTGTACGCCCAGGTGAGTGTGCTGGAGGACACGGCCGGGTCGGTCGGGTCGGTGGTGACCGCGGCGACGTGGGCCGCCGTGGCGTCGGGCGGGGTGCTCCAGGTCAGGTGCAGGGCCCGCTGCGAGGCGAGGGACTGCATCATATCGATGTGGCCCGAGGCGTCGTAGTGGTACGTGACCGACCGCGCGGACGGATCGGTGATCTTCGTCAGCCCGTACACGCCGGTGACCTGGCTCCGCGTGAACTCGTAGGTCGTGGAGTCCTTGTCGGTGAGCGAGTAGCCACCGGTGATCGGTTTGAACACCGAGTACCGGCCGGGCGGCGGCGTCCAGGAGCCGTCGTTGTTGCGGCCGAAGGCGATCTCCTGGCCGCTGGGGTATCGCACCGTCGCCGTCTGCAGCGCGCCACCCGCGTCCTTGCCCTCGCGCACCTGCATGTCGGTTACCGATGACCAGCCCTGCCCGAACGAACTCGTGGCGCGGGTGTCGAGGCTGTTGTAGTCGCGGTTGATCGCCAGTGCCGGCCCGACCGTGGTCACCTGGGCGTCGACGTCGGAGGTGGTGTAGTTGCCGACGGAGCCCTCGAAACCCTTGCCGCCGTTCTGCGCCAGCGACGAGCTTACGAGCGGTTGCGGTACCGCGGTGGAGAAGGCGTACGTGACCGGGTTGCTCGGGCCCCACACCTGCTGGTCGTAGATCTTCGCCTGGTAAAAATACTGCTTGCCCCACTGCAGCACGCCTGGGTTGGGCTTCCAGACGCTGTTGCCGCTCAGGCCCGAGTCCGCGATCCGGACACCCTGGTCGTTGAAGACCAGGAACTGGTACTGCACGCCGTAGCCGGGCCAGTTGTCCGGGTCGTAGCCTTGCATCGAGAACTCCGGCGTCAGCGTGCTCACCGACGTGTTGTTCGCCGGGTACTGCGCCGAGACCTCCGGCCCCGCGTTCGTGGTGTAGTTGACCTCGATCCAGGGCGAGCAATTGATGGCACCGAAGTGCGAGTCGTTGCAGACGAGGACCGTATCGGACGAGGTGAACCGCTTCCACGACGTCGGGTCGCTCTCGTTGGCCTTGAGCACGATGCCGTACGTGTTGTTGTGGATCGCCCAGTCTTTGACCTCGGCGTTGTCGAGCCACGGGGCGATCCACGTGCCGACGTTGCGCGTACCGCCGAGGTTGTTGCACGCGGCGTTGTTGGCCGTGTTGTCGGAGGCCATCGGCTGCAGGCCGGCCAGCTCCCGTGCGGCCTGGTTGTCGCCCGGCTGGTTGTTCCAGGTCAGTGTGCTCTCGGACCAGTTGCCGGTCACGCGGTAGACGTTCGTCGTCTTCTGCGGGCAGTTGGTGCCGTCTTTGATCTGGTACGTCTGGAACAGGTGCAGCCGCGCGGAGTCGAGCTTGAAGTTGTTGCCGGCAAAGAACGCAGGAATGTCGCCGAAGCGGAGGAAGCCGCGCGCCTTGTTGGCCACCGAGTCGTCGTAGCGGCCGGCCGCGACGGTGTCGTTGGCGCCGTGGGTCAAGGTCGTCTCGGATGACAGGCTGTAGGTGTCGCCAAACGGGTAGATGGGCTGCATCTCGATGTCGGGGTCGACCCGGACGGGGAACTCGCGCTTCGGGTCCTTCAGCCACGCCTGGTCGACGCTCATCCGGATCGCGGGGCCGCCGTCGACAGTGATCAGCTCGTATCGCATTGCGTAGGACGTCGCGCCGGCGCCACTGATGTCGACCGCGGAGTCTTCCAGGTAACCCAGCGGCATCGTAGTCACGACAGCGCCGGTGTCGTCGACGAACTCGACCCCGCCATCGGCGCCGATGCGCGGGGTCAGGCCCTTGAGCCGGAGCGGATAGACGTACGTGGCCGGAGCGTCGGCCGAACGCAGCGTCAGCGTCTCCTTGACGCCACTCGACAACGCTGCGAGCTCGAGATCGACGCCAGGCAGCACTTCGCGGTAGGTCGCCACCTGCCCGCTGACGAGGGCCTTGCCGAGCGTCGCGCCGGCAAGGGAGTACGCAAGCTCGGTGCCCTTCGAAGGCGTAAGGCGCACCAGGTCGTCACCGGCCGCCGCCGAGGTCTTCAACGCCTGCCCGTCGGCGTCGAGCTTGCGAGCCCCGCCGCCAGCGAAGCTCAGCTCGAACGCGTTCGCACCGACCTGCGGCCGGCCCTGCGCGTCGGGGCGCAGTGTGCTGTCGATGGGTTCCCACGAACCGTCCGCGGCCTTGAAGTTGACCGGCTCCTCGAAGATCCGCTGTGTGTATGAGCCATCGGCGTTCTGGTACACGTCCGTGCGCTCGGTCGCCTTCGACGCGACCCGCTGGCTGGTCCTCGGGTCGAAGCCCTTCTTCGCGGGCCCGGTGCTCAGGTTCTCCGCCTTGAGCTGATTCGGCTGGTACCTCGCCAGCTCGCCCTTGGCGTGGACCTTCGACTCGCTGTCGCGGGCCCGGGCCGCGGCCTGGTAGTGGCCGTCCGGGCCTTTGCCGCGCAGCTGCTCCGGCCCCTTCGGGTCCTTGGCCCAGCTCACCGGCTCGCCGAGCCATCGCCACAGCCACGAGACCGGCAGCCCAGGACCCGGCCCGGACGGCAGCGCTCCCGCCGGAATCCCGACGCTGAGCAGCATGGCCAGCACGACCACCACACCGACCCGCCGGGTCAGCCGGCCGGTTCGCTGCCTCCGCGGGAGCGCAGCACCCAGCACAATACGACCGCTCATCGCAGCCTCCCCCGTGCGAATTTCGACAGCGCGGGTGCAGTCTGCAGCTCATCGATCACTACGCGCAAGGCATTGAATGATGGAAATAATTACGGTGATGAGATTCCCAGCTCAGCGCGGCTCGCACGAACCGGCCGGATTCCGGGGGCTTCCGGCCGGTCCCGGCAACCGCTAATGTCCCAGCCGCATGCCGAGTCACACGGGAGGTCGGCGATGCACCGTGCCCTGACCGACCGGCGGACTCTCATCGTCGCCGGTGCGCTCGCCGCGGTCCTGGCCGCGCTCATCACCTGGCTTGCCTGGCCCGACCGGCCTCCGGCGCCAAGGGAGCGGCAGTACAAGGCCACCACTGCCTGTCTGCTCACTGACGACCACGACCTCGCCGGCGAGCCCGCGAAGGCCGCCTGGGACGGGATGCAGGACGCCTCGCTCGCCACCCTCATCAAGGTGCAGCACCTGGCCATCAGCGGCCCACAGACCGCGGCCAACGGCCTCACCTACTACAACACCCTCGGAGTCCAGCACTGCACAGTCATCATCGCCGCCGGCGACGTGCCGGTCGCCGCGATGACGCTTGGCATCGACACATTTCCCGCGATCAGGCACGTCGCGGTCGGCGGCGACCCGAAAGGCAAGGCGGTCTCGGTCGTCGATGACTCCTCGCCCGCCAGCATCCGCAGCGGGGTGAAGGCGCTGGTCGCGGCCGCGGCCTGAAAGTCGGTGCCGCCCATCGACTCAAGCGGAACGGCAGGTACTGACCCTCGTCCTTGATGTTGAGCAGGGCCAGGTTATGCATGGCGAACACGTCGCCGAGCTCGGCGGCGGACCGATAGCAGGCGACCGCCTTGCCACGGTCCTTGGCGACGCCCACCCCGCTGCTGTACATGAAGCCCAGAGCCGGGCACGGTCGGCGATGCAGGTCCATCCGCCGGACGCCGGCCGCCGTGGGGCATGGCGCAGCGACCGGAAGTCTCCGCGATCATGCGCAACGCGGCATCGACACCAACGGTTTTTCATGATCACGGAGTGCTGACGTACCCCCGTGTACCACAAGTCTCCTGGATCATGGCAAACCCGGTGTGCGGTCACCGCGAGCAGCATGATCACGGAGACATATGGCCGGCCCGGCCGCGCCGCCCAGGGGAGCGGCGCCGATGACCGGCGTGCCCCGCCGGCGGACGCGACCTGGTCGCGGTCGCGGCTGAGCCTGCGGGCGGCGAAAAGGGGCTGCTGCCGATAGACCGTGGCGGATATTCTGAGTGCTCGCGTTCGTATGGACGGAGTTCGGGCGATGACCGAGGTGGCCGCCAAAGAGGACAGGTTGTCGGTGCGGGCCGCGCAGGTGGCGGCGCGGGACGGGCTCGGTGAGCGGCGGGCCTGGCAGGCCGAGCGGGAGATCGGGGCGAACATCTTCAGCGCGGTCGCCGGGCTCGTCATGGCGGCGGTGCTGGTGGGCGTGGGGGTGCTCATTTTCCGGGCCGGTTCCGCCGTCCACATCGGTGGGTACCACGTGCTCCTGCTCGGGCTCATGGCCATCGGCGCCGTGGTATTTGTGGGTGGGGTGTTCGTGGTCGGGCTGTCGCTGCGGCTCGCGTTCGCGGGGGCGGCGTCCACCTATCTCTACGACGGCGGGATCGTTGCGGTGGCCGGGCGGAGGGTCGACGTCATCCCGTGGGCGCGGATCGAGCGGCTGGTGGTGGCGACGAGCCGCAGCGGGAAGCCGACCCGCTTCATCGTGGTCGGCGCCGGCGGCGGCGAGGTGCGGATCAATCCGAAGCCGCTCGGGCGGGGCGACGACGTGGCCGGCCTGGTCGTGTCGGCGGTCCGGCAGTTGGGCCGGCCCATCGTGGACGGTGGGCCGGACGCGGACGGCGAAATCTGACCAGACAACGAGGGGTCAGCGGAGGATTTCCACCAGGGCGACCCAGGCGTTGAGCAGGCCGATGGCGAAGCCGAGGAGCATGCCGGGGACCAGCCAGTACAGGCCGCCGATGGACTCGGTGGCGTAGCCGGCGCCGCCCGTGGCGAGCATCAGGGCGGCGACGGTGGCCAGGACGACGGAGGTCAGGGCGGAGCGGCGGTACTGCGGCTCCAGGCCCTGCAGGCCGCGCTGCATGAAGACCAGGCCCGCGACGATGAGGCCCACGACGGCCATCTCGGTGCCTTGTAGCCAGCGGGGCTGGCCCGGTACCAGCAGCAGACTGCCGACGACGAGGATGCCGGTGAACTGGGTCAAGGTCGCGCCGAGGCGCTGGACCAAGGCCGGGGTCTCGATGATGCGGGCGATGTTGATGGAGCAGGCGACGACCAGCAGACCGGCGAGAGCGGCCGCGGCGCCGACCTCGGCGACGGCGAAGCTCTCCCAGGGGTCGGACTCGTAGGCGGGGCCAGCCAGCAGCATGGCGGCATCATAGTAAAGGGCCGGTGGAGCCGCGCACGGTCAGGTGGACCGGGAGCATGACCTGCTGGCGGGTGCTCGGCGGGGGCGGCGCGGTGCGGTCCAGGCGGGCGAGCAGCATCGATACCGCGACCCGGCCGGCCTGCTCGATGGGGGCGGTGAGCGTGGTGAGCGGCGGGTGGCAGAAGTCGGCGCCGAAGATGTCGTCGCAGCCGACGATGCTCAGGTCCTCCGGGACACGGACGCCGCGCTCGCGCAGCCGTTGCAGGATGCCGATGGCGAGCAGGTCGTTGAAGACGATGGCCGCGGTGGCGCCGGTGTTGAGCAGGGCGTCGGCGGCGGCCGCGCCGGAGGGGCGGCCGGACGGGAACGGGCCGACGCGGGTGAAGGTCAGGCGGTGGCGGGCGGCGACGGCGCGCATCGCGTGCCAGCGGGCCTCGTTGGGCCAGGAGCGTTGCGGGCCGGAGACGTAGGCGATGTCGCGGTGGCCCAGGGACAGCAGGTGCTCGGCGGCCTGGCCGATGCCGGACGGGGTGTCGATGATGACGCTGGGCACGCCGCGGACGTTGCGGTTGATGGTGACGAGGGGGATCTCCGCGGCGAGGCGGGCCAGCTCGGCGTCGGGGAGGCGGGACGCGGCGAGGATGGCGCCGTCCAGGGACCGGCGCATCTTGTGCAGCAGCTCGGCCTCGACCGCGCCGGAGTCCTCGGTGTCGATGAGCAGCTGGGCGTAACCGGCGGCCTTGAGCTGTTGCTGGGTGCCGCGCAGCACGCCGAAGTAGAACGGGTTGGTGACGTCGGAGACGAGCACGGCGATGGCCCGGGTGCGGCCCGACGACAGGGCCCGGGCCGGGGAGCTGGGCACGTAGCGCAGCTCACGGGCGGCGGCCTCGATGCGCTCGCGGGTGGCGGCGTTGACCCGGCCCGGGTTGTTCAGGGCGCGGGACACCGTCGAGGCGGCCACGCCGGTCGCCGCGGCGATGTCGTTGATCGTGACGGGGCGCTCCCGGCCGGTACCGCGGGGCATGGCCACCAAGCAAACCAGGTTTGGCAAACGATGGCAAACGATTGCCATCGCCCGATTCGCCCTGATAGCGTCCGCCTCGATCCGCCGTCAAGCAGCATCGATGCGTTGCCGACACCCCCAATTCCCACGGCCGCGCTGCGCTCACTGAGGAGTGGACACCCCTATGAACCGATCTAAGATCATCGCTGTCGGCGCCGCCGCGGTGCTGACGCTGGCCGCGTGCGGGAACGACAGCAGCGGCGGCGACGCGCAGAGCGGCGCCGGGAAGACGCTCAACGTGCTGGTCCAGGCCAACACGATCTATCCGACGCAGCAGAAGCAGTGGTTCACCGACATCAGCAACACGTTCAAGCAGCAGACCGGCGCCGAGGTCAAGTTCGAGACGTTCGCGTCCGCCAACGACGAGCTGACGAAGATCCAGACGTCGGTGGTGTCCGGGCAGGGTCCGGACGTGTACTCCCTCGGCACCACGTTCACCCCCACCGCCTACGCCACCGGCGCGTTCCTGGAGCTCACCGACGCCGACTGGGCCAAGGTCGGCGGCAAGGACGCGTTCGTGCCGGCGGCGCTGGGCATCTCCGGGCCCGACGCCCAGCATCAGGTCGGCATCCCGTTCACCAGCCGCCCGTTCGTCATGGCGTACAACACCGAGCTGCTCAAGGCGGCCGGCATCGACAAGCCGGCGGACAGCTGGGACGGGCTGCGCGAGCAGGCCAAGAAGCTGACCAACGGCACCACCTACGGCATGGCCGTCGCCTACGCCGACGGGTTCGACCCGTGGAAGTTCATCTGGGCGATGAGCGTGCAGTCCGGCAACCCGCTCGTGGCCGGCAAGAAGGCCTCCCTGGACGACCCGGCGACGCTCAAGGCGTACCAGACCTACCTGGGCTGGCTGGCCACCGACAAGGTCGTCGACCCGGCCGCGGTCGGCTGGAAGAACGCGCAGGCGATCGCCGAGTTCGGCGCCGGCAAGGCCGCGTTCCTGCCGATGGTGTCGGCCACCTCGAAGGTCACCCTGGACAAGTCGCAGGTCGCGGGCAAGTACGCCTACGCCATCATGCCGACGATCCCGCCGGGGACGACCAGCCGCCCGAGCAATGGTGTCGGCGCCACCAGCATCCTGTCGGGCGACAACCTGGTGGTGGCCAAGTACAGCAAGAACAAGGATCTCGCGCTGGCCTTCGTGAAGCTGGTGACCAGCCCCGAGCAGCAGAAGTCGTACTACAAGACCTTCGGTGAGCTGCCCACCAACGCCTCGGCGTCCAAGGAGCTCTCGGCGGACCCGGCGCTGGCCGCGATCGTCGACTCGGCGTCGAAGTCGGCCGGCACGCCGTTCAACGGCGGCTGGAGCAAGGTGCAGCTGGCCCTGCTCAACGTGGTCGTGCAGTCGATCCCGGATCTGCAGGGCGGGAAGGTCGACGACGGCAAGCTCAGGTCCCTGGTCGCCGCGGCGCAGAAGGACGCGCAGAACGCGGTCAACGAGGCCAAGTGACCACGATCGCCCGGCCGGCGCGCCGCACCGTCAGCCGGCGCCAGCGTCCACTGTGGATGCTGGCGCCGGGTGGCGTGCTCCTGCTCGTCGTCATCGTCCTGCCGCTGTGCGTGGCCCTGCTGGTCTCCACCCTCGACCTGGACGCCTACACGCTGCGCCAGTGGACCGACGCGCCGAACATCGGCTGGCGCAACTACGTCGAGGCGTGGCGGGAGACGGCGCTGCCGCACGCCATCTGGATCACCGTGGGCTACGCCGTGCTGGTCACCGTGGCCGCGGTACCGTTCGGGCTGGCCGCGGCGCTGGCCACCCAGCAGCGCTTCGCCGGGCGGGCGCTGGTCCGCTCCGCGTTCCTGGTGCCCTACGTGCTGCCCGCGTTCGTCGTCGGCACCGTGTGGCGCACGGTGCTGCAGCCGGCCGGGCCGGTGAACCATCTGCTCGGCGAGCAGTACCTGTGGCTCAACGGCCCGCGCAGCTACTGGACCCTGGTCGTGGTCCAGCTGTGGACGTCGTGGCCGCTGCTGTACCTGCTGGCCCTGTCGGGCCTTTCGGGTATCGCCGACGACGTGCACGAGGCCGCGGCGCTGGACGGCGCCGGCTGGTGGGCGAAGCTGCGCCACATCGTGCTGCCGCACCTGCGCGGCGTGCTGGCGCTGGGCATGGTGATCGAGTTCCTGCACACGCTCAACAGCTTCACCCTGCCCTACGTGCTCTTCGGCGTGCCGGCCCCGCACGACGTCGAGGTGCTGCCGGTGCTCACCTACGTGGAGAGCTTCCAGAACTTCAAGTTCGGCCTGAGCGCGGCGATGGCGGTGCTGTCGCTGGTGCTGGTGGCCATCCCGCTGTCGGTGTACCTGCGCGCCGTGAGGCTCAACCGCAATGAAGACTGACGTCCAGCGGCTGCTGCCCAAGGGGGTGCAGGCGGTCGTCATCGCCCTGCTGCTCCTCTTCGCCCTGGCCCCCGTGCTCTACATGCTGTTCGCCAGCGTCAACGACGACCTCGCGGTGGCCCGCGGCGGCTTCTGGCCCGCCGGCTTCCACCCCGCCAACTACCTGCGGATCTGGGACACCGTCGCGCTCGGCGCCGGCCTGGTCAACAGCGTCCTGGTCGCCGGCAGCGTCGCGATCGTCTCGGCGGGCGTGTCGGTGGCCACCGCCTACGTGCTGGTCCGGTTCACGTTCTTCGGCCGGGGCCTGATCCTGCGCGGGCTGCTGGCGCTGCAGAGCATCCCGGGCACCCTCATGCTGCTGCCGGTGTTCGTGCTCTTCGCCAACCTGGCCCGGGTGCTGGGCATCGACACGATCGGCACCCGGTGGGCGCTGTTCGTCACCTACCTGACCTTCGCGCTGCCGTTCTCCACCTGGGTCATGGTCACCTACCTGCGCGGCCTGCCGCCCGAGCTCGACGAGGCCGCCCGCCTCGACGGCGCCTCCTCGTGGCGGATCCTGCGCTCCATCGTGATCCCGCTCAGCTGGCCCGGCCTGGTCGTCTCCGCCATCTTCGCGTTCCTGCTCGGCTGGAACGACGTGCTGTTCGCCTCGGTGATCACCGACGCCGACACCCGCACCGCCGCGGTCGCGCTGCAGGTGTTCGGCGCGACCCAGGAGGGCGGCGCGATCCCGCTCTACGGACAGCTGATGGCTTCGGCGCTCATCTGCGCGTTGCCGGTGGTGGTGTTGTACCTCGCATTCCAGCGGTTCCTGGTCGGTGGCCTGACGGCCGGAGGAGTGAAATGACTGTGCTCAACGTGGCGATCGTCGGCAGCGGCATCATCGGCGGCAACCACGCCGAGGCGATCGCCCGCCACCCGCGGCTGCGCCTGGCCGCCCTGGTCGACTCCCGCATCGAGGCCGCCGAGGGCCTCGCCGCCAAGGTCGACGCCCAATCCCCCGGCCGGCGCCCGGCGACCCACCTGACCCTCGCCGAGGCGCTCGAGGCGCAGCGCATCGACCTGGTCGCCATCTGCACGCCCAGCGGCCTGCACGTCGAGGCCGGCGAGCAGACCCTGCGGGCCGGCGCGCACCTGCTGGTCGAGAAGCCCCTCGACACGCTGCTGCCCAAGGCCCGCGAGTTCGCCAAGGTCGCCGCGGAGGCGGAGGCCCGCGGCCTGGTCTGCGCCGTGGTCAGCCAGCACCGCTTCGACCCGGCGATGGCCGCCGTGGCGGGCGCCGTGCGCGCGGGGCGGCTGGGCCGGGTCACGTCCGCCGTGGTGTCCATGCCGTGGTGGCGCGACCAGGCCTACTACGACTCCGCCGACTGGCGCGGCACCTGGCGCTTCGACGGCGGCGGGGCGCTGGCCAACCAGGGCATCCACCTCGTCGACCAGATGCTCGCCCTGCTCGGTCGTCCGGTCGAGGTGTACGCCCGGACCGCCCGCGTCTGCCACGAGCGCATCGAGGTCGAGGACCTGGCCGTCGCCACGATCACGTTCCAGAGCGGCGCCCACGCCGTGCTGCACGCCACCACCGGCGCCCGGCCCGGTCTGCCGGTGCGCCTCGCCGTGCACGGCACCGAGGGCTCCGCGATCCTGCACGACGACCAGCTGGAGTACTTCCACACCGCCGCCGACCCGGCGCTCACCGCCGCCGATCTGGTCCCCGCCGGCGAGCTCACCGGCGCGCCGAAGCCCGTCGACGGGTTCGTGGTCGGCCATCTGCGGCAGTACCAGGACATCGTGGAGGCCATCGACACCGGCCGGCCGCCGGGCGTGCGGGTCGCCGACGGGCTGCTCGCCCTGGCGCTGGTCCGCGCCGTCTACGTGTCCGCCGCCCTCGGCCGCCCCGTCGACTTCGACCAGGTCCTCGACGGCGTCTTCGACGACGTCACCGCTGTTGCCAAGGAGCTACTGCCGTGAAGTTCTCCGTCTTCACCGCCTCCACCCCCGACTGGACCCCCGAGCAGGCCGTCGCGAAGCTCGCCGAGCAGGGCTGGGACGGCATCGAGTGGCGCGTCACCGACCAGGCCGACGCCGACGTCCCCGGTTTCTGGGCCGGCAACCGGGCCACCTGGCCGCTGACCGGGCTCGAGGACCACCTGGCCGACATCGACCGGCTCACCCGGGGCGCCGGCCTGGACTACTCCGGCATCGGCGGGTACGCCCGCAGCTTCGAACACGCCGACGTGGCCCGGCTCATCGCCGCCACCGCCGCCCTCGGCGCGGGCCGGGTGCGGGTCACCATGCCGCTGCTGAAGACCGGCGACTACCGCGACCTGTTCGCCGCCGCCCGCAAGGACCTCGAGTGGGCCACCGCGGAGGCGGCCGCCCGGGGCGTCACCGTGCTGGTCGAGCTGCACCACGAGACGATCGCCTCGTCGGCGTCGGCCGCGCTGCGCCTCGTCGACGGCCTCGACCCGGCCGCCGTCGGCGTCATCCACGACCTGGGCAACCTGGTCATCGAGGGCCACGAGGACCACCGGGCGGCGTTCCAGCTGCTCGGGCCGTACCTGCAGCACGTGCACGTGAAGAACGTCGCCTGGGCACCGCAGGCCACCGCCGCCGACGGCACGGTGACGTGGCGGGCCGACTGGGCGACGCTGCGCGCCGGCCAGGCCGACGTCGGCGCCTACCTGGCCGCGCTGCGCGAGCACGGCTACGACGGCTGGGTCACCCTGGAGGACTTCTCCACGGCGCTGCCGCTGGAGGAGCGCACCCGGGACAACCTCGCCTACCTGCGTTCCCTGCTCGCCTGACCGCCCGCTCAGCCGGCCGCGAAGAGCGCGACGAGCACGGCCACCACGACGAGCAGCAGCAGCGCGGCCGCGACGAGCAGCCACCGCCGGCCCGGTTCCCCCGGTGCCGCCGGGCGATCCACGGGGACGGCCGGCGGCACCGCGGGAACCGGGACCACGTCCGGCTCCCGCGGCACGGGCACCGCGACCACGTCCGGCTCCCGCGGCACGGGCACGGCGACCACGTCCGGCTCCCGCGGCGACGGCACGTCGACCGGGACCTCGACCGGCTCCGGGGCGGCGACGGGCTCCGGCGGCGCGACCGGCACGACGGGCTCCGGCGGCGCGACCGGCACGACGGGCTCCGGCGGCGCGACCGGCACGACGGGCTCCGGCGGCGCGGCGCGCATGGCGGCGCGGTCGGCGGCCTCGGCGCGGGCGATCAGCTTCGCGATGCGGATGCTGGCCGCGCGCAGCCGGGCGGCCTCCTTGGCGGTGAGCTTGCGCCCGGCGACGATGCCGCAGGCCCGGGCCACGGCCACGACGAGCACCGGGTCGGTGACGAGCCCGCGGTGTCCGGTGAACAGGGCCGCGATCGTGTCCCGGTCCGCGGCCACGCCGGGGGCCAGCCGGTGCGAGCGGATGACGTCGGCCAGGTGCCGGCGGGTGCTGTTGCTCCCCCGCTTCGGCCGGGCCCGGCCCCGCGGGCGCTTGCGACCGCCCCGGTTGCCGGCCCGCGCGGCCGCCGCCGCCAACGCCCCGACGAGCGACGCGACGGCCTCGTCGACCGCCTGCCACCACGGCGTGATCGTCTCCGCCAAGCCAACCCCTCCCCAACCGCGACACCCGATTGTGGCCTGTGCCGGCCACCGCCGGCCCGCGGGGCCGCGTCTTCGGTGCTTATGCCCGCGGACGACCGGCCATCACGGGGTTTGCCCCATTGTCGTCGGCGAGCTGCACGGCCTGTTCGCGGCCGGATTCGAGACCACCGCCCTGGCGCTGGTGTGGGCGATCCTGGCGCTCACCGGCCGGCCCGCCGGCGCCGGCGGCCCGGACCCGCTCGACGAGCTCGACCTCACCGACGACACCGTCATCGACACGGTGGTGAAGGAGTCGCAGCGGGTACTGCCGTCGGTGGCCGGCTCGCTGCCCCGCCGCGTCCAGCACGACGTGGAGATCGCCGGGTCGCCGCCGGTGCCCGCGGGCGCGCTGCTGGTCGCCTCCACCGTGGTCGAGCACCGCAACCCGGACGTCTACGCCGAGCCCGGCGCCTACCGCCCGCAGCGCTGGCTCGACGGCTCGGCCCAGCCGGGGCCGTACCAGTTCTTCCCGTTCGGCGTCGGCGCCCGCCGCTGCCTCGGCGCGGCCTTCGCCGACCTGCAGCTGCGCGTCACCCTCGCCGTGCTGGCCCGGGCCGGGCGCTGGCCGCGGCTGCTCACCACCCGCGTCGACCACCGCAACAAGTCGGGCGTGAACATGGCCCCGGCCGGGCGGATCATGGTCGAGGCGGGCGACGGCCGGGCCCGCCGCGCGCCGCTGACCGGCGCCGTCACCCGCCTGTGGCGGTCCTGAACCGCCGCCCCGGTCAGGGCGAGATGTCGATGTAGTCGCCCCAGCCGGCGGCGTAGTACTTGTAGTACGCATGCCCGTCCTGGGCCAGGGTGTAGGCCTCGGTCGTGCCGAACCGCGGGTTGTACAGCACCGACGGGCTGCCCGCGGTGGCGCCGCCGAGGTCGTTCCAGCCGGACCAGCCGCCCAGGTAGTAGACGTACTGCAGCGTGTTGTCCGGCGTGTGGACGTACACCTCGGTCGTGCCGTGGGTCGGGTTGTAGACGACGCCGGGCGGCTGGTCGAGCGCGCCGCCGAGGGTGTTCCAGCCGGACCAGCCGCCGAGGTAGTAGACGTAGGCGAGCTGGTCGCCGGTGGTGCGTAGGTACACCTCGGTGGTGCCGTACGTCGGGTTGTACAGCACCGACGGCGTGCCCTGCCCGGATCCGCCGAGGCCGGTCCAGTCCGACCAGCCGCCGAGGTAGTACCGGTAGGCCAGCCCGCCCGCGGTGGTCGCGTAGGCCTCGGTGGTGCCGTACTTCGGGTTGTACAGCAGGCCCGGGTCGCCGGTGAGGGCGCCGCCGAGGTCGTTCCAGCCGGACCAGCCGCCGGAGTAGTAGACGTAGGCGAGCGTGTTCGCGGAGGTGCGTACGTACACCTCGGTGGTGCCGTACTTCGGGTTGTAGAGCACCGCCGGGTCGCCGGCGAGGTCGCCGCCCAGGTCGATCCACGGCGACCAGCCGGCGGAGTAGTAGCGGTAGGCGAGGTGATTGTCGGCCATCCGGGCGTACACCTCGGTGGTGCCGAACCTCGGGTTGTAGAGCACCGCGGGGTCGCCGGCGAGGGTGCCGCCGAGGTCGGTCCAGTCCGACCAGTCCCCCGACCAGTAGGCGTAGATGAGATGGTCGGCGGCGTTCGAGCGGGCGTACACCTCGGTCGTGCCGAACCGCGGGTTGTACAGGCTCCGCGTCCGGCCCACCGGGCGCGGCGGATCGGCCTGGCGGACGAACAGCAGCCGGTTCGGCGTGCTCTGCCCGACAATCGGCCGGACCGCCGACCAGCGCAGCTTGCCGACGGTCGAGCCCTGCACCAGCGCGTCGCGGATCCGGGCCGGGCTGTAGTCCGGGTGGGCCTGCAGGATCAGCGCGGCCGCCCCGGCGACGTGCGGTGCGGCGAGGGACGTGCCGCCGCGCGACTGCAGGGCGGTGTCGGAGCCGATCCACGGGCCCGGGATGTCGATGCCCGGGGCGTAGAGGTCGACGCACGGGCCGTAGCCGGCGTAGTAGACCGGGTCGTCGTCCTGGCTCGACGACGACACGACGATCGCCTCGCGGATGTCGCTGGGCGTGGCGGCGCAGGCTTCGGGCGCGCTGTCCTCGTCGTAGCCGTCGCCGGCGGGGACGACCCAGGTCAGCCCGGATCCGATCGAGCGGCGCACGGCGGCGTCGATGAGGATGGTCGGGTCGCCGGTCGTGTCGAGGTTGACCACGGCGGGGTGCTGGGCGTGGGCGGTGACCCAGTCGATCCCGGCGACGATCTCGGAGACGAACCCGTTGCCGCTGCAGTCGAGCACGCGGACGGCGACGAGCTTGATCTGCTTCGCCACGCCCCAGTCGGTGCCGCCGATGGTGCCGGCGACGTGGGTGCCGTAGCCGTCGCAGTCGTCGCTGTTGTCCGGGTCGTTGCTGTTGTTGTCGTTGGCCGGGTTCGGGTAGTAATTGATCACCCGGTTGACGAAGTTGCGCCCGTAGGAGGCGCGGCCGCCGAAGTCCTGGTGGGTGATCCGCATGCCGGTGTCCAGCACGTAGGCGGTGATGTCCTGGGCCGTGTCCGGGTATTCGTAGGTGCCGTCGATGTTGCCCGGGTGGTTGTCGATCCGGTCCAGGTTCCACGGCGGGTAGCTCTGCGTGGCCTCGGCGCGCGGCGGCGGGGCGGCGCGGCGGGCGCGCACCAGGACGTTGCGTTCCACCCGGGCGACCTCGGGCGCGGCGGCGAGCTGCCGGGCGCGGGTCTCGTCGAGGCCGCCGATCGCGAACCCGTGCAGCGCGGAGGTGTACTGCTCGTGGACGGTGCCGCCGTACCGCCGCGTCAGGGCCGAGACGAGGTCCTGCGTGCTCTCGGCGCGCGGCGCGGCCGCCGAGTCCTTGAGCAGCACCACGTAGCCGCTCGCCTCCCCGGCCGGGCCGTAGACGGTGCCCTCGGCCGGCGCGGCGCCCGCCGAGCCGCCCGTTCCCGCGACGACGGCGGCCACGGCCGCGAGGACGCCAAGCTTGCCACCCATGAGCAATCACCCCACGCCACCGTTCAGTTACTCTACGCAACCTAGCAGGCGGGCGGGCACTGCACGGACAGTGAGCCTATATCGACAGTCGTTGACACCACGGAGGTGAAACTGTAAACAATGCTGACAGAGGAGGTCCGCCGATGCATCCCAGACTCGGCCGGGGCGCCCGGCCGGCACTACGCGCCGCCGCCCTGGCGGCCATCATCGCCGTCCCGTTCTACGCCTCCGCCACCACCAGCCCCGCGGGGGCCACCGTCAACCCCGCCCCGCCCGGCTTCAGCCTCACCTGGAGCGACGACTTCAACGGCCCGGCCGGCGGCGGCATCGACACCGGCCTGTGGCGCTACGACACCGGCCCCGGCAGCTCGTTCGGCACCGGCGAGATCGAGACCATGACCAGCAGCACCGCCAACGTCCACTACGACGGCAGCGGGCACCTGCTGCTCACCGCCCTGCACAGCGGCTCCGACCCCGGCTCCGGCTGGACCTCCGGGCGGGTCGAGACCCAGTCGGCCTCCTTCGGCGCCGACCCCGGCGGCGTGGTCCGCATCGAATCCATCCTGCAGCAGCCCAACGTCAACACCTCCAACGGCATGGGCTACTGGCCCGCCTTCTGGATGCTCGGCGCCCCGCTGCGCAACGGCGTGCCCTGGCCCGGCTCCGGCGAGATCGACGTCATGGAGGACATCAACGGCCGCAGCTCCGTCTTCAGCACCCTGCACTGCGGCGTCAACCCCAACGGCCCCTGCAACGAGAGCATCGGCCTCGGCAGCGGCGAACGGGCCTGCCCCGGCTGCCAGACCGGCTTCCACGACTACGCCGTCGAGATCGACCGGTCGGTCTCGCCCGAACAGATCCGCTTCTACCTCGACGGCAGCAACTTCTTCACCCTCTACGGCAACCAGGTCGACGCCACCACCTGGTCCAACGCCGTCGACCACCCGTTCTTCATCATCTACGACCTGGCCATCGGCGGCGGCTTCCCCAACGCCTACGGCGGCGGCCCCAACGCCGCCACCGTCTCCGGCGCCTCGCTCGTCATCGACTCCGTGGCCGTCTACAACAAGGGCCCGGGCGGCGGCGGTACCACCGCATCCGGCTACACCGTCGTCGGCCCGGCCGGCAAGTGCATGGACGTCGCCGGCGACGACACCGGCGGCAACGGCACCGCGGTCCAGCTCTGGGACTGCCAGTCCTGGGCCAGGGACCAGCACTGGCTGCTGAAGAACGGCGAGCTGCAGACCCTCGGCCGCTGCCTCGACGTCGTCAACGGCGCCACCGGCAACGGCGCCCAGGTCCAGCTGTGGGACTGCCACGGCGGACCCAACCAGAAGTGGGTCACCCGGCCCAACGGCACCCTCGTCAACGTCGGCTCCGGCCGCTGCCTCGACTCCCCCGGCGGCGCCACCGGCAACGGCACCCGGCTGCAGATCTGGGACTGCAACGGCAGCGGCGCCCAGACGTTTGCGTACAACGGCGGCGCCTCCAACATCATCGGCCCGGCCGGCAAGTGCGTGGACGTCAACGGCGACGACATCGGCGGCGACGGCGCCGCCGTGCAGCTGTGGGACTGCCAGGACCAGGCCCGGGACCAGAACTGGGCCTGGACCGGCAACTCGCTCACCACGATGGGCATGTGCCTGGACATCGCCGGCGGCGGCACCGCCAACGGCACCCAGCTGCAACTGCACAACTGCACCGGCAACCCGGCGCAGGTCTGGATCGCGGGCACCAACGGCACCCTGTCCAACCCGCAGTCCGGCCGCTGCCTCGACTCACCCGGCGGCAACACCGGCAACGGCACCCGGCTGCAGATCTGGGACTGCAACGGCAGCGGCGCACAGACCTTCGCCAAGGCCTGAGGACACCGTGCCGGGCTCGGGACGCCGACCCGGGCCCGGCACGGTCAGCCCCCGACAGGGTCGATCGCCGGCCAGACCTCGGCCATCATGCATACATGACCGGCGACGACGAGCTGACCTGGGCGCCCGACGGCGGAACACTGCTCTTCGACAGCCAGTTCCTCACCCTGGTGGTGATCCTCTTCCTCGCCACGGGCATCTCGACGTTCACGTTCGACCTGCGCACCATCGTCCCCGCCTACACGCTCTGCGCGCTCGTCGGCCTGTGGCTGCTCCGGCGGGAGCGACGCGCCGCCGCCGAGCTGCGCCTGAGCCCCGCCGGGCTGACCGTGCGCAGGTTCAGCGGCCGGACCCAGACCTATCCGCCCGGCTCGATCACGCGGGTCCACATCGTGCGCAAGGCCTTCGTCGACGACTCCGACCGGGAACGACCCGTGCACACCGCCCTCAAGCTCGTCGTGGCCGGCCGGACGGTCCAGACCCGGTTCTCCTCGCGGCCCCTGCCCGAGGCGTGGCGCCGGGCGCTCACCGGCAACGGCATCCGGATCACCGAGGAACAGCGCGTCGAGATCGATCCGGGTGACGACTTCGGCGACTGACCCCGTCAGGGGACGCGGGCGACCACGCCATAGAGCGACGCGTCGGCCAGCGGCGGGCGGTCCTCCTCCGGCACCGTCGGGCGCCACTGCGAGATCGGGACGATGCCCGGCTCGAGCAGCTCCAGGCCGGTGAAGAACCGGGCGACATCCTCCTTCGAGCGGGCCACCGCGTCCACCCGCAGCCGGCCCGCCCGGATCTCCGCCTCGGCGCGCTCGCGCTGCGCCCGCGGCACCAGGTCGCCCGTGCCGTGGCTCATCCCCACGTAGCTGCCCGACGGCAGCCCCGCCACCAGGGCGCCGACCGTCTCATACGGCTTGTCCTCGTCGAACAGGAAGTGCACGATCGCGATCAGCATCAGCGCGATCGGCCGGTCGAAGTCCAGCGTCCGGCGCAGCGTCTCGTGGTGCAGGATCGACGCCGGGCTGCGCAGATCCGCGTCGATGTAGGCGGTGGCGCCCTCCGGCGTGCTCGTCAGCAGCGCACGGGCGTGGGTCAGCACGATCGGGTCGTTGTCGACATACACGATCCGTGACGCCGGCGCGATCGACTGCGCCACCTCGTGCGTGTTGTCGGCGGTCGGGATGCCCGTGCCGATGTCGAGGAACTGGCGCACGCCCGCCTCGGCGGCCAGGAACCGCACCGCCCGCTGCAGGAAGGCCCGGTTCTCCCGGGCGGCCGTGCGGATCGCCGGATACACCGTCGCGATCGCATCACCCGACGCGCGGTCGGCGGCGAAGTTGTCCTTGCCGCCCAGCCAGTAGTTGTATCGACGGGCCGGATGGGGCGTGGTCGTGTCGATCCGGTCCGACCACTCGCCACCCTCCGTCATGGGTACGCATCGTAGAGCATCGACCCGTCAGCGCGTGAGTCGACCGAGGATCGCCGAGGCCAGGAACACCGCGACGGCGACCGATCCCACCAGTACCCCGAAATCGAGCAGGAGGTGGGCGGGCGTGCCGATCAGCAGGCCGCGCAGCGCGTCCACCTCGTAGCTGAGCGGATTGATGTGGTTGAGCACCCGCAGCCAGCCCGGCATCACCGACACCGGATAGAGCGCGTTCGACGCGAAGAACAGCGGCATCATGATCGCCTGACCGATGCCCATCATCCGGTCCCGCTTCAGCACCAGGCCGGCCAGCATGATCGACAGGCAGCAGAAGAACGCCGAACCGAGCACCAGCACCACCGCCGTGCCCAGCAGCTTGAGCGGATTGGCGGACAGCGCCACGCCGAGCACCGCGGCCAGCACCAGCACCACCACCGCCTGCACCAGCGCCCGCACCCCGGCCGCGAACGCCTTCCCGGCCACCAGCGCCGCCCGCGGCGTCGGCGTCACCATCAGCTTCGCGAGCACCCCCGCGTCGCGCTCCCAGATGATGTGGATGCCGTAGAAGATCGACACGAACAGCGCCGACTGGGCCAGGATGCCCGGCGCCAGAAAGTCCAGATACGGCACGTCACCGGTCGGGATCGCCCGCAGGTGCGTGAACGTCTGACCGAAAATGACCAGCCACAGCGCCGGCTGGATGGCCCGGGTGACCACCTCGGTCCGGTCCCGGCGCAGCTTCTGCAGCTCCACGAGGCACATCGCCCACACGCGGGTCAGCAGGACCCGCGCCGGGCCGACGGGCCGCGGCTCAGCCGAGGCGGCGTGCGGTGCGGCGAGCTGCACGGACATCGCTGAACCCTCCCGAGTCGAGATCATCGCCGGTGTACTCCCGGAAGACGTCGTCCAGACTTTCCCCGGCCGCGGAGGCGATCAGCTCCGCCGGGGTGCCGAGGGCCCGGATCCGGCCGCGGTGCATCAGCGCCACGCGGTCGCAGAACTCCTCGGCCTCCTCCATGTAGTGCGTGGTGACCAGCACGGTCATCCCGGTCTGGGCCCGCACCTGGGTGATGCGCTCCCACACCCCGGCCCGCGCCACCGGGTCCAGGCCGATCGTCGGCTCGTCGAGCACCAGCAGCCGCGGCGCGCTGACCAGCGCCTGGGCCAGCTCGAGCCGGCGGACCATGCCGCCGGAATACGTCGCGGCCGGGCGGTCCGCGGCGTCGGCCAGGCCCATCGCCTCGATCACGGCGTCGGCCCTGGCCTTGCGCTCGGCCCGCGGCACGTCGAAGAGCCGGGCGAACAGGGCGACGTTCTCGCGGCCGCTCAGCCCGGCGTCGGCGGACAGGGCCTGCGGGACGTAGCCGATCAGCCGGCGCACGGCCATGCGGTTGCGGCGCACGTCGTGGCCGAAGACGGCCGCCTCGCCCGCCTGGGGCGGCAGCAGCGTCGTGAGCACCCGGATCGTCGTGGTCTTGCCGGCCCCGTTGGGCCCGAGCAGGCCGAAGATCTCCGCGGGCTGGACGGTGAGCGACAGATCGTCGACGGCGACGGTCTCCTTGAAGCGGTGCCGCAACCCGCGAATCTCGACTGCCGGTGTCATCGGGCGGCTCCTTCGCGCTCGTCACGCTCTGTACTATTTCCTAGGAAACTAGGAAGAGAATCCCCCGCCGGCCGCTGACTTGCGGCGGTGACCGACGACGGCCCGGGCGGTGCTTCGTCCGCGGCTTTGCGGGTGCCCGGAGCCGCGACGGGACTCGGCGACGCGCCGGCGGCGTCCGAGGCCGCGGGGATGTCCATGGTGGTGAGGATGTCGGCGAGGCGGGACAGGGCCGGGATCGCGGCGGTCAGCTGCTCGCGGTCGGGCGGATCGAGGTGCGCCAGCGCGGCGGCCAGGTGCGACACCCGGGCCGCGCGCCAGGCCGACAGGCGGGACTGCGCGGCCGGGGTCAGGAACAGCCGGGCCGAGCGGCGATCGGCCGGATCGCGGTCGCGGCGCAGCAGGCCCAGCTCGGTGAGCTGGTTGACCAGCGTGCTGACCGAGTTGCCGGCCAGGTGCAAGCCCTGCGCCGCGGCGCCCACGCCGGTGCCGGGGGCCGCCTCCACCAGGCGCAGCAGCTCCACCTGGCTCGGGGTCAGCTCCGGGCGGACCGGGCCGCCGATCTGCTCCAGGCTGGCCCGCGTGCGCCGCCGCAGCACCCGGCGCACGCCGTTGAGCTGGGCGAACAGGGCGTCCGCGAGGGCCTGGTGATCCATACCCCCGAGAATACCTCCTTAGCAGAGCTAATGAGAAGTGAGCTCCAGCGCGTACCGGTCGCCGATCGGGCGGAAGCCCAGCCGGGCGTAGTAGGGGGCGACCATGCCGGGTGGGGTCAGGACCCGGCGGAAGCCGTGCGCGGTGAGCTGGCCGCTGCGGCGGAAGACGAACTCGCCGGGGGTCAGGTCGCGGTACCGGCCGGTCACGTAGTCGAGCTCGACCTGCGCCACCTCCGGGTCGTCCGGGTCGTGGCGCAGCACCAGCACGCCGACCACCTCGTCGCGGTTGAGGGTGAGGAAGGCCAGGCGCTCGTCGTCCTCGAAGCGGAAGTCGGGGTTGAACCGGGCGATGTCGGCCCAGTGCACCCGCAGCACGTGGGCCAGGAAGTTGTCGTCGGTCGCGACCTCCACCACCTGATACGCGCGCTCGTCGTGGCGGTCGCGCATCAGGGAGTACCACTTCCGGACATTGATGCCGGCCAGGGCGAGGCTGAGGCCGGCCAGGGGCCAGACCCGCACCGCCGCGGCGTAGCCGGCCAGGATCGCCCAGCCGGCCAGGTTGAGCAGCCGCAGGCGCAGCTGCCGGCGCTGGAACAGCGACCACACCAGCAGCGCCGCGCCGGCCCAGCCGATCAGGTCCAGCCGGTTCACCGGTCGTCCCGCCAGCCGCGGGTGTAGACGACGGCGAGCTTGGCGGCCAGCGCCCGCTCCAGGTCGATGCCCATCGTGTGGGCGGTGACGAACGCGGTGAGCACGACGTCGGCGAGCTCGGCCTCGATGTCGGAGAACGGGCCGGTGCGCCGGGCCATGCCGTAGTGGCGCCGCACGGCCCCGACCAGCTCGCCGGCCTCCTCGGCGAGGGCGAGCGTCTGGCGCAGGTGCGGCGCCTCGGTGAAGCCGGCCTCGGCCAGCTTCGCGGCCACGTCGGCGGCGACCGCGGGCAGATCGGCGAGCGTGAAGGGGTGGGTCTCGTCCACGATGCAAAGCATGCCGGAAACCCGCTGGCGCGACCCCGGCGCGGGGGCCCAGGATGGCCGCGTGGCGACGCGCGAGATCCAGGCCCTCTACACCACCGCGACGATCACGGTGTATCAGGCGTACAGCCCGGAGATCGCCCGCGCCGCGGTCGCCGCCGGGCGCTTCGTGCCGCCGTTCAAGCGGGATCGGATGACCTGGATCAAGCCGTCGTTCCTGTGGATGATGTACCGCAGCGGCTGGGCCGCCAAGCCCGGCCAGGAGCACGTCCTGGCGGTCGAGCTGCGGCGCGACGGGTTCGACGACGCGCTCGCGCGGGCGTGCCTGAGCCACTACGAGCCGCGGGTGCACGCCAGCCGCGCCGAGTGGGGACGGCGGCTGCGCGAGAGCCCGGTGCGGGTGCAGTGGGACCCCGAGCGCGACCTGCACCTGCGGCCCCTGCCGGAGCGGCGGTCGCTGCAGCTGGGGCTGTCCGGGGAGGCCGTGCGGCAGTACGTCGACGAGTGGACCGTCGGCATCACCGACGTCACCGCCCTGGCGCACCGGATCCACGCGGTGATGCGGGCCGGGGATGCCGACGCGGCGCGGGCGCTCCTGCCGGATGAACGTGAGTATTGACAGATATCTGTCAGTCAGGTTACCTATCGTTCAACCTTCGGCGGTTCCGTCCGCTCGCCGTCGGGAGACCCTCCTCCGAGTCTTCCTAGGAGCTGCCCGTGCTCAGGTACCGTCTCCCCCTCATCGCGGTCGTGACGGTGGCGCTGTCGCTGACCGCGACCGCCGCCTTCGCGATCACACGGTCCGGCACCGCCGCGCTCGCCGCCGGGCCGAGCGCGAGCCAGCTGCTGGCCCGCACCCAGACCTGCACCCAGGTGTCCAACGGCAAGTACGCCACCGACGACGGCGGTGCGGCCACGGTCGCGATCTGCAAGAGCGGCTCGGCCTACTTCTGGACCGCCGACATGGACATCGACTGCGACGGCATCGGCACGTCGCACTGCAACGCCGGCACCGACCCGTGGTACCAGCCGCAGACCTCGTTCACCACCTCGACCGGCGCGTACTTCACCTCCGACGTCACGCGCTACTACGTGGTGCCGCTACCCAGCTCCCGCTTCGACTACGGCGCCAACGGCATCCGGGCCGGGTCGGTGGCCGCGGTCGTCTACAACAACCAGGTCGCCTACGCGGTCTTCGCCGACGAGGGGCCGAACAACATCATCGGCGAGGGGTCGTACGCGCTCGCCGTCGCCCTCGGCATCGACCCGAATCCGGCGACCGGCGGCACGGCCGGGCCGGTCACGTTCATCGTGTTCCCCGGCTCGGTGCCCAGCCCCGTGGAGAACAACGCCGCGATCGACACCACCGGCGCCAACGCCGCCAACACCTGGCTCGGCACCGGCCCGACCTCCGGGCCGACCACCGGCGGCCCCACCGGCCCGGGCGGTTCGACCGGGCAGATCGTGGGCTACGGCAGCAAGTGCGTCGACGTCGCGGGCGCCAGTTCCGCCAACGGTGCGGCCGTGCAGCTCTACGACTGCAACGGCACCGCCGCCCAGCAGTGGACCCGGGCCACCGACGGCACGCTGCGGGCGCTGGGCAAGTGCATGGACGTGACCGGCGCGGGGACGGCGAACGGGACGAAGGTCCAGCTCTACGACTGCAACGGCACGAACGCGCAGAAGTGGACCCGCACCGGCCAGACCCTGGTCAACGTCGGCTCCGGCAAGTGCCTGGACGCCACCGGGCCGAGCTCGGCCAACGGCACCCGGCTGCAGATCTGGACCTGCGGCGGCGGCACGAACCAGAACTGGACGGTGCCCGCTTAGTTCGCGGCTTTATGCGGCTTGTGCGGTGCAACTACCCGGCCCGATTCCGGGTAGTTGCACCGCATGAAGCCGCTCGTCCTGGCCGTGCTCATGCTGACGGCCCTCGGACCCGCCGCCCGGCCGGCCCCGCCCTCGGGCTGCGCCGCCAAGCCCACGGTCGTCCTCGTACACGGCGCCTGGGCCGGCACCTCCAGCTGGAGCGGCGAGGTCGGCCGCCTGCAGGAGGCCGGCTACGTGGCCCGCGCCGTGGCCAACCCGCTGCGCGGCCTGACCGGCGACGCGGCGTCGGTCGCCGACTTCCTGCGCACCGTCGACGGCCCGATCGTGCTGGTCGGGCACTCCTACGGCGGCTCGGTCATCACCAACGCGGCGGCCGGCAACGGCAACGTCAAGGCCCTGGTGTACGTCGACGCCGCGATGCCCGCCGTCGGCGAGACCACGGCCCAGCTCAGCGGCGCGGGCTCGGCGCTGGGCGGCCCGCCGGGCACGCTCTACGACCGGGTGCCGTACCCGTCCGCGCCGGGCGGCGCCGCCGACCTCTACCTGAAGGAGCCGGTGTTCCTGCGGTCGTTCGGCCCGGACCTGCCGCCGGCCACGGCCCGGGTACTGTGGGCGTCGCAGCGCCCGGCCTCCACCGCCGCGTTCATGACCCGCTCGACGGCCGCCGCCTGGCAGCGCATCCCGTCCTGGTCGGTGATCGGCACCGCGGACCGCATCATCACCCCCGAGTCGCAGGCCACGATGGCCGCCCGCGCGAAGTCGAGCGTGCTGCGCGTGCCGGGCGGCTCGCACCTCACCCTGATCTCCCACCCGGAGCCGGTGGTCGACCAGATCCTCGCCGCCGCCCGCGCCACCTGCCACTGACCGGCCCGCGCAGTGCGTCGCGGGTGGCGAGTGGGTGCCCGAGGGGTAGCACCGCGCAGACGGGCTCGATGGCCAGCGTCCTGGAGGCGTCGGCCGAGCCACCCTTCACGTCGAAGTGCGGCACCCGGTAACCGCCGTCGATCATCGGCATCCGGCCGTCGTCGGCCGGGATGACCTCCCGGGTGTCTTCCAGCGTCGACCACACCACGTGCTGCAGGCCGGCCGCCTGGGCGGCGCTGATGAGGTTCTCCACCTCGGCCAGTTCCCGGGCCGGGGAGCGGTGCTCCCAATACGGGGTGACCAGGAACGCGCCGTACGCCCCGTCGAACACCGCACGCCGAACTCACCGTCGGCCAGCAGCACCCGCGCCACGGCCCGCCCTGCGTGCCGGTCGCGCCCAGCACCGCGATCACTTTTCTGTCGGACATCGACGTTCTTCCTATCTGGAGAGTGCTTCCACCACGATGACGACCTTGCCGGACAGCGCGCCCATGGCCGCCCGGGCGTGGACTGTGGCAAGCTCGTTCAGCGGTACCCGTTCGGCGACGTCGACGCGCAACTGCCCGGAATCGGCCAGTGTCACCAGGCGGGAGAGCTGGCCGGCGTCGCTGCGGACGAACAGGTCGATGCCGCGCACGCCGCGTTCCTCGTCGCTGGGGGCGGGCATCCACACCGTGGTGTTCACCAAGACACCGCCGGGACGGATCAGGGTGAGCAGAGCGGCCAGTTGCGCCGGGTCGATCGGGGCGAGGTTGAGCACGACGTCGACCGGTTCGGTCACCGCCGTGTTCACCGCGGTGGTGGTGTGGTCGATGACCTCGTCGGCGCCGGCGGCCTTGACCTGCTCGCCGCTGCGGGGGCTGCCGGTGGCGATCACATAGGCGCCGGCGTTCTTCGCCAGTTGCACGGCGTAACCGCCGACCGCACCACCGGCACCGTTGATCAGTATCCGCTGCCCGGCGGTCAGTTGGGCGTGGTCGAACAGGGCCTGCCACGCGGTCAGGCCAACCAGCGGCAGCGCGGCAGCATCAGCCAGCGGGATACTCGTGGGCGCCGCCGCCAGGATCTCGGCCGGTGCCAGGACGTATTCCGCGGCGGCGCCGTCGGCGGCCATCGGCAGGAACCCGACGACCGTGTCACCGGCCGCGACGCCGGCCACGTTCTCGCCCACCGCGTCGACCGTGCCGGCCACGTCGATACCCGGGGTATGCGGCAGCCGCACGGGGATGGGGCCCTGCATGAACCCACCACGGATGTTGCCGTCGACCCCGTTGAACGACGTCGCGGCGACCCGGATCCGGACCTGCCCGGGTCCGGGGACGGGCTGCGCCACGTCCTCGTAACGCAGGACGTCGGGGTCGCCGTACTCATGGAAACGCACTGCCTTCATGTCTGAGCCTGCCTTCGACGGAAGTGCTTCGAAGTTGAAGCACATACGGCGCAACTTGCTACGAGATCGAAGCAATCCCGGAGCGAGCGTGACCCCCGCCACGCGGTTCGGGTGCGCTGCAGCCGGCGGGAATGATCAACACGAGGTCAGCATGGCAGTGACAGGCCCGGTCAGCCTGGGCCAGGTTGTCCCACTTTGAGCACGGCCGGCTTCCCGGAGCCGCCGACGATCTCCGCCAGCCGCGCCGCGTCCGTCGATCCCGGCGCCGCCGTCAGGACAACCGCCACGAGGTCGTCGCCCGGAACCGCGAGCATGTTGCCGTCAAGCGTGACAACACCACCGTCGGGATGACGGAACACGGCGCTGTTCTCGTGCGCCCGGACAGCTCCCGGAGTGCGCCACAAGGTGTCGAACGCGCGGCTCGTGCTCCGCAGCTCGTCGACGAGCCCGGCGAGGGACTCGTCGGCCGGGTACCGCAGCGACGCACCGTGCAACCGGGCCGCGAGCATCGCCTTGAAGCCGGCCGCTTCCTCCGCGGTCCGGCTGATCCCGCCGAGCGGACTGCAGAACGTGCGCCACGCGACGTTCCAGTCCCAGGCCTGCCCGGACGGCGCGCCACTGCGCAACGCCGTCCACGCGCTGTTGACGGCGACCACGTTCCACGCCGCGTCGCACAGGAACGCGGGGGTGTCGTCGAGCCGCTCCAGCAGCCGTATCGCGCCCGCACCCACCCGCCGCGGCACCAGCCCGTCCGCCGCGGCATACCCGGCCAGCGCACACAGCCGCTCATAGTCTGCCCGCCCCACCCGTAACGCCCGGGCGATGGCGTTGACCACACCGGCCGAAGGGTGACTGCGCCCCTGCTCCAACCGCCGCACGTAATCCGCGGACACTCCGGCCAGCTCGGCGAGCTCCTCCCGCCGCAACCCACGAACCCGCCGGCCGCCGACCGGCAGCCCGACCGCGGCGGGCGCCGTACGCTCCCGCAACCGGCGCACCGCCACGCCGAGATCATGCAGTCCCATCACCCAAGTGTGCCCAGCTCGCCTGCTGAGCCCGATCCGGCACGATCGGGCTCGTCGGGAAGGTCAGCGGGCGAGGCGCAGGATGCTCCACGAGACCGGGGGCAGTTCGACGGCGAGGACGCCGGCGTCGATGACGGCGCCCCGTCCCTGACGCGGGCCGACCCGTTCCGGGGCGTCCGCGTGGTTGGTGAGCAGCAGTTCGTCGGCGATGCCGCCAATGATCTGGTGTTCGGCGACGCGCAGCCCGGGCAGGGCGCGGGTCGCGGCTTGGAGGAGCACCGGTTCGGTCTCGCTGCGGTTGACCGCGAGCACGGTGACCGCGCCGCTGTCGGGGTCGTGCGTGGCGACCACGTCGGCGACCGGCACGTCGCCGTGCTTCGCCGTGTCATAGGTCGGCGTGATCGGCTCGACGCGCAGCACGTCGCCGCGCGCGTGGCGGGCGGTGAGGGCGAAGGGGTGGAAGATGGTCTGCCGCCAGGCCGGCCGGTCCGGCTCGGCGCGGATGGGAGCGATGATGTTCACCAGCTGGGCGAGGCACGCGACGCCGACCCGGTCCGCGTGGCGCAGCAGGCTCATCAGCAGCGATCCCACGACAACCGCGTCCTCGGTGGTGTATTCGTCCTCGATGAGGCGCGGCGCCTGGGCCCAGTCGAGGTTGGTGTGGCCGGCGAAGCGGCTCTCGTACCAGATGTTCCACTCGTCGAAGGACAGCAGGAGCTTGCGCCGGGACCGCTTCTTGGCTGCGACGTGGTCCGCGGTCGCGACGACCCCGTCGATGAAACGGTCCATGGCCAGGCCCGAGGCGAGGAAGCTCGCGCGGTCGTCGCCGGCCTTCTCGAAGTACGCGTGCAATGAGATGTAGTCGACGTGGTCGAAGGTGTGGTCGAGGACCGTCGCCTCCCAGGCGCCGAAGGTCGGCATCCGGTCGTTGGAGCTGCCGCAGGCGACCAACCGGATGCCGGGGTCGACCTGCCGCATGGCCTTGGCGGTCTCGGCGGCGAGCACGCCGTAGGCATCCGCGCTCTTGTGGCCGACCTGCCACGGTCCGTCCATCTCGTTACCCAGGCACCACAGCCTGATGCCGTGCGGTTCCCGGACACCGTGCGCGATGCGCAGGTCGGACCAGTAGGAACCGCCCGGATGGTTCGCGTACTCGAGCAGGTCGCACGCCTCCTGGATGCCCCGCGTGCCGAGGTTGACCGCCATCATCGGTTCTACCTCGGCCCGGCGGGCCCAGGTCATGAACTCGTTGAGACCGAAGGCATTGGTCTCCACCGACCGCCAGGCGAGGTCGAGCCGGCGGGGCCGCTCGCTCACCTGGCCGACGCCGTCCTCCCAGCGGTACCCCGAGACGAAGTTGCCGCCCGGGTACCGCACCATCGTGACGCCGAGCTCCCGGGTGAGCTTGAGCACGTCCTGGCGCAGGCCGTCGGTGCCGGCATGGTCGTGTCCGGGCTCGAAGATGCCGCCGTAGACACAGCGGCCCATGTGTTCGACGAACGAGCCGAACAAGCGCGGGTCGACAGTGCCGATGCGGAACGCGGGGTCGAGCGTGACGTGGCAGTTGAGCACGATGGGTCCCATCTATTTCAGACCGGTGGTGGCGACGCCCTGCACGAGGAAGCGCTGGGCCAGCAGGAATACGACGGCCAGCGGCGCGAGCGAGATCGCGGCGCCGGCCATGAGGGCGGCGTGGTCGACGCCGGACTGGCTCTGGAAGAGCGTGAGCGCGGAGGGCAGCGTTCGCATCTCGATGGTGCTGGAGACGACGAGCGGCCACAGGAAGTCGTTCCACAGGGCCATGAACTGGATGACGAAGAGCGACGCCAGCGCCGGTTTGGCCAGCGGCAGGATGATCCGGCGGTACACGTGGAACGAGCCGGCCCCGTCGATGCGGGCGGCCTCGTCGAGCTCGCGGGGGATGGTGAGGAAGAACTGGCGGAGCATGAAGATGCCCAGGGCGCTGGTGGCCCTCGGGATGATCAGGCCCTGGAACGTGTTGAGCCAACCCAGGTGGAACAGGGTGAGGAACACCGGGATCAGGGTCACCTGGAACGGCACCATGAGCGTGGCCAGGATGACGACGAACACCGCCCGGCGGCCCCGGAATCGCAACCGGGCCAGCGCATAGGCCGTCAGCGAGTCGAAGAACACCAGCAGCACGGTCGTTCCGCCGGCGAACAGGAACGTGTTGAACGCCAGCCGCGCGAACGGCAGATCGGTGACGATCGCATGGAACCCGGCGAGGGTGAACCGGCCCGGCCACAGCCCGCCCGGGTCGCCGTACAGGTCTTGCGGGGTCCGCACCGCCACGCTGAGCATCCACACGAACGGCAGGACAGTGGCCGCCGCCGCGATGCACAGCACCAGCCACGACAGGAGCCGGCCGGTGCGACGGAGCAGCTTAATCGTCGTCATCGCGGCCACCAATGCGCAGCTGCAGCAGTGACACCGCGAGGATCATGATGAACAGGACCCAGGCGATCGCGCTGGCGTAGCCCATACGGAATTCGACGAACCCGCGCTGGTACAGGTACGCCACGATCGACTCGGTGTGGAACAGCGGCCCGCCCGAGGTCATCACGTAGACCAGGTCGAACAGCTGCAGGGACGTGACCGTCGCGATCACGACCGTGAACAGCAGGGCCGGGCGCACCGCGGGGACGACGACCGCCCGCAGTTGCTGCCACCGGCCGGCACCGTCCAGTGTGGCCGCCTCGATGAGCTGCCGCGGGACGTCCTGCAGCGCCGCCAGCAGCACGATCATGCTGAAGCCGGTCCCCTTCCAGATGCCGATCGCCATCACGGTCGGCAGAGCCAGTCTCGTGTCGGTCAGCCAGGTCGGACCGAGGATCCCGATCCGTCCCAGCCACCCGTTGACCAGCCCGACCTGCGGATCGAGGAGGAACTTCCACACCACTCCCACGACGGCGAACGACGCCACCGTCGGGAAGAAGAAAGCCGAGCGCAGCACCTTCGTCAGCCACGTCGTGCGGCGCAGCCACAGGGCCAGGGCGAATCCGAGCCCGACCTGACCGACGACCTCCACGGCGGTGTACAGCCACGTGACGGTGAGCGCGTTGCGGAACCGCTCGTCGCCGAGCAGCTCGGCGTAGTTGCCGAGGCCGACCCAGCGGTGCGTCTCCTCGCCGATCGTCCAGTCGTGCAGGCTCATCCACCCTGAGCCGGCGATGGGCTCGGCGATGAACACCGCGATGAGCGCGAGGCTGGGCAGCAGGTACAGGTAGGCCGGATTGAGCGACCGCAGCGCTCGGTTGGCCGTCTTCATGGAATGGTTCATCCCTTCGCGGCGCTGTCCGGCCCGCCTTCCCCGGGCGGGCCGGACGCCCGGTCAGCTCTTGCAGCCGGTGATCTTGTTGATGGCGTCGGCCGCGGCCTGCGCCGACGCCTGGACCGGCTCACCACGAGTGATCTTGCCGATCAGCGGCACGTACGCGTCGGAGTCGATCTTCGCCGAGCTGGGCAGGCCGGGCAGGTACAGCCGCGCGTTGGGCAGCCCGGCGGCGAAGGGCGCCACGGCCGCGTTGTTCGTCGTGACGTCGGTACGCACCGCCGGGAAGCCCGACGCCGCGGAGAAGGCCGCCTGCGCGGTCTTGCCCGTCCACCAGCTCAGGAACTCCAGCGCCTGCGCCTTGTGCTTGGTCTGGCGGCCGACCGAGAGCGGCACGGTCGAGGCGAGCGTGACCGGACCGCCCACGCCGACCGGGATCGGCGCAATCCCGAGGTCGATGCCGGCCGACGTGAACCCGGCCGCGGCCCACGGGCCGTTGATCTCCATGGCGGCCTTCTTGGCGGAGAAGAGGGTGTCGGCGTCGGCGCCGGTCTGGCCGACGGGACTCACCTGGTCCTTCGTGACCAGGTCGGCCCAGGTCTGCAGCGCCTGGACGCTGGCCGGGGACGCGATGACGGCGCAGCCTTTCGCGTCGACGATGTCGCCGCCGTTCATCCATTGCAGGATCGGCCACATCTGGATGGTCGAGTGGTCGGCCAGCGAGATGCCGTACTGCGTGACCTTGCCGCCCTCGACCTTCGTGAGCTTGCGGGCCGCCGCCACCAGGTCGTCCGCCGTCTTGGGCTCGGCGACACCGGCCGCGCTGAGCATCTGCTTGTTGTAGTAGAGCACCAGCGTCGCCACGTTCGCCGGCGCCGCGTAGAGCTTGCCGTCGATGGTGAACGCGGTGTTCACGGTGGCCGGGAAGGCATCCTTGTTCAGCTTGCCGTCGCCGGTACCGACGGCCTCGTCCAGCGGCAGCACCGAGTTGGTCTTCACGTAGTTGAACAGCACGCCCGGGTCGAAGTTGGGCGTAGCCAGGTCGGGGCCCTGGCCGGTGGCCCAGGCGCCGGGCAGCTTCTGGCCGATCGCGTCCCACGGCTGCACGTCCATGGTGACCTTGATCTTGGGATGGCTGTCGTTGAACTGCTTGACCAGGGCCTCGTAGGCGGGCCGGTCCGGACCGGTGAACCCGGTCCACAGGCTGAGCTCGACGGCGGCGTCGGGATCGGACTGCGTGCCGCCGCCGCAACCCGCCGTCAGCAGTAACGCGGCGACGAGTCCGGTGCCGATCTTCGTTATGGATGCCATTGGGTCGACCTTCCGTCTCCCGGCTGGTGTGAGAACGCGCCCGCCGGACCTGCGGCGGGACAGGGTCAGCACATGTTGCATCGTTGGAACGACGTTGTAAAGGCTGCTTCCCAAACTCGTTACATCGTTGTATCGTCGGCTCCGCCAATGGGAGGATCGTGGATGTCCGTGACCCTGAAGGACGTCGCCGCGCACGCCGGCGTCTCCGTCAAGACCGTCTCCAATGTGGTCAACGGCTACTCGTTCGTCACCGCCGACAACAGGCGCCGGGTGCAGGCCGCCATCGAGTCACTCGGCTATGTCCCGAACATCGGCGCCCGCAACCTGCGCCGCGGCCGCACCGGCTTCCTGACTCTGGCCGTTCCCGAGCTTTCCAACCCGTACTTCGCGGAGCTCTGCGGCCTCGTCATGGTCGCCGCCGCCCGGCGCGACTGGACGGTGCTCATCGAACAGACCGGCGGCGTGCGGGAACGCGAACTCGCAGTCGTCAACACCGCACACCGGGCGCTGGTCGACGCGGTCGTGCTCAGCCCGATCGGCCTGCGACCGTCGGACATCGCCGAGATCGACAACGCTACCCCGCTGGTACTGCTCGGCGAGCGCGCCCTCGACGCGCCCGCCAACCACGTCGCCATCGACAACGTCAAGGCCGCGGAACTGGCGACCGCGCACCTGATCGGCCTGGGCCGCAAGCGGATCGCGGCGATCGGCGACCAGCCCGGCCAGAACGGCACCGCCGCGCTGCGCCTCGCCGGCTACCACAAGGCGCTGCACGATGCCGGGCTCACCCCGGACCCCCGGCTCAACGTGACGTCGAGCAGCTACAGCCGGGCCGACGGTGCGGCCGCCATGGCCCACCTGCTCAACCTCGCCGAACCGCCGGACGCCGTGTTCTGCTTCAACGATCTGCTCGCCATCGGCGCCCTCAGCGCCGCCCGCGACCGCCGCCTCGCCATCCCCGACGACCTCGCCGTCGTCGGCTTCGACGGTATCGACGAAGGCCGCTACAGCGCCCCCCGGCTCACGACCATCGCGCCCGACAAACCGGCCATCGCCGACGCAGCCGTCGACCTGATCAGCCAGCACATGGAGCGCCGCGACGACCCGCCCCGCGACGTCACCGTGCCGTTCACCCTCGACATTCACGAAAGCTCATCCCGCCCGTAACGGCAGGCGGCCTTACCCAGCGTCGCGCACCTCACCGTCGCACCCTGACTTCAAAATTCCTTCCCAGGGTGCTAGGTTTGGAGAGCAGTCAGAACAGGGCGCGAGAGCCTGACCGACCTGTCCGGCCACGACTCCGAGCCCGCCGCGCAACGAAAGCGAGCTGGCACCATGTCCGACCTCCTCGACCTGGCACTCGTTGCCCATGGTGGCCTCGAGCACTGGCGGCAGACCACGACGATCCGGGTGAACGCCGAGGTGGGGGGCCTGGCGTTCCAGAAGCGCAAGCAGGAAGCGATCTTCGCCCACACGGACCTCACGCTCGACGTGCAGCGGCAGCATGGAGTATTCGCCGACTTCACCGGCCCCGGCCGGAAGGGCGTTTACACACCCGATCGCGTCGCGATCGAGGATTCGGACGGAACGGTCCTGCGGGAACGCCAGTCACCGCGGGACGCCTTCGCCGGCTTGAACCAGAGCAGCGCTTGGGACCAGTTGCATGCGTTGTACTTCGGCGGATACGCGCTGTGGAACTACCTCACCGCCCCGTACCTGCTGACGCTTCCAGGCGTCCAGGCCGAAGAGGTGCACCCATGGCAGGAGGCGGGTGAGCGGTGGCGCCGGCTCCAGGTGACCTTTCCTCCGAGCATCGCCACCCACTGCCCGGAACAGACGTTCTACTACGACGAATCCGGCCTACTGTGCCGCCACGACTACCGAGTCGATATCCAGGGCAACGCACCGGGCCTGGCCGCGCATTACGTCGGCGCCCACCGTACGGTCTCCGGGTTGGTCTTCCCGACGCACCGATACGTGGTCCCGGTAGCGCAGGACGGTACATCCCTGCCCGGCCCGACCTTGATCTCCATTGACCTTACCGACATCGCCATCGACTGATCTGCCGTGACGGCGCTCGCGGTCGGTCCGCACGTCGGTGCATCGACGCCGACATGGCCGCGCCCTCCTGGATCTCGGGCAGGAAACCCCGGCCCGGCGCCGATCGGCGCGTCCTGACGGGCGGCGCAGCCGAGCCCGGCACCGACGGTACGCTGCTGCGATGACGACGCCCGTGCCCGGCCTGGACCGCGACGAGGAGATGCTCTGGCGATCCCTGATCGAAGTGGTCGTGCGGCTCCCCCACGTGCTCGACGAACAGTTCGATCGGGAGGCCAGGGTCGGCATGACCGAGTACTCGGTGCTCGTCGCACTGTCTGAGGCACAGGACGGCGAGCTGCGCATGAGCGATCTCGCCGAGGCAACCGCGTTGTCCCGCAGCCGGATCACCCGGGTCGTCGACGATCTGGTACGCCGCTCGCTGGTGGCCCGCCGCAAGTCCGAACAAGACGGGCGCAGCGCGATCGCCGCCATCACCGCCGACGGCACGGCCTTGCTCGCTGCCGCGTATCCGGGCCATCTCGCCCGGGTCCGCGCACTGGTGCTCGACCACATCGCGAAAAGCGAGATGCGCACGATGACGCAGGTGCTGTCCCGCGTGCTGGAGGCACTCCGCAAGAGCTCCGGCGACTGAGGTCGGCCGTCCGAGCGTGGCCAACGCCTCACTAGATTGCTTGCGAGAGCAATCAATTCTCGGCATACTGACAACGTACAACCACCGTCGAGCAACCAGAGCGTCGTTGTGGGCCCATAAAGTTGCTCTCAGACGCAATTATTAGGAGGAACCGTGGACACTGTCCCTCAGCCCGACCGGCGCACGTTCCTGCGTCGGGCCGCCGTCGCTGCGGCCATTCCGGCCGCCGCGAGCCTGCTGACTCTCGATCTTCCCGGCAGCGCCCACGCCGCTCCGGCGGCGGCCGCGTCCTCGGACGCCCTGCCGGACTACGCCCCCGTGCCGCCCGGCGCGTTCGGCCCCGCCGTCAACGCATCGGGCTACTACGTCGGCCAGATCAACGGGAACCTGTACTGGGTCACCGACGGCTTCTACCAGGCCATGTTCCTGACCACCACCGAGGGCGTCGTCGTGGTGGACGCACCACCCACCATCGGCCGCAACCTCCTGCGGGCCATCGAGGAGGTCACTCAGGCCCGCCACCGACCCGCCCGGGTGACCCACCTCGTCTACTCGCATTCCCACGCCGATCACATCGGCGCCGCCTCGATCTTCGGCGCCGGCGTCACCCGGGTCGCCCACACCGAGACGAAGCGACTGCTCAAGACCGCCCGCGACACCAACCGCCCGCTGCCGACCATCACCTTCGATGACTGCTACGAACTGCGGGTGGGCGGCGAACGGCTGACTCTGTCGTACCATGGCCCCAACCACAGCCCCGACAACATCTTCATCCAGGTCCCGTCCGCGGCAACGCTGATGGTGGTCGACGTCGTCTTCCCCGGCTGGGCCCCGTTCAAGAACCTCGCCGAGACCCAGGACGTCCCCGGCTGGATCGCCGCCCACGACGCCGTGCTGGCCACCCCTTGGCAAACCCTCATCGGCGGGCACCTCGGCCGGCTCGGTACCCGCGCCGACGCCTCTCTGCAACGCGACTACGTCAACGACCTCGCCGCCAGCACCCGTACCGTCCTCGGCACCCTCGACCCCACGCCGTTCTTCGCCAAGTACGGCCCCGCCGGGAACGCCTGGGCCATCTTCAAGTCCTACCTCGACGCCGCCGCCGAACAGGCCGCCGCCCCCGTCGCCGCCAAGTACGCCGGCCGCCTCGCCGCCGCCGACGTCTTCACCACCGCCAATGCCGCCGCGATGGTCAACTCCGCCCGCATCGACACCGGCATCCTCGGTCCGTTCGGCATCCACCCGTAGCGCGAGCACGACGAGAACCGCCCGATCGGAGATGTCCGCCATGATGCGGCGGACCTCTCCGACGCTCAGCTACCGTTTCCGTGCAACCGTCACAGCGTCGTTGTCGACGACCGTGCCGCGATCGTCGACGAACGCGAGGCGGACGGCGTGACCCTCGGGCGACGTCGCGGCGTAGGTGCCGCCGGTGCCGGGCGCGGGCGAAAGGTGACTCTCACCCCACTCGATCAGCGCGGCGAGCACCGGCAGCACGTCGCGGCCCGCTGCGGTGAGGATGTACTCGTCACGCGAGCGCTCGCCCTGCTCCTGATACGGGCGGCGTTCAAACAATCCGGCGTCGACCAGCGCATCGAGCCGCGCGCCGAGAGTGCCGGTCGGCACGCCGATGCGCTGGAACTCGCCGTATCTCGTGCGCCCCAGAAACGCCTCGCGCAGCAGGAGCAGGTTCCACTTCTGCCCGAGCACGCCGAGCGACCGGGCGATGGGGCACCACCGGTTGGCGGGCATCGACATGGGGTCCACCGCACAACACTAGCCTGACTTCAAAACCCGTTGCCAGAGTTCCAGGGCCTGTGTCGAAGTGGGCGGTGGTGGCGGACCGCCCTGAGGTTCGGGTGTGTCGAGATCGACAATGAGCGAGGTCTCCGGTCGTTGGCGAACGGCCCCCGGCGGCGCTTTCTTTCCACGATCATGACGAGGAGCGTCCCGAATGGCGGGATCTCCATGATCGTGGAGTGATGATGTACCAGGAGCGGCACTATCACTCCGCGATCATGAGGATCCCAGCCAATGGACGCCTCCGGCGCATGAGCGCGGAAGCAAAACGCCGCACCGCCCGCACGCCGCACCGGCCGCCGGGGGCCACCAGCGCCGCGCGGGGCGGAGCCGCTGGGGGTTGCGCCGCTGTGGATCGACGGGGTTGAGCCGGCCGCTGGATCCGGCGGCATGGGCGGGCGCAAGCCGGGGTCGAAGGCGGCCCCGGCCACCGCCTTCGGCCCCGCGACCCGCCAGCAGTGCCACGCGGTGGAGCGCGGGTCGAGCGCCACCGCGCCGTCGCGGACCGGGGTGGCGCACCTGGGGGTGCGCTACGAAACCGCGGTGCACATCGCCGCGATCAACGAGGGGCAGCGCTGCAGCCGCCGGCGGACCGATCTGGCCGAGCACGTCGGCCGCGTCGCGAAGTGCAAAGGTGTCAAGCAACGCAAGCCGGCCACGGCCGCTCCGGCGGTGCGGCGTCGGCGATCTTGCGCAACAGCCCGATTGCAGCCGGTACGAGATCGTCGCCGATCGCGTCCGGAGTGCACCGGGCCCGGTGGATCAACGCGGCGAGCCGGAACTCCGGCTCACCGGTCTCGCATCCGCATCTGCTCGACGCGTGTGCTCAGCTGAGCCGGCGGCGTCGGACCCCGCCCTATTGTCGGGGCATGACGATTCAGCGCATGGACAACGTCGGCATCGTCGTCGACGACCTCGACGCCGCCGTTGCGTTCTTCACCGAGCTCGGCATGGAGCTGGAGGGCAGGACGCCGATCGAGGGAGCCTGGGCGGGTAAGGTCGTCGGCCTCGACGACATGCGCAGCGAGATCGCGATGATGCGAATCCCGGGCGGTCCGGGTCGGCTGGAGCTGGCCAAGTACCACAACCCGGCGGCGATCACCGCCGATCCGGAGCTCACCCCGCCGAACACGCTGGGCCTGCACCGCGTCATGTTCGCCGTCGACGACATCGAGGACACGCTGGCCCGGCTCCGCACGCACGGCGCCGAACTCGTCGGCGAGGTAACCCGCTTCGAGGACAGCTACCTGCTCTGCTACCTCCGCGGACCGAGCGGCATCATCCTCGCGCTGGCCGAGGAACTGAGCTGAGGAACCCGGCTACGAGGTCCGGCGCGAGGCGTGGTCCATCGCCGCCCGCAGCTGCGCGTCGTCCAGCCGACGGGCCGCCCAGGCTCCAGCGGCTGTGCGAGGCGGACACCGAAGGCCGGCAACGTAGCCGGCAATGTCGACGGTCGCCGGCCGCGGAGTCGCCCAGCGTCGTCGTGCGGAGCGCGCGAGCAGCGTGACCGGCTCTCAGCCGCTGATCAGTCCGGCGTTGACGCCCACGATCACGTAGCTCATGATGCCGCCGACGGTCGCCAGTCCGAGCACCCGCAGCGCGTAGCCGGTGGCCCGCATCAGCAGCAGCGTCCGGGCGAGCCTCGGGGTCCGCAGCGCCTCGGCCGCCCAGGTGCGTGACGAGGCCAGTTCGACGACACCGCCGCCGCGGCGCACCCACGCGCCCACGAAGGCGACGTCCGCGCCGGCGGGAATGATCCATTCCTCGGTACGCTCGGCGCCGTTGCGGACGTCGATGGTCTTCGTCATGACCGAGCGCCACGAGTCCAGGGTCACCAAGTGCGCCGGGACGACGGCGGTGCCCGTGCCGTCGTCGAGCACGAGCGACTCGGGCCCGGTGTCCACGGCGATCGGCACCGTCTGGCTGCCGCCGAACTCGCCGCGGTTGTCCCGGGTCTGCCAGGTGCGCAGGGCCCGGTACCAGGCGACGGCTTGCCCGGACCGCACCGTGGCCGGCCCGCCGGACGCGTCGCGCAACCGCCCGATCAGCAGGCACCGCCCGCGCTCGCCCGCGCCGGCGCGCAGCGCCGAGACGGTGGCGACGCCCGCCCGCCCGAACAGCCGCACGCAGCTGAGCAGCAGCCTGGTGTCGTGCACGATGAGCGCGAGCACCAGCGCCACGGCGGCCAGCCCCCACGACATCGACGCCCACCGCGCTGAGCAGACTGGGATGGGACACGCCTCATCGTAGGGCGTGGCCGCCCGGTCTCAGCCGGCCACGCGGGCGGCGAAGTCGGCGAAGTGGGCGGTCGACTCGCCGACCCACACGACGCCGTGCTCGCGGATGATGAACCAGTCGCTGTCGCGGGCGCGCAGCTCGGCGAGGAAGCGGTGGCCGGCGGCGAACAGGCCGCACTCGATGGTCGTGTCGGACACGAGCCGGCGGAAGCGGGGGTCGCGGGTCAGCCGGCGGTGGTGGAAGTGGGCGATCAGCCGGGGCCGGCGGCCGCCGCGGGCCAGCAGGTCGGCGAGGACGAGGAACTCGGGGACGTCGGAGCTGGGCAGGCGGGCGCCGGTGTAGGTGACGCTGTCCAGCCGCTCGTCGTAGCCGGTGACGAGGTCGAAGTCGTCCGGGGTCATCAGCGTCTTGTCGGTCATCGTCTGGGAGACGAGCCACTGCCCGTCGTGCACGAACATCAGCGAGCCGTCGGTGTAGGGCTTGCGCTGCCAGAGCCGGAACTCGCGGTGCAGCCGGGCCAGCTCGGCGACGTCGGCGGTGTGCTCGCGGCGCAGGGCGGCCAGCCGGGCCTCGTCGGCGGGGTCGTCGCTGCGGACCGGCCGATACTTGACCCGGATCGTCTCGCCGATGACGTTGACGTAGACGTCGTGCCAGGTGTTGGTCCGGATGCCGCGGGCCAGGTCGAGCTCGTCGGGGAAGATGGCGTTGATGTCCAGCTCGTCGCAGAGCCGCGGCACGGCGGTGCGGGCCCGCCGGTAGCCGGGGCGGTCGCGGCCGGCCGCGGTCAGCGGGTAGGCCGAGATGATGTTCGTGCGGGCGCCGCCGCGGGCGAGCGCGGCGAGATACTGCCGCTCGGGGGCGGCCATGGTCAGCGGGTTGGTGGGCCCGTAGATGACGTAGGTGACGGCGTCGTCGCGCGGCGGCGGCAGCTCGCCGTAGGCCAGCGGCGCCGCGGTGAGGCCGTAGTCGGCGTGCAGCGCCCGGAATGCCGGGCGGATGATCTCGCGCAGCGCCCAGCCGGCGTGCGGCGAGGCCGGGTTGACGACGTAGTAGCAGCGCACCTCGTCGGGGCGGCGCTTGTGGACGTACTCACGCGAGCGCGGACCCTCCGTTGGTACCGCCAGCGTGAACACGCGGTTACTCTACATTGACAACCGCCTCCGTGTGGCCCCCGCTTCAGCCCTCCGCCCAGTCGGGCAGTTCCGCCCCGACCGGCGTGAAGGTGGAGAAGTCGGTGGTGTCGCGGAACGCCGGGATGGCGTAGAGATCGCGCGCGTAGGCCCACAAATTCGGGTACTTCGTGATCCCCGCCCCGTAGCGCACCAGCGTCACATACAGCCGGATATCGGCCTCGGTGACGGCGTCGCCGACCAGGTAGCGGCCCTTGCCGACGCGCTCGTCGAGGGCGGTGAACGCCTCGTGCAGCGCCTTGCGGGCCGGCTCGCCGTCCTCGCCCGGCAGCGCGGCGTGCCGCACGCCGTGGTTGACCGCGGGCCCGAGCCAGGCGTCGAGCCGCTCGATCTCCTCGCGCCGCTCCCGCGGGTACGTCTCGATGACCGGCGTGGCGAGGTGCCGGAACCGCGTGGCGAGGTCGATGCCGATGCCCTTGAAGTCGTTGCTCACCACCCGCCCGGTGATCCGGTCCCAGAGCGTGGGCACGCTCACGTGCCCGTCGAAGCCGGGCTCGGTCGCCTCGTAGGCCTGGCGCAGCAGCGTGAAGCCGTTGACCGGGTCCGGGCCGTAGCGCTCGCGGAACGCCCAGCCCCGCCCGTCGCGGGCGTTGTCGACATACGACACGCTGACCACGTCCTGCAGCCCGGCCAGCGCGCGGGCGATGGTGACCCGCTGCGACCAGGGGCAGAACCAGCCGGCATAGATGTGGTAGCGGCCGGGCCCGGAGCCCTCCTCGACGTGCCCGGTGAAGCGGTAGAGCGGCCGCGGGTCGTCCGGACGTTGATTGATGCGGTACTCGCCATAGGCTCCGGTGTCGACCGGGCTCGCGAGGCGACTGGAACGCGGCAGCTTCGCCATGGGCGATAATCCTACTTACAAAATATGAATACGGCCAACGGACCCGTCGAGCCGCGCGCGCAGCCGGCGGACGCGGGCCGGGTCGACCGGCGCGGACCAGTCCCCGCCCGGGCGCACCGCGGAACCGGAGTGGAAGGCGGTGACTCCGGACGCGGCGAGCGGGGACAGGTGCCGCTCGCGCAGCCCGCCGCCGGCCAGGATGTTCACGGTACCCCCCGAAGCCTCGGCAATCAGCGTCGGCAGGCCGGCGGTCAGGCCGTCCGGCGAGCCCGCGGTCAGCACCGCGTCCAGGTGCGGCAGGCCCTCCAGCGCGCGCCACGCGGCCGCACGGTCCCGGGCCGCGTCGATCGCCCGGTGGAACGTCCACGGCGCCCCGTCCAGGTGCGGCAGGACCGCGTCGAGCGCGGCGCGGTCCACGGCCCCGGCGGGGGTGAGGAAGCCCAGCACGAACGCCTCCGCCCCGGCCGCGCGCAGGTCCCGCGCGGCGCGGCGCAGCGCCGGCGGGTCGGCGGCGAAGTCCGGGGTGGTGCGCAGCATCACGCGCACCGGGATCGCCGCCGCGGCGCGCACCGCCGCCACCGTCGCCGGGGCCGGGCTCAGCCCGCCGACGGCCATGTCGGCGACCAGCTCGACCCGGTCGGCGCCGCCCGCCTCGGCGTTGCGGGCGTCGGCGGCGGACAGCGCGATGATCTCCAGCAGCACGAGCCCATCGTGCCAAGCGTTGTCACGATTCCAGCGGTACCGATGGAAAGGCTTCGTAAAGAAGTCACTCGGTGGTTTCCTTCCCCCGGTTAGCGTGCCAATATGGTCCGCCGTCAGTCCGCGCTGTCCATCGCGCTGGGCAGCGCCGCGCTCGCCACCCTGCTGCTCCAGCTCGTCGTGCTGCCCCTCCTGCTGCTCCCGCTCGACCTGCGCTGGGCCTGGCTGCTGGTGCCGATCGCGCTCACCACCGTGCCGCTGTGGTCGCTCATCCACGAGGGCATCCACGGCACCCTGCTGTCCGACCGCGGCTGGAACGACCGGCTGGCCCGCGTGCTCGCGGTCGGCTACGGCGGCCCGTTCACGCTGCTCAAGGCCGGGCATCTGCTGCACCATCGGTACAGCCGCACCCAGCGGGAGCGCAGCGAGGTCTACGACCCGGAGCGCACCACCTGGCTGGCGGCCGCGCGCAGCTACTATCCGCGCCTGCTCGGCGGCCTCTACGCCGCCGAGATCGCCTCGGTGCTGCTCGTCGTCCTGCCCCGGGGCGGCTGGCGGCTGCTGGTGCGCCAGACCGACTCGCTGGACTCGGTCAGCGGCCTGCTGTTCGAGCGCGTCGCCCGCCGCGACAACCTGCGCCGCTTCCGGCTGGAGGCCCTGGCCGTCATCGTCACCTACACCGGCTCGTCGATCGCCTACGGCCGGCACGCCTGGCTGCTGTGGATCGCGGTCGGCGCCCGGGCGCTCATGGTGTCGCTGGCCGACAACGCGTACCACTACCGCACCCGTCTGGAGCGGCCGCTCGACGCGATGAACCTGCGCCTGCCCCGCCCGCTGGAGCTGTTCGTCCTCGCCTTCAACCTGCACCAGGTCCACCACCGCCACCCCGGCCTGCGCTGGCACGAGCTGCGCGCCGCGTTCGCCGCCGACCGCGACGAGTTCCACCTGGGCTGGTTCGCCGCGGTCGCCCGGCAGTTCCAGGGCCCGATTCCGCTGACCGCGGAGGACGTGCGCGCCCTGCCCGCCACCGATACGGTGCAGCAGTGGACAGCATCCATGTCGGGCGCGCCCTCGACGAGTCCCTGAGCCTGCTGGCCGCCCCGGCCGGCGCGGCCTGGGACGCCGCCACCGGCACGATCACCCGCGCCCGGCCCGCCGACGGCGCCGACCGCGACGCGGTCTTCGACGAGGACCAGCGCACCGACGCCGCCTGGACGGTGCCGGCGGGGGTGCTCGAGTGGACCTGCCTGCGCACCGCCGAGCACATCGCCCACGACCTGACCGCCTACGCCACCCAGCTGGCCGGCGCCGACCCCGCGGGCTACCTGCCGCTGGACCTCCTCGTGCGCCCCGGCACCCACCCGCGCGACGTGCTGCGGATCGTGGCGGCGTGCGCCCGGCTGCTGCGCCTGGAGCTCGACGCGGCCGGGCCCGACGCGCGCGCCTGGCACTGGGGCCCGGCCGACCGCACCGGCTTCGCCGCCATGGCCGTCGACGAGATCCTGGTGCACACCTGGGACATCGCCCAGGGCCTGGGCCTGGCCTGGACCCCGCCCGCCGAGCTGTCCGCGGCGGTGCTGGCCCGCTTGTTCGCCCACGACGTGCCGCCCGGCGCCGACCCGGAGCCCGGCCGGACCCTGCTGTGGGCCACCGGCCGGATCGCCTTGCCCGGCCACGCCCGCCGCGCCGGCTGGACGGTCCGCGCCGCCGTCTGAGGCGTCCGGTCACGGCCCCCAGACGCAGAAGACGAACACCGCCACGACGACGAGGACGACCAGGGCGATGGTGAGCAGGCGCCGTGGCCACCCGCTGCCGCGCCCGTCCGGGTTGTTCCGTTCCACGGCAGCGATCATCGCACGGGCGTCGTCCGGGTGAAGTCGATGGAGACGACCGGACGGCCTGTGACGTCGATGGGCCGTCGCGCGTGTGGAAAGGTATGACGACGATGCCCGCACTCGACGGCGTGCCGCCACCGGTCCCGGCAGAGCAGGCGCTCACACCGGACTTCACCGAGTGCTACGCGACCTGGTTCCGCCCGATCGCCGGGCAACTCGCCGTATACCTCGGCGGCGTCGAGGAGGCGCAGGAGGTGACCCAGGAGGCGTTCACGCGCGCCTGGACCCGGTGGGCCCGGATCGGCCGCTACGACGATCCGGTCGCCTGGGTGCGCCGCGTCGCGTGGAACCTGGCGACGAGCCGGATCCGGCGGATGCGCACGGCGCTGCGGTACCGCCAGAGCCAGCGCCCCGAGCCGATCGCCGGTCCGGGCCCGGAGCGGGTGGCCATCGAGGCCGCGCTCGCGGCCTTGCCGGCCGACCAGCGCCGGGCGGTGGTGCTGCACTACCTGGCCGGCCTGACCGTCGCCGAGATCGCTGACCTGTGCCGGGCCCGGGAGGGCGCGGTGCGCACCTGGCTGTACCGCGCCCGCCGTACCCTGGCCCGCCACCTGACCGACGACGAGGTGACCGACAATGCCTGAGCCCGACGACCGCCTCGACGACCGGCTCCGCGCCGCCCTGCACGACCTCGGCGCCACCGCCGAACGGGCGATCCGCTCCCCCGGCGCCGCCGCGGTGCCGGCCGCGGCCCGGCGCCACCGCCGATCCGCCCTGGCCGCCGCGACCGCCCTGGCCCTGATCCTCGCCGGCTCGCTGACCGCGGGCTGGTGGTTCACGCGCGACGGCGCACCGCCGGACCGGGACCGGGTCGCGGCACCGCCTTGCGCCCCGATCAACGGCTCGGTCTTCCTTGAGTCCCCGGCACCGACCGACGACCAGCGGGCACAGGTGGTCGCGGCCCTGCGGCAAACGCCGGAGGTCACGTCATTCAGACACGTGACCCAGGAGGAGGCGTGGGAGCAGTTCAAGCAGCAGTTCGCCGACGCACCCGACCTGGTGGCGGCGACGAGTCGGTACAGCCTGCCCGAGTCGTGGCGCTTCACGCTCCGTTGCTCGGCCGACATCCCGGCGCTGAAGGGGCGCCTCGCCACCGTCCCTGGCGCCACCGTCGTTTTGTCCGCCGACCCGGGCTACACCACCGCCAGCCCGTCCGGCTCGCCGCCCAGCTCCACCCCGGCCCGCTGAACCCACCGACCCCGCCGCGGGCGGCGCGGCACCTCGCCGCCCGCCCCGGCGCGCCGCTACCCGTCACAGCACCAGCCCGTCGTGGTTCACCTGCGCCGCGCCAGCCCGTCGTGGTTATCCGGTCACGGCCGCTGGCGTGGTGTATGAGGTGGCCGGCGCCTGGTCGCGGTGGCCAGGTGGCAGGCGCGGGCCCGCGGCGGGTGAATGTCGCCGTGATCATGCTGCCCACGGTGGCCGCACCACGGGTTTGCCATGATCCCGGAACCTTTCGGTACACAGGGGTGCATCAGCGCTCCGCGATCATGAAAAACCGTTGGTGTCGACGCCGGGTTGCGCATGATCACGGAGACTTCCGGTCCCTGCGCCGTGCCGCGCGGCGGGTAGCGCCCGACGGGTGGGACGTGGTCGCAGACCGTGCCCGCTTGTTGGGACGCGCAGGCCGGGCACCGGTGGCCGCCGGCGGGCATCGCGGACAGCGGCGCGGGCCGGTGCCGGGGTGGCCAAATTGCTCTTGCAGCGGCCAACGATCGCTAGCAGTCGCGTCAGGTCGGGTCGGCACCAGCGCCGAGCGCATCTTGTCCAGCCGCACCAGGTGGATCGGCCGGGTCAGTCCAGGTCCAACGGCTGGCGTGCCGCCCATGCGGCGAGGTCGTCGAGGCCGTCCGCGTTCTGGTCCGCGGACGCCGCGTACATGCGGGCGTCCCGCTCCGCCAGTGCGCGCCGCCGGTCGCGGAGCAGCGCCCGCGTCACGACCGCGGCCCGGCTCGCCGCCGCGCCAGCGGCAACCTCACGGTCGATGTATTCGAGGAGATCATCGGGGAGTCCGACAGCGATCCGGGAGGTCATGCCGCCACCGTACCCATTAGGGATGCATAGGGCCACATGACCGCCGCGGCGAATCGGGTCAGTGGGTCGCGGTGGCCAGGCGGGGGAGGAACTCGGTGGCGGCGCGGCGTTCGACCTGGAGGTTGGCCTGGTCGGTGGACTTCGGGGTGGCGTAGACGTCGACGTCGTGGCCGTCCTCCCAGACGAACAGGTGGCCGCTGAGCGAGTAGGCCGTCGTGCCGACGCCGAGGACCGGGGTGGCCTGGCGGTTGCGGACGTCGAAGTTCTCCCGGGTCTCCACGCTCACCGTGATCGTCAGCTGGCCCTGCGAGAGCTGCCACTGGCAGTACCGCGTGCTCGGCGAGTTGCCGCCGTCGTCGGTCATCAGCGTCACCTGCTCGCCGGTGAGGCCGGTGACGTCCGCCTTGGACAGCAGCTTGCAGATGTCGGGCAGCCCGCCCGCCTGGCGCGAGCCCGAAGGCTTCGCCGAAGCCGAGGCCGAGGCCGGGTGCGAGGCGGCCGCGGAAGGGGCCGGGGCGGCGGCGGACGAGGCCGGCGCGGACGGGGCGGGGGCGGCGGCGGTGCCGCCGGTGGTCTGCTTGTCGCAGGCGCTCAGCGCGAGCGCGCCGAGGGCGGCCGCGGCGATGAAGACGATTCGACGGGACATGGGGCGCTCCTCGGTGCTCTGCGGTGGTACCACCGAAGGGTGCGCTGCGGTGGTAGAACCGAAGGTGCGCCACGGCCCGGCCCCACGGTGCGCGCCCCGCCCGACGTGGCACGCTTCCGGGAGGCAGGTTCACTCCCAGCGGGTGGCGTTCGCCTCCGACAGCGTGCCCGGGCGGTCCCGTACCACGCAGAACGGCAGGCCCGCCGGGTCGCGCATGACCTGCCAGTTGCCGGCGCGCTCGAGGCGGGACGCGCCCAGCGCCTCCAGGCGGGCGATCTCGGCGTCGAGGTCGTCGGTGTGGATGTCCAGGTGCACCCGGGGCGCGCCGTCGCCGAGTTGCTGGGCGAGCAGCAGCATGTCGTGGGTGGGCAGGACGTTGCCGCTGAAGTTGGGGTACTTCGCCACGACCGGTAACTCGACGCCGGCCGCGCCCGACCAGAACGCCACCGTGGCGGCGTGGTCCGGGCGCGGCACGTCGATCACGATCGCGTAGAGCCTGCTGAAGTGAGCCACGCCCAGCAGTATGCAGCGTGGTAAACGAGCCGGTGAGCGGCTCGCTGGCGCGGTCGGCCTCGACCCGGGGCCGACCACCGGCCCGCGCGGGGTGCGGGCGCCGGCGGCGGCTGAGGTGCCCAGCAGCCGCCGGCTCACAGCAATCTCATGCACGCAGGTCTATCGGGGCACGGTGGATCACCAGTTGGTCAGGCCGGCGCCGTAGGGGTACAGCGGGTTGCCGTACGTGGTCGGCACGGTCTGGCCGGCGTCGATCTTCGCCCGGATGTCGGCCCGCTGCGCCGCGGTGGCACCGAGGTCGTAGGGCAGGTCCCAGCTCTCCGTCGCGTCGGCCGGGGTGTCGGTACCGCCGGGGACCAGCACGTCGGACAGGTTCCGCGGCAGCTGCCAGGGCAGGTGCCCCGAGGGTGTGAAGTCCCCGAACAGCGCGCTCGCCACCGCCGGGCCCATCTCCTCGCCGCCGCGGTAGGTCACCAGGATGGCCGACGCGAGGTCGTTCCACTCGGTGATCACGTACGGCCTGGGCAGCACCAGCACGACCACGACCGGGATGCCCTGCCGCTGGAAGTTCTGGATGATCGCCAGCTGGTCGGCGGGCAGGTACGGCTGCTCCTTCACCCACGCGGTGGCGTGCGTGTAGGAGGGTTCGCCGACCGCGACGACGGCGAGCTTGGGCGCCGGCCCGGTGTCCTGGTACACGTTCACGCCCGCGGTCGCCGCCCGTTGCTTGATGGCGTCGAGGATGTCGAGCGAGCCGTACTCCTGGTGGAAGTACGACGTCCAGATGCAGCACGCGAGCGGGTCGGTGGCCCGGGCGCCCGCGACGACGATGTTGTCGCCGGGGTTGAGCCGGATCGGCAGCTTGCCGCCGGTGTTCTTCAGCAGCGTCAGCGCCTCCCGGGACGCCTGGTTCGCCAGCGCCGCGTACGCTGGCTGGTGGAAGCGGGTCGGCCCGTTGACCGGGTCGCCGTACGGCGTCTCGAAGATGCCGAGGGTGAACTTGAGCCGCAGGATGCGCCGCACCGCGTCGTCGATGCGGGCCTGCGGGACGCCGGCGGTGAACTGGGCGATGGAGAAGCCCGCCGCGCCGGGGTCGGCGCCGCCCATGACGTCGGAGCCCGCGTTGGCGGCGCCGATCCACGCCGTCGACGGCAGCCAGTCGGTGGTGATCAGGCCGGTGTAGCCGAGGTTCTGCCGGAGGTACGCCAGGATCTTGGCGGAGTCGCCGGCCCCCGGTCCGCCCGGGTCCAGATACGACGAGCCGGCGTAGCCGGGCATGATGTTGACCGCGCCGGCCTCCATCGCCGCCCGGAACGGGATCATGTGGTACTTGATGGTGACCGCGTCGTAGGTGATCAGCGCCTCGCCGCCGGCGCCCTCGCCGGGCCAGTGCTTGACGGTCGCGAGGACCGAGCCGGGGTTGAGCTCCGGCCCGCCCTGCAGCCCGGACACGAGGGCCCGGACCTGGGCCGCGGCGACGTCGGCGTTCTCCCCGTTGCCCTCCTGGATTCGTGGGTACAGCACCTTCGTGCCGACCTCGGCGAGCGGCCCGAGCACGCCGCGCGTGCCGACCTCGAGCTGCTCGCGCCGCTGCATGTCGCCGAGCTTGTAGTCCAGCGGGTAGTCCTTGGCCGCGGCGAGCGCGCTCTGCGTCGGGTACGTGGTCTTGTACCCGTGGATCGTGTCACCGGCGGAGATCGGCGGGATGCCCAGCCGCGTGCCGGCGGCGTTGCGCAGGATCGCGTCGAGGTCGGCCGCCTCGGCCGGGCCGAAGTGCCAGCCGGACTGGGCGAAGACCTGGGCGTTGTAGAACATCTGGTACGCCTTCTCCTCGAGCGTCATGCGCCCGAGCAGGTCGTTGACCCGCGTCTCGACCGGCTGCCGCCAGTCCTCGTAGGGCTCGATCGTGCCGTTCTTGTTGAGGTCCCGCGCACCGTTCACGAGGTTCACCCCGTCGGCGACCGTCTCCACGTCCGGCAGGTAGAGCGAGAACTTCCTGATGTTCGAGGTGGTACTGCCGGAGCCGGTGACGGCGGTGACGTACCACTTGTAGGTCCAGCGGTCCGAGATGTCCCAGGTCGGCGTGTAGCTGGTCCCGGTCGGCTCCGCGACCTTGGTGTACAGGTCGATGAGGTTGCCCGACTGGGTGAAGTCGTAGTCGGTGCGGCTGACGTTGAGCCAGAGCTGGTACCGCGTCGCGCCGGCGACCGCCGCCCAGCTGAACGCCGGCCGCCGGGTCGTGGTCACCATCGCGTTGTCGGCCGGCGCGCTGAGCGCGAACTGCCCGGTGGTGGCCGGCGCCTTCGTCGGACCGGACAGCAGCGGCGGGCTGGTCGAGGCGGTGTCGAGCGTGCCGTACACGTCGAACGCCCACAGCGAGTACCCGTAGCCGGTGCCCCGTGCGGTGCCGTACAGCCGGATGTACCGGCCGGTGCCGGTCACGTTGAGCACCTGGGTACCGCCGGTGCCGGTCGTCGTGGAGTAGATGGCCGTCCACGTGCTGTCGTTCGCCGACGTCTCGATGCGGAACGCGGTCCCGTAGGCCGCCTCCCACACGAGCTGCACCTGCGTGATGCTCGCGGTCGCGCCGAGGTCGATGCGGATCCACTGCGGGTCGCTGAACTGGCTGCTCCAGCGCGTGTCGGCCCGCCCGTCGAGGGCGTAGCCGGGCACGTTGCCGCCCTCCCACGACGACGCGGTCACGCCCTTGTACCGCGAGATCGGCGTCCCCGTCGGCGGAGGCGGGTTGGTGCCGCCCTGCGTGCCGAAGACCTGGAACTCCCACAGCGAGTAGCCCCACTGCGTGGCCCGGACCTGGCCGAGCATACGAACGTAGCGCCCGGTCCCGGACACGGCGAGCGTCTGCGTGCCGCCGGTGCCGGTGGTGGTGCTGTAGACGTTGGTCCAGTTCGCCGCGTCGGCGGAGATCTGCACCTGGAAGGAGCTGGCGTAGGCGGTCTCCCACACGAGCGTGACCTGGTCGACGGTGCTGGTCGCACCGAGGTCCACTTGCAGCCACTGCGGGTCACTGAACGCACTGGACCAGCGCGTGCCGGCATTGCCATCGGTGGCGTTGGCGGCGACGGTGCCGCCGTTCTCCTCCGACGACGCGGTGGTCGGCCGGCCCTGCGAGAGCAGGGTCCCGGCCGCGTGCGCCGCGGCAGGCGCCACGAGCGCGTAGGCCGCGGCAACCACAGCCGCGGCGAAAACGGTCTTGAGTCTTCGAGAGAGCATGATGGACGGCTCCTGGCGGGGACGTCGAAATGATGATGGGAGAGCGCTCTCTGGACATCAGAGTCATCGAAAACGGTCCACACGTCAAGGCCCGCACCCCCGTCCGGGTTCACCTGCCGTTGGTTGCGCGGCCCGCGGCAATCCCCCACGCTCGTTGAATGAGCACGGACGAGGCCGCTGTGAACTTCTCGGGTGTCGCGTCACACACCACCGAGCCCTTGCACGCCGACGGCGCCGCCGACTTCGGCGCCATCGACGCCGACGCCGACGAGGAACTCACCGAGGACGCCGAGGACGCCCCCTTCGACCTCGACACGGACGTGGCCCACCCGACCTTGCCGCACAACCCCGGCCCCGCCTTCGACGTCACCCGCGACGTCTCCCTGTAGCCCCGGCCACCCCATCTGCCCGACCCCGACGCCGGTCCCGGTCGGCCCGCCCGTCCGGCGGCGCCAGGGCCCGCACCGCGGACCCGAGCGCCGGCCCGCGCACTGGCGGCACCGGCGCCAGGGCCCGCACCGCGGACCGAGCGCCGGCCCGCGCACTGGCGTCACCGGCGCCAGCGCCGCGGGCCGGCGCCGTCATGCCTGCGGGCACCGCGATACCCGGCGGCCTGCGCGTCCAGACGCCCACGGCGCGCACGGTCAGCAAGCACGGCCATACACGGCCGGCGCTGCCCGCCGCGGAACTGCACGCAGCGACCGAGAGTCTCCGCGATCATGCCGAACCAACTGCCGACACCAACGGTTTTTCATGACCACGGAGCGCGGGTGAGCTACGACGGGCCAGCGCCGCGAGGGTGAACCATGACGGGCCGATGTGGCGAGGTGAACTGCGACGGGCTGCCGCGGCGCGGGTGAGCTACGACGGGCCAGCGCCGCGAGGGTGAACCATGACGGGCCGATGTGGCGAGGTGAACTGCGACGGGCTGCCGCGGCGCGGGTGAGCTACGACGGGCCGGCGCGGCGGGGGTGGGCTGCGTCGGCGTGCGGGCGCGGGCGCGGGTCGGCGCCGGCCGGGTCCAGGCCCAGCAGTGGCGCCGTGGTCGGGCAGTCGGGCGACGCGCACTCGCGGCCGTGGTTCAGGTAGACCGGGCGGTCGATCGGGACCACCGTGACCGACAGTGGTCGTAGCGGGCCGGCCGACCAGAAGCGGCGGGCGGCCGCCGCGTGGCGTAAGGCGCGGGGCAGGCTCGTCGTGAACTGTGTGAACTCGTGGCTCAGCGCGGCCGGGCCGGTGCCGAGCGCCGAGCCGGGCCAGTCGAGCCGCACCGCGTAGCCGGCCGGACCGCTGCGCGGGACACCGAGACGGGCCACCGTCACCACCCCCCCTGGGCAACGAACGAGGACGAGCTCCAGGATACTCGTACAAACGTTCGAAGGCGGTCCGATGCGAGCACGATCACCCGAACGTGTCCGCAGGATCAGCGCAGGGTGATGCGGAAGCTCGTGTCTGAGTCCAGCAGGCCGCCGAACGGGTCGACCACCAGATGTACCGGGCCGCCGCCCGAGCAGGTCAGGGTCCACGTGCCGGTGACCACGCTGCCGGGCCGGCTGGAACCCTGCGGGAAACCGGGGTCGGCGGTCACCTGGCACTGGCCGGCGCCGGTGCTGGCATTGACCGAGGTAGCGTCCCATCGCGTGGTCCGGTTGCCGCCGTACGTCCCGGTGAGCACCAGCGCGATGCGGTCGCCGGTGCGGGTTGCCGACTGCACGCCGATCTGCAGCACGTGGTCGGGCTTCGGCCCGGTGAACTCCGCCTGCAAGGTGACCGGCCCGGCGGACGCCGCCGCGGTCGTGACGGCGGCGCCCGGTTGAGCGTCGCCGCCGCCTTTCCGGTCCGCGGAGCCGCCGCACCCGCCGACCGCCAGCAGCGCCACCACGGCGCCGGACCACCATAGACGTGCGAGCCGCATCGCCACCCCTTTCGAATATCCACAAGCATATATATTGATCGCAACCGCACCGGAGGAGCGCCGCGGAATGGACGAGTTGACGCGGATGGCCAACGCCGTCCTGCAGCCGGGGTTCGACGGGTTGACGCCCCCGGACTGGCTGCGCCGATCCCTGGCCGACGGGCTCGGCGGGGTCCTGCTGTGGGACCGCAACGTCGCCGGCCCGGCGCAGCTCGCCGAGCTGACGCGCGCGCTGCGGGCGGAGAATCCCGCCGTGCTGGTGGCGATCGACGAGGAGGGCGGCGACGTCACCCGCCTGGAGTCGCGAACCGGGAGCTCCTGGCCGGGCAACGCGGCGCTGGGTGTGGCCGACGACGTCGAGCTGACCCGGGCCGTGGCCACGGAGATCGGGCGGGACCTCGCCGCGGCCGGGATCAACCTCAACTACGCCCCGGTCGCCGACGTCAACGTCAACCCCAACAACCCGGTCATCGGCGTGCGCTCGTTCGGGGCGGACCCCGGCCGGGTCGCGGCCCACACCGCCGCGTTCGTCACCGGGCTGCAGTCGCAGGGGGTGGCCGCGTGCGCCAAGCACTTCCCCGGCCACGGCGGCACGACCGTCGACTCCCACGTCGGGCTGCCGGTGCTCGACGACGACGCCGGCGACCTCGCGGCCGCGCTCACCCCGTTTCGCGCCGCGATCGACGCCGGCGTGCGCGCGGTGATGTCCGCCCACATCCTGCTGCCGGCGATCGATGGCGTGCCCGCCACGCTGAGCCGTCGGCTGCTGACGGGCGTGCTGCGCGAGGAGCTCGGGTACGCCGGGCTGGTGATCACCGACGCGATCGAGATGGCGGCGATCAAGAAGACGTACGGCCTGGAGGAGGGCGCGGTCCGCGCGATCGCCGCCGGCGCCGACGCCGTGTGCATCGGCGGCTGGCGAGACGCCGAGGCCGTCGTGGCCCGGCTGCGCGACGCGATCGCCGCGGCCGTGCGCACCGGACGCCTCGACGAGCAGCGGCTCGCGGAGGCCGCGGCCCGCACCTTGCAGGTCGCCGCCTGGGCCTTCGGCGCCCGCGACGACGACACGACAAGAACGGCGCGTGACAACGGCGACACGACAAGAACGGCACGTGACGACGACGACACGACAAGAACGGCGCGTGACGACGACGACATGACAAGAACGGCACGTGACAACGGCGACACGATGATAAAGGCGGGCAACGACACGACAACGAGGGCCGGTCACGACGGCGAGACGACACCAAAGGCGGACGACGGCGACACGACGATCTGGGCGGGCGACCGCACGATCGGACTGATCGCCGCGCGCCGGGCCCTGCGCATCACCGGCGCGCTCCGCCCGCTACCGGCCGCGCCGCACGTCATCGAGCTGTCGCCCGCCGTCAACGCGCAGATCGGCCCGGACACGCGGTGGGGCCTCACCGCCGCCCTCGCCCGCGAATTGCCCGCCACCACCGGGCTGCGCTGCGCCGAACCACCGGGCGACCCCGCCGCCCTGGCCGCGGCGGCGGCCGGCCGGCCGCTGGTCATCGCGGTCCGCGACGCGCACCGCCACCCGTGGATCGCCGCGGCCCTCGGCGCACTGCTGGCCGCGCGCCCGGACGCCACGGTCGTGGAGATGGGCCTCCCGCACGGCGAACCGCCACCGTGCGCCGCCTACGTAGCCACCTACGGCGCCGCCGCCGTCTGCGCCCTGGCCGCCGCCGAGGCACTGACCGGCACGGACCGCTGAGCCCGTCGGCGTTAGGGCCGGCGGTGAACGGGTTCCTCGACGTGCCCGTCACGGAGGCCGAGGCGCCCAACCCGTGTCGAGATCGACAATGAGCGAGGTCTCCGGTCGTTGGTTTAGCGACCAAGGAACATGAGGGGCCCCCGGCGGCGCTTTCTTTCCGTGATCATGCCGAGGAGCGTCCCGAATGGCGGGATCTCCATGATCGTGGAGCGACGATGTACCAGGAGCGGCACTATCACTCCGCGATCATGAGGATCCCAGTCAGTGGACGCGTCCGGCGCATGATCACGGAAGCAAAACGCCGCACCGGCCGCAGGGGTCACCAGCGCCGCGCGCGGCGGGCGGGGCCGCCGGGGGTCTCGCCGCTCCGGAAGCCGCGGTGCACATCGCCGCGATCAACGGATGGCTGTGACTGACTGTGGCTGAGCCCGTCCGGCGTTCAGCCGGATGGGCCGGCGCACGCTGGAGCACCGGCCCATCCTCGCGCCGATCAGGGCTTCTTCGGGTCCTCGCCGAAGCCGTTGCACTGCCGCCCGCCGTTGATGCAGTAGGAGACGAGGTAGGCCTGGCGGGCCGGGTCCCAGCCGTTCATGAAGTCGTAGTGGAACGTGTAGCCGGCCCCCGAGGAGTAGGCCAGGCCGCCGGTGTCGCCGTTGTTCAGCGGGTACGGCAGCTTGATCTCCAGCATCGGCAGCGGCACCGGGTGGTCGGCCGGGCATACGCCGTTCACCGGCCACGCCATGTGCGACTTGTGGTCGGCGGTGTCGAGGTGTACCCCGTCCCAGCAGCTCGGCGAGGTCAGGCGCACCTGCAGCGTGGCGCCGGCCGGGCAGGACGCCGGGATGTCGTTGCCCTTGTAGCCGGTGCACTGCCAGTTGCCCTGGAAGTGGGCCGCGTCAGGGGTGCGGACGTCGCCGACGAGGAGCTTGAAGCCGGCCGGGAACGGCTGCACGGTGCGGTAGTCGCGCACGTCGGACTTGTAGTAGACGGTCGGCTTGTCGGGCTGCAGCGGTACCCCGCGCTGCAGCAGGGTCGGGAACCAGTAGCCGGAGGCGTCGAGAGTGTCCTCGCACGACGTGGCGCCGCCGACCAGCGACTCCGGGGTGGAGTTCGCGTTGGTGGCCGGGTTGCCGATGAACGAGTGGTTGTGCGAGGCGCCGGGCAGGCCCGGGAAGACGATCGGGTCGTCGCTGAGGCTGTGGTTGACCTTGCAGTTGGCGTGCATCTCGTGGTACTGCGCCTTGGGCGGGTCGTCGGCCGCGGCGGCCGGGCCGGCGAGCGCGACACCGCCGGCCAGGGCGAGCACGGCGCCGGCGATCGTCAGGTGCAGGCGGAACCTGGGCAGGGCGGATCTGATGCTCATGTCGACTCCTTGGCGGTTGAATCGAGCATCAACAATGGATGGTTGCCGACGGTAGCAGCGCCGCAAACCCTGAGGAAAGCGCTTGCCATCATTTGCCATGCCGCTCCAAGGTCCACAGTGGACCACGAAGATCGTAATGGCAAAGGTTTGGCAAGCGGTTGCCGGGCGGCGTCGTGCGGACCTACTGTCCACTCATCCGCCCGGCCCCGAACACCCCCGGGGCCCAGCACGTTTCCGCCTCACGCGCCGCGGCGCCCCGTCCGCGCGGCGCGGCGATGGCCCATGCCGTCGATCCCCTGGAGATGCCCATGCCACCGTCATCCGAACACTCCGGCGCGCCGCCGCGCCGGCGTCGTGCGCTGCTCGCCGTCGCGGCCGTCGCCGCGGCGTTCATGGCGTGCGCGCTCGTCGTGGTCACCCGGCAGGCGAGCGCCGCCACTGCCTGCGGTACCACCAACGTCGCATTGAACCGTCCGGCCACTTCGTCCTCGAACGAGTCGGGCAGCCTGACGCCGGCCAAGGCGGTCGACGGTAACACCTCGACCCGCTGGTCCAGCGCGCACGGCGTCGACCCGCAGTGGATCCAGATCGACCTCGGCGCGACCACGCAGATCTGCCAGGTGGTGCTCACCTGGCAGCGCTCCTATGCGAAGGCGTACCGGATCGAGGTCTCCGCCGACGGCGTGAGCGGCTGGGATCCGATCTACTCGACCACGACCGGCGCCGGGGGCACCGAGACGCTGACCGTCACCGGTTCTGGCCGCTTCATCCGGATGTACGGCACGAGCCGCGCGACCCAGTACGGCTACTCGCTGTTCGAGTTCGCCGTCTACGGCGCGGGCGCGCCGGAGAGCCCGTCGCCGAGCGTCACGCCGAGTGCCCCGCCGAGCGGCCCGGAGTTGCCCGGCGGCGGTGACCTGGGCGCGAACGTGATCGTGTTCGACCCGAGCCAGTCGTCCGCGACGATCCAGGCGAAGCTGGACCAGATCTTCACCCAGCAGGAGAAGAACCAGTTCGGCCAGGAGCGCTACCAGTTCCTGTTCAAGCCGGGGTCGTACTCCGGATTGAACGCGCAACTCGGCTTCTATACGTCGATCAACGGTCTCGGGCAGAACCCGCAGGACGTGCAGATCCACGGCGACATCACGGTCGACGCGGGCTGGATGGCCGGCAACGCCACCCAGAACTTCTGGCGCTCGGCCGAGAACCTGTCCGTCTACCCGGTCTCCGGCACCGACCGGTGGGCCGTCGCGCAGGCCGCGCCGTTCCGCCGCATCGACGTGCACGGCGGCATGACCCTCGCCTCGCCGAACTGCGGCTGGGCCTCCGGCGGGTACATCGCCGACAGCCGGGTCAGCGGGCAGATCAGCCCGTGCTCGCAGCAGCAGTGGTTCACCCGCGACTCGACGATCGGCAGCTGGAAGGGCGCCCTGTGGAACATGGTGTTCTCGGGCGTCCAGGGCGCGCCCGCGCAGAGCTTCCCCTCGCCGCCGATCACGACCCTCGCCACGTCGCCGGTGACGCAGGAGAAGCCGTACCTGTACGCCGACGCGGCCGGCTACCGGGTGTTCGTGCCGTCGCTGCGCACCAACTCCAGCGGCGCGACCTGGACCAACGGGCAGACCCCCGGATCCTCGCTGTCGATCAACCAGTTCTACGTGGCCAAACCCGGCGTGACCGCGGCGACGCTGAACCAGGCCGTGGCACAGGGCCTGAACCTGCTGTTCACCCCCGGCGTGTACCACCTCAACTCCACGGTGAACATCAACCGCGCCGGCACCGTCGTCCTGGGCCTGGGCTACGCCACCATCGTGGCCGACAACGGCGCCCTGCCCATGGCCGTCGGCGACGTGGACGGCGTGAAGATCGCCGGGCTGCTCTTCGACGCCGGCACCACCAACTCCCCCGCCCTGCTCCAGGTCGGCCCCACCGGCGCCACCGGCAACCACGCCGGCGCACCCAACCTCATCTCCGACGTGTTCCTGCGCGTCGGCGGCGCGGGCGCGGCCAAGGTCACCAACGCCATCGTGGTCAACAACAACAACACGATCATCGACCACATCTGGTCCTGGCGAGCCGACCACGGCGACGGCGCCGGCTGGACCTCCAACCCCTCCGACACCGGCCTCATCGTCAACGGCCAGAACGTCACCGCCTACGGCCTGTTCGTCGAGCACTTCGAGAAGTACAACGTGATCTGGAACGGCAACGGCGGCAAGACCATCTTCTTCCAGAACGAACTGCCCTACGACCCGCCCTCGGCCGCCGCCTGGTCACACGACGGGATCACCGGCTACGCCGCCTACAAGGTCGCCAACACCGTGACCTCACACGAGGCATGGGGCATGGGCAGCTACTGCGTATTCACCACCGACCCCTCCATCGCCGCCTACCACTCCTACGAAGCACCGGTCAACACCAACGTCAAGTTCCACGACATCCTGACCGTCTCACTCGGCAAGGGCTCCATCACCCACGTCATCAACGACACCGGCGACGCCGCCCTGCCTTCGAGCGTCGTCCCGCACACGGTCGTCAGCTACCCCTGACGACCGGATCGGTGCGGCTTCCCGGACCCGCGGCGGGCGCGCGCCGCCCGCAGGCCGGGAAGCCGCACATTCTCGTGGCTGGCCGCAGCGCGGCCGGCAGGCGCGTGTCACGCACGCCGCCACGGCAGGAGCGCTCAGGCGAACTCGGGCGCGGCGTCGACCCCGCATACCCGCAGGAGGTTGACCACGAGCCGGTCCAGCTCCTCACCCACCTCGGCGACCGCCGGAATACCGAGGCTGGCGAACTCGTCGCTCGGCCGGTGCATGCTGAACACGGCGTTGCCGTCGTCGTCGCTGTACACCAGCATCCGTAACGGTGCGTAGAGCAGCGCTCGCGGGTCGTGGCGGAACATCGACTCGGCGATGACGTGGTTGCCGGTCAGGTACTCCGTCGACCGGGTCGCGTGCCCCGCGGGGCGCAGCAGGGGCGTGACGTCGATCCGGGCGTAGCGGATCATCTCGTTCGGCGCGTTGGCGGCGACCGCGGCGCGGACCTCGTCCCAGCCGCCGCCGTGCTCGGCGATGCGCTCGAACGGGCCCGGGTCGAACGCGGGCGCCGCGTGCTCGAACCGGTTCACGAAGTCGTCGTAGGGGATGCCGGTGGCGACATCGACCCTGGTGACGCTATGACGTTGACTGGACACGCCCGACGCTATCGCGGCCCCGACGGCCACCGGGCTCGGTCGCGCCAGGTGCGGCGGGTGACAATTCGGCGCGGTGCCGGGGGTGAACCGGCGCATCCGAAGATGAGGGAAAGGTGGCTCGGATGAATGTCGGCGACATCGTCGAGGACTTCGAATTGACCGACGACCACGGCGTGACCCGGTCGCTGACCGGCCTGCTCGCGGACGGCCCGGTGGTGCTGTTCTTCTATCCTGCGGCCCTGAGCTCGGGCTGCACGGCCGAGGCGTGCCACTTCCGCGATCTCGCCGCGGATCTCAAGGCGGTGGGCGGTCAGCCGGTCGGCATCAGCGGTGACGCGGTCGAGCGCCAGGCCGAGTTCGCCACCCGCAACACCCTGGGCTACCCGCTGCTGTCCGACCCGGACGGCACCGTGCGCGCGCGGTTCGGGGTCAAGCGCGGGCTGTTCGGGTTGACCGCGGCGCAGCGGGTGACCTTCGTCATCGACACCGACCGCACGGTACTGGAAATCATCAGGAGCGAGATCCGCACGGAGGCGCACGCCGACCGGGCCGTCGACGCGCTGCGCAAGCGGCAGGGCGCCTGACGCGGTTCGCCCCGGGCGGCGCGGGGGCGCCGCCCGGGCCACGGATCGTCAGGCGACGGTGTTGCGCCAGGCGCGGCCGCTGCGCTCGATGAGGCGGTTGGCGTCGGTCGGGCCCCAGGAGGCGGCCTCGTAGGTCGGGATCGGGCTGGTGTCGCCGGCCCAGCGCTCGATGATCGGGTCGACGATGCGCCAGCACTGCTCGACCTCGTCGGAGCGGATGAACAGCGTCGTGTCGCCGATCAGGGCGTCGAGGAGCAGGCGCTCGTAGGCCTCCGGCGACTCCTCGCGGAAGGTCTTGTCGTAGGAGAAGTCCATGCTCGCCGAGCGGACCCGGAACGAGTGGCCGGGGACCTTGGCGCCGAAGCGCAGGGCGATGCCCTCGTCGGGCTGGATGCGCAGGATCAGCGCGTCGGGCTGCAGCTCGGTCAGCTGGGAGTCGGGGATCGGCAGGTGCGGCGGGCGCTGGAACTGCAGGGCGACCTCGGTGACCCGGCTGGGCAGGCGCTTGCCGGTGCGCACGTAGAACGGGACGCCGGCCCACCGCCAGTTGTCCACGTCCAGGCGCAGGGCGGCATACGTCTCGGTGCGCGACAGCGGGTCGACACCCGGCTCCTCGCGGTAGCCTGGCATGAGCTCCTCGCGGCTACCGCCGCGGGTGTACTGGCCGCGGACGGCGATGTCGTCGATGTCGCGGCCGCGGGGCAGGCGGATGGCCTGCAGCAGCTTCACCTTCTCGTTGCGCACCGCCTCGGCGGCGAAGGACGCCGGGGGCTCCATGAGGGCCAGCGCGAGGACCTGCAGCACGTGGTTCTGCACGATGTCGCGCATCGCGCCGGCGTGCTCGTAGAAGCTGCCGCGGGTGCCGACGCCGAGGGTCTCGGCCACGGTGATCTGCACGTGGTCGACCCAGGTGCGGTTCCAGATCGGCTGGAAGATCGAGTTGGCGAAGCGCAGGGCGAGCACGTTCTGGACGGTGTCCTTGCCCAGGTAGTGGTCGATGCGGAAGACCTGCGTCTCGTCGAAGGCCGCGTGCACCGTCTGGTCGAGCTCCTTGGCGCTGCGCTCGTCGTGACCATATGGCTTCTCGATGACCAGGCGGGCGAAGGAGCCGTCGCGGGCCTGGTTGAGCCCGGCGCCGGCGAGGCCGTTGACGACCAGCGGGAAGGCCTCGGCCGGGGTCGACAGGTAGAAGATCCGGTTGCCGGCGGTGCCCCGCTGCTCGTCGAGCTCGTCGAGCAGGGCGGCGAGGTTCTTGTAGGTCTCGGGATCGTCGTAGCCGCCGGCGATGTAGCGGACCGCGCCGGTCAGCTGCGGCATGCCGGACAGGCCACGGTCGCCGAGGACGTTGCGGATGAACTGCTCGTCGTCCATCGGCGTGCGGGCGACACCGACGACCGCGAAGCGCTCGGTCAGCCGGTTGTGCCGGGCCAGGCTCTCGATGGCGGGGATCAGCTTCCGGCGGGTCAGGTCGCCGGAGGCGCCGAAGATGACCACCGTCGCCGGTGGGGCGTGCCGGTTGTCGGATTCGTGGAGGACCGCGTCGCTGGACATTGTTCTGGAGTGCCTCTCCGTCGGACTGCCGCCGTGGACATTACGAGTCAACGGCAACGGGCAGCAACGATTCCGAAACGTGACCGGCGTCTCTGCACGGCCCCAGGCAAGCCTAGGCGGTGCGCCCGGGTTCCCCGAGGGTGCTAACGTGTAGTAGCCAGAAGAAATCGGAGAGTAGTCGAATCGCTAGAACGGGGTACGCGATGTCGATCACACCGGTAGCAGCGGCCGCACCGGCCCCGCTGACCACGGCCACCACCACGAGCGCCACCACGGCGACCACGCCCGGCACGCCGACCGCGCGGGACACGCAGGAGCGGCTGCAGCAGGAGCGGCTCGACCAGCAGCGCATCGAGGACCAGCGGCTGGCCCAGCAGCGCATCGACGACCAGCGGCGGGTCGACCAGCAGGACTCCGCGCGCCAGCAGGACCAGCTGCGGCAGCGGCGGCTGGACGACCAGGCCGCCCAGGAGCAGCAGCGCCTCGACGACCAGCAGCGCATCCAGCAGCAGCGGGACCTGGAGGACCAGCTGCGGCAGCGGGCCGAGGACGCGCGGGCCAATTTTGACGCGGTACAGCAGCAAAGACTGCAAACTACTAGTCTGTTCCCCGGCCGTTTGGACGTCTATCTCTAGGCTCCGCACGCGGTACGTTGTTCGCTCAGGGGGTGCTGACCCCCAGGAGCAGGGAGCGTGTCCGGGGTGGAGCTGTCGGTCAGCGTGCTGGGCCACCTGACCGCCACCCTGCGCGGCGAGCCCGTCGACCTCGGCGGCCGGCGCCAGCGCGCGGTCCTCGCCGTCCTGGTGCTCAACCGCGGCGACATCGTGCCCACCGACCGGCTCATCGACTGCGTGTGGGGCGACCGCCCCCCGGCCAGCGCCGCCGGCGCCCTGCAGGCCTACGTCTCCCACCTGCGCCGCCGCCTCGAGCCGGGCGGCACGGCCCGGGCCCGCGACAAGGTCATCGCCAGCCGCCCGCCCGGCTACGCGGTCGCCCTCGACCCGGACGCGGTCGACGCCTGGCGCTTCGACGCGATGGTCCAGCAGGCCTTGCGCCTGCAGCGGTACCCGGAGCAGCGCGACCTGCTCGCCCGGGCGCTCGGGCTGTGGCAGGGCCCGGCGTATGCGGAGTACGCCGACGAGCCCTGGGCGCAGGCCGAGGCGGCCCGGCTGGGCGAGCTGCGCGAGGTGGCCCGGGAGGAGGTCCTGGCGGCGCGGCTGGCCCTGGGTGAGAGCGCGGTGCTGGTGCCGGAGCTCGAGGCGCTCGTCGCCGACCAGCCGCTGCGGGAGAAACGGTGGCGGCTGCTGGTCGTGGCCCTGTACCGCGCCCACCGCCAGGGCGACGCCCTCGGCGCGCTGCGGCGGGCCCGGCAGACGCTGTCGGAGCAGCTGGGCGTCGACCCCGGCCCGGCCCTGCGCCAACTGGAGGCCGAGGTCCTGGCCCAGGCCCCTTCTCTGGACGCGCCGCCCCCGACCACGGCATCGGCCCAAGTCACGAAAAGTCCGGCGCAAGCGCCGGACTTTTCGGACATATCATCATTTAGCGGGATGGCTCCTGCGGCAACCGATTCCGCGACCGAAGCGACCGAAGCGGCTGCGGCGGCTACGGCGGCGGCGGCCCGTGGGGAGGGTGCGCAGGGCGCGGCGGCCGCCGCCTGGCCGAGCCCCGTCGGCGATGCCGGTGCGCCGCAGGGCGGCGCGCGGCAAAGGCACGCGGGCGCGACCGGCGCAGCGCAACGCGAGGCACGGCCATGGCCGGCGGCCGGCGCCGGACAAGTCGAGGCCGGCCCGGGCCAAGGAGGCACGTGGCCAGGACCGGTGGCCGGGGCCGGACAAGTCGAGGCCGGCCCGGGGCAAGCAGGCACGTGGCCAGGACCGGTGGCCGGGGCCGGTGCGGGACGAGGTGGCGCGCGGCCAGGGCCAGCCGCCGGGGCCGGTGCGGGACGAGGTGGCGCGTGGCCGGGGCCGGCGGGTGGAACGGGCGCCGGGGCGCGGGGCGGGGCTGCCGGGAGTACCACATCGGGAAACGCGGAAACGCGGGGACCGCAAGCCGGGCGCGGGCGCGACCACCTCGTGGATCGGGAGCGGGAGGTCGCCGCGCTGCGCGACGCCGCCGCCGAGGCGTTCGCCGGGGGCGCACGGCTGGTGATGATCGAAGGCCCGGCCGGCATCGGCAAGAGCCGGCTGCTCACCGAGGCCCGCCGCATCGCCGACGAGCACGGCGCGCTCGGGCTCACCGCGCGCGGCAGCCAGCTGGAGAAGGAGTTCGGCTTCGGCGCGGCCCGGCAGCTGTTCGAGGCGCTGCTGACCGACCCGGAGGCCCGCGGGCGGCTGCTGTCCGGCGCCGCCGCGTCCGCGACCGCGGTGTTCGACCTGACGTCGGAGCCGCAGGCGCCGGGCGACCACACGTTCGCGGCGCTGCACGGGCTCTACTGGCTGACCACGAACGCCGCCGCCGCGGGGCCCCTCGCGATCGTGGTCGACGACCTGCAGTGGTGCGACACGGGGTCATTGCGATTTCTGGCGTACCTCGCCCGCCGGCTCGAGGGGCTGCCCGTGCTGGTGGTCGCCACGCTGCGCACCGGCGAGCAATACGAGGACGAGGCGCTGCTCGCCGAGCTGCAGCTCGACCCGGCCACCACCGCGGTGCGGCCCGGCCCGCTGAGCCTGGCCGGGGTGGGCGATCTGGTCCGGGCGGAGCTGGAAGGCGAGGCCGAGGACGTGTTCATCGCCGCCTGCCACCGCACCACGTCGGGCAATCCCCTGCTGCTGCGCCAGCTGCTGCGGGCGCTGGAGTCCAGCGGGGTGCGCCCGACCGCCGCGCACGCCGGCACGGTGACCGCGATCGGCTCGCGGGCCGTGTCCAGCATGGTGCTCATCCGGCTGCGGCGGATGCCGGCGTCCGGCATCGCGGTCGCGCGGGCCATCGCGGTGCTCGGCGACGGCGCCGGGCTGCCGACCATCGCGGCGCTCGCCCAGGTCGACGAGCCCGAGGCGGCGCTGGCCGTCGCCGCGCTCGCGCGGGCCGAGGTGGTTCGCCACGAGTACCCCATCGGCTTCGTGCATCCGCTGGTGCGCGACGCGGTGTATCAGGATCTGCCCCCGGGCGAGCGGCAGCTGCAGCACGAGCGGGCCGCCCGGGTGCTCGCCGGCGCCGCCCCCGAGCAGATCGCCGCGCACCTGCTGCAGATACCGGAGCGGGGCGACCCGTGGGTGGTCGAGGTGCTGCGCGCCGCGGCCGACACCGCGCAACGGCGGGGCGCGCCGGACGGGGCCGCCACGTACCTGCGCCGGGCCCTGGCCGAGCCGCCCGAGCCGCGGCTGCGCCCGGCCGTCCTGCTCGCGCTGGGGCAGGTGGAGACGCTGCGCGACGGGCGGGCAGCGATCGCGCACCTGCGGGAGGCGTACGACGACCCGTGGACCGACCCGGCGACGTTCGCCGGCGTCGCCCGGATGCTCATCCACACGCTGATCTTCGCCGGGCCGGAGGGCAACGCCCCGGCGTTCGCCCGGCGGGCCTCGGCGCGGCTGGCGGCGGAGTTCGTCGACGAGCGGATGGCGATGACCGCGCTGGAGCGGATCGCGGCGTACATGTACAGCGGCGAGGCGTACGTCGCCGGCGACCTCGACACCGAGATCACCGGCGACGGGCTGGGCGCGCGGATGCTCGCCGCCTGCCGGGGCTGGGAGCTGCTCGCCCGCGGCCGGCAGCGGGAGGAGGCGATCCGGCTCGCCACGTTCGCGCTGGAGAACGGGTCGCTGCTGGACGGCGACCCGGGCCTGTTCTGGGTCATCGCGGGCGTGGTGCTGGAGGACACCGACGTCGACGCCGGCACGCTGTGGGACGACGCGCTCGCCCAGGGCCACACCCGCGGCTCGCTGTTCACCGTCCTCGCCGCGCAGCTGTGGATGGGCTGGCGGGACTGGCAGCGCGGCGACCTGCCGGAGGCGGTGCAGCACCTGGTCGCCGCCAACGAGCAGAGCCTGGCCTGGGGCGGGGTGCCGGCGCTGGGCATCTCCTACGGCGAGGCGTTCCTCATCCGGGTGCTGGTCGACCAGGGGCGGCTCGCCGACGCGCGGGCGTTCGTCGACGCCAACGTGCACCGGCCGCGGGTCGGCGACGGGATCCGGCTGGTCAACCAGGCCCACGCGTACCTACTCATGGCCGAGGGCCGCCACGCCGAGGCGCTCGCGCTGCTGCCGGCGGCGCCGCCCGCGGGCAACCCGCAGTGGTTCGAGGAGCGCGGCCTGCGGGCGGTGGCGCTGGCCGGGCTCGGCCGGACCGCGGAGGCGGTCGCGGCGGCGGAGGACGACCTCGCGCACATGCGCGCGTGGGGCGCCCGGCGCGCGGTGGGCCGCGCGCTGCGGATCGCGGGCGAGATCGCCGGCGACGCGGACCGGCTGCGCGAGGCGGTCGACCTGCTCGCGGCCACCACGGCCCGGCTGGAGCACACCCGGGCGCTGTTCGCCCTGGGCCGGGTGGTCGACGACCCGGCCGACCGGCTCCGCGAGGCGCTCAAGCTGGCCGAGGAGTGCGGCGCGCTGGGGCTGCGGGCGCAGATCGCGGCCGCGCTGATCGCCCTCGGCGAGGACGTTCCGGCCGAGCCACCGGTACAGCTGACCACCGGCGAGCGGCGCATGCTCGCCCTGGCCGAGGGCGGCGCCGACGAGCGGGAGATCGCGCAGGCGCTGTTCCTCACCCCGCACACGGTCCGTGACGCCCTCGCGGCGATCCGCCGCAAACAGGCGGCTGGCTGACAGTTCGGCTCACGTGGCGCTCAGGTCGGCCGCAAGAGCGGCCCAACCGGTGCCCGGCACGGTGTTCCCAGCACCGATCAACCACTGGGAGAACAATCGTGACGACGATAGCCAACTCGCTGCGCGGCCTCTGCGGCGGCGCGATCCACCTGCCCGGCGACCCCGGGTACGACACCGCCCGCCTGCCCTGGAACGTGGCGGTCGACCAGCGCCCGGCCGCCGTGGCCTACCCGGCCGACGCCGCCGAGGCGGCCGAGGTGATCCGGGCCGCCGCCGCGGCCGGGCTGCGGGTCGCCCCGCAGGGCACCGGCCACAACGCGGGCCCGCTCGGCCCGCTCGACGACGTGGTCCTGCTGCGCACCTCGGCGATGACCGGGGTCACCGTCGACCCGGTCGCCCGTACCGCCCGCGCCGAGGCCGGCACGCTCTGGATCGACGTCGTCGAGCAGGCCACCCCGCACGGCCTCACCGCACTGCACGGCTCCTCCCCCGACGTCGGCGTGGTCGGCTACTCCCTCGGCGGCGGCATCGGCTGGTACGCCCGCCAGCACGGCATGCAGACCAACAGCGTGACCGCGTTCGAGCTGATCACCGCCGACGGGGAGCTGGCGCGGGCGAGCGAGGATTCGCAGCCGGACCTGTTCTGGGCGCTGCGCGGCGGCGGCGGCAACTTCGGTCTGGTCACCGCGGTCGAGTTCGGCCTCTTCCCGATCGCCCAGGCGCACGCCGGCTGGCTGGTCTGGGACTGGCGGGCGGCGGAGCGGGTGGTGCCGGTGTGGCTCGAGTGGGCCGCGACCGCGCCCGACCACGTGACCACCGCGCTGCGGCTGCTGCAGCTGCCGCCGATCCCGCAGATCCCCGAGCCGATGCGCGGCCGGCAGCTGCTCGTGATCGACGGCGCGGTGCTCGGCGACCCGGCGGTGCTCGCCCCGCTGCGCGCGCTCCGGCCGGAGCTGGACACGTTCGCCGACGTGCCGGCCGCGTCGCTGGTCCGCCTGCACATGGACCCCGAGGGCCCCAGCCCGGCGATCGGCCGGTCCGCCCTGCTCGGCGACCTGGACGCCGCGGCGGTCGACGCGCTGCTGGCCGCGGCCGGCCCCGACGCGGGCAGCTCGCTGCTGCTCGCCGCGGAGCTGCGCCAGCTCGGCGGGGCGCTGGGCCGCCGGGCGCCGCGGCACGGCGCGCTGCCCCGCCTGGACGGCGCCTACGCGCTGTTCACCTGCGGCATCGTGCCCGGGCCGGAGGCCGCCGCGGCCGCGCTGGCCGACACCGAGCGGGTCGTCGGGGCGATGCGGCCCTGGTCGAACGGGCGGGAGTACCTCAACTTCGCCGAGACGAAGGTCGACGCCGCGCGGGCGTTCGAGCCGGAGACGCTGTCCCGGCTGCGCCGGATCCGGGCCGCGGTGGACCCGGCGGGCCGCTTCGTCGCCAATCACGTCATCTGATGGCCGTGGGCTGGCATCCTTCTCGCGGGGTGCCAGCCATGACCGTCGTCTACGGTCCGCACATGACCACGGCGGTGAAGCCCCTCCTTGGCCGCAGGCGCCCCATTCCGGCGCACGTCGCGGTCTACGCGTTCGTCATCATTCCGTTCCTGGCGCTGCTGGCCGCCGTCCCGATCGCCTGGGGCTGGGGGCTGGCCTGGCTCGACATCATCCTGGCGGCGGTCTTCTACGTCGTGACGTGTCTCGGGGCGACGGTCGGTTTCCATCGGTACTTCACACACGGCGCCTTCAAGGCCAAGCGCGCGCTGCGCATCGGGCTCGCCGTGGTGGGCAGCATGGCGGTGCAGGGCCCGATCCTGCACTGGGTCGCCGATCACCGCCGCCACCACGCGTTCTCCGACAAGGAGGGCGACCCGCATTCGCCGTGGCTGTTCGGCACGTCGCCGGTGGCCCTGGTGCGCGGCTTCTGGCACGCCCACCTGGGCTGGATCCTGGAGCGGGACCTGTCCAACCAGGAGCGCTTCGCCCCCGACCTGCTCGCCGACCGCGACATCCGCGTCGTGCACCGCCTGTTCGGCCCGCTCACGATCGTGACGCTGGCCGCACCGGCCCTGCTCGGCGGCCTGATCAGCTGGTCCTGGCAGGGCGCGCTGACCGCGTTCTTCTGGGCCGGCCTGGTCCGGGTCACCGCCCTGCATCACGTGACCTGGTCGGTGAACTCGGTCTGCCACATGATCGGCGACCGCCCGTTCGCCGCCCGCGACCGCTCCGCGAACTTCTGGCCGCTGGCCGTCCTGAGCATGGGCGAGTCCTGGCACAACCTGCACCACGCCGACCCGACCTGCGCCCGCCACGGCGTGCTCCGCGGCCAGATCGACATCTCGGCCAGAACGATCTGGCTCTTCGAGCGCCTCGGCTGGGCCTGGGACGTGCGCTGGCCCACGAAGGACCGCCTGGCCCGCATCACCGTCCAGGCCGCCTGACTTCGACGCGCTCGTCATCGGCCGATGCCGCCCGCGCCCGCGCGCGACGGGGCCACGCAACGGCCTGGGCCCGTGGTAGCGTCTGCTCTCCTTCACCCCAGGAGAGCAGATGGTCGACCAGCTTGTCGGGGCGGATCAATCCGTTACCGGCGCGCCGGTGGTGGCGGTTCGTGGCCGGCTTCGCAGCTACCTGCCTGACATCGCGTGGCTCGGTGCGGTGTTCGGCGCATTCTTCGCGGTCAATGATCTGTCGATGTGGATGACCGCACCGTATTGGCAGGACGAGGCCTGGGTGGCGCTGTCCACCCGGGTGCCGCTCAGCGACCTGCCGCAGATCACGTCGTCGACGCCGCTCGGCTGGTCGCTGCTGCTGCGCCTGGTTGCGGACCCCGGCAGCTTCCGCCTGGTGCCGCTGGCGTTCGCGCTGATCGCCGTGGTCGCGGCGTATGCCCTGGGCCGGCTCCTGCCGTGGCGCACCCGGGTCGAATCGATGCTGGCCGGCGCGGCGTGCGCCGGTGCGGTGGTGCTGCTGCCCGCCCAGCAGCTTCGGCACGACCTCAAGCAGTACACCGCGGATGCGGCGGTGACGCTGGCGTTGCTCGCGGCGACGGCCTGGCTCGAGCGGAGTTGGTCCCGGCGGCGGGTGGCGGCCGTCGCCGCCCTTGCCCCGGTCGCGTTCCTGGTGAGTCAGGCCACGTTGATCGTCGCGGTGGCGACGTTCGCGGGCCTCATGGTCGGCGCCGCCGCGCGCCGTGATCGGCGCCGGTTCATCGAGGCGACGGTGGCCGGCGCGGCGAGCGGTCTCGCCCTGCTGATCCTGTTCCTCGTCCTGGTCGAGCCCAACCGCAACGAGACCCTGCGCCACTACTGGGACGACTTCTATCCGTCACCGTCCCAGCTGCCCGGCTACCTCGGCTCCCACCTGCGCCCGCTGGGGCCGTCGGCCGGCTTTCGCCACCTGGCCATCCCGGTTTTCGCCGTCCTCGGCGTCGCCGCGCTCCTCGTGAAGCGGCGCGTGGCGACAATGGCGGCGTTCGTGGGAATCCCGGCGCTGCTGGTCGCGCTCGGGGTGGCGCGGACGTATCCGTTGCTGGACCAGCGCACCTCGTATTTCCTCTTCGCGGCCGGCGCCGCATTGGCCGGGATCGGCGTGCTGGGTGCCGCGACCTACCTCGCGAGGTTCGTCCCGCGCGGGTCCCGGCCGGTCTGGCGGATCGCCTGCTCGGCCGCGCTGGCGTTGGTCGCGCTGGGTGCGTTCGCGGTGGACAACCGGGCGTGGTATCGCTTTGACGGGCTCGACTCGCGGGTGCCGGATTCGTCGCCGATCGCGCTGACCGACGTTCGCAGCCAGGTGCGCTGGGTCGACGCTCACCGCGCTCCGGGCGACGTGGTCATCGTCTCCGTCTCGGCCATCCACGGCTATGCCTTCTACCACGACGACAAGCCCATGGCGTGGCAGCCGTCGGCGGCGGACACGGGCTGGTCGCCGATCATCGGGGACGAGAACGTCGTCGTGGTCGGGGCGCACAGCGCCCCCGCGATCCAGAACGCGGTCGACCGGGCCGTCGCCCGGGCCCGCAGCAACGGTCCGGACGCGCGCCTGCTGCTGATCCGCACGTGGTGGTGGGGCGAGAAGGACGCCTGGACCGCCTCACTACGGCCCTACGCCGTGAACTATCCCTACACCGGCACGGATCCCGTCGCGGTCGTCACGAACCTCTGAGCGATCCCCGCCTACGAGTCAGCGATCTTGCTCAGCAGCACACAGGCGCGGGCGATCGCGTCCTGATCCTCGGGGCTGAGCGCGTCGAGGTGGGCGTCCAGCCAGGCGTTGCGCTGGGTGCGGGTGGCGAGGGCGAGCGCGGCGCCTTCGGGTGTGGTGCTGAACAGCACCTTCCGGCGGTCGTGCGGATCGGGAGTGCGGATCGCGTAGCCGGCCGAGGTGAGCCGGTTCACGCTCTGACTCATCGACGCGGGGGCGACGTGGTCGTGGTCGCTGAGCTGTGTCAGCGTCTGCGGGCCGTACTTGTGCAGCCGGACGAGGACGTCGAGCGCCGTGTCTCCGAGGCCGCCCTCCGGGCGTTCGCTGCGGAACCGGCGGTAGAGCCGCCCCACCGCTGATCGCACTTGACCGCCGAGCCCAGTGCCGGGGTCCGCACCGGTTGCATCCGTCTCCACGGGTACTTAGTATACCTAAAGGCAAGTCCTTAGTATACCTAAGGAGTACCCCATGGCATCAACGCTCGCGACCGGCCAGGCGAGCGTGGGGACCAAACCCTTCTCCTGGCGGTTCACCACCCCGCTGTTCATCGGGTCCGCGCTGAACCCGATCAACAGCTCCATGATCGCTACCGCGCTCGTGCCGATCGCGGCCGGTCTGCACGTCTCGGTGGGCCAGACCGCGTCCCTGGTGACCGCGCTGTATCTGGCCAGCGCGATCGCCCAGCCCACGGCCGGGAAGGTGGCGGAGGTCTTCGGCGCCCGCCGCGTCTTCCTCGCCGGGATCGTCCTGGTGCTGCTCGGCGGCGTCCTCGGCGGGGCGGCGCGGAGCCTCCTCATGCTGCTGATCGCCCGGGTCCTGATCGGCCTGGGCACCTCCTGCGCCTACCCGTCGGCGATGATGCTCATCCAGCGCCGGGCCGCGGCGGCCGGGATGGAGAAGCCGCCCGGCGGCGTGCTCGGCGGTCTGCAGATCGCCGGCATCGCCACCGCCTCCCTCGGCCTGCCCATCGGCGGCGTGCTGGTCCAGGCGGCCGGATGGCGGTGGGTGTTCCTCGTCAACGTGCCCGTGGCACTCATCGCCCTGGCCGCGGCGCTGATCTGGATCTCCCGCGACCCCGCACAGCAGGCACCGAGAACCGCCCGCGAGGTCATCGCCCGCATCGACCTGACCGGGATCATCGGCTTCGCCCTGGCGATGACCGCACTGCTGGCGTTCCTGTTCTCGCTCCCCGAACCGAACTGGATCATCCTCGCGGCGGCCGTGATCCTGTTCGCCGCCCTGATCCTCTGGGAGCTACGCGCCGCGCACCCGTTCGTCGACATGCGGCTGCTCGCCCGCAACGGCGCGCTGACCCGCACCTACGTCCGGTACGCCCTGGTCGCGCTGTGCGTGTACGTCGTGCTGTACGGCATCACCCAGTGGCTGGAGGCGGGACGCGGGACGTCCGCCCTCGGCGCCGGCCTGCTCCTGCTGCCGATGAGCGTGATCTCCGGCGTTGTCGTCGCACCGATCTCCAGGCGCAACCTGGTCCGCGGCCCCGTCATCGTCGCCGCCCTGGCCGGCCTGCTCGGCTCCGCCGGCGTGCTGTTCCTGGCCTCGGACACCAACATCGCCTGGATCGTGCTGACCACCCTGGTCTTCGGCGTCGCACTCGGCACCGCGGCCAGCGGCAACCAGATCGCCCTCTACACCCAGGCCCCGCCCGAGCAGCTCGGCGTCGCGTCCGGCCTGTTCCGCACCTTCGGCTCCGTCGGCTCCATCGCCTCCTCCGCCATCACCGGCATCGTCTTCCACGACCGCGTCAGCGACCGCGGCGTCCACCTCATCGCCCTGATCATGATCGGCCTCAGCATCGTCGCCGTGGCCCTCTCGGTCTTCGACCGCAGGCTCCGCAACCCCGGCCTCCCCACCCGCCAGGCATAGAGCGAAGGAACCACGACCATGCCCGCAAACCCCCTCGGCCGCGCACTGCGCAACCGGCGCGCCGGACACCACACGCTCGTCTGGGCGCGCCCCGACCTGCAAGCACCCGAGACCTTCACCCTCACCAGCCCGGCCTTCGACCACGGCGCCCCCATCCCCGAGCGGCACCGCGGCCGGCTCTTCGGGCCGAACATCTCACCCGCCCTCGCCTGGACAACGCCGCCGGCCGGCACCGCGGAGCTCGTGCTCATCGTCCAGGATCCCGACGTACCCCTCGGGAAACCCGCCACCCATGCGCTCACGCTCGGCATCGACCCATCGCTGCGCGGCATCCCCGAGAACGGCCTCACCGACCCCAGCCCGATCCGCGGGCTCAAACACGGCAAAGGCCCCCTCGGCCGCCGCGGCTGGGCCGGCCCGATGCCCGTGCGCTCGCACGGACCGCACTCCTACGTCTTCCAGCTCTTCGCCCTGGACTCCCGGCCCGACCTGCCCGCAAAGTTCACCCTCGCCGACGCGCTGCACGCCATGGCCGGCCACGTCATCGCCCGCGCCCGCCTCGACGGCACCTACGAGATCCGGTAACCGCGCTTGACCCGCAGCCAGGTGACCCCGATCGCGGGGTGGGTGCAGGAGAGGCTGACCGCTCGGCGCGACGGCGGCCGGTCCGAGCGGCGATACGCCGGCGGGTCAGTGCGGGGAGTCCGACGAGCCGGCCGGGATGATCCGGGCGTCCGGGCCGGGGAAGACCAGACCCTCGTGGCCGTCGTGCCAGCGGACCGTGTACGGCGGCGTGTGGTCGTCGCGGCGGACCTGGGTGATCACGCCCTCGCGGCGGACGTCGCCCACGTGGGTGCCCTCGACGATCAGGCGGTCTCCGACGTTCGCGTGCATCATTGCCCCTCCTCGTGCGCACGGGCGGACCCATCAAGGATGCCCGTACAACGGGCGAAAGGGACACAACACTCGAGGGTGATCAGGGCAGCCGGGCGGCGATCCCGTCGAGCAGCATGTCCAGGCCCAGGTCGAACTGCTCGTCCGGCGGGCCGGGGGCGGGAGCGGAAAGCCAGCTCGTCAGCAGCGGGAGGGCGCCGTCGGCGGCGGCCAGGTCGCGGATCGTGGCGAAGGCGCCGGGCTCGGCGAGCCGCTCGAAGCGGGCCTCCTGGGCCTCCTGCAGGCCGCTGCCGATGATGTGCCGGTCCAGCAGCGCGGCGAAGGTGAGCGCCCGGGCGACCGGAATGCCGCGGGTGGTCAGCACGCGCAGCATGATCTCAAGGCGGTGCATCGCGTGCGGGCCGGCCGGCGGGCGGGTGTGGACCAGCTCGGCGTACCACGGATGGCGCTTGGTCATCGCCCGGGTGGCGGCGGCGATCGCGCGCAGGTCGTCACGCCAGCCGGCACCGGGCGCGGCCGGCACCGGGACCTCGGCGACCGCCGCGTCGAGCATGAGGTCGACCAGGCCGTCCTTGCCGTGGACGTACCGATACAGGGCCATCGGCGTGTAGGGCCCCAGCCGGGCGGCGACCGCCTTCATGGTCAGCGCCGCCGGGCCGCCCTCGTCGGCCAGGGCGATCGCGGCGGCCACGACCTCCTCGCGGCCGAGGCGGCGCTGGCGGGCCGGCGGGGCCGGCAGGGCCCAGACGGGTGGCGAACTCGGCGGCATCAGCCAACTATACGTGGTACACCTAAGTATATGAGCGAAACTTTCCGGCTGGGCGTGGTGCGCGGGATCAGCTACGGGCTCTTCGGGCCGCCCGGCGAGTTCGTGCCGCAGGCCCGGGCACTCGGGGCCGGGCTGGTCCGGGCCTACCTCTACTGGTCGCAGATCGAGCCGGAGCCCGGCCGGTTCGTCTGGGACGCCGCCGACGCGCTGCTGGACCAGGTCGGCGGCGACACCGAGCTGTGGCTGACCGTCTGCTCCAGCTCGCCGTGGGCGACCCGGCAGGCCACCACCTTCCTGCCGCCCTCGCCGGCCCGCGACGTGGCCGACTACGCGCGGTTCGCCGGGCGGCTGGCCGAGCACTGCCGGGGACGCGTGCGGTACCTCCAGTGCGACAACGAGCCCAGCAACACCGGCCTGCTGTGGGCCGGGACCGCCGCGGAATACGTCGCGCAGCTGCGCGCCCTGCACGCCGCGGTCCGGGCCGCCGACCCGGGCGCGCTCGTGGTGCTCGGCGGATGCGGGTACGACGTGCTCAGCAGCCCGCCGGGCAGCGAGCCGCGGGCGTTCTTCGACCACGTGCTCGACGCCGGCCGGGACGCCTTCGACGTGTTCGACGTGCACCTCTACGGGCCGCCCGAGCTGGTCCCGGACTACGTCGAGCAGGCCCGGGCGATGATGCGCGCGCACGGCTACGAGCGGCCGGTGCTGGCCGGAGAGCACTCCGGGCCGACCCTGTTCGAGTTCCCCGAGCTCATGGGCGCGCTCGCGGAGCCGTCCGGCGACGCCGCCGACCTGGTTGAGCTGGCCGGGCAGGACACGCCCGAGCGGCGGGCGATGGCCGCCCTCTACGCGCGCATCGACCAGCTGCCGCCGCGGCTGCAGATGTTCATGGACGGCTGCCCCGCCGGGCTGGCCGCCAAGCGCGACCGGATCGCCTGCCGCCAGCTGGTGGTGCGCACCGTGCTGGCGCTGAGCGGCGGGGTGACCCGCCTCGCCTACTGGAACCTGGCGCCCGAGGTGGCCGGATACCACGATAAGTACCAGATGATGGATCTGCTCTTCGGCCGGCTGCCGCTGATGGGCTTCGACGCCGGCGGCGGGCTGACCCGACGGCACCCGGCCGCCGAGACGTTCGCGCTCCTCGCCCGCGAGCTGGCCGGGGCGACCGCGGTCGAGCGGCGCGGGCCGGGGTTCCTCGTGCGGCGGCCGGAGCGCGGGCCGCTGTGGGTGGTGTGGGCGCCCGGCGACACCTTCGACGGCGAGGACCGGGCGGCGGTGGACGTGGCCCTGCCGTGGGACCGGGCGGCCGCGGCGGCGGTGGACGCCTTCGGCGGCCCGGTCCCGGTGCGGGTGCGCGACGGCGCGGCCCACGTGGCCGCGACCGTCACGCCCGTGTTCGTCAGTACCTGATGGTGACCGTCGCCGTGCCGAGGACCGCCGGCAGCTTCGACAGGTCGACCTTGAGCAGCTCGCCGTCGTCGACCACGCCGCTGGCGTCCAGGGTCTTCTGGTGCACCAGGAACTTGCCCGAGGTCGCCGACTTCACCGGCGCGCACGCGGTGGTGTCGGACAGGCCCGAGGCCTCGCACGCGGCCTCGTCCTGGCCCAGCAGGTGGTCCATGCCGAAGTCGCTGTCGTTGGCGAGGTACAGCGTCTTGCCGCCGTCGGCGACCGTGACGCCTTCGATCTTGTCGTGGCTGAAGAACGCGCCCGACGGGTCGAGCTGGTTGAGTGTGGTGCCGATCTCGAGGTACGGCGCCTTGCCCACCGGCGTGATGCCGGCCTGGGCGAGCAGCTGCTGGGCCTTGGCGGTCGGGGCGTCGCCGACGTAGGCGTCGATCGACTTCGCCCCGACGGTGGTGCCCTTGACGTCGGTGGCGCCGGTCAGGTCGATCTCGTAGACGTTCTTGGCCGTGGCCTGGCCGGGCTCGCCCTGGTTGCCGTCGCGCTCGTCGACGAGGAACTTCGTGTCGGACAGCGCGGTGATCTCGCTGACCGCGCCGGCCGTGGTGCCCGGGTTGGTGAGCAGGTAGAGGTACTCGTGGATGGCCTTCGTGCGCAGGTCGACGGTCACGATCCGCACCGGGGCGACGTTGGCCGGCTTGACCGTCTTGCCCTTCGCGTCGAGGCCGTAGTCGGGCACCGTGAGCGCGGACTGCATGATGCCGACGAGCGTCCTGCCGTCGGGCGTGACGGTGAGGCCCTCCATGCCCTTGTTCTTGGTGCGCAGCGTGAGCTCGACCGGCAGCGGGTGAGCGGTGTCGACGTTGTGGCCGGACTCGGCGCCCCACGGCGAGAGCCGCTCGATCTCCTTGCCGTTGCGGTCGAAGTGCGTGATGAACGGGCCGTACTCGTCGGAGACCCAGAACGTGCCGTCGGGCAGGGCGGCCAGGCCCTCGGAGTCGTAGCCGTAGCGGGGGTCGAGCGTCACGGCCGGCGTGGTGCCGGGCACGGTGTAGGGCTTGGCCGGGTCGATGGAGGTGCCGTAGAGGTCCTCGGTCTTCTCGGCGCTCGCGGCGTTCTTGGTCACCGGGTTCGGCAGGCCGTTGTACGGCGTGCCGTCGGGCGCGCGCAGCCCGATCGTGCGCTGCAGCACGGCCTTGCCGCCGGTCAGCTGGAAGACGCCGATCTGCGGGTTGAAGGTCGGCTGGGTGAAGACCTTCACGCCGGCCGGGCCGAGGTCGTCGGCGTTGGGGCCGCGGTCGGTGACGCCGTAGAACCAGCCCGGCCTGCCCGGCACGCCCACGAACGACGAGCCGTAGCCGCCGCCGGAGATCAGCGCGGTGGTACCGTCCGCTCCCTCCAGGCCGCCGAGCGACGGGATCTTGTCCCCGCCTGGCACGGCGCCCTTGTAGAGCGTGACGGCGTCGGTGGCGGTGTAGGTGAAGTGCACCGTGCCGTGGCTGCCCTTGGCCGCCGGGGTGAAGCTGTAGGAGCCGTCGGCGCCGACCGTCAGGCTGCCCGCGGCCGGGGTGTCGAGGCCGCCGTGGCGCACGACCGCGGTCGCGCCGCGGTCGTTGGACAGGACGTTGCCCGACGCGCCGCCGCGGTCGTCGTTCACCGCGAACGGGTGCGGCTGACCGGCCCACCATCCGAAGGGGTCGGCCCAGGCGGTGCCGGAGGCTAAGAGAACGACGACCGTCGTGCTGCCGATGAATAATGCCCGCTTGCGGGCGACGTGGTTCAGGTGCATGCCCGCAACCAATCGCCGGCGGGTGAACGGTGGGTGATCACCGCGTGATCGGAGGATGTGAACGCCGCTACGGGGGCGGGGCGGTCGAGGAGCGCACGACCAGCCGCGTCGCGAGCTGGACGTGCAAGGAGTCCGGGGTCTCGCCGCGGGCCAGGGTGTGCAAGGTGCGCATCGCGACCCGGCCCATGTCGGCGATCGGCTGGTGGACGGTGGTCAGCGGCGGCGAGGACCACTGGGCCGGCTCGACGTCGTCGAAGCCGACGATCGACAGCTCCTGCGGCACCCGGCGGCCCAGCCGGCGGGCGGCCTCGAAGACGCCGAACGCGGCGCCGTCGCAGGCGGCGAAGATCGCGGTCGGCGGGTCGGGCAGGCACAGCAGATCCAGGGCCATCCGGCAGCCCGCGTCGGGGGTGAAGCCGCCGTGCACGACGAGCGCCGGGTCGGCCTCGATGCCCGCCATCTCCAAGGCGTTGCGGTACCCGTGCAGGCGCTCCCGCGACGCGGCGATGTCGGCCGGCAGCCCGGCGAAGCCGATCCGCCGGTGGCCCAGCGCCACGAGGTGCTCGGTGGCCTGGGTGCCGCCGGCGAAGTTGGTGGAGGCGACGCTGGCCAGGCCGGCGCCGAGCGGGCCGGTCAGGTCGACCGAGACCAGCGCCAGGCCGAGCTCCTCGACGGTGCGCACCTGGCCGGCGGTGAGGGCGAGGGAGACGACGATGACGCCGAGGCGGTGGCGGGCGGCGGCCCGGCCGAGCCAGGCGTCGCTGAGCGGCGTGGCGGTGCCGCCGCCGCGGTCGAGCACGTCGACGGAGACCTCGACGCCCAGGCCGCGGGCCGCCGTCAGGATGCCGTTGAGGACCTGCAGGGAGTACATGCTCACCATGGAGTCGAAGACGACCTCGACGACGGCGTCGGCCTGCGGCTCGCGGGGGCCGGTGCTGGGCACGTAGCCGAGGGCGCTGATCGTCTCCTCGACCCGGCGGCGGGTGCGCGGGTCGACGTTGGGCCGGCCGTTGAGCACCTTCGACGCGGTCGCCTTCGACACGCCGGCGGCCTGCGCCACGTCCTCGAGGGTCACGCGCTCGGGCATGCGCTCTCCTGAAACAGTTTCATCGCGTTGACAGCAAACGTACGGTACCCATACCGTCGTAATCAACCGAAACACGACGAAAAAGTTTCCGACGCGAGGGCGACGACCGTGACGACTGTGACCGAGAGACTCCCGTATCAGGACGCGGCACTGCCGGTCGGGGAGCGCGTCGAAGACCTGGTCGGGCGGATGACCCTCGCCGAGAAGGCCGGCCAGATGCTGCAGCTGGACGCCCGGCTCGACCTCGCCGACGCGGTGCTGGGCAAGGCGGCCGGCTCGCTGCTGCACGCCTCCCCGGCCCGCATCCGCGAGGCGATGGCCATGGTGGAGACGACCCGGCTGCGCATCCCGCTGCTCATGGCCGACGACTGCATCCACGGCCACGCGTTCTGGCCGGGCGCCACGGTGTTCCCCAGCCAGCTCGGCATGGCCTGCACCTGGGACCCGGAGCTGATCGAGCGGGCCGCCCGGGCGGCCGCGATCGAGATCTCCACCACCGGCATCCACTGGACCTTCTCGCCGGTGCTGTGCGTGGCCCGCGACCTGCGGTGGGGCCGGGTCGACGAGACGTTCGGCGAGGACCCTTACCTCATCGGGGAGCTCGGGGCGGCGATGATCCGGGGGTACCAGGGCGGCGGTTTGCACGACACGACCGCGGTGCTGGCCACCGCCAAGCACTTCGCCGGCTACTCCGAGACGCAGGGCGGGCGCGACGCGAGCGAGGCGGACCTGACCCCGCGCAAGCTGCGCTCCTGGTTCCTGCCGCCGTTCGAGCGCGCCGTGCAGGCCGGCTGCGCCACCTTCATGCTCGGCTACCAGGCCATCGACGGCGTGCCGGTGACCGCCAACCGCTGGCTGCTCGACGGCGTGCTCAAGCAGGAGTGGGGCTTCCCCGGCACGCTCGTCACCGACTGGGACAACGTCGGGCGGATGGTGTGGGAGCAGCACGTCTGCGCCGACGACGTGGAGGCCGCGGTCGTCGCCGTCGAGGCCGGCAACGACCTGATCATGACCACCCCGCAGTTCTTCGCCGCCGCGCAGCGGGCCGTCGCCGAGGGCCGCCTCGCCGAGGCGAAGATCGATGCGGCGGTACGTCGCATTCTCCGCCTCAAGTTCGAGCTCGGCCTGTTCGAGAACCCGCGCGGCGCCGACCCGCAGCGCCAGGCCGCGGTCATCGGCAGCGCCGCCCACACCGAGCTCAACCTGCAGGTCGCCCGCCGCTCGCTGGTGCTGCTGCGCAACGACGGCACGCTGCCGCTGCCGGCCTCGGTGCGGCGCATCGCGGTCGTCGGCCCCAACGCCGACGACCCGCACGCCCAGCTCGGCGACTGGGCCGGCGCCTCCGGTCAGGTCGACTGGATGCCCGACGGCCACCCGCGGGAGACGGTCAGCACGGTCCTCGACGGCCTGCGCGCCCTTGCCCCGCAGGGCTGGGAGGTCGGCTACGCCCGGGGCGCGCAGATCGGCAGCCTGCAGCCCGACCCGGCCGGCGCCCACTTCCCCGACGGCCAGCCGCGCCCGCCGCTGTTCCGCGCCGCCGGGGCGGACCCGGCCGGGATCGCCGAGGCGGTCGCCCTGGCCGAGGCCAGCGACGTGGTGGTCGCGGTCCTCGGCGACAACGTGGCCCTGACCGGCGAGGGCAAGTCCACGGCGACGCTGGACCTGCAGGGCGGCCAGGCGGCGCTGCTCGACGCGCTGGTCGCCACCGGCAAGCCGGTCGTCGTGGTCCTGGTCCAGGGCAAGCCCTCGACCCTGCCCGCCTCGGCGGAGCGCGCCGCCGCGATCGTCGCCGCGTTCAACCCCGGCATGCAGGGCGGCCGGGCCGTGGCCGAGCTGCTGCTGGGCCTGATCGAGCCGAGCGGCCGCCTGCCGATCTCCTTCGCCCGGCACGCCGGCCAGCTGCCGGTGTACTACAACCAGATCCGCGGCCAGCACGGCAACCGCTACGCCGACCTGACCCAGGAGCCGCTGTTCGCCTTCGGCGAGGGCCTGTCGTACTCCGCGGTGCGGTACTCGGACCTGCGCATCGACAATCCGGAGGTGCCGGCCGACGGCACGATCCGCGCCCGGGTCACGCTCACCAACACCGGCAGCCGGCCGTCGATCGAGACGATTCAGGTGTACGTCAGCGACCTGGTCACCAGCGTCACCTGGGCCGAGCGGGAGCTGAAGGCGTTCCGGCAGGTGACCGTCGCCGCCGGCGAGCGCACCGAGGTCGAGCTGACCCTCCCGGCCGCGGCCTGCACCCTGGTCGCCGCCGACGCCCGCCGCGTGGTCGAGCCGGGCCGCTTCGACCTGCTGGTCGGCCGCAGCTCCCGCCCCGCGGACCTGCTCCGCGCCGCCTTCTCGATCGCCTAGTTGTTAGGAAAGGGTCCACATCGCCAGCACCGCGGTGACCAGCATCGCCGTCATCCCGTGCACGGCCCGGCGGACGTCGTTGTGCTTGGCGAGGGCGATCACCGCCATCGCCCCGGCCATGCTCCACGCCTCGGCACACATCTCGTCCGCCCCGGCCCGCGGCAGCACCACCCCGCGGGCGAACCGGTCGGCGACGGTCGGAAACGCGAACCGGTTCTCCTCCGGCGGCGGCGTGAGCCGGGGCCGCACCGCCCGCAGCAGCGCCACACCGGTGGCGACCGTCGCCGCCGAGAACACGACGAGCACGCCGACCGCCGCGACCAGCCGCCAGTCCCAGTGCCCGGCCCGGATCAGTCCCGGCAGGTCCGCACCGGCCCGGGTACTGACGAACGCCGCCAGCCCGGCATAGACGGCGATGAGCATGCCGGCCTTGCTGTCGGCATGCTGCGTCGCCGACTGAAACGACCCGACGGTGTCGACCGCCACTTGCAGCTCGAGGAACGCCTGCTCACCCGGGTTCGCCGGGCTACCGGTGAAAAACGTCATAGCGCCCAGAGAACCAGCTTTCCCGATCCCGGATCCCATCATTTGAGGGCGTTCGCACGGCCCTGTCGGCAACCCGCCGTCCTCCGCGGCTCCGCACCGGTCCGGTCGGCGACACCGGACGCATCCTCGCGCACGAGACCTCAGCCGCGCACCGACACCTTGGTGAGCTGCTCGGAGACCTCCCAGAGACGGCGCGCCTGCTCGGGGTCGCGGGCCGCTTTCGAGGGCTGCACCGGTTTGGGCGCGCCATACATCTGCAGGACGCCGGGCCCCACGTAGGTGCCGCCGGGGATGTCGCCCGTAGCTGCGTACAGGGTCGGCCGCGCGCCGGCCTCCGCCGACGTCGCGACCAGAGGAGTGCTCAGTCGCATGATCGTGTGCATGAAGCCGCGCGCGTCCGACAGCGCGCCGGTCGCCGACCACCCGGGGTGCGCGGCGGTGGCGAGGACCGCCGAGCCCGCCGCCGTGAGCCGTCGCTGCAGTTCGAAGGTGAACAACAGCACGGCGAGCTTCGACTCGTTGTAGGCGCGGGAAGCGTTGTAGCGCCTGCGTTCCCAGTTCGGATCGTCGAGGTCGAGGCGGGCGGCCTGGAAGGCGGAGGAGATCGAGACGACGCGGCCGGTGAGGTGCTCACGCAGGAGCTGCGTCAGGGCGAAGTGACCGAGGTGGTTGACGCCGAACTGCGCCTCGAACCCGTCCTTGGTGCGGGTCAGCTCAGGCGGGTAGATAGCGGCGGCATTGTTGACCAGCAAGGAGATTTCGCCCTGCCAGTCGTCGGCGAAGCGCCGGACGGAAGCGAGGTCGGCGAGATCGAGCGCGCGAACCTCCGTCCGTCCGGGCAGTTCCGCGGCGACGGCTCGCCCTTTGTCGACGTGGCGCACCGCGAGCACGACCCGGGCCCCGGCGGCGGCGAGCGCTCGCGCGGTCTCGCGCCCGAGGCCGCCGCTGGCACCGGTGACGATCGCGGTTCTGCCGGCGAGATCAGGAATTTCGATGGCGTGGGATTCGCTCACGCCGCCAATCTAGCCCGTACCACCACGGCAACCTGAGCGCCGCGCTGCCCGACGCGGTATCGACGTTCATCCGCGGCACCGCCGCTGGCCGAGCGCGCCCAGCCGTCTCAGAGGGCTGCCCCCCGGTGTCAGTCTCGGCGGGTGCGCTTCGCCTGAGTGACCGTTCGGCGGGCGTCGCGCCAGGCGACAAAGGCGGTCCGCATCCGCGGTAAGGAGATGGATTCGCCTCGCCGTCGGGCGCCGAGCCGGTCGATCAGCCAGGTCGGGGCGTGCGCCTGCTTGATGGCTTGCGTCTTGGTGAGCAGTTCGCCGTTCCTGAGTGCGTGGCGGCCTCGGGCCATAGACGAAAGGCTCAGTTCGGCGATGGTGGGGTCCAGCCATAGCCATGGACGCCGAGCGGCCCAGGCCCAGTAACCGGTGAGTTCGGCGCGGGCCGCCGCGCGTATGTCGTCGGCCGAGACTTGGGGGAAGACGTCGCGCGGCGAGCGCCCAAGGACTGCGTATCCGTGTCGCACCAGCTCTGCTCTGGTGATCCCGGAAAGGATGCGGTGAACGAGTTGGCCGTGAGTCCACGTCGGATGCCGCATCTCGATCTGGGAGATCATCGCGGCGTCGACGTATACGCAGCCGACATTGAAGCCCGCGCCGCTGCCGCCGTCGAGGCGACGATGGATCGCGGCGAGCGCGGCCTGCCGACCGGCGTCAACGGGCCCGTCAACCAGCGCGACGAGATCGAGGTCGCTGATCCGGGGTATGTAGTCGCCGGTGGCCAACGACCCTGCCACCATGAAGTCGCTGACCCACCCGAGCCCGTTCAGCTCAATGCCGAGGTCTCGAACGGCAGCGGGTGACGTCGCCATGGTGGCGAGTGTAAGGATCAGCCGCAGCAGCCACGCTCAGCTGTTGTCGGCGATCACGTCCCACCCGTCGGGCGCCGCACCGCGGGGCGCGGTGCAGGGACCGGAAGTCTCCGGGATCATGGCAAACCCGGTGTGCGGCCACCGCGGGCAGCATGATCACGGAGACATATGTCCGGCCCCGCCGCGCGGATCGGGGTCGGCGTCGATGATCGCTGGTGCCGCGCCGGTGGCCGCCGTGGGGGTCAGCGGGAAGGCCGGCGGCCGATGCTGGTGTAGGTCAGGTAGCAGTACACCATCGTCTCCGGGTCGAGCATGGCCGCGCGGACCAGGTCCAGCTGCTCCGGCGTGACGCCGCGGGCGACCAGCGCGTCGCGCAGCTGGTAGGAGTTGCTGACGTGCAGCAGGTTGGCGGCCGTACCGCCGGGCCACAAGCGGTTGTGCACCTCGGTCTCGATGTCGACCAGGCCGGCGGCGCGCAGGGACAGCGGGGCGCGGTGGGCCCAGCCGAGGTCCGCGCCGTTGCTCTCCAGGATGCCCAGCAGCGCCTCCTGGAAGACGCCGAACGCGGCGGTGGCGGCCTCGTTCGGGGCGTGCAGCAGCACGTCGTGCCGGGTGGTGTCCCAGTCCGACGTCACCAGCAGGCCGCCCGGCTTCAGGGTGGCGACCAGCCGGCGGATCACCTCGTCGCGGTCGGTCAGGTGCAGCAGGAGCAGGCGGGCGTGGATGAGGTCGAAGTGGTCGGCGGGCAGCTCGGTGGTGCGCACGTCGCCCTGCTGGACCGTGACGTTGCCCGCCGCGGGGATGTGCTGCGGGTCGAGGTCCAGGCTGGTGACGTGGCCGCCGGGGCCGACCCGGCCGGCCAGCCAGTGGGTGACCGTGCCGGCGCCGGGGCCGATGTCCAGGCAGCGCCAGCCGGCGGTGACGCCGGTGCGGGCGAGCACGCCGGTCGAGTGCTCGTCGAGGATGCCGGCGAGGAGCCGCAGCTGCTCGTCGCCCTCGCGGGCGGCGTTGTCGAACGAGTACTGCGATGTTGCGGGTCCGGTCGTGGTGATGCTCATGGTGCCTCCCGGTTGCTGGATTCGTACCCGCTGCTGGGGATCGAAGCCTAACGACGGGTTCCGCGGCGCCGGCCGTGCAGGCGCCCGCGCGGGCCCGGCGGCGGCCCGGCGGGCGGGCGCCGCCCGACGGGGCCGGTTGCCCCGCACCGCCGCGACCTGCGGCGCATCCCGTTCGGCGAGGCCGCGGCTCGCGCGCGAGCGTGTGAGGCGCGACTGTCGGCCCGGACACACGGAAACCTCACCGCAGGGCGGCCAGGGCGGTGATCGTGTGGTCCACGACCTCGTCGATCGGCCGCCACGGGAAGCCCGGCATCGCCGGGACCAGCAGGTGGATGCCGTGCAGCGCGGCCCACAGCGCCTGGGCGTCCAGCATCGGGTCGGCACTCGCGCCGGTGCCGTCGGCGGCCGCCTCGGCGATCGCGTCGACCAGGAACTGGAACGCGCGGCGGCCGGACCCGTACTCGGGGGTCGCCGGGTTGATGTTGCCCGGATAGCGGTCGAACAGCAGCCGGTACTCCCCCGGGCGCTCCCGGGCGAACGCCGCGTAGGCGTGCGCGACCGCGCGCACCCGGGCCGCCCCGTTCTCCGCGCCGGCGGCGGCCACGGCGCAGTGCTCCCCGAGCGTCTCGAAGGCGCGGGACACGACCGCGTCGAGGATCGCGTCCCGGTCGGCGAAGTGCGGGTAGATCGACGGCGCGGCGATGCCCGCGGCGCGGGCGATGGCGCGCAGCGTGACGGCATCGCGGGAGGAGCGCTCCAGCAGGCCGGCCGCGGCCTGCAGGATCTCCTCGCGCAGCCGGCCGCCCTGGCCGCGGGCGTTCGTCTCGCGCTGCCGGTTCTTCATCGTGTGCCGCCTTCCCGGGTGTGCCGCCGGTCACGTCAAGTCAGGACTAACAGTTGTTAGTCTTCGGTGCTACGGTTGCCTTACACATGTTAGCCAAGGAGGCGGCGATGGAACTCATCAACAAGACGGCCCTGGTCACCGGGGCGAGCGGAGGCATCGGCGAGGAGCTGGCCCGGCAGCTCGCCGAGCGCGGGGCACACCTGGTGCTGGTGGCCCGGCGGGCCGACGCGCTCGAGCGGCTGCGCCGGGAGATCCTGGCCGCGCACCCCGGCCGCGAGGTCACCGTGATCCCGGCCGACCTGGCCGAGGCCGACGCCGGGCGCGAGGTCGTCGACGCGCTACGCGCGGCCGGTCGGCCGGTCGACCTGCTCGTCAACAACGCGGGCATCGGCTCGCACGGGGCGTTCGCCGAGCAGGACCCGGCGGCCGTGGCCCGGCTGATCCAGCTCAACATCACCTCCCTGGTCGACCTGACGGGCCGGCTGCTGCCCGGGATGCTCGAGCGCGGCTGCGGCGGCGTGGTCAACGTGGCCTCGACCGCGGCATTCCAGCCGGTTCCCAGCATGGCGGTGTACGCCGCGTCAAAGGCCTTCGTGCTCTCGTTCACCGAGGCGCTGTGGGGCGAGACGCGCGGCACCGGCGTGCGCGTGCTCACGCTGTGCCCGGGCGCCACCGAGACGGCGTTCTTCACCAACACCGGCAAGGAGTTCCTGACCCGCGGCCGGCAGACGCCCGCCGAGGTGGCCCGCACCGCGCTCAACGCCCTCGACGGGCACGCCCCGACCGCGGTCTCCGGCCTGGCCAACCGCCTCAGCAGCGCCGGCTACCGCTTCCTGCCCCGGGCCGCGATGATCCGGTTCAGCCAGGACGCCGTGCGCGCGACGCACGCGGCCTGAGGGCGGAGATCACCATCATGCGCCGGGAGGGTCACCGATGACCGGTCGCCGCGAACGGGAGTCGCCGGTCCACCCGCTGCGCGGCCGCGACGCCGAGCGGGCCGTGCTCGTCGGGCGGCTGGACGCCCTGGCGGACGGGCACGGCGGGGTCGTGGTGGTGGAGGGCGTGGCCGGCAGCGGCAAGTCGAGCCTGCTCGCCGAGGCGGCGGCCCTCGGGTGCGGGCGGGGCCTGCGCGTGTTCTCGGCGGCCGGGCAGGTCGCGTGGCTCGAGGTCACCATGTCGGTACTCCTGGAAGCCCTCACCGCCACCGACCGCCCGCCGGTCGACGTCGCCGCGCTGCGCCGGCTGGCCGAGCGCGGCGAGAGCGAGTTCTGGCTGCTGCAGGAGCTCAGCGAGGGCCTCGAACAGGCCACCCTCGAGGCGCCGGTGATCGTCGTCCTCGACGACCTGCAGTGGGCCGACACGGCCAGCGTGCGGGCGGTCGGCGCGCTGGCCCGGCGGCTGGCCGCCGACGCGGTGCTGTGGCTGCTCGCCCTGCGCTCCGGCGCGCCGGCGCCGGTGCGCGCGGTCGTCGACGAGCTGCGCGGGCTCGGCGCCGACGTGGTGCGGCTCGAGCCGCTCGACCCGCGGGCGGTCGAGGAGGTCGCCCGCGACGTGCTCGGCGGCGCGCCGGACGGGCGCCTGGGCGAGCTGCTGGCCGGCGCCCACGGCCGCCCGCTGCTGCTGCGGGAGCTGCTGCACGGGCTGCTCGACGAGGACGCGGTGAGCGTGCGCGACGGGCGGGCGACGCTGCGCGGCGAGCGCACCCCGCTGCGGTTCCGCGAGTCGATCCGCCGGCAGGTCGACCGGCTCTCCGACGAGGCGCGGCTGGCGGTGGAGCTGGCCGCGATCCTCGGCCGCACGTTCACCGTCGAGCAGATCGCCCGGATGATGGACCGCCGGGCGTCGGGGCTGCTGGGCCCGCTGCGCGAGGCCCTCGACGCGGACCTCATCGTGGAGACCGGGGAGCGCTTCGCCTTCCGCCACGACCTGGTCCGGGAGGCGATCGACGAGAGCCTGCCCGGGCCGCTGCGCCGGGCGCTGCGCAAGCAGGCCGTCGACGCGAGCCTGGCCGAGGGGGCGCCGGCGGCCGAGGTCGCCGCGCTGGTGCTGCAGACCGCCGCGCCGGGCGACCGGGAGGGGGTCGAGCTGCTGCGCCGCGCCGCCGCGGAGATCGGCCGCACCTCGCCCTCGGCCGCGGCGCGGCTGAGCCGGCACGCGTTCGGGCTGACCCGCCCCGACGATCCCGGGCGCGGCGCGCTGCTGGTGGAGACCGTGACGTACCTCAGCCACGCCGGCCTCTCCTCGGAGGCCTCGGCGCTGTTCGACCGCTGCCGCGACGCCGCGCTCGGGCCGGTCGACGAGGCCGAGATCCGCGACCGGCTCGCCACGACCTCGCTGCAGTACGACCCGGGCGTCTCCGCCGCGCTGTGCCGACGCGGGCTGCAGCTGGCCGACCTGCCCGCCGACCTCCGCGCCCGCCTGCACACCGGCCTGGCCATCGCCCACATCATCGACGGGCATCAGGAGGCGGCCCGCGCCGCCGCCGACGCCGCGGCGGCCGAGGCCCAGGACGGCCGCCACCCGCTGTCGACCTCGGCGGTGCTGATCCCGAAGGCGGTGACCGTCTTCCAGCGCTGCCGCTGGGACGCCGGCCTGCGCACCATCGACAGCTCGATCCGGCACCGCAACGAGGCCCTCGCCACCCGCTCGATGGCCCTCGCCGACGCGTGGAAGGCCCTGATGCTCAACGCGATCGGCCGCATCGACGACGCGTGGCGGCTGGCCGACGCCGGCTCGCGCGTGGCCCGGGCCGAGGGGCAGCTGGCCAACGCCCGGGTGTGGGCGACCGTGCGCGGCCGGGTCCACCTGCACGCCGGCCGGCTCGCCGACGCCCGGGCCGAGGCGGAGGCGGTGCTGGCGATGTCCGAGGAGCTGGGCGTCGGCGGCTACCTCAACGACGTCGCCACGTTCATCCTCGGCGAGGTCGCCCTCCACACCGCCGACCCGGCCGCGACGCGGACCGCCCGCTACGGCGCGGCCCGGATGAGCGCCGAGGCCGCCCCCAACCGGCGCCGCCTGGGGCTGTGGCTGCGGGCCCGGCTGGACGAGGCGAACGGCGCCGGCCTCGCCGAGGCCATGGCCGACGAGACGGTGGACGGGCTCTTCGGCGGCTGCGTCGAGGTGACCACGTTCGCCGAGCACGCCGACGTCGCCACGCTGGTGCGGCTGCTGCTGGCCGCCGGGCGCCGGGACCGGGCGGAGGCGGCGGTGGCCCGGCTGGAGGCCGAGCACCGCCGCCACGACGACGAGCCGGTCGTCGAGGCGGCCCTGTGCCACGCCCGGGGCACGCTGCGCGCGGACCCGGCCCAGTTGCTGCGGGCGGTCGAGCTCTACGCCGGCGACCAGCGGGTGCTGCTGCGCGCGCGGGTCGCCGAGGACGCCGGCGCGTCGGTCGCCGGCGCCGATCGGCCCGCCGGCCTGGCCCTGCTCGACGCGGCGCTCGAGCGGTGGACCGCGGCCGGGGCCGACCGCGACGCCGCCCGGGTCCGCCGGCTGCTGCGCGGGCACGGCGAGCGCCGGCGCCCGCCGGCCCGGGCGCCGGCCGGCTGGGGCGGGCTCACCGAGTCCGAGACGAAGGTGGTCCGCCTGGTGGCCCGGGGCCGGACCAACCGGCAGGTCGCCGACGAGCTGTTCCTCTCGCCGCACACGGTGAGCTCGCACCTGCGCCACGCCTTCGCCAAGCTCGGCATCCGGTCCCGGATCGAGCTGGCCCGCCTGGTCGCCGAGGCCGGCGCCGCCGGCAAGGACGCGAGCTAGCGCCCACGCCCCTGCCCGGGCTTCGTCGCCGCACCGGGCCGCGACCCTGCCCGAGGCGCCGGCGGCGTGCTCGCGCTCGATGTCCCGGGCGAGGCCGGGATCGCCTCGACCGGCACGTTCACCGGGGCGACGTGGCTGAGCCTCATGACGCCGCCGTCTCCGGGGCGTAGAGCTCCTCCTCGGTGAGCACCGGGGCGGAGTCGTCGTGCCGGCCGGCCCGCGCCGCGGAGCCGAACATGGTGCCGCGGGCCGCCCGCAGCGGCGCGAACTTGGCGAAGCCCAGCGCCTTGGGGATGTCGTCGTAGACGGCTTCCATGCCGCCCTGCATGAGGTACGTCTCGTGCCAGAAGCCGGTGCCACCGCTGTCGCGCAGGAAGTTCAGCCACCACTGGCGGTGCGGTTCGGAGCGGGAGTACGCCAGCAGCGACGGCATGTCGCGCCAGTACTGGCGCATGCCGATGTTCATCGGGAACAGCGAGTAGTACACCGGCTCGTGCAGCAGCAGCCCGTCGGGCATGTCGGCCGCGGACTTGGCGATCCGGGGGCCGAAGCCCAGCAGCGTGCGCAGGCCGAAGAGCCGGTTCACGCGCATCCCGAGGTAGATCACGACGAGGTCTGGATAGGACGACAGGTCGACGGTCTGCCGGTTGACCCGGGTCGGCATCGTCAAGCTCCCTCACTGGTGGGTACGGGTCGTTGCGAGATCAAGCAGATCGCACCGCCCCGCCTCCGCGCATCGCATGGACGTGCGATGCGCCGCGGCTCGGGGCGTGTCAGGCGGCGGACGCGTGCTGCTCCGCGGGCAGGCCGCCGCCCAGCCAGGCGCGCACCGCGGCCGCCTCGTCGTCGGTGAGCGGGATCTGCGCCGCCTCGACGCGGCTGAGCACGTTGCCGACGAACGCCGCGGCGATCTCCTGCGGGGTCGGCGGCGGCTGGCGGTGCAGCGGATACCCGCCGAACGACGTGCCGCGCACCACGAACGCCACCGCGCCCCGGCTGACCGGCACGCCGGCGTCGCGCAGCCGGTCGCGGGACCAGCTGGTGCACTGGGTGAGGTTGAAGCGAAAGCCGCGGGCGTACTCCGACAGCGTCTCGTAGATCGCCGGCCACCAGCCCTGCGGCAGCCGGGGCAGGCTCAGCTGGTCGGCGAGGCGCTCGACCGGCTCGGGCAGGGCCGTGCGCTGGGCGCCCGGCGCGGCCGGGTCGGGGGCGGCGTGCCGGCCGTCGTCCCACAGCAGGTGCTGGGACATGTGCAGGCCGGGCAGTTGCAGGGTCTCCAGGGCGCGGGCGAAGCTGCCGAACCCGAACCAGTTGCTGGCCCCGACCACCGGCCCGAGCTCGCCGCGCAGCCGGTAGGCCAGGGCCGCCATGTTCAGCGGGGCCTCCGCGGCGGTGTACTCGGCGGTGACGATGGAGCGGAACCGCTCGTACGCCTCGCCGTTGGGCAGTTCCTCGTACTCCTCCGGCAGTTCCTCGTCGTCGAGGTCGACCGGCTCGCCCTGCACCAGCGCCAGCAGCTGCTGGCTGTCCAGCAGCTTGTCGGCGATGGCGGTGAACGCCTCCGCCGCGTCGGCCGGGGAGACGATCATCGTGCGCCGGTCGGCCCGGCGCAGGCGCTGCAGCAGCGGGGTCATGTCCGAGTCGCCCGAGGCGATGACGAACTCCTCGTAGGCGGTCGGCTCGGCCAGCGCGTCGACCGCGTCCACGACGATGCGGATGTCGGCGCCGTTCTTGGTGGCGTTGTACCGCGGGCAGTCGATCACCTCGAAGCCCGCGCGCACGAAGGACGGCCGGAACCGCGAGAAGTAGAGCCGGTTCTGGTCACCGGCGGCGTCGCGATGGTTCACCCAGCCGGCCGGATTGAGGTAGCAGCGCAGGATCAGCCAGCGCCGCGGGGTCTCGCCGGTGAGCGTCGTGGACAGCCGGCGCAGCCAGGCGCCCGGATCGGTGGCGAACTCGACGGCGACGTCGGGATCGAGCTTGAACAGCCCGGAGAAAACGTTGTCGAAGTCGAGGAAGAACGCCGCCCGCACGTGGCCCATGGCCCGAATGTATCAATGGCGACCAGGGCGGCAGGCCGGCTACTTCGTAGGCAGGCCCGGCTACTTCCGGGGCAGGCCTGGCTACGCTAGCGGCGGCCGGGTCACAGCCGGGTGGCATCGGCGCCCCCGCGGTCGTCCGGTAGCGTTGCCGAACTGAGTGAACCACGGTGAATGCCGCTCAGTGTGTTGTGATCGTCTTTGCACGACGCATCGAGCAGCTTCACGGAGCGTCATTCAACGGCTACGCTGAATGCCCGGCGTCCGGATGCGGAGGAAAGGCGACCATGGTCAAGAAGATCCTCAGATGGGGTGGCCTGGCGTTCCTGGTGTTCTTCGTCGCGTACCGCCCGCAATCTGCGGCAAACATCGTGAGCTCCATCGGCGGCAGCCTCCTGGATGTCGCCAACGGCTTCGGCGACTTCTTCGCCTCACTCGGCGCCTCGCTCGCCGGCGGCTGACCCACCCCATCGCCGCCGGCCGGTGCCCCGGCCGGCGGAGGCAGCACACACGTCGTCGCCGCACTGGTCGGCCGCGTCGTGGACCAGCAGGGCGATCTGGACACGGTTGTTCAGGCTCAGCTCGGCGAGCAGCCGCGAGACGCGTGCCCTGCCGGCACGCTCATCCGCAGGCCGGCGGCGATCTCAGCGTCGGACCGGCCGCGGCCGACGGCGGCGGCTACCTCGCGCTCGCGGTCGGTGAGCCGGTCCAGCACGTCCCGCGCGCCCGCGGGCCCAGCGAGCCGGAGCGGCGGGTCATCGGCGCGGCCTAGCCACGCCACGAGGCGGAAGCCGTCCGGGGAGCGGCCGTGTTCGAGGCGGCCGCCGGCGAGGACGATCCGCTCGGCGAGCCCGATCAGGCCGGCGGCAGAGCCCGATCAGGCCGGTTGGCGGAGCCGGGCACGTCGGTCGGGGTGTGCGGCAGCGGGCCGCATTCGCGCGCCGCTGACCGGGCCGGGCGTCACCGGTGCCGAGCTTCGCCGTGCCGGTCCTGCTGCGGGGCGCTTTGCCGGTGCGGGCCGGGTTGCCTCCCGATTTGTCGCGCCGACATCCGCTAGGCGACCGGAAGTCTCCGTGATCATGCTGCACTCGGCTCCGGCACCAAGGGTTTTTCATGATCGCGGAGTCAAAATGTACACCCGTGTACCGTATGTCTCCGGGATCATGGAAAACCGGTGGTTCGACCGCGGTGACGTGCATGATCGCGGAGAGAAAAGGCCGCCGTAGCCGGCTCATATCGGACTTTTCGCCTGCCGGGTGATAAATCCGAAAAGTCCGGACACGGAGTGTCTGGACCTTTCGGCTTGAACTTGGCGCCGCGGGCCTGGCAGGGGCGGGGCGCCCGTTCAGGGCAGGCCCCGGCCCGGTTCGCCCAGTCTGGCTCGGTTGGGCTTGGCAAGAACCGACCCAGACCAGGCGCTGGCGGCAGCAACGGTCTTCAGGTGACGCGGACCCGAGTCATCGATGAATTAACGCCGCAGGGCGGAGGCTAGCAGCTGGACCAGGTGCTGGCCCGGCACGCCGGCGAGGTCGTCGGCCTGGGTGCGGCAGGAGAAGCCGTCGGCGAGGAAGACGTCGTCGGGGGCCTTGGCGGCCAGCGCGGGCAGCAACTGCTGCTCGGCCACCTGGACCGACACCTCGTAGTGCCCCCGCTCGACGCCGAAGTTGCCGGCCAGGCCGCAGCAGCCGCCGAGGCGGCGCACGGTGGCGCCGGCGCGCTTGAGCAGGCGGGCGTCGGCGTCCCAGCCCATCACGGCGTGGTGGTGGCAGTGCGGCTGGGCGACGACCGTGACGCCCTCCAGGGACGGGGGTGTCCAGTCGGGGGTACTGGCGAGCAGCTCGGCGACGGTGACGGTGGCCTTGCTCACCGCGCGGGCCTCGTCGGTGTCGACGAGCTCGAGCAGGTCGCTGCGCAGCACGCCGGTGCAGGACGGCTCGAGGCCGACGATCGGGGTGCCGCGGCCGGCCGCCTCGTGCAGGTGGTCGACGGTGCGGCCGAGGATCCGGCGGGCGGCGTCGAGCTGGCCGGTGCTGATCCAGGTCAGACCGCAGCAGGCCTCGGCGCCGGTGATCTGCGGCGCGTAGCCGGCGGCGGTGAGCACCTCGACGGCGTCCCGGGCGATCTGCGGGGCGAAGTGGTCGGTGAAGCTGTCGACGAACAGCAGGACCGGCTTGCCGGTCGCGGTGCGCCGGCCGGCCGTGGTGCGGAACCACTGGCGGAACGTCTTGGTGGCGAAGGCGGGGATGGCGCGGCGGCGGTCGACGCCGGCCAGGAACAGGGCGAGGGTACGCAGGCCGGGGGTGGCCATGAGCCGGTTGGCGAGCCTCGGCACGCGCGACGCCAGGCGGGACCAGCGGGGCAGCCGGCCCAGGGAGTAGTGCGCGCGGGGGCGCAGCCGGCCGCGGTAGCTCTGGTGGAGCACCTCGGCCTTGTAGGCGGCCATGTCGATGCCGGTCGGGCAGTCGGAGGCGCAGCCCTTGCAGGACAGGCACAGGTCGAGCGCGTCGTGGATGGCGGGGGCGCGCCAGTCGGGGGCGAGGTCGCCGTCGAGCATCTCCTGCAGGACGCGGGCCCGGCCCCGGGTGGAGTCCTTCTCGGCGCGGGTGGCCAGGAACGACGGGCACATCACGCCGCCGAGGGCCGTCGTGTCGGCGCGGCACTTGCCCACGCCGGTGCAGCGGTGCACGGCCTGGTTGAAGTCGCCGCCGTCGGCGTGGTAGGCCAGCGCCAGCTTCGTGTGGACCGGGCGGGCCTGCGCGACCCGGACGTCGGCGTCGAGCGGGTCGGGGTCGACCAGCACGCCGGGGTTGAGCAGGCCGTCGGCGTCGAAGGCGCCCTTGATCGCACGGAACAGGTCGATGGCCTGGGCGGAGTACATCTTCGGCAGCAGCTCGCTGCGGGCCCGGCCGTCGCCGTGCTCACCGGACAGCGAGCCGCCGTAGCGGACGACCAGGTCGGCCGCGTCCTGCAGGAACGCGCGGAACTTCCCCGGGCCGCCCGGCCTGTCGAGCGGGAAGTCGAGCCGCACGTGCACGCAGCCGTCGCCGAGGTGGCCGTACGGCATGGCGGACAGCCCGTGCTGGTCGACCAGGGCGTCGAAGTCGCGCAGGTAGTCGCCGATGCGTGCGGGCGGCACGGCGGCGTCCTCCCAGCCGGCGTGCGCGGGCCGCCCGGACGGGGCGCGCCCGGCCAGCCCGGCGCCGTCCTCGCGGATGCGCCACAGCGGGGCGGCGACCGCCGGGTCCTCGACCACCAGCGTGTCCAGCGCGCCGGATGCCGCCACGAGGAGCCGGGCGCGCTCGCGGGCCTCGCCGAGGTCGTCGCCGGCGATCTCGACGAACAGCCAGGACCGGCCGTCCGGCAGCGGTGGTACGGCGTCGGGGCCGCGCCGGCCGGTGACGACCTCGATGATCCGCGAGTCGATCCCCTCGCAGGCGGTCGGGCCGAACCCGAGGACCGTGGGCACCGCGTCGCCGGCCGTGCCGAAGTCCGGATACCCGAGCACGACCAGCAGCCGGTGCTCGGGGTCGGCGACCAGCCGGACCGTCGCCTCGGTGACCACGGCGAGGGTGCCCTCGCTGCCGACGAGGAGCCCGGTGAGGTCGAAGCCGCGCTCGGGCAGCAGGTGCTCGACCGCGTACCCGGACACCTGGCGCGGGAAGGTGGCGAACTCGGTGCGGGCGACCGCCAGGTTGGCCCGCACGATGCCCTCGAGGCTCGCCGCGATCGCCTTGGCGCCCTCGGCGGTCGGGCGGCCCTTCTCGTCCCGCCCGGTGACGAGCCGCTCGCCGTCGATCGTGAAGGCGGACAGGCCGATGACGTTGTCGGAGGTCCGGCCGTACCCCAGGGCGCGCGACCCGCACGCGTTGTTGCCGATCATGCCGCCGATCGTGCAGCGGGTGTGGCTCGACGGGTCGGGCCCGAACCGCAGGGCGTGCGGCCGGGCGGCGGCCTGCAGCGTGGCGTGGACGGTGCCGGCCTGCACCCGGGCGGTGCGGCTCGCGGCGTCGACGTCGAGAACCCGGTCCATGTGCCGGCTGAAGTCGAGCACGACGCCGCGCCCGATGGCGTTGCCGGCGATCGAGGTGCCGGCCCCGCGCGCGGTGATCGGCACGCCCAGCGCCCGGCAGACCTCCAGCGTGGCCGCGACCTCGTCGTCGTCGCGCGGCCGGACGACGGCCAGGGGAACGACCCGGTACAGCGAGGCGTCGGTGGCATAGGCCGCGCGGTGCGCCGCGTCGATCAGCACGTCGCCGACGCCGGCCCGGTTGAGGCGACCGACGAGATCATCCGAGTTGCCGGTCATGTCCCTCTTCCCGCTCGCAGCTGAACTCCCGCTGAATGGTAGTCGCCGGGTTTGGGTATCGAGACGCGCGATGAGTGAACTGACGGCAAGACTCGACCTCCCGCTGTGGACCCACGCACCGGCCGCCGCCCGGCGCGCGGTCACCGGCGTGTTGCTCAGCTGGGGCCTGGACGACCCCGCCTGGCTCGACGCCGCCGAAGTGGTGGTGAGCGAGCTCGTCACCAACGCCTGCCTGCACGGCGGCGGCGCGATCGAGCTGTCCGTGCGGTGGCACGACCCGGCGGTCACGGTGTCGGTCGTCGACGGTGCTTCAGTGGTACCGCACGGGCCCGGTCCCAACGGCACCGGCGGCGCCGGGATGACGATCATCGAGGCGCTGACCACGCGGTGGGGCGTCGAGGACCACCAGGGCGGCAAGCGCATGTGGGTCGAGCTGCCACCCGCCCCCGCCGGCCCGCGCCCATCGGCGGGCACCGCCCGCGAGGCCCTGGCGTGACGATCGTCGACCGGCCCTCGTCCGCCCGCCCAAGCCCGGCGGCCCCGGCGTGATGATCGTCCACCGGCCCGAGGGCGGCGGGGTGCGGCTGGCGCTGGCCGGGGAGCTGGACATCGCCACCGTACCGCTGCCGGAACGGCACGTCGGCCGGGCGCTCACCCGCCGCCCCGGCCACCTGCTGCTCGACCTGGCCGGCGTACGGTTCTGCGACTCGACCGGCGTCGCCGCCCTGATCGACGCCCACACCGCGGCCGCGGCCCGGCACGTCGCCCTGCGCGTGGTGAACGCGAACGACATCACCCGGAGGGTGATGCAGATCATGGGCACCCTGGACGCGCTGACCTGATTCGCCCGCGCGCCCGCCCACCCGGACATATCCTCTGTATCAGTGCAAACCCCGCGATCTGGTTCCTCTTCCTCCACGAGCGACGGGACCCCGATGAACGACCCGAACGGCGCCACGGAGCAGATCACCGCCGCCCAGCTGCACGGCATCATCTGGCAGGTCTGGACGGCCTATCTCGGCGCCGGCCCGACCATCACCGAAGCCGCCGACCAGCCGCCCACCGACGCCGAGATCACCGCGAGCGTCTGCATCGCCGGCGCCTGGCTAGGCCACGTAGTACTCCGCAGCGGCCTGGCCGCTGCCGCCGCAATCGCCACCGCGATGCTCGACCTGGAGGCCGGCGGCGTCAAACCCGACGACATCCAGGACGCCACGGGCGAGCTGATGAACATCACCGCCGGCAACGTCAAGAGCCTCCTCCCCCACCCCAGCCACCTGGCCCTCCCCCAGGTAGTAGTGGGCCAGGCCGAAATCCTCTGGCCCGGCACCCGCCTACTAACCCGCGCCGCCGTAGCCTGGGACGACCACACCATCTCCATAGAAATCCTCCACGGCGACACCCCACCCCTCTAGCCCACCCCCACCGCACCGAACTGCCCGCGCAGCAGCCACAGGTTGCCTGGGACGGGCCCCCAGGCACAGCGCCAAAGGCGCAACAGGCGACAGCACCCAGGACCCCAGGGCCGCGCCGCCTGGCCCCAAGCCGCCGACGACCACGTGGCGCCCGGCCTGCGCGTCCAAACCCCGGGGTGGGCACGACCGGCGATCACGTCCCACATCCCGGGCGCTGCACGCCGCAGCGACCAGAAGTCTCCGCGATCATGCACAACCGGCACCGACACCAACGGTTTTTCATGATCACGGAGCACTGATGTACACCCGCATACCACAAGTCTCCGGGATCATGAAAAGCGCGCGGAACGCCCACCGCGGTCCTCATGATCACGGAGACATACATCCGCCGATCGTCTGGCTCGCGTCGGAGGAGGCGGCGGGCGTGCACGACGAGCGCATCGTGGCCACCGAGTCCAAGGCATGGCTGCTGGACCGGGGGCGCGCCGCTGGGATAACGTCCATCCATCGATGTAGATGGGAGGTGTACGGTGAAGAAGGTGGTTGTGCGCAAGGAGGAACCGGTGCGGCTGGAGGCCGAGTCGCGCCGGCTCTGGATCGAGTGGTGCTGGTAGCCGGGCACGGTGAAGGTGCCGCGACGGCCGAGCCGGCGGTGTACGGCACCTTCGACTGTCACGCCTGGTCGCAGGGACCCTACGGCGGCGTGGGCGGCTTCCTCCGCCGGATCGTCGCCGAGCTGCCCACGGCTCGGCGGGCGCTCATCGAGGCGCACGAGGTGGAGCTGTGCAGCGCCGTGCCCGACCTGCGCGGCGCGGTGCCCGACCTGCGCGGCGCGCCGGCGGCGGTGCGCGCCGGCGACGTGCGGATCAGGTTCCATCCGGCCAAGCGCACCCGGGCCCTCGCGTTCGGGCTGGCCGGGTTCGTCGCCGGGTGGGCGGCCGGGCTGCCGGCGCCGGTCGTCGTGCAGTTCGGCAACGTCGACCAGGCCGATGCGACCACGCTCGAGTTCCTGGACGCCCTGCGCCGTGCCGGCCCGCCCGGCCTGGTGGTGGAGACCGGGCCCGGTGCGGAGATGGAAACCGCCGAGCCCGAGTGGCACGACCGGCGGGCGGACGAGCTGGAGGCCACCGGTGAGTGGTCGTGGCGGCTGGGCGCCATCCCGTACCACCGGGAGCGCGGCACCGCGCCGGAAACCGCCGGCGTCGCCGCACTCTTCGCCGCGCTCGACCACTGCGTCGCGGCCGGCTTCTACACCCACGGGCAGCGCCTCGCCGAGCGCGGGCTGCGCCTGGTGAGCCCGGCGGCCGGCGCGGCGAACCGGTGGGCGTTCACCACCGGCCTGGGCACCTGCGAGACCGCCCTCGGCCGGCCGGCGGAGGCGCTCGAACGGTACCGCCAAGCCTGGAACGCCACCCCGGACCCGAAGATCCGGATGTCGGCGGCGGCGTCGATCGCCACGCTCCACGCCCGGCACCTGCCCGGCGACCCGGCGGCGGCGCGGCCGTGGGTCGAGGAGGCGCTGGCGCTGGCCGGGCGGATCGAGGAGCCGCGCCGGCGTACCGTCCTCACCGTCTTCTACGGCCAGATCGCCGCGCTGGTGGACCACCGGACCGGCGATCGGGCGGCCGCGCTGCGTACCGTCGAGGAGGGCCTCGCCCGGCTGGAGCGGGACCTCGCCCCCGGCGAGCGGCGCCAGGATCGGGCCCGGCTGCTGCACAACCGCGCCCAGCTGCACCTGGCGGCCGGGCGGGCCGGCGCCGCGCTGGCCGACCTCGACGCGGTGATCGCCGAGGATCCGGACAACGCCGAGTACTACGTCGACCGGGGCGCCCTGCATCGCGCGGCTGGCCGCCCGGCCGCGGCCGTCGCGGACTACGGCACCGCGATCCGGCTCGGGCCGCACCTCGCCGAGGCGTACTACAACCGGGCGCTGACCGCCCGCTCGCTCGGCGACCTCGCGGGCGCGCGGGCCGACCTGGACCGCGTGCTGGCTCAGGATCCCGGCCACGCCGATGCACTGCTCAACCGGTCCGGCCTGCGGTACGAGTCGGGCGACCCGGACGGCGCGGAGGCCGACGCCCGGGCCGGGCTTTCCGTGCGCCCGGACGACCCGGAGCTGCTGTGCGCGCTGGGCCTGGCCCGGGCCGGGCGGGGCGCCGCGGAGGAGGCCGAGGCGCTGCTCACCCGGGCCGTCGAGGCGCGCCCGGACCTGACCGAGGCCCTGATCAATCGGGCCGCGATCCGCTACGAGCGCGGCGCCGTGGCGGCCGCGATCGCCGACCTGGATCGCGCGATCGCGGTGGCGGACGGCGTGATCGCCCGGTACAACCGCGGCCACGCCCACCAGGAGCTGGCCCACTGGCCCGAGGCGGCCGCCGACTTCGCCGCCGCTCTGGCCCTGGACGACGGCGCCGACCCCGAGCTCACCGCCGACCTGCGCGCGCGGCTCGCGCAATGCCGGCAATGACCACTTCCTGGGACGGTCTTGCCACGAAGCGGGACGGCTCGCACGATCAAGGCGCCATGATCTGCTTGCCGAGCACGATTATCAGCCGGCGCGACAGCTGACACCCCAGCGTCGCGCCCACCCCTCGTCGCCCTACCGGGCCGGGGGGGTTTTCTCTTTCCGCCACACCGCACGGAAGGCGCCCCATGCACACGGTGATGATCAGATTGAGCCCACGGGTCGATTCACTGACCCTGCTACGAGTCTTCGCCATCCTGTACCACCGCCAGACCACCGTCCATGCGATGGACTTCGACGCCGACCGGCCGGACGGTCCCCTGCTCACCGCGCGGGTGAGCTTCTCCGGCGCCGCGTGGGACACGGTGCGGGAGTCGCTGCGGCGGGCGGTCGGCGTCATGGAGGTGTCGGGGCGGGCGTGACCAGCGGCAGGAAGGCGGTGTCGACGATCTCCTCGATGGTGGCGCGCGGCACCGGCTCCAGCGTCGTCATCAGCTCGTACCGGTAAAGGTCGAACGGCAGTCGCGCGATGCGCGGGGTCAGCTTGGCCGGGTCGATCTCGCCGCGGTCGACGGCCCGGCGCATGATCTGCTCGACCACCGACTCGTGGTTGCCCGGCATCACGTCCCGCAGGTCGGCGATGGTGGTGCCGGTCTCCTTGTAGTACGCGGCGAGCTGCAGCATCACGAAGGTCGCGATGCCGATCCGGGTCTCGTTGGTCTGCACCAGCAGGGCGATCAGGTCGCCGCGGAGGCTGCCGGTCTGCGGCGGTGGCGGCCAGTTGTTGGCCCCGTGGTGGGCCAGGGCCGCCCGGACCAGATCCTGCTTGGCCGGCCAGCGCCGGTACAGCACGGCGCGACTGGTGCCGGCGCGGACCGCGACCGCGTCGATGGTGAAGCCGTCGTAGCCGCTGTCCAGCAGCTCGCTCCAGGCGGCGTCCAGCAGCGCCGACTCCAGCTCGGCGCCGCGGCGGCGATGCTGAGCCGGCCGGTCTATAAGAGGCATTGTGTATCCTAAAGTTCGGCTGTAGAGTCTCGTACCGAAGAGACAAAGCGTATCTTACGAAGACGCCAGATGCTCTTCATCGTGCCCGAGTCGCACAGAAGGAGCCAGATGGAGACCTATCCGCGATCGAGGGCAAGGCACCGCTGTCCAGGCTGATCCGCGAGTTCGTGCTCGCGCATCCGAGCAAGTAGGAGCAACCCGCACCATGGACATTCTCGTTTCGGGCGCCGGCATGGCCGGGCTGTCGGCCGCGGTCAACCTCGGGACCCGAGGCCACCGCGTGACGATCGTCGAGCGCTCCACGCACTTCCGGGTCAACGGCTCGCCGATCGACATCCGCGGCGACGCCCTCGGCATCGCCGAGCGGATGGGGCTGCTGGAGCGCATCCGCGACCGGCGGGTGGACATGACCGAGCAGAGCCAGTTCATCGACGGCGACGGCAATGTCGTCGTGCGGGTGCCGGTGGAGGAGGCCGGCGACTCGGCCGACGACCTCGAGATCGCGCGGGAGGACCTCGCGCGGATCCTCGCCGACGCGCTGCCGGCCGACGCGCGGGTGCTGTTCCAGGACTCCGTCGACGCGATCGCCGACGACGGCGACGGCGTCGGCGTCGGCGTCGGCGTCGGCGTGCGGTTCGTGTCCGGCCGCGCCGAGCGCTACGACTTGGTGATCGGGGCCGACGGCCTGCACTCCGCGGTCCGGCGGCTCGTCTTCGGCCCCGAGCGGGACTTCAACCACCACCTCGGCTACTACGCCGCCATCGCCGACATGCCCGGCGAGGAGCCCCGCGCCGACCGGGTCAACCCCATCTACAACTACCCGGGCCACCTGGCGGGCATCGTCCGCTACAACGACACGACGCTCGCCATCTTCATGTTCCGGTCCGACCCGATCGACTACGACCACCACGACCTCGACGCCCAGAAGGACATCCTCGCCGAGGCGTTCGCCGGGCACACCGAGTGGCGGATTCCCGACCTGCTCGCCGCCGCCCGCGCCGACCCGGAGCTGTATTTCGACTCGGCCAGCCAGATCCGCATGCCGTCCTGGCACCGGGGCCGGGTCGTGCTCGTCGGCGACGCCGCGCACGCCGCCTCCGGCCTGTCCGGGCGGGGCACGTCGCTCGCGTTCACCGGCACCCACATCCTCGCCGAGGAGCTCGACCGCAGCGGCGGCGACCACCTCGCGGCGTTCGAGCGATACGAGGAGCGCCAGCGGCCGTATGTGGACTTCGCTCAGCACAGCGTCCACGGCGGGGCCGACCTCATCGTGCCGGCCACCTGGGAGGCGATCCGGGCCCGCAACGAGCGGGTCCTCGCCTCCGCCGGCAGCCGGCCCGCCGGCGCATAGGATCGGCTTCGGCGAAAGGAGACCAGGCCGTGGCGAGCAACCCCGATGACGCCTTCCAGGCCCGGCCCGACCTGACGGGCTCGTTCGGCATGTGCGCCTCGACGCACTGGCTGGCGTCGGCCACCGGGCAGTCGGTGCTCGAGCGCGGCGGCAACGCGTTCGACGCCGCCGTCGCCGCGGCCTTCGTGCTCCACGTGGTCGAGCCGCACCTCAACGGGCCGGGCGGCGACCTGGTCGCGCTGATCGCGCCGGCCGGGGCGCCGCCGCGGGTGCTGTCCGGGCAGGGGCCGGCCCCGCGCGGGGCGACGATCGAGCACTTCACCGCGGAGGGCCTCGACCTCGTGCCCGGCGCCGGGGCCCTCGCGGCGGCCGTGCCGGGGGCGGTGGAGGCGTGGCTGCTGCTCCTGCGCGACCACGGCACCTGGGAGCTGCCGGCGGTGCTCGAGTATGCCGTGCACTACGCCACCGCCGGTCACCGCATCGGTGCCGGCGCCGCGGAGACGATCGCCGCGGTGGCGCCGCTGTTCCGCGACGGGTGGCCGACCTCGGCCGAGCTGTGGCTGAGCGACGGCGTGCCGCCGCGGGCCGGGCAGGTGGTGCGCAACCCGGCGTATTCCGAAACGCTGACCAGGCTCGCGCGGGAGGCCTCCGGCGCCGGGAGCCGCGCCGAGCGCATCGACCGGGCCCGGTCGGCGTGGAGCCGCGGGTTCGTGGCCCGGGACATCGACGCGTTCGTCCGCTCCACCCCGCACCAGCACTCGACCGGCACCGTGCACCGCGGGGTGCTGACCGCCGACGACATGGCGGCGTTCGCGGCCGGCTACGAGGAGCCGGTCGCCGGGTCGTTCCGCGGCACGGGGGTGCTCAAGGCCGGCCCGTGGTCGCAGGGCCCGGCGCTGCTGCAGACGCTCGCCATCCTCGACGGCCTCACCGACGCCGAGCTCGACCTGACCACCGACCTCGGCGTGCACCACGTGGTCGAGGCGCTCAAGCTGGCGATGGCCGACCGGGAGGCGTATTACGGCGAGGACCTCCCGCCGGCCGACCTGCGCCACCTGCTCTCCGCCGGCTACGCACGGCAGCGGCGGGCGCTGATCGGCCCGGCGGCGTCCCACGAGCTGCGGCCCGGGCGGCTGCCGGGCCGGGCAGCGCCCGAGCTGCCGGCGCTGTGGACGGCGCGGGTCCCGGTGGCCCGGGGCGGGAGCGTCGGCGAGCCGACCGTCTCGCCGGCCGGCGTGACCCGGGGCGACACCTGCCACCTCGACGTCATGGACCGCTGGGGCAACGCGATCTCGGCGACGCCGTCCGGCGGCTGGCTGCAGTCCTCGCCCGCCATCCCCGGCCTCGGCTTCGCGCTCGGCACCCGACTCCAGATGACCTGGCTCGACCCGCGCAGCCCGTCGGCGCTGCGCCCCGGCCGGCGCCCACGCACCACCCTCACCCCGACCCTGCTGGTTCGCGACGGCGCGGTGGTCAGCGCACTCGGCACTCCCGGCGGCGACCAGCAGGAGCAGTGGCAGGTCGGGTATCTCGTCAACGCCCTCGCCGCCGGCCTGAGCCCCCAGCGCTCCATCGAGGCGCCCGCCTTCCACACCACCAGCTTCCCGAGCAGCTTCTGGCCCCGCACCGGCACGCCGGGCGGCATCGTCGTCGAGGACCGCCTCGGCGACGACGTCATCCGCGCCCTCGCCGCGCGCGGCCACGTCGTCACCCGCGCCGGCGACTGGACCCTGGGCCGCCTCTCATCCGTCAGCCGCGACCCGACCACCGGCGAACTGTCCGCCGCCGCCAACCCCCGCGGCGGCCAGGGCTACGCCACCGGCCGATGACCACCCCACCCCACCCCCGCCCCGACCCCACCGCGGCCCAGGCCCCACCCCGACCCAGGCCCCACCGCGGCCCGGCACACCCCCGCCCCGACCCGGCACACCGCAACCCCGACCCCACCGCGGCCCGGCACACCGCAACCCCGACCCCACCGCGGCCCGGCACACCGCGGCCTAGGCTAGGCGCGGCCCAGGATAGGACCCGAGACTTCGCGTGTCCGCCACGGATCGGCACCGATACGGCCGTGATGCGCCGCGTGCGGTCCGGGGCGGCCGGCCCGCAGCCGCCGTGCTCCGCCCGCGCCCCGGCGCCGGCGAGCGCCACCCGAGAACCGGCACCGCCGGCCGCCATGCCCGCCAGGCGACCACCTGGCGCGCGGCCTGCGCGTCCCAACGCCCTGCGGCAGTCGCGGTCGGCGATCACGTCCCGCCCGTGGGGGCTGCACCCCGCGCAGCACGGCGCAGCGACCGGAAGTCTCCGTGATCATGCGCAACTGGCACCGACACCAACGGTTTTTCATGATCACGGAGTGCTGATGTACCCCTGTGTACCAGAAGTCTCCGGGATCATGGCAAACCCGGTGTGCGGCCACCGCGAGCAGCATGATCACGGAGACATATGGCCGCCCCGGCCCGCGCAGATCGCAGGTTGCGCCCGACGGGTGCGACATCCGCACCGGTCCGCTGCACCGGTCCGCTGCGCGGGCCCGAGGGGTTGGCGCCGATCACCGCTGTGCCCCGCCGATGCCGAGCCCGCGTCGGCCCCGCGGCCGCCTGAGCATCGAGGAACACAATCAGGCGCTGGCCGCAAACACCACGTCAGCGGATGTGACCCGCCGCGCACGGAGCCGCGGTTGGACGGACGCCGCCCGGCGCGCCGGTGCGGGTCATCATCGCGTTCGGCACCACCGTCGGCGGCGGGCTGCTGGTCCGAGCGGTCCGAGCCGGCAGCGGTCCGAGCCGGCAGCGGTCCGAGCCGACCCTGGTCCGAGCCGACCCTGGTCCGAGCCGACCCTGGTCCGAGCCGACCCTGGTCCGAGCCGACCCTGGTCCGAGCCGACCCTGGTCCGAGCCGACCCTGGTCCGAGCCGACCCTGGTCCGAGCCGACCCTGGTCCGAGCCGACCCTGGTCCGAGCCGACCCTGGTCCGAGCCGACCCTGGTCCGAGCCGACCCTGGTCCGAGCCGACCCTGGTCCGAGCCGACCCTGGTCCGAGCCGACCCTGGTCCGAGCCGACCCTGGTCCGAGCCGACCCTGGTCCGAGCCGACGCTGGTCCGAGCGGTCCGAACCGGCAGCGGTCCGAGCGTGCTGAGGTTGCGCCGGGCCGAACCGGTCGTCGAAATGCGTGGGGTGCAAGCCGCGAGCCCGGCGACCGGTGGGCGGCGGGGCGGCGGGCGCTACAGGTGTTCGGCGTAGAAGGACGCCAGGCGGGTGACGGCCTGGTCGACGTGCTCGGGGCGGTCGTACAGGTCGTAGTGGCTGGCGCCGTCCACGACGAGCAGGTCCTTCTTGCCGGGGGCCCGGTGGTACAGGTCCTGGCCGTCCCGGTAGGAGCCGAAGCTGCCGATGCGGTTGCCGACCACGACCTGCAGCGGCTGCGTCAGTAATTCCTCGACCAGGTGGAAGGCGTCGAAGGCGAGCATCGCCGCGTTGCTGGTGAAGCGCAGGCGGTTGACCGATCGCTCGTGGAAGCCGCGCGCGGTTCGGTAGTAGTCGACCGCCTCCAGCACGTCCAGGTCGGTGACGCCGGCTTCGGCCGCGGCCGTCGGGGTGTCGGGGATCCAGGGGGTGATCAGCGGTTCGGCGCCGCGGGCCTCTTGCGTGCGCTGCCGACCCACCGCGGCCAGCTGCTCGATCGCGTCGCCGGACGCGCGGTGGGCGCGGCCGATGTTGATCGGGACCACGGCGCCGACCGCCTTGATCCGGTGTTCGGTCATGGCGGCGTTGACCGCGTACCCGCCGCCGGCGCAGACGCCGAGCACGCCGATGCGCTCCTCGTCGACGTACCCCAGCGTCATGAGGAAGTCGACCGCGCACCGGATGTCCTCCACTCGGGCGGACGGCTCCTCCGCGAACCTCGGCTCGCCGCCGCTCGCGCCCTGGTGCGACGCGTCGAAGGCCAGGGTCACGTACCCGTGCTCGGCCATCCGGCGCGCGTAGATGCCGGCCGTCTGCTCCTTCACGCCGCTGCCCGGGTGCACGCAGACGATCGCGGCGTGCTTGCGGTGCTCGTCGAAGCCGGCGGGAAGGTAGAGGTTCGCCGCCAGCTCGATGCCCGCATTGTTGAAGGTCACGTGTTCCATGACCGCCAGTCTGTCGGCGGTGGAGCAGACTGTGAATGCTCCAGCGTGGCCGATCCTTGCGCTAAAGTCCGAAGATGGGGACGGACCCGCTGTCGGAGCTGCTGGCGCTGGTCGACGCGCGCTGCGTGATCACCGGCGGCCTGCGGGCCGGCGGCGAGTGGGCGCTGCGGTCGGAGCCGGAGGCCGAGGTCAAGCTGGACGCGGTGCTGCGGGGGTCCTGCTGGCTGGTGGTCGCCGGCCGCCCGCCGGTGCGGCTGGTCGCGGGCGACGTCGTCGTGCTGAACCGGGCCGGGCCGGTGGTGCTGTGCAGCGCGCCGGGGGTGCGCGCGGTCGAGGCGGCGCGGATCCCGGCGCCGGGCGGGGAGCCGCTGCGCCGGCTCGGCAGCGGCGCGGACGTCACGATCATCGGCGGGCACGTGGCCCTCGACCCGGCCGCGGCGGAGCTGTTCACGTCGGCGCTGCCCGCCGTGATCCACGCGCGTGCGGCCGGCGCCGAGGCGGCCGAGCTGCGGCGCCTGCTCAAGCGGATCATGGAGGAGACGGCGGGCGCGCGGCCGGGTGCCGGGTTCGCCCGGGACCAGCACGCCCAGCTGCTGCTGCTCGAGGTGCTGCGGATCGGGCTGCGGCAGGAGACGCTGCTGCAGCCGGGGTGGCTCCGGCTGCTCGCCGACGCGCGGCTGCGCCCGGCGGTGTCGCTGATGCACGCCGAGCCCGCCCGCGCGTGGGGGCTGGCCGACCTGGCCGCGGCGGCGGGCATGTCGCGCAGCCACTTCGCCCACCGGTTCCGCGCGGTCTCGGGCCAGACCCCGCTGGCGTACCTGGCGCAGTGGCGGGTCCGGCTCGCGGAGCGGGCCCTCCGCGAGTCGGACACGACGGTCGCCGCCCTCGCCCAGCGGCTCGGCTACGCGTCGGAGAGCTCGTTCAGCCACGCGTTCACCCGCGTCGCCGGGATGTCGCCCAGCCGGTACCGCCGCACCGCCGGGCGTCAGGTGCCGGAGTCGTAGAGCGCCTTGACCTCGGCGGCGGCGAGCGGCCGGTCGTAGACGTGCACCTGGTCGACCGCGCCGCCCCAGTAGTCGACCGGGTTGCCGCCGAACCGGGCCCGGCCGATCACCAGCGGGCCGGTGGAGGCGGTCCCGGAGCAGGCGTCGACCGTGCGGACCGGCTGCCCGTCGACGTAGAGCGCGAGCCGCCCGGCCGACGCGTCCCGGACGCCGGCCAGGTGGTACCACTGCCCGGCGACCGGGGTCGCCGGGGCGAGGGCGCGCAGCCCGGCGAAGCTCATCGCGAAGCGCCGGTCGCTGCCCGAGTACTGCAGGAAGAACGCGCTGCTGGCCGGGGCGTCCTGGCTCACCACGGTCTGGAACGCGCCGGAGACGTTGTCCAGCCGTACCCAGGCCGCGACGCTGTAGCTGCCGGCGGTGTCCAGGATGGTCCGTCCGGTGTCGATGTACTGGCCGGCGCCGTTGAACCGCACCGCCGATCCGGTCCGGCCCGCCGTCCACTGTGGAGCGTTGACCAGGGTGCCGTCGTTGTCGCCGGCCTCGTCGGCGGCGGTGGTGCCGGAGCCCTCGTCCAGCGGCCAGTAGCCGACGCCGGTCAGGCCGGGCGTGCCGGGCCGCGGGGCGGGCAGGTCCCAGCCGTCGCAGGCGCCGGGGACGCCGACATGGTCGACGGGGCGCCGGCCGGCCGCGGTCGCCCACTGCTGGTTCGGGGTGCTGCCGAGCGCCACGGTCACGGTACCGCCGCGGCGGACGAACGACTCGGGCAGCCAGGAGCGGTCGTAGCGGCGGTCATCCAGGCGTACCCCCTGGACAAACTGATTGGCGTCGGAGGTTGCCGGCGCCTTGATGACCAGCTCGGCGCCGTTGCCGCGGTCGAGGACCACCTTCGGGAACAGCGGGGCGGCGACGAGCAGCTCGGCCCGGCCGGGGGTCTGCGGGAAGACGCCCATGGCGGCGAAGACGTACCAGGCCGACATGGTGCCGAGGTCGTCGTTGCCGGGCAGGCCGGAGGGGCCGGTGCCGTAGACCGTGTCGACGATCTCGCGCACCGTGGCCTGCGTCTTCCACGGCTGGCCGAGCGCGTTGTAGAGCCACGGGGCGTGCAGGCCGGGCTCGTTCGCCGGGTCGTAGCGCAGCGCGCTGCCGCCCTTGACCGCCCAGTTGCCGGCCTCGTCGTGGAAGAACCCGTCGAGCCGGCGGACGGCGGCCTCCGGGCCGCCCATCGCGTCGGCGAGGCCGGCCACGTTCTGCGGGACCATCCACGTGTACGTCGCGCTGGAGCCCTGCGCGAAGCCGAAGTCCGTCGACGGGCTGAACGACCCGGCCCAGCCGCCGTCGCGGTTGCGGGCCTGCTGGTAGCCGTCGGTCGCGGTAGCCGCGGAGTTGTAGGTGTTGCGCCACCAGTTGGCCCGCGCGCTCAGCGAAGCGGCGTCGCGGCCGAGCCGCTGCGCCCACATCGCGAGCGAGAAGTCGGCGAGCGAGTTCTCCAGGGTCTCGGCGGCGCCGCCCCAGCAGTGGCAGGCGTCGTTCGGGGCATAGTGTGAGGCGAGGTACTGCTCGAGCGCCGGGCGCTGGCCGGTGCACTGGCCGGGGCAGCCGCCGTCGTTCTCGGCGTCCGGGTTCTGCACGGTGGCCTGCCGCAGCAGCGACGCGAACGCGCCGGCGGTGTCGAAGTTGGTCGCGCCCATCGCCACGAACGTGGACAGCGTCGGCGCGGCCGGGTCGCCGGTCATCACGTGGGTGGCGCCGTTGTTGTGCAGCCAGCGGTCCCAGATGCCGTTGTTCTGCTGCGCGAACTGGTACAGCGACTGCGCGAAGTCCCCGGCGAGGCGCGGCTTGAGCAGCGCCAGCAGCTGGATGTGGGCGCGGTACTGGTCCCAGCCGGAGAAGGTGCCGTACTGCGCGCCCTGCCCGCGGGCCAGCCGGTGGACGCGCAGGTCGCTGCCGAGGTACTGCCCGTCGACGTCGTTGACGATGTTCGGCTGCAGCAGGGAGTGGTACAGCGCGGTGTAGAAGGTGGTGCGCTGCGCCTCGGTCCCGCCGCCGACCTTCACGCCCCGCAGCTCGTCGTTCCACTGCCGGTAGCCCTCGGCGGCGACGGTGGCGACGGTGGCGGTGCGGCGCAGCTCGGTGTCCCGGTTCAGCTCGGCGCCGGCCAGGCTGACGTAGGAGATGCCGATCCGCATGCGCACCCGCTCGCCGGGCGCGAAGCTGACGTAGCCGCCCGAGCCGCGGCCGAGCCGGTCGGCGCCGGTGGCGTAGCCCTCGCCGCCGGTCGCGTGCGTCCCGCCGGGCGTGAGCGCGCCGTTCTGCCAGGTGCCGGTGCCCGCGAAGCCGCGGTCGAATTCGGCGCTGAAGTACAGGCGGTAATACGACTTGCGGTTGTTGACCCCGCCGTTGGCCCGGCGGCCGCAGAACGCGCCGGTCAGCACCGAGCCGGTCACCTTCCGCCCGGCCGGGTCGATGGTGATCTCGGCGTCCTCGCTGCCGTTGAGCGAGTTGGAGACCCGGAACAGCAGGTTGGCGGGGGCGTCCGGCGGGAACGTGAACTCCCCCACGCCGGCCCGGGTGGTGACCGCCAGGTCGGTCTGCACGCCCGAGTCCAGGGTGACCGTGTAGCGGCCCGGCACCGCCGACTCGGCCGCGTGGGAGAAGCCGGCGGCGTACTTGCTGTCGGTGGTGTCGGCGGTCGGCGAGGAGTCCACCGTGCCGGCGAAGGGCATGATCGGCACGTCGCCGGCCGCGCCGGGGTTGCAGCCGGCGCCGTTGAGGTGGGTCAGGCTGAAGCCGCGGACCCGGGTGGTGTCGTACTGGTAGCCGTTCGCGGCGCCGGTGCCGGTCTGGTCCCCGCGGGTGCTCGTCGGGCTCCACGAGATCATGCCGAACGGCCGCACCGCCCCCGGCCAGGTGTTGCCGTCGTGCGCGGTGCCGATGAACGGGTCAACGTATCGAGCGGGATCGTTCACCAGGTCGGTCGATGCGACGGCGACCGCCGGCGTGCCTCCCGCGACGATCGCGAGCGCCACACCGGCGACCGCCCCAAGGCGGATCGCGGACAAATCACCCTCCTGCGGCCAGGTTCGGTCAGACGTAACATAAGCCGTCGAAGATCAACGATGCCGCACCAATCAGGTGAATATTGATTGACTCCGGTCCGTGCAACGCACGACCGTCGCTCCCGTCAGACACCGGGCCCGGCCTGCCCTGAACGGGCGGCCGGGCCCTGCCAGGTCCGCGGTGCCAAGAACCAAGGGCCCGGTCGGTAAGGAGTCTTTACGATTGCTCCCCTTAGCCCTACGATTTCGACCAACATCACTGACGTGATCGGCCCGAGCGGGAGGCCCTGACATGCGGACGCCGGACGGCTTGCTGGGCAGGAGCGGCGGCCGGCTGGGCCGGGCCGCGCTGATCGTCGCACTGGCGCTCCCGGCGGCCGCGCTGGCCGCCCCGGCCGCGACGGCGGAGACCTCGCCGGCGTCGGCGCCGCAGGTCGTCCCGCTGCCGGCCGCGATGGAGGCGGTGCCCGGGCAGACGTTCGCGGTCGGGCCCGCCACCCGGATCGTGGTGGACCCGGCGGCCGCCGAGGCGCTGCCGGTGGCCGACCAGCTCGCGGCGATCCTGCGGCCCTCGACCGGCTACCCCCTCGCGGTGTCGGCCGGCACGCCCCAGCCCGGCGACATCGCGCTCGGCCTGACCGGCGCCGCCGACCTCGGCGACGAGGGCTACCGCCTCGACGTTTCGAGTGCGGGGGTACACCTGGAAGCCGCACGGCCGGCCGGGCTGTTCTACGCCGTGCAGACCCTCCGCCAACTGCTCCCGCCCTGGATCGAGAGCCGCACCGTGCGGCCCGGCCCGTGGACGGTGCCCGGCGTGCGGATCACCGACACGCCCCGCTACGCGTACCGCGGCGTGATGCTCGACATCGCCCGGCACTTCCAGCCGCCGGACGTGGTCAAGCGCCTGGTCGACCAGGCCTCCGCCTACAAGATCAACGTGCTGCACCTGCACGTCAGCGACGACCAGGGCTTCCGGATCGCGATCAACGGCCGGCCCGAGCTGACCGGCATCGGCGGGCAGTTCTCCATCAACAGCGACCCGGGCGGCTTCTGGACCCAGGCCGAGTACGTCGACGTCGTCAACTACGCCGCCGCGCACTTCATGACCGTCGTGCCGGAGGTCGACTCCCCCGGCCACAACAACGCGATCGTCATGTCCTACGCCGGGCCCCAGGCGAACCCGGCGCTGCCCGACGTCAACTGCACGAACCGCACGCCCCCGCAGTGGAACCTCACCAACGCGGTCGGCTACAGCGCGCTGTGCCCGGAGAGCGCCAACACCTGGTCCATCATGACCGACATCATCGCCCAGCTCAGCGCCCTGACCCCCGGTCCGTATTACCACCTCGGCGGCGACGAGGTGCCCGCGTCGATCCTGTCCAGCGACCGGTACGTCGGCTTCATCGACCAGGAGGCGCAGATCGTCAAGGCGCAGGGCAAGATCGTGCTGGGCTGGGCGGAGATCTCCCAGGCCAACCTCGACCGCCCCGACGCGCCGGCCGCCGTCGCCCAGTTCTGGAACAACGGCAGCCCGACCGGCTCCGGCGGCGACACGGCCCGGCGGGCGGTGCAGAAGGGCCTCAAGGTCGTGATGTCGCCGGCCAACCACACGTACCTCGACATGCAGCAGTTCGTCGGCAGCCCGATCGGCATGAGCTGGGCCGGCCGGCTGGACGTGTCGCAGTTCTACAACTGGTCCGGCACCACCAGCGACCCCGCCACCTACATCCCGGCCCGCACCACCGGCGGCGTCACGCTGCCCGCGGTGACCGACGCGAACATCCTCGGCGTCGAGGCCGCCCTGTGGTCGGAGACCCTGCGCACCCTCGACGACATCGACTTCCAGGTGTTCCCGCGGCTGCCCGCCACCGCCGAGCTCGGCTGGTCGCCGAAGACCGGGCCGGACCGCAACCTCGCCTCCTTCGTCAGCCGCCTGTCCGGCCACGGCCTGCGCTGGCAGCTGCAGGGCCAGAACTTCTACGCCTCCCCGCAGGTACCGTGGAGCGTCGACGTGTCGGCCCCGGACATCGCCAGCCCCCAGCGCGCGGTCGGCGGCGAGATCGCCTCGATCGCCGCCCCCGGCGCATCGCCCGACCAGGTCACGGCGACGGTCGACTGGGGCGACGGCATCACGACACCGGCGACCCTGAGCGGTACCCCGGCCACCAACAAGAGCGTCAACGGCATCTACGCCGCCACCGCCGCGCACACCTACCTGCGCAACGGCACCTACCACGCGACGGTCACCGCCACCCGCCCGGGCGGCAGCGCGACCGCCCGCTTCACGGTGGTCGTCAACACCTGCACCACGACGGTGACCGGCACCTACCGCAGCCCGCTGACCGTCACCGGCGGCGTCACCTGCCTGGCCCCCGGCGCCACGGTCTCCGGCCCGGTGACCGTCCGCCCGGGCGGATCGCTGATCGCCACCGACGCGTCGATCCAGGGCCCGGTGAGCGCGACGGGCGCCGCCCTGATCGAACTGCTCGGCGGCTCGGTCAGCGGCCCGGTGAACCTCACCGGCACGACCTCGGAGGTGGCGGTCGAGGGCGTGCACATCGGCGGCCCGCTCGTGCTGAACGGCACGAACACCGCCACGGCCCCGGTGCTCGCCGGCAACGCCGTCAGCGGCCCGCTGACCTGCTCGGGCAACACGCCGGCGCCGGTCAACAACGGCCGGCCCAACACGGTCGGCGGCCCCACCGCCGGCCAGTGCCGCGGCCTGTGAGGCTCACCTGCCGCTCGGGCCGATCGCGGCGAGATAGTCCGACACCGCCGAGCCGTCACCGGCGTCGGAGATGAGCCCGACGTAGCCGTCGGGACGGATCAGCACGAGGGTCCGCTCGGCCGCGCCGTAGGCGCGGGCAAGGTGGCCCGCGGTGTCGGCGATGTCGTCGGGGCCGGCCGGTTGCCCGACGACATGCAGCGTCCGGAGGCCGGCCGGAGCGGCTTCGACCACGGGCGTGGCCCCGAAGCTCAGCACCGTGAAGCGCCCGCCGCGGGTCAGGTCGAACAGCCGGCGTTCGCCGTCCACCGTCGCCAGCCGGGTCGCATCGGGGGCGCGGTCGCCGGCCCGGAGCGGGGCGGTCTCGTCGCGGTCGTCGCGCGCCAAGGCGGAGCCGCGATAGTTCACGCCGAGCTGCAGCGTGCTCGCATCGCGGCGGGTGGAGATGCCCCGCTGCTCGATCGCCTGCTTGAGGCGCGCGTCGGAGAGCGTGAGCACATCGGCGGCGACCGGTCGCCGCTCGGCCTCGTAGGTGTCGAGCAGCGCCGGCGCGGCGCCCCGCGCGACCGCCGCGAGCTTCCAGCCGAGGTTGTGCGCGTCCTGGATGCCGGTGTTCATCCCCTGGCCGCCGGCGGGCGAGTGGATGTGCGCCGCGTCGCCGGCGAGGAACACGCGGCCCTCGCGGTAGCGATCGGCGAGCCGGATGTTGGCGCGCCACAGCGACGACCACTGCGGCTCGTGGAGGCGGATGTCGGCGCGGCCGGTGCGCCGCTCGAGGATCGCCTGCAGGTTGGCGAGGCTGAGCTCGGGGTCCTGCCCCGGCGCGATGGAGGCCGCGTATTGGAAGATGTCGGTCGAGGGCAGCGGGCAGAGGCTGAGCATGCCCTCCTGGTGCCGCCACATGCTCCAGGCGTCGCGATCGAGGCCGTCGACCCCGGCGTCGGCCACGATCATCCGCACCTCCTCGCGGGTCTCGCCCTCGAAGGCGATCCCGGCCTGCTTGCGGACGATGCTGTGGCCGCCGTCGCAGCCGACCAGCCAGCGGGCGGTGACCGTCTCGGCCGCGCCGCCCTTGACGAGCACCGCCGACACGCCCTCGTCCGACTGCTCGAAACTGACCAGCGCGGTGCCGAACTCGACCGCGCCGCCGAGCTCCGCCAGCCGCAGCCGCAGCGCCTCCTCGGTCCGCCATTCGGGCGTGATCAGGCTCGTCGTATACGGGATGTCGGGCCGATTCCTCAGCGACTCGGGCTCCGCGCCGCCCAGCGTCACCTGACCGTCGGGCGCGATGGCACGCAGCGGCGTCGCCAGCCAGCCGTTCGCCAGCACGCGGTCGACGATGCCGAGATCGTCGAACACCTCGAGCGTGCGCGGCTGGACGCCCTTGCCGCGCGAGCCGGGCTGCGGGCCGGCGGCGGCCTCGATCAGGCGGAAGGAGACGCCGCCGCGGGCGAGCTCGCAGGCCAGCGTCAGCCCGGTCGGGCCGGCGCCGGCGATCAGCACCGTCGGCGTCGTTGTGGTCGTCTCGGTCATCTCATCCCCACTCCAAGAAAGGAATCCCTCTCTAAACAGCGTAGGGCCGGTTGCCAAGAAAGGAAAGCCTTTCTACGGTGGGACGGTGGTCACCAACGCGTCCGAACCCGTCCGCCGCCGCCGGCACGGCGAGCAGCTCGAGTCCGCGCTGCTCGCCGCCGCGTGGGACGAGCTGGTCGAGGCCGGATACGCCCGCCTGACGATGGAGTCGATCGCCGCCCGCGCGCACACCAGCGAGGCCGTGCTCTACCGCCGCTGGGCCAACAAGGACCAGCTCGTGCTCGCCGCGTTCGAGCACCACCGCAACGCCAACCCGGTCGCGACCCCCGACACCGGCGCGCTGCGCACCGACCTGCTCGCCCAGCTGACGGTCGTGAGCGAAGCCCTCGCCGGCTTCTTCGCCATCGCCGCGGCCGCCGCCTTCTCCGGGCTACTGGCCGACACCGGCCTCACCCCGTCGCAGGCCCGCGACAAGATCATGAACGCCCGGCCGCTCCCGCGTGTCCGCACCATCTACCAACGCGCCCACGACCGCGGCGAGATCGACCTCGAGCGCCTCCCCGCGGCCGTGCTCGACTTGCCGTTCGACCTGGTGCGCCACGACATGCTCATGGACCTGCGGCCCCTGAAGCCCGCACGTATCCGGTCGATCGTCGACGAGCTCTTCCTGCCCCTCGTGCGGCACCATCAGCACGCCGGCGAGCGCTGAGCGCATGGCCGCGACGCCGGCGAGCGGCGGCCAGGTCCGGGGCCGGGGCGGGTGCAGGCCGGCCGGCGCCGAGGCCGTCGGTGCCGCGGCCGGCGGCCCGGTCAGGGGCGGACGCGGGCGAGCCTCCGGCGCCAGCGCAGGCCGGTCGGCGCTGGCGGTGCCGCGGCCGGTGGCCCGGGTCAGGGGCGGGGGCGGGGGCGGGCGAGGCGAGGCGCCAGGACCGAGCCGGCCACGAACAGCAGGCCGGCGACGGACAGCGCCGCGCCGACCCAGGCCGTGGCCAGGTAGCCGTAGCCGGCCGCGATCACGACGCCGCCCAGCCACGCGCCGGTCGCGTTGGCCAGGTTGAGCGCGGAGTGGTTCGACGACGCGGCGAGGGCGGGCGCGTCCGGTGAGGCCTCCATGAGCCGGATCGTGAGCCCCGCGCCGAGCACCTGGCAGACCAGCCCGACCGCGAAGACGAGCAGCACGGCGGCGACCGGCGAGGACGCGGTGAGCGCGTAGAGGGCCAGGACCGCGGTCATCGCGACCAGCGCGCCGATGAGCGTGCCGAGCGCCGAGCGGTCGGCCAGCCGCCCGCCGAGCAGGGCGCCGATCGTCATGCCCAGGCCGAACGCGGCGAGGACCCACGGCACCGCCCCGGTCGGTAGCCCGGCGACGTCGGTGAGGGTCGGCGCGACGTAGCTGTAGACGGCGAACATGCCGCCGAATCCGACGGTGCCGGTGAGCAATGCGACCCACACGTGCACCCGCCGGAACGCGCCCAGCTCCCGGGCGATGCTGGCCCCGTCGGCGGCGGCCACCGGCGGCACCCACTGCCGGACGGCGAGGATGGTCACCACGCCGATGCCGGCCACGAGCGCGTAGGAGGCGCGCCAGCCGAACAGCTGCCCGGCGAGGGTCACCAGCGGCACGCCGACGATGTTGGCCACGGACAGCCCGACCATGACCCGCGACACCGCCCGCCCCTTGCGGTCCGGCGGGACGAGCCCGGCCGCGACCACGGAGGCGATGCCGAAGTAGGCCCCGTGCGGCAGCCCGGTCAGGAACCGCGCCCCGACCAGCGTCCAGATCCCCGGCGCGGCGGCGGTCAGCGCGTTGCCGGCCACGAACGCGACCATGAGCACGAGCAGCAGCCCGCGCCGCGGCGCCCGGGCCGCCAGCGCGGCGATGAGCGGCGCGCCGACGACGACGCCGAGCGCGTACGCGGTGATGCCGTGCCCCATGGTGGGAATCGAGACGCGCAGGTCGTCGGCCATCTGCGGCAGCAGGCCCATGGTGGCGAACTCGGTGGTGCCGATGCCGAACCCGCCGATCGCCAGCGCGAACAGCGCCGCCCCGGCCGGCCGCCGTCCTCCGGCCGCACCCTCCCGGGCCGCGGCCTGAACCTCGGTGGTGCTCACGGTGGTGCCTCCGCTCGTCGTGGCGTCGCCGCCCCTGCTACGGGACCGACACTCCACGGCGGAATGGAGGCACGGCTGCCCCTATCCTGCCCCGCGCGCGTTGCCACCGCCTCAACGAGAGGTGACCGAGGTGACGCGAATTACCCGGCGCCCGCGGCTCACCGGCAACCGCGGAGGCGCCCCGGACCGCCGCGACTCGGTCCGGGGCGGTGCGGAGGTGTGGTCAGCCGTCGGCGCCGGCGTCCATCGGGCCCGGGCTGGACGGGAACTGCGGCTGCACCGTCGGGCTGGTCTCGACGACCGTCACGCACGCGTCGCAGCCGGCGACCAGCAAGGCCGCGGCCGCGAGGAGCACGAGCGCGACGATGCCGCCGCCGTTGTCCAGGGCCTGGGTCTCGGTGAGGCCGATGCCCTGCAGCGAACGGGACGCGGCGCGGATGCGCTCGACGTCGGGGTGGCCGCCGGTGACCAGTTCCAGGGCCTGGGTCAGCACCTCGGGGTGCTTCTGGATGGCCTCCGCGATCAGCTCGCAGTCCCGCCCGGCCCGCGCGAAGTCCACCGCCGGCGGGTGGACGGCGCCGAAGTCGAGCAGCACGCGGTCCAGGGCGAAGGCCGTCCCGACGGTCGTGCGGCTCGGGCCGCCGTCCTCCCGCCGCTGCGACGCGGTCGGGCTGAACTGCATCTTGAAGGCGTGCCGCAGGCCGTCGGCGGTGCCGTCGAAGACGCCCGGCGTGGACAGGAACACGCCGTCGGTGCTGACACGGGTTCGTGCTTGCTCTGCCATGGTGGTTCGTCCCCCTCTTCGTCACCGGCCCCACCGGCCGGCCGCTGGCAACAGTGTTCGGGGGCGGCGCGCGGCGTTGACGACTCTGGACGGAACTGGCCACCGCGGGCGGAAGCGGCTGGCCAGTTTCGTCAACCCCGGTCCCGGCAGCCCCAAAATGGTGGCAGTCCGGGTCGGAAACAGACGGGAGGCCATCATGGGCCACAGCAAGGACATCGCCGCGAGCCACAGCAAGGACCTGACCGACACTCAGCGTGCGGCGCTGGTCCGCGACCTCGTGTCGGCGTGGGGGCAGGTGGAGGTGCCGGCGCTGCGGGAGACGCCGCCGGCCGCGCTGGTCGGGCTGGCCACGCGCGCGGTGGTGGCGCTGGCGGACGCCGAGATCCTCTCGCCCGACCAGAGCGCCGAGCTGCAGGGCCGGATCCAGGCGCTGGCGGTGCTGGCGGCGCCGGCGGAGTTCGCCATGCTGGTGACCGACGCGCTGCCGGACACGCTGTTCGAGGCGCTGTCCTCGACGCTGCCCGACACGAGCCTGGCCACGTCGTGGAACGTGCTGCTGACCGCGATCGTCGCCACCGCCGCGGTGCTCGCGGCGACCGTCACCGACTCCACCGGCGCCGACGTCGCCGCGCACCACGTGCTGGTCGCCTGGCCGGGCTGGGTGGCGACGGCCTGACGGCGGGCCGGTGGTGTCGCCACGGCGTCAACGGGGCGCAAGACGCCGTGGGCTACCCCGCCGAGCTCCTCACCAGGGCACCTTGCCGTTGTCGTCGAAGAAGCCGCCCGTCGGGCACTCTCGCCCCAGCGTGGCCAGCCGCACCACGATCGCGGCGCCGTCGGCTGCGGTCCGGGTCAGCTGGAACGGCAGGCCCTTGGCGAAATCCGTGTCGCACGCGCCGGGCGCGACCGCGTTCACCAGGATCCCGTCGCGTGCCAGCGCCTTCGCGTACTGCACCGTGAGCATGTTCAGCGCGGCTTTCGACACCGGATAGCCCACCGAACCCGGCATCCGGCTCAGGTAGTGGGTGGCATCGGTCATCCAGGTCATCGACGAGGTGCCGCTGGAGACGTTCACGATCCGCGCCCCGGGCGAACGGCGCAGCAGCGGCAGCATCGCCTCGGTCACGGTGACGACACCGAACAGGTTCGTCTCGAACACCGCCCGCACCCCGTCGAGCCGCGCCGAGCCCGGCGACTGCGCCCCGAGCTCGCCGGAGATGCCGGCGTTGTTGACCAGAATGTCCAGGCGGCCGAACCGGCCGCTGATCTCCTCGGCCGCCGCCGTCACGCCGGGTTGGTCGGTCACATCGAGGCCGATCGGGTACGCCGTACCGCCCGCCGCGCGTAGCTCGGCCGCCGCCTCGGCGCCCTTCTCCAGGTCTCGGGCGCCGACCAGCACCGTCATCCCGAGTTCCGCGAACCGGCCCGCGACGGCCCGCCCGATCCCCTTGTTCGCCCCGGTCACCAGCGCGATCGTCGCATCATCACTCATGTGTCCAGACGACCACTGCCCGGCTCCACCGACCAGGACCGACCCGGTCTCGATCGATACCCTCATGGTATGGACGTCGAGACCCGGGAACTGCGCTACTTCGTCGCGGTCGCCGAGGAACTGCACTTCGGGCGGGCCGCCCACCGGCTCGGCATCGCCCAGCCACCGCTGTCCAGGGCGATCCGCCTGCTCGAACGCCGGATGGGCGTCACCCTGCTGGAACGCACCAGCCGCGAGGTCCGCCTCACGGCGGCCGGCGAGGTGCTCCTGGCCGAGGGGCGCGGCGCGCTGGGCGCGGTGGCCGCGGCGGTACGCCGGACCCGAAGGGCGGCCGCAGCCACCCCGCGCCTGGTCCTGGCGCTCAAACCCGGCGGCGACGCCGACCTGTTGCGGCCCATCCTGGACCGCTATGCCGCCACCCCTGGCGCCGTCCCGGTCGACCTCGCCTTCAGCGCCGGCGAACGCGCCGCGATGGTCCGCGACGGTCGCGCCGACCTCGCCCTGCTGCACCGGCCGCAGAACGACTTGACCGGCCTGGACAGCGACGACCTGCACGCCGAGGGCCAGGTCGTGGTGCTCCCGGACGGCCACCCCCTGGCCACCCGCACCACGGTGTCGATGGCCGACCTCCGTGGCGAACCCCAGCCCCGCTGGCCGGAGGCCCGCCCCGGCGTGACCGGCCACCCCGTCGCCGACACCGACCAACTGCTGCAGCTCATCCTGCTCGGCCGAATGGTCGCGGTGCTCCCGGAATCGGTCCGTGACCGTCTGCCACCGGGTACGGTCAGCCGCCCGGTCCCGGACGCCGAGCCAGCCACCCTCGTGATCGCCTGGCCCCGGGCATCCACATCCCGCCAGGTCGCCGCGTTCGTCCGCGCCGCGATCTCCGCCACCGGCGGCCCCCTCAACCCGGCCGCGCGTCCTGTTTCCCCACGCTGAGCCGTCATTGCCGGAATCTGGCAACGACGACCCGCACGTCAGATTCTCAAACCCGAGGATCTAGCGGTCGGCGGCCTGCCGGATGAGCCGGACCGCCTCGGGCACGCCGCCGTCCCAGGCCGGGCCGTGGCCGGGCAGGACCCAGGTCGCGTCCACCCCTTCGATGCGGGCGAGCGACCCCAGGGCCTGCCGCGGTTCCAGCGTGAACGGCGCGGGCTTGGGGCCCTTCACGCCGGTCAGCACGTTGCGGGTCGTCATGCTGTCGCCGAGGAAGAGGGCGTCGACCGCCGGGACGTGCACGGCCACGCTGCCGGGCGTGTGGCCGGGCATGTGGATGATCCGGGGCGAGCCGGGGACGTCAACTTCGGCCTGAGCGGGATGCTCAACGCCATCCAGCACGGAACCGAGGCCTAGGCCAAGCGACAGCCAGGAGCGCCTAGCCGAGCGCCAGGGCGGCGCGGACCGCGTCGGCCTCCGGCACCTCGAGGCGGGCGAACAGCTCCAGCGCCGCCCGCCAGTGCGTCCGGGCCTCGTCCGCGCGCCCGGCCGCCCAGGCGCAGTGCCCCTGCCCGTCCAGGGCGCGGGCCCGCTGGTAGAGGTCCCCGGTGAGGTCGGTCTTGGCGAGGGCGGCCCGGTAGCTCGCCGACCCGTCCTCGCCGGCCAGCCGCCGCAGCTGCCCGATGTCGATGAGGGTCGCCGCCTCGATGTCGGCGTCGCCGATGCGCCGGCCGAGCCGTAGCGCCTCGTCGAGCAGCGCCAGGCCCTCGCCGGGCGAGCCGAGGTGCGCCAGCGCCAGCCCGAGGCCGCGCCGGGAGTCGGCCAGCCCGCCGAGGTACCGCACCCGCTCGCAGGCATCGACGGCGGCGCGGAACCGGTCGGCGGCGTCGGACCAGCGCTGCCGGCGGGCGGCGAGGTCGCCGAGGTTGGCCAGGGCCACCCCGACGCCGGCCCGGTTGCCGGTGGCCCGGGCCAGGTCGAGGGCCTCGGTGAGCACCGCGGCCGCGCTGTCGTAGCGGCCGAGCCGGACCCGCAGCACCCCCACGTTGTTGGCGGCCCGGCCCATCGGCAGCCGCTGGTCGAGGTCGCGATAGATGTGGTACGCCCGCTCGTGCTCGGCCAGCGCGTCGGGGAGCCGGCCCAGCTGCATGAGTGCGATGCCGCGGCGGTTGGCGGCGGCGGCCTCGCCCGAGCGGTCGCCGAGCTCGCGGAAGATGCCGGCGGCCCGGCCGAGCTCGGCGCTGCCCTGCTCGTTGTGGCCCTGCCGGACGTGTACCGCCGCCATCGCCTGCAACGCGCCGGCGATGCCCGCCCGGTCGCCGAGCCCCTCGGCGATCGCGAGGGCCTCGCTCGCCGCGGCCAGCGAGTCGGCGAGGGCGCCGGCCCGGCGCAGGACGTCGGCGAGCCGGCAGAGGGCCACGGCGACGACCCCGGTCTCGTCGCTCCGGCGGGCCACCGCGATCGCGGCCCGCTGTACCGCGATCGCCTCGGCATAGTGGCCGGAGCCTTCCAGGTAGGGGTGCAGCAGCGCGGCCAGCTCCAGGCAGTGCGCCGGGCTGTCCGCGGCGGCGGAGCGGGTCACCGCGACCAGCGAGGCGGTGTGCCGGCGCAGCCAGGCGGCCTCGGCCGAGTCCGGGTCGACGCGGTGCTTCTCGGCGGCGAGCCGGCCGGCCGCGGCGTAGTGCTCGAAGAGCCGCAGGCGGGCCTGGCGGCGCTCGGCCTCGGGCCGCTGGGCGGCGAGCTCGACCACGTAGTCGCGGAGCAGGTCGTGCAGGCCGAAGCCGTCGGCCTGCCGCTCGATCAGGTGGGCGCGCAGCAGCTCGCCGACCGCGGCGGTGCCGGCCGCCGGGCCGGCCCCGAGCAGGGCGGCCGCGGCCTCGTCGTCGAGCTGCCGGGCGGGGCTCAGGCCGAGCCGCTCGAACAGCGACCGGGCGGCCGGGCTGAGCCGGCGCAGGGACCAGGAGAAGACGCTGCGCACGGCGGTGCGCTCGTCGCCGCCCGCGTCGAGCAGGTCGAGCCGGGCCGGGCGGCGGTCGAAGCGGGCCACCTGCTCGGCCAGGGACAGGTGCCGGTCCTGGGTGACCGCCTCGGCGGCGACGCGCAGGGCGAGGGGCAGGCGCGCGCAGCGGGCGGCGAGCGCGTGCACGGCGGCCGGGTCGGCCCGGGCCGGCTCGCCGAGCAGCCTGGTGAGCAGCTCGGCCGCGGTCGGCTCGTCGAGGCGGTCCAGCGGGATCCGGCGGGCGCCGGTGCGGGCGACGAGCCCCGGGATGCTGTCCCGGCTGGTGATCACCACGAAGGCCGACGGGGTGCCGGGCAGCAGCGGCCACACCTGGTCCGCGGAGTGGGCGTTGTCGAGCACGAGGAGCAGCCGCCGGCCGGCCAGCTGGGAGCGCAGGAGTGCCGATTTCTCACTCAGCTCACGGGGTACCGCCGAAGCGGCGACACCCAGCCGGCGCAGCACCGCGTCGGCGGCGGCCGACGGCGTGCGGGGGCGGCTCACGTCGTAGCCGCGCAGGTCGAGGTGCAGCTGCCCGTCGGGGTGCCGGTCGGCCACGGTGTGGCTCCAGGCCAGCGCGAGGGTGGTCTTGCCGACGCCGGCCGGCCCGGCGATGAGCGCCACGTTGGAGCCCTCGCCTGCGCGGGCCGCCCGCAGCGCCTCGTCCAGCACCGCGAACTCCGCGGCCCGGCCGACGAACGGCGCCGGCGGGGCGGGCAGGTCGCGCGGCGCGACGTAGGCGCTGTCGGCGGCGGGCGCGCTCGCCGGGGCCTCGTCGGTGTCGGCCTGGGTGGCCGCCAGCCAGCCTTCCCGGAACCGCTCCGGGTCGCCGCCGAGCGCCTCGACGATGAGCTCCAGCAGCCCCCAGCGGGGCGGCCGGGGGCCGCTGAACGCGGCGGCGATCGTCGTGTGGCTGCAGCCGACCTCGGCCGCCATCCGCCGCAGGCTCGGCCAGCCCGCCTGGTGGTGCAGCCGGTGCAGGTCGTCGAACAGGTCGGCCAGCGGCCCCGGGGGCAGCGCGGGCCGGGGCAATGCGGGCACACGATCCTCCACGGACGGTTACTCCGCAGTGTCCCCCGGTGGCGCGCCGGACCGGAAGGGTCGAACGGACGGATCAGCCGTTGGAGTCGGGGTACCGGGTATGGACGATCGTCTGGCAGACCCGGCAGGCGGCGGCGCCCCGCTGCGCCCACCACCGGCAGGTCGCGCGGATCGGGCACGCCGGCAGCTCGGCCGGTACCCCTGCCGCGGCGGCGTCGGCGGCCAGGTCGGCCACGCCGCAGCGCTGGTCGCGCCAGTGCCGGCACTGCGAGGTCACGCACGGGCCGGCGAAGCGCATGCGGGCCTCCGCCGGCCGTTCGCCCGCCGTGGCCCGGTCCACGAACACGGCGTCGAGCTCGAGCGGCGGGCGGACCGGGGCGAGCGTCCCGTCCGGCCGGACGACGCCGATCAGGAGATTTCCCGGCGCGCACATGCTGCTCGGGCAGGTGCGCGCCGGGCTCTGCGGGGTTGTCATGCTCCGGGGGTACCGTCGGGCTCGGCGACGAGCAGCGGCTCGTCCGGCTTGAACCAGATGCCCAGCGGAAACGGGATGACCGTGGGCAGACCGATGTCGGTGGTCTCCAGGTCGGGCAGGTCCTTGTTCGCCGCCGGCGTGGGCGCCGGGCGCGGGGCGAGGTCCAGCTCGGCCAGTTCGTGCAGGACCGCCCGGCGCACGCTCGCGGCGATCCGCTCCATGACGTCGGCGGGCAGGTCTCCCTCGACCACGGCCCGCACGCCGCTCACCTGCTTCATGACTGCTCCTCCTTCGTGGTCAGCTGCGTCTGGTTGGCGGCCAGGTCGCCGAGGACGGCGAGCGCGTACCCCTGGCCGGGGTTTCCGACGTGCACGGCGGTCGCGCTGACGCGGACGGTCCACCGGCCGGCGGCCGGCCGCGGCACCACGACGCGCCGGACGGTGCCGGACGGGTCGCCGCGCAGCGCCGGCCCGCCGCCGGGCGGTGTGACGACGAGGTCGAGGGTGTTGACCGCCGGCGCGTCGGATCCGGCCAGCCCCGGCGGGTCGGTCCAGACCAGCGTCACGGTCAGCGGGCGGTCCGCGCCGCCCACCTCGAGCTCGAAGACGGCGCTCTCCCCGGTGGCGAGCCCGCCGGCGTGGCGCACGTCGCGGACCAGCGGCGGGCCGGCGAGCGTCTCGTCGACGCGGACGACGCCCCAGCCGGTGGTGTCGCCCGGGTACACCCCGGCGCCGTCGGGCAGGCACCCGGCGATGAGCGTGGCGCGCACCAGGGCGCCGGACGGCACCAGCGCGCCGGCGGGATGGTGGCCGCCGGCGTAGTACTGCCGCACCAGCGCGGCGAGGGCGGCCACCGCGGGCGTGGCCCAGCTGCTCGCGCAGCGCGGCCCCGGTCCGCCGAAGACGACCCGGTCGAGCTCGACGCCCGCCGCCGTGCCGGCCACCGCCGAGCGGATCGCGCAGCCGGGCGCCATCACCTCGGGTTTCTGCCGCCCGTCGGCGGCCGGTCCGGTGGCGCCGTCGCCGAATCCGGCCGGCGCCGGCCCGCGCGCGGCCGCGACGGACAGGACGTTCTTCGCCGTGCCGGGCGGCCCCATGCGCTCGCCGGTGTTGCCGGCCGACCCGAGGATCACGTGGTCCTCGTTGGCCCAGGCGAAGGCGTCGAGGTCGGCGGCGAGCTGGTTGTACTGCGGCTCCGGCTCGTCGTGCCAGCTGTTGGTGTGCACGCGCGCGCCGTCGGCCGCGGCGGCGGCGAGATAGGCCAGTACCCCCAATTGATCGAGGTCGTCGATGTTGCCGCAGGTGAGCCGGGCGGCCCAGGCGACGCCGCGGTCGGGGTGCGCGCCCGGCGCGGCCGGATCGTCGCCGGCCGCGATGCCCGCGACGAACGTGCCGTGCGGGCGCGGCGGCGCCCCGGTGGCGTTGCGGACGCCGACCACCTTGCCGCCGGCGAAGAACCGGTGGCCCAGGTCGATCGGGCTGTCGATCAGGCCGATCACCTGGCCGGCGCCGGACAGTCCCCGCCGCCACAGCGGTTCGGCCCAGCCGCGGGCCGGCGGCGCCGCGGTCACCGGCCCCGCGGCGTCGAGCTTCGGTTCGCCGACCTCGTCGAGCCAGCGGACGTCGTCGACCTCGGCGAGCCCGGCGACGGTGGAGTCCACCGGCGCCGACACGAAGAACCGGATTTTGACGGTACCGCCGTGTGCCCGGTCGTCGAGCACCGCCGGCTCGACGGCGCCGCGTTCCCGCAGCGCGCCGACGGCCGCGCCGGCGTCGGCGTCCGGAAACAGGACCGCCTCGTAGCGGCCCCGGCGCTCGGCGAGCTCCCGGCGTGCGGCCGGCCGGCGCAGGTCCGCGCCGTAGGCCATGACGGCCCGGACCAGGGGCTCCCGCTCGAGGTCGGCGAGGCGCCCGGGCGGCACGCTCTCCACGTAGGCGTTGTCCGGCACGTAGTCGGCCAGCGCGAGGCCGTACCCCCGCTGGAATCGGAACCGCTCGTCCCGGGTGAGCGGACGGCGGAACTGCACGACGCTGCGGACGCCGGCGCCCGGCGAGCGCCCCACGGCCGCGGCGCCGGCCCGCGCGGGCGGCCCGGTCCGCGGATCCATGCGGCGCCCGGCGTGGCTGATCAGGCGTGGCTGGCCGGCCTCGGTCATGACGGCCGGCGCTCAGGCGGACGCGCCGGCCGGGCTCGGCGGCGGCGCGACGAGCCCGTCGAGCACCTCCCGCAGCGCGGCGGAGCTGAGGAACTCGGCCACGGACCGCAGCCACTCCCGCGCCTGCCCCGGGTCGGAGCCGGGCACCGGCTGGAAGCGCAGCAGGATCGCCGCCCGCTCGACGAGCGCCGGCACCTGGTCGTCGGTCGTTTGGTCGTCGGTCTGCTGGTCGTCGGTCTGCTGGTTGTCGTCGACGATCGACATCGAGTCCTCCATCGAGGCCGCGGACCGCCCCGGCGGCGGTCCCTCGTATCGATCGTCAGCCCGGCCGGCTACCCCGGACGGAACTTGACACAACTGGCCGGCTCAGCCCGCCGGCACCGACGCGCCGTGGCCGAGCTCGCGCAGCGCCCCGCGCAGCCGCTCGGCCGCCTCGTCCAGCCCGGCCGGCTCCGGGCTGTGGTCGACCCGCCCGAAGTCGAAGTCGGCCATCTCCCAGGCCGGGAACACGTGGATGTGCATGTGCGGCACCTCGAACCCGGCCACGACCAGCCCGGCCCGCGGCGCGTCCCACGCCCGCCGGGCGGCCTGCCCGACCGCCTGGGCGACGGCGGTGCACCGGGCGAGCAGGTCGCCGCCGGCCTCGGTCCACCCGTCGACCTCCTGCCGCGGCACGACCAGCGTGTGCCCGGGCCGCAGCGGCGCGATGCTGAGAAACGCGACGACGTCCTCGTCCTGCCAGACGAACCGGCCGGGCAACTCACCGGCGATGATCCGCGAGAACACGGTGCTCATGAGCCACCACCCTAGAGGTAGGTGCGCACGAGCGGACCGCGCGGCCCCCTGAGGTCCCGCACGACGACCCGGCCGGGCCCCGGCGCCGGCCCGCAGTCCGGCCCGTGGATGTCGAGGCGGCCGAGGCCGGCCGCGATGGCGGCGCCGCGCGCGGCTCCCGTCACGCCCCCAACCCTGTCCGTCAGCCGACGAGTTGCTCGGATTGCTCCCAGAGGCGGCGGGCGAGGCCGGCGTCGAGGGCCTGCGGGTTGAGGCGCTTCGCGGGCTTGCGCTTCACGTAGTACCGGCCGGGCTCCCAGTCGGCGCCGGGCCGGGTCTCGGCGAGCCAGACCAGCTGGTCGGCGCCCCGCTCCGGGGTGATCAGCATGGGCCGGGTCAGTGGGCTGGTGGTGATGAACCGCATCAGCCGGCTGGTCGTCTGGGCGCCGAAGCTCGACGCGACGTTGCCCGGGTGGATGGCGACGGCGGCGATGCCCTGGGCGTGGTAGCGGCGGTGCAGCTCGATGGTGAACAGGACGTTCTCGAGCTTGGCGGCGTTGTAGACCCGGATCGGGTCGAAGTTGCGGTCGTGGTTGAGGTCGTCGAGGTCGAGCTTGCCGGCCAGGCGGTGGGCGACGCTCGAGGTCTGGATCACCGTCGCCCGCGAGGCGATCAGCTTGTCCAGCAGCAGCCGGGTGAGCAGGAAGGTCGCCAGATGGTTGATCTGGAAGGTCCGCTCGAACCCGTCGACGGTCTTCGCCGGATCGCCGAAGACCCCGCCGGCGTTGTTGGCGAGCACGTCGATGCGGGGGTACGCGGCGTCCAGCTCGGCGGCGAGCTTGCGCACCTCGTCGAGGCGGGTGAAGTCGGCGACGAACTGATCGGCGCCGATCTCGCCGGCGACCGCCCGCGTCTTCTGCGGCGAACGGCCGACCACGACGACCCGATGTCCCTGCTGGTGCAGCCGGCGAGCGGCCGCGGCCCCGATGCCGTCGCTGGCGCCGGTGATAACGATGGTCTTCGACATGCTGGCATCATAAGCCAAACTTGTCAGCCACTGCCAAATCTCGCCCGCCGCACCGGGCGCAGCCGGTCCTGGACTCCGCGGCGGAGCCGGCCGCGCCGGGCCGGATGTCCGGCCGGCATCGAGGCGCGGCGCCCTTCGTCTTCGCCGCCGCGCGTGCGATGCGCGGGAGTTCGCTCATCACCGGCCCGAGGCGGCGGGCTGGCGCCTCGTCACTTCAAGCCGTCGGGTGGGCGGTCGTAAGTCTCCGCGATCATGCAGTGATCGCCGTCGACACCAAGGGTTTTCATGATCGTGGAGACTTTTGGTACACATGGGTACGGTTTGTCTCCGCGATCATGGAAAAGTCGGTGAACGGCGGCGGGTCGCGCATGATCGCGGAGAGTTGCGGTCGGGGCTCGTCGGTGCGGCAGTGCTCGCTGGGGCTTGCGGTGGTGCGAGCGCGGTGGGTCTTGCGGGGTGCGGGCGCGCGGGGTCTTGGCACCGCGGGCCTGGCAGGGAGGGCCGCCAGGCCCGACCGGTGTCTGGCGGGAGCAACGGTCTGGAAGTGACGCGGCCCGAGTCAGGCAAAAGCTTACGAACCGCGACATATACGAAATGTCGGATAAGTCAGGACACGAAGTGTTCGGACTTATCCGGAATCGTCGCCTTCGGTCAGCGATGAGGAGGCGGCGTGGGCGGGCGCTTCGTCAGCCCGCTCGCGGCCGTCGGCTGCGGTGGGGGCTAGCCGATCCGGAGTTGGCCGCTGAGCAGCTCGGTGATGCGGGCGGCCGGTTGCGGGCGGCCCAGGTGGAAGCCCTGGCCGGTGTCGCAGCCGAGCTCCAGCAGGCGCTCGGCCTGGGCGGCGGTCTCGATGCCCTCGGCGGTGACGGTGAGGCCCAGGTCGTGGCCGAGCTTGATCATGGTGGTGAGGACGGTGAGGTTGGCCCGGCCGGCGGGGTGCTCGTCCTCGTGGCCGAGGAGGTCGATGAAGCAGGCGGCGATCTTCAGCGTGTGCGCGGGCAGGTCGCGGATCTCGGCCAGCCGGCAGTTGCCGGTGCCGAAGTCGTCCAGGGCGATCTTCGTGCCCATCCGGTCCAGCTCGTCGAGGGTGCCCAGGCCGGCCGGGTCGAGCAGGACGTTCTCGGTGATCTCCAGCTGCAGCAGGCCGGCGGGCAGGCCGGTCTCGTCGAGCACCGCGCTGATCATGGCGGGCAGGCCGGGGCGGCGCAGCTGGGCGGCGGCCACGTTGACGCTGACGAACAGCGGGTGGTCCGGGTCCATGGCGTTCCAGGCGGCGGCCTGGGCGCAGGCCTGGCGCAGCACGAACTCGCCGAGCGGCACGATCAGCTCGGTGTGCTCGGCGAGGTCGATGAACTGGGCCGGGCCGAGCCGGCCGCGGCTCGGGTGCTGCCACCGCACCAGCGCCTCGACGCCGACGAGCCGGCCGGTGGCCAGGTCGGCCAGCGGCTGGTAGTCGACGAGGAACTCACCGCGGGTGAGGGCGTCGGGCATCTCGGCGCTCAGGGCGTGGCGGGCCGACTCCAGGGCGGCGCGGATCGGGTCGAAGACGGTGTACTGCCCGCGGCGCTCGGCCTTGGCCCAGGCCAGGGCCCGCTCGGCGGCGCCGAGCAGGGTCGCCGGGTCGGTGTCGGCGGCGGCCCGCTCGACCGCGCCGATGCTGGCCCGGATCGGCAGGGTGTGGCCGTTGTTGATCGGGAAGGTGTGCGCGATCGCCTCGAGCGCCCGGTCGGCGGTCTTGGTCACCTCGTCCAGGCCCGTCGGGTCGTCGACGACCAGGGCGAAGGTGTCGGTGGCGAGGTGGGCCAGGAAGTGCCCGGACGCGGCGGCGAGGCGGTCGAGCCGGTGCGCGACGGTGCGCAGCACCTGGTCGCCGGCGTGGTAGCCCAGGCTGTCGTTGACCGCCTTGAACCGGTCGAGGTTGATCAGGCACAGGCCCAGCCGGGTCTGTGGCGGGCGGTCGGTGACGGCCTCGCTGAGCCGCTGCAGCAGCCAGTCGCGGTCGGGCAGGCCGGTGAGGCGGCGGCGCAGCGTGCCGGAGCCGCCGCGGCGGCTGCGGCGGGCGACCGATTCCCGGTAGCGGCCGGCGAGCTCGGCCCGGCGCAGCGCCTCCTGGTCGGCCACGGTCTGCGCGGTCAGCGCGGCGGTGAACCCGGCGACGATCCCGCCGAGCGTCGCGTCCAGGCGGGCCCGCGCGTCGGCGCCGTCGGGGCGCAGGTCGTCGAGGAACCGCTGCCCGATGAGCGTCACCGTGCGGCCGAGCAGGTCGGGCGTGGCGATGCCGGCCGCCACCAGGTCCGCGCCGATGCGGTGGCCCGGGCCGGTGTCGAACGGCTCCGCCCGCAGCGCGCCGGCCAGCCGCCACACGAAGCGCTCCAGCAGGCAGTACACGTCGCCGCGGCTCAGGCTGAGCACGGTGTGGCCGGTGACGACGCCGGTCCAGGCCCGGGTGAACGCCTCCGCACCGGAAGGCGCATCGTCGGACGAGCACATGTCGAACACTCCTCCGCGGAACTGACCCCCGAACCGGAGATTCTTTACCTGGTGATCACCTAAAGCCAGCGATGAGCGCCGATGCCCACGGGCCCTATGGCTTGCGGCCGACGGCGGCGAGCACCTCGGGCCGGCGCTCGGTGCCCTCGTCCTCCGGCTCGGGATGCCAGTCGGTGACCGGCACGATGCCCGGCTCGACGATCTCCAGGCCGTCGAGCAGGCCGCGGACCTCCTCCACCGTGCGCAGGTGCAGCGGCGTGGAGGTGCGCTGGTAGACGCCGGTCACGGCCTCGGTGTCCTCCTTGCGCTCCGGCGGCATCGTGCCGTGTGAGAGGGCGATGAAGCTGCCCGGCCGGACGGCCTCGCGGAACCGGCGCACGATGCCGGCCGGGTCGTCGGCGTCGGGCACGAAATGCAGCACGGCGATGAGCAGCACCGCGACCGGCTCGCTGAAGTCGATCAGCCCGGTCACCTCGGGATGGCGCACGATCTCGTCCGGGCTGCGCACGTCGCCGAGGATCGTGTCGGTCAGCGGGTTGTCCGCCAGCAGCGCGCGGCCGTGCGCCACGGCGACCGGGTCGATGTCGACATACATGACCCGGGCCTCCGGGTTGACCTGCTGCGCGACCTGGTGCACGTTGGCCAGGGTCGGGATGCCGGAGCCGATGTCGAGGAACTGCTTGACGCCGCCGGCCACCAGCCGGCGCACCACCCGGCCCAGGAAGGCCCGGTTGGCCAGGCCGATCTGCCGGGCGTTGGGCACCATCGACACGACCTTGTCGACCATTTCGCGGTCGACCGCGAAGTTGTGGAAGCCGCCCAGCGAGTAGTCGTACATCCGGGCGGCGTTCGCCACGTTGATGTCGACGCCATCCGGTGCCCACTCCGGCCGTGTCACACCGCACCCCATCCTGTAGTCATGCGGATCCCGTCGTTGTCCGGGCCGCGTTCCCAGGGGGCCCGGTCGGCTACATCGACGACCGTCAGGGACACATTGCATCGCCGACCGGCCCGCCCGCAAGCGATCTATGGACCATACCTTTGCGAGCCACATCACCCCGGCAACCGGGAATGGCGCGCCGCGCCCCGGCCGATCGTCGGAGAATAATCGCAGTTCCGTCGTGATTTCACGATACCCGTGCAAATTCTTGCCACTGTCTGGCCTCCCGTCGCCCTTGACTGGCGTCACAGCGTGGGCGTATTCATGCAAATGCTTGCGTCGCGCAAGCCGGCGGCACGCCGCTACGTGCCGCAGGTCCGAGGAGGACTTTCCATGGGACGATCATCGATCCGTGCCGCGCGCCGGCTGCTGCCGCCGGTGGCCGCCGCGGTCCTGCTGGGGGCGATGCTGTCGGTCGCGCCGCCGGCGCCCGCGGCCACCAGCACGGCGGGGGCCACGACGCCGTTCACCAGTTTCGAGGCCGAGGCGGGCACGCTCAGCGGCGGCGCCTCGACCGTGGCGCTGACCACGGCGCCGACCACGCAGTACTCCAGCGCCGCCCTGGAGGCGTCCGGCCACGCCTACGTGCACCTGGCCGGTAACGGCCAGCGGGTGCAGTGGACGAACACCACCGGCCAGCCGGTCAGCGCGATCACGGTGCGGGTGAGCATCCCGGACTCGGCCGGCGGCGGTGGCATGACCTCGACGCTGAACCTGTACGTCGACGGCACGCTCCGCCAGGCGCTCAACGTCAACTCGAAGCAGACGTGGGTGTACGAGGGCAACAACCACTACAACGACAGCAGCGACCAGAACCCGGCAGACGGCAACCCGCGGGTCTACTTCGACGAGACCCGCACCTTCGTGACCGGGACGCCGATCGCGCCCGGCGGCACGTTCGCGCTGCAGAAGGACGCGGCCAACGGCGCCGCCTTCTACGACGTCGACGTGGTCGACTCGGAGAACCCGCCGGGGCAGATCGCGCAGCCGGCGAACTCCATCTCGATCACCTCGTGCGGCGCGGTGGCGAGCACCGCACCGACCAACGGCGCCGGGGATCCGGCCGCGCCCGACAGCACGGCGGCGATCCAGAGCTGCATCGACCAGGCGCAGGCGCAGAACAAGATCCTGTGGATCCCGGCCGGGACCTTTTATCTGAAGGGTACGAACGGTCTGCACGCGCAGGGCATCACCATCGCCGGCGCCGGGCCCTGGTACAGCACCATCTATCGCGCCGTACCACTGCCGAACAACACGCCGCTCGGTGCCATCTTCCAGGTGACGTCGTGCACCATCCGGGACCTGCACGTCGACTCCAACGCGACCAGCCGGGCCACGGCCGACGGCGCCGGCGGCGCGATGGACACCACCGGCACCAACTGGGTCGCGGACAACATCTGGACCCAGCACACGCTGAGCGGCTTCTGGGCGTCGGGGACCGGCGGCACGGTCCGCAACAGCCGGCTGACGACCATCTGGGCCGACGGCATCAACGTCAACAACGTGTCGCTGAACAACTCGGTCGGCAACAACCTGACCGCGACCAACAACTTCGTGCGCGGCACCGGCGACGACGGCATGGCCATCAACTCGGTGAACTACAACACCGACGGCAACGGCAACCGGACCTACTACACCGCGATGTCGCACGCGACGTTCACGCACAACACGATCATCGCGCCGTGGGGCGGCAAGGGCATCGGCATCTACGGCGGCAGCGGCCACGACGTGGAGCTCAACGCGATCAGCGACACGGCCCGCTACATCGGCCTGGGCGCCGGCCGGTTCGGCGTCAACGGCAACGACCTGCTCACCGCCACGGTCAGCGGCAACGTCGTCACCCGCTCCGGCGGCAACGGCTACAACCAGGGCCAGCCGGCGCTGCACGTCGGCAACGGCGGCGACGGGCAGAACACCGGCGTCGTCGACCATGTCACCGTCACCGACAACACGATCGTCAACTCGCTCTACGACGGCATCGGCTTCTCCCAGTCGACCAACACGCTGCTGCAGAACAACACGGTCACGTCGCCGTGGCGCAACGGCGTGGTGATCGCGCCGCCGTTCTACCCGGCGCCGAGCGGTTCGGCGACCATCACCGGCACCACGGTCACCGGCCTGCGCGCCGGCTCCTCCGCGTACCTCAACAACTCGGCGGGCTTCGCCGCGACGCTCAGCGGCAACAGCTGGCAGGGCGGCGGTGGCACGCCGCCGGCCGAGGCGCCCTACGGCGGCACCCCGGCGGCCGTCCCCGGCACGGTCCAGGCCGAGAACTACGACACCGGCGGGCCGGGCGTGGCCTACAACGTCACGTCGATCAACGGTACGGCCAACGGCTACCGCGCCGACGGCGTCGACCTGGAGTCCACATCGGACACCGGCGGCGGCTACAACCTCGGCTGGACCAGCGGCGGCCAATGGTTGCGCTACACGGTCAACGTGGCGACCGCCGGGCAGTACACGCTCAGCGCCCGGGTGGCCGCGCCGAGCGCGGTGACCGGGGCCTTCCACCTGGCCAGCTCGTCGGGGGCCAACCTCACCGGCGCGGTGAACCTCCCGGCCACGGGCGACTGGCAGGCCTGGGCCACGGTCACCGCCACGCTGACCCTGCCGGCCGGGCAGCAGGTGCTCACCCTGGCCCAGGACAGCGGCGGCTGGAACCTCAACAGCCTGCAGTTGGCCACGGGCGGCGGCGGGACCACGCCGGCCAACCTGGCCGCGGGCCGGCCGACCACCGAGTCGTCGCACACCGACGTGTACCCCTCGTCGAACGTGACGGACGGAAACCAGGGCAGCTACTGGGAAAGCGCGAACAACGCGTTCCCGCAGTGGGTGCAGGTCGACCTCGGCACGGCCCGCTCGGCAAGCCGGGTGGTCCTGCAGCTGCCGGCGGCGTGGGGCGCCCGCACCGAGACGCTCACGCTGACCGCCTCGGCCGACGGCTCGTCGTTCACCACGGTGCAGGCGTCCGCGGCCTACGCCTTCTCCCCCACGTCCGGCAACGCGGTGACGATCACGTTCCCCGCGGCGACGCAACGGTACTGGCGGGTGACGGTCAGCGCGAACACCGGCTGGCCGGCGGGCCAGATCTCGGAGTTGCAGGTCTGGAACCAATAACCGGCGAACGGTAAGGAGCGGAGGTTGCGGCGGCCGGTTGCGCTACGTCACGATGGGTGCCATGGCACGCACCAAGACGACGCTCGACCTGGCCGCCGCGACCTCGCCCGAGTGCTGCACGCCGCTGGTGGGACGGCCGCTGACGGCGCCCGAGGCGGCCGACACGGCGAAGCTCTTCAAGGCGCTGAGCGACCCGGTGCGGCTGCGGCTGCTGTCGCTCATCGCCGCCCGCGGCGACGGCGAGGTCTGCGTCTGCGAGCTGACCGGCGAGTTCGAGGTGACCGCCCCGACCATTTCCTTCCATCTTCGGGTACTGCGCGAGAGCGGCCTGGTGAGCAGCGAGCGCCGCGCCACATGGGTGTACTACCGGGTCAACCGGGCGATGCTGGACCGTCTGGGCGGCTTCTTCGCCGCCCCGGCCCTGGCCGCGGTGTAGGCGGCCACACGGGGGTCAGCGTGCAGTCGTCGGCGGAGTAGGCCGGCCGGACGGCAACGGTCTGCCGGCACTGTGCGGTGTCGCTCGCGGTCACCGCCTTCGTCCCCCGCTCTCGAATCCCCCGTTGGCCGGCGCCGACGTTGCCCATGGGACTTTGCTGCCCTGGACCGTCCACCGCGGACCTTGCGCGCCCAGCCGGACCTTGAAGGTGTCCCAGTTGCCGGACGTCACCACGCGCGTCAAGTAACCATTAATTACGAATTATTCTTGACAGCGATGTCCGTCTCTGATTACATCGGTCACACGATCGACACGTTGGGAGTTCCGCCGATGCCCGACACCCCCGCCCTGTCCCGCCGCACGCTGCTGTCCTCCGGCGCCACCCTGCTCGCCTCCGTCGGCGTGGCCGGGGCCCTGCCCGAGCGGGCCGGCGCCGCCCCCGGCGGCAGCGCCGCGCCGCGCACCGACCTCGCGCGCTACCGCCCGGTGGCGGTGTCCTCCACGGACTACGCGCCGACGCCGGGCGCCTTCGCCGTCGACGGGCTGGCCGAGGCCGGCGTCCGCGGCAGCGGCTGGCGGGCCGCGCCCGGCGACCCGCAGTGGATCTCCGTCGACCTGCAGGCCCCGTGCCGGATCGAGGCCGTCACGCTCGTGTTCGAGGCGACGCTCGCCGACGGGCCGTTCGACGGCAACTACAGCGACACCGACGGCGACGAGATCCGCTCCAGCGCGGCGGTCGCCTTCCGCCTCGAGACGTCCACCGACGGCCGCGCGTGGACGACGGCCTACCAGACCACCGCCGGGCAGGGCGGCGTCCAGGCCGTCACGCTGCCCGCGCCGGTCACCGCCCGGTGGGTGCGGCTGAGCGTGACCGCGCGGTCCAACACCAATCCGGTCGGCCTCAACGGCTTCCAGGTCTATGGCACCGCCCTGGCCCCGCAGCCGCCCGCCCGCGGCTGGACCAGCTGGGAGGGCGGCAACACCCGCCCGGCGCCCGA